>NZ_CP104171.1:0-4800000 GCF_025200865.1 Bradyrhizobium sp. NC92
ATGACAATGGAACAGGATCGCTGGTCACGCGTGAAGGGTCGGTTGCGCTCGAGCGTTGGCGAGGACGTCTACACGAGCTGGTTTGCACGCATGGATCTGGAAGGCGTGCAGGACGAGAGCGTGCGGCTGTCGGTGCCGACGCGGTTCCTGAAGAGCTGGATCCAGGCCCATTATGCCGAGCGCGTGCTGTCGTGCTGGCAGGCCGAGATGCCGGAAGTGCATCGCATCGACCTCACGGTGCGGTCCGCCGTGCGTCCGACGGCGCAGCCGAAGGAGGCGCCCGCGCCGGTCGAGGCGCGCCGCGCGCCGACACCGGAATTGCGCTCGACCGCGACCGCACCGGTCTCGGCCAATCACGACGCGCTCGGCGGCTCGCCGCTCGATCCGCGCCTGACCTTCGCGAGCTTCGTCGTCGGCCGCTCCAACACGCTGGCCCATGCGGCCGCGCGCCAGGTCGCCGAAGGACGTCGCGGCGACCCCGTGATGTTCAACCCACTCTACATCCATGCCGGCGTCGGCCTCGGCAAGACGCATCTGTTGCAGGCGGTGACCTGGGCCGGCAATTCCGGCAACGAGCGCAAGGTGCTGTATCTCACGGCGGAAAAATTCATGTACGGCTTCGTCGCCGCGCTGAAGACGCAGACGGCGCTGGCTTTCAAGGAAGCGCTGCGCGGCATCGACGTGCTGGTGATCGACGACCTCCAGTTCCTGCAGGGCAAGTCGACGCAGGCCGAGTTCTGCCACACGCTGAACGCGCTGATCGACGCCGGCCGCCAGGTCGTGATCGCGGCCGACCGTCCGCCGTCCGATCTCGAAAGCCTGGATGATCGCGTGCGCTCGCGGCTCGCCGGCGGGCTCGTGGTCGAGATGGGCTCGCTCGGCGAGGAGCTGCGCCACGGCATCCTGAAATCGCGCGTCGCGGCGGCCCGCGCCCATCACGCCACGTTCGAGGTGCCCGAGGAGGTGCTGCACTATCTGGCGCGCACCATCACCCATAACGGCCGCGACCTCGAAGGCGCGATCAACCGCCTGCTCGCGCATTCCAAGCTCAACAACCGGCCGGTGACGCTGGAGATGGCCGAGCACGAGGTGCGCGACCTGGTGCGGCCGCAGGAGCCCAAGCGGATCAAGATCGAGGACATCCAGCGCGTGGTGGCACGGCAATATAATGTCAGCCGCTCCGACCTGCTGTCCTCGCGCCGCACCGCCAACGTGGTGCGCCCGCGCCAGGTGGCGATGTATCTCGCCAAGACGCTGACCCTGCGTTCGCTGCCCGAGATCGGCCGCCGTTTCGGCGGACGCGACCACACCACGGTGCTGCACGCGGTGCGCAAGATCGAGGCGCTGGTCTCCAAGGACACCGCTTTGTCCGAGGAAGTGGAATCGCTGAAGCGCCAGCTTCAGGAATAAAGGCCTAGGGCTCCCGCCCTGCTCCCGCCGCCCCGGCTTGCCTGGGCGGCGGCCTTCGTTTGGGGCGGTAAATCGTGGGGAACTGGCCCCGATCCCTTGAATCGCCGGGGCATCCGCGGCACCTTGCGCGACCCAGGCGGCTTTGGTCATATCGGCAGGAATGATCCGGCCTTGCGGGGTCTTCGATGCCGTGGCGCGCGTCCCGCCGCCCGGCCTTCTCAACGCTGTGTTTTCCTTGGGGATCGGGCGAGTAGTGCAATGAAGGTTACGGTCGAACGCGCGCAATTGCTGAAGTCGCTGGGCCATGTCCACCGCGTGGTCGAGCGCCGCAACACGATCCCGATCCTCGGCAACGTGCTGGTGCGCGCCGAGAACGCGAAATTGTCGCTGAAGGCGACCGACCTCGACCTCGAGGTGACCGAGACGCTGCCGGCGGAAACCGCGACCGCGGGCTCCACCACGGTGCCGGCGCACATGTTCTACGACATCGTGCGCAAGCTGCCGGACGGCTCGCAGATCGTGCTGGAGGCCGATGGCGACCGCGCGGTGCTGGCAATCCGCGCCGGCCGCTCGCGCTTCACGCTGCAGACGCTGCCGGAGAATGATTTCCCCGATCTGGCGGCCGGCGACATGTCGCACTCGTTCTCGCTCGCCGCCAAGGACGTCAAGCGGCTGATCGACCGCACGCAGTTCGCGATCTCGACCGAAGAGACGCGCTATTACCTCAACGGCATCTATCTGCATGCCGCCGGCACGGCAAAGGCCGCCACCCTGCGCGGTGTCGCCACCGACGGCCACCGCCTCGCTCAGCTCGACCTGGTGCAGCCCAAGGGCGCCGAGGGCATGCCCGGCGTGATCGTGCCGCGCAAGACGGTCGGCGAGGTGCAGCGCCTGATCGAGGACACCGAGGCCGAGATGACGATCGAGCTGTCGCAGGCCAAGATCCGCTTCACCATCGGCAACGTCGTGCTGACCTCGAAACTGATCGACGGCACCTTCCCCGATTACGGCCGCGTCATCCCGCAGAACAACGACAAGGAGCTCGTGGTCGACAAGAAGGATTTCGAGAACGCGGTCGACCGCGTCTCGACGATTTCGAGCGAGCGCGGCCGCGCGGTCAAGCTGTCGCTGTCGGCGGGCAAGCTGGTGCTGTCGGTGACCAACCCGGATTCCGGCAGCGCGACCGAAGAGCTCGAGGTCGAATACGCCTCCGACGCCCTCGATATCGGCTTCAACTCCCGCTATCTGCTCGACATCGCCGCCCAGATCGAAGGCGACGTCGCAACGCTTCGCCTCGCCGACCCCGGCTCGCCGACGCTGGTGCAGGACCGCGACGACAAGAGCGCGCTGTATGTGCTGATGCCGATGCGGGTGTGAGGATATTTCCCCTCTCGTCATGGCCGGGCTTGACCCGGCCATCCATCAAACAAGATGACTTATTGGGTGTATATCCTCGCCAGCAAGCCCGGTGGAACACTCTACATCGGCGTCACCAACAATCTGGTCAGACGCGTCTACGAGCACCGGGAAGGGCTGGCGGACGGCTTCACCAAACGCTACGGGGTGAAGATCTTGGTCTATTTCGAGGCGCACGACACGATCGCCGCTGCCCTCCAGCGCGAAAAGAACATGAAACACTGGTCGCGCGAGTGGAAGATCGATCTGATCGTGAAGAGCAATCCCGCGTGGCAAGACCTATATGATGAAATTGCCCGCTGACGCGGGCGATGGATTGCCGGGTCAAGCCCGGCAATGACGAGCTATCATGACCCCCTCCCGCATTCATCGCCTGACGCTGACGCATTTCCGCAATTATCGGGCGGCGGGGCTCGAGACGGCGGCTGACCTGGTGGCACTGGTCGGGCCGAACGGGGCGGGCAAGACCAATTGCATCGAGGCGATCTCGTTCCTGTCGCCGGGCCGCGGCCTGCGCCGCGCGACGCTCGAAGACGTCGCCGACAACCAGGGCGACGGGTCCTGGGCGGTGTCGGCGCAGGTCGAGGGCGCGCTGGGGCTGGCCACGCTCGGCACCGGCATCGATGCGCCGCGCGCGGACGCCCCGGTGAGCCGGCGCTGCCGCATCGACCGCGAGCCGGTGGGTTCGGCCAGCGCATTCGGCGATCACATCCGCATGGTGTGGCTGACGCCGGCGATGGACGGGCTGTTCATGGGCGCGGCCTCGGAGCGCCGGCGCTTCTTCGATCGTCTCGTGCTCGCCATCGACAGCGAGCATTCCAGCCGGATCAACGCGCTCGAGCGCTCCTTGCGCTCGCGCAACCGCCTCTTGGAGACGCGCAATTACGACGACCATTGGTGCGACGCGATCGAGCGCGAGACCGCCGAGCTCGCAGTCGCGGTGGCGGCCACGCGCGGCCAGACCGCGGCAAGGCTGACCGGCATGCTCAACGCGCGCGCGCAAGCCTCCGCATTTCCGTCCGCGCAAATCGCGCTCGACGGCTGGATGGAGAACGCACTGCTGACGGAGACCGCGACCTCGGTCGAGGACCGCTACCGCCAGATCCTGCGCGACAACCGCCCGCGCGATGCGATCGCCGGCCGCACCACGGACGGCCCGCATCTCACCGACCTCGCGGTCCTCTATGCGCCGAAGAGCATGCCGGCGCGCGATGCCTCGACCGGCGAACAGAAGGCGCTCCTGATCGGCCTCGTGCTGGCGCATGCGAGCCTGGTCGCCGAGATGACCGGCATCGTGCCGCTGCTGCTGCTCGACGAGGTGGTTGCGCATCTCGATCCGAACCGCCGGGCGGCGCTGTTCGATGAGCTGAAGAAGCTCGGCGCGCAGGTGTGGCTGACCGGTGCGGATCCCGCCGCCTTCGCCGAGATCGGCGCAGGGGGCGAAGTGTTTGACGTCGAGAGCGGACGAGTCTCGGCCCGCAGCTAGGCCGCCGCATTGAACCCGCTTGTTTGCGGCCACGACTAGCTGCTTGTGGCTGCAAGAGGCGGCCATCGCGCAGGATTTCACAACTGGCGCGATATCCTTGGAGCATGAGCATGGCGACGGTGGGGCGTGGGGCGCAAGCTCCGGCACGATGGCAACTCATTGCGTGCGGCCTTGCTCTCCTCGCAAGCTGCCTGCTCGCGGCAAGCGCCGGCGCCTTCGTGTCGAACCTGCCGCCGCTGTTCCCGGCCGCGCTGACGCTGGATCCCGCGGCCAGGCTCCCCGCACCGACCCGCTATAGCTATCGGGGGATCCACACCACCGTGATGCCCGGCATCGAGGCGCCGCTCCGGACCAGGTTAGAGGCCCGCGTGCCTGCGGCGCTCAGTGACGTGCTCGCGTTCTATCGGACCGAGCTTGGAAAGCTCGGCTGGCAGGAGCAGCAGGATGACGCGGTGGTCGGCGCCGATCACGCGCGCCTCGCCTTCGTCTCCCCGATCGGGCCGGCAGCGCTGGAGCTCGACCGCAAGGAGGGCAGCACCGCGGTGCAGCTCGTGCAGAAGAATTCGCAGGCCGCGACCCGCGCCAACGTCCTGCCTGAACCCGGCCAGGCCAAGCTGGTGTTCAGCAATATCGGCGAGAACGAAGCCGTGCTCACGATCAACCAGCGGGCCATCCCGCGCCCCGCCGGCGCCAACGCCGTCGCGCTGGACCTTGTGCCCGGCACATACAGCTACGGACTAAGCGTGCCGGGCCATCCGGCCAGAACGAGCATGCTCGCGGTCGCAGCCGGCGATACCTGGGAGCTCACGATCGGGCGCGACGGCGAGGCGTGGCCACCGCTGCAGCTGTACTGAGCCGCTGTTCGGCCATGGCTGTTGAACCTGGCCGGTTCCTGCCGCGACTTCTGGTCTGAGGCCGCGCCGATGGGGGCGTCGCCTGCAAATGCGCGGGCATGACGACCCCGCGCCAATCCAGGAGCTTGACGATGTCGATGATCCCGCGCGGGACGCAAGTCCCGGCACGATGGCGGCTGCTGGCCTGCGGCCTTGCCCTGGTGGCGAGCTGCAGAATCGCGGCTGCCGCGGACGGCGGTATCGTCGATGTCCACGCGCTGCCGAAGCTCGAGGGCGCGGTGGAGGACACCTCGCGGTCCGAATCCTGGCGCCTCGAATATCGCACGCCGACGGCGGAAGCGGTGACGGCGCCGGCGTTGAAAAAGCTCCTCGGCGCCGACGGCTGGGTGCCCTATCTGCGGCCGCTCGACGAAAAGAGCACGACGCTGAATTTCAAGAAGGGACGTCAGGGCCTGTTGGTTCATTTCACGCAGGGCCTCGGCCGCCCGGATCAATCCATGGTCACCTACGCCTCCGACCGGATCTACGGCAACGTGCCGTTCCCTGACGGCGCGACCGACATCATGTTCGATGGCACGAGGCCTTATCTCGGCTGCATCGCGCCCACCGCGCTCGATGCGACGTCGGATTTCTTTGGCCGCGAGATGGCTGCGATCGGCTGGCAGAAGCTCACGGCGGAGACCGCCGCACGCTGGACCAGCAATCTGGATGAGACCATCCCCAACGGTCTGCGCGCGTATTACGCGCACCCTGATGACCAGGAGACCGGCTTCTCCAAGCAGAAGCCGGTGATGCTGACGCTGACCCGCCGTGACGATGGCCGCACCAATGTCGAAATCCGGGTCGCGCCGTTCGCGCTGCCGGAGGTGCTGGAGGCCGACAGCGAGATGGCCGGCCTGCCGCGGCCCAAGCCGACCAAATCCGCGCGGAGCCTCGGCAGCGCCAGCTCCAACAAGCGCGAGATCTCGGCCGCCGCGATGGCCGAGCTGCCCGCCGTGCTCGCCTTCTACCAGCGCGAGCTCGCCGCACGCGGCTGGCAGGAGGACGGCAGCGCGCCGCTCGCACCCGGCGACGAGGTGGCGATCAAGATCTCCAACCCCGATGAAACCGGCGTGCTGCGGCTCGGCCGCAAATATGATTTCACCATGGTCAGCCTCACCGCGCAGGTGAAGGACTCCGCGCTCGCCGCCCGCGCCAAAGCGAAGAAGGAGGCCGACGCGAAGTTCCTCGGCGATGCGCTTGGTGCGGCTCAGCAGCTCATCGCCGCTGACGAGGCGAGGCGCAAGGCGCAGGCCACCTCCCTGTCCGATGCGCCGCTCCGTGCGCTCGCCGACAGCAACACGCCAGTGCCGCTGCCCGAGAGCGCCGAAGGCGTGAAATTCGAAGGCGGCGACGGCCATCTCGAATTCTCATCCACCTCGAGCGTCAAGGCGCTTACCGCATTCTATCGCGCATCGCTCAAGCCCACCGGCTGGAAGGAGCAGCCTTCCGTCATCAGCCAACCCAACATGGCGGTGTTGGAATTTTCCAAGGGCGGCAAGTCGATCTCGATGACCGTGATGCAGATGGGACCGAAGGTGAATGTGAGCGCCAGCGGATCGGGCCTGGTGATGGCCGCGGCCAGGCCGGCGGCCGTCCCGGAGGTGCAGGCCAAATCCGCCGAGCCGCTGAAGCCGGATCCCGAATCCCCGCTGCCGGTGCCGACGCAGCGCTCGTCGAAATCGCTCGCCACCTCGAAGATGCCGGGCAGCGAGACGCCGGTCCGCCGCGAGCTGGAGGCCAGCATCCCCGCTTCGCTCGACGAGGTCCTCGCCTTCTACCGTGCGGAGCTTGCAAAGCTCGGCTGGCAGGAAAAGACCGGCGGCGCGGCCGCGTCCGCGGAACGCGCGCAGATCGACTTCACCTCGCCGCAAGGTCCCGCCGTGCTCAAGCTCGGCCGCGCCAAGGGCGAGACCATTGTCAATCTGGCGCAGAAGAACGCGGATGCCGCGGCCAAGGCCGACATCATGCCGAAGGCCGGACAGGCCCGGGTGATGATGGGCAACATGGGCGACAAGGAAGCCTCGCTCACGATCAACAAGCAAACCGTCAAGATCGCTGCCGGCGCCGGCGGCCCGCAATCACCGAAAGGCCCGATGCTCGACCTTCCGCCGGGCAAATACCAGTACGCGCTGCGCCTGCCCGGACGCCCGGCCCGCACCGAGACCCTCACCGTTGTCGCCGGCGAGGCCTGGGGCCTGCTGGTGGGCCCGAGCGGCGACGTGCTGCCGCTGCAGATGTACTGATCTCATGTCCGCGGGTGTATGGGCCTCGTTGAACCCGTCCGGTTCGTGGGGCGACTAGTCGTCGAGAAGGCGGCGGCGACCGTGTCGCAGCCGCTGCATCGCGCAGAGATCGCGGTATTCCTGGAGAGTGGGCATGACGACGGCAAGGCACGGGGCGAAGGTCCCGGCACGGTGGCGGCTGTTGATGTGCGGCCTCGCGCTTCTTGCAGGCTGCTCGCAGGAGCCCCTGACCGCAGCAGATCCCCACGCCGACATGCCCGTGCCGACGCGAGCCAGTCACTCCAGCTTCAGCACCATGCGCGCGTCCGGCATCGATGTCCCGTTCCGACGCGAGCTCAAAGCCCATGTACCCGCAGAGCTCAGCGAAGTCCTGGCGTTCTACCGCACAGAACTCGGAAAGCGCGGCTGGCAGGAGAGGCCTGATGGCGCGATGGTCGCCGCCGATCACGCGCGGCTCGTCTTCGCCTCCCCGAAGGGGCCGGGCACGCTGACGCTCGACCGCGTCAAAAGCGAGACCACAATCGACCTCGTGCAACGAAATACCGAGGTTGCGGCCAAGGCCAACTTCCTGCCGATCGCAGGACACGCGCGGCTGATCTTCGGTTATCTCGTACCTGATGTGGCCTCGCTCGCGATCAACGGCCAGACCATCGAGATCGCGGGCGGCGTCAACCATCCGCAAACGCTGGATCTGCCGCCCGGCACATACTCCTACGCGCTGCTGGTGTCGGGCCATCGGGTGCACACGGACACCATCACCGTGGCCGCCGGCGAGGCCTGGTCCCTCAGTTTGGGGGACGACGATAAGAAGCCGGACCAGATCTACTGAACCCGATGGCCCGTTCCGGGGCAGCACGGCGCCTTCGGAACAGGCATCCACGTCACCGCAAAAACCACGCCTTCCGCGGCCGAAAACCGCCCACGAATCGGGCTTTTTGCAGCGCCCGAAATCGCCCGGCAAAAGCCTTGAAAACTTGCCGAAAAACCCTATCTGCTCAAAGGGTTGCCGGGAGATACTTTGCGCTAGGCGCAAGCGGTCTTTCATGGCACAAATAGCCTCGCAAATCAGCGCCTTTTGCGCCGCTGATTCGGGCGACATCTCGAAGGCCTCTCATGACAGAACCTGCTCGGCAGCACGCTGCCGAAAACGAGCCCTCCAACGCGAGCGATTACGGCGCGGAATCGATCCGCGTGCTCAAGGGTCTCGACGCCGTCCGCAAGCGCCCTGGCATGTATATCGGCGATACCGACGACGGCTCGGGCCTGCACCACATGGTCTATGAGGTCGTCGACAACGCGATCGACGAGGCGCTCGCCGGCCATGCCACGCGTGTTGACGTCATCCTCAATGCCGACAATTCCGTCACCGTGCGCGACGACGGCCGCGGCATTCCCGTCGACATCCACAAGGGCGAAGGCATCTCGGCGGCCGAGGTCATCATGACCCAGCTGCACGCCGGCGGTAAGTTCGACCAGAACTCCTACAAGGTTTCCGGCGGCCTGCACGGCGTCGGCGTCTCCGTCGTCAACGCGCTGTCGAGCAAGCTCGGCTTGCGCATCTGGCGCGACAACAAGGAGCATTACATCGAGTTCGCCCATGGCGATGCCGTGGCGCCGCTGAAGGTCGTCGGCGACGCCCCGGGCAAGCGCGGCACCGAGGTGACGTTCCTGGCCTCGACCGAGACCTTCAAGAACATCGAATATGATTTCGCTACCCTCGAGCATCGGCTGCGCGAGCTCGCCTTCCTCAATTCCGGCGTCAACATTGCGCTCTCCGACATGCGCCACGCGGTCGAGAAGCGCGAGGAGATGTACTATTCCGGCGGCGTCGAGGAGTTCGTCAAATATCTCGACCGCAACAAGAAGGCGCTGGTGCCCGCCCCGATCATGGTGCGCTCGGAAGCCAACGGCATCGGCGTCGAGGCGGCGCTGTGGTGGAACGACAGCTACCACGAGAACGTGCTGTGCTTCACCAACAACATCCCGCAGCGTGACGGCGGCACCCATCTGGCCGGCTTCCGCGGCGCGCTGACGCGCCAGGTCAACGGCTATGCCGAGGCCAATGCCAAGAAGGAAAAGATCGCGCTGACCGGCGACGATTGCCGCGAAGGTCTCACCGCCGTGCTCTCGGTGAAGGTGCCGGACCCGAAATTCTCGTCGCAGACCAAGGACAAGCTGGTGTCCTCGGAAGTGCGCCCCGTGGTCGAGAACGTCCTCAACGAGGCGCTCCAGGCCTGGTTCGAGGAGCACCCGAGCGAAGCCAAGATGATCGTCGGCAAGGTGATCCAGGCCGCGGCGGCCCGTGAAGCTGCGCGAAAAGCGCGCGAGCTGACGCGCAAGAGCCCGCTCTCGGTCTCCTCGCTGCCCGGCAAGCTCGCCGACTGCCAGGAAAAGGATCCGGCCAAGTCCGAGCTCTTCATCGTCGAGGGCGACTCCGCAGGCGGCAGCGCCAAGCAGGGCCGCAACCGCGAATTCCAGGCGGTTCTGCCATTGCGCGGCAAGATCCTCAACGTCGAGCGCGTGCGTCCCGACAAGATGCTGTCGAGCGAGCAGATCGGCACGCTGATCACCGCGCTCGGCACCGGCATCAGCGACGAGTTCTCGGTCGAGAAGCTGCGCTATCACAAGATCATCGTGATGACGGACGCCGACGTCGACGGCGCCCACATCCGAACGCTGCTGCTGACGTTCTTCTACCGGCAGATGCGCGACATCATCGACGGCGGCTATCTCTACATCGCCCAGCCGCCGCTCTATAAGGTCTCACGCGGCAAGTCCGAGCAATACCTGAAGGACGAGCGCGCGCTGGAAGATTATCTGATCGACGCCGGCCTCGACGACTGCGTGTACATCCCCGGCACCGGCGGCGACCGCTCCGGGCGCGATCTGCGCGCGCTGGTCGACGACGCCCGAATCGTCCGCAGCATCCTGCGCAACCTGCACAGCCGCTATAACCGCAAGGTGGTCGAGCAGGCCGCCATCACCGGCGTGCTGAACAAGGAAATCTACGGCGATCCCGAGAAGGCGGCGGCCGCTGCGCAATACATCGCGAGCCGGCTGGACAACCAGGCCGAAGAGGTCGAGCGCGGCTGGGTCGGACAATTCGTCGAGGGCCAGGGTTTCCTGTTCGAGCGCACCGTGCGCGGCGTCAAGGAAGCCGCCGTCATCGACGACGCGCTGCTCGGCTCCGCCGAGGCCCGCAAGCTCGACGAGTACACGACCAGGCTCCAGGACGTCTATGCCCGCTCCGGCAAGCTGCGGCGCAAGGATACAGAGCACATGGTCCATGGTCCGGTCGATCTGTTCGAGGCCGTGACCGACGCGGGCCGCAAGGGCATCACCCTGCAACGCTACAAAGGCCTCGGCGAGATGAATCCGGAGCAGCTCTGGGAAACGACGCTGGACACCGAGGCGCGCTCGCTGCTGCAGGTGAAGGTCAAGGAGGTCGACGAGGCCGACGACATCTTCACCAAGCTGATGGGCGACGTGGTCGAGCCGCGCCGCGATTTCATCCAGGAACATTCGCTGAGCGCGACGATCGATATTTGATCGCCTCTCAAGCTCGTAGCTCTCGGTGCCAGCCAAGCACTCGCTGCACCTCTCCCGCTTGCGGGAGGTCGACACGCTCGCAGAGCGTGGCGGGTGAGGGCTTTCTCCTCTAGGGGATTGTCCCATTGCGGAGACACCCTCTCCCCCGCCCTCCCCCGCAAGCGCAGGGCTATCGCATATGACTTCTAGCGGCGGCCGGTGCGCACGCCTCGTCCTTCGAGACGGCGCTGGCGCGCCTCCTCAGGATGAGGCTCATCAGCGTCAGTGCCTCTTGAACTGTAGCCACGCACTCCGTCCTCATCCTGAGGAGCCCGCCTCAAGCGGGCGTCTCGAAGGATGGCCGCGGGGAAGGGCTCTCAAATGCGATTGCCCTGCCCGCAAGCGGGGGAGGGAGCGCACCGCCGTCCTGGCTACGAGCCCCACTGCACTCTAGGCCGCTCCTGAACCTCCCCACCCGCCATCGCGACGAAATGGCATGAACCCGCAAGGCCCATTCCGGCCGGGAAGTGTCGCGCCATGACCGCCTCTGCTACGACCAGCTCCGCTGCGCCCTCACGCCGCCTCGGCATCATCGGCAGCATCGTCGGTGTGCTGGCACTGATGGCGGCTGTGCTGCCGCATTGGGTCGTGCCGATCGTGTTTCCGCCGCCGCCGGCGGACAAGGTGATCGTCGACACCGGACACCGCATCAAGGACCGCATCGTCGCGAAGGTGAAGGGCGTGGAGTATCAGGCTCCGAAGGTCGAGAAATCGGCCGGACGAAGCTGGAGTGA
Organism: Bradyrhizobium sp. NC92; assembly: GCF_025200865.1. Taxonomy (NCBI): domain Bacteria; kingdom Pseudomonadati; phylum Pseudomonadota; class Alphaproteobacteria; order Hyphomicrobiales; family Nitrobacteraceae; genus Bradyrhizobium; species Bradyrhizobium sp. NC92. The sequence goes on from NZ_CP104171.1 coordinate 11,774, forward strand.
AACCGCATCGGTCACGGCAATCTCGCTCGGCCTGCTCGCCATCCTGCTCTCGGTGCTCTCCCTGATCTTCCGGGAGGAGCGGCTCCTTGCCGCTGTCGCCGCCACACTCGGCACCGGCGCCATCGCCATCGAAATCTCCTTCTTCATGATGGGGGCCCTGATCCTGATCGCGATCCTCTACGTGATCGGGAATATCATCGGGCTGTTTTGAGGGGCGCTTTGACGGGTGCGGGTCCCAGCCTGCACAATTGCTCCCGCGGTCAAATCTCTGTAGCTTCCGCCCGAAACAGCCCACCCAACAGGACAGCGAGAACCCCGTGGCGCCCATCCAATACATCGTCGAGGGCGGTCACCGGCTCTCGGGCTCGATCGAGCCGTCCGGCAACAAGAATTCGGCGCTGCCGATCATCGCCGCCGCACTGCTGACCGAGCACCCGGTCGTGCTGGAGAACGTGCCGCGAATCCGTGACACCGAGACGCTGGTCGAGCTGGTCCGCTCGGTCGGCGCGTCGGCGGAATGGTCCGCGCGCAACACGCTTCACATCCACGCCAAGAGCATCCGTGCCGCCGATCTCGACCCCGAGCTGTGCGTGCGCATCCGCGCCTCGATCCTGCTCGCCGGGCCCCTGCTCGCCCGCTGCGGCGAGGTGATGCTGCCGCCGCCGGGCGGCGACGTCATCGGCCGCCGGCGACTGGACACGCATGTGCTCGCGCTGGAGCAGCTCGGCGCAAAGGTCACCGCGACCGACCGGCTCGAATTCCGCGCGCCCAAGCTCGCGGGCGCGGACGTATTCCTGGACGAGCCGAGCGTCACCGCGACCGAGAACGCGCTGGTCGCGGCGGTCGCCGCCGACGGCACCACCTATTTGCGCAACGCGGCCTCCGAGCCGCATGTGCAGGACCTCGCCAATTTCCTGGTCGCGCTCGGCGCCAGGATCGAAGGCATCGGCACCAACACCATGATCATCCATGGTCCAGCGACGCTCGGCGGAGCCACCTACCGGATCCAGCCCGACCATATCGAGGTCGGCTCGCTGATAGGGCTCGCCGCCGTGACGCGCTCGCCCTTGCGCATCACGCGCGCGGGCGTCGAGCATCTGCGCTCGATCCGCATGGGCTTCGAGCGGCTCGGCATCGTCTGCCGCATCGAGGGCGACGACCTCATCGTGCCCTCCAACCAGACATTGAAAATCCAGGACGATTTCGGCGGCCATGTGCCCAAGCTCGAGGACCAGCCCTGGCCGGCCTTCCCGGCCGACCTGATGTCGATCGCGATCGTCACCGCCACGCAATGCGAGGGCGTGATCCTGATGTTCGAGAAGATGTTCGAATCCAGGATGTTCTTCGTCGACAAGCTGATCGCGATGGGCGCGCGCATCGTGCTGTGCGATCCGCACCGCGCCATCATCGCCGGCCCCAGCCGCCTGCACGGCGCGACGATGACCTCGCCCGACATCCGCGCCGGCATGGCGATGCTGCTCGCGGCCGTCTGCGCCGAGGGCACCTCGACCATCAACAATGCCGACCAGATCGAGCGCGGCTATGAGCGCATCGAGGAACGGCTGAACGCGCTGGGTGCGAAGATCAAGCGCGTGCCGGAGCGGAAGGGCTGAGGCGTTCTCTCCGCGCCCCAGTATCGTAGGGTGGGCAAAGCGAAGCGTGCCCACCGCCTTATGTTGCGGTGTTGGGTAGGATGGTGGGCACGGCGCAAGCGCGCCTTTGCCCACCCTACGAGTCCGGGGTCCCGGCTCGCGCTTCGCGCGTCCGGGACACGAGCCATGTTTTCGTCGCGCGGCTGTGCTATTGAGCGCCATGCTCGACACCGTCCAACATCATGCGCAGCCGCATGCCGGCGTGCCGCCGAATCACCTTGCCGAAGAATTCGTCGAGACGCTGCGCCTCGCCGTGCCGATGATGCTGACCCAGCTCGGGCAGATCGCGATGATCACCACCGATCTCGCGATGATCGGCCGGCTCGGCGAGGAGGCGGTGGCGGCGGCGGCGCTGGCCCATACGGTCTATTTCGTCAGCTTCACGTTCGGGCTCGGATTGACCTCGGCAGTGTCGCCGCTGGCGGCGCAGGCGTTCGGCGCCGGCGACGTCAGGCGCATTCGCCGCTCGTTGCGCGTCGGTCTGTGGGCCGCGCTGCTGATCTCGCTGCCGATGATGGCCTCGCCGCTCTATGGCGAGCAGATTTTGCTCGCGCTGGGTCAAATGCCGCGAGCCGCCGCGCTGGCGCAGCACTATTTGAACGGCCTCGCCTGGGGCATCGCGCCGGCGCTCGGATTCATCGCGCTGCGCGGCATGATGAGCGCTGTGAACCGGCCGCAGGCGCCGCTGTGGATCACACTGGCGGCGATCCCGGTCAATGCCGCGCTGGTCTACGCGCTGATCCACGGCCTGTTCGGCCTGCCGGAGCTCGGCCTGTTCGGCGCGGGGCTTGCGACCACGCTGGTCAATCTCGGCACCTTTATCGCCGCACTCGCGATCGCCGGATTGCGCAAGCCGTTTGCGGACTATCGTCCGCTCGCCCGCCTGTGGCGGATCGACTGGCCGTTGATGCGCCAGCTGATCGCGATCGGTGCGCCGATCTCGTTTTCCCTGCTGCTGGAATATGGTCTGTTCTCCTCGGCGGCGCTGCTGATGGGACTGATCTCGACCGCCGCGATTGCCGCGCATCAGATCGCGCTCCAGGTCACCGCCGTGCTGTTCATGGTGCCGCTCGGCATCGGCATGGCGGCGACGGTGCGGGTCGGTCACGCCTACGGCCGCAAGGATCCGGCGGCGGTGAAGCGCGCAGGGCTCGTCGCAGCCGTGCTCGGCGTCGCGCTGGTCTCCGCGCTGACGATCGCCATCGTGATCGGTCGCTATCAGCTCGGCCGGCTGTTTTTCGGCAGCGGCAGCGAAAGCGCGGCAACGGTCGAGCTGACGGCAACGCTGCTGCTGGTCGGGGCCAGCTTCTTCATCGCCGACGGCCTGCAGACCATCATGGGCGGCGCGCTGCGCGGCATCAATGACACAAGGATGACGCTGCTATTCGCCGCGATCGGCTATTGGGGCGTCGCCTTTCCCATCGGCTGGATGCTGGCGTTCCACACAGGGCTCGGCGCGGTCGGCGTCTGGATCGGATTCTCGGTCGGCACGTTCGTCTATGCCGGGCTGTTGATCTTGCGCTTCCGGATGCTGGCGCGCAAACTGGCGGAATGATCGGGATGGTCCGCGAAGTCGCGCCTGAGGTCGATGCCAATGCGCTGCTCGCCGGCGCGCAGTTCATCGACGCGTTTCGCGTGGACGTCGGCGCTGCGGCGGTGAATGCCCGCGAAGCCTGCACCAGGATGGTGCTGCACGGGCCGCGCTGGATCGACGCGCTGCTGCGCCTGCGCAACATTCTGGTGAGGCCGTTCGGGCTGAAGTCCTCCGGCGAAGGCGAGCCGGCGCCGGGCGGCATGATCGGCCTGTTTCCGGTGGTCGACGAAACGCCCGAGCGGCTGGTGGCGGGCTTCGATGATCATCACCTCGACTTCCGCATCGTGGTCGACGTTTCAGGCAATGCCGCGAGCAAGCAGGTGACCTCGACCACGCTGGTGCGCACGCACAATCTGCTCGGCCGGACCTATCTCGCGCTGATCATGCCCTTCCACAAGCTCGTGGTCCGCAACATGATGGGACGAATCGTGGCGCCGGCCCGCTGAACTGTGCGGGCCGACATTGATGAACACGTCCGCGTTCAGCCCACCGGCCCCGGGGTCCAATTGTCTCCCGCGAGCGGACTGACTCTCACGTCAGGAATGACACCGCGGTCCATGCTCGGATCGAAATGGCGCATCGCCCGCTCATTGAGGTCGATGATGCGGCCAGGTCTGAGCGGTCCCACGTCGTTGATCTTGACGATGACCTTCTTGCCGACGGCCTCGACGAGGGCATATTTCGGCCTCGCGCCAAATTCGACCCCACCAAATTTCCGACGCAAGCTCGTCTTGATGGCAGCCGTCCAGGCAGAGGGATCATAACGCTCCCCGGAGGCTGTCTTCGGACCTCCCTCCTCCTTGCCGGGCTTGAACGGATTGTAGGTGGACGCCGCGCCAACGATCGCATTACCGGAAGCGGCATCGACGACGGCACTTGAGTGATCCCCACGCGTTTCACTTCGAGCAACTGAAACGGAAAAGGCAAGCGTAACCAGGGCGCCGCAAATTGCGGCGCTCGAGCGGAAGAGCATCATAAGTCCTGTGATTTTTTAGATTGTCCGGTTCCAGAACCGCAAAACTGGTCAAGCGAACGCAGCAGCGTTCATCAACTTGCGCCAATCGTTTTGCGGATTCGAGCCAACCCCTGGCTACGGAACCGCTGTGTGAACCGGCGTGGTCCTCACGTCGTGTTTACCGGTTAAGACAGAGATTGCGTCAGCAACATGACCCGATGGAACCTGGCGCGTGCAGCGTCAGAAGACGTAGGCAGCGATCACGGCTGAATCGCGCGACGTATGCATCGCGGTCGAAACGAGTCTACGAGGATGCGTTCGACTCACTCCGCCACCCGAACTGACTTGTCGGTTGCGGTTTCCGACCATTCGCCGACGACGCGGTCGAGGTCGCAGAGATTTTGGTGCATCTGCTCCAAGGAGAAGCCGAGCGCGAAGAAGCGCTCGGCGGTGTCGCTTGCGTGGCCGCGGATCAGGCCGTCCTGACGGACGGACGCGACCGCCTCGGCGTAGTGCTGGAGCGCGACATGCACGGGATGGATCGGCGGCGCGCCGGCGCCTTCGCGCAAGGCGCTAGCGGCCGCGCGCAGGAAGCGCGCGATCACGGTCGACACTTCCGTCAGCGGAGCAGCCAGCCGCAGCTGCACCTCGACCGGCAGCGGCACCACCGTGGCGCGGCCGATCATCACGACGTCGTGGCGCAGCCGCAGGATGGTTCGCAACAATGGACCGGTGTCCGGGCCGCTCGACAGCCGCGCGGCGCGCTCGCGCTCGGCCTCGGAGCCGATCGCATTCAGATTGACCATCGCGGAACCGATGCCGTCCTGGATCCGGTGCAGCGCGTCGTTGTCGCGGCCGCGCGTGAGGCCTGCCAGCAGCTCGGTGAAGGCATCGGCGATCAGCTCGAGCAGAACCGCCGCGCTGGCGCGGATCTGCCGTACCGCACGCGACGGCAGCACCAGGAATGAGACCAGCAATCCCGTGACGGCGCCGACGCCGACCTCGCTGACCCGATCGATCGCCGAGGTCAGGGGATCGGCATGATGCAGGGTCGGAACCAGGAGCACGATCACGGCGGTGACCGTGGCGGCGCTGAGACTCGGATTGATCGCGGCGATGAAGGCGAGCGGGGCGACGGAGAGGACCAGCAGGCCGAGCAGGCCCGCCTCGCTGGAATAGGGAATCAGGATCGCGATGGCGCCGCCATAGATCGCGCCGCCGATGGTGCCGAGCATGTAGTCGCGCGTCGCCTTCAGCGAGCGGCCGACGCTCATCTGGGTCACGATCAGCGAGGTCAGCACCGCCCAGAGCGGCAACAACAGATGCAGCGCGGTGGCGATCGCATAGGCCGCGGTCGCGGCGACCGTGACCCGGATCGCCAGCCCCAATTGCGTCCGCCGCGCTCGAACCCGGTCGAACAGCTGCCTTGCGCGCGTCATACGGAATATCCCGATCCTTTGCGCCAAGCCAAAAGCATGGCTGATCCCCGCCCCCGCAAGGCCGCTTGAAAGGCCAAATCGACCCGCCTAACTTGCGCGCCAAAACGAGGAAACACGATGGCTCACGAAACCGCAACGCTCGCCGCCTATGTCTTCAATCTGAAATACCAGGATATTCCCACCGAGGTGCTGGAGCGCGCCAAAGTGCTGACGCTGGATTTCCTCGGCAGCGCGATCAGGGCGCGGCGCGAGGCCGAATCGACCCCGTCGATGCTGAAGATGCTGGAGGCGCTGGCGCTGGACACCAAGGGCGAGTCCACCGTGTTCGGCGATACCAAGACCTGGACGCCTGCGGTCGCGGCGCTGCTCAACGGCGCGCTCGGCCATTCGCTCGATTTCGACGACACCCACGCCGATTCCTCGCTGCATCCGAGCGCACCGGTGGTGCCGGCCGCCTTCGCCGTCGGCGAGATGGTCGGCGCGTCGGGCCGCGACGTGCTGACGGCGATCGTTGCCGGTTACGAGGTCTGCTGCCGGCTCGGCAACGCACTCGACCCGACCTCGCATTATGCACGCGGCTTCCACCCCACAGCGACCGCCGGCACCTATGGCGCCGCCGCGGCGGCCGGAAAGCTGTTCGGCCTGTCCGAGAAGCAGCTGATCGCCGCGTTCGGTGTCTCCGGCAGCCAGGCCGCAGGCTCGCTGCAATTTCTGGTCAACGGCGCCTGGAACAAGCGCTACCAGGTCGGCGCCGCCGCGATGAACGGCGTGATCGCCGCGACGCTGGCGCGCAACGATTTCGTCGGCGCGACCGAGTCGGTCGAGGGCAAGCACGGCCTGCTCGCCGGCTACACCGACGATGCGCATCCGGACAAGGCGGTCGCCGAGCTCGGCAAGATCTATGAGACGATGAAGATCGGCGTGAAGCCGTATCCGAGTTGCCGCTATACCCATGCCGCGATCGATGCGCTGATCGCGATGCGGCGCGAGCACAATCTGACGCCGGAGCAGGTCAAGCGCGTCGAGATCGGCCTGCATCGCAACGGCATCACGCTGACCGGCGATGCCGCCACCAAGCGCCATCCGCGCTCGATCGTCGGCGGCCAGTTCTCGATGTTCTTCACCGGCGCGCTCGCACTCGACCAGGGCTCGTTCGGCTGGGACGATTACAACCGGCTCGGTGATGCCGCGATCGATGCGCTCGCCGACAAGTTCGACGTGGTGCAGGACGATCGGCTCGAGATAGGCCGCACCCATCCCTTTGGCGCGCGCGTGAGCATCACGACGGATGACGGCGTGCACGAGCGGCTCTATGCCGACCCGTCGGGCGAGCCGACCTCATTCCCGGAAACGCAGGCGATGCAGCAGAAATTCCTGACGCTGGCGCGCCCCGTGCTGAACGCCCGCGCGGAGAAGTTTGCGGATGCGATCATGACCTTGGAGCGGTTCGACCGCGTGGCGCAGGCGACGGAATTGGGGAGGTAGGGCTCTCTCTTTTCCCTCTCCCCGTTCTTACGGGGAGAGGGTTGGGGTGAGGGGCCTCTCTCCACACGTGAGATCGTCGAGGGACCTGTACCCCCTCACCCGGATCGCAAGAGCGATCCGACCTCTCCCCGCAAGCGGGGAGAGGTTGAGCTAATCCACTCCCGCCAGCTTCCCCTTTTCGCGCGTGGCTGCCACCACCTCGCGCACGAGATCGAACACGCCATCCGCCGCCGGCGGCCAGTTCGGCGAGCGTCCAAGGCGCACGATCACCAGTTGCTCAGACGGGATCACGATGGCGTATTGCCCGATCGTGCCCTTGGCGAAGAAGGCATCGCGCGGCCAGCCATGTTCCACGCGAAAGTTTGCGCCAAAGCTGTCGCCCTGGTTGGTCCAGAAGCCGGCGCCGATGCCGACCCAGGCATTCGGCGTGGCCGTCGCCGAATAGGTCACCCAGCCTTCCGGCAAGATGCGTTTGCCGCCGGCGACTCCGTCATTGAGATAGAGCTGGCCGAAGCGCGCCCAGTCGCGCGCAGAGGCGAGCATCTCGCTCGACCCTTCGATCGTGCCGGCGCCGTCGAGCTGGAGCACGACATGGCGCATGCCGAGCGGGGCGAACAATTCGCGGCGCGCAAAGCGCAGCGCGTCTTCCGGCGTGCCACCGGCCGCATCGCGGATCAGATGCGAGAGGATGAGGACGTTGCCGTCGTGATAATTCCACGCGGTGCCGGGCGCGGTCTGAAGCGGGATGGTCTCGGCATAGGCGGCCATGTCCTTCTCGGCGAATTTCATCCGGTTGACGGGCTCGAAGGCGGAGCCGAGCGAAGCCTGAAGCGAGCTGCCGAGCGCAAGGCCCGCGGTGTGACGCAGCAGCTGATCGACGGTGATGGCATGGCGGGGATCATCGGGATCTTTCCAGGCCGCGACCGGCGCGGGACCGTCGAGCTTCAGCTTGCCCTGGCGCACCAGCACGCCGATCAACGCCGAGATCACCGATTTCGTCATGGAGAAGCCGAGCAGCGGCGTCTCGGGGCCGATGCCGTCGGCGTAGCGCTCGGCGACGACGCGGCCGGCCTTCATCACGACGATGGCGCGGGTGCGGCGGTGAGGCGGCTGCGCGGGCTCGGCGAAGGCCCGGTCGAGCGCGGCGGCGAGCAAGGGGTTTTGCGGCGACACGATCGCGGGGCCGGCGATCTCGGGCAGCAAGGCGGGCCGTTTGTCGCCAGGCGGCGGCGCGACGGCGGCAATGCCAGTGCCGTGATCGAGCGTGCAGCCGAGGCCCTCGCGATAGACGGCACGGCTGCGGCCGAGGCCAAACAACGTCACCGTGACATCCTTGCGGACGGAATCGACCCTGTACTCCATCGCCCAGCCGATCAGGCTCGCTCCGGGCATGGCGTCGGTGGTCTCGGCGAAGTTACGGCTGGGATCGAGGCCGGAGACGAACGTCTCGGCGCACAGGATGTCGGCGACGAAGCCGGTGGCGACCTTCGGCACGTCGCGGGCCCGGGCCGCGCCGAGCGCGAGGCCGGCTGCGGCGATGGCGGTGGTGAGAAGGAGGATCTTGCGGCGGGTCACGGGCTTTCTCCGGCTGGGACGCATGCTGGAGGAAGCCGGAGCAGCCGGGGGTGCGCTCGCCGGATTTGGAAAATGGCCTTGTTGAAACCGAACTGACCTCGCCGATTCCAGAATTTCGGTGTGATTAGAATGGCTTGGAATTAGGCCGCACTTGTCTTCAGCCGCCGGTACTCCGTCGGGGTCACGCCCGTCACCGCTTTGAACGCCCGGTTGAACGGCCCCAGTGACTGGAAACCGGCGTCCATGGCGATGGTGATGACGGGGACCCCGGCCTGGGCGGGATCGGCGAGCGCGGCCTTGGCTTCCTCGATCCGATGGTTGTTCAGGAACACATTGAAGTTGCGATAGCCGAGCCGCTGGTTGATCAGCCGGCGCAGCCGGTATTCGGGAATCTTCAGCCGGCCCGCCAGCGCGCCGATGGTAATGTTCTCCTGGCGATAGATCCGCTCGTCCGCCATCAGGCGCATCAGGGCATCGACGAGTTTCTGGTCGGAGTCCTCGGCCGTGGGCTGGACCAGCGCGACCGGGAGTGCGGGCTCTGGCGCAATCGGAAACAGGTCGGCGCCATCGACGCGCATCATCGCGTAGGCAATCGCTGCAACGATGCAGGCGAGCACGCCTGTATTGATCGTGTTGGCGACATCGCCCACGCTGAAGGCAACGAGGATCTGGAGCACCGCATTCGACCCGCCATAGAGCACGGCAGCGCAGACGATGAAGACGCGCACGCGGCGGCGACGCTCGACCAGGTCGGCGGACCATGATCGAATCGTCTGCGCCACCGCGAGCACGATGAAACCGAGCACGATCAGGTTCACTGCAGTCACGGAGAACCGCGCGTTGCCACCGGGCGCGATCCAGAGACACCCGACGAAGCTGAAGGCGGTCACCGCAGCCCAGATCAAACCGTGCCACCAGCGCAGGCGAAAGGCGTCGTCGAACAGCGCGCGTGTGAACAGCCAGAATACGACGATATTGCCGGTCGACAGTGCAATCAGCGGCGCGTGCCAGACCGGAACGAGCGACGACACGCCGATGGAATAGCTCGCGGCATGCGCCGCCGAGCCGAGCCCGAAGGCCGCACCGAGCCGGGCTGCCAGCACATTGCGGAACTCGGAGAGCAATGATGCCGCCAGCACCAGCAGCAGCGCGACGCTGGCAGCGCGGAAGGCAAGCTCGGTTGTGGCAAGTGTCATCGGGTGATGCGACGGTGCGGTTGAAGGCAGCCGAACATCGTTCGTTGCGCTCGTTTTTTCAAGGACCATCCGTACGCAAGGGTTAGCGGCGCCCACCGCTGTCATCGCCCGGCTTGACCGGGCGATCCAGTACACCGAGACGCCAGTGATTGAATCGACGGGCTGCGGCGTACTGGATGCCCCGGTCAAGCCGGGGCATGACAGGGGAGTATGTGGTTCGGCCTTTGTCGCGACGGCGATGCGAAATCCTGCTACCCTCGGCTCCAACAAAGCCAAAAGGAGTCCCCCCAATGAGCTGGCAGCCCTCGAACGATCCCGTGCTCGGCGATCCCATGTCCTGCGATGCGCTCGATCTCGTCATCGTGCCGCGCACGCGCGACCTCGGCGATGGGTTCGCTGTGCGCCGCGCGTTGCCGCACGGCAAGCGGCAGATGGTCGGGCCCTTCATCTTCTTCGACCATTTCGGCCCGGTGCAGTTCGTCTCCGGCAAAGGCATGGACGTGCGGCCGCATCCGCATATCGGGCTTGCCACCGTCACCTATCTGTTCGACGGCGCGATCATGCATCGCGACAGCGAGGGCAACGTCCAGGAGATCGCGCCCGGCGCGATGAACCTGATGACGGCGGGGCGCGGCATCGCGCATTCCGAGCGCACGCCGGATGCACAGCGCGCCTCGGGCCAGAAGATGCTCGGCCTGCAAAGCTGGATCGCGCTGCCGGCGGGCTCCGAAGAGATCGCGCCGTCGTTCCAGCATTACGCGGCGGGCGACCTGCCGATGATCTCCGAGCGCGACTTCACCGCGCGGGTGATCGCGGGCTCCGCCTTCGGCATCACCTCGCCGGTGTCGATGGTCTCGCCCTGGTTCTACACCGAGGTCACGGCGGTCGCGGGCGCGAGCGTGCCGCTCGACCCCGATCACGAGGAGCGCGCGATCTATTTGGTCGACGGCGAGGTCGAGATCGCGAACGAGCGCTACGAGGGGCCGCGCCTCCTGATCTTCCGGCCCGGCGACCGCATCACCGTGAAGGCGCTGAAAGCGACGCGGATGATGTTTCTCGGCGGCGATGCGCTGGAAGGCCCACGCCACATCTGGTGGAATTTCGTCTCCTCCAGCAAGGAGCGGATCGAGCAGGCCAAGCAGGACTGGAAAACCGGCCGCTTCGCGGCAGTTCCGCAGGAACATGAGTTCATTCCGCTGCCGGAATAGGCTAATCCGGTCTCCGGTCGCGCCGTCAGACGCGGCCGGATGTCCTGTGCGAAGGCTTTGCCGATGACCACCATGCTCTCCAGCGACCTGCCTCTATCCAAGATCGGACGCGGCAAGGTGCGCGATATCTACGCCGTCGACGACGACCGCCTGCTGCTCGTCACCACCGACCGCATCAGCGCCTTCGACGTCGTGATGGGCGAGACCATCCCGATGAAGGGCGCGGTGCTGACGCAGATCAGCGCGTTCTGGTTCAACGAGCTCGAAGGCGTAGTGCCGCATCACATGATCAGCGCCGACACCGACGAGATCGTCGCGGCCGTGCCGGCGTTGCAGCCGCACCGCGCCGAGATCCTCGGCCGCGCCATGCTGTGCAAGCGGACCACCGTGTTTCCGATCGAATGCGTGATCCGCGGCTACCTCTCGGGCTCCGCCTGGAAGGAATACGCCGCCAGCGGCACGCTCGCCGGCGAGAAGCTGAAGACGGGCCTCGTCGAGAGCGAGAAGCTGGAGCCGGCGATCTTCAGCCCGGCGACCAAGGCCGAGAGCGGCCATGACGAGAACATCACCATCGCGAAGATGCGCGCGGTGGTCGGCGACGAGGTCGCCTACACGCTGGAGAGCATGACGCGGGCGATCTACACGCTCGGCGAGGAGCTCGCCCGCGAGCAGGGCATCATCATCGCCGACACCAAGTTCGAGTTCGGCCGCGACAAGGACGGCCGCATCATCCTGATCGACGAGGTCATGACGCCGGATTCTTCGCGCTTCTGGGCCGTGGACGCCTACAAGCCCGGCCAGCCGCAGGCGAGCTTCGACAAGCAACCCCTGCGCGACTATCTCGACGTCGAGCGCCGCGCCAGCCGCTGGAACGGCGACGCCCCGCCGCCGCCGCTGCCGGCCAGCGTGGTTGACGCGACCAGCAAGCGATATCTGGAAGCGTATCGGCGCGTGACGGGGAACGAGCTGAAGATTTAGGGCGCGGTTTGCTGTCGCGCTGCGTTCGCAGGGACGACAGCAGAGTATGAACACGCCTTTGGCGCTTTGCGCCGACCCAAGGGCTCCATTCGGGCTGCGATCTCGCCTCCATTGATCCAGATCAAGCCGGAAGCCAATGATAAGAGAAAGGTGATCACCTCGGCTTGATACAACAACGAGGGAGATCGCCATGGTCGGCACCAAGCGAATGTTACTTTTTGCAGCCGTCCTGGGCTGCGGAATTTTCGGCTCGACCAACTGGTCAAACGACGCCGGCATCGCGTTCGGCGTTCCCAGCGCTGAAGCCAGGGTCGGCCGGCCGGCAACCCCCGCGAGCGTTGCCGGCGTCGCACGTCGAACCACGCGACGCGCGGTCGTGGGGGGAGCGGCGGTGGGTGCGGCAGCTGCCGGCGCAGCATGCGTCCGTGTCTATGTGAACGGCGCCTACGTCTGCCGCTGACGCCATTCGCGCCGGCGAACTCAACTCGCCGGTCCGGGCTACGACGTCAGCTCCGTCATTGCGAGGAGCCCTTGCGACGAAGCAATCCAGGCTGCCTCTGCGGAGGGATTCTGGATTGCTTCGCTGCGCTCGCAATGACGTGGAGAGATGATGGTGGCTTACACCCCCGCCATCATCACGTATTTGATCTCGACATATTCTTCCATGCCGTGACGCGAGCCTTCGCGGCCCAAACCGCTTTCCTTGACGCCGCCGAAGGGCGCGACCTCGGTGGTGATCAGGCCGGTGTTGACGCCGACCATGCCTGATTCCAGCGCTTCGGCGACGCGCCAGACGCGGCCGATATCGCGGGAATAGAAGTACGAGGCGAGGCCGAACGGCGAGGCGTTGCACATCGCGATGACGTCGGCCTCGTCCTTGAAGCGGATCACGGGTGCGAGCGGGCCGAAGGTCTCCTCCTGCGACACCAGCGAGTCCGGCTTGACGTCGGCGAGCACGGTCGGCTCGAAGAAGGAGCGGCCGAGCTCGCTGCGCTTGCCGCCGGTGACGACCTTGGCGCCGCGCTTGACGGCATCCGCAATGTGGCGCTCGACCTTGTCGACCGCCTTCATGTTGATCAGCGGGCCCTGCGTGACGCCGCTCTCGGTGCCGTCGCCGATCTTCATCGCCGCGACCTTCTTCGTCAGCTTCTGCACGAACTCGTCGTAGATCTTGTCCTGGGCGTAGATGCGGTTGGCGCAGACACAGGTCTGGCCCATGTTGCGATACTTCGAGACAATCGCGCCTTCGACGGCAGCCTCGATGTCGGCGTCGTCGAACACGATGAAGGGGGCGTTGCCGCCGAGCTCGAGGCCGAGCCGCTTCACCCGGACCGAGGCCTGCTGATAGAGGATCTTGCCGACCGCGGTCGAGCCGGTGAAGCCGACAAAGCGCACCGCCGGATGCTCGCACAGCACCTTGCCGATCGGCGGCGCGTCACCCGTGATGATGTTGAGCACGCCCTTGGGGATGCCGGCCTTTTCGGCGAGCACGGCCAGCGCCAGCGCCGACAGCGGCGTCTCGTTGGCGGGCTTCAGCACCACCGTGCAGCCGGCGGCCAGCGCCGGCGAGACCTTTCGCGTGATCATCGAGTTCGGGAAATTCCACGGCGTGATCGCGCCGCAGACGCCGATCGGCTGCTTGATGGCGAGCAGGCGCGCATCAGGCCGCTGGCTCGGAATGGTCTCGCCATAGACGCGGCGGGCTTCTTCCGCAAAGAACTCGATATAGGCGGCGCCGATATCGACCTCGCCGAGCGCCTCGGTGAGCGGCTTGCCCTGCTCGGAGGTGAGGATCAGCGCGAGATCCTCGCGATTGGCGGTGATCAGCTCGAACCATTTGCGCAGGATGTTGGAACGCTGCTTGGCCGTGTGCTTGGCCCAACCCGGAAAGGCACGCTCTGCGGCTTCGACCGCTCTGGTGGTGTCGTCAGCACCAAGCTGCGGCACCTTTGCCAGCTCGACGCCCGTGGCGGGATTGTTGACGGCGAAGACCGGCGTACCGACCCAGGCGCCGTCGATGTAGCAGGCCTCCTTCAGCAGCGAGGGGTCCTTCAACCGGTCGCGCAGGGTGGCGGTGGATTGAGTGGCGCGGGCGGCGGCGGTCGGGGTCATGGCGTTCTCCCTGCGGGCGATCGGATTGGCCCGGAATATAGGGACAGGCGGCTCGCAATGCACCGCCCCGCAACGCACATCTGATGGGAATTAAACTCGGAGCCGCGAGGTTACGCCGCGCCGCTCATATAGGTCTCGCGCCGGCCGATCATGCGCTCGGCGGCCGCCTTGGCGTCGGCCTTGGAGGACGTCGCGCAGGTCCGGTATTCGAGATCGGGAACGTGGGAGGTGTCGCGACGGCCGAACCACGACTTCGAGCCGACCGGCAGCAGCGCCAGCGCCTGCGCCAGATTGTCGACCGCGCCGAAAGAATAGAGCGCGCCGGTGCCGGCAATGCGGACCTCGTAGATCCCGGGCGAAATCGGCGCCTCCAGGTTCTCGCCCCGTCCGGCACGGGGATAGCGTTTCCATTCGCTCCAGGTCGATATCATCTGAGGTCCCCCCTCGCCGCCCATGCACGGGCGGCGACATTTGCATCAAATCTTAATCAGCCCATGAGCCGGGCCGGGTGCTGAACGCGGCAGCTCACGAAATGTTTCAAGCTGCCGAAACTATATCGCCTCGAGCCCTTCCGAGGTGAGGCGACGTCCGGCAATCCACCGCAGATTGTGAGAGAGCGTCGCGGTTCAGTCCTGCTGTCGTCGTGCCTGGGACCAAGGCGGTCAAGTCACGACATCGCGACCAGTGCGGGCATCCGGACGCGTTCGCCGCGCGTGAAGGCAGTCGACTACTTCAAACAATAATCAAACCCGAGGAACGCCATGCAGACAGCAGAGTCCAAGGCGCGCATCTGCATCACCATCGTCATTGCGAGCCACGGGGTCCGCGCGAAGCGCGGCCCGATGACAGGCTCCGCGAAGCAATCCAGTCTGCCGCCATGGAGAGACTCTGGATTGCTTCGTCGCTGCGCTCCTCGCAATGACGGGGAGAGAGCCTTGCTCTACCCCGTCAACCCGCGCTGCTCCGCCAGCTCCTTAAGCGACACGAGCGGGCGGGCGCCGATGTGCTGGATGACTTCGGCGGCGGCGAGCGCGCCGAGCTCGCCGCACTGCTTGTAGCCGAAGTTGCGCGCGAGGCCGTAGAGGAAACCGGCAGCGAAGAGATCGCCGGCGCCGGTGGTGTCGACCACCTTCTCGACCGGGAAGGCCGGCGCTGCGACCGCGTCTTCCACGGACACGACCATGCAGCCCTTCTCGCTGCGAGTGACGATTCCGAGATTGACGTCGTTGCGCAGCTGCTTCAGCGCGGTGTCGAAGTCCGAGGTCATGTAGAGCGAGTGCAGCTCGGACTCGTTGGCGAACACGATGTCGACGGTGCCGCCCCGCATCAACGAGAGAAACTCGTCGCGATAGCGATCGACGCAGAAGGAATCCGACAGCGTCAGCGCCACCTTGCGCTTGGCGTCATGGGCGATCTTGGCGGCCTTGACGAAGGCCTCCTTGGCGTTCTTGGGGTCCCAGAGATAGCCTTCGAGATAAACGATGCCGGCAGCAGCAATCTCGGCCGGATCGATGTCGGCGGGCGACAAATCCTGCGCCGCACCGAGATAGGTGTTCATGGTGCGCTCGCCGTCGCCGGTGACCAGGATGTAGGAGCAGCCGGTGGCGGGGCCGTCCTTGGCGGCGGGCGTGTTGAAGGCGACGCCGGCTGAGCGGATGTCGTGAACGTAGAGCTTGCCGATCTGGTCGTCCTTGACCTTGCCGACATAGGCGGCGCGTGCCCCCAGGCTGCCGATGCCGACGATGGTGTTGGCGGCCGAGCCGCCCGAGACTTCGGTGGCCGGCCCCATGTCCTTGTAGATGGCCGCCGCCCGCGCCTCGTCGATCAGCGACATGCTGCCCTTGGTCATGCCATGCTTGGCCAGAAAGGCCTCGTCGGTCCGAACCAGCACGTCGAACAGCGCGTTGCCGATGCCGAGAACGTCATATTTCACGTCAGCCATTCACCTTGATCCTGTTTGCCGGATTGCGGACCTTACGGAAATCCGCTTCCTGTCGGCCTGAAATCCAAGCTCGCGGCCTATCACGACCGGGCCTTGGCGGGCAAGCAACGGTATTTTCGAGAGCATGATCCGCTCCTTCCTGACCGTCTCGACGGGAACGCTGGCCTCGCGCCTCCTGGGTTTTGCCCGCGATTCCCTGATTGCGGCGCTGCTCGGCACCGGTGCCGTGGCGGACGCGTTTCTGGCGGCGTTCCAGCTCGTCAACGTGGTGCGGCGGCTGCTCAGCGAGGGCGCGCTGAACGCGGCGCTGATCCCGGCCTGGTTGCGGGTGCGGGACCGCGACGGGGTGGCGGAAGCCGCGGCGTTCGCCGGGCGCGTGCTCGGCACGGTCAGCGCAGCGCTGGTCGCGATCTCGCTCCTGATCGCATTGTTGATGCCGCTGATCATGACGGTCATCGCGCCGGGATTCCTCGGCAGCGGCACGCTCGATCTCGCGGTTCAGAACGCGCGGCTGATGCTGCCTTACCTCGCCTTCGCCGGTCCCGTCACCGTGCTGATGGGACTGCTCAACGCGCAGGGACGCTTCGCGCTCACGGCATTCGCGCCGCTGCTGTTCAACATTGCGCTGATCGCCGCGATCGCGATGTTGCTCGTCGGGCGGGCAGAGGCCGGCTTCGCCGCGTGGATCCTGGCTGCGACCGTTGGTCTTGCCGGCCTGCTGCAACTGATGATGCTGCTGTCGCAGCGAAGCGCGCGCCTCGCGACGCCGCTGCGCGCCAGTTTCGACACGGAGATGCGCGGCTTTTTCGCCAAGGCGATCCCCGGCATGATCGCAAGCTCGGGGCCGCAATGGCTGATGGTGGCGGGCGCGATCATCGCGTCCGCGACGCCGTCCGCGGTGTCGTGGCTCTATTTCGCCAACCGCTTGATCGAGTTGCCGCTCGGCATCGTCGGCGTCGCCATGGGCACCGTGCTGGTGCCGGAGCTGACGCGCGCGGTGGCTAGCTCCGATCGCGACGCGGTGGCGCACGCCGAATCCCGTGCGCTGGAGCTTGCGACCGGGCTGGCGCTGCCGGCGACCCTCGGCCTGATCGTGCTCGCCGAGCCGATCGTGCGGCTGTTGTTCGAGCATGGCGCGTTCGGTGCGGAGGACAGCACGGCCACCGCGCGCGCGCTGATGTGGCTGGCGCTGGGCTTGCCGGCCCATGTGCTGATCAAGGCGCTGTCGCCGGCGTTCTATGCCCGCAGCGACACGATGACGCCGCTCATGGCCACCGCCAAAGGCTTTGTGGTCGCGGTCGCCCTCGCGGTCCTGCTCGGCCATCTCTTCGGCGCGAGCGGGATCGCGGCGAGCATCGCGGCGGGCGCCTGGAGCAGCGCGCTCTCGTTGCTCCGAAAGGGCACGCGCGAGTTCGGCTTCTCGGCGGACGATGCCGCGCGAAGACGGCTGCCGCGGATCGTGCTCGCCGCGGCCGCGATGGGCGCCCTGCTCTGGCTGTCCGCGGATCTGATGCCTGCGGAGGCGCGTGGCCTGATCCGCTTCGTCGTGCTGGGTGTGCAGATCGCGGCCGGGATCGCGGTCTACGGCCTGCTGCTGCAGATCCTCGGTGCCGCCTCCTGGCGCGAGGCACTTAACGCGCTGAAACGACCCGGCTGACCCACGGCCCGCGCGAAAGACCCTTGACGGGGCAGCGCCGCTGTTGGAAACGACGGCCGATACCTATGGGAAGGCTGACCATGCCATTCGTTGAACGGGTCTTTTCCGGCGTCCAGCCGACGGGCAATCTGCACCTCGGCAATTACCTCGGCGCCATCGTCAACTTCGTGAAGATGCAGGAAACCCACAATTGCATCTATTGCGTCGTCGACATGCATGCGATCACGCAAGGGGTGGACGTCTGGGGCGGACCGGTCGAGCTCGCGCGCAACACCCGCGAGGTGACCGCGGCGTTCATCGCGGCCGGCATCGATCCCAAGAAGCACATCGTGTTCAACCAGAGCCAGGTCTCGGGCCACGCCGAGCTCGCCTGGATCTTCAACTGCGTCGCGCGCATGGGCTGGCTCGGCCGCATGACCCAGTTCAAGGAGAAAGCCGGCAAGGACCGCGAGAACGCCTCCGTGGGCCTGTTCGACTATCCCGTGCTGATGGCCGCCGACATCCTGCTCTATCGCGCCACCCACGTGCCCGTGGGCGAGGACCAGAAGCAGCATCTCGAGCTCTCCCGCGACATCGCGCAGAAGTTCAACAACGACTTTGGTGACTCCATCCGCGCGCAGGGCGCCAATGACGGGCTGTTCTTCCCGCTGCCGGAACCCTTGATCACGGGTCCGGCGACGCGCGTGATGAGCCTGCGCGACGGCACCAAGAAGATGTCGAAGTCGGATGCCTCCGACAATTCGCGCATCAATCTCACCGACGATGCCGACACCATCGCGCAGAAGATCCGCAAGGCGAAGACCGATCCGGAGCCGCTGCCGACGGAAGAGAAGGGCCTGGAAGCGCGGCCCGAGGCCGACAATCTCGTCGGCATCTTCGCCGCGCTGGCCGGCCGGTCGAAGGCGGACGTGCTGCGTGAATTCGGCAACGGCCAGTTCTCCAGCTTCAAGAACGCGCTGGCAGAGCTGTG
Organism: Bradyrhizobium sp. NC92; assembly: GCF_025200865.1. Lineage (NCBI taxonomy): Bacteria > Pseudomonadati > Pseudomonadota > Alphaproteobacteria > Hyphomicrobiales > Nitrobacteraceae > Bradyrhizobium > Bradyrhizobium sp. NC92. The sequence goes on from NZ_CP104171.1 coordinate 30,537, forward strand.
CGTGACAAAACTCGCGCCGATCGCCGGCGAGATGAAGCGCCTCGTCGCCGATCCCGGCCATATCGACACGATCCTGAACGAGGGATCCGACCGGGCGCACGCGATCGCCGACGAGACGATGAAGCTCTCCAAGGACATCGTCGGCTTCATCCGCCGGCGCTAAGGCAACACGTCAATGAGAGCGCCGGACCTTCATCACGACGGCTGGCGCCTCGACGACGGCGAGCAGCGTCATCGCGAGGCTCCCGCGACCTTCCACATTCCGGACCTTGCCCTTCGCAAGATGCTCCGGGTGGGCGACTACGCCAAGCTGATCTTCGAGATCACCGTTGAAGGCGACGAGTATCCGGCTGTCGAACGGATGTGGGTCATCATCCGCGGGCGCACACCGGATGGTTATGTCGGCATGCTCGCCAATGAACCGCATTCCGTGGCCGAGAATGATGAGTTCTGGTACGGAACTGAGTTTCCGTTCGAATATCGGCACATCATTGCGGTGGAGCCCGGCGACGCAGAAAGTGTTGCCGCCGCGAAGGCGCCGGTGCCGATTCCCTGGGATCGTTCGACCTAGGCGACGCGGCTTGTCGAAGGCGGCTGCCGCGTGGCAGCATGCTCCCGTGCACAATCCGGGACATGCATGACCAGCAAACGACTTTGCTACGAGCCGGGTCACAAGCCCAAATGCCTCGTCATCGTCGACGACAGCGCCGAGTGGGATCGCGCGGTCTATTACGCCAGCCGCTGGGCGATCCGCGCCGGCGGCGGCGTGGTGATGCTGCGCATCATCGAGCCGGAACAACAGAGCCAGGAATGGCTGGGTGTGGCCGACATCATGCGGGCCGAGGCGCAGGAAGCCGCCGAAGCCGCGCTCGACCGCGCCGCCGGGCGCGCCAACGGCATTGCCGCCATCACGCCGGAGCGGGTGATCCGCGAAGGCGAAGCGTTGGAGCAGCTGCTCGCTGTCATCGACGAGGACCCCGATATCGCCATGCTGGTGCTCGCCGCCAATCCCGGCGCGGAAGGGCCCGGTCCTTTGGTTTCGCTGCTCGCCCATGCGCTCGGCACGTTCCCGGTGCCGGTGACGGTCATCTCGGGCGCCCTGAGCGACCAAAGCGTGGATTCGCTGTCGTAGCTGCGCTGCTCTTACCCTCCCCTGGAGGGGGAGGGTCGGCTCGTGTCGAGCGAAGCGAGACATGAGACGGGGTGGGGTGACAGTCTCTCCACCTCGAACGCTGCCCGTGGGGAGAGATCACCCCACCCCGCTCGCGCTTCGCGCGATCGACCCTCCCCCTCCAGGGGAGGGTAAGCGGAGCCCCAACCCTCTGAAATTTATGGACTAATATCCCGCCTCCCCTTGATCGTGCGTTCGCCGTCGCCATCTGCTAGGGGATAGAGCACGCGCCGGCCTTGAACCGGCGACGTCTGGAGAAAATCATGTTCATTCAAACCGAAGCCACCCCCAATCCCGCCACGCTGAAGTTCATTCCCGGCCGCGTCGTGGTCGACGGCAGTCCGATGGAGTTTTCGAGCCGCGAATCGGCGGCGCGTTCGCCGCTCGCTGAAAAGCTGTTCGAGGTGCCCGGCGTCACCGGCGTGTTCTACGGATCGGACTTCATCACCGTGACCAAAGCGAGCGGTGAATGGCAGCAGCTCAAACCCGCAATCCTCGGTGCCATCATGGAGCACTACATGTCGGGCGCGCCGCTGCTGGCCGACGGCGCGGCCACAAGCGAGGCCGATCTCGACGACGAGGAGGACGAGTTCTTCGACGAAGCCGACGCCGAGACCGTGGACATGATCAAGGACCTGATCGAGACCCGGGTGCGGCCGGCGGTCGCCAATGACGGCGGCGACATCACCTTCCGCGGCTTCAAGGACGGTATCGTCTATCTCAACATGAAGGGCGCCTGCTCCGGCTGCCCGTCATCGACGGCGACGCTCCAGCACGGCATCCAGAACCTGCTCAAACACTTCGTGCCCGACGTGGTCGAAGTCCGGCCGATGTAAGCCGGTTACGCCGCCTTCTGCTTCGCGGTGATCAGCTTGCGGTTGATCAAGACTTCCGCGATCTGGATCGCGTTGAGGGCGGCGCCCTTGCGCAGATTGTCGGACACGCACCAGAGCACGAGGCCGTTCTCCACGGTCGCGTCCTCGCGGATGCGGCTGATGTAAGTCGCGTCCTCGCCGGCCGCCTCATACGGCGTGGCGTAGCCGCCGGGCTCCTGCTTGTCGATGACGAGGCAGCCCGGCGCCACGCGCAGGATGTTGCGCGCTTCATCGGCGGTGATGGGATTCTCGAACTCGATGTTGACGGCCTCGGAATGGCCGACGAACACAGGCACGCGCACGCAGGTGGCGGAGAGCTTGATCTTGGGATCCAGGATCTTCTTGGTCTCCGCCATCATCTTCCACTCTTCCTTGGTGTAGCCGTCCTCCATGAAGACGTCGATGTGGGGAATGACGTTGAAGGCGATGCGCTTGGGGAATTTCTTCGCGACCAGCTCGTCGTTGGTGTAGACGGCCTTGGTCTGCGAGAACAATTCGTCCATCGCGTCCTTGCCGGCGCCCGACACCGATTGATAGGTCGAGACCACGACGCGCTTGATCGTCGCCTTCTCGTGCAAGGGCTTGAGCGCGACCACGAGCTGCGCGGTCGAGCAGTTCGGGTTGGCGATGATGTTCTTCTTCTTGAAGCCTTCGGTCGCGGCCGCATTCACCTCGGGCACGATCAGCGGCACGTCCGGGTCCATGCGCCAGGCCGAGGAATTGTCGATCACCACGGCGCCGGCGGCGCCGATCTTCGGCGACCATTCCTTCGACACCGACCCGCCCGCCGACATCAGGCAGATGTCGACGTCGGAGAAGTCGTAATGCTCGAGCGCTTTGACCTTCAGGGTGCGGTCGCCATAGGAGACCTCGACGCCGACGCTGCGGCGCGACGCCAGGGCCACGACCTCGTCCGCGGGGAATTTGCGCTCATCCAGGATGTTGAGCATTTCCCGACCGACATTGCCGGTCGCGCCGACGACTGCGACTTTGTAACCCATCGTTCACTCTCCGATGAAAAAGCCCGTTCCCGAAGCTGACGCTTAAACAGGAAGAGCAGCGCTTCTATGCGAGAACCGGCCTCAAGACAACGTGGGACCATGCCTTAGGGACGTGGATGCAGTCGCCTGAGGCCAGCACGGCCGTTAGCCCTACCCAGATCCAGCTGACGCTTTTGGCTATCGCCGATGAGGTGGTCGGCACGCTGGCGCATCTGGTCGTGTATGTGGGGGCGCTCGCCCTGTTTGCCATCCTCGCCCTCGCAGGCCTGGGACAGCTGCCTGACCTGCGCGGTGACGGTCCCGCGGACAAGCCAAGCTGGACTACGGCAGACCGCTCGCATCCGCGCTTCGCCGTCAGTCGGATCGATCCATCAGAGAAAACAGCCTCTTACACCATCTTTCGGCATCCCGAAGGCGGCCGCAGGGACGTGCTGCGCTGGACCGACGCGGCGGACAAGCCGGTGGCCGAGCTCGAAATCTACCGCCAGGGCGCCGAATTCGACGTGACGCGGCCGGCAGCCGCAGGCTTGGCCGCTCAGATGGGTTTGGGTGCGGATGCCCCGCTCGAGCAGGCCGGCCTGATCGACACCAAATTAGGCCCCGTTGCCCTGTTCCGACCGGTCGGCGCGGCGGAGGGGACGCGGGCCTGCCTCGGCTATCTCAAGCGCTATGAGGAGCCAGGCTTGCAGATCTCCGGCTTCTCTTGCCAGGGCGACAGCTTGCCCGCCCGCCGCGCGGCGATCGCCTGCACGCTGAACCGGCTCACGCTGCTGGCCTCGGGCAACGAGCCGAAGCTGGCCGAATTGTTCGCCCATGCCGAGCTCAGGCGCCGCGGCTGTGCCCCGCAGGGCTCGCCGGACTGGCTGCTCGGCGCCGCGAACGCGCAATTGCGCGGAGCGCTTTGACCTGCATCAAGGATTCTGCATCAAGCTCAAGTGGCTGGTTTGCATGCAACTTTTGCCGGCGCGCACGATTATTCCGGGCTGGTGTGACCCAATTGACCTAGTTGCATCCGCCCTGGCCGGGCTAGTATGGGGTGAAATCGACTGGCGGCCTGCCGCCTGAAGGGGACGTGATGAGCTTGAAATTTTCTGCCGCGAACAAACTGGCGACATTGCTTGCGGCGGGCGCCGCAATGGCCATCGCGTTCGCGACCCCGGCTTCCGCCGAGACCAGGACCAAGCAGCGCTATGACGAGCGCGGCCGGCCCTATTACGGCCCGAGCGGCCCCAACGCGGTCTACCAGCAGGGCCGCACCCGCATCTATGTGAGCAAGCGCTCCTGGCTCGACGGCGGCACCGAGGTCAATCCGGGCGACCGCAAGTTCACCGACTACGCCTTCCCGCCGGCCGTGGGCTATCCGTCCTTCGCCCGCGAGAACCTCAACCGTCCGATCGACCGCCAGCCGCTCTCGCCGCCGCAGGATGTCGGCGGCTATCCGCAGAACTTCCCGCTGTACTGAGGCGGGTCGACTTGAAGTCAAAATGGCCGGGCCGAAGCCCGGCCATTTTTGTTTTGGCGAGATGCCGTAGGGCACACCTGCCTCTCCCTCGTCATTGCGAGCGCAGCGAAGCAATCCAGAATCTCTCTGCGGGCCGATTCCGGATTGCTTCGTCGCTTCGCTCCTCGCAACGACGGCTTGAGGCTACGCGTTGGCCGCCGGGTCATAGCGCCGGCAAAATTCTTCGATGGCCTCGGAGCGGAAATCGCTGAGGCGCTCGAAGATCAGCTCATCCGGCCAATCCCACCAGGCAATGCGGCGCAGGCTTGCGGCAACGGCATCATCGAAGCGCTTGCGGATCGGACGGGCGGGAACGCCGCCGACGATGGTGTAGGGCGCGACATCGCGGCTGACGACCGCGCCTGCGGCGATCACCGCGCCGTCGCCGACGCTCACGCCCGGCAGCAGGATGGCGGCGTGGCCGATCCAGACATCGTTGCCGACGATCACCCGGTCGCCGCGCCTACCTGCGAAGAAGTCGCGGTCGCGCGTCGCGCCCGCCTCGTAATATTCGGGGACATAGGTGAAGCGGTGCTGCGAGGGACGGCCCATCGGATGGTTCGGCGCACCGATCCGCACCGAATTGGCGATCGCCGTGAACTTGCCGATCACGGCGTCGGCGACGTCGCAATTCTCGCCGAGATAGGAGTAGTCGCCGAGCGAAGCATATTCGATGCGCGTGCCCGCGAGCACCTCGCAGCGCCGCCCGATCTGCGCCTCGCGCAGGCGCACCGTCTCATGGATGATGGTCTCCGCGATCTTGGGGCGGGGTGAATCCATGAGGTGGCTCCTGAGATTACGGACAGTGCCGTAGCAACCATTAAAGCGGCGCCCGATTGCCTTGAGCATGACGCCGCGCTTGCGACCGTCAAGGCGTGGCCTGGCGGCAGCGGATGTGAGGCGAGATTTGAGCGACGGCCAGCCTTGACGGCCGCCGCGCGCGGCGTCGTTGTGGCGGCAGGTCGGGACGAAGAAACGGTCGCCTGATCGAACAAAGAAACGCGGTCAGACGGCGGGCAGCTTGGCGCGTTGAGGCACCTCGGCCACCCAGGGAGTTCCGCGGGCGACGACGGCGTTGATGGTGACGAGCAGCTTTCTGGCGCAGGCGATGCGCGCGCATTTGTGGCGTTTGCCGGCTGCGATCAGGCGGGCGTACAGAGCCTTGAGCTGCGGATTCCAGCGGAAGGATGCCGCGAGAGCCGCGTTGTAGAGCGCCCGGCGCAGGCGTTCGCGGCCACCCTCGATGTGACGGGCGCCGGCGTGATTGCCGCTGTCGTCGTCATAAGGCGCCAGCCCGCCGAGAGCTGCAGCGGGCCCGCGCGTGATGTTGCCGACCTCGGGCATCCTGACCAGGACGGCAACGGCGGTCGGCAGGCCGCAGCCGGCGACGCTATAGATCAGATCGAGCCGTGCGGCCAGATCAGGGTGCTGGCGGATCGCCGCCAGCAGCGCTTTGAGTTCGGCTCGTTTGGACTTGGCCAGGAGCGCGATCTGCGCCTTCCAAATCCCTTGAATCCGCGTGTCGCGGCAACTCTCGAGCCGGTTCTTCAGTCTTGCGATGTCCTCCGTGATCTGGTCGATCATCGTCAGATGCTCGGCAAAGGGCTGCAGGCGCGGATCCGGAGCGGGATGGATCGTCTTGACCGCAGCAGTGCACATCGCGATCAGCGCCGCGTCGATCTTGTCGTTCTTGGCCAACAGCTGATGGAACGTGGCATAGGCACAGACCTGCTTCGGCTGAAACAGGATGACGACGAACCGCTTGCGCCGCAGCTCGGCGACCACCGCCTGCTCGTAGCCTCCCCTGGCCTCGATCCCTATCCGCTTGACCTTGCGGCGCTTCAGCCACTCCACCAGCGCCTGGTGGCCTTCTACCGTGTTGTCGACCTGCCATTGCTCCGAGCTGCCGTCGACCGCCACGTCGAGCTTATGTTTGCCGGTATCGATCCCGGCACAGATCGTGATACGCTTGGCCATCTTCCTCGACCCTCCCTTGTGAATGCGAACCTGAAGTTCGTTCAACCATGCGGGTCCCGATGAAGTGCCGACCGCGATCTTGCTACGAAACGCAGCCCTTCAAGGCTTCGATGGGCATCGATCCGATCGATCGGCGGCCCAGCTCGGGCGGCCACCCGGGCTGGGCCATTCCTCACGGAACGGGGCCATCCTAACCCGGCGCGCTAATACAAGGGTGGGCAAAGGCGCAACGCGCCGTGCCCACCATCTCTCTCTAACTAATCGCGATCGACTGGTGGGCACGCTACGCTTTGCCCACCCTACGATTGCTACGATTCTGTGCTTGCCGCTTACGCGTGCAGCTTTTGCAATTCCTTCAGGATCGCTTCGCCCATCTGCGTGGTCGAGGCGGACGTGGTACCTTCCGACTTGATGTCGGCGGTGCGCAGGCCGCTGGCGAGCACGGCGGCGATGGCCTGGTCGACCTTGTCGGCGAGATCGCCCATGTCGAAGGAATAGCGCAGCGCCATGCCGAAGGACGAGATCATCGCGATGGGATTGGCGAGGCCCTTGCCGGCGATGTCTGGCGCCGAGCCGTGCACGGGCTCGTACAGCGCCTTGCGCTTCTTGGTCTTGACGTCGACCTCGCCGAGCGAGGCCGAGGGCAGCATGCCGAGCGAGCCGGTGAGCATCGCCGCGATGTCGGACAGCATGTCGCCGAACAGATTGTCGGTGACGATGACGTCGAACTGCTTCGGCCATTTCACCAGCATCATGCCGCCGGAATCGGCGAGCTGATGCTCGAGCGTGACATCGGGGTATTCGCGCTTGTGGACCTGAGTCATGACCTCGTTCCAGAGCACGCCCGACTTCATGACGTTGCGCTTCTCCATCGACGTCACCTTGTTCTTGCGCTTCCTGGCAAGCTCGAAGGCGACGCGGCCGATGCGCTCGATCTCATAGGTGTCGTAGACCTGGGTATCGATGGCACGCTTCTGGCCGTTGCCGAGATCGGTGATGGTCTTCGGCTCGCCGAAATAGACGCCGCCGGTGAGCTCGCGCACGATGACGATGTCGAGGCCCTCGACCGCCTCGCGCTTCAGGCTCGAGGCATCCGCCAGCGCCGGGTAGCACACGGCCGGGCGGAGGTTGGCGAACAGGGCGAGATCCTTGCGCAGACGCAAGAGGCCGGCTTCCGGGCGCACCTCGTAAGGCACGGCATCCCACTTCGGGCCGCCGACCGCACCAAAAATCACAGCGTCGGCGTCCTTGGCCTTGGCCATGTCGCCCTCGGAGATCGAGACCTTGTGCGCGTCATAGGCGGAGCCGCCGACGAGGCCGGTGTCGGTCTCGAACTTGGCGATCCCGGCCGCATTGAGCCAGTCGATCAGCCGCTTCACCTCGCCCATCACCTCGGGGCCGATACCGTCGCCGGGGAGCAGCAGCAGTTTGTGGGTCGCCATGGTCGTGTCCTTCTTGATCCTCTCTCGTCATTCCGGGACGCGCCGCCGACCTCGGGTTTACCCGAGTTCGGCATCTTGGTTGTCCAAGTCGGCAACAGCCGACTTGGATGCGCGGGCCCGGAATCCATAACCACCAGCCGGGGTTATGGATTCCGGGCTCGCCCGCTTCGCGTGCGCCCCGGAATGACAGGTCGGCCGGAGTGCTAGAGCGGCGTTGCACGCTTGGCAAGACACCATTGCCGGGGTGCGGCTGTGCAAGGCGGGCGGGGCCTGCCACACTGGGCAGGCCGGAGTACCCCTTGCACGCACCTGATCGCCCCCTGCCCGACGCACACCCCGCGCGGCTGATCCTGACCCTGTCGCTGGCCGCGACGGTCGGGCTCGGCATCGGCCGCTTTGCCTATGCGCTGGTGCTGCCGGACATGCGGGAGGACCTCGGCTGGTCCTACTCGGCGGCCGGTTTCATGAACACGATCAACGCCGTCGGCTATCTCGTCGGCGCGCTGGTGGCGTCCCGCCTGATCCAGCGCGTCGGCTGGGCCGGCGCGATCCGCGGCGGAACCCTCGCCTGCGTCGCCGCGCTCGCGACCTGCGCACTGACCGGCAATTTCGTGGCACTGAGCCTGGCGCGCCTGGTGCTGGGCCTGGGCGCGGCGGCCGGCTTCGTCGCCGGTGGCGCGCTTGCCGCCACCATCGCCCAGTCGCGTCCGGAGCGGGCCAATTTCCTGCTGAGCCTGTTCTATGCCGGGCCCGGCATCGGCATTCTGTCCTCGGGGCTGATCGCTCCGTTCACGCTGCAATATTTCGGGCCGGGCTCGTGGTGGATCGTCTGGTGGGCGCTGACGCTGCTGTCGGTCGCGATGACCGTGCCGCTGTTCCTGATCCGCATCGAGAGCGGCGCGCGCTTCTCGGAAGGCAGCCACACCTCGTTCGCGATCCTGCCGGTGCTGATTTATCTCGCCGGCTATTTCCTGTTCGGCGCGGGCTACATCGCCTACATGACCTTCATGATCGCCTATGTGCGCGACGGCGGCGGCGGAGCCGCGGCGCAGGCGGCGTTCTGGAGCCTGATCGGCCTGTCCGCCTTCGTGACGCCCTGGGCCTGGCGCGCCGTGCTGGCGCTCGATCGCGGCGGACTTGCCACTGCCATCATCCTCGGCACCAACGCGCTGGGCGCAGCCCTGCCGATGCTCGGGCATTCGCCGGCTTGGCTCGCGGTCTCCGCGGTTGTGTTCGGCGTCGCCTTCTTCGCCGTGGTCGGCTCGACCACCGCCTTCGTCCGCTTCAACTATCCGCCGCCTGTGTGGCCGACCGCGATCGCGGCGATGACCATCTCGTTCGGCGTCGGCCAGACGCTCGGGCCGATCGTGGTCGGCGCGATCACCGATGCGCTGGGAAGCTTGAGCTACGCGCTGAATGTGTCGGCGGCGCTGCTGGCGCTGGGGGCGGTAGCGGCGCTGTGCCAGCGCAAGGTGGGCCCAGCCAAATAGACGGTGCCGTAGGACCTCCTACCCTTGGTCAAGGGGAACGTCCTTATAGGGCAATATGGTAGCGCCGTGCTCGATGCAGTCCAGGACGCTGCGCGCCGGCTTTGCCGGTGCCTTCGGCATCCTGGACAGCATCTGCGGGCGGCGCTCTGGCGCTCGGCAGGTCGGGACGAAGGAATGGTCGCCCGGCCGAACAAAGGAATGGGGCTCACCCGTTCGCGGAGTTCTTTGTGCCGTTATGGTCCGCATCGTATGGGGTCTGTCGCTTGAGCGTCGTGCACAGGGCAAAAAGCAAGCGATCTCCCACGCTGCGCAGAGCCCGCGCGTGACCGTGTCCTTTTCTGCGCAAGGCATCATACCGTCGCCTGCTGGCAGCGTCGTGTTGGATGGCGACACGCGACCAGTGATGGACGGCGCTCTGTAGCCGCCTGTTGCAGGCGAGGCGGCGGATCACGAAGCGTTGTTTGCCGCTTTGCCGCGTCACCGGCGCAGCCCCTGCCAAGGCGCGCAGAGCATGGTAATCTCGTCTGCGCAGGGGCTCTGCGGCCTCGGCGAGCAGTGTGGCGAGATTGATCCTGCCGATTCCTGGCCAGGAGCGTAGGATCGTCACGTCGCACTGCTCCGAGCTCTGCCCCGACGGCTTCTCCTCTCCTTCGAACTCGGCACATAGCCGGTCCAGGTTCTGATGAGCCTCTTTGATCTGCCGATTGACCAGGTGCAGACGTGCCGCCAGGCTGCGGATGTGAGCGCAGGCTGCCTCCGTCGTGCCGGGGGCTACGAACAGCGGTGCCTCGCGCAAAGTCCCGAGCACCGTCGCCGCATTGAGACGGCGGATACGATAGTCCCTGAGAACACCTGCGATGGCCTTCTCGCTGGCCTTGACCGCACTGGCGGGGGTCGGCACCTTCTGCCAAAGCGCCAGGAACCATTCGTCGGCGACATCGTCGGTCAACTTGGTGGCCTGGGGATAATATCGCCACAACTGCTGACGCAAGCGGTTGGCAAGCCGCGTGCGTTCCTGCTGCAGTTCGTCCGCCAGGCGCGACCACTCCCGCAGCTCAATCATCGCCGCATCGTCTGCCACAAGCCGACGGAAAGCAGCACGGTCAGTGCGCAGCGAGGCGCCGAGCACATGAGCATCGCGGCGGTCGTCCTTGGCACCGGCCACCGTGAAGCGATCGCGGAAGCGATCCAGTTGCTTGGGATTGATGGCAAACACCGCAAACCCGTGCTCGAGCAGCATCTCCACCACCGGGCCGTGCGGCATCTCGATCGCCACGGCGATCTGTCCCGGTGCGGCCTTGGTCTTCTCCAGCAGCCAGTCACGCAACTCCGTCAGCCCGGCGCCGCCATGGTCGAACTCGTGCTGCGCAACCTGTCTTCCCGCGGCATCCAGCAGGCAAACGCTATGGCTCCGCGTTGCCCAGTCGATCCCGACGAACCAGCGTACATCTTCGATCATTGTTGAGACCTCCTTGCTCGCAAGGCGGGCCACCACGATCCTGATCAGTCCCTGTACCGGCGCTCTTGGCGCGACCTCCTACCGGATCTCGATCGCGGTCGCTCCGCCGGGGCGCGGTTCCTACGTCGGTGCTCGAGGCACAGGTGGACAAGGCTGCTCCCGGCGGATCGGCCCGGACGGCCAGTCTACATCCGAAGGCCGCCACGAACCCCACAAGGGTACAGGGTGGATTAGCGAAGCGTAATCCACCAACTTCGTTCGGCAAGCGCGGACGCATGGCGGATTACGCTTCGCTAATCCGCCCTACGGCAGTGGAGTTCGCCTCAACTCCCACTGAACGAATTATACCCCTGGTCTTCCCAATAGCCGCCCTTGTAGTCGTTGGTGACTTCCATCGAGACCACGTATTTCGGATTCTTGAAGCCGAGCTTTGTGGGCACGCGGATCTTCATCGGGAAGCCGTAGGCGCGCGGCAGGATCTCGTTTGCGTATTTGAACGTCATCTGCGTCTGCGGATGCAGCGCGCTGCGCATGTCCAGCGGGGAGTTGTAGCCGTCCTTGTCGGCGCACTGGAACCAGACATATTTCGCGCGCGTGTCGGCGCCGATCAGTTTCAGGAAATCGCGCAAGGGCGTGCCGGTCCAGCTGCCGATCGCGCTCCAGCCCTCCACACAGATGTGTCGCGTGATCTGCGTCACCTGCGGGAGCTTGTAGAGCTCCTCCAGCGTCCAGGACTTCTTGTTGTCGACGAGGCCGCGCACCTCGAGCTTCCAGTCCGCGGCCAAGACCTCGGGCGCGTCGTCGAGGTCGTAATAGGCGTTGAACGGGAACGGTTTTGTGATCGCGCTTTCGGGGAAGGTCGGCGCCAGCGCGTCGGGATTGAAGATGAAGGCCTGCACCGCGTCGTTGAACTTCGAGACGCTCTTCAGCATCTCCTCGGCCGAGGACGAGTCGACGACGTCGCAGCCGGTGAGCAGCGTCAGCGCACCCAGGCTGGCGCCGCCGGCGATGAAGCGGCGGCGGGTGAGGTCGGGCATGGTCTTGATGGAGTCCTTGATCAGCAGCCGCTTGTCGACGCCGGGGATCAGAAACGGACGCTTGGCCATGACGGGTCTCCTAATCAGCGGCCAATGATCATCGCACGCAGGCTCTTCGGCACCAGCAGCGCGAGCAGGACGTGAATGACGAGGAAGGCACAAATCGCGGCCATGCAGAAGAAGTGCACGTAGCGCGCGGTCGGATAGTCGCCGAACAGCATCACGAGATAATAGAGCTGCACTGGCTTCCACATGCCGAGGCCGGAGAGCACGATCAGCACGCCGACCACGATGATGCCGGCATAGAGCAGGCGCTGCACGTAGTTGTAGACGGTGAGATCGTCATGGCCGAGCTTGAAGGTCAGCGCCGCCCTGACGTCATGGAGCACGCCCGCCGGCGTGATCGGCAGCAGTTTTTTGCGGAAGCGGCCGGTGGCGAAGCCGGTGATGAGATAGGCGAGGCCGTTGATCATCAAGAGCCACATCGCCGCAAAGTGCCAGAGCAGGCCGCCACCGAGCCAGCCGCCGAGCGTGTACTCGCGCGGAAAGCGGAAGTCGAACAGCGGCGAGGCGTTGTAGATCTGCCAGCCCGACAGGATCATCAGGATCATGGCGAAAGCGTTGACCCAGTGCATGACCCGCACCCAGGCCGGCTGGATCACTTTGGACTTGATAGCCGTGACCTGCTCGTCGGTGACTGTGAGGCTCGCCATGGCGGGTTCCATTCTGAGGTCGTGTGACAGCAATTATACGCCGGTGTTTCGGCTTTCGTTACATCCCGCCCGCCATCGAATCGATGCCGCGAGGCTATTGTGGTCACAAAAAAGCGAGCCGGGTATCCCCGGCTCGCGGTCTGAGACCATCCTGTTCGGGGATGAAACAGGATCGCGCGGTGTTACGAGGCCGGCATCAGCACGGTGTCGACCACATGGATCACGCCGTTGGACTGGTTGACGTTGGAGATCGTCACCATGGAGGTGCCGCCCTTGGCGTCGACGATCCAGACCTTGCCGTCCATCTTCTTGACCGTCAGCTCCTCGCCTTCGGCGGTCTTCAGCTTCTTGCCGTCGGTGAGGTCGGAGGCCTCGAGCTTGCCGGGCACGACGTGGTAGGTGAGGATCTTGGTCAGCGTCGCCTTGTTCTCGGGCTTGACGAGGCTGTCGACGGTGCCGGCCGGCAGCTTGCCGAAGGCGGCGTTGGTCGGCGCGAACACGGTGAACGGGCCCTTGCTTTCGAGCGTCGGCACGAGGCCCGCGGCCTTCACCGCCGCCACCAGCGTGGTGTGGTCCTTGGAGTTGACCGCGTTCTGGACGATGTTCTTCGAGGGGAACATCGCGGCGCCGCCGACCATGACGGTCTTTTCCTCGGCGCTTGCGGGCGCGACGACGGTCGCGGTGATGGCCAGGACGCTGAAGGCGGCGGCAGCGAGATAGGCAATGCGCTTCGACATGAGAAAGTCTCCCGATTGAATTGAGACCGGCGATGGCCGGCGTTGAGTTGGGGCAACAACGGCGCCTGCGACAGTCGAGGGGTGATGCAGCAGTGCCGTCGTTGGACCGAACTACGGGAGGGTTCGGGGTGCGGTTTCGAGGAAAAATTCTTTGTGATGGGTGAAACTATCGGCGGGGATGTCCGTGTGGGCCCATCCGCCGTCATTGCGAGGAGCCCTTGCGACGAAGCAATCCAGACTGTCTCCGCGGGCACATTTCTGGATTGCTTCGCTTCGCTCGCAATGACGAGTTTGCGGCTCCGCCTCGCCTCAATCCCTGTTGTTCGGGGTCTGGATGAATCCGCGATTATGCGTCGGGCTGATCAGCACTTCGTTGATGCAGACTCTGGCCGGCATGCCCGCGATGAAGGCGATGGTGCGGCCGAGGTCTTCCGATTGCAGCATCTTCGCCTGCTCCGCTTCGCTCGGCACCACCGGACGCAGCTTCAGGATCGGCGTCGCCACCTCGCCCGGCATCAGGCAGCAGGCGCGCAGGCCGTTGACGCATTCGTCCATGTTGAAGGAATGCGTCAGCGCCAGCACCGCATGCTTGGTGGTGGTGTAGGCCGGGCCCGGCATCTTGGAGACGTGACGGCCGGCCCAGGACGAGACATTGATGATGGAACCGTCCTGCTGCTTGCGCATCGTCGGCAGCACCGCGCGCATGCAATAGAGCACGCCGTTGAGATTGACCTGGACCAGTCTGTCCCAGCCTTCCAGCTCCATGTCCTTCCAGCTGCGCTTGGGAACATTGATGCCGGCATTGTTGACGAGGAGGTCGATGCGGCCGTGCTTTGCGACGATCTGGTCGGCTGCCTTCTGGGCTGCGGCCGCGCTGGAGACGTCGAGTGCAATGGCCTCGGCCGCCCCACCGTCCCTGGTGATGTTCGCCACCACGGCCTCCAGCGCATCCTTGCGCCGGCCGGACACCACTACCGTCCAGCCGTCGGCAGCTAGCGCCTCGGCGCCGGCCTCCCCGATCCCGCTGCCACCGCCCGTGACCCAGGCCACGCGTTTCCCGCTTTTTGACATGCAAACTGTCTCCGTTGCTTCATCGGGGCGGTTTTTGCTAATCCAGCCCTCGGTTTTGACCGGCCTGTGCCGGCGAGGAATGTTGCATGAACCAAGCTGCCAACGCCAACCTGTTTTCCCGCCTGTTCGAGGGCCTCGCCGGTCAGAAGCGGCTCGCGATCGAGACGCATGACGGCGCCCATATCAGCTATGGCGATCTGATCGCGCGCGCGGGCCAGATGGCGAACGTGCTGGTCGCCCGTGGCGTGAAGCCCGGCGACCGCGTCGCGGTGCAGGTGGAGAAGTCGGTCGCCAACATCGTGCTCTATCTCGGCACGGTGCGCGCCGGCGCGGTCTATCTGCCGCTGAACACGGCCTATACGCTCAACGAGCTCGACTACTTCATCGGCGATGCCGAGCCGTCGCTCGTGGTCTGCGATCCCGCCAAGGCGGAAGGGCTCGCCCCGATCGCCGCAAAAGTGAAGGCAAAGGTCGAGACGCTCGGGGCTGACGGCAAGGGCTCGCTGACGGAGGCCGCCGACAGAGCGAGCCGCGAGTTCACGACAGTGCCGCGTGAAAACGACGATCTCGCCGCGATCCTCTACACCTCGGGCACCACCGGCCGCTCCAAGGGCGCCATGCTGACCCATGACAATCTGGCGTCCAACTCGCTTTCGCTCGTCGACTATTGGCGCTTCACCGATAGGGACGTCCTGATCCACGCGCTGCCGGTCTACCACACCCACGGCCTGTTCGTGGCGACCAACGTGACGCTGTTCGCGCGCGCCTCGATGATCTTCCTGCCGAAGCTCGATCCGGACCTGATCATCAAGCTGATGGCACGCGCGACGGTGCTGATGGGTGTGCCGACCTTCTACACCCGCCTGCTGCAGAACCCCGCGCTGTCGCATGAGACGACCAAGCACATGCGGCTGTTCATCTCGGGCTCGGCGCCGCTCTTGGCCGAGACGCATCGCGAATGGTCGGCGCGCACCGGACATGCCGTGCTCGAGCGCTACGGCATGACCGAAACCAACATGAACACGTCGAATCCCTATGACGGCGAGCGCGTGCCCGGCGCGGTCGGCTTCCCGCTGCCGGGCGTCTCTGTGCGCGTCACTGATCCCGAGACGGGGAAAGAGCTGCCGCGCGACGAAATCGGCATGATCGAGGTGAAGGGGCCGAACGTCTTCAAGGGCTATTGGCGCATGCCGGAGAAGACCAAGGCCGAGTTCCGGCCTGATGGCTTCTTCATCACCGGCGATCTCGGCAAGATCGATGCGAAGGGTTACGTGCACATCCTCGGCCGCGGCAAGGATCTCGTGATCTCGGGCGGCTTCAACGTCTACCCGAAGGAAATCGAGAGCGAGATTGACGCCATGCCCGGCGTGGTGGAGTCCGCCGTGATCGGCGTGCCGCATGCCGATTTCGGCGAAGGCGTCACCGCGGTGCTGGTGCGCCAGCCCGGCGCGAGCATCGATGAAGCAGCCGTGTTGAAGGGCCTCGAAGGGCGCCTCGCGAAATTCAAGATGCCGAAGCGGGTGTTCGTGGTCGACGAGCTGCCGCGCAACACGATGGGCAAGGTGCAGAAGAATGTCTTGCGCGAGACGTACAAGGATATTTACGCGAAGAAGTGAGGGGGCAAATGCTCCAGTGCGGGGAGATGCATGAAGCGCGAGCAGGCTGTCCGGATCAACGATCATCTCCTCGATGCTTATAGGGCCCTCGACGAGGCTCGAATGGCGATCGCGGCACTTGGCAAGGCTGAGCGGATCGAGCTCGAAGATTGGCTTGAGGAAGTCGTTGTCGCCTTAGAGGACGAGCTGCTCCAGCCAATCTACGATCAGTACCCGGATCTAGAGCCGCCGAAATCTGATCGAGAACCGCTAAGATATATCTGCGAACTCACGTGGGATGAGGTGCAACTCCCGGCGTCGGTGACCGAAAAGCAGCTCGACGAGATCATTTTCTCGGTCATGGAGCCGACTTGGCGGAAAACCGCGATGATGGTCAGCTATGTGTTGGATCGCTGCAAAGAGCTTGGATTGCCGATCGAAGGCGAAGTGATTGCTGCGCGATTGAAGGTACTTTCCGATTCCGGTCGCATCGAAGGCATCGGCGATCTCCGATCATGGTTCCACAGCGAGGTGCGATTGAAGGACTAGTTCGTAGAGTGGGTTAGCGGAGCGTAACCCTCTGCGGAGACAGAAGCGGTGGATTACGCTCCGCTAACCCACCCTACCACTGGATTGCTTCGCTTCGCTCGCAATGACGGAGGTCGTGGCGGCTACTGCCCGCCCACCAGACTCAGCACAAACCGGCTGCCGACGATCAACAGATAGCACCCGAACGCCATCTCCAGCGTGCGCTTCGACATCGCATGTGCGGCCTTCACGCCCAGCGGCGCGGTGACGAGGCTCATCGGCATCACCAGCACGGCGCCGATCAGCGAGACGTAGCCGAGCGCGAATGGCACTTGCAGCGCTGCGACGGCCGGATAGTTCGCGGCAGCAGGCCGGCCGGCATAGATGTAGCCGAGCGCGCCGGGGATGGAGATCAGCACCGCGAGCGCGGAGGAGGTCGCGACCGCCTGATGAATGGGACGGCTGTAGAAGGTCATCAGCAGGTTCGAGAACAGGCCGCCGCCGATGCCCATCAGGGTCGAGAGAATGCCGACGCCGAAGCCGTAGACGCGCATCAACGGGCCCTTCGGCAGATCATCGCCAAGCTTCCAGGTCTCGCGGGCGAAGATCAGCCGGACCGCGGCTGACCAGGCGACGGCGACGAACACGATCTTGAACAGCCGCTCCGGCGCGAAGCGCGCGACCACGCTGCCGGCGATGACGCCGATCAGGATCGGCAGCCACCAGACCCGCAGGATCGCCATGTCGACGGCGCCGCGCTTGTAATGCGCCTGGAAAGAGCGGATCGAGGTGGGGATGATCACGGCGAGCGAGGTGCCGACGCAGAGCGGCATCCGCACCTCCAGCGGCACGCCGGCGATGCGGAAGCATTCGTAGAACACCGGCACGAGAATCGCGCCGCCGCCGATGCCGAACACGCCGGCCAGGAATCCCGAGAGCGCGCCGGTTGCGATCAGCAGCAGCGCGAGCTCGACAAAGTCCCTGATATCAAGACCTGCAATCACCCCAGACCTGCCCGGCCTGCCGGCCCGATACGCACGTTCAGAGCCGGCCGCGTCGGCAAGCTGTAGGCGATCCGATCCAGCCGGTCGACACGTCGCGGGGCCCGGCTGGGGTGGAATGCAGGCTGCGCATGTCCGCCCGCGCTGCAGGAACCGTTGCGCGCGACGAGAACCGCGGTCGGGCGGTGGCCGGGCCGGCTCACCCTCGGCGATGCCCCTCGCGAGTTGCGATCACGGGGCCCGAGGCGGCTTAGAGGCGTTCCAATAGTGATTTCAATGCGCCATACGCTCGGAATAAAAGAGTGAACTTATATTCACACTTTCGTTGGCGGACCGATATGCTGGTATACCAAGACCTTGATTGGCCTTGGTTCATCAAGGCCATAGAGCTGAACCCGGGTTCCGTTTATGGCGATTTGGTGATTGCGCAGGCCAAATCGACTCCGTAAATAGAGCCGACCTCTCGCGATCCCCGCGCGCCCCATGCTGGGCCGCAACAAACATCAAAAGCCGCCCATGACCGCACGGATCGAACGACCGCTTTCGCCGCACATCCAAACCTATCGCTGGACGCTGACGATGGCCCTGTCCATCGTCCATCGTGCCACCGGTATCGCCCTCTATGTCGGAACCCTGCTGCTGGTCTGGTGGCTGGTTGCCGCGGCCTCCGGCCCGGCCGCCTATGCCCATGTCCAGGCCTTCTCCGGCAGCATCATCGGCCGGCTGATCGTGTTCGGCTACACTTGGGCCCTGATGCACCATATGCTCAGCGGCATCCGGCATTTCGTCTGGGATCTCGGCTACGGCTTCAAGGCCAATGAGCGCGAAGCGCTGACCTGGGGCGCCCTGATCGGCGGCATCGCGCTGACGGTGCTGATCTGGATCATCGCCTATGCGAACGGAGGCGGCCGATGAGCTTTGACGAATCCCACGGCTCTCCGAAGCGGCCCTCGATGCGCACGCCGCTCGGGCGCGTCCGCAATCTCGGCGCCGCGCATTCCGGCACGACCGATTTCTGGCGCCAGCGCATCACCGGCGTTGCCATGACGCTGCTGATGATCCCCGCGCTGGTGATCATCATGATGCTGCTCGGCCGCAACCAGGTCTACGCGGCGCAGACCCTGAGCTCCATTCCCGTTGCGGTGATCCTGCTCCTCTTCATCTTCGCCAGCGCCTGGCACATGAAGATCGGCATGCAGGTGGTGATCGAGGACTACGTCCATAACGAGAAGCTGAAGCTCACCGCGATCATGCTCAACAATTTCTTCTCGGTCGCCGTGGCGCTCGCCTCGACCTATGCGATCCTGAAGCTTTCTTCCGGAGTGTAACCCATGGCCGCTGAGACGAATGGCAAGGGCAACGGCGCTCCCGCCACCAACGGAAAAGCCTATCCGATCGAAGACCACACCTATGACGTCGTCGTGGTCGGCGCCGGTGGCGCGGGCCTGCGCGCGGTCGTCGGCTGCAGCGAAGCGGGCCTCCGCACCGCCTGCATTACGAAAGTGTTTCCGACCCGGTCGCACACGGTCGCGGCGCAGGGCGGCATCTCCGCTTCGCTCGGCAACATGCACAAGGATGACTGGCGCTGGCACATGTACGACACCGTGAAGGGGTCGGACTGGCTCGGTGACCAGGACGCGATCGAATACATGGTGCGCAACGCGCCCGACGCGGTCTACGAGCTCGAACATTGGGGCGTGCCGTTCTCGCGCACCGAGGACGGCAAGATCTACCAGCGTCCGTTCGGCGGCATGACCACCGAGTTCGGCAAGAGCCAGGCGCAGCGCACCTGCGCCGCCGCCGACCGCACCGGCCACGCCATGCTGCACACGATGTACGGTCAGTCGCTGCGCCACGCGGCTGAGTTCTTCATCGAGTTCTTCGCCATCGACCTGATCATGGACGACCAGGGCACCTGCCGCGGCGTCATCGCGCTCAAGCTCGACGACGGCACGCTGCATCGCTTCCGCGCCCAGACCACGATCCTGGCGACCGGCGGCTACGGCCGCGCCTATGCCTCCTGCACCTCTGCGCACACCTGCACCGGCGACGGCGGCGGCATGGTGCTGCGCGCCGGCCTGCCGATGCAGGACATGGAGTTCGTCCAGTTCCACCCGACCGGCATCTACGGCTCGGGCTGCCTCGTCACCGAGGGTGCGCGCGGCGAAGGCGGCTATCTCGTCAACTCCGAGGGCGAGCGCTTCATGGAGCGCTATGCGCCGTCGGCCAAGGACCTCGCCTCGCGCGACGTGGTCTCGCGCGCGATGACCATCGAGATCCGCGAAGGACGGGGCGTCGGCAAGAAGAAGGACCATATCTTCCTGCATCTCGACCATCTCGATCCCGCGGTGCTCGCCGAGCGCCTGCCGGGCATCTCGGAATCGGCCAAGATCTTCGCCAATGTCGACGTGACGCGCGAGCCGATCCCGATCGTGCCGACCGTGCATTACAACATGGGCGGCATCCCCACGAACTATCACGGCGAGGTGCTGACCAAGAAGGACGGCGACGACAACGCGGTGATCCCCGGCCTGATGGCGATCGGCGAAGCCGCCTGCGTCTCCGTGCACGGCGCCAACCGCCTCGGCTCCAACTCGCTGATCGACCTCGTCGTGTTCGGCCGCGCCGCCGCGCTGCGCCTCGCCGAAAAGCTCACGCCCAACGCCAAGCAGCCCGAGCTGCCGGCGAACTCGGCCGAGATGGCACTCGGCCGTCTCGACCATTACCGCTATGCCTCGGGCGGCACGCCGACCGCAAAGCTGCGCGAAGGCATGCAGCACGTGATGCAGAACAATTGCGCGGTGTTCCGCACCGGCGAGGTGCTGAGCGAAGGCCAGAACCTGATTGCGAAGGTCCACAGCGGCATCACCGACATCGCCGTGTCCGACCGCTCGCTGGTGTGGAATTCGGACCTCGTCGAGACGCTGGAATTCGACAACCTGATCTCGCAGGCGGTGGTGACGATGAACTCGGCCGCCAACCGCACCGAGAGCCGCGGCGCCCATGCCCGCGAGGACTTCTCGGAGCGCGACGACATGAACTGGATGAAGCACACGCTGGCCTGGCTGGACGATGCCGGCAAGGTCAGGATCGAGTATCGCCCGGTTCACAACTACACCATGACCAACGACGTTCAGTACATCCCGCCCAAAGCTCGCGTTTACTAAACGTCGCGCTTGTATTGATCGAACAGCGAAGGCCTTAATCGAATGGTTGAATTCGCACTTCCGAAGAACTCCAAGATATCAGGCGGCAAGACCTGGCCGAAGCCTGCGGGCGCGACCGAGCTCCGCGAGTTCAAGGTCTATCGCTGGAATCCGGATGACGGCAAGAATCCGAGCGTCGACACCTATTACGTCGACACCAATGATTGCGGTCCGATGGTGCTGGACGGCCTGATCTGGATCAAGAACCACATCGACCCGTCGCTGACCTTCCGCCGCTCCTGCCGCGAAGGCGTCTGCGGCTCCTGCGCCATGAACATCGACGGCCAGAACACGCTGGCCTGCACCAAGTCGATGCACGACGTGAAGGACGGCGCGGTGAAGATCAACCCGCTGCCGCACCAGCCGGTGGTGAAGGACCTCGTCCCCGACCTCACCAATTTCTACGCGCAGTACGCCTCGGTCGAGCCCTGGCTGAAGACCACCTCGCCAACGCCGCAGAAGGAATGGCGCCAGAGCCACGAGGACCGCGAGAAGCTCGACGGCCTCTACGAGTGCATCCTCTGCGCCTGCTGCTCGACCTCCTGCCCGAGCTATTGGTGGAACAGCGAGCGCTATCTCGGCCCCGCCGCGCTGCTCCAGGCCAACCGCTGGGTGTCGGATTCGCGGGATGAGGCGACCGGCGAGCGGCTCGACAATCTCGAGGATCCGTTCCGGCTCTACCGCTGCCACACCATCATGAACTGCGCCAAGGCCTGCCCGAAGGGCCTCAACCCGGCCGAAGCCATCGCCGAGCTCAAGCTCAAGATGGTCGAACGGCAGATCTGAGGCGAAGTCCCCCCTTTTGCGCCCCGGCCAAACGGCCGGGGTGTCCTGCATTTGCCGTCAATTCGAGCAGAAGTTTCTCTGACCCGCTAGGCGCGCAAGTTTCCGGCTCGCAACCAGCGGTTCCAGCACAAGCTGCTTCCTTCCTCACGCGGGATTCAGTTAAGCTCCCGGCAGGGACGGAGCGACTGTGCAGAGGGCGCAACGCAACTCGCTGAGGCTGTTGCAGTGGATGATGGCGGCATCCCTGGCGCTGCCGATTGCGCTGTTCGCCGTCGCCGCCGCGATCTCCTACACATCGATCAAGGATACCGCCGACCGCGAGATCGAGCGCACGGTCGATGTCGCCCATGAGCACGCGCTCAAGGTATTCGAGACCATCGATCGCAGCCTCGCCGAGCTCAACGAGGTCGTGCGCGGCCTGCCCGACGACACCATCCGCGCCCGGGAGCCGACGCTGCATCGCCGGCTGAAGCGGCTGAGCGATTCGCTGCCGCAGCTCAAATCGGCCTGGATCTTCGATGCGAACGGGAAGGCGCTGGTCAACAGCCTCGTCTCGCCGCCGCCGGACCTGAGCTTTGGCGACCGCGACTACTTCTATGCCCATGTCGACCAGAGCATCGGCACGTTCATCGGCACGGCCCTGACGCCACGGCCGCCCTATCAGGGCGCCCGCTTCTTCGGGGTCAGCCGCCGCCGCGAGTCCGACGACGGCCGCTTCATCGGCGTGATCCAGGCTTCGGTGCTGCCGGAATATTTCGAGAGCTTCTACGCCAGAATCGGGTCCGATCCCGGCAGCTTCCTTGCGATGGGCCGCACCGACGGCGCCATGCTCACGCATTTTCCCCGGCTCGACCACGAGCTTCGGCTCGATCCGACCGGACCGGTGGGCCAGAAAATCGCGGCCCAGCCCCAGCACGGCCTGATCACCGTCGCCTGGCCCTCGGACGGGATTGAGCGGCGCATCGCCTACCGGCGCGTCGCCGAATATCCGATCTATGTCAGCGCCGGACTCGAGACCTCGGCGATCCGCGCCCGCTGGCTCGCCACCATCGGCCAGCATCTGGTGTTCGGCATCCCCGCCACCGCGCTGCTGTTCCTGCTGCTGGCGCTCGCTCTGCGGCGCACCCAGCACCTCCAGGCGGAGGCTGCAAAGCGGCGCGAGGCCGAGGAGGCGCTGAAGCACAGCCAGCGCCTGGAAGCGCTCGGCCAGCTCACCGGCGGCGTCGCGCACGACTTCAACAATCTGCTGACGGTGATCCGCGCTTCGGTCGATCTCTTGAACCGTCCGCAGCTGACGGAGGAGCGGCGACAGCGCTACATCACGGCCATCGCGGATTCGGTGGCGCGCGCGGCCAAGCTGACCTCGCAGCTGCTCGCCTTCGCGCGGCGCCAGACCCTCAAGCCGGAGGTGTTCGACGTCGGCGCGCGGGTGCAGTCGCTGCACGACATGCTCGCCACGCTGCTGGGCCCCGCGATCGAGATCGTCATGCAGCTGCCGGCGGAGCCGTGCCTCGTCAATGCCGATGCCAGCCAGTTCGAGACGGCGCTGATCAACATGGCGACCAATGCGCGCGATGCCATGCAGGGCCAGGGGCGAATCGTCTTCAAGGTCGAGGCCACGACGGCCGTTCCGGACACGCTGGCATCGACTGGCCCGGGCATGGCAGGCCACGGCTTCGTCCGCGTAACCGTCAGCGACACCGGTGTCGGCATTCCCGCCGCGCGGCTCGGGCGCATCTTCGAGCCGTTCTTCACCACCAAGCAGGTCGGCCACGGCACCGGCCTTGGCCTGTCCCAGGTGTTCGGCTTCGCCAGACAGTCCGGCGGCGAAGTGACTGTCACGAGCGAGGTGGGGCGCGGCAGCACCTTCTCGCTCTATCTACCGCGCGTGCCGCCGGACCTGCTGCCGCAGCGCCAGGCGCCCAACACGGCGCCGGCGGTGGCCGGCAGCGGCATGTCGGTCTTGGTGGTCGAGGACAATATCGAGCTGGCGAATTTCGCCGCCGACGGCCTCACCGAGCTCGGCTACAGCATCACTCTGATCGACAACGCGACCGATGCGCTCGCCGAGCTCGTCGTGGACGCCGACCGCTTCGACGTCGTGTTCTCGGACGTGGTGATGCCCGGGATGACCGGGCTCGATCTGGCGCAAGCGATCCGCGACCGCAGCATCGGCGTGCCGGTCGTGCTGACCACCGGCTACAGCCAGGCCCTGTCGCAAGAGGGCGTTGCCGGCTTCGATCTCGTGCAAAAGCCCTATTCGATCGAGGAATTGTCGCGCGTTCTGCATCGGGCAGCCCGGATCAGGCGCGTCAGGGACGGCGCCGCCGAATAGGGGCCCGCGGAACCTCACGGGAACCGGCTGAGTTCCCTTCGCGTTGTCCGCTCATGCACAAACCGGCCGCGACGCGCGAACAGGGCAAGAAGCCGCCCATCATCGATATCCAAGGCGAGAACGGCGACGACGTGACACCGCCGCCGCCCGAGCTGGTCGAACCCGACCCCGAACTGTCACCGGAGGAAGCCGAGCAGGTCCGCAAGGATTATCTGCTGACGCGGTTCTGGATCAGCGCCCGCGGTTTCTGGGGCCGCAACGGCGACCGCCTAGCCTGGCCGTTCTCGATCGGTCTCGTCCTGCTGATCGTGCTGACCGTCGGCTTCCAATACGGCATCAATGTCTGGAATCGTGCGATCTTCGACGCCATCGAGAAGCGCGATGCGGCGAGTGTCTTCCATCTCACCGCAATGTTCTTCCCGCTCGCGATCGGCAGCATCGTGCTCGCAGTCGTGCAGGTGTTCGCGCGCATGGGCATCCAGCGGCGCTGGCGCGCCTGGCTGACCGCGAGCGTGCTGACACGGTGGCTCAAGAACGGGCGCTACTACCAGCTCAACCTCGTCGGCGGCGATCACGGGAATCCGGAATACCGGATCGCGGAGGATCTTCGCATTGCCACCGACGCGCCGGTCGATTTCATTGCCGGCGTCACCTCCGCGCTGCTGTCGGCCGCGACCTTCATCGTCGTGCTCTGGACCATCGGCGGCGCGCTCACCGTCACGCTCGGCGGCTCGTCGGTGACCATTCCCGGCTTCCTCGTGATCGCCGCGATGCTCTACGCCGCGATCGCATCCGGATCGATCACGGTGATCGGCCGGCGCTTCGTGCAAGTCTCGGAGGATAAGAACCAGGCCGAGGCCGATTTCCGCTACACCCTGACACGCGTACGCGAGAACGGCGAAAGCATCGCACTGCTCGGCGGCGAAGAGGAGGAGCGCGACGGCCTCGATCGCAACTTCACGAACGTGCTGCGGCAATGGGCGCGGCTCGCCGGCCAGCACATGCGCACCACGCTGGTGTCGCAAGGATCGAGCCTCGTTGCGCCGGTCGTGCCGCTTCTGCTCTGCGCGCCAAAATTCCTCGACGGCTCCATGACGCTGGGGCAGGTGATGCAGGCCGCATCCGCCTTCACCATCGTGCAGAGCGCGTTCGGCTGGCTCGTCGACAATTATCCGCGGCTCGCCGACTGGAACGCCTGCGCGCGCCGCATCGCCTCATTGATGATGTCGCTCGACGGCCTCGAGCGCGCCGAGCAGGGCGATGGCCTCGGCCGCATCAAGCGCGGCGAGACCAGCAGCGAGGCCATGCTGGAGCTGAAGGATCTCTCGGTCACGCTCGACGACGGCACCGCGGTGGTCGGCGAGACCGAGGTGGTGATCGAGCCCGGCGAGCGGCTCCTGGTCGCCGGCGAATCCGGCACCGGCAAAAGCACGCTGGTGCGCGCCATCGCCGGCCTATGGCCCTGGGGCGGCGGCAGCGTGAATTTCCATGCCGACCGCCGACTGTTCATGCTGCCGCAGCGGCCTTATGTGCCCTCCGGCTCGTTGCGGCGGGCGGTCGCCTATCCCGGCGCGGCCGACCACTGGACCTTGGACGAAATCGGCGAAGCCCTGCACAAGGTCGGCCTCGATCATCTCAAGGAAAAGATCGAGGAGGAAGGACCATGGGACCAGACCTTGTCGGGCGGCGAGAAGCAGCGCCTCGCCTTTGCGCGGCTGCTGCTGCACAACCCCGATATCGTCGTGCTCGATGAGGCGACCTCCGCGCTCGACGAGAAGAGCCAGGACAAGATGATGAAGATGGTCACCGACGCGTTGCCCAAGGCGACCATCGTCAGCGTCGCGCACCGCGCCGAGCTGGAGGCTTTCCACAGCCGCAAGATCGTGCTGGAGCGGCGCAAGGGCGGCGCCAAGCTCGTCAGCGATATCGACCTGATTCCGCGCAAGGGCAGGCGTCGGCTGCTCGGGCGATTCTTGCGGCAGCGCAAGGCTCCAAGGAAGGCGGCGTGAGGCTCTCTCCGTCGTCCCGGACAAGCGCGCCCCAAGCGCGCAGATCCGGGACCGATACCCACAGGAAGGAAGTTTGACGAAGACTCGGAGTGAGCGGGTCGCATCACACTCCTCCCTGGGGTTATGGGTCCCGGGTTCGCTTCGCGCCCCGGGACGACACCGGTGATCGAGCGTTGGAGTCCCCCGCAAAACCGGCTATGCATGCGCCGCCTGCAACGAGGATCTGCTGCTTGACGTCCGACAATGCCCCTTCGTCCGCGCCGTTCGGCGCGTTCGCGCCCAATGCGGCGCAGGCCGCAATCATCCGCCTCGCTCAACGATCCGGGCTGAAGCGCGGCGCGTTCCGGCCCTGGATGTCGCGGCTGGTCAACCTGCTGCGCAGCGGCCCTGTCGACGTGCAATACCAGGGCGCCTCGTTCCGCCTCCATCACCAGGGCAGCGCGACCGAGCGCGGCGCGCTGTTCAATCCGGACTACAATCTCGACGAGCTCGACTTCCTGCGCCAGCACACCCCCGCGGGCGGCGTGTTCGTCGATGTCGGCGCCAATGTCGGCACGTTCGCACTGGTGATGGCACGGCAGGTCGGGCCATCAGGAAAAGTGGTGGCGATCGAGCCGCATCCGCTGACCTTCGCACGGCTCTCCTTCAACCACGCCGCATCGAAGACGCCGCAGGTTCGCCTGGTCCAGGCCGCCGCGGGCGACAGCGACGGCGAGCTGATGATCGAGAGCGGCGGCGGCAATCTCGGCGCCACCCACGTCGTCACCGGCACGGCCAGTGCCGAGGCGATCAAGGTGCCGTCGCTGCGCTTGATGCGCATTCTGGAGGAGGCCGGCGTCGGGCAGGTCGATTCGCTCAAGATCGACGTCGAGGGCTTCGAGGACCGCGTGCTGATCGGCTTCTTCCGCGACGCGCCACAATCGCTGTGGCCGCATGCGGTGGTGATCGAGCATCTGTCACAAAACGAATGGCAGCAGGATTGTATTGCCGACATGGTCGGGCGCGGCTTTACGATCGTGCGGAAGACACGAAGCAATACGTTTCTGTCCCGCTGACAGGGACGAACAAGGGAGGTTAGCGATGATCGACCATCTGGGTTTCTCCGTCTCCGACTATGAGCGCGCCAAGGCGTTCTACGTGAAGGCGCTGGCGCCGCTCGGCTACAGCCTGATCATGGAGGTCACGGCCGAGCAGACCGGTCACGCTGCGGCCGCGGGCTTCGGCGCCGAAGGCAAGCCCGATTTCTGGATCGGCGGCGAGGGCGCGATGAACAAGCCGGTGCATGTCGCCATTCGCGCCAAGGACCGCGCCACGGTCGATGCATTCTACAAGACGGCGATGGCGGCCGGCGGCCGCGACAACGGTCCGCCCGGCATCCGCCCGCATTATCACGCGAACTATTACGGCGCCTTCGTGCTCGATCCCGACGGCCACAATATCGAGGCGGTCTGCCACACGCCGGAATAAACCGGGCTTCGAAAGCGGGTGGCGCGGAACATCGGCGCTGCGCCGTCGTTGTTGTTCTCTGCACAACGATCCCGATGGTGCCGATGCCGATCGAACCGCCCGAGATTCCGCCCTCGACGCCCGGTACGCCAACTGAGCCACCGCCCGGAATCCCGCCCGGCAATCCGCAGCCCGAAATCACGCCGCCGGTGCGCGAGCCCGGCTCGCCGCCGCGGCCCGACGAATTGCCGGGCCGCATGCCTGAAGAGATTCCATCGCGCGGCCCGCACGGACCGCTCACGCCCAATCCTGCGACGGATGCAATTCCGCCGCGGGATCACGTGTGAAAGGGCCAACCAGTGCAAGGCGATTGCAACCAGCTTCTGAATGCGCAATGAACGTTGCCATAGTGAGATGATTTGCGTGCAGAAATAAATCGAGCCGCGGTTGCATCGCCCGCCACAATGCGGCCTAACGCGTAGCCGTTCATCACGACACTTCGACAAAGAACCTTCCGGGGAAGTTCACCACCATGACCAACCTTCGTTTCGTGCTGCTTGCGACGACGGCTCTGACCGCGATGCAATTGGCCAACACCGCATCGCATGCGCAAGACGCCGCGCCGCTCGTGGTCGCGCAGGCCCAGCCGCAAGACACGGGCCCTGACGGAAAACCGAAGCAGCCGCCGAAGGGACCGCCCGCAGCCGCGCCGCCTGCAGCACCCGCGCGCCCCGCGGCTCCGCCGCCCGCGGCAGCACCGCCCCACCCGCCTGCAGCGCCCCCGCCGGCAGCCGCCCCGCCGCGCCCGGCAGCGCCGCCACCGCCTCCGCCTCCCCCTGCGGCTCGTCCGGCACCTCCCCCGCCCCCGCCGCCGCCTGCTGCTCCGAAGCAGCCTTCGCCGCCTCCGGCCGCGGCCCCGCAGCAACACGCCCCGACACCGCCGCCTCCGCCCCCTGCCGCGCGGCCCGCTCCCACGCCGCCGGCGCCGCCGCCTGCCGCGCGCCCGGCTGCCCCGCCGCCGCCGCCACCTCCCGCGGCGGCGCCGCAGCAGCAGGCCCCGACCACGCCGCCGCCTGCGGCTCGCCCGACCCCGCCCCCTCCGCCGCCGCCTCCGGCAGCGGCTCCGCCGGCCCGGCCGACCCCTGCGCCTGCGCCGACGGCAACACCGCCTGCTCCGACAGCTGCGCCCACGGCACGCCCCGGCGCGCCTGCGCCGGCAGCAACGCCGGCTCCGACGGCGACACCCGCACCGACGACGACACCCGCTCCGACCGCAACGCCGGCTCCGGGCAGCACGCCCGGCGCACCGCCGGCTGGTCGCCCCGGCGCACCTCCGCCCGGCGTACGTCCTGGCGCGCCGCCACCCCCTCAGGGATCACCGGCCCCGGGCGCCACGCCCGCGCCAACGGCCACGCCGGCGCCCGGCAGCACTCCGCCGCCGCCGGCCGGACGACCGGGGTCGGCAACGCCCGCACCCGGCGCCACCCCGGCTCCGACGGCGACGCCAGCCCCGGGACAACAGGGTGGAACGCCTCCTGCCGGCGCGCCCGCCGCCGGGACTCCGGCTGCGCCCCCGCAGGCGGGTGCCCCTGCCCGGCCGCCGGCACCTCCCGCCGGCGCCGCGGCTCCGACCGTGGTCCCCGGCACGCCCGCCGCAGCGCCGCCGCCCGACAGGGCACAATACAGACCGCCGACGGTCGCGCCCGCGTTCCGCGCCGCGCCGACGGTCGCAGCGCCCTTGCCGCCGCCGCCGCGTCCGCAACAGCGTGACCTGACGCCGCTCGCGATCGGTGCCGGCGTGGTGGCCGGCGCCGTGATCGGGGCCACCATCGCCGATCTCCATAGCCAGCGACGCGAGGTCGTCGAAGGCGGCCGCACCGTCTACACCGAGCCGGACCGCATCATCGTCCGCGATCCGGGCGGGCAGGCCTATGTCCGCGGCAACGATCTCTATCGCTTCCGCTACGGCGCCCGCGACATCCGCACCGACACCGTCGGCGGCGAAACCCGCACCGTCGTGATCCGTCCCGATGGCAGCGAGGTGATCACCGTGGTCGGGCCGGACGGCTCGCTGCTGCGTCGTATCCGCAGGGACCCGCGCGGGCGCGAGATCGTGATCATCGACAACACCTACCGCGATCCGCGGGCGGTCGGCGGCTTCTACGTCGACGTGCCGCCGCCGGTGGTCAGCATTCCCTACGATCGCTACATCGTCGACGCCCAGGAGGCGCCGCCGCAGGTGATCTACGAAACGATGCGGGCTCCGCCGGTGCAGCGGATCGATCGGCGCTACTCGCTCGACGAGATCCGCTACAGCCCGAACGTTCGCATGCAGATGCCGAGCATCGACGTCAACACGATCAACTTCGAGACGGGATCGTGGACCATTCCGCCGGACCAGGCGGCGCGGCTTCAAGTGATCGCCGACGGCATCAACCAGGCGCTCCAGGCCAACCCGCAGGAGGTGTTCCTGATCGAGGGCCACACCGATGCGGTCGGCAACGAGGTCGACAATCTGTCGCTGTCGGACCGCCGCGCGCAGGCCGCAGCCGAATTGCTGACGCAGCAGTTCAATGTGCCCGCGGAAAACCTGACGTCGCAGGGCTATGGCGAGCAATACCTGAAGGAGCAGACGCAGGGGCCGAGCCTCATCAACCGGCGCGTCACCGTCCGCCGCATCACGCCGTTGCTCAACGGCGGCCAGGCCAATGCGGCGCCTCCGCCGCGCCAGTAAGACCTTCGCAAGAAGACAATGGCCGGGAGCAATCCCGGCCATTTTTCTTATCACGCCGTCATTGCTTCCGACGGCAGACATGCCTCACAAACCGCGGCAACATGCCGGTGATCAGTGCCGCAACAGCCGCCGAGAATGCGCATGCCGGGGAATGCGCGCCTGAGCAAATGGTAGCGGCGGCCGAGATCTGCGGGATCACCACTGTCTAGCGCCTCCGATTCATCGAGCTCGGCGTGGCTCTTGACCGATGCATTGGCTCTGATGCCGTGGATGCGCTGAACCCAAGCCTCGCCTGTAGCGAGTGCACTCTCGAAGTGCGTTGGGTGTGCGCAATTGATCAGGAAGTATTCGCAAGCCCGCTCCGTTGCGTCGTCGACCGCCTCGATCGCCTCGCGCAGCGACTCTCCCCGGACGAGGCGGCCATCGGTTTCGACCGTGAAAGAGATCGCGACCGGAATGTCCTGTCTCTGGGCCGCACGGACCACGCCAACGGCTTCGTTGATGCTGTTCAGCGTGAATGCAGTCACCATGTCGGCGCCGGCCTCGGCAAAGGCCGCGATCTGGCCCAAGTGGTAGGCTTCAGCCTCCGCCGCGTCCATGTTGCCGGCCTTGTAGCCGTCGCCTCGCGGACCGATCGCGCCGTTGATGACGCAAGGCGTGCCGGGGGCCTCCCAAGCACCGCGCAATTCGTCGAGGAAGCGAATGGCGCGCATGTTGATGGCCTCGAGCCTGGCGGCATCATAGCCGAGCTTGGCGCCCCAATCAGGGTTGGCACGCCAAGTCGGACTGTCGAGCACAAAGCCGAGCCCATGCTGCCGCGCGATACGCAGATAGGCTTCGTAGTACTGCCTCAAGTGCGCGCGGCCATCCGCGCTGTCGAGCAGCACGAATGCCGCAAAGTGGGGCAGCTCCAGCCCGTGGTGAAAGATAAGGGTTGTTTCCATGCCGCCGTCGGTCAGGAAAATGCCGCCGCCGCGCTGCGGCAGACCATGCCTGTATCTGGCCATTGATCGCTCCATCATTTGGACGGGCCCGCTCTCTTCATTCGGTCGCGCCATGCCCGTGTTCGGTCGCGGCATTTGGTGCCGCATAATGTCGCGTCGCTCTAGAAGCCCCGTGGTGCGGCTGAACTTCCACCGGCAAGCGTAGACAAATCAAAGATTTGCACGAGTCACTCGGAGAGGTGCTTGGTCCCAAGGGCCAATTTCCGCACCGTCGGTACAGTTCTGGAGACATCGATGGGAAAGGGCGAAGCGACGCGCGAGCGCATTCTCGAGATCGCGGAAGCGGCGGTGCTCGCAAAGGGCTTCGGCGCCACCTCGATCGAGGAGGTCATTGCCGAGGCCGGACTGACCAAGAGCGGCTTCTTCTATCACTTCAAGGACAAGAACGCGCTCGCACGGGAGATGCTGCGCCGCTACGTGGATACGAATGATCGCCTGTTCGACGAGATCTTCAGGCGCGGACGTGAGCTCTCCGACGACCCGCTGCAGTCGTTTCTGATCTCGCTGAAACTGCTCGCCGAAGTCATGGCCGATCTGCCGAACGGCCATCCCGGCTGCCTGATCGCCAGCATCTGCTATCAGGAGCGCTTGTTCGACCGCGATGTTCGCAATCTGACCGCGCAATCGGTCCGGAGCTGGAATGGGCACTTCCGCGAAATTCTCGACGGGATCGCCGCCGTCTATCCGCCCCGCGAGCCGATGGACCTCGACGATCTCGCGGAGATGATCTCGTGCGTGGTCGACGGCGCAATCATCATGTCGAAGACGCTCAACGACCCGAAGCGGCTGGAGCGACAGATCCTGCTCTTCCGCAGCTTTGTGAAGCTGGTCTTCACGCCGCCTCACTCGTCGTAAATTCATAGGGCGTGAGCGAACCAGGGCGGCCGCCCTGCCGCGCTCGCGTGCGGCAGGCATGTAGTTGTGCCCAGATTGGCAGTCGACCCGTCATCATTGTCGCGCAGCCAATCCCAGCGCGTCGGCCATGACACGGAACACGTCGGTATTGTCCATCGAGCCGTGCACGCGCTCGCTGCCCGGTCCGGTCGCGGTCAGGATGACGTCCTCGCCCGAATGCACGCTGGCGCCGACCAGCGCCGACAGATTGCCGGGGCGCAGCACCGCGCCCGGGACCTCCTTGTATTTGTCGTTGGCCTTGTAGGTGCCGTCGTCGCCAGCCTTGACGGTCGGCTCGTTGGGATTGTCGAGCTTGGGACGGAACGTCTCGTAGTGGTCGGGCAGGCTCGCCGAGAAGATGGCAAGCCGCCGGCTCACGTCGACGCGTGACGGATAACCTTCCGCATCCGGCGCGGGATAGTTGGGAAATCCGGCCTGATCGTAGACTCCGACGCGCTCGCGCAAGGGCACGTTGGGCGTCGTGCCCATGTCGTCATTCACCGTGCCGACGAGGCTGTTGGGATGATTGTGATCGGCCAGCACCAGGATGAGGGTATCGTCGCCGCGTGCGCGCGCCCATTCGCGCGTCTGACGCACGGCGTTGTCGAGCATGATCGTGTCGTAGACGGCGCGCTCCATGTCGAGCAAATGCGCGTATTTGTCGATCATTCCGGATTCGACCATCAGGAAGAAGCCGCTCTCGTTCTTCGCGAGGATCTTCAACGCCGCCTGCACCTGCTCGGTCAGATCTGGCTGCTCGGGGAATTTCCTGACGCCGCCGCCCTTCAGGAATTTGCGGTCGAGCACACCGTCCATGTTGCCGGTGGCGAACAGGCCGAGCAGCCGGCTCGTCTCCTGTTTTGCGGCAGCGGCGCTGAGCTCGCCCGCGGTGGTCGCCACCTGATAGCCGGCATCGCGAAACTTCGCGATGTAGTCGGTCTCGTCCTTGCGCTTGGAGCCGGTAGCCGACTTCGGCAGAAAATTCGCGCTGCCGCCGCCCATCATCACATCCGGCTTCGCCGCGAAGAACTGCTCGACGATGTCGTCATAGGCGGCGCGCCGACGGGTGTGCGCGACCATCGCCGCCGGCGTCGCGTCTTCGATCTCGGTATTGGTGACGATACCGATCGCCATGCCGAGCTGCCTTTTGGCAAGGCTCGTGATGGTTTCGACCTTGGGATCGTCGAGCGGGCTTGCGGTGCGGTCGGCATAGACGCCGAGGGCATTGACGGCGCTCTTGTGCCCGGTCGCATAGGCGCTCGCCGAGTTGGCGGAATCCGTGATGATCGAGTCCGAGCCGGCGGTTGCCACCAGCGCCATATGCGGCATGTCGTCGATGGCGAGCTTGCCGCGGCTCTTGCCTTCCGAAATCCCCTTGGACAGGATTCGCGCGGCGACCCGATGCGCCGGCGACATGCCGTCGCCGATGAACAGGATGACGTTCTTCGCCTTGCGCGCGCCGGTGTCGTAGACCGTCCATGTGACGCTGCGCTGGCGCGTGCCGTCGTTCACGTCGACCACGATGCTGCCGGGCTTGGTCAGCGTGACGTCGCGCAGGATCAGGGCCGACTGCTCCTTGCCGTCCTCGCGCTCGATGAAGCTCCCGGAACGGCCGAACGCGGCGGCATAATCCGCGCCGTTCACCGTCACCTTCAACTTGGCGGGATCGACCAGACCGGGAAGCTCGACCTTGAAGTCGAATTTGGCTCCAGCGAGGATCTCGGCACGATCGATCGGATAGATCGTCTGCGCCTGCAGCGACGATGTCCAGCAAAGGACGATGAGAGAGGCGAGTGCCGATCTCGTGACCATGTTTGATGCTCCGCAATTCCGTTCCGATGGACACAGGAAGCTAGCGATCGAGCATGACACCGTCATTAAGCCCGTAGCCCGGATCGATCGAAGCGCGATCCGGGAATCTCATCGGCCTGGCAGCGGCCCCGGATTTCGCTTCGCTCGATCCGGGCTACGGGGCGTCAGTAATCGTAGAGCCTGTGAGCCAATTCGTTTTGTTTCGGCTTCGGCATCAAGGGGTGGTATCGCCCCTTGATGGGGGAAGCCGGCGGCGTCAGGCTGTTGGTTATCTATGCTTTTGCGAGACGATGCCCTTGCAGGATGTTGTTGGTGAGGGCGTACCAGAGCACGACGGCACGGACCTTCTCGATGCCGCGCACGGTCAGTTGCCTGAGGTCCCAGTTGCGCCAGCGGGCATGGATGCATTCGCAGATGGTACGGGCCTGGTACTGTGCCTTGCCGGCTTCGCTGGCCATGCGAGCACGCCAGGCCGCTATGCCAGGACCGTCGCTGCTCCGGGGTAAGAAGGGATCGACACCGCTCCTGGATTGGGGCGGTGGACAGTAAACCTCGATGCCCTCGCCATGCGCCCATTCGATGTCGTCGCCAGTGCAGAACCCGCCATCGGCGAGGTAGCGGCGTGGCAAGCGCTTCAGCCGAGCGCGCGTTCGCTCCAGCATCGGGCGCATCAAGCCACGATCTGAGCCGCTGTTGTCGACATCGATCGCGACCACGATCAGTTCGCCAGCCGCGCTAGCCACCTGCACATTATAGGCCGGACGGAAGCCGGCATCGGCCATCTTCATCACCCTGGCCTGCGGGTCGGTGGTGGAGGCCCGAGGCTCCTTCGGCTTCTTGCCATTGCCGCCCTTGTCGTCGAGCTGTTTTCGCTTGCGCTTGATCTCGGCCAGCGCGGCCTGCGCGGCTTGCACCCGCTCGCTGCGTTCGCGCGCCGCCCGCTCTTTGGCGGCCCGGATCCGCCGATTGCTGGCTTCCGGGTCCGCATCGACCTCGCGCTTGAGCTCTTCCACAATGGCCTCGGCCTGCGCCATCTGCCGATCCAGCGTCGCCTCCCGCCGGAAAGATCCGGTCCCGGCATTCGCTCGTATCCGCACCCCGTCCTGGGTCAGCTTCTCCAGATCGACCAGCCCTGCCTCGTTCAGGGCCACCAGATGTTCAACCAGCAAACGGTCGAGCAAGTCGGCACAGCCGACCCGGAAGTCCGACAGCCCGTGATGGTTCAACGACACGCCACCGCAGAGCCAGCGGTAGACGTCGTGGCTGTCGCAGAGCCGGTCCAGCGCCCGCGCGCTGCCAACGGCATCGCTCGCGGCGTACAGCCAAAGCGCCAGCAACAACCGTGGCGATGGCGCCGGATGGCCCGGCCTGTTTTCCCGTGCCTTGACGCGATCTTCCAGCTCGCTCAGGTCCAGCCCTTCGACATAAGCCCAGATCACCCGCGCTGGATGATCCTGCCCGATCAGGCTGTCGATATCGACCGCTCGCAATTCGACCTGATTGCGCACAGGCTCGCGCAGCCGAGGTGCGCCTTGCGGCACCGCTTCGGTTCGTGCCGACTGCTCCGGCAATTCACCAAAAAGTCCGTCGTCAGCCATCATCCTCTCCAGCAGATCAGTCTGCCCAGAGAATCACATTCGTCTGACGCGCGGTACAAAAGATTCACAGTCTCGTAGGGTGGCAAAGGCGCGAGAGCGCCGTGCCCACCACTATCTCGGTCGCGGAAAGATGGTGGGCACGCTTTCGCTTTGCCCAGCCTACGACAGCGAGAGCGTCAGCCCTTGTCGCTCTCGAGCCGGAATATCTGCGAGCCTTCAGTGCCCGACAACAGGCCGGTCTTCGAATAGAGACCGAGCTTGGTGCGGGTGTCGGCGATGTCGAGGTTGCGCATGGTGAGCTGGCCGATGCGGTCGGCCGGCGTGAAGGCGGCGTCCTCGACCTTCTCCATGCTGAGCCGCTCCGGCGCATAGGTGAGGTTGGGGCTCTCGGTGTTGAGGATCGAATAATCGTTGCCGCGGCGCAGCTCCAGCGTCACCTCGCCGGTGACGGCGCGGGCAACCCAGCGCTGCGCGGTTTCGCGCAGCATCAGGGCCTGCGAATCGAACCAGCGGCCCTGATAGAGCAGGCGGCCCAGGCGCATGCCGCTGATGCGGTACTGCTCGATCGTGTCCTCGTTGTGGATGCCGGTGACGAGGCGCTCATAGGCGATGTGCAGCAGCGCCATGCCGGGCGCCTCATAGATGCCGCGGCTCTTGGCCTCGATGATGCGGTTCTCGATCTGGTCGCTCATGCCGAGGCCGTGACGGCCGCCGATCGCGTTGGCTTCGAGGAACAGCGCGACTGGATCGGAGAAGGTCTGGCCGTTGAGAGCCGTCGGCTGACCTTCCTCGAAGCGCACCACAACCTTCTCGGCCTTGACGGCGCAATCGTCGCGCCAGAACGGCACGCCCATGATCGGGTTGACGATCTTGATGCCGCTGTCGAGGCTTT
Source organism: Bradyrhizobium sp. NC92 (assembly GCF_025200865.1). Lineage (NCBI taxonomy): Bacteria > Pseudomonadati > Pseudomonadota > Alphaproteobacteria > Hyphomicrobiales > Nitrobacteraceae > Bradyrhizobium > Bradyrhizobium sp. NC92. The sequence goes on from NZ_CP104171.1 coordinate 66,851, forward strand.
CGAGATCCTTGGCCTCGTGCGTGGCGCCGAGCAGATTGCTGTCGGTCGAATACGCCTTTTCGGCGCTCATCTTGTAGGCGAAGCCCTGCGCGGTCATGAATGCCGACATCTCGGCGCGGCCGCCAAGTTCGTCGATGAACTGCTGGTCGAGCCAGGGCTTGTAGATTTTCAGGCCGGGATTGGTGAGCAGGCCGTAGCGGTAGAAGCGCTCGATGTCGTTGCCCTTGAAGGTCGAGCCGTCACCCCAGATGTTGACGCCATCCTCCTTCATGGCCGCGACAAGCATCGTGCCCGTCACGGCGCGGCCGAGCGGCGTGGTGTTGAAATAGGTGATGCCGCCGGTCGAGATATGGAAGGCGCCGGACTGGATCGCGGCGATGCCCTCGTGGACGAGCTGCGTGCGGCAATCGACCAGGCGCGCGTTCTCGGCGCCGAACTCCATCGCCTTGCGCGGGATCTCGTTGTAGTCGGCTTCATCCGGCTGGCCGAGATTGGCGGTGTAGGCGTAGCAGCGCGCGCCCTTCTGCTTCATCCAGAGCAGCGCCGCAGAGGTGTCGAGGCCGCCCGAAAAAGCGATGCCGACTTTCTCACCCTTGGGCAGGCTTTTCAGGATCGTGGTCATGGGGCTTCCAATCGGGTCTCAAGCTGATGTGACGGATGGGTTTGACCGCGCGAATATCAAATTTCGCGGGGCTCGGCACCCCTTTAATGGCTCAAACCGAGGGTTCGGGGCCGGTCTTGCGGCCGAACAGGCGCTGGCGGAGCCGGTAGGCGGGCATGTTCAGCCGGGTCAGGGCGGCATCCACCGCCTCGTCCGAGAACCGCGTCCGCGGCCAGCGGTAAATCAGCGCGTAGGCGAACCAGATCACGACGAAGGTGACGAGGCCGGCGATCGAGACATCGGTAAAGAAGTGCCCGCCGAAGGCCATGCGCAGGGTGCTGGTGACGGCACCGAACACCACGGCGGCGGCATAGGCGAGCGGCCGCCACGCCGGCGGCGCCAGCGCGGCCGGCGCCAGCGTCCAGAATGCCGTTGCCCCTTCGCCGGAGAAGAACGAGCAATTGCGCCCGCAGCCGCCGCGCGGATCCCACCACGGCACGAATTGCTGGTCGCCCGCGAACTCGGTCACCACCACCGGGCGCGGGCGGCCCCAATAAGTCTTGAACGTCAGGTTGGTCAAAATGCCGGCCGACATGATCAGCGTGACCAGCAGGAAAATGATCGTGCGCCCGGGCACCATCAGCGGCCGGTCGGGCCGGACCATCTTGACCACGAGCGCGACGATCGAGGGAAGGGCGAACGCCCAGGCGATCCACATCGCCGCATCGCGCGCAAAGCCGGCCCACTCGTTCAGCTTGAGCGGAAAAGTCCTGGTCTCGGGGTCGAAGAACAGCGAAGCGAGCTTGAGGTCGAGCTCGGGATAGAGGCCGAAGGCGACGCCGATGACGAGCCACAGCGCCAGGGCAATGAAGAGTCCAGTCCGGTTCATGGCGCGCGGTTTAGCGGAGTGGGAAGGGGATGGAAACCCCGGAATCCGTCATTGCGAGCGACTTGTCCGCCGTAGCTCGAAGAGCGAAGGCGGAAGCGAAGCAATCCAGAATCTTTCCGCAGAGGACCCTGGATTGCTTCGTCGCTTCGCTCCTCGCAATGACGGCGTCTCAATCCGGCCGCGAATTCGACGGCATCGGCGGAGGCGGCTTGCGCGCGGGTGGCGGCTCGCGCCAGGCACCGGCGTTGCGGCCGGCGATCAACCAGTAGACCACGCCGGCAACGATGCCGGCACCCGTCATGATTTCCAGGTGACGCCGCACGATGCCCTCGAACTGCAGCGTGTCGGCGTGGAAGGGAACAAGACCGAGATAGCAGGCGAGCCCGACGAGGCCCCCGCCGACGGCATAGGCGATCGCACTGCGGATGTAGAGCGCTTCGGTGATCGCGACGATTACCGCCGCCGGCACCAGTGCGAAGCCCGAGACGAAGATGAAGCCGAAGCCGAGCAGGATGTCGATCGTGCCCTGATCGACCGGACCGGCGCCGAGATCGGCGAATTCCGGAAACAGCAGCGCGACGACGACGATCATGCCGCCGACGAAGCAGGCGGCGAGAAAGCCGATGAAGATGACGACGAGGCGGCCGATCAGGGACATGACGAAAATGCCAACTCAGTCGTCATTGCGAGGAGCGCAGCGACGAAGCAATCCAGACTGCCGCCGCGGAGATATTCTGGGTTGCTTCGCTGCGCTCGCAATGACAGGAATGCGAGAACGACGGCATGAACAACTCAATCCGTCATCGCCATGGCGCGCAGCGCCTGGCGTTCGCGCGCGGATAGCTTTTCGGTCTCCGACTTGAGCTGGCCGCAGGCGGCGAGGATGTCGCGGCCGCGCGGGGTGCGCACCGGCGAGGAATAGCCGGCGTTGAAGATGTATTCGGAGAACTTTTCGATCTGGTCCCAGTCCGAGCATTCATAGGCGGTGCCGGGCCAGGGATTGAACGGGATCAGGTTGATCTTGGCCGGAATGCCCTTGAGCAGCTTCACCAGCAGCTTGGCATCGTCGAGCGAATCGTTGACGCCCTTGAGCATGACATATTCGAAGGTGATGCGGCGCGCGTTGGAGGCGCCGGGATAGTCGCGGCAGGCCTGCAGCAGCTCCTTGATCGGATATTTGCGGTTGAGCGGCACCAGCTCGTTGCGCAGCTCGTCGCGCACCGCGTGCAGCGAGATCGCGAGCATGACGCCGATCTCCTCGCCGGCGCGCACGATGTTCGGCACCACGCCCGAGGTCGACAGCGTGATGCGGCGGCGGGAGATGCCGATGCCTTCGTTGTCGCCGACGATCAAGAGCGCATCGCGCACCGCGTCGAAATTGTAGAGCGGCTCGCCCATGCCCATCATCACGATGTTGGTGACGCGGCGGGTGCCATCCTCGCGATCGGCCCAGTCGTTGAGACGATCGCGCGCGACCATCACCTGTCCTACGATCTCGCCGGCGGTGAGGTTGCGCACCAGGCGCTGGGTGCCGGTGTGGCAGAAGGCGCAATTGAGCGTGCAGCCGACCTGCGAGGAGACGCACAGCGTACCGCGGTCGGTCTCGGGGATGTAGACGCATTCGACTTCGTGCGCCTTCTGAACATTGTCGCCGCTCGGCAGACGCAGCAGCCATTTGCGGGTGCCATCGTTGGAGATCTGCTCGGCCACGACCTCGGGCCGGTCCACGGTGAAATGCTGGGCGAGATCGGCGCGGATGCCCTTCGAGATCGAGGTCATCTCGTCAAAGCTCTGGGCGCCGCGGAAATAGATCCAGTGCCACAGCTGCTGCACCCGCATCTTGCGCTGGGCCGGTGCGACGCCGATCTCGCCGAGGCGATCGGCAAGCTCGGCGCGCGACAGGCCGATCAGCGACGGTTTTGCCGGCGGCACATAGGTTTCGAGCGGAGTCTTCTCCACCAGGATGGCGTTGTGCGGCTCGGTCATCGGTTGCCTGAGATTGCTGCTGTCTCGTCATGCCCGGGCTTGTCCCGGGCATCCACGTTCTCCCCGCCGGAACCAGCGCGTGGATGGCCGGGACAAGCCCGGCCATGACGGCAGCACCTTTGGGATACCCCTATATAGCAACCGGAACCGCCGATTGCGACCTTATCGCCAGCAGACTTAACGCCCGCAGTCTTAACGCCTGCAGTCCTGCGCGATCTTGTCGAGCGCCTGGGCGAGGCCCTTCAGCGAAAACGTGTCGGTCGTCTCGGTGCCCTTGGCCGAGACGCCCTTGACGACGAGATCGGCGGATTTGCGCATGGCTTCGACCATCCGCTCCTCCTCGGCCGCGTTCTTGATCCAGAGCCCGTCGCCCTGCGTGTACATGGCGAAGGAGGCGCCGCCGACCTCGACGGTCGATTCCGAGCCGGGCTTCAGCGCATAGCCGATCATGACCGAGACTTCGTTGTTGACCTTCTCGGCCGGCCGGGTCGAGACGAAGGCATAGGCGGGATCGCGCGGCCGGTTCGGCGGGTTGGTTTTCGACGACGACGGCTTGGCCAGCGCGAAGCAGACCTTCTTGCCGTTCGGCGTCGCCGAATAGGCGCCCCAGGTGCCGAACTGCCCGATCAGGGTCGGCTCCGCGCCCCCCGCAACTGCCGCAGCCGGGGCCGCCGGCTTGCTCTCGGGCTTCGGGGTCGCCTTTGCGTTGGTGTTGGCCGGCGGCGCGGCCGGTTTGGGTGTAGCCTCTTTTGGAGCAGAACCGGACTTGGGCGCCGGTTGCGCCGTCTGCGCCCGCGCAGAAACGGCGATCCCCCCGGCCGCCACGCCAGTCGTCAAAGCTAAAATCAGCACCCGCCACATGCCGCAGTGGTTCCCTCAATATTGTGACTGGAAGATGGCCCGAGCGCGCGTTGTCCCCGGCCAGGGATAGCCGGGAAAGTCCAATTTGGGAAGGCAGTTAGCGGTATCGGCGGCGGTTACGCCTTGGATCTGGCGGCGCGTTGAGCGGCCCATTGCGCCTTGGTCCAGCCGAGCAGATCCTCGGCACCGGAACTGCGCAAATGCGCGCCGCCGTCGATCACCACCATCTCGCCATTGATGTAGGCGGCACGGTCCGAGACCAGGAAGCTGGCGAGATCGGCCAGCTCGCTGTGCTCGCCGGTGCGCCCAAGCGGGTTGCGCGAGGACCAGCCCTCGTCGCGGCCTTCGGGACGGAGCTGCCCGGTGGCCCCTGCGGTCGGAAACGGGCCCGGCGCGATCGCGACGGTGCGGATGCGCTTCGGGCCCCATTCCACCGCAAGGCTCCTGGTCATCGCCAGCAGCGCCGACTTCGCCATTGCCGAGGGAACCGTGAAGGCGCGGCCGGTGATGGTGGAGGTGGACAGGATCGACAGCACGACGCCGGCATGCTTGGCCTCGATCCAGCGCCGGCCGGCGGCGAGCGTGCAATACATCGCGCCGTGCAGCGTCGGCGCCAGGATCGCATCCGCGGCGCGGAAGGAGAGATGCTCGCTTTGTGCGATGAAGGTGGCAGCGGCATTGTTGACGAGAATGTCGAGCGGCGCCTCGCGCCAGATCGCATCCATCATGTTGTCGACGGCCGCACCGTCGCGGATATCGCAGGCGATCGCGGTGACCCTGCCGCCGGTCTCTTCGCGCATCTCGCGCGCCGTTGCCTCGAGGCGATCGAGCTTGCGGCCGCAGATCACGAGCTCGGCGCCGAGCGCGAGGAAGCGGCGGCCCATCGCGGCGCCCAGGCCCGAGCCGCCGCCGGTGATGAGGATGCGCTTGGTCCCGAGCAGGCTTGTTTCAAACATCGTTTGAATCCTTTCTCCGCGAATTTCGTCATTGCGAGCGCAGCGAAGCAATCCAGACTATTTCCGCGGTGCGGACTCTGGATTGCTTCGCTGCGCTCGCAATGACGGGAGGTTAGGCCGTCGCGTGGTCCGAGACAAAGAATCCGGATTGTCCGGCCGCAGTAAATCCGGCAGAAACGACCCAACTATAATTCCACTCGAAACGCTCTCAAGGTGCCGCCATGAAAGCCATCCTCTGCTCGCAATATTGCCAGCCCGACGACCTCGTTCTGACTGAGGTGCCGGATCCGGTGGCAGGGCCCGGCGAAGCCGTCATCGCAATCAAGGCGGCGGCGCTGAATTTCTTCGACATCCTGATGATCCAGGGCAAGTACCAGATCAAGCCGCCATTCCCGTTCTCGCCGGCGGCGGAAGTTGCCGGGGTGATCGAGAGCATCGGCGCCGGCGTCACTGACCTCAAGGTCGGCGACCGCGTCGTCGCCTCCTGCGGCCACAATGGCGCGCGCGAGAAGATCGCGCTGCCGGCGGCATCGATCGTGAAGATCCCCGACAGTCTCGACTACGACCGCGCGGCCGGCATCATCATCATCTACGGCACCGCGCTGCACGCGCTGGAGGATCGCGCCAGCCCCAAGCCGGGCGAGACGCTCGCCGTGCTGGGTGCAGCTGGCGGCACCGGCCTTGCGGCCTGTGAGCTCGGCAAGCTGATGGGCTTGAAGGTGATCGCTTGCGCCTCATCGGACGAGAAGCTTGAATTCGCCAAAGCGCATGGCGCCGAGCTGACGCTGAACTACGCCAAGGAAGATCTGAAGGAAGGCCTGCGCAAGCTCACCAATGGCAAGGGCGTCGACATCATCTTCGATCCGGTGGGTGGTGCTTACGCCGAACAGGCGCTGCGCTCGATCGCATGGGAAGGCCGCTTCCTCGTCATCGGCTTTGCGGCCGGCGACATTCCCAAGATGCCGCTGAACCTCGCGCTGCTGAAGGGCTGCGACATCCGCGGCGTGTTCTGGGGCGCCTGGACGCGGCTCAACCCGGCGAAAAATCGCGCCAATCTCGAGAAGCTGGTGAAGTGGACCGCGGAAGGCAAGATCTCATCGCATGTCGACCGCACCTTCCCGCTGGCCCAGACCGCGGATGCGCTGAAGGTGCTCGCGGGCCGTCAGGCTATGGGCAAGGTGATCCTGCATCCGTGATCGCGATGTCATCGCGACGCTGTTTCAACATCCACAGCTGTCATCGCCCGGCTCGACCGGGCGATCCATTATTCCAGAGACGTTAGTGGATCTAGCCGAGACGCCGCGGTGTACTGGATTCCCCGCTTGCCGCCTACGCTCAAGCTTCGGCGTGCCCAAGACCGAAACCTCGGCGAAGCCTTGGCGTAGCCGGGTCGCGGGGAATGACAGCGGAGGGCGAGACGGGCAGCGTCGACGACCGCGACATCGCAAAGCTGCGCACGCCGCCGCATCGTAAAATCCCGCTCAACCATAGCGAGCAAAATTCCGGTGCATTCCGCCGCGCCGCCGTAATCAAACCCAAATATTTCCAGATTCGCGCAAACCACCGTCGTTTTTTGGGCTGAATCGGACGGCGATTTACCGGTTCCAGTTAGCGGGGACCTCTGGACAACAACAAGAAGACTGAAGCCGGGACTGCCCCTGCGTTGCGTCAGTAAAGGGGAGCATCACACCATGGAGACGACGGCCTACCGTCTGTCGAAGGAATCGCACGCGCACGATTCCGATCGATCTGCATCACATCCGCCCATCGCGTCCTATATCCGTGCACGTGCCAAGCGCGCCGAGCTCGCGCAGGACGATCCAATTCCACTGTTTCTGTCCGATCCGCTCGGTGCGCCGGACCCGAGCGAATATGCACCGGTGACATTGCGCTCCAGAATGGTCCCAAGTGTGCTCGCGGCCGTTCTGGCGGCATCCACTCTGGCAGTTCTGGTCACACTGTTTCAGTCCGACTTGCGCGGCCTCTTCGCCACTCATGCCGATAGCTGGGTCCGCATCATGGCGGACCCAGCGATGGCGTCGGCCAGCGCACCGACCACACCGCAGATCCCGCCCAAGGATGCGGCCCGCGTGAGCGACACGAGGCTGGCGAGCGCCGACACGCAGGCTCTCTCTGCACCTGCCGCACCGAGTCGCGAGGCGATCGCGACCGCCTATCAGACGGCGCTGCAAGTCCAAGGACAAACCCAACCAGCGCCCGCGCCCGTCGCGGCGCCGCCCGCACCGCCTGCGCCCGCGAAGACGCTCGATGCTGACACGCTGGCCGCGCTGATGACGCGCGCGAAGAGCCTGTTGGGCGTCGGCGATATTGTTGCTGCCCGCCTGCTGCTTGAACGCGCGGCCACTGCACAGGATGCGACGGCTGCGTTTCTGCTGGCGCAGAGTTATGACCCGGCCGTGCTTGGCACCAGCGACTCGCGGCGCATCGCCGCTGACGCGACCGCCGCGCGCGACTGGTATCAAAAGGCTGCCAGTCTCGGATCGGCGGAAGCGCGCCAGCGCCTCGCCCAATTCTCGAATTAGGCCAATTCAGAGGGGACATCATGCGTAACACTTTGAAAATGGCGCTTGCCGCCATCACGACCATCTGTGCCTTCGCCGCCCACGCCGAGCAGGCCGAATACGATCCGGCCAAGGTCTCGGACAGCCTGAAGGCCATCTTCCAGTTCGGCTCGACCTCGACCAAGCAGGCGCTGAACGCCAACACCGTCACGCTGATCACGGGCACGATCGGTGGCACTTATGTGCAGTTCGGCGCCGACCTCGCCTCGGTGCTCGACGACGGCAACAAGATCCGCGTGCTGCCGATCGTCGGCCGCGGCTCGGTGCAGAGCGTCGCCGACATCCTGTTCCTGCAGGGCGTTGATCTCGGCATCGTGCGCGCAGACACGCTCGACTATCTCGAGCGCAAGGGCTTCGCCAAGGACATCAAGAAACAGTTCACTTACGTGACCAAGCTCTACAATGAAGAGATGCAGGTCATCGCGCCGAAATCGATCGCAACGCTGAAGGACCTCGAGGGCAAGAAGGTCAGCGTCGATCTGCCCAATGGCGGGACCTTCGTCACCGCACTGACGGTGTTCGAGCGGCTCGGGATCAAGGCGAACTTCGTCTATGTCGAGCAACGCATCGCGATGGAGAAGCTGAAGGCCGGACAGATCGATGCCGTCATCGTGGTCGGAGGCAAGCCGTACAAATCGGTCTCGACCTTCGGCAATGACGGCCGCTTCCATCTCGCGAAGGTGGACTATGCAAAGCCGCTGCAGAGCGACTATCTGCCGGCAACCCTGACCGCCAAGGACTACCCGAATCTCATCAAGGAGGGTGAGAGCGTCGACACGATCGCGGTGCCCGCGGTGCTCGCGGCCTACAATTGGGCGCCCAACACCGAACGTTATCGCAAGCTCGCGCTGTTCGTGGACGCGTTCTTCACGAAATTCACGGCACTGCAGAACCCGCCCTTCCATCCCAAGTGGAAGGAGGTCTCGCTGGCGGCGCCGCTTTCCGGCTGGAACAGATTGCCGGTGGCGCAGCAATGGCTCGACAAGCACGGCATCGAGCCGGTGACACGGCAGCGCTTCGAGGCGTTCTTGAAGCAGAGCCCTGCGGCAGCAACCGTGTCTGATGCGGACAAGGAGACGCTGTTCAGGCAATTCCAGGCGTGGGACGCGGGGAAGGCGCGGGCGGAGAAGAAATAGCGGCCGTCATTGCGAGGAGCGGAGCGACGAAGCAATCCAGAATCCCTCCGCGGAAAGAGTCTGGATTGCTTCGCTTCGCTCGCAATGACGATGCTCGCGGCAGCAGCAGCCACACACTCACTGTCATCGCCCGGCTTGACCGGGCGATCCAGTACTCCGTGACGTCAGTGATTGAATCGAGAGGCCGCGGCGTACTGGATGCCCCGGTCAAGCCGGGGCATGACAGCGGAACGTGTGGTTGAATCCGCCTTGACTACGCCGCTTCCACGTCCGCCTCGCTCACCCCGCGCTTCAGCGCGGCGCGGGCGGCTTCGCGGTGCTCGTTCGTGATGTGGCCGGCAACCATGCGGATGGCGGTGGCGAGCACGGCGGCGTCATCGGCGAAGCCGAGCATCGGCATGACGTCGGCGACGAAGTCGAACGGCAGGATGAAATAGGCGATTGCGCCTAACAGCGAGGCCTGGACGTGGCGCGGCGTCTGCCGGTCGAACGCGCAGTAATAGGCCGCAAGCAGATCCTCGGCGAACGGCAGTTGTGCGGCGACGCGCTTCAGCTTGCGCCAGAAGCGGCGGCGCACGCTCTCGCGATCTTCCGCAAGCCGATCGGCCGGCTCAAAGCCAACACTGTGCTCGGCAGCCATGCTGCAACTCCCCGTTCAGCAAGGGGCGGCGGATCGCCGCATGCCCTGCTGATCACAAGATGGGGATGCGGCCGGGCGCTGCAAGATGTCAGCTAGGTGTCAGCTAAGCCGTCGGCTTGGCGATGCCGTTCATCGCCTTGGCGAGCTCGATGTCGCGCGCCGTGACGCCGCCGGCATCATGGGTCGACAGCACCACCTCCACGGTCTTGTAGACGTTACGCCATTCGGGGTGATGATCCATCTTCTCGGCGACCAGCGCGGCGCGGCTCATGAAGCCGAACGCCTCGTTGAAATCCTTGAAGACAAAGGTTTTCCCGATGGCGTCGCGGCCTTGGACGTCGGTCCAGCCGGGTAGTCCGCCCAGCGCCTGCCTGCGCGCCTCTGCCGAGAGCCGTTCTGACATGACCATCTCCGTCCTTCAGGGGAACTTTACCCTAACACCGCGCTGACGCCCGGGTTCACACGGGGATTTCCTCGATCCGCTAACCATGACGGAGATGTAACCCCGCCGGACAAGAAATTTGCTACAATTGCGGGCGTAAATCGCCGGCCAAGATGAAACTGAGCCTGAAGCGCCTGTTTGGGAGATCTATGACCGGGGGATTGGACCTGGCCGAAGCGCCCCCTCCGCCTTCGCCGCGATCCGCGGCGCGGAAGACGGCCCTCGTGTCTCTGGCCCTGGTGCTCGCGATCATCGGCGCGCTCGCCGGCGGCTACTATTTCGCGATGCGACCGGTGACGCTGAGGATCGCGGTCGGCCCTGCCAACAGCGACGACGTCAAGGTTGTGCAGACGCTGACGCAAGGCTTCGCGCAACACAAGAGCCAGGTGCGGCTGCGCCCGATCCAGACCGACAGTGCCATCGCCAGCGCCAGTGCGCTCGCGGACGGCAAGGTCGACCTCGCCATCGTGCGCGGCGACCTCGAGGTGCCGAAGAACGCACAGGCGGTCGCGACCCTGCGCAAGAACGTCGTGGTGCTGTGGTCCGTGCCCGCCAAGGCCAAGAAGAAGGGCGCGAAGATCACCAAGATCGCGCAGCTCGCCGGCCATCGCATCGGCGTCGTCGGCCGCACCCAAGCCAACGTCAACCTCCTCAAGGTGATCCTGCAGCAATACGGCGTCGATTCCGCCAAGGTCGAGATCGTGCAATTCCCGGCGAACGAGGTTGCCGACGCGATCAAGGCGCAGAAGGCCGACGTCTATCTCGCGGCCGGCCCGGTCAACAGCAAGATCACGGCCGACGCGATCGCGGCATCTATCAAGGAAGGCGGCACGCCGACCTTCCTCGAGATCGATTCGGCGGACGCAATCGCACAGAACCATCCGGTCTACGAAGCCTCGGAGATCCCTGCCGGCACCTATGGCGGCTCGCCCGCTCGACCCGAGGACGAGGTCAAGACCATCAGCTTTTCGCATCACATCGTGGCGCGCAAAGGCGTGTCCGAGACCACCATCGCGGCGTTCACGCGCCAGCTGTTCGCCGTGCGGCAGCAATTGGTGACGGAATTCCCGCTGGCGGCAAAGATCGAAACGCCCGATACCGACAAGGACGCCGTGATCCCGGTGCATCCCGGTGCAGCCGCCTTCGTCGACGGCGAGGAGAAGACCTTCCTCGACAAATACAGCGATTACATCTGGTGGGGCTTGATGGCGCTGTCCGCCATGGGCTCGATCGGCGCGTGGTTTGCGGGCTATCTGAAGAAGGACGAGCGCGACAACAACAGCCATCTGCGTGATCGGCTGTTGGACATGATCGCGGCCGCGCGCAAGTGCGAGACCACCGAAGAGCTCGACCAGATGCAGACCGAAGCCGACGACATCCTGCGCGATACGCTGCGCTGTTACGATCACGGCGCGATCGAGGAAGGCGCGCTCACCGCCTTCAACATTGCCCTCGACCAGTTTCATTCGGCGGTCGCCGACCGCAAGGCCCTGCTGATGAGCCTGCCGCAGAACCTGCAGCGCGCCGGCGCGCAATTCCGGGCCGCCGGCAACGCCTGAGCCTGCGCTTGGGCGCGTTATTGCTGCGTCACATTGTCTCAATATAGCTTGCCCCGTCATCCCGGGCGCGCAACGCGCGAACCCCGGAATGAGGTGCCTTCCTGCAAGCTCGGGTTCGGAGCCATCTTCATGAACATTAGGTTCTCCCGCCGCCGCTTCCTCGCCACGGGCGCGGGTGCACTCGGCACGATGGCGATGCCATATCTTTCCCGCGCGGCCGACCGGCCGGTGGTCACCCACGGCGTGCAATCGGGCGACGTCACCGTGGACGGCGGCGTGGTGTGGGCGCGCGCCGACCGTCCATCGCAGATGCTGGTGGAGGTGGCGACCACCGAGTCGTTCAAGGATGCCCGCGCGCTGCCGCCGATCGCGGCGCTGCCCGAGAGCGACTTCACCGCGAAGTTGCTGGTCGAAAATTGTCCGGCCGGCCAGGACGTCTTTTACCGCGTCCGCTTTCGCGATCTCTCCCACAGCGCGATCAAGGGCGAGCCGGTGACCGGCCGCTTCCGCACCGCGCCCGCCGACCGCCGCGACGTCAGCTTCGTCTGGGGCGGCGACGTCGCAGGGCAGGGCTGGGGCATCAATCCCGACGACGGCGGCATGTTCACCTTCTCAACCATGCGCAAGCACCGGCCGGACTTCTTCCTGCATTCGGGTGACACGATCTATGCCGATGGCCCGATCCAACCCGAGGTGAAGCTCGCCGACGGCAAGATCTGGAAGAACCTCACCATCCCGGAGAAGGCCAAGGTCGCCGAGACGCTGGACGAGTTCCGCGCGGCGCACAAATACAATCTCACCGACGACAATCTCCGCGCCTTCAATGCCGAGGTGCCGATCTTCGTGCAGTGGGACGACCACGAAGTCACCAACAACTGGTCGCTGTCGAAAGACTTGCCGGCCGCCTACAAGCTGCGCGACATCTCCCTGCTCGCGGCCCGCGCAGGCCGCGCCTTCCACGAGATGTACCCGCTGCGGGAGAGCATCACCGAGCCCGGCCGCGTCTATCGCCAGATCTCCTACGGCCCGCATCTCGACGTGTTCGTGCTCGACGAGCGCAGCTATCGCGGGCCGAACGGCGCCAATCTCGAAACCGCCTATGGCCCTGCCAGCTATTTCCTCGGCCCGGACCAGATTGCCTGGCTCAAGCGCGGCCTGCTGAACTCGCGCGCGACTTGGAAGGTGATCGCGTCCGACATGCCGATCAGCCTGATCGTCTCGGACACGCCGAACGGCGGCTCGGAAGCCGTTGCGCAGGGCGACGGCCCGGTGCGCGGCCGCGAGCTCGAGCTCGCCGACATCCTGCGCTTCATCAAGATGGCGCCGATCAGCAACACGGTGTGGCTGACGGCAGACGTGCATTACGCCGCCGCGCACTATTACGATCCGAACAAGGCGCAATTCCAGGAGTTCGAGCCGTTCTGGGAATTCGTCTCGGGCCCGCTGCATGCCGGCACGTTCGGTCCGAACGCGCTCGACAACACCTTTGGCCCCGAGGTGCGCTTCGTCAAGGCGCCGGGCAAAGACAGCCAGAACCTGCCGCCGTCAGCGGGCATGCAGTTCTTCGGCCACGTCAAGATCGACGGCGCCTCCGGCCAGATGACGGTGACCCTGCGCGACCGCGCCGACGTCGCGCTGTGGTCGACCACGCTCGACCCGAAGCAGAGCTGACCGCTAATCGGCGGCGCGCGCCTGAAGCGCCGCTTCCAGTGCCTCGCTGGAGCACGGCTTCTGCAGCCGCGGCCGGCCCGCCAATTCGGACGGAATACGCGCTTCGGCGCCGTAGCCGGTGACGAAGACGAACGGAATCTTCAGCGCGATCAGCCGCTCGGCGATCGCAAAGCTCGTCTCCCGGATCAGCTCGACATCGAGCAGCGCGAAATCGGGTGTCCGTTTCGCGATGGCGTCCAACGCCTGCGTCACCGAACCCACGGTCCGCACCGCGGATACTCCAAATCCGAGCAGGCGATCCTCGAAATCGATCGCGATGATCGGATCGTCCTCGACGATCAAAACATCGGCCGGCCAGCCTGTGCCATTGGAGGGTGCGGGTGCCATGATCGCATCTTGGTTTGGGGTTTTTTGGATCAGGACTGCCGCGACACGATGCCTGCGCCCAGCGCATCGGAGGGTTCCCGGAACGAAACTCACCACATCGTCGTTGTCCGGTCTGTCCACTTGTGCACACAGGAAACGGATGGAACTCGCTAAGGTGAAAGGAAGGGTGGGAGTTCAGGATGGATGCGCGCATCGGCAAGGTCACCGAGGTCGAGAGCCGGCCGGCCAATAATCTGCTGCGGCGCTTGAGCCAGGTCGATTACGGCCTCCTGGCACCGCACGTGACCGTCGAGGAGTCTGCAGCAGGCCACTTGCTCTACAATCCCGGCGATGATGTGCAGGTCGTCCACTTCCCCTGCGGCCCGTCGCTCGCGACTTTCCTCGTCCCCAACGAGGACGGCCGCGACGTCGAAACCATTCTGGTCGGCCGCGAAGGCGCGGTCGGCGGCATCGTCAGCGAGGGGTTTCTGCCGGCCTATACCCGGATCTGCGTGAAATTCGGCGGACCGTTTGCGCGCATTCACGTCGCCAAGCTGGAAGCAGCCAAGCTGCGCTCGGCATCACTGCGCAACGTCTTCGCCCGCTATGCCGATTGCATGCTGGCCCAGATCTTCCAGTCGACCGCCTGCAACGCGATCCATTCGATCGAGCAGCGCACCGCCAAATGGATTTTGGCTGCGATGGAGCGGACCGGCGACGAGACCAGCGTGCCGCTGACCCATGAACAGCTCGCGACGCTGCTCGGGGTGGGCCGCTCCTATGCCAGCCGCGTGCTTCAGTCGTTCAAGGCCGAAGGCGTGCTCGACACGAGGCGCGGCTCGATCCTGGTCCGCAGCCGCGACGGCCTGAGGCTGCGCGCCTGCCTGTGCAACGATGCCGTGAAGATGCATTTCGAGGAGGTGCTGCGCGGGGTTTATCCGACCGAGGAGCGGGAGGCCGGATAGCTTCTTGCTTTTCCCTTGTGGCGCGATAATGCGCGGCGCGCCGTTCTAATTGCGGTCGTGCTATACTGCCCCCGCATGAGCGGGGCTTTCCTTCACACTCTCTTCGACATCCTGGCCTGGCTGGCGGCGGCGGCCGCCGTCTATTGGCTGTCGCGACGGGGCTTGCAGTTTCCGGCGCAATCCTTCGCGCTGCCCTATGTCGCCGCGCTGGTGTTTGGCGCAGGCCTTGGCGCGTATCTGTTCGGCTCCGCCAATCTGTGGCTGTCAGGGCAAAACGGCATTGCGCGCTCGGTCGAGGGCGCGCTGGCCGGCGGCATCGTGGCGGTCGAGCTCTACAAATGGTCCGCAGGGATCACGGTCCGAACCGGCGCGCGGTTCGCGTTGCCGCTGGCGCTCGGCATCGCGATCGGCCGGATCGGCTGTTACCTCGCGGGTCTCGACGATTTCACCTATGGCACGCCGACGGCCCTGCCCTTCGGCCATGATTTCGGCGATGGCGTTCGCCGCCATCCCGTGCAGCTCTACGAGACCGCGGCCATGGCTCTGTTCGCGCTCGTCTATACGCTGGCGGTTTTGAACCAGAACGCGTTCGCGATCACCAATGGTTTCTACCTGGTGCTCGCCTATTACGGAGCGCAACGCTTCCTATGGGAATTCCTCAAGCCCTATGGCACGCTGGTCGGGCCCCTGACCCTGTTTCACCTGCTGTCGCTGTCGATCCTGCTCTACGCCGCTTTCATGCTGGCGACGGCACCCAAAGCGAGACCCCTGCATGAACGCGCCGTTGCGTAAGTCGCGTCCCTACATCTTCTGGGGCCAGACCCAATCCCTGTGCGAGACCTGCCTGAAGCTGGTGCCGACCAAGATCCAGATCCAGGACAACGAGGTCTGGTACGAAAAGCGCTGCCGGGAGCACGGCGTGCAATCGACGCTGGTGTCGACGGATGCCGCCTATTGGCGGCTGTGCAAGGATTTCATCAAGCCGGGCGACCGGCCGCTGCAATTCCAGGAGCGCACCCAATTCGGCTGCCCCTATGATTGCGGCCTCTGTCCCGACCACGAGCAGCATTCCTGCCTGGCTCTGATCGAGATCACCGAGCACTGCAATCTCACCTGCCCGGTCTGCTTCGCCGAATCCTCGCCGGCACGAACGAAATTCACGCCGCTCGCGACGGTCGAGAGGATGCTCGACGCGCTGGTTGCGAGCGAAGGCGAGCCCGATCTCGTGCAGATTTCCGGCGGCGAGCCGACGCTGCATCCTGACTTCTTCGAGATCCTGGACGCGGTACGCGCCCGCCCGATTCGCCATGTCATGATCAACACCAACGGCCTGCGCATCGCCCGCGAGAAGGATTTCGTGGCACGGCTTGCCGAGAACAGGCGCGGGCTGGAGGTCTACCTCCAGTTCGATTCGCTGCAGCGCGATGCGCTGATCAACCTCCGCGGCGCCGACTTGCGAAAAATCCGCCAGCAGGCGCTGGAGAATCTCGAGCATTACGGCATCTCGACCACGCTGGTCGCGACCATCAAGCGCGGCGTCAACGATGCCGAGATCGGCGACATCGTGCGCCACGCACTGACCTGGAAATGCGTGCGCGGCGTGACCCTGCAGCCGGTCCAGGATGCCGGCCGCAACGAGAATTTCGACAAGAATACCGACCGCATCATGCTGTCGGAGATCCGCAAGCGCGTCGTCGAAACCGGCGTGTTCGGCGACAAGGACATGATCCCGCTGCCCTGCAACCCCGAGAGCATCTCGATCGGCTATGGCCTGCGCAACGGCGAGAAGGTGCTGCCGCTGACGTCGCTGATCCCGCAGGAGCAGCTGGTGGCGGTGATGCCCAACACCATCAGCCCGGAAAAATATCCGATGCTGCGGGAAAAGTTCATCGACCTGTTCTCGCTGTCCTCGGGACCCCTCAACACGTCCGAGCGCGTCTGCGAATTGTTGTGCTGCCTGCCGAGCTTTCAGGTGCCGGACGGGCTCACCTACGAGAACGTCTTCCGCGTCACCATCGTGCAGTTTCTCGACCGCTTCAATTTCTGCGTCGGCAACGTCAAGCGCAGCTGCATCCATTTCGTGACCGAGCAAGGCGCGATCATTCCGTTCGACACCTACAATCTGTTCTACCGCAACGGGAAGATCGACGGCATCCGTGCCGCGCTGGCCGGCGACACTTATCGAGAAGCCAGGCAGAGCGAGGAGATGCCTCGTTGAGCGAGACGTCGTCACCTCCACCGTCGCGAAGCGGATGCGCCACCGCGCTCATGGTGATGTTCGGGGTGATTCTGCTGTTGCCGGGCATCTGCGCCTTGATTTTCGTCGCCGACTCGTCGTTCCACGTCGATAGCCGTTTCATCCCCGTCCTCGTCCTTGCACTACTGGCGGCATTCGCCGGCGTGTTGCTGATTGGGGCCGCGAGAAAGAAATCATGAGCGATTCCAGTCTCAACCCACCGGCAGTGCCTCCGCAGGCCCCGCAACAGCGCGGCGGCTGCCTCACCGCGCTGATGGCGATCGCCGGGATCTTCATGCTGCTACCGGGCCTCTGCGCACTGCTGTTCGGCGGAATGTCGGTGGTCGAGGACGGCAAGATCCCCTCCGACATCGCGTCGCTGGTCTTTTTGGGACTAGTCATTGGCATCGGCGGGGTCGCCATGATCTGGGCGGCGATCAAGGGGCGCAAGGCCCCCGCCCATCCCCCGAACCAGCCCTAAGCCCCGGGGATTCCCGGACAAAATTCAGTCAACCAACGGCCAAAGAACACATTGTTTTTTGGCCGTTTTTGCATATATTGCGCCGCAACGCGCAGGGCGCCCGGTCCGATGGCCGGGCTTCCTTTTTGGGCGCAAAGCGCCCCGTTTCCAGTCTTCCAGCGTTGTTTCGAGAAGAGGTCCCGGTCCGACCGGCGAGATCGCGCTTAACCCATTGTTCGACCGCAAAGAAGCTCACTCATGAATCTTCGTAACGTCGCCATCATCGCCCACGTCGACCACGGCAAGACGACCCTGGTCGACAAACTCCTGCAGCAGTCCGGCACGTTCCGCGAGAACCAGAAGGTGACCGATCGCGCCATGGACTCCAACGATCTGGAGCGCGAGCGCGGCATCACCATCCTGGCCAAGGCGGCCTCGGTGCAGTGGAAGGACACCCGCATCAACATCGTCGACACCCCTGGCCACGCCGATTTCGGCGGTGAGGTCGAGCGCATCCTGAACATGGTGGACGGCGCCCTGGTGCTGGTCGACGCCGCCGAAGGCCCGCTGCCGCAGACCAAATTCGTGGTCTCCAAGGCGCTCAAGGTCGGCCTCAAGCCGATCGTCGTCATCAACAAGGTCGACCGCCCCGACGCGCGCCCGACCGAAGTCATCAACGAGGTGTTCGACCTGTTCGCTGCGCTCGATGCCAGCGAGGAGCAGCTCGATTTCCCGATCCTCTACGGGTCGGCCAAGCAGGGCTGGATGGCGGACAGCCCCGAAGGTCCACAGGACAAGGGCATGGAGCCGCTGTTCGACCTGATCCTGCGCCACGTCGCCCCGCCGAAGGTCGAGGAAGGTCCGTTCCGGATGATCGGCACCATCCTCGAGGCTAACCCCTATCTCGGCCGCATCATCACCGGCCGCATCTCCTCCGGCACGCTGAAGCCGAACCAGCAGGTCAAGGTGCTGAACGCCGACGGCAAGCTGGTCGAGTCCGGACGCATCACCAAGATCCTGGCCTTCCGCGGCCTCGAGCGCACCCCGCTCGACGAAGCCGAAGCCGGCGACATCGTCGCCATTGCGGGCCTGACCAAGGGCACCGTCGCCGACACCTTCTGCGACCCGACCGTCGAGGTGCCGCTGCCGGCGCAGCCGATCGACCCGCCGACCGTGTCGATGTCGTTCATCGTCAACAACTCCCCGCTCGCCGGCACCGAAGGCGACAAGGTGACGAGCCGCATGATCCGCGACCGTCTGCTCCGCGAGGCCGAGGGCAATGTCGCGCTGCGCGTCGTCGAATCCGCCGACAAGGACGCGATGGAAGTGTCGGGCCGTGGCGAACTCCAGCTCGCAATCCTGATCGAGACCATGCGCCGCGAGGGTTTTGAGCTCTCGGTGTCGCGTCCTCGCGTCGTCTACCAGAAGGACGAAGCGACCGGCGCCACCATGGAGCCGATCGAGGAGGTCGTGATCGACGTCGACGAGGAGCATTCCGGCGTCGTCGTGCAGAAGATGAGCGAGCGCAAATCCGAGCTGATCGAGATGAAGCCCTCGGGCGGCAACCGCCAGCGCCTGGTGTTCTACGCGCCGACCCGCGGCCTGATCGGCTACCAGGGCGAACTGCTCACCGACACCCGCGGCACCGCGATCATGAACCGCCTGTTCCACGGCTATGCGCCATACAAGGGCGAGATCCAGGGCCGTCGCAATGGCGTCTTGATCTCCAACGACCAGGGCGAGGCGGTGGCCTATGCCATGTTCAAGCTGGAGGACCGCGGCCCGATGATGATCGAGCCGGGCTGGAAGGTCTATCGCGGCATGATCGTCGGCGAGCACACCCGCGACAACGATCTCGAGATCAACGTGCTCAAGGGCAAGCAGCTCACCAACATCCGCACGACCTCGAAGGACGAAGCGGTGCGCCTGACCCCGCCGATCCGCATGACGCTGGAAAAGGCGCTCGCCTATATCGAGGACGACGAGCTGGTCGAGGTCACCCCCAAGTCGATCCGTCTGCGCAAGAAGCACCTCGACCCGAACGAGCGCAAGCGCGCGGAAAAGGCCAAGGAAGCGGTGGCGTAAGGTCGCCGCTCTAACTGTCATTCCCCGCGAAGGCGGGGAATCCAGTGCCGTAGGGTGGGCAAAGCGCAAGCGTGCCCACCAATCGAGATCCCCATAGGCAATGGTGGGCACGGCGCAAGGGCGCCTTTGCCCATCCTACGAAACCCAACGACTGTCATGCCCCGGCTTGACCGGGGCATCCAGTACGCCGCGGCTTCTCGGCTCTATAACGACTGCCTCTGGAATACTGGATCACCCGCCTGCGCGGGTGATGACAGCCGACTTGTGGCGGCTTCAGCACACCCGGCGAACGTGCTAGAGCCCGTCCATGACCTCTCTCCCCTCCTCCGTCGACGTTGCGATCATCGGCGCTGGTGCCGCCGGTCTCGGCGCAGCCCATACGTTGCACGGCTCCGGCCTCTCCGTCATCGTGTTGGAGGCCCGTGACCGGCTCGGCGGCCGGGCCTGGACGGTGCAAGCCTCGCCTGAAGTGACCTTCGACGTCGGCTGCGGCTGGCTGCATTCGGCGGACAAGAACTCCTTCGTGCCTATCGCGCGACAGCTCGGTTTCGAGCTGAACAAGGACCTGCCGCCCTGGCGCGAGCGTGCCTATGGCAACGCCTTTCCGGAAAGCGAGCGCGACGATTTCATGCGTGCGATGGACGCGTTTTACCAGCGCGTGTGGAAGGCCGCGCAAACGGGCAAGGACGAGCCCACGAGCTCGCATTTGGAGCCTGGCAATCGCTGGAATCCGATGATCGACGCGATCTCGACCTATATCAACGGCTGCGAGCTGAAGGATATGTCGACGCTGGACTGGGACGCTTATGAGGATACGAACTTCAATTGGCGCGTTCGCCGCGGCTACGGCGCGCTGATTGCGGCTTATGGTGCGCCCTGCCCGGTGGCGCTGAACTGCAACGTCACGCTGATCGATCACTCGGACAAGCGCATCCGCATCGAGACGTCCAGGGGCACGCTGACCGCGGACAAGGTGATCGTCACCGTGTCGACCAATCTGATCGCCGATGAAGCGATCCGCTTCTCACCGCCGCTCCCCGCAAAGGTGAACGCAGCGGCCGGCCTGCCGCTCGGCGTCGACGACAAGGTGACACTGGGGCTCGACGACGCCGAGGCTTTCCCGAAGGAGGGCAACTTACGCGGCGCCACCATGCGCACCGACATGGGCACCTACCACATCCGCCCGTTCGGCCAGCCCTGCATCGAGGGCTTTTTCGGCGGCAGCTTTGCCCGCGAGCTGGAAGATGCCGGTGACGGCGCCATCGCCGCGCAAGCTATCAACGAGATCGCGGGTTTCCTCGGCAACGATATCCGGCGCAAGCTGAAGCCGCTCTGCGAGTCCCGCTGGGCTCGCGATCCCTTTGCGCGGGGGTCGTATTCGCATGCGCTGCCGGGGCATGCCGGAGATCGCGCTGTGCTGGCCGCGCCGGTGGATGGGCGATTATTTTTTGCGGGGGAAGCGACGTCCCCAACGTTCTTCACGACGGCGCATGGCGCGCGGGACAGTGGCGAGCGGGCGGCGGGGGAAGTGCTCGCGACCCTGGGCAAGTCGTAGCTCCACACTTCCGTCATTGCGAGCGTAGCGAAGCAATCCAGACTGCCACCGCGGAGGGATTCTGGATTGCTTCGCTGCGCTCGCAATGACGAATTATTCGATCACCCGCGCCCGCAAATCCGCGTCGGGCACGAAGCAGGCATCGTACTTGCCGAAGATGCGATAGCGGTTGCGCGCGACGAGGCTGTACACGAGGTCCCGCAGCGGCTTCGGCACGGCGAACAGCCCACGCACCCAGCCCCAGCCGGGGGGCTGCGACAGCACCGTCAACGCAGCATCCGACTTCATGAACACTTCGCCGCCATGGATCACCGCATTGGTATCGGGATCATCGGGGTCGATACCGAACGTGCGCGCCAACCGCGCCCCATAGTCCGACTGGATCGGCGTGAAGCGAAAGCGCCTTGCCTCATCGCGCGCCGCAACGAACCGCACCCAGCGCGAGCAGAAGATGCAGATGCCGTCGAACAGGATAACGTCATCGTCGGGCCATTTTGGCATCAGACTCTCTTTTTGACGCGTTTTCTTCATGCGAACCGGAATCCACTTCGCTCGAAAACGCTATCGATTATCCAGGATGAGCAACGCAACGAGCATCAGCACGATCGCCGGCCCGGTTTTCACCAGCGCGCCGAGCGGTTCGATCCACAGGACGGGCGTCAGGATCGCCGCGCCCACCATATACCCGAGCGAGGCGACGATTCCCGTGACGAGCCCGACCGCCGCGGTGCGGCGGAAGGCGATCAATACGCCGATGCTCATGTCCATCAGGCTGGTGCCGATGGTGATGGGATCGACCAGCGCGGGCGGAAAATTGTGCGCGCTCAAGATGCCGGCGGCGGCAGGATAGGACACGAACAAGGCGATGAAACCGGAGACGACCCAGAACGCGACCAGGCTTGCGAAGATCAGTGCCTTGACCAGAAACAGGCGCGTGAACCATTTGTCCTGGATGCTGGCAGGATGGCGTCCGATCGTCTCAGGCAGCGTCTTCGGCGCGATGCCCGTCGCGGCGATCCACGCTGACGGATCGCCTGTCACGCCGCGACGGAGCTCGGCAATGGCGGTGGAGCGCATCGGCGGCATCCAGCCGAGATGGCTGGCGATATCACCGAGTTTCGCGCCGAGATCGAGCATGAGGCGCGGCATCGCGATGCGCGGCCAGCCGGCCGTGCCGAATGCAAGGCGAAACGGCTTGATGACGCCGGCCATGGTGACCGGTTCGGCCGCCATCAGGTCCCAGCTCACCGCCCTTAACGAGGCACCGTCGATGTCGCATGCCGCGAGCCAGGCGATGGTCACCGAAATATCCTCGATCGCCACGGGCTGGAATGGCGTTGCCATTTCCTTGGCCGGCAAATCGATCGGAAAGGCAGCAAGCGTGCGGAGCATGGCGCTGCCGCCATAGGCTGAGGGTGCGACCACGAAGCCGGGCCGCAGGATGGCATGGGGAATGCCGCTAGCCCCGATCAGGCGCTCGGCCTCGCGCTTGGTCGTGGCGAAGGCGGTGCGATCCGCCTCCGCGGCGCCGGGGATCGAGATGTGCACCAGTCGGATTGCGCGGCCGCAGCCTCCGATCGCCTGAAGCAGCCGCGCGACGAAATCGCGATGCACCGCGCTCGTGTTGCTGCCGGGGCCATCCTGGAGCACGCCGAGGCAGTTCACGACGACGTCCACCGCATGCTCGCTGAGGAAACGCATCAGCGCGGCCGCGTCGAGGATGAGGATCGGCAGCTCGATGTCCAGCGCGCTCATCCTCTGCGCCGGCGACAGGCTCCGCGCCACGCCGACGACGCGAAAGCCCCGCGTGCGCAGATCGTCGGTGACGAAGCGGCCGATCAGGCCGGAGGCGCCGAGCACGAGAATGGTGCGCTGGTTCATCACGTGTCTCAAAACGGTTTCGCGATCATCAGCCACAGGATGGCCATCGTCGCCCCGAAGCCGGGAAAGCCGAACGCGAACCAGCGGCGGAACAGCACGAAATAGCGCTGTGGCAGCGCACTGCGCTGCCAAGCAGCCTTGCGCGCGAGGTCGCGCATCTCGATCTGCATGAACACCACCGGCACCCAGAACAACCCGGCAATCGCATAGAGCGCGAGTGAGGCCAGCAGCCAGCGCTCCGCGATCGACGTCGCCGACAGCATCATCAGCACGCCGCCGCTGACCGGCTGGAGGATCACGGCCGACAGCGTGAAGATCGCGTCCGCGATGACGACGACCGAAGCGGTGCGGGCGATGAACTCCGGATCCTGCGTGCGATGCGCCATCAGCATGAAGAAGGCGATGCCGGTCCCGGTGCCGAGAATGACGATGGCGCCGAGCACGTGAACAAATTTGACCAGGAAATACAGCGTCATGGCTTCTTGGTCGCCACAGGCTTGCGCGGGTTCAGCACGCGCGCGAGCTCGCTGCCGGCGGCTTTGACGCCGGCTTCGGTTTCGATCATCCAATGGCCTTCGCTGCCGACGGCCGGCAGCGGGCGAAACTCGGCCTTGCCGCCAGTGCCGCGAAACGCATCGACGAGTTTGTGCGAGAATGCAGGCGCAAAATAGCTGTCATTGCGCGCAACAAGCCAGGTGACGGGAATGCGGGCGGTCTTGCCGAACTCCGCTGCCGCGGCGAGCAGCGTATGCGGCGCGCAGATTCTGTTCGGCTCATCATTGGCATGGCCGCCGCGTCCCGGAGCAAACACCGTGATGGCGGAAATCACCTTCGGATCGGCATTGGCGAGCGCCAGCGCACCCCATCCGCCGGCGGAATGGCCGATCACGATCGCGCCGTCCTTGCGGATGAAGTCCTGCTTTTGCAGATGAACCAGCGCCCGCGAGATTGCGTCGGCCGTTGCGCGGCCCGAGCGTGCGTAATCGGCTTCGTCGCAGCCGCCCTGATCCTCGAGGTAGCGGCCGCCGGTTGCACCATGGCCGGGCCGCTCCGGCACCAGCACGGCAAAGCCGCGCGCGACGAGATAGGCGGCAAGCGGACGGTATTCCGGCTGCGGCATTTGCGCCCGACGCAACGTGTTCTGCGTCGAGGCGTGGGCGATCACCGCGAGCCGGAACGGACCTGGGCCGGAGGGGCGAAACAGCACGGCATGCGCGGCAAGGTCGGTATCCGGCGTGGGCACGCGCCAGTCCTGCCGACGCAACGGCGCGCCCTCCTCTCCCGATGGACCAAACCTGACCTGCGCACACAGAGGCGGCGCAGTCAGCAAAGCCAGCAGAGGCAGAAGCGCGATGATGTTGAGGAGCCGCATGAATTGCCGAGAGCGAGCGCGAACAGCGACAGCCAGATTAGTAGGAACGAATCATTATCGGCCGACTTTCTGCGGTGCCATTGCCGTCCCCTCGTTGCCGCGACGTAGTTTTGCACCGACGCCGGCCCTGCTGTTGGCGTTTGACATGGCGGCTTGTCCTCTTTCGGCACAACATGGCCGAAATACTGATGCAGAAAGTCCACAGGTTAACCGATAATTAACGATAGGTCTTGCCGCCGACGCGGCGACTTGGTTTGATCGCGTCCATGAGCACAACCCTGATCGAGGTCCGGCCGGCCAAAGCCGCAGATGCAACTGCGGTGGCGTCGACCCATGACGAAGCCTGGCGTTCGGCCTATCAGGGCATCATTCCCGGGGCCGAGCTGGAGAAGCTGATCAACCGCCGCGGTCCGCAGTGGTGGGACAGCGCGATCCGCAAAGGCAGCCGCGTCAGCGTGCTGGTGTTCGGCGACAAGATCGCAGGCTACGCCAATTACGGTCGCAACCGGGCCCGCAGCCTGCATTTCGACGGCGAGATCTACGAGCTGTATCTGCGGCCCGAATTTCAGGGCCTCGGCTTCGGCCGCCGCCTGTTCGCCGCCGCCCGCCGCGACCTCATGCAGAGCGGCCTGAAGAGCATGGTGGTGTGGGCGCTCTCGGACAACGACCCCGCCACCGAGTTCTACCGGGCCTTGGGTGGCCGCATGGTGGCACGCTCGTCGGAGCGGTTCGGGCCGAAGGCGCTCGACAAGGTTGCCTTCGCTTGGACCAATTGAGCTGCTGAAACCCTAATCGGGCAGCGTTCCCATCCGTCGATACCGCCGGCCGCTCGAGCCGGTGATCGCCGGATTCATTATTTCACAAAAACGCGATGGATCAGCGGGCCAAGCCCGCGTATGACAGCGCCAAAATCGCTGCCGGGCGCGATTTATCCTCGGCAACAACGGAGTCTTGAATGCGTATCGATGCGGTCTCGATCGGAAAAAACGTCCCCCACGATGTCAACGTCATCATCGAGGTCCCCGTGGGCGGCGAACCGATCAAGTACGAGATGGACAAGGAGGCCGGCACGCTGGTGGTCGACCGCTTCCTCTACACGCCGATGCGTTACCCCGGTAATTACGGCTTCATCCCGCACACGCTGTCGGATGACGGCGACCCTTGCGACGTGCTGATCATCAACACCCGCGCCATCATCCCCGGCGCCGTCATGAGCGTGCGCCCGGTCGGGGTGCTATTCATGGAAGACGAAGCCGGCGGCGACGAGAAGATCCTGGCGGTGCCGTCGTCCAAGCTGACGCAGCGCTACGACAAGGTGAAATCGTACTCCGACCTGCCCGACATCACGCTGCAGCAGATCCAGCACTTCTTCGAGCACTACAAGGATCTCGAGAAGGGCAAGTGGGTGAAGATCCTGCGCTGGGGCGGCCCGGAGGAGGCGCACAAGCTGATCCTCGAAGGCATCGAGCGCGAGAAGAAGAAGAAGGGCTAGGCTTCCGTGCCCCGGACGCAGCGCAGCGTGAAACGATGCGCTGCTGAGCCGGGGCCCAGTACGGTGGCGCCACGGGTCCCGGCTCAGCGTCGCGTCCGGGACGCGAGAGCTTGCTTACACCGCCGGCTTCGGCAGCCCTGCGATGGCACACGCCGCGCGCAGCGTGTTCACCAGGAGGCACGCCACCGTCATCTGGCCGACACCGCCCGGCACCGGCGTGATCGCGCCGGCAACGGCAAGCGCTTCCTGATAGGCGACGTCGCCGACGAGGCGCGTCTTGCCGTCCTCCTTCGGAATGCGGTTGATGCCGACATCGATCACGGTCGCGCCCGGCTTCAGCCAGTCGCCGCGCACCATCTCTGGTCTTCCAACCGCGGCATAGACGAGGTCCGCTTTCTTCACGAGGCCGGGCAGATCGCGCGAGCGCGAATGCGCGATCGTCACCGTGGCGTTCTCGTTCAGCAGCAATTGCACGAGCGGGCGGCCGACCAGGTTCGAGCGGCCGATGACGATCGCGTTCATGCCCTCCAGCGAGGCATGCACGCTCTTGGTGAGGATGATGCAGCCGAGCGGCGTGCAGGGCGACAGCGCATCGAAGCCGCCGGCGAGCCGGCCAGCATTGTTCGGATGCAGCCCGTCGACGTCCTTGCCGGGATCGATGGCGTTGATGACGGCCTCGGTGTTCAATCCCTTCGGCAACGGCAATTGCACGAGAATGCCGTGCACGGCGGGATCGCGGTTGAGCTTTGCGACCAGCGCCAGCAGATCTGCCTGCGAGACGTCGGCCGGCAGCTTGTGCTCGAACGAGGCCATGCCCGCGGCCTGAGTCTGGGTGTGTTTTGAGCGGACATAGACCTCGCTGGCGGGGTCATTGCCGACCAGGACCACTGCAAGGCCCGGCACCAGGTTGTGCTCGCGCTTGACGCGGGCGACCTCCTCAGTGACGCGGCCACGGAGTTCTGCCGCAATGACTTTTCCATCGATGATCTCAGCGGTCATGTCAGTTCCCTCAGTCCTTCGATTTGGCCGATACAAGCTGGCGCAGGGCTTCGCCGAGCCGCGCCGGATCGCCGTCGACTGCGATCTGCTTCAGCCGCGACGTGGCTCCGGATAGCAATTTCACGCTGGCCTTGGGCACGTCGAGTGATTTCGCCAGCAGCAGCAGAACGGCCTTGTTGGCCTCGCCGCCATCGGCGATGGCGCGCACCCGCACCTTGAGCACGCTGCGGCCATCCGAAAGTTGCTCGATCCCGTCGATGTCGTCGCGGCCGCCGCGCGGCGTCACCCGCAGCGCAATGCTGATCCCTGCGGCCGAGTAGCGCCAAGCCTCCTGACAACAAGGCTCCTTGTTGGCAACCAAGGCGCTCCCGCCCGCTTAGATCACGTTCGGGTAGATGTAGTACAGAATCACCCGCTCGATGAACATGATGATCAGGATCAGGATGATCGGCGAGATGTCGAGACCGCCGAGACTGGGCAGGAAATTGCGAATCGGCGCAAGCAGGGGCTCGGTGATCCGGTACAGGAACTCCGCCACCGCCGAGACGAACTGGTTGCGGGTGTTGACCACGTTGAAGGCGATCAGCCAGGACAGGATCGCGGAGGCGATCAGCAGCCAGACGTAGAGATCGAGCACGATGATGACGATGTCGAGAACGGCACGCATGGCTTTTGAGGCCTCTGGCTTTTGAAAACTCTGGCTCGGTCGGGATTGACGCCCCGTTTGCTAGATATCGGTTCCCCCCGGCCCAAACAAGGGAAGTCGGCGCCCGGATGGCTAAAACCCGGTTACACGCGTCCTTGACTTGACCTTGGCGGGGACTTAAATGGCGCCCGGTTGTCGGCCGCGTTCACCAGAGCGGCCAGCAAAGGGGCCATAGCTCAGCTGGGAGAGCGCGTCGTTCGCAATGACGAGGTCGGCGGTTCGATCCCGCCTGGCTCCACCACGCTTCGCCCTTCGGGCTACGCGTGGCGCAGCCGCGCGGAGCTCGAAGCAGGAAGCGTGGTGTCCGGCGAAGCCCAAAGGGCGAAGATGGACTTTCCAGACTGCTCCCCCTACCTCCCCGTAAACCTCGGCGGCCGCTTCTCCATGAAGCTGGCTACACCCTCGCGGAAATCGCTCCCGTTCAACGCCACCATCATCTCGCGGTTGGCCTCGATCGTCGCCTCGGCCAGCGTCTGGAACGGCACCTCGTAGAGCTGGCGCTTGATCACGGCCATCGCGCTCGGCGAGACGAAATCGGCGAGATCGCGCGCGTAAGCATAGGTTTCCTCGCGCAGCTTCTCCGGCGAACACAGCCGGTTGACCAAGCCCATCCGCAACGCCTCATCGCTGGAGACGCGCCGCGCCGAGAGCAACAGATCCAGCGCATTGGCGTGGCCGACGATGCGCGGCAGCATCCAGCTGATGCCGTGCTCGGCGATCAGGCCGCGCCGCGCGAAGGCGGTGGTGAACACGGTGTTGTCGGCGGCAAAGCGCAGGTCGCAATAGAGCGCATGCACGAGGCCGATGCCGGCCGTGGCGCCATTCAGCATCGCGATGACCGGCTTCTTGATCGAAGGATAGTAGCCGTACCGCGTCTGCCAGTCCGGCCGGCGATTCATGTCGAACGGCGGCAGGTTCGAGGCACGCCTGACGTCGTTGGGATCGAGGCCCTTCAGCGCATCCATGTCGGCGCCGGCGCAGAAGGCGCGGCCCGCGCCGGTGAGGACGATGACGCGGACATTGTCGTCGGCGTTCGACGCCTCCATCGCGCGGCGCACGTCGCGCTCCATGATCGGCGTCCATGCATTCATGCGATCGGGGCGATTGAGCGTGATGGTCGCGATCTTGTCGCTCACCTCATAGAGAATGTGTTCGTAGGCCACGGCGCTCTCCCTTGCTTGCCGGCACGCATTGGTGCGCGATCGTTTGCAGAGAGCCTAGCATATCCAGGGAAGAGGCAAGGACTTGCGCGAAGGCGCGATCACTCGGCGGCTTGCGCCAGCACCGGCCGGCGCTCCAGCCAGCCGTCGATGAAATGATCGAGCCAGGCGCGTTCGGCGACATCGTAGACGGCACGATCCGCGAAATGATGATGCCGCTGCCGCGCCCCAGGCGCGCTGAAGCCGTCGTAGCCGCGCGTTGTCCAGCGGCACATCATCGCGAAGGTCACATCGGGGTGGAACTGCACACCGAAAGCATTGCCGGCGCGGAACGCCTGCACCGGGAAATCATCGCCTTCGGCGAGCAAGTCGGCACCGAGCGGCAGCTCAAAGCCCTCGCGATGCCAATGATAGACCTGCGCCGGCCAATGCGGGCAGAGCGCGCGGCCTGCGGCGGTCGGCCTGATCGGATAGTAGCCGATCTGGGTCAGCGCCTGCGCATGCGGCGCGACACGGGCCCCGAGCTGCATCGCCAACATCTGCGCACCGAGGCAAATGCCGAGCAACGGCCGCTGTTCGCGGAGCGGAATTTCGATCCAGTCGATCTCGCGACGGATGTAATCGTCGGGATCGTTGGCGCTCATCGGGCCGCCGAAGATCACGGCGCCGGCGTGCTGATCGAGCGTCTCGGGCAGGGGATCGCCGAAGCGGGGACGGCGGATGTCGAGGCGATGGCCGAGCGCGCGCAGCGCATTGCCGACGCGGCCGGGCGTCGAGCACTCCTGATGCAGGACGATCAGAACCGGCAGCCGGGTTTCAGCGGCGGCGGCGCGCGGCGCCCTCTGTGGGAAGGCGACCACCTCTGCGCCACCAAACCTGTCCGTCCGGAACGACATGGCCTCTGCGAGTGCTATCGGTTCAGACCGCCAGCATAGCTAAGCGATAGTTAACATCGTGTGAGTTTGCGCACACACGCCGCGTGCTTGAAGCAAGCTCCGGGCCACTACGGACGCGGGCGGCGTTGTTCAGCGCCGCTGCCTCTGGAACCGGCTGGTGGCGGCCAGGATGAAGCCGCGCGGAAAGAAGCGCAGCGCGAACGGCACAATCTTGATGCCGAAACCCGGCAGCACTGCCCGTTTGTTGGCCATCAGGCCGCGATACGCCTCCCGCGCAACTTCGGCGGCAGAAACGTTGAGCATGGCCGTATCATGTTGCGAGCCAACACCAGCGCGGGCCTGGAATTCCGTGGGCACCGGGCCCGGGCAGAGCACGGTGACGCGGACGCCGCGGGGCGCGAGCTCCGCCCGCAATGCTTCGGTGAAGGAGATCACATAGGCCTTGGACGCGTAGTAGACGGCCATGCCGGGGCCGGGCAGGAAGCCTGCAACCGAGCCGACGTTGAGAAGACCGCCCTTGTTCCGGACGAGTTGATCGGCGAAGCGCAGCGACAGATCCGTCAGGGCCCGGACGTTGACGTCGACGATGCCGAGCTGCGTGTCGTGATCGCGCTCGATGGCATCGCCGAACACGCCGAAGCCGGCATTGTTGACGAGATGATCGAGTTCGACGCCCTCGGCGGCAAGTGCTGCGGCGATCCTCTCGCCGGCATCCGCGTCCTCGAGGTCGCAGGCGATCACGATCGGCTTCTTGCCGCCCCTGGCGGTGAGCTCGCTCGCGAGCGCTTCGAGCCGATCCACCCGTCTCGCGGTCAATGCGAGGCGATGTCCATTGGCGGCAAACACACGCGCCAGCTCCATCCCGATGCCCGCCGAGGCACCGGTGATCAACGTTACCCGCTCAGTCACGATCGAAGTCTCTTGAATTGAAGTCTGTCGCCCCGGCAATGGCTGAACGAGAGCATAGGCCGTGCGCGCCATGCAAGCGGCGCAGGCAGCATGGCTGCTTGAGAAGGCGACAGGGGATCAGGAAAGACCGGTATTTGCAGCCGAATCCACAAAAGCGGGGCCGCCCGGCTTACATTAAAGTTTCGTCATGTGGCGCGCAGGCCAGGCAATCCGCCGGGGACAGGTCCGACGGCGCGATCCTTGACCTGGCCACCGGCACGCTCCGCAACGGCGTGCTTCAGCTCGATGCGGTCGCGCTGGGAAATCCCGAGCAGATCGGACGCGCGCCAGACCACATTGTCCTCGAACTCGCTGACCTCTCCGTCGGCATAGACCAGCTCCCACATCATCTGCACGATCCGCTTGCGGCCCGCTTCGTCGAGCGAGCGCATGATGACGCTGGTGAAGTGATAGAGGTCGACGGCCTCACCCTCGACCTGGGTGGCATCCGCGATCAGACGGTCAGCGGTGCCGCGGTCGAGCCCGAAATGGCTTTCGATCAGGCTGTGCAGCTTGCGCTGCTCGGCCGCGCTGGGCTGGCCGTCCAGCGAGACCACATGGACCAGCAGCGCGGTCGCGGCCAGCCGATAATCGCTGTCGCCGAAGGCGCGGTCCTGGGCTTGGGGACCGACAATGTCGGCGATGAATTGGCGCAAGCCGTCGAGCATAGGTCCTACCGAGATCGATGACGCCGCAAGGAGCGCGGCCGTTACCAGCATTATATGAGCGGGAAACTCAACCGCCGCAACGTGCGTCAGTTCCGCGCGCGCATTACGTTTCGGCAATCTGTGAGGTGCCTTCGGCCCTCATGGCAGGGCCTGACCCTGCCATGACGATGGAGGATGTATCACCCATCTGCCTCAGCACCGTCATTGCGAGCGCAGCGAAGCAATCCAGAACTCTTTCCGCGGAGACAGCCTGGATTGCTTCGTCGCATCAGCGCAAAATTGCTTCGCAATTTTGTCGCGAGCTCCTCGCAATGACGGAGATGGTGGCAAATTCCGCTGGTCTCACGGTATCTCGTACACCACCATCTTGTCGGCGATGCCGCGGAGCGCGGCCTGTTTCTGAATCGGCTTGATCTCGCGCTGTTGAAGGATTTCGGCAACCGCCGGCACGTCGAGCACCGGGCCGGTGATGTGGATCTCCTGCGCGGTGGACAGGCTCTGCACGCGGGCGGCGATGTTGACGGTCTGGCCGAAATAATCCTGCCGCTCGTTGAGCATCACCGCAAGGCAGGGGCCTTCATGGATGCCGATCTTGAGAATGAGATCGTTGGCGCCGCGTTGCTTGTTCAATTCGTCCATGGCTGCACGCATGTGCAGTCCCGCGGTGATGGCGTGCTCGGGCCTGACGAAGGTCGCCATGACGGCATCGCCGATCGTCTTCACCACCGCGCCCTTCTCGGCCGCGATGATCTCCAGCAGCGCCCGGAAATGCGCTCGCACGAGATCGAAGGCACTGAGATCGCCGACGCGCTCGTACAAGGCCGTCGAGCCCTTTAGGTCGGTGAACAGGAACGTCAGGGACGTGATCTTCAGCCGCTGGTCGACGTTGAGATTGTCGGCCTTGAAGACGTCACGGAAGGTCTGATTGGAAAGCATCCTCTTGGCGGTCAGGATCGGCTTGCGCTTGCCGATCATCTCATGCAACGCGTCGGCGGCAATCCAGACCGACGGCAACACGCGATTGCCTGATTGGTTCTCGAGCGTGAGACGCAGCGGTCCGGGACGCATCACGGTGGTCCCCGTGGGCGCCTCCAGCTTGTTGAACATGATCGAAAGCTGCTGGCGTTCGCTGGTCGGCTCACCCTGGACATCCAGGAAGTGGGCGGAATGGGTGACCGGCTCGAAAACGATGATGAACTGGCTGGGCAGGTTCAGCGAGAGGATCGCCTTTTCTCCCGCAGGCAATTCGAGCGCTTCAAGCGTCACTTCGTTGATCAGGCGTGAAAACGATTCCTCGTTGATGTCGACACCCGAGCTCCAGAACATCTGTCGCACATATTCCCAGATCGGCAGCGTGTCGGGATCGTGAGCCCCGATGCGGCGGACCCGCGGACTGACGGTGAAGGCGACTTCGACCATCTCGTCGACGGACGCCTCGTATCCGGCCGCACAGAGAGCGCAGTTGTAGTCCTCGTGCTTCAGCGATTTCAACGTTGCATGCGCGCCCAAGACACCACCGCAGCCCGGACACAGCACGTTCCAGCTCATGTCAAACAGGCCGAGCCGTGAGGCATGGAGGAATCCGGAAATGACCTTCTCCTGATCGAGCCCGGTACGATCGGCAAAATCGAGCACATTGATACGGTTGAGATCGCGATCATCACCATTGGCGATCAGCTGCGCGATCGCATCGACCACCTCTGGATCGGCGGTCTGCTTCAGAACGGAGAACTGGGCCTGGATGTCGCTCATGGCGAAACTCTATCTAGGGTGGGCCACGCCAACGGCCAGACGCGCGCCTGTCACCGACGCGTGATGCGGAACATGGGTGAGTGGTCCGGCTGGGTGGTGACGACGCCAAGCGGGATCACGGCGGTCGCGGCGTCGGCGAGCTCGACACGGAATGCGCCGATCAACCGCGCCAGCGCCAGCACGGATTCGGCCTGGGCGAACGGCGCGCCGATGCAGACGCGCGGACCCGCGCCGAACGGCAGGTAAGCAAAACGGTCCGGTGCCTCCTTCGACATGAAGCGCTTTGGAATGAAGGCGTTCGGCTGATCCCACAGCTTCTCGTGCCGGTGCAACAGCCAGGGCGCGATCATGATGATGTCGCCCTTGCCGATCTCGACGCCCGCCGCGTTGTCCTTGTCGCGCGCGGCACGCGCGACCAGGAAGGCCGGCGGATAGAGCCGCATCGTCTCGTCGATCACCGCGCGGGTGAATTTCTGGCGATCGATGTCGGCCGTGCTGTCGAGATGCTCGCCGCGGGTCTCGGACGCCACCTCCTCCTGCGTTTCAGGATCGAGCGCGAGCAGGTAGAGCGCCCAGAACAGCGCCGTTGCCGTGGTCTCGTGGCCGGCGAGGATCATGGTCGCGACCTCGTCGACGAGCTGCTCGTCCGAGAAGCCCTTGCCCGTTTCGGGATCGCGTGCCTCGTCCATGAGATCGAACAGGTCGCGCGGTGGCGCGCCGTCCTTCTTGCCGGCCTTACGCCGCTCGGCGATCAGCATGGCCACGAACTCGGTCCAGCGCTTGCGGAAACGGGCGCGGGCAAAATCCATCGGGCTCGGCCAGGACACCGGCAGCACCATGTCGAGGAAATAGGGACGTCCCAACCGCGCGGCATATTCGATGATGAAGTCGCGCAGCGTCGCGCCGTGCTGGTCCATGCCGAACGAGAACATCGTGCGCCCGGCGATCTCGAGCGTCATACGCTGCATGATTTGGCGCAGATCGACCGGCTCCCCGGTTTTCCCGTCCAGCCTGGCGATGGTCTCGTCGAGCACCGCCGTCATATGCGGAACGAGGTTCGCGGTCGCGCGCGGCGTGAAGGCCGGCGCGAGTGTGCGGCGCTGGAACGTCCAGGAATGACCTTCCGCGATCAGAAGGCCGTCGCCGAGCACGGGGCGCAGCATACGGATGCCGGCCGGCGTGCGCGTGTAGTTCTCGTAATTGCTGAGCAGGACGTGCCGGATCGCGTCCGGCTGGTTCAGGATGAAGCTGTTGCGGAAGAAGAAGCGGCCCGGGATGACCTCTTCCTCATAGGCGCGCTGCCCCCAGGTCGCGATCATGTTCTGCCGGATAACCGCGAGCCGGCCGAAGAACGACATATCGTCGGGCGCACGCGGGGGAGCCGGAGGGATGATGGGCCGACGCACGCTGGCGATATTCATGGCTCTCTCCCGCAGGGTGGGACAGGTAAATAGCTAGTAAGTCAGCTCGGCAATGGCAATCCGGTTCTCGGACGCAGGCCAGGCGCGTGCCA
Organism: Bradyrhizobium sp. NC92; assembly: GCF_025200865.1. Taxonomy (NCBI): domain Bacteria; kingdom Pseudomonadati; phylum Pseudomonadota; class Alphaproteobacteria; order Hyphomicrobiales; family Nitrobacteraceae; genus Bradyrhizobium; species Bradyrhizobium sp. NC92. Next base: position 101,228 of record NZ_CP104171.1, read on the forward strand.
CAATTCGTTCTTCGCCGAATTGGGCGACGATGTTACGTCCAACCTCGCTGGCGGGAAGCCGCAGGGTTGCTGCCGCATCCGTGGGCACGCCCGGCTTGACGTCGGCCGGCTCCTTGCCGTCAAGCAGCACCACGTCGCGCGGCAGGCCGAAATAGCCGCGCGGACGCGACATGATCACGACGGCGCCGGCGTCCTTGTCGGCCGGCCCGAGCGGGCGCGCAGGCCGCAGATGCACGACCTCGGACGAGCGCGGGAAGGGCGAGCGATAAATGTGCGTCGTCGGCGCATCCGGCGAGGTCAGCACGAATTCGAGCGACCAGGCGGGATCGACCTGCGCCGGCCCCCAGCGGCCATCGGAGCCCGTCTTCGAGCTGTGCAGCACACCGGCTTTGCGCTCACCGGTATCAGGATCGACACGGAAGACATCGACGGTTGCACCCGCGACCGGGCGATTGGTCGGCGCGCCGCCCGGCGTGCCGGTGACCAGGCCGCTCAATGTCACACTGGCCTCCGGCGCGATCGCGATGCGCGCAGGCTCACGGCCGGCGATGAACTTGTAGATCTCCCGGAACGCGCGCGGGTGAAAAGCCACCTCGCGATGGTCGAGCGCGCCGAGCACGAGATTGGTGGCGCCCTTCAGCTCCGGCCCTTCGGCCGTGACATTGGTCGGCGTGCCGGGCTTGCCGATGAAGCGGCCGTCGCTCTGCGCATATTTGTCCATGCCATCGCTGCGCAGCGTGAGGAAAGCAACGCCCGGCGTCACCTCGCTCTCGCCCTCGTTCAGGCTGCGCAGGAACGTGCCGCGGCCGTTGAACTCGTTGTTGGGCTGGTCGTCGGTCGCGAACACGCCGTGATTGGGCGTGCCGCACAGCACGGCATGGCTGACATCGCCGGCGCCGCCGTTCCTGATGACGTTGCGGATGGCGTTGCCGCCGCGCGAGCTGCCGACCAGCGCCACGCGAGGCGCGCCGGTGCGGCGCTTCAGTTCAGCGATGGCGGCAGCAAGCTCACGGCGCTGGTCCTCGGTCGAGGAGCGGCCCGCCTGCTCGACCTTGTCGTCGTTGCGCGCCAGGGGGTCGGTGAAATTGATCGCCATCATGCGATCGCGTGCGACGCCATTCGACTCCATCCGCCACAAGGTGGTCATCCAGAGCGCGCCGTAATCGCCATTGCCGTGGACGAACAGAATCGGCGGCAGCTCGGTGCCCGCCGCGGCGGCGGGCGCGGTCTGGGCAAGCGCGTCCGTCCGCAAGCTCGCAAGTGCGAAAGGCACGCTCGCAGCCCCTTGCAAAATCGTCCGTCGCGACAGCTTCATCTGTTCCTCCCGGCAGCCCGCCTCTTTGCACTGCTTATAGCGGCCTAAGCACTGGACAGCGAAGGACTTTCGCGGGCATCACTGAATTGGCCGGAATCACCACGGCCACTTCTGCCATCCGACATGGAAGGGGATATGACCGAGCAGCCGAACCGCCCGAAAATGGCCGCCGACGGCATCACTGCGCCCCTGCGGTACACCGTGTTCCGGCGGATCTGGCTCGCCAGCCTGCTCTCCAATCTCGGCCTCCTGATCCAGGGCGTGGGCGCGGCCTGGGCGATGACGCAGATGGCGGCCTCGGCAGACAAGGTGGCCCTGGTGCAGACCGCCTTGATGCTGCCGATCATGCTGATCTCGATGCCCGCCGGCGCCATCGCCGACATGTATGACCGTCGCATCGTCAGCGTGATTTCGCTGTCGGTCGCGTTGATCGGCGCGAGCGCGCTCACCGTGCTGGCCGGCTTCAACCTGATCACCCCCGAATTGCTGCTCGCCTTCTGCTTCGTCGTCGGCAGCGGCAATGCGCTGTTCGGCCCGGCTTGGCAGTCCTCGGTCAGCGAACAGGTGCCGCCCGAGGCATTGGCGTCCGCGGTGGCGCTCAACGGCATCAGCTACAACATCGCGCGCAGCTTCGGTCCGGCGGTCGGCGGCGTCATCGTCGCTGCACTCGGCGCGGTGGCCGCGTTCGCCTGCAATGCGATTCTCTATCTGCCGCTGCTTGTGGTGCTGCTGCTCTGGCGCCGCAGCAACGAGCCGTCGCGCCTGCCGCGGGAAAAGCTCAACCGCGCCATGGTCTCGGGCGTGCGTTACATTACGAATTCGCCGCCGATCAAGATCGTGCTGTTGCGCACGCTGGTGATGGGCCTGATCGGCGGCGCGGTGATGGCGCTGATGCCGCTGGTCGCGCGCGACCTCCTGCATGGCGGCGCACAGACCTACGGCATCATGCTGGGCGCCTTCGGCATGGGCGCAGTGATCGGCGCACTCAATATCCACGAATTGCGCAAGCGCATGAGCGGCGAGGCCGCGATCCGCGCCTGCACCATCTCGATGGCCTTCGCCATGGCCGCCCTCGCTTTGAGCACGGAGCCGGTGCTGACGGCAACCGCGCTGGTCCTGGCCGGCGCGGTCTGGATGGCTGCGATCGCGCTGTTCAACATCGGCGTGCAGCTCTCGGCGCCGCGCTGGGTCGCGGGCCGCTCGCTCGCCGCGTTCCAGGCCTCGATCTCCGGCGGCATCGCGATCGGCGCCTGGGGCTGGGGCCATCTCACCGATTATGCCGGCGTCGAGATGGCGCTGCTGACCGCGGCAGGCCTGATGCTGGTCTCGCCGCTGCTCGGCATCTGGCTCGCGATGCCGCGCGTCGGCGCGCGCAACGAGGATGCGGACGTGCTGGCCGATCCCGAGGTGAAGCTGTCGCTGACCGGACGCAGCGGGCCGCTGGTGGTCGAGATCGAGTACCGGGTCGCGCAAGAGAATGCGCGCGCGTTCCACAACGTCATGCAGGACGTGCAGCTCTCCCGCCAGCGCAACGGCGCCTATGGCTGGTCGATCGCGCGCGACATCGCCGACCCCGAGCTGTGGACGGAGCGCTATCACTGCCCGACCTGGCTCGACTATTTGCGTCAGCGCAACCGTTCGACCCAGTCCGAACGCGCGCTGCATCAGCAGGCGATCGATTTTCACATCGGCCCCGAGCCGGTGCGGATCCGCCGCATGCTGGAGCGTCCATTCGGCTCGGTGCGCTGGAAGGACGAGACGCCGGACCGCGCCAACAGCGAGGTGCTGCCGGTGGTCGCGGCCGGGAGCAGTACGTAACTCTGGTCATTCCGGGGCGCGCGAAGCGCGAACCCGGAATCCATCGAGCAGCATGAGCGTGGAGAAATGGATTCCGGGCTCGCGCCTTACGGCGCGCCCCGGAATGACGAGGATGTGTTTACTGCCCGTGATCCGTCAGCACCTTGTCGCAGCCCTTGCTGAGCCGGGTGCGGTTCTGCTTCAGGCAGGCGAGCACGGCGCCGTCGCCATTGTTCATCACGGCGCGGCAGAAGCGGCTGACATCGCGCGCGCAGGCATCATGGCCGGGCTGCTGTTGCGCTGATGCTGCCGATGCGCACAAGAGCAAAGGAAGAATGAAAAGAAATCTGGTCATCGCGTAATGCCTCTACCCGGAAGAAAGTGCGGGCGAAGCTAGTGCGACGATCCGGAGGCTGCAACGGCTTTATTGCCGGGCAGGAGGCAAGCCACCGCGTGGCCCCGGCGTGACACCGGGGCACATCGCGAGGGGGAGCTGACCAGCGCGACGATCGTTGTTGCGTGCGCTCTTACTGGCTGTCCCGGGCGTCAGCGACCTTGCGCGAGGCGCCCTTGGCGAGGTCCTTGTCCATCACCGCGCGGCAGCCGGCGCTGAGGTCCGAGCGATGCTTGATCATGCACGCCGTGATCTTCGGGATGTTGGGGATCTCCGCCGAGCAGAGACGGAAGGCATCGCCCGTGCACATCTGCTGCGCCTCAGCCGTGAAGGCGAAGCTCGCGCTCGTCGAAGCGATCGAGACGATGGCGGCAAAGCCCAGGGCCAGGCTGGTGTCGCGGATCTTGCTGGTAAACGACTTGGTCATTTGAAGCTCCCATTGGCACCGCCTCAGCGGGCCCGTTATCGATGGGAGCTACGATGCTCCGGCAAAACCGTTTCCACTGTGATGACAGTCACGGGAGACCCACCCTCTGTGATCTCGGTCACTTTGGCGCACCCTACTGAAATTCCACCGCAACCGCTGTCGTGTTGGTGTCACGTTAACTCTTGGTTCGCATTAATGGCTCGTCGCGCGGGAAATTCCGCCGGTTTGGTTGCGTAATTGGAAAGATTAGCGATGCGTAATGCGTTGGGCCTGATGCTGGCCAGTGTAGTTGCGGCGGTCGTGATCGCCGCCGGCGGTTGGTTTTATTATTCCACGCGCGCCGACCAAGGCGCTCCGAAGACAGTTGCCGCCCGTGTCGCCGACCCATTGCCGGCACAGGCGAAGCTCGCCGCGAAGGACGACGTCGAGACCACCGCGACCGTCGCGGCCAAGCCAGCCGCTCCGGCACCTGCGCCGGTCATGCCGATGCAGCCGAAACAGGTCTGCGCCAATCCGAACGCGATGGGTGTGTCCCGCGTCGTCGAGATCGACACGACGGGCGGCCCCGGCTTCGGCTTCGAGCATTTCAAGCAGTTCGACTTCCTGACCGAGAAGGAGGTCGTGCTGACCTTCGACGACGGTCCGTGGCCGGTCAACACCCCTACGGTGCTGAAGGCGCTCGCGGACGAATGCACCAAGGGCCTGTTCTTCTCGGTCGGCAAGCACGCGACCTACCATCCGGAGATCCTGAAGCAGGTGCTGGCCCAGGGCCACACGGTGGGCACGCACACCTGGTCGCATGTCAATCTGAACAGCAAGAAGTTGACCGAGAGCCAAGTCAAGGACGAGGTCGAGAAGGGCTTCAGCGCGGTGAAATTCGCGCTCGGCACCAATCCGGCGCCGTTCTTCCGCTTTCCGCAGCTGCAGCACAATCCCGCGATGGTGAGCTATTTCGGCACCCGCAACGTCGCGATGTTCTCAACCGAAATCGACTCCTTCGACTTCAGGAAGGGCGCGACGCCGGAGAAGATCGTCGAGACCGTGATGACGAGGCTGGACAAGCTCGGCAAGGGCATCATCCTGATGCACGACTTCCAGAAGAACACGGGCCTCGCCCTGCCGACGCTGCTCGCGCGGCTGAAGGCCGGCGGCTACAAGGTCGTGCAGATGAAGGCTAAGGCGAGCCTTCAGACGCTGCCTGAATATGACGAGGCGCTGATGAAGGACATGAAGGTGCCGACCGCGGGCACGAACACCCGCCCGATCGCGAGCGTGGTGCAGACGGTGTCGCAGTAAGCGCGATCGTTCCAAAACTCTTGCGTCATGGCCGGGCTTGTCCCGGCCATTTGCGTGTCTGGATCAGGCGAAGACGTGGATGCCCAAGCCCAGGCATGACAGCAAGATTGCGGGATCCGAATTGAGCGGCCCGAGACATAGGTGACAAATCGTACCGGACACATGGGTTACACTTTCCGCTTTTGTTCTGCGGGAGGTGTGGATGCCGTGGAAAGCGAGTTCGGTAATGGAAGAGCGCCTGCGATTTGTCGCCCGGCTTCTAGATGGGGAAGCCATGACCGAGGTGTGCCGGGAGTTCGGCATCTCCCGCAAAACCGGCTACAAGATTTTCGACCGCTACAAGGAGCACGGGCTGGAGGCGTTGAGCGACCGCTCCAGGCGGCCGATACGCTATGCCAACCAGCTCCCGCAGCAGCTCGAGACCCTGATCGTCCGGCTGAAGAGCGAGAAGCCGCACTGGGGCGCCCGCAAGATCCGCGAACTGCTGGTGCGCCGGCTCGATGGCGAGGTCAGGGTTCCCGCCAAGAGCACCATTCATGCGGTGCTCGATCGCCATGGCCTAGTCAAGCGCGGCGGCGGGTCGCGCCACCGCGCGCGCGGCACGCCGCTGTCGCAGGGCACGCTTCCCAATGATCTGTGGTGTGCCGACTTCAAGGGCGAGTTCAGGCTCGGCAATGGCCAGTACTGTTACCCACTGACCGTCAGCGATCATGCCTCGCGCTTCCTGCTGCTCTGTGAAGCGCTGGACTCAACGCGCGAAGACCCTGCCATTACCGCCTTCGAGCGGCTGTTCCGCGAACGCGGTCTGCCGCTGGCCATCCGCTCCGACAATGGCGTGCCCTTTGCCAGCCCCAACGCCTTGTTCCATCTCTCCAAGCTGTCGGTGTGGTGGCTTCGGCTGGGCATTGCCATCGAGCGGATCAAGCCAGGCCATCCACAACAGAACGGCCGTCATGAGCGCATGCATCTCACGCTCAAAAAGGAAGCGACTAGACCGCCTGGGTTCAACAGCCTCCAGCAGCAGGATCGCTTTGACAGCTTCCTGCACGAGTTCAATGAGGAACGTCCCCACGAGGCGCTCGACATGAAGTGCCCTGCCGAGCTCTACACCGCTTCAGCGCGCCACTACGATGGCCTGCCCGAACTGTCCTATCCCTTCCACGATCGCGACGTCATCATCACATCCTGCGGCCGCCTTTGCCTGCATCGCAAGAAAATCAACATCTCCATCGTGCTGGCCGGCCAGAAGCTCGGTATCAAGGAAGTCGACGACGGCATTTGGCTCGTCAGCTTCATGCACTACGACCTGGGATACTTCGACCTGGAGCAAAAGACCTTGCAGCCCCTCGACAACCCGTTTGGTCCGAGGCCTGTCACCGATGTCTCGGGTACGACATCGTCTCTCTGACCGAGATAGGCACTCTTGCTCATTCTTGGCATGGCAGCCACTTGCTTGGCCGCACTGAGCAGTCAACCCCCGAAGCCCGCAGGGGCGCGCCCCTTGGCGCGCGGGGTTGACGGCGAATGTGCGGGCCGAGCAATAGTGGTCCGCGCCATGAGTGCGTGGAGTGACCCCGCAACCCTCGACACCCGTTCGGCACGAGGTTGTCACCCATGTCTCAGGTACGTTCTGTTACCTATGTGTCCGGGCTGGACAAATCGGGCGCTGGTGCCGCAAGAGGGATTCGAACCCCCGACCCCGTCATTACGAATGACGTGCTCTACCGACTGAGCTATTGCGGCGAACCTGCCGGGACCGAAGCAATGCCGGCCCCGATACGCGCGCTCCTGATATCGGGCATGGCCCGAATTGGCAAGGACAAGCCGGGGGCGAAATGCGGCTCACGCGCCCCAGCGGGACCAGAATCCGCGCCAGCCGCCCGCCTGGGCCTTTGCGTGGGCTTTGGGCGTGCCGATTTGTTCCGTAAATTCATCGCTTGGGCCCTCGTCGTCGATCCCGGGATCGTCGGGTGCACGGACGATCGGAATGACGGTCTGGATCGGCGCCGATGCGGGCTTACTGAGGTCGGCCCGGGTCCGGAAGACGGGCGTTGCCGCCGGAGGCGATGATTCGGCGGGCGGCGGAGCCGGATTCGCCGGCTCAGCGGGTGTGACGGCCGGCTCGTCGACCTCCGCAGTTTCCTTCGCAGCTTGCTCCGCGGTTTCCTTGGGAGCTTCCTTGGCAGCTTCCTTGACAATCTCCTTCGCGGCCTCCTTGGCCGGAGGGGGTGAATTGTCCTGCGCGGCCGGTGCCGGCACCGGGGCCACCTCCGGCGGTTCCACCGAGGCCTCGCTGGGAACCGCAGTCACCCGCTTCGGCGGCGGAGCGGCCAGCATGGCTTCCTCGAAGGCGGAGGATTCGAGCGTGGGGCCCCTGTCCGAGGGCAGGCTCGCGACCGGCGTCTGCCACTGGAACGCATCGAGGCGGCCGGTGACCGGGGAGACCGGACGCCAGCGGTCGCTGACATAGCCGTCCGCGGTCCAGGCGGGATCGAGGCGGGCGCGCACCGCGCGCAAGGTCCAGGCGCGGGCTCGGCCGCCGTCACCATGCTCGGTGCGCTCGAGCTCGGCCATCAGCAGCGCGACGCGCTGGGTCGGATCCTTGAGATAAGGCGCGAGCACCTCGCGCGCGCGGGCGAACTCCGAGGCCTCGATCGCAGCGCGCGCGATGGCGAGCTGCCCTTCGACATAACCGGGCTTGTCGGCGGGGGTCTTCGCGGCGAGAGTCTCCACCCGCTGCAAGCGGTGCCATGCGGTATCGCCGAGCTTCACATGCGCATAGGCTTCCGCAAGATCGGGATGCGGATTGGCGAGCCAGGCGGCTTCCACCATCTTCATGGCGCGGCGCACCTGATGCGCCTCGCTCTCGAATTTTGCCGCGAGCACGGCCGCCGGCACCAGGGTCGGGGCGAGCTTGACCGCTTCCATCGCGCTCTCCCGCGCGACGTCGCGGTCCATCGTTTCCAGCTCCAGCGCACGCGCGGTGAGCAGCACGCCGCGCTGCCGGCGATAGGTCTGCTTGTCGATCAGGCCCGCGGAGAGATTCGAATCGAGGATCGCGAGCGCGCCGCTCCAGTCGCCGCGCGCGCAGCGGAAGCCGAGCACCGCGTGCGAGGCCCAGGTCGCGGACGGCGACAGCTTGATCGCTTCCTCCGCGATCATCACGGCGCCGACCGCATCATCGGCGCGCTGCGCCTCGATGAATAGACCGCGCAGGCCGAGCAGCCGCGTATCCTCGCGCTCGGCCATGACGCGGAAGACGCGCTGCGCCTCGTCGCGATTGCCTTCGAGCTGCGCCGACTGCGCGTGCAGCAGCAGCGCGAGCGGATCGTTCGGTGCATGCCGCCGTGCCGCCTCGGCGTGCCGCCGCGCGAGCGCGGGATCGCCATGGCCGATCGCGAGCAGGCCATGGGTGATGGCGTGACGGCCGCGGGCATGGCGCTTGTCATGACGCCGGCGGCGCAAGCGCCCCGGCATGCGCCAGACCATCGTCAGGATGCTCCAGACCAGCACGACGGAAGCGGCAAAGAGCCCGAGCAGGAACACGAACCTCGGCAGCGTCGTCGAGATGCGGAAGCTGCCCGCGGTCAGGACGAGATCGCCGGGCTGGTCGGCAACCCAGGCCGCGCCGACAGCCGCCAGTGCGATCAAGACGAGAAAGAGGACGATGCGAAGCATGGTCGATCCCTATACGCGCCGATTGTTGCGCGAATCTTATTGAGTAGATTTGGCGAGATCCGCCATGGCATCGTCGGCGAATTTGCGGGACGCGGCGAGCGCGGCGTCGCGGGCGTCGGCCTTGTCGAGCCAGGCCTGTGCCGCGGCGCGATCTGCCACGGGCAGCGTCTTCAGCTCGCGCCGCGCCTCGGCGAAATCGCTGCGGAGCGCCGCCGCCGTCACGCGCGACACGATGGCGCCGCGATCGTTGCCGACGCCGTCGGTGCGCTCGATCCGCACGAGCTTTGAGGCGCCGGCCTGGAGACGCTCGACAATGCCGGCCTCGCTCGACGGAGCTTCAGCCGGCGGCGACAGCTTCGGCACGATGTTGAGGAGCTCGCGGCTCAGCGCAGCCGACGTCGGGATGCCGGACGATGCAAACGCCTCGAGCGGCTTGAGCATGTCGGGCTTGGCCGTCAGCGACCGCGCCGCGGCCAATTGCGATTGATAGGGATCGCCGTGGCGAACGGCAACGTCGAGCAGCGACGCCGCCACCACATAACGGAGCGGCTTGTCGTCCATCGTCTTGGCCTCGGCGATCTTCTCGCCCTGCTGCGCGAGCTCGGCCCGCTCGGTCTTGCTGGCGCGCTCGAGCTGAGCGATGCGGTCGGCGAGCGCGGCAAGATCGGGCGCGGCAGTCGGCGGCGCGGATTTCGTATCGTTCAGCGCGCTCTCCATCTTGTCGAACTGCGCGCGCAAATTGGCGATGTCGCCGCGCAGGGCGCTCGCCGCTTTCTCCAACGCATCGATTCGCGTCACTTGGGCCGGATCGGCCGCGGGCTTGGCGGCCTTGGCTTCGACCGCGGCAACGCGTCCGCTCAGCGCATCGACGGTCGCATTGGTGACCTGCGGCGCGGCCGGCGGGGCTTGTACCGCCGGCCAGCCCAGCATCCAGCCGACCGCGATCACGACCGCAGCTGCGACCGCGCCGGAGAACGGTGCAACGACCCAGGGGGAGATCGGCGCCGATACGAGCGCCGCCGCCGACGCCTGCTGCTCTGCCGATTCGGGCTGAGGCTCGGCCTTGAGCTCTTCCGAGCCGGGCTCTTCCACCCTGGCCTGCTCCTGCGCGACATGCTCGGACGGCTCGGGCTCGCCGGCGACCTGCTGCGGCTGGGTCGAGACTTCCGTCGCCTCGAGGTCGATGGTGGGCGGGGTGCGCTTGGCACGACCCGGATCGGGCGCCAATCCAGCGTCTTCAGGCTTATCGTCGGCCATCGTGACGGTTCCTCACACTTCCATACCAGGGTGGATCAGATTGCGTCGGATTCGGCCCGACCTTTACGCCAAACGGGTGCGCAACGCACGCTCCAAGGAGTCGAATAAGGCAGTTTCGTCCGGCGTTGCGGCCACCAGAACCTGCGACGCGCCGGCCTCGCGCAGCACGCCCGCAACGGTCTCGGACAGGCAGCAATGCGGAATCGCCAGCGCCGAAATTTCGACACCTTCGTCCCGCGCCGCATCGAGGAACGCACGCGCGCTACGCCGGGAGTAGTGCAGCACCGCCTCGATCCCATGGGCGGCAAAGCCTTCGCAGACCTCGCGCGGCAAATGCTTCACCGGCGCCATGCGATAGGTCGTCCGCGTCACCACGCGGAAACCTTCCGCACCGAGCTCGCCGCCGAGGTCGCGCGACAGATCCCCGCCGGCGAGATACAGCAGCGCGCTCTTTTTCTTCAGCACCTTGTCGCGCGCGCTCTGCATCACCTTGTCACGCAAGGACGCGGCATCGCCGCCGGCGACGATCACCTCGGCAAAACCGGCCTCGCGCGCCGCAGCAGCCGTATGCTCGCCGACCGCGAACAAAGGCAGCTGCAATAGACCGAGGTCGGGCAATTGCAGCACCACGGTGCGGATCGCGTTGGCCGAGGTGACGAGAACGGCATCGTAAGAAACGTCACTCTCGCCTTGGAAGGCGACCGGCTCGAGCTTGAGCGCCGGCGCAAGCAGCACCGCATGCCCGCGCGCGCGCAGATTGTCCGCGGTCGCCTCGTTGTCGGGATGCGGCCGTGTGACGAGAATGGACATCGCTGGTGTTCCCGGACCATTTGGCGGTGACGCATTGACCAGAACGGCTGCGCGTGACGATTGCGCAAGCCGACCCCGGGATGCTACCGGACGTACCAGAACTCTGCTTTACAGATGAGCGCAAGGGCGCAAATTGGATAACAATTCGCCAATGCTGGTGCTGGGCATCGAAACCACCTGCGACGAGACCGCTGCGGCCGTGATCGAACGCGCGGCCGACGGCAGCGGCAAGATCCTGTCCAACATCGTGCGGTCGCAGATCGAGGAGCATGCCCGTTTCGGCGGCGTGGTGCCGGAGATCGCCGCGCGCGCGCATGTCGACGTGCTCGACGGGATCATCGACCGTGCCATGGCCGAGGCCGGCATCGATTATGCTGAGCTCGACGGCGTCGCGGCGGCCGCGGGGCCCGGGCTGATCGGCGGCGTCATCGTCGGGCTCACCACCGCGAAGGCGATCGCGATGGTGCACGACACGCCGCTGGTCGCCGTGAACCATCTCGAAGCGCATGCGCTGACACCGCGCCTCACCGACGGTATCGAATTTCCCTATTGCCTGTTTCTCGCCTCCGGCGGCCATACCCAGATCGTCGCGGTCACCGGCGTCGGCCAATATGTGCGGCTCGGCACCACGGTCGACGATGCCATCGGCGAGGCCTTCGACAAGGTCGCGAAGATGCTGGGCCTGCCCTATCCCGGCGGCCCGCAGGTCGAGCGCGCGGCCGCAGGCGGCGACGCCACGCGCTTTGCGTTTCCGCGGCCGATGCAGGGACGCCCGGATGCCAATTTCTCGCTGTCGGGACTGAAGACGGCGGTGCGCACCGAAGCGAGCCGGCTGACCGAGCTCACGCCGCACGACATCAGCGATCTCTGCGCGAGCTTCCAGGCCGCCGTGCTGGATTCGACGGCCGACCGGCTGAGCGTCGGCCTCAGGCTTTTCCGCGAGCAGTTCGGCGCACCGCGCGCGCTGGTCGCCGCCGGCGGCGTCGCCGCCAATCAGGCGATCCGCGGCGCCCTTGATGATGTCGCAAGGCAGGCCGGGACGCAGCTGATCATGCCGCCGCCCGCGCTTTGCACCGACAACGGCGCCATGATCGGCTGGGCCGGCGCCGAGCGCCTCGCGCTCGGCCTGACCGACACGATGGACGCGCAGCCGCGCGCACGCTGGCTGCTCGACGCCAACGCGACGGCGCCCGCGGGTTACGGCAAGACGCGGGCGGGATATTAGCGATGACCGCGCCGCAATCCGTCGCAGTAATCGGCGCGGGCGCCTGGGGCACGGCGCTGGCGACGGTGGCGGCGCGAGCCGGGCGAAACGTGACGCTGTGGGCACGCAATGCCGAGCATGCCGCGCGGATCGCATCGACGCGTGACAATCCAAGGCTGCCTGGCGTCCAGCTCGTGCCTGAGATCGTCGTCACGAGCGATCTGTCGCTTGCCGCGCGTGCGGACATGCTGCTGATCGCAACACCGGCGCAACATTTGCGCGGCGCGGTCAACATGCTGGCCTCGCACATCACGAAGCCAATGCCGATCGTCGCCTGCGCCAAGGGCATCGAGCACGGCACCCACAAGTTCATGACCGACGTGATCGCCGAGGCCGCGCCGCACGCGCAGCCGGCGATCCTGTCGGGGCCGAGCTTTGCCGACGACGTCGCACGTGGCCTGCCGACGGCAGTGACCCTGGCGGCAAGCGATGAGGCGCTGGCCAGCAGCCTGGTGCAGGCGCTGGGCTCGCCGACATTCCGCCCCTATCACTCCACCGACATCCGCGGCGTCGAGATCGGCGGCGCCGCCAAGAACGTGCTGGCGATCGCGGTCGGCATCGCGGTCGGACGCAAGCTCGGCGCCTCCGCGCAGGCGGCGCTCACGACCCGCGGCTTTGCCGAGCTGACGCGCCTCGGCCGCGCGCTCGGCGCACGCAGGGAGACGCTCACCGGCCTCTCTGGCCTCGGTGATCTCATTCTGACCTGCTCGAGCCCGCAATCGCGCAACTTCGCCCTCGGCCTCGCGCTCGGGCGCGGCGAGCAGCCTCCCGCCGGCAAGCTCGCCGAGGGCGAGTTCACCGCCCCTGTGCTGATCGAGCTCGCCGCTTCGCAAAACATCGAGTTGCCGGTATCGGAGGCGGTCGCATCCATCCTGAGCGGCCGGAGCACGATCGATGCCGCGATCTCGGGGCTGATGACGCGCCCCTTCAAGGCAGAGGAATAAGCATGGCGTACTGGCTCGTGAAATCCGAACCGTCGGTGTGGTCCTGGGACCAGCAGGTTGCAAAGGGCGCCAAAGGCGAAGCCTGGACCGGCGTGCGCAATTTCACCGCACGCCAGAACCTCGTGAACATGAAGAAGGGCGACAAGGCGTTCTTCTATCATTCCAACGAGGGCAAGGAGATCGTCGGCATCGCCGAGATCATCAAGGAGGCCTATCCCGATCCGACCGACAAGACCGGCAAATTCGTCTGCGTCGACATCAAGGCCGACAAGCCCCTGAAGACGCCGGTGACGATGGCCGCAATCAAGGCCGACAAGAAGCTCGCGGACATGGCGCTGGTGAAATATTCGCGCCTCTCGGTGCAGCCGGTGACGGCGGAGGAATGGAAGCTCGTCTGCAAGATGGGTGGGATTTAGTCGTATCTAGCCCTGGATCTGTAGGGTGGGCAAAGCGCAGCGTGCCCACCCTTCAGGATGAAAGCTCGCGGTGGAATGGTGGGCACGGCGCGCGTAAAGCGCGCCTTTGCCCATCCTACATATCTGGCAACGCAAACACCTCGCACGGCGCGGCAATGCCGCGGAGCTCATGCGTCCCGAGCGCGACCAGCGGCATCTCCGTCTCTGCAGCGACCGCGCCTGAGACCAGCACGGTCCGGCCCAGCGGCTTGCACAATCCCTCCAGGCGGCTGGCGAGATTGACCGCGGGGCCGATCGCGGTGAAGTCGAGCCGGTTGGCGGCGCCAATATTGCCCCAGAGCATCTCGCCGAGATGGAGCGCGGCGCCAAACGACAGCGGCGGCAATCCTTGCGCGCGGCGCTCCTTGTTGAGATACGCCATCCCGGCCTCGGCTGCGCCTGCAGCACGCAGAGCAGCGTCACAGGCGCGGCGCGGCGACGCCTCGAGCACCGGAAAGATCGCCAGCACGCCGTCGCCGATGAATTTCAGCACCTCGCCGCCGAAGGCGTGAACCGCGCCGGCGATGCGATCGAACCAGGCGTCGAGCGCCGCGATGACGTCGGCCGGCGGTGTGGTCTCCGACAGGCTCGTGAAATTGCGCAGGTCCGCATAGAGCAGTGCTGCCTGGATGGTCTCGCCGAGATCGCGGCGCAGAGGCGCCGCGAGCACCCGCTCCGCGCTGCGCGTGCCGAGGTAAGCATCGAGCGTCGCCCGCAAGGTGGCGCGCGCGGCGAGCACGGCAAGCGGCGTCGCGGCGAAACGCGCGGCCTGACGTAGTTGCTCGATCTCATCCGCCGTGAACGGACGCGGCCCGATCCAGCCGAGCAGCGGCCCATCGGACCGTCCGGCGACATCTTCATGCACCTGCCCGCGCGCGCTGTCGCGCAGCCAGCGGCGGCCGGCGTCGTCGGGGGGATCGGGCGCGAGGCCGCCGGGCGCGAAGCCGAGCGCTTCGATCACCTGGCCGCTATCGGCACGCCACAGCCAGGTCCGTTTCGCGATCAGGGGATGCGGCACCGCCAGCGTCAAGGCGCCTGCCGCGAGCGGCACGCCGTCGGCGACCAGATGCGCGCCGAGTTCCGCGAGCAGGCGGTCGGCCCCGGGACAATCCGAGGCGGCATCGAGGAGCCAGGCGAGGGTCGAAGAGAGGTGCATGGCCCGATGATGACGAAGCCGGGCCGTCTTTGTCACGGGCAAACCTTGACGGAGCGCCGGGCCGCCGCCATGTCCCATCGTCAGACCAGGGATGATCGCCGATGCCCGAGCCGTTCATAGTGCGACGCGAGACCCAGATCGCGGCCCCGCGCGCCACCGTCTTCGCCTATCTCACCGACCCCGAAAAGATCCTGAGCTGGATGGGCTCAGATGCGACCACCGAGCCGTATCCCGGCGGGCTCTATTTGCTCAAGGGCGTCAGCCCGCGCGGCGGTGTCGCCCGCGGTGTCTTCCGCGAGGTCGTGCCGGTGCATCGTCTGGCCTACACGTTCGGCTGGGAGGGCGGCCAGGAAGTTCCGCCCGGCTCGAGCCTGATCGAGATCGACCTGATCGAGCAGGACGGCGGCACGCTGCTGCGCATGACCCATAGCGGCCTGCCGAACGAAGCGCAGGCCGCCGCGCATGCGACGGGATGGGCGCACTATCTGGAGCGGCTCACGATCGCAGCCGCGGGCGGCGATCCCGGTCCGGACAAGGGTGTGTCAGAAAAGAAGTAGCGCTCGGTAGGGTGGGCAAAGGCGCGCCCTTCGCGCCGTGCCCACCACCTTTCACCATGAGCAAATGGTGGGCACGCTTCGCTTTGCCCACCCTACGAGAGTGCGGCGCGCCGTTACACCGCTGCGGTCGCCACCACCTGCGCTAGCAGCTGTTCACGCCTCGCCTGCGAGCGCTGGCCCTTCATGGTCGCGGCGAAGCGCTCGAGGATGCCCTCCTCGAAGGCGGTGACGATGGTGTCGTGGACGTAGCTCTTGCGGCAGATCGCCGGCGTGTTGGAGAGCTGGTCGGCGGCGGCGCGGATCGCGTCGAGCACCTGCTTCTTGCGGCCGCGCTGGCTGCTCGCCGGCGTGATCCGCGACAGCGATTCCACCACGACCGCGGAGGCCATCAGCGTACGGAAATCCTTCAGCGAAATCTTGATGCCGGCGATCTCGCGCAGAAGCGCGTTCACCTGGGTGGTGTTGACCGCGCGCACGATGCCGTAGGCATCGCGATACTGGAACATGCGCTTGCCGGGAACGCTCTGCAAAATGCCGATGGCGCGCACCAGCTTGGCGGCGTCGCACTCCTTGCGCACCGCTTTGCCGCCCTTGGCCTTGAAGGTCAGCACGAAGCAATCGTCTTCAAGCGTGACGTTGGACTTCAGCAGCGTGGTCGCGCCGCGGGTGCCGTTGAGGCGGGCGTAGGATTCATTGCCGGGACGGATCGCGGTACGCGCGATCAGCTCGATCACGGCCGAGAGCGCGAACTCGCGCGTCGGCTCGTCACCGGACAGGAACGCCGAGACCTTGCGCCGGATTTTCGGCAGCGCGCCGACGAGCTTTGCCAGGCGATGCGCCTTGCGCTGCTCGCGGACCTTCTCCCAATCGGCGTGATAGCGATATTGCAGCCGGCCCGCGGCATCGCGGCCCACCGCCTGCAGGTGCGAGTTCGGATCGGCGGAGTAGCGCACCTCGCGATAGGCCGGCGGCACTGCCATGGCGTGCAGCCGGCGGATGGTGCGGGCGTCGCGGATATGCGCGCCGTTGGGACGGACGAAGGAATAGCCCTTGCCGCGCTTGATACGGCGGATGGTCAGCTCGTTCTGGTCGCCGAGCCGCAAGCCCAGCTCCTTGGCGAGGGCCTCGACCGTCGCCGCAGGCGCCGTGTCGTAGGTCTTCTTCGGGCTCGGGCGCCTGAAACCGGTCGGTTTCGGCCATTGTCCGAGGGCCTTGGCCAGGGCAATGGCTGCAGGATCGGCTGAAGCGGGCCGCATCGTCCCGAGATTCTGCTGATCCATCATAGTCTTATGCCTTAGCCCAGTCTGTTATCGATCAATGCCGCTGTTCTGATTTTTGTTCCGAAGGGTCTCTTTGGACCCGGGTTGGCCATTTAGGGTGTTCCGAACGCTATTGCGAGTCCCGAATCAGTGGGGAACGGTTCCTAAATACCTCCGACTGACGCATAGGGGCTCTGCGGCGTCCCTTCTGGCGGCCTGGGTCAAGAGCCGAAAGGCGCCTGTCGGCCTGTTTCAGATTTGCGACAGCGGGCCTTCCGGACCTTGATCCTCCGCATGGCCGGCTGCCCGCCGAAGGTCCAGCTTGTGCTCCTTGTCGGGTCCGGTTAGCCCGACGCATAATCCGTCAAACGATGCTGTCGGCATTGCCTGAGCTTGCCGCATGTGGAGGGAAGCATGTCCGAGAAGATCTACGACGTCCCCGCGGAGTGGGCGAAGCGCGCCTGGGTAGACCAGGCCAAGTACAAGGAGATGTACGCCCGCTCGATCTCGGACCCGAACGGCTTCTGGGCGGAGCAGGCCAAGCGCATCGACTGGATGAAGGCGCCGACGAAAATCGAGAACGTCTCCTTCGCGCCCGGCAACATCTCGATCAAATGGTTCGAGGACGGAATCCTCAACGTCGCCTATAACTGCATCGACCGGCATCTCCACACGCGCGCCCACCAGACCGCGATCATCTGGGAAGGCGACGATCCCTCGCAGTCCCGCCACATCACGTACAAGGAGCTGCACGACGAGGTCTGCCGGATGGCCAACATCCTGCGCACCCGCAACGTCAAGAAGGGCGACCGCGTCACCATCTACCTGCCGATGATCCCCGAGGCCGCCTATGCGATGTTGGCCTGCGCGCGGATCGGCGCGATCCACTCCGTGGTGTTCGCGGGCTTCTCGCCCGACAGCCTTGCTCAGCGCATCAACGATTGCCAGTCCAAGGTCATCATCACCGCGGACGAAGGCCTGCGCGGCGGCAAGAAGGTGCCGCTGAAGGCCAATGTCGATGCCGCGCTCAGTAAAGCCGACGGCGTCGACTGGGTCGTCGTGGTCAAGCGCACCGGCGCCAAGGTGGACATGAACCCGACGCGCGACCTCTGGTACCACGAGGCCGCGGCGATGGTGACCACGGAATGCCCGGTCGAGCACATGCACGCCGAGGACCCGCTGTTCATCCTCTACACGTCGGGCTCGACCGGCCAGCCCAAGGGCGTGCTGCACACCTCCGGCGGCTATCTCGTGTTTGCCTCGATGACGCATCAATACGTCTTCGACTATCACGACGGCGACATCTACTGGTGCACCGCCGACGTCGGCTGGGTCACCGGCCACAGCTACATTCTCTACGGACCGCTGGCGAACGGGGCGACGACGCTGATGTTCGAGGGCGTGCCGAATTATCCGGATAATTCGCGGTTCTGGAACGTCATCGACAAGCACAAGGTCAACATCTTCTACACCGCGCCGACCGCGATCCGCGCGCTGATGCAGAGCGGCGATGAGCCGGTGAAGAAGACCTCGCGCGCCTCGCTCCGCCTGCTCGGCTCGGTCGGCGAGCCCATCAATCCCGAAGTCTGGGAGTGGTATCACCGCGTCGTCGGCGACGACCGCTGCCCGATCGTCGATACGTGGTGGCAGACCGAGACCGGCGGCATCCTGATCACGCCGCTGCCGGGCGCCACCAAGCTGAAGCCGGGCTCGGCAACGCAGCCATTCTTCGGCGTGATGCCCGAAATCGTCGATGCCGACGGCAAGGTGCTGGAAGGCGAGACCACCGGCAACCTCTGCCTGACGCGGTCCTGGCCGGGCCAGATGCGCACGGTCTATGGCGATCACGCTCGCTTCGAGCAGACCTATTTCTCGACCTACAAGGGCAAGTATTTTACGGGCGACGGCTGCCGCCGCGATGCCGACGGCTATTACTGGATCACCGGCCGCGTCGACGACGTCATCAACGTCTCCGGCCACCGCATGGGCACCGCCGAAGTCGAAAGCGCGCTGGTGGCGCATGAGAAGGTGTCGGAAGCGGCCGTCGTCGGCTTCCCGCACGACATCAAGGGTCAGGGCATCTACGCCTATGTCACCCTGATGGCCGGCGTGCAGCCGACCGACGAGCTGCGCAAGGAGCTCGTGACCTGGGTGCGCAAGGAGATCGGTCCGATCGCCTCGCCCGACCAGATCCAGTTCGCCCCGGGCCTGCCAAAAACCCGCTCCGGCAAGATCATGCGCCGCATCCTGCGCAAGATCGCCGAGGACGAGCCGGGGAGCCTCGGCGACACCTCGACACTCGCCGATCCTGCCGTCGTCGATGATCTCGTCAAGAACCGGCAGAACAAGAAGTCAGCGTAAGGCAAGCTCGTGGCCCGGACGCAGCGCAGCGCTTCTTCAGCGTTGAGCTGCTGAGCCGGGGCCCATCTAACGACAAGCGTGTGGCTTGCTGGGTCCCGGCTCTGCGCAGCAGCGTTTCACGCTGCAGCGCGTCCGGGACACGAGACTAGTTTTCGCGTCAGCCCCCAAAAGACAACAGCCATTCACACCCTCACGCTCTTGTCAGCGGGCGCGGTGGTGCGCCGGCATCTTTCCCGCCGAGTGTTGTTTTCAGGTCATTTACTTTATTTCGAACATTTCCTTTGTTCCCCCTGCTGGCCGGCCCTCGGCAGCCGCGCGTGGAAACCATTGGGTTAACGGGCGCGGTTAAGAATGAGCATCGATGAGGGCTTGGTGCGGCGGCGATTGCCGGGTTCTGCGTCATTTTGGACGATCCGTTTGGGGTTAAGGGGAAGCATCGATGTCGATGAGGATTGCTGTGGCGCTGGCCGCCACCATCGCGGCAGGGGCCTTGACGTCGACGGCGGCGCAGGCGCGGCCGGAAATGGTGGGGTCACACCTGGCCGACTATTCGCCGGGCACCATCGTGGTCAAAACCAGCGAGCGGCGGCTTTATCTCATCCTCGGCAACGGCCAGGCCGTGCGCTATCCGGTCGGCGTCGGCAAGGCCGGCAAGCAGTGGGCCGGCACGACGCGGATCGACGGCAAATATCTCAATCCGGCCTGGGCGCCGCCCGCCGAGGTGAAGCGCGACAAACCGAACATGCCCGACGTCATTCCGGGCGGCTCGCCGCGCAACCCGATGGGCGTTGCGGCGATGACGCTCGCCGGCGGTGAATATGCGATCCACGGCACCAACGTGCCGGGCTCGATCGGCGGCTTCGTCTCCTATGGCTGCATCCGCATGCTCAACGACGACATCACCGATCTCTATGGCCGCGTCTCCGTCGGCACGACGGTGGTCGTGACGCGCTGATCGAGGAGCTCGCGAGAAGACCGTCAAAGCCGCGTCGCTCGACGCGGCTTTTTGCTACCAGAAGCGCCAGCCCCGCGCGCACCAGCCGTCGCGATGGCCGCCATTGTAGCTGCGCACGTAGCCGCCCGCGAGCAGCGCGGCCGCGACGTCGGCGGTCCGTCTGGTCGCAACATCGGCGAGGACGCGCCCGTACTTGTCGGCACCGAGATTGCTGATCGTGACGCCGCCCTGGCCGAGTAGATCGCGCAATGCGCGGGTCGCAGCTTCGGCCTTATCCAGCTCCTCCTGGCAGGACGCCTTCAATTCAGGCGCATCGATGCCGCGCAGCCGAACGCGCGCAACGAGACCGCGGCCGTCACGGTGGCGCAGGCGCGCGAGAAAAGTGTCGCCATCGACGGTGCGGATGACCTCGACCGGACGGAGGTCGGCATTGCCGGTCTGCTGCAGGATAATTTCGGCATTCTGCCCCTGGTCGTCAGTCGCATGCGGCTGCGGCCAGTTTGTTCCGTGACGAAAGGTGATCACGATCGCCACCGCCACGCCGACCACGAACATCCATGGCAGCAGGCCCGAGAATTGGCGGCGGAACGGAGAACCGCTGAACGACGACCGATGAGGATTGATACGACCGGGGGAACGCATCGTTCCACGCTAGAGCTGAGTCGGGCAACCTCGCAAGCGCGTGCCTTCCACGCACTTCAATGCCGACTGCGTCGCTATCGCTGTTCCAAGCGCTCTCCGGCGGTGACCCCCTGTAGTTGCACGGGTTCATCGGCCGTACTTCTACGGTCACTATGGAATGTTACCCAATTTTCAATCTTTGGTTGCGAATACGATTGCTGTAGGGTGACGATCCAAGGAGGCAGAGGTGGGGACATTCAGGTTTCGCATCGGAACCAAGCTCGGCATCGTGACGGGCATAAGTGTCGTATTGGTCGGCGGCATGCTGATCAACCAGATGCTCGGTAACCGTTCGATCGCCGAATCCAATCGCCTGGTCACGATCAACTACCTCAACAAGGGCAATGCGCAGGCAGCGCAGACGGCGATGGCACGGGCGCAGCTCGCCGCTCTCGAACTCGGCTCGGCGCCGACAGCCGGAGAGGTCGACAGGCTCCTCGAGCTTCTCCGCACCCGAGGGGGCGAGGCCGGGTCGGAAATCGATGCCGCGACCGAGCGGGCGACCCGGAAGGTCACCCAGGACGCCTACCGTGAGACCAAAAAATTCGTCGAAGCGTATCTGACCAGTGGCATCGAGCTGGCGGGGGCGCAAAAGGCCCTCATTGCCGCTCCTGCCGGTGGTGCCAGGATTGCAGCGGAATCGGCGAAGGCAAGCATTCTCGCAGAGCACATGCGTCCGGCCGCTCTGGAAGTCAGCAAACGCATCGACGACCTCGTCGGCGTCGCCAACGAATTCGCCGCGCGCCGCAAGGGCGAGATGCTCACCGAGCTGGACCGGGTCGCCAATTTCGCATTGATCGTCGGCGTATTCGTCGTTCTGACGTTGGTCGGGTCCGCGGTGTTTTCCGTGATGAGTATCGCCAGGCCGGTCCGTCGCATCGGCGACGTGCTGCTGCAACTCGCGGGCGGCAACAAGGCGATCGAGATTCCCTACACGGGCCGCGGCGATGAAGTCGGCGACAACGCTCGCGCCGCCCAGACCTTCAAGGAAAATCTGATCCGCATCGAGCAGATGGAAGCCGAGACGAAGAATCAGGAAATCGCCGCGGCCGCTCAGCGCAAGCAGGAGATGACGCGGCTCGCGAGCGCATTCGAAACTGCGGTTGGCGGTATCATCGACTCCGTGTCGGCGGCCTCCCACCAACTCGAATCCGCCGCCGGCACACTGTCCGGCACGGCGGAACAGACCCAGCAGCTCTCGGGAATGGTCGCCGCCGCTTCGGAAGAAGCCTCCACCAACGTCGGAGCCGTGGCGTCCGCAGCCGAGGAAATGAGCACGTCGGTCGTCGAGATCGGCCGCCAAGTGCACGATTCCAGCCGCATCGCTAGCGACGCGGTCAAGCAGGCCGAGCGCACCGACGTCAGGATCAATGAGCTGCTCAAGGCTGCGGGCCGCATTGGCGACGTCGTCAAGCTGATCACCGCGATAGCCGAACAGACCAATCTCCTGGCCCTGAACGCAACGATCGAGGCGGCGCGGGCGGGCGAATCCGGCCGCGGCTTCGCGGTCGTCGCCAGCGAGGTCAAGGCGCTCGCAGCACAAACCGCGCGTGCGACCGAGGAGATCAGCGCACAGATCGCCGGCATGCAGGCGGCGACCGAGGATTCCGTCGGCGCGATCAAGGAGATCGGCGCAACCATCGCCCGCATCTCGGACATCTCGACGACGATCGCTGCGACCATCGAGGAGCAGGGCGCGGCGACGGCCGAGATTGCGCGCAACGTCAGCGAAGCCGCCAAGGGCACCGTCGAAGTTACGAACAAGATCGCGCAGGTCAGTCAAGGCGCCAGCGCCACCGGCGCGGCATCGGGACAGGTGCTGGCATCGGCGCGCTCGCTGTCGAGCGAAAGCAGCCTCTTGAAGACAGAGCTCGAGAAGTTCCTCAAGACCGTGCGCGCGGCCTGATCCGCAAAACGTCGGCGAGCATTCGCAGTGCTCGCGGGCGGTGGGCGGCACCCCCCCGGGATTCTCCGGGTTTGACGACAGCCATCCCACAACTATAGCCTGCATGTGATGCCGCAAGCAACCTCGTTTGCGGAACCACTAGAGTGAGCTCCCCCATATGAACATCGACGGGACTTTCCCCGATTCGCTCCAACGAATCGCCGATCTGATTCGGCAACAGCACGGCTCCCTCGATGCTTTGCCGCTTTCGCCGGTCGGCGAATTCCAGACCAGGACCGTCACGCTTGAGAGCTTGATGCGCGAGGTCACCGGGTGCCTTGCGGAGAATTTCCGGCATCGCCCGGCGCAAGACTTCCCGATGCTTTATTTTGCATGCGGCAAGGCTCGTGTCGGCTCGACGGCTCTGAGCAATCTGTTCGGCATGACGGGGATGCCGTCATATTACCAGCCGCTGAAGGCGATCTTGCGCGACGCGCTCGTCGGCCGCCCGCTGACGCCCTGGATCGTTCCATCGACCACCGACGAGCCGCACATCTTCAGCAAGGAAACGATCGGGCCCTACGTGCTTGCCGAGAGCCTGTTCAATCCGTTGCAGCTCTTGATCGAAGCGGGCTATCCGCGGCACCGGCTCCATCTCATCATGCTTGATCGGGAGCCGGCGAGTTCGCTGGCGTCGTGGCTCGACAAGCTGATCTCGCGCGCGCCAGCAGACGTGTTGCTGCGGCACTATGTGGTCGCAGCACTCAGCGCGGCTCGGATCTCTAGCTACGCCGAGCGGCAGGGCGTTCCCGTCACTCACTACGTCTACGAGGTGAGCAAGGAGGCTTTGTCGTCCGTGCGCGTCTTGTTCGACCGCCTCGGACTGTCCGGCAGCTTTACCGAGAATGCCGTGACGTCGTGGCGGGAGCCCGGACAAATGGAGGCGAACAACGCGCGCGTCATCTTCCCGAGCGAAGCGGCGATCTACAAGGTGCCCAATCTGCACACCTCCGACAGCGCCTATCGCTACCAGCGCCGCGCGACGGCCTCTCTCAGCGAAGCTCAGCTCGAAACTCTCGAGCGCTGTGGGGTCAATGAATCCTATCGCACCTCCGTTGCGGCCTGCGCTCGCGATCTCGGCCTGAATACGGCGATGTCGGCGCGACTGTTCGGCGATTGGTTTGCTGCGGCCGCGTGATGAGCATGCTGGACATCCCCACGACCGCCAGATCCGCCCTCCCTGAAAGGGCCGGCGGCAAGCAGCTTCACGTCACAAGCCATCTCCGACGGCTGGAGGCGGAAAGCATCCACATCCTGCGAGAGACGGCGGCCGAGTTCCGCAAGCCGGTCATGCTGTATTCGATCGGGAAGGATTCGTCGGTGCTGCTGCACCTGGCGATGAAGGCCTTTGATCCCGGCAAGCCGCCGTTTCCGCTGCTGCATGTCGATACGACCTGGAAGTTTCGCGAGATGATCGCGTTTCGGGATCGACGCGCGCGCGAGCTCGGCCTCGACCTGATCGTCCATACCAACGCTGACGGATTGAGCCAGGGCATCGACCCTTTCACCCACGGCTCGGCCCGCTACACCGACGTCATGAAGACGCAAGCGCTGCGACAGGCGCTGGACCTCCACGGCTTCGACGCCGCGATCGGAGGCGCGCGGCGCGACGAGGAGAAGTCGCGCGCCAAGGAGCGCGTGTTCTCGCACCGCAGCGCTGCGCATCGCTGGGATCCGAAGAACCAGCGGCCGGAGCTGTGGGGCCTGTACAACACGAGGCTCGCGCCCGGCGAGAGCATGCGGGTGTTTCCACTGTCGAACTGGACCGAGATCGACGTGTGGGACTACATCCTGCTCGAGGACATCCCGATCGTTCCGCTCTATCTCGCAGCTTCGCGCCCCGTGGTCGAGCGCGACGGCGCGTTGATCATGGTGGACGACGACCGGATGCCGCTCCAGCCTGGCGAAGAGCCGCAATGGCGCTCCGTCAGGTTTCGCACCCTCGGCTGCTATCCCCTCACCGGCGCAACGAGCTCAACGGCGGCAACGCTGCCCGAGATCGTGCAGGAGATGATGGCATCGCGCACCTCCGAACGACAGGGACGCATGATCGACCGGGACAGTCCCGCATCGATGGAGCGCAAGAAGGCGGAAGGTTATTTCTGATGTCCTATCACGAGGCACCGACGATCGCCGCGACCGATGCGCCGCGGCTCGAGCATGACGATCGGCCGACTCTGCGTTTCGTCACCTGCGGCAGCGTCGACGACGGCAAGAGCACGCTGGTCGGCCGGCTGCTCTACGATTCGAAGACGCTGCTCGACGACCAGCTCGACGCGCTCGCCTCGGAGAGCAAGACCGCCGGAACCACCGGCGGCGACCTCGACTTCGCGCTGCTGGTCGACGGGTTGCAGGCCGAGCGCGAGCAGGGCATCACCATCGACGTGGCCTACCGCTTCTTCGCCACGAAGCTGCGCCGCTTCATCGTCGCCGACACGCCGGGACATGCGCAATATACCCGCAACATGGCGACCGGTGCCTCCAATGCCGACCTCGCCGTGGTGCTGGTCGACGCGCGCAAGGGCGTGATCACGCAGACGCGGCGCCACAGCCACATCCTGTCGCTGCTCGGCATCCGCCACGTCGTGCTCGCCGTGAACAAGATGGACCTGATCGGATTCGACGGTGATCGCTTCGCTTCCATCACCGCCGAATACCTGACTTTGGCCGGCCAGCTCGGGATCTCCCAGGTCCAGTGCATCCCGGTCGTGGCGCCCGACGGCGACAACATCGTCGCCGCGAGCACGCGCATGCCCTGGTACACGGGGCCGACCATTGCGGCCTATCTGGAATCCGTGGACGCGGCCGGGGACGCCTCGCAGCAGCCGTTCCGGCTGCCGGTGCAATGGGTGAGCCGGCCGCATGCGGATTTTCGCGGCTTCTGCGGACGGATCGCGAGCGGGACGATCGCGGTGGGCGATGCAGTCCGCGCGCAGCCGTCGGGACACCAGACCCGCATCGCACGCATTCTCACGCCCGCCGGCGAACGCAATCACGCAGGGCCGGGCGAGTCCATCACCCTCACGCTCGCCGACGAGATCGACGTCAGTCGCGGCGACGTGCTGACCGCCGGATCTGCCGCGCCGGTGTCGGACCAGCTCGCGGCCCATCTCGTCTGGTTCGATGACGAAGCCATGGTCGCCGGCCGGCGCTATCTGCTCCGGTGCGGCGCCGCCTCGACCGGTGCGGTGATCACGACGCTCAAGCACCGGATCGCCATCGACACCATGGCGCGGGAAGGCGCCACCACGCTCGACGTCAACGAGATCGGCTATGTCCATCTCGATCTCGACCGGCCGCTGGTGTTCGAGGCCTATCGCGACAACCGCGACATGGGCAGCTTCATCCTGATCGACCCGATCAGCCATCGCACCGCCGCGGCGGGAATGATCGACATGTCGCTCCGCCGCGCCACCAACGTTCATTGGCAGCGGCTTGCGGTCGACAAATCCGTGCGAGCCCGGCTGAAGCAGCAACGGCCCTGCGTGCTCTGGTTCACGGGGCTGAGCGGCGCCGGCAAATCGACCATCGCCAATCTCGTCGACAGCCGGCTTGCCGAGCTCGGGCGCCATGCCGCGTTGCTCGATGGCGACAATCTTCGTCACGGCATCAACAGCGACCTCGGCTTTTCCAATGCGGAGAGAACGGAGAACGTCAGGCGCGTCGCGGAGATCGCGGCACTGTTCGTCGATGCCGGCTTGATCGCGCTGGTGGCGCTGATCTCGCCGTTTCGCAGTGAGCGCGAGCTGGCCCGCCAGCGGCTCGAGGCGGGTGAGTTCATCGAGATCCACCTCGCGACGCCGCTTGCCGAATGCGAGCGCCGCGATCCCAAGGGGCTCTATCGCAAGGTCCGGGCGGGCGAGCTGCCGGCATTCACCGGCATCGATCATCCCTACGAAGCGCCGCTGGCACCGGACATCACCCTCGACACCTCGGAGCTGTCGAGCGAGGCGGCCTGCGAACGCATCATCCGCTACTTGCGAGAGCACAATTACCTGTGACGACCGGGACGAGCCATGCCGGCGTTATCCGACCGCAAGTTCAGAAGTCGGAAGCGATGCCCTTGCGCTCCCAATCGCCGTAGCGGGTGGGCTCGGGCCCCTGCGGACCCTGCAACTCCTTCGCCTTGACCTCGGCCTCGTTCTTGGCCTGGGCGGCGGCCGCAGCCTGCCGGCGCGCCTCGGCCTCGGCCAGCGCACGCTGGGCGGCCGGCGACAGCGGCTTGCGATCGGGAACGGGGTCACTCATCGCCGCGCGTTCTAGCGCAGGACCGGGCGTAACGCGATGCCCAATAACGCATTCCTGAAATCGGCTCGGAGCGCTGAAAAACCCGCAAGCGATTCTTACATTTGGCATATTCGCGTGTCAGAGATCGAGTTCTCAAGGCATGCGCCCATTGCGGCGGAACTGCCGCTCGTTCAGAACCTTGCTTCCGCATGCCATCTCAACGTTTCGTCCCTCCGTCCGAAGTGCCCGGCCTTGCGGCGCGACGGATTGCCGCCGACATCGTCGACGGCGTGCTGCACAAGCACCGCACGCTCGACGACCAGCTCGACGGCGGCGGTGCCCATCCCGGACTGAAGACGCTGGCCGACCGCGACCGCGCGCTGATGCGGCGCCTGGTCGCCACCGTGCTGCGCCGGCTCGGCACGCTCGGCCATGTGCTGTCCCGCCTGCTCGACAAGGGCATCCCCTCCGAAGCGCCGCGGGCGCAGAGCGCACTTCTGATCGGAGCCGCGCAAATCCTTTGGATGGACGTGCCGGATCACGCCGCGGTCGATCTCTCCGTCCGCCTCGTGCAATCCGACCGCCGCGCCGCGCGCTATGCCGGCCTCGTCAATGCCGTGCTGCGCCGCTGCGCGCGCGAGGGCAAGGCGCTGGTCGAGGAGGTCGCGACGCAATCGCTGGATCTGCCGCCATGGCTGCTCGCGCGCTGGAGCGCGCATTATGGCGAGGCGACCGCACGCGACATGGCATCCGCGCTCGGCCACGAGCCTTCGCTCGATCTCACGGTGAAATCGGATCCCGCGCAATGGGCGAGCCGCCTGCATGGCGAGACGCTGCCGACGGGAACGGTGCGGATGCTGCTGCACGGTGCGGTGACCATGCTGCCCGGCTTCGCCGAAGGACAATGGTGGGTGCAGGACGCCGCCGCCGCGCTACCGGCGCGGCTGTTCGGCGACGTCAAGGGCAAATCCATTGCCGATCTCTGCGCCGCCCCCGGCGGCAAGACCGCGCAGCTGGCGCTATCAGGCGCGCATGTGACGGCGATCGACCGCTCGCCCGCGCGGGTGGCGCGTTTACGCGAAAACCTGACGCGGCTGTCGCTGCAGGCCGAGACCGTCGTCGCTGACGCCGTCGAATGGGCCGGCCCGGCCGAGGCATTCGACGGTATTCTGATTGATGCGCCCTGCACCTCCACCGGCACGATTCGCCGGCATCCCGACGTCGCATGGCTGCGGCAGGACTCCGACATCGCCCCCCTGGCCGCGCTCCAGCAGCGGCTGCTGAAGAAATCCGTCTCGCTGCTCAAGCCGGGCGGGACACTGGTCTATTGCACCTGTTCGCTGGAACCCGAGGAGGGCGAGCAGGCGGTGGCGGCGCTGCTCGCCGCCGAGCCCGCGCTTCGCCGCGCCCCAATCATGGCGTCGGAGGTTGCGGACCTCGGCGAAATCCTCAACCGGGACGGCGATCTGCGCACCCTGCCCTGCCATCTCCCGAACGCCGATCCCAGGCTCGGCGGGCTCGACGGATTTTTCGCGGCCCGGCTCGTTAAATCCTGATTTTGCACTGGATTTTGCGACCACGACGCTGATTCGCGCCGTTCAAGGTGGTGTCAGACGTCCGATTTTGGGATTAATAAGGATTCGTCACTGATCCTCTCCCCCATCAAGGCAAGGCGTGTCGGTCGCTCAACGCAGACGTATCTCGACGCTGGTCATGAACCGCTTCGCGCGGAACATGCTCGCGCGCGCGAGCGGCGGTTCCGTTGCGCTGTCGCGGGTCTGGCCCGGCCGCACCGACCGGCTGATCATCGCTCCGCACGATCTGCGTACCGCGGATGCGACCCGTGCCGCCGAGATCTATGCCGGCCGCTTCGTCTTCGCCGGCAAGATCGTCAACTGCCACGGCCGATCGATCTTCGATCTCGAGCCGCCGTCCGAGGATTGGGAGGTTGCGCTGCTCGGCTTCGGCTGGCTGCGGCATTTGCGCGCCGCCGACACGGCGCTGACGCGGGCGAATGCGCGCGCACTCATCGAGGACTGGATCGGCAACCCCGCCAACAAGCGCCGTCCCGTCGCACGCCGCGCCGACGTGCTGGCGCGGCGCGTGATCTCGCTGCTGTCGCAGGCGCCGCTGGTGCTGAACGAGACCGACAACAAGTTCTACCGCCGTTACTTGCGCGCCCTCGCGCGCGAGATCCGCTTCCTGCGCTACACCATGGTCGACATTCCGGACGGGGTGCCGAAACTGCAGGTGCTGATCGCGCTGTGCTATGCGTCCCTGTGCCTCGCCAACCAGACACGTCATATCCGCACCGCCTCGAAGAAGCTGTCCGACGAATTGCAGCGGCAGATCCTTCCCGATGGCGGCCACATCTCGCGTAATCCGGGCGCGCTGATCGAACTGTTGATCGACCTCTTGCCGCTGCGGCAGACTTTTGCCGCGCGCAACATCGCGCCGCCGCCGGCGCTGCTCAATGCGATCGACCGCATGATGCCGATGCTCCGCTTCTTCCGGCACGGCGACGGCAATTTCGCCCTGTTCAACGGCATGAGCGCGACGTCCTCTGACCTGCTCGCCACGCTGCTCGCCTATGACGACACCCATGGCGCGCCGATGGCGAACATGCCGCATACCGGCTTTCAGCGCCTCGATGCCGGCCAGACCACCGTCATCATCGACACCGGCCCGCCGCCGCCGGCGGGCGTCAGCCACGACGCCCATGCCGGCTGTCTGTCGTTCGAACTGTCCTCCGGCATCAGCCGCATCGTCACCAATTGCGGCATGCCGACCACGGGCCGCGACAATTGGCGGCCCTTCGCGCGCAGCACGGCGGCGCATTCGACGCTGACCTATCACGAGACGTCGTCATGCCAGTTCGTCGAGATGTCGGCGATGAAGCGGCTCCTGCACGGCGCGCCCGTCACCAGCGGCCCGGTCGAGGTCGAGAGCTATCGCGAGGTCGTGCAGAACGGCACGCTGCTCACGACCTCGCATGACGGCTATCTCGGCAAGTTCGGCGCGATCCACCGCCGCGTGCTGATGATCGCCAATGACGGGGCGCGCATCGACGGCGAGGACACGCTGTCGCCGCCGCAGGGCGGACGCTTCAAAGGCGCCGATGCCGATTTCGCGCTGCGCTTCCATCTGCATCCGGCGGTGAAGGCGAGCCGGCTGTCGGATGCGCGCGGCGTCATGCTGGTGCTGCCGAACCGCGACGTCTGGACCTTCGAGGCATTGGACGACAAGGTCGATCTCGAGGACAGCGTATTCCTGGCCGGCAATGACGGCCCGCGCCGCACCGCCCAGATCGTGATCCGTCAGAACGCCCGCCAGGCCCCCTCGATCCGCTGGAGCTTTGTCCGCTCCACCGCCTCGCCCGCGGTGACCAATGCCCGCCGCAACGCCCGGCGCGAGCCGGAACTTCCGTTGTAAACAGGCGCGATCCGGCCCCATCTACCCGTTGAGAGCGACGCCAAAAGCTGCTATCGAGCGCTCGCTCGCGCGACTGGCGACCTTGGATGGAGCACCATCGGGAAGCGCGGGACGTATCCGCCGCGCGCCTGGGCATAGACACTCCCTGAACAGAGGATCTTGCTCATGACTGATCATCCCCGCCGCGTCACCCGCGCTCTCCTTTCCGTCTCCGACAAGACCGGCCTGATCGAGTTCGCCAAGGCGCTTGCCGCGCACGATGTCGAGCTGGTCTCGACCGGCGGCACCGCCAAAGCGATCGCCGCGGCCGGCCTCAAGGTGAAGGACGTCTCCGAGCTGACCGGCCTCCCCGAGATGATGGACGGCCGCGTCAAGACGCTGCATCCGAAGGTGCATGGCGGCCTGCTCGCGATCCGCGACAACAAGGACCATGCGGAGGCGATGAAGGCGCACGGCATCGCGCCGATCGACCTGCTCGTCGTCAATCTCTATCCGTTCGAAGCGACCGTCGACAAAGGCGCGGGCTTCGAGGATTGCATCGAGAACATCGACATCGGCGGCCCCGCGATGATCCGCGCCGCTGCGAAGAACCATGACGACGTCGCCGTCGTGGTCGAGGCGCAGGACTATCAGGCCGTGCTCGACGAGCTCGCCGCCAACAAGGGTGCGACCACGCTGGGCTTGCGCCGTCGGCTGGCCGCAAAGGCCTATGCGCGCACCGCGGCCTATGACGCCGCAATCTCCAACTGGTTCAACCGTCAGCTCGAGATCGACGCGCCCGACTTCCGCGCTTTCGGCGGCCGGCTGATCCAGTCGCTGCGCTACGGCGAGAATCCGCACCAGAGTGCCGCATTCTATGCGACCCCGGACAAGCGCCCCGGCGTCTCCACCGCGCGGCAGCTCCAGGGCAAGGAGCTCTCCTACAACAACATCAACGACACCGATGCGGCCTATGAATGCATCGGCGAGTTCGACGCCAAGCGCACCGCGGCCTGCGTCATCGTCAAGCACGCCAATCCCTGTGGCGTCGCCGAAGGACCGAACCTCGTCGAGGCCTATCGCCGCGCGCTGGCCTGCGATTCGACGTCCGCGTTCGGCGGCATCATCGCGATGAACCGTCCGCTCGATGCCGACACCGCGCGCGAGATCACCAAGATCTTCACCGAGGTCATCATCGCACCCGACGCCAGCGAAGAAGCGATCGCCATCATCGGCGGCAAGAAGAACCTGCGCCTGCTGCTCGCCGGCAGTCTGCCCAATCCGCGTGCGCCGGGCCTGACCGCCAAGACGGTGGCCGGCGGTCTACTGGTGCAGAGCCGTGACAACGCGGTCGTCGACGACATGACGTTCAAGGTGGTGACCAAGCGCGCGCCGACCGACGCAGAGATGCGCGACCTGAAGTTCGCGTTCCGGGTCGCAAAGCACGTCAAGTCCAACACCATCATCTATGCCAAGGATCTCGCCACCGTCGGTATCGGCGCGGGCCAGATGAGCCGGGTGGATTCCGCGCGGATCGCGGCGCGCAAGGCGCAGGATGCTGCTAGCGAGCTGAAGCTCGCCGAGCCGCTCACCAAGGGTTCGGTGGTGGCCTCGGATGCGTTCTTCCCGTTCGCCGACGGGATGCTCGCCTGCATCGAAGCCGGCGCCACCGCCGTGGTGCAGCCTGGCGGCTCCATGCGCGACGACGAGGTGATCAAGGCCGCCGACGAGCACGGCATCGCCATGGTGTTCACGGGCACGCGGCACTTCAGGCATTGACACGATCTGCGTAGCGGGCTGCAAGAGCTACGACGATCCTGTCGACCTCGTCATTGCGAGCGCAGCGAAGCAATCCAGAATCTTTCCGCAGAGGAAGTCTGGATTGCTTCGTCGCTTCGCTCCTCGCAATGACAGGGGGTGAGATCGCGTAATGTGGCTACTTCCGCACCCGCATCAACAGCCCGAGACCCGCGACGAAGAACACGACCAGCACGGCCATGCCGGCCTTCTGGCTGGCGGTCAGCGCGGTGACCATGCCGATCAGGAGCGGGCCGATGAAGGACGTCACTTTCCCGGTCAGCGCGAACAGGCCGAAATACTGCGCGATGCGGTCTTTTGGTGCGAGGTGGATCAGCAGCGTGCGGGAGGCGGCCTGGAGCGGGCCGCCGGCTGCGCCGATCAGGCAGCCCAGCACGAGATAAGCGCGCTCGGCCGCACTCGAGAACAGGGGAGCGCCGGCCTGCGGCAGCGCGGTCTTGACGAACAGCACACTGTCCTTGTCGACCAGGAGGATCGCGGCCACCGACAGCAGCAGGACCAGCAGGCTGCCGGCGATGACGCGCTTCGGCCCGAGACGATCATCCAGCTTGCCGCCGAGCCAGGCGCCGAGCGCACCGGCAATCGCGAGCATGATGCCGAACGTCCCGATCTGGATCGTGTGCCAGCCGAAGGTGCCGGCGGCATAGATGCCGCCGAAGGCGAACAGCGACACCAGACCATCGGTGTAGATCATGTTGGCGAGCAGGAATGCCGCGAGCGATTTCTGCCTCGGCAGACTCTCGATCGACTGCTTCAGCTCCGACAGACCCTCGCGTAGCGCCTCGCGCAACGGCCGCTTCGCCGGGTAATCCGGCGTGAACAGGAACATCGGCGTCACGAAGATGATGAACCACAGCGCGGTCAGCGGGCCGGCGGCACGGTCGCCCTGATGCGTGACGGGATCGAGCCCGAACAACGGCGTGAAGCCGAGCAGCGTGCGGCCGGTCTCGGGATTGGCAGCGAGGAAGCCGAGCACGATGATCAGGCTGACGATGCCGCCGATGTAGCCCGTGGCCCAGCCGGTGCCGGAGAGCCGGCCGATCCGTTCCGGTGGCACCAGGGTCGGCATCATCGCATTGTTGAAGACGGTGGCGAATTCTGCACCGATGCTGGCGAGCGCCACCGCAGTGAGCAGCGGGGGAATGACGGCGGCATCGCCGGGCTTGCCGATCCACAGCGTGCAGGACGCCAGCACCAGAACCGCACCGAACCCCGCGATCCACGGTTTCCTGCGGCCGGCGGCGTCGGCGATCGCTCCCAGCACCGGCGACAGCAGCGCGATCGCAAGGCCCGCCGCAGCCATCGCAAAGCCCCACAGCGACTGTCCGGTGGCGGGATTTGGTGCCACGCTGGTCGCGAAATAGGGCGCGAACACGAAGGTCGTGATCAGCGTGAAATAGGGCTGCGCAGCCCAGTCGAAGAAGATCCAGCTGACGACGGCAGCGCGCGGCGGGTAGGACCGCGGCGCGCCAGCCATACGCACATCCGGGGCGATCGTCGTCATCACGCAGTCCTCATCACAAACAGTTTTGTCTCTCTCGGCGCAAACCGTATAGCATTACCGAGACAGCTGTGAACCGGGTCGAGCGTGCGACGGTAATTTCGATGATGTCGTCATATACAACACGGCGAACCTTTTTCGCGATCGTCGCCAGTCTGGCGTTCGCTCTCACGCCGGCGGCCGCTCAGGATGCGCGGACGGGCTATGTCCCGCCGGCACGCGATGCGGTGCGGGCCGTCGCCGCCGAGCACGGCATGGTGGTGGCGCAGGAGAAGATCTCCGCGCAGATCGGCGCCGACATCCTGCGGCGCGGCGGCAATGCCATCGACGCCGCAGTCGCGACCGGCTTTGCGATGGCGGTGACCTATCCGCGTGCCGGCAATATCGGCGGCGGCGGCTTCATGGTGATCCATTCCGCCGACCGCAATGAAGACATCACGATCGACTATCGCGAGACCGCGCCGGCCGCGACCACGCCGCAGATATTCCTCGGCGCCGACGGCAAGCCTGACACGACGAAGTCACGGGATTCCGCGCTCGGCATCGGCGTGCCCGGCACCGTCGCGGGCCTCGCCCTCGCGCTCGACAAATACGGCTCGGGTCAGTTCACGCTGGCGCAACTGCTGGCGCCCGCGATCGCGCTCGCACGCGACGGCTTCATCGTCAGCGACGACATGGCCGATACTTTGCCGAGCTGGCACCGGCGGCTGGCGCGCTGGCCTTCCTCGGCCAAGATCTTCTCACGTCCGGATGGCACGCCGCTGGGCGAAGGCGATCGGCTGGTGCAGGGCGATCTCGCCGAAACGCTGGCAGCCGTCGCCGCGCAGGGGCCGCGCGGATTCTACGAGGGGCCGGTCGCCGATAAACTCGCCAAGGCCGTGACCGATGCCGGCGGCATCATGACGCCGGCCGACCTCAAGGCCTACGAGCCGGTCGTCCGCACGCCGGTGCGCGGCAGCTACCGCGGCTATGACATCGTCTCGATGCCGCTGCCTTCGTCCGGCGGCGTCGTGCTGATGGAGACGCTCAACATCCTCGAAGGCTTTCCTCTGGCCGATTTGAAGCAGGGGTCGGCGGCGTCGCTGCATCTCTTGATCGAAGCCATGAAGCGCGCCTATGCCGACCGCGCCCGCTATCTCGGCGATCCCGCCTTCGTCAATGCGCCGATCGAGACCCTCATTGCGAAGGACTACGCCGCCAAGCTGCGCGCGGGCATTTCCCCCGAACGCGCTACGCCCTCGAAGGAGCTCGTGGCCGCTTCTGCCACGCCGCGTGAGGGCAGCAACACCACGCATTTTTCCGTCGTCGATGCCCGCGGCAACGCCGTCAGCAACACTTACACGCTGAACTTCAGCTACGGCGTCGGCCTCGTCGCCGACGGCACCGGCGTGCTGCTCAACAACGAGCTTGACGATTTCACCGCGGCAGTCGGCGCCTCCAACGCCTATGGCCTCGTCGGCTTCGAAGCGAATCTGCCCGGACCCGGTAAGCGGCCGCTGTCGTCGATGTCGCCGACCATCGTGCTGAGGGACGGCAAGCCGGTGCTGGTGACGGGCTCGCCCGGCGGCAGCCGCATCATCTCGACCGTGCTCCAGGTGATCGTGAACGTGCTCGACTACAAGATGGATGTTGCGGCCGCCGTGGCAACGCCGCGGCTGCACCATCAATGGCTGCCGGACGAGGTGCGCCTCGAGCGCGGCTTTCCCGAGGGCGTGCTGCTCGAGCTGAAGGCGATGGGGCACCTCGTCGTCGAGCCGATGGGGCAGACATCGGCCAACTCGATTCTGGTGACGCCGAACGGGCCACTCGGCGCAGCCGATCCGCGCACACGCGGCGCGGAGGCGGCGGGGCAGTAACTGCTTCCGGAATGACGGGGTGAGGGACTTTACCGCCCGACCTGATACGGCCCGCCCTTCTCAAGCGCGCGGTTGTACGCAGGCCGGGCGTGGATGCGCTCCAGGAACGCCATCGCCTTGGGATGGCCCTGCTCGAGCCCGCCGCGGGCTTGGGCGGCTTCGAGCGGAAAGCTCATCTGGATGTCGGCCGCGGTGAACTCGCTGCCGGCGAACCACTCGCTCTTCGCAAGCTCGCCTTCCCAATAGTCCATGTGCTGCTTGATCTGCGGATTGACCAGCGCGGTCAGCGCCTGGTTGCAGACCTTGCGCACCAGCGGGCGCAGCAGCGCCGGCGCGCGCTTCGGCATCAGCGTGAACAGCAGCTTCAAGAGCAGCGGCTGCATCGCGGATCCTTCCGCATAGTGCAGCCAATAGGTGTAGCGCAACCGCTCGGGCGTGTTCGCCGGGGGGATCAGCCGTCCGTTGCCATAGGTCGCGATGAGATATTCGATGATCGCGCCCGACTCGGCGATGGTGTTGCCGTTGTCGGTGATGACGGGCGATTTGCCGAGCGGGTGGATGGCGCGCAGCTCCTTCGGCGCACGCATGTCCGGCTGGCGCTGATAGCGCACGATCTCGTAAGGCACGCCCAGCTCCTCGAGCAGCCACAGCACGCGCTGCGAGCGGGAGTTGTTGAGGTGGTGAACGGTCAGCATCGTGAGGTCCCCGGGCTAGGCGTGGTCGGTCGGCCGGGTCGTTCGTGCCAGCCCGGCAACGCAATG
Source organism: Bradyrhizobium sp. NC92 (assembly GCF_025200865.1). Taxonomy (NCBI): domain Bacteria; kingdom Pseudomonadati; phylum Pseudomonadota; class Alphaproteobacteria; order Hyphomicrobiales; family Nitrobacteraceae; genus Bradyrhizobium; species Bradyrhizobium sp. NC92. Next base: position 137,353 of record NZ_CP104171.1, read on the forward strand.
TCGAGCCGTCGCTGCGGATATTTTCACCCGGGTATATTGACGCGGATAATTTACCCGGGTATTAAACCGGCAGCTCGGTCAATATGGCAATGATTCCAATGCAAGGGACCTACACAGCTTTCGCCGGCCAGCGCCGGCTGGCCTCCGGCACGGTGGGCGATGTCGCGCTTGCCGTCAAACGGGCCACGCAGCCGCTGGACCAGCCGATCATCATCTTCGACGACGGCACGGGCCGGTCGATCGATTTCGACCTGCGCGGTGACGACCGCGAGGTGCTGGCCCGGCTTGCGAAGCTTGCCCCGCCGTCGGCTGAGGCGACGGAAGCGCCCGCAGAGCCGCGCGGACGCGGCCGGCCGAAGCTCGGCGTGGTCGCGCGCGAGGTGACCTTGCTGCCGCGGCACTGGGAGTGGCTCAACGCGCAGGCCGGCGGTGCTTCGGTCGCTCTACGCAAGCTCGTCGACGAGGCGAGGCGCGCCAGCGGCGACAAGGACCGCGAGCGTCAGGCGCGCGATGCGGCCTACCACTTCATGTCGACAATGGCCGGCGACCTGCCGCAGTTCGAGGAAGCTTCGCGCGCGCTGTTCGCAGATGACCGGCGGCGCTTCACCGGGCTGATCGCCGAGTGGCCGGCCGATATCCGCGACCACATCGTCAAGCTCGCCTACAGCGACCGCGCTTAAACCGCGCATCGCTTTTCACAACCCCATCGACGGCCGAGCCGCGCATTGCGCGGCAACGGCTTCGCACGCCCTGATGAAAGGCCAATGCCATGTCTGCCGCAAAACCGCTCTGGACCACATTCCTCCGCTTCCTCGTCCCCCTGATGCTGGGCAACGCCCTGCAATCGCTGTTCGGCACCGTCAGCAACGTCTATCTCGGCCAGATGATCGGCGTCGACGCGCTCGCCGCCGTCTCGGCGTTCTTCCCGGTGATGTTCTTCCTGTTCGCCTTCGTCATGGGCCTGAGCACCGGCGCCACCGTGCTGATCGGCCAGGCCTTCGGCGCCGGCGAGCATGGCCAGATCAAGATCATCGTCGGCACCACGCTCGCCGCCGGCCTGCTGCTCTCGATTGCGATTGCACTCGTCGGCGGGCTCTTCAGCCGGCACTTGATGGTGATGCTCGCGACGCCCGCGGACATTCTCGATGAGGCCAGCGCCTATGCGCGCATCATGCTGTTGACCATGCCGCTCGGCTTCGTCTTCCTGCTGATGACGGCGATGATCCGCGGCGTCGGCGACGGACTGACGCCGCTGCTGGCGCTGGCCTTGTCGACGGCGATCGGCCTGATCCTGACGCCGATGCTGATCCACGGCACGTCCGGATTGCCGCCGGTCGGCATCACCAGTCCTGCCTGGGCGGCTACGACCGCCAACGCGCTGACGCTGATCGTACTCGCCGTCTATCTGCTGCGGAAAAAGCACGCGCTCGCGCCGGACGCGACGCTGCTGCGTCACCTGCGGCTGAGCGGCGCCGTGTTCGGCAAAATTCTCGGCATCGGCCTGCCGAGCGCGATCGGCATGGTGGTGATGGCGATCGCCGAGCTTGTGCTGCTCGGCCTCGTCAACGGCTTCGGCTCGAATGCCACCGCGGCCTATGGCGCCGTCAACCAGGTGATGGGCTATGCGCAGTTCACGGCGATGTCGATCTCGATCGCGGTCTCGATCCTCGGCGCCCAGGCCGTCGGCGGCGGCGACCGGGCCCGGGTCGACGGCATCGTGCGGATGGGCCTTGCGTTCAACATCGTCCTGACCGGCGGGCTGGTGGCACTGATCTACCTCGCGCCGCGCGCAGTGCTCGGAATCTTCATCACCGACGGCGCCGTGCTGGACCTGGCGAAGGGATTGCTCAACATCGCCTTGTGGAGCTCGGTGCCGTTCGGGCTCGCCACCGTGTTCTCGGGCGCGATGCGCGGCGCCGGCGTCGCGTTGACGCCGATGCTGCTGTCGATCTTCGCGATTGCCGCAATCGAGCTGCCGGCCGCAATCATCCTCAGCCATGCCGTCGGCCTGACCGGCGTGTGGGCTGCCTATCCCATCGTGTTCTGCGTCATGTTGATTCTGCAGATGGGCTATTACCACCTGGTGTGGCGCAAGCGGGCGATCCCGCGCCTGATCTGACCGTCAAAGTATTATGACCGTCATTAAACGATGGACCTGTGGCGCGCCCTGCGCCACAATGAGGAAAAGCCAACTCAAAAAGCCAGGCCAGGGAGAATGATCTTGACCCGCACCGCCCCGCAATTCCTGTTCGATTTCGGTAGCCCCAACGCCTATCTCAGCCATCTGGCGATACCGGCCATCGAACGGCGGATCGGCGTCAAGTTCGAATATGTGCCGATCCTGCTCGGCGGCATCTTCAAGTCGACCAACAACAAGTCGCCGGCCGAGACGCTCGCCGGCATCAAGAACAAGCGCGAGTTCCAGCAGATCGAGACCGAGCGCTTCATCAAGCGCTTCCATGTCCAGCCCTATGTCTGGAATCCGCACTTTCCCGTCAACACGCTGAATTTGATGCGCGCGGCGATCGCGGCGCAGCTCGAGGGAGTCTTCGAAAAATATGTCGAGGCCGCCTTCCACCACATGTGGCGCGAGCCGAAGAAGATGGACGATCCCGAGATCGCGGCGAGGGCGCTGGCCTCATCCGGCCTCGATGCGCAAAAGTTGTTTGCCCGCAGCCAGGAACCCGAGGTCAAGGGCAGACTGATCAAGAATACCGAGGAGGCGGTCGCCCGCGGCGCCTTCGGCTCGCCGACCTTCTTCGTCGGCAATGAAATGTTCTTCGGCAAGGAGCAGCTGCGCGAGGTCGAGGAGATGGTGAAGGGCGAGTAGTCAATGGCGAATGGCGAGTAGTGGAAACGTTACTCGCGTTTCGTCATCTGCTATCCTATTCGCTAGTCCCTATTCGCCATTCGCCATTGTCCGAAGAACAACAATAACGGAGCTTGTCTCATGCGTATCCTCGTGGTCGGCGCCGGCGCCATCGGCGGCTATTTTGGTGGCAGGCTGTTGCAGGCCGGCCGCGGCGTCACCTTCCTGGTCCGGCCGCGCCGCGCCGGCGAGCTCGCGAGCGCCGGCCTCGTCATCAAGAGCCCGAACGGCGATGTGACCTTGAAGAACCCGCCGACGGTTCAGGCCGACGCGATCAAGGACAAGTTCGACGTCGTGCTGCTCAGCTGCAAGGCGTTCGACCTCGACGATGCCATCAAGTCGTTCGCCCCGGCGGTGGGGCCCAACACCGCGATCATCCCGATGCTCAACGGCATGAAGCATCTCGACACGCTGGATGCCATGTTTGGCAAGGAGCGCGTGCTCGGCGGCCTCTGTGCCATCGCGGCGACGCTGAACGAAAAGCGCGAGGTGGTGCAGCTCCAGCCGATGCAGTCGATCACTTACGGCGAGCGCGACGGCGCGATGTCGGACCGGGTGAAGGCGATCGACGAGGCCTTCAGGAGCGGCATCAATGGCGCCAGCGCCAGCCAGAACATCATGCAGGACATGTGGGAGAAGTGGGTGTTCCTGTCTTCGCTCGCGGCAAGCACCAGCCTGATGCGGACGTCCGTTGGCAATATCCTCGCCGCGCCCGGCGGCCGGGATTTCCTGCTCGGCATGCTGGATGAGACCAGCTCGGTCGCTGCTGCATCGGGCTACCCGCCGGGCGGGCCGTTCTTCGAGCGCGTCAAAGGCAATCTCACCACCGAGGGCTCGCCGCTGACGGCGTCGATGTTCCGCGACATCAAGGCGGGCCTGCCTGTCGAAGCCGATCACGTCATCGGCGACCTCATCGCGCGCGCCGACGCCGCCAAGGTACCGGTGCCGAAGCTGCGCATCGCGTATACGCATCTGAAGGCGTATGAGAGGCAGCGGGCGGGGTAGGGCGTCATACACCGCCGTCGTCCCGGGGCTCGCGCTACGCGCGCCCCGGGACGACAGCTGAGTTTATGGCGACAGCTCCGCGCTACTGCAAATGCGCGAGATAGTGCGAGACGGCGGTGATCTCCTCGTCGCTCATGTGATAGGCGACGTCGGCCATCGCGGCGACGCCGCCGCCGACACGCTGGCCGGCTTTGTAGTCATGCAGCGCCTTGACGAGATATTCCTCGCGCTGGCCGGCGAGCCGCGCCACCGCCTTGGTGCCGGCATAGCTGTCCGTATGGCATGAGGCGCAGCGGCGGCCGGCGGCGACCTGCGCGCCCTTTTTCGACAGGTCCGGATCCCCGTCCTCGGGTGCCTTCGGCGGCGTCAGCGAGGCGAAGTAGGCACCGAAATTGCGGATGTCCTCGTTGGTGATCTCCTCGACGATCGGCTGCATCTGGTCGTTCTTGCGCGAGCCGGCGCGGAAGAACACGAGCTGCCATTGCAGGAATTGATCGGGCTGGCCGGCGAGCGAGGGGATGTTCTCGGTCTGCGAAATGCCGTTCTCACCGTGGCAGCCGGCGCAGGCGGCGGCCTTCTCCTTGATCGCGGCATTGTCGGCGGCCTCGGCTGGGATGAAGGCGATCAATGCGAGCGATAGCGCGCCGATTGCGGACCAAGAGAGCTGACGGCGCATGATTGGAGATCCGTTCTGTACTGCGTCATTCCAGGGCGCGTCACTTGGCGCGCGCCCGAATCCATAATCCGCGTTCGTGGTTATGGGTTCCGGACTTGCGCGCAAGTGGCGCGCAGTCCGGAACGACAGCGTGAGGCTTCAAAATGAAAGAGGCTGCGGCCGTTACCCGGTCGCAGCCTCTCCGTCAGGTCGCTACTTCTTGCTGTAGCTGATGCGATAGATCGCGCCGGCCCAATCGTCGGCAACGAGGATCGATCCGTCCTTGGCAAGGATGATGTCGTTGGGACGGCCGAGATAGCCCTGGTCGCCCTCGAGCCAGCCAGAAGCGAAGATCTCCTGCTTCGGGTTCTTGCCGTCGGGCCCGACGATCACGCGCACGATGCGCGCGCCCTGGTACTTGTGGCGATTCCAGGAGCCGTGCTCGGCGATCAGGATGTTGTTCTTGTAGTCGGCGGGGAACTGGTCGCCGGTGTAGAACTTCATGCCGAGCGGCGCGACATGGGCACCGAGATTCAGCACGGGCGGCGTGAACTCGGAGCATTTGTGGCCCATCGCGAACTTGTCGTCGGGAAGATTGCCCTGATGGCAATAGGGATAGCCGAAATGCTCGCCGATCCTGTTGATCATGTTCAGCTTGTCCGAGGGCAGATCATCGCTGATCCAGTCGCGGGCATTCTCGGTGAACCAGAGCTTGCCGGTGCGCGGGTCGACGTCGGCGCCGACCGAGTTGCGGACGCCGAGCGCCCAGATTTCGGCGTTGCCGGTCTTGGGATCGACGCGCCGGATCTGCGACACGCTGGTCGGCGGAATGCCGATGTTGAAGGGCGGTCCGAACGGCAGGAAGAACCAGCCTTCCTTGTCGACCGCGATGTACTTCCAGCCATGCGCGGCATAGGACGGCATGTCGTCATAGACGACCTTGCCTTCGCCGAGATTGTCGAGCTTGTTTTCGGCATCGTCGTAGCGGATCAGCTTGTCGACCGCGATGACATAGAGCGCGCCATCCTTGAAGGCGAGACCGGTGGGCATGTTCAGGCCCTTGAGGACGGTCTTGACCTCCTTCTTTCCGTTGTTGTCCTTGATGGCATAGACGTTGCCGAGACCGAACGAGCCGACGAACAACGTGCCCTTGTCACCCCAGGCCATCTGCCGCGCGGCCAGCACGCCCGAGGCGTAGACTTCGATCTTGAAGCCCGACGGCAGCTTGATCTTCTTGACGATGTTGGCGAGCTCGGCGTCGGAGGCGCCGGTCGGCGGGCCCGAGGGCGGCGCGAGTCCCTTCTGCGCCTCGGTCTCGTCGCCGAGGAACCAATCGTCCGGCGGATGGGTCCAGAATTCCTTGGTGCCGGATTCGTATTTCTTCAGCGGCTTGTTCTTGTCCTGTTGTTGCGCGTTGCCGGCACCGGTCCCCGCGAGAAGGGCCACGGCCGCAAGCGCCAACACGGATCGATGGAACATCGATATCATCGCATCACTCCCCTAAGGCAGCCGTGAGGGCTGCGCGTTATTTTGTTTTGCTAGTCGAGAGGCGAAGTTTTGAGCCCGTCGGGACGACAGACGCAAAAAGGTTAGCACATCTGCCCATCGTGAGAAGCGCGCCGGATGCAGCGCGGCTGCGCTCATCAAAAATTGAGACGGAATGTGAATGAAGGGATGAACGCTGCGACGACCGCGTTCCCGCTGCAACGCGGAATCAAGCGCGCACGCGCATCGTCGTCAGGCGCTCCGCCGGGGTGGACATACAAAAGCGCGAAAACAACCCCATGCACCGTAGAAACGACGCAAGTTGATCCGCACCCGGTGACGCCGGACAGTCATTTGAAGCGTCGAGCAAAATAGCAATTGCGGCGCTTACGAGGCGACGGGGTAGGGTCCGTCGTCAAACAGCGTGTCGTGATAGCCTTTCGATCCGACCTCGCGTGCCAGCGTGCTGCGGACATCGCGACCATCGCGCAGGCCGCGCAGCACATGCGCGAAGTCGAATTCGGGCCGCCAGCCGAGCTCCCGCCGCGCGCGCTCGTTGACATAGACCCGGTCGATCGCGGGGAAGAGTCGCCAGCCGCGCGCTGCATAGAGCTGCGCACACTCCGGATAGAGCTCGCGCACGACAGCGGCGGCATCGCGCGCCAGCGATCCGAGATGACGTTGCTCGAACGGGCTCGTCGCCGAGACGATGTAGCGGGCGAAGCCGATGCCGGGCGCGCGCTCGACGGCGAGCAAATGTGCGCTCACCGCGTCCGCGATATCCAGCCGGCGATAGAGCAGCTCATTGGCCTGCGCGTTCTCCAGCGCGTAGGCCGATCGCATCGCCGGATCGTCGTCGTCCTCCGGAAAAAAGCGCGAGGTCCGCAAGGTAACGACCGGCAACGCGCGCTCGCGAAAGAACAGCTCGCAGACGTTTTCGGCCATCAGCTTGGTCGTGCCGTAGATGTTCTTCGGTACCGACGCCAGCTCCTCGGTGACCCACACCGCCGCCTGTCCCGCCTCGGGCCGCAGCTGCGAGCCGAACGCGCTGGTGGTGCTGGTGAAGACGAAACTCTTCACGCCGGCAGCCGCTGCCGCCTCGAGCAGGTTGAGCGTGCCTGACACGTTGGTGTCGACAAAGTCCTGCTTGGAATGGGTCGCCACATGCGGCTTGTGCAGCGTCGCGGTGTGGATCACGGCGATGACGCCGTTCATCTGCTCCCGTACGAAGGCGGGATCGACGATCGAGCCGACGGCGTCGGTGAAGGGGGAGGGCTTGAGATCGAGCCCGCGGGCGGATGAGCCGCGCGCCTGGAGCGTCCGCAGAATCGCTTCCCCAAGGTGACCCGCGCTGCCGGTGACCAGAATTGTCATTGCAAATACAGCGGCAGGCAGCACGGAGAACCACGCTCCGTTCCGATCGACGCCTCTACAAATGCCGAAGCTACGGTTGGGTTACCTGCTGTTCTGCGCATCACCTTGCTCGCCCTTGCGCTTGGCTTCTTGCGCTTCGTATTGAGCGTTGAGCGTTGGATTGCTCGTCTCGCCTGCGACGGTGTCGGCGTTCCCGCCATCCAACCCCGGCGCGCCCTTGATCGCGTCCGCAATGTCTTCCTGCTCCGAGCGCTTTCGGATGAATGGCTTGAGGTAAGCGTCAAGTTTGCCCTTGCCGGGTTCTTCGAGTTCTTGCGTCAGGGCGGCGAGATATTGGTCTTTGTCCGTGGCGGCCCAATCAATGCCGACGTTTGCCCGGCGGGCAAGTTCCGCATGAATCAGCATGATAGTGCGGCCATTGCCGTCGAGGAAGGGATGGCCATAGGCGAGATAGCCCATCACTTCGCCGAGCCGTTCCGCCATGAACGCCTTGTCTTGTCCCTTTTCAAGCGCGTAGCCGATCGCTTTGCTGATGTCATTGGGATGGGCGAAGATGACGGCGCCCTTCTTCACAAAGATATGGGACGCGTTCGTTTGGCGATCCTCTCCAGCCCACGGGAACACCGCTTCGAAGAGCGTTTTGTGTGTTCGCAGGACATCGACATAGCCCAAGGACGACCGCGCCTTGAGATGATCCAAGGCTGCATCGATGCCGGTCAGGAAAGAATTGTGCAGGAGGCGCTGAACGATTTCGGGATCTTTGGCCTTCGCGACGTTGCGCAGATAGCCGCGCGTCGCAAAATCCCCGAACGGATCAAACGTCACGGACGGCTTTCGCGAAGATAGCGCGCCTGCAGGCGTACCGCCTGAACACGATCCAAGATCCCGGCGCGCTGGAGCGCGACAATTGAATTCTCGATCGGATCGAAGTTCACGTCGTCGCCGGAGAGCCGCGTCACGTGATGGGCAAAGACGTCGTTTGAGGTGACGACCGCAGCTACGTTATTCGCGGCCGCTAACCGCTGGATTACGCCAGCAGTGTACCGGACCTTGGTGGCGGAACGTTGGGCGGACATGGATGCTCCTGCCCCTAGAATATAGTATTGAAGGCCCGAAAATCCATTGAGTTACGCCTTCGAGGTCCCTGGCGAACCGGTAGGCCCCCGAAGACCCTCCAAATTGCTACCTGTCCCAGGCGGCCGGGAAAGCAAAACGCCCTAGGCGATGGCTCTAGCCTGACAGCCGGCTTGCGCTTCCTCATCCGGAGTATTGAGAATTTTCATGCAGCCTCCCGGAATTGGAGAGCACTTCACAGTGCCAGCCTAGGGAGGACTGGAGCGGGCGAAGGGGCTCGAACCCTCGACCCCGACCTTGGCAAGGTCGTGCTCTACCACTGAGCTACACCCGCATCCTGTGTCGGTCGCGTGACGCGCCGGCAACGGCTGTCGTATGCCAAAAGCGGGAGGGGAATGCAACAGCTACCGGCGGCATCAATTCGCATTTGAGGGCCCCATATGGAGCCCGAAGCTGTCCAAATCGGGCGGAAATGTCCCGGAACCGGCGAATCGGCGGGCCTGGATTGAAATTCGGCCCATTCGGCCCAATTTAGGAGCCGACCACAAGCATATGACGCGGCGGCGTGCTAAAGAGCCGCCATTCCAGACATGACGAGGGAATCCCGTGACGATCATCGACCAGGGTAACGGAGCGGCGGGCCCGGCTGCGGCCGACCTGATCAAGGACACCACCACCCAGACCTTCGTGAAGGACGTCATCGAGGAATCGAAGCGCCAGCCCGTGCTGATCGATTTCTGGGCGGAATGGTGCGGCCCCTGCAAGCAGCTGACCCCGGTCCTGGAGAAGGCGGTGAATGCGGCCAAGGGCAAGGTCAAGCTGGTCAAGATGAACATCGACCACCATCCGGCGATCCCGGGCCAGATGGGCATCCAGTCGATCCCGGCCGTGATCGCCTTCGTCAACGGCCAGCCGGCCGACGGCTTCATGGGCGCGGTGCCGGAGAGCCAGGTCAACGCCTTCATCGAGCGGCTGACCAAGGGCGTCACCGCGCCGGGCGAGGTCAACGTCGCCGAGATCGTGCAGGAGGCCGACGCGGTGCTCGCCGAGGGCGACGCGGCGGCGGCCGCGCAGATCTATGCCGAGGCGCTGCAGCATGATTCGACCAACATCGCGGCGCTTGCGGGCCTCGCGAAGTGCTACGCCGTCTCCGGCGCGATGGAGCAGGCCAAGCAGACGCTGGCCATGGTGCCGGAATCCAAGCGCAACGACCCGGCCGTGAAGGCCGTGCAGACCGCGATCGATCTCGCCGAGCAGGCGAAATCGCTCGGACCGGTCGCCGAGCTGGAACAGAAAGTCGCCGCAAATCCGCTCGATCATCAGGCCCGTTTCGACCTTGCCACCGCGCTCAACGCCCAAGGCAACCGCGCGGCGGCGACCGAGCAGCTGCTCGAGATCGTCAAGCGCGACCGCAAATGGAACGACGACGGCGCCCGCAAGCAGCTGGTGCAGTTCTTCGAGGCCTGGGGCGGCACGGATGATGCAACCGTCGAAGGCCGCAAACGTTTGTCGACGATCCTGTTTTCGTAACGGCCTTTTTTGAGCATGATCTGTTCGGAAAACCGCTCCACACTTTTCCGGATCATGCGCTAGCAACGCCAGTGGGACCGGGCAGATGCCGATCAACATCGAATATCGCGGGCCCGCCGACCTCCCGGAGATCATCCCGGTCTTTCCGCTGCCGGGCGCGCTGCTGCTGCCCCGCGGCCAGATGCCGCTCAACATCTTCGAGCCGCGCTACCTCGCGATGGTCGACGATTCCTTCCGCGACGGGCATCGCCTGATCGGCATGATCCAGCCCGACGTCGCGCATTCACGGAAGGATTCCGACAAGCCGGCGCTGTTCCGCGTCGGCTGCGTCGGCCGCATCACCCAGCTCGCCGAATCCGGCGACGGCCGCTACATCCTCGAGCTCACCGGCGTTTCCCGCTTCAAGGTGGTCGAGGAGCTCGAGGTGCTCACCCCCTATCGGCAGTGCAAGGTGGACTTCTTCGCCTTCGTCGACGACTTCACCGCGCGCATGGGGGAGGAGGAGGTCGACCGCGAGGCGCTGCTGGCGGTGCTGGCGGACTTCCTGAAGGCCAACAATCTCAAGGTCGACTGGGAAGGCGTCGAGAGCGCGCCCAACGAGGCGCTGGTCAATGCGCTGGCGATGATGTCGCCCTATGGCCCCGCGGAGAAGCAGGCGATGCTGGAGGCGCCCGACCTGAAGACCCGCGCCGAGATCCTGATCGCCGTCACCGAGATGGACCTCGCCAAGAAGCGCACCAGCGGCGATCCGCCGCTGCAGTGAAGGTCCCGCCCGACCTAAAGCGCGAAGCGACTAGGATGAATCCTCATCGCGCTTTGGGTTTTTGTTTGAGCATGATCTTTTCGGAAAACCGCTACGCACTTTGCGCTGACGCGGCCCTTCGGGTCCGGATCATGCTCTAAGCGGCAAACTCGCCCGCCTCGACCTTTCGGTCCACCAGCCGCGCGATCGTCGAGGCCCGCATCGGCGGGCTGAGGTAGAAGCCCTGCGCCTCGACGCAGCCCTCTTGGCGCAGGATGTCCAGCTGCTCGGCGGTTTCGACACCTTCGGCGGTGGACGTCTTGCCGAGGCTCGTGGCGAATTGGACCACGGCCCGCGCGATCCGATGAGGCTCCTCCATCGGACTGGACAGCTCGCTGACGAAGCTGCGATCGATCTTGATCTTGTCGAACGGAAACTTCTGCAGAAAGCTGAGCGACGAATAGCCGGTGCCGAAATCGTCGAGGGCAATCCGCACCCCGAGCTCGCGCAGCTGGCTGAGTGCTGCGAATACGGTCCCGCTGTCGTGCATGATGACGGTTTCGGTGACCTCGAGCTCGAGCCGGTCTGACGCAATCCCCGAAGCCGCCAATGCGCCCACGATCGTCGACACGAGCTCCCTGCTCCTGAATTGCGCTGGAGACAGGTTGACCGCGATCTTCAGGTCGGAACGCCATTTTGCCGCTTCGGCGCAGGCGGTTCTCAAGACCCATTCCCCCAGCGGCAGGATCAAGCCGGTTTCCTCTGCGACGGGAATGAATTCGCCTGGCGAGACCAGACCGCGCTCGGGGTGATGCCAACGCAGCAACGCCTCGAAGCCGCAGGTCTCGCCGCTGTTCAAATTGACGAACGGCTGGTAGTGGAGCTCGAATTCGCTTCTCGCAAGCGCCTTCCGCAGATCCCGCTCCAGGTTGCGGCGCGCACGCAGGAGCTGGTCCAGCTCCGGCTCGAAGAAGCGGAATGCGCCACGTCCGGCGCTCTTCGCCGAGTAGAGGGCCAGATCCGCGCTCCTGAGGACCGTGTCGGAATCGGCGCCGTCCTGGGGTGCAAGGGCTATGCCGATGCTGGTCCCCACGATGACCTGATGATCGCCGAGATCGAACGGCGCGCTGAGCGCGGCATGAATCGCCTCGGCGAGAGAGGCCGCGTCCGCGGCCGGATTGGTCACGTAATCGACGATTGCGAATTCGTCGCCGCCCAATCGGGCGACGAACGTCGTCTCCCTGACGCAATCCAGCAAGCGCGTGGCCACCGACCGCAGCAGCAGGTCACCCGCCGGATGTCCGAGCGTGTCGTTGACCTCCTTGAAGCGGTCGAGATCGAGCAAGAGAACCGCCAAATGGAGGTTTCCGCCACGCGTATCGGCAAGAGCGGGCTCCAGACGCGCCTTGAGCAGCACGCGGTTCGGCAGCTCCGTCAGCGCATCATGTTGCGCCATGTAGGTGATCTTGGCTTCGGACCGGCGTTGCTCGGTGACATCCAGGTGCGTGGCCACCCAGCCGCCGCCGGCCATCGGCTGCCGCGTCACGCAGATCAGCCGGCCATCGGCGAACGCGTCGATGCGGCTCGACACGGCATGGATCGGCAGTGCATCGAGCTTGGCGATCTGCCGTTCGGCGGCGAAATCGCTGGCCTCGCCTTCGAGTATGCCGCTGGTGACGCGATGTCTGATGATATCGCGGTGCGGAGTTCCCGCGCGCAGCAATTCCGACGGCAGCCGGTACAGCCGGGCGTAACGCTCGTTGCAGATGACGAGCCGCTTCTCGGCGTCGAACATGCAAAGGCCCTCGACCATGTGGTTGATGGCCGTGTCCAGCCTCAGCTTCTGTTCCTTGAGGTCGTTCTGCGACCCTTCGAGCTGCTGCCGTGCGATGGAAAGCTGGCTGATGATCTCCTCGAACCTGGCGGTTCTGGTCGCCAGACGACGATCGGCAAGCACGCCGATCAGGCTCATCCCCAGCACGGACAATGCGACACCGGCGATGGCGAGCGCGAGGAAGGCCGGAGAAAGCGAAAGCGTATCGGTCGCGCGCGCCGGATCCGGTGTGATCTGCACGGCGCCCATGGCCGTGAAGTGATGCGAGACGATGGCGAGCGTCAGCAGGACGGCCGCGGCGAGCGTGCCCCGATAACCCTGGCGGGTGAGCGCGACCGCCAGCGCAGCGTAGCCGAGGCACATGCCCAGAACGATGGAGAGGAGGACGAGGTCGACGGACCAGGAGACTCGGCCCGGCACTTCAAGAGCCCACATCCCGATATAGTGCATGCTGGCAATGCCGCCGCCGATGATGATGCCGCCAGCCGCCGCGCGCCAGCGGCCGGACGTGACGACCGCGACGCCGAAGCCGACCGAGGTCAGCAGCATTGCCGCTGCGAGAGAGGACGCGGTCAACACGATGCCGTAGCCCGTCGTGACGCCGGGCTCGTAGGCGAGCATCGCGACGAAATGCGTGGCCCAGATGCCGTATCCGATGGCCGCGCCGGCAATGGCGATCCAGATCCACCGGGTTCTCGCGCGCGTCGCGATCGCGCGGTGAAAGATGCTGACCGCGACGATGCTGGCAACGAAGCAGACCAGGGCAGCGAGTACGACGAGCCGCCAATCGTGCTCGGTCGTAAGGCAGGAGAAAACGCGGAACATCCAGTCTCGCCTCATCGTCGATATTGTCGATGCTGGACGGGCTAATCGCCATTCGCGTTAATTTTGTGCCGCGCCTGATTGCACGCTTAGCGGCATGCTAACGTCGTCCGTAAAATTTGATCTGTCGGGCTAACGCGCTTCGCGCTTGTCGCGCGGGGAAACCGCTATGCGCGTTTCCGGCTCATGCTCTAAAGGTGGCCGCGGATGCGCTTGCGTCCGGTGATCATTGCGCGGATCAGGTTCTCGCGCTGCAGGATTCCCATCAGCATCACGCCAACGACGTGGAGCACGACCAGAACGATGACGGCATCCGATGAATAATGGTGAGCGTCTTCGACCCACCACACGCCGAAGAACGTGACGGTCACCGACATCGCTCCCGTGATGGTCGAAACGGCGAGCGAGGCCAGCAGCGCGACCAGCATCAGCGTGCCGGCGGGATTGAGCCCGATGTAGCGGCCGGTGATGCCGCGGCGCAGATTCCAGAGATAGCGGGGCGAAGCGCGCAGCCGGACGCCGACCATGCGGAAGCGCGAATAGCGGCTTCCCCAGACGCCCCAGACCAGGCGAAACGCGAGAAGCCCCAGCACGGTATAGCCGACCATGCGGTGAAGGCCGTCATAGACGGTCGGCGTGAACCACGCGGCCAGAACGCCGGCCGCGAGAGCCCAGTGCCAGAGGCGCAGCGGCAGGTCCCAGACAGCGATCGTCCGCGGCGCGGCTCGCTCGGCGGGGGTCCGATCGGACACCCCGCGAGCTTCTGGCATCGCTTCTTCAATCAAGCAAAGACCATCCTCGAGCCCTGCTTTGCGCAGAACGCGTCGCGCAGCCGACCTATAGCAACCTACTTGGCGATCGTGTGCTTCAGGCTGAGATCTTCGGGGCTGTAGAACAGCTCGTAGAGCTTGCCTTCCTTGACGCCGTAGACCTCGTAGCAGGAGCCTTCGACCTTGGAGCGCCGCACCTCATAGCCAAGTGCCTTGGCCTTGGCTTCGGCTTCGCTGGCCGGCTTCCACGACGCCTTGTCGAGCTTGGTGCAATTCTTGAAACCGTCGGCCATGGCCGTCGATCCCGCGCCAATCCCGATCGTCAGTGCAATGGCAACAACTCGAATGACCTTCACGAACTTCTCCTCTCTGTCGTGGGCGCTGCGCGGAGCCGCGGAGCACACCGAAGGAAGCAAAGAGGGGGGTGAAGTCAACAATGAGGGGCTTGGTCCGCTTTAGATAAGTTCTATTGTAGAGTTTAGACTGGTTCTAACATGAGCCACAATGTGAGGGCTTCCTGCGGAGAATGCGGATCTTGGGCCACCGCTGCGGCCTTACGCCTCATCGGTGGAAGCGCAGCTAGTACCCGGCAACCGACATCACGACGACCGCACTGAGCGCCATCCACCCGAAATGCCGGCCGCGCGTCGCCCAGGCGTTGGCGAGGGCGGAAAGGCCGAGCACACAGGCCATGGTGGCGACGATCCAGTGGCGAGCCGGCTCCGATTGCATCCACGGCACCGCAATCAGCAGCATGCCACCGCCGATCCAGGCTACGGTCGAGGTCTGCCACACCAGCCGGATCAGGGTGCGGAGCCGCTCCGGCTCGATGCGCACGCGGGCGAAGACCTTGGCCTCGCCGAGGTAGCCGTGGATGAGGGCCGAGGCGATGGTCACGACGCCGGCGCACTGGAGCAGCAGATCACGCATCAACGCCTCCATACACTGATGTATGGATCGATAGCGCCTGGCCAGTCGCCTGTCGATACACTAGTGTATGGTACGATTCCGGGAAGTGACATGAACCAACAGCTCTCCGCCGACGACTGGACCAGCCAGGGCCTCAAGGCACTGGCCAGAAGCGGCTTCACGGCGCTGAAGGCCGATCCGCTCGCCAAGGCCATGGGCGTGTCGCGCGGCAGCTTCTATTGGCATTTCGCCGATCTGGCCGCGTTTCACGCCGCGGTGCTGAAGCGCTGGCGCGAGATCGCGGCCGAGCAGATCATCGCCGACGTCGAAGCGGCCAGCGACGAGCCGCTCAGGATGCTGCTGCGGAGATCCTTCGGCGCGCGGCTCGACCTCGAGCGCGCCGTGCGCAATTGGGCGGCGTTCGATGCGAGCGCGCAAGGGGCGGTGCGCGCAATCGACCGCCGCAGGCTCGACTACATCGAAGAGCTGCTGCAAAAGCGTGGGCAGGCCCCGGCAACGGCGGTGGCCCGCGCGCAGATCCTGTACTGGACATTTCTCGGTTTCGCCCTGTCGGGCCCGTCAATCACGGCCACGCGGCTGCAGGCCATGCTCGACGAGCTCCTGGCGATGGTCTGCGCCTAAAGCATGATCCGGAAAGTGCGAAGCGGTTTTCCGGAAAGATCATGCGTAAACAACAACCTGAGGCCGTGATGGCGGGTGCGAATTTCTATGGTAAAGGCAGGCGAGTGCCGGAGACTCCCATGAACGCGCCCACCGAACGTCCCGAACCCAGCGTCGATCCAAAACTGCTGGAGATCCTGGTCTGCCCGCTGACCAAGGGCCCGCTGGAATTCGATTCCGCAAAGCAGGAGCTGATCTCGCGCAGCGCCAAGCTCGCTTATCCGATCCGGGACGGCATCCCGATCATGCTGCCGGAAGAGGCGCGCAAGATCGATTGAGCGGATGGCCGTATCGCACGACGGCCATGCAACACTCTCGCTGTCGTCCCGGGGCGCGAAGCGAGCCCGGGACCCATAACCACAGGGAGTGGTTACGACGCGAGCTGGTAACTCCGGGTCTTCGCCAAACTACATCCTGTGGCTATGGATCCCGGGCTCGCGCTACGCGCGTCCCGGGATGTACAGGAGAGGTTGCGGCTACAACGCCTCGCCCTTCAACAGCCGCGGCACCTCGCCGGTGAGGCCGGCGGCCTGGCGGATGAAGAGGTTCTTCAGCGGCGGGGCGCGGTCGACGAGGCCGAGGCCGATGTCGCGCACCGTGCGCAACAGCGTCGACTGGTTGGAGAACAGGAAATTCAGCGAGTTGGTGGCGACGCCCATCGCCATCGTGTCGAAGCGGCGCCAGCGCTGGTAGCGTTCGAGCACGTCCGCCCCGCCGATATCCATGCCCAGCCGCGCGGCATCGACCACCACTTCCGCGAGCGCGGCGACGTCCTTCAGGCCCATGTTGAGGCCCTGACCCGCGATCGGATGGATGACATGGGCGGCATCGCCGACCAGCGCAAGGCGCTCGGCGATGAAGGACCGCGCGACGAAATAAGACAGCGGAAAGGCCCGCGGCTTGTCGAGCACCTTGACCTCGCCGAGATGCAGGCCGAAGCGCTGCTCGAGCTCCGCATGGAATTCCTCGTCGCTGAGGGCGATGATGCGCGCGGCCTCCGTGCGGCGCTCGGTCCACACCAGCGAGGAGCGTTTGCCGGTGAGCGGCAGGATCGCGAAGGGACCGGCCGGCAGAAAGTGTTCTTCGGCGCGGCCCTCATGATCGCGCTCATGGCCGACGGTGACGACGATGCCGGATTGGTCGTACTCCCAGCCATGGGTGGCGATGCCGGCGCGCTCGCGCAATTTCGAGCGCGCGCCATCGGCGGCGACCAAGAGGCTCGCCGCGATCACGCTGCCGTCGCCGAGCGTCACGTCGATGCCGTCGGAGCGCGCATCGTAAGACGCGACCGGGGTGGCGCGGAGATCGATGCCTTCGGCCTCCGCACGCACCACCAGCGCATCGATCAGCCGACGGTTCTCGACCATATGCGCGAAGGGCTCGCCCGGCGCGACGTCGCCGGCAAAGTTCAGGAACACCGGACGGGTGGCGTCCTCCAGTTTGGAATCGGTGACGACCATGTCGAGGATCGGCTGGGCCTCGCCCCGGACGTCGCCCCAGGCGCCGATGGTCTCGAACAGGCGGCGGCAGGCGGCGACGATCGCGGTGGCGCGTGGGTCGCGGCTCGGCCGCGTGCCGAGCGCGGGATCGGCGACGACGACGGGGATCTCGGGCCCGAGCCCCTGACGCAGCGCCAAGGCCAGCGCGAGGCCGGCAAACGCGCCGCCACCAATGACAATGCTACCCTGTACCGACATACCAAGCTTCCCGGTCAATTCTCGGTCTTGCTAGCAGACTTGAGCTGGGCGAAACAGTGCGGTGAAACGAGGGCAGCTAGCCCCATTGTGTCATTCCGGGGCGCGACGAAGTCGCGAGCCCGGAATGACGACTTCAGAGAGCTGTGTTCATGTCCAAAGGCCTGATCGACCTGATCGCGATCCTCGACCTCGAGCAGCTCGAGGTGAACCTGTTCCGCGGCAACAGCCCGAAGACGAGCTGGCAGCGGGTGTTCGGCGGCCAGGTGATCGGGCAGGCGATGGTCGCGGCCTGCCGCACCGTCGAGGGCCGGCTGCCGCATTCGCTGCATTGTTACTTCATCCTGCCGGGCGATCCGCAGATCCCGATCATCTACCAGGTCGAGCGTCTGCGCGACGGCAAGAGCTACTCGACCCGCCGCGTCACCGCGATCCAGCACGGCAACGCGATCTTCTCGATCATGGTGTCCTTCCACGCCGAGGAGGAGACTGCGTTCGACCACCAGGACAAGATGCCTGATGTGCCGCCGCCGGAAAAGCTGACGGCGGAGGAGGTGGCAAAGCAGCCGATGTTCAAGGAGATGCCGGACTTCATCCGCCGCTACTACGAATCCGATCGGCCGATCGAGCTGCGTCCGGTCGAGCTCGGCCGCTATTTCGGCCAGAAGATCGACGACGGCCGCATCCACGTCTGGATCAGGACCGCCGCGAAGCTGCCTGACGATCCGGCGCTGCACATGTGCGCGCTCGCCTATGCCTCGGACTTCTCGCTGCTCGACGCGATCATGGCGCGCTATGGCCGTACGCTGTTCGACAAGCGCATGATGCCGGCGAGCCTCGACCACGCGATGTGGTTTCACCGCCCGTTCCGCGCCGACGAATGGCTGCTCTATGCGCAGGATTCGCCGAGCGCGCAATCCGGCCGCGGCCTGACCCGCGGCTCGATCTTCAAGCCGGACGGCACGCTGGTCGCCTCCGTCGCGCAGGAAGGCTCGGTGCGCGAGCGGAAGACCTGATCGCTGCAAGCGCGACGAGTAGCGCTTGAAGCCTTTCAGATCAGGCCCCGAGCGAGCCGCGCGGCGCGAGCTCGGTCTGCGAGGCGAACCAGTTCATGATCCAGCGATACACCCACGGGATCGGGATGATGAGACTGCACAGGAGCGCAGCCACGATGCCGCGCCAGAGAATGTCGAGACCCGAGCCCTTGAAAACGATCTCGCGCCGCGTGCCCTCGATGCTGCGGCAGAACCAGCGCATCTGGGCCGCGGCCACCCAGGCCCAGCCGATGATGGTGATGATGGAAATCGCGAACAGCAGATTCCAGCCGACATAGGCCCAGACCGAACCGGTAAAGCTCAAGCCCAGCGGCTGCCCGTTGGAGGCGAGGTTCGCGATCATCCATTTGATCAGCAGCCAGTAGAGCACGATCTGGACGATGAACAGCAGATTGCTCAGCAATTGGCTGCCGACGAAGCCGAGCGCGATGGCCAGGACGATGAAGCCGAAAAACCAGGGCACCAGCGTCATCGCGCTGCCGGTGAAGCTGAGATTGGGGCGCCCGGGGACCTTGATGCAGGGCACGATCCATTTCGTGTACCAGACGAACAGCCACGGCACCGGGATGATGAAGCACGAGCCGATCGCGAGCACGAGCGTGCGCCAGGTGAAGTCCCAGATGCCGAAATCGACGGCGAGTGATCCGCCGCGCACTGCGCCGCCATAACCACCGCCACCCATCACCGGGGGCCCGCCGCCTGGGACCATCGGCGGCGCGCCGCCGCCAATCAGGCCGGGAATTTCGGCGGCCTTCTGCCAGCCGGCCATGCCCTCGGTCCACACCAGCGTGTCCGGGCGCACCACGCCCTGGGCGACGAGATCGCGGAATTGCCCTTCCGGAAAGGGCCCCTGCTGCTTGCCCTCGGATGCGTAGAACCAACTCGCCATGGAACGTCCCCCTCGAACTTACGTATGTACCGGCCGGGACGCTTTGGTTCACGCCTGGGTTCACCGCATCCATGCCAAAAATGCATTGTGAAGGATGAACAGCTGCCCTGTACAGAGGCGGTCGTTCACATGGCCACCCTTGGCCAAACGTTTTTCCGCTTCAATCTGCAACTTTTTTGTGCCATTTGCCCGGAAAGATGCCAGATTGACGCAGCGCCGGGGACATGCGGCGCGGCGCATCCCGGGGAATAGGCCAGACCATGAAACTCGTCGTCGCGATCATCAAACCCTTCAAGCTCGATGAGGTCCGCCAGGCCCTGACGGCAATCGGCGTGCACGGCATGACCGTGACCGAAGTGAAGGGCTATGGCCGGCAGAAGGGCCACACCGAGATCTATCGCGGCGCCGAATATGTCGTGAACTTCCTGCCGAAGCTGCGCATCGAGATCGCGGTCGCCTCCGACGTCGCCGACAAGGCGGTCGCCGTGATCACCGCGACGGCGCGCACCGGGCAGATCGGCGACGGCAAGATCTTCGTCACGCCGATCGACCACGCGCTGCGCATCCGCACCGGCGAGACCGACAGCGACGCGCTCTGACTTTTTGTTTTGACGCGTTTTCTTCACGCGAACCGGTATCCACTTCGCTCGAAAACGCTCTGACACGACTGCTTCGATCGCACCGGGCAACGACGCCACAGCGTGCGACGCCAATTGATGCCGGGGGGAATGACATGGCGGGATTGTTGCGCCGCGCAGCTGCTATGGCTGCGCCAATCGGATTTGTGTCCGTCGTAGCTTCGCCGGCGTACGCGGCGGCCAATGAGATCAACACCGCCGACACGGCCTGGATGATCGTCGCGACCGCGCTGGTGCTGATGATGACGATCCCCGGGCTCGCGCTGTTCTATTCCGGCATGGTGCGCAAGAAGAACGTGCTCGCCACCATGGCGCAGAGCCTCGCCGCGGTGACGCTGATCTCCATTCTCTGGGTGGCGTTCGGGTATTCGCTGTGCTTCGTCGGCGACGGCCCCTGGATCGGCACGCTCGATCGCTGGTTTCTCGCCGGCATGACTTTGGACAGCGTCAACCCTGCGGCCAAGACGATCCCGGAAGCGCTGTTCATGCTGTACCAGATGACGTTTGCCATCATCACGGTGGCGCTGGTCGCAGGCTCGGTCGCCGACCGCATGCGGTTCTCGGCTTATCTCCTGTTTTCCGTCGCCTGGTTCATCTTCGTCTACATTCCGCTGGCGCATTGGGTGTGGGGCGGCGGCTTCCTCAACAGCATGGGCGTGCTCGATTTCGCCGGCGGTCTCGTCGTGCATCTGTCGGCCGGCACCGGCGGCCTCGTTGCGGCCAAGGTGATGGGACGCCGTCACGGCTACGGCACCGAGAATCTCTCGCCGTTCGATCTGTCGCTCGCGGTGATGGGCACCGGCCTGTTGTGGGTCGGTTGGTTCGGCTTCAACGGCGGCTCGGCGGGCGCGGCCAATTCGCGCGCAGTGATGGCGATCATCGCGACCCATCTTGCCGCTTGCGCGGGCGCGCTGACCTGGGGCGCGATCGAGTGGTCGACGCGGCGCAAGCCCTCGGTGCTGGGCATGATCTCCGGCGCGGTCGCAGGCCTCGGCACCATCACGCCGGCCTCGGGCTTCGTCGCGCCATGGCACGGCATCGTCATCGGCATCATTGCCGGTGCGGTCTGCTACTGGGCCTGTACCTGGCTGAAGCACCGCTTCGACTACGACGATTCGCTCGACGTCTTCGGCGTCCATGGCATCGGCGGCCTGACCGGGACCCTGCTCGGCGGCGTGTTCGCCACCAGCGCAATCGGCGGCACCGCCGGCCTGCTGGAGGGCCATCCGCAGCAGCTCCTGATCCAGTTTTACGGCGTCGCCGTGACCTTCGTCTGGTCGGCGGGCGTCAGCTTCATCCTGCTCAAATTGGTCGGCCTGTTCGTGCCGTTGCGCGTATCCCGTGAGCACGAGCTCGAGGGACTGGATATTTCGCAGCACGGTGAAGCCCTGCAATAGGCGCTGCTACTACGTAATTACCTTCCTGCTGCCCGACACGTGAGCAACATTGTGTCGGGAGGCTGTCGTGCCCTCGTTTTGAGCAGGTGTGATCACCTTTTAAGCGCGACGTAATAACGCACTGCATTGCAATACCCGTCAAACGCGAAAACGCCCGTCTTCATAGTCCGTTAGGCAACACGCCTGATCTGGCACGGCATTTGATTCTAGGGGTCCCGGCTGTGCCCGCGTAGTGAAACTTCTCCCTCGTGGCGAACCAGTCGAGAACGCCCGGCCACGTCCGGACCGGGCCCAAGCGGGGATAGGACCCATGAAAATTGTTATGGCGATCATCAAGCCATTCAAGCTTGAAGAAGTCCGTGACGCCCTGACCGCCATCGGCGTTCACGGTCTCACGGTGACGGAAGTCAAGGGGTATGGCCGCCAGAAGGGCCATACGGAAATCTATCGCGGCGCTGAATATGCCGTGAGCTTCCTGCCCAAGATCAAGATCGAGGTCGCTGTCGCCTCCGACCAGGTCGACAAGACCATCGACGCCATCACGTCCGCCGCGAAAACCGGACAGATCGGCGACGGCAAGATCTTCGTCATCAACCTCGACCACGCCGTGCGCATCCGCACCGGCGAGGCCGATGCCGCGGCCCTCTGATTTCGCGCTCAACCTTATCCAAGCAGGAGTAAATAATATGACGTTCAAGCGTCCCCATGGCGCGGGATTGGCGGCTCTCGCAGTCGGCCTGTTCGCTGCGACCGCAGCCTACGCCGAGCCAACGGTCAACAAGGGAGACAACGCCTGGATGCTGACATCGACAGTGCTCGTGCTGTTGATGACGATCCCCGGCCTCGCGCTGTTCTACGGCGGTCTCGTCCGTTCCAAGAACATGCTCTCGGTCCTGATGCAGGTGTTCTACACCGTCTGCGTCGTCACCGTGATCTGGGCCGTGTACGGCTACAGTCTCGCCTTCACCGGCGGCTCCGACTTCATCGGCGGCTTCTCCAAGGCCTTCATGATGGGCGTCACCACCGATTCGAAGGCCGCGACCTTCTCGGTCGACGCCAACATCTCGGAGCTCATCTACATGTGCTTCCAGATGACCTTCGCGGCGATCACGCCCGCCCTCATCGTCGGCGCCTTCGCCGAGCGCATGAAGTTCTCGGCGATCGCGCTCTTCATTCCGCTCTGGGTCACGCTGATCTACTTCCCGATCGCGCACATGGTCTGGTACTGGCCCGGCCCGGACATGATCCAGGACGCTGCCAAGGCGCTCGCTGCGGCGGGTGATGCGGCGGCGAAGACCGCGGCACAGGCCAAGCTCGACGAGATCAACGCCGACGCCGGCTGGATCTTCAAGATGGGCGCCATCGACTTCGCGGGCGGCACCGTGGTTCACATCAACGCCGGCATCGCAGGCCTCGTCGGCGCTCTCCTGATCGGCAAGCGCGTCGGCTACGGCAAGGAGCTGATGGCTCCGCACTCGCTGACCATGTCGATGATCGGCGCCTCGCTGCTCTGGGTCGGCTGGTTCGGCTTCAACGCCGGCTCCAACCTCGAAGCCAGCGGCGGCGCTGCGCTCGCCATGACCAACTCCTTCGTCGCCACCGCGGCCGCTGCGCTGTCGTGGATGTTCGCGGAGTGGATCATCAAGGGCCATCCCTCCGTGCTGGGCGTCATCTCCGGCGCGGTCGCGGGTCTCGTGGCCGTCACGCCTGCGGCTGGCTTCGCCGGCGTGATGGGCGCGATCGTCCTCGGCCTCGTGGTCGGCGTGGTCTGCCTGTTCTTCTGCACCGTCGTGAAGAACGCGCTCGGCTACGATGACTCGCTCGACGTGTTCGGCGTGCACTGCATCGGCGGCATCGTCGGCGCCATCGGCACCGGCATTCTCGTCAACCCCGCCCTCGGCGGCGCCGGCATCATCGACTACACAGCGATCCCGCCGAAGGTCGCCGACTACGACTTTGCGGTTCAGGTGCTCGCTCAGCTCAAGGCTGTCGCCACCACGCTGGTGTGGTCGGGCGTCGGTTCGGCGATCCTCTACAAGGTGGTCGATGTGATCGTTGGCCTCCGCGCCAATGTCGAGAGCGAGCGTGAAGGGCTCGATATCACCGAGCACACCGAGCGCGCCTACAACATGTAACCCTCTCCTCCCGGACGCGGTCTCTTCGGAGACCGCGTCCACAACTACGGTTCGGGCACATACCCGGCAATGCCCTGACCGTTGAGGGGCTCCGGCGCAAGCTGGAGCCCCTTTCTTTTGACCGGGGCGTTGAAGAAAAGGGTTGCCATTCCGCGCGGGCGGCGCAGAAATATCGACCACAAAGATAACAAACGGGAGGTCGTCATGCGTTTGGAAGGCGGATGCTATTGCGGCGAGGTGCGCTACGTGGCCGAGGGCGATGCGATGATGCAGGCGCAGTGTCATTGCCGCGAATGCCAGTACATCTCGGGCGGCGCGCCCAACACCTTCATCGCGATGCCGGCGGCCGGCTTCACCTACATCACCGGTCAACCCAAGCAGTTCCGGCGCAAGGACCTCGAACGCCCCGTCACGCGCGAATTCTGCGCCGAGTGCGGCACGCATCTCGTGACCAAGGTTCCGGGCCTGCCCGCCGCGATCCTGAAGGTCGGCACGCTCGACGAGCCGGCGCAGTTCCAGCCGCAGATGGCGATCTACACCTGCGACATGCAGGAATTCCACACGATCCCCGAGGGCATGAAGACGTT
This sequence comes from Bradyrhizobium sp. NC92, assembly GCF_025200865.1. Lineage (NCBI taxonomy): Bacteria > Pseudomonadati > Pseudomonadota > Alphaproteobacteria > Hyphomicrobiales > Nitrobacteraceae > Bradyrhizobium > Bradyrhizobium sp. NC92. Next base: position 161,498 of record NZ_CP104171.1, read on the forward strand.
CGAGAAGCTGCCGGGGCGCTGAAGCCGCCATGACGGTGCGCTCCCTCTCCCGCAAGCCAAGCGGGAGAGGTGAGGGAACCAGCCCGCCAGGTCGCTTCCATCCTGTTGTTGTCCGGCCCGATTATTCCCGCGCTGGACGCGGGCGGCGGCCGATGGTTAATCGCGTCTTAACCTCGCCCTATCTATGGTGAACTGAACCGCTTCCCGCCGGCGCCTTGGTGCGACCGGCCGTTCCAAGAGTACTGGCGCCCAGAATGGTCATGACCGCTTCATCCCGTGCGCCGCAGGCCAGTGGAAGCTCCGATTCCGAACGCTCGCCCTTCGTCCGGCTGAATGAGCTCTTGGCCCCGCATCAGCCGGGCAAGCCTTTGATTTCGCTTGCGGTCGGCGAGCCCCAGCATCCCGTGCCCGACTTCGTCGGGCCGGTGCTGGCCAAGCACATCGCCGATTTCGGCCGTTACCCGATGAACCAGGGCACCGAGCCGTTCCGCAACGCCGCCGGCGCCTGGCTGTCATCGCGCTTCAAGCTGCCGCGGTCGCTCGACCCCAAAACCGAGATTCTCGTCCTCAATGGCAGCCGCGAGGGGCTGTTCCTCGCCGCGATCGCGGCCGCCCGCTATGTCGGCCCGCGTCCGGGCAAGCCCGCGATCCTGATGCCGAACCCGTTCTATCCGGTCTACGGCGCAGGCGCTCTTGCGGCCGCTTGCGAGCCGATCCATCTGCCGACGACCGTCGAGAACGGCTTCCTGCCCGATCTCGACGCCATCGACGAAGCGACGCTGGCGCGCACGGTGGCGTTCTACCTGGCTTCGCCCGCCAATCCGCAGGGCTCGGTCGCGAAGCCGGATTATTTCAAGCGCTTGAAGCAGCTCGCCGACCGCTATGGCTTCGTGATCCTCAGCGACGAGTGCTATTCCGAGATCTACACCCGCGAGGCTCCCGGCAGCGCGCTGGAATGCGCCGGTCCCGACTTCACGCGCGTGGTTGCATTCCAGTCGCTATCCAAGCGCTCCAACCTGCCGGGCCTGCGCGTCGGCTTCGCCGCCGGCGACAAGAAATTGATCGGCATGTTCCTCGAGCTGCGCAACATCGCAGCACCCCAGGTGCCGGTGCCGCTCCAGCATGTCGCGACTGTCGCCTATGGCGACGAGGCGCATGTCGAGGAGAACCGGCGGCTGTACCGGATCAAGTTCGATCTCGCCGACCAGATCATCGGCAATCGTTACGGCTATCGCCGGCCCGATGCCGGCTTCTGCGTCTGGCTCAACACCTCCGAGATCGGCGACGACGTGTCGGTGACGCTCAAGCTGTTCAGGGAAGCCGGCGTGCGCGTGGTGCCCGGCAGCTTCCTGGCGCGACGGCAGCCTGACGGATTCAATCCCGGCGCAGGCTATATCCGCCTTGCGCTGGTGCAGGACGGCGAGACCACGGCGCAGGCGCTGCACCGGCTGGTCGAGACTCTGGGTTAGGCGGGGCCCGTGAGCATGTCGGCAATCGAACGTGTCATTCCTCTGGTCGGCCATCTGCCGCCCTCGATCCGCGAGGGGCTTGCGCGGCGCGTGCGCGAGCTCACCGGCCTCGGCCTGATCGCGCTGGCGGGCGTCGCCGCCGCGGCACTGATGACGTGGTCGGTGCAGGATCCCAGCCTCAGCCACGCGACCTCGCGGCCGATCCGCAACATCCTCGGCTATGCCGGTGCGATCGGCGCCGATCTCGCGATGCAGATCCTGGGGCTCGGCGCGATCATGCTGGTGCTGACCGTTGCGGTCTGGGGCTGGCGCATGATGACGCATCGCCCGTTCGATCGCGAGGCGTTGCGGCTCGGCTCCTGGGTTCTCTGCACGGTGATCGCGGCAGGCTTCGTCAGTTGCTTTCAGCACGGCGGCGCCTGGCCGCTGCCGACCGGCCTCGGCGGCGTGGTCGGCGATGCCCTGGTGCGCGCGCCCGCGGTGATCTTCGGGCCGGCCGGCACGATCTATCGCATCGTGCTGGGCACGATCCTGTTCGCCGCGATGACCGCGACTTTCCTAATCGCCTGCGGCCTCGGCGCACGCGAGCATGACGACGAGCTCGCGGAGATCGAGGAAGACGACAAGCCGCTCGACCAAGACGAGGAGAGCGATCGCGGCTCGGTCTCGCTGGGCTGGCTATTCCATGCGCTGATGAGCACCAAGGCGCGGCTGATCTGGTTGCTAGGCGCTGCCTACCGCTCGCTGGTCTCGAGCGGTCCGAAGACCAAGGCTGTCGCCTTCAGCCGCCAGGAGCCCAATCTCGGCGGCGGCCGCTCAGCGCCGTCTATCTCGCCGCAGTCTCACGACGAGGACGACGAGGACGAGCACGAAGAGGACGTGGAAGACGAGGAGGAGGAAGAGGAGGAGCCCGCCGCGCGCGCCCCGAAGAAGAAGGCTGCGCCGAAGGCCGCTTCCAAGAAATCCTCCGACAAGTTCGATCTTCCCTCCGTCTCCATGCTGGCCGCGCCGAAGGCCGGCGATCGCCAGCCGCTCAGCAAAGCCGAGCTGGAGAACAATTCCCGTTCGCTCGAAGGCGTACTGCAGGATTTCGGCGTGCGCGGCGAGATCGTGAAGGCCAATCCCGGCCCCGTTGTCACGCTGTACGAGCTGGAGCCGGCGCCCGGCATCAAGTCCTCGCGCGTGATCGGCCTTGCCGACGACATCGCCCGCTCGATGAGCGCGCTCTCGGCGCGCGTCGCGGTCGTGCCCGGCCGCAACGCCATCGGCATCGAATTGCCGAACGCGCATCGCGAAAAGGTTTACCTGCGCGAATTGCTGGTGGCGAAGGAGGCAACCGATACGGTGGCAAAGCTGCCGCTCTGCCTCGGCAAGACCATCGGTGGCGACCCTGTCATCATCGACCTCGCGCGCACGCCGCACATGCTGATCGCCGGCACCACCGGTTCGGGCAAGTCGGTCGCGATCAACACCATGATCCTCAGCCTCGTCTACAGGCTGCGCCCCGATCAGTGCCGCCTGATCATGGTCGATCCGAAGATGCTCGAGCTCTCCGTCTATGACGGCATTCCCCATCTGCTCACGCCTGTCGTGACCGACCCGAAGAAGGCGGTGGTCGCGCTGAAATGGGCCGTGCGCGAGATGGAGGAGCGCTACAAGAACATGGCCAAGCTCGGTGTGCGCAACATCGACGGCTACAACACGCGCCTGCTCGAATTGAAGGCCAAGGGCGAGGAGCCGACGCGGACCGTGCACACCGGCTTCGACAAGGAAACCGGCAAGGCGATCTACGAGGAAGAGAAGCTCTCGCTCGACCCGCTGCCCTACATCGTCATCATCGTCGACGAAATGGCCGACCTGATGATGGTCGCCGGCAAGGACATCGAAGGCGCGGTGCAGCGTCTCGCGCAGATGGCCCGCGCCGCAGGCCTGCACGTGATCCTGGCGACGCAGCGTCCGTCGGTCGACGTCATCACCGGCACCATCAAGGCGAACTTCCCGACCCGCATCGCATTCCAGGTCACGTCCAAGATCGACAGCCGCACCATTCTGGGCGAGATGGGCGCCGAGCAGCTGCTCGGCCAGGGCGACATGCTCTACATGGCGGGCGGTGGCCGCATCAGCCGCGTGCACGGACCTTTCGCCTCCGACGAGGAGGTCGAGAAGGTGGTGCGTCACCTCAAGACGCAGGGACAGCCGGAATATCTCGAAGCCGTCACGGCCGAGGAGCCGACCGAGGACGAGGACGGTGCCGTGTTCGACGCCACCGGCATGGGCGGGGATGGCGGCGGCGATCTCTTCCAGCAGGCGGTTGCGATCGTCAAGCGCGACCGCAAGGCCTCGACCAGCTACATCCAGCGTCGTCTGCAGATCGGCTATAACCGCGCCGCATCGTTGATGGAGCGCATGGAACTGGAGGGCATCGTCGGTCCCGCCAACCATGCCGGCAAGCGCGAGATTCTGGTCGAGGAAGAAGACAGCCATATGTGAGGCGAGGCGCCTCTGAACATCATTTCACGCAAATTCGATATCTGCTTTTGCCCGAAATCACGGTAAAAGGGCGCCCAGCCATACAGGACGACGCGTTGATCAGACATCCGGACATTCGATTCACTGCCACCATCGCCGCACGAAGCGCGCGCATGGCCGGCGTGCTTCTCGTCACCGCCGCGATGGTGACCGCCGCGTCGTTCGCGCAGACCGTGCCGGTGCCGAAACCCGCGCCGAAGGGGCGTGACGGTGGCGCGTCCGCCGGCGGGCCGGCCGTCACCGGCGCGACGCAGGCGCCGCCCAATCCGGTGATCCCGGATCCGCGGCGCAACGTGCCGAGCAGCATCTTCCAGACGTTCGACGCCAACCAGAAGGCGCAGGCGGCCAAGGTCAGCGCCTATCTGTCGTCGCTGCAGACATTGGTCGGGAATTTTGTCCAGGTCGGCCCCGACGGCAGCAAGACGCAGGGCGATTTCTACATCCAGAAACCCGGCAAGGTGCGCTTCGAATATGACGCGCCGAGCCCGATCGACATCGTCGCCGACGGATCCTCGCTCGTGGTGCGCGACCGCAAGCTCGCGACCCAGGACGTCTATCCGCTGTCGCAGACGCCGCTGCGCTTCCTGCTCTCCGATCGCATCGACCTGATGAAGGACACCAACGTCGTCAACGTCTCGGCCGACGACGTCTTCGTCAGCGTCACCATCGAGGAGAAGCAGGCCCTGGTCGGCACCAGCCGCCTCCTGCTGATGTTCGGCGCCAAGGACGGCCAGCTCAAGCAGTGGACCGTCACCGATCCGCAGGGCTACGACACCACGATCGCGGTCTACAATCTGGATTCGAGCAAGAGGCTCGACCCCAACATGTTCAAGATCGATTTCACCAATTACAGCACGCCGTCGCCGGGTTGAGCGCTCCGCTGCCGTAGGGTGGGCAAAGCGAAGCGTGCCCACGATTCTCGGACTTGAAAAGACGGTGGGCACGGCGCTTTGCGCCTTTGCCCACCCTACGAGAGCTTGCTAAGACGCATTCCCCATGCGTCTTTCCCTGACAACCTGGAACATCAATTCGGTGCGGCTGCGCATCGACCTGGTCGCGAAGTTTCTCAAGAGCGCGCGGCCGGAGGTGCTCTGCCTGCAGGAGACCAAGTGCATCGACGACGCCTTTCCGCTGAAGCGCTTCAAGCGGCTCGGCTACGAGCACATCGCGCTGAACGGGCAGAAGGGCTATCACGGCGTCGCCATCGTCTCGAAGATCCCGTTCGAATCAAAGGACATCCGCACCTTCTGCGACAAGGTGGATTCGCGCCACATCTCGGTGTCGTTCGGCGACAAGGCGGGCATCGCAAGACCGCTGGTGCTGCATAATTTCTACGTGCCCGCGGGCGGCGACATTCCCGATCCCGTTGCGAACGAGAAGTTCGATCACAAGCTCCGCTTCCTCGACGAGATGACGGCGTGCGAGCCGCTGCATCCGCGCGGTGAGGATCGCCACATCCTGGTCGGCGATCTCAACGTCGCCCCGCATGAGAACGACGTGTGGTCGCACAAGCAGCTGCTGAAAGTCGTGTCGCACACGCCGGTCGAAACCGAGAAGCTGAAGGCGGCGCTCGAAGCCGGCGAATGGGTCGACGTCGCGCGCGATCGCATTCCGATGTCGGAGAAGGTCTATACGTGGTGGAGCTATCGCTCCGCCGACTGGACCGTCGGCGATCGCGGCCGCAGGCTCGACCATATCTGGGTCTCGCGCGCGCTGAAGGACGCGGTGCAGGATTTCAGGATTCTGCGCGACGCCCGCAGCTGGGAGCGTCCGTCGGACCATGTCCCCGTGACGGTGACGCTGGAGGTTTAGCCCCGCCTGTCATTCCGGGCTCGCGACTTCGTCGCGCCCCGGAATGACGAGCGGAGAGAGCTCAGCTCGTCAGCTTCGCGCCCGCCATCAGGATATCGCTCGCGATCTGGCTGGAGCGCACCGCGAATTCGTCGCGCAGGCGCACCGCCGCGGCGGGATCGCTTTCGAGCACGCGCTGGAACAGGCTGCGTGCGACGCGGATGACGGAGGAATGCTCCAGCGCGATCGCGCTCGACGGCCGCTTCATCGGCACCACCAGCGCGAGCTCGCCGATCAGCGCACCGGGGCCGGCGATCATTTCGGCGCCGGCGCCGTCCTCGACCCGGAAGGCGCCGCGCTGGACCACGAAACCGGCATCGGCGTCGTCGCCGAGATTGAACAGCACGTCGCCGCGTACGAAGTCACGCTGCTCGGAGCCGATCGCCAGCATGCGCAACGAGGCGTCTCCCAACAGGCGCAGTGTCGGGACACGCTCGAGAAGCGCTACATCATCGTCGATTGACATTCAGGTCCGAGGCTCGAAGGCATGCGATCTAAAACGATTCGCACGCCGTCGAAGCGTATCACGGCACCAGCTTGTAGCCACCGGCTTCCGTGACCAGGATCTCCGGGTTGGCCGCGTCCTTCTCGATCTTCTGGCGCAGGCGGTAGATGTGGGTTTCCAGCGTGTGGGTGGTAACGCCGGAATTGTAGCCCCAGACCTCCTGGAGCAGGGTCTCGCGCGACACCGGCATCTGGCCGGCCCGATAGAGGAAGCGGAGGATGGCGGTTTCCTTCTCGGTGAGCCGCACCTTGCGGGCATTGGCCGCGGTCAGCATCTTCGAGCCGGGACGGAAGGAGTAGGGGCCGACCGAGAACACCGCGTCCTCACTGGCCTCGTGCTGGCGGAGCTGGGCGCGGATGCGGGCCAGCAGCACGGCGAAGCGGAAGGGCTTTGCCACATAGTCGTTGGCGCCGGATTCCAGGCCCAAAATCGTGTCCGAATCGGTGTCGTGCCCGGTCAGCATGATGATCGGGGCCTTGAAGCCGCCCTTGCGCAGGGAGCGGACGACCTCGCGGCCATCGGTGTCGGGCAGGCCGACATCCATCAGGACCAGATCGGGGGAGTTGGCCTTCGCGGCGCTGGCGCCCTTGGCGCCGGTATCGACGGCGGAGGCCTCGAATTCTTCGTGTAGCGATAATTGCTCCACCAACGTATCGCGCAGATCGGTATCGTCATCCACGATCAGGATCTTGCGGGCATTGGCCATGGGGGGTCATCCTTTTGGGGTCCGGCTCGGCGCGCATCCATGCCGCACCCAGCCGCGAGGGAAGTTTAAGGTCGCCGTTATTATTGTTGTTCGTGTTGAAGTAGTGGGCTGTTACCGATTCACAAGCCAGAAGCACTCTAACTCAGAATAGCAGGCCGTTTTGATGAATGTCCTGTAATGAATTCGACATTGCGCGTTCACATGAAAAATAAAGCAGCTTCAGTCGGTTACACCAGGAATCGACGTGCCGGGCCGCTGTCGGCGATCCGCGTTAAGCCTGCTGCCGGTAATCCGCGGCGGGGCTGGCTGACGGCCGGAGCGCTGACCATTCCGGTTGCGCTGGGGCGAGGCGGCATCCTCGCCAACAAGCGCGAAGGCGATGGCGGCACCCCCAGAGGCAGCTTCCGGCCCAGGCAATTGTGGTGGCGGGGCGACCGGCACAGCCGTCCCCGGACATTCCTGCCGGCCCGGATCATCACCGGCGAGGACGCCTGGTGCGAGGATCCGCGGGATCGCCATTACAACCAGAGCATCCGGCTCGGCGAGGGGCAGGGCGGCGACCGCCTCGAGCGCGGCGATCATCTCTACGACTTCATCATCGAGATCGACCACAACACGCGCCCCCGCATCGCCGGCCGCGGCAGCGCGGTGTTCCTGCACCTCGCCCGCGACAATTTCGGCCCGACCGCCGGCTGCGTCTCCATGACGAAATCCGCGATGCTGCAATTGCTGCGGCGCCTGGGCCCGCGAACAAAGATCATCATCGGGTGAGGCACGCCGCCGTCATTGCGAGGAGCCCTTGCGACGAAGCAATCCAGAATCTTTCTGCGGAGGGACTCTGGATTGCTTCGCTTCGCTCGCAATGACGAAATCGAGGACGTGTATGGCTCCCTGACCCGGCTTACGGCTATCACCGATGCCCGAAGATCGCGCTCCCGACGCGCACATGGGTGGCGCCCAACATGATGGCGGTCGCGAAATCGGCGCTCATGCCCATCGAGAGATTCGTCAAGCCATTGCGCGCGGCGATCTTGGCGGTGAGCGCAAAGTGCGCGGCAGGGGGCTCGTCGACCGGCGGGATGCACATCAACCCGGAGATCGTCAGCCCGTAGGTGTCGCGGCAGCTCGCAATGAAGGCATCGGCCTCGCCAGGCGCGACGCCGGCCTTCTGCGGCTCCTCGCCGGTGTTGATCTGGACGAACAGCTGCGGGTGCTTGTTCTGGGATTCGATTTCCTTGGCTAACGCTTGGCAAATGCTCGGACGGTCGACCGAATGGATGGCGTCGAACAGCGCGACTGCCTCTTTCGCCTTGTTGGATTGCAGCGGCCCGATCAGATGCAGCGCGATACCGGGGTAAGCAGACGTTAATGCCGGCCACTTGGCTTTGGCTTCCTGCACCCGATTCTCGCCAAATACGCGCTGTCCGGCGGCGATAACCGGAGTAATTGCGTCCGCCGCGAAAGTCTTGGACACGGCGATCAGCGTGACCGAGGCGCGGTCACGCTGCGCGTCCCTGCAGGCGCGTGCAATTTCGGCTTCGACTGTGGCGAGCGCATTTGGTGAATCGCCGGTTACCGGCGCGGCGTTGGCTTCTGTCATGACGTCTCTTGGCTGTGACCGAACCCGCGTTAGGTCCAATTTTACCGAGTTCAAGAAACAGTTTTTGAACCCTTCGCTTTACCTTAGCCCGCGGGGTGGGTAGCGAAAATGGCAAGCGTCAGTCTCAACCGCAAGCGCGCGAAACTCAAGCAGGTTCTCGGAATCCGGGCGCGGCTTGCGTTGCTCGCGGTGATTCTCGTGACGCCCCTGATGATCGAGCGCATCCGGTCCCTCGAAGACACGCGCGCGCGGCAGATCGCGCAGGCTGCGGCTGAATTCACCATTGTGGCAAGGCACAGCGCCGATGCACAGCGCGAGGTGATCTCGTCGGTCGAGACTATCCTGAAATCGGAGGCCTTCATCCGCGCCTCCGCCGGCGGAATCACCAAGAGCTGCGACGTGCTGCGGGCGAGCCTGCCGTCGAGCCTCCCCTGGATCCGCACGCTTCTGATCGCCGGCCAGGACGGCCGCATCCAATGCGCCACCAACAACATGTATGTCGGCCTCGATCTCAGCGACCGGCCGTACTTCCAGCAGGCCCAGGAAACCGGCCGCTTCGTGCTGAGCGACTTCATCATGTCGCGGCCGGTGCCCTCGCCGACGGTGATGGCGGTTTATCCGGTCTCCGCCTTCAGCGGTGTGGCCGATGCCGTCGTGCTCGCCACCGTCAATCTCGACTGGATGTCGAAGGTCATGAACAATCTGGGCGGTCGCGCCGGCATCACCGCGGTGCTGGTCGACAGCGCGGGCACCGTGCTGGCGGCACCGGCCGATCAGCACAGCGCGGTCGGCCGTCCGCTCGACCACATGCCGCTGATGTCCGCGATCGCCGACAAGGCGCTGCGCTCCGATCAGGATGAGGGTTCGCTGTCCTTCCTCGCCGCCGACGGCTCCCGCCGCGCCGTCAGCTATATCCGCATCGCCGGCACCAATGCCCGTCTGATCGCCAGCATCGACGAGGACAAGGTGTCCGCAGCGGTCAGCCGCGACATCCGCACCGCCTATCTGCAGCTCGCCTTCGTGCTCATGTTCGTCCTGCTCGGCGCGCTGATCGCCGCCGAAAAGCTCGTGATCAAGCCGATCGAGATGCTCGCCGACATGGCCAAGCGTCTCGGCGAGGGCGATCTCTCGGCCCGCGCCGCGCGCAATCGCCTGCCCGCCGAGTTCGTGCCGCTGGCCCGCGCGTTCAACGCGATGGCCGCGCAGCTGAGCCAGCGCGAGCGCGAGCTGATCGCAAGCAACGACCGCCTGACGGTGATGGCTTCGATCGACATGCTGTCCGGCCTCGCCAATCGCCGCGGTTTCCAGAGCCGGCTGGATTTCGAATGGATGCGCGCGCAGCAATATGGCAGCGAGCTCGCGCTTCTGATGATCGACGTCGATCATTTCAAGCTGTTCAACGACACCTATGGCCATCTCGAAGGCGATTCCTGCCTGACGCGGCTCGGCGAATCGCTGTCCGGCATCGCCGCCGACACGATGGGCTTCGCGGCCCGTTACGGCGGCGAGGAGTTCTGCCTGCTGCTGCCGAACACCGACGTGACGCGCGCCGTCGAGATCGGCGAGCAGGTGCGTTCGGCCGTGCTGAAGCTCTGTCTGCCGCACATCACCTCGCACCACATGATCGTCACGGTCTCGATCGGCGTCGCTGCGACCAAGCCGAACGAGACCCTGCGCCCAGGTGACTTGATCGAAGCCGCCGACGCCGCGCTCTACGCCGCCAAGCACCGCGGCCGCAACAACGTCGTCGAGCACGGCGTGCAGGCCATCGAAACCAGCGCGGGCGAGATGATGATGGTGGCGAGCGCCTAAAAAGCGCGGCGAGATTCATCGCGCCTTTTGTTGTCTACGCATGATCCTTCCGGAAAACCGCTTCGCACTTGTCCTGATCGTGCTTTACCCCGCAGCCCCGGCCCGCTCGAGCTCGCTCTCCGTCACCACACGATTACGACCGCCGCCCTTGGCGAGATAGAGCGCGCGGTCGCAACGCTCGATCAGATCCGCGATCGTCTCGCCGACCCGGTATTGCGCCACGCCGATCGACACGCTGATGCCGGGCAGGATCTCGCCGGTCGAACGACGCGTGATGGTGGCTTCAGCGATTGCGCGCCTGATGCGTTCGGCGATCTCGGCGCAGGCGGCCAGATCGGCGTCCGGCAGCACCGCGATCAGCTCCTCGCCGCCATAGCGGGCCGGCAGATCCTGCGCGCGAACCTTCTCGCGCAGCACCTTGGCCATCAGGCGCAGCACCTGGTCGCCGACACCGTGGCCGAAATTGTCGTTGAAGGACTTGAAGTGATCGATGTCGAGCAGCAGCACGCTGAGCGGCTCGCCCCATTCCGCCGTCGTCTGCGCCTTGCGCAGGAATTCATCGAGCGCCCGCCGGTTCGCCAGCCCCGTCAGCGTGTCGGTCCGGGCGCGCTGCTCGGATCGCGACAGCGAATCGCGTATCACGTCGAGCTCGCGGGTCTTTTCCGCAAAGCCTACCTCCAGCCGCGTCGCCCGCGTGGCGGCCCGCGCCAGCTCGTTCATGAGCTGGGCGACCAGCAGCTTTGGATCGACGCCGGCCTTGCCCTGGTCGGCCACCTGGCTGATGACCTGCATCTGCGAATGATTGTCAGCGATCGCTGTCGCCAGAAACTCCTTCGCCGTCCCCATCAGCGCCTGCAGCCGCTCGGACGTGTCGACCACGACGGCACTCACCTGGGGCGCGACGTAGGTCTCGAACAGATCCTGATTGGTTTGGGCATCGAACGGACGATTGTGATCGATCAGGAGATCGATTGCGTTGCGCAGATCGTCGTGGCCGCCTGCGAAATATTGGTACCAGACCGCAAAATTGGCCGGGGTCGGCGCAACCCGCTGTTCGGCCATGCTCCGCGTCGCCCGCCCAGCAATGGACGCGGCATAGTCGTAATCGGGATCGTCGAAGCTGGAATCCATTTGCGGTACGCGGCCTTGTCGAGCCGCAAATTGGCATTGACCCCTTAATCACACCCCAACGCGGGCCCTCGTAGTTATGCGGAGGCGTCGCCAAAGTTCCAAAACGCGGCAACCCATTGACCCCCCGAGGTCTTCTATGGCCTAGTCCGCCGTCTTGACGGCCGAACCCACGAAAACCCAACGATTCCATGACCTCCGAACGCTATAACGCCCGCGATGCCGAACCGCGCTGGCAACGCCTCTGGGACGAGCAGGCGATCTTCGTCTCCAAGAACGACGATCCGCGGCCGAAATACTACGTCCTCGAGATGTTCCCCTACCCATCCGGGCGCATCCATATCGGCCATGTCCGGAATTACACGCTCGGCGACGTGCTGGCCCGCTTCATGCGCGCCAAGGGGTTCAACGTGCTGCACCCGATGGGCTGGGACGCTTTCGGCCTGCCGGCCGAGAACGCCGCGATCGAGCGCAAGGTGGCGCCGAAGGCCTGGACCTACGACAACATCGCCGCGATGAAGAAGCAGCTCCGCTCGATCGGGCTGTCGCTGGACTGGTCCAGGGAGATCGCGACCTGCGATCCCTCCTATTACAAGCACCAGCAGAAGATGTTCCTGGACTTCCTGCGCGCAGGCCTTGCCGAGCGCGAGAAGCGCAAGGTGAACTGGGATCCCGTCGACATGACCGTGCTCGCCAACGAGCAGGTGATCGACGGCCGCGGCTGGCGTTCGGGCGCCGTGGTCGAGCAGCGCGAGATGAACCAGTGGGTCTTCAAGATCACGAAGTACTCGCAGGAGCTGCTGTCGGCGCTCGACGGGCTGGACCGCTGGCCCGACAAGGTGCGGCTGATGCAGCGCAACTGGATCGGCCGCTCCGAGGGCCTCCTGATCCGCTTCGCGCTGGATGCGGCAACGACGCCGGCGGGCGAGAGCGAGCTGAAGATCTTCACGACGCGCCCCGACACGCTGTTCGGCGCCAAGTTCATGGCGATCTCGGCGGATCATCCGCTGGCGCAGGCAGCAGCGGCCAAGAACCCGAAGCTTGCCGAGTTCATCGCCGAGATCAAGAAGATCGGCACCGCACAGGAGATCATCGACACCGCGGAGAAGCAGGGTTTTGATACCGGCATCCGCGCGGTGCACCCATTCGATCCCTCCTGGAAGCTGCCGGTCTATGTCGCCAACTTCGTGCTGATGGAATACGGCACCGGCGCCATCTTCGGCTGCCCCGCACACGACCAGCGCGACCTCGACTTCGTCAACAAGTACAATCTCGGCAACACGCCCGTCGTATGCCCGGAAGGTCAGGACCCGAAGAGCTTCGTCATCACCGACACCGCCTATGACGGTGACGGCCGCATGATCAATTCGCGCTTCCTCGACGGCATGACCATCGACGAGGCCAAGGAAGAGGTGGCGAAACGGCTCGAGACCGAGCTGCGCGGCAACGCGCCGGTCGGCGAGCGTCAGGTCAATTTCCGCCTGCGCGACTGGGGCATTTCACGCCAGCGCTATTGGGGCTGCCCGATTCCGATCATTCACTGTCCGAAGTGCGACGTGGTGCCGGTGCCGGATGCCGACCTGCCCGTGAAGCTGCCCGACGATGCGACCTTCGACAGACCGGGCAACGCGCTCGATCATCATCCGACCTGGAAGCACGTCACCTGCCCGCAATGCGGAGGTAAGGCCCAACGCGAAACCGACACCATGGACACCTTCGTGGATTCGTCCTGGTACTTCGCGCGCTTCACCGATCCCTGGAACGAGGCTTCGCCGACGACGCCTGATGTCGCCAACCGGATGCTGCCGGTCGACCAATATATCGGCGGCGTCGAGCACGCGATCCTGCATCTGCTCTACAGCCGCTTCTTCACCCGCGCGATGAAGGCGACGGGGCACATCGCGCTGGACGAGCCGTTCGCCGGGATGTTCACGCAAGGCATGGTGGTGCACGAGACCTACCAGAAGGCCGACGGCACCTATGTGCAGCCGGCCGAGGTGAAGGTCGAGGTCGGCGGCAACGGACGGCGCGCCACGCTGCTGACGACGGGCGAAGACATCGCGATCGGCCCGATCGAGAAGATGTCCAAGTCGAAGAAGAACACGGTCGACCCCGACGACATCATCGAGACCTATGGCGCCGACGTCGCCCGCTGGTTCATGCTGTCGGACTCCCCGCCCGACCGCGACGTGATCTGGAGCGACGAGCGCGTCCAGGGCGCCTCGCGCTTCGTGCAGCGGCTGTGGCGGCTGGTGAACGATGCCGTCGAACTCGGCAAGGCTGCGCCCGCGGCCCGGCCGGCCAGCTTCGGCCCGGACGCCACCGCTTTGCGCAAGGCCGCCCACGGCGCGCTGGACAAGGTCACCACCGGCATCGAGCGGTTGCATTTCAACGTTTGCCTGGCCCATATCCGCGAATTCACCAATGCATTCTCGGAGGTGCTCCAGCGGCCCGGCCAGCCCGCCCCTGATCTCGCCTGGGCGATCCAGGAGGCCAGCCAGATCCTGGTCCAGCTGTTCTCGCCGATGATGCCGCATCTGGCCGAGGAGTGCTGGCAGGTGCTTTTCAAGAATGGTCTTGGCCGAAAGGGGCTGGTTTCGGAGGCCGATTGGCCCCAAATCGAACGCGATTTGCTGGTTGAAGACAGCGTGACCCTGGTGGTCCAGGTCAACGGCAAGAAGCGGGGTGAGGTCACAGTTGCAACAGCGGCCCAAAATCCGGAAATCGAGGCTGCCGTTTTGGCCCTCGATGCGGTAAAGCTGGCCCTGGACGGCAAGCCCGTCCGCAAGGTGATCATCGTCCCCAAGAGGATCGTGAATGTTGTCGGCTAGGATCCGTATCGCAGCCCGCTTGCTGGCAGTCGCCGCGCTGGCGGCGCTGACGGCCGGCTGCTTCCAGCCGATGTATGCCGAGCGCAGCGACGGCACCCCAGGCCTGCGCGAGAAGCTGATGGGGGTCGAGCTGCCCCCGATCAACAAGTCCAATGCCTCCCGCGAGGCCCGCGTCGGCGTCGAGATCCGCAACGCGCTGGCCTTCAAGCTTTACGGCACCGCGACGGGCATGCCGCCGACCCACCGGCTCGACATCCGCTTCACCACCAGCCGCTCCTCGCTGATCGTCAGCTCCATGACCGGACTGCCGACCAGCGAAAATCTCGGCATCGACGCCCAGTACAATCTGATCGACGTCGCGACCGGCCGGTCGGTGATGAACGGCTCGACGTTCTCGCGCGTGTCCTACGACATGCCCGGCTCCTATCAGCGCTTCTCGCGCACCCGCGCCGTACGCGATGCCGAGGATCGCGCCGCCAACGAGATCGCCGAGAACATCACGACCCGGCTCGCCTCGTTCTTCACTGCGGGCACGTAGTTCGCTCCCGTCGTTCCGGGGCACGCGAAGCGTGAGCCCGGAATCTCGATCCCAAACCTCTGGATTCTCTGGTGCGCAATTGCGCACCGTAGTTCGCGCCACGCGCGCCCGGAACGACGGTTAGCCCCAATGGTCGCACTGCGTGGAAAAGAGATCGACGCCTTCCTCGCCCGCCCTGATGCGGGCCGTCCGATCATCCTGCTCTACGGTCCTGATGCCGGTCTGGTGCGCGAGCGCGCCGATGCGCTGATCGCGTCCAGCGTCGACGATCCCAACGACCCGTTCTCGCTGGTCAAGCTCGACGGCGACGAGCTCTCCGCCGAGCCGTCGCGCCTCGTCGACGAGGCGATGACGGTGCCGCTGTTCGGCGGCCGCCGCGCCATCCGCGTTCGCGCCGGCTCGCGCAGCTTTGCCAGCGGCATCGAGACGCTGGCCGAGATGAACGTGAAGGATTGCCGCATCGTGATCGAGGCCGGCGAGCTCCGCCCGGAATCGCCGCTGCGCAAGACCTGCGAGAAGGCCAAGACGGCGGTCGCGATCGGCTGCTATCCCGACACCGAGCGCGATCTTGCCAAACTGATGGACGACGAGCTGCGCATCGCGAATTTGCGGATCGCGCAGGACGCCCGCGCGGCGCTGATGTCCTTCCTCGGCGGCGACCGCCAGGCCTCGCGTAACGAGCTGCGCAAGCTGACGCTCTACGCCCACGGCAAGGGTGAGGTCACGCTGGATGACGTCATGGCCGTGGTCGCCGATGCCTCCGAGCTGAAGCTCGATCCGATCGTCGACGGCGCCTTCGCCGGGCGGCCCGATATCGTCGAGACCGAGTTTGCAAAGGCGATGATCGCCGGGACCTATCCCGGCGTGATCATCTCCGCCGCACAGCGTCAGGCCGCGTGGCTGCACAAATCCGCGCTCGCCATCGCCGACGGCCAGCCTGCCTCCGCCGTACTCGAGGGCGGCTATCCGCGCCTGCATTTTTCACGAAAGCCTGCAGTCGAATCCGCGCTGCGCAATTTCAGCCCGGCGCGGCTCGCCGCTGTGATCGAGCAGCTCGCAACCGCCGCGCTCGACACCCGCAAGCAGTCCACCCTCGCCGCCGCCATCGCCCAGCGCGCGCTGATGGCGATCGCCGCGAACGCGAAGCGGCGGGGATAGGCCCCCGCTCTCTCGCCACGTCATTGCGAGCGGAGCGAAGCAATCCAGAGTCCCTCGGCGGAAGGATTCTGGATTGCTTCGTCGCTGGCGCTCCTCGCAATGACGTGTGGAGAGAGTGACGTGAAAATGGCGCTACAGCGCGCCCTTGGCCAGCCGCTTCATCACCTCGTCGAGCTGATCGAGGTTGCGGTAGTTGATCTGCACGGAGCCGCCGGGATCGCGGTGGTTGACGGTGACCTTGAGGCCGAGCGCGTCGCTGAC
The DNA here is from genome assembly GCF_025200865.1 of Bradyrhizobium sp. NC92. Lineage (NCBI taxonomy): Bacteria > Pseudomonadati > Pseudomonadota > Alphaproteobacteria > Hyphomicrobiales > Nitrobacteraceae > Bradyrhizobium > Bradyrhizobium sp. NC92. The sequence goes on from NZ_CP104171.1 coordinate 177,886, forward strand.
GCGCTTCTCCAGATCGATCGTGTCGGGGTCCTTTTCCTTGCCCCCGCTGGCGCGCGCCTTCTGCGGCTTGCGCTCTGGCACGCCCTCTTCGTGCGCGAGCGCCTCGGCCTGGCGGACGTTGAGACCTTCCTCGACGATGCGCTTGGCGGCGGCGAGCGGATCGGGCACGCCGATCAACGCGCGGGCGTGGCCGGCCGTCAGCTCGCCGGTCGCGATGAAGGCCTGCACCTCCGCCGGCAGCTTGGTCAGCCGCATCATGTTGGCGACGTGGCTGCGGCTCTTGCCGACGACCTTGGCAATGTCGTCCTGGCTGCGTTTGAACTCGTTGGCGAGCGCGTGATAGGCCTGCGCCTCCTCCATCGGGTTGAGGTCCTCGCGCTGGACGTTCTCGACGATCGCGAATTCCAGCGCGTCGCTGTCGCTGATGTCGACCGGCACGATCGGCACTTCGTGCAGGCCGGCCATTTGCGAGGCGCGCCAGCGTCGTTCGCCGGCGATGATCTCGTAGCGATCCTGCGCGCCCTTCACGGGCCGCACCACGATCGGCTGGATCACGCCATGCTGCTTGATGGAGTCGGAGAGCTCCTTCAGCTCGGTGTCCGAAAACGTGCGACGCGGGTTGCGCGGATTGGCCTTGATGAATTCGATCGGCACCTTGCGCTGCGCGCGCGGACGATCGACATGCTGGGCCTCGCCGCCGACGTCACCGATCAGACTTGCAAGACCCCGGCCCAGTCGCGAACGCGCTTCATCGGCCATCGCCAGCTCCCTTGGATTCACGGTGCAGCACTCCAGAACTGAATTATCGTAGGGTGGGCAAAGCGAAGCGTGCCCACCGATTGTGTGCGGAAGACGGTGGGCACGGAAAACGCCTTTGCCCACCCTACGGGAGCGTCAATGCGTCGTGCGCAGCTCGCGCTCGCGCTGGATCACTTCGGTGGCAAGCCGCAAATAGGCTTCGCTGCCGACGCATTTGAGATCATAGACCAGCACCGGCTTGCCATAGGACGGCGCTTCCGAGATGCGCACGTTGCGCGGGATCATGGTCTTGTAGACCTTCTCGCCCATGAACTGGCGGACGTCGGCGACGACCTGGTTCGACAGGTTGTTGCGCGAGTCGAACATGGTCAGCACGATGCCGTGGATCGACAGGTTCGGATTGAGCGTCGAGCGCACCTGCTCGACGGTCTGCAAGAGTTGCGACAGACCTTCGAGCGCGAAGAACTCGCACTGCAGCGGCACCAGGATCGCATCCGACGCCGCCATCGCGTTGACCGTGAGCAGGTTGAGCGAGGGGGGGCAGTCGATCAGCACGTAGGTGTAGTCGGCGTCAGGTGAGACGTTGTTGTTGAGCGCGCCGATCGCGTCGCGCAACTTGAAGGCGCGACCGGGCGTGGTGCCGAGTTCGAGCTCGAGGCCGGAGAGGTCCATGGTCGAGGGTGCGATGTGCAGCCGAGGCACCGCGGTCGAGACCACGGCTTCGCGCAGAGGCGCTTCACCGATCAGCACGTCATAGGTCGAGCAGGAGCGGTTGCGGCGATCGATGCCGAGGCCGGTCGAGGCGTTGCCCTGCGGATCGAGATCGACGATCAGGACGCGCTCGCCAATCGCAGCGAGCGCCGTGCCGAGGTTGATCGCTGTGGTTGTTTTTCCCACACCGCCTTTTTGATTCGCCAGCGCGAGAATGCGCGGATGGCCATGGGGGACCTCATCGGTCTTTTGGGCCGTCTGTTCTTGCTGCGGTTCGTCAATCACGCTCATCGCGATTCCCCAATCACCCCTCAGCCGCGCCGTTCGGCGGCATTGAGCTCCACGATCCACCCGTCGCCCGTGCGGCTTTGGTAGAGCTGCGGCCGAATATTCCAATATTTAGCGGCTTCGGTCAATTCAGCCTCTACATCTTGACCCTTGAGAAATAACGCCTTTGCGCCCTGGCGCATCAGCGGCTCCGCAAAGCCGATGAGTTGATGTAGCGGAGCCAGTGCACGCGCGGTGACGCAATCGACGGGGCCGGTGATTCTATCCACATTATCCCCGATCTCAGCGAGATGTACGACTCCCGGAGATGTGGTGACGCGGATCGCTTCGCGCAAAAAGGCGGCCTTCTTGGCAATTCGCTCGACGAGATGGACGCTCGCGCCAGGTGTGCCGGCCATGGCGCAGGCGAGCACGACCCCGGGAAATCCGCCACCGCTGCCGAGATCGGCCCAGCGCTTTGCGGCCGGCGCGAGATCGATCAGCTGAAGCGAGTCGGCGATGTGCCGGGTCCAGAGCTGCGGCAAGGTCGAGGGCGCGACCAGATTGGTCTTGGCCTGCCACTCCCGCAGCAGCGCGATGTAGCGATCAAGTCGCTCCTCGGTTTCACGTGAAACGGGCGCGAGCTTGAGGGCCGCGGTCTTGTCGGCGGCGATGATGGAATCGAGCGCCTTGTCGTTGGCAACGGCCTTGCTGGCCGTTGGGCTGACCGATCCCGCCTCCATTCGGCGCCCAGCGCCCTCGCCCGCTCCGGGTCGTCGCGTTGGCGGTCGATCCCCGCCCGATCCGCGCTGTTTCACGTGAAACGCCTATGCGATTGGCTTTATGCGATTGCTTTGGAAGTCTTTCGTGCCTCGCGGCGCAGATAGGCCGCGAGAATGCCGAGCGCCGCCGGCGTCATACCGTCGATGCGGCCGGCCTGGCCGACGGTGAAGGGTCGTGCCTTCTCCAGCTTGGCACGCACTTCATTGGAGAGACCGGGAACGAGCTGGTAATCGACGTCCGCCAGCACCATGCCCTCGTCGCGGCGGAAGGCTTCGACGTCGGCGCTCTGGCGCTCCAGATAGACGTCGTACTTGGCGTCGATTTCGAGATGGGTGGCGATGACGGGATCGACGGCCGACAGCTCCGGCCAGATCGCGCGGACCTGGCTCCAGCCGATCTCCGGATAGGCCATCAGCTCGAAAGCCGAACGGCGCTGGCCATCCCGGTTCAGCGACAGCCCGTGCTTGATCGCCTCGTTCGGGGTAATGGTCAGGGACTTCGAGAGCGTCCTGGCGGCGTTCAACGCATCCATCTTGGCGCGATGATGCCGGGTTCTGGCGCTGCCGACGCATCCCAGCGCGATGCCCTTCTCCGTCAGGCGCTGATCGGCATTGTCGGCCCGCAGGGTCAGCCGGTACTCGGCGCGCGAGGTGAACATCCGATAGGGCTCGCTGATCCCGCGGGTGACGAGGTCGTCGATCATCACACCGAGATAGCCGTCGGCACGATCGAACACGGTGAGCGCGGCACCGCTGGCGGAAAGCGCCGCATTCAGGCCAGCAACAATGCCCTGCCCGGCGGCTTCCTCATATCCGGTGGTGCCGTTGATCTGCCCGGCCAGGAACAGCCCGCGCAGACGCTTGGTCTGCAGGGTCGGATCGAGCTCGCGCGGATCGATGTGGTCGTATTCGATGGCATAGCCGGGGCGGACCATCTTCACCCGCTCCAAGCCGGGAATGCTGGCAAGGATCGCAAGCTGGACCTCCTCCGGCAGCGAGGTCGAAATGCCGTTGGGATAGACGGTCGTATCGTCGAGCCCTTCCGGCTCCAGGAAGATCTGGTGGCCGTCGCGGTCGCCGAAGCGGACGATCTTGTCCTCGATCGAGGGACAATAACGCGGTCCGGAACTCTTGATCTGGCCGGAGTACATCGGGGAACGATGGACATTGGCCCGGATCACCTCATGGGTCGCCGGCGTGGTCCGGGTGATCCCGCATTGGATCTGCGGCGTCGTGATCCGCTCGGTCATCACCGAAAACGGCTCCGGCGGCTCGTCGCCGGGCTGCATCTCGACCGCCGACCAGTCGATCGTGGTGCCGTCGAGACGCGGCGGAGTGCCGGTCTTGAGACGTCCGAGGGTAAAGCCGGCGCGCTCGAAAGAGCTGGAAAGGCCCAACGCAGGCGCCTCGCCGACCCGGCCGGCGGGCCAGTTCTTCTCACCGAGATGAATCAGCCCACGGAGAAAGGTACCGGTGGTGACGACAACCGCCCCTGCCCGAAGCTCACGGCCATCGGCCAGACGCAGGCCGGTCACCCGGTTATCGACCACGATCAGCTCGTCGGCTTCGTCCTCGATGACGAAGAGGCCTTCGGTCTCTCGGATCGCCGCCTGCATCGCCGCCGCGTAGAGCTTTCGGTCTTCCTGAGCCCGGGGGCCACGCACGGCGGGGCCCTTACGGCGATTGAGAACGCGAAACTGGATGCCGCCGGCATCGCCGACACGGCCCATCAAACCGTCGAGCGCATCGACCTCGCGGACCAGATGGCCCTTGCCGAGCCCACCGATGGCGGGATTGCAGGACATTGCGCCAACCGTGGAGAAACGGTGCGTCACCAGAGCGGTCGTAGCACCCATCCGGGCAGCGGCAGCCGCGGCTTCACAGCCGGCGTGGCCGCCGCCAATGACGATGACGTCGAAACTCTCTCGCTCTGTTCGCATGGACGGACTTCTAGCTCAGAGCTGGGAAAGCCGGAAGTGGAAACTCGGGAGCGGCGTTTCACGTGAAACAGGCGCAAGCCCCAAGTCGGAACCATTTTCGCGAAAACAACCCCGTGCACAGTAGGAGGTGCATTGATCCATCTGGTGTTTCACGTGAAACAAATACGCTCCTGGGCCGAGCGATGCTCGACCAGACATCCTGTCACGTGCCCTCACCGCGCCGCCGTAGCCGCTAGTCGGGGGGGGGGCGCCACGTACCGCGTCATAATCCGTCATTGGAACGCAGCGAAGCAATCCAGGATCTCGTGGAGGGAGGCAGTCTGGATTGCTTCGTCGCAAGGGCTCCTCGCAATGACGGGGAGAGAGCGGCGTTTCACGTAAACAAAGCGAGGAGCGCCCGTGTTTCACGTGAAACAGAAGAAATGGAACAAGCGCTAGTTCTAGAATCAAATACTAGCCCTACTTTCCGATGCAGAATTTCTGGAAGATGGCACCAAGGACGTCCTCAACGTCCACGCGGCCCAAGAGCCGGCCCAAGGCATAGGCCGCCGCTCGCAGCTCTTCGGCCGCGAGCTCCTCGCCGTCTTCTACAAGGTCCAGACTTCGGCGCAAGCTGTCTGAGGCCCGGCTCAACAAGTCCCGCTGGCGGGCCCGGGTCACCATGGCGCCCTCGGTGGTGCCGAAGAACTCGGAAGCGAATCTCACCAGCGCGTCGACCAGTTCAGGGATGCCGTCGCCACGGCTGGCCGAGATCCCGAACTCGCCTGCCGGCTCGGCACCCCCGGCCCCGCCGAGATCGATCTTGTTGCGTACGATCCAGACCGAGCTACTGGATCGATCGTCTTCGGATTTCCTCAACGACCGCATCGCCTCTGGATCGACGGCGTCCCCACCCTCCACCAGCCACAGCACCAGATCGGCGTCCTCCGCTCGCGCGCGGGCCCGGCGCACGCCTTCCTGCTCCACAGGATCGTCGGTCTCGCGGATGCCGGCGGTGTCGATCACCGTGACGGGATAACCGTCTAGATCGAGCTGCACCTCGATCACGTCCCGCGTGGTGCCGGCATGCGGCGAGACGATCGCGACCTCGCGGCGCGCCAGCTGGTTGATCAGCGTCGACTTGCCGACATTCGGCTCGCCCGCGATCGCAACCACCAGGCCATCGCGCAGCCGTTCGGAATGTCCCTGTGCCGCAAGCACTTTTGCGATTTCGTCGTGAAGCGCCTTGATCGCTTTCACTGCCGGCGCCCTCAGCTCCGCGGGCACGTCGCCTTCATCGGAAAAATCGATGCCGGCCTCGATCAGCGCGGAGGCCTGGATGATGCGCTCGCGCCAGTCGCGCGCGCGGTCGCCGAGCAGGCCCTGCAGCTGGCGCAGCGCCTGGCGGCGCTGGCGGTCGGTGTCGGCGTGAATGAGGTCGTCGAGCCCCTCGGCCTCGGTCAGGTCGAGCTTGCCATTCTCGAAGGCGCGCCGGGTGAACTCGCCGGGCTCCGCCGCGCGCGTATTCGGAATATCTGAAAAAGCGGCGAAGAGCGCCGCCAGCACCGCCCGGCCGCCATGGACGTGAAATTCGGCAATGTCCTCGCCCGTCGAGCTGGCCGGTCCCGGAAACCAGAGCACGACCGCATCGTCGATCGGCTGGCCTGCGCCGTCCCGGAGCAGCCGCCGGCTCGCCTGTCGCGGCGCCGGCAACCGGCCCGCAAGCGTCGTCAGCACCAGGCCGGCTTGCGAGCCGGAGACGCGCACCACCGCGATCGGGCTGGGCGCCCGGCCGGATGACAGCGCAAAGATGGTCTGGTCTCGCGGATGCATGGCCTATTTGTGCGGCTGCCGGTGAAAAGGCAAACATCCGTTTTCAGCCTGGCCAGCGGCTGGATTTTGCCGCACCAGATCTCGCAACAACTTATGCTGCATCGCAATCGTCTCGCAGCATTTTTGCTGCAAGAATGCGCCCCCGCGCAGGAGACAGGCCGGCGGAAATTCAAGTATTATTGTAAGATATCAATAGATTAAAAGATGCCCGAGCTCCGGTGGCTGATACCATTCATGCTGCACTATGCTGCAGCAAAGCCGCAACAAAAAGGGCGCCCGAAGGCGCCCTCTGATCTTGCTGCAGTGCAACTCAGGTGTTCATGGAGTCGAAGAACTCCGAATTGCTCTTGGTCGAGCGCAGCTTGTCGAGCAGGAAGTCGATCGCGTCCATCGTACCCATCGGATTGAGGATGCGGCGGAGCACGTACATCTTCTTGAGCACCTGCGGATCGGTGATGAGCTCCTCCTTGCGGGTGCCGGAGCGCGAGATATCGATCGCCGGGAAGGTGCGCTTGTCCGAAACCTTGCGGTCCAGGATCAGCTCGGAGTTACCGGTGCCCTTGAACTCTTCGAAGATGACTTCGTCCATGCGGCTGCCGGTATCGACCAGCGCCGTCGCGATGATGGTCAGCGAGCCGCCCTCCTCGATGTTGCGGGCCGCGCCGAAGAAGCGCTTCGGGCGCTGCAGCGCGTTGGCGTCGACACCGCCGGTCAGCACCTTGCCGGATGACGGCACCACGGTGTTGTAGGCGCGGCCGAGGCGCGTGATCGAATCGAGCAGGATCACGACGTCGCGGCCGTGCTCGACCAGGCGTTTTGCCTTCTCGATCACCATCTCGGCGACCTGAACGTGGCGCACCGCCGGCTCGTCGAAGGTCGAGGACACCACCTCGCCCTTCACCGAGCGCTGCATGTCCGTGACTTCTTCCGGACGCTCGTCGATCAAGAGCACGATCAAATAGCATTCGGGATGGTTGTGGGTGATCGAGTGCGCAATGTTCTGCATCAGCACGGTCTTACCGGTCCGCGGCGGCGCCACGATCAATGCGCGCTGGCCCTTGCCGATGGGCGCAACGATGTCGATCACGCGTGCAGACAGGTCTTTCCGCGTCGGATCGTCGATCTCCATGCGGAAACGCTGATTCGGAAACAGCGGCGTGAGGTTATCGAAATTGACCTTGTGCTTGGCCTTTTCCGGGTCCTCGAAATTGAGCGTGTTGACCTTCAGCAGCGCGAAGTAGCGCTCGCCCTCTTTCGGGCTGCGGATATGACCTTCGATGGTGTCGCCGGTGCGCAGGCCGAAACGGCGGATCTGCGAGGGCGAAACGTAGATATCGTCCGGACCCGGCAGATAATTCGCATCGGGCGAGCGGAGGAAGCCGAAGCCGTCGGAGAGCACCTCGACGACGCCCTCGCCGACGATATCGGTCTCGGCCAGCGAGAGCTGCTTGAGGATGGCGAACAGCAGCTCCTGCTTGCGCATGGTGCTGGCGTTTTCGACCCCGTTCTCTTCCGCGAACGAGACGAGCTCGGCCGGGGTTTTCGACTTGAGGTCCTGGAGTTTGATTTCCCGCATTGGGGTGGTCCTGTGGGGTAACCTGAAAAAGAGGGGGGTGCGAGGTGGCTGTGAAATGCGGACGCGAGCAGGTGCAGGTAAGGTCCGCAGGTCTGGCAAGGTTAAGCGCCGGTGAGGCTTCAAACCTGATGCGGTGTCCGGCCTCTGGAAGGCTCGGACACAACCACATCCGCCTGCGTTGGGTGGGATATCGCTAATATAGAAAATCGCTCAACGCTCCGCAAGCCGAAGCGCTGAGCTAATCGCCGCGCGGTTTGCCTAGAACGGCTTCACGATCACCATGACGACGATGAAAATCATCAGGACGGTCGGCACCTCATTGATAATCCGATAGAATTTCTGGCTTCGTGGACGCTTATCAGCGGCAAAATCCTTGACCCAGCGGGAAAAAAAGCCGTGGACCGCCGATAGCACCAGGACCAGTGCCAGTTTTACGTGCAGCCAGCCGAACGAGAACCAATGTCCGGACCAGGCGAGATAGAGCCCGGCGAGCCAGGTGACCATCATCGCGGGGTTGATGATCGCCTTGAGCAGCCGGCGTTCCATGACCTTGAACGTCTCGGACTGCTTCGAGCCGATTTCGGCCTCGCAGTGATAGACGAACAGCCGCGGCAAATAGAGCATGCCGGCCATCCAGGAGATGACGGCGATCACGTGCAGCGCCTTGATCCAGAGATAGACGTCTTCGAACATTTTCGACGGTCCGGGTTGCTGTCCAGCTCGGGAGCGCTGGGGATAGTAAGAACTCGTTAAGGTCTTACCCCGCACACATATCCGTCCGTAGCGCCTTCCTCAAATCTAGAATCTTAGATTCTTAAGGTTTGAGTCTATGTGACCGTGGATTGGACTCACGCAATTCCGTCCGCGCGTTCGCGCGCGCTTGTTCACATCCATCCACATATTCCGGACAGCCTTTGTCGACTTCCGATAAGTCAGTCGGCTTCAAAGGCTTGCGCGTTTGTATCGGCAGCTTATCAAGGGACTTGTCCGCGCAATCCCGTTTCCCTCTCGGCGGGGCGCCGGACTTGTCCTGATCGGCAGCAGTGTGAAGAAAATCGCCGCTTGTCCCGCCCCTGGTGTCGCGCATCCCTTTCCGAGAGGTTAAGCTCCACAGAAATCCACAAACCACCCCAACGAAATTCAAAGGGTTTTTGTGCCGACCTCGAACAATTATTTCCATCTCCACCTGGTCTCGGACTCCACGGGTGAAACGCTCATCACCGTGGCGCGCGCGGTCGCGGCCCAATACGCCAACGTGACGCCGGTCGAGCACGTCTATCCGCTGGTGCGCAGCCAGAAGCAGCTCGACCGCGTGCTCGACGAGATCGAGGAAGCACCGGGGATCGTGCTGTTCACGCTGCTCGAGAAGGATCTGGTCGCCAGACTCGAGGACAAGTGCAAGCAGATCAATGTTCCGAGCCTCTCGATCATCGGGCCGGTGATGCAGCTGTTCGAAGCCTATCTGGGCGCTGCGACCACCGGCCGTGTCGGCGCCCAGCACGTGCTCAACGCGGAATATTTCAAGCGCATCGACGCACTGAACTACACGATGATCCATGACGACGGTCAGCATGTCGAAGGTCTCGACGAGGCCGATGTGGTCCTGGTCGGCGTGTCCCGGACCTCGAAGACACCGACCTCGATCTATCTCGCCAATCGCGGTATCCGCACCGCCAACGTGCCCCTGGTGCCGGGCATCCCCGTGCCCTCGCAATTGGAGACGCTGACGCGGCCGCTGGTCGTCAGCCTGCACGCGACGCCGGAACGCCTGATTCAGATCCGTCAGAATCGCCTGCTTTCCATGGGCGCCGAGTCCGGCAGTGACACCTACACCGACAAGCAATCGGTCACCGAGGAGGTCGCGTTCGCACGCAAGCTGAGCGCCAAGCACGACTGGCCGCTGCTGGACGTCACGCGCCGCTCCATCGAGGAAACCGCGGCGGCGATCATGAAGCTGTATAGCGACCGCCAGCGCAACCGGCCGTCCGAGTAAGTGTCGCCGATGAGTTTGTGGCGCGGCAAAAGTCCGTTGATCCTGGCCTCGCAAAGCAGCGCGCGCAAAATGCTGCTGGCCAATGCCGGGCTCGAATTCGTAGCTGTCACCGCTGATATCGACGAGCGCGGCATTCAGGCCGCGTCAAAACTTTCGGATCCGCGCGAGATCGGCCTGTTGCTGGCGCGCGAGAAGGCCAAGGCGGTCTCTGCCGGTCATCCCGGACACTTTGTGATCGGCGCCGACCAGACGCTGGCCCTCGGGAACCGTCTCTTCAACAAACCGGCCGGCCGCGCCCAGGCGCTGGCGCAATTGCGCGATCTCGCCGGTCAGACGCACGAGCTGAATTCAGCCGTGGCCGTGGCGCAGGATGGCAGGATCGTCTTCGAGGACGTTTCCGTGGCGCGCATGACCATGCGGCCCATGAGCGAAGCCGAGCTTTCGGCCTATCTCGACGCCGCCGGCGAGGCCGTGACCAGAAGCGTCGGTGCCTATCAGCTCGAGGGCCTCGGCATCCATCTGTTCGAGCGCATCGAGGGCGACCATTTCACCATTCTCGGCCTACCGCTGCTGCCGCTGCTTGCGTATCTGCGGAGCGAGAAGCTAATTGCGGTGTAGATGCGACAGAAGGCTGGGTGCTGATGCGGATTCTCGGACTGACCGGCTCGATCGGGATGGGCAAATCCACTACCGCGAAATTGTTCGCGGAGGCCGGCGTTCCCGTCTACGACGCCGATGCCGCCGTGCATCAGCTCTATGAGGGCGAAGCTGCCCCCGCAATCGAGGCCGCCTTCCCCGGCACCACCGCGAACGGCAAGGTCGACCGGCAAAAGCTGTCGGCGCGCGTCGTGCACGATCCCGCCGCGATCAAGCAGCTCGAGCAGATCGTGCATCCCATGCTCGGCGCTTCCCGGCAGAAATTCTTTGCCGATGCCGAGGCAGCCAGGGCGCCGGTCGTTGTGCTGGACATCCCGCTGCTGTTCGAGACCGGCGGCGAGAAGCGGGTCGATGCCGTGGTCGTGGTCTCGACCTCGCCGGAGCTTCAGCGCCAGCGGGTGCTGGCGCGCGGCACGATGGACGAGGCCAAGCTCGATGCCATCATCGCCAAGCAGATGCCGGATGCCGAGAAGCGCAAGCGGGCCGATTTCGTGGTGGATACCTCACACGGCCTTGACCCGGTGCGCGCCCAAATCGCGCACATCCTGGCCGAGGTCGTTAAGATGCCGCAGCGGCGGATCTGATTCGCCACCTCACACGGCTTCTTAAAGACATGCGCGAAATCGTCCTCGACACTGAAACCACCGGCCTCGATCCGCTGCGCGGCGATCGACTGGTCGAGATCGGCTGCGTCGAGATTTTCAACCGCATGCCGACCGGACAGACGTACCACGTCTATATCAACCCTGAGCGGGACATGCCGGCGGAAGCGTTTGCGGTGCACGGATTGTCGTCCGAATTCCTGACGACGAAGCCGTTGTTCCACGAGGTCGCCGACGACTTTCTCGCGTTCATTGGCGACGCCCCGCTGGTGATCCACAACGCTTCGTTCGATATCGGCTTCATCAACGCCGAGCTCGACCGCATCGAGCGCGCTGCGATCCCGCGCGAGCGCCTGGTCGATACGCTGCTGCTCGCGCGTCGCAAGCATCCCGGCGTGTCCAACCGGCTCGACGATCTCTGCTCGCGCTATTCGATCGACAATTCACACCGCACCAAGCACGGCGCGCTGCTGGACGCCGAGCTGCTCGCCGAGGTCTATGTCGATCTGGTTGGAGCGCGGCAGTCGCAGCTGCTGCTGGCCTCGGACACCGAGGAGATCAGGGTCAACAGCGCCGGCGATGCGCCGCGGCGGCAACGTCTGGTGCCGCTCGCGCCGCGGATTTCTGAAGCCGAGCGCGAGGCCCATCGGGCCTTCATCGCGACCATGGGTGACAAGGCGATCTGGAACGAGTACCTGCCCGCTCCAGCCGTGGCGGTCGCCGCTCAGGCCTGACCGGCTTGACCCTGAGCGGCCATTTGTCGCTCCATGTTCTGGCGATACAGACCGACGAAGTCGACCGGATCCAGCATCAGCGGTGGGAACCCGCCGTCGCGCACCGCGGTGGCGATGATCTCGCGTGCGAACGGGAACAAGAGGCGCGGGCACTCGATCATGACCAGCGGATGCAGGTTCTCCTTGGGCACGTTGACGATCCGGAACACGCCGGCATAGGCGAGCTCGAACGAGAACATCACTTTACCTGCGGTCTCGGCCTTGCCCTCGACCGACAACGTCACCTCGAATTCCTGTTCGCTGAGATTGTTGGCGCTGACGTTGATCTGGATGTTGATCTGCGGCGGCTGGCTCTGCTGCTGGAGCGAGCCGGGCGCGTTGGGATTTTCGAACGAGAGGTCCTTGGTATATTGCGCCAGCACGTTGAGCTGGGGAGCCTGGGCCGCCTCGGGAGGGGTGCCGTTACCGTTGGTCATGAAAGTGTCTCCTTACCCGATTGGGGCTGAATTTCGCGGCGGTTGGCTAACATAGGGCCGGCTCGTTCCACAAGGACGAACGGTCCCGGACGGGAATTCGGCCCGCGCTCGCGCCTTGGACGCTCATCCTGCCTTTTCCGCGAAATTTCGCCTTAAACGATTGAAGATGCGCGATTTCCGGCCAGGATCGGGTTTCCCCTTAAGCATAAAACGCGCTACACTTGGCGCTGTGCCAAAAGGCGCCATTGGCCGGGCAAGATTTCGTGCCTACATCCCACGGACCTGACGCGGACCTAATATGGTGATGTAGACTTGCCGTTTCCGAAAGGAACGGTCTACTGGCCGGATTGATTTTCCCGGCAACGAGCCCTGAAAAGACCAGAAAGCGGATACGACGTGGACATCTACACCATCATATTCCTGGCGCTGGCCGTCTTCATCTTCTTGCGGCTGCGTAGCGTGCTGGGGCAGCGCACGGGCAATGAGCGGCCTCCGTTCGATCGCACCGCCGCCCGCAATGCGCTGGGAGGTGCCCAGGACAACAACGTCGTGACCGTGCCGGGCAAGGTGATCGACCAGGCGCCGCTGGCGCCGACGGCCGAGCCGACCGCACCGGCCGATCGCTGGAAGGGGCTGGCCGAGCCGGGCACTGCGCTGGCGCAGGGTCTCGATTCCATCGTCGAGAAAGACTCCAGCTTCGACCCGCGCCATTTCCTCTCGGGCGCGCGCGGCGCCTACGAGATGATCGTGCTGGCTTTCGCCAATGGCGACCGCCGCGCGCTGCGCGATCTGTTGTCGTCGGACGTCTATGACAGCTTCGACGCCGCGATCAAGGAACGCGAGAGGAACGAGCAGAGGACCGAGACGCGCTTCGTCTCAATCGACAAGGCCGAGCTCGTCGGCGCCGAGCTGCGCGACCGCAACGCGCAGCTGACCGTGCGCTTCGTCTCGCAGATGATCTCGGTCACCCGCGACAAGACCGGCAACATCGTCGATGGCAGCGCCGAGACGGTCGCCGACATCACCGATATCTGGACCTTCGCCCGCGACACCTCCTCTCGCGATCCGAACTGGAAGCTGGTTGGCACCGGAAGCGCGAATTAAGACTTTCCTGAAGAACAGCGCGACGGCGCTTTGCGCAGGCGCCGTCGTGCTGTCGTCGTTTTCGCTCGGTGCCGAGGCGGCGCGGCGTCATCACCGCAGTCACTACCATCATCTGCCACGAACGCCTGCCGCTCCGCCGCGGGCCTTGCCCTATCCACAGCTCTCCCTGCCGTTCGAAATTCCCGGCGCGCAATATCTGCCGCTGGCCTGGGCAGACGTGAAGGGTTGGGGCGACGACAATCATCTCACGGCGTACAAGACCTTCCGCGCCAGCTGCAAGTCGATCAATGCGCAGAGCGGCGCGGCCGAACCCAAGGCCGAATCCAAGGCTTTGGGTGCCTCGTTGGCTGAGCCCTGCCGGGCCGCCAAGACGCTCGATCTCACCGACGACGGCAAAGCGAAGACCTTCTTCGAGGAGAATTTCACGCCGCTGCGGATCTCGCGGCTCGGCGAGCCCGACGGTTTCGTCACCGGCTATTACGAGCCGGTGCTGGAGGGATCGCGGACACAGACCGATGTCTACAACGTGCCGGTCTATCGCCGCCCCTCGAACCTGTTCGTGCGCGGCTACAAGCAGGACTCGGTCAGCCTGCCCAACAAAGGCCCGGTCTATCGCAAGATCGGCCGCCGCAAGCTGGTGCCCTATTACGACCGCGGCGAGATCGAGGACGGCAAGATCGCGGGCCGCGGGCTCGAGATCGCCTGGCTGAAGGATCCGACCGATCTGTTGTTCGCCCAGATCCAAGGCTCGGCGCGGATCAAGTTCGAGGACGGCAGCTCGGTTCGGCTCAATTACGACGCCTATAACGGCTATCCCTACACGGCGGTCGGTCGCATCCTGATCGAGCGCGGCATCATTCCGAGGGAAGAGATGTCGATGCAGAAGATCAGGGAATGGATGACGCAGAATCCTGAAGGCGCCAAGGAGCTGCGCCGCGCGAACCGCGCCTACATCTTCTTCCGCGAGGTCAACCTCTCCGACAAGGAGGAGGCAGTTGGCGCGCAAGGCATTCCCTTGACTGCGGGACGTTCGATCGCGGTCGACAAATCGCTTCATGTCTACGGCACGCCGTTCTTCATCGAGGGCGAGCTGCCGATCGAGTCCGAGCGCGCCAAGACGCCGTTCCACCGGCTGATGATCGCGCAGGACACCGGCTCGGCCATCATCGGTCCCGCACGCGCCGATCTGTTTTTCGGCGCCGGCGCGGATGCCGGCCGCGTCTCCGGCCGGCTGCGCCACCCCATGCATTTCGTGATGCTGGTGCCGAAGAGTCTCGATCCCGCCCCGCGAGCCGCGAAGCTGCCGATCCCGGACCCCAGGCCCTCGGAGAAGATCGCAAAGCTGTTTCCGCAGACCGATCCGGCAAAGACCGGCACGCCTGTCGCCGCGGCGGCGCAAGGCAAGAGCGAAACTGTCGCCGTCGCCGGCCCCGTTCCGCTGCCGGTGCCGCGTCCCGCGATCGAGCCTGCCCCTGAGCCGCGCCGTCCGGCGAAGAATCGTCCTCACCGTCCGCAATGAAGCGACCCTCCCGTCCGCCCGTGCTGGAGCCTCGCCCCTCGCCGCGCCGTCGCGCGCTGAGCGAGGAGGAGCGTGAGCTCTGGGATCTCGTTGCAAAGCATGTCAAGCCGCTGCGGAAGCATCGCGCGGTCAAGGCGCATGCCCCGCGCGCCGAGCCTTCGCCCGGGACCCAGGTGACCAGGACTTCGCTACCGTCAAGGCCGGTTGCCGCTGCACCGGCGCCGCGCGCCGCAAAGCCGTCGATTCCGCCGCTTGCGCCGCTCGGCAAGCGCGAGCGGACAAAGCTGTCGCGCGGCCGCAGCGAGATCGACGCGCGGCTCGATCTGCACGGCATGACCCAGATGCGCGCCCATCGCGCGCTGGCCGGCTTCCTGCACCGCGCCCATCAGGACGGCCTCACCTTCGTGCTCGTCATCACCGGCAAGGGACGCAGCGGCGGCGAAAGCGGCGTGCTCCGCCGCCAGGTGCCGGAATGGCTCAGCCTGCCCGAATTCCGCGCCTTCGTCGTCGGCTTCGAGGAAGCCGCGATCGGCCATGGCGGCGAGGGGGCGCTGTATGTGCGGATCAGGCGAGCGCGAGGGTAGAGAGTTCTGGCGGGCGAGTTCGGTGCAACCTCTCCCGCTTGCGGGAGAGGTCGGCGCGCGAAAGCGCGGCGGGTGAGGGTTCTGTCCTCTTGGGGGCTTTTGGTTGCGGAGAGAGCCCTCTCCCCAACCCTCTCCCGCAAGCGGGAGAGGGAGCGCACCGCCTAAAACGGGCGAATGATTCCAACGCGCGGGATCAGCGTGAGTATCAAGCCGAAGATGTTGGTCTTTCGATCCTCGGCCGGAATCAGCGGCGCTTCCTGCTTGGCCGGCAGCATCGTCACGGCATGCAGGATCAGGAACATGCAGACCGCCCAGTTCGAGATCCAGCGCGAATAGTCGAACACCATCGCGAACATCACGAGATAGGCGACGCTGATGCCGACCAGCGCGGCGATGACGAGCCGCTTGTGCCGCTCGCTCGCGAGCGCACCGATCAGGCTCGCGAAGAAACGCCATAGCGGCGTGTGCAGCCAGATCAGCAGCGCGAACACGGGCACGCCGAGGATGTTGTGCGGCAGACGGCTCCAGGTGTCGGCAACTTCTTTGGCCAGCGGCTGGTACCAGATGTAGGCGAATTGCAAGAGGTCGGTGCGCGCCGGATCGGCCATCCGGCTCTTCAGATAGGCGATGAAGTCCGCTTCGGGGATCGGCATCGTTCCCATAAACTGCGCGGCGAAGAACAGCGCCGAGACGGCGGCAAGGGCGATCACACCGAAGACGACATTGCTGCGATCACAGCCGCAAGCGAGGTAGTGCCGGATCACGACGATGGTGATGATCGTCGGCACATACATCAAGAGATGAATGTGATGGATCAGCACGAGAATGATCGAGAACAAAGCAGCCGTCGCCACGAAGACCAGCGAGCCCGCCGGCATCAGCAAGAGGATGATCGCCAGCGCGCAGCCATAGATGTCGAAATGGCCGAGCGTGTGCATGAAATTCTTCAGGAAGAACGGCGAGCCCGCGGTGAAGACGAACAGCGGCAGTGTTTTCGCGGAGAAGCCGAACGTGTTCTGGAAGAGCCTGGCATAAAGGCCCAGCGTTGCAAGCCACGTCGTCCCGCCGAGCGCGAACACCAGCCACACCGGCACCTTCGCCGTGAACAGCGCGACGATTGCCCCGATCAGCGCGCGCTTGATGAAGCCGAAATGATAATCGACCAGCAGATGGATGTAGGGGACATAAGGCGGCAGCTGGATCTTGTGGACGAAGACGCCAACGATGACCGCCGCGTTGATCGCGAGCAGGAGCCGCCAGGGATTTTGCAGGATGCGTACGGTCACGCCGCATCAATAGCGTGACCGCTCCAAATTACAAAATGAACCGGCTCAGATCCGCGTTCTTGGCGAGGTCGCCGATGTGCTTTTGCACGTAATCCGCATCGAGCCGGACGGTCTCGCCGTTGCGGTCGGGGGCGGTGAAGGAGATCTCGTCCAGCACCCGCTCCATCACGGTCTGCAGCCGCCGGGCGCCGATGTTCTCGACCGTTGAATTGACGGCAACCGCAATGTCGGCCAGCGCATCGATGGCGCTGTCGGCGATGTCGAGCGTCACGCCCTCGGTCTGCATCAGGGCGACATATTGCTTGATCAGCGAGGCCTCGGGCTCGGTCAGGATGCGGCGCATGTCGTCGCGGGTCAGCGCCTGCAATTCGACGCGGATCGGCAAGCGGCCCTGCAATTCCGGCAACAGGTCGGACGGCTTGGCGACGTGGAAGGCGCCGGAGGCGATGAACAGGATGTGGTCGGTCTTGACCGCGCCGTGCTTGGTCGAGACCGTGGTGCCTTCGATCAGCGGCAGCAAGTCGCGCTGCACGCCCTCGCGGGAGACGTCGCCGCCGACGCGGCCATCGCGGGCGCAGATCTTGTCGATCTCGTCGAGGAACACGATGCCGTTGTTCTCGACCGCGCTGATCGCTTCCAGCGTCAGCTGCTCGGTGTCCAGGAGCTTGTCGGATTCCTCGTTGACGAGAATTTCGTGCGAGCCTTCCACCGTGAGCCGCCGCGTCTTGCTGCGGCCGCCCAGCTTGCCGAAGATGTCGCCGATCGAGATCGCGCCCATCTGGGCGCCCGGCATGCCCGGGATCTCGAACATCGGCATGCCGCCGCCGGACGACTGCGTCTCGATCTCGATTTCCTTGTCGTTCAATTCGCCGGCGCGCAGCTTCTTGCGGAAGGATTCCCTCGTCGCCGAGCTCGAATTGGCGCCGACCAGCGCGTCGAGCACGCGCTCCTCGGCGGCGAGCTGGGCCCGCGCCTGCACGTCCTTGCGCTTCCTCTCGCGCACCTGCGCGATCGCGACCTCGACGAGATCGCGGATGATCTGCTCGACGTCGCGGCCGACATAGCCGACCTCGGTGAACTTGGTCGCCTCCACCTTCAGGAACGGCGCATTCGCGAGCTTGGCGAGCCGCCGCGCGATTTCCGTCTTGCCGACGCCGGTGGGGCCGATCATCAAGATGTTCTTCGGCAGCACCTCCTCGCGCAGGGAGCCGGTCAGCTGTTGCCGGCGCCAGCGATTGCGCAGCGCGATCGAGACGGCGCGCTTGGCGTCGCCCTGGCCGACGATGAAACGGTCGAGTTCGGAAACGATTTCGCGGGGGGAGAAGTCTGTCATGTCTGATTAGCTAGGGCGGGAGGCAGCCAAGGACAAGCCGCATTTTGGGTCAGATGATCGGCGGGCCGGATTGCCATTGCTTCACGGCCTCGATCGGATGGATCAGCATCAGGATATTGAGCGTCAGATTGTCGCGAATGTGGAGCGCCAGCACGATCTCGAAGGCCAGCCCCAGCAGCACGGTCGCGGTGACAGGCAGCGCGCGCGCGGCCAGGAACCCGAGGATCATGGCCAGATTGTCCGAGACCGAATTGAGGATGCTGTCGCCGTAATAATCCAGCGAGATGGTGCCGGCGCGGTATCGCTCGATGATGAAGGGCGAGTTCTCGACGATCTCCCAGGCGCCTTCGATCAGTATCGCAATGATCAGCCGTGCCGGCCAGGAGAGACGCAGAAACGGCAATCGTGCGAACAGCAGCCAGGTCAGGCCGTAGAACAGGAAGCCGTGCAGGACGTGTGAGAACGTGTACCAGTCCGCGATCTGCTGGGAATTCTCCGAGCTGTTCACCACGCCGTGCCACAGCTTGATGGTGCCGCAGGTGCAGATCGGCACGCGGCCCATCGCAAGCAGGATCGCGGCCTGCAGCGCCAGCAGCAACAGCGCGATGCCGACCCAGGCGAGCGGCGGGACAGCGACCTTGCTCTCGCGGGCCTGCACCAGCGTCACGGTTCGCGCACCATCAGCAAGGCCGGACCGTCCGGCGTCTCGACCATGCGATCGCGGACGAATCCCGCTTTCTCGTAAGCGCGTATCGCGCGCGCGTTGAGCGGGTCCGGATCGGTGACCATGCGCGGGAGGCCCTGCCGAAACCGTTCGTCGACGAATTGGCGCGTCAACGCCGAACCATGGCCGCGCGCGATCATGTCGGTTTCGCCGATGAACTGGTCGATGCCACGCGTGCCCTCCGGTTGCGGCCCGAAGCCCGTATTCCAGGCGGTCAGGCGGTAGCATTGAAGATAGCCGAAGGGCCTGTCGCCGGCCAATACGATGAACTGGTCCATTGCCGGCTCATCGAGATCGCCGCTGACGAGCGAAAACTGCTCGTCCGGATCGCCCCACCACTCCCTCACATGCGCCTCGCCCAGCCATCGCCGGATCAGGGGCAGGTCGGCCACGGTCATCGGGCGGAAGGCGTAGGTGGACGCCATCGCCTAGCCGCTTGCCAGGCTCTCAATGGTCAGATTCCGGTTGGTGTAGACACAGATGTCCGCGGCGATGTCGAGCGAGCGGCGGACGATGGTCTCGGCGTCCTTGTCGGTGTCGAGCAGGGCCCGGGCGGCCGCCAGCGCGTAATTGCCGCCGGAGCCGATCGCCATCACGCCGGCCTCGGGTTCGAGCACGTCACCGGTGCCTGTCAGCACCAGGGAGACGTCCTTGTCGGCCACGATCATCATGGCTTCCAGCCGCCGCAAATAGCGGTCGGTGCGCCAGTCCTTGGCGAGCTCCACCGCCGCCCGGGTCAGCTGCCCCGGATATTGCTCGAGCTTGGATTCGAGCCGCTCGAACAGGGTGAAGGCGTCGGCCGTGGCGCCGGCAAAGCCGCCGATCACGTCGCCCTTGCCGAGCTTGCGGACCTTCTTGGCGTTGGACTTGATCACGGTCTGGCCGATCGAGACCTGGCCGTCGCCGCCGACCACCACCTTGCCGCCCTTGCGGACCGTTAGAATCGTGGTGCCGTGCCAGCCCGGCGAGCTGTTCTGGGAGTCCTGCATGAAATACCTCGTTGTCCGGCCTGATTTAGGCGGTCCGGGGCTGGGGCACAACGGGCCGTTCCGGCCCTAGATTCTGCTCACCATAGGCGGAAGTGGTGCCATGCTTGAGCGTTCCCGCAGTAGCGAAGGCGTCGTTTGGCTGTTAATAGACTGGCGTTTTCGGCTCCTAAGCTAGAATGGAAACCGCACTTCAATGCGCACCGCGACGATCAAGCGCAAGACCAAGGAAACCGACATCGAGGTCTCCGTGAACCTCGATGGCACCGGCGTGGCCAATATCGCGACCGGCATCGGCTTTTTCGACCATATGCTCGATCTCCTCGCCCGCCATTCCCGCATCGACCTCACGGTCAAGGCGGTGGGCGATCTGCACATTGATTATCACCATACCACCGAAGACACCGGCATCGCGCTTGGCCAGGCGGTCAAGCAGGCGCTCGGCAACATGGCGGGCATCACCCGCTATGCCGGCGTGCACATGCCCATGGACGAGACGCTGACGCGCGTGGTCATCGACATCTCGGGCCGCCCGTTCCTGGTGTTCAAGGCCGACTTCCCCCGCGCCAAGATCGGCGAGTTCGACACCGAGCTGGTGCGCGAGTGGTTCCAGGCTTTTGCCATCAACGCCGGCGTGACTCTCCACGTCGAAACCCTATATGGCGATAACAGCCATCATATCGCCGAGTCCTGCTTCAAGGGTCTGGCGCGGGCGCTGCGCACCGCCGTGGCGATCGATCCGAAGGCGGCGGGCGAAATCCCCTCCACCAAGGGCTCGCTCGGCGGCTGACATCTCCGTCTTGCGGCGAACGCTGCTGGCGGCATCACTGAATTTCGAGAACGGGGCATCACCATGCCTGTCTACACAGTTCACGCTCCCTCACCCGCCGGAGCCGATCTGCGCGCGACCGACAGGTTCGTGTTCGTGCGCGACGGCTTCCATTTCTGGGCGATGATCTTCGGTCCGTTCTGGCTGTTGTGGAATCGGCTGTGGTTGGCGCTGATCGGCTATCTGATCTTCGTGGCCGCGTTCAACGCGGGGCTGTCGAGCCTCGGCGTCGGGCGCTCTTCGATCTTCTTCGCCGATCTCATCGTCGCGGTACTGATGGGCTTTGAGGCCTCGAGCCTGCGCCGCTGGACCTTGTCGCGCGGCAAGTGGCGGCAGCTCGACATCGTGGTCGGCGACGACGGCGATACCGCGGAGCGCCGCTTCTTCGAGCGCTGGAGCGAGAAGAACGGCATCGCTGGCGATCAATGGACCATCGATCGCGGCGGCCCGCCGCCGACCCGGAATGTGCCGGGTCAGCCATTCTCGAACCCGCCGCCGATTCCGGCCGGCGGCATCATTGGGTTGTTTCCAGAACCGGGAGGGTCAAGATGAGCGTCGCCATCATCGATTACGGTTCCGGCAATCTGCATTCCGCCGCGAAAGCCTTCGAGCGCGCCGCGCGCAGCCTGGAGAGCCCGCAAAAGGTCTTCGTCACCAGCGATCCCGACCAGGCTTACGAAGCTGACCGCCTGGTGCTGCCCGGCGTCGGCGCCTTCGCCGATTGCCGGCGTGGGCTCGACGCCGTCAACGGCATGGTCGAGGCGATCACCGAAGCGGTGCGCGTCAAGGCGCGGCCGTTCTTCGGCATCTGCGTCGGCATGCAGCTGATGGCGAGTCGCGGCAAGGAACACGTCATCACCGAAGGCCTGAACTGGATCGGCGGCGACGTCGAGAAGATCACGCCGCGCGATGAAAACCTGAAGATCCCGCACATGGGCTGGAATACGCTCGAGGTGCTCAGGGAGCATCCGGTGCTGGACAAGCTGCCGCTCGGCCCGAAGGGCCAGCACGCTTATTTCGTGCACTCCTACCACCTCAACCCGGCCAGCGAGGCGGACGTGCTCGCGCGCGCCGATTACGGCGGGCCCGTCACCGCGATCGTCGCGAAGGACACCGCCATCGGCACGCAGTTTCACCCCGAGAAGAGCCAGCGTTTTGGCCTGGCTCTGATCTCGAACTTTTTGCGATGGAAACCGTGATGGATTGCACGGCTTTCACCTCGTCATTGCGAGCGCAGCGAAGCAATCCAGCGTCTTTCCGCGGCGGCAGTCTGGATTGCTTCGCTGCGCTCGCAATGACGGAGTGCTTAGCTGGCAGATCCGTTCCCATGATGGGGACGAGAGCAGGTGCGACATGATTCTCTTTCCCGCGATCGACCTCAAGAACGGCCAGTGCGTGCGCCTCGAGCAAGGCGACATGGCGCGCGCGACCGTGTTCAACCTCAATCCCGCCGCGCAGGCGCAGAGCTTTGCTGCGCAGGGCTTTGAATATCTCCACGTGGTCGACCTCGACGGCGCCTTCGCCGGCAAGCCGGTGAATGCTGACGCCGTCGAGGCGATGCTGAAGACGATCAAGATTCCGGTGCAGCTCGGCGGCGGCATTCGCGATCTCAAGACCGTCGAAGCCTGGCTCGACAAGGGCATCACCCGCGTCATCATCGGCACCGCCGCGGTGCGCGATCCTGAGCTGGTGAAGTCTGCGGCGAAGACATTTCCCGGCCGCGTCGCGGTCGGGCTCGATGCGCGCGACGGCAAGGTCGCGGTCGAGGGCTGGGCCGAGACGTCGCAGGTCACGGTGCTTGAGATCGCCAAGCGTTTCGAGGATGCCGGCGTTGCCGCCATCATCTTCACCGACATCGCGCGCGACGGCCTGCTCAAGGGCTTGAACTTAGAGGCGACGATTGCGCTCGCCGATGCCATCTCGATTCCCGTGATCGCCTCCGGCGGCCTCGCCTCGATCGAGGACGTGAAGGCGATGCTGACGCCGCGCGCGAAAAAGCTCGCGGGCGCGATCGCGGGCCGTGCTCTCTACGACGGCCGGCTCGATCCCGCCGCCGCCCTCACCTTGATCCGCGACGCGCGCAGGAGCTGACCCATGTTCAAGGTGCGCGTGATCCCCTGCCTCGACGTCAAAGACGGCCGCGTCGTCAAGGGCGTCAACTTCGTCGATCTGCGCGATGCCGGCGATCCCGTCGAAGCCGCGATCGCCTATGACGCCGCCGGCGCCGACGAGCTCACTTTCCTCGACATCACCGCGACCCACGAGAACCGCGGCATCATGCTGGACGTGGTCCGGCGCACGGCGGAGGCCTGCTTCATGCCTGTCACCGTCGGCGGGGGCGTGCGCGAGGTCAACGACATCAAGACGCTGCTGCGCGCCGGCGCCGACAAGGTCTCGATCAACAGCGCCGCGGTGTCGCGGCGCGAATTCGTCAAGGAAGCTGCCGAGAAATTCGGCGAGCAGTGCGTGGTTGTCGCGATCGACGCCAAGCGCGTCAAGCGTCCGGGCGGCGACCGCTGGGAGATCTTCACCCATGGCGGACGCAACTCGACCGGCATCGACGCCATCGAATATGCCCAGGAAGTGGTTTCGCTCGGCGCCGGTGAAATCCTGCTCACCTCGATGGACCGCGACGGCACAAGGCAGGGATTCGACATTCCGCTGACCCGCGCGATCGCCGACAGCGTTCCCGTTCCCGTGATCGCCTCGGGCGGCGTCGGCAATCTCGACCATCTCGTCGACGGTATCCGCGACGGGCACGCCACGGCCGTGCTGGCCGCCTCGATCTTCCATTTCGGGGAATTCACCATTCGCGAAGCCAAGGAGCACATGGCGCGGCGTGGGCTGCCGATGCGCCTGGATGCCTGACGACTCCGGTTCGTAACGATGCTACATTGGCGGATGGCGATGGCCGCGGTGGCCAGATCTGTTGCCAACCGTGTTTTTGAGTGAGTCCGATGCCGCGTTTCACGATCCATGATCTGGCCGAAACCATCGACGCCCGCGCGGCGTCCGGCGGCGAAGCGTCCTATACCCGCAAGCTGCTCGACAAAGGTCCCGAGCATTGCGCCAAGAAGTTCGGCGAGGAAGCAGTCGAAACCGTAATCGCTGCAGTCGAAAACGATCGCGCGCATCTGATCGCTGAAAGTGCCGACCTGCTCTATCATTTCCTTGTGCTGCTGAAGGCACGCGGCATAAAGCTGGAAGAGGTCGAGGCGGCGCTGGACAAGCGGACCTCGATGTCGGGGCTAGAAGAAAAGGCGTCGCGCAAGGGCGGCTAGGCAAGGCGAATAGATCGCAACGGAAAGGCGGCGTCATGGATATCCGCGCACCCGAACAGCAGTACAATCCCTACCGCGTCTATACGCGCGAGCAATGGGCGCGGCTGCGCGACGATACGCCGATGACGCTGGAGCCGGGCGAGTTCGACCGGCTGCGCTCGCTGCACGACCGCCTCGACCTGCAGGAGGTCGAGGACATTTATCTGCCGCTGTCGCGCCTGTTGTCGATCTACGTCGACGCGATGCAGCGGCTGTATTACGCCGAGCGCCAGTTCCTCAACATCCGGGATCGCAAGGTGCCCTACATCATCGGCGTCGCCGGCTCGGTGGCGGTCGGCAAATCCACCACGGCACGCGTGCTCCAGGCGCTCTTGGCACGCTGGTCGCCGCGGCCGAAGGTCGAGCTGATCACGACGGACGGATTTCTCTATCCCAACGCGGTGCTCGAGCGTCAGGGCATCATGCAGAAGAAGGGTTTCCCGGAGAGCTACGAGCTGCCGCTGCTGCTCAGCTTCCTCTCCGACATCAAGTCCGGCCGCGGCCACGTCCGCGCGCCGGTCTATTCGCATCTGACCTACGACATCGTGCCGAACCAATGGGCCGAGATCGACCAGCCCGACATCCTGATCGTCGAAGGCGTCAACGTGCTGCAGACCGGCAAGCTGCCGCGCGACGGCAAGGCCGTGCCCGTCGTCTCCGACTTCTTCGATTTCTCGGTCTATATCGACGCCGACGAAGCGGCCCTGCGGCAATGGTACATCAAGCGCTTCCTGGCGCTGCGCGACACCGCATTCACCAATCCCAAGTCCTATTTCAACCGCTACGCGCTATTGTCGGACGAGGAAGCCACTGCCACCGCGATCGCGATCTGGGAGCGCACCAACCTCGCCAATCTCGAGGACAACATCCTGCCGACCCGGCCGCGTGCGACGCTGATCCTCAAGAAGGGCGCCGACCACACGGTGGAGAGCGTGGCGCTCAGGCGTCTGTAATCGCCCCCGGTGCGCTGCCATGCCCGTTCGAGCATGGTGTCTTTTGTTGCAGACCAATAATGGGTATTCCGCTATTCCTTGGAAAACGGCGGGGGCACACCATGGTTGATCGTCTCAGGAGCGCTGCGGAGCAGCTGGAAGCTCCGATCTGCCCGGATTGCCATGTGGAGATGAAGTGGTTCCGCTCGGAACTGCTCGCCGACGAGCCGACCCCGGTTATCGCGCATCTCTTCGTATGCCCGCACTGCAAGCGCGCGGCGCAGGCAAATACCGTCTTCCGCGGAGGCCAGACGACACCCGACAAGCTCTCTGCGCCGCGCTTCATTGCCTCGGCTGCTTGACATTCCGCGTCGGCCGGATCGCCCGCGCCAGGCCCGATATGACGGTCATTTCCGGGCTCCCTGTTGCACCTTCGCGACGACGAAGATGTGCCACGTCGTCAGAAACATCGCAGCGACGAGCGGGCCGATGACGAAGCCGTTCGCACCGAACGAGGCGAGCCCGCCCAGGGTGGCAAGCAGCACGACATAGCTTGGCATCTGGATCGACTGGCCGACCAGGATCGGGCGGAGAAAATTGTCCGCAAGCCCGATCACGAAGGTGCCGAAAGCGAGCAGGATGAGCCCCTTCGTGACTGCGCCTGCCACGAGCAGGTAGAGTGCAGCCGGAACCCAGACCAGGGCGGAGCCGAGCACGGGCAGAAGCGAGACCAGCGCCATGAGCGCGCCGGCGAGCAGCGGCGCCGTCAGGCCGAGTAGCCAGAAGATCAGCCCGCCAAGTGCTCCCTGGATCAGAGCGACGAGAACGATTCCTTTGATGGTTCCACGAACCGCCAGCGTGAAGGCATCGAGGATTTCGGCGGTATGGCTCGGGCGCAGCGGCAGCGCGTCGCGAATGCGGGCATTGAGCTCGTCACCGTCGCGCAGCAGGAAGAACAGCAAATACAGCATCACGAGCAGGCTTGCGACGAACTCCAGCGTCACCTGACCGATGTTGATCGCATGTCCGGCCAGTTGTTGCCCGGCAGGGACGACCAGACCCGACAGGCGTTCCCTCAGGGATGAAAAATCGATGCCGGTCAGGCGATCCAACAGGGACGCAGCCCAGTCGGGAAGCGCGGATTTCAGCTGCTGCAGGGGATGAGCGAGGCTGATCTCCCCGCTCTGAATGCGCTGATACAGCTCTCCGCCCTGGTCGATGAGCGAAGCGATGACGATCGCTACGGGGATGAGGACCATGACGACCACCACGACGACGGTGATGAGTGCGGCAAGGCTGTGCTTCCCGGGCAAGGACTTCAGGACCCGTCGATAGAACGGGGCGAAGATGATGGCCAGCAGCGTGGCCCACAACACGGCACCGGAGAACGGCCAGAGCACCCAGGCGAACGCAACGGAGATCGCGCCGAGCAGGATGAGGAATGAACGGTCTTCCGATGTTCTCACGTGTTCGCCAGCTCTTCACTCGTTCGCCACACGACGTCCGTAGCACGACATCGTGGTGGAGCGGCAGTCCTGGCCGCTTCCCGGTCCCTCACCTGCCCGCTTTCGCGATCCAATCCGCAAGCTTGATGCGCCCGGCTAAGGTGGCGGGGCCCGAGCTGCCGGCCTTGTAGACGAAGGCCTCGCCTTCCTGGACGTCGCCGGCCTCCTTGCCGAAGGCGTCGGCGATGTTGGTCTTGTGGGTGATTAGGACCGTGTTGGTGCCCGCCTTCGGCGGCGCGTCGACGAGCTGACGCACGGCCTGCCCGGCCTTGGCATTGGCGCCGGTCGGGTTTGCCATTCCCGATGCGCTGGCGTTGCTGCTGTCGGTCAGGGCATCGACCGGCTTGACCTCGCGGCCGGAGATCAGCTTGCCGGCCTCGACCGCGCGGTTCAGCCGGCTGGTGTAGATATCGCCGATCGGGATCGCGAGGTCCCTGATCGCCATCCCGATCTGGCGCGCCGCCTCCCTGCCCTTCTCGCTGAGCTGACGCTGGGCGCTCATGTCATCGAACTTGAAGGGATAGACGTCCTTCTGGCTGTCGTCGGTCGCGGTGTGCCGGAAGATCAGGACGTAACCGCCCTGCTTGAGCGACGAGATGAGATCAGGTGTATCGGCGGCAGCGTGCCGAACGCTTCCGGCGAGGAGGACAATGAGGGCGAGGCGGCAAAGCACGTTCATGCGCAAAATCCTCAGTTGCAAATGCCCCCCTTGAGGATCGTGACGCGCAACGCGCGCGATTTCAATTACGATCGCCGGACGAGATCAGGTTCCCGTGAGATCCGGAACTGTCAGGTGCCGGGACGCGGCGAGGCTCGCGAGCGCCTCCTCGAGCTTCTCGCGGTCGAGCGGCTTGATCAGAAATCCGTTCATGCCCGCCTCGAAGCAGGCATAACGATCCTCCACCAGCGTGTTGGCGGTGAGCGCCAGGATCGGCGTGTGCTGAGCGCCAAGAGCGGCCTCATGCGCGCGGATGCGCTTTGTCGCCTCGATGCCGTCGAGCTGCGGCATCTGGATGTCCATCAGCACGAGATCGTAGGGCGTGCCGGCGGATGAGGCCGCGAGCCAGGATTCCAGCGCGGCCTCGCCATGGACGGCGATGACGACGCGGTGGCCGAGCTTGGCCAGCAGCGAGCGCATCAGCAAGGCGTTGATCTCGTTGTCCTCCGCGACGAGGATCGACAGGCCTTTCGCCGGCGCGGGGCCGGCGGTTGCCGCCGGCGGCTCCGGCGCGAGATCCGGCGAGGCGACCTCCGGGGTCAGAGCTAGACGCGCGGCGAGCGAGGCCGCTCGCAGCGGCTTCACCAGAAAGCCGGTGAAGGCCGGCGACAGCTTCTCGTGCCGCGAACTGGACGTCAGCAGCACGAGGCGCTGCAAGGCATGCGCGCGGGCGGCTTCACCGAGGTGGTCGGCCACGGCAGGGCCGATCGCACGATCGATCAGCACCGCGTGCCAGAAACGTTCCGGCAGCAGTGCTTCGGCGACCGCCGCATCCGCAACCAGGCAGGTCTGGCCGCCCCAGCGCTCGAGGCGCCGCGCGATGAGCGAAGCTTCGATGCCGTCGGCGACGAGCAGCATCGACTTGCCGGTGAGGTCGGGGCTCGGAAATGCGGTCTGTCCCGCGCCGCCTTGCGAGGGCGGAAGCGGCACTGCGACCTCGAAGGTCGAGCCTTTGCCCGGCTCGCTCGTGAGCGTGATCCGGCCGCCCATGCGCTTGACGATGCGCTCGCTGATGGCAAGGCCGAGCCCGGTGCCGCCATAGGTGCGGGCGACGCGCTCGTCGGCCTGCTCGAATTCGCGGAAGATGCGCTGCTGGGCTTCGGCTGCGATGCCGATGCCGGTGTCGCGGACCAGGAAGCTGATCTCGTTCGGCCAGATGCCGGGCTCGACGATCAGCGCCACACCGCCGCTGCTCGTGAACTTGATGGCGTTGCCGGCGAGGTTCAGCAGCACCTGGCGCAGCCGCGCGGCGTCGCCGACCACTTCCAGCGGCAGGCGCTCGTCGACATAGGCGGCGATCTCGAGCGACTTCGCCTGCGCGCGGGGCGCGAGCAGCTCGGTGATCTCCTCGACCAGGGTCGAGAGCGCGAAGGGACGTTGATCGAGGTCGAGCTTGCCGGCCTCGATCTTGGAATAGTCGAGCAGCTCCTCGATCAGCGCCATCAAGGCTTCGCCCGAGGTCTTCACCGCCCTGGCATAAGTCACCTGCTCCGGCGTCAGATTTGTGTCGAGCAACAGGCCGCCCATGCCGATGATGCCGTTCAGGGGCGTGCGGATTTCGTGCGAGGCCATCGCCAGGAAGCGCGACTTGGCGCGGTTGGCGGCGTCGGCCTGGTCGCGCGCATCGGACAATCCACGCTCGGTCTCGGTGCGGTCGGTGACGTCACGTCCCACGCTCTGCAATTCGGCGGGCTGGCCGGCATCGAGGCGGACATAGCCCTCGCGCCAGGCGATCCAGCGCGCACCGAGGGGCGTTGCGATCTTCTGGTCGTGGATGCGCGTGCCGTTGCTCTCGCGGGCGCTGTCGCCCTGCTCCAGCACGTCGAAATCGAAGCGCGTGCCGACCAGCGCGCTGCGCGCCTGTCCTGCGAGCGCGCAATAGGCCTCGTTGGCGAAGGTGATGCGGCCATCGGTAGCGCGCAGCACGATGAGGTCGCCCTGCTGCTCGAACAGGCTGCGGGCGCGCTCTTCCGCCTCCTTCAGCTCCCAATTGCGGTCGATCAACGCTTCGTTGTGGGCGGCGAGCGTCCGCAGCCGCTTATTGACGAAGCGCAGGCGCATGCTCAGCGTTGCAAGGCCGAGACAGGCGAGCGCGAACAGGAAGCTGGCGCCGATCGCAAAGGTGTGGGGATCGTAGCCGGAATTCTCGGACCGGCTGCCGGACACGAAGCCATAGGCGCCGCCGAACGTCGTCGAGAAGATCATGAAGGAGCGGATCGCGAAGGCGAGCCTCGGATGATGCCGCCTGAAGCGACGCATGCGCACCTTGATCCGGAACGTCCGACCCATCACAACCGACCCTTGGCAACCGACCCTTGCCTGAAACCCCGCCGCCGCGTGCGACGATGGCCCGCCGACCTTGCGAACAGCTTGCGGCTGTGGCGCCGCCTCCGAACAGGGTTGACGAGGTGTTAACGGGTCAGAGCATGATCCGGACCCGAAGGGCCGCGTTAGCGAAAAGTGTGTAGCGGTTTTCCCTCGCGACAAACGCGGAACGCGTTTGCGCGGAGATCATGCTCAAACAATAAAGCTCTAAAGCGAAGCCGCCTGGAAGCGGCCATGGCCGCCGTGCGCGCCGACGATCAGCGCTGCCGCCTCACGCGGCGAGAACGTCTTCGAGCGCACAAAGATGCGGTAATCCGCCGGTCCTTCGCTGGAGAGATAGACCACCTGGCCGCCGTCGACCGGCTGCGCGGCGATCGAGACGAGACGCGTCGAGGGACTAGCCTGGCAGGAGGCCGGCTCGGAGCCGAGGCCGTCGTCGACCACGGCAAAATCCGCAGCGTCGGCATCCTCGGTGATCTGCACCCGTACCGTGGCCCGCGCGGGATCGTCGGTGAAGGCGACATGCACGCCGGCGGTCCAGAACAGCGAGGTGAGCTCGACCGATGTGTCGCCCAGCGCGATGCAGGGATGCGACACCGAACCGATCTCGGCGCGGGCGAACACCGCAGCCGCGAGCAGGGGAACAGCCGAGGCCAGGAACTTGAAACGCAACATGACGCTCTACTCGCCGGGCCCGTGGGGAAACTTACAATCGCAACGCGTCGGGCCTTATGGTTTGCAGAGCGTAAAGGAAAGTCGTTACCGCCGGGTTGATGCGAGGGCGCTTACGCCAGCTGGCGCACATCCTCCGCGAGTGCGCGGTAGGACAGCGCTTCGGCAAGGTGCAGCCGGCCGATCTTGTCGGCATGATCGAGGTCGGCCAGCGTGCGCGCCACGCGCAGCACGCGGTGATAGCCGCGCGCCGACAGCCGCATCGTCTCGGCGGCGTCGCGCAGCAGTTTCTGACCCTGCGCGTCCGGCTTTGCGATCTCCTCCAGCACGGAAGCGGGGGCCTCGGCATTGGTGCGGACATGGGGCAGGCCTGCGTTCGCATAGCGCGCCAGCTGGATGTCGCGCGCCGCCGCCACGCGGGCAGCGACCTCGGCCGATCCTTCCGCCGGCGGCGGCAGGATCAGGTCGGCGGCGGTCACCGCCGGCACTTCGATGCGCAGATCGATGCGGTCCATCAGGGGACCGGAGATGCGCGCCTGGTAATCGGCGGAGCAGCGGTCGATGCGGCCGCGCTTGCAGGCATAGCCGGGCTCGAACGCATTGCCGCAGCGGCAGGGATTCATCGCCGCGACCAGCATGAAGCGGGCAGGGTAGGTGACGCGGTGATTGGCCCGCGACACCGCGACCTCGCCGTTCTCCAGCGGCTGGCGCAGCGAATCCAGCACGCGCGGATCGAACTCCGGCAATTCGTCGAGGAACAGCACGCCTTGATGCGCCAGCGAGATCTCGCCGGGCTTGGCGCGCGCGCCGCCGCCGGTGAGGGCGGCCATGCTGGCGGAATGATGCGGCGAGCGGAACGGGCGCCGTGCCGTCAGCGCGCCGCCTTCGATCTCGCCGGCAACGGAGGCAATCATCGAGACCTCGAGCAGCTCGCTTGGCGACAGCGGCGGCAGGATCGAGGGCAGGCGCGCCGCCAGCATCGATTTGCCCGCGCCCGGCGCGCCGATCATGAGCAGGTGATTTCGTCAATGCCAAAATATGACTGCTTCTGCTGTTCCCCCTCTGGATCTTTACGGGTCCCCTATCCAACACCGGACCCTATTTTGCTCAATCCCCCGCGCCACGTTTCGAAATACGCGACTTCAAAGGGCAGGGGCCTCCCGAGCGGCGGCCGCAGTGCTTGCTTGTCGCGAACGGCAGGTGCGGGTTGCGTCTTAACCTACGGGCTTGCCGGCGTCCTGAGCAGCACTCCGAAGTTTCGAGCTGATTTCCGCCTGACGCTCGTTTGCAATGGCTTTCAAAAACTCAGTACGTTCGCTGTCCGTCTTGAGTTGGTGGAACGCTAGGGACTGTTCTTCGGTCAGCTCGAGTGAGCAGGTGAAGCTTGGACCACCCGCGGATGGCGTCGCGGTGATTTGGAACACGTAGGACGGTTTGTAGATTTTGAACGAGATGTCGGCCCCTGTCAGGTCAACAGGGCTGGATCGGCCCTCCAACACATCAAACCTCCTGAACTGCATGTGTGATGCGAAACGAAGGCCCTGCAAAATTTCGAAGTCGAGAGGTCGTGCATCAGCGCGGGCGACGAACCGTGATCCTGGTTCTTCTGCAGGACTGCGAGGTACATAAGGAGCTACACCCGCAGCGCGAAGAATGCCGCCCCAGTAGTTCAGGACTGTCACAATCGCGCTGTCGAGATTTCTCGTTGTCCCGTCTTCGCAGTCGACAACCACCTGCGCGCGTACATCCGAGTACTCCCCGCTTTCATCTTCATAACGCGTAATCACAATCAGTTCGTGAACCGCGTCTGCCGAACGGACCAACGGTGCGCCTTCTGACGTGCTCCTCGTAAGCTCCTTGTGCTTCGTGACGTTCGTAACGTCTGCAATCAACCGATAGTCCGCACACTCAAGAACCGCCTGAGAGCGCGTGCGCGCAAGGTGCCCCGGAAGGTGTTCTCTGAAATGGAAAAGTGCTGTCGTCACTTCAACCGCCGCACGCAGCAGCTTGTTTCGCCCCGCTTTGCCGCTTTCGCGGACTTCTGCGTAGCTCCGGTAGGCAGGTTCTACGTTTTCGTAGAAGAGGCCGGAAAGATCATCAAACACGCATCGCTCCTCTGTCCATCTACAAGGCTGTTGACGAAGGCGAGCCATGAACAGGTGGTGTCGTCAACGGGAACATCGTGATGGCGTTCCGGCTTTGTTCGGTGTTATACCGAGCTATGGATCAGCCTGTGCGACCGCAACCGTTCATTGTCCAAAAGCGCTCCAATCATGGGACCAGCAACCCCATCGTGGCGCGCCTCTCCGTTCAAACGTTGGAGCTGCTCAACTGCGCCAACCTTCCCAAGGACGGTCAAGATCAGGTTTTTCGGCTCTACCACGATTGCCTTCAACGAAGCCTGCTGCGGTGCTTCGACGCCTATACACGCCTGTGCCAAGCTCGGGACGCATCGCTTCAAGAAGTCGCTGCTGCAGTAGACCAAGGTGCGCGCAGCTTTCCTTTCGTGATCGGCTTAGAGGACGAGGTCAACACGTTCTTGTACGAAGCAAAGCTTTACCTGCGCGACGCGCTCCGAGTGCTGAACTTGTTCTTTGGGGCCAAGTTCGCGGACGCGAGCCGCCTTACTAGCTGGATCGACAAAGGGAAGCTCAAGGAAGGCGCTGTGATCACATGGGCCGCCGACACGTTCGGCCCAGATGCCGACTTCACGCACATGCTACGTTCCGAAGAGCCGTGGGTTTCCGACATCATCAAGTTTAGAAACGCGGTCGAGCATCCCGACGCTGGCACGTCACTTGTGCTGGAGAACTACCGCGCTACATCGGGCGGCCGCCTTGATCCTGCTTGGCGCCGAGAGGGCAAGGACGCTCGTAGAGAGACGCCTCTGTTTCCAGACCTTGAAGTCCTCATCGAAAACCTGCTGACCTTTGGTGAGGACTTGCTCGTATGTTCGATCCAAGCGCGGCCTATCTCTCCACACGTTGGATTTGCGATTATTCCACCTGAGGAACGTCAGCCTGAGTGTCCAGTTCGGGTCCGCACAGTCTTGATTGGGTTGCCTCCGCTACCCCAAGCATGATTTGGGACCCATCTGGCTGGCAGGGTCCCATTTTGAGCGGCCTCGGCACCCCGGCTTCAAAATGCGCGGACTAAAGCGGACGAATACTGCCAAGCCTTGCCGCGAAGTAGCTCGCCCCGCCATCTAGTCATAAACTGTAACGGTGCCAAAATACCAGAGGCAGCAATCGTCACCCCCGAAGCTTGCTTTTTCCTATCGTATTGATTTCTCTTCTAAATCTCTCGTGGTTGGCTCATTAGCGCCTATGCAGTTGCACACTCACAGGGTCCTAAATGCATACCTAAGAGGTGCGGGGGCTCCCTGTGGTGGCTTCCGGGACTGTCCGGCCAGACAACCATCAT
This sequence comes from Bradyrhizobium sp. NC92, assembly GCF_025200865.1. Classification (NCBI taxonomy): domain Bacteria; kingdom Pseudomonadati; phylum Pseudomonadota; class Alphaproteobacteria; order Hyphomicrobiales; family Nitrobacteraceae; genus Bradyrhizobium; species Bradyrhizobium sp. NC92. Next base: position 211,455 of record NZ_CP104171.1, read on the forward strand.
TCATCAACGTCCTGTGCCTCGTAGGCTGCTTCGTCTTCCTCGGCTTCCTGCTGGCTCCTCACGTGCCTCTGCAGGGCCTCGATGAGCTGGGGGCACAGGTCGCGGTCGTAGAGCCACAGGGCACGCGCGGTCACCTCGGGGTCCTCAGAGAGCTTCGTGGTCATCCGTGTGACGAGCGCGCGGGAGAGCTTTGCCGCAGCATCATTCACGTCCCATTCCTTGGGCGTCAGGTCCAAGAGCACCCCGTTGACCTTGTTCCAAGTGTGGGCGCGCAGGTCCGTGCCGAACTCTCTATTCAGTTTCTCGCCCCACAGGCGGTCAGCAGCGGATTGCTCGGTCTTATTGAACCCTTGGTGGCACCTTATGGCCCGGCGCATCTTGGCTACCGTACCCTCGCCAGCACCCGTGAGCTTGACCACCTCTCGCTTGCTGCCCCAGCCCAGTAATGTTCGTTTCCAAGCCTCCTCGTGCTTATCGCCTTGCTGGACTAACAAGTGCGTCTTCTCGTTGCGCCGTAGGCTCTCGTCTGTGGCCTCACGCACCGTGCCTGCGAACCATTCACACCTGATCGGTGCGGTGTGCTTCAGTTTCCGGTAGGCGGCAAGGCGGTGATGTCCATCAACCACCACCCACTCATGTCCGTCCACGGCCTCTGTGTAGGGGTTGGTGGTCCTCAGCTTCACAACCAGCGGCGGGTCCATGTCCTTCCGCTGTATCCGCGTGGCGAGGCTGTTGACGTGCCTCGTATCAACCTTGCTCAGGCCATAACCGGGCCGCCGCGGCTGGAACAACTCCAAGCGCTCTCGGATGTCCTGCGGTGGCACCTGGACAAACACCGGTTGCCCGCTGGTCACGTTGGGCCTTTCAATCAGCTTCTCGGCTTCCTGAAGGGACTTCGCCGCGTCTAATGGTCTGATCTTGCTGAGTTGGTGCTTCATTCCGCGTCTTCTTGTTCTTGGTCTGCAATCTGCTGTCCGTCCCAGTCGAAACGCTTCGTCATGAACAGCGTCTCCTGCGGCTGGTCCGCGTGGTGCCATAGGATGTCTAAGCGGCCGTCCTGTGGCCTCATGATCATCTTGCTCACCGCGCCACGTAGGGCCTTGTTGGCCGCCTCAGTGTCCAAAGGTTCCGCAGTGAGCGCCTTCTCCACGGCCGCTAAGCGCTTCTCCACGTTGGTGCCCATGAGCACACCACGGCGCTCAAGAGCGGTCCTCAAGTCGTTCCTGCGGTCTTCCAGTTCCTGCTCGTATCGCCGCAGTCGCTCCCTCGCTGCGCTGCTCTTGTCAGCGATAGCCAGCTCCAGCAACTCGTTAACGGCGTCTTCACCAGCATCAATCTCCACCCGCAGTTGCTCTATCTGGGCGTCAATGTCGGTCGTGTCATTTCCCCGGGGTGCGCTGTCGAGGGTGCGGTGAAGGCTGGTCCTGAACGCTCTCACCGACTGATCGTAGGGAACGCTCTCGTACTTGCAGGTTCCAGCCTTTGCGTGAGCAGCGGCGCAAACGAGATACGTGTGCGCGCCCTTGTTCACTCTGGTAACGGTGCCTCCGCAGTGCTGGCACTTCACCAAGCCTGCGAAGATGGAGCGCACAGGCGCCTTGGCATTCTTGCCGCGTGCCTCGGTGGTACTGAGGCGGGCAGTCACTCGCTCGAATAGCTCGCGGTCAACTGCAGCAGGGAAGCGGTGCAGGATAGGCTCCTGCGGTTTGCGTTCTTTGGTGCGCTTGCCTTCAACCTTCCTCACCGTGTGCGGCACAAAGACGCCGATGGCCGCCTTGTTGGTCAGCAGCTTGCGGACATAGCTGCGATGCCAGTATTTCGCCTTCCACCCACCGGCGCCCCATGTGTCTTCCTTGGCGTCATTGAGCTGTGCAGCGATGCTGTGTGCACCCACGCCCTCATCAGCCATTTCGAACATCCAGCGCAGGCGCTCCGCCCGCTCCTCGATTAGCTCATAGGCGGCTGTTTCATCGCTCCAACGTAACCACCCGGGGAGCCTCTTGGTGTACGGCTTGGTGATCTTCTGCTCGCTGGCGAAGACGGCACGCTTGTTCGCATAGGCTTCCCCGACGCGCCTTCCTTTCTGCACGCTCTCTTGGTTGCCGCGTGCAAATGACAGCAGCATCGCCATCATGTGCATCAGCCCTTCTTGGCTGTTGAGCGTGGTCTTGTTGTATTCCCGGCCCAGTCCACCGTTGTCCGAAAGGTCCACCACGGTGACACCTGCTCGGATGATACTCTGCATGGTGAACGATGCTTCGAACACCGGCTCACGGCTCAACCTGTCGAGGTTTTCAACCAGCAGCCACGATCCCTTCGGCACGGTGCCGTCCTCGACGGCTCTCAGGAATGCACCAAGGTTTCCCACGTCCCTGTTGGCGCCGTGCAGAGCCGACACGCCACGGTCGATCAGGTTCAGCTGGGTATCGAGAGGGACGCCCATACGATCCGCCCATGCCTGTGCCATGGCAGTCTGCCGACGCAAACTGTCTCCCTGCTCCTGAGCCGGGGTTGAGAAGCGCTTGTAGCTGTAGGCCTTGGGTTGCCGCTGGGCGTCCATCGTGTGCTCCTCAGCGTCCCAAGGCTTCTGCGGTGATGGTTGCCAAGACGTCATCGACACAGCGCCAGCGGACGGCTAGGCGGTGCGCCCAAGCCTCCATACGCTCTCCAAGGGCTTGCTTGCGTTCCCCTGCGGTCTGTACGGCCCAGCTGGTCTTGATGACGGCAGCAACGATGCGGTGGCTGGCGGCGGTGGTGATGCGGTTCATGGTTGTCTCCAGTAGCCCCTCGTGGGCACTGAAGCAATCACATGAGCAGATGATGTCCGCCGGCGGCCGCGATCTCGAGCGCGCGCTTGGCGCTTTCCTGGCCCTTGATGTCGCGCAGGTCGAGCGTCGAGGCGGCGGCCTCGTGCACTTTCGGCGTCGGCCGCGACAGCACCTGCGTGCCCTTGAAATGGTTGGCGATCTGGATCAGCGAGCTCGCCGCAACGATCTGGATGTCCGGGCTCGCCCACGCCGCTTCGGAGCCGCAGGAGGCCGGGCAGATCAGCCCCTCCTCGCGCATATTGGCGCCGAACGCGGCGGGAAGGACGCCGGCCACGGGCGCGATCGAGCCGTCGAGGCCGAGCTCGCCGAGCACGGTGAATCCGGTCAGCGCATCCGGCGGGATCGCACCGATCGCCGCCATCAGCCCGAGCGCGATCGGGAGGTCGTAATGGCTGCCCTCCTTGGGCAGGTCGGCCGGGGCCAGATTGACGATGATCCGCCGTGCCGGCAGCGCCAGCCCCGAGGCGATCAGCGCCGAGCGCACCCGCTCGCGCGCCTCCGACACCGCCTTGTCCGGCAGGCCGACGATGGCGAAGGCCGGCAGGCCAGGCGCGACCTGCACCTGCACGTCGACCGCGCGGGCCTCGATCCCCTCAAAGGCGACGGTGGAAACCCGCTGAACCATGCCGAACCAGCCTGCCCTGTCCTGCAATTAGGGGTAGCAGAGCGCGGCCGCTTCCGCAAGAACAATACGGGAACAATCCGCTGGCGCCCGGTCAAGTCCTAACCGGGCGTAAACGCGACGCGGAGACTACGTCTCGAATGCAAGTCGCTCTCCTCAGCACATTCCAACGAATGTCCGCTACTGCTAGGCCTGCGGGATGGGCCGTGGTCTAACGGGTGAAAAGTAAATGCTTGCAAATCGCCGGAGAAGCGAACGTCGGGTGTGCAGCCGTCTCGCAAAGATCCATTTTGGCGCGGGCTCGCTGCCGCGGGATTGCACGATCACGGACATTTCGGATGGCGGCGTGAAGGTGGTGGCGGAATTTTTGGAAGTGCCGCCGCAATTCACCATCATCTTCGCGCCCGATTATTCCCGCCAATGCCGCCTGCGCTGGCGCATCGGCTGCGAATTCGGTGCCGAATTCGTCGACTGAACCTCGACAGGCCTGCCTCCTTAACGGGACTTTAGCGTTAATCGGTAAGCATCTCTGATCAGTTGCCGAGTGATCAGAGTATGTCCAAGCGTTCGTCCCTCGCTTTTCCCCCGGCGAGATATCTGTGTTCTGCCGTCCTGATCCTTGCCCTCGGCGGCTGTCAGACCACCGGCATCGAGGACGTCACCGGCGCGCTCGGCGGCAAGAAGGAGTCCGCCGCCAAGGACGGCGCCAAGTCTGACACCAGGGCCGACGCCAGGCCGGAGATGGACGCACTTCGCGAGCGCTATCGCGCCAAGCCCGGCGATCCCGCAATGGCCATCGAATACGGCAAGGCGCTGCGCGACAGCGGCCAGCGCGCGCAGGCGGTCGCGGTGCTCGAGCAGGCCGTGCTCGCCCATCCCGGCAACAAAGCGCTGCTCGCCGGCTATGGCTGCGCGCTCGCCGACAACGGCAATTTCCAGCAGGCCTTCGACGTCCTCGGCCGGGCGCATAGCCCTGAGGATCCCGATTGGCGCATCCTGTCGGCGCAGGGCGCTGTGCTCGATCAGCTCGGCCGCAACGAGGAAGCGCAGCAATATTACGCCGCGGCGTTGAAGATCGTGCCGAACGAGCCGACCGTGCTGTCCAATCTCGGCCTGTCCTATATGCTGCAAAACAATCTGTCGAAGGCCGAACAGGTGCTCGGCCGCGCCTATCAGCGCAATCAGAACGATGCGCGGGTCCGCGCCAATCTGGCGCTCGTGCTGGGATTGCAGGGTCGCGAGGCCGAGGCCGAAATCCTCGTGAAGGCAGATTTGCCGCCGGACCAGGCCGCGGCCAAGGTCGCGGCGCTGAAGCAGCTGCTGGCGAAGAAGCAGCAGCGGGCGGACAGGTAATCCGCCCCTTCTGCTGTGACGCCTACGACGCCTTGCGATGCGGGGCCGAGCTCCGTCCCGACTTGCCCTTCAGCTTCTTCAGCAGCGGCTCGAGCAGCGAGCGCTTCGGTTTCTTCACCTCGCCGCGGCCGGCGAGGCGGTTCGCCATGTTCTGGAACAGAACGGTGGTGCGGTGGCTCCTGGAGACCTCCGCGATCATCTGGCCATTATTGGCCGCGGTCGAGAACAGTTTCGAATCGAATGGGATCACCGCGATCGGCTGGCTCTCCATGGTCTTGGCGAAGGCCTTGACTTCGATCTCCGCGCGCTTGGGCATGCCGACCTGATTGATGCAATACAGCGGCGGCCGGTCGTTCGGCCGCGCCGCCTTCAGCACGCTCAGCATGTTCTTGGTGTTGCGCAGGTTGGCGAGATCGGGCTCGGCCACGATCACGATGTCGTCGGCGTTCACCAGCGCGCGGCGGGTCCAGCCGGACCATTGATGGGGAACGTCGAGCACGATGCAGGGCGTCGTCATGCGCAGCGTGTCGAACACCGCGTCAAAAGCTTCGGCACCGAAATCGTAGACGCGGTCGAGCGTGGCGGGCGCCGCCAACAGGCTGAGGCGATCGGTGCATTTGGCGAGCAGGCGTTCCATCAGCGCCGTGTCCGGCCGGTCCTGCGACAGCACCGCATTGGCGATGCCCTGCACCGGATCCTGGTTGTAGTCGAGGCCCGCGGTGCCGAAGGCGAGGTCGAGATCGATCACGACGGAATCGAGCGAGAGGTCGCGGGCGATGGTCCAGGCCAGATTATGCGCAACCGTGGACGCGCCGACGCCGCCCTTGGCGCCGACCACCGCGATGACGCGGCCGGTGATGATGGCCTCGGAGGCCGAGAACAGGCTGCAGATCGAGCGGACCACGTCGAGCGTCTCGACCGGTCCGACCACGTAGTCGTTGACGCCGCGGCGCACCAGCTCGCGATAGGGCGCGGTGTCGCTGGGGCTGCCGATCACGACCACGCGGGTGCCGGGATCGCAGACGCCGGCGAGATCGTCCAGTCCCTCGAGGATGTCGCGCGTGCCGTCGGACTCGATGACGATCACGTTCGGCGTCGGCATCGATTCATAGGCTTCGATCGCCGCGGCGAGGCCGCCGTCCTTGGCGCTGAGGTGGGCCTTGGCGAGCCGGCGATCCTGGCCAGCCGCCGTCACCGCGTTGAGCGTCTGCTCGGTCTCGCAAAAGGCTTGCACCGAAATGCGAGGAACCGGCGCGATATGTTCCTCGGGATGCTGCGGATCGTCCGCGTCTTCGTCGTGGATGGCTGTCATCTGCCGGTGTCGCTGAGTTTGGCCTTGTCGGATTCGGGATAGGTGGTGGTCGTCGTCGTGCCCTTGCGATAGCGCTCGAACGCGATGTCGCGCCGTGCGGTATAGGCGGGCGTCTCGGCGCGCGGTTGCTCGAGGTCGGCCGGGTTGTCGATCATCGCGGCGAGATTGCGCTGGCTGGCGCAGCCCAGATTGAAATAGGGCCGGTTCTCGTTGTAGCCGGGATCGAGGATGTTGGGGCCGACGTCTTCCGGCCACAGCCCGCAGGGGCCGGCGACCGCGGTGATCTTCGAATAGCTGAGGCGGATGGTCGGCAGCAGCCCGGGATCGTCAGGGCGATAGGGCCGCTGGACGATGGCGCGCGACGGCACGCCGCCGGACGTGAGCACCGAACGGATCTCCTGATAGCTCGCGGCAGCCGCGCGCGAATTGGCGGTGTCGACGGGCACGTCGACGACGACGGAGCCGCTGCCTTCGCGCACCCAGTCCCGCGCGATGCCCGCGACGTCCGCATGCTGCGCAGCCGAGAGGCCGCCTCGGCTCTTGCCGACGAAGATCACGATCGACTTCTTGCCTTCCTGCACCGCGATCGGGTGGCGCTGGCGATAATCGGTCGGCACCGTCTGGGTGACGATCTCGGTGGTGTTGCAGGCGCCCAGCATGACGGACAACCCCGCCAGTGCCAGCGCGATGCTTACGCTGCGACGTCGATCGGCTCTCGTCTTCGTCATCGCCTGATCCCCTCTTGCCCCGTGTCTTGCCCGGTCCCCAAACCGTTCGTCTCAGTCGATGATGAAGCCGAAATCACCAGGCGTGCCGGCGACCGGATCGACGCGGCTCGCGACGCCGTAGAGGCGGTTGACCCGGCCGAGCAGCGCCCTCTGCGCGTCCGAGGCCGGCGCGAAGCCGTCGTCGGGCCGCGACAATTCCTTCTGGGCCACCGCGCGCACCACATAGGGCGTCACGATCACCATCAGCTCGGTCTCGTTGTTGACGAAGTCCTGGCTGCGGAACAGCGCGCCGATGATCGGCACCTGGTCGACACCAGGCAGCCCGTTGATCGCCTGCTTGGTCTGCTGCTGGATCAGGCCGGCCATCGCCATCGAGCCGCCCGACGGAATTTCCAGCGTCGTTTCGGCGCGGCGGGTTTGCACCGAAGGGATGGTGATCGAGTTGGTCGAGTTCCCGGACACGGCCTGCGTCAACGTGATCGAGTTGGTGTTCGACAGCTCCGAGACCTCGGTCATCACGCGCAGGCTGATGCGGCCTTCGCTGAGCACGACCGGGGTGAAGTTCAGGGAGATGCCGAACTTCTTGTAGGTGACCTGGGTGGTGCAGACGTGTGTGACCGGATCGCAGGCATAGCCTCCGGGAATCGGAAATTCACCGCCGGCGACGAAAGTGGCGGATTCGCCCGAGATCGCGGTCAGGCTCGGCTCGGCCAGCGTGCGCATGACACCGGCGCTCTCCATCGCCCGCATCGTCGCGTTGACGGTGGCGACGCCCTTGGCGAGCCCGGTGACGCCGAGCCCATTGCTGCCGACGATCGGCCCGCCGGAGACCGAGAACGGGTTGGAATTGTTGAAATTCACCACGGCGGTGCCGGCGTTCAGGCTGGCGCTGAGATCGACACCGAGCTGCTTGACGATGTCGCGGCGGACTTCGCCGACCACGACCTTGAGCATGACCTGATCGCGGCCGCGTACGACGATGTTGTTGACGACCTTGTCCGAACCGCCGACAAGCTTTGCGGCGACATCGCCGGCCTGCTGGGCCTCGACCGGGCTCGACACCGAGCCGGTCAGCATCACGCTGTCGCCGACGCCTTCGATCTGGACGCCGGGCAGGGACTGCCGCAGCGCCGCACGCATGCCGTTGAGGTCGCGCTTCACCGCGATGTCATAGGAGGCGACCTGCTGGCCGTCGGCGGCGAAGAACACGACGTTGGTCTGGCCGACCTGGCCACCGATGATATAGGCGCGCTGCGCCGAGCGGATCACCGCATTGGCGATCTTGGGATCGGCGACCAGCACGTCCTTGACCTCGCGCGGCAGGTCGATGACGACGGACTTGCCGATGCCGAGCGACAGAAAGCGCGACCGCGCCGGTGCGACCGTCCCGACCGACGATACGCTGAGATCCGACGCCTGCATCGGCGCCTGGTCGCCGACCGGCGCCTCCGCGGCACTGACGACGCCGTGAGCCGCGAGCAGCCCCAGCATCAAGATCGTCCCCGTCAGGACCGAGCCCGCGCGCTTCCCCCGAATGCGCAGGCCCGTCCGATCACCCCCGTAGTTCATGCTGTCCCCATCACTTCTGCGACGTCAGTTGCCGTGCCTGGACGCCGTAACGGATCACGTTCACGCCGCCCGGGCGCTTGATCGCCTGGTCCTCGGGCGTGCCGTCGACTGCGTTGGCATCGACGATGCTGCGCAGTGCGAGTGTCAGAGTGCCGCCCTGCCGTGCGGCTGAAAGCGTGGCGATCTGGTCGGGCCGGAGCTCGAGCGTGACCGTCTTGCCGACGACCGCGTTCTGGCCCTCCTTTTCCTTCGGGGCCTGGTCGATCGCGAGCACGCGGATGTTGGTGAGAATGACCTCCGACAGGATGAGGTCGTTGCCGCCGGTCGGACCGTTGCTGTTGCCGCCGTCCGGATTCTTCAGCCGGCGGGTCAGGACGATGTCGACGCGGTCGTTCGGCAGGATGAAGCCGCCGGCGCCGGTTTCGGCTGAAATCTCGGTGGAGACGGCGCGCATCCCGGACGGCAGGATCGCGGCCATGAAGCCGGAGCCTTCGGCCTTGACCAGCTTCTGCTCGCGGATCGGCTCGCCCTGCATCAGCGGCACGCGCGCGATCGAGCCTGCGATCTGGGTCCGGGCCTCCGGCCTGCTGTCGCGGCGGATGAAGGCGCTGCTGGCGGTCGCCGCGGGCCAGGCCTGCCATTGCAGGTCCTCGGGCTTCACGGCCTGGCCGAGCTGGATGTCGTTCTTGGCGATGAGGACCTCGACCGTCGGCAGCTTCTCGGCGACGGGCAGGGTGGCCGCGGGCGGATTCTGATAGCCGCTCGCCAGATATGCAGCGACGCCGCCGGCGCCGAGAGCGATGACGAGAACGACAATGCGTGCGGTATTCATACGCTTCTACTCTTACGCGGGGCACTCGAACCGCACCTGGCGTGTTCCCCCGCGTCGATGAGTAGGCAGCAAAAGTATAAGGGGTGTTGCGAGGCCGAACGCGATTGCCGGCCGCGATGCTGGTTTTCGGCAGATGGTGAACGCGGCGTTATTGAGCCGGCCAACGGCCCCGTAGTTTCACGCATGTCGGAGCACGCGTTTACGCGAGGCGCGGGGGCGTCATGGTGAATACGTCGTTAGCGCGCGAGGTGGCCGCGAGCATCGTCCGTAGCCTGGATGGAGCGCAAGCGTAATCCGGGGCCGGTGCGAGTGGTGGGCGTCCCGGATTTCGCTAACGCTCTATCCGGGCTACGCGCAGAGCTCTACTTCTTCCGCTTCGCTTCGATCGCGTCCCAGATCTTCGCCGCGACATCAGGGCCGCCGAGCCGTGCGATGGCGCGGATGCCGGTCGGTGAGGTCACGTTGATCTCGGTGAGATTGCCGTTGATGACGTCGATGCCGACGAACAACAGGCCGCGCTCGCGCAGCGCCGGGCCGACGGTGGCGCAGATCTCGCGCTCGCGCGGCGTGAGCTCGGTCTCCTGCGCCGCGCCGCCGCGCACCATGTTGGAGCGGAGGTCGTCGGCCGCCGGCACACGGTTCACCGCGCCGGCGAACTCGCCGTCGACCAGGATGATGCGCTTGTCGCCGTGCTTCACCTCGGGGATGAATTGCTGGATCACCCAGGGCTCCCTGAACGTCACCGAGAACATGTCGAACAGCGAGCCGAAATTCATGTCCTGCGGCATCACGCGGAACACCGCCGCGCCGCCATGGCCGTGCAGCGGCTTCATGACGACGGCGCCGTGCTTGTCGCGGAACGCGTTGATCTCATCGAGGTCGCGCGAGATCAACGTCGGCGGCATCAGCTGCGGAAAATTCATCACGAACAGTTTTTCCGGCGCGTTGCGCACCGAGGCGGGATCGTTGACCACCAGCGTCTTCGGATGGATGCGCTCGAGGAAATGAGTCGAGGTGATGTAGGCGAGGTCGAACGGCGGGTCCTGGCGGAGCAGCACCACGTCGAAGCCGTTCAGAGCCTCGCGCTTGGGCTCGCCGAGGGTGAAATGGTCGCCGGGCTCGTCGCGCACGGTCAGGAGCTGAACCGGTGCGACCAGCTCCTCGCCGACCATCGAGAGCTTGTCGGGCGTGTAATAGGACAGGCCATGGCCGCGCTTCTGCGCCTCCAAGAGCAGCGCGAAGGTGGAATCGCCCTTGATGTTGATGCGGGCGATGGGGTCCATCTGGACGGCGACGTTCAGTTTCATGGGCTGCCTTTCAGGTCGAGGCGTCGAATGCCGCCAACACATGGCGCGGAAGCGAGCGCGGCGCAATCAGCATGGCGTCGAATCGCAATTCAAATTCGGCATGCTCGGGATGCGCTGCGAGCCAGCCTTGGGCGGCGTCGATGATGCGCTGCTGCTGGCGCGGCGTCACGGCAAAGGCGGCATCGTCCAGCGTGGCGCGTGCCTTGACCTCGACGAAGGCGATCAGGTTGCGGCGCCGCGCCACGATGTCGATCTCGCCATGCGGCGTGCGGTAACGTTTGGCGAGAATGCGGTAGCCCTTGGCCATCAGGTAGGCGGCGGCGCGGCTCTCCGCGGAAATCCCCGTCTGGAACGCCGCCACGCGCTCCGGCGAGGCGACCTTTGGCTCCGCAGGAGTCTCAGTCTTCGCCATCGCCGCCCCGCGAATCCTTTGCGAGCTCGAGCGCGCGGGCATAGACCTCGCGGCGCGGCCGGCCCGAGAGCGCGACCGCATGCGCCACGGCATCTTTAACGCTGTGCGCGGCAAGCTGCTCGCGCAACAGACCGTCGAGTGCGTCCAATGTCAGAACCTCGGCGTCGGCCGCGGGCGGCGCGATCACCAGCACGAATTCGCCGCGCGTCTCCAGCGTATCGGCCTCGCGCGCCAGTTCGCTCAATGGTGCGCGCGAAATCTCCTCATGCAGCTTGGTCAGCTCGCGGCAGATCGCGGCCTCGCGCGCCCCCATGATCTCGGCGAGATCGGCGAGCGTGTCCTGCACGCGGTTGCCGGATTCGAACATCACCAGCGTCGCGTCGATGCGGGCGAGCTCGGCGAGGCGCGACTTTCGCGCCGCGGATTTCGCCGGCAAAAAGCCTTCGAAGAAGAAGCGGTCGGTCGGCAGGGCTGCGACCGACAACGCCGCTAGTACCGAGGACGGGCCGGGCAGCGCATACACCGCATGGCCGGCGGCGCAGACCTCGCGCACCAGCTTGAAGCCGGGATCGGAGATCAGCGGCGTGCCGGCGTCCGACACCAGGGCGACCGAGCCGCCCTGTCCGAGGGCTTCGAGGATTTTTGGACGCGCGGCCTCCGCATTGTGCTCGTGATAGGGCTTGAGCTGTGCCGTGATCGCATAGCGCTCGGTCAGGCGGCGCGTGATGCGGGTGTCCTCGCAGGCGATGACGTCGACGCCGGCGAGCGTCTGGAGCGCCCGCACGGTGATGTCGCCGAGATTGCCGATCGGGGTCGCGACCAGATGGAGGCCTGGCGCCGCCTTCGGCGCCGCAAGCCGATGGGCATCGATGGAGAAACCGCGCGAGGCGGCGTCTTGAGCTTCAGGCATATTTATCGGGGCCGGCTTTGCGCGCATAATGAAGTCAACTTAGGCACGATCTGTGGGGCTGGGAACCGGCTCGCCGAAAAAGATCGTGCCGAGGTGAGGGCGAGGAACGGACGGGAATGTGATCGGTCGAAGATCACGTCGGGAGGGAGTGAGGGCCCTCGCGCCATATTCGCGACGGAAACGCCGCCTTGATGAGTGAATGAGTGACGGCGAAGAGCTGCCGGGACGGGATTGCGGCCGCGTTAAGCGGTTGTTATCCTTTTGTTTTGGTTAACTATTTGCCGACACACTGCCTGAATCCGCGGCCTGTGTCGCGGAAAGCAATGTCGTGATCGGCTGGCGCACGGCCGGTCAGAAGAGAAGCTGCCATGGTCGGCCCGCGTCATCCAAAGTCTCCCGTTCCGGGGTCCCGATCGCCAGGGGCGACCCGGCGGACTGCGCTCGGCCTGTTGCTCGGCGCGCCCGTGCTGTCGGCCTGCGCCGGCGTGCAGCAGAGTCTCAGCCAGTTCTCCAACCCGTTCTCGAGCTCCGCACCGCCGGCCCAGCCGGCAGGCCCGCAGCAGCAGGCGACGACCGCCGGCACCGGCGGCGTGAAGGTCGGTCTGATCCTGCCGCTCTCCGCTGCCGGTAACGCCGGGCTCGCCGCGCAATCGATGCGCAATGCCTCCGAGATGGCGCTGGCCGAGTTCCAGAACCCGAACATCCAGCTCCTGATCAAGGACGACAATGGCAGCCCGCAAGGCGCGCAAGCCGGCGCGCAGCAGGCGGTCGACGAGGGCGCCGAGATCATCCTCGGGCCGCTGTTTGCGCAATCGGTGCCGGCGGTGGCGCAGGTCGCGCGCACGCGCGGCATCCCGGTGATCGCGTTCTCGACGGATTCCAGCATCGCCGGCCGCGGCGTCTATCTGTTGTCGTTCCTGCCGGAGTCCGACGTCAACCGCATCGTCGAATATTCCGCCGGCATCGGAAAGCGCTCCTTCGCCGTGCTGGTACCCGACAACGCCTATGGCAATGTCGTCGAGGCTGCGGTGAAGGCGGCGGTGCCGCGGCGGGGCGGGCGCATCGTCACGTTCGAGAAATATGGCGCCGATCGTGCCACCCCCGCGCGCACGGTGGCGCAGCAGCTCGGCAGCGCGGACGCGCTGTTCATTGCCGATGACGGCGATGCGGTCGTGTCAGTGGCGGATGCGATGACCGCCGCGGGCGCGAACCTGCGCAACATCCAGCTGCTCGGTACCGGCCTGTGGGACAATCCGCGCGTCTATGCCAGCGCCGCGCTGCAGGGCGGCCTTTACGCCGCGCCCGACCCGGCCGGCTTCCGCGCCTTCTCCGGCCGCTACCGCACCAAACACGGCGCGGAGCCGATCCGCACCGCAACGCTCGCCTATGATGCGGTCGCGCTCGTCGCCGCGCTGGCCCGCACCCAAGGCGGCCAGCGCTTCTCCTCCGACGTGCTCACCAACCCCTCCGGCTTTGCCGGCATCGACGGCCTGTTCCGCTTCCGCGCGGATGGCACCAATGAACGTGGCCTTGCCGTGATGAAAGTGACGCAAGGCGGCGGTGCTGCGGTGGCGGGATCGCCGAAGAGCTTTGGGGCGTAGTAGGACGACGGGTAGGGCGGGTTAGCGAAGCGTAACCCACCAACTTCGTCCGGCGAATGGGAGCATGGTGGGTTACGCTTCGCTAACCCACCCTACACTACCGAGAGCTCCTTACGCCGCCAGATCCGCGACCACCGCATCCAGCACCGGAAATCCGCTGCTGGTCACGCGCAGGCGTCCCGTGCCATCCACGGTGATCGCGCCTTCCTCGCGCAGCAGCGCGATGCGGCGGGGGTCGAGTGGGCGGCCGGCGAGGGCCCTGTAGCGCTCGGGATCGATGCCTTCGGCGAGACGCAAACCCATCAGCAGGAATTCGTCGGCGCGCTCCTCGCTGTTGAGGAGCTCGTCGCTGACGACGCCATCGCCGTTGGTCTCGACCCGCATCAGCCAGGCCTCCGGACGCTTCTCGGTGGCGGTGGCGTGCCTGATCCCGTCAATGTCGAGGCGGCCATGTGCGCCGGGGCCGATGCCGGCATATTCCTCGCCGCGCCAATACACCAGATTGTGCCGGCACTCGGCGCCGCGCCGGGCGTGATTGGAGATCTCGTAGGCGGGCAGGCCGAGCTTGTCGCAGGTCTCCTGCGTGACGTCGTAGAGCGCGCGTGCGACCGCTTCGTCCGGCGTCTTCAGCTTGCCGGCCTGGTGCAGGCCGAAGAACGGCGTGCCTTCCTCGATCGTCAATTGATAGAGCGACAGATGCTCGGCCGCTTCATCGATCGCGTGCCTGAGCTCGTCGGCCCACATCGCCGGCGTCTGGTCGGGCCGGGCGTAGATCAGGTCGAACGAATAGCGGTCGAACGCGCGGCGCGCGATGGCGACGGCATCGAGCGCCTCGCGTGCGCTGTGCATGCGGCCGAGCGCCTTCAGCGAGGCGTCGTCGAGTGCCTGCACGCCGAGCGAGACGCGGTTGACGCCGGCGCTGCGATAGCCGGCAAAGCGCGTGGCTTCGACGCTGGTCGGGTTCGCTTCCAGCGTCACCTCGACGTCGCCGGCGACGGTCCAGTGCTTGCCGATCGCATCTAACACCGCGCCAACCGTGGCGGGCTGCATCAGCGAGGGCGTGCCGCCGCCGAGGAAGATCGAGGTGACCTCGCGGCCGGGGGCGCGCTCGGCCGTCGTTGCGATCTCGCGCGCGAAGGCGGCCGCAAACCGCGCCTCGTCGATCGCGGCGTGGCGGACGTGGCTGTTGAAGTCGCAATAGGGGCACTTCGACAGGCAGAACGGCCAGTGCACGTAGACGCCGAAGGCTTCCTTAGCGCGGCTCAAGGCAGATCTCCGCCAGTTTCACGAAGGCGCGGGCGCGATGCGACAGGCCGAGGCCAAGCGGCGGCAGGCCGTGTTTTTCGATGCTTTCCATCTCGCCGAAGGTTCGCGTGTGCCCGTCCGGCAGGAACATCGGGTCGTAGCCGAAGCCGGCCGTGCCGCGCGGTGGCCAGATCAGCGTGCCGTCGACGCGCGCCTCGACCTCCTCGCGATGATCGTCGGGCCAGGCGACGCAAAGCGCGGAGACGAAGTGTGCCTTGCGCTTGTCCGGCGTGGTGGCGCCGCGCTCCTGCAGCAGGCGCTCGATCTGCGCCATCGCCGCGTTGAAATCCTTGGTCGGGCCGGCCCAGCGCGCGCTGTAGATTCCGGGTGCGCCGTCGAGCGCGTCGACCACGATGCCGGAATCGTCGGCGAAGGAGGGAAGCTTGGTCGCCTGCGCTGCGGCGATCGCCTTGATCGCGGCGTTGCTGCGGAAATCGTTGCCGGTTTCCTCGGGCTCGTCCAGGCCGAGCTCGCCGGCCGACACCGCCTCGATCCCGTACGGCGCGAGCAGCTCCCTCATCTCGGCGAGCTTGCCGGGATTGTGGGTGGCGATGACGAGCTTGTCGGTGATTCGGCGGTGCATGGGCCTATTGACTACGCCACGGCCAGTTTCTGCAAGTCCACCAGGCGCGCGATGCCCTTCTGCGCCAGGGCGATCAGCTTCAGGAACTCGTCCTGCGTGAACGGCTCGCGTTCCGCGGTGCCCTGCACCTCGATGATGCGGCCGTCGCCTGTCATGACGAAATTCGCGTCGGTCTCGGCTTCCGAATCCTCGGCATAGTCGAGATCGAGCACCGGCGTGCCGTTGTAGATGCCGCAGGAGATCGCGGCGACGTTGTCACGCAGCACGTTGGTCTTCACCATGTTGCGCGCCTTCATCCAGTTGAGGCAATCGGCAAGCGCGACCCAGGCGCCGGTGATCGAGGCCGTGCGGGTGCCGCCGTCGGCCTGGAGCACGTCGCAATCGACCGTGATCTGGCGCTCGCCGAGCGCTTCGAGATCGACGATGGTGCGAAGCGAGCGGCCGATCAGGCGCTGGATCTCGACGGTTCGGCCGCTCTGCTTGCCGGCGGAGGCCTCGCGGCGGGTGCGTTCGGAGGTCGCGCGCGGCAGCATGCCGTATTCGGCGGTGACCCAGCCTCGGCCCTGGCCCTTCAGCCACGGCGGCAGGCGCTCCTCCAGCGTGGCGGTGACCAGCACATGGGTGTCGCCGAATTTCACCAGGCACGAGCCTTCCGCATATTTGACCACGCCGCGCTCCAGCGTCACGGGGCGCAATTCGTCGGGCGCACGGCGGCTTGGCCGCATGGGAAATCTCCAAAAACTCACGGGAAAAGGCTGTTCGCGGTGCTTGTAGGTGGGGCGGGGGTGGGCGGCAAGGGCTTATTCACCTCCTGGCCGTCGGCCTGCAAACGCCGCGCTTGTCAGAAGCGGCCCGGATGGACAAATTATAAGGATCTGAGAGGAGTTACCGTCTGTGGCCCATCACGATCCGATCCATCTGATCGCGCCGCGCGCAGGCCTTGCCCAGCTCAACGAGCGTTCCCGCGACATCTTTCGTCAAATTGTCGAAAGCTATCTCGCGACCGGTGAGCCGGTCGGCTCGCGCAATATTTCCCGCCTGATCGCCATGCCGCTGTCGCCGGCCTCGGTCCGCAACGTCATGGCCGATTTGGAACAGCTCGGCCTGATCTATGCCCCGCACACCTCCGCCGGCCGGCTGCCGACGGAACTGGGCCTGCGCTTCTTCGTCGACGCCCTGATGCAGGTCGGCGACCTCAATGAGGCCGAGCGGCAGTCGATCCAGAGCCAGCTCTCCTCCGTCGGCGAGGCGCAGTCGGTCGAGGCGGCGCTGGACCAGGCCTTGATGCGGCTCTCCGGCCTGACCCGGGCCGCCGCCGTCGTGCTGACGCCGAAATCCAATGCGCGGCTGAAGCACATCGAATTCGTCCGCTTGGAACCCGAAAAAGCGCTTGTCATCCTGGTCGGCGAGGATGGCCAGGTCGAGAACCGCGTGCTGACGCTGCCGCCCGGAGTTCCCTCCTCGGCGCTGACCGAGGCCGGCAATTTCCTCAATGCGCGGATCCGCGGCCGCACCCTGGCCGAGGCGCGGCTCGAGCTCGAGACCGCACTCGGCGAGGCCCGTGCCGAGCTCGATCAGCTGACACAGAAAGTGATCTCGGCCGGCATCGCCAGCTGGTCCGGCGGCGAGAATGAGGACCGCCAGCTCATCGTCCGCGGCCATGCCAATCTGCTCGAAGACCTGCATGCGCTGGAGGATCTGGAGCGCGTGCGGCTGTTGTTCGACGATCTCGAGACCAAGCGCGGCGTGATCGACCTGCTCGGCCGGGCCGAGACCGCCGAGGGTGTGCGGATCTTCATCGGCTCGGAGAACAAGCTGTTTTCCCTGTCGGGCTCCTCCACCATCATCTCGCCCTATCGGGATGCCGCCGGCCACATCGTCGGCGTTCTCGGCGTGATCGGCCCGACGCGGCTGAATTATGCCCGCGTGATCCCGACCGTGGACTACGCCGCCCGCATCGTCAGCCGCCTGTTGGGGGGCTGACCGGCCTTTCCGCCGATCACGGGCGCTTGATTTTCGTGGGCTTAAGCACGATATCCGGGCCAACATCCCTGAAACGAGTTCGAGACCAGAGCCGATGACCGAGCAAGACCGGCAACCCGAAGACACGACTGCAGCGACCGGCGAGCCCGTGGTGTCGAAACCCTACATCATGCCCGACGATCCCGAGCCCGGCGCGGTCGAGACGTTGCAGAAGGAAGCCGCCGAGGCGCGCGACCGCATGCTGCGGACGCTGGCCGAGATGGAGAACTTGCGCAAGCGCACCAGCAAGGAGGTCGCCGACGCCCGCCTCTACGGCATCACCGGCTTCGCCCGCGACGTGCTCGATATCGCCGACAATCTTCAGCGTGCGCTCGATGCCGTTCCGGCCGAAGCGCGTGCCGCGGCCGATCCCGGCCTGATCGCGCTGATCGAGGGCGTCGAGCTCACCGAACGCTCGCTGCTCAACGCGCTGGAAAAGCACGGCGTGAAGAAGCTCGATCCCTTGGGCCAGAAGTTCGACCCGAACTTCCACCAGGCGATGTACGAAGTGCCCGATGCGTCGGTGCCGTCGGGCACCGTGGTGCAGATCATGCAGGCCGGCTACACCATCGGCGATCGCGTGCTGCGCCCGGCGCTGGTCGGCGTCGCCAAGGGCGGCGCAAAGGCTGCGTCTGCGGCGAACAACAACAACGAGCAGAGCGGCGCGGCGAACTGAGTCTCAGACCCTCATGGTGAGGAGCCGCGCCCTTGCGCGGCGTCTCGAACCATGCAGGCCCGGCTCTGGCAGCTCGGCCTTCATCCTTCGAGACGCGCGCGAAGAAGCGCGCTCCTCAGGATGAGAGTCTTCCGGTGTTGCGCGCTGCTTACGCGCTCACCGCGATATCCGCAGACTGAATCCGCTTCACGCCGGCCTTGGCCATATCGGCCCAGGCCTTTGCCAGTGAGCCCTGCGTGTCGATGCCGCGGCAGGCGTCTTCCACCACATAGACCTCGAAGCCCGCCTTGCGTGCGTCGAGCGCGGTCCAGGCGACGCAGAAGTCCGTCGCGAGGCCAGCGACGAAGACGCGCTTGATCTTGCGGCCCTTCAGGTAGCCGGCGAGCCCCGTCGAGGTCTTGCCGTCGGCTTCGAGGAAGGCCGAATAGCTGTCGACGTCCTTGTGAAAACCCTTGCGGATGATGAGCTCGGCGTGCGGGATCGAGAGGTCCTTCGACAGCGCCGCGCCGTCGGTGCCCTGCACGCAATGGTCCGGCCACAGCACCTGCTTGCCGTAGGGAAGATCGACCGTTTCGAACGGCTTCTTGCCGGCATGAACCGACGCAAACGAAACGTGGCCCGGCGTGTGCCAGTCCTGCGTCAGCACCACGTTCGCAAATGCCTTCGAGATCTTGTTGATGACCGGCACCACCTGCTCGCCTTCCTTCACCGCGAGGCTACCGCCGGGCAGGAAGCAGTTCTGCACGTCGATCACGAGCAGCGCGGATGCATCGTCCGGCTTGATCGATGCGGCCGCGAGCAGCGCGGTTGGCGCCAGCGTCGCCAGCGCCGTCGTTCCAAGCATTGCCAAGACTTGTCGCCGAACCAGCATGTATGCCTCCCTCCAGGATGATCCAACGGGAGGAAGCCTAGTTCCGTTCGTGTACGAACAGAAGCCCGAAAATGCAGCCGGCTTTGATGAGCGGTTGGGCTGATCGCCCCAACATCATCGTCATCCCGGGGCGCGCAAAGCGGGAGCCCGGGATCCATAACCCCAGAGACTAGTTTTGGCGAAAACTCTTCGTTGGTACTGTATCGGACTGCAACCGTGAGGTCACGCGGTATGGATCCCCGCCCCCGTGCGCAATTGCGCACTAGGCGGGGATGGCACTGAATGTGTTGAAGCCTCGAGCCTCACCCCTTCGGCTGAATCCCGTCGCGCACGGCGCGGAAGCGGGTGAAGGCGGCTTGCCACTGGTCGCGCGGGGCGCTGGCGATGATGCGCAGCGAGGTGCCGCCGGTGGAGAAACGGATCCACTGCACCACGGTAACCGGGGTCTTGTCCTTGCCGCTGACGCCGTCGATCCTGGTCTCGAAACCCTGCTGGCCGTTGATGCGGATCGGCTCGGACATGGTGATGCGCGACTCGCGCACGCCGGGAATCTGGCGCGCTGCCTCCTGGGCGAAGCGGGCGCGGTCGTCTGCGGCTTGCGGGGTGGCGCCGATCAGGCCGAGGATGATGAACGGCTTTGACTCGTAGCCGGCGCTCTCGTCACCGTCGGCCAGGATGATGCTGGAGCCCGGTGCCAGCGTCCGGACATCCTTGAAGTCGGCGAGATCAGTGATCTTGAACGGCAGCAGTGCGAGCTGCTCTTCGGCCGACACCTGCCTGCGCGTGGTGGCGCTCGCGAACATCTGCCGCACCGCCTCGTCCGTGTAGATCTTGGTCGCATTCTCCGGGATCTGCACCGCGACATAGCCGGAGAAGCCGGCACCGGGCACGATCATCGAATAGCGCTTCACCGGCGTATCGCCGGCCTTGCCGCTTTCGGTGGTGAAATAGGCTAGACCCGCGGGGGTCTCGACCTTGTCCTGCTTGACGCCGCCCGTCCCGCCGGGATTGGAATTGAAGGCGCTCACGACCTCGCCATAGGCCGCCGGCGGCAGCTCGGTGACCAGCACCTTGACGCTGCCGTCCTCGCTCTCGAAGCCCGGAAAGGTCTTGGCCGTGCTGAGGCCGATCAGCGGCACCATGCCGAGACGCAAGCCGGGCGGAAACACGGCGTCGGCGGCGCAGGCCGGAAGCGCGGAAGCGGCGAGGAGGGCGAGCGCGGCGAGGGGGCGGATCAGCTTCATGGGCACTCTGATTGGTTCACATTGAGGCCGTTCGATGGTTGGCCACCGGGCCGCTTTGTCGCGCGAAGCAGCGCTCGCGGCTGCCCGGCCGGTCCGCCTTTTACCGGGTTTGGGCTTGCGGTAACAGGGCGACCCGGGCCCGCGGGTGCAGGGGCTTGCCGAGGCCCGAACCTGTTAATATTTCCTCACCCGCAAGGGCGGTTGAGCCCGGATATCACCTTCCAAAACCCAATGTTTTAGCGGCAGAAACGTAGCTTCGGTCCTTGCGGGCCCCTCCCCCCCTCCTATATGAGCCTCAATCATCGCAATATCGCGGATGTTTGATCTTAGGGGGTTTCGGTTCGGGTGCCTCTTGGGCCCAGCCAACCTGCCGCAAAAAGAAGGATATCAGGACCATGGGAAAGGTCATTGGGATCGACCTCGGCACCACGAATTCGTGCGTTGCCGTGATGGATGGCAAGAACGCCAAAGTCATCGAGAATTCCGAAGGCATGCGCACGACGCCTTCGATCGTCGCCGTCACGGATGACGGTGAGCGCCTCGTCGGCCAGCCGGCCAAGCGCCAGGCCGTCACCAATCCCGAGCGCACCTTCTTCGCAGTGAAGCGCCTCATCGGCCGCCGCTACGACGACCCGATGGTCGAGAAGGACAAGAAGCTCGTTCCCTACAAGATCGTGAAGGCTTCCAACGGCGACGCCTGGGTCGAGGCCGACGGCCAGACCTACTCGCCCTCGCAGGTCTCGGCGTTCATCTTGCAGAAGATGAAGGAGACCGCGGAAGCCCATCTCGGCCAGAAGGTCGAGCAGGCCGTCATCACCGTTCCCGCCTACTTCAACGACGCCCAGCGCCAGGCGACCAAGGACGCCGGCAAGATCGCGGGCCTTGAAGTGCTGCGCATCATCAACGAGCCGACCGCGGCCGCGCTCGCCTATGGCCTCGACAAGACCAAGGCCGGCACCATCGCGGTGTACGACCTCGGCGGCGGCACGTTCGATATCTCCATTCTCGAAATCGGCGACGGCGTGTTCGAGGTGAAGTCGACCAACGGCGACACCTTCCTCGGCGGCGAAGATTTCGACATGCGCCTGGTCGGCTATCTCGCCGACGAATTCCAGAAGGAGCAGGGAATCAACCTGCGCAACGACAAGCTTGCCCTGCAGCGTCTGAAGGAAGCCGCTGAAAAGGCCAAGATCGAGCTGTCCTCGACGACGCAGACCGAGATCAACCTGCCCTTCATCACCGCGGACCAGACCGGCCCGAAGCATCTGACGATGAAGCTCACCCGCGCCAAGTTCGAGGCGCTGGTCGACGACCTCATCCAGAAGACCGTCGAGCCCTGCCGCAAGGCGCTGAAGGACGCCGGCGTCACCGCCGGTGAGATCGGCGAGGTCGTGCTGGTCGGCGGCATGTCGCGCATGCCGAAGGTCCAGGAAGTCGTGAAGCAGCTGTTCGGCAAGGAGCCGCACAAGGGCGTCAACCCGGACGAAGTCGTGGCGATCGGCGCCGCGATCCAGGCCGGCGTGCTCCAGGGCGACGTCAAGGACGTGCTGCTGCTCGACGTGACCCCGCTGTCGCTGGGCATCGAGACGCTGGGCGGCGTGTTCACCCGCATCATCGACCGCAACACCACGATCCCGACCAAGAAGAGCCAGGTGTTCTCGACGGCTGAAGACAATCAGAATGCCGTCACCATCCGCGTCTTCCAGGGCGAGCGTGAAATGGCGGCCGACAACAAGATGCTCGGCCAGTTCGACCTGATGGGCATTCCGCCGGCCCCGCGCGGCATGCCGCAGATCGAGGTGACCTTCGACATCGACGCCAACGGCATCGTCAACGTCTCGGCCAAGGACAAGGCCACCGGCAAGGAGCAGCAGATCCGCATCCAGGCCTCCGGCGGCCTGTCGGAAGCCGACATCGAGAAGATGGTCAAGGATGCCGAGGCCAATGCCGAGGCGGACAAGAAGCGTCGCGAGGCCGTCACCGCCAAGAACGAGGCGGATGGTCTGGTGCATTCGACCGAGAAGGCCTTGGCCGAGCACGGCTCGAAGGTTGCCGAGAGCGAGCGCCGCGCCATCGAGGATGCCGTCAGCGACCTCAAGGAAGCGCTGAAGGGCGACGATGCCGAGGCGATCAAGGCCAAGACCCAGACGCTGGCGCAGGCTTCGATGAAGCTCGGCGAGGCCATGTACAAGCAGCAGGCCGAGGCCGACGCCAAGAAGGACGCGGCCAAGGACGACGTCGTCGACGCGGAATTCACCGAGGTCGACGACGACAAGAACAACAAGAAGTCCGCTTAAGCCCCGAGAGGGTGACGATGCGGACGGCTTGGACCCCACACACGCTACCGGCCTCCTCCCTCGCGGGGGAGGCCGTCGTGTCGGGACGGGGCGAGGCGCCCGTTACGATCAATCAATTCCCGACCGTTATGCTGAACGCAGGCACGGTGCCCTCTGCCGCAAGGCGGAAGGCTGCCTATATCGTCGCTTGGCGACGTCGTTTTGCTCCAACTTGAATCGCGATTGGATAGACCGAGTCCCACATGTCCACGTCCACCAAGCGCTGCTATTACGAGACCCTCGAAGTCGAACGCGACGCCGACGAAGGCAAGCTGAAATCGTCGTTCCGCAAGCTCGCAATGAAATTCCATCCCGACCGCAATCCGGGGGATGAGACCAGCGAAGTCAAGTTCAAGGAAATCAACGAGGCTTACGAGGTCCTGAAGGACAAGGACAAGCGCGCCGCCTATGATCGCTACGGCCACGCCGCGTTCGAGCAGGGCGGCGGCGCCGGTTTCGGTGCGGGCTTCGCCTCCTCTTTCTCTGACATCTTCGAGGATCTGTTCGGCATGGCCGGACAGCGTGGCCGCGGCGGCCGCGAGCGCGGCGCGGACCTGCGCTACAACATGGAAATCACCCTCGAGGAAGCTTTTGGCGGCAAGACCGCGCAGATCGAGATTCCGGTCTCGGTCACCTGCGAGGCCTGCTCGGGCATCGGCGCCAAGGCCGGCACCAAGCCGAAGACCTGCTCGACCTGCGGCGGCGCCGGCCGCGTGCGGCAGTCGCAGGGCTTCTTCACCCTGGAGCGGACCTGCCCGGGCTGTCAGGGCCGCGGCCAGATGATCGAGGACGCCTGCCCGTCCTGCTCGGGACAAGGGCGGGTGACCCGCGAGCGGACGCTCTCGGTCAACATTCCGCAAGGCGTCGAGGACGGCACACGGATCAGGCTCGCCGGCGAGGGCGAGGCCGGCGTCCGCGGCGGGCCGCCCGGCGATCTCTACATCTTCCTGTCGCTGGCCCAGCACCAGTTCTTCCAGCGCGACGGCGCCGACCTGCATTGTCGCGTGCCGATCTCGATGGTCACCGCCGCGCTCGGCGGCGAATTCGAGGTGCCGACCATCGAGAAGGGCAAGACCAAGGTGAAGGTGCCCGCCGGCACCCAGTCGGGCCGCCGATTCCGCATTGCATCAAAGGGCATGCCGGTGCTGCGGTCGCGCCAGATGGGCGACATGTACGTTCAGGTCATGGTCGAGACCCCGCAGAACCTGACCAAGAAGCAGCAGGAATTGCTGGCCGAGTTCGAAAAGCTCTCCTCCGGCAACACCCAGCCGGAAGCCGAGGGTTTCTTCGCCAAGGTCAAGGATTTCTTCGGCAATCGGGCGAATTGACTCGTCTTGACCGTATCGCCTCCGGCCTATACGTCTTTATGACCATTTTCTGACACGCCGCGGTCCCGCGGTTCCGTCCGGTCCCGACATGCCATTGCCATCGTCCGCGCGTGCGTTGAAGAAGCCTCGTCTTGACGACGAGGTGCGCTTTCTCAGGTCGTGGATCGAAAAGCCCCTGCACATGGGCGCGGTGATGCCGTCCGGCAAGCTGCTGGCGCGGACCATGGCGCATTATGTCGATCCCGATTCCGACGCACCGGTGGTCGAGCTCGGACCCGGCACCGGCGCCATCACCTCCGCGCTGATCGAGCGCGGCGTCGACCAGAAGCGTCTCGTTCTCGTCGAATACAATCCCGGCTTCTGCGCGCTGCTGCGTGACCGCTACCCGCAAGCCAAGGTGGTGCAGGGCGATGCCTATCGCCTGCGCGATACGCTCTGGAATGTCTTGAGCGCGCCGGCCAGTGCGGTCGTGTCCGGCCTGCCGCTCGTCACAAAACCGATGCTGACGCGGCTGCGGCTCGTCCGCGATGCCTTCACCGCTCTCGCACCTGGTGCGCCCTTCATCCAGTTCACCTATGCGGTGGTGCCGCCGATCCCGAAATCGCTGCCCGGCGTGTCCACAGAGGCCTCGGAACGGATCTGGATGAACCTTCCGCCGGCCCGCGTCTGGGTGTATCGCAAGCATTAATTCCGCCGGCTCCTCCTTTGCGCGGCGGGCTCGTTTCGCCGAACGCGTGGGATTGGATGCCAGCTCCCAAGATCCTGATCATTCCCGGCTCGCTGCGCACCGGCTCGCACAATGCGAAGCTGGCGGCGGTGGCGGCCTACGAATTCGCGCAGGCCGGCGTCGACGTCACCCGCATCTCGCTCGCCGATTTTCCGCTGCCGATCTACGACGGCGATCTCCAGGCCAAATCCGGCGTGCCCAAGCACGCGATCAATCTGAAGCGCATGATCGGCGCGCATCACGGCGTCCTCATCGTCTCGCCCGAATACAACGCCTCGGTGCCGCCGCTGCTGAAGAACGCGATCGACTGGGTCAGCCGCGTGCACGAGCTGCACGAGGCGCGCGGCGAGGTGTTCCGCAACCGCGTCTTCGCGCTTGCCGGCGCGTCCCAGAGCCGGTTAGGTGCCGCCCGCGCGCTGCAGGCGCTGCGGCTGATCCTCTCCTCCTGCCACGCCAATGTGATTGCGAGCCAGCTCACGCTCGCCTTTGCCGACCAGGCCTATGACGATATGGACAGGCTGAAGAACGAGGGCGATATCGCCGCCTTGAAGGAGCTGGTCGCGCAGTTGATCGACGTTTCCCAACGCATGATGTGAGGTGACATGACGCCAGCCGAAATCGCCCCAAGGGACCGCCTGATCGTAGGCCTCGATCTGCCCAGCGTGGATGCCGCGGAGGCGATGGTCGCAAGGCTCGGCGACAGCGTCACCTTCTACAAGATCGGTTATCGCCTCGCTTACGCCGGCGGGCTGCCCCTCGTCGCCAAGCTTGCCGACAGCGGCAAGAAGGTCTTTCTCGATCTCAAGCTGCACGACATCGGCAATACCGTGATGCAGGGTGTTCAGAGCATCATCAGGCTCGGCGCTACCTTTCTGACCGTCCATGCCTATCCGCAGACGATGAAGGCGGCGGTCGAAGGTTGCGCGGGCTCCGGGTTGAAAATTCTCGCCGTCACTGTGCTGACCTCCTACAACGACGACGACCTGCATGCAGCGGGCTATCGACTCCACGTTTCCGAACTGGTTGAAGCGCGGGCGGCGCAAGCGCAGGCGCTTGGCGTTGCCGGCATTGTCTGCGCGCCGGAGGAGGTCGGCAATCTGCGCAAGATCGTGGGGCACCAGACGAGTCTCGTCACCCCAGGCATCCGGCCCGCCGGCACGGCCGCTGGCGATCAAAAACGCATCATGACCCCCGGGCGCGCGATCGCTGCGGGTGCCGACTACCTCGTCGTTGCGCGACCCGTGATCGAGGCTGTCGATCCCAGGGCAACAGCCGAAGCCATCCACGCCGAGATCGCGCAGGCGCTCGGTTAACCCACCAACAACAGGGAGAAGAACAATGGCAAAGGGTTACTGGATCGGGCGTGTCGATGTCAGCAATGACGAGGGCTACAAGCCCTACGCGATCGCCAACGGTCCCATCTTCCAGAAATGGGGCGGCCGCTTCGTCGTCCGCGCCGGCAAGTTCACCGCCGTCGAAGGCGCCAGCCGCAACCGCAACGTCGTGATCGAATTCCCGGACTACGAGACCGCGCTCGCCTGCTACAACTCGCCGGAATACCAGGCCAACATCAAGGTGCGCCAGCCACACTCGATCGCCGACCTCATCGTCATCGAGGGCTATGACGGCCCGCAGCCGCAGGACGGCTGAGACGCTTTCTTACCCTCCCCTGGAGGGGGAGGGTCGCTGAGCATGGAGCGAAGCGGAATGCGCAGCGGGGTGGGGTGATCTCTCCACGCGGGCACTGTTCGTCGCGGAGGGACCGTCACCCCACCCCGCTCGCGCTGCGCGCGATCGACCCTCCCCCTCCAGGGGAGGGTAAGAGCGCGTCACCGCCCCAGATCCCCCTCGGTTGCCGGAACTGCCTCCCCCCGCTACAACGGCTCCGAAGAGGATCACACCATGTCCGACATGCGGTTGATTGTTGCGGGAGCCGGCGGCCGGATGGGCCGGGCGCTGGTGCGGGCAATTGCCGAGAGCAAGGGTGCGGTGCTGGCCGGCGCGCTGGAGGCGCCGGGCTCCGACCTGCTCGGCAAGGATGCCGGCGTGCTCGCAGGCCTGCCGGCCAATGGCATCAAGCTTTCCGCCGATCTCTGGGCGATGTCCAAGGACGCCGACGGCATCCTCGATTT
Source organism: Bradyrhizobium sp. NC92 (assembly GCF_025200865.1). Classification (NCBI taxonomy): domain Bacteria; kingdom Pseudomonadati; phylum Pseudomonadota; class Alphaproteobacteria; order Hyphomicrobiales; family Nitrobacteraceae; genus Bradyrhizobium; species Bradyrhizobium sp. NC92. Next base: position 238,153 of record NZ_CP104171.1, read on the forward strand.
CACCGTGCCGGCGGCGACCATCGCCAATGTCGCGATCGCCGCCGAACGCGGCCTCGTGCACGTCATCGGCACCACCGGGCTGTCCGGCTCCGACAATGCGGTGATCAAGAGCGTCACCAACCGCGCCGTCGTGGTGCAGTCGGGCAATATGAGCCTCGGCGTCAATCTGCTCGCCGCCGTGGTCAAGCGCGTCGCCAAGGCGCTCGACCAGAGCTTTGACATCGAGATCGTCGAGACCCATCACCGCATGAAGGTCGATGCGCCCTCGGGCACGGCGCTGATGCTGGGCCAGGCCGCAGCCAGTGGCCGCGGCGTCAGCCTCGATGACCATTCCGAGCGTGGGCGTGACGGCATCACCGGCGCGCGCAAGCCGGGACATATCGGTTTTGCCTCCTTGCGCGGCGGCACCGTCGCCGGCGATCACAGCGTGACCTTCCTCGGCGCGTTCGAGCGCCTGACGCTGTCGCATCAGGCCGAGGACCGCATGCTGTTCGCACATGGCGCGCTGAAGGCGGCACTATGGGCGCATGGCAAGAAGCCGGGGCACTACTCCATGGCCGACGTGCTCGGCCTATCCGACATCTAAACTGAACAACACGGAAAGCAGTTGATGAGCGAACGTCTTCTCGTGCTCGTGCGCCATGGCCAGAGCGAATGGAATCTGAAGAACCTGTTCACGGGATGGAAGGACCCCGACCTCACCGAGCTCGGTGTGAACGAAGCCAAGGAAGCCGGCCGCAAGCTGAAGGCACAGGGCCTGGTGTTCGACGTCGCTTTCACCTCGGTGCTGACGCGCGCGCAGCACACGCTCGATCTCATTCTTGCCGAGCTTGGCCAGGAGGGTCTGCCGACCTCGAAGAACCTCGCGCTGAACGAGCGCGACTACGGCGATCTCTCCGGTCTCAACAAGGACGACGCCCGCAAGAAATGGGGCGAGGAGCAGGTCCATGTCTGGCGCCGCTCCTACGACGTGCCGCCGCCCGGCGGCGAAAGCCTGAAGGACACGCTCGCGCGCGCGCTGCCGTATTACGTGCAGGAGATCCTGCCCGGCGTGCTCAACGGCAAGCGCACGCTGGTTGCCGCCCACGGCAACTCGCTGCGCGCGCTGATCATGGTGCTGGAAAAGCTCTCGCCCGAAGGCATTTTGAAGCGCGAGCTCGCGACCGGCGTGCCGATCATCTACCGCCTCAACGCCGACTCGACCGTGGCCTCGAAGCTGGATCTGGCGGGCTGAGTTTCGCCACACACGCGGTGCCGTAGGGTGGGCAAAGCGCAGCGTGCCCACGCAGCGTCAGCGGTTTAAGAGAGATGGTGGGCACGGCGCTTTGCGCCTTTGCCCACCCTACGGCACTGTGCTTGTTACGCCTACTGCAGCCCCAGCTGCCCGGCTTCCCAGCCCAGCATGGCCTGCTTGCGGGTGATGCCCCAATGGTAGCCGGTCAGCGTGCCGCTCTTGCCGAGCGCGCGATGGCAGGGCACGACGAAGGAGACCGGGTTCTTGCCGACGGCCGCGCCGACGGCGCGCGAGGCCTTCGGATTGTTGATGTTGCAGGCGATGTCGGAATAGGACACCGCGCGCCCCATCGGAATTCTCAAGAGCGTCTCCCACACCCGCACTTCGAAATCGGTGCCGATCAGCACCACGCGCAGCGGCTGATCCGGCCGCCACAGCTTTGGATCGAAGATGCGCGCTGCGATCGGCGCGGTGCCGTCGTGATCTTCCACATAGGTGGCGTTCGGCCAGCGCCGCGTCATGTCGGCGAGCGCGATCTTCTCCTCGCCGTGATCGGCGAAAGCGAGGCCCGACAAGCCGCGGTCGGTGGCGATCACGATCGCGGTACCGAACGGCGAGGGATGGAAGCCGTAGCGCAGGGTGAGCCCCGCGCCGCCGTTCTTCCATTCGCCCGGCGACATCGCCTCATGCGTCACGAAGAGATCGTGCAGCCGGCCCGGCCCCGACAGGCCGGAGTCGAGCGCCGCGTCGAGGATGCTGGCGGAATCCCGCAGCAGGTTCTTGGCGTGGTCGAGGGTGAGCGCCTGCATGAAAGCCTTCGGCGTGATCGAGGCCCAGCGGCGGAACAGATGGTGCAGTTCGTCCGGCGTCACGCCGGCGGCATCCGCCATCGCCTCGATGGTCGGCTGCGCGCGCCAGTTCGCCGAGATGAACGCGATCGCCCGCCGCACCGAATCATAGTCGCGCAACGCGGCGTTCTGGGTGCCCGGTTTGGTCAGGCGCTGGTCATGTATCGCAAGGGTCATCATGACTGGAAATGTAGGGAAGGGGGCGGCGCGAAACCACCCGATTTCCGACTGTGCTCAGGTCACCGGATTATAGGTCGGGCCACGCCGCGCGGCGTTCAGGGCGACAACCAAGGCATTGTAAAAGCTTGCTTTTTCTTCCGGCCCGAGAAAGCCTGCGATGAGCAGCCGGCGGCCGCGGGAGATCAGATAGAGGTGCTCGATGCCGTATTCCTCGTCGACCTCCTGGTCGAGCCTGACCCAGAGCGGATTGAAGGTCCATTCGGCAACCTGGCCGCGATGGCTGACGCGTCGCACCCGCAATTCCGTCGGCGTCACCACGATCTCCTCGCTGGCCCGTGCCGCGCGAAAATTGACCTTGAAGGCCCACCAGATCACGAGCACGTCGAGACCGAAGAAGCCGAACACCGGCCAGGCGCCCATTATCAGGAAAGCGACGCCCGTGACGAAGCTGACGGCGCTCAGGAACAGCATCACGGCGAGAAAGCCGGTGCGGTTCAGCGAGCGGTGCGGCGTCAGCAGCGCGGAGAAGATCTGAGGCTCGTCCTCGCTATCAGATCGCGGCCACGCAATTTCGTTGCCTGTGCTCATCGTCCATCAGTATATCCCGATCATGGCGAAAATCACCCGCAAGCCGGTCCCGCGCAGAGCGGCAGTTCCGAAGAAAAAGGCCAAACCGGTCGCGACCAAGCCGAAAGCGCCCGCGAAGAAATCGCTCAAAGCCACAAGGCCCTGGACTCCCGCCGAGGTCCACGAGGTCTTCAGCCGCTTCCGAAAGGCCAATCCGGAGCCGAAGGGCGAGCTCGAGCACGTCAATCCGTTCACGCTGCTGGTCGCCGTGGTGCTGTCGGCGCAGGCGACCGATGCCGGCGTCAACAAGGCGACGCGGGCGTTGTTCGAGGTTGCCGACACGCCGCAGAAGATGCTCGATCTCGGCGAGGAGCGCTTGCGCGACTACATCAAGACCATCGGCCTCTACCGCACCAAGGCGAAAAACGTCATCGCGTTGTCGGCGAAGGTGCTCAGCGATTTCGGTGGCGAGGTGCCGCGCACGCGGGCCGAGATCGAGTCATTGCCCGGTGCAGGACGCAAGACCGCCAACGTCGTGCTCAACATGGCCTTCGGCGAGCACACCATGGCGGTCGACACGCACGTCTTCCGCGTCGGCAACCGCACCGGACTTGCGCCGGGCAAGACACCGCTCGAGGTCGAGCTCGGTCTCGAAAAGGTAATCCCGGCCGAGTTCATGCTGCACGCGCATCATTGGCTGATCCTGCACGGCCGCTATACCTGCCTTGCCCGCAAGCCGCGCTGCGAGGTCTGCCTGATCAACGATCTCTGTCGCTGGCCGGAGAAGACGGTCTGAGACAGCGCCGTGCCGGGTGCATTTATCGCACCTGCCGCGCCGGCTCGATCAGCTCGGGCCGCGGGCCTGACAGGCGCTTGTGCATGTGGACCATGAAGGCCATGCCGAAGATCGGCGTCGCCAGATTGACGATCGGGATCGAGACGAAGGCGGCGATGAACAGACCGGCGGTGAAGATGGTCGCGGCATTGTCGCGCCGCATCGCCTTGGCTTCCTCCGGCGGGCGGAAGCGCATCGCGGCGAGCTCGAAATATTCGCGGCCGAGCAGCCACGCCGCGGCGATAAAGAAGATCAGGAAGCCGGCGCCGGCGAACAGCACCAGCGGCAGAGCGATCAGATAGACCAGGATCGTCAGCAGCGCGGTCTTGATGCCCTCGAGCATAGCCTGGCTGAACGGCAGCGCGGCGCCCGGCCGCTCGCCGGGATAATGTTCGCGCTCGACGATCTCGGCGACGTCGTCGACGAACAGGCTCGCCACCAGCGAGGTGATCGCAGGCATCAGGAAGATGCCGCCGAACACCACACCGAGGCCCGCCGCGATCGAGACGATCCACGAGAGAACCTCGAGCGAGGAATGCCAGCCCGGCCCGAGCAGGCCTTCCAGCCACACCTCGCCGGAGGTCGCAAACCAGCTGAGCAGCCGCTGCAAGCCGATCGCCAGCACGGTGATCAGCACCAGCGCAAGCCCGATCGACCGCCACAGGATCGAGCGCATCGGCGGCGAGATCATTTGCGACAGCGCCTTGATGGCGGCATCCAGCATGGGGGACCCTCGGAGGTAGACTCTGCGCGAGAGGTAGAGACCGAATGCGGCTTCGGCAAGGGCAGGTGGCAGCTCGAAGGTGGCGCGATTTCTTGCTTACCCTCCCCTGGAGGGGGAGGGTCGATCGCGCGCAGCGCGAGCGGGGTGGGGTGACGGTCCCTCCGCGATGAACAGTGCCCGAGTGGAGAGATCACCCCACCCCGTCACGCGATCTCGCTCTGCTCGATCACGTGCCGACCCTCCCCCTCCAGGGGAGGTAAGAGCCGCTACTCTCTCTCCTAGAGTAGCCTACTCGTGCCGATGGCCATGCCCGTGCCTGCGCGCCTTCGCCGACTTGCCGTCGCCCGTCGGGATCATCACCACGCGGCCGTAGCGCACGCCGCGCTCGGCGATGATGTGGTCGGCGAAATGCCTGACCTCGGCGGCCGCGCCGCGCAGCGCCGTCATCTCCATGCAATTGTTGTCGTCGAGGTGGACGTGCAGCGTCGCCAGCGCGAGGTCGTGGTGGCCGTGGAATTCCTGCACCAGCCGTTTCGACAGATCGCGCGCCGCGTGGTCATAGACGTAGACGAGGCCGGCGACGCATTGGCCGGTCTGCGCGGTATCCTCGGCGCTCTGCTGCAGGCCGGCGCGCGCGAGGTCGCGGATGATCTCGGAGCGGTTCTGGTAGCCGCGCGCTTCAGCCGCCGCGTCGATCTCCGCCAGGAGATCGTCCTCGATCGTGATCGTAATCCGCTGCATCAGGTCCTCCGCGGGCGCCGCTCTCTCTCACCTCGCCCCCTTGCGGGGAGAGGTCGGAATTCAAGCGTAGCTTGAATTCCGGGTGAGGGGGACTCTCCGCGAATCCAATTGTCACCGTCCCTGTGGAGACTCCCCCTCACCCCAACCCTCTCCCCGCAAGCGGGGCGAGGGAGCGCACCGACCTCGCAGCCAAAGCGGTCACAGCCGCGTCGCACGCAGCCGCAGCGCGTTGCCGACGACGCTCACCGAGGACAGCGCCATCGCCGCCGCGGCGATGATCGGGGAGAGCAACAGACCGAACGCCGGATAGAGAACGCCGGCCGCGATCGGAATCCCGGCGGCGTTGTAGATGAAGGCGAAGAACAGGTTCTGCCGGATGTTGCTCATCGCCGCCTGAGACAGTTTCCGCGCGCGGACGATGCCAACGAGGTCGCCTTTGAGCAGCGTCACGCCGGCGCTCTCCATCGCAACGTCGGTGCCGGTGCCCATGGCGATGCCGACCTCGGCCGCCGCCAGCGCAGGCGCGTCGTTGACGCCGTCGCCGGCCATGGCGACGCTGCGGCCGGCCTTCTGCAGTTTTGTCACCACCGCGCTCTTCTGGTCCGGCAGCACCTCCGCTTCGACCTCGGCGATGCCGAGCCGGCGCGCCACGGCCTCGGCCGTGGTGCGGTTGTCGCCGGTCAGCATGATCACCTTGATGCCTTCCGCCGCGAGCGCCTTCAGCGCCTCCGGCGTCGAGGCCTTGACCGGATCGGCGATCGCGAACAGGCCGGCCAGCCGGCCGTCGACCGCCATGTTGATCACGGTGGCGCCGTCGCCGCGCAGCCGTTCGGCTGCGGCGTCGAGCGATTGGGTATCGATGCCGATCGACGACAGATATCTGGCATTGCCGAGCACGACGGTCTGGCCGTCGACCTTGCCGGTCGCCCCCTTGCCGGTCGGTGAATCGAACTGCTCGACCTGGCCGAGGGGGAGCTGCTTTTCCTTGGCCGCGCGCACGATGGCGTCCGCCAGCGGATGCTCGCTGGCGCGCTCGACGGTGGCCGCAATGCGCAGGATGTCATCCTCCGCGAAGCCGGACGCCGGCACGATCGAGACCACCTTGGGCTTGCCCTCGGTCAGCGTGCCGGTCTTGTCGACTACCAGCGTGTCGATCTTCTCCATCCGCTCCAGCGCCTCGGCGTTCTTGATCAGGACGCCGGCTTGCGCGCCGCGGCCGACGCCGACCATGATCGACATCGGGGTGGCCAGGCCGAGCGCGCAGGGGCAGGCGATGATCAGCACGCTGACGGCGGCGACGAGGCCGAAGGCGAGCCGCGGCTCCGGTCCGAACCAGGCCCACGCGCCAAAGGCTGCGATGGCGACGACGATCACTGATGGCACGAACCAGCCGGCGACCTGGTCGGCCAGGCGCTGGATCGGCGCGCGCGAGCGCTGTGCGTCCGCGACCATCTGCACGATCTGCGACAGCAGCGTCTCGCGCCCGACCTTGTCGGCGCGCATGATGAAGCTGCCGGACTGGTTCAGCGTGCCGGCGATGACTTTTGCACCTTGCTCCTTGGTGACCGGCATGGATTCGCCTGTCACCAGCGATTCGTCGAGCGACGAGCGGCCTTCGAGGATAACGCCGTCGACCGGCACCTTCTCGCCGGGGCGGACGCGCAGGCGATCGCCGGCGTGCAGCGTGTCGATCTCGACCTCATGTTCGCTTCCGTCGGCGTCGACGCGGCGCGCGGTCTTCGGGGCGAGCTGGAGCAGCGCCTTGATCGCGCCCGAGGTCGCGTCGCGGGCGCGCAGCTCCAGCACCTGGCCGAGCAGCACCAGCACGGTGATGACCGCGGCCGCCTCGAAATAGACCGCGACCGCGCCTTCATGGCCGCGGAAGGTGGCGGGGAAGATCTGCGGTGTGACCGTGCCGAGCACGCTGTAGACATAGGCAACGCCCGTGCCCATCGCGATCAGCGTGAACATGTTGAGATTGCGCGTCAGCAGCGATTGCCAGCCGCGGACGAAGAACGGCCAGCCGGCCCACAGCACCACGGGCGTTGCGAAGACGAGCTGGATCCAGTTCGACAGCGTCGGATCGATCCAGCTGTGGGGGCTTGCGAGATGGCCGCCCATCTCCAGCACCACCGGCGGCAGCGACAGCAGGCCGCCGATCCAGAACCGCCGCGTCATGTCGGCGAGCTCCGGATTGGGGCCGGTCTCCAGGCTTGCGACCTCAGGCTCCAGCGCCATGCCGCAGATCGGGCACGTGCCCGGCCCGATCTGGCGGATCTGCGGGTGCATCGGGCAGGTGTAGATCGTGCCCGCGGGCATCTCCGGTTCGGGCGCCTTGTCCTTGGCAAGATACTTGGCAAGATACTTGGCAAGATACTTGGCGGGATCGGCGGCGAACTTGGTGCGGCAGCCGGCCGAGCAGAAATGGAAGGTCTCGCCATGATGTTCGAAGCGATGCTTCGAGGTCGCGGGATCGACGCTCATGCCGCAGACGGGGTCTTTGACCTTGGTTGCGGCGTCGCCATGATCGTGGGCGTGATGATGGCCATGGCCGGTATGATCGCCGTGGCCGCCGCAGCACGAGGGAGCCTCGGGCTTGGCCGCCGGCGCTGCAGCTTTCGTGGAACAGCCGCACCCGGCAGGCGTTTCCGCGCTGTGACGATGCTCGTGCTCGTTGTTGTTCATTGCCATGTTCCGGCCTTTGCGCCTGGTCTTGAAACCTATACCCGGTAGGGGTATATAGTCCCCATGCGCAAGGACATCAAGGTATCCGTCGGAAAACGTCTCGGCCGGATCGAGGGCCAGGTTCGTGGTCTCTCGAAAATGGTAGAGGAAGACCGCTACTGCATCGACATCGTGACGCAAATCGCGGCGGTGCGCGCCGCGCTGCGCCGGGTCGAGGAAGAGGTCCTGAAGGATCACGTCGCCCATTGCGTCGAGCACGCCATCGCGAGCGGCGACAAGGCCGACCAGCGCGCCAAGATCGCGGAGTTGATGGCGGTGATCGGACGGGCGGAGCGGTAACCCGCGCTCTCTTCCGTCATTGCGAGCGCAGCGAAGCAATCCAGACTTTTAGCGCGGAGGCAGTCTGGATTGCTTCGTCGCAAGAGCTCCTCGCAATGACGGTGGAAAAGTCTCGTAGGGTGGGCTAAGCGGAGCGTGCCCACCATCCGTTAGTGATCGCGTGAGAACGTGGGCACGGCGCTTCGCGCCTCTGCCCACCCCACGAGACCGGGCGAGATCTCTCCGCGCGCCGAACCTAAGCCGCCATCTCCCGCGTCTGCGCGCGGTACACCGCGAGCTCGCTGAGCAGCACAAAGTGCTCGGAGAAAACAACGCTGGCTTGCGCGGCTTGCGCGCTCACTTCTTTAGCCGGAATCTCAAGCGGCGTCTCTTCGTCAATCGCCTCAGGAACGAGCGGCGGCGCACGGAGCGTTTCTGGAAACACACTGAACGTGCCCGCCACCTCCTCGAGCGGCTTTTGCTTGTCGGCCCAGTGCAGGGCGGTGTAGTCGAATCCATTGACGATGGTGGGCTTGACCACCTCGAAATAGGGCGAGATGTCGAAGTCGCGGGGCATGTAGAGCGAGGAATCGCGGATGTGCAGGATTTCGCGCCGCGCGGCGCGGCTGCCGGCCTTGGTGATCTTCGGCAGGATCGGGTAGCGCACGGCGTCGAAGGCCTGCGCGATCAGCGCCGAGCAGATGATCTTGGTCGGGTCGCCCGAGCCGATCGCGATCATGCGCCGGCGCCAGCGCTGCGGTATCGGCAGCGGGAACAGATAGCGCATGAGGTCGACGATGTTCTTGGTGTCGTAGCCGAACCCGATGCGGTTGATCGCATAGCGGCAGACCGTGGTGCGGTCCTCATAGGACAGCCCGACCGGGCGGCAGAGGCGGGTGTGATAGGGGAAATATTTCGACAGCGGTGCCGAGGTGACGCCTTCGCCGATATTGGCCTCGATCAGAACATGCGGCTCGCCGTTGGGCTCCTCTGCCCCCTCGATCGGACCGACATAGAGCGCGGCATGCGACCAGGTCGACTGCGTCAAATATTTGATGATGCCGGAGATGCGGTTGTTGCCCTCGACCAGCAGCACGTCGCCGGGCGCGATGACGCCGCGCAGATGCTCCGGGTCGCTCGGCGTGAACGGCTCATAGCCCGGCACCTCCTTTGAGAGGTACGCGGCAATCAGCTTGCCGACAGAATCCAGGACCGTCCCCATCTCGAACTCCCCCCACGGCCTTTTCCGGCCGTCTTTTTCCCTTCTCTATCATGGTCGAAACGTGTTGCAATTCGGTTCATCGCTCTGTGAGATCAAGCATGATTGATTCACCATGATGGTTGCTGCGCAACATCAGATACGGCAAGGTTCGCGGGCTGTTCCCGTTCGCCGCAAGTCCCCGGAAACCATGACATGACAATCACGCGCCGCGGCTTCCTTTCGGCGTCCGCGGTCCTTGCGGCGATGCCGGTGCTGCGCGCATCCGCCGCGCCCCTGCCGCGCGAGGCCGACATCGTGGTGATCGGTGCGGGGGCTGCGGGAATTGCCGCGGCGCGGCGTATCATTGCAACGGGCCGCAAGGTCATCGTGGTGGAAGCAGCATCGCAAGTCGGCGGCCGCTGCATCACCGACAGCACGACCTTCGACACCCCGTTCGACCGCGGCGCGCGCTGGATGCACAATCCCGACACCAACCCGATGATCCGGCTGGCGCGCAGTGCCGGGCTGGACGTGCTGCCGGCGCCCTCGGGCCAGAAGATGCGCATCGGCCGCCGCAACGCCCGCGCAGGCGAGACCGAGCAGTTCCTGGCCGCCCTGGTGCGCGCCAACCGTGCCATCGACGAGGCCGCGCGGGGCAAGCTCGATACCTCCTGTGCCGCCGTGCTGCCGAAGGATCTCGGCGACTGGGCCGGCGCGGCCGAGTTCATGCTGGGCGCGAGCTTCGCCGGCAAGGACCTGAAGGAGCTGTCCGCGATCGACAAGGGACGCGCGCAGGACCGCAACGCAGCGATCGCCTGCCGCCAGGGCCTCGGCACGCTGATCGCCAGGCTCGCCGAGCAGGCGCCGGTGGCGCTGGCGACACCGGCGAGCCGCATCGCCTGGAGCAACCGCGACGTCAGCGTCGAGACGCAGGCCGGCAAGATCGCGGCGCGCGCCGCCATCGTCACGGTCTCGACCAACGTGCTGACATCGGGCGCCATCAAGTTCGCCCCCGACATTCCCAAGCGAACGCTGGATGCGGCATCGAAGCTCAGCCTCGGCAGCTACGATCGCATCGTGCTGCAGCTGCCGGGCAATCCGCTCGGCCTGTCGCGTGACGACATCCTCATCGAGCAGAGCAATTCGACCCGCACGGCGTTGATGTTCGCCAATATCGGCGGCTCCTCGCTGTGCTCGATCGATGTCGGCGGCTCGTTCGGCCGCGATCTCTCGGAGCAGGGCGAGAAGGCGATGGTGGCCTTTGCCAAGGAGTGGATCGCAAAGCTGTTCGGCAGCGAGGCTGCTTCCGCCGTGCAGAAGACCAGCGCCACGCGCTGGAATGCCTCGCCCTACGTGATGGGCGCAATGTCGGCGTCTGCGCCCGGCGGCCAGCTCTCGCGAAAGATTCTGACCGAGCCGATCGGCAATGTCTTCCTCGCCGGCGAAGCCACGCACGAGACGCTTTGGGGCACCGTCGATGGCGCCTGGGACAGCGGCGAACGCGCCGCGGATGCAGCCCTGCGCAAGATCGGCGCGCTCAAGGACGAGCCTGCGGATGTGCCGACGCAGTCGACCAAGAAGCGGCGCGTGCCGAGGCAGTAGTTACCGCAACACGCCGTCCAACGCCGGCAGCCCAAAGATCACGGCCATCGCAATCAGCGCGTAGCAGATGCCGCGAAACACTTTCTCGCTCGCGCGCCCGAACAGCGAGGCGCCGAAGGCGACGCCGAGGGCGTAGACGGGGCCGACGATCAGCGACAGCACCAGCGATTCGCGGCTGATCAGGCCGGTGGTTGCGTAGCTGACCATCGAGAAGAAATCCGACGCGCCGAAGAACAGCACGATGTTGGCGCGCGCGACGATCGGCGCGATCGGGCGGCCGAGCCAGTAGCCGACGATCGGCGGGCCGCCGGTCTGCGCGAGACCGCTGCAGAAGCCGGAGAGGCCGCCGATGCCGACCGACAGCCAGGCGTGGTCCTTGCCGCGATAGCGCCACCCCGACAGCAATAGCAGCAACAGCGCCGCGACGAAGCAGGAGATGATCCAGCGCGTGGTGACGGGTTCGAGCACGCTGAGGAAATAAGTGCCGATGGGTACGCCGATCAGCGCGCCCAGCACGATGACCGCGGTGGCCTTGCGATCGGCCTTCCGCCAGGCCTCGGGCAGCAGCGGCGCGGCCGCGACGAAGTCGATGACGAGCAGCAGGGCTGCAACGAGCCGCGGCGCCGCGAAGCTGCTTGCCAGTGGCATGAAGATCAGCGCCGCGCCGAAGCCGGAGAAGCCGCGCGCGGTGCCCGAAACGAAAGCGACGGCGCAGAGCGCCGTCGCGATCGTGAGGCTGAAGTCCTTCGGAAGGAAATCAGCGAAGGTCATGCTCTATGACTCCCAAGCATGACTTTTGTCCGAAAACCGCTTCACACTTTTCGGCGTCATGCTCGCAAAACGCCGCCGGTCTTCTTGGTGACCTCGGCCACGATCTTGGCGCCGACGGCCTCGATCTCCTGATCGGTCAGGGTTTTTTCGCGGGGCTGAAGCGTGACCGCGATCGCGATCGACTTCTTGCCGTCATCGATGCCCTTGCCCTCGTAGACGTCGAAGACGTTGACGCCCGTGATCAGCTTCTTGTCGACGCCTTGCGCGGCGCGAACGATGTCGCCGGCCCTGACGCCGCGGTCGACAATGAACGCGAAGTCACGCGACACCGGCTGGAACGCCGAGAGCTCGATCAAGGGCTTGGCGCGCGTCGGCTTCTTCTTGGCCTCGGGAATGCGGTCGAGGATCACCTCGAACACGACAAGCGGCCCGTCGGCGCCGAGTGCCTCGAGCGCTTTGGGGTGCACTTCGCCGAAATATCCGAGCACGTTCTGCGGCCCGATCTGGATCGTGCCGGAGCGGCCCGGATGCAGCCAGCCGGGACCACCCGCCACGATCTGCAGCGCCTGCATCGGCGCGCCGGCGGCCGCCAGCACCGCCAACGCATCGGCCTTGGCGTCGAACACGTCGGCCTGCGCCGAGCCGGACCAGTGCCGTCCGAGACCTTCAGATGAAGCAAGGCCGCGGCGCACGCCACTCGCCGCCATGAACTGGTCCTGGGGGCGATCGCCCTTGAACACCTGGCCGACCTCGAACAGCGCGACATCGCCGAAGCCGCGATCGGCATTGGCCTGCGCCGCCGCGATCAGGCCGGCGAGCAGGGTCGGGCGCATGTCGGAGAGATCCGAGGCGATCGGGTTCGCCACTTCGAGCTCGCGCTGTCCGCCGCCGAACAATTCGGCGGCCGGCTTGGCGATGAACGACCAGGTGACGGCTTCGACCATGCCGCGGCTTGCGAGCGCGCGCCGCGCGCGGCGGGTGCGCAGCTGCAGCGGCGTGAGCACCGGCTTGCGCGGCTCGTCGCCGCGCTCGAACGGCGTCATCGGCACCTTGTCGACGCCGAAGATGCGGACGATCTCCTCGACGATGTCGGCCTTGCCGTGCACGTCGGAGCGCCACGAGGGCACCGCGACCTTCACCACCGGGCCGGGACCCGCCATCATGAAGCCGAGATGGGTCAGGATGCGCTTCATCTCGACCTGCGGCACCTCGATGCCGGAGAGGCGCTTCACCTCCGTGACCGGGAAGTCGATCACGCGGTCGTCGGCGAAGGCTTTGCCGACCACGACTGTTTCGGACGGCGTGCCGCCGCACATCTCCATCACCAGCTTGGTCGCGAGCTCGACGCCGGGCACCATGAAGGCCGGATCGACGCCGCGCTCGAAGCGGTAGCGCGCGTCCGAATTGATGCCGAGCTTGCGGCCGGTCTGGGCGATGTTGATCTCGTTCCACAGCGCCGATTCGATCAGCACGTCAGTCGTGTTCTCGTCGCAGCCCGAGGCTTCGCCGCCCATGATGCCGGCGAGCGATTCGACGCCATGCTCGTCGGCGATCACGCAAATGGCGGGATCGAGATTGTAGGTGCGGCCGTCGAGCGCCAGCAGGCTCTCGCCCTCGCGCGCGCGGCGCACGACGAGATTGCCCTTCACCTTCCTGGCGTCGAACACGTGCAGCGGGCGCGCACGGTCGTAGGTCATGAAGTTGGTGATGTCGACCAGCGCGTTGATCGGACGCAGCCCGATCGCGGTCAGCCGCTTCTGCAGCCATTCCGGCGACGGTCCGTTCTTGACGCCGCGCACCAGGCGGAGCGCAAAACCCGGACAGAGCGTGGCATCCTCGACCGTGACCTTCACGGGGCAGGGGAATTCGCCCTTGATCGGCTTGATCGTAGGGTCCTTGAACCTGCCCATGTCGGCGGCGGCGAGATCGCGCGCGATGCCATGCACGCCGGTGCAGTCCTGCCGGTTCGGCGTCAGGTTGATCTCGATCACGGGATCGCCGAGCCCGGCCCATTCGGCGTAAGCCGCGCCGATCGGCGCGTCCACGGGCAATTCCATGATGCCGTCATGGTCGTTGGAGATCTGCAGCTCGGCCGCCGAGCACAGCATGCCGCGGCTCTCGACGCCGCGAATGGTGCCGACGCCCAGCGTGATGTCCTTGCCGGGAATGTAGGTGCCGGGCGGTGAGAACACACTGACGAGGCCCGTGCGCGCATTCGGCGCGCCGCACACGACCTGCACCGGCGCACCACCGTCGCCGGTATCGACCATGCAGACCCGCAGGCGATCCGCATTCGGATGCTGCTCGGCCGAGATCACCTTCGCAATGGTGAACGGCTTCAGCGCCTTCGCCTTGTCCTCGATGTTCTCGACCTCGAGCCCGATCATGGTGAGCTTGTCGGCGAGCTTGTCCAAAGGCTCGTCGGTCTCGAGATGATCCTTCAGCCAGGAGAGGGTGAATTTCACGTGCTCAGCCCTCCGGCAAGCGTTGGTACTTCGAGCGGCTTGAAGCCGTAGTGGGACAGCCAGCGGACGTCGCTGTCGAACAGCTGGCGCAGGTCGGCGATGCCGTATTTCAGCATGGCGATGCGGTCGATGCCCATGCCCCAGGCAAAGCCCTGGTACTCGTCGGGATCGATGCCGCAGGCGCGCAGCACGTTCGGATGCACCATGCCGCAGCCGAGGATCTCGAGCCAATCCTCGCCCTCGCCGAAGCGGATCTCGCCCTTGTCGCGGCGGCACTGGATGTCGACTTCGAGCGACGGCTCGGTGAACGGGAAGAACGAGGGCCGGAAGCGCATGTTGATGTGGTCGACCTCGAAGAACGCCTTGCAGAACTCGTGCAGGATCCATTTGAGGTGGCCGAGATGCGAGTGTTTGTCGATGACGAGGCCCTCGACCTGATGGAATTGCGGCGTGTGGGTCGCGTCCGAATCGATGCGGTAGGTGCGGCCCGGGCAGATCACGCGGATCGGCGGCTTCTGGCTCAGCATGGTGCGCACCTGCACCGGCGAGGTGTGGGTCCGCAGCAGCATGCGCGAGCCGTCCTCCCTCGGATGGAAGAAGAACGTGTCGTGCATCTCGCGCGCCGGATGGCCTTCCGGAAAATTCAGCTTGGTGAAGTTGTAGTCGTCGGTCTCGATATCAGGGCCTTCGGCCACCGAGAATCCCATGTCGGCGAAGATGGTGGTGAGCTCGTCCCAGACCTGGCTCAGCGGATGGATGCGGCCGGCCTCCGCCGCCGTATCGCGCAGCGGCAGGGTGACGTCGACGGTCTCGGACGCCAGCCGCGCATCCAGCGCGGCCGACTTCAGCACGTCGCGTCGCGCCGCAAGCGCCTGGCTGACTTCGTCCTTGGCCTGGTTGATCGCCGCGCCTTGCGTCTTGCGCTCGTCCGGCGACATCTTGCCGAGCGTGGCGAGCAGCGCCGAGATCGAGCCCTTCTTGCCGAGGGCTGCAACGCGCACGGCCTCTAACGCAGCCTCGTCGGCAGCCGCGGCGATGTCGGTGATGATCTGGGCTTGGAGCTGGGCAAGATCGGTCATGGCAATCCCTTTTGGCCAGGATGCTGAGCCGATGATCCTAGCCCGTCACGCCCGGCCCAAAAGCGCGAAGCGCGTCTTCGCGTTAGATTCGCCGGGCATCCACGTCGGAGAAGTTGTGCTTTGCGCGAGAGATGACGGCCGGGGCGATGAAGCGCGAGACGCGCCTCTGCCCGGGCCATCACAAGCTCAATGCTGCGCAAGTTGCGCAGTTGGGCGGCTTACGCCGCCAGCGCGGCTTTGGCCTTCTCGGCGATCGCCTGGAACGCGGCAGGCTCGCGGATCGCGAGATCCGACAGCACCTTGCGGTCCACGGTGATGCCCGACTTGGCCAAGCCGTCGATAAATCGGCTGTAGGTCAGGCCGAACGGACGGACGGCAGCGTTGAGGCGCTGGATCCAGAGCGCGCGGAAGGTGCGCTTGCGACGCTTGCGGTCGCGGAAGGCGTATTGCTGGGCCTTCTCCACGGCCGGCTTGGCGGCGCGGATGGTGTTCTTGCGGCGGCCGTAGAAGCCCTTGGCGGCCTTGTAGACTTTCTTGTGCTTGGCGTGGGCGGTCACACCGCGTTTGACGCGAGACATGACGAAATCCTTCAGAGATGACTTTGGTTATCGGATCGCCGCGCGGACGCGGCAGGGATGGCAATGATCGTGGACGCGATCAGGCGTTCGGCAAGAAGTACTTCTTGACGTTGTCGCCGTCGGTCTTGAACAGCACGCGGGTGCCGCGGAGCTGACGGATCTGCTTCTTCGTCCGCTTGATCATGCCGTGACGCTTGCCGCGCTGGGCGTGCATCACTTTGCCGGTGGCAGTCACCTTGAAGCGCTTTTTAGCGCCCGATTTGGTCTTCAGCTTGGGCATTTGGCTCTCCTAATGGCCACAGAGATCCGCCCGCGAAGGCGGCTGGACCGTCAATAATGCTCGTTAGAGCGTTGATTGTGCTCAGGTTTTGCGAACAAGCGCGAAACCCGCACGAGACACCGCCACGGCAGCCCGTAAATCAGCCGGGCGATGAAGGCTGGGCTTATGACAGAGCACAGGCCAATTGGCAACGATGAACCGCCAAAACCACCCCGCCGACTATTGGACGCTGCTACCCTCATGTCCAAGCCTTCTCGCTGAAGCAGGTCCAAAATGGCTCATTTCCCGCAACTTTTGATTTCACTGGCCGATTTCGCTCGTCCGCGCCGTCTGGCGCTGTTCGCCGTGCTCGCCGCGGCTGCGCTGCCTCAGGCCGCCGATGCCCGCGCCGGCCGCTATGACGGCATCTGGAACGTCACCTTCGCCACCACCCGCGGCAATTGCAGCTCGGGCTACAGCGTTCCCTTCACCGTGACAGGCACCCGCGTCTCCTCCGCCGGCGGCGGCCGGGTCTCGGGCCGGGTCAACCGCTCCGGCGCTGTCGCCGTCCAGGTCTCGGTCGGCGCCTCCCACGCCAGCGGCGGCGGCCGGCTCGCCCGCGTGAACGGCGCCGGGTCGTGGAAGGGCATCATTTTGGGCGACCAGTGCAGCGGCACCTGGCAGGCGACGCGGACCTGATACACAAACGGCCCGCCGGGGATCCGGACGGGCCGTTGCATTCTCAAGTCCCAAAGCGTTGCGCGTCAGCGCGGCGCCAGCACCATGACGACCTGGCGACCTTCGAACCGCGCGTCCTGCTCGACCTTGGCGAGCTCGGCGACGTCGGTCTTGATCTTGTCGAGCAACTTGGTGCCGATCTCCTGGTGCGCCATTTCGCGGCCGCGATAGCGCAGCGTGATCTTCACCTTGTCGCCCTCTTCGAAGAACCGCTGCATCGCGCGCATCTTCACGTCGTAATCGTGATCGTCGATCATCGGACGGAGCTTGATCTCCTTGATCTCGACGGTCTTCTGCCGCTTGCGGGCTTCCGCGGCTTTCTTCTGGGCGGAATACTTGTACTTCCCGTAGTCCATGATCTTGCAGACGGGAGGGCTGGTATTCGGCGAAATCTCGACCAGATCCATGCCAGCTTCCTGGGCCATCCGGATGGCGACGACCGTTTCGACCGTGCCCTTGTTGTCACCGGTCTGGTCGATCAGCTGGATCTGCGCATTGCGGATATCATCATTGATGCGCGGCCCGTCTTTGCTGGCAGCGGGCGGAGCTTTATTAGGACGGCGAATGGGTGGTTCTCCAAAGTTGTGAAAGAAGCGGCTATTTTGAAGGAAGATGCGTTTGCCGGCAAGCAAGTCGCTGGTACGAGGCGCGAAAAACCCTCAAATGCGAGGCATTTTGGTCACGGCCCTCGGCACGCTGACCGACATAGACACCTTGCCTCTGTTCCGCAAGCGTCCCAAAGGACCAATAGCGATGCCGGTCGTGCTTTCGGAACAGGTCCGGACAGCTCAAACCGCACAGCCAGAGTAAACGTTCCATGACCGATGCAATTCCCGATGCCGCGCCTGAGTTCATCGATGTGGGCGAAGGGCCGTCCGCACGCCGGATCGCGGTGCGCCGCCGTCCCGGAAAAGGCCCCGGCCTGGTCTGGCTGGGCGGCTTCAAGTCGGACATGCAGGGCGGCAAGGCCGTCGCGCTGGATGCCTGGGCCCACGAGCGCGGACGCGCAATCGTCCGGTTCGACTATTCCGGTCACGGCGAATCCAGCGGCGATTTCGCCGACGGAACCATCGGCCGCTGGCTCGAGGATAGTGTTGCGGTGTTCGAGCGCTTCTGCGACGGCCCGCAAATCCTGATCGGCTCCTCCATGGGCGGCTGGATGGCGCTGCTGCTCGCCCGCGAGATCAAGAAGCGTGCCGGCAAAGCGTCGCTCGCAGGGCTCGTGCTGATCGCGCCGGCGCCCGATTTCACCGAAGAGCTGATGTGGAAGAATTTCTCGCCCGCGGTGAAGAAGGAGATCGAGACCAGGGGCTTCTGGCTGCGCCCGTCGGAGTACGGCGACGGCACGCCCTATCCGATCACGCGGAACCTGATCGAGGAGGGGCGCAATCACCTCGTGCTCGGCAGCGCCATCGATCTCGGCTGCCCCGTCCGCATCCTGCAGGGCGCGAAGGATCCCGATGTGCCGTGGCAGCATGCGTTCGCGCTCACCCATCGCCTGCCGGCCGACGACGTCGTGCTGACCATGATCCAGGACGGCGATCACCGCCTGTCCCGCCCGCAGGACATCGCGCGCATTCTTGCCGCGGTGGCGGAGATCGGGTGAAGTTGCAGTGCTCGCTGTCATTGCCCGCGAAGGCGGGCAATCCAGTATTCCAGAGGCCATCGTGCTCAAGCCGAGAAGCCGCGGCGTACTGGATGCCCCGCCTTCGCGGGGCATGACAGAAACGGGAAGGGAGAAACGCCAATGACAACCGTCACCGCCATGCTGCGGGCCTTCTGCGACGCGGTCGAGCAGCGCAACTGCAAAGCCTTCGCCGAGCTCTTCACCGAGGACGGCGTCTATCACGACGTTTTCTACGGTGCCTTCGCCGGCCGCACGAAGATCGCCGCGATGATCGACGACTGGTTCTATCGCACGGCGACGGATTTCCGCTGGGACATGCATGACCCCGTCACCGACGGCACCACGCTCTATGCGCGCTACACCTTCAGCTACAAATCGACATTGCCGGAAGCGAACGGCGCGCGCGCGATGTTCGAGGGCGTCGCGATCATGACGCTGAAGGACGGCAGGATCGCGAGCTATCATGAAGTCGCAAACACCGCGCCGGCGTTCGTCGATTTGAAGTTTGCCCCGGAGCGGATCGCGAAGATCGTCGCAAAGCAGGGCGCCGAGCTCAAGGCGCGGCCGGAGATGCAGCGGCATCTAGCCGTCATTCCGGGGCGCGCGTAGCGCGAACCCGGAATCCATTCCTCCACCAACTCTGCCGTCCGATGGATTCCGGGCTCGTGACTTCGTCACGCCCCGGAATAACGGCAGTGAGCTAACGCTTCGACGGATTCGCCATCGGCTTGCGCTGCGCCAGCGCGGCCACCGTCGCGGTGCCGATCGGGCCCGCTTCGTCATGGAGCCAGCATTCGCCGATCGCGACGCCGTCGGTGGCGTGGTGGTTCACCACCTCGAAGCCGATCCACTCCGACACCGGCAGGCGGTGCAGGTAGATCGTGACGTCGCTGTTGATGTAGCCGAGCCCCTGGTCGCCCGCATTGGCAAACGGGCTGGCAAAATCGGCGCCGGTGGCGACATGGACGAACGGTGTCATCGCGGCGCCGGCGACGAGCTCGCGCACCTCGCTCATCCACAGCCGGCGCGGGCCCAGCGAGCCCATATGGCCAACGATGGGGCGCGTCGCCCATTTGCCGTTCATGCCGAGCCGGGGATCGGTCGGCTTGGGAATGTCGGATGGTTTCGGCGCATCCCAGTTCGGCGGCGACCACACATTGCCATCGGGATTCTGCGTTTTGCGCAGCAGCTGGCACGAGGCGCGCGCCATGCTGACGCCGCCGGAAAGAAACTCCGCCTCGACCACGCGGATGCGCAGTCCATCGCGCACCAGGCGCGTCGTCACCTCGATCGGCTTGTCGATGGTCGGCAGCCGGAACATGTCGACCGTGAGCCGCGCCGGCACGAATTCGGGCCCGGAATGGCGCTCCTCGATGACGAAGCCGAGCAGGCCGATGATGACGCGCCCGTGCAGCGATTTCGGATCCCATGGACCGTTGGCGACTTCCGTCGGATGGAATGTGTCACCCTCCCGGGTGAAGAAAGGCATGTTTGTCATGACGCGCGAGATTGCGGGAACGCGCGGGGAAATCAAGGGTAGTGAAGGCGTGTGTGCTCACCATACAAAAGGTGTCATCGCCCGGCTTGACCGGGCGATCCAGTGCTCCGCGGCGGTTGTGGTTGAATCGACAGGCCGCGGCGTACTGGATTCCCCGCTTTCGCGGGGAATGACAGCAGAGAATTAGGACGCAGCTCGCCACTCCTCACGCACGCTATCGTCGTGCTCCTTGCGCGCAGCAGCAGATCTCATCGCCTCAAACTCTTCTCGTGACACCAACTGCCCCAGCGCCCACACCGCCGCCCCGCGTACCAGTGGGCTTGAGTCATCGAGTAACCGCCGCGCCTCGTCCGCCAGCGCCGCCTCGCCTGAGTTGCCGATCGCAATCAGCACATTCCGCAAGAACCGGTCGCGGCCGATGCGCTTCACCGGCGACTTCGTGAACAGCGCACGAAACGCGGCATCGTCGAGCCGTGCCAGCTCGGCGAGATCAGGCGCGCGCAATTCGTCGCGCGCGGCGAGCTTGGCCTCGCGCCCCTCCTGCGCGAACTTGTTCCAGGGGCATGCCGCGAGGCAATCGTCGCAGCCATAGATGCGATTACCGATAGCCTTGCGAAACTCGTGCGGGATCGGCCCTTTGTTCTCGATCGTGAGATACGAGATGCAGCGCCGCGCATCGAGCTTGTAGGGCGCGGGAAAGGCCGCGGTCGGGCAGATGTCGAGACAGGCCCGGCACGAGCCGCAATGATCGATCTCGGCGGCATCGTGCGGCAGATCGAGCGTGGTGTAGATCGCACCGAGAAACAGCCACGAGCCGAACTCGCGCGAGACGAGGTTGGTGTGCTTGCCCTGCCAGCCAAGGCCCGCGGTCTGCGCCAGCGGCTTTTCCATCACCGCCGCAGTGTCGACGAACACCTTCACGTCCGACGGCGCGGTCGCCACCAGCCAGCGCGCCAGCGCCTTCAGCCGCTTCTTGATGATGTCATGATAGTCGTCACCTTGCGCATAGACCGAGATCGCCGCGCGCGTGCGCTGCTTCAGGACCGCGAGCGGATCGGAGTCGGGACCGTAATTGACGCCGAGCATGATCACGCTGCGCACGTCGGCCCACAGCCCGCGCGGATCGACGCGGCGCTCCGGTTGGTTCGCCAGCCAGTCCATGTCGCCATGGCCGCCCGAGGCGATGAATTCGAGGAAGTATTTTCCGGCCGCATCGATCGTGCCCGGCGCGGTGACGCCGATGCAGTCGAAGCCGAGCGCGTGCGCTTCGCGCGCCAGCGCCGCCTTCAGCTCAGTCGGGTCGGAGCTCAGAAATCCAGGTCCACATAGGTCCGCGACGCCGGCACGCCGGCCAGCCATTCGCTCAGCAGCGGACGGAACGACGGGCGGGATTTCACCCGCGCGTACCACGCCTTTGCTGCGTCGTCCTCGCTCCATGGCACGTCGCCCAGATAGTCGATCGCCGAGAGATGCGCCGCGGCGGCGAGATCCGCGTAGGTGAGCCGGTCGCCGGCGAGGAAATTGCGCGTCTGCGCCAGCCAG
Organism: Bradyrhizobium sp. NC92; assembly: GCF_025200865.1. Lineage (NCBI taxonomy): Bacteria > Pseudomonadati > Pseudomonadota > Alphaproteobacteria > Hyphomicrobiales > Nitrobacteraceae > Bradyrhizobium > Bradyrhizobium sp. NC92. The sequence continues at coordinate 259,645 of NZ_CP104171.1, forward strand.
CCGATATAAGCCAGATGATAGCGCACATTGGCTTTCGCTGCGCGCATCACGTCGGCCGAAGGCGGGCCGCCGCCGTTCTCCTCGCTCATGAAGCGCTTGTAGATGCGCTCGGTGACGAGGGGGTGCGAGACCTCCTCGAAGAACTTTTCGTTGAACCAGGCCATCAGCCGGCGCACCTCGACGCGCTCGAAGGTGGTCTCCGGCATCAGGCGCTTGACACCCATCCCCGCGCCATAGGCCTCGTCGACGTATTCGGCGATGATGGCCGCGCCCGGGATCGGCGGCTGTTCCTTGTCCACCAGCACAGGCGTGGTGCCGGCAGCATTCAGCAGCAGAAACGCCTCGCGCCGCTCCCAGCTGCGCTCCTCGACCAGCTTCAGGTCGAGCCCGTATTCACCCACGATCAGGCGGATGAAGCGCGAATGCGGGCAGAACGGATGATGAAACAGCGTAAACATGAAGCCTTTGACTATTTGATGGTGCTTAAGAATCCATCAATGTTTGTGCGGCGCCACACTAGCCCTTCAAAACCGCGAAGCAAGGGCGTGATGTCGCATTTTGCGATTGCGGCATGGGGGCGAATAGGCGAGAAGAGCCCCGCTTTTCCAGCCGAAATGGACCGTAAATATGTCAGACGCAATACGGGCAGTGATCCTCGGCATCATCGAGGGTGTGACCGAGTTCCTTCCCGTATCCTCGACCGGCCACCTCCTGCTCGCGGAGCGCTTCTTCCATCTCGGCGAAGGTGCGTTCTGGGATTCGTTTACGGTCCTGATCCAGCTGGGCGCGATCCTCGCGATCGTGGGGCTCTACTTCAGGAAGCTCTGGGATGTCGTGATCGGCCTGTTCACGGGCGATGCCTATGCGCGCCGCTTCGTGATCGGCGTGCTGGTGGCGTTCCTGCCGGCCGTGATCGTCGGCCTCGTCGCCGGCAAATACATCAAGACCCTGCTGTTCAATCCGTGGGTCGTGTGCTTCACGCTGATCGTCGGCGGCGCCATCCTGCTCTGGGTCGACAAGCTCGATCTCAAGCCGCGCGAGCACGACGCCACCAAGTTTCCGCTCTTGATGTATCTCTATATCGGCATCGCGCAATGCGTGGCGATGATCCCGGGCGTGTCGCGCTCCGGCGCCAGCATCGTCGCTGCGATGCTCTTGGGCGCCGACAAGCGCGCGGCGGCGGAGTTCTCCTTCTTCCTCGCCATCCCCACCATGATCGGTGCGTTCGCCTACGATTTCTACAAGAACCGCGCCGAGATGACGATGGATCACATGAACATCGTCGCGATCGGCTTCGTGGTCTCGTTCATCACTGCTATCATCGTGGTGAAGACGTTCCTGACCTACGTCACCCGCCACGGCTTCGTGCTGTTCGCCTGGTGGCGCGTCATCGTCGGCACCCTCGGCCTGATCGCGCTGGCGTTGGGACGGTAGGCCCGTTACCCCATCTACGCGCCTGCCGCGCCTTCAACGCAATATAAGCTTTTGATCGGTACTCAGTTTCGGAATGCAGGGCGGTGCGCCCGGCACAGGAGCTGAACCATGACCCTCGTCAGCGGCTGGGGCCGTTTCCCGGTCGTCGATAGCGACGTGCTGCGGCCGCGGTCGTTCGAGGCCGTTGCTGAAGCCATGGTGTCCGGCACCGTGGCGCGCGGCAATGGCCGCGCCTATGGCGATGCCGCGATCGGGGTCGCCAGGACCGTCGCGATGACGGGCTTCGACCGCATCAGGTGGTTCGATCCGGCGAGTGGACGCATCCGCCTCGAGGCCGGCGTGCTGCTCTCGGATCTGATCGACTCTTTCGGCCCGCGCGGTTTTCTGCCCTTCGTGCTGCCCGGCACGCGCTTCGTGTCGATCGGCGGCGCCATCGCCGCCGACGTGCACGGCAAGAACCATCATTGCGAGGGCGGCTTCGGCCGTTACGTCGACAGCATCCTGCTGCGCACGGGCGAGGGCGAGGCCATCGAGGCCTCGCGCGAGCAGAACTCCGATGCGTTCTTTGCCACAATCGGCGGCATGGGTCTGACCGGAATCATCCTCGAGGCGACGCTACGGCTGCGCAAGGTCGAAACCGGATGGGTCCGCGAGCGCGTGATCTCGGCATCCGATCTCGATGCGGCGATGCGCGCGCTCGATGCAGGCGATGCCGCGACCTATTCGGTGGCCTGGATCGATTGTGCCGCGCGCGGCAAGGATCTTGGCCGCTCGCTGGTCTATCTCGGCGAGCACGCCGGCAAGGACGAGCTTCCCGCCGGTGCCGCCGCGTTTCCCGCCGGCAAGGATCCCGGTCTCGGCGTCCCCATCGATTTGCCCTCGATGACGCTGAACCGCTTCAGCATCCGTGCCTTCAACGAGCTGTATTACCGCATGGGCGCGCGCCGCGCCGGCCGCAGCCATGTGGTCTCGCTCTATCCTTATTTCTTCCCGCTCGACAGCATTGCCGACTGGAATCGCATCTACGGCAAGCGCGGCTTCCTGCAGCATCAATGTGTGATCCCGGAAAACGGCGCGCGCGACGTGCTCGGCGAGATCCTCGATCGCGTCGCGCGGCGCGGCGATGCCTCCTTCCTCGCGGTGCTGAAGAAGCTAGGCCAGGGCGACGGCATCCTGTCGTTTCCGCTGCCCGGCTACACGCTGGCGCTGGATTTCCCGGTGCGGGGCGACATCCTGAATTTTCTCGACGAGATCGATCGCCTCGTCGTCGAGGCCGGCGGGCGGCTTTATCTCGCCAAGGATGCGCGCCAGTCGCGCGAGACGCTCAATGCCGGCTATCCCGCGCTGTCGCGCTTCAACGCGATCCGCAAATCGCTCGATCCCGCCGGCAATATCCGCTCCAAGCTTTCACAACGTCTGTTTGATGAGGTCTAGGCCGTGACGTCGCGCAAGTCTGTACTGGTCCTGGGTGGCTCATCCGACATCGGCCGCGCCGCGGCGCGCGCCTTCGCCAAAGCGGGATACGATGTGGGGCTCGCCGGCCGCGACCTCGCCGCGCTGGAGCCTGACGCCGCCGATCTGCGCGCGCGCTACAAGGTCGAGGTCGGCCTCCACACCTTCGACGTGCTCGACACCGCCTCGTTCGAAGGCTTCGTCGCCGGCCTTCCCGCGCTGCCCGATGTCGTCATCTCGATCGTCGGCCTGCTCGGGGTGCAGCAACAGGCCGAGAGCGATCTCGGCCACGCCACCGCGATCATGCGCTCCAACTACGAGGGCCCGGCGCTGATCCTTGGCCTGTTCGCGGAAAAGTTCTTGAGCCGCGGCAGCGGCACGCTGGTCGGCGTGTCCTCGGTTGCCGGCGATCGCGGCCGCGCCTCGAACTATGTCTATGGCTCGGCGAAGGCCGGCTTCTCCGCCTTCCTGTCCGGCCTGCGCGCCCGCGCCAGCCGGGGCGGCGTCCACGTCGTCACGGTCAAGCCCGGCTTCGTCCGCACCAGGATGACCGAAGGCATGAAGCTGATCGGCCCGCTCACCGTCGAGGCTCCCGTCGTCGGCGATGCGATCCTTCGCGCCGTCGAGAACAAGACCGATATCGTCTATGTCAGCGCCAAATGGCGCCTCGTGATGTTGATCATCAAGACGTTGCCGGAAGTGGTGTTCAAGAAGCTGAAGTTTTGATGCCGTTGCCCTCACCCGCGCTTCGCGGCGACCTCTCCCGCAAGCGGGAGAGATGAAACTCACACGCTCATGCGCTGGAACTGACCGGCCGCGCGGAAGCGCCAGAGATATTGCGGGGCGATCGCCTCCAGCGAATCGGGCGTGATGCCGAGGCCTTCCAGCGTCAGCCCGGCGGCCTTCGCCGCATCGGACACGACATTGTCGCGCTCGAGCAGCGTGACCTGGTCCGGGGTCAGCTTGAACGCGCCCGGTGCGAATTGCAGGAAGTTGGCCTGGAAGCGGGCGAGGCCGAACGACAGCGGCACCAGCATCCGCTTGCGGTCGGTGATTTCGAGGATCGCCTCGATGATCTCGCGCATGCTCAGCACCTCCGGCCCGCCGAGCTCGTAGGTCGCGCCCGCCTTGGCCTTGCCGTCGGCGGCATCCGCGATCGCGCTGGCGACGTCGCCGACATAGACCGGCTGCATCTTGGTCTCGCCGCCGATCAGCGGCAGCACCGGCGACATCCGGGCCAGTGCGGCAAAGCGGTTGGTGAACTGGTCCTCGGGGCCGAACATCACGGAGGGGCGGAAGATCGTGGCGGAGGGAACCGCGGCCAGGACCGCGGCTTCGCCGGCCGCCTTGGCCCTGGCATAGCGCGAGGGCGATTGCGCATCGGCCCCGATCGCCGAGACATGCACCAGCTGGGCCCCGGCGGCGGCGGCCGCCTTGGCGACGGTCTCGGCGCCCTTGGCCTGGACGGCGTCAAACGTCTGCGCGCCGCCCTCGGTGAGGACGCCGACGAGGTTGATCACGACATGCGAATCACGCAGCGCCGCCTCGACCGAGGCCGGATAGCGCAGATTCGCCTGCACATTGTGGACCTGCCCGACCCGGCCGAGCGGCTGGAGGTATCCGGCAAGTTCCGGCCGCCGCACCGCGACCCGGACCCGGTAATCCCGCTTGCACAGGGCGCGGACGACGCTGCGGCCCAAAAACCCCGATCCGCCGAAAACCGTGACGAGCGTGTCCAGATTCGATGCCATGGGAGCTATTCCTGCGGAAAGAGTGTGTCGTGTCAGGCTTGTATCGGGCCGGTTTGCGATGCGCAATCGGCATCCCGACCCCGGCCTCACGCATGAATTGACAACGGCGTCACCGAACCGTAGTAACCGCCTCCGTGCCCCAAACGGCATGCCCAGGTGGTGGAATTGGTAGACGCGCTGGCTTCAGGTGCCAGTGGCTTAACGGCCGTGAAGGTTCGAGTCCTTTCCTGGGCACCATCCCTTGCTCAAGCGACTGAAATCGCTCATCCGCAGGACATCGAGCTGCTGACCGGTCCACGACTCCGAAGCACAGCGCTCATGGCGCGCCGAATGGCCGTCGTCGCCACGTCGGAAGATGCCGGCAAGGCCGGTGACCCCGAGCCCCCCTAGGAGGCCTCAGTGCTCGTTGACCGCAGCGCCGAGCTTGATCAGGCTCAGCGAGCGGTTCGCGGTCTCGCGCAGGCGGCAGTAGCTCGCGCCGCCCCGGTACATGCCCGGGTCGACGTTGTCGAAGACCGCGCAGAGGCGATCACGCGACGCGGCGAAAATTTTCTGCGAGTCATTGACCGCCTTGATCGCGTCGGCGAACCCGCCGGCCTGAACCTTCTTCAGCGCCTCACTGGTTTTCTGCGTCCAGACGGCGAGTTCGCGCGCCGCGCAGGCCTTCCATCTGGCGACATCGTCATTCGCGCCCTCTGCCGCCTTGATGCAGGGGTCGGCGACGAGCCCGACGCAGGTGCCGCCGAAACCGCCGGTTTTCTCCACCTTCTTCAGGCAGGCATCGATCACGGCAAGGTCGGCTGGCGCGGTGCTTTGGGTGGTGTCTTGCGCGAAAGCCATCGATGCCAGCGTGAGGCCTGCGGCGAGGATCGCGGCGGCAAGTTTGAATTTCACTGGAAATCTCCGTTCGCGCATCGATGCAACCTTGGTCACCGAAGGCCCGGCGTGGGTTCATCCGAATGTGGAGCAGGAGCCGCTCCCTCACACCACCCGCTTCCCCGTCCGCTCCGCCACCGCCTTCTGCACGAAATACATCATCACCAGCGTGACGATCGTCGTGGTCACGACGACGTAGCCGATCCGGTCGAAATGGAGCAGGGCGCCGTCCGCGCCTTGTGCGATGATCGCAGCCGCGAGCACCGAGCCGAGTCCGCCGGAGAGCTGCTGCAGCGAAGCGCTGACCGCGCTGAACGAGCCGCGCTGGCTCGCATCGGGAATCGCCGACATCAGCGCCTGCGACGGGATCATGCGCGAGAAGATGCCGACGAACATCAGCACGTTGACGATGATCGCCGTGACGAGCGAGACGTGGCCGAGATGGGTGTAGATCAGCACCATGAGGACGGTCATGGCGCAGCCGAACACGAAGGTCGGGTATTTGCCGAACGTGTCGCTGGCCCTGCCGACCAGCGGGCCGGTGACGATGCTGAACAGGCCGGAGACGAGATAGATCGTCGGCAGATGCGTGATGTCGATGCCGAGATTATGCACGGTGTAGGCGCTGGAGAACGGCATCAGCATGTAGCCGCCGGTCGCCAGCAGCGTCGTGACGGCGAAGGCCAGGGTGTAGTGCGGCTCACTGATCGTCGCGACCAGATGGTGGAACGGGTTTCTGTCCTGCTTCAGCTTCAGATGCGCGTCGACCGGCTCCATGGCGAAGGCGATGATCGCGATCGTCACGATCGACAGCACGACGATCGCGACGAAGCAGACATGCCAGCTCCAGTGATTGGCGAGAAACAGGCCGGCGGGAATGCCGAGCACCTGGCTGGCGGCGAACGCCGTCTGGATGATTCCCATCACGCGGCCGCGCATCTGCAGCGGAAACAGGTCGGTGATGATGGCGAGCACGACCGCGCCGATCACGCCGCCGAACAATCCGGTCACGATCCGGCCGATCAGCAGCACATGGTAGTTCGGCGCCACCGCGCACAGCAGCGTGCCCAGCGTGAAGCCGACATAGAAGAACAGCAAGAGGCGCTTGCGATCGAAACGATCGGCAAAGCCGGCGGCGAGGATGCCCGACACTCCCGCGCTGAAGGCGTAGGCCGACACCGCGACGCCGAACTGCCCCGCCGTGATGTTGAGCGACGGCATCAGGATGGCGCCGAGCGGCGACATGATGATGAAATCGAGGATGATCGTGAACTGCGTCAGCGCCAGCAGCGCGATGAGGAGCGCCTGGTAGCGCGAGAATCCGCGCGGGCGCTGGTCGTCGATCGGCGCAGCGAGCGTTTGTTCGGTCATGGCATCTGATTCACGGTGGGGAGCCCCGGGGAGGGAAATTGGCAGATAGGGTGGGCGGGGACGATGTCCACGGCGCGGAAAGCAAAAGTTCTGCCGGGACAGGAAGCTCGCGGCGGATTGTGGGATCCGGGCAACAGCGCCTGGGGCGGAAGCCGTCCCCACCTCTCCAACCGAATTAAGCCGCCTTTAGCGAATGTTCCCATAGGGTTGGCCGTCCATTTCCTGCTCCCCGGCCGAATTGCCGGTCATGTCGCGGCAAGTCAGAGCGTTTTCCGATGGAGCAGCGTGCCTCCCAGTATGATCCTGGCGTGTCCGAGCCGTCGGCGGCCCGGACCCTCGTCATCGACCTCGAAGGCGCCCTGTTGCGGTCCGAGCTGCTGTTGGAGGCGCTGTTCTCCAGCCCCGGCCGCCTGCTGGCGCGCTTCGGCGCGGGCGGACGGGCCGGGATGGCGGCGCTCACGAAGATCCTGGCGCGGGCGGAGATCGATTACGCCCATCTGCCCTATGATTCCGATGTGATGAACCGGGCGCTGGCGGCACGGGCGCGCGGGGCGAAGATCTATCTCGTCGCGGATCGGCTCGCCGCTCACGCCGCGGCGATCGCAGCGCATCTCGGCTTCGATGGCGTCGTCACGTCGGCCGATCTCGCCGCGGGCAGCGTGCCGTTCGATCGTGCCTCCATTGCGCGCATCGAAAATCGCGAGGTCCGCAGAGCTGACCTCGCCACCTGGGTGAAGGCGCTGCGGGTCCATCAATACGCCAAGAACACGCTCGTGTTCGTGCCCGCGCTCACGGCGCATCAGATGAGCCTTTCGGCGCTGGGCTACGCGCTGCTCGCGTTCCTGGCGTTCTCGGCCTGCGCCTCGGGCGCCTATCTGATGAACGATCTGCTCGATCTCGCCGCCGATCGGCAGCATCCGACCAAGCGCCACCGCGCGCTCGCGGCGGGCGACTTGCCGATCTCGTCGGCGCTGTCGGCCGTTCCCGCATTGTGGTTGTTCGCGCTCGCCGCCAGCCTCAGCATCTCGCCGCTGTTCCTCGGCGTGCTCGGCCTCTATCTCGTCACCACGATCGCCTATTCGCTCGCGCTCAAGCGCAAGATGCTGGTCGACATCGTCACGCTCGCCGGCCTCTACACGCTTCGCATCGTCGCCGGCGCCGTCGGTGTCGGCGTGGTGCTGTCGGAATGGCTGTTGATCTTCTCGCTGTTCGTCTTCACCTCGCTCGCCCTGATCAAGCGCTTCAGCGAGCTCAGCATGCGCGAGAGCGCGGGCCTCGCCGATCCCGCCAACCGCGACTATCGCGTTACCGACCTTAACGTCATCGCCGCGATGGCGGCGGCGAGCGCCATGAACGCGGTGACCGTGTTCTCGCTCTACGTCTCGTCCTCGGCGGTGACGCCGCTCTACAGCCGGCCCTGGATGCTGTGGCTGCTCACGCCGCTGCTGCTGTACTGGTTCGGCCGTGCCCTGATGATGGCGCATCGCCGCGAGATGCCGGACGATCCGATCCTGTACGCTTTCCGGGACGGTCCCAGCCGCATCGCCGTCGCGGCGATGGTCTGCATCATGCTCGCCGCGATCTGACCGGCCCGCAAGGTCGCGGCCGCCGCTTGCGTGACCTGCTGCGACTGGCTACATCGCGATCCATTCGACTAGCCTATGATATCGACGCACCGATTCGACCCGAGGTTTTCATGACCGTACGCCTGCACCGCGGCGACCTGCCCGACCTGTCCCGCTACACCGGAGCGGTGGCGATCGACACCGAGACCATGGGGCTGAACCCGCACCGCGACCGGCTCTGCGTGGTGCAGCTCTCACCCGGCGACGGCAGCGCCGACGTGGTGCAGATCCCCAAGGGCCACACCGACGCGCCGAACCTGAAGGCGCTGCTTACCAATCCGGCGGTCACGAAGATCTTCCATTTCGCGCGGTTCGACGTCGCGGTGCTGTACCAGACCTTCGGCGTCATGACCGGGCCGATTTATTGCACCAAGATTGCCTCCCGCCTGACCCGCACCTACACCGACCGCCACGGCCTCAAGGACCTCGTCCGCGAGGTGCTCAACATCGACCTCTCCAAGCAGCAGCAGTCCAGCGACTGGGGTTCCGACAGCCTGACCGAGCCGCAGCTCGCCTATGCCGCCTCCGACGTGCTGCATCTGCATGCCTTGCGCGAGCGGCTGGATGCCATGCTGGTGCGGGAAGGCCGCAGCCAGCTGGCGCAGGCCTGTTTCGACTTCCTGCCGACCCGCGCCCTGCTCGACCTCCAGGGCTGGGCGGAAGAGGACATTTTCGCGCATTCCTGAACGCCCGGCGCGGCGATTGGCCGGGCCTTGCCGCCCCGTTTCGGACACTTTCGTAACGGCCTGTCGCCGGCTGCATATTTGGGCGGCGCCGGATAGAATGGGGTGCCCCCCTCGACCGGACACGGCGAGCTCCTCGTCAGGAGCCAGGCAAGCAGGAACCCAGGTGAATTCGGCCCAGAATCCCACCTACGACGCCGCGCTCGCGGCGAAGTTCGCCAGCGCGGCGCGCCACAGCCGCCTGGTGCGGATTCTGCGCATCGCGGTGCCGGGTGCGGTGCTGCTGTCCATGGCCGCCATCGTCGGCGTCTCGATCTTCAACCCGTTCCGCATGCTGATACCGAAGCTGCCGGTCGATAGCGGAAATCTGGTGGTGTCGGGCACCAAGATCACGATGGAATCGCCGCACCTCGCTGGTTACACGCCCGATCAGCGGCCCTACGAGCTCTGGGCCAAGACCGCGACGCAGGACATCACCGATCCCGACCATGTCGATCTCAAGGACTTGCGCGCGAAGGTGTTGATGGAGGATCAATCGACCCTGTTCCTCGACGCCCGCACCGGCCGCTTCGACAACAAGCAGCAGCAGCTCGATCTGCGCAAGGACATCTTGCTGCGCACCTCGACCGGCTACGAGGCGCGCCTGAACTCGGCCTTCGTCGACATGGGCAAGGGCACGGTCTCCTCGGACGAGCGCGTCGACGTCAAGCTGACCAACGGCACGCTGAGCGCGGATCGCCTGCGCATTACCGAAGGCGGCGACGTCATCCGCTTCGAGGGCAATGTGGTGATGCATCTGGACAAGCTGGATGAGCCCGCCGCTGTTCAGCCTGCACCGCCCGAGCCTGCGCCGACGAAGACACGCACGCCTCAGAACAAATCTGCCAATTCGAAGTGATTTTCATGATGACCTGTTTTCCGCGTGACGCTGTTGTCAGCAAGGCCGCGCTCGCAATCGGCCTCGCCCTGCTGGTCACGGGTGCGGCGCTTGCGCAGAGCACGATGCAGGGCGTGCCCAATGCGATGCAGGGCTTTTCGCAGAACCGCGATCAGCCGATCCAGATCGAAGCCGCCTCGCTTGAGATGCGCGACAAGAAGAAGGAGGCGACCTTCGCCGGCAATGTGAAGGTCGTGCAGGGCGACACCACCATGACCTCGAAGACGCTTGTGGTGTTTTACGAATCGGGCGGCGGCGACAAGCCGGCCGCGCCGCAGCCCGCAGCGAAAGGCGCGAAATCGGCGCCGATGCAGTCGGCGCAGCCGGGTCCGGGCGGCAGCTCCTCGATCAAGCGGCTCGAGGCGCGCGGCAATGTCGTGGTCACCCAGAAAGACCAGGTCGTGACGGGCGAGACCGCGGTGTTCGACACCAAGACCAATCTCATCACCATGCTCGGCGGAGCAGGCGGCCAGGTGGTCCTGACCCAGTGCAAGAACGTGCTGCGCGGTGATCGTCTGATGGTCGACATGACCACCGGCGTGTCCCGCGTGGAAGCCGACAACGGACGGGTGCAGGCATTGCTGCCGCAGGGCGGCAGCAATGATTGCGGCCAGGGCGCCAAACCCGGCGCGCCGCCGCCTCTGCAATTGCCGGGCGCAACTAAACAAAAGTGAATTCAACAACTTGGATCGGGTGCTCCCGATCCGAGGTTGAAGCTTGGCGGGCGAGCCTGTATCTAGCGCGCAGGGCTTTTGAAGCGGGGTCTGCCGCTTTTCGGGCGTGTTTCACTGGGCATGAGACATCCCTTCATTCATGGTGCGCCGGCGAATCGAGGCCGGCACGGCAGATCGCGTGATGATCGCGAAAGACTAGAAGGCGGGGATGGTCGATCTCTTCAGCATGTTCCGTCGGCGCCCCGCCAAGCGCGGCCGGCCAGGATTTGCGCGTCAGGACATCACCGCGCTCGGTGACAGCGTCAGCGGCCTCGTGCCCAGTCCTGTTAGGGACGCCCCGCCGATTGGCCGCGACCAGCCGCGCGCGGCCGACCAGTTCCAGGGTGACTACGAGGCCGACTATCCGGCCGAGCCGCGCCCGCAGGCGGTTCATCCGGTCCGGACTGCCGCCAGGCCCAACGGTGGCGGCGGGCCGCAGCTGTTGAAGCGGCCCGGCTTCCTGGCTGTGCATAGCGTGGAAAAAGCCTTCGGCAGCCGCCAGGTGGTGCGCGGCGTCAGCATCTATGTGCGCCGCGGCGAAGCCGTCGGCCTGCTCGGCCCGAACGGCGCCGGCAAGACCACCGTCTTCTACATGATCACCGGCCTGATCAAGGCCGATCGCGGCGCGATCGAGCTCGACGGCCACGACGTCACGAAACTCCCGATGTATCAGCGCGCGCGGCTCGGCATCGGCTATCTGCCGCAGGAGGCCTCGATCTTCCGCGGCCTCACCGTCGAGCAGAACATCCGCGCCGTGCTCGAAGTGGTCGAGCCCTCGCGCAAGAAGCGCGAGCAGCAGCTCGACTCGCTGCTCGACGAGTTCAACATCACGCGCCTGCGAAAATCACCGTCGATCGCGCTGTCGGGCGGTGAGCGCCGCCGCGTCGAGATCGCGCGCGCACTGGCGACACGGCCGAACTACATGCTGCTCGACGAGCCCTTCGCCGGCATCGACCCGATCGCGGTCGGCGACATCCAGGATCTCGTCCGCCATCTCACCAATCGCGGCATCGGCGTGCTCATCACCGACCACAATGTCCGCGAGACGCTCGGCCTCACCGACCGTGCCTATATCGTCTATGCCGGGGAAATCTTGACCGAGGGAACTCCGGATGAGATCGTGGCTGATCCGGACGTGCGCCGCCTTTACCTTGGCGAGGAATTCCGCCTCTAGCCCGTTTTTGCGTTTCGTCAAGACGTGTACATCGGGCTCGGACTAGGATAAGCAAAAATCGGACCATTTTTGGGAACGGTTCTTGCTTCATGGCGCTTACGCAGAGATTAGAGTTCCGGCAATCGCAGTCGCTGGTCATGACGCCGCAGCTGATGCAGGCGATCAAGCTGCTGCAATTGTCCAATCTCGATCTCACGACCTTCGTGGAAGAGGAGCTCGAGCGAAACCCTCTGCTGGAGCGGGCCAGTGACGAGGCCCCCGCAGAAGCCCCGGCCGAGGCCGGCAGTTACGGCGATTCCGAGGGTGGCCAAGGCGATGGCCAGGGCGAGGATGGCTTCAGCGGCAGTGCCGAGGGTTTCGAGCCGGGCCAGGAAGAATGGATGAGCAAGGATCTCGGCACCCGCGCCGAGATCGAGCAGACCCTCGACACCGGCCTCGACAACGTCTTCTCCGAGGAGCCGGCCGAGGCTGCGGCGCGCAACGCCCAGGATGCGGCGCCGACCACCTATACCGAATGGGGCGGCGGCGCCTCCGGTGACGAAGACTACAATCTCGAGGCCTTTGTCGCGGCCGAGACAACCTTGTCGGACCATCTCGCCGAGCAGCTCTCGGTGGCCTTCACCGCGCCCGCGCAGCGCATGATCGGCCAGTACCTGATCGACCTCGTCGACGAAGCCGGCTATCTGCCGCCTGATCTCGGCCAGGCCGCCGAGCGTCTTGGCGCGTCGCAGGCCGAGGTCGAAAACGTCCTCGCCGTGCTGCAAAAGTTCGATCCGCCCGGCGTCTGCGCGCGCTCTCTCAGCGAATGCCTGGCGATCCAGCTCCGCGAGCTCGACCGCTACGACCCCGCGATGCAGGCGCTGGTCGAGCATCTCGATCTGCTCGCCAAGCGCGACGTCGCGGCGCTGCGCAAGATCTGCGGCGTCGACGACGAGGACATCGCCGACATGATCGGCGAGATCCGCCGCCTCAATCCCAAGCCCGGCATGAAGTTCGGCTCGGCGCGCCTGCAAACCATGGTGCCCGATGTCTATGTCCGTCCGGGTCCCGACGGCGGCTGGCATGTCGAGCTCAACAGCGACACCCTGCCGCGCGTGCTGGTGAACCAGACCTATTATTCCGAGCTGTCGAAGAAGATCGGCAAGGACGGCGACAAATCCTATTTCACCGATGCGCTGCAGAACGCGACCTGGCTGGTGCGCGCGCTCGACCAGCGCGCCCGCACCATCCTGAAAGTGGCAACCGAGATCGTGCGCCAGCAGGACGGGTTCTTCACCCATGGCGTCGCGCATTTGCGGCCGCTCAATCTGAAGGCGGTCGCCGACGCCATCCAGATGCATGAATCCACGGTGTCGCGCGTCACCGCCAACAAATACATGGCGACAAATCGCGGCACATTCGAGCTGAAATATTTCTTCACGGCCTCGATCGCCTCGGCCGACGGCGGCGAAGCGCATTCGGCGGAAGCGGTGCGTCACCACATCAAGCAGCTGATCGATTCGGAGGAGCCCTCCGCGATCCTGTCGGACGACACCATCGTGGAACGCTTGCGCGCCTCGGGCATTGATATTGCCCGCCGCACGGTCGCGAAGTACCGCGAAGCCATGCGCATACCCTCCTCGGTGCAACGCCGCCGCGACAAGCAGAGTGCTCTTGGTAACGTCCTCTCTACCGCCTTGTCCGATCGCTCCCGCAATCCCGAACCGGCCTGATTGCGCTGGCGCCAAATCGCGCTACTCTCGATGCCCCATCGAGACCGATCCAAGCTGGGCACCAACCAAGCGAGGCATCACATGACTCTCAGAATCTCGGGCAAGAGCATCAGCGTCGGCGAGGCCCTGCGCGGCCGCGTTGCCGACCGCACCGACGAGGTGCTGCGCAAATATTTCGACGGCAATTATTCCGGCCACATCACGCTGAGCAAGGACGGCTTCGGCTTTCGCACCGATTGCGCCCTGCATCTCGATTCGGGAATCACGCTGGAGGCCGATTCGAACGCACCGGATGCCTATGCCAGTGCCGACCAGGCGCTGCTGATGATCGAGAAGCGGCTGCGACGCTACAAGAACCGGCTCAAGGACCGTTCCGCGCGCAAGGCCCATGCCGCCTCCGAGGCGATGGCTGCGCTCGACGCCACCAGTTATGTGCTGGAAGCGCCCGGAGAGGGCGAGGACGAAGTCGCCGGCTACAGCCCCGTCATCATCGCCGAGCAAACCACGTCGCTGAAGCGGCTCTCGGTCAGCGAAGCCGTCATGGAACTCGACCTCAGCGGGGCACCCTGCCTGGTATTCCAGCATGGCTCGTCCGGCCGGGTGAACATCATTTACCGCAGGGCGGACGGCAATGTGGGCTGGATCGACCCGCCGGGAGCCAAGGTGGACGGCCAAGCCGGCGGCTAGGCCCGTGGGCCGGCACCCGTACCATCCCGGCCCTTAACAATGACAGGGGCAAAGCCGCACGCGGGAGTTGGCACCGGGATTGCGTTGGAGTAGAAGCCCCCCACATCTGGACTTGGTAGGGCTTGGGCTAAGTCCCCCTCCTGCTTCATGTTATTGACGCCGGCCGGGCTTGGTCTATCAAGCCAGCCAAATCGGAACCTGACGGTTTAATTCACCTCGGAAAGCTTCCATGCCGATTACCGATCTGGTCGCACCCGAGGCGATTCTCCCGGCATTGAAAGTCAACAGCAAGAAGCAGGCCCTGCAGGAGCTCGCGGCCAAGGCCGCCGAGCTGACCGGGCAGAACGAGCGCGCGGTGTTCGAGGTGCTGCTACAGCGGGAGAAGCTAGGCACCACCGCGGTCGGCTATGGCGTCGCCATTCCGCACGGCAAGCTGCCCAAGCTGGAGAAGATCTTCGGCCTGTTCGCGCGGCTCGATCGTCCGATCGATTTCGAGGCGATGGACGGCCAGCCGGTCGATCTCGTCTTCCTGCTGCTCGCCCCCGAAGGCGCCGGCGCGGATCACCTCAAGGCGCTGGCCCGCATCGCCCGCCTGCTCCGCGACCAGGACATCGCCAAGAAGCTCCGCGCCTCGCGCGATGCCCAGGCGATCTATTCCGTGCTGGCGCTGCCGCCGGCAACGGCGGCGTAACGTCGCCTTCTTCCAGCCTGTCGAGGGTCCGATCCGCTCGGGCTCCTGGATCGCGCGTTGGGCCGTGTCGCCACGCCCCAGTGATCTCTAAGGTAGACGGTATGAAAATCTTCCCGCCTGAGACGCACGGCACATTGGCCGGCGTCAAGGTCCGCTAAGAGTCGCTCGAGACCATTGGGACTGAGTGGACGTGATGCGGAATGGAAGGGCGCCGTTGCGCATCGGCGCGGCGGCGGAAGAACGGCTCCATGGGCGCCGGCGCTTGCGGATGGCGCTCCTCGGCACGGTGGCAAGCGGTGCATTCTGGCTGGCCGAACTGGAGCCGGCGCAGGCCGGACCGGGCAGCTGCACGGTTGTCGGCGACACCGCCACCTGTAGCGGCGATCAATCGGCCGGGATCGGTGCGGCCGATTTCAACCCAGGCGTGGTCGGCACGCTCAACGTCAATGCGCTGACGACCGACATCGCGCCGGGCTCCGGCGTCGCCGCGATTTCCTTCAACAAGGGCAACGGCAACGTCACCATCAACAGCGACCTCGGGCCGTATGCCATCCACGCGACCGGAATCACCGACGCAATTACCGGCACAGTCAACGGCAGCGTGACCATCAATCACGCCGGCAACATCAGCTCGGCCGGCGGCGCCGGCATCTACTTCACGACGGTCGGTGGGTTCGCCGGCGGTATCACCGACATCAGCATCACCAGTAGCGGCACGATCGACGCGTATAGTGACGGCATTCATGCGTGGGTACAGACCGCTTTGTCCAACGGCCCCGTCGTCATTGCGCACACTGGCGACATAACGTCGAGGACGACCTATGGGGTTTCCGCGCTGACCCTCTCCAACACCGTAAACGTCACTACCGTCGGCAACATCAACGCCGCCCTTGGGGGCATCGAGGCAACCGCCGACTTTGACGTTACCGTCAACAGCACGGGAAACATCGCAGCTACCGCAGGCATCCTTGCGTTCTCCATCTTCGGCCACATCGCGGTTTCGCAACGCGGTAACGTCGCCGCCACTCTCGACGGCATCTTTGTGAGTACCTCGAGCGGTTCTGCGACGGTCACGCAGAACGGCAATATCTCGGCTGGACGCAACGCCATCTTCGTCGCGGCGGCGGACAGCGTCAGCATCACCAGCCGCGGCGATCTCGTCGCCCATGACACCGGCATCGCGGCGACCGGCGGCGGCGTCGGCGTGAACAGCATCGGCAACATCGCCGTGAGCAACGGCGCCGGGATGTACATCATCGGGCAGCAGGCCGTGGGAATCACCAGCCGTGGAAACGTAAGCGGGTCCACCTACGGTATCTTTGCGGGCATGACGAACCTGTTCGGATACTTTACGACTGTGGACAGTGCCGGCGACATCGTCTCCTCCGCAGGCGAAGGAATTCACGCCGAAACGGTTGCCGGAGTGACCTCCGTCACCAGCCGCGGGACCATCAGCGCATTTGCCGACGGCATCCGCGCTTACGCGCCCGGCAATGTCACCGTGAACAGCACCGGCACGGTTTCGTCCGGGTCGGGCAACGCCATCTATGCGAGCGGGGGAGGCAATCTCGAGGTCACGGCCAGCGGCGGCGTCGTGTCGGGCGCGCTCGCGGGCATCCGGCTGGACGGCGGCGCAACCAATACCGTGAGCATCGATGCGACGGCCAGAATCATGGGCGGTCTCGATGCAGTTCTGGCGAGCACCGGCAACGACACCGTGAACAATTCCGGTATCGTCAGCGGCAATGTCGTGCTCGGCGGCGGCAGCAACGCCTTCAACAACCTGTCCGGCAGCGTGTTCAACAGCGGCGCGACGGTGGATCTCGGCGCCGGCAATCTGCTGAGCAACGGCGGCATGCTGGCTCCGCTTGGGGTCGGCGCGGTCGGCACCACGACGCTGACCGGCGATTTCGTTCAGGGCGCGAGCGGCAGGTTCATGGTGGACGTGGACGCCGCCGGTCACAGCGCCGACCGGCTCAACGTCACCGGCACGGCCGGCCTCGGCGGCAAGGTGGTGGTGGATCCGCTGGCGCGCCTGGCGACGACGACGACCTACACGATCGCGAGCGCAGGCAACGTGAGCGGCACCTTCACGGGCGTGGATTTCCTGACCGCAAACAGCTTCGCGCGCAACGCCCGGCTGAGCTATGTCGGCAACGACGTGCTGCTGACGCTCGATCCCGGCCTGCTGTCGTATTCGCTCCCCAGCAATGCCAGCGTCAATGTGCGGAACGTTGCGGCGGGGATCGACGCGCCATTGATAACAGGCGCGGCGCTGCCGGCGGGCTTCAATGCCCTGTTCGCAATGGCCGGTGCGCCGCTGATGAACGCCCTGACGCAGGCCTCGGGCGAGACTGCGACCGGCTCGCAGCAGACGACTTTCAACGCCATGAGCCAGTTCATGGGCACGCTGACCGACCCGTTCCTGGCCGGGCGCGGCGATCCTCACGCGTCAGCCGGTGTGACGGGATACGCTGGCGATGCGCCGGCGTCAGCCGGTGGCCGCAAGCGCAGCGGTGCCGAGCGTGACGCCTACGCGGCGATCTCCCGCAAGGCGGCGCCCGCGCAGACCTTCGAATCCCGCTGGAGTGCATGGGCCGCAGGCTTTGGTGGCTCGCAGACCACCGACGGCAACGTGCAAATCGGCTCGAATAATGCAACCAGCCGCATCGCCGGCGCAGTCGCCGGCGCCGACTATTGGCTCTCGCCGCATACCGTTGCGGGCTTCGCGCTCGCCGGCGGGGGCACCAGCTTCTCGGTGGCCAATGGCGGCACCGGCCGCTCCGACCTGTTCCAGGCCGGCGCGTTCGTGCGGCACAATGCAGGCGCGGCCTATGTCACGGGCGCGCTCGCCTATGGCTGGCAGGACATTACTACCGATCGCACGGTCATCATCGCCGGTGCCGACCATCTCCAGGCGCGCTTCAAGGCCAACGCCTATTCCGGCCGGCTCGAAGGTGGATATCGCTTCGTCGCGCCCTGGATCGGCGGAGTCGGCATCACGCCCTATGCCGCGGCCCAGTTCACGGCGTTCGACCTGCCGGCCTATACGGAGCGGGCGATCACCGGCAACGACACCTTTGCGCTCAGCTACGCTTCGAAGATTGTCACCGCCAGCCGCAGCGAACTCGGCCTGCGCACGGACAAGTCCTTCGGCATGGCCGACGGCATTGCCACGCTGCGCGGCCGTCTTGCCTGGGCGCATGATTTCAACCCTGATCGCTCGATCGGAGCAACCTTCCAGGCGCTGCCCGGCTCGAGCTTCGTGGTCAATGGCGCCGCACAGGCCGCCGATGCCGTGCTCGTCAGCGCGTCGGCGGAGAAGGCATGGCTGAACGGTTGGTCCGCGGCTGCAACGTTTGAAGGTGAGTTCTCGAACGTCACGCGCAGCTACGCCGGCAAGGGCGTCGTACGATATGCGTGGTGATGCCCGGGGCCGGTGAGAGCGGTCAGCTCGTGACCAGCCTGCACACCGACGATTCCCAGGAGGACGAAAGCGCGATCTGGCAAGCGCCCAGCGTCGGCGTGGAAAAGCTGGCCGGAAACGTGATGCGCTGCTCGATCACGGTCAATGTGATCGCGTCGATGGGTGTCCTCCACCCCGCGCTGCTTCCCGCAGAATGGAGCTTTGTGCAACAGGTCGTTGCGCTCCTGATGTGGGTCATCTTGATCTACGCCAGTGCCTTCGTGCGTCCCTGCCTGCGCGTGCAGCCCAATCCCGATTTCATCGCGCTGGTCGCATTCTATGCTCTCGCCGCTGTTTCCGTGCTCTGGAGCGGCCTCGCCACTGCGGCGATCATGAAGAGCGCGGCCCTCGTGGTCACGACCTTCGGTGCGTACTGCCTCATCACGCGGATCGACATCGACGAGATCGTCGGAGCGACGGCGCTGGGGCTCTTCATCTTGGTCGCCGCCTCGGCCCTGTGTGCGGTCTTCGTGCCCGAGATCGGCGTCGATCAGAGCTGGATGCACAGCGGCCAGTGGCAAGGAATCTACGAATCGAAGCAGACGCTCGGCTTCATCAGCGCCTATCTGATGTTCTTTGCCTTCTATCAGAAGATGACGGGCCAGGACTGGATCGTCTTCCTCCTGACGTTTCTCCTGGCATCGACATGCGTCATCGCCTCGGAATCCCGTGGTGCCGGCGCCGTCGCGATTGCCGCGGGCGCACTGCTCGTGACCTCGATGTGGTCGATCCGCTGCATGAGGATCTACGCGGTGCTGCCGGTCATCATGTGCATCCTGGCTGCACTCCTGATCCTGTATTTCTACGTCACCGGGTACGATTCCATCCATCTCGGCGAATCGACCATCAACTTGACCGAGCGGACGTTCATCTGGCAGTACGCCATCAGCCATTTCAACGACGCGCCGCTGCTGGGCTTCGGCATCAATGGATTCTGGACGCGCCCCGCGATTTACGACTATTTCAACCAGAACCACGGCTGGGTGCTCGACAATTACCATAGCGGCTACATTGCGGTGGCGATGGAGACGGGTTTCCTGGGATACGTGCTGTTCGTCGCGAGCGTCTATCTGTTCTCGGAAAAGGTCCTGTACTTGATCGCCACCCGGTCGATCGATCGTCGCCACTGCGCTCTCGTGATCGGATTCGTCGTCCTCAGTTTTCAGTCGAATTTCACCGAGACGATGTTCCTTCGCTCCACGATGTTCACCTCGGTGCTGCTCGTTGCATTCTTCTTCGCAGTCTGTCGGCCGGTGCCGCAGCAAGGCTTGCAGCAATGATGGAGCAGGCAGGATGAACGCCATCTGCGCCCGCTGGGCGGCAGCTTTCGGTCTCGCCTTGGCGCTATCGGTGCTTGCGATCTGCTCCCCGGCAGAGGCAGCCGGGCAGGCCAAATCCGCTCCCCCAAAATTGGGACGCGGCATCAACATCCTTGGCTACGACGGCATCTGGGAGGGAGGCCGGAACGCGCCATTTCGTCTGGACAATCTCACTGCGATCAGGCGCGCCGGGTTCTCGCACGTTCGGATCAATTTCTTCGGCTTCAAGTTCATGAACCCGGGGAATGCGCTGGACGAAGTCGTCTTGAGGCGGCTCGATGCCGTCATCGAGGAGGTGCTCGCCCGGAATCTCATCCCCATCCTGGACGAGCACGATACCCATGTCTGTCAGCGCGACGTCTCCGGCTGCGCCGAGAAGCTGAAAGCATTCTGGACGCAAATCGCCGCGCGCTATGCCGGGAAATATCCGAGCCTTGTCTTCGAGGTGCTCAATGAGCCGGGCGGGCAGATGACGTCCGCCGCCTGGAACGCCCTTCTGAACGAGTGTCTCGGCATCATCCGCGCCACCAACCCCCGGCGGTCGGTGATCGCTGCGGTCCTCAACGTCGATGAGATGCCGGTCGAGGACCTCGTCCTGCCGTCAGACGACCGAAACCTCATCGTCACGTTTCACTATTACGCGCCGCTCCGTTTCACCCATCAGGGCGCACCGTGGTCGCCGAAATTCTCGCAAATCGGCCCGCTCGATTGGGGCACGCCGGAGGACGAGCAGAAGGCGCGCGCCGATTTCGAGAAGGTCAGGTCCTGGTCCGAACGGGAAAAGCGCCCGGTCTATCTCGGCGAGTTCGGCGTGTACGAGGCCGCTCCCGCCGAAGCCCGAACGCGATACCTGTCGTTCGTGGCGCGGAGCGCGGAGCGGCTCGGCTGGGCCTGGGCCTATTGGCAGTTCGACCACGATTTCGCGGCCTTCGACAGCGCGCGCCAAACCTGGAAGCCGGAGATCATCCGGGCGCTGATTCCAAACGCACGCTGAAACGCGAATGTTACGTGACCTGAACTCGACCGCGCGATGCGATCGTGCTCCGCCTTACGCGCCGTTTTCCGGCTTAAGACGCCGAGAGGCGGCGCCTTGCGTTCACTTTTGACCAATACCCAATTACCAAATGTATCGGAGTGTTGCTGCCCGAATACAGCGCGCGGAGGCCGGCCGATGTACCTTGGCTGGAGATTTCTATCGCTGATTGCTTTGGGGGGTGACGAATGAAACGACTGCTGCTGGCGACGTCGGCTCTGATTGTCGCAGGCTTTGCTCAAGGTGCCGATCTGGGAGCTCGTCCCTACACGAAAGCGCCGGTTGCGGCGGCCGTGCCTTTCAGTTGGACCGGCTGCTATGTCGGGGGTCATGTCGGCGGCGGTGCGAGCCGAACGGGCTTCACGGATCCCGGCATCGGAACGGGGGCGCTCATCGCGCCGGCAATGACCATAGGCAATGTGCCTGGTGATCGCATTGGGGTGAACGGAGACGTCGGAATTGTAGGAGGCGTTCAGGTAGGTTGCGATTACCAATTTGCCAGCAACTGGGTGCTCGGGATTGCCGGCGATTTCACGGCCACCGATCTTCACGGCACCGCCAACGATCCCTTCTTCGCCGGAAAGACCGGCGCGCCCGCCACTCTATCGAGCCGCACCGACTGGGTCGCCAGCGTCACGGGTCGGATCGGCTACACATGGGATCGCTTCCTCGTTTATGGCAAGGGCGGCGTCGGGTTTGCGCATGACCGGTACAATCTGAACAATTTCACCACGATTGGCGGCTTCGTTTGTCCCGGTGTGGGATTCCTCGTTTTTGAGCCCTGTAATTCAAGCGCCAGCACCGATCGTGTCGGCTGGGTGGCAGGTGCCGGTGTCGAGTGGGCCTTCGCCCCGAACTGGTCGGCCTTGATCGAGTACACTCACTACGGCTTCGACAGCAAGCGCGTGGGGTTCGCCAATCCAGTCGCCGCCACCACCGCGTTGATCGATATTCGTCAGGACATCGATATCGTGAAGGTAGGCATCAACTATCGGTTCGGCGGATCACCCGTCGTCGCGAAGTACTGATTGATCGCGTCAGCAGACAAAGGGAGCGGCCGGGGACTCTAACCTCGCGCCGCTTCCATGCGATTCACGATCCGCTGCCCGATCGGGCTCTTCAACCAGGCCTGGAAACCTGGCCTGTCCCAGGTCATCCGACGCAGCACCAGAAGCGATCCATCCGTGTGCGATCGCACGGGATTGTCGGGTTCTGGCTCGAGCGTCCATCCGAGCTTCGACAGATATTGAATGGTCGTCTGGTTGCGCTCCAGCACGAACGCGCGGATGCGGCTCAACTTGAGATCGTCGAACACGAATCTGAGCAGCGGAATGAAGGTGTTCACCGTAGCGCCGGCATTACGGTGCTCCTTTTCGCCGATGACGGCGCTGACGAGCGCCTCGCTCGCCGCTGCGTTGATGTCGAGGCGAATGAAGCCGACATGGATGCGGCTGCCGCGCTCGAAAATCCCGAGCAGCAGCCGTTCGCGCTGATCGAAGGATTTGATGTAGTCGGCGATCTCCGCCTTGGTCATCGCGCGCGGTGACGTGTTGAGCACATGCACCGTCCAGGGGTCGGACAGCCAGTCCGCCCAGCGCTGCGAGGCGTCATCGCGCTTGATGGTGCGCAGGAAATAGCGCCCGGCCGGAAACCACAATTGCTGCTTGGCGAGACGCTCCACTTTCGGCGGCATGCCGCATCTAAGCAGTTTCGAGTCGGACGATCAATTTGGATGGCTCAACGTGCAGGTCTCGAGCGGCGACGCCTTCACGGGCGCCGCTCGTGCGCTTCAGCAGACCGTCGGTAGCAGGCGCCGGACTTCCTCGAGCAGTTCGGGAACCGCCGTCTTGTCACCCGCGAGGTGCTTGAGCAGCGCACTCTGGAATAGACCGTCGAACAGCGCATAGAGCGCGCCTGGCGACGACGCCGGCCGCTTGCCGCCGAATTCGGCGTAGCGAGAGGCAATGCGCCAGATCATCGCTTCCAGGCTCTTGTCGATCTCGAGCACATCCTTGCGAAACGCCGCCTCGAACATCGCCTGCGAGCGCAAATCGTACCAAAGCCGGTGCATGCGGGCTTCGTTCTGCAGCGTTGCTGCGAGCTTGGCGAGGAAGCCCTCCGTCAATTCGTCGCGGCTCGTTGCTGTCGCGACGACCTCGTCATAGCGCGTCACGCACTTCGCCTTGTAGTGGCGAACGCAGCAGCAGATCAGGTCGAGCTTGTCGCTGAAATAATAATGAAACACGCCGTGCGTGAACGCCGAGTTCTGCGCGATCTCCCGCAGGCTGGTCCGGGCGAAGCCAAGCTCTCCAAGCGTCTCGAGCGCGGCCTCGGCGAGCTCGATGCGCCGCGCGTTGAACTTGTCGTCCCGCACGATCTCCGCCACGGCCTCTCGCTTCGCCGCCCCTGTCGCTTGCCGCGCCATCGTCGCGCTGTCTCCCGTCTCTTGGTCACCACGATCACATCGTCGGTCATCGTCTACAGACCATCCTCTTTGACAACTGTCAAATTTTTACCTTGACAACTGTCAAGTCCCGGGAGGAGTGTGCGCGCCAAGAAATTTGGACAGTCGTCAAGACGCCAGCACATGGAGGAAATGCACCCACCGGCGCCGCGCCGCCGGAACGGACTCGCATGCCGTTGCGCAACCGCGCCGGCACCGTGCTGCCAGCCGCAGCACGCACCGATCATCAGCGAACAGATCAGTTCAACAGATCAGTCCAAGCAAAGGGAGGACGTGCGATGAGTGAGAAGAGTCTTGATGGCCGCAAAGCCCTGGTCACCGGCGGAGCCCGCGGGATAGGAGCCGCCATTGCAGAGGCACTGGCGCGCTCCGGTGCGGCAGTCATGATCGGCGACATTCTCGATGACGTCGGCAAGGACAGCGCCGGCCAGATCGCCAGGCTCGGTGTGAAGACCGGCTTCGTGCATCTCGATGTCACCGACGATGCGCAGTGGGAGAAAGCGACTGCTGCGACCATTGCCACCCTCGGCGGCTACGACATCCTCATCAACAATGCCGGCATCGAGATCACGTCGCTCGTCAGCGAGATCAGAGCCGAGGATGCGCGGCGGATGTGCGACGTCAACATCGTCGGCACCGTGCTCGGCATGAAGCACGCATTCCGCGCGATGCGGCCGGGCGGAGCGGCGGGCAAAGGCGGCGCGGTCGTCAACATCGCTTCCGTCGCGGCGACGATCGCCTTCCCGAGCATCGCGGTCTATTCCGGTACCAAATCTGCGGTCGATCGCATGACACGGGTCGCTGCGATGGAAGCCGGCAAGCTCGGTTATGGCGTGCGCGTCAACTGCATCTATCCCGGCTTGATCCCGACCGACATGGGCCTGCAGCTGGCCAACGACATCGTGAAGATCGGTCTCGCGCCCGACGTCAACGCCGCGGTCGGCTCGGTGGTGGAGCAGACGCCTCTCGGCAAGCTCGCGGAGGTCGGCGACATCGCCAATGCCGCGGCGTTCCTGTGCTCGAACGAGGCGCGCTTCATCACCGGCATCGGACTGCCGGTCGATGGCGGCATGGGCATGTGAGCTGCAACCTGACAACGAACATTTCGGAGGAACGAGAATGAGCGCGAAGAAGCCCGTCATCGTCTATGGAGCGTCCGGCTACACCGGCCGCCTGGTCTGCGAATACTTACGCGAATACAACATCCCCTTCATCGCCGCCGGCCGCAGCGCGGAGAAGCTCAACGCCGCAATGAAGGCGAACGTGGCCGGCATCGAGACCGCCGACTACGAGGTGGTGGAAGTGCCGCACACCGTGAGCGCACTGACCGAGTTGTTCAACGGCGCCTCGGTGGTGCTCAACACCGTGGGTCCCTTCGCCAGGTTCGGAGGCGAGGTGGTGCAGGCGTGTTGGGCTTCCCGATGCCACTACACCGACACGACAGGCGAGCAGGACTGGTTGATCACGCTCGAGCAGGAGTGGAGCACCAAGTTCGCCAATGCCGGCCTGCTGCTCGCGCCGGGCATCGCGCAGATGTACACCACCGGCGAGATCGCCGCGCAGCTGTGCCTGGAGACGCCCGGCCTCGACACACTGGATATCGCCGTGTTCTGGGGCGGCAGCCCGACCATCGCCTCGACCCAGACCATCCTGGTCAACGCCGCGATGGCAAAAGCCTACTATTTGGAACAGAACAAGTATGTCGAGCATCAGCCCGACGCCGGTCTCTACAACCTCGCCATCCCCGGCCAGCATGAGCTGGCGCTGGCGCTGCCTTGGGGCGGCACCTCGCACCCGGTGTGGTTCAAGCGCGATCCGCGCGTTGCCAACGTGAAGGTGCTGGGCGGCGTGTTCAACCGCGCGCTGATGCTGGGCGTGCCGCAGATCGTCGCCGCCGCGCTGGATGCGACCAAGGACATGAGCCCCGACGACCGCTATGCCGCGTTGGCGCAGACTGCCGCCGGCGTGATGAACACCATGCCGCCGCGGGAGAACCCGCGCGTCAACAAGTCGCTGGATTCGGTGCATGCCTCCGGCCCGTTGGGGCGCGCGCACTGCGTCATCAACGGCAACAGCAATTACAAGCAGACCGGCTTGCTGCAGGCCTATGCCGCGGCGCACCTGCTGCAGCAGCCGCCCAAGCGCGTGGGCTTCGCCTCGGGCTGCCAGGCGTTCGGTCACCACGAGCTCCTCGGCCAGCTGCGGAGCTTCGGGCTGGTCAGCAGACCGATCCTCACCGTGCACGACTGAGCAGGATCGCGGGTGGCGCGGTCGCGCGCCACCCACCAGCCGTTTCGGGGATTGATCATGCGCTTTATCGATTACCTCGACAAAGGTGCCTCGCTCGGCGCCGATGCGCCGTGCCTGACCATGGACCGGCGCGATCTCAGCTATCGCGAGGTGCAGTTGCTGAGCTACCGGGTCGCGCGCGGGCTCGCGCGATCGGGTATTGCTGCTGGCGAGAAGGTCGCAATCCTGTCTGGCAACGATCCGGTCGCGTTTGCGTGCGTGTTTGGCATCTCCCGCGCGGGCTCGGTTTGGTGCCCCATCAATCCGCGCAACGAGGTGGCCGAAAACCGGCTCATCCTCGACCAATTCGACTGCAACCTGCTGCTGTTTCATTCGAGCTTCGCGCCGATGGTCGAGGCGGTGCGTGCAGAGCTGCCGAAGCTGCGCGTCCTGGTCTGCCTCGATGCCGAGCTGCCCTTCGCGCCCTCGTTCGACGG
The DNA here is from genome assembly GCF_025200865.1 of Bradyrhizobium sp. NC92. Taxonomy (NCBI): domain Bacteria; kingdom Pseudomonadati; phylum Pseudomonadota; class Alphaproteobacteria; order Hyphomicrobiales; family Nitrobacteraceae; genus Bradyrhizobium; species Bradyrhizobium sp. NC92. The sequence continues at coordinate 285,759 of NZ_CP104171.1, forward strand.
CTGGCTCGCTGGCCTCCCCGCCGACCCATATCAACGCGAGACGGTCGACGATCTCGCGATGATTCCCGGCACGGGCGGCACCACCGGAAAGCCGAAGGGAGTCATGCTGTCGGGCCGCAACATCGAGGCCATGACGGCACTGACGCTGATGGGCTATCCCTTCAAGGGCCGTCCGGTCTATCTCGCGCTCGCGCCGTTGACCCATGCGGCCGGCGTGCTGTGCTTTCCGATCATGGCGCTCGGCGGTCGCATCGTGATCATGCATCACCCCGACATCGCCGAATTCCTCGATTTGATCGAGCGCTACCATGTCACGCACACCTTTCTGCCGCCGACATTGATCTACATGCTGCTCGATCATCCCAGGCTCGACTCCGCGAAGCTCGGGTCTCTGCAATGCTTCTGGTACGGCGCGGCACCGATCTCGGCCGCACGGCTTGCAGAGGCGCTCCGGCGCATCGGGCCGATGGCGCAGCTGTTCGGTCAGACGGAAGCGCCGATGATGATTTCGATGATGGCACCTGGCGAGCATTACAATGCCGATGGCACGATCGCGATGGAGCGCCTCGCCTCGGCGGGGCGAATCAGCCCGTTGGTGCAGGCCGGCATCATGGATGGTGACGGCAATTTGCTGCCCACCGGTTCACGCGGCGAGATCGTGGTCCGCGGCTCGCTGGTGATGCAAGGCTACTACAAAAACCCCGAGGCCACGGCGGAGGCCTCCGCGCATGGCTGGCACCACACCGGCGACATCGGCTACGTCGACGACGAGGGCTACCTCTATATCGTCGATCGCGCCAAGGACATGATCATCACCGGCGGGTTCAACGTCTACTCGATCGAGGTCGAGAACGCGCTGCGGGCGCATGAGGCGGTCCAGGATTGCGCCGTGATCGGCCTTCCGGACGACAAATGGGGTGAGCGGATCGTCGCCGTGGTGCAGCCCCGTGCCGGCCAGAGCGTCGATGCGACGGCGCTGGCGGCCTTCGTCAAGCAGCGGATCGGCAGCGTCAAGACACCGAAGCAGATCGAAGTCTGGCACGATCTGCCGCGCTCCAAGGTCGGCAAGGTGCTGAAGCCGGATATCCGAGCGCGGCTGGCAGGTCGCTCAGGCGGCTAGAGCGTGATGAATTGAGGCTTGATCGCCCAACGACGAAGGTGCGCTCCCTCTCCCGCTTGCGGGAGAGGGTTGGGAGAGGGTGCTTCCGCAATGGGACAATCCCCAAGAGGAGGAAGCCCTCACCCGGCGCGCGGGACGATGCTTCGCATCGCCCGGACGCGCCGACCTCTCCCGCAAGCGGGAGAGGTTGCACCGAGTCCGCGGCAATCGATTCGACCTAAAGCCATTCCGCTCTAATCCGAGAGCCGCTCCAGCACGTCGCGCACCAGCCCTTGCAGAAGATCGAGCTTGTAGGCCGTCATCGGCAATGGTTTGGCACCCGAGCTCGCCGCTTTCGCCGCTTCCGCGATCGATGCCGCGTTGGCAGTCTTGCCACTGAGCGCGACTTCCACGGCGGTGAGGCGAAGCGGCGCGGGCGCGACGCCGCCGGCAGCGAGACGCACGAGCTGGAACTTGCCGCCGGCGATCACGACGCGGGCGCAGAGCTCCACCAGCGGCCATTCCGCATAGGTCCGGCTGATCGCCCGCTTGTAGGAAGCGCGCTCGCCCTCGAGCGGAGCGGGAAGCGCAATGCTCTTGATCATCTCGCCTGCTGCGAGTGTATGATCGGCGTGCGAGATCGAGCCGTCGCCGAGCAGGTCGGCAATCGTCAATCCGCTGCGCCGGTCCGTGGTGATGGTCGCATCATAGGCGAGCAGAGCCGCCGCCATGGTCGAAGGATGCGGCGCGACACACGGGCCGAGATCGAAGGCAACGCCATAGAGGTGATTGCCGGACCGGGCGGGGCAGGTGCTGCCGCCTTTCTTCAGGCAATCGATGTCGGCCCGGCGGAAATACCAGCAGCGTGAACGCTGCGCGAGATTGCCGCCGAGCGTTGCAACCTGGCGCACCTGTGGCGTGGCGAGCCCTTGCGCGCTCGCCGCAATACCGGGATAGGCAGCGGCGATGCGCGCGTCGGTCGCGATCGTGGCGATGGTGGTCAGCGCGCCGATCCGGGCTGCTCCGTCGGCGTCCCAGGTGATCGTCTTGTCGCCGCTGGCCGAGATATCGATCAGCATTCCCTGCGACACGCCGCTGCGGCGGCGTTCGCTGAAGTCGGTGCCTCCGGCGCGGAATTCCGGCGTGGGCTTGGCAGTGGGCTTGGCGGTCATGACGGCGACACTCATGCTGCATCCCTCCCTTTCAGCGCGGCCACCAGACGATCGGGCCGGAACGGAATTTCGGTCAGTCTCACGCCGATCGCATCGCGGATGGCGTTGGCGATCGCGGGCGAGGTCGGCACGGTGGCGACTTCGCCGATGCCGACGCTGCCGCCCGGCACATGCTCGAAACCGGCCTCGTCGAAATGCACTTCCAGTTTCGGCATGTCGGCAATCCCCGGAATGCGGTAGTCCTCCATGCTGCCGCTCAGGATGTGGCCGCTCGAAGGATCGGTCTCCCGCGACTCATAGAGTGCGTAGCCGATGCCCTGGATCACCGCGCCCGCGGCCTGGCTTCGCGCCAGCGTCGGCGCAGCGAGCTTGCCGACCGCGAGGCCCGTATAGGCGTTGAGCACGCGCACATGGCCGAGCCAGGTATCGACCTCGACTTCCATCACCTGGACCGAGCTCGGCACGCCGGCGCCGACCACCATGTGGTTCATCAGACGCAGCACCCAACCGAACACCCGGCCCATGATGCCCGCCTCGTGCAGCGCGGGCCTGACGCCGGGCGGCGGCCTGCCGTCCTCCTGGCGTCTCGCCGACACGGCGATATCGGGAGAAGCCGCGATCATCTCGCGCCACGGCGCGTTCGAGCCCGGAGCAGGTGTGCGAGACGCGGTGCGCTTGATTTCCGCTTTCAGCTTGTCGATGGCAAGCAAGGTCGGCGGCACCACCGAGGCGGTGACGCGGCTGCCGCCGGAGCCCGGTCCGGGGGGAAGGTTGGAGCGGCCGATGCGAACGTCCACATCCTGCGGCTCGAGATCGAACGCCTTCGCGACGGTGTTCGCGATCACGCTGCGCGTGCCCGTGCCGATATCCTGTACCGCGCAGCTTGCGACGATGCGTCCGCCCTTGATCGCGAGTTCGACCGAGGAGCCGGTCTGCCAGAGATAGAGCCAGTAGCCCGTGGCGACGCCGACGCCGCGCCGGTAGCGGCCGGTTTGCGAGGCGGCCGGCTTGCGGTTCTTCCACACGTCGAGGCCGGCGGCCCAGTCGTACAATCGCTGGCGGTTGGGATCGGGATCCCAGAGCCTGCGCAATTGAATCGGATCGACCTTCATGCGCAGCGCCGCTTCGTCGACCGCCTGCTCCAGCGCAAACGACATCGGCGGACCGCCGGGGCCGCGGAACGGCGCGCCGGGCGGCAAATTGCTGAGCACGTCGAAGTCGACGAGCTCTTTTGCTTCGGCCGGATAGATCAGCCGCGCCAGGCCGGCGATCAGCGAGTTCACGGCGGCGCCGGTATCGGCATGGGCGGTGAGCGACAGCGCCTTGAGGCGGCCTTCCGCCGAAGGCAGCAAGGACAGCTTCAGCTCGGCGGCCGGACGATAGCCGGCGACGGAAAGCTCTTCTTCACGATCGAAGGCGACACGCACCGGCGCCTTCGCGGCGCGCGCAAGCTCGATTGCGGCGATGGTCTCCAGCCCAACGCTGCCCTTGGAGCCGAACCCGCCGCCGACATGATCGGCGATCACACGCACCTTGTCGTGCGGAAGGCCATAGCGCTTGGCGATCTTCTCCATGCTCTCGTGAATGGCCTGGGTCGAGATGTGCACAATGAGCTGATCGCCGTCGAACCTGGCCACCGCGGCATGTGGTTCGAGGCTTGCGTGCTGTTGCGTCGAGACGCGGAAGGTCTCCTCTATCAGCAGCGGATTGCGTTGCTGGCGCGCCTCGTCGAGCCAGCTCTTGGCCCGCTTGGCTTTTTGCGAGAACGGCGCCGAAGGCCCACGCACATTGCCGTTCCACGACACCGGAGCGCCGCCGGCGCCCTCGGACACGTTGCCGGCACGCTTGCGGTCCTTCTTTTCGAACACGACGGGCGCATCGTCGCGTCGCGCTGCATCGAGCCCGATCACGGCGGGCAAAGGCTCGGGCTTGAAGCTGATCGCGGCAATGGCCTTCAGTGCGGTGCCGCGATCCCTGGCCGCGACGGCTGCAATCGGCGCGCCGACGAAGCGTACCATGTTGTCATCCTCGAGCAGCGGAACGACCGCGGCAACACCGGCAATGGCGCGCGCCGGCGCCAGATCAAGCCCGGTGATCCTCGCATGCGCGACGTGCGCGCGCAGGATGACGCCTTCGAGCTGGCCGTCATGGTGGATGTCGACCGTGTAGCGGGCCAGTCCCGTCACCTTGTCGCGGGCTTCCAGCCGCGGCGCGATGGGATCGATGCCGTCGAAGCGGCCTGAACAAGCCTCCGCCACCGCGCGAAAAATGCCTTCATAGGCGCCGCAGCGGCAGAGATGTCCCGATAGCGCGGCGGCGATCTCCTCGCGCGAGGGCGTCGCCGCGCCCTTGGTCGCGCGCCAGCTGTCATGGAAGGCGGTGGCATCGACGACAAAGCCGGGCGTGCAGAAGCCGCATTGCAGGGCGTCGTGCGCCATGAACGCCTTCTGCACGGGATGCAATCCGGCTGCTCCGACGCCCTCGATAGTCGTCAGCGATTTGTCGGCGGCCGCCTGCGCCGGCAACAGGCAGCTCACGACCGGCGTGCCGTCGAGCAGCACGGTGCAGGCGCCGCAGACGCCGGAGCCGCAGACGAGTTTGGTGCCGGTGAGGCCGCCATCGCGGATCACGTCGATCAAGAGCGCATCCGGATCGTCGGGCAGCACCAGGGGCCGTCCATTGATGGTCGTGGTGGTCATTTTCGAACTCCCGGTTTGCGGTGGGACTTCTTTGCGGACGGCGCCATTGCGCCGGCGATCAGCATGCGCAGCATGGTCTCGAGCTGTTTCAGGAACGCATCGACCGGCTGCATGGAAGGGAAAGCGGATTTGGTGCCGTGGATCGCCATCTCGACGCAGCGCGCGAGCTCGCGCACGCTGACGCCGCTTTCGAGGTTAAGCTTTCGCTTGCGGCACACCCGCGCGATCGTGGTTGCGATCTCGTCGGCGAAACGGTTGGAATAGCTCTGGTAGAGGTCGCGCGCCTGCGCGAGGTGCTCGGAAAACAGCTCCTCGGTGTGGGGCGAGTCCTTGAGCGAAGCGAGCAGCGACTGCATCCGCGCGCCGATCTCGGCGACCAGGATGTCGGCAAGCTCGAGGCCGGCCTCTTCCGCCGCCTTCGCTGCCGCGATTTCGGCAGCGAGCCCCTGCTCGTAGATCCGCTCGAGCACGGCGCGAAACAGCGCCTCCTTGGAGGCGAAGTGATGATAGAGCGCCTGCCGCGTCAGTCCGGCTTCCTCAGCCGCCTGCTCGATCGAGGAGCGGCGGAAGCCGTGGCGCCGGAACACGCGCAAGGCAGCGTCGAGGATCCGGTCCTGGGGAGGGGCCTTGGCCTGCATTTTGTCAGATTTGACAAACATGAAGGAACCGTCAAATCACGGATTGATGAGTTTCGCGCAAGAGTCCAGGGACGCCCCGCACCCAGGGCTATCGCAATTGAGGGTTTTTCCCTGCGGCCATCCTTCGAGACGCCCGCCTGAGGCGGGCTCCTCAGGATGAGGGCGGGGTGCGCGGCAGCAGTTTCAAAGGGCACTGACGCTGATGAGGCCTCATCCTGAGGAGGCGCGTCAGCGCCGTCTCGAAGGACGAGGCGTGCGCGCAGGCCGCCGCCACAAGTCATATGTGATAGCCAATGCCCCCACCCGGGCAGGGACATCACCTCTCAAATGAAAGCGGGCACGCCTTCTTGCGAATGCATGCCCGCCAAAACTCTATTCGTGCGAGGGGCGCGTGCTTTAGTGCACGCTCACCGCTTGCAGCTCGTTGCTCCAGGCGTTGGCGACCGCGGCTTCGCGGCTGTCGGTCAGCATGATCGGCGTGCCGTCGGCGGCATGGAGGGCGAACAGCTTGAGGCCAGGCGCGATCTTGGGCGCCTCGGGGAACAGGTCCGGCACGTCCTCGGAACGGATCTGCTTCACATAGGCGATATGGCCTTCGCCCAGGGTTGCCAGCGTCTCAGGAGAGACGTTCTTGGCTTCGTATTCGAACGCAACGTGACCTTCACTCATGGTCTCGACTCCTCTGGAACACTAAGCGGTCGAGTCCGCTACTCGTTCCATTATTCGTGCTCATTGATAGCGATTGTCTTAACGATCCGCTCCGGTTCAGGCCGGGCCAGATCGATCGACAACAGCCCGTTCTTCAGATCCGCACCCAGCACCAGCATCCCCTCCGCCAGCACGAAGGTGCGCTGGAAGTGGCGCGCGGCGATGCCGCGATGGATGTATTGCCGGGACTTGTCGTCCTGCTGCCGCCCGCGGATCACGAGCTGGTTTTCCTCAATGGTTACATCGAGTTGGTCGCGCGTAAATCCGGCGACCGCCAGCGTGATACGCAAACGCTCGGGCTGGCCGTCCGCGCCGCCGCACCTCTCGATATTGTAGGGAGGGTAGCCGTCGGCACCTTTGACGACGCGGTCGAGCACGCGCTCGATCTCGTCGAAGCCCAGCAGGAAGGGACTGGAGAGCGTTGGAACACGAGACATAGTTTACAAAGTCCTCTCGAAGCGACTTTGGTGCATCAGGGCCCGATCAAGGCGCCCCTTGGTCAGCAATATGGGCATGTTCCCCTGTGGGTTCAAGCAGGTAGCGGGGATCGCTGTGGATGGGCGATTTTCCCCAGTCGCCGGATGTCTCCGGTTCGTCATGGCCGGCATGACCAATTTCGAGGCGATTTATCCCAGCAAAAACAAACCCCCTCCTACTGTGCATGGGGTTGTTTTCGCACTTTTGTTGTCTGGCCCTCCGGAGCCCTCAGGCCTCGATCCGCTTCCGCCCGTCGCCGCTGAACAGATGCAGCTTCGCCCGCACTGCCGCCACACGGATTCTCGCGCCGATGGCGGGCGCCTGGGTTCCGGGAATGCGGACGATGACCTCGCCGGGCGGCAGCTCGCCGGGCGTGGCGGCGACGCGCTGGTCCTCCTGCTCGCGGGAGCCGTAGACGAAGGTCTCGGCGCCGACGCGCTCGATCGCCTCCACGGTGAGCGGCAGGGCGACGCCGCCGGCCGGCGTTTCGTCGGTGATGACAAAGTCCTCCGGGCGGATGCCGAGGATGCCGGCATCGGCAGCAGTGCTGCCGGCGAGCTGCGAGCGGATCTCCTCGGGCCGCGTCGACATCAGGTTCATCGGCGGCGCGCCGATGAAGGAGGCGACGAAGGTCGTCGCCGGCTTCTCGTAGATCGCCAGCGGATTGCCGACCTGCTCGACCTGGCCGCCGTTCATCACGACGAGAATATCGGCGAGCGTCATCGCCTCGAGCTGGTCATGGGTGACGTAGATCGACGTCGTGTTGAGCCGGCGCTGCAACTTGCGGATCTCGACCCGCATCGCGATGCGCAGCTTGGCGTCGAGGTTGGAGAGCGGCTCGTCGAACAGGAACACCTTCGGCTGGCGCACGATGGCGCGGCCCATGGCGACGCGCTGGCGCTGGCCGCCGGAGAGCTGGCGCGGCTTGCGCTCCAGCATGGCGGAGAGCTCGAGCACGCGCGCGGCTTCCTCGACGCGAGTCTTGATCTCGGCCTCGGCCATGCCGCGGTTGCGCAGGCCATAGGCCATGTTGTTGTAGACGCTCATATGCGGATAGAGCGCGTAGTTCTGGAACACCATCGCGATGTCGCGATCGGCGGGTTCGATCTGGTTGACGACGCGGCCGCCGATGTCGATCTCGCCGCCGGTGACCGTCTCCAGCCCCGCGACCATGCGCAGCAGCGTGGACTTGCCGCAGCCGCTTGGTCCGACCAGCACGCAGAACTGTCCGTCGCCGACATCGACGTCGACGCCCTTGATGGCCTCGAAGCCGCCGGGATAGGTTTTGCGGACGCTGCGCAGGGTGACGTTGGCCATAAGTCTCTACTTCTCCGTCTCGACCAGGCCGCGCACGAACAATTTCTGCATGGCGACGACGACGAACACCGGCGGCAGCATGGCCAGCACGGCGGTTGCCATCACGATCGGCCATTCGGTCAGCGCGTCGGTGGTGGTGATCATCTTGCGGATGCCGATCTGGATGGTCTGCATGTCGTCGCGCGTGGTGATCAAGAGCGGCCAGAGATATTGATTCCAGCCGAGAATGAACAGGATCACGAACAGCGCCGCCATGTTGGTGCGCGACAGCGGCAGCAGCGTATCCCAGAAGAAGCGCAAGGGGCCGGCGCCGTCGATGCGCGAGGCTTCCAACAGCTCGTCCGGCACGGTCATGAAGAACTGGCGGAACAGCAGCGTCGCGGTGGCCGATGCGATCAGCGGCAGCGACAGGCCGGCATAGCTGTCGAGCATGTGCAGGTCGGCGACGATCTTGTAGGTCGGATAGATGCGGACCTCGACCGGGAGCATCAGGGTGATGAAGATGAGCCAGAAGATCGGCATCCGGAACGGGAAGCGGAAATACACGATCGCATAGGCCGAGATGATCGAGATCGCGATCTTGCCCACCGCGATCAGCAGCGCCATCACCAGCGAGTTCAGCATCATGTTGCCGACCGGCTCGCGGGTCGAGCCGCTCGTGCCGACGAAGATGGTCTGGTAGTAGGTCTCGAAGAAGTGGCCGCCGGGCAGCAGCGACATCTGCCCGTTCGCGATCACGGCGTTGTCCTGGGTCGAGGCGACGATTGCGATGTAGACCGGGAAGGCGACGATCGCGATTCCGATCCATAGGATGATGTGGGCGACGTAGCGCCGAAAGCCCTCTTCCTCGACCATCAGTAGGTCACCTTGCGTTCGACGAAGCGGAACTGGATGCCCGTGAGCACGATCACCATGATCATCAGGATCACCGACTGCGCCGCCGAGCTGCCGAGATTGCCGCCGAGCAGGCCGTCGGAATAGACCTTGTAGACCAGCGTCTCGGTCGACTTGCCGGGGCCGCCGCGGGTCATGGTGTCGATGATGCCGAACGTGTCGAAGAAGGCGTAGACGATGTTGACGACCAGGAGGAAGAAGATGGTCGGCGACAGCAGCGGGAAGGTCACGGTCCAGAACCTGCGCATCGGGCGCGCGCCGTCGATCGCGGCGGCCTCGAGCACGCTTCTGGGGATGCTCTGCAGGCCGGCGAGGAAGAACAGGAAGTTGTAGGAGATCTGCTTCCAGGCGGCGGCCAGGATGATCAGCGATGCGGCCTGGTCGCCGTCGAGCAGCGGATTCCAGTCGATGCCCAGAGTGCGCAGGTAGCGCGAGAGCACGCCGAGCGAGGGATGCAGCATGAAGATCCAGAGCACACCGACGACGGGCGGCGCCACCGCATAGGGCCAGATCAGCAGCGTGCGGTAGAGCATCGAGCCGCGCAGCGGCTTGTCCGCCATCACGGCGAGCAGCAGCGCGAACGACAGCGACGACACCGCGATCGCGAACGAGAAGAAGAAGGTGCGCAGGATCGCCTCGAAATAGGCGCGCTCCCTGAACAGCTCGAGATAATTGTCGAACCAGACGAAGCTGGTCGAGAGGCCGAAGGCGTCCTGGAGCAGGAAGGACTGGATCACCGCCTGCAAGGCCGGCCAGTAGAAGAAAATCAGGACGATCGCGAGCTGCGGCGCAACCAGCGCATAGGGCAACAGCTTCGACTGGAAAATGGCTTGCTTTTGCATGATGCCCCAGAGAAGCGGCAGGCCGGTGACGGCCTGCCGCTGGTCGCCTTACTTCACGGCGGTCTTTTCGAACTGGCGCAGCATGGTGTTGCCGCGCTCGACGGCGGCGTCTAGCGCCTGCTTGGCGGTCTTCTTCCCCGCCAGCGCCTGCTCGATCTCCTCCGCCCAGACGTCACGGAGCTGCACCATGTTGCCGAGCCGCAGGCCGCGCGAGTTCTCGGTCGGCTCCTTGTTGGTCAGCTCGAGCAGCGGCGTCTCGAGATAGGGCTGGTCCTTGTAGAAGCCCTCGGCCTTGGCCTTATCATAGGCCGCCTTGGTGATCGGCAGATAGCCGGAGGCCTTGTGGATGTAGACCTGGCGATCGGTGTCCGAGAGGAAGGTGAGGAACTTCGCGACGCCCTTGTAATCGTCCGCCGGCTTGCCGCCCATCACCCAGAGCGAGGCACCGCCGATGATCGAGTTCTGCGGCGCGCCCTTGGCGTCCGGATAATAGGGCATCGGCACCGCGGTGAAGGCGAACTTGGCCTGCGCCTTGACGTTGCCGAAGAACGCCGACGAGGTCAGGTAGAGCGGGCATTCGCCCGACGTGAAGCGGCCTTCGCCGGTGTTGGTGCGGCCGGCATAGTCGTAGGTCTTGTCCTTCTGGAGCTCGACCAGGTTCTCGAGATGCTTGACCTGGAGCGGCCCGTTGAAGGAGAGCACGGTGTCGAAGCCGTCGAGGCCGTTGGCCTTGGTCGCCAGCGGCACGTTGTGCCAGGCGGACAGCTGCTCGAGATTGACCCAGGTGATCCAGGAATTGGAGAAGCCGCAGGTGGCATGGCCGGCCGCCTTCAGCTTCTTGGCGGCGTCGAACACGTCAGGCCAGGTCTTCGGGATCTCGACATTGGCCTTCTTCAGCTCGTCGAGGTTGACCCACATCACGGTCGACGACGAGTTGAAGGGGAAGGACAGCATCTCGCCTTTCGAGGTCGAGTAGTAGCCGGTGATCGCGGGCAGATAGGCCTTCGGATCGAACTTCTCGCCGGTCTCGGCCATCAGCTTGTAGACCGGCTTCACGGCGCCGGTCGCAGCCATCATGGTGGCGGTGCCGACCTCGAACACCTGCATGATGTGCGGCGCGTTGCCGGCGCGGAACGCGGCGATGCCGGCGTTCATCGTATCGGCGTAGTTGCCCTTGTAGGTCGGGATCACCTTGTAGTCGCTCTGCGTGGTGTTGAAGTCGTTGGCGAGCTTGACGATGACGTCGTTGTTGGCGCCGGTCATCGCGTGCCACCACTGGATTTCGGTCACGGCAAGTGCCGGCGAGGCGCCGAGACCAACCGTGAGCGCGACAGCCGCAGCCGCGCCAAAATGTCGAAGAGCCATCAAGAAAACCTCCCTTGCCCGTCACTAAGAAGCGCTTGCGCTAGCAGCGCCATATGACGTTCACATGACTGTGTAAGCGGGAGAAACGAAAGCAGCAAGCGCCGCCAAATGGGAAGTCGTCAAATAGGCGAACACGGAGCGGTCAGCCACCGCCGTTCGCGCTGCACATGCGTGCGCGCGCCGCAGTGCGGCATTGGTTGATGTGAAGGGTGAGGGCCCCTAGCGTTTCCGCTCGGGACCGCAGACCGTGCCTTTTTCGACCATCGCGTCGATCTCGGCCTTGGAGTAGCCGAACTCGCCCAGCACCTCGGCCGCGTGCTGGCTGAATTTCGGCGGCACGCGGCGCAGGCTGGGCTTGCTGCGGTCGAGCCGGATCGGCGAGGCGACGCCCTTGTACCAGTCCTTCTCGATGATATCGCCACGCGCGATCGTGTGCGGGTTGGTCAGCGCCTGGTCGATCTTCTGCACGGGGCCAGCGGGCAGGCCGGCCGCGAGCAGGCGGTTGCACAGCGGCTCGGCCTCGTGCTGGCTGAACACGGCGGCAAGCTCGGCGCGCAGCGCCTCGCGATTGGCGATGCGGTCCTTGTTGCGGGCAAAGCGCGGGTCGGTGCCGAGCTCGGGCTTGCCGATCTCCTTGGCGAGCTTGCGGAAGGTGCCGTCGTTGCCGACGCCGATGAAGATGTTGTCGGTCTTGGTCGGGAAGATGGCGTAAGGCACGAGGTTCGGATGCTCGTTGCCGGTGAGCGAGGGCGGCTTGCCATGCATGAAATAATTCGCGGTGTGCGGATGCATGATGGCAAGGCCGGTCTCGTACAACGTCGTCTCCAGGAACTGGCCCTGGCCCGAACGCTGCCGCTCCGACAGCGCCATCAGGATGCCGATCGCCGCATAAAGTCCGGTGGTGATGTCGACCAGCGGCACGCCGATCCGCATCGGCCCGCTCTCGGGCGAGCCGGTCGCCGCGATCATGCCGGTCATGGCCTGGATGATGGCGTCATAGCCGGGATTGCCGCCGCGCGGGCCGTCAGCGCCGAAGCCGCAGATCCGGCAATGCACGAGGCGCGGAAATTTCTTGCCGAGGACGTCGTTGCCGATGCCCCATTTCTCCAGCGTGCCCGGCTTGAAATTCTCGATCAGGACGTCGGCCGTTTCCAGCATCTTCAGCAGCACGACACGCCCGCCTTCGGAGGCGAGGTCGAGGCCGATCGAGCGCTTGTTGCGGTTGATGCCGACGAAATAGGCCGCATCCTCCTCGTGGAACGGAGGGCCCCATTCGCGCACCTCGTCGCCTGCGGGCGGCTCGACCTTGATCACGTCGGCGCCATGGTCGGCGAGGATCTGGGTGCAGTAGGGACCGCCGAGCACGCGCGTGAGATCGATGACGCGCAGTCCGCTCATGGCACCCGTTGCGGCTTCGGAACTCATGCCTTCGCTTCTCCTGTGTCGACGTTTGAGCCCAGGCCTAGCGAGGTTTGTTTGCGCCAGCAATGGGCCCTCGCGTAGGGCCGCATGCGCGGCTGCGCTGCCATGCCGCGCGGTGGCAAATTCAGTCGGAAGCGGCCGGCCCGAGGGGGATCCCGGGCCAGCCAATCCGCGCTGCCGATCAGACGACCGTCAGGCGAACGTCGACATTGCCGCGCGTGGCATTGGAGTACGGGCACACCTGGTGCGCCTTGGCGACCAGCGCCTCGGCCTCCGCGCGGGCAAGGCCCGGCAGCGAGACGGCAAGATCGATGTCGAGGCCGAAGCCGCCTTCCGAGCGCGGGCCGATGCCGACGGTCGAGGTGACGGAGGCATCGGCCGGAACCTTCGGGCCGCCCTGCGAAGCCACGAACTTCATCGCGCCGATGAAGCAGGCGGCATAGCCGGCCGCGAACAGCTGCTCGGGATTGTTGCCGGCGCCGCCGCCACCGCCGAGCTCCTTCGGCGTGGTGAGTTTGACGTCGAGCGCGCCGTCGAGGGTCGCAGCATGGCCGTCGCGGCCGCCGGTGGCCTTGGCGCTGGTCTTGTAGAGGACGTTCACGGACATTTTCGTCTCCTCGGGTCTTTCCAGGTTGGGGTGCCAGCTTTATCGCAGGCAATTTAGATTGCGCGCAATCTAAATCGGCGCGTCTCACATTTAATTGTTCGCAATTGAATGCGCCGCCGGCCGGGCCCAGAATGGGAGAAACGTACGAGATTCGTCATGGCCCGGAAATCAACGGCGGTCGACCCGCTTCGCCTCGACAACCAGATCTGCTTCGCGGTCTATTCCGCCACGCACGCCTTCAACCGCGTCTACAAGCCGCTGCTCGATCGGCTCGGCCTGACCTATCCGCAATATCTGGTCATGCTGGTGCTGTGGGAGCGCGACGACGTGCCGGTGAAGGACATCGGCGACAAGCTGTTCCTGGATTCGGGCACGCTGACGCCGCTGCTCAAGCGGCTCGAGGCCGCCCATCTCGTCAAGCGCACCCGCTCGCGCGAGGACGAACGCCAGGTCCTGATCGCCCTGACGCCGCAGGGCCATGCACTGAAGGAAAAGGCGCGCGCCGTGCCGCACTCGATCCTGGCGGCATCGGACTGCTCGGTGTCGGAGCTGGTGGCGATGAAAGACGAGATCGTCGCGCTGAGGGATCGGCTGAATGCGGTGATCGGGGAGTAGGGGTTAGAGCCGCTTCTTGGCGAAGGCGCGACCGGACGCTGACTTCAAGTACTTCTCGAATGCGACGGCCTGCTTCTCGTTGCTGAATGCGACGTAAGTCTTGAGACGCCAAGGCCCGTATTTCGAGGTGTGGGGCACCTCGCCAGCATTGTGCTTTGCCAGTCTGGTTCGCAGGTCGTCGGTGATCCCGACATAAAAGTGAAGGGAATCGAGGAAAGTGAAGGGAATCGAGGCTCTCAGAATGTAGACGTATTTCACGGCACACTCCCCAGTCGTCGAGGGGGAGCTTACACCCGCGTTCTATCTGATGGGGCCCGGCTTCGCCCTTCGGGCTACGCCGCGGCAGCCTTCGCTCACTTCGCTACGATGGAGCGGGGCTGGCTTGCCGAGCCGTAGCTCGCGAAGCGAGCGAAGGCTGGTGGAGCCAGGCGGGATCGAACCGCCGACCTCTTGCATGCCATGCAAGCGCTCTCCCAGCTGAGCTATGGCCCCTTAACCTTAGACGGGGTGAACCTGGTCGATCACCCCGGACCGGCGAGCCTATCCGACTCGCGCGGTGCACCCTTTTTCACAGATCAGGGCTGATCTCAAGTCTCTTCATCACCTCCAACATCACCAATGATGTCGGTCACGTCCTCATCGCCCTCTTCCTCGTCGGCAATGAAGGTCGAATCGTCGTCATCATCGTCGTCGAGGGTCTCGTCGACCTCGATATCGTCCTCCGATTCGGGCACGACGGCCTTGACCTTGCCGGTGTTCTCCTCGGCATCGGCCTCCTCGAGCGAGACCAATTCCTCGGCCTCTGCCGGCTCCGGCGCGTTGTCCTGGGCCATGTTGCGGGCCTCGGCCCCACGAGGCGCGCGCGCAGGAGCAACCGGAGCGATCGGCACCACTTCGCCGGTATAGGGCGAGATCACCGGATTCTTGTTGAGGTCATAGAACTTCTTGCCCGTGGTCGGGCAAATACGTTTGGTTCCGAGTTCGGACTTGGCCACGGCAGGAATCCTGGGAATGTCTGAAAAGCGGTGCTTCACTTGGCTAGTTGGCGGCCCGCTGTCAATAGCGCATTACGGGAGAACGACATGCCCGTGACGGGGCGCGGACCATGTGATACCTGCGCGCCAGCCCATCGGGCCTATTCAAGGACACAATCTTGACCCATTCCGACCAACCGAGACCGCTCCAGTCTCGCGCCAGCGGTCCCCTGACCGGGAAAGTACGGGTGCCCGGCGACAAGTCGATCTCCCACCGCGCCCTGATCCTGGGCGCGCTCGCGGTCGGCGAGACCAGAATTTCGGGCCTGCTCGAGGGCGAGGACGTCCTCAACACTGCCAAATCGATGCAGGCGCTGGGCGCCAGGGTCGAGCGCACCGGCGATTTCGCCTGGAGGGTCAACGGCGTCGGGGTCGGAGGCTTCGCCCAGCCCAGGGCGCCGCTGGATTTCGGCAATTCCGGCACCGGCTGCCGGCTGGTCATGGGCGCCGCCGCCGGCTGCCCGATTTCGGCGGTGTTCGACGGCGATGCCTCGTTGCGCAGCCGTCCCATGCGCCGGATCCTCGATCCCTTGGAAAAGATGGGTGCCAAGGTCACCGCGGGCAGCGAGGGCGGGCGCCTGCCGCTGACCCTCCAGGGCGCGCGCGATCCGCTGCCGATCACCTACAAGACCCCGGTTGCCTCGGCCCAGATCAAATCGGCCGTGCTGCTGGCTGGCCTGGCTGCCCCGGGCGTCACCACTGTCATCGAGAGCGAGGCCAGCCGCGACCACACCGAGCTGATGCTGAAGCATTTTGGCGCGGATATCACTTCGGTGCAGGAAGGCCAGCACGGCCGCCGCATCACGCTGGTCGGCCAGCCCGAGCTGCATGGCGCCAATGTCGTGGTGCCCGCCGATCCCTCGTCGGCCGCCTTCCCGATCGTCGCGGCGCTGATCGTCGAGGGCTCCGATGTCGTGCTGTCAGACGTCATGACCAATCCGCTGCGCACCGGCCTGTTCACCACGCTGCGCGAAATGGGCGCCTTCATCGAGGAGAGCGAAGTGCGGGGCGATGCCGGCGAGCCGATGGCGCAATTGCGCGTGCGCGCCTCGAAACTGCGCGGCGTCGAGGTGCCGCCGGAGCGCGCGCCGTCGATGATCGACGAATATCTGGTGCTGGCGGTGGCGGCGTCGTTCGCCGAAGGCACCACGATCATGCGCGGCCTGCAGGAGCTGCGCGTCAAGGAATCCGATCGCCTGGAGGCGACCGCCGCCATGCTCCGCGTCAACGGTGTCAAGGTCGAGGTCTCCGGCGACGATCTGATCGTCGAGGGCCGCGGCCACGTCCCGGGTGGCGGCACTGTCGCCACCCACATGGACCATCGCATCGCGATGTCCGCGCTGGTGATGGGCTGCGCCTCCGATCAGCCCGTGACCGTCGACGACACCGCCTTCATCGCCACCAGCTTTCCGGATTTCATTCCGATGATGCGTTCGTTAGGGGCCGAGTTCTCATGATCATCGCCATCGACGGGCCCGCGGCCTCGGGCAAGGGGACGCTCGGCAAGCGTCTCGCCCACCATTACGGCTATCGTCATCTCGATACCGGCGTGATCTATCGTGCGGTGGCCTATGCCCTGATGCAGTCAGGGCACGATCTCAACGACGAGGCGGCTGCGGTGCAGGCCGCATTGGAGCTCGATCCCGAAAAGTTCGGCAATCCCGCGCTGAAGACCCAGAAAGCCGGCGAGGGCGCCTCGATCGTCTCGGCAATCCCTCGGGTTCGCGAGGTTCTGGTCAATTTCCAGCGGCAATTCGCCGCCGATCCGCCGGGCGCCGTGCTCGACGGCCGGGATATTGGAACCGTGATCTGCCCCCACGCCGACGTGAAGATCTTCGTGGTCGCCGACCCCAAGGTCCGCGCCCGTCGCCGCACCATGGAAGCCAGGGCGCGGGGCGAGGATGCGGACGAGGCGGCCGTGCTCGCCGACATCCTCCAGCGCGACGAACGCGACAAGAACCGGCCGATTGCGCCTTTAAAACCGGCCCCGGATGCTTACTTGCTAGATAACTCCCAACTGGATATAGAAGGCGGCGTCCGGGCCGCCATCGACATTATCGAGGCTGTCCGAGCGGGCCGGTCGCGGGGTTAAGCCGCCGCCGTCATTGGAGGAAGTGCCCGCTCCCGCTCTTTGAGGTCGATACGCTTCGTCCCGGTTTCGGGACCGGCGCGATCCAGGTTCCGGACAAAGCTTTCAACGTATCGAACGCGCGGGCCTCAGCCGGCCCGCTTCCGCTGCTCTGGTCGCAAGGCCGGGGCAACGAGCGGTCGCTCGAAGGTCTTGCGGACCTTCCGACACTGCGCGCGCGATGCGCCCATGAACCCAACGGCCGGCAAGACATCCGCAACTGGAGAACAAATGGCTTCGACTTCTGCTGATACCTATAGCCCGTCGCGCGACGATTTCGCCGCGATGCTCGACGAGTCCTTCGCAGGCGGCAACCTGCAGGAAAGCTCCGTCGTCAAGGGCAAGGTGGTTGCAATTGAAAAGGACATGGCCGTCATCGACGTCGGCCTGAAGACCGAGGGCCGCGTTGCGCTGCGCGAATTTTCCGGCCCCGGCCGTGACAGCGACCTCAAGGTCGGCGACGAGGTGGAAGTGTTCCTCGATCGCATCGAGAACGCCCTCGGCGAAGCCGTGCTGTCGCGCGACAAGGCGCGCCGCGAAGAGAGCTGGGGCAAGCTGGAGAAGGCGTTCCAGAACAACGAGAAGGTCAACGGCGTCATCTTCAACCAGGTCAAGGGCGGCTTCACCGTCGACCTCGACGGAGCCGTGGCCTTCCTGCCGCGCTCGCAGGTCGACATCCGTCCGATCCGCGACGTTGCGCCGCTGATGAACAACTCGCAGCCGTTCCAGATCCTCAAGATGGACCGTCGCCGCGGCAACATCGTGGTGTCCCGCCGCACGGTGCTCGAAGAGACCCGCGCCGAGCAGCGCCAGGAGCTGGTGCAGAACCTCGAAGAGGGTCAGGTCATCGACGGCGTGGTCAAGAACATCACCGACTACGGTGCGTTCGTCGACCTCGGCGGCATTGACGGCCTCCTGCACGTCACCGACATCGCGTGGCGCCGCGTCAACCATCCGACCGAGGTGCTCTCGATCGGCCAGACCGTGAAGGTCAAGATCATCAAGATCAACCACGAGACGCACCGCATCTCGCTGGGCATGAAGCAGCTGCTGGACGATCCGTGGCAGGGCATCGAAGCCAAGTACCCGCTGGGTGCCCGTTTCACCGGCCGCGTCACCAACATCACCGATTACGGTGCGTTCGTCGAGCTCGAGCCGGGCATCGAAGGCCTGATCCACGTCTCCGAGATGTCGTGGACCAAGAAGAACATGCACCCCGGCAAGATCGTGTCGACCTCGCAGGAAGTCGACGTGCAGGTGCTGGAAGTGGATTCCGTCAAGCGCCGCATCTCGCTCGGCCTCAAGCAGACCATGCGCAACCCCTGGGAGGTCTTCGTCGAGAAGCATCCGACCGGTTCGGTTGTCGAGGGCGAGGTCAAGAACAAGACCGAGTTCGGTCTGTTCCTGGGTCTCGAGGGCGACGTCGACGGCATGGTCCACCTCTCCGATCTCGACTGGAAGCTTCCGGGCGAGCAGGTGATCGACAACTACAAGAAGGGCGACATGGTGAAGGCCGTGGTGCTCGATGTGGACGTCGAGAAGGAGCGCATCTCGCTCGGCATCAAGCAGCTCGAAGGCGACCCCTTCGCCGAGCCGGGCGATGTCAAGAAGGGCGCGGTCGTGACCTGCGAAGTGCTCGAAGTGAAGGAGAGCGGTATCGAGGTGAAGATCGCCGGTACCGACTTCACCACCTTCATCAAGCGCTCCGAGCTCGCCCGTGACCGCAACGACCAGCGCGCCGAACGCTTCGCCGTCGGTGAGAAGGTCGATGCCCGCGTGATCCAGTTCGACAAGAAGGCCCGCAAGGTCCAGGTGTCGATCAAGGCGCTCGAAGTCGCCGAAGAAAAGGAAGCCATCGCGCAGTACGGCTCCTCGGATTCGGGTGCGACGCTCGGCGACATCCTCGGCACCGCGCTCAAGAACCGCGACAGCAAGTAAGCGAAACGTCCGTTTTGCTGCATCAAGGCCCCGGCGCAAGCCGGGGCTTTTTTGTTGCGGCATACGCGACTGTCGTCCCGGGGCGCGCGAAGCGCGAGCCCGGGACCCATAACCACAGGATCAAGTTTGGCGAAGACTCGTTGTTTACAGCTCGCGCGACTACTCCTCCCTTGGGTATGGGTCCCCGCCTCCGCGGGGACGACGTCTGAATATGTGGCGGCCTCCTGCCCGCACCGCCGCCAGGCCTTGTTTTCTTCAAATTGCGCCGCAATTGATGTATCCAGATAGGCTGATGGTCACGCCGTGACGGCACAACGCGCCTGATCTTTCATTTGGAGATATTCCGATGTCGCTCGATTCGGACATCATCGTCGATCGCCGCAGGATTCGCCGCAAGCTGACGTTCTGGCGCGTCATCGCTGCGCTGATCGCGATCGCGGCGATTGCAAGCTTCGCACTGATTGCGACACCCGGTGCACGCGGCACCTTCGCATCGGCCGGCTCGATCGCGCGCGTCCATATCGAGGGATTGATCCGCAGCGATTCCGATCGCACGCAGGCGCTGGAGCGGCTCGAGAATTCGCAGGCCGCCGCCGTCATCGTTCACATCAACTCGCCCGGCGGCACCACGGCCGGCTCCGAGCAGCTCTATGACTCGCTCGTCCGTCTGAAGGCGAAAAAGCCGCTGGTCGTGGTGGTGGAGGGCCTCGCTGCCTCCGGAGGCTACATCACGGCGATTGCAAGCGACCACATCGTCGCCCAACAGAGCTCGCTGGTCGGCTCGATCGGCGTGCTGTTCCAGTACCCCAACGTGACCGAGCTCCTGAAGACCATCGGCGTGAAGGTCGAGGAGGTGAAGTCCTCGCCGCTGAAGGCAGCGCCCAACGGTTTTGAGCCGACCAGTCCCGAGGCGCGCGCCGCGCTCGACGCGCTGGTGAAGGATTCCTATGCCTGGTTCAAGGGAATGGTGAAGGAGCGGCGTGGCATGGATGACACGCAGCTCGAAAAAGTTGCCGACGGCCGCGTCTTCACCGGGCGCCAGGCGATCGATCTCAAGCTGATCGACCAGATCGGCGACGAGAAGACGGCCGTGACCTGGCTGGTCGAGCAGAAGGGCGTCAAGAAGGGGCTTCCCGTGCGCGATTACAAGCTCCAGCCGCGCTTCGGCGACCTGCCGTTCCTGAAGACCGCGGCCGCATTGACGCTGGAAGCGCTCGGTTTGGGCTCGATCGCGCACCAGATCGGGCAAACCGGCGTCGCACAGGCGGTGGATCGGCTCGGAATGGATGGCATGCTGGCCTTGTGGCAGCCGGCTGCGTCCAACTGACCGTCGGCAGGCGAGTTCCAGAGCTTTTTCCCGTCCGGCGCGTGCCGGCGCAGCCTGCTTTTTCGGCATTTGTCACGTATTTTCACGACGCCCAACCTTGATTTAGCGTCTTGACAGATCACGGTATTTTCACGGAAATGGTCATCCGCATGCTTCCGGGTCCTATCTCTCGATGATCAAATCCGAACTTGTTCAGCGTATCGCCGAGCACAACCCGCATCTGTACCAGCGGGATGTCGAGAACATTGTGAATGCGATTCTCGAAGAGATCGTAGCGGCGCTTGCACGCGGAGATCGCGTCGAGCTGCGCGGCTTCGGTGCCTTCTCGGTCAAGCATCGCCCGGCGCGCGCCGGGCGCAATCCACGCACCGGCGCCCATGTGCCCGTCGATCAGAAGAGCGTTCCGTTCTTCAAGACCGGCAAGGAAATGCGCGAGCGGCTCAACCGCGACCATCCGGATCCCGGCGGCGCAGACTGAAGCGCGATGTGAGCGCGCTTGAGGGTTTTTCGCGGTCGCACAGGATGCGGCCGCAAGCTTGATTCAAGGCGAGCGAAGCGAGATGCGAAAGTTCCTGACCGCGCTGATCGTGATTCCGCTGGGCCTGATCCTGGTGGCGTTCGCCGTCGCCAACCGGCATTTCGTCACCGTCTCCTTCGACCCCTTCATTGCCGACGACCCATCGCTGTCGATTACCCTGCCGCTGTTCCTGCTGCTGATCCTGGCGGCGGCCCTGGGCGTCGTCGCGGGCGGCTCCGCCGTCTGGTTCGGCCAGCGGCGCTGGCGGCGCGCGGCGCGCCGGAATGACGCGGAGGCCCGGATTGCCAGGGCCGAACTGGCCGATCTGCGGGCCCAGGCGACCGCGGCGAAGCCGGCGTCCCAGCGCCTTCCCGTTCCCTCCGGGATGGGCCTGTACGGGCCCGTCGGGCGAGACAAGCAGCGCGCGACGTTGTAGAAGCGGCCCCGACCGAAAAGCCCCGTTTTCCGGCCGCGGACCTGCGGCCTCTACCTGCTTTGAGACCATGTCCCTGCTCGTCAAGATCTGCGGCCTGTCCACGCCCGAGACGCTCGAAACGGCGCTCGGCGCCGGCGCCGACATGGTCGGGTTCGTGTTCTTCCCGCCGTCGCCGCGGCACCTGTCCCTGGAGCTCGGCCGCGATCTTGGCCGTCAGGTGCAGCGGCGTGCGCTCAAGGTGGCGCTCACGGTCGATGCCGATGACGCAACGCTCGACAACATCATGGACGCGCTGTCGCCGGACATTTTCCAGCTCCACGGCAAGGAGAGCGTCGCGCGGCTGCGCGACATCAAGCACCGCTTCGGCCGCCCGGTCATGAAGGCGGTGCCGGTCGCAACCTCAGCCGATCTCGCGGTGCTGCCCGGTTACGCCGCCGTCGCCGACCGCATCCTGTTCGACGCGCGCGCGCCGAAGGATGCGACGCGGCCCGGCGGTCTCGGGGAACCCTTCGACTGGCACCTGCTCGAAAACCTCGATCTGAAACTGCCCTACATGGTCTCGGGCGGGCTGCACGCCGACAATCTCACTGAGGCCCTTCGCGTCACCCGCGCCGGCGGCGTCGACGTGTCCTCCGGTGTCGAGAGCGCCCCCGGCGTGAAAGACCCGGAGATGATCAAGGCCTTCATCCGCGCCGCCCGCGCAAGCAAAGATGCAAGTCAAGAGTTGAGTGTCCGATGAACATCGCCAAGCCAAACTCCTACCGCAGCGGCCCGGACGAGCGCGGCCATTTCGGCATTTTCGGCGGACGCTTCGTCGCCGAAACGCTGATGCCGCTCATCCTCGATCTGGAGAAGGCCTACACCGCGGCCAAGGCCGATCCGGCGTTTCAGGCCGAGATGAACGGCTATCTCAAGAACTATGTCGGCCGGCCCTCGCCGCTCTATTTCGCCGAGCGCCTCACCTCACATCTCGGCGGCGCCAAGATCTACCTCAAGCGTGAAGAGCTCAACCACACCGGCTCGCACAAGGTGAACAACGTGCTCGGCCAGATCATGCTGGCGCGTCGCATGGGCAAGAAGCGCATCATTGCCGAGACCGGCGCGGGTCAGCATGGCGTCGCCACCGCGACGCTGTGCGCGCGCTTCGGCCTCGAATGCGTGGTCTATATGGGCGCCGTCGACGTCGAGCGGCAGCAGCCCAACGTCATCCGCATGGAGATGCTGGGCGCGAAGGTGATGCCGGTGCAGTCGGGCACGCGCACGCTCAAGGACGCCATGAACGACGCGCTGCGCGACTGGGTCACCAACGTGCACAACACGTTCTATTGCATCGGCACGGTGGCGGGCCCGCATCCCTATCCGACGCTTGTGCGCGATTTCCAGTCGGTCATCGGCGACGAGACCAAGGCGCAGATGCAGGAGATCGAGGGCCGCCTGCCGGATTCGCTGGTCGCCTGCATCGGCGGTGGCTCCAACGCGATGGGCCTGTTCCATCCGTTCCTCGACGATCCCACGGTCGAAATCTTCGGCGTCGAAGCTGCCGGCCATGGCCTCACCCAGCTGCATGCCGCCTCGATCGCGGGCGGCCGTCCCGGCGTTCTCCACGGCAACCGCACCTATCTCTTGATGGACGCCGACGGCCAGATCCAGGACGCGCATTCGATCTCGGCCGGTCTCGATTATCCCGGCATCGGCCCCGAGCATTCCTGGCTGCACGAGGTCGGTCGCGTGAATTATCTCTCCGCAACCGACGACGAGGCGCTCGCCGCGTTCCAGCTGCTGTCCAAGCTCGAAGGCATCATCCCCGCACTCGAGCCCGCGCATGCCATTGCCAAGGTGATGGAGCTCGCGCCGAAGCGGCCCAGGGATCACCTGATGGTCGTCAATCTCTCCGGCCGCGGCGACAAGGACGTCCCGCAGGTCGGCGACATCCTGAGGGGCAAGAAGTGACCACGCGTATCGATACCCGTTTCGCCGATCTGAAAAGCCAAGGCCGCGCGGCCTTTGTCACCTATGTGATGGCCGGCGATCCCGACCCCGCGACTTCGCTCGAGATCGTCAAGGCGCTGCCGAAGTCCGGCGCCGACGTCATCGAACTCGGCATTCCCTTCACCGATCCGATGGCGGATGGTCCCTCGATCCAGGCTGCAGGCCTGCGTGCGCTCAAGATCGGCATGACCTTGAAGAAGACGCTGGAGCTGGTGCGCGACTTCCGCAAGGACGACAATGTCACGCCGCTGGTGCTGATGGGCTATTACAATCCGATCTACATCTACGGCGTCGACAAGTTTCTGGCCGATGCCAAGACATCAGGCGTCGACGGCCTGATCATCGTCGATCTGCCGCCGGAGGAAGACGACGAGCTCTGCATTCCCGCTCTGAAGGCGGGCCTGAACTTCATTCGCCTCGCGACCCCGACCACCGACGACAAGCGCCTGCCCGCGGTGCTCGCGAACACATCAGGCTTTGTCTATTACGTCTCGATCGCCGGCATCACCGGTGCAGCAGCGGCGGACGCCAATGTCGTCGGCGAAGCTGTCGCGCGCATCAAGCGGCATACCAGGCTGCCGATCTGCGTCGGTTTCGGCATCCGCACGCCGGAGGCGGCGCGTGCCATTGCCGAGAAGGCCGATGGTTCGGTGGTCGGCACCGCGCTGGTCGATGCGCTCAAGAACAGCCTCGATGCCGAGGGGCGGGCGACCGCCAAAACCGTTAACGCCGTCGCCGAACTGACGGCCGCCCTGGCCCAGGGCGTCAAGGGCGCACAGCACGCGGCGGAATAGGCCATAATTCCGCTGTTGGGACGGGCGACACGGCGGCTTGCCGGGCAGATGTCCGGCCGCCATATATCCTTCAGGCGATTCCCAGCGGGATCGCACATCGGAGCAAACCATGAACTGGCTTACCAATGTGGTCCGGCCGAAGATCCGCAACATGCTGCGGCGGGAGACGCCGGAGAACCTGTGGATCAAGTGCCCGGATTCCGGACAGCTCGTGTTCTACAAGGACGTCGAGGCCAACCAGTTCGTCATCCCCGGCTCGAACTACCACATGCGCATGGGCGCGGTGGCGCGTCTCAAGTCGATCTTCGACAACGAGACCTGGTTCGACGTCGCGCTGCCCGAGGTCACGCCTGACCCGCTCAAGTTCCGCGACGAGAAGAAATATGTCGACCGCATCAAGGATGCGCGGGCGCGGACCAATTTGAACGACGCGGTCAAGGTCGGCTATGGCAAGCTCGAAGGTGCCGCCGTCGTCGTCGCCGTGCAGGATTTCGACTTCATGGGCGGCTCGCTCGGCATGGCCGCGGGCGAAGCCATCGTGCGCGGGATGGAGCTCGCGGTCGAGAAGAGGTCGCCGTTCATCGTGTTCGCGGCGAGCGGCGGCGCGCGCATGCAGGAAGGCATCTTGTCCTTGATGCAGATGCCGCGCACCACCGTTGCGGTGCAGATGCTGCGCGAGGCAAAGCTGCCCTACATCGTCGTGCTGACCAATCCGACCACCGGCGGGGTCACCGCGTCCTATGCGATGCTCGGCGACGTGCAGATCGCCGAGCCCGGCGCGCTGATCGGTTTTGCCGGCGCGCGCGTGATCGAGCAGACCATCCGCGAGAAGCTGCCAGAAGGTTTTCAGCGTGCCGAATATCTCAAGGAGCACGGCATGGTCGACATGGTCGTGCACCGTCACGAGCTGCGCCCGACCCTGGCGCGGCTCTGCCGCCTCTTGACCAAGGCGCCGGCGCAGGAAGGGGCATCGAAGTCCGTGCAGCCGGTCGCAAGCCCGGCGCAGATCGTATCCGCCGCCGAGACGGCGCCGGCTGCGCCGCACGCGTGAACGCCTCCCCCGACCGTGCAAAGACACCGCTCGACGAAGTGATCGGGCGGCTGTCGGCCCTGCATCAAAAGCGCATCGATCTCGGGCTGGAGCGGATGCACCGCCTGCTCGATCGGCTCGGCCACCCCGAACGCAAGCTGCCGCCGGTGATCCACATCGCCGGCACCAACGGCAAGGGCTCGACGCTGGCCTATCTGCGCGCGACGCTGGAAGCTTCAGGCCTGCGCGTCCACGCCTACACCTCGCCTTATCTGGTCCGCATCAACGAATGCTTCCGGCTTGGACGCGTCGGCGGCGGTGTGCTTGTCGACGGCGACGAGCTGCTTGCCGCGCTTGAAGAGGTCGAACGCGTCAATGCCGGCGAACCCGCGACATTGTTCGAGCTGAAGACTGCGGCAGCCTTCCAGCTGTTCGCGCAGAATCCGGCCGAAATCGTGCTGCTCGAAGTCGGCCTCGGCGGCCGGCTCGATTCGACCAACGTGGTCGATCAGCCTGCGGCCTGCGTGATCACGCCTGTCAGTATGGATCACATGGATTTCCTCGGCGATACGCTGGCATCGATTGCCGGCGAGAAGGCCGCGATCATCAAGCGCGGCGTGCCCGTGATTTGCGCCGAGCAGATGCCGGAGGCGATGGCCGTGATCGAGGCGCAGGCGAGGCGCATGCGTGCGCCGCTGTTTGCCGCAGGCGAGAGCTGGCACGTCAATGTCGAGCGCGGACGCCTGGTCTATTCCGACGACCGCGGCTTGATGGATCTGCCGGCGCCGCGTCTGTTCGGCCGCCACCAATTCGCCAATGCCGGGCTCGCGATCGCGACGCTGCGCGCGCTTCCGGACCTGAAGGTCAACCACGCCGCGTTCGAGGCCGGCATCCTCAGTGCCGAATGGCCGGCGCGGATGCAGCGCCTCACCTCGGGCGAGCTGCTGTCCTGGGGTCCGCAGGGCTCGGAGATCTGGCTCGATGGCGGCCACAATGCCGAAGGTGGCCGCGTGGCAGCGGCGGCGGTCGGCGATCTCGAGGAGCGGGTGTCGCGGCCGCTGGTGATCATCGCCGGCATGATGGCCAACAAGGATGCGCAGGGCTTCCTCGCCAATTTCGCCGGCCTCACCCGTCACATCATCGCAGTGCCGATCCCCGACATCGAGAATGCGATGCCGGTCGACCGTCTCGTTGATGCCGCGCGCAGCCTCGGCATGCGCGTCGAGCCCGCCCCCGGCGTCGAAGCCGCTCTGCGCGCCCTGGCGCAGCTCGCCTACGAGCTGCCGCCGCGCATCCTGATCACCGGCTCGCTGTATCTCGCCGGCCACGTGCTGGCGATCAACGGCACGCCTCCTGCATAGACGGTCTCGTGTCCCGGACAAGGCGCATCGCGCAAGCGATGAGCTGCAGAGCCGGGACCCAGAATGCCGCAACATGGGCCCCGGAGCAGTGCAGCGCTAAAGAAGCGCTGCACTGCGTCCGGGGCACGAGAGTGAGAAATGCCAATGCGCTTTGCCGCGATTGCCGACATCCACGGAAACTACCTCGCGCTTGAGGCCGTCCTCGCCGACATCCGCGCGCTCGGCATCGCCGACATCGTCAATCTCGGCGACATGCTGAGTGGCCCGCTCGATGCGCGCCGCACCATCGAGATCCTGATGCCGCTCGACGCCGTGCACGTCCTCGGCAATCACGACCGTTACTTGCTCGACCGTCCGCCGGAGAAGATGGGCTCGTGGGATCGCCCCGCTTACGAACAGCTCGATGCCGCCCACCTCGATTGGCTGCGCGCGCAGCCGATGACGCGGGTCTTCCGCGAGCAGGTTTTCCTTTGCCATGCGACGCCCGGCAGCGATGAGGTGTACTGGCTCGACACCGTCCACCCCGACGGCGCGGTGGCGCTGTCGCCGCTCGATCGGATCGAGCAGCTCGCGCAGGGCGTCACGCAATCGCTGATCCTGTGCGCCCACACCCATCTCGCCCGCGCGGTGCGCCTGCGCGACGGCCGGCTGATCGTCAATCCCGGCAGCGTCGGCAGCCCCGGCTATCGCGACAAGCATCCGGTCCCGCATGTCGTCGAAGCCGGCACGCCGCACGCGCGCTATGCGATCCTCGAACGCATCGATGCTGCCTGGCAGGTGACCTTCCGGCATGTCGCCTACGATCACGAGGCCATGGCCGCACTTGCGCAGCGCAACGGTCAGCCGGAGCTGGCGAACGCGCTGGCGACGGGGTGGATCAAGTAGAACCGCTCGTGTCCCGGACAAGGCGCATCGCGCAAGCGATGAGCCGCAGAGCCGGGACCCAGGATGCCGCGACATGGGCTTCGGCTCTGCAGAGCATCGCCGAAGAGGCGCTGCGCTGCGTCCGGGGCACGAGACCGCGTCACTTCAACAGCTTCATCGGATCGGCCGCCTTCTGCTTCAGCTGCTCGAAGGTGCATTGCCGCGGCGCCTTGTCGGGACGCCAGCGCAGGATCGAGGTGCCGTGGCGAAAACGTTCGCCGCTGAAATGGTCGTAGCAGACCTCGATCACCAGCTTCGGCTTGAGCGGACACCACTTTGCGGAACGCTCGGTCGACCAGCGGCTCGGCCCGCCCGGCGCGTTGCCGGTGAAGCCGGGCTCGCCGATCAGCGCTTCGAGCCGATCGGTCAGAGCCGGCTTGGCCTCCGCCTTGATCGCCGAGGTGAAGCCGACATGGTGCAACAGGCCGTCATCGTCGTAGAGCCCGAGCAGCAGCGAGCCGACGACGTTCCGGCCGGCGATCTTGTTGGTGGCATAGCGGAAGCCGCCGACCACGCAATCGGCGCTGCGAAATTTCTTGATCTTCTGCATGCCGTCGCGATTTCCGCCCTGGTAGGGCAGGTCGATCCGCTTGGCGATGACGCCGTCCGAGCCGCCGCCGGATTGCGCCAGCCATTTGTTTGCCGTGGCGTAGCTCATCGTCGTCGGCGAGAGACGGAAGAGGCTGCCCCTGAGATTGGCTTTCGCGAAGGCTTCCAGCGCCGGCCGCCTTTCGCGCAGCGTCTTCTCGGCCAGACCTTTCTCTCTGGATGTCGCGAGCAGATCGAAGATGAGGTAGAGCGCCGGTGTCTCCTGCGAGAGCTTCTTCACGCGGCTTGCCGCCGGATGAATGCGTTGCAGCAGCGCGTCGAAGGAAAAGCTCTTGCCGTGCGGCACGACGATCTCGCCGTCGAGCGTGAAGCGGTCGGCCTTCAGCTCCAAGGCCGCGGCGACGACTTCCGGGAAATAGCGCGCGAGGTCCTCGCCGGATTTGGAGCGCAGATCGACGTCGCTGCCGTTGCGCGACAGCAGGCAACGGAAGCCGTCCCACTTGGGTTCATATTGCCAGTCCTTGCCGCGCGGGATCGCGTCGACCGAACGCGCCTCCATTGCGGCGAGAGAGGTGCGCTTGCGGTCGCGCTTTCGGGGAGGAGCAGGCAAGGGCGGGACTCGTCATACGCTGAACACGCCCCATCAACGCAAAACGGCCGGCTTTCGCCGGCCGTTGTCGAAAATAATCTTGCGCCAATAATCCTGCGCCAGTGGATCAGACCGCGGAGGTGATCCACTGCTGCAGCTTCGCCTTGGGCGCAGCGCCGACCTGGCGCGAGGCCATCTCGCCGCCCTTGAAGATCATCAGGGTCGGGATCGACATCACGCCATACTTCGAAGCGGTCTTCGGGCTCTCGTCGACGTTGAGCTTGACGATCTTGACCTTGTCGCCCATCGCGCCGGCGATCTCGTCGAGCGCGGGTGCAATCATGCGGCAGGGGCCGCACCATTCGGCCCAGAAATCGACGACCACGGGGCCGTTCGCCTTGAGCACTTCGGCTTCGAAATCGGCGTCGGAAACCTTGCTAACGGCCATTGGGAGTACCTCACTCGGTTGAAAGCGAATCGGCGCGACCTGGAATCGCGCCCGGGATCATGCGGTCAACCTATGAACGGCCCCTTGCCGGGTCAAGGACGCTCACACCGAGATGAAGGGATGCCAGCGCCGCGTCCAGCGCGGGGGCCGAAATCTCCATATATTCAAGGGCCTCGGTCCAGAGCAGGACGGCCCTGACCGGCTTTTGGGGATAAAGTCGCGACAGCACCGCCCGGTACAGCGCAAGCTGGCGGACATAGGCGGCCGGTGCCTCGGCCGCGCTCTTGGGCGCGCTCTGGTTGGTCTTGAAGTCGACGATCAGGACCTCCTCGGGGCGCACGACCAGCCGGTCGATCTGCCCCGACACCAGGGCCGGGGTGCGGCCCGGCCGCTCCAGCCGGCCGGCAATGGCCACCTCCGCCCGGCTGCCGGCGGCAAAGACCGGCGCAAAGCGCGGGTCCGTGATCAAAGCGAGCACCTTGTCGGCCAGTGCGATGCGGTCGGGCTCCGGCCAGTCCGAGGCGTTGCGCGCCATGAAGGCGAGCGCGGCCTCGCGCCGGCGCTCGCTGGCGATCTCGGGCAGCGATTGCAGCAAACGGTGAACAAGCGTGCCGCGTTGCAGCGCCAGCGCGCGCGATTGCACCGATTCGCCCGGTCGGACGCTGCGGCCATCCTCGGCAGACTGGCCCGAGGGGCGCACAGCATCCTCGTCGATGGTCTCGCGCGGCGCCGGTGTCCGCAGCCAGTCCGGCAAGGCGATGGTCTGGTGCACGGAGGTCGCCGGCGCGCCCAACGCCGCGACATCCTCCGGGCGTGCGAACCGGGTCACCTTGCCGAGCGGCGTCTCGACCACCTGCTTGTCGAGGCCCGAGCCGGCAAGCCCAGTGTCGACGAGGTCGTACCAGCTCAGCTTGCGCACCGTCTTCATGTTGCCGGGCATGCAGCCGCCGACGATCAGCCGGTCGGCCGCGCGCGTCATCGCGACATAGAGCAGGCGGCGATATTCGTCCTCGGTCTCCTCCAGCATTGCCTTGCGCGCCTCGGCGACGGGTTTGGGATCATCAGCTTTGCGGCCGGCCCAGACCACGACCTCGCCGCCATTGCCGCGCGGCACATGGATCAGCCGCAGCCGCTGCGAGTCCGCGGGCGAGGACGTGGTGTCGACCATGAACACGACCGAGGCCTCCAGGCCCTTGGCGCCGTGCACGGTCATCACCCGCACCTCGTCGCGCGAGATCTCCATGTCGCGCTTCACCTCGGTATCGGCCGAGCGCAGCCAGGCCATGAAGCCCTGCAGCGAGGCCGGCGCCTTGCGCTCGTAGTTCAGTGCCAGCTCCAAAAATTCGTCGAGCGCGTCATTGGCCTCGTGGCCGAGCCGGCGCAGGATGCGCGCACGTCCGCCATCGCCGCCCAGCAGCCAGGCGTAGAACGCGAACGGCGTTTCCTCGCGGGCACGGATTTCGCAGGCTTCCAGGCGTCGCAACGCCGTGGCGAATGTCTCGCTTGTGGCCGCATGGTCGCCGAGCGCGCGGCGCAGCGATCCCTTGCGGTCATGGGCAAGCGTGAACAAATCGTCGTCATCGAGCCCGAACAGCGGGCTCTTCAGCGCCACTGCGAGCGCGAGATCGTCCTGCGGCAGCAGCAGCGCGTCGGCAAGGTTCATCAGGTCGATGATCGCGATGTGCTCGGTGAGCTTGAGCCGGTCGGCGCCGGCGACCGGAATGCCGGCGTGCTTCAGCGCCTGGATCACGGCGTCGAATGCGTTGCCGCGGCGGCGCACCAGGATCAGCATGTCGCCATAGCGCAAGGGACGACGCTCGCCCTCGTGCCCTGTCAGCGTGCCGCTTTCGACCAGCCGCTTGATCTCGGCCTGGATGCGTCTTGAAAGCTTGACCTCGGGGCTGGTGACGGCGACGCCGTCGAACGGCGCACGCCAGCCCTCGATCTCCTGCCGATCGTCGGCCTCCGCAAGGTCCCACAGCTCGATCACGCTCGGGCCGGCATCGGCGAGCGCGTTGTGCAGGGGATGGCCGATCTCGACCGAGTGGATGCTCTTGTAGATCGCGGGATCGCGGAAGACGTGGTCGACCGAATGCAGGATCGTTGCGCCCGAGCGGAACGAATAGGTGAAGGCGACCGGATCGAATTTCAGCCCGGCCGCTGTGAACTTGCGATGCAGCTCACGCCGTCGTGCGTCGAACTCGTGGGGAGCCGCGCCCTGGAACGAGAAGATCGACTGCTTCTCGTCGCCGACGGCGAAGATGGTGCGGTTCAGCCCATCGCGGGCGCCTTCGCCGGCGGTGAACTCGGAAATGATGTGCGCGACGATGTCCCATTGCCGCGGGCTGGTATCCTGGGCTTCGTCGATCAACACGTGATCGACGCCGCGGTCGAGCTTGTAATGCACCCAGCCCGAGGCGATGCGGTCCAGCATCGCCAGCGTCTTGTCGATGAGGTCGTCGTAGTCGAGCAGGCCGCGCTCCTGCTTCTCGCGGCGGTAATTCGCGGCGGCCGCGGTCGCGATATGCAGCAGGGCCGCGGTCCGGTCGCGAACCGTCACGGCGCGGCGCTTCTCGATCAGCCCTGCAAGGCGCTGCGCCTCGGCTTCGAACAGGCGGGCCACGGACGGATTGTGATCGCAGAACTTCTTGGTCAGCACCGCCTTGCGCGGCAGCTTGTCCTCGGTGAGGAACACGGACAGATAGGCATCGACCTGATCGCTGCCGGAAAACACCTTGGCGGCGCGCAGCCGCGCTGCCTGGTCATTGTCGGATTTGCTGCCGTCCTCCAGCGCGAAGGCAATGTCGTCCCAGCGCGCGCGCGGCAGGAACGGGCCATCGAGAATCTCCGACTCGACGGCCTCGATCCGATCGCTCGTGTCGACGCCCAGCACCGCCGCCATCTGAGCGGCAGCGGCTTCCGCGTTGCCGGCTTCGTCGGTCCAGGCCATGAAATGATCGCGGCTGAGGCACGCCTCGCGCACGACCTCCTTGAAGGTGACATCAGCGGCGCTCGCCATCGCCGTCAGCAGCGCGCGGCCGGTGACGCTCTCCGGATCGCGCGCGGCCTCCAGCAGGACCTTCAGATTGGCGCGCTCCATCATGTCGGTCTGGTCGCGCTCGTCGATCACGGCAAAGCGCGCGGGGACATTGGCCTCGAACGGAAATTGCTGGAGCAGGCGGGTGCACAGCGCGTGGATGGTCTGCACCTTCAGCCCGCCCGGCGTCTCCAGCGCGCAGGCGAACAGTTTTCGGGCGTCGCGGCGCAGTTTTGCGCCGGGATGCGGGATGCCGACCGCGCGGATCGCCGCGTCGAGCGCATCGTCGTCGAGCGTCACCCAATGGCCAAGCGTGGTGAACACGCGCTCCGCCATGTTGGCGGCCGCGGCCTTGGTGAAGGTGATGCAGAGGATTTTTTCCGGCGGCACGCCCGACAGCAATAGGCGGATCACGCGCTGCACCAGCACATGCGTCTTGCCCGAGCCGGCATTGGCCGAGACGAAGGCCGATGCAGTCGGATCGGACGCACGCGCCTGCCGCGCGCGCACCTCGTCAGGGATGGGACGCGGCGCCTTCACCATTCCTCGATCCCCAATCCGCCAGCCGCGGACCATTCCTTGATCCGGGCAAGGTCGTCATAGGTGCCGTAGCGGTTCGCCCACATCGGCAGGTTCAGCGAGGTATAGGCCTGGTTCTCGTCCTCGAAGGCGCGGATCAGCGCTTCCAGCTTGGCTCTTGCCTCAGCCGCCGCGGTGTCCGGCGGCTGCGGCTCGTCGCCCGGCTTGTACTTGAGCTCGAGGATGCGCTCCTCGCCCGGCGGGTTGTTGCCGCTGAGGCGGACATAGACGAGCTGGCTCACGGAGGCGCCGGCGTCGATATCAGGGAAGCCGCCCTCGCGCAGGATCGCAGCTTCCAGCGTCAGCTGCGGCGACAGGCCCATGCGGACCTGCTTGCCGGTTGGCGGCTGACCGGTCTTGTAGTCGAGGATGGCATAGAAGCCGCCCTGGCGTCGCTCGATGCGGTCGGCGCGCGCCGAGAGGCGGAAGCTGCGCTGAGGATCAAGCATGATCGAGATCTCGCCACGGGTCTCCGCGACGATCGCCTCGATCGCCTCGCGCCGCGCCGTCTCCCATTCGCCGAACCAGCGCGCGATGCGCTGGAAGCGCGGCCACCACAGCGCCCTTGCCTCGGGCCGCTCCATCAGCGGCGCAAAATGCTTCTCGCCGATCGCGCGCAGCACCCGCGCGGGATCGTCCGGCAGACGCGTCGCGTAGCTTTCCGTGAATTCGCCGATGGCATCGTGAATCGCCGAACCGCGATCGGCGGCCGAGAGCGGCATGTCGACGGGGTCGAGCGCATCGAGCCGCAAGATACGTTTGGCGTAGATCGTGTAGGGATCGCGCAGCCAGTCTTCGATCTCGGTGACGGACATCTTGAGCGGCCGTGTCGCGCGCGGCGGCCGCGGCTCGGGCTGCTTGATCGGTTTCACCTCGGCGGGCTGGTCGAGCGCCGCAGCGAACTGCACGTATGTCTCACCGGCGCGAATGGCCGCCTTCCAGAGCTCGTCGCCGGCCACCGCCTCCAGCCGATGCAGGAAGCGCGAGGCCACCGCCGGTGCGCCGCCGGCCTTGGCGGCGTGGGTGAGGATCACCTCGTCGCCACCGAGCAATTGCGCGAAGTCATGGGCGGAGAGGCCGATACGGCGCTCCGGCAGATCGAGCCCAAGTTCATGTCGCATCGGCCGGCTGAGCCAGGGATCGATGCGCGGCGCCGGCGGCCAGACACCTTCGATCAGGCCGCCGATGATGATGCGGTCGGCCTGCATCAGGCGCGATTCCAGGGGGCCGTAGATCTGCAAGCGTGCGCCCGGCCTGTCGCGCCGCCGCACCGCGCGATCGCCGAACGCGGTCTGGAAGACGTCCGCGTAGTCCGCTAGCTGCACCAGCAATCCGCTGGTCGAGCCGCCGCGCAAGAGGTCGTCGAACGCGCCGGCGAGCGCAAGTCCATCGCGATCCTCGAAGGCGAGCGGGATGCCCTGCTCGTCGCGCGACAGCTCGATCATGATCTCGCGATGCCGATGCGCGAGCTCGGCGAAGTCATAGGGCTTCGCGGGCGGCAGGCTCTCGATCGGCGCCAATGCCTTCTGCAGGGCATCGACCAGAGCTTGGATGCGATCGAGATCTTCGGCCTTGAGACGCGCCCGCGGCTCGGCGCGATGCAGCGCGGAGACCTCGCTGCGCCACAGCTTCGCCAGCTCCTCGCGGAAGCGGTTGAATTCGCGCAGGAGGCCGGCCGTGCCCGCAGGCGGCCGCGTGCCGCGCAGCACGGCAAGCTCCAGGCTCTCGATTGCCATCTTCCACGCGCCCGGCGCGCGGCCGAGCCGGCATAGCGGATGCTTCAGCATCGCCAGCAGCGTCGGCGGCTCCAGGCCCTTGGTCGCCGCCTCTGCCGCGAGGCGCGCAAACGTGCCGGCGGAGGTTTCCATCAGCACGTCGCCGCCGGAATCGTCGAAGGCGAGATCCCATCGCGTCAGCGCCGCCATCACCCGCCGCGCCAGCGCGCGGTCGGGCGTCACCAGCGCCGCGGATTTATCGATATGGCGCGCCTCGCGCATCGCGATGGCGATCGCGAGCGCTTCCATCTCGGGATTGGGCGCTTCGACCACCGCGAGGTTCTGCATGCCGCCCGCGATCTTCGCGGCGACGTCAGGCTGCTTCAGCCGGTCGTGCCAGACCTCGGTCTTGGCGGACGGCCGCATCGATTCCGATGCAAGGATGTCGCGGCCGCCTTCGGCTGGCGGGTGGAGAATCTCGACGTCGCTGCGCTTGATGCCAAAGCGATCGAGCAGCGCATGCATCGCATATTGCGGATGGTTCGACGCCGGATGCTCCGCGAGCTTGCCGAGCGAGTCGCGCACGCCGCCGATGCTGCGCCAGGCGTCGTCGTCGAGATCGGTGTCGAGGCCCGGCAGCACCACGGCGCCATGCGGCAGCAATGCGACCGCATGGAGAAATTTTGCGGTGGCCGGCATCGAGCCGGTCGAGCCCGCCGCGACCACGGGTCCATTTGGATGCGCGGTCAAGCGCCTCGCTTCCGCGGCGATCAGAAGATCGCGCCGCGCGGCCGGCTCGATCCGGTTGATCTCGGCGAGATGATTGGGCCAGGCGATGCGGGCGATGCGCAGGAATTCGAGCGAGTGCTGCCAGTAGCGGTCGAGGTTGTCGGGCACCAGCCCATCGAGCGCGCTCCAGTCGACGCCGCGTGTCACCATGTCGTCGATCAGGCGCGCGAGGTCGCCGGCGAGAGCCAGCGTCGAGGCGGGCCCGCCGACCACCAGCGGCGCCAGCACCGGGCCCTTGGCCCAGGCGGCGACGAGCTGCGCCAGCGTCAGGCGCCGTTCGAGCTCGCCCAGGCGCGGCGGAATGTCGAGCGGCGCGGTCCCGGAAAACTGTTCGCTCTCGCCGGCGAAAGCGAGCTCGTCCTCGTCGATGTCGCCGAGCGCGACGATGCGCGGCAACACCACCGCATCCGCCTTCATCTCGTCGAGGAATATCTCGCGGACGACGCGCATCGCGCGCCGCGTCGGCAGATACAGCGTGGCGTCCGCCAGCCGCGCCGGTTCCTTGCGCGCCTCGAACCCCTCGACCAGCCGCCCGTCGAGCAGGGCCGTGACGACCGTGCGCAGGAACGGAACTGAGATGGGAACGCTGAAAACGCGCATGGGCTGCCTGATTCGAAGGATCAGGCAATATAGGGAGACGGGGTCAAATGGTCATGGGTATGGGCGAGTAGTCCCCGCTGTTCGTGCGACGAGCACAGGTCTCGTAGGGTGGGCAAAGCGAAGCGTGCCCACGCATTTTTTGCGGTCGACAGAGATGGTGGGCACGGCGCAAGGGCGCCTTTGCCCACCCTACGGCACCGTGCCTGGAGCGCCCCTACGCCACGCTCTCCAAAAACGCCTCTTCCGCGGCGTGCACGGCATCGGGCGTGCCGACATGCATCCAGACGCCGTCGAGGCGCAGGCCGAACAGCCGTTCCTGCTCGTTGGCGCGATCGAACATTTTCGTCAGCGAGAATTCGCCCTTGGGCGCGTCGGCAAAGATCGCCGGCGACATGATCGCCGCGCCGGCATAGACGAACGGAACGACCTCCTTCTCCTTGCGCTTGCGCAAGGCGCCGTCCGGCAGCATGCCGTAATCGCCGCGGCCGCCATAGCCGATGCTGGTCGCGGTCGGCGCCATCAGGAGCAGGATGTCCATGCGATCAGGGTCGAAGTTTTCGGCGAGCCGCGTCAGGTTCGAGCGCACGCCGTCGATCCACAGCGTGTCGGAATTGACGTGGAAGAACGGCGCATCGCCGAGCAGCGGCAGCGCCTTGACGACGCCGCCGCCGGTGCCGAGCACCTGGTCGCGTTCGTCCGAGATAGTGACATGCGGAAGCTGACGCGATGCGACGTGGTCGATGATCTGGTCCGGCAGGTAATGCACGTTGACCACCGCCTCGGTCACGCCGGCCTGGCCGAGCTTGTCGAGCACGTGGTCGAGCAGGGGCTGGCCCGCGACCGGCACCATCGGCTTCGGCATCCTGTCCGTCAGGGGGCGCATGCGCAGGCCAAATCCTGCGGCGAGCACCATGGCTTTGGTCGGTTTGACGGACATCCTTCGCCTTCTCAGACCTTTCGCGTTCGCAGCAATCCTAACACGAGGCTCGATCTGCCGCACCGCATCTCGACCGCCTTAACCACCCGCCGTGACGGTTGTACGACGGGTGTTGCCGTCACGCCCCAACGGCTGTGGAACGGACCTTCTTCTTCTTGTCGCCCACTTTCAGGAAATTGACGCCGATCTGGTCGCCGTTGACCCAGGCCAGCTCGCAGCGCCGGTAGGCGAGTCCGGTGGACGAGAGCAGGAGAAAGAATTCCTTCAGATGGAGCCCTTCGACCGAGCCGTCGATGGTCAGCTTGGCGCCGGTCTCGGAGACATCCTCCATGGTGCAGTCGCGCCGCCAGGTGCCGTCGATTCCCATCATCTGGGCCGAAAACCCGCGCTCGAAAATAACCCGGCTATTTCCGCGCTGATCCGCTTTCGCTGCCATCTGCCCCGCTCCAGCCCCGTAATTTCCGGCTGCCTCGGCGCCAGAGTAGCGACATCTTGGCTAACGGCCGGTAAATCGGTCCTGAATCAGCCTGGCGGCGGGACGTTGGCGAGATACCAGTTGCGCAGATGGGCGAGCGCGGGATGGGCCATCGAGCGCTGGAGATAGGTCCAGATCCGCGGCTGGTGGCGCAGATAATGCGGCTTGCCGTCGCGGCGGTTGAGCCGGGCGAAGGTGCCGAGCAGGCGCGTGTTCCGCTGCGCCGACATGATCGCGTAGAGCTCGGCGAAGCCGGCGGCGTCGAAGCTCGAATCTTGCGCCCGCCGCGCCTTGATGTAGCGCGACAGCAGCGTCAGCTCGATGCTCTCGGGCACGTCGATGCGGGCGTCCTGGAGCAGCGACACCACGTCGTAGGATTGCGGCCCCAGCACGGTGTCCTGGAAATCGATCACGCCGACGCGTTCGATGCCGCTGCGCTGCCCGAGCCAGATCAGATTGGGCGAGTGATAGTCGCGGATGATCCACGTCTTCGGCGCCGCCAACGGCCCCTTCAGCAATTTGCGCCACATCGCAAAAAATTCCGCGCGCGTCGCCTCGCTCAGCGGCGCGTTGCGATCGGGCAGATACCATTCCGGCATCAGCCCGATCTCGATCAGCAGCGCCTCGACGTCGAAGACGGGGATCGCGTAGGTCTGCCCGCCCAGCGGCAGTGTCTCCGGCAGCGCTTTGCCGTGCAGCATCGCCAGCACGTCGGTCGCGGCTTCGTAGCGCTCGAGAATCGGTCGCGGCGGATCGCCCTCGATCACGCCCTCGTTGCCGAAATCCTCGGTGATCAGGAAGCCATGGTCGAGATCGGAATGGTGGATGGCCGGCGCCGAGATTCCCTGCGCGCGCAGACCTTCATCGATGGCGACGAAGGGTCTTACGTTCTCGGCCAGATGCACCGCGGCGCTGTAGGATTTTCCGTCGTAGAGCGCCGCGCCATCGGGGCGCTGCGGAAAGTTCATGAGGATGACGATTTCCTCATCGCGCACGAGCCGCGCATAGGAGCGCGTCGAGGCGTCGCCGGCCATGCGCTTGCGCATCGCATCGATGTAACCGGATGCGTCGAGGAATTCGCGCAGCGCCTTCAGCCGCGCGACTTGCGCGGCGCCCTTGCCATGGCCGGTGATGTCGGCGGCACGTGCGTTCGCGCCCAGTGCCGGCCGGTGCGTCAGCGCGATGTCGATGCGGTCCTCGGGCATTGCCGACGGGGCGCGCTCGGGCCATTCGATCAGTACCAGCGTGGCATCGGGCAGCGGCGACAGCCCGATCTCCTCGAGCTCGCTCTCGTCCTCGACACGGTAGAGATCGGCGTGCAGCACCGGGAAGGGCGGCAGCTCGTAGCCCTGCACCAGCGTGAAGGTCGGGCTCGGCACTTCCAGCGCGTCATCGCCGGCGAGATAGCGGATCAGGCTGCGCGCCGCCGCGGTCTTGCCGGCGCCGAGATCGCCGGTGAGGGTGATGACGTCCCCGGGACCGACCAGCAGCGCGAGGTCGGCCATCAATTGCGCCGTGGCCGTCTCGTTGTGAAGCGCGACGGCGAATGTGGTTGTTTCCGTCATTCGGCGGCGTCGCGGTGCGCCGCCTGGTCGGTCGGGAAGTCGCAGATCACAACCGTGCCCCGGCCGACGATCGAATCCACCCGCACCTTGCCGCCATGCAGCTCGACGAAGGAGCGCACCAGCGACAGGCCGAGCCCGGCGCCGCGATGACGCGAGCCCTGCGAGCGGCTTTCGAACCAGTTGAACACCTTGTCCTTCATGTCGGCAGGTATTCCAGGGCCCGAATCTGTCACGGTGAAGACCACGCTGCGGTCGGTGCGCCGGGCGCTGATGCCGACGGTGGAATCCTGTGGAGAAAACCCGACGGCGTTGGCGAGGAGGTT
This sequence comes from Bradyrhizobium sp. NC92, assembly GCF_025200865.1. NCBI lineage: Bacteria > Pseudomonadati > Pseudomonadota > Alphaproteobacteria > Hyphomicrobiales > Nitrobacteraceae > Bradyrhizobium > Bradyrhizobium sp. NC92. Next base: position 324,698 of record NZ_CP104171.1, read on the forward strand.
ATAGAGCACCTGCACCACGCGCTTCTCGTCGCCGACGAAGCTGCCGACATCGGGCGCGATCTCGACCTTGAGGCGGATGCGGTCGGTGGCGAGCCGGTCCTGGATGCCCTCGGCGGCAAGCTCGATGGCCTTGCTGACATCGACCTGCCCGAGTTCCAGCTTCATCGCGCCGGCGTCGATGGTGGCGAGATCGAGGATGTTGTTGGTGAGCGCGAGCAGCGCGTTGGTCGATTTGGTGACGTAGTCGAGATATTCGGCCTGCTTCGGCGTCAGCGGTCCGGTCGAGGGATCGCTGAGGAAATGCGCAAAGCCGATGATGGTGGTGAGCGGCGAGCGCAGCTCGTAGGAGACGTGGTGGACGAAATCCACCTTCATCTGGTCGGCCGCCTCCAGCGCCTCGTTGCGCTCGCGCAGCGCGCGCTCGACATTCTCGGTGTCGGTGATGTCCTGGAACGTCAGCATGGTGGCGCCGTCGGGCAGCGGCCGGATCATGCCGTCGAGCACGCTGCCGTCCTTGCGTTCCAGCTTCAGCGGCACGTCCGCGCGGTTCTCGATCGAGGTGATGGCCTCGCGGATCTGGCGCCAGACTTGCGGATCGTCGAACAGCTGATGGCACCAGCCTTCCACGGTCTGGATGTGCGGCTCGTCGCGCATGGCATCGCTCGACAGCTTCCACATCCGGACGAAGGCCGGATTGAACAGCTGCGCCTTGCCGTTGCTGCCGAACACCGCGACGCCTTCGGCGAGACTGTCCAGCGTCTCGCGCTGGACGCGGATCAGGCCGTCGAAGCGGCGGGCGAGGTCGAGGCTTTCGGTGACGTCGTCGAACAGATAGGTCACACCGCCCTCGGGGTTCGGCGTGGTGACGACCGAGAGCGCGCGGCCGTCGGGCAGGAACCAGGTGTCCTTGGCCGTCTCGACCGCGCGATAGGCCTCGTGCAGCTTGGCTTTCCAGGCGCGGAAATCCGGCTGCTCCGGCAGCTTGCGCGCGGCGCGGAGCTGGTCGAGCACGCTGGAATCGTCCGGATGGGCGTCGAGGAAGTTGCGATCGAGATCCCACAGCCGGCGATAGGAATCGTTGTAGAAGGCGAGGCGCCGCTGGCCGTCGAACACGGCAACGCCGGAGGAGAGCTGGTCGAGCGTGCGGCGATGCGCCTCCGCCATGCGCACCAGCGCCGAGCTCAGCGCATCCGCCTCGCTGGCATCGATGGCGACGCCGACGCTGCCGCGGCCGACATTGACAGCGCGCACGTCGTAGATGCGCCGCTCGCCGCCGACCACGATCGGCAGCCGCGAGGTGAAATTGGCGGCGTCCTTCAGCCCCCGCTCCATCGCGGTGCGGTCGGCGCTGTCGAGCAGCTCGAGCTTGCGCTCCTGGGCATCGATGGCGCTGGTCGCCTCGGTGGCGCGCACATAGGCCGGGTTGGCGTAGGTCAGCGCGCCGTTCTCCCCCTTTGCCCAGATCGGCCACGGTGCGGCCGCGGCAAAGCCGCGAAGCATCTCGGTCTCGTCGGAGAGTGCCTTGTAACGCAGATGGGTCTCGGCGAGATCGCGGCGCAGTCCGGACAGCTCGCGAATGCGGACGATGGCCTGGCCGCCGATGGCGCGCCCGATCGCTTCCAGCATATGGCCTTGTGCAGTAGTCAGTGTCAGCTGGAACCCGTCGCCGCGCTCGCGCAGCGCATCGACCGCATGGTCCATCTGCAGCGCCGGTTCCGGCGGCAGCCAGGTTCCGAACGCCAGCACGCGCTGCGGCGAGGAATCGCGCGGCAGCACCAACGCGATGTCGCCGGAAATCTGTGCGCGGTTGTCGCCGGCCGGCCACGAGATCAGGATCTGCGGCTCGGCGAACAGCAGCGCGCCGAAGCGGTCGGCCTGGAGCTGCAGTTCCCCGATCCGGGCGCGCAGCCGCGCCTCGTTCGTCGCCGTGCGCACCCGCGTGCGCATCAACAGGATCGCGGCCACCACCGAAAAGCCGAGCAGGGCCAGCGCGGTGGCGAGCACCGCGAGTTCCTGCCGGTTCAAATCCATCACGAGGGAAAGGGTGTCGATGAGTTCGGCGGCCTCGGCCGGCGCAGCCGGCAGCAGCGCTGCGAGAGCGCCTCCCACCAAGCCGTTGCGCGCCAGCGATGTGCACGACAGCAGCGTCCGACGCATCGACACGATCACGCCTGACATAGTTGCCCCAAGACCGCACGAATTGACGCGCGGCGACCCCCGTCGCGCGCGAATCAAAAGACAATACCCTCACCGCGACTCCGCCGGTAAGAGTCCAGATCGTGAACGCAAAGGCGGGTCCCAAAAAAGTGCCCCGCGCGCTGTTCCGGCTCACGTGATTCTGCGGATGATTCGGCTGGGATTGCCGTGCGTTACCGTGTCATGCGGATTGCCTGCCACGATGGCGGTGCGCTCCCTCCCGCGCTTGCTGGGGAGGGCTGGGGAGAGGGTGTCTCCGCAACGGGACATCGCCAGCCGCGCTCTGCGAGCGCGACGGCCTCTCCCGCAAGCGGGAGAGGCAAGAAAGCTAGCGCCCGGTCGAGCCGAAGCCGCCGGCGCCGCGATCGGTCGCGGACAAGGTGGCGACGGGAACCAGCGCGGCCTGCAGCACCGGCGCGATCACCATCTGGGCGATGCGTTCGCCGCGCTTGATCACGAAGGGCGTGGTGCCGTGATTGATCAGGATCACCTTGATCTCGCCGCGGTAGTCCGCATCGATCGTGCCCGGCGAATTCAGGACGGTGACGCCGTGCTTGGCCGCAAGCCCCGAACGCGGCCGCACCTGTGCCTCGTGCCCGGGCGGCAAGGCGATCGCGAGGCCCGTCGGCACCAGCGCGTATTGGCCTGGTGCGAGCGTCATGGGCTCGTTGTCCGGCACGGCGGCCATCAGATCGAGGCCGGCGGCATCGCTGGTCTGATAGGCCGGCAGCGGCAGCCCTTCAGCGTGGGCGAGGCGTTGCAGCTCGAGGGTAACCTTCGTGCTCAAGATGCGGTCTCCAGGGATTTGCCGGTCACGCTTTTCGCGATCTGCGCGACCAGTTCGATGGCGACCTGTTCCTTGGTCATCGCCGGCCAGGAATCAACTGCAATCTCGCCGTCCTGCGCAGCGTTCTTGCGGCTGAGCAGGTGGACCGTGTTGCGGTCGCCGCCCATCACCCCGGTGGCGGGCGAGACGTCGTTGGCGACGATCCAGTCGCAGCCCTTGCGCGCGAATTTTGCCTTGGCGTTGTCGATGAGGTGCTCGGTCTCGGCGGCAAAGCCGATCACGAGCGGCGGGCGCTTGTCGGTGAGCTTGGAGATCGTGGCGAGGATGTCGGGGTTCTCGACGAGCTGAAGCGGCGGCATGCCGGCTGCCGTCTTCTTCAGCTTCTGCTCGCCCTCATTGGCGACGCGCCAATCGGCGACCGCAGCGGCGAAGATCGCGACGTCGGTGGGAAGCGCGGCCTCGACCTGCTCCAGCATCTGCCGCGCCGATTCGACGTGCTTCACCGTCACGCCCGGGGGATCGTCGAGGTCGACCGGACCGCTCACCAGAGTAACCTCGGCGCCCGCGGCCTGCGCGGCGGCGGCAATGGCAAAGCCCTGCTTGCCGGAGGAGCGGTTGGCGATGTAGCGCACCGGGTCGATCGCCTCGTGAGTGGGACCTGCGGTGATCAGCACGCGCTTGCCGGCGAGCGGCTTCGGCATCGGCGGCCGCAGCAGCCGTTCGGCGGCATTGGCGATCTCGATGGCTTCCGACATGCGGCCCGTTCCGGCTTCGCCGGCTTCGGCCATCTCGCCCGCGTTCGGGCCGATCAGCACCACGCCGTCGCGCTGGAGCTGGGCGACGTTGCGGCGCGTTGCCGCGTTGCTCCACATCAGCGGATTCATCGCCGGCGCCAGCAGCACCTTGCGGTTGGTCGCAAGCAGGATGGCGCTGGCGAGATCGTCGGCATGGCCGTTCGCCATCTTCGCCAGCAGGTCGGCGGTGGCCGGCGCCACCACGATCAGGTCGCAATCGCGCGCGAGGCGAATATGGCCGGCGTCGAACTCGCTCTGCGGGTCGAACAAATCCGTGTAGACGCGCTCATGCGAGAGTGCGCTCGCGGCCAGCGGCGTCACGAATTGCTGCGCCGCCTTGGTCAGCACGCAGCGCACCTCGATGCGGCGCTCCTTCAACCTTCGGATCAGGTCGAGCGATTTATAGGCCGCGATACCGCCGCCGATGATCAGGGTGACGCTGGCCTCGCGAAGGGCGCCAGTGCGCTGAGGCGTCGGGGCGGCGGACGCGGCCGGCGGCACCGCAAACGGGGTCAGCGGCTCCTCGCGGCCGTCGATCAACTCCCGCAGGATGACCCGGACCTCCTCCTCGACCGACCTGTGGTTCTTGGCCGAACGCAGCCGCAGATAGGTTTTGACGGCGTCGTCGAGCTTGCGGATGGTCAGGCTTGCCACGACGCCCTCCGGCACGGAATGATAGCGATGCTATCATCTTCGTGATTGCAGTGCAATCACAGATTCCGGACGGCGATCAGAATCCCGATGAAGGTCGCGGCGATGATCCAGAGCGCCACGGTGCGCCAGCGGTTCTTGCGGCCCTCGCTGCGCCCCATGGCCGCGATGCTCTCCGGCGACAGCCTGATGCCCTCCCGCGTCATGGTCTCGAGCTGCTCGAGAACCTTCACCGACCGCTCGGCAATCTCCGGCATGCGCATCAGGACGCGCGCGATGTCGCCGGTCCCGGCAAGTGCGCCCTGCACCCGGCCGATCGGCCCGAGATTGCGCTCGATCCATTCGCGAACCACGGGGTCGGCAACCCTCCAGATGTCGAGCTTGGGATCGAAGCCGCGCGCCACGCCCTCGACCACCACCATGGTCTTCTGCAGCAGGATCAGCTCGGGCCGCGTCGTCATGTCGAACAGGCCGGTGACCTCGAGCAGCAGCGTGAGCAACCGCGCCATCGAGATCTCCTCGGCGGTGCGATTGTGGATCGGCTCGCCGATGGCGCGGATGGCTTGCGCAAAATTCTCGACCGAATGGTGCGCGGGCACATAGCCGGCCTCGAAATGCACCTCGGCGACGCGGCGATAATCGCGGGTGATGAAGCCGAGCAGGATCTCGGCGAGGAAGCGCCGCTCCTTCATGCCGAGCCGGCCCATGATGCCGAAATCGACCGCGACGAGGCGGCCGGCCTCATCCAGGAACAGATTGCCGGGATGCATGTCGGCGTGGAAGAAGCCGTCGCGCAGCGCGTGGCGCAGGAAGCTCTGGATCACCTTGCGGCCGAGATCGGGCAGATCGACCTGCGCCTCCGCGAGGCGCTTGTGATCGTTCAGCGCGATGCCGTCGATCCACTCCATCGTCAGCACGTTATGCGTGGTGCGGTCCCAGTCGACGGCGGGCACGCGGAAATCGGGATCGTCGCGCGTGTTCTCCGCCATCTCCGACAGCGCGGCAGCCTCTAACCGCAGGTCCATCTCCATCGCGACCGAGCGCGACATGGTGTTGATGACCTCGATCAGGCGCAGGCGCCGCGCCTCGGCCGAATAGGCCTCGGCCTTGTGCGCGACGAAGAAGAAATCCGAGAGATCGCGGCGGAAGCGTGCCGCGACGTTGGGCCTCAGCACCTTGATCGCGACGGGCCTGCGGATGCCGTCGCGCAACACCTCGCCGCGATGCACCTGCGCGATCGAGGCCGCCGCGACCGGCGGTCCGAAGCTCACGAAGACGTCCGTCAGCGGCCGCTCCAGCGAGATCGCGATCGTGGCCTTGGCTTCCTCCTGCGGGAACGGCGGCAGGCGGTCCTGCAGGCTTTCGAGATCGCGCGCCATGATGACGCCGACCACGTCGGGACGCGTGGCCAGGAATTGGCCGAGCTTGAGATAGGCCGGGCCCATCCGCGTCAGCGCGCGCGAGATCCGCGGGCCGTGCTTGGCGCCGCGGCGCTCAATGAGGCGCGCCAGCTTCAGCGCGAGCTGTCCCGGCGGCGGCACCAGGCTCGGATCGACCGCGCCGAACACGCCTTCGCGCGCAAACACGAGCGCGGCGCGGATCAGGCGCGCAATGTGGGTGACGGCAGAGATCACAAACGCCAGCCCGAATGCAGTGCGACGATGCCGCCGGAGAGCGTCTGCCAGCTGACGCGGGCAAAGCCGGCCTCGCGGATCATGTCGGCGAAGGCGGCGGGCTTTGGAAACTTGCGGATGGATTCGACGAGATATTGATACGATTCGGCGTCGCCCGTGACCATGCGCCCGAGCGGCGGGATCACCTTGAACGAGAACAGATCATAGAGCTTGTCCAGCCCCGGCATCTCGACGGTGGAGAATTCCAGGCACAGGAAGCGGCTGCCGGGCCTCAGCACGCGATAGGCCTCGCGCAGCGCAAGATCGATCCGTGGCACGTTGCGGATGCCGAATGCGATCGTATAGGCGTCGAAGCTGCGATCGGCAAAGCCGAGCGATTCGGCATTGCCTTCGACGAAATCGACCTGGGTGTCGAGATGGCGCTTGGCGGCGCGCTCCCGCCCCACAGCCAGCATGTCCGAATTGATGTCGCACACCGTGGCGTGGAAGCCGGGGCCGGCTGCCTTGGCGGCACGGAACGAGATGTCGCCGGTGCCGCCGGCGACGTCGAGCAGCGCGAACGCCCGGTCGCTCCTGGGCGGATCCAGCGCGGTGATCATGATGTCCTTCCAGACCCGGTGCAGGCCACCGGACATCAGGTCGTTCATCAAGTCATAGCGCGACGCCACGCTGTGAAACACATCGTTCACCAGCGTCTGCTTGTCCCCGAGGGGGACGTCCCTGAAGCCAAAATGCGTGGTTTCGCCCGGCCGATCCATTACTCTACTCCACAGGGCGGACCATAGCCTGCCCGCCGCAATGGCGCTATCACACCGCCCTCATAAGGTGAATGCCTGACCATGCCTGAATTGCCCGAAGTCGAGACCGTCCGCCGCGGCCTTCAGCCCGTGATGGAGGGTGCGAAAATCCTCAATACGGAGGCCCGCCGGCCGGATTTGCGCTTTCCGTTCCAGCCCGATTTCGTGGCCCGGCTCAAGGGGCAGGTCGTCACGGGGCTTGGCCGCCGGGCAAAATATCTCATGGCCGATCTCGCCTCCGGCGACGTGCTCTTGATGCATCTGGGCATGTCGGGCTCGTTCCGCGTCATCAAGCCGGACGACGAGGCTCACCCCGGCGAGTTTCACTATCCGAAGGCCAAGGACTCCGCGCACGATCACGTGCTGTTTCGGATGTCCTCAGGCGCCGACATCGTCTTCAACGATCCGCGCCGCTTCGGCTACATGAAAGTGATCGCGCGCAACGCGCTCGAAGACGAGCCGCTGCTGCGCGGCCTCGGCCCCGAGCCGCTCGGCAATGAATTCGACGCGGCGATGCTGGCGCGCTCTTGCCAAGGCAAGACCACCAGCCTGAAGGCCGCGCTGCTCGACCAGCGCGTGGTGGCCGGGCTCGGAAACATCTATGTCTGCGAGGCGCTGCACCGCTCGCATCTGTCGCCGCGGCGCATTGCTGCGACGCTGTCGACCAAGGCCGGACAACGTAAGGGCGTTGCCGGGGGCGAGCCGACGGATCATGCCAAGAGACTGGTCGGTGCGATCCACACCGTGCTGAACGATGCGATCAAGGCCGGCGGCTCCAGCTTGCGCGATCATCGCCAGACCACGGGCGAGCTCGGCTATTTCCAGCACTCGTTCAAGGTCTACGACCGCGAAGGCGAAACATGCACGACGCCGCGCTGCGGCGGCACGATCAAGCGGTTCGTGCAGAACGGCCGCTCGACCTTCTGGTGCCCGAAATGTCAGAAGTGATACCAATCGCAGCCAAAAGGCTGTGAGTCTCTGCAAGACGACGATCCCACCACGCCGTCATTGCGAGCGCAGCGAAGCAATCCAGAATCCCTCCGCGGCGACAGTCTGGATTGCTTCGCTGCGCTCGCAATGACGCGTGGGGAGAGCTTTCCTCAGAGCGCGAGGCGAAGCAATCCGGCCGTGGCCGGACTGCTTCATCGCTTGGGCTCTTTCAGCGGATGGCGAAGAGCCCTTCGCCCGAGCGATCGCCCCGCTCAGGACGCCAGTGTCGTGGTCTCGTCCGCCGCAAGCTCGCTGGCGACGTGCAGCATGCCGTGGGCAGCCGAGATGACCTGGTCGATCAGGACATCGGTGGTGGCTTCAAGCTCGAGCCGGGTCTCGATCCAGCGCCAGAGGCCGCGGATCTCGTCCGCCGATTTGCCGTTCGGCGCGAATTCGCTCACGGCAAGGCCGCTGGCGAGTGCGTCCTGGTGATCGTTGCGCATCACGATCAGCGGACGCGCGAGCACCTCGGCAAGGTCGAGCGCGGCTTCCTCGGCGAGCGCGGTCGCGGCGTTGTCGATGCGCTGGCCGCGGATCGGCGTCTGGTTCAGCACGAAGCTGTAGGGCCGCTTCCAGGCGCGGGCGACGCTGAGCGTCGAGACGGTCGCCTCGATGTCGGCGACACTGGGACGGGCCGGGATCAGGCAGAGGTCGGAATGGCGGATCGCGGCGGTGGTGGCGGCGGAAAGGCCGGCCGCGGTGTCGACGATCGCGAGCTGGAGGCCGCTATCGGCCAGCATCTTCAGGCGCGGCGCGATATCGGCTGCGTGATAGATCGGCTCGACGACGAGATCGTCGGTAGAGCGGCGGCGCTGCCAGTTGGAGAGGGTGCCCTGCGGGTCGGTCTCGATCAGGCGGACGGTGAAGCCGGCCTGCTTGGCGGCCAGCGCGAGGCCGATGGCGAGCGTGCTCTTGCCGCTGCCGCCCTTTTGGGTGGCCAGTACGATCGTATGCATTGAAGATCAATCCTTTGGAGTGCTGGGTCAGGGATACGCCACGCGAACGTGCATCGCTTCTGGATGCTGAGCGCTTCTCGCTCAGGACGTGCCGGCCCGATCCAAAGGGGATCGCGGAGGTCCGAATCAACGGTAAGGATGATGGCGGAATCGCGAATTCCAGCGAATCCGTACCACTACCGGCTCCGTAGTCGTACGTAAGCGCATGGGCAACCGTGCCCCGGACAAAGCGCAGCGCGAAAGCGATGCGCTGCAGAGCCGGGGCCCAGAGGGCAACAAGCGCGACTGTTGCTGATATGGGTCCCGGCTCAGCGGAGCGGCATTGCATGCCGCACCGCGTCCGGGACACGGGAGAGTAGTGCGCTCGCGCGGCCTACTTCCGCACGCAGATGACGCGCACGACGGAGGCCTTGGCGTCCGCCGACGCGCCATTCGCCGCGACCCCGTTCGCCTTCAGGAATCCGCGCACCGCCTCTGCCGAGACCATCAAAGCCTGTGACGCCGGTACCGATGTCGCAGGCCCTGCGACCATGGCCGGCTTCAGCAGCGCGATGCCGGCGAACCTGCCGTCGGCGTCGACGGCCGGGCTGCCGGAGAAGCCAACCGCCGGCGGCGGCGAGAGCGCGGAATTGCTGCCCGTCACCGGCGCCAGCGCGGCCTTGAGGCTCGACACTCCGGCCGCGCCGCCCTGGCTTTGCGGATCGGCGATGCCGACGACATCGACATTGGTCTTCGCGGCCCCGCCGGCGAGGCTGAGCGGTCGCAACCCGCGCGCGCCGTAGATGTGCAGCAGCGCCAGATCATGCTCCTTGTCCTCGGCGAGACGGTCGGCGCTGCCATGGCCCGCGATCGTGATCGCAAGGCAGCCGTCGGTGACGAGGCGGTCGGTGACAATCGCGCCGTCCTCGCTGACGACGATGCCGGTGCCGTATTCGACGGTCTTGCGCGGCGGCGGCCCGGCCAGCGGTCCCGACGGAAACGCGTTGAACGCGCTCGACATCGCGATCACGACCGGCTCGACAGTATTCTCGGTCGCCTGGTCGTAGAGGATCGTCATGGTGCGGACCTCGTCGCCCCTAAAGGTGCCGCGGACGTAGAATTTCTTCAGGCCCTGCAAGCCCGACAGCACGAAGAAGTCGGGCTTCACCACGGTGTAATCGACCTTGCGCCCGGACGGCTCCTTCTCAAGCTCGGCGAGCTTTGCAGAGGTCGGGTTCGCCTCCTTGCGGCGGCTGAGAACCACCTGCACCGTCCCTGTCGGCGAGGTCCATTTCGAGCCATTGGCGTCGCTTGCCTGCTGCGGCACCAGCTTGCCGGGAATGCCGAGCCGGGCGCCGCTGGTCGGCTCCGTCACGATCTTCCAGCCGACGCTCTCCTGCTTCTTTCGCGCCGTCTCGGCGAGCACGGCGCGCTCCTGCGGATTGAGCACGCCGGTCGGCTTGCCGCCCTTGGTCTTCTGGTATTCCTTGATGGCGTTGACCATGCGCTCGCTGACGTCGCCGGTGATGGCGCCGTTATACTGGCCGACCCAGGCGAGGTCGGACTGCAGCGCCAGCCGCTCCGCCTTTGCCATGGCATCGGCGGTCGCCGACGGCGTCTGCATTGCGGGAGGCTGGATCGGGACGGTCTGGACCGTTTTCGGCTTGGTGCCGGCGACCGGCGATGTCGTCATCTGGGCATGCGCGCCCGTGGCGGCTGCAAACACCAAGGTTGCCGCAAGCATCGATCTCATGACAAATCCAGCCAGCCCATTGAACGTCAAGACATTGAAAAGCATGCCATTGAAGCACATCTCGTTGGTCGCGAACAACGTAGCGGTGGTTCAGGCCCAAGGTCGAGCCGTTTACACAGGTCCTCATCCTGAGGAGCGGCCTCAAGGCCGCGTCTCGAAGGATGGCCCCAGGTGAGATCGGGGCCTTCATGGTTCGAGACGCGCGTTCCGCGCTCCTCACCATGAGGATCGAAAGCGAGCGCTTGGTAGGAGAGGCGTACGACGATGCTGAGCCCGGACGAACTCGAACGCTATGCCCGCCACATCGTGTTGCGTGATGTCGGCGGTCCCGGCCAGGCCGCGCTGAAGCGGGCCTCGGTGCTGGTGATCGGCGCCGGCGGGCTCGGCGCGCCCGCTTTGATGTATCTGGCCGCCGCCGGCGTCGGCACGCTCGGCGTTGTCGACGACGACGTGGTGTCGCTGTCCAACCTGCAGCGCCAGGTGATCCACACGACGCCCGACATCGGCCGGCACAAGGTCGAGAGCGCGGCCGAGCGGATCGCGGCGCTCAATCCACACGTCCGCTTCGTCGGTCACGCCACCTGGCTCAACGCCGACAATGCGCTCGGCCTGATCGGCGATTACGATCTCGTGCTCGACGGCTCCGACAATTTCTCGACGCGTTATCTCGTCTCCGACGCCTGCTTCTTCGCCAAGCGGCCGCTGATCACCGCGGCGCTCGGCACCTTCGACGGCTCGCTCACCACCATCCGTGCCCACGAGACCAACGAGCAGGGCGAGTTCAACCCGACCTATCGCTGTCTGTTTCCCGAAGCGCCGCCGCCCGGCACCGTGCCGGCCTGTGCGGAAGCCGGGGTCATGGGCGCATTGGCGGGCGTGCTCGGCTCGATGATGGCGCTGGAGGCGATCCGCGAGATCGTCGGCTTCGGCGACGGCCTCGTCGGGCGCCTGCTGATGATCGATGCGCGCGCGATGCGCTTCGAGACGCTGCGCTATGGGCGCGATCCGGCCAATCCGCTCAACGGCGATGGGCCTGTGATCACCGATCTCAGCGCTCACCGCACCTGATTGCGGCCGTTACGCCTTACAGCATGCTCGGCAGCACGCGATCCGGCGGCTTGTGGGCGTCGAGGAAGGTGCGGATGTTGATGATCACCTTCTCGCCCATCTCGACGCGGCCTTCGATCGTGGCCGAGCCCATATGCGGCAGCAGCGTCACCTTGCCAGCCTTGGCGAGCCGCACCAGTTTTGGATTCACCGCGGGTTCGTGCTCGTAGACGTCGAGGCCGGCGCCGCCGATCTCGCCGCCCTCGATCAGCTTGATCAGCGTGTCCTCGTCGGTGACCTCGCCACGCGCTGTGTTGACGATATAGGCGTCCTTGCGGATCAGCTTCAGCCGCCGCGCCGAGAGCAGGTGATAGGTCGCCGGCGTGTGCGGACAGTTCACCGAGATGATGTCCATCCGCGCCAGCATCTGGTCGAGGCTTTCCCAATAGGTCGCGCCAAGCTCCTCGGCGATCACGGGGGCGACGGGACGGCGGTTGTGATAGTGGATCTGCAGGCCGAAGGCCCGGGCGCGGCGCGCCACCGCCTGGCCGATGCGGCCCATGCCGATGATGCCGAGGCGTTTGCCCCCGATGCGGTGGCCGAGCATCCAGGTCGGCGACCAGCCGGCCCAGGGCTTGCCGTCGGTCAGGATCGAGGCGCCTTCGATCATTCGCCGGGGCACCGCCAGGATCAGCGCCATGGTCATGTCGGCGGTGTCTTCGGTCAGGACCTTCGGCGTGTTGGTGACGGTGATGCCGCGGGCATGGGCGGCTGTGACGTCGATATTGTCGACGCCGTTGCCGAAATTGGCGATCAGGCGGAGCTTGCAGTCGGGCTGATTCACGACCTCGGCGCTGATATGGTCGGTCACGGTCGGAACCAGCACGTCGGCGGTGCGGGCGGCTTCCGCGATCTGCTCGGGCGACATCGGCGTGTCGTCGAGATTGATCCGCGCGTCGAACAGCTCGCGCATCCGCGTCTCGATCGAATCCGGCAGCTTGCGCGTCACCACGACGAGGGGCTTTTTCTTCACCGACATGTCCTGCTCTCATGAGACATCGCAGGCCGCCTCTGTCGCCAAAGGCCGGTCGTTGAGGCCTCATTAACCCGGTTGTTCGACACTGCCCTTGCCGTGTCCGTCCCCGGCGTTTCTTCCAAGCTCACCCGACATTTCCGGCCGGAAAATCGGGGCCAATTGGTTGCTCAAGTGCCCGTTCTCTCTAGCAGAAGGCCGGGCCAAGACAAGAACCACGGCTTAGGGCTTGGAACCCGCGTGGGGCGGGGACAAGGGGCAGGCGCGGCAGGGTTTTTGGAATTTGGGGTGAGGGCCCGGTCTGCCGGGTCTTCGAAGGAGACGGGTTGATGGCGTTGGGGCGTTTTTGTGCGGTGATGGCGCTCGTTTGCACCTGGTTGAGCGCCTCGGTCGGCCCCTCGCATGCGGCGAAGGACAATACTCCGCAGACCGCCAGCGGCCTGCCGGTGCCGCGCTATGTCAGCCTCAAATCGGATCACGTGAACGTCCGCGCCGGCCCGACCAAGGACAATGACGTCGCCTGGGTCTACACCCGCGCCGGCCTGCCGGTCGAAATTACCGCCGAGTTCGAAAATTGGCGCCGGGTGCGCGATTCCGAAGGCGCCGAGGGCTGGGTCTATCACTCGCTGTTGTCGGGCCGCCGCACCGCGGTCGTCACCATGAAGCACAAAGACGATCTCGCGCCGATCTATGACCGGCCCGATCCCGACAGCGCGGTTGCGGCCAAGCTGCAGGCCGGCGTCGTCACCCAGGTCAAGAAATGCGCCGCCGGCTGGTGCCGCGTCATCGGCAATGGCTTCGACGGCTGGATCCAGCAGGAGCGCCTCTGGGGCGTCTATTCGGACGAGCAGGTCAATTGACGCCGATCGGCGTCATCCCGGGATGGAATGACGGGCAAAATGACAATGGCCGGGACAAGCCCGGCCATGACGATCGCATCAGCAATCTCGGATTAGCTCAGCGCTTTTTGCGCAGGCGCACGACCATGTCGATGCGGGAGATCTCGTAGCCCTCGGGCACCTCGGGCATCTTGGACAGCGCCAGATGCGGATCCTCGATGTCGACCAGCTCGTGGCTGTTCTCGAGATAATAGTGGTGGTGAGTGGTGACGTTGGTGTCGAAATAGGTCTTGGTGCCGTCGACGCTGACCTGGCGGAGCAGGCCGGCATCGGTGAGCTGGTTCAGCGTGTTGTAGACGGTCGCCAGCGACACCGGGACCTTGGCGAGCGTCGCTTCCTCGTACAGCATTTCAGCCGTGAGGTGACGTGCGCCCTTTCCGAACAGCAGCCAGCCCAGCGCCATGCGCTGGCGCGTCGGCCGCAACCCCGCGGACTGCAGCATTTCGTTGACGTCGTGCCAGGGACAGCCGGTCAGGGCCGGCTGGCGGCCGGACAGGAGGGCCGCGGCATGGTCGTCGTCGTGTTGGGACGCGGTATTCTCGTTCATTTCCAAGATTTCGGGCACGCGTGAACAATATCTCTCTGTAATATAAGAACAGAAAGATGCAGATGCAAGTTTCTCGCAACTAGAGCTGTTCTAATCAGGCTTGGAACCGCCTGGGGATCGCGTCATTTTACCTTCATGGATGCGCTTTGCCACCCGAAATGGCCTGTGTTAGAGAGCGCGCGGTTCCGCTTAGCCGATTTTGGCGCAACCGGGCATGGAAGCCCGGTCGGCAGTCCATCCGAAGCTTGCGCAGGTCGCGGCCGGCGGTGGCAATTGGTGTTGCTCTCCGATCGAGGCGGGGCCCATTTTCGCCAAGATACGCCGCTCAATCGGGATTTGAACAGAGGCTCGTGAATGCTGAACAGGCGCAACGGTTACGACTACGAGGATCTGCTGGCCTGTGCCCGCGGCGAGATGTTCGGCCCGGGCAATGCCCAGCTGCCGCTGCCGCCGATGCTGATGTTCGACCGCATCTCTGACATCAACGACAATGGCGGTGAGTTCGGCAAGGGCCTGGTGCGCGCTGAGCTCGAAGTGAAGTCCGATCTCTGGTTCTTCGGCTGCCACTTCAAGAACGATCCCGTCATGCCCGGCTGCCTCGGCCTCGATGCGCTGTGGCAGATGGTCGGCTTTTACCTCGGCTGGAGCGGGGGTGAAGGCCGCGGCCGGGCCCTTGGCCTGAGCGAGCTCAAGTTCAGCGGTCAGGTGCTGCCGGAAGCGCGCAAGGTTGTGTACAACGTCGATATCAAACGCGTGATGCGTTCGAAGCTCGTGCTCGGCATCGCCGACGGGTGGCTTTCGGTCGATGACCAGATTATCTATCGCGCCAAGGATCTGAAGGTCGGCCTGTTCAAGCAGGGCACGAGCCTGGGCTGAGCGCATCACCACGAAGACAACGATTGAGGCGAGGCTGTCATGAGGCGGGTTGTGGTCACCGGGATGGGCATCGTCTCGTCGATCGGAAACAACACCCAGGAAGTGCTTGCGAGCCTTCACGAGGCGAAGTCGGGCATTTCGCGGGCTGAGAAATATGCCGAGCTCGGCTTCCGTTCGCAGGTGCAAGGCGAGCCGACGCTCGATCCTTCGACGGTGGTCGACCGCCGCGCGATGCGCTTCCTCGGCCAGGGCGCGGCGTGGAATCACATCGCGATGGAGCAGGCGATCCAGGATTCCGGCCTGTCGCCTGACGAAGTCTCCAACATCCGTACCGGCATCATCATGGGCTCCGGCGGACCCTCGGCGCGCACCATCGTCGAAGCCGCCGACATCACCCGCTCCAAGGGCCCGAAGCGCGTCGGCCCGTTTGCGGTGCCGAAGGCGATGTCCTCGACGGCGTCCGCGACGCTTGCGACCTGGTTCAAGATCAAGGGCGTGAACTATTCGATCTCCTCGGCCTGCGCGACCTCGAACCATTGCGTCGGCAATGCCTATGAGACCATCCAGATCGGCAAGCAGGACGTCATCTTCGCCGGCGGCTGCGAGGAGCTGGACTGGTCGCTGTCGGTGCTGTTCGACGCCATGGGCGCGATGTCCTCGAAGTACAACGACACGCCGGCCACGGCCTCGCGGCCCTACGATCTCAATCGCGACGGCTTCGTCATCGCCGGCGGCGCCGGCGTCCTGGTGCTGGAAGAGCTCGAGCATGCCAAGGCGCGCGGCGCGCGCATCTATGGCGAGGTCGTCGGCTATGGCGCGACCTCGGACGGCCACGACATGGTGGCGCCGTCGGGCGAAGGCGCCGAGCGCTGCATGCGCATGGCGATGTCGACGGTGAAGACCAAGGTCGACTACATCAACCCGCACGCGACCTCCACCCCGGCCGGCGACCCGCCGGAGATCGAGGCGATCCGAAATGTGTTCGGCGTCGGCGAGAAGTGCCCGCCGATCTCGGCGACCAAGGCGCTGACCGGCCACTCGCTCGGCGCCACCGGCGTGCAGGAGGCGATCTATTCGCTGCTGATGATGAACAACGGCTTCATCTGCGAGAGCGCGCACATCCAGGAGCTCGATCCCGTGTTCGCCGACATGCCGATCGTGCGCAAGCGCATCGACAACGTCAAGATCGGCACCGTGCTGTCGAACTCGTTCGGCTTCGGCGGCACCAACGCCACGCTGGTGTTCAGCCGGCTGGACGTGTGAGTTCTACCTTGCCGACTCCGGCGGAAGGACCAGACGAGATCAACTGGCACGACGGGGTTCTCGTTGACCTTCGAATTTCGGGGTTTGCCGAGGGCGAGCAGGAATTCACCCTTATCGTCGATCTGTATCCGGACGCTGACGTGCACGCGCCGCGACGCCGATACCGCTGCATTGGAACGAACGTTTCCCGTTTCGTCATGAGCGGCGATATCGGGCGACTTCTGAAGAATCGATCCAGCGGGAATATCGATCTGTTGCGCATGGAATATACGGCCGATACAGAAATCCTTGTTGTCTGCCTGTTTGGTGGAACAATCGAAGTTGAAGCCAGATCTTTCCGACTCATGGAATCCACCACATGACTTCGTTGATGAAAGGCAAGCGCGGTCTGATCATGGGCATCGCCAATGATCATTCCATCGCCTGGGGCATGGCGAGGACGCTGCATGTCCACGGCGCCGAGCTCGCCTTCACCTTCCAGGGCGAGGCGCTCGGCAAGCGCGTCAAGCCGCTGGCGGAGCAGCTCGGCGTCGATCTGGTGCTGCCTTGCGACGTCGAGGACATCGCCAGCGTCGACGCCACTTTCGCGGTGCTCCGCGAAAAGTGGGGCAAGCTCGACTTCGTCATCCACGCCATCGGCTTTGCCGACAAGAACGAGCTGAAGGGCCGCTACGCCGACACCAGCCGCGAGAACTTTTCGCGCACCATGGTGATCTCGTGCTTCTCGTTCACGGAGGTCGCAAAGCGCGCCGCCGAGCTCATGACGGAAGGCGGCAGCATGATCACGCTGACCTTCGGCGCCTCGGAGCGCGCGATGCCGAACTACAACGTGATGGGCGTCGCCAAGGCGGCGCTGGAAGCTTCCGTGCGCTATCTCGCCGCCGATTTCGGACCGCGCGGCATCCGCGTCAATGCGATCTCCGCCGGCCCCATCCGCACGCTCGCCGGCTCCGGCATCGGCGAGGCGCGGGCGATGTTCGGCTTCATGCAGAAGCACGCGCCGCTCCGCCGCGGCGTCACGCTCGACGAGCTCGGTGGTTCGGCGCTGTATCTGTTGTCGGATCTCTCCGGCGGCGTGACCGGCGAGATTCATTATGTGGATTCCGGCTACAACGTCATCCTGATGCCGCGCCCGGATGATTTGAAGGCGGAATAGGGCGACCCTGCCGTAGGGTGGGCAAAGGAGCGCAAGCGACGTGCCCACGATCTCCCAGCGATCGCCATAGATAGAGGACGTGGGCACGCTTCGCTTTGCCCACCCTACGAGAGCTTGCTTACCCCGCCGCGATCTTTTCCGCGCGCTGGAACGCCGGCCGCGCCGTGCAGCGCGCCAGATAGGCGTCGAACGCGGGGCGCGACGGCACCATCTTGAACAGGCGTACCGCGTAATTCAGGCCCGAGCCGATCACGACGTCGGCGGCGGAAAATTCCTCGCCGAGAAGCCACGGGCCCTTCTCTAGCGCGGCTTCCAGCACGTCGAACACCTGCGTCGCGCTGCCCCAGGCCGCGGTCGAGGTCGGGATCTCGATCTTGGTGAAGATCTGGATGATGGCGGGCTCGATGCAGCCTGGCGAGAAGAACAGCCATTGCAGATAGCGCGCGCGGCGTGGGTCGGTCACGGCAGGCGCAAGCTTGGTCTCGGGATAGCGGTCGGCGATATAGGCGCAGATCGCCGCGGCTTCGCCGAGCGCAGCATCGCCGTCGGTCAGCGCCGGCACCTTGCCCATCGGGTTGATCTTCAAATAGTCCGGCGCCTTCTGCGCGCCGGTCGAGATGTCGGTCAGCACGCGCTCATAGGGCAGGCCGCTCTCCTCCATCAGCCAGAGCGTCGTGAACGAGCGCGAGCGGGGCGACCAATAGAGCTTGATCATGGCGCGGACCTCATTGCTGGAGCAGTCCTGGTAATGTCCGGTCGAGGCTTGTCGTCAATAAGGCACGGACACCGTCCCGCAGCTTTGCGTTGGCCGCCACCTCGGCGGGAGCCGATGGAAAGGCCGCCTCGTCCATCTCCTTGTTGGGACCACTGATCGGGTTGATCCCGATCAGGCGGGACATCATCGGCTCGTCATCAAGGCTTGCGGGGCCCTTTTTGATGGCCTCGAATGACTGCCCGTCGTACACGGTGATGTAGGTCAACGCGTACAGGAACGTGCGACGCTTGATCGGGTTGCCCCATTTGACGATGCCAAAGCCTTCGACGGACTGGTTGGTATTGCTGAAGCGGTTCTGGTATCGCTCGACCAGGACATAGCGTTGGCACTTGGTGGTGGCAGCGCTCTGCTGCACGAACTCCTGTCGTTCCGGGTTCCGACGCAGCATCGGCGATCCCGATTCCACGGCATGCGCAAAAGCAGCGGGCGAATACGCAATTCGCCTGACCGACTTTCCGGCTGCGGCGGCACGAAGCCGCGACAGGATGAGATCGTCCAGCCCCCAGCTGTCGACCGGCACGGGTGTGTACTCGTTGCCGAACATGGTGAAGCCGACCTGCTGAACGCCGAAACGATTGGCGGCCGCGGCCAGGAGGCCGATTTCGCATGGGCCGCCGTCTACAGCGCCCGCCTGCTTGGGATTCGGCGTGCCTTTCGGAGTTGCGCCCTTGGCTGGGCGCGTCGTTGGCGTCGCCGATGGCGGTGCAGGCTGCGCCGCGGCGACACTGACGAGGCCAAACAGGGAGAGCGCGGTCAAACAGATGCGAAACATGGAATCGGCGGGCGGGGATCACGGCTTGGAGATGTCCGATCAGGACTTGAGATAAGTCTTAGAGCGA
Organism: Bradyrhizobium sp. NC92; assembly: GCF_025200865.1. Taxonomy (NCBI): domain Bacteria; kingdom Pseudomonadati; phylum Pseudomonadota; class Alphaproteobacteria; order Hyphomicrobiales; family Nitrobacteraceae; genus Bradyrhizobium; species Bradyrhizobium sp. NC92. The sequence continues at coordinate 343,670 of NZ_CP104171.1, forward strand.
GCCGATGACAGCCGCAAGGTGAGGGTCTCGGCGCGCTACGCGTCGATGGTCCTTCGATTCCACCGATAGTACTTCATCACGAACCCGTTCGACGGCTCGATCTCTTCCTTCTCGAACACAAAGCCTTCGCGCTCGTACCAGCGCCAGGCCTTTTCGTTCTCGCGCACACAGCGCAGATGCATCTCGTCGGGCATTTGCGTGCGCGTGAAGGCGAGCAATTGCCGGCCGAGCGATTGGTCTTGATAGGCGGGCGCGACGAACAGCATGTCGAGATAGAGCTTGGGCAGATGCAGCGCCAGCATCGCAGCGATCGTGCCGCGATCGTCGGCGACGAACAGGCTCCAGCCGTTTTCCATCTCGCGCCTGATGCGCGCACGCAAGTTCGCCAGCAGGAAGTCGCTGGCTTCGGCGAGCCCGGTCGAGACCCAGCTCTCCATCCAGACACGCCCGATCTCGTCGTACTCGTCCGGGCGGGCAGTGCGGATGATCGGATGCGACATCCGGTCAAGCCTTCTGGCGCAGGGATTGCCGCGCGCGCACCTTGCCGGCCGACAGGCACACCACTTCGGAAATCTGCAGCAGCTGCCGCGCCAGCGGGCTGGTCTTGCGCCAGACCATGCCGATGGTGCGCGACGGCTCGGGGTCGCGGAAGCGCGCCAGCGAGACCGAGGCGGAGCGCGTCTCCACCGGCACCGCCATCTCCGGGATCAGGGTGACGCCGATGCCGGCGCTGACCATCTGCACCAGCGTCGACAGCGAGTTCGCATCCAGCATCTCGCGCGGCGGCGCCGATTGCATGTTGCAGAACGACAGCGCCTGGTCGCGGAAGCAGTGCCCCTCCTCGAGCAGCAGAAGCCGCATCTCGCGCATCATCTCGCGCGACGGCACCGGTGTGCCTTCATCGGCGCCCGGGCGCACCAGCAAAAATTTCTCCTCGAACAGCGCGACCTCGGTGAGCGAGGGCTCCGACACCGGCAGCGCCACGATGGCGGTGTCGAGCCGGCCCTCCACCAGTTCCTGGATCAGCCGCGGCGTCATGGTCTCGCGCACGCGGATGTCGAGCTCCGGATGCATGCGCGTGAGATTCTTGGTGATCTTGGGCAGCAGGTAGGGCGCGATGGTCGGAATCATGCCGATGCGCAGGCGGCCGGCGAAGCGGTCCTGTGAGGCCCGCGCGAAATCGCCGAGCTCGTCGACCGAGCGCAGGATGTCGCGGACCCGTTGCGCCAGTTCCTCGCCGAACCGGGTCAGCGCGACCTGCCGCGCGCTGCGCTCCAGCAGCAGGCCGCCCAGCGCCTCCTCGAGTTCCTTGATCTGCATCGACAGGGCCGGCTGCGAGATCGAGCAGGACTCGGCCGCGCGGCCGAAATGGCCGTGACGGGCCAGCGCATCGAAATAGCGGAGCTGGCGCAGCGTCAGATTGATCATCAGAAAATCCTATCGCAGCGATCACTAAAGTCAACTTCCCCTGATAGGACGCGGCGCTTAGAGTGGTTCTACCTGGTTCAAGGGCGCGAGTTCGACGCCGCCAGAGGAGGTATTCATGGACGACACTTCGAAGTGCCCGTTTTCGGGCGGAAAACCCACGCGCGTGAACCGCGACTGGTGGCCGACGCAGCTCAACATCGAGGTGCTGCACAAGAATTCCGATCTGTCCGACCCGATGGGCAAGGAATTCGACTACGCCAAGGAGTTCAAGTCACTCGACTTGAACGCGGTCATCAAGGACCTCACGGCCCTGATGACGGATTCGCAGGAATGGTGGCCCGCCGACTTCGGTCACTACGGGGGCCTGATGATCCGCATGGCCTGGCACAGCGCGGGCACCTACCGCATCACTGACGGCCGCGGCGGCGCCGGGGCCGGTCAGCAGCGTTTCGCTCCGCTCAACAGCTGGCCCGACAACGCCAACCTCGACAAGGCCCGCCGTCTGCTGTGGCCGATCAAGCAGAAATACGGCCGCAAGATTTCCTGGGCCGATCTGATGGTGCTCGCCGGCAACGTCGCGCTGGAATCGATGGGCTTCAAGACCTTCGGTTTCGCCGGCGGCCGCGCCGACGTCTGGGAGCCGGAAGAGCTCTATTGGGGTCCGGAAGGCACCTGGCTCGGCGATGAGCGCTACAGCGGCGAACGCCAGCTCGCCGAGCCGCTCGGCGCCGTGCAGATGGGCCTCATCTACGTCAATCCGGAAGGCCCGAACGGCAAGCCGGACCCGCTCGCCGCGGCCAAGGACATCCGCGAGACCTTCTTCCGCATGGCGATGAACGACGAGGAAACCGTCGCGCTGATCGCCGGCGGCCACACCTTCGGCAAGACCCATGGCGCGGGCGATCCATCGCTGGTCGGCCCGGAGCCGGAAGCCGGCGCGCTGGAAGATCAGGGCCTCGGCTGGAAGAGCAAGCACGCATCGGGCCTCGCTGGCGATTCCATCACCAGCGGTCTCGAGGTGACCTGGACGACGACGCCGACGAAGTGGAGCAACAACTTCTTCGAGAACCTGTTCAAGTACGAATGGGAGCTGACGAAGAGCCCGGGCGGTGCGAACCAGTGGACGGCCAAGGGTGCCGACGCGATCATTCCTGACGCCTTCGACAAGTCGAAGAAGCATCGCCCGACGATGCTGACGACCGACCTGTCGCTACGCTTCGATCCCGCTTACGAGAAGATCTCGCGGCGCTTCCTGGAGCACCCGGATCAGTTCGCGGACGCCTTCGCCCGCGCCTGGTTCAAGCTCACCCACCGCGACATGGGTCCGATCCAGCGCTATCTCGGCCCGCTTGTGCCGAAGGAGACGCTGATCTGGCAGGATCCGATTCCGGCCCTGAACCACGAGGTGGTCGGCGAACAGGACATCGCTTCGCTGAAGAGCAAGATCCTGGCTTCGGGCCTGTCGGTCTCCGAGCTGGTCTCGACGGCGTGGGCATCGGCCTCGACGTTCCGCGGCTCGGATAAGCGCGGCGGCGCCAACGGCGCGCGCATCCGTCTTGCTCCGCAGAAGGACTGGGAGGTGAACGACCCGGCTCAGCTCGCCAAGGTGCTCGGCAAGCTCGAAGCGATCCAGAAGGACTTCAACGCTTCGTCAGGCGCGAAGAAGGTCTCGCTCGCGGATCTCATCGTGCTCGGCGGCACCGCCGCGGTCGAAAAGGCCGCCAAGGATGCCGGCGTCGACGTCAAGGTCGGCTTCACGCCGGGCCGCATGGATGCCTCCCAGGAGCAGACGGACGCGGCCTCGTTCGCGCCGCTGGAGCCGCGCGCCGATGGTTTCCGCAACTACATCGGCAAGCGGCATCAGTTCATGCAGCAGGAGGAAGCTCTCGTCGATCGTGCGCAGCTCTTGAGGCTCACCGGCCCCGAGATGACGGTGCTGGTCGGCGGCCTGCGTGTGCTCGGCGCCAACGCGAACGGCTCGAAGCACGGCGTGCTCACCACCAAGGTGGGAACGCTGAGCAACGACTTCTTCGTCAACCTGCTCGACATGAGCGCGCAGTGGACGCCGGCTGCCGACGGCACCTACGAGGCACGCGACCGCAAGACCAATGAGGTGAAGTGGACCGGCACCCGCGCCGATCTCATCTTCGGCGCACACTCGCAGCTCCGCGCCTTCGCCGAGGTCTATGCGACCTCGGACGCCAAGGAGAAGTTCGTCAAGGACTTCGCCAAGGCCTGGACCAAGGTGATGAACCTCGACCGCTTCGACATCGCGGCGTGAGTGTGACACCTCTCCCATAGGGAGAGGTCGGCGCGCAGCGCCGGGTGAGGGGTTCTACTCTCTCGTGGGACCAAACCCCCTCACCCGATTTGCTTCGCAAATCGACCTCTCCCCGCTGGGGAGAGGTGAAGAGCAGCGCGCTGACGGATCGAGACCACCAACAAAAAGGGCGGCCTTTCGGCCGCCCCTCGTTTTTCCGGACTGTCGCGAGAGGCCTTACTCGCCGGCTGCTTCGCGCGGGGCCTTCTCGCCCTCGGCCTTGTCCTTGCCCTCGAGGTCCTCGCCGGTGGTCTGGTCGACCACTTTCATCGACAGGCGGGTCTTGCCGCGATCGTCGAAGCCGAGCAGCTTGACCTTGACCTTGTCGCCTTCCTTGACGACGTCGGAGGTCTTCTGCACGCGGCTGGCCGCGAGCTGGCTGATGTGGACGAGGCCGTCCTTGGAGCCGAAGAAGTTCACGAAGGCGCCGAACTCCATCACCTTGACGACGGTGCCGTCATAGATCTGGCCGACTTCAGGATCGGACGCGATCGACTTGATCCACTTGATCGCGGCCTTCATCGCCTCGCCGTCAGAGGAGGCGACCTTCACGGTGCCGTCGTCCTCGATGTTGACCTTGGCGCCGGTCTTCTCGACGATCTCGCGGATCACCTTGCCGCCGGTGCCGATCACTTCGCGGATCTTGTCGGTGGCGATCTTGAAGGTCTCGATGCGCGGCGCGTATTCGCCGAGCTCGGCGCGGGCCGCGGTGAGGGCCTTGGCCATCTCGCCGAGGATATGGATGCGGCCGTCCTTGGCCTGGGCCAGCGCCACCTTCATGATCTCTTCGGTGATGCCCTCGATCTTGATGTCCATCTGGAGCGAGGTGATGCCCTGTTCCGTGCCGGCGACCTTGAAGTCCATGTCGCCGAGATGGTCCTCGTCGCCGAGGATGTCCGAGAGAACCGCAAAGCGCTTGTCTTCGAGGATCAGGCCCATCGCGATGCCCGCGGTCGGCCGCTTCAGCGGCACGCCCGCATCCATCAGCGCCAGCGAGGCGCCGCAGACCGAAGCCATCGAGGACGAGCCGTTCGACTCGGTGATCTCCGACACCACGCGCGTGGTGTAGGGGAATTCATGGTGCGGCGGCAGCACCGGACGAATCGCGCGCCAGGCCAGCTTGCCGTGGCCGATCTCGCGGCGCTTGGTGCCACCGAGGCGGCCGGTCTCACCGACCGAGTAGGGCGGGAAGTTGTAATGCAGCAGGAACGTTTCCTTGTACGTCCCGGACAGCGCGTCGATGTACTGCTCGTCCTCGCCGGTGCCGAGCGTGGTCACGACCATCGCCTGGGTCTCGCCGCGGGTGAAAAGCGCCGAGCCGTGGGCGCGGGGCAGCACGCCGACTTCGGCGACGATGTTGCGGACGGTCTTGCTGTCGCGGCCGTCGATGCGCTTGCCGGTGTCGAGGATGTTCCAGCGAACGATCTTGGCCTCCAGCTCCTTGAACACGCCGGCGATGCGCAGCTTGTCGTATTGCGGCTCCTGCCCTTCGGGGAAGTAATGGGCCATCACCTTTTCCTTGACCTTGCCGACCGCGGCGTAGCGATCCTGCTTGACCGGAATGGCGTAGGCGGCGCGCAGCTCCTGCTCGACCAGGCCGAGCATTTCCTTCTCGAGCGCGGCATTGTCGATGACGGTGACTTCGCGCGGCTCCTTGGCAGCCTTCTCGGCGAGATCGATGATGGCGTTGATCACCGGCTGGAAGTGGCGGTGACCGAACATCACGGCGCCGAGCATGATGTCTTCGTTCAGTTCCTTGGCTTCCGATTCCACCATCAGCACGGCGTCGGCGGTGCCGGCGACGACGAGGTCGAGCTGGGTGTCGACCATCTCGTCGAGCGTCGGGTTGAGAATGAATTCGTCATTGGCGAAGCCGACGCGGGCCGCGCCGATCGGGCCCTTGAAGGGGGCGCCGGACAGCGTCAGCGCGGCGGAGGCCGCGACCATCGCCACGATGTCGGGATCGTTCTCCATGTCGTGCGACAGCACGGTGACGATCACCTGGGTCTCGTTGCGCCAGCCATCGACGAACAGCGGGCGGATCGGACGGTCGATCAGGCGGGAGACCAGCGTCTCCTTCTCGGTCGGACGGCCTTCGCGCTTGAAATAGCCGCCGGGAATGCGGCCCGCAGCGTAGGCCTTTTCCTGGTAGTCGACGGTCAGCGGCAGGAAGTCGACGCCTTCGCGCGGCGCCTTCGCCGCGACGACGGTGGCGAGCACCACGGTCTCGCCATAGGTGGCGACGACGGCACCGTCGGCCTGGCGGGCGATCTTGCCGGTTTCGAGCTTGAGTGGGCGTCCGCCCCAGTCGATCTCGACTGAATGCTTATTGAACATAGAGGTCTTCTTTCATGGGTTCTCGAAAGAAGGGACGGCTCTCGAAAAACAAAAACCATGCGCAAGATTGCGGGACGCTGATCGGAGCGGATGATCAGCGTCCTGCGATCCTGCCATGGTTTTTGGATGTCGGATGGCGTCCATCCTTTCGGGTCATACGGGCGCCTTGCCCGTTGTGCCCAGCCGCCGGATTGCTGCTGGACTGTCAGTCGGCACGAATGCGAACACCGAACCGCGGTCCTCGCCCTTCATGCCCGGATGCTCGCCCTCAACGGCTTGCGTCCGATGTGCGCGCAACCTCGATCAAAAAGCTTGAAATAAGCGCTTTCGTTCGAAACCACGTGCGAAAACGCGCGCCGGTGGCGCGCGCAGGAACTCTTAACGACGAATATTGTGCTTCTCGAGCAGCGCCTTGTAGCGTGCCTCGTCCTTCTTCTTGAGATAGTCGAGGAGCGAGCGGCGGGTCGAGACCAGCTTCAAGAGGCCGCGACGCGAATGGTTGTCCTTCACGTGGGTCTTGAAATGGTTGGTGAGGTTGTTGATGCGTTCCGACAGGATCGCGACCTGAACCTCGGGCGAGCCGGTGTCGCCGGCCTTGGTGGCATTCGTCTTGATGACTTCCGCTTTGCGTTCTGCGGCAATCGACATCGTCAATTTCTCTCGTTGCGACCGGGGCTGGCAGTCAGGCCGGTCAGGTTGAACACACGCTTGGGGATGATTTCGCCATTGCCAACTTCGGCAAGCGCCAAAAGACGGCCTGCCACCGTGACATAGACTGTGCCGCTACAAGTGGGCGCATCCCGTCCGCGCAACAAAACGGCCTGGCCCCGATGGAGCCTTGCCGCATCAGCCCGAGTGACGGCCAGTGCCGGGATGTCGTCCAGCGCGGTCTCAACGGGCAAAAGCGCGTCGGCGAGGCTGCCCTCGCCGGACGCGGCTCTATCGCACAAAGCCTCCAACTGATCCAGTGGAATCATGTCGTTTTCGCCAAATGGGCCGACCAGGGTCCGCCGGAGCGCGCAGATATGGCCGTAAGTGCCGAGAATCCGGCCCATATCGCGGGCCAGCGCCCGCACATAGGTGCCCTTGCCGCATTCGGCCTCGAACACGGCCCGGTCGTTATCCGGTTGATCTACAAGGGTTAAATGGTGAATCTCGACCGGGCGGGGGGCCAGCTCCACGACCTCGCCGTCGCGGGCGAGGTCATAGGCGCGCTCGCCCTGGACCTTGATCGCCGAATAGCGCGGCGGGACCTGCTCGATCACCCCGGTGAAGCGGGGCAGCAGGGCGAGGATGGCCTCCCGGCTCGGGCGCTGGTCCGAGGTCGCGGTCACCCGGCCCTCGATGTCGTCGGTGTCGCGCTCCTCGCCCCAGCAGACCGTGAAGCGGTAGCGCTTGCGGCCGTCCATCACGAAGGGGACGGTCTTGGTGGCCTCACCGAGCGCGATCGGCAAGCCCCCCGAGGCGAGCGGATCGAGCGTGCCGGCGTGTCCGGCGCGCTTGGCGTTGAACAGGCGCTTGAGCACGGCGACTGCCTGCGTCGAGGTCATGCCGATCGGCTTGTCGAGCACGACCCAGCCATGGACATCACGGCGGTCGCGCCGAACCTGGTTGCCCTTCTGCTGCCTGGCGCGCGGATCGTTGTTGACGCGGCGCGGCTCCTGATGCGGCTGCGAATTCTCCGCGAAATTGTTGTCCTGCACGTCGCGCTGGTCGGTGTCGTTGCCGCCGATCGTGCCGTGAGCGGGGTCCATGGTCATTGCTCTTCTTCCCGATCCGAATGCGGATCCTGTTCCAAATCCTTCTGCACCGCAGGCGTTCGCAAAAGCTTCTCGATCCGTTCCGCTTCGTCGAATCGTTCATCGACGCGGAAGCGAATGTCAGGTGCAAATTTCAGGTTAACGCGCCGCGCGACCTCGCCGCGCAGGAACTTCTTGTTGCGTTCGAGCGCAGCGATCACGATCTCGGTGTCGCGGCCACCGAGCGGCATCACATAGACGGTCGCGAGCTTCAGGTCGGGCGACATCCGCACCTCCGGCACGGTGATGATGTGACCTTCCAGATCAGCATCATGCACATTGCCTTGCGCCAGAATATCGGCCATCGCGTGGCGAACCTGCTCGCCGACGCGCAGCTGACGCTGCGAGCCGCCGGGCGCGGAACTCTTCTTCTGATGATGCCGTGGCATTTTTTCGAAAATCACCTCGTCATGCCCGCATCCGCGACACGGGCATTGTCATGTGTCCTGTTGAAACGAAGAGGGGTGGATGGCCGGAAAAATCCGGCCATCGCACTCCCGCAATCTCAGTTCAAAAAGATCCGAACGCTTCGGTAAGATTTGGACTTACAGGGAGCGCTGGATCGTCTCCACGCGATAACACTCGATCACGTCACCGGCACGCATGTCGTGATAATTCTCGAAGGCCATGCCGCATTCCTGGCCGGACTGGACTTCCTTCACTTCGTCCTTGAAGCGCTTGAGCGTCGACAGCTTGCCTTCGTGCACGACGACGTTGTCGCGGATCAGGCGCACATTGGCGCCGCGTTCCACGGTGCCGTCGGTGACGCGGCAGCCGGCGACCTTGCCGACCTTGGAGATGTTGAAGATCTCCAGGATCTCGGCATTGCCCAGCATGGTTTCGCGCAAGGTCGGCGCGAGCAGGCCGCTCATCGCCTTCTTCACGTCGTCCACGAGGTCGTAGATGATGTTGTAGTAGCGGATCTCGATGCCGTTGCGCTTGGCGGCCGCAGCGGCCTCCTTGTTGGCACGAACCGAGAAGCCGATGATCGCGGCGTTGAAGCCTTCGGCCAGCGTCACGTCGGATTCCGAGATGCCGCCGACGCCGGCATGCAGGATGCGGGCGGCGACCTCGTCGGTGCCGAGCTTCTCCAGCGAGCCGAGGATGGCTTCCAGCGAACCCTGCACGTCGGCCTTGACGATCAGCGGGAATTCCTTGCGGCCCGCCGTCTTCAATTGCGACATCATCTGCTCGAGCGAGCCGCGCATGCCGGAGATCGAGGCTGCCGCGTTCTCGCGCTTCTGGTGCGCGCGGTAGCTGGTGACCTGGCGGGCGCGGGCTTCGTTCTCGACCACCGCGAGACGATCGCCGGCCTCGGGCGGGCCGTTGAAGCCGAGCACTTCGACCGGCACCGAGGGGCCGGCCTCCTGCACGGTCTCGCCCTGATCGGAGATCAGCGCGCGGACGCGGCCCATTTCGGCACCGGCGACGATGATGTCACCGACGCGGAGCGTGCCGCGCTGGACCAGAACGGTCGCGACCGGACCACGGCCGCGATCGAGCTTGGCCTCGATCACGGTGCCTTCGGCGGGACGCTCCGAATTGGTCTTCAGGTCGAGGATTTCGGCCTGGAGCGCGATCATCTCGAGCAGCTTGTCGAGATTGGTCTTGTTCTTGGCGGACACCTCGACGTCGACGACTTCGCCGCCGAACGACTCCACCTGCACCTCGTGCTGGAGCAGCTCGGTGCGCACGCGCTCGGGCTTGGCATCGGGCTTGTCGATCTTGTTGATGGCAACGATGATCGGCACGCCTGCCGCCTTGGCGTGATTGATGGCTTCGACCGTCTGCGGCATCACGCCGTCATCGGCCGCGACCACCAGCACGACGATGTCGGTGACCTTGGCGCCGCGGGCGCGCATCGCGGTGAACGCTGCGTGGCCGGGCGTGTCGATGAAGGTGATCTTCTTGCCGGTTTCAGGCGATGTCACCTGATAGGCGCCGATGTGCTGGGTGATGCCGCCGGCTTCGCCGGAGACCACGTTGGCGTGACGGAGCGCGTCGAGCAGCGAAGTCTTGCCGTGGTCGACGTGACCCATGACGGTCACCACGGGCGAACGGGTCTCGGTGTCGGTCGAATCGTCGGTAGCGTCGAACAGACCTTCTTCAACGTCGGACGCAGCAACACGCTTGACGGTGTGGCCGAGCTCTTCGGCAATGAGCTGCGCGGTGTCGGCGTCGATCACGTCGGTGATCTTGTGCATCGCGCCCTGCTTCATCAGCATGCGGATGACGTCCACCGCGCGCTCGGCCATGCGGTTGGCGAGTTCCTGGATGGTGATCGCTTCCGGAATGACCACCTCGCGGATGAGCTTTTCCTTGGGCTCATTCGAGGCGTGGCCCTTCAGGCGCTGGGTGCGGCGGCGGAACGAGGCGATCGAGCGCTCGCGCACTTCGTCGGCATTGAGCGCGGTGACGACGGTCAGGCGCCCGCGCTCCTTCTGCGGGCCGGGCTTGTGGGTGGGCTTGGGGGCTACCACGGGACGCGCGGCGCCGCCGGGGCCGCGGCGGATCTGGCGCGGTGCCTCGTCGTCGTCAGCCTCGGCCGCAACGGCGGGGCCGCGGCCAGCCGGTCCACCCGGACGCTGCGCGGTCGTCGTTGCGGGACGCGCCGTCGTGGTTCCCGGACGCGCTGTGGTGGTGGTTCCAGGCCGGGACGCAGGCGCACCGGGGCGCGGAGCGCCGGCGGCCGGTGTTGCGGTCGCGGGGCGCGCGGCGGATGGCTGCTCACCCTCGCCGAAACGCTTCTTGGCCTCGGTCTCAGCCTTGCGCTTGGCTTCGTCCTCGTGACGGTGGCGCTCTTCCTCGGCCTTGCGGCGGGATTCGGCGGCTTCGCGCTCAGCGCGCTCGGCGGCCTCACGGGCGGAGCGTCGCTGGGCCTCTTCCTCGGCCTGGCGGCGTTCCTCGACTTCGCGCAGCTTGGCATCGGCCAGCGCGCTGGCGCGGGCCGAACGCTCGTCCTCGGTAAGGGTGCGCAGCACCACGCCGGAACCGGCGTTGCGGGGCGGGGGCGGAGCCGGACGGGACGGCGCGGCGGGGGCGACCGGCGCGGGCTTTGCCGTCACCTCAGGCGCGTGCGGCTCGGGTCCGTCGCCAATGCGGCGCTTGCCGCGCTTCTCGACCACGACCTGCTTGCTGCGGCCATGGCTGAAGCTCTGGCGCACGGTGCCCGTTTCGACGCGCGGCTTGAGCGATAGCGTCTTGCTCGGAACGCTCAGCTTCTTGTCGCCAGGGGTCTTGGTATCAACCATTCAGCAGTCCTAATCCTGATTTATCAGTGTTGTGCGTTGCCGCACCATCCAATTGGGTCGTCGTTGTCTCTCAGAAATCCTGGCCGGGTTTTTCGGCAGTCTTGTCGTCGTCCGCCATCCGGTATCGGACCAGGATCTGGCTACGTGACAGGAATGACTTGCTCGCCGGGCCCGCGAGCAGGGCAGCATGTATCACATTTGACCGGGTCAGTGCCAAATCCAATTCTAACGATTTCAGAGCGGTAACGACGGGAATCTGCGCCTTAGCACCGCGATTCCCGGCATTCTGGCGCGCCAGCATGTCCAATTTGCGGATTCCGTCCGCGGCCCCGTCGCTGGCATGGATCAGGACCTCGACCGTCCCTTCCCGAAGGGCGCTCTCGACCTTGCCGAAGCCGGCCACGACCTGGCCCGCCTTGGCGGCGATCCCAAGGGCTTCGGTTACGCTCCGGACCAAGAGCGCCTCGATGTCGGTGGGAAGCGTCTGAGGGATGCGCAGCTCGCGCTTGAAGGCTTTGCTGAATTGGTGACGCCGCACCGCTTCCGCAACCGTCTTGCGTGAGGCGGTGAGCCACATCCCGCGTCCGGGCAGCTTGCGCTTGAGATCGGGAACTATTTGTCCGTCAGGCGATGCGACGAAGCGGATCAGCTCGTCGATCGACCGGACCTCGCGGCTGACCGCGCACATGCGCATGGTCGCGGACCTTTCGGTCCGCGGGCCATGGTCAAGTTCGAGGTCGGAATCTGCAAGCATCCGGGCGACATTCTCCTTTGCCCTTAAGCCGGCTGATCTTCGGTCGCCTCGGCCTCCTCGGCAGGCTTGGCGAGATCGGCCTCGGTGATCCAGCCGGCCTTGACGCGGGCCTGCATGATCATCGCTTCGGCGTCGTCACGGGAGATGTCGATGCCGTCGAGCGCACCGGCGTGCTTGGTCGGCTCGCTGCCTTCCTTGCGCTCGGTCCAGCCGACCAGATCGTCGGTGGCGCAGCCGGCGAGGTCCTCGACGGTCTTGATGTCGTTCTCGCCGAACTTCACCAGCATCTTCGAGGTGACGCCGGGCACGTCCTTGAGCGCGTCCTCGACGCCAAGCTCCTTGCGCCTCGCCTCGAGCTCGGCTTCCTGCTGCTCCAGATATTCGCGGGCGCGGTTCTGCAGCTCCTGCGCGGTCTCCTCGTCGAAACCCTCGATGCCGGCGAGCTCCTTGACGTCCACCATCGCGAGCTCCTCGACCGAGGTGAAGCCTTCGGACGCCAGGAGCTGGCCGACCACCTCGTCGACGTTGAGCGATTCCATGAAGACGCGGGTGGAGTTCTCGAAGTCGGCCTGGCGGCGCTCCGATTCCTCCTGCTCGGTCAGGATGTCGATATCCCAGCCGGTGAGCTGCGAGGCCAGGCGCACGTTCTGACCGCGGCGGCCGATCGCCAGCGAGAGCTGGTTGTTGGTGTCGGGCACCACGACCTCGATGCGCTCGCGGTCCTCGTCGATGACGACCTTGGAGACTTCCGCCGGCGCCAGCGCGTTGACCACGAAGGTCGCGATGTCGGGCGACCAGGGAATGATGTCGATCTTCTCGCCCTGCAGCTCGTTCACCACGGCCTGCACGCGCGAGCCGCGCATGCCGACGCAGGCGCCGACCGGATCGACCGAGGAATCGCGGGAAATCACGCCGATTTTCGCGCGCGAGCCCGGATCGCGGGCCACCGCCTTGATCTCGACGATGCCGTCATAGATCTCCGGCACTTCCTGCGCGAACAGCTTTGCCATGAACTGCGGATGGGTGCGGGAGAGGAAGATCTGCGGGCCTCTCGTTTCGCGGCGGACGTCGAAGATATAGGCGCGGACGCGGTCGCCGTTGCGGAAGACTTCGCGCGGCAGCATCTCGTCACGGCGGATGATGGCTTCGCCGCGGCCGAGATCGACGATCACGCTGCCATATTCGACGCGCTTGACGACGCCGTTGACGATGTCGCCGATGCGGTCCTTGAATTCCTGGTACTGCCGGTCGCGCTCGGCCTCGCGCACCTTCTGCACGATCACCTGCTTGGCCGATTGCGCGGCGATGCGGCCATATTCCAGCGGCGGCAGGGTGTCGGCGATGGTGTCGCCTACTTGCGCGCCCGGATTGGCGCGCTGCGCGTCCACCAGCGAGATCTGGTTGGAGTGATTTTCGACCTTGTCGACCACCAGCATGTGGCGCGACAGCCGCAGCTCGCCCTTCTTCGGGTCGATCTCGGCGTGAACGTCAGTCTCGCTGCCGTAACGGGCGCGCGCCGCCTTGGCGATGGCGTCCTCCATCGCCGCGATGACGATGCCGCGGTCGATCGACTTTTCGCGCGCGACGGCGTCCGCGATCTGAAGCAATTCAAGTCGGTTGGCGCTGACTGCCATGGCTAGTCTCCTTGGTCAGGCTCGATCTCGCCGCGCCGCGCGCGTTCGGCGGCAAGGCGATGTTTCTTCGTGTTGGTCGGGGCCGGCTTCTTCTTCGGCTTGGTGTTCTTGGTGGTCTTCTCGCTGATCTTGGCGTGCGGTGCCTGCGGCGGCTCGAGACCGAGATTGCGCCGCATCTCGCGCGCCTCGGCCTTGCCGCGGCGCATGGATTCGGCGATCAACTCGTCAGTCAGCACCAGCCGCGCATCGCCGATATCCTCCATGGTCAGGAGAACGTCGGCCTCGTCGCCAGCCTTGGCATCGTCGCGATGCAGATGCACGCGGTCGCCCTCGACCGCGCCGAGCGTGCCGCGGAAGCGCTTCCGCCCGTCATGGGCGACCGCCATCTCGATCTTCACCAGATGCCCGCAATAGCGCTCGAAATCGGAGCGGCGCACCAGCGGACGGTCGATCCCCGGCGAGGAGATCTCCAGCCGATAGGCGCGGTCGATGGGATCGGCGACGTCGAGCACGGGCGACAGGGCCCGCGAGATCGCCTCGCAATCCTCGATCTGCATCGAGCCGTCGGGCCGCTCGGCCATGATCTGCACGGTGCAGCCTGCTTCCCCGGAAATGCGGATCCGGACCAGGCGGTAGCCCATGCCCTGGAGCACGGGACCAGCCACTGCGGACACCCTTGCCGCGACGCCGGGCTCGACCACGAGCCGCGGCTCGGCCAGCAATTCGGCATCCGTGGAACCAGGGTTCGGTTCGGTCATGTCCAGGGTCAGGGCGCTCGATGGTTAAGGCTTGGTTACGATTTCAAAGCCCGCTTCGGAACTTTCCCGACGACGCGTCGGGCGCATCTCCCGCCGAGCCGCGTTCAGGTAATAAAAAAGAGCGGGTCCTTTCGGGCCCACTCTCACTACGCGGATCGTATGAGAAGATGAATTGGCGCTGATATAGCGCTTTCTTAACCCCCGGACAAGGCCCATTGCAGCGAGAACGGGGGCCTTTTTGCGCCCGTCTGCAGGCCCTGCGCAACGCTTCCTTCATCAAGCAGGCCTAGATTTTCCGATTGTGGGGCGGCTTGAACCAAGGGCGCACCCGCGGCGTGCCCCGTTCGAGTTGCGTTTTCATGACCGTTGCCACGTCGCTCATTCCTGGACTGGACGATATCGTCAAGCGCGGCGATCCGCGCCGCCGCGGTGAGATCGCGCGTGCCATCTCTCAATTGTTCTTCCGGGACGCGGACAAGCTCCGCCCCGAGCTGATCGATCTCTTCGACAATCTCCTGATCGATCTCGTCCCCCATGCCGAGCTCGCCTCCCGCGCTGATCTGGCCGAGCGCTTCTCGCGCCTGAACAACGCGCCGCCGCACCTCGTCAATCAGCTCGCGCGCGAGAACGAGATCATGGTGGCCGGCCCCGTGCTGCGCCGCTCGCCCGTGCTCGACGATGCGGCTCTGGTCGAGATCGCGCGCTTGAAGGGCCAGGGCCATCTGCTGGCGATGACGGAGCGTCCCGCTTTGTCACCCGCCGTCACCGACGTGCTGGTCGAGCGCGGCGATCGCGACGTGGTGCGGCGTGCCGCCGCCAATGCCGGTGCGGTGTTCTCGCCAGGCAGCTATTCCGAGATGATCAAGCGCGCGGCGCAGGACGGCGTGCTGACGCTCAAGATCGGTCAGCGCAACGACCTTTCCGGCGAGAATCTGAAGCTGCTGCTGGACGGGACGCTCGACGTCATCCGCCGTCGTCTCTCCACCGTGGTCAATCCCGTGCGCCAGGTCGAGATCAAGCGCGCGATGGCCGCGATCGAGGAGGCCGCGCTGCCGCCGGGCCCGCGCCGCGATTTCTCCGCGGCACAACGCACGGTGCTGACCTTGAATCGCGAGGGCCATCTCGGCGAGAGCGCGCTGCTCGGTTTCGCCAAGGCGCACAAATACGAGGAATCGGTCGCCGCGCTGTCGGCGATGTCGGGCGTTCGCCTCCAGGTCCTCGACCGCCTGATCGCGGGCGACCGCTACGATCCGCTGCTGATCCTGGGCCGCGTGCTGAACCTCGGCTGGCCCACGGTGCGCGCGCTCATCCTGCTCTGGTACGGCTCGAACCGCACGCCGGCCGATGCCGACATCGAGACCGCGCGCGTGAACTTCACGCGCCTGATGCCGACGACCGCCGAGCGCGTCGTGAATTTCTGGCGCAACCGGCAGACGATTTAGTTCCGCGCGTCGTCATTGCGAGCGTAGCGAAGCAATCCAGAAATCTCTCCGAGCAGGCACTCGGGATTGCTTCGTTCGCCAGCGCAAATTGCTTTGCAATTTATCGCGGGCTCCTCGCAATGACGGCTAATCGACCCGCCTGAACCGCAGATACGCCGCCTTGCGCCCTTCGCGCGCGGCCTTTCGGCCGTAGCGCGTCATGGTGTAGCCCGGCCATGGCTGCCGGAAATCGTCGGCGCGTTCGGCGAGCCAGACGAAGTCTGGCGAACGCGCAAGATGCGACAGGGTCCAGGCGCAGTAATCGTCGATGTCGCAGACGAAACGGAATTCACCATTCGGCCTGAGCACGCGCGCCATTGCCGCGATGGTGCGGTCCTGGACGAAGCGCCGCTTCCAGTGTCGCCGCTTCGGCCAGGGATCGGGATGGATCAAATCGATCCGCGACAGCGACTCCCGGGGCAGCCAGGCGAGCAGCTCGGCGGCATCGCCCGCGAACAGGCGGATATTGCCGATGTTGGCCGCCTCGATCTGCGCGAGGATCTTGGCCATGCCGTTGACATAGGGCTCGCAGCCGATGAAGCCGGTGGCGGGAAAGTTTTGCGCCTCGGCCGCGAGATGCTCGCCGCCGCCGAAGCCGATCTCGAGCCTGATGTCGTCGGCTGCGGGATCGAAGATGTCGCGGGCGTCCGCCGGCGCCTCACCCTCGATATCGAGCGCAAGATGCGGCAGCAGCTGCTCGATCAACCCGGCCTGGTGTTGCCTGAGCTTGTGGCCCTTGCGGCGCCCGAAGAAGGCGCGCTCGCTGTCGTCGCGATCGGGGGTTGACTTGCGTTCGCTCATCGCAGCGTCTGATAAAGGCGATGGAGCAGCCGCGCGCGTGGTGCCAGTGAGGAGACATAGAGCTGCTCGTAATGGGTGTGCGCGCCCTTGCCGTCGACGCCGAGCCCGTCGAGAGTCGCGGTGTGCGGGGCGGTGAAATTGCCGTCCGAGCCGCCGCCGGTATGGGTGTCGATCAGCTCGAAGCCGATCTCGCTGGCGAGCGTTCGGGCATGCTCGTACAGCGATGCGCCTGCATTGCTCTTCTCGTAAGGCGGCCGGTTGAGCTCGCCGGTGACCATGACGGTGACGCCGTCGGTCTTCGATCGCAGCCCGAGGATCTTGCCGACGAACTCGTCCGCGTCCTTGAGGCTCACCACGCGCAGATCGACTTCCGCATAGGCATCCTCGGGCGTGACGTTGGGACGCGTGCCGCCGCGCACCACACCGACATTGACGGTGACGCCGCGCGCCAGATCGTTCATCCCTTCCAGCGCCAGGATGACGTTGCCGAGTTCGCGGACGGCGCTGCGGCCGTCTTCGGGTCGCGAGCCGGCATGCGCGGGCACGCCCTTGATGAAAACCCGGAAGCGACCGACGCCCTTGCGTCCGGTCACGATCTTGCCGCCGTCGCGCGCCGGCTCGGTCACCAGCACATATTTGGCCTTGCGCCCTTCCTTTTCGATCAGCGCGCGCGACGTCGGGCTGCCGATCTCCTCGTCGGAGGTGAACAGATGCGTGATGCCGAGCGGCGAGCGATCGCCCGTCGCGCAAAGCGCGCGGAAGGCGTGATGGGCGATGTAGGCGCCGCCCTTCATGTCGTAGATGCCCGGGCCGAACGCGACGTCGCCTTCGACCTTGAACGGCAGGCGCTCGATGAAGCCCATGGGATGGACGGTATCGAGGTGGCTCAGCACCAGGATGCCCGGCTGCTCCTGCCCCCAATTCGTGCGCGCCACGAGATGGTCTCCGCAGCCGTCCGTGCCGGCGATGCGCTCGAGCGTGACGGGCAGGTCGCAGTATTGCTCCGCGACCACGGAGACCAGCTTGTTGACCTGTTCAGGTGCTTCCGTCGGTGTCTCGATCTCCACCCAGCGGCGGATGCCATCGAGAATAGTTTGTGAATCGAACCAATTGGAGTCGGTCATGGGCGCATCTGTGCCTTTGAATCGCATCATCGCAGCGGACGCGCATCAAAGCGCGGTCGTAAATGACGACATAGGCCAGATTTGATGCAGTCTCAAATCGCCGTGGAGATGGCGATTCAGCGCTTGTCGGGGCCTTCGCGGGCCGCGATCTGCTCGACCAGATCGACGATCGAGCGGCGCATCTTCGAATCCGTGATTCGCGTGAACGCCTTGGTCAAGGCGAGCCCTTCGGAAGTGGCGAGAAAGTCCGAGACGTAAGAGGGCGAGGCGCCCTCGCTGAAGCCATCCGGACCCGGCACGCCGCTCGGGCCGCCCTCGAACAGGAAGGACACCGGCACCTGCAGAATCTCCGCGATCTGCTGGATGCGGCTCGCGCCGACCCGGTTGGTGCCCTTCTCGTATTTCTGAATCTGCTGGAAAGTCAGGCCCAAAGCTTCACCGAGCTTTTCCTGGCTCATGCCCAACATGATGCGGCGCATGCGCACGCGACTGCCGACATATTTGTCAACAGGGTTGGGCGCTTTCGACATTTCCTCAGCCCTCCAAACACCACCTTCGGCGCAATGACCAAGCATGCCTCGGGTGCAACATCGCAAAATCAAACCCTGTTATTGGGAAACATTGCGGAGAAATTTAGCAACGCACCACTGTCTTTTGCAGCCGGTGCAGAATGGGGAGCCCGTGTGCAGTCTGTCAACCGTGGGACTACGGTTGTCAAAGGATTCCGGCCGCTGCGGCGGCGGCGCGATCAGGGCTGGCGTTTGCCTATTCGTCGGCGGACCGCCAACAGCACGGCCACCGCGACGAGCATCGCTGCGGGCACATCACCCACCCGTGCATAAACGGTCGGTGGGATCGCCGTCGGCAGATTTGCATCCAAAATGCCCTCGATGCCGAGACCGAGGCTCGCCACCGTGCGGCCGACCGGATCGATCACTGCGGAGATGCCGGTATTGGCCGAGCGGACCAGCGGCAATCCGAGCTCGATCGCGCGCATCCGCGACTGCTCCAGGTGCTGGTAGGGACCGGTCGAGATGCCGAACCAGCCGTCATTGGTGAGGTTCACGATCCAGCCCGGACGTTCGTTGCGTGCGGCCACTTCGTCGGGAAAGATCGCCTCGTAACAGATCAGCGGCAGCGCCGGCGGCGCGCCGGCAACGGGGAGCGCATGCCGCACGGTCCCTGGAATGAAGCCGCCGCGCACACGCGTCAGTTGCTCGAAACCGAGCTTCTCCATCAACGACTGGTAGGGAAGAAATTCTCCGAATGGGACCAGGTGCAGCTTGTCGTACACGGCGAGCACGCTGCCGTCGTGATCGATCACGTAGATCGAGTTGTAGGCGCGCGTGATCGGCGTGCCCCGCGGCAGGTCAGGCGCACGGACCGATCCCGTGATCAGCACCGTGCCCTTCGGCAAGAGATCGGCGATTTGCGCCATCGCGTCGGCTTCGCGGGTCAGGAAGAACGGAAAGGCGGATTCCGGCCAGATCAGGATGGTGGCATCGCGCACGCCGGTCGATTGCGGCCCGGAGGCGCGGTCCGACAGCGCGAGGTACTTCTTCATTACCTCCGGCTTGGCGGCGTAGTTGAATTTCGCGTCCTGCTGCAGGTTGGGCTGCATCAGGCGCAGCTTGGCGTCCTCCACCATCGTGGTCGGATGCAGCGCCAGGCGGATCGCGCCGAAGATGCTCATGACAACCAGGAGCGCGAGCGCCGCGGCCGGCACCCGCCATTGCAGGCGCCGATCGGGCGTGCGGTCGATCAGCGTCGCCGGGCTCGCGAAGATCGCGACCGTCAGGAACGTCATGCCCCACAGGCCGATCAGCGAGGCCGTCTGCGCCAGCGGCAACGGCTCGGAGAGGGCATATCCGAACGCGTTCCAGGGAAAGCCGGTCAGCGCATGACCGCGCAGCCATTCGCTGATGGTGAGGCTCGCTGCGAGCGCCAGCACGCGCGTGGCGTTCTTGCTCCAGAGCAGCCGCGCCAGCGCAAAGCCGATCGCCGTGAAGATCGCAAGATAGGCCGGTAGGCCCAGCACCGCGAACGGCGTCAGCCAGGCGAATATGTCGGCTTCGACGAAGAAGGCATAGCCGATCCAGTAGAGGCCGGGCACGAAATAGCCGAGCCCGAACCAGTAGCCGGTCAAGGCCGCCGCGGGCACGCCGCCATAGCGGCCGGCCCCGGCGCCGTCGATCAGCCAGACCAGCACCGGGAAGGTGACGAACAGCACCGGAAAGAGGTTGAACGGCGCCAGCGCCAGCACCGACAGCGCGCCGGCCGCCATGGCGACGATGGCGCGCTGCCATCCCCAGGTGAGGATGATGGCCAGCGCAATTTGCCGAAGGCGCTGCGATGGGCTCACTGCGGGCCGGTCCCGTCGCTCGGCGGCGGCGTGGGCGTGTCGCTGGCCGGCGCTTGTCCGCTCTCCGGCGCGGCTTCACGGCGCCGGCTCTCGCGCTGGGTGCGGGGCGCCGGGCGCTCCTTCCGCGTCGCGATGCGCAGCCGCTTGACGCGGCGCGGATCGGCATCGAGCACCTCGACCTCGTAATTGCCGGGGCCCGAGATCACCTCGCCGCGCACCGGCAGGCGCCCGACGAAGCTGACGAGATAGCCGCCCAGCGTCTCCACCTCCTCGCCGGCCTCGCCGGTGACGAAGTCTTCGCCGATCACCGAGCGGACGTCGTCGAGGCTGGCGCGGGCGTCGGCGATGAAGGCGTTGTCGGGGAGGCGCACGATCGAGGGCGGCTCGTCGCTGTCGTGCTCGTCGTCGATCTCGCCGACGATCTGCTCGACGATGTCCTCGATCGAGACCAGCCCGTCGCTGCCGCCATATTCGTCGACCACCAGCGCCAGATGGATGCGCGAGGCCTGCATCTGCGCGAGCAGGTCGATCGCCCGCATCGACGGCGGCACGTAGAGCAGCTTGCGAATGATGTGCGCCTCGTGAAGCGGCAGCGCGAGATCCACCGCGCGCAAGTCAAGCCCGGCCGGCAGCGGCTTCTTGCGCTTGGTCTTGGTGGCTTCCGACACGCGGGCACGCGCGGTCATGAAAGCGAGCAGGTCGCGGATGTGGACGATGCCGACGGGATCGTCGAGCGTCTCGTCGAAGACCACGAGGCGCGAATGGCCGGCGCTCTCGAAGCGGTCCATCAATTCCCCGAGCGGGATGTCGCGCTTCACCGCGATGATGTCGGCGCGATGCACCATGACGTCGGCGATGCGGCGCTCGTGCAGGCCGAGAATGTTGCGCAGCATGGTGCGCTCGACCGCGGAGAAACCGGTGTCGTCGGGCGTCGAGGCGTCGAGCACGACCTGGAGGTCATCGCGCACCGACCCCGCCTTCCAGCCGAACAGCGTGCGGATGGCGCGCAGCAGCCAGCTATCGGCGGTCGGGCGCAGCACCTCGCCCGGCGTCACCACGGCCGGCAGATTGGCCGTGGTGCGCGGATTGTCGTGGGTAGGCTCGGAATCCGGCATCTCAGTGCGTCCCCGGGCGGTCGGCATAGGGATCGGGGATGCCGAGATGAGCGAGGATCTCCGTTTCGAGCGCTTCCATCTCTTCGGCGTCGCTCTCGTTCTCGTGGTCGTAGCCGATCAGGTGCAGGAAGCCGTGCACGGCGAGGTGGCTCAAATGATGGTCGAACGGCTTGTGTTCCTCGTCGGCCTCGCGCCGCATGGTCTCGTAGGCGATCGCGACGTCGCCGAGCATGCGCGGCGCATCGCCCGGCTTCCAGGCGCCCTCCGGCTGCAGCGCGGGAAACGATAGCACGTTGGTCGGCTTGTCGATGCCGCGCCAGTTGCTGTTGAGCGTGCGGATGCCGGCATCATCGGTCAGCATCACGGCCACTTCCGCGTCGGCAACGTCCTCGTCGACGCTCTCGGCGGCAGCCGCCACCGCGCGCTGGATCACGGCTTCGGAATCGGGCTCGCGCTGCCAGCAATCGGCGACGACGAGGACCTCGGTCATGGGAAGGTTGGAATGGGACATTGTGTTGTCTCGGACGAAAGGCGCCGAGCTCGCGCCCTCTTGGGTCCGGTGTTGCCTCGTCAGGACTGACCGGTGGCCGGCCGCTGCGGCGGCCCTTCGTAGGCGGCGACGATCCGCGCCACGAGCTCGTGGCGGATCACGTCCTCGGCCTTGAAATGAACCTGGGCGATGCCCTCGACGCCGCTCAAGAGGCGGGTCGCCTCGGCCAGGCCCGAGGTCTGGCCGTTCGGCAGGTCGATCTGCGAGGGATCGCCGGTCACGATCATGCGGCTGTTCTCGCCGAGACGGGTCAGGAACATCTTCATCTGCATCGACGTGGTGTTCTGGGCCTCGTCCAGGATGATGGCGGCGTTGGTCAGCGTGCGGCCGCGCATGAAGGCGAGCGGCGCGATCTCGATCTCGCCGGTCTGCAGCGCGCGCTCGACGATCCGCGCATCCATGAGGTCGTAGAGCGCATCGTAGATCGGGCGCAGATACGGATCGACCTTCTCGCGGAGATCGCCAGGCAAAAAGCCGAGCCGCTCGCCGGCTTCCACCGCCGGACGCGACAGGATGATCTTGTCGACCTCCTTGCGCTCGAACAGCTGCGCGGCGTGCGCGACGGCGAGCCAGGTCTTGCCGGTGCCGGCGGGGCCGATGCCGAACACCAGCTCGTGGCGCTTCAGCGCGCGGATGTAGGAGTCCTGCGCAGCGGTACGCGCACGCACCGGGCGCTTGCGTAAGTTGATGCTGTCGAAGGTGGACTTGGCTGATTTGGCGTCGAACTCGAACAGCGAGCCCTGCGCGATCACGGCGCGGATCGCGCCTTCGACCTCGCCCTGGTCGAGGTCCTGTCCCTTCACGGCCTGCGCGTAGAGCATCTCCACCACGCGGCGCGCGGCGTCGCAGCCGTCGCGGGTGCCGCCGATGGTGATGTGGTTGCCCTTGGAATCGACGACGACGCCGAGCCTCCGCTCGATCTGCGCGAGATTCTGACCGTAAGGGCCGACCAGCGCGGAAGCGGCGCGGTTGTCGTCGAGGTCGATGACGACCTGGGTCTCGGGCGGAACTTGCATGTCGCGGTCAAATTTGCGGCTGGGAGCGAACGAAGACGAATCCGATGCGCTTTTGGGCAAGGGTTCAGGCTCCACTGGCTTGCGATAAAGCGGGCTCGCGCGCCTTGCGCGGCGTCACGAGCTCGCCGAGAAAACTGTAGCGCTCGAGGCTGTCGATCCTGACGGGCAGGATCTGTCCGATGATGTCGGGCGGGGCCATCACATGGGCGGGCTGCAGGTAGGCGGTGCGGCCGACGATCTGGCCGTCCTTGCGCGCCGGACGCTCGAACAGCACGTCGACCGTTGAGCCAATCGCGGCCTTGTTGAAGGCCGATTGCTGGCTGTCGATCAGTTCCTGGAGCCGCTCCAATCGCTGGTCCATCTCGGCGGGGGACACCGTCTCCTGCATGTCCGCGGCCGGCGTTCCCGGCCGGGCGGAGTATTTGAACGAATAAGCCGCAGCGTAGCCGATTTGCGTGACAAGCGCGAGGGTGGCGAGAAAATCTTGCTCGTTCTCCCCGGGGAAGCCGACGATGAAATCCGATGAAAAAGCAATGTCTTGGCGCGCGGACCGAAAACGGTCGATGACCCGCCGGTAATCATCGGCGGTATGTTTGCGGTTCATGGCCGCCAAAATGCGGTCCGAGCCCGACTGCACCGGCAGGTGCACGAACGGCATCAAGGCGCCGAGGTCGCGGTGGGCTGCAATCAGGCTGTCGTCGACGTCGCGGGGATGGCTGGTCGAGTAACGCAGCCGCGCGATGCCGGGAATCGCCGCCAGATGTGCGAGCAGCCGGCCGAGCGGCCAGGTTTTTCCGTCCGGCCCCTCGCCGTGATAGGCGTTGACGTTCTGCCCGATCAGCGTGAGCTCGCGCACGCCGTTGTCGGCGAGCCGCTTCACGTCGTCGACGATCTTCGCCACCGGGCGCGAGACTTCGGCGCCGCGCGTATAGGGCACGACGCAGAAGGTGCAGAACTTGTCGCAACCTTCCTGCACCGTGACGAAGGCGGAAATGCCGCGCGCGCGGATCGCGTCGGGCTTCGGCTGGGCCAGGAAGCCGAACTTGTCGGCGGCGGGAAACTCGGTCTCGATCGCGCGGCCTTCGCCCTCGGCGCGCTTCAACAGCTCCGGCAGATGATGATAGCTCTGCGGACCCACCACGACGTCGACGACAGGCGCGCGGCGCACGATCTCCTCGCCCTCGGCCTGCGCCACGCAGCCGGCAACCGCGATTTTCATCGCGCGGCCCGCACGCGCGGCCTCGTCCTTGGCGACGCGCAGGCGGCCGAGCTCGGAATAGACCTTCTCCGAGGCCTTCTCGCGGATATGGCAGGTGTTGAGGATGACGAGATCGGCATCCTCTGCGCTCGCCGTCTCCACGAATCCTTCCGGGGCCAGCGTGTCCACCATGCGCTGGGCATCGTAGACGTTCATCTGGCAGCCATATGATTTGATGTGCAGCTTGCGCGGCGGCGTCATGGAACCCGAAATGGAGGTGGAGGACGGCCCTCAGATATAGGCTGGAGGGCCGAAAATCCAGCGAATGCGGCCTCTTTCGGCCCGTCATTCCGGGGCGCGCGCCAGCGCGAACCCGGAATCCAGAGGTTTTACTGCGAGATTCCGGGTTCACGCGCGTCGCGCGTGCCCCGGAATGACGGTCCGGGACAACAATCAACCCGCCAGAGCGTCCGCCTCGACCCGCCGAACCAGGTCCGGCAACTGATGCATGTCGGCAAAAGTTAAGTCGGCGCCGGCTTGGCGCAGGGTCTCGGCATGGCCGCTCCCGCAATGGCTGCCCCCGTAAAAGCCGAACACTTTCATACCGGCCGCCCGCGCGCCGGCGATGCCGGCCAGGCTGTCCTCGATCACGACGCAGCGCTCGGGCGGGACGCCCATTTGGCTCGCCGCGAACAGGAACAGGTCAGGTGCTGGCTTGCCGTTCTTGACCTGCGAGGCCGAGAAGATATTTGGCGCGAGACGCTCATAAAGCCCCGTGCTTCCGAGACTCACCTGCATGCGCGGATGCGAGCCGCTGGAGGCGACGCAGACGCGCTGGCTGACGACATCCAGCACATCATGGATGCCGCGGATCGCTTCCAGGTCGGCTTCGAACGAACGAAAAAGCTCGTCCTGGAGATCACCGTGATAGGCCTCGGGCAGCTTGCGGCCGAGCTCGGTTTCGATCTCGAGATTGGCCTGTTTGGTCGAGCGGCCAAGGAAGCGCGCGAACACCTGCTCCGATGTGATCGGATAGCCGTGCCGGGTCAGCACGTCAGCGTGCGCGCGACAGGAGATCACCTCGCTGTCCACGAGCACGCCGTCGCAATCGAAGATAATGAGATCGATGGGCACTAAGGCATGACCCGGAATAGTGTGAAGCGGTTTTCCGACAAGGTCATGCCAATCAAGACGTCGGCTTGTCGTCATCGAGCGGGACGCAATAGAGCTCGAGCCGGTGATCGACCAGCCGATAGCCGAGCTTGCGGGCGATCTCGGCCTGGAGCTTCTCGATCTCTTCGGAGGTGAACTCGATCACCTTGCCGTCGCGCAGATTGATGAGGTGGTCGTGATGGCTGTCGCGCATCTGCTCGTAGCGCGCGCGGCCTTCGCGGAAATCGTGGCGCTCGATGATGCCGGCGTCCTCGAACAGTTTCACGGTGCGGTAGACCGTCGAGATCGAGATCTTGTCGTCGACCGCAACGCAGCGCCGGTACAGTTCCTCGACGTCGGGATGATCGATCGCTTCGGCCAGCACGCGGGCGATGACGCGGCGCTGCTCGGTCATGCGCATGCCCGTGGCGGCGCAGCGCGCCTCGATATCGGACGCCTTGGATGCAGGAGAATGTTTCAGTGTGGTCATAGCGTTGTCTGCCTGGCGGGCGCTTTCTGCCACCGATGTTACGCCAAGTCGCGTCGCATCAGAAGGGCGTTCAATTGTTCCCCGTTGGGCTGCTTATAGTAGCGATCGCGGCGCCCGACCACCACGAATCCAGCTCGATCGTAAAGCCGCCGCGCCGGCTGGTTATTTTCCTCCACTTCCAGAAATATCGTGCGCACGCCGCGCCCGGCGAGGTGGCCGAGATGGGTCATCAGCAGCGTACGGGAGAGGCCGCGGCCGCGATAAGCCCCGTCCACCGCGACCGAGAGGATTTCCGCCTCGTCCGCGCCGATCCGCGACACCGCAAAGCCGACCGTCTTGCGGCCGAGACGCAAGCGATGCACCAGCGTGTTGCGCTCGCTCATCATGCTCTCGAACTCGCCTTCGCCCCAGCCATGCGCGAAGGCGGCGCCGTGCAGCTGCGCGAGCCGCGCGGCATCGCGCATGGTCGCGGGCTCGACGGCGGCCGTGCCGCCGCGCCACCACTCCGACAGCCATCCCATCATGAGGTCGCGGCTTGTGCTGCGCGCGGCGTCTGTGCCGCCGGCTTGGCGTCGGGCGCTTTCAGATAGAACGGCCGCGCCGGATTGGTGTCGGGATTGGCCGCCGCGCCGAGCCAGGCGATCCAGCTGATGTCGGGCGCGGGCTGCGCGTCGACCGCAACGGGTTGCGGTCCATCCTTCGGCCAACGATCGGCGAGAATCCCGGCGGCATTGCCGACCAGATGCGGCGCGCCGAATTGCGAGGCCGCGATCGCCGCGTCGATCGCGGCGACACAGGGCCGCACCAGCTGGCTGCCGTCGCCGGCGACGATCTGGAAATAGACGTGATCGTGCCGCGCATCGATCGCGGAGATCACCGGCGCCGTTCCGCTCTGGCCGACGACACCAGCGGCATAGGCCGACAGCGTCGTCAGCCCGACCGCCGGCCGTTTCGCCGCCAGCGCAAGGCCCCGCGCCGCCGAGATGCCGACGCGCAGGCCGGTGAAGCTGCCGGGCCCGACGGTGACGGCGATGCGGTCGAGCGAGGTGAAGGCGAGGCTGGCCCTCTGCATCACGCGCGCGATCATCGGCATCAGCGCCTCGGCATGGCCACGCTTCATGAGCTGCGATTCCCGGGCGAGGAGCTCGCCGGCGTCGGTATCGAGAACGGCGGCCGCGCAGGCTTCGAGCGCAGTATCGATGGCAAGGATCAGCATGAAACAGCAAACGGCGAGTGGCGAATGGAGAGCACTCTAGCGAACCAGGCGCCTGTCCGCCATTCATCACGCACGATTTGCAGGTCCCCGATATGCGCCATTTCGCAAGGAGGGCAAGCGTGCGCCTTGCGGCCAAGCCGCTCTGCCCACCGGCGAGCGGCTATGCCGCGCGCGCGTTCCTGAATTCCTTGGCCGCCTTGTCCAGCACGAACAGCGATCCCTCCGCCACGCCGAAATAGGCGCCGTGGGTCTGCATCTGGCCGCTCTCCACGGCCTTGCGCACGAACGGGAAGGTCATCAGGTTTTCCAGGCTGCGGAACACGGCGGCCTTCTCGATGCGCTCGACGAATTGCGCCATGGTCTCGTGCTCGCGCTGCTCGACCACCTCGCCCGGCTTGATGAACATCTGCATCCATTTGCCGATGAAGTCGCCGGGCGTCAGCGGCTCGATCTTGTCGACGAAGGCGCGGATGCCGCCGCATTGCGCGTGGCCGAGCACCACGATGTGCTTCACCTTCAGCACCGTCACCGCAAACTCCAGCGCTGCCGAGACGCCGTGCGCGCTTTCGTCGGGCTGATAAGTCGGCACCAGATTGGCAATGTTGCGGACGACGAAGAGCTCGCCCGGCCCCGCGTCGAAGATCACCTCGGGGGAGACCCGGGAGTCGCAGCAGCCGATCACCATGGTCTCAGGCGACTGCCCTTTGACCGAGAGTTCGCGGTAGCGGTTCTGCTCGGTCGGCAGCCGCTGGGTGGCGAAGGCCTTGTAGCCTTCCAGCAATTGCTTCGGGAATGTCGTCATGGCCCATGCCTAATCACATACCGCCAGAGCCGACAAGCCTTTCGAATGGGCAGGCCAAGTGCTATCGCCTGGGGGTCGGACGACAGACCAGGAAGGAACGCCAGCATGACCCGCCCGCGCCGCAGCCATCTGTTCATGCCCGGCTCCAACCCGCGTGCGCTGGAAAAGGCGCGCAATCTCCCCGCCGACGGCCTGATCCTCGACCTCGAGGATTCCGTCGCCCCTGAGGCCAAGGCGGCGGCGCGCGACGGCATTGCGGCGGCGATCGCCGCCAAGGGCTTTGCCAGGCGCGAGATCCTGATCCGGACCAACGGCCTCGACTCGCCCTGGTGGGCAGATGACGTCGCCATGGCCGCCAAGGCTTCGCCGGACGGCATCCTGGTTCCAAAAGTCTCGAGCGTCGAAGATCTCGAGGTGATCGGCCGCAAGCTGGCCGAGCTCGGCGCCGCGCCGACCGTCAAGGTCTGGGCCATGATCGAGACCGCGCGCGCCGTGCTGCATGCCGAGGAACTGGCCGCCGCCGGACGCGATCCATCGAGCCGCCTCTCGGGCTTCGTGTTCGGCCCGAACGACATCTCGCGCGAGACGCGGATCAGGATGCTGCCGGGCCGCGCCGCGATGATCCCGATGATCACCCATTGCATCCTGGCGACGCGCGCCCACGGCCTCGAGATCCTCGACGGCCCCTACAGCGACATCGCCAATTCCGACGGTTTCGCCACCGAATGCGCGCAAGGCCGCGACCTCGGCTTCGACGGCAAGACCCTGATCCATCCCTCCCAGATCGACGCCTGCAACGCGATCTTCACTCCGCCGGAGGAGGAAGTCGCCCGCGCGCGAAAAATCATCGCGGCGTTCGAACTGCCGGAGAACGCCTCGCGCGGCGCGATCCGTCTCGACGGCGCGATGGTGGAGCGCCTGCACGCCGACATGGCCCGGCGCACGATCGCGATTGCGGACGCGATCGCGGCGATGGGGAAGGGCTGAGGCGCGAGATTTGCTTTTCCGCGCGCCAAGCAGGTTTTGCTCTCTATCGTCCTGCCCGTGAAACGGCTTTGAATTCACCGCCTGCTCCGTGGGAGGCGGCGATGGCGCTTTGCCGGAACGGCGTATCGGCAGGCTGCGGCGCCGCCAATTCCTGGCAATACATCCGATCGATGGTGCGCTGCATGAGCGCATAGCAATCGCATGCGACCCTCTCGAGCCGCGCCCGATGGATTTCGACAAACCCGCGCCGGTCGGACGGGATGGCGCCGGCCTCGCGTAGCTTGCTCATCGTCAAAGTCACTGTCGTCCGCCGTACCCCAACCAGTTGCGCCAGCGCCTCCTGCGTCACCGGAAGCAGGTCCTCGGGAACGCGGTCGTGAAGCTGCAGGAGCCACCGCGCCATGCGGCCATCCACCCGATGCAGCGCGTTGCAAGCGGCGACGTGCTGGAGCTGCAATAACACGGCGCGGGCGTGGACCTGCACGACATGCCTGATCGCTGCGCTTTGCGCATGGGCCGCGCGAAATTTGGCGGCGGAAATCACCGATGCAGTGCCGGCTGTGCGGGCAATCGCGGTCACGGATGAAGGCGACGGGCCGAGCACCGAGAACGAGGCCAAAGCGCCTTCCCGTCCCATCAAGGTGGTCGCGACCGTTTGCCCGTCCGGCATGTCGAGCATGAAGGCGATCGCGCCGCTATGGGGGAAATAGACCGGGTCGAGCTCGTCGCCCGATCGCACCAGGACGGCATCGGGTTCGAACGAGACCTTCTGGAAGTGGGGTGTCAGCAAAGCGAGATCCGCCGGCGGGAGCGCCGCCAACAGCCGATTCCCGATGCCCTTGCGGTGGGCAGTCACGGTGTCCTCTGTTGAACGAGCACCCAATGAACGACGGGAATCATCTGTTTCATTCGCCATGATTATCCGAAATGCGAATTGCGGAACGGTAACGATCCAAACAGAGCTAATAGTCGAGATCAAGCACGGATAATTGCGGTGAGCTTTCCCGCATCCTCGCCGCGCAAACAGTCATACTATTTACGCCCGTTGCCACCCGGCGATGCGCACAAGGTGAAAGCTCTGCCGTACGCTGGCATCAGCGGTCCGGCAGATGGTCGGGTCTTTCTCGGTGACGATAGCGGTGGCAAGTTCGCGGATGCGATCGCGGTGATGCGGAAGGGCTGAGGGCTCGCGCACTCCATCGCCTCGCGACGAAGTGCGCAAGTGCCGCTTCGATCAGATCGTCTGTCCGCCGGACACCTCGATCCGCTGTGCTGTGACCCAGCGGTTCTCCGGACCGAGCAGGCTCGCGACCATCGGCCCGATGTCGTCGGGCAGCCCGACGCGGCCAAGCGCGGTCATTTGCGCGAACTGCTTGTTCAAATCCGGCATGTCGCGGACCGCGCCGCCGAGGAAGTCGGTCTCGATTGCGCCCGGCGCAACGACGTTGGCGGTGATGCCGCGTTCGCCGAATTCTCTTGCCATGTAGACGGTCAGAACCTCGATGGCGCCCTTGGCGGCGGCATAGGCCGAGAAGCCGGGGAAAGACACGCGCGTCAGCCCGCTCGAGAAGTTGATGATCCGGCCATTGTCGCCAAGCAGCGGCAGCAAGGCCTGCGTCAGGAAGAACGGCCCTTTGACATGCGTGTCGAAGAGCGCGTCGAACTGCTGCTCCGTCGTCTCGGTCATGGCGGCCATTTCGCCCTGGCCTGCATTGTTGACGAGATGATCGAACCTCTCGGTGTGCCAGTGCTCCGCCAGTGCCGACCCGACTTTTGCAGCGAACGCCGGAAAGGTCGATACGGAGGTGACGTCGAGCTGGAGCGCGACCGCTTTTCGGCCGAGCGCCTCGATCTCGGTGACGACCTCGCGAGCGGCGGCGGCGCCGCTGCGATAGGTCACGATGACGTCGCCGCCGTGACGCGCGATGGCGATTGCGGTATTGCGGCCAAGGCCCCGGCTGGCGCCGGTGACGAGAGAAATGGTGGGCATTGCAGGTTCCTCGTGGAGTTTCGGCGGGGCCCTTCTGCCTGTGATCGAGCGTCGGATGTTGCCGGATCCTCTGATCGTCTTGCCCAACCCTCCAAAATGTGGCCGGCGGCCGACTTGCCCAGAACTCCCGTCTTCTTGCCTGATCGCCCGCCGGCAATTGCCCGCGTGCCTGGCTCGGCCTAGATTAGGCGCGTGACCGAAACGCTGCTCCAGATCGCCAGCCGCTACGCCGCAGCTCGCGCCGACGACAAGGGCCTTGCGTCCACGCCTTTCGCCGGCATCTCGATCATTCGTGAGACCGCGCCGAGCGCGCTCCAATTTGCGATCTCCAAGCCTCTGGTCGCCTTGGTGCTGCAAGGCGCCAAGCGTGTTGCGGTCGGCGCCACGTCCTTCGACCTGGGTGCGGGCGATTCACTGGTGATCGCGAGCGACGTGCCGACGGTCAGCCAGATTACGCACGCCACAGACGCGGTGCCCTATTTGTCGCTCGTCGTCGAGCTCGATCCCATTGTCATTGAGGGGCTGGTCGTCGAGATGGGAGCGGCGCCTTATGTCCCGTCGCTGCCGCTGCGGGTCGAGCCGACGGAGCGGGATGTGAGCGACGCGGCGCTGCGGCTGTTGCGCCTGATCGATCGGCCCGCGTCCGCCTCAATCCTCCAGAGCCAAATGCTGCGGGAGCTGCATTATTGGCTGTTGGCCGGTCGGCACGGTGGCGCCATCAGGGCGCTCGGTATTGCCGACAGCCATGCGCAGCGGATCGGCCGTGCGGTTGCGATCATCCGCGCCGACTATGCCAAGCCTTTGCGTGTCGACCGGCTCGCCAAGGCTGCGGGGATGAGCCAGTCGGCATTTCACCTGCACTTTCGCAGCGTCACGTCGCTGACCCCGCTTCAGTTTCAGAAGCAGCTTCGTCTGATCGAGGCGCGCCGCACCATGCTGGCCGATGGCGCAAGCATCGCGACCGCCTCGCATCGGGTCGGCTACGAAAGCGTCACGCAGTTCACGCGGGAATATTGCCGGCTTTTCGGCATGCCGCCTGGGCGCGACATGCGCGAGGCGAAGCGGCGCGTCGAATCGGCGGCTTGAAGAGTTCTCAAATGGCGACAATCGACAGGATCTACATCCTCGACGGAGGCATTGCGGAGGTCGAAGACGGTTCGATCTATTCTCCCGGCATCAACGTAGGCGTTCCCATGACGTTGAGCTGCAATGCCTATCTCATCGGTCACCGTGGTGAGTGGCTGATCTGGGATACGGGCATTGAGGATGAGCTGGCGAAGCATCCGGAAGGGCGCATCATCGCGCATGGCATACGCGGCATCGTGCGTCGTCCCATCGCGGACCAATTGGATGAAATCGGGGTGCGGCCCCGCGATATCCGCACGATCCTCCTTTCCCACGCGCATTTCGATCATATCGGGAATGTCGATCTGTTCGAAAATGCAAGATGGATCGCTCAGCGGGCCGAATTCGAGGCCATGTTCGGGCCTGAGCCTGACGAATTCGGCTACTCGCTTCAGCACTACAGGATGTTGAAGGAGCGGCCTTACGAGATCGTCGATGGTGATCACGACATCTTCGGCGACGGCGCAGTGCGCATGATCTTCACGCCCGGCCATACGCTTGGGCATTGCTCGCTGATGCTGAAGCTGCCGCGGCGCGGCGCCGTGCTGCTGAGCGGCGACGTCGCGCATAACCGAGAGAACCTCCGGCGCATGCGTGTACCGTCGTTCAATGCCCACCCGCAGGCGACGGTTGCGTCGATGGCCAAGGTGGTCGAGCTGCTACGCCTCGAGAACGCCGAAATCTGGATCAATCACGATACCGCGCAAAGCGAAGGGATGGCTTACGCGCCGAAGTGGATCGAGTAACGCAACGCCTCACCGCGGCGCGTGTTCGGCGCGCTCGAGCGTCTCCAGCGTCGAGGCGTTGGCGCAATAGCCGTAGTAATTCTCCGCGGCGGTGCCCTCAGCGAGATCGCGGTCGCACTGTCCCTTTTGATTGCAGAGCGAGCAGACCCGTTCGAGGTCGCGGAGCAGCAGCGGCTGCGCGCGGCCGAGCGCCTCAGTGCTGATGCCGAGCTGCTCGAGCATCTTCGGCAATTCGTCGGCGGCGTGGCGGCCGTGACGGACCAGCTCCTCCAGATCGTCGGGCGCGATCCTGAGATCATTGGCGATCCGGTCGAAATCGGCGCGGTCGAGCTGCCGCATCTCGTTGATCTCGCGGCGGTGCTTCAGCCAGTTCGCGAAGGACTCGATGAGATCCTGGACGATGGGATAGGGCCTGGTTGCGGTGCTCATGGCAAGCTCCATTCGGACGAGCGGAATTGGAGCGAGATAAGCACAATGATGCAGAAGCGCGTTGCGCTGGATCAAACAGGATGGGGCATTAATCCGGTCTCGTGCCCCGGACGCGGCGCAGCACGTAGTGGTGCGCCGCTGAGCCGGGGCCCATCGCGCCGCTTGCTGGGTCCCGGCTCTGCGGAGCAGCGTTGCACGCTGCACCGCGTCCGGGACACGGAGAGCGCTAAGCGAATCGCTCCGCCGCCCACGCATACAGGCTACCGGGAATCGGCTTCTCGCCGCCGCGGCCCTTCGGCGAGATGTGGAGGCCGATGATGCTGGGGTCGGTGACGAGACCGAGATAGCTCGAGGGATCGAAGAACAGTCTTGGCTCGGCATGCACGGCGTAGAACGACTGCTTCGGCAATGCGTTCTGCAATTCACCGGTACGCCGCGCCAGCGCTGTGAGTGCCGCGGGCCCGTAGATCGCGACGCGAATATCCGAGAGCCGGTTCGAGCCGCCGCGCAGGCGACGCATCATGAAGGTGATGCGATGGCGCAGCGACAGCCAGTTCGGCGTCAGCTCCTCCTGCTCCATCAGCTCCTCGAAGGCGGCGACGATGCCGTGCGCGGGCGGCAGGTAGAGCACGGAATTGCCGAGCTGGCGCGGCCGCTCCCAGGCGAAGTAGGGCTTTGCCGGATCGATCTCGACCGGCTTCAGGAGCAGCACGTCGGCGTCGAGCCAGAGGCCGAGGCCCTTCGCCATCAGCTTCATGCGGAAGAAGTCGCTGAACTGCAGAATGGTCCAGTCGCGCCAGCTGCCATCCGGCTGCGGCGGGCGCAAGCGTTCGGAGAACGCGTGCGGCAGGATCGCCTCGGCCTCGGCATTCGCAGCGCCGGCGGGGAGGCCGGGAATGGGATCGAAGCTGTAGACCGTGACCTTGTGCCCGGCAGCCAATTGCGAGCGCAGACAGGTCTGGCGTAGCGCATCCATCGGGCCGTGCCAGAAGGTGACGATCTCGGGCAGCATGGGCAAATCTATACGGGACAATCGGAGCAAACAAAAAGCCCCGGCGCAGACAGCACCGGGGCTCGAACCATAGTCTGCAATCAGGCCCAGGCGCGCTCGCGCTTGAGCTTGTCCTCATAGGAGTCGATCGAGGCCTTCTTCTCCATGGTGAGGCCGATGTCGTCGAGGCCGTTGATCAGGCAGTGCTTGCGGAACGGATCGATCTCGAACTTGACCTTGCCACCGTCGGGGCCGCGGATCTCCTGGTTCGGCAGGTCGATCGTCAGCGTCGCATTGGCGCCGCGCTCGGCGTCGTCGAACAGCTTGTCGAGGTCTTCCTGAGACACGCGGATCGGCAGAATGCCGTTCTTGAAGCAATTGTTGTAGAAGATGTCGCCGAACGAGGTCGAGATCACGCAGCGGATGCCGAAGTCGAGCAGCGCCCAGGGCGCATGCTCGCGGCTCGAGCCGCAGCCGAAATTGTCGCCGGCGACCAGCACCTTCGCATTGCGATAGGCCGGCTGGTTGAGCACGAAGTCCGGGTTCTCGCTGCCGTCATCCTTGTAGCGCTGCTCGGAGAAGAGTCCCTTGCCAAGGCCGGTGCGCTTGATTGTCTTGAGGTACTGCTTCGGAATGATCATGTCGGTGTCGACATTGATGATCTTCAGCGGCGCCGCGACGCCTTCCAGCGTGGTGAACTTGTCCATGGTTGCGCTTTCCCGCACGTGGTTCAGGGAACCGGCTATTTATCGCGATCGGACCGGGAATCCTAGGCCGAAATCGGCAGGGCTCGTCTGCCTTAGGGGTTTGAGGCTCAATGGTGCGGCATCGGGACTTTACCTCTCCCGCTTGCGGGGGAGGTCGACGCGCGAAGCGCGGCGGGTGGGGGCTCTCTCCTCTAGGGGAGTCCCACTGCGGAGACACCCTCTCCCCAGCCCTCTCCCGCAAGCGGGAGAGGGAGCGCACTTCGCGCGTGGCAACGGTGTTACCCCGCCTTGGCCTCAATGGCCGCCATATCGTCGTCCGACAGACCAAAATGGTGGCCGATCTCGTGGATCAGGACGTGGCGGACGATGTGGCCGAGGCTTTCGTCGTGCTCGGCCCAATAGTCCAGGATCGGGCGGCGGTAGAGCCAGACCATGTTGGGCAGCCGCGCCACGTCGCCAAAGCTCTGCTGGGGCAGGCCGACGCCCTGGAACAGGCCGAGCAGGTCGAACTCGCTCTCGCATTCCATCTCGTCCAGGACCTCCCCGGTCGGGAAGTCCTCGACGCGGACGATCACGCCCTCGCAGAGTTTGCGAAAGTCCGCCGGCAGGCGCTCGAACACGTCGTGAGTCATCGCTTCCATCTCGGCGAGCGAAGGCGCTTTCAATTCCGTCCACATGTGCCCCTCATACCGCGGGTTCCGTGGCGATGCATCTGGCTTTATAAGCGGCGAGGTTGACGGGCGCCGCCAAAACGGGGAGCGTGGGGCGGTCAATGGGACGTTTCAGGTGGGCGGAAAAATGCGAGCGAAAACAGCGCTGACTCTACTGTGCATGGGGTTGTTTTCGCAGTTTTGCGTCGGTGCCGAGGCGCAGACAGCCAGTTCCGGACTCCGGATGGTCCAATTGGTCTCGCCGGACGATGTCCCCCCGCCGCGCAAGCGGCCTCCAGCGCGTCTGCGCGTCACGCCCTATTACAGCCCGGATGGCGTCTATCCCCGCTACAATCCCGGCCCCGACGCGGTCCGCGTCTGCAACGCCACCTATGTGCAGGAGTACCGGCCGAGCGGTACGGTGATCGTGCCGCGCGTGAGCTGCTACTGGCGCCGGGGCTGACCGTCGATGCCCGCGCCAGCGAGCTTCGCGGTGGCCTCGTGAGGGCCATGATGGCGAGATGGATCGCATTAGCAATTGCCGCCGCGCTTGCCGCCGGACTGCCTTGCGCGTCCGCCGCGCCAAGGGCGACGATCCCGGAGGCGTCGGCAGGGATCGCGGTTTTCGATGTGCGACGACACGCGCGGACATATGACATGGCGCGGCCTGCCGTACGCCGCGATCCGCGCTACTACGCGCGCCCTGTCTACTATCGTCCCTATCCCTACGGCGTGCCGGCGCCGTTCGTCTTCAGCTACGGGCCCTTCTGGTAAGGCGCCGCCTTGGACCGCCGGCTTTGTGATCGTGCGAGGCACGGCATCGCGGCGCCGCGTGTCGTTCATTCATGGCGCGTTCACATCGCTGTCCGCAACTTAATCCCTGGAGCGACTGCAATTGAACAGCAATGGCGCGGCCGAGACGTCGCAGCTCTGCCGTCCGGGTTCAGGGAGGATTTCATGCTGATGATATTGGGTCGTCGGGCCAGCCCGATGCGCCTGCTTGGGCTTGCGGCCGCCGCGACGCTGATGCTGTCGGCCGGCACCGCGCGTCGCGCTGAAGCGCTCACCTTGATCAATCCGGCGACCTCGCCGGTAACGAAGGCCGCAACCGACGATCTCGTCACGCAGGTTCGCCATGGCGGGCACGGCGGACATGGTGGCGGCGGGCATTTTCACGGCGGAGGTTTCCGCGGTGGCGGCGGACATATCGGCGGTTTCCGCGGCGGTGGCTTTCATGGCGGCGGCTTCCGCGCCGCGCCGGCCTTGCACGGCGGCGGCATTCGTTACGGCGGATTCCGTCACTACGGCGGCCATCACCGGCACTGGGGCTATCGCCCCCATTACGGCTATCGCCACTTCCACCGGCGCCACTATTATGGTGGCTATTATCCCTACTACCACTATCCGCGCCGCTGCCGGATCATCTGGACCTATTACGGCCCGCGCCGGGTCTGCCGCTGGCCCCGCTGGCACTATCCGTACCGGTATTATTGGTGATGTGAGCTATTCGAGCAGCGTCATGGCCGGGACACGCCCGGCCATGACGGAGAGACTTGTTAGAGCCAGTCCTTCAGCTTCCACGACGAAGCCTTCCACCGCATCAACGTCTCGATCTTCCATTGCTTGAACATCGCCGGTGGCCAGCGGCTCAGCTTGGAGGTCTCCTCGACCTCCGGCTTGGCGACGATGCGCAATGGCGCCGCGCGCCGGCGGTGCTGGCGCGTCGCTTCGCTGATGAGATCGACATATTCCGGCTTGTTGGCCATGACGTGTCCTCGCGAAACCGTCGCGAGGACACTGTCGGCGCCGCCGATTAACGACGCTTTGCCGCGATCGCTACAATTGCAGGAAGTAGCTTAGCGCCAGTCCCTGACGTCGACGAAGTGACCTGCGATCGCCGCCGCGGCCGCCATCGCCGGCGACACCAGATGGGTGCGGCCCTTGAAACCCTGGCGGCCCTCGAAATTGCGATTCGAGGTCGAGGCGCAGCGCTCTTCCGGCTTCAGCTTGTCCGGGTTCATGGCAAGGCACATCGAGCAGCCCGGCTCGCGCCATTCGAAGCCGGCCTTGATGAAGATCTTGTCGAGACCCTCGGCCTCGGCCTGCTCCTTCACGATGCCGGAGCCCGGCACGACCATGGCGTTGACGTTCGCCGACACGGTCTTGCCTTCCGCGATCTTCGCTGCCGCACGCAAATCCTCGATGCGGCCGTTGGTGCAGGAGCCGATGAAGACGCGGTCGAGCTTGATGTCGGTGATCTTCGTGCCTGCGGTCAGGCCCATGTACTTCAGCGCGCGATGCTTGGAGATGCGCTTGGCCTCGTCCGCGATCTTGTCGGGATCGGGCACGATGCCGGTGACCGAGATGACGTCCTCAGGGCTGGTGCCCCAGGTCACGATCGGCGGCAGCTTTGCCGCATCGAGGCGCAGCTCGTGGTCGAAATGCGCGCCGTCGTCGGAGCGCAGCTTCTCCCAGTAGCGCATCGCCGCGTCCCAGTCCGCGCCCTTCGGCGCCTTGGCGCGGCCGCGCAGGAAGTCGAACGCCTTCTGGTCGGGCGCAACCAGGCCGGCGCGGGCGCCGCCTTCGATCGACATGTTGCAGACCGTCATGCGGCCTTCCATCGAGAGCGCGCGAATCGCTTCGCCGGCGTATTCCAGCACGTAGCCGGTGCCGCCGGCGGTGCCGATCTCGCCGATGATGGCCAGAATGATATCCTTGCCCGTCACGCCCTCCGGCAGTTTGCCGTCGACGGTGACACGCATGTTCTTGGCCTTCTTCTGGATCAGCGTCTGCGTCGCCAGCACGTGCTCGACCTCGCTGGTGCCGATGCCGTGCGCGAGCGCGCCGAACGCGCCATGCGTCGAGGTGTGGCTGTCACCGCAGACGATGGTGGTGCCGGGCAGCGTAAAGCCCTGCTCGGGGCCGATGACGTGGACGATGCCCTGACGCTTGTCGAACTCGTTGTAATATTCGATGCCGAATTCCCTGGCATTCTCGGCCAGCGCCTTGATCTGCTCGATGCTTTCGGGATCGGGATTCGGCTTGGTGCGGTCGGTGGTCGGCACGTTGTGATCGACGACGGCGAGCGTCTTCTCGGGCGCGTGGACCTTGCGCCCCGTTGCGCGCAGGCCTTCGAACGCCTGCGGCGAGGTCACCTCGTGCACCAGATGGCGATCGATGTAGAGCAGGCAGGTGCCGTCCTCGGCTTCGTGCACCAGATGGTCGTTCCAGATCTTGTCGTACAGGGTGGTCGGCTTGGACATGAGCTCGAGCTCCGAAGAATGTGTGTCAGCGATGAGCGCGGCAGAGCGCGCGGGCAACAAAATCGTCAGCGCAGCTTTTTAGGCTGCGCGGCTAAGCTCTGACGTTGCCGAGGTCGCGAAGCGTCCGAAGAACCGGCCAGGCAGCCGCGAGCGATCGTCGATGACGATGCGCCGGACGGGTGCGAAGCTGGTCGGATCTGGAAACATTCTAGAAGCTATATAGCACGCGGAAGTTAAAGCGCGAGAGTTAGCTGCATCGTCATTGCGAGGAGCCCTTGCGACGAAGCAATCCAGACTGTCTCCGCGGAAAGATTCTGGATTGCTTCGTCGCGCTCGCAATGACGAGGTCGGGAAGGGCGCCCGGAGCCCAAAACAAAAAAGCGCGGAGCCGAGCCCCGCGCTTTCGAAAGACTTGCCTGGTGACGAAGCTTACTCGCCGACGGCAGCAGCGCGGTCCTGCTTCTCGACGATGCGGGCCGACTTGCCGCGAAGGTTGCGGAGGTAATAGAGCTTGGCACGACGCACCTTGCCGCGGCGCACCACCTTGATCGAGTCGATCATCGGGGAGAGCAGCGGAAACACGCGCTCGACGCCCTCGCCATAGGAGATCTTGCGCACGGTGAAGCTCTCGTTGAGGCCACCGCCGGAACGGCCGATGCAGACGCCCTCATAGGCCTGCACGCGGGTGCGGTCGCCTTCGACGACCTTCACGTTGACGATCACGGTGTCGCCGGGGGCGAATTCCGGGATGTCCTTGCCGGCGGACAGCTTGTCGAATTGCTCCTGCTCGAGCTGCTTGATCAGGTTCATGGGTAAATCTCCATCGGCGCGCCCAGCCTTTAAGAAACGGGGGCTGCGTGAAATTCGTCTATCCAGCCATTGCGGATTTGGCCGCTCCTATAAGGCAAGCCGGAGCGTTTGTCACCCGTCTGTCTTGTTTTTTGGCGTTTTTTGGCCGCTCCCCCGATTCGCGGCCTTTTCACACAAATCCGGACGCCGGGCGGCGGTCAGGGCCTCGGATTCGGTCCGCCGCCACGCCGCCACCTTGGCGTGGTCGCCGGAGGTGAGGATGGCAGGGATCGGAACCCCCTCGAACAGCTGCGGGCGGGTGTATTGTGGGTACTCCAGCAGGCCGTCCGAAAAGCTTTCCTCGGTTCCCGAGGCTTCCTTGCCCATCACCCCCGGCAGCAGCCGGACGCAGGCGTCGATCAGGGCCATGGCTGCGATTTCGCCCCCGGACAGCACGTAATCGCCGATCGAGACCTCCTCCAGGCCCCGGGCGTCGATCACCCGCTGGTCCACCCCCTCGAACCGCCCGCAGACGATCAGGGGGCCGGGGCTCCGGACGAGCTCGGTGACGCGGGCCTGGGTCAATGGCCGACCCCGGGGGCTCATGAGGAGGCGTGGCCGCGCTTTTGAGGGGTCCTGCCCGATCTCGGCGGCATCGATCGCCGCCGCCAAAACGTCCGCCCGCAGCACCATGCCCGGGCCGCCGCCGGCAGGGGTATCGTCGACGCTGCGGTGGCGGTCGGTCGCGGAGGCCCGGATGTCCCGCGCCTCGATCTGCCAGAGCCCGGACGCGAGCGCCCGGCCGGCGAGGCTCACGCCGAGCGGCCCCGGAAACATCTCCGGAAACAGCGTCAGCACCGTCGCGCGCCAGGGTGAGGGGTTGGTCATTGCATCCCGATCTCGTCGTCCCGGGGCGCGCGAAGCGCGAGCCCGGGACCCATAACCACCGCAACCCGTGTTGCGATGGCTGGAACTGCCAGCTTAGCCAAAAACTACGCGTCGTGGTTATGGGTCCCCGCCTTCGCGGGGACGACTCGCGGAGGGAGTATTGCCAGGCTCCTCGCCCTCGATCTCCTGCGGCAGCGCGATCACGACGCGGCCGCCCTTGAGGTTGACCTCCGGCACCACCGCGTTGGAGAACGGCAGCAGCATGGTCGGGCCCTTGAGCGGCGCGATCTCGATGATGTCGCCGGCGCCGAAATTGTGGATCGCGAGCACGCGGCCGAGCGCGTCGCCATCAATGGTGACGGCGGCGAGCCCGATCAGATCGGTGTGGTAATATTCGTCCTCGTCCGTCGCGGGCAGTTTGTCGCGCGCGACATAGAGCTCGATGCCGTTGAGGCGCTCGGCCTCATCGCGGGTCGCGACACCCTTGAATGTCGCGACCAGATGATCCCTGGCCTCGCGCACCTGCGCGATCTCGAACTGGCGCCTGCCGTCCTTGGTCGACAGCGGACCGTAGCGGCGGACGGCGAAGGGATCCTCGGTGAAGGTCCACAGCTTGACCGCACCGCGCACACCATGCGCGGCGCCGATCCGCGCGACGCAGACCAGCGCCGACATGATCCAGCCTTACGCCTTGGCGGCGGCTTCGGCCTGCGCCTTGCGCTCCTTGCGCGGCACGGCCTTCTGCGGGTTGTTGCGCGCTTCGCGCTTCGCGACGCCGGCGGCGTCGAGGAAACGCGCGACGCGATCGGACGGCTGCGCGCCCTTGGCGAGCCAGGCCTTCACCTTGTCCATGTCGAGCTTGAGGCGGGTCTCGTTGTCCTTCGGCAGCAGCGGATTGAAATAGCCGAGACGCTCGATGAAGCGGCCATCGCGGGGAAAGCGCGAATCGGCGACGACGACGTGATAGACGGGACGCTTCTTGGTGCCTGCACGGGCGAGGCGGATAACGACGGACATGTTGGTCTCCTGAGTAGTTGTTAATTCAAAGGTCGGTTTGGTTCGTCATTGCGAGCGCAGCGAAACAATCCAGGAAGCATCCGCGGAGAAAGTCTGGATTGCTTCGCTGCGCTCGCAATGACGGGCGAAGTCACTTCTTCTTCCCCAGTCCGGGGAAGCCGCCGAGCCCGGGAAGGGTCGGCTTGTTGCTGAGGCCCGTGAGCCCCGGCACATTCGGCAGGCCCTGGCGAAGCCCGGCCGGCAGATCCTTCGGCAGATTCGGCAGGCCTTGTCCGCCGCCCGCGCCTTGCATCTTCTCCTGCAGCGCCTTCATCTCTTCGGGCGAGGGCATCTTCATGCCGCCGCCGAAGCCCATCGCCTGCGCGATGCCGGCGAGCGGGCCGCGCTTGCCCGAACCCATGGCCTTCATCATATCGGCCATGTTCCGGTGCATCTTCAAAAGCTTGTTGACGTGTTCGACGCTCTGGCCGCTGCCGGCCGCGATGCGCTTCTTGCGGCTGGCTTTCAGAAGGTCCGGATGACGGCGTTCATCGCGCGTCATGGAATCGATGATCGCGACCTGGCGCTTCAGAATCTTGTCGTCGATGCCCGCCGCCGCGATCTGGTTCTTCATCTTGGAGATGCCGGGCATCATGCCCATCAGTCCGCTGATGCCGCCCATATTGGCCATCTGCAGCAGCTGCTCGCGCATGTCGTTGAGGTCGAACTGGCCCTTGCGCATGCGCTCGGCGGTGCGCGCGGCCTTCTCGGCGTCGATGTTGGCGGCGGCGCGCTCGACCAGCGAGACCACGTCGCCCATGCCGAGGATGCGGCCGGCGATACGGTCGGGGTGGAAATCTTCCAGCGCGTCGGTCTTTTCACCGGTGCCGATCAGCTTGATCGGCTTGCCGGTGACCGCGCGCATCGACAGCGCGGCGCCGCCGCGGCCGTCGCCGTCAACGCGTGTGAGCACGATGCCGGTGAGACCGACGCGCTGATCGAACGAGCGCGCCAGATTCACTGCGTCCTGGCCGGTGAGGCTGTCGGCGACCAGCAGCACTTCGTGCGGGTTGGCCGCCGCTTTGATCGCAGCCGCCTCCGCCATCATCTCTTCGTCGAGCGTGGTGCGGCCGGCGGTGTCGAGCAGCACGATGTCGTAGCCGCCGAGCTTGCCGGCTTCCAGCGCGCGTTTTGCAATTTGCGGCGGCTGCTGGCCGGCCACGATCGGCAGCGTCGGAATGTCGAGGTCGCGGCCGAGCACGGCCAGCTGCTCCATCGCCGCCGGACGGTAGACGTCGAGCGAGGCCATCAGCACCTTGCGCTTGTCGCGCTGGACCAGGCGGCGGGCGAGCTTTGCGGTGGTGGTGGTCTTACCGGAGCCTTGCAGGCCGACCATCATGATCGGCACCGGCGGCACGGAATTGACGTCGATGGTCTGGCCTTCGCTGCCGAGCGTGTTGACCAGCTCGTCATGGACGATCTTGACCACCATCTGGCCGGGGGTGACCGACTTGACGACGGTGGCGCCGATCGCCTGTTCACGCACGCGCTCGGTGAAGCTGCGCACCACTTCGAGCGCGACGTCGGCCTCCAGCAGCGCGCGGCGCACCTCGCGCATCGCGGCGTCGACGTCCTTTTCGGTCAGCGCACCGCGCCCCGTCAGACGATCGAGAATGCCACCAAGCCGTTCCGACAGATTGTCGAACAATGCCGTTGTCCTCTTTTACCTCTCCCCGCCCGCGGGGAGAGGTCGCCGCGCTCTTCGCGGCGGGTGAGGGGGTCGGGACCATCGACGCGCACCATGCGCGGAGAGAGCCCCTCACCCCGACCCTCTCCCCGCAAGAGCGGGGCGAGGGAGAAGTAAGTCCAAACACCTTTGCGCCCGAGGGCGCACAGCGCTGTCGGGCGTTGACCTCCGGTCCTAAGGCCGGTCGGCGGGTCGAAAAGAAAGCCTTTCCGAGAAAGTGGCGGGGTTAAACGCCGCTCCCGCTCAAAAGTCAAGGAAAGTTAGGGTGCCGGCTCGCCCTTGGTAAGGCAAGGTTTTGAAAACGTGATCCTTTTGTCGCGGGTTCCTTTTCCGCCAGCCCCGCCCATATAGGCGGTGATGTCTTACCCTTCCGACCATTCCTAGAAGCCCGCCGTGCCGATCACCCGCCGCCGCCTTTTCAGATTGCTTGCCGGAGCCGGCGCGCTGGTCGGCGTCCCCTCGCTCTGGATGTCCCGCATGAAAACCTATGACGGTCCCGCCTCCGACCATTTCGACGGCCTGACCTTCTTCGATCCGGACGGATCGCCGCCGAAATCGCTGCGCGAGGTGCTGCGCTGGCAGTTCAGCGGCAAGCGGCGGCGGGCGACCTGGCCGGATTGGGTGCCCAGCCCCCATGCCGACACCCCGCCGGCGCGTGTCGATGGCGATAAGGTGCGGCTCTCCTTCGTCGGCCACGCCAGCTGGCTGATCCAGGTCGGCGGCCTCAACATCCTGGTCGATCCGGTCTGGTCGGAGCGAGTCTCGCCGGTCGCCTGGGCCGGGCCGAAGCGGCACAACGACCCAGGCATCGCCTTCGAGAAGCTGCCGAAGATCGACGTCGTGCTGGTCTCGCACGGCCACTACGACCATCTCGACATCGCGACGCTGTCGCGGCTCACCAAGAATTTCGCCCCGCGCATCGTCACCCCGCTCGGCAACGACGTCACGATGCGCAGCACCGATCCCACCATCAAGGCGGAAGCGTTCGACTGGCACGACCGGGTCGAGCTCGGCGAAGGCGTCGCGGTGCATCTGGT
Source organism: Bradyrhizobium sp. NC92 (assembly GCF_025200865.1). Taxonomy (NCBI): domain Bacteria; kingdom Pseudomonadati; phylum Pseudomonadota; class Alphaproteobacteria; order Hyphomicrobiales; family Nitrobacteraceae; genus Bradyrhizobium; species Bradyrhizobium sp. NC92. The sequence continues at coordinate 387,603 of NZ_CP104171.1, forward strand.
GCCGACCCGGCACTGGACCGCGCGCGGCCTGTTCGACCGCAACAAGGCGCTGTGGGCGAGCTTTGTCCTGGAGACGCCGGCCGGGAAGATCTACGTGGTCTGCGATTCCGGCTACGGCGATGGCCGGCATTTCCGCCGCGTCGCCGAGAAGCACGGCAAGCTGCGCCTGGCGATCCTCCCGATCGGTGCCTACGAGCCGCGCTGGTTCATGCGCGACCAGCACATGAACCCGGAAGATGCCGTGAGGGCGCTGGCCGATTGCGGCGCCGAGCAAGCGCTCGGGCATCACCACGGCACGTTCCAGCTGACGGACGAAGCAATCGACGCGCCGGCCAAGGCGCTGGTGGACGCGCTGGATGCGGCGAAGATCCCGCAGGAGCGGTTCGTGGCGATGATGCCGGGGCAGGTGGTGGAGATTTAGGTCGTGTATCCATAACCCCGGCGGGGTGATGCGACGAAAGCAATCTCCGCTTTGCTCCCATGGCGACAAGTTCGTGCGGCACTGCGCCGTTGAACCAGAAGGCCCATGACGCAACAAAACACCATGGATTTCTTTCGGTCGGAAGACCTTGATTGATCAATGGATGGAGCCGGCCTGTGGGATTTTTGCTGAGAATTGCGCTTGCAACCGCTCTCGTGAGCCTTGCTCCAGCCGTCGCCCAGGCGAAGAATGCCGTTGCTTCTCCTGCCTTGCAGAAGGAATTCGATGGCTTCATCGAGAAGTTTCGCGCGGCGCTGAAGGCAAACGATCCCGCCGCCGTCGCCGCTATGACACGATTACCGTTCATGAACGACAACGCAATTCGCGACGCCGCGCAATTTGCAGCCAAGACCTATCGGACCTCGTTCACCGCGAAAAATCGCGCGTGTATCCAGCGCGGCAAGGCCGTCTACGATCGCGATGACTATAAGAACGACAGTTACTTCGTCTTCTGCGGCGAACTCATCTTCGTCTTTACCAAGACGCCGGCGGGGTTCCTTTTTACTGATATCAGCGTGAATGATTGATCAGGTGTTGCGCCGTGCCTCTTACGAAAGAGGCTACTGCCCCGCCTTGATCGCCCAGCTCACATTCACCGTCACCGTCAGCGTTTCCTCGCCCGGTGCAACGGCCGCAGGCGCCGCCATCGGAGCTGTCGCCATGCGGCCCTTGAACAGCGGCACCGGGCCGCCGCCCTCGGTGACGCTGAGCGGCGCGCCCAACGTAACGCCGGTGGCCTTGGCGTAGATCTCGGCCTTGCGGCGCGCGTCGGTCACCGCCTGCTCGCGCGCATCGTCGAGCAGCTTCGATGCCTGCGTCACCTCGAACGAGATATTGCCGATGTCGTTGGCGCCGGCGCTGACCAGCGTGTCGATGATGCCGGCCACCTTGGTCACGTCGCGGATCTTCACGGTGACACGGTTGCTGGCGCGGAAGCCGACCACGGGCGATGCCCCGGTGGATTTGTTCTGACCGTATTGCGGCTGCAGCGACAGCCGCGAGGTCTGGTAATCCTTCTCGGCGATGCCTGCGCTCTTCAGCGCCAGCAGCACCTTTCCCATCGCCGCGTTGTTGGCATCGGAGGCTTCCTTCGCCGTCTTGGCGTCGCTGGCGACACCGGCATCGATCTGCGCGAGATCGGGCGCCGCGGACACCGAGGCTTCGCCGCTCACCGAGATCGCGGAGGGAAAATCGTCGGCGCGCGCCGGCATGGCCAGCAGCGTGGTGGCAAGAACGGCGGCGAGTAGGGCAGGCTTTTTCATCAGTCTCACTTCAGCGGTACGAAAACGTTGATCACGAGCTTGTCCTCAGCGGTCTTGAGCGGATCGGTGAGGTACTCCTCGATGAAGGTGTCCTTGGCTTCCAGCCTCTTGTCGTCGAGGTGGTTGGTGATCGCCTCATAGGTGTTGTCCATGTTGTCGTAGGAGCCGCGATGGACGAATTTCAGCGCCTTGCCTTCAGGCGATTTGCCGACGCTCATGTCCTTGGGCAGGTTCTTCGGGTCCTGCTCGACCGGGATCTCGGCGAGGAAGGTGAAGCCGGTGTCGTCGGTCGAGGTGTAGACGATCATCGAATTGCCTGACGGCTTGATGCCCTGCTTGTCCAGCAGCGTGTTCAGCGCCTTGAAGGCATCGATCAGCGTGTCGAAGGCCGAGTCCCAATTGGCGGTGCCCTTGACCATCACGACCTTCTTGGACTCGAGCGTGGTCTCGAGGCCGAAGGGATCGGCGGTCTGCACCGGGGCAGGCGTCGCGGCGGCGCCCGGGGCGGGGCCGTCGGGCTGGGTGAAGCGCTGGCGGCGGGCGACGGCGTCGCCGTCGGGGACGGCGAGGCGCTGGCCGCCGGCGACGGGCTCGCCGCCGGGGCAGGCGAAGCGCTTGCGGCCGGGGCGGGTGCTGCCGACGGCGCGGGCGAAGGGCTCGCGGAGGCCGCCGGTGCGGGGCTCGGCGTCTGCGCCAGAGCCCCTGACAGCCCAAGCGACAAGGCCGCAGCCGGGATCAGCGCAGCCAAAGCGAGGCGACGAAAACTGGTCATACTGTTCTCCCCAAGGCCCCGCTTCGTCGGGGCCTGAATTCATCAAGGCCTTACCCACCAAGGCCTTAACCCGGCCGCGCGTCCCGGTTCGCGCGAACCGCGCCGTTCTAACACGCGAGCGCCGAATTCGTCCCATGACAGATGCGTCATGGCAGTCACCTTGGCCCATGTCCCGGTCCGGCGGCAAATCACTGGCCAAGCCGGCAAGGATCGCCATATAAGGCAGGCGAAATTCGGGAATTTTCATGAGCGCGCTGGCCAACCACGCATTTGCCAAGATGAACGGCATCGGCAACGAGATCGTCGTTGTCGACTTGCGCGATTCGACGGCTAAGATCACCCCCGACGACGCCCGCGCCGTGGCGTCCGCGCAGGGCGGCGTGGCCTACGACCAGCTCATGGTGCTCTCGAGGCCGCGGCTCGACGGCACCGAGGCCTTCATCAGCATCTACAACAATGACGGCTCGGAGGCCGGCGCCTGCGGCAACGGCATGCGCTGCGTCGTGCGCCGCGTCTTCGAGAAGACCGGCCAGACCACCGCGACCTTCGAGACGGCCGCCGGCCTGCTCAATGCCTGGCAGGGGCCGGCGCCCGATCTCTACACTGTTGACATGGGCGCGCCGAAATTCGGCTGGCAGGACATTCCGCTGGCGGAAGAGTTTCGCGATACCCGCTACATCGAATTGCAGATCGGGCCGATCGACAATCCGATCCTGCATTCGCCCTCGGCGGTGAGCATGGGCAATCCGCACGCCGTGTTCTGGGTCGAGGACGTCAACGCCTACGATCTCGGCCGCTTCGGTCCGCTCTTGGAAAACCATCCGATCTTCCCCGAGCGCGCCAACATCACGCTCGCTCACATCGTCGATCGCGAGCACATCACGATTCGCACCTGGGAGCGCGGCGCCGGCCTGACCAAGGCCTGCGGGTCGGCTGCCTGTGCCACGGCGGTCGCCGCCGCGCGGCTGAAGCGTGCTGAGCGCAAGGTCGAGATCACGCTGCCCGGCGGCAAGCTCGGCATCGAATGGCGCGAGCGCGACGACCACGTGCTGATGACGGGCACCGCGACCTTCGAATATGAGGGCACCTTCGATCCGGCGCTGTTCGCGTCGGTCGCCTGATGGCCGTCGACATCGTCACCTTCGGCTGCCGCCTCAACGCCTTCGAGGCCGAGGTGATCCGCGGCAAAGCGGAAGCCGCAGGGCTTTCCGACACAATCGTCATCAACAGCTGCGCCGTCACCAACGAGGCGGTGGCGCAGGCGCGGCAGTCGATCCGCAAGCTGAAGCGCGAGCGCCCCGAGGCGCGCATCGTGGTCACCGGCTGCGCGGCGCAGACGCAGGCTGCGATGTTTGCCGATATGGCCGAAGTCGATCGCGTCGTCGGCAATGATGACAAGATGCGCGGCGAAGCGTGGCGGGAGGCACGCGATGCATTCGACATCGGTGCCAACGAGAAGATCGCCGTCAGCGACATCATGGCGGTCAAGGAGATGGCGCCGCATCTCGTCGACGGCTATGCGAGCGGCCTGCCGCGCGTGTTCGTGCAGGTGCAGAACGGCTGCGACCATCGCTGCACCTTCTGCATCATTCCGTTCGGCCGCGGCAATTCGCGCTCGGTGCCGATGGGCGCGGTGGTCGATCAAGTGCGCACCCTGGTCGAACGCGGGCATGCCGAGATCGTGCTGACCGGCGTCGATCTCACCAGCTACGGCGCGGACCTGCCCGGCGTGCCCAAGCTCGGCATGCTGACCAAGCAGATCCTGCGCCATGTGCCCGAGCTCAAGCGCCTGCGCATCTCCTCGATCGATTCGATCGAGGCGGATGACGATTTGCTCGACGCCATCGCTGAGGATGCGCGGCTGATGCCGCATCTGCATCTGTCGCTGCAGTCAGGCGACGACATGATCCTGAAGCGCATGAAGCGGCGGCACTCGCGGCACGACGCCATCGCGTTCTGCGAGCAGGTGCGCCGCCTGCGCCCCGATGTCGTCTTCGGCGCCGACATCATCGCGGGCTTCCCGACCGAGACCGAGGACATGTTCTCGCGCTCGCTCGATCTGGTCGAAGAATGCGGCCTGACCTTCCTGCACGTCTTCCCCTATTCCCCGCGGCCCGGCACGCCGGCCGCACGGATGCCGCAGGTGGCGGGGCCAGTGATCAAGGACCGCGCAAAAAGGCTGCGGGCGGCCGGTGAAGCGGCCTTGCGGCAGCGCCTGCAAGCCGAGATCGGCGCAACGCGCGAGGTGCTGATCGAGAGCGCGGGGCAGGGCCGCACGGAGCATTATCTGCCGGTGGCTGTCGTGGGCGAGCAGGTTGGAAGCATCGTGCCACGATTGATTGCCGGCGTTGATGGCGAGCGGCTTACCGCATAGCCGCTCTTTTCCCTTCTCCCACAAAGGAGAGGGAAAACCTACAGCGCCCGCACCTGCCAGAATCGCAGCGTGCGCTTGGCATTCTCCGCCGTCATTCTCGCATAATGTCCCTGCGCCCTGGCGACGTCCGCCGGCTTCATCGCGCCTGTCGCGAAACGGCATTCGAGCACGGCCATGGTCGTGTCCCAGCTCAGCTGCGCGGCCTTGCACGGCACCAGCAGACCGTCCTCGCGCAGACTCTGCATCAGCGGACGAATCACCTCGACGGTCGATCCGGACAATGCCGCCAGGGCCGCCACCGTCTCCTCATAGCGCCGCTGTCTGGCGAAGCCGAGCAATGTCGCCTCGTTGAGCTGCCCGCTCGCCTTGAGATACCCGATCGCGCGCTTGGCACCTTCGAAATCGCGGACGCTGGACATCTCGCGCTCGACGCCGACGGTGACGGCGGCGATCGCGCCCTGGATTTCCTCGAACAGATGCGGCGGTGCGCGCGACAGCAGGCGGGTGCGTACGGCATCGGTCGCCGAGCGCAGCAATTGGCGGCGCAGCTCCGATGGCAGATCGACGCGGACGCCGACGCCGACCGCGAGCTCCGGATCGCTTTCGGCCTGGCCGACGATGATGGCAAACCCTTTTCCGGAGACGCGCGCGCCGGGATTGGCGGCGAGCCGCCGGCTGACGCTGGGATAGCGGCGCGCCAGCAGCGCGTCGGTGACGATCTCCTTCAGCCACCAGCGGCCGGCGACCGCGAGCAGATGCGGCTCGCCCTTGCTGGAGGCGATCTTCACCAGCTCGCCGTCGTCGAGCCGCGCGGATTCCTGCAGCACGGGGCCGGCGATGCGGATCTCGTCATTGTTGGCGAGGCGGCGGATCACCGACGGCGGCGCCTGCGCGATCGGCGCCAGCTGAGCGCTGATCTCGGCCAGGGCGACGCGTGCTGCCACATCGGCGATGGCGCGCAGCTCGATCGTGCCGATCAGGCGCTCGAGCACCTCGTCGAACAGCGCGATCTGCTCGTCGTCGAAATTGCCGGCGGAGGAGAGGAACAGCTCGGTGACGCGCCGCGCCGTCGCCAGGCCCTTTTCCGGCGAGCCGATCCGAAGTGCGGATTCGACCTCGTCGATGATCGATAGCCCGGCCTTGGTCATCACGCGCGGCTCGTCCTGAGCGGTTACGGAAGCTTTTTCTAAGCAACCGTTATCATTAGAGGTGAGCCCTGAACGTTTCGTAAACCATGGCGCGGTAGCCGGGCACGGCTCCGCTCCTCATCCTGAGGAGCCCGCAAAGCGGGCGTCTCGAAGGATTTGGCCGCGGGCGAGATGCGGGCCTTTCATGGATCGAGACGGCGCTAGCGCGCCTCCTCACCATGAGGGTCGACACCTATTCCCCATTCCACCCGCAGGCCCGGAGCTTCTCATGCATGTGCGGCGGGGCCGGCGCCACCACGCGGATCGGCTCCTTGTTCCGGGAGATCGGCACCACGATCTCGCGCGAATGCAGGTGCAGGCGCGGCTCGCCGAAGCGCGGGCCGTTGCCGTAAATGTTGTCGCCGAAGATCGGCCATCCGGTCGCCGACGAATGCACGCGCAATTGATGGGTGCGGCCGGTGACGGGTTCCATGGCAAGCCAGGCGAAACCGTCGCCCCGACCCAACACCTTCCAGTTGGTGATGGCCTTCTGGCCGTCGGGATCCGGCTTCTGCCACCAGCCGCGTTCGGCATTGAGCCGGCCGAGCGGCATGTCGATGATGCCCTCATCTTCAGCAGGGCCGCCTTCGACCACGGTCCAGTAGGTCTTGCCGATCTTGCCGTGCTTGAACAAAAGGCCCAGCGATGCCGTCGCCTTGCGGTGGCGGCCGAGCACGAGGCAACCCGAGGTATCCTTGTCCAGCCGGTGGGCCAGCACCGGCGGCCGCGGCAGGCCGAAACGCAGCGCGTCGAAGGAATCCTCCAGATTGGGGCCACCCTTGGGGCCGCGATGCACCGGCAGGCCGGCCGGCTTGTCGATGACCAGCATCAGCCCGTCGCGATGGAGCACGCGGGCCAGGATCTCATCGGCGGTCAATTGGGGAACATCGAGCAATTGCAGGACTTTCGGTCAAGGCTTTCGTTTACGGGCCGGAACGGCTAACACGCCATCATGAACGATACCACGTCAGATCCCCCCAAGCTGAGCTGGTGGCGCCGCCTGTCCAACGGGCTGAAGCGCACCTCGTCCTCGCTCGGGACCGCGGTCGCCGACCTCGTCACCAAGCGCAAGCTCGACCGCGCCATGCTCGACGACATCGAGGACGTGCTGCTGCGCGCCGACCTCGGCACCTCCGTCGCGGTGCGGATCGCGGACGCGGTCGGCACGGGGCGCTACGACAAGGCGATCTCGGCGGACGAGGTCAAGGACGTCGTCGCGACCGAGGTCGAGAAGGTGCTGTCGCCGGTGGCAAAGCCGCTCGTGATCGATGCGGCCAAAAAACCGTTCGTCATTCTCGTCGTCGGCGTCAACGGCTCCGGCAAGACCACCACCATCGGAAAGCTCTCGCAGAAATTCGCCTCCGAAGGCCGCAAGGTGATGCTGGCCGCCGGCGATACGTTTCGCGCCGCGGCCATCGAGCAGCTCAAGGTCTGGGGCGAGCGGACCAAGACGCCGGTCATCGCGGGCGCGCAGGGCTCGGATTCGGCGAGCCTTGCCTTCAACGCGCTCACCGCGGCGAAGGAGCAGGGCATCGACGTGCTGCTGATTGACACTGCCGGCCGCTTACAGAACAAGGCCGAGCTGATGAACGAGCTCGAGAAAGTCGTGCGCGTGATCCGCAAGGTGGATGACACTGCGCCGCATGCCGTGCTGCTGGTGCTGGATGCGACCGTCGGCCAGAATGCGCTGTCGCAGGTCGAGGCCTTCCATCGCACCGCCGGGGTCACCGGCCTCGTGATGACCAAGCTCGACGGCACCGCGCGCGGCGGCATCCTGGTGGCGCTCGCCGAGAAATTCAAGCTGCCGGTGCACTTCATCGGCGTCGGCGAAGGCGTCGACGATCTCGCGCCCTTCACCGCGCGCGACTTCGCCCGCGCCATCGCCGGAATCGAATAGCTTCATCCTTCGAGACGCCGCTTGCGCGGCTCCTCAGGATGAGGTCGTGCCACATAAGAGGTCCTCATCCTGAGGAGACCGCGAAGCGGTCGTCTCGAAGGATGGGAGAGACGGAAGAGAGAATGGACAAGACCCAGCCGCATCCGCTGTTCAAGCTCGCGACCGAGCTCGGTCCGCTGCTCGTATTCTTCTTCGTCAACGCGAAGTTCAATCTGTTCGCCGCGACCGGCGCCTTCATGGTCGCGATCGTGGCGGCGATGGCCGCCTCCTACATGGTGACGCGCCACATCCCGATCATGGCGATCGTCACGGGTGTGATCGTGCTGGTGTTCGGCACCCTGACGCTGGTGCTGCATGATGAGACCTTCATCAAGGTCAAGCCGACCATCATCTACGGCCTGTTCGCCGCGATCCTCGGCGGCGGCCTGTTGTTCGGCCGCTCCTTCATCGCCGTGATGTTCGATCAGGTGTTCAACCTGACCCCGCAGGGCTGGCGCATCCTCACCTTGCGCTGGGCGCTGTTCTTCGCCGGCATGGCGGTGCTGAACGAGATCGTCTGGCGCACCCAGAGCACGGATTTCTGGGTGAACTTCAAGGTGTTCGGCGTCACCCCGATCACGATGATCTTCGCCATCGCCCAGATGCCGCTGACCAAGCGCTATCACCTCGCGCCGGTCTCGCTGGAAAGAAGCGAGGCCGAGGCGGGCGATGTGAGCAAGGGGTAACGGTCTCTCCGCTCGTCATTGCGAGCGAAGCGAAGCAATCCAGAATGTCTGTGCGGAGGGACTCTGGATTGCTTCGTCGCACCAGCGCAAAATTGCTTCGCAATTTTGTCGCGGGGCTCCTCGCAATGAGGGTCTTGGCTAAGACCCCTTCAGCGCCTTCTCCATCTGCGGCATCAACACCGTCCGCAGATTGTCCGGCGTGATCGGACCGACCAGCTTAAAGACGATGGTGCCCTCGCGCCCGACGACGAAAGTCTCCGGCACGCCGTAGACGCCCCATTCGATCGAGGCGCGGCCGTTGGCGTCCACGCCGACATGGCCGAACGGGTTGCCGTGGCGGCCGAGGAAGCGCCGCGCATTGTCGGCGGCGTCCTTGTAGTTGATGCCGACGAGCTGGAAGCGCTTGTCCTTGGCGAGCTCGGTCAGGAGCGGCGCTTCGTCGTGGCACGGCACGCACCAGGACGCCCAGACATTGACGAGGCTGACCTTGCCCTTGAAGGCGGCGGGATCGAGCCCCGGCACCTGCGTGCCGTTGTCCTGCAACCCCTCGATCGGCGGCAGCACGGTCTGCGGCGCGGGGCGGCCGATCAGCGCGGAGGGAATCCGCGAGGGATCGCCGCTGCCGAGCCGGAACCAGAACAGAAGCGCAAGGCCGATGAAGGCGATCAGCGGCAGCACCACCAGGAAGGTGCGGCGCTGCGGCGGAGCGGAGGCAGGTTGATCGCTCATCGCGGCTCCGTCGCGCTGCGGCCCGACCGACGGGTGATGCCGCGCTGCTCCAGCTCGCGCAGGCGCTGCGTCTGGCTGCGATAATCGAGTATGACCCAGCCGATCAGGATCACGATCACGAGGGCGGCAGCGGCATAAGAGGTCACGATGAAGGAGGCGTAGGGACCGAGCGACATCGTCATGCAGCCCCAGCTTCTTTTGACGCATTGTCTTCACGCGAGCCGGATGCCACCTCGCTCGAAAACGCGATGCGACTCGCCTGCATCATCTGCAGCGAGCGGACACGGCGGCGCAAAATCTCGTTGCGCATCGCGGCCAGGTGCAGCGTGACGAACAGCAGCGTGAAGGCGATCGCCATCACCAGCAGCGGAATCAGGAACGATTTGTCCAGCGCCGAGCCGCCCATGCGCATCACCGAGGCGGGCTGGTGCAGCGTGTTCCACCAATCGACCGAGAACTTGATGATCGGCAAGTTGATCGCGCCGACCAGCGTCAGCACCGCAGCGGCGCGCGCCGCGCGCGAGGGATCGTCGACCGCGCGCCACAGCGCCATCAGGCCGAGATACATCAGGAACAGGATCAGCACCGAGGTCAGCCGCGCGTCCCATTCCCAATAGGTGCCCCACATCGGCCGACCCCACAGCGAGCCCGTGAGCAGCGCGAGGAAGGTGAAGGCGGCGCCGATGGGCGCTGCGGCCTTGGCGGCGACGTCGGCGAGCGGATGCCGCCACACCAGCGTGCCCAATGATGCGATGCTCATCACGCCCCACACGAACATCGACAGCCAGGCATTGGGCACGTGGATGAACATGATCTTCACGGTCGCGCCCTGCTGATAGTCGTCCGGCGCGTAGGCGGCCTGATAAAGACCGATCGTGAGCAGGATGATTGTCGCGGCCGCCAGCCACGGCAACACCCGCGCTGTCAGCGCGAGGAACCGCGTGGGGTTGGCGAGGTCGATCAGCGTCATGGTATCCTGATAATCACCGGGGGCCGCTCAGGCAATCAGCACGAAAGCCCGTGGCGAAAGTTGATCGGGGTCAAGGTTGGTCCGACCGATCTCAATCGAGACCATGGCGCAGGCTCGCCGCCGCCGCGAACGGGCCGATCACGAGGCTGACCAGCGACAGCGCGCACAAGATCGAGAACGGCGCGCCGAAGGTCATGGGACCGACGATCACCGCCTGAGAGGCCGCAACGCCGAAAATCAGCACGGGAATCGACAGCGGCAGCACCAGGACGGCCATCAACAGCCCGCCGCGATGCAGCGTCACCGCGAGCGCTGCGCCGATCATGCCGGTGAAGGTCAGGGCCGGGGTGCCCGCCAGCAGCGTCAGCGCCACCGCCGCCGTGGCGACCATGTCGAGGTTGAGCAACAGGCCGAGCACGGGGGTTGCGACAATCAGCGGCAGGCCGGCGGCGAGCCAATGCGCCAGCGCCTTGGCGGCGCAAGCGAGTTCCAACGGCGTCCGGCTCATCGTGATCAGGTCGAGCGAGCCGTCCTCATGGTCGGCCATGAACAGCCGGTCCAGGGTCAGCAGGCTCGCCAGCAGCGCGCCAAGCCAGAGAATGGCCGGGCCCAGCCGCGACAGCAGCGCCAGATCCGGCCCGACCGCGAACGGCATCAGCACCACCACGGTCAGAAAGAACAAGACGCCAATCAAGGCTCCGCCGCCGACGCGGAGCGCGATGCGGATGTCCCGGCGGATGAGGGCGGCGAGGGCGGTCATGGGGCCTCGGACCCCACAGGGGGAGGGTAGGGAGAGCACGGCGCCCAGCCGCTCGGAAAGCTGAGGGTGCATCGGAATCATGCCGCACCCCCGATCCGCAGCTCTCGCGAATCGACGCCGAGCGGCGAATGGGTCGCCGCGACGATCATGCCGCCGCCAGCCAGGTGCTCCCGCATCAATCCGGAAAACATGTCCTGACCGGCGACGTCCAGCGCGTTGGTCGGCTCGTCCAAGAGCCAGACCGGGCGGCGGACGGTCAGCAGCCGGGCCAGCGAGAGCCGGCGGCGCTGTCCCGCGGACAGGAATCCGGCGGGCAAATGGGTGGCGTGGTCGAGGCCGACCTTGGCGAGGCTGTCAGCCGCATCGAAACGCTCTCCTCCAAGAAAATCAGCCCAAAACGTCAGGTTTTCGGCAACGCTCAGCGCCGGCTTCAGGGCATCGCGATGGCCGAGATAGTGGCACTGCTCCGCCAGGGTCAGCTCGCCATCGCCCCCGTCCAGCGCGATCGTCCCGCCTGCGGGAACGAGCAGGCCCGCGATCAGCCGCAGCAGCGAGGTCTTGCCCGATCCATTGCGGCCGACGACCGCGACGGCCTCGCCCGAGACGGCCGCGAAATCGAGCCCGGCGAACACCTCGCGTCCGCCGCGCACGCATCTCAGCCCGTGACTGGACAGCTGCATGTCGCCCTGGTTCAATCCGCTCACAGCCGGGCCTCAGGAAATCTTGGGGTAGCGCATGGGAATTTTTGGCTCGCGGATTGCTGCAGCACGATAGTGGCTGTGGCGGCGCGGTTAGAAAGCTTCTATAAGCCCGGAACTACTTGATGCAGCAACTCAACCTGCCCCTGCAAGCGGCCCAGCCTGATACGCTGACGGTGTTAAAATACCCTGCCGGGTATAACTAACAATTGGGATCTCCTACATGACCTCGCTCGACAGCTTCAAATGCAAAAAGACCCTCAAGGTCGGCGCCAAGACCTATGTCTATTACAGCCTGCCTACCGCCGAGAAGAATGGTCTGAAGGGAATTTCCAAACTTCCCTATTCGATGAAGGTCCTGCTCGAGAATTTGCTGCGCAACGAGGACGGCCGCTCGGTCAAGAAGGAAGACATCGTCGCGGTGTCGAAATGGCTGCGCAAGAAGTCGCTGGAGCATGAGATCGCCTTCCGCCCGGCGCGCGTCTTGATGCAGGACTTCACCGGCGTGCCCGCGGTGGTCGACCTCGCCGCGATGCGCAACGCGATGCAGAAGCTCGGCGGCGATGCCGAGAAGATCAATCCGCTGGTGCCGGTCGATCTCGTCATCGACCACTCCGTGATCGTGAACTTCTTCGGCGACAACAAGGCCTTCGGCAAGAACGTCACCGAGGAATACAAGCAGAACCAGGAGCGCTACGAGTTCCTGAAGTGGGGCCAGAAGGCGTTCTCGAACTTCTCCGTCGTGCCGCCCGGCACCGGCATCTGCCACCAGGTCAACCTCGAATATCTGGCCCAGACGGTCTGGACCAAGAAGGAGAAGATGACGGTCGGCAAGAAGACCGGCACCTTCGAGGTCGCCTATCCCGATTCGCTGGTCGGCACGGATTCGCACACCACCATGGTCAACGGTCTTGCCGTGCTCGGCTGGGGCGTCGGCGGCATCGAGGCGGAAGCCTGCATGCTCGGCCAGCCGCTGTCGATGCTGCTGCCCAATGTCGTCGGCTTCAAGCTGAAGGGCGCGCTGAAGGAAGGCGTCACCGCGACCGACCTCGTGCTCACGGTGACGCAGATGCTGCGCAAGCTCGGCGTGGTCGGCAAGTTCGTCGAGTTCTTCGGCCCCGGCCTCGACCACCTCTCGGTCGCCGACAAGGCGACGATCGCCAACATGGCGCCCGAATACGGCGCGACCTGCGGCTTCTTCCCGGTCGATGCCGCCGCGCTCGATTACCTCAAGACCTCCGGCCGTGCCTCCGCCCGCGTTGCGCTGGTCCAAGCCTATGCCAAGGCGCAGGGCCTGTTCCGCACCGCCAAGTCGCCCGACCCCGTGTTCACGGAGACGCTGACCCTGGATCTCGGCGACGTCGTGCCGTCGATGGCCGGTCCGAAGCGTCCCGAAGGCCGCATCGCGCTGCCCACCGTCGCGGACGGCTTCTCGCTCGCGCTCGCCAGCGAGTACAAGAAGGCCGAGGAGTCGGCCAAGCGCTTCCCGGTCGAAGGCAAGAACTTCGATATCGGCCATGGCGACGTCGTGATCGCCGCGATCACCTCCTGCACCAACACGTCGAACCCGAGCGTCCTGATCGGCGCCGGCCTGCTCGCGCGCAATGCGGCCGCGAAGGGCCTCAAGGCCAAGCCGTGGGTGAAGACCTCGCTCGCCCCCGGCAGCCAGGTCGTCGCGGAATATCTCGCCAATTCCGGTCTGCAGCCCGATCTCGACAAGGTCGGCTTCAATCTGGTCGGCTTCGGCTGCACCACTTGCATCGGCAATTCCGGTCCGCTGCCCGAGGAGATCTCGAAGTCGATCAACGACAACGGCGTCGTCGCGGCCGCCGTGCTCTCCGGCAATCGCAACTTCGAAGGCCGCGTCTCGCCGGACGTGCAGGCGAACTACCTGGCCTCGCCGCCGCTGGTGGTCGCCTATGCGCTCGCCGGCAGCGTCACCAAGAATCTCGCCACCGAGCCGCTCGGCGAGGGTAAGGACGGCAAGCCGGTGTACCTGAAGGACATCTGGCCGACGACCAAGGAGATCAACGCCTTCATGAAGAAGTTCGTGACCGCGTCGATCTTCAAGAAGAAGTACGCCGACGTGTTCAAGGGCGACACCAACTGGCGCAAGATCAAGACGGTCGAAAGCGAGACCTATCGCTGGAACATGTCCTCGACCTATGTGCAGAACCCGCCTTACTTCGATGGCATGAAGAAGGAGCCGGAGCCGGTCACCGACATCGTCGAGGCGCGCATCCTCGCCATGTTCGGCGACAAGATCACGACCGACCACATCTCGCCGGCCGGCTCGATCAAGCTCACCTCGCCAGCCGGGAAATATCTCAGCGAGCACCAGGTGCGTCCGGCCGACTTCAATCAGTACGGCACGCGCCGCGGCAACCATGAAGTGATGATGCGCGGCACCTTCGCCAACATCCGCATCAAGAACTTCATGCTGAAGGGCGCCGATGGCAACATCCCCGAGGGCGGCCTGACGAAGCACTGGCCCGACGGCGAGCAGATGTCGATCTACGACGCCGCGATGAAGTACCAGGAAGAGAAGGTGCCGCTGGTGGTGTTCGCCGGCGCCGAATACGGCAACGGCTCCTCGCGGGACTGGGCCGCCAAGGGCACGCGCCTGCTCGGCGTGCGCGCCGTGATCTGCCAGAGCTTCGAGCGCATCCACCGCTCCAACCTGGTCGGCATGGGCGTGCTGCCGCTGACCTTCGAGGAAGGCACCTCCTGGTCGTCGCTGGGCCTCAAGGGCGACGAGAAGGTCACGCTGCGTGGCCTCGTCGGCGACCTCAAGCCGCGCCAGAAGCTGACCGCGGAGATCGTCTCCGGCGACGGTTCGCTGCAGCGCGTTTCGCTGCTCTGCCGCATCGATACGCTGGACGAGCTCGACTACTACCGCAACGGCGGCATCCTGCACTACGTGCTGCGCAAGCTCGCGGCGTAAGCGCGGATTTGTGAACGATGGCTCACTGCGAAGTGAGTAGAAGCCTTAACGAAGGCGGCCTATCAAAGGCCGCCTTCGCGCGTTTGCGGTACGCTTCAGATGGGCCCGCCCGGCGGAAAACCTCCCCTCGGACGGTGGCCCGGATGGATGAATGTACCGCGCCCCGTAAGACTACGGTGACCATCCGGCGATAAGATTTCCCTCTGAGAGCAACGGTGTGCGGCGTTCGACATGACGACAATGACGGCTTCCCATCTGATTCCACGTTGGACCGGTGCGCTCTGGTCGGGCGCTCTCGGCATATGTGCGATCATCGCCGTCATTCGTCCTGCCGAGGCTGATCCCCGCGCCGTCGTCGAATTGTTCACCTCGCAGGGCTGCTCCTCCTGCCCGCCCGCCGACCAGATCATCGGCGATCTCTCCAAGGATCCCTCGGTCATCGCGCTGAGCATGCCGATCGATTATTGGGACTATCTCGGCTGGAAGGACACGCTGGCGGATTCGCGTTTCTCTGCACGGCAGCGCGCCTATTCGCGCATGCGCGGCGACCGCGAGGTCTACACGCCACAGGTCGTGGTCAACGGCTCCACGCATGTCATCGGCAGCGATCGCGCCGGCATCGAGAACGCGATCGGCAAGACCGACAAGGGCAACGGCGTGATGAGCGTGCCGGTGACGATGTCGCTCTCGGGCAAGCAGATCAACGTGTCGGTGGCCGCGAGCAAGGAGCCCACGGTCTCGCATGGCGAGGTCTGGATCTGCTCGATCGCCAAGTCGGTGCCGATCGCGATCACCCGCGGCGAGAACCGCGGACAGCAGGTCACCTATCACAATGTGGTGCGCAACCTGCTCAAGGTCGGCGACTGGACCGGCCGTCCGGAGAGCTGGACGGTGCCGATCGAAAATCTCACGCGCGATGGCGTCGACGGCGCGGTGGTCTACGTTCAGGACGGCAGCCGCGAGCGACCGGGCCCGATGTTGGGTGCGGCGTACACGTCGCTGCATTGAAGCAAGCAGAACGTCTCAGCAATTGATGCTTCGCCATTCCGGGTTCGCGCCAAGAGGCGCGCCCCGGAATGACAGTGGCCGGAAACATCGCGGCACAAACAAAAAAGGACCAACTTGCGTTGGCCCTCCTTGTCGTGCGTACAGACCCGATCCTGTTCGACCCCGGGGGGCTGGGGGCTGAGGAATCCGGAACCGAAAGGACCGGGTCAACGCACACCAGTCTTTTCGCAATGCAGGGCGGCGGGCGGTTGGCGGAAAAGCGGCGATACTATGATTCCTGCTAACGATCCCGTGACGGTTTGCCGCGACGGAGTTCCACCCTTGCGTGTGCCCAGACGCACTGTCGATTCGACCGGTTGAGCCCCTTGCGGCGCGGAACGGTTGGCGCAATCATGCAAGTGTCATGAACGCGGTTCCGGGGACGGTCTTCGCGGACCCGGGTCATAGCCGTGCGATGAGGAGGCGCTTCCCATGAGTCTGACGTCGGAGGATGCCGAGCCGAGCGAGCAGCGCGCGGCGGCGCGTCCCGCCGCGGCGCATGCGCCGCCGAACCGGGTGACCTTCAACCGGCTCGAGCTGCACCGGATTCTCAATCTCTACGGTCGCATGGTCGCCGACGGCGAGTGGCGCGACTATGCCATCGACTTCCTGAAGGACCGCGCCGTGTTCTCGGTCTATCGCCGTGCCTCGGAAGTGCCGATCTACCGCATCGAGAAGGACCCGCGCCTCGCGCGCAAGCAAGGCATGTACAGCGTGATCTCGGCGACCGGCCTGATCCTGCGCCGCGGCCACGAGCTCGAGCGCGTGCTGCTGGTGATCGATCGCAAGCTGGCGGTGGTGTAGCGGCACGAACGCTGCCGTAGGACCTCCTACCCTTGGTCAAGGGGAACGTCCTTATAGGGCAATATGGTAGCGCCGTGCTCGATGCAGTCCAGGACGCTGCGCGCCGGCTTTGCCGGTGCCTTCGGCATCCTGGACAGCATCTGCGGGCGGCGCTCTGGCGCTCGGCAGGTCGGGACGAAGGAATGGTCGCCCGGCCGAACAAAGGAATGGGGCTCACCCGTTCGCGGAGTTCTTTGTGCCGTTATGGTCCGCATCGTATGGGGTCTGTCGCTTGAGCGTCGTGCACAGGGCAAAAAGCAAGCGATCTCCCACGCTGCGCAGAGCCCGCGCGTGACCGTGTCCTTTTCTGCGCAAGGCATCATACCGTCGCCTGCTGGCAGCGTCGTGTTGGATGGCGACACGCGACCAGTGATGGACGGCGCTCTGTAGCCGCCTGTTGCAGGCGAGGCGGCGGATCACGAAGCGTTGTTTGCCGCTTTGCCGCGTCACCGGCGCAGCCCCTGCCAAGGCGCGCAGAGCATGGTAATCTCGTCTGCGCAGGGGCTCTGCGGCCTCGGCGAGCAGTGTGGCGAGATTGATCCTGCCGATTCCTGGCCAGGAGCGTAGGATCGTCACGTCGCACTGCTCCGAGCTCTGCCCCGACGGCTTCTCCTCTCCTTCGAACTCGGCACATAGCCGGTCCAGGTTCTGATGAGCCTCTTTGATCTGCCGATTGACCAGGTGCAGACGTGCCGCCAGGCTGCGGATGTGAGCGCAGGCTGCCTCCGTCGTGCCGGGGGCTACGAACAGCGGTGCCTCGCGCAAAGTCCCGAGCACCGTCGCCGCATTGAGACGGCGGATACGATAGTCCCTGAGAACACCTGCGATGGCCTTCTCGCTGGCCTTGACCGCACTGGCGGGGGTCGGCACCTTCTGCCAAAGCGCCAGGAACCATTCGTCGGCGACATCGTCGGTCAACTTGGTGGCCTGGGGATAATATCGCCACAACTGCTGACGCAAGCGGTTGGCAAGCCGCGTGCGTTCCTGCTGCAGTTCGTCCGCCAGGCGCGACCACTCCCGCAGCTCAATCATCGCCGCATCGTCTGCCACAAGCCGACGGAAAGCAGCACGGTCAGTGCGCAGCGAGGCGCCGAGCACATGAGCATCGCGGCGGTCGTCCTTGGCACCGGCCACCGTGAAGCGATCGCGGAAGCGATCCAGTTGCTTGGGATTGATGGCAAACACCGCAAACCCGTGCTCGAGCAGCATCTCCACCACCGGGCCGTGCGGCATCTCGATCGCCACGGCGATCTGTCCCGGTGCGGCCTTGGTCTTCTCCAGCAGCCAGTCACGCAACTCCGTCAGCCCGGCGCCGCCATGGTCGAACTCGTGCTGCGCAACCTGTCTTCCCGCGGCATCCAGCAGGCAAACGCTATGGCTCCGCGTTGCCCAGTCGATCCCGACGAACCAGCGTACATCTTCGATCATTGTTGAGACCTCCTTGCTCGCAAGGCGGGCCACCACGATCCTGATCAGTCCCTGTACCGGCGCTCTTGGCGCGACCTCCTACCGGATCTCGATCGCGGTCGCTCCGCCGGGGCGCGGTTCCTACGTCGGTGCTCGAGGCACAGGTGGACAAGGCTGCTCCCGGCGGATCGGCCCGGACGGCCAGTCTACATCCGAAGGCCGCCACGAACCCCACAAGGGTACAGGGTGGGCAAAGGCGCACCGCGCCGTGCCCACGTCCTATCTCAATCGCCGCGAACGGTGGGCACGCTTGCGCTTTGCCCGCCCTACGAAACCGAGCTTACTTCCCCGGCACCGTGCGCGCGCCCTCGCCGAGGTCGCGCTGCATCATCACCGTGTCCAGCCAGCGCCCGAATTTCAGCCCGACGCTGGGATGCGTGCCGATCATCTTGAAGCCGCACCTTGTGTGCACGCCGATCGATCCGGCATTGGCGGAATCGCCGATCACCGCGATCATCTGGCGGAAGCCGCGCGTCTCGCATTCGGCGATCAGCCGTTCCAGCAGCATTGAGCCGACGCCGCGGCGGTGGAAGGACGGATCCAGATAGATCGAGTTCTCCACCGTGAAGCGGTAGGCCGGCCGCGGCCGGTAAGCGCCGGCATAGGCATAGCCGGCCACGCGTCCGTCCAGCATGGCGACGAAATAGGGATAGCCGCCGTCGATCAGCGCGCGATAGCGGCGCGTCATCTCCGTAAGGTCAGGCGGCTCCAGCTCGAACGTCGCCGTGCCCTCGCGGACGGCCTGCTGGTAGATGGCGGTGATGGCGGGAAGGTCGGCCTCGGTGGTGGGCCTGATATCGGGTGCGGACATGGCGGGAAGATTAGAGTGTTCCCGCGGCGGCCGGAAGGGGTTCCGCCGCCTCCGCCCCCGTCATTGCGAGCGGACCCTCCACTTTCTCCGCCGTCATTCCCCGCGAAGGCGCGGAATCCAGTACGCTGCGGCCTCTCGGTCAATCACGACTGCCTCTGGAATACTGGATCGCCTGCTTTCGCGGGCGATGACATTGAGCGTGTGGCGCGCTCCCGCCCCAAACAAATACCCCGGCCTCTCGGCCGGGGTTCGTGTCGTTCGCTCGGTCCTGTCGCCTACTCGCGCTGGCCGAGGAGCTGCAGCAGCAGCGTGAACAGGTTGATGAAGTTCAGGTACAGCGACAGTGCGCCGGTGATGGCCGCGCGCTCTGCGATGTCACCGCCGGCCGAGGCATAGCCGTAGATGTAGTCGTTCTTCAACCGCTGGGTGTCCCACGCGGTGAGGCCCGAGAACACCAGCACGCCGACCACCGAGACGATGAACTGCAGCATCGAGCTGGCCAGGAACAGGTTCACTAGGCTGGCGATGATGATGCCGATCAGGCCCATGAACAGGAACGAGCCCATCCCGGTCAGGTCACGCTTGGTGGTGTAGCCGTAGAGGCTCAGCGCACCGAAGGTGGCCGCGGTGATGAAGAACACCCGCACGATCGAGGTGTGGGTGAACACCAGGAAGATCGACGACAGCGAGATGCCCATCAGCGCCGAGAACACCCAGAACAGGATCTGGGCGGTCGAGGGGGCCAGGCGGTTGATGCCCGCCGAGATCACGAACACCATCGCGAGCGGCGCGAGCATGAACAGCCACTTCAGGGGGCTGACGAACATGGCGTAGCCGAACGGCGTCAGGAACAGCTTGCCGACGCGGACGGCGTCCGCCGTCGGGACGTCGGTCACGGCGGCCATGTAGACGCCGAGCGCGGCAAGGCCGGTGATGGCCAGGCCAATGCTCATGTAGTTGTAGATGCGCAGCATATAGGCGCGCAGGCCGGCATCGACCGTCGCGGCGTCGACACGCCCGGCGGCCCTGCCGAAAGGAGAAGCGTAGTTACGGTCTAGGTCCGACATGGTCGAATTCCCGTTGGTTGGTCCGGTCCGGCATGAGGGTCGCCATGCCGCCGGTTCGTCAAATTCTATCTCGGAGACCGCTGCCAGCCGACTAAATTTTGGCTCACAATCGGGGCCCCGAACCCATTCGATATGTGGGAAACTAACACATTCGCTGCAACCTTCCACGCGCGGCCGAATGTCGCCCTTGGCGGCAATCCTGACGTGGAGCTGACGAGCAGCGTGGTTAATCGCGGAAACCGGGGCGATTCCGGCTCGATCCGCCGCTTCAATTTGTCACAAATTTCGCAACACCG
Organism: Bradyrhizobium sp. NC92; assembly: GCF_025200865.1. NCBI lineage: Bacteria > Pseudomonadati > Pseudomonadota > Alphaproteobacteria > Hyphomicrobiales > Nitrobacteraceae > Bradyrhizobium > Bradyrhizobium sp. NC92. Next base: position 407,933 of record NZ_CP104171.1, read on the forward strand.
TCGCGGGCTTTTTGTTCAATGCCAGCAGCGTGCCGGCAAGCCCGAGCCCGACGGTGACGACCAGCGCGGCCGCGACCACGCCGGCGGCGCTGCCGGCCTGCCAGACGAAGCTCAGCGTCATCAGCCGCGTGACGATCATCCACGCCGCGATGCTGCCGGCGATCACCCCGAACACCGCCGTGGCAAGGCCGATCAGGAGGTATTCGAGAGCATAGGCGCCGAGCAGCCGCAGCCGCGTCGCGCCCAGGGTCTTCAGGATCACCGCATCATAGACCCGGTGGCGGTGGCCGGCGGCGAGCGCCCCGCCCAGCACCAGGATCGCCGAGATCAGGGTCACGGCGCTGGCGCCGCGGATCGCCAGGGCCAGATTGGTCACGACCGAGCCGACCGTCTGCATCACCTCGCGCACGCGCACGCTCGTCACCATCGGATAGGCGTCGGCGATCTCCTTGATGATCTTGCCGTCGCCCGCCGCATTTCCGCCCGCTTCCGTCAGCGTCGCGATGTGGGTGTGCGGCGCGCCCTTGAAGGCGTTGGGCGAGAACACCAGGACGAAATTGATGCCGAGCCCCTGCCAGTCGATCGTGCGCAAATTGCTGATCTTCGCCGGGATGTCGCGGCCGAGCACGTTGACCACCACCTCGTCGCCGAGCTTGAGGCCGAGCCCGTCGGCGATCTTCTTCTCCATCGAGACCAGCGGCGGGCCGGAATAATCGGCGCGCCACCACTCGCCCTCGACCACCTTGGAGCCCTTGGGCAGCTCGGCGGTGTAGGTCAGCCCGCGGTCGCTCTGCAGCACCCATTCGGAATCGGTTGTGGGCTTGAGCTCCTCGGCGCGCACCCCGCGCGCGGCGACGATGCGCCCGCGCAGCATCGGCACGTCCTCGATTCGGGCGCCGGGGGCGATCCGGTGCAGATAGGCGTCGAACTGCTCGGCCTGCGCGCTCGGAATGTCGATGAAGAAGAACGACGGTGCCTGGTCGGGGAGCGCGGCCAGGAACTGCCGGCGCAGATTGCCGTCGATCTGGGTGATGGTGACGAGCACGGCGAGCCCGAGTCCCAGCGACAGCACGACTGAAGGCGTCAGCGCGCCCGGCCGGTGGATGTTGGCAATCGCCAGCCGCAGCATCGGCAGCCGCGTCCGCGGCAGCCGGCGTGCGATCGCCATCAGCAGGGCGGCGATGCCGCGCAGCAAGGCGAACACGACGACGGAGGAGGCCACGAACACCGCGGCGATGCGCTTGTCGAACGACAGGCCGATCACGACCGCGATGAGCAGCGCGATCACGACCCCCATGAACACGAGATAGCCCGCACGCGGCCGGTGCCATTCGGAGCTGATGGTGTCGCGGAACAGCGCGGCCACCGGCACGTCGTGCACGCGCCCGAGCGGCCACAGGCCGAAGGCAAGCGCAGTGAGGAGGCCGTAGACGAAGGACAGCGCGAGCTCGTCGGCATGCACGGCCGGCACCACCGGCAGCGGCAGCAGCTTGCCGAACAGGCCAACGATGGCAAAGGGCATCGCGGCGCCGAGCGCAAGGCCGATCACGGATCCGATCGCCGCCAGCAGGACCACTTGCGCCAGGTAGATGCCGAACACGTCCCGGCCGGTGGCGCCGACGGCCTTGAAGGCGGCGATCACCTCGAGCTTGCGGTCGATGTGGCTCTTGACGGCATTGGCGACCCCGACGCCGCCGACCAGCAGCGCGGCGAGGCCGACCAGGGTCAGGAACTGCGTGAAGCGGCTGATATTGCGCTCGAGCTGCGGCGAGGCATTGGACCGGCTGCGGATCTCCCAGCCGGCTTGCGGCGCGGCGCTGCGCGCATCCGCGATGAAGGCTTCGGTGGCGCGCTCGTTGTTCGCAGCCTCTGGCAGCTTGACCCGGTAGACCCAGCGCACCAGGCTGCCGGGCTGGATCAGGCCGGTGGCGCGCAAGGCCGCCTCGCTGATCAAAAAGCGCGGCCCGAAGCCGATGCCGCCCGCGAGTTTGTCGGGCTCGGCCTCGACCGTCGAGCGGATCTGGAAGGTCGCCGCGCCGATGGTGACGCGGTCGCCGGTCTTGAGCGAAAGCCGCGCCAGCAGCGTCGGATCGGCGGCGGCGCCGAACGCACCGTCGCGCTCGGCGAGCAGATCGGCCATCGGCAGGGGCGGCGCCAGCGTCAGCTGCCCTAGCATCGGATAGGTGCTATCGACCGCCTTCATCTCGACCAGCGCCAGCTTGCCGTCAGCCGAACGCGCCATGCCGCGCAAGGTCGCAGCGGTCGACAGCGTGCCGCGCGAGCGCAGGAACGCGACCTCTTCCGGCTTGGCCTCGCGCTGGAACAGCACGAACGAGACGTCGCCGCCGAGCAGTGTGCGGCCCTCGCGCGCGAGACCATCGCTCAGGCTGGCGGACACCGAGCCGACGCCGGCAATCGCCATCACGCCGAGCGCGATGCAGGCGATGAAGACGTAGAAGCCGCGCAGGCCACCGCGCAATTCGCGCAAGGCGTAGCGCAGCGACAGCGCGACGGCGTTCGGCTTCGCGAACGGTTCGGCCACGGCGCTCATGCCGGCGCAGACTGCGTGTCGATGCGCCCGGAGCGCAGGCGGATGACGCGGTCGCAGCGGTGTGCGAGCGAGGAATCGTGCGTCACGAGCACCAAGGTCATGCCGCGCTCGGCATGCTTGGTGAACAGCAGATCGACGATCTGCTTTCCGGTCGCTTCGTCGAGATTGCCGGTCGGCTCGTCCGCGACGAGGATCGCGGGATCGGGTGCCAGCGCGCGGGCGAGCGCGACGCGCTGCTGCTCGCCGCCGGAGAGCTGCGTCGGATAATGATGCAGGCGGTCGCCGAGCCCGACCGATTGCAGCTCCTCTGCCGCGCGCTTGGCGGCGTCGGGATTGCCGGCGAGCTCCAGCGGCACCGCGACGTTCTCCAGTGCTGTCATGGTCGGGATCAGGTGGAAGGACTGGAAGACGATGCCGACCTGGCGGCCGCGGAAGCGCGCCAGCGCGTCCTCGTCGAGGGCATTGAAAGGCGTGCCATTCACCACCACCTCTCCGCTGTCAGGACGCTCCAGCCCCGCCATCACCATCAGCAGCGTGGATTTGCCCGAGCCTGACGGGCCGATCAGGCCGATCGTCTCGCCCGAGGCGACGCGCAGGCTGATATCCTTGAGGATGTGAACGCGTGCCGCGCCCGTGCCCAATGACAGATTGACGTTGGAGATGGCGATGGTGTCCGCGGCAGTAGCGGCGAGCGAAGAGAGGTCGATGCGAGTGTCCATGGTCCGGTCATATGGCAACTCCGCACGCGGGGTCGAGAGGCGTTACGGATTGTTCATGCACATAGCCGTGTTGATGCTCGCCTTCATGACGATGGCGAACCCGGCTTGGGCGGGCGCGACAAAACCGGTCAAGCTTGTCGTCCTCGGCGATTCCCTGAGCGCCGGCTTCGGCCTTCCGGCCCAGGAGGCGTTCCCCCAAAAGCTTCAAAAAGCCTTACAGGCCAAAGGCATAGAGATCGACATGACCAATGCCGGGGTGTCCGGCGACACCACCTCGGGCGGCCGCGACCGGCTCGACTGGTCGGTGCCCGATGGAACTGACGGCGTCATCGTCGAGCTCGGCGCCAATGACGCGCTGCGCGGCATCGATCCCGACGTGGCGCGCGCGGCGCTGACCGACATCGTCCAGCGGCTCAAGGCGCGAAAGATTTCAGTCATGCTCTGCGGCATGCTGGCGCCGCCGAATTACGGCGCCGAATACGCCGCGCGCTTCAATTCGATTTATCCGGATCTGGCGAAGACATTCGACGTGCCGCTCTATCCGTTCTTCCTCGAGGGCGTCGCGGCCGACGCCAAGCTCAACCAGGCCGACGGCATTCATCCGACCGCTGAGGGCGTCGACATCATCGTCGGCAGGATCATGCCCACGGTGGAGGCATTCGTTGGCACGATCGCTGAGCAACGGCGTTGAAAACCAGGCAAAGCTAACCCTAATTCCCAGGGTTTTACCGGGGTGAGGCGCGGCATGCTTCGCAGAGTCACACAACTGCGATAGGAATCAGGGTACCGGTGATTCGTCGCCGGCTCTAATTTGGATATGGTTCTCGCACTTCGAGGACTGTACCCAAGCATCGGGAGTGCGAAACGATGCCGCGTTTGTTCACGGGTCTGGAAATTCCGGCCGAGATCGGCCAGTCGCTTTCCAACTTGAGGGGCGGCCTCCCCGGCGCCCGCTGGATCGATCCCGAAAATTATCACGTCACCCTGCGCTTCATCGGCGACATCGACGGCGCTTCCGCCAACGAGATCGCCTCGATGCTGTTTCGCGTCGACCGCAAGCCGTTCGAGGTGAAGGTGCAGGGGCTCACCAGCTTCGGCGGCCGCAAGCCGCGCGCAGTGGTCGCCACCATCGCGCCGAGCAAGCCGCTGATGGAATTGCAGGCCGAGCTCGAGCGCATGATGCAGCGGATCGGCCTCGACCCCGAGGGACGCAAGTTCATCCCCCACGTCACGCTCGCGCGGCTACACGACGCTTCCGACCGCGACGTCGCCGACTATCTCTCGATCCGCGGCTACTTCCCGAGCAAGGCGTTCATGGCGGAACGCTTCGTGCTGTTCTCCTCGCGCGCCTCCACCGGCGGTGGCCCGTATGTGGTCGAGGACGCCTATGAGCTGTGTGAGTAGCACCGCTCTCGTGCCCCGGCCGCAGAGCCGGGGCCCAGTGCTCCGCGATGAACGTAAATGTGGTGATGAACGAGACGGTGGGTCCCGGCTCTGCGCAGCAGCGTTGCACGCTGCAGCGCGTCCGGGACACGAAACCGCATAGCTCTGACCTCATTTCACGGCTTGCAATTTCCGCCGGTCTCTGGCCGTAAAGGGCCATGCTCTCCACCGAAAGCTCCTCATTCCGCGAGGCCTACCAGGCCGAGATCGCATCCGGCGCGATCGAGCCCGATGCCGCGCAGGCCGAGGTCGCCGAGGCCTATGCGGCGCTCGACCTGCGGCTCTCGACCTACAAGCCCGCTCGCAAGCAAGGCCTGCTCAGCCGCCTGTTCAGCTCTGGTGACAAGGACGAGGCGCCGCGCGGGCTCTACATCCATGGCGAGGTCGGCCGCGGCAAGACCATGCTGATGGACCTGTTCTTCCAGCACTCATCGGTCGAGCACAAGCGCCGCGCGCATTTCCACGAGTTCATGGCGGACGTGCACGAGCGCATCTACGACTACCGCCAGAGCATCGCGCGCGGCGAGATCGCCGATGGCGACGTCATCGCGCTGACCGCCAACGCGATTTTCGAGGAGAGCTGGCTGCTCTGCTTCGACGAATTCCACGTTACCGACATCGCGGACGCGATGATCCTGGGCCGCCTGTTCGCGAAACTGTTCGAGCTCGGCACCGTCGTGGTCGCGACCTCCAACGTCGCGCCCGACGATCTCTACAAGGGCGGCCTCAACCGCTCGCTGTTCCTGCCCTTCATCAAGCAGATCACCGACCACATGGACGTCGCGCGGCTCGATGCGCGCACCGACTTCCGGCTCGAAAAACTTCAGGGCGTGCGGATGTGGCTGACGCCGGCCGATGGCGATGCCGACGCCGCGCTCAACCGCGCCTGGGTGAAGATGACCGGCAATGCCAAATGCAAGCCGCGCGACATTTCGATCAAGGGGCGCATCCTGCACGTGCCGTGCTCGGCCCATGGCGTGGCGCGGTTCTCCTTCGCAGACCTCTGCGAGCAGCCGCTCGGCGCATCCGACTACCTCAGGCTGGCGCACGACTATCACACCATCCTGGTCGACCATATTCCAGTGATGGACTCCTCCCAGCGCAACGCGGCCAAGCGCTTCATCACGCTGATTGATACGCTCTATGACAACGCCGTGAAGCTGATGGCCTCGGCCGACGCCAACCCGATCTCACTTTACCTCGCGACCGAGGGTGTTGAGGCCATGGAGTTCAAACGGACCGCCTCGCGCCTGATCGAAATGAGCTCGGAATCCTATCTGGCGCTGCCTCACGGCCGCAAGGATTCCACCGCCAGCGGCTCGACCAAGGGCCTGGTGGAGACTTAAGTCCTATTTCACCATCGTCCCCGGTGTCATTCCGGGGCGCGCGGAGCGCGAGCCCGGAATCCATACTCCCGGCTCGCGTGGCCCTTGGGCCATTCGCGCTACTTAAATTTGCCGCGCATGCGGCAAGCCGCAAGCGCGGGCGTGGTTATGGATTCCGGGCCTGCGCCTGTCGGCGCATCCCGGAATGACGGAGCGGGTATGCTGGCTGCTATCGCGGCAAGCCCGACAATTGGGCATTGGGCGACTTGAACGGGGGAGGCGAAAGGGATAACCACCCGTCTCAGTTTTCCCCTCCTTACGTGGTCTAAAGGACAGGTTCACATGGCGCGCGACAAGATTGCTTTGATTGGCTCCGGTCAGATCGGCGGAACGCTGGCTCACCTCATCGGCCTGAAAGAACTGGGCGACGTCGTGATGTTCGACATCGCCGAAGGCGTGCCGCAGGGCAAGGCGCTCGACATCGCGCAGTCCTCGCCGGTCGACGGCTTCGACGCCCACTACACTGGCGCGAACTCCTATGAGGCGCTCGACAACGCCAAGGTCTGCATCGTCACCGCCGGCGTGCCGCGCAAGCCCGGCATGAGCCGCGACGACCTCCTCTCCATCAACCTCAAGGTCATGGAGCAGGTCGGTGCTGGCATCAAGAAGTACGCCCCCGATGCCTTCGTCATCTGCATCACCAACCCGCTCGACGCCATGGTCTGGGCGCTGCAGAAGGCTTCCGGCCTGCCGCACAAGAAGGTCGTCGGCATGGCCGGCGTGCTGGATTCGGCCCGCTTCCGCTACTTCCTTGCCGACGAGTTCAACGTCTCGGTCGAGGACGTCACCGCCTTCGTGCTCGGCGGCCACGGCGACACCATGGTGCCGCTGGTGAAGTACTCCACCGTCGCCGGCATTCCGCTGCCCGACCTCGTCAAGATGGGCTGGACCTCGCAGGCGCGCCTCGACGAAATCGTCGATCGCACCCGCAACGGCGGCGCCGAGATCGTCAATTTGCTGAAGACCGGCTCGGCCTTCTACGCGCCGGCGGCCTCCGCGATCGCGATGGCTGAGAGCTATCTGAAGGACAAGAAGCGCGTGCTGCCCTGCGCCGCCTATCTCAACGGCGAGTACAGCGTGAAGGACATGTATGTCGGCGTGCCCGTCGTGATCGGCTCCAAGGGCGTCGAACGCGTGGTGGAGATCGAGCTCGCCGGCAAGGACCGCGAAGCCTTCGACAAGTCGGTCGGCGCCGTGCAGGGCCTGGTCGATGCCTGCAAGAAGATCGCACCCGATCTTCTCGGCCGCTAAGGCGCAAACGACATCCCGCCGAAGATCGAAACCCGGTCTTCGGCGGTTTCATTTCCGGGACCCACTGCCGGGGCGGGTTCCCTAGTCCAGAGATCTCGAAGTCAAAGAATCCGGGTTGCAGTTCCTGTGGTATATGGTATGCCAGCCACAAGACTGAGGTGGGCCCATGAGGTCACCGCCCGCGGGTTCAGGGAGCGACCATATGAATATCCATGAATATCAGGCCAAAGCGCTGCTGAACGAGTTCGGCGTGCCGATCTCCAAGGGCGTCCCGGTCCTTAAAGCGAGCGACGCCGAAGCTGCGGCCAAGGCGCTGCCCGGCCCGGTCTGGGTGGTGAAGAGCCAGATCCATGCCGGCGGCCGCGGCAAGGGCAAGTTCAAGGAAGCCTCGGCCGGCGACAAGGGCGGCGTCCGCATCGCCAAGTCGGCCGCTGAAGTCTCCGAGTTCGCCAAGCAGATGCTGGGCGCAACCCTGGTGACCGTGCAGACCGGCCCCGCCGGCAAGCAGGTCAACCGCCTCTACATCGAGGACGGCTCGGACATCGACAAGGAATTCTACCTCTCGATCCTAGTCGACCGCGAGACCTCGCGCGTCTCCTTCGTCGTCTCGACCGAAGGCGGCGTCAACATCGAGGAGGTCGCGCACAACACGCCTGAGAAGATCGTCACTTTCTCGGTCGATCCCGCCACCGGCATCATGGGGCACCACGGCCGCACGGTCGCGAAGGCGCTGAAGCTATCAGGCGATCTCGCCAAGCAGGCCGAGAAGCTCACCGCGCAGCTCTACGCCGCCTTCGTCGCCAAGGACATGTCGATGCTGGAGATCAACCCGCTGGTCGTGACCAAGCAGGGCCAGCTCCGCGTGCTCGACGCCAAGGTGTCGTTCGACGACAATGCGCTGTTCCGTCATCCCGAGGTGCTCGCGCTGCGCGACGAGACCGAGGAAGACGCCAAGGAAATCGAGGCGTCCAAGTACGATCTCAACTACGTCACCCTCGACGGCAACATCGGCTGCATGGTCAACGGCGCGGGCCTTGCCATGGCGACGATGGACATCATCAAGCTCTACGGCATGGCGCCGGCGAACTTCCTCGACGTCGGCGGCAGCGCCAGCAAGGAGAAGGTCGCGGCCGCGTTCAAGATCATCACTGCCGATCCCAACGTGAAGGGCATTCTGGTCAACATCTTCGGCGGCATCATGAAGTGCGACGTGATCGCCGAGGGCGTCACCGCTGCGGTTCGTGAAGTCGGCCTCAGCGTGCCGCTCGTGGTCCGCCTCGAAGGCACCAACGTCGAGCTTGGCAAGAAGATCATCCGTGAATCCGGACTGAACGTGGTGCCCGCCGACAATCTCGACGACGCCGCGCAGAAGATCGTGAAGGCCGTCAAGGGAGGCTAAGGCCATGACCCAGGACCATCTCGCCGCATCATCTCCGCTCCCCGAGCACACGCGCCTCGCCGCGTTCGCCGGCGAATGGGATGGTGAGGAGATGGTCTTCCCGTCGCGCTGGAACGCGGGCGGGCCGGCCACCTCGCACGTCGTCGCGCGCATGGACCTCAACGGATTTTATCTGATCCAGGACTCGGTCCAGATGCGCGACGGCAAGCAGATCTTCGCCACCCACGGCATCTTCACCTTCGACCGCGACGACCGGACCTACAAATTGTTCTGGTACGACTCGCTCGGCTACACGCCGCCTTCGCCCGCCTCAGGCGGGTGGGTCGGCAAGACCCTGACGCTGGTGCGCGGCTCGCTCCGCGGCAATGCGCGCCACGTCTACGAGATCATCAATGAGGATTCCTACTCGTTGAAGATTCAGTTCTCGCCGGACGCGGAAGGCTGGTCCGACGTCCTCACCGGCGTCTACCGCCGCATCCACTGACCCTCTCACTCTGTTAGTTTCGCGAAAGCAGACCTCATGTCCATCCTGATCGACAAGAACACCAAGGTCATCTGCCAGGGCTTCACCGGCAAGAACGGCACCTTCCATTCCGAGGCCGCGATCGCCTATGGCACCAAGATGGTCGGCGGCACCTCGCCGGGCAAAGGCGGCTCGACGCATCTGGGCCTGCCGGTGTTCGACACCGTGCGCGAGGCGCGTGAGAAGACCGGCGCCGACGCGTCGGTGATCTACGTGCCGCCGCCGGGCGCGGCGGACGCGATCTGCGAAGCGATCGACGCCGAGATCCCGCTGATCGTCTGCATCACCGAGGGCATTCCGGTCGTGGACATGGTGCGCGTCAAGCGCTCGCTGCTCGGCTCCAAGTCGCGCCTGATCGGGCCGAACTGCCCGGGGGTCATGACCGCCGGCGAGTGCAAGATCGGCATCATGCCCGCCAACATCTTCAAGACCGGCTCGGTCGGCATCGTCTCCCGCTCGGGCACGCTGACCTATGAAGCCGTGTTCCAGACCTCCCAGGAAGGCCTCGGCCAGACCACCGCGGTCGGCATCGGCGGCGACCCGGTCAAGGGCACCGAGTTCATCGACGTGCTGGAGATGCTGCTGGCCGATCCCAAGACGGAATCGATCATCATGATCGGCGAGATAGGCGGTTCCGCCGAGGAGGACGCCGCCCAGTTCCTCAAGGACGAGGCCAAGCGCGGCCGCAAGAAGCCGATGGTCGGCTTCATCGCCGGCGTCACCGCCCCTCCCGGCCGCCGCATGGGCCATGCCGGCGCCATCATCTCGGGCGGCAAGGGCGATGCCGGTTCCAAGACCGAGGCGATGAAATCCGCAGGGATTACAGTGTCTCCGTCGCCCGCCCGCCTCGGACACACGCTTGCCGAAAAGTTGAAAGGCTAATTCACTTCTTCGTGCTTTTCCGGGCGAAGTTTCGCAGCAAATAGGGTAAAGGGTGCCTGTCGCGTCGAGCCCTGTCGGGGAGCTCGGCGCCAGCGCCGTTTGTTATGCGCGAACCGAAATCGCCAGGAACTCAAGTATGTCTCGCCAGGACGCGAACGCAGCCTTTGCCCTGTCATCCTTTTTGCAGGGCACCAACGCCACCTACATCGACGAAATCTACGCCCGCTACCAGAATGACCCGTCCTCGGTCGACGCCGAGTGGCAGGAGTTCTTCAAGAGCCTGAACGACGCGCCTGCTGACATCAGCAAGAACGCGGAAGGCCCGTCCTGGGAGCGCGACAACTGGCCGCTGACCCCGAAGGATGACCTGACCTCCGCCCTCGACGGCAACTGGGCCGAAGTCGAGAAGGCGGTCGGTGCCAAGATCGCCGCCAAGGCGCAGACCAAGGGCGCCGACATCTCCTCCGCCGACGTGCTTCAGGCGACGCGCGACTCCGTCCGCGCCCTGATGCTGATCCGCTCCTACCGCATGCGCGGCCACTTCCACGCCAAGCTCGATCCGCTCGGCATCGAAGCCCAGCGCAACCGCGAAGAGCTCGATCCGCGCACCTACGGCTTCACCGAGGCCGATTTCGACCGCAAGATCTTCCTCGATCACGTGCTCGGTCTTGAATACGGCACGTTGCGCGAGATCACCGCGATCTGCGAGCGCACCTACTGCCAGACGCTCGGCGTCGAGTTCATGCACATCAGCAACGCCGCGCAGAAGGCCTGGATTCAGGAGCGCATCGAGGGACCCGACAAGGAGATCTCGTTCACGCGCGAAGGCCGCAGGGCCATCCTGCAGAAGCTGATCGAAGCCGAAGGCTTCGAAAAGTTCTGCGACACCAAGTTCACCGGCACCAAGCGCTTCGGCCTCGACGGCGGCGAAGCCCTGATCCCCGCGCTCGAGCAGATCATCAAGCGCGGCGGCAATCTCGGCGTGAAGGAAATCGTGCTGGGCATGCCGCATCGCGGCCGCCTCAACGTGCTGACGCAGGTGTTGGGCAAGGCCCATCGCGCACTGTTCCACGAGTTCAAGGGCGGGTCGGCCAATCCCGACGCGGTCGAAGGCTCGGGTGACGTCAAGTACCATCTTGGCGCCTCCTCGGACCGCGAGTTCGACGGCAACCGCATCCATCTGTCGCTGACCGCCAACCCCTCGCATCTCGAGATCGTCGATCCCGTGGTGCTCGGCAAGGTGCGTGCGAAGCAGGACCAGCACGGTGATCCCCCGGACATGCGCATCTCGGTGATGCCGCTGCTGATGCACGGCGACGCCGCGTTCGCCGGTCAAGGCGTGGTCGCGGAGTGCTTCGGCCTGTCCGATCTGAAGGGCTACCGCACCGGCGGCTCCGTGCACTTCATCGTCAACAACCAGATCGGCTTCACCACCTATCCGCGCTACTCGCGCTCCTCGCCCTATCCGTCTGATGTGGCGAAGATGATCGACGCGCCGATCTTCCACGTGAACGGCGACGATCCGGAAGCCGTCGTGTTCGCAGCCAAGGTCGCGACCGAATTCCGGCAGAAGTTCCACAAGCCCGTCGTCATCGACATGTGGTGCTACCGCCGCTACGGCCACAATGAGGGCGATGAGCCGGCCTTCACCCAGCCGGTGATGTACAAGCGGATCGCGGCCCATCCCTCGACGCTCACGCTCTACTCCAAGCGCCTGATCGCAGAAGGCGTCGTCACCGAGGGTGAGGTCGACAAGCTGAAGGCGGACTGGCGCGCCCGGCTCGACGCCGAGTTCGAGGCCGGCACCTCCTACAAGCCGAACAAGGCCGACTGGCTCGACGGCAAGTGGTCCGGCTTCAAGATCGCCGACCAGGAAGAGGATGCGCGGCGCGGCGTCACCGGCGTCGACATCGCCACGCTGAAGGATATCGGCCGCAAGATCACCAAGGTCCCGGACGGCTTCCGCGTTCACCGCACCATCCAGCGTTTCCTCGACAACCGCTCGAAGGCCATCGACACCGGCGCCGGCATCGACTGGGCGACCGGCGAGGCGCTGGCGTTCTGCTCGCTGCTCAACGAAAACCATCACGTCCGTCTGTCCGGACAGGATTCGGAGCGCGGCACCTTCTCGCAGCGCCATTCGGTCCTGATCGACCAAGAAGACGAAAGCCGCTACACGCCGTTCAACCATCTCGGTCACGAGCAGGGCCATTACGAGGTCATCAATTCGCTCCTGTCGGAAGAAGCCGTGCTCGGCTTCGAATACGGCTATTCGCTCGCCGAGCCGAACACGCTGACGCTGTGGGAAGCCCAGTTCGGCGACTTCGCCAACGGCGCGCAGGTCGTGTTCGACCAGTTCATCTCCTCGGGCGAGCGCAAATGGCTGCGCATGTCCGGTCTCGTCTGCCTCTTGCCGCACGGCTATGAGGGCCAGGGTCCGGAGCACTCCTCGGCGCGCCTCGAGCGGTACTTGCAGATGTGCGCGGAAGACAACATGCAGGTGGTCTACCCGACCACGCCGGCGAACTACTTCCACGTGCTGCGCCGGCAGCTGCATCGCGAGATCCGCAAGCCGCTGATCATGATGACGCCGAAGTCGCTGCTGCGTCACAAGCGGGCGGTGTCGCGTCTGGAAGAGCTGGCGAAGGGCACGACCTTCCACCGCATCCTCTATGATGACGCCCAGATGCTGCCGAACGAGGCGATCAAGCTCGTCCCCGACGAGAAGATCCGCCGCATCGTGCTGTGCTCCGGCAAGGTCTATTACGACCTCTACGAGGAGCGCGAGAAGCGCGGCATCGACGACATCTACCTGATGCGCGTCGAGCAGCTCTATCCGGTGCCGCTGAAGGCGCTGGTGGCCGAGCTGTCGCGCTTCAAGAAGGCCGAGATGGTGTGGTGCCAGGAAGAGCCCCGCAACATGGGTGCCTGGCACTTCATCGAGCCCTATCTGGAATGGGTGCTGAACCAGGTGAACGGGGTGAGCCGGCGTCCGCGTTATGTCGGCCGCGCTGCCTCCGCCGCGACCGCAACGGGTCTGATGTCCAAGCATCAGGCTCAGCTGAAGGCGTTCCTGGACGAAGCACTGAGCTGAGAAGGTTTTTAGGACTAGGTCATGCCCCGCCTAGTGCGCAATCGCGCACGGGGGCGGGGCATCCAGTATTCCGCGGCTTTCGTTCTGATCACGAAGGTCACGGCGTACTGGATTGCCCGCCTTCGCGGGCAATGACGTATGAAATTCATGACCGCTACCGGCGATCCCTTAAGGAAGAGACCATGACTGAAATTCGTGTGCCGACGCTCGGCGAATCCGTCACCGAGGCCACCATCGGCCGCTGGTTCAAGAAGGCCGGCGACCCCGTCGCCGTCGACGAGCCCTTGGTGGAGCTCGAGACCGACAAGGTCACCATCGAAGTCCCCGCGCCGTCCGCCGGCACGCTGAGCGAGATCATCGCTGCCGATGGTGCAACCGTTGCAGTGGGCGCGCTGCTCGGTCAGATCACCGACGGTGCCGGCGCGGCCAAGCCCGCCGCCGCGCCGGCCAAGGCTGCTGCGCCCGCGGCTGCCGCCGCTGCTCCCGCGCCGGCGCCCGCTGCCGCGAAGGCACCGCCGGCCGACGCGCCGCTCGCGCCGTCCGTGCGTAAGCTCTCCGCCGAGACCGGCATCGACGCCTCGACCGTTCCCGGCTCCGGCAAGGACGGCCGCGTCACCAAGGGCGACATGCTGGCCGCGATCGAGCGCGCCGCGTCCGCGCCGACCCCGGTCAACCAGCCCGCCGCCGCCGTTCAGGTCCGCAGCCCCTCGCCGGCCGATGACGCCGCCCGCGAAGAGCGCGTCAAGATGACCCGGCTGCGCCAGACCATCGCGCGCCGCCTCAAGGACGTGCAGAACACTGCGGCCATGCTCACGACCTTCAACGAGGTCGACATGACCAACGTCATGGCGCTGCGCGCGCACTACAAGGACGCGTTCGAGAAGAAGCACGGCGCCAAGCTCGGCTTCATGGGCTTCTTCACCAAGGCCGTCGTGCAGGCGCTGAAGGACATCCCGGCGGTCAACGCCGAGATCGACGGCAGCGACCTGATCTACAAGAACTACTATCACATCGGCGTCGCCGTCGGCACCGACAAGGGCCTCGTCGTGCCCGTCGTGCGCGACTGCGACCACAAGTCGATCTCCGACATCGAGAAGGGCATCGCCGATTTCGGCCGCCGCGCCCGTGACGGCCAGCTCAAGATCGACGAAATGCAGGGCGGCACCTTCACCATCACCAACGGCGGCATCTACGGCTCGCTGATGTCGACCCCGATCCTGAACGCGCCGCAGTCGGGCATTTTGGGCATGCACAAGATCCAGGAGCGGCCGATGGTCGTCGGCGGCAAGATCGAGGTGCGCCCGATGATGTATCTGGCGCTGTCCTACGATCACCGCGTGATCGACGGCAAGGAAGCCGTCACCTTCCTGGTTCGCGTCAAGGAGAGCCTGGAAGATCCGGCGCGCCTGGTGCTCGATCTCTGATCGCTGATGCGTTGCGAGCGCCGTCGCGACTGATGCGACGGCGCGTGTCGAACCATGGAGGCGCGCGTGACGGATAAAGTCGTTGTCATCACCGGCGGCAGCCGCGGCATCGGTCGTGCGACCGCGCTTGCGGCGGCCGCGCGCGGCTTCCGCGTCGTGGTCGGCTATGCCAGCAACAAGAATGCGGCCGACGAGGTGGTCGCGCAGATCGCGGCCAGCAATGGCAAGGCCATCGCGGTGAAATGCGACGTCGCCGAGGAAAGCGACATCCTCAATTTGTTCAAGGAGGCCGACAAGTTCGGTACGCTCGGCGCGCTCGTCAACAATGGCGGCATTGTCGGCAAGAGCGGCGTGCGTGTCGACGAGATGTCGGCCGAGCGCATCCAGCGCGTGATGGCCGTCAACGTCACCGGCTCCATCCTCTGCGCGCGTGAAGCAGTGAAGCGGATGTCGACCAAGCACGGCGGCAAGGGCGGCGTCATCGTCAACCTGTCCTCGGTCGCGGCCCGTCTCGGCGCACCCAACACCTATGTCGACTACGCCGCGTCCAAGGGCGCGGTCGATTCCTTCACCGTCGGCCTCGGTTATGAGGTCGCGGGCGAGGGCATTCGCGTCGCTGCGATCCGTCCCGGCCTGATCGACACCGAAATCCACGCCGCCGGTGGCGAGCCCGACCGCGCCCATCGTCTGGCCCATCTGGTGCCGATGAAGCGCGTCGGCACCGCCGACGAAATCGCCAATGCCATCGTCTGGCTGATCTCGGACGAGGCCTCCTACGTCACCTCAGCCATTCTCGATGTGTCCGGCGGACGCTGAGGCGCCGCGCGGACTCATCCTCATCACGCCTAACCTTACGGGACTTTCTCTCATGGCTACCTACGATCTCGTCGTCATCGGCACCGGACCGGGCGGTTATGTCTGCGCGGTGCGCGCAGCCCAGCTCGGCATGAAAGTCGCCGTGGTCGAAAAGAACGCAACCCTCGGCGGCACCTGCCTCAACGTCGGCTGCATGCCGTCGAAGGCGCTGCTGCACGCCTCCGAGATGTTCGAGGAAGCCGGGCATTCCTTCGCCAAGATGGGCGTGAGCGTTTCCGCGCCGAAGCTCGATCTGCCGTCGATGATGAACTTCAAGCAGCAGGGCATCGACGGCAACGTCAAGGGCGTCGAGTTCCTGATGAAGAAGAACAAGATCGACGTGCTCAAGGGCACCGGCAAGATCCTGGGCACCGGCAAGGTCGAGGTCTCCGCCGACGGCAAGTCGCAGGTGGTCGAGACCAAGAACATCGTGATCGCCACCGGCTCCGACATCGCGCGCCTGAAGGGCATCGAGATCGACGAGAAGCGCATCGTGTCCTCGACCGGCGCGCTGTCGCTGGAGAAGGTGCCAGGCCGATTGCTGGTCATTGGCGCCGGCGTGATCGGGCTCGAACTCGGCTCCGTGTGGCGCCGGCTCGGATCCGAAGTCATGGTGGTTGAATTTCTCGACCGCATCCTGCCCGGCATGGACGGCGAGATCGCCAAGCAATTCCAACGCATCCTTGAAAAGCAGGGATTTGCATTCAAGCTGGGCTCGAAGGTGACCGGCGTCGAGGTGAACAGCAAGGCATTGCTCGCGAAAATCGAACCGGCTTCCGGCGGTGCCGCCGAGACCATCGAAGCCGACGTCGTGCTGGTCTGCATCGGCCGCGTGCCCTACACCGACGGTCTCGGCCTCAAGGAAGCCGGCGTCGCGCTGGACGCGCGCGGCCGGGTGCAGATCGATCCGCATTTCGCCACCAGCCTGAAGGGCGTCTATGCCATCGGCGACGTCGTCGCAGGCCCCATGCTCGCGCACAAGGCCGAGGATGAAGGCGTCGCGGTCGCCGAGATCATCGCCGGCCAGGCCGGCCACGTGAATTATGACGTGATCCCGGGCGTCGTGTATACCACGCCGGAAGTGTCCTCCGTCGGCAAGACCGAGGAGGAACTGAAGCAGGCGGGCACGGCTTATACGGTCGGGAAGTTTCCGTTCACCGCCAACGGCCGCTCCAAGGTCAACCAGACCACCGACGGCTTTGTGAAGATTCTCGCAGATGCGAAGACCGATCGCGTGCTCGGCGTGCACATTATCGGCCGCGAAGCCGGCGAAATGATCCATGAAGCGTGTGTTCTCATGGAATTTGGCGGCAGTGCGGAAGATCTCGCGCGCACCTGCCATGCCCATCCGACCCGCTCGGAGGCCGTCAAGGAAGCCGCGCTTGCGGTCGGCAAGCGCGCCATCCATATGTAGCGAAGCGCCCAGCGCCAAATCGGGCGGGAAACACATGCTGCGCCGCCTTCTTCAACCGGTCTGGGTCCTGCTTGCGATCGTCTTCCTGATCGAAGCCTGGCTGTGGGACCATCTCGAGCCGATCGTTGCCAAGGTCGTCGCAGCCATCCCGCTTGCGCGCTTCAAGCAATGGCTGACCGAGCGCGTCGATGCGCTGTCGCCGGCCATGACGCTGATCGTGTTCGCGGTCCCAATCGTCCCGCTGTTTCCGCTCAAGCTGGTCGGCCTGTGGCTGCTCGCGCATGAATACTGGACCAGCGCCGTCTTCACGATCGTGTTCGCGAAGCTCATCGGCGTCGGCGTTACCGCCTTCGTGTTCGACGTCACGCGCGCCAAGCTTCTGGAGATGCGCTGGTTCGAGCGGATCTACGGGCTGGTGCTGAAGATCCGCGCCAAGGCTGCGGAGCTGGTCGACCCGATCAAGCGCCGCATCCGCGAGCTGATCGCCGGCGACGGCGAGGGCTGGTCCTCCCGCACGTTGCGTATGATCCAGCGTTTCAGGAAGAGCGTGCACCAGGCGCGCTAGCTGTTCACCACACGCTCGCTGTCATCGCCCGGCTTGACCGGGCGATCCAGTATTCCAGAGACGTCAGTGATTGAACCGAGAAGCCGCGGCGTACTGGATGCCCCGGTCAAGCCGGGGCATGACACTGTCTACGTGGTTTCGGGCGCGCGCCACACGCTCCCCTCAATGCAAATGCAGCAGATGCGGCCACCACAGGCCGAGTGCGGTCATGATCAGGCCGGCGATCGTCAGCACGCCGCCGACATAGGCGAGCGCGAACATGCCGGTGATGATGGTGGCCGAGGCCAGCACGATGCCGATCTGGAAGGCGGCCGAGGCCAGCTCGAAATGGTGGTATTTCGCGGTCGCCTCGTCGCGGTCGTGCTCGGCGTGCTTGGCCTTCTCCGCAAGCTGCTCGGTGCCTTCGCCGGTCTCGGGCTCGGAGCGGTAGCGCTGCGCGGTCTTGGTCCAATCCTCGATCTGCTTCTGCACGGCGGGCTTCTGCGCCTCGTCCGCGGCGGCCAGCGTCAGCTTGCCCTGCTCGGCCGCGGTCACCACCACGGTGCGGCGGATGCTCTTGGCCTGGAAGAACGCCCAGAGATTGGCGGCCTCGACGTTCTTGCTGATCGATTCGGTCTGGGCCCCCTTGCCGAGCGTCTCCGAGATCGCAAGGAAAAGCGCCAGCACGGCGATCAGAAGGGCGATCTTCTTGTTCGAGCCGGACGCGTGTTCGGCGTGCTCGGCATGCTCCATGCTTTCATGTGCGCTCATGATTCCCCTCTTGGTCGGTTCCGCAACGATTGACCGAACCGCGCAGCCTGCGCAAGAGGCACGCGCGCTATGACGAGAGTGTGTCAGTCTGCCGGCTGCGCCCGTGGGGCAGGCCGCGCCGCGACACATCGGTCGTTCACCGTACCCGCTCAGCCGGAAACTCGACCGCATCCCCGAAATCGGGCATGTCGTCATACGGGGTGACAAAGAAGCGCGGTTGACGCGGTTCAAACGCGCCGCCGGTCAGGCAGGCAAAGACCAGCGGAAAGGTGTCGATCAAGGTGATGTCGTCTGGAGCGGCCGCGCGGCATTGCTTCGGCAGCCGAATTGCGTTCAGAACGCCGAAGCGCTCGTGGAGATCGGCGTCCGACCAGGTAGATGGCGAGCGCTTGGTCTGGCCGCGGAAGTCCGTGCCATGATCCGACTGCAGGATGATCAGTGCGTCGGGATCTGACGTGACAATCTTGTCGACGAGCGTCAGCGTCTGAGAGTTGGTGCAGCGGAGCTGGTCGAGGAAGGCCGGGCGGCTCGCCGGGTCCCAGCGCTGCAGGTCCGGGGCGGCCGAGCGGAAACCGCAGTCCGCCGTGAAGCGGAACGGGATATGCGGGACCAGGATGTGTGCGTACAGGAAGAACGGCGATGGAGTCGCCTGGACCTCATTCAACAGACGGGTCAGGTCATCGACGCCGCCCCACGCAAACGGCGACTGCCGCCGACCGATGATCAAGTCGATGATCGGTGTGTTGGAGAGAATGGCGACGTCCATCTCGTCCAGCCCGACATTCCCGCGCAGGCAACGCGGCCCGTCGAACGCGCATTTGGTCAGGTTGTCATAGCCGTTTTCAAAATGGACATAGCTGTATCCGGCCGAGGTGAGCCGGGCCACCGTCCGGTTCTTGCCTCGAACGAGCGGATATAGCCGCTCCAGCGGGAAAGCCTTGAGGTCCTTGCCTTCGCCCTCGACGGTGTAGTCGGCGTTGGCCGTGCTCGATATCGAATTGGCCGTCGCCGGAAAATTCGAGCGGGCATTGCGAAATACCGTAAAGTCCTTCGCGCCGAGTGAGGCGAGGAAGCCGCTGTTGTCGAATGAAAAATCTTCCTTGAGGACGTCCTGCCTCGGATAGGCATCGAGCACGATCCAATAGATGTTGGGAGACATCGTAAGCTTCATCGCCGGCTCACCGGCGCCCGGGACCGGGCGCGGCGCGCGCTGCTCCTTCACAAGCGCGGTCGCGATGCGGGTGACGGGCAGGGCGGCAAACGCCAACGACGCCACCAGTGCGATTGTCACGAGCGCAGGTCGGCGGATGACAATCAGGGCACCGATGCCGGTGGCGATGGCCATCACGGTCCAGGCGATCGCGGCCCAGTCGCCGAAGCGGCCCTTCATCTCGTACTCGACCAGCTCGACGCGATAAGCGAAGAAGACGAAGATCGTCAGCCCGACCGCCAGAACGATGCGCCATGGCGGGACCTTGCGCAGCAGCAAGGCGAGACACACCGAGAGAACCGCCGCGATCGCCATGATGCCGGCCGCGTATTGCAACACGCGCGACGGACCAGCCAGCGCGCTCATGTTCGCTGCGTAAAAATTGAGGAGGGCCATCGTGGACAGAAGCACAGCCGTCGCGACGGCGCGGAGCAGGACGAATCTGTCATCGGATCGTAGCGGCATTTCAGTCTCCACCGGCCTGTGTTGCGAATTCGTACAGCGTGCGGCCGCCCGGGGTGAGCTCGAGCCGCCGCACGATCGCTGCATGGCGGGTCAAGGCGCGCTCGAATTGCTCGCCGTCATAGCCATCGAAGATGTCGCGCCTCAATCGCAGCATGCGCTGGATCATCGGGTCGGACTTCGGAACGAACTCGATCACGCCGCGGGGTGCCAGTCCGACGAGCCAATCCAGCACCGACGGCAGCGGAATGTTCCGGCCGATCGCGAGATGGTGCACGATCGCGAGCGCGATGACGGCGTCCGCGCGGCTGCGCGAATGCAGCCCCGAACGCTCGGTCTCCGCCCAGCCCTGACCGGGGCTTGGATTTGCGGCATCGCTGAACAGCGGGAGAAAGTCCAGATTGTCCGCGGTCGCACGCGCCACCGCAACGTCGAGCGCATTGAGATCGGCGTCGAACCCGATCACGGACCGGACCCCGTTTTGCAAAAGCGCTTGCGAATACCGACCGGTGTTGCAGCCGATGTCCCACGCGCAGGCCAGCGTATTGTTCTGCGCGAAGCAACTGACGAATTTCTCCTTCCTGCTTTCCTCGGTGTCGGAATACGAAAGATTGCCGCGCTCATATTGCTGCCATTCGGTCGGTCCGACGTCTTTCGGCGCGAGATTGGAGATCCAGCGCCGCAACCGGCGCAACATCATCTGAAGCGCGGCTTTGGGCAGCGGCTTTGGCTGACGTGAGGGCTGATCCGGCTCGCGGCGTGCCCGTCGCTGAAAACGGTCCGGAAGCGTGATGTTGGTCAGGACGTCCGGGGAGAGCCACCGTTTGGGCCATCCGATCAGTGCGGCCATGTCGGCGGTCGGAATGCCTTCCAGCGCGCCCCAGTACCAGGCGTTGTGGGCGACGCCGAGCAGCGCGCGCATCAGCAAGGGGTTCGCGAACTGCTCGACGAACTGCCGGTGGCCGTCCCAATAGTCGCCGTCCCGGTACGGCACGAATGAAGAAATGTCGATGAAGACCGGCCGGATTCCGATGAACTGAATATTGTACGCGGTCGCATCCGACAGCGTCAGTCCGAAATCGAGCGCGAGCAGATGGACATCGAGGTGGAGCAGTGCGGCGCGCTTGAGCAACTCGAACGGCCATTCATATGGATAGGAGATGAACGGGACGCGCGGATGCTCCAGGACTTTCAGTCGATCCGATTCGGCATGGATCAGAGTCTGCGTCGCCTCGTCGGAGCTTGCCTCCTCCGCGGCGACGATCCATCCTCTTTCCATCAGCGCGTCGTAGGCGCCCGACGATTTCAGCAGCAGGAAGTTGCGATATGCTTCGTCGTCGACCGCGCGAAAAACTCGGCCAGCATGGGTGAAGACGTAGCCTGAGGGATCGCGGAACGATCCGGGATCACGCATCGCGGTCCGGTATGGATCTGCTGGTGGCGACGTCCGGCGACGATTTCGAGCGCCGGAAGAAATCCATCACCCGCTTTCCGTACGCTCGAATGGCGATCAGGCCGCCGGCAATGCCGGCAAGCAGCGCCTGTACGGCGAAGGCGCCGCTCCCCGGATCCAGATAGGCATAGGCGCTGGTCGGCATCAGCACGGCGATTCCGGCCAGCACCGCCACAGTCATTCCCGGAGAGGTCTTGTTCATTTTCCACACGCCGTAGACGATAGTCGCGGGTCGCACATGCCGCCTATTGGTCTTTTGCACCATCCACCTACGCGCGTAAACGGAAATCCGCTCTATTCCACCGGTCGTCGACGGCCTGTCTGCCGTTGCGGTGCGGTGCGCACGGCCGTGCCTCAGCGCCGCGGATGCGCGCTGGCATAGACCTCCAGCAGCCGCTCGGAATCGATCCCGGTATAGACCTGCGTCGTCGACAGCGAGGAATGGCCGAGCAATTCCTGGATGGCGCGCAAGTCCCCGCCGCGCGAGAGCAGGTGCGTGGCGAAGGAATGGCGCAGCGCGTGCGGCGTGGCGCTGTCCGGCAGCCCGAGCGCACCGCGCAGCCGCTCCATCGCGAGCTGGATGATGCGCGGGCTCAAGGGACCGCCGCGTGCGCCGACGAAGATCGGCCCTTCCGCCGGCAGCGGATAGGGGCACATCGAAACGTATTCCTGCACCAGCTCCAGCACGTTTTGCAGCACCGGCACCATGCGGGTCTTGTTGCCCTTGCCGGTCACGACCAGCACGTCGCCCTCGCCGGGACGCGGCACCTCGCGGCGCTTCAGGGAGAGCGCTTCGGAGATGCGCAGCCCCGATCCGTACAAGAGCGCCATCACTGCGGCATCGCGCGCCAGGATCCAGGTCTCGCGTTCCTCGCCGGCACGCTCGTCGGCATCGGCAAGACGCTTTGCGGATGCCATCGGCAGGGGTTTTGGCAAGCTCTTCGCCACCTTCGGCGCGCGGATCGCCGACAATGCGCCGACCTTGCCCTTGCCCTCGCGCTCCAAGAAACGTCCGAACGAGCGCAGGCCCGCCAGCGCACGCATCAGGCTGCGGCCGGCAATGTCGTCGGCCCGGCGCATCGCCATGAAGGCGCGCACGTCGGTCGCCTCCAGCGCGTTGAAGCGCTTGAGCGTGACGCGCTCGCCCCAATGATTGCTGAGGAAATCCAGGCACTGCCGCAAGTCGCGGCCATAGGCCTCCAGCGTCTTCGGCGACAGCCGCCGCTCGGCGCCGAGATGCGCCAGCCAGCGCGCCATCTCCTGCGCGATCGAGGGATCGGCGCTGGCGAGCTCGATGTGTGGGGCGGCCGCTTTGCTCATGCGCTCTGGACGTGGTGATTCCGCACAGTATATCGCATCACACCAGTTTACTGTTCGCTAAGGCCGCCGCGCGGCGCTAGCCTCAAGGCCTCAAGGTTCCGATTCTCAGCTCATGGACCAATCGTCGCGCAGCAACACCGCCCCCGCCACCCGCATGGTCGACGTGCTGGTGCCGGTCGCGCTCGACCAGACCTATTCCTACAAGGTGCCGCGCGGCATGGAGCTGAAAGCGGGCGATCTCGTCGGTGTGCCGCTCGGTCCGCGCGAGGTGCTGGCCGTGGTCTGGGGCGAGAATGCCAATCCCGATCCGCGCCTGCACAACCGCCTCAAGGAGGTCAGCGAGAAACTCGACGTCCCGCCGCTCAAGCCGGAGCTGCGCTCGGTGGTGGACTGGGTCGCCAATTACACGCTGAGCCCGCGCGGCATGGTGCTGCGCATGTGCCTGCGCATGGGCGAAAATCTCGGCCCGGAGCGGGTGCGCGCCGGCGTGCGCCTGACCGGCGATCCGCCGAAGCGTCTGACGCCGGCGCGGGCGCGCGTCATCGCGGTGCTGTCGGACCGGCTGCTGCACGGCAAGTCCGAGGCGGCCAGGGAGGCCGGTGTCTCCTCGGGCGTGATCGACGGCCTCGTCGATGAAGGCACGCTCACGGTGGAGCCGATGCCGCCGCCGCCTCCGCCGCCGGCGCCCGATCCGGAATTCGGCCGGCCGGACTTCTCGCCGCTCCAGCGTGCCGGTGTGGATGCGATGCGCGCGCTTGCGGCCAACGGCACCTTCCATGTCGCGCTGCTCGACGGCGTCACCGGCTCAGGCAAGACCGAGGTCTATTTCGAAGCCGTCGCCGAGGTGGTCCGCCGCGGCAAGCAGGCACTGATCCTGATGCCGGAGATCGCGCTCACCGGCCAGTTCCTCGACCGTTTCGCGCAGCGCTTTGGCGTGCGGCCGATCGAATGGCATTCGGAGCTGACGCCGCGCACCCGCGCGCGCAATTGGGCCGCGATCTCCGAAGGCTCGGCGCCGGTCGTGGTCGGGGCGCGCTCGGCGCTGTTTCTCCCTTACGCCAATCTCGGCCTCATCGTCGTCGATGAGGAGCACGACCAGGCCTACAAGCAGGACGACGGCGTGCATTACCATGCCCGCGACATGGCGGTGGTGCGCGGGCATATCGCGAAAATTCCGGTCGTGCTGGCCTCCGCCACGCCGTCGGTGGAATCCGAGGTCAATGCGCGCAAGAACCGCTATCAGCGCATCGCGCTGCCCTCGCGCTTCGGCGGCCAGCACATGCCGCATATCGAGGCCATCGACCTGCGCCGCGAGCCGCCCGCGCGCGGCCGCTTCATCTCGCCGCGGCTTGCCGGCGAGATCCGAACCGCGATCGAGCGGCGCGAGCAGGCGCTGCTCTTCCTCAATCGCCGCGGCTATGCGCCGCTGACCTTGTGCCGTGCCTGCGGCCACCGCTTTGCCTGCACCATCTGCGATGCCTGGCTGGTCGATCACCGCTTTCGCCAGCGCCTGGTCTGCCACCATTGCGGCTTCTCGATGCCGCGTCCGCATATCTGCCCGAACTGCTCGGCCGAGGAATCGCTGGTTGCGGTCGGCCCCGGCGTCGAGCGCCTGCAGGAGGAGGCCGCCGCGCTGTTCCCGGACGCGCGCACCATGGTGCTGTCGAGCGATCTCATCACCTCGATCGAGACGATGCGAAGCGAGCTCGCTGAAATCGCGGAGGGCCGCGTCGACATCATCATCGGCACGCAGCTCGTGGCGAAAGGCCACAACTTTCCGCGGCTCAATCTGGTCGGCGTGGTCGATGCCGATCTTGGCCTCTCCAACGGCGATCCGCGCGCGGCGGAGCGGACCTGGCAATTGCTCAACCAGGTGATCGGCCGCGCCGGCCGCGAGCAGGGCCGCGGCGTCGGCTATCTGCAGACCCACCAGCCCGATCATCCCGTGATGCGGGCCTTGATCGCCTGCGACCGCGAGGCCTTCTACGACGGCGAGATCGAGCTGCGCGAGAAGACGCTCTATCCGCCGTTCGGCCGGCTCGCCAGCCTGATCATCTCCGCCGGCGACCGCCCGGGCGCCGAAGGCTTTGGCCGCAAGCTCGTCGCGCTCGCGCCGCGCGACGAGCGCGTCGTCGTGCTCGGCCCCGCCGAAGCGCCGCTCGCCGTCATCAAGGGCCGCTACCGCTTCCGCATCCTGGTGAAATCGGCGCGCGGTTTCGACCTGTCGGACTATTTGCGCAGCTGGCTCGCGGTCTGCCCGAAGCCGACAGGCAATCTGAAGCTCGAAGTGGACGTCGATCCGCAGAGCTTTTTGTAGTGGCTATTCCCCACTCTCTCCACGTCATTGCGAGGAGCCCTTGCGACGAAGCAATCCAGAGTCTTTCCGCGGAAAGATTCTGGATTGCTTCGCTGCGCTCGCAATGACGGGACGTAAAAAAGCCCGCGGTCCCCCAAGACCGCGGGCTTGTTTTCATGCGCGCATCAAACTGATGAAAAGTGCGCGGGTAGGCGGCTCGTCGCGCCTTTAGGAGACGACCTCCGCGGTGACGCGGCCGACGCCGGCACCGGTGAGGCCGATGGCGCGGGCTGCACCCGTGGAGAGGTCGAGGACACGGCCGCGAATGAACGGGCCGCGGTCGTTGATGGTGACGATCACGCTCTGGCCGCGGTGGGTGACGCGCAGCTTGGTGCCGAACGGCAGCGAACGGTGCGCCGCGGTCATGGCGTTCTGGTTGAAGCGCTGGCCCGAGGCGGTCCGGCTGCCGGACTCGTTGCCGTAATAGGAGGCCACGCCGGAGAAGCTGTGGCCGGTGCCGGAGGTCGGCGTCATCGACGCATTGGCATTGCGCCAATCGGAGGTCGCGTTGGCCTCGGTCTGGGCGTGGTGGCGGTGGTGATGCCGGTGATGCCGGGATTTGGCGGAAGCTTCGGTGGCAGTTCCACCGACGATCAGAGTTGCGGCGACGAAAGCAATCGCCGTGCGCGGCCGGGTCACAAAGCCCAGCGTCTTCAAAGACAGCATTTAATGGTCCCTAAGCTAGTATTGCCACATTTGTGGCAAGTGGAGCCCCCATCAGTTTGTGAGCGGGTTGGCGTTTCGATTCCTAATGAGGCGTGAATTGGGCAGTAAATCCGGTATGTGTCGTCATGAAATATCTTGTTACCGCCGCGCGATATTCGGCCGATGTTCCGAAATCTTCGGCTTTAACGATTTATTAACCTACCGATTACTTACAAATACTGTAAAGCGAAGTCATCGCCGCCAGCGTTTAGAATTCAATAAGTATTCGGCGCGTGGAACTCGCTGGGGCGGATTCACGCCTCAGCGATCCGTGTTCATGGCGGCTATGCGCTGGGGGCAGGAACCAATGGAGGGCGCGGCGGCAGGGCCGGCGCCAATTTCCGTGAGCTGGGAGGCCGCCGCCTCGGCCGGCCCCTCGGCGCGCGATGTGTCGCGCGGCTGCGACGAACTGGCGACAGAACCTCATGCCTTTAATTTGGCGTCATGTTGCACCTGCGCGCCTGCTATGTTAGCAAAGCCGCGATTTTAACGAGCCCGGCACCTCCCGTGCTGGTCGAAAATCGAAGTCCCGCTTGAATTCCAAGGGCTTGGATCGCTAGGCGCCGCTTCGTGGCGACGGTTTTTCCCTTGCGAGTTTGACAGCAAAAAGAGCGCGTCTGTGGCTGCAGAAGATACGTCCGTTTCCGGTGTGTCCGGCCGTTATGCAACGGCCTTGTTTGAACTGGCCCGCGACCAGAATTTGGTCGACGCGGTCAAAGCCGATCTCGACAAATTCGAGGCCCTGCTGAACGAGAGCGCCGATCTGAAGCGCCTCGTCCGTAGCCCGGTGTTCGCGGCCGATGCCCAGTCCAGGGCCCTCTCGGCCGTGCTGGACAAGGCGGGCATCGCCGGCATCGCCGCCAACTTCCTGAAAGTGCTGACGGCCAACCGCCGCCTGTTCGCGGTGGCCGACGTCATTCGCGCCTACCGCGCGCTCGTCGCCAAGTTCAAGGGCGAGACGACGGCCGACGTCACCGTGGCGGAAGCGCTCTCGGACAAGAATCTCGATGCCCTCAAGGTCGCCCTGAAATCGGTGACCGGCAAGGATGTCGCGCTGAACGTGAAGATTGATCCTTCGATCATCGGTGGCCTCGTCGTCAAGCTGGGCAGCCGCATGGTGGATGGTTCGCTTCGCACCAAACTCAATTCGATCAAGCACGCGATGAAAGAGGCAGGCTGATGGACATCCGCGCCGCGGAAATTTCCGCGATCCTCAAGGACCAGATCAAGAATTTCGGCCAGGAAGCTGAAGTCTCCGAAGTCGGACAGGTGCTGTCCGTCGGCGACGGTATCGCCCGCGTCTACGGTCTGGACAACGTCCAAGCCGGCGAAATGGTCGAGTTCGAGAACGGCACCCGCGGCATGGCGCTGAACCTCGAGACCGACAACGTCGGTGTCGTTATTTTCGGTGCCGACCGCGAAATCAAGGAAGGCCAGACCGTCAAGCGCACCCGCGCCATCGTGGACGCGCCGGTCGGCAAGGGTCTGCTCGGCCGCGTCGTCGACGCGCTCGGCAATCCGATCGACGGCAAGGGCCCGATCCAGGCCGACAAGCGCATGCGCGTCGACGTCAAGGCGCCCGGCATCATTCCGCGCAAGTCGGTGAACGAGCCGATGGCGACCGGCCTCAAGGCGATCGACGCCCTGATCCCGATCGGCCGCGGCCAGCGCGAGCTGATCATCGGCGACCGTCAGACCGGCAAGACCGCGATCGCGCTCGACACCATCCTGAACCAAAAGCCGCTCAACGCGCAGCCGGACGAGAACATCAAGCTGTACTGCGTCTACGTCGCGGTCGGTCAGAAGCGTTCGACCGTCGCGCAGTTCGTGAAGGTGCTGGAAGAGCAGGGCGCGCTCGAATATTCGATCGTCGTCGCGGCCACCGCCTCGGATCCGGCGCCGATGCAGTACATCGCGCCCTTCACCGGCTGCACCATGGGCGAGTACTTCCGCGACAACGGCATGCACGCGGTCATCATCTATGACGACCTGTCCAAGCAGGCCGTCGCCTACCGCCAGATGTCGCTGCTTCTGCGCCGCCCGCCGGGCCGCGAAGCCTATCCGGGCGACGTGTTCTATCTGCACTCCCGCCTGCTCGAGCGCGCGGCGAAGCTGAACAAGGACCAGGGCTCGGGCTCGCTGACGGCGCTGCCGGTCATCGAAACCCAGGCCAACGACGTGTCGGCCTACATCCCGACCAACGTCATCTCGATCACCGACGGCCAGATCTTCCTGGAAACCGACCTGTTCTTCCAGGGCATCCGTCCTGCCGTGAACGTCGGTCTGTCGGTGTCGCGCGTGGGTTCGTCCGCGCAGACCAAGGCCACCAAGAAGGTCGCCGGCAAGATCAAGGGTGAGCTCGCGCAGTACCGCGAAATGGCGGCGTTCGCGCAGTTCGGCTCCGACCTCGACGCCTCGACCCAGCGCCTGCTCAACCGCGGTTCGCGCCTCACCGAGCTCCTGAAGCAGCCGCAGTTCTCGCCGCTGAAGATGGAAGAGCAGGTCTGCGTGATCTGGGCCGGCACCAACGGCTATCTCGATCCGCTCCCGCTCAACAAGGTGCGCGCGTTCGAGGACGGCCTGCTCTCGCTGCTGCGCGGCAAGCACGCCGACATCCTCAACTCGATCCGCGACAGCCGCGACCTCTCCGACGACACCGCCGGCAAGCTGAAGTCGGTGGTCGAAGGCTTTGCGAAGAGCTTCGCTTAACCACATGTATGGCCGGATCGTCCGGCCATGACCGCTTCGCGAGAGGCAAATCAATAAGAAGCATGCCCGGCGCCCGGCCGGGCATTGCGGTAGGGACAGGCTAGCGGTCCGACGCTTCAGTCGAACCGCCGGGGTGAACGAAGAATGGCGTCACTTAAAGACATGCGCGTCCGCATCGCCTCCACCAAGGCGACGCAAAAGATCACCAAGGCGATGCAGATGGTCGCGGCCTCCAAGCTGCGCCGCGCGCAGACCGCGGCGGAAGCCGCGCGTCCCTATGCCGAAAAGATGAGCGCGGTGATCTCCAACATCGCCAGCGCCGCGGCGGGCTCGCCCGGCGCGCCGGCGCTGCTGGCCGGCACCGGCCGCGATCAGGTTCACCTGCTGTTGGTCTGCACCGGCGAGCGCGGCCTGTCCGGCGCTTTCAACTCCTCTATCGTGCGTCTCGCCCGCGAACGCGCTCTGGCGCTGGCTGCGCAGGGCAAGGAAGTGAAATTCTTCTGCGTCGGCCGTAAGGGCTACGAGCAGCTCCGCCGCCTGTTCGACAAGCAGATCGTCGAGCATCTCGACCTGCGCAGCGTGCGTCAGCTCGGCTTCGTCAACGCCGAGGACATCGCCAAGAAGGTGCTGGCGCGGTTCGACAACGGCGAGTTCGACGTCTGCACGCTGTTCTACTCGCAGTTCAAGTCGGTGATCGCACAGGTCCCGACCGCCCAGCAGATCATCCCGCTGGTCGTCGAGGAAGGCGGTGCGAACGCCAGCGCGACCTCCTACGAATATGAGCCGGAGGAGGACGAGATCCTCACGCGCCTGTTGCCGCGCAATCTCGCGGTGCAGATCTTCCGCGCCCTGCTCGAGAACAACGCTTCGTTCTACGGCGCGCAGATGTCGGCGATGGACAACGCCACCCGCAACGCCGGCGAAATGATCCGCAAGCAGACGCTGGTCTACAACCGCACGCGTCAGGCTCAGATCACCAAGGAACTCATCGAAATCATCTCCGGCGCAGAAGCAGTCTGACCGGACACGAAATTCGGATCGAAGGAGACAGTAAATGGCTACAGCAGCCACACAGATCGGTCGCGTTACCCAGGTCATGGGCGCCGTCGTCGACGTGCAGTTCGAAGGCCACCTGCCGGCCATTCTCAACTCGCTGGAGACCAAGAACGGCAACAACCGCCTGGTGCTGGAAGTCGCGCAGCATCTCGGCGAGTCGACCGTCCGCACGATCGCGATGGACGCCACCGAAGGTCTGGTGCGCGGCCAGGAAGTGACCGACACCGGTCAGCCGATCTCGGTTCCCGTGGGTGACGGTACGCTCGGCCGCATCATGAACGTCATCGGCGAGCCGATCGACGAGGCCGGCCCGATCAAGTCGGAAGGCATCCGCGCCATCCACCAGGAAGCGCCGACCTATACCGACCAGTCGACCGAAGCCGAAATTCTCGTCACCGGCATCAAGGTCGTCGATCTGCTCGCTCCGTATGCGAAGGGCGGCAAGATCGGCCTGTTCGGCGGCGCCGGCGTCGGCAAGACCGTGCTGATTCAGGAGCTGATCAACAACGTCGCGAAGGCGCACGGTGGTTACTCCGTGTTCGCCGGCGTCGGCGAGCGTACCCGCGAGGGCAACGACCTCTATCACGAGTTCATCGAGTCCAAGGTCAACGCCGATCCGCACAATCCGGATCCGAGCGTGAAGTCGAAGTGCGCTCTCGTGTTCGGTCAGATGAACGAGCCGCCGGGCGCCCGCGCCCGCGTCGGCCTGACCGGCCTGACTGTCGCCGAGCACTTCCGCGACCAGGGCCAGGACGTGCTGTTCTTCGTCGACAACATCTTCCGCTTCACGCAAGCGGGTTCGGAAGTGTCGGCGCTGCTCGGCCGCATTCCCTCGGCGGTGGGTTATCAGCCGACGCTCGCCACCGACATGGGCGCGCTGCAGGAGCGCATCACCACGACGCAGAAGGGTTCGATCACCTCGGTGCAGGCGATCTACGTGCCGGCCGACGACTTGACCGACCCGGCGCCCGCGACCTCGTTCGCGCACTTGGACGCCACCACGGTGCTGTCGCGCGCGATCTCGGAGAAGGGCATCTATCCGGCGGTGGACCCGCTCGACTCGACCTCGCGCATGCTCTCCCCGCTCGTCGTCGGCGAGGAGCACTACGCCGTCGCCCGTCAGGTCCAGCAGGTGCTGCAGCGCTACAAGTCGCTCCAGGACATCATCGCCATTCTCGGCATGGACGAGCTTTCGGAAGAGGACAAGCTGACGGTGGCCCGCGCCCGCAAGATCGAGCGCTTCCTGTCGCAGCCGTTCCACGTCGCCGAAATCTTCACGGGTTCGCCCGGCAAGTTCGTCGACCTAGCCGACACCATCAAGGGCTTCAAGGGCCTGGTGGACGGCAAGTACGACCACCTGCCGGAAGCGGCCTTCTACATGGTCGGCACCATCGAAGAAGCCGTCGAGAAGGGCAAGAAGCTGGCGGCGGAAGCTGCCTAAGAGGCGAACGGCGAATGGGAGTAGCGAATACAAGCTGCTCCCGACCGCCACTCGCTATTCGCCACTCGCTACTCGCAGGTTTCTCATGGCCACCTTCCATTTCGATCTCGTCTCTCCGGAAAAGCTCGCCTTCTCGGGCGAGGTCGATCAGGTCGACATTCCCGGCGTCGAGGGTGACTTCGGCGTGCTGGCAGGGCATGCGCCGGTCGTGGCTGCGATCCGGCCCGGCATCCTCACCATCACCAGCGGTGGCAGGCACGAGAAGGTCATCGTGCTCGGCGGCCTCGCCGAGGTGTCCGAGAGGGGCCTGACCGTGCTCGCCGACGTCGCGACCTCGCTGGATGAGCTCGATCGTGCCCAGTTCGCCGAGACGATCGCGGAGATGGAAGAGAATCTGAAGGAGCATGAAGGCGGCGAGCTCGATCAGGCCATCGAGCGACTGGATCACTTCAAGAGCATCCAGCACCAGCTCAACTCCACGGCTATGCACTAAGCCCCGGGGCACCGCTCCGGGGCTCGGGTAAGACATTCCTGCAAAGGAATTCCTGAACAAGTTCAGCGCTCGTCACGACCGTGGCGGGCGCTGAAACTTTGTTGCACCGCGCCGGAGATGGCGGCATTCTGCGCCCCGCGGATTTGTTCCGGGGGCCGGTGGCAGATGAAACGCAAGATCGCAGCGATTTTCGCAGCCGATATTGCCGGGTATTCGAGGCTGGTCGCGGAAGACGAAGAGGAGACGCTGCGGCGTCTCGCCTCCTATCGCGAGGTCGTCGACGATTTCATCGCCAAGGCCGGCGGGCGCATCTTCAACACGGCGGGCGATGCCGTGCTCGCGGAGTTTCCGAGCGCGGTGGATGCGGTGCGCTGTGCGATCGACATCCAGGAAAGCTTGCGAACCCGCAACATGGCCTATCCGCCGAGCCGGCAGATGTCGTTCCGCATCGGCATCACCATCGGCGACGTCGTCGAACGCGACGGCGATCTGTTGGGCGACGGCGTCAACATCGCCGCGCGCCTGGAGGGCCTCGCCGAGGTCGGCGGCATCTGCGTCTCCCGCGCGGTGCATGAGCAGGTCGCCAACAAGCTGTCGGTGCAGTTCGCCGATATCGGCGCGCAGGAGGTCAAGAACATCCCGACGCCGGTGCACGCCTATCTGGTGGCGATGCGGCGCGAGGACGGCAGCTATGCCAAGCCGCAGCTGAAGACGGCGGCTTCCAAGGCGGCCGCGGCACCGGTGTGGATGTGGCCGCTGGTGGTCGCCGTCGTCTCGATCGTCGCCATCGTCGTCACCGGCTTTCTCTACAACACCAAGCTCAAGCAGACCGCGAGTGCCGCGGCGCCGGCCGTGACGGCCAATGCGGCGCCGAGCCCAACGCCGGCTGCGGCGGCGGCGACGCCGAGCCCGATGCTGACCCAAATGGCAAAGGCGCCGATGGCTCCGATGGCTCCGTCTAACGCCGGCGCCGCGATGGCCCCGATGCCTGCGCCGTCACCATCGGCATCGCCGATGACAGGCAAGCTTGCTGCCGACAGCGTACCCTTCATCAACGAGCGCGTGCGCAGCTTCCTCGCTGGCGATTATGCGAGCTCCGGCGATTACAAGGCCTTCGCACTCAATGTCGGCGGCTTCACCGGCTCGTCGCTGAATCATGCAAGCGAGGAGGCTGCGCGAAGCGCCGCGCTGGAGCAGTGCCAGAAGCGCGCCGACGCCGCGCAATCGCCGCGGCGCTGCGAGCTCTACGCCGTCGGCAACACGATCGTTTACACGCACGGCAAGCCGCCGATGCCGCCGCCCTATGTCAGGCATGATGCGATGATCGAGCGGCCGTTCGCCTCGAAGGATTTTCCGATCGTACGCGAGCCGCAAAAAGTCCGGCTCGAGAACATGTTCGTGCCGGCGGCGAAGTCCCGCTCGGTGGCACTCAGTCCGGGCGGGCAATATTTCATGGTGCTGGGCGCATCATCAGCCGACGACGCGGCGAAGCGCTCGCTGGAATCGTGCGGCGCAATCGCCGGCGTGCCCTGCATGGTCGTTGCGGTTGACGATAATTTCGTCGTGCCGATCCCGACCCTGTTCAGGATCACCGGCTTCTTCAACGCCGCCTCCAATTCCTCGATCGTGGCCGAAGCGCGCGGCGAGGTCGTCCGCAAGCTCGGTGACGCCACGGGCTGGAACGCCGTCGCCGTCGGCACGTCCGGCCGCGCCGGCCTCGGCCTCAAAGCCGCCGACGAGCAGACCGCCGTCAATTCCGCGCTCGCCGACTGCGCCAAGCGCGACAGCGACTGCCACGTCATCGCCATCGGCCCATTCACGGTCGGCCCGATCAATTAGCGATGAGGCCCCGACTGGTGCGCTGGCAGAGGCGCCCCTTTATGCGTCCATCCCGGCAAAATAACCTAACGATTTCAACCCCATCTCTACTGTGCATGGGGTTGTTTTCGAAAGTTCAGCTCGCGAGGTGGGCAAACTCTCGCGCCACGGCCTGATAGACCTCGCGGCGGAACGGCACCACGAGGTCGGCGACACGGTCGAGGCGCTCCCAGCGCCAGGCATCGAACTCGGCAGGCTGTCCGTTGCGCGGCGTCAGCGGATCGATCTCGTCGTCGTGGCCGGTGAAGCGCAGCGCGAACCATTTCTGGCGCTGGCCGCGAAACTTTGCGAGGCGATGCGTCTGCGGTCCATCGTAAGGCGGGAATTCATAGGTGAACCAGTCGGTCTCGCCGAGATAGTCGGCGCTGACGACGTTGGTCTCCTCCCAGAGCTCGCGCAGCGCCGCATCGCGCAGGTTCTCGCCCTCGTCGACGCCGCCCTGCGGCATCTGCCAGTCGAGCCCCGGAAGGATGATCTCGGGCCCGTCGCCCTTGAAGCGATGGCCGATCAGCACATGGCCGTCCGGATTGAACAGCGCGATGCCGACGTTCGGGCGGTAGGGTTTTTCATTGTTCATCTTGTCATTCCGGGGTGCGCGGAGCGCGAGCTCTGGTGCGCAGTTGCGCACCTGAGAATCCATAACCACAGGCGGTGGACGGTTGGAAGCTCGTGGTGATATCCGGCCCACCACTCCCGTCCGGGGTTATGGACCCCCGCCCCGGTGCGCAATTGCGCACTAGGCGGGGGTGACGAGCGGAGTGCTGGGATGAAGCTCGCTATCCCTCCGCCAGCGCAGAAAATTCCTGCACCACGCGCTCATAGACCGGGCGCTTGAACGGGATGATCAGCTCAGGGAGATTCTTCATCGACTCCCAGCGCCAGCTCACGAATTCGGCCTTGTGGCCGCCGCCGCCGGGATTCGCGACGTTGATCTCGCTGTCCTTGCCGGTGAAGCGCACCGCGTACCATTTCTGGCGCTGGCCGCGGTAACGGCCCTTCCAGGCGCGCCCGGCGACCGTGCGCGGGATGTCGTAAGTGAGCCAGTCCGGGACCTCACCGAGCCGCTCGACCGAGCGCACGCTGGTCTCCTCGTAGAGCTCGCGCTTGGCCGCCTCCCAGGTGTCCTCGCCGGGATCGACCCCGCCTTGCGGCATCTGCCAGACATGGGTGTCGTCGACATGCTCGATGCCGCCGGCGCGGCGGCCGATGAACACCAGTCCCTTTGGATTGATCAGCATCACACCGACACAGGTCCGGTAGGGCAGATCCTCGTAACGCGCCATTCCGCCAGACCTCTTGCCTGCATTTTTGGAAGGCATGCCGGCCCCGCGAGACCCGTGCCGAACCAATTCGTTGATTTAGCTGGATTTTGATTTCAGCATCGCGGTTGTCAATGGCACCAAAAGGATACCTCGGTCGCCCAGGGTCTTGGTCCAGGCGCTGATGCGCTCGATCGAGACGGGCAGGGCGGAGGCCGTGCCGACGGCGATGCCGCGCTCGCGCGCCGTCGATTCCAGCTTGTTGAGGGCGCGGTCGATCTCGGTCGCCGTCGGCACCGCATCGATGGCGATATCGCCCTTGCCGAACGGCACGGCCTGGTTGGCCGCCGCCTGGGGCGCGATGCTGCGGGGCGAGGAGCCGTCGTCGAAGAAGCCGAGGCCGCGCTTGGCCGCCTCGCGGATGATCGGCTGCATCGCCGGCTCGGTCGCAATGAAGCGGGCGCCCATGAAATTGGTGAGGCCGGCATAGCCCTGCATCCGGCTGAGGTGCCAGTACAGGCGGTCCATGTTCTGGTCGGGGCTGAGCGAGGTCAGCAGCGTCTGCGGCCCCGGATCGTTGTCGGGGAAGTCGTAGGGCTCCATCGGGATCTGGAGGAAAATCTCGTGGCGCTTCGCCCGCGCCCGTTCGGCGAGTTTGCCGGGGTCTGATCCGTAGGGCGTGAAGGCCAGCGTCACCGCCGGCGGCAGCTTCATGATGGCATCGGTGGTTTTTGCGGCGCCGACGCCGAGGCCGCCGATCACGATCGCGACCACAGGCATCTTGGCAGCCTTGGCACGGTCGGCATCGGCCGCATAGACGGTGAACGGCCTCAGCCCGTCGGCCACCACCGGGATCATGCCGTAGCGTGATTTCTCCAGCAGCTTCGGATTGATCCCGGCCATGACGGGCGGCGGGCCGGATGCCGCCTCGCCCTTGTCGGCAGCATCGCCTGCGCCGATCACCACGTCGTGGCGGGCGCCGGTGGACCCGTCGATCATGGTGATGGTCTTCTGCTCGCCGGGCGCGGCCTGCTTCGGCGCTTCCTTGGTCTCGTGCTTGGCGTCCGGCTTGCTCTCGGCGCCGTGGCCGGACGCGGCCGGCTTCTCGTCCGTGGCACTGGGAGCGCGGATCGCGAGCCTGGCCATCGGCTCGCCGCCGAGCGGATCCTTGTTGAAGATGGCGAAGCCGGCAAAGCTAATCAGGAACAGGCCGAGCAGGACGGCCACTAGCTGCAGGGCGGTGAACGGCAGCCGCAGCCGGCGTTTCCGGCGCGGCTTGTCCTGTCCGAGCGGGGCGCTCAGATCGTCGGCCGTCTCAGTCATGCGCGATCCCGAATCACTCGTGCCGACGATACCACGCCGCGGTCAAGCGGCGGCAGGCCGGGAGAGGCCGGGGACGACGGGAGTTCCAAGCAAAAAGGGCGGCTTCAGGAAGCCGCCCTTTCGTGGGATCGCGCGTGACGCCGACTTAGTTCGCCGCTTTGGGCTTGTCGGTCGTGGCCTTGTTGTCGTTGCCCGGGGTCGGCGCGGCCGAGGCGCTGTTCTTGATGCCGTGGAGCAGGTCGCCGGCGAGCTTGAGCGCCTTGTCGTCCTTGGCGTCCGGCGGGACATAGGACTGCGAGCCGGTCTTCTCGTCGCCGTCGTTCTTCAGATGGCCGCGCAGCGAAGCCTCGCCCTTGGTGTCGGTGCGCGACTTCAATTCGTCAGGCACGTCCTGCAGCACTTCGATGTCGGGCACGATGCCCTTGGCCTGGATCGACTTGCCCGACGGCGTGTAATAGCGCGCCGTGGTCAGCCGCAGCGCGCCGTTGCCCGAGCCGAGCGGAATGATGGTCTGCACCGAGCCCTTGCCGAACGAGCGCGTACCGACGATCGTCGCGCGCTTGTGGTCCTGCAGCGCGCCGGCGACGATTTCCGACGCCGAGGCCGAGCCGCCGTTGACCAGCACGATGACAGGCTTGCCTTTGGTCAGGTCGCCCGCATGCGCGGTGCGGCGCTGGGTCTCCTCGGCATTGCGGCCGCGGGTCGAGACGATCTCGCCCTTCTCGAGGAAGGAGTCCGAGACGGTGACCGCTTCCTCGAGCAGGCCGCCCGGATTGTTGCGGAGGTCGATGATGAAGCCCTTGAGCTTGTCGCCGCCGATCTGGTTCGTGAGGTTACCGACCTCGCGCTTCAGGCCTTCGGTGGTCTGCTCGTTGAAGGTGGTGATGCGGATATAGCCGATGTCATCCTGCTCGACGCGCGCGCGCACCGAGCGGACGCGGATGTTGTCGCGCACCAGCGTCACGTCGAGCGGATTGTCCTGGCCCTTGCGGATGATCTTGAGCTTGATCTTGGTGTTGACGGGGCCGCGCATCTTCTCGACCGCCTGGTTCAGGGTCAGGCCCTGCACCGCCTCGTCGTCGAGATTGGTGATGATGTCGTTGGCCATGATGCCGGCGCGCGACGCGGGCGTGTCGTCGATCGGCGAGACCACCTTGATCAGGCCGTCTTCCATCGTGACCTCGATGCCGAGGCCGCCGAACTCGCCGCGGGTCTGCACCTGCATGTCGCGGAAGCTCTTGGCGTCCATGTAGCTCGAATGCGGATCGAGGCCGGTGAGCATGCCGCTGATGGCGGATTCGATCAGCTTGGTGTCATCGGGCTTCTCGACATAATCGGAGCGCACGCGCTCGAAGACGTCGCCGAACAGATTGAGCTGGCGATAGGTGTCCGCGGTGGCGGCTCGCGCGCTGGAGCCCATGAACACCGCGCGCGGCTGGGTCACGAACAGCGTCAGCGCCGCACCGGTGGCGGCGCTGAGGAGGATTACTGAAGTCTTGCGCATCATCCGCGAACCTTCTCGCCTTCATTTGCGGCCCACCATGGGCCTGGATCGATTGGAGTGCCGTCTTTACGGAACTCGACATACAGCACAGGTTGACTCGCGTTCGTGGCGAGAATGGAGGCGACCTGAGAGGTCGACCCCATCGTCGCGACCGGCTCCCCCGTGAGCACAAACTGCCCGATGTTGACCGAAATGCGCTCCATCCCGGCGATCAGGACATGATACCCGCCCCCGGCATTGAGGATCAAGAGTTGTCCATAGCTGCGGAATGGGCCGGCATACACAACCCAGCCATCACACGGCGTCGTGACCTGGGCGCCGGGCTTGGTCGCCAGCGAAATGCCCTTCTGGACGCCGCCGGCCCCGTCGGAACCGCCAAAATCCCTGATCTTGTTACCGTTAACCGGAAACGGCAGGAGACCCCTGGCCGAGGCGAAGGCGATCGCCGGGGTGGTGCGGGACTTGTCCTTGAACGCGCCCGGGCCCTGTTTGGCGCTGGCAGCCGCCTTGGCCTCGGCCTGCCTTGCGGCCTCGGCGGCTTTCTCGGCCGCCTTGGCGGCGCTTTGCAGGTCCTGCTCCATCTTGGCGATCAACCCCTGGAGATCGCCGACCTGCCTTGACAGCGCGATCGCGCGCGCGCCCTCGGCGTCGAGGTCTTTTTCGCGTGCGGACTGCTGGCGCTGCCGTTCCTCGATCAGGGCGGTGAGCCGGGTCTGGTCGCTCCTGACCTTGTCGCGGTCGGAGGCGAGCTGATCGCGCTCGGTGGCGATGGTCCTGCGCAAGGCCACAAGCTCGCCGAGCTCGCCCGCGATTCTTTCGGCGCGGCCGCGCAATTCCGGCACGACGGCACCGAGCAGCATCGCGGTGCGCAGTGATTGCAGCGCATCTTCGGGCCGCACCAGCAGCGCCGGCGGCGTGCGCCGGCCGGCGCGCTGCAAGGCCCCCAGCACCTCGACGATGTCGGCGCGGCGCGAATCCAGCGAAGCGCGCATCTGTTGCTCGCGGCCGTTCAGCGCGCGCAGCCGCGCCTCGGCCTCGTCGATCTTGGTCTCGACAGTGCGCACATTGGCGGCGGTTTCGATCAGCTGCTGATTGAGCTGGGTGCGGTCCTGGCCGAG
The DNA here is from genome assembly GCF_025200865.1 of Bradyrhizobium sp. NC92. Lineage (NCBI taxonomy): Bacteria > Pseudomonadati > Pseudomonadota > Alphaproteobacteria > Hyphomicrobiales > Nitrobacteraceae > Bradyrhizobium > Bradyrhizobium sp. NC92. The sequence continues at coordinate 446,475 of NZ_CP104171.1, forward strand.
CGCGGTGATCTCGCCCTTGAGCTTGGCCTGCGCTTCTTCCGCGCTTCGTTGCCTCGCGCGCGCGGCCTCCAGCTCCTGCTCGCGCTGCTTGATCGCATCGGGCGAGACCGCCGCGGTCTGCGGCGGCGGCGCAACTGTCTGACCTTGCGTCGGAGCTTGCGCGAGGCTTGTGTTCGCTTGCGCGAGGCTTGCGCCGGCGAGGCCCGTGATCAGCAGCAGGTTGAGGAGCGGCGCTCGCATCGTGTCGGCAAAGGTGCTCGTTGTGGCGCGCATCACGCGCGGTGATAGGGGTGGCCGGCCAGGATGGTGGCGGCCCGATACAGCTGTTCCAGAAGCATGACGCGGACCATTTGGTGCGGCCAGGTCGCAGAGCCGAACGCGATCGCGAGCTTGGCCTTACGGCGCAATTCGGGCGAAAGTCCGTCCGCCCCTCCGATCACGAAGAAAGTATGTCCGGCCCCCTCGTCGCGCCAGCGTCCGAGATGCCGTGCGAATACGGTGGAGTCGAGATTTTGGCCGCGCTCGTCCAGCGCCACCAGGATCGCCTTGTCAGGAATATGCGCCGAGATCGCCGCGGCCTCTTCGGCCATCCGCGTCGCGGCATCGCGCGCGCGGCTTTCGGCAACTTCATAGACACTGAGCCCGCGGAATCCGAGCTTGCCGCCGGCGTCGCAGAACCGTTCGAAATAGCGGTCGGCAAGCTCCCGTTCGGGGCCCTGCTTCAGCCGGCCCACCGCAATGACAGCAACACGCATGATTTCAGTGCCGCGTTGACAAGACCGCGCGCAACAGGCGCGCGCACGACGCTAGCATGCGCGTCAGCCGATTCGAAATCGGCAGTGAGCCTAGATCGCCTTCGCCGCCCCTGGGCCCTGCGTGTACAACCGCTCGAGGTTGTAGAACTCGCGGACCTCGGGTCTGAACACGTGCACGATCACGTCGCCGGAATCGATCAGCACCCAGTCGCAATTGGGCAAGCCCTCGACATGGATGTTCTTGATGCCGTTTTCCTTGAGGCTCTTGGTGACGTTTTCCGCGATCGCGCCGACGTGCCGGTTCACCCGGCCGGTGGTGACGATCATGTAGTCGGAGTACGCCGATTTGCCGCGAAGGTCGATTGTGACCGTCTCTTCCGCCTTCATGTCCTCGAGGCGGGAGAGGATCAGGCTCAGCGTCTTGTCGGCGTCGGGTTGCGCCTTCAAGGCCGCAGCTTTGGTCGATGTTTTACGCGTAGGCTTGGCAACCTTGGGTAAAACAGGCTTGGACAATACAGATGCGGTCAGGGACCATTCCTTTCACTGTATCGCGAACGCCGAATCCGGCGCCCACCGGTTACACTACATCATGTGGGGTTAAGGGTTTCAATATGCCAGAGAGCCCGTAGTCCACACCATGTCCGTACACTTCGTCTCACTTCGTACCTTTCCAGCTCCCATCCGGGTTCCGTAGGCCGGTCGAGGACAGGTTCAGCTTCAATCCGGTCAGGAACACCCAGGCCGGTGCCGGCCGATCTGCAAGCAGGGCCGCCTTTTTTTCGGGCAGGCGGTAGCGCGATAACGCCTGGGCTGCGGGCGAGCCGAGCGCGCGAAAACTCTGCGGCGGGCGATCGATCACCGCCATCGGCACCTGGGCGGCGATGCGCCGCCAGTCCTGCCAACGATGGAATTGAGCGAGATTGTCGGCGCCCATGATCCAGACAAAGCGCAAGCCAGGGAAGCGGCGGCGCAAGGTGTTGATCGTGTCGATAGTATAGCGGGTGCGAATGACGGATTCGAGACAGCTCACCTCGATGCGCGGATCGTCGGCGACGTCGCGCGCGGCCTGCATGCGCTCGCCGAGCTCGTGCAGCGTGCCGTTCTCCTTGAGCGGATTGCCTGGCGTGACCAGCCACCAGACGCGATCGAGCTGCAATCGCTTCAGTGCGAACTGGCTGATGGCGCGATGAGCCTGATGCGGCGGGTTGAACGAGCCGCCGAGCAGGCCGATGCGCATGCCCGGCGTCGAGGCCGGGACCGCTTGCGCCACGAAGCGCGGCACGACGAGATTGTTCCTCAATGCCCGCCCCGCGACGTCACTTACGGCCGGGTCTGCCCGGTGCCGCGAACGCGATATTTGAAGCTCGTCAATTGCTCGGCACCGACCGGGCCGCGCGCGTGGAAGCGGCCGGTGGCGATCCCGATCTCGGCGCCGAAACCGAATTCGCCGCCATCGGCAAACTGCGTCGAGGCGTTGTGCAGCACGATCGCGGAATCGACCTCGCTGAGGAATTTCTGCGCCGCAGCCTCATCCGCGCTCACGATGGCATCGGTGTGATGCGAGCCGTGGTCCTGGATGTGCGCGATCGCGCCGTCGACGCCGTCCACCACTTTCGCCGCGATGATCGCGTCGAGATATTCGGTGTCCCAATCCTCGTCGCTCGCCGGCTTGACGCGCGCATCGGTGTTCTGCACGGCCTCGTCGCCGCGCACCTCGCAGCCGGCATCGAGCAGCATCTCGACCAGCGGCTTAAGGTTCTTGCCAGCGGCAGCGCGGTCGACCAGCAGCGTCTCGGCAGCGCCGCAGACGCCGGTGCGCCGCATCTTGGCATTGAGCACGATCGACTTCGCCATGGCGAGGTCGGCGCTGGCATCGACATAGACGTGGTTGACGCCCTCGAGATGCGCGAACACAGGCACGCGCGCTTCCTGCTCGACGCGCGCGACGAGGCTTTTCCCCCCGCGCGGCACGATGACATCGATGGCGCCGCTCAGGCCCGACAGCATCATGCCGACCGCCGCGCGGTCGCGCGTCGGCACCAGCGTGATCGCAGCTTCCGGCAGGCCAGCTTCGCGCAGGCCCTGCACCAGGCAGTCATGGATCGCGCGGCACGATCGGAAACTGTCCGAGCCGCCGCGCAGGATTACGGCATTGCCTGACTTCAGGCACAGCACGCCGGCGTCGGCCGCAACGTTCGGCCGGCTCTCGAAGATCACGCCGATGACGCCGAGCGGCACGCGCACGCGCTCGATGGTCATGCCGTTCGGCCGCTGCCAGCTCTCGATGACGACGCCGATCGGATCTTTGATGCCGCGCACGATGCCGATGCCCTCGGCCATGCCCTCGATCCGCGCCGGCGTCAGCGTCAGGCGGTCGATGAAGGAGGAGGTGGCACTACCGGAGGCGCGGGCCTCCGCAACGTCCTCGGCATTGGCGGCGAGAATTTTCGCCGCGTTGGCGCGGATCGCCCGCTCCATCGCCTCCAGCGCCCGGTTCTTCTGCTCCGGCGGCGCCAGCGCCAGCACGCGCGCGGCGGCGCGGGCACGGGTTCCGAGATCGGACATCAGCGCCTGAAGATCGGCATTGCCGTCAACGGCTTTGAGGGGGGCGGCCATGGGGTCAAACCTTCTGCTAAGGCAGTGTCCTAGCACGGAAATCCAGCTTTTGCGAAGGGCGGGGAGGGTATGGCAGGGGTTCGCCCGGCGGTTGCTGTGCCTCGGTCACTGGCCTAGTCCCGTCCATGGCCGGGCTTGACCCGGCCATCCACGTCTTGGTGGCCCCGAAAGAACGTGGATGCCCGGGACGAGCCCGGGCATGACGAAAGAAGCCTACCCGCCCACGACCAGATCGTCCCGATGGATCATCTCGGCGCGGCCGCTGATGCCGAGGATGGTCATCACGTCAGGGGAGGAGCGGCCCTTGATCCGCTCGGCATCGTCAGCGTCATAGGCGATCAGGCCGCGGCCGACCTCGCTGCCGTCGGGGCCGCGCACGATCACGGCATCGCCGCGGGCGAACTGGCCCTCGACCTTGATCACGCCGGCCGGCAGCAGGCTGGCGCCGGCGCGCAACGCGGTCACGGCGCCGGCATCGATCGTCAGCGTGCCCTTCGGCTCCAGCGTCCCTGCGATCCAGCGTTTGCGCGAGGTGATGGGATTGGCAGGCGTCAGGAACCAGGTGCAGCGGCCGCCATCGGCGATCGCCTGCAAGGGATGCTCGATCTTGCCGGAGGCGATCAGCATGTGCGTGCCGCCGGTCGTCGCGATCTTGGCCGCCTCGACCTTGGTGCGCATGCCGCCGCGCGACAGCTCGGACTCGGCATCGCCCGCCACCGCCTCGATCTCCGAGGAGATGCTGTCGACGACGGGGATGAGCTTTGCGTTCGGGTTGTTCTTCGGCGGCGCGTCGTAGAGCCCGTCGATGTCGGACAGCAGCACGAGCAGATCGGCGCTCGCCATGGTCGCGACGCGCGCGGCGAGGCGATCGTTGTCGCCGTAGCGGATCTCGGTGGTCGCCACCGTGTCGTTCTCGTTGATCACGGGGATGGCGCGCCATTCCAGCAGCTTGCCGATGGTGGAGCGCGCGTTGAGATAGCGGCGGCGCTCCTCGGTGTCCTGCAGCGTCACCAGGATCTGGCCGGCGCCGATACCGTGCGCCCCGAGCACTTCCGACCAGATCCGCGCCAGCGCGATCTGGCCGACAGCGGCAGCGGCCTGGCTCTCTTCCAGCTTCAGCGGGCCGCGCGGCAATTTCAGCCGGCTGCGGCCGAGCGCGATCGAGCCCGAGGAGACGACCAGGACGTCGCGCCCTTCCTTGTGCAGCTTGGCCATGTCGTCGGCGAGCGCGGCGAGCCAGGACGCCCGCACCTCGCCCTTGTCCGAATCGACCAGCAGCGCGGAGCCGACCTTGACGACGATGCGGCGGAATTGACTGAGTTCGGGGCTGGCCATGTGCGTATGTATGTTGGCGCGCTTTGGGCGATCTGCTCTGCATTGGAAACGGCGGAGCGACAGGCGGCGCCGATGAGCCCTGCTTTTGCAGCAGGATGGTGACCGGCGCAAGGCAGCCGGCATGATAAACGGCGCATGTCGGCCTTGTGCCAGGCCTCCGCCTGGCTCTAACTGCGCTCAACGATAATGGGGCCGAGAGAGGAAACGCATGGATCGCCGCAAATTCATGGCCGGATGTCTTAAAGGATATCTTGGGCTGCCGCTGTTGGCGCAGGCGGGCGGGTCTCGAGCGCAGGCCGGGCTCACGAAAATCATCTTCCCGTTCGCGGCGGGAGCCGGCGGCGACACGCTGTGCCGGCTGCTCGCGCAGGAAATGGCGCCGGTGCTGCAACGGACCGTCTTGGTCGAGAATCGCACCGGTGGCGACGGCCTGATCGGCATCAAGGCGGTGAAGAGTGCGAGCCCCGACGGCAGCATGGTGCTGGTGACGACCGGGCCGACCATGTACCTGCTGCCAATGGTGGAGAAAACACCGAGCTTCGACACCGCGAATGATTTCGTGCCGGTGTCGCTGCTGGCGCGCTTCGAATTTGCGCTGGTGATCAACCCGGCGGTCGAAGCCGTCGATTTCAAGAGCTTCGTGACGTGGCTCAAGGCGCATCCCGACAAGACCTCGTTCGGCGTGCCGAGCAACGGCACGATCCCGCATTTCATGGGCTCCAAGCTCGAGAGGGACCTCGGCATTCCGCTGACCCGCGTGCCCTATCGCGGCAGCGCGCCCATCCTCAACGATCTCGTCGGCGGCCACGTCTCGTTCGGCATCACCACGCTCGCGGACGCGCTGCCGCAGCATCGCGCCAAGGGCGTGAAGATCATCGCGGTGTCGAGCGCGGAGCGTTCACCGTTCGCGCCTGACGTGCCGACGCTGAAGGAAAGCGGCATCGATCTCGTTGCGGATGCCTGGTACGGCATGTGGCTTCCCGCCGGCAGCCCGCCAGAGTTTGCGAGCAAGCTCGGCGCGGCCGCGAGCGCGACGCTTGCCAAGCCCGAGGTGAAGGAGAAACTGACGGCGATCGGCTTGATACCGGTCGGCAGCGATGCGGACGGGCTATCCAAGGAGCTCGCCGCGAACACCGCGCTGTGGCAGCCGATCGTCAAGGCGACGGGATACAAGATCGAGAATTGAGGTCTCTCCTCCCGTCATTGCGAGGAGCTCTTGCGACGAAGCAATCCAGAATCTCTCCGCGGAAGCAATCTGGATTGCTTCGCTGCGCTCGCAATGACGGTGTGGATCGATTCGCGGTCGTATGTTAATACAGACCGCGGTGGGTCTACATCTTCGTGCGCTGCGCGATCCCGTCCTTGATCGCGGCAAGCTCCGCTTCATCCCAGATGCCGATCAAAACGCCGTTCTTCACCTGGAGCTGATTGTCCGCATAGGCGGCGATCTTCTCGCGTGGTGTCGTGATGTGATCGTTCGGATGCAGCGCCCAGTCGAACAGCTCGGCCTGCAGCCGCGCGATGATGCCGGCGCAACCAGGATCGTCGCCGCGATCAACGTACTCGTCCGGATCGGTTTCGAGATCGTACAGCATGGGGCGGAAGCCGGAGGCGTGGATGTATTTCCAGCGGCCGTCGAACACCATGAACAGGCGGCAGCGCTCGATCGGCTGGTTCAGCTTCAGCCGCACGTCCTGCATGGAATAGTCGTATTCGGAGAACGCCACCTTGCGCCAATCCGGCGGCGTTGGCCCGCGCAGCAGCGGCAGCAGCGAACGTCCTTCGAGAATGTGGCCCGGCACCTGGCCGCCGAAATAATCGACGAAGGTCGGCGCAAGATCGATCGCCTCGACCAGCGCATCGCTGCGCGTGCCGCGCGTGGCGTCGGCCTCCCGGGAGGGATCGATGATGATCAGCGGAATCTTCGCCGACTGTTCGTGGAACAGATCCTTCTCGCCCATCCAGTGATCACCGAGATAATCGCCGTGATCGGACGTGAACACGATCATGGTGGTGTCCAGCAGGCCGCGCTCACCTAAGAACTTCATCAGCACGCCCATCTGGTCGTCGATCTGGGTGATCAGGCCCATATAGGTCGGGATCACCTTCTCGCGGGCCTCGTCGCGCGCCATGTTGCAGGAGTAGCGCATGTCCATATATGCGCCGAACACCGGGTGCGGATTCTGCCGCTCGCGCATAGAGCGGATCGCCGGGATCATGTCATCGGTCGAATACATGCTGGCATAGGGCTCGGGCGCGATATAGGGCCAGTGCGGCTTGATGTAGGACAGATGCAGGCACCACGGCCGGCCGTCGGTCTCGGCCTCGCCGATGAAGTCCATCGCGCGCCGCGTCATGTAAGGCGTCTCGGAATGCTCGTCCGGCACGCGCGCGGCCTTGTCGGCGTGCACCAGCAGCCAGCCGTTCTGCAAGCTGCCATCCTCGGCAGCGCCGGAATTGGCCCAATGCTCCCAGGGATTGGTGGCTTCAAAGCCGTGCTTTCGCAGATACTCATCGTATTTCGGGCGCGGCCGCCCGGTCGGATGTAGGCCGTCGTCGCGTTCATACGGCTCGAAGCCGCATTCGGCGACATGCACGCCGATCATGGATTCCGGCGGGATGCCGAGCGCCTTCATGCCTTCGATATCAGGGGCCATGTGGGTCTTACCGACCAGCACGTTGCGCACGCCGATTGTCTTGAGATGATCACCGAGCGTGGGCTCGCCGACCCGCAGCGGCCAGCCGTTCCAGTGCGAGCCGTGCGATCGCATGTAGCGGCCGGTGTAGAACGACATCCGCGACGGGCCGCAGATCGGCGATTGCACATAGGCCTTCGTGAACAGCACGCCGCGCTTCGCCATGGCGTCGATGTTCGGCGTCTTCAGTTTGGGATGGCCGGTGCAGCCGAGATAATCGTAGCGAAGCTGGTCGCACATGATCCAGAGAACGTTCTTCGCGCGCGCCATGCTTTGCCCCCGCTGTTTTTTAATGCTGCGCTATCGGAGCCGCGATGACAACCTCTCCCATAGGGAGAGGTCGGCGCGCAGCGCCGGGTGAGGGGTTACGCTCTTTCGTGGGACCCGAGCCCCCTCACCCGATTTGCTGCGCAAATCGACCTCTCCCCGTTGGGGAGAGGTTTTGAGAGAGCGTCGCCCTATTAGGCCGACCACGGCTCCGCTTCGGCCGCGCTCTTCGCCTTCGCAGACACCGGGCTCTCGCCGATCACATCGGCCAGCGCGCGCAACGCTTCCTTGACGCCCTGGCCGGTGGCGCCGGAAATCAGCAGCGGCGTCTTCTTGGCGGCGCGCTTCAGCCGGTCCTTCTGCTTCTTCAGTTCGTCCGGCTCGACCGCGTCGATCTTGTTCAGCGCGACGATCTCGATCTTGTCGGTGAGCTGGCCGCCATAGGCATCGAGCTCCTTGCGCACCGTCTTGTAGGCCTTGCCGGCATGCTCGCTTGTTGCGTCGATCAGGTGCAAGAGCACGCGGCAGCGCTCGACATGGCCGAGGAAGCGGTCGCCGAGGCCGGTGCCTTCATGGGCGCCTTCGATCAGGCCAGGAATGTCGGCGAGCACGAACTCGCGTCCGTCGGCATTCACGACGCCGAGCTGCGGATGCAGCGTGGTGAAGGGGTAGTCGGCGATCTTCGGCCGCGCCGCGCTGACCTTCGACAGGAAGGTCGATTTGCCGGCATTGGGCATGCCGACCAGGCCGGCATCGGCGATCAGTTTCAGCCGCAGCCAGATCCAGCGCTCCTCGCCGGGCTGGCCGGGATTGGCGTTGCGCGGGGCGCGGTTGGTCGACGATTTGAAATGCGCATTGCCGAAGCCGCCATTGCCGCCCTCAGCCAGCACGAACTTCTCGCCGACCTTGGTGAAGTCGTGGATCAGCGTCTCGCGGTCCTCGTCGAAGATCTGCGTGCCCATGGGAACCTTCAGCACGATGTTCTTGCCGTTGGCGCCATGGCGGTCCGAGCCCATGCCGTTCTCGCCCTTCTGGGCCTTGAAGTGCTGCTGGTAGCGGTAGTCGATCAGCGTGTTGAGGCCGTCGGCGACCTCGATGATGACATTGCCGCCGCGGCCGCCATTGCCGCCGGAGGGACCGCCGAATTCGATGAACTTCTCGCGGCGGAACGCCACGCAGCCGTTCCCGCCGTCACCGGAGCGGATATAGACCTTTGCTTCGTCGAGGAATTTCATGGGCCATAGGTAGGCCAGCCGGCCCCCTCCGGCAACCCGAACACCCTGCGAATCGGCCGAATTTCTGGCGATTCTGCCCCTTGCTTAACCGGCCGGCCGCCGCCGGATCAGGAATTTCTGCAGTCCCTCCAGCACCAGCTCCTTGCGCTGGTTGAACACGGTGCTGCGAAGCGCCACCGTGCCGGTCGAGCGCCCCGGCACAAGCTCGGTGACTTCGAGCGCCGGATAAAGGGTGTCGTCGGCGAACACGGGTTTCAGAAAGCGGCTCGATTGCTCGAGGAAGCCGACCAGCGATTCCTCGACCAGGAACGGAAACAGGCCGGCGCCCGGCGCGGTGTGGATCAGGGTCTGGAAGCCGTGGGCGAGCAGATGCGGCATGCCGCGGGCGCGGCAATATTCCACGTCATAGTGCACGGGATGGGTGTCGCCGCTCGCGGTCTGGAATGCGGCGAACACAGCCGAGGTCTGGGTGCGGCTCGGCAGCACGAAGCGTTCGCCGACGACGAAATCCTCAAACCAGCGTTGCGTCGGGATCATGCGATGCCGGGCCGGATCGAAATCGGTCATGGCTTAGCTCTCTTCTTGGCTCTCAAGTCGATGTGGCCCGTATCGCTACCGCGCTGCGAAGAGTGCGACAATCCGTTCAATTCGGCGGTAGTGGGCTTGTCCCGGCGGCTCACGTCATTAAAACGACCGCAAGCGACACTATTCGCCATGATTTCCGCGCTCTCTCCCCGTCATTGCGAGCGCAGCGAAGCAATCCAGACTGCCGCTGCGGAGACAGTCTGGATTGCTTCGCTTCGCTCGCAATGACGCTTCCCACGAACGACCGCAATGCCCCTCTTCAAGAATCTCTCCGCCTATGACGATCGCTCCGCGCGCCTGGCCGGCATCGGGCTCATGGTGCTGTCGATCTTCATGTTCTCGTTCGGCGATGCCATGGGCAAGTTCCTGGTCGGGACCTATTCGGTGGGGCAGCTCCTGTTCCTGCGCGCCTGCGCGGCGCTGCTGCTGCTGTCGCCCCTGATCTGGAAGCAGCGCGACCTGTTCCTGCATCTGGAGCGGCCGGGCCTGCAGCTGGTTCGCGTCGTGCTGTCGACGCTGGAAGTCGCGGCCTTCTTTCTCGCAACCGTCTATCTGCCGCTCGCCGACGTCATCACCTATTATCTCGCAGGTCCGATCTTCGTCACCGCAATGTCGGCGATCTTTCTGGGCGAGAAGGTCGGCTGGCGGCGCTGGACCGCGATCCTGATCGGCTTTTGCGGCGTCTTGATCGCGCTGCGTCCGTCGGCGCAGACGGTCAGCCTGCCGGCGCTGATCGCGCTCGGCGGCAGCCTCTCCTTCGCAACCCTGATGCTGATCACGCGCAGCCTGCGCAAGACGCCCGACATCGTGATGGCGTCCTCGCAATTCATCGGCACGTTTTCGCTGGGGGCGGTGCTGTCGGCGTTCCACTGGGTGCCGCCGACGCCTGGCAGCCTCGTGATCTTCGCGCTTGCCGGATGCGTCTCGGTGACCGCGCTGTTCTGCGTCAACCGCTCGCTCAAGCTCGCGCCGGCCAGCGTCGTGGTGCCCTATCAATATTCGATGATCGTCTGGGCGGTGATCTTCGGCTTCGTCGTGTTCGGCGACGTGCCACAGGTCGCAACACTCGTCGGCGCCGCCATCATCATCGGCGCCGGGTTCTATATCTATCTGCGCGAGCGCGATTTGGGACGTCTCGGCGACGAAGTGAATCCGCCGGCGTAACTCTTACCCTCCCCTGGAGGGGGAGGGTCGATCGCGCGAAGCGCGAGCGGGGTGGGGCGATCTCTCCACTCGGGGACTGCTTCCGCTGAGAGACTGTCACCCCACCCCGTCTCACATTTCGCTGCGCTCAATGTGAGCCGACCCTCCCCCTCCAGGGGAGGGTAAGCTACCGCACCCGTCTTGCACTGCTCCAGCTCTTCAGCGAGGCCCACACCCCGCGGGAGAGGCGGAAGCAGTCGACGGGCGTCGAGGAGCCCAGCGCCAGGAAGCGGTGCAGCTGCACGCCGCTCCATTGGAAGCCGCACTTCTCCAGCACCTTGCGCGAGGCCGGATTGGTGACGCGCGCGCCGGCGTAGAGATGCTCGTCCTCGAACTCCTCGAAGAAGAAGTCGATCGCGCCGCGCGCGGCCTCGGTGGCAAAGCCCTGGCCCCAATGCTCGACGCCGAGCCAGTAGCCGAGCTCGGCATTGCCGGGCCTGGAGCAATCGATGCCGACCATGCCGACCGGCCCGCTGTCGTGCTCGATCAGGAATACGGTCTCAGCTCCGAGCTCGGCGGTGGCGCGGATGAAGTCGGCGGCGTCGTCCTGCGAATAGGGATGCGGCAGGCGGCGGGTGTTCTCGGCGACACGGCGGTCGTTGGCGAGCCGGGCGATGGTCCTGACGTCGGCCAGCGAAGGCCGCCGCAAGGTCAGCCGTTCGGTGGCGACGACGCTGGGTCTCGCCTCGGCCAAGGTCACGCTCGAAAAATCCTGCAACATGTCCGGCTCCGTGAAAGTCACTAATGCAAAGTGAGCAACGAAAAGGGGAGGCCGGTTTCCCGCCTCCCCTTGGAGCCTTCGATCTGTTGGGATCTTCAGGACTCCGCCGGTTCAGTCGGGACCGGCGGACTCCGTTTTTGTCCACCGTCTATTCAGCAGCCTCGGCAATCGGGAGCACCGATACGAAGGTGCGGCCGTTGGCTTTGGCCTGGAACGCAACGCGGCCCTCGATCTTGGCGAACAGAGTATGATCCGTACCCATGCCGACATTGAGGCCGGGATGCCACGTTGTGCCGCGCTGACGCGCAATGATGTTGCCGGGCGTGACGATCTCGCCGCCGAACGCCTTGATACCGAGGCGCTTGCCCTTGGAATCGCGACCGTTGCGCGATGAACCGCCTGCTTTTTTGTGAGCCATGGCTCGTCTCCGAAATCCTGCGTAGTTCTAGGTCAATTCCTTGACGGAATCATTTCAAAATTTCTCACGCTTCAATTCGTGAATTGGCGTGATCGATTTCCGTTACTCGGCGGCTTCCGCTGCCGGCGCCACCTTCTCCTTCTTCGGACGCGGGCCCTTGGTGGGCTTGGCGCCGTCGGTCAGGATCTCGCTGATGCGCAGCACGGTGATCTCGTCGCGATAGCCGCGCTTGCGGCGCGAATTCTTGCGGCGGCGCTTCTTGAAGGCGATGACCTTGGGGCCGCGCTTGTGGTCGAGCACCTCGACCGCAACGGACGCGCCTGCGACCGTCGGAACGCCCAGCACCGGCGTGTCGCCGCCGACCACCAGAACTTCATTCAACTGCACGATCGAGCCGACTTCGCCTTCGATCTTGCCAACTTCGAGAACATCATCCGGCACGACGCGGTATTGCTTGCCGCCGGTTTTGATGACTGCGAACATCGTTCTTTCTCCGTGTTCAATCCCGGCCTCGGGACGTCTTCGTCCGGGTCGGCTTTTTGTCAGTCGCTATGGGTTTATCTGCGTTTTGCGCGGGTGGGTTTTATCCCTTTGAAAACCCACGCAAAAACAAGCGGCGCGAGAAACGCCCCGCGCCGGCTGTGGGACTTATAGCCGCGATCCGCCCAGAGTCAAGGAAAACTGGGCGAAAACCGCCCGGATTTGAAGGATTTGGCGAGAGTTGCAGCGCGTGGGCTGAATCTGCCGCCGGCTTGCAACCAACGGGTTCCCACCCCGTTGTGTCCTCGCAAATCGGACACGCGGGCAAGGGCTTATCATGGCGACGGACGAACTGGTCAAGACGACGGGCATCGCCCAGCACGGCGCGAGCCGCCTGCCGTCGGTCGATGTCGACAGCTTTAACATCGAGATCAAGGACGAGGACGGGTTTCTCGGCGACCGCGCCTCTAAGGGCGCCTTTCGCGAGATCCTCGAACAATGGCGCAAGCCCTTACGCAAGAGCGGCGAGGATCCGTTCGGCGACGAGCCCTCCGACAAGATCAGCAAGAAGCTCCTGGATGCCGTTCTGGTCGGCGACGATACCGAGGCCACCGCCGTCGTGCACAGCGCGATCGAGGACTTTGCCCAGGAGCTCGCCTACGTCACGCGGCGATTCCTCAAGACCAAGGCCTGGGCCAAGACCGAATGCATCGTGGTCGGGGGCGGCTTTCGCGCCTCTAGGCTCGGCGAGATCGCCATTGCCCGGGCCGAGATCATCCTGAAATCGGAGGGCTTCAAGGTCGACCTGGTGCCGATCCGCTTCGACCCTGACGATGCCGGCCTGATCGGAGCCTTGCACCTCGCGCCGTCCTGGATCTTCGAGGCCTATGACAGCATCCTCGCCGTCGATATCGGCGGCACCAACATCCGCTGCGGCATCGTCGAGACCCGCTGGAAGAAGGCGCCCGATCTGTCCAAGGCGATCGTCTTCAAATCCGAGCTGTGGCGCCACGCCGACGACGAGCCGAGCCGCGAAGCCGCCGTGAAGCGGCTGGTCAAGATGCTGCAAGGCCTCGTCGAGGACGCCGCGGCCGAAGGCTTCAAGCTCGCACCCTTCATCGGCATCGCCTGTCCCGGCGTGATCAACGCGGACGGCTCGATCGAGAAGGGCGCGCAGAACCTCCCCGGCAATTGGGAAAGCAGCAAGTTCAACCTGCCGGCGAGCCTGGTCGAGGCCATTCCAGAGATCGGCGAGCACGACACCGCGGTCCTGATGCACAATGACGGCGTCGTTCAGGGCCTCTCCGAGGTGCCGTTCATGCAGCACGTCCAGCGTTGGGGCGTGCTCACCATCGGCACCGGCCTCGGCAACGCGCGCTTCACCAATCGCCGCAAGGAGAACGGCAACGGCAAGGACCGGGATTCCACGGAGAGCGGGAAGAAAAAGAGCAAGAACGACAAGGAGTAACCTTGACTGGTTAGGTTAAGGAACGGATTGCGTTGCGGGAAACCCGCCGCCCGCTAGGGTCTAGCCGTCGCTTCCACTCGGCCGGCGAAGCCGCCCTTCACGGCCAGTATTTCAATGAGCGGCACGGGACCGCCAGTGTTTACCGCGTCTGGCGGTCCCACCCCATTTTTTCCGAACATTGGCATTTGAGAGTTTTCGCTGCTGCCATCCTTCGAGACGCCCGCCTTGGGCGGGCTCCTCAGGATGAGGGCGGAGTGCGTGGCTGCAGCTTCAACGGGCACTGACGCTGATGAGCCTCATCCTGAGGAGGCGCGTAAGCGCCGTCTCGAAGGACGAGGCGTGCGCGCAGGCCGCCGCACCAGGTCCATCGCTGCCCGAGTTCGGCCTTCTTGCGCCTCAACTCCACCCCACACGCTGAAAGAACGCCGCGATCTCGCTTGCCGCGCGATCCGGATCTTCCCGATGCGGGAAGTGGCCGACATCGGGAAACATCTTCAGATCGAGATCGCTGAAGGTCTCGGACAGCCGATCCGTCCACGAATAAGGAAACAGCGGATCGTGCTCGGCCCAGCGCACGCAGGTCGGCACCGCGATCGGCGGCAGGTGGGGCGCTTCGCCCTTCATCATCGCGACCCGCCCTTCATGCGAGGCGCGGTAATGCGCAAAGCCGCCGGCGAGGTTGCCGTCTTTCAGGAAATTGTCGGTGAAGGCCTCCAGCACGTCGTCGAAGGCGCCTCTCCGGTGCGCCCAGCCTTTGAGGAAATGGCCGATATAAAGCCGGCAGCTCTCCCGGCTCGCACCGACGAGCTGTGGCGCCATCTCCATCTGGTGAAAGGACTGGTACCAGATGTGGTTGAGCCGATCGGGTGCCCCCATCCGCGGCCCGATCCCGGGATAGACGAAATCGAAGAAGAACAGCCCGGCGAATCGCGCCGGCGCCAGCCGGGCCAGCGGCTGCATGACCGCGCCGCCGACATCGTGGCCGACGACGCCGAATCGGTCGAAACCAAGCGCGTCCATCAGCGCCAGCATGTCGGCGGCATGGCCGTCCGGCCCGTAAGGCCCATCCGGCTTGTCGCTGTCGCCGAAGCCGCGCAGATCGGGCGCGATAAGCGTGAACCGGTCCGAAAGCCGCGATATGACCGGCTCCCAGGTCAGCCAGAATTCCGGCCAGCCATGCAGCAAAAGCAGCGGTTTGCCTCTTCCGGCGCGTACCACGTGGAAATCGGCGCCATTGGCCGTGACGGTCAGGTGCTCCATGGCGGTTCCTTTCGCGCTTAGAGGCCAATCGGACGACAAATGGGCCGACAAGGGCTGAAACAGGCAGCGGATTTTCCCCTTTCGCGCCTTGTCTGGCCCGCCATCCTCGCTTATGAACGCCCCCAACCACAGGGGCGCCTCGCCTCTATATGGCGCCTTCAGGAGAGGTGGCAGAGTGGTTGAATGCACCGCACTCGAAATGCGGCATAGGTGCAAGCCTATCGGGGGTTCGAATCCCTCCCTCTCCGCCATAGCAACGACGATCCTTCCAAATAGCTCCGCAAAATCAACCTGATGCCGGTGTCGTTCGCCCGGCCAGCACCGCCCGCGCCGTCGCCACGAAGGCCTGCGCCGCCGGCGACACTGTTCGGCCCTGGCGCTGCAGCAGCGACACGGGTCGCGTGAGGGCGGGGCGCACGAGCGGTCTTGCGATCAGTGTCGGGAACTGGTCGGCCGGCAGCATCGTCGCGGGAAGGATCGCGAGACCGAGGCCCTGCGCCGTCATGGCGAGGGCGGTGTTGATCAGGGTCACTTCATAGGTCGGATCGAGGCGCTTGCCCTGCGCGCTCAGGGCCTGATCGATCTGCATGCGGATCCGCGTCTCCCGGCGCATCGCGATGGTCGGCAGTTGCGCCAGCTCGTCCCAGGTGAGGGAGCGACGTGCGGCGAAGTCCGCGGTGCGGCGGCCGATCGCGCTCAGGCGGCCGCTTGTCAGCGTCTCGATCGTCAAGTCCGCGAATTCGCCTTCCACGCTGCCGATCGCGAACTCGGCATCGGTCGTGGCCAGCCGTGGCACGAGATCGTCGGCGGCAACATCCCGCATGTCGATCTCGATGCCGGGATGGCTGGCGCGGAATTTCGCCAGCACCATGGGCAGCAGCGCCGATGCGGTGCCGGCCGAGGCGAGAAACGCGACGCGGCCGGCGCGGGCCTGCGCGAGGTCGCGCATGCGGCGCGACAGGCCTTGCGCATCGCTCAGCATACGTTCGGCGGCGTGGAACGCCTCGTCGGCAGCCAGCGTCGGCTGCACCAAACGCGTGGAGCGGTCGAACAGCTTGACGCCGAGCTGGGTCTCGAGCTGCTGGATCAACAGGCTCGCCGCCGATTGCGTAATGCCGAGCTCGCGGGCGGCCCGCGTGATGCTGCGCGTCCGGTACACGCCGGTGAAGGCCTCCAATTGGCGCAAGGTGACATTCATCGGAAAAGCTCATGAATTGATGAGTACTTTCCGGCTTATCTCATAAGCCGGCCTGCAATAAAATGCATGATGTGCGGGCGGACAGAATCCGCGGCAAGGATTGGAGCGAGCATGAGAGCGCAAGTGCTGGTGGTGGGCGCCGGGCCCGTCGGATTGACTGCGGCGATGGATCTCGCCTCGCGCGGGATCGACGTCGTCGTCGCGGAAATCCGCCACGCCGGCGATCCGCCCAGCGTCAAGTGCAATCACGTGTCGGCGCGCTCGATGGAGATTTTTCGACGGCTCGGAATTGCCGCCAGGCTGCGCGATGCGGGACTTCCTGCGGACTTTCCCAACGATTGCTCCTATCGGACCACGGCGACCGGGATCGAGCTTTGCCGCATCGACATTCCCTCCCGCGCGCGCCGCTATAGCGCGACGGGCGGCCCCGATACCTGGTGGCCGACGCCCGAGCCGCCGCACCGGATCAACCAGGTCTATCTCGAGCCGATCCTGTTCAGCCATGCCGCCGCGCAGCCGCGCATCAAGATCCTGCCGCGCACCGAAATCACCGACATCGAGCAGCACGATGACCACGTCGTCGCGCTGGCGCGCGATCTCGACAGCGGACATGCGCTCCGCATCGAAGCCAGCTTCGTGATCGGCTGCGACGGCAGCCGATCCCTCGTTCGGAAAGCGATCGGTGCCAGCCTGTCCGGCACGCCGGTGATCCAGCGCGTGCAGTCGACCTTCATCGAGGCCCCGCAACTGAAGGAGTTGATGGGCGCACACAAGCCGGCCTGGATGGTGCTCGCGCTCAATCCGCGCCGCTCCGGCACCATTGTTGCGATCGACGGTCACGACCGCTGGCTGATCCACAATCATCTGAAGTTAGATGAGCCCGAGTTCGATTCGGTCGATCGTGACTGGGCCATCCGCGCCATCCTCGGCGTCGACGCGCGCTTCGAATACCGCGTGCTCAGCAAGGAGGATTGGGTCGGGCGTCGCCTCGTGGCCGATCGCTTCCGCGACCGCAGGGTCTTCATCTGCGGCGACGCCGCGCATCTGTGGATGCCCTATGCCGGCTACGGCATGAATGCGGGCATTGCGGATGCCGTCGATCTCTGCTGGCAATTGGCGGCGCATCTGAACGGCTGGGCGCCGGCTGCGATCCTCGATGCCTATGAGGCGGAGCGCCAGCCCATCACCGAGCAGGTGTCGCGCTTTGCGATGGACCATGCGATGAAGATGATGGCGCAGCGCGGCGGCGTACCTTCGGAGATCGAGGACGACACGCCGCGCGGCCATGCGGCGCGCGCCGCGCTGGCGAGAGCGGCCTATGATCTCAACGTGCAGCAATATTGCTGTGCCGGCCTCAACTTCGGCTATTATTACGATGCCTCGCCGATCATCGCATATGACGGCGAGACGCCGCCGCCCTATGCGATGGGCAGCTTCACGCCCTCCACCGTGCCGGGCGCTCGCGCGCCGCATTTGTTCCTGCGTGACGGACGCTCGCTCTACGACGCCTTCGGCCCCGGCTACACATTGCTGCGGTTCGACCCGGCCATCGATGTGACGCCGCTGCAAGACGCTGCAAAGGAGCGGGGCGTGCCGCTGGCGCTGGTCGACGTTGCGCCGGAGGAGGCGAACGGCGCCTATGCCGAGAAGCTCGTGCTGGCGCGGCCCGACCAGCACATCGCCTGGCGCGGGCAGTCCGCGCCGGAGAACCCGCTGGGCCTGCTGGCACGTATCACTGGCGCTGCGGCGTAAGACGACAAAGGGCGGATGGCCTGGCGGCGCAGCTCGCCAGGTCGGTTTCAAGAACAGCAACGCATGGAGGAGGAGAATGTGTTTCACGTTGCAAGGCGCCGCATCCTGGCCGCGCTGACGGCCGCGGTTTTCGCGATGTTGCCACCGGCCACGGCCCGAGCCGCCTATCCCGAGCAATTGATCAAGGTCATCGTGACGTTCCCGCCCGGCGGCAGCGCCGACACCGTCATCCGCGCGCTCGAGCCGCTGGTCACAGCCGAGCTCAAGCAGAGCCTGGTGATCGAGAACCGCGCCGGCGCCGGCGGCAACATCGGCATGGCCGCGGTCGCGCAGGCGAAGCCGGACGGCTACACGCTCGGCGTGGCGCCGGCAGGCGCGCTGACGGTGAATCCACACCTCAACGCCGCGATGCCGTTCGCGCTGAAGGATCTCGCGCCCATCACCCTGCTCGCGGAAATTCCCTTTGTGCTGGTCGCATCCGCGAATATCCCGGCGCGTAACACCGCGGAGACGATCGCGCTTGCCAAGGCGAGGCCAGGTGCACTGTCGATCGGGCATGGCGGCAACTCGACGGCGATGCATTTGACCGCCGCGCTGTTCACGCAGAAGACCGGAATCGCGATGGAGCTGGTGCCTTATCGGGGGACGGCGCCGGCGGCGGTCGATGTTCTCGCAGGCCATGTCCCCTTCGCGGTGCTGGATATTCCGGCATCGCGGCAGTTGATCCTCGATGGCAAGCTCAACGCCATCGGCGTTTCCTCCGCGCGCCGTCTTTCGTCCCTGCCCGATGTGCCGACGCTGGCCGAGAGCGGCATTGCGGGTTTCGAATCCGTCGGCTGGTTCGGGCTCGTTGCTCCCGCCGGCACGCCTGCGGATGTCATGGGACGGCTGAACGACGCCTTCACCAAAGCGCTGAAGGATCCTGCCGTGGCGGAGAAGATCCGGACACTCGGCGCGGAGCCTGCGCCGACCTCGCCGGAGCAGTTCGGCCGCTTCATTGAGAGCGAGAGCACGAAATGGGGCAAGCTGATCAGCGAGGCCGGCATCAAGGCAAACTAGAGCGGGCTTGAGGGATTGCCGCGGCTCGTTCACCTCTCCCGCTTGCGGGAGAGGTCGGCGCGAAGCGCCGGGTGAGGGCTTTCTCCTCTTGGGGATTGTCCCATTGCGGAAACACCCTCTCCCCAACCCTCTCCCGCAAGCGGGAGAGGGAGCGCACGTTCGTCTTTGCGGCGATCGAGCCTCATTTCACTGCGCGCTAGCGCTTTCCGCTCGGCCGATAACGCACGTGATCGATCAGCGCGCGCAGCTTCGGCGGAAGATTCCGCCGATCCGGAAAGTAGAGGAAGAAGCCGGGGAAGAACGGGCAATATTCCTCCAGCACGGGCACCAATTCTCCTCGTTCGATATAGGATCGAAACGTTTCCTCCATGCCGAATGTCAGGCCGCCGCCCGCGCAGGCGGTCCGCACCATGACCCGCATGTCGTTCGTCGTGATCCTCGGCTCCACCGCGACGTCGAACTCGCGCCCTCCTTCCGCAAATTCCCAGCGGTAGGGAGCGACGTGCGGCGCCGGCCGCCACCCGATGCAGCAATGCTGCGCAAGCTCGCGCGGATGAGAGGGGGCGCCGAACCGTTCCAGATAGGCCGGAGCGGCCACGACCAGCTGGCGCTGATCGCCCGAGACCGGCACGGCGATCATGTCCTGCTCGATCACTTCGCCGAGCCGGACGCCTGCATCAAAGCCCTCGGCCACGATGTCGAATTCGTCATCGGTCACGGTCACGTCAACCCGCACGCCGGGATTGGCGTGCGTGAATTCGGCCAGCAATGGACCGCGAATGAAACGCTCGGCGATCGATGAGACGGCGAGACGCAGCTGCCCCGTCGGCTGCGCGTCCCGGTCGCGGGCGCCATTGATCGCCTGTTCGACTTCGGCGAGCGCCGGCGCCACGCGCTGATGCAAGCGCACGCCGGCTTCGGTGAGACTGACGCTGCGCGTCGTGCGCTGGACGAGAGCCACGCCCAACTGGTCTTCCATGCGTCGGACGGCCTGGCTCACGGCGGATCGCGTCACGCCGAGCCGCTCGGCGGCGCCACGGAAGCTCTTGGCTTCCGCGACCGCGATGAAAACGGCGACGAGGTTCAGGTCGGTGGTCATTGGTTAGCTAGGCTTACCACCCCGGTCATCATTGGCCAACTTCTCCCACCTCTCACCGGGGACTACCTCCGAACCACACGAAGGAGGCTCTGATGACGTCGCTCGATCAATACCGCCTGCTTGGCCGCTCCGGCCTGCGCATATCTCCCCTTGCCCTGGGCACGATGACCTTCGGGACCGAGTGGGGATGGGGCGCCGATCCCAGTGAGGCACGGCGGATCTTCGATCTGTATGTCGACCGTGGCGGCAATTTCATCGACACGGCGGTGAACTACACCAATGGCGCGTCCGAGCGCCTCGTCGGCCAGTTCGCCCGGGACAAACGCGATCGTCTCGTGCTCGCGACCAAGTTCACCATGGCCCGCGATCCCGGCAATCCCAATTCCGGCGGCAACCAACGGCTCAACATGGTTCGTTCGGTGGAACAGAGCCTGCGGCAGCTCGAGACCGACCGCATCGACCTGCTTTACCTCCACGCTTGGGACGCGACGACGCAGCCCGATGAAGTTATGCGCGCCCTGGACGATCTCGTGCGCACCGGAAAGATTTTGTACGTCGGCATCTGCAACACGCCGGCCTGGCGCATTTCGCAGCTGCAGACGATGGCAGATCTGCGCGGCTGGTCGCCCTTCGTTGCCCTGCAGATCGAATACAATCTGGTCGAGCGCACCGTCGAACACGAGCTCATTCCGTTGGCGGCGACCCTCGGCCTGGGCGTGCTGCCCTGGTCGCCCCTCGGCGGCGGCGTGCTCACCGGCAAGTACACCCGCGCCGATCTCAGGGATTCTCAGGAACGGGCGGTCGGAGCGACACGCGCCTCGATCATCGCGTCGTCCGGCCTTCTCAACGAGCGATCGCTCGCCGCGGCCGAAACGGTGCGAACCATCGCCACGGAGCTCGGCGCAACGTCCTCGCAGGTGGCCATCGCATGGACGCTGGCCAATCCGGCGGTCACCGCGCCGGTGATCGGGGCCCGCACGCTGGAGCAGGCGGAAGACAATTTCGGCGCGGTCGGGATAACGTTGTCTGCCGAACAGATGGCGCGCCTCGACCAGGCGACTGCGCCAGATCCCATTTTTCCAGGCCGCTTCTTGCGCCGCCCCATGGTGGAGCAACTCATCTTTGGCGGCGCCCGCGTCGCGCGGCGCGGCTAGATCAGCAACAACAGGTCGCCGATCTCGACCGACCGCGCGTGCACCACTTCGGGGCAGAACGACATCTTGCACCAGAAAGGGAGACACAATGGCAGTCATGGTCAATCGCGTACTTGCGTGGTGCTTCTATGCGGTCATCTTCACGGCATCCAGCCTGACAACGGCCGCGCCTTGCGGACAGGCCAGTTCGGTGCAGGGCGACAACAAGCGGGTCGTCGCCGATGCATTCGATCGATGGGCGGCGGGAGGAACCAGATTCTTCAATGACCTGCTGCACGAAAACGTGGTGTGGCGCATCAAGGGATCCGGTCCAAGCGCCGGCGAGTTCAGAGGGCGCGAGGTGTTCCTCGATCGAGCGGTCCGCCCGTTCGCCAGCCGATTGTCGACACCGGTGCGTCCTACTGCCGTGAGGATCTTCGCTGATGGTGATCACGTCATCGCGCATTGGGAAGGCAGCGGTGTGGCCCGTGACGGCAGGCCTTACGCGAACAGTTATGCGTGGATCATGCTCATGCAGGATGGCAAGGCGGCCGAGGTCACGGCCTATCTCGACCTCGCACCCTATGACGACGTCCTGCGGCGTATTCCTTTGCCAGCGCAATAGGCGGGGTGCGAGTAGGCTTGATCGCGACAAGGGAAGGTGCGCTCCCTCCCACGCTTGCGGGGGAGGGGTGGGGAGAGGGTGTCTCCGCGCTGGGATTATCGAGATTAACTGAGGACGTCCCTGCGCGGCGAGAGCGCTCACCCGCCGCGCTCTGCGAGCGCGATAGCCGAGGCTACGCCTCGGCGTCCTTTTGAAGGACGGCCGCCGAAGGCGGCCTATGCTCTCCCGCAAGCGGGAGAGGCGGAGCAAGCCTGCAGACGATCTGATACGCCGCTGTCGATGCCGGCCGTAATCCCCCTCCCGCAGCCCTTGTCAACACGCGAAATCCTCCGGATGATCGCCGTGTCGTAGCATCGCTCGCGAGGCCTTCATGCGAAAATGCGAAGTCGCCGTGCTCGGTCTGGGGCTCATGGGCGGAGCAGCGCTGGGCGCATTGCTGGATGCCGGCGTCGATGCGCTCGGCTTCGACCCTGTCGCAGCAGGTTCGGATCGCGGCTCGTCACATGGTTCATGTCGCATTTTCCGTCGCTTCAATTTCGAAAACCCCAACTACACCAGCCTGAGCGACGAGGCTCATGCCGGCTGGATCCGGCTGCAGAGCGAAAGCGGTCAAACGGTTCTGACGGAAACCCCTATTTTGGAGGCCGGCCACCCCGGCTCCGCCATGGTGGCGTCCTCGCGCGCGGCCGCGATCGCGAAAGGGCGCCCGGATCCGATGTTGACCGCGGCTCAAGCGAACAAGGAATTTCCGGCTTTCAGCCTGCCCGGCGACTGGGACGTCGTCGTGCAGGACGGTGGCGCGATCCTGCACACCGAGGTCGTCATGAAACTGATGCGCGCACGCGCTCGCGACCGCGTGATTCCGGAACGCGCGAGCTTCACGCCGCACCACGACGGCGTATCGATCCGCACGGCCACGCAAGAGTTCTTCGCCGAGCGCGCGATTCTGGCGCTGGGCCCATGGCTTGGTCGCGCGCTCCCGCGACTAGGCGCGCTGCTCAACGTGACGCGACAGGCGGTCGGCTGGTTCGCGCCTGCTAGCCCCGACACGGTGGCGCTCGGTCGTTTCCCGATCTTCATTCTGGACCGAGGTCCGAACGACATGGTCTACGGCTTTCCGGACTTCGAACAGCGCGGCGTTAAAGCTGCGCCTCACAACCACGGGCGCGTGGTCGGCCCCGACGACTGGGGCCCGCAGGCCAGCGATACCGAACTCCGCCCGATCGGCGAAGCGTTGGCCGCCCTTGTCCCGGGCGCGGCCGGGCCCATCATCGATCGCGACGTCTGCCTCTACACCAACACCGCGCCCGCCGACCGCTTGCCCGATGCGGGCGAGGAATTCATCATCGATCGCTGGCCGGAGTCCCGCCTGATCGTCTGCTCCGCGTGTTCAGGCCATGGTGCGAAGTTCGCGCCCGCCGTCGGGCAAAGGCTTGCTCGCCTTGCCACCGATCCGTCCTACCAGGCAGAACCCTTCTTTCAGCTGTCCCGCTATTCTCAATTCGCCTGAGCGGATACCCCATGTTGCGGTGACAGTGCACAAGTCGCGCACCGTCCGGCGGCAAACGCCTTCAAGAGACCCGGCCAGAACACTACCTGGCGACCTCCTGCGACGATGCCACTATGCTCCTGTTTTGCCCGACGAAGCAAATGACGGGAGACGTCATTCGGAATGGGCCGCAACGATCGCCGCTAGATTCTCGTTGGGTCGCAGGACTGCGCTGCAGAGGCGAGTCAACCACGATCACTCGGCTTTTTGGCTCCCGAAATCCTGTCCGGCCCGCACCTGATCCAGCCCTCCGCGTAACCCATTGATCTTGCAACCCCCGTCTACTGTGCATGGGGTTGTTTTCGCACTTTTGTTGTTCCATGGCTGAACGCGAAGCGTTCAACCCTCACGGCACGCCCCCACCAAGCGAGACCAACATGCACTCTTCCGCCAGCGGCTGGGGCAACGGGCTTCTCGGCGTCATCATCTTCAGCGGCTCGTTGCCGGCGACGCGCGTGGCCGTCGGCGGCTTCTCGGCGCTGTTCCTGACCTCGGCACGCGCCGTCATAGCGACGCTGATCGGTGCGGCGGTGCTCGGCCTGCTCCGCCAGACTTGGCCGCAGCGGCAGGATCTCGCCTCGCTCACCATCGTCGCGATCGGCGTCGTGGTCGGCTTTCCCCTGCTGACGGCGCTCGCGCTCCAGCACATCACGTCCGCGCGTTCCATCGTCTTCATCGGCCTGTTGCCGCTGTCGACCGCGATTTTCGGCGTGCTGCGCGGCGGCGAGCGGCCGCGGCCGCCGTTCTGGCTGTTCGCTTGTCTCGGCAGCGCCACGGTGGCCGGCTTTGCCCTCGCCGGCGACGGCGTGGCGTCGCTCACCGGCGATCTCCTGATGGTCGCCGCGATCGTGCTGTGCGGCCTCGGCTATGCCGAGGGGGCCGCGCTGTCGCGTCGCCTCGGCGGCTGGCAGGTGATCTCCTGGGCGCTGCTGCTCGCGCTGCCGCTGATGCTGGCGCTCGCAGTTCTGACGTGGCCGCCCGTCTGGAGCGGCATCAGTGGGCCCGCCTGGGTCGGGCTCGCTTATGTCTCCGTCTTCAGCATGTTCGTCGGCTTCATCTTCTGGTACCGCGGGCTCGCCATCGGCGGCATTGCCCGCGTCGGCCAGCTGCAGCAGCTACAGCCGTTCTTCGGTCTCGCGCTCGCAGCTCTTCTGCTGCACGAGCCGGTCGCAGGAAGCATGATTGCCGCGACCGCGATCGTGGTCGCCTGCGTCTTCTTCGCGCGGCGGTTTGCGTGAGGACAACCCGCTTCGTTACTTCCTGCCGGATTGAGGCCTTTCGATTCCGGGCAATCGCGCGATCTGCTCGGCGAGGAAATCGACCAAGAGGCGCACGCGCGCAACGCCGGACCGCTCCGGCACGATCAGCATGTTCAGCGGAACGGGCGGCGGCGAATAGTCCGGCAGCACGCGTTCGAGGCGGCCGTCGGCGAGCAGGTCGCTGACCAGCCAAAGATGCGCCGGCGCAATGCCGCGGCCGGCCGCGAGCGCCTCACGCGCGGCAAGCCCGTGATCCAGGCGCAGCCGCCCGGTGAAGGGTTTCGCGTGGCGGCCGCCGCGGCGCCCTTGCAGCACGAGGACATCGCTGCCGGCGATGTTGGACATGCGAACGCCCTCGTGATGGGCGAGGTCTTGCGGACGCGCGGGCCGGCCACGCGCGGCAAGATAGCCGGGTGCGGCCACAAGCAGCCGCCGCGACTGGCCAAGCGACTTCAGCTTCATCGTGCTTTCGGCGAGCGGCCCCAAACGGAGTGCGACATCGACGCCCTCCCGGACGAGGTCGATCCGCTCGTCGGTCAGGCTGAGGTCGACCGACACGTCCGGATAGATGTCCTGGAAGGCGAAGATGAAACGGCTGACGTGGAGCACGCCGAACGCCGCGGTGCAGGAGACCCGGACAGTTCCGGCGGGCGCGCCGCGCGTCGAGCGCGCCTCGTCGCCGGCCTGCTCGACGAGACGCAGGATATGCACGCAATCGGCGTAGTAATTGCGGCCCTCCGCCGTCGCGGTGACCCGGCGCGTGGTCCTGGTGAGCAGCGGCACGCCGACCGCCCGTTCCAGCTCTCGAATGTGCCGCGTCACCGTGGATTGGCCGATCCCGAGCTCGCGCGCGACCGCGGACAGGCTTCCGCGCTCGGCAACGCGCACGAAGCTGCGCATACGCTCGAGCGTAACCTCCGACCTATCCATTTTCCGGCACAATCTTATCCATTGGCCGCTTCTACCGGATCGCGGTCCAGGGCGCTATCTGCCGATCGCAAATCATCAATCCAATGGTGCTGACATGAAAGTGTTGATCGTCTTTGCTCATCCCGAAGCGCGCTCGCTGAATGGTTCGCTCAGGGATGTCGCCATCAGAGAGCTCGAGGCCCAGGGCCACGAGGTGCGGGTCTCCGACCTCTATGCCGAGGGCTGGAAGTCCGAGGTCGGTCGCGGCGACTTCCCGTCGCTGCCGATCGATGGGCGTCTCGGGGTCGCCGCGGCATCCAAGCAGGCGTTCGAGGCGGGCACGCTGACCGCCGACGTCAAGGGCGAGATCGAGAAGCTGCTGTGGGCGGATGCTCTGATTCTCCAATTTCCGCTGTGGTGGTTCAGCATGCCTGCGATCCTCAAGGGCTGGGTCGACCGCGTGTTCGCCTACGGCTTCGCCTATGGCGTCGGCGAGCACAGCGACAAGCGCTGGGGTGACCGTTACGGCGAGGGCACCTTGGCCGGCAAACGCGCGATGCTGATCGTGACCGCCGGCGGCTGGCAGGACCATTATTCCGCCCGCGGAATCAACGGGCCGATCGACGACCTGCTGTTTCCGATCAATCACGGCATTCTCTATTATCCCGGCTATGACGTCCTGCCGCCGTTCGTGGTCTATCAGGCCGACAAGCTCGATGAAGCCGCATTCGGCGCGACGGCCGAACGCCTGCGCGAAAGGATGAGGACGCTTGCGACGACGTCACCGATTCCCTATCGGCGTCAGAATGGCGGCGATTACGTCATCCCGAGCATGCAGCTCCGCGCCGGGCTCGAGTCGCCCGGGGCGCGCGGTTTCGCGCTCCACGTCGATCGGCCTGATGAATGCGGCGCGGCGGACAAGCCTGGCGTGATTCGATCGACGACAAATCTCCGCGCCGCAACCGCGTAGTTGCGAGACGGCTCGCGTCGCGCTCTCGAGGCTGGGAGCGCGACGCGCTCATCCCATCACGGTTCGCGTCAGCGCGCTCCGTGCAAACTTCTTCAGCGGCATCGGCTTGCCGAACAGAAAGCCCTGCACGAGGTCGAAGCCGAGCTCGTTCGCGGCGACGAGATCGGCGCGGCTTTCGACCCCTTGCGCCACCGCGCGCGCGCCAAAGCCCTGCGCCAGCTCGACGATGTGACGGCACACCGTGCGCTTCAGCCGGTCGCCGCCGCTGCCGGTGACGAATTGCCGATCGGCCTTCAGCTTGACGAAGGGAATCTTGTCCAGGTCCATCAGCGAGGGCCAGTTGGCGCCGAGATTGTCGATCGACAGGCCGATATTGTGCAGGCCGACCTCGCGCGCGACCTCGCCCAGGAGATCGAGCTCGCGGATCGCCTCCTCGCTGTCGATCTCGACCGTCAGTCCGCCGAAGGCCGGGTGCGTCGGCACGCGGCGGCAGAGATCGCGCACGGCCTGCGGCTCCCTGAGATAGGAGGCGGGAAGATTGATCGACAGGTCGACCGGACTTTGTTGCTCCAAAAGATAGTGCCAGTCCTGCATGGCGCGATCGATCACGAACTCCGACAGCGCGCGAAAATGCGGATCGTGCGGCTCCGGGATGAAATAGGCCGGCGGCACCACGCCCCAGGTCGGATGCCGCATCCGCACCAAGGCCTCGGCGCCGTTGCGGACCAGCGTGCGCGCGTCGATCTTGGGCTGGTACCAGAGCTCGAGCCAGCCGGCATGCAAGGCCTCGCCGACATGCACGGCCGGGCTCGGCGCCGGCTCTTCCGGCAGCAGCATGGCAACGCGCTCGCGCAGCGTCTCCGCGGCAAAGGGCGTCGTCAGCGGCGGCAGCATCGCAAGGCCGTATTCCTCACCGACCTGCCGCACGGCTTTGACGATGATCGAATCGCGGGCGCCGACGGCGAGAACCTTGCCGGCAAATGCCTCGCGCACCAGGACTTCGAGGAATCGTCCCGGCTCGATGCCGTCGGCGGCGACGCCGAGCAGGATCAGGTCGGGCAGTTCGCTGGCGAGCACGGTCTGCAGCTCGTCGGCGCTGGCGCATTCGCAGGTGACGAAGCCGAGATCTTCGAGGATCTCGCTGAGAAAGGCGCGCAAGTGACGCTTGCTGTCGGCCACGCAGGCGCGCGGCGTCACCTTTCGTCGTCCGAAGGTCACAGGCCTTCGTCCGACGAGCTCAATCATCCCATCGTTCATTGCAACACCACTCCCGTTCCGTGACGGTTTCATAACCGCGGAGCGTGGGTTCAAATAAGGAGAGCTTCACATCGTTCTTGAATTATCTGAGTAACGTTAAGCCATGCAATTCGAGCTAATTTGTCGACAGATTCTTCGAAATGAATTCGCATACCCGAGCACCACACGCGCAGCGCCGGTTGTTGCAGGTGAAATGCCTCCGAGCGTGCTTGGCGCGCGACTTGCCGCTCGACGGCGTCGAAGGATGCACGCGCGCGGTTGCTCCGAGGCGGCGATCAAGCCGGCGCAGCGTTAATCGGCGGCGACTTTCAACTCGCGCCTTCCCGCGATGCGCGCGTCGCGGCCTTCCGCGCGTGACGATTCTGCGACAACGGGTCCGGGTTAGCGGCCTAGAATGTGAAGTACATCACACGCGCATTGCTGCACTCGCGCTAAAGGTTCCCCGAGCTGGTGGAGGGCTGTCGAGGACTACAGCTATGTCGATGCGGCGAATGATGTATTGGTGGTTCAGGTTCGTGCTGTCAGGGCGATTCATGGATCGCTTCCTGTGCCTGCCGCGTTAGCCGCGCTGTGCACCGTGGCCTTCGCGGCCGGACCCGATCTAGGTCTGCCCGATCAATTTGCGGAACGCCGCCGCGCCGTCCTGCATCGCGTCGCGTCCCTTCCAGGCCAGATAGCTCAGCTTGCCGCCGATCGTGTCGTGGCTGCGCAGCCGCCGCGAGCCGAGAATGTGGCCGACATTGGAGGGGAATCGGCTCACCTCGGCGGAGACCAGCGCCGCGATCGCGTCCATCAATTGCTGGAGGCGGACGCCCCATTCGCAATGCTCGATGCCGTCGATGCGAACCTTGAGCGCATATTCGGTGTCATAGATTTCGGCGAGCAGGTCGCGGGCGATCAGCACCCGGTTGTGCCGGAGTGCGACACGAAGCGCGAGGCGCTTGTCGTCGAGCCGGTCGAGGACCATCGGCACGACGCAGGCATAGGGTGTGGCGGCGACGTCTGCGGCGGCCTTGCTCGCAGCCGCCCTGGTGGCAAGCCGCACCAATTGCCATGAGGTCTTCAGTCGTCGCGCCACCAGCGCCAGCGCGAAGGGCAGCGCCTGGGGATGAGCCTTCTTGAAGGCGTCGAGCTGCGCGGTGATCTGGGCGACCTGGCCATCGTCGAACTTCGCGATCTTCTCGGGCAGCTTCGCGTTGAACTTCGGTAGCGCATCGCCGGCGCGCAACACATGCAGCATCTTCACGACGTCGTCGAAAGCGGTGCGCGAGGCCGTATATTGCCCGAGCTTGGCGCGCGCAGATTCGGCGCTCTCGGGCGAATTGAGCGTGCTCTCGAGGACCTTGACGACCTTGGTCTGGAAGGTCGAGGCGATCTTCTGCACTTCCTTGGGGTTGTTGGCGGCGACCTGGTCGCCGATCGCCTTGATGTAGTCGCGCGCCATGGTCGGCAGCAGGTCGCGGCAGATCCACTCCCAGATCGGGGTGAGGGTGTTGCGCGAGATCCGCCCCATGTTGGCATGCTCGGGCGCGCCGTCGATCAGCAGCAGCTCCAGCGGTGCGAAGAAATAGCGCGACGGGCTGGTGGCGCGCGCCTGGGTCGATCCGTCCTTGCGGAATTCGGCGCGCAAGCGCGCCTGGATGTCGGCCGAACCGGGCATGTCGATGCCGCACAGCTCGAGCCGCTCGAGCTCGCTGAGCAGACAGCTGCGCGACAGCGGCGTCAGCCTCTGCAGAAATTCCGACAGCCGATCGATCTCGTCCATGGCACGCAATCTTTCGCAGCGTGGCCCGCGGGCTTGCGGGCCCAATGCGTGGAGGCATTTGCGCGCTCTCAACCTCCCTAGAGAAGCAAGTCGCCGTTAATTAATCCGTAAAATCCGGGGGGCGGATATCGGAGCAAGGCGGCCGCACGAGGAGCTTTTCCTCGTCCGAGACCAGGAACTGGGCAGAAAACTCAACCGCTACATGGTCGCGTGCGACGTCGCGCAAGCACAAATTGTGCCGAAGCCGTCATTTTAGCGTAAAAGGGCCCAAATCACCGTAGTCTTACGGAGCAGAAAGTTAACCACAGACCCGCCCCGGTTCCGGTAAACGAGTGACATGGGGTCACAGAATGATACGGCCACCGATTCGCGGCCGTCGGAATGGCACGAAAGCGCTGCTTCAGCTGAAGAGCCCGATTTCGTCCGTCTGAGCGCCGTTCGTGCGCAGGCGGCCGACGAAATGGCGGCTGCGATCGCTCGCGAGCTCAACGGCCCCCTGACCGCGCTGCTGCTCTACATGGGCGAGATCAAGCATCACAGCGATCAGCTCGTCCCCGCCATGGGCGATCGTGCCTATCTGCAGCGGGTGGTGGAGAACGCGCTGGCACAGACCGAGCGCGTTTGCGGCCTGGTCAAGCAGCTCGCCGGCGCTCACAAGGGCGGCTTGTCGGCCCCGTCCAGCACCGAGGAGGCAGAATCGAGGGCCGCCCGCGTGCTGCAGCCGCCGCGCGCACCGAACGCCGATCTGCTCGGCCCGTCCGGCCAGAAGCGGCTGACCAAGCGCGAGCGCGAGGTGCTGAGGCTGATCAGCGAAGGCTACTCGAACAAGCAGGGCGCGCTACGCATGCAGATCAGTCCGCGCACCTTCGAGAGTCATCGCGCCGAGGCGATGCGCAAGCTCGGTGCGCGCAACACCGCGGACCTCGTCCGTGCGGCGCTCTTGCATGCGATCGACTGATCCGGGCTGGTTGCGCCGCCCTCGGGCGGCGCGGACGAGATGCCGAAGATCCATCTCGATAGTTTGGAAATCCACGCTCAGAAATAGTCTTCGGCGAACGGACGTGCGCGCGGGGCGGGACGCAGCGGTTTGATCTCTTCCTTCGGCGCGCTCGGAATGATCGTGATGGTCCAGCGGGGAGGCATGCTCGATTCCTGCTCCAGCACCGAGCGCACGAAACCGGTCACGGTCGACTCGCCGGCCCTGACCGTCGCCATCCGGCCGTTGAACTGTGCGATGCGGAAGCGACGAACCTCCTTCTGGTCGGCGGTCTCGTAGGTGAACATGGAAAACCCTCCTGGTTTTCCGGGACTATCGCCAGCTATGATTAGCCATCTGTGAAAATCGCAAACCGTAGAAGTACGGCGGGAATACACGCGCCGGTAGTTCGGGAGCGCTTTTACGCGAAGTAGCGCGACGAGGGCGCGCCAAAAAGCGAACTAGCCTTGCGGCTCCTGCGCATGCGCGGCGGCGTAGGCCGCATCCATCAGGTCCAGCATCGCGTGGAATTCGGCCTCGCCGAGGCTTTCCGCGGTTTTCTCCAGCCGCAGTGCCAGCGCTGCGAGCCTGAGATAGCCGAACGTTCCGGCCGCGCTCTTCAACGAATGCGCTTCGCGCGCGATCTTGGCGTGGTGCTGCGCAGGCGAGAGCGTGCGGAACAATTGCAGGCGTGCGCAGGTCTCGCTCCAGAACACGTCGCGCACTTCAGTGGCACCGTCCTCGCCGATCTCGCGCACCAGCGCTTCGTACGCCCGCGGCTCGCGCGCGGGTTCGGCATCGAGCGCCATCGCAGGCGCGACGGTGACGTCAAACATGGCCTTGCCTGCCTTGATCACGGTTCGTTGTCGCGCGGCACGTCGCCGCGCGAGGCATGTCGCGTATCTACGGCATTCGAATTTCAGTTCCGGTAGCGGGATGGCCGGTGTTTGCAGGCCGACTTTAGCGCCCGGTTTACCAAGCGGGCGGCGCTCAGTGCGGGCCGAGCAGCCGGTCGTACTGGCCCTTCACGGCGGCGTAGCATTCGCATGCCGTCTGGCGCAGCCCGTCGAGGTTGGTGATCTGGATGTGCCCGCGGCTGTAGTGGATGAAATTGGCCTGCTGCAGCGAGTTGGCGACCAGCGACACGCTGTTGCGCCGGGCTCCGATCATCTGGGCCATGGTCTCCTGGGTCAGCAGCAGACGCGACTCGCCCGACAGATCATGAGTGTGCAGCAGGCAGCGCGACAGCCGCGACTCCACCGGATGGGCGGCGTTGCAGCCCGCGGTCTGCTGCACCTGGGCGTAGACCGCCAGCCCGTGGCGCGAGAGCTGTGCGCGCAGGGTGCTGCTCTGGTCGGCGGCCATGCGCAGGCGGTCCAGATCCACCACCGAGGCGACGCCGGGCACCAGCACGATGGCCGTGTTCAACGCACACGCATCGCCCACGATTGCGAGCGTCCCGAGCAGGCTGTCGCGGCCGATCATGGCGACTTGCACATGCTCGCCCTTGGCCAGTTCCACGACCAGCGAGATGACGCCGCGGTGAGGAAAATAGGCGCGCCTGAGCGTCTCGCCGGTCTCGACCAGCACCGCCTCGTGGGGCAGATCCGCCGTTCGCAGGTGCGGGCGGATCAATTCATAATCGTCCGCCGACAATGCGGACAGGAAACCGTTGGATGGACGCATCATCGTTTCCAAGGCTGCCTCCCCGTTCCCATGCGCCTTCGAATTCGCAGCGCGCGGATGACGTCGTGTGCGGGTAAGTTCCATCATCTTCGCGTCGGGATATATTGGCAATTGAGACAAGTTGTCCGGCCCTGGCGATGCGTCGACGCTGCGTGCACGTCGGCATACAGGGCTCGCATCGTGCTCCCGTCACGCCACCAAGGCCTGGGAACAGCATAACCGCGTCCATCGGCGAGATGCCGTCGACAAGTGCCGCACCGGTCCCCACGACGCCGTCGCGGCCCAGCATCGCAATTTCGATCGTCTGTCCTTCGGACAGGCTCACCCTGATCGAAACGGATCCACCATGCGGGAAGTAGACGTGTCCCGGCGCAATGCCGACCTCGCCCACGACAGATTTACTGACCATTTCGACCGTCGCGAGATACGGACACAGCAAATCGAAATCTGCCGCGTCGAGCAGTTGCAGCAGCTGATTGGGCGGGGGCTCGCTCACGGTCATGCAGGTCAATCCGGCGGGTTCGATGGTCGGCGGGCGGGGCGGCTTCGTCACTCAGGTGCACAGCGCGCAAATACTAACCTGAAGGTTGTGGTGGCGTCCATATACCCGTTAGAGGGCAGACAGGCTGTCTCATTTGCGGCGGAGTTAAGAAGCGCACACTGATTCGCTGGCGAGGCGGCCGTCCTGCAACGCGTACGCGGGAATTAGCGGCAAGGGGGCCTCAGGAGCTGGAAGGCATTGCATCCGCGCTGGCCATCGGGCCGGTTCGCGTCGCCTCGTCCGCTTCCGCAAACGACGTTCGTTCCATCCCTCATCGAAACCAAAGGAGAAAGGCGTGCCCCACGGTTCAATCGTTGAATCGCCGAAACGGGAAGCTCAATTGGGGCGAGACGATCTGCGCCATATTCTCGTCGTCGACGATGACCCGATGGTGTGCATGGCCATCG
The DNA here is from genome assembly GCF_025200865.1 of Bradyrhizobium sp. NC92. Taxonomy (NCBI): domain Bacteria; kingdom Pseudomonadati; phylum Pseudomonadota; class Alphaproteobacteria; order Hyphomicrobiales; family Nitrobacteraceae; genus Bradyrhizobium; species Bradyrhizobium sp. NC92. The sequence goes on from NZ_CP104171.1 coordinate 479,699, forward strand.
AGGTCTACCTCCAGCGCAACAATTTTCGGGTGACGATCGCCGAGGGCGGTGAAGCCGGACTGCGTGCCCTCGAGGACAAGCAATTCGATCTGATGATCATCGACATCTTCATGCCGCACATGCGCGGGTTCGAATCGATCCGGATTTTCCACGAGCAGGCGCCGGTGATCCCGCTGATTGCGATGTCCGGCCACGCTTTCGCAAATCTGAACTCGCCCGCGCCCGACTTCCTGCGGATGGCGCTGGAGCTCGGCGCCGCGCGTTGTCTGCGTAAGCCGTTCACGCCGGACGCGCTGCTCGCCGCCATCAACGATTGCCTGGCAGAGCATCGCCCCCGCTCCGACGTTGCCACGGCGGTGCAGCTCGGTTGGCGCCGCACGAGCCGCTCGGCCGCAGGGTAACCCTTCGTTTACCTCGAGCGCGGATCGCGCAAATCGCGGCAGCGCCCAGGAAACGTTCAAGAGCGCGCGCGGCGAGAGCCCCGCCGATTGCGGGCGGCCCGCGCCAACCGCCTGCGGGCCGGCCCTATCGTTCTTTGCGAGCAGGACTTTCCCACGCGCCTCGTCGCGCAATTATCGGCTCGTTGACCGCGCGGCTCCCGCCGTTGCGGCGCGGAGGCGGTTTTGCCGAAAAGCGCTGCAGCATGCAGCAGAACCGCAAACTTCTCTTCAATATCCGTAGTAGCACGGAGGATGAAATTAACGGGACTGTGAAAGGGGATGTCTAACGATCCAGGATAGGGGCTTCCGTCCGTGCCGAGGGTGGCTCGGACGTCGCGTTTGCGGCCCAGGTCAGTAAGGCGTAGCTCATGGATGATCTGTTGCGGGAGTTTCTGACGGAGACCAGCGAGAGCCTGGACACCGTGGACAATCAGCTGGTGAAGTTCGAGCAGGAGCCGAACAACGCCAAGATCCTGGATAACATCTTCCGCCTGGTCCACACCATCAAGGGCACCTGCGGCTTTCTCGGCCTGCCGCGGCTGGAAGCGCTGGCGCATGCCGGCGAGACCCTGATGGGCAAATTCCGTGACGGCATGCCTGTCACCGCCGAGGCGGTGACGGTGATCCTGTCCTCGATCGACCGCATCAAGGAGATTTTGGCCGGCCTGGAGGCAACCGAGGCCGAGCCTGAAGGGAACGACCGCGATCTCATCGACAAGCTGGAGGCCATGGTCGAGCAGGGCATGGCCGCGATGGCGGCGGGAAGCGCTGCGCCTGTTGCAGACGCACCGCCGTTGGCGCCGGAAGCACCAGTTGCCGCGGCGCCGGCCAAGGAGATGACCACGGGCTCGCTGGTCGAGCAGACCCTGGAGCGTCCGCTGCGTCCGGGCGAGGTCTCGCTCGACGAGCTCGAGCGCGCCTTCCGCGAGACCGCGATCGAAGCGCCGGTCGCCGCGCCCGTGGCCAAGACTGAGGTCAAGGCTGCACCTGCGCCGGCTGCCGAAGCCGCCGTTGCCAAGGAAGCCGCAAAGGCGCCCAAGGAGAAGGCCGCGAAGAAGTCGATGGCCGACGAGATGGCGGGCGAGGGCGACCGCATCGCCAACCAGTCGATCCGCGTCAACGTGGATACGCTGGAGCACCTGATGACCATGGTCTCCGAGCTGGTCCTGACCCGCAACCAGCTCCTGGAGATCTCCCGCCGCAACGAGGACACCGAGTTCAAGGTGCCCTTGCAGCGCCTCTCCAACGTCACCGCCGAGCTGCAGGAGGGCGTCATGAAGACGCGCATGCAGCCGATCGGCAATGCCTGGCAGAAGCTGCCCCGCATCGTCCGCGACCTCTCATCCGAACTCGGCAAGCAGATCGAGCTCGAGATGCACGGCGCCGACACCGAGCTCGACCGCCAGGTGCTCGATTTGATCAAGGACCCGCTCACCCACATGGTGCGCAACTCCGCCGATCATGGCCTCGAGACCCCCGCCGAACGCCTCGCCAGCGGCAAGGGCGAGCAGGGCACCATCCGCCTCTCCGCCTATCACGAGGGCGGCCACATCATCATCTGCATCGCCGACAACGGCCGCGGCCTCAACACCGAGAAGATCAAGGCCAAGGCGCTTTCCTCAGGTCTCGTCACCGAGGCCGAGCTGGAGAAGATGAGCGAAGCCCAGATCCACAAGTTCATCTTCGCGCCGGGCTTCTCGACGGCGGCCGCCATCACCTCGGTCTCGGGCCGCGGCGTCGGCATGGACGTGGTCCGCACCAATATCGACCAGATCGGCGGCACCATCGACATCAAGTCGGTCGCGGGTGAAGGCTCCTCCGTCACCATCAAGATCCCGCTGACGCTCGCCATCGTCTCGGCGCTGATCGTCGAAGCCGCCGGCGACCGCTTTGCGATTCCGCAGCTCTCGGTGGTCGAGCTGGTGCGGGCCCGCGCCAACTCCGAGCACCGCATCGAGCGCATCAAGGACACCGCGGTGCTGCGCCTGCGCAACAAGCTGCTGCCGCTGATCCACCTGAAGAAGCTGCTCAAGATCGACGACGGCGCCGCCAGCGATCCCGAGAACGGCTTCATCGTGGTCACCCAGGTCGGCAGCCAGACCTTTGGCATCGTCGTCGACGGCGTGTTCCACACCGAAGAAATCGTGGTCAAGCCGATGTCGACCAAGCTGCGTCACATCGACATGTTCTCCGGCAACACCATTCTGGGCGATGGCGCGGTGATCATGATCATCGATCCCAACGGCATTGCCAAAGCGCTCGGCGCCGCCGGCTCCTCGGCCCATGACATGGGCGACGAGAACGGGGCGCATCACATCGGCTCCGGCGAGCAGACCACCTCGCTCTTGGTGTTCCGCGCCGGCTCGTCGCAGCCCAAGGCGGTCCCGCTTGGCCTCGTCACGCGCCTGGAAGAGCTGCCCGCCGACAAGATCGAGTTCAGTAACGGCCGCTACATGGTGCAGTACCGCGAGCAGCTGATGCCGCTGGTCGCCATGGACGGCGTCACCATTGCGAGCCAGGGCGCCCAGCCGATCCTGGTGTTCGCCGACGACGGCCGCTCCATGGGCCTCGTCGTCGACGAGATCATCGACATCGTCGAGGAACGCCTCAACATCGAGGTCGGCGGCTCCTCCTCCGGCATTCTCGGCTCGGCCGTGATCAAGGGCCAGGCCACCGAGGTGATCGACGTCGGCCACTTCCTGCCGATGGCGTTCGCCGACTGGTTCACCCGCAAGGAGATGAAGCCGTCGCTGCACTCGCAGTCGGTGCTGCTGGTCGACGACTCGGCGTTCTTCCGCAACATGCTGGCGCCGGTGCTGAAGGCCGCCGGCTACCGCGTCCGCACCGCGCCGACCGCGCAGGAGGGCCTCGCTGCCCTGCGCGCCCAAAACTTCGACGTGATCCTGACCGACATCGAGATGCCCGACATGAACGGGTTCGAGTTCGCGGAAGTCGTCCGCTCCGACAACAACCTCGCCGCGACGCCGATCATCGGCCTCTCGGCGCTGGTGTCGCCGGCGGCGATCGAGCGCGGCCGGCAGGCCGGCTTCCACGATTATGTCGCCAAGTTCGACCGTCCCGGTCTGATCGCGGCGCTGAAGGAGCAGACCGCGGGCGCCGCCGGCGCCTCCGAGCTGAGCCGGGCCGCGGCGTAAGCAGGACGGGGATCAGGAGACACCGAGATGAGCAAGAAGACCCAGTCCGCTGAAGGCGCCATGGTCGAGTACGTCACCGCGATGATCGGCGGCCAGCTGTTCGGCCTGCCGATCTCGCGCGTCCAGGACGTGTTCATGCCCGAGCGCGTCACCCGCGTGCCCCTGTCCTCGCGCGAGATCGCGGGCGTCCTCAATCTGCGCGGCCGCATCGTCACCGTGGTCGACATGCGTGCCCGCCTCGGCCTGCCCAAGGCCGAAGACGGCAAGGTGCCGATGGCGGTCGGCGTCGACCTGCGCGGCGAATCCTACGGCCTGCTCATCGACCAGATCGGCGAGGTGCTGCGCCTGCCCGAGGCCGGCATGGAGGAGAACCCCGTCAACCTCGACCCCCGCATGGCCAAGCTCGCCGGCGGCGTCCACCGCCTCGACGGCCAGCTCATGGTCGTGCTCGACGTCGACCGCGTCCTCGAGCTCGAAACCAAAGTGCAAATGGCCGCGTGAGCCAACGAAAAGCATCGAAGCCGGAGAACCGAAATGAAAACCTGTTTGGTGGTCGATGATTCCAGCGTCGTGCGCAAGATCGCACGCCGGATCCTGGAAGGCCTCGAGTTCGAGGTCACCGAGGCTGAGGACGGCTCGAAGGCGCTCGAGATCTGTCAGCGGCAGCTGCCCGATGCGGTGCTGCTCGACTGGAACATGCCGGTCATGGACGGCTTCGAGTTCATGGGCCACATGCGCCGCCTGCCCGGCGGCGATCAGCCGAAGGTGGTGTTCTGCACCACCGAGAACAACGTGGCTCATATCGCTCAGGCGCTCAGCGGCGGCGCCAATGAGTACATCATGAAGCCCTTCGACAAAGACATCATCGCCGACAAGTTCGCTGAAGTTGGTTTGATCCCGGTCGGACAAGCCATGGTCTGAGTGTGTCTGGCCCAAAGTGCTTGGGCCAGAGTGTTCCAGTACAGTTCGAAGAGGCCATCCGTGACCCCGACCGAGTATGAGTATCTGCGCAAGTTCCTGAAGGACAATTCCGGTCTCGACCTGTCCGCAGACAAGCAATATCTGATCGAAAGCCGCTTGATGCCGCTGGCCCGCAAGGCCGGGATCTCTGGCATCGCCGAGCTCGTGCAGAAGCTGCAAGGCGGCTCGCGCCAGCTGATCACCGACGTGGTCGAAGCCATGACCACCAACGAGACCTTCTTCTTCCGCGACAAGGTCCCGTTCGATCATTTCCGCGACCACATCATGCCGGAGATCATCAGGGCGCGTGCGGCCAAGCGCAGCGTGCGCATCTGGTGTGCCGCCGGCTCGACCGGGCAGGAGCCCTATTCGCTGGCGATGTGTCTGAAGGAGATGGGCGCGGCCCTCACCGGCTGGCGCGTCGAGATCATCGCCACCGACCTGTCGCAAGAGGTGCTGGAGAAGGCCAAAGCCGGCGTCTACAGCCAGTTCGAGGTGCAGCGCGGCCTGCCGATCCAGATGCTGGTGAAATATTTCAAGCAGATCGGCGAGACCTGGCAGATCAATCCCGAATTGCGGGCGATGATCCAGCACCGGCAGCTCAACCTGCTGCACGATTTCGCCCAGCTCGGCACCTTCGACGTCATCTTCTGCCGCAACGTGCTGATCTATTTCGATCAGGACACCAAGATCAACATCTTCAACCGCCTGGCGCGCCAGATCGAGCCCGACGGCTTCCTGGTGCTCGGCGCCGCCGAAACCGTGGTCGGGCTGACCGACACGTTCCGGCCGATTCCGGAGCGGCGCGGCCTCTACAAGCCGAATGATCCGCGCGCGGCAGCGGCCAAGCCGGTTCTCGCCGGTGCGGCGCCGCGCATGGCGGCGGTGGCGGGACGATAATCATGGCCGAGGAGGGCAAGGGCGTCGAGCGCGTGACTTTCAGCCGCGGTTATGATGTCTGCATCATGGCCATCGACGGCACCTGGCGGCGCGACTGCAAGCTCAACGCGATCTCCGACACCGACGCCGTTCTCACGGTGGAGGGCTCGATTCAGGGCTTGAACCTGAAAGAGTTCTTCCTGCTGCTGTCGTCCACGGGTCTCGCCTATCGTCGCTGCGAGCTGGTCCGTGTCAACGGTGCCGAAATGGATATCCAGTTCCTGCGCGGTAAGAACCGGAAGAAGCGCGGTGCGGCCGGCGGTCACGACGCCGCGGCCTGATCCCGCCGCCACTGCCGCCACGCTTTCCGACACTTTGCTTCACATTTGCTGAAGACTTCGGAGTCAATTGCTCGCAGCAGCTTTACGCGGCTTAAGCGCGAGCCGTGTACCCATGGCGCTCTCAATCTCAGGATACGGCAATGCCCAGAAGTTCTCTTTCCCCGATCTCGTCAAACCTGCCCGACGGCACTGAACGGCGTGCGCTTCAGCTCCTGGTGGTCGACGACGACGCCACGCAGCGCAGCCTGATCACGGTCGCGGCCAAGCAGGCCGGCCACGAGGTCACCGTGGCGCCATCCGTTGCGGACGCGATCGAGAAGCTTCGCGCTGCGCGCTTCGATTGCGTGACGCTCGACCTCGTGCTGGAGGATGGCGACGGCGTCGACGTGCTGCGCGAGATGGCGAGCGCCAAGTTCGCCGGCTCCGTGATCGTCATCAGCGGCATGGACGGCAAGCGCCGCAGTGCCGCCCGCAGCTTCGCCCGTTCCGTCGGGATCGAGCTCCAGAGCCTGCCGAAGCCGCTGGATCTCGCGGCGCTGCGCATCAGCCTCGCCAATCTCGGCAAGACCGCGATGGGCCTGCCGGCGATTCACACCTGGGGTGGTGTCGCCACCGACGCTATCGTGGAGCGGCACCGCGCCTAGCTCGCGGAGCTGCCATGCGGTCAGATGCTGCCGCCCGCCGCGTTGCCGGATTCCGATAGGCATTGCAGGGCGTGGCCGAGGCCCGCCCGGCAGGCATTGAGGGCCGCGCTCGCGCTGGCGTAGCGGGGCGTGACGTCGTCGAGCACGACGATATCCGCGGAACCTTCCGGATCGCTGCCGTGTTCTTGGTCCATGGCTGCGGCGATCCGGCGCATGCTGGTCTCGATCTGTGCGATCAGCAAACGAAGGTCCGCCGCAATCAGCTCACGGCTCGCGATTTCGGGCGTTGCGACGGGAGGCGGCGTGTCGGCCAAATTTAGCATGGATATTCTCCGTCCACTGCAATTAGGCGCCATGCCGCTACTTGTGCGTTAAGTCCATGTCCCGTACAAATACGGGTGGGCCGAATCCGCGCCGAGCGCCATAACGAATGGCGCGGAACGCGAGTCCTTCATGCCAACCGGATGTGGCACATGGCCGAACAAAGCTCTCGCGGTGAAATCTTCGTGGTCGACGACGACCCTGCCGTTCGCGACACCTTGTCGATGGTGTTGAAGGCGGCGGGCTATGAGGTGATCTGTTTTGCCGACGGTGCAGCGCTGCTCTCGGTCGCGCGAAACCGCACACCGGCTGCAATCCTGCTCGACGTGAATATTCCCGGAAAGTCGGGTCTCGACATCCTGAAGGAGCTGCACGGCGAGGACTACCCGGCACCGATCTTCATGATCTCCGGGCAGGGCGACATCGCGATGGCGGTGGGCGCGATCAAGAGCGGCGCACTCGACTTCATCGAGAAGCCGTTCCGCGGCAGCGAGATCGTCGGTCGCCTCGACGAGGCGATCGGCGCCTATGCACGCCGGCAGGCGGAGAACGCGTCGCCGAAATTCGGCTCGCTGCATTTCCCCGGCCGCGAGCCGCTGACGCGCAGGGAGCGCGAGGTGCTCGAGCAGTTCGCCGCCGGTGCCTCCAACAAGGAGGCCGGCCGCACGCTCGGCATCAGCCCGCGCACCATCGAGGACCACCGCGCCAACATCATGAAGAAGCTCGGCGCACGCAATGCCGCCGACCTGATCCGCATCGTGATGACGGCGGCCCAGCGCGCGTCGTAGCGTTATACGTGAGATGCCGTAGGGTAGGCAAAGCGAAGCGTGCCCACGAACTTCACGTGATGCAGTGAGAGAGATCGTGGGCACGGCGCAAGTGCGCCTTTGCCCACCCTACGAGAGCTCGCTGCGCCGCTAAGTTCGCGCTCGTGCAGGCTTCAACACTGTTCTCATATTGCGCTGCGCTCGATCCGGGCTACGGCTCTCACCCGCTCAGCGCCTTGCGGATGATCCGTGCCAGATCCGATTTGCGATAGGGCTTGGCCAGCAACATCACGCCGGAATCCAGCCGGCCGTGATGGATGATCGCGTTCTCGGTATAGCCTGACGTGTAGACCACCTTGAGATCCGGGCGCGTCTTCATCAGCTCGTCCGCGAGCTGCCGTCCGTTCATCTTGCCGGGCATGATGACGTCGGTGAACAGAAGGTCGAACGGCTTGCCGGCGGCGACGATCGCGAGCGCCTCCGCGGCGTCCGCGGCCTGCAGGGTGACGTAGCCCAGCGAATGCAGCTGCGCGAGCACGTAGTCCCGCACCAGCCGGTCGTCCTCGACGACCAGGATCGTCTCGTGTCCGCCCTCGATCGTCGCCGGCGTCACGCCCTCGCCGCTCGCCGTCGGCGTCTTGCCGGGCGGCAGATACATCTTGATCGTGGTGCCGTGGCCCTCCTCGCTGTAGATCTTGATGTGACCTGCGGACTGCTTGATGAAGCCGTAGACCATCGAAAGCCCGAGCCCGGTGCCCTTGCCCGGTCCTTTCGAGGTGAAGAAGGGGTCGAACACCCTGGGCAGCATGTGCGCGGGAATCCCGGTGCCGGTGTCGCTCACCGCGATCAGCACGTAGTGCCCCGGCGGCACGTCGTTGGCGCCGGCATAGACCTCGTCGAGATAGGCGGCGCCGGTCTCCACGATCAGCTTGCCGCCGCCGGGCATGGCGTCGCGCGCATTCAGCGCCAGGTTGAGGATCGCGGTGGTGAGCTGGTTGGGATCGACGATGGCGACGCAATTCTCGTCCTCGAACACCGATTCGATCTGGATCTGCTCGCCCAGCGTCGGACGCAGCAATTTCGCGGTGTCGACGATCAGCGAGTTGATGTCGATCTCGCGCGGCTGGAGCGGCTGCTTGCGCGCGAAAGCGAGCAGGTGCTGGGTCAGATCGGCACCGCGCGCGGCGGCCTCGTCGATCATCTTGGTGATCGCCGCGAGCTGCGGCTCCTTGGCGACCGCCTCCGCGAGAATTTCGATCGTCCCGGTGATGACGGTGAGAATGTTGTTGAAGTCATGCGCCACGCCGCCGGTCAGCTGGCCGACGGCCTCCATCTTCTCGGCGTGGCGGATGCGCTCCTCGGCGGCGATCTTGTCGGTGAGGTCGCGGTAGAAGACGTTGAACAGCAGGCCCTCGCGCCGCTTCAGCGCGGTGACGCTCAGCTCGGCCCTGAATTCCTTGCCGTCGCGGCGGCGGCACATCAGCTCGCGGCGGCGGTTCAGCGTCGTGCCGTCCTCTTCGGCCAGGAATTGCTTCAGCCCCGCCCTGACCCTCTCGCGTTCGCCCTCGGCGACGATGAGGTCGATCGTGCTCTTGCCGAGCACCTCGTCGCGGCGCCAGCCGAACAGCTGCTCCGCCTGCGAGTTCCAGTTCAGGATGCTTCCGGTCTCGTCGGTCTGGACGAAGGCGTCGAGCGAGGTCTCGACGATGTTGCGGGCGAGCCGCTCGCTCTCGCGCAGCGATTCCTGCGCGAGCCGCGCTTCGGTCATGTCGCGTCCGACGAAGAAGAAGCGCTTGGCAGGCTCGGACCAGCTGCCGAGCCAGGACAGCCAGACCTCGTGCCCGTTCTTGTGGAGGCAGCGCGTGTCGGCGAGCTTGACGCGCTCGCCGCGGCGCATCGCGCGCATTTCGGCACGGGACTGCTCCAGATGAGCGGGATGAATGAAGTCGGCGCCGCTGCGGCCGATCATCTCGTCCGGTCGATAGCCGAGAATGGTCTGGCTGCTCGGGCTGATCTGCGCGACATGGGCTCGCGCGTCCATGACCATGATCAGGTCCTGCGACGTCTCGAAGATCTGCCGCCGCTCCTCCAGCTGGTTCTGCAGGGCCCGCTCGGCGCGGCGCGCCTCGGTCAGGCTGCGCGCGCTTCCCGAGGCGCCGATGACCTCGCCCGCCGGTCCCTTGATCGGCGACAGGCCGAGCGAAATCTCGACCGGCGTGCCGTCCTTGCGCAGGCGGACCGTCTCGAAGCGTTCGATCGGCTCGCCCCGCGCGATCCGCCGCAGATAGTCCTTGCCGTGCTCGCGGCGGTCGGGTGGGACAATGATCGACGTGGGCTTGCCGATCGCCTCCTCCGCCGTATAGCCGTAAAGGCGTTCGGCGGCCGGATTCCAGCCGGTGATGACGGCATCGAGCGTCTGCATCACGATCGCATCGTCGGACGATTCCACCGCGGCACTGAACAGGCTCTCGCGCGCCGCATGATGGCTTCGCGCCGCCTCGGTGCGGCGATGCTCCTCGATCTCGCGTTCGAGCGCGGCTGTTTTCGCGCGCATCTCCTCCACCATCCGCGCAAAGGCCCGTGCCAGCACGCCGGTTTCGCCGCTGGCATCGACGGGGATATCCGCGGGACGTCCGCTGCCGATGGCCTGCACCGCCTCCGTCAGGCGCCCGATCGGGCGGGTCAACGAGCGCGCCAGCAGCACCGCGAGGGCAGCTGCGGCGAGAACGGCCAGCACGCCGACGAGCAGGGACGTTTTTTGAATGGCGGCCGGCACGCGGCCGAACACGGGCGCAGGGATCGTTTCGATGATGGCGACCCATTCCTTGCCCGCGAGCAGGGTCGGCGCCAGCGCTGCCCCGCTCGGCCGGCCCGATGAATCGGTCATGAGCCGCGTGGATCCTTCCAGCGTGCCCGTCAGAGCCCCGAAGTATGGAAAGTCCTTGCGCCAGTCGTTGGGGCGGTCATGCGCTGCGCCGAATTCGCGCGTGCGGTCGGGATGGACGAGATAGTCGCCGCGCGCGTTTACAACGTGGATCTCTCCGCCGGAGGTCGTTGTCGCACGGACCCGGTCGAGTGCCGGGCGCATGTCGACATTGGCCACGATGATGCCGAACGGCTTGTCGTCGGCTGTGAACAGCGGCATCGCGACCCGCAAAGTCGGCGCGTGGGACGCCCTCGTTCCCCCCTGACGCGTGGCGAGCTCGATGGGAGACACATAGATCTCGCCGGGCGCGAGCCGTATGGCTTCCTGGAAGTAGGCTCGGTCGCTCTTGCGCTCCAGTTCACCGTCCGGGGCGATCCTGACTGCTCCGTTCGGTCCGGAGCGATCGACGTGGACCAGTTCGCGCTGGTCGTTGTCGACGCCGATGATCCTGAACTGCCCGTAGATGGGCTTGGCCTCGATCTCGGCCGCGAGCCGTGCCGCGATACGCTCGCGCCAGGTTTGCTCCGAGACGCCATCCACGGGATCGACCCCTCCGCCGACATGCGCGCGGATCAGGCCGTTGATCGCCGCTGCAGCGCGATAGCCGACCAGATCGCCGCGCACGCCGGCAACGTAGGATTCAAGGTTGGTCGCGAGCAGGCGCGATTGGGCTTCGACCCGCTCCAGCACCCGCGGAATGACGGCCTGTGTGGTGTTGCGATAGCCGAGCCATCCGACCGCGGCCACGGTAACCGCCACCAGCAGGATCATCGCGATGGCCAGCCGCGTGGCCAGCGTCGTTGCTGCTCTCATGGGGAATTTCGCCGGACCCGCCGCATCGCTGCGCCATTTCTGGCTTGCAGCAGAGGAGGTGCCCTTGTCATCGGCGGCCGGAGCGGACATCGGACCCCTCCGGCTCGTGGGCCTTCAGGCAATCTGCGACCACGGCGAGCAGTGTACCGGGCCGGAACGGCTTTTGCAGGCTGGCGACCGCGCCGAGCTTGGTCGCCATCTTCAGGAAATCCGGCTCCGCATAGGCATCCGGCGTGCTCGAACGGCCGGAGATGACGACGATCGGAACGGCCGGGGCCAGCACCCGAATGTGACGCATCGTCTCCAGTCCGTCCATGCCGGGCATGAAGATGTCGAGAAACAGGAGGTCGAACCGGCTCGCCTCGAACAGCGCTAGCCCCTTGCGGCCATCCCCGGCGACCGTCACGTGATGACCAGCCCGTTCCAGCAGCAGCCGGATGGTGAACTGGACGGCCGGATCGTCATCCACGATCAGGATGTTGGCCACGTCTGAAATCCTCCGGAGTCGGCGGAGTTAGTCCCACCAACCGCAAATCAAGCCAATCAACTCGAAATTGTTGCGCGGATTCTGTCCGCGCTGCAAGCACCTCGCGTTTGCCGCGATGGCCTTCCTGGCGCGGCTATAGACCAGGCGCTGTGGGGCCGGTACGCACGCTTGCGTGCATATCTGCTATGGTTCCGAACGAGCAAGTCATTTCAAAGACATAAGGCATTCTTCTCGCCTTAGTTGTACGGAACTCGATCTTCACCACAAATTAAAGACGGCGAATTACAATCTCTGCGAGTTTTTCCCTTGTCGGTACCTTCGCGCATTTCATTTCGGCATTCCGTACCCCGAAGCCGCCCCCAACCGGCCATCAGCTCGAGACCTCTCATGTTCAAATCGATCGCGAACACCGGAATTCGCACCCGGCTGCTCGGCGGCTTTGCGTTGATCTGCGGCCTGCTCGCAGCGACCGTGATCTATACCGTCGCCGCCGTCTCGGACATTTCGTCGCGGATCAGGGCTGTCGTGGATCAACGCGCGCCGGTCGCGATCGCGAGCACGGAGCTCGTCGGCAATCTCTATTCCACGCTTTCGACGCTGCGCGGCTATCTGCTGACCGGCGATGCGCAGGGCAAGCGCGACCGGGCCGCCGTCTGGGCCGAGCTGGATCGCACGGCCGGCGCAGTTGACCGCTTGGCAGAGGACTTTTCCAGCCCACAGAACAAGACCAATTGGAGCGAGGCCAGAACGCTGCTGGCGGAATTCCGCAAGGCGCAGGACAAGGCCGAAGCGGCGGCCTTCACCCCTTCGGCCTATCCGGCGAGCGAATTGCTGGCGAAGGAAGTCGCGCCGTTGATCTCGGCCATGTTCGCCGAGATCACCGGCATGATCGATGAGGAAGAGGCGCTGGAGGCGACGCCGCAGCGCAAGCGCCTGCTCAAGACGTTTGCCGATGTGCGCGGTAATCTTGCCGCTGCGGGATCGCAATTGCGCCTGTACGTGGCCTCGGGCGAAGCGGCCGATCGCGACAAGTTCGAAAAGCCGCTGGCGACCTTCAGGGCCGCGCTTGCGTCGGTCGGCACCCAGGCGGATCTGCTCACCGAACGTCAGGCGACCGCATACCGGGCCATCGCCAAGGCGAACGAGGCTTTCACCCCGCTGCCGCAGAAGATCTTCGCCATCCGCCAGACGCCGCAATGGAATATGCCGGTCTTCATCCTGTCGAGTGAGGCCGCGCCGCGCGCCGCCCGGATCCTCGATCTGCTCGACGGTCGCAAGGATGCCGATGGCAAGCGCTCGGGCGGTCTCAAGAGCGATCAACAGTCGAAGCTCGCCGACGACGCCCGCAGCGTGGCCGACGCGGTCGAGAGATTGCTCCTGCTGCAATGGATCCTGCTCGCCGCAGCGCTTGCGCTCGGGGCGACGATTGCGATCCTGGTTGCGCGCTCCATCACCCGTCCGATCTTCGAGCTGGTGAGCGATTCCGCGCGCCTGTCCGGCGGCGACACCAGTGTCGAATTCAGGACGGCCGAGCGGGGCGACGAGATCGGCGTGGTGTCGCAGGCGGTGGCCAAATTCCGCGATAACGTGATTGCCCAGCAAGAGGCGGCGGCGTCTCTCGTGCGCGAGGCGGAGGCACGCGAAGCGTCCAACCGCAACACGGAGGATGCAGTCGAGGAATTTCGCGCGACCTCGCGCGACCTGCTCGCGCTGGTCGGCGAGAATGCGGGGACCATGCGGCAGACCGCAGAGAGCCTCGGTGGCATCGCCAATCATGCGACGAGCCAGGCCGCGTCCGCAGCGACCACCTCCGAACAGACCGCGGTCAACGTCCAGACCGTCGCCGCTGCGGCCGAGCAACTCGCGGGCTCGATCGTCGAGATCGGCCGCCAGATCGAGCTTTCCAACACGACCGTGCGCTCCGCGGGCGAGGTGACCGCGCATTCGGAGAGTGAGATCGAAGGGCTCGCGCATGCCGCACAGAGCATCAGCTCGGTGGTCGACCTGATCCAGGCGATCGCGGCCCAGACCAACCTCCTGGCACTCAACGCCACCATCGAGGCCGCGCGCGCCGGCGAGGCCGGTCGCGGCTTCGCCGTGGTGGCGTCCGAGGTCAAGGCGCTGGCCGAGCAGACCCGCAAAGCGACGCAGGAGATCGCCCAGCACATTGTCGCGATCCAGAACGCGACCGGCAGCGCGGTCGCCTCAGTCAAGGAGGTCGCAACCGCCATGCGCCGGATCGACGAGGTGACCGCGGCGATCGCAAGCGCCGTGGAAGAGCAGGGGGCCGCCACGCGCGAGATCTCGCAGAACGTCCAGATGGCCGCGTCGGGGACACAAACGCTGGCGACCAGCATCGGCACCGTCTCCGGCGCCATCGCGGAAACCAATCGCTCGGCCGACGAGGTGATGGGGGCCGCGAACCACGTCGCAGGGGCGGCCGAACGCCTCGCCACCGAGGTCCAGGCCTTCTTCGTCAGGTTGCGCACTGGCCCGATGAACCGCCGCGCAGGCGGCGATGCCGATTACCAGGGGCCGGAACGGCGCAGCGGCCGCAACGCGGCCTAGATCGGGAATGGCACCGGTCAAATCGATTGTCGCGGAGCGGCGTTGGCCGCCCTCGGCGGCCGGGTGAGGCAGATGCAGCCGGCGCAGCCGGCCGATGTGCCCGCTGCGACTGCACACCAGCATCCAAAGCTCCCCTTGCCCTCCTCGACATACCTGCAGTCTTCGCGGGGCCTCTTGACCGAGCTCATCATCGGGTCTTTGTCGAGTCCCTGATCTTCCGCGCCTTCGAGCGGAACAAAGTCCGGAAATGGGGCACCCCATCATGTCCAAGAAGAAAACGCCCGACCAGCTCCGCAGTGCGCGTTGGTTCGCGCCCGATGATCTGCGCTCGTTCGGCCACCGCTCCCGCGCCATGCAGATGGGCTACGCGCCGGAGGAGTGGAAGGACCGCCCGATCATCGCGATCCTCAACACCTGGTCGGACGCGCAGCCCTGCCACATGCACTTCAAGTCTCGCGTCGAGGACGTCAAGCGCGGCATCCTGATGGCGGGCGGCCTGCCGCTGGAGCTGCCGGCGCTGTCGCTGTCGGAATCACTGCTCAAGCCCACCACCATGCTCTATCGCAACCTGCTGGCAATGGACGCGGAGGAGCTGCTGCGCAGCCATCCGGTCGACGGCGTGGTGCTGATGGGCGGCTGCGACAAGACCACGCCGGCGCTGCTGCTGGGCGCAACCTCGATGAACATCCCGGCGATCTATCTGCCGGCAGGCCCGATGCTGCGCGGCAATTGGAAGGGCAAGACGCTCGGCTCCGGGTCCGACGGCTGGAAATATTGGGACGAGCGCCGCGCCGGAAAGATCTCCGACAAGGACTGGCTCGACATCGAGGCCGGCATCGCCCGCAGCTACGGCACCTGCATGACCATGGGCACCGCCTCGACCATGACCGCGATTGCAGAAGCGATCGGCATGACGCTGCCCGGCGCTTCCTCGATTCCCGCCGCGGATGCCAACCACATCCGCATGGCCTCTGAATGCGGCCGCCGCATCGTCGACATGGTGTGGGAGGATCTGACGCCGAAGACGATTCAGACCCGCAAGGCGTTCGAGAATGCCATTGCGGTCGCGATGGCGATGGGCTGCTCCACCAACGCCATCATCCATCTGATCGCGCAGGCCCGCCGCGCCGGCCAGGACATCGGCCTCGACGATTTCGAGAAGGCCAGCCGCAAGGTGCCCGTCATCGCGAACGTGCGGCCGAGCGGCGAGACGTACCTGATGGAGGACTTCTTCTACGCCGGTGGCCTGCCGGCGCTGATGAGCCAGATCAAGCCGCATCTGCATCTCGAGTGTGTCACCGTCACTGGAAAGACGGTGGCTGAGAACATCGAGGGCGCCGAGGTGTACAATGCCGACGTGATCCGCGGCATCGACAATCCCATCTACAAGGAAGGCGCGCTCGCCGTGCTCAAGGGCAATCTCGCGCCCGACGGCTGCGTCATCAAGCCCTCCGCCTGCGCACCGCGCTTCCTCAAGCACACCGGGCCGGCGCTGGTGTTCGACGACTATCCCTCGATGAAGAAGGCGGTCGACGATCCCAACCTCGACGTCACCGAGGATCACATCCTCATCTTGCGTAATGCCGGGCCGCAAGGTGGCCCCGGCATGCCGGAATGGGGCATGCTGCCGATTCCCACAAAACTCGTGAAGCAGGGCGTGCGCGACATGGTGCGCATCTCGGATGCGCGCATGAGCGGCACCAGCTACGGCGCCTGTATCCTGCACGTCTCGCCGGAATCGTATATCGGCGGTCCGCTGGCGCTGGTGCGGAACGGCGACCGCATCACGCTCGACGTCGCCGCGCGCACCATCAATCTCGACGTCCCCGAAGCCGAGCTCGCAAAACGCCGCGCCGCCTGGAAGCAGCCCGAGCGCCGCTTCGAGCGCGGCTATGGCTGGATGTTCACCAGGCACATCAAGCAGGCCAATGACGGCTGCGATTTCGACTTTCTGGAGACCGATTTCGGCGCGCCGATCGGCGAGCCGTCGATTTACTGACCGTCGTTCCGGGGCGATGCGAAGCATCGAACCCGGAACCCATTTCACCCCAGCGTATGCGGCCCGATGGATTCCGGGCTCGCGCTACGCGCGCCCCGGAATGACGAGTACATCATGACCAAACTCACCGAAGCCACCCGCAACAAGCTCAAATCCGTCTCCACCGCCACCGTCGCCACCGCCTTGTTCAAGCGCGGCCTGCGCATCCAGATGATCCAGGATGTCCGCCCCTTGAGCCCGGACCAGCCGACCATGGTCGGCGAGGCCTTCACGCTGCGCTACATGCCGGCGCGAGAGGACCTCAACACTATCGACGTGTTCAGGGATCGCTCCCATCCGCAGCGCAAGGCGGTCGAGGAGTGCCCGCCGGGCGCCGTGCTGGTGATGGATAGCCGCAAGGATGCGCGCGCGGCCTCGGCCGGCGCGATCCTGGTGACGCGCCTGATGAAGCGCGGCGTCGCCGGCGTCGTCACCGATGGCGGCTTTCGCGACTCCGCCGAGATCTCAAGGCTCGGCTTTCCCGCCTTCCACCATCGCCCCTCGGCGCCGACCAATCTGACGCTGCATCAGGCGATCGAGATCAACGTGCCGATCGGCTGCGGCGATGCGCCGGTGTTTCCCGGCGACGTCATCCTCGGCGATGCCGACGGCGTCATCGTGATCCCCGCGCATCTTGCGGACGAGATCGCCAACGAAACCTTCGAGATGACCGCATTCGAGGATTTCGTCACCGAGGAAGTCGGCAAGGGCCGCGGCATCTTCGGTCTCTATCCCGCCACCGATCCCCAGACGCTCACCGATTTCGCGGAATGGCGCAAGAAGAACGGGCGGTAGTTCCTTCGCCTTTCCCCGCTTGCGGGGAGAGGGGGAAGCCCCGCAATCTGAGCTGTCGTAGGGTGGGCAAAGCGAAGCGTGCCCACCTCGCCTTATTTGGAGACGGTGGGCACGGCGCTACGCGCCTTTGCCCACCCTACAAGGCTGCGGCTATGGCTACACCTCAGCCTCCGCCATCCCCGCCGCCCACAGCGCGAACGCGTAGACGATCGCGACTTCGTCCAGCCGGTCGAAGCGCCCCGACGCGCCGCCGTGGCCGGCGCCCATGTTGGTGCGCAGCAGGACCGGGCCGCCGCCGGTCATGGTGGCGCGCAGGCGTGCGATCCACTTGGCGGGCTCCCAGTAAGTGACCCGGGGATCAGTAAGTCCGCCCATCGCCAGGATCGCCGGATAGTCCTTCGCCGCGAGGTTGTCGTAGGGCGAGTAGGAGAGGATGGTGCGGAAATCCTTCTCGCTCTCGATCGGGTTGCCCCATTCCGGCCATTCCGGCGGCGTCAACGGCAGCGTGTCGTCGAGCATGGTGTTGAGCACGTCGACGAACGGCACCTCGGCGACGATGCCGGCGAACAATTCGCCGGCACGGTTGGCGATCGCGCCCATCAGCATGCCGCCGGCCGAGCCGCCATGGCCGATGATGCGCTTGGCGCTGGTATATTTCGCGGTGATCAGCGCGCGGGCGCTGGCGGCGAAATCGTCGAACGAGTTGGTCTTTTTCTCGCGCTTGCCGTCGAGATACCAGCCCCAGCCCTTGTCGGCGCCGCCGCGGATATGCGCGATGGCGTAAACGAAGCCGCGATCGACCAGCGACAGGCGGTTGGCGCTGAACGAAGCTGGCATCGCCATGCCATAGGAGCCGTAGCCGTAGAGCAGGAGCGGCGCTGTGCCGTCGAGCTTCAGCCCGCGGCGATGGAGGATCGAGACCGGCACCTCGGCGCCGTCATGCGATTTCGCCATGATGCGCGTCGTGACGTAGTCGGCCGGGTTATGCCCCGACGGAATCTCCTGCCGCTTGCGCAGCACGCGCGTCCGTTTCGTCATGTCGTAATCATAGACTTCCGACGGCGTCGTCATCGACGAATAGGCAAAGCGCAGTGTAGTCGTCTCGAACTCGTAGGAGCCCATCGTGTCGAGCGAATAGGCGGCCTCGTCGAACGCGATGGCATGCTCCTCCCCGCCAGCGAGATCGCGGATCACGACCGACGGCAGCGCATGGGCGCGCTCGAGCCGCACCAGATGGCCGGCATAGAGATCGAGGTCGATGATGTAGATGCCTGGGCGATACGGGATCAGATCGCGCCAGTTCTTGCGCTCGGGCGCGTGAAGCGGCGCGGTGACGATCTTGAAGTCGATGGCGTCATCGGCATTGGTGAGGATGAACAGCTCGTCGCCGCGGTCTGCGAGCGAATATTGCACGCCCTCCTCGCGCGCCGCGACGAGGCGCGGCGGCACGTCGGGGTTGGCGAGGTCGATCAGCCGTTGCTCGCTCGTCTCGTGATCGCCGCCCGCGATCACGCAGAAGCGGCCGCTGGTGCTCTCATGCAAATGGGTGAACCAGCCGGAATCCTGCTCCTCATAGACCAGCGTGTCGTCGGCCTGCTGGGTGCCGAGCCTGTGCCGCCACACCTGCATCGGCCGATGATTGTCGTCGAGCTTCACATAGAAGAAGCTCTTGCAGTCCGCGGCCCAGACCACGCCGCCATCGGTCTCCTCGACGAGATCGTCGAGATCCCTACCGCTCGCCCAGTCGCGGACGCGGATCGAAAAATACTCCGAGCCCTTGGTGTCGGCGCTCCAGGCCTGCAGCTTGTGATCGTAGGAGTGCCGGCTGCCGCCGAACTTGAAATATGTGTGGTCCTTGGCGAGCGCGTCGCCGTCGAGCACGATCTCGCCGTCGCCGCCGTCGCGCGGCATGCGGCCGAACAGCTCGTGCTGCCCGCCCTCGCGAAACCTGCGGAAATAGGCAAAGGGACCGTCGGGTGACGGCACGCTGGAATCGTCCTCCTTGATCCGCCCGCGCATCTCGCGCACCAGCGTCTTCTGCAGCGGCGCGGTATGGCCGAGCAGGCTCTCGGTATAGGCGTTCTCCTCGTCGAGATATTTGCGGATGTCAGGGTCGATCACCGCGGGATCGCGCAGCACCTCCTGCCAGTTCGCATCCTTCAGCCAGGCATAATCGTCGGTCACGGTGATGCCGTGCCGCGTGAAGGCATGCGGCCGGCGCGGGGCAACGGGGGGCTTCGAAGGCGTCTTGGCTTGGGTCACTCGGTCCTCATTCGTGTCCGTACGTCGCTGCACTTCGCCTCTCCCCGCTTGCGGGGAGAGGCCGGATTGCATCGCAGATGCAATCCGGGTGAGGGGGACTCTCCGCGAGTCCAACTCTCACCGTCCTTGCGGAGACTCCCCCTCACCCCGACCCTCTCCCCGCAAGCGGGGAGAGGGAGAAGGCGCGTTCCCTTATATCGTTCCCATTCCGTGGATTGCCAGCACGCCTGTTCCAAAGGCGGCGCCATCTCACCGGGTTGTTGATCCGTCCCTTGTATGCTTTAGGGACGCTATCCCCGCCGCCGGTCCAGCCCGATGCTGTTCAATTCCTACCCCTTCATCCTGCTGTTCCTGCCGGTCGTGCTCGCCGGCTATTTCCGGCTCGACCGGCGCAGCAACCTGGCTCCGGTGATCTGGCTGGCACTGGCCTCCATCACCTTCTATGCAATCGGCAGCTGGCAGTTCGTCGCCCTGCTGCTGCTTTCGATCGCCTTCAACTACGGCGTCGGCCATCTTCTCATCGTGGCGGAGCTCACGCACCGGCAACGAAAGGCCTCGCTCGCACTCGGCGTCGCCGGCGATCTCCTCATGCTCGGCATCTTCAAATATGCCGGCTTTGTCGCCGAGAACGTCAACGCGCTGCTCGGCACGCATGTCGCGATCCACATCCTGCTGCCGGTCGGCATCTCCTTCTACACCTTCACCCAGATCGCGTTCCTGGTCGATGCTTATCGCGGCCAGGTCGCGGCCTATGCGCTGCCGCACTACGCGCTGTTCGTGACTTACTTCCCGCATCTGATCGCCGGGCCCATCCTCCATCACAAGGACATGATCCCGCAATTCGAGGAGGAGGAGACCAAGCGCCCGGACGGGCATCTCATGTTGTGCGGCGTCATCATCTTCGCGATCGGCCTGTTCAAGAAGACCTGCCTTGCCGACGGCATCCAGCCGCTGGTCGCGCTTGCTTTCGAGGCGCGCTCGCCGAGCTTCGATCAGGCCTGGCTTGGCGCACTCGCCTACACGTTCCAGCTCTATTTCGACTTCTCCGGCTATTCCGACATGGCGATCGGCATCTCGCTGATGTTCGGCATCTTTCTGCCCGTCAATTTCAACTCGCCCTACAAGGCGACCAGCATCGTCGAGTTCTGGCGGCGCTGGCACATGACGCTGTCGCAATTCCTGCGCGATTATCTCTACATCCCGCTCGGCGGCAACCGCCGCGGCCGCGTGCTCCGCTACGTCAATTTGATGATCACGATGCTGCTCGGCGGGCTCTGGCACGGCGCGGCCTGGACTTTTGTCATTTGGGGCGCGCTGCATGGCGCTTATCTCTGCGTCAACCACGCTTTCAGCGCGCTGGTGCCGAACGTTCCGTTGCTGGCGCGTCCCGGCCGCATGCTTGGCGCCGTGCTGACCTTCCTCGCCGTCGTCATCGCCTGGGTGTTCTTCCGCGCCGAGAGCGTCGCCTGGGCACTGCGGGTGCTCCACGCCATGGCTGATCCCGCCAACATCGTGCTCGGCCGCGAGGAGATTGCAGCGCTGGTGCAGGTCGCAATCTACGCGGCGCTGGTGTGGCTGGCGCCGAACACGCAAGCGCTGATGGGATACGACCACGGCAACCGCAAGGTCGGCGAGGCCTTGCGGGCGGGGCGCATGCGGCCCCTGGTGCTCTATGCGGCCTCGCTGGTGCTCGCCTTCGGCTTCCTGGGCATCCAGAGCCACAGCGAATTCATCTATTTCCGGTTCTGATGCAGGGCGCGTTCACCCATCTCACACGTCTTCTGCTGGCGAGCGCGGCCTGCGTGCTCGGCGCCGCAGCGCTCACCTTCGCCGTCGATCCCCTGCAATTATTCCGCCCCTCGCGCCTGATCCCCGCCTTCTACTCGGAGGACACGCGCGTGCAGAATGCCGGGCTGATCCGCAGCCAGCCGTTCGACACCGCCTTCATGGGTACCTCGCTCGCGATCCATTTCCGCCAGAGCGACATCGATCGCGCGCTCGGCGTCCGCTCGCTCAAGCTCGCGATGACCGGCTCCAATTCGCGCCAGCAGGCTTTCGTGCTGGAGCAGGCGATCGACCGCGGCGCAAGGCGCGTGATCTGGGCGATGGACGACTTCATCTTCATCGATGCCGCCGACATCGAGGCCGATCCATATTTGTCCGTCGATCTCTACCGCCGGACCACGAAAGGCGTCGCCTCCTATCTGTTCAGCGCGGCGATGGCGAAGGAATCCCTGTTCGCGCTGCTGCGGTCCGTCCCGCTGCTGCGGGAGCCGCTGACCCGGGCGTCGCCCTATCTCCCGGTCAAGTTCGCGCTGGCGGACATCGACGACATTTACGCCCTGGCGCGGGATTTCGACGTTGCGCGAGACTACAACGCGAAGAAGACGCTCGCCGCCTTCGCCTATATCACCAGCCCCGTACGCAGCCGCTTCCTCGGCGAAGGCTACGGCTTCGAGGCCATGGTCCGGCATTTCGAGCGGGACGCCGCCGGCCTGATCTCGCGCCACCCCGACGTAACCTTCGACATCTACTTCCCGCCCTATTCGATCCTGCAATTCGTCGCGATGCGCGATGCCTCGCCTCAAACGCTGAAGATCGTCACCGATCTCACGGCGCACATTGCGCGGCGCCTGACGCAACTGCCCAACGTCCGCCTGCATGATTTCCGCGCGATCAAGGCGGTCACGCACGATCTCGACAATTACAGCGACGTCATCCACCATTCGCCGGTGGTGGATGCGATGGTGCTGAGATGGCTTGCGAGCGGGGAGCACCGCGTCGATCCGAAGGCACCGCTTGCGCCGCTGGAGGAGTTGAAGGCGCAGGTGGAGGCGTATCGCGTCGAGCGATGATCTTCCGCTCTCCTTTTACGGGAGAGGGTGGGTCTTTCCGCTAGCTCGGAATCGTAGGGTGGGCAAAGGCGCGCTTAGCGCCGTGCCCACCATCGATTCAACGGTACGACAGAAGTGGTGGGCACGCTTTGCTTTGCCCACCCTACGAGACTGTGAATCTTTTGTACCGCGCGTCAGACGAATGTGATTCTCTGGGCAGACTGATCTGCTGGAGAGGATGATGGCTGACGACGGACTTTTTGGTGAATTGCCGGAGCAGTCGGCACGAACCGAAGCGGTGCCGCAAGGCGCACCTCGGCTGCGCGAGCCTGTGCGCAATCAGGTCGAATTGCGAGCGGTCGATATCGACAGCCTGATCGGGCAGGATCATCCAGCGCGGGTGATCTGGGCTTATGTCGAAGGGCTGGACCTGAGCGAGCTGGAAGATCGCGTCAAGGCACGGGAAAACAGGCCGGGCCATCCGGCGCCATCGCCACGGTTGTTGCTGGCGCTTTGGCTGTACGCCGCGAGCGATGCCGTTGGCAGCGCGCGGGCGCTGGACCGGCTCTGCGACAGCCACGACGTCTACCGCTGGCTCTGCGGTGGCGTGTCGTTGAACCATCACGGGCTGTCGGACTTCCGGGTCGGCTGTGCCGACTTGCTCGACCGTTTGCTGGTTGAACATCTGGTGGCCCTGAACGAGGCAGGGCTGGTCGATCTGGAGAAGCTGACCCAGGACGGGGTGCGGATACGAGCGAATGCCGGGACCGGATCTTTCCGGCGGGAGGCGACGCTGGATCGGCAGATGGCGCAGGCCGAGGCCATTGTGGAAGAGCTCAAGCGCGAGGTCGATGCGGACCCGGAAGCCAGCAATCGGCGGATCCGGGCCGCCAAAGAGCGGGCGGCGCGCGAACGCAGCGAGCGGGTGCAAGCCGCGCAGGCCGCGCTGGCCGAGATCAAGCGCAAGCGAAAACAGCTCGACGACAAGGGCGGCAATGGCAAGAAGCCGAAGGAGCCTCGGGCCTCCACCACCGACCCGCAGGCCAGGGTGATGAAGATGGCCGATGCCGGCTTCCGTCCGGCCTATAATGTGCAGGTGGCTAGCGCGGCTGGCGAACTGATCGTGGTCGCGATCGATGTCGACAACAGCGGCTCAGATCGTGGCTTGATGCGCCCGATGCTGGAGCGAACGCGCGCTCGGCTGAAGCGCTTGCCACGCCGCTACCTCGCCGATGGCGGGTTCTGCACTGGCGACGACATCGAATGGGCGCATGGCGAGGGCATCGAGGTTTACTGTCCACCGCCCCAATCCAGGAGCGGTGTCGATCCCTTCTTACCCCGGAGCAGCGACGGTCCTGGCATAGCGGCCTGGCGTGCTCGCATGGCCAGCGAAGCCGGCAAGGCACAGTACCAGGCCCGTACCATCTGCGAATGCATCCATGCCCGCTGGCGCAACTGGGACCTCAGGCAACTGACCGTGCGCGGCATCGAGAAGGTCCGTGCCGTCGTGCTCTGGTACGCCCTCACCAACAACATCCTGCAAGGGCATCGTCTCGCAAAAGCATAGATAACCAACAGCCTGACGCCGCCGGCTTCCCCCATCAAGGGGCGATACCACCCCTTGATGCCGAAGCCGAAACAAAACGAATTGGCTCACAGGCTCTACGATACTGCGCTGCGTCCGGGGCACGAGCACGCTTTGCTACACCGCCACCTCGTCGCCGAGATACGCGACCGCCGCCTCCAGCCCGCCTTTGCCGTGCGGGATCTTCAGCGCGTTCAGCCCCACCTCGATCACTCCTAACGTGCCGAGCAGCATCGGCGCATTCACATGGCCCATATGGGCGATGCGGAAGGCTTGTCCGGAGAGATCACCGATGCCGGTGCCGAGCACGACGCCGCACTTGTCCTTGCAATAGCGTTGCAGCACGGCCGGGTCATGGCCGTTGCTCATGGTCACCGTGGTCACGGTGTTGGAGCGCTCGCTGGCCTCGGCGACGTTGAAGCCGAGCACCTGGCCTTCCGACCACATCGCAACCGCGCGGCGCGCGGCCTCACCGAGCAGGCTGTGGCGGCGGAAGGCGTTCTCGAGGCCTTCCTCGTGCAGCATGTCGATCGCCTTGCGCAAGGCGAACAACAGATGCACCGGCGCGGTGCCGGCATATTTGCGATAATTCTCGGTGCCCTCGCGCTCGCTCCAGCTCCAATAGGGCGTCGACATGCCGGCCTTCTTGTGCACCTCCAGCGCGCGCGCATTGGCGGCGACGAAGCCGAGACCGGGCGGCGTCATCAGGCCCTTCTGCGAGCCGGACATCGCGACGTCGATGCCCCATTTGTCCATCTCGAACGGCATGCAGCCGAGCGAGGCGACGGTGTCGACCATGTACAGCGCGGGATGGCCGCTCGCCTTGATCGCCTTGCCGATCGCCTCGATGTCGTTCTGCACGCCGGAGGCGGTGTCGACCTGGACCACGACGACGGCCTTGATGCTGTGCTCCTTGTCGCGGCGCAGGCGTTCCTCGACCTCGTGCGGCCGCACCGCGCGGCGCCAGTCGCCCTTGAGCACCTCGACCTCGGCGCCCATTAGCGCCGCCGCATTGCCCCAGCCGATGGCAAAGCGTCCGCTCTCCAACACCAGCACCTTGTCGCCGCGCGACAGCACGTTGCTCAGCGCCGCTTCCCAGGCGCCGTGGCCGTTGGCGATGTAGATGTAGGACTTGCCCTTGGTCGCGAACAGCTTCGAGATGTCGCTGAGCAGGCTCTCTGTCAGATCCAGCATCTCCTTGGAGTAGATGTCGATCGCCGGACGGTGCATCGCCCGCAGCACCTCGTCGGGCATCGTGGTGGGCCCGGGGATGGCCAGAAACTCCCGGCCCGCGCGAACGGTCATTGCTGTCAGTCCTTATTGCCAGAGAACAGGATGGTGGGTTGCTGATTCACGGTTTTACGCGGCGGAGGGCCTTGAGAAAAGCACGTAAAACGCAGGGCTGGGTTATCGCTTCGTCTCCCGGCATCCGGCCGCTTCGGCCTCTTCGACCGAGCAGAACCAGCGGGTGCCCTTGCTGATCTTCATCTTGATCTGGGTGTACCAGCGGCTGGTCGGCTGGTGATAGATGCACTCGCCGGCGCTGTTCACATTGCCCTTGATGGTGCAATCCGGCGACGGCGCGACCGGCCCCGAGGCCGAAGCGAGCAGCACCGCATGCGCGCCGTCCGGCGGCTTGGTCGCGCCGAGGATCGCGGTCTTCTTGTTGCGCTCCCGCCAGTCCCACGGCGCGATGAAGGCACCCTGCCACATGCCGGCTTTTGCCTCACGCGCGGCAGCCTCGTCGGGCTCGTAGTCCTTGGAGATGCGGGTGTAGGCCAGCGCCCAGCCGTTGCGCACCAGCCATTTCTGGATGTCCTCGCCGCCGACCTCGCAGCGCGCCACGGTGCGGCCGCGCCGGTCGATCGCGCGGGTGTGGCAGACCCAATTCTTGCCCTCGCTGTATTTGGCGAGCTCGTCGCGGGCCGCGACGCCGCAGGTCCAGCGTTCGGTCTTGGTGTTGAGGCAGAGCTGGTCGACCGCCGGCGCGTCGATGCCGCCGAGCCGGATCCGCGTGTTGCCGATCACCACGGCATCGCCGGCGCGAACCTTTGCCGTGCCGGTGATGTCGGCGGCATCAGCCAGCGACGGGATGGCGAACAAGGACAGCGCAATCAGGACTTTTCGCAACATGCCGGTCCGGTTGTGATGACAATCTCGATAAGCCGCGCAATTGTGGTCGGCTTTTGGCCGCGCGGCCAGCGCAGGCCGAACAGATTGCCTTTCAACTTCCTGTCATTGTGGCGGCGTTGCTTACCCTCCCCTGGAGGGGGAGGGTCGGCATGCGATCGAGCGAAGCGAGATTGCATGACGGGGTGGGGTGATCTCTCCACTCGGGCACTGTTCGTCGCGGAGGGACCGTCACCCCACCCCGCTCGCGCTGCGCGCGATCGACCCTCCCCCTCCAGGGGAGGGTAAAAGGACCATCACCCCCGGGCCATCGCCCGCTTCGCCACCGCCAGCCCCATCAGCACGAACGCCGACGTCACCTCGGGTCCGCCGACCAGGATCCTCGTCGGCGTCTTCATCTTGTTCCATTCATAGGCGCGGAACGGGCCGCGGCGGCCGCCTTCACCGAGCCCGGCGACGATCACGTTCAGCGCCGGTGCGAAGGTGCGCGGGTCGGCGCCGAGATGGCCGAGCGCGATCAGCGCCAGCGCGGCGTCGAACACGTTCATCTCGGCCGCCATCAGCTCGCCCTTGACGTAGGACAGCACGCGGTGGCGGATGAAGTCGAAATCGCCGGCGGGATCAATCGCGGCCTGCGCCGCCAGCGGCAGCGCCAGGAAGGCGGCATAACAGCGGCCGAAATAGGCGCTGTAGAGCTCCGGCAGATAATAGATGTGCGAGCGCGGATTGGCGAAGGCGCCGCTGGCCGCGAGGCGCTTCTGGAATCCGATGATGCGATGGACCGTGGCGAGCCGCGCCGGCGTCTCCAGCACTTTCCAACGCGCCAAGTTACGGAAGCTGACCTCGAGAATGTCGAGATTGAGCGTCGGATCGAGATCGTTGCCGTATGGGCGCTCGCCGGCGAGATTGTCGATCCAGGTCGCGACCCCGCCCTCATAGTCGATATTGTCGTTGAGCGGCACGGTCACGCGGGGCTCGTTGACGCCGGCGCGCACCTGATAGCCCGCATAGAAGTCCAGGAGCGGCTGGTCGATGATGGCATCAAGGCAGCCGGCCTGCGTCGCCGCGGAGATCGAGCAGGCCGTGGTGTCGCAATCCGGCACGTAGATGCCGAAGCCGAGGTCTTGCTTGATCTGCGCGAAGTAGCGCGAGAAGCGCGGATGCGGTGCGGGCGCCAGGGCGGTGATGACGTTGAAGCGGGCGCCGCCCAAGCCTTCGACCTCCTCGCGGCTGATGTTGACGCAGAAATCGACCATGTCGGCGATCGCGCGCTCCGCCGCGATCTTGTCGGCGACCGAGGCGAGCCCGGTCTCGACGAAGCTGAGCAGGGCCTCGATGAAGAACGCGTCGTAATAGGCCGAGCGATGGCGGATCTGCACCGGCTCCCACATCGGCTCGGCAATGCCCTTCCAGGGCGGATTGACCACGGCGCGCGCGGGCGAGCGCGCGATGAAGACGCGGGCGAGGTTGAACAGCAGCGAGGAATTCTTGTAGCCGCGCGCGTTGAGGCCCGTGAGCGCCATGATCAGCTCGCGGCCGCGGACGTCGGGATCGCCGATCAGGTTGAAGGCGGCATAGGTCGGCAGGAAGCCGTTGCGGCGGTAGGAGCCGAGCAGATGCTGCGCGCAATCGCGGATCACGCCGTCGATCTGCGCGATCTGCGGCATGGCGGCGTTGAACGGCACCGGCGGCGGCCTGGGATGGTCGAGCGTGATGCCGTCGACGAGATCGGCGATCGGCTGCCCGACTGCCGCCCAGTCGGGCTCGGCCTCGTCGCGGGCCCGGGTGAGCGCCGCGCGCAGCCGCGTCAGCATCCCCTCGTCGCGCAGCTCGGGCAGGCCGGCGCGGCGGAGCAGGATCCGCAGCGCGGGATTGCCGAGCGCGGTCTTGTAGAATTTGGCCAGATGCGGATCGCCGCTGGCCGTATCAGACAATACGGGATCGCAGACCTCGTAAAGCGAGGGGCCGTCCTTCCGCGCCGTCAGCGCCCGGCAGGCGGCGCCGGCAAAATAATGAAAGCTCATGAAATACCTGGTCGCGGGGGCCTTGGTCGGGGATATCAGGCACGCTGGCATCTGCGCGCCACCCCCTTGCAAGTCGTTGAAAAGGCTACCCGGATTCGCAGGAAATACAAATGTGATGAACGTCACGGAAAAGCCGGCACGAGGGCTGCATGGTCGATCTCCGGAAGGCTACGGGGAAGCCAATGATGCAGGAATCCAGCCCGGAGAATTAGCGAACATATTCAGATACTTAGTTCAAATTTTTGGCAATCTATTGCCCCACGACCTATATCCGGTTAAGGGTTTGTTTGGTGCGGCGCCGCAAATTGCGCGCAATTCGGGGGCACTTCCCCGGCCAATCCCTCAAACCTAAAGACGCTATCGCGCTACTCAAACAGTGTGCGCGCGCTTGGCCGGTCTTTGGCACAGGAAACGAAGCGAGATGAATGTAAAGCAGCTCGACCTTTCCAGACGTACGATCGCCCTCGCCGCAGCCCTCATCGGCACGGTGTCGCTGGTGATCGGCGCCCATGCTGCTCTCAACATGCGTGCGATCGATGCCGCCAAGGCCGTCTCGACCGACCAGATCACCGGCTCGATCGGCCAGACCTCGCGCCTCGCGCTCGTCATCGGCAATGGCCATTATCCCGATGCCAGCGCGCCGCTGACGCAGTCGATCAACGACGCCCGCGCGCTGTCCTCGTCGCTGCGCAAGAACGGCTTTGACGTCGACATGGTGGAAGACGCGACCAAGGACGACATGGTCCGTGCCGTCGCCCGCCTGAAGTCCCGGATCACGCGCGACAGCGTCGTCATGCTGTTCTTCGGCGGCTACGGCGTGCAGGCCGGCCGCGAGAGCTACATGCTGCCGGTCGATGCCGTGATCTGGAAGGAAGGCGACGTCCGCCGCCATGGCGTCTCCATCGACGGCGTGCTCGACATGATGAAGGAGCAGGGTGCCAAGGCCAAGCTCGTCGTGGTGGACGCCTCCCGCCGCAATCCTTACGAGCGCCGCTTCCGCTCCTATAGCCACGGTCTCGCGCCGATCACCGCGTCCGACAATGCGTTGATCCTCACCTCCGCCTCGCCCGGCAAGGTCGTCGACGACGGCAAGGGCGAGCACAGCGTGCTGGTCAGCGAATTCCTCAACAATCTCAGCAAGCCCGGCAGCGCCGAGAGCGTCTTCAACAAGACCCGCCTCGCCATTTCCCGCGCCAGCGAAGGCGACCAGGTCCCGACCGTGTCGTCGTCGTTGCTCGAAGACGTCCGTTTCGGCGAAGCCGGCGGTTAGGTCTTGCAGCAATCGCAGCTGCTGTAGGGTGGGCAAAGGCGCAGAGCGCCGAGCCCACCAACTTTCCAACCTTCCGATAGAAGAGACGTGGGCACGCTTCCGCCGTCGCTCTGCGAGCTATGGCGGACAAGTCGCTTTGCCCACCCTACGATAGCCGTGCCTTAGCGCACACCTGCCTCCACGATCGTCATTGCGAGCGCAGCGAAGCAATCCAGAATCTTTCCACGGAAAGACTCTGGATTGCTTCGTCGCAAGAGCTCCTCGCAATGACGATCGTGGCCGCTACTTCGCCGCTTCCGCGCTCGCCATCACCGGACGCACGGGATCGCCTTCGCGCAGCAATGCACCGGCGCGGGCGACGACGACGTCGCCTTCGTTGAGGCCGTCGCGGACCTCGATATTGCCGCCCGACATCAATCCGACCTCGACACGCTTGGTCTCGACGCGGTTGCGGCGGATCACCTGCACCACGGTGCCGGCGGACGAATATTGCACTGATGTCAGCGGCACCGCGACGTTGCAGCTTTGCCCGGTCTTGATCAGCGCGCGCCCGCTGGCATTCAGCAAGAGCCGCTTCTGCGAGGAGATGCCGATATAAACCATCCCCTGCTGGATGTTCGGCTCGACGGTCGGGCCGATGCGGCGCACCTTGCCGTTGATGTCGCCGGCGCCGGCGATCCGGACGGTGGCTTGCTGATTGACCGCGAGCTTGCGCACATCGGTGGTGGCGACGAGACCGACGAGATCGTACTCGCTGCGCGCCACGATCGTGAACAGCGCCTCGCCCTTGGCGGAGGCGAAGTTGCCGATCTGCGCGGTCGAGGTTGCGATCACCCCCGCCACGGGAGCGGTGACCTGAAGCGTGCCGCCCTCGGGCAGCGCCAGCCGTGCCAGCACCTGGCCGGCGGTGGTGGTATCGCCGGCTTCGGCCAGCACGTCCGTGACCTTCAGGCCGGGACGCTCGGGCCGCACCGAGGTTTCCTCCCGCGCGATGATCGAGCCGGTGGCCTCCACGATGTCGGAGAAGCAGGATTTCGCGACCTTCAGCACCGTGACCGCCGGCCCTTTGGGCGCGTCGTCATCGGCGGCACCGGCCGGATGGGAGCTGAGGACGAGCAGGCCGGCGACGGCTGCGGGATACAGGTTTCGAGCAACGGCGCGGGGCAAATGACGCATCGGAAATTCCACGGGGGCTGTGCCTCCAATCGATAGCAGATGGCTGCCGCCCGCACTACGGCCGCGTCGTCCCAAAACAGGACTCAGCGCCGCCGACAGTCGCGGCAAGTCTTTGATGAGTCGCGGAATTGGAGAACAGGTTCGCTCGAAGGGCTCAGGCCGTCAGCGGCGCCGATCACCCAGCAGCTTGCCGCTGGCCCGCTCGAGCAGATGCAGACGCGTGCAGGCCGGACAGGACACGGATACGTGCGTGCGGTCAGCCGGCTCGTCGGTGAGCCGATGCTGCACGTTCAGGCCCGTCTGGGGGCATTTGAAGACAATCTGCCGGTCCATGACCGAGATATGACGTCAAGCCGGGCCGCGCGAAATTACGGATGATTACGTAGGTCAGTGGCGGCGCCTCACGGCAGGTTCAGGAACTCGACCCAGTTCGGCTTCTTGCCGGTGGGGTAGGATTTCAGCTTGGCGAGCGCGCCGCTGCCCTGGTCGATGGCATAGACCGTCATGCTGTCGGAGAGCTCGCCGACGGCGGCGAGGTAGCGGCCGGCGGGATCGACCTGGAAGCCGCGCGGCTGCTTCTCGGTCGGCACGCTGCCGATCGTGGTCAGCTTGCCGCTCGAGCCGTCGACCTTGTAGGCGGTGAGCGTGCTGGTGGTGCGCTCGGAGGCGTAGAGGAAGCGGCCGTCCGGGGTGATGTGGATGTCAGCGCCCCAAGGTTTTCCGGAAAACCCGTCCGGCAGCGCGGTGGTGCGCTGGATCTCGTCCCAGGCGCCGCTCCTGGCCTTATAGGTGAATGCTGCGACGTCGCCGTTCAGCTCGTGGAGGAGATAGACGAACTTGCCGCCAGGGTGAAACACGAAGTGCCGCGGCCCCGATTTCTCCGGCACCTTGTGCACCGGCGGATCGCTCGGCGTCAGCGTGCCCGCTGCGGCATCGAACGCGAAGGCCAGCACCTGATCGGAGCCGAGATTGGTGGCGAACGCGAAGCGGTTGTCGGGCGAGGGCAGGAAGGCGTGGGCGTTCAGCCCGGTCGGGATCACCTGCTTAGGCTCGCCGGCGACGCCGTTGCCAAGCAGCGGATTCAGCGCGACCTTGTTGCCGCCATAGGAGGCGCTGAACAGGAACTTGCCGCTGCGGTCGATGGCGATATAGGCCATGCTGTCGGCGAGCGGTCCGTTGCCGAGATGGCTGAGCTCTCCCGTCTTGGGATCGATCGCAAAGCTCACCGCGACATACGGCTGCGAGCGGATTCCGGCGATCAGCACGCGGTGGTCGGGCGTGATCGCGAGCGGTGTCGATGAGCCCGGCTTTTCGACGCCCTTGAAGGCGGCCGTCTGCACGGGCGTCATCTCGCCGCTCTCGCTCATCTTGAACACGCTGATGTCGTTGCTGTCGGCATTGCCGACATAGGCGAAGGTTTCGGCCATGCCGGCACGGACTCCAGAAACGAGGGTGAGGGAAGCGAACAGGGTGGCGGCGATCGCAGCGCCTGGCACGCGCGATACGATGCGTCGGATCGATCTCGACATGGGCTCCTCCTGAAAGCCGGCTCGCGGCATTGTCGTTTTGCCGCGAGGATAGCGGGAGCTGCGCCGCCGCACCAAAATCCAGATGGGATCGATCGATGCCGAAATCGCATCGGTCGCGGGATGACGGGTCAGCGCACCGCCGCAGTGCGGGACGGCAAATGCGGCCACGGCGGGCGGTCCGGCGGCCCGAGCATGGTCCACACGGTCACCGCGACCAGGGCAGACGTCATGAGCGTCCAGAGGATGAGGCGTTTTCGCATCAGGCCAATCCGTCGGTGCAAGCTGCGAGGCCGAGGGCCGCGTCCGCCATCCTGCACTGCAAAGAGCGGCGGTTCTATGAGGCCGTTCACAGGGCGGAAACAGCCGATGCCGTTGCGAACCAATGCGCTGCGAACGCATTGAACCGGCATGCCCCGCGAAAACGATCTCGAAGGCAAGCCAGACATGGGCGGCAAGCATGGCGGTCAGGCCGGCCAGCCCAGGCCTCCGCCGCGCCCGCACGAGGGCGAGCGCGACGAGGACGTCGTGGCAAAGCGCCACACCGGCCAAACCGACCGGGCGCCGTCGCCGACCAAACCAAAATAGCGCCTCGCCGCCCGCCATCGCGGCGGCTTGGCGTGGGGAACGGCGGCATCGCTTTGCCGCGTGAGAAAAGGAAGAGGGAGGCTGGCTCGTGTTTTGGATCTATTGGAACACCGCCTGGTCGCTGATCATCAGCGGCATCTGGATCGCCACCATCGTCAGCCACCCCGACGCCGAATTCGTCGAAGTGCAGGCGGCCCGACGATCGATGTGAGCGTCCCGCCCTTGCGGACGCTCGTCCCGGATCACGTCATGCTGCCGGGCATGAAGCAGCGAATCATCGGACGGCCGTTGACGTAATAAGGCCAGACCATGGTGCGCCCGGCGCGGTTGGGCTCGGTGATGACCGTGTCGTCGGGCACCTCGACCCAGTTGCCGAGGAGCCGCACCCGGTAATGTCCGTCCCGCGTCTCCCAGTCGACGTCGTCGAGCGCGGTGCCGTCGGCATCGGCACAACAGGGGCCGCCGCCCTTGCTCTTCAGGCTCTCGAACCAGCCCTTGAGGGGAGAGTTTGCGTAGCGCCCGTCGTCGCGGGCCTCCGCGGCGAGTCCGATCAGGGCCCCAACCGCGACGAGAGGGATCATTCTGAACGCCAAGATTCTGAACGCCAAGATCGCCATGTCACCTCGCTCGTTTCACGCACGCGCGCGCGACAGTGCGGGCGAAAAGCCGCCTGTGGTGCACGTGATGCAATGTCGACTAGGGCCCGTCGGCCGGAGTTCCCGACCGTCTCAGCGAGGCGATAACCGCAAGGCGCAAGGTTTGATCCTAAATTTTGGGAGGGGGGCGCGAACCCCGGTGCGGTTAGTCGGCGTCCGGTGCAGTATTGGTGCAATCGACTCGCTTCGGATCCAGCTTGACGAACTTGCCCGAGGGGTCATCGACCCGGTAGGCCCAGCCAACGGCCTTTAGCCAGGCGCGCTTGGAGTCCTTGACGACAGTCACCACGGTGCCGTCCTCGACCCGGTCATGCCGGCACACCCCCCATTCCAGATGATGCCCCTTGCGCACCTCCGGATAAGGCATCACGTCGGTGACGATGCCAAATCGCCTGCCTCGCTCGTCGGCCCCGTCTGTCACCGTCGCGTAGATCAGAATCTTCTTGCCGGTCGCGTCCTTGAGGGCCGCCATGGTCCGTCGGCACGGGTCACGCTCGGCGAGCGTGATACACAAGCCGCCATCCTCGTCCATTCCAGCCGGGAACGGCGGCACCCGCTTTCCCAACAGATCCTCGGCATGCGCCGCGCAGGTCAAGGCAAAGAACAATGCAAGCCGCCACACCTGACTGATCCCAGTCCCACTTTTTCGCTGTCGCGGCATTAACGATGGGGCTGCCTCGAAAATCAAGCCTTCGACGGTCTCGCAGATAAAGGCTCGGCTCAGGCCGCGACCGCCTGCGCCGCGAGCAGCTGCTTCAGCTTCGCTGCCGGCACCGCCGGGCTGAACAGCCAGCCCTGCATCTGGCTGCAGCCGAGCTGGCGCAGCACCTCGCGCTGGGCTTCAGTCTCGACGCCTTCGGCCGTCGTCGCCATGTGGCGCGCGGCGGCCATGTGCACCACGGCCTGCACGATCGGCGAGGAATCTTCGGACTGACCGATGTCGCTGATGAAGCTGCGGTCGATCTTGATCTTGTCGAACGGGAAGCGGTGCAGATAGCTCAGCGACGAATAACCGGTGCCGAAATCGTCGAGCGCGATGCGCACGCCGAGCTCGCGCAATTGCTGCAGGATCGCCAGCGCCTCCGCGTCGTCGCGGATCAGCACCGTCTCGGTGATCTCGAGCTCGAGCCGCCCCGGCGCGAGCCCGGACTCCGCGAGCGC
Source organism: Bradyrhizobium sp. NC92 (assembly GCF_025200865.1). Taxonomy (NCBI): domain Bacteria; kingdom Pseudomonadati; phylum Pseudomonadota; class Alphaproteobacteria; order Hyphomicrobiales; family Nitrobacteraceae; genus Bradyrhizobium; species Bradyrhizobium sp. NC92. The sequence goes on from NZ_CP104171.1 coordinate 514,045, forward strand.
GGCGGCGACCTTGAGCGCCAGCGTGCGCGAGCGGAACTGGAGCGGCGACACGTTGACCGCGATGTGAATCGGGCCGGGCCACGAGGCGGCCTCAACGCAGGCCTGCTTCAGCACCCATTCGCCGATCTCGCCGATCAGGCCGGTGTCTTCTGCGACCGGGATGAACTCCGCCGGCGAAACCATGCCGCGCTCGGGATGGCGCCAGCGCAGCAACGCCTCGCAGCCGGTGACGACATTGGCGGTGAGGTCGACCAGCGGCTGGTAGTGCACCTCGAACTCGCCGCGCGCGAGCGCCTGGCGCAGGTCGAGCTCGAGCTGGCGGCGCTGCCGCGCCTTGGCGTCGTATTCGGGGGCGAACAGGCGGAAGGTGCGGCGGCCTTCCGACTTCGCCGCATACATCGCCAGATCGGCGCGCTTGAGCAGATCGTCGAGATTGTCGCCATGATCGGGCGCGATGGCGATGCCGATGCTGGCATCGGTCGGAATCTCCTGCCCCTTGCAGTCCACCGGCGCGCGCAACGCTTTGAGAATGGTTTCCGCCAGTGCCGTCAGCTCGGCCGGATCGGAGGTCGCGGCCTTGACGATGGCGAATTCGTCGCCGCCGAGCCGCGCGACCATGTCGTTGCCGCTGACGCAGGCGCGCAGGCGGCTCGCCACCTGGCGCAGCAATTCGTCGCCGACCTCGTGCCCGTGCGAATCGTTGACGCCCTTGAACTCGTCGACGTCAATATAGAGGATCGCGAACGGCTTGCCTTGCGCGAGCTCGGCGACGCGGCGCTCCAGATGCCCGCGCAGCAGCACGCGGTTGGGCAGATCGGTGAGCGCGTCGTAATGCGCCAGATGGGCGATGCGCTCGTCGGCGCGGATGCGCTCGGTGACGTCGTCATGGGTGGCGAGCCAGCCGCCGGCAGCGGCCGGCTGGTTCTTGATCTCGATCAGCCGGCCGTCGGCGGTTTCCACGACGGCGCTCTGGGTGCGGCCGATATTGCTCAGGATGTCGTCGCAATAGGCTTCGACGTCGCCCTCGAACGAGCCGGTGTCCCGGCGGTGCCGGATCACGTCGCGGAAGTGGACGCCGGGCTTCACCGATGCAGCCGAGAGCCCGTACATCTCGATGTAGCGGCGGTTGCAGACGATCAGCCGCTCGTCCTGGTCGAACATCAACAGGCCCTGCGTCATCGTGTTCATCGCGGTGTCGAGCCGCTGCTTCTCGAGCGAGAGCCGGTGCGTCACCTGGCGGAAGATCAGAAACAGCGTGAGCACCAGGAGGCCGATCGACAGCACGGCAATGGTGACGAAGAATTTCGTCTGCGTGCGCCAGGTCGCCAGCGTCGCATCCAGCGATTTGGTCGCGACCACGACCAGCGGCTCGCCGGCGAGCAGGCGCGAGGCGACGATGCGGTCCTTGCCGTCGATCGGGCTTGCGAGCTGGGTGGTGACGAAGGTGCGCGCGAACACCGCCATCTGCTCCGGCGTGCCGTTGCGGAAGTTTTGACCGATCAGCGCCTCGACATGCGGAATGCGGGCGAGCAGCTGTCCGTTCTGGTGGTGCATCGCGATCGAGGAATCCTCGCCGAGCCCGGTCGAGGCGAAGAAGGATTCGAGCTGCTCGGGCGCGATCGCGCGGGTGACCAGCCCGAGGAACTCGCCGTGCGGTCCGGAGACGCGCCGCGCGAACACGATCGCCGGTCCGCTGCCGAACCGGCCGGGCACGACCTCCACGTCCTCCTGCGCGGCCGGATCGTCCTTGAGACGGTTGAAGTAGCCGCGGTCGGCGACCGAGATGTCGGCGACCGGCCATTGCCGCGACGAGTTGATCAGCACGCCCTTGGAATCGAACAGATTGGCGCCGGCGACGTCGGACCAGCCGCTGGCTTTCGCGCGCAGCACCTCGTGCACGGCGAGCGTGCCCATCTCGCTGCGGAAGATTTCGGCGGACTCGATGCCGTGGCTCTCGAGCTCGGCGATGATGCTCTTCTGCAGCACCGCGAAGTCCTCGAACTGGCGGTCGAAATGCCGGGCGAGCATGCGGACGGCGTTTTCGAGGCTGTCGCGGCCGCTCTCGATGGCGTTTTGCCGGAAGCGGTCGACGGTGAGCGCGGTGCCGATCGCGGTCGCAAGCATCAGCACGAAGCCGCCGGCGATCAGCCACGTCAGCGGCGCCCCGCGCCAACGGCGGAGCAACGCGCGCGTTCGCGCGGTCCATCGGATCGATGCGCCCATCCCAGTCCTCCCGTGGGATGCAAGATGCTGCAAAACCGACAAGACCCCGTTACCACAAAGGGTTAGGAAAACATGAATCGGAACGAAATCAGAGGGTTGGTTCCATCGCGCGGGAGATTGCGGCGAGACCGCAGCACCCTCAGCGCTTGATTTCCCACCTCAAGGCTTCCGCATTGCCTTTGGCGAACATCGCCGGGACGTCGAACTTGCCGGTCTTGAGGTCATACCGGCATTTCCAATCCGCCAATCCCTTCACCGCGACGTTCTTCGGATGCTTGTCCATTTCGCCCGACAGCGAGATCAGGAGATAGCGGTTGTTGGGCCAGTCGACGCCGAGCCAGCGATACCCATCTTCGGTGCCCTTCATCAGATTGGCCGAGATGTGGTAGTCGAGCTTCATCTTGCGAGTGTCGGGCCGGCTGTGGAAATAGGCCCAGGCGAGATCGCTGAGCGATGTCTTCGTCGCGTTGACGAAGGCGCCATTCTCGACATGGTAGAGAAAGAGATCCTGCTCACCCGAGCCGGTCTTCTGCATGCGCACCAGCCATTGCGAGTCGGCCGTGAAACGGAAGCCGGCCGGATAGCCCTGCTCGGGCTTCAGCTCGCGCATCTCCTCGCCGCGCCGCGCCCAGACCTGCCACTTGATGTCGAAATCCTCGCCCTCCTTCATGTACTGCTCGAGCCTGGTGGCGCCGTCGGGCGAGGTGAAGGCGAGATCGGCATCGTCGGTGAGGATGTAACCGGGGGGCGGGACGGAGGCGGCGAAAGCGGGTGAAGCGGCCAGCGTCAGCGCCAGCGCCAGCGATGGCGCGGCACGGGAAAATACGGTCACGGCAAAAATTCCCTTGAAGAATGCCGCGAGGCGGCCTTGATACTTGGACACCCGCATGGTCGCGCCGGTTCATCCCGCGCGCCCTGGACGGAGGCATAATCCCATCGGCAGTCTTGCTGCGGCAGCCAAATCGGCGCACCTTGCCGGCCTCGGCTGATTTGCCACCCAAGGTCCTTTTCAAATGATCACCGCATCCAAGGCCTTCATCGCCTTCTGTCTGCTCGCGCTGGTCGGCACCGCGCTGGTGATCGGCCCGACCGAGCTGCGCCGCCTGTTGCCGGACGGGACCAAGGTCACCGTCGCCGCCAAGCCGGAGGCCAAGGCCGAGCCCAAGATCGAGGCCAAGGTCGAGCCCAAGCTCGAAGCCAAGGTGGAGTCCAAGCCGGACACGTCCAAGCCCGAATCCAAGCCCGAGTCCAAGCCCGAGTCCAAGCCGGGGCTCGAGCCGGAACAGCCGAAGCTCGCCGGTAGCGCGCCGCCTGCTCCCGAGCCGAAGGCGGGCCCGCTGGCCGAGACCCAGAAGCAGGTGGCCGCGCTCGGCGATCTCGTCCCGGTCAAGCCGCCGGCGCCGGCTGCGGACGCCGGCCCCCGTTTCGACGTCGCCCGCGTCGACGAGCACGGCGAGGCGGCGGTGATTGCCGGCCGCGCCACGCCGGGTGCCAGGGTCGAGCTGCTGCGCGACGGCAAGCCGCTCGATAGCGTGGTTGCGGACGCCTCCGGCCAGTTCGTGATGACCCCGCCGCAACTGCCCGCCGGCTCTTACGACCTGACGCTCCGGGCCAAGGCACCGGACGGCACGGTCACCGAATCCGGCCGGACCATGCCGGTGACCATCGCCGCGGCGGCGCCGCCGCCCGCGCGCACGCCACCGGTCGCGAAGCAGGAGACCAAGCAGGCCGAGAAGCCCGACGACAAATCGGATGTCGTCGCCGCCCTGCCGTCGGCCTCGCCGCGCCTGGCCTCGGTGCCCGACAAGCAAGCGGCCCGGCCGAAACTGATCGGCGCGCCGAAGCCCAAGGCTTTCGCGCATGCGCCGGCGGGCACTGCGGTCGCATCGGCCTCGCCCGCGGAGGCGCTCACCGCCGCACCGGCCGAGGCCGCCGGCGGCAGCCGGATCATCGCCCGCGGCGACAGCCTCTGGGCGCTCAGCCGGCTCGCTTACGGCGACGGCGCCCGCTACGGGGTGATCTTCAAGGCCAACCGCGACAAGATTCACAACCCCAACTTGATCTATCCCGGCCAGACCTTCGTGATGCCGCAAAAGGCGGAGTGACACTGCACCGGCATTGGCCGGCCAGCGTTGCGACGCATTGTCCTGTGTCCGTCTGGAACATTCGGTTCCCTCGCGCGTCATTGAGATGCGACGCATTGCGCACGCGGGAGCGAGGGACGTGATCAAGCCCGTGGTTAGGTCAGCGATCATGCCGGGACGCATGGGATTGACGCTCGCCGGTGCGACCCTGCTGATTGCGGCCGTGCTGCTGCCTGGTAGGGCTGAGGCGCAGTTCGGCTTGCGCGGCGGTCCGCTCGGAGTTGCGCGTTTCGCCGTCGGCCACGTGATCGGCCTGTCGCGCCTGCGCCATTCCCGCATGGCGGTGCGCGGTGGCCGCTACCGCTCCGCTGCGCTGAGGTCGCAAGACCCGCGCGGGGCCGAGCGCGGCCAGCTATCGAACCCTTACGTGCTGCGTGCGGCCCTCACGGCGCCGGCTGCGCTGGCGGGATGGCAAGGCGGCCGCCGTCCGCAGGGTTGGTGGCGTCATCCCGACGGCAGCTACGGCTGGGTCGGCCCGGTGTTCTGGCCGTTCGCGCATGACGATCTCACCAATGCGATCATCTTCGGCGACACCACCAGCCTCTCGCTCTACGGCTACGGCGACATCTATGCCGCGCTGTTCACGCCCTATGCCGCCACCGAGCTGGCCGCCTACACCGTGCCGCAAGGCCGTCGCGCGCGACGAATTCCGGCCGCGGAAACGATGTGCGAGGCCAGCGACACCGGCGGCCTGCCGGTCGAGCGCATCGCGAGCGCCGTTGCACCGAACGAAGCGCAGCGTACCGCGCTCGACGAGCTCTCATCCGCCTGGAATGCCGCGCGCGACACCATCCGCACCGCCTGCCCGGCGCAGGTCCCTGCGAGTGCGGCGGAGCGCCTCGGCCTGATGCGCGAGCGCATCGAGGCCATGATCAAGGCCGTCGACGCCATGGAGGCGCCGCTGTCGAAATTCGTCGGCCTGCTCAATGACGACCAGAAAGCCCGGCTCAACGCCCTCGCGCATGAACGGCGCGCCGCGCTGGCGTCCTACCAGTCCAAGAACGCTGACAGGACCGCAAGCAAGGACGCATCCAAGGACGCGCAGGCGGCCAAGGCCTGCCAGGCGGACTACGATCCTCTTTCTGACGAGAACGCGCAGCGCCAATACGAGCAGCTCGTCCAGCAGCAATGGCCCGCCGAGATCGCCGCCACGCTCCACCTCGACGATGTCGCCCGCGCCCGCTTCGAGGTGCTGCAGGACACCACGCTCCGCACCATGCAGACGCTCAGCGCCTGCCCGACCGAGCCCGCCGCAACCCCGCAGGCCCGCCTCGCCGCCGTGAAGACGCGGCTGCAGACCATGCTTCAAGCCGTCGGCGCCGTCAGCGACGCGCTCGACGATTTCCAGGCGGACTTAAGCGACGAGCAAAAAGCCGGGTTCGAGGCAATCGGACCGAAGCGGGGGGCGTGATCACTCACCGGGCGAGCTTGAGGCGGAATGATAACCGCGCCAAGATATACATACGAAATGTATCTCTTGGAGGACACCGTGCAGATATCCAAATGGGGTGACAGCCTAGCCGTCCGACTGCCCAAAGCGCTAGTTGATGAACTCGGCCTCAAGGAAGGCGACGAAATCGATATCGTGGCCGCTCGCAAAGGCACGATCGAAATCGAGACCAAGGAGGAGCGGCGTCGACGCGCGATCGAGAACATGGAGGCGCGCGACTGGCCGGCCTTGCCCGACGGCTACAAATTCGATCGGGACGAGGCGAACGAGCGGTGAGCGCTCGCATCACTGCAACGTCCGGACTCTTGCGGTCTCTGTGATCTCACCCGCACGCCCAGTCGAACTTCATGTCCTTGAAGTCCAGCTGCGCGTTGCCGCCGCCGAAATTGTAGCCGCCGAAATATTCCTCGAACTCAATGTAGAACGGGCTCATCTCCGGCACCGCCTGGCAGGGCCGCATGGTGCCGCCGAGATGGTTGTGGGCGTGACCCTTGGCCCAATCGTGCAGGCGGAAATTGTCGCGGCCCGGCTTGCCGCCGACATAATAGTAATAGGGCTGATAGCCGGTCGGCGGATTTTCGCGCACGTACTCGTCCTGCGGGCCCTTGCCGGCGTTGGGATCATCAGCGCGCGGCGACAGCGCAATCGCGCGCGTCTCGCCGAGATCGGCGCGCGGCGGGGCCGCAAACATCTTCTTCGCATAAGCCGGCGCGGCCTCGAAGAAGGCGCTGGCGCCGCCGACATCGAGCCAACGCGGCCGCTCCGCGGTCGCCAGCGCAAGCGGCGCCGGCGGTGTCGCGAACGCGCCGTCATATTCGGCCGTCGTCAAGAGCAGCGCGGCATAGGAATAGTCGAGAATGTCGGTCATGCGCGACAGCCGCGGATGCGACGGCCGCGCCAGCACTGCCTCGCGGATCTCGGGATCGTCGGGCGCACCGCCGTCATTGTGATCGGGCGCCGTGGCAAAGAACGACAATGCGACGATGTCCGCGCCATGCACCCGGTAATCCTCCGGCAGCAAGAGCGTGAAGCCGTGCATCAAGGGATAGCCGGTGACGGGATCGAGCGGCCATTGCTCGGATGCAATGCCCGGCGGCAGCCCAAACACCCAGCCCTGATCGCGCGCGCGATCCGCGGGCCGGTCGAGCATCTGCAAATCATAGGCACGCGAAGGCAGCGCAAGCGTCACGAATCGTCTCCCAGAAACAACCTCGCCGTTGAGGCGATGGTTGGTCGCGGGGAGGAGGGAAGTGGTTCGTGGGAGGCGTCCGGGGATGCTGCCAATCTGCCGGTGTTTTCGACTGACGGGGCAAATCGCGTGGGCTCGCGCAGGGCCTGCCGTAAGTCATTGATTTCGCAACCCCTGCCTACTGTGCATGGGGTTGTTTTCGCACTTTTTGGTTCGGCTACCCTCTCCGCCGCACCGCCGCGGCATCCACCACATTCTCCACCTCCTCGCGCCAGCTCAGGATCTCCATCGCCAGCACGGGGTGATTGAAGCCCTTAAGCTGGAGGTCGTCGAGGGCGCGGGCCTCGACCCAGGGCTCGACCATGCCGTAGACGCGGCGGCTGACCACGATCTGGTTCGGCTTGGCCTCGCTGCAGAGGCGGGAGGCGAGGTTGGTGACGCTGCCGATCGCGGCATATTCCAGCCGCTGCTCGAAGCCGACCTGTCCGAGCGTGGCATAGCCGAGCGCGACGCCGATGCCGAAGCCGAGACTGTGCCCGCGGTTGCGCCAGCGCTCGGTCAAGGGGCCGATGGTGTCGCGCATCTCCACCGCCATCTTCACCGCGCGCTTGGTGTGGTCCTCGAACTGGATCGGCGCGTTGAACAGGATCATCACGCCGTCGCCGGCATATTTGTCGAGCGTGCCCTCGTACTTGAAGATCAGCTGGCCGAGCGCGGCGTGATATTCGCGCAGCACGTTCATCGCCTCTTCCGGCTCGGTCGCTTCCGTGAACGCGGTGAAGCCGCGCAGGTCGCAGAACACCACCGTGACCTCGCGGCGCTGGCTGGTCAGCAACCCCTCGGGGCTGTCGGAGGATGCGATCAGCTGCGCCACCTGCGGCGCCAGGAAGCGCTCGAGCTTGCGGATGCGCTCGATCTCGCCGAGCTGGGTCCTGACGCGCTCCTCCAGCGACTTGTTCCAGTCCTTGAGCTGCTCGGTCTGCTCGCGGAGCTTGTCGGCCTGGGCGCGCACCGTCGTGTTCGCCGCTTCCAGCGCGTGGCTCTTGTGGTCGACCTCGGTGAACAGGCGCGCGTTGCGCATCGCCAGCACGGCCTGGTTGGCGAAGGTGCGCATCAGGCCGATGATGCTGGGCGCGAACGCGCCGGCGGCGCGGCGCAGCACCACGAGCGAGCCCAGCGTGCCCTGCTGGTCGATCAGCGGCACCACCAGCACCGAGCTGAAGCCGGCTGCGAGCGCGACCTCGCGCAGCGGCTGCTCGGCGGCATCGCCGAGCTCGGCCAGCGCGATCGGCGCGCCGCTGTCGGCGGCATCGCTCAGGATGTTGCCGCCTTGCGCGATGGTGACATGCGCGCCGTCGGCGGATGTGTCGATGCCGTTGGCTTCGACCAGGTTGAAGCGGCGCGCCTCGGCGTCGAAGCCGTAGATCAGCACCGCATCGGCATGGGTGATCTCGATCGCGCGGGCGGCGATGGTCGCGAGCACCGCGTTGAGATCGAGCGAGGAGGCCACCGCGCGGCCGACCTCCTCGAGCACCTTGAGCTCGTGGATCGACTGCGCGAGATCGCGGGTGCGCTCCTCGACCTTGGTCTCCAGGTTCGAATAGGTCTCCTGGATCTGGTCGGCCATGCGGTTGAACTGCCCGGCGAGGTCTTCCAGCTCGTCGGAGGTGTGCACGTCGATGCGGTGGCTGAAATCGCCGGCGCCGAGCAGTTGCGCGCCGTCGCGCAGCGCCGTGATCGGGATGATCATGCGGCGGGCGAGCAGCGTGCCGGCGAGGATCGCGACCATCAGGCCCATGCCGATCAGCAGCGCGATGCGCACCAGCTGGTCGCGGATCGGCATCAGGGCCTGCGTGGTCGGCTGCTCGAACAGCACGCTCCAGCCGAGCTTCGGCACGAGGCTCGCGGCGCTCATCACCGCATGGCCGTTGAAGTCGGTGCCGGACGTGTCGGCTTCGTGACCGGGCGCAATCGCGGCCGCCACCTGCGGCAGCTTGGAGAGGTCCGCGCCGATCTCGGGCCCCTTCGATGACGTCGCCAGCACCCGGCCGCGCGGATCGACGACATAGGCGAAGGCGGCCTTGCCGACCTGGGCGTCGGACAGGAAGTCGGAGAGGAAGCTGAGGTCGATCTCGGCCACGGTGACGCCGGCATTGAAGCCGGAATGCGCCACCGAGATCGACATCAACGGCGTCCGGTCGGCGAACCAGGCCGGCGCGTAGGTGACGCCGCGGGCGACGGCCTCGGTGAAGCGCATGTCGCGGGAGAGGTCGGCGTTGCCGCCGGTCGTGGTCGATTGCCGGGAGACGCGCAGCACCTCGCGGCCGTCGCCGTTGAGCTGGAACAGCTGGTTGACGACCGAGACCTGGTGCAGCAGCGAGGCGTAGTCGGCGCGGCGCTTCTCCAGCGTGTCCTGGCTCGCCCGCGTCACCCAGCTGATCTGGCGGTCGAGCTCGGAAATCGCCTGCTCGATGCGCCGGGCGGCGCCTTGCGCCTTGTCTTCCAGCCCGTCGGTCAGCTGGGTCCGTGTGGCGCGGTAGGAGATCCAGGTCTCCATCGCGCCGTTGACGGCGAGGACGAACACGACGAGGCCGACGAGGGAGACGACGTATTTGGCGAACAGGCCCTCGCGCAGAGATCGTGTCTTGTCGTTCGCTCCTGCCATCCCGATCCTCTCGCGCTGCCACAGACGCCGCGCGCCACGGGCCGTACAGGCCCTTCCAAGCCGTTCTACCATAATTCGGACCGAAGGGCCGTCATGCAGCCGGCGGACCGGCCGGTGTGGTTACCCCTGTGGATTCCTGGGCAGGTGGACCGGCGGCGATTGTAGCAGCCCGATCCGTTCGAACGAGGGAGCCTATCGATTGAACAGCTGCCGCAGCACGTCGTTCATTGGCTGACTGTCCTGCTGCGCGACCGGCGAGTCCTCCAGGGCGGGAGCGGCAGGGGAGGCCTGCGGCGCCGGCGTGGAGGGCGTTGCCGGCAGGCTGCGACTGCGGCTGGTGCCGGTGCCGCTTCCCGCGCCGCTGGAGAGTCCCTGCTGAATCAGATTGCCGATCGCCTCCCCGAGCGGGCCGCCGAGCAGATTGTTCTGCCCCGGTTGCTGACCTTGCGGATTGGCATTGCCGGTTGCATTGCCGCCGCCCGGCGCGGCGGTGCCACCTAGTCCGAGGCTGCCGAGGATGTTGCCGAGCCCGGCGCCGTCGGGGCCGAACAGGCCCTTGCCCATCTCGCGCAGCTTGGCATAGGCGGCGTCCGGATTGTCCAGCATGCCGGCCATGTCAGGGTAGATTCGCGGCTGCGACCAGGAGCCCTGGATCATCACGGGAATGCCGAAGCCGACCGGCTCGTTGGCGCGGCCCTGGCCTTCGGTCGTCATCACGAGCTTCGGCTCGACGCGAAAGCCCATCATCTTGGTGTCGAGGGCGATGGTGCCGGCGCCGGTGACGCGCACCAGCGGCCCGATCAGGTTAAGGTCGGTCGTCACGGCCTGGCCCTTGTCGATGCGGAAGGAGGCCGAGAGCTGCGACAGATCCGTGCTCTGCTCCTGGTTACTGTTCTGGCTGCTGTTCTGGTTGTCTTGCCAGCCGGAGAGCGTGCCCGTCGTCAGCGAGCGGATCATCTGCGCAACATTGATGCCGCGGATGGCGCCGTCCTGGAAATTGACGAAGGCCGTGCCCTGCATGTTCGCCATCAGCGTGCGCTGGCTGTTGCCGGCGCTGCGCAAGGCGAGCTTGGCCTGCAGCTTGCCGTCGATGCGGTCGAACTCGGCAAGGCTCTGGAGCAGCGGCAGCGCGCGCACGCCGACGAGGTCGGAATGCATGGCAAAGCTCGGCGCGCCGGTGGTCGCGTCCAGGATCACCTCGCCCGAGACCTGGCCGCCATAGGCGCCGAGATTGGCCGTGCCGGCCTTCAGCACGCCGCCCGCGAGCTTGGCATCGAGCGCCAGCGGCGCAATGCGCGCGTCGCCGATCACGGCCTCGCTCGCGGAGATCCGCACCTGCGCATCGACGTAATTGAGCCCGGAGACGTCGATCGGCGCATTGCTCCAGGGCTGCCCGGACACGCCTTCCGGCGATTTCGCCAGCGGTATAGACAGCCGCTGGAAGTCGAGGTCGACCTTGACCAGCGGCTTGCTAGCGATGTCGACCGAAGCCCAGCCGTTGAAGGCGCCGTCGCCGAGCCTGCCGTTCACGCCGTTGATCATCACGACATTGCCGTTGAGCCGAATCTCGGCGTGACCGGTGAGCTGGGACTTCAGGACGCTGGGCATGTCGATGGCGAAATCCACCGGCACCGAGGAGGCCGGTGTGGCCGCCTTGATGTCGAACTTGGTCGGATGCTCGCCGACGCGCGCCGTGCCGGTGATATTGACCTTGCGGTCGCGGTCCATGACCGCGTCGGCGTTGATGGCGCTGATCCGGCTCTCGACACGGTCGCGCAGGCGCGAGAATGCGACTTCGCCGTCGGTGATCCTGATGCGCTCGATGGTGGCGCCGCTGGTGTCGAGCGCGAGCGGCTTCGAAGGCGCGGTTGCATTCGGCAGGCGTTCGCGGAGCAGCGGCTGGTAGAGCACGGGATGGGTGACGACGAGCTCGCTGATCTCAGGCTTGCCTGACCATATGCTGGCGAGCGACATGTCGGCCTGTACGCGGTCGATTGTGAGGCGCGTGATGCCGCTGCGGTCCTTAGGGTCGGCCAGCGTGAGGTCGTTCAGCGTGATGTTCAGCGTCGGCCACAGGCTGATCTTGGTGGTGCCGTCGATCGACAGGCGATAGCCGGTCGCACTCTCGAGGCGCGAGGCGATCGTCGAGGTCAGGAAGCCCGAGGGGATCCCGACCACGAGCAGAAGTGCGATCACGACCATGACGGCGGCCAAAGCCCCGCCGACGAATTTCAATGCTCTCATGTCGACTTTCCAAGCGACGGACAATCCGCGTCGAACCGGCAGATCACCCGTCCTTTGCGCCCAGAGTTTATCCCCGGACGGGAAGCGGCTCCAAGCGCGTAAAAATAGTCGGGGGGTGCTGCAAAGTTATGTGACTTATGACACACTTCTCCGGCGCGGTTTTACGCGATCCTGAAGTCGATGGTTTCAAGCGATTTGCCAAGAACGATGACCAGGACGTTCACAAGGACATTGAAATGAGCAAGCAGGCCGAATTTGCGGTCATCCTGAAGATGAACCCGATGTTCGCCGATCTCGGCGCGGACGAGCTCCAGCGGCTGTCCAATCTCTGCCACACCCAGCATTTGGCCAGCGGCGAGGTGCTGTTCCAGAAGGGCGATCCCGGGAACGCGCTGTTCGGCGTGCGCCGCGGCCAGGTCCGCATCGAAACCGGCGCCTCCGACGGCAGCCGGCTGACGCTGAACTTCATGGGGCCGGGCGACCTGTTCGGCGAGGTCGCGGTGCTGGACGGCCAGAACCGCACGGCGGACGCGACCGCGGGCGAAGCCAGCGAATTGTTCGTGCTGCGGCGCGAAGACTTCCTCGGCTTCCTCGAGCGCGAGCCCAAGGTCGCCATCAAGATCATCGCGCTGCTGTGCCAGCGCATTCGCTGGCAGAGCGAGCGCATGGAAGAGTCCATGCTGCAGCCGCTGCCGGTGCGTCTGGCGCGGCGGCTGTGCGCGCTCGCGGCCGATTTCGGCTCCGAGGTCCACATCTCGCAGGAGCAGCTCGGCGTCTTCGTCGGCGCCGCCCGCGAAAGCGTCAACCGCCAGCTCCAGGCCTGGCGCAAGGACGCGATCCTCGATCTCCAGCGCGGCCGGATCCTGCTTCGGAACATGACCAAGCTGACCGCGATCGCGCGGAACGAGTAAGGCTTACGAGCACGCTTCGTAAGGCTACTCCGCCGCTGGACGCGCGACGCTCTTCGGTGCCGATGCCGCGTGGGCCGGTGTTGGCTCGTGATGAGAGGCAACCTCCGCGTCCTCGCTGTGCACGATCAGCCGCTTGGCGAAGCGCCAGATCAGGGCGCCGAAATCGTCCATCACCATGAACATCGCGGGCACGAACACCAGCGACAGGATGGTCGAGAAGATCAGGCCGCCGATCACCGCAAGCGCCATCGGCGAGCGGAACTCGCCGCCGGCGCCGACGGCGAGCGCGCTCGGCATCATGCCCGCGGCCATCGCGATCGTGGTCATCACGATCGGGCGGGCGCGCTTCATGCCGGCGTCGATCATGGCCTCTTCGCGCGGCTTGCCGGCGTGGATCGATTCGATCGCGAATTCCACCAGCATGATCGCGTTCTTGGTGACGATGCCCATCAGCATCAGGATGCCGATCCACACCGGCGTGGTGAGCTGCTTGCCGGTGACGAGCAGGGCCGCGATCGCGCCGCCGATCGAGAGCGGCAGCGAGAACAGGATGGTGATAGGCTGCAGGAAGGTGCCGAACAGCAGCACCAGCACCGCGTACACCATCATCAGCCCCGCCGTGATGGCGGTCGCAAAACCCTCCGACAATTCGTTCAGGCTTTCGGCATCGCCCGAGGGCGAGACCTTCACGCCCTTCGGCAGGGTCTTCATGACAGGCAGCTCGTAGATCTTCTTGGTGGCGTCGCCGAGCGCGGCGGAGCCGACGAGGTCGGCGGCAACGGTCGCCTGCCGTTCACGATCGTAGCGGCCGATGCTGGTCGGACCCTGGTCGAGCTTGACGTCGGCGATGACCGAGAGCGGTACGCCGCCCTTCTCGCCGCGCTCGCCGAGCGGCACGCGGAGCTGCTCCAGCGTCTTCAGATTGCCGCGGGCGGCATCCTCGAGCTGCACGCGGATCGGCACCAGGCGGTCGCCGACGTCGAACTTGGCGAGCGCCGGCCCGACGTCGCCGATGGTGGCGACACGGATGGTCTGCGACAGGCTTTCGGTGGAGACGCCGAGCCGTGCGGCGAGATCGGCGCGCGGCTCGATGCGCAGCTCGGGGCGCTCCAGCGAGGTCTCGGAGATGACGTTGGCGATGGTGGGAATGCGCTTCATCTGCGTCGCAAGCTCGCTCGCGACGTTGTTGACGATGTTGGGATCGACGCCGGTCACCACCAGCGAGATCGCGCGCAGGCCGTTCTCGTCCAGGAACCAGAAGCGGATATCGGGAACGTTCTCCAACTCCTGGCTGATCGAGAATTCGAGCTCGCGCTGGGTGATGTCGCGGCTGTCCTTGGGCGTGTAATTGATGATCAGTGCGGCGCGCCGGACTTCCTGGGTGCCCGGCGGAACGCGCCCGCCATCGACGAAGATGCTCTTGACCTCGGGCCGCTTGCGCAGGCGCGCGACGATGTCCTCGGTGACCTTTTCGGTGTAGGCGAGCTGGGTGCCCGGCGGCAGCTCGAGCGCAAGCAGGGATCGCGCGCTGTCCTGGGCCGGCAGGAAGCCCTGCGGCAGCAGCGTGATGCTCCAGATCGAGGCCGCGAAGACCCCGAGGCCGATCAGCACCGTGATGAAATAGTGCCGCACCGACCAGGCGACGATGCCATGATAGGACCGCAGGATGCGGCCGGGCGGCGGCTCCTCATGCGTACTGTGCTTGAGGAAATAGGCGGCCAGCACCGGCGTGACGAAGCGCGCGGCGAGCAGCGAGAAGAACACCTGCACCGAGACGGTGATGCCGAACTGCTTGAAGAACTGTCCGGCAATGCCCGACATGAAGCTCGCCGGCGCGAAGATCGCGATGATGGTCAGCGAGATCGCGATGACGGCGAGGCCGATCTCGTCGGCGGCCTCGAGCGCGGCCCGGTAGGGCGACTTGCCCATGTTCATGTGCCGGACGATGTTCTCGATCTCGACGATGGCGTCGTCGACGAGAATGCCAGTCGAGAGCGTGATGGCGAGGAAGCTGACGAGGTTCAGCGAGAAGCCGAGCAGGTCCATCGCCCAGAACGCCGGGAAGATCGACAGCGGCAGCGAGATCGCGGCGATGATGGTGGCGCGCAGGTCGCGCAGGAACAGCAGCACGATGATGACGGCGAGGATCGCGCCTTCGAACAAGGTCGAGATCGCCGCGTGGTAATTGCCCTTGGTGTATTCCACCGAGGTGTCGATCAGCTTCAGGTCGACCTCGGGATAGGCGGCTTTCAGCGCGTCGATGCGCTTCTGCACGGCCTCGGCGACCTTGACGTCGCTGGCGCCCTTGGAGCGCTTGATGCCGAGCGCGACCACCGGCTCGCCGTTGAAGCGGGCGAAGGTGCGGCGGTCGGCGATGGTGTCGGTGACGGTGCCGAGATCGTCGAGCCGGACCTCGCCGCCGCCGAACAGCGGGATCATGGTGCCGGCGAGATCGCCCAGCGTCTTGGCGCCGGCCAGCGTGCGGATCGCCTGGTCGTTCTTGCCGATCTCGGCGCGGCCGCCGGCGACGTCGACATTGGTGCCGCGCAGGCTCTGGCTGACATTGACCGCGGTCAGGCCCATCGCCTGCAGGCGATCGGGATCCAGCGAGACCAGGATCTCGCGCTCGACACCGCCGATGCGCTCGACCTGGGCGACGCCGCGCACGCCTTGCAGCGCGCGCTTGACCACGTCGTCGACGAAATACGAGAGCTGCTCCGGCGTCTTGCCGGGCGAGATCGCGGCATAGGTCACGATCGGCAGGCCGATGACGTCGACGCGCTGGATCAGCGGCTCGGTGACGTTCTGCGGCAGGTTGGAGCGCACGCGCGTCACCGCGTCCTTGACGTCGTTGAGCGCCCGGTCGGTGTTGGTCTCGAGCGCGAATTGGATCGTGGTGACCGACAGGCCGTCGGTGATCGAGGAGGTGATGTGCCTGACGCCCTCGACGCCGGAGACGGCGTCTTCAACCGTCTTGGTGACCTGAGATTCGAGCTCGGCCGGCGCTGCGCCGAACTGCGACACCGCCACCGAGATCACGGGGATGTCGGCCGAGGGCAGCCTTGTGATCGCGAGCTTGGTGAAGGACACCCAGCCCAGCACCAGCAGGATGATCGAGAAGACGACCGACGGCAGCGGATGACGGATCGACCATGCCGAGATATTGAGAGCCATCAGCGTACCCGCGTGCGATCGAGTTCATCGGCGAACATGGTCTTGATCTGGTCGCCGTCATGGAGCGAAGAGCCGGCGTCCGCCACGACGATTTCGCCGACCTCGAGCCCTTCCAGGATTTCCGTCGCGCTGTCGGACGACAATCCGACCCGCACCTTGCGTGTCTCGACGATGTTGCCTTTGACGACCTGCACCGTGAGGTGATCGATGGCGGTCTTGGGGATCGAGACGCCGCAGCTTCGCTTGGCGTCGATCGAGGCGCGCGCGAACACGCCGACCTTGAGCGACGGATTGTTGGTGACGCTGATGCGGACCCGCCCGAGCTGCGTGGTGCGGTCGATCTCGGGGGCAACCAGCCGGACCCGCCCGATCAGATCCGGTGCGTCGTCGCGGCTGATGCGCACGGTGGCGCCGGAGGTGAGCTTGGACATGTGCACCGCCGGGACCTGGGCGTCGAGCTCGATCTCGTTGTTGACGGCGATGCGGAACATCGGACCGGCCTGCGGCGAGGCCGGCGCACCGACGATGGTGCGGACCTCGGTGACGAGGCCGGGCGCGGGCGCCTTCAGCGAGATCGGGCCTTGCGGGCCGGGCCGCTGCGGCTGGCCCGGAATCTGCGGCGGCGCAGTCAGGCGCGCCATCTCCTGGTTGTCGGCGACGATCGTGCCCTCGGTGACCAGGAGGTCGGTGACCCTGGAGCCTTCCTGGTCGGCCACGACCACCGCCTCGCGGCGCGGCACGAAGAAGCCGGTCACCCGCACCAGATCGGAGAAGCAGGCATTGGTCGACTTCGTCACGATGACGAGCGCCTCGCTTTGCGTCTCCTTCGGCTCGGGACGCTTGCGATGCTCGAACAGATAGTAGCCGATGCCGAGCACGACGACGAACGCCACGGTTCCGGCCGGCTTGAGATATTCAGTCAAATTCATCGCCGGATCATCCTGACCTGGCTCACGGCCATCCGCGCGAGGTCCAAACGGAGCGTTTCCCTGAAATGAAGCGGCGTCCCGCAAGGCTGCGGGACGCGCTTTGGAAGCGAGACCTTACACCACATCACGACTTGTCACTGCAAAGGATACGTCGCGCTCACTTCGATGCGGTGGTCTTGTTTTCCATGTTGACGACCTGCACGCGGCGGTTGACCTCCGCCAGCGGCTGGTTCGCGTCCTTGAGCTTGCTCTTGCCGTAGCCGACGGTGACGAGGTCGGTGGCGGAGATGCTGTACTTCTCGACCAGATAGCGCTTGATCGCGTCCGCGCGACGCTCCGAGAGATCCTGGTTGTAGGCTTCGCCGCCGGCGGCGTCGGTGTGTCCCGCGACCACGAAGGTCGAGCCCTTCAGGTCGGTGCTGGTCAACGCGCGGCCGAGCGCCTGCACTGAGGGCATCGACTTGGCGCTGATATTGGCGGAGTTGTAGTCGAACGTGATCTCGAGATCGATGTTCGGCTTGTCCTTGGCGACGGAGGCGATTTCCTCGCGCTCGGTCGACGACAGCGAGCGCGTCGAGCGGCCGCGCACGGATTGCAGCAGCTTGGTCTCCGCGGCGTTCGGCGCGGATTCGGTCTGCGGACCGATCGAGAGGCCGCGGGTCAGGGGCTTCTTCGGCGCCGGCGCCAGCGCGCGGACGATCTCGTCCTCGGTGACGTTCTTGCTGTTGCCGTCATCGCCCGCATAGGCGGCCGAGGTCGGCAGCGACAGCGCGACGCCGACGGTGATGATGGACAGAATCGCGGTAAGCCCTTTTGCAGCCGATCTCATAGCCAGTCCCTCCTGCGCAGCCAGCTCGCGTGATCTCAAATTCAAGCAACCCACCCCCGAAAAGGCCTGTTGCGGCATCCGCCCATTGGTCTTCCCAGGGCTGTTCAAGGTTCGAGCCTTGGGCGGGGCCCAACTCAAAAAAATACTAACGCACTCCGTAGCTTGCGAATTCCTGAACGATGTTCGGGTCCATCGCCTTGGCATTGGCGATGTCCAGCGCCCCCTCCTGGGCCGAGCCGTTGCGTTGCTTGGCAAGGCCCCGTCCGTAGAGCGAGGAGGTCAGGCGCGGGTTGATCTTCAGGGCCGCGTCGAAATCGGCGATCGCATTCTTCACTGCGCCCGACTTGAGGTTGACGAGGCCGCGGCTGTCCAGTGCATCGACGAAGTTCGGCCGCAGCCGCAGCGCCTCGTTGCAATCCTTCAGCGCGCCCTGGAGATCGCCGACCACGGTGCGGGTCCAGCAGCGGTTGTTCAGCGCCTCGACGTCCTTCGAATTGATCCGGAGGGTGTCGTCGAAATCCTTGATGGCGAGGCTGTAGGCGCCCTTGCTGGCATAGACCTGGCCGCGCCGGTACAGCGCGTTCACGTCGTCAGGATTGGCGGCAATCTTGGCGGTCAGGCTCTTGATCGTGGGATCGTCGGCCAGCGCGGCGGCACTGGGCCCGCCGTCCGTGCTCGGCGCGGGAGCGGGATCAGCCGGCTTCACTGGCGGTGGCGGCGGGGGCAGGGCGGCCTCGATCTGCGGCCGCGGCGTGGGAGCAGGCGTGGGAGCAGGCGCGGGCGCCGGTGCAGGCGCCGCAACTGGAGCCGCAGGCGCCGGAGCCGCGGGAGCGGGGGCCGCAGCGCTCTCGGCCGGCTTCGGCGGCGGCGGCGGCGCGGGAGGGGCGGGTGGCGGATTGTTGGCGACGACGGCCGGCGCGGCGGGAGGCGCGGGCGGCGGCGGCGTTGCTGGACGCGATCCGCCGGCGCCGGGAATGAACGAGAAATCTTCGGCCAATGACGAGGAAATCCACGGTACCTGCTCGCCGCGCGAGGCGCGGGTGACGCCCATCTTGGTGCGGTTCAGCGTCTCCTCGGCCATCAGGTCGGGGACGCGGATTTCCTTCAGCAGCTCCTGGACGAACAGGCTGCGGTCGCCGCCGGCGTCCGAGACCACCGAGGCCAGCGCCGCCGAGTACATCACCAGCGTGCCGTTCGGTGCGATCACGGGGGTCAGGCCGGCCGAGAAGCTGCGGAACCGGCGCTCGAACGGGTTGCGCCTGGACGCGTCGATCAGCGCGATCTTGACGCCGGCGCCGCGGGTGTTGAGCTCGCCGAGGACGGTCTCGAGGCTGAAGCCGTCGCGGCGCACGTCGGACTCGGTCCAGATCTGCGCATCCACCGGCAGCAGATAGCTCTGGCGCGCGGACTGGATGCCGAAACCCGAGAAGAACACCAGCGCGACCGAGCCCGGCTTGATCTTGCCGTAGAGCTTGTCGAAGGCGCGGCGCATGGCGTCGCCGGTCAGGTTCTCGCCGAGCTCGACCGAAAAGCCGTCGCGCTTGAGCTCGTCGGCGACGGCGCGCGCATCGTTGATCGGTTCCTTCAGCGGGGCATCCGCGTCCGGATATTTGGCGTTGCCAATGACAAGCGCGAAACGGTCACCGGCCGCAAGCGACGGGGCAGTCGGGACGAGCGAGATGAGCAAGGACAGGAGAACAAAGAAGCGAATTTTCATAATCAGCGCGGTCCAGCCAAAAAGGCGCCGTTCCAGCTTGCGCCGCGGCGACCTTAACTTACGCTTACCCCATTATCAAACCGGGGACGGGGGGCGTCAACCACTTGGAGATTCGACCTTAATCCGACGATTGACCGCAAAGGACGGGCGTGCCGCGAGCGAAAATAGACGGGTTGTCATGACAGTCCTCGGTATCTCGATGCGATCGGCGGACGTTAAGACAACCATGGCGATGAAGACGTGATCGGTCTCACATTGCAGGCCCGCCTCCGCCGCAACGCCCCGCGTTTGACCTTTCCTGCCGGCGATGGCTTGTTGGCGCGATCGCTCCAGAAGATCCAACGCGAAAAAAGCAAGACCCATGGGAAACGTCTACGAGATCTACGCCCTGCGCTATGCGACGATGTCGCCGCGCACCCCCCACATGAACTTCCTCGCGCCCGACCCGCATGACAGCGCGGCGCAGGACCTCGATTATTTCGTCTGGCTGATTCGGGGCCACGGCCGCGACATTCTGGTCGATACCGGCTTCAACGCCGAGGAGGCGAGCGCGCGGGCGCGCAAGCTCACGCTCAATCCGGTCGATGCGCTGGAGCGTTTCGGCGTCGCGGCGTCAGCCATTCGTGACGTCATCGTGACGCATCTGCATTACGACCACGCCGGCAATCTCGACCGCTTTCCCAATGCGCGCTTCCATCTGCAGGAGCGCGAGATGGCCTACGCGACCGGGCGCTGCATGTGCAACGGTATGCTGCGCCACCCGTTCTCGGTCGAGCATGTCACGCTGATGGTGCGCCACGTCTATGGCGAGCGCGTCACCTTCTATTCCGGCGACGGCGAGGTCGCTCCCGGCGTGACCGTGCACCGCGTCGGCGGCCATTCCGACGGCTTGCAGGTGGTGAGGGTCGACACCGCGCGCGGCCCCGTGGTGCTCGCCTCCGATGCCGCGCATTACTACGCCAATCTGCAGCGCAGGAGCCCGTTCCCGATCGTCTACAATGTCGGCGACATGGCGCAAGGCTGGGAAACGATCGAGCGCCTCGCCGGCCATCCCGATCGCTACATCCCCGGTCATGATCCGATCGTGACCGAGATCTACCCGCGCGCCAGCGACAAGGTCGACGCCTGGGCGCTGCACCTGCCGCCGTCGCGGTCGTTTGCGAGGTGACGGCGAAGCCGTCATTCCGGGGCGCGCGGAGCGCGAACCCGGAATCCAGAAGTTGTAGCGCGAGATTCCGGGTTCGCCGCTTTGCGGCGCCCCGGAATGCCAAATTGGGCTAATACGCCTGCTTCGCATCCGCCTCTTCGCGGGTCTGGATCAGGTCGAGGCTCGCTTCGGTCTTGCCGGGCAGCGCCGCGAGCACTCTTTTGGCTCGGGTCAGGCGGGCCTTATGTCCGCTATGCTCCCGAATGCAGCCGAAAAGAACATCGTCGGAGGTCTGAGTCGGGCCAATTCCGGAAGTAGCATCTTATTCGATCACTTCGTCCGCACGAGCGAGCAGCAATGGCGAAACGGTGAGGCCAAGTGTCTTGGCGGTCTTCAGATTGATCACCAGTTCGTAGCGTGTCGGCTGGAGGACGGGCATTTCGGCCGGATTTGAGCCTTTCAGGATTTGTCCGACGTAGTCGCCTGCTTGTCTGTACATCCAACTGATGCTCGGACCATAGCTCAGAAGGCCACCCGCAGCAGCGATCTGTTGCACAAAGCCTATGGCCAGCACGTTGTGCCGTAATGCGAAGGAAGCAATCTGCTCGCGCCGATCCAGCAGGATCGGATCACTCGCGGTAATCAATGCTTCGGCCTTCGCCCTCAGCAACTGTTCGAGCGCGGCTTCCATTTCGCTCGCGTTTCTCGCATTGAACGTGATGGTCTGCAGGCTCAGCTTCCTCGCCCCTGCTTCGGCATCAGCTTCTTCGATTTTGGCGTTTGGGTTCGTGGGGTTCATCAGCAGTGCGATGCGGGAAATATCCGGGGCAATTTCATGGAGCAATTCAACTCGCTTTGCGCCGAGTACGTTCGGATTGAAAAGGATTCCAGTGACGTGCCTGCCGGGGCGGTTTATGCTTTCGACGAGTCCATGGCGGACTGGGTCTCCGCCGATAGTAAACACCACTGGCACCGTGTTGCTCGCAAGCTGCGCCGCCCGAGCAGAGGCGACATCTCCTGTGGCAGCAATCGCGACGACGCCCATAGCGACAAGTTCGGCCGCAAGGCGGGGTAACACGCTGTAGTCACCCCGAGCCCAGCGTTCCTCGATACGGACGTTGCGCCCCGCAACAAAGCCAGCTTTTGCCAGACCTTCTTGAAAAGAGTCGGCATTGAAGCGATAGGTCTCGGGCGATGCGCTATTCAGGAAGCCAACCAATGGCATCTGGCGCTGCGCCATCGCGGCAAATGGCAACCCGACCGCTGCACCGCCGACGATGCTGATGAATTCACGTCGTTTCATCTGCGCTTCCTCCGGCGATGAATTCCCGACGTCGCATGTGCCGCTCCCTGCAAGAGACCACACCTACGGAAGGCGACCTTAGCACTTTCTAGAAGGAAGGAGAGTGGAAGGACTGCTTTGGGTCTTGGCTGTGTGCAAACGGATGGTCGGCACGCGGCCGTGGGTCGCCAATCATTGCAGGCGGCCGATGTTCTCGCGTCGGATCGTCCAATGACCGGCCAAAGTAGGTATCGCGACGCGGTATTGCGCTTTTGGACGCACTTTCCGGGCTTCAGGCGGCGCGGATGGCTGCAATCAGGCGCGGTTTGCCGACGATGTTCATCACCCGTGTGAGGTTATAGGCGAGAACATGCAGCGCCATTTCGGCGGCGACGTTCCGTAGGCGCTTCATCAGGAAGTGGGTCGCCCCCATACGGGCCTTGATCGTGCCGAAGGGATGCTCGACCGTCTCGCGCCGCCTCCGCATGGCGTCGGGGTCGGAATCGAGCCGTCTCTGGACCTCCTCGACCACATGCTCATGCTCCCAGCGTGTGATGCGGCGCTCCTTGGACGGCGTACATTGGCTCTTGATTGCGCAGCCTTGGCACGCTGCTGTCGACCAGTAACGGCGCAGCGTCATTCCATGCTCGATGTTGGTATAGCGATAGGGCAGCACCTGGCCGGACGGGCAGCGGTAGACGTCCTCGTCAGGTAGATAGGCGAAGTCCTGTTTGCCGAACCGACCCTCCGCCTTGGCGTTCGACGTCATGGGCTTGGGCAGCGTGACTGCAACGCCAGCCTCTTTGCAGGCCAATATCTCCTCTCCGTCGAAGTAGCCACGGTCGGCGACCGCCTCGAGTTTGTCCACTTCGAGCACTTCTTTGGCTTGCTTCGACATCCGAGCAAGCTGCCCACGGTCATTGCCGACGTTTATGACCTCATGCGTAACAATCAGATGGTGTTCGGTGTCCACCGCGACCTGGACATTGTAGCCGACGACACCCGATCCGCGTCCACTGGTGGCCATCGAACGGGCATCCGGATCGGTCAGCGATATCTGTTGATCCGGCGTCTTGCGCATCTGCGCATCGAGCACTTCCAGGCGGCCCATCTCCTGCTTCAGTCGAGCGATCTTTTCCTTAATCCTCGTTGTCTTGATGCTGATCGCTTCCGATGGCTCCTGCCGATCGGCGCTATCCAGTTGACGCAGATATCGCCCGACGCTTTCCTCGATCTGCGCCATCCGCCTCGCCATCTTGGCATGTGTGAAGTTGCGATCGCGGTTGTTCACTGCCTTGAACTTGCTGCCATCGATTGCGACGCTTGGGGTCTGCAACAGGCCCATTTGCCGGCATAGCGCAACGAACTTCGCACAAACCTTCCGAAGCGCCGCACCATTGTCCTTCCGGAAATCGGCGATCGTCTTATGATCGGGAGCCAGGCGGCCGATCAGCCACATCACCTCGATATTGCGGCACGCCTCACGTTCCAGGCGGCGACTGGATTGCACCCGATTGAGATAACCGTAGATGTAAAGCTTCAGAAGGACTGCCGGATGATAGGAAGGCCGGCCCGTCTCCTTGGCGATCACACGCTCAAATCCCATTCCATGCAGGTCGAGCGCCTCGACAAACACGTCGATCACATGGACCGCGTTGCCCTCGTCTACCCAATCCTCCAGACATTCCGGCAAGAGCGTCAGCTGGGATCTGTCCGCGCCTTCAACGAAGCGTCCCATCCGTATCCCCCCATTAGGAAACGGAGGAATCGTAACCGACTCGCGGCTTTTCACACAGCCAGGGTCAAAAGCGCCCGGTTTGAGTCTCAGCCGGCGACTTCCGGTCTGCCCCTTGCTTCGGACACGTTCAGCCTCTGAGATCGGGGGGGCGTGGTGTCAACGAGCGCCGGCAGGATTCCTACAAGCAACGATATCGTGGGGAGATTTTCGAGCCGCTACCTCCGGCGGAGAGAATACCGCCAAATATCCTCCGTCACCTGCTAGCTTATATGTGGCGACCTCGCGATAACCGACGGCGGTCACTTCGCAGCGCAAGAGCTCAATTGGCGTGCCATGCTTCGACGTCGGAAGCTCGAGATCGACAATTCCGACCCGCGCACCCTGCTTCAAGGCGGGTGCGAGGTTGTAGAGGAAGGCATAGGGTTGGGCTATCTCGTGATACATGTGAACGAGGATTGCGGCATCCAGCGAGGAAGCGGGCAGACGCGGGTCGTGGGGTTCGCCGAGCGCGAATTGCACGTTCGTCAACTTCAGAAGTTCTGTTCGCCTGGCGAGTTCGATGAGGTAATCCCGCGTGACGTCCTGGGCAACGACAGAGCCAGCGGGTCCGACGAGGTGCGAGAGCCGGACCGTGTGGTAGCCACTGCCTGCTCCAATGTCGCCGACTGTCATGCCTGGTTTCAGTTCAAGAACACGCGCGATTTGGCCGGCCTCATTGAGGGCGTCGCGGCGCTCTTCGGCGGCGCGGCGTGGGCTGACGATCCGTGCAACAGGGCGTCGCGGTGAGGGAAACTCGTTTGCCGCGACTCCGGGGGGAGCCAGATAACCTATGTCAGCGGCGTATGCGCGAGTTGCGATAAGCGCCACAAGTAGCATCGCTATATACGTCGCTGCCGTCACGGTCCTACCAAGCTTTCTCAACCGGACTCCCAAAAGCTGACGTCTGCGCCTTATGGGTGGGCGCCCTAAAATGCCTGCTTGGCGTCGGCCTCTTCGCTGGTCTGGATCAGATCGAGGCTCGCTTCGATCTTGCCGAGCAGGGCCGAGAGCTGCTTGCGCTCCTGCGCGGAGAGGCAGGCCAAAATCTCGTCCTCACGCCGCAGCAATTGCGGGAACAGCTCTTCGTAAAGCGCGCGTCCCTTCTTCGTCAATTGCAAGCGGAATTCGCGGCGGTCGGCTTCGTTCTCGACGCGCTCGATCAGTTGCTCATTGAGCAGCGTGGTGACCGCGCGGCTGATGGTGGATTTGTGCGTGCGGGTACACTGGGAAATGTACTGCGCACTGCAGGCATCGTTACGGAAGCCGAGCGTGGCGATCACGCGCCAGGCCGGAATGTCGAGGCCGTGGCGTTCCTGATATTCGACCGACAGCGCGGAACTGACCTCCGCCGCGAGCCGGTTGAGGCGGAACGGCACGAACTTGAACAAATCGAGCCGCGGCTTGGGCCGCGTTGAAGCCTCGTCGGCCGCGCGCGCTTTGAGCGCGATGTCGCTGGATGTCCTCGCCAAGGAGAGCGCTCCGAATTCCAGTTGACGGCCGGCCGGCTCCGGTCCAAAATAGTTGCACGTGAGACTATCTAGCAGATCAGTCCTCTTCTGACCAGAGCCGAGGTTAGTGTATGGCGCCGGCCAATACGCATCAGGCCAAAACCCAGTTCGGCTATCGCCGTCACCCCGATCAGGACCGTCCTGGCTCGAGCCCCGCGGAGCATCCGGTCGTGATCGTCGGCGCGGGTCCGGTCGGCTTGTCGCTGGCGATCGATCTCGCCCAGCGCGGCCAGCGCGTCGTGCTGCTGGATGATGCCGACCGCATCGGCGAGGGCTCGCGCGCAATCTGTTTCTCGAAACGCTCGCTGGAATATT
This sequence comes from Bradyrhizobium sp. NC92, assembly GCF_025200865.1. NCBI lineage: Bacteria > Pseudomonadati > Pseudomonadota > Alphaproteobacteria > Hyphomicrobiales > Nitrobacteraceae > Bradyrhizobium > Bradyrhizobium sp. NC92. The sequence continues at coordinate 539,549 of NZ_CP104171.1, forward strand.
GGGACCGGCTCGGCGTCGGCGACCGCATGGTCGAGAAGGGCGTGGTGTGGAGTGTGGGGCGGATCTTCCACGGCGAGTCGCAACTCTATCAGTTCAACCTGTTGCCGGAAGACGGGCACAAGCGGCCGGCCTTCATCAATCTCCAGCAATATTACGCCGAGGCTTATCTGGTCGATCGCATCAACGAGCTGCCCGCGATCGACCTGCGCTGGCGCAACAAGGTGACGGCGCTCGAGCAGCGCAACGATTCCGTGGCGCTGACGATCGAGACGCCGGAGGGCGCCTATCGCCTGCATGCGCAATATGTCATCGCTTGCGACGGCGCGCGCTCCTCGCTGCGGCAGATGGTCGGTGCGGAATTCGCCGGTCAGGTGTTCGAGGACCAGTTCCTGATCGCCGACGTCAAGATGACGGCGGAATTCCCGACCGAGCGCTGGTTCTGGTTCGATCCGCCGTTCCATGCCGGGCGTTCGGCGCTGCTGCACCGGCAGCCCGACGATGTCTGGCGCATCGACCTCCAGCTCAACCGCTATGCAGATCCGGTTCTCGAGAAGAAGCCGGAAAACGTGCGGCCGCGGATCGCCCGCATGCTCGGCCACGACAAGTTCGAGTTCGAGTGGATCTCGCTCTACAAATTCCAATGCCGGCGGATGGACCGCTTCATCCATGGCCGCGTGGTCTTCGCCGGCGATTCGGCGCACCAGGTCTCGCCCTTCGGCGCGCGCGGCGCCAATTCCGGACTGGAGGACGCCGAGAACCTGTCTTGGAAGCTCGACCGCGTGCTGCGCGGCAAATCGCCCGCGAGCCTGCTGGAGAGCTACCATCTCGAGCGCAGCATGGCGGCTGACGAGAACATCCGCGAATCCACCCGCTCGACCGACTTCATGGCGCCGAACTCGCACCAGGAGGCGCGGCTGCGCAAGGCGGTGCTGGCGCTGGCCAAGGAGACCGATTTCGGCAAGCGCATGGTCAATGGCGGCCGGCTCTCGGTGCCGTGCAGCTACGACACGCCGTTGTCGTCGCCAGACGCCGATGCCTGGGCCGGTGGGCCTCGGCCCGGCTGTTCCATGCTCGATGCGCCCGTTGCCCAGCGGGGCTATCTGACCGATGCCTTCCGCAAGGGCGGAACGGATTTCACCTTGCTGTCGTTCAGCAATGGCGTGGCGCTCGCCGCGCCGGACGGCGTCAAGAACATTCGCATCGGCGGCGAGGAAGGACTAGGCGATCCCTCCGGCCTCGTCGCCAGGCGCTACGATGCGGGACCGGGCGCAGCCTATCTGCTCAGGCCTGATGGCTACGTTGCGGCGCGCTTCCGCCATCCGACGCGCGAGGCGATCGCGGCGGCATTGTCTCGGGCTGAAGGGCTGAATTGAGGTTTCGCATGCCGCTGTCCACCAGCTCGAACTTCGCACGCCCCGACGATGCGTTCCGCGCCATCGTCGAGGCGCATCGCGGGCTCACCGAGGAGCAGAGCGCCGATTTCGACGCGGCGCTGGTGCTGATCCTCGCCAACCATATCGGCGACATCGACGTGCTGCGCGAGGCGATCGGACTGGCCAAGCGCCGCATGATCGATGGTCAGCAGCAACAACAGCAACAACAATAGACTTGTAAGGATGAATTGATGGCGAAGAACTTCGCATCCACCGGCGATCTTGCCGAGAAAAAGATCACCTTCTCCGAGATCGGCACCGATCTCTATGCCTTCACCGCCGAGGGCGATCCCAACACGGCCGTGATCGTCGGCGACGATGGCTGCCTCGTGTTCGACGCGCAGGCAACGCCGGCGATGGCGAACAAGGTGATTGAGCGCGTGCGCTCCGTCACCGACAGGCCGATCAAATATGTCGTGCTGTCGCACTATCACGCGGTGCGCGTGCTCGGCGCCTCCGCCTATCACGCCCAGGGCATCGTCGCCTCGCAGGAGACGTATCGGCTGATCGCCGAGCGCGGCAAGCAGGATTGGGATTCCGAGTACGGCCGCTTCCCGCGCCTGTTCCAGGATGCGCAGAGCATTCCCGGCCTGACCTGGCCGACGCTGACCTTCGAAGGCGAGATGACGATCTATCTCGGCAAGCGCGAGGTGCGCCTGATGCAGCTCGGCGCCGGCCACACCTCCGGCGACATCGTCGCTTGGGTCCCCGATGCGGAGGTGATGTTCTCCGGCGACCTCATCGAATATCACTCGGCCTGCTATTGCGGCGATGCGCACTTGCGCGAATGGCCGATGACTCTGAACGAGATCCGCAACTTCAATCCGAAGGCGATCGCGCCGGGCCGCGGCGATGCGCTGAAGGGCACCGCTACGGTGCGCGAGGCCATCGCGATGACACGCGACTTCGTCACCTCGCTCTACGGCGCCGCCGAGATCTCGGTCGCGAAGGGCCGCACGTTGAAGGAATCGATGGCGGCGACGCGCGAGGTGATGGATCCGAAATTCTCGAGCTTTGCCATCTACGAGCACTGCCTGCCGTTCAACGTGTCGCGCGCCTACGACGAAGCGTCCGGAATCGACGACCCCGTGATCTGGACCGACAAGCGCGACCAGGAAATGTGGGCCGCCTTGCAAGGAGGAGGATAGTCATGAACATCAATACCTCGCCTGACCAGATCATCCGCAGCTCGGCCCAGGTGACGCCGGGCTACATGTCCGGCTTCGGCAATTCTTTCGAGACCGAGGCGCTGCCGGGCGCGTTGCCGATCGGGCGCAACTCGCCGCAACGCTGCGCCTACGGGCTCTATGCCGAGCAGCTTTCGGGCTCGCCCTTCACCGCGCCGCGCGGCAGCAATGAGCGCTCCTGGCTCTACCGCATCCGCCCTTCCGTGAAACATTCCGGCCGCTTCGAGAAAGTCGATGCCGGCCTGTGGCGTTCGGCGCCGTGCCATGAATACGACCTGCCGATCGCTCAGCTGCGTTGGGATCCGACGCCGCTGCCCAAGGAGGAGGTCACCTTCGTCCAGGGCGTGCAGACCATGACGACGGCGGGTGACGTCAACACGCAGGCCGGCATGGCCGCGCATGTCTACCTCATCACCAAGTCGATGGTGGACCAGCATTTCTACAATGCCGACGGCGAGCTGATGTTCGTGCTGCAGCAGGGCAATCTTCGCCTCGTCACCGAGTTCGGCCGCATCGATGCCGAGCCCGGCGAGATCGTGGTGATCCCGCGCGGCGTCAAGTTCCGGGTCGAGATCCCGAACGGGCCGGCGCGCGGCTATCTCTGCGAAAACTACGGCGGCGCCTTCACGCTGCCCGAGCGCGGTCCGATCGGCGCCAATTGCCTCGCCAATGCGCGCGACTTCCTGACGCCGGTCGCAAACTACGAGGACAAGGACACGCCGACCGAGCTCTACGTGAAATGGGGCGGCTCGCTGTTCAAGACGACGTTGCCACACTCGCCGATCGACGTCGTCGCCTGGCACGGCAATTACGCGCCGTACAAATACGATCTGCGCACCTTCTCTCCCGTCGGAGCGATCGGCTTCGACCATCCCGATCCCTCGATCTTCACCGTGCTGACCTCGCCGTCGGAGACGGCGGGCACCGCGAACATCGACTTCGTCATTTTCCCCGAGCGCTGGATGGTCGCCGAAAACACCTTCCGGCCGCCCTGGTACCACATGAACATCATGAGCGAGTTCATGGGCCTGATCTACGGCGTCTACGACGCCAAGCCGCAGGGCTTCGTGCCGGGTGGCATCTCCTTGCACAATTGCATGCTGCCGCACGGCCCGGATCGCGATGCCTTCGAGCACGCCAGTAATGGCGAATTGAAGCCGGTGAAGCTGACCGGCACCATGGCCTTCATGTTCGAGACCCGTTACCCGCAGCGCGTGACGGCACACGCCGCTAACGCGTCCACGCTCCAGGACGATTACGCCGATTGCTGGAAGGGCCTGGAGAAGCGGTTCGATCCGAGCAAGCCGTAGTCTCGCTTACCCTCCCCTGGAGGGGGAGGGTCGCTACGCATGCAGCGAAGCGGAATGCGTAGCGGGGTGGGGTGACGGTCTCTCCGCAAGGAAAACTGCCCGTGTCGAGAGATCACCCCACCCCGTCTCATATTTCGCTGCGCTCAATATGAACCGACCCTCCCCCTCCAGGGGAGGGTGACACCGTCACCGCTGTGCCACGGGAAACCCATGCCCCATCCCAACGACCCCAGCCTCCGCTCCTTCATCGCCGTCGATCCCGCCTCGGACTTCCCGATCCAGAACCTGCCTTACGGCGTGTTCTCGACTGCGGCCAACCCGACGCCGCGGGTCGGCGTCGCAATCGGCGATTACGTGCTCGATCTCTGGGAGCTCGAGCAGGATTCCCGGCTCGACGTCGGCGCGCTCGGCGTGTTCTCGGGCCCCTCGCTCAATCCCTTCATGGCGCTGGGGCCGAAGGTCTGGACCAAGACCCGCGCACGCATCAGCGAGCTCTTGCGCGCCGATCATCCGGAGCTGCGCGACAACGAGGAGCTGCGCAAGCAGGCCCTGGTGCCGATGCGCGAGGCCCGACTGCACCTTCCGTTCGCCGTCGCCGGCTACACCGATTTCTATTCCTCGAAGGAGCACGCCACCAATGTCGGCGTCATGTTCCGCGGCAAGGACAATGCGCTGCAGCCGAACTGGCTGCACATGCCGATCGCCTATAATGGCCGCGCCTCCACCGTCGTGGTCTCCGGCACCAGGGTGAAGCGGCCGCGCGGGCAGCTGAAGCCGCCGAATGTCGAGTTGCCGAGCTTTGCGCCGTGCAAGCGGCTCGATTTCGAGCTGGAGATGGGCGTCGTGATCGGCCAGCCGTCGCCGATGGGCGGCATGCTCACCGAGAGCCAGGCCGAGGAGATGATCTTCGGCTTCGTGCTGCTCAACGACTGGAGCGCGCGCGATATCCAGCAATGGGAATATGTGCCGCTCGGGCCGTTCCTGGCCAAGGCGTTCGCGACCTCGATCAGTCCCTGGGTGGTGACGCGCGAGGCGCTGGAGCCGTTCCGCCTGAACGGGCCGGAGCAGCAGCCGGTGCCGCTGGATTATCTCAAGCAGACCAAGCCCCAGAACTACGATGTCGAGCTCGACGTGTCCTTGCGCGCTGCCGGCATCAATGCGCCGGCCAGCATCAGCCGCACCAATTTCAAATACATGTACTGGTCCTCGGTGCAGCAGCTGATGCACCACGCCTCCTCGGGCTGCGCCATGAATGTCGGCGATCTCTTAGGGAGCGGCACCATCTCCGGGCCGGAGAAGAACCAGCGCGGCAGCCTGCTCGAGATCAGCTGGAACGGCACCGAGCCGGTCGAGCTGCCCGGCGGTGCCAGGCGCTCGTTCCTGGAGGACGGCGATAGCCTCGTCATGCGCGGCTGGTGCCAGGGCAACGGCTATCGCGTCGGGTTCGGCGAGGTCGAGGGGACGATTTTGGCGGCGGAGTAGCCTCGGTCGCCGCCACGACTTCCGTCATTGCGAGCGCAGCGAAGCAATCCAGAATCTTTCCGCAGGGGCAGTCTGGATTGCTTCGTCGCAAGGGCTCCTCGCAATGACGTGGAGAGACCTACCGCCTCTCCGGCGGCACGTCGCGCACCCGCGCGCAATGCGCCTCGACGTCCTCCACGCTGTACTTCAAATGCACCCGTTTGTCGGACGGCACCTGCCTAGTCGTGCACACGCCCGGCCGCCATTCCTGCGCCGGCCTGATCGGGCGCGGGGCAAAGCCGCCGCCGCAATTCGGGCAGACATTGAACAGCTTGGTCTCGACGCAGTCCGCACAAAACGTGCATTCATAGGAGCAGATCCGCGCATTGGTCGCGTTCGGCGGCAGATCGCAATCGCAATATTCGCAGTTCGGTCGCAGCTGGAGCGCCATGTTGAATCTCCGCATATGGAGCTGCGATCATCGCAGATCGTGCGCTGCGCGCGAATGCCGCAGTTCCCTCGATTTCAGCCGGGCTTGATCTCCTTGAGCGGCAGCTTCGAGCTTTCCTTCAGCCGGTCCAGCACGATCGAGGAGCGCACATGCGCCACGCTCTGGTGCGGCATCAGCACGTCGTTGACGAGGTTGGAGAGGCCCTTGAGGTCACGCAGCACGGCTTTCAGCACGTAGTCGGCGTCGCCCGTCAGCGAATAGGCCTCCTGGATCTCGTCGATCCGGTTCACCAGCGCACGGAAGCGCTTTGAGTTGTCCGGCGAGTGTGTCGCAAGCCCGACCTGGATGAAGGCGATCACGCCGAAGCCCAGTGCCTCGCTGGAGAGGTCGGCGTGATAGCCCGCGATCACTTTCTCCTCCTCCAGCCGCATCCGCCGCCGCGAGCATTGCGAGGCGGAGAGGCCCGCGAGCTCGGCCAGCTCCTGGTTGGTGAGGCGGCCGTCGTCCTGGAGCGCGCCTAAAATCTTGAGGTCGAAGGCATCTACGGAAATCATGCGCGTTTTGTCCATTTGATGCACGGATCGTGCATATTATAGCCAATTGGTGCCCCGTTTGCACGCTCCTTGCGCGCCCCATGAAGGATAGTTCGTGCCAGCAGCCATTTGGGAGAACACCATGGGTCCGTTTCCGCACGATGCACCGCCGGCCACTATTAGTGCCGACAATCCGATGGGCACCGACGGCTTCGAGTTCGTCGAATACGCGCACCCTCATCCGGAAGAGCTGCACGCTTTGTTCAAGCTGATGGGCTATGCGCCCGTCGCGCGCCACAGGACCAAGAAGATCACGGTCTACCGTCAGGGCGACATCAACTATCTCGTCAACGAGGAGCCCGGCACCCATGGCACTGAGTTCGTCGCCGCGCACGGTCCCTGCGCGCCGTCGATGGCGTTTCGCGTCGTCGGTGCCAAGGCGGCCTATGACCGCGCGATCGCGCTCGGCGCCGAGCCGGCCGACGTATCGTCCGCGCAGAAGACGCTCGACGTGCCCGCGATCAAGGGCATCGGCGGCAGCCTGCTCTATCTGGTCGATCGTTACGGCGCCACGGGCTCGGCCTATGATGCCGAATTCGAATGGCTGGGCGCGCGCGATCCCAAGCCGGTTGGCGCCGGCCTGTTCTATCTCGACCATCTCACCCACAACGTCCATCGCGGCCGCATGAATGTCTGGGCCGGCTTCTACGAAAAGCTGTTCAACTTCCGCCAGATCCGCTTCTTCGACATCGAGGGCCGCGCCTCCGGCCTGTTCTCGCGCGCGCTGACCAGCCCGGACGGCAAGATCCGGATTCCGATCAACGAGGACGCCGGCGATTCCGGCCAGATCGAGGAATATCTGAATATCTATCGCGGCGAAGGCATCCAGCACATCGCCTGCGGCTGCCGCGACATCCACCGCACCATCGAGGGTCTGCGCGAGGCCGGCCTGCCGTTCATGCCCTCGCCGCCCGACACCTATTTCGAGAAGATCGACGCGCGCCTGGCGGGGCATGGCGAGGATGTTGCACGGCTCAAGAAGAACGGAATCCTGATCGACGGCGAGGGCGTGGTCGATGGCGGCCAGACCAAGGTGCTGCTGCAGATCTTCTCGGCCAACGCGATCGGGCCGATCTTCTTCGAGTTCATCCAGCGCAAGGGCGACGACGGATTCGGCGAGGGCAATTTCAAGGCGCTGTTCGAATCGATCGAGGAGGACCAGATCCGGCGCGGCGTGTTGAAGGTTGGGAACGCGGCGTAGGTTGCCGCCGTCACGCACACTGCCGTAGGGTGGGCAAAGCGAAGCGTGCCCACGTACCTGCCGAACTGATGCGAAGACGTGGGCACGGCGCTTCGCGCCTTTGCCCACCCTACGCGACCTTTGCCGGCGCTAGATCTATCGCGTCCACGCCGTCATCACCGCGCCGATCTCCGCCGCCTCCGGCTCGCGTGCGGCCGACGGCGTCCGCGAGAATCGCGGCGCAGGTGCCGGCTGCTTCACGCCGTGACGCTCGATGAAGACGTTGCGGGCGACCATGTGCGGATGCTGTGTCGCCTCCGACATGGTCAGCACCGGCGCGAAGCAGATGTCGGTGCCTTCCATGATCTTGCACCAATCCTCGCGCGTCTTGCTCTTGAACACGGCCTTGAGCTTCTCCTTCAACGCCGGCCAGGCCTTGCGATCCATCTGCGCGTCGAAATCGGCGTCGGTGAGGCCGGCGTGCTCGCGCAGCAGCGCGTAGAATTGCGGCTCGATCGAGCCGATCGAAACGAAGTGCCCGCAGGCGCATTCGTAGACGCCGTAGAAATGCGCGCCGCCGTCGAGGAAGTTCTGGTTGCGCGCCTCGGTCCATCGTCCCATCGTGGTCATGTCGAAGAAGAACGACATCAGCGAGGCCGCGCCGTCGCACATCGCCGCGTCCACCACCTGGCCCTTGCCCGATCTCTGCGCTTCCAGCAGTGCCGCCAGCACGCCGACGACGAGATAGAGCGCGCCGCCGCCGAAATCGCCGACCAGGTTCAGCGGCGGCACCGGCGCTTCCTTCGTGCCGATCGCCGCGAGCGCGCCGGTGATGGAGATGTAGTTGATGTCGTGGCCGGCGGCGTTGGCGAGCGGGCCTTCCTGGCCCCAGCCGGTCATGCGGCCATAGACCAGCTTCGGGTTGCGTGCGAGCACGACGTCCGGCCCGAGCCCGAGCCGCTCCATCACGCCGGGGCGGAAGCCTTCGACCAGCGCGTCTGCGCTCGCGAGCAGATCCAGCACTTGCGCGATCGCGGCCTTGTCCTTGAGGTCGAGCTCGATCACCTTGCGGCCGCGCCCCGCCACCGACTTCATGCTCTTCTTCGCGCCGACGCGGTCGAGCGTGACGACATCGGCGCCCATGTCGGCCAGCATCATGCAGGCGAACGGGCCGGGCCCGATGCCGGCGAATTCGACGATGCGGAAGCCCGAGAGCGGGCCGGAAGTGCGGACGGAGGAGGTGGGGGCTGGTTTGTCGAGCACGTTGTTGTTTCCTCGGGTCGCGGGCGCATGCGCCTGATGCGGCAATCGCCTCTGACGTTTCTTCTGTTGAGCGAGTTAATCGGCCGATTAACTTTTCCCGCCTTCACGCCGACGAGGCAAGCGGTTTTCATGCCGCACGGCCAAAATAAAACGGCGCGCACCGAAGTGCGCGCCGCGGAAAATTTGCGTGGAGACGCTAGAGCATGATCCGGAAAAGTGCGTAGCGGTTTTCCGAAAAGATCATGCTCAAACAATAACCTAAAGCGCGATGACGATTCATCCTAATCGCATCGCGCTTTAGTCGGACCGTCAGCGCGCAGCGGCGACCGCGCGTTGTGCCATCACCTTGATCAGATTGGCGCGATACTCTGCCGTGCCGTGGATGTCCGCCAGCAATCCGTTCGCCGAGATGCTGACGCCGTCGATCGCCGACGGCGACCAGTTCGCCTTCAGCGCCGCTTCGATCGCCGGCACCCGCATCACACCGGTTTGCGAGGCGCCGGTGGCGGCCACCCGAACCTCGCCCGACTTGGTCTGTGCCACGAACACGCCGGTCAGCGCGAAGCGCGACGCCGGATGCCGCATCTTCTCGTAACCTGCCTTCGCCGGCACGGGGAACGACACGGCGGTGATGATCTCGCCGTCTTCGAGCGCCGTCGTGAACAGGCCCTGGAAGAAGTCATCCGCCGCAATCGACCGCTTGTTGGTCTTCACGGTGGCGCCGAGCGCGAGCAGCGCGGCCGGGAAATCCGCGGCTGGATCATTGTTGGCGATCGAGCCGCCGATCGTGCCGCGATACCGCACGGCGGGATCGCCGAGCACCGAGGTGAGATAGGCAATCGCGGGGATCGCCTTCTTCACATCGGCATTCGTCATGATGTCGTAATAGGTCGTGGCGGCCTTGATGGTCAGCGTGTCGCCCGACAGCTCGACGCCCTGCAGCTCCTTGATCTTGCCGAGATCGATGACGTCGGAGGGGCTAGCAAGGCGCTGCTTCATGACCGGAAGCAGCGTCTGGCCGCCGGCGAGGAACTTCGACTCGCTGCCCTTGGCGAACAGGCTGGCGGCTTCGTCGACCGAGGAAGCGCGATGATAGGTCGTCTGGTACATCTTCGGTCCTCCCTTAAGCCGCGTGGATCGTGCGCCACACCCGGTCGGGGGTTGCGGGCATTTCCAGATTGTTCTTGCCGATCGCATCCGTGATCGCGTTGATCACGGCTGCCGATGCGCCGATCGCGCCGGCCTCACCGCACCCCTTGATGCCGAGCGGATTGCCCGGGCACAGCGTCGTGGTGTGGGACAGGTTGAACGACGGCACGTCGTCGGCGCGCGGCATGGCATAATCCATGAACGAGGCCGTGACCGGCTGGCCGTTGGCATCATAGATAGCATGCTCGAGCAACGCCTGCCCGATGCCCTGCACGAGGCCGCCATGGACCTGGCCTTCGACGATCATTGGATTGATCAGCCGGCCGAAATCGTCGGCCGCGACGAAGTTGACGAAGGAGGTCTTGCCGGTGCCGGGATCGACCTCGAGCTCGCAGATATAGGCGCCGGCCGGGAAGGTGAAGTTGGTCGGATCGTAGAAGGCGCTCTCCTTCAGGCCCGGCTCCATCCCGTCAGGCAGATTGTGCGCCGTATAGGCCGCGAGCGCGACCATCGGCAGGGCAATCGCCTTGTCGGTGCCTGTTACCTTGAACTCGCCGTTCTCGATGACGATGTCGGCTTCCGACGCTTCCAGCGCGTGCGCCGCGATCTTCTTGGCCTTGGATTCCATCTTCTCCATCGCCTTCAGGATCGCGGTGAGGCCCACGGCCGCCGAGCGCGAGCCATAGGTGCCCATGCCGAACTGCACCTTGTCGGTGTCGCCATGAACGATCGAGACCTGGCTGATCGGAACCCCCAGGCGCTCCGCGACGAGCTGGCAGAAGGTGGTCTCGTGGCCCTGACCGTGGCTGTGCGAGCCGGTGAGGATCTCGATGGTGCCGACCGGGTTGACTCGCACCTCGGCCGATTCCCATAGGCCCACGCCGGCGCCCAGGCTGCCGACCGCCTTCGACGGCGCGATGCCGCAGGCCTCGATGTAGCAGGATACGCCGATGCCGCGCAGCTTGCCGTCCGCCTTCGCCTTGGCCTTGCGCGCAGGGAAGCCGGCATAGTCGATCGCCTTCATCGCCGCATCGAGAGAAGCGTTAAAGTCGCCGGTGTCGTAGGCCATGATGACAGGCGTCTGGTGCGGGAACTGGGTGATGAAGTTGGTCCGCCGCAACTGGGCCGGATCGACGTTCAGCTGCCGCGCCGCCGTCTCCATCAGTCGTTCGATCAGATAGCTCGCCTCGGGCCGGCCCGCGCCGCGGTAGGCGTCGACCGGCGTCGTGTTGGTGTAGACCCCGATCACCTCGGCGTGGATCGCCGGGATGTTGTACTGGCCCGACAGCAGCGTCGCGTAGAGATAGGTCGGCACCGAGGACGAGAACAGCGACATGTAGGCGCCGAAATTGGCGTAGGTCTTCACCTTGAGGCCGACGATCTTGTTGTTGGCGTCGAAGGCCATCTCGGCATGGGTGATGTGATCGCGGCCATGCGCGTCGGTGAGGAAGGCTTCGGTGCGGTCGCCGGTCCACTTGACGGGACGGCCGACCTTCTTCGAGGCCCATAGCGCCACCATTTCCTCGGGATAGATGAAGATCTTGGAGCCGAAGCCGCCGCCGACGTCGGGCGCGATCACGCGCAGCTTGTGCTCGGGGGCGATGTTGTAGAACGCCGAGAGCACGAGACGCGCGACGTGCGGGTTCTGCGACGTCGTATAGAGAGTGAAGTGCTCCTCGGCGGTGTCGTAATCGGCGATCGCCGCGCGCGGCTCCATCGCATTCGGCGCGAGCCGGTTGTTGGTCACGTCGAGCTTCACCACATTGGCGGCTTTCGAGAAGGCGGCATTCACCGCGCCCTCGTCGCCGATCACCCAGTCATAGACCTGGTTGCCGGGCGCCTCGGGATGAAGCTGCGGCGCGCCGGACTTGATGGCGGCGTGCATGTCGGCGACCGCGGGAAGCTCCTCGTAATCGACGACGACGGCTTCCGCCGCGTCGCGCGCGAGATTCTTGCTGTCGGCGATCACGACCGCAACCGCCTGTCCGACGAAGCGCACCGTCTCCGGCGCCATCGCCGGCCATGCGCCCATTTTCATCGGGCTGCCGTCCTTGGAGGTGATGGCCCAGCCGCAGATCAGGTTGCCGACCTTGTCGTCGACCAGCTGCTGTCCGGTGAGCACTGCGACCACGCCCGGCATCTTCAGCGCCGCGGACGAGTCGATCTTCTTGACCTTCGCGTGCGCGTGCGGGCTGCGGATGAAATAGGCATGGGTCATGCCCGTCAACTTGATGTCGTCGACGTAACGGCCCTTGCCGGTAATGAAACGCTTGTCTTCCTTGCGCACCACGCGTGCGCCGATGCCTTCAACACCCATGTCTGGTCCTCCCGACCGGAAATTTCTTTGACCGCGCTGTCCATCGACAGCTGCGACGGTGGTACTTGTTTCGAGGCGCGCCGGTTACTCGGCCGCCTGCGAGACCTTCATGCGGCCGGCCGCATCCAGCACGGCCTTGACGATGTTGTGATAGCCGGTGCAGCGGCAGATATTGCCTTCGAGCTCGGTGCGGACGGTCGCCTCGTCGAGCTGTCCACCATGGCGCTGCACGATGTCGATCGCCGACATGATCATGCCCGGCGTGCAATAGCCGCACTGCAGGCCGTGATTGTCGCGGAAGGCGGCCTGCATCGGGTGCAGCTCGTCGCCCTTGGCGATGCCCTCGATCGTGGTGACGTTGGCGCCGTCGGCCTGCCCTGCCAGCATGGTGCAGGATTTCACCGCACGGCCGTCCATGTGCACGACGCAAGCGCCGCACTGGCTGGTGTCGCACCCGACATGGGTGCCGGTCAGGTTGAGGTGATCGCGCAGGAGCTGGACCAGCAGCGTGCGGTCCTCGACATCGACAGCAACGGCCTTGCCGTTGACCGTCAGTTTGACTGTAGACACTTGAAGTCCTCCCAAAGTGATTTTGATTGGTTCTAATTAGAGACAGCGCGAACGAAACTTTGCAACTGGGTTTTTGCTGACCGCGGTCATGGAAGGGTCATCGTGGTGACGGTCGCCGATGTGCGATTCGGCCACGATGTCTCGTGCCGCCGCCGTCACGTGCTGCGACGTTGCGAAAGACACGCGGAAAGTCGCAGCTAGCCTCTGCGATGGCGTGCTCGGCTGCCACCATAATAGGCGCGTGACCTGGTCGCGCGTGCCGTGGTCATCCTAGCCCCTTGCCCCTGGACTTCGGTCCGGTCGTGCGTCCTTCCTGCCTCGGGTGCCTTGCTCGTTGCGCGAATAGGAGCATGCGCCCCCGCCTTTGTAATCGCGATCTTGGTAGTAGGACGTCACGGCTTAAGTCTTTGATTTTGCTTATGGCAGTGCAGCGAAGTGCCGCCGTCAAGCCGCGTCGGCCAGTACAGCCCACTCCGTCATTCCGGGGCCCGAGCGGAGCGAGGGAGCCCGGAATCCATCGGGCCGCAGAGTCCGCGCGGAAATGGATTCCGGGTTCGCGCCAAGAGGCGCGCCCCGGAATGACAACGAGTGAATGGTCCGAAAAAGCAGCACTAGTACTTCCTGGCGATTGAACGCGGCCGCGCGCCCTCCTAGTGGAGCCGTACAAGCAACGGCAACAAGGGTGGAAGCGATGCAGATGAACGACAGTCAACGGATCCCGGCGTCGAAGGCCACGGTGTGGGCTGCGCTCAACGATCCCGAAATTCTCAGGCGCTGCATTCCCGGCTGCCAATCGCTCGAGATGGCATCGCCGACCGAGATGACGGCGACGGTGGTGCTGAAGGTCGGCCCGGTGAAGGCGACATTCAGCGGCAAGGTGACGCTGACCGATATCGATGCGCCGAACGGCTATCGCATCGTCGGCGAAGGCGCCGGCGGCGTCGCCGGCTTTGCCAAGGGCGGCGCGAAGGTCAGGCTGGAGGAAGAAGCGCCCGACGTCACCATCCTGCACTATGAGGCCGATGCGCAGATCGGCGGCAAGCTCGCACAGCTCGGCTCGCGATTGATCGACTCGACGTCGCGAAAACTCGCCGCAAACTTCTTCGAAAGTTTTGCAGGCGTGGTAGCGCCATCATCGTAACCCAGGGGCGGCAGGGCTGTCGGATCCGATTTTTTTCCTGCAGCCATCCTTCGAGACGCCCGCTTTGGGCGGGCTCCTCAGGATGAGGGCGGAGTGCGCGGCAGCAGGTTCAACAAGCGCCGATGCTGATTAGCCTCATCCTGAGGAGGCGCGTAAGCGCCGTCTCGAAGGACGAGGCGTGCGCGCAGGCCAGCGCCACAAGGATATGCGATACACCGCGATGCGCGGAGAGAATCGGATTGCGGCGCGATGTTGCCCACATCCGATGGCGCATTTCGAGCTGCAAAACAAGGGCAGGACGTGAGGCGCGACAACGAGATGAGCGGCGAAAGCCGCCAATGATTTGCACTACTACCTTCCGCCTATACTAAGCGCGAAAAAGCGATGCTGTAATTTCGAACGATGGCTCGCAGGCGAACTGCCCATCACGAGCGCAACGCGCTCAGGCGCCCAACGAGGCGTGCACAACAACACCGCGGAGGGATACATGACCTTTGGAACGAAGGGCTTCTTGGCCGGCATCTCCACGATTGCGATGCTTGCCGCCGTTACACCTGGCGTTCGCGCCAACGACTCCCTGCTCAAGGCGCAATCCGATTCGAATCAGTGGGCCGTTGCCGGCCACGATTACGGCAACACGCGCTTCAGCCCGCTCAAGCAGATCAACACCGAGAACGCCGGCAAGCTGACGCTCGCTTATTCCTTCTCGCTGGCGTCGCTGCGTTCGAACGAATCCTCGCCGATCGTCGTCGGCAACACGCTGTACGTTTCGAGCTCGTGGGGTCCGAAATACGTCTATGCGCTCGATGCGGCGACGGGGCAGCGCAAATGGACCTGGGAGCCCGACATTCCCGAGGACGTGCTGCAATACGCCTGCTGCGACGTGAACAGCCGCGGCGTCTCCTATGCCGACGGCAAGATCTTCGTCGGTCGCCTCGACGGCAAGCTGACGGCGCTCGATGCCGCGACCGGCAAGTCGCTGTGGACGGCGAAGGTGGTCGACTACAAGCAGGGCTCGGTCATCACCTCGCCGCCGCTCGTCGTGCGCGACAAGGTCATCACCGGTTTCGGCGGCGGCGAATACGGCGTGCGCGGCGCGCTGCTGGCCTTCGACATCAACACCGGCAAGCAGGTGTGGCAGACCTACACCGTTCCTTCGCCGGAGGAACCCGGTGGCGATTCCTGGAAGGGCGATTCCGCCCAGCATGGCGGCGGTGCGGCCTGGCTGGTCGGCTCCTACGATCCGAAGAGCGACACGGTCTATTGGGGCACCAGCAACCCCGGCCCGTGGAACACGGCGGTGCGTTCGACCGGCGACGGCAATTTCGGCAAGCTGACCAACCTCTACACGGCTTCGACGCTCGCGCTCGATCCCAACACCGGCAAGATCAAGTGGCACATCCAGACCACGCCGGCCGACGCCTGGGATTATGACGGCGTCAACGAAGCCGTGCTCGCGGATCTCAAGATCGGCGGCAGCACCGTTCCGGCGCTGATGAAGGCTGACCGCAACGGCTTCTTCTTCGTCGCCAATCGCGAGACCGGCAAGGTGCTGTCGGCGGAGAAATACGTGTTCTCCAACTGGGCCCAGAAGTGGGACGTCGCCACGATGCGCGCGGTCGAGGATCCCGACAAGCGTCCCGGGCCGAACCATCCGGCCAAGGACATCTGCCCGAACCTGATCGGCGGCAAGAACTGGCAGCCGATGTCGTTCAACCCGCAGACCGGCCTCGTCTACATCCCGTCCAACAACGTCTGCATGGACTGGTCGGTCAGCGATGTCGCCTACAAGCGCGGCGTGTTCTACCTCGGCGCCGAATTCCCGACCAAGGAAGGCCCCGGCGGCTTCCTCGGCGAGCTCGTCGCCTGGGATCCGGTCGCGCAGAAGAAGGTCTGGTCGATCAAGGAAGACTTGCCCTTCAATGGCGGCACCTTGACCACCGGCGGCGGGCTCGTGTTTGCCGGCAACATCCATGGCGACTTCCGTGCCATCGATGCGAAGTCCGGCAAGGTGCTGTGGAGCAAGAATCTCGGCTCCGGCATCGGCGCAGGCCCGGTGACCTATCAGGTCGACGGCAAGCAATATGTCGCGATCGTCGTCGGCCGCACCGCTGCGCTGCCTGCGTTCCTGGGCGAGGTAGGAAAGAAGATGACGGCCGCAGCCCCCGAGGGCGGTTCGCTCTTCGTGTTCTCCGTCCAGTGACAACTCGCGCGCGTATCCTCGAGGTGACGGGATACGCGCGCGCTTTCTCCAGACTTTAGCTGCGGCATCGGGCGGTGCCTGGTGTCGCCATGCCTGGCTCAACAAGCGCCGGCGCAACAAAGCCAACGCAAGGGAGACGAGGATGCGTCCGAATCATTCCGCCACCGGTGCGAGCCGACATCGCGCCATCGCAGGCCTGCTGGCATGTGCCGCCGCCGCGCTGATCGGTCCGGCCTCGTCGCTGCAGGCCGAGGAAGCGCAGCCGTTCCGTCTCTGCGCCGATCCGACCAACCTGCCATTCTCCAGCGACAGCTCGTCGAAGCCGGGTTTCTATGTCGAGATCGGGCAGGCCCTGGCGCAGGCGCTCGGCCGGCCAATCGCTTACGACTGGTACAAATCCTATTTCGGCAAGCGCACCGTGCGCGTCACGCTGCTCGGCAAGCAGTGCGACGCCATGATCGGCCTGCCGCGGTCCGAGGATTTCATGGGCCCTGCCGTGATCTTCTCCGACGCCTTCGCGAAGGAGGGCTATGCCCTCGTGGCTGCCAAGGGCGCGGCGGTCGGCGGCATCGACGGCCTCAAGGGCAAGCGTGTCGCCGTGCAGTTCGCCAGCACGCCGCAAAACCTGCTCGCGAGCCGCGACGACATCCAGAAGGTGACGGTGCTGTCGCCCGAGGAGGGCATGCAGGCGCTCGACCAGGGCAAGGCCGACGTCGCCTTCATCTGGGGACCGGTCGCCGGCTGGCTGAACAAGACCAGCTACGACGGCCGCTACCAGATCGAGCTCACCGAGGGCGAAGGCCTGTCATGGGATGCCGCCATCGGCTTCGCCAAGACCTCGACCGAGCTGCGCGACCGCGTCAATGCCGTGCTGCCGCAGCTTCAGGGCACGATCGGCGAGCTCGCCGCGAAATACGGTTTGCCGAGCGGCGCGCCGGT
The DNA here is from genome assembly GCF_025200865.1 of Bradyrhizobium sp. NC92. NCBI lineage: Bacteria > Pseudomonadati > Pseudomonadota > Alphaproteobacteria > Hyphomicrobiales > Nitrobacteraceae > Bradyrhizobium > Bradyrhizobium sp. NC92. Next base: position 556,746 of record NZ_CP104171.1, read on the forward strand.
TCGCTTCGGTGCGGTGCCGGCGGTCACGACGGGGACGGGAACCGGAGCCGGCGTGGTGCAGGTCGCCAATGTGGTGGCGACCGAGACCAAGGGCGACGCGGCCGCGGCAGGCGCCGAGGCCGTCGGCGCCGGCAAGGAGATCTTCAACGGAACCTGTGCGCATTGCCACGGTCCCGACGCGATCCAGAGCGAGCGGAAGATCGATCTGCGGCTGCTGCGTCACCGCTACGGCGACGAGATGCGCGAGAAGTACTGGACGACCGTGCACGAGGGACGGCCGAACAAGGGCATGCCGGCCTGGAAGGAGGTCTATACCGATGACCAGTTCGACAGCATCTATTCCTTCCTGCTGACGGTCCAGACCGAATCCAACGACTGAACGGTCTTGACCGAACCCGATCAGGAGGATGTGGTAGCGTCCATCCGGCACCATCCCGGTGCCGGACGGATGTCGGATGGTTCCGCCTCTTCCGCTGCGGCGGCGGATGCCCATACGGTGCAGCATTCGGCGGTGCAGTCCTGTGAAGGCGCCATGACCAGCTTCCTGATCGTCGACGATCATCCGCTGTTTCGCGAGGCGCTCGGCAATGCGGTGCGGCTGGCCTTGCCGGAGGCGCGGATTGTCGAGGCGGTGTCGATCGAGGATGCCCTTCATATCCTGACGGCCGAGCAGGGCGAGGGCATCGACCTCGCGCTGCTCGACCTCTCGCTGCCGGATGCGACCGGCTTCTCCGGCTTTCTGCGCTTGCGCGAGGCCCATCCGCGCCTGCCCGTCGCCATCGTGTCGAGCGAGGAAGACCAGCGCGTCGTCCGCGAGGCGCTGGAGCTGGGAGCCGCCGGCTATCTGCCGAAGTCGCTGTCGAAGCGCGAGCTGGCGCAATCGATCGAGGGCGTGCTGAATGGATCGGTATCGGTGCCGAAAGATTTCCTGGCAACGCCGCAGCGGCGCCGGGCCGAGGCCAGCAAGGCGCTCGAGGTCAAGCTGCGCGAGCTTACCCCGCAGCAGCTTCGCGTGCTCGAGCTGCTGCGGCGCGGCTATCCGAACCGGCAGATCGGCCAGGAGCTTCAGCTCGCCGAATCCACGGTGAAGGCGCATATCACCGAAATTCTGCGCAAGCTCGGCCTGTTCAGCCGCAACAAGGCGATCATCGAGATCGGCAAGGTGGACCTGCCGGATCCCAAGGCGCGGCCTTATGCGCGGGCCGACCGCGGGCGGCCGCAATGACGCGCAATATACCGCTTGATCTGGATCAAGCCGGTCTGATCCGGCTGGGACATTCTCGTTTCGACACCGACCCCGTCGATCCTCTGGCCGATCAACCAGGAATGGCTCACACGTGATGCGATTTCTGATCGTCGAAGACCATCCGTTGTTTTGCGAGGCCCTCGAGGGCGCGCTCCAGTTGGTGGCGCCGGCCGCCGAGATCCTTCAGGCGACCTCGATCGACGGTGCGCTCGAGCAGGCCGCGGCGGCTGCCGAGCTCGACCTCATCCTGCTCGATCTGTCGATGCCGGGCACCACAGGCCTTTCGGGCATCATCCGCATCCGCAAGGCCTTTCCCAGGATTCCGGTCGTCATCGTGTCTGGCCATCAGGATCCGCAGATCATGTCCGGCGCCTTGTCGCTCGGCGTCTCCGGCTACATCCTCAAATCGTCCTCCAAGCAGGATCTGGCGCAGTCGATCGGCGAGGTGCTGCGCGGCGCGGTCTGTGTCCCTGCCGCCTATCGCGGGCTGGTCCGCCCGCAACGCGCCGCCGGCCCCGCGCAGGATCTCCTGAAACGCCTGCACGAGCTGACGCCGCAGCAATTGCGCGTGCTCGAAATGCTCAAGCGCGGCCTGCAGAACAAGCAGATCGCCTTCGAGCTGAATATCTCCGAGACCACGGTGAAGGTCCACGTCTCCGACATCCTGCGCAAGCTCAACGTGCTCAGCCGCACCAAGGCCATCGTTGAAATGTCCCGGATCGATTTCGCGACGCTGGCCGCCGAGGGGGCTCCGGCACGGCGCGAGCATGCTCCGCCGGATCGGCAGTGATTAGAGTCCCGCTTTTTGCCACGCGGACTTGTCTCAGCGGCAGCTAGTTCATTGACAGGTCAAAGCCATATCACGCTGTAAGATGCTACCGGTACGGTGCATGGGGTTGTTTTCAACTTTTGATGTGCGCCAAGTGCGGCTTCAGCTCAGCAGGAACGACAGCAGCGCCCGCATCTCGGCCGGCTTGATCGGCTTCTTCAGCACTTCGAGGCCCTGGAGGCTCGCCTGCTTCGCCGCCTGTTCGGAATAGTCGGCGGTGATGATCATGGCGGGCGTGTCGAGCTTCAAATGCTCTCGCACGTCGGTGATGGCCGACAGGCCGCTCTCGCCGTGATCGAGATGGAGGTCGGCGATCACGACATCGGGCGCGCCGCCAAGCTCGTTGAGGCGCACGAGCGCATCCGCGCCCGATCGCGTGGTCGCGACGTCGCAGCCCCATCCCTCCAGCAGCGCGGCCATCGCCTCCGAGCCGTTCGGATCGTTCTCGATCAGCAGGATCTTGGCGCCTTCGAGCCCGCTGTAATCGTAGTGACGCGCGGCGGGCGCGACCTCCTGCACCTCGTCGGCGACGTCAGCGAGGTCGGCCGGCTCCAGCTCCAGGGTGAAGGTCGATCCCCTGCCGAGCTGCGACGACAGCCGCACCTCGTGCCCGAGCTCACTTGCGAAGCGGCGGACGATGGAGAGGCCGAGCCCGAAGCCGGCCTGGTCGGCCGCGGTGGCATCGCCGCGCTGGAATTCACGGAAGATCGCCTCCTGCTGCGCCTGCGCGATGCCGGGTCCGGTGTCGGAGACCTGAACGCTGATCTGGCCGCCGCGCGGCCGGCATCCCATCACGACGCCGCCGCTGCGGGTGTAGCGAATGGCATTGGCGAGCAGGTTCTGCAGGATCCGCCGCAGCATCATCGCATCCGACCTCACCGCCAGCTTTGAGCTGCGGATGCGCAAGGATAGGCCTTGCCGCGCGGTGACCGGCTCGAATTCGTTGCGGAGCTGCTCGAACAGGGGCGCCAGCGCGATCGCGCGCACGTCGGGCTTGAGCGCGCCGGCGTCGAGCTTGGCGATCTCCAGCAGCGAGCGCAGCAGGTCCTCCAGCATCACCAGCGAGCGGCTCGCCTGGTCGATCAGCACGCCCGCTTCCTGCGACTCCATCATCTCCGTCAGCGCGGACAGGGTCAGGCGCGCCGCGTTGAGTGGTTGCAACAGATCGTGGGTGACCGAGATCAGCACCGAGGATTTCAGCGAGCTTGCCGCTTCCGCCTGCTGCTTGGCGCGGTAGAGCCCCTCATTGGCGCGCTCGACCGAATGCAGCGCTTCGCGCAATTGGTGCGTCCGGTCGCGAACCTTGTGGTCGAGCGCGATGGCGGTTTCGAACAATGAAAAGGCGTTGAGCTGCTGGTCCATCGAGCGCTCGACGCGCGACATCAGCGCGGCATTGATCTTCCTCAGCTTGGCGGCCTCGCGCCTGAGCTGGTCGACCGCATCAGGCCCCTGCCACATGTCCGTCACGACGGGCGCCTTCCGATCGCAACCCCCGTGAAGGTCTGGTTCACATGCATGGAGCCGAACTGCTCGCCGTAGGTGTGAAAGCCGACCACGCGGTTCTGCCGGTACAGTTCGGACATGTCGCGGGCGAGCTGATGCTGCTCGGCATCGAGCCGGCGGAGCAGGCACTCGAAGCCGATATAGAGCGAAACGTCTCCGATCTGGTCGCGGATGTCGGCGAACGTCTCGCGGGCCGCGCCGACCAGGCTGCGCGACGTCGCCGCGGTCAGCACCATGCCCTCGTCGATGGCGCAGAAGAAGTGCAGCGAGCCGTCCGGCTCGACGCGCTGGATCGAGCGCGCGTAATAGGCGCCGCCGACGCGGACCAGGACCGGATGCGAGGCGAAGGAGAACGGATCGAGCTTGGCGTCCATGATGCCGACCACGCGCGAATATTCCTGCGCAGCAGGCTCGGCGTTCAGCTCGCGGACCGTGCGGTTTTCGATGTCGGCCTCGGTCACCACCATCTTCTGCGCCTGCGGCTCGAAATTGTCGCACTTGAAGACGCGGAACGGCAACGAGGTGTTGAGCAGGATCAGCAGGGCGGCATTGCTGTGTGCCTTGCCCTCGAAGAACACGAACGTCTTCTCGAAGCGCAGCCCGTCGCCCGCGGACCCGCCGACGACCGGAATATCGTCCAGCGATGCATAGATCGCGGACATCACCGCTTCTTCGCGGCGGCACAGGCCGTCGATCAGGACCAGGCCGAAGGGACTGCCGCGCTCGACCTGCGGCGTGGCCCGCAACAGCTCGTGCCGGAGCTCGCCGCCGACCCTGCGGCCGTCCTCGACGCGGAAGCTGTCGAGGTTGAAGATGGGCCGAACCACCGCGGAGAAGTCGGCACGGCTGAACGCCAGCGCCACGACGCTGTTCTCGTCCCAGCCATCGGGGGCAAGCTCGCCTGCGGTGGTGCAACCGCAGACCTGTGTGTCGTCGAATTGCCGGCTGACCTCGGCGATGAAGTGATGGGGATCGTAGCTGGGGGAGAGGAACACCAGGAGCAGCGCCAGTCCGTCGGACGGGAGCTGGGCCGCGAGCTCGGCCACGGCGCCATCGACGCTCGCGGCCTTCGACTTGGCCACGGCAACGCCCGACGCACCGCCAAACCGGAAATCGGTTTGCCCCACTCCGTTTCTCCCTCGAGGCTTGGTCTAACGCCAAGTGCCTGACAAGTGCCTGATAAGTATTCGAGAGTAAGGCGTTTTGCAGGTCGCCGCAACACGGCAGCCGTCGCGCGCCAGCCCGGATCAGCACGGGAGGAACGCCTCCACTCAGGACGCAGACCGCGCGGATTTACCACCCCTTGAGGATTCTGCCCTAATTTTGCGCATGGTTCGGAACGGGCTGCTTCCGGACCGCAGAATGCTGAAAGAACATGAGCTGGGGGTTGGGAATGTCCGGGCGTACCGCGTCGCCGTCGAAGCGTGCACTTTTTCCGACCCTCAGGTTCCGCGCAAAAATCATCCTCGGCTTCGCCGCCGTGCTGGTGATCTCCGCCGGCAGCATGGCCTTCTCCTATTTCGGTTTCGAGCGGGTCGCCTCCGGGGTCGGTTCGTACCGCAGCAGCGTGTCGGAGGCCGATCTCGCCCGCAACATCGACCGCGAGCTGCTCGCCTATCGTTCGGCCGTCAAATATTTCGTGGTCACCGGCAAGGAAGACGACGCCAAGGCGGCGCTCGACGCCGAGGCCAGCCTGAAGAACGCCGTCGATCAGGCCGTCAAGGGCGCCAAGAAGCCGGCGCGGCAGGAAAGCCTCAACAAGCTCGCCAAGGAGTTCTCCAATTTCTCCGCGACCTTCGCCAAGGTGCTGCAGGCCAAGCGCGACAGTGCGCTGCTGGTGCAGAACCAGCTGCAGCGCCAAGCCAACCTCCTGAAATACAAGCTCGACGACATCGGCAACAATGCCTCCGATTCCGAGGCGCAGGCGATCGAGTTCGGCACCAAGCAGGTCAACGCCCAGTTCCAGACTGCGAGCGCAGCGGCGACCAATTTCGTGCTGACGTCCGACCAGGCGATCGCGACCAGCGCGCTGGCACGGCTCAAATTCGTCGAGAACTCGCTCGGTGCCGTCTATTCCATGGACGACAAGATCGTCGCTGGCCTGAAGGACGCCAAGACCATTCTCGGGGCCTATCGCGAGGCGCTGGAGAAGCTCATCGCCAACGCCAAGCTGGTCGATGACCTCGTCACCGAGATGAGCGGCTCGGCCGGTGCGATCCAGCAAGGAGCCACCGCCATGAAGGCGGACCTCGTCGCCGAGCAGCAGCGGCTGGATTCGGAGTCGGAGGCGACCATCGGGCAGACCGAGCAGCTGGTGCTGATGATGGCCGTCGGCGGCACGCTGCTCGGCGCGGTCCTCGCCCTGCTGCTCGCCACCGGCATCTCGCGGCCGATGATCGCGATGTGCAAGGCGATGCGCGAGCTCGCCTCCGGCAATTTCGACGTCGTGCTGCCCGGCTTGGGGCGCAAGGACGAGATCGGCGAGATGGCCGGCGCGGTCGAGGAGTTCAAGATCCAGGCCGTTGCCAAGGCCGAACGCGACGCCGCCGCGAGCGAAGTGCAGAACCGCGAGCAGGCCGCCGGCCGCCGCGCCGAGCTGATCCGCTTTGCCGACGATTTCGAGAGCGCGGTCGGCGCCATCGTCTCCAACGTCTCGGCCTCGGCCGTGCAGCTGGAATCGGCGGCCTCCACGCTGACCCGCACCGCCGAGACCACCCAGAGCCTGTCGAGCCAGGTCGCCGGCGTCTCCGAGCAGGCCTCCTCCAACATGCAGTCGGTCGCGACCGCAACCGAAGAGCTGTCGGCCTCGGTCGAGGAGATCGGCCGCCAGGTGCGCGATTCCAGCCGCATCGCAGAGGCTGCCGTCATGCAGGCCAAGGAGACCGACGGCCGCATCGGCAAGCTGTCGCATGCCGCCCAGCAGATCGGCGAGGTGGTCAAGCTGATCACCGCGATCGCCGAGCAGACCAATTTGCTCGCGCTCAACGCCACCATCGAGGCGGCCCGCGCCGGTGAAGCCGGCCGCGGCTTCGCGGTCGTGGCGAGCGAGGTGAAGTCGCTGGCGAGTCAGACCGCGAAGGCAACCGACGAGATCTCCTCGCACATCGCAGGGATGCAGGGCGCGACCGCCGAATCGGTCGCCGCGATCAAGGAGATCGGCGCGACGATCGGCCAGATCTCGTCGATCTCGACCTCGATCGCGAGCGCGGTGGAGCAGCAGGGCGCCGCCACCCAGGAGATCGCCCGCAGCGTTCAGACCGTCGCCCAGGGCACCCAGACCGCGGCCACCGACATCGGCCAGGTCAACCGCGGCGCCGCCGAAACCGGCTCGGCCTCGGAAGAGGTGCTGAACTCGGCCAAGACGCTGTCGAGCGAAAGCACCCGTCTTCGCGCCGAGCTCGACCGCTTCATGGCAAATATTCGGGCGGCCTAGGAAGGCGCGCCTTAACAAATCCCTACGCCACCTAACTGCCAGTTGCGGCGCCACAAATTTACCGCAGCTTATCCTTTGCCGGTTACCGTGCACACGAGTCGGGAAGCGGGCTGCTTCCCGGCTGCGCCTGGTTTTCCGCGAATGGAATGGGGTGGGGGAATGTCGGTGAAGTCCAAGTCGAGCCAATCGAAGTCGAGCCAATCGAAGCTGCCAACGCTGCGTTTTCGCGCAAAAATCATCCTCGGCTTCGTGGCGGTGCTCGCCATCCTCGCCGGCAGCATGGCGTTCGCCTATTTCGGCTTCGAGCGGATCGCAGGCGCCGTGGCATCCTACCGCACCAGCGTAGCGGAAGCCGACCAGGCGCGGACGGTCGATCGCGAGCTGATCGCCTATCAGGGGCTGACCCGAGCTTATACCCTGACCGGCGCCGTGGATGACGAGACTGCAGCCAAGGCTGCCGAGGGGAATCTGAAGAACGCGATCGCCAAGTCGATGGCTGCGACGACCGGCGCGGCCCGCCGTGAGCAGGTCGGCAAGCTCGAGGCCGAATTCCAGAGCTTTACGAAAGTCTTCAGCGAGATCATCGCGCTGACGCGCGAGAACGGCAAGATCGCGGCCGACGAGCTCAACAGTGTCGGCAACAAGATCCGATTCAAATTCGACGATCTCGCCGACACCGCGGCGCTGGCGGGCCTCGCCTCGGTGCAGACCACGGCCAAGGACATCACCTCGCAATATCTGGCGGTCTCCACCTCGGTCAGCGCCTTCGTGGCCAAGCCGGAGCCGAAGACCGCTGACGGCGTGATCGCCCGCATCAAGTTCCTCGAGACATTGCTGGTCTCCGTCTACGCGAACGACCAGAAGATCACGGATCGCGTCAAGGAGATCGGCGATCTCCTGAAGCAATACCGCGCCTCGTTCGCAAAGCTGACCGAGAACGTGAAGGTCGTCGTCAAGCTGAACGGCGAGATGACCAAGACCGCGGCAACCATCCTCAAGCTCTCGGCCGAGCTGCGTTCGGATCTGACCGCCGACCAGCAACGCATCGAGGCGAGCGCCAATGCGACGATCGGGGAGACCGAGCAGCTGATGCTGATGATGGCGCTCGGCGGGCTGGCTGTCGGCATCGTGCTGGCCTTGTGGCTCGGCAACGGCATCTCGCGGCCGATGATCGCGATGTGCAAGGCGATGCGCGAGCTCGCCTCGGGCAATTTCGACGTCGTGCTGCCCGGCTTGGGCCGCAAGGACGAGATCGGCGAGATGGCCGGCGCCGTCGAGGAATTCAAGATCCAGGCCGTTGCCAAGGCCGAACGCGACGCCGCCGCGAGCGAAGTGCAGAACCGCGAGCAGGCCGCCGGCCGCCGCGCCGAGCTGATCCGCTTTGCCGACGATTTCGAGAGCGCGGTCGGCGCCATCGTCTCCAACGTCTCGGCCTCGGCCGTGCAGCTGGAATCGGCGGCCTCCACGCTGACCCGCACCGCCGAGACCACCCAGAGCCTGTCGAGCCAGGTCGCCGGCGTCTCCGAGCAGGCCTCCTCCAACATGCAGTCGGTCGCGACCGCAACCGAAGAGCTGTCGGCCTCGGTCGAGGAGATCGGCCGCCAGGTGCGCGATTCCAGCCGCATCGCAGAGGCTGCCGTCATGCAGGCCAAGGAGACCGACGGCCGCATCGGCAAGCTGTCGCATGCCGCCCAGCAGATCGGCGAGGTGGTCAAGCTGATCACCGCGATCGCCGAGCAGACCAATTTGCTCGCGCTCAACGCCACCATCGAGGCGGCCCGCGCCGGTGAAGCCGGCCGCGGCTTCGCGGTCGTGGCGAGCGAGGTGAAGTCGCTGGCGAGTCAGACCGCGAAGGCAACCGACGAGATCTCCTCGCACATCGCAGGGATGCAGGGCGCGACCGCCGAATCGGTCGCCGCGATCAAGGAGATCGGCGCGACGATCGGCCAGATCTCGTCGATCTCGACCTCGATCGCGAGCGCGGTGGAGCAGCAGGGCGCCGCCACCCAGGAGATCGCCCGCAGCGTCCAGACCGTCGCCCAGGGCACCCAGACCGCGGCCACCGACATCGGCCAGGTCAACCGCGGCGCCGCCGAGACCGGCTCGGCCTCGGAAGAGGTGCTGAACTCGGCCAAGACGCTGTCGAGCGAAAGCACCCGTCTCCGCGCCGAGCTCGACCGCTTCATGGGCAATATCCGGGCGGCGTAGAGACCGCGGAAAGAGCGCGTTAGGGGGATTAGCGAAGCGTAATCCACCCTTTGATGTCACGGCCAGGAATGGAACGGTGGGTTACGGCTTCGCCTAATCTAACCCACCCTACAAATTTCACTCCCTTCCGAACGCCCGCTTCAGCTCGACCTTGGCCCGCTCCAGCCGCGTGCGCTGCGTCTTCGGCAGCGTCTTGCCGGCGCGGTTGATGTAGAAGGTCAGCATCGACAGCGCCGAGCGATAGGCGCCGGTCTTGCGTCGCGAGCTGTGCTCGGCCGAGCGCTTCAACGAAGCCGCGATCCTCTTCGCGCTCGTGAGCTTGAACACCCCTTGCTTGAGGTCGAGCGCATCGCTCCTCTCTGTCATGCGTTGCGACCAGCGCCTTGTGACGCGTTTCGTGCTCTTGGGCGCGGCCGCGCTACGCCGGGTGCTTGCCTTGCGGGCCGTCTTGCGCGGGCCGCTGTTTCGAGAATGTGTCGTCTTTCTGACCTGAGCCATGCGCCAACTCCTTGCGGCTCCAGCGGAAACGAGCGGTGCCCCCGGGCGTTCCGCGGGAACCCGGCCTCATCGCAAACGTTGTCGCAGGTGGCAGGCAGATTGCCGCACCCCGATGATCGGATCGACCCCGTCCACGTCGTGTGAAACGGGGTCGCTTCCATTGATCAGACGCAGCAACCCGATGGAATTGCAGCAAAGCCCAGCGCTGAACTATGCACCCGTCGTCCCGGCGGCCGCGACCGACCGCATCGTCGAGACCAGCATTCCCGCGCGGCTCGATGCGCTGCCGTGGAGCGGATTTCACACCCGCGTCGTGCTCGCGCTGGGCATCACCTGGATTCTCGACGGTCTCGAGGTGACGCTGGCGGGTGCGCTCTCCGGGGCGCTGAAGCAGAGCCCGTCGCTGCATTTCTCCAATCTCGATCTCGGCATCGCCAACTCCGCCTATCTCGCCGGCGCCGTGCTCGGTGCGCTCGGCTTCGGCTGGCTGACCGATCGTATCGGCCGCAAGAAGCTGTTCTTCATCACGCTCGCGCTCTATCTCTCGGCAACGGCCGCGACTGCGCTGTCGTGGGATGTCGCGAGCTACGCGCTGTTCCGCTTCCTGACCGGTGCCGGCATCGGCGGCGAGTACACCGCGATCAACTCGACGATCCAGGAGCTGGTGCCCGCGCGCTATCGCGGCTGGACCGATCTCGTGATCAACGGCAGCTTCTGGATCGGGGCTGCGATGGGCGCGGTCGCCGCCATCGTGCTGCTCGATCCCGCTGTTATCGGCCCCGATCTCGGCTGGCGCCTCGCTTATCTGATCGGCGCAATCCTCGGCCTCGTCGTGCTCCTGATGCGGATGTGGATTCCGGAGAGCCCGCGCTGGCTGATGATCCACGGCCGTCCCGACGAGGCCCACGCCATCGTCGACGAGATCGAACGCTCGGTGACCGGGCACGGCCAGGACACGGGCGAGGGTCGCTTCCCGAAGATCCGCCTGAGAATGCGCGATCACACGCCGATCGCCGAGGTCGTCCACACCTTGTTCTCCGTCTACCGCCAGCGCGCCCTGGTCGGCCTCGCGCTGATGAGCGCGCAGGCGTTCTTCTACAACGCCATCTTCTTCACCTTCGCGCTGGTGCTGACCGATTTCTACGGCATCAGCGCCGATCACGTCGGCTGGTACTTGCTGCCCTTCGCGGCCGGCAATTTCCTCGGGCCGCTGCTGCTCGGCCGCCTGTTCGATACGCTCGGCCGCCGCACCATGATCATGTTCACCTATGGCGCATCGGGCGTGCTGCTGGCGCTGTCGGGCTATCTGTTCTCGATCGGCGTGCTGAGCGCGCAGGGGCAGACCATCGCCTGGATGGTGATCTTCTTCTTCGCATCGCCCGCCGCGAGCGCGGCCTATCTCACCGTCAGCGAGACGTTTCCGCTGGAGGTTCGCGCGCTGGCGATCGCAGTGTTCTATGCGGTCGGCACCGGCATCGGCGGCGTCATCGGGCCGGCGCTGTTCGGCGCACTGATCGACACGGGATCGCGCACCAGCGTCTTCGCCGGCTATCTGCTGGGGGCAGTCCTGATGATCGCGGCCGCGATCGTGGCGTGGCGCTATGCCGTCGCCGCCGAGCGCAAATCGCTCGAACACATCGCGCGGCCGCTCGCCTTTATGGAGTAGACTGATGAAATCGGAACTTGCGGAAATGGCGTTGGACCAGAAGCTCACCACACCTGATGACGACGAGACGCCGGAAACGGTGCCAGTGCCGCATGCGTTGGTGCCGCATCTCGATGAGATCGCCATTCTGCTCGACATCGACGGTACGCTGCTCGAGCTGATGCCGACGCCGCGCGAGGTGTGGGTGCCACCGGGCCTGTCGGAAACACTGAAGCATCTGACCGAGCGCACCTCCGGGGCGCTGGCGCTGGTCAGCGGCCGCTCGCTCAACGACATCGACCTGATCTTCGCGCCCGATGTATTCCGCGCCGTCGCTGGCCACGGCGCGGAGATGCGGCTGGCGGTGGACAGTGAAGCGGATGCCCTGCACGCGCCGCCGCTCGACAAGGAGCTGAAGCGGCGGCTGGCCGCCATTGCCAAGCTCAGCCCCGGAATCCTGCTCGAGGACAAGGGCTATTCGCTCGCGCTGCATTACCGCCTGGCGCCGCATGCGGAGAAGGCGATCTACGAATCCGTCTCGCTGATCCGGGCCGATCTGCCGAGTGCACCGATCGAGGTGCTGCCCGGCAAGTTCGTCTGCGAGATCAAGCATTCCGGATTCACCAAGGCGAGCGGCGTGCGCGAGTTGATGAAGCACGCGCCGTTCAAAGGACGTCGTCCGCTGTTCATCGGTGATGACGTCACGGACGAGACCGTGTTCGCGATCATGCCCGACATGGACGGGCTTGCGTTCTCGGTCGGCCGCCGCGCCATGGGTGTGAATGGCCACTTCGATGCGCCGGCGGATGTGCGTGCGTTCCTGGCGCACCTGCTCGATCCCAGGTGAAACCAAGGCAGCGCCATCTCGCAGACATAAAGGCATTCATGGCGGCGCCATTGCGCGCCGCGATGCATGCTGCGCAACCGGGCCGGAAACGCTGTCTTTGCAGCGATATTCCCAGGTTCCGTGAGGAAAACCAGTTCCAACGCGCACGCCCGATTTTGGTTTCAATTGGTTGAAACGATGATCAGGAACCATATTGATGAACGGCAGTTAAATGGGGCGGAATGAACAGGAGGGGACGACCTGTGAACTTGATCGTCGTTTCAAATCGCGTCGCCCGCGGCAAACCCAATGAGCCCATGACGGGCGGCCTTGCGGCGGCATTGCTTCCCGTGGTGGAACATTCTGGTGCGATCTGGGTCGGTTCCTCCGGCCGGGTCCGTGATGGCCATCAGAAGGAACCGTTCGCCGAGATCGAGGCGCTCGGGACAGGTGCGATCGCAACGCTGGATCTGCCGGCGGCGCATTACGGCGGTTATTACGAAGGCTTCGCCAATTCGGCGCTGTGGCCGGCGTTGCATTCGCGCAGCGATCTCATTCGCGTCTCGCGCGAGGATTATGTCAGCTATCGCGAGGTCAACGCCTTCATGGCGCGCGCCTTGATGCGGTTCCGCAAGGTCCGGACTGCGTTCTGGGTGCAGGACTATCATTTCCTCGCGCTCGGCGCCGAGCTGCGCGAGCTCGGCGTCGACGATCCCATCGGCTTCTTCCTGCATACGCCATGGCCCGTCGCCGCAGTGATGCAGGGCGTGCCCAACCATCGCGAGCTGATCACGGCGATGCTGGCGTACGATCTACTCGGTTTCCAGACCGAGGAAGATCGGCAGAACTTCCTCTCTTATGTCGGCGGCGAGCTCGGCCTCACCATCGAGGACGGTGTCGTGATCTCGCAGCACGGTCGCACGCGCTGCGAAGTCTTCCCGATCGGCATCGATGCGGAGAAGTTCGCGGCCTATGCCACGAAGTCGGCTGCGCATCCGGACGTGTCGCGGCTGCGCCGCAGCCTCAACGGCGAGCGCCTCGCGATCGGTGTCGACCGGCTCGATTATTCCAAGGGTCTCGTCAACCGCATCAGCGCATTCGACCGGCTCTGGACCGAGCAGCCGCAGTTTGCGCGCAGCATCTCGCTGCTCCAGATCGCCAACCCTTCGCGCGGCGGCATCGAGGCCTATGGCAATCTCCAGAACGAGGTCGCGCGTCTCGTCTCCGACGTCAACGGCCGCCACGGCGAGGTCGACTGGACGCCGATCCGCTATCTGAACAAAGGCTTCAGCCAGGCCGTGCTCGCGGGTCTCTACCGCACCGCGCAGATCGGCGTGGTGACGCCGCTGCACGACGGCATGAACCTCGTCGCCAAGGAATATGTCGCCGCGCAAAACCCAGCCGATCCCGGCGTGCTGGTGCTGTCGAAGTTCGCTGGCGCCGCTAACGAGCTCGACGCCGCGCTGCTGGTCAATCCGCACGACATCGACGGCATGGCCCGCGCGATCGCGATCGCCGCATCCATGCCGCTCACCGAGCGCAAGATGCGCTGGGACGCGATGATGAAGAAGCTGCGCGGCCACACCATCCAGCAATGGTCCGCCGATTTCGTCGCCGAGCTCGAGAAGTGCCGCACCGAGAAGGCGGCCGTGGCCCCGCTCGCAGCCCAGCCGCCGCAGGCGCTGCGCTGGCTGAAGTCGGCGATCTCAGGCGTGCGGTTGATCTAGACTAGCTCGTCTCCCTCTCCCCACAAGCGGGGAGAGGTGAAACCTCAATAGCAATACGACACGCCATCCAGGATCGCGCATTGCCGCTTGTTCGGCGCGTTCGGATCGTCCAGCGGCACCACGCCCTTGCCCTGGCCGACTAACACGCCGGGCCCGACATGCACGGAGCTCTTGTTGCCGATGATCACGCTCTGATGCGGCGTCGAGCTCGAGCGCGTGCCGTCCGGCCAGAGGATGGAATCGCCCGAAAGCACCCCGCGCCGGCCGTCGTCGCAGCTGACGTCGACGCCCTGCCGGGTGCAGACCTCAGCCAGGGCCGGCGTGGCAAGAGCGGAGCCGAGGACCGAAATCAGGCTCAAGGCGGCGATGGTCTTGGTGATGGTCATGGCGTCCCCGGTCGTGTTTGGCGGCTTGCCGTGAATCGTCGCGCCAGAGCCGCCCGTGGTTCAGCCGGCAGGCCCGTCCAGGCACGTATCGAGCCTCATATTGTGCTGTAAATACAATAAGTTGCGGAAAATCACCTGATTTATCCCCCGATCCCTTGCAAAATCGTCGGCGCCCCTTCAAGAGAGGGCGCTCCGGAGAGATGGCCGAGTGGCTTAAGGCGCACGCTTGGAAAGCGTGTGTGCGGGAAACCGTACCGTGGGTTCGAATCCCACTCTCTCCGCCACTCCACCAATATCATTTCGTACTTCGAGCTGCCGACAGGCCCGAAACTCGGCCGTTTTCCTACATTTCCGCGGGCGGAGAACTCCGAAAGGTCATTCAACAAGGGCCTCAATGAAGCCGGAGAACCGAATTTTCTCTGAATCTTTGAACCGCCAAAATCGGTCTAGTACGGCATTTCTTAGAAAATCAAAGGCTTGGCTGCGCGATTTTGGATCCCTCTCGCTCAACCAACATAAACAACCGGAATCCGCAGTTCTATACGTTCCGCCGAGGCACCCAGTTCTAGTTCGATAGTTTACAACCTACGCCTCGCAAGCCCTGAATTCGGAAGGGCGCGTGCAACTTGTCTCCAAGCTCCCGCACTCCTAATCTCTCGGGGGAAATGGCGGCAAGTCTTTAGCCAACTCCGACAAAATTCCGGTTTTTGCGGGAGACTATTGGCAGAGACCAGTCCGATCACTGCAGCGGCCCGGATGACGCACTAGCGAGATCCCCACCACCCTCATCGTCGCCCTCGCGCTTTTCTGTCCCTTTCGGACCTGTGGAAGGTATTGCTACCTGCGGCTTGAAGCCCCTGAGCAACGGCACCCCATCGCTCACAACTCGACAGGCTCTCAACTCTGAAGGCGTTGGTTCAAATCCAACCACCGCCACCAATTCCCTTGTCGCGACCGAAATGTCGCCTAAATTGAGCCCAGCGCCGCGCCGCATCGCTCGCGCGGCCCAAAAAAACTTCTCGAAAATCGACCTCGGGCGGAGCGCCTTGACCGACAAACTCGAACAGAAACCAGCTTCTACCGAGTTGACCGGCGGCGCGGGCTTCACGTATGAAGACACCGTCGTCGCCTATTATCTCACGCATCTCCTGCGGCATGAGCGCGCCGCTGGCCAATCCGGCATTGTTACCAGCGTTGCCGTCCAACAGCGCGGCCAAGGTAATCCAATGGATGACCTTGTCGTTACGTTCGACGATGCCAGCAAGGCCCGAACCCTCGGGCTTCAAATCAAACGCTCCCTCACGATTAGCGGTGCCCCATCCAATAAGGATTTCCGCGCCATCGTCGAGGCCGCGGCCAAGACGCAAGCCCTGTCGTCGTTCACCAAAGGCACTGATCTTTGCGGCTTCATTGTCGAGTTCGTTACGCCGGATGCCATGCGAACCCTCAAGCGCGTCATTGATTGGGCCAAGGACAGCCCGACCTGCTCCGAATTTGCCGCCCGGTTCACGGCGTCAGGCTCTGCAGCGGCCGCCGAAACGGCATTGCGGAATGACCTTCGGCCAGTACTAGGCGCAACGAACGACGATGAGGAATTAGCGTTCTATCAGAGCTTCACTGCGATGCAGCTCGGCGGCTTGGAAGAAGGCGGCGCATTGCGCATCGATATCGTCAATCGCCTGGAGGAACTCGTCGTCGAGAACAAAGACGGCGTCGACCTCTTGCTTTTTGACCGCTTGTGCCGCATCGCGCGCGACGGCGCTGCGACGGGAAAACGGTGGAACCGCGCTGTGTTGCTCGAACAGCTTCGCAGCGCGGTTAAACTCAAGGTCGTGCCCTTCTTCGCGGACGACGTGAAGCGCCTTCACGGCTATTCGCTGGACTCGCTGAAAGTTGTCCAGGACGATGTGGATGGCTTTCGTGTGGAGCGCGATAGCCCGCAAATCGACATCGCCGAAAAACTGGAAAAGCATCGCGTCGTCTCTATCGGTGGCCTACCAGGCTGCGGCAAGTCCGCCGCCCTGAAGCGTTTTGCGCAAAATGCCGCGAGCGTGGGTCCAGTGCTCTTTGTTAAGAACGATCGGATTGATGCTAGCAACTGGCACGCGTTCGCAACCGGACTTGGAGTGTCGAACACGGACGCCGTCTCGCTGTTGCAGGAGATCGGATCGACCGGAACGCCGGTCCTCTTCATCGACGGTATCGATCGTGTCCGACCAGATCACCAAGGGGTCATCACCGATCTCGTCAACAAGATCTCAAGCGAGCCAAGTCTTAGCCAGTGGAAGGTGTTGGTAAGCTCGCGCGACCAAGGCCTGGAGGCGTTTCGCGCGTGGTTCCCGACGGCGCTGTACGCAAAGACCGGCATCGGGGATGTAATGGTAGGGCCGTTCACGGACGAGGAAGCCAAACAGCTCGCAGAATCTAAGCCGCAGCTCAAAGACCTCTTGTTCGGCAACGATAATGTGCAAAGCGTCGCGCGGCGTCCGTTTTTCGCGGCCGTGTTGGCCCATTCCATTCCAGAAGGAACAGTGCCGCAGACCGAGGTTGATCTCATTGATGCATGGTGGAAGCGCGCGGGCCATGACGCCTTGGCGGACACTATCCCTCAACGGCAGCGCGCCCTGATCGATATTGCAGAGCATGGCGTTGGAAGGCTCGGGAAGAGCATTCGGGCAAGAGACCTCAAGGACGCCACACACGCGCACATTGCGGCCCTGAAGAGCGATCACATTGTCCGCGACGAGCGCGGCGGTTCTTTGCTTGCTTTCGCGCATGATATCTTCTTCGAATGGGCGTTCCTTCGTTTACTGATCGATATGGGCGACGATTGGTTGAGGGCGATTGAAGACGCGGGCGAGCCACCTTTGCTCGGGCGCGTCGTCAGCTTGATGGCCCAAAAAGCGCTGACCGAAAAAGGCATGTGGACGCAAGGCTACCGTTTGCTGGAGAAAAAGAACCTGCGGCGTCAGTGGCGGCGCGAATGGCTCACGGCAATACCGTTCACTCCGGCGTTCGACAGCGCGAAGGAAGAGTTTTTGGAGCTTTTGAAAGCCGACGATTACGCGTTGCTCGAAAAAGTTCTGGTCTGGTTTCAGGCGCAGCACACCATTCCGAGCCCGATCTTTCTCGGTCAGATTCGCTCCCCGGTCGAGGGCGTCGACAATATCGCTGTTGCTGACATGCTGGGCTGGCCTTCAGATTTCAAAGCATGGGGCCGCTTGATTGATTGGATCGTTGTGGAGGCGGCGGCCTTTCCGGTCCGGCTGATTCCGAAAATCATTGAAGTCTTCGGCGTCTGGCAAAACGTTTTTTCCAACATCAGGAACGCGCGCTCGAAGGCCATTCTCACATTGGCGAATGACTGGCTCACCCGGTTGGAACAAGGAAGGCTGCGCGACTCAGAAGACAGCGGTAGCGTTTACAGAGCCAGCCGCAACGAAGGCTCACAAGTTGGTACGGCCCTGCGTTCAATCCTGTTGCGCTCCGCCGCAAGCTATCCTGAGTTTGCGAAAGGGATCTTCAACCGCGCCATCGCCGATAAGGACCGTCGCCGGAATGACTTCGACGATTTGATCGCGTTCTCGCCGATCATGTCGCAGGTCGATCCCGATCTGCTGGCTGATCTCGCTGAAGCCCAGCTCATGGAGGAATTGCCGCTCGACGAATACAGGCGAAAGCGGCAAGAGCGCGAAAATTATTACAAACGCCTTGCTGAAGTTCGTGCCGTGCCGGAAGCGGAACGCACGCAAAGCCAGCAGCGCATGCTAGATCATATCCACTTCCCCATGGGGGAAGACCGGTATGATGTAGACGACATCGGTATCGAACGTCACAACAACTTCTTTCACCCGCCATCCGCACTCCACGAACCATTCAAAAGCCTCTTTGAACACAAGCCCGACGTGGCGCTGCGGCTTATCCGCAATCTTTCCAATCACGCAACCGAAGGCTGGAAACAGGTTCGCGAAATCCGGCGGCGCGAGTTGGGGACGCCGCTTCCCGTCACCATCACGTTCCCTTGGGGCAAACAGGAATTTTGGGGCGATTGGCGCTTGTATAGTTGGGGCCAAGGCCAGCTAGCGCCCATGGCATTGGAATGCGCGTTTCTCGCGCTGACCTATTGGGCATTCAAGCAGGCCGAAGGCGGCAGGCCAGTCAGCGACGTCATTAAGGACATTGTTGAGGGCAATAAGTGTCTCGGTGTTCTCGGAATCGCTCTCGATCTCGCGCTTGAATCATGGGAAACCACTGAAACGACCATGGCGTTGGCAACTTGTCAGCGCATCTGGGCCTACGACCGCGCGCGACACGCGCAGGAATCGTCGAAGAATATCGATATACTCGGCTATGGTTTTCTGTCGCGCTTGCACGGCGAAAAGGCTGCGGCGAAAACCTATTTGGACGCCCGCGAATACCGCAACCGCAACATCATCCAGTTCGCGATGTTCTTTGCGTTGAACAAGGATGCGGCTCTCCGCGATAAATTCAAGGATGCACTCGCCGAATTCCCCAACGAACTCCCGTACGAGACCGAAGAGGATAAGGCTGATCAAAGCTGCACGGATCACCTGAAGGAGGAGGCCGAAGGCTGGGCAGGCCTCGGTGACCGCGCCAACTACAAACAGAGCGCCTACGACGAGGATCGCGTTGCGATCATGTACGACCGTCCAAAACCGCTCACGCCCGTGCAGGAAAAGAGACTCGAGAGAAGTACGAAAGCGCTCCAGGGGTTGAGAATTGTCGGCTGGGCCAACGAATCTATCTCAAAGAGCACGCTCCAAGAGGGGATAACCCTTGACGCCGCTGTTGCTCACGTCAAGAGCATCGATACAAATGCTTCTTTCGATGGCAAGGACGACATGGCATCGTCGCTCCCATCCGTTGCGTCGAGTGTTGCCGCATGCGTCATCCGGTTCAGTGCCGCCGATAGCCCGGAGCGAGGTTGGGCATGGGAAATTCTGGCCCGAACCGAAGCCATGACCGACAACCCTGAAACTTACGGCGGTTCGATTGTTCCTTGGCATCCCAAGCGGCGGCTTGTGATCGCCCTGTTTCACGACCGGCGCAGCGACGCGCCCCGTGCGGATAGCGTCGAGCGGCTCGCAAAGCTCACACTTCACCCGCTGAACGTCGTCAGCGAGCTCGCATTCGAAGCGCTGTTTAACGACAAGGACGAGCTTGTTCGCTGGATAGCCTTTCAGCTCGCCATGCGCCTGTGTGTTGTTCACAGCGGTGAGTTCAAAAACGAGGGCTGGGATCATTCCGCAAACGAAAAAGAGCGCGCTGATGCCCTTGCAAGCGCGCTGGCCGCACTCAAGGAAAAAGCGCCGGGTCCGATGCCAAAACTCCCGCCCGCTTGGGCGAAGGGAGGAACGCACCGGGGCCGGGGCATGCCAGAAGATTACTGGCATATGCCCGATCCGAACTTTGACTCGCAGACAGCGGCAAAGTTGTTCGCAAAAATGCCTCTGGAAAGCTGGTTAGTTTCTGAGTCCTATCGCCCTCACATGGAGGCGATGCTTTTTGATCTCGTTGCGTGGACCAAGGAAAGCCTTGTCCCCTCATGGCGCGACAAATCGAAGAAAGATCGGAACGGTGACCGGCGTTCCGACTTGCACGAATGGAGCGCCGAATTCGGTGATGTGTTGGCGAGGACTGCGCCCCTCGTCACACTGGACGCCGCTCGCAATTCCCTTATCGGGCCATTCTTGACCGAAGAAGAAGAGGCGCTTTCGGTCTTGGCCAGCTTTGCAGACAAAACAGTACGCCGCCATGTCTTTGACGCCGCGGTTATCCCAGCTAATACGATTACGTTACTGGATGATTGTGTGACGCGGCTGATCAACGACCGGGTCTTCCAGCCGAACGGCTGGCGCGCGGGAGAGGTTCACGGCTATTCCATGCCGGAATTGATCAAGGCTCTCCTCTTTGTAAATGTCGAAGATGACTGCCCTGGTGCCGCGCGTTTTGCGAACGGCAACTGGTCGGAAATTGCGACCATTATGCCCATTATCAATCGGGTGGTTCGCAGTACCGGCTGGTCGCAGTTCGTCATGGGCCGGTATATCGAGCTCCATAAGCGAGCCGGAAAAGCATTCCCTATTTCAGCTTTTGGCAGCCAGCTGAACGCCGCGCTCGGGGACATCGACTACTCGGAGGAGGGATGGTCCGGGACCGTTTTGGCGGCAAAACTGGCCGCCATCGTTCAACGTCAAGCCGATTGGAACTTCCCCTTGGGGGTTGATGATGCTCAATCGCTCCTCAAAATTCTCGACGCTCTCATTGATCTTGGGGATCGTCGCAGCGCGGCCTTAGAGCAAACGGAAGCTTTCAAGGGGGTTCAACTGTCTGGCCACAAAGGCGCATGATCGTACATGACTTTATCAATTCGCTTATTTCAGTGCCGAATTCCAAAAGGAAGCGGCTCATAGCCTTAAGGTCATCGACTTGGCAAAAGTGCCATAACATCAGAGGTGCGAAGTCCTGGTGGGCGTTCGAAAAATTCCATAACTTTCGATCAGCGAATCCGGAGTCGCCGAAACCACGTCCACATTGTGAGGGGTTTTAACGCGCTTCAGCTTTTCGGGACGGTGAGCTGATCAAACCCTGCTGCTCATCCCACTCCGCGGGGATGGACTTCAACAGCTGCGCTAGCTCAAGCCCGCCAGGCTGCAGGCCGTTCAGGATCGCTTCGGTGATGGCCGGCGAAAGCAAGGTCAGCCGAAGTACGCGGCAAAGATAGGACTCGTTGATCTTCTCAGCTTTGGCAAGCTCTCGCACTGAGCTGAACAGGTTGGATTCGAGCATATTGCGCCAGCGATGGGCCCGCACCACGGCTTTGATCAGGGTGTTGTCCACCTGCGGCTTCGGAGGCGCCCAAGCTTGGACATTTGCAGGCGTGACCACGCGCTTGCGCCCGCCCGATCGTCGGAATGAAATCGGGATGCTTACGACCATTGTCCGGCCGTCGCCGCTGAGCTTGGGGCGACTAATGGGGCCAAGGGTGAGGGTGGTCGGTCTGTTCATTCGGCGGCCTGCTGGAAGGGTTGCGACTGCAATTCCGAGGAAAGCGACGTTAGTCCTTGGATCTTCAAGGTGATATCCAATTGTTCAGCATGGATGTCTATGCGTTCGACCAGCAACTGAACAATGCGAGCTTGTTCTGCCGGGAATAGCTCATCCCAGAGTTCGTCGAAGTCGACTAGCGCGCTTCGCACCTCGCTTTCGCTGACCTCGATGGCTTGCTTACGCAGCGCACGCCAGGTCTGTACGATGACCTCAGGCATTTGCAGAAGTCGACGAACTTGATCGACGATGATGCGCTCGAGCTCCGCCGCTGGCACCAGCTTGACCGGACAATCTGATCGGCCCTGTTTCATGGCAGTCTGGCTGATGTAGTAGCTGTAAAGCCTGCCTGATTTTCGCGTGTGAGTCGGGGACATCGCCGCGCCGTCCGGGCCGAACAGCAGGCCTTTCAACAAAGCCGGCGTTTTTGCCCGACTGTTGTTGGCGCGCTTGCGGGGGCTTTCCTTCAAAATGCTGTGCGCTTGATCCCAGAGTTTCTGGTCGATGATCGCTTCGTGTTCGCCGGGGTAGCAGGTGCCCTTGTGAACGGCCTCGCCGAGATAAACACGGTTGCGGAGGATCCTGTACAGCAGGGTCTTGTCTAGGAGGTGACCGTACCGTGTGCGCTCGTTGGCAGCGATAAGTTCGCGGGCGAGCAGGGTTGCAGACTTCAACTGCACGAAGCGCCGGAAAATGGCCCTAACCCGCTCGGCATCGCCCTGGTGGACCAGCAATTTGCGATCCCGGACTTCGTAGCCGAGCGGCGTCCAGCCGCCCATCCATTTGCCGCGCTTGCGAGAGGCGGCCACCTTGTCGCGGATCCGCTCCCCGATCAGCTCGCGCTCGAACTGAGCGAATGTCACCAGGATGTTGAGCGCCATGCGGCCCATAGCATCCTTGGTATTGAAAGATTGGGTGACCGAGACAAACGTCACGCCATGGCGTTCGAACAGTTCGACAAGGTTGAGGAAGTCCAGCATCGACCGCGACAGCCGGTCGATCTTGTAGACGACAATGACATCGATCCTGCCGGCTTGGACGGCAGCCAGAAGGCGCTTCAGGGCCGGTCGCTCGAGGGTACCACCCGAGAATCCGCCATCATCGTAGCGGTCGGAAACCGCCGCCCAACCCTCCGCTCGCTGGCTCACGATGTAAGCCTCACAAGATTCTCTCTGAGCGTCGAGCGAGTTGAAGTCCATGTCGAGGCCTTCCTCGCTCGACTTCCGGGTATACACTGCGCAGCGAACCTTACGAGTTGCCGAACGAGGCAAGTCGGCATGTTCAAAGGCGCTTGCGAATGGGCTAGCTGGGCGCTTTTGCGGTCGGCGGGAGGTCATTTGCCAACCGAATTCTTGAGGCCAAAGAAGACCCAGCCGTTCCACTGGGTGCCGGTGATCTGGCGGGCGACTGAGGACAGAGACTTGTAGGGGCGGCCGAGATATTCGAAATCGTCATGACGAACGGTGACGCAGTGCTCCACGCCCTCCCATTCGCGGATCAGCTTCGTGCCGGCGACGGGGCGCAAAGGCGGTCGGGCCTTGCGGTCGGCCGGTTTTTGGTCGGCATACTGCTTGGCCATGGCTTTAAGCCGCTCGGTGGTTTCGCGGGACAGACCGCCGTAGGCCAATTCCTGAATGCGATAGGCCAGCCGGCTCGCCAAGAAGCGGCGGTTATAGGCAGGGGGCTCGGTATCGAAAAGCTCGCGCCAACGAGCCTTCAGAACGGGGGCGGAGGCGCCTTTCAGGGCCGCCAACTGCGATAAAGCGCTCTCTTTCACGGGCTAACTTCCTCGGCTTTGCGACCGACATCACCCCTAGACGGCCTGCCACAGTCGAGCAGAGATTTTGCTTCACCGCGTGATTTTTGACTGGACTTCCGCGCCAAAAGCCGCACGAGGGCTGCCGCGAGGAGGCTAGCGAGCTCTGGGAGTGTGTCCTCGTCTTGAGTAGTCATGCGCCGTTAATCAGCGCAGTCCTCTCAACGGTCCAACGGTTTCATATGAAACGGTAGGAGGACGCATGGCATCGCAATTGAGCGTGGACGATGAGGGATGTTTCTGTTGGAAAGTTTGTCCGCTGGATCTTCCACTCCGTCCTGGAAGCGGAAAAATGGACCGACTGATTCGGAGTCGCCAATGCCGTTCGAAAAGCCAGATGTCGACAAATGGGCGCGAACCAAAGCTCTGGAGGTGAACTGCTTCGACGGATTGGCGATCGGCGACGCGTTTCGTGGGCACGTCTTAGAAGACGAAGAGGTCGCTGAGCTAGGTCGGAAGGCATTAGAAAAACGACCCGTCAATGCAGAGGTCTTTTCGGAAGGGCGGTTTCCAGGACCGCCGTTCGGCTTTCACTGGTCCTTGCACCTAACCGCGCAATCTATTGCTTCCGCTTTCGTTAGCCTGCCCGTGATCTTCATAGGTCAGCCGTTGCCGAGCCCTTCTGACGAGGAGATTGCCGTTTCCCGTAAGCTCGCTGAACGGATCGGCTCGTTCAAAACTCTTCTTGTACGTGGCGAGCTCATTGCTGTCGGCACCGCCGCAGCTACAGGTCTGGAGGCGCCCATTGGTAGGGGCCAGTGGTCGCGACCAGACCTCTTGCTAGATGTCGAGAACAGTGCGGTTTGCGAGATGCGGGATCATCGTCCGGTGGCCGTTTGGACAGGAGTCTGGCTTCAGGTCCCCGAGGAGCCGGTAGTGATCCCGCAACCGTCCGTGGGGGAATCGGAGGCGGCTAAACCGACAAAGGCTCGAAAGCAGATCCAGACCAAAGACAAATCCCGCCGCCAGTGCGTAGATTGGCTGTTTGCCATGATGTCGGATCCTACAATCGAGCCGATGACTAACGAGCAGCTCTGGAACGAGGCGATACCCAAGTGGCCGGAATCACTTAGCAAGCGAGAGTTCACGAGATGCCGAGCCCGTGCCCTGGATAGGCTGAGCGAAGAACAGCGGTATCTTTGGGAGCGCCCAGGACCCCGCCGTAGGCAGTCGTAATTCTAATCACCGCACTTCGAGATCGCGGCGGCTATTTTCAGTACTCCAACGTAGCCAGTCTTACTGCATCAAAAACGATGCAGTACCGACATGCCCATCGAGAACACACAAAAAGACCTTGACGCCCTGCTGAGAGAGCAGGAGGCGGCAGACCTGTTGTGTCTGTCCATCCGGACGCTCCAGTCGTGGCGTATTCGCGCCGCGGGCCCGCCCTTCGTTCAGGTCGGCCGAGCTGTTCGCTATCGGCGGCGTGACCTCATCGCTTGGATTGATGCCAACACCTGCCGCGGCTCGGTGGAGCGTCAGCCGTGAAGAGCAAGCCCCAAATTTTGGCCGAACTGGCTGAAGAGCCGCGAGAATATTCCGTTTACTTCGGTCGAGAGCGGCTCGGCCGATACGTCCAAGTCGACAAGAAGACGTTTGAGGCATTCGGCAAAGACGATCGCCTCCTAGGGACCTTTCGGAAGGAAAAAGAAGCCCGCAAGGCTATCTATGCGGAAGCGGATGATTGCCCATGAGTTGGCAGGCAACAGCTTGGGCAATCAAACAAAACACTGGTTCGACACGCCGTAAGGCTCTGCTTCTGGCTCTAGCCAACTACGCAGATCCGAATGGTGTGTGCTGGCCTTCACAGGAACGCCTTGCTGGGGACACCGAGCAGTCAGTCGATTCCATTCAACGGCATTCGATCGCTCTCGAGAGGGCCCACCTTATCAAGCGTGAAATCATGCCGAAACGCCGTGGGCACTACGCTGGCTACCGCTATAAGCTCGCTATGCCCGATCCCCGTTCAGCCAACAGCTTTGATCCCAACAAGCTGCGGCCCGGCCAAGCCGCAAAACGTCGGCAGACCACGCCGCAGGACTTGCGGCACAAACCTTCATTAGAACCTTCATATGAAAATTCAGATGCAAAGGCTCAGGTGGAGCGCAGGGTGAGGGCCTTCCAGTCGCAAGAGGAGCCGTTGGAGGTCGTTCAGAATCGTATCGCTCGGCGGATTGGCTCAGACGGCTGGCTTATTCTCGGCGATATGAACGATCACCAGCGGTCCCACCTCTCAAAACTGGAGCGTCAGGGGCGGTTGGATGATAAGACGCTTGGCGAGGCAGTGCTTGCTGCCCGCTGCGCTGCTCACAGGTGAGGTCAACGTCCGCGGTGGGGGGTGGTCAAAAGTCTAGAGGCTCCTACGCGGGACCGGTCTTCCTGGTTCGCACGCAAAAAGTTCAGAAATAAAAACAAAAAGCCCACTTTGACTAAACAGGGAAAAGTCCTAGCCGGGTGAAGAAAGAACCCTGCGCTGTAATCATGGGCGACTTTACGGCATGTTTGTAGCGCGCAATGGCGACGTTGCGGCATCTGCCACGATTTCGCCTCTGACTGGTCAGCTAATTCCCCAGTGTCAGGAGCGATTCGCGCGAGGCATCGAGGTGGCTGATTTGAAGCTCTGGAATGGGCTGACGCGGCGGGAGCAGCGAATAGTCGTCAAGCTTTTCGGCGGCGGGTCGACACAGAATGACAGTCCCAATGAGACAGTCAACTTATCGCAGCTCGGCCTCATCACCGAAGACGGATTAACCATCGCCGGGGTCGAGGTATTCATTGCTGCGTTCAAGGCCCAACGTGAAGCACGCTAGTCAGAATCGATGATGTAGAGCTGGGCCGTTACCGGGAATTGCGGGGCCGGGCAGCAGTTCCACTATTCCTCTATATGCGGCTCGAAAATCTGTTCATCGCGCTCAACGTCTGAATTCTTGGATCGACATCCTGCAGATAAATGGTCGTTCTCAGGAAATCGATTTCTGCTACTTGGTGAGCCTCGTCGACATCGATGTACCAAGATCTCGGCCTTCCATCTGTGCCGTCGCTCCAACGATAACCTCGCTTTTTCAACGTGTCTTTTAGTTCGAAGGGCGATTGTTCCGCCCATATCCGAATTGTCTTGCGCCGAGCGCGTTCGAGGAGAATAGCGAAGGCCGATCGAAGCTGGTTTGGTACGTTTGTGGACAAAATTTCAATCAAGGCCCGGCAATCGTCGATTGCGCGATGCGCTTGGTGAAAGAGGCCCACGCCGGCCAATAAGTAGCCCAGGCGCGATCCGTCAAATCCGTGCCTACGCCATTCGATTTCCGTCGCAGAGCATGCCCACGGCTTCCGCTCAAAAACGGGCCAATAGCGCTCGGCAAATTTCCGATCAAAATTTGCATTGTGGGCGACGATGATCACAGCGTCCGAGACAAACGCCGAAACCGCATTCGGATCGATCCGATGCCCCAACACCATTTCGTCCGTAATGCCCGTGAGCTCGATGATCTCGTCGGGGATCGGATTCTGAGGCTCGTTGAAGGATGAAAAGAAATCGGTGATTCGTCCAATCCTGTCATCTGGCAGATAGTCGAATTTCACCATTGCCAGCTCGATGATTTCGTCTTTCGCTGTATTCAAGCCGGTGGTTTCGACATCCAGCAGAATGCCAGTCTTTGTTGCCTGTCCGTCGCATGGAGTGAATTCTGTCCGGGGC
Organism: Bradyrhizobium sp. NC92; assembly: GCF_025200865.1. NCBI lineage: Bacteria > Pseudomonadati > Pseudomonadota > Alphaproteobacteria > Hyphomicrobiales > Nitrobacteraceae > Bradyrhizobium > Bradyrhizobium sp. NC92. The sequence goes on from NZ_CP104171.1 coordinate 583,625, forward strand.
ACGAGCCGACGAAGAACCCGATAGTCCTGGGACTTCGATAATATGTCGGCCATTGCTGCTAAATTGATCTCGTTCGACATCATATCAACCAAAAATCAGGCGGAAGCGCGCGAAACACAATGAATGGTGCCTTTTATTCGAGCTCGATCCAAGAGCTTGTCGATCTAACCGCAGACGCCATTCTGGGACGTCTCGCCAAGCAGAATCCCTTTGCACTAGAAGCGCTGCAGCGCAACGCTTGGCTGAGCCAGATCGAGCTCGCGCGGGCTCAATTTAGTGGGCTCGATGGTTGGATTGCATTTGAGTTTGCGATCCCGCGCATGGGCAAGCGTGCCGATGTGGTGGTGACTACGGCGGGAATCGTTTTCGTCATCGAATTCAAAGTGGGCTCGGATCAGTTCGAAGCGGCAGCCCTCGATCAAGTTGTCGACTATGCCCTCGACCTCAAGAACTTCCATGCTGGGAGCCATGATCGGCGAATCGTGCCGATCGTTGTGGCGACGATGGCGGCGAATCCATCCGTTGAGCTCGCATGGCAAAATGACGGAATCGCAAGCCCGGTCAAATCGAATGGGGATAATCTGCGAGAAATCCTCGGGCGTGTCGTGCGTGAGATACCAAAGCAGGCTGAGTTGGACGGCGCCCAGTGGTCGCGGACTGGCTACAAGCCCACGCCCACAATCATTGAAGCCGCGCAGGCGCTCTACCAGGGCCATCGAGTCGAAGATATTACGCGCTCCGACGCCGGAGCTAAAAATCTAAGTCAGACGGCAGTATGCCTTGCTGACATCATCGAGGATGCCAAGGCTCACCGACGCAAGGCGATCTGCTTTGTGACGGGAGTGCCGGGTGCCGGAAAGACCTTGGCAGGCCTCAATCTCGTGACACTTCGGACGAAGGCTCACGAGGAAGAGCATGCCGTCTTCCTGTCCGGCAACGGCCCCTTGGTGGAGGTGCTGCGCGAGGCACTCGCACGGGACGAACACGCGCAATTAAAGGAGCGCGGCGAGAAGAGTAAGAAGTCCGACGCGCTCCGGAAAGTCAAAAGCTTCGTTCAGAACATTATGCACTTCCGCGACAGCAACCTCGTCACCTCTGAGCCTCCGATCGAGCGGGTTGCGGTGTTCGACGAGGCGCAGCGGGCATGGGACGCCAAGCATCTGGCAAACTTTATGAGCCAGAAGAAGGGGCAGACGAACTTCCAGATGTCTGAACCTGAGTTTCTCATAAGCGTCATGGACAGGCACGACGGCTGGTGCACAATCATATGTCTCATAGGCGGAGGACAGGAGATCAACGCCGGTGAAGCGGGCCTAACCGAATGGTTTTCCGCGCTCCAGCGAAGCTTTCGGAGCTGGAAAGTCTACACTTCGGAACAACTAGCCCATCGAGACTACCATTGGGGGCAAGATCTACCGGCACTTCTCGCAGGGCTTGAGAGCCAATCTCTGCCGGCGCTTCATTTGGCGGTCTCGGTGCGATCGTTTCGTGCCGAAAAGCTCTCTGCGTTCGTTGGCGCCCTCGTCGCTGGGGAGGCCAAAGAGGCTAAAGCGCTATACCAGGCGATTAAGGAGACCTATCCGATCGTCCTGACGCGAGAGCTCGGCCACGCTCGGCAATGGCTCCGAGATCGTGGGCGGGGTTCGGAACGCATTGGTCTAGTGGCCTCGTCGGGCGCATCGCGCCTGAAGCCTGAGGGACTCAACGTTCACGAAAAGATCGAAGCAACGACGTGGTTCTTGAACGGAAAAGATGATGTTCGCTCGTCCTACTATATGGAGGATCCTGCAACCGAGTTCGATATTCAGGGCCTGGAGCTCGATTGGGTGGGGGTGTGCTGGGATGCTGATTTTCGGTCGGTCGATGGCAGGTGGCAGTTCTATCGGTTTTCCGGCACGCGATGGCAGAACGTCAATGACGACAACCGCAAGATCTATCTGACCAACGCTTACCGTGTGCTGCTGACACGCGCGCGACAGGGGATGGTGATCTACATTCCGAGGGGGGATTCGATTGACGCCACCCGTCCACCAGCCTTCTACGAAGGAACGGCCGCGTTCTTAGCGGAGTGTGGGTTGCCGCTGCTTGACCGAGCAAACTGAGCAGAGTGAAAGTCGGTCGCTGGCCGACTTCTTCCATAACGTCGAATACGCGAATCGCCACCCAGCTCGAATGTTCAAACCGCGCCGCTGGATCCGCGGGGGGCCAGTTCCGATCATTCGTCGAGCCAGGCCTCAATCTTTGGTTTGAGAACAGCGCAAGTGCATACAAGCGCCGCCGTAAGAATAAACGTGACAGACAGGGGTATCATCGCGCGCACCGATATGCTGCCGTCGTTAAACCCCGCGATGCCCGGATCGTTCACATGGAGCTGGACCTATGGTTAAGGCGCGACGCCAACCGGGTCAAAATCGTACGAGGCTCGTCTACTCCTTGGGTCCTGCATCTTCCTTCTCGCCGGTCGCAACGATTTGCAATGTCCCATCCGCAAGTGGCCTCTGTAGGGCCTCAGCTTCCTCCCAAGGTGCTCGGAGCCACACGTCGTATTCCTCGGGCTTTGTCAGGATGACGGGCATGGCTTTGGGATGAACGCGCTTAACCTCCGCGTTAGGCTCGCAGGTGAGGAAGCCGAACACATCAGTGGTAACTTCACCTTCCTTGGCCTTTCGAACGCTCGTCCAGTTCGTCCAGAGCCCGGCGAAGGCGATGAGAGGCCGGTCTTCGCTGAGCGCAAACCACACCGGCACCTTCTTTCCGTCGATAGTGTCGTACTCGCTAAAGGACGTGAACGGCACCAAGCATCGGTGCTCGGGAACTAACCAGCGCTTCCAGTGCGCGCTACTGACGTTCCGGATATTGGTGGTGCCGCTGTCGGGCTCCATCTTCAGTAGCTCCTTGAAGTCAACCGACTTGCCCTTCGATTGAAGCTTTTCGGCTCGCTTCTTGGTAGCATCCATCAAGGCCTTTTGCGAAGACGGCATGCCCCACCGGGCCATGACGATTGCCCGGCCATTCGCGGCATTGCGAACGATTGGTGCGGGATAGTCCGGGAAGATGCCAGGCATGCTCGGCAAGTTGCCAACGCTGCTGTTGAGCGCTTCGAACAAGCGCCGGATCGCATCGACGTTTTTCGTCATCGAGTAGAGATTGCACATTCTCATGTATCCTGATCGAACTGCCGCGGCCGCGGCCCCAGCTGCAACAACGTTGCGGTCGGCCTACGGCCAGCCTTGGCACACTTGCTACAACGAAGACGGCTGGCAAGATCGTGGACATGGGTTGTTGGCGGATGACGCAAAGAGGCCAAGTCAACTTCTCGCTTCGTCTTACAGCGAGAGCATTCGATTTCGAGCCATGCGTACCCACCATTCACCGCCTGGTCGATCGATGGCGAAGAATCGATCGGGCCACCGTCAGCCCACATGCGCTCGTTCCAGCTTTGGCAAAGAAGTTTATCGGCGGTCTGGATTAGGGCCTCGCCTTTGGCCCGGGCTTCCGACGATTGTGCGGCAAGGATTGTCGTCATTGCCCTCGCTTTCCCCAACTCCTTCGATAGAGCCTTCCGGCCGCCTCCTGAGAGCGGGGTCGGGTGGTGTTTTGGAGCCATGGGCCGTCCCCCTGGCTCAATCAGGCCACGTCAAACGACGGCCAACAGCCATCCTCCTCATGGCGTCCTGTCCTTTGCGTACAGGTGTTGTCGAGGAGGCGCTGACCAACGTTTCTCCAAGTTGCGTCCGGGCCATACAGCCGAACAGCGTCAGCCTTCTGAATCTCGACCGTCCTGGCACACCGCCGGCAGCTCACCCTCAGAATATGTCGAGCGATCTGGCCTAGTCGCTTTCCTTCCTCTGAGACGACGGGCTCGGCCTGTGCGCGAGGGTCATCGAGGAGTGCTTGCCAGTATTCAGCAGGGAGGTCCTGATTCGGTGTCAGGCCGACTGGAGTTGACCGCTAAGGGCCAATAGGCGACGTCGACAACCGGTCACGGCTTCGATTGCGCCAACCCTGAAAATGGTCATCGCCACTTATCGCCGAGACCGCAAGTGGCCACAAATCGGGTCGCGAGGCTGCCTCTGGGGACCGAGCTGTTTGACTGGCGGCTCTGCTATTTGGACAGCCGCTGGCGCAAGGCGAAGCCATCCAAATCGGGAAAAGCGGATCTCGCCGCGCGACCACGGAGTATGTTGCCAGCTGTTCGTATGGCTAAGCTCCTGATTAGGCCCAGCTGGTTTTCACTCGGAGTATGTTGGCCGTGGGTTGAAAGTACACCAACGAGGGCGCCGGAGTGGGTCATGAGCGGGGTTGATTGCACGGCCTTGAACCCGGCTCGTCCGGCGATGTCCCGAAAAGGCAGAAATCGGAGATCCATTGTGACGTCATCGAGAATGACGGGCTGCCGGTTAAACAGCGCACGACCGCAGCGCACCCGTCCCTGATCGTTACACGACGAAAGCAGTCGAGAAAGTCTTCCGAAAACCCCTGCTGAGCCATGATCTCCAGATGGCCCGTCTTCCAGTCGATCAGTTGAATGTTGCCGAGCTTTTGGCCGGTAATAACCAAAGCCTCGCTCAGAGCTGATTGTAGGAGCGGCAGTTCCGAAACGTCATGCATCATCGCGCGGGCGCGCTGCAGCGCCAGATGATCCTGTCGAAGTGAATTGGTCAGTCGATACAAGTTGGGATGTGAGGCCATGCTTAAACCTGCCATGCTGCAAGTCAAAGCGCTGTATCAAATGGATCTAAAGCGAACTGGAGGAGGTGAGTCAGTACTTTTCCTCGGTCCAAGTCTGGTCACCGCACGCGCACTTAAACATGCGAACGGTTCCACCAGAAACGGGATTGAGAAAAGACCGCACCTCCTTCAGGCTCTTGCCGCAAACATTGCATAAGCGGGACTGGCGGTGGGCGTAGCGTTTAAAGACTTGGTTGTCGAAATCCTCCGGCATCGCAATGTCTCGCGTTGCGATACGGTAATTGCCAAAGTGAACTTTGGTTCCAACTATTCGGGTGGTTGCAGGCCGGAGGAATGAATCCAGTCATTGATATGAGCGCCAGTCTCCGCGATCCTGGCCCGCCTCAGGAAGTCTTCCCGTTCCTTCCCGGGAGGAAGCTGACTGGCTTGCTCTGTGAGTGCGGCGGCCAGTTCGGCCATTCGGTCGTCAAGGGAACGAGTTTGGATCACTCTACGGCGCCCGGTCACATCGGTGCTCCTTGAGCCGTTAACGACGGATTCTCAATGTGCGCACGTACAAACAGTTCCCAAACGAGGTACGACACTCGCGTCCGAGTTAGGACGCTCGGGGTCAAATTACTGATCCCCAGGTCGAGAACTTGAACAATTTGGGTACGTGACTGCCTGATGGCCGGGTAAGCTGTTCGGGCTAAGGTCCAACAGGCGACATCGCAGGCCTGATCTGAAACAGGCTGCCAGGTCTACCGAGCGGGAACCCGGCGAGGGGTGACCGGGGCCCTTGTACTACCGGAACAGCGCCTCCCTCATGGCCGCTCGGTAAATGCTGGGCATAAAAAAAGATCTCGGAAAATTGTTCCGCCAGGCGAGGCGGGCGGCAGCGTTACTCTTTCGGAGGTTTGTTCCGCACCAGCTCAGTGTAGCGGTCTGTCTTGGCGATGTTCCGCCAATTGCGGATCAAGAGGTGAACGGTCGCCTCGGCCTGGCTCCCCGCCTAACAACAGATCCTTGCATTCCTGCATGTGCACCCGACAATTCTCCGAGCTGTCATGTCTTGCTTCGGCAAGTGCTCTACGCCGGATGAACGGGAGCAACGTCCGAGAGGCGGCCTTACCAGTCAGCTTTGGGCCAAAGTGCGAAGAACTCAACGTGAGCAAATCTGGTCGCTATGCCTTGGTGAGCGCACCTCGTGGCGAGGCGCCACCACTCACCGATGGCCAAGAGGCGAAATGAGTCGGCGTCACGCAAAAAAGTAAATGCCCTGCCGAGGAAGTGATCGGCGCCTCTAAAGGCATGCACTTCCGGTTGAACCTTCACGCGGTACCGACGACCCACGCAAACGGGCTGGGAAACGGAGGTTTCCATGGCCAGTTCCAATGGACGCCCGGCGTATCCTTATCGGTTGATCGTAGCGCGCGTGGTGGGATTGTGTACGGTCACATTTTTCGGCATCAACACAGCCTCTTCACATGACCTGATGCGGCCAGAACTGAACGCTTGGTTCAAAAGTCTCAAGAACGAGGCAGGTGAGCCGTGCTGTGATGGTGGGGACGGTCAATATGCGGAGGCCGAGTGGGATGTGGCAAAAAATGGCTATAGAGTTCTTCTGAAACATCCTCATCGGCTAAACGAACCCGGGCAGTGGTTTGACGTGCCAAACTCTGTCGTGCTCCACCGCCAGAACCTCAGCGGCAGGGCGATGGTTTGGTGGTGGCCGACCTACGCCGATGGAAGAATGACTCCTATGTGGCGCTGCTTCATTCCCGGACCGGAGGGATGATCCTCTCCCCTGGGAAACAATTGCACCGTAAGTCCGCCATGGGTCAAAAACGGTAATGTTCTAGCTGAGCGGAGAACTTCTGCTTAGCCACCAGGAGCCGACTTCGGGCGCCTTTGTAATTTTTTGGCTTTGCTCACGGCCCTCCGGGTTCGGCTGTTTAACCAGGCCAGCATCGGCCAGCGCGGGGCCGACAAGCCATTCGACGAACCGGCGACCGACAGCCCGCGCATCGCTGCGGCGCGCTCCAGGGCTGCCCTTGCGCGAGTTTGGAATCCATAGTCGGTGTGCGGTACGGTCTTGATCCATTCATCCGCGCGCTGCTCTCGTTCCTTCAATGCAGCCCGATGGGCCGCCCACCGCGCTATACGGAGCGGGACGCGCAACGATATTCTAGGCGCCCAAGCCGTTGGTCAGTTGGTGTCTGGAGAACAAAAAGTCGCGCCGACAGGAATGGGCGCGACTTTTATCGAATAGCCAAAGACGAATAGGAATGATGCCCTCGGCTATTTCTCTTTGATGACAGTCGTGCTGCTACTACCAACTGTGCCTTCCTCGCAGACTTTGGTCTGCTTGATGCGATCTTCGGCTTCCACGCGGCTCTTGAAGGCCAGCGGACCGATCTGTGTTATGACCTCCTTGTCCGCCGGACGTGTCGTGGTAACGGTGCATTGGCGGTTCGGACCCTGCACTACATAATACTCATCGGCCAGTGCCGGGGCGGCGCATCCGATGATTAATGCGCCCACAAGAAGAAGTGGTGCCTTCATTGTCGCCTCTCTCTGTTCAAGTGCTGCCGACCGGCGCGATCACGACCGCTCATGCTCCATCCAGTCTGCGGCTCTGTAACTCATTGCGGACTGCAAGAGTTCCGAACGGCCACGTCTGTGGTGCAGATACAAGTAAGACCCAAGGGATCGCCTCAGAATTCAATTCACGCGCCTGGAACTCCCCTATTACGTGCTCGCGTCAAAATACCAGAGTGGTAGAATACAAGAATCGCACAAGCAGAGTTCATCGTGAGTGCTGCAAGGACCGGCGACGCGCGAGCGATGAACATCTTGCGCGAACTGCACGAAGCCGAGACGGAGCTAGTCGGCAAGACTGTCGTTTTGATCGACGGCAAGGCTGGCATAATTGATCATGTCTTCCTCGATGATGAGCACGGACTTCGCATCTCGGTCGCGGGACATAAAGTCGCTGGCCGATTTCGACGGTGAAACACATTGAGGGCTAATCGGCCGTGTGCCCGGTGGCGGCGTACCCCTCCCAGCAGCGCGCTCAACGACCTGCGATCAATCAGTGAATGGTTGACTTCACCGGGTCTGCCGCTTGATCGAGAGCTGTATTCTCCTCGGCCTCTCGCACTCGCCCTCGAAGGGTCTCAAGTTCGGCAAGCTGAAAAAGAAGCGCCTGAGCACGCAGGCACAGGACAACGCGGTTCAACGCCCGACTACGGCTAGCCATTGCACGCCCCCGATGTTTGAAGAATTGGCCCATTGGTCGATTGCAGGAGTTTTCTCACCCAGCCGGATCAAGCGAGCTGATTGAGCTAGCGACGTTGCATTCCCGGAAGTGGGACGACAGCTCAAGCTCAGCCAAGTGCTCCCAGCATTCCGCGTCCGCGAGGAGTTTCCATTTGTTCATGCTGTTGTACGCGGCCTGTTGACGGCACAGCGAACCCATCGCGCGTAAGCGTCGCACCTTCTCCACTGCGAACCTCCTTCGGGCTTGTTCCTCGCAAGCCATTGTTTGTGTCGGATTGAAAGTCTCGCAAATTAGATTGACGAGTGAAAGTCCGGTGTTTGACTGGTTTAATGACAGCGCAATCGTCTGACTTTTCAACGGCGCAGTGTTTTCAGAAGGCGCTTGATTGCATCCAATGCTTCGATCGACGTTTGGCCGCGCTGGTCGAGGCGGCAAGCGCGGCCTGCGAGAGGGCATCGTGATCACAACAAACACGTTGATCAGTAGCCATAGCCCAAGAAGTAGGAGAACAGGCCGCACGCGAACCGCCCGAAAGATTAACTAAATATAGGGGCGCTCCATGTTTCGCGCGATGCGAGCGCTGGCACCGCGCGGGACAATGATGACCGCTCCAGGGTTGCCCTGCGCGAGTTTGGAATCCTAATCCCAATCGGAAAATTGTTCTGCGAGCTGCACATTGAGGGCCTCTGTCGAACGCCGAAGGGCGCTGCAAAAAACATCCTGCAGCGCAGCTACGGAACAATATTACAGCCGGGAGCTTTCGCGGAACGAAACGGATCGTCAGTCTTTCTCTGGCCGTGGGAGGTGCACATGAATTCTCAGTCCATAGAAGGCGCCTGTGCGTTCGCTTGGCGAAACTACCTGCTGCTTCACAGCGGCATCAGCGAGAACGATACTCGGTGCTCCGCCCTCTATCGCTACGTCGTCAATCTTCGTGATACCGGCGAAGACGATTTCGATCTCTTGCAAGTAGCGGCGGTCGCTTACTTGAAAAAACTGGACGAACTGCACGACGACCGATCGGCGAGACTCGCGGTAGATCAAATTTTGGCCGAACGTTTAGAGTCACGCAACGCACAGCCCGCCACTTACTAGCTTCAGGCAAGCAACATTAGAAGGAGAGAGCAGCATGGCAGACAAATCCGCTAACTCAGACCGGTTCGCGCGCGAACCACAAAGACGCATCGCCGCAGCGACAGCAATCGGCATGAATGCCTTGAACCCAATCATGCGCTTTCAGGTCTCAATGCTGAGGATGTGGGCCGATAGTATTGAGAGGTTCGCAGGCAATTACAAAAAGGAGTTGGAAGAAACTGCGACCGCCGTAGAGGAACAGACAGACAAGGAACGCGCCGCGTAGATCGACGCGAATGGTCACGTGGAATTCCCTTTGGGGACGCGGCACAGCTTGGGCGCGTCTCTACTGGTCCGTCAAAGCTTGCAGCGACGCTTCTATTTCCGCGAGGATGTCGTGCAGGAGCCCAAGCGCGAGCGAGTCGGTAACGTCGCGCTCCATCATGCGCTAGCGCATGATCTCGCGTTGAAGCTCTTGCTGTTCCTCGCCTTCGTCCATAGTGAGTTGTCCGCAATTACGCATGACGCCGAACGGCGACGATGGTTGCGGGCGATCTTGCAATATTTGAGCTGAAACTAAGGCATCCGGCACGCGCTATCCTGAGCGGGATGAGCGCTCCATTCAGAACATTCCGATCAGGCTGAAAAGGCCGATCTCGACCACGAACATCACGGCCATGACTGCGACCGTGAGGAACACATCGCCCACTGGGACAGGGGTCATGGCGCGCCTCGCACGTTGCGAAGCCCCGAAGCCCAATAGCCAACCTCCCGATCTCCGGATCGTTTCAGTTCGCCGGTCGGCGCTCGCCTAGCATTTCGAGTTCGGTGATCGCCTGCGCCGAAATCTGTGCAGGGTCTTTGAGCCCTTTTTGGACGATCTTGATGATTGTTTTCGCCACTAATTCCGTGAGCGGATCGTCGCGATCTTTAACGCACAGAGCACGTAGCGTTTGTTCGTAAGCCTTTATGATACACGCAATTTCTTTCGGTGCCATACCGTGGGTTTGCAAATGTAGGTAGATCGCCATGTCTCGCCCTCCAGCACGCCTGTGAGGTCGGAGAATACCATGGAACCGTAGGTTTACCGGCAAACCTTCATTGGAAGCCAATCGGAACGTCGAGCCGAGCGCGGCCGCCCTCTGAACCAAACCCGCGATCGATGCCGCTGTGCACCCCCGGACCAGCCTGCCCTCCTATGGGGCTGGAGGGGGACAATAGGGCAGGCGGTCCGACGGCTTGGCGCGTGAATGCGCCATGCAGTTCGCACGATAATCCACTTCGGTGATTGGGCTGTGTTCACTTGTGACTGGAACAAGTATTTGTAATGTTCCGACAAGGGAACAAGGCCGCAAAATGAAAGACATGCAGGCCCAGTTAGAGAGGCTTCGGCGAGACGCCGCTGAGTGCGCACTTATTCGAGATTTGGCGACCGATCCCCAAAAAGCGCGAGTTGTTTGGCCGATTGACCGAACATCTTGCTGGGCTCGCATCTGAGTGGAGCAAGCTGTCGGTGAGAGCACCGGGAGCGAAGTCGCGCCTGATCTGCCGCTCAGGCCGTAGAACAGGCCGCAGCTTTCGACTGCTTGTTGCATCTCGTATTCAGGCCGAGAATGCCTATCTTTCCCGCATGCGTTGATTTGAGTTTTGCCTGCCGACAAGGGCACTACGGTCCCGGACGGCCCCGATTGGCTGCATGAAATAAAGTATGATGGTTATCGCTTCCGCTTGGAGCGCGATGGCGACCGCGTGCGTCTGATCAAGCGCGGCGGCTACAATTGGGCCAGCCGTTATCCGTGGATTGTGGAAGCCGCGCGTAAGGTCCGCCAGAAGCAATTCGTGCTCGACGGCGAAGCTGTCGTGCTTGGCGTCGATGGCATCTCCGATTTCAACGCGCTGCACTCACGCAAGCATGACCACGAGGTGCAATTCTGTGCCTTCGACATTCTCGCCGAAGGCGGTGACGAGCTCCGCATGCTCCCGCTGTCGATGCGGAAGACAAACTTAGAGCGTCTGCTGGCGCGGCGCCCTGAAGGTGTCTTCATCAATCCTTTCGAACGCGGCGAGCTTGGGCCTGATCTGTTTCGCGCTGCCTGCAAACTGGGCTGGAAGGGTTGGTGTCGAAACGCGCGACCGGCCTTATCAGGCTGGGCGGAGCAAATACTGAGTCAAGGTGAAGAACCGCAAACACCCGGCGATGGAGCGCGAGCTGTGAGCAGAGCGGCAGGTCCGATCTGCAACTAACAGCGGACCTCAACGGCCAATTGGACCACTTCACCTTGGGGCCAGGAGCTGACCTTCACACCACTGCGTGCTTACATTTGAACGCGCCCAACATAAAATTTTGGGGTAGGTTTACGAAACTGGTGCTCTGAAGCAACCGAGCCTGGAGGCCCCCATGAACGTTGCGGCTTGGCTGCACGGTTTGGGACTAGGGCAATACGAGCGGGCATTCCGCGAGAACGACATTGACGCCCAGGTTCTTGTCCAATTGACCGCCGATGATCTGATCGGGGTGGGCGTCACTTCGGTCGGCCACCGGCGCAAGCTGCTCGCCGCGATCACGGCATTGCGTGATGCTACGGCAATGACGTCCATCCCAGGCGCGCCGGCCTCGATTTCGGCGGTGGCTTCGCGGCTGCCGGAGGCTGAGCGTCGGCAGGTAACGGTGCTGTTCGCCGACCTCGCCGGGTACACGAAGCTCGCCGACGAACTCGATGCAGAGGAGGTCCACGCCCTCCTTGGAAGCTTCTTCGACCTTGCCGATGCAAGCGTGGCCGATCACGGCGGAATTGTTGACAAGCACATTGGCGATTGCGTGATGGCTGTCTTCGGAGCTCCGGTGGCCCATGGCAATGACCCCGAGCGATGCGTCCGGGCTGCCCTTGAAATTCGGCGCCGCGTGCCCATGCTTGCGGCCGAACTTGGCCGCCCTATTGGCGTACACATCGGCATTGCCAGTGGCGAGGTTATGGCGAGCGGCACCGGCAGTGCGCGCCATCTTGAATATACGGTAACCGGCGACTCCGTGAACCTCGCCTCACGCCTGACGGATAAGGCGGAGACTGGCGAGATCCTCATTTCAGATTCAGTCCACCGGGCGCTTGCCGAACGGGTCGACTGCTCCGAGGTCGGTGAGCTGGCCATCAAAGGCCTCGCAAAGCCGGTCAGAGGGTGGCGACTCCGCGCCTTTCACGAGCCGGCCCGTTCGGAACGTCAAGTCTTTGTTGGACGGAAACGCGAACTACAGCAGCTCGAAGCAGCGCTGGTCCAGTGCCGGAACACGAGACGGGGTGGCGCCATCTACATCCACGGGGAGGCCGGAATCGGCAAAACCCGCCTGCTTGAGCAGTTCCAGGTGAAGGCCGCGGAAGAGAACTTCGCCTGTCACAGCGGGCTGGTGCTCGACTTCGGTATGGGCTCCGGCCAAGACGCAATCCGCTCGCTCATCCGCAGCCTGCTCGGCCTAACGGGCGAGAGCAGCCAGGAAGAGATCGACGCAGCGGCTGAGAAGGCCTTCAAGGATGGCACGCTTGCTGACGAGCGGCGGGTGTACCTGAACGACCTCCTGAATGTGCCGCAATCGACCGAGCTACGTACGCTCTATGATGCGATGGACAATGCGGCCCGCAACCGCGGCAAGCGGGCGACCGTTACCGAGCTAGTCACCCGCGTGAGCGACCGTCGTCCTCGGCTGCTGGTGATTGAGGACCTGCACTGGGCTGACCAGATGACTCTCGATCATGCAGCGAACCTTGTCGAGACAACCGCTGGGTGTCCGGCGCTCCTGGTCATGACCTCGCGGATCGAGCGCGACGCGCTCCATGAGCTCCGACGCGCGACGATTGCCGACCAGCCGATCGTGACGATTGAACTCGGTTCGCTTCAGCCGCGTGAAGCCAGCAGACTCGCCGCTGCCTACCTCGACACTCTCGGTGAGATCACCAAGCGCTGCGTCGAACGTGCCGCCGGCAATCCGCTATTTCTGGAGCAACTATTGCGGCATGCCGCGGACAGCACCGAAGGCGAGATCCCGGGGTCGATCCGCAGCTTGATACAGGCACGCTTGGATCGGCTCGCTTTGGCGGACAAGCGGGCGCTGCAAGCAGCCTCAGTGCTCGGCCAGCGTTTTACCGCCGAAGCGTTGGCAAACCTGCTCGATCAGCCCGGGTGGAATTGCGCCGACCTGGTGCGGCATCGCCTCGTGCGGCCTCAGGACGATCACTTCCTCTTCGCCCATGCGCTGATTCACGCGGGCGTCTACGAGACGCTGCTCAGGAGCCGGCGCCGCGCGTTGCACCGACGGGCCGCAGCTTGGTTCACGAGCCGTGACCTGACGTTGTGCGCACAGCATCTCGATCGCGGCGATGACGAAGGCGCACCCCGAGCTTATCTGGAAGCGGCTCGCGCCCAAGCAGCGGAATACCGGGCCGAACGGGCCCTGCGCCTCGTCGAACGCGGGATTGCCCTGGCAACGAAGCGGGCCGATCTGAGCGAACTATCCCTGCTTCGGGGGGAGATCTTGCACGATTTCGGTTCGGTTTCGGAATCAATTGCCGCGTTTGAGCAGGCCTTGGCAGTCGCCGACGTTGACATCGAGCGGTGTCGGGCCTGGCTTGGGCTCGCCGCCGGCCTGCGTGTGACGGATCGTTTTGATGAGGCCTTTGCAATGTTGGACAAGGCTGCGTCTGCGGCAGCTAACGAGGATCTCTCGGCCGAGCTTGCGCGGACGCATCACCTGCGTGGCAATCTCTACTTCCCGCTCGGAAGGCTCGTCGAGTGCGTGCAGGAGCATGAGCGTGCGCTCGACTGCGCCCGAAGAGCAAATTCGCCAGAGATGCAGGCGCGTGCGCTTGGCGGCCTGGGCGATGCCGAATACGCACGCGGTCGGATGGCCACTGCCCATCGGCACTTGAGCCGCTGCGCTGAGCTATCGCGAGCGTCCGGTGCCGGGCGCATCGAAGTCGCCAATCTCAGCATGGTCGCACATACCAAAGTCTACCTCAACGAGTTCTCCGACGCGCTCGCGACAGCCCAGACGGCGGTCGAGTTGGCGGCGCGGGTCGGGCATCAGCGGGCGGAAATCATCGCCCACAACGCGGCCTGCGCCGTGTTCCGCACGACCGGCGAGTTTGCACGTGGGAAGATGCATCAGAGCGGGCGCTGATCCTCGCTCGGCAGCTTGGCGCCAAAAGGTTCGAGGCGACCAGCCTCCGCGATCTGGCCATGGTCGCCCGCGCAGAGGCGAGTAGCGCAGAGGCGATGGACCTGCTGTACCGTGCCTTGGCGATCAGCCGCGAGGTCGGAGTCAATTTTGTGGGCCCGTGGATCCTTGGCCATCTTGCGGTCACGACTGAAAATCCAAATGAACGTCAAGCAGCGCTGACGGAAGGCGAGGAGATTCTCCGCAAAGGCGCGGTGAGCCACAATCATTTGTGGTTCTTCCGGTACGCGATGGATGCGGCGCTAGACTCTGAGGATTGGGACGGCGCGGAGCGGTACAGTGTGGCGCTCGAGGACTATACACGGTCAGAACCGTTACCTTGGGCCAACTTCTTCATCCGATATGGACGCGCGGTCGGTGCATATGGTCGCTGCCAACCCGAACAAGATACGACCAGCAAGCTTGCCGACCTGGTAGCCGAGGCCCGGCGCCTTGGCATCGGTCCGGCGCTTCAGACCTTGCGCGACCGCACCAGAAACGTGACGCAACTGTAGTCCGGGTTTTGAAATGAAGCATCAGTCCAAATCAAGAACGTCATTTCTGCGGCGCCGATCTTGCCGATTGATAACGACGTGCGCAGGACCAAGTCGGACAGGTCCGCTAAGGGTTCACGAGCGGCGGTTACCATAACCATCGCACAACGTCCGGTCCCCCGCAGACAGCCGACATGGCTGGTGGCGGCTGTGTTGTTCGGCTGAGGGCCATCAATCATCGTTCATTCTGACTAATGCTCCGCAAGTTATCGACATTCGGCATTAGACGCGCCCATCGCGGCCAGGGCGTGTTGGACTTTAGTGGTCGCATATTCGACCATCTCGCGATGGGTCATCGCCGCACCGCGGCGCTTCGCCGCCTCGAAGGAGGCATTCCCGAGCACATGACGAACGCGCGCGAGAATATCAGGCAGTTCCTGGAAAAAACCGATCGATGGGATCATCTGAGAAAGGGCGCCACTCAGCGTGGCCGCGACCTCTGGGTTGCCCAGCCGCTCAAACAGAAGAATCAGGGTCCCGGTCGTGAGCGTTGCAAGACCGATCTCTGTTGACTGGCTCCAAATCTCGAGCATTCGCGGCAGGGTTTGCAGCGTCTTCACCGGATCGCCACTCCGCACCTGCAACTCGGCAACGGCGGGGATGATGACGATTTCCCAGTAACGGTTACCGGAGGTCCGGGCATGCGCCAAGGCCTTCTCGAACGCATCCAAAGCGCGGGGCGGATCGGCTTCGCTAAAGGCTCTTCCCTTGGAAAACAGCGCAGCAATCAACGAGCTTGGAGTCCGAGTGGCCGCGACCTTGTCCACGATGTCGTCGGCGAGCGCCATCGCCTCCTTATGCGCGCCGGTCATTGCCAGGTAGAAGGGAAGCGTTGCCAGGCATTGCCGCTCGCGTCGGTCCGCCGGGTGCTCGGCGCCGGCACGCGAAAAGTTGACAGCGCTTTCTGCATTGCCCTCTCGAGACGCAATCATGGCCAGAACCGCGAACGCCCAGACCGGCGGATCAAAGTCGGCATTCCCGATCAGCGCTATTGCTTCCTCGGCGTAGAGCGTCGCTTCTTGAATACGGCCCAGGTTCCACGCTCTTTTTGCTGCATAAGTCAGCAGGGCGCCGAGCCGGCGATGGCCGACGCGCCGTGCCACATTGACGATCTCCGTCGGCCAATTGAGAGGTTCGCTGCGCACCCGGAGGATTGCCATGCTCGGGATCCTGGATGCGATGCGGGCCGCAACATCGATATCCTCTTGGCTGCTCGCCCACCGAAACGCTGCGCGCAGATTGTCCACCTCCTGATCGAGCCAGTGATACGCCATAAGTTGCTGTGGGCTTCGCCAGATCCTGTGGTGAGCCTCCGCGTCCTCCGCAAAAAATTGTGCATGGCGGCCCCGAAAGATCTCGGTTTCGCCCAGCATGTCGAGCCGCTCCTCGGCAAACTGTCTGATCGTTTCGAGCTGGTGATAGCGGACCACCTTCCCGGCTCGTGTGACGCTAAGAAGCGACTTTCGCACCAGCGAATCCAGGAGGTGGAGAACGTCGGCGGCATCGATGTCGCCACCGCTGCAAACGCGCTCGGCAGCCTCCAGCCTAAAACCTCCGGCAAATACCGACGCGCGCGAAAGCACGGCCTGCTCAGCTGACGACAGCAAGTCATATGACCATTCGACCGCGTGGCGCAGTGTCTGATGTCGCTTCAGGACGCGTCGCGATCCGCTCGTGAGCAGGCGGAAGCGTTCATCCAGGCGATCGCGGATCTGAGTGGGAGTCAGTGCCCGCGTTCGAGCGGCTGCAAGCTCGATTGCCAGAGGGATGCCATCGAGACGACGGCATATTTCGCAGACCGTTTCACCGTCACCATTAAGTTCGAAGTGTGGTTGAACAAACCGAGCGCGCTCTACGAATAACTCCACTGCCGGTGCATCAACTCCCTCGCCGCATTCAAGTGGAAGCACCGGGTAAGTCCGCTCGCCGTCGATCATCAACGTCTCTCGGCTGGTCGCCAGCAGGGTGACACGTGGGCATGCTGACAGGATCTCGCGTGCAAGGCCGGCGATCGCATCGACCAAGTGCTCGCAGTTGTCGAGGATGAGAAGAAGGCTTCGCCCGGACAACGAATTGGCGATGCTTTTCTCGATGGTTTTGCCGGCTTGCTGCGTAATGCTGAAAACGTCGGCGACAGCGTGACCGGTCGCATTGGGATCATCGAAGGCGGCAAGCTCCACCAACCATGTGCCATCTGGATAGTTGTCGCGCAGCTTCGCCGCAAGCTGGAGCGCGAGCCGCGTCTTGCCAATCCCTCCGGGTCCAGTCAGCGTGACCAGCCGCGCGCCGGCAAGCATCTCGCCGGCCCTGGCGAGATCACTGTCGCGTCCCAGAAAACTTGTTGCCTCAACAGGCAGATTGCTCGGTGCGGCATTCGCGTGCATCGACGGTGGAATGCTTCTGGTCAGGCCTTCCGCGTCTAGTGATTGATCGCTGGTCTCACTGACAGAACCATCCGGCATCAAGCTGCGTAACGTTGAGACCGTGGGCTGCGCGCGGTTCCACTCGCGCAGGATATAACGGTACAACGTCTTGGTCTGCGCGTCCGGCTCAATTCCCAGTTCTCTGGAGAGCAATTCGGCACAGCTGCGATATTGGCGGAGCGCTGCGCCTTGTCTGCCCTGCCGGGCGTACAGCACCATCAGGGTACGGTGAATACGCTCTTGCAAAGGATCTGCGGTTAGCAGGCGCGTTGCAATGTGAATGCCACGTTCGATATTACCTGCGGACAGGTGATGGTCGAGCAGCTTGGCCATGGCTTGCAAGGCGAGTTCACGGAACCGCTGACGTTCCGCCGCTGCCCAATTATCATACTCCGGCGCTGATATCTGAAAGCCCTCGAGGAGTTCGCCGCGATAGATTCCGATGGCACGCTCCAGGTTCTCCACCCTCGATTTCGCGATAAGATCTTCGAACAATTTTGCGTCGATCTCCAGCGCGGCCGACGCAAGGCAGATCGTGTCCTCGTGAGCAATCAAGGCACCGGGACAGGCGCGTGACAATGCCTTGCGCAAAATGCTCAGCGCCTGTCGTAAGCTGTCGCGGGCCTGCGTCTCGCTGTGGTCACCCCATAACAGAGCGGCAAGTTTTGGCCGCGTCTGTGCTTCGCCTGCGTGCAATGCCAGATAGGCCAGCAGGGCTGTCGTCTTTTTGGTGGTCAACGGAATGGGCTCTCCGGTGGCCATCTGGAGCCGGAAACTGCCGAGAAGTGCGAGGTTTGCCTTCGCCATATCCGCCGGCCCTTTGCTCAGGGTGCAAAAAGCACCCGGTCCGACGATTTTGCGAATTTATCACGCTGGCGGCGACAGGTCCATTGCGGCGGACCAGTAGTCTGATTGGGAGGTCAGGGCCACCTACTACATGGAGATCACTATGTGGAATCGATTTGCGATCGCAGCCACCGCAGCTCTCGTGATGGGAACAGTCGGAGCCAAGGCTACGGAACTGCCGACGTATGAAGTCATGGGCTTTCCGATCACGCCGCACCAGTTCGTGACGTTGGGCCCGGCCAACGCTCAGCAGGAGACGTCTGCAGCTGGCCTGTCGGCTCCGGTCTTGGCGCCGCGCCAAGGAGGTCGCGATGAGCAGATTGCCAGCAGCGGCGAACGCGCGATCACAGCGCTGGCCCTCTCCCCGGTTGTTGCGATCGAGCCTGCGCGGTAGCTGGCGCTGTCGCGCGGTGTCTTTCCTCCAGCAGCCACCGCGCGGCAGTCCGCGCTATCGCCGCGCTCCTGGCCCGCGGGCGACCGTCGCCCGCGCGAAGCGGGTGCAAGTGCTGCGTCGCAAATGCTTGTGGCGCAGGTCGGCTATGGGTCCGAAGGCTGCCGGCGGTAGCCAGCATTATCTTGGTCAGCTCACCTCTCGACGGCGGACATAGCGGCGCTTTGCATCGAGGTCAGCCACGGGCCAGAAGCCGTCTTTATACCTGCAGTGAACGCTCCTCATTCGATCACTTCGTCGGCCCGTGCAAGTAGCTGCTCAGAGAACACTACTCCGACTTCCTTTCCAGCCGCGCGATTGATGACGAGCTCGAACTTTGTCGGCTGGTAAAACGGAATGTCAGCTGGCTTCGAGCCCTTGAGAATCTGATCAATGGCACCGGCGGCACGGCGAAAAATCTCAACCAGATCTATCCCATAAGCTACCAGCCCGCCGGCTTCGACAAACGAACGAAACGGGTAAATGGTCGGTAATCGGGACTTCCCTGCCAAATCGACGATTAGTTGTCGCTTTGTAATGTGCTCCGGACTACCGTCGACGAAAAGAGCATCGGTACCTATCAGCGACATTGTCGCAAAGAGACTTCGGTATTCTTCCTCACTCCCAGTATCCACATAAGAGGGGCCCACAACGGTGATTCCGGCCTTATCGGCCGCGTCCCGTATTGCGGCTGCCTCCGGATTTGCTCTTGTAGCCAAAATACCGAGTTTTGATATCTTAGGAGCAATCTCCCTCAGAAGCTCGATGCGTTTTGCCCAAAGCTCTAAGCCGGGATCTACGGTAACGCCAGTGATGTTTCCGCCCGGCCGAGCGATGCTGGCTGCAATACCGTGACCCACGGGGTCGCTGGTCATGGCAACAACGGGGACTATTGACGTTGCGTGCTTCATGGCAAGGACCAGAGAAACACTAATCGCAAAAACAACGTCTGGATTACGAGCTGCGGCATCGCTAGCGAGCTTAGGATAGCCATCAACGCGACCTTCTCCGGAGAAGCGTTCGATGAATAGATTGCTCCCTTCGACATAACCGAGACGGCGAAGTTCCCTGAAGAACTCCCGGTAGTAACGAAAGCGGCTAAGTTCGTTCAGCTCTGTTACGGGGTGCGATGGATGCAATATCGCCATCCGACGCACTTTACTGGATTGCCCGTGTGCGCCAGCAGGCAGCATGGATGCTGCACCAACAAACGCAATGAAATCGCGTCGTCGCATGTGTCCCTCCCAATGCCAGGGCTGCACTGAGACAATGTAGCAGATCCCAAGCCGGATGTCCGTTGTGGGTCAAACGCGAAGAACTCAGGTTGAGCAAATCTGGTCCGCTCTGGCTCAACGAGCGGACTTCCGACCGCGGAGGCGCAACTTCGCAGATGGGCCAGAAGCAGAATTCTACACTCACTCGATGGTGCTGTCGGCACGAGAGAGTAGTATCGGCGGAATTTCGAGACCTAGCATTTTAGCTGTCTTGAGATTGATGACCAATTCGAACTTTGTCGGCTGCTCAACAGGTACGTCGGCAATATGTGCGCCTCGCAATAGTCTTGCGACTTGACGCGCGCATTGCTCGAAGACCGCGCTGAGGCGAGGACCGTATGCCATCAGTCCACCTTCTTCCGCCTGTTCGGGCCATTGCAGAATGGCGGGGAGACGACGGAGGGCTAGCCTATCGCGGATCAGGTGCTGGAATTTCGATGCCAGGATCGGCGAGGCCAGCAGGTTAACGGCCTCAACCTCTTCGATCTTCATGGCGTCAATTACCCGGATGAGATCTTCCTCTGATCGAGCGGCAAACGGAACGATCTCGACGCCGAGCCTCTTGGCCGCGCTTTTAAGAGCATCCATGTTTGGTATCGGCACGCGGTCGGCGAGAGCAGCTATTCGCCGGGTACCCGGCAGTGCTTCATGTAGCAACTCCAAGCGCTTGGCATCGAGCTGGAACGCAAAGATGGCGACACCAGTAGTGTTACCTTCGGGACGCGGCATCGAGGCGACAAGCTCGCTGCCGACCAAGTCGTCCGCGATCACCACGATTGGAATGCGCTGCGTGGCTTTCTGTGCTGCACGCCCTGCTTCGGCCCCAACCACCACCAACACATCTGGACTGGCCTTGGCCAGTTCAACGGCCATACTGACATAAGATACGGCGGCCGCGCTTTCGCCACGACTGTCGATCTCGAGGTTGCTGCCTTTGACAAAGCCGACTCTGTCCAGCTCATCGAAGAAGCTGGGTGGTATAGGTCCCAGTTGCGCAACGCGGTGGCGCCGGCCAGCCCGCTGCTGCGCGTGGGCCCCGAGCGGCGATGCCGCAGCGCCGGCAATCAGCGTGATGAACTCGCGCCGTTTCATGGGAGCCAGGGAGCCTTTGACCGGATTTTTCATACTAGCACATCGGAGCCGAAGACGGTTGTCCCGCTTCGAGTCAAAAGCCGCCGTCGGCGAGCAGCGCGATCTTGTCTGCTCGCCCTAGAAGGGGACGTGTCCACAACAGAACTGGGCGGTGTCCGGAATTCGCGCCGTCGGCCCGTTCGCATGGCCCAGGCAGTTAAGCGGTAAGTGCCCTTCGATGCCAAAATCTAAGTTGTTGAAACTTCTTCAGTTTCCGAGGCGGGCGTGGTTTAGTCGACTGGAGAATGTTAGAACTCGGTTTCTCTCCCTCCGCCACCGGCTCGAATCAATCGCGCCGGCTTACTTGCCTGGCGCGCCAGCAAACGTCGCCAAGCGGCCGAGCAGGGCCGCCTCGGCCTTGGGGGCCAGACGGTAGCCTTCCGCCATCTTGACGATGTCGCCGCGGGCGACGCACGCGTCCCACCAGTCCCTCACAAAGCCCTCGGCGTACCCGCGCGTGTTGAAGCCGTAAGGTTCGGCGACGAGGTCGAAAGCAATCATCAGCTCGTAACAGGGCGAGTCGTAGGAGGTGCCGGTCTCGGGACGGCCCACGAAAGCCTCGAAGGACTTGGCGGTACAAAGGCTCGAATAGAGCCAGAACATCAGCCCATACATCAGATGCGAGCGCTCGTCGTCGTGCAGGGCAAAGAAGCCTTTCTCGTCCACGATCTGCCGGGCCAAGGTGCGCAACATTCGCTCGCCGTGCGGCAGACGGTCGCCGACGGCGGCCAAAGCTCGCACCACGATCGGCGATAACGTTCCCTGCTCGACGGTTGCGATCGCAGCAGCCCGATCCTCATCAGCGGTGTCGTACTCGGACTCCTCGACCAAGCCTCGAATGAAGGTCTCGAAGTCCGGCGCGATGACGGCGATGCTGTAGTCAGCCTCTTGGTCGACGTACACGACCTGCGGCTCGCCGCGCTTTCCGCAGGTCCGGTAGTCCAGCATAATCAGCTCGTGGCCTCCGGCCGGCGTGTCGGCGATGCCGATGCCAATCGGCGGGTAGCCCCATTCCTCGATCATGAACTTGGCGCCGAGCTCACCGCCGAGTGAATATTTGGACGTGCGGCCGATGGCGTAGAGGCCCTCGATTGCCACGTGGTCCTCCGCCCAGCCTGTACGCTCCTTCATCGGGTGGCAGTTGCGCTTGACCATTCCGCCATTGTGGCGGCGTGCGAGATCGACATAGGCGGCCGGCAGCCGATACCCGCCCATCTCCTCTTCAATGGAGGCGATCAGCTCGTCGCTTGGCGGAGGCTCGACATAGTTCTCCAGGGAATACGGACAGTCGTCCCAGAAGCCTTCGAAGTCGAAGCCGTCAAAGGGCCTTTTCGACGTCATCCGCGTTACCCCATGATCTTACGGGAGACCCATCCAAACCCAGATCCGACAAACACCGTAGCTTTCTCGATAGATCTCGGCTCCGACGCCACCGCATTCGCTGGGACGGAATGTCGATGCCAGCCACCGTCGGCTGATGATCCATCGCGGACGCCGCACGAGCGTTCAGCACCGACCTGACGGGAAGCCGATACGCGTTGGATTTCATTCCGGCGGCTGGTCCAACAAGCTGCCAAACCATCTGCTCGTCAACGAGCCATCCCTGTCGATCCAGGGGATCGGTGGCAATTGCGGCAGGTAGGATGCATACGGCATGACTTTCGCAAGCGTCACTCTGCCCGGAAATCGTGTGAGGAACACCTTGTTCATTCCTCCGTCCAGTCCGCTGTATATCGGGGCGGCCGGCAAATCATCTTCAAGCAATCGCGCGTATTCGAGCTCGTCGGCGCGCCTCTTCTCCAGGGCCCGCCGCGCGATGTCCGGATTGACGGCGAAGGGGGGACATTTTTCGGTAGGGTTGAACACTGGAGGCGACGGCGAATTCGGTGGACCTTGCGCATCGAAGACGTAGCGGCGGTCGCACACATCCACCTTCGGTTCGATTCGCGTCGTCTCGAAATGATCGTTGCCGACCTTGAGCATTTTCCAGAACGCGAGGTTGGGACTGTTTCGATGCCGCGCCAGATTTGCCGGTGTCAGGCGGAACGGATAGGCCTGGACCTGGAACGACGGGCGGCCGCCGAGGAATGTGTCGCGCGCCAGCGCATAGATTTCGCCGATCTGTTCGTCGGTCATGGCATAGCAACCGCTCGACCAGCAGTCGCCGTGGATCATGAGGAAGCTGCCATTGCGCTTGTGCGCCTTGTCGAACGTGTTGGGGAAGCCGAGGTTGATCGAAAGATAGAAGTTGGAGTTGGGGTTCATCAACTCAGGTGTAATCGTATAGAACCCTTCCGGAGCTTGTCGGTCGCCCTCGTGCAATTTCGGCCCGAGATCGCCCGACCACCGGCAGATCGGATAGGTCTTGAGGATCTGGAAACGGCCGGTCGTGTCCTGTTTCCAGACCTCGAGCTCGGCCTCCTCCTTGAAAAGACGCACGAGGATAGGTGAATACTTCGGCATCCTTTTCTGCTCGAGCAGCGAGAGCAGCTCATCAGGTAGTTCCCGCGTCGCCTTCGCCGGCAACGGCTTGCTGCTTTCGCCAAGACACATGACCGGCGTCAAGGCGGCGGCAAAAGCCGCCGCCAGCACAAGGACACGTCGGACCATGGCGCGGATCACTGCTGTGCCTCCAGCCCTTCCGGCCCGCGCCGCTACGTCTCGAACCCGACGAACACCGTCGCTTCCTCGACGGACTTCCGCTCCGACACCACGGCATTCGCCGGAAAAGTTTCATCCGGCCAGCCCAGCGCGATGCTTTTCATGATGACCTGATCGTCGGCGATCCCTGCGTGCTCGCGCACCACGGGGGATTGCATGATGCCCTGGCTGTTGATCACGGCGCCGAGCCCGCGGGACCACGCGGCATTGACCAGGGCGGTCGCCACGGCGCCGCAGTCGAAGGGCGTATCGTCGCTACCGTCGAGCACGCGGTCATAGGTGATGATCACGCAGACGGGCGCTTCGAACTGACGGAAGCCGCGCAGGACCCAGTCCTGGCGCTTCTCCATGTTGTCGCGCTCGATTCCCATTGCGGAGAATAATTGCTTGGCGACGCCGACCTGCCTGTCGCGGTGCTTGCTTGCAAAGGCCTGGCCCGTGCGGAACTCGCGCGACTGCGGGATGCCCGCCAGCATCCGTTCGGTATTGCCGGCGCGGATCCGATCAAGTGGTTCGCCGGTGATGACATAGAAATTCCAGGGCTGGGTGTTCATCGACGACGGAGCGCGCATCGCCAATCCAATGATTTCCGCAATCAGCTCCTTGGGCACCGGATCCGGCTTGTAGCCGCGGATGCTCCGGCGACCGAGGATGACGTCATCGAACTGCATGTGTGTGGAATTCCCCTGGCGAGTTCTGAAACAGCCGGGATTTTCGCGATTTCCGCGCCCTCGCGCAAGCTCCGGCGGCGTGTCCTCAACGGTCCAGCCACACGGAACATGATCGCCAATCTGGATTGGCTGACGCTCGCTCCGCCATCGCGCCTCACCCCACCAGCTTCCACTTCCCATCCGCGGCCCGCTTCAATGCGGGGTCGCTCACGCGCACGTGCTCGGCGAGGAAATCGATGAACGCGCGCACGCGTGCCGGGAGTGGCGCGGTGTGGCCAACATAGACGGCGTGGATGTCTTCGCGGTCGCCGGGATTGTAGCCTTGCAGCACCGGGACGAGGCGGCCGGATTCGATATCGGGGCCGATGTGGAAGAGCGCGAGGCGCGCGAGACCGGCGCCGCCGAGGCAGAGGCGGCGGGCGGCTTCGCCGTCGCTGGCGCGTGCGACGGGCGGGGGCAGGGCCTCCTCGGCGTGGTCGCCACGCCTGAACGGCCAGCCGCGGATGCTGCGCGGAAAGGTCCAGCCGATGCCGCGGTGGTCGGCGAGATCGGCCGGAATCTTCGGCGTGCCGCAACGGGCGAGATAATCCGGCGCGCCGACCACGACCATGCGGCTGGTGCCGAGCTTTCGCGCGACCAGACGCGAGGCGCGCAGCGGACCGACGCGGATGGCGACATCGGCGCGCTCCTGCATCAGGTCGATCACCGTATCGGTCAGCACGAGATCGAGCGTGACGTCGGGATGCTGCTTCAGAAAGCGCGGGATCAACGGCATCACATGCAGCATGCCGAAGGGAATGTTGCAATTGACCGTGAGGCGGCCGCGCGGTGCCGCGCCTGAGGCCGCCTCGCGTTCGGCCTCCTCCATCTCGGCGAGAATGCGCAACGAGCGCTCGTAGAAGGCCTGGCCTTCCGCCGTCATCGTCAGCTTGCGCGTCGTGCGGTTGACGAGCCGTGCGCCGAGGCGCGCCTCCAGACGCGAGATCAGCTTGCTGACGCCCGATGGCGTCAGGCGCAGCTTTCGCGCGGCCTGGGTGAAGCCGCCGAGGTCCACGACGCGGACGAAGACCTCCATCTCGGCCGAGCGGTTGGTGTCGAAACGGGCCATGTTGAATTCATGTCACAAATGATTGGATTGCGGACATTCTAATGGTTTGGCGGCAGCGCCGCTATCTGCGTGGCTCGTCTCATCCCTTGGAGCAACGCATGCCTCCCGCCGTCCTCGCGCTCACCGCCGGTGCCTTCGGCATCGGCACCACCGAATTCATCATCATGGGCCTGCTGCTGCAGGTCGCCGCCGACGTGCACGTCTCGGTGCCGGTCGCGGGTCTGCTGATATCAGGCTATGCGCTCGGCGTGTTCGTCGGCGCGCCGGTGCTGACGCTGGCGACGCGGCGGATGCCGCGGAAAACCGTGCTGCTGGCGCTGATGGCCATCTTCACGCTTGGCAATGCGGCTTGCGCGCTCGCGCCCACTTACGAATTGCTGATGGCCGCGCGCGTGCTGACCTCGCTCGCGCACGGCACGTTCTTCGGCGTGGGCTCGGTGGTGGCCACCAGCCTCGTCGCTGAGGACAAGCGTGCGTCTGCGATCTCCACCATGTTCATCGGCCTGACGGTCGCGACGCTGCTGGGCGTGCCCTTCGGCGCCTGGTTCGGCCTGATGCTCGGCTGGCGCGCAGCGTTCTGGGCGGTGACTGTCATCGGCCTGATCGCATTCGCGGTCGTCGCTGCGCTCGTGCCGGGCCATGTCGGCAACGACGACAAGCCGATCTCGCTTGCCGAGGAAGTGGCCGTGCTCGGCCGTCCGCAGGTGCTGCTCGGTCTTGCCATGACCGTGTTCGGCTTCGCCGGACTGTTCGTCGTCTTCACCTATATCCAGCCGATCCTGACGCGCTTCACCGGTTTTTCGGAGACCGCCGTGTCGCCGATCCTGCTGGTGTTCGGCGTTGGGCTTGCGATCGGCAATGTCGCCGGCGGCAAGCTCGCCGATCGCGGCCTTGCGCGCGCCCTGATCGGCACACTGGCCGCGCTTGCCATCGTGCTGCTTGGCCTTGCGGCGCTGCTGTCGGTCAAGATCATCAGCGTCGTGCTGATCCTGCTGCTCGGCGTCGCCGCCTTCGCAACCGTCGCACCGCTTCAGCTCCGCGTCCTGGAGGCTGCCGGTCCCAGCGGCCGGACGCTCGCCTCCAGCCTCAACATCGCCGCGTTCAATCTCGGCAACGCGCTCGGCGCCTGGGCCGGCGGCGTCACCATCGACCGCGGCCTCGGCCTCTCGGCGCTGCCGCTGGTCGCAGCCGGCGTCACCGCCATCGGCCTCGTTCTGGCGCTGTGGAGCCTCCAGCTTGATCGCACGGCGACCGCAGTCGCGGCGTGCCCGGCGGAATAGGAGAGCGATCATGGAATACCGCAACCTCGGCGCTTCCGGGCTCAAAGTGCCCGTCCTCAGCTTCGGCACCGGCACGTTCGGCGGTCAGGGTCCGTTGTTTTCCGCTTGGGGCCGCAGCGGCATCGAGGAGGCGCGCAGGCTGGTCGACATCTGCCTCGATGCCGGCGTCAATCTGTTCGACAGCGCCGATGTCTATTCGAACGGCGCCTCGGAGGAGATCCTCGGTGCTGCGATCAAGGGGCGCCGCGACAAGGTGCTGATCTCGACCAAGATGAGCCTGCCGATTGGCGACGGTCCGCTCGATGCCGGCTCGTCGCGGCAGCGACTGCTGGCTTCGGTCGATGCGGCGCTACGACGGCTCGGCACCGACCACGTCGACCTGCTTCAGCTCCACGCCTTCGACGCGTTCACGCCGATCGGGGAGGTGCTGTCCACGCTCGATACGCTCGTGCGCGCCGGCAAGCTACGCTATGTCGGCGTCTCGAATTTCGCCGGCTGGCAGCTGATGAAGTCGCTCGCCATCGCGGACCGGCATGGCTGGCCGCGCTATGTCGCGCACCAGGTCTATTACTCGCTGCTCGGGCGCGACTATGAATGGGAGCTGATGCCGCTCGCGCGCGATCAGGGCGTCGGCGCTCTGATCTGGAGCCCGCTGGGCTGGGGCCGGCTCACCGGAAAGATCCGGCGCGGCCGGCCGCTGCCGCAAGGAAGCCGCCTGCATGCCACCGCACAGTTCGGTCCGTCCGTGGACGATGCGCGCCTCCATGCCGTCGTTGACGTGCTGGATGCGATTGCCGCTGAGGCCGGTCGTACCGTGCCGCAGGTCGCGATTGCCTGGCTGCTGTCGCGTCCCACGGTCTCCTCCGTGATCATCGGGGCACGCGACGAAGCGCAGCTGCGCGACAATCTCGGCGCCGTTGGCTGGTCGCTGAGCGCGGACCAGATCAAGCGGCTCGATGAGGTCAGCTTCGTGATGCCGCCTTATCCGTACTATCCCTATCGCGTCCAGGAGGGTTTCGCGCGGCTCAATCCACCGTTGGTGTAGGAGCTCTCTCAGAACGCTGCGAATTGCGACAGAGCGTCGCGACAATGCGCCATGCAGAAACGCGCCTGTACACGGTTGCGTGACCTCCATAACCTCCGCCGCGCAATTTTTTGGAGATGCGACGTGGCGAAGAAGACGGCGACCAAGAAGAAAAGTGCTTCAAGGCAGGTAAGCAGGGCCTCGAGCAAGACGAGCACCGCCCGAAAGGGCGCCATTGCGAAAACCGCGAAGACGACAGTCAAGAAGGCGGCACCGCGCAAGCCAGCCGCGGTCCGCCGGCCCAAGGGGCCGATCTGGCAATGGTCCGCGGTCGAGACCGCGGCCGCGGTCCGCGCCGGCGCGATCTCCGCCGTGGAGACCGTCGAGGCCCATCTGGACCGGATGCGCGCCGTCAATCCCAGGCTGAATGCGGTCGTCGTCGATCTCGGCGAGGAGGCGCTGAAGGCGGCGCACGCGGCGGACAAGCAGCGCGCCAAGGGCGGCGATCTCGGTCTCCTGCACGGCGTACCCATCACCATCAAGGAAAATGTCGACTACCAGGGCCGGCCGAATTTCAACGGCGTGCCCGCCAACAAGGACCTCATCGCGCCATCGGATGCGCCCGTGGTGCGCAACCTGAAGAAATCAGGCGCGATCGTCATCGGTCTCACCAACACGCCCGAATTCTCCTTCCGCGGCTTCACCGACAATCCCCTGCACGGGCTGACGCTCAACCCCTGGGATCCCGATATCACCTGCGGCGGCTCCTCGGGCGGCGCGGGCTCGGCGGTCGCCGCGGGCATCGGCACCATCGCCCATGGCAACGACATCGGCGGCTCGCTGCGCTGGCCGGCGCATTGCAACGGCGTTGCCACCATCAAGCCGACGCAGGGCCGCATCCCCGCCTTCAACGGAAGCGCGACGTCGGAGCGGCCGATGCTGGCGCATCTGATGTCGGCGCAGGGGCCGCTCGCACGCCATGTCGCCGACGTCCGCCTCGCGCTGGAGGTCATGAGCCGGCGCGATCCGCGCGATCCCTGGTGGGTACCGGCGCCGTTGGTCGGCGAGCGGCCGAAGGGGCCGATCAAGGTCGCGCTGGCAAAAATCCCAGAGGACATGGACGTCGATCCGTCTGTCGCTGCGGCGCTGCGCCAGGCTGCCGATCATCTCGAACGGTCCGGCTATCGCGTCAGCGAGGTCGAAGTGCCCGACATCAACGGGGTCTGGCAGACCTGGTGCGACATCATCACCAACGAGACCGTGATGATGCAGGAGGCCGCCATGCTGAAGGTCACGTCCGAGGATTTTCACAAGTCCTGGAGCGGCATGAAGGCCAAGGCCAACGTGCTCGATCTCAAGGCCTGGATGCAGGCCACCGCCGCGCGCAACGGTCACATCCGCGCCTGGCAATTGTTCTTCGAGGACTATCCGATCGTGCTGGCGCCGACCACGGTGAAGCCGACGCCGGGCCCGCGCGAGGACACCGTCAGCGCAGAGCGCGTGCGCGAGATATTCTGGGGCGAGATCCGCTTCATCTCCGCCATCAACGTGCTGGGCCTGCCCGGCGCGGTGGTGCCGGTGGCGCTGCATGACAGCAAGCCGATCGGCGTGCAGCTGATTGCCGGACGCTATCGCGAGGATCTCGCCCTCGATGCCGCAGCTGCGATCGAGAAGCGCGTCGGCGCGCTCACCCATCGGCTGTGGGAGCAGATGGGCTGACGCTGCGAGCTATCGCAGCGCTGACGGCGGCCGCTCGTCCTCGTGGGCGAGGGTGGCGCCGTGCGTTCGTTAATCGGCTTTAACCCGGTTTCCAGCCATTTCGCGAGCAAGCATTAGGGTTACTTCCTCGATCTCTAGGCGAATTATTGTCCGCTTTACCACCCGCCTCTAACAGAGGGACGGCGGACAACGCACATGCCTCATTCTAGGCCAATAAGTGCGGCCCGCCCCACGCGGAGGTGGCACGATGCGCAACGAGACGATCGCTATTCACGCCGGCTACGAGCCTGAAGCCACCACGCACGCAGTGGCCGTTCCGATCTACCAGACCGCGGCCTACGCCTTCGACAGCGCCGATCATGGCGCAGCCCTGTTCAATCTCGAGGCCGAGGGCTTTCGCTACAGCCGCATCGCCAATCCGACCAGCGCGGTTCTCGAGAAGCGCATCGCGCAGCTCGAAGGCGGCGTCGGCGCGCTCGCGGTCGCGACCGGGCAGGCGGCGCTGCATTTCGCCTTCGTCAACGTCGCCGATCACGGCGGCAACATCGTCTCGGTGCCGCAGCTCTACGGCACCACGCACACGCTGCTCTCCCACATCCTGCCGCGCCAGGGCATCACCGGCCGTTTCGCCGAGAGCGACAAGCCAGAGGCGGTCGAGAAGCTGATCGACGAGAACACCCGCGCCGTGTTCGCCGAGACCATCGGTAATCCCGCCGGCAATGTCTGCGACATCGAGGCGCTGGCGAGAATTGCCCACGCGCATGGTGTGCCGCTGATCGTCGACAACACCGTCGCAACTCCGATCCTCTTCAAGCCGTTCGACTACGGCGCCGACATCGCCGTGCATTCCCTGACCAAGTTCTTGGGCGGTCACGGCACTACGCTCGGCGGCGCCATCGTCGATTCCGGAAACTTCCCCTGGGCCAAGCACGCCGACCGCTTCCCGGCCTACAACAAGCCCGACGCCTCCTATCACGGCCTGGTCTATGCCGAGCGCTTCGGCAAGACCGCCTATATCGAGCGCGCGCGCAGCGTCTATCAGCGCACCATGGGCTCGGTGCTGTCGCCGTTCAACGCCTTCCTGCTGCTCCAGGGCATCGAGACCGTGGCGCTGCGCATGGAGCGCCATGTCGAGAACGCCCGCAGGGTCGCCGAATTCCTCCGCGTCGATCCACGCGTGGCCTGGGTCAACTACACCGGTTTTCCGGACAGCCCCTATTATCCCCTGGTGCAGAAATACTTGAATGGCAACGCCTCCTCGCTGTTCACCTTCGGCATCGAGGGCGGCATGGAGGCCGGCAAGACGTTTTACGACGCGCTGAAGCTGATCACGCGCCTCGTCAATATCGGCGATGCCAAATCGCTCGCCTGCCACCCGGCGTCGACCACCCATCGCCAGATGTCGGCGGAGCAGCAGCGCGCCGCCGGCGTGCTGCCGGAGACCATCCGTCTGTCGATCGGCATCGAGCATGTCTCCGACATCATCGCGGATATCGACCAGGCGCTGGAAAAGGCCTGCCCGTCGGCGCGCCGCGAGGCTGCGGAGTAGGCGGCGCCGTCCATGACGATCTTGATCGACAAGGATCAGGTCATCGCGGGCCCGACGCTGGTGCCGGCCGCGCACGAGCTCGCGCGCGATGCCGGCCCCGAGCTCACCATCGGCCTCGTCAACAACATGCCGGATGCCGCGTTGAAGGCGACCGAGCGGCAGTTCATGAAGCTGCTTCAGGCCGCAGCAGGCTCGCGCCGTATCCGTTTCCACTGCTTCTCGCTTCCCAGCGTGAAGCGGTCGCCGGAAGCGAAGTGGCATGTCGAAAGCGAATATTCCAACCTTTCCGATCTCGAGCGCGGCAAATTCGACGGGCTGATCGTAACAGGCGCAGAGCCGATCGCGCCCGAGCTCGACCGGGAGCCGTACTGGCGCGACCTCACCAACCTGATCGACTGGGCCAAGGCCAACACGCGTTCGACGATCTGGTCCTGCCTTGCCGCCCATGCCGCGGTGCTGCACCTCGACGGCATTGAACGGCAGCGGCTGCCGGCCAAATGTCACGGCATTTTCGATTGCGACGTCGTGGCGGACGATTCACTGACGCGGTTTGCGCCTGCGCCGCTCAAGGTCTCGCATTCACGTCTGAACGAGATCGCCGAGAGCGACCTTGTGCAGGCCGGATATCAGGTGCTGACCCGCTCGGAGGAAGCCGGCGTCGACGTCTTCGTTCGCCAATATGCCAGCCGCTTCGTGTTCTTCCAGGGCCACCCGGAATATGACGCGCTGTCGCTCCAGCGCGAATATCTGCGTGACATCGGTCGCTATCTCGCGCGCGAGCGGGAGAACTATCCGCACCTGCCGGTGAGTTATTTTGACGCAGCAACGGAAGAGAAGCTGGCGCGCTTCGAGAGGAAGGCGGCACACCAGCGCCATCCGGCGCTCAGCAACGAGCTGCCCGCGCTGAACCTGCGCGGCGATATCGGCGCTGGCGAGGCGGCGGCGGTGCTCTTCCGCAATTGGTTGCGCTATCTCGGCGCGGACGCCGACGCGCCGATGTCGGTGCGCTAGCCGAGGCGGTCTTGGTTCGGCGTTAGGATTACCCGGGCGTTAGGCTTGCCTCGACCTGCGCACGAATGTTTCAGTAGAGCAAGAGGGCATCACGGGAAACGCAGTCGTGTGGTCGGCACTCCAGGGACGCATGATCAATCGGCTGGCCCGGCATTTCCGCGCCGCGCCGCACCGGCTGCCTGCGCATGCGCCGATGGTGAGCTTCACGTTCGACGACGCCCCCGATAGCGCCGCAGGCGAGGGCGCCGAGCTTCTGGAGCAACATGGCGGCCGCGGCACCTATTACCTCGCCGGCAGCCTGATCGGTCAGCCGTCGGAGCATTGGCATGGCCTGTCGGATGACGCCATCGTCCGGCTCCACCGCGCCGGGCACGAGATCGCCTGCCACACCTTCTCGCATCAGAGCTCGGCCACGCTCGACGAGGCCGCGATGGCGCGCGAGATCGAACGAAACCGCAGCCATCTCCACGGCATCGATGCCTCGATCACGCTGCAGAATTTCGCCTATCCCTATGGCATCGCCTCGGTGTGGCGCAAGCCGCAGCTGGCAAAAGCCTTCCGTTCCGCGCGCGGCATTCTTCCCGGCGTCAATAGCGGCATCATCGACCTCCAATTTCTGCGCGCCTCGCCTTTGGTCGATTGCGAGATCGACAAGGCGGGGGTCGATCGCTATTTCGACGAGGCGGTCGCGAGCGGCGGCTGGCTGATCTTCTACGGCCACGACGTCACCGACAGGCCGAGCCCCTATGGCTGCACGCCGCATCTGATGCGTCACGCGCTCGAAGCCGCCGCCAAGCGCAACATGCCGATCGTGACCGTCGCAGAAGCGCTGCGGCGGATCGGGGCGTAGCTTTTTCACCTCTCCCCGCTTGCGGGGAGAGGTCGGATCGCTCTTGCGATCCGGGTGAGGGGGTACAGGCCCATCGGCATTCTCATGCGCGGAGAGAGGCCCCTCACCCCGTAAGAACGGGGAGGGGGAGAACAAGCAGCGTTGCCCCGCAAACAGTCTTGCCACGCCGACGCCAGCATGCGACTGGCCTTGTGACGAATCTCACGGCCTGATCTGCTCCGCCCATGTCTGCTCCGTCCCACGCCCCGCTGCCTGCGCCGACCAACGGCCGCGACGCGCTGTCGGTGCTGCATTCGGTGTTCGGCCTGCCGGGATTTCGCGGCGCGCAGGGCGAGATCATCCGCCACGTCACCGACGGCGGCAATTGCCTGGTGTTGATGCCGACCGGCGGCGGCAAATCGCTGTGCTATCAGCTGCCATCCCTGCTGCGCGAAGGCTGCGGCATCGTGGTCTCGCCGTTGATCGCCTTAATGCGCGACCAGGTCGCAGGCCTGATCGAGGCCGGCGTCAATGCCGCCGCGCTGAACTCGTCGCTGACGCCGCAGGAGGCGTCCGACATCGAACGCCGCCTGCTCGCCGGCGATCTCGACCTGCTCTATGTCGCACCGGAACGGCTGGTCACGCCGCGCTGCCTGTCGCTGCTGGCGCAGGCGAAGGTGGCGTTGTTTGCGATCGACGAGGCGCATTGCGTCTCGCAATGGGGCCACGACTTCCGGCCTGAATATGTCGGCCTTTCCGTCATCGCTGAGCGCTTTCCCGACGTGCCGCGGATCGCGCTGACCGCGACCGCCGATGAGCTGACGCGCAAAGAGATCGTCGACCGGCTTCAGCTGACGGGCGCGCCGCAGTTCGTCTCCAGCTTCGACCGGCCCAACATCCGCTACGAGATCGTCGACAAGCGCAATGCGGTGTCGCAGCTGAAGGAATTCATCCGCGAGCGCCACATGGGCGATGCGGGCGTGGTCTATTGCCTGTCGCGCAACCGTGTCGAGGAGGTCGCCGCTGCGCTTGCCGAGGCCGGCATTGCAGCGCTGCCCTACCACGCCGGGCTCGACGGCAGCGTTCGCTCGCGCAACCAGGACCGCTTCCTCAACGAGGACGGCATCGTCATCGTCGCGACCATCGCCTTCGGCATGGGCATCGACAAACCCGACGTGCGCTTCGTGGCCCATCTCGACCTGCCCAAGAGCATCGAGGCCTATTACCAGGAGACCGGGCGCGCCGGCCGTGACGGCAAGCCGTCGGCGGCATGGATGGCCTATGGCCTCTCCGACATCGTGCAGCAGCGCCGCATGATCGACGAGTCGGCGGGATCGGAGGATTTCAAGCGGGTCTCGATCGGCAAGCTCGACGCGCTGGTCGGCCTCGCCGAGACGCCGCATTGCCGGCGCCGGCGCCTGCTCGCTTATTTCGGCGAGATCGTGATGGGCGAGAGCTGCGGCAATTGCGACAATTGCCTGACGCCGCCGAAGATGCGCGACGGCAAGGTGCTGGCGCAGAAGCTGTTGTCCTGCGTCTATCGCACCGGGCAACGCTTTGGCGCCATGCATTTGATCGACGTGCTGATCGGACGCCTGACCGAGAAGGTCACGCAGTTCGGTCACGACAAGCTGTCGGTGTTCGGCGTTGGCCGCGAGCTCAACGAGAAGCAGTGGCGCACGGTGCTGCGGCAATTGGTGGCAATGGGCCATTTGCAGAGCGACAGCGAAGCCTACGGCGCGCTGAAGCTGACGGAGTCCTCGCGCGGGGTGCTGCGCGGCGAGACCGAGGTCTGGCTGCGCGAGGAGGCGCCCGGCACGCGTGTTCGTGCCAGCCGCACGAAGTCGCGACGCGGCGACCTCGCGCCCGCGGCCAGCGCGCCGCAAGGCGACGTCGACCCTGAATTGCGCGCGCGCCTGCGCGCCTGGCGCTCAGAGGTCGCGCGCGAACGCGGCGTGCCGGCCTATGTGGTGCTGCACGATGCAACGATCGACGGCATCGTCCGGGCCTGGCCGACGACGCTGGACGAGCTTCGCAACGTGCCGGGGATCGGCGACAAGAAGCTCGAGCATTACGGCGACGAGCTGCTGCAGATCGTGAGGACGAGGTAGGGCGCGCCACGAAAACTCCGCCGTCATCCCGGGGCGCGACGAAGTGGCGAGCCCGGAATCCATAACCACAAGCGGATGTGGCTACGGCAAGCTAGTCACCACGAGTCTTCGCCAAACATCTTCCTGGGGCTATGGGTCCCGGGGCTCGCGACTTCGTCGCGCCCCGGGACGACAGAGGAGCTAGCCGTTCCGGAACGCGTAGCCGTAGCCGTTTAGCGCCGGCGCGCCGCCGAGATGGGCGTAGAGGATCTTCGCGCCCTTCTCGAAATAGCCCTTCTTCGTGAGATCGATCAGGCCCTGCATCGACTTGCCCTCGTAGACGGGGTCGGTGATCATGGCTTCGAGGCGCGCGGTGAGGCGGATGGCCTCCTTGGTCTCTTCCGACGGCACGCCATAGGCGGGATAGGCGTAATCCTCGATCAGCACGACGTCGTCCGCGACGATCTCCTTGCCGAGCTCGACCAGCTTGGCCGTGTTCTGCGCGATCGAGAGCACCTGTGCTTTCGTCTGCGCCGGCGTGAACGAGCCGTCGATGCCGATCACCTTTCGCGCACGGCCGTCCGCCGCAAACCCGACCAGCATGCCGGCGTGGGTGGAGCCGGTGACGGTGCAGACGATGATGTAGTCGAACTTGAAGCCGAGTTCGGCTTCCTGCTTGCGCACCTCCTCGGCGAAGCCGACATAGCCGAGGCCGCCATATTTGTGCACGGAGGCGCCGGCGGGAATGGCGTAGGGCTTGCCGCCTGCGGCCTTTACTTCCTCGATCGCCTGCTCCCAGCTCTTGCGGATGCCGATGTCGAAGCCGTCGTCGACCAGGCGCACGTCGGCGCCCATGATGCGCGAGAGCATGATGTTGCCGACGCGGTCATAGACGGCGTCCTCGTGCGGCACCCAGGCTTCCTGCACCAGGCGGCACTTCATGCCGAGCTTGGCCGCGACGGCCGCGATCATGCGGGTGTGGTTGGATTGCACGCCGCCGATCGAGACCAGCGTATCGGCATTGGAGGCGATCGCATCGGGAATGATGTATTCGAGCTTGCGCAGCTTGTTGCCGCCATAGGCGAGACCGGAATTGCAGTCCTCGCGCTTGGCATAGATCTCGACATTGCCGCCGAGATGTTTTGACAGCCGCTCCAGCTTCTCGATGGGCGTCGGGCCGAAGGTCAACGGATAGCGCGGAAATTTGTCCAGCTTCATGGGTCATCCCGAGTGGCGTTGGTGTTGGCGGCTCCCTAGCATCATGTCGGGAAAATGTGCTCTCGAATATTGCGCCAATAATGCGCAGCTTCTTGCGAAATGGCGCTGGTAGCTAATATTCCTTCCAGATTAGTTCACATTTGTGGAAGTTCCTTTCATGGCTGCCCGGCTCGACCGCACCGACCTTAAGATCTTGAGATTGCTGCAGAATAACGGCCGGCTCAGCAATGCCGAGCTGGCCGAAACGGTCGCGATCAGCCCCGCCACGTGCCATCGCCGCACCCAGCGCCTGTTCGAGGACGGCTTCATCGCCACTGTCCGCGCCATGGTCGCGCCGAAGAAAGTGGCCAAGGGCACGCTGGTGATGGTTGGCGTCGTGCTCGACCGCTCCACGCCGGAGAGCTTTGCCACCTTCGAGCAGGCCGTCGCAAAACTGAAATTCGTGCTCGACTGCCACCTCGTCGCCGGCGACTTCGACTACTTCCTCAAGATCCGCGTCGGCGACATGGAGGATTTCAACCGCATCCACGGCGAGCAGCTGATTGCGCTCCCCGGCGTGCGCCAGACCCGCACCTTCTTCGTGATGAAGGAAGTCGTCGACAATGCGCCGCTGGAATTTTGAGCTGGCGTGCCGCTATTGGACGGTGATCGAATAGGTATCGACGTCGCGGCTGCCCCTGCCGGTGATCATCTCGATGGTGAAACTATCCGGGCCGTGGTAGCCCGGATTCGATCGGTAATTGACCTCAAAGGCCTTGATCGGCCGTCCGGTGCACGGCGTGCCGCCGCCGCGGGCGAAGCGGTTAATCTCGATGCGCGAGTCCACGGTGCGCGTCGTCAGCTTGCCGTGCTGCGGCTTGGTCAGCAGCCTCACCACGCCGCCATTGCCCTCGCAGTTCGGTCCCCACGAGCGGTAGTGATGCATTCTGACCATCGCTCCGGAGGGGACCGTTCGATCGAACTGCATCGCACATGCTGGTCCGACTGTTGCGCAGAGTAGGCCCAGCGTCGCGATCCAGGCTTCAAATTTCATTCCGTGAGCCCCCCAGCATCACGGCAATGTCAGCATATCGCAGTCGTTCTGCCAAGCCACCTCGGCCGTCCCGGAAGCTTCACTTGCCTAGCGCACCACACGCGAGCCTCGCCGCTGGAGTTTCGAGCAGGAGCGTTATTCAGCGCACTTGATGCGCGATCCGTGTCATGAGAGATTCATGCGATGCAGACATTCCCCTTCCGCCAGCACAATCCGGCCGGGCCGGCCTATCGGCGCGGCTGGGTCGACGAGGCCGTGGCCGCGATCGAGGCCGACCAGTGCCGCACCGCCGACACGCATCTGATCCGGCTGATCGTGCCGGCGCTATCGGGCATCGACATCTATCTGAAGGATGAGTCCACGCATCCGACCGGCAGCCTGAAGCATCGCCTCGCGCGCTCGCTGTTTCTGTACGCGCTCTGCAACGGCCACATCCGCGAAGGCACGCCCGTGGTCGAGGCCTCGTCGGGATCGACGGCGGTGTCGGAGGCCTATTTCGCAGAAATGATCGGCGTGCCCTTCTATGCCGTGATGCCGCGCACGACGTCGGCGGAGAAGATCGCCGCGATCGAGCATTATGGCGGCAATTGCCATTTGATCGACGATGGCCGCGCGCTCTATGCGGAAGCCGCCGCGCTCGCCGCCCGGCTCGACGGCCATTACATGGACCAGTTCACCTTCGCCGAGCGCGCCACCGACTGGCGCGGCAACAACAACATCGCCGAATCGATCTTCACGCAGTTGCAGGGCGAGCCGCGCCCGCTGCCGGACT
This sequence comes from Bradyrhizobium sp. NC92, assembly GCF_025200865.1. Classification (NCBI taxonomy): domain Bacteria; kingdom Pseudomonadati; phylum Pseudomonadota; class Alphaproteobacteria; order Hyphomicrobiales; family Nitrobacteraceae; genus Bradyrhizobium; species Bradyrhizobium sp. NC92. The sequence goes on from NZ_CP104171.1 coordinate 621,479, forward strand.
GGATCGTGATGGGCGCCGGCACCGGCGGCACCTCGGCCACCATCGGACGTTATCTACGCTATCGGCAATATCCGACGCGGCTGTGCGTCGCCGATGTCGAGCATTCCGCCTTCTTCGACTGCTTCCGCACGCAGGACCGCTCGCGTGTCTGCGACCGCCCGTCGCTGATCGAAGGCGTCGGTCGTCCCCGCTGCGAGCCGTCCTTCGTGCCCGGCGTGGTCGACCGCATGATGAAGATCCCGGATGCGGCGACGATCGCGGCGATGAACGTGCTGTCGCGCCGGCTGCGTCGTCCGGTCGGCGGCTCCACCGGCACCAACTTCCTGGCGCTGTGCCGGCTCGCCTCGGAGATGCGCCAGGCGAACGTCACGGGATCACTGGTGACGCTGATCTGCGATTCCGGCGAGCGCTACCGGCAGACCTATTACGAGCCCGCTTGGCTCGCCGCACGCGGTCTCGATCCGGCGCCGTTCGAAGCGGCGCTGTCGTCGTTTCTCACCACAGGTGAGCCACTGGCGCTGGACGTCGACGATGTCGTCAATCCGCAAAGCGTGCCAGGCCCCACGGCGTGATAGCCGAGATCTCCCTGGGATTTGCGAAAGGGCAAGGTCGTCACGGCAACTTCACTTGCCTTGCGATCTCCTGCGGGTGACGGTTGCCTCTTCTCAATGAGGAGATCCCGCCGTGCGCCTTCCCATTCTCGATCCGAAAGACCTGAGTGCTGAGCAGAAGCCGCTCTATGACGACATGCAGGCCGGCATCAAGGACCACTTCAAAGGCTTTGTGAACATGCGCGAGGACGGCGCGCTGCTCGGGCCCTGGAATCCCTGGATCCGCGAGCCGCGCTTCGGCAAGCCGGTGTGGGAGCTGGTCAAGGCGATTGCGTCGAACCCGCTGCTGCCCGCGCCGGTGCGCGAGGTCGCGATCCTCGTCACTGGCTCGCATTTCCGCTCCGGTTACGAGCTCTATGCCCATGTGCTGGTGGCCGAGCAGCGTGGCCTCTCCGACGAGAAGCTCGCGACCATCGTCGCCGGCCAGCGGCCGGTCGATCTCACCAAGCAGGAGGCAGTCGCCTACGACATGGCCTCGGCCCTGGTAAGCGGCGGCGTGCTGCCCGAGCTGACTTATCGTGCGGCCGTGAAGGAATTCGGCGAGCACGGTGCGGCCGAACTGTCCTATCTCGTCGGCGTCTACTGCATGGTCTCGGTCACGCTCAACACGTTCGACGTGCCGGTGCCCGAGTAGACGGCAACTGCTGCCGTCACTCCGCCGCCTTGGTTGCAGGGGGCGGGGGCATCCAGGCTATGCAGCGGTTGCGGCCCTCGGCCTTGGCCTGGTAGAGGGCATGATCGGCCGCGACCATCAGCGCATCGATGCCGGACATGCTGACGGTGGCCTCGGCAATGCCGATGCTAACGGTGACACCGAACTGCACCTTGTCGGCAAAGACCTGCGTGCTCATCACGCGCTTGCGGATGCGCTCGGCTACCGTTCTCGCCCTGGACAGGCTGGTTTCGGGCAGCAGCACGGCAAATTCCTCGCCGCCGAGACGGCCGACGATGTCCGATTTCCGCTTGCCGTCAAGGCAGGCGGCCGCAACCGCCTTGATCGCCGCATCGCCCACGGCATGACCGTGACGATCGTTGACCGACTTGAAGTGATCGATGTCGAGCATCAACACGGAGACAGAGCGATAATAGCGTTGAAAGCGACTCCATTCCGCTTCGAGGTTGTCGAGGAAGTGGCGGCGATTGTGGAGGCCGGTGAGCGGATCGGTGGTGGCGAGCGTCTCCAGCATTGCGGCCTTTTGCGTCAGATCGGTGATGTCGACATAGGTCAGCATGCGCCCGCCATTCGCCATCGTGGTGCAATGGGCCCGGATGCGGCGTCCGTCCGGCGTCTGCAGGTCGCGTACGTGATCGCCGGCCTTGACCTCCTCGACACGCCGCGCCGGAAACTGCGCGAGCTCGCTGTTCGGAAGATTGGGCGCGCTGGCGCGATGCAGACGTCGGACCAGCGAGGAATAGGCCGGGCGGCTCGCCGCCTCGTCTTCGCTGACCTCCCAGAACCGCCGCATCCGCCGGTTCATGAAGGTGGCGTGCAGGTCGGCATCGAGCAGCAAAACGCCGTCCTGGACATTCTCCAGCGCATCCCGCAGCAGCTTCAACTCGTCGGAGGTGCGCACGATATCGGTGACGGGCGTATAGGTCAGCATGCGCCCACCGTCGGGCAGCGGCGTGACCTGAACGCGTACGACATCGCCATTGGTTCGGCGCACGTCGATTGGGGTTGGATCGCCCGACTCGATCACACGCACGCGCTCCGCTATCAGTGCATCGAGGTCCGGGTCCGGCACCTCATAGGCGCCGGTATCGCGCCCGTGATGCAGCAGGGTGAGAATGGATGGATTGCTGTCGGCAACCTCGTCGGGCAGGCGCCACATCTGACGAAACGACCGGTTTATCAGCCGCGCCCTCAGGTGAGAATCGAGCAGCACGATGCCAGTCGGCACATGATCGAGTGCGGCGCGCAGCGCCAGCATCTGGCTGCGCATCAACGCGTCGGACGAGCGTTCCCGTTCCTCGCCGGCTGCTGGCTCGATGCTGTTCGGCTGCTCGAAGGCGACGCCGGCCTGACGGTCCGATCGCCAGATCACGCGGCAGGTCAGGATCTCGCGCCCCGCGAGCCGGAGCTGGAAGCGCTCGGGTACGCCCAGGCCACTCTCCATCTCGAGCGTCGCGGCCTCCTCGGTCAGGCGGCGTACCACGCAATCGATCGACGACTGGCCGAAATTGAAAAAGATCTTCCCAGCAAGGAACGTCCGTTCCGAAACCAAGCGGGACATTCGCGGCCTCCAAAGCGAACACGACCGAAGAGCCGGCGTAGTTTCGCGCAAGCTTCTTTGCGGCGATGTAACGCAATCGATGTTCCGGAATGAGGATTAATGATCGGTTGACGGCGATGCGGAATGCTGTCCGGCCGGTCAAGCGCTGCCGCCGCGCCTGAGCGAAAATTCCTTGCGAATGCAGTCAGTTGCGCACCGCATAGAGCGGCGTTCGCAACGTCAGCTGGTACGACGGCTTCGGCATCCAGGCGATCTGGGCGGTGATGCCGAACAGGCGGTTGTCGTTGTCGTCCATGCGATCGAGGTCGAGCCGCAGGACCGGCTGGGTGAAGGATTCCGCGAGCGTCCGGCCCGCGAGCTGGGCACCGGCGAACGACTGGATGCCGAGGCGCCCGGTGAACTTCCAGTTGCTCGGCCATTGGTAATAGCCGCCTGCATAGAGGATCGTGTTCGGCCGGATACTGGCGAACGGGCTGGCAACGGTGGTGTAGGTATATTGCACGCCGGCCAGCCAGCCCCGCGTCTCGTCCTCGTCGAGCGCGTAGTCGAATTCCAGGATGTTATTGAAGGAATTCGTCATGCCCTGCTCGTTCGGCACCGACTGCGTCAGCGTCGATTGCAGCGTGATGGTCGGGATCTTGCCGCCATTCTGCTGGTAGAGATCGGCCTGCACGCCGACGTTCCAGCTCGTGATGTCGAAGGACGACCAGCCGCCGCCGATATCCGTCGTCGTACCGGATACGCCGCCGTAGAGCGAAACGCGGTCGCTGACGTCGACGGTCAGCGGCAGGTCGATCGCAATCGATTTCGCGGCCGGCAGTCCGTTCGGCAGCGTCGTGCCTCGTTGCGCCGCCAGGGCTTGGAATGCGGCCGACAGCGAGGTATTGCCGAAGCCGAGCGCGAGCGTGCCTGCGGGGATCGTCGCAGAGATGGTGCGGAGGTCGAGATAGATGTTCGGGCCGGTCGGCTTTGCGGGCTCGTCCTCCTCATCGTCGGCGGCGAAGGCGCCGCCAGCCGGGATCGCCAGACACAGCAATCCCGCCGCGGCAGCGCGCAATGCCGGACAACGGGGTTGGCTGCGAAGAGGCACGTGACGGTCCGACGCGTGGCGATTTGGGGGCAAGACCGTTGTTAGATGGAACGTGATCGCCCGCTTGGTCAAGCGCTATCCGCAGGCGATGGACGGCGTGGATATGTGCGGTTACCCTGCCGTGATCGCACTGACACACTCGCCCGCCACTGTGCTGGCCGAACAATGGAGGAGACAGCCATGAACACGTCACGCCGCATCCTGCTCACCGGTCTGGCGGGGCTCGCCGTTGCTCCGACTGCTGCGGCGGCTGTACCCACGGCCGAGCCCGGCGAAGTGACGGTTGCGGAGGAGCGCTTCGCGCGCACGATTGCGGCGGCGCATGCGCCCGACCTCACCTGCGCATGGCAGGCGGAGCGTTACGCGGACACGCACTGGCCGGAATATGTCGGGGCAGCGCGCGCGGTGATCGGCGCACGCGTGTGATCAAAGCGCTCTCACCTCTTCACCGCCCGCCGCACCTGCTCGCCGATTTGCGACAGCACGAGCTGTGACTGCGGCAGGATTGCGCCCATGGCGTGGAAATTGTGAACCATCCCCTCGTGGCAGACATGCTCGACCGCCACCCCCGCGGCGAGCAGCTTGCGCGCATAGGCATTGCCCTCATCGCGCATCGGGTCGTACTCGGCGGTGTGAATGATCGCGGTCGGCAGGCCCGTGAGGCGTGTCGCGCGCAACGGAGAGACGCGGGGATCGGCAGTATCCCTGCCGTCAGGCAGATAATCGGAAAGATCGGCTTCGATCGTGACGCGATCGATCAGATGGCCCTCGGCAAAGGCCTCGCGCGAAGGCGAGGTCTCCTCGAAATCCAGCACCGGACAGATCAGGCACTGGGCGGCGATGGAGAGGCCGGCGGTCTGCGCCGCATTCTGGCAGACGATCGCCGCGAGTGTGGCGCCGGCAGAATCGCCGCCGATGACAAGGCGGTCAGCGTCGATGCCGAGCGATGCCGCCTCGCGCGCCACCCATTCGGTGGCGGCGATGGCGTCCTCGACGGCTGCGGGGAACCTGTGCTCCGGCGCGAGCCGGTAGTCGACCGACACGAGGCGGCAGCCGGTGGCATGCGCCAACGCCGCCGCGATGCGCTCATGCGTGGCAATGCTGCCGGCGACGAGCCCGCCGCCATGAAAGAACACGAAGCCCGGTGCGGGCGCTTCAGTGCCTGCCGGCGTGTAGAGGCGATAGGGCAACTCGCCGCCGGGGCCGGGCAGCATGCCGTCGGAGGTCGTCACATCCGGCGCCTCGGCGCGGGCGAACTGCATCAGCTTGGCCAGCGATTGCCGCCGCTCCTCCACGCTCGGCCGGCTCCGCGCCTGCGGCGCAGCCACGGCCATCATGGTCAACAGACGCTTTGCGAGCGGATCGAGCGGCATGGGGCACTCCATATCGTGGTCAGCATTATAGCCGGTTTGCTCTGTCTTACCCTTTCCTCCAGAGAGGGGTGGCTAGCCCCGCAGCAAATCGTTTAGAAATTGGGACAATAGTGCCCGCATCTTTGCAAGGGGAGGCCGGTCATGGCCGAGATCAAGAAGCCCATCGACTACTCGCCGAGCTGGACCTTCTTCGAGGGCAAATGGCACGACGGCAACGTGCCGATCATGGGCCCGCGCACGCATGCGGCCTGGCTCGGGTCCGTCGTGTTCGACGGCGCGCGCGCATTCGAGGGTGTTGCGCCCGATCTCGACCGTCACGTCGCCCGCGCCAATCAATCTGCGATCAATTTCGGCCTGAAGCCGGTGGTCGATACCGACGCCTGGCTGACGCTCGCGAACGAAGGCATCGCGCGCTTTGCCGCAAATGCCGAGCTCTATATCCGTCCGATGTACTGGGCGCAGAACGGAAGCGGCGGCGGCGTGCTGTTCGACCCCGAGACCACCAATTGGTGCCTGTGCATCTATGAAGCGCCGATGCCAAAACCCGTCGGCAACGCCATCACCTTATCGCCGTTCCGCAGGCCGACGGCCGAATGCGCGCCGGTCGAAGCCAAGGCCGCCTGCCTCTACCCGAACAATTCGCGCGCGCTCGCCGAAGCTGCTTCGCGCGGCTTCCAGAACGCGCTGATGCTCGACATGCTCGGCAACGTCGCCGAGTTCGGCAATTCCAACGTGTTCATGGCCAAGGACGGCGTGGTGTTCACGCCGGTGCCGAACGGCACCTTCCTCAACGGCATCACGCGCCAGCGTGTCATCAGCCTGCTTCGCGCCGACGGCGTCACCGTGGTCGAGAAGACCCTGCGCTACGCCGACTTCCTGGCCGCCGACGAAATCTTCTCCACCGGCAATTTCGCCAAGGTCGCGCCCGTGATCCGCATCGACGAGCGCGAGCTGAAGCCGGGCCCGTTCTACACCAAGGCGCGCAAGCTCTACTGGGACTTTGCGCATGCCGTGAAGATGGCGGCATAGATGGCTTTACTCCGCTGTCATCGCCCGACTTGATCGGGCGATCCAGTATTCCAGAGACAGTTGTGCTTCTCCGACAAGCCGCGGCGTACTGGATGCCCGGTCAAGCCGGGGCATGACACCGTTTCTAAAGGCTTCGCTTGAACCGGCTGAACTGAAACGCCTGGCTCGAACCCCACGGCGTGTGATGCGTCTCGCTTCGCGTCTCGATTAGCTCGAAGTCCGGCCCGAGCTCCGCCGCAAGGCTCGCGCTGTCATGGCGCTGCACCGGCAAGCCGCTGCATTTCTCGGGGCCGTCGGGTGCAAACGTCGCAATGATGACGTGGCCGCCAGGCTTGACCGTCGACCGCAGGCGCTCCACGTAAGCCGCCCTGTCGCGCGGATCAGTCAGGAAGTGAAACGCTGCGCGATCGTGCCAGACATCGTAGGTCCTGGCGGGATGCCATGTCGTGGCATCGGCAACGATCCAGTCGACGGTCGAAGCGGCCTGACCGATGCGCTTCTTCGCCGCCTCGAGCGCATTGGCAGAAAGATCCAGGACGGCGACGTCGCGATATCCGTCCTGCAACAGCGCATCGACCAGCCGCGATGCGCCGCCGCCGATGTCGATGATGGCGGTGTCACGATCTGAGCCGGCTGCGCGAATCATCGCGAGCGAGATCGCGGGGCTATCCTGATACCAGCTGACCTCGGCCTCGCCCTTGGTGGCGTAGACATGGTCCCAGTGGGTGCTTCGGTCAGACATGGCTCGCCCTCCCGCATACAGGGGGCCGGCGTGAATGAAAGACTATTCGTCCTTCTTCGACATCCGCTCGAGGCGCTCCTGCATTTCCTTCATCTGCTGGCGCAGCTCGTCGATGTTGCTGTCCTTCGGCGCCTCGGCATTCGCATCGGGCTCCGGCTCGGGAGTGGTCGCCGGGCGGGGCGCAGCGAACGGCTTGAACATCGAGAAGGTCTGCTGGAACAGCTCCATGTTGCGGCGGACTTGCTCCTCCAACGGAGCAAAAGGAGTGCCGGACAGCGTATTGGCGATCTGCTTGCGGAACTTCTCCTGCTCCTGGGTCAGGGTCGCGATCGACTGCTCCAGATATTTCGGCACCACCATCTGCATGCTGTCGCCATAGAAGCGGATCAGCTGGCGGAGGAAAGTGGTCGGCAAGAGGTTCTGGCCGGCTTTGTTCTCCTGCTCGAAGATGATCTGGGCGAGCACGGAGCGGGTGATGTCGTCGCCGGTCTTGGCGTCATAGACCAGGAAATCTTCGCCGTCCTTGACCATGGCGGCGAGGTCTTCCAGCGTCACATAGGTGCTCGTTCCGGTGTTATAGAGCCGGCGGTTCGCGTATTTCTTGATGGTGGTGGGTTGGTCTGATTTCGCCATGGGCTCTCACTTGCAAACGCGGAGAACGGGAACCTGTCGGGCAATGCCGCAGGGCGGGAAGAGTACGCAACGCAACAAAATAAGCATTTTCAAAGGGCTCACGCTACCGTTTTGTGCGGCACGGTTAATTGCAGAGCAAGATCGTGCTTGCGAAAACGCCAAGAACGCTATTTTGAATGCGCTGCGGTATGAATTCGGTGCCCAGCCGATTGACATGCCTCAACGACGTTAACAGGATGGCTGACGAGACTGGCGATCGCTTTCCAGCCCCGCCTGCCCCCATCACAAGAACCTCAAGCCCCAGGAGATGCCCATGTCAGACGATGTCGTCATCGTCAGCGCCGCCCGCACCCCGGTCGGAAGCTTCAACGGAGCGTTCGCGACCCTTCCCGCCCATGACCTCGGCGCCATTGCCATCAAGGCCGCGCTGGAGCGCGCCGGCATCGAGCCCGGCCGGGTCTCCGAAGTCATCATGGGCCAGATCCTGACCGCCGCCCAGGGCCAGAACCCGGCCCGCCAGGCGTCGATCGCCGCCGGCATCCCGGTCGAGAGCCCGGCCTGGGGCGTCAACCAGCTTTGCGGCTCGGGCCTGCGTACGGTTGCGCTCGGCTATCAGGCGCTGCTCAACGGCGATTCCGAGATCGTGGTCGCCGGTGGACAGGAATCCATGAGCATGGCCCCGCACGCCCAGCATCTGCGCGGCGGCGTCAAGATGGGCGGCCTCGAGCTGGTCGACACCATGATCAAGGACGGCCTGTGGGATGCCTTCAACGGCTACCACATGGGCAACACCGCCGAGAACGTCGCGCGGCAATGGCAGATCACCCGCGCCCAGCAGGACGAGTTCGCGGTCGCCTCGCAGCAGAAGGCCGAGGCCGCGCAGAAGGCCGGCAAGTTCAACGACGAGATCGTTCCCGTCACCATCAAGACCCGCAAGGGTGACGTCGTCGTCAGCGCCGACGAATATCCGCGCCATGGCGCAACGATCGACGCGATGGCCAAGCTCAAGCCCGCCTTCGAGAAGGACGGCACGGTGACCGCGGGCTCGGCCTCGGGCATCAACGACGGCGCCGCCGCCGTGGTGCTGATGACCGCCAAGCAGGCCGCCAAGGAAGGCAAGAAGCCGCTCGCGCGGATCGTGTCCTGGGCGCAGGCCGGCGTCGATCCGAAGATCATGGGCTCGGGCCCGATCCCGGCCTCGCGCGCCGCGCTGAAGAAGGCCGGCTGGAGCGTCGGCGATCTCGATCTGATCGAGGCCAATGAAGCCTTCGCGGCACAGGCCTGCGCCGTCAACAAGGACCTCGGCTGGGACACTTCCAAGGTCAACGTCAACGGCGGTGCGATCGCGATCGGTCATCCGGTCGGCGCATCCGGCGCACGCGTGCTGGTGACGCTGCTGCACGAAATGCAGAAGCGCGATTCGAAGAAGGGCCTCGCCACGCTGTGCATCGGCGGCGGCATGGGTATCGCCATGTGTGTGGCGCGCGACTGATCTTACACGCAGCTGACGCGTGCGCCGCACACGTCAGCGCGTGCGTTGCACGCGACTAAAAAGGCAGCGGTTGCAAATCAAATATTCTTCGCAACCCGATAAGCCTCGACTAAAGAGAAACGCCCGGCTCGATGCCGGGCGTTTTGTTCTTGATGTCCGTCAAACCAACCGCATAATCCCTAGCTAAAAACGATCACGTCAGAAAAGTCCGAAGAGTCCAAGGAAGAGGGAAGGAATACGACATGGCACGTGTTGCACTGGTGACGGGTGGTACGCGGGGCATCGGAGCTGCGATCAGCAAGGCGCTGAAGGCGGCCGGCTACAAGGTCGCGGCAAGCTATGCCGGCAACGATGCGGCGGCGGAGAAGTTCAAGGCCGAGACCGGCATTGCCGTCTACAAATGGGACGTCAGCAATTTCGACGCCTGCGCCGAAGGCGTGAAGAAGGTCGAGGCCGAGGTCGGCCCGGTCGACGTGCTGGTCAACAATGCCGGCATCACCAAGGACGGCGCCTTCCACAAGATGAGCCTCGAGCAATGGAACGCCGTGATCGGCACCAATCTCGGCTCGCTGTTCAACATGTCGCGTCAGGTGATCGAAGGCATGCGCGGGCGCAAGTTCGGCCGCATCATCAACATTTCCTCGATCAACGGGCAGAAGGGGCAGTTCGGTCAGGTCAATTATTCCGCGGCGAAAGCCGGCGAGATCGGGTTCACCAAGGCCCTGGCGCTGGAGAACGCCAAGGGCGGCGTGACCGTGAACGCGATCTGCCCCGGTTACATCAACACTGAGATGGTGCAGGCGGTGCCGAAGGACGTGCTGGAGAAGGCGATCCTGCCGCTGATTCCGATCGGCCGTCTCGGTGAGCCCGAAGAGATCGCGCGCGCCGTCGTGTTCCTCGCCGCGGATGAAGCCGGTGCCATCACCGGCTCGACGCTGTCAGTCAACGGCGGCCAGTACATGGTGTGATGCGATCGCATCACGCAGGCTGATATTGTCCACACCGTCATGCCCGGGCTTGTCCCGGGCATCCACGGCCTTACAACAGCCGTCGCCACGGAAGAACGTGGATGGCAGGGACAAGCCCGGCCATGACGGAAACATTGGGCCGATGACTCCCCGCACTGCCACGCTGATCGGCTTGACCGCGATCCTGATGTGGTCGCTGCTGTCAGTGATGACGGTGGCGACCGGAAAGATCCCGGCGTTTCAGCTCGCTGCGATGACGTTTGCGATCGGGGGTCTCGTCGGTCTGCTGACCTGGATCGGGCGGAGCGAGGCGGCGAAAAGCCTTAAGCAGCCGCTCGTCGTCTGGGTCGTCGGCGTCGGCGGCCTGTTCGGCTATCACGCGTTGTATTTCCTCGCGCTGCGCTTCGCCCCTCCGGCGGAAGCCGGCCTCTTGAATTACCTGTGGCCGCTGTTGATCGTGCTGTTCTCGTCGTTCCTGCCGGGCGAGCGGCTGGCGGCGCACCACATCATCGGCGCCGTGCTCGGCCTCGTCGGCACCGTGCTGCTGTTCGCCGGCAACACCTCCGGCTTTGCCCCGGGAACTGTGCCGGGATTGATCGCAGCCTTCATCGCGGCGTTCGTCTGGGCGACCTATTCGGTGCTGTCGCGCCGGTTGAAAGCGGTGCCGACCGATGCGGTCGCGGGCTTCTGTCTTGCCACGGCCATATTGGCCGCGCTGATGCACGGCCTGCTTGAAATTACGGTCTGGCCGGAGACGGGCTTGCAATGGCTCTCGGTCATCGCGCTCGGCATCGGCCCGGTCGGTGCCGCCTTCTACGCCTGGGACATCGGCATGAAGCGCGGCGACATCCGCGTGCTCGGCGCGGCCTCCTATGCGACGCCGCTGCTCTCGACAGGATTCCTCATCGCTGCCGGCTTCGCCAAGGCCAGCGCCAACATCGCCCTTGCTGCGATCCTCATTGCCGGGGGCGGCCTGATCGCGGCCAAGGACATGGTGCTGCGGAAGCGCTGATTGGAAGCTACGGCTCCCAGCTGGGCGGCGCGAGCTCGAAGCCCGCGAACTCGAAAGCGGGCGCCACGGTGCAGCCGACCAGCGTCCACTCGCCTGTGGTTTCCGCCATCTGCCAGGCCAGCGCAGGCACGATCGCCTGCGGCCGCTCACCGCCGATCAGGTCGGTGCCGAGCCGCACCTCGTGCTGCGAGCAGCCGTCATGGGCAATGCGCAGCGTCAAGGGGCTGCCGGGGTAATAGTGCCACGTCTCCACTGCATCGACGCGATGCCAATGCGAACGCTCGCCGCGCGCGAGCAGGAAGTAGATCAGAGTCGAGCGCGAACGCCCGTTGGCGTCCGTGCTCTGGTCGCGAAACGTCTCGCGATAATGTCCGCCTTCGGGATGCGGGCGGAGCTCGAGGCGTGCGATGATCTCGGCTGCGGTCGGCATCGATCCTCGTCGGGATGTGTGCTTCAGGACTTGTTCTTGCGCTCGCGCAGCTCGCCGAACACCGCAGCGGGATCCGCGCCCTTCATGTGCAGCTTGGCCGCGACCGCCGGTTCGTCGGCGCGCAGGAAGACGTTGGCGCGCTTCTCCTCACCGAGCAGGGAAGGAATGGTCGGCTGGTTCTCGGCGCGGAGCTTCGTCACCTCCGCAGCGCGCGCCTGCAGTGCCGCGTTGTCGGGCTCGATGGTGAGCGCGAACTTGACGTTGGACGCCGTGTATTCGTGGCCGCAATAGAGCTTGAAGTCGTCGGGCAGGGCGCGCAGCTTCAGCAGCGAATCCCACATCATCGGATAGGTGCCCTCGAACACGCGTCCGCAGCCGATCGAGAACAGCGTGTCGGCGGCGAACACCGTCTTCTCGTTGTCGAACACGTAGGAGATGTGGTCGAGCGTATGGCCGGGCGTCTCGACGACACGCGCCAGCAGATTGCCGATCTTGACCACGTCGGCGTTGGCGACGCGCAAGTCGACATTTGCGATCTTCGTCGTCTTGTCGTGCGGCGCGACGACGCGGCAATTGTATTTCTGCTTGAGCTCGGCGACCCCGCCGACATGATCGCCATGATGATGGGTGATCAGGATGTCGGTGAGCTGCCAGCCCTCGCGCTCCAGGGCCTTGAGGATCGGGCCGGCCTCCGGCGCGTCGATCGAGGCCGTCGCTTTGGTCTCCACATCGTGGATCAGATAACCGAAATTGTCGTTTAAACAGGTGAAAGTACGAATTTCGGCGGCCATGTCATCTCCATCGCGCTCAGCCCCGTCCGACAAATATGGCGTTAACGTTGCGCAGGCAATGCAATATTCCGCGCGCAGCGGCGCCCTCGCGCATGTTACATTGCTGTCATGACCATCGACGTCGTCGACCTCCGCGAGTTCTATTCCCGCCGCCTCGGCATCGTGGCGCGGCAAATGATCAATCGCGGCATCAGGCAGCGCTGGCCCAACGCCGAGGGCCAGCGGGTCCTCGGCATCGGCTATCCCACACCCTATCTGGGGTTGTTCCGCGAGGACGCCGAGCGCTGCCTCGCCTTCATGCCGGCGGCCCAAGGTGTCCTGAAATGGCCGACGGGACGGCCGGCGCTGGCCTCGCTGGTGGACGAATTCTCACTGCCGCTCCCCGAGGCGGCGGTCGACCGCATTCTCCTGGTGCACGCGGTGGAGATGTCGGACGATCCGGCCGCGCTGCTGCGCGAGGTGTGGCGCGTGCTGTCGCCGTCCGGACGCGTCATCGCGGTGATTCCGAACCGGCGCGGGGTGTGGACCCGCACCGACAGCACGCCGTTCGGTCACGGCCGGCCCTATTCGCGCTCGCAGATCACCGAGCTGTTCCGCCAGACCTGGTTCACGCCGACCGCCTGGGGCGAGGCGCTGTTCATGCCGCCCTACGCCGGCGGCTGGGTGCTGAAATCGGCCCAGATGTGGGAGCGCGCCGGCGCCGCGCTGTCGCTGCCCTTTGCCGGCGTCCACATCGTGGAGGCGACCAAGCAGGTCTACCGCGCGATCCCCGCCAAGCGCGAGCGGGCGCGGCTGATTCCCTCGCTCGCCAAGCCCGTGCTGGTGCCGTCCTCGACGACGGTGACGCGCGGCTAGCAGCCTCGCGGCTCTGGCCGATTCAGCGGACCGACATCTCAAAAACAAATCGTCCCGGCGAGGCCGGGACGATTCAAGTCGGAAAGTCAGAAAAGCTTACTCGCCCGAGGCGACTTCGTCGCTGGAAGCGACTGGAGCGGCCTCACGCTCCGGGCGCGGGCCATGCGGCCGGCGCCGCCGGCGCGGATAGCGCTCGCCGCCACCGCCGCCCTCGAAGCCGCCCTGACCGCCGTTCACCTGCGGCTGCGCGCCGGTGATGAAGGAGGGCAGACGGTCGACGCCGCCGGCATCGGCGATTACGGGCTGCGGCTGGTTGGCGGGTTGCGGCTGCGGCTGATATTGCGGCTGCGAACGGTGATCGCGTTCGCGGTGCTCGCGCGGCTGCTGGTTGTCACGCTGATAGGGCTGATTGTCGCGCGGCTGGTGATCACGCTGGTGATGATCGCGCTGGCCGTCGCGGTCGCGCATGAACGGCTGCTGCTGAGGCTGCGGGACGAAGCCGGGCTCCTGGCCGAAGGCCGAGAAATTCTCGCCGTCGTCGTCGCCGTCCTCGCTGCTGGCGACGGGCTCATCGCCGCGCGGCTGCTGGTTCTGACGGAACTGCTCCTGGGCCGCCGCGATCAGGCGGAAATAATGCTCGGCGTGCTGGTAGTAGTTCTCGGCTGCAACGGGATCGCCGGAGGAGCGCGCGTCACGCGCAAGCTGGAGATACTTTTCGGCGATGTGCGAAGCGGTGCCGCGAATCTTGATCTCGGGTCCATTGGACTCGTAGACCCGGGTCATCGGGTTCTGGCCGCGCCGGTTGTTGTTGTTATTGTTGTTGCGGTTGCGCATCCGCTGCTTGTTTTGACCGTTTCTCATGTCCTGCCTTTAATTCCAGCCCTAAAGGTTGCACGCATTACTGATTGCTAGGAGTGACCTGGTGACAGCGGTTCACACGACTCGCGCGCACCGCACGCCAGCGGATCCAACCCTGCCGATGTTCGTCGACCGTCGCGTTCAACAAAGACGCGTTCCCCACCCGCCAGCATTCATCGCCAGCGAACCCATTCATTTCGCCTGCCGAAACAAGCCCAGCTTTCTTGCGTTAGTCTTCAGGCGCAATATCAGGCTTTCGTTCACGTTGCGGTCGGAGAGCAGCGCGGCTCACTGGCCAATCGCGCTCAACAGGACCTGCGGCTTGGAACCTGTAAATCAGTAAAGCTCTCGCCCGAGAGCCCGGCTTTCACCCGTAGGTCTACGGGGCCGGCACCGATGTGTTGACCGGAACGTAGTCGTTCCCACGGGATATTCCAAGAGCTTTTTGCGGGCCAATCCGGCTTTTATGGGGGCATTTTTCGGGCCGATACGGCCCGCGGAATGCCCGCCAGGTCTGCCTTGGGTGGCCTGTCCAATGACAACGCGGCGGCCCTCATCAAGGTTTCAATATTTTGGGCCTGACCCTGTCCGGCCTCGACGACCAGGGCGCCGCCGGGGGCGAGGCGCTCGCTCGCCTGCGGGATGAGGGTGCGGTAGGCATCATATCCGTCGTTGCCGCCGTCGAGCGCCAAATGCGGGTCGTGCTCGCGCACCTCGACGCTCAATTTCGGAATTTCAGCCGAGGGAATATAGGGCGGGTTCGAGACGATGAGGTCGAACGGGCCACGGAGCGCGGTGGCGTAGGAGCAGGCGACGAAGCCGGCACGGCCGGCGAGGCCGAGCGCGGCGGCATTGTCCCTGGCGGTTATGAGCGCGTTCTGGCTGAGATCGGTACCGACGCCGAACGCATCCGGAATTTCGTGCAGCAGCGCGAGCAGGATCGCGCCGGAGCCGGTGCCGACGTCGGCGATACGCGGCGGGTGAGAGGCCTGTCGTTCGCGAAGAATTTCGAGCGCAAGCTCGACCACGGTCTCGGTATCGGGGCGCGGCACCAGGGTCGCCTCCGACAGGCGGAACGGCAGGCCCCAGAATTCGCGCGTCCCGAGAATGCGCGCCACCGGCTCGCCGGCGATGCGGCGCTGCGTATGTTGCGCGAGCCGCGATGCTTCGGCCGCGGTGAGGGGACGGGCCGCCTGCGCAATCAGGCCGGTGAGGTCGAGGCCGAGTGCCGCACTGATCAGGATGCGTGCGTCGAACTCGGCTTCGTCGAGCCCTGCCGATCTCAGTTGCGCAGCCAGCGCGCGCCGCGCGCTCTCGATGGATTGCCCGGTGAAGAGGTTGCTCACGCCTCAGGCCGCCGCGCCTTGCGCAGCGAGCTGTGCGGCCTGGTGCTCCGTCGTCAGTGCGTCGATCAATTCGCCGAGCGCTTCACCCGCGATCACCTGGGGCAGCTTGTAGAGCGTGAGGTTGATGCGATGATCGGTGACGCGCCCTTGCGGAAAATTGTAGGTGCGGATGCGCTCGGAGCGATCGCCGGAGCCGACCTTCTCCCTGCGCTCGGCCGAGCGCGCCGCCTCGACGCGTTGCCGCTCGGCGTCATAGATGCGCGAGCGGAGGATGTTCATGGCGGAGGCGCGGTTCTTGTGCTGCGAACGGCTGTCCTGCATCATCACCACGATGCCGGTCGGGATGTGGGTGATGCGGATCGCCGATTCGGTCTTGTTGACGTGCTGGCCACCAGCGCCCCCTGCGCGCATGGTCTCGATGCGCAGGTCGTCGTTCTTGATGTCGACGTCGACGTCCTCGACCTCGGGCAGCACGGCGACCGTTGCCGCCGAGGTGTGGATGCGTCCCTGTGTCTCGGTGTCGGGGACGCGCTGCACGCGGTGCACGCCGGATTCGAATTTCAGCTTCGAGAATGCGCCGCGGCCCTGGATCTCGGCGATGATTTCCTTGTAGCCGCCGACCGTGCCTTCGCTGGCGGAGATCACCTCGACCTTCCAGCCCTGCAAGCTGGCGAAGCGCTCGTACATCCGGAACAGGTCGCCGGCGAACAGCGAGGCCTCGTCGCCGCCGGTGCCGGCGCGGATTTCCAGCATGACGTTGCGATCGTCCATGGCGTCCTTGGGCAGGAGCGCGACGCGGATCTTCTGGACCAGTTCCTCGATTTTCGGCGCGAGCTCGTCGCGTTCGGCTTCGGCCATGCTCCGCATCTCGGCATCGGTGGCGGGATCGGCGATCAGCGCCTCGGTGTCGGCGAGCTCCTTGACGGCGGAGCGATAGGCCTTCACCGCCTCGATCAGCGGCGTGAGCTCGGCGAGCTCGCGCGTGATCTGCACGTAGCGCTCGGAGGCGAGCTGCCCGAGCGATTCGGCCTCGAGCGAGGCGTGATGCGCGAGCAGGACGTCCAGTTTGGCTTCGGGAAGTGACGACATCGGTTCAGTCTCAAAGGGCGGAAGGGGGCGAGGGCGGCGGGAAAGCGGGCGATCGGCCCGCTACAACGCAAGGCCCTCGGCCTCGGCAAATTCCGTCAGCTTCTGCCGGATCGAGACGCTGCCCGCGGGTGCATCCAGCAGAGGGCCCAGCATCGCTTCGGCCTTCTTGGCGTCGAGGTCGAGCACCATCGCCTTGACCGGGCCGAGTGCGGTGGCCGAGAGCGAGAGCGAGCGGTAGCCCAGCGCAATGAGCGCCAGCGCGCCGATCGGCTTCGAGGCCATCTCGCCGCAGAGCGAGAGCGATTTCTGCGCAGCGTGGGCCTGGCGTGCGATGTCGCGCAGCGCGCGCAGGATCGGCGCCGACATGGTGTCGAAGCGCTCGGACACCTTGGCATTGCCGCGGTCGACCGCGAACAGGAACTGGAACAGGTCGTTGGAGCCGACCGAGATGAAGTCGACTTTCTTCAGGAGCTCGTCGAGCTGGTAGAGCAGCGCGGGCACCTCGACCATGGTGCCGATGTCGATTCGCTCAGGCAGCGTGTGGCCGTGCTGGCGCAGATATGTCAGCTCGCGCTCGACCAGCGCCTTGGCCGAGTCGAATTCGGCGACCTCCGAGATCATCGGGAACATGATGCGCAGCGCGCGGCCGCCGCCGGCCCGCAGCAGCGCGCGGATCTGGCCGCGCAACAGGCCGGGACGATCGAGCCCGAGCCGGATCGCGCGCCAGCCGAGCGCGGGATTTTCCTCGATCACCGCTTCCATATAGGGCAGCGCCTTGTCGCCGCCGATATCGAGCGTGCGGAAGGTGACGGGCTTAGGTCCGGCGGCATCCAGCACGGTGCGATAGAGCGCGAGCTGGTCGCTGGTGCGCGGCAGGCTCTGGCCCACCATGAATTGCAGCTCGGTGCGGAACAGGCCGATGCCGGCGCTCCCGGTGTCCTCGATATGCGGCAGGTCGATGGCAAGACCTGCGTTGATCATCAGCTCGACCTTCTGGCCGTCCCGGGTGACGCAGGGCCGGTCGCGCAGCGCCAGATACTGTGCCTGGCGGCGGGCGCGGAAGCGCACGCGCTCGGCGAAGGCGGCTTCGATCTCCTGCGACGGGCGCACATAGATCGAGCCGGACGTGCCGTCGACGATGATGGCATCGCCGGGATCGGCGATGCCGGGCGCATTCGGCACCTCGCCGACCGCAGGGATGCCCAGCGCCCGCGCCACGATCGAAACGTGCGAATTGGCGGTGCCTTCCTCCAGCACGATGCCGCGCAGGCGCTTGCGGTCGTAGTCCAGCAGCGCCGCCGGACCCATCGCGCGGGCGATGACGATGGCGTTGTCGGGCAATTGTTCGCGCGAGGGTGCGTGATCCTGGCCGACCAGCTGCCGCATCAGGCGGTAGCCCAGGTCTTCCAGATCGTGCAGCCGGTCGCGCAAATACGGGTCGGTCGAGCGCAGCATGCGCGCGCGGGTGTCGGACTGCACGCGCTCGACCGCCGCTTCCGCGGTCAGGCCGGTCGCGACCGCCTCGTGCAGCTTGTGCGACCAGCCCTGGTCGTTGGCGAACATGCGGTAGGCTTCCAGCACCTCGCGATGCTCGCCGCCTTCGGCGACGTCGCCGCGCTCCAGCATGCGGTCGAGATCGGCACGCAGCTTGGCGAGCGCGGTATCGAGCCGCTTGATTTCCTTCGGCAGGTCCTCGGCGATGTAGTCCTTGATGACGACGCGCGGCTCGTGCAGCACGACATGGCCGAGCGCAATGCCCTCCGACAGGATGGCGCCGACTTTCTGCGCCGAATGGCGCGCCGCCGGTTCCTGGCCCGGCTGGGCCAGCGCGGACAATTCGCCCGAGGCGATCAGCTCGGCCAGCACCATCGCGGTGGTCTGGAGCGCCTCGAGCTCCTCCTCGACGTAATTGCGCTTGGCGCGGTTCTGCACCACCAGCACGCCGAGCGTGTTACCGGCGCGCAGGATCGGCACGCCGAGGAAGGAGTGATAGATTTCTTCGCCGGTCTCGGGGCGGAACGAGAAGGCCGGGTGGCTCTGCGCATCGCTCAAATTGAGCGGCGTCGCCTCGCTGGCGACGAGGCCGACCAGGCCCTCATGGGCGCTGAGCACGGTGTGGTGCACCGCCTCGCGGTTCAGACCTTCGGTGGCGTAGAGCTCGAGCGTGTTGTCGATGCGCAGCACGTAGACCGAGCACACTTCGGCCACCATGTTGGCGGCGATCAGCACCACGATCTTGTCCAGCCGCTCCTGGGCCGAGACCTGCTCCGCCATGGTCTCGCGGAGCCGTCTCAACAAGACGCGGGGACCTCCCGACGCGCTCCGCATGAACCGTCAATCTCCTCCGTCTGCCGGGCCCGGCGGTATCGGCCGGCGGCTGGACCAAAATTCCAGAAAAACAATCAAATTGTTTGTCCGGCGCAGGCACAAGCCCAAAATCCACGGGAAATTTAGCGCTTGTACCGAATCAGCGCCGCCTGAACTGGGACACAGTCTGCGGCAGCCCACCCTGTCCGCCGTATAGCGAATTGAGGCTTGTTTTGCCAAGCAAAACGCCTGCCAAACGCGAAGGTGTGTATACCTTCGCGTTTGCTGCGACCGCTAAGAGAAAATTAGCCTAAGCTTGGTCCGGAAAAGTGCGAAGCGGTTTTCCGGAAAGACCACGCTCAAACGGCAATCTGAAGCGCGACGAGGGTCCCGCTTTAGGCTTGGTCGAGGCCGTAGAGCGTGTGCAGGGTGCGCACCGCAAGCTCGGTATAGGCGGTATCGATCAAAACCGAGAATTTGATCTCGGAGGTTGTAATGGCCCGGATGTTGATGTTCCGTCGGGCGAGCGCCGAGAACGCCTGGGCGGCAACGCCGGCATGGCTGCGCATGCCGCTGCCGATTACCGAGATCTTGGCGACGTCGGTGGCGGTATCGAGCCGCGCATAGCCGATCTTGGCCTTGGCGGCGGTAATCGTGTCCTTGGCACGGGTGAAGTCCGCGGCCGGCACGGTGAAGGTGAGGTCGGTGGTCTTGCCGTCCTCGGAAACATTCTGCACGATCATGTCGACGTTGATGTTGGCATCGGCCAGCGGGCCGAAAATCGAGGCCGCAACGCCGGGCTTGTCCTCGATCTGGCGCACCGAGATCTGAGCCTCGTCCTTGGAGAAGGCGATGCCGGTGACGACGTGGTTTTCCATGATCTCCTCCTCGCCGCAGATCAGGGTGCCGGGCGGCTGGTTGGCATGCGGGTCGATATCCTCGGGCTTGTCGAAGCTCGAGCGGACGAAGATCGGCATGTTGTGGACCATGCCGAGTTCCACCGAGCGGACCTGGAGCACTTTGGCGCCCTGCGAGGCCAGTTCCAGCATGTCCTCGAACGCGATCTTGTCGAGCCTCTTGGCCTTCGGCACGATTCGCGGGTCGGTGGTGTAGACGCCGTCGACGTCGGTGTAGATGTCGCAGCGGTCGGCCTTGACGGCAGCGGCGATCGCCACGGCCGAGGTGTCGGAGCCGCCGCGGCCGAGCGTGGTGATGCGACCCGTCTCGGGGTTGATGCCCTGGAAGCCGGCGATGACCGCGACCTCCTTGCGCTCCCTGAAGCGCTTGATGATCTCGCCGCCGTCGATGTCCTCGATTCGGGCCGAGGCATGGGCGTCGCTGGTCTTGATCGGGATCTGCCAACCCTGCCAGGAGCGGGCCTGGATGCCCATGCCCTGGAGCACGATGGCAAGAAGACCGGACGTCACCTGTTCGCCCGAGGCGACCACGGCGTCATATTCGCGCGCGTCGTGCATCGGTGAGGCCTCGGTGCACCAGGCGACCAGCTCGTTGGTCTTGCCGGCCATCGCCGAGACGACCACGGCCACTTCGTGGCCGGCATCGACCTCACGCTTCACATGGCGTGCGACGTTGCGGATACGTTCGATGTTGGCGACGGACGTGCCGCCGAATTTCATCACGAGGCGGCTCATGACGACGCGTGCATTCCTTCATAAGGATCAGTATGGTGGCCCGCACTGGACGGGTGCCTCGCGGACACCGACCGCGCGTATACAGAGCGACGGGGCCGGGGGCAAGCGGGTTCCTGCGGGGGCCGAGGCGGGGGTAGTGGGTTAACCGAGGTCATGGCGCGTTACATCGACGAGATCCTGCAGCCCGGCGAGCGGGTGCTGTATTCGACCAATGCGCACTGGATCTTCTACTTTCCGGCCATTGTGGCCTGGATCGCGGCGCTGGCCCTGCTCATCCTGTCGCGACAGGCGACCGTCGACTGGCTCGTTCTGCTTTGCCTCGCCGCCGCAGCTCTCGCGGCGCTGGCGGGCCTGTATTGGACCGTGAAGGGCTGGTTCCATCGCTTCACCACCGAGACCGACGTCACCAATCTCAGGGTCGTGCACAAGACCGGCTTCATCAAGCGCCGAACCTTCGAGATGGCGCTGGACAAGGTCGAGAGCGTCGACGTCGACCAGACCATTCTTGGACGTATTCTCAACTACGGCGACGTGACGATTCGCGGCGTCGGCGAGGGGATCGAGACGATCAAGACCATCGCCTCGCCGCTCGCTTTCCGTAGTTCGATCACCACGCGGTAGGACCGCGCCCAACCATGAGCATGCAGCAAAATACTTCCCTCTCCACCCAGCCGGGCTCGACCGTCGACGCCGCCGAGATCGCGAAATTCTCAAAGCTCTCGGCGGAGTGGTGGGACCCGAAGGGCAAGATGGCGCCGCTGCACCGGATCAACCCGCTGCGGCTCGGCTATATCCGCGACGCCGCCTGCCGCAAGTTCGAGCGTAATGTACGAAGCCTGAACTGCCTGGCCGGCCTGCGCGTGCTCGACATCGGCTGCGGCGCCGGCCTGCTCTGCGAGCCGCTGTCGCGCCTCGGAGCGCAGGTCATCGGCATCGATCCCTCCGTGAGCAACATCGCGGCGGCGAAGCTGCATGCCGACAAGAGCCATCTGGCGATCGACTATCGCTGCACCACGGTTGAGGAGATCGACCCGCGCGAGCGCTTCGACATCGTGCTGGCGATGGAAGTGGTCGAGCACGTCACCGACGTCGGCGTCTTCCTGAAGCGTTGCGCCGCGATGCTGAAGCCGAACGGCCTGATGGTGGTCTCGACGCTGAACCGCAACTGGAAGAGTTTTGCGCTCGCCATCGTCGGCGCCGAATACGTGCTGCGCTGGCTGCCGCGTGGCACGCATGAGTGGAACAAGTTCGTCACGCCGGACGAACTGACGAAATACCTGCTCGACAACCGTCTCGTCATTACCGAGCAGACCGGCGTCGTCTACTCGCCCTTCGCCGACAAATGGTCTCTGTCGTCCGACATGGACGTGAACTACATGGTGGTCGCTGAAGCGATGGTGTGAGGCTATCGGTCGGCGCGAGCATCGCTCCTATGACGTGGGCGTGATTGACCTGCTTGAGCGCAAGCGGCAGGTTGACTGTCTCTTCCTCGCGCCCGCCATCCCATGTTCACCATCGCCAGCCTCTGGATTCCCTTCACCATCATTGCCGCGCTCGGGCAGGTCGCGCGCAATGCGATGCAGCGGTCGTTGACCAAGCCGCTGGGGACCTGGGGCGCGACCAATATCCGCTTCCTGTTCGGCTTTCCGTTCTCGCTGCTGTTCTTGGGGTTGGTGCTGCTCGCGACTGGCGATCATCTGAGCGCGCCGCCGACCGTGTTCTGGCCGTGGCTGCTATTGGGCGCGCTTAGCCAGATCGTCGCCACCGGCCTGATGCTGCTCGCGATGAACGACCGCTCCTTCGTCGTGACGACGGCCTACCTGAAGACCGAGGCGATCCAGACCGCGATCTTCGGCTTCGTCTTCCTCGGCGACCACCTGACCTGGCTGAAGGTGCTGGCGATCGTGATCGCCACCATCGGCGTCGTCATCACCGCGCTCCGCCCCGGCGGCGAGAAGAGCTTTGCCGAGCTGAAGCCGACCATCACCGGCCTCGTTGCCGCGGCGGCCTTCGCGCTCTCCGCAGTCGGCTTTCGCGGCGCCATCATCAATGTGCCGGCTGTCTCCTTCGTGACCGCGGCGTCGATCACGCTGGTGCTCGGCCTGTTCGTGCAGACGCTGGTGCTGACGATCTATCTGCTCTGGCGCGCTCCAAAGGTGCTGCAGGCGATCCTCGGCCTGTGGAAGCCCTCGATGCTGGCGGGCTTCACGGGCGCCCTCGCCTCGCAATTCTGGTTCCTGGCATTCGCGCTGACGGCCGCCGCCAATGTCCGAACGCTCGCTTTGGTCGAGGTGCTGTTCGCACAAGCCGTCGCCTACTACTCGTTCAAGCAGCCGATCGCGCGGCGCGAGATTCTTGGCATCGCGCTGATCGTGATCGGCGTGGCGGTGCTGGTGGGGGCCTAATTCCGGTCTTCCGGCAGGGTCGGCAGCGGCGACACCTCGATGCCTTCCTCGATCAGCGACTTCGCTTCTTCGGGCGATGCCTCGCCGTAGATCGGGCGGTGCTCCTTGTCGCCGTAATGCATGGCCCGGGCTTCGTTCGCAAAGCGCTCACCGACATTGTCGGCGTTCTTGACGATGTGATCGCGCAGCTCCTTGAGCTTGGCGCGCAACTCGCGCTCCTGTGCCATCAGCAACGAGGTCGGCCCTGACGGCGCAGCCTCGGGCGTGGTCGCAGCCACGGGCTCCGGCGGCGGCGTGGCGCGCCCGCGCCCCTTCTTGCCGACGATGCGCGGCGCCATGATGGCCTTGCCGACCTTGGCTGAGCCGCAGATCGGGCAGGTCACGAGCTTCCGCCTCACCTGCGAATCATAGGCCGACGAGCTCTGGAACCAGCTCTCGAAGTCATGGTCGCGGTCGCAGCGTAGCGCGTAGCGGATCATGCCGATCCCCGCACGAGGTGCAAATGGTCCGGCCCCGCCTTGGGATCGGAGACGCCGAAGCGGCGGCCGTGCTGGAGCGAGGGAATCGCCCGGCGCGCGGTCTCGACCTTGGCCGGGTCGATCTTGGCCATGATGATGCCCGGCTCGACGTCGCCCTCGGCGAGGATCTCGCCCCAGGGGTCGATGATCAGGGAGTGACCATAGGTCTCGCGCTTGTTCTCGTGCAGGCCTGCCTGCGCCGCGGCAAAGATGAAGCAGCCGGTCTCGATCGCGCGGGCACGCAGCAGCACGTGCCAATGCGCTCCCCCGGTCTTCCGGGTGAAGGCCGACGGCACGGTGATGAAATAGGCGCCGCTTTCGGCCAGCGCGCGGTATAGCGCAGGGAAGCGCACGTCGTAGCAGATCGTCAAGCCGACGCGGCCCCAGGGCAGATCCGAGATCACTGCGGTCTCGCCCGGCTGGTAATTGGCGGATTCGCGATAGCTCTCGCCGTCCGGCAGCTCGATGTCGAACATGTGGATCTTGTCGTAGCTCGCGAGCACGTTGCCCTCGGGCCCGATCAGGAAGGAGCGGTTGACCGCCTTCTCCGGCGAAAAGCGCAGCGCCAGCGAGCCGACATGGAGGTGAATTTTCAGCTCCGCCGCGAGCGCCCGGTAGGCCCTTAGCGAGGTGTCGTCCTCTTCGCTCTGGAGATGCTCGAACAGCGCCTTGCGGTTCAGCTGCATCATGTTGCTGACTTCGGGCGTCTGCACGTAATCGGCGCCATTGGCCGCAGCCTGCCGGATCAGCTTCGTGGCCTGCTCGAGGCTCGGCCCGGGCATCAGGCCGGTGCGCATCTGCACCATGGCGGCCGTGAACGTGCGGTTCTCGCTCATGACGTAGCCTTCACGCTTTCGAGCATGCCATCGAGCTTGCCTTCGCGATCGAGCGCATAGAGGTCGTCGCAGCCGCCGACATGGGTGCCGCCGATCCAGATCTGCGGGAATGTCGAACCTTGGCCGGCGCGGCCGTACATTTCCTGGCGCCAGGACGGGTTCTTGGCGACGTCGAATTCGGTGAAGGTCGCCTTCTTGCGGGTCAGCAGCGACTTGGCGGCGGAACAATAGCCGCAGCCCGGCCGGGTGTAGATCTCGACAGCAGCAGTCATTTCGTCTGGCGCTCTCATGTCATGAATTCGTTGAATTATATGGGACGGGGGCCGCTCTCGACAACCCGGGCAAAGACCAGCACGTCGACCTGGGCCGCCTTGGCGCGGAGCAGGGCTCGCGCGCAGGCATCGAGCGTCGCCCCTGACGTCAGGACATCGTCGATCAGGACAACGCGGCGGCCCTGGACCTCGGCCTGCCGGTCGGGAGATACCTGGAATGCGCCCTGCACATTGGTGGCGCGCTGGGCACGCGACAGGCCGACCTGCTGCTCGGTGGCACGCACCCGCCGCAGCACGTCGCCTGCTACCTTGACCCCGCTCTGCCGCTCGATCACACGGGCGAGGGCTCCGGACTGGTTGTAGCGGCGCCGCCAGGCCCGCCGCCAATGCAGGGGCACGGGCACCAGCATGTCGGCGCCGGTCAGCAACTCGCGGCCCGCGCGCGCCATCCAGCGGCCTATGGCAGGCGCCAGATCGGTGCGGTCCTGGTATTTCAGCGCATGCACCAGCGAGCGCGCGACGTCGTCGTAGCGCACCGCCGCGCGCGCCCCCTGGTAGGCCGGCGGGCTCGCGATCGCCTCCATCGACAGCATGTCGGGGCCGGGGTCATAGACGAAGGGGATGCCGAGCCGCGGGCAATAGGGCCGTTCGATGAACGACAGCCGCGCCCAGCACGAAGCGCAAACGCCTTCGCCCTCGACCGGCTCGTGGCAGGATACGCACTGTGTCGGCAGCGCGATGTCGAGCGCCAGCCGCGCCGCCCGCGTCAGCACGTGGCGGCCGGCCGTCCACGTGGCTCGAAGCGGTGCGACGATGGAACGGGAAGGGACGGTGTTAGCTTCCATGTGGGGAGGCTAGCGTTGTACGCAGCGGATTGCCAGAACCGTGGAGATCGGCGTAACCAGCGGCATGGCCCAACCCCCTCAAACCCCGCCTGCTTTGTTCGATCGCGCCTTGCTGCACGCGCGGCAGCGGCGTGCGCAGGCGCAGGGTCCCGTGAGCTTCCTGCTCGATCGCGTTGCCGAGGACATGTCAGACCGGTTGGCGGCGGTGATGCGGGAGTTTCACGCTCCCGCCGACCTCTGGACGCCCGGCGCGGGCCTGGTGGCGTTGCGCACGCGGCTTCCTTCCATCGAGCACATCGCGCTCGACGCGGCCGGCGCGGAGAAGCTTCCCTTCGCGCCGGAAAGCCTGGACCTCCTCGTCTCGGCGCTGGCGCTGCAATTCGTCAACGACCTGCCGGGCGTGCTGGCGCAGATCCGGCGGGCGCTGAAGCCGGACGGCCTGCTGCTTGCCGCGATGATCGGCGGCGACAGCCTCACCGAGCTGCGGCAGGCCTTTGCGGCGGCGGAAGCCGAATGCGAGGGCGGCGTGTCGCCGCGTGTCGCACCGTTTGCGGACCTCCGCGATGTCGGCGCGCTGCTGCAGCGCGCCGGCTTTGCCTTGCCGGTGACCGACGTCGATCGTGTCGTGGTGCGCTACGGCAATGCGTTCGCCTTGATGCAGGATCTCCGCCGCATGGGCGCGGCCAATGTGCTGATCGAGCGGCGCCGCATACCGAGCCGCCGCGCGACGCTGCTGCGGATGGCCGAAATCTACGCCGAGCGCTTTGCCGACGCTGACGGTCGCATCCGTGCGACGTTCGACATCGTCTGGCTCTCGGGCTGGGCCCCGCATGCGAGCCAGCAGCAGCCGCTCAAGCCGGGCTCGGCGAAAGCGAGCCTGGCGGAGGCGGTGAAGAAGGCCGGGAAGGAGTGATGTATGTCCCGGACGCGCTGCAGCGTTCTTACGCTGCTGCGCAGAGTCGGGACCCAGTCTGCGACCTGTGCCCCGGCTCTGCAGCGCTTCGCGCTTCGTCCGGGGCACACTGCAATCACATCAGCAAATCGATCAGATGCGGGATCAGCGGAATATCCGCCGGCGGCATCGGGTAGTCGCGCAGCTTGTTGGCGCGGACCCAGGCAAGGTTCTGGCCTTCGCGTGCGGTGACCATTCCCTCCCAACGCCGGCAGATGTAGAGCGGCATCAGGAGATGGAAGGTCTCATAAGCGTAGCTGGCGAAGGTCAACGGCGCGAGGCACGGCTCGGCGACTTCGATGCCGAGCTCCTCATGCAGCTCGCGGATCAGGCTCTGCTCCGGCCGCTCGCCCGGTTCGCACTTGCCGCCGGGGAATTCCCAAAGGCCCGCCAGCGCCTTGCCTTCGGGGCGCTGCGCGATCAGGACGCGTTTGTCGGCGTCGACGAGCGCGCAGGCCACCACCAGTGTCAGTTTGAGATCGGCCATGCGTGGTCGTCGCTCGCTGATGATCGTCCGCAACGGTTTGTTAACCTCGTTGCGGTCCATGTTTCCAAGGTCTCCATAAGTCATATTTAATCCACGGTTCCTAGTGTGGGAACGCTTAAACCACACCAGGTCCGACCCATGCGCACTGCGCTTTCCGTTCTCTTCCGCCGGTTCGTCCACGACCGGCGCGGCAATATCGCGGTGATTTTCGCTCTCGCCTGCGTTCCCGTGATCAGTGCGATCGGCTGCGCCATCGATTATTCGCGCGCGACGCTGACCCGGTCCAAGCTTCAGGCTGCCGCCGATGCGGCCAGTGTCGGCTCGATCGCCAAGGCCTCGCCCGGCTTCAAGGCCGCCGGCAACATGACTGCGGACGGCTCCATTTCGGTCGGCGTTACGGACGCCCAGAACATCTTCGATGCCAATCGCGCCAATCTGACCGGCTACACGCTGACGGGCCTCACGCCGACCGTGGTCAAGTCCGGCTCGACCGTCACTGCGACGGTTTCGTTCACCGCAACTATGAACACCATGTTTCTCGGCGTGATCGGCAAGTCCGCGATGACCTTGAGTGGCACGTCGAAGGCGACGGCCAGCATGCCGCTCTATATCGATTTCTATCTGCTGCTGGACAATTCTCCGTCGATGGGTGTCGGCGCGACGCCGAGCGACGTGCAGAAGATGGTCAACAACACGTCCGATAAGTGCGCTTTCGCCTGCCACGACCTCAACGACAAGAACAATTATTACGACCTGGCCAAGAAGCTTGGCGTGACCACCCGGATCGACGTACTTCGGAGCGCCACGCAGTCCTTGATGGATACGGCAAACGCCACTCAGACCTATTCAAACCAGTTCAGAATGGCGATCTATGATTTCGGCGGCTCTGCAAGCTCGCTCGGTCTGCGCAGTCTGTTTTCGTTGTCGTCCTCTCTCTCCAGCGCCAAAACGGCGGCCGGCAACATCGACTTGATGTCGGTGAACGGCCAGAACGAGAATAACGATCAGGATACCCCATTCACCGCGGTCTTTCCTGCGATCAACGGCCAGATCAGCTCCCCCGGAAGCGGCACCTCGTCCAGTCCGCTCAAATACCTGTTCTTCGTGTCTGATGGCGTCGCCGACGAGAGTAACACCGGGTGCCTGAAACCGCTCTCGGGCAGCACGCGCTGCCAGTCACCGCTCAACCCTGCGCTT
This sequence comes from Bradyrhizobium sp. NC92, assembly GCF_025200865.1. NCBI lineage: Bacteria > Pseudomonadati > Pseudomonadota > Alphaproteobacteria > Hyphomicrobiales > Nitrobacteraceae > Bradyrhizobium > Bradyrhizobium sp. NC92. The sequence continues at coordinate 649,503 of NZ_CP104171.1, forward strand.
TGCAAGACGATGAAGGATCGCGGCATCAAGATCGCTGTGTTGTACACGACCTATCTCGCGCTGCCGACCAACTCCTGGTACATGAAATGGATCGACCCGTTCAATGCCGGCCCCTATGGCCCGTCGCCGAACAGCCAGATCGCACAGAACATGGAGAGCTGCGCTTCGCCGGGCCTGTATTTTGAGGTCAGCCCGACGCAGGGCATCTCGGACGCCATGAACGCGCTGTTCAAGAAGGCGGTTGCCGACGCAAGGATCTCGGGGTGATTGCTTGGACGCATTCCGGGTTCTCGCTTCGCGAGCCCCGGAATGACACCGTGAGGCCTACGACCTGTAATCCCCGTTGATCGCCACATATTCCTTGGTGAGGTCGCAGGTCATGACGCGGTCGCGGCCCTTGCCGAGGCCGAGCGAGACCAGAATCGCGATTTCAGGCGCCTTCATCGCTTCCGACACCTGGGCCTCGTCATAGGACGGATCGCGCGCGCCGCTCTTGGCGACGCGGATGCCGTTGAAGGAGATCGAGAGCTTGTCGCGGTCGGCGGGTTCGCCGGCCTTGCCGACGGCCATCACCACGCGGCCCCAATTGGCGTCCTCCCCGGCGATCGCGGTCTTCACCAGCGGCGAGTTGGCGATCGACATCGCGATCTTGCGGGCGGAGGCCTTGGTCTTGGCGCCCTCGACGGTGATCTTGACCAGCTTGCGCGCGCCTTCGCCGTCGCGGGCGACCTGCTCGGCGAGATTGGCGAGCACCTGGTTGAAGGCCTTGACGAAGGTCTTCAGGCGCGGATCGCTGGCGCGGCTGATCTTCGGTGCGCCATGCGCGGCGGCAGCGCCGGTCGCAAACGCCAGCAGCGTGTCGGAGGTCGAGGTGTCGCCGTCGATCGTCACCGCATTGAACGTGTCCTCGACGCCGGCCTTGAGCAGGGCCTGCAGTGCGGCGGGCGCGATCGGCGCGTCGGTGAAGATGAAGGACAGCATCGTCGCCATGTCGGGTGCGATCATGCCGGCGCCCTTGGCCATGCCGTTGATGGTGACCTTGGCCTTGCCGAGCTTGACGGTCGCGGTCGCGACCTTCGGGAAGGTGTCGGTGGTCATGATCGCCCTGGCCGCGGCGAGATAATCGCCGGGCTCGGCGGTTTCGGCGAGACGGCCGAGCACGCCGTCGAACTTGGTGGCGTCCAGCGGCTCGCCGATCACCCCGGTCGAGGCCAGGAAGATCTCGCTCTCGCTGCAGCCGACCGCCTTCGCCGCGATCTTCGCGGTCAGCGCGGTCGAGGCGCGGCCGGTCTTGCCGGTGAAGGCGTTGGCATTGCCGGAATTGACGACGAGCGCGCGCGCCTTGCCGCCCTTCAGCTTGGCGCGGCACCATTCCACCGGGGCCGAGGGGCACTTCGACTTGGTGAAGACGCCGGCGACCGCAGTGCCCTTGTCCATCACCGCCAGCAGCACGTCGGTGCGGTTCTTGTAGCGGATGCCGGCTTCGGCCGTCGCAAGACGGACGCCCGCGATCACGGGCATATCAGGGACGGTTTTGGGGGCGAGGGGAGAGACGGAGGAGGACATCGCGGGCGCCTTGGTAGGGTCTGGACATGCAGATGGCCGGGGGAGCCCCGGCCATTGCGACGTTAGATACTCTTGGCGTCCGCGAAGTGACAGCGAATTCTTACTTCTTCGCCGGCGGCGCCATCTTGCTGTCTGACGGCTTGGCGTCCTTGGAGGCATCCGCCGCCGGCTGGTCCAGCCGTTCGACCTTGGCTTCGGTGCGCAGCTTGGCGACATACTCGGCCTGGGCCTTGCGGGTCACGTACTGCTCGATCTGGGCCTTGACCTGCTCGAAATCGGGCGCCTTGCGGCTGCGCTTTTCCTCGACCTTGATGATGTGCCAGCCGAACTGCGACTTCACGGGGTCGGAGATCTTGCCGGGTTCCAGCGAGAAGGCCACGGCCGAGAATTCCGGCACCATCTGCTCCTTGGTGAAGAAGCCGAGGTCGCCGCCGTCGGCGGAGCCCGGATCCTTGGACTTCTTCTTGGCGAGCTCGGCGAAATCGGCGCCCTTCTCGAGCTCGGCCTTCACCGCCTTGGCCTCATCCTCGGTCTCGACCAGGATGTGGCGGGCGCGCACCTCCTGCTCGCCGGTGATCTGCTTGGAAGCCTCCTCATAGACCTTCTTCATGGCGTCCGGCGTGGTGGCGGCCTTGCCCTCGTTGGCGAGCAGGCTGTCCATCAGAAGCCGGTTGCGGGCGAAGGCGAGCCGCTTCTTGAACTCCTCGCTGTCGGCGATTTTCTTGTCTTCGGCAGCCTTGCTGACGATCTTCATGTCGATCAGGAACGAGAGGACGTTCTCATCCTTGGTCGCCGGGTCCATCTGGGCGAGGCTCGGCCCGAGCTCCTCCTCGGCCATGGTGACGTCGCTCTTCTTGATTTCCGCGCCGTTGACCTTCGCCAGCACCGGATCATCGGCGGCCCGGAGCGGGCCCGCAAACGCCAGGGACAGCGCCAGGGCGAGGCTGCCAGCCAGGGCGGACGCGTTGCGGAAGCGCTGGCCGGTGATTACCGGGAACGAGGCGGTCATGGAAAATCCTTATGTTGAAGCAGGGGGCTGCTCGAGCGGGGCGGACACTCGCCCAATCAGGGGGGCTTGGCAACGCGAAAAGTCTGTCAAAATGATGAATTAGCCGCAATGCGCCCGCCGTTGACAAGGCCCTGACCGGGCCATATCTCTGCCCGATCGCGACCATGGCGATGGCGTTTATTTTGCTGCGTTTTTGGCCGTTGAACCCAGACTTGCCCAATTCCCACCCATATGGCGGATGACCCCGCAGTCCGGGCTCTGACGCCGCGAAGCGTCACGGTGAGTTGATAGGCAGGCGGGGAACAACTTCTTGGGCCCAACGCGGTTAAATCGCGAACACAGGAACTAGGCATGATCGGCGCGCTCGCCCGCAAGTTTTTCGGCTCCGCCAACGACCGGCGGGTGAAGGGATATCAGTCCCGCGTCAACGCGATCAACGCGCTGGAGCCTGAGCTCGCCAAGCTTTCCGACGAGGCGCTCAAGGCCCGCACCGCGGAATTCAAGCAGCAGCTCGCGAACGGCAAGACGCTCGACGACTTGCTGGTCCCCGCCTTCGCCACCGTGCGCGAGGCCGCCAAGCGCACGCTCGGCCAGCGCCATTTCGACGTCCAGCTGATCGGCGGCATGGTGCTGCACGAGGGCGACATCGCCGAGATGAAGACCGGCGAAGGCAAGACGCTGGTCGCAACGCTTGCGGTGTATCTGAACGCGCTCGCCGGCAAGGGCGTCCACGTCGTCACCGTCAACGACTACCTCGCCCGCCGCGACTCCGGCTGGATGGGTCAGATCTACAGCTTCCTCGGCATGACCACCGGCGTCATCGTGCACGGCCTCGACGATGCCGAGCGCAAGGCGGCCTATGCCTGCGACATCACCTACGGCACCAACAACGAATACGGCTTCGACTATCTCCGCGACAACATGAAGTACCGGCTCGAGGACATGGTCCAGCGGCCGCACTTCTTCGCCATCGTCGACGAAGTCGACTCCATCCTGATCGACGAAGCGCGCACGCCACTGATCATCTCCGGTCCGCTCGACGATCGCTCCGACTTCTACAACACCATCGACGGCTTCCTGCCCAAGCTCGACAAGACCGACTACGAGGTCGACGAGAAGCAGCGCACGGTGACGCTGACCGAAGGCGGCATGGAGAAGATCGAGACGCTGCTGCGCGATGCCGGCCAGCTCAAGGGCGAATCGCTCTACGACGTCGAGAACGTCTCCGTCGTGCACCACATCAACCAGGCCCTGCGCGCCCACACGCTGTTTACGCGCGACAAGGACTACATCGTCCGCGACAACGAGGTCGTCATCATCGACGAATTCACCGGCCGCATGATGCCGGGCCGCCGCTATTCGGAAGGCCTGCACCAGGCGCTGGAGGCCAAGGAGCACGTCCAGGTCCAGCCCGAGAACCAGACGCTGGCCTCGATCACCTTCCAGAACTACTTCCGCATGTACGAGAAGCTGGCGGGCATGACCGGCACCGCCGCGACCGAAGCGGATGAATTGTTCGACATCTATAAGCTCGAGGTCGTGGAGATCCCGACCAATCTGTCGATCGCGCGCCTCGACGAGGACGACGAGGTCTATCGCACCCACAAGGAAAAATATCAGGCCATCCTCGCCGAGATCGAGCGGGCCAATGCGCGGCTGCAGCCGGTGCTGGTCGGTACCGCCTCGATCGAGAAGTCGGAAGTGCTGGCCGATTTCCTCAAGAAGAACGGCTATAAGCAGATCGATTTCGGCAAGGAGGGCGCGCTCGACAAGCTCTATGCCGCCGCCCGCGCCGGCAAGCCGGCCAAGCTGTTCGCGGTGCTGAACGCGCGCTTCCACGAGCAGGAAGCCTATATCGTCGCAGAGGCCGGCGTGCCCGGCGCGATCACGATCGCCACCAACATGGCCGGCCGCGGCACCGACATCAAGCTCGGCGGCTCCCTCGAGATGCGCATCCAGCAGGAAACGGCCGGCTTCACCGACGAAGCCGAGAAGGCCAAGAAGATCGAGCAGATCAAGGCCGACATCGAGCATTTCCGCGACATCGTGCTGAAGGCCGAGGAGACCGTCGAGGTCGAGCCGGCCAAGGGAAGCAAGCCCGCCAAGACCGTGAAGAAGCCCGGCGGCCTCTACATCATCGGCTCCGAGCGCCACGAATCCCGCCGCATCGACAACCAGCTGCGCGGCCGTTCCGGCCGTCAGGGCGACCCCGGCCGCTCGAAGTTCTTCCTGTCGCTGGAAGACGATCTGATGCGCATCTTCGGCTCGGATCGCCTCGACAGCATGCTGCAGCGTCTCGGCCTGCAAGAGGGCGAGGCCATCATCCATCCCTGGATCAACAAGGCGCTGGAGAAGGCGCAGCAGAAGGTCGAGGCGCGCAACTTCGACATCCGCAAGAACCTCCTCAAGTTCGACAACGTCCAGAACGACCAGCGCAAGGTGATCTTCGATCAGCGCGTCGAGCTGATGAAGGACGAGAGCGTCGCCGAGACGGTCGCCGACATGCGCCACGCCTTCATCGACGACCTCGTCGCCAAGCACGTCCCCGAGCATGCCTATGCCGAGCAGTGGGACGTCGCGGGTCTGAAGGACGAATTGAAGCGCGTGCTCGATCTCGACCTGCCGGTCGACGAATGGGCCAAGGAAGAGGGCATCGCCGACGAGGAGCTGCTCAACCGCATCGAGACCAAGGCCGACGAGCACATGGCGGCGAAGGTCGCGCAATGGGGTCCCGACGTGATGCGTTACGTCGAGAAGACCATCCTCTTGCAGACGCTCGACCATCTCTGGCGCGAGCACCTGATCATGCTCGACCATCTGCGCCAGGTCATCGGCCTGCGCGGCTACGGCCAGCGCGATCCCTTGCAGGAGTACAAGACCGAAGCCTTCAATCTCTTCCAGGAGATGAGCGCTCACTTGCGCGAGGCGGTCACGGCGCAGCTGATGCGTGTCGAGATCGTCCCGCCGGAGCAGGAAGCCCCGGTGCTGCCGCCGATGGAGGCGCACAAGTTCGATCCGAACACCGGCGAAGACGAGATGGCCCTCGCCAGCGTCACCCTCGGCGCCCAGGCTACCGACGCTGCGCTGCGCGATCCGAAGAACCCGACGAGCTGGGGCAAGGTCGGCCGTAACGAGGACTGCCCGTGCGGTAGCGGCAAGAAGTACAAGCACTGCCACGGGCGGTATGCGTAGTGATTAGGTGATGCTGTCATGCCCCGCGAAGGCGGGGCATCAAGTACGCCCCAGCCTTTCGGCTCAATCACAATCGTCTCTGGAATACTGGATCGCCCGCCTCCGCGGGCGATGACAGTTGAGGGTGTAGCTCGCGCTCAATTCGAGCTATCGATCAAGCTCTCCAGCAGCCGCTTCAATTCGCTCGTCGATTTGTCGCCGTAGCTCTCCAGGATGTGCTCCTCCTGGTCGACCGCGAGCGAGTTGAGCTTCTTGCACAGCACCTTGCCGCGGTCGGAGATGAACATCAGCACCTTGCGGCGGTCGTTCGGGTCCTGCACGCGATAGACCAGCGTGTCGGAGACCATGCGGTCGATCATCTTGGTCAGCGTCGGATGGTTGAGCAGCACGGCGTCAGCAAGCTCGCCCATCGAATGGCCCTCGCCATCCGACAGCACTTTCAGGATGCGCCATTGCTCGACCGGCACGCCTTCCTTGCTCAACCGCAATTCGAGCTGCCGGTTGATCTCCCGGTTGGCTTGCGCGAGCAGGTAGGCGAGATGTTCGGTGATCGGGGAGTTTTCTTTCGACGGTTTTGCCACGGCTAAGACTTCGTCTTGACCCAAATGAGTGAATGTCTTGCAAACAATGCTGCATCTATATGCACTTCAATTCTTGAATATTCAATATTTTCAAAATAGGATCATTGCCCAACAAAAGGGCGGAAGCCGCGGCCGCCTGCTCAATGTGCTTTCAAGTCTGGTCTCAGACAGGAGTTGGCGTGCACGCGACGGTAAACTTCCCGGCTCACGGCGGCCCGGCGTTGCCGCCGTCCTTGCTGTTCAGGAATTTGTCGTCATCGGCGGCGGATTTCGACCTGTCTCCGGTCGATGCGCATTTCATGAGGCGGCGCGGCGCGCGCAGCAAGCTGCGCATCGGCAATTTCCTCACCTTCACCGGCTCGCCCGGGATCTGGGGCCCGACCTCCACCAACAGCGCGATGCTGGCGGTTGCCGAGATCAACAAGCGCGGCGGCATTCTCGGCCGCGAGCTCGAACTGTCGATCTACGATTCCGGCGGACCGATCGAGGAGGTGGTGCGCCGTGCCGAGCAGGCGATCGCACTCGACGAGGTCGACCTCATTATGGGCTCGCATATCAGCGCGGTCCGCGTCGCACTGCGCAAGGTCACCGGCAACCGCATCCCCTACATCTACACGCCCGTCTATGAAGGCGGCGAGCGCACGCCGGGCGTCATGGCGATCGGTGAGACGCCGCGCTGGCAGAGCCGGCCGGCGATCCATTGGCTCGCGGACGTCAAGAAGGCGGCGCGCTGGTACCTGATCGGCAGCGACTACGTCTGGCCCTGGCAGTCGCATCGCGCGGTCAAGCGCTACATCAAGGAGGCGGGCGGCCAGGTCGTCGGCGAGGAGTTCGTACCCGTAGGCGAGGACAATCACGAGCCGCATCTGGCGCGGATCCGTGCCGCCAAGCCGGATGTGGTGCTGATCTCGCTGATCGGCACCGACAGCATCACCTTCAACCGCGCCTTCGCCGAAGCGGGACTTGCCACCTCGACGTTGCGGCTTGCAGGTGCGATGGACGAGACCGTGCTGCTCGGCATCGGTGCCGACAACACCGAGAATCTGTTCTGCGCCTCCGGCTATTTCAACGGCCTGGTCTCGCGCGCCAATGACGAGTTCCTCGGTGCCTATTATTCCATGTTCGGTGCCAACGCGCCGCCGGTCGGCTCCGTCGGTCAGTCGAACTATGAGGGGCTGCGCTTCCTGGAATCCGTCGCCAACCGCGCCGGATCATTGGCCTTTCGTCCGCTGCTGAAGGCCGCGCGGAACACCGTCTACTCGGCGGGTCGCGGTCCCGTAACGCTTCGCGACGGACGCGCCGAGATGCCGATGTACCTCGCTGAAGCCGACGGTCTCGACTTCAAGATCATCAAGACGCTCTGAGCGACGGCTGCCGATAGGCCGCAGCGCTTTCGCGAAATAATACTTGAAAAGGAAAATATTTCCGTCTCTAGTAACCACGTGAAGCCGGTTGACCCGCACCCCCAAGGCGCGGGCGAGAGGCTTCCATCAGTGCCAGGGATCAAGAAGCCTTCAAGGAGAGCGCCGTGACAGTTGCCCTTCCCACGCCAGCCCAACTTCGCAGTGTCGCCGAGCAGTGCGGCCTTTCGCTCACCGATGATGACGTCGCCTCGTTCCGCGGTCTCATGCAGGGCTCGATCGAAGCCTACAATCTCGTTGCCGCGATGCCGGACGAATTGCCCGAGGTGAAATATCCGCGCACGCCGGGCTATCGGCCCTCGGCCGAAGAGAACCCGCGCAATGCCTGGTATCGCAAGTCGACCGTGAAGGGCGCCGCCAGCGGCAAGCTCAAGGGCAAGACCGTTGCACTGAAGGACAACATCATGCTGGCCGGCGTGCCCATGACCAACGGCTCGTCGACGCTGGAAGGCTATGTGCCCGATTTCGACGCCACCATCGTCACGCGCATGCTGGATGCCGGCGCCGAGATCAAGGGTAAGGTGCATTGCGAGCATTTCTGCCTGTCCGGCGGCAGCCACACCGGCTCCTACGGGCCGGTGCATAATCCGCACAAGATGGGCTACTCGGCCGGCGGCTCGTCGTCGGGATCGGGCGTCGTGGTCGCGCTCGGCGAGGTCGACATGGCGATCGGCGGCGATCAGGGCGGCTCGATCCGCATGCCGTCCTCGTTCTGCGGCATCTACGGCATGAAGCCGACCTGGGGCCTCGTCCCCTATACCGGGATCATGCCGATCGAGATCTATGTCGATCATACCGGGCCGATGACGGCGACGGTCGCCGACAATGCGCTGCTGCTCGAGGTGCTCGCCGGCGATGACGGCTACGATCCCAGGATCAAGGCCCCGAAGGTCGAGGAATACACCAAGGCGCTCGGCCAGGGCGTCAAGGGCATGAAGATCGGCATCCTCAAGGAGGGTTTCGAGCAGCCGACCGCCGAGTCTGCGGTGAACGAAAGCGTGCGCGAGGCCGCAAAGCGCTTCAAGGATCTGGGCGCCACTGTCGAGACCGTCTCGATTCCGATGCACCTCATGGGCGGAGCGATCTGGACTCCGATCGGCACCGAAGGCCTGACCCAGACCATGATGTTCGGCGATGGCTATGGCCTCAGCCGCGGCGATCTCTATTCGACCTCGCTGATGGATTTCCATCGCGGCTGGCGCCGGCAGGCCAACTCGCTGTCCGAGACCACGAAACTGTTCATGATGCTTGGCACCTACATCAACAACAATTTCGGTCCACGCTTCTACGGCAAGGCGCTCAACATCTCGCGCCGGCTGACCGCGGCCTACGACAAGGCCTTTGCGGATTACGATCTGCTCTTGCTACCGACCACGCCGATGAAGGCGACCAAGCTGCCGGAGCCCAATGCCAGCCGCGAGGACTACGTCGCTCGTGCGCTCGAGATGATCTCGAACACCGCGCCGTTCGACATCACCCATCATCCCGCGATGTCGCTGCCCTGCGGCATGGTCGACGGCCTGCCGGTCGGCCTGATGCTGGTCGGCCGCATGTTCGAGGAATCCACCATCTACCGCGCCGCCCATGCCTTCGAGCAGATCGACGACTGGAAGAAGATGTGAACGAGGGACTAGTCCAGACGAACGGAACACCACCACATGGCTAACGCGTTCGTCGCAGCGTTCGAAATCCTGAGCTTCGGTGCGATCATCGTCCTGATCGTGCTGGGGCTCGGGATCATCGCCAGCATGATGGGCATCTTCAACTTCGCGCAGGGCGAGTTCGTCCTGCTCGGGGCGTACATCACCTATCTCGCTTATGCCAAGGGCCTGCCGATCTGGGCGGGCATGGTGGCAGCGCCCTTCGTGGTCGGCGCTCTCGGCTTCGTGCTGGAGGCGCTGATCATCCGGCGATTCTACGCCGCACCGATCGTTGCCATGCTCGGCACCTATGCGCTCGGCCTGATCATCCGCGAGATCGTTCGCGGGCTGATCGGCGGCTTCTATCTCACCGTGCCGGAGCCGATCGGCGGCTCGATCGACGTCGGCGCCATGCACATCTCGGCCTGGCGCTTCACCATCATCGTCATCACGCTGCTGGTGATGGGCCTCTGCTATCTGCTGCTGTCGCGCACCAGCTTCGGCCTGCGCGTGCGGGCGACGCTGGAGAACCCGTCGCTGGCGCGTGCCTCGGGCATCTCAACGCCGCTGATCTACGGCGCCACCTTTGCCTTCGGAGCAGCGCTCGCCGGCCTGGCCGGTGCGCTGATCGTGCCGGTGTTCAGCCTGTTTGCCGATCTCGGCCTGCGCTTCCTGATCCAGGGCTTCGTCGCGGTCATGGTCGGCGGCGTCGGCTCCTTCATCGGCCCGGTCGCGGGCGCCGGCGTCATCGGCACGCTGAGCGCGGCGCTGCCCTGGGTGATGGCGCCCGTCGTCGCCGACGTGCTCGTCTTCGTCCTTGCCATCGTCTTCATCAAATTCCGTCCGCAAGGTCTCATCGCTGGAAAAGGGGTTTAGTCATGTTCGATCGTACGCAGCTTTCGCGCCGCCGCTTTCTCTCCAATTTCGCCTTTGCATCGGGTGCGGTCGCAACCGGCGTCGGCAGCTGGGTGATCCCGGCGCCCTGGGCCAATGCGGCGGAGGCGCCGATCAAGGTCGGCATCGCCACCGACCTCACCGGCCCGATCGCCTATGCCGGCAATGCCGACGCCAACGTCGCGAAAATGGTGATCAAGGAGATCAACGGAGCCGGCGGCCTGCTCGGCCGTCCGCTCGAGCTCTACATCGAGGACACCGCGTCCAACGAATCCGTCGCCGTCGGCAACGTCCGCAAGCTGATCCAGCGCGACAAGGTCGACATGGTGCTGGGCGGCATCACCTCGTCGATGCGCAACGCGATCAAGGACCCGATCGTGGCGCGCGGCAAGACGCTCTACATCTATCCGCAGCTCTACGAGGGCAAGGAGTGCACGCCCTACCTGTTCTGCACCGGCCCGACGCCGGCGCAGCAATGCGACGAGTTCATCCCCTGGCTGATCAAGAACGGCGGCAAGAAGTTCGCGCTGCCCAGCGCCAACTACGTCTGGCCGCATACCCTCAACGTCTATGCCCGCAAGGTGATCGAGGCGAGTGGCGGCGAGGTCGTGTTCGAAGAATATTACCCGCTCGACCAGGTCGACTTCTCCGCGACCGTCAACCGCATCATCTCCAACAAGGTCGACGTCGTCTTCAACACCGTCATCCCGCCCGGCGTCGGACCGTTCTTCAAGCAGCTCTATGAAGCCGGCTTCCTCAAGAACGGCGGACGTCTCGCCTGCGTCTACTACGACGAGAACACGCTCAACATCAACCAGGCTGCCGAAATCGAGGGCCTCGCCAGCTGCCTCGACTATTTCAAGGTGCTGACCAAGGAGAACCCGTTCGACGCCAAGATCCAGGCGGCCTATGAGAAGGATTTCCCGGGCAACTTCCTGTTCGCCGCCGGCAGCGCGGCCACCGGCACCTATCGCGGCCTCAAGCTGTGGGAAGCGGCGGTGAAGGAAGCCGGCAAGATCGACCGCGAGTCCGTTGCCGCCGCGCTCGACCATGCCAAGATCGCCGAAGGTCCCGGTGGACCCGCCGAAATGGTGCCGGGCAAGCGGCACTGCAAGATGAAGATGTACACCGCGGTCGCAAAGAGCGGCAATTACGAGATCGTCGGGCGCAGCAACGGCCTCGTCGATCCCAAGGAATGCTGAGGTGGAATGCTGAAGCCGATGAGTGTGGTAAGAGAGGCCATCGTCGCCGACGCGGACGACGAAGCGGATGGTGCGATGGCTGAAGGCGCAGCGGCGGAACAGGCCAATGGCCGCGTCGAGGCAGGACGAAAAATCCTGCCCATCGTCGAGGGCCTTGTGCTCGTCGCGGCGCTGTTCGCGCCCCTGGTGCTGCAGGACTATCTCACGGTATTCGCGACGCGCGTGGTCATCCTCGCGCTGTTCGCGCTGTCGTTCGACCTGGTCTGGGGCTATGCCGGCATCATGAGCTTCGGCCAGGCCCTGTTCTTCGGCTCGGCCGGCTACGGCGTCGCCCTGCTCGCGCGCGACCTCGGCATCACGAACATCTTCCTGGTGCTGCCGGCGGGCACGCTGATCGGCCTCACCTTCGCGCTGCTGCTCGGCGGCTTCCTGCTGCTGGGACGGCACCCCTCCAGCGTGATCTTCGTCTCGCTGGGCACGCTGACCGGCTCCTACGCCGCCGATCGTCTGGCGCGCGGCTGGTATTATCTCGGCGGCCAGAACGGCATCCCCTCGATCGCGCCGATGTCGCTCGGGTCTTACGACTTCACGGAAGGACCGGCCTTCTATTATCTCGTGCTCGGCATCCTCGTCGTGGTCTACCTGCTCTGCCGCTTCCTGGTGCGCTCGCAGTTCGGTCTGGCGCTCGCAGGCCTGCGCGAGAACGAGCAGCGCATCGCCTTCTTCGGCTACAAGGCGCAGCACCTGAAGGCGATCATCTTCACCATCGGCGGCGCCATCGCCGGTCTTGCCGGGAGCCTCTATGCCTTCCACGAAGGTTTCGTCTGGCCCAACATGGTCGGCGTCGTGGTTTCGACCCAGGTCGTGCTCTACGTCCTGTTCGGCGGCTCCGGCACGCTGATCGGCGCCGTCATCGGCACCGTGATCGTCGAGGGCGTCAGCTTCTGGCTCTCGGACAATTACCGCGACATCTGGCCGATCATCCTCGGCTTGCTGCTCCTGCTCGTGATCCTGTTCCGGCCGCTCGGCCTGATCAGTTTTGTCCTTGGCGAGCGCGAACGGGTCGGCAGCTTCGGCTCCCGGATCAAGGAGAAGCACAATGCTCCTTGAAGCCGCCGGCATCAAGAAGGTCTTCGGCAAGCTCACCGCGCTCGACGGCGCAGCCCTCAGCGTCGGCGAGAACGAGTTCCACGGCCTGATCGGCCCGAACGGCTCGGGCAAGAGCACATTGATGAAGTGCATCGCCGGCGCCGAGGTGCCGACGCAAGGCAAGGTGAGCTTCGTCAACACCGATATCACCGCGTTCACACCGACCGAGCGTGCCCGCGCCGGCATGAGCCTGAAATTCCAGATCACATCCGTGCTGCCGTCGTTGACGCTCTACGACAACATCCTGCTCGCGCTACAGGCGCAGTCCTCGCTGTTCGACCTCGTGTTCTCGCGCACACGCGGCGCGTTGCACGATCAGGTCATGACCATGCTCAGGCAGTTCCGTCTCGCCGACCGCGCCTTCGATGCGGCCGCCGCGCTGTCGCACGGTCAGCAGCAATGGCTGGAGATCGCGATGGCGCTCGCCGGCAAGCCGAAGCTGCTGCTGCTCGACGAGCCCACCGGCGGCATGAGCCTGGAGGAGCGTCGCGTCACCGGCGAATTGCTGCAACCGATCAAGAAACATTGCTCGCTCGTCATCGTCGAGCACGACCTCGATTTCATCCGCGACATCTGCGACCGCCTCACAGTGCTCGACCAGGGCAGGGTGCTGGCAACAGGCACGGTGTCCGAGATCCAGGCCAACACATCCGTCCAGGAGATCTATCTGCGCCGTGCCTGAATTTTTGGACATCAAGCATCTCGATGCCGGCTACGGCCGCAGCCAGGTCCTGTTCGACGTCAGCCTCGGCATCCCCTGGCGCGGCGGCGTCGCCGTGCTCGGCCGCAACGGCGCCGGCAAGACCACGCTGATGAAGACCATCGTCGGCGAGCTGCCGGCATGGAAGGGCGAGGTCGCATTCGATGGCCGCGACATCAGTCGCCGCGCCACCCAGGAGCGCGTCCGCGCCGGCATCGGCTATGTGCCGCAGGAGCATTCGGTGTTCGCGCGCCTGTCGGTGCGCGACAATCTCGCGGTCGGCTCGCTCGCCAGCAAGGACGCATCGGCAATCGACCGCGTGCTGGCCATCTTCCCGAAGCTCGGCCAGCGCCTCGACCAGCCCGCCGGCACGCTCTCCGGCGGCGAGCGCAAGATGCTCGCGATCGGGCGCGCCATGCTGGGCGATCCCAAGCTGCTGCTGCTGGACGAGCCCACCGAAGGCGTCTGGATCGGCGTCATCGAGGAGATCACCGAGCGCCTGATCGAGCTCGCCAAGACCATCGCCGTCATCATCGTCGAGCAGCACCTCGACCTCGCGCTCCGCGTCGCCGACTATGCTTACGTGCTCGACCGCGGAAGAGTCGCGCTGCAGGGGGAGGCGGGGGAGGTGAGGGGCAATCCGGAGCTGATGCGCTATCTGGCGCCGTAGGGATATGGCCCGTGCGCGAGCTGAGCGCGCGCCTCGTCCTTCGAGACGACCGCTTCGCGGTCTCCTCAGGATGAGGCTAAGCAGCATCGGAGCCTGTTGAAACTGGTGCAACGCTCTCGATCCTCATCCTGAGGGCCCGCCAATGGCGGGCGTCTCGAAGGATGGCCACAAGCGAGATCGCTCCATATGCGATACCCCGGCGCTTGACCAAGACTGGCGCGGCACCCTGTCCGCTTCTTCAATTGTCAAACATCCGAACGTGCCATCGCGATCCCGCGGCGCTTCCGCGCCCGGGTTTTGCTTCGCTTCTGGCGCTCTTCGAGTCGGAAGGGCGCAGGGAAGGCCGGGTACCGGCTGGCACCCGCGAGCCCCTGTGCAATGATGCGTAAGTAGACGCTCACAGGGGAGACACAGGTGCAGCCCGATAACCGGCCTTCCCTGCGCAGTGGTTTGACGGCTTAGGTCGCGCTCTCCCCGGGGAGCGTTGCACTTTTGCCCCCGTCGCCTCGCCAGATCGCTGATGTGGGCAACCCGGTTGGGCACCCACACCACCGCGAAAGACTTGACGCCAGCCTGCGGGCGCCAGGACCACACGATTTTGCCGTACGCTGGCCCTGCTTCGCCTTTCGGCCTCGCAAGGGCGCGGCAGCGCCGTCGTACCACGCCCGCTGATCGCTCACGGGGACTACCCGCCCTGCGACCGCATCTGGCGCCAACGCCGCCCGCGTCCACCGCAACCCACCCCACGAACCGTGACGATCGGGTGTTTCGGGGGTTCGGGTAAAGAGAATTTTTATTTATCAGAAGTTTTCTCGCGGCGGCAGAATTACCTAAAGCCAACCTGCACGCTATCTGGGTTCAGCCGAATATGTGTTCGGCGTCATGCAGAGGGCATGTTCGAGCGGCGGAGCTATCTCGAACATCTGTGCCCGGTTTCGAAAATGGAAGACGCGGCGGATTCGGTAGCTGTCACTTCTTTCTGCTGCAACATCCACTTCGCGGCGCGTGAGCCAGAACGCGGTGCGTTCGTGACCGCACGTCGTCTTGATCTCCAGTAGCCGCTCCTGCCCATCGGTTTCAAAAGAACGGATGTCGTAACCGTAGCCATCGCCATCCAGGTCTGAAACCCAGCGAACGTCATTGGCAAGGTCTTCGCGCCCGGAGCGGCGTAAACGGTCGCGCTCGAAGTCCATCACGAACTTCTCTCCAGCTTTCCCCAACTGCCGGTTTCGCGCGTCGCGCTCGGCGGGATCGAACTTTCCCACGAGCCGCCGGACTGCAGGGGTCAGTGTCTTTTCGAAACCTGCGATGGAAGGCGGAGCTACGAACAAGGCATCATCGTTTAGCATCAGCGGTCGAGTGTCGTTGCTAGCCGGGTAAAGAACGTCGGGTGTCTTTCCAATATTGCGCTCGACCGCGGCCACTAAGGCGTCTTGATAGTGCGCCAGCGGCTTGTAACCGTTGATCCACTGGGCTCCGAGCATATCGAGAACAGCGGAGATGTTCTGAAGCTTGCGCTCGATCGATGCTTCGGACCGACGAACGAACGTCATCAACTGACGCCGGTTCTGTGCCTTGCTGTATGCGATGCCTTCTCTTTCGGAGGTCAGCATCCGAAAATAACTGTCGACCACGGCGGAGATTTCACTCTCCGTCCAAGGTGTCCCTGCAGTTCCGTTGACGTGCTCAGGGTCCAAAATTTCGGCCTCTTGAACACGAAGGTTATCAGGGGATCACTTTGGCGCAAGATTGGCACGAAGACTGCCGCTGCCGGCACCACCGCCTTTGCGGACGATGACGTTGTTAGGCTTGATTGCCTCGTGGAAGGCGCGTTCGCGTCCGCCCGCCTACTTCACCGCCGAGAACCGGCTGTCAAACGAGTTCGACTGCACCACCGGCGCGGCGCCGGCCATCATCGGGGCATTGTCACCCGCGCCGTCCGAGACCGACGGCTTCAGCGCCGGGCGCGTTGCGGCGAGGCGGGTGTCGGGCTTCGGCGGCTCGGCAGGCTTGGCGACCGCAACGGCCGGCTTCGGCGTGTCCTTCGCCGCGTCTTTTACTGAATCCTTGGACTTGTCCTGCCCCGGCACGAAGCGAGTCACGGCGGCCTTGAGTCTCGAGGCGGCCGTGGCCGGCGTCGTGGAGGTCTGGGCGGCCGGGGCCACGGACGCGGTGGCTTGCGGCGCCGGCGTGGTGGTCGCGGTGGTATCGGCGGTGCCGAGCCCCATCTTGCGGCCGAGATTGGAGAAGAAGCCGCCGGACTTTTCGGCAGGTTGGGCCGCGGCGACGCGGGTGCCGGTCGCGGGCGTGCTGACGGCGACGACAGGCTCTTCCTTCGGTGCGGGCGCGGACGCGACGGCGTCGAGGTTCGGCTTGGGCGGGTTGACGTGGCCGGGGATGGTGCCGGGCGCCTTCGCCATGGCGAGCATCTGCAGCGTGGTGCCTTCGGCGCCCTCGGACAGGCCGGTCGAGCCTTCCGGAATCTTGGCGGCGAAGATCTTGTTCATGCCGCCATCGATGCCGGTGTTCATCCGCGCCACCGGCGTGCCCTTGGCGACCAGCCTTGCGTATTCGGTTTCGTCCTTGGCCTGCTTCTCGCGCACGGCGCTGGCGATCTCCTCGGGGATCACATAGGCCGGGCATTTTGCGGAAGCGTCGAACACCGGATCGCGCTTGGCATCGGCCGGTTTCGCCGCGTCGAAAACGTACTTCTTCTCGCAGAAATCGACCTTCGGCTCCTGCCGCGTCACCTCGAAATGATCATAGCCTTCCTTGATCATCTTCCAGAACGCCATGTTCGGATTGTTCCGGTGCTTGGCCATGTTCACCGGCGTCATCTTGAACGGATAGGCCTGCAGCTGGAATGCCTTCTGGCCGCCGAAGAAGGACTCGCGCCCCAGCGAATAGATCTCCGCGATCTGCTCATCCGTCATCGCGTAGCAGCCGCGCGAAGAGCAGTCGCCGTGCACCATCAGCTGCGAGCCGGTGCGGCCCAGCGCCTTGTCGAACGCGTTCGGATAGCCGGTGTTGAACGAGAGGTAATAGGCCGATTGCGGATTCATCTGGCCCGGGTTGATCGAGTAGAATCCCTCCGGCGCCTGGCGGTCGCCTTCGCGCACCTTGGGGCCGAGATCGCCCGACCAGCGGCAGATCGGATAGGTCTTGAGCAGCGCGAACTGGCCGTTGCGGGTCTGCTTCCAGACCTCGAGCTCCGCCTCCTGCTTGAACAGGCGGACCAGGATCGGCGATTGCAGGTCCATATTCTTCTCGGCCATCGCGGCGATCAGCTTCGGCGGCACTGGCTGATTGGCCTTGGCATTGGTTGCGAGCGAGACCTGATCGGTGTCGCAGCCGGACAGCAGAACGCCGGCCGTCATCAGCGCAACCGAAGCCAAGAGCGCGCGAGCAAGCGAACGAGAAATCAAGATGGACCCCACACCGTGCCGGGCATTGAAGCGCGAACCCCAATTCTCCCGAAGCGCAATCCGACCGGAAAACCGACCCGCCGAGACGGGCCCGGTCAGACCCCGCTCCAGCGCTTATGCCCTGAAGCCATTGATTAAAATTCTAACCTCTGGGTCATGTGGTCGCAACCCGAGCGGGGATCACGAGGGCGTTGGCCCAAAGGTGTGGTCAACAGAGACTTAAACTGGGCCGTAACTTGGACCTTGCAGCCAAACCGTCACTGAGATCGCCGATTTGGGCAAAAAAAGGGTTAATGCGGGGTTACCGGGGGCTGCCCGAAAGGTCTCGTAGGGTGGGCAAAGGCGCGAAGCGCCGTGCCCACGATCTGTCCGTTGCGAGGCGTAAAATGGTGGGCACGCTTCGCTTTGCCCACCCTACGTGACCGGAATCGAGGCGAATCAGCCCAGTTTCCGGCCGATATCGAGGAATTTCTGCCGCCGCTGCTTGCGGATGGCATCCCCATCAAAGTTCCCGAGCTCATCGAAGGCCTTGGCGATGGCCTCGCCCGTGGTGGCGATCATGGCGGCGGGGTCGCGGTGGGCGCCGCCGACCGGCTCCTTCAGGATGGCGTCGATCACGCCAAAGCGGAGCATGTCCTGGGCGGTGATCTTCATGTTGTTGGCGGCTTCCTGCGCCTTGGTGCCGTCGCGCCAGAGGATGGAGGACGCCGCCTCCGGCGAGATCACGCTGTAGATCGCGTGCTCGAGCATCAAGACCTTGTTGGCCGTGGTGATGGCGATGGCGCCGCCCGACATGCCCTCGCCGGTGATGATCGCGACGTTCGGCACGGTCAGCGCCAGGCACGCATCGGTCGAGCGCGCGATCGCCTCGGCTTGTCCCCGCTCCTCGGCGCCGATGCCGGGATAGGCGCCGGCGGAATCGGCCAGCGACAGCACCGGCAGGCCGAAGCGCTCGGCCATCTCCATCAGCCGCACGCATTTGCGATAGCCTTCGGGGCGCGCCATGCCGAAATTGTGCCGGATGCGGCTCTCGGTGGAATCGCCCTTTTCCTGGCCCATCACGCAGATCGGCTCGCCGCGGAAGCGGCCGAAGCCGGCGACCAGCGCCTCGTCCTCGCCGAACTTGCGGTCGCCGGCCAGCGGGGTGAACTCGGTGATCAGGCCCTTGATGAAGTCGTTGAAATGCGGCCGCTGCGGATGCCGCGCGACAAGCGTCTTCTGCCACGGCGTCAGGTTCGCATAGAGGTCGGCCAGCGCCTGCGCCGCCTTGTCTTCGATCCGCCCGACCTCGTCGCTGATGTCGGTGCCGGTGGCGGCGAGCGCGCGCAATTCGTCGACCTTGGAGTCGAGCTCGGCGACGGGCTTTTCGAAGTCGAGATAGCTGCGCATCTGGTCTTGCATCAACTCAATATAAGGGGACGGGGCTTGAGAAGCGAAGCGAGTTGGGGTTGCGGAAAGAAGTGTAGCGTCTTCAATGGTTTGGCTTGTGCGCTGATGCAGTCGGCCAAATCAGCCGTTGGGCCCCGGCTCTTTCTGCGGAGATCTGGCCGAAGTCAAGGCGGTTTCCTCGTAGTTCTGGCTGGGCTCTCGTGTCCCGGACGCGCTGCAGCGCTTTTATAGCGCTGCTGCGCAGAGGCGGGACCCAGCGCGGCCTGGGCCCCGGCTCAGCAGCGCATCACTGACGTGCTGCGCTGCGTCCGGGGCACGAAGACCTCTCACTTATCCTCACTTCTCCGCCAGCGGGTGCAGGTCGCGCACCAGGCTCTTGAGTCGCTCCTCGACCACATGGGTATAGATCTGGGTCGTCGAGATGTCGCTGTGGCCGAGCAGGGTCTGCACGATGCGCAGGTCCGCGCCGTTGTGCAGCAAATGGCTGGCAAAGGCATGGCGCAGCACGTGCGGGGAGACCAGCCGGGCCTGAAGTCCCGAGGCGACCGCGAGCTCCTTCAAGTCGCGGGCAAAATGCTGTCGCGTCAGATGTCCGCTCTCGCCGAACGAGGGGAACAGCCATTTCGAGGCTGCCACGCTGTTCTTCCTGTCGGCCTTTGCTGCTTCCGTCGCGGCGAGATAATCCGCCATCGCCTGCCGCGAAGCGTCGTTGAGCGGCACCAGCCGTTCCTTGTTGCCCTTGCCGCGCACCACGATCATGCGGGCGTCGCGCTTGGCCGCCGAGCGCGGCAGTGCCACCAGCTCGGAGACGCGCAGGCCCGTGGCGTAGAGTACCTCGAGCAGGCAGTAGAGCCGCAGCGCCCGCAGCCGCCTGGAGGGCGAGACATCTTCCGCCTCGCTCAATTCCTTGGCGCGGCGGAGCATGCGGTCGACGTCGGCGATCGACAGCACTTTTGGCAGGCCGCGGCCGCGCTTCGGGCCTGACAGGATCGCCGCGGGGTCGTCACCGCGGATGCGCTCGTTCAGCAGGAAACGGTAGAGGTGCCGCATCGCGGACAGCCGGCGGGCGACGCTGGTGGACTTGAAACCGCGGGTGTCGAGATCGGCGAGATAGTCGCGCAGCGTCTGGGTCTCGGCATCCACGAAGGTATGGCCGACCCGGCCCAGAAATTCGGAGAAATCGGTGAGGTCGCGGCGGTACGCGTCGAGCGTGTTGGGGCCGGCGCCCTGTTCCGCTGCGAGCATGTCGAGGAACAGGCCGATGAGCTTGGCGTCTGAGGGCGGGTTGCGCATGCCCTGGAGGCTAGCTTCTATTTCTTGAGAAATTTGTCCGGCGGGATCGTCACCGTCATTTCCCGCGGCTTCGGATTGACGAAGTTCGCCAGCGCGAAGACCACGCCATAGACGATGCCGGCGATCACAGCAACGACCGTCAGGAAGCGGAACAGGCTCGGCATCGTTCGGGAGTCTCGGGTAGGGGCTCGGCAGCCAAATTAACCAATGAAATCATCCAACATGTTCGCCGTTTCGTGGCAAGAGTCCTCTGGCGAGGGCCCCCATGGGGTCGTATAGGTGGCCAAAGCATGCCGCATCTGGCGGCAGTTCGAGCGAGATCCAGTCGAGCAAGACGATGTCCGACGCCGCGTTGCCGCTTCCTGCTTCGCCCGAGGCCGACATCCTGTCGGCGCTCGGCGCGCGCTCGATCGTGCTCGTCGGCATGATGGGGGTGGGCAAATCCACCATCGGCCGGCGGCTCGCGGCCCGGCTCAAGCTGCCCTTCGTCGACGCCGACACGGAGATCGAGGCGGCGGCCGGCATGACCATACCGGAAATTTTCGAGCGTTATGGCGAAGCGCATTTCCGCGAGGGCGAGACACGGGTGATCGCGCGGCTGCTCGACGATGGACCCGTGGTGCTGGCAACCGGCGGCGGCGCCTATATGCGCGAGGAGACGCGGTCCCGCATCGCCGCCAAGGCGGTCTCGATCTGGCTTCGGGCGGACCACGACGTCATCATGCGCCGCGTCCGCCGCCGTGCCGACCGTCCGCTGCTCCAGACCGCCGATCCGGAAGGGACGGTGACGCGCCTGCTCACCGAGCGTGAGCCGGTCTATGGCAAAGCCGACCTCACCATCGCCTCGCGCGACGTGCCCCACGACAAAATCGTCGAGGAGTGCATCGAGACGCTGCGTGCTCATCTCTGCGGCGAGCAGTCCGCCCCACCACCTCAAGACGTTGCGAGTGCGTTAAGATGACTGCGCCGTTGAAGCATTCCGATCCCATCAACGTCGGCGTCGCGCTGGAGAATCGCGCCTATGACATCGTCATCGGCCGCGGCGTGCTGGCCTCGCTCGGCGAGCGCATCGCCGCGCTGCGTCCCGGCGTGCGCACGGCGATCGTGACCGATCGCACCGTGGCCAAACACTGGCTCGAGCCGACCGAAGCATCGCTTGCGGCCGCCGGCATTCCGACCTCGCGCATCGTGGTCGAGGAAGGCGAGATCTCGAAAACCTATGCCGGCCTCGAAAAGGTCAGCGAGGCCCTGATCGCCGCAAAAATCGAGCGCAACGATCTCGTCATCGCGCTCGGCGGCGGCGTGGTCGGCGATCTCGCCGGCTTTGCCGCGGCGATCCTGCGCCGCGGCGTCGATTTCGTGCAGGTGCCGACCTCGCTGCTCGCGCAGGTCGATTCGTCCGTCGGCGGCAAGACCGGCATCAATTCGCCGCAGGGCAAGAACCTGTTGGGGGCCTTCCACCAGCCGGTGCTCGTCGTCGCCGACACCGCCGTGCTGGACACGCTGTCGCCGCGCCAGTTCCGGGCCGGCTATGCCGAGGTCGCCAAATACGGCGTGCTGGGCGACGAGGCTTTCTTCACCTGGCTGGAGAAGAACCATGCGGACATCTCTAGGGGCGGATCGGCTCGCGAGCATGCGATCGCGACCTCCTGCCGGGCCAAGGCCGCAATCGTCGCGCGCGACGAGCGCGAGACCGGCGAACGCGCGCTGCTCAATCTCGGTCACACCTTCGGTCACGCGCTGGAAGCTGCGACCGGCTTCTCCGATCGCCTGTTCCACGGCGAGGGCGTCGCCATCGGCATGACGCTGGCGGCGCAGTTCTCGGCGAAGCTCGGCATGATCGGCGCGGCCGATGCCGCCCGCGTCGAGCGTCACCTGATCGAGGCCGGCCTGCCGACGCGTCTGCAGGACATCGCGGGCTTTGCGCAGGAAGGGCTTGCCGATGCCGACGCGCTGATGGCGCTGATGGCGCAGGACAAGAAGGTCAAGCGCGGCAAGCTCACCTTCATCCTGCTGGAGGCGGTGGGCGGCGCAGTGATCGCAAAGGACGTCGAGCCGACGCCGGTGCGCGACTTCCTGAAAGAGAAGCTCGCGCAGTGATGGCGGGACCGTTCAGATCGGCCGCCCGCGAAACGGCGGGGAATGCCGGGGCGGTCGCGAGGCAAACATGAGTTCGATCTCGATCAACCTTCTGCTTGCAGCCCTCCTGCTCGCTGCCAACGCGTTCTACGTGGCGGCGGAATTTGCGCTGGTGAAGAGCCGCGGCTTCCGCGTCAAGGCCATGGTCGAGCAGAACCGCTTCGGCGCACGCCTGCTGCAGACCATGATGGGGAATATCGAGTCCTATCTCGCCTGCTGCCAGCTCGGCATCACCATGGCTTCCCTCGGTCTCGGCTGGATCGGTGAGCCGACCGTGTCGGCGCTGCTGAGCCCTGTCCTCAGCCCGCTCGGATTGTCGGAGGCCACGCTGCACTTCACCTCGTTCGTGGCGGGCTTCCTGGTCTTCTCGTCGCTGCACATCATCATCGGCGAGCAGGTGCCGAAGACGCTTGCGATCCGGGAGCCAATGCCGGTGTCGCAGTGGATCGCATACCCGCTGCATGTCTCCTATCTGGTGTTCTATCCGCTGAGCTGGTGCCTCAACACGGCCTCGAGCGCGATCCTGCGCCTGATCGGGGTCCAGGAGTTTTCGCAACACGAGATCCTGACCGATTCGGAGATCGAAGGCCTGGTCGAGGAATCGGCCGTGCACGGCAAGATCGAGAGCGGCGAGGCCGAATACATTCACAACGTCTTCCGCCTCGGCGAGCTCACGGTGTCCGACGTGATGGTTCACCGCACCGCCATGGTGATGATCAATGCCGACCTGCCGCCGGAGGAGCTGGTGCGGGAGGTGCTGGCCACCGAATACACCCGCATTCCGCTGTGGCGCGACAAGCCGGAGAACATCATCGGCATTCTGCACGCCAAGGATCTGTTGCGCGCCATCCGCGCGTCGGAGGGCGAGACCTCGCGCATCGACGTCTCCACCATCATGCTGCCGCCCTGGTTCGTGCCGGAGATGCGGCCGATATCCCAGCAGCTCAAGGCGTTCCGCCGTCGCAAGACCCATTTCGCGCTCGTCGTCGACGAGTATGGCGAGGTTGAAGGCCTGGTGACGCTGGAAGACATTCTGGAAGAGATCGTCGGCGATATCTCCGACGAGCATGACGTGGTGGTGGCCGGCGTGCGCCGCCAGCCCGACGGCTCCGTCGTCGTCGACGGCTCGGTGCCGATCCGCGACCTCAACCGCGCCATGGACTGGCATCTGCCCGATGAAGAGGCAACCACGGTCGCCGGCCTCGTCATTCACGAGGCGCGCTCGATCCCCGACCGCGGCCAGAGCTTCACCTTCCACGGCTTCCGCTTCCGCGTGCTCCGCCGCGAGCGCAACCGCATCACCGCGCTCCGTATTTCACCGGTGCCGCGCGAGGCCGAGCTGGAAGAGGCCAAGCCGAGACGGGCCGGGACGTCGTTCTAACCTTCCCCTGGCGCCTGCGCATCGATCGCGAGCGCGTGCACGCTGCCGGCAAGTTCCGCGGCGAGCGCCGAATTTATCATGCGATGACGGTCGACCCGGCTCTTCCCTTTGAAGGCGGCAGACACGATATACACACGGAAGTGCGTCTCGCCGCCCGCCCGATGGCCGGCGTGGCCCTCATGCAAATGTGACTCGTCGACGACTTGCAGGCTTTCGGGCGTGAAAGCTTCCTGCAACTTGTTGCTGATAGTGTCTTTCATAGCCATGTGTGCCATTAAGGTGCGCGGTCGCACCCCGTCAATACCCGGACGTCCAGGCTCGTCGCGACCGGGTGCTCAGCGAATTGCAATGTCAAGACTTGAAGGTTTTCGCATTGCGTAGTCAAAGTCAGCCATGCCGATCGATTCATCAAAGTTCTTCGACTCCATCCGCGTGAAGCCGCGGGGCAAGCAGCCGGAAGTGAAGCCGCGCGACACCGCGGTCAATTGCGAGTGGGCGGGCTGCGCCAACAAGGGCTCGCACCGCGCGCCGAAGGGCCGCGAGAACCAGCGCGAGTATTGGCACTTCTGTCTCGACCACGTGCGCGAGTACAACCAGAACTACAATTTCTTCTCCGGCATGAATGCCGAAGCCGTTGCGCGCTACCAGAAGGATGCGCTGACCGGTCACCGCCCGACCTGGAAGATGGGCGCCAATGGCGGCAAGAAGGGCGCGGAAGAGATCGACATGGCGGCCGATCCTTTCAGCATGTTCTCCGAGATCAACGGCCGCGCCAGCTGGCGCAAGGGCCCCGAAGCGGAGCCCAAGGCCGAGACCCGCAAGGTGATGAACGCCGAGCGCAAGGCGCTCCAGGTCATGGGTCTCGGCCCCAGCGCCACGCTCGCCGACGTCAAGACCAAGTACAAGGCGCTGGTGAAGCAGCACCACCCCGACGCCAATGGCGGCGACCGCTCGACCGAAGACCGCCTGATCGAGATCATCAAGGCGTACAATTATCTGAAGACGGTCGTGCGCGAGGCGTAGGACTCGCGGTACCTTCCGGTGTCGTCCCGGTTTTCGCGCGGACGGCAGTGTCGTAGGGCGGGCAAAGCGACTTGTCCGCCATAGCTCGAAGAGCGACGGCGGAAGCGTGCCCACACTTTTTTTCCCTCGAGAGAGATGGTGGGCACGGCGCAAGTGCGCCTTTGCCCACCCTACGATTCCCGGACTCGCGGAGAGATCCGCGCCACCTCACGCCACCGGCATCGCCCCGACATACGACGAGCTCGGCCTGATCAACCGCCCCGTGCGCTGCTGCTCGCGCGCGTGTGCGGTCCAGCCGGCGCTGCGCGCGACCGCGAAGATCGGCGTGAACGCCTGCCGCGGGATCGTCAGCGCATCGAGCAGGATCGCGGTGAAGAACTCGACGTTCGTCTCCAGCGGCCGGTCCGGATTCTTCTTGCGCAGGGCGCTGCGGATATAGGCCTCGACCTCGCCGGCAAACGGCAGGTCGGTGCCATTGGACGCCAGCGCTTCGACCGCGGTCTTGAGCACGTCGGCGCGCGGATCGCGCACGCGATAGACGCGGTGACCGAAACCCATCATCCGCTCGCCGCGCGCCAGCGCCGCATCCACCCAGGGCTGAATGCGCTCGCGCGAGCCGATCGCGTCCAGCATTTCCAGCACCGGCTCCGGCGCCCCGCCATGCAGCGGACCGGTCAGTGCGCAATAGCCGGCGGTGACGGCGGCGAACAGATCGGCCTGCGTCGAGGCCACCACGCGCGCGGTGAAGGTCGAGGCGTTCATGCCGTGGTCGCTGGCGGTGACGAGATAGGCGTCCAATGCCGTGACCTCGCGCGCGGCCGGCGAACGCCCGTGCAGCATGCGCAGCGTGTCGGCGGCATGGCTCACGTTGGGATCGGGCGCGACCGGCTCGAGCCCCCTCGCGCGCCGCACCAGTGCGCCCGCGATCACCGGAAATGCGCCGACGATCGTCGCCTCGTGCTCCAGCCCGGGCTCGGCGCGAAGTCCGGCGACGGCCGCCCGGAACCCGTCGATGACGCCCATGCCGCGCGTCGCCGGCAGCAGGTCCGGCAGCCGCGTGAAGGCGCGCTCGCGCGCCGCGCCCAGGTGTGAGCGCACATTGGCTTCGGTGAGGGTGGTTTTGCTGGCGCCGTTCCAGAGCCGGGCGGTGACGCCCTCGAAGCTCGAGATGGCGGCGAGTCGGCCGACATGCTCGCCAGCGATGATCAGCTCGCCGCGCTCGCCATCGACATGGCTCAGCACGGTCTCGGCCGCGGGAACGCCGTCCAGCCCGATCTGGCTTTTGGTGAGGTGGATGTTCATGGCCCAAATCTCCTGTTCACGGAGGATAAGGTCAGGCCTCTCGACACGTTGATCAATCTTGATTACATAAATCAATATGAAAAATTCCGATGGGCTGTACCTCTCCGCCCGGGAAGCCGCCGCCGAGCTCGCGATCTCCCCGGCCACCCTCTACGCCTATGTCAGCCGCGGCCTGATCCGCTCCGAGCCGACGCCGGACTCGCGCAAGAACCGCTATCGCGCCGAGGACGTCCGCGCGCTCAAAGAACGGCGCGTGCCGTCGCCGGAGCCGCGCGGCCTGCGCAGCTTCGATGCCGACTTGCCGGTGATGGACACGGAGATCTCGACCATCACCGAGGAGGGCGCGATCTACCGCGGCGTCAATTGCGTCGATCTTTCAGAGAACGACACGCTGGAGCACACGGCGACGCTGCTGTGGGATGTCGCCGACGTCGATCCGTTCGATCCGGATAATCAGCCCGAGATGTCCGAGGAGATGCGCACGATCGCGGCGGCCGCGCGCCGGGCGGCGCCGATCGACCGCGCCATCGCCGTGCTGGCGCTGGCGGCGAGCGTCGATCCCCGCGCCTTCACCCGGGCGCCCGATGGGCGCGCCATGGTCGGCGCACGCATCGTCCGCCTGCTGGTTGCGACCATGCTCAATGCGGAAGCCTCGGCCGAGCCGCTGCATCAGCAGGTCGCGCGCGCCTGGGCGGCGGACAACAAGCACGCGCCCGATCTGATCCGCCGCGCGCTGGTGCTGCTGGCCGATCACGAGCTGAACGCCTCGACCTTCACCACGCGCTGTGCGGCCTCGACTGGCCTCAACCTTTATGACTCCGTCATTGCCGGGCTCGCCGCGTTGAAAGGGCCGAAGCATGGCGGCGCCGGCGTCTTGGCCTCGCAGCTCGTCAAGACGCTGGTCGACCGCGATGTCGCGCCTGTTGTGCGCGAACGCGTCGCGCTTGGCGAGCGCTTTGCCGGCTTCGGCCACGGCGTTTACAAGCGCGGCGATCCCCGTGCGCAGTCGCTGCTGAACGCGCTGTCGCGCGCCGGCGCACCGCGAAAATTCACCAGGGAAGTGCCGGAGCGGATCGCGGAAGCCACCGGTGAGTTCGTCAATATCGACTACGCGCTCGCCGTGCTGGTGCACGCATTGCGCCTGCCCGCGGGCAGCGAGCTCGCGCTGTTCGCGATGGCCCGCAGCGTCGGCTGGATCGCCCATGCCAGCGAGCAATTGCAGTTCGGCAAGCTGATCAGGCCGCGGGCAAGGTATGTGGGACCGGCGCCGGGGCGGCGAGCGGGGGCCGCGGAGTAGAATACTTTGCCGGTCCCGTTAGCTCAGGCTTCCGGCGAAGCGTTCGGCGAGCCTGTTTTTCTTGAATGCGTCGGCAACCCAGTCCACGAAGACTCTCGTCTTCGCGGGCACAAGCTTGCGCGATGCGTGGTAAATCGAGATTGCGCCAGCGTCACAGTACCAGCGTGGCACCAGGCGTAGCAGCGACCCGTTTTCGAGCGCGGGAAGAATGTCGGCGGTGGCAAGCATGGCAACGCCCAGGTCCAACAGTGCCGCCTCGCGCATCGCAGCGGGATCGTTGACCACGATCGACTCAGATAGTGGGGCTTGAACTTCCCGCCCCGAAACATCGCGCATCGACCAGTGCCGGATGCGTCCCGTCTGCAGCGAGCGCATGACGATGCCATCCAGTGCGGCCAGTTCGTCCGGCTTGGTCGGTGATGTTCGCCCGGACATGTAGGCTGGAGAGGCCACGGCGATGATGTGTGCTGGCGCAAGGGTGCGACTGACAAGACCGGGCAACAATTCGAACCCACCTCCGATCGCGGCGTCATAGCCTTCACCGACCAGATCGACCTGACGGTTCTCGAAGTGCCACTCAGGGCGAACCTGCGGGTAACGGGCCAGGAAGCCGGGAAGCAGTGGCAGGATATGGGCTGTGCCGAATGTCGGCGGCAGGCTTATCTTGAGAACGCCCGCCGGCTCCTCGCGTCCGGTCGATGCTCCGGCGATCGCGGCCTGCAGTCCCTCAAGATGGCCGGCGATGGCTGTGCGAAACGTCTCGCCGGCCTCGGTGAGCGTCAGCCTCCGTGTCGAACGATGAAATAATCGGACGCCGAGATTGCGCTCCAGCATGGCGACGTTGCGGCTGACGGCTGCCGGAGTCAGCAAAAGGCGCCGGCCAGCCTCCGAGAAGCTGCCGCACTCAGCGCTGCGAATGAATGATTCCAGGTTGGCCAGTGTTTCCATGGGCTCATTTGCAAGTGATCGTTGAAAATCTTACGAGCAATATCCTCCTAATCAAAGGGCAATGTTTGGGTCATCTCTAGGCCACCGATCAGCTCGCCTGATCCCAAACAGCTCGGAGCATTCCATGTCCACCATCGGCATCATCGGCGCAGGCAATATTGGCCGCGCACTCGCCCAGGCGCTGGCGCGCAATGGCATCGCCGCGACCCTGTCCAACAGCCGCGGCCCGGACAGTCTTAGGACGACCGTGGCCGAGATCGGTCCGCTCGTGATCGCCGGCACCCGCGAGGAAGCTGCGGCCAAGGATATCGTCTTCGTTGCGGTCAACTGGTCAAAGCTGCCTGATGCGCTTGCCGGCCTGCCGCCATTCGGCGGGCGCATCGTCGTTGACGCCAACAATCCGATCGAGGCGCCGCTGTTCAAGCCGGCGGAGCTCGGTGGTCGCGCCTCGTCCGAAGTTTTCGCCGATCTGGTGCAAGGTGCGCGGGTGGTGAAGGCGTTCAATCACCTCTTGGCGCAGCTCCTCGCAACAGACCCGGCGAGCAAGGGCGGCAAGCGCGTGCTGTTCTACTCGGGCGACGACGCCGATGCGAAGGCAAGTGTCGGCGCGCTGATCGACCGGCTCGGATTCTTTGGCATCGATCTAGGTTCGCTCGCGGTCGGAGCCAGGCTGACCCAGTTTCCGGGCGGTCCGCTTCCGGCGCTGAACCTGGTCAAGTTCGGCTGATGGCTTCGAGGATGTTCTCCAACGAGATGAGAAAGGCTGCGAGATGACCACCAATGATATCGAGTTCGACCGACTTCTACGGGCCAATTTGGAGCGCGTGTTCAACGAGCGGGACGAGGACAAGCGGCGGACCGCCATTGCCGAGTTGTTCGTTGAAGAGCCCGTCATGTACGAGCCGACGAAGATCGTTCGGGGACGCCTGGAGATATCGCGCGTCGCCGGAGAGCTTCTGAAGCAGTTCGGACCGACATTCAGGTTCGTACCCGATGGGGTTGCGGTCGGGCATCATGGCTTGGCGCGTCTGGCCTGGCATGCCGGACCCGAGCAAGGCCCTATTGCAGTGACCGGTGCCGACGTAGCCGAAGTCGAAGGTGGAAAAATCGCACGGCTCTGGGTGTTGCTCAATCCGCCGCAGTGAAAACAAGTCGTGCTGCCGAACTAGGCCTGCGGCGTCTTCGCCGCGACATCACCATTCCGCCGGCGATAGATCCACACGGCTACGCCCAGCACGATCGCGACGGCTACCACCGTCAAGATCCAAACGTGCTTGCCGACATGTCCGTGATGATGCAGCCCGGCATATTCGTGCAGCGCCGACACGGCCAGCACGCCCGGCAGCACATGGGCGGGCGCCCAGGCCAGGATCGCCGGGATGTTCACGGCATAGAATTTCGCGGGCGTCATGCCCAGCGCGCCGGCTGTCACGGGCACGAAAGCGCGGATCGGCGGCACGAAGCGGGCGAAGAACACGGCCCAGGTGCCGAAGCGGTGGAAGAAATTCTCGCTCTCGGCAACCAGGCGCGGATAATTGGTCAGCGGCCAGGTGTTGAGGATCTCGCGCTGCCGCCTATGCCCGATCCAATAGGCCGATCCGTCACCGAGCACGGCGCCGGCTGCGGCCGCGAGCAGCACCCACAGCAGCTGCAATTCGCCGCCGGGGACCAGGGCGCTCAGCGCCAGGATGATGGTCGAGCCCGGGATCACCGATCCCACCACCGGAACGGCTTCGAGCAGCGCCGCCAGGAACAGGGTCAGGTAGGCCAGCCACGGATGGGCGGAGACGAAGGCGATGAGGGGATCGAGAAAGGACGTCACGTCGTCTCTTGAAGGGCTGGAGCATGGGAGCTTCGGACCCTACATAAGTAACCGCATACGGCCAAAGTAACCATTCGCACGGAACGGCGCGACCCGCCCGAATTTGGGCGTGATTCGCAAGGCAGCCCTCCAAAAACCGCGCTCCTTGCCTATCTAAATGAAAAGACAACGGAACTTTGATTGGTGGGCGGGCTTCTGCCGGCTCGTTGTCTCTGATAGGTTGATTTTCAGCACCCAGCCGCAGCCAACGTGCGAATAACCGGTTTCGGGACGGCCCGGGACCTCGGAGGATTGATGACGACCGCCGCCCTGTCCAAAGTTGAGGAAGTTTCCGGTCAGCCCGACATGAAGGTGTCGGTGCGCCAGGTGTTCGGGATCGACAGCGATCTCGAAGTGCCGGCCTATTCCGAAGTCGATCCTCACGTGCCCGAAGTCGATTCCGATTATCGCTTCGACCGCGCCACCACGCTCGCCATTCTCGCCGGCTTCGCCCGCAACCGCCGCGTGATGGTGACCGGCTATCACGGCACCGGCAAATCCACCCATATCGAGCAGGTCGCGGCACGCCTGAACTGGCCCTGCGTGCGCGTCAATCTCGACAGCCACATCAGCCGTATCGACCTCGTCGGCAAGGACTCCATCGTGGTCCGCGACGGCAAGCAGGTCACCGAATTCCGCGACGGCATCCTGCCCTGGGCGCTGCAGAACAACGTCGCGCTGGTGTTCGACGAATACGACGCCGGCCGCCCGGACGTGATGTTCGTGATCCAGCGCGTGCTGGAAGTCTCGGGACGCCTGACGCTCCTGGACCAGAACAAGGTGATCAAGCCGCACCCGGCGTTCCGCCTGTTCGCGACCGCCAACACGGTCGGCCTCGGC
The DNA here is from genome assembly GCF_025200865.1 of Bradyrhizobium sp. NC92. NCBI lineage: Bacteria > Pseudomonadati > Pseudomonadota > Alphaproteobacteria > Hyphomicrobiales > Nitrobacteraceae > Bradyrhizobium > Bradyrhizobium sp. NC92. The sequence goes on from NZ_CP104171.1 coordinate 680,425, forward strand.
GACACCTCGGGCCTCTATCACGGCACCCAGCAGATCAACCAGGGCCAGATGGACCGCTGGTCGATCGTCACCACGCTGAACTATCTCAGTCACGACGAGGAAGTCGAGATCGTGCTGGCCAAGGCCAAGCATTATCGCACCCAGGAAGGCCGCGACATCGTCAACAAGATGGTGCGCCTTGCCGATCTCACCCGTAACGCCTTCGCCAATGGCGATCTGTCGACGGTGATGAGCCCGCGCACGGTGATCACTTGGGCGGAAAATTCCGACATCTTCGGCGATATCGGCTTCGCCTTCCGCGTCACCTTCCTCAACAAGTGCGACGAGCTCGAGCGTCCCCTGGTCGCCGAGTTCTATCAGCGCTGCTTCAATGCGGAGCTGCCGGAATCGGCGGTCAACGTGGCGCTCAGCTGACCCCATGCAAACCATCACCGTCGAGCGCACCATTGGTACCACCAAGAAGGCTGTGCTCGCCGGTCTCGGCGCTTACAACGACGAGAAGTTTGGGAAGCAGAAGGTCAAGAGCATCGCGGTTTCGCTGAAGGACGGCCGCAAGATCGTCGGCGGCATCGTCGGGCAACTCTGGTCCACGGTTCTGTTCATCCAGTATTTCTGGATCGACCAGAAGCAGCGCGGCAAGGGTCACGGCACGAAGCTGATCGCGGCGATCGAGGACGAGGCAAGACGGCTCGGCGCGATCCGGGCCCATGTCGATACGATGAGTTTCCAGGCGCCGGGCTTCTATCGTTCTTGCGGGTATCAGGAATTCGGCACCATCGACGGCTATCCCGGCGGCGTGACGCGCCATTCGTTTACGAAGTCGCTATGAGCACATCATCATCCAACTCCAAATTCCGCAACAACAAGGAAGCGCCGACCGAGCCGTTCAAGCGCTCGGTCGCTTCCTGTCTCAAGGCGATCGCGAAATCGCCCGAGCTCGATGTCTCCTTCGCCGCCGAGCGGCCGGGCCTGGCGCCCGGCAAGGCGCGGCTTCCGGAGCCGGCGCGCAAGATGACCAAGCGTGACGCCGCCATCGTGCGCGGCCACGCCGATTCCATCGCGCTCAAGATCGCCTGTCACGATCCCAAGGTTCATCGCAAGCTGATGCCCGGCAATCCGCAGGCGCGCGGCGTGTTCGAGGCGGTGGAACAGGCCCGCGTCGAGGCGATCGGCGCGCGCCGCATGGCGGGCGTTGCCAAGAACCTCACCGCGATGCTCGACGACCATTTCCACCGCGGCAAGTTCGACGAGATCACCGACCGCGCCGACGCGCCGCTGGCGGACGCGCTGGCGATGCTGGTGCGCGAGCGCCTCACCGGCATGGCGCCGCCGACGGCGGCCAAGAAGATGGTCGACCTCTGGCGGCCGATCCTCGAAGACAAGATCGGCAGGCGGCTCGACCGGCTCGACGGCGTGCTCGAGGATCAGACCAAGTTCGGCGATGCCGTGCATGATCTGTTGTCCGCGCTCGAGCTCGGCGACGAGCGCAACGCCGACAGCGAGGACAACGACGAGAACGAGGAGAACCAGGACGGCGACAATGACCAGTCCGGCGCCGAGGGCTCGCCCGATTCCGATGCCGCGCAGGAGATGAGCGCCGACCAGGCGCAGGCAACATCCGAGGAGATGAGCGAGAGCGCGATGGAAAGCGCGCAGGCCTCGACCTCCGACACCTTCGACGACGGCGAGCTCGGCGACGACGAGACGCCGGGCGAGGCGACGCGCCCGAACCAGCACGGCAGGAACGAGCCGCGCGGGCCGGAATATCACGCCTTCGCGCCGAAATTCGACGAGGTCATCGCCGCCGAAGATCTCTGCGACCATGACGAGCTGGAGCGGCTGCGCGCCTATCTCGACAAGCAGCTCGCACATCTGCAAGGCATCGTCGCCCGTCTCGCCAACCGGCTGCAGCGCCGCCTGATGGCGCAGCAGAACCGCGCCTGGGAGTTCGACCTCGAAGAGGGCATCCTCGACCCTGCGCGCCTGTCGCGCGTCGTCACCGATCCCTATCATCCGCTGTCCTTCATGCACGAGAAGGAGGCGACCTTCCGCGACACCGTGGTGACGCTGCTGCTCGACAATTCCGGCTCGATGCGCGGCCGCCCGATCACGGTCGCGGCGACCTGCGCCGACATCCTCGCGCGCACGCTGGAGCGTTGCGGCGTCAAGGTCGAGATTTTGGGCTTCACCACGCGGGCCTGGAAGGGCGGGCAATCGCGCGAGGCGTGGCTTGCCGCCGGCAAGCCGGCCAATCCCGGCCGCCTCAACGATCTCCGTCACATCATCTACAAGTCGGCCGATGCTCCCTGGCGTCGTGCGCGCAAAAACCTTGGCTTGATGATGCGCGAGGGGCTGCTGAAGGAGAACATCGACGGCGAGGCGCTGGACTGGGCGCACAAGCGCCTGCTCGGCCGGCCCGAGCAGCGCAAGATCCTGATGATGATCTCGGACGGCGCGCCGGTCGACGATTCCACGCTGTCGGTCAATCCCGGCAACTACCTCGAGCGGCATCTGCGCCATATCATCGAGGAGATCGAGACCCGCTCGCCGGTCGAGCTGATCGCGATCGGCATCGGCCATGACGTGACGCGCTATTATCGCCGCGCCGTGACGATCGTGGACGCCGAGGAGCTCGGCGGCGCGATCACCGAAAAGCTCGCCGAGCTCTTCAGCGAGACCAACACGGCGCCCACGCAAGCGGCCGGTCGCCCGCGACGCAAATTGCATTCGTGAGCACGATTGCATCCCGCCGCAGCTTTCTCAGGCACGCCGCGGCGGGATTCTCCACATTCGCAGTCTCCAGGTTCGCGCAGGCGCAAGCCGCGACCGAGCCGCCACCGCGCCCGCTTCAGGTCGAGCACGCCGTCGCGGCGCCCGTCAGCGTCGAGGTCAACGCGCGCAGCATTCCCAATTTCGAGCCGCGCGACCGCACGCGCACGCGCTTCGGCTCGCTGGACTATCGCAGCGGCCTGGTGCTGACCTCGCCCTATCGCGGCTTCGGCGGCCTGTCAGGCCTCCGCTTCCTCGACGGCAAGGGCGAGCGTTTCCTCGCGATCTCCGACCAGGGCGGCTGGTTCACCGGCAGCATCCGCTATTCCGGCCGCGACATGGTCGGCCTTGCCGACGTCGAGGCCGCGCCGCTGCTCGGCGCCGAAGGGTGGCCGATCACGGAAAAGCACCTCTGGTGGGATTCGGAATCGATCGCGCGCGACGGCAGCCTCGTCTATGTCGGGCTCGAGCGCGTCAACCAGATCCTGCGCTACGATTTTGCCAAGGGCGGCACCCGCGCCCGCGGCGAGATGATCGCCGTCCCACCGGCCTTGCGCAAGCTGCCCTCCAACAAGGGGCTGGAGGCGATGGTCGTCGTGCCCAAGGGCAAAGACCAGAACTTGCCGCTCGCCGGCACCCTGATCGCCTTCTCCGAGCGCGGGCTCGATGCCGATGGCAACCTCATCGCCTTCCTGATCGGCGGTCCCACGCCCGGCCAGTTCAGCGTGCGGCGCACCGAGAAATACGACATCAGCGATGCCGTGCTGCTGCCCTCCGGCGAACTGCTCATCCTCGAACGCAAATTCTCCTGGTTCACCGGCGTCAACATCCGCATCCGCGCGATCCCGCTGAAAGCAATCGCGCCCGGTGCGCTGGTCGATGGCCCCGCGCTGTTCGCCGCCGATCTCGGCCACGAGATCGACAACATGGAAGGCATCGACGCCCACGTCACGGCCGAGGGGGAGACGGTGCTGACCCTGATCTCCGACGACAATTTCTCGATGCTGCAGCGAACCCTGCTGCTGCAATTCACGCTGGCGGAGTAGGGTAGTCTCTCTCCCGTCATTGCGAGCGCAGCGAAGCAATCCAGAATCTTTCCGGGGCGGCAGACTGGATTGCTTCGCTGCGCTCGCAATGACGATGGGAAGTCCGGCTCGCGTCAAACCGGCATTGCGGAAATGCACGCTGTGGGTACCCGCCATTCCCGCCGCGCAACTAGCAATCCGCGCGTCCCTCACTACACTCCCATCATCATCCTCCATCCTCCGGAACTCCCCGCATGAGCGCCCTGTTTTCCCCGATCAAGCTGCGCGGCCTGACCTTGAAGAACCGCCTCGTGGTGTCGCCGATGTGCCAATATTCGGCCGAGGACGGCGTCGCCACGGACTGGCACTTCACCCACATCAACAATCTCAGCCTGTCGGGCGCGGCGATGTTCTGCATCGAGGCGACGCATGTCGAGGCGATCGGCCGCATCACACCGGGGTGCCTCGGGCTCTACAGCGATGCCTGCGAGGCCGCGCTGCATCAGATCCTCAATTCGGTGCGCAAGCATTCCTCCACCGCGATCGCGATGCAGCTCGCCCATGCCGGCCGCAAGGCTTCGAGCGCGCGCCCCTGGGACGGCGGCCAATTGATTCCGGAAGGGCAGGGCGGCTGGCGGACGGTGGCGCCGTCGGCGGTGCCGCACAAGGAGGGCGAGGCCGCCCCGCTGGCACTGGATGCGGTGGGCCTGAAGCGCATCCGCGAGGCCTTCGTCGATTCGACCAAGCGCGCCGCGCGGCTCGGCATCGACGCTATCGAGGTCCATGGCGCGCATGGCTATCTGATTCATCAATTCCTTTCGCCGATCTCCAACAAGCGCACCGATGAATATGGCGGCAGCCTCGAGAACCGCATGCGCTTTCCGCTGGAGGTGTTCGACGCGGTGCGCGCCGCGTTCCCCGCTGACAAGCCGGTCGGTATACGGGTGTCCTCGACCGACTGGGTCGAGGGCGGCTGGGATCTGGCGCAAACCATCGAATTCGCGAACGCGCTGAAGGCGCGCGGCGTCGACTGGATCGATGCGTCCTCCGGCGGCGTCTCGCCGCTGCAGAAAATCCCGCTCGGTCCCGGTTATCAGGTGCAGTTTGCAGAGGCGATCAAGCGCGAGACCGGCCTGCCCACCATCGCCGTCGGCCTCATCACCGAGCCGAAGCACGCGGAGGAGATCGTCGCATCGGGCAAGGCCGACATGGTCGCGATTGCCCGCGGCCTGCTCTACGATCCGCGCTGGGGCTGGCACGCCGCCGCCGAGCTCGGCGGAATGGTCGAGGCGCCGCCGCAATATTGGCGCTCGCAGCCCTCGACGCAGAAGGCGCTGTTCGGCAAGACCACGTTCGGGGCGCGGTGAGGGCGAGTGTGGTGCGATGACGGCGCTATAAGCTCCGCTGTCGTCCCGGATCTGCGCTCCGCTCCGCGCGCTTGTCCGGGACGATTGCTGAGTGTGTTGCGCTCGCTCTCACCCCCGTCACGCATCCGTAAAACTCCTCGCCTTCCACCCACCGCAAAACTGGCCTAACCTCTCACACTCAACGCCTCGCGGAGGCTGGCCATGCATTTTCGTGTTCGTAAAACCGCCCATGTGTTCGAGCGCGTCGGTCTTGCCATGGCGGGGGCCGCGTGCGGATTGTTCGTCGGCGCCTATGTCGGCTCGGCGATCCCCACTCTCACCACGCAGGGCTTCCTGCTGCTGATGATGCTGCTCGGCGGCATCGGCTTCTATCTCGGCATCGACACGCCGCAGATGCCTTTCGACGATGCGCACAGCCAGATCGATGCCGCCGAGCTCATGAGCGCAGCCGGCACGCTCTGCGCCACGCTCACCGCCTTTGCCTCGGTCGCCGTGATCGTGCTCCGGCTCGATCCGCACTTGGCCTGGACCTGGCTCGTCTTGGTCGGCTGGATTGCCGGCGTCGCCATGCAGATCGTCGCCGGCGCCAAGGCCAGGCTGCGGAAGTAGCTCTCTCTCATGACGCGCCCGCCTGAAGCGGGCATCTCGATGGATGGCCGCGGGAAAAGCTCGCAAGTCCGAGAGCCCGGTCCTTCACGGCAGGGTCTGGCCAGCCTCGACGGCCTTGCACGGCATCGTCTCTCTCCCTGTCAACCCGTCATCCGGTCAGGGCATCGTTCGAAGCATTGCACGCGCATCGGTCTTGAAGAGTTCATCTTTGCTGCCCATCTTGTGACGCCCGCAGGTAGAGGCGTACCCTGCATTTCCTGCGGCTTGGATGCGAGGACCTGGGGATGAGCGGACCGGACGGAAGCAGGCAGTTGATCAAAAAGCACGATTTCGTTCAGGTCAGCGCAATCGCCGGGCTTCTCGCCGCGGCATTCGCCCTGTCCGGCTGCGACAAGCCGGCATCGCAGGCTGCGGCCCCGCCACCGCCGCCGGTGACGGTCGCCCAGCCGGTCAAGCGCACGGTCACCGATTGGGACGAGTTCACCGGCCGCTTTGAGGCGGTGGAGGAGGTCCAGGTGCGACCGCGGGTCGGCGGTTTCGTCAACTCGGTCGAGTTTCAGGACGGCGCCATCGTGCGCCAGGGTGATCTGCTCTACGTGATCGATCCGCGCCCGTTCGAGGCGGTGGCCACTCAGGCGGAGGGCCAGCTGTCCGACGCACGGGCAAGAGTGGAGCTTGCCAAGCGCGAGCTCGATCGTGGTCTCAATCTGGTGCAGACCAGCGCCGTGTCCGAGCAGGTCGTCGACCAGCGCCGCCAGGCCCTGCAGGCCGCGCACGCCGCCGAGATGCAGGCCGAAGGCGCGCTGAAGGCTGCCAAGCTCAACATCGAGTTCACGCATGTGGCTGCGCCGCTGACCGGCCGCGTCAGCCGCCATCTCGTCAGCCCCGGCAATCTCGTGCAGGGCAGCGACACCGGCACCTCGACGCTGCTCACGTCGATCGTCGCGCTCGATCCGATCTACATCTATTTCGACATGGATGAGGCCACGTTCATCAAATACAGCAAGCTGTGGTTCGAGGGGCGGCGGCCAAGCTCGCGCGATACGGCGAACCCGGTGCAAGTGACTCTCGCCGGCGAGACCAAGCCGTCGCACGAGGGCACCGTCAATTTCCTCGACAATCGGCTGGACGTCTCGACCGGCACGCTGCGCAGCCGCGCGGTGGTCAAGAACACCGATCTGTCGATCCTGCCCGGCCAGTTCGGCCGCGTCCGCCTGATCGGCAGCGCGCCCTACGAGGCGCTGCTGATTCCGGACGTTGCGATCGCGACCGACCAGTCCCGCAAGATCATCTTCGTGGTCAAGCCTGACGACACGGTCGAGGCACGCCCCGTGGTGCTCGGACCACTCGACGACGGCCTGCGTGTGATCCGTGACGGGCTGAAGGCCGACGACCGCGTCATCGTCAACGGCATCCAGCGCGCCCGCGTCGGCGCCAAGGTCGCTCCCCAGACCGCGCAAGCCCCAGCCGGTGGCAAGCCATGAATCTCGGCCGTCTCTCCATCAACCAGCCCATCCTCGCGATGGTGCTGTCGATCGTGCTCCTGATCGTCGGCGCGCTCGCCTACACGACGCTGCCGGTCTCCGAATATCCGCAAGTGGTGCCGCCGACCGTCGTCGTCACCACGCAATATCCCGGCGCCTCGGCGCAGACCGTGTCCGACACGGTCGCAGCTCCCATCGAGCAGGAGATCAACGGCGTCGAGGACATGCTGTACCTCTACAGCCAGGCCACCTCGAACGGCCAGCTCACCATCACCGTCACCTTCAAGCTGGGCACCGATCTCGATAAGGCGCAAGTGCTGGTGCAGAACCGCGTCGCCATCGCGCAGCCGCGGCTCCCTGAAGAAGTCCAGCGCAACGGCGTCACCACGCGCAAGAACTCGCCCGACATCCTGATGGTCGTGTTCATGCTGTCGCCCGACGACACGTTCGACCAGCTCTACATCTCGAACTACGCCCTGCTGCAGGTCCGCGACCAGCTCTTGCGCATCGACGGCGTCGGCGACATCCAGATTTTCGGCGCGCGCGACTATTCGATGCGGCTGTGGCTCGACCCTGACCGGATCGCCAATCTCGGCCTGACGTCGGCCGAGGTGCTGGCGGCGATCCGCGCCCAGAACGTGCAGATCGCCGGTGGCCAGATTGCCGAGCCGCCGATCGTCGACCGCGCCTTCCAGCCCAACCTCACCTTCACCGGGCGGTTGAAGGACCAGAAGCAGTTCGAGGACATCCTGATCAAGGCAGGCTCCGACGGCCGCGTCGTTCGCTTGCGCGACGTCGCCCGCATCGAGCTCGGGGCGCTGGCCTATTCCACCAACAGCTTCCTGCTGCGCAAGTCGGCGGTGGCCATGCTGGTGACGCAGCGGCCGGGCTCGAACGCGCTCGCGACCGCAAAAAACATCTCAGACACCATGACGAGGCTCAAGGAGAGCTTTCCCAAGGGCCTCGACTACAATATCGGCTACAATCCGACCGAGTTCATCGCCCAGTCGGTCCACGAGCTGATCAAGACCATCTACGAGGCCATGCTGCTCGTGGTCGTGGTCGTGCTGGTGTTCCTGCAGGGCTGGCGGCCCGCGATCATTCCGATCATCGCGATCCCGGTGTCGCTGGTCGGCACCTTCGCGGTGATGGCGGCGCTCGGCTTCTCCATCAACAATCTCACGCTGTTCGGCCTCGTCCTCGCCGTCGGCATCGTGGTCGATGACGCCATCGTCGTGGTCGAGAATGTCGAGCGCCATCTCGAGCACGGCCTCAGTCGTCGCGATGCCGCGCTGAAGACGATGGAGGAGGTCGGCGGCGCGCTGGTCTCGATTGCGCTGGTGCTATGCGCGGTGTTCGTGCCGACCGCGTTCCTCGGCGGCATTTCCGGGCAATTCTTCCAGCAGTTCGCCGTCACCATCGCGGTCGCGACCGCGATCTCCTGCTTCTGCTCGCTGACGCTCTCGCCCGCGCTGGCCTCGCAGATCCTCACGCCGCATGAGGAGAAGCGGCCGCCGGCGAGCTGGAATGTCATTGCGCGCGGCTGGAATGCGTTCACAGGCGTGTTCAACCGTCTGTTCGACCGGCTCTCGCATGGCTATGCCGGCCTCGCCAATTTCGTGATCCGGCATTCGGTGGTGATGCTGCTGTTCTACGTCGTGCTGATCGGCAGCGCCGGCTGGCTGATCGCGACCACGCCGCAGGGCTTCATCCCGACGCAGGATCGCGGCTACGTCATCATATCGGTGCAATTGCCGGGCGCGGCGTCGCTGGCGCGCACCACCGAGGTCGTGCGCGAGATCGAGCGGATCTCGCTGGATACGCCGGGCATCGTTCGCGTCGCTGCCTTTGCCGGTTTCTCCGGCGCCACCCGCACGCAGGCCGGCAATGCGGCGGCGCTATTCCCTGTGTTCGACGAGCCGGAGGTGCGGCTGAAGAAGGGCCTGTCCGCCACCGCCATTACGGCCGAGCTGCGCAAGCGGCTGTCCGCGATCCAGGGCGCCTTCATCATCGTGATTCCGCCGCCGGCCGTGCCCGGCATCGGCACCGGCGGCGGCTTTGCCATCCGCATCCAGGACCGCCAGGGCCGCGGGCCTGAAATGCTCGCTGCGGCCACCGACGAGCTTGTCGCCGCCGCGCGCAAATCGCCCTTGCTGCTCGGCCCCGCAGTGTTCTCGCCGTTCACGGCCAACACGCCGCAGCTCTTCGTCGATATCGACCGCACCAAGGCGCAGAAGCTGGGCGTGCCGATCTCCAACATCAACGAGACGATTCAGACCTATTTCGGATCGACCTATGTCAACGACTTCAACCTGTTCGGCCGCACCTATCACGTCACCGCGCAGGCCGACTTCCCGTACCGAAAAGAGCCGAGCGACCTTGCGCGCCTGCGCACGCGCAATGCGTCCGGCGACATGGTGATGCTCGGCAGCGTCGTCGAGTTCAAGGACGTCTCGGGACCCGACCGCGTCGCGCGCTACAATCTCTACGCAGCCTCCGAGCTCCAGGGTGAGCCGGCGCCGGGCACCAGCTCGACCACCGCGCTCAACGCCATCAAGCAGCTCGCGAACGACACCTTGCCGAGCGGCTTCACCTTCGAATGGACCGACCTGTCCTATCAGCAGATTACCGGCGGCAATGCCGGTCTCTACGTGTTCCCGATTTGCGTGCTGTTCGTCTATCTCGTGCTCGCCGCGCAATATGGCAGCTGGACGCTGCCGTTCGCGGTGATTCTGATCGTGCCGATGTGCCTGCTAGCCGCCACCATCGGGGTGCGCATCATGGGCCAGGACGTCAACATCCTCACCCAGATCGGCTTCGTGGTGCTGGTGGGACTGGCGGCGAAGAACGCGATCCTGATCGTCGAGTTCGCGCGCGACATCGAGAACGAAGGCAAGCCGCGGCTGGAGGCCGTCATCGACGCCTGCCGCTTGCGCTTGCGGCCGATCCTGATGACCTCCTTCGCCTTCATCCTCGGCGTGCTGCCGCTGGTGATCTCGACCGGCTCCGGCTCGGAGATGCGCCAGGCCGTCGGCGTCGCCGTGTTCTTCGGCATGATCGGCGTCACCCTGTTCGGCCTTCTGTTCACGCCGATCTTCTACGTCGTGGTGCGGAACCTGGCGGAAGGACGGCGCGATAAGAAGCCGGAGGTGGTGGCCCCTTAAGTGCAAGTGGTGGCCAAAGGCTTATCCTCACTCTCCGCCGTCGTCCCCGCGAAGGCGGGGACCCATAACCCCAGGGAGAAAGCGTTGGGCGAAGCGGTAACTCCGAGTCTTCGTCCAACTCGATCCTGTGGTTATGGGTCCCGGGCTCGCGCTACGCGCGCCCCGGGACGACGGAGCGTGCAGAATCCCATACTAACGACCAATATGAAATGGATGGGCGCACGCGGGGTTCTTCACTATCATCCGCGCGATTTCACAGAAGAATGCTGGAGATAAACATATGAAATCAGCACTTTGGGCCGCAGCGGCCTCGGCCCTCTTGATTGCGGTTCCCGCATCCGCGCAAGGCGTCAAGATCGGCATCCTCAACGACCAGTCCGGCGTCTATGCCGATTACGGCGGCAAATGGTCGGTCGAAGCGGCCAAGATGGCGATCGAGGATTTCGGCGGCGAGGTGCTCGGCCAGAAGATCGAGCTCGTCACTGCCGACCACCAGAACAAGCCGGATCTGGCCAGCTCGATCGCGCGGCGCTGGTACGACGTCGAGAATGTCGACATGATCACGGAGCTGACGACCTCCTCGGTCGCGCTCGCGATCCATGAACTCTCCAAGGAAAAGAAGAAGATCGACATCGTCGTCGGCGCCGCGACCTCGCGGCTGACGGGCGATGCCTGCCAGCCCTATGGCTTTCACTGGGCCTACGACACCCGCGCGCTCGGCGTCGGCACCGGCGGTGCGCTGACCAAGGCCGGTGGCGACACCTGGTTCTTCCTCACCGCGGACTACGCCTTCGGCTACGCGCTGGAGAAGGACACCAGCGAGATCGTCACCGCCAATGGCGGCAAGGTGGTCGGCTCGGTGCGCGTGCCGCTCAACTCCTCGGACTTCTCCTCGTTTCTTCTGCAGGCGCAGAGCTCGAAGGCGAAGATCGTCGGCCTCGCCAATGCCGGCCTCGACACCACCAACTCGATCAAGCAGGCGTCCGAATTCGGCATCGTCGCCAGTGGCCAGAAGCTCGCCGGCCTCCTGATGACGCTCGCCGAAGTCAACGGCCTCGGCCTTCAGGCCGCGCAAGGTCTGGTGCTGACCGAGGGCTATTACTGGGATCTCAACGACAAGACGCGCCATCTCGGCGAGCGCTTCCTCAAGCGCACCGGCCGGATGCCGAGCATGATCCACGCCGGCACCTATTCGGCGACGCTGAGCTACCTGAAAGCCGTCAAGGCCGCCGGCACCAAGGATCCGGATGCCGTCGCCAAGAAGCTGAAGGAGCTGCCGGTCGACGACGACTTCGCGCAGGGCGGCAAGGTGCTCGAGAACGGCCGCATGGTCCACGACATGTATCTGTTCGAGGTCAAGAAGCCCTCGGAGTCGAAGAAGCCCTGGGACTATTACAAGCTGCTCGCCACCGTCCCCGGTGACAAGGCCTTCTTCACCGCCAAGGAAAGCGGCTGCCCGCTTACGAAGTGAGGCTCTCGTGTCCCGGACGCGCTGCAGCGCGCCCGGGACACGACGCTCGTATGATGCAAGGCTTCACTTCACCAACCGCAACACCACCGCCCCCAGCGCCCCGACCCACAGCGCCATGGCGGCGAGCGCCTGGATCGCGAAGCCCGTGCCGCGCTTGGCCGCTGCTTGCGAATAGCCGACGAAATAGACGATACGGCCGATGATCCAGATCGCGCCGATCCCCGCCGCGATGGCGTCGCTGATATAGATCGCGAACAGCCAGAGCGCGGGCAGGACAATCGGCATCCATTCCAGCGTGTTCATCTGGATGCGGAAGGCCCGCTCGAAATCCGGATGGCCCGCCATCGCAGGCACTTTGACGCCGGTCTTGGTGCGCGAGCGTGAGACGTTGATGGCGGTGAAGAAATAAAATGCGATCGCCAGCAGTGTGACGAGCGCGGTGAGATGATACATCGCGAAACCCCTTGAAGAGAAGCCGCGCTTCAATAGCCGGTCAGCTCGAGATAGCCAACGCCGTCATGCGTGCCGGCAAAGCTGATTGGCCCTTCCCAGTACGAGAAGCCGGTCCCCATCCAGGCTTTGGGATTGAGCGGCTTGCACAGGATCGCGAACGATCGCGACGGTATCGCGATCTCCCATTGCACCGGCAGCTTGCGTCCCGCGACTTCCGCCGTCGCCTTCGGCATCATCTGGATGTCGTTCCCTGCAATCATCTGCGTCTCGCCGCTGGCGCTGATCCAATTGCCGAACGGATAATCCTTACCGTCCTTCTGCCGCAGCCGGTACAGCATCAGCTTGTCGCCGGATGACAGATGCAGTGACAACCAGTCCCAGCCGGTCTGGTCGGCGTCGAGCGGCTGGCTGCTCCATTCCCGGTCCATCCAGGCCTGGCCCGAGACATCGACCGGCTTGTCGTCGATGCTGAGCGTGCCGCGGGCACGGTAGAACGGCTGGCTGTAGTAGTACGAAGCCTGCCCGCGCTCCGACTTGCGGCTGTAGCCGCCATCACCCTGCAATACGACCGGACGATCGGCCTCGAGCGTCAGTGCGTAGCTGAAATCGGTGCTGGACGCCTTCAGCGACAGCGGCGCCAAGGTGCGATCGTCGGTGCGCTCGAGGCCCTTCATCTCCCAATCGTCGATCCAGGCATCGAACGGTTTTGCCGTCACGCCGGCTTGCCCGACGCCACCGCGTGAAAACGTCTCAGAGAAGCGGTGGGTGTCGGCGCGCGTCACCGCCGCATGCGCCATCCACACCTGCTGATTGGCCCAGCCTTCGCCTTGCGGACCCGGCTGCGAAGCCTGGCGGAACAGCGTCCATTGCAGGCCGCAAGGAGCGCCGCTCGCGTCGACGAGGTTTGCCGTGAGATACCACCACTCGATACGAAACTCTGGATGCGGTCCGTGGTCGGCCGGAAAGGCGAACGTCCTTCCCGGCGTCACCTTCGCAAAGCCGTCCGCTGTCTCGCCGAGCCCGGCATAGCCCTGCGCGGCCGCGCGGCGTGCGAGCGCCAGCGCAGCGATACCGCCGGCGAAGGCGCGCCGTGTGATTGCTTCAGCGCTCATTGGCAAACACCTTGACGAGATTCGCCGGCTGCATCCGCGCCAGCCGGACCATCGGCAGCAGCGCCGCAAGCAGCGAGGCGAAGAGCGCCACCGCGACCAGCTCCACCAGCTGCAACGGGAAGACGTGGAACGGCAACCGCCAGCCGAATGCTTTCACGTTCACGATTGCAATCAGGCACCACGCGACCAGAAGGCCGAGCGGCACGGCCAGCAGCGCCGTGAACAGCGCGACCGAGAGCGTCTTGGTCAGCTCGATCGCGGCAAGCCGCGGCCGCGTCAGGCCGATCGCCCACAGCGGCGCAAGCTGCGGCAGTCGGGAGTTCGCCAGCGTCAGCAGGCTCGTGAGCAAGGCGATGCCGGCGACGCCGAGCGTGAAGGCGTTCAGCGCCGACGTCACCGCAAAGGTGCGGTTGAAGATGCGGATCGATTCCGCCTTCACCGTCGCCTGGTCGGCGACGCTGCGGTCGTCGAGCCCGAACTGCTTCTGCAAGGCCGCGATCAGGGCGGGGATATTCTCTCTCGCGACGATCAGGCCGATCCGCGTCTGCGGCGTCTGCGGAAACTGCCGGAGCAGTGCGGCGACGTTCACCGTGAGCTGCCCCTTGGGGTTGCCGTAATCGGCATAGATGCCGACGATGTCGAGCTCCCAGCTCCCGCCCGGCGCCGGCACCTCGACGACGTCGCCGATCTGCACGTTCAGCCGGCGGCTCAATTGCTCGCTGATGAAGGCGGCATTGCCCGGCACCAGCCGAGTCCAGGCGCGCGGCGCGGTCTCGAGCAGCGGCCAGCGCTCGCGATAGAGCGCGTGATCGGGCAGGCCGAGCAGCTCCACCGGCTGGCCCTGAACCTGCGCTTCGGCGCGTCCGCCCGAGAGGATCGCCTGAACATCGCTGCGATTCTTCAGCCAGTTGCGGATCGCGACACCCTGCGCATTGTCGGAGGCGCTGACGTAGACGTCGGCCGCAAGCCGCCCGTTGAGCCAGCCGATGAAGGTGCGGCTGAAGGTCTCGACCATGGTGGAGACCCCGACATTGACGGCAAGCGCGAGCAGCAGCGCCATCAGCGCCAGCGACAATCCGGAAAGCTGCTGCCGGCTGTCCGCCCAGAACCACAGCGCGAGCGGGCCGCGCGCGAGGCGCTGACCCACGAGCAGGATGATGTCGAGGAAGGCCGGCAGGATCAGTGCCGCACCGAACATCAGCGCGGCCAGCACGCCGAACCCTGCGATCAGCGATTGCCCGTAGTGGAGCAGCATCAGCGCGACGGCGAACACGGCGCAGGCCGCACAGCTCTGCAGGATCAGCCAGCGGCGTTGCCGCTGCTGCCAGGCGCCCGGCTGCGCCGTCGCCAGCACCGGCATCCTGATCGCCTTGATCAGGCTCACGAGCGCGCCCGCAACGCTGATGCCGATGCCGGCGAGCCACCATTCGCCTCGCAGGCTGAGCTGCCCCGGGATCTGCGCGCCATAGAGCCCGCGCAGCGAGGCCGCGACATCGGGCAGCAGGGCGGCTGCGATGAAATAGCCGCAAGCGAGCCCGATCAGGCCTGCGGCCAGCGCCAGTGCAACCAGCTCGATCACCAGCACCGTATTGACCAGTCGCGCCGAGGCGCCACAGGCGCGCAAGGTGCGCAGCATCGGCAGCCGCTGCTCGAAAGCAAGGCCCACGGCAGAATTGACGATGAACAGGCCGACGAAGAACGACAGCAGACCGAAGGCGGTGAGGTTGAGATGAAAACTGTCGGTGAGACGCTCCAGCTCCGTCTCCGCATTCGGCTCTATCAGCTGCAACTGCTCGCCGACGACGCTCGCGAGCGGTGCCGGCTTGCCCTTCGGCTTGCCGACCAGCAGCCGCGAGACCTGGTCGGGCTTGCTCAGCAGCCGCTGTGCCACGCCGATATCGACCACGAGCACACCGGGTGCGAGGTGCGGCATGACGCGCAACGGCGGCAGCTTTGCGCCGCTGCTGATCGCCGGGGCCGTGCCTTCTGCTTGCTGCAAGTCCCGCAGCGTCTCCCGGGCCACCAATGTCTGGCCGGGCGGAGCAACGAAGCTGCTGAGATCCGTGGCACCCAGGCGCGGCGCATTGCCGACGTCGACCGGCAGCGTGACCGGCTCGATGCCGAGCAGCCGCACCGAATGCCCGTTGATCTGGACACGTCCCTCCAGCACCGGCGACACCGGCCAGCCGGCGCGGCGGAGCTTTACGAACAGCTCCTGCGGGAAAGTCGCCGCATTGGGAGCGGCCAGCATCGCCGTGCGCACGCCGCCGAATGTCGCCGCGGCGCGGTCATAGGCATTGCGGGCCTGCTGATTGATGGCCTGCACCCCGCTCCACAGCGCGGTTGCAGCGATCAATCCGATGAGCAGCGTCGCGAATTGCATCTTGTGGCGCCGCCAATGGCTGAGCAGCACGGCAAGGACCCAGAGCGCGCGCCTCATGAAATGCGCCCTGCATGCAACGTGAGATGACGGTCGAGCGTGGCGGCGAGATGCAGGCTGTGCGTCACCATCAGGAAGCCGCAGCCGGTGCGCGAGACGAGATCGCGCGCCAATGCCAGCACCTCCTCGGCAGTGGCTTCGTCGAGATTGCCGGTCGGCTCGTCCGCCAGCAGCAGCGACGGCTTTGTCGCCAGCGCCCGGCCGATCGCGACCCGCTGCTGCTGGCCGCCGGATATTTGCTCTGGATAACGCTTGAGCAGGCTGCCGAGTCCGAGCCGCTCGACAAGCTCCTTGGTCCAGGCCGCATCATGCCGGCCGGCAATCCGGGCCTGGAAGGCGAGATTGTCCGCGACGGAGAGGCTCGGGATCAGGTTGAATTGCTGAAAAACCAGGCCAATGCGATCGCGCCGCAAGCCGGCCCGTCCCGCGTCCGAGAGCTTGGTGACCTCGATGTCGCTCAGACGGATCGAGCCGCCATCGGCGGCATCGAGGCCGGCGATCAGGTGCAGCAGCGTGCTCTTGCCGCTGCCGGATTCACCGGTCAGTGCGACGCGCTCGCCAGCCCCGAGGTCAAGGTCGACGCCGCGCAGAACGTGGACGGGCTCGCCCGCCGAGGAGAAGGTCTTTGAGAGGTTTCGGATGCTCAGCACGGGCCTGCCACTTCTCTTCCACCTCTCCCATAGGGAGAGGTCGCGCCGTAGGCGCGGGTGAGGGGTTTCGGTCTCTTGAGAGCCCAAGGCCCCTCACCCGATTTGCTACGCAAATCGACCTCTCCCCGACGGGGAGAGGTAAGAATGCTGCGTAGCACACCTGATGCGGAAATGCCGGGGTTGCGTTGGCCCTGAAGCCGCTGTTAGCTTCCAAGACGGCCAAATCAAAAAAGTGCCGAAAAAGACATGCGGGGAGAATGATGAGCGCTCAGGGAACGCCGAATGTGGCGGCTAGAACGACCAAGACGCCACAGGGCGCCTGGACCGTTACATTTCTCCTCTTTCTCTTCATGGTGGTGAACTTCGCGGACAAGATCGTCGTCGGTCTCGCCGGCGTGCCGATCATGACCGACATGAAGCTCAGCGCCGAGCAGTTCGGCCTGCTCGGGTCCTCGTTCTTCTTCCTGTTCTCGATCTCGGCCATCGTGGTTGGCTTCATCGTCAACAAGGTGCCGACGCGCTGGGTGCTGTTGACGCTGGCGGTGATCTGGGCGGTGGCGCAGTTCCCGATGGTCGGCACGGTATCCTTCACCACGCTTCTGATCTGCCGCATCGTGCTGGGGGCCGGCGAAGGCCCGGCCTTCTCGGTCGCCGCGCACGCGATCTACAAATGGTTCCCCGACGAGAAGCGCACGCTGCCGACCGCGATCCTGTCGCAGGGCTCGGCCTTCGGCGTCATCCTCGCGGTGCCGGCGCTGAACTGGATCATCGTCAACCATTCCTGGCACTACGCCTTCGGCGCGCTCGGAATCGTCGGCCTGATCTGGGTCGCGGCCTGGCTCGCGCTCGGCAAGGAAGGCCCGCTGGAGGATACCGAGGTCCTGGCCGCCACCGAGCCGAAGATTCCGTACGTGCAGCTGCTGACCTCGCGCACCTTCCTCGGCTGCGTGATCGCGACCTTCGGCGCCTATTGGGCGCTGTCGCTCGGCCTCACCTGGTTCACGCCCTTCATCGTCAAGGGGCTCGGCTTCTCGCAGAGCCAGGCCGGCTTCATCTCGATCCTGCCCTGGGTGTTCGGCGCCACCATCGTCATCCTCACCGGCTGGATCTCGCAGGTGATGATGGCGCGCGGCTACACCACGCGCATCTCGCGCGGCGTGCTCGGCTCGGTGCCGCTGATCATTGGCGGCCTGATCCTCACCGCGATGGCGCATGTCGAGGGCGCC
The DNA here is from genome assembly GCF_025200865.1 of Bradyrhizobium sp. NC92. Classification (NCBI taxonomy): domain Bacteria; kingdom Pseudomonadati; phylum Pseudomonadota; class Alphaproteobacteria; order Hyphomicrobiales; family Nitrobacteraceae; genus Bradyrhizobium; species Bradyrhizobium sp. NC92. The sequence continues at coordinate 698,195 of NZ_CP104171.1, forward strand.
GGCCTGCAGATCGCGCTGCTCGTCGTCGGCTCCGGCCTGTGCGGTGCGATCTACGTGGTCTGCCCGCCGATGCTCGGCGAGTTCACCCCGGCCTCGCAGCGCGGCGCGGTGATCGCGATCTACGGCGCGCTTTACACGCTCTCAGGGATCATCGCGCCGAGCGTGATGGGCACCGTGATCCAGCGCGCCGGCACCATGCTCGACGGCTACCTGACCGGCTTCACCATCAACGCGGCGGTCATGATTGGCTCCGGCGTCATCGGCCTGCTGCTGCTGTGGCCGAACACGGAGAAGGCCAGGCTGACGCGTGGTGCGGCGCCGCAGGGCACAGCGCTGAAGGGCGCGGTGTCGCCGACGTAAGGGGAGGCGCGCTCTTTCTTACCCTCCCCTGGAGGGGGAGGGTCGATCGCGCAAAGCGCGCGCGGGGTGGGGTGATCTCTCCGCTCGGGCACCGTATCGGTGGAGAGACTGTCACCCCACCCCGTCTCACATGTCGCTGCGCTCCATATGAGCCGACCCTCCCCCTCCAGGGGAGGGTAAGCGGTCGCCTCGCTAGCTCGCCATCTCCTGCGCGCCACGAATCAGCTTGCCCGGCCGCCGCCCGGTGGCTTCGCCGTGCCGCCGCGTCACCACGCCCGAGACGATCGTCGCCTCATAGCCGTCGACATCCTGCAACAGCCGCCGACCGCCGACCGGCAGGTCGTAATGCACCTTCGGCGGATGCAGATGCAGCCGGTCGTAGTCGATCACGTTGACGTCGGCTTTATAGCCGGGAGCAATGAGCCCGCGGTCGGTGAGGCCGACCGAGAGCGCGGTCTTGCGCGACTGCGCGGCGACCACGAACGGGATCGACAGCTTCTCGCCGCGCGTGCGGTCACGCGTCCAGTGCGTCAAGAGATAGGTCGGAAAGCTGGCATCGCAGATGATGCCGCAATGCGCGCCGCCGTCGGAGAGGCCCGGCACCGATTGCGGATCGAGCAGCATCTCGCGCGTCGCATCGAGATTGCCATCGGAATAGTTCAGGAACGGCACGTAGAGCATGCCGCGCCCGTCGTCCGACAGCATGGCCTCGTACGCGAGCTCCTCCGGCTGCCTTCCCTGCTGGCGCGCCCGCGGCCCCAGCGCGTTCTCCGGCGGCTGCTCGTAGTCGGGGGGATCGCCGAGCAAAAACATCTTGTCGTAGTTGGGCCGGAAGAACAGCGGATCGTCGGTCGCAGTCGCCGTCTCGCTCAGGATCGCCTTGCGCATGTCGGCTTGACGCAGCTGCATCAGCCGCTCCTTCAACGGCAGGTGCGCGATCGCCTTGTAGCTCGGATGGGTCTGGAACGGATTGCGCGAAAGCTCGAGCCCGAGCAGGAGGCCGACGGGCCGGGCCGCGATCTGCGCGGTGATGGAGAGGCCGCGTCTGGCCGCTGCATTGATCTCGTCCAGCGTCTGGCGCCAGCGGTTTGGCGCCTTGTCGTTCTGCGTGATCGAGAACGAGATCGGGCATTTTGTGCTGTCCGCCACCCGCAGCATCATCGGCAGGTCTTCGTGGATGGTGGAGAGGTCGAGCACGAATTGCAGCACGCTGCGCCCCTGCCGGTGCATCGCGCCGGCAATCGCGGTGAGCTCGTCCTCGCCGGCCTTCAGGGTCGGCGTGAAATCGCCGGTCGAGGTGCGGTGGTTGAGCGTGCGCGAGGTCGAGAAGCCGAGCGCGCCCGCGCGCACGGCCTCGCCCGCGAGCTTCGCCATCGCCGCGTTGTCCTCAGGCGTCGAGGGATCGCGGCGTGCGCCGCGCTCGCCCATGACATAGACGCGCAGCGCGGCATGCGGCAGCTGCGCGCCGACGTCGATGTCGAAATCGCGCTTGCCGAGCCAGTTCATGTAGTCCGGAAAGCTCTCCCAGGCCCAGGGAATGCCGGCACTCAGCACCGGCTCAGGAATGTCCTCGACGCCCTCCATCAGCTGGATCAGGCGGGTGTGGTCGGCAGGCTTGCACGGCGCAAAGCCGACGCCGCAATTGCCCATGATCGCAGTGGTGACGCCGTTCTGCGACGACGGCGTGATGTCCTGGCTCCAGGTGACCTGCCCGTCGTAATGGGTGTGCACATCGACAAAGCCCGGCGTCACCAGCTTGCCGCGCGCGTCGATCTCTTCGCGGCCTTTCGCGGAGACCTTCCCGACTTCGCTGATCCTGCCACCGGTGATGGCGACGTCGGCCTCGAACAGCTCGCCGCCGCTTCCGTCCGCGACATTGCCGCCGCGGATCACGAGATCAGGATTGCTCATGGTGTTTCTTCCCGTTTTTTGTTGCTTGTTTTCGTCGTCCCGGACAAGCGCGCTTTCAGCGCGGCCGATCCGGGCCTTCGCCGCGACGACAGATGAACCTTGGCTACGCCTTCGCCGCCCGCCGTTCGGTGAACGGCGACAGCACCACTGTCGCCAACATGAAGATCACGGACGCGCCGAACACCCAATGCGGAGCGCTCTGGTCCATGATCCAGCCGAACAGCAGCGGTGAGACGATGCCACCGAGGTTGAAGCCGGTGGAGACGATGCCGAAGGCGCGCCCCGCGGCACCCGCAGGCGCGGCATTGCGCACCAGCATGTCCCGCGACGGCGCGATCACGCCGGAGAGGAAGCCTGCGGTCGCCATCGTCGCCGTGAGGGCCCAGCCCGGCAGCGTCACCAGCGCGATCAGCAGCACGATGACCGCATTCGCGGCGAAGCAGGCCGCGGCGACATAGCCGTGACGCTCGGTGCGGTCGGCGAGGAAGCCGCCGGCGAGCACGCCCGCGGCGCTGGCTGCGAGGAACGCAGTCAGCGCGACATTGGCGATCGAATAGGACGTGCCGTAGCCGCTCATCAGCGCCACCACGCCGAAATTGTTGATGCCGGCGACTGACAGGCTGAGCAGCATGAACAGCGCGGTCAGCGTGATCAGCGCCGGGGTGATGACGGCCTGCTTCGGCGCGCTCTCGCTGCCCGGCTTCTTCTTGTGCGCGCCGGCCTCGGGGATGCCCATGGCCACCAGCAACACCGCCACCAGAATGGCGATCGCGCCGGAGGCGATCAGCGCGCCGACGCCGCCCCACACCGTGACCAGTGCCGCCACGATCGCCGGCGTCACCGCGCCGCCGAGATAGCCGGCAAAGGTGTGGACCGAGAAGGCGCGGCCCATCCGCGCCTCGTCCATGTGCTCGGCCAGGATCGCGTAGTCGGCAGGATGATAGACGCTGTTGGCGAGCCCGAGCAGCACGGCGCAGGCGATCAGCGCAGCGTAGCTGAGGTGCAGGCCGAGCAGGATCAGTGCGCAGCCGCCGAGCGTCAGCCCTACAAGCAGGATCTTGCGCGCGCCAAAATGGTCGACGAGATAGCCGGTCGGCGCCTGCGTCAGGCCGGAGACGACGGCAAGCGTGGTCAGCGAGAAGCCGAGCTCGACATAGCCGACGCCGAGCTTCTCCTTCAGGAACGGGAACAGCATCGGCAGGACCAGCAGATGGAAATGGCTGACCCAATGCGCGATCGAGATGCCGGTGAGCGTGCGCAGCGCACTGTCCGCCTTGCCTTGCTGCGGTGCGGCGAGAACGTCGACCATTGCAGTTCCGTTTCACTCCCGATGGACCGGCAAACTATCGGGGAGGGCGGTTATTTGTCCATGAACGCAGGCGCATGGCAGGTAGTGCGGGCGGGGCGCCATCCCGCTAGCGCGCGATCAAAATCGGCGTTCCCACTCAGAACGGCTCGTCGTCAGGGCCATAGCGGTCGCGTTTCGGCGTCGCGATGTCGCCGTCTTCGTAATCGTCGTCATCGTTCGCACGGCGGGAGGAGGGCTTCTTCGCCTTCTTATCCGCGGCCTTGTTCTCGGCGATCTTGGGTGGTTCGCTCGGCTTTGCGGTCTTGGTCATGGCGGGTCCCGGATGGTGATGCTGCATCCGAATGTACCGCCAAATATGTGCGGCGCCTGATTTATCTCAAGGGGCGACGAGGTCGTCAGTGCACCACCGGCCCGCCTGCCTTCTTCCAGGCATCGAGGCCGCCGGCGATATGTGCGCTGTTGAGAAGCCCCGCTTCCTTTGCAGCCGCAACGGCCATCGCCGAGCGTTCGCCGAAGGCGCAGAAGAACACGACGCGGCGCCCCGTTGCGGCCGCGACCTCGCGCAGCATGCCGCCGGGCTTGAGGCTTTCCTCCACAGAGGGATAGGGCGTGTGCAGCGCGCCTTCGAGCATGCCGTGCTTCATCCGCTCATTGGTCTCGCGCAAGTCCACGAGCAGGATGTCGGGCCGGCCGAGGCTGCGGATCGCCTCGGTCGCGCTGAGCGCACGGCCTTCCTTCTCCAGCTCCTCCTGATGCAGGCCGACATGCATGTTGGCGGGGATCGCCACGTCCATCATCTTCGGATTGGGCAGCTTCAGGTTGGCCATCAGCTCGACATATTCGTCGACCGAGCGCACCTGAAGCCGCGGATTGTAGCGCTTTTCCTCGCCGATGGTGGAAACGGTATCGCCCTTGTAGTCGTGGGCCGGAAACACCATCGTTTCGTCCGGCAGCTTCAAGAGACGGTTGAAGATCGAATCGTATTGCGCGCGTGCCGAGCCGTTCTGGAAATCGGTGCGGCCGGTGCCGCGGATCAGCAGCGTGTCGCCGGTGAAGACGCGGTCGCCCATCAAATAGGAATAGGAATCGTCGGTGTGGCCCGGCGTGTACATCACGTCGAGCGACAGGCCCTCGATCGTCACCTTGTCGCCGTCCGCCACCCGCATGGCGACGACGTCGGCCTTGGTCTGGTCGCCCATCACGGTCATGCAATGGGTGCGGTCGCGCAGCTCGCCGAGGCCGGTAACGTGGTCGGCATGCAGATGCGTGTCGACCGCCTTGACCAGCTTGAGGTCGAGCTCGCGCAGCAATTGGCAGTAGCGGTCGACCTTCTCCAGCACAGGGTCGAGAATCAGCGCCTCGCCGCCGGGGCGGCTGGCGAGGACGTAGCTGTAGGTGCCCGAAACGCTGTCGAAGAGCTGGCGGAAGATCATGGCAGGACCCGGCTTGGAACTGACTTCCAAGATTCTACTACGGTATGGGTCCAAAAGAGAAGCAATTCACTGCGTGAACAGCGAAATCTAGAAGATTCTTATTGCGGGTGCGAGAGCGGCGACGGCATCATCCCAATCCGGCAATGCCTGGATTGCCCTCGACCCCCTTCAGCGTCACGCCGGAGCCCAGTCGCTCCTGAAGCATCCGGCCCGAGCGCAGATATTTGCCGACGACGTCCCATACCGGCGCGCCCTGCTGGCCGTTGACCGAGGCCCAGCCCGCGACCTTGTAGCGGTGGCTGGCGCTGAGCGCCTTGCCGCTACCGAGCTTCAGCTCCGAGATGCGGCTGCCGATCGCAGCGTCCGGCGTGCAGGTGTAGCTGAGCCCGCCGGCGCGCACCATGTCGCCGCCCTGCTGGTAGTAGGGATCGGCATTGAAGAGGTTGTCGCAGACGTCCTCGAGCAGGTCCTTGATCTGGGCCCCCGTCATCTCCTGCACATAGGTTTCGGGATAGGTGATCGCGGTTTCCGCCAGCAGATCCTCCATGGTCATAGCCTGGCCTGACAGTGCGGTGACGCCCCAGCGGAAGCCCGGCGACAGCGCGATCTCGGCATCGAGCTCGGTGCGCAGCGCGGTGCAGATCAATTCGTCCATGGGCCCGGAGAAATTGCCGCGGCGATAGAGCAGACGGTCGGGTGTCGCGATCTTCTCCGACCAGTCGGCCACATGCGGTGCACGGACCCGGCCGATCAGCTCGGCCATCGCCGGATCGGGCTTCAGCAGCTCCGAATAGACCGGCAGCAGATGGTACCTGACATCGCTGACCTTGCCGCTGTCGAGTGCGAGATCGAGCACACCCAGAAATTTCCCGTTGGAGCCGGCATTGGTGACGAGCGTCGTGCCACCTGCGTTCTTCACTGGCATAGGCTGCGGTACGGCATCATGGGTGTGGCCGCCGAGAATGACGTCGATGCCGGTGACCCGGCTCGCGAGCTTGAGGTCCACGTCCATGCCGTTGTGCGACAGCAGCACGACGGCATCGACCTTGTCGGTGCCGCGCAAGGCATCGACATGCTTCTGCAGCTCCTCCTCGCGGATGCCGAAGCTCCAGTCCGGCGTGAACCTCTTGGGATGCGCGATCGGAGTGTAGGGGAAGGCCTGGCCGACGATCGCGACGCGATGCCCGCCGAGTTCCTTGATGACAGAAGGCTTGAACACGCGTCCGGTGGCCTTGTCGAAGGCGGGGGCGTCGTTGAACGCGGCCTCCTCGGTCAGGAACACGTTCTGCGCCAGGAACTCGCCCTTGAAGCGCTCGAGATTGTCGCGCAGCGCCTGCTCGCCATAGGTGAATTCCCAATGCCCCGTCATCGCCTCGATGCCGAGCAGATTTGCGACCTCGACCATGTCGCGGCCCTGCATCAGGTTGGCCAGCCCCGTGCCCTGCCAGAGATCGCCGCCGTCGACGAGCAGCGAACGCCGCTCGCCGACATCGGCGCGCAAGCGATCGACCAGCGTCTTCAGATGGGCAAAGCCCCCGAGCTTGCCGAAGCGGCCTGCTGACTTCTCGAACTCGAAGCAGGTGAAGGCATAGGCATCGGCGCTGTCGGGCCGGATGCCGAAGCGTTCGAGAAAGGCGCGGCCGACCAGATGCGGCGGCCGTCCCGCCATTTCGCCGATGCCGATATTGACACTGGGCTCGCGGAAATAGACCGGATTGAGCTGCGCATGCGTGTCGGTGATGTGCAGGATTCGCGCAGTGCCGAACCGTTCGAGGTCGTAGATGCTGGCAGCCTCAGCGCCGCGGGCCAGCCGCGGCAGGGCGATCGTTGCCGCGGCAAGGCCCGCACCTTTCAGGAAATCGCGGCGGCGGATCGCCATTCAAGAATTCTCCGCGCCTCTCGTATGGACTGCGTTCACCGCGCGGCAGTCTAGCGGATTTCCATCGCCTTCCAGGCTTCTTTTTCGGAACTAGCCTGGAAGATCGACGCCTTCGCCAGCGCTTCGGCCTCCCTGGCCGCGGCCACCGCACGGTCGAAATCGCCGCCGTCGGCAGCCTTCTTCGCAGCCGCCAGCGCAGATACGGTCACCGTCCACTGGTTGCGCATGCCGGCCGCCTCCTTGGAGGCGGCTTCGGCGGCGGCATAGGCCGCCTTGTAGTCCGCCTCATTCGCCGCGCGCGCGGATGGCGCAAGGCTTAAGGCGAGCAGCATGGCGAGCGCAAGTGACCGCTTCATGGCCGTGCTCCTGGCCCTGAGATCGGCAGGCCGTTGGCGACGTAGGACAGGAAATATTCGACGTCGCGATATTCATCCGCCTGCGGCTCCAGCGGAACCGCGCGGGTCTGGCTGTTGCAGGTGACGAAGCGGCGGCTGGTCGTGCCCATGCCGCTCCATTCCGAGCGGTAGATCGGCATCGCGTTGACGATGCCGAGCGCCGGGGCCAGGGTCTCGGCGCGGATGCGCTCGCCCGGGCTCTGCACATGGCAGCTCGCGCAGGAGAAGTTCATCTGGCCGCGGCGGGTGTAGAAATAGCGCTTGCCGTTCTCGTACGCCGCGAGCGCGCGAGGGTCATCGGGAATCTTGATGTCCATCAGCTTGCCGCGCGAGGTGTAGGCCATGTAGGCGGTGAGCGAGGCCATCTCGTCCTTGACGTAGGAATAGGGCGCCTCGCCATTGGCCTCGCGGCAGCGGTTGAGCGCGAGCTCCAGCGTGATGACCTTGCCTTCCTTGCTGTCGAAGTACGGATAGTTCTGGCGGATGGCGATGCCGCCGTTCGGGAAGCAGTCGGCATAGGTCTTGCCGTTCTTGAACGGGGTCGAGAACATCTCCTTGCCGGCATCGAGCGCGAACTCGTAAGGCGGGAATTCCTCTTTCTCCTGCCACTGCCGCTTCATGTCCTCGTTCATGGAATACGGACCGTTGACGAAATCCTCGTGCTTCACGTTCGGAAACTTCTGGAAGAAGAAGTTCTGGAACGCCTTGGCATCAGCAACGGGATCCACCTTGTCGGCAGCGATCACGCGGGGCGAAGCGAGGGCGAGCGCGACGAGCGCGGCGCCGAGCGAGCCCAGCAGGAGGTGGATGCGGGCCTTCATCACGCGATCTTCGCGGTGGTCGTGTCCGAGCCGCCCTTGTTGTCGGTCCATGAGATCTTGAGCTCGTCGCCCTTCTTGGCGCCCTTGAAGCTGAACTTGACATAGGGGTCCTTGGAAACGGCGGTGCCCCAATCGGCGACGAACACGTCCTTGCCGTTACATTCGAACTTCAGCTGCTGGATGAAATGCGCCGGGATCAACTCGCCCTTGGAATCCTTGACGAGGCCGGTGTCCATGGGGTGCTGGATCAGCGCCTGCACCTCGGTGATGTCGCCGCTCGATGTTGCGCGCACGCGAATGCTGGATGCCATGTCGATCTGCCTCGCTTAGCCGCCGCAACCGCCGACGGTGACCTTGACCTCCTTGGTCGCGCTATAGAGCTTGCCGTCGGCCTCCACGATCGCGGTCAGTTTGGTGGTCCTCGCCATCTTCAGCCGGTTGGCGACGGCAGGGATGGTGCCATCGGGAATCCTGTAGCTGGCGGCCAGCGCGCTCGGGTTCTCCGCCACGAAGAACGAGATCGAGGTGACCTTCTCCAGCGTCGTCGTCACCGAGATCGGCACGACGCCGCCGTTCTCGGCGATCTCCGGCGCATCCAGCTTGACCTTGTCCGACGGTTCGGCGGTCTTGCCGTAGAGCGCCTTGATCGCATCGGCTTCGATCTTCTGCCTGAAGGCCTCTTCCGGATATTTGTCGTTCGCCGCGGCGCGCGCGGGCGCGAACGGCAGATTGCCGAGGCCGAGCAGCGCCACGGAGGCTGCGCCCTGAAGGATCAGGCGCCGCGTCGGGTGGGGCCTCGGGGTCGTGGTCATCTCAAGTCTCCTGGGCCGCCGGCGGTTAGAGGGTCTGCAGGAAATCAACGATCGCGTCGATCTCCTGTTCGGTCAAAATCCGGTTCCGGCCGAACGGCGGCATCATGGTTTGCGGATTGCGCTTGGTCTCGTCGAAGATGATCGCGGTGAGCTCGTTGCGATCAGGGTATTTTGACTTGATGTCCTTCAATTCCGGTCCGATCGTCCCCGGCAGGTCGCCGCCTTTGATGACATGGCAAGTCAGGCAATTGCCCTTGCCGCGGTCGAAGGCGAGCTTCTGGCCCACCGTCACGGCGGATTGCGCCCCCGCCGGGGCCATGGCCATGCCGGCGAGGAGGGCCAGGGCAACAAGCAAAGCGGGCTTGCGAGGAAAGGCGGTCAAGGCATCGTCCCGGAGCGTTATCTCGATGATCTCATTTACGGAATTGTTCAAAAGCACAAAGGACATCGCCTGACAATCAAGACTATGCATGCGGCAAAATGGGGTTAATATCCTCCGCATTGCAACCGACAAGATAGTTCGTTCATGCGGATGGGCGCGGACTAGCAAATTATTCTCGGACCTTTGGCCTTCTGGCGTTCTTTTTTGGTACGCATTTTTGGGGACGTCACTTGGCTGAATATGTCGTCGAATTTGGCAGGGATGGCGGACGGGTCGAGCCGGATGGCCGGCTCGATGCGCCGGCCTTTCATCGCAATCACGAACCGATCTGGTCCGCCCTGGAAAGGCACCTCGCGGATGCGACCGGCAACGTCGTGGAACTCGGCAGTGGAACCGGGCAGCACGTGGTGCATTTCGCCCGCCACACGCCCGGCCTGGTCTGGTGGCCGAGCGATCTCAACCAGCGCCACCTCAAGAGCATCGAAGCCTGGCGCGTGCATGCGGGCCTGCCGAACATCCGCCCGCCCCTGCGCATCGACCTCACCGATCCCGATTGGTGCCCGGAAATGAAAAGTGGGCAGGGGCCGACCAGCCTCGCGGCCGTGTTCTGCGCCAATGTCATTCACATCGCGCCCTGGGCCGTGGCCGAAGGCCTGTTCGCCGGCGCCGGCCGTTATCTGCGCCGCGACGGCAAGCTGTTCCTCTATGGCCCGTTCAAGCGCGACGGCAAGCACACCGCGCTCAGCAACGCGGTGTTCGACACCTCCTTGCGCGAGGGCAATCCCGAATGGGGCGTGCGCGACGTCGTCGACGTCGAGACGCTGGCGAAGGCGGCAGGCCTCGGTCTCGTCGATACGATCGAGATGCCCGCGAACAATCTGACGTTGGTGTTTGCGCGGTAGCTACGCCGGAGGTGCGCTCCCTCTCCCGCTTGCGGGAGAGGGTCGGGGAGAGGGTGCTTCCGCAACGGGATACTCCCCTAGGGGAGAAAGCCCTCACCCGCCGCGCTCTTCGAGCGCGTCGGCCTCTCCCGCAAGCGGGAGAGGCAAGAACTGTCCGTGGCCAGCACCTTGTCAAGACGTCTCAGTCTTCGTCATCCCGCCACCCGATCTTCTCCTTCAAGAACCGATAGCCCAGCACCTCGAAGCCCGCGCGCTCCTTGTTGTCCTTGCCGTAGCCGTGGCCGCCTGCGGCCGGCTCGTAGAACCAGGCCTCATAGCCCATGGCCTGCAGCTTGGCCGCCATCTTGCGCGCGTGGCCGGGATGGACGCGGTCGTCGCGCCGCGTCGTCGCGATCAGGATCGGCGGATAGGCTTGGCCGGCCTTCACGTTGTGATAGGCCGAGTAGGTCTTCAGCCATTCCCATTCGTCGGGCTTGTCGGGATCGCCATATTCCGCGATCCAGCTCGCGCCCGCGAGCAGCTTTGTGTAGCGGCGCATGTCGATCAGCGGGATGGTGCAGAACAGCGCGCCGAAACGCTCGGGGTAGCGCACCAGCATGTTGGTGATGAGGATGCCGCCGTTCGAGCCGCCCTGCGCGGCGATACGCTTTGCGCTCGTCACACCGCGGCGGACGAGATCGGCGGCCACGGCGGCGAAATCGTCGTGAGAGAGCTTCTTGCCGGCAAGGCGTCCGGCATCGTGCCAGCGCGTGCCGAACTCGCCGCCGCCGCGCAAATTCGCCTGCACCGTGGTGCCGCCGCGCTCCAGCCACAGCTTGCCGAGCGACGCGTTGTAATACGGCTTCACCGAAACCGCGAAGCCGCCATAGGCGCTCATATAGACCGCCGCATCGCCGGTCTCGCCGGCGGGGCCGGTCTGCACATAGGGAATTCGCTCGCCGTCAACGGAGATCGCCTCGTGCTGCGTCACCATGAGCCCGTCGGCGGTGAACGTCTTCGGCGCCTGCTTCAGCACGATCGGGCTTGCGACGCCGCGTTCGATCAGCAGCAACGAGGGCGGCGTCAGCGGATCCTGCACATTGGCGAGCAGGGCGCCGTTGCTCTCGGAGGCATGGCGATCGAGCGTCCAGACGTCGACGACGCCGATTCCCGGCAGGCCGGAAAGCGTCTCGCGGCTCCATGTCGCGGCGGAAGGCGTGCAGATCTCGAAACGCGGCCTCAGCTCGTCGAGGATCGAAAGGACCAGCCTGCCTGCCACCCAGAAGAAGCCCTGGATCGCCCGACGCGGCGCCGGCTCGAACAGCATGGCGAACTCGCGGCCGCCTTTGAGGAATGCGGAGAGCGAGATGCCGAGCACCGCGTCCGCCTCGTACGTCCGTCCGGCCACGGACCAGTTCGAGCGCGGTTTGATCGCGAGCCAGTCGCCATGGGCCTGCAATTCTATGTCGGTCGGCAGATCCAGCCTTGCGAGCGGTCCGGTCTGATCTCCGATCGAGACGCTGAAGTTGAAGAAATCCAGCATGCGGCCGAACCATATCGTTCGATTCGACGTGATGCGATCGACGTAGCAATATGCCGCCATGTCGTCCGCCGAGGCCTCGAACAGCACCGAAGCCTGTTCGACCCTTTGGCCGCGCCGCCAAAGCCGCACGGTGCGCGCATAGCCCGATGTCGTCGCCATGCCCTCGCCATGCGCGCTCGAAAGCAGCAGCGTGTCGGCATCGAGCCAGTCGACGCCGCCCTTGGCTTCCGGCAGTGCGAAGCCGCCGCCAACGAAGCTTCTCGTGTCGAGGTCGAACTCGCGCAAAGTGACGGCGTCGCTGCCGCCGCGCGACAGGCTGAGGATCGCGCGCGAACTGCCGGGCATCGTGGTGATCTGGCTCAGCAGCCAGTCCTCGCCTTCGCTCGCCGCAAGCTGATCAATATCAAGTATGGTTTCCCATGCCGGATGCGGCTTTCGAAACTCTTCCAACGTGGTCCGCCGCCACAGGCCGCGGGGATTGCTGGCGTCCTTCCAGAGATTGTGCAGATCGGAGCCGCGCCGGCTGACATAGGGAATGTTGTCGGGACGATCGTAGATGCCAGCGAGTATGTCGCGGCCGCGTTCGAAGGCCGCTCCGCCGAAGGCCTGCAGCGTCAGGCTGTTCTGCCGCTCGACGAAATCGAGCGCCTGCCGGCGCTCGATCTCCTCCAGCCACAGCCAGGGATCGTCGTCGGGAGCTTGCAGCGTGGGCCTGTCGTCGACGGACATAACGTAACTCCTGGAGAAGCGCGGCGGATAGGATTTGATCGAGCGCAAGCCGTCAAGGGCGCGCATCGCTATCATCGCAGCGATTGCGTCAGGGGCATGGCCCGCGCCCGTTTGCGCCGGTTGCCGGCCCTCTCTCACCCCTCCATAGTGCCGCGAATCAACAGAGCCCTTTGGGCGGAAATGCCGATGCTGGACGTGACTGCAGCCAATGAGATCGCCGACGATGCCCGCGTGCGCGCCAACGTGGTGCGCCTTGCCGCCGCGCAGGCGCTGACCGGCGCCAACTCGGCGGTGATCTTCGCCACCGGCGCGATCGTCGGTGCCACGCTCGCGCCGGACATGTCGTTCGCGACCGTGCCGATCTCGATGTATGTGGTCGGGCTCGCTGCCGGCACGCTGCCGACCGGCGCGATCTCGCGCCGCTTCGGCCGCCGTGCCGCCTTCGTCATCGGCACCGGCCTCGGCGCGCTCACCGGCCTGCTCGGCTCGTTCGCGATCCTGCACGGCTCGTTCGCGCTGTTTTGTCTGGCGACCTTTCTCGGCGGCCTCTACGGCGCGGTGGCGCAATCCTATCGCTTTGCGGCTGCCGACGGCGCCAGTGCGGCCTACCGGCCCAAGGCCGTGTCCTGGGTGATGGCGGGCGGCGTGTTCGCGGGCGTGCTTGGTCCGCAGCTCGTGCAGTGGACCATGGATGTCTGGCAGCCTTATCTGTTCGCCTTCAGCTTCCTGGTGCAGACGGCCGTCGCGCTGGTTGCCATGGGCATCGTCGCCGGCGTCGACATGCCCAGGCCCGCCCCGGCCGATCTGCATGGCGGCCGGCCACTGCTCACCATCGTGACCCAGCCGCGCTTCGTCGCGGCCGCTTTGTGCGGCGTCATCGCCTATCCCATGATGAACCTGGTGATGACCTCTGCGCCGCTCGCCATGAAGATGTGCGGCCTCAGCGTCTCCGATTCCAATTTCGGCATTCAATGGCACATCGTCGCGATGTATGGGCCGAGCTTCTTCACGGGTGCGCTGATCGCGCGCTTCGGAGCGCCGAAGATCGTGGCTGCCGGCCTGCTGCTGGAAGCAGGCGCCGCCACCATCGGTCTCTCCGGGCTCACGGCGATGCACTTCTGGGCCACGCTGATCGTGCTCGGCGTGGGCTGGAATTTCGCCTTCATCGGCGCCTCCGCGCTGGTGCTGGAGACGCATCGCCCGCAGGAGCGCAACAAGGTGCAGGCCTTCAACGATTTCCTGGTGTTCGGCATGATGGCGATCGGCTCGTTCTCGTCGGGCCAGCTGCTCGCCAATTTCGGCTGGTCCGCGGTGAACCTCGTGGTGTTCCCGCCGGTGCTGCTGGGTCTTGCCGTGCTCTCGCTGGTCTCCTGGGCGAGGCGCCGCCAGGCGCGGCTGGAGGCAGCCATGGGCGAGTTCCCCGACGCCGTGTGACGCATGATCCGGACCCGAAGGGCCGCGTTAGCGCAAAGTGTGCAGCGGTTTTCCGAAAGGATCATGCGAAAAGATGGCGGGAGGTTGTCAGCAGCGTTGACACTTCGATCCAGGTCGAAGTGATTTTCGAGAGCCGCGTTGTTACATGATGCTCGTCATCAACAGGCGAGCGTTCAGCCCAAGCGCTCGCGGGGGGAACGAAGGACCAGCGCAAATGCTCGACAATCCCCGCCACATTCCGCCAATCGACGAATCCTCGCTCCGTTACGAAGGCTGGCGCATCGTCGCGGTCTGCTTCCTGCTCGCGACCTTCGGCTGGGGGCTCGGCTTCTACGGCCAGAGCGTCTATGTCGCCGAGCTGCAGCGGGCGCGGGGCTGGCCGGCCTCGCTGATCTCCTCCGGCACCACGTTCTTCTACCTGTTCGGCGCGCTGCTCGTCGTCTTCGTCGGCGAGGCCGTGCGGAAATACGGTCCGCGCCTCAGCCTGCTGGCCGGCACGCTGGCGATGGCGGCGGCCGCAGTCGCGATCGGCGCGGTAAGCGAGCCCTGGCAGCTCTATCTCGCCGATGCCGTGCTCGCCTTCGGCTGGGCCGGCACCAGTCTCGCCATGATCACCAACACGATCAGCCTGTGGTTCGACGAGAGGCGTGGCATGGCGATCAGTCTCGCACTCAACGGCGCCAGCTTCGGCGGCATCGCCGGCGTGCCGCTGCTGGTGGCGTTGATCGGCCATGTCGGCTTTGCCGGTGCGATGTACGCCGCCGCCGGCGCCATGCTGGTGCTGCTCGTGCCGGTCATCCTCCTTCTCGTCGACCGCCCTCCCGATCGCCACGGCTGGCACGCGACGGCGAAGGCAAGACCGCAATCATCGACGGAGATCCGCGCCTGGGCGCTGCGTGACGTCGGCTTCCTCACGGTGACGATCGCCTTTGCCCTCGTGCTGTTCGCCCAGGTCGGCTTCATCGTGCATCTGATCTCGTTCCTCGATCCCGTGATCGGGCGCGAGCGCGCCGCCGTGGCCGTCGCGGTGCTGACCGCGATGGCGGTGGTCGGTCGCGTGCTGTTCTCGCTGGTGATCGACCGCCTCAATCAGCGTCTCGCGTCCGCGCTGTCGTTCCTCAGCCAGGCCGCCGCGCTTCTCGCCGTCATCAACCTGCACAACGACTATGTACTGATCGCGGCCTGCGCCGTGTTCGGCTTTTCGGTCGGCAACCTCATCACGCTGCCCTCGCTCATCGTGCAGCAGGAGTTCGACTCCGCCGCCTTCGGCGTGCTGATCAGCCTCAATACCGCGATCAACCAGGTGACCTATGCGTTCGGCCCCGGCGTCGTCGGTTTCCTGCGCGATCTCTCAGGCGGCTATACGCTGCCGTTCTATCTCTGCATCGCGCTGGAGGTGATGGCGGCGGCGCTGATCATAGTGCGCGGGAAGCCGCGTTTCTCCGGGACGACGCGCGCTTAGCGAGGCGTTAGTCCGCCACGATCTTGACGCGATCGCGCACCTTGACCTGCGCGGTGCGATCGAGGCCGTTCAGCACGCGGAAGCGCTCGGCGGGATGGTCGACGCCGGCCATGCGGTGCGAGAGCGATTCCACGGTGTCGCCGGGCTGCACCGTGATGACCTTGATGCGCAACGGGCGCGCGGCCTGGATTTCCTCCAGCGTCAGGCGGCGGAACGAGTTGACGGTCTCGCGCGCGTTGCGCTCGCTCTCGGTCGATTTCTGCCGTGCCGCGAAGATGAAGCGATAGACGTCGCTGCCGAAGCGCAGCGCATAGACCTTGAACTGCCACTGGTCGCCCTTGGCGGTGGCGGACGCCGCCGGAAAACCGTTGATGGTGAGGTCCTCGGTCGAGGCCTTCTCGACGCCTTCCATCCAGCCGGAGTTGAGATAGTCGCCGAGCGACTGCTCCCCAGGCACGCGCACGACGTCGAAGCGCATCGCCTGTGCGCCGCCCTCGCGCACGCCGATCACGGCTTGTGCGGTGTTGTCGAGCGTGAAATTGTCCGGCGCCTGGAAGGTGAAGCCGAGCTTCGGATGCAGGAAACGCCGGCCGCGGACAAAGCCTTCGCTGGGGTCTTCGCCATAGACGAGGTTGTCGATCGCGGCGAGATAGCTTTCGCGATCGCGCTCGGCGCCTTCAGGCGCCGTGTATTGACGGGCAATGTTCTGCGCGTTCTGCACGCGTTCCGGCGTTGCCGGATGCGACGAGGTGAAATCCTGCGCGCGCGGATCGAGCGAGCTCTTGCCGGCCTTCAGCTCGGCATTGCGCTCCATCGCGGACAGGAAGCGCGCGGCGCCGTATGGGTCGAAATGCGCCTTGGCGGAGATGCCGACGCCGATGCCGTCGGCCTCGAACTCCTGCTTGCGCGAGAAGCTCGCCATGGTGAGCTTGGTCTTGGCCAGCGCCAGCGCGGTGAGGTCGGGATCGTTGCTCATGTCGGTGACGACGCGGGTGACGATCGCGGCTTGGCGCGCCTGGTCCTCGCGCATTGCGGCGTGCTTGGACAGCACATGCGCCATCTCGTGGCTGAGCACGGAGGACAATTCGGAGGTGTCGCTGGCGAGCGCAAGCAGGCCGCGCGTGACATAGAGCTGGCCGTTCGGCAGCGCAAAGGCGTTCACCGCGCCGGAATTGAGGATCGTGACCTTGTAGCCCTGGTCGGGCCGGTCGGAGGCCGCGACCAGCCGGTCGACGGTCTTGCTGACGAGCGCCTCGAGCTTGGGATCGTCATAGGTCCCGCCATAGCTCGCCAGGATGCGCTCGTGCTCCTTTTCGGTGGCCGGGGTTTGTGCGACGGCGGGCTTTGGCTTCGGCATCGCGACGGCCGTCGGGGTCGCCGCAGTCTGGAACCGGCCCATATCGCCGCAGCCGGCGAGAAGCCCGCCCAGCACAAGGCAAAGCGCGGCCGGCGCAGCCCGCAGGCGGCGGCAATCACCCAGTCCGTGCCGTTCTAGCACCCCATTCACGTCGATTAACCCGTGCCCGGCCGTTTAAGGCCTTACCCCAGTAGGCTCGTTTGCGCCCAGCAATTCAACCTGTCCCAAGAGACGCACATCGATACGCGGCCCCGTCGTCCCCTCAACCCAGCCCCGAACGCGAATACGCCGATTCTCCAGGGACTTAAGGGCCGTGCCGGCGTTTTCGAACGCCGCTAGCGTGCGCTTTGAAATAGTCACGGCAAAGCCACGTGTCCAGTTCCGTCCGAAGTTGAGGTAGGTCGTTGCCCCAGCTTGCCGGACTGACAGGACTTTGCCCTCGATTACCGCAAAGCGCCCGATCTCCGCCAAAATATCGTCCGGACTTTCCGCGTTTTTTATGGCCGACGGGTCAGCCCAGCTGCCCATTTTTTGACGCCGCGCTGCGGCTTCGGACGCCATCAGGGCGGCCGCGCAGTCTTTGTCTACGATCTCGGCGGAGACCACGGCCTCGCCCCGGGCGAGCAGCATGGCCTGCACCGAGATGTCGCTTTCGCCGATGAAGACCAGTGCGCTCTGGCGGCCGTAGCGATCGGGCGTGTCGTCAGCGCTCCGCAGCATCACGTCGCGGCCGGCGAGCAGCGAGGTCAGCGCCTGCTTCGTGGTCGCGGTCGGCGCGATGCCGCTGAGGCGGATCTCGCGGCCGTCGTCGAGACGCACGCTGCGCGCATCGACGATGCCAGCGACGCGGCCTTCGCCCTGGGACTCGAACTGGCAGGGTGCGGCGAAGGCGGTGTTAGCCGCAACGAGAAGAAAGAGGACGATGAGGCGAAGCCGTTGCGTCACGTGACCCGGAGAGGTTGCGCTGCGCGGCAACCATACCTCATGCGTGGTGGGGTGCGAAGAGGTTTCGCCATACTCCGTCATTGCGAGGAGCTCTTCGCGACGAAGCAATCCAGACTGTTTCCGCGGATGCATTTCTGGATTGCTTCGCTGCGCTCGCACTGACGACGCGGAAACATTTCGTCGTACCTCACCATTCCGCTTTGCGGAAAACACGCGCGGCAATCACGCATTCGCCTCGCCCCTCCGCTTGCTGCGCTCTTGCGCATGCGGCATGATTGCGGCAACAGCGAATAGCCAAGAGCAATAACCAAGCCGCCATCAGAGCACGGCGCGATAAGGGAGGTCGTTTTCGATGAAGAGTATTTTGTCCGGCATTTTTGCCGCCGCGTTTGCCCTCAATGCGAGCGCCGCACAGGCCCAGGACAAGCCGCCGCTGAAGATCGGCGGCATTCTCGACATGTCGAGCCTTTATGCGGACATCACCGGCCCCGGCAGCGAGACTGCGGCGAAGATGGCGGTCGAGGATTTCGGCGGCGAGGTGCTGGGACGCAAGATCCAGGTGCTGGCGGCCGATCATCTCAACAAGGCCGATCTCTCCGCCAACATCGCCCGCGACATGCTCGACAACCAGGGCGTCGAGATGATCTACGACGTCGCGGCCTCCGCGACCGCGCTTGCCGCCGGCGAGATCGCGAAAGCGCGCAACAAGATCGTCATGTTCAACGGGCCGGGCTCGATCCGTCTCACCAACGAGGCCTGCGGCCCCTACACCATCCACTACGTGTTCGACACCTACGGCCAGGCCAATGTGACCGGTCTTGCGGCGGTGAAGTCGGGTCTCGACAGCTGGTTCTTCCTCACCGCCGACTACGCCTTCGGCCAGGATCTGGAGAAGGACACCAGCGCCGTCGTGACCAAGACCGGCGGCAAGGTGCTCGGTGCCGTCCGCCATCCGCTCAACACGTCGGATTTCTCGTCCTTCCTGCTCCAGGCCCAGGCCTCCAAGGCCAAGGTGATCGGGCTCGCGAATGCCGGCGGCGACACCATCAACGCCATCAAGCAGGCGGCGGAGTTCGGCATCACCAAGGGCGGCCAGAAGGTCTCGCCGCTGCTCGCCTTCGTCACCGATATCGACTCGATCGGGCTCGAGACCGCGCAGGGTCTGCTGCTCGCGGAAGCGTTCTACTGGGATCTCAACGACGACACGCGTGCCTTCTCGAAGCGCTTCATGGAGCGCACCAAGCGGGTGCCGACCTCGGCGCAGGCCGGCGTCTATTCCTCCGTCACGCATTACCTGAAAGCCGTGAAGGCGGCCGGCACCACCGACGCCGCGGCGGTGATCAAACTGATGAAGGAGACGCCGATCAACGACTTCTTCGCCAAGGGTGGCAAGATCCGCGAGGACGGCCGCATGGTCCACGACATGTACCTGTTCGAGGTGAAGAAGCCGTCGGAGTCCAAGGGCCGCTGGGACGATTACAAGCTGCTCGCCACCGTCCCCGGCAACGAGGCATTCCAGTCGCTGGAGCAGTCGCGCTGCCCGCTGGTGAAGAAGTGACGGCGTGACTTCTTCACGCCGTCATTGCGAGGAGCTCTTGCGACGAAGCAATCCAGACTGCATCTGCGGAAACATTCCTGGATTGCTTCGCTTCGCTCGCAATGACGATGTGGTGATAGGTCGGCTAGACAATAACAAGGAGACGTCCGCATGAACGACATGGTCCTGCAAAAGCTCGAAGGCGGGCTGCTCACCATCACCATGAATCGCCCGGAGCGGAAGAATGCGCTCAACCCCGACATGGTCGCCGGGCTGGTCGAGGCGGCACGGCGCGCGGCTGATGATCCCGAGGTGCGGGCGGTGCTGTTCAAGGGCGCCGGCGGCTCGTTCTGCGTCGGCGGCGACGTCAAATCGATGGCTCAGGGGCGCGCACCGCTGCCGTTCGAGCAGAAGCTCGCAAACTTGCGCCGCGGCATGGAGGTTTCGCGCATCCTGCATCAGATGCCGAAGCCCGTGGTGGCGCAGCTCGATGGCGCGGCGGCCGGCGCCGGCCTGTCGATGGCGCTGTCCTGTGACCTGCGGATCGCCTCCGAATCCTGCAAGATCACGACGGCCTTTGCCAAGGTCGGCTTCTCCGGCGACTACGGCGGCACCTACTTCCTGACCCAGTTGCTCGGCAGCGCGCGGGCGCGCGAGCTCTATTTGATGTCGCCGGTGCTCACGGCGAGGGAAGCGCACGCGATCGGCATGGTGACGAAGGTCGTGCCCGACGCCGAGATCGACGCCGCCGCGCACGAGCTCGCACTGTCGCTGGCGCAGGGCCCGTCGATCGCGCTCGGCTTCATCAAGCGCAACATCAACAATGCCGAGCACCTGGCGCTGGAGGATTGCTTCGACGGCGAGGCGATCCATCACACCCGCTGCGGCGACACCGAGGACCACAAGGAGGCCGCCAAGGCCTTCGTCGAGAAGCGCAAGCCGAGCTTCAGGGGCGCATGACCATGGCGCCCTATATCCGGCTGCGTCAGATCTGCCTGGTCGCGCCGCAGCTCGAGCCCGTCATCACGGATATCGGCCGGATCATGGGCCTCGCCGTCTGCTATCGCGACGGCAATGTCGCTAAATACGGCCTGGAGAACGCACTGCTCCCGGTCGACACGATCCTGCTGGAGGTGGTCGCGCCGTTCAAGGAAGGCACCACGGCCGGCCGCTTCATCGAGAAGACCGGCGGCCGCGGCGGCTACATGGCGATCTTCTGCTGCGACGATCCGGACGAGCGCGGCCGCAATGCCAACGCGCTCGGTGTGCGCACCGCCAACGTCATCGACCACGCGCCCTATCACGGCGTGCAGCTCCACCCCCGCGACTGCCGCGCCGCCTTCATCGAGTTCAATCACACCGACGGCAGCGACGATATCCTCGGGCCGTATCCGCCGGCCGGACCGGACTGGCAAAAGTTCATCCGCAAGGATGTCACCGAGGCGCTGACGGTGGTGGAGATGCAGAGCCCGGATCCGCAAGGGTTGGCCGAGCATTGGGGCAGGATCATCGGCGTTGCGCCTGAGGGCACCGAACTGAAGCTGCCCAACGCGACCTTTCGCTTCGTCAAGGGCGCCAGCGAGATCATGAGCGCGCTGGAGTTTCGGGTGACAGACGTGGCGCAGGTGCTGCATACCGCCAAGGCGAAGGGACTCGCGGTCGCGGGCAATGAGTTCTTGCTGGGCGGAGTGACGTTCCGCGTGAGCTGAGCGACTCATGCGCAGGGTTGGGCAAAGCGAAGCGTGCCCACCAATTCCACCACACAAATGAAGCGATGGTGGGCACGGCGCTTTGCGCCTTTGCCCACGCTACTGCTCCGGCCTACCGCCCCTTGAAATTCGCCGCGCGGCGTTCTTCAGTCGCCTTCACCCCTTCCTTGAAGTCCTCCGTCGCGCGCAATCTTGTCTGCTCGGCGAGCTCGTGATTGGTCGCGGCCATCACGCGGTCGGCGAGGCCATTGCGCATCGTGGCGCGGGTGGAGAGCAGGCCGAGCGGAGAGCATTCGGCGATCTCGCCGGCCAGCTTCATCGCCGCCGCCTTGACCTGGTCCTGCGGGACCAGCTCGTTGGCGAGGCCCCATCTGTAGGCTTCCTCGCCGGTGACGCGGCGGCTGGTGTAGAACATCAGCTCGGCGTTGTTCTTGCCGATGAGTTCGGGCAGCGTCACGGTCAGGCCGAAGCCGGGATGGAAGCCGAGCTTGGTGAAATTGGCGGAGAAGCGCGCCTCGGGACAGGTGACGCGGAAGTCGGCCGACACTGCAAGCCCGAGTCCGCCACCGATGGCCGCGCCCTGCACGGCGGCGACGATCGGCTTCTTGGCGCGGAAGATGCGCACGGCCTGGATGTAGAGATGGTTGATCGGGCCGAGACTGTCGGCGGGATCGCCCTTCTTCTCGGCTTCGCGTGCCTCCTGGGCCTGCCGCGCAGGATCGCCGAAATTGGCGCCGGCGCAGAACGCCTTGCCTTGCGCGGAGAGCACGGACGCACGGATCTCGATGTCGCGGTCGAACTCGTCGAGCGCGTCCGCGATCTGGTTGATCAGCGAGATGTCGAAGAAGTTGAGCGGCGGGCGGCGGATCTCGATAGTGCCGACATGCCCCACCTTCTCGACGCCGATATCTTTATACGTGCTCATGATGATCCTCGATTGAATTAGCGCAGACCCAATCCGCGGGCGATGATGCCGCGCAGCACCTCGGTGGTGCCGCCCTGGATGGTGAGTTTCGGCGCGGTCTTGATCGCGAAGTCGAGCTGCCGCTCCAGGGTCTCGCGATTGGTCGCGGTCTCCTCGACGAAGGCGGCGAGATCGCGAACCCGATGCGGCAGCTGCTGCTCCCAGACCGTGCCGATGTCCTTGACGATGGACGCCTCCACCACCGGCTCCTTGCCGGCTTCGAGCATGCCGGCCACCGAGACCGACATGCGCCGCATGGTGTGGAGCTGCGCGACCAGGCGGCCGATGCCCTCGGCGCTGCGCGTGTCCGGATTGGGGCCGACCGCACGCACGAGCTCGGTGAGCACGTAATAGGTCTCGAGGAAGCGCTCGGGGCCCGAGCGCTCATAGGCGAGCTCGCTCGTCGCCTGCTTCCAGGCCCCGTCGACTTCGCCGAGCACATGGTCATCGGGGATGAAGTGATCGGTGAAGACGACCTCGTTGAACTCGTACTGGCCGGTGATCTGGCCGATCGGGTTCACCTTGATGCCCGGCTGCTTCATCTTGACCAGGAACTGGGTCAGGCCATGACGGCGGTTTTCCTTGGTCGGAGGCGAGGTCCGGAAGATCGCGATCATGTAGTCGGCGATATGCGCCGACGAGGTCCAGATCTTGGTGCCGTTGATCAGATAGCCGCCGTCGGTCCTGGTCGCGCGCGTCTTCGCCGCGAACAGGTCGGAGCCCGAATTCGGCTCGCTCATGCCGATGGCAAAGCAGATCTCGCCGCGGCAGATCCGCGGCAGGATGTCCATCTTGATGTGCTCGGGTGCGTATTTCAAAAGCACCGGCCCGCTCTGGCGGTCGGCGACGAAGAAGCGCCGCGTCGGCGCGTTGGCCACGCGCATCTCCTCGGTCACCACGTAGCGCTCGAGGAAGGAGCGTTCCTGGCCGCCATACTTTTTCGGCCAGGTCATGCCGAGCCAGCCCTTGGCGCCGACCCGGCGGGAAAATTCCGGCGCGTCGGTGTCTTCGCGGTTGGGCTTGTGCGGATCGAAGGTGCCGGCGGCGATCTCCTCGGCGAGGAAGGCGCGCACTTCCTTGCGCAATTGCTCGCATTTCTCGGGCAGGCGGATCGGGTCGAAACGCAGGGCAGCGGTCATGTCTTCTCTCTCCGATCAGCGCGATGCCACGAGCGGCCACAATTCGTCGGCGCCGCGGTTTGCGACGAGCTTGCCGAGCTCGACCGCCCAGTAGCTCTCCGAGCCGAAATCGTCGCGCCAGGCCAGCGCCCGCAGCGAATAGCGGTGCAGGATGTGCTCCATGGTGAAGCCGATCGCGCCATGGACCTGATGCGCGATGCCGCCGCCTTTTTCGGCAGCTTCCGCGCAGCGGATTTTTGCGGAGGCGGCTTCGAGATAGATCTCGTCGTTGAACGATTTTGCATTGGCGATGGCGTCGGCGGCGGACGTCGCCGCCGCCAGGGCCGCGGCGGATTCGCCGGCAAGGCGGGCGAGATTGTGCTGCACCGCCTGGAATTTCGAGATCTTCTTCTCGAAGGCGACGCGCTCGTTGGAATAGCGCACGGAAATGTCGAGCATCGATTCCAGCGCGCCGGCGATTTGCAGGCTGCGCGCGACGCCGCCCATCAGCATCAGATGAGTCTGCTCGAAGCCCTTCGGCGCCGGCTTGATGGTGATCGGCTGGACCTTGTCGAGGGTGACGGTGTCGCTGTGGTCGTAGCCGACATTGAGCCCGGCCTCGATCCGCGCCTTGGCCGCGTCGATCAGCGCAATGGAAACACCGTCCTTGCCGTGCGCCAGCACCGCGAAATGCTTCGCCGTCTTGGCAAAGGGCACGCCGCGGGCACGGCCGGAGAGCGCGCCGTCGGCATCCAGGCTGATGCGGTCCTTTGGCGTGGCCGGCAGCACCGTCATCTCGCCCTCGGGCGAAGCGATCTTCGCCTGCGCCAGCAGCCATCCCGCCAGCATGGTCTCGGCCAGCGGCACCGCGACCGCGAAACGGCCGGCGGCGCCCATCAGCGCAAAGCCGTCGGCGAGGCTCGCGCCCGAGCCGCCGAGATCATCAGCCACCCAGGACAGCGGCAGGCCGGCTTCGCTCAGCGCCTGCCACAGCGGCGCCTGCCACGCATTCGTCTTGTCGTTGTTGATGGTCTGCGGATCGGCGAGATCGGCGAAGATTTTCTCCGCGGTCTCGACGACGATATTGTCACTCTCCGCCACAGCGTTCCCCGTATTTTGCCATTGGCGCGTCCGGTCTGATCGGCCAGTGCGCAGTCTCTTCTTGCGCCCGATGATCGGAAAAAGCCATGGCCCTGACAAGCGTTGATCGCAGGTCCATCTGCGGCGCCGGCATGGGGCCAGGCTCCAGGAAATGCTAATTCCGCTTAGCGGAGTTTGCTCGATTTGCAGGGCGCGGCAAACTCGCTAAACAGGACGCCACACCAGATACAGGGGAAGGAAATCCGGATGGCAAAAGACGGCTTGTGCGCAATCGTGACGGGGTCCGCATCCGGGCTGGGTGCAGCGACTGCGGAAATTCTCGCCCGCAGCGGGGCGCGGCTCGTCATCAACTATTCGTCGAGCCAGAAGGAAGCCGAGGCGACGGCCGAGACCTGCCGCAAGGCGGGAGCCGCTGAGGTGCTGGTCGCACAGGGCGACGTCTCCAAGGATGAGGATTGCCGCAAGATCGTCGCGGCGGCGAGCGGCTGGGGCCGGCTCGATATCCTCGTCAACAATGCGGGCACCACCAAGCATGTGGCTCATGCCGATCTCGACGGCTTGTCGGCTGAAGATTTCCAGCGGGTCTACGGCGTCAACACGATCGGCCCGTTCCAGATGGTGCGCGCGGCGCGCAGCCTGCTCGAGGCCGGTGCGAAGGCTTCGGGGCGGCCCTCGGCGGTGGTGAATGTGTCGTCGGTCGCCGGCATCAGCGGCGTCGGCTCGTCGATTGCGTACGCCGCGAGCAAGGGCGCGCTCAACACCATGACGCTGTCGCTGTCGCGTGCCCTGGCGCCGCTGATCCGCGTCAACACCGTGTGTCCGGGCTATATCGACACGCCCTGGTTCACCAAGGGCCGCGGCGAGGCGCAGGCCAAGCAGGTACGCGACAGCGTCGTGGCGAAGGTGCCGCTGAAGGTCGCATCATCCGCGGAGGACATCGCCCAGCTCGTCTGCTTCCTGGCGATGCCGGCCTCCAGCAACATGACCGGCGAGGTCGTGCGCATGGATGCGGGAATGCATTTGGTGACGTGAACTCGTCATTGCGAGCGCAGCGAAGCAATCCAGAAGTCCCTCCGCGGAAATAGTCTGGATTGCTTCGTCGCTGCGCTCCCCGCAATGACGATGTGGAGGCGGTGTGCCGCCCCTCCCGATTGAGGTTGCTACCCCTTTATCACGCCACTCGCCACCAGCCGGTGCCAGATGAACAGCACCACCACCGCGCCGATCGTCGCTGTGATGAAGCCGGCGCCCTGGTCGGGGCTGTAATGGCCGATGGCCTGGCCGACGAAGGTCGCTAGAAACGCGCCGGCGATGCCGAGGATGGTGGTGAGGATGAAGCCGCTCGGATTGTTCGGCCCCGGCGCCAGCCAGCGTGCGATGAGGCCGGCAATGAAGCCGACGACGATGATCCACAACAGGCCGCCCATGCTCATGACTTTGCTCCCCTTCCCGAAAGCGTATCGATCGAGGTCCGACTAGATTCTGCCCGAGAGCTCGTTCTCGGTCGGTAGCCGTCCATCCGGCGTCAGATGGTCGACCACTTGCGGCAGATACTGGCTGAGGCCGTTGAGCAGTTCCTCGCGCGACAGGCCGCTCTGGGCGGACAGGCTCTCGATCTGGTCGGCACCGAGTGCGCTGGCAAGATCGCCCGGCGCGATCGGCTTGTTCTCGCCCTTGCCGACCCAGGAATTCGCGGCATCGCCGTGGCCGCCCTGCTGCAGCTGGTTGAGGAGATCGCCGAGACCGCCGCTGAGCACGGTGCCGGCCGCGCCGCCCGCGAGCAGGCCGCCGAGGCCGCCCTTGAGAATGTCGCTTAGCCCGCCGCCGCCTGCACCCGCGTTCACCGGCGGCGGTGCCGGCGATGGTGACGGTTGCGGCGCCGAGCCTGACTGGCTGGTCGTGAAATGCTTGAACGCCTTCCAGGCGAGCAGGCCGAGCAGCGCCATCGTCATCGGCGACATGCCGCCGGAGGATTTCTCTGAGCTCGGCGTAGAGGGGCCGCGCGGGCCGTTCTGCATGCCGTTGAGGACGTCGAGTAGACCCATGGTGCTCTCCTTTGGCGTCTCGTTCGGCGAGCGCTCGCCGCTGGCTGCCCCCGGGGCGAAAACATATGGGGCAGTCATGACCGTTACAAGTCGGATGCGCCGCGATTGGTTGCCGGCCTCGCCTCTGCTATCGAAGGCCGGTCATTCAGGGAGTAAGCCCAGTGGTTGCGGATCGATCGATCGTGGTGGCTGGCGCCGGCGCCATCGGCTGTTTCGTCGGCGGCAAGCTGGCCGCCGCCGGCCGGCGCGTCGCGCTCTTGGTGCGGCCGCGGGTGAAGACCGAGATCGAGCGGTTCGGCCTGCTGCTGACCGATTTCGACGGCTCCGAGACGAAGCTCGGCGCCGGCCAGCTTGCGCTGTCGGAAGACCCTTCGATCTTGCACAGCGCCGGCATCGTGCTGGTCACGGTGAAGAGCGCCGACACCGCCGCTGTCGCTGACCAGATCGCGCAGCATGCGCCTGAGGATGCCGTCATCGTCTCGCTCCAGAACGGCATCGGCAATGTCGCGGTGCTGCGCGAGCGGCTCGGCGACCGGTCCGTGCTCGCCGGCATGGTGCCGTTCAACGTGATCGCGATGGGCGATGGCCGTTTCCACCGCTCGACCTCCGGCGACATTCACGTCGGAGAGGATTCGGTGAACACGGCCGTGGCGCTCTCGGTCTCCGGCCTCAGTGTGCGCGCGAGCCGTGACATCACCGGCGTGCAATGGGGCAAGCTGATCATCAACCTCAACAATGCGCTGAGCGCGCTGTCCGAAATGCCGCTCGCCGCGCAATTGGCGAACCGTGACTGGCGAAGATTGTTCGCTGACCAGATGGCGGAAGGGCTGGCCGCACTGAAGGCCGCCGGCATCGTGCCGGTATCGTCGACGCCGATCCCGATGAGCTGGTCTCCGGCCTTGCTGCGGCTGCCCGATGCGATCTTCGGCGCGATCCTCGGGCGAACCATGAAGATCGATCCCGAGGCGCGCTCCTCGATGTGGCAGGATCTGAAGCAGGGCCGCAAGACCGAGATCGACTATCTGCAAGGCGCGGTCATTGCGCTCGCCGAGCAGAACCATGTCGCCGTGCCGCTGATGCGCCGCATTGTTGCGCTGATCAAGGAAGCCGAGGCGGCCGGCAACGGTCCGCCGCGGCTGACGCCGCAGCAGATCCGGGGCGTGAATTGAGGACGAGGAGGGCGTGATGAAGCGTTGTCTGATGATCGGCCTGGCGCTGGCCGCGCTCTGCGGCATGTCGACGCTCGCCTACGCCAGGCCGCCGACGGTCTTGAACTCCCCCGGCTATGACAGGCGTTTGCAGGAGAGCCGGTCGCAGTTGGGTGCTTCGCCGACGGTCGCAGCGCCGGTGGCCCATCCGAAGCGCGGCAAGAAGAAGCAGCCGAACTGAGGATTGCAAGCCGGTGCTCCATCCACGCGTCATTGCGAGCGCAGCGAAGCAATCCAGTATCTTTCTGTGCAGAGACTCTGGATTGCTTCGCTGCGCTCGCAATGACGCCTGTCGTGAGCTCAGCTCTCGTAGGATGGGCAAAGCGAAGCGTGCCCACCGACTCTCTCGATCATAAACAAATGGTGGGCACGGCGCTTTGCGCCTTTGCCCACCCTACGACCATCTCGCAATGACGGCTGCTGCTTCAGCCCTTCTTCGCGGGCTTGCTCGGTGTCGGGTTGAACAGCTTCTTCAGGTCGTTCAAGCTTTCCGACAGACGCGGCCATTCGCAGGAGAATGAGCTCTTGGTGCAAGGCGCGGCCTTCGGCCTTGCGCCTGCGGCCTGCTGCACCTTCGGCCGCTCGACCGGCACCGGCACGCGCTCGACTTCGGTCCGCAGCGCGACCTGCTGGAGCTGCTGCACCTGTTGCTCTTGCTGCTCGCGCTGCTGCCGCGCGGTGGCCTGGGCCGCTTCGTTGCTGCGGCGCTGCTTGGCGAGATAGGCGGTATAGGCTTCGTCGATCTTCTTCTGCTCCTCCGGCGTCGGATTGGGGCCGGCGATGTCGAAGGTGCGATCCTGGAGGAAATCGTAATAGGAATAGCCGCCGCCCAGCTTGCGGCGGCCGGCAAACTTGGCGTTGCAATCGGCAAGGGCCGCGGTCTTCTCAGCCTTGGTTGCGGCTTTCTCGGCGGCGTCGGCGCATTCCTCGAAATCAACAGGTGCGCGTTTCCACCATTGCGCCTCGGCATGCCCCGGCGTCAGCAGAATAAATCCTGCTGCGGCAACGAGAAGCAGCGCCGCGCGATGCGATGTAACTACGGCCGACATTCTAAGAGGGTATTCCTTGCAAGACGCAACCCGAACTGAGTCGAGCCAGATTTTTGCCTCTTTATGGCCGGCTTGTCACCCATGGAACCCGGGAAATTCAGGGCTGGGATGCTGACATTTTGTGCTTGACGTGGCGCGGGAGTCACAGCGCCCCGCCGGCAGGCTGTTACACTCGTATTGCGAGCGCCTCACTCCCGGCTGGCGACGCCAGGAAGACGAAGTGGCGCGCCTTCCGGATCTGGCCCTTCGAAGGCGCGGGCGCATGCTGAATGAGACAAACACGGAAGGACTGATATGACGATCACCATCGCAGCGAGCAGCGTGCCGAAGCCGCCGGCTGATATCATTAAAGGTTTCAGGGACGCGCCGACCTCGGTGATCTCGGACAACCTCGGCCGGCTGCCCGGCGCGGTCGGGCTGAGGCCGTATCATCGCGGCGGCAAGCTGGTGGGAACGGCCTTCACCGTGCGCACCCGGCCCGGCGACAATCTCGCCATCCACCGCGCGCTCGACCTGGTCGGGCCCGGGGACGTCATCGTGGTCGACGGCGGCGGCGACGAGACGCGCGCGCTGATCGGCGAGATCATGAAGAACATCGCGCAATGGCGCAAAGCCGAAGGCTATGTGATCGACGGCGCGATCCGCGACGTCGCGGCCTTCGCGGCCGACTACTTTCCCTGCTACGCCCGCGCGGTGATCCATCGCGGTCCGTACAAGAACGGCCCCGGCGAGATCAACGTGCCGGTGACGATCGGCGGCAGCGTGATCGCGCCCGGCGACATCGTCGTCGGCGACGAGGACGGCGTGGTTTCGTTTCCCGCGACTGGTGCGGCCGCGCTGCTGGAAGCAGTGCGCGTCCAGGTCGCGCGCGAGGAGGAGACGCTGAAGGCGATCCGCGAGGGCCGTTACCAGGGTGCTTACGGCAAGGCCTGAGCTGGCGGAGTGTAAAGGGGAGGATGACGTGAGCCAGAAGGACGAATTCCACAATCTCGACGACGCCAGCGACGGCCTCTTCCGCGAGCTCGCCGCCGGCGTGACCACGCGCATCTTCTCCGGCGAGCAGGCGATGCTGTCGGTGGTGACACTGGCGCCGCATGCGCAAGGCACGCTGCATCATCATCCCGAGGAGCAATGGGGCGTGCTGCTCGACGGCTCCGCCATCCGCGTCCAGGGCGATGAGGAAATCCCGGTCAAGAAGGGCGATTTCTGGCGCACGCCAGGGTACGTGCCGCACACCATGCGTGCCGGCCCCGACGGCGCCCGCGTGCTGGACATCTTCAGTCCGCCTCGGCCAGAATACAGAAAAGCAGGGTCAGGCTTCGGCACGACCTAAAGCGCCTTGCGCTTTAGCCTATTTTCTTGAGCATGATCTTTCGGAAAACCGCTGCACACTTTTCCGGATCATGCTCGAGCGCCACAGAGCAAAAAGCCGGGCGCAACAACAAGGGAGGGGACCATGACGATCACACGACGCACGCTCTTGGCCGCACCGGCCATCCTCGCGATGGCACCGGCAGCAGCGCAGGCCGGCAAGATAACGCTGGTGGTGCCGTTTCCGCCTGGCGGATCGACCGACGCGATGGCGCGGCTGCTGCAGACGAACCTGCAGACCAAGCTGGGTCGCATCGTCGTGGTCGAGAACAAATCGGGCGCGGCCGGTGCGCTCGGCGCGGCGCAGGTCGCCAAGAGCCCGGCCGACGGCTCGACCTTCCTGGTGACGTTCGATTCCCATGCGGTGATCCCGTCGATCCTCGACAAGCCGCCGGTCGATGTCGAGCGCGAGCTGATGCCGGTGCTGCTGATCGGCACCGCGCCCTACGTAATCGCGGCCGGCGCCGGACGCCCCTACAAGAGCTTTGCCGACGTGGTCGCCGCCTGCAAGGCGAGCCCCGGTGCGGTGAAATACGCCTCGGTCGGCATCGGCACGCTCGGCCATCTCGCCATGACCGTGCTCGGTAGCAAGGCCGGCGTCGAGATCATGCACGTGCCCTATCGCGGCGGCGGGCCGGCCATGAACGACGTGCTCGGCGGCCATGTCGATCTCATCGCGGGATCGGCGGCGCTGGTCGCGGCCCAGCTCGGGACCAACATGCTGCGCCCGATCCTGCAGCTCGGCCGCGAGCGGCTGCCGGCCCTGCCGGACACGCCCACCGCGATCGAGGCCGGCTTCCCCGATTTCGAGACGCTGGCATGGTGGGGCATCTTCGCCCCCGCAGGTACGCCTGCCGACGTCGTTGCGGCCATGGCGACGGCATCCAAGGAGATCCTGAGCGAGCCCGCGACCGCCGCCCAGCTCAAGGACACCCAGCACATGACGCTGCTGCTCCAGGACGGCGCCACCTTCAAGACCTTCTTCGACAAGCAGGTCGCCTATTGGGGCAAGGTCGTGAAGGACAACAATATCAAGGCGTGAGATCCGCCCATGCCCGGGATGCCATCCCGGGTCCAGTGCGCTCGCGCGGGCTTGCGCGTCAGAGCATCTTGCCGACGATCTTCGTCATATCTGCCGCCGAAAACGCGCGCAGCGTTTCGGTGCGGACATTGCCGAGTGCGCTGAGACTAAGGCTGAGTGACATCGCGGCAGCCTCATCCGGAGCCTCGAGAACAGTCACAACGTCATATCGTCCCTGCGTCCAGACGATCTCTTTCACAGTCACGCCGAACGTTTTGGCCATCTCCTTGAAGGCTTCGGCCCGCTTCGGCGAGTCCTTGACGTTTCGGACTCCCTGATCAGTGAAGTTTCCCAGCACGACATAAGCTACCATGGTCGTCCTCCCTGGTTAGAACTTGAGGAAACCGCGCCGAGCTTGCCACGGTGGCTGAGACAGCGCTAGTTGCGCGTTGGAACGTCAGCAGATGCGACTTATTCGGTCAGGACAACGGCCGTGCGAAACTGAGCTCATGGCCGTCGCGGTCGGTGAGATGGAAGTAGCGCTCACCCCATTCGGCATCGCGCGGCGTGGTCGACGGCTGCCACCCTGCCGCGAGCGCCTGCTCATAGGTGGCGTCGACATCGGCGACATAGAAGATGACGCGGCCCCACCAGGACCAGCGCTTGTCGTCCGGCTGCGCAGTCAGGTTGAGATAGCCGCTGCCGGCGCGAAAGCTCGTGAACGCAGCGGCTTCGCCGCCATAGAGAAGCTCGAACCCGAGCGAACGGTAGAAGTGCACGGCGCGTGCCATGTCGTGGGTGCCGAGCGTGATGGCGCTGATGCTCTCGATCATGTGGGCTGCTCCGTCGAAGGGGTCCGGGCGCGATTGTATAGCCGCCCTGTTCAGGTTGACGAATGGTCTGGCCCGCCTGACGGCTGGCGAACCGCATTTTGCTCTGCTATGACGGGATCGAACCCGTAGCCACGGGTTCCGCGGTCCCGTAGCTCAGCCGGATAGAGCGACGGTTTCCTAAACCGTAGGTCGGAAGTTCGAGTCTTCCCGGGATCGCCATTTCCTTGTCCGGCTTTGCTTCGTCTGCCGCCCTGCCGAGGGCTGCGCGACGGTCGATGTCAGTCCAGATGCCGACAATTGCGCCGCTGCCCATTTGATTGTAGCATTTCGCGTTAGAGCATCAGCTTATTGTCGATGCAGCCGAAGATTGATTGATGGCGCGCCGCGGATCAGCGCCGGCCCGCCCGATATTCGTGGTTTGCAGCGGATGACTTTTCAGCGCGACAATGCGGCTTTCGAGCACTGGCTGCGCAAGCAATGCGACGTTGTGGAGGCGGACCTCGTCCACAAACACGAGCGGATGCAGAAGGATGCGTTCACGTTCCTGCGTGCGACGTTCTTTCGCTGGGCGCGGCGCATCGAGAAGCTCTGTCCCAAGCTGAGGGACGCGCCCGCCGTGCTGTCGGTCGGCGACACCCACATCGAAAATTATGGGACCTGGCGCGATGCCGAAGGCCGTCTGGTCTGGGGCATCAACGATTTCGACGAAGCCGCGGTCATTCCCTATCCGTTCGATCTCGTCCGCCTTGCGACCAGCGCGCGGCTCGCACCGAAGGCGCGGAGCTCTAATCGCAATGCGGCGGCGGCCATTCTCGATGGCTATCGCGAGGGGCTCGCGAACCCGCGCCCGTCGCTGCTGGACGAGGAGGAGAGCTGGATGCGGCCCTTCGTGGCCTGCTCCGACGAGGAACGGCGCGACTTCTGGCACGAGCTGAAGGACTATCCGGATGCGGAGCCGCCTTCGCAGGTTGCTTCGGCGCTCAGGAAGAACCTGCCCGACCATGCCGAGCTGGAGCGGTTCGCTTCGCGCAGGAAAGGCGGCGGCGGCCTTGGCCGGCCGCGCTACGTTGCGATCGCCACCTGGGATGGCGGCAAGATCGTGAGGGAAGCCAAGGCGCTGGTGCCCTCCGCCTGGAATTGGGCGCACGGCATGAACGGCAAGCCGCGCTTTCTGGACGTCGCCCGAGGAGAGTTTCGGGCGCCCGATCCGCATCTCAAGTTGAAAGGCGGCTACATCATTCGTCGCATTGCTCCCGATCAGCGCAAGCTCGAGCTCAGCAATCGCAGTCATCCGCGGCTGAGACTCGATCTGCTCTGGGCCAAGGGATTCGATCTCGGCGCGATTCATGCGGGAACGGGCGGCGCCAGACCCAAGATCGAGCACGATCTCGATGGACGCAAGGACGACTGGCTTC
Organism: Bradyrhizobium sp. NC92; assembly: GCF_025200865.1. Lineage (NCBI taxonomy): Bacteria > Pseudomonadati > Pseudomonadota > Alphaproteobacteria > Hyphomicrobiales > Nitrobacteraceae > Bradyrhizobium > Bradyrhizobium sp. NC92. The sequence goes on from NZ_CP104171.1 coordinate 731,219, forward strand.
ACAGCGCCGCAAAAGTCGCCGCCGCGGACGTCCAGGTGGACTTCGAGGAATGGCAGAAGGTCCGGCTGCCGTGGACACCTGATACCCAGGATTGACGTGCGAGGCGCCGGCAGGCGGCTTGCAAGCGCTGGGAGCGTAACCGGCATGCGCGCCGATTTGCTCAGCGGGCGCGAAAATTGCTAACAGGGACAATTGCAGGGACCTGCCCGGGTCTCCTGCCTGTAATCCTGCCATACCCCGCCACATCCCGGAGACCATTGATGCCTTTCGACCTGATCCTGCGCGGGGGGCGGGTGATCGACCCGTCCCAGAAGCTCGACGCCGTGACCGATGTCGCCTTTGCCGGCGGCAAGGTCGCCGCGATCGGCAGCGCCCTCAAGGCGGATCCGGGCACCGAGGTGCGCGACGTCTCGCAATTCATTGTGTCGCCGGGGCTGATCGATCTGCACACCCATGTCTATTGGGGCGGCACCTCGCTCGGCATCGATGCCGAGGAGTTCTGCCGCCTCTCCGGCGTCACCACGGCGGTCGATACCGGCAGCGCCGGACCCGGCAATTTCGCCGGCTTCCGCAAGCATGTGATCGAGCCGAGCCAGGTCCGCATCCTCGCTTATTTGCACGTCTCGCATGCCGGCATCTTCGGCTTCTCGCACCGGATCATGGTCGGCGAGAGCGAGGAGCTGCGATTGATGAATCCGGTCGAGGCGGCCGAGGTGGCCGATGCCAACCGCGATCTCATCGTCGGCATCAAGGTGCGCGTGGGCCTGCATTCCTCGGGCACCTCGGGTGCGGTGCCGCTCGACATCGCGCTCGAGGTCGCGAACGAGGTCGGCATGCCGCTGATGGCGCATATCGACCATCCGCCGCCGAGCTATGAGGACGTGTTGGTGCGACTGCGTCCCGGCGACGTGCTGACCCATGCGTTCCGCCCTTTCCCCAACACCCCGGCGACGGCGCAAGGCACCGTGAAGAAGGCGGTGCTGGAGGCGCGCGAGCGCGGCGTGCTGTTCGATATCGGCCACGGCAAGGGCTCGTTCGCGTTCAAGACCGCGCGTGCCATGCTCGCCAATGGTTTCTATCCCGACACCATCTCCTCCGACATCCATCAGCTCTGCATCGACGGCCCGGCCTATGACCAGGTCACGACCATGTCGAAGTTCCTGTGCATGGGCATGGAGCTGCCGGATGTGATCGCGGCATCGACGGTGAATGCGGCGATGGCGCTGCGACGTCCCGAGCTCGGCAGCCTCAAGCCCGGCAGCGTCGGCGACGCCACGCTGATTTCGGTGAAGCAAGGCCAGTTCGACTACGAAGACGTCGTCGGCGAGCACCTGATTGGCGATCGCAAGATCGTCTCAGAGGGTGTCGTCATCGGCGGGCGCTGGTGGCATCCGAATTGACGATCGCTAGCCCCGCTCGCGATAGAATTGCAGCAGCCGCGCGCCCGCCGGCGAGAGCCAGTCGGGTGCGCCGGTGATGTAGCCTTCGACGCGGCTGCTCGCTCCGACTAGATAGGTGACGGGCATGCCGACGAGCGGGAACATCGCCCTGGAAGCTTCGGCTGCCGCGCCGTAGGCATCGGCGTAACACGCGAGGTTCTGCACGGCGAGGCCGCCGAGAAATGCGCGGATCTTGCGCAGGTCTTTGGTGTCCGTGCAGATCGCGACCACGTCGAGCGGCTCGGGCCGCGAGGCTGCAAGGCTTGCGAGCATCGGCAGATCGAGCTTGCAGGCCGCGCACCAGGTCGCCCAGAAATTCACCAACGTGATGCGGCCGGGCTTCGCCGTCACGATGGCATCCCGGCCGTGCAGGTCCTGAAGCCTGAGCTGTGGCATCGGGGCGCGCGGCCGAACCAGTGTGAACTGGCTGCGTCCGGCCTCGAACATTGGCGGCCAGCTGTCCTGCGCGCCGCTTGCGCGCGGGACGGCGAGAGAGGCTGCCGCGGCCATCAGGATCGACCGACGCGAGAGCGTAATGCCTTCGCGCGCCGCCTCACGCATGGATATAGGCCCAGCCCTTCAGTTGCAGATCGACGACGCGCCCGATCCCGAACGGCACCAGGCTTGCGCCAGGGATCAGCGGGATGGAGATCTGCTCCTTGGCTTCCGCGATCGTCTTGGACGAGGCGCACATGCTGTAAGTGAGATTGGGCAGCGACTGGCGCAGCGTCGCGAGCGGCTCGACCAGCGGCGTCTTGTCCGCCCGGAAGACGTCGATGCCTTTGCCGTTGGCCACGACCTCGATCAGCAATCGCGCGCCCCTCTCGGCAAAATGCTTGGAGAGATTTGCCGAATAGCTGATCGCGTGGCCCATGACGTAGGACTCGTTGCTGTCGATCAGGATCGCGACGCCCTCAGCGAGACGATCCTCCTTGGCCGCGGCGGTGCCGCCGGTTGTGAGGACCGCGGTGCCAGCGAGCAGGCTTCTGCGGGACCATGCAGAGATCATGGCGTTCCTGCCGCTCAGAACTGACGCGGCGCGATCGGCGCCTTGCTGCGGCGTCCCCACAGCACGAACAGGCTGAGCGCGAGCAGGACAATGTTGAGCGGCGCTACCTCGGCTTCGCCGCGCGAGAGGTGGAAGAGAAGCGCAATCACCTGCAGCACCGCGCAGCCGAGCGCGGCCAGCACCGTCAGCCGCGGCAGGATCCGCGTCAGCGCCGGCAGCAGGATGCCGATCCCGCCGGCGAGATCGACCAGCGCAATCGTCCGGACGAACGTTTCGGAATACTGACCGGCCCACGGCATCATCGCGGCCAGCTGGGGAATGGGCGTGGTCAGCTTCACGAAGCCTGCCGAGACAAACACGGCGGAGAGGGCGACCTGCGCGGCCCAGAGTCCGATGCGAAGGGACCGGCCGGGAGCGGCGGTTTCGATGGTGGTGGCGGCGGACATGGGGTTCTCCGGAATGTGAAGGTTGCCACCATCTGATAGTTTCGCCGCATTTGATCATTCTGCGCTAAAGGAATTGTTCATTTCCTGGATGTTGATGATCTCATGGATACTCTGGTCAGCATGAAGGTGTTTTGCCTGGTCGCGGAGCTGAAGAGCTTTGTGACCGCGGCGCAGCGCCTGCGCATCTCGCCTGCCATGGCAAGCAAGCACGTGATGCAGCTCGAGAAGCGGCTCGGCACGCGACTACTCAACCGGACCAGCCGGCGCGTCAGCCTGAGCGAAAGCGGCACGCTCTATTTCGAGCAGGCGCGGCAGATGCTGGACTCGCTCGACGAGGTCGAGGCCGCCGTCAGCAAGGCGACGGTGGTGCCGCGCGGCACGCTGCGGCTGACCGCGCCGGTGTGGATGGCGAACACGATCTTCGCGGGCGTGCTGGCGGACTATCAGGCCCGTTATCCGGACGTGCGCCTCGACGTCGATCTCAGCGGGCGCCTCGTCAATCTGGTCGAGGAGGGGTTCGATCTCGCCCTGCGCGCGACGGCCGCGCCGGACGAGGCGCTGATCGCGCGGCCCATCACCGGAGTTCCGTTCTACCTGGTGGCCGCTCCCGCCTTCCTCAAACGCGCGGGCCGCCCAAGGACCTTCGCCGATCTCTCCGGCCAGGCGTTGCTGCACTATGCGCTTTATCCGGGCGAGAGCTTCTCCTTCCAGGGCGAGCACGGCCCCGAGACCGTCAAGCTCAATCCGGTCCTGCGCAGCGGCAACGAGACGCTGCTGCACATGGCGGCGCTGGAAAGCATGGGCTTCGCCTTCCTGCCAAAATGGCTGGTCACCGAGGACATCGCCAGCGGACGTCTCGTCCACGTCCTGCCCGACGAAGTCATCTTCGAGGGTCGCCTGCTCGCGGTCTATCCCAGCCGCAAATATCTGTCCGCGAAGGTGAGGACCTTCATCGACTTCGTCGCCGCCGACAAGCGGATGAGGTGACCGGATAGTGCGACCACTCGTCAGTCGCGTCCCGCCTCGATGATTGCCTTGGCGAGCCGCGCCGGATCGGAGAAGCACAGCTCGTGGCTTCCCGCAACCTGCACCAGGCGGAACAGGCCGAGCTTCTCCGACAGGCGCGGATGCCAGCCATGGCTGTGCGGCAGCGCGGTATCCTCGGTGCAGTTGATGTAGGATTTGGCCAGCGGCATCTCGGCCGGATTGCTCTTGAGCGCGATCTTGTCGGTGAAGGTCGCGAGCTGATGCGGATTGAGCACGTCATAGGCGCGCTGCGCCGTCTCCAGATCGGCATCGTTGATGAAGGCCTCGCGCCAGATCGGGAAGGGCAACACCACCGAGCCGTCGCCGCGCTCGGCCGCAATGGCGTCGAACAGACCAACATAGCGCGGCGGCACCATGTCGTTGAGGCACTCGCCATTGTTGGGCACGAAAGCGTTCCAATAGACCAGGCGGCGGATGCGCTCCGGCGCGAGGTCGGCGACCCCCGTGATGACCATGCCGCCATAGGAATGGCCGAGCAGGATGACGTCCTGCAGATTATTCTCCGCAAGGTAGTCGGCGATCGACTGGATCGCTTCCTTCAGCCCGGTCGTCTTGGCATCGCCCGGACGGTTGCCCTTGATGGTGGGGGTATGGACCTGATGGCCGGCTGCGCGGATCGGCGCGGCGACCGGCTCGAGCTCGGCACCGGTATGCCAGGCGCCATGGACGAGAACGAAGGTCGACATGTTGTGGCTCCCTCGGAAGACTGCTTAGATCGGTGCGGCGATGACCTTGCCTGGATTTGCCGGCTGAACGCCGGTCGACGTTGTTGCCGCCATACTGAACCGCTGGCGCGTTGCGCGCTTGTCCGACGGTGAACCGGATTGGTCCTGGAGCGAACTGATGGAGCAGCTCAATTCCGAAAGCCGGCCCCGCCGTTTGGTCTGGGACACCGGCGAGACGCGGCCGGAGGAGCAGTTCTCCTACTATCGCGAAGCGATCTGCCAGGCATTCATGAACCTGACGCCGGAATCGGCAACCACCTCACGCTTCCCGGCCAAGGTCGAGGCGATCAAGATCGGCAGCGGTGCCATCAACCGCGTGGTCTTTCCCGAGCACACCGTGCATCGCTCGCGCGCCGATATCGCTGCGTCGACCGAAAGCTGCTTCTATCTGAACTTCAAGCTAGCCGGCCGCTGCCGCGTGGTCCAGGGCGGCTGCGACGTCAGCCTGTCGCGCGGTCAGGTCGGCATCTGCGACAGCGACCGGGAAGTGACCTTGTTGCATGATCGCGGGCCGACGCTGCAGGTTGCATCTTTCTGGGTGCCTTCGCGCGAGCTGCGTGATCGGCTGCCGCCATCCTTCGACTTCAGGGTGGAGCGTGTGTCCGACGATCCCTTCGTCGGTCATCTCATCGTCGAGACCGCGCGATCGCTGAATGCCGGCGCGCTGCGGATGACGGAAGGCGAAGCCGTCAGGCTGTTCGGCGTGCTGCTCGATCTTGTCGCGCTGAGCCTGTCGCGCCGCGCGCGTGCGCAGACGGCCGAGGCCGCCAGCTTTGCCGACGCGACCGCGCTCGCGCTCCGCCGCGCCGTGCATGAGCGGCTCTCCGAGCAGCGCCTTGCGGTTGCGGACGTCGCGCGTGCCATCGGCATCAGCGAGCGCTACGTGCACAAATTGTTCGAGCGCGCAGGCACCACATTCTCGGACTACGTCATGGATCGTAGGTTGGACGGCGCGGCACGTGACCTCAGCGATGCTGCGAAGGCGGACCAGGCGATCGGCGCCATCGCGTTCGACTGGGGCTTCTCGGACCTCTCCCACTTCACCCGCCGCTTCAAGCAGCGCTTCGGCTGCCGGCCGCGCGACTGGCGCGCGCGGTGATCTACATCGACCTGACCTATAAGGATCTGGCGATCAGCAGCTTCATGATCTCGTTGGTGCCGCCATAGATCTTCTGGATGCGGGAATCGATGAAGATGCGCGAGATCGGGTATTCCTGCATGTAGCCGTAGCCGCCGAACAGCTGCAGGCATTCGTCGGCGGTCTCGACCTGCTTCTCCGAGCACCAATATTTCGCCATCGAGGCCGTCACGGTGTCGAGGTCTTTTGCGACCAGGCGCTCGATGCACCAATCGACGAAGACGCGCGCGATCATCGCCTCGGTCTTGCGCTCGGCCAGCGTGAAGGCGGTGTTCTGGAAATCCATCAGCGGCTTGCCGAACGCCTTCCGCTCCTTGGTGTAGTCGGTGGTGAGCTTGACCGCGCGCTCCATCGAGGCCACGGCGCCGACCGCGAGCGCAAGCCGCTCCTGCGGCAATTGCTGCATCAGCTGGACGAAACCCTGGCCCTCCTCCTTGCCGAGCAGGTTTTCCGGCGGCACCGTCACGTTGTCGAAGAACAGCTCCGAGGTGTCGGAGGCGTGCAGGCCGATCTTGTCGAGGTTGCGCCCGCGCTTGTAGCCGTCCGCGCCCGCAGTCTCGACCACGATCAGCGAGATGCCCTTGGCACCTTGCTCGCCGGTGCGCGCGACCACGATGACGAGGTCGGCGGCCTGGCCGTTGGTGATGAAGGTCTTCTGCCCGTTGATAACGTAGGAATTGCCCTGTTTCTTGGCCGTGGTCTTGACGGCTTGCAGATCCGAGCCGGTGCCGGGCTCGGTCATGGCGATGGCGCCGACCATCTCGCCGGACGCCATCTTCGGCAGCCAGCGTTTCTTCTGCTCCTCCGAGCCGTAATTGAGGATGTAATGCGCGACGATGGCGCTGTGCACGGAGACGCCGGTGGTCAGCTCCGGCACCGTGCTCTCGAGATCGTCGAGCACGGCGGCGTCATAGGCGAAGGTGGCGCCGAGGCCACCATATTCCTCCGGCACGCTCGCGAGCAGCGCGCCCATCTCGCCGAGCCCGCGCCAGGCGAAGCGGTCGACCATCTTCTGCTCGCGCCATTTCTCTGCATGCGGGGCCAGGTCCTTGGCAAGATATTTGCGGAACTGGTCGCGGAAGACGTCGAGCTCTTCGGTCATCCAGGAGGAGCGGTAGGGCATGATTACCTCGGTTGATGCGGCGTTCCGGCTTGGTAAGCCAGCGAACCGCGGCAATTATTGTGTTTTCAGGCTGCGCCGGTGACGCTACCAAGGCGCCGGTAACAGCGTCTATCGGGATGTCTGATTGTGGCGATCAAAACCCAGGAGCTCAAGCTCGACATCGAGCGCATCGGCACGGTCTCGGCGATCCTGACGCAGCCGACCCATGCACGCGCCTGCTACGTCCTGGCGCACGGCGCCGGCGCAGACATGCGGCATTCCTTCATGGAGAAGGTTGCAGCCGGCCTTGCCGAACGCGGCATCGCGACGTTCCGCTTCAATTTTCCCTACATGGAAGAGAAGAAGGGGCGTCCCGACCAGCCGGCGGTCGCGCATGCCGCCATCCGCGCAGCGGTCGCGGAGGCGACGCGGCTCTGCCCCGGGCTGAAGCTCGTTGCCGGCGGGAAATCCTTCGGCGGCCGCATGACCTCGCAGGCGCAGTCGAAGTCGCCGCTGCCCGATGTCAAAGGGCTCGCTTTTCTCGGCTTTCCCCTCCATGCCGCCAAGAAGCCGTCATCCGAGCGCGCCGAACACCTTGCCGCCATCGCGATCCCCATGCTGTTTCTGCAAGGCACGCGCGATGAGCTTGCCGATCTGAGCTACCTCAAGCCTGTCGTCGAGAAGCTCGGCCCGAAGGCGACGCTGCATGAGGTCGCAGGCGGCGACCATTCGTTCGCGGTGCTGAAGAAATCCGGCCGTACCAATGACGAGGCGCTCACCGAGGTGCTGGACACGCTCGCGGCCTGGATCGAAGAGAACGTCTAGGTTTTGGCGCAAACGGCTGCAGGGAAGCACTTCATCTCAATAGCCGGGTGTTTTCGTATTTCTAAAGTTGCATGGAACCTACGTTGACGGCAATATGCCACCTCTAATTGTATCGAGGCGGCCTTTTTGGGGATGCTGCTGTGGCAACTTTTTCAGGTGAATTTTCTATTCTTGAAGCTGCGCAAGATCTGTCGTTGTTTGGTCTAGATTTTCCGGATGCTAACGAGCTGTACGATGCAAGAGTGCGAATGATTGAGAAGTTCTGTCATCCCACTCTACCGGAGTCCCTCGTAAACAAGGCTAAAGAATCGCTTGAGCTAACTAAAGATGCTCACGCTGCCTGTGAGCAATTCCGACTTACAGCAAAGACTGTTTCTGAGCAGAAACTCGATGCCGAAACTCTCTTCTTGATCGCGTCGTCAATCCTTGAGAGGCGGGAGCAAGTTCAAGGGGAAACTGGCACAACGAATTTAAGAGCTAGCGAGCAAATGGCTCAGGCGCGAAGAGTCTTTTTGCGCGCGGTAATACTGAACTTGAGGGACGTAAACAGCAACAAGAATCTAAAGGAGATATTGGAGGAGTGCCTGGCCGGCGTTGACGGCCTCGATCGAATTACGCTGACCATGCAAGCCAATCTGCTAGCTGCTCAACAGAAGCAATTGCGTATGACCGCGGAAATGTTGGCGGCGGTAACCTACCGACCGCAGCCCAGTCGCATTGCTCCGAACGAACAATTCGTGATTTTCCCATCCCGTATTGTTGGGTGTGGGGCGAACTCGCGACCCTGTGCACCTTCATTTGCGTTACTGCAGTGCTCGGTATGGCCATCACTTCTTCTCCTCTGCTTCTCCTCTGCGCTCGCCTGAGCCTCACGCGGAATAAAGCCCCCTGTCGCGCGCCTTCTGGATGGCGAGCGCGGCGATCAGGTCGAGCGTCGGCGTCGACAGGCCGGCGGTGCGCGCGAAGGCCTGGGGCGCCTTCACCAGCACGTCGATCTCCATGGCGCGGCCGAGCTCGTAATCCTGCAGCAGCGATGGTTTGTGGTTGGGGGCAGGGCCGCTGCGGCTGGCGCGCTTGACCTCGGGAATGAAGTATTGGGCGATCTCGTTGGCCTCGTTCAGCATGCGCGGAATCACCTCCGTGAAGGCGGGGTCGTCGCGCACGCCGCGCGCGGTCTGGCCGGTGAGCAGGCACAGCACCGACAGCGACATGTTGGTCAGCAGCTTTGACCAGATCGCCTCGCGGATCTCGGCGACCGGCGGCGATTCCAGCCGCGCGTCGTTGAAGACACCGCGCAGCCTGGTGATGCGCTCGCAATTGCGGTCGTCGCACTCGCCGATCAGGAGACGGTTGCGGTCCGGCGTCAGGTTCTGCACCACGCCGGGCGCGATCACCTCGTTGGATGAGAAGACCACGCCGCCGACGATCCGTTCCTTCGGGATGCAGGCGCGCAGGCGCCCGCCGGGATCGAGGAATGAAATGTCCGGCGGCGCCGGGTGCCGCGGCGGCAGGCCGATGCCGTACCACCAGGGAATGCCGTTCTGCGCAAACACGATCGCAGTGTCGTCCTGGAGCAGCGGCTTGATGCTGGAAACCAGCCCCTGAAGCGCGGTCGCCTTCAAGGTCGAGATCACGACGTCCTGCGGGCCGAGCTGGGCCGGATCGCCTGACGCGTTCACCTTGGCACCGACCTCGGAATCGCCGACGCGCAGCTTGAGGCCATTGGCGCGGGCCGCCTCCAGATGCGCCCCCCGCATCACGCAACTGACCTCATGGCCGGCGCGCGCCAGCCGTACCGCAATGTGGCTGCCGACGGCGCCTGCGCCGAAAATGCAGATGCGCATATTGATATCCCGTATCCATCCCGTGGTGTCGTCCGCAGCCAGCATGACACAAGCCGCCATGCGATGGACGCGGCCGCCCTACGCCGGAAAGATATGGATCAGGGCACGCGCCCTCAGCCATAGTGCGCGGCAAACAACCGGAGGACCGCCGATGACTGCCAGCCCCGTCCTGTGGAGCCTCGATGAACGCGGGGTTGCGACCGTCACGTTGAACCGGCCGGAGGTCAACAATGCCTATGACGCCGCGCTGATCTCAGGCGTGCTCGCGGCCATGGACGACCTCGGCAGCAAGCCCAATCTGCGCGTCGTCGTGCTCCGGGGCAACGGCAAGCACTTCCAGGCCGGCGCCGACCTCAAATGGATCAACAGCGTGCGGCCGCAATCGAGCGAGGCGAACGAGGCGGCCTCGCGGGCGACGTTCGAAGCCGTGCAGCGGCTCAACACGTTGCCGATTCCCACCGTCGCGCTGGTGCAGGGCGGCTGCTTCGGGGGCGGTACCGGCGTCATCGCGGCCTGCGACGTCGTGATTGCCGCCGACAACGCCCTGTTCTCGATCACCGAGGTGCGCTGGGGCCTGACCGCAGCGATCATCATCCCGCAGCTCTGCGATGCCATCGGCGTCCGCCAGGTCCGTCGCTACGCGCTGACCGGCGAACGCTTCGGCGCCGAAGATGCCCGCCGCATCGGCCTCGTCCACGAGGTGGTGCCGCTCGCCGATCTCGAGGCCGCAGGCGTCAAGGTGGTCGAGCAGCTGCTCGCCAACGGACCCGAGGCGATGGCCGAGACCAAGCGACTCGCGCTGGAGAGCTCGTTCGGCGGCATGGCGGTGGACGATGCGGCGTATACGCGGCTCGTGCAATTGCACTCGCTCAAGCGCCAGAGCGCCGAGGCGGCGGAAGGGCTTGCGTCGTTCGCAGAGAAACGGGCGGCGAACTGGGGCGGTGGCAAAGGTTAGGCGTCAGCAGCCGCGGCAGATATTGTTGATGCTGCGGTAGACGGCGTCGTCGTCCTGGCGCAATTGGCGCAGCGTTTCGAGCGTCGTGCTCTCAGCCGCCGGCGCGGCCGGCTTGCGCTTCGCCGCAAGTTCTTCCTCCTGCCTCTTGTAGCAGGCTTCGCGATCGGCCTTGGCCGGGACGAAGCGGCAGTTTTGCTCCACGGCTGCGGCGGGAAGGGCCGTGAGCGCGAGGGCAATAGAAGCGGCGAAGCAGTACCTGACGATGATCGAATTCATGGCCGCACTTGTCTCAGGTTCACCGATGGCGAGCAACCGCGATCTTGCGGGCATGAGGACCGCCGGCTAAGTCGTGATCCAGTTCGAACCAGATTCCGGGAAGGAACGCGCCATGCCGGCCATGACGATCGATGAACCAGCGCGCAAAGTACCGCTCTACGGCGAATATGAAGTCGTCGTGCTCGGCGGCGGCCCGGCCGGCATCGTGGCGGCGGCCGCAGCGGCGCGCGCGGGACGGAAAACGCTGCTGATCGAGCGCTACGGCTTTCTCGGCGGCATGGGCACCGCGGCCGGCGTCACCAACTTCTGCGGCCTGCACGGCAACGTCCATGGCGAGCACCGGCGGCTGGTGCAGGGTCTGGCCTCGGAGCTGCTGGCGCGGATCGATCGCTTGAACGGTCTCAACGCGCCGCATCTGATCCTGGGCAAGGTGTTTGCCCAGGCCTACGACACCGCCGCCTACAAGATCGCGGCCGACGAGCTGCTGGCTAGCCACAAGGTGAATATCCTGTTCCATGCCCTCGGCGCCGGCGTCGTCATGGCTGGTGAGCGTCGCATCAACGCGATGCTGGTGGAGACCAGGGCCGGCCGCCAGGCGGTGCGCGCGGAGATCTTCATCGACTGTTCCGGCGACGGCGATCTCGCCGTGTGGGCCGGCGCGCCGTTCGAGGTCGGCGACGAGAATGGCCATCCCCTGTATCCTTCGATGATGCTGCGGCTCAACGGCATCGATCCCGCCAAGGCCGGCGAGGCCTGGCGCACCATTCCGCAATTGATGGAGAAGGCGATCGCCGCCGGCACGCACAGATTTCCGCGGAAAAGCGCGATCGTGCGGCCACAGAAATCCGGCATCGAATGGCGGGTGAATTTCACCCAGGTGGCGCGCGAGGATGGTCACGCCATCAACGGAATCGAGCCCGACGATCTCACCCGCGGCGAGATCGAGGGGCGCAAGCAGGCGCTCGCCGCGTACGAATTCCTGCGCAGCGCGGTGCCGGGGTTTGAGAAGTCCTACATCGTCGACCTGCCGCCACAGCTCGGCATCCGCGAGACCCGCCGCATCAAAGGCGGCTACCAGCTCAGCGGTGAGGACGTGCTCGGCTGTGCCTCGTTCGCCGATTGCATCGGCGTCAACGGCTGGCCGATCGAGGCCCATGTGCCCGGTGACGTCGTCTTCACCTTCCCGCCGATCCCGGAATCGCGCGGCTACAACGAGCTGCCTTACCGGATGCTGGTCCCTGAAGGCGTCGACAATCTCCTGGTCGCCGGCCGCTGTGCCTCGATGACCCATGAGGGACAGTCGGCGGCGCGGGTCTCCGGGGCCTGCTTCGCGATGGGTGAGGCCGCCGGTTCCGCCGCCGCGCTGGCGCTGTCCGGAAACCGAATTCCACGCGAAATCCCCATTGAAAAGTTGCAGGAAACGTTGAAACAACAGGGCGCCTTCATCGGAGGGGACCAGGCGGTGCCCGAAGGCCTGTGACGCACTGCAAGACAAAGCGGAGGAAACGGGATGATCGGGATTGCGCGGCTCGCGGTAGCGGGCCTGATGGCGATCATGGCAATGGGCACGGCGCGGGCCGAGGATGCGCTGAAAGCCAAGATCGGCGTGCTCCGCCTGTCTTCGTCGGCGCCGGTCTTCATCGCGCTGGACAAGGGCTATTTCCGTGAGGCCGGCCTGGATATCGAGCTGAAGTTCTTCGACGCAGCGCAGCCGATTGCGGTCGCCACCACCTCGGGCGACGTCGATTTCGGCGTCACCGCCTTCACCGCCGGGCTCTACAATCTCGCCGGCAAGGGAGTGCTGAAGGTGATCGGCGGCATGAGCCGCGAGAAGCCCGGCTACCCCTTGATCGGCTATTTCGCCAGCAACAACGCCTATGCGAGCGGCCTGAAGACACCGAAGGACCTCGCCGGCAAGCGCGTGGCGATGACGCAGGTCGGATCGAGCTTCCACTATTCGCTCGGCCTGCTCGCCGACAAATACGGCTTCAAGCTGGCGGACGTGAAGATCGTGCCGCTGCAATCGCTGTCGAATGCCGCCGCCGCGCTCAAGGGCGAGACCGTCGATGCCGCCTTGCTCCCGATCTCGACCGCGCGAAAGCTGATGGACGAGGGTGGCGCGAAATTTTTGGGGTGGGTCGGCGACGAGACGCCGTGGCAGCTGGGTGCGGTATTCGCTTCGCCAAAGACGCTGGCCAACAAGGCGCTGGTGACGAAATTCCTCGGCGTGCTCGCGAAAGCCGACCGCGAATATCACGACGTCATCCTCACCGCGATGAAGGACGGTGTCGCCCCGATCAACGAACAGACCAGGCCGCTGCTGGAGATCATCGCAAAGTACACCAACCTGCCGGTCGAACAGGTGGTCGGCAACTGCGCCTATATCGATCCCGAGGGCAAGCTCGACGTGAAGAACGTCGACAACCAGATCAAATGGCTGCAGGAGCAGGGCTTTGCCGACAAGGGCTTTGATGCGGATGCGATCATTGTGAAGGAATTCGTGAAGGCGGATTGATGCTGATGATGCAGTCTCTCGCCGCCGGCTATCTGCCACCCTCCCCTGGAGGGGGAGGGTCGATCGCGCCGGCGATGCGCAGCATCGTCCGGAGCGAGCGGGGTGGGGTGAGCCACGGCTGCGGTCTGTCCGTCGTTTGCTCCGCCCACGCGCGGAGAGTTCAAGAGCGGGCATCATCAGCGCTGTCGCGGATAGACCGTCACCCCACCCCGGTTTGCATTTCGCTTCGCTGCATGCAAACCGACCCTCCCCCTCCAGGGGAGGGTGAAGAGCCCGGGCTCATCGCATGGAGCTGATCGCCAACCACATCACCCATCGCTTCGGCGATCTCGCCGTGCTCGACGACGTCTCTTTCACCGTCGGTGCCGGCGAGGTGGTGGCGATCGTGGGGCCCTCCGGCTGCGGCAAGAGCACGCTGCTGTCGATCCTCGGCGGGCTGTTGCAGCCGACCTCCGGCGCGCCGGAGCTGCGCGGCGCGCCGCCGGCGGATAGTCTCAATCCGCTGACCTTCGTGTTCCAGGACTTTGCGCTGCTGCCCTGGGCCACGGTCGAGGAAAACGTCGAATTCCCGCTGCTGCACACCCAGCTCTCGGCCGCGCAGCGCCGCGCCCTGGTGGAGGATGCGCTGCGCCGCACCGGCCTCACCGATTTTCGTCAGACCTATCCCAAGCAGCTCTCCGGCGGCATGCGCCAGCGCGTCGGCATCTCGCGCGCGCTCGCGGTGAGGCCCGCGATCCTCTTGATGGACGAGCCGCTCTCGGCGCTGGATTCGCAGACCCGCGAGCTCTTGATGGAGGATTTCATCCGCCTGCTCGCCGATGGCGGCATGGGCGCGGTCTACGTCACCCACAATCTCGAAGAGGCGGCGCGGCTCGCCGACCGCATCGTGGTGCTGTCGCGGCGGCCCGGCCGCATCCGCGAGGTCGTCACCGTGCCGATGACGCGCGCGGCGCGCGGCGAAGCGGCGGCGCGCGAAAAACTGCTGGCGCTGCAGAATCAGATCTGGTCGCTGATCCGCAACGAGGCGATCGATGCCGAGCGCGAGGTCCAGCATGCTTGACCGCGCGGCAACGGACACGACGGCCAGGAACGAACCGACGCGGCGCGTCCGCTTTCGTGGTGCGGGCTTCGTGCCTGCGTCGAGCCGGTTTGGCGGCTGGATCGCGCTCGGCCTCGTCATCGCGATCTGGCAAGCCGCCGGCAGCGCCGGCCTCGTCAATGCGCTGTTTCTGCCGACCCCCGCTGCGATTGTCCGCGCGATCTATCAGCTCGCGGTCTCCGGCGCACTGTGGCAGCATGTTTCGGCCTCGCTGCTGCGGATCGGCGTCGGCTGGCTCGTGGGAACGGCGGCCGGCGTCGCCGTCGGCTTTGCCATCGGCCTGTCGCGCCTCGCGCGCAGCGTCGGCATCACCTTCATATCGGCGCTGTTTCCGATCCCGAAGATTGCGCTGCTGCCGCTGCTCATTCTCTGGCTCGGCATCGGAGAAGAGCCGAAGATCGCGACGATTGCACTCGGGGTGTTCTTCTCGACCGCGATCTCGGTCTATAGCGGCGTCGATGCCGTGCCACGCAACCTGATCCGCATGGCGCAGAGCTTCAACGTCCCCTTCGCCACCATCGTGCGCAAGGTGATCTGGCCGGGCGCGCTGCCGGCGATCCTCGCCGGCTTCCGCATCACCGCCTCCGTCGCGTTGCTGCTGGTCGTCAGCGCCGAGATGATCGGCGCCCAATACGGCATCGGCGCCTTCGTGCTGCAGGCCGGCAACCTGATGCAGACCGATCAGCTGCTCGCGGGCGTCGGGATCCTGTCGGTGTTCGGCCTCGCAGTGGGCAAGGTGATCGGCTGGCTGGAGACGCGGCTGTTGCACTGGCGGTAGCGGCATTCACCGCTGCAGTAGGGTGGGCAAAGTGAAGCGTGCCCACGATTCCTTCACGCGTCGCGAAGACGTGGGCACGGCGCGTTGCGCCTTTGCCCACCCTACGAGACTGTTGCACTGGAGGTAGCCAACCGTCATTGCGAGGAGCTTTTGCGACGAAGCAATCCAGACTGTCCCCGCGGAAAGATTCTGGATTGCTTCGCTACGCTCGCAATGACGATGTGGTTGGCAGTGCGACCGTCACGCGTTCCCACGATCTTCCCTGAACAGATCCAGCTTCTGCTGTACCGGCCGGTCCGAGAAGCTGAACAGCACGGCGTCCTCATCCGCCTCGTGCGTGACCCAGTGCCAGCTCGGCACCACGAACAGATCGCGCGGCCCCCATTCGAACACGGTATCGCCGATGCGGCTGCGGCCGCGGCCCTCGATCGGGCAGAACACCGTTGCGTCCGTCGAACGATAGCGCGCGGTGCCAAAACCCTTCGGCAGCAGCTGGATGAAGGTGCCGATGGTCGGCATGGCGAAATCGCCGGTCTCGGGGTTGCTGAATTTCAGCTTGAGGCCGTGGCAGGCGTCCCATTCCTGGCTCGTCCTGGCCTTCTCCAGCGCCTCGCGCGTGTAGGCATAGGGATAGCTGAAGATGGGTGAGGTCTTCGAGCTCCGCTTCACATCGACGGGCAAGAGGTTGTGGCCATAGCGGGCAAAGCTGTCGCCCGCGGGCTTCGTGATCTTCTGCTGATCTTCCTTCGAGCCTTCGGCAAAGGAGCAGTCGAAGAACTGCACCAGCGGGATGTCGAGGCCGTCGAGCCAGAACATCGGCTGATCGGTCTCGTTGGAATGATCGTGCCAGGTCATCGAAGGCGTGATGATGAAGTCGCCCGGCTCCATCGCGGTGCGCTCGCCGTCGACCGCGGTGTGGGCGCCCTTTCCTTCGAGCACGAAGCGCAGCGCCGATTGGCTGTGGCGATGCGCGGGCGCGACGTCGCCGGGCACCACCATCTGCACGCCGGCATAGAGCGAGGTCGTGATCTTGGATTGCCCGCGCAGTCCCGGGTTCTCCAGCACCAGCACGCGCCGCTCGGCCTCTTTGGCGGTGATGAGCTTGCCGGCCTCGGTCATGTAGTCGCGGATGACGTCGAACTTCCAGAGGTGCGGCCGGCAGGCGCTCTTCGGCTCTGGCGTGATCAGGTCACTCATCACCGTCCACAGCGCGGTGAGGTTTTCGCCGTCGATCTTCTTGTAGAACGCCTCGCGTTCCGGCGTCTTGGTCACGGCTTCCATGGTTGCGGCTCCCGATCGTTTTGTTGATTGACAGTATACTGAGGATCTAGGTAGCGTCAACTTGACGAACGACACACAAGATCGTGTCATTCCGGGGCGCGCCGCAAGGCGCGAGCCCGGTATCCATACTCCCGATCGTGGTTATGGATTCCGGGCTCGACGCTGGCGCGTCGCCCCGGAATGACAGAAAATGAGGGAGGCTCTCCATGAAGCTGCACGGCTATTTCCGCTCCAGCGCCGCTTACCGCGTGCGGATCGCGCTGAACCTCAAGGGGCTCGGCGCCGAGCATCTGCCGCATCATTTGCGCAAGGGCGAGCAATGCGCACCCTCTTATCTCGCCATCAATCCGCAGGGCCTGGTGCCGGCGCTGGAGGACGATGCAGGTGGCGTGCTGACGCAATCGGTGGCGATCATCGAATGGCTCGACGAGACCCATCCCAATCCGCCACTGCTGCCGAAGGATCCGCTGCGCCGCGCCAAGGTGCGCGCCTTCGCGCTGGCGATCGCCTGCGACACCCATCCGGTGCAGAACCTGAAAGTGCTGGCGCGGCTGCGCGAGCTCGGCCTGCCCGAGGAGAAGGTCCAGGACTGGGCCGCCTGGGTCAATCGCGAGGGCCTGTCGGCCTGCGAGACGCTGATCAAGGCCGAGCCGGGTCCGTTCTGCTTCGGCGATGCGCCGTCGCTGGCCGATCTCTGCCTCGTGCCGCAGCTCGGCAATGCGCGCCGCTTCGGCGTCGACGTCTCCGCCTATCCGCGCCTGCTCCAGGCCGAGGCTGCCGCCAAGGCGCTGGCGGCGTTTGCCGATGCCGCACCGGAGAAGCAGCCCGATGCCGAGTAAGCCGCCCCCTCCGATCACGATCGACGCGGTCTATGCCGCGCCGGGCTATCTGTTCCGGCGCATGCAGCAGATCGCGGTCTCGATCTTCATGGAGGAGTGCAAGGCGTTCGACCTCACTCCGGTGCAATATGCCGCGCTGGTCGCGATCCACACCCATCCCGGCATCGATGCGACGCGGCTGTCGGCGGTGATCGCCTTCGACCGCTCGACGCTCGGCAGCGTGATCGAACGTCTCCAGGCCAAGGCCTATATCGAGCGTAAGCCGGCACCCGAGGACAAGCGGATCAAGCTGCTCTATCTGACCAAGTCGGGCGCTGCGATCCTGCGCGAGATCATTCCCGCCGTCGAGCGTGCGCAGGAGCGGATGCTGGAGCCGCTCAAGCCCGCGGACCGCAAGGCCTTGATGGGCCTGCTGGCGCAGCTGGTCGATCTCAACAACGAGGCGTCACGGGTGCCGCTGCGCGCGGAGGACGCGCTGGAGCATCTTGGGAAGGCGGGGTGAGGGGGCGCCCCGGCCCAGCCCAGCGCGCGATCTCGTAGGGTGGGCAAAGGCGCGCTTGCGCCGTGCCCACGATTTCTCTCCTATTTTGCAATGGTGGGCACGCTCCGCTTTGCCCACCCTACGATTGCGGTGAGTGTGGCAACGCCGTCGCCTCACATCCGCAGCAACGCCTGCCGATCGATCTTGCCCGTACCCGTCTTCGGCAGCTCGTCGATGAAGATCACCTCGCGCGGATATTTGTAGGGCAGCAGCTTGCCCTTCACATAGTCCTGCAGCCTGCGCGTCGCCTCACTCCGGTTCACCGCGCGGTTGTTCATCACCACCACCGCCTTCAGCGTCATGCGACGGTCCGGCAGCTCGGCGGCGAACACGGCGCATTCGCGGATGTCGGGGTGATCGGCGAGGCACAGCTCGACCTCGAGCGGATAGACCCACTGTCCCGAGATCTTGATGAGATCGTCGGCGCGGCCGCGGAAGAAGTGGAAGCCGTCGACATCCCGCACGAAGCGGTCGCCGGTGTAGATCCAGCCGCCCTCGCGAATGGTCTCCGCGGACTTGTCAGGCCGGTTCCAGTACAGCGGCGTGTTGGAATCGCCGCGGACCCAGAGAATCCCTTCCTCGTTGTCGCCGACGTCGCGGCCGTCCTTGTCGCGCAGCGCGACCTCGTAGCCGGGGACGCGCAGGCCCGCGGCGCCGAGCTTCTTCTGCTCGGGCTGGTTGGAGAGATAGATGTGCAGCACCTCGGTCGAACCGAGGCCTTCGACGATTTCGAGCCCCGTGAGCGTCTTCCAGCCGTTGAAGACCTCGGCCGAGAGCACCTCGGCGGCGGAGAGCGCCATGCGCAGCGACGAGAAATCCGTCTTGTCCGCCCCTTCGGCCTTGGTCAGCGCGGTGTACAGCGTCGGCAGGCCGAAGAAGACCGTGGGCTTGTATTGCTCGATCGCCGCGAAGATCGACGCCGGCTTCGGCTGCCCCGGCAGCAGCAGCGTTGCGGCGCCGGCCGAGAACGGGAAGGTGACGGAATTGCCGAAGCCGTAGGCGAAGAAGATCTTCGGCACCGAGAAGCAGATGTCATCAGGCGTCAGCTTCAGCACGTTCCGCGCAAAGGCGGCTTCGCTATAGGCCATGTCGTGCTGCAGGTGCACGATGCCCTTGGGCCGTCCGGTCGAACCGGAGGAGTACATCCAGAACGCCATTTCGTCGCGCTGCGTTGCCGCTTCCGCCAGCTCAGCAGGGAATTGCGCGAGCAAGCTCGCCGCCGCGAGCGCCCGCCGCGCCGCGTGCTCGCCGGCCGCGCCATTGGCGACGATCAGCGTATGCAGCTTCGTCTCCTTGCAAGCCTCCGCATCGAAGCGCGCCGCGAACTCGGCATCCACCACCGCGACAGTCGCGCCGGAATCGGCGAGATAGAATTGCAGGAGGTCCGGCGGCGTCAGCGTGTTGATCAGCAGCGGCACGAAGCCGGCGCGCACCGCGCCGAAGAAGGCGGCGGGGTAGGCCGGCGTGTCGTCGAGAAACAACAGCACGCGGTCGCCGCGCGCAAGGCCAAGCGAGGCGAGACCGTTGCCCCAGCGGCAGGCCTCCGCGCAGAGCTCGGCGTAAGTGCGCGTGCCTGCAGGGCCCAGGAGCGCGAGCTTTTCGCCGCGGCCCTTGCCGAGATTGTCGAACAGCACACGGCTGGCATTGTAAATTTCAGGAACGGCAAAGCCGATCTCGCGCGCCCCCTCGCTGTCCGCCGGCACCTGGTCACGGATGTCATGGCTCATGCCGCATCTCCGCCGTTGTCTCCGCCGCGGTCTCCGCCGTTCTTGGCCGCCTCGTAGCGGGTCATGAAGGCCGGCGACATTGCGCGCAGCCGGGAATCGTCGATGCGGCCGGAGCGGGTGATATAGCTGTAGGCGAAGTCCATCAGGGGAAGCTTCATGTGCTCGGCGAAATGTTCGTACCAGAAAGCACTGGTGCGCGCGGCGTTGACGAGCTTCTGCACGATGGGCTTGCGCGCGGCCTGATAGCGATGCAGCGCGGTCGCAAGATGCGCATCCGATTCCAGCGCCTTGACGAGGGCGATGGCGTCCTCGATCGCGAGCCGCGTGCCCGAGCCGATCGAGAAATGCGCGGAATGCAGGGCATCGCCGAGCAGCACCATGTTCTTGAACGACCAGTGCTCGTTCCAGACCCAGGGAAAATTGCGCCAGACCGATTTGTTGGAGACGAGGCAATGGCCGCCGAGCGTGTCGGCGAACACCTCCTCGCAGACGCCCTTGGACTGCTCGACGTCCTTGTAGGCGAAACCATAGGCCTGCCAGGTGGCGTGATCGCATTCGACCAGGAAGGTGCTCATGGTCGGCGAATAGCGGTAGTGATGGGCGTTGAAGGCGCCGCGCTCGGTCTTCACGAAGGTCTGCGACAGCGTGTCGAAGCGTTTCGAGGTGCCGTACCAGACGAACTTGTTGGATGAGTAGGACAGCGAGGTGCCAAAATCGCCCTCATAGGCGCGCCGCACCAGCGAGTTCAGCCCGTCGGCGGCGACGATCAGATCGTGGCCGTTGAGCTGGTCGATCGCCTGGATCTGCGTGTCGAAGCGCGGGGTGACGCCGACATCGAACGCGCGCTGCTGCAGGAACTTGAGCAGCTCCAGCCGGCCGATCGAGGAGAAGCCGACGCCGTCGATGGCGACGCTGTCGCCATGCAGGTTCAGCGTGATGTTCTCCCAGCTCTCCATGTGCGGGGCGATCGCATCGACCGTCTCGGGGTCGTCGGTGCGCAGGAACTCCAGCGCCTGTTCGGAGAACACGACGCCAAAGCCCCAGGTCGCGTCGGCCGGGTTCTGTTCGAACAGGTCGACCTGATCCTCGGGGTGACGCTTCTTCCAGAGATAGGCGAAGTAGAGCCCACCGGGCCCCCCGCCAATCACGGCGATCCGCAACGCCTGCCTCCCTAATTGACAGTATACTTACTATCTAGGGGTAGACTAATGTGCTCCGGCGTCCAGCGCCAGCGGAATTATCGCCAGCGCGTGGCACGCCAAAGCCCGTTATCCGGACGCGCGTTTTGCGGATCCGAAACCGTCAGGCGCGAATCATAGCCAACCCGGGGCGGATTGGCCACCGGGGGGGTCAGACGCAGCGCTTCACATAGACCCCGTTCACCAGAACCCTGGTACAGCGGACCACCGGCACGGGCTTGCGGACGACCACGGCCGCATTCGGGCCGGCGCAGCCGGCGCGAACCACGCCGCGGGCGCACACCACCGCATTGGCGTCAGTGGCCTCGAAGGTCATGGTGGCGGCGAACGCGAAGAGCGCAGAAGCAACGAGCAGCAATGAACGCATGTTGTCCTCCCGGGGCTTGTCGTGATCGAAGCTGCGTCTGAAGAAAGTATCTGTGTCAGCGTGCGCGCATCCGGTCGCGTACGCCGCAATTCATCTTTCGTGCTGCGTCCGCCTTATCTGGCGGCGAATGGCGCGAGCACCTCCTTGCAGGCCGGCGAGAGCGATGCCGCCCGGGTGGAAATGCACTGGATGATCCGGCCGCCGCCGGGCGCCACGCCGGCGCAGAGGGTGCGGATGTCGGCGCCGCAGGCCGACCGCGCGATGAACAGCTCTTCGCGCGGCAGCAAGGGCCGCAGCACGATGACGGCAGGTGCCGCGGCAGGCGCTGCCGCTGCGGCCGGTGCAGCACCGGACGCAGGCGGGGTCGCTCCGCCACCGAAAGCCGCATTGATGGCCTTGGCGCAGCCCGCCGACACCTTCGCCTTGTTCTTCTCCAGGCATTCGACCGCGGGCGCGCCGCCCGGCGGCACGCTGGCGCAGACCTTGGGGTAATCGCCGCGGCAGGCGCCCTTGATCGCGGACACCTGCGCGGGGCTCGGCTGCTTTGCTGCCGCTGCCGGCTTGGCTGCGGGCTCGGCGGCGGGCGCCGCTTCCGTCTTTGCGGGCTCAGACTTGGCCGGTTCAGATTTGGCGGGCGCCGCTTCGGTCTTCGGCGCGGCGGCCTGCTCGACCGCGCGAACGGCAGCCTGGCACCCCGACGACAGGCTCGACATGTTCTTGGCGAGGCATTGAACCGCCTCCACTCCGCCGGGCGTCACGCTCGAGCAATGCGCCATGTAGTCGGAGCGGCATGCGGACCGGATGGCGTTCTTCTCGGCCTCGGTCTGCGCGAACGCTCCTGTTGCACTTGCGAAGAGTACCGTCGCCAGCAACGCGGTGCGCGTCGATGCATGTTTCAACGTGTTGAACATTTGCATGAATTCCTGCCCGGTCGGGAATGCCGACTATTTTTGAAAAGATATGCAAGCGCAATCGTCGCGAGGGTCAGCTCGCGAGCGGCATCTTTGGCCGCTTTGGCCTCTACCGCAAGTGGATAATGTCGCCGCAATCGCGACGCGACTAGGTCGTCAGTCTCACCATGCGCTTGCCGCGGTTCTCGCCTGCAAGCAATCCGATCAGCGCTTTCGGCGTGTTCTGAAGTCCGTCGAGAATGTCCTCCTGCACCTTGAGCTTGCCGGATTTCACCCAGGCCTGGAGATCGGCCAGCGCGCGCTCGCTGTCCTTCATGTAGTCCATCACGATGAAGCCCTGCATGGTCAGCCGCTTCACCACGATCAGGCCGGGCACGCCGCGCGGCCCATGTGCAGACGGCGCGCCGTCATATTGCGAGATCGCGCCACAGCAGGCGATGCGGCCGTAATTGTTCATCTGGGGCAGGCAGGCTTCGAGAATGTCGCCGCCGACATTGTCGAAATAGACGTCGATGCCTTTCGGCGCCGCTGCGCGCAGCGCCTTGAACAATGCGCCGTCCTTGTAATCCACGGCGGCATCGAAGCCGAGCTCGGAGGTCAGCCAATGGCACTTGTCGGCGCCGCCGGCGATGCCGACGACGCGGCATCCCTTGATCCTGGCGATCTGTCCGACGATCGAGCCGACCGAGCCCGCGGCCGCGGAGACCACGACGGTTTCCCCTTCTTTGGGCTTGCCGATCTCCAGAAGTCCGAAATAGGCGGTGAGGCCGGCGACGCCGAACACGCTGAGCAAATGCGTCATCGGCTCGAGCTTCGGCATTTTGGTCAGCTGCTTCGCCGGCACGGCGGCGAATTCCTGCCAGCCGGTGTCGCCGAACACGATATCGCCGGGCGCAAGTCCCGCCGCCTTCGAGCTGACCACCTCGGCGATGGCGCCGCCGGCCATGACGCTGTTGGCCTCGACGGCGGAACGATAGGTTGCGCCATGCATCCAGGCGCGGTTGGCCGCATCGAGCGAGATGTAGCGCACACGCAGCAAGGCCTCGCCGTCCTTCGGTCCCGGCATCGCGCCCTCGATCATCTTGAAATGCTCGGGGCCGAGCTTGCCGCTGGGCTTTTCCACCAGCAGAATCTGGCGATTGATGTTGCCGCTCATGGCGTTTCCCTCTTCATTTGTTTGACGATTATTGGTGCAGCCGCCGCAAGGAAAACGTGCAAGCCGCATGTGTTGTGCGCTGCACGAAGGCTAGATCGCGCGCTGGCGTTGCGCAACGGGAACATCGCGCCATGGCGCGTGCACGCAAAGCGTGTTGCGTCGCTGTCATATCTGCGACACTATGAAGCGCCGGTGTACGTGGGGGTAAGCGATGTCCAACAGGTTCACGCAATACATTCTGGCCGCGATGGTGCTGGGCATCGTCATGGGCTCGGCGATCTACAACTTCCTGCCGGACACGCGCGCCGACTGGGCCTCCTCCATCAACCTGATCGCCATGATGTTCCTGCGCCTGATCAAGATGATCATCGCGCCCCTGGTGTTCGCGACCCTGGTCGGCGGCATCGCCCATATGGGCTCGGGCTCCAAGCTCGGCCGCATCTTCGCCAAGACCATGGGCTGGTTCGTCAGCGCATCCTTCGTCTCGCTGTTGCTCGGCCTGATCATGGTCAATCTGCTGCAGCCCGGCGCCAACTTCCCCGGCACGCTGCCGCAGGCGGGTCAATCGACCGGCCTGCCGGTCTCGGCCTTCTCCATCGAGAAATTCCTCACCCATCTGATCCCGACCTCGATCGCCGATGCGATGGCGCAGAACGAGATTCTGCAGATCGTGATCTTCGCCGTGTTCTTTTCGGTGGCGATGGGCTCCATGCCCGAACGCTCAAAGCCGATCCTCGCCATGATCGACGACGTCGGCCACATCATGCTGAAGGTGACCGCCTACGTCATGCTGTTCGCGCCGCTCGCGGTGTGGGCGGCGATCACCGCAACGGTGGCCAAGAACGGTCTCGCCGTGTTGTGGAAGCTCATTGTGTTCATGGGCGGCTTCTATCTCTCGCTGGCGATCCTGTGGACCATCCTGGTCATCGTCGGCTTCATCGTGATCGGTCCGCGCTACAGCCATCTCTTGAAGCTGGTCCGCGAGCCGTTGATGATCGCGTTCTCGACCGCGAGCTCGGAGGCGGCCTATCCGAAGACGCTCGAGGCGCTCAACCGCTTCGGCGCCTCGTCGCGGATCTCGAGCTTCGTGCTGCCGCTCGGATATTCCTTCAATCTCGACGGCACGATGATGTACTGCACTTTCGCGGCCGTCTTCATCGCGCAGAGCTATCATATCGACATGCCGCTCGGCACCCAGCTCGCGATGCTGGCGACACTGATGATCACCTCGAAGGGCGTCGCCGGCGTGCCGCGCGCCTCTCTCGTCGTGATCGCCTCGACCTTGGCGCAGTTCAACATTCCCGAGGCGGGCCTCCTGATGATCATGGGCATCGACACCTTCCTCGACATGGGCCGCAGCGCCACCAACGTGATCGGCAACACGCTTGCGACCTCGGTCGTGGCCAAATGGGAGGGCGAGCTCGGCCCCGAGCACGAGCTTGGCCCCGGCGACGTCGTGCCCGACGACGTGGTCCCGGGCGAGGTGCCCGCGATGGCCGGCCATGGATAGGAGCGCGCCATGGGCAGGATATTGGCGAGGCCGCTGACCTCAGGCGCCCTCTTGCTCGCCGCGTCGTTGCTCGCGGCCTCCTCGTGCGCGACGTCGGCACACGCCCAGACCGCCGGCGAGGGGCTCAGCCCGACACTGTCGGCCATCAAGTCGGCCCACACCGTGCGGCTCGGCTATCGCGAGAGCTCACCGCCGTTCTCGTTCCTCGACCAGTCGGGACGGCCGATCGGCTACAGCCTCGAACTGTGCGAAGCCATCGTCGAGGAAATCGGCGTCGAGGTCGACGATTCCAATCTCAGGATTGACTACGTCAAGGTCACCTCGGACGACCGCATCGACGCCGTGCTCCAGAACAAGATCGATCTCGAATGCGGCTCGACCACGGCCAATGCCGAGCGTGGCAAGCGCGTCGCCTTCTCGCCGCTGATGTTCGTCGCCGGCACCAAGCTGATGGTGCCGAAGGCCTCGACCGTCGCTTCGGTCACCGATCTCAAGGGCAAGACCGTGGTGGTGACCAAGGGCACCACCAACGAGCAGGCGATGCATGCGGCCGACAAGAAGTTCTCGCTCGGCCTCAACATCGTCACCTCGCCCGACCACGAGCAATCGTACCAGATGCTCGCCGACGGCAAGGCGGATGCGTTCGCGACCGACGACATCCTGCTGTTCGGCCTGATCGCGCGCCACAAGGCGCAGGACAAGTTCCGCGTCACCGGCGACTATCTGTCCTACGATCCCTACGGCATCATGTTCAGGAAGGGCGAGCCGCAACTCGCCGCCGTGGTCGAGCGCGCCTTCCGCAAGCTCGGCTCCAACCGCGACCTCGTCCCGCTCTACAACAAATGGTTCACCGCAAGGCTGCCCACAGGCGAGCGCCTGAACGTGCCGATCTCGCTGCAGCTGGAAGAGGCGTTCAAGGCCATGGACGATTCGGCGAGCGCGAATAATTAGCGCTTACTTCCCTTCTCCCCTTGTGGGAGAAGGTGGCGCGAAGCGCCGGATGAGGGGTTGCATCCGCGAGTCCTGTTGCAAGAGGCTCGCGCGCGGAAAGAGACCCCTCACCCGTCTCACCGCTACGCGGTGAGCCACCCTCTCCCACAAGGGGAGAGGGTGCAGCGTGCTTGCAGCTAAGTTTTATCAAACACCCGGTCCAGCGCCGCGTCATAGGTCGCCTGCACCAGAGCCGGATGCAGCTTGGCCAGCGTCTCCATCATCACGCCGGAATTGATCTCGAGCAGCTTCCATTCGCCGTCGACACGAACCACGTCGATCGAGGCAAAGACGATGCCGATGGCGCGCGCGGCATCGATCGCGAGCTTCACGCAGGCCGCGCGGACCTCGCCGTCCTGCAGCAGCACCGGCTTTGCGCCGGCATCGAGATTGTGCCGCCAATCCGAGCCGCGCTGCTTGCTGTAGACGACGCGGGGCGCATCATCGAGCAGCACCACGCGGACCTCCTGCTCGATCGCGACATAGGGCGAGATCACGAGCCCCGTGCTCATCGAAAAGACCTCGCTGGCCGCGTGGTCGAGCTCCGCCTCGGTCGTGACCTTGAACACCGATCGCCCTGATGTCCCCTCGTTCGGCTTCACCACCACGCCCTGCGGATTTTCGGCGAGCAGCGCCAGCATCCCCTCGCGCCAATCGGCGCCGGCGACATGCACGCCCAGCTTCGGGCTGAGGAAGAGCCGATGCGGAATGCAGGGCACCTCCGCCAGCGTCAGCGCCTCGGCGGTGGCTGATTTGTCGTTGGCGAGGCGATGGGCGATGGCGCTGTTGAGGCCGATGTCGTAGCCGAAGGCGAAGTGCCGCCGCGGTCCCCGGCGCATCGCGATGAGCCAGCCGGCGGAGCGGACATCGACCGCGATGCCCCGCGCCGCGCAATAGCGCCTGATCGCCTGAACGAAGATCCGCTCGCCGCTTGCCATGGTGTTTCGTCGTCCCTGGCGCCAAAAGCCGCAAAAATGCGGGCACCGGCGCCAAACCGGGTGAAAATCAGAGCTATTCTTAATGAAATTCCCGCGAGCGCGGCGGAAATTAAGTGCTGCAATGAAGCCCGCGAGGGAAAAGAAATTATCCTCCGCGCGCGCCAGGCAGCAGATTCCTTAATCATGTGACCAGTTCTGCCGCAAATGCCGGTTTGACCGGCATCAATTGCATCCGAAACGAGGTTGATTATTGGTCTCAATGGCGTAGATCACACACGCGAAATCCTCCGCCATGGCAAATGGTGACCGCCCCGTTTCAGGGCCGGGCAACGCTTTTGCCCTAAAACCGCAGCTATTCGGAATATCGAAAATCATGAGCGCGTTTTACCGAGAGAAGGTTCTTTCCGTCCACCACTGGACCGACACGTTGTTCAGCTTCCGCGCCACCCGCGACACCGGCTTCCGGTTCCAGAACGGCCAGTTCGCCATGATCGGCCTCGAGGTCGATGGCCGGCCGCTGCTGCGCGCCTACAGCATGGCGAGCGCCAACCACGAGGAAGAGCTCGAGTTCTTCTCGATCAAGGTGCAGGACGGTCCGCTGACCTCGCGCCTGCAGAAGATCAAGGAAGGCGACACCATCCTGGTCGGCCGCAAGGCGACCGGCACACTGATCACCGACAATTTGCTTCCCGGCAAGCGGCTGATGCTGCTCTCGACCGGCACCGGCCTTGCGCCGTTCGCCAGCCTGATCAAGGACCCCGAGGTCTACGAGCAGTTCGAAACGATCGTGCTGGTGCATGGCTGCCGCCAGGTCTCCGAGCTCGCCTATGGCGAGAAGCTGGTTGCGACCCTGCGCGAGGATGAGCTGTTCGGCGAGCTGCTCGCGGACAAGCTCATCTACTACCCGACCGTGACCCGCGAGCCGTTCCGGAACCGCGGCCGCATCACCGATCTGATCAGCTCCGAGCAGATCTTCAACGACATCGGCCAAGGTCCGCTGGACATCGCAACCGACCGCATCATGATGTGCGGCAGCCCGGCGATGCTCGAAGAGCTGAAGGCGATGTTCGAGAGCCGCGACTTCATCGAAGGCAGCGGCAACAAGCCCGGCCATTTCGTGATCGAGAAGGCCTTCGTCGAGCGCTAAGCGCCACGCCATCGTGCCCCGGACACAGCGCAGCGCCCCTTCGGCGATGCGCTGCAGAGCCGGGGCCCATCTCTCCGCATCGCTTGGCGTTGCATTCTGGGTCCGGGGGTCTGCGCTTGCCCGGGACACTGCTTGGTTGCGGCCGCTGCAGCCTGCTCGATTCGGCCGCCTCTGCTGCACTGCAAAAGCCTATCCTCTCGGCGGATTGATCTGCGCCAGCCGAATTCGCTAGCCTGAAACAAGGGCGGCGTCATATCCGTATGACAAGCGCGGGCGTATCGTGACGCCTTCTGCTGGCGAGAGGATCGGAAACGTGGCCGACGACACCAAGACGCATGCATCCCCGAAACGCCTGCCGCTGGCGGAGGAGGGGATCATGGAAACCCTGCTGCTGCCCTTCTCGCCGCGCTTCATCGTGTTGACGATCTGCGCGGTGGTCACCGCGCTCCTGATCGGCATCGGCATCGCCGACCGCAAGATCTTCGACATCCTGCTGATCCCGATCCTGATCTTCGGCGCGCTGACCCTGCTCGGCGTCCGCGATCTCCTGCAGAAGAGCCACGCGGTGCTGCGCAATTATCCGATTTCCGCGCATATCCGCTTTCTGCTCGAAGAGATCCGCCCGGAGATGCGGCAATATTTCTTCGAGAGCGAGAAGGACGGCATGCCGTTCTCGCGCGACACCCGCGCGGTGGTCTATCAGCGCGCCAAGATGGAGCTCGACAAGCGCCCATTCGGCACACAGGAGGACGTCTATCGCGAGGGCTACGAGTGGATGCATCACTCGGTCTCGCCGAAGGCGCATGCCACGGAGAAATTCCGTGTCGTGATCGGTGGACCGGATTGCGCAAGGCCCTATTCGGCCTCGGTATTCAACATCTCGGCGATGAGCTTCGGCGCGCTCAGCCCGAATGCGGTGCGGGCATTGAACGCCGGTGCCAGGCAGGGCGGCTTCGCGCACGACACCGGCGAGGGCGGCGTCAGCCCCTATCACCGCGAGATGGGCGGCGACATCATCTGGGAGATCGGCTCCGGCTATTTCGGCTGCCGCCATCTCGACGGCAGCTTCGATCCCGAAGCGTTCGCGCGCGTCGCCGGCGACGACCAGATCAAGATGGTCGAGCTCAAGATCAGCCAGGGTGCCAAGCCCGGCCATGGCGGCGTGCTGCCGGCCGCCAAGGTCTCCGAGGAGATCTCCAAGATCCGCGGCGTCGCGATGGGCGAGGATTGCATCTCGCCGGCCTCGCATCGCGCCTTCTCGACGCCTGTGGGCATGATGCAGTTCATCGCCGAGATGCGCCGCCTCTCAGGCGGCAAGCCGGCCGGCTTCAAGCTGTGCATCGGCCATCCCTGGGAATTCCTGGCGATCTGCAAGGCGATGCTTCAGACCGGGATCTATCCGGATTTCATCGTCGTCGACGGCAATGAGGGCGGCACCGGCGCGGCGCCGCTGGAGTTCATGGATCATCTGGGCATGCCGATGCGCGAGGGCGTCAGTTTCGTCCACAATGCGCTGGTCGGCATCAATGCGCGCGACCGCATCAAGATCGGCGCCTCCGGCAAGATCGCCACCGCCTTCGACATGGCGCGGGCGATGGCGATCGGCGCCGACTATTGCAACTCGGCGCGCGGCTTCATGTTCTCGCTCGGCTGCATCCAGTCGTTGAGCTGCCACACCGATCGCTGCCCGACCGGGGTGGCGACGCAGGACCCGACGCGGGCGCGCGCGCTCTACGTGCCGCTCAAGATCGATCGCGTGCACAATTATCACCACGCCACGCTGCACTCGCTGACCGAATTGATCGCTGCGGCCGGCCTCGAACATCCGCAGCAGCTGCGGCCGATCCATTTCAGCCAACGGACGTCGACGACCCAGGTGAAGTCCTTCGCGCAGCTCTATCCGGCGCTGCGTCCGGGCGAGCTGCTCGAAGGCACGGAAGACCCGCGGTTCCGCGACGCCTGGCAGATGGCGCGCGCCGAGACGTTCCAGCCCGCGCTGTGACATTCCGGCCGCCGCTGCCGCAGGCCAGAGGCGTCAAATTGCCGAGAGCGGAGGGTGGGTTTAACCTCTGGTTCAACTTTGGGTGTAGATTTGCCCCATGGACGAGCGACGCGACAAAGCCCGACATCGCGTGCTGAAGGCCGGAACGATCGAGTTCGGCGGCGGCGCGATCGACTGCACCGTCCGCAATCTCTCCGACACCGGCGCCGCACTCGACGTCACCAGCCCCGTCGGCATTCCAGATCATTTCACCCTGTTCGTTCAGGCCGACGGCAGGCATCTGCGCTGCACCGTGGTCTGGCGCAAGGAAAAGCGGATCGGGGTGCGGTTCGGGTGAGGCGCGCTCACGCCGCCGCCTGCTCGCCCAGCCGGCTGGCCAAGATCTTGTCGATCCGCCGCCCGTCGAGATCGACCACCTCGATGTGCCAGCCGCCGAAATCGAAGGCGTCGCCGACATTGGGCAGCATGCTGAACTGTTGCAGCACGAGGCCTGCGACCGTGTTGTAGCGATGCGGCGGCAGCTCGATGCCGAGCAGCTCGCCGAACTCGTCGACCGGCATCCAGCCGGAGATCAGCAGCGAATCGTCGTCGCGCCGGATGAAGGCCGGCTCGGGCGGTCCTTCCTCGGAATGAAAGGCGCCGACGATCGACTCGAGGATGTCGGCGGCCGTCACCATGCCTTCGAACGCGCCGTATTCGTCGTAGACGAGCCCGACGTGAACGGGCGCCGCTTTCAGGATGGTCAGCACGTCGCGCGCATCTGCCGACACCGGGATGCCGGGCGCCTCGCGCACGAGCGCGCGCAGGTCCGGGTTGCGTTCGTTCATGTAGGCGACCAGCAGGTCCTTGGCCTGGAGCACGCCGATCGGCTTGTCGCGGTCGCCGTCGGAGACGGGAAAGCGCGAATGCGGGCTCTTGGCGATGATCTCCTGGACGGCGGCGGGATCGTCGTTCAGGTCGATCTCGTCGACCTCGGTGCGCGGCGTCATGACCGCGCCGACCGGCCGGTCGCCGAGCCGCATCACGCCGGCGATCATCTCCTTCTCGCCGGGCTCGAGCACGCCGGCGCTCTCGGCCTCGCTGACGAGGTGATGGATCTCGTCCTCCGAGACCTTCTCCTCGGCCTTGCCGCCGCGGCCGAGCAGCGCGAGGATCAGCTTGCCGGAGATGTCGAGCAGAAAGACCAGCGGCAGGGATATTTTCGCAAGCGCGTGCATCGCCGGCGCGACCCGCACCGCGATGCTTTCGGGGTCGCGCAGCGCCACCTGCTTCGGCACCAGCTCGCCGACGATCAGGGTGGCGTAGGTGATGAGCGTGACCACGATGCCGACGCCGACGATGTCGGCAATGCCGGGGGACAGACCAAGCTCGAGCAGCCATTGCGTCAGCCGCTGCCCGAGCGTGGCGCCGGAGAACGCGCCGGAGAGCACGCCGACCAGCGTGATGCCGATCTGGACCGTGGACAGGAACTTGCCGGGATCGGCCGCCAGCGTCAGCGCCCGTTCGGCGCCGCGCACGCCCTTGGCCGCGAGCAGCGACAGCCGTGCCGGACGGGACGAGACCACGGCCAGCTCGGACATGGACAGCAGGCCGTTGATGACGATCAGGACGACGACGATGACGAGTTCGAGCGAGAGCATTGACGTTCCGGAGGTAGGCAAGTGTGACCGGGGGCCGGCGCAAGCCATTGATATAGGTATTCGGTGCGGAAGTGCTGGCGATTCTGCGCATTCGTCGGGCAAAGGGAACCGGTACGCGACAGCGTGCCAAGGGGTCCCGCGACGACCTGACACCCCGCGGAACTACGGATCGGTGCTTAACGAGCCCTTAGTGGCCGGCGGCTAGTTTTCGCGCTTGCAGAAATAATATTCGGGGACCTGAGGATGCGGATCGGGAAGCTTTTCGCGCTGTCGATGCTGACGGTGACGGTGTTTGCAGTCATTCTCGGCGCCGAGGTGCTTATACCGCAGACGCGCATCTTCACGAACCGCTCCGACGCGATCAAGACGGTGGAAGCGTTCGGTGCGATGCTAACGGTGAGCCAGCACGTCGCTGGCCTTCGTGCGCCCTACATCACCCCCATCTTCCAGGAAGGCGCGGCAACGCAGGCGCAGACCGAAGCTGCCGGGAAGGCGGCGAAAGCGGCCGATGCCGGATGCGAGGCCGCAAGACGCGCGCTCATGGCGGTCGATGACGGCGCCGCGATGATCGAAATCCTGGATCGCGCCGCCCGTCGGCTCAAGGACGTTTACACGGCGGCCGATCGCGCAATGAGCGTTCCCCTTGCGGCGCGCGACAGCGCTGTGGTCAAGGGCTTCCTGCCTGCCGTTGCCGAGGTTATCAGCAACATCGAGCCCATCATGAACCGGCTCGAAGGACAGGTCGTCAATGCCGATTCCTCGCTCGCCGCGCTCTTGAGCCTGGCGCGAACGGCGCAGGATCTGCGCGTTTCGGCCGGCAGCCGCGCCGCCACATTGTCGCCGGCGCTGTCCGCACGCCGCCCCCTGGCGGCGGCCGAATTCGCGCTGATGGATCGCATGCAGGGACGCGTCGAAGCCGACCGCGAGCGCATCGAAGCCGGCATGGAGCAGCTCGGCAATCCGCCCCGGATCGCCACGACGCTGAAGGCCGCGACGGAATCCTATTTTGGAAAAGCAGCCTCGGTCGTGGAGAGGGAGATGCCTGCGGCGAAGAGCGACGGCAAGTACGGCATCACCGCCGACGAGCTGGCGAAGGTCATCGTCCCGGCCATCCAGATGTTCTACGGCGTGCGCGACGCTGCGCTGGCGGAAGCCGCCGAGCGTGCCTCGGCCGCGCGCGACGGCGCGCTGGCGATGCTCGCGCTCGCCGGAATCGCCGTGCTGGCCCTGCTCGGTACGCTCGGTGGCGTGACCATCATGCTGCGCAGGCGCGTGGTGACGCCGCTCGGGCGGATCGCCGACGTGATCGGAGCGCTCGCCGTAGGGCAGCATGAGGTCGAGATTCCCGCGACGGGCCGCAGCGACGAGATCGGCCAGGTCGCCGGCTCGCTCCAGCATTTCAAGGATTCGCTGCTCGCCAAGAAGTCCGCCGACGAGGCGGCCGCGACCGAAGCGGAAGCGAAGCTGAAGCGCAGCCAGCGCATGGATCAGGTCGCGCGTGAGTTCGAAGCCATGATCGGCGACGTCATCAACACCGTCTCGTCGGCATCCTCCGAGCTGGAAGCCTCCGCGGGAACGCTGACGAGCTCGGCTGAGCAATCGGAAAAGGTCACGGCGACCGTCGCTGCCGCCTCCGAGCAGGCCTCCACCAACGTGCAGACCGTTGCCGCCGCGGCCGAGGAGATGGCCTCGTCGGTCGACGAGATCAGCCGCCAGGTTCAGGACTCCGCGCGCATCGCCGGCGAGGCCGTGCAGCAGGCGGGGCGGACCAACGAGCATGTCGGCGAGCTCGCCAGGGCCGCAGGCCGGATCGGCGACGTCGTCGAGCTCATCAGCCAGATCGCGGGCCAGACCAATCTTCTGGCGCTCAATGCCACCATCGAGGCGGCGCGCGCCGGCGAGGCCGGTCGCGGCTTCGCCGTCGTCGCCTCCGAGGTCAAGGCGCTGGCCGAGCAGACCGCCAAGGCCACCGGCGAGATCAGCCAGCAGATCGCAGGGATCCAGGCCGCCACCGAAGACTCCGTCGGCGCCATCAAGTCGATCGGCGACACCATCTCCCGCATGTCCGAGATCGCGTCCGCAATCGCCGCAGCGGTCGAGGAGCAGGGCGCGGCGACGCGCGAGATCTCACGCAACGTGCAGCAGGCCGCGCGCGGCACCCAGCAGGTCTCGGCCAGCATCGTCGACGTGCAGCGCGGCGCGAGCCAAACCGGATCGGCCTCCTCCAACGTGCTCGCATCGGCGAGGTCGCTCTCGGGCGAAAGCAGCCGGCTCAAGACCGAGGTCGGAAAATTCCTGGACGCGATCCGCGCGGCATAACGAGGTCATTGTGCAAAGAGGCCGCTTCACCTAGACTTGCATCCTGGGGATGTCGCAGCCTCCCCGTGAAGTGGTGATCCCACGCAAGCGCTGCTCGCTGATCTATGGAGCGAGCAATGGACGGGATCGCAATCGAGCTTCCGCTTTTTCTGTTGGCCACCTTCGCCGGCGCGTTCGTCGCCGGCCTCTCCGGCTTCGCCTTCGGCCTGGTCGCGGCATGGTTGTGGCTTTACGTGCTGACGCCACTTCAGAGTGCCAGCCTGATCGTCGGCTTCGGCCTTCTGGTGCAGGGCTATTCGGTCTGGAAGTTGCGCAGCGCGCTCGACTGGCACCGGCTGTGGCCCTTCATCGTCGGTGCAGTCATCGGTGTGCCGACCGGGGTGTCACTCCTGACCTGGGCCGATCCGAAGAGTGTTCGCATCGCGGTCGGAGCTGTCCTGATCGCCTACAGCCTCTATGCATTCTTCCGGCCGCAGCTCAAATCGCGGTCGTCGTGCCGCCGGCCGCTGACATGACGGTCGGCTTCGTCAACGGCCTGCTTGGCGGGCTGACGGGCCTTGCCGGCATCGTCGTCACCATCTGGTGTAATTTGCGCGGCCTGCCCAAGGACGCGCAGCGTGCCACGTTCCAGCCGGTCGCCGTCGTGGTATTCGCCATGGCGGCGTTCTGGCTCGGTGCCAACGGATCGCTCACATCAGACACGGCGAAGCTGTTCGCGCTCGGCCTGCCGTTTCTGTTCGCCGGCACCTGGCTCGGGCTGAAACTGTTCGGCCGGATCGACGAGGCCGCGTTCCGCAAGATCGTGCTGGCGTTGCTGTTCGTCTCGGGTGTCGCGCTCCTGTTCTGAGCCGCAGCTCAGAACTCCCCGTGCAGCCGGCCCGAAAACACCGACACCGGTCCGCGGTCCGCGTTGTAGGCCGGGTTGACGATGAGCTGATAGTCGGCGGTGAGGGTGATGTTCTTGTTCACCGCATAGGCGTAGTAGGTTTCGAGGATGCGTTCCTTGCGGTAGTTCAGCGCGCCGTCGCCGACGAGGACACCGAGGCCGCCGGCGGCAAGGAAGTCGCGATAATCCTGCGAGATCGCGTTGATCGCGCCGCCGACGCCGATCACGTCGTCCGGCCGGCCCCATCTCGTGCCCTTGATCGACAAGCCCGCGGACAGGCTGCGATGAATGTCGGTGAAGGCCAGCGTTTCGAACCGGCCGTCGTTCCAGCTCCAGCGGCCGAACAGCCCGACATCGTCGGTGATCGCCTGCTCGAGATTGAGCACATAGCCGTACTTCAGGCGTCCGCGCCGGGTCTGCGCGATGTCGAGATTGAGCGCGGGATTGTTCAGCGTCTCGCGGAAGCTGCCCATATTGGCGCTGTCGAGCCAGCCGATGGTCCTGAGCTTGCCGGGCTGGCCGAGCAGCGAGAAGCGCGTCTCGAGCTCAAGCACGTACTGGCCGCGCTCGCCGACCCTGGTGTCGAAATGATTCGAATTGGATTCCGACACCATCAGGAAATAGCCGCCGCGCAGCGCCCATTGCTTCTGGTTGAGTTCGGCCGTGACGCCGTAGGTGAGACCGACCTTGTCGGCGGAATAGTCGAAGGCGCCGGGCGCCCAGAGCGACCAGTTCATGAAATCCCTGCGGGTGTCCTTGGCATAGGCATTGCCGTCGAACACGTCGACCACGGGGAACTTGCCGGCCTGCAAGGTGAGGCGCGACACGTCGACCTTCTGTCCCAGCTGCAGCTGGCTGCTCGCCAGCTCTTCCTGCTCGCCGCCGAAGCCGAAGGTTTGGCGCACGAACAGGCGCGAGGTGTTGTAGTGCGGGTAGGGGAAGTTCGATTTCTGCGCTTCGCCGTTCGGGAAGCCGGCCGCACCGACCGTGTCGTTGAGCCCAAATCCCTGCAGCAGCTCGGGATTGTAATAGACCTCGCCGCCGTCCCACAGCCGCGCGTTCAGGAACAGGCTGTTGCTCCACGTCGCCTTGGCCTGTCGCGACGGCGACAGCGAGTTCGGTCCGGTATAGAGCGCGGGGAACGATGGATAGCCTTGCGGCAGATAGGTGCTCTGGCCGTGGATCTCCCAGCGATCCGATTCCGTGTCGATCAGCGAGCTCTTCGGGTTATAGCCCGGCATGCCGGGCCAATCGACCTTGCGGTTGAGGCCGAGCCTGACCTGCTGGAAGTCGAGCGACGAGGACGTGTATTGCGCGCCCGTGGAGAAGGCGACGTTGGCACTATCGAAGCGGCTGTAGAGATATTCGAGCCGCGCGCTCCAATGCGGCGCGAAACCGTATTCGACGCCGGCGCCTGCGACCCAGCCAGGACGTGTGTTCAGGATCTTCGGGATTTCGGCGCCGGAGGCCGGCGCGTCGAAATAGCGTTCGCCCATCCAGGCAAAGCCGCCGGTGGCATAGACGAGCCACGGACCGCTGGTGTAGCCGACGCGCCCGCGCAGGCTCGCGGTGTAGTCCCATTGCTGCGTGACGGTGTTGGCGGGCGTCGCCAGGAACGAGACGATCGAATTCGACGTGATGTAGTTGGGAAACGTAAAATCGCCTTCCACGCCGACCAGCCAGCCGGAGTTGAGGCGGTAATTGTAGCCCGCCTGCACGCCGCCAATCATGCCGCTGAAGACGCCGCTGTCGCTGAGTGCGGTGCCGTCGTTCAGCGCAAAATGCGACGAGCCGCGACCGTAGCCGGCATGCGCGCCGATATAGAGGCCGGTCCAGTCATAGACCGCTCTCAAGGCCGGCGCCTTCAGCGGCAGATCGGCCGCGCGGCCGGCAGTCGGAAAAGCCAGCACGCCCGTGGCAATCGCCGCGGCCGTTCGCAAGCACCGATGTCTGTGACCTCTCAACGCCAAAACGCACGCCCCCAAACGCGAATCTGTTCCACCCGCCGCAATATCCCTGACGGGTCGCGACGATTCTGTCACCAAGCCTCGGCGATTGAGGCGACCGGCCGAGATGATCTCGATTCGTCGCGACTTCGTCCCAAGTTCCTGAACCTGCGACAAACCTTATTGCGATTAATTCGCAATAGCAACTGATGCGCATCGCCGCAGAGAAGAGTTCGCACCGCTGTGTGACGCGGCTGCAACAAATTCGCCGGGCTCAAAACGAATGACCCCGCCCGGGGGGACGCCGGGCGGGGTCGGGGGCACGACACGGGGTGGATGAGGCGCCCGTGTCGGACGCAGGATCCACGTGGAGATCGGCCTCAGGTACTCAGATCAGTAGCAGGTGCGAACGCGGCCGACGTACTGGCCGAAGGCGTTGTACTGCGCGACCCAGCCGCAGCGGTGATAGCCGTGGTAATAGGGATCGTTGCTGGCGGCGATCGCGGAGCCGACGACGGCGGCGGTGGCGATGCCGGCACCGACACCCCAGACCCAGCCGGGCTGCTTGGCTTCGGCCGAGGTGGTGGTGGACGCGATGCTGCCGGTGACGGCGAGAGCAGCGAGAGCTGCGGCGGCAATCTTGGTCTTGATCGACATGTGAAACTCCATCCGGGTTGAGGCGGTCCGTTGTGGCCCGCGTGCCCAGTTGGACGGAGGCATGCCGTGTCCGGTTCGAAAGCGCATCTGGCGCTGCCGGAATCCCGTCATTTCTCGAATGGTTTCAGGTAGATGCGGGCTAGCCGAGGGGCCCCTTGGCGAGCCTGTTCACGTCGAAGTTATCGACCTCTCCCAGCAGCTCGCAAAAGGCGCGCGCGCCTTGATCGAGCAACTGCTCGCCCTTCGTTGGCTCAGCCAGCGTCGCGTTGCCGACTGCGCCGCTGGCGTTGAGATCCTGCGCCTGCCAGGCGAACGGCGCCGGCCGCTGCGTCGACAGCCAGCGATATTGCTGCTCCATCGCGATGCTGCTCGCCGGAAAATCAGCGATCGCATCCTTGCGCACCTGATCAGGATAGCGCGCCAGCATGATCGAGGTCTCGACCGCGCCGCCGTGAATGCCGTGGCGCACTTCATCGGCCGGGAACAATGTGTCCGCGCCCGAGAGCCGCGACCACGACGTCGTCACCACGAACAGCTTTTGATGCGCGCGAAGGTCCTGCGCAACCAGCATCATCCCTGCACTGTTGCCGCCATGGCTGGTGACGATGACGAGCTTCCTCACGCCGCGGCGTGCAACCTCCTCGCCGATCCCAGTCCATTTCTTCAGCGCCATTTCGGTCGGCAGCGTCTGCGTGCCCGGATAGTCGATATGCTCGGTGGAAATCCCGACCCGTTCGACCGGGAGGAAGCTCGCCGCAACGCTCGCGGACAACAGCTCGCGCACACGTGCCAGATAGGCGTCCGCGATCAGCACGTCCGTCGTCAGTGGCAGATGCGGGCCGTGCTGCTCGGTTGCCGCCAGCGGCAGCACCGCGATCCAGCGCGACACCTCGCCCGGGCTCGCATGAGCCCAGTCGATGTCGATCCAGTCGCGAGAGGGCGTCATCGAGGTTTCCTTGCCCGAATTTGTCACGTAATTTGCGCTATGAGGGGATGCGGGCCCGGCCGGCTCGCATCCCCTGATGTCATGCGGTTTTATCGCGTTGCATTCACTTGAACCAGAGACGATTGGACCAGCCAGGGTCGACGGAGTGCCATCATGCCCCCCTTTCATCTGCGGCGAGCGTTAATTGCAGGCTTGTTGGCCGCTGTCGCCTCCTTTGCGCCGGCGCGCGCCCAAACGCTCGACAAGGTCACCTTCGGCACCAACTGGGTCGCCGAGGCCGAGCATGGCGGCTTCTTCCAGGCGGTCGCCGACGGCACCTACAAGAAATACGGTCTCGACGTCACCATCGTCCCCGGCGGTCCCAACGAGAACAACCGGATGCTGCTGATTGCCGGCAAGATCGATTTCTTCATGGCCGCGAACACGCTGATGTCGTTCGACGCGGTCGCCAACAACGTTCCCGTCGTCAGCATCGCCGCGGTGTTCCAGAAGGATCCGCAGGTGATGCTGACGCAGCCCGACGCCAAGGTCGCCAAGATCGAGGATCTCAAGCCGCTGACGCTGTTCGTCTCCAAGGAAGGCATGACCAGCTATTTCCAGTGGCTGAAGTCCGAATACGGCTTCAGCGAGAAGAACGTCCGGCCCTATAATTTCAATCCGCAGCCCTTCATCGCCAATCCCAAGAGCGCCATGCAGGGTTACGTCACCTCCGAGCCCTTCGCGGTGGAGAAGGCCGCCGGCTTCAAGCCCAACGTGCTGCTGCTCGCCGATTACGGCTTCAACACCTATTCGACCCTGATCGAAACCCGCCGTGAGATCGTCGAGAAGAAGCCCGACTTGGTGCAGCGCTTCGTCGATGCCTCCATGATCGGCTGGTACAATTACATCTACCGCGACAATTCCGCCGGCAATGCCCTGATCAAGCAGCTCAACCCGGAGATGACCGACGATCTCTTGGCCTATTCCGTCGCCAAGATGAAAGAGCACGGCATCGTCGATTCCGGCGACAGCTTGAAGAACGGCATCGGTGCGATGAGCGACGAGCGCTATGCCTCCTTCTTCAACAAGATGGTCAAGGCCGGCGTCGTGAAGGCGGATCTCGACTTCCGCAAATCCTACACGCTGCGCTTCGTCAACAAGGGCGTCGGCGTCGAGCTGCGCCCGAACAAGCCGTAGATGCTGAGATCAGGCACGGCGGTGCGGCTGGGGCCCACCTCTCCCGAAGGCAGAGATCGCATCGCATCGTCAGATGCGGTGCGGGTGAGGGATTACGCTCTCTCGTGGGACCTGAGGCCCCTCACCCGGCGCTGCGCGCCGACCTCTCCCCGTTGGGGAGAGGTGAAAGACGCGGCGCGACCGAGCCTCACAAAGACCAGCGATCGATGGTAGCGAGCTCAACGCCACCCGCCGTCGAGCCCAGTCTGACCGCTCTCGCCGTCAGCCTGCGCGGCGTGACCAAAACTTACGACAACGGCGTGATGGCGCTCGGCCCGCTCGATCTTGCTGTTCGCAAGGGCGAGTTCATCTCGCTGCTGGGCCCGTCCGGCTGCGGCAAATCGACGGTGTTGCGGCTGATCGCCGAGCTCAGCGCGCCGTCGTCGGGCACGGTGCGGGTGGCACGGCACGAGGGCGTGCCGCAGCCGGGTCACGGCATCGGCTTCGTGTTCCAGGAGCCCACCCTGATGCCCTGGGCCAACGTCCGTGAGAACGTGCGGCTGCCGCTGAAGCTCGGCGGCGTGCCGAAGGCGGAGGGGCGCGCGCGTGCCGACGCGGCACTGGCGAGTGTCGGCCTTGCCGATTTCGCCGATGCCTTTCCGCGCGAGCTCTCCGGCGGCATGAAGATGCGGGTGTCGCTGGCGCGCGCGCTCGTCACCGATCCCGATATCCTCCTGATGGACGAGCCGTTCGCCGCGCTCGACGAGATCACGCGCTTCCGCCTCAACAACGATCTGCTGGCGCTGTGGCGGTCCCTGCGCAAGACCGTCATCTTCGTCACCCATTCGGTGTTCGAATCCGTCTATCTGTCGCAGCGCGTCGTGGTCATGACGGCGCGGCCCGGCCGCATCCAGGCCGACATCCGTATCGAGACGGTCGAGCCGAGGGCTGAGGAGTTTCGCACCTCGGCGGCCTATTCCGACTATTGCCGACGCGTGTCCGCCGCGTTGGCGCCGTCCTATTCGGAGCAGTCGACGCTATGAGCGCGCAAGCTCCCGTGCCGGCAAAATCCTCTGGCGCGCAACGCGCGATGCGCTTCGTGCTGCCGGTCATCGTCTTCGCGGCCGGCCTCCTTGCCTGGGAACTCGTGGTCCGCATCAAGGAGATCCCGCCTTACGTGCTGCCGGCGCCCTCGGTCATCGTGCTGACACTAATCAAGGACTGGGCGGTGCTGTCACAATCGCTGGCGACCACGCTTGCAACCACGCTCGAAGGTTTTGTCGCCGCCAGCATCGGCGGCATCGCGCTGGCGCTGCTGTTCAACCAGTCGAAATGGGTGGAATATTCGCTGTTCCCCTATGCCATCGTGCTCCAGGTGACGCCCGTCATCGCGATCGCGCCGCTCTTGCTGATCTATCTGGAGCAGCAGACCGCGGTGGTCGTCTGCGCCTTCATTGTCGCTTTCTTCCCGGTGCTGTCGAATACCACGCTCGGGCTGAACTCGGTGGACCGCAATTTGGCCGGGTTGTTCCAGCTCTATGGCGCATCGAAGCCGCAAACCCTGCGCTTCCTCAAGCTGCCGGCGGCGCTGCCCTATATCCTCGGCGGCCTGCGCATCGCCGGCGGCCTGTCGCTGATCGGCGCCGTCGTGGCCGAGATCGCGGCCGGAACGGCCGGCGCCGGCTCCGGGCTCGCCTACAGGATCGCCGAATCGGGCTATCGCTTGAACATACCCCGCATGTTTGCAGCGCTGCTTCTGTTGTCGCTGGCCGGGATTGTCATCTATGGGGTGCTGGCGCTAGTTTCCCACCTCGTTTTACGGCGCTGGCATGAAAGCGCGCTTGGAAAGGAAAACTGATGGCTGCCGGTTCGATTTCGTCCGAAAAGATCGACCTTCTGATCTATGGGCCGGTGCGGCCGATTCTCGAGAACGGCTTTTCCGATCATTTCGTCGTGCACAAGGCGGAGACGCGCGGCGATCTCGAGCGGCTGACGCCGGCGGTCCGCGACAGGATCCGCGGCGTCGCGGTGACCTACCATACCGTGCGCGCGGACAAGGATTCGCTGTCGCAGCTGCCGAAGCTGGAAATGGTGGCGAGCTTCGGTGTCGGCTACGACCACATCGACGCCAAATATGCCGCCGAGCACAACATCGTCGTCACCAACACGCCCGACGTCTTGACCGAGGAGGTCGCCGACGTCGCGATGGGCCTTCTGATCTCGACCTTGCGCGAGTTCATCAAGGCCGACCGCTATGTCCGCTCCGGGCTGTGGCAGACCCAGAACTATCCGCTCAGCGTCGGTTCGCTGCGCGACCGCAAGGTCGGCATCGTCGGCATGGGCCGGATCGGTCAGGCCATCGCGCGCCGGCTCGATGCCTCGCTGGTGCCGGTGGTCTACCACTCGCGCAACCCCTCCAAGGACGTCGCCTACAAGCACTACCCTGATCTGATCGAGATGGCGAAAGCTGTGGACACGCTTGTTGTGATCGTGCCGGGCGGTGCCTCGACCGAAAAGATGATCAATGCCGAGGTGCTCAAGGCGCTCGGCCCGCGCGGCGTGCTGGTCAACGTCGCGCGCGGCTCGGTGGTCGACGAGCCGGCGCTGATCCAGGCGCTGAAATCAGGCACCATTCTCGCCGCCGGCCTCGACGTGTTCGCGGCCGAGCCGAACGTGCCCGACGAGCTCAAGACCATGCAGAACGTCGTGCTGCTGCCGCATATCGGCTCGGCCTCGGTGGTGACGCGCAACGCCATGGACCAACTCGTGGTCGACAATCTCAAGTCCTGGTTCGCCGGCAAGGCGCCGCTGACGCCGGTTGCGGAAACGCCATTCAAGGGGCGCTGATGATCGCACGTTGCCTTCTCGCATTTGCCATCGCGGCCTTTCTGGCCGCGACCGGCATCGCGCGTGCGCAGGATGCGACGAGCCTGAAGAAGCAGATGCCCGGACAGTGGGAGCTCTCGACCACCGAGCGCAGCAAGACCTGCGTCGTCACGCTGAGGGGTGACGCCGCTGGCCAGGGCTTCAAGCTGGAACTGGAGCC
Organism: Bradyrhizobium sp. NC92; assembly: GCF_025200865.1. Taxonomy (NCBI): domain Bacteria; kingdom Pseudomonadati; phylum Pseudomonadota; class Alphaproteobacteria; order Hyphomicrobiales; family Nitrobacteraceae; genus Bradyrhizobium; species Bradyrhizobium sp. NC92. The sequence continues at coordinate 773,620 of NZ_CP104171.1, forward strand.
GGCCTGCAAGACCGCGCTGCCCTTCACCAAGGACATCGTCGCCTGGAGCGTGAAGGGCCTCGACATCGTGCGCCTGCAGGATGCGACCGGCGAAGCCGTGATCGATTTCACCGAGGTCGAGGCCGGCATCTTCGAAGGCCTGCGCCAGGGCGAGGGCGTCTACATCCTGCAGGACCTCGCCGCCGCGCGCTCGATGGCGAAGTCGATGGACCAGATGATCGGCGACTGGTCGATGGTGCGCGGCAACGGCCAGCCGATCTGCGGGCTGACGCTGACCAACACCGAAGCGGGCCCGGACAATTTCCAGGTCTTCCTCAAGCCGAGATGCGACGCCGCGATCGCGCAGTTCAATCCGACGCAATGGCGGCTCGAGCGCGGCCAGATCATCCTGATGTCCAAATCAGGCGACGCCTGGCAGTTCGAGGCCGACGACAACGCGCAGTGGCGCCGTGTCCCCGACACCGCCGATCCCCTGATCATGCTGCGCCAGTAGGCGGGGCCAAGCCGCGGGCTCGACAACCTCTCGCGCTTGCAAGCGGGAGAGGTCGGCGCGTTCCGGGCGATGCGAAGCATCGTCCCGCGCGCCGGGTGAGGGCTTTCTCCTCTTGGGGGTTCTCGATTGTGGAGACACCCTCTCCCCAACCCTCCCCCGCAAGCAGGGGAGGGAGCGCACCTGCTCCTGGAGAAGCATCCCAAGTCCGATCTCCCTGGGTCCTCACGTCGTCACCTTCGGCGGCGGCGCGGTGCCTTGCGCCCATTTCTCCATCTTGCCGAGCACGCCCCAGACGGCGAGCGCGAGCGAGATCGGCATTGCGAACTGGCCAAGGCCGGGCACGGCCGACACGATGGTTCCGAGCAGCCCGGCAAGGCCTCCCGCATTCGGGCTTGCCGTCACCGAGGAGAGCAGGGCGGTGATCAGCGAGCCGCCGATGCCGAGCGCGGTCTTCTTGCCGTCGAGCAGCTTGCCGATGGTCTCGCCGAGCGCGCCATTGACCTGGCCGAGCATCGGCTTGCCGCCGCCGTTGTTGAGCAGGGTGCTGAGCAAATCGACGACCTGTTTCAGCTGATCGACGGGGGCGGGGCTCATCGGGGCGACGGGTCCGGGCATGGGCGCTGTCTTGTTGATGAGGGAGAACAGCCGTTCGAACAGGCTGACGGGATCGTTGGTGGCAGGCAATGTGTTGCTCGGCACGATCGCCGGCAGCGTCCCGCCGCTTGCCGGCGGTCGCAGCACTTGTGTGAGATCTTCCAGCCGCTTCAGGATCTGCGAGAGGTCGCCGTTCTGCCCGGCCGGGCCCGGCTGCTGCATCCCGCGCGTGATGGCGGCGACCGTGGCGGCGTCCAGCAACCCGGTATCCCTCAGGCCGTTCTGCTGCTGAAACAGCGAGACGGCGGCCCTGGTCTTCGGTCCGCTGATGCCGTCCTCGACGAGCGGCGGATTGGCGCCGAGCTTGTTCAGCGCCTGCTGCATCAGCATGACCGTCGAAGCCACCTCATCCTCGGGCTCGGTGCGACCGGCGAATTGCGGGCCGTCGTCGAGCGCGATCGACGAATCCAGCGCCATCATCGCATGCAGGATCACCGCCGTGCCGAGCTGGGCATCGACATGACCGGGATCGAACACATGGTCGCGGACGAATTTTCCGGCTCTTGCTTCCGGCGGGCCGTACAGGGTCGAGCCGCCATAGAGATAGGGCGAATTGACGCCCTTGGAATGATAGCCGAAGCCGTTGAACGCCTCGAGCCGGAACAGCATCCGCGCGATGCCCCAATCCCGCGCACCGATGAAGTTCTCGATTCTGAACGCGTCCACGGCGCCGTCCACGAAGGTGGCGAACGGGCCGCGCCCCTTCGGAACGATCGTCGTCGTGCGATGAAGCGTTTCGCCGTTGCCCAGATAGGTGTCGAAATCGAAGTTGGATTCGCGGTAATGGCAGAGCGCGGTGAAGTACCAGGGCACGCCGGTCAGCCGCTCGATCTGCTGATAGGTCGCCTTGCCGTTGAGCGCCTTGCGGGCGATGGCATTCGCCTCGGCGAGGCGTCCGGGCCGGATTTCGAGACCGGCCCAATTCCGCTCGTATTCGTTCTTGAAACTCTCGAATGAAATCATCTTCCGCTCCCGCAAATTGATTGAACGATCGACTTGCCGTGCAAACCAAGGTGAGCCAGGTGTCGTGATCGGCGCCTGGCTCCAGCGTGATCTGCCGAAAGTCTGGCAGGTCGCCGGCGCGGCGCATGTGAAATGGCTTACAGCTTGGGCGGGAAATCTCGGTAGAACCAGGGCGAGGCCTCCACCGCTCCGGGAACCGGCCGGCCATCCCTCCGTTAGCAAGACGAGACGGTCCGGCAAGGAGTGTCCTTCATGGCCAAGCGCGTCCTCGCGATCGGCATCGAACCCGGCAATGCCGACTACAGCGCATTCCCGCATCTGACGCCGGAGCTCGTGCGCGACTACATCGAGGCGCAGCTGTTGCGCCTGCGCGATCTCGGCTTCGAGGTCACGAGCTGCCTGATCGATCTCGATGTCACAGCCGAAGCCGGCGTGGTGGCGGCGCTGCGCGATGAGCGCTTCGACTGCATCGTCATCGGCGCCGGCCTGCGCGAGCCGAAGGAGCGCCTGCTGCTGTTCGAGAAGGTGCTCAACCTCGTCCACCGCCTGGCGCCGGATGCCGCGATCTGCTTCAACACCACGCCTGCCGACACCGCCGAGGCGGTGCAGCGCTGGGTGGAGCCCTGACGGGACCGCCCGGGCAGGCCAAGGATCGCTGATTTCGAACTTTTTCTCCGTCTCGAGCGACCAAGACGGAATGGTTCAAACTCGATCGGGCTTTGATATGAAATTCGTTGCCCTGGCCTTTTCGTGCCTTCTGCTATTCGCGATGCCCGCCAGCGCGAATGACACCCGTACCTTCAATGCGATGGTGGCGTTGGCCAATCGCGGAGATGCGGAGGCGCAATATCATGTCGGCATGATGCACAATAACGGCATCGGCACACCGCAGGATCGCAGCCAGGCATTCGAGTGGTTTCAAAAATCGGCCGCGGCCAACGATCCGCTCGGAGCCTATAAGCTCGGCTGTTATTATGACGGGCAGGGCGTGGGCGTCGTCGCAACGGATCCGGATCAGGCATTGAAATACAAGCTTGTGTCCGCCAAGGCCGGTTACGCGCGTGCTCAGCACGATGTCGCTCTCATGTACGACCGGCAAGGGAATTCGGAAGAAGCGCTGAAATGGTGGAAGATGGCAGGCGACCAGGGCCTCCCTAGCGCCCTCTTCAGCCTGTCCCGCGCATATTCTGCAGGAAAGGGCACGCCGAGGGACGTGTCCCTGTCGTATGCCTATTTCAAGCTCTCGAAGGTGGCGCCGGCCAGGAATGTCAACGAGATGGCTTCCATGTTGTCCAAGCCGGAGCTCGAGAAGGCCGAGAAAATGGTTGCCGAATGGAAGCCGCAACCGACCGCCCTGACGCTCAAGGCATTCGCCGGCATCACGGCCGCAGAAGACCACTTGAAGGCCGCCAAAAGCCAGATGTTCTGATCTGGCCTCAAGCGCAATGGCTTTAGGTTGATCAATGCCGCGGTCTCGGTTCACCTCTCCCGCTTGCGGGAGAGGTCGGCGCGTCCGGGCGATGCGAAGCATCGTCCGCGCGCCGGGTGAGGTTTTCCTCTTGGGGATTATCCCATTGCGGAAACATCCTCTCCCCGACCCTCTCCGGCAAGCGGGACAGGGAGTGCGCCTCCGTCTAGGTCTTCGCTGCTGCCTCCGGCATGATCTGCAGCAGCGGCTCCGGCTTGATCGAGACCTGACCGGCGAATGGCCGGTCGTGTGCGGCAATCAGCAGGACGGAGGTGGCCACCCCCGTCGCGAACAGGCCCATCGCGATCGCCGATCCCAGCCGGTTGTCGCAATGAACGAGGCCGATCACCAGCAATGCGCAGGCGGCTTGGAGGTACAGGCACCACCATTTGACTGGATTGACTGCGGCGAGGCTGACGATGATCCTCTGCCGCCGCGCATCCAGCGCCTGCTCCAGCGCGGCGATGAGCTCGCGTTGCACATTCGCCTGCCCCGTGCCTTGCGGCGTCATCGTGATGACGAGCTGCAGGGCATCGGCGAGCGCCGGCGGCGTCACTTTCAGCGATGCCTCCTGATGCGCCATCATCGGCCATTCCACCGCGACAGCCTGCCCGACATAGTCGCGCACCAGGCCGCGCAGCTTCGTCTCCTGCTCCGCCGGCAGGCCGCCGGCCAGCAGCACGGCGCTGCGCAGCGCGCTGGCCTCGCGGCTCACCGCGGCACTGGCGCGATCGCTGTCGCCCCACACCTGCGCTGCGGTGAAGGCGACGAACAGGCCAAAGATGATGCCGAGCACGGGCAGCATGCCCGGCGAGATCACTTTGAGCGATTTGGCACGCTCCTCCGTTGCGACAAGCGCGATGCCTGCGAAGATCGCCGCGGCCATAAAATAGGTGAATCCGAAGATCACCAGCGCCATGACGGGCACCGGCAGATTGTGCAGCCAGTCGCTCATCGTTCCCTTGTCATCTGATTTTGAGACTCTAGATCAGCCGCAGCCCGCGCAAACTCGCATGCCCGCTCTTGCCGACGATGATGTGATCATGCACGGCAATCCCCAGCGGTTTTGCAATGTCGATGATCGCCTTCGTCATCTGGATGTCGGCCTGCGAGGGCGAGGGATCGCCGCTGGGGTGGTTGTGCACCAGGATCAGCGCGGTCGCCGATAGTTCCAGCGCGCGCTTGATCACCTCGCGCGGATAGACCGGAGTGTGGTCGACCGTGCCGGTCTGCTGCACCTCGTCGGCGATCAGCTGGTTGCGCTTGTCGAGGAAAAGCAGGCGAAATTGCTCCTTGTCGGCAAACGCCATGCTGGTGCGGCAATAGGCGATCACCTCGTTCCAGGACGACAGCGCATTGCGGCTGTTGACCTCGCCCTTGGCGACCCGATGCGCCGCCGCGGCAATCAGCTTGAGCTGGTTGATCGCGGACTCGCCGATCCCGTCGACCTCGCGCAGGCGCGCCACCGGCGCATGCACGACCTCGGGGAACGAGCCGAAGGTCTTGATCAGCAGCTTGGCGAGCGGCTTGGTGTCGCGCCGCGGCAGCGCCGGAAACAGCGCCATCTCCAGCAATTCGTAATCGCTCAGCGCATCCGCGCCCGCGCTGTAGAAGCGCTCGCGCAGCCGCTCGCGATGGCCGAGATAGTGCGGCGTGTCCTCGGGCTTGCTGTTGTCGTGGTCAGGCTTGGCGGGCATCGGCCGCCAGCATTGCCGGGGACCGGCGTTTTTGCAACCGTCAATTGCGCCAGCAGTCGCGCGTCACACGAGGGCGGTGCCGCAGATCACCCGATCTGCTTCTCGCCGTGCCGCTCCGACAGCGTGAAGATCTCGACACCCGTCGCGGTCACGCCGACCGAGTGCTCGAACTGCGCCGACAGCGAGCGGTCGCGGGTGACGGCGGTCCAGCCGTCGGAGAGGATCTTCACATGCGGCTTGCCGAGATTGATCATCGGCTCGATAGTGAAGAACATGCCGGGCTTGAGCTGCACGCCCTCGCCGGGCCGGCCGATATGGATGATGTTCGGCTCGTCGTGGAACATGCGGCCCAGGCCATGGCCGCAGAAGTCGCGCACCACGCTCATGCCCTGCGGCTCGACGAAGCTCTGGATGGCATGGCCGATGTCGCCGGTGGTGGCGCCGGGCTTCACCGCAGCGATGCCGCGCATCATCGCTTCATAGGTCACCTCGATCAGCCGCTCCGCCTTGCGGGCGATTGGGCCGATCGCATACATCCGGCTGGAATCGCCATACCAGCCGTCGACGATTAAGGTGACGTCGATGTTGACGATGTCGCCCTCCTTCAGCGGACGATCGCCGGGCATGCCGTGGCAGACCACGTGGTTGAGCGAGGTGCAGGTCGAGTAGCGGTAGCCGCGATACATCAGCGTCGCCGGATAGGCGCTATGGCTGAAGGCGAAGTCGCGGACGAATTCGTCGATTCTGGAGGTCGGCACGCCGGGCCCGACGATGTCGGTGAGCTCGTCCAGGCACCTGGCCACCAGCGCGCCCGCCTTGCGCATGCCGGCAAAGGCGGCGGGCCCGTGCAGCTTGATCTGTCCGGTCTTGCGCAGGGAGGTTTCGGTGGCGTCGACGTAGCTCATGCGTGTCAGGTCTTCTCGGGCTGATCTCGATGTCGATGGAAAGGCTTGATTTCAGGCCCCAATTTAATGATTGGCAGGCTTCATGCAAGCCGAGGGGCCAGCCTCGGGGGCGAAAGTGACCTAATTCGGGACTTCTACGGTGGTTTCCACCGGCAGGGCGCCGCCGCGGATGCGGATTTCGCGGACGGGGTAGGGAACCCGGATGCCCTCGCGCTTGAAGGCGTCCCACAGCTCCAGCATCACGTCGCTCTTGACCTTGTCCATGCCGTCGGGGTCGGCGATCCAGAAGGTCAGCGAGAACTTCATCCCGGCCTCCGCGAACTCGGTCAGGAGGCAGGTCGGCGGCTTGCCTTTCTGCGCGCGTGGGTGGGCTTCCGCGGTCTCGGCGGCAAGCTTGCAGACTAATTTCGGGTCAGCGTCGTAATTGGTGCCGAAGGCGATCTTCACCAGCGTGTTCTTGTCGGTATAGGTCCAGTTGACGACCTTCTGCGTCACCAGATCCTCGTTCGGCACCAGGAATTCGCGGCCGTCGCCGGCGGCGACGGAAATATAGCGCGTCTTCATCGCGCTGATCCGCCCGGTATTGTCCCCGATGGTGACGAGGTCGCCCGGCTTCACCGATTTGTCGGCGAGCAGGATGATCCCCGAGATGAAGTTGGCCACGATCTTCTGCAGGCCGATACCGATACCGACGCCGACCGCGCCGGAGAACACCGCGAGTGCCGACAGGTCGATCCCGACCGCGCCGAGCGCGATCACGATCGCGACCGTGAGCAGCCCGATGCGGATGATCTTGACCAGCAGCACCTGCACCGACGGCGTCAGGTCGGTGGTCGAATTGATCCGGCTCTCGGCGAAATTGCTGGCGATGTTGGTGAGCCAGAGCGCGATCAGGAGCAGCGCGCCGGCCTTGAGCACCAGAAGCGGGGTCAGCCTGAGGCCGCCGAGCACGATCGCGAAGGAATCCAACAGGTCGACCGTCGCATCGAGCTGGCCGACGATCGAGAGCGCGGCGACGAACCAGGCCGTGATCGACACCAGCTTGACGATGAAGGCGTTGCGCAGCACCGAGGTCACGAGCCGGATCACCAGCCAGGCGAAACCCAGCTTGGCTGCGACCATCAGGAGATAGGAGCGGCTCGGCCAGGTCGCGTGATACATCACCACGCGCGAGACGATCACGAGCAGCGTGAACACCGCCGTCGAGGCGCTGGCGACCATGACCCGAACGAAGTGTCGCAGCGGCAGCGGCCAGCGCATCGCCAGCGAGGTCAGGTCGACACGGCTGCGAATGCCGGCTTCCGCGGCATAGGCGATGCCGGCGGCGGCCAGGATGAGACCGAATTGCAGGTAGAACCAGGGTGAGGAGATTTCCGCCCCGACGCTGCGTGCGGTGGTCTGCACGAACTCCATGAAGTCTTTGAGGTCCATGTCCATCGGTCTCGTCGGCAAGCGGGCAGGAATTGATTCGAGGGCAGGGCGCGGCCGGGCCATCGATACACCGTGAAGTGATGCGCGTTAAGGCCGTAAAATACGGGCAGATTGCCGCGAAGCGCGAAAATGGGTTGGCGCGCGAGTCCGCCGACGATAAGGATGAAATTCCAGCGATTTTTTACCCGGAAGGTGGATGGCTTCCCTCGACTCCGTCAGTCTCGCCATATTGCTCGGCGCCGTCCTCGTCATGGCCGGCATCCTCTCGAGCCTGCTTGCGCTTCGCTTCGGCGCGCCCTTGCTGCTCGTCTTCCTGGTCATCGGCATGCTCGCCGGCGATTCCGGCCCCGGTCAGCTCCAGTTCGACGACGTCCGCACCACCTATCTGGTCGGCTCCGTCGCGCTTGCCCTGATCCTGTTCGACGGCGGCCTGCGCACGCGCTTTGCCAGCATCCGCACCGTGCTCGCCCCGTCCCTCGTGCTCGCGACCGTCGGCGTGCTGCTGACCGCGCTGGTCACGGCGCCGTTCGCCAAATACACGCTCGACCTCAACTGGGCGGAGTCGCTGCTGGTGGGCGCCGTGGTGGCCTCGACCGACGCGGCCGCCGTGTTCCTCCTGGTGCACACCCAGGGCCTGCGTCTGCGCCCGCGCGTCGGCGCGACGCTGGAGGCGGAATCCGGCACCAACGATCCCTTCGCGATCTTCCTCACTTTGATGCTGGTGGAATACATCTCGGTCGGCTCGAGCTCGGCCGGCCACGTGCTGATGGAGTTCGTGCTGGAGGCGGCACTGGGCGCCGTCGTCGGCGTGTTCGGCGGCCGGCTCGTCGTCATCGCGCTCAACAAGGTCGCCCTGCCGCAGGGCCTGCATGCGCCCTTCGTGACCACGGGCGCGCTCGTGATCTTCGGCGGCTCGCAGATCATGCACGCTTCCGGCTTCCTCGCCGTCTATCTCGCAGGCATCATCATCGGCAACCGGCCGACCCGCGCCCATAATTCGGTGGTGACCTTCCTCGATGCCGCGACCTGGCTGGCGCAGATCGTGATGTTCGTGCTGCTCGGCCTTCTGGTCTCGCCGAGCCGGCTGGGGGCCAGCGTGCTGCCGGCGGTCGCCGTCGCGCTCGTCCTGATGCTGGTGGCACGGCCGCTCGCGGTGTTCGTGTGCCTGTCGCCGTTCCGCTTCAACTGGCGCGAGAAGATCTTCATCGCCTGGACTGGTCTGCGCGGCGCCGTCGCGATCTTCCTGGCCTCGATCCCGATGCTGGTCGGCCTGTCCAAGGCCTATCTCTATTTCGACGTCGCCTTCGTCGTCGTCATCATCTCGCTCCTGCTGCAGGGCTGGACGCTGGCGCCGGCTGCCCGCAAGCTGCACGTGGCGCTGCCGCGCGCCGAACGCGGCCCGCGCCGCGTCGAGCTCGATCTGCCCGGCCAGCTCGAGCAGCAGCTGGTCGGTTATCCGGTGCGGCCCAAGAGCCTGTATTTCCGCCGCGGTCTGATCCCGTCCTGGTCCAAGCCGACGCTCGTCATCCGCAACGAGAACATCCTGACGCCAACGGAAGCCGACCCGATCGCGCCGGGCGACTACATCTATCTGCTGGCGCCGCCGGAAAAGGCCGAGTCGCTCGACCGCTTCTTCGTCGACATGCAGCCGAGCACCGCGCCGGATCCGCATCTGCTCGGCGACTTCATGGTCTCCGGCGAGCACACGCTCGCCGAGCTCGCCGAGATCTACGGCGTCAAGGTGAGCGAGGACGAGAGCAAGCTCACGCTCGCCGATTACTTCGACGTCCATCTCGATCGCGCGCCGAAGGAGGGCGCCGAGCTCGCGCTGGACGAGATCGTGCTGGTCGCCCGCAGCATCTCCGGTGGCCGCGTCAACGTCGTCGGCCTGCGCCTGCCGGAGGATGACGAGACGCCGCCGCCGCCGACACGCACCCAGGCGCTGCGGAAGAAGCTCGCCGAGCTGTGGTCCTCGGTGGCGGGGGTCTGACGCTGCCGTAGGGTGGGCAAAGGCGCCCTTGCGCCGTGCCCACCAGCAGGAACGACGTGGGCACGGCGCGCGAAGAGCGCGCTTTTCCCCACCCTACGAAGTCTGGTGGTTGGCAGGACAAAGCCAGCGAAGCACTCGTCATTGCGAGGAGCTCTTGCGACGAAGCAATCCAGACTGCCGCCCCGGATAGTCTCTGGATTGCTTCGCTACGCTCGCAAGGGATGGGCCACGGGCCCTCACGTCAGCACCTTCACCCCGCCCAATGACGTGACCCGCCCCTGCTTCAGCATCACGATCTGCGTCGCGAGCTGGCGCAGCTCGGCGACGTCATGGCTGACATAGACCATCGGCACATTGGCCTCGTCGCGCAGTCGCACGAGATAGGGCAGGATCTCGAGCTTGCGGCCCTCGTCGAGCGCGCCGAGCGGCTCGTCGAGCAGCAGGAGGCGGGGCTTCGACAGCAGCGCGCGGCCGAGCGCGACGCGCTGGCGCTCGCCGCCGGACAGCTTCCCGGGACGGCGATCCCTGAGCGCGCCGATGTCGAGCAACTCGATGATGCGCTTGTGCTGCGCCGGATCGGGCGCAAGTCCGTTCATGCGCCGCCCATAGTCGAGGTTCTGCGCCACGCTCAGATGCGGAAACAGCCGCGCATCCTGGAACACGTAGCCGATGCGGCGGCGGTAAGTGGGCACGTGAATGCCCGCCGCGGTGTCGTCGACGATCTCGCCGTCGATCGTGATGGTGCCGCGATCGGGCCGCAGCAGCCCGGCGATCATGTTGACCAGCGAGCTCTTACCGGCACCCGAGGCGCCGAACAGCCCGATGACACGCCCCTCGCTGCTGAAGGACGCGTGAAGCGAGAATTCGCCGAGCTGTTTTTCGACGTCGACGCGCAGCATGGTCAATTCCCGTGCAGCCGCTGCGTGGCGCGGCGGGCGAACCACTCGGCCGCGATCAGCGCGCCGATCGCGAGCACGATCGAGACGATCACGAGCCTTCCCGCAGCGGCATCGCCGTCCGGCGTCTGGATCAGCGAATAGATCGCCGACGAAATCGTCTGGGTCTCGCCGGGAATGTTGGAGACGAAGGTAATGGTGGCGCCGAACTCGCCGATCGCCTTGGCAAAGCCCAGCACCATGCCGGCGAGCACGCCCGGCAGCGCCAGCGGCAGCGTCACCGTGAAAAACACTTTCCACGGGGCTGCGCCGAGCGTCTCGGCGGCCTGCTCGAGCCGGCGATCGATCGCCTCGATCGACAGCCGCATCGGGCGGACGAGAAGCGGAAACGCCATCACGCCGCAGGCGAGCGCAGCACCGGTCCAGCGGAACGCGAAGACGATGCCGAGATGGTCGGCAAGAAAGCCGCCAATGAGACCTTTGCGGCCGAAGCTGAGCAGCAGCAGATAGCCGGTGACCACAGGCGGCAGCACCAGCGGCAGGTGCACCAAGGCGTCCAGTATCGACTTGCCCCAGAAGTCACGTCGCGCGAGCAGCCACGCCAGCGCGATGCCGAACGGCGTCGCGACCAGCGTGGCGATGACGGCGACCCTGAGCGAAAGCAGGATCGCCGTCCATTCGGCGGCAGAGATCTCGAACATCAAGTCGTCATATCGGGTCGCAGAAATCAGGTTTGCAAGAATCAGGTCGTTGGGCTGATCAGGAACTTGAAGCCGTATTTTTCCAAAATGGTCTTGGCCGCCGTCGAGCGCAGAAAGGCGAGATAGTCGTTCGTCTCCGGCTTGGCGGTGGTGGTTGCCGCGACCGGATAGATGATCGCAGGATGCGAATCCGCCGGAAAGGTGCCGACGATCTTCACGCCCGGCTCGACCTTGGCGTCGGTGGAATAGACGATGCCGAGATTGGCCTCGCCGCGGGCGACCAGCGTCAGCGCCGCGCGCACGCTCTCGCCCATGGCGAATTTCGACTCTACGGCCTGCCAGGCCCCGAGCTTTTCCAGCGCCGCCTTGGCATATTTCCCTGCCGGTACCGACTTGACGTCGCCCGTCGCGATCCTGCCGTCGCCGGCGAGCTTGGCCAGATCGAAGCCTTGCGCGATCGTCACGTTGTCGATCTTGGAATCCTTCGGCGCGATCAGCACGATGCTGTTGCCCAGCAGGTTGACGCGTGTCGGCTCGTTGATGGTCTTCTTGGAGATCGCGTAGTCCATCCAGTCGGTGTCCGCGGAAACGAACACGTCGGCCGGCGCGCCCTGCTCGATCTGCTTGGCCAGCACCGAGCTTGCGGCGTAGCTGACGCTGAACTTGACGCCGGTCTTGGCGGTGTAGGCAGCGTCGATCTCGTCCAGCGCGTTCTTCATCGAGGCGGCAGCGAACACCGTGATGGTCTTGTCCTCGGCCGCGGCGGGCGCGAGGGCCGTGCCGGCGAGAATGACCAAGGCGGCGAAAAGTCCTGAGAGACGAAACATGGGATGCGCTCCGTGCGAGCTCGCGCGCGCAAGGTGCACGCGCAAAATCTGGCGTTGGGTCGGGCAGATGCGACGGGCGGAAGCGCTGTTCCACGGTCCCTTGCGACGGCTTACGGCCGGCGGGGATATCGCAGTGCAAACATAGCAGGCCGCGGCCCCACGTCAAAGGCAACTGAGTTCGTCATCCCGGGCTCGCTTCGCGCCCCGGGACGACGACGGTGCATTCCGCGGCAGCTTCCCTTATGGCTTCGCGTCGCCTGCATGCAGCACCGCCTTGCAGGCGGCCGGCATCTGCGCGAGCGTCATCGGCGGTTTCGGCTTGGGCGGCTCGGGCGGCGGCTTGGGGTGCAGCACCGCGTCGGAGAACCAGTAGGCGAGATCGGCGGGCTTGCAGCCTTCGTCCTCGGCCTGTGACGGCTGGCCCTCGCATTCGCCGGCTCCCGCCGGGCAGCGCATGCGAATGTGGAAGTGGTAGTCGTGGCCCCACCAGGGGCGGATCTTCGACAGCCATGCGCGATCGCCCTTGGCCTCGCGGCACAGCGCCTTCTTGATCGCGGCGTTGACGAAGATGCGCTGCACGCCGGGCTCCCGCGCCGCGTCGCGCAGCACCAGCACGTGGCCTGGTGTGAACACCTTGGGGTCGATGTCGAGCCGGTCCGGGCGCACCATCATCACCGCCGACATTTCCTCGCGCTCCTCGCGCGAGAGCCGGCGGTCCGGCATCGGCGTCAGCCAGATGTCGGCGTCGAGACCGATCTGGTGGCTGGCATGGCCCGACAGCGCCGGCCCGCCGCGCGGCTGCGCGATGTCGCCGACCAGGATGCCGGGCCAGCCCGCGTCCTTGTGCGCTTTGGCGGCGAGCCGCCTGATCAGCGCGATCATGTCGGGATGACCGTAGCTGCGATTCCGCGACAGCCGCATCACCTGCCAATGATCGCCGTTGACCGGCATCTGCTCGGCGCCGCCGATGCAGCCCTTGGTGTAGGAGCCGATGACATGGGTCGGCCCCTTCGACGGCAGCAGCTTGCGCGCGAACAGTTCCTTCGCGGCGAGATCGGGGTCGTTCGGATTGGCGAGCGGCGGCAGCGGCTTCGGGGTGATGCTGCCCTTGTCCTGGGCCAGCGCGCTACCGGCGCCCAGGCAGACGAACGAGAGCAGGAGGAGGGTGATGCCGCGGCGACTCATGCTGACGCTCTTATAGCCCAATGCTGCACCAGGGTTAAGAACGAGGCGCTGAGCCCGCCGCCGGCTCACCGCAGCTCGCCCGAATCGCGTCTCGACCCGCCGCTTCTTAACGGTGCAATAACCGTATCCTGCATTGACCAAAATTCGTGCGTTGAGCGGGGAATACTTGCGGCTGGCATGCAATCGCGCGCGGTTTCGGAACGGATTCAGGCGCGCGCGCAATTTTGCACCGGATCGCTCATTGATTGCGACGCCACACTCAGTCTGATGGCGCCTGCAGCCGCTCGCCGCGCCGCGCAAACAGGCAGCAAGCGCCGCCGCGTGCGGACCGCGTCCGGGCAAGATTACTTTTTTTTCAGACACTTGCCCCAAGACTTCCCGACCAAGACTTGCGGCCGCTGGGCGCGACTGGGACGAGTGAAGTTGAGTTTGGGGTCTCGAAAAGCAAGAAAGCGAAAGCAAAGCGTGCTTGCCCGTGCCGGCCAGAAGGCGCGCAAGTCGCGTTTCGCGCGTGCCTCGCGTGCCCTTTCCGAACGCGACGAAGTCCTGCGCAGCCGTGCCGAGGCGGAAGCCGCGATCGCGGACGCGCGCAAATCCCATGAGCGCCTGCGCCAGGCCATCGATATCCTGCCGCAGGGCATCGTGTTTCTCGATGCCGAAGGCCGCTACGTCCTCTGGAACAAGAAATACGCCGAGATCTACAGCAAGACCGCCGATCTGTTCGAGGAAGGCGCGCGCCTCGAGGACACGCTGCGCATCGGCGTCGCACGCGGCGACTATCCCGAGGCCGTCGGCAACGAGGACGCCTGGATCGCCGAGCGCCTGCAAAAGCTCTACAAGCCCGGCGCGCGCCACGAGCAGAAGCTGTCCGACGGCCGCGTCATCCTGATCGACGAGCGCTTGACCGATGACGGTGGCGTCGTCGGCCTGCGCGTCGACATCACCGAGCTCAAGCAGCGCGAGGCCTCGTTCCGCCTGCTGTTCGACGGCAATCCCGTGCCCATGATCGTCTGCGCGCTGGACGACGAGCGCATCCTCGGCGTCAACGATGCCGCGGTCGCGCATTATGGCTATAGCCGGGCCGAGTTCGAGCGATTGAAGATCCGCTCCCTGCAGGCCTTCGATAGCGAGCCGCCCTGGACCGTCGATGAGACCGGCGAGGAGCAGGCCGGCCGCACCTGGAAGCATGTCAAGGCCGACGGCGCGCTGATCGACCTTGCGATCTATTCCCGCGAGCTGACCTATGCCGAGCGGCCCGCGGTGCTGCTCGCGCTGATGGACATCACCGAGCGCAAGCGCGCCGAGGCGCGGCTCGCCTTCATGGCCCAGCATGACGGGCTGACCGGCCTGCCCAATCGCAGCCTGCTGCGGCAGCAGGTCGACGAGATGTTGCTGCACACGCGGCGCAGCGCCGAGAAGGTCGCGCTGCTGATGCTGGGGCTCGACAATTTCAAGGCGGTCAACGACACGTTGGGGCACGCGGTCGGCGACAAGCTCCTGCGCGGCGTCGCCAAGCGGCTGCGCTCCACCTTGCGGGAAGAGGATGCGCTGGCGCGGCTCAATTCCGACGAGTTCGCGATCGTGCAAAGCGGGCTGGCGCGTCCCGAGGACGCGGTGATGCTGGCCAAGCGCCTCCTGGCGGCGATTGCCGATCCCTATCTGCTCGACGGCCATTCCGTGGTGATCGGCGCCTCGATCGGCATTGCGATGGCGCCGGGCGACGGCGAGGATTCCGAAAAGCTGCTCAAGAGCGCCGACATGGCGCTGTCGCGCGCCAAACTGGACGCGCGCGGCAGCTTCGCCTTCTTCGAGGCCGCGCTCGATGCGAAGGCGCAGAGCCGCCGCAAGATCGAGGTCGAGCTGCGCGACGCGATCCAGAACGACGTGCTGCGTCCGTACTACCAGCCGCTGATCGACCTCACGAGCGGCCGCATCACCGGCTTCGAGGCGCTGGTGCGCTGGCCGCATGCCGAGCGCGGCATGGTGTCGCCGGCCGAGTTCATTCCGGTTGCCGAAGACACCGGCCTGATCAATCCGCTCGGCGGGCTGATGCTGCGCCGGGCATGCCTCGATGCCGCGACCTGGCCCGACGACGTCCGCGTCGCCGTCAACCTGTCGCCGCTCCAGTTCCGCAGCGGCAATCTGCTCTCGATGGTGACCGACGCACTGAAGCATTCCGGCCTGCCGCCGCGGCGGCTCGAGCTCGAGATCACCGAGACGCTGCTCCTTGAGAAGAGCGCGCAGGTGCTGGCGACGCTGCATGCGCTGCGCGCGCTCGGCGTGCGCATCTCCATGGACGATTTCGGCACCGGCTATTCCAGCCTCAGCTATCTGCGCAGCTTCCCGTTCGACAAGATCAAGATCGACCAGTCCTTCGTGCGCGATCTCGCCGCCAACCGCGAGGCCCAGGCGATCATTCGCTCCATCGTCAGCCTCGGCAAAGGTCTTGGCGTCACCATCACCGCCGAGGGCGTCGAGACCGAGGCCGAGCTCAGCTGCCTCCGCGCCGAAGGCTGCCATGAGGGCCAGGGTTTCCTGTTCAGCAAGGCCCGGCCGAATGCGGAGATCATCAGCCTGCTGGCCGCACAGCGCGGCATCGACGGTGAAGAGGACGCCGCGCTGGTGGCGTGATCACTCCGTCTCAGTGCAAGCTTGAGAAACGCGCCAAACAAGACGCGTCGCACTCTGCGCAGCGATTGCCATCGGCGTCCACCAGCCCTAGGACCGCGCAGTGAGCACTCGCTCCATGATGTCGTGCGTTCCTCCCCATAATAGCTGTCGCGCACCGTGTTGAACCCCAGTCGCGCATAGAAGGTCGCTGCAGTGACCGATGACGGGACCGTCAAGGACGGAATGTTTCGCTCGCGCGCCGTGCGCTCGATCTCGGCCATCAGCAGCTTGCCGATCCCGCGAGCCTGAACGTCCGGAGCAACGAAGACGGTGCGGACGACGCTTCCGTCGAGGCTTGCCGTTCCGACCACGCGGCTGCCGATCGTGGCGACGAAAACGGTGCGCTGCCCGATCAGCCGGCGCACGGCGTCCGGGCCGAAGCTGCGCTCGACCCGCGCGATGATCTCCGCCGTATAGTCCTTCGCATTCGTCTCGCGCAGCGCACGCAAGATGACCGCGCTGATGGCTGCGGCGTCATCGTCGAGCGCGCGCCGTATGCTGCATTCCATGTCGCCTCATTTGGCCTCTCGCGATGCCGGAACGATCAGATCACAACGGAATGCTACACCAATCTGACCGCCGTCAGAAAGTGCATCCGGCCCTCGAAGCAAGGCTTTGCAGAGCCGCTCACGAGCCGCCGGCAGGCTCCGGGATCGGCAGATGTGCTTGGTGGGACCAGGGTTGGCCGTCGACCGCGGAGAATCCCATCGCTTCCCAAAACCGCGCAGCGCGGGCATTCCCTGCGTGGACGGTGACCATTGCGACCTTCCCAGCAGCGTCTTGCAGCAAGGCGTTCGCGATGGCCCTGGCGATGTTGCGTCTCCTGTAGTCCTGGTGCACGTAAAACCGCCGCATCCGCCACATGGGCACCGGCGCCGGTGCAGGCTCGTTGGTGATCGCGCCGATACCCGCCAATCTGCCATCGAGATGGCAGGTGAATATCGTGTGAAACATGGCGCGATCAGTTGCGAATTCCGCCGCCAGACGGGTCAAGTGCGCATGTCCATCGGCCTTGGCGTCGGCCTCCAGCGCGGGAAAATCCGCGGGAAGAGTGTCGGCGCTGCGCTCAAGAGAAATGATGGTCATGACGTTCGGCTGGGAAAATCAAATCCGGCAATCGCCACAGGTCGGTGTCACGCCGTCGCGCGGCCAAGATCGAGCGATGGCCGTCGGGTCGGGAAGCTCAGTGCGACTGCGACCGCCGCAAGCCCGATCGCGAAGGAGCCGGCGTGCAGCCAGGTGTATTGCTGGAACGTGTCGAACACGATCCCGCCGGCCCAGGGTCCGAGCGCCATGCCGAGGCTGGCGAAGGCCGAGACCGCACCGAACACCGTGCCCATGATGCGCGCGCCGAAGAATTCGCGGACCAGCACCGCATAGAGCGGCATCACCCCGCCATAGGCGAGGCCGAACACGACTGACAACGCGTAGAACTCGCCGAGCTGCGCCACCGCCAGATAGGTCGCGATGCACATCGCCTGCACGAACAGCCCGCCGACAAGGACCGGTTTCGCGCCGATGCGATCGGCCAGCGCGCCCAGCAGCAGGCGTCCCCCGAGGCCTGAGACGCCGGCGACGCTATAGACCGTCACCGCCGTGAGTGGAGCGATGCCGCAGACCATCGCATAGGACACCATGTGGAAGATCGGGCCGGAATGCGCCGCGCAGCAGGCGAAATGCGCCGCTGCGAGCGCGATGAATTGCGGCGTGCGCAGTGCCTGCGCCGCGTTCATCTCGACCTCCGGCGTCACGTCCGTCGTTGCGGAGCCCGCGGCTGACGGCGCCGGACGCACCAGGAAGCATGCGGGGATCAACAGCGCCCAGGCAGCACAGCCGATCATCAGCATCGCGGTGCGCCAATCATAGGCCGTGATCAGCCAGCTCGCGGCCGGCGCGACCGTCACTGGCGACACGCCCATGCCGGCGGAGACCAGCGCCACGGCGAGGCTGCGGTTCTTCTCGATCCAGGCGCTCGCCAGCGCCATCATCGGCGCGTAGAAGCTGCCCACGGCGATCCCGATCAGCACGCCGAAGCAGAGCTGGAATTGCCACAGGCTTGCGGCCTGGCTCGCGGTGACGAGACCTAGTCCCAGCAGAACGCTTCCCGAGAGCACCACGATGCGGGTGCCGAACCGGTCCGACAGCGTGCCCCATAGGAATGCGGCGAATCCCATGCAGAGGAAATCCAGCGTCGCGGCCGCCGACACGCCGGCGCGCGACCAGCCCATCGCCTCGGAGATCGGCTGCAAGAACACCGCCAGCGACAGCATCGTACCGAACCCGATGCAGGTCATCAGCGCACCTGCGGCGACAACGACCCAGCCATAGTCGAAGCTTGACGGCTTGCTCATGCGTTTCCTCAGCGCTTTTGCTCTTGTTGATGGTGCGCGGGAGGGATGGTGACTTATCTGCGGGGCGAGAGCAAGGCGGGTGGCCACCGCCGGCTGACACCGTCTGCTCGTAGTGATAGCATGCCGCGTGTCACTGGCCTGCGATGTTGTTCTCATAAGCGCACACACACACGAACGTGCGAGGAGGCAAGTGCAATGATCCGGGGAGCGCTGTGCAGGCCACGCGGGTGCCGCAGGCTTTTCTTGTCCGTCATTTTCGCCTCCGCCGTCTGGACGGCCCCGGCCTGCGCGCAGGACGTCCGAAGCGCGCCCGCCAAGCCGGGGCCGGTCTTTTCGGACAGCGGCCCCGATGCCGAGCTCTACGGCGCGGCGGAAGGCTATCCGGTCGGCACGCGGGGAGCCGCCCCGGAGCTCGACAGGCTCGTCGGCAGCTACAGCCATTTCGGCGAGATCTATCCCTCGCGCCGGGTCGCTCGCGCGACGACGGCCTGGCAATTCAAGCGCGCGCCGGAGCCGTCGATCACCTACAGTTTTGGTACCGAAAAGCTCGGCATCGCGGACTACCTCAAGCGCAACCCGGCGACGGGACTCCTGATCGCCAGGGACGACACCATCCTGTACGAGCACTATCAATATGCGCGGACCGACCACCACCGCTTTGTCTCGCAGTCCATGGCGAAGACGCTGGTGGCCATGCTGGTCGGGATCGCGGTCTCGGAGGGACGGATCAAGTCGATCGATGACGTCGTCGTGACCTACGTTCCCGGCCTTGCAGGCACGGAATTTGGCAACACGTCCATACGCGCCTTGTTGAACATGTCGTCGGGCGTCGAATTCTCGGAAGTCTACGACGGGAACGACGACATCGCCCGGCTTGGGCGGGCCCTGTTCGCCGGCCCGCCGAAAGATCCCGCCGCCATCGTCGCGCAGTTCAACACCCGAACTGCACCGCCAGGCACCAAATTCCACTATGCCAGCGTTGAAACCGAGATCCTCGGCCTGGTCCTGCGCGCCGCCACCGGCACGCCGGTTGCCGATTATCTCCACGACCGGATCTGGGACCGCATCGGCACCGAGGCGGATGCTTCCTGGGTGATCGACGGCAGCGGGCAGGAGATCGCCTTTTGCTGCTTCAACGCAACCTTGCGCGATTATGCGCGCCTCGCCCGGTTGCTCGCCCATGACGGCGCCTGGGAAGGCCGGCAGCTGATCCCCCGGCAGTGGCTGCTGGATGCCACGACCGTGCGGCCGGCCGACGGCCATCTCGCCCCGCACGTGGCCACGCGCTATTTCGGCTATGGCTATCAGGTGTGGCTCCTCCCCGGCGAGCAGCGCCGATTTGCCCTGCTCGGCATTCGCGGTCAGCTCATCCTGGTCGATCCCGCCTCCAAGCTCGTCATGGTGCACACCGCCGTTCGCCAAAAGCCGAACGAACCCGGAGCGCTCAGGGAGCCGCTCGCGTTGTGGTCTGCTGTGCTCCAACAGCTCGGGCAATGATCGATCAGGGATCGGCGTGCAGACGCACGCCTGCATACCGGGCGAGGGGCAGGGCGGTTGAGCCCGGGTAGAATCCTGCGGTTACTCAATCACTTCGTCGGCGCGGGCGACAACGGTTGCGGGCAGGTCGAGACCCAGCGCCCTGGCGATGCGGAGATTGATCCTGAGGTCGAACTTGGTGGGTCGTTCGAAAGGCAGGTCGCCCGGCTTTGCGCCCCGCAGAACGCGATCAACCTGCGCAATCAGGCGGCGCCCTGCGTCTGCAAAGTCGGGGCCGAACGACATGAAGGCGCCGTTCGCGACCCAATCGGGTGAAGCAAAGATCGCAGGCTTCCCGCTCAGGTTCACCAGCCTGATGACTTCGGCCTGGTGGCCGCCGAGCACGACGTCCGGAACGAAAACAAGACCGTCAAATTGGGCAAGGTTGTCCGCGCTCAGCATCGTCCCGATGCTTGCGGGATCATCGATGTTGATGGTTTCAACCTGAAAGCCGAGCTTGCGGCCGGCCTCCAGAACAGGCGTGAGACTCTGTGCACCGCTCGACACCTTTGTCGTGACAGTTCCGAGGCGCACGGCCTGGGGCAGGATTTCCCGCATGAGCTCGATCCGCTTTGCAGTGGTTTCCTCCGAGAAGACCGCGATGCCGGTCACGTTGCGGCCGGGGCGGGCGAGGCTGTCGGCCAGTCCGGATGCGACGGGATCGACGGCAGCAAGGGTCACGATCGGGATGGTTCGCGTTGCCTTGTAGGCCGCGAGAGCGGCAGGAGTGCTGATTGCGATGATCACGTCCACCCGGCCTTCCCGCACGATCTCCTGCGCGAGCGCCGGTAGTGCATCGGCATCTCCGGCTGCGTGACGAAACTCGAGTCGAATCCGCCCCTCGACGTAACCAAGCTCTGCAAGCAGCCTTTTGGTTGCTGCGATCTGCGCGGGAACTTCGACCGGTCCCAACTGGACGACGCGCGGCGTTGCGGAAGACTGCTGGGCGCGTGCGATGAGCGGCCAGCCGATTGCTCCCGTCATCAGCCCGATGAATGCGCGCCGTCGCATGTGACCTCGCTCGAAGCTGCCGTGCGATAGCAAGACTATAGCATGCTCCAAATGCTCGTAAGCCGTCCCACCCGGATCACGGGCCAGATACCGAGCGAGGCGTCGCCGGCAGCACGCCTGGATCAGAGGTTGGCGGGAGGCAACACCTCGATCTTTCTTGTGCCCCTGGCCGGGGGCGCCCAGGCGAGGACTTTGAACCATTCCGCCTTCCGGCTGCACCAAAGTCGCGTATGTCGGTGAGAACCGCGACCAAGGAACGCGTGATGAAGGCTCTGAAAGCATCGATCTGCGTTGCAGTTACTGCGCTTGCCTTGAGCCTGTCGTTCGGCGTGCCATCCTATGCCGAAGAGGACGAGGCGGGCACGCTGACCCGGCAGATGAAGGAGCTTTATCGGGCCGGGAAGTACATGGAAGCACTGCCGTTGGCCCAGAAGTCGCTGGCCCTCCGCGAGAAGGAGTTCGGCCCCGATGGTGCGCTCGTCGCGATGCCGCTGAACGACCTCGGTACGATTCATTACAATCTCGGCCAATATGCCGTTGCTGAACCGCTGTACAAGCGGGCGCTGGCCATCCGGGAGAAGACACTCGGTCCGAATCATGTTGAGGTCGCAATGGTGCTGAACAATCTCGGCGATCTCTATCGCGCGGAAGAGCGTTACGCGGAAGCGGAGCCGCTACTCAAGCGCTCGATCGCCATCAACGAGAGGAGCGACAATCCGTCGATCGTGCCGGCGTTGAGCAATCTCGGCGCGGTCTACAGCCATCAGGGCCGGTACGATCAGGCTATACCGCTGTTCAAGCGAGGCCTTGCCGTGCTGCAGAAAGCGCTTGGCCCCGACGATCCCGAAGCGACGGTGCTGATGAACAATTTGGCCGACGCCTATATCAATCGGCATCGCTATGCCGATGCCGAGCGGCTGCTGAAGCGGTCGATGGCGGTGACCGAGAAGGCGTTCGGCCCCGATCATCCCGACATCGCGCAGGCGCAGAACAATCTGGCTGCACTCTATGGGCGTCAGGGCCGTAACGCGGAGGCCGAGCAGCTGTTCAAGCGGTCGGTGGCCACCTTCGAGAAAACCCTCGGCCCCAACCATCCGGATCTCGCCGGCGTTCTGGATAACCTCGCCGGTCTCTACAAGTATCAAGGCCGCTATGCCGATGCCCAGCAGGTCCTGAAACGGTCGATGGCCATCCGGGGCAAGACAAGGCCGATCTGAGGAGCAGCGCAGGATGCGACGAGGGAAGGCGCGATGAAGGCGCTGAAAGCATCGATCCGTGTTGCAGTCACGGCGCTTGCCTTGATCCTTCCGTTCGGCGTGCCATCACATGCCGAAGAGGACGAGACGGACGCGCTGACGCGGCAGATGAAGGAATTTTATCGGGCCGGGAAATACATGGAAGCCTTGCCGTTGGCTCAGAAGTCTCTCTCCCTTCACGAGAAGGAGTTCGGCCCTGACGATGCGCGCGTCGCGATGCCGCTGAGCGACCTCGGTACGATCCATCACAATCTCGGCGAATACGCCGTTGCCGAGCCGCTGTACAAGCGCGCGCTGGCCATCCGCGAGAAGACGCTCGGTCCGGATCACGCGGAAGTCGCAATGGTGCTGAACAATCTCGGCGATCTCTACCGCGCGGAAAGACGCTACGCGGAAGCGGAGCCGCTCCTGAAGCGATCGATCGCCATCGGCGAGAAAGTGCTCGATTCCGACGATCCGTCGATCGTGTTGCCGCTGTGCAATCTCGGCGCCGTCTACAGCAGCCAGGGCCGATACGATCAGGCCGAGCCGCTGTTCGAGCGGGGCCTCGCCGTGCTGCAGAAAGCGCTCGGCCCCGACGACCCCGAAGCGACGGTGCTGATGAACAATTTGGCCGACACCTACACCCAGCAGCATCGCTACGCCGATGCCGAGCGGCTGCTGCAGCGGGCGATGGCCGTGACCGAGAAGGCGTACGGCCCTGATCATCCCGACATCGCGCAAGCGCTGAACAATCTCGGTGCGCTCTACGGGCGTCAGGGACGCAACGCCGAGGCCGAGCGGCTGTTCAAGCAGTCGGTGGCCATTTTCGAGAAAACCTTCGGCCCTGATCATCCGGATCTTGCTGGCGTCCTCGACAACCTCGCCAGCCTCTACGACAATCAAGGTCGCCACGCCGATGCCGAGCAGGCCCTGAAACGGGCGATGGCCATTCGAGGGAAGACAAGGCCGATCTGAAGAGCGCGCAGGGTGGTCGAGCGACGCGTCTGCCATCTTCCCCACAGCACACAATTTGGTTGGTTCTAACTTTCTTAGCGAATTGACGGCCGGACCATGTCGGCATGGGCTGGTCTCGATCGTCCTTGGGTGGACACGCCCCGGACATGCCGGAGATGACCCGGCACACGCGACGTGATTTCGTCAACTCGAGCCGTCAAAGTCGAAAACTGGAGCAATACCCATGAGGATCACCGTCGAAACCAGCGTCGCAGCCCCCATTGATCAGGTCTGGCAGGCCTATACGACGCCTGCCGACATCGTGAAATGGAATTCGCCGTCCGACGACTGGCATACGACAAAGGCGACGGTCGACCTGCGGGAGGGCGGCGACTTCTCGTCGCGGATGGAAGCCAAGGACGGCAGCATGGGCTTCGACTTCGCCGGCACCTACACCAGGATTGTCGAGCACAAGCGGATCGAATACGCGTTCGGTGATCGCAAGGCCGAGGTTGAGTTCGTGCCCGGCGCAAAAGGCGTTGTCGTCCGCGTCGTCTTCGACGCCGAGACCACGCACTCGGAGGAGCAGCAGCGGAGTGGCTGGCAGGCGATCCTCGACAATTTTGCACGCTACGTCGAGGCGAAGAAGAAGATGCCGTGAGGTGAGCCTACGCGAGCACGGCTTTCGTAGGGTGGGCAAAGGCGCGGAGCGCCGTGCCCACCATCTCTTCGTGATCCCCGACAGGTGGTGGGCACGCTTCGCTTTGCCCACCCTACGAACCGATCGCGCTTGACGAAACCGACCTCACGCGGCCTTGGTCAACACGTCGGGAACGGGACGAAAAGACCGGCCGTCCGCGGGCTTGCATGCATCGACTTGCATCAGTCGATCATTCTATCACCCCGTCCGCGCGGGCCAGCAATGTAGCAGGAACTTCGATCCCGAGTGTCTTTGCAGTCTTGAGGTTGATGAACAGTTCATACTTGGTCGGTTGCTCGACCGGCAGATCCCCGGGCTTGGCACCCTTGAGGATCTTATCGACGTATTCAGTGCATAGCCGGTTCAAGTCGATGATATCCGCTCCGTAGGACAGTAGCGCACCGAGTTGAACAAATTCCTTGCCAATGGCAAAAAGCGGCAGCCGATGTTCTGCGGCGAGCTCGACGATGCGCTTGCGTGCAATGAAGAACAGCGGGCTGGGAAATAGGAAGAATGCATCGGCGCGCGCGCCCGCATGCGCGGAAAACGCCTCGCCCAGCCCGTCAGGATCTTGGACAGCAATGAGTTGCAAATGAACGCCTACGGTTTTTGATGCTGACTCCGCACCGCTGATCATGCCTTGAATTGTAGACTTGCCGTATGCAGCCGGGTGCCAAATCGCTGCTATCCGAGACGCCTTGGGCAAAGCTTCCTTCAATTGCGCAAGCCGCTTGGGAACAAGCTGCGGGCCGATGAAGGTCAGTCCGGTGATGTTACCTCCTGGTCGGGCGATGCTGGCAACGAGTCCGTCTTCGATTGGGTCGCCCATAACTGGCACAACAACAGGAATCGATTTGGTGGCTTGCTGCACGGCCCGCGCAGCAAGCGAATTCGCTGCAACTATAAGAGCAGGATTCAGACGGACGAGGTCACTCGCCAATGCCGGGAGTTGTTCGACCTTTGAATCGGCTGCTCGAAGCTCTACCATGATATTCTCGCCGTCGATATAACCGCGTTCGCGTAGTCCTTGCTGAAAGGCAGCCACCGAAGTGCGGGTTTGCTCGATCGAGCCGGTGGTCAAGAAGACAATATGGGGGACTTTCTTTGGCTGTTGCGCGCGAGCAAGGGGTGACCAGGCCGCCGCGGCACCGATCAGTGCGAGAAGCTCGCGTCGCTGCATGACAGCTCCGTTCATGAATGCAATGATCGGTACTTTAAAAAATGCAGATGGACGATCGTGCTGGCTCATCCGGCCTGCTGCGATGATGCCACCATACCCCTGTTTTGCCCGACGGAGCAAGCCGACTTCGTAAAATCGAAAAAAGCACAGTGCCGCCAAGGGGGCGGCTACTGTGCATGGGGTTGTTTTCGCGCTTTTTTGTTTGCCGCCTGTTTGCCGGCCTCGGCGACCGCGCCGGCCCGTCCCGAGCGTCGCCTCAGCTGTCCACCTTCAGCGCGGCGATGAAGGCCTCCTGCGGGATGTCGACCTTGCCGAACTGCCGCATCTTCTTCTTGCCTTCCTTCTGCTTCTCCAGAAGCTTGCGCTTACGCGTGATGTCGCCGCCGTAGCATTTTGCGGTGACGTCCTTGCGCAGCGCGCGCACCGTCTCGCGCGCGATCACCTTGCCGCCGATCGCCGCCTGGATCGGGATCTGGAACATGTGCGGCGGGATCAGCTCCTTCATCTTCTCGACCATGGCGCGGCCGCGCCCTTCGGCGCGAGTGCGGTGGACCAGCATCGAGAGCGCATCGACCGGCTCGGCATTGACCAGGATCTGCATCTTGACGAGGTCGGCCGGCTTGTAGTCGGTCAGGTGATAGTCGAACGAGGCGTAGCCTTTCGACACCGACTTCAGGCGGTCGTAGAAGTCGAACACGACTTCGTTGAGCGGCAGGTCGTATTTCACCATGGCGCGGGAGCCGACGTAAGTGAGCTCCTTCTGCGCGCCGCGGCGGTCCTGGCACAGCTTCAGGACGCTGCCGAGATATTCGTCGGGCGTCAGGATCGTCGCCTCGATCCAGGGCTCGTCGATCTCGGCGATCTTGACCACGTCGGGCATGTCGACGGGATTGTGGATCTCGATCTCCTGGCCGTCGGTGAGCTTCATCTTGTAGATGACGCTCGGCGCGGTCGCGATCAGGTTGAGATCGAATTCGCGCGACAGCCGCTCCTGGATGATCTCGAGGTGAAGAAGCCCCAGGAAGCCGCAGCGGAAGCCGAAGCCGAGCGCAGCTGACGTCTCCATCTCGAAGGAAAAGCTGGCGTCGTTGAGGCGCAGTTTGCCCATCGCGGCGCGCAGCGTCTCGAAGTCGTCGGCGTCGACCGGGAACAGGCCGCAGAACACCACGGGGATCGCCGGCTTGAAGCCCGGCAGCATCTCGGCGACCGGCTTCCTGTCGTCGGTGATGGTGTCGCCGACGCGGGTGTCGGCGACTTCCTTGATCGCGGCGGTGATGAAGCCGATCTCGCCGGGGCCGAGCTCCTCGACCTGCTGCATCTTCGGCGTGAAGAAGCCGACGCGCTCGACGTCATAGGCGGCGCCGGTGCCCATCATGCGCACGCGCTGGCCCTTCTTCATGCTGCCGTCGACGATGCGCACCAGCACGACGACGCCGAGATAGACGTCGTACCAGCTGTCGACCAGCAGCGCCTTCAGCGTGGCGTCGCGGTCGCCCTTCGGCGGCGGCAGGCGGGTGACGATGGCTTCCAGCACGTCGGGGACGCCGAGGCCGGTCTTGGCCGAGATCATCACCGCATCCGAGGCGTCGATGCCGATGACGTCCTCGATCTGCTGCTTGACCTTCTCGGGCTCGGCGGCAGGCAGGTCGACCTTGTTCAGGACCGGGACGATCTCGTGATTGTTGTCGAGCGCCTGATAGACGTTGGCGAGCGTCTGCGCCTCGACGCCCTGGCTGGCGTCGACCACGAGGAGGGAACCTTCGCAGGCCGCCAGCGACCGCGAGACCTCGTAGGCGAAGTCGACATGGCCGGGCGTGTCCATCAGGTTGAAGATGTAATCCTTGCCGTCCTTGGCGCGGTAGGCGAGGCGCACCGTCTGCGCCTTGATGGTGATGCCGCGCTCGCGCTCGATGTCCATGGAATCGAGCACCTGCTCCTTGCCCGCCATTTCGCGGTCGGAAAGGCCGCCGGTCATCTGGATCAGGCGGTCGGCCAGCGTCGATTTTCCATGGTCGATATGGGCGACGATGGAGAAATTGCGGATGTTGGAAATGGGGACGGTCGTCATGGGCGCGGGATACCACTCACATCCCCGTGCGGCAACCATATTGCTGTATTTTCAGGGCCTTTGTTCACGCCAAGCTGATTCCATGAGCGGCCAAAACGCGCTACGCACGGCCCATGTCCACGACCTCTCTTCCCTCCTCCAGAACGCGGGCAAAGACCCGCTTGAGTTACAACCGCTTCCGGGCCTTCCTGGTTGCCTGCGCGGTCCGCCCCGAGGCGCGCCTGTGGCTGGTGATCCAATTCGCCCTCCTGCATGCGGTGCTCTGGACCTTCATCCTGATCAATCTGAAGGCGGCGCAGGACGTTCACATGGACGTCGCAGAAGCCTGGGGCTGGGGCCAGAAATTCCTCTGGGGCTATGGCAAGCACCCGCCGCTGTCGGGCTGGGTGGCCGGCCTCTGGTTCGCGGTGTTCCCGGCGGCGGATTGGGCGACCTATGCGCTGGCGATGGCAACGGTGAGCATCGGCATGGTGCTCTGCTGGCTGATCGCCTTGCGCGTGGTCGATGCGCGCCGCGCGTTCCTGGTCGCGGTGATGATCGCGCTCTACCCGATCTTCAATTTCAAGGGCTTCAAGTACAACCCGGACCTGCTCCAGCTCGTCACGCTGCCGCTCCTGGTGCTCGCTTATCTCAACGCATTCGAGAAGCGGAGCTGGCAATCCGGAATCCTGCTCGGGCTTGCCGGCGCGCTGGCGCTGATGACCAAATATTGGGTGCTGACCATGATCGGCGCGATCGGGCTCGCCGCGCTGATCCATCCCAACCGGTTGCGCTTCCTGTCGTCGCCCGCGCCGTGGGTCGCGATCGCCACGATGGTGGCGGCGATGATCCCGCACATCGTCTGGCTGGCGGATGCGCATTTCGTGCCGCTGACCTATGCCGGCGACACCTACAGCCTGCAGGACAAGAGCCAGGTGCATCAGCTCGTCGCGGGCTATGTGCTGCACAATTTCGCGCTGCTGGCCTTGCCGGTGGCGCTCGCGGCACTCGCCATGGCGCTGGTGCCGCCTTGGGTCAAATTGCTGCTGGGGGCGCCCTTGCGCATCGTCACGCGCGCCTGGTCGCGCGGCGCCAATGCGGGCGTCAATGTCTCGCAGGCGCTGAACGTCTGGATCATCCAGCTCATCGTCGCCTTCGGCCCGCCGCTCGGCGCGCGGGTGTTCAGCATCTACATGAAGACCGATTGGGGCATCTCGCTGTTCTTCCTGGTCCCGCTCGCGCTGGTCGCGATCCCGACGCTGCGCGTGCAGAGCGCCGCACTGTTCAACATCGCAGCGATCTGGCTCGTGCTCAGCGCTGCGACGCTTGCGGCCTCGCCCCTCATCGCCGCGCGCGAGATGGAGGCGAATGCCGGCAACACCGCAACCTACGGCGCGCGCTCGGAACTGGCGCGCAAGCTGACTCAGGAATGGCACATGCGCTTTGCCTCGCGCTGGGCGGTCGTTGCCGGCACCATGGAGTCGATCCAGCCGATGGTGTTCTACAGCCCGGATCACCCTGCAGCGTTCACGCCGAACGAGCCGTGGAGCTCGGGTCTGACGTCGCTCGACGACGTCAAGCGATACGGCTTCATCGGCGTGTTCGATCCGACCGATGGCCGCCTGCCTGGATTCGAGAAATGGGTGTCGGAGGTTGCGCCGAATGCCGAGCGCATGGTGATGAGCACGCGCCGCTTCACGAGCGGCAAGGCCGGCCCATCGATGAGCTGGAATGTCTACATCGCCCCGCCGGGGAAGTAGCCGAGCTGCGGTAGGGTGGGCAAAGGCGCGAAGCGCCGTGCCCACGAACTTTCGATCATCATGAGTGTGGTGGGCACGCTTCGCTTTGCCCACCCTTCGGTGCCGAGCGCGTGCTCAGACCCCTTCCTCGTTGAACTTGCTCTCCACGAGCTCCGTGATCGCCGCGAGCGCGGCTTCGGCGTCAGTCCCTGCCGCCGCCACCGTGATGGTCGTGCCGGGACCCGCGGCGAGCATCATCAGGCCCATGATCGAGGTGCCGCCGACGGTCTCGCCGCCGCGCGTCACCCACACTTGCGCGTCGAAGCGCTCGACCGCCTGGACGAACTTCGCCGAGGCGCGCGCATGCAGGCCGCGCTTGTTGATGATCAGGAGATCCTTGGAGATCGCGCCCGCGGGCACGCCAGTCCCGGCTTGTGGCGCCTCCTCGCTCATTTGCCGGCGAGCACGCGGCTGGCGATGGTGACGTATTTGCGGCCGGCTTCCTGCGCCATCGCGATCGCGTCGGGCAGCGGTCGTTCCTCGCGCACCTTGGCGAGCTTCACCAGCATGGGCAGGTTGATGCCCGCGAGCACTTCGACCTTGGGCCGGCTCATGCAGGATATTGCCAGGTTCGACGGCGTGCCGCCGAACATGTCGGTGAGGATCGCAACGCCGTCGCCGGAATCGACGCGGTTGACCGCCTCGATGATGTCGCTTCGGCAGAGATCGGAATCATCCTCGGCGCCGATCGTGATCGCTTCGATTTGCTTTTGTGGGCCCATGACATGCTCAAGCGCCGCCTTGAATTCGTCGGCAAGGCGCCCGTGGGTCACAAGTACTAGACCAATCATCGGAAAACTCCTCGCGGGCGCTTTTGGTGCACCGCACGAACGCGCCACTTTGACCATCCAGAGCCCCCGCGCAAGAGGGGATGTTGCGTATCTCCCTGAATCTATACGGATGTATGAGGGGAGCTGCGCCGGTCTATTCGGTCGCGATAGTGGGGTTCATATGGTTACCATTTCCCTTCAAACAATCGCCTGAAGGGTTAACGGAAGATGAACTCTTGGTAGTGGTCAAGGCCGCAACAACCAGAGGAAGGGGCGAATAGTCGCGGGCAACGGGGATCCGCGGTATTTCGACACCAAAAATGCTGGTTTTCAGGGCTTCGGCCGGCGGCAGCCGCTCGGCGTCCGCGGCGGCCAGATCGACCACGAGACCGACGGTCGCATGCTCCACGAAGTCGCAGCGGCGGATTCCGAGGCCCCGGATCTCGATCAGGCCGGCCAGGCGAGGCGCGGGGCGGACCTCAATTTCGTGGCCGAGTGTCGCCAGATGGACACGGTCATCGCCGACCAGAACGGCGCTTTCCACAACGCCCGAGCGTCCGGCCATGATCAGATCGAAGGCAAGCCGCGACTTGCCGGACCCCGAGGGCCCGCGGATCAGCACGGCGAGTGTCCCGACCTTGACGGCGGAGGCGTGAACGCTGGGTCCGCCGTCACTCATAGCGCCGGCAGCCTCACCACGAAGCGCGCGCCGGCAATTGTCGGAGTGCCGTCGGCGTCCGGCGGGCCAGGCCGGTTCTCCGCCCAGATTCGTCCGCCATGAGCGTCGACGATCTGCTTCGAGATCGACAGGCCGAGGCCGGAATTCTGGCCGAAGCCCTGATGCGGACGGTCGGTATAGAAGCGCTCGAAGATGCGCTCCAGCGCGTCCTCGCGAATGCCGGGGCCGTCGTCGTCGACCACGATCTCGATCTCGGAGCGCACGCGCCGGCAGGTGAGGCGCACCTTGCTGCCGCGTTCGGAGAAGGATTGCGCGTTGGAGAGCAGGTTGGAGACGACCTGCCCGAGCCGGGAATCGTGGCCGCTCACGGCAAAGGTGTCGGTCGGGCTGCGGCCCTCGAAGCGTGTCTCGACCGCGACGTCGTGGCCGAGCTTGGTTTCATTGGCGACGGACACCAGCGTGGTCAGCAGGCGGCGCAAATCGACCGGGATCGCATCCTGGCGCTGCAGCTCGGCATCGAGGCGGCTGGCGTCGGAGATGTCCGAGATCAGCCGGTCGAGCCGCTTGACGTCGTGCTCGATCACCTCGAGCAGGCGCGCGCGGCTGTTCTCGTTGCGCGCCAGCGGCAGCGTCTCGACCGCCGAGCGCAGCGAGGTCAGCGGGTTCTTCAATTCATGGGCAACGTCGGCGGCGAACATCTCGATCGCCTCGATGCGGCTGTAGAGCGCGCTGGTCATGTCGCGCAGCGCGCCGGAGAGGTGGCCGATCTCGTCGCGGCGGCGGGTGAAATCGGGGATTTCGATGCGGGCCTTGATGCGGCGGCGGACGCGCTCGGCGCTGTCGGCGAGCCGGCGCACGGGACCCGCGATCGTGCTCGCCAGCAGGAGCGACAGCATGATCATGACGGCGGCGGCGACACCGCCGACCTTCAGGATGGCGAGGCGCTCGGCGGTGACCATCTGGTCGATGTCGTCGCCTTGCGTCGACAGCATCAAGGCGCCGTGGATGGCGCGCGAGCGCAGCACGGGGACCGCGACCGAGACGATCACCTCGCCGCGTGCATTGACCCGCACCATCGAGCGCTTCTGGCCCTGCAGGGCGTCGCCCACTTCGGCATAGCCATTGCCGTTCTCGGGCCCGAGCTCGCGATAGAGCGGCAGGTCGCCGCGGTTCAGCCAGGTGCGCACCGCGACCTTGCCGCGCTCGATAATGCCGGGTTGCTCGGCCGGTGGCGGCAGCGGAAAGCGCAGCACGTTTTCGAGGTTGCGGCTGTCGAGCAGCAGGCTGCCGTTGGGATCGTAGATGCGGGCGCGCGTCTTGGTCGGCGAGATCAGGGTGCGCAGCACCGGCGCGACGCGCTCCGGATTGATCGGGAAGTCCAGCGGCGAATACTCGTCCGAGCCGCCATAGGTCTCGCCCGGCTTGAGGTCGAGCAGCCGGTCGGGATCGATGGTGATGGCGTTGGTCTGCACCGTGGCGGAGGCCGCGATCGCGCCGGCGATGATCTCGGCCTGGACCAGGAGGCTCTGGGCGCGCGCGTCGATCAGGCCGGCACGGAATTGCGACAGGTACAGGATGCTCGCCACCAGCGCGACGAGGCCGGCGAGGTTGAGCGAAACGATGCGGCGGGTGAGGCTCGAGAAGGACAGCGCGAAAAAGAACTGCCCGGCGCGTTTCAGCCAGTTCAGCGGCCGGAAGCCTTGCGGCTTGTCGTCGGCAACGTGCTCCTGAACGCCGTCGGATGCGAGATCCCCGGCGCTCTGGTTAGGCTCAGGCTGCGTTCGGTCAAGCAATGCTTACGCCCGCGTTAGGACGGCCCGTGCGAAGGTCCCCGCATCCTAGAGCGATCCTCGTCCCGATGGAACGAGAACCGGAGATGCTCTCGATCGCGCTGGAGGGTGCGCCTCAGGCTTCCTTGAAACGGTAGCCGACGCCGTAGAGCGTCTCGATCATCTCGAACTCGTTGTCGACCACCTTGAACTTCTTGCGCAGCCGCTTGATGTGGCTGTCGATGGTGCGGTCGTCGACATAGACCTGGTCGTCGTAGGCGGCGTCCATCAGCGCGTTGCGGCTCTTCACCACGCCGGGCCGGGTCGCGAGCGCCTGCAGGATCAGGAATTCGGTGACGGTGAGCGTCACCGGCTCGTTCTTCCAGGTGCAGGTATGGCGTTCCGGATCCATGCGCAGAAGGCCGCGGTCGAGCGCCTTGGCGTCGTTCTCCTTCGGCGCGACGGTCGGGTCCTTCGGCGCCGAGCGGCGCAGCACCGCCTTGACGCGCTCGACCAGCAGACGCTGCGAAAACGGTTTGCGGATGAAATCGTCGGCGCCCATCTTGAGGCCGAACAGCTCGTCGATCTCCTCGTCCTTGGAGGTGAGGAAGATCACCGGCAGGTCGGACTTCTGCCTGAGACGGCGGAGCGTCTCCATGCCGTCCATGCGCGGCATCTTGATGTCGAGGATGGCGAGATCGGGCTGGGTGGTCCGGAAACCGTCGAGTGCGGAGGCACCGTCGGTGTAGGTCATGATACGGTAGCCTTCGGCTTCCAGCGCGATCGAGACGGATGTGAGAATGTTGCGGTCGTCGTCGACCAAAGCGATTGTGGGCATGAGCCTCTCTGCTTTCTGCTTTCCGTTTGGGTCGTGGCTTGAAACGGCGAGCGATCCAGTGATGCGCCGCATACATGGGTGCCGAAGTGGCGTTCGAACCTTGTCACCGAGCAATGCAAGCTGGGCTGAAGTGTGACCAAGTTCCACGAGACACGGCAGATTCGCCGCGTCTCGACCCATAACCGGGCCCCCGTTTACCCGAAAAAAGGCCCACCTTGCAACCACCTGAGCTGAGAAAGCCGATGCAACCGACCCCCGATTTCGACCCCGCAAGGCTCGCCAGATCGCTGCTGAGGCGGTCCCGGCAGGGGGCCTTGGCGACGCTGATGACCGGCAGCGGCGATCCCTATTGTTCCCTGGTCAATCTCGCCAGTCATCCCGACGGCTCGCCGATCCTGTTGATCTCGCGCCTTGCCGTGCATACCAGGAACATCCTCGCGGACTGCAGGGTCTCGCTGATGCTGGACGAGCGCGTGGCCGGCGATCCCCTGGAAGGCGCCCGGATCATGCTGTCGGGCCGGGCCGAGGAGGCCGATTCCGACAAGGATCTGCTCCAGCGACGGTATCTCAGTGCCCACCCCTCGGCAGAAGGCTTTGTTTCCTTTAAGGATTTCTCCTTCTTCCGGATCCGGCCCACGGGAACCCATCTGGTCGCCGGCTTCGGCCGGATCGTCGACCTCAAGCCCGAGCAATTCCTGACCGACCTTACCGGCGCCGAGGACCTGCTGGCGGCGGAGGCGAGCGCCGTCGAGCACATGAACGCAGACCATCGCGATGCCCTGAATCTCTACGCAACGAAGCTGCTCGGCGCCGCCGAGGGCGACTGGCGCTGTACTGGCTGTGACCCTGAAGGCCTCGACATGCAAGACGGGCAAGCCGCGCTGCGGCTGGACTTCCCGGAGCGGGTGACGGATGGCACGGGCCTGCGCAAGATGCTGGTCCGCCTCGCTGGCGAGGCGCGCACGAGGATGGACCAGGGCGCAACCGCTTGAACGCCGCTACCGATCGCCGCGACCCATGACCGTGACGGTTGTCGGGTACGCAGCGAGAGGGCTCATGACGCGTCGACGTTTGGCATGGACTGCGGGTCTGGCGCTCGCCATCACCACCCTGCTGGCTACCCCGGCCCTCGCCCAAAAGGGCGACCTCGCCGCACAGGGGGCGCGGATCAACGCGCTCAACCAGGCCGGCAAATATGCGGAAGCGCTGCCCCTGGCGCAGGCCATGGTCGCGAGCCTGGAGAAGGGCAATGACGGGCGCGAGCTCTCTGCGGCGCTCAACAATCTCGGCCAGGTCTATGCCGGGCAGGGCCGCGACGATCTGGCCGAGCCGGTCTACAAGCGCGCGATCGCGCTGATGGAAAAGTCGCTCGGCCTCGACACCGCCTTGATCTCGCCCGAACTGACCAATCTCGCCGCGCTGTATCAGAGGCAGGGCCGCTTCACTGAAGCCGAGCCGCTGTTCAAGCGCGCGCTCGCCGTCAGCGAAAAGAGCCTGTCGCGCGAGCATCCAGATGTCGGCCGGGCCCTCAACAATCTCGCCACGCTCTATGTGAAGCAGGAGCGCTTTGCCGATGCCGAGCCGCTGTTCCGGCGTGCGCTCGCGATCTATCAGAAGGCCGCAGGTCCCGAGCATCCCGCGGTCGCCACGGTCCTGAACAACATCGGACAGGTCGAGCGCGACCTCGACCGCGACGCCGATGCCGAAGCGCCGATCAATCGCTCGCTCGCAATCCGTGAAAAGGTGCTGGGGCCGGACCACCCCGACGTCGCGCGCTCGCTCAACAATCTCGCCGGGCTCTACCAGCACCAGCAGCGTTATGCCGATGCCGAGCCGCTGTATCGCCGCGCGCTGGCGATCCGCGAGCGTGCGCTCGGGCCCGATCACCCCGACGTCGCGACCTCGACGAGCAATCTCGCCGATTTCCTGCAGGCGACGGGACGGACGGCGGACGCCTTGCCGTTGGCGCAGAAGACGCTCGCGGCCAACCGTGCGCAGCTGCGTGTCGTGTTGCCGATCCTGTTCGCGGCGAGGCAGCAATCGCTGCTCGCGAGCGAGAAGGCGCTCGACGACGCCCTCGGTGTGATCCAGCGCGGCTCGCAATCCTCTGCTGCTTCCGCCGTGAACAAGCTCGCGGTGCGGCTCGCCGCCGGCAGCGACCGGCTCGCCGAGCTCGTGCGCAAGGATCAGGATCTCGCGGCCGAGTCCGAAGCGCTCGACAAGGCGATCATCGCTGCGGTGTCGAAGCCATCGGCCCAGCGTGACGTCGCGGCCGAGCAGCGCAGCCGCGCGCGGATCGCGGCGATCGCGAGCGCGCGCAACGGATTGCAGAAGACGCTCGCGGTCGAGTTTCCCGACTATTCCTTGCTTTCCAACCCGCTGCCGCTGACCGTGAAGGACATCCAGCCGCTGCTGGCCTCCGACGAGGCGATGGTGGTCTATTCCGTCGTCGACAGAAGGAGCTATGTCGTCGCGATCACGCGCGAGAGCGTCGACTGGAAGGAGATTCCGCTCGAAGCGGACGCGATCACGCAGAAAGTCACCGCCTTTCGCAGGGGGCTCGATGTCGGCAAGGCGCGCGATGCCTCCGGCAAATCGGGATTGTTCGACCTCGCCCTCGCCAACGAGCTCTATGTCGCGCTGCTCGGCCCGGTCGAGGCGCTGACCAAGGACAAGCGCAACCTGCTGGTGGTGCCGTCGGCGGCACTGACCGCATTGCCGTTTCATCTGCTGGTCACGGAGAAGCCGCAGGCTGCGATCCCGGACCGGCTCGAGGGCTACCGCAGTGCTGCCTGGCTGCTGCGGCGCCAGGCCGTCTCGGTGCTGCCGTCGGTGATCAGCCTGAAATCGCTGCGCGCTTTTGCCCGCAGGGATCAGAGCATCAAGCCGATGACCGGTTTCGGCGATCCCGTGTTCAACCCTGCGGCCGAAGGGCCTGCCGACCGGCGCGCCGCGAGCGGCAAGGTCGCCGCACGCAGCATTGCGACGATCGCTTATGCCGACTTCTGGCGCGGCGCAGGCGTGGATCGTGCGCGGCTGGCCCAGGCACTGCCGCAACTGCCCGATACGGCCGACGAATTGAGCGCGGTGGCGAGGGACGTCGGCGCGGCAGAGGCCGATATCCATCTCGGCCGCGACGCCAGCGAAACGACGCTCAAGCGTGCAGCGCTTGCCCAATACGGCATCATCTACTTTGCCACCCACGGCCTCGTTGCCGGCGACGTCAAGGGATTGGGGGAGCCCTCGCTTGCGCTCTCCATCCCCGACCAGCCGACGGAGCTCGACGATGGTCTTCTCACCGCGAGCGAAGTGGCCCAGCTCAAACTCAATGCCGATTGGGTTGTGCTATCCGCCTGCAACACCATCGCGGGCGACAAGCCCGGTGCCGAAGCGTTGTCGGGATTGGCGCGCTCGTTCTTCTACGCAGGCGCCCGCGCGCTCTTGGTGTCGCATTGGGCCGTGGATTCGGAGGCTGCGACCCGCTTGACCACATCGACCTTCGAGCTGCTCAAGAACGAACCGAAGCTCGGTCGTGCCGAAGCTTTGCGCCGCGCGATGTTAGCCTATCTCGATGATGCCTCGTCGCCACGCAACGCTTATCCCGCGATGTGGGGGCCGTTCGCGCTGATCGGCGAGGGTGAGGTAAGATAGGGCGTCGGCGCCGCGATTGTGCGTCGCAATAACCGGGCATAACGCGCAAACGTGCATTTGGTTGCGCGATCATCAGCACTTTCTCGATGCAGCCATTCAGAGCTGACATGCGCGACGTTTGGCGCGGTCCTTGAATAAACCAAATCCTGCGGGATCAGCTTGGCAACGCCAGCGTTCATCAGTATTACGTCGTTCAGCCGAGGCCGAACGGCCCATATTCACGGTGATCGCGACGGCGCCAGACTTGGCCGCGCTGAGTGTCGCGAGTTCTAGGAGGATTTTTTCGTGCAAGAGACGGGCGTGCGCAACGGTGCCTTCGGCGCCGACAAATTCGGCTTAAAGAATCTCAAGCAGGTTCACTGGAACCTGGGTGCGCCGCAACTCTATCAATACTCGCTCGCAGCGGGCGAGGCGGTGCTCTCCGCCGATGGCGCACTCTGCGCTGACACCGGCGAGTTCACCGGGCGCAGCCCGAAGGACAAGTTCACGGTGCGCGACGCCGCCACCGACAAGAAGATGTGGTGGGCCGGCAACCAGTCGATCACCGCAGAGCAGTTCGAGACGCTCTATCAGGACTTCCTCAAGCACGCCGAAGGCCAGCGCCTGTTCGCGCAGGACCTCTATGGCGGCGCCGACCCGGCCTACCGGATCAAGACGCGCGTCTTCACCGAGCTTGCCTGGCACTCGCTCTTCATCCGCACGCTGCTGATCCGCCCCGAGGCGATCGAGCTGTCGACCTTCGTGCCGGAGCTCACCATCATCGACATGCCGAGCTTCCGCGCCGATCCCAAACGCCACGGCTGCCGCTCGGAGAACGTCGTCGCGATCGATTTCACCCGCAAGATCGTCCTGATCGGCGGGTCTTATTATGCCGGCGAGATGAAGAAGTCGGTGTTCACGACGCTGAACTATTATCTGCCCGAGCGCGGCGTGATGCCGATGCACTGCTCGGCCAATGTCGGCGCCAAGGGCGATACCGCGATTTTCTTCGGCCTGTCGGGCACCGGCAAGACGACGCTGTCGGCCGATCCCAACCGCACGCTGATCGGCGACGACGAGCACGGCTGGGGCCCGAACGGCGTCTTCAATTTCGAAGGCGGCTGCTATGCCAAGTGCATCAAGCTCTCGAAGGAAGCCGAGCCCGAGATCTATGCCGCCTCGACTCGCTTCGGCGCGGTGCTCGAGAACTGCGTGCTCGACGACGACACCCGCGTCGTCGATTTCGACGACGGCTCCAAGACCGAGAATACGCGTTCGGCCTATCCGCTCGACTTCATCCCGAACGCGTCGCGCACCGGCCGCGCGCCGCAGCCGAAGAACGTGGTGATGCTGGCTGCCGACGCTTTCGGCGTGCTGCCGCCGATCGCCAAGCTCTCGCCGGCGCAGGCGATGTATCACTTCCTGTCCGGCTACACCGCCAAGGTCGCCGGCACCGAGCGCGGTCTCGGCAACGAGCCGCAGCCGGAATTCTCGACCTGCTTCGGCTCGCCCTTCCTGCCGCTCGATCCATCCGTCTATGGCAACATGCTGCGCGACCTCATTGCCCAGCACAATGTCGATTGCTGGTTGGTCAATACGGGGTGGACCGGCGGCAAGTACGGTGTCGGCTCGCGCATGCCGATCAAGGTGACGCGCGCGCTGCTCACCGCCGCGCTCGATGGCTCGCTGCGCAACGTCGAATTTCGCACCGACAAATATTTCGGCTTCGCGGTCCCGACCGCGCTGCCGGGCGTGCCGGCCGAGATCCTCAACCCGGTCAACACCTGGAAGGACAAGGACGAGTTCGACAAGACCGCCCGCGCGCTGGTCGGCATGTTCCAGAAGAATTTTGCCAAGTTCGAAGCCCAGGTCGACGCCGAGGTCCGCGCCGCCGCGCCGGATGTGAAGCTCGCGGCGGAGTAAGCGCTCGGTCTTCAATGCAAAAGGGCGGCCGAAAGGCCGCCCTTTTTGTTTGCCCCATATCTTTCCACCGTCATTGCGAGCGCAGCGAAGCAATCCAGAAATCCCTCCGCGGAGACAGTCTGGGCTGCTTCGTCGCCAGCGCAAAATTGCTCCGCAATTTTGTCGCGGGCTCCTCGCAATGACGAGTCCGTGGAAGCAGCTAGGCCTTGAAATACGCGATCTGCGTCGTGGTCGCGAGCAGCCGGCCGTTCGGCGACCACAGCTCGGCGTTCTGGTCGGCGTAGCTCTTGTGCATGATCTTGGAATCGGCCGTCGCCAGCACGCGCGTGATGTCTTCAGCCGCGAGCTCCTCGGCGTCGGTGTGGAAATACGTCGTCAGCGACACCGTGCCGAACGGCACCAGCTCGCGCCGGGCGTGGAAGATGCGGCCGAAGAAGGCGTCGGACATCGACATCAGCGACAGCATGTCGAGCTTGCGCGGCGTGCGGTCGCTGATCCAGATTTTCGAATAGGTGCTGGCGGGCTCGGCCTGCGGCGGGCCCATCCGCATCTCGCCCTCGACGAAGCGGAATTCGTATTGGTTGGCCCAGGATGCCGAGATTTTTGGGAACGGCAGCGTCTGTTCGAACGGCTTTGTTTCAGGATATTGCGCCACCCGGTGCTCCCAGGACGGGCGCCGCTCGGCGAACACCGCGGTGGCGAGCGTTGCGACCTCGCCGCCGCCCTGGCTGAGCTCGACGCTCCAATGCTGGCTGGAGCGGTTGGCTTTGACCAGCCGCACGTCGAGGTCGAACGGGCCCTTGGCGATCGGCGCGCAATAATTGACGGTGACGGCGAGCGGATCGCCGGCGCGTTCGGGATGGTCGATCAGCGCGCGCAAAATGGTCGCGGCCGTGGCGCCGCCGAACGGGCCGACAAAGGCCCAGTAATCGTCGCTGGTGTGTCCCTGCCAGCTGCTGTCACCGGCGGTGACGCGCGTGGCCTCGTCGAAGGGGTGCGGGAGCTTGGCGTGCATTGTGGGTCCTCGATGCCTCCACAGCCGTCATTGCGAGCGCAGCGAAGCAATCCAGACTGTCTCTATGGATGCAGTCTGGATTGCTTCGTCGCTGCGCTCCTCGCAATGACAAGCGGTGCGCTGACGGTCATCATATGACAGTCGGCGCCGCCATGTTCAATAACGTCGCTGGTAATGGAAATCCACGCCGCGGAAAATCAGCCCGCGGCGTCGCGCAAATTCGGCAGCAGCGGCGTGGTCGGATTGACCGGCACGTTCCAGATCTCCTCGGCATATTCGCGGATGGTCCGGTCCGAGGAGAACCAGGCCATGCGCGCCACGTTGAGGATGGAGGCGCGTGTCCAGGCCGGCGCCACCTGCCAGCGCGCATCGACCGCGCGCTGCGTCTCGTAATAGGAATCGAAATCGGCGCTGACCATGTAATGGTCGAGATAGCGCAGCGCATGCGCGATGGATTCGAAGCGGCCGGGATCGCCGGGCGAGAACTCGCCGGCGCCGATCGCGTTGATGGCGCGCTGCAGCTTTGGTGACCTGCGGATCACGTCGGAGGCATCCAGCCCCTGCTTGCGCCGGATCATGACATCGCCTGCCTCCATGCCGAAGATCGCGATGTTCTCCGCGCCGACATGGTCGCGGATCTCGATGTTGGCGCCGTCGAGCGTGCCGATGGTGATGGCGCCGTTCAGCGCCAGCTTCATGTTGCCGGTGCCGGAAGCTTCCATGCCGGCGGTGGAGATCTGCTCGGACAGATCGGCGGCGGGAATGATTACTTCGGCGAGGCTGACATTGTAGTCGGGCAGGAACACGACCTTGAGCTTGCCGCCGATCGCGGGATCGTTGTTGACGATGTCGGCGACGTCGTTGATCAGCTTGATTATCAGCTTGGCATAGCGATAGCTCGCCGCCGCCTTGCCGGCGAAGATCTTCACCCGCGGCACCCAATTGCCGTTGGGCTCGTCCTTGATCGCCTGGTACAGCGCGACCGTCTCGATGACGTTGAGCAGCTGGCGCTTGTATTCGTGGATGCGCTTGATCTGCACGTCGAACAATGCGCCCGGGTCGACCCTGATGCCGAGCCGTTCGCCGATCAGGCGGG
The DNA here is from genome assembly GCF_025200865.1 of Bradyrhizobium sp. NC92. Lineage (NCBI taxonomy): Bacteria > Pseudomonadati > Pseudomonadota > Alphaproteobacteria > Hyphomicrobiales > Nitrobacteraceae > Bradyrhizobium > Bradyrhizobium sp. NC92. The sequence goes on from NZ_CP104171.1 coordinate 814,036, forward strand.
CGAGCTGGGCCTTGTTGTGGTGCTTGACGCTGCGGAATTTCTTCTGGAACTCGACATCGCTGGCGCGCGCCTCGATCAGCGAGAGCTGGGTCGGATCGTCGAGCACGGCCTCGCCGCAGGTCTCGCGCAACAAATCGGTCAGCTTCGGGTTCGCCAGCATCAGCCAGCGGCGGAAGGTGATGCCGTTGGTCTTGTTGGTGATGCGGCCGGGATAGAGATGGTTGAGGTCGTGGAACACGGTCTCGCGCATCAGGTCCGAATGCATCGCCGAGACGCCGTTGATGCGGTGCGAGCCGACGAAGGCGAGCTGGCCCATGCGCACGCGGCGGCCGCTCTTCTCGTCGATCAGCGAGACCGAGGCACGGAAGTCGATGTCGCCGGGGCAGCGCGCTTCCGCGAGCGCCAGATGCTGCACGTTGATGCGGTAGATGATTTCCAGATGCCGCGGCAACAGTCGCTCGAACAGCTCGACCGGCCAGGTCTCCAGCGCCTCCGGCAGCAGCGTGTGGTTGGTGTAGGAGAGGGTGGCGACGGTGATCTTCCAGGCCTCGTCCCAGCGGAAATTGTGGAGGTCGACGAGGATGCGCATCAGCTCGGTGACGGCAAGGCTCGGATGGGTGTCGTTGAGCTGCACCGCGACCTTGTTCGACAGGCTGCGCAGCTGGCCGTCGGACGACAGATGCCGCTTGACCAGATCCTGCAGCGAGGCCGAGACGAAGAAATATTCCTGGCGCAGCCGCAGCTCGCGGCCCGCCGGGCTTTCGTCGTTCGGATAGAGGAATTTGCAGATCGCCTCCGCGCGCGCCTGCTCGGCGCTGGCGCTGACGTAATCGCCCTTGTTGAAGGCATCGAGCTTCAGCGGATCGGGCGAGCGCGCCGACCACAGCCGCAGCGCGTTGACGTGCTGGCCGCGCCAGCCGACGATCGGCGTGTCATAGGCGATCGCCTGCACGGTCTCGCTCGCGTGCCAGATCGCGCGGTCGCGGCCCTTGTCATCGACATGCTCGACGCCGCCGCCGAAATTGATGTCGTAGATCACCTCGGGCCGCTGCAATTCCCAGGGATTGCCGAAGCTCAGCCATTCGTCGGGATATTCCTGCTGCCAGCCCTGATTGATGATCTGGCGGAACAGGCCGTAATCGTAGCGGATGCCGTAGCCGATCGCGGGGATCGACAGGGTCGCCATGCTCTCCATGAAGCAGGCGGCGAGCCGGCCGAGGCCGCCATTGCCGAGCGCTGCATCCGGCTCGCATTTGCGCAGCTCCGGCAGCGAGACGCCGAGATCGCCGAGTGCGACCTCGAAGATCTGCAGGAGGCCCATGTTGTTGAGCGCATCGGTGAAGAGCCGGCCGATCAGGAATTCGAGCGAGAGATAATAGACGCGCTTGCGGCCCGCGTCGTAGCTGTGCTTCTCGGCCGTGAGCCAGCGATGCACGATGCGGTCGCGCAGTGCGAGCGCCGCGGCCTGATACCAATCGTGCCTGGTCGCCATGCCAGCGTCCTTGCCGATGGCAAGGCGCAGCTTTGCCAGGATTGCGCCCTTGATCTCGGCCAGCGCGAGTTCGTCGATGGGCTGCCCGGGGGCCGGAAAACTGGGCTGGAACGATGAATCCTGCAAAGCCGTCACTTCCTAGGTCGAAGTACTCTCACCAATCTACGCGTCCTGCCCCTTGCACCGGAACTGACGCCCGGCGGTCGTGCACGCCGCTGGCGCAAAATTATGCAAGGAACGGGCCGAGTTGGGAACCCGGAGGAGCACGGAGAAAGCCGGATTCGGTGCTAGATTACGAAAGATTCAGCCATCAGTGTGGAGGAGACGACCATGAGACTGCTGATCGAAATCGCCACTGCAGCCCTGCTCGTCGTCTGCATCAGCGCCACCAGCGCGGCGTTTGCCGCCGGCAAAACCGGTCGCAGCGCCGACGGCCTCAGCTGCGGCTTCACGGTGCCGCAGAATGCGTCGCCCGCAGCCCGCTGCACTGCGATCAAGCGCCAATGCGGCGGCAAGTTCTACGCAAGCGCGTGCGGTGACAAATTGATGTCCGCTGCGAATTGAGCGGAGGTCCGGCGAGCTCAAGCCGCCTTGCTCTGCACCGCATCGCAAAACTCCGCGAGACGATCCGCAAGCCGCAGCGTTGCCGGGCTCGCATCCGGTGAAGCCATCAGCGCCACCTCGGTCTTGTTGATCGGCGCAAAGCCATCCTTTGCCGTCAGCACGCGGTGATCGGACTGGATCGCCATCTCCGACAGGATGCTCAAGCCCATGCCGGCGGCGACCGCGGCCTGGATGCCGGCGAGGCTCGACGAGGTGTAGGCGGTGTGCCAGGCGCGGCCCGCGCTTTCCAGCGCGTGGATGGCGCCGGCGCGATAGATGCAGCCGAGCGGAAAGCCGATCAGCGGCACCGAGGGCACATCGACCTCGACCGGATGGCTCTTGCTGGTGACCCAGTGCACCCGCTCCGGCCAGACCGCGATCGCGTCCTTTGCCCCGGCCTCGCGCTTGTAGAGCGCAAGGTCGAGCTCACCGCGCGCGAGATCGCGGGCGAGATGCTTGCTCTGGTCGGCGCGCACGTCGAGCCGCAACCCCGGATGCGATCGCGAGAACGCGCCGAGCAGTTTTGCCAAGCGGTAGGCCGCAAAGTCCTCGGGGATGCCGAGCCGGATCGCGCCTTCGCCGCCCGGCTGGCGCAATACGTCGCGCGCCTCCTCGTCGAGCGACAGCAACCGCCGCGCATAGGAGAGCAGCCGCTCGCCGGCCTCGGTCGGGCGCACGTCCTTGCCGTCGCGGTGCAGCAGCACCTGACCGACATCCTCCTCCAGCCGCTTGATCTGCTGGCTGACGGTCGATTGCGTGCGGTGGACCCGTTCGCCGGCGCGGGTGAAGCCGCCGGCCTCGACCACCGAGACGAAGCTGCGCAGCAGCTCCAGATCCAGCATCGCCGCCTCCATTGAAAAATCCACTGGACTGCAGTTAATCATTTAATTTCCAAATGACAAGCGGCCTCCCTAGATCGAGGGCAGAAGAAAAACATCCGAGAATGCCCTCATGTCGCTCGCCACCTCGCTTCCCGCCCCGCGCAGCCGCTTCAACACATTGCCGCTCGCGATCGGCCTGTTCTGCCTGCTCTGGAGCTACGCCTTCGTCGCCGGCAAGATCGGCGTCACCCATTGCCCGCCGCTGATCCTGCTCGCCGCGCGCTTCTCGCTCGCGGGCATCCTGATCCTGGGCGCCACGCTCGCCCGCGGCGACGGCTGGTCATTGACCTGGCGTGACGCCGCGGTCTTCGCAGTGCTGGGCATCGCCAACAACGCTCTCTATCTCGGGCTCGGCTACACCGGCCTGCAATCGGTCTCCGCAGGCCTTGGCGGCCTGATCGTGTCGGCCAATCCGGTGTTCACGGCGGCGCTCGCCGCGCTGCTGCTCGGCGAAGGCATGACCTGGCGCAAGGCGAGCGGCCTCTTGCTCGGGATCATCGGTGTGACGGCAATCGTCTGGCATCGCCTGTCGGTCGGCGCCGACAGCCTGGACGGGATCGTCTTCACGCTGGCCTCGCTCGCCTCCATCGTCGCCGGGACCATCCTGTTCAAGCTACTCGCGCCGAAGGGGTCGTTGTGGATCGGCAACGGCGTGCAGAACCTCGCTGCCGGCATCGCGCTGACGCCAGTCGCGCTGATTTTCGCCGATGTCCACGCCATCGACTATACGCCGGGCCTGATCGGCGCCTTCGCCTTCCTCGTGCTCGGCGGCTCGATCCTCGCCTCCTGGCTCTGGTTTCATCTCCTGAAGACGTGTGGCGCCACCGCCGCCAGCGCCTATCATTTTCTGATGCCGCCGCTCGGCATGCTGTTCGCGTTCCTCGTGCTCGGCGAGCACATCGAGGCGCGCGACCTGCTCGGCATCATTCCGGTCGCGCTCGGCATCTACCTGGTGACGCGGCCGGCGAAGGCGAAGTCGTGAGCGAGATAGAGGCCCCGCTATCTCAACATCGTCGTTGCGAGCGCAGCGAAGCAACCCAGAATCTTTCCGCGGAGGGACTCTGGATTGCTTCGCTGCGCTCGCCGTCTCGGCCTTGCCGATGAACGCCGTTGATCACGACCTCATAGCGATGCTTCAACCGCGCTTGGCTTTCGATACGTAACCGGCGGTGACCTCATCTTTGTGGCTGGCGAACGCAGCCAGTACTTCGGTCTTCTCGCGCTTCGGGACCTTGGCGAAGTCAAGTGTCCGTCCGAGTTCAGCTGCGACCTCGTCGAATTCCGCCGGAGAGATCAGCAAGGCCCGGTGCGCCTCCTCAAGGCCAAGGGGCGTCGTCCCCGGCCTGGTGGCCTTGAACTGGAACGGCCCGCCCGAAACGTCACAGACCCAAAGTGTTCGCATGAACTTGAGGCCAGGCAAGCGTTTCAGATTCTTGGTGTGCCATTCCCTCAACTGCGGATTTTTGGACTTCTGGCCGACGATGGGGTTCTTTACGACCGCGTCGCTGAAGTGATCCACGACCGCTGCAATGGCGAAAACGCCGCCAAGTCGTTCATACAGACTTTGATCCGGAGCGGTTTGCTGGGCCTGCGCATGCGCCTGATTGGCTCCAGCCAAGGCCACGGGGGCGGCTGTCAGCGCCAGGCCTGCGACCACGCTTCGTCTGCTGATGGAAGTCGAACGAGCCCTTGCCATTTGTACCTCCTTACCGGGTTTCGTGAGGCATTGCGGCACCAGCATCGTCCCGTCGAAACCGCGGCCGTGCGCACACTGCGTGCCGGGCGGCCTTGTCGGTATTTGCCGTGCTCCCCATCGGATGGTTCGGAATGGAAATGGTTCCGGAGAAATTTTGCGCGGGATGCAAACCCATGCGCCGGCAGGTGACTCCGAAAATGTCCGCTCCGGGGTCACAAGCAGTAATGCGCTGGCGGTTCAAGAATTTCCGTTCGGCCCTCGGGACATTCCTCTTACGAGCACACGGCCTAGTCCTTCCTGAACACGATCGAGGCCATCCACCCCGTCATCAGCGCCATCGCCACGGTGGCGAGGCCGTAGATCAGGCCGTTCTGCCGTGCGGTGGTGGCGACGAACTGCTCGAAGCCGACCTTGACGATCTCGAACGCGGTCTCGGTCTTGCCGATGAACGCACCGTTCGCGAACAGCTTGATCTCGACCTCATAGGTGCCGATCGGCACCTCCGCGGGCAGCGGAATGCCGGTACGGAACAGCGTCGGGGTCAGGAACGTCACCGCGCTTCCGTCTTCGCGATAAAGCCCGCGCTGGGTGCGCAGGCGAATGAAAGCCGAGCGGAACGCATCGTTCGGCACCACGTCGGCAAAGTCGCCGCTGACCCGCTGGGTCAGCAGCACGTTGTTGAGCCCGATCTGCTGCCGCCGCGCGATCTCGGGCGAGGTGATGGCGTCGAACGGGCGGTTGGCGAACAGCGCGAGATAGCTCGGCACCTGCAGGAACTGCCGGTAGTCGGTGTTGATCCAGATGCCGAAGGTGCGCTCCTTCCGCCGCGTCACCATCTCGGCGCGCGGGCCCATCACGGTGACGACGAGATCGTAGGCCGTGCGGTCCGCCGGCGTCGTCGCATCCTTCTCCACCGAGCCGAACAGCACCAGCTCCTCGCCGGAATAGTTCGGCGTCACCGTGACGCGGTGGTTCGAGACTGACACGATCAGCCGCTCGGCCCGTGCAGCGCCGCCGAGCAGCAGGACAAGGACCATGGCGAGAAGTGTGCGCTTCATCCGCTCACTCCGAGCTCACGGATGGTGAAAAGATCCGAGGGCTGGATCACCAGCTCGATCGCGAAGCGGACGCCGACCGAGAGGATGAGCAAGCCCAGCAGCAGCCGCAGCTGCTCGCCGCGGATCTTCTGACCGGCACGGGCGCCGAACTGCGCGCCTGTGACGCCGCCGACCATCAGGATCAGCGCCAGCACGGCATCGACCAGGTGATTGGTCGCCGCGTGCAGCATGGTCGCGAACAGCATGGTGACGAGGGTGAGGACCATCGATGTCCCGATCACCGTCGAGGTCGGCACCCTCAAGAGATAGATCATGATCGGCACCAGGATGAAGCCGCCGCCGATGCCCATGATGGCGCCGATGAAGCCGATCATGGTGCCGACGATCAGCACGGGGATCACCGAGAGGTAGATTTTCGAGCGCTTGAACCGCATCTTCAGCGGCAAGCCGTGGATCCAGTTGTGCGTGCGCCGCGGCGGCACCGCGCCGCGCCGGGTCCGCATCAAGGCGCGCAATCCTTCCGAGAACATCAGGCTGCCGACCGTGGTGAGCAGCACGACGTAGGAGAGCGCGATCATCAGGTCGAGCTGGCCGTGCGCGCGCAGCTGGGTGAAGGTCCATACGCCGAGCGTCGTGCCGGTCACGCCGCCGCACAACAAGACGCTCGCCAGCGCCGGATCGATCGCGCGCCGCCGCCAATAGGAGAGGGCGCCGGAAAACGAGGAGGCCGCGATGTGGCTTGCCACGGAGGCCACCGCGACCGCCGGCGTGATGCCGATGAAGATCAGGAGCGGCGTCATCAGGAAGCCGCCGCCGATGCCGAACATGCCGGAGACGAAGCCGACCGCCGCGCCCATGGCGAGCACCAGGAAGACGTTGACCGGAAGATCGGCGATCGGGAGGTAGAGCTGCATTGAACCTGCGCACCGGCGAGACGGGTCGACGAACGCGCCAATGCTCGCGGAAAGGACGGAACGATTGCCGCGTCCCTCAATAGCGGAATTCGCTGGCGGGCGGGACCGGAATTTCAGGCGTGGTGAACGGGCGTGAGAAGCGCGTGCGGATATCCGCGATCGTCCCCACTCCATGCCGCAGGCGCGGAGAGGCGAAAGATCAGAACGGACTGACCGAGAAATAGCGCAGCCAGAGATCGGTATAGCGGCCTTTTTCCCAGATCCGGAACATCGCCCAGTTCAGGGCCTGGCGCAGCACGTCGTTGCCCTTGCGCACGGCGATGCCGATGCCCTCGCCGAAGAAACGGCTCTCGACGAAGGGACCGCCGGAGAAGGCGCAGCAATCGGCCGAATCCGTGCCGTTGATCCAAAACGCCAGCGAGATGGCGTCGCCGAAGATGAAGTCGACCTCGCCCTTGCGCAGAGCTGCGCGCATCGCATCGTCACTGGAATAGGCACGAAGCTCGGCGTCGGTGAACATCGCCTTCAGATACGCCTCGTGCGCAGAGCCGGCGATGACGCCGACCTTCTTGCCTTCGAGATATTCGGGGCGGATCTCCGGCATCACCGCATCCTTGCGCGAGACGAAGCGCGCCGGCACGCGGTAATAGGGATCGGTGAAGTCGACGCGGGCGCGCAGCTGCGGGCTCACCGCCATGGAGGCGATGATGGCATCGCCCCGGTTGGAGGTGAGCGCGTCCACCAACGTCTCGAACCGCCGCATCTGCACCGTGCAGGTGACCTTGATCTCCTCGCAGAGCGCGCGGGCAAAGTCGACGTTGAAGCCGGCCGGATTGCCGTCGGCGCCGGTAAAGTTGAACGGCGGATAGTCGGTCTCGGTCAGGAAGCGGATCACGGTCAGGCGCGACAGGTCCGGCCGCTCCGGCCGCCGGCGCGGGTCCCAGAACCCGGGCACGGCCTGCGGGGCGGCTTGGGGTGCGGCTTGGGGTGCGGTTTGCGGCGTGGCCTGAGGTGCCGCGGGCGGTCGCTTGGCGGGGGCTTGCGCGCTCGCCTCGGTGAGACCGCCGAGCAGACAAAGGCCGGCCGCCAGCCCTGTTAGCAAGCCACGGACAGATTTGAACGATTTCGCCTGTTGCGATGGAGCCATCGGCCGAAGGAATGATTTTCGTCGGGATCGGTGGGCCTTATAGACCATCCGTCCGGGAACGCGAGCGCCGATTGTGGCCAGGGTGAGGCTCAGAGATAGCGCTTCAAATCAACCGCCGCCTCTTCCGGCGTCCGCTTCAAATTGAACGGCGAGACGAACCTGCCGTCGCGGTCCATCAGGTAGATCAGCGCGGTGTGGTCCATGGTGTAGTCGCCGTCCTTGGTCGGGACCTTCTTGGCATAGACCCGGTAGGAGGTGATCACCTTGGCGGTCTCGGCGGGGTCGCCGGACAGGCCCTGGAGATGCGGATCGAAGCTCGACAGGTAATCCTTCATCGTTGCCGGCGTGTCGCGCTCGGGATCGACCGAGATGAAGATGGCATTGACCTTGTCGGCGTCCTTGCCGAGCGCGCGCAGCACTTCCGAGATCTCGAACAGCGAGGTCGGGCAGACGTCGGGGCAATGGGTGTAGCCAAAGAAGATCAGGGTCGGCTTGCCCTTCAGGCCCTTGTCGGTGACCGCCTTGCCGTTCTGGTCGGTCAGCTGAAACGGGCCGCCGATCGCGGCCGGCTGCGCCACCTTGCTGACCCCGCCCATGGCCCAGAACATGATCAGGAGCCCGACGACGAGGCTTGCGGCGAAGGCGGTCGCGATCACCAGCGGGCGGGTGGCGGAGCTCATGGGCGGAAAACTTCCTGTCGCAGGTCAGAAGCAGGCGGCGAAGCCGGTCCTGATCATTTCGAAGAACACCTGGCTGCCATAATGGAACCAGAGCGCCAGCGCACCGATCACGGCGAGACCGCCGATAGCCGCGCCAGCCCACAGCAGCACGGATGGCATCCGCCCGGCAGTGGGCGAATTGTCCGATAGCCGATGTGATGGGTGCAGCGGTTGAGCCATGACAACGATCGGGACGAAGGCCCCGGTTCCCTGGCTTTCAGATAGGCTTTACGCCCCCTGCGGGCAAGACGCCGCCAGCAGGCAAGGCGCCGCCAGCAGGCAAGGCGCCGCCAGCAGGCAAGACGCCGCCGCCAGCGCCACAGGGGGCCGTCAGGCTGCGGAGGTCAGTGAAGGAGCTGGCCCCGAGCAGACTCAAGTTGCTCCGCCTGCGGAAGCGACCGGCGCGACGGCTTGGCCGTCGAAGCCTGCGCGTCCAGGTAGCAGGGTTTGTACATGGCCTCGAGCTGCTTGCCCCTCAGGAACAGCATCCGCGGGGTCAGGCCGCCCCGCTGGCCGATCCAGCGCCTCACCTGCGAGGGATACATCGCATAGAGCATCTGGGTTGCTTCGGGATTGGTGACGGCGCGGCCGTTGGCGCCGAAATCCCAGGCGGCGTGGAAGCCGAGCGTTGCGTGCGAGGTCACGCAGATCCGGTCGTGCGGGATGGCACCGAGAACGATCGTGCAGGCCGAGGCGCAGAGGCCGTCGATGATGACCGTCTCGCCCGATTGCCTGAGGTCCTGGTATTTGTCGACGTAGGTTCCAATCCGGCCGCCGCGGTCATCCGCGATCCGAACCACCGCGTGAGAAGCCCCCATGCCCGCGATCAAGAGAACCGCCGCAAGCAACCCCGTCAGAAACTTCATTGTCCCCCGCCCCAGTCGAATTCGAATCTGCGTGTCCGGTGGTGATGCACGGCTAGCGTCTGTCGTAACCAAGGTTTTGTCTAGGCAGGCCTGCTGGCCCAAAACAAATTCAAATCCAGTGTTGCGTTCGCGCTGCACCCCGCCGGTCTCTATCCCAAAGTGGAACAAGTTAACGAGGTCTTACGCGCCATACCCTTGATCTCAGTTGCAACCGCTGGCTTCAATCCGGGCAATTACCGGGAGAGACTCATGGAGGGGGAGAAGCGCATGGCTGAGGAAACCGACGTCATCGTCGTCGGCGCGGGACTGTCGGGGCTCGTTGCCGCCACCGAGATCGCCGATGCGGGCAAGCGCGTGATGGTCGTCGACCAGGAAGGCGAGCAGTCGCTCGGCGGCCAGGCGTTCTGGTCGTTCGGCGGATTGTTCCTGGTCGATTCGCCGGAGCAGCGCCGGCTCGGCATCAAGGACTCCTACGAGCTCGCCATGCAGGACTGGCTCGGCACCGCCGGCTTCGACCGCGACGAGGATTTCTGGCCGCGCCAATGGGCCGAAGCCTATGTTGCCTTCGCGGCCGGCGAGAAGCGCGGCTGGCTGCGTGCGATGGGCCATCGCTTCTTTCCCGTGGTCGGCTGGGCCGAGCGCGGCGGCTATGACGCGATGGGACACGGCAATTCGGTGCCGCGCTTCCACGTCACCTGGGGCACCGGCCCGGGGATCGTCGAGCCGTTCGAGCGCCGCGCGCGCGAGGCGATGAAGTCTGGCCGATTGATCTTCAGATTCCGCCATCGCGTCGATGCGCTCTCTATCACCAATGGCACGGTGGACGGCGTCAGCGGTGTCGTTCTTGCGCCTGATAATGCAGAGCGCGGCAAGAGCTCCTCGCGCAACGTGGTCGGCGACTTCGCGCTGAAGGCGCAGGCCGTGATCGTCGCCTCCGGCGGCATCGGCGGCAACCACGAGCTGGTGCGGCAGAACTGGCCGGAGCGGCTGGGCGAGCCCCCGAAATTCATGATCTCCGGCGTGCCCGAGCATGTCGACGGCCGCATGATCGGTATCACGGAAAAGGCCGGCGCGCGGCTGATCAACCGCGACCGCATGTGGCATTACGTCGAGGGCATCCAGAACTGGAACCCGATCTGGCCGCGCCACGGCATCCGCATCCTGCCGGGTCCCTCCTCGACGTGGTTCGACGCTACAGGCACGCGGCTGCCGGCGCCGCTGTTCCCGGGCTCCGACACGCTCGGCCAGCTCAAATACATCATGTCGACCGGCTACGATTATTCCTGGTTCATCCTGACCCAGAGCATCATCAAGAAGGAGTTTGCGCTGTCGGGCTCGGAGCAGAACCCCGATCTGACCGGCAAGAGCTGGCGTATGACACTTCGCCGCGCCACCAACAAGGGAGCGCCGGCGCCGGTGGAGGCGTTCAAGAGCCATGGTGTCGACTTCATTGTCCGCGACAAGCTCGATGAGCTCGTTGCGGCCATGAACAAGCTCGCCGGCAGCGATCTCCTCAAGCTCGAGCACATCAGGATGCAGATCGAGGCGCGCGACCGCGAGATCGCCAATCCCTACGTCAAGGACGCGCAGGTCATGAACATCCACAATGCGCGCCGCTATATCGGCGACAAGCTGATCCGCACCGCTTCCCCGCACCGCATCCTCGATCCCGCGCATGGGCCGCTGATCGCCGTGAAGCTCAACATCCTCACCCGCAAGACACTGGGCGGCTTCGAGACCGATCTCGACTCCCGTGTGTTCGGTGACGAGGGACGCGTCATTCCCGGTCTCTACGCCGTCGGCGAAGCCGCCGGCTTTGGCGGCGGAGGCGTGCATGGTTATCGATCGCTGGAGGGGACTTTCCTGGGCGGCTGCCTGTTCTCAGGCCGCAATGCAGGCCGGGCCGCCGCCAAGGCGGTGGGCTAGGTGGTGCGGCGGTGGATGTGCATCGGGACGCTGATCGCTGCATTGGCGGCAGCTTCAGCTGCATCCGCCGATACGATCGACGTCAACGGGGTGAAACGCTCCTACACCGCGCAGCTGCCGGCCAAGCGGCCCGCACCGCTCGTGATCGTGCTGCACGGCAAGACCCAGCGCGGTGCCGACATGGTGACGCGGACGGCCTGGCCGCAGGTTGCCAGGCGCGAGGGCCTGGCCGTGGTGTTTCCGGACGGGCTCAACAACGCATGGGCGGACGCGCGCACGAAGGCGGGGCCTGCCCTGCGCGGACCACCGGCGGGCACCGATGACGTCGCCTTCATCGCAAAGCTCGTCGAGAAGCTAGTGGCCGACGGCACGGCCGATGCAAAGCGCGTCTTCGTCGCCGGCGTCTCCAATGGCGGCGCCATGGCGATGACCTTGGCCTGCGCGCGTGCCGATCTGTTTGCGGCAGCTGCGAGTGTGATCATGAATCTCACCGATGAAGCTGCCGTCACCTGTCATCCGTCGCGGCCGCTGCCGATGCTGCTCATGAACGGGACCGCCGACCCGCTGGTCCCTTATGAAGGCGGGCGCGGATCGAGCTATTTTGCTGCAGACGGATTCTGGTCGACGGACGAAACGCTGGCGTTCTGGCGCAGGCTGAATGGCTGCGAGACCGACGACGCCGGGATGTCCGACATGCCCGACACGGCGCCGGCAGACCAGTCCACAGTGACGCGGATCGGCTCGCGCTGTCCGGCGGGGCACGACGTCGTCCTCTATCGCATCAACCATGGCGGCCACCGCATGCCAGGCTTCGCTCCGGATGCCCGCTTCCCAAAAGTGGCCAGGAGCCTGCTCGGATCGCAAAATGGCGACATCGACGGTGCCGAAACGATCTGGACCTTCTTCAGTCGGTTTCCGTGAACGACACACATGCATGTTGGCCAACGCATGCATGCAGGGCTGCGCATGAGTGCCGGGCAACGCATGCGTGCTAGGGCTGGCACAGTGCAAATCGCTGGGCTAGACAGGGCCGCCATTCCAGTCAGGAGATCCCCAATGAGCATTCAGCGTTTTGAAACCGGCCCGCGCATGAGCCAGGTTGTCGTGCACGGCAACACCGTCTACCTCGCCGGCGTTGTCGCCAATAACGCGGCCGGTGAAAGCGTGACCAAGCAGACCCAGGACATCCTGAAGACGATCGACGGCCACCTTGCCAAGGCCGGCACCGACAAATCGAAGCTGCTCTCGGCCACGATCTACATCACCGACATGAAGACCTTCGGCGAGATGAACGCGGTGTGGGACGCCTGGGTCTCGCCCGGCAATACGCCTGCGCGCGCCACCGTCGAAGCCAAGCTGGCGGCCCCGCAATACACCGTCGAGATCATGGTGACGGCAGCGAAGTAATTTTTGCGAAAACTTCACGCGCGTTGATGACCTCCGAGGTAATCGATCAACGCGCGTGAACCTTCGATAGTCACGGTCAGCCGGACAACACGGCGCCATCGAAGGAGAGCACCATGACCGATCCCGTCACCATCGCCCGCCGCTACATCGAGCTCTGGAACGAGCGCACTGCTGGCCGCCGCCGCGAGCTGCTCAGCGAAAGCTGGACGACGGATGCGAGCTATGTCGATCCCCTCATGAAGGGCGACGGCCAGGACGGCATCGAGGCGCTGATATCAGGCGTGCAGCAGCGCTTTCCCGATTTCAAATTCAAGCTGATCGGCGAGCCCAATGGCTACGGCGACCACATCCGCTTCTCGTGGGGACTTGGTCCTGACGGCGTCGACAGCCCGATCAAGGGCACGGATTTCGCCCTGCTCAAGGACGGCCGGATCAGGAGCGTGACCGGATTTCTCGATCAGGTGCCGGCCGGGGCGTAGACCTCGGGCCCTCCTCGTGCAGGCGGGGAGGGCGGCCCCCCTCGACGAAGCCATCCCTACGCCTTACCTGTCATGCCGTGCCGCCCCGTATCCTCCAAACATCGGCCGAGCCGGCCGCGCTGCTGCCGGATCGCTTCCAGGCCTGGTTCGCAGCCCGCGGCTGGTCGCCGCGCGTGCATCAATTGGCACTGCTGGAGAAGGCGCGCGAGGACCGCTCGGCCCTGCTGATCGCACCGACCGGTGCCGGCAAGACGCTGGCCGGATTTCTGCCGACGCTGGTGGAGCTGTCGGCGCAGCCGGTGACGCGAGACGCGGGCGCGAAGAAGAGCCTCGTCTCCACCGGCCGCAGCGTTCAGCGCAGCGGCGGCCTGCATACCCTTTATATTTCGCCACTCAAGGCGCTCGCCGTCGACATCGCGCGCAACCTCGAGCGTCCCGTCGCCGAGATGGGCCTGCCGATCAAGGTCGAGACCCGCACCGGCGATACGCCGGTCTCGCGCCGCCAGCGGCAGCGGCGCTATCCGCCTGACGTGTTGCTGACGACGCCCGAGCAGCTCGCGCTGCTGCTCTCCTCCGATGACGCGCCGTTTCTGTTTTCCGCCCTGAAGCGCATCGTGCTCGATGAGCTGCACGCGCTCGTCACGTCCAAGCGCGGCGATCTGCTCTCGCTCGGGCTCGCGCGATTGTGGCGCCTCGCCCCGCAGATGCGCGCGATCGGCCTGTCGGCAACCGTGGCCGAGCCGGAGCAGCTCGCGCGCTTCCTGGTGCCGCAGCCCGACGGCAAGGAGCGAGCAGCCGACATCGTCCTCGCCGGCGGTGCCGCGCCGCCCGTGGTCGAGATGCTCGACACGCGCGAGCGGCTGCCCTGGGCCGGCCACAGCGCGCGACACGCGCTTCCTGAAATCTACGAGCTGATCAAGGCCAACAAGACCACGCTGGTCTTCGTCAACACCCGCAGCCAGGCCGAGATGCTGTTCCAGAATCTCTGGAGCATGAACGATGACGGTCTTGCCATTGCGCTGCATCACGGCTCGCTCGACGTCGCCCAGCGCCGCAAGGTCGAGGACGCCATGTCGGCGGGCCGGCTGCGCGGCGTGGTCTGCACCTCCTCGCTCGACCTCGGCGTCGACTGGGGCGACGTCGATCTCGTCGTCAATATCGGCGCGCCAAAAGGCTCTTCGCGCCTGATGCAGCGCATCGGCCGCGCCAACCACCGCCTCGACGAAGCTTCCCGCGCGGTGCTGGTGCCGGCCAACCGTTTCGAAGTGCTGGAATGTCGCGTCGCGATCGATGCCATCGCCGAGAATGCGCAGGACACGCCGCCCTTGCGCAACGGCGCCCTCGACGTGCTGGCCCAGCATGTGCTCGGCTGCGCCTGCGGCGAGCCGTTTTTCAGCGACGAGCTCTATGGCGAGGTCCGCACCGCAGCGCCCTACGCAAGTCTGTCGCGGCAGGATTTCGACGATGTCGTCGATTTCGTTGCCTCCGGCGGTTACGCGCTGAAGACCTATGAGCGCTTCGCCCGCATCAAGCAGGACAAGGAGGGACGCTGGCGCGTCGCCAATCCAAAAGTGCGGCAGAGCTACCGCATGAATGTCGGCACCATCGTCGAGGACGACATGCTGAAGGTGCGGCTGGTGCGCTCGCGCGGCGGCGGGACAGGATCCACGGGCGTGATCGCGCGCGGCGGCCGGCTGCTCGGCGAGATCGAGGAGGCCTTCATCGAGGGCCTCTCGCCAGGCGATACCTTCGTGTTCTCGGGCGAGGTGGTGCGCTACGAGACCCTGGTCGAGGACCAGGTCTATGTCTCGCGCGCGCACGACAAGGACCCCAAGGTGCCGTCTTACATGGGCGGCAAGTTTCCGCTCTCGACCTATCTCGCCGAGCGCGTCCGCCGCCTGCTCGACGACGGGCGCGCCTGGGGCGGCTTGCCGGAGCAGGTGCGCGACTGGCTGTCGCTGCAGAAGGATGTCAGCAGAGTGCCGGCGGTCCGCGAGCTGCTGGTCGAGAGCTTTCCGCGTGCCAACAAGCATTATCTCGTGTGTTATCCCTTCGAGGGCCGCCTCGCGCATCAGACCCTCGGCATGCTGCTGACGCGGCGGCTGGAGCGCGTCCGCGCGCGGCCGCTCGGCTTCGTCGCCAACGAATATGCCGTGGCGATCTGGGGGCTCGGCGATCTCTCTTTCATGATCCGTCAGGGCCGGATCGACCTCAACGCGCTGTTCGACCCTGACATGCTCGGCGATGATCTCGAAGCCTGGCTCGCCGAATCGGCGCTGATGAAGCGCACCTTCCGCAACTGCGCGATCATCTCCGGCCTGATCGCGCGGCGCCACACCGGCGAAGAGAAGAGCCGCCGCCAGGTGCTGTTCTCGACCGATCTCGTCTACGACGTGCTGCGCAAGCACCAGGCCGATCACGTCCTGCTCCGCGCCGCGCGCGCCGATGCCGCCACCGGCCTACTCGATTTGCGCCGCCTCAGCGACATGCTGATGCGCATCCAGGGCCGTATCACGCTCCGGGAACTCGACCGCGTCTCCCCGCTCGCGGTGCCCGTGATGCTGGAAATCGGCCGCGAGTCAGTTTATGGCGAAGCTGCAGACGAGCTTTTGGCCGAGGCCGCCGACGAGCTTGTCAAAGAGGCGATGGATAGAAGCGGGTAAGACGTGACGGCAGGCGCGCAGGTATCGGGAGATGTCGAGGACATGCGCGTTTCCAGAGTCACGATCAGCGATGTAACCTTCGCGGCCGATCTTTCCGGCGCGTTGTTCTGGGACGAGCAGCGCCTGCTCGTCGTCTCCGACCTGCATCTGGAGAAAGGCTCGAGCTTCGCGATGCGCGGCGTGCTGCTGCCGCCTTACGATACCATCGCGACGCTTGGCCGGCTCGCTGCTGTCATCTCCCGCCATGATCCGCGAGTAGTCATCGCGCTCGGCGACAGTTTTCACGACCGCAGCGCGCATGAGCGCTTGTCGGCCGAGGACCGCGACGCGGTGGCCGCACTCCAGACCGGCCGCGACTGGATCTGGATCTCGGGCAATCATGATCCCATGCTGCCGCGCGATCTCGGCGGCACCATCGCGGATGAAGTGGCGATCGGCCCGATCACCTTCCGCCACGAGCCGACCGGCGCATGCGGCGAGATCGCCGGCCATCTGCATCCGAAGGCGCGTGTCTCGGCGCGCGGTCGCTCGATGGAGCGCCGCTGCTTCGCCAGCGACGGGTTGCGCGCGGTCATGCCTGCGTTCGGCGCCTATGCCGGCGGCCTCAGCATCCGCGACGCTGCCTTCGCCAGGATCTTTCCGAAGAACGGCTTTGTCGCCCATCTCCTCGGCGACCGCCGTGTCCACGCCATTGCGGCGTCGCGTTGCTATTGAGGCGCCCGCCGAATTAGGACAGCAGTACGACCGGTATTTTTCCGGAATCGCGAAAGCCCGTTGTCGGTTTTAACGTCACGCTTGCCGGGGCTGGATTTCATCCCGAACAAGATTGCAACCGGCAAGGGGTCGCCTCGGGCGGCCCCTTTCGATTCCGCATACACCTGGAACAAATTAAGAACACTTTAGCAAGTCTTTGATATATCATTGTGATTCGGTATCTAGCCGACACAATATCTAGCGTTTGTCAGACTCCGCGAGGACTACATGTCCACCATTGCCTTCGACCAGTTTGCCCTCACCCGGATCGCCGATTTCGCGCGCTCGCTGTCGCGGCTGCATCAGGCCGCGCGGCGCCAGAGGGTCGACGATGACCAGTTCGATCGCGAGTTCAACGCGGTGTGTCAGTCGATCTGGGGCTACACCATCGACGATGTCAGCGACGATCTGTTCTCGCCCGAAGATCATCTGTTTCTCGACACGCTGGACGAAGCGCATGCGCGCATCTTCGCGGCCGAGCAGGGCTATGACCTCGTCGGCGATCAGGGCATGCTGACGGACTGGTGGGGTTTCTGCTGGATGATCCTGGCCGAGAAGCGCGGCCTCCTGACGCCGGAAAACCGCGCCGCCGCGCGCGCGGCGATCGAGGAGAAATATCTGGCGGCGCCGAACGTGATCGGGGTGATCATCGGGAGGTAGTGCCGCAAACTCCGTCATTGCGCGTAGCGAAGCAATCCAGAATCTTTCCGCGGAGGGATTCTGGATTGCTTCGTCGCAAGGACTCCTCGCAATGACGGCTCAGATGCAGGTGAGGCTTAATCCAACCCCGCCCGCTTCGCCGGCTTCGCGGTCGTCTTCGGCACCGTCACATCCGGCAGTGCCTCGCGCACGATCTCGTTTGACGCCGGCGCATCCGCCGACACCGTCTCTGCCCGCACCGGCGCCACCTTCATCTCGCCGAGCCGCGCGCGGACCTGGGCAGTGAGGCCGGGGTAGGAGGCGACCGGGGTGAATTCCGCAGCCTGGTCGTTGCCGACGCGGATGCCCGTATAGGCGACGAGGCCGTCGGTGGTGGCGATCACGTCACCGGCTTTCAGCGAGGAATCCAGGGCAAGATCGACCGGAGCGAGGCCGACCGGCTCACGGCCGTTGCAGGTGCAGTCGGCGCGCAGCGCCTTGCGATAGGCGAACGCATTCTCGCTTTCGGCGTAACGCTCGCCGGTCTGGGAATATGCGCCCTCGATGCTGGAGCCGAAATAGACTTTTGTCGCGGTGGCAGGACAGAATGCCTGACACATCTGCGCCGGCGAAACGAGGCCTCGCATCAGCGGGAAATATTTGCCGTCGCAGCTGCGCACGCAGAAGGCAGGTCCCGAGCCGCCGGCCGCGGCCGAGCGGGTCGGCGGGACATATTGCGGAGAGGCATTCTGCTGGCTGCCGAAGGGATCTACGTAGGAGTTCGCCTGCTGCGGCACCTCGCGCTGCGGCCGCTGCTGCTGCAGACCGCCGAAGAGGAAGTCGAACAGGCCTTCGGCCGAAACCGGAGCCGGAGTTGCGAGCAGCGGCGCTGCCAGCGTGGCGGCCACAAGCATCGCGCGACGCCGCCGGCGCGCATGGGACATGACTGTACGCAATGCTTACTCCACCCGACGCTACTGAACCGGCTGGGACCGAGAGGTCTCAGCACACGATTCACCATAAAGCGGGATGGTAAATGAGCAGTTGAGCGGAGGCGGTTTCAAGACGAGGCGGTGGCCTCTTTAAGGCCGGGCCCAGCTTTGGACGGATGGTGGCTTCCGGGGCACACTGAGGCATGACGGCGGAGAAATTTCCGCCACTTCACCCCTTCAAAAATTCCGACGCCTTGTACAGCGAGCGGAACGGCAGGCCGGCCGCACCGAACGTGTCGGTGGCGCCCTCTTCGCGGTCGACCATGGTCAGCACCAGCACGACATTGGCGCCGGCCTCGCGCACGGATTCCACCGCCTTCATCGCCGAGCCGCCGGTCGTGGTGACGTCCTCGACGATCACGACGCGCTTGCCGGCCAGCGTCTCGCCCTTGGGCAGGCCCTCGATCGCGAGCTTGGCGCCGTGCTCCTTCGGCTTCTTGCGCACGAAGAAGGCTGCGATCGGATGGCCCTTGATCCAGGAGATCTGCGCCAGCGCGCCGGCGAGCGGCACCGCGCCCATCTCGAGCCCGCCGATGAAATCGAGCTGGTCGTCCTTGAGCGCCTCGTAAGTCAGCTCGGCGAGCAGCGTCGCTCCCTCGGGGTCGAGCATGGTCGGCTTGAGGTTGAAGTAGAAATCGCTCTTGCGGCCCGACGCGAGCGTCACCTCGCCGCGGCCAAATGAGCGCCGGCGGATGATTTCGAACAGGCGGGCGCGGGAGGCGGATTTCGACACGGCGGTCCCTCGAACAGCGTTTTTGGAGGAGGCGGAATTTATCCGCGACCGGCGCGACATTCCAGAGGGGGCGTCTCCCGTCAACAGGGATCGGCCATCCCGGTCCGCCGGTTGTGAGGGTGCAACCTTCTGGAGTAGTTCAGGGGGCACGCCTCTTGGGAAGGACACGGAATGACCATCGAGCTCTACACCTGGAACACGCCGAACGGCCGCAAGATTTCGGTCGCGCTGGAGGAGATGAGGCTGCCCTACAAGGTGATCCCGGTGAACATCACCAAGGGCGAGCAGATGGCGCCCGAGTTCCTCAAGCTCTCCCCAAACAACAAGATCCCCGCGATCGTCGACCCCGAGGGCCCCGACGGCAAGCCCGTCAGCATCTTCGAATCCGGTGCGATCCTGCTCTATCTCGGTGAAAAGACCGGCAAATTCCTGCCGAAATCGCTTATCCAGCGCATCCCGGTCTACGAATGGCTGATGTGGCAGATGGGCGGCTTCGGGCCGATGCCCGGCCAGGTGCACCATTTCATCGCGCTCGAGAACGAGCAGGACCGGGCCTACGGCTTGAGGCGCTTCATGGCCGAGACGCGCCGGCTCTATGGCGTGCTCGATCGTCGCCTGGAGGGGCGCGACTTCGTCGCCGGCGATCTCTCGGTTGCCGATTTTGCCATCCTGGGCTGGGCCTGGCGCCATCCTCGCCACAAGGTTGATCTGGCCGACTTCCCCAACGTCAAGCGCTGGTACGAGGCCCTGATGGCCCGGCCGGGAGTGAAGCGCGGCATGGAGGCGAAGCTGGATTGATCTCTCTTCTCCCTCTCCCCGCAACCGGGGAGAGGTGAAGCAAGTGCCCTCACACCCTCTTCGCTTCCACCGCCATCCGCACCGCCAGCCCGGCCAGCACGGTGCCCATCAGCCAGCGCTGCACCAGCATCCAGCTCGGCCGGTTCGCCAGGAACAGCGCGATCGAGCCGGCGGCGAGCGCGATCATCGCGTTGACGCTGACGCTGATCGCGATCTGGATCGCGCCCAGCACCACCGACTGCGTCAGCACGCTGCCGGCGGCGGGCTCGATGAATTGCGGCAGCAGCGCCAGATACAGCATCGCGATCTTCGGGTTGAGCAGGTTGGTGACGAAGCCCATCGCGAACAATTTGCGCGGGCTGTCGATGGCGAGCTTCCTCACCTGGAACGGCGAGCGCCCGCCGGGCTTCACCGCCTGCCAGGCGAGCCACAGCAAGTAGCCGGCGCCGGCAAAGCGCAGCGCGTCGTAGGCGAAGGGAATGGCGAGCAACAGCGCCGTGATGCCGAACGCCGCGCACAGCATGTAGAACACGAAACCGAGCGCCACGCCGCCGAGCGAGACGATGCCGGCCGCGGGCCCCTGCGTGATCGAGCGCGAGATCAGATAGATCATGTTCGGCCCCGGCGTGAGCACGAGGCCAAGGCAGACGAGGGCAAAGCCGAGCAGCGCGGAGGTGTGGGGCATGGGTGAACCGGTGCGGGAGATGCAAAGGTTCTAATATACGCGGGATCGTGAAGCCATCGCGCAATTGCACGGAGGACAATCAGGTGCTCGCTGCGCGTTCGGTGCGCCCCCTCGCCCCGTTCTTACGGGGAGAGGGTTGGGGTGAGGGGCTTCTCTCCGCGAATGAGATAGTCGATAGACCTGTACCCCCTCACCCGGATCGCAAGGGCGATCCGACCTCCCCGCAGGCGGGGAGAGGTGAAGAGGAGGCCATCAATGCGCCTCGTCCCAATTGTTCGCAGCGCGTGCGTCGACATGCAGCGGCACCGAGAGCAGCACGGCCGGGAACGGCGCGTCCTGCATCACCTTCTGCACGACGGGAAGCGTGGCCTCGACCTCGTCGTTCGGCACCTCGAAGATCAACTCGTCGTGCACCTGGAGCAGCATCTGCGCCGAGAGCTTCTTCTCGGCCAGCGCATCCTCGACGCGCGTCATGGCGCGGCGGATGATGTCGGCGGCAGTGCCCTGAAGCCGCGCGTTGATCGCGGCGCGCTCGTTGAAGGCGCGTACCGAGGCGTTGGACGCCTTGATGTCGGGGTAGTGGCACTTGCGGCCGAACAGCGTGGTGACGTAGCCGTGGTTGCGGCAGAAGTCGCGCGTCTCGTCCATATAGGCGCGGATGCCGGGAAAGCGCTCGAAATATTTCTTGATGTAGGCGGAGGCTTCCTCGCGCGCGATGCCGAGCTGGTTGGCGAGGCCGAACGCGGAGATGCCGTAGATGATGCCGAAATTGATCGCTTTCGCGCGGCGGCGGATCTCGCTCGGCATGCCCTTGATCGGCACGCCGAACATTTCCGATGCGGTCATGGCGTGAATGTCGAGACCGTCGCGGAACGCCTGCTTCAGCACGGGAATGTCGGCGATCTCCGCGAGCAGCCGCAGCTCGATCTGCGAATAATCGGCGGAGACCAGCCTGTGCCCGGGCGTGGCGATGAAGGCGCGCCGGATCTTGCGGCCATCCTCGGTGCGCACCGGAATGTTCTGCAGGTTCGGCTCGTTCGATGACAAGCGCCCCGTCGTGGTCGCAGCCAGCGCGTAGGTGGTGTGCACGCGGTGGGTCTGCGGGTTGACGTAGGTCGGCAGCGCGTCGGTGTAGGTCGATTTCAGCTTGGAGACCTGGCGCCACTCCAGAATCTTCTTCGGGAAGTCGTGGCCCTGCTCGGCGAGCTCGTCCAGCACCTGCGCGGTGGTCGACCACGCGCCGGTCTTGGTCTTGGTGCCGCCGGGCAATCCCATCTTGCCGAACAGGATATCGCCGATCTGCTTGGGGCTGCCGACATTGACCGGCTCGCCCGCGATCTGCTGGATCTCGGCCTCGACGCGCGCTGCGGTCTGGGCGAAGTCGCCGGACAGACGCGACAGCACCTGGCGGTCGATCGAGATGCCGCGCCGCTCCATGCGCGCAAGCACCGATACCAGCGGCCGCTCCAGCGTCTCGTAGACCGCACTCATGTGCTCGGAAACGAGACGCGGCTTCAGCACGCGCCAGACCCGCAAGGCGATGTCGACGCCTTCGGCCGATAGCGGTGCGGCCTTGTCGATCGGCACCTGGTCGAAGGTGATCTTGCCCTTGCCACTGCCGAGCAGCTCGCTTTCCTTCAGCATGGCATGACCGAACCAGCGCTCCGACAGCTGCTCCAGCGCATGCGAGCCGCGGCCGGCATCGAGCACGTAGGAGATCAGGAGCGCATCGTCGATGTTGCGCAAGGTGATGCCGTGCTGCGCCAGCATCACGGCAGTGAACTTGAGGTCGAAGCCGATCTTGAGGATGCCCGCCGATTCCAGCACCGGCCGCAGCGCTTGCAGCGCGTCGTCATGCTTGACCTGGTCCGGCGCGAGGCCGGCATCGAACAGGCCGGCGCCACCGCCGGATTGCTTGTGCGCCAGCGGCACGTAGCAGGCTTCGTTCGGCGCCAGCGCCAGCGCGATGCCGCAGAGATCGGCCTGCATCGGATCGATCGAGTTCGCTCTCGTCTCGATCGCGACATGGCCGGCATCATGGATGCGCGCGATGAAGGCGTCGAGCTCCCCAGGGGTCTTGATAATCTGGTATTTGCCGCGATCGACCGGAAGCTTGCGCAGCGCCTCTTCGCGTGCGGCGGCGAGCGAGATCGGCGCGCCCTTCGGGCTCGCGGCCTTGTCCTCCTTGCCTGCCGACTTGTTGGGCTGGTTCGGCCGGGCTTGGGCCGGGGTTGCCGTGCCTGGCGTGGGCACGACGTCCGAGGGCGGCAGCGTCGTGAACACGCTGGCGCCGCTGGCATAGCCGGGATCGGCATCGACATTGGCGGGATCGATCTGCGCATATTCGGCGACGCGCCGCGTCAGCGTCGTGAATTCCATGGCCTTGAGGAAGGCGACCAGCTTGCGCGCGTCGGGCTCGTGGACGGCGAGGTCGTCCAGCGGCACATCCAGCTCGACCTTGTCATCGAGCAGCACAAGCTGCCGCGAGATGCGCGCCTTCTCGGCGTTCTCGAGCAGCGCCTCGCGCCGCTTCGGCTGCTTGATCTCGCCGGCACGGAACAGCAACTGGTCGAGATCGCCATACTCCGTGATCAGCTGCGCCGCGGTCTTGATGCCGATGCCGGGCACGCCGGGCACGTTGTCGGTGGAATCGCCCGCGAGCGCCTGCACCTCGACCACCTTGTTCGGCGGCACGCCGAACTTCTCGATCACCTCTGATATGCCGATGCGGCGGTCCTTCATGGTGTCGTACATGGTGACGCAATCGGTGACGAGCTGCATCAGGTCCTTGTCGGAGGACACGATGGTGGCGCTGGCGCCGCGCTCGCAGGCCTGTCGCACATAGGTCGCGATGAGATCGTCGGCCTCGAAGCCGGTCTGTTCCAGGCAGGGCAGGTCGAAGGCGCGCACCGCCTCGCGGATCAGCGCGAATTGCGGAATGAGATCGTCGGGGGCAGGCGGGCGGTGCGCCTTGTAGTCCGGATAGATCTTGTTGCGGAAGGTGATCTCCGACTTGTCGAACACGATCGCCAGATGCGTCGGCCGGTTGTCCTCGGGCATCTCGCGGAGCAGCTTCCACAGCATGTTGCAGAAGCCGAGCACGGCGTTGACCTGGAGCCCGTCGGACTTGCGGTTCAGCGGCGGCAACGCGTGATAGGCGCGGAAGATGTAGGAGGAACCGTCGACCAAGAAGACATGGTCGCCCTTGCCGGCCGCCTTCGCCGCGACCGGTTTGGCAGCAGCTGTCGCGGGTATCGTCTTGGCAGCAGCGGGCTTGGTCTCGGCAGCTTTCGGCGCGGCCTTGGTGTCAGCTTTGGCGGTGGTCTTCGGAGATGTCTTGGGCATGGCCGCAATGTATGAATTTTTGCGGGCTTTGACAGCCTTGGAAGGGGGATTTTTGCGCTGGTAGCGCGACTATCCCCCGCTGTCATTCCCCGCGAAAGCGGGGAATCCAGTACGCCGCGGCTTCTCGGTTCAATGACTGGCGTCTCGGCGTACTGGGTCGCCCGGTCCCGTCCCCGCGAGGCTACGCCGGGCCCACAGCGGTGCTCGGCCGGCGAAGCTTTAGCGAAGACGGCAAGCCGGGCGACGACACCGTGGGCGCGGCTACTCCGCCGCCTGCAACACCGCACCCGTTTTCCTCGGCGCGATCCAAAAGGCATCGGGCCGCTCGAACAGGAAGTGCGCACCAAGCCGCAATGCGCCTTGCCATATCGCCAGCGCACCCAGCACGCCGGCGACGGTGACGAGCAGCGACACCGTGCCGATATCGGCAATGACACCCGTGCGCAGCAGCAGCGTCCGCGTCGCCGCCATCGGCAGGAAGAAGGCGAGATAGATCACGATCGAATGCTCGCCGCAGAAGCGGAGGAAATTGAGCCAGTGCGCCCGCGCGAGCAGCGTGCCCGCCACGATGATGGCGCAGGCGCCGGCGAAGCCGAGCGCGAGCGAGACGATCGCCCACTCGCTGGCGCCCGATGCGACGAGGCCGGCATTGACCAGCGCCCAGCTGGCGAGCGCTGCAAGCGCCAGCGCCGGATGCTTCCGCGCGCGATTCGACAGGGCGAACACGTAAGGCGCGAGCAAATAGCCCGAATAGAAATAGACGAAGCGTGCGCAGAACTCGTCGATGACGGTCCAGCCGGTCGTGATGCGCGCGGTCTCCAGCGCGGCGGCGATTAGCCAGAGCGCGAGCGGCGGGACCTTGCGTGTCAGTTTCGTGACGATGAAGAAGATCGGCAGCAGATAGATGAACCACAGCGTGCCGAACGGCTCGACGAAGGATTCGAGATACAACAGGCCAACCTGATGCCAGCCGGTCTCGGCCGCGAAGGCCGGCGCCTTGAAGCCGAATTGGATTGTCACCCAGACGACATAAAAATAGGCGAAATGCACCACCTTGCGGTCGAGATAGGTTCGCCAGTCCCGATCGATGACCAGAGACAGGAACAAGCCCGAAATCAGGAAGAAATCCGGCATCCGGAACGGCTTTGCGAAGGCCACGACGGCATGCATGAAGCCGATCTGCCCGGCGGCAAGCTCGACCCCCAGCACCGAATGCATCATCACGACCATGACGATGCAGATGCCCTTGGCATAGTCGACCCAGTCGATACGCGCGGCCGAAGGCGCCTTGGAAGGGCTGGCCGCCGCGATTGTGCCTGATCGTGCCATGGTGTCCCTTTTCGAGGCGCGTTCCGCCCGTCGCTGTGTGGGCGTGGGGCAGTTTGGAGCCCAGTGGTTTCCGACTTCTTTACCGGTTCAAATCGCGGGCCGGTTTTTGCATGCGGACTGTTCCATGACCTCGGGAAAATGCTAAACCGCCCCCAATTGGGCTTCCGTTAACCAAGCTGGAACAGGATTTTTCATGCGAATTGCGATGATCGGCACGGGCTATGTGGGATTGGTGTCCGGCGCCTGCTTTGCGGATTTCGGCCACGACGTCACCTGCGTCGACAAGGACGAGAGGAAGATCGCGGCCCTGCATCGCGGCGAGATCCCGATCTACGAGCCTGGCCTCGACGAGCTGGTCGCGAACAACGTCAAAGCCAAGCGGCTCGACTTCACTACCGACCTGAAGAAGCCGGTTGCCGATGCCGACGCCGTGTTCATCGCGGTCGGCACGCCCTCGCGCCGCGGCGACGGTCATGCCGACCTGTCTTACGTCTATGCCGCCGCGAAAGAGATCGCGCAGTCGCTGCAAGGCTTCACCGTGGTGGTGACGAAATCGACCGTGCCGGTCGGCACCGGCGACGAGGTCGAGCGCATCATCCGCGAGGCCAATCCGTCGGCGGACGTGGTGGTCGCCTCCAATCCCGAGTTCCTGCGCGAGGGCGCGGCAATCCGCGATTTCAAATTCCCCGACCGCATCGTGGTCGGCACTTCCGACGAGCGCGGCCGCAAGGTGATGGGCGACATCTATCGCCCGCTGTCGCTGAACCAGGCGCCGCTGATGTTCACCGAGCGCCGCACCGCCGAGATGATCAAATACGCCGCCAACGCGTTCCTGGCGACCAAGATCACCTTCATCAACGAGATCGCCGATCTGTCCGAAAAAGCCGGCGCCAACGTGCAGGAGGTCGCGCGCGGCATCGGCCTCGACAACCGCATCGGCACAAAATTCCTGCATGCCGGTCCCGGTTTCGGCGGCTCGTGCTTCCCGAAGGACACCAAGGCCCTGATCAAGATCGCGCAGGATTACGACGTGAACCTGCGCATTGTCGAATCGGTGCTGGCGGTCAACGAGAACCGCAAGCGCGCGATGGCGCGCAAGGTGAGCCAGGCGCTCGGCGGCAATTTGCGCGGCAAGACCGTCGCCGTGCTCGGCCTCACCTTCAAGCCCGACACCGACGACATGCGCGATGCACCGTCGATTCCGCTGGTGACCGGCCTGATCGACATGGGCGCGAAGGTGAAGGCGTTCGATCCCGTCGGCATGGAGCAGGCCAAGGGCGAATTGCCCGATATCACCTATTGCGAGGACGCCTATGTCTGCGCGCAAGGCGCCGACGCGCTCGTCATCGTCACCGAATGGGTGCAGTTCCGCGCGCTCGATCTCGACCGGCTGAAGGCGACCATGGCGCAGCCGGTCGTCGTCGACCTCCGCAACATCTACCGCCCCGAGGACATGGAAGCCGCCGGCTTCACCTATGAGAGCGTCGGGCGGCCGGCGGTGCAGGGTTGATAGCTGCACATTCTCGTTGAACGAAACCGTCATGGCCGGGCTTGTCCCGGCCATCCACGTCTTGTTCACTCTCGCCCGAAAGAACGTGGATGCCCGGCACAAGGCTGGGCATGAAGAGTGGATAGGTTCTTGCCCCGCAGCTTCGACACGCCCCTCCCGATCGACGCCGTGCTCGACGATTTGTCGCGCACGCTGGAGGGCAATAACGCCGCCGTGCTGGTGGCGCCGCCGGGCGCCGGCAAGACCACACGCGTGCCGCTGGCCTTGCTCGATGCGCCCTGGGCTAAAGGCAAAAAGATCATCGTGCTGGAGCCGCGCCGCATCGCCGCGCGCGCCAGTGCCGACCGCATGGCCAAATCGCTCGGCGAGCGCGCCGGCGAAACCGTCGGCTATCGTGTCCGCTTCGGCTCGAAGATCTCGCGCGCCACACGCATCGAGGTGGTGACCGAGGGCATCTTCACCCGCCAGATCCTCGACGATCCCGAACTCTCCGGCGTTGCCGCGATCCTGTTCGACGAATTCCATGAACGCTCGCTCGACGCCGACATGGGCCTCGCGCTGGCGCGTGACGCGCAAACCGGCTTGCGCGAAGACCTGCGCATCCTGGTGATGTCGGCAACGCTCGACGGTGCGCGGGTGGCAAGGCTGCTCGGCGATGCCCCCGTCGTCGAAAGCGAGGGCCGTGCGTTTCCGGTCGAGACGCGCTATCTCGGCCGTAAGGCCGACGCGCCGATCGAACGGCAGATGGCGGATGCGATCGCGTCCGCGCTGCGCGCCGACAGCGGCTCGGTGCTGGCGTTCCTGCCGGGTGCCGCCGAGATCCGCCGCACGCAGAATTTCCTCTCCGAGCGCGTGCAGGACGCCTCCGTCGAGATCGTGCCGCTGTTCGGCGCGCTCGATGCCGCCGTGCAGGACCGTGCCATCGCGCCGGCCCCCAAGGGCACGCGCAAGGTGGTGCTGGCGACCTCGATCGCCGAGACGTCGCTCACCATCGAAGGCGTGCGCATCGTGGTCGACTCCGGTCTCGCCCGCGTTCCGCGCTACGAGCCCGATATCGGCCTGACGCGGCTCGAGACCGTGCGCGCCTCGCGCGCGGCGGTGGACCAGCGCCGCGGCCGCGCCGGCCGCACCGAGGCCGGCGTCTGCTACCGGCTCTGGGACGAGCCGCAGACCGCCTCGCTCGCGCCCTACACCCAGCCGGAAATCCTCAGCGCCGATCTGTCCTCGCTGGTGCTCGATCTCGCGCAATGGGGCGTCAGCGATCCCGCCGCATTGTCGTTCCTCGATCCGCCGCCGCAGCCGGCCTGGAAGGAAGCCAAGAGCCTGCTGACCGAGCTCAACGCGCTCGACGGCGATGGCCGCATCACCGCGGAAGGTAAGAGCCTGCGCGCGCTGGCGCTACCGCCGCGGCTGGCGCGCATGATCGTGGATTCGCATCGCGCCGGCAGCGGCGAGGCCGCCGCCGAAATCGCAGCCGTCATCACCGAGCGCGGCCTTGGCGGCGACAGCGTCGATCTCGAGCACCGCCGCGACCAGTTCCGCCGGGACCGCTCGCCGCGCGCGGCAAGCGCGCGCGATCTGGCCCGCCGCTGGGCCTCGCAGGTCGCGGCTGCGGAGAAGGTGGCGCAGCAGGAGGATCTCTCGACCGGCCTGATGCTCGCTTACGCGTTTCCGGACCGCGTCGCGCGCAATCGCGGCAATGGCAGCTTCGTGCTGGCCAACGGGCGCGGCGCGTCCGTCGAGCAGACCTCCTCGCTCGCCCGCGCGCCCTACATCGCCATCGGCGAGATGACGGGGACGGCCGCGAGTGGACGCATCCTGCTCGCCGCGCAAATCACCGAGGACGAGATCGAGCGGCATTTCGCCGAGCACATCGAGACCACCGACGAGATCTCGTTCGATCGTGGCGCGATGGCGCTGCGGGCGCGCCGCAAGCGCGCGCTGCACGCGATCACGCTGTCCGAGGCGACGCTTTCAGTGTCGCCCTCGGAGGACACCGCACGCATCTTTGCAGATGGCCTGATCGCCGCGGGCCTCGACCGGCTGCCCTGGTCGAAGGCCGCCAAGCAGTGGCGTGATCGCGTGATGTTCCTGCGCAAGGCCGAAGGCGACAGCTGGCCCGATTTGTCGGACGACGGCCTGATCGCACGGCGCGACGACTGGCTGGTGCCGGCGCTCTACGACAAGATCGCGCTGAAGGACATCTCCGCGGGCGATCTCTCCGATGCCCTGATGGCGCTATTGCCGTGGCAGATGCGCGCGCGGCTCGATCGCGAGGCGCCGACCCATTTCGAGGCGCCGACCGGAAGCGTGCTTGCGATCGACTACGAGGCCGAGCAGGGGCCGACCATTGCGGTGCGGCTGCAGGAATTGTTCGGCCTCAACACCCATCCCTCGATCGCCGCCGGCAAGGTGCCCTTGGTGCTGGAATTGCTGTCGCCGGCCCAGCGCCCGGTGCAGGTGACGCGCGATCTCCCAGGCTTCTGGCGCGGCAGCTACGCCGCCGTCCGCTCCGACCTGCGCGGCCGCTATCCGCGTCACCCCTGGCCCGACGATCCCGCGAGCGCAGTGCCGACCAGGCGGGCGAAGCCGCGCGGGACGTGAGAACTCGCAACCGGCATTAACCCTCCGCTCATCCTTTTCGTCAAAATGACAGGAGCCCCGGCGTGCCTTCGCTCGCGGTTGGCCTTGTCGCGTGGTGAAATCGAGCTTTCGGCTCGGAAGTGGTGTGATGCGTAACATTATGATCATCGCGGCCGTCATGATCGGCCTCGGCACCTTCATGGCGCAGATGGCGGACAAGATGAGCTCGGCTTCCGCCACGTCGGTGCCGCGCACGACGGTCGCAGTCGCGGCCACCGCGCCGGCCGGCGGCCGCAGCCTGGCCATCTCCCGGGATGGCCGCGGTCATTTCCAGACCGAGGGCCGGATCGACGGCCAGCGCGTCGGCTTCATGATCGATACCGGCGCGTCCGTCGTTGCGCTCAACGAGACCTCGGCCGCCCGCTTCGGTCTGCGTCCTTCGCGCAGCGAGTACAACGCCACCGTCTCCACCGCCAACGGCACCATCAAGGCCGCGCGCACCCGCATCGCCATGCTCGATATCGGCGGCCTCATCGTGCGCGACGTCGATGCCATGGTGCTGCCGGACGAAGCGCTGTCGGAGAACCTGCTCGGCCTCTCCTTCCTGTCCCGCCTGAAGCGTTTCGAATACGCGAACGGGCAGATGGTGCTGGAGCAGTAGGTCTGCTCCAATTGGCCTTGTGGGGCCTCCCTTAAGGCCGGACGGGGTGCTATATTCCGTCCATGAACAGCCCCGACGCGATTGCCATCCTGCGACGGTCCGAGCGCGCCCTGCGCGAACGGGGCGTTTTGCATGCCGCATTGTTCGGTTCGGTCGCAAGGGGCGAAAATCACTCCGGCAGCGACGTCGATATCATGGTCGAGATCGATCCGGAGGCGCGGATCACGGTCTTCGACTACGTCGAGCTCAAGGAATACCTTTCCAACCTTTTTGACGGGCCGGTTGATGTCGTCAATCGCGACGGTCTGAAATCATACGTTGCACCTGCGGCGACGGCTGACGCCATCTATGCCTTCGGATCGCATCGACGGGACGCTGCGGGACATCCTGCATCACATCGATTTGGCGACTGAGTTCCGGAGGTCTCGACCGCGAAGCATTCGCGGCGGACTTGCGGGCGGTCTATGCCGTTACGCGCTGTCTGGAGATAATTTCAGAGGCGTCTCGCCGTTTGCCAGAGGAGCTGAAGGCCAGGCATCCAGCGATCGCATGGAGGCAGATGGCGGCCGCAGGCAATGTCTATCGCGACAATTATGAGGACGTTGCAGCCAATCTTGTGTGGGAGACCGTTCAACAGGCCCTCCCCCCCTCTCAGGGTGGTCGTCGAAGATGAGATGGCGCGCCCATAGCCGATCTGACCGGACATGGAAGTCTCTGCCGGCGCACTATTTCGCGTTACCAAACTGCCGCAATTATCGGCCATAAGCCTCCATTCCCGCCTTTCGCTGCGGTCCGGCATTCGCTAAGCCTGCAGCAAATCCCGCCCCCTTTCCACGAGACCGCCTCAATGTTCCCGAAGCCGAAATCCGTATTGTTGCCCAACACCTACGCCTTCGAATCCGAGCCGATGGTGAAGCCGACGGGCTTTCGCGAATACGACGCGCGCTGGTTGTTCCAGAAGGAAATCAACCTGATGGGTGTGCAGGCGCTCGGCATGGGGCTGGGCGCGCTGTTCGCCGAGCTCGGCGTCAAGCAGGAAATCGTTACCGGCCACGATTTCCGTGGCTATTCCGCCTCGATCAAATACGCCCTGATCTCCGGTCTGATGGCGGCGGGCTGCAAGGTCCACGACATCGGCCTTGCGGTGACGCCGATGGCCTATTTCGCGCAGTTCGACCTCGACGTGCCCTGCGTCGCCATGGTCACGGCCTCGCACAACGACAATGGTTGGACCGGCGTGAAGATGGGCGCCAACCGCCCGCTGACCTTCGGTCCCGACGAGATGACGCGGCTGAAGGAGATCGTTCTCAATGCCGAGTTCAAGAACAAGGCGGGCGGCTCCTACCAGTTCCACGAGAATTATCCGGCGCGCTACATCGCCGATCTCACCTCCCGTCCGAAGCTGACGCGCAAGCTCAAGGTGGTCGCGGCCTGCGGCAACGGCACCGCCGGCGCGTTCGCGCCGCAGGTGCTGGAGGCGATCGGCTGCGAGGTGATCCCGCTCGACACCGAGCTCGACCACACCTTCCCGAAATACAATCCGAACCCGGAAGACATGGAGATGCTGCACGCGATCCGCGATGCGGTGCTGCATCACAAGGCCGATGTCGGCCTCGGCTTCGATGGTGACGGCGACCGCTGCGGCGTCGTCGACAACACCGGCGAGGAGATCTTCGCCGACAAGGTCGGCGTGATGCTGGCGCGCGACATGTCGGCGATCCACAAGGATGCGCAGTTCGTCGTCGACGTGAAGTCGACCGGCCTGTTCGTCACCGATCCCGTGCTGCAGAAGCAGGGCGCCAAGGTCGCCTATTGGAAGACCGGCCATTCCTACATGAAGCGCCGCACCAACGAGATGGGCGCGCTCGCCGGCTTCGAGAAGTCGGGCCACTTCTTCTTCAACAAGCCGTTCGGCCGCGGCTATGACGACGGCCTGGTCTCGGCGATCGCGATCTGCGACATGCTCGATCGCGCGCCCGGCAAGTCGATGGCCGATTTGAAGAATGCGCTGCCGAAGACCTGGTCGTCGCCGACCATGTCGCCGCATTGCGCCGACGAGGTCAAATACGGCGTCATCGACAAGGTGGTGAAGCACTTCGAAGGTTTGCAAGCGAAGGGCGCCAAGATCGGCGGCCAGTCGATCCGCGATCTCGTCACCGTCAACGGCGTGCGCGTCACGGTCGAGGACGGCAGCTGGGGCCTGGTGCGCGCCTCTTCCAACAAGCCCGAGCTCGTCGTCGTGGTCGAGAGCCCGGTCTCCGAGCAGCGCATGCACGACATGTTCGAGATGGTGAACAGCGTGCTGCGCACGCATCCCGAGGTCGGCGAGTACAACCAGAAGATTTGAGGTGAGGCGTCAGGGAAACACAGCCCGCGCCACAATCTCGCTGTCATGCCCCGGCTTGACCGGGGCATCCAGTACGCCGCGGCCTCTCGGTTCGATCACAGCCGCCTCGGAGTACTGGATCGCCCGGTCAAGCCGGGCGATGACAGTTTTCGTGTAATGAATCCTAAGCCGCCACCACCGCCGGGATCGGCAGCGCGGTGACCGACTTGATCTTCTCCATCGCGAAGCGCGAGGTGACGTTCTTCAGCGGCACGGCGCTGATCAGCTTCTTGTAGAACACGTCATAGGCCTGCATGTCCGCGACCACGACGCGCAGCATGTAGTCGACGTCGCCGGCCATGCGATAGAACTCCATCACTTCCGGCATGGCGCTGACGGCTTCGGCGAACCGCTTCAGCCAGGCATCCGAATGGTCGGAGCTCTCGACCGACACGAACACGGAGATGCCGAGCCCGATCTTGTTCTGGTCGACGAGGGCGACGCGCTTGATGATCACGCCGTCGGCCTCCAGGCGCTGGATGCGCTTCCAGCAGGGGGTCGAGGACAGGCCGACCCGGTCGCCGATCTCGGCGACGGAGAGGGAGGCGTCTTCCTGGAGGACCATCAGGATCTTGCGGTCGATGGCGTCGAGGCGGCGGCTGGTCTCAGGGATCTGGACGGCGACATCAGTCATTTGAAGAACTTTGTTCCATTTCAGGGGCAGATTTCCCTGATATAGAGAAAATCATTCCACGGCAAGCCTATAATCTCGGCGTGACAGTGGAATCGCTCTACCGGCGATTGCGCAAAAGCTCTTCAACTTCAACGCGTTGCGGGGCAGCCGGGCCGCCGCCATGGCGGGTGCATTTCAGCGCCGCGGCGGCCGCGGCGAATCGCATCGCCCCCCTTGCGTCCTTACCCTCGGCGAAGCCGAGCGCGAACGCGCCATGGAAGACGTCGCCGGCGCCCAGCGTATCGACCGCCTGGACCGGGAAGGCCGGCGTCTCCTCCAGCGCGCCCGCCTCATTTAGCCAGATCGTGCCGCGCGGGCCCCTTGTGGTCGCCAGGAAGGCGGGCGTCAGCTCCGCCAGGCGCCTCAAGGCCGCGCCGTCGTCAGCGATGCCAGCCGTCTCCTGCAGCTCGGCACTGGCGAACAGCAGATGCGAGGAGGCCGTGAGCAGACCGTCCTGCAACGCCATCGCGCGGTCGACGCCGACGATGACGGGGATGTCGCGCCGGCGTGCCTCTGCGCCAAGCGAGGTCGCGAAGGCCGCGCAGCGGCTTTCGACGAGCACCGCCTGACAATCAGCGAGCAACGCGTCGGCCTCGGGCAGCTTCACCGTCCACAAGGCGGGATCGCGATAGATCGTGAGCGTCCGCTCGCCCGAGGGCTCGATCATGATCGCCGAGACCGGCGTGCTCAGGCCCGGCATGCGCACGATATGCGTGCTATCGATGCCCTCCTGCGCCATCTGCGCGAGAATGAAATAGCTGGACGTCTCCCGCGCATCGCCCATCGGCCCTGCGAACGCGACGCGGCCGCCGAGCCGTGCGATCGTGATCGCGGCATTGAGCGCGTTGCCGCCGCAGATCTCGGCGAGATGGCTGGCGTTCGCCTTGCTGCCACGTTCGGGCAGGGCCTCGACGCGCAGGATGAGGTCGCGCACCGGCATGCCGATGCAGAGGATGCGCGGCGCGATCCCGGCCATCGTCGTTCGGCTCAGCTGCTCTTCTCGTGTACCCAACGGCCGAGCAGATGATGGGCGATCGCGAACGGATGCGGGCCGGCGAGCCCGTCGGGATGCGTCCGTGTCAGCATCAGGGCCGCCTCCTCGCGCGTGAACCAGCGCGCGTCCTCGAGCTCGGCGTGATCGACCACGATGTCCTCGCTCACGGCCCGCGCGCTGCAGCCGATCATCAGCGACGACGGATAGGGCCAGGGCTGGGTCATGTAATATTGCACGTCGGTGCAGCGAATGCCGGACTCTTCCAGGATCTCGCGGCGCACCGCGTCCTCGATGGTCTCGGCGGCCTCGACGAAGCCGGCGAGGCACGAATACATCCCTGCCGGAAACTGCTTCTGCCGGCCGAGCAGGCACTTGTCGCCGGAGGCGACCAGCATGATCACGACCGGGTCGGTGCGCGGAAAATGCTCGGCCTTGCAACTCGGACAGTCGCGCTTCCAGCCGCCTTCCTTCATCGCGGTACGCGTGCCGCAATTGGCGCAATAGCCGTGGCGCTGGTGCCAACCCACCATCGACTTCGCCATCGCCACGGCCGAGAGCTCCTCGGGCGGGATCGCGCCCTGCATTGCCATGCCGCGCAGCTCGGTGACGGCGTAGTCGCCGCCGCCGACCAGCTTCTCCGCGGCCGCCTGCGACAGGCCCATGCCGAACACGGCCGCACCGCCGCGAAGCCCGAGGAACACCGTGCCGGGATTGGCACCGCATTTCAGCGCTTCGTCGATTCCGAGCAGCGCGCGCACCTTGTCGCCCTCGCGCTTCACCAGCAGCGAGTCGCGATACACCACATAGGCGCGCGAAGACGGCTTCTGCTCCAGCACAAACAGCTTCTCGTCGTCGCGGCGCAGATGCGCGGCGCGGTCGAGGACGTTGGTGACGAAGGCCGGCTGCCCCAGCGGAAATGCGTCGAATGCTGACATTATTGTTCTTTCAACCCAACCAGATCTTGCGGCGAAGCGCGCTGATGAAATTCTGAACCTCCGCGGCGTCATGTGCCAATGGCGGCATCACGCCCCACACCGGCCGCGGCCAGGCGGCGTCACTGGTCCGGCGCGCGATGATGTGGACGTGCAGCTGCGGCACGAGGTTGCCGAGCGCGGCGATGTTGAGCTTGTCGCATTTGGTGGTCTCCTTCAGCGCGCGCGAGACGCGGGAGATCTCCGTCATCAGCTGCGCCTGCTGCACCTCGTCGAGATCGATGATCTCGATCGCATCCACCCGCCGCGGCACCAGCAGCAGCCAGGGATAATGCGCGTCCTTGATGACCAGCACCTTCGACAGCGGCAGATCGCCGATATCGATGGTGTCCTCTTTCAGGCGGGAGTGCAGTGACCAGGCGGGTTCGGGCATATGCGTTTCCGGATGGCCCGATGGGGAACGGGCTTGTTGGGTGCGACCATACGATAGGGATTCCCGGAGGGGAAGGATGGCGCCCCGCTGTCACCGCATACGCGCTCGTCGTCCCGGACAAGCGAAGCGCACATCCGGGACCCATAACCACAGGGAGTAGCGTGGCGAAGACTCTTGGTTGCCAGCGCGTGCGGCAGCCCCCGCCTGTGGTTATGGATTCCGGGCTCGCGCTGCGCGCGCCCCGGAATGACAGAAACTACGCCTCCGCCAGCACCCTTGCATTGGCGCGGACCGATGTTTCGCTGACGCGGATGCCGAGGCCCGGGCCGTCGGGCACCACGACATGGCCGGCGCGGTTCGCAACGCGCTCTTCCAGCACGTCCTCGGTCAGCACGTGATGCGGCGTGTAGAATTCGCAGCCGAGCGAGATGCCCGGGGTGGCCGCGATCAGCTGCGTGCCGGCGGCAAGGCCGATGCCGCCCTCCCACAGCGTGCCGCCATAGCCGGGCAGGCCGGCGATGTCGGCGATCGCCATGATCGCCTGGGCCTCGAACAGGCCGCCGGCCTTCATCAGCTTGATCGAGACGGCGTCGGCCGCTTCACGCCGCACCACCTCCATCATGTCGCGGCGGTCGAAGCAGCTTTCGTCGGCCAGCACCGGCGTTTCCAATGCCGCGGTCAGCTGCGCCATCACGTCGAGATATTTGCGCGGCACCGGCTGCTCGATGAAGGTCGGCGCGAATTCCTCGACGTCGCGCAGGATCTTGATGGCGCCGAACGGCGCCAGCGCCTGGTTGTAGTCGACGCGCAGGTCGACCTTGTCGCCGAATTCCTTGCGGATCGCTTCGAGATGATCGAGGTCCTCGCGATGCGGCTTCACGCCGGTCTTGACCTTGTAGATGACATTGCCGTCCGGAACCATTTTCCGCATGCGCTCGAGATCGGCCGCGAAATCCGGATCGGCGATCGAGAAGGAGAGGGGGATGGTGTCGCGCACGCGGCCGCCGAGCAGGTCGGCAACCGAGAGCCCAGACGACTTGCCGACGATGTCCAGCAGCGCCATCTCGATGCCGACTTTGGCTTCGGCGTGACCGACCAGCGCACGGTCGAGCTCGGCCATCAGCGCGCGTATGCGCCGAACGGATTTGCCGAGCACGATCGGACGCAAATAGATATCGAGCGCGGCGAACGCGGCTTCCGGCGTTCCCGTGAACACTTCCCACGGTGCCGCCTCGCCCCAGCCGATCACGCCGTCGCTCGACGTCAGCTCGATCAGCACGCGCTTCACGGTGCCCTTGATGTTGCCGACGCCCTGCAGGCGCGCCATCTTGATCGGGCTTTCGATCAGGAACAGCCTGATGCGCTCGATGATTGCTTCGGTCATGTCAGGCCTCCATTGACGTGCCAGACCTGGCCGGTGACGTAGGACGCCTTCGGTGATGCCAGGAAGGCGATGATCTCGGCGACTTCCTCCGGCCGCCCGCGGCGGCGCATCGGGATCAGCGCTTCGGTTGCGGCGATCTGTTCGGGCGACAGCCGACTCTCGCTCGGTCTGTCCTTGACGATGAGGCCGGGTGATACCGCATTGACGGTGATGCCGTCCTTCGCGAGCTCGATCGCGGCCAGCCGCACCAGCGCCTCCAGCGCGGAACGGCTCGCGGCGGTCGCAGCAAAGGGCGCGAATTCGGGACGGATCGCGTGCGCGACGAAGGACGACATCGCGACGATGCGCGCATCGCGTCCGGCGCGCAGCAGCGGCAGCGCGGCATCGACCAGCCGCGTGAACGCCAGCGCCGATTCGTCCATCGCCTTGCGGAATTCATCCGCCGGCGTGCCAATGGCGCTGCCGCGGCGGGCGTGGCCGCCGACCAGGATCAATCCGTCGAGCCGGCCGAAGGCAGCGTTCGCGGTAGCGACGGCATCAGTAATGGCGGCTTTCTCGGCAAGATCGCCGAGACACTTTGCGACGATGGCGCCTTTCGCTTCGGCCTCGGCCGCGCTCGCGTCGAGGCCTTCTGTGTTCGCGCGCGTGTGGAGCAGCAGCGCAGTGCCCGGCGCCGCAAGGAGCTTTGCGGTGGCGCGGCCGATGCCGCTGGCGGCACCAGTGACGAGATAGACGCGATTGATGTCGGACATCACGATATCGCATTTGCCGGCGGCAGCGCGCCGGTGCGGTGGAAATGGCTGAGGAAGGCGCGCGTCGCAGCCTCCCGCGGGCTGTCGATCACCTGCCGCGCCGAACCCTCCTCGACCACGATTCCGTCGCGCATGAACACGACACGCTCGGCCACCTCGCGGGCGAACGCGATCTCGTGCGTCACGATCACCATGGTCATGCCCTCCGACGCGAGTTGCTGGATCACGTTCAGCACCTCACCGACCAATTCGGGATCGAGCGCGGAGGTGGCCTCGTCGAACAGCATGACATCGGGCTCCATCGCGAGCGCCCGCGCGATCGCGACGCGCTGCTTCTGGCCGCCGGAGAGCGTCGCCGGATATTGGTCCGCTTTCTCCGCAAGTCCCACCTTGGCGAGCTGCGCACGCGCGAGCGTTTCGGCCTCCGCCTTGGCCATGCGCCGCACCGTGACAGGCCCCTCCATCACGTTCTGCAGCGTCGTCATGTGCGGGAACAGGTTGAAGTGCTGAAACACCATGCCGGTGGTGGCGCGGAATCTCGCCAGCGTTTTGACATCGGGCAATTTGGCGCCATCTCCGAACGCAAAGCGGGTGTCGCCGACGCGGACGCTGCCGCCGTCGGGCACGACCAGGAGATTGATGCAGCGGAGCAGCGTTGATTTACCCGAGCCTGATGGCCCGATCAGCGCGACCACGCCGCCCTTGGTGACGTCGAGATTGATGTTCTTGAGGACCTCGTTGCTGCCAAAACTCTTGCGAAGGCTGCGGATCTCGATTTTCGGCGTCTCGCTCATTCGCTCACCGCCAGTTGCTTCTCGCCGCGGCGGACGAGGATGGTGAGCGGAATCAGGATTGCCGCATAGGCGAGCGCGACCGCGGTGTAGGTCTCCAGCGGCCGGTAGCTGTCATGGGCGGCGACCTGACTCTGATAGACCAGATCAGGCACGGCCAGCACCGAGACCAGCGAGGTGTTCTTGAACTGGATGATCGACTGGTTCATCAGCGCCGGGATCATGCGCTTGATCGCCTGCGGCAGCACGATGCGGCGCATGCTCTGGCTCGGCGTCATGCCGAGCGCCGCGCCGGCTTCGGACTGACCCTTGTCGATCGAGACGATGCCGCCGCGGATGATCTCCGAATAGAACGAGCCGCCATAGAGCGAGAGCGCCAGCGCGGAAGCCGTGATCGGGGTCATCTCGACACCGGCGAGGATCGGCAGCGCGTAATAGAACCAGATCAGCTGCACCAGGATCGGCGTGCAGCGGAACGCCTCGATGAAGGCGAGCGCGGTCAGCCGCAATGCCTTGATCCGCGACAGGCTGCCGAACGCCCCGAGCAGGCCGAACAGCAGTCCGCACACGACGATGACGATCGTGAAGCCGACCGTGACGCCGAGCCCGTTGAGAAAGAGCCAGCGATAGCTCCAGAGGATTCCGAAGTCCCACTGATACATGCGTGCTCTCTTCTTCACCTCTCCCGCTTGCGGGAGAGGTCGCATCGCATCGAAGATGCGATGCGGGTGAGGGCTCTTTCCTCTGGGGGAGTCTCTCCGTGGAGGCACCCTCTCCCCGACCCTCCCCCGCAAGCGGTGGAGGGGGCGGAGTGGAGTGTGCGGAGCGAGCCGACCTCGAACATTACTCTTACAGCGACACGCCCGGCGGAATGTCCGCTTCCGTCACGCCCACCAGCTCCATATTGGTGATGATGGCGTTGCGGATGAAGCCGAGGCCCTTGTTGAAGTCTATCCAGGTGTTGACGTAGTCGCGCCATGTTTTGTCGGCCTCGCGGCGGAAGCCGGCATTCGAGGTGGTGGCGAAGATCGGCGTCGGCAGCACGAGCTGGCCGAGCGCGGGGTTCTTCTTCAGCACGGTCAGCGACAGCATGGTGATCAGGCACTGCGCGTCGACGCGGCCGGTCTGCAGCGCGGCGGTGGCATCGTCGGCGGTCTTCAGCCGCGTGATCTGCGCCTTCGGCGTCAGGCGGCTGACGACCTGGTCATGCGAGGAGCCCTGGTCGACCGCGATCTTGATGTCGGGCGAGTTCAATTCGGCCCAGCTCTTCGGCTTGAAATCCTTCTTGCAGAGGATGGCGAAGGCGTTGTTGAAGACCGGCACCGAGAAGTCGATCACCAGCGCGCGCTTCGGGGTCGGGTTGAGGCCGAAGAAGATGTCGATCTTGTTGGCCTGCAGGTCGAGAACCGAATTGCCCCAGGTGGTCTCGGTGATCTCGAGCTCGGCCTCCATGTCGTCTGCGAGGCCCTTGGCGATGTCGATGTAGAAGCCCTTCCACTGGCCGCTGGACAGATCCTTCATGTAATAGGGCGCGCCGCCGCCGACGGCGCCGATCCGCATCTTCTTGGTCCGGCGGATGCGGGCGAAGGTCGATTCGTTCGGATCGGCGGTCTGGGCTACCGCCGGCGCAGCCAGCGCGGCCGCGGCCACGGCGCCAAGTCCGACAATCGATGCAACATCACGACGTGTAACCATTGGGATCAATCGCTTTTCTGGTTGGGTGGAGTTCCGGCAGCGTTCTTAGCAAGGTGGTCCCGGCAGCGAAAGCACAGCCTATCGGCTGGGCAGGCCGAAATTTGCCCGGATGCTGGGCAAACTCAAGCTGTTCAAGCGGATACCCGCTTGCTTTCCGCTCCCTTTGGCCCCAAATAGGGGCCGGGAGATTGGCGGTGGACGAGCCACTCGCCAACCGGGTCAGGTCCGGAAGGAAGCAGCCCTAACGAGGTCCGGATCGGGTCGCTCGTCAGTCTCCTACCTGTTTTTCCGAGCGAACCAGCGCCGGCGGCACCAGCCGCCAGCGCGCTCCTTTCCGCAAAAGCCGGCCAAGAGACATTTCATTGCGGATCGACCGATGACCGACGCTGGCGCCCCTCCCGATCCCGACAGCGCCGGCCAGGCCGGCAACGCGCCCTACCGAGTGCTGGCGCGCAAATACCGCCCCTCCTCATTTGACGACCTGATCGGCCAGGAGGCCGTGGTCCGCACCGTCTCCAACGCGTTCGAGACCGGGCGCATCCCGCAGGCCTGGATTCTCACCGGCGTCCGCGGCGTCGGCAAGACCACCACTGCGCGAATCCTCGCCCGTGCCCTCAACTATGAGATGCCGGACGGATCGGTGAAGGGGCCGACCATCCACATGCCGACGCTGGGCGTGCATTGCCAGGCGATCATGGAAAGCCGGCACATGGACGTGCTGGAGATGGACGCCGCCTCCCATACCGGCGTCGACGATGTCCGCCAGATCAATGACAGCGTCCGCTATGCCCCCGCCAGCGCCCGCTACAAGGTCTACATCATCGACGAAGTCCATATGCTGTCGACGGCGGCGTTCAACGCCTTCCTGAAGACGCTGGAGGAGCCGCCGGAGCACGCCAAGTTCGTGTTCGCGACCACCGAGATCCGCAAGGTTCCGGTCACCGTGCTGTCGCGCTGCCAGCGCTTCGACCTGCGCCGCGTCGAGGCCGACGTGCTGATGAAGCACCTCGCCAGTATTGCGGCCAAGGAGAACGTCGAGATCGAGCCGGAGGCGCTCGGCATCATCGCGAGGGCCGCGGAAGGCTCCGTGCGCGATTCGCTGTCGCTGCTCGACCAGGCGATCGCGCATGCAGCGGGGCAGGTGAAGGCCGATGCCGTCAGGCAGATGCTGGGCCTCGCCGACCGCACCCGCGTCATCGACCTCTTCGAGTCGCTGGCGCGCGGCGACATCGCGGCCGCCTTCAAGGAGTTCCGTGACCAGTACGATGTCGGCGCCGACCCGATCGTCGTGCTCTCGGACCTCGCCGAGTTCGTCAATTTCGTCACCCGTGTGAAGGTCATTCCGGCGACTGCCGACAACGTCGCCTATGGCGAGACCGAGCGCGTGCGCGCCAAGGAGTTCGCCTCGAAGATCTCGATGCGCGTGCTGTCGCGGATGTGGCAGATGCTGCTCAAGGGCATCACCGAGGTGCAGGCCGCAACGCGCCCCGCGGCCGCGGCGGAAATGGTTCTGGTGCGCATCGCCTATGTCGCCGACCTGCCGACGCCCGACGAAGCGATCAAGATGCTCGAGCAGAACGGCGGCGGCTCGCCGGTCGTGAGCGGTGGAAGTAGCGCGCGCAGCGGCGCCCCCGCCGCGCCGGTTGCCTCCGCTGCGCCGATTTCGCCAGCACCTGTGCGGATGCCGACATCGTCTCCGACTGCGTTTGGCGGTGGCGCCCGACCTCAGATGGCGGCGCCCGCGCCGGATCCGCAAGGGGCGGCACCCCAGCTGCGGATCACGAGCTTCACCCAGCTGGTTGCGCTCGCCGGGCAGAAGCGCGACCTCATGACCAAGGGCGCGCTCGAAGGCGACATGCGTCTCGTTCGTTTCGAGGAGGGCCGGCTCGAGGTCGCGCTTGAGCCCAAC
Source organism: Bradyrhizobium sp. NC92 (assembly GCF_025200865.1). Taxonomy (NCBI): domain Bacteria; kingdom Pseudomonadati; phylum Pseudomonadota; class Alphaproteobacteria; order Hyphomicrobiales; family Nitrobacteraceae; genus Bradyrhizobium; species Bradyrhizobium sp. NC92. The sequence continues at coordinate 855,864 of NZ_CP104171.1, forward strand.
GCCTCCAAGACCATGATCTCGGAGCTTGCGAAGAAGTTCGAGCTGTGGACCGGCCGCCGCTGGACCGTGATCGTCTCGAACGAACAGGGACAGCCGACGCTGCGCTCGGTGAACCAGGCGGCCAAGCAGGAGCATGCCCGTACCGCGGAAGCCGATCCCCGCGTGCAGGAGGTGCTGTCGCGTTTCCCCGGCGCCAAGGTCGTCGAGGTCCGCAGGCTTGCCCCCGAGGCGCCGGAGACCAATATTAACGCCGACTATGGCAGCGACGATCCGCCTGACGGTTCCGACGGCGACGACGATCTCTAGCGCCAATTCTTTGTTTTCAAGGACACGCACCCATGGCTGATTTTCTCGGCATGATGAAGCAGGCGGCGCAGCTGCAATCCAAGATGCAGGCGATGCAGGACGAGCTCGCCAACGTCGAGGTCGAGGGCATCTCCGGCGGCGGCCTCGTCGCCGTGCGCATGACGGCGAAGATGGACGTCAAGGGAGTCAGGATCGATCCTTCGCTGATGAAGGCCGAAGAGCGCGAGGTGCTGGAAGACCTGCTCGTCACCGCCCTCAGTGATGCGCGCCGCAAGGCCGAGACCGCCATGCAGGAGAAGATGCAGGCCCTCACCGGCGGGCTCGGCCTGCCGCCGGGGCTGTTCGGCCAATAAGATGGGCGCTGTTGCAGGTCCTGAGATCGAGCGGCTGGTCCAGCTGCTCGCGCGGCTGCCGGGCCTCGGTCCGCGCTCGGCGCGGCGCGCGGCGCTGCATCTGATCAAGAAGCGCGAAGCGCTGATGATGCCGCTGTCGAGCGCCTTGCAGGTGGCGCTGGACAAGGTCCAGGTCTGCAAGACCTGCGGCAACATCGACACGCAAAATCCCTGCACGGTCTGTACCGATCCGAAGCGCGACCCCTCCATCATCGTCGTTGTCGCCGACGTCGCCGACCTCTGGGCGCTGGAGCGGGCCAATGCGACCCAGGGTCGCTATCATGTGCTCGGCGCGACATTGTCGCCGCTCGACGGCGTCGGCCCGCAGGACCTCACCATCGACGCACTGGTGGCGCGTGCCCACGCAGCCGAGGTGCATGAAATCATCCTGGCGCTGAATGCGACGGTGGACGGCCAGACCACGGCGCATTACATCACCGACCTGCTTCAGGACGCCAATGTGAAGGTGACGCGGCTCGCCCACGGAGTTCCCGTCGGCGGCGAGCTTGATTATCTCGACGAAGGTACGCTATCGGCTGCGATGCGGCAGCGCACCCTGTTCTAGCCATCCAGACTTTCCACGGAACGGACGACATGACGAAACTTTTCGCCACACGCTTCGCTTTGGTCGCGACGATGCTGATGCTGGTGACCCCGGCCATCTCCGCGCAGCAACGCGACGAGGCGCCGCCGCCGTCCAAGCCCGGCAAGCCGATCAACAATGGCGACGTGCTCTCGGGCGAGCTCAACGCGATGAAGGTGCGTGACGTCAAGAACGGCAAGCGCGTCGCGACCTACCAGATCACGTCGGAACCGCGCCGCCTGCCGCCGCCGAACGGGCTGTGCAATCTCGAAACCGGCCCCGAGACGTTCCAGCTCGTCACCTCCAGCGACGCGCAGGCCGCGCAGCTGAAATCCTTCGTCGGCAAGGAGATCTCCGTGAAGGTGGACGAGGTCGCCTGCGCCAGCGATCCCGGCCAGATGAGCGAAGCCGTGATCACGAAGTGGAGCTTGATCAAGAAGCAGTAGGGGCGCTCCACTCCCTCGGCCGGCATTGTGAGCGAAGCGAAGCAATCCAGAAATCGTTCCGCGGGGGCAGTCTGGATTGCTTCGCTTCGCTCGCAATGACGGTGGTGAGAGCGTCAGCTTAAACCCTCACCGGCCCCAGCGCCTCGAAATGCCCGCGCTTCTGCAAATACGCCAGCAGCATCAGGCTCGGGATCGCCACCAGCACGCAGATCACGAAGAACATCGCCCAGCCCGTGGTATCCGCCACGAAGCCTGCACCTGATGAGAGATAGGTCCGCCCCACCGCCGCGAGCGCGGTGAGCAGCGCATATTGGGTCGCCGTGTGCAGCGGGTTCTGGCACAGCGCAGAGAGGTAGGCGACGAAGATCACGGTGCCGATGGCGCTGGTGAAATTCTCGGCGCAGATGGCGAGCGCCAGCGCCCATTGGTTGGTGCCGACGATGGCCAGCCAGGAGAAGGAGAGGTTGGCGAGCGCCTGCACCACGCCGCCGATCCACAGACTCGTCGCCAGCGGATAGCGCCGCGCGACAAAACCGCCGGCAAAGCCGCCGATCAGCGTCGCCGCGAGGCCGACGCCCTTCACGATCGCCGCATAGTCGTTGCGGGTGAAGCCGAGGTCGATCACGAACGGCGCCGTCATCGTGCCGGAGAAGGCGTCGGTGAACTTGAACAGCACCACGAAGGCGAGTGCAGCGAGCGCATCCTTGCGCGACAGGAACTCCGAGAAGGCGCCGATGGCCGCATGCAGAACCCGCGCGAAAGCCGTATCGGCCTGTGTCGCGGCCTCGGCCCGCGCCGATTGCTCGGGCTCGGTCGCGAGCAGCGCCGTGATCGTCCCGATGAGCACCATCGCCGCCATCACCACATAGCCCCACATCCAGGCTGATTGGCGCGGAATGCCGGTGCCCTCGAAGCCCGAGACGATGAACAGCGCGCCCGCCGTCGAGACCAGCATGCCGATGCGGTAGGCCGCGACGTAAGCGGCCATGCCCGCGGCCTGCTCGCTCTCCGGCAGGCTCTCGACCCGGAACGCGTCGACCACGATGTCCTGGGTCGAGGACATGGTTGCGACCAGCAGCGCGCCGAGCGCGACATAGAACGGCGAGCGTGCGGGGTCGGTCATCGCCAGCAGCAGGATCGCGATGATCAAGAGCAACTGCGAGAACACCAGCCAGCCGCGCCGCCGGCCGAAGGCGCGGGTGAACAGCGGCACATGCATCGCATCCACCAGCGGCGCCCACAGGAACTTCAGCGTATAGGGCGTGCCGACCAGCGCGAACAGCCCGATGGTCTTGAGATCGACCCCAGCCTCCCGCATCCACACCAGCAGCGTCGACCCTGATAGCGCCAGCGGCAGCCCCGAGGAGAAGCCGAGAAACAGCACGATCAGCACCCGCGGCTGCAGGTAAACGGCAAGGCTCTCGCGCCAGGAGGGCGCAGGGGCGGCGGTCACGGCGGAGGAGGTCGCGTCGGGTGCGGTCATGGGGAGGTGTTAGCAGATTCTGGGGGAAAAGACTCTCGCGGTAGCTGGTCAGACGGGAGAGCTTTCAACACGCTCGGTGTCATCGTCCGCGAAGGCGGACGATCCAGTAATCACCAGCGGCTCGGTTCAATCACAACTGCTGCGGCGGACTGGAGACCCCGTCTTCGCGGGGTATGACGGCGCTATGGTGGTCCGGCTATACCAGGATAGAGATCATCCCAGTTTGGGTTATGCTGCTCGATCAACCGAACCTTCCACGCCCTGTTCCACTTCTTCAGCCGCTTCTCCCGCTTGATCGCATTCTCGGGATCGTCAAACTGCTCGAAGTAGACAAGTCGGGCGACGTCGTACTTCTCCGTGAAGCTTTCGATGGGCTTCAACTTGTGCTGCGCCACTCGGCGGATGAGATCGTTCGTCACGCCGATATAGAGCGTGCCGCCAATTCGGCTGGCGAGAATGAAGACGTAGTAATGGCGTGCACCCATGTGACTATCTCACCACCGTCATCGTCCGCCTTGTGCGCAATTGCGCACTGGGGCGGACGATCCAGTAACCACCAGCGTCTCGGTTCCATCACAACCGCCGCGGCGTACTGGATGCCCCGCCTTCGCGGGGCATGACAGTGTGCCCCAATCTCACTCCCCCGCCTGGAGCTTCCGCGGGAACAACTCGCCCGCGCCAGTCGCCACCAGCCGCGGTCCCTCCACCGCATCGCTCTTGCTGAAATCGAGCTCCTCGATCCGCCCGGCGCGCTTCTCGATCTTGTCGGCGGAGATCAGCACCTGGCGCACGTCCTCGTTCACGTCGGCAAAATGCTTCTGCAGCTTGAGGACGCGGTCGCGCAGGCGGCCGAGATCGTCGCCGAGCTTGATCACCTCGGTGCGGATCTGGTCGGCGGCATCGCGCATGCGCGCGTCCTTCATGATCTGCTGCATCACCTGGATCGCGAGCATCAGCAGCGACGGCGACACCAGCACGACGCGGGCGCGATAGGCCTTCTGGATCACGTCGTCGAAGCCGTCGTGGATCTCGGCGTAGACCGATTCCGACGGCACGAACATCAGCGCCATCTCCTGGGTCTCGCCGGTGACGAGATATTTTTCGGCGATGTCGCTGACATGCTTCATGACGTCGCTGCGCAGCCGCTGCGTGGCCACGCGCCGCTCCTCGTCGGTGCGGGCGTCGTGCAGCGCCGTCATCGCCTCCAGCGGGAATTTTGCATCGATGCAGAGCGGGCGCTGGTCGGGCAGGAACACGACGCAGTCCGGCCGCTTGCCGGTCGAGAGCGTGAACTGGAACTCGTAGGATCCCTTGGGGAGACCGTCCTGGACAATCGCCTCCATCCGCGCCTGGCCGAACGCGCCGCGCGACTGTTTGTTGGCGAGCACGTCGCGCAACGTCGTCACCTGTGTCGTGAGATCAGTGAGATTCTTGTGCGCGTTGTCGATGATGCCGAGCCGCTCATGCAGCGCGCGCAGGCTCTCCATGGTGTTGCGGGTCGAATGTTCCATGGACTGGCCGACGCGATGCGTCACCGAATCCAGCCGCTCGTTGACCGCCCGCGCCATCTCGGCCTGACGTCCCGCCAGCGCCTGGGTCATGGCGTCGACCCGGCCCGAGGCCTCGCTCTGGGCGTGCAGCACTTGGGCGAGGCGCTCCTCGAGCTCGTCGGCCCGGATCGCATGCGCCATGGCGAGTTCCGCGCCACGCCGCCCCGAGCGCGCGATCACGACCGTAATCACAACCAGCAGGATGAGGACGAGCGCACCGAAGCCGATCAGCGCATCGATTGTGCGCACCGGCCAGTCGCCCAGCATGAAAATGATCTCGTTCATGGGCCCTTCTAACGCGATTCGCCGATATTCGCGAACGAAGAGGGAACGATCGGGGTTAACCACCCCCTAATTTTTATGGTTAACGAAAGGCGAAGTTTTATGGTTAGCGAGGGGTTAACGGGTTCCTGGCCGCATTGACCGCATCCGGCGCGCGGCTTAAATCGCGGCCATGGCCCTCAGAGAAATCATTATCCTGCCCGACAAGCAGCTGCGTCTGGTCTCCAAGCCGATCGAGAAGGTCACGGCCGAGATCCGCAAGCTTGCCGACGACATGTTCGAGACCATGTACGACGCGCCCGGCATTGGCCTGGCGGCGATCCAGGTCGCGCAGCCCTTGCGTCTCATCACCATGGACCTCGCCAAGCGCGACGAGAACGGCGAGACCAAGCCGCTGCCGCGGGTCTTCATCAACCCCGAGATCATCGCCTCGTCCGAGGAGCTGTCGGTGTACGAGGAAGGCTGCCTCTCGATCCCCGAATATTACGAGGAGGTCGAGCGGCCCGCGAAGGTGCGCGTGCGCTTCACCGATCTCGACGGCAAGGTGCATGAGGAGGATGCCGAAGGCCTCTACGCCACCTGCATCCAGCACGAGATCGACCATCTCAACGGCGTCTTGTTCGTCGACTATCTATCGAAGCTCAAGCGCGACCGCGTCATGAAGAAGTTCGAGAAAGCCGCCAAGCGCGCGGCGGAGTAGGGGTCTCCGTCGATGCCCCTCCGCCTCATCTTCATGGGCACGCCCGATTTCTCCGTGCCGACGCTGCTCGAGCTGGTCGCGCATGGTCATGACATCGCGGCGGTCTACACCCGCGCGCCGAAGCCGGGCGGCCGGCGGGGCCTGCAATTGCAGCCGACGCCGGTCGAGGAAGCCGCGCGAAAGCTCGGCATTCCCGTGCTGACGCCGAAGACGCTGAAGACCGAGGAGGCGTTGGCGGAGTTACGTGCCTTCGAGGCCGATGCCGCCGTCGTGGTCGCCTACGGCATGATCCTGCCGCAGGCGATCCTCGATGCGCCAAAGCTCGGCTGCTACAATCTGCACGCTTCGCTGCTGCCGCGCTGGCGCGGCGCCGCGCCGATCAACCGCGCCATCATGGCCGGCGATGCCGAGAGCGGCGTGATGGTGATGAAGATGGATGTCGGTCTCGACACCGGCGACGTCGCCATGGCCGAGCGCATCGCAATCACCGACAGCATGACCGCGCTCGATCTGCACGATCGCCTCTCGCGCCTCGGTGCCGACCTGATGGTGCGCGCCATGGCCGCGCTCGAACGCGGTGGCCTCCAGCTCAAGGCACAGAGCGAGGACGGCGTCACTTACGCCGCCAAGATCGAGAAGGCCGAGGCGCGGATCGACTGGAGCAAGCCCGCGCGCGCGGTGCTGCGCCACATCCACGGTTTGTCGCCGTTCCCCGGCGCCTGGGCCGAGCTCGAGAATGCGCGCGTAAAAATCCTGCGCTGCGAATTGGCGAAAGGCGTCGGCGCCCCTGGCGAGGTGCTCGACGATCTCCTCACCGTCGCCTGCGGCGACGGCGCCATCCGCATCATCGAGCTGCAGCGCGAGGGCAAGGCCCGCATGCAGGCCGCAGACTTCCTGCGCGGCGTGCCGTTGAGGTCGGGATCCAAATTCACCTGACACTGTCATACCCCGCGAAGGCGGGGTATCCAGTACGCCGAGGCTTCTCGGTCAATCGGATAGGCTACGGAGTACTGGATTGCCCGCCTTCGCGGGCAATGACGGCGAAACTGGACACGATGCCCCGCTACAAGCTCACCATCGAATATGACGGCGCGCCGTTCTTCGGCTGGCAGGTGCAGGACACGCTGCCGTCGGTGCAGGGCGCGCTCGAGGCGGCCGTGAAGGCGATGACCGGAGCGGATTTGCGCGTGCACGGCGCTGGCCGCACCGATGCCGGCGTGCATGCGCGCGGTCAGGTCGCCCATGTCGACGTCGACAAGCAGTTTCCGCCGGGCCGTTTTCGCGATGGGCTCAACGCGCATCTGCGTCCGCATCCGATCGCGGTGCTCGAGGCCGAGATCGTGCCTGACACCTTCGAAGCACGCTTCTCGGCGGTCAAGCGCCACTACCGCTATCGCATCGTCAACACCCGCGCCAATCTCGCGCTCGATGTCGGCCACGCCTGGCGCGTGCCGCGCAAGCTCGATGCTGACGCGATGCATGCGGCGGCGCAACGCCTGCTCGGCAAGCACGATTTCACCACCTTCCGCGACACCGAGTGCCAGGCCAAATCGCCGGAGAAGACGCTCGACCAGCTCGACGTGCTGCGCGATGGCCGCGAGATCACGATCATCACCTCGGCACGCTCGTTCCTGCACAGCCAGGTGCGCTCGATGGTGGGATCGCTGGTCTGGGTCGGCGAAGGGCGCTGGACCGCCGACGATCTCTCCGCCGCACTCGCAGCCCGCAACCGCGCCGCCTGCGGCATCGTCGCGCCGCCGGAGGGACTGTATCTGATGAAGGTGGATTATTAGGCGCGCGGCGCAGAGAGCGGGCACGCTCTTACTAAACCCTCGGTGTCATGCCCCGCGAAGGCGGGGCATCCAGTACGCCGCGGCCTCTCGGCTCAATCGCTGCTGTCTCTGGAATACTGGATCTCCCGGTCAAGCCGGGCGATGACACTTGTGTTTATGGAGGCAACAGTGCCTCAAGCAAAATACCTTGCCAAAATCCCGCGATACACCTTCGTCAGCTTTTCCAGATCCGCCACCGGGACGCGCTCGTCGACCTGGTGCATGGTCTGCCCGACCAGGCCGAACTCGATCACGGGGCAATAGCTGGAAATGAACCGCGCATCCGACGTGCCGCCCGAGGTCGACAGCTCGGGCTTGCGGCCCGTCACCTCCTCGATTGCGGACACTGCGAGATCGGTGAACGGACCCGGCTTGGTCACGAACACGTTCGAGTTCGAGGGCTCCCAGACGATGCGCGCCTTGATGCGGTTGCCGCAGGCCTTGGCGAGGCGCGTCTCGACCAATTCGCGCAAGCTCGCCTGGGTGTGGTTGTCGTTGTAGCGGATGTTGAATTTCGCGCGGGCCTCGCCGGGAATGACGTTGAAGGCCTTGTTGCCGACATCCACCGAGACGAATTCGAGATTGGAGGCCTGGAATTGCGCGCTGCCATGGTCGAGCGGCTCGTCGGCGATCGCCACGATCAGCCGCGAAATATCCGGCACCGGATTGGAGGCGCGGTGCGGATAGGCGACATGGCCTTGCACGCCGTCGACGACGAGCGTGCCGGATTGCGAGCCGCGCCGGCCGACCTTGATGGTGTCGCCGAGCGTCTCGACGTTGGAAGGCTCGCCGAGCACGCAATGATCGAATTTTTCGCCGCGCGCGGCGGCCCAATTGAGCAGCTTGATGGTGCCGTTGATGGAGACGTCTTCCTCGTCGCCGGTGATCAGGAACGAGATCGAGCCTGTCCCATCCGCGCGCGGCTTGCCGCCGTTGGCGGCCAGATGCTCCAGCACCGCTGCGACCGAGCAGGCGATGCCGCCCTTCATGTCGACCGCGCCGCGGCCGTGCAGCACGCCGTCCTTCACCTCTCCGGAGAAGGCGCCGACGCTCCAGGCACTCTCATCGCCCGGCGGCACCACGTCGGTGTGGCCTGCAAAGGTGATGTGCGGGCCTTCAGTGCCGATCCGCGCATAGAGATTGTCGACGTCAGGCGTGCCGGGCTCGCTGAAGGTCACGCGGTGGCAGGTGAAGCCGGCTTCGTTCAGGGCTTTTTCGAGCACCCCGAGCGCGCCGGCATCGGCCGGAGTGACTGAGGGGCAACGGATCAGATCGCGGGCAATGGAGAGAGCATCGGTCATGCGCCCCGCTTAACATGCATGCCGCCGGGTGGGCTAGCGCTGGGCGGGACAAATTCGATCTCGCGGCTCTGGTCCCAGCGTTTCGCAGAAGGCGCGGCGGATGTGGAATCGCCCTCGGCTGCCGGATCAGGACCGAACCGATTGGGCCCTACGGTGCCGCGAAGGAAGCCGGTCTCGATGAAAGCGGCGAGGGGGAGGATGACGCTCGCCAACGCGAGCGGCAGCATCCAATAGCTGTCCGGAAGGCGGTCCTCGAACTGCTTGTAGAGGCCCGGCAGCACGAAATAGGCAAGTAGCCACCATGCGCTCTTGTTGCGGTCATGCAGGCGCTTCACCATGATCGCGAGATCGATCCAGAGCATCAATCCGGTTGCGGCCAGCTTGAGCAGCAGCAGCGGCAAATTGTCCAGCAGCGACCATCGATAGGCCGCGGGATCGACGATCTTGAAGACGTCCTCAGCATTCAGATTGAAGGATTTGACCTCGCTGCCGAGCGCGGACATGACGCTCAGGCAGAGCAAGAGCAGCAGGATCATGCCGGACAGGACAAAGATCAGGCTGCACCAGAATCCGGCGCGACCCATGCGGCCGTCGAAGCGGAAGAGGTACCAGGTCCAGTTCATGCGAACGGCTCCGGGCGGAACGGGACCGCCCGGAAATTGGTCGCGATGGAGGGAGGGTGGGTTCGATCCTGGCAGCGGATGGTGAATAGCCAATCGCGTAGGGCGCGCGCCCTATTCGCCACTGGCCATTCGCTACTCGCCTTGCATCAATCCCGCAGCAGCTCGTTGATGCTGGTCTTGGAGCGCGTGCGCTCGTCGACGCGCTTGACGATGACGGCGCAGGCGGTGCTCGGGCCGATCTGGCCGTTCTTCATCGGCTTGCCGGGCAATGCGCCGGGCACCACCACGGAGTACTCGGGCACTTCGCCCATGAAGACCTCGCCGGTCTCGCGGTCGACGATCTTGGTCGAGGCACCCAGGAACACACCCATCGCCAGCACCGCGCCCTTGCGCACGATCACGCCTTCGGCGACCTCCGAGCGCGCGCCGATGAAGCAATCGTCCTCGATGATGACGGGCTCGGCCTGCAGCGGCTCGAGCACGCCGCCGATCCCGGCGCCGCCGGAGATGTGCACGCGCTTGCCGATCTGGGCGCAGGAGCCGACAGTGGCCCAGGTGTCGACCATCGTGCTCTCATCGACATAGGCGCCGAGATTGACGAAGGACGGCATCAAGACGACGTTCTTGGCGATGAAGGCCGAGCGGCGCACCACCGCGCCCGGCACCGCGCGAAAACCGGCATCGCGAAAGCGGTTCGGGCCCCAGCCTTCGAACTTCGAGGGCACCTTGTCCCACCAGCTTGCCTTGCCGGGGCCGCCGCCAATGACGTCCATGTCGTTGAGGCGGAACGACAGCAGCACGGCCTTCTTCAGCCATTGATTGACCTTCCACTTGCCGTCAGCCCCGCGCTCGGCGACACGCGCCTCGCCCTTGTCCAGGGTCTCCAGCGCCTGGTCCACGGCCTCGCGCACCTCGCCCTTGGTCGAGGTCGAGATGCCGTCACGCGCCTCGAAGGCGCTGTTGATGGTGGATTCGAGGGCTGCAAGGGACATCGTGATTTCCTCTGGGGAGCGCGTGGTTTCGCGGGAATTGGAGCGCTTTTTCGGGATTTGAAGGGGCAGAGTCAAGGCATACTCCACCGTCGTCCCGGGGCGCGCGAAGCGCGAGCCCGGGACCCATAACCACAGGAATTCGTTTGGCGAGGACTCGGAGTTATCGATCTCGGGCCACAATCACTCCTGTGGCTATGGGTCCCGGGCTCGCTTCGCGCCCCGGGACGACAGCGGTTATTGTGGTGACAGCCCCGCCAAAAACCCCGCCAGATCATCCGTGACGTGGTCGACATGGGCGGCGTCGCGGCCTTCCAGCTCCCAATCCTCGCGCACCACCTCCTTGGTCCCGTCAGGGACGACCAGCACGGTGGTCATGCCGAGCCGGTAGGGGACGGTGAGGTTGCGGGCGAGATCCTCGAACATGGCGGCGCGGGTCGGATCGACCGCATGATCCCTCAGGAACTTGCGGTAGGTCTGCTCCGCCGGTTTCGGCTCGAACTCGGCGGCGATGATGTCGAACACGCCGTCGAAATGGCCGGCGAAGCCGAGCCGCGCCAGCACGGCATCGACATGGTCGACCGATCCGTTGGTCAGGATCAGTTTTCGCCCCGGCAGCTTTGCGATGGCCGTACCGAGCGCGGGGTTCGGCTCCAGCGGCGAGTGGTCGATCTTGTGGACATAGGCGAGATAGTCGTCGGCGCGAACGCCATGCAGAGTCATCATGCCGCGCATCGTGGTGCCGAAGCGCCGGTAATAGTCTTTCTGGATCGCCCGCGCTTGCTCCGGCCCGACATTCAGCCAATTGCAGACGAACTCCCCGATCCGCGCATCGACCTGCTGCCACAGATTGACGTGATGCGGATAGAGCGTGTTGTCGAGGTCGAACACCCAGGTGTCGACATGGCTGAAGCTGCGGGGTGGGCTCATCACAAGTCTCTCGCTCACGGGACGGCAAAGCGCAGCGTCTTGCCGCCGCTTGACATGTCCACGGCGCCGAAGCCGGTCGGCGCAAAGCCGCGCGCGCCGCAATCAGTCTGCTCGCTGGTTTCGAACTTGGTCTCGCGCGTGCAGAGCTGCCTGTCGCCGCCCCAGTTCAGCGGCTTGTCCTTCAGCTTCACGACGCGGTTGTCGGCGTCGACCGCTTCGGCGAAGCTGAAGATCTGCTTCGGCTGGCCGCTCACATCGGGGTGCAGGCAGGTCTTGGGATCGATGCGATACCAGCCGCGGCTCGTCACGGCCTTGCCGTCGTCGGTCGCGATCGCCGCCATCACCTTGTGCGGCGTGTCGTTGCACCAGGTCAGGCCGGTCGCGGACGGCGTCTGCACCGCATCGACCATGGTCTTGAAGAAGTTTTGCGAGCCCACGATGTCGGCCGACAATCCGCGGCTCTTCAGGAAGGCGGCCAGCGCGCTCTGCGTCTTCGGCCCGTCGACGCCGTCGATCGGCGCGGCGTCGTAACCGGCGATCACCAGGAGCCGCTGGATGCCGGCGAGGCGCGCCTGCTCGTCGTCATATTCGGAATCCTCGGCGAGATAAGCGACCAGGTTGCCGTCCGCACCTTGCGTCGGCGTCACCTGCGTGAAGGGAACCTGCGTCTGGCCGCTGCGGCACTGCCGCGCCGCCGCGATGACGAAATTGTCCTGCGCGACGCAGAGCATGTCGTTGCCGCTTTGCGGGATCGGGGACGCGCCGTAGACGCCGAGCGCGCGGGCGTTGAGCAGGATGCGGTCGGCGGTCAGCGTGCCCTGCACCACGACGCGGCAGGCGGCGGGATCGATCCTGAACCAGCCGCGCGTCGCGGTGGCGGCCTTGTCGTCGATGCCGATCGCGGCCTCGACGACATAGGACATGCGGTTGCAGATCTTGAGGTCGGCGATCGCCGGCGCGGAGGAGAAGAAGAAGGAGACGACGGCCGCGGGCAGCGTCATCAGGAAGCGGGTGAGGGGGGAGCGGGGCGGGCGACGCTCTGTCGGTTCGTCATGGCCGGGCTTGACCCGGCCATCCACGTCTTTGCCACGAGAAGAAAGGTCGTGGATGCCCGGGACATCTGTGCGAAGACGCGCTTCGCGCTTTGGCCCGGGCATCACGGCTCTCGTGCGTGGCGTCTCTCGTATCACTTGTGGATCAGCGTGCCCGTGCCCTGGTTGGTGAAGAGCTCGAGCAGCACCGCGTGCTGCATCTTGCCGTCGATGATGACGACGCCCTCGACGCCCTGCTCCAGGGCGTAGATGCAGGTCTCGACCTTCGGGATCATGCCGCCGGAGATGGTGCCGTCGGCGATCAGTTTTCGCGCGTCCTTCACCGACAATTGCGGGATCAGCTTCTTCGACTTGTCGAGCACGCCGGGCACGTCGGTGAGCAGCAGCAGGCGTTTTGCCTTGAGCGCGCCTGCGACGGCACCGGCAAAGGTGTCGGCGTTGATGTTGAGCGTCTGGCCCTCCTTGGAGGTCGCGAGCGGGGCCAGCACCGGGATCAGCTCGTAGCCGATCAGCTGGTTGAGCAAAGTGAGGTCGACCTTCTCGGGGTCGCCGACGAAGCCGAGGTCGACCGCCTTCTCGATATGCGAGTCCGGATCGACGATGGTGCGCGTCGTCTTGGTCGCCTTCACCATGTTGCCGTCCTTGCCGGATAGCCCCACCGCCTTGCCGCCGGCCTCGTTGATGTAGCCGACGATCTGCTTGTTGACCGAGCCGGCCAGCACCATCTCGACGATCTCGATGGTCGCGGCATCGGTGATGCGCAGGCCCGCTGCGAATTCCGAGACGATGCCGAGGCGCTTGAGCATGGTCGCGATCTGCGGCCCGCCGCCATGCACCACCACCGGGTTGATCGCGGTCTGCTCGAGCAGCACGATGTCGCGGGCAAAGTTCTTCGCGGTCTCCTCGTCGCCCATGGCATGGCCGCCATATTTGATGACGATGGTTTCCTCGTCATACTGCTGCATGTGCGGCAGCGCTTCGGACAGGATGCGGGCCTGGTCGAGCGGAGAGATGTCGGTCATGTCGCGGGTCTCGCTGGCGGGTCGAATGCTGCGCGTTCTATCCGATTGGCGGGGACAGCGCAAAGTGGTCTTACCCTCCCCTGGAGGGGGAGGGTCGATCGCGCGTAGCGCGAGCGGGGTGGGGTGATCTCTCCACACGGGCACTACTCCTATGGAGAGACTGTCACCCCACCCCGCTACGTATTTCGCTTTGCTTCATGCGTAGCGACCCTTCCCCTCCAGGGGAGGGTAAGAAAGAGCGTCACTTCCTTGCCGCCACCGCCGCCGCGCTCAGCGCCAGCCAGCCCAAAATCATCACCGTTCCGCCCGTCGGCGCCGCCATCGGAAACAACGTGTGCCCGGCATATTGCCGCAAGGTGAGGTCGCCTGCGAACAGCGCGGTACCGATCGCGAAGCCGAACGCCGCCACGAGCCCAATTCCGCCGTGCAGAAGGCCGCGCGTGAGCAAGGCGATCGTCGCGAGTATGGCCGTTGCATGAAACAGCAGCATGGTGCTGGCGGAGGCAAGACGATTAGCGTCCGCGCCATGGGCGGCGGCGGCGGCCAGCGCGACGCCGGCGGCGCCCATCAAGCCGGCAAGCCCGATCAGCAGGCGCTGCGCCAGCATCACGCGGCCCGCTCTTCCAGGAGCTTCGCCATCGCGGCGCGCAAGCTCTCCATGCCGGTCGAGCTGCGTGACGAGGTCGCGAGCACGGTCGGGAACGCGGCCGGATGCTTGGCGAGTGCGGCCTCGGTCTCGACGATGCGCGCCTGCAGCTCGGCGGCCTTCACCTGGTCGGCCTTGGTCAGCACGATCTGGTAGCTGACGGCGGAGCGATCGAGCGTCTTGAGCACTTCGAGATCGACGTCCTTGATCCCACGCCGCGCGTCGATCAGCACGTAGACGCGCGCGAGGCTGGCGCGGCCCAGCAGGAATTTGTGGATCAGCTCGGTCCAGGACGCGACCTGGCTCTTCGGCGCCTTGGCATAGCCGTAGCCGGGCATGTCGACGAGGCGCAGGTCGTTCTTGCCGGGGACCTCGAAGAAGATCAGCTCCTGGGTGCGGCCCGGCGTATGCGAGGTGCGCGCCAGCGCGTTTCGCCCCGTGAGCGCGTTGATCAGGCTCGACTTGCCGACATTGGAGCGTCCGGCAAAGGCGATCTCCAGCCCCGCCATCGGCGGCAGCGATTGGATCGAAGGCGAGGCCCAGATGAACTGCCAGTCGCGAGCGAACAGTTTTCGCCCGGCCTCGATCAGTCGCTCGTCGGTCTTGTCGTTCATGCGAGCGGTCTATCCTCTCGTCATGGCCGGGCTTGTCCCGGCCATCCACGTCTGGCTGTCCAGCACCCTCCTAAACGTGGATGCCCGGGACGAGCCCGGGCATGACGGTGTGGAGGCATTTGCGCCCGCAATGACGGCGCTTACGTCGCCTTCCTCGCGAACGTCGCCTTGAGATTGTCGAATAACTCCACCTTCACGCCGTTGCGGCGCATGATGTAGCTCTGCTGGACCACCGAGAGCAGGTTGTTCCAGGCCCAGTAGATCACGAGACCTGCCGGGAAGCCCGCCAGCATGAAGGTGAAGATCAGCGGCATCCAGTTGAAGATGATCTGCTGCGTCGGATCCGGCGGCGTCGGATTCAGCTTCATCTGGAACCACATCGTGATGCCCATGATGATCGGCCAGATGCCGAGCGCGAGGTAATAGCCGAACACCGGAATCGTGGTCGGGTCGAACGGGATCAGCCCGAACAGGTTGAACAGGTTGGTCGGGTCCGGCGCCGAGAGGTCCTTGATCCAGCCGTAGAACGGCGCGTGCCGCATCTCGATGGTGACGAACAGCACCTTGTAGAGCGAGAAGAACACCGGGATCTGGATCAGCACGGGAAGACAGCCGGCGACCGGATTGATCTTCTCCTTGCGGTAGATCTCCATCATCTCCTGCTGCTGCTTCACCTTGTCGTCGGGATAGCGCTCCTTGAGCGCCTGCAGCTGCGGCTGGATCGACTTCATCTTCGCCATCGAGGCGTAGGACTTGTTCGCCAGCGGGAAGAACAACAGCTTCACGATCACCGTCACCAGCAGGATCGAGATGCCGAAATTGCCGAAGAAGCGGTAGAAGAAGTCGAGGCCGAGGAACATCGGCTTGGTGAGGAAGTAAAACCAGCCCCAGTCGATCAGCAGGTCGAACTGGTTGAGGCCGAGCGCCTTGTTGTAGCCGCCGAGGCCGGCGAGCGGGAAGTTGATGCCGACCACGCCGGCTTCCTTGGCGCCTGCGAACAGCCGCGCGTTGGCCGTCGCGGTGCCGCCGATCGCGACGGTGACGGGGTCGAGCAGATAGTCGGTCTGGTAGGTATGGACCTTGCCGACCGGGTTCGACGAGAAACGTGCCTGGAGCTGGGCGTTGGTGTCGGGCAGCAGCGCGGAGGCCCAGTATTTGTCGGTGATGCCGAGCCAGCCATTGGTGGCCTTGAAGTTCACCTGCTTGGCTTCGTCGATCTTGCTGTAGGCATATTCCTGCAGCCTGTGTTCGCCGAGATAGCCGATCAGGCCCTCATGCAGGATATAGTAGCCGGAGACATGCGGCGCGCCGTGGCGCGAGATCAGCGCGAACGGATAGAGCGTGACGGGGGCGTTGCCGACATTGCTCACCTCGTCCTTGATGGTGAAGAGATAATGGTCGTCGACGGTGATGGTGCGGCGGAAGGTCAGGCCGTCGCCGTTCTCCCATTTCAGCACCACCGGTGTCGACGGCGTCAGGCTGCCGCCGCCCTCCTGCTGCCAGACGGTCTGGGCATCCGGCATCTTTGCCGTCACGCCCGTCGCCGCAACCCAGCCGAACTCGGCGTAATAGGGCTCCGCCGTGCCCGACGGCGAATAGAGGACGATCGGCGGCGATTTCGGATCGACCGTCTCGCGATATTGCACCAGCGCGATGTCGTCGATACGGCCGCCCTTCAATGAGATGCTGCCGGCGATCCGCGGCGTCTCGATCTTGACGCGCGGGCTCGCTGCAATAGCGGTCTCGCGCGGAACGACCGCTTGGGGCTGGCTCGCGGCCGGCGTTGCCGGCTGGGCCGTACCGCCCGGCTGCGGCGCGGAGCCCGGCGTCGCCGGCGCGCCGCCTGGCGTCGCCGAGGCGGTCGGCTGCGGCGTCGTCTTCTGGAGCTCGGTCTGCGCCTGCTGCTGGGCGCGCTGCTTCTCCATCTGCGGCACGTTGTAGAAATACTGCCAGGCGATCAGCACCAGGCCGGACAGAATGACGGCGAGGATGGTATTGCGATTGTCGGTCATCTCGTTTGTCTCGTCATCAATCCGGTTTGCGGCTGGTCGCTGCGGCGTGACCCGGCCTCTGGCCGCGCGCCTTGGCCGTATGCCGCGCGGGCTTCGTGAACGCTATGCGCAGATCGTCGAGCATGGTGACGAAGTCGCGCGAGAGCGCGTCTCTTCGTCCGACCAGGACATAATCGTGGTGGGGCTGCATCGATGTCGGATCGAGCCGCTTCACCAATTCGCGCAGCCGGCGCCGGATGCGATTGCGCTCGGGGGCGTTGCCGTTCTTTTTGGTGACGGTGAAGCCGATCCTGACAGGGCCGGAATCATCGCGGCGGCGACTTTGCAGGACGAACGCGGGACTATTCACCCGCGCGCCATTGGCAACGGCGAGGAAATCCGCCCGCTGCCTCAGCCGATCCATGATGAAATCCCAAAAAGGGGGTCCGGCTCAGGCGCTCAGACGCTTGCGGCCGCGGGCGCGGCGGGCGGCGAGAACCTTGCGGCCGCCGGCAGTGGCGAGACGGGCGCGGAAGCCGTGACGGCGCTTGCGCACCAGTTTGCTGGGTTGATAAGTCCGCTTCACGGGTTTTTCTCCGCTGACCGGGCAATTTGCCTGTAGAATTGATGGTAAAGTCCGGAAGATGCGGCCCAAAACGGGCCCTTTTCGGCCCCAAGAGAGCCGCTCCCGGTGTCGCACCGGGTCATCGCGGACAATTCGCGCGGCTTATAAGGGAGCGCCTTGTTTTCGTCAACGCCGCACAAGCGCGCGATTTTGGTGAATATCGCTGTTTGTGCGAGGTTTTTAACCCTTGAGGTAGCGACTCGCGCTAACAGCGCTTACATCCCACCTTGGCAGATTAGCGATCCGTAATTTGACCGGACATCGGCCGGGTCGCATCCTCCATCAGCCAAGGTCAAGAGGGGCGAGTTTCGTGGCAGCCACAGATCGCCAGCAGATCCAGGATCTGGATCAGCCGGACCAGCCGGCGATGCGGCCCCGCGGCTCGCGCGGGCTGGGGCTGTCCGGCAAGCTGCTGCTGCTCACCGTGCCCTTGGTGATGATCGCCGCCAGCCTGCTTTACGTGCCCGCCATCGCCAATTTCTGGGTCAACCGGCTCAACGACCGCGTTGCGGCCGCCAACACCGCGGCGCTGGTGCTGGATGCGGCGCCGCTCGGCATGGTCCCCGATTCGCTGTCGCGCCAGATCCTGAAAAGCATCAACGCCCGTGCGGTCGCCATCAAGATGGGCCAGCAGCGCCGGCTGCTCGCGAGCGACAACATTCCCGCCGCCATCGAGCATGACATCGACCTGCGCGACGTGACCGCCTGGGAGGCGATCACCGGCTCGTTCCGCATGATGCTGGAGACCGGCAACCAGGCCATCCGCATCGTCGGCCCCGGCGTCGGCAATGCCCAGTTCATCGAGATCGTCACCGACGAGCTGCCGCTGCGGCAGCAGATGTACCGCTTCTCCCGCAACGTCGTCGTGGTCGCGCTGATCATCGCGGTGCTGACCGCGGGCCTCGTCTATCTCGCGCTCCATTATCTCTTCGTGCGGCCGATGCGGCGGCTGACCGCGAGCCTGGTCGGCTTCCACGAAAATCCCGAAAGCTCGGCCGGCATCATCGTGCCGAGCCAGCGCAGCGACGAGATCGGGGTCGCCGAGCGCGAATTGTCGGACATGCAGCGCGACCTGATGTCGATGCTGCACCAGAAGAGCCGGCTCGCCGCCCTCGGCCTTGCCGTCTCCAAGATCAACCACGATCTGCGCAATCTGCTCGCCTCGGCCCAGCTGCTGTCGGACCAGCTCGCCAGCGTGCCGGATCCACGCGTGCAGCGCTTTGCGCCCAAGCTCGTGCGCTCGCTCGAGCGCGCCATCGCCTTCTGCCAGTCGACATTGTCCTACGGCCGGGCCCAGGAGGCCGCGCCCGACCGCCGCATGATCCTGATCGAGCCTGTGGTGATGGAGGTGCGGGAGACCGCGGGGCTCGCCAACGAGGCCTCGATCGCCTGGGTCGCTGCGATCGAGCGCGGGCTCGCGGTCGATGCCGACCCCGACCAGCTGTTCCGCGTCTTGCTCAACCTCGTCCGCAACGCCGCCCAGGCGCTCGAAAGCCATGCGGCGGGCGAGGGGCGTGTGCAGCAGATCCGGATCACCGGGAAGCGCGAAGGCGCCGTCGCGATTCTCGAGGTTTCCGACACCGGGCCCGGCGTCCCCCCGAAGACCCGGGAGCGCCTGTTCGAGGCCTTCCAGACCTCGGGTCGCCCCGGCGGCAGCGGCCTTGGCCTTGCCATCGCCGCCGAGCTGGTCCGCGCCCATGGCGGCGACATCCACCTGGTCGAAGGCACCATCGGCGCCACCTTCCGCATCGTCATCCCCGACCGTCCCGTGGAACTGCTCTCCATCCGCAACGAGCGGCAGAGGGCTTAAGTCGGCCGGCGGCCGACTGAAGCCGTCATTCCGGGGCGCGACGAAGTCGCGAGCCCGGAATCCATAACGACCAGCTGGGGTTATGGATTCCGGGCCTGGCCCTCCGGGCCATCCCGGAATGACGACGGTGAAGTCGAGATGCGCAAAAATCTCCCCATCCCGGACCTTGCCAATCGGGACAAGAGCGGTTAGTCAGAGCGCTCTTTCGCACCCCCTCCGGCTTCGCCGGGGGCTGCTTGCGGGCCCCGCCCGCACTGTCGCGAAAAACGCGCCCGTAGCTCAGCTGGATAGAGCATCAGACTACGAATCTGAGGGTCGGACGTTCGAATCGTTCCGGGCGCGCCAGCTTCTTCCGATGCCGGCAAAAGCAATGCAGTGTCCGGTCGCTCGTCCGAGATCGCGGATGGGGCGCGCCCTTGGAAATCAGATGAAGATATCGCAGGCATTCAAATTCGAGGCGGCACATCGCCTGCCGAACGTGCCGGAAACGCACCGGTGCAGCCGGCTGCACGGTCATTCCTATCGGGTCGAGGTTCAGTTGGAGGGACCCGTGGACCCGCACACGGGTTTCGTCGCGGACTTCTTCGATATTGAAGAATGCTTTGCCGGCGTCCTGGAGGCCCTGGACCACAGATGCCTGAACGAGGTCGAAGGACTCGAGAACCCAACCGCTGAGAATATCGCGATCTGGATATGGGACCGGTTGGGCTCGCGTCTCCACCAGCTTTCCGCAATACGAGTTTACGAAACGGCGGACTGTTGGGCCGAATATCAAGGGCGGTGACGACAACCGCAAGCTGACCCGTTCAGCACGACCAGATCAAAAAGCGACCGCTGCCGGGGTGGCCCAATGGCTCCTGACGAAGTCCCGGATGTGCTCCGGCACGGGCGTGGTGTCGATGTCGCAACGCGTCTGGATTTCTTCCGCAAGCTCTCTCGACACGTCCTTCGACCAATGACCTAGCGGATCGAAGGCGACGATGCGGACGGGGTCGTTGAAACGGCCGGCGATCAGGTTCGAGATGACGGTTTCGATGTCAGTCCGCTCGACCTCGGTTTTCCGGCCGGCTCTGCCGGGCCGTCCGGCAATGTTGTCGAAGATC
This sequence comes from Bradyrhizobium sp. NC92, assembly GCF_025200865.1. Taxonomy (NCBI): domain Bacteria; kingdom Pseudomonadati; phylum Pseudomonadota; class Alphaproteobacteria; order Hyphomicrobiales; family Nitrobacteraceae; genus Bradyrhizobium; species Bradyrhizobium sp. NC92. The sequence goes on from NZ_CP104171.1 coordinate 876,144, forward strand.
AGATAGACGATTCGATCTGCCGCATTCTGATGAGCCGCGCATGGGGCGGCCATCGACGTCAATCCATTTCCAGCCATACGCGTCTCCAATGCAATAGAGCCGGTAATTTGTCCGGACGGGACCCGCCTGAATTGATCAAGCGCAATGCTATGTACACGGGCCACTACGGTCCCGCATCAGGACCAAAGTACGATCAGGACCAAAGTATGATGACGCGCGGATCGCGCTTTGTAAGATCGGACACTGCCATTCGAGGGCGAGGAAGCCGCAATCGCGCTCGATCGAGCTCGTCCTTCAGGAGATGCTAATGGTGGCCTTTGCTGCGCTTCCTGTGGCTTACCGGATCCTTGCCGCGACTTTGGGCCGGTTCTGCTTGAGCCAGGCGACGGCCTCGGGTCCATCGACGACGCACTCGAAGGTTTCCCAGGTCGGGTCCTCCAGGGATTCCGCTTGCAGTCGCTTCGCCGCATACTCGACGAGGTCGTGCAAGCCTTCGTATCCTCATCGATGCTCGAGGGACTCTGCAATCGCCGTGCTGGTCCATCCTCGTTGGGCCAAATCGATGATGCTCGGAGCCTCAGCCTCGCTGAACCACGGCGTGGCATCGAACTCGACGCAGCGGACATTGTCGGCGGTATGGCAAGTGGCGTGGATCATTGGATTCCTCCGCTAGCATTGCATGTCTTGCACGCCCTCAGACTTTGACCAGGTCTCCCAGCAAGTTCGCCGCCACCATCAGCTTCGCGAGCGTCAGGCCGCCGGCGGCAATCTCCTCGACCGTACGGCGGATGCGCGTCGCCTCGGGATGAGCTGCAAGCCAGGTCTCCGCGGCCTGCTGACCTGATTGGCCGATGGTCAGCATGTCCGCGGCCAGGCGTCTTTCGGCAGCTGCGATCAGGTCGACGGCGCGGTCGATGGCGAGGCGCTCGAAATGATCGCTGGCCGGCACGTTGCGCGCAGCGGCGGTGATGCGGTCGAGACGGAAATTGGCCTCGGCGGCAAAGAACGTCGCGGCCGCATCACCGATGCTGCGGCCGGTGCGCTCGGCGACCGTCACGATATCAGGCGCCGAGACCAGGGCGTCGAGGTCGGCCAGATCGCCGGCGAGTCCTGTCGGGACGCCGGCATCGATCAGGTCCTGCCGGCGCTTGCTGCGCGCGGCTTGCAAGTCCGGTGGCAGGGCGCTGTCGAGCGAGGCTGCGACCTCACGGACGGCAGGACCAAACCGGGCGATCACTGCACTGAGACCGTCCTTGAAATCGACATTGCGGACATACCAGACCATGCGGGAGAGCAGGAGATCCTGGATCGCAGCGTAGAGGCCGAGCTGCAACTGTCCGTCGATGAGGGTGTCGAGCGCGTCGATCCCGTCATTGAGCCGCCTGAGCTCATAGATCGCGTCCACCGCCACCTGGGCCATGACGATGGTCGAGATATCGGCGTCGGTCTCGTCGGTCAGGCGTACGATGCAGGCCGGACCCCCGCGGTTGATCACGGCATTGACGAGACTGGTCGCGATGATCTCGCGTCGGAGGCGATGGTGCTCGACCGCGGCCGGGAATTTGTCGAGAATCTCGTGCGGAAAATACAGGGACAGTCTGCGGGCGAGATATGGATCGTCAGGCACGCCGGTTTCGAGCAGGTCACTGTAAAGCGTCAGCTTGGCATAGGCGAGCAGCACGGCAAGCTCCGGCCGTGTCAGGGCTTGGCCGCGTCGTGTGCGCTCGGCGATCGCAGCATCGTCAGGCAGGAATTCGACGGCGCGGCTGAGCAGGCTGCGTTGCTCGAGCGACTGCATCAGGCGGGTGAGGAAGCCGGTCTCGGCCATGCCCTTGCGTTCGGCGAGCGAGAGCGCCAGCGTCTGCAGATAGTTGTTGCGCAGCACGAGCGTGCCGACCTCGCCGGTCATCGCGGCAAGCAGGGTGTTGCGGTCAGCCGGGCTGAGGCGTCCCTCGCGCTCGGGGCGCGCCAATGCGATCTTGATGTTGACCTCGAGGTCTGACGTATTCACGCCGGCCGAATTGTCGATCGCGTCGGTGTTGAGCTTGACGCCCTTCTGCGCCGCTTCGATGCGCCCGCGTTGAGTTACGCCGAGATTAGCGCCTTCGCCGATCACCCTGGCGCGAACGTCGGCACCGGTGATGCGGATCGCATCGTTGGCGCGGTCGCCGGCTTGATCGTCGCTCTCCGCCGACGACCGCACATAGGTGCCGATGCCGCCGAACCACAGGAGGTCCGCGCGCGCCTTCAGGATCGCCGTCATCACCTCGAACGGCGTTGCCTGCTCCTTGTCGAGATCGAGCAGGGTGCGCACTTCCGGTGCGAGCGGGATCGCCTTGAGCGAGCGCGAGAACACGCCGCCGCCCTGCGAGATCAGCGATTTGTCATAATCCTGCCAGCTCGATCGCGGCAGGTCGAACAGGCGCTTGCGCTCAGTGAAGCTGATCGCCGGGTCGGGGGAGGGATCGATGAAGATGTCGCGGTGATCGAACGCCGCAACGAGCTTCGTCGCCGGCGAGAGCAGCATTCCGTTGCCGAAGACGTCGCCGGACATGTCGCCGACGCCGACCACGGTGAAAGGCACGGTCTGAATGTCGGTGCCGAGCTCGCGGAAGTGGCGCTTGACCACCTCCCAGGCGCCGCGCGCCGTGATCCCCATCTTCTTGTGGTCGTAGCCCTGGCTGCCGCCGGAGGCGAAGGCGTCGCCGAGCCAATGGTTCTTCTCGGCCGAGATCGCGTTGGCGACGTCGGAGAAGGTGGCGGTGCCCTTGTCGGCGGCGACGACTAGATAAGGATCGTCGCCGTCATTCCGCACGGTCAAGTCGGGCGGCACCACGATGTCGCCGTCGAGATTGTCGGTGAGTTCGAGCAGCGAGCGCACGAAGATGCGATAGGCTTCGGTGCCCTCCGCGAGCCACGCCTCGCGATCGGAAGGCGGCGGCAAGCGCTTGGGCACGAAGCCGCCCTTGGCGCCGACCGGCACGATCACGGCGTTCTTGACTTGCTGCGCTTTCACGAGGCCGAGGATCTCGGTGCGGAAATCCTGTGGCCGATCGGACCAGCGCAAGCCACCGCGCGCAACCTTGCCGAAGCGCAGGTGAATGCCTTCGACACGCGGTGAATAGACGAAGATCTCGTAGAGCGGTCGGGGAGGGGGCAGATCCTCGATCTTGCGCGCGTCGAACTTGAAGGAGATTACCGGACGCGGATGTCCGTCCGGGCCGAGCTGCCACAAATTGGTGCGGATGGTCGACTGCACCAGATTGGTGAAACGGCGCAGGATGCGGTCTTCATCGAGCGAGGCGACGGATTTGAGCTGCTCCTCGATCTCGGCAAGGAGAGTTATCTCGCGCGCCGAACGCTCGCGATCGGTCAGGACGAGGCGTGGATCGCGGCGGGCCTGGAACAGCGCGACGAGGTTGGCTGTGATCGCGGCGTTCTTGCGCAAGGTCTCCCACATATAGTCCTGGGTGAACGGTGCGCGGATCTGGTGCAAATAGCGCGACAGCGCCCGGATGGTCGAGACTTCCCGCCAGCCCAGGGCCGTGCGCAAGATCAAGGCATTGTACCCGTCGGATTCGGCGCGATCGGTGACCACCGCCATGATCGAGGCCTCCAGGCGATGGCTGAAGTCCCGGCTGATCTCGATCGGCTGGCCGTCGCTGGTCTCGATCGTCATGTCGTGCAGCCAGACCGGCTCGGGCCTGTTGCCGGGCACGATCTGATAGGTGCGTTCGTTGACCACGCGCAGGCCGTGATTTTCGATCACCGGCACGCGGTAGGACAGCGACAGCGGCGCGGCATCCGAAAACACCCTAAGGCCGAAGCGCCTGGGATCATCGTCCTCGAAGCGGTGAACCGAAATCGTCACCGGGCGGGCCGGTGTGAGCTTCTCGATGGTGGCGATATCGGCGACCGCCTGTTCTACCGTGGAAGCCTCGGTATAGCCGCCGCTAAAGGCCTGGACGTAGCGATTTGCGAGCATGCGCGCCCGCATGCCGTCGGTCGACGCAGCCAGCGCGGCCTTCAGCTTGTCGGCCCAGGTCGCGGCAATGGCGCTGATCCCGGCTTCCAGCGTGGCGCGCTCGACGGCGGGAGTCTTACCTTCATAGCGTCCGATGATGTAGTGCACGCGCGCCAATGCGCCTTCGGGGAAGGACACGTAGGAGGCCGACAGTGTCCCCTTGTAGCTCTGCGACAGGAAGGCGCCGACGCGCATGCGCACGTCGGTGTCGTATTTGTCGCGCGGAATGAAAACGAGGATGGAAACGAAGCGATCGAACTTGTCGACCCGCGCCAGCGCCCGGACGCGGGGGCGCTCATAGAGGATCAGGATCTCCATGACGAAATCGAAGAGGGTATCGATGTCGATCTGGAATAGTTCGTCGCGCGGATAGTCTTCGAGAATGTGCTGGAGAGCCTTGCCAGAATGGCTGTTCGGGTCGAAGCCGGCGCGCTGGAGCACCCGCGATACCTTGTGGCGAACATAGGGGATCTGTCGTGCCGAGCGCGTGTAGGCGCCCGAGGTGAACAGGCCGACGACTCGCAATTCACCCTCGAGCCGGCCGTCGGGCGTATAGAGCTTGATGCCGACATAATCCATCCGGATGCGGCGATGGACGCGGCTGCTCACGTTGGCCTTGATGACGATGAGCAGGGTCGGCTCGCGCATGAACTCGCGAATCTCCGGCGTCATCACCACCATTTCGCTGCCGCGGCGCAGGACCTTCACATCGGGATCTCGGAGGATGCCGAGGCCCTCGGCGGTCGTGATGTCGTCCGACGCGTCGCGGCCGGGCGAGAAGCGATATTCGCGCACGCCGAGAAAGGTGAAATTGTCGGCGCACAGCCATTGCAGGAACTGGTTGGCCTCGGCGACGTCGTCGATCGGAAGCGGCGGCGGATTGGACGAGAACGTCTTGACCGCGTCCTCGACGCGGTCGCGCATGGCGCGCCAGTCCGCGACGCAAGCGCGCACGTCGTTCAACGTCCTGGTGAGGCCGTCAATCAGCCTCTCGCGGTCCGCATCGGCGTCCAGGCGGGTGATGTGGAGGTGAATCAGGCTCTCTCGCGCGCCCTTTGCCCCTTCCGGCAGTGCTTCGCCATAGAAGCGCAGGAGCTTGCCCCCATCATCGCGCTCCACCGCGATGATGGGGTGAGCGACGAGAGTGACTTCGATGCCCTGCTCGGTGAGCTCCGCCATGGTGGAATCGAAAAGGAAGGGCATGTTGTCGTTGAGGATTTCGAGCACGGAGATCTCGCGCCCGTCCGGCATCAGCGGATTGACGACGCGGATATCGGCACGCCCCGCCGTGCGCCGCTGCACATGCTCCCAGGCTTGCTCCGCGAGGAAGGCAAGCGAGGAGGCATCGCAACTGGCGAGGTCCTCGACATTGGTGAAGGCGAACAGAAGCTCGGCAAAGGCCCGGGGGGCCTTGCCCGGCTGCACGCTTCCTGCTGCCTCGTGGATCAGAGTTGCCCGGGCCTTGTCGTCACGCCAAGCCATAGCGTCCTCCATCTCCCAGCCGACGAGCCGCAATGACGGTCGGGCATTGTTCTTGGAGTGCGCCTCTTCGAGCGCATCTTCTTGACCGCGTTTCAATCGCTTCGGCGAAATCTTCGGTCTTGCGGCTTCGACGATATTAGCATTCCGCAGCCGTCATGGCGCGGGGAGTTGTGAGGCGCGATTTAGGGCGGAAAACCGGTGCCGATGACCATCGCGTCATTTGGTGTTCTGCAAAATGACGAGGAATTTCAATTGTGTATGAGTTCGTGATTTTATTCTGAATGGCACGCATTTGCGATAATAAGGAGGCCCATGCGCACGATCGTTCGTCTGTCCTCCTGCCTCGCTCTGTTTCTTGCTGTCGCCGCGCCGGTGCTTCCCGCGCGCGCGGCTGAGACCTGCCCGTTCATCAGCGCAAAGGAGCTCGCTGCCGCGATGCCAGCGCTGAAATGGTCTCTGATCTCGAATCAGGACGGCCGCGGCTGCATCTACCAGGCCGGGCGCGGCGACACGATGATGCTGAGCGTGTTCCGCAATCCCGACAAGGACCGTGCCAGGGAATTGTACGCAACCTTCGTCAAGACGCTCAGTGAGCGAATGCCGCTGAGCGCTGTGGCCGGGATCGGCGACGAAGGCCAGGGCGGAACGAGCGCCGCCGGCGCCGAGCGGCAGGAGGCCTCGGTCGTCGCTCTGTCCGGCGACTACATTCTGCAGATCAGCGTCTATCCGATCGGCCGGCGCGCCGACGATGCGCTGCTCGGACCGATCACCGAAGCCGCACGCATTGCCATCGCCAGCGTGAGCAAGAGCAGCGAGCGTTTTGGCACTTGCGAGTGGCTCACGGCCGCCGATGCCGACGGCTTTCTCGACAACGGCACGCTGACGGTGCAGCGCACCGGCGCGGGCAGCTGCATGATGTTCGATCGCGAGGCCAACACCATGACGGTCGCGGTGATCGCGATGTCGCGCGACACCGTCGTCGGCATGATGAAGCGCGCGGGCCCTTGCACGCATGTGGCGATTCCCGAGCTCGGCCGCGAAGCCTTCGGCGAGCATTCCTGCACCAAGGGCAACGGCAACGCCGTCACCATCTATGTCTGGAAGAACGGCCGGCAGGCGTCGATCGTGTTCGCACCAGTCAAGCCGCATCCGGAGTCCGGCTCGGTCGAGCGCCTCAAGGCGGTCGCCGCGCGGGTGTACGGGAAAATGTGACGGGGCTGGGTGACCGCCCAGCGGCCCCGGCTTTCACCGCAGGCCCTGCTCGTCGATCAGGATGCGATGGATCTCGATGCGCTCGGGTAGCTCGATCAGGAACTCCGCGTCGCGGGCGAGATGATGGACCTTGGTCGGCTCGCCCTTGGTGAAGGCTGTCATGGCCGCGATGTCGGCCCAGTAGGAGATCGTCGTGAACCACGTCTCCTCGTCGCGGTCCTCGCGCAATTGCTGCACGCCGAGCGCGGTCTTGAGCAGCGGCGGGATGCCTTCGGCTTGCAGATAGGCCTGGTAGGCGTCGGCGATGTCGCGGCGGGTACGGCCGCGCCAGATGCGGGCGATGGTCGGCTTGGTCGGCATGGCAGGACTCTCCTTGCTGCCGAACGCCGCGCGCCGCTTTCTCGTTCCAGCGTCTCCATGTCACGGCCAGCGGCGGCCGCAGCTGGAACCTGGCGCTGGCCGGTCTGGCGAATCGGCGGCCGGTTCTTGACCGGCGCCGCCGCAGCATTTCCACATCATTGATCTGAAACAATGATGGTCTTCGCCACAAATGCTAGGGCGAGTCGCGAGGTCGCGTGCGAGGCTCCCCAGGCCGGTCAAGATACTCTCCGTGCGTGATGCAAATCCGAGGGCTCAATGGGACGACTGCTGAATATCGTGACGCCGCTGCACACTGCGACCAAGCGCGACTACATGGGCCGCATGAACGACGACAAGATCGGCTGCTCGCTGAAGGCGCGGGAATACGAGGCCGATTATTGGGACGGCGACCGCCGCTTCGGCTATGGCGGCTACCGCTTCATCGAGGGGCGCTGGGCCCCGGTCGCCAAGGCGCTGATCGAGACCTACGGCCTGAAGGATGGATCGAGCGTGCTCGACGTCGGCTGCGGCAAGGGTTTTCTGCTCTACGAGATGCAGAAGATCCTGCCGGGCCTGAAGGTCACCGGCTTCGATATCTCCAAGCATGGTCTTGCCAATGCGCACGAGCAGGTGAAGCCGTATCTGTTCAACTATCGCGCCCAGGACGTCTATCCCTATGGTGACGACAGTTTCGACCTCGTCATCTCGCTCGGCACCCTGCACAATCTCAGGCTCTACGAGCTCGATGCCGCGCTCAAGGAGATCGAGCGGGCCGGCAAGAACAAATACGTCATGGTCGAGGGCTACCGGAACGTCGCCGAGCTGCACAATCTCGAATGCTGGGCGCTGACGGCGGAATCCATCCTGCACACCTCGGAATGGATCTGGCTTTACGGCAAGCTCGGCTACACCGGCGATTACGAATTCATCTATTTCGAGTGACCGGGCGCGCGATCCATGGACATCAAGACCGCAAAGGCCGCGATCCTCGTCGAATCCGGCAAGCCGCTGATCGTCGACGAGTTCGATCTGCCTGACAGGCTCGAGCACGGTCAGGTGCTCGCCCATGTGCACACGTCGAGCATTTGCGGCGCACAGATCAACGAGATCGACGCCGTCAAAGGCGTCGACAAATTCCTGCCGCACCTGTTGGGGCACGAGGCGCTGGCGACCATCGTCGAAACCGGGCCTGGCGTCGTCTCCTGCCAGCAGGGCGACACCGTCGTCATGCATTGGCGCCCGGGCAAGGGCATCCAGTCCAACACGCCGGTCTATGCCTGGCGCGGCAAGCGCCTCAACGCCGGCTGGGTCACCACCTTCAACGAATACGCCGTGGTGTCGGAAAACCGCGTCACCCCCGTTCCTGATACGATCGATCGCACCAGCGCGCCGCTGCTCGGCTGCGCGGTGACGACCGCGCTCGGCGTCGTCAACAACGATGCGCAGATCGCGATCGGCGAAGCCGTCGTCGTGTTCGGCGTCGGCGGGGTCGGCTTGAACATCGTGCAATTCGCCGCGATGGTCGGCGCCTGGCCGGTCATTGCGATCGACCGCCTCGACAACAAGCTGGCCATGGCGAAGGATTTCGGCGCCACCCACCTCATCAATTCCGAGACCGTGAAGGATGTGGCCGCCGAGGTCCGGTCCATCACGGGGGCCGACGGACCCGACAAGGTCGTCGAGACCACCGGCGTCAAGACTCTGATCGAGCTCGCCTACGAGATCACGGCCAAGAAAGGCCGCTGCATCCTCGTCGGCGTGCCCCGCGAGAAGGCCGAGATCTATACCCTGCCGTTGCACTTCGAGAAGGTGCTGAAGGGCTCGGAAGGCGGGCAATGCCAGCCTGCGCGCGATATCCCGCGCCTGGTGCGTCTCGGCGATGCCGGCAAGGTGAGCTACCGCGGCATCGTGACCCACGAGTTCGCGCTCGACGACATCAATGCCGCCCTGGATCTGATGCGCAGCGGCACGTCGGGACGGATCCTCCTGAACATCAGCTGAGCGCTGCGCTCGCGCGCACGCGCGGGTCACTAATCGATCTCCGCCTTCGTCTTCAGTCCGGGCAACACGGTGCGGACGTGCTCGGCCAGCGTCGTCGCCAGCAGCGAGGGCCTCGCCTCCGAGAATTCGAGCGCGATGCCGATGGTCGGAAGCAGGGGCAGTCCGGCCGAAACGACGTGAAGATCGAACGGAACGGCGGTTCGTGTCAGGACGCTGATCGCATGACCGGACCGCGCGATCGCGATCAGGCCGGCGAGGCTGTTGCTCGCGTAGGCGACCCTGTAGCGCCGATTGACCGCGTCCATCGCGGCGCAGGCGGCCCGGTAGTCCAGGCTCATCGGCGCCGCCAGCGCCAGCGGCAGCACATCCTGCGTCAGTATTTTCGGTTCGGCCTCGTTCGCGACCCAGACGAAGCGCTCCTCGCGGATCACCTCGCGCGCTCCGGCATCGGACAGCGAGACCAGCGCCATGTCGATCTGGCGCCGCACCAGCATCGGGCGCAGCTCGGAGGTCGGTGCGCAGACCATGCGCAGCTCGACATGGGGATGCAGCGCGCAGAACCCCTTCAGCAGCGCCGGCAGGAAAGCGATCGAATAGTCCTCCGGGCAGCCGAGGCTCAGCGTCCCCTTGAGACTCTCGCCGCTCATGTCGGCGAGAATCTCGTCGTGCTGCGCCAGCAGCGTCTCGGCGTGGGCGAGCAGTTTCTCGCCGGCCGCGGTCAGCCTCATGCCGGATCCGCTGCGGTGAAACAGCGGCTGCGTGATCGTCTGTTCCAGCCGTTGCATCTGCATGCTGAGCGCGGACTGTGTCCGGCCAATCTGCAAGGCCGCCAGGCTGATCGAGCCGGTGCGGGCCACGACGACGAAATTCCTCAGAAGCGTGAGATCCAGCATCGACATCAGGAAGATTGATATCCAGATTGAGTTATATCAATTAGCCTGAAGTCAAATTCTTGACTAGAGGTCAGACATCGCAAGCGCAGGTGGCTGTCATGACCTTGAATGCCGATCCCGATTTCTGGGCGTCCGCCAACACGCATCTGACCCGCTACGGGCCGAGTTTCGAACCCGTCATCATCGAGCGTGCGGCCGGCAGTTTCGTCTACGACGCCGACGGACGCGCCATCCTCGACTTCACCTCGGGTCAGATGAGCGCCGTGCTGGGGCACACGCATCCCGACATCGTCGCCACGGTCGCACGGCAAATGGGGGCGGTCGCTCATCTCTTCAGCGGCATGCTCTCGCGTCCGGTGGTGACGCTGGCCGAGCGTCTCGCTGCGCTTGCGCCCGGTCTCGACCGCGTGCAGCTGCTGACGACAGGCGCGGAAGCCAATGAAGCGGCGATCCGGATGGCCAAGCTCGTCACCGGCAGGCACGAAATCGTCGCCTTCGCGCAAAGCTGGCACGGCATGACCGGCGCGGCGGCGTCGGCGACCTACAGCGCGGGCCGGCGCGGTTATGGGCCGGCCGCGGTCGGGTCGTTCGTAATTCCCGCGCCGAACGCCTATCGGCCGCGCTTCAGGAACCTCGACGGCAGCAACGACTGGCAGACCGAGCTGGACGATGCGTTCGCACTGATCGACAGCCAGTCGACCGGTAATCTGGCGGCCTTCATCGCCGAGCCGATCCTCTCCAGCGGCGGCATTCTGGAACTGCCGCTCGGCTATCTCGCGGCCTTGAAGCAAAAATGCCAGCAGCGCGGCATGCTGCTGATCCTCGACGAAGCTCAGACCGGAATCGGCCGCACCGGGCACATGTTTGCCTTCGAGCGTGACGGCGTGGTGCCTGATATTCTCACGCTGTCGAAGACGCTCGGCGCCGGTCTGCCGCTCGCCGCCGTCATGACGCCAAAGGCCATCGAGCAGACCGCGTTCGAGCGCGGCTTCCTGTTCTACACCACGCATGTCTCCGATCCCTTGCCCGCCGCGATCGGCGTCACGGTGCTCGACGTGGTCGCGCGCGACGGGTTGGTGGCGCAGGCAACCGCCAGGGGCAACAGGCTCCGGGATGGATTGCTGTCGCTGCAGCAAAAGTTCGAATGCATCGGTGACGTCAGGGGCCGCGGGCTTCTGCTCGGTCTCGAAATCGTCGTCGACCGGCAGTCTAAGACGCCGGGGTTTGAACTCGGCGCGCGGATCATGGAGGAGACCATGCGTCGCGGTCTCAGCATGAACATCGTCAAGTTGCCCAGCATGGGCGGCGTATTCCGCATCGCGCCGCCGCTCACGGTGTCCGAGGCCGAAATCGATCGCGGTCTCGAGATCATGTCGGAGGCGATCCAGGCTGCTGCGACGACGCACTGATCGGCGAAAGGCCTGACCGGATGCAAATCGCCAGGACATATGGGCGTCCGACGCTGTTCTCGCGGCACGGCATGGTCGCCGCCGCGCATCCGCTCGCGGCACAGGCCGGTGCACGAATCCTGATGCAGGGCGGCAATGCGTTCGATGCGGCCGTCGCCACGGCGGCCGCCCTCAACGTGGTCGAGCCGTTCATGTCGGGGCTTGCCGGGTTTGGACTGGCCACGATCTGGGTGGCGATCGAGCAGCGCATTCGCGTGCTCGACTTCGCTCCGCCGGTGCCGGCAAGCTTCCCGGTCGGCAGATACACCAGCAGATTCGAGCTCGAGCGCGGTCCGCAGGCGGCCTCGACGCCCGGCAACCTCGCGGGCTGGTGCGAGCTGCTCTCGCGCTATGGACGCAAATCGCTTCCAGACGTCTTTGCGCCGGCGATCACGCTGGCGCGCGACGGCTTTGCGCTCTCGGACTTCGGTGTTGATGAGATCAACGAGCAGGTGCCGCTGCTCGAACCCTGGCCGGAGCTGCACGCCGCACTGGTCAGGAACTATCTCCCGGATGGAATGCCGGTGAAGCTTGGCAGCATCGTCGCGCAGCCTGATCTCGCGCAGACTCTTGCCGAGATCTCCGAATTGGGGCCCGAGTATCTGTATGGCGGCAAGCTCGGCCGGCGGATCGTGGACTATCTCGCCACGCTCGGCGGCAGCCTGACGCTGGACGATGTCATCGCCGTCAAGCCGCATTGGTTCGATCCCCTGACCGTGTCCTATCGCGGGCTCGAGCTTCACGTCCCGGCGCAGCAATGCGGCGGCTTCCAGTTCGCCCTGACCCTCAAGATCCTTGAAGGCTTTGACCTCGGGCGTCTGCCGAAGGACGGCGCCGATCATCTCGATACGGTCTATCGCGCGATCCGTCTCGCCGCCGGCGAGCGCATCGCCCACGGCGATCTGGGACCGGATCAAGCCGCTGCAGCAATGTCCGACGCGACGATCGCGCGGCTTCGCCAGCGTGTGAGCGACGGCCGGCCGATCACGGGCCCGACAGAGCAATGGATGCCGCAGGATCGTGCCGATCCCGGCCACACCACCTCGTTCTCGATCGCCGACGCCGACGGCAATCTGGTCTGCATGACGCAAAGTCTCGGCAGCCCGTTCGGCAGCGGCGTCGTGGTGCCGCGGACCGGCGTTTGCCTCAACAATCATCTGCATTGGGCCGACGTGCAGCCGGGAAGCCCGAACCTCGCTAGGCCGGGCGACGCGTTGCCGGTGACGGTGGCACCGTCGATTGCGACGCGCGGCGGCCGTCCGGTGCTCGCGCTGGGGACGCCCGGCAGCTACGGCATCCCGCAAACCCAGGCCCAGGCTTATGTGCAGCACATCGAGTTCGGCCTTCCGCTGCAGCAGGCGATCGAGGCGCCGCGTTCACGGCTGTGGGACGGCCGCTTCATTCAGGCAGAGAACCGCATCGCGCCGGAGACCATCGCCGAGCTGAAGCGCCGCGGCCACGAGATCGAGATTTTGGACACCGGATGGACCATGCTCTGCGGAGGCATGCAGGCCGTCGCGCTCGATCCGGTGACCGGCGTGATGACGGGTGCCGCCGATCCGAGGCGGGACGGGTATGTCATCGGCTTGTGAGCGGTCGCACATCGCGGCGAGCGCAGACAGCGCGTGGCTGGCCGCGTCTGTTAACGAATCGTTCACCGCCCAAGGCCAGCCCAGCCGTAACCGCCGGTTAACCATGGATATTTACGGTGTAGCAAGCCTCTGAGCTATGACTGTCAGTTGATTTCGAGTCCAACCCATGGCGTTCGGTAGCCGGCCATCTCCGCGAAGCATCGCCCCGACGGAGCAAGCGGCTTCGTGGGAAGCGCCGCGGGCTGCGAAGGCGAAGCCTGACGGCGCCGCGCCGGACCTGACCAAGGGATCGCTGACCGTCTCCGGCACGCTGTCCTTCCTGCGCGAGAATGGCCGGCGCATTCTGACGCTGGCCCTGGCGCTGTTCGCCCTCGGCGTCGTCGCTCTGATGATCCTTCCGGTCCGCTATGCCGCGACGGCGCTGGTCGTGCTCGATCCGCGCGAGCTGCGCGTGACCTCGGATCAGGACGTGCTGCCCGGCATCGGCCAGGATGCCGCGGCGCTGCAGAGCCAGATCGAGATCGCCAAGTCCGACGGCTTCCTCCGTCCATTGATCGAGCAGCTCAAGATCGCGGACGACGAGGACGTCGCGGGCGGCTATACCGACATGACGCGCCTGCTCGAGAAATTCCGCAACCGCCTCGAGATCACCCGGCGCGGGCTCACCTACGTCATTGCGATTTCCTTCACCTCGAACCGGCCGGATCGCGCGGCTTACTATGCCAATGCCATCGCCGAGGCCTTCGTCGCCAGCCAGGGCCGCGTCCGCACCGAGGCGACGGACGAGGCGGCCGGCTGGCTCCAGGACCGGCTGAAGACGCTGAGCGAGCGCCTGCGCGCCTCGGAAGACGCCGTCGCCGCCTTCCGGCTCGAGCACAACATCGTCAATGCCGGCAAGGAATCCACCACGCAGCAATTGCGGGTGACCGACCTGACCCAGCAGGTCTCCGCCGCCCGCGCCCGCACCGAGGAGGCCAAGGCGCGCTACGAGCAGGTGCAACGCGACGTCAAGGCCAATGTCGACGGGCCGGTGAAGCAGGATCTGCTCAGCATGCTGCGCGCGCAGCGCTCGGCCCTGAACGACCAGATCGCGCAGAAGAAGGCGGTCTATGGCGACCGCCATCCCGACCTTGCGATCTCCTACAGCCAGCTGGCGGACATCAACCGGCAGATCGAGATCGAGCGGAAGAAGAACATCGACACCGCCAAGTCCGAATACGAGGCCCAGCTCGAGCAGCAGAACGCGCTGGAAAAGCAGCTCAAGGCGGTCGAGACCAAGATGCTGCGCGACGGCCAGGCGCTGGTGAAGCTGCAGGAGCTGCAGCGCGACGCCGATGCCAATCGCAACATCTACGAGCAGTTCCTGTCGCGGTTCAAGACCACCAATGAACAGCGTCAGCTGCAGGCCTCACAGACCAAGATCGCCTCGGTTGCCATTCCGCCGTTGCGCTCGACGCGTCCGCCGCTCGCCTTGCTGCTTGCGGCACTGGCGATCGGCTCGCTGCTGACCTCGACCGCCGCCGTTGCGGTGACGACGAGCCTGTCCGCCGACAAGCCCGAATCCGTTCAGGCCTCTGCCTCACGTGAAGCGGAGGAGGCGCCCGGCCCGCAAGTTTCCCCTTCGGCCGCCGCTGCGCGCCCAGCCGAGGCGATGCCCCGCCTTCCTGTCTGGGCGCGCATCCCCGAGCTGGCGCCAGGCGCCGGAATCAACACGGTCTGGCAGAGACCGGTCAGCGCGTCGGCCGAGCTCGATCTCGGCCCTCATCTGCGGCCACTGCTCGAACGCATCGACCGCCTGCCGGTGCGCGGCTGCAAGGTCGCGCTGGTCTTGTCGGTCGGCAAGAGCGCCGGTGGCAACACCGTGGCGCGCGCCCTCAATCGCGCCGCCGTGAACCTGGGCATGATGAGCGTGCTGATCCGCCTCCAGGCGGAATTTGCAGGCGCCCAGCCGCCCGTGACCGAGTGGCAGGACGGCTCGACCACGGCGGGACTTCAGTCGATCGACGAGCTGCTCAGTGCCGGGCGGAAGGGCGATGCGCGGCCCGAGGACGATATCCGCTCGGAGTTCGACCTGATCGTCGTCCACGCCGGCAATCTCGCCTTGCAGCCCGACGCCATTGCCCTGGCCGCCCACGCCGACCTGATCGTCCTGGTGGCGCGCGCCGGCGAGCTTGGTTCGTCCGCGATGCGCAGGGTGACCGGGGCGCTGTCGAGATACGCGGCCGTGCCAACCGGCCTCGTCGTCAATCACGTGCCCGCCGGTTCAATGGCGCCTCAGCCCGACGGTGGCGCTCTGGGCCTTGCGGTGTGACGATGACAGTCTTGCGCCGCCGTCTGCTGGCTGCGGCGATGCTGTTGTCGATCGCGGCCGGCCGGCCGGTGTTCGCCGAGGATTGCGTGCCCCTGCCGTCGACGGTTTCCCCCGAGCGGCTTGCCGCGCTCTCGCGCGGCTTCAACGCCGACGGCTGGATCAACACTGCGCCGCCGAGCCGCGCGCTGCTGCAGCAGCTGCGCAAGGCCGGCATGAGCCACGTCCGCCTGCCGGTGCCGGCGGAGCGCGTGATGCCGCGCTTTGCCGCAACGGACGAGCGCGCGGCGACCCTGCGCGTGCTCGACAGCGCGTTGAAGCAGCTGACCTCGCTCGGCTATGCCAGCTCTGTCGATCTTCATCCGGGCGAGCGCTTCAATCGCCTGCACAAGGATGATCCGGATGCGGCGATGGGTGAGATGCAGGAGGCCTGGCGCGCGCTTGCAGAGGTCATCCGAACCCATCCTGCCGATCGCATCTTCGCCGAGCTGCTCAACGAGCCCGATATCGAAGCGGACAGATGGCAAAAGGAGGTCGAGACGCTCGCCGTCTTCGTTCGCGGGTTGCTGCCCGCGACCACGCTCATCGTCGGTCCGGTCAACTGGCAGCGTGCGGACTCGCTGCCGCGGTTTCGTCCGCTGGCGGACCCTGACGTCGTCTACGCCATCCATTTCTACGATCCGATGGTGTTCACCCATCAGGGCCATTGGGACGCGCGCGATCCGCTGCACGACATCATGGATCTGCCTTACCCGATCAATGCGGGCGATCCCAAGGTTCAGGCGCTTCGGCAGGATTTGCAGGCGAGGGGCGCGGTCAAGGCGCTCGCCATGCTCGATACCGCGATTGCCGCCGCCAAGGACAAGCCGGGGGCCGATCGCTGGCTCGCGCCCGCGCTCGCATGGCAGCAGCAATTTTCGCGGCCGATCATCGTCAACGAGTTCGGCGTGTTGAAAGCCGGCGCCCCCAGGCAGAGCCGGTTGCGCTGGCTGGCGGAGGTCACCGCCTATGCCCGCGCACATTGCTGGGGCTGGGCGCATTGGGAACTGGCGCAGGGCTTTGGTCTCGTCGATGCCAGAACCGGCAAGCCCGATCCCGACGTGACGCGGGCGCTGCTCGGAGCGCCCGGCCGGCTTGAAAGGTCTCCCGCCGCGCGCGGTGATCGTTAACGGATCCTTACCCCTCGCGCGGCTATCGTGTCCCGGCGCGATGCCAAAGGACCATTGATGAGCGCCGGGTACTCACCGCAAGGCCACAGCGTGCAGGCCGCGCCGTCGCCTCCGGCCTGGCGCGAGCTGGCCGTGACCTTCTGCGTCGCCATCGCGACGATCGGCTCTGCGCCGGTTCTGCACCTCGCCAATCCGGCTCTGGCCATCACCGTCGAGGTCCTGATCGGCATCGCCATCGTCGTTGCGGTCCCGACCTCCGCGCCGGCCGTCGCGATCTTCGTCCTGTTCTTCCAGAACCTGTTCGTCTCCGTGCTGTCGCCGCTGGTCCCGCTTCCGTCCGATCTCGACTTCATCAAGGGCTACAATTTCCTGGTCTGCTCCGTGATGTGGCTGGCGACGTTCGGGCTTTACGTGCTCGGCCGGAGGAGTCAGTCGAGGGAGATCAATCAGATCATGCGCTGGGGCGTCGTCACCCTTGCCATCGTCTCGCTCTATTTCGCGATCGGCTTCGTCCAGGACGGACAGCCGGCGGCGGTCTATTTGCGCAACATCGTTCTGCCGCTGTTTCTGTTTCAGCTGTCGCTCCTGACCGCGGCAACCTTCGAGGTGCGCATCACGCCGTTCCTGGTCGCGCTCGCGGTCATCCTCATGCTGTGCGGCTATGTCGAGCTCGTCTTGCGCGATGTCTGGCTGGCCGTCACCAACGGCCATACGTTCTGGGGCTTCGACGAGCTCAAGGCGACCCATTCCGGCGTCTGGGAGGCCCAGATGCGGCAGACCGGCAACGTGCCGGTCACGCTCAAGGATCGCTTCAGCTTCGACTTCCTGAACACGCCTTTGCTCGAAGGCTTCGGCCTGTCGAAGATGCTGCGCATCAACGGTCCGAATATGCACCCGATCAGCTTCGCCTACGGGATCGGCTTTCTCGCCCTGTTCCTGTTCTCGGTCGGACGCCCGCTGCTCGCCCTGGCAGCCCTGCCGCTGCTGGTCTTTTGCAGCGTGAAGGGAGCGCTCATCACCGTCGTCTTCGTGGCTGCGGGCTGGATCGGGACTCGCCTCATCGGTGCCGTAGCGACGTTGTTGCTGGGGTTCGCCGGCATGATCGCCTTTGCGATCCTGGCGATTCGCCTCGGGCTGCAGATCGGCGACTATCACGTCATCGGCTTGATGGGCGGTCTCGACGGATTCGTGCAGAGACCTTACGGCCGTGGCCTCGGCATCGGCGGCAATCTGTCGGAGAGCTATTTTTCCATCGACTGGAGCGCTGCGCAGGCTGCCGGCACGATCGACGGCGCGGTCGAAAGCGCGATCGGCGTTCTCTTGTACCAGATGGGAATCGCGGCTTTCGTGCCGCTGGCCTTCTATTTCGCGATCGCCCTCAAGGCCTGGCGCCTGTACGCCTCGTCCGGATATCTGACGCAGGGCCTTGCCGGTTTCGGCGTCCTGGTCGTTGTACTCAACGGATTGTTTCAGGAAGAGGCCCTGTTCGCGCCGCTCGCGCTGGGCCTGATGCTCTCGCTCGCCGGCCTCGTCATCGGCAGCCATGTGAGGGTGCAGACAGTTGCAAACGAGGATGCCGAGCCCGTTCGGCTCACCGGCTTCCAGCCCGTCACGTAGGCTGCCGGCGCGCCAACGGTTCTGCTCGCCCCGGTGCCTGGACCGCGGTTATCCAGGAACTTCCATTTTTTCCCGGCGTTGAACAGGACCCGCACAAGCGGCCGAAGCACGCGATGAAGAATTTTTCCAACGCCGAATTTTCTCCCGAGGTGATCGAGATCATGACGACCGCGCTGGAAGCTGCCGTTGCGACCCTGCCGGACCCCGTGCATTCCTCGCACGTCAACGCGCTCGCCGAATCCATCCTGCGCACCGCCAGCGCAGGCGAGCGGAACGTCGCCGACCTGCAAAGGATCGCCCTGATGGAGCTGCAGCTGGCGCCGCGCAAGTGACGAGGCGAACATGAAGACACTGATTGCCGCAATCATCGCGCTTTGTGCGACATCATCATTTGCCTCGGCAAACGGCTGGAGGGCGTACCGCATCCCGGAATCCGCAACCTCGGTCGACATTCCCACCTCGATCTTTACCGAGCCGGCTGGGAAGCCCGACGGATATGGGCAGCAGTTTCGCAGCCACGACGGCAGTGCGGACCTCACCGTTCAGGCCGTCGAGAACCAGCAAGGCCTGTCGCCGGCCGAATTCCTGGCGCGGAAGAATCCGCCGACAGGGATCATTTACAAGCGGATCACGTCGAACTTCTTCGTGGTCTCGAGCATCAAGCGCGACAAGATTTGGTACGACCGGTGCAATTTCTCGCGGGGCTATGTGCACTGCGTGCTGATCAATTATCCAGCCGCCCAGAAGCAGCGATGGGATGCCGTCGTGACCCGCATCAGCCGCAGCCTGCGTGCTGGTTGAGCCGGCTCACAAGACGGAAAAGTCACAAGACGAAAAAGAGCTGCCCGGGCACGCCGGGCAGCAGGTCGTGAGGAATAGAGCCGCGCGTATTTGCGTCTAGCGCGCGGTCGTCGATGTGGTCGACATGGTCGGCTTCGAACCCGGCGTATGCGACATCGTCTTGGTGGTCGAGCCGACTTGCTCGCCGGCCTTGACCTTGGTGCGGGTGTGCGAGCGGCTGAACGTGCCGCCGTCATGAGCCTGGGCGCGGGCGTTGGAGTTGAGCACCGGGCCGTTGCCCTTGTTCATGCTGACGCCGGTCTGCGTCTTGCCGCTGGCGGCAGCCGCGCTTCCGCCGGCGGCGATCGAGGAGCCGGTGCGGCCCGTCGCCGAGGTGGACGTGCCGCCGGTGCCGACGGTGGAGGCGGAGGTGCCGCCCGCTGCGGCCGAGCCGCCGCTGCCGCCGGTGATGCTGGTCTGCGCCAGCACTGGTGAAGTGGCGGCAAGCAGAAGCGCGACCGCCGAGGTCGTAACGAGTGTTCTCATGTTTCAATCCTCTGTTCGATGGCAACTTGTCTCAAGGCGACGAGGTCGAGATCGTGCAGCCGTTGACGGTGATGGTGCTGGCGCTGGTGGAGCCAGGTCCTCCCGCCGTCGACGAGGAGCTCGAGACGTGGCCGCCGCCCGCTTGCACATGGACCGACGATCCGCCGGCCGAGCTCGAGCTCGACAGTGAACCGCTCGATGCGGTCGAGCCCGTCGTGCCCGAGCTCGATGCGCCGGCGGCGGTGATGCTGCCGTCTGCGTGCTTCTCCACTTTGACCTTGCAGGTCTCGCCAGAGCTCGTCTTTCCGGTCTTTTCCATGGTCTCTGCCGATGCAGCGCTCGCCGTCAGGGCGAGCACCGTGATCGCAACGATTGCCTTGTTCATTGCGGCTCCTCCTCCATAGACGAAAGGGAGCGGCGCGTGCCGCTCCCCGGGTCGGACTAGTTCTTGTCCTTCTTCCATTCGTCCTTGTTGTGGCCCTTGCCCTTCTCGAGGCCCGTGTCGCTGGCGTGGCTGCCGGACTTGCCGTCGCTCATGCCGGGCGATTTCGATGCGCCCGACTGGCCAACGGTGGAGCCGCTGCCCGCCGCAGAACCGCCGGTGCCGACGCTGGACGAGCTCTTGCCGCCGCCGGCCGATGAGCCACCGGTGCCGAGCGTCGAGGCCGAGCCGCTGCCCGAGCCACTGCCGGCCGCCGAACCACCGGTGCCAACGGTCGAAGAGCTGGTGCCGCCGCCCGCGGACGAGCCGCCGGTGCCGAGCGTCGATGCAGAGCCCGACCCGCTGCCGCCAGCCGAAGAGCCACCGGTGCCCACCGTCGAAGAGCTGGTGCCGCCGCCGGCCGATGAGCCGCCGGTGCCGATCGTCGAGCTCGATTGCGCAACAGCGAGCGCCGTGCCGGCCAGCAGCGCGGCCGCAGCCGCAGAGAGCTTCAGGATCCTCATGTCCATTTTCCTCCAGGGTTTCCAAAATCAAATCGCCAATCAGGCACGGGATAAATTGGCAATCGCGCAAACGTTCCTTGTGCCAGACACGTTGACGTGTTGGTGCGGCCTTGAGTCAGTTCCGCGACACGCAAAGCCATCGCGTTCATTCATCCGCCGTTCATCTGCCTGGAGAGGACGTCGTCGTCTGTCTGTTCGCCGCGAGCGTCAGACTCAATGGATTGCGGAATGCTCGGCGCGTCCGCCTCCCTGGCCTGCTCGAAGACCTGATTCCTCGGCCGTTACGACCACGTTTACCAATCATCGCAAGCAAATCGTAGCGGCGGCTTGGTATAGCCACCGGTGACAGGTGAGAATCATGCCGCTGCTCCATGTCCCGACGATCTACGTGCTGCTGCTGGCAGTCATGGTGCTGCTCGGCGCGCTGACGCTTTTCGCGTGGCTGCAAAATCGCGCGGTTCGCGCTCTTGCCTGGTGGGGCGGCGCCGTGCTGGTCATGGCAGCCGCGCTCGGCCTGCTCTGCCTGCGCGGCGTGATCCCGGACGTCTGTTCGCTCGATCTCGCCTACGCCGTCCTGTTCACGGCCTGCGCTCTGATGCTGGAGGGGGCGCGCTGCTTCGAAGGCCGGCGGACGAGCCCGCTTCTCCTGCTCGCGGGCGCGGCGATGTGGATTGTGACCTGTCAGATCCCGGCACTGTACGAGTCCGCCACGGCGCGCTTGATCATCGTCTCGGTCGCCATGGGCTCTTATTCGCTCGGCTGCGCCTACGTGCTGTGGACCGGCCGCGCCGAGCCGCTGCTGTCGCGGTGGCCGCTGATCGTGCTGACCGCGCTCGGCGGCGCCCTGTTTCTCGTGCGTATTCCGCTCCACGTGGCGCATCCCCTCGCCGCGGCGCCGGTCACGCGCTTCGAGACGCTGCAATCGTTCTGGTTCGCGATCGTAAGCGCGTTCACCCTGCTCTACTTCATCGCCATCAACTATCTGTTTCTTGCGCTCACCAAGGAGCGGAGCGAGCTCGCGCACAAGCGCGCCTCGATGACGGACGCGCTGACCGGTCTCGCCAACCGCCGCGCCTTCCTGGAATCCGGCGAGCAGAGCCTGAAGTCACCTGCAAACGGGACGATCGCGTTCCTGCTGTTCGATCTCGACCTGTTCAAAGCGATCAACGACACCCATGGGCATGCGACGGGCGACCGCGTGCTGCGCTTGTTCGCACAGACGCTGTCCGCCAATCTGCCGCGAGGCGGCGTTGCGGGCCGGCTCGGCGGCGAGGAGTTCGCCGCGATCGTCAGCGGGCCCGACCGGCAGGCGGCGATCGCGGTCGCCGAGCGCGTCCGCGAGAGCTTCGCGGCGGTCGCGCGCGTCGTCGACGATGTCGTGATCGCAGCCACGGTCAGCGTCGGCCTCGCACATGCGGACAGCGCGCCCGGCGGCATCGAGGCGCTGTGCGAGCGCGCCGACAAGGCGCTCTACACGGCGAAGTCGCTCGGCCGTAATCGGGTCGAGAGCGCGGTGGACGAGCTCGTTCCGCTCGTGCCCGGCGTTTCTGCAGACCGTCCGATCCCGTCCGCGGAGCACGCGCGAGCGGCAACAAAGCGGGCAGCAGCCTGATCCTGCAATCTCCTTTGCGCGATCATCGCATTGTCATGCTCCGGTCATCTTAGCTGCATCGTCCGTTGCTCTTTTCCCGGCGCGCCAGGGCTCCGTTCCGATGACATCGGGACCGAGCTCCGGATTGTTGTTGATGCGTTTTCTTGACGCGAGCCCGACGCCGCTTCGCCCGAAGACGCTCTGGGGAGAGCTGACATGCAACTGATCAAGACGATTTCGGCGGACCGCCGCGCGATGCTCAAGGGCCTTGCGGCCGCGGCAATGGCGCCGCTTGCGGCGCCGGCCTTTGCCGCCGCGAGCCTTCCGCCGCAGCCGACCGGCTCGGCGGCCGCGATCGCCACCGACAAGTCCTATTGGGCGGCCGTGAAGGGGCTCTATGCCGTCACGCCTGAAATTGTCAATTTCGAGAACGGCTATTGGGGCATCATGGCCGAGCCCGTCAGGCGCGAGTTCATCCGCCAGTCCGACATGGTCAATTATCAGAACACCTATTACGCGCGGCTGCGTGCGGGCACGGATTTCGAGTCGGTGCGCACCAAGGTGGCGGAGGCGGTCGGCGCGCTCCCGGAGGAGATCGCGCTCACACGCGGCGCGACCGAAGCGCTTCAGCTCCTCATCGGCGGCTACAACAGGTTGAAGCCGGGCGACGGCGTGCTCTATGCCGACCTCGACTATGATTCGATGCAATACGCGATGAACGCGCTGAAGGCGCGCCGCGGCGTCGACGTGGTCAAGTTCGACGTGCCGGAGCCCGCCACCCGCCAGGCGGTGCTCGACGCCTATGCCCGCGCCATCGAGGCGAACCCGAGGACGCGGCTTCTGCTCCTGACCCTGGCTGTGTGAAAAGCCGCGAGTCGGTTACGATTCCTCCGTTTCCTAATGGGGGGATACGGATGGGACGCTTCGTTGAAGGCGCGGACAGATCCCAGCTGACGCTCTTGCCGGAATGTCTGGAGGATTGGGTAGACGAGGGCAACGCGGTCCATGTGATCGACGTGTTTGTCGAGGCGCTCGACCTGCATGGAATGGGATTTGAGCGTGTGATCGCCAAGGAGACGGGCCGGCCTTCCTATCATCCGGCAGTCCTTCTGAAGCTTTACATCTACGGTTATCTCAATCGGGTGCAATCCAGTCGCCGCCTGGAACGTGAGGCGTGCCGCAATATCGAGGTGATGTGGCTGATCGGCCGCCTGGCTCCCGATCATAAGACGATCGCCGATTTCCGGAAGGACAATGGTGCGGCGCTTCGGAAGGTTTGTGCGAAGTTCGTTGCGCTATGCCGGCAAATGGGCCTGTTGCAGACCCCAAGCGTCGCAATCGATGGCAGCAAGTTCAAGGCAGTGAACAACCGCGATCGCAACTTCACACATGCCAAGATGGCGAGGCGGATGGCGCAGATCGAGGAAAGCGTCGGGCGATATCTGCGTCAACTGGATAGCGCCGATCGGCAGGAGCCATCGGAAGCGATCAGCATCAAGACAACGAGGATTAAGGAAAAGATCGCTCGACTGAAGCAGGAGATGGGCCGCCTGGAAGTGCTCGATGCGCAGATGCGCAAGACGCCGGATCAACAGATATCGCTGACCGATCCGGATGCCCGTTCGATGGCCACCAGTGGACGCGGATCGGGTGTCGTCGGCTACAATGTCCAGGTCGCGGTGGACACCGAACACCATCTGATTGTTACGCATGAGGTCATAAACGTCGGCAATGACCGTGGGCAGCTTGCTCGGATGTCGAAGCAAGCCAAAGAAGTGCTCGAAGTGGACAAACTCGAGGCGGTCGCCGACCGTGGCTACTTCGACGGAGAGGAGATATTGGCCTGCAAAGAGGCTGGCGTTGCAGTCACGCTGCCCAAGCCCATGACGTCGAACGCCAAGGCGGAGGGTCGGTTCGGCAAACAGGACTTCGCCTATCTACCTGACGAGGACGTCTACCGCTGCCCGTCCGGCCAGGTGCTGCCCTATCGCTATACCAACATCGAGCATGGAATGACGCTGCGCCGTTACTGGTCGACAGCAGCGTGCCAAGGCTGCGCAATCAAGAGCCAATGTACGCCGTCCAAGGAGCGCCGCATCACACGCTGGGAGCATGAGCATGTGGTCGAGGAGGTCCAGAGACGGCTCGATTCCGACCCCGACGCCATGCGGAGGCGGCGCGAGACGGTCGAGCATCCCTTCGGCACGATCAAGGCCCGTATGGGGGCGACCCACTTCCTGATGAAGCGCCTACGGAACGTCGCCGCCGAAATGGCGCTGCATGTTCTCGCCTATAACCTCACACGGGTGATGAACATCGTCGGCAAACCGCGCCTGATTGCAGCCATCCGCGCCGCCTGAAGCCCGGAAAGTGCGTCCAAAAGCGCAATACCGCGTCGCGATACCTACTTTGGCCGGTCATTGGACGATCCGACGCGAGAACATCGGCCGCCTGCAATGATTGGCGACCCACGGCCGCGTGCCGACCATCCGTTTGCACACAGCCAAGACCCATGTCAGCCATCGTACCGGCTTCGTCATGCCGGTCGCCGAGATCGCCCGCATGGCCAGGGCCAAGGGCATCGACGCCATCGTCGATGCCGCCCATTCCTGGGGGCAGCTCGATGTCCGGGTGAGCGAGCTCGAGACCGATTTCGTCGGCTTCAATCTGCACAAATGGATCGGCGC
Source organism: Bradyrhizobium sp. NC92 (assembly GCF_025200865.1). Classification (NCBI taxonomy): domain Bacteria; kingdom Pseudomonadati; phylum Pseudomonadota; class Alphaproteobacteria; order Hyphomicrobiales; family Nitrobacteraceae; genus Bradyrhizobium; species Bradyrhizobium sp. NC92. The sequence continues at coordinate 900,799 of NZ_CP104171.1, forward strand.
GCCGCTCGGCGTCGGCTTCCTCTACATCAGGAAGGACCGCCTTTCGGCCATCGATCGCGACATGGGTGACGAGGATTTTCCGGAAAGCGACATCCGCTCGCGGGTGCATACCGGCACGGTCAATTTCGCCACGGTGCTGACCGTGCCGACGGCGCTGGCGCTGCATCAAGAGATCGGCCCGGCGGCCAAGCAGGCGCGCCTGCGCCACTTGCGCGATTATTGGGTGAGCCGCGTCCGCGGCTTCAAGGACATCGAGATCCTGACGCCGGATGAAGCCGGCTCATATGGCGCGATCACGTCCTTCCGCCTCGCCGGCAAGACCGGCAAGACCGACAACGAGGCCATCGTTGCGAAGCTTCGGGACAGCTACAAGATCATGACGGTGCGCCGCGCCGGCGTCGCCAAAGGCCAGTGCATCCGTGTGACGCCGGCGCTCTTCACCGACGAGGCCGATCTCGACCGCCTCGTCGAGGCACTGGCCGTCATCACGGGGACGAAGACGGGGTGAGGCGGGCGGACGATTGGCAATCTTTCTCGGCCATCCTTCGAGACGCCCGCTGATGCGGGCTCCTCAGGATGAGGACTGAGTACGTGGCAACACTTTCAATGGACGCCGATGCTGCTTAGCCTCATCCTGAGGAGACCGCTGAAAGCGGTCGTCTCGAAGGACGAGGCGCGCGCTTAGGCCGCTCAACGATGTTATGTGCGACTGCCTGGCTCGCCGACCGCAGTCACCGCCATCCCAGCGCCGGCGCGACATGCTTCAGGATCGCCTCGATCGCATGCGCGCAATAGTCCACGCCGAGCTGGTTCGGGATCGTCAGCAGCAGCGTATCGGCTTCGGTGATCGCCTCGTCCTGCCGCAGCTGTTCGATCAGCATGTCCGGCTCGGCCGCATAGCTGCGGCCGAAGATCGCGCGGGTGTGCGGGTCGATGAAGCCGATCTGGTCCTCGCTGCCGCGCTCGCCGCCGAAATAGGCGCGGTCGCGATCGTCGATCAGCGCGAAGATGCTGCGGCTGACGGAGACGCGGGGCTCGCGGTTGTGACCGGCTTCCTTCCACGCCGCGCGGTAGGCTCGGATCTGCGCCGCCTGCTGCACGTGAAAGGCCTCGCCGGTCTCGTCGTTCTTCAGCGTCGAGCTTTGCAGGTTCATGCCGAGCTTCGCCGCCCACATTGCGGTCGCGTTCGAGCCGGCGCCCCACCAGATCCGCTCGCGCAAGCCCTGCGCATGCGGCTCCAGGCGCAGCAGCCCCGGCGGATTGGGAAACATCGGCTGCGGGTTGGGCTCGGCAAAACCTTCGCCGCGCAGGAGGTCGAGGAAGACCTCGGCATGGCGCCGCCCCATGTCGGCATCGCTCTGGCCCTCGGCCGGCCGATAGCCGAAATAGCGCCAGCCGTCGATCACCTGCTCGGGCGAGCCGCGGCTGATGCCGAGCTGCAGCCGCCCGCCGGCGATGAGATCGGCGCTGCCGGCGTCCTCCACCATGTAGAGCGGGTTCTCGTAGCGCATGTCGATCACGGCCGTGCCGATCTCGATTTGGCTCGTCCGGGCGCCGACCGCCGCAAGCAGCGGAAACGGCGAGGCCAGCTGCCGCGCGAAATGGTGGACGCGGAAATAGGCGCCGTCGGCCCCGAGCTGTTCGGCCGCGACCGCCAGCTCGATCGATTGCAGCAGCGTATCCGCCGCCGAGCGCGTCCGGGATTGCGGCGAGGGCGTCCAGTGCCCGAAGGAGAGGAATCCGATTTTTTTCATGGCTTCACCCTAGCGCATGTAGCGCCGGACTGGTGCCCTGCGTGTTGACGAAGCCGTGACTCCTCAAGCGCAGGCCACCCAGCTCCGGTCAAGAGCGCGGCGATCGCGAACTACTGCACCTCGGCGATCTTCGGTCCAGGTGACGGCATCTGCGCGTTGGTTGCCGACGGCCGGTTCGACGGCGATGCCGCGTCCGGCGGTCGGGATGCTGCGTCGGGCGGCGCTCCTTGCGATGGTCGACGGGCCGCATTCGTCGGAAGCACGATCACCTTCGCGCCGACTTTCACCCGCTCATAGAGGTCGCTGACGTCCTCGTTGGTCAGCCGGATACAGCCGGACGACACCCGCTTGCCGATCGTATCGGGCTTGTTGGTGCCGTGAATGCGATATTCGGTCTCGCCGAGATACATCGCCCGGGCGCCGAGCGGATTCCCGGGCCCGCCCGCCATGAACCGCGGCAGATAAGGCTGACGCGAGACCATCTCCGCAGGCGGGCGCCAATCCGGCCATTCTGCCTTGCGCGCCACGGTCTGCTCGCCGGACCACGCGAAACCTTCGCGGCCCACACCGATGCCGTAGCGCATCGCCTGCGTGTCGTTCAGGACGAGATAGAGGAACGTGTTCTTAGTATCGATGATCACCGTGCCCGGTGCCTGGTGGCTGGAATAGTCGACCACCTGCCGGACCAAGGCGCCGGGAACGTCGGCGTCGGCCTTGGGCGGCTCGACCAGCGGCGCCGGAGCCGGAATCGCAGCCGGCGCGGGCGCTGCTGCAGGAGCCGGAGGTGCCACGTAGACCGGACTTGACGATGCCATCGCCTGCGGCGCGGACGGCTTCCGCACCGGTTGCACGCTTCCGGGGCGAGCCAGCAGGCCGTACCCCAACGCGGCGACGGCCACGGCGCCAATTCCAACGCGCGCGGCCATCGGCAGTGCGATCGTCTCGACCTTCCGGCGTTTGGCCCGCTTGCTCATGTCTCTTCCCAGGTCACCATGCCCCAGGAGAGGTACCCGGCAAGATTTAAGAAACTTCGAAGCACCCGTTGACGATGGTTAACGCCATCATCGGGAATTAGCACAACTCCAAGCCGATGTAGCGGCCGGAGAAATTGAAGAAGGCGCGTGCCGCGATGGCGCCCGCGCTCGGACCGGAGCGATTTCGGTCGTGGTGGTACGCTCCGCCGCAAGCACGCGGGCGCGAAGACTTTCCAATTCGGACAACAGAGACGTGAGCTGTTCCACACGCTCATGCAGCAGCACAGCGGCGTCAGCCGCTAGGTCACGATCTTCATGCATGTCGTGTAACCCCCAAACCAAGCTTTCGAACGGGCTTGGATCATGGCCCGGCGGTGGACCAATCGGGAAAATGATGCAATCGCGACTGAAATCCGCCGACGTTGTTCCAGCATCAACATATGTGAATCGTATGTTGTTTTAGCCCAAAGTTTGCTTCGGATTGCATCAGGCGCGTGCACGGAAATGCAGCCGAGGTCCGGGTCAAGCGCCGTCCCTCGGCGAGGCACAGTACGCACGTCGGGTGGGTTGAGCCCTTACGAAACCCATCAAGCCTCGCGACAGGCGGAGGAATTGACAGGTTTCGCTGGCGCTCTACCCATCCTCCGGGCTCGCGCTGCGCGCGCGGGGCCGGAATTTCGTGAATGGAACTTCGAGGCTTCTGTTGAATGTCCGCACCGATGCCGGTGCGCGAGGCGTCGAACCAGCTACACAAAGAAGTCATGCGTCGGATGGTGCTCGACGCCTCGTGTGTGATCAACTGCGCTTTGCTCCGCGCGCGACGGGCCAATCAGGTCTGCATCCGGGATCAGCGCCAGATCAGCATATCCGCCTCGGTGCGGACCATGGTCAGCCGTGTCGGTGCCGTAGCCATTCGCACGATGATCCGAATCCTTGGCCCATGGCATATCGTTCTTGAAATGGAAGGAATCTCCGGCCCTGGGCGAGGCAGCCGCTTGTGCCGGACCGGCGTCATGCTCCGCTTGATCGTTGCCGCGAGCCTTTTGGCTCGGCTCGGCATGCAGCTTCGTGGAAGCGTCTGAATGGGTCTGTTGCGAGTCACGTTGCGACTGGCCGGGATTGGCGTGGCTTCCCGGTCCATCATTCTTGACATGCTGCTCGGCAGCTGCGGAACCGTCCTTCGAAGCGTGACGCAGTTGCCCAGGATTGGAGTCGTGTCCGGTTGGATCCTGCTTGTCGGCTGCTGCGCCGTTCTCCGAAGCATGCAAGTCACGCTGCGATTGCCTGTGACTTGGATCGTGACCCGGTGGCTCGTGCTCGGCATGCGGCTTGCCTGCTGCTGCGCCGTCTTCCGAAACGTGCAACTCGCGTTGCGATTGTTCATGATCGCGTGAGTCTGCTGCGGCCGCCTGCTCGACGCCGCCATGATCACTCAGTGCGTCGACGGCACCGGATCCGATGTGAGGGTTATCGCTGCCGCGGAAGCTGTCCTCGCGCGCGGCCGCATCGATGGTCTGAACTTCGTCGGCTCTGGCCATGGCATCGCCTGAGGCAGCCTCGAAGGCGAATGATTCATGGTGTCTGTCGGAATCGAACCAGGGCAGGCTGTCGAAGCCGTTGAAGTCGGGCCTGCCGGGACTATTGAGGGCGACCAACTCGCTGGGGGCGTTCGCGTCAGCCCACGCAAAGACATCGCTCGGGCTGTCCCAAACGGTGGACGCCTGGGCGTGACGGCTGAGGAGCTCGTAGATCGAGAGGCCGACCGCCGTCATCATGAACGCGCCGGCGCTGCTCAAGCCCGGCCTTGAAGGGTTGAGTGTCGGCACTGTGATCGTGCTGCCAGCAATATCGGCTCGGGATTCGATGAGCTTGCTCGCCCGCATCGGCATCTCAGCCAGCGAATTCTCGACCCGGACGGCTTTGGCCGTTTTGCCCGAAGCAGCGTTCGCCTTGTGGGGAGCAATCTTGATGGTCACGACCGCGCCGGTGCCGTCGGCGGTCATGATCGTGACGTTATCGGCATCCGCATGGTCGACTGCGGTCGCGTTTGCGGATTGAATGTCGTCGAGCACGGCCCAAATCAGAGCTGCAAGCACGCCGACGCCGCCGTAAAGGCGCGACAGGGCGAACCTTGCGAGTTCCGTCCGGTTCTTTATGCCAAGCTGCGCAGATATCTCTTCGATTCGCGCCTCAACTCGGGCTGGGGCGACCTTGATCTGGCGCGCAATCTGCTTGTTCGACATGCCGCTGGCGGCCAGTCGGATGATCTTGTGCTCCTGGTCCGTCAGTGCTTCGCCCAAGGCGCCATGACCGGTCCTGCGGGCTGCGGCCGGCGCCACCAGCCTCAACGACTGCAACAGGTTCTCCGGCTCTTCGCGCATCGGTATAGCAGCGCAGGCACCGGCAGCGATGGCCGCCGCGAGATCGCCACGGGCGATCGATGCGGTGTAGAAGACCAGCCGTGTGGCAAGGCTTTCGGCATTGACGGCGGCGAGCATTCCAGACGCCGTCACGTCGGAAAATCCGTCCTCGACGAGCGCGACATCCGGCGTCAACGTCCGGACGGCTTCGAGGCATTCGGCTCCATTGGTGCAGGATGCAACGATCTCGAAGTCACGCTCCGTCGCAAATAGCGACTCAAAACCCTGCAGGACGATCGGACGGCGATCTGCGATCACGAGTCGGATACGACGCATCTGGTCTGGCTCGCCTGGCTTCCCGCCTTGATTGGCTCAGCAAGGCGACCGGGTCTTGGCGGCGTCACCTTCAAGAGCACCGCAGCAACGCGGAGCACGTCGCTTGGTTCCGCAAGGTGTGAAGCCCAGGGATGCTGGCACCGGAAGCAGCGGAAGGGGCTCGTCCATCCTGCTACTTCCAATGCTGCCATTTTGCCCCTGTTCTGCCCGACGGTGCAACGGTTTCGTAAAATGAGCAGGACGCGCAGCAATCATTCGATCAGATCGTGCTTCGCGCGAGCGGCCAGGGCCGCGGCGGGAAGCCATCCCATCTCCTCCCGCACTAAGCCGTTGATTTTGCTGCATCCGGCTCCTGTGCAGAGGGTTGTTTTCGACTTTTTGTAACGGGGGTGCAAAAGTATCTGTCCGAACCCGATCTGGTCCGGCGCTCGCATTTTCATCCATTCATTTTTCGGAGACGCATCATGCAGGTTTACAATGTGGTCAAGTTCAAGGTGAAGCCCGGCGAGGAAGGCGCCTTCCTCGATGCGCACCGGGACGGCAAGGCCAAATGGCCGGGGCTGGAGCACGGCGTCATCATCAGGACCGGTGATCAGACTTTCTGCCTCATCGGCACGTGGTCCAGCCAGGATGCGCTGGTGGCGGCACGCTCCGCGATGATCAAGACCCTCGACAGCTTCAGGTCCGTGCTCGAGGACCAGGGCAATGGACGCGGTGTGACGGACGCGGTGTCGGGCGAGGTCGTGCTCGCGCTGTAGCCGGCGAGCAGCCCCGCGACTTCGTCACCCGCAAACCCTTGGTCGTGAACCGCTGCGTCTTGCCGCCGGGGCGAATCGGACGCCTGGTGCCGGCGGCCTTGCCGGTGCCGGGCGCTGGTGCGCAGCGACCAACTGGTGGGACTGCGAGCCGGGGGGTTTTAGCTTCTGGCTTTCATGCCTGCGCGGCATGCCAGAATGCTCTCGTGAGTCTGCCTCACCAGCTCTCGCGCTTCCCAAATCGCCTCGTCGGCCCGTTGCAAGACATCCTCTGACGAGCGGGATGACGAAGGCAGCGGCAATTTCTTTCTGCGCAAGACGGAAGCGGTCGCGTCGGCAACATGATGAACCAGCGCGACTGTTGATCCCTTGTCATCGAGGACTGACCAATTCTTCGGGTACCAATAACGTACCTGCCATGGTCGTCCATCGGGTTGGATGTCATAGCGCTGCAGAGGCATAACGTGTCCCCGCCCTGTGTGCAGCACGGTCTCGAACGACGCGCTCAGATTGCGAACGCCATCCGCCCCCGCACAAAGTGGGTTGTCCGGAAACGCCTCGAACATGTCCAGACCTGCCAGCGTCTCCCGCGAGCGCGAGACCTCGCGGAGGTAGCTCTCGTTGGCGTCGACTATTCTCAAGTCCGGCGCAAGGACCAATATCGGAAGAGGCGAATGCTCGAACAGCCGCCGCCACACGTTCTGTGCTTCGGCCATCACAGCAGCGGGCGACCGGAAGTTCGGTTGGCGAGTGGCGATCGTCATGTCTCGACCCGTTATTCAGCGCGTCTTGCCGCTTGGCTCGGTGCGGGCAACCTTGTTTGTATCGAAAATAGGCGTTCGCAAGCCTTTTTGGAACATGGAACCGATTGCGCGCTTCCCCCGGCTTGGCGGGCGACCTCTACTAGGGGGAAATGGTCGCTTCGGGAACTTCGGCCGTTCGATTTCACTTTCCTAACAGATTGGGAGAATGGCATGTCCTTGGACCGCAACGCCGAGGTTCAGCATCTTGCAGAGGCTGATCGTCACGTCGCCGTCGCAGAACGGTCCATCGGACATCAGCTGATCGAGATAGAGCGGCTACGCGAAGGTGGTCACAACACGGAGTTGGCGGAGCAAATGCTGGAAACTTTCCGCCGTACTCTCCAAGAGATGCAGGAGTACAGGAAGCACATCATCAGGACCATTGAGGGTATTGACGCTGGAGAGCTCTAGGTTCTGCAGGTAATCCCAGGAACACGCGCCGGGAACCTATCCGGAGCCAAGCGGCGTTTCAGGTGTTCCCGAGCCAGTGCGATGAGGTTCGACCGCTCGGATCGCGATGCTTGCAACTTTCCACTTGCCTGCCAGCGAAGGAGGCCACCACTTGAAGCGGCCTGCCTTGCTTCCTGGACAGCTCGTCCGCAATCCGGCTTGGTGGATACAATGAAGCTGCTGGTCTAGCTTCCTTGCCTTTTCCATCGCTGCGTACAGCTCATCGACGAGCCGTTCGCTCGCTGCAATCGCCGTGTCCGCCCGCTGAAGAAGTTCGTCCTGCATCGGACTATAACGCCGCACGACCTCGGCTTGTTCTGCAGAACAGTCCGCGCGAAAGCCAAGAAACGAAACTTAGGGCCGTGCCAAAGTTCTGCGGCGGTCAGCCCGCGACTATCGCCGCGCGGCGTGAAGGAAACGGTCAGCAGGCGCGCCGACGCCGTCGATTTGATGACGCTCCCGTTCGCGCAATTCATCGACGAGACGTTCGAGGTAGGACGGCAGTGGCGAGGCTTCGTGAAGTAAATGCTGTTGCAACCTGTCGCCCACCTCGTCGCAGATCGACCGGGCAGTCTTACGGTCGATGTGGTCCGATATTCGGTTGGCTGGTTCCATATCGAGACCTTTCGATTAGGCCCCACGATTAACTTAAGTTAGTGGAGTGAAAAATGTTTCGCGAAATTTCCGAAGCAGCCGGTGGTTCCCTCAAACGGAACACTTGGCCTCGCCGAGGCGGCGCAGCCTCATAAGGCCGCCAAAGCGCCGCCCCTTCGCGATGTACGCGGCAGACTTGTTGCCACCGTCAGCGCTGGTGTCTGCAACCCGTCAAGTTAGTGAAGCTTTTAAATTATTGGGGTGCCGCCGCCGCAGCAGTCGCCACGTATTTCGTGTAGAATTCGGCGACCCGGCCGCGCCACATGCCGACGAACGCCTCTGACGTCACGTTGTCGACCGATTTCCAGCTGCGCTTGAAGGCCGGAAGTGCATTGCCCCAGATCGCGCGTTTGCACCACCGCTCACCCTTCTCCTTGCCTTCGCTGCTGGCGCACATGGATTTCCAGGCGAGGCGAGCGGGCTTGCTGATGTGCTCGGCGGCGCCTTCCCAGCCCTGCTGATGGATCAGGTAGAGATCGCTCATGTCCGGCTTGCGGCGCGTGATCCACTCGAACTGGACGCCCTCGGTAATGATTTTGTAGGCGGCCGCAACGGCGTTGTCCCGCGGACTGCGAATCTGCCCGAAGCCGAATTTGCCGAACTCGTAATGGCTCAGCTGAAACAGCCCGATATACGACCCGGTGCGTTGATTGGGGTTGAAGCCGGATTCGATCTTGGCAACCGCCATCATGAAATTGAAATCGAGACCAAACGCGTCGGAAGCGCGCTTGATCTCCTCAGTCGGCGTTCCGACCGGAATGTCCTTGAACGCACGCAGGACGATCTCCGCCGGTTTCTCGGCGGGCGGCAGTTCGGACCAGACGTAGTAGACCAGATAACGGAAATCTGGCGTCGACGCCGCTTTCGGAGCAGCGTTGGACGCCTCGCGTTCCGGCGGCAGCGGTTGGACGACATCCTGTCCCAACGACGCCAATTTCGGCGCGACGGGTTCGTCGACGATCTCGGCTTCGGTGCGTGGCGGCCCGGAATCTGCTGACGTCACCGCGCCCAGCTCTGCGCTTTCTGCCCGAAGCGCTGCCGCGAGTCTGGCGGATGCCTCAGCGTACACCGCAGGCGCCACCACGTTCGCAGGAGCCGCTATGCGCGCTGCAGCCGGTATGCTCGCTGCCGCTTCCGGCATGACATCCGGCAATGTCGCGGCCGGTCTGTTACCGGCGGCCAGATAGAGTCCCGCGGATGCGACAACAGCCACGATGCAGCTGGTCTGCCAGACCTTCATTGCCCGAAGTCCACCGATGGCTTCCGTATGAAGGCTGTTGGCATGGTCCTGCGGCCTGTGGGTCAGTACTCTTCGTAGAATCTTAAGGTTTAAATGTGGTGAACGAGGGCAGGCTTTCGGCTCGCAACTCGATCTGTCCCCCTTTGGGTCACCGGCGACCGCTGGCGGGAGACGCTCGTAGGGTCGGCCAGGGGTCAAGCGTGTCGTTTCGGGCGGGCCTCAAGCATTTCCGATCTGGCTTCAAGTGCGGACGTTCCGGCCGAGACCGCGGTCGTCGCCTTCGGGCCAAAAGAGGTCATCGCGGCAGCGTGATGATGAGCTCGGTAAACACACCCAGCTCGCTCTGGACATCGATGGTTCCGCCGTGTTGTTTGACAATGATGTCATGGGTCATCGACAGACCGAGCCCCGTGCCTTCACCAGCTGGCTTGGTAGTAAAGAAGGGATTGAACATTTTTTTCTTCACCTCGATCGGAATCCCGGTGCCGTTGTCGCGGATGCGAATTTCGACCTTATCGTCAAGGTTGTTCGTGGTCGCACTCAGCACAGGCTCAAAGGTCTCGTCTCCCGCCTCGGACTTGCGCCTGGTCGCGGCATAGAAGCCGTTGGAGATCACGTTGAGCAGCGCGCGCGTGATCTCCTGCGGATATACCTCGATTTCGCCTGCGTCGGGATCGAGGTTCTGCGTGAGCGTGATGTTGAAGTCGGACTTCTCTGCGCGCGCGCCATGGTAGGCGAGATTGAGACTCTCCTGGACCAGGGCGTTGATGTCGACGAGGCGACGCTCGCCCGGTCCCTCGCGTGAGTGCAGCAGCATGTTCTTGACGATGGAATCGGCCCGCTTGCCGTGCTGCACGACCTTTTCGAGGTTGCTCTTCAAAAGCGCCGTCAGCTCGTCGACTTCGGTGCGGATCTTGTCGGCGAGTTCGGCGGGCTTGAGGGCCTCGTTCAACTCCTCGGTCAACGCCGCTGAAAGGGTTGCGAAATTATTGACGAAGTTGAGCGGGTTCTTGATCTCGTGCGCAATGCCCGCGGTGAGCTGGCCGAGCGAGGCAAGCTTTTCGGTCTGCACCAGGCGGTCCTGTGCGGTGCGGAGGTCGTCGAGGGATTGCGAGAGATCGTCGGTTCGCTGCCGCAGCTCCATGGGCAGTCGTGTGTTTTCGATGGCGATCACCGCTTGTGCCGCAAAATGTTCCAGCAACTCGACCTGCTTGTCGCTGAACTCTTGCACTTCCTTGCGGTAGACAGCAAAGCCACCGACAAGCTCGCTCTCCTTGAGCATCGGCACAATCAGAACGGTGCGGGCTGCGGCGACCTTGTAGATCAGATCGTCGGGATGCTCTGTGGCGATATCGGCAATGTGAACCAGCGCCTTGGTCTCGACGAGGCGCCCCAGCGAGGGCGCCCCATCAAACGGCGCGATGAAGTGTGGCGGCGTTTCCTGGTCGGGCGCGTACAATTGCGGCACGTTTTGCGCGGCCATTCGCGCCACCCGCCGCAACCTGTCGCCTTCGTATAGGAGCAGCGTCCCAAAACTGGCACGGCAGATGCGCACGGCATTTTCCAGCATGGCCTCGAACACCGGCCCAAGTCCGCCAGGCGAACTGGATATGACTTGTAGCACTTCCGACGTCGCGGTTTGCCGCTCCAGCGCTTCCCTCGCTTCATTGAACAATCGCGCGTTCTCGATCGCAATCACCGCCTGGTCGGCGAAGGTCTGTAGCAATTGCACGTGATGGTCGGCGAATGAACCGGTTTCGACTCGCGTCACGGTGATCAAGCCGATAGGCACCCCATTGCTCATCAACGGCGTGAACAACATGCTGCGAAAGCCGCGCAATCGCGCCAAATCCCTGGCCAGTATGTTTGGCGAGGATTCGGTATCGACAATCTGCATTGGTTTGCCATCACGCAGCAACTCGAAGGGCGCCGCAGACGTTGTGAGATGCCGCGGGAACGAAGCTCGCAATGCTTCGTCAGCGACCGGATTTGTCGGCGTGAACGCCTCTAGGTGCTGCATGCCGTCGATATAGCGAAACACTGCCGTAGAGAAACCGCCAATCAGCCTGTTGGCGCTGATCGCAATCGCCTCGAATACCGGATGTACATCGTCGGGCGAACTTGCGATGACCTTCAATATTTGGGCCGTCGCCGCCTGCTGCTCGCGGGCCTCCTTCAGGTCTTTGCTCAGACCGGCGACCGAACGACGATTCGCTCGGCTGGCCGCTGGCGCAATGCGGCGCTTGCTCTTGGTGGTCTTGCTGCCCTTGCGGGTCTTCGCCTGGCTCGTCTTGCTGCCCGTTCTTGATGGCCGCGCCATATCCGTCCCCAAAGGGTCAAGAAGGGTATCTTATCGGTCCAAACCATCATTCAGGAAGGGCCGGGATAGCCTGAATCGCATGTCACCGGGCCGGGCTGATGTCCGAGAAGGGTCATGAGCGCCGTTTTGACCAGCGGTCGAGCGCTTCCGGTTTACCTCCGACTCCGGACAACTCGCGGCTACGCCCTAATGGAAGCGATGGGCCACATTCGGACATGTGCGTCGTCAGGCTGACGAAGGTCCTTCAACAATCTTCCAATACGAGTCCTTGCGGATCACCTCGTCCGCGCGAAAAGTGTAAAAGTCACATCCTCGGACCTCGATCTTTTTTCCTTCGCCTGTCGTGCCCGTCAGCGTCCATTTTGAAATGCCCGTGTTTGCCATCGTATCCACAAAATGCTCGGCGTCGCCGTAGTGAACATCCGGTAAGCCTTCAAAGCGCGTCGCGAGCCCGTCTCGTACGTTGCGTTTGCCCTCGAAGCGGGAGCCCCAAGGCTTGCTTCCCCTCGGCATCTCCAAGACACAATCGTCGGCAAAGAACTCCATGATGGAATCCAAGTCGTGCGCGTTGAACGCTTCACACAGCGCCGTCAATTTCGATCGAATGTCCATCCTTCCCTCCATCGAGTTCTCGGAAGGGATACAATAACACAAGGGCACACAGGTGAGTTGAAGGGCCGATTAGACGTCTGGTCGATGTCGCCTTCGGGTCGAAAGCGCCGTTTTGACCAGCGGTCGGGCGCATCCGGTTTATCCCCGACTTCGGACAACTCGCCGCTACTTGGAAGCGGTGGGCCAGGAGGAGACATCCTGTGAGAAGTGGGTGGCGCCAAGGCATTCAGCGGAAGCGCTCGCAGATGCCCTGAAAGGAACTGGAGGGCAGGTGTCGGGACGGTTGAGCAGCGCGCCGTTTTTCAGCCGGTGCTGTTTGCAGCCTTGTGATCATCTCGATCTCGCAGTTGATCGCAGGATCGTACACGCTCGAAGCCATGCATCGGTCTTCCGTTCATGGTCGCTGGCATATGGATCGGCTCTAGGCTGTACGGAACAATCAACGATGAGATGTTCCGAAAGACTGTATTGGCATTGGGGGAATCCATTAGCATCGCATTAGCCCGCCTCCTACTTCTCGCCATGTCAGCCAAGAGCGCGCTGGAAGCCTGCCAGCCCTACAAGATGCTGCCGGCGGAGAATTATGAGGAATGGAAGGTGCTCGACCTGTCGTTCCCCCCGCGGGAGCGGGTCGTAGAGCTGCTGTCCGCGCTAGCTTTCGTGAGAAAAAGCGGGAGTTGTTCTCCCTGCCTGCCGTGCGTCAAATAACGTCCATTGATGTTGAGTAGGGCTTCGCGCACAAAGGACGTCTGCCCGAGAAAGGTCACCGTTTCTCACAGTATTAATGCGGGGTTGTTGTTCCGCGGATAGTTTGATGCAGTTTTGAACAGGCTAGCAGCCAACACGACCGGACGCGAGGCAGGCATGCGTACCTCGTGGGACCTAACCGCAATACATGCAGCGATCACCCAGGCGGCGCTCGACCCGTCCTGCTGGACGCCGGCAATGGATAAAATTGCGGCGGCTGCCGGCGCTGTCGGCGCGGCGCTGATTCCGATCAAAACAAGCGACAGGCCCCTCGGCCTTACCTTCACGGCCGGCGTCGCGGAATTGATGGACCGGTACATCAAGGAAGGCTGGTACGAGCACGACGAGCGGAGTCGAGGCATTCCCAAACTGCTCTGCACCGGGATCATGGTGGATCAGGATCATACCTCGCCGGAGGAAATGCGTCGCTCACCATTCTACAACGACCTTCTCGGCAGATGTGGTTTTCGATGGTTCGCCGGCGTGGCGTTAGATGCGGGTGAGGACAATTGGTGTCTTGCAATTCAGCGCAGTCCCAAACAGGGGCCGTTTAGCCCAGCTGAGCAACGACGGCTTGTCGCTCTTCGCGCCCCCTTGACCAGCGCCGCCACTGTAGCACGCGAACTGGGGTTCGTGCGGGCGCTCGCGATCTCCGACGCTTTCGACATGATGGAAACGGCCGCGTTGCTGATCAACCAATACGGACGCGTCGTCAGGACGAACAAGGTGGCCGACAGCAAACTCGGCGATCACCTGCGTATCGTCGACGGGCACCTGATCACAGATGATCGGAATGCCGCGAGCGCGCTCAAGCGGCTGATCGAGCGCGCGCTGGAAAACGCCGACGCGGGCGCGACCATCATGCCGCCCGTTGCCATTGCGCGGCCCGGCCGCCGGCCGATGGCGGTCTACGCGGTGCCAACGAGCGGCGGCGTGGTCCGCGACGTGTTGGCCGTCGTGCGTGCAATTGTGGTTATCCGAGATCTGGAAGAATGCTCCATGCCGCCCGAAGCGCATCTAAGGAACTTGTTCGGCCTGACTTCTGCCGAAGCCAAACTTGCGACGCGCGTGGCATCGGGCGAACACCTCGAGCACGTTGCCGATGAAATCGGTGTTGCCTACCAAACGGCGCGCAATCAGATGCAGGCGATCTTCGCGAAAACGGACACGCACCGGCAGGCGGAAATCGTGGCGCTGTTCGCGCGCTTACACTGCGCTGGCCCTCACGCCATGGACGGCGGAGAGGCTTAGCTTCAAAGGACTGCGCACAGAATTTTTCCCGCTTTGATTTGCTTCAAACGGAGGCGTTGCGCAGAACGTGTGGGCTGCTGAGGAAATTTTGCAACGCATAGTACATTTGCATCATGACTGCGGGAGAGAGCACAGTTACCAACGCAGGCAATATTTGCCACCTGCTGCCCGTAAATCGGCGACGTGCCGAACTCACCGTTTCTTGTAAGCGGCAGCGCTAGTGCCATCGGCAGGCCCTTTCACTTCCGCCTTACCGGCGGCTCCATATTCGTTCCGGTCGCAGACCTCAATGGGGCGACAAATTGGATCTTGGACGCGCGGCATTGATCGCTTCGCGCAGTCTCACACGGAGAAGGCGAGACCCACAGCTTTATTAGCTGAAACCGCGGTGCTGGCCTTCATCGAATGCGCAATGCCCTGCATTGCCAAACCAAAGGAGGCGAAGATGCCAACCGAATTCCAGCAGACGACCTACGCGACCGGATCTGGACCCTATTCGGTTGCAAGTGGAGACTTGAATGGGGACGGCAACCTGGACATCGTCACCGCAAATGCCAACAATAACACCCTGTCGGTGCTGCTCAACAATGGCAGCGGCAGCTTCCTGACACAGACGACGTATGGAACGGGACCTGGACCTATCTCCGTTGCGATCGGCGACCTGAATGGTGACAGCAAGCTGGACCTTGCTGTTGCGAATGGTAATTCGTTTAGCACGGACAGTATCCTGCTCGGCAATGGCGACGGTACCTTCCAACCCCAGACAAGTGTCGAGGTCGGGGAATCTCACCAGGTGGTCATTGGCGACTTGAACGGGGACGGGAATCTGGATCTCGTCAACGCCAACAGCAACTCCGGTACGGTTTCGATATCGCTCGGCAACGGCAACGGGACATTTCAATTCCGGACCACTGAAGCGGTAGCGTCTGCTCCCGGGCCTATTTCGGTTGCGATCGGCGACGTGAATGGTGACGGCAAGCTGGACCTCGCCACCGCAGACTACAGTGTGAATACGGCGTCGGTGCTACTCGGCAACGGCGACGGCACTTTCCAAGCGGCGGCCAGCTATGCGGCGGGAAGCCAGCCTGGTCTAGTACAAGTCGCCGACCTGAATGGGGACGGTCGACAGGATATCGTGGTCGCAAGTCAAACCTCCAATAACCTCTCGGTGCTGCTCGGCAATGGCGACGGCACCTTCCTGCCGCAGACCAACTATGATGTCGGAGCCGGTCAAGGTTTCGTTCAGGTCGGCGATGTGAGTGGGGACGGCAAGCCGGATATCGTCGCGGTCGCAAATGGAGTGGCGGTGCTGCCCGGCAATGGTGACGGCACCTTCCAGCCGGTGACCACCTTTGCGGCGGGCTCTGGAACTTCCTCCGATGTGCTCGGCGATGTGAACGGCGACGGCAAGCTTGACATCATCGCTTCAAATTTCGGCGACAATACCGTATCTGTGCTGCTGAACACGACCAACAACGATCCGCCCGTCGTGACGGTGACCGCCACCACCAGCACCGCGACCGAAGGTAATGACGTGGTGTTCACGTTCCATCGCACCGGGAGTCTCAGCAGCTCGATGCAGTTGGACTTCGGCTACAATGGTTCGGCCACCAACGAGGTCGACTTTACGTGGGCCGGCAACAATGGTCTTCCGCCCCGATTTGAGGCCGGCTCGGACACCTACGAGCACCGCCTCACGACTTTCAGCGACGGGATGACCGAGGGATCCGAGTCCCTCGGGGTCTATCTTGTCAGCAACTACGGCTACACGGTTGGTGATCCCGGTACCGCAACAGCAACCCTCTACGACGAGGACACGACGGCGGATGAACCACCAACAGCGTCTGTGACGATCAACGACGGCGACGGCTTCATCAACGCTGGCGAGAGGTCGGCAGTTGGTTTCACGATTGTGGGTGTTGATCCTGATGCGGTTGCGATGGTGAGGTTCTCGGATGGCAATCCTCTCCACGATGTTGTTCGTGGACCTGGCGGCGATGGCTCTAGCGCGGTTGATCTGTCCGGGCTGACTGACGGCCCAATCACGGCGTCGATCTCTGTGACCGACACGGCTGGCAATACGGCTGCTGGCACCGGCGACACCTCCACGAAGGACACGACGGCCCCGGGAACGCCGACTCTGGCCCTGACGAACGATTCCGGCAGCTTGAACAGCGACAAGGTCACCAGGGATCCTTCCATCACCTATACGGCCTCGGCCGAGGGCGACACGCTGTTGTACAAGGCCGACGGTGCGACGAGCTTCTCGACAATCGCGCCGGTGTTTTTGACCAACGGCACGGCCGATGGTCCACACACCGTCTTTGTCCAAGAGCAGGACAGTGCGGGCAACGTCAGTGCGGCTGCGAGCCTGACGTTCAGGCTTGACACCATCGCGCCGGTTGCGCCTTCGCTCAAGCTGCACACGGACAGCGGCAGCTCGAGCACCGACAAGATCACCAACTCGGGCCTCGTCGACGTAACTGGCCTCGAGACAGGAGCGAATTGGCAATACAGCACCGACAACGGCGCGCACTGGCTCAACGGCACCGGCACGAGCCTGACGCTCACGGGTGATGGCCCCAAGAGCGTGATCGTCCACCAAACCGACGTGGCGGGTAACACGTCGAGCAATTCAACGGCGTTCGCCTTCACGCTCGACACGGCCCCGCCCGTGACCGCCATCGGCGATATATTGGTCACGACTTCAAAGGGAACAAACGCGACAATCAGCGGCACGTCGGAAGCAGGGAGCACGATAACGCTAATTAAGGACGGCACTTCCGTAAGTAGTACCACCCCCATCAAAGTGGACGGCAACGGACATTGGAATTTCACGATTTCAAAATTGTCGGATGTGGTTCATACGTTTTTGGCACGCGCAGTGGACGTGGCGGGTAATCAGGGCGGATTGAGCTCAGTCGCAGTGCTCGGCAGCTCGAGCGGCGACAAGATCACGGGCGCGGGTGCTGCTGATCTCATCGAGGGCCTCGGCGGCGCAGATCAGCTCACGGGAGGAGCTGGAACGGCGGACACGTTCGTTTTTCACGCCGGCTTCGGAAAGGATACGATCACCAGCTTCGATCTCACGAAGGACGTTTTGGCCCTCGATCATAACTTGTTTGCGAATGTCGACGCGATTCTGAAAGCAACCGCGGACGTAAAGGGCAATGCCGTGATCACTTACGATAGTGCCGATACGATAACTCTTGTCGGTATCACGAAGTCTGATCTAGTGAACCACGCGAGCGACTTTTACATCCTTTGATGTCGGCTTCGTGCGCGTTGAGCAAGCAGGATGCGCTCTACCGCTGTTTGACCCCGGCACAAAGGCGTGTCGGGGCCATTCAGGATCCACAGGCCGCGGATGCACGCCGCCACTATATTGTCCTCCGGCCCGAGTGCTCTTGCCGACAGGGGAGGCGCCTTCCGGTACCATCTCCGCCCACGCGCTCGACGCAAATTGCCGCCGCCACGTTACGATGACCACCGCTGCGGTCGTGACGAACAGCACCCAGGGGGCTCACGAAGGGCGCGGTCCAACGACAAACTGTCGACCTTTCGTCGTTTCCCGATTTGGTCGTGGTGTATCTCGGCATGCGCGTCAATGCGTGGACCGGGATAAGAACCTTGTTCGGCTTGGGTCCGCAGATTCAGGACGCAGTCGACAACAGGCCTGAAGGGCTTCTCCTGCATGAGAATTTCATCATGTCCTTGTTTCCATTGAGCCCGTTGCGAAATCCATCATGCTTGGCATAAGCGGGGAATTGATGGGTTTCGCTGGCGCTCTACCCATCCTCCGAGCTAGCACGGCCCATAAAGCGGAGCTTACGAAACCGCGCGTGAGCCACCAAACGCTTCCCCAAAAGCGACGAGATGAATTGCGAACTCGACAGCCTCGCGACCGCGCGCTGGTTCCGCAATCGCAAAATTCTCAGACTGCTCTTTTCGTCCCGTTAACCTACTTGCAGCCGGTTGAGGAACGGACCCACAAATCGTCGCTTCCTCTTGGACAAGAATCTTGTTGCAGAGCGTCCCTTTGCGGGCGCCGGGAATTCATGGAGGCGTGTATGCGAATGAAGCTTTTCTATGCAGCCACGGTCTGCGTTGCATTGTCCGCAGCAGCACCACTCGCGCAAGCCCAGGTGGGCGCGGGTGTTGGCGCCGGTGTTGGAGGTGTCGGTGCAGGTGCTGGTGCGGGAGTGGGTAGCGGTGGCGTCGGCGCCGGTGTTGGTGCCGGAGTTGGGGGCGTTGGCGCGGGTGCCGGCGCCGGAGTGGGCGATGGTGGCGTGGGTGCCGGCGTTGGCGCCGGAGCTGGCGGAATTGGCGCTACGGGGGGCGTGGGTGTCGGCGGAGGCGCGGCAGGAGCTGGCGCAGGTGCGAGTGTTGCAGGAGTTGGTGGGGCAGGCGCGGGAGTTGGTGTCGGTTCTAGCAGCGTAGGTACTGGGGGCCTCGGCACCGGCGGGCTTGGCACTGTTGGCATTGGTCCTGGTGCCGCGGGAGCCGTGGGCATTTCAAATAATGGCGTTGCCAATGGAAACAACAGCTCTGGATTGGCAGGCCTCAATCCTGCCAACGTCGGCACAGCCTTCGCGACATTGGAGGTCGCAGAGCAGCAGCGGGTGTTGCGTCGCTGTGCAGCTGTCCTGAAACAGCCGGATCACTACGACCGAGAAACACGGGCCGTTTGCCGTGTGATAGCCGCCAAGTGAAGTAAAGATTCCTTTGTCTTTTCGAGATTGGAGTCGACGGATAGACAAATAGAAAGAAGGCTCGGCGAGAGAACGCCGAGCCTTATCTTTAGGTCGAGCGATCTGTCTCACTGCAAGCTGACCTTCGCTCCCAACTCCTTTGGAGAACAAGACCCAGTCTCCGCGAGCACGCAAAAGCGTGGTGATAATAAGTCATGCGTCCGCCGGCTCTCGCGCTCCCGCACGCGCGGGGATTGCTCTGCCGCGAGGAGCGGACCTCCGTCAGACCCCACGTAACTTCGCAGATGGGCGGGAAGCCGACCTTGCTGACATCGCGGAACTCGCTTACCTTGCGTGATGTGATCTGCCTGACATGCGTTCGAACCGGATGGCCCTTATGCTCCGTCAGCACACGGTGCCGCCCCTGATCCAAATTCGTCGGCGGTTCGCAAGGTGCACGCGATGGCTTGCAGGAACTCTTCGGGTGCAACACGACCACCGTCGTCATAGGCGGAGCTCGCGGCCATCCATGGCGGACCCATCATGCGTCAGGAGGTCAGAATGAAGGGCGCAGTCCAACGACAAACTGTCGACCTTTCGTCGTTTCCCGATCTGGTCGTGATTTATCTCGGGATGCGCGTCAATGCGTGGACCGGGATAAGAACCTTGCTCGGCTTGGGTCCGCAGATTCAGGACGCAGTCGACAAGCGGCCTGAAGGGCTTCTCCTGCATGAGAATTTCATCATGTCCTTGTTTCCGTTGCACCTTGGCATGCGACAATATTGGCGCGACTTTGATGCGCTGGAGGCGTGGTCCCGTTCGATGCCGCACCGCCAATGGTGGCAGGATTTTTTGAAGTCATCGCGCGGCACTGGCTTCTGGCATGAAACTTACTTCATGCGGGGCGGTATGGAGGCCATCTACGATGACCTGCCGACGCCCATTGGCCTCGCACAGTTCGCGCCGCTGCAGCCCGCCCGCGGGCCAATGTTCTCCGCCCGCCACCGGGCCAGATTATCCGGCCAGTTGCTTCCCTCAGTGATCGAAGAGGCCCAATTTTACGGTGGGGACGGACCCGCGTAGTTTTCGCTCTCGATTCCAGTGATGTCTCGTTTGAGGCAAGCGCGTCGGTTTAGTCCGGCCGCGATGGCTTCCGGTCAGATCCGATGGCGGATGACCCGCCAGCCTTGCAAAGGCCTGCGATACCCGCTGCCCGCTTGACCCTAGCCACACCGCGCTCGAGGTGCTCGCTATGTTGGGGTCCGGCGAAACACACTGGCGACCTTCACTCGTACAGAGCGCAAACGCCACCCTGCCAACGCACACACCTGCGAACCGCTCGGCGGGTTTGACGGATGGTCGTCCTTGCCACACATACACCGTTGACTCGCGTCCTGCCCGGACCACAGGCGGCTGCGATTTGCGTAATCTCATCATTTTCGATCGAAGGGAGCGGTGCAGGCCCCATGGCGTGCGCCGATGTTAGAACCGACAAGGTGAAGCCGAGAACAGCGATCAATCGGATCATTCGATCCTCCCTTGGCACTGGCCCCGCTCGAAAAGCTGGCAGCATCGGTCGCTGAGAGGCTTGAGATAAGTCAAGGTTCGCGTCGCGGTGCGTGTGGCTCGGGGGCCATTGCTCCGGGGTACGCGATAGGCGGCGATCTGCGATACTCGCCCAGCCTGCCCAGATCACTCACCTGTCCCGTGCGCTAACTGTCCTTCGATACTGGCCCGAGCGCTGCCCGCTTCGCATTGTGCGCTTCCCCGGGAGGTCGCGCACCGAGTGCCGCGCGACGATCTTGTATGAGGTTCTCGAGCCGATGTGCGGCAACGTTTAGCGTGGCCGTATCGAGGGTGGATACGTCCGCATCTGCTCTGGCGCGTTGCGCGCTCAGTACCTGGTCGATCTCAGTCTCGATCTCCAACAAATTCGCTTCGTTCTCGGCGTGCCTTATTCGTCTCCCCAATGCATAGAGCAAATCCAGCGCGGGTTCTCTCGGCTTGAGATCGCCGGATCTAAGAAACTGCCATGCCGCCGCAAGGATCGTGGCAAGCGCGCCGAGCGCCATTGGCGCCAGGAAGATGGCGTTGCTCCACTTGTCCAGGAAAGTCAGTTGACTACCGTTGTAGAACTCTGCAGCGCCGGGGTGAACGGGGAGGTAGGCGCCGGCGTCAGTATCGGGCGCCTTGAACTGCGCGAGAACCGGCAGTTCGGCCAAAACGTCTCTGCGAGCGCGTGCAATGGCTTGCGTGAAGTCGGCGATCATATCGTTGTCAAGGCTCTTCTTGCCGACGATGTAGAAAGAAGCCTTCAAAGTGGTCACGTCGTCCTCAGGAACGGGAGGAGATCCGCGTAGTGTTCCCTTTGGGATGTCGAAGCTCTCGTAAGCGCGCTCCTTCTCGGCAATTGCACCGGCATTCTCGATCGGAATCAGGACCGGTGCGCTCTTCGGAGTCTGCGGGAATAGACCTCGCACCAATGATACGTACTTCTCGCTCAGCGGCGCTACCAGAAGGACGGCACGTATTTCCTTTGTGTCGAGGGTGCGGCGAACCTGGTCGAGCGCGACACTTTTGAAAGCAACGTTGGCGCGGTCGAGGTCATATGCCTTTGTCAATACGCTGACGATCTTCTCATTGGTCTCGCCCGCAACCACCCCTATTGTTGTGCGCTTTAGGCCAGCCATGTCCTTGATCGTGGATCCCGGCGGTGCAAACAGCAGCGCAACGGCCTCGGCGAGGACGACGATGGCTTGCGCTTGTGAAAGGTCGCCGACATCACCGCGGACCACAGCAAGGTCCGTCTTGCCGGAGGAAAACGCTTCCGCGGATTCAATTGGGCCGGTCGTCTCCACCACCTTCAGCCGGACCGGCGCGTTGTTGAGGACAAGCCTGCTCGCCAGCGCCGACACGATTTTGGGGGCGTCGCCGTCCAATGACCCAACCGCGATCGACAGCGTCACCGGTTGGACGTACCAGCGATACGCGAACAGGCTTGCGCCCGCGGCCAGCAGTGCTAGCGCCAGGACGACGACGATGCGAAGCCAGATCGGCAGTTTGGCACCGTCAATGCGAATTCTCGACAGATCATCCATAGTACCCGGCTGGCCTTTCGTCCCAACGGCAGGCCTTGCAGACTTCCGAGCACCGCCGATTGGTCAAGGTTAGCTACCCGAACAGCGGGACGACTCTCCACACCCACCCGAGTTGCATTTCTGCCACCAGGAGGCGGCTCTTGAGCCGCCCCCTCCAGCCTCATTCGCGCTCGAGTTTTACTGACAGACATGCATCAGGCCATCAGGGCCTTTGATCATGGTGCCGGGATCGCAGACAATGCCGCCGCGAGCCTTGTAGTCGGCCCATCCGCTAAAGCCATACCAGGGGCCATTCGCCGGGTAGGCCTTTTGGAGATAGTAGGGACTGGTTTCAATCGGACCGCCATAGTAGGCGTTGGCCGCCAATGCGCCGCTGCCCACGTATGGCCTGCCATAGTATCCGGTACCACCCCAGTTCCAGGGTTGGGTGGCCGCAACTGCGGCGGCGGTGCCAACCGCTGCAGCGCCTACGCCGGCGCCGACGACGCCCGCCCCGTATCCATATGCAGCCCGCCGGTTTTGTCGGCGTGCAACACCCGCAACGCTCACGGGTGTCAGGGGACGACCGACCCGTGCTTGTGCGCTATCGGTAGAAAGCGAAGCGCCGCCTTGCTCGGACCAACTGAAGGAGAGCAGCATCGCACAAGTGAACGTCGAGGCTGCTAATGCAACGTTTCGTACATTCATCTGCATCATGGACCTTACTCCACCGTTTCCTGCCCCGGTCCGATGATTCAACCTCCTCTTCGAAGCGTGCGTTGCGCTAGATCAACGGTTCCTCCGCTTGTTGTGTCTCAACGAGGCACCAACGCTGACGCACCAGGGGGACTTCCAATCATTGGCTTTTCAAGAGACCCATGACCGTAGACGTTGGCCCGGGGGTGTCGGCTTTGGCAAAGCGGACATCGCCCAGGCCTAAAGTCAGTTAGCCGCGCATGTTCAGACCATCACGCGGCAGGTCTGAATCAAATTCAGTCTTCGTCGTCGGCCTGCGCACGACGTCGCTCCACGACATCACTCATGTCGTGAAGTACAAGGACCGCGATAGCCCCCATGCGCTGCCTCTGTTCGGGATTGAGGGTCTTGTAAAGTGGCTGCCACGCCTCGGCGAGCTTATCCAAATCGGCTGATCGTTGCGCCAATGCCTCCGAGCGTCGTTGCAAGAAGGCGATGGGGTCACGATTGCGGATGGTTTCGACGGCATTTTGGTCGGTCCGTCGACCCACTGTTTCCGAAATCTTTGCAACCCGGGCCTTCCGGTCCTCCGCCCTGGCACGAATGGCGCTCTCGACAGGCGGCCAGAGTTTTTCCTGGTCAGGTGTCAGCTGCAAGGCGGCCTTGGTCAAATCGATCCGCATATCCATCAGTGTATTTCGGTCTACTGCGTTGAGCCGTTCTGGCGTTGTAGCGGAGGTAGCTTGCGCCCTGGCAATCGACGGTGCGGCAAGAAGGAGTGCAACTGTTCCGATCACTACGATCTTCATCATCGGCGACCTCCTTGGTAAGTGGCCCCCAGGCACCGCGCAAACAATCGTCGGCAGGACGATGCCGCGTTGATTCAAATCAAGAGATCTGGAGAAAGAATTGTGGCGCACAGGTCAGGCGCGAACTCCGACATGTCCGTTCTTGCGCCCCATTCGGACGCGCGGCCCTCAACCTTTCCATCGCAGCACAGCGCGACGCGGCGTTCGTCATACGAACAACAGAAGGCCCCGGGGGGAAACCCCGGGGCCTTCTGCCGGGTACCGCTCGTGGACTAGTAACGTGCTGCGACCGGGGCCGTGTAACCGCCGAAGCGATAGTTGAGCCGTAGGGTGATCATATCGACGTCCTGGCTGACCCCGCTGCCCGTAAGCGTCAAGCCTCCGGGCGTGACCACGCCGGCGAAGGTACCGTTGTCGCGCCCCATCCAGAGATGGTCGTATTCCACGCCGAACGACCAGTTCGGTGCAAAGCCATATTCCCAGCCGACACCAAGGGCACCGCCCCAGCGCGTGTGGCCAGCCGAGGCGAGGCCGACACCGGTGACGTTGTTGAAGATGTCAAAGCGATTGTGAGTGACGGCCGCGCCACCCTTCACGTAGAACAGCGACGCATTCCATGCCCAACCGAGTTGGCCCGTGAAAAGGCCGATGCCATCGGTTTTGCCCGTGGTCGAAATGAGCGGATCGACCAGGCTCACACGCGTTCTCTCAATGTCGGCCCAATCGCCCTGTGCTTCGAGGCCGAAGACGAATTGATTGGTCTGCCAGCGATAGCCGATCTGACCACCGATCAGACCACCGTTGCGATCAGCACAACCGGCCGCCACTGTCCCGGCGAGCGTCACGAAATCCACGCAGCTTTCGGCTCGTCCCCAACCGCCGTTAGCGCCGATGTAGAACCCGCTCCAGTTGTAGATCGTCACGACCGGTGCTGGTGGCGGGGCCTTGACGGCCATGTCGGCAGCCGATGCAGGGGCAGCCAGGCCCATGGATGCCACGCTGACAGCGGCTACCAGGAGTTTCCTCATGAGATTGTCTCCGTATCCCTTGTTGTTGATTGATAACGCTTGTGCACGTAATCGTGCATAAGTACTTCATAACAATCGCGAGTTTAGTCGTGACCGCCTTATGCCCATGTAATAAAATGGCAACACCCAAGCGATATCCGACACGGCGCGTGCGGGTCACAGCGCTCATTCGTTGTCAGGAAGCGGCGTGGATTCGACGGAATCCTCCTGCCCTTCGGAAAGCCACTGGTGAACTTGACTGGACGGGATATGCCGCCGCGGCAGATGCGGATTGATCGTTCCCGTTGATACAATCAGCCCTTCCTCGACCTTTGAGCGCGCAAAGATCTTGGCTTCGTCCTCGGTTGCGAATGTTCTGGTTTCGCGCGGGCTTCGCCTTCTTGCGCGCAGGATGCGCGGACGACTCTCAAAAGTGACATACCAGGTTGGCGTCATCTCACGGGGACTCCGAACGCGCAGTCTCGCGAAACTGGCCAACGAGCGCACTTGGTCTGCGGCGTGCTGCCGTGGACGCGCACTTGCCGGCGAACGCGCTCACGTGGACTTGCGCCCTCACGCGACTGATTCCGGCCTACGCCAATCCCGTGTGCCCGCTGCCGCTTTGATTTAGGTCAACGGTTACCCCGCACTGAATCGTTCGATTGGAAGTCGGTACTTCAGTCGCAAGGAGAAGGAGAATGATGCGACTAGGCGACGGAGCCAACATGAAAGCAGCTTCGTTAGGCCTACTCGGTCTTGGAATGCTTGGGCTTTCCGCTGAGGTGCTCGCCGCCCCGTGCTCGTCTTACTACATTTCGGAAGTCACGGTTGTATCGGCGATCGACACCGAGGCCGGGCGTGTGCAGACTTTCGTTGGATTTGGAGCATCAAGGGAGGAGGCCGAGAAGAACGCCTTGGGGTCCTGCTCGCACATTCAGCTCGACCTCCAGACATGCATCGATTCGGATCGCCTCCTCGCTCGTAATGCACCTTCGGATGAGCCTCTCGGTTCGCTTCACATGAAGTACGCGAAGGCGGTGAAGCGCATCACGGGCTGCGATTAGTTCGATCGCAAATCGGTCCCAGAGGTCATGGCGATTTCCCTTTCTGCCCTGCGACGATCGTGATCAGTCGCATGACATCATCGACACTTTCCCGCACACCCTGAAGCTTTCCACTCGCGAAACCAAGTTCGGCATTTGCGCCCGGAATTCGATCTTCAAACCTGACGGTCGTTACTTGTGACACGTTGATGTGGATGAGCTTGCCGTTCGGTTCAGTCAGTTTGATCCAGGACATTTCGCCGCGATGTAACGTCATGATCAACTGCATGACCTCATCGACATTCTCCCGGACGCCTTGAGATTTCCCACTTGCGAGACCTAGTTCGGCGTTAGCACCTGAAATATGCGTGTCAGATCGGACGAAGGTCACCAGCGCAATGTTGATGTGAACCGGCTTTCCACTAGGCTCGGTTAGTTCGAGAGAACCTAGCGGGTCCGACCGCTGCGCCCGGGCCGAGTGCGACCATGCTGCCGCGCCGCAGATCAAGCCAAGAAAATCCCGTCGCAGCATTCCGCGCCCCCAGGATCAGAATGCAACAATGTAGCCTGTCACGCCCAGCGGCAGGAAGATGTCGGAGTCGGAAGGCCTCGCCATTTTCGATAAATCCCCACCTTCCCCGCGGGCCATTTCCAGCATCCGGCATTGTCGCTTGGCCTGCCGAGGAGCAGGACAGCGCCGCGCGGTCTTCGTAATGGAAGTAGCCTCGGCTGCCCAGTGTGCACCGATGGGACAATATTTGTGTCTGTCCTTTCGCAAGTCTCCGACATCGCAAATCGGCCTCAGGGCTTGACCTGGATCAACGGCGGCTATGCGTCGGCAGCCTCACAATGTCAGGCGCTGATCGCAGCCGACGGCATGCGATCAAGCCTCGTGAGATCAGGAGGCGCCGATGCTGCAGTTTCCCCCTCTTACAAAACTTGCATTCTCGGGTCTCGCATGCAGCGCGTTGCTGGGAATTGCGGGCGCAACGTTCAGCAGCAAGCCGGCAGGTGCGGTCGTGTACTGCACGTACGTCGGCTATCCCGCCGGTTGCGTTGCGCGCGCGGGAGTGGTGCTGAGGCCCCGACCGGTGGCTCGCGCTGCGGTCCGTCATAATGTCGGTGGCAATGCAAATGGCGGCGTCAATCGCATTGGGGCTGGTCGCTAAGGTGAAGCAGGATGGTTGAGCGCAACTCGCGCTCAGGCCGAAGATGGCAGGGTCTTACGACGAGCAATCTGCTCCCGGAAGGGCCCGGCCTTTGTCAACGTGTCGCGCATTGAGCCCGAGTAGTTTGAGGGTGCGGAGCGACAGATGCCTTTGTTGGCCTATTTCCGCAACGTCGGCGCCGTGTTGCTCGCGCTGCTGTTGATCGCGGGTTTCTATCTGCCAACCTCGCCCGTCGCCCAAAGAGCGGCAGCTAGTCCGCCTGTCATACACATCCACTCGGAGCGGAAATTACCCGCGCTCGTCGTCTTCGACACAACACAGGCGAGTCTTGCGGCGCCGACACCTGCGCCATGGGACACGAACCCTCCGGCGCCGCCTGGCACTGTACCGGCCGGTCCTAGTAATGATGCCAGAGTGCGCGACGCATTTGCGCGGCTGCCTCTGCCCGGGTCGCATCGCGCAGCATCGCTTGAACAGCGGAAGCGACAACCGAGCAGGAAATATGCTGGAAGGCGGCATGCGGAGCCGCCGATCCTTCTGGCGGCGCGGCAAGGACCGGCCGCTTGGTTTGGCTTTAGATATTGGTGACGATCTGTCGCCGAGTCCGGTCCGCTTTGGGTCTTGGCTGTGTGCAAACGGATGGTCGGCACGCGGCCGTGGGTCGCCAATCATTGCAGGCGGCCGATGTTCTCGCGTCGGATCGTCCAATGACCGGCCAAAGTAGGTATCGCGACGCGGTATTGCGCTTTTGGACGCACTTTCCGGGCTTCAGGCGGCGCGGATGGCTGCAATCAGGCGCGGTTTGCCGACGATGTTCATCACCCGTGTGAGGTTATAGGCGAGAACATGCAGCGCCATTTCGGCGGCGACGTTCCGTAGGCGCTTCATCAGGAAGTGGGTCGCCCCCATACGGGCCTTGATCGTGCCGAAGGGATGCTCGACCGTCTCGCGCCGCCTCCGCATGGCGTCGGGGTCGGAATCGAGCCGTCTCTGGACCTCCTCGACCACATGCTCATGCTCCCAGCGTGTGATGCGGCGCTCCTTGGACGGCGTACATTGGCTCTTGATTGCGCAGCCTTGGCACGCTGCTGTCGACCAGTAACGGCGCAGCGTCATTCCATGCTCGATGTTGGTATAGCGATAGGGCAGCACCTGGCCGGACGGGCAGCGGTAGACGTCCTCGTCAGGTAGATAGGCGAAGTCCTGTTTGCCGAACCGACCCTCCGCCTTGGCGTTCGACGTCATGGGCTTGGGCAGCGTGACTGCAACGCCAGCCTCTTTGCAGGCCAATATCTCCTCTCCGTCGAAGTAGCCACGGTCGGCGACCGCCTCGAGTTTGTCCACTTCGAGCACTTCTTTGGCTTGCTTCGACATCCGAGCAAGCTGCCCACGGTCATTGCCGACGTTTATGACCTCATGCGTAACAATCAGATGGTGTTCGGTGTCCACCGCGACCTGGACATTGTAGCCGACGACACCCGATCCGCGTCCACTGGTGGCCATCGAACGGGCATCCGGATCGGTCAGCGATATCTGTTGATCCGGCGTCTTGCGCATCTGCGCATCGAGCACTTCCAGGCGGCCCATCTCCTGCTTCAGTCGAGCGATCTTTTCCTTAATCCTCGTTGTCTTGATGCTGATCGCTTCCGATGGCTCCTGCCGATCGGCGCTATCCAGTTGACGCAGATATCGCCCGACGCTTTCCTCGATCTGCGCCATCCGCCTCGCCATCTTGGCATGTGTGAAGTTGCGATCGCGGTTGTTCACTGCCTTGAACTTGCTGCCATCGATTGCGACGCTTGGGGTCTGCAACAGGCCCATTTGCCGGCATAGCGCAACGAACTTCGCACAAACCTTCCGAAGCGCCGCACCATTGTCCTTCCGGAAATCGGCGATCGTCTTATGATCGGGAGCCAGGCGGCCGATCAGCCACATCACCTCGATATTGCGGCACGCCTCACGTTCCAGGCGGCGACTGGATTGCACCCGATTGAGATAACCGTAGATGTAAAGCTTCAGAAGGACTGCCGGATGATAGGAAGGCCGGCCCGTCTCCTTGGCGATCACACGCTCAAATCCCATTCCATGCAGGTCGAGCGCCTCGACAAACACGTCGATCACATGGACCGCGTTGCCCTCGTCTACCCAATCCTCCAGACATTCCGGCAAGAGCGTCAGCTGGGATCTGTCCGCGCCTTCAACGAAGCGTCCCATCCGTATCCCCCCATTAGGAAACGGAGGAATCGTAACCGACTCGCGGCTTTTCACACAGCCAGGGTCAAAACGTGAAGAACTCAGGTTGAGCTAATCTGGTCCGCTCTGGTTCAATGAGCTGACTACCGACCGCCGAGGTGCAACTTCGCCGATGGGCCAGGAGCAAACGCGCCGAACACCGGGACCCGACTGGAGCCACCGTCTAAGTCAGCTATTGTCGGTTCTGAGCGTCGGAGAATTGATCGGGATCCACTCGAAATCACGCTATTGGAACGCCTACAGCTCCGGACCAGAAAGTCCGACCTCTCGCTCAGCACGCAGGACATTCCCATAGAGACTGCCGATCCATTGTCTTCCGCTCGAGGTTACATTCAAATAGCGGACGGCAGTTTGGATGTGCGGTGCGACCTTGGTCCAGTAGAACTGAGGATATTTGTACACCACGTCCGCGGGCGTGGTGTATCCGAGCGATTTGTTGAGTCCTATCTCCTCGAACTCGTAGAACAGCGCATTTGATTTCTTCATGTAGTTCGGATCGCCGAGCTGACCGATCAGGTCGGCGGCGCGAAGCAACAAACCCTCCTCTTCGTCAAGATCATCCTTGAGTTCATTCGCTGATGCGTCTGCATAAGGAAAACGAGTGTATTCGATGGCTCGAGCAACGCGAGCGGCGTCAATTTCGTCAACTGCGTCAAGACGCTCCACGGTGAATAATTTTGAGCGGTCGACATGATAGGGCGCAAGCGCTGCATCGGAGGAGCCGACTGGTAATTCAACCGTTCGGCCAGTACCATCAACCACATAGGCACCGTCCTGGTCTCCGTGAACTATTCCCCGAACGTAGCCGATGTCGTGAAGCAGGCACGCCAGGATGAAGTGAGCATAGTCGCTAGCCGTCGTTGGCCTAAGAAGGGAGCGCCCGATCAGGATGTCGTGTCCCACCAGTGTGACCAACAAGGTGTGTTCGACGTTGTGGTAGAGTGCATCGCTGTTACCAATACATTCCAGGGCCAGCTTTGCTGCATAGGGGAGCAATTCCGGCAAGCTGGCGTGGGACGAGCCGAAGCGACCACTTGTCTCCGAGATCAGGAACGCACCGAGCGCCTGAGACGTCAGTTCTGGGATTGTTATCATGAGCAATCTCTCACTTTGATGCCGAACCTTCAGAAGGCCTTCTGCAGGTTCGGGAGGGAGAGGACGACCGAAGTAGTGTGAAGCCAAAGGATGGGTGATAGTTGACTTGGATCAACAGCAGCGACGCCGGACTACGCGTCTGCCCAGTAGCGCCTTCCGCTCAGGGTCAAAACGTGAAGGACTCAGGTTTGGCAATCTGGTCCGCTCTGCCGCGATGAGCGGACCTCCGTCAGACCCCACGCAACTTCGCAGATGGGCCACGAGCCGCGAGCACCTCGAGCGCGGTGCGGCTAGGGTAAAGCCGGCAGCGGGGTGTCGCAGGCTCTTGCTGGGCCGCCGGTGATCAAGCGATCAGGAGCACCGCCGCTTGCAGCGCGTCGAGCCGCTGAACGGATTGCGCGCGACGCAGTCGTGAGCTCGACGAGCCAGCGCTGAGCAACGGAAGGGGCTCCCGATCCCGGTCCTTCCGATGCTGTCATTCTGCTCCTGTTTTGCCCGACGAAGCAACCGTTTCGTAAAATCAGCAGAATGCGCAGCGGTTGTTCGAAAAGATCGTGCTCAATCAACAGGCTAAGGCGAGGTCACGCCTCATTCGACCGTGTGCCGCGCTAAGCCGTTGATTTTGCTGTCCCCGCCTACTGTGCATGGGGTTGTTTTCGAACTTTCTGTTTGGGAGGGCACGAAAGCGCAACCGAACCGCGCCTGATCCGGCCCTCGCGCGCTACTTCATCACCCGCAGGCCCTTGGTCGTGAACTTCTGCGTCTTGCCGCCGGGTCGAACGGGACGCTTCGTGCCGGCGGCCTTGCCGGTGCCGGGCGGCTGGTGCGCAGGCACGAGCTGGTGGGGCTGCGAGCCGATCAGATCGCGGCGGCCCATCTCGATCAGGGCCTCGCGCAGTAGCGGCCAATTATCGGGATCGTGATAGCGCAGGAACGCCTTGTGCAGGCGGCGCTGGCGCAGGCCCTTGATCGCCTCGACCTTGTCGCTGCCGCCGTGGCGCACGCCGCGCAAGGGGTTGACGCCGGTGTGGTACATCGCGGTCGCGGTCGCCATCGGCGAGGGCAGGAAGGTCTGCACCTGGTCGGCACGATAGCGGTTCTTCTTCAGCCACAGCGCGAGGTTCATCATGTCCTCGTCGGTCGTGCCCGGATGCGCCGCGATGAAATAGGGGATCAGGTAATATTTCTTGCCGGCCCGCTCGGCCGCTTCATCGAACATCCGCTTGAACTTGTTATAGGCGCCGATGCCCGGCTTCATCATCTTGTCGAGCGGGCCGCGCTCGGTATGTTCAGGCGCGATCTTCAGGTAACCGCCGACGTGATGGGTGACGAGCTCCTTGATGTATTCGGGGCTCTCGACCGCGAGGTCGTAGCGCACGCCGGAGGCCACCATCACCTTCTTGATGCCACGGGTCTCGCGCACCTTGCGATAGAGCCGGATCAGATCGTCATGCGAGGTGTTGAGGTTCGGGCAGATCTCGGGGAAGACGCAGGACGGCCGGCGGCAGGCCGCCTCGACCTTCGGGTCCTTGCACGCCATTCGGTACATGTTGGCGGTGGGGCCGCCGATGTCGGAGATGACGCCGGTGAAGCCGGGCGTCTTGTCGCGGATGCGCTCGATCTCGCGCAGGATCGAGCCCTCCGAGCGGTTCTGGATGATGCGGCCCTCGTGCTCGGTGATCGAGCAGAAGGTGCAGCCGCCGAAGCAGCCGCGCATGATCGTCACCGAGAATTTGATCATCTCCCAGGCGGGGATACGTGCCTCGCCATAGGATGGATGCGGCGCGCGCGCGTAGGGCAGATCGTAGACCGCGTCCATCTCTTCCGTGGTCAGCGGGATCGGCGGCGGGTTGAGCCAGAGATCGCGGTCGCCGTGGCGCTGCACCAGCGGCCGCGCATTGCCGGGATTGCTTTCCCGGTGCAGCACGCGCGAGGCGCGCGCATAGGCTTCCTTGTCCTGCTCGACCTGCTCCAGCGCCGGCAGGCGGATCACGGTTAAGCCCTTCTGGCGCGATGCGCCCTCGTCGGCGGAATCGAGATCGTCGGCGTGCAGCTCGGTGTAGCCGTCCGGGACTTTTCGGAACAGCGCCACGCCCCTGATGTCGTCGAGCTCACGCGGCGCTTCGCCGGCGGCAAGCCGATGCGCCACCTCGACCACGGCACGCTCGGCATTGCCGTAGAGCAGCAAGTCCGCCTTGGCGTCCGCCAGCACCGAGCGGCGCACCTTGTCGGACCAGTAATCGTAATGCGCGATCCGGCGCAGCGAGGCCTCGATGCCGCCGAGCACGATCGGCACGTCCTTGAACGCCTCGCGGCAGCGTTGGGCGTAGACGACGGTCGACCGGTCCGGCCGCTTGCCGCCTTCGCCGCCCGCCGTATAGGCATCATCGCTGCGGATGCGCCGGTCCGCAGTGTAGCGGTTCACCATGGAATCCATGTTGCCGCCGGTGACGCCGAAGAACACCCTTGGCTTGCCGAGCGCCCTGAACGGCTCGGCCGAATGCCAGTCGGGCTGCGCGATGATGCCGACCCGAAAACCCTGCGCCTCCAGCAGGCGGCCGATGATGGCCATGCCGAAGCTGGGATGGTCGACATAGGCATCCCCGGTCACCAGCACGATGTCGCAGGCGTCCCAGCCGAGCGCATCCATCTCGGCGCGGCTCATCGGGAGGAACGGCGCCGGCTTGCGCGGGCGGGCCTGGGCCATCAGCGGCTTTTCGGCGGTGATCATCTGGGTGTCCATGGCGCCTACGCATAGGGCGAGGGACGGGCGAATTCAACCGCTCGCTGTCCGATGATGCGGTTCCGGCGCCGGTTAAACCGGCCGCAGGAACCAACCGTGCCCGCGCGCATTCTGGTTACGGGTTCGACGCGGGCCCGGGTTGCGCGCGCCTCCATCGTTTCGGCGTCCGTGACGTCGCCTCTGGCGATGGGGGAATCGTGGGTACGGTCATAGAGAACTTGCTGATGCGGAAGCAGAAGCTGGTGGAGCAGCTGGAAGCGGCGCCGTCGGTGGAGGATCGCGACAGAATCGAGCATCAGCTCGAGCAGATCAACACCGCGCTGGATTTTCTGGACAGGCCGGGGTCGAAGGAGGAGCGCTAGACGCGCTCATCCACCTTCAGCGCCTTGGCGTAGACGATTCCCGAATTCGTGATGTGCGTGGTCATCAATTCGCCGAAGGCGGCGAAGTCGCCGCGTGCGAACAGATCGAGCAGCTTGCGGTGCTCGTCGAAGGAGGTGCGGGTGCGCACGTCGATCGGCGAGGTCAAGCTGGTGCGGAGCGCGGCGACGCGGCCGGAGACGAGCTGATAGGATTCGGCGAGATAGCGGTTGCCGCAATGGGCGAACAGCGCCTCGTGAAAAGCGGTGTCGGCGCGGCCATAGGCGATGTTGTCCTTTGCCGCGACGGCCGGCTCCATCGCCGCGATCGCGGCGCTCATGGTCGCAAGTGTGCCGTCGCGGTCGTGGCGGAAGGCGAGCTCGGCGGCCTTGGGCTCCAGCGCGATGCGGAAGGTGCAGAGCGCGTTGATGTCGTCCGCACTCGGCGTGAAGACGAAGCTGCCGACCTGCGGCCGGATCACGACGAGCCCCTGCGCCTGCAACTGTCCCATCGCCTCGCGCACCGGCGTGCGGCTGACGCCGAAGGAATTGGCCACCATCTCCTCGGAGATGGCCGCTCCAAGCGCAAACTCTCCGTCGATGATGGCCTGGCGCAGCCGCTGCATCACCCGCTGCGACAGCGATTTCGGCGTATCGAGCTTGAGCGATCGCATGGTGCGCTCAGATCACCTTGCCGGGATTGAGCAGGTGATCGGGGTCGAGCGCCGCCTTGAGCGTCCGCATCAGCGCGATCTCGGCCTCGCTCCTGGCATGGCCCAACCATTGCTTCTTCAAGGTGCCGATGCCGTGCTCGGCGGAGACGCTGCCGCCGAGCTCGCGGACGAGACCGTAGATGATCGCGTCCATCTCCTCCTTCGGCTGCTGCGCGACGGCAAGGCCCGCGACCCAGGAGACGAGATGCAGATTGCCGTCGCCGATATGGCCGTAATAGACGCTCTCGCAGCCATTGATGCCGGAAGCGAGCGCCGCCTTGCAGCGTGTGACGAACTCGTCCATGCGCGCCACCGCAAGGCCGATGTCGTAGGAGATGTGCGGGCCGAGCACCTGGCCGAACTCGGCGCAGATGTCGCGCACGCGCCAGAAGGCTTGCGTCTGCGCCAGCGACTGCGCCACCGCGGCATCCGCCAGCAGCCCGCGCTCCATCAGCTCCTCGAGCCAGCTCTCAAAGCGCGGCGCATCGACACTCTCGTCGGTGCCCTGCGCTTCCACCAGCACGTAGAGGCCCTGGCCTGCGGCGACCGGCGGCTTCACGCCGGCGCGCGCCGTGATCACGTCCCAATAATCCGGCCACATCACCT
The DNA here is from genome assembly GCF_025200865.1 of Bradyrhizobium sp. NC92. Classification (NCBI taxonomy): domain Bacteria; kingdom Pseudomonadati; phylum Pseudomonadota; class Alphaproteobacteria; order Hyphomicrobiales; family Nitrobacteraceae; genus Bradyrhizobium; species Bradyrhizobium sp. NC92. Next base: position 935,316 of record NZ_CP104171.1, read on the forward strand.
CGAAGGCGGACAGCAGCGGGCCGAGCCCCGAACGTGCCGCATCGAGCAGCGCGATCACGGCCGGGTAATCCTTCAGCGCGCACAGCGCGGCCATGGTCGAGCGCGGCTTCGGGAACAGCTTCAGCACGACGCGGGTGATGATGCCGAGCGTGCCTTCCGAGCCGATGAACAGATGCTTCAGATCGTAGCCGGCATTGTTCTTCATCAGCTTGTTGAGGCTGGTGATGATGGTGCCGTCGGGCAGCACCACTTCGAGGCCAAGCACCAGCTCGCGCGTCATGCCGTAGCGGATCACGCGGTTGCCGCCGGCATTGGTCGAGAGATTGCCGCCGATCGCGCAGGAGCCGCGCGAGCCGAGATCGAGCGGAAAGAAGAAGCCGGCCTCGTCCGCCGCCTTCTGGATCGTCTCCAGCGGCGTGCCCGCCTTCACCGTCATCGTCGCGGAGGCGCGATCGATCTCCTCGATGCCGGTCATGCGCTCCAGCGAGATCGCGACCCAGCCCGCTTCCGGCGAAGCGCCGCGGCACAGGCCGGTCAAGCCGCCCTGCGGCACGAACGGCAGATGCGCCTGCCGGCAGGTCGCAATCGCATCGGCAACGCCCTGCGCATCGACGGGGCGGATCACCGCCAGCGGCGTCTGCGGCAGGCTCGCGCTCCAGTCGTTGCAATTGCGCGCCGGCACATCGGTGCCAACGAGCACCGCGGCCGCGCCGAGCCTGTCGCGCAACGCGCCCAGCAATTGGTCGGGATGCTCAATGGGGCTCACCATGTTCATGCGAGACCTCCTTTAGGATTCGACTGCGCCGCATGCGCGCCGCGACGTGGAAAGGGTTTGCACCCGTCTTGTATGTAAGGTACAAGATAGAAAGTAAAGCAAAAACGAGGCTTCGCCTCGCAGAGAAGATCGTTTGGGATCAGAGGCTTAGCTGGCGGCCGCAACAAAGGGTGGTGTGATGACGGAGGCGATTCGCGGGTTCTGGGTGGCGTCGGCGACGCCGCTGGCAGCGGACGGCAGCGTGGACGCCGCAAAGCTGGCAGCACACGCCAAGCAGCTGTTCAGCAAGGGCGTTGACGGCGTCGTGCTGTTCGGCACCACCGGCGAGGGCACCTCGTTCAATGCCGCCGAACGCGTTGCGACCGTTGAAGCCGTCCTCAAGGCCGGTGTGGCGCCGGAGCGCATCGGAATCGGCGGCGGCTTTCCCGCCATCAGCGACAGCATCGCGCTGACGCGCGCCGCGCTCGGGCTCGGCCTGCGCCACGTTCTGTTGCTGCCGCCCTATTTCGACCGCAGCGTCACAGCCGAAGGCATCGAGGACGCCTTCGCTGCGATCATTGACGGCGTCGGCGACGATCGCCTGCGCGCCTATCTTTATCACATCCCGCAGATCTCGGGCGTTGCGATCCCGACCCATGTCGCTGCGAACTTGCGCAAACGTTACGGCAGGGTGGTCGCCGGTCTGAAAGACTCCAGCGGCGACTTCAAGCAGTTCCAAGCGTTCCGTGCCGCCGCGCCGGAGCTTGCCATCACCGTCGGCAACGAAGCCGATATCACCCGCGCGATCGCCGCCGGCGGCGCCGGCACCATCTGCGGCATGGCCAACATTGCGCCGGAGCTGGTCAAGGCGATGGTTGACGGCAAGGACGTCGAAGCGCGCATGCAGGCGGCGATCGACATCGTGGTGAAGTCGCCGTCCTTCCTCACGACGCTGAAGGCGATCCTTGCGGCGCAGACCGGCGATGCAAGCTGGCTGCGCGTGCGACCGCCGCTCCGCGCCTTGGCCGACGGCACCGCGCTCAAGCGGAAGCTCGACGAAATGGTGGCGCCCGCCATCGCGTGAGATCGCGCTGGCGTCCCGACAAGTTGCCGCGAATTCGCGTGCAGCGTGTCGCCATCGCTGCGGGGGCAATCGGTGATTGTTGCCCCGCGCCTCACGGTGCTTAGAACGATTCAACACTAGAGCGATTCAAGCTCGGCTACGGTTCTCTTCGATTGCGGCGACTGTTACAGGCGCACACTTCAACGTTCTTGACTTGAAGTGGAATCAAAGTGCGTGCCTTCGTGGATGGCTGCGTCAGCGGCCATCGAACCCGTGCCGGCAAGAGCCGAGCAGGTCTTCTCATCGGTGTGGCCGTGCTGCTTGCCGAAAGCCCCTCCAACACCACGAGCGCTCAGGCGCAATCGGCTCTGCCGCCGGTGACGGTTGAAGCGCCGGCGCTGCGGCCGAAGCCGGCCCGTGCATCGGATCAGTCTTCACGTCGCAACCAAGCCGTCGTGCGCCGCCAGCCCAGTCGCAATCCAGCACCCGCGGCGCCGACCTTGTCGGAGCGCGCCACCGCCGACGCCGCCGCGCAACAGGCGGCCAAGCTCGGCTATCGTGCAATGCCGAGCGCGACCACGCTCCGCAGCGGCGCCTCGCCGCTCGACACCTCGCAGTCCGTCAACGTCGTTCCTGCGCAAGTGTTGAAGGACCAGCTGCCGCGCAACATCGACGACGCTCTCGTCAATATATCCGGCATCACCCAGACCAACACGCTCGCCGGCACCCAGGACGCCGTGATCCGCCGCGGCTTCGGCGACAACCGCGACGGCTCGATCATGCGCAACGGCATGCCGCTGGTGCAGGGCCGCAGCCTCAATGCCGCGGTCGAGAGCGTCGAAGTGCTGAAGGGCCCGGCCTCGCTGCTCTACGGCATCATGGATCCCGGCGGCATCGTCAACACCATCAGCAAGCGGCCCGAGCTTTATCAGCACGGCTCGGTCACGCTGCTTGGCTCGACCTACGCCAACAACCGCAACGGAGCCGACGGTACGCTCGACATCACCGGTCCGATCGGCGACGGCGGTCTCGCCTATCGTTTCATCGGTTACGGCGTCAGCGAAGATTATTGGCGCAATTTCGGCCGTCACCGCGAGATGCTGGTGAACCCCTCGCTGGCTTGGTACGGCGACACCACGACGGTCCAGCTCACCTATGAGCACCGCGAGTTCATCTATCCGTTCGACCGCGGCACCGCTTTCGTCAACGGCGCGCCGCTGGCGATCCCGAAGACTCGCCGGCTCGACGAGCCCTTCAACAACATGTGGGGCACCTCCGACCTGATCCAGGGCTCGGTCGAGCAGAAGCTGGACGACAATTGGAAGGTCACGGCGGCCTACAGCTACAACACCGAGACCTACAGCGCCAATCAGCTTCGCATCACCGGCGTCAACGCCAAGACCGGCGTCGAGACCCGCAGCAACGACGGCACCAGGAACTCGCTGAGCAACGCCAGCTACGGCACCTCCTATCTGCAGGGTGACGTCTGGGTGGGTGGCTTCCGCAACGAGATCCTGTTCGGGGGCGAGGCGCTGTATCGCACGATCGACCGCCACGATTTGATCCGCCAGGCGACCCCGAGCTTCAATTTTTACAACCCCGTTTACGGATTGATCACACCGGGAACGACCGTTTCGGCAACGGACAGCGAGCAGACCGACAAGCTCGGCACCCGTGGCTTCTTCGCCCAGGACACGTTCCACGTGACCAGCTGGCTGTCGGTGGTCGGCGGCGTGCGCTGGATGGAATACGAGCAGCTCGCGGGAAGAGGCCGGCCTGTGTTCGTCACCAACACCAATCTGTCGGGCGACAAGGTGCTGCCGCTCGGCGGCGTCATCTTCAAGCTGAACGATCAGCTGTCCTACTATGTGAGCTACACGCAGTCGCTGAAACCGACCTCGACCATCGCGCCCTTCACCGGTGCTCCCATCGGCTTCGTCGTCGACTCCACCATTCTGCCCGAAGAGGGCACCCAATGGGAGACTGGCGTCAAGTTCGATGTCAACAAGCGGCTGTCCGGCACTCTTGCGGTCTACGATATCGAGAAGAAGAACGTGCTGGTCTCCGACCCTTTTACTAGCGGTACGGTCTTGGTACGAACGTCCGCGAAGGCGCGGTCGCGCGGCGTCGAGTTGGACGTGACCGGCAAGCTGAGCGATCAGTGGAGCATGATCGGAAGCTACGGCTATACCGATGCCCGCCTGGAGAACGATCCCATCAACGGCAACGCCAAGTTGCTGAATGCTGCGATGAACACGGCTTCGCTCTATCTCGTCTACGATTTCGGCGACAAGCTCCCCGGACGCCTGCGGCTTGGCGGCGGCGCGCACTATGTCGGTGACCGGCCGGGCGACTCCGCCAACAAGTTCTTCTTGCCGGCTTATACCGTCGCAGATGTCTTTGCGACTTACGACACAGAGATCGACAATCTGCCGGTGACCTACCAGTTCAACATCAAGAATCTGTTCGACAAGGTCTACTATACCTCCAGCACCGGAAACGCGCTCAATGTTGCTATCGGCGACGCGCGGCGCTTCTCGCTCTCGGCAACGGTGAAGTTCTAGCGATGGCAGTGCGGCCGGGGCACATGATCAAAGCTGTCCTGCTCCAGGTCCATTCCATCGCGGGCCTGGTGCTCGCGCTGCTGCTCGCCCTGATCGCGCTAACTGGCGCGATCATGAGTTTCGAGGACGAGATCGTCGATCATCTCAACGCCGGCATCATGCACGTAGCACCGCGCGAGATGCCGGCGCTGATGCCGGACGAGCTGGTCGCGCGGCTGATGGCGGGGCAGGATTTCGGCCAAGTCTCGGGTCAAGTCTCGGGTCAGGTCTCGGCCGTCATGCTGTCGAGCGATCCGGCCGCCGCCGTGCGCATCCGCTTCGCGCGCGACGAGCAGGGCGCGCGGCCGAACTCGCTCTATGTCGATCCCTATGATGCGCGCGTGCTGGGTGCGCCGCGTGGCGAGGCGTTTTTCGCGACGGTTCGGAAGCTGCATCGCTGGCTGCTGATCCCCGGCGATGCCAAGGGCTGGGGCCGCCAGATCACCGGTGTGGCCGCGCTCGGCCTGATCGTCATGCTGGTCTCGGGTCTCGTGCTGCGCTGGCCACGTCGCGCGCGCAGCGTGAAGATGTGGCTCAAGCCCAATCTCGGTCTCAGCGGGCGCGGGCTGCATCGCTCGCTGCATGCGGTGATCGGCACCTGGGTGCTTCCGGTCTATCTGGTGATGACGCTGACGGGCCTGTGGTACTCGTTCGACTGGTACAAGGACGGCGTCGTCTGGCTGCTGTCGCGTCCAGAAGTCTCTGCCGCGAAGATGCCGCCAAAAATGTCGGCGAAGGCGCCGCGTGCGGCGGCCCGTTCCGAGCCGGCCCGGCCGATCGGGTTCGACCTGGCATGGACGACGTTCCGGCGTGAGGAGGGCGACTGCTTTGCCAGGGCTCTGCTGACGCTGCCGCCCAGCCCCGGCACGGTGATACGGATCCGGTCGTGGGGAAGGGATTCGGCGCTCGACACCACGCGCGACGAATTCCGCATCGATGCCGTCACCGGTCAGGTCGCCTCCGCCGAACGTTATTCCGACAAGACGTTCGGCGAGAAGATCATCGCCAACGTGCTCGATATCCATCGCGGCGCTGTCCTGGGCTGGCCCGGCAAGCTCGCCTTCATGATTGCCGCGGCCCTGATGCCGCTGTTCTCGGTCACCGGCATTTTGCTCTATCTGTCGCGCCCCAGGCTGCGGCGCCCGGCGCAGGCGCCGCAGGGCCGGCTCGTTCCGGGCGAGTGAGCTGCTGCCGAAGAGGCTAGCCAACACCTCGACAATCGTTCAAAAGCCCGTGGCACGTCCTTGTCAGGTTCACGCCATGAAGCTTCCCACCGTTACCCCCGCCGATATCCGCCGCGCCTTGCTCTTGCGCAAAGAGATCGCGCTGCTCGATCTCCGATACGAGGCGGCCTTTGCCACCGGCCATCCGCTGTTCGCCGCAAACATGGCTGCGGACCGGATTGCAGTTGAGGCCGAGATGCGGCTGCCGCGCAAAGACGTTGCGATCGTGCTCTATGATGACGGCGAGGGGCTGGTCGTGACCGGTGCCGAGCGTCTGGCTGCACTCGGCTACACGAATGTCAGCGCACTCGACGGAGGGCTGACGGCGTGGCGCGATGCGGGCTTCGAGGTGTTCGAGGACGTCAATTCCTATTCCAAGGCCTTCGGCGAACTGGTCGAGTCGCGTCGTCACACGCCCTCGCTCAGCGCCGACGAGGTGGCAAAGCTGATCGCCGACAAGGCCAACATCGCCATTCTCGACGTCCGCCGCTTCGACGAATACGCGACCATGAACATCCCGGGCTCGGTCAGCGTCCCCGGCGCGGAGCTGGTGCTGCGGGCAGGGCAGGCCGCGCCCGATCCCGACACCACCATCATCGTCAATTGCGCCGGCCGCACCCGCTCCATCATCGGCACCCAGTCGCTGATCAATGCCGGCGTGCCCAACAAGGTGCGGGCACTGCGCAACGGCACGATCGGCTGGACGCTGGCGCGGCATGCGCTCAATCACGGCGCCGACAGGCGCGGCGCGATCGGCCCGTTCGAGGGCGGACCGGCCAAAGCCCGCGACGTCGCCTATCGCGCCGGTGTCCGTCATATCGGCGCGAACGAGATGGCGGCGCTGGTCGCAGAGACCGATCGCACGCTGTATCGCTTCGACGTGCGCGATGCCGAGGACTATGCGGCCGGGCATCTCCCCGGCTTCCGCCATTATCCCGGCGGCCAGCTCGTGCAGGAAACCGACATGGCCGCACCGGTGCGCGGCGCGCGCATCCTCCTGACCGACGACAGATGCGTCCGCGCTGACATGACGGCGTCCTGGCTGGCGCAGATGGGTTGGGAAGTCTACGTGCTCGAAGGCGGCTATGACGGGGCGCTGGAAATCGGTCCACCGCTGGTACGGCCGAAGCCCGACCCGGCCCACCGCTACCGCCGTCCCTATGAAGGCACCGATGTGGCCGAAGCTGCGATGCAGGCCTATCTCGATTGGGAATACGGCCTCGTCGAGCAGCTCCGCCGCGACGCCACGCACGGGTTCTATGTGATTTGACGCTGACGGAGGGGGGCGAACCCGTCTCCGTCACCCTGAGGTGGCCGCCTCTTCGGCGGCCCTCGAAGGGCGACGGCCCGGCTGCATCGGGGCGTTCATCCTTCGAGGCTCCCGGCGCGATGCCGGGCATCACTCCACTCGCACCTCAGGATGACGGGCAGCGTTGGGGATGCGCGGATAACGGGTGTGGTACACCAAGCATATCCATCGCTCCGGCCATCTTCTCCCCGTATCCAAGCCCTATTGTGCTGCGTATCGCCCGCGGTCTATGAGCTGCGGCAAAGCTGCCATTTACGGAGATGCCATGTCCGCCCCCGGCCAAAGCCCTGAGCGAAGCGCCAAGGCGCTGCTGCTCGAAGGCGTCAATGATAGCGCTGTCGATCTTTTCAGGAGCGCAGGCTTCACCAATGTCGAACGGCTGACCCAGGCGCTGGACGGCGCGGATCTGCAGCGCGCGCTCGAGGGTGTGTCGCTGCTCGGCATTCGTTCGCGCACCCAGATCACCGATGAGGTGCTGGGGGCGGCCGACCAGCTTCTCGCTGTCGGCTGCTTCAGCGTCGGCACCAACCAGGTCGATCTTTCGGCGGCGCGCAAGCGCGGTATTCCCGTCTTCAACGCGCCGTTCTCCAATACGCGCAGCGTCGCCGAGCTCGTCATCGGCGAGATCGTGATGCTGCTGCGGCGGATCTTTCCGCGCTCGGTGTCGGCCCATGCCGGGGGCTGGGACAAGTCGGCGGCCGGCAGCCGCGAGGTGCGCGGCCGCACGCTCGGCATCGTCGGCTACGGCAATATCGGCTCGCAGCTTTCGACCTTGGCCGAAGCCATGGGCATGCGCGTGATCTATTTCGACCGCACCGACAAGCTTCGCCATGGCAACACCGAGCCGGTCGAGAAGCTGGAAGAGCTGCTGGCGCAGAGCGATGTCGTCAGCCTGCACGTGCCGGAGACGCCGGAGACCGCGGGCATGATCGGCGAGAAGGAGCTCCGGGCGATGAAATCAGGCTCGTTCCTGATCAACAACAGCCGCGGCACCGTCGTCGATCTCGATGCGCTGGCGCGTGCCTTGCGCGATGGCCATCTCGCCGGTGCCGCCGTCGACGTCTTTCCCGTCGAGCCCTCGTCGAACGCCGATCGTTTCAACAGCCCCATTCAGGGCATCGAGAACGTCATCCTCACCCCTCATATCGGCGGCTCCACCGAAGAGGCGCAGGAGCGGATCGGCGGCGAGGTCGCGCGCAAGCTGGTCGACTATTTCATCACCGGCTCGACCATGGGCGCGGTGAACTTCCCGGAAGTGCAGTTGCACTTGCGTCCCTCCGGCGCGCGCTTCAGCCATGTCCATCGCAACGTGCCGGGCATGCTGCGGCGGCTGAACGAGGTCTTCCTCCAGCGCGACATCAACATCGCCGCGCAATATCTGGAGACCGCCGGCGATCTCGGCTACGTCGTGCTCGACGCCGATCTCGGTGGTCAGGACTCGGCGGCGCTGCTCCAGCAGATCCGCGCGCTCGACGGCACGGTCGGTGCGCGGCTGGTATTCGAGCACTAGACTGCCACCACGTTCCGGTTGCATTGTGCGGCCACTGCTCCCACACTGCGGTCGAATTCGACGTGTTCCAATCAGGTCGAATTTGAGCTTCAGTTGCGTGAGTGTCCGCCATGGAACGGGACGCCGTACTGATTGATCTCGCGCTTCAGGGCGGCGGTTCGCACGGCGCCTTCTCCTGGGGTGTGCTTGATCGCCTGCTGGAGGAAAACTGGCTCAGCATCGCCGCAATCTCCGGAACCTCCGCAGGCGCGATGAATGCGGCGGTGCTGGCGGACGGCTGGACCGCCGGCGGCGCCGAGGGCGCGCGTGAGGCGCTCGACCAATACTGGCGCCGTGTTTCGAAGGCTGCGGCCTTCAGCCCGCTGCAACGCTCACCGCTCGACCGCTTGATGGGGCGCTGGACCCTCGACACGTCGCCCTTCTACATCTTGACCGATTTGATGTCGCGCGTGCTGTCGCCCTACGATCTCAATCCGACCGGCTACAATCCGCTGCGTGCGGTGCTGGCCGAGAGCATCGATTTCGAACGCCTCGTGCGCTCGCCGATCCAGCTGTTCATCACCGCGACGCGGGTGCGCACAGGGCGCGGCCGCATCTTCCGCAACGCGGAGATCACGGCGGATGTGCTGCTGGCATCGGCCTGCCTGCCGACTATGTTCCGCGCCATCGAGATCGACGGCGAGCCCTATTGGGACGGCGGCTTCGCCGGTAACCCGACGATCACGCCGCTGGTCCGCGAAAGCGACGCGCACGACACCATCCTCGTCCAGATCAATCCGACCGAGCGGCTGGAGGCGCCGCGGACGGCCGCGGAGATCCTCAACCGGCTCAACGAAATCTCCTTCAACTCGCCGCTGATGAAGGAGCTGCGCATGATCGCGCTGCTGCGGCAGGCGGCCGATCCCGGCAGCGGCGAGGGCGCGCGCTGGGCCAAGATGCGGACGCACCGGGTCAAGAGCGACATGCTGGCGAAGTTCGGGGCGTCCTCGAAGCTCAACGCGGAATGGGAATTCGTCTCGATGCTGCGCGCCGAGGGGCGCATGGCCGCAGACGCCTTCCTCGCCGAGCATGGTGCCGACATCGGCCGTCGTTCGACCGCCGATCTCGACGTCCTCCTGTCGGAGTGTTGAGGCATGGGTCTCCTCGGCCTCCTCGTCGGGCTCGGCCTGCTCGTCCTGTTCGCTTTCCGCGGCTGGAGCGTCCTGCTGCTCGCGCCGTTCGCGGCCCTCGTTGCGGCGCTGTTCGGCGGTGAGCCGCTGCTCGCCAACCTGACCCAGGTGTTCATGGTGAACGCAGCGGGATTTCTGGCGCAGTTCTTCCCGATCTTTCTGCTTGGCGCCGTCTTCGGCAAGTTGATGGACGACAGCGGGGCGGTGACGTCCGTCGCCGGCTTCATGGCGGAGCGCCTCGGCGAACGGCGCGTGATCCTGGCGGTCGTGCTTGCCGGCGCGCTGGTCACATATGGCGGCGTCAGCCTGTTCGTAGCGTTCTTCGTCATCGTTCCCATGGCCCGTTCGCTGTTTCGCGCCGCTTCGATTCCGCGTCGCCTGATCCCGGCTGCGATCGTGCTGGGAACGTCGACCTTCACGATGTCGGCCCTGCCGGGCACGCCGTCGATCCAGAACGCGATCCCGATGCCGTTCTTCGGCACGACGCCGTTTGCAGCACCGGGCCTGGGCATCGTCGCCTCCCTCATCATGCTCGGCGCGGGATTGTGGTGGCTGCATCGCGCCGAAGCGTCGGCGCGCCGCACCGGAGAAGGCTACGGCGATGACGTTGAGGACTCGGCCGAGCGCGCAGCCGCCGACGAGCTCGTGCGCGAGCGCGCGACGACCGCCCGCGAGTTCGACCCGGCGGAGCTACAGCACGGTCATCGCAGCAAGCGGCCTTCGCCGGTGCTGAATGCCATCGCGCCGCTGGTCGTCGTCGTGACTGTCAATCTCTTGATGTCGCTCCTGGTGTTGCCGCGGCTCGATGTCAGCTATCTCGCCGAGCAACGCTTTGGAGATACCACGCTTGCAGCTGTTGCAGGCGTCTGGTCGGTCGCGGTTGCGCTGGCTGCCGCCATCGCCACCACCATCGCGCTGAACTGGGCGCGCCTGCCGGCGCTGCGCCGGACCATGGACGCCGGGGCCAATGCGTCGGTCCTGCCCGCGTTCAGCGTCGCCAGCCTCGTCGGGTTCGGCGCCGTCGTCGCCTCGCTGCCGGCATTCACGATCGTGCGCGACTGGGTGCTGGCGATCGAGGGCGGACCGCTGGTCTCGCTCGCCGTCGCGACCAACATCCTGGCCGCGCTGACCGGGTCGGCGTCGGGCGGCCTCACCATCGCCCTCGACGCTCTCGGCCCGACCTATGTCGAACTTGCCGCGCGCAACGGCATCGACCTTGCGTTGATGCATCGCGTGGCGGTGATCGGCGCGGGAACGCTGGACATCCTGCCGCACAATGGTGCTGTGGTCAGCCTGCTCGCGATCTGCGGCCTGACTCACCGCGACAGCTATTTCGACATCGTCATGGTGGGCATCGTGACCTCGCTCCTGGCGCTGGTGGCCGTGATTGCCCTGGGCAGTGCGCTGGGGTCGTTCTGACGGAAAGCCGGCGTCAGCGATTGACGGACGGGCGAAGGTTGCACGCGTTCCCTGTCGTCCGCGCGCTGCCACTGTGCCGCTGGCCGGCCTGGCCGCACTACAAGTCGGGACCGGTGACGGAGGCGTCGAGCTATTTCTGCGCGCAGTGACCCTTCACCTCTCCCCGCGAAGACGCGGAGAGGGAGACATGCTCCGCTCATCCCGCCGCCATCGCCTGCGCGCCGCCGAGCAGTCGCGCATTGAGCCGGCCGCCGGAGAACAGCATGTCATCGAGGGCTTCGTCGATATCGGCGGAAATGACGGAATTGCCGCCATCGCGCGCGAGGCTCGCTTGTGCCAGGCGCCGCATCAATTCCTTGATGAATGCGCAACTCGTGCCTTCGCTGCGCCTGGCGGCTTCGGCGACGACGGCGTCGTCGAGTGGCAGTCCCTTGCCGTAGAGCCGGACCAGTTTGTTGCGGCCGGTCTCGTCGGGAAGCGGCACTTCGATGGCCTGATCTATGCGACCGGGGCGGCCCGCTAGGGCGCCTTCGAGTTGCTGAGGCCGATTTGTTGTCAGCACGAACAGGATGTCAGCGTCCTGCTTCAAGCCATCCATCTCGTTAAGTAATCGGTTGAGCAGCGGTTCTTCGCAGCCGCTCATGTTCTCGCGCTGCCGCGCGATGAGATCGACGTCTTCGATCACAACCATGGCCGGTTGCAGGAGGCGAGCGAGATTCATATAGGCGCCGAGCAGGCCGATTTGCTCCGCAGTGATGATCAGCGTCGTATGACCGGGCAGATGGGCCGCGAGATAGCGGATGGTGTGAGTCTTGCCCGTGCCGGGTGGGCCGTAGAGTAAGATACCCTTCCGGGTCGACTGTCCGAGGCGGCGCAGCACGTCCCGCGTGCCCACGAAGTTCAGGACGTTACGATCAAGTAGCCGTAACGTCTGTCCAGGCAGGATCACCTCGTCACGACTGACGGAAGGAAGCCGGTGCACTGTGATCCCGCGCGAGCGCCCACGGTAGTCGGAATCGGCATCGAGAGAGAGAATCTTGCCACGGTAGGTGCGCGCGGCCTGAACGGCGTCCTCCAGCGCGCTGAAGCACTGCTGGACAAGCGCTGAGCCTGCGGCCCCGGCCGGCGCCATGATTTCGATCCGCACGCCGACCTCGCGGCTGTATTCACGATGAATGGCCAGAAGCACCGCGTAGCGGAGACCAGCGGTTGCGCAAAGCCAAAGACCATTGTCGAGGCACTTGGCTGGTGTCGGTTCGCCGATATCGACGTCGTTGTACTGAAGCGGTGCGATCGTCGCCGCGAAACCGTCGTTCTGCATCAATCTCGACATGGATAGCGTCTCGTAGCGGCGGTCCTCGGCGATACCGAATAGCCGGACCGGAGACGCAAATAATCGGTCGATGGCGGCCTGGACGTCTGCCCGCATGTGGCCAGGAAATTGGCGTACCGTGGTCACCAGCTGACTCCGCGGCACATCGGCGAAGTGCCAATTCAAGACACCGAACGTGTAATTGAACTCCTCCGAGGGGAGGTCCCGCGATGCGCTTGCTGCTGCGAGTACGCAATCGGCGCACAGCCACACTGTGCGGTCCACCAATTGTGCTTCCGACTGCGCGATCGGTCGGCCGCAAAGCTCGCAGCAGGGCTTCGCCGTTTCGCTTGTGATCAGGAGTGGGTGGCCGGCGGCAGCGACACGACGCCTTGCAGATTCCAGCAGGGCTCCTGCGACCGGTGGTGGGTAGGGACCGCAGGCTGCCGCGCCATGCCTCTCCATGTCGGCAATCACGGAGACGGCTTCACTTTCCGACTTGCCGAAGACGCGACGCAACAGGTCAACGATGAATTCACGCGGAGTATCTTCGTCAGCATGCAGCACGAGCTGAGCCGGCACGGCCTCGACCTGAGTATCGCTCATGAAGTGTCCCCTTGAGCAACCTATAATTGATATGAACAAATAGGGAACATAAAAGGACGCGGCCGTCAAGCGTGACGGCCGCGTCGATTTGGTCGTTCGTTTTCGAGCTCTAATGCGCGCCACCTCCGCCACCCGGCGCCTTCACCCTTCGCGTCAGCAGCACCGCGATCGCGGCGAGGACCAGCACCACGCCGATCACGGCAAAGGTGTCGGAATAGCCCATCACCAGCGCCTGGCGCTTCACGGTCTTGCCGAGCGCGATGATGGCCTGCTCGCGTGCGGCGTTGGGATCGGGGACGCCGTGGGCCATGAAATAGTCCGTCATCTGCGCGATGCGGGCGCGGACCTCCTCGCGGCCGAGCGTGACCGAATGGCCGATGATGTTGGAGTGGAACTGCTCGCGTTTGGTGACGATAGTGGCGAGCACCGCGGTGCCGATGGCGCCGCCGAGGTTGCGCATCATGTTCGAGATGCCGGAGGCGGCCGCCGCATCCTGCGCCGCGACGCTGCCGAGGCTGAGTGCCGAGAGCGGCGCGAGCGTCAGCGCCTGGCCGACCGCACGCACGATGTTGGGCATCAGGAACTGATCGCCGGAATAATCGAGCGACATCTGGATGTTCATGAAGGAGCTCGCGGCGAACAGCAGCAGGCCCACGGTCGCGACATAGCGGCCGTCGAAACGCTGCATCAGCTTCGGCACCAGCGGAATCAGCAGAAGCTGCGGCAGCCCGGTCCAGGCCAGCACGTTGCCGATCTGCTCGGCATTGTAGCCCTGCACTTGGCCGAGATAGGCGGGCAGGAGATAGACCGAGCCGAACAGTGCGAAGCCGAGGAACACCGCCGCGATGGTGCCGATGCCGAAATTCCACTGCGTCAACAGGCGCAGGCGCAGCAGCGGCTTCTCCACCATCAGCTCGTTGGCGATGAACAGCGACAGGCTGATCACGGCGATGACCGCGAGCCGCACGATGAAGGGAGAGCCGAACCAGTCGTCCTTGTTGCCTTCTTCCAGCACGGCTTGCAGCGAAGCGAGGCCGATCGCCATGGTCGCGATGCCGAACCAGTCGCCTTCGCGCAGCAAAGCGAGGTTCAGCGGTTGGCGCTCCAGCGTGAAGAACAGCGTGGTCACCATCACCGCCGTGGGCAGCACGTTGACGAAGAAAATGGTCTGCCAGCCGTAATTCTCGGTGAGATAGCCGCCGATGGTCGGCCCGATCGCCGGTGCGAAGGTCACGGCGAGCGAGAACATGGCAAGGCCGATCGGCTGCTGGCCCTTCGGCAGCTTGGTGAAGACCAGCGTGAACGCCATCGGGATCAGCACGCCGCCGAAGAAACCCTGCAGGCCGCGCATCGCGATCATCGACGGCAGATCATGGGTGAAGGCGCAGGCGACCGAGAAGGCCGCGAACAGGCTCGCGAAGCTCAGGATGATGTTGCGGAACGAGAATACCCGAGACAGATAGTCGGTCAGCGGGATGACGATGATCTCGCCGATCAGATAGGACGTCGAGATCCAGGATCCGTTGTCGGCGCCGGTGCCGATGCCGCCCTCGATGTTGAGCAGCGAGGCGTTGGTGATCTGGATGTTCAGGATCGCCATGAAGGCGCCGATCATCGCCGCGAACACGGCGATCCAGATCGTGGCGCTGGCCCGATTGGGGTCGGCGGCGACGCGCTCAGGCGTCGCGGCCGGAATTGCTTGTGCTGGCGTCGATATTGAGAGGCTGTTTGACATGGCACGACCCTCCGGAAACAGGTTTTGCTTTGGGCGTCGCTGCCGCCTGAGCGGCCGGCGCTGAACGCGTTGCGATCGTCGGGATCACGGACATGCCGGGCCGCAGCGCGATCGGAGGCACCGTCCCGGCGTCCAGCGCGATCTTCACGGGAATGCGCTGCACGATCTTGGTGAAATTGCCGGTGGCGTTGTCGGGCGGCAGCAGCGCGAACTCCTGGCCGCTGGCCGGCGCGATGGAATCGACGTGACCATGCACGACTTGGCCCGGGAAGGTGTCGACCTCGATCTCGACGCTCTGACCGGCGCGGACATGCGTGAGCTGGGTCTCCTTGAAATTGGCGACGACATAGGTGCCCGTGGCCGGCACGATCGACATCAACTGCGTGCCCGCCTGCACATACTGGCCGACGCGCAAGGTGCGGTTGCCGACGACGCCGTCGATCGGCGAGACGATCGTGGTGTAGCCGAGATTGAGCTCGGCCTGGTGCTGGACCGCGGTTGCGCGGGCGGCGGCGGCCCTGGCCTGCACGATCTCGGCCTTGAGAAGATCGACCTGCTTCTGTGCGGAGATGAGGTTGGCGTTGTCGCGCGCGATCGCGGCGTCCGCGCCGGCATCGCGCGCCTGCGCCTGCTGCGCATTCTGCACGCTGCCATAACCGGTCCTGGCGAGATCCGTGTAGCGCTTGTTCTCCTGCTGGGCGAAGGTCTTCGCGGCCGTGTCGACATCGATGGTCGCTTTCGCGGCTGCGATCACCGCCTCCTGAACCTCGAGCTGGGCCTGCTTGCTCGTCACCGTCGCGTTCGCGGCGGCGACGTCGGCCCTTGCCTGATCGAGCGCGACGCGGAAGTCGCGATCGTCGATCCGGGCCAGCACCTGGCCGGCCTTCACATGCTCGTTATCGCCGACCAGGACGCGGTCGAGATAGCCGCTGACCTTCGGCGCGATGGTGGTGTTGTCGGCCTTCACATAGGCGTCATCGGTGGAGACCAAGAAGCGCCCGACCGTCCAGTAATCGTAGCCGTACCAGCTCGCGCCGGCGAGCGCGGCGACGGCCACTCCCGCCAGCAACAGCTTGCGAAAGTTCAGCTTTCGGCGCGGGGCGGGGACCGGCGCGGCGGGCAGAATGCCTTCGGGCGGGCTGGTTGGCGCCACGATGGTTTCGCTCTTCGATGGATTGGTATGCACGGTCATGGCCGGCTCCCTGAATTAGGAAACTTGACGATTTCCAAAATAGGGCTAGCTTGAGGACTGTCAATGGAATGACAGGCATCATCTAAAAACATGGCTCAGGCAAAATCGTCATCAGAAGGCCGCCCGCGTGGGCGGCCACCAGTGCGCACCGACGACGAGACGAAGCGCATCGTCATCGAGGCGGCACGGCACGCCTTCGCAGTCGATGGCTACGCAGCAACCAGCACCGAAGAACTGGCGCGTGGCGCCGGCATCTCCACCAAGACTCTCTATCGGCTGTTTCCGGGCAAGGCAGCGCTGTTCGAAGCGATGTGCGCGGACCGGCTCGATCGGTTGCTCTCCGACGTCAATCTTCAGGCCGACAATCAGGCCGACGTCGAGACGAGTCTGGCTGCCGTGCTTGTCGCCTGTGCCGATCTCGCGCTCGATCCGGAGGTCGTGGCACTCCAGCGTATGGTACTGCAGCAATCGGCCACGTTCCCCGACCTTGCCGCGAATTTCTACAGGGATGGCATCTCCCGTACCGTGGCGGCGCTCGCGGGCTGGCTTCGCGATCAAGTCAGGAAGAAGCGCATCGCGCTCGATAACGTCGATGAAGCCGCCGGAATGATGATAGGCATGATGGTGTCGGCGCCGCAGCGCGCGGCGATCTACGCCAGCCTGGCACTGCCCTCGCGCAAGGAGATCGAGAGGCGGGCGCAGACATGCGCCGCAATTCTGCTCGACGGTTGTCGCGCCGCGTCGGCCTAGCGGCCCTGATTTGACAATCGGGATCCGTTGGGCTAGATATTTCGCATGCGAAATAATGAAGCCGCAGCGAAGCACCATCGGCTGATCTATTTGTTGAACGTCGCACAACGCCGTTTGCAGCGCTGGATGGCCGCGCAGCCTTCGAGCGAGGTGACGCCGGCGCAGGCGGGGTTGTTGTTCATCCTCGGCAGGCAGGACGGCATTCTGATGGGCGAGGCGGGTGCGGCACTCGATCTCGGGCCGGCCGGGATTTCCGGCCTCGTTGATCGCAGCGCAGCGGCGCGG
The DNA here is from genome assembly GCF_025200865.1 of Bradyrhizobium sp. NC92. Lineage (NCBI taxonomy): Bacteria > Pseudomonadati > Pseudomonadota > Alphaproteobacteria > Hyphomicrobiales > Nitrobacteraceae > Bradyrhizobium > Bradyrhizobium sp. NC92. The sequence continues at coordinate 952,246 of NZ_CP104171.1, forward strand.
CTGGTCGAGCGGCGGGCCGACCGCGAGGATGGCCGCGCCTTTCGCATCTGGTTGACGCCGAAGGGGCGCACCGCGCTGGCGCAGGCGAAGACTGGCGCGGCCGAGATCAATGCGGCGCTGACGGAGGGATTCACGGCCGCGGAAATCGACGTCGTCGCGCGCTGGCTGACGAGCATTCAGGACAAGTTTCCAAGAAGTTTAGACGACTAACACGGAGCAGACCAATGACCGAGCACGTCCGGATCGAGAATAACAACGGAATTCTCACCCTCACCCTGGCGCGTCCCGACAAGAAGAACGCGCTGACCGATGCGATGTACGGCAAGCTGGCCGACACGATCGAATCCGCCGAGCTCGACCCGTCCGCCCGCGTGATCCTGATCCGCGGCGAGGGCGACATGTTCACCGCCGGCAACGACGTCGGCGAGTTCGCGGCCGTCGCGGCCGGCAAGTCCGAAGGCAGCCGCAACGTGGTGCGCTTCATCCAGTCGCTGGCGCGCTGCACCCGGCCGCTGGTCGCGGCCGTGCAGGGCCGCGCCGTCGGCGTCGGCACCACGATGCTGCTGCATTGCGACCTCGTCGTGCTCGCCGACAACGCGCAATTGTCGACGCCCTTCGTCAGCCTCGCGCTGGTGCCGGAAGCCGCCTCCAGCCTGTTGATGCCGGCGCGCATCGGCTATGCCCGCGCCTATGAGATGTTCGCGCTCGGCGAGACCGTGCCGGCCAAGTCCGCGCTGGAATGGGGCCTCGCCAACCGCGTGTTGCCGCTGGACAAGCTCGATGCCGGTGCGCTTGCGCTGGCGCAGCGTCTCGCCCGCCAGCCGGCCGGCGCCCTCATCGCCACCAAGCGGCTGATGCGCAACGGCGAGGCGCTGGTCGCGCAGATGCAGGCCGAAGGCGAGCAGTTCGCGCAGCGACTGCGTACCGCCGAGGCGCGCGAGGCGTTTACGGCGTTTGCGGAGCGCCGCCCGCCGGATTTCACGAAGGTGGCGTGAGCCGGCTGCCCCGGACAGGGCCGGCAACTCCGGGGCGCTTATCATTTGATATAAACCTTAACGAAACTTTGGCATGTGGCCGTGCAAGGTGACCGCTCTCGGCGAGCGGGTCTTTGGGTCCATGTCCATTTTTAAGAAATCGGTAAGCACGCTTCTCCTGGTTCTGATGACGCTGCTGGCGGCCGGCGCGCTGACCAGCACGGCCATCCAGATGGTCGGGGCTTTCGGCCGCTATAGCGACAGTCTGGAGACCGAGCGGCTCGCGAATGCCGACAAGTCGATCTTCCACGGCGTGGTTGCCCTGCGCAGCAATCGCGGCGATGCCCAGAGCGCGCTGCTCGGCGAGGACGATCCGCGCGCCAAGCTCGGCGCCGCCGAGAAAGCCGAGCAGGCCGGTTTTGACGCCATCAGCGCTGCGCTCTCCACCGTCGAATTCGCGGCGCGCGACGAGCTCGCCAGCACGCTGAAGCAGCGCTGGAGTGAGGCCGCACCAAAATTCCAGTTGTTCTACGACGAGGCCAAGCTGCCGCGCGCCGAGCGCAAGCTGGAGCGCACCGCACCCTGGTACGATGCGGTCACCAAGGTGATCGAGACCGCCAATCTCGCCTCCACCGCGGTGTCGAACCGCGCCTGGATGAACGATCCTTACATCGCCCGCATGATCCAGGCCCGCCGCCTCGCCTGGCAGGTGCGCGACCGCTACGGCATCCAGTGCTCGACCCTGCGGCCGAACGTCAACGCCAGCAAGCCGCTCGACGACACCCAGAAGCAGACCGTGGCCGGATGGAACGGCGTCGTGACCGCCGGGTGGACCGGCATGGAGGAGCTCCTGGCTGCGCCTGACGTGCCGGCCGAACTCGTCAACACGGCCAAGGATGCGAGGGCCAAGACTGACGGCGCCCTCAAGCAGATCGGCGAGCTCACCAAGGGCTTCGACGGCAGCGGCCGGCCCGCGATGCCCGCCTCGGAATGGAACGCATTGTGCCAGTCCCCCTTCGCGTCCATCGTCGCGGTCGCGAGCAAGGCGCTCGACCTGTCGATCGCGCGCGCTGAGGCGGTCCAGGCCAAAGCGTTGACCAATCTCATCGTGCAATCCTTCGCGTTCCTGCTCGCGCTGGCCGTGACCCTCGCCGGCGTGTTCGTGGTGCGCAATCGCCTGATGCGGCCGGTGCGCGCCATCCTCGACGCCATCGCCCGCATCAGCGCCCGCGACTATGCGACGCCGGTGCCGCAATCGCGGCATCCCGACGAGTTCGGCACCATGGCGGCTGCGCTCGAAAGCCTGCGCGAGAGCGCGGCGACCGCGGAGCGGCTCGGCCGCGAACGCGAATCGCAGCAGGCGCTTCAGCTCGCCCGCTCCGGCACCGTCGATGCCGCCTGCCGCAGCTTCGACGATACGGTGCAGGCCGTTATCCAGAGCGTTGCGGCCTCGACGCGCGAGCTCGACGCCACCGCAAGCGGCGTGCGCTCGCTGGTCTCGGAATCGAGCAACCAGACCGCGGCGGTCTCCTCCGCCGCCGAGCAGGCCACCAACAATCTCGAGACCATTGCCGCCGCGACCGAGGAGCTCTCCGCTTCCGTGGGAGAGATCTCCGCGCAGGTGCAGTCGAGCGCGCGCGAGGCCCGCGAGGCCGTGGCCCAGGCCGAGCAGACCAATGCGACGGTCGAGATCCTCGATCAGACGGCCAGCCGCATCGGCGAGGTCGTGAAGATGATCAACGCGATCGCCGCCCAGACCAATCTGCTGGCATTGAACGCCACCATCGAAGCCGCGCGCGCGGGCGAGGCCGGCCGCGGCTTCGCCGTGGTCGCGGGCGAGGTCAAGAGCCTCGCGACGCAAACCGCGACCGCGACGGAAGAGATCTCGCGCCAGGTCGAGGAGATCCAGGGCGCGACCGGCCAGGCGGTCGCCGCGATCCGGTCGATCGGCGGGGCCATCGGCGGCATCGACGAGAAGATGACGGCGATTGCTGCCGCGGTCGAAGAGCAGCGCGCGGCGACGACGGAAATCTCGCGCAACTTCCAGCAGGCGGCCCAGGGCACCCGCGAGGTCACCGACACGATCGGCAGCGTCGCCAGGCTCAACCAGGAGACCGGCAATGCCGGGACCGTGCTGTCTGAGTCCGTCAAGAAGATGTCGGCGGATGCCGATCGTCTTCGCGTCGCCGTCGAGGGCTTCCTGGGCGCCGTGAAGAGCGCCTGATTTTGGTCCTCTTTCCATCGGACGTCGCGCGGGCATTGCCGCAGCCCGGCACTGCGGGTACATCTGTGCCGCCTCGCTCCCGCGAGCGCAGCGACAGACGCAAGACACATCAGGGATGGAGAGTTCGATGCCGGTCACCCCACACAAGGCCCAACGCCCTTATCGCGGCGTGTTCCCGGTCGCGCCCACCATCTTCGACGAGCGCGGCGAGCTCGACCTCGAGGGCCAGCGCCGTTGCATCGACTTCATGATCGATGCCGGCTCGCACGGCATTTGCATCCTCGCCAATTTCTCCGAGCAGTTCGTGCTTACCGATGCCGAGCGCGAGACGGTGATGCACACGGTGCTGGAGCATGTGGCCGGCCGGGTTCCCGTGATCGTCACCACCACGCATTTCAGCTCGGCCGTGTGCGCGGCGCGCAGCAAACAGGCCGAGGCGGCCGGCGCCGCCATGGTGATGGTGATGCCGCCCTATCACGGCGCGACCTTCCGCGTCCCCGAGAAAGGCATCGTCGAATTCTTCAAGGTGCTCTCCGGGGCGATCAATATCCCGATCATGATCCAGGACGCGCCGGTGGCCGGCACGCCGCTGTCGGTCGAGTTGCTGGCGCGGCTGTCGCGCGAGTTTGCCAACATCCGCTATTTCAAGATCGAGGTGCCGGGCGCGGCCTCGAAACTCCGCAGCCTGATCGAGGCGGGCGGCAAGGACATCGAAGGTCCCTGGGACGGCGAGGAGGCAATCACGCTGCTCGCCGATCTCGACGCCGGCGCCACCGGCGCCATGACCGGCGGCGGTTATCCCGACGGCATCCGCCAGATCATCGATCCCTATTTCGCCGGCGATCGCGAGAAGGCGAAGGCCGCCTACGAGCGCTGGCTGCCGCTGATCAACTACGAGAACCGCCAATGCGGCCTGATCGCCTGCAAGGCCATGATGCAGGCCGGCGGCGTGATCAAGTCGGAGGCGGTGCGCCATCCGCTGCAGCCGCTGCATCCGGCAACGCGGGCGGGTCTGCTGGAACTGGCCAAGGAGCGCGACGCACTGGCGCTCAGGTGGGGGAAGTAGAGCCACATACCCCGCGGCCGTAGGACCTCCTACCCTTGGTCAAGGGGAACGTCCTTATAGGGCAATATGGTAGCGCCGTGCTCGATGCAGTCCAGGACGCTGCGCGCCGGCTTTGCCGGTGCCTTCGGCATCCTGGACAGCATCTGCGGGCGGCGCTCTGGCGCTCGGCAGGTCGGGACGAAGGAATGGTCGCCCGGCCGAACAAAGGAATGGGGCTCACCCGTTCGCGGAGTTCTTTGTGCCGTTATGGTCCGCATCGTATGGGGTCTGTCGCTTGAGCGTCGTGCACAGGGCAAAAAGCAAGCGATCTCCCACGCTGCGCAGAGCCCGCGCGTGACCGTGTCCTTTTCTGCGCAAGGCATCATACCGTCGCCTGCTGGCAGCGTCGTGTTGGATGGCGACACGCGACCAGTGATGGACGGCGCTCTGTAGCCGCCTGTTGCAGGCGAGGCGGCGGATCACGAAGCGTTGTTTGCCGCTTTGCCGCGTCACCGGCGCAGCCCCTGCCAAGGCGCGCAGAGCATGGTAATCTCGTCTGCGCAGGGGCTCTGCGGCCTCGGCGAGCAGTGTGGCGAGATTGATCCTGCCGATTCCTGGCCAGGAGCGTAGGATCGTCACGTCGCACTGCTCCGAGCTCTGCCCCGACGGCTTCTCCTCTCCTTCGAACTCGGCACATAGCCGGTCCAGGTTCTGATGAGCCTCTTTGATCTGCCGATTGACCAGGTGCAGACGTGCCGCCAGGCTGCGGATGTGAGCGCAGGCTGCCTCCGTCGTGCCGGGGCTACGAACAGCGGTGCCTCGCGCAAAGTCCCGAGCACCGTCGCCGCATTGAGACGGCGGATACGATAGTCCCTGAGAACACCTGCGATGGCCTTCTCGCTGGCCTTGACCGCACTGGCGGGGGTCGGCACCTTCTGCCAAAGCGCCAGGAACCATTCGTCGGCGACATCGTCGGTCAACTTGGTGGCCTGGGGATAATATCGCCACAACTGCTGACGCAAGCGGTTGGCAAGCCGCGTGCGTTCCTGCTGCAGTTCGTCCGCCAGGCGCGACCACTCCCGCAGCTCAATCATCGCCGCATCGTCTGCCACAAGCCGACGGAAAGCAGCACGGTCAGTGCGCAGCGAGGCGCCGAGCACATGAGCATCGCGGCGGTCGTCCTTGGCACCGGCCACCGTGAAGCGATCGCGGAAGCGATCCAGTTGCTTGGGATTGATGGCAAACACCGCAAACCCGTGCTCGAGCAGCATCTCCACCACCGGGCCGTGCGGCATCTCGATCGCCACGGCGATCTGTCCCGGTGCGGCCTTGGTCTTCTCCAGCAGCCAGTCACGCAACTCCGTCAGCCCGGCGCCGCCATGGTCGAACTCGTGCTGCGCAACCTGTCTTCCCGCGGCATCCAGCAGGCAAACGCTATGGCTCCGCGTTGCCCAGTCGATCCCGACGAACCAGCGTACATCTTCGATCATTGTTGAGACCTCCTTGCTCGCAAGGCGGGCCACCACGATCCTGATCAGTCCCTGTACCGGCGCTCTTGGCGCGACCTCCTACCGGATCTCGATCGCGGTCGCTCCGCCGGGGCGCGGTTCCTACGTCGGTGCTCGAGGCACAGGTGGACAAGGCTGCTCCCGGCGGATCGGCCCGGACGGCCAGTCTACATCCGAAGGCCGCCACGAACCCCACAAGGGTACAGGGTGGGCAAAGCGAAGCGTGCCCACCACCTGTTGCCATCGCGAAAGTTGGTGGGCACGGCGCAAGCGCGCCTTTGCCCACCCTACGAAGGCTGCGCTGGGGGAAATAGGTCTCTCCCCGTCATTGCGAGGAGCGAAGCGACGAAGCAATCCAGACTGTTTCCGCGGAGACAGTCTGGATTGCTTCGCTTCGCTCGCAATGACGGGGGCGCTCATTTCGCCTGAAGGCGTCGAATTAACGCAATTCCGCCAGTTTCCGCCGGCCCGGCGATGGCATATTGTACGCCCGCCAACCGGCCCTGCGGAGAATCCCAGGCATCGCGTAACAGGACATCGCGCAACAGCTCTTCTTTTGCCACGATCCCGAGCCAGGTTGGTGCAAACCGACAGAACAGGGAGGCAGTGCCATGACGATGAGGCCGGATCCCACCTTTCACGCATCGCCCAAGCTTGCGATGGAAGCGCCTGCGGAGAACTTCGCTTACACCTTGCTGCTCAGTCCGGATTTCTCAAAGCCGGACGCTCTCGCGGTCATCGACGTCAAGCCGGGATCGCCGACCTACAGCCAGATCGTCCACACCGTCACAATGCCCAACAAGGGCGATGAGTTTCATCACTTCGGCTGGAATGCCTGCTCCTCCGCTCTGTCGCCGCTCGCCGGACACGCCTTCATCGAGCGGCGCTATCTCATCATCCCCGGGCTGCGCTCGTCGCGGATCTACGTCATCGACACCAAGCCCGATCCGACCCAAGCCAAGATCCACAAGATCATCGAGCCAGAGGAGGTCTTCAAGAAAACCGGCTACTCGCGGCCGCACACGATCCATTGCGGGCCGGACGGCATTTACGTGAGCACGCTGGGCGGCGGCGGCAAGGACGGCACCAACGGACCTCCGGGGGTCTTCATCATGGATTGCGAGACGTTCGAAGTTCTTGGACGATGGGAGATCGACCGTGGCCCGCAGACGCTGCATTATGATTTCTGGTGGAATCTGCCGCGCGACTACATGGTGACGAGCGAATGGGCGTTGCCGCCGCAGTTCGAGAACGGAATCGTCCCGGAAGATCTGCTTGCGAACAAATATGGCCATCGTCTCCACTTCTGGGACCTTCGCGCCCGTCGCAACGTCCAGACCATCGACCTCGGCGCCAATCATCAGATGGCGCTGGAGGTGCGGCCGGCGCACGATCCGGTTCGCGAATACGGGTTCGTCGGTGTGGTGGTCGACACCACCAACCTCGAAGCATCGATCTGGACCTGGTGGCGCGAGGATGGAAAATTCCATGCCGAGAAGACGGCGACGATTCCTCCTGAACCCGCGCCCAAGGAGCAGCTGCCGCCGCTGCTGCAGGGATTTGGCGCCGTGCCGCCGCTGGTGACGGACATCGACCTGTCGATGGATGACCGGTTTCTCTATGTCTCGTGCTGGGGCACGGGTGAGATGCGCCAGTACGACGTCAGCGATCCCAGAAAGCCGAAGCTTGCGGGCTCAGTCCACATCGGCGGTATCGCGCGGCGCACGCCCCATCCGAACGGCAAGGCCTTTGCGGCAGGTCCGCAGATGGTCGAGATCAGCCGCGACGGCCGGCGCGTGTACTGGACCAATTCGCTCTATTCCACCTGGGATGACCAGTTCTATCCCGACGGGGTTCCGGGCGTGGAAGTCATGGCGAATGTCGGTCGCAACGGTGGCCTCGAGCTCGACAAGAACTATTTCGTGAGTTTCCCCGACGGATATCGTGCGCACCAGATCAGGCTCGAGGGCGGCGACTGTTCGACGGACTCCTTTTGCTACCCGTCGGTCTAGATGGGACGCATGCGAGCCCGGCCCTTGGCTGGCTGTGGCCCGCGCTTGTTGCGAGCGGCCTCTACCACGGGGTCAATCCGGGAATGGGATGGCCGCTCGCCGTTTCGGCCGGGCTCATGGACAAGAGCCCGCGCGCGCTCTTCCGTGCATTGTGGGCTCTGGCGGCCGGGCATCTCCTGGCAACATTTCTCGTGCTGCTGCCGTTCGCCTTCCTGCTCGTGCTGGCCGCGTGGCAGCGCCCGATCCAGATCGGTGCGAGCCTTCTCGTCATCGGCTTTGGCGTCTATCGGCTGATCGACCGGCGTCATCCGCGCACGCTGGCACGAATTCCGCCGACGCAATTGGCGCTCTGGTCATTTGCCGTCGCCATCGCTCACGGCGCCGCCCTGATGCTCGTGCCGATCTATCTCGGGCTCTGCAAGGCCTTCGATCTCGATGCCGGCCATGAGGCGGCGGGCGCGCTGATGAAGGCAAATCTCGGGATGGCGGTGCTAGTGTCCCTGGTGCACGTTGCCGCCATGGTCGGCGCCGGCGGATGTCTGGCGTGGCTGGTCTACCGCCATCTGGGATTGAGGTTCGTCTCGCGAAGCTGGTTCAACCTGGATGCAGTCTGGGCGACCAGCCTCGTTGTGGTTGGCGCGGTGGCGCTCGCTTTCAATCTTGCGAGCTAGCGCTAAATTAGGCTGAGTATGTCTTTCCAACGTCATTGCGAGCGAAGCGAAGCAATCCAGACTTTCCCTCTGGAAACGGTCTGGATTGCTTCGTCGCTTCGCTCCTCGCAATGACGGAGGACGTGGTGACTATCTTGCCAGAGCCCACTCGCCGATGATGCGGAAGCGCGCCTTGGCATCATCCTGCTTGAACAGCGCGATGCGGTCGACCGCTAGCGCGTCGAGCTGCAGCGCCGCAAAACGCTCCCGCAACATCTGCAGGATCGGCCCGCGCCGTTCCGCATCCAGGCGCCCCGTCAGCGTCATGTGGAAGCGGAATTCTTCCATCACGTAGGGATAGCCCCAGCGGTCGAGATAGTCGCGCTGCCGCTCGCTGAGCTTCTCCGGCTTGCGCCGGGCGCGATCTTCCGCCGTCAGCGCGGCGCGAAATGGGTCGAACTCGCGAACGCAATCGGCGGCAAGTTGCTCCAGCGCCTCGACCGGCTCGGCCGGAATCACGGCAATGAAGCCGCTGATGGAATCCACAATTGGCGAGATCACGGGATGCGGCCGCGCCTCGGCGGCGAAGGCCGCGCAGGCAGCCTTCAGATCGGCTTCGGTCTTGCCAGGCGACAGCGCCATCGGCGCCTTCAGCGTGGCGTGAAAGCCGTATTTGCGGGGATCGGCGCTGACCTCGCGCCAGTCCGGCGCGACATGCAGCGCTTGTTGCGGAAACGGCAGCTCGTCTCCGGTATAGGCGTCATAGCCGAGCAGCTCCGCGCCGAAGCGGGAGAGGGCGCTGTCGCTGCCGGCGGCAAAATAGATCGCGTAGCGGGGGAAACCTGTCATTACCTCAGCATAACCAATTCATGCCGCAACGATAGCCTCGCGCGGCGTTGCTGCCGTGGTGAGCAGCCGCGTCGCGTCGGTGAGATACACGAGCTTGCCGCCTGAGATCACCGCGATCAGCCGCGGCCGCAGCTCCAGGCTGTCGTCGACGAGGAGAATGTCAGCGCGGCGTCCCTCCGCGAGCAGGCCGCGATCGGTGAGGCCGGTTGCGCGCGCCGGGCCGGCGGAGACCAGATCCCAGGCCTGAGCCAGCGGCACCACGCCATCGGCGGCCAACCGGAATGCGGCGAGCAGCTGCGCCGGATAGTAATAGTCCGACGCCAGCACCGAGCAGAGCCCTTTGGCGATCATGTCGGCGGCCCTGGTCCAGCCGGTGTGGCTGCCGCCCCGCACGACGTTCGGCGCGCCATAGACGATGGCATCGCCGTGGCTGGCCGCAGCCCGCGCCGTTTCCTCGTTGATCGGAAATTCCGCGATCAAGGCGCCGAGCTCGCGAAATTCCCGGCGCATCGTTGGGCTCGCGTCGTCATGCGAGAGCATCCGCACCTCGGCTGCGCGGGCAAAAGCGGCCAGCCGTGATACCGAAGCCGGCACCTCGGCGGCGCGCGAGACCACACGCTCGACCAGCTTGTCAAAATCCTCGCTCGACAGCCCGGTGCGCTCCACCATGCGGTTGCGCTTGCGCGGCTTGGCCATGTCGGCGACCGTGCCGTCCATGTGATCATTGAAAGCGAACAGGTCGACGCGGCCCTCGCTGAGCCATTGTGCGATCTCGGCCTCGGCATCGAGATTGTAGGTCTCGTGCCGCAGGTGGAAGCGGGTGTCGGCGGCGAATTGCGGGCGCTGCCGCTCGATCGCCTCCATCAGGCCGCGCGCATTGTCGGCGCTGCGCAGGCCCGGCTCCCAGGAGCAGGTCGTGGCGTGAAACACGGTGGTGATGCCATTGCTGATCGCCTGGCGGTCGCTGTCGGCGAGCGCAACGTCGGTCGGAAAGTCGACGCCGGCGCGCGGCATCATCTGCCGCTCGAAGGCATCGCCATGCAGATCGACGATGCCGGGCAGCACCAGCAGGTCACGCGCGTCGAGCGCCAGCCGCGCCCGGCCGCGAGAGGCATCGATCGCTGCAATGTCCGTTCCGGAGACGAGAAGAGAGGTTTCGGCGAGCTCGGCGCCGATCAAGGCCCGGCCGCCTTCGATGAATATGTCTGTCACGCGACCGCGCTTCGTTTGCTGGCAGGGGAATTGGCGAGTGAGCTTGCCCGTGCTTCGTATGTCGAGAGGAAATCTTCAATCCCGAGCTTGCGGAAATCGGGCAGCGTCGCGCGCAATTTGTCGTGATCCCAGTCCCACCAGGCAAGCTTTGCAAGGCGTCCGGCGATCTCCTCCGAGAACCGCCGCCGTACGATACGGGCTGGGTTGCCGGCGACGATGGTGTAGGCCGGCACGTCCTTGGTGACGATCGCGCCGGCGGCGATCACCGCGCCGGTGCCGATGTTGCGGCCCGGCAGCACGATCGCGCCATGGCCGATCCAGACGTCATGGCCGATATGAACGTGATGCTGGCGCCGCCAGTCGAAGAACTCGGAATCGTCGCTCTCACCCTCGAAATAGGCGCTGGAGCGGTAGGTGAAGTGCGCCTGCGTGGCGCGATGCATCGGATGGTTGCCGGGATTGATCCGGATCATCGCCGCGATCGAGCAGAATTTTCCGATGGTGGTGTAAGTGATCTGCGCGTCGTTCACGACATAGGAGTAATCGCCCATCGCCACTTCATGCAGGATGGTGCGGGCGCCGACCTCGGTATAGGCGCCGAGCTTGGTCTCGTGCAGCTTGGCCGAGGGATCGACGGTCGGCTGAACCGAAAGAGCTTTGGCGGCCATGTTGCATCCGAAGTGCGAGGGCGGGGCGTTTTTCTTCGAGCGGCTGGATGACGATGTCATGACAACGAGATGACAGGGGATGACGTGCGTAGGATCGCCGCATCGCAGCGCGTGTGTCACACAAGTGTTAAGCACGGGCGTTAGCGGTTGGCTCCAGCTACTCTGGAGCCCCTGTATGCTGGTGGTTGAAGGCCTGACGTGTCGCTTCGGCGCGAAAGCCGCGGTGGACGACGCTTCGTTTCAAGTTTCCCCCGGTTGCTTCGTCGGTGTGATCGGGCGATCCGGCGCCGGCAAGTCGACATTGCTGCGGACCATCAATCGCCTCGTGACGCCGACCGGGGGACGCATCCTGTTCGACGGCGTCGACGTCACCTTGCTGCGCGGCAAGGAGCTGCGGCAGTGGCGCGCCCGCTCGGCGATGATCTTCCAGCAGTTCAACCTGGTCGGTCGGCTCGACGTGCTCACCAATGTCCTGATGGGCCGTCTCGCCACGATGCCCGCCTGGCGCTCGCTGTCGCAGGCCTGGCCCGAGCAGGACAAGGCGCTGGCGATGTCGGCCCTCGAGCAGTTCGACATCGCTTCGCTCGCTGCCCAGCGGGCCGACCAGCTCTCCGGCGGCCAGCAGCAGCGCGTCGCGATCGCCCGCGCGCTGGTGCAGCAGCCCGACATCATCCTCGCCGACGAGCCGATCGCCTCGCTCGATCCGCGCAACACCAAGATCGTGATGGATGCGCTTTTGCGCATCAACAAGCATTTCGGCATCACGGTGCTCTGCAACCTGCATTCGCTCGATCTGGCCCGCACCTACTGCGACCGCCTGATCGGCATGGCCGCCGGGCGCGTGGTATTCGACGGCGCGCCTGCCGCGCTGACCGATCACGTCGCGCGCGAGCTCTACGATCTCGAAGCTGCCGACGTCGTGGGTGGCCTGCCTGTCCCGGCGCCCGAGGGCGTGCCGGCGCTCGGAACCGCCGCAGCCGCCTAAAGCCGCATCGCACCTGTTCAATTGCCAGTTTGCGTCAACCGACCCCCAACCGATGAAGAGGGCATCATGATCACTCGCAGATTAATCCTGGCCGGCGCCGCTGCGCTCGCTTTCACCGCCTCCGCCTCGGCCGACGACTGGAAGGCCAAGTATCCCGAGCTGACCTTCGCCGTCGTCCCGGCCGAGAACGCGTCGGGCGTCACCGAGCGCTGGGCACCGTTCATGACTTATCTATCGAAAGAACTCGGCGTAAAGGTCACGCTGCGCATCGCCAACGACTATGCCGCGGTGATCGAAGGCCAGCGCGCCGGCAATATCCACATCGCCAGCTACGGCGCGGCCGCGTTCGCGCGTGCCCGCCTGACCGGCGTCAAGTCCGAGGCCTTCGCCAACGACATCAACGCCGACGGCTCGACCGGCTACTATTCGGTGTTCTTCGTCAAGGCAAGCAGCGCCTACAAGAAGATCGACGACCTGAAGGGCAAGAACCTCGGCCTCGTCGACCCGAACTCGACCTCCGGCAACAACGTGCCGCGCTTCGAGCTCGACAAGATGGGCATCCACGATGCCGACGCCTATTTCGGCAAGGTCGTCTTCACCGGCAGCCACGAGAACGCGATGCTGGCGCTGGCGCAGGGCACGGTCGAAGTCGCTGCCAACCAGTGGACCAGCGACGACGATTCCACGCTGGCGCAGATGCTGACCAAAGGGATGCTGAAGAACGCCGACGGCTCGGCGATGAAGAAGGACGATTTCCGCATCATCCACAAATCGGCGCCGATCATCAACGGCCCCTATGCCTACAATTCCGACCTGCCGGAAGACGCCAAGACCGCCATTGCCAAGGCGTTCTTCGACGCGCCGGCCAAGGACAAGGCCGCGTTCGACCGTCTCTCCGACGGCCAGAAGAAGGGCTTTCATCCCGCCACCACCAAGGACTGGGATGGCACGATCGAGCTGATCAAGTTCGTCGACGCACTGCGTAAGAAGAAGGCGTCCTGAGTCTTCGGGACGATGCACCTGAGCCGGGTCCCAAAGACCCGGCTCTTTCTTTGACGGGACCTGTTTCGACCCCATGACGACAGCGGTTTCGATCCTCCCCGAGCAGCAGCTCGCCGCGCTCAACGCTGCCTATCGCCAGGCGGTTTCACGCAGGCGGCTTCGTCTCCTGTTGGGAGCGGGCGTGTTTGCCGCCGCGCTGGCTCTCGCCGCGATCGGCGCCGAAGTGAATTTGCGCACGCTGTTCACCTATTTCGGCAACTTCGTCAGCTATTTCGACCGCATCCTCACGCTCGACAGCGGCCAGCGGGTCTGGACCGATGTCGGCGAGTGGTTCTGGGGCTGGCGCAAATGGCTGAAGATGCTGGGTGAGACGCTGCTGATCTCCTATGTCGGCACGCTGATCGGCGCGACCTTCGCCTTCGCCCTCAATTTCTTCGCGGCCGAGAACACCTCGCCCGCGCCCTGGCTGCGCTTTACCGTGCGGCGCCTGCTCGAATTCGCCCGCACCGTTCCCGGCATCGTCTTCGCGCTGGTCTTCGTCATCGCCTTCGGGCTCGGGCCGATGGCGGGCGTGCTGGCGATTGCGATCCACTCCACCGGCGCGCTCGGAAAACTGTTCTCGGAGATCGTCGAGAATGCCGACATGAAGCCGGTCGAGGGCATCCGCTCGACCGGGGCGAGCTGGTTCTCCTGCATGCGCTTCGCCATCGTGCCGCAGGTCACCGCCGGCTACGCCAGCTACGCGCTACTGCGCTTCGAGATCAATGTCCGCGAAGCCTCCGTCATGGGCTTCGTCGGCGCCGGCGGCATCGGCCAGGAGCTCGTCGTCGCGATCCGCAAGTTCTACTATTCGGACGTCAGCGCCATCCTGCTCACCATCATCGTCACGGTCTTCATCATCGACATCACCACCGGCTGGCTGCGCGGCCGCCTGTTCGGCAAGGAGGCGCGGACGTGACGAGGCCGCAGGAGGTCGATACGCGCGAGATGCGTGCACGCTACCCCGATGTGTTCGATCGGCCGGCCTCGGCGCGGCTCGCGACGCCCGCGATGATCGTCGCGGCGTTCGCGATTCTCATCTACGGCCTCGTCGATCTCGATTTCTCGCCGTCGCGCTTCTTCGCCGGCCTCAGCCAGCTCGGCTGGATTAGCCTGATGATGATCCCGCCGGATCCCGGCTCCTCGCTGCCGGTCTATCTGAAGGCGCTCGGGGAGACGCTCTCGATCGCGCTGCTCGGCACCACGCTGGCAGCGGTGTTCGCGCTGCCGGTGAGCTTGCTGGCCGCGCGCAACATCGTGCCGTCGAACATCCTGCGCTTCCCGGTCCGTCGTTTCCTGGATTCGATCCGCGGCGTCGACACCCTGATCTGGGCGCTGGTGTGGATCAACGTCGTCGGCCTCGGCCCGTTCGCCGGCGTGCTCGCCATCGCGGTGTCGGATTTCGGCGCCTTCGGCAAGCTGTTCTCGGAGGCGATCGAGGGCGCCGACCAGAAGCAGGTCGAAGGCATCCGCGCCTCCGGCGGCAGCGCGCTGCACGAGATCCGCTTCGGCCTGCTGCCGCAGGTGCTGCCCGTGATTGCCGGACAGGTGCTCTATTTCATCGAATCCAACACGCGCTCGGCGACCATCATCGGCATCGTCGGCGCCGGCGGCATCGGCCTCCAGCTCGCCGAGCAGATCCGCGTGCTGGAATGGCAGAAAGTGTCGTTCCTGATCCTGATGATCCTGGTCGCGGTCGCCGCGATCGATTTCATCTCGGGCAAGCTGCGCTTTGCGATCATTGGGCGAAGGGCTGTGGCCTGAGCAAAGGTGCCGTAGGGTGGGCAAAGCGAAGCGTGCCCACCACCTCTGACGATCGAGAAAGATCGTGGGCACGGCGCAAGGGCGCCTTTGCCCACCCTACAGGTCCGGTGTCGTGGAGAGAGCTACGACTCCACCAAAAACTCCACCCGCTCTGCCGCAAACCGCGAGTGCTTGGTCACCAGCGGCCTACCCGTGAGATCGTGGTCGGTGGCGTCCACCACCAGGATCGGCCGCCCCAGCGCTAGATCGAGACGTGCCGCATCGGTCGCGTCGACGATGCCCGCGGTGATTCGGGTTGCGCCGCGGCGATAGTCGCGGACGCCGAAATGCTCCAGCAGCTTCGTCATCGAGCGCGTCGCCGCGAACACGGCGCCGGCACCCGGGAACAGGTCCGCCGACAGCCAGGTCGTGGAAACGCAAATCGGCGTACGGTCGGCAAGGCGGATCGCCTCGATCCGCACCAGGGGCGCGCCGGTCTTTAGTCCCAGCTCCCGCGCGAGCTCGCGCGTCGCGACGTCATCGGTCGCCTCGATCAGCCGGCCATGCGGCTCGCGGCCATCCGCGCCGACGATCTCGGAGAAGCGCGTGCGCGAGCGCAAGGGATAAGCGAGCTTCTGTGCCTCGACATAGGTTCCGCTGCCGCGCTCCGCGCGCACCAGGCCGCGCTCGGCAAGTGCCGCGAGCGCGCGCCGTACGGTGTGGCGGTTGACGCGATAGGTTTCGGCGATCTCCATCTCGCCCGGCAATTTGTCGCCGGCCGCAAAGCGGCCGTCGGCGATGCCGCGCTCGATGCCGTCGGCAACGAGGCGCCATAGCGCGACGCCCGACGAGGCTGTGTCCTGCATGCTCATGTCGCGGGAAACCTACTCCAGAAATCACAGCATTGTCACGAAACAGTCATGGCGCGTCCTTATGAAGTTGTCTATTATCATAGACAACTTCGATGCGGCAAGTTCTGTCAAAAGGTTCGGTGGACCAGGTGACCCAGCACAACAATCAGCAAGCCCAGCGCAAGGCCGCAATGGCGGTGCTGGCGCACGCGGAGGCGGGCGAGATCGCCGCTCGCCTCCGCAACTTGGCCTCGGACCGGGCCTTGCCGGACCATCAGGACCTGCGCACGCCGGAGAACGGCCTCGTCATGCTGCGCGGGCGGGTCGGCGGCGACGGCGCGCCGTTCAATCTCGGCGAAGCCACGGTGTCGCGCGCCGCGGTGCGGCTTGCGAGCGGCGAGGTCGGGTTCGGCTACACGCTCGGCCGCGACGGTGAGAAGGCGCGGCTGATCGCGCTCTGCGATGCGCTGGTGCAGTCCCGCGATTTCGGCGGAGCGGTGGAGCGCGACGTTATCGCGCCGTTGCGCGAGCAGCTTATGGTCAGGCGCAAGCAGGCGGCGGAAGCGACCGCCGCGACGAAGGTTGATTTCTACACCATGGTGCGCGGTGAGGGGTGAGATCATGACCACGATTGCGGAACTGCCGCCGGGTTTCGCCGACAAGGTGCTGTCGGCGCAATCGACCTTTCGCTCGGTCATGGACGCCATGGCGCGGCCGGGCTCGGTTCAGCGCATCGTGCCGGTGGCGGGGGCGCCTGATACGATGATGCGCGGCACCGCCGCGATCGCGCTGACGCTGTTCGACCACGACACGCCGCTCTGGCTCGATGCGCGGATGGCGGAGAGCGCGGACGTGACGAAGTGGCTCAAGTTCCACACCGGCGCGCCGGTCGTGCAGGATTCGTCAATCGCCTCGTTCGCGCTAATCGGCGACGGCGGTGCGCTGCCTTCGCTCGAGCGCTTCGCGCTCGGCACGAGCGAGTATCCGGACCGTTCGACGACCGTGATCATCCAGGTCGACAGCCTCGCCTCCGGCCGGAGCTTCGAGCTGCGTGGCCCCGGCATCGATGGGGTCGCCACGCTGCGGGCGTCGATCAAGCCTTTCGACCTGTTCGAGCGCCTGCATATGAACGAAGCGCTGTTTCCGCGCGGTATCGATGTGGTGCTGGTCGCCGATGACGCCGTGGTCGCGATCCCCCGCACCACGCGCGTCGTGAGCAAGGGAAGCTAGAAGCATGTATGTCGCAGTCAAAGGCGGCGAACGCGCCATCGAGAACGCCCATCGCTTGCTCGCGCATAAGCGGCGTGGCGACGAAAGCGTTGCGGAAATCGCTCTCGACCAGATCTCGGAGCAGCTCGGCCTTGCCGTCGATCGCGTCATGAGCGAAGGCTCGCTCTATGACCGCGAGCTCGCGGCGCTTGCGATCAAGCAGGCGCGCGGCGATTTGATCGAGGCGATCTTCCTGGTTCGCGCCTTCCGCGCCACGCTGCCGCGTTTCGGTGCCAGCGAGCCAGTCGACACCGGCGCGATGCGGGTGCAGCGGCGGGTGTCGGCGACCTTCAAGGACATCCCCGGCGGCCAGATCCTGGGGCCGACCTTCGACTACACGCACCGCCTGCTCGACCCTTCGCTCGCTGAGGGCTTCGTGCCGGAGACGCCGGCCGCGGCCGAAGCTTCGACCGCGCCGACCCCGCGCGTGACCGACATTCTAGGCCGCGACGGGCTGATCGAATCATCGCCGGAAGCCGAGGACGGCGCCAGCGTCGGCGATCTCACCCGCGAGCCGCTGAATTTCCCCGCGGATCGCGATTTGCGCCTGCAGAACCTCGCGCGCGGTGACGAAGGCTTTCTGCTCGCGATGGGCTATTCGACCCAGCGCGGCTACGGCCGCAACCACCCCTTTGTCGGCGAGATCCGCTTCGGTGAGGTCGAGGTCGACTTTGTCGCGGAAGACGTCGGCTTCGCCGTGCCGCTCGGCGCGATCGAGCTCACCGAGTGCCAGATGGTCAACCAGTTCAAGGGCTCCGCGACCGAGGCGCCGTGCTTCACCCGCGGCTATGGCCTCGCCTTCGGCCAGAGCGAGCGCAAGACCATGTCGATGGCGCTGGTCGATCGCGCGCTGCGCGCGCGTGAGCTCGGCGAGGAGGCGCTTGCCCCCGCGCAGGACGAAGAGTTCGTGTTGTCGCATTCGGACAATGTCCAGGCAACCGGCTTCGTCGAGCACCTGAAGCTGCCGCATTATGTCGATTTCCAGTCCGAACTCGGCCTCTTGCGCAAGCTGCGCCAAGAGTTCTCTAAAGCGTTCGCCGATGCCAACACGCCCGATGCCATGAAGGAGGCCGCGGAATGAACGCGCCCGCCTACAACTTTGCCTATCTCGACGAGCAGACCAAGCGCATGATCCGCCGCGCGATCCTGAAGGCGATCGCGATCCCCGGCTATCAGGTGCCGTTCGCCAGCCGCGAAATGCCGATGCCCTACGGCTGGGGCACCGGCGGCGTGCAGGTCACCGCCGCGATCCTCGGGCCCCAGGACGTGCTGAAGGTGATCGACCAGGGTTCCGACGACACCACCAACGCGATCTCGATCCGCAAATTCTTCGCCAAGACCGCGGGCGTTGCGACGACGACGGCAACGGACCAAGCAACCGTGATCCAGACCCGCCACCGCATCCCGGAGACGGCGCTGAACGCGAACCAGGTGCTGGTCTATCAGGTGCCGATCCCCGAGCCGTTGCGTTTCCTCGAGCCGCGCGAGACCGAGACGCGGCGCATGCACGCGCTCGCCGAATACGGCCTGATGCATGTGAAGCTCTACGAGGACATCGCCCGCTTCGGCCATATCGCCACCGCCTATGCCTATCCGGTGAAGGTGAACGCGCGCTACGTGATGGACCCGTCGCCGACGCCGAAATTCGACAATCCCAAGATGGACAATAGCCCGGCACTGCAATTGTTCGGCGCCGGCCGCGAGAAACGCATCTACGCGATCCCGCCCTATACGCAGGTGGTGTCGCTCGATTTCGAGGATCACCCGTTCGAGCCCTACCGCTTCAATGCGCCCTGCGCGCTCTGCGGCGCGGAGAATTCGTATCTCGACGAGATCGTGACCGACGACAAGGGCGGGCGCATGTTCGTCTGCTCGGACACCGATTATTGCGAGGGCCGCCAGGCCGCCGGCCATCACGGCAGCCTCGGTGCCGCGCCGTACAAGGAAAAGGCGCAGGAGGCCGCGAATGGCTGATCACAATTTGCTCGACAACGACGAGCCGCTGCTGGTCGCAACATCCCTCAGCAAGTCGTTCGGCCGCATCAATGCCTGCCGCGACGTGTCGTTTTCGCTCTATCCCGGCGAGGTGCTGGCGATCGTCGGCGAATCCGGCTCGGGCAAGTCGACGCTGCTGCAGATGCTGTCGGGCCAGCTCACGCCGACCGCGGGCCACGTGTCGTACCGGATGCGCGACGGCGTCACCCGCGATCTCGCCACGCTGGGCGAGGCCGAACGGCGCTTCCTGTTCCGCACCGATTGGGGTTTCGTGCACCAGGATCCCGCACAGGGCCTGCGCATGGCGGTCTCCGCCGGCGCCAATGTCGGCGAGCGGCTGATGGCGGTGGGCTGGAATCATTACGGCCGTATCCGCGACACCGCCTCCGACTGGCTCACCCGCGTCGAGATCGACACAGCGCGCATCGACGATGCGCCGCGCACCTATTCCGGCGGCATGCGCCAGCGCCTCCAGATCGCCCGCAACCTCGTCACCGAGCCGCGGCTCGTGTTCATGGACGAGCCGACCGGCGGACTTGACGTCTCGGTGCAGGCGCGCCTGCTCGACCTCCTGCGCAGCCTCGTCGCCGAGCTGAACCTCGCCGCAATCATCGTCACCCACGATCTCGCGGTGGCGCGCCTCCTGTCGCACCGCGTGATGGTGATGAAGGGCGGCCGCGTCATCGAGACCGGCCTGACCGATCAGGTGCTCGACGATCCACGCGAACCCTATACCCAGGTCCTCGTCTCCTCGATCCTGCCGCCATGAACCTTGCAATATGAGCCCCCCAATGACCGCCATGATCGACATCACCGACGCCGGCAAGACCTTCACGATGCACCTGCAGGGCGGCATCGAGCTGCCGGTGGTGCGCGGGGTAACCTTCCAGGTCAATCCAGGCGAGTGCGTCGTGTTGTCGGGCCCATCCGGCGCCGGCAAATCGTCGATCCTGAAGATGATCTTCGGCAATTATCGCTGCGACAGCGGCCGGATCGGTATCCGCCATCGCGGCGGGGTGGTCGATCTCGCCACCGCCGAGCCGCGTCAGGTGCTCAATATCCGCCGTTCCACCATCGGCTATGTCAGCCAGTTCCTGCGGGCCGTGCCGCGGGTTGCGACCATCGACGTCGTCGCGGAGCCGCTGATCCTGAACGGCATGAGCCGGGCCGACGCACAGGCGCGCGCCGGCGAATTGCTGCATCGTCTCAACATCCCCGAGCGACTTTGGCAGCTGCCGCCCGCGACCTTCTCCGGCGGCGAGCAGCAGCGCGTCAACATCGCGCGCGGCTTCATCTCGGACCTGCCGATCCTGCTGCTGGACGAGCCGACCGCCTCGCTGGATGCCGCCAATCGCGCCGTGGTGGTCGAGCTGGTCGCTGAAAAGAAACATCAGGGCGTCGCCATGGTCGCCATTGTCCATGACGACGAAATCCGTCATCTGATTGCCGACCGCATCGTTGACGTCACCAGCTTTGCCGCCGCGGCCTGAAGGAATGGGGAAATGAAGAAGGAATCCGTGATCGCCAATGCCAGGATCGTGCTGGCTGACCGGGTGATCGAGCAGGGCTGGCTCGCGCTTGCCGACGGCCGCATTGCGGAGATCGGCGAGGGCAGGGCGCCCGCGGGCGCCGAGGATGCCGGCGGCGACTTGATCATGCCCGGCCTGATCGAGCTCCACACCGATCATCTCGAAGCGCATTACGTGCCGCGGCCAAAGGTGTTCTGGAATCCGGTCGCCGCCGTCATCTCCTATGACGGCCAGCTTGCGACCTCGGGCATCACCACCGTATTCGATTCGCTCCGGGTCTGGCGCGAGGACGGCGCCGAGGAGGTCGATGGCCGCGCCGGCGTGCTCGCCGCCGCGATCACCAATGCGCGCGAGGCCAACCTGCTGCGCGCCGATCACTTCCTGCATCTGCGCTGCGAGATCCCGATGCCGAGCGTGGTCGAGGAAGCCAAGGAGCTGATCGACCGTCCGGACGTCAAGCTGATGTCGCTGATGGACCACACGCCCGGCCAGCGCCAGTTCCGCGACGAGGTCAAGCTGCGCGACTATTACCGCGGCAAGGGCGGCGGCAAGACCGATGCCGAGCTCGACGAATTGTTCGCAAAGCGTTTCGAATATCAGAGGCTCTATGCCGCGGCGAACATGCGCGAGATCGTGGCGCTGGCGCATCAGTACAACATTCCGCTGGCGAGCCACGACGATACCACCGAGGAGAACGTCGCGGACGCCGTGCGCGACCGTGTCTCGGTCGCGGAATTCCCGACTACGCTGGAGGCCGCACGCGGCCTGCACCAGGCCGGCATCGACATCCTGATGGGCGCGCCGAACGTGGTGCGCGGCGGCTCGCATTCCGGCAACATCGCCGCGGTCGATCTCGCGCGCGAAGGCCTGCTCGACATCCTGTCGTCGGATTACATCCCGTCGAGCCTTTTGATGGCCGCGCTGCAATTGCCCGAGCATGTGCCCGCGATCAGCCTTCCGGCAGCGGTTCGCACGGTGACGAAGGCGCCCGCCGAGGCGGTCGGCCTCACCGACCGCGGCGAGGTCGCGACCGGCAAGCGCGCCGATTTGATCCGGGTCCATGTCGCAGGCCACGTTCCCGTGGTCCGCAGCGTGTGGCGCGAAGGACACCGCGTCGCATGAGCGAAATGGTGACCACGGCGCAGGGCGAGGCGGGTGCGATCGGCCCCGGCCGGCTTGTGCTCGTGGTCGGCCCCAGCGGCGCTGGCAAGGATACCTTGCTGCGGCTGGCGCAAACTGTCTGCAGCGACGATCCCGACATCGTCTTCCCGCGCCGCATCGTGACGCGTGCGTCCTCGGCCGATGAAGACAATATCGCGGTCAGCCCCGACGAATTCCGCCGCGCGCGCGAGCACGGCGACTTCGCCGTGCACTGGGAGGCGCATGGGCATTGCTATGCACTGCCGCTCGAGATCAACGACGACATCCGCGCGGGCCGCACCATCGTCGTCAACGTCTCGCGCACCGTGATCGAAGCCTTGCGCCGGGCCTATGCCGAGGTCGTGGTGGTCGCGATCACGGCGCCGCCGGACGTGTTGGCGCAGCGGCTTGCCGCGCGCGCCCGGAAGAGCGACGGCGACATCGCCGAGCGGCTGTCGCGCAGCGTCGACGAGGCGTCGGCGCAGGCGGATGTCACCATCCTCAATGCCGGCAGCGCGGATTATCACAGCCGCCAGCTGGTACGCGTGATCAGGAATCAAGGCTGGCAAGACGAGTTGTCGGCGCGATAGAGAGAGTGTGGAATGACGGTGATCGAAACGATCGAACAGCTGGAAGCCATCTACGGCGCCACCAATGACGCCTCGACCGTGAAGGTCGCCGACCACGTCACCCCGCTCTACCGCATCTTCATCGAGAAGGCGCCGTTCGCCGCGCTCGCCACCATCGGGCCCGAGGGAATCGACTGCTCTCCGCGCGGCGATCTGCCCGGCTTCGTCCGCATCCACGACCCCAAGACGCTGATGCTGCCCGACCGCCGCGGCAACAACCGGGTCGATTCCTTGCGCAATATCGTGCGCGACCCGCGCGTGTCGTTGATGTTCCTGATTCCCGGCTCCGGCAATGCGGTGCGGACCAACGGCCGCGCGCATCTGTCGATCGATCCGGAGCTGCTGGCCTCGTTCGAGGTCGAGGGCAAGGCGCCGCGCAGCGTCATGGTGATGAACGTGGAGGAGATCTACTTCCAATGCGCCCGCGCCATCGTCCGCGCCGACCTCTGGAATCCCGACAAGCGCGTCGATCCGAAGTCGTTGCCGACGCCGGGGCAGATTCTTGCGGAGATGAGTGACAACAAGGTCGGCGGTGCGGAGTACGACCGGATCTGGCCGGAACGGGCGGCGGCAACGATGTGGTGAGTTCCTTCTTCCCCTCTCCCCTTGTGGGAGAGGGTGGCTCGCCGCGAAGCGGCGAGACGGGTGAGGGGTCTCCATCCTCACGAAGAGTGTTGCGCGCGGATAGATACCCCTCATCCGGCGCTTCGCGCCACCTTCTCCCACAAGGGGAGAAGGAAGAAGAGCCCGCCGCTCCGCTTCAATTAAACGCCATCCCGCCGCTCAGCGCGATGGTCTGTCCGGTCATGTAGGCATTGTCGACCAGCAGCATCACGGCTTTCGCCACCTCATCCGCCGTGCCGAAGCGGCCGAGGGGGATGCGGCCGACGAGCTGGAGCTGGCCGCTCATCATGTCGGTCTCGATCAGCGATGGCGCCACGGCGTTCACGGTGATGCCCTCCTTCACCAGCCGCGCCGCATAGCCGCGCGTCAGGCCCTCCATGCCTGCCTTTGACGCATTGTAGTGCGGGCCGATCGAGCCCGCACCGCGCGCGGCACCCGAGGAGATGTTGACGATGCGGCCCCATGTCCGCGCGCGCATCGATGGCAACACCGCTTGCGTGCACAGGAAAGCGGATTTCAGGTTGACCAGGATGGTGCGGTCGAAATCATCCTCGGTGAGATCGTCGACGATGCGCGTGATCGCAATGCCGGCATTGTTGACGAGGATGTCGATCGGCCCGAGCCCGGCCGTGACACGCTCGACCATATCAGCCACGGCTTCGCGCTGCGAGACGTCGGCGGCGACCACGATGGCGCGGCCGCCCTGCTTGCCAATCTCCCCCGCCAGCTGCTCGGCCTGGTTAATTCTCTCGCGGCAGTTGATCGCAACCGCTGCACCTGCTTCGGCCAACGCACGACAGACAGCTGCGCCAATTCCGCGCGAGCCGCCGGTCACGAGCGCCGTGCGCCCCTTCAGAGCATCCGCCATGCCTGGAACCTCCCATATCATTGGCGTTGGGAGCGTATCATGCCCGCTGCCCGCGCGCGTTGAACTCATCGCGAGATGAATCCGTCTGTCCGTGCTTGCGGCGAGAGAACCCGCCCAGCGCGCGCGCCGCAAATATGGATAGCCATTTCATTGACCAATCCTGCCGATCGCTCGATATTCGAGGCACCGAAACTGCTCATCGAGCCTGAAGCCGCATTATGAAACCCGATCGCCAGCGCAATCAGAACGACATGCATGCGTGCATGACGCGGCGCTGTTTCTCTGCGGCCACGGGCGCCTGTTGTTGCTGCTGACCGTTTCCTAGCAGCACCTCACACCGAAAATCCCAAGACAGAAACGCCGAACTTCGGCGAACGAGCAGTCATGTCCCAGATCCAGTCGAACGCCTACATCATCGAAATCCACGACCGCGCCGCCGGCATCATCACGCGTGATGAGCGCGGCTTCCGCTTCTTCTCCTCCGAGCGCCTGTTCGACAGCCTCGAAGGCCGCCAGTTCCGTTCGGCCCGCGAGGCCGAGCGCGCCGCCCGTGCGGTGTTCTCCGAGCGTGGCGGTCGCGCGAGCTCGCAACTTTTCGCCAACTGATCCCACCGAAAGGACCGCGTTATGATCAATCGACGACACATTCTGGCTACGACGCTGTTGCTTGCGACGGCCCTGGCTGTACCCGCCCACGCCGAGGACAAGCCGGCGGAAATCCGCATCGGCACGCAGAAGGGTGGTTTCTTCCCGGCGGTGCGCCAGCGCCAGACTCTGGAAAACGCCTTCAAACCGCTCGGCATCGAGATCAAGTGGATCGACTTCCAGTTCGGTCCGCCGCTGCTGGAGGCCATCAATGTCGGCAGCGTCGATTTCGGCTATGTCGGCGACTCCCCGCCGATCTTCGCGCAGGCCGGCGGCGCCAAGATCCGCTACGTCGCTGCGGTGAAATCCGACGGCAACACCCAGGCGATCATCGTGCCGAAGGATTCGCCGATTCGCTCGCTCGCCGATCTCAAGGGCAAGCGCGTCGCCTTCGGCAAGGGATCGAGCGCGCATAATCTGCTGGTCGCCGCGCTCGAAAAGGCCGGCCTGTCCTGGTCCGACATCACGCCTGCGCCGCTCGCCCCGGCCGATGCGACGGCAGCCTTCGTCAAGGGCTCGGTCGATGCCTGGTCGATCTGGGATCCCTATCTGGCGATCGCCGAATTGAAGGAGAGCGCGCGCGTGATCGCCTTCGACAAGGACGTGCACAAGCCGAATGCGTTCTACATCGCCAACACGGATTTCGTGGAGAAGTATCCGGCGCTGGTCGCGAAGCTGAACACGACCTTCGCGTCCGAAGGCGTCTGGGCCAACGAACACCACGAGGACGTCGCCAAAGCCCAGGCAGACGCGACCGGCGTTGACATCGAGGCCGTCAGGCGTTTCGTGGATCGCTCCAACTTCCGCGTAGTGCCGCTCGACGCCGAGGTGGTCAGGAGCCAGCAAGCGGTCGCCGATCGCTTCGCAAAGCTGGGCCTGATCCCGAAGCCGGTCAACGTCTCCGACATCGTCTGGAAATGGACGCCGGGTTCTTGAACCGGCGCGACTGATCAGCTCCGGCGGCGCGCCCTGGTGCGCGCCGCCTTCTTGGCGGCAGCGGAGCGGACCTTTGCGCCTTTGGTGCGGCTCGCCTTCCGCGCCGTGGCCGAGCGGGACGCTGCGGTTCGGCGGCTTGCGGCTCGCTTGGCCTGTTTCGACAGCGCACTGCGCGATGCGGTCGATCGCGGCTCCTTCTTCAGGACGTTCGTGACGGCGCGCGATACTTTCGGCCTCCGCTTCGGCGTCCGTTTGCCCTGGCCGACCTCATAGGCATATTTGGCACTGCGCCGCGTCGCCTTCTTGGTGCGTCCCTTGCGCGGTGGCGGCAGATCGACGCCGGCCCGGCGCGCCTCGGACAGGCCGATCGCGATCGCCTGCTTGGTCGAGCGCGCGCCGTGCTTGCCCTTGCGAATCCTGTCGATCTCGTCCTTGACGAATTCGCCGGCCTGCGTGCTGGCCGACTTGCCGGCGCGCTTGTCTTGCCTCGCTTTGCGAATGACTTCCTGTCTCGGCATGGTCGAGTTCCCCTTCTTGAGTGAGAGGGATGTCTGACCGCAACGCGCAAGACAGGAGATCGATCCGTTTAGTTCCGCAGCGCCGCCAGCAGCTCGTCCGGCCGCTCGGCCATGATCATGTGGCCGGCGCCGGGCACCACGACGGTCTTTGCATGCGGGATCGCGGCGGCGAGCGCCTTGCCCGCCTTGGCCGGCGTCATCATGTCCTTTTCGCCCAGGATCAGCGTTGTCGGCACCTTCACGCTCGCTGCAGCGGCAAGCGCATTCGTATAGGAGTTGCAAGCCGACAGATCCCTGAACAGCACGCCCGGCTCGCATGACTTCAGCACCGCCTGCGCACCGCCATGCATCCACAGACCGGGCGCAAGGCTGCCGCCGAGTTCCGCATTGAAACCGAGGCCCCAGATCGAGACCATGTCGTTGGCATCCTGCGAGTTGGCTTCGGCGGCCTTCAGGAGATCCGGACCCACCGTCATGGTCGCGGCAGTACCGATCAGGCTCAGCGCTGAGACCTTGTCCGGATGCCGCGCCGCCGTTTCCAGCGAGATCAGCGAGCCCATGGAGTGGCCGATCAGATGCGCCTTCGCAGCGCCTGCCGCTTCGAGCAGCGCTGCTGTCCAGTCGGCCATCTCGGCGATGCTGTCGAGTGAAGGCCCAATAGAGCGGCCGTGGCCGGGTAGGTCGGGCGCCAGAACGGAAAAACCGTGATGGGCGAACCAGCGCGTGTGCAGCGCCCAGGTTGAATGGTCGAAGCCGGCGCCGTGGATGAAGACGACCGCGGGCAGGGATTTGTCGAAGTCGCGGCCGCCGGTTGCGACAAACACATCGGTGCCGTTGACGGAGAGCTTCATGATGTCAGGCCTTTTGCGAGATGCGCAGCGCTTGATTGAGGTCGTCGATGATGTCGCTTGCGGTCTCGATGCCGACCGAGAGCCGCACCAGCTCCTCGCCGATGCCGGCCGCCTTGAGCTGCTCGGCGTCCATCTGTTGATGCGTGGTCGAGGCCGGATGGATCACCAGCGTCTTGGCGTCGCCGACATTGGCGAGATGGCTGATCATGCGCAAGCTCTCGATGAATTTGCGCCCGGCGGGGCGCCCGCCCTTGATGCCGAAGGACACGATCGAGCCGGCGCCGCGCGGCAGCAGCGTCTTTGCCAGCTGGTAGTCCGTGTGATCCTCGAGCGAGGGATGCAGCACCCAGTCCACCGCCTTGTTGGCCTTCAGCGCTTCCAACACCAGATGCGTGTTGTGTATATGCCGGTCCATGCGCACGCCGAGCGTCTCGACGCCCTGGAGCAGCTGGGATGCGTTGGTCGGCGACAGGCAGGCGCCGAAATCGCGCAGGCCTTCCGTGCGGGCGCGCATAATGAAGGCGGCCGTGCCGAACTGCTCGTCGAAGACGATGCCGTGATAACCGCCATAGGGTTCCGTCAGCACGCCGAACTTGCCCGATGCGCGCCAGTCGAAGCGGCCGCCGTCGACGATGGCGCCGCCGATCGCGATGCCATGGCCGCCGATCCATTTGGTCGCCGAATGCATGACGATGTCGGCACCCAGCTCGATCGGGCGGCTGAGATAGGGCGTGGCGAAGGTGTTGTCGATCAGAAGCGGAATCTTTGCCTCATGCGCGATCGCCGCAACCTTGGGAATGTCGAGCACCTCGAGCCCGGGATTGCCGATGGTCTCGCCGATCACGAGCTTCGTGTTCGGCTTGATCGCCGACCGGAACGCGTCGTGATCGCGCGGTTTCACGAACGTCGTGGTGATGCCGAAGCGCGGCAGCGTGTGCGCCAGCAGGTTGATGGTGCCGCCATAGAGCGAGCTCGACGCCACGATGTGGTCGCCGGCATTGAGCAGCGTGACGATCGCCAGATGCAGCGCCGCCTGGCCGCTGGCAGTGCAGATCGCGCCGACGCCGCCTTCGAGCGCGGCAAGCCGCTCCTCCAGCACGCCGGTGGTCGGATTGGAGATGCGGGTATAGATGTGGCCGGCGCGCTCCAGGTTGAACAGCGCCGCGGCGTGGTCGGAATCCTGGAACACGTAGGACGTGGTCTGGTAGATCGGCACCGCCCGGGCGCCGGTCGTGGGATCCGGATGCTGGCCCGCATGCAGGCTCAGGGTCTCGAAGGCAGGCGGTTTCGGCGCGGGCATGCGTGGCCTCGTTGGTCGGTCGGTGATGGCGGCCGTTGTGCCATAAAACGGTGTGCCAAGTCAGCCCATTGACAGCGCGACAGCGGCAGTGCGCCCCCTCGCCCCGTTCTTACGGGGAGAGGGTTGGGGTGAGGGGCTGCCTCCGCGAAAACGGTGGCAGTTAGACTCGCGGAGACTCCCCCTCACCCGGAATTCAAGCTTCGCTCGAATTTCGGCCTCTCCCCGCAAGCGGGGACAGGCGAAGAAATGCCGTCCGGTGTCGTCGCTAGCCCCCGATCGCCTGCTCGATGATCCGGGCTTCCCGCAGCAAGATCTCCGCGACCTCCTGCTCGCGGCGGGGGCCGAGCCGCGTGCGAACGGCGGAGACTGTCATCGCCGCAGCCGGTTGGCCGTCCGGCGTCTTGATCCAGGTCGATATCGATTTCGTCCCCTGCACCAGGCCGGTCTCTCTCAGGCCGTATCCGAGGCGCCGTGCGGCGGTGACCTCGCCGAGCACGGTCGCGACGTCGGTCCGGTAGGCCTCGAACCGCTTCTCGTTCGCCGCGACGATCCTTCGTGCCTCCTGCGCCGGCATCGCGGCGAGGATGACAACGCCCGCGCTGGAGACGCCGAGCGGCCGCCGCGCGCCGACCTCGATCGACAGCACCTGGATCGGATAGACGCCGATCCGGCGGTCGACGCACAGCGTGTCGTTGCCGGTGCGCACGGTCAGGAACAGCGTGTCGCCGATCTCGGCAGACGCGCGCTGCAGCGACGGCGTTGCCGCGACCAAGAGCCGCGAGGGCCGCGGGCGCGCCAGCGCCAGCTCCGGCACCTGGTTGCCGATCGCGTAGCGGCCGCTCCTGCCATGCCGCTCGACGATGCCTTCCTCGATCAGCACGTGGACGATGCGATGCACGGTCGGGCGGGTGAGGCCCGTGGTGCGGACCACCTCGGCCAATGGCACACCGTCCTCGCGCCCCGCGGCAAGAATGCGCAGCACCGCGAGCGCGCGCCGGATCGCCTGCGCGCCTTGTCGCGGTTCCACGGCGCTGCGGGCGAGTTTCGTTGCACGTCTCTTGTCCATAATATGGACAAGAACGCCACAATTCCCTCGACAGGGCAAGCGCGCATCGGGAGATTGCCCTCCGATCGGGATGCCATGCACGAAAGTCATCGGCGCCCGATATGGAATTGGAAGCGCCGCCGGGAGGTTAACATGCGATTAATCTGGATTGCCATAGCTGCCGTTACTGCGATGCTGGCCGGGCCCGCGTTGGGCCAGCAATGGCCGGCGCGCAACGTCAAGCTGATCGTGCCTTATCCCGCCGGCGGCAACGTCGACAGCGCCGCGCGCATCGTCGCCGACAAGCTCCAGGAAAAGCTCGGCCAACCCTTCGTCATCGAGAACAAGGCCGGCGCCGGCGGCATGATCGCGGGCGAAGCCTTCGCCAAGTCGGCGCCCGACGGCTACACGCTGTTCGTCGGCGCCAACGGCCCGGTGCTGTTCGCAACCGAGATCAACAAGCGCGACGCCTATAATTGGAAGAAGGACTTTCTCCCGATCTCGACGATCTCGATGACGCCGCTGGTGCTCGAGGTCCATCCGTCGGTGCAGGCGACCACGCTCAAGGAGTTTCTCGATCTCGCCAAGCGCGAGCCCGGCAAGCTGACCATGGCCTCGCCCGGCCCCGGCACCACCAACCATCTGCTGAGCGAGCTGATGCAGTCCAGCCTCGGGCTGCAATGGGTCACGGCGCATTACCGCGGCAACGCGCCGGCGATCAACGATCTCCTGGGCGGCCAGGTGCAGTTCGCGTTCGACCAGCTCACGGTCAGTCTCCAGCACATCAAGGCCGGCCTGTTCCGTCCGCTCGCCGTCACCAGCCCGCACCGATTGAAGTCGCTGCCAGATGTGCCGACCTTCGCCGAACTCGGCTACAAGGACTTCGACGGCCAGACTTTCACCGGCCTGTTCGCGCCAGCAGGCACGCCGGCGCCCATCGTCGAGAAGCTGCACGAGACGCTGGTCGCGATTCTCAAGGACCCCGCCGTGATCGACAAGTTCGAAAAACTCGGCGGCGAAGCCACGCCGATGACGCCGGACGAATTCAAGGCCTATCTCGAGCGCGAGGACGCCAAGTGGATTCCGGTGGTGCGCAAGGCCAATATCAGGGCGGATTGATCGATGCGGATCGACCCCACCGAGCTCGGCGCCGAGCGCATCTACCGTCTGATGACCGGCATCGTGGTGCCGCGCCCGATCGCGTGGGTGACGAGCCTGTCAGCCACGGGCGTGCTCAATCTCGCCCCGTTCAGCGCCTTCACCTTCGTCTCGCAGAAGCCGCCGATGCTCGCCATCAGCGTCGGCCGCAAGGGCGCCGACTACAAGGACACCGCGCACAACATCCTCGATACCGAGGAATATGTCATCCACATCGCCGACACCCCGCTGATGCAGGCCTTGCACGACAGCTCCGTCGAGCATCCACCTGAGGTCAGCGAGGTCGAGCATCTCGGGCTCGAAACGCTCGCTAGCGAGCGCATCAAGGTGCCGCGGCTCGCCGCCGCGCCGGTTGCGATGGAGTGCCGGTTCCGGCAGTGTCTCGAATTCGGTGACGCCAAGAGCCGGCTCATCGTCGGCGAGGTCGTGCTGTTCCATTTGCGCGATGGCCTCGTCAACGACGGCAAGGTCGAGACCAGGGCGCTCGACCCGATCGCGCGCATCGGCGGCCCGCGTTACGCCCGGCTCGGCGAGATCGTGACGCTCAACAGCGTGTTCCAGACTCCCAAATCGAAAGACTGAGCGCGCGGGGCTCATCGCCAGCCGCCGCCCCAAGATCATCGGAGGACATCCAATGCGACTGCTGAGCTATCTCCTGGACGGCGAGGCGCGCTATGGCGCGGCCGTGGACGGCGGCGTGGTCGATCTGACCAGGCGCATCGGCCGCGACTATTCGGATGTGAAGGCGCTGATCGCGGCCAACGCACGCGTCGACGCGCAGGAAGCCGTCGCGGGACAGAAGCCGGACCATGCGCTCGACCAGCTCGTCCTGCTGCCGCCGGTGCTGGCGCCGGAGAAGCTGTGGTGCATCGGCGTGAACTACGCCGAGCGCAATGCGGAATACAAAGACAATTCGGACCTGCCCAAATACCCCAGCCTGTTCGTGCGCAGCATGTCCTCGATATCAGGCTCCGGCCAGCCGATCGAGAAGCCCAAAGTCTCGGATCAGCTCGACTACGAAGGCGAGCTCGTCATCGTGATCGGGCAGGGCGGTCGCCACATTCCGCGCGAAAAAGCGTGGTCGCACATCTTCGGCATGACCTTGTGCAACGAGGGCACGATCCGCGACTGGCTGCGCCACGGCAAGTTCAACGTCACGCAGGGCAAGAACTTCGATCGCTCCGGCAGCATCGGCCCGTGGATCGTCACCGCGGACGAGCTCGACCCGCGTGGTCCCCACGACATCACAACGCGCGTCAACGGCGAGGTGAGGCAGCAGGACACCACCGAGCGGCTGATGTTCCCGTTCGACTTCCTGATCTCCTATCTCTCGACCTTCGCCACCCTCAAGCCCGGCGACATGATCGTGACGGGCACGCCGACGGGCGCGGGCGCGCGCTTTGATCCGCCGCGCTGGCTCAAGGCGGGCGACGTCGTCGAGGTCGAGTCGAGCCGCATCGGCGTGCTGCGCAACACGGTTGCCGCGGAGCAATAGATGATGCTGGATACCGCCACCATCGAACGCCTCGCCGCGCGCCTCGATGAAGCCGAGCGCACCAAATCGCTGATCCCGATGTTCACCAAGGACTATCCCGATTTCAGCATCGAGGACGCCTACGCCGTCCAGCGCGCCTGGACCAAACTCCAGCTCGGCCGCGGCCGCATCATCAAGGGCCACAAGATCGGCCTGACCTCGAAGGCGATGCAGAACGCGGTCGGCATCAATGAGCCCGACTACGGCGTGCTGTTCGCCGACATGTTTTACGCCGATGCCACGCCTGTTCCGTTCGACCGCTTCCACGCGCCAAGAATCGAGGTCGAGCTCGCCTTCGTGCTGAAGGCGCCGCTGCGCGGACCCGACTGCACCATCTTCGACGTGCTCAACGCCACCGACTACGTCACGCCCGCGTTGGAGATTCTGGAGACGCGCATGCACCGCGTCGACCCGGAAACGGGCAAGACGCGCAAGGTCATGGACACGATCTCGGACAACGCTGCGAATGCTGCGCTGGTGCTCGGCGGCCGGCCGATCCGCCCGATGGATGCGGATCTGCGCTGGATCGGCGCATTACTGTTCCGCAATGGCGAGGTCGAGGAGACCGGCCTTGCAGCCGGCGTGCTCAATCACCCCGCCAACGGTATCGCCTGGCTCGCCAACCGCCTCGCGCCCCATGACGAGCATCTCAAAGCCGGCGAGGTCGTGCTGGCGGGATCGTTCACGCGTCCGGTCGACATCCGCCGCGGCGACACCTTCCATGCCGACTACGGCGCCTTCGGCTCCGTGTCATGCCAGTTCGTCTGAAACAACAACAAGCAGGGAGCGCACCATGAGCGGCCAAACGCGGCGCAAGAGCATCCACATCGGCGGCTTCAAGCACGTCAACCCGATTCCGAACGCCTGCCGCATCGGCAATCTCGTGATGTCGGGCGTCATCCTCGGCCGCGATCCCGTGACCAATGCGATGCCGGAAAGCCTGGATGCCCAATGCGCCAACATGTTCGCGCATATGAAGGCGACGGTGGAGGCCGCCGGCGGCACCACCGACGACATCATCAAGATGACGGTGTGGCTGAAGGATCGCGCGCAGCGCGGGCCCCTCAATGTCGAATGGCTGAAAATGTTTCCGGACGAGCATTCGCGCCCCGCACGCCACGCGCTGCCGATGGACAACATGGATGGCGGCGCGCTGGTGCAGTGCGACTTCACCGCCGTGATCGACTGAGGAGTTCTAGCGCATGCCGACCTATCTGCCGTTCGACCCCAACCCGCGCCGTCCGATCAAGGCGCCGCCGCCCAAGACCATCGACAGCCAGTTCCACGTGCTGGGGCCGATCGAGAAATATCCGGAACGTCCCGGCGCCGCCTATCGGATGCCGACCGCGACGTGGGAAGCGGCGCTGCGCATGCACAAGGCGCTCGGCATCGAGCGCGGCATCATCGTGCAGACCACGACCTACGGCGCCGACCATGCCGTCGTGCTCGACGGGCTCAAAGCGATGGGCCCGAACTATCGCGGCTGCGCCAATGCGCTGGTGTTCGCGGAAGCCAGCGACTCCTATCTCGCCAAGCTGCACGACGCCGGCGTGCGCGGCGCCCGCTTCAGCTTCCGCCAGGAACTCGGCGCGGTGCTGTCGGACGCCGATTTCGCCCGCGCCATCGCCCGCATCCGCGAGTTCGGCTGGTACGTCAAGATCCAGCCGGAGAAGGACGGCATCGTCTCCAGCGTCGCCAAATACGAGAACCTCGACGTGCCCGTGCTGATCGACCACATGGCGCGGCCTGACCCTGAGGCCGGCAGGAACGATCCGAACCTGCGCAAGATGCTGGAGCTGCTGGCCAAGGGCAATTTCTGGGTGATGCTTTCGCTCGGCGAGAAGACCTCGAAGGCCGGTGCGCCCTACGACGACGTGATCCCGATCGCGCGCGCCTATATCGAGGCCGCCCCCGATCGCTGCGTCTGGGCCAGCGACTGGCCGCATCCGGTCTCGGTGAAGCAGCCGCCGAACGATGCCGATCTGCTCGAGCTGATGTACCGCTACGCGCTGGATCAGGCCGAGCTGGAAAAGATTCTGGTGCACAATCCGGCCAAGCTGTTCGGCTTTGCCGACTGATCGGCTCCGGTCGCGATCGGCCATTCACGCTCAGGGCGAGATGATCCGGTCGCGCATGGCGATCATCACGGCCTGCGTGCGGGTGGCTGCGCCGAGCTTCTTGCAGCAGCTGCTGATGTGCGCCTTCACGGTGCGTACCGTAATGGTCAAGGCGTCGGCGATCTCGTCGCTGGATCGCCCGACGGCCGCGAGCGTCAGCACCTCGCGCTCACGCGAGGACAGTACGAGCTGCGGAGCCTCGGGCCGGCCGCGCAGCGCCAGCACCCGGTCGAAGGCGTAAAGCGCCATGAGGTGGAGCGCGGGGAGATCGCGCTCCGGCAGGTCGATCTCGGCGCCGCCGAACCACACCTGGCCGGTGCGGCCCGCTGGCGAGATGACCGGGATCACCACGCCATCCACCATGCCGAAATCGCGGGCGCGTCGCACGAGCTCGACGGCGCGCGGCTCCCGTTCCGGATCGTACGGCGCTTCCCTGAACCAGCGGAACGGCTGAAGCGTTGTTCTGCAATGACGCAGCGCAGGATCGTGCCACACATACTGCGCCTCGGAATACATATCGAGAAAGCCGGCCGGCAACCGTTCGGCGAGAACCGCCTCGCGCGGCTGTTCGGTCGACAGCGGGGCGACATATGAAGTGCAGAAATAGTCGAAGCCGTGCTGGCCGAGCGTGCGGCTCATCGCATCCAGAATGCTCGCGGCGTCCGGGAGCTGCCGCACCGTCTCGACGAAATCGAATGCGCGACTGCGGACCACGTCCATCGGCGGCCTACGATCAGGCTTTGAGGGATCGGCGCTACGCTACCCTTCCAGGCACCGAGTGTAGGACGCCAAGGCCGCAACTGCAATCTGCGCGAATTTGCCACGCTCGGAGGGCATCGCCGACGTCCGGCCCCGGTGATCACCGGGCCGGCTGCGCCGCCAGGCGGCCGCGAATCTCTGCTGCGATCTCGAACGAGCGCAGCCGCGCGGAATGGTCGTAGATCTGCCCCGTCGTCATCAATTCGTCCGCGCCGGTCTCGGCGATCAGCGCCTTCAGCTTCGCTTCGACCATATCGGGCGAGCCGACCGCGGAGCACGACAGCGACTGGCCGACCATGGCCTTCTCAGCCGGCGACCACAGCGCCTCCATGTCGTCGACCGGCGGCGGCAACGGGCCGGGCGTGCCGCGGCGCAGGTTGATGAACTGCTGCTGCAGCGAGGAGAACATCCGCTGCGCCTCCGCGTCGCTCTCGGCCGCGAAGACGTT
This sequence comes from Bradyrhizobium sp. NC92, assembly GCF_025200865.1. NCBI lineage: Bacteria > Pseudomonadati > Pseudomonadota > Alphaproteobacteria > Hyphomicrobiales > Nitrobacteraceae > Bradyrhizobium > Bradyrhizobium sp. NC92. The sequence goes on from NZ_CP104171.1 coordinate 987,373, forward strand.
GACGCCGACCATCGCATAGGGCTTGTCGAGCTGTGCCGAGGGCTCGAAGCGCGCGCGATATTCGCGCAGCGCCGGCATCATCATCTGCGGCGCGAAATGCGAGGCAAAGGCGAAGGGCAGGCCGAGCATCGCCGCAAGCTGCGCGCCAAACGTGCTCGATCCCAAAATCCACAGCGGCACCTTGGTCCCCATGCCGGGCACGGCGCGGATCGCCTGGTTCGGCTGCACGTCGCCGAGCAGCGCCTGCAGCTCCAGCACGTCATGCGGAAAGTTCTCGGACGTGGTGGCGAGGTCGCGCCGCAGCGCCCGCGCGGTGAACTGGTCGGTGCCCGGCGCCCGCCCGAGCCCGAGATCGATCCGTCCGGGATAGAGCGATTCCAGCGTGCCGAACTGCTCGGCGATGACCAGCGGCGAGTGGTTCGGCAGCATGATCCCGCCGGAGCCGACGCGGATCGTCTTCGTGCCCCCCGCGACGTGTCCGATCACCACCGACGTCGCCGCGCTGGCGATGCCCGTCATGTTGTGATGCTCGGCCAGCCAGAACCGCTTGAACCCCCACCTCTCCGCGTGCTGGGCCAGATCGAGCGAATTGCGGAAGGCCTGCGCCGCGTCGCCGCCTTGGCGAATGGGGGCGAGGTCGAGCACGGAGAAGGGGATCATGGGGAGGGTACCGGTGAGTGGATGCGCATTGGCCTTTCACATGTAGTGCCCGTCCATGGGAATGTTAGCGCCGCCGCGCAACGCTCGACCATGTCGGTCAAGCATGGATGGATACGGATCGTATTGAAATAGCTGGCGTTTTTCAGGCGTCTGGCAAGCGTCCCTGCGTTGCCGCTGATGCGCGCTGGCAGGGCATCGGTGTGGAGCCTCAGCTCCCTCTCGCGGAGCAGGAACCTGCAGGCCAGCTACGGCACGACGGCGGTTGGGCCTGCGTGCGTCATTACGACCCGGCCCCCAGCCGCGCGGCAGGACCGCCAACTCCGGAATTGTGCGAATTGCCAGTGGCAACCATCGCGAGTTTCATGTTTAGTGACACGTATTGTTTGAAGGCCTGTTTTGTGAACGAAGCCGCATCCTGAGACGCGATTGATTGTCGATGGAGCGACCATCGTGAGTGAGCACCAGCAAAGCTGGGCTCGCGGAAAATGTTTTGGCAAGGCGTCCTGGCCGCGGGGCTGCGCCGCACAATAGAGAGTTGGATCATGGGTGGTCCTCCGGGCGAAGTGGCTCCTCCGGCGAGCGGCATGCCTGCCCCGGCAAGGAACGGTTTCAAGACCTGGATGGTGGTGACGGGCTTCATCGTTGTGGCAGCCGCGACATTCGCTTTGGTGCGTTGGGCCGAGACTGGCGAGCAGCCCAAGCTCTCGGTCGCAAAGCAATGGAACGAGGCGATCCAGAAACTCGGTTTCGAGCCGGTCTATCCACCCATCGAGGACATCCAGGTCGGCGATGTCTTTGCGATGATCTCCGACGACGCGGTCAGCGATTCGGCGACGGACGAGCCGTTCGCGGGGCGCTCCATCAAATTGCTGCATCTCGATATGACCTCGGAAATCGAGGATGCTTATCGGGCCGTCTATCAATTCCCCGCCACGAATGCCCGTCCCGACCATGACGGACAGGTCTGGCCGCAGACGGTCGCCACCGACTCGCTGTTTAAGCCGCCCGCGACCCGGACCACCCTTCCGCTCGTGCTGTTCCCGCGCTTCACCATCACCAATGTGAAGCGGGCAAGCGGCAGCGCCAGCGCGATGTCCCAGTTGTTGGGCGGCGGATTTGGTGCCGATGCAAGCTCGACCGAAACTGTCGAGGTCAGGTTTTCAGCCACCGAAACCTATGGTGTTCCGGCGGTGCCGGCGGAGCTTCGGCTGCTCGACTTCTGCGAAGATGACGCGACGAAAGGGTTCTGCACGCAGCAAGGGTTGCGCAAACAGCTTTCGATCCTGATCGGCAAGAGGATCGACGACAAGGTGAAGGATCGCAAGACTGGCGTTGAGCGGCCGCGCTTCTCGGTCGAGCTCGCGCTTGTCAGCCGCGTGTTCCTGGCACGCTCGATTCAAACCAGCATGGGCGAGGATGGCGGTACGCGGGGGAACGTGGGGGTGAACCAGCAGGCTGTATTGCCGGCGGCGGCCGCGCAGGCGGCCCCCGTGGCTGCAGGCGCGAGCGGCGACGGCAAGCCGCAATCCCCCGCTCCGACGCCGCAGGCTGGCCCGAACGGTGCGCCGGGCGGGGCGATCGCGTTCGAGCGCCGCGCGACGTCGAACGTGCTGTTGCCGGATACGCTGCTGCCGCGCCCGGTCGTGGTCGGTTTCAAGAGCGTTCGATTGAGGCCTGTGGAGTGAAGGATGAGCACACGCAAGACACTGATGCTGGCCAGTCTGGCGCTGATCGCGTTTCAACTGCCTCGCGCTGAGTTGTTCAGCCGGATCGCCGAAGGCTGCACCTGCGACCGAAGCAAGATGGCGTGCAGGATCCAATGCTCCGACATTGGGTCGGGATCCGGCACGGGCGGCGGGTCGAGTACGTTCAGGATTGCTCCTGATGTCGATCGTCCAGTCCCGGAGCGGCCGATCGTCGTGCCCTCGACGGTGCCGGATATCAGGAGTTCGACCGGGCAGATCAACAGGTGATCGGCTGACTGACCGATCGAGATGCCGGTGCATCTGGCGGCTTTGGCTTCGTAGTTTGGGGTGCAGGGGAATGCAGATGATGTCGAAGGGATCGATCCGGTTTTTGATCGCGGCCGTGTTGGCCTGCCTGCTTCAGACGCAGGGGACGCGGACCGCGGCGGCGCAGGCGGACCCGCGGCAAATCCTGACGGCCGTGATCCAGCAATTGCAGACAGGCACGCCGAACTGGACCTGGTACGGCCCGCAGCTCTGGCAGACGATCGCGATGCAGACGGGCAACAGCGGCGTCTACCCGCAACTGGTCCAACTCGGGCAGGTGACCAATGTCGTGCTGAACGGGCAGACCCAGCTCCCTGCGGGACCGGTCTATTCCTTGGTCGCGCAGCATCAGCAGGGCGTGTCGACCTGGCTGTTGGGCATCAGCCTCTATACCAACCGGATCGAATACGCGAACTTCAACATCGGCTCCACGCCCCAGTCCCTGCCGGCTCCACCCGTGCCGCTCCCGCAAACCGCGGCTCCAACTCCCGGAAGCGTGCCAAATCCGCCGGCGAATGCCCCGCCCCAGACAAGCGGCACCTCGGAGGCCTGCCGAAGATTTCCAAATCTCTGCTAGGGAGACATGCAGATGCTGACAAGAAGATGTTGCATCGGCTGCGGCCTTTTTCTCTTCGGCGGCATCGGCGCAGTGGCCGCCGACGCTCGCCACAATCCGGCCTATGGCTGCAGTCTGACCGCGAGCGAAGCCGGCAACATTCTCGGCAACAAGCCTGAGGGGCAGGGCGGCAGCGTGCGCGAGAGGCCGTCAATTCCCAAATCGGGCGACAAGGAATTCGACCGTGCGCTGGCAGAGACGCTGGTCCGGATTTCCGACTGTCTGAACGTCACGCCGAGCTTCGCCTATTTCGACGACTTTGACTCACCGAATGCGTTTGCATTGCGCGAGAAACGCGTGGCCGAGACCGATGGCACGGTGCTGTTCGGCCAACGACTCCTGAAGCAATTGATGGCCGACCCCGAGGCGGGAGATGCCGCGGTCGCCGGCATCTGCGCCCACGAGTTTGGACACGTGCTGCAGTGGAAGGTGGGGGTGGACGAAATTCTCCTCGAGGGGCAGCCCACCGTCAAACGGGTGGAACTGCATGCGGATTTCCTGGCCGGCTACTTCGCAGGCGTTCGCAAGTTGCAGCAATCGAGCTTCAATGCCGCCGCGATTGCGCTGACGCAATTCAACGCGGGCGACAACATGCTCAAGCACCCGAAACACCACGGCACCCCAGAGGAACGCGGCAAAGCGATCGTCAAGGGTTATCAGACCGGACACGACGACAGGAAGTCGCTGTTGGACGCCCTCAATATCGGCGAGAAGTTCATCAAGAACAACTTCTGACGCGGCTCTATTTGCTTTCACAACAGCGTTATTGCGACCCGGGGCGCCCTTCATCGCAACTGGGCGTCTGGCGTCTGTTGCTGTAGTCTCTTTGGTGCCACTGCACTGCTCGCCCGGAGGAACCGACATGACCACGGTCGCACTCACCCGCCGCAATCTCCTCGTCGCTGGCGCCTCCGTCCTGACGACCGGTGTCTTGGCAACCGGCGGTTCCGGCCTCCTGCTGCCGGCCCGCGCCAGCGGCCTCGCGCCGACCGAGTCGATGTCGGGCGGCGCGAACAATTACCGCAAGGGCGCGGCGATCGTGGATCGCATCGGCAAGGGCGGTTTCTGGATGAGCGGCACCGTGCGCCGCGCCGGGGACGGGGCTCCGCTGGCCGGGCAGCGCATCCAGATCTGGGCGCACACGGTCGAAGGGCAGGAGCATGAGCCGCAGAGCCACGGCGCCACGCTCACCGACAAGGACGGCAAGTTCCGGCTGGAGATGCCGCAGATCATTCCGATCTTCGGCCAGCCGCACGGTCATCTCGCCTATGACAGCGGCGAGTTCAAGACGGTCTTCCTGCGGCCGGTGATGCGGAGCGCCAAGGAGACCAGCCTCGAGGCGCACTTCGTGCTGCAGCCGGCTTGAACCCGATTTGCAGATGAAGGGATGGAGATCGGCCCGGGCGCCCCTGATCTGGGCCGCCCTTGCCTTGGCGATCGGCGTGCCGGTCGCCGCTGCCGCAGCCAGCGAGCAGCTCGCCTGGCGCGGTCCTGTCTACATCCTCGCCGGTTTCGCCGGGATCATCGCCCTCGGTCTCGTGCTCGTGCAGCCTTTGCTGATCGGCGGCTACCTGCCGGGCTTGTCGGCCTATCGCGGCAGGCGCGTCCATCACTGGATCGGCGGCACGCTTGCCCTGGCGATTCTGATCCACGTCGCGGGCCTCTGGGTCACCAGCCCGCCCGACATGATGGACGCGCTGACCTTCTCGTCGCCGACGCCGTTCTCCCCCTTCGGCGTGACCGCGATGTGGGCCATCTTCATCGTTGCGCTCCTGGCTCTGTTGCGAAGGCCATTGGGCTTGCGGCCGCGAACCTGGCGCATCATCCATATTCCCCTCGCCATCGTCATCGTCGCGGGCAGCGTGATCCATTGCCTCCTGATCGAGGGAACGATGGAGACGATCTCCAAGGCGGCGCTTTGTGCGCTCGTCCTCGCGGCAACGGTGAAAGTCATGATTGACCTGAAGGTGTGGCGAAAGCGGCGGCTGCTGCGCAGCGAGGGCATTGCGCGACAGTAATCCGGCGGATCAGGTCAGCTTCGGGACTTCCCCCGTCCCATCTCTTGTGAGCAGAATGGCGCGCGCCAAGCATCGTCATCGGGCCGGGAGGATCTCGACATGGCAGAGCAGACCATTCACTTCGACGACGGTGCTGCCTACGAGCAGATGATGGGAATCTGGAGCCGGTTCGCCGGCGAGATATTCCTTGATTGGCTGGCACCTCCTCCCGGCTTGCGGTGGATCGACATCGGTTGCGGCAACGGCGCCTTCACCGAACTCCTGGTCGAGCGCTGCAGCCCCGTCGAGGTCCAGGGCATTGACCCCTCGGCAGAGCAGCTTGCCTTTGCGCGCACGCGACCTGCGGCGCGCGTGGCAAAGTTTCACCAGGGCGATGCGATGGCACTTCCTTTCGCGGATGGCAGCTTCGATGCGGCTGTGATGGCGTTGGTTCTCGTGTTCGTCCCGGATCCCGCCAGGGGCGTCAGCGAAATGGTGCGGGTCGTCGTCCCCGGCGGTACGGTCATGACGTATATGTGGGACATGTTGGGTGGCGGCTTTCCGCTCGACCCGATCTACGACGAGATGAAGGCGATGGGCATTCCGGCAACCCGCCCGCCACGGATGGACGCCTCCCGCATGGACGCGTTGCGGGACCTGTGGCGAGGAGCAGGTCTCGAGGACGTGCAAACGCGAGAGATCACGGTGCAACGGACGTTTTCGGGTTTCGACGACTTCTGGGCAATCAGTCTGAAGTCCCCCGCGCTCCGGCCTGCCGTTGCCGCGATGAGGCCCGCAGACGTCGAGACGCTCATCGCGCGGGTGCGTGCGGCCCTGCCGGCGCATGCGGACGGTCGCATCACCTGCAGTGCGCGCGCACACGCGATCAGGGGGCGCCGGCCCAAATAGCCCGCATTGTGCAGGACGGGTAGAGCACTTCTCGAAACTCATCATCTCCGCCACCGAACGAGCCTGATGGATTTCGCTTCGCGCGGCAGTGGACCAGAGTCGAGAGGCGAAAATCTCTCGCCGCGTCATTGCGAGGAGCCCTTGCGACGAAGCAATCCAGACTGTTTCCGCGGGCACATTCCTGGATTGTTTCGCGGAGCCTGTCATCGGGCCGCGCTTCGCGCGGACCCGTTGGCTCGCAATGACGGAACCTGGCTGCGCCGCTTAGCTTGCCGCAGCCATCGACCGGGCGTAACCTCGCGCAATGCTCGTCACGTCCCCCGATCTGAAAGCGTTCCTGCTGGCGACGCCGTTCTTCGGTGGCCTTTCGGACGAAAGCCTTGACCTCTTGATCTCGATGCTGGTCGAGCGCGACTTCGAGGTGGGCGCGACCGTCGTGGCCGAGGGCGAGCCGGGGCGCTCGATGTTCATCGTCAAGTCCGGCCGGCTCGCGGTGAGCAAGCGGACCCATGCGGGCGGCGTCATCCCGATATCGCGTTTGGAGCCTGGGGATTTCTTCGGCGAGATGACGCTGATCGAAATGCAGAACCGCTCCGCTACGGTGGTCGCGGAGGCACCGACGGTGCTGTACGAGCTGACGGCCCAAAAGCTCTATGCCTGCTACAAGGCCGACATCCACGCCTACGTGATCGTCCTGCAGAACGTCAATCGCGAGCTGTGCCGGCGGCTGCGCCGGGCCGATGATCGCTTCGCGGCACTGCAGGTGAATGGCGACGATTGATGGTGCGCAAGAGAGAGAACCGTCGGGAAACCATCACGTTTCGCCACCGAGATCGGCCTCGACGGGTCCTCGCATCACGACTTGTCGTGCGCGTACTTCTCCAGGACCAGCCGATTATATTCGTCCCTGACGGCCCTTCGGGAAACATGCCCCTTCCGGTCTTTGGCAATTTTCAGAAGATCAGGGTCGGTCGGTGCCTTCGATTTCCGCCGAAATCTCGCAAAGAGAGGGGTCGTCGGCTCCGACAATCTTCCAAACAGGCGGTCGAACCATCCCATTGTGTCCTCCCGGACAGGCCGCGAGCTGAAAGACTATCACCATGAAATGAGGGGTCAACGTGCCGTGTGACCGCAGCTTTTCAAAAAGGCGCGCCAGCACAGTTTGCAACGGCCGCAGGCTTGAGCGACACAGTCAAACATCCGGCACCTCGGACGTCCGCGAAGGGGTGCGATCTTTGGACTGGCCAGCATCCCTTGGACCGCCTAGAGGCGAAGCTTGGCATGGCCGAGTCAAAGTCATTCGATCAATTCATCGGATGCGACAAGGACGGACTGTGGCACTGCAAGCCCAAACGCCTTGGCCGACTTCATGTTGATGACGAGCTCGAATTTCGTTGGCCGCAAGACCGGAAGATTGTCGGGCTTCGCGCCGTGCAAGATCTTGCCGGCATAGACGCCGAGCAGGCGATACGTATCGGAAAGACTGGCGCCGTAGCTCATCAGGCCGCCATCGGCCGGAAACTCTCGAATGTGGAAGATGCCTGGCAATTGATGCTCCGATGAGAGTGCCAATATCTGGCTTCGCCGGGAGTCGAAGAATGGATCGTTCTGCACGACCAAAGCCTTGACGCCAGCCTTGCCAAGCACGCCGAAAGCCGCGTCAAGTTCGGCATCCGTCGTCCCGGCCTGCACGACAAGTTCGCGCCCAAGGGACTTGGCCGCGTTGGCGACCGCCTGCCGGTGCTGCTCGACAACCTCACTCCCAAAGCGTGGATTGACAAGCAAGCCGATGACGCCGGCAGTGGGGACCATCGCGCAGATGAGTTCCAGGCGTTTGCCGCCCAAATCGCCTGTGAAGAAGTTCACGCCAGTTGCTACGCCCGGGCGGTTCATGCTCGTCACCAAGCCCGCGCGAACGGGATCGTCGCCAACGAGAAAGACAAGGGGGATCGCCGAGGTCGCCGATTTGGCCGCGCGGGCAGCGGGATCACCCGCTCCTACAATCAACGAAAGAGGATGGCCGACCAATTCAGCGGCGAAGGACGGCAAGCTGCCGTAGTCACCCTTCGCCCAGCGATACTCGATCTTTATGTTACGGTTCTCGACGTAACCCATCTCTTCGAGGCCGCGCCTGAAAGCATTGGTGTGCGTTGCGGCTTCATCGGGCGAACGCGTGCTGAGAAAACCGATGGTCGGGAATGTCTGTTGGGCTCGTGAAGCAGCAGGGAGCGCAGTCGCAAGTCCCAACCCTGCCATGAAGTCGCGCCTCTTCATAAGCGCCTTCTCCTCAGCCAGCGAACTGGGCGAGAGCTTACGTCGTGCCACAGGGTTGCTCAACGCTCGATTCGGGGCTCAAGCCGACTTCAAGTGATGCCCACCAACGGCCAAGGGACGACGCAAGCCGCCCGGTCGTTCGCCAAGGGCGGGCGCGCTCCATCGAACATAGAACCATCAGTGCGTAGGATGGGTAGAGCACTTGCGAAACCCATTATCTTTCGTCTCCGAGCAGCGCATTGATGGGTTTCGCTTCGCTCTACCCATCCTACGAGCTTCATGCGACGAATAAATCTGGTCTATGGCTGAGGCGCAGGAATTGGAAGGATGCTTGTTATCTTCCAACCGTCGCCTGTTTTCACCAGCACTTGATTCATCAGGAACCGTGTCGGCTGCGCAGTCTGTCCAGGCGGTGAAATCATGAAGGTTACTGGCACATAGAGTTGCGCCACCCCCGTCTGCAATTCGATGACCTTCAGTTCGTCCATTTTCGGGTCGAGGGACCAAGTGCCCTGATACAGGGTCTCGAAGCGCTTGATTGCTGCAGCGTGACCCCAGACAGGGGCGCCACGCGTGATCCACAGGAACTGAGCCGAGTCTTGCAGAAGCTCACCAACCGCCTTGAGGTCATGAGCGTTTTGTGCGGCAACAAATCTTGTGAAAAGAGCCTTCACTTCGTCCTCGCTGCCCGCGCGAACCGCGTCAGCCGTAGTCAGGAACAAGAATGAAGCGAAGAAAGCAAGATGACTTCGTGCACGGAAGGTCATGATCGTCCTCCCTTGATGCCGCGGCGAAATGACCGCCCGCGATGATCAGTTGCAACAGAAAATTACCCCAACGAGGGTCCAAAGACCACGTGATTTCAGGCGCCATGGATAGGCTTTCCGCATCGGGTCTTGGTTGTGTGCAAACAGATGGCCGGCACGCGGCCGTGGTCGCCAATCACCGCAGGCGGCTGATGTTCTCGCGTCAGATCGCCCAATGACGGCCAAAGTGGGTATCGGGACGCGGTATTGCGCTGTTGGACGTACTTTCCGGCCTTCAGACGGCGCGGATGGCTGCAATCAGGCGCGGTTTGCCGACGATGTTCATCACCCGCGTGAGGTTATAAGCGAGAACATGCAGCGCCATCTCAGCGGCAACATTCCGTAGGCGCTTCATCAGGAAATGGGTCGCACCCATACGGGCTTTGATCGTGCCGAAGGGATGCTCGACCGTCTCGCGCCGCGTCCGCATGGCTTTGGGATTGGAATCGAGCCGTCTCTGGACCTCCTCGACCACATGCTCATGCTCCCAACGAGTGATGCGGCGCTCCTTGGACGGCGTACATTGGCTCTTGATTGCGCAGCCTTGGCACGCTGCTGTCGACCAGTAACGGCGCAGCGTCATTCCATGCTCGATGTTGGTATAACGATAGGGCAGCAGCTGGCCGGACGGGCAGCGGTAGACGTCCTCATCAGGCAGGTAGGCGAAGTCCTGTTTGCCGAACCGACCCTCCGCCTTGGCGTTCGACGTCATCGGCTTGGGCAGCGTGACTGCAACGCCAGCCTCTTCGCAGGCCAATATCTCCTCTCCGTCGAAGTAGCCACGGTCGGCGACCGCCTCGAGTTTGTCCACTTCGAGCACTTCTTTGGCCTGCTTCGACATCCGAGCAAGCTGCCCACGGTCGTTGCCGACGTTTATGACCTCATGCGTAACAATCAGATGGTGTTCGGTGTCCACCGCGACCTGGACATTGTAGCCGACGACACCCGATCCGCGTCCGCTGGTGGCCATCGAACGAGCATCCGGATCGGTCAGCGATATCTGTTGATCCGGCGTGTTGCGCATCTGCGCATCAAGCACTTCCAGGCGGCTCATCTCCTGCTTCAGTCGAGCGATCTTTTCCTTGATCCTCGTCGTCTTGATGCTGATCGCTTCCGATGGCTCCTGCCGATCGGCGCTATCCAGTTGACGCAGATATCGACCGACGCTTTCCTCGATCTGCGCCATCCGCCTCGCCATCTTGGCATGCGTGAAGTTACGATCGCGATTGTTCACTGCCTTGAACTTGCTGCCGTCGATTGCGACGCTTGGGGTCTGCAACAGGCCCATTTGCCGGCATAGCGCAACGAACTTCGCACAAACCCTCCGAAGCGCCGCACCATTGTCCCTCCGGAAATCGGCGATCGTCTTATGATCGGGAGCCAGGCGGCCGATCAGCCACATCACCTCGATATTGCGGCACGCCTCACGTTCCAGGCGGCGACTGGATTGCACCCGATTGAGATAACCGTAGATGTAAAGCTTCAGAAGGACTGCTGGATGATAGGAAGGCCGGCCCGTCTCCTTGGCGATCACACCCTCAAATCCCATTCCATGCAGGTCGAGCGCCTCGACAAACACATCGATCACATGGACCGGGTTGTCGTCGTCTACCCAATCCTCCAGACATTCCGGCAAGAGCGTCAGCTGGGATCTGTCCGCGCCTTCAACGAAGCGTCCCATCCGTATCTCCCATCAGGAAACGGAGGAATCCTAGCTGACTCGTGCCTTTTCACACAGCCAGGGTCAAAACCCGATATCGCCAGCAACGCTTCTGACCCGTCGGGCAAAACACCACCCCTCCGCGCAAACCCCGTCAATCCCCTTCTGCAAAAACATTCCACTTTACCGAAATTCGGAATTACGGTATCTATCGCGCATCCCGGTCCAAGGAGAGGGGCGATCGTACGTCGTCACGAACGAGGGCCAGGGTGCGGTGGACGCGGCTGCGTCGGGCACGCGTGGCGGGACCAGGGCGAGATGAACCTCGTGAGGTCCCGGTCGGTGTGCGGAACGGACGGCGCCAACATCCGGCGAAGCCTCTTGGCGGAGCCGGAAGCTGCGTACGGCAAAACCGTGTGGTCCTGACCGTCGTTGCTACGGTCAAGCCTTGCGGAGATGGTTTTGGGCTCAACCGGGCCTGGAAGCATCAATTCGCGAGGTGACGGAGGCCAGAAGGAACTCGGCTCCGGGGAGAGCAGGCATAAGCCGTCAAACCATCGCGCAGGGAAGGCCGGGTGTTTTCCGGCCCACCTGTCGTCCCGCCTGCGCATTTGCGTGTGCAAATTTCTTCGCGCGGCGGATCATGGGTGCCAGCCGGCACCCGGCCTTCCCTGCGCCCTCTTCACAGAGGAGGGTCAAGGAAAACAGCAAAACTCGGACGCTTGCGTCGCGAGAGCGCGGCTTCATGTGCGAACGCAGGAATGATCGGGCTTGCTCGCCTCACCCGTCGCTCGTGGGTCAGCGGCGGGCGGCGACCGCCGTCAGCTCCAGCTTGACGCCCGGGCCGAGATCCGCAACGCCGATCGCGGCACGCGCCGGCAGATGCTCCGCGGTGAAATAGCGCTTCCACACCTGGTTGAACGCGGCCTTCTCAGTGAGGTCAGCCATGAAGATCGTCACCTGCAGAACGCAGGACAGATCGGAGCCGGCCCCCTCGAGCAGGGTCTTCATCTGGCGCAGCACATCGTCGGCCTGGCCCGCCATGTCGAGCCCGGCATCTCCAGGGACGATGCCGCCGAGATAGAGCACGCCATTATGCTCGACGATCTCGTGGAGCAGTCCTTCATAGGGCAGGGAACGTGTGATCACGATGGCATCCGTGGGTGTTGCGGGCTCGCTGCCGGGCGGAGGGCTCGCGTCGATGAGGAAAGCTGGTGCTGCCAGACAGGATTGAACTGTCGACCTCTCCATTACCAATGGAGTGCTCTACCACTGAGCTACGGCAGCATGTGCTGGGACAAGAATCGGCCGCCCGAGGGGCCTACCAAGCGGGCCGATATCTGCCACAAGCCCCCCTCCTGCGCAAGCTTGCTAGCCGCGCCAATACGAGAAAATCGGGCCGATATCGGCGCCAAAATGCCCGGTTTCGCCTGAACTGACCGACTTCACGCCGATTCGGGGTCTGGTATCCCTGCCCAAGAGGTCAGTTGGCCTGGGCGCGGATTCGATCCATCTCGCGTTTCGCAAAGGGCGTATCGCGTTGCCTCTTGAGCTGCCACACTTCGATGGCATCCTGCTGCCGGTTGCTGTGATGGAGCCGCGATGGCTGACGAGACTGACAAGAGCGCGAGGCAGGCGAGGGCGTCCCGGGACGACCGGCTGAAATCGGCGCTCCGCGAAAACCTGAAGCGGCGGAAGGTGCAGGCGCGCGAACGCGCCGCAAGCACCGACCCCTCGCAGAATGAGGATGGTTCCCTAAATGAGGGGGCCGCCGGCAAGATCCGTCGTTGAAAGCCGGCGGCTGGAAATTTGGAGTGCATGCAGTGACCATGGGGCAGGACGAGACACAACGAACCGACCGTGAAGCGCAGCTGGTGCGGTTCACCCGCCCCGAGCAGACCTTTCCGGCGCTGACGCCTGCCGAGATCGAACGGATCAGACACTTCGGCGAAATCCGCACCTATGCGGACGGCGAGTTGCTGTTCGAGACCGGCAAGCCCGGGCCCGGCATGTTCGTCGTGCTCAAGGGCCATGTCGCCATCAGCCAGCGCGACGGCCTTGGTCACGTCATCCCGGTGATCGACCAGGGGCCGGGGCAATTCCTGGCCGAGCTCAGCCAGCTCTCGGGACAGCCGGCGCTGGTCGACGGCCGCGCCGAGGGCGAGGTCGAGACGCTGCTGCTGCCGCCGGACCGGCTGCGCGCGCTCTTGGTCGCCGAGGCCGACCTCGGCGAGCGCATCATGCGGGCGCTGATCCTGCGCCGGGTCAATCTGATCCAGGGCGGCGTCGGCGGTCCCGTGCTGATCGGACCGTCGAACTCCGTCGGCCTGGTGCGGCTGCAGGGCTTTCTCACCCGCAACGGCCAGCCGCATCATCTGCTCGATCCCGATCGCGAACGCGGCGGCGCCGAATTGATCGCGCGTTATTCGCCCAAGCCCGAAGACTGGCCGCTGGTCGTCACCGCCGATGGCGCGGTGCTGCGCAACCCCAATGAGACCGAGCTTGCGCGGGCGATCGGCATGATCGGCGGCGCCAAGGGCGACCGCATCTACGACGTTGCCGTCGTCGGCTGCGGACCGGCCGGGCTCGCCACCGCCGTCTATGCAGCGTCCGAAGGGCTGTCGGTCGCCGTGCTCGATACCCGCGCCTTCGGCGGCCAGGCCGGCGCCAGCGCGCGCATCGAGAACTATCTGGGCTTTCCGACCGGCATTTCCGGCCAGGCCTTGACCGCACGTGCCTTCACCCAGGCGCAGAAGTTCGGCGCCGACATCATGATTCCCGTCACGGTGAAGTCGCTCGACTGCACGCGCAAGGACGGCGCATTTTCGGTGGCGTTGGAGGGCAGCGATCCCTTGCGCTCACGTTCGGTGGTGGTCGCGAGCGGCGCACGCTATCGCCGCCCCGACATCGCCAACCTCGACACGTTCGAGGGCCGCGGCGTCTGGTACTGGGCATCGCCCGTGGAGGCGCGGCTGTGCGCGGGCGAGGAAGTCGCCCTGGTCGGTGCGGGCAATTCGGCAGGCCAAGCGGCCGTGTTCCTGTCGGGCCACGCCAAACGCGTGCTGATGATCATCCGCGGCGGAGGCTTGGGTGCCAGCATGTCGCGCTATCTCATCGAGCGCATCGAAGCGACGCCGAACATCGAATTGATGTTCAACACCGAGATCACCGCACTCGAGGGCGACGAGGCGTCGCTGCTGCGGCGCATCCGCTGGAAGAGCCGGCTGTCGGATGACGAGGATTCCGCCGACATCCGCAATCTCTTCCTGTTCGTCGGCGCCGATCCCGCCACGTCCTGGCTCGACGGTTGCGGCGTGACGCTCGATCGCGGCGGTTTCGTCGTGACCGGCGCGCAGTCCGAGCAGAACCAGGGCAAGCTGGTGGCGCCGCTGGAGACCTCCGTGCCCGGCGTCTACGCCGTCGGCGACGTCCGCTCCGGCTCGGTCAAGCGCGTCGGCGGCGCCATCGGCGAGGGTGCGCAGGTCGTCGCCTCCCTGCACGGCTATCTCGGCGACGCCGCAAAACCGGCGCTTTAGGCAAGGACAAGAGCAAGGACAATACAAGGGAATGGCAAGCCGAATCCGGCTTGCCATCTTGCCGACAACTACAGACTATCCCCTCGTCGCGAGGCCAATCGCGCGCGGAAAAACAAGGATTCAACGGGAGGACTAAATGGCTGAAGTCGTTGTGCTCTACAAGACACCCAAGGATGCTGCCGCCTTCGACAAGTACTATGCCGAGACCCACATTCCGCTCGCCAAGAAACTTCCCGGCCTGAAGAACTACGCCGTCAGCAAGGGGCCGGTCGCCTCTCCCGCGGGTCCTTCCGGAATCCATCTCGTCGCCATCCTCACCTTCGACAGCGTGGCCGACGTTCAGGCCGCCTTCGCCAGCCCGGAAGGCAAGGCGACCGGCGCTGATGTGCCGAAATTCGCCAGCGGCGGCGCCGACATCCTGATCTTCGACACCAAGGACGTGTGAGGGATCGATTCAACTTTCGTTGAATCCTGCAAGCTCGTAGCCCGGATGGCGCGAAGCGCAATCCGGGGCCGCGATTGCTTGTGGCACGATTGTCGGATTTCGCTTCGCTCCATACGGGCCCCAAAACCAAACTGCCGTCGTTTGTGACAGCGCTGCAAAAAGTTCAGCCATGCGTTTTTCGATTTCGCGCGATGACGCATGGCTGCGCGCATGCATGTGACGACAACGCAGGTGGCAATCCCATGAGGATCGTAATACTACTCTCGTCACCTCAACGGAGAGTAGGAGAGATGTCATGATCTTTGGGTTGAGTCTGCCCGCCCTCACGCTGATCCATGTCATCATCAGCCTGATTGCCATCATCGCCGGGCTCGTCGTGATGTTCGGCCTGCTCGGCTCGAAGCCGATGCCGGGCCTGACCGCGATCTTCCTGCTGTTCACCATCCTCACCAGCGCCACCGGCTTCCTGTTTCCGTTCAAGGAGCTGCTGCCCTCGCACATCATCGGCATCATCTCGCTGCTGCTGCTCGCCGTCGCCTGCTTTGCGCTCTACGGCATGAAGCTCGCCTCCGTCTGGCGCCCGGTCTACATCGTGACCGCGATGATCTCGCTCTATTTCAACGTCTTCGTGCTGGTGATCCAGTCGTTCCTGAAGGTGCCCGCGCTTGCCGCGCTCGCGCCCGCCGTGCCGCCGGCGCCGCCATCGGGTCCGGTGTTCGCCGTCGTCCAGGGCATCGTGCTGGTGTTTTTCGTCGTGCTGACCATCGGCGCTTGGCGCCGCTACAAGCCCATGGCGCTTGCCTGACCGTTTGTGCGCGCCATTCGTCATTCCGGGGCATCGCGCAGCGATGAACTCAGGTGCGCAATCGCGCACCTGAGAATCTCGATTTGACAATCTCCAGAATCCGGGTCCGCGCTAAACGCGCGTCCCGGAATGACTCGAGCTTAAAAGGAGCCCCCACCATGCCCATCATCACCACCAAAGACGGCGTCGAGATTTTCTACAAGGATTGGGGTTCGGGCCAGCCGATCGTGTTCAGCCATGGCTGGCCGCTGTCGTCGGACGATTGGGACGCGCAGATGATGTATTTCGTCACACGCGGCTATCGCGTCATCGCGCACGACCGCCGCGGCCACGGCCGCTCGGCGCAGGTCGCCGACGGCCACGACATGGATCATTATGCCGACGATCTCGCCGCGCTCACCGCGCATCTCGACCTCAAGAACGCCCTCCATGTCGGCCATTCCACCGGCGGCGGCGAGGTCGTGCACTACATCGCCCGCCACGGCGAGAGCCGCGTCGCGAAGGCCGCGATCCTCTCGGCGGTGCCGCCGCTGATGGTGCAGACCGCGGCCAATCCCGGCGGCCTGCCGAAGAGCGTGTTCGACGATTTCCAGGCCCAGCTCGCCGCCGGACGCTCGGCGTTCTACCGCGACATCGCCGCCGGCCCGTTCTACGGCTACAACCGCCCCGGCGCGAAACCGCTGGAAGCGGTGATCGAAAACTGGTGGCGTCAGGGCATGATGGGCGGCGCGAAAGCGCATTACGACGGCATCGTCGCGTTCTCGCAGACCGATTTCACCGAGGATCTGAAAAAGATCAACGTGCCGGTGCTGGTGATGCACGGCGACGACGACCAGATCGTGCCTTATGCGGACTCGGCGCCGCTCTCGGCCAAGCTGCTGAAGAAAGGCATCCTGAAGACCTACAAGGGTTTTCCGCATGGTATGCCGACCACGCATGCCGAGACGATCAACGCGGATCTCCTGGCGTTTTTCAAGGAGTGAGGCTTCACGGACCCTCTCCCCCTTGTTGTGGGGAAAGGGTGGCTCGCCGCGTAGCGGCGAGACGGGCGAGGGCTTAACTTGAGTGGAAATTTCGGGGCTCGCGCGCGTTGAGCCCCGTCCACTTCAGGAGAAGCGCCGGCGATGTCGCCCCAGCTCAAACTGATTGCGCTCGACGCCGACGATCTCGCCGTGATCTCGACCCATGTCCAGGACGCCCGGGTCCAGGCGTCCGACATCATCTGGCGTCAGGGCGAAAAGCGGCTTGTGGTCGGAATGAGCCGGCTGGACTGGGAGCAGACATTGGAGGGCGAGACCGAGCCGCGCCGGCTGGTCGCCGCACTGCGTTTCGACCGTGTGCTCGCCTGCAAGTCGCGCAACATCGACCTCGCCGCGCCGGACAAGGTGCTGGATCTCGTCGGCATTGAATTTCACCCCCAGGATGGCCGCGCCGAGGAGCCCGGCGGCAGCGCCCTGCTTTTGTTCGCCCAGGGCGGCGCCATTCGCCTGGACGTCGAGTGCCTGGAATGCGAGCTGACCGACCTCGGCGCCGACACGCTGGGCACGGGAGTCGAGGGGGAGGGGTGAAGCGGCCGGTATACCAGCCGAATGGGCTCCGGCCCGGGCCCGAACGGCATCTCCCGAGGGTTGACGCAGCTTCCCCGCCGCGCCATTGAGCAGGGACCTGGTGCGCCGACCCGCCCCTCAAGACCAGCCGGAAGCCAAGCGAAACATGCCCGTTCGCCTCGACCGCAGCAGCGCCGATTTTGACCAGCGATTCGCCGCCTTCCTCGCCGCCAAGCGCGAGGCTTCGGCCGATGTGGAGGCCGCCGCGCGCGCGATCGTCGACGATGTGGCCAGGCGCGGCGATGCCGCCCTGCTCGAAGCGACAGCCAAGTTCGACCGCTTGAGGCTGGATGCGTCCTCGTTGCGCGTCTCCGCCGCCGAGATCGAGGCCGCCGTGAAGGCCTGCGAGCCTGCGACGCTGGATGCGCTCAAGCTCGCGCGCGACCGCATCGAGACCTATCACCGCCGCCAGTTGCCGAAAGACGAGCGCTTCACCGATCCGCTCGGCGTCGAGCTCGGCTGGCGCTACACCGCGATCGAATCCGCCGGCCTCTATGTGCCGGGCGGCACGGCCGCCTATCCGTCATCGGTGCTGATGAACGCAGTGCCGGCGAAAGTCGCCGGCGTGTCGCGCCTCGTGATGGTGGTGCCCTCGCCGGACGGCAAGCTCAATCCGTTGGTCCTCGCGGCCGCCCATCTCGGCGGCGTCACCGAGATCTATCGTGTCGGTGGCGCGCAGGCCGTCGCCGCGCTCGCGCATGGCACCGCGACCATCGCGCCGGTCGCCAAGATCGTCGGACCGGGCAATGCCTATGTCGCCGCCGCGAAGCGGCTGGTGTTCGGCAAGGTCGGCATCGACATGATCGCCGGCCCCTCGGAGGTGCTCGTCATCGCCGACGATACCGGCAATGCCGACTGGATCGCCGCCGACCTCTTGGCGCAGGCCGAGCACGACGCCAGCGCGCAGTCGATCCTGATCACGGACTCGGCGCGCCTCGCCGCCGACGTCGAAACGGCGGTCGAAGCGCAGCTGAAGGCACTCCCGCGCGCCGCCATCGCCAGCGCGTCCTGGGCTGATTTCGGCGCCGTCATCATGGTGAAGGACCTCACCGATGCCATCCCGCTCGCGGACGCCATCGCGGCCGAGCATCTCGAGATCATGACCGTCGATCCCGATGCGCTCGCGGCAAGGATCCGCAATGCCGGCGCGGTGTTCCTCGGACCGCATACACCTGAAGCGATCGGCGATTATGTCGGCGGCTCCAACCACGTGCTGCCGACGGCGCGCTCGGCGCGATTCTCCTCAGGCCTGTCGGTGCACGACTTCATGAAGCGCACCTCGATCCTGAAATGCGGGCCCGATCAATTGCGTGCGCTGGGTCCGGCCGCGATGACGCTCGGCAAGGCGGAGGGGCTGGACGCCCATTCGCGCTCGATTGGATTGCGCCTCAATCTGTCATGACAAAGCCGCCCGAACAGGACGACTCGACCAATCGCATCGTCGGCGTCACGCTCGACGAGGACTCGATCGGCCGTTCCGGGCCGGACATCGAGCACGAGCGTGCGATCGCGATCTACGACCTGATCGAGCAAAACCTGTTCGCGCCCGAGGGTGCGGACGGCAAGGGCCCGTTCACGCTGCATATCGGCATCACCGGCAATCGCCTGATGTTCGACATCCGCCGCGAGGACGGATCGCCCGTGGTCGCGCACCTGCTGTCGCTGACGCCGTTCCGGCGGATCGTGAAGGATTATTTCATGATCTGCGACAGCTACTACCAGGCGATCCGCACCGCGACGCCGGACAAGATCGAGGCCATCGACATGGGCCGCCGCGGCATCCATGACGAGGGATCGCGCACGCTGCAGGAGCGGCTGAAAGGCAAGGTGCGGGTCGATTTCGAGACCTCGCGCCGGCTGTTCACGCTCATTACCGTTCTCCATTGGAAGGGCTGATCACGGATGGCTGCGCCCCCACGCGCACGCGATCCGCAATCGGTGCTGTTCGCCTGTGCGATGAACAGCGTGCGCTCGCCGATGGCCGAGAGCCTGTTGCAGCACATGTTTCCGCAAGGCCTCTACGTGAAATCGGCCGGCGCCAGGAAGGGCGATCTCGATCCCTTCGCCGTCGCCGTGATGGGCGAGCTCGGCCAGGACATCTCGGCCCACAAGCCGCAGACCTTCGAGGAGCTGGAGGATTGGGAGGGGTTGAATTTCGACCTCATCATCACGCTCTCGCCCGAGGCGCATCACAAGGCACTGGAGCTGACGCGAACGCTCGCGGCCGAGGTCGAATACTGGCCGACGCAGGATCCCACCACCATCGAAGGCAGCCGCGACCAGAAGCTTGCGGCCTATCGCGAGGTCTGCGATCAGCTCCTGATGCGCATCCGCCGGCGCTTCGCCAAAGTCGGCGCGGCGAGCGGGTGATCTCGTGCCCCGGACGCAGTGCAGCGCGCCTTCGCGATGCGCTGCAGAGCCGGGGCCCATCTCACCGCATGTGCAAGACCGTGGGTCCCGGCTCAGCGTCGCAGCATTTCATGCCGCGCCAGCGTCCGGGACATGAGAGCGTCACAGACCGAGGGCACACGCATGTCGGAACCCTCGAATCAGCAAAGTCCGGGTTCCCGGGTTGTGAAATCAGCCCCCTTCCGATAGGTTCCGCGCGCAATTCACCCCTGCCTCATCCCCCAAATCACCTGATGCTCGGCCGCCCCAAATTCGTACTTGCCTCCGGTTCGCCGCGTCGGCTGTCGCTGCTCAACCAGGCCGGCATCGAGCCGGATGCGCTCCGCCCGGCCGACGTCGACGAGACGCCGAAGCGTGGCGAGCTGCCGCGCGCCTGCGCCAACCGGCTGGCCAGGGCCAAGGCCGATGCCGCGCTGAAGTCGGTGCAGCTCGACGACGAGCTGCGCGGCGCGTTCATCCTCGCCGCCGACACGGTGGTGGCGGTCGGCCGCCGCATCCTGCCCAAGGCCAATCTGGTCGACGAGGCCGCGCAGTGCCTCCGTCTCCTCTCCGGCCGCAACCATCGCGTCTACACCGCGATCTGCCTGGTCACGCCGCGCGAGGCCTTCCGCCAGCGCCTGGTCGAGACCCGCGTCCGCTTCAAGCGCCTCTCCGAGGACGACATCCAGGCCTATATCGGCTCCGGCGAATGGCGCGGAAAAGCCGGCGGCTACGCCGTGCAGGGCATCGCCGGATCCTTCGTGGTGAAGATGGTGGGGTCCTACACCAACGTGGTCGGCCTGCCGCTCTACGAGACCACCACGCTGCTCGGTGGCGAGGGTTTCCCGATCCGTTTCGGCTGGCTCAACTCCACCGCGGTGTGAGCCCCGGTGAGGCGCCGACAAAAACCTCGAAAACAACCCCATGCACAGTAGAATGGCCCGGCCGGTCCGCGCAGCGGCGCAGGTGCGGCTGCGCCAGGAACCCGTTTCCCGACAGACTCTTGAACTCCGTCACCCCGCGTAAGCTGCCGACACCCATGGACGAGCAAGTCACCAAGCCCACCGGCCCGCTCAGAACCTGCCCTATCTGCGGCAAGCCGCAGACGCAGGCCACCCGCCCGTTCTGCTCCTCGCGCTGCCGCGACGTCGATCTGAACCGCTGGCTGAAGGGCTCCTACGTCATCCCTGGCCGCGACGACGAGACGGATGACGTCGAATAATCAATCTATATCAATGCCTTAATGGCCTTCCTGAGGTGCCCCGCACCAGCCGCAGCAACCCCACCCGATGTTGTGCACAGAAGGGCCGCGCCCGGCGCAGCCACTTGGCGAAGCCGGGTGGACAGGCCGCTCTCGGCCCACTATAAACCGCCCGCTCGATGGGCTTTGGCCCCTCTCTTGGAGCGCGCCCAGGTAGCTCAGTTGGTAGAGCATGCGACTGAAAATCGCAGTGTCGGTGGTTCGATTCCGCCCCTGGGCACCATGGCTCTGACGTCGGATATCCCCGAGATGTGGCTGCCCCTGAGGCACTACCCTCGTTCGGTATACGTGGCCGGCGGCCGCTGATATGATCCTCGGACGGTAAACGGCAGCTCGCCACATGCTTTTTCTGCGATGCCGGCCTTCTGATCGGATCTCGATCCCGCTCGCGCCTTTCGCCTTGCCTCGACAAGAACGCTGAACAAATTCGTCAACGGCTGCCGCGTCCCCGCTCACATCAGGAGATGTGCCATGGCTGCATCGGACTGGCGTCTCGAAGGCGAATGGATGAAGAACTGCAGCTGCGCGTTTGGCTGCCCCTGCGATTTCAACGCACGGCCGACCCAAGGCTATTGCAAGGGATTGGTCGCCATGCGGATCGCCAAGGGACATTTCGAAGGGACCAGGCTCGATGGTCTCTGCTTTGCGATCACGGTCGATTTCCCTGGGCCGCTGCATGAGGGCAACGGGACAATCCAGCCCATCATCGACGAACGCGCTACGGCGGAGCAGCGTCAGGCGTTGTTCGATATCTTTTCCGGCAAGCATTCGGCCGAAGGCACGCTTTTCCAGATCGTCAGCATGATCGTCACCAAGATCCACGATCCGGTGTTTGTGCCGTTCGAGTTCTCCTTCGACAAGGACGGACGCATCGCAAGACTCCTCGCCAGGGGCGTGCTCGAGACCGATGTCGAGCCGATCAAGAATCCGGTGACCGGTGATCCGCATCGCATCCAGGTGGTCATGCCCGAGGGGTTCGAACATCGGGCGGCCGAGGTCGCATCCGCCAACATCCGCTCGACCGGCGCGATCCCGTTCGAGACCCGCGGTACGCATAGCTCGCTCGCCAATGTCGTGCAGACGCCGGAGGGCGTTGCGGCATGATGCGGCGCTGACACCGACACAAACCTCGGTGTCAGCTCCTCATCGCTATGGACAAGTCGATGCAGGGGCGCTCGATACTGGAACATTTGCTCCACCGCGACCGGCTGATCGTCGCGATCGGGACCGCCGCAGTGGTGGCGCTCGCCTGGGCCTACCTCGCTGCGGGCGCCGGCATGGACACCGAGATGATGGCCGACATGCCGGACATGGCGCCGATGCCATGGACGCCATTCTATGGCGTGCTGCTGTTCGTGATGTGGTGGGTGATGATGGTCGCGATGATGGCGCCGAGCGCGGTGCCCACCGTTCTCCTGTATGCGACCGTCAAGCGCAGGCAAGAGACTGCCTCCCGCGCCGCAACCGATAGCTGGACCTTCCTCGCCGGCTATCTCGTGACCTGGGCCGGGTTCAGTCTCGCTGCCGTCCTTGTGCAAGGAGCGTTCGAACGCTTCGGATTGCTGTCGATGGCGATGGCGAGCACCAGCGCGATCCTGGGGGGCGGCGTTCTGATTGCAGCAGGGATCTATCAGTTCACGCCGCTCAAACAGGCCTGCCTGCGCTATTGCGAGAGCCCGCTGTTGTTTCTCAGCCGACATTGGCGGCCCGGCACGCGCGGCGCATTCCGGATGGGACTTCGTCACGGCAGCTACTGCGTCGGCTGCTGCTGGTTCCTGATGGTATTGCTGTTCGTCGGCGGCGTGATGAACCTCGCCTGGATCATCGGCATCGCGCTCTATGTCGCCGGCGAGAAACTGCTGCCGTTCGGCCAACGACTGAGTTATGCGGCAGGCCTGCTCCTCATCCTGTCCGGCACGATCGTCGTTGCGCGCGCGATGTGAAAAGCGGTCCAAAGACGGTTAAAATGCGCCGCTTTTGACATGCCCATGTGCCTGATTGCTCAAAACCGGCCGACCTCCGTGATGATACGGATGATTTGAGCTGAAGAATTGAGCTACGTCCAAACAGAAACTTAAGGCTGTTTCAGCTACCTTTGCGCCATGAACGGCACCCGCGCGCCGCCTTCGGCCGCGGGTGTCCCTGTGCAGTCGAGGCGGAGACAAGGCGATGCCAATACTGCGAGCGAGCGCAGTTCTGCCCTGGCGGCCGGAGCGGGGGCGCGCGTCGTGATTCCCGCAGGAACAGTCCACAAAGCCGGAAGAACGATCCTGCGGAATGGTCCGCTGCAGATCGCATTGTTCTTTCTGCCCCTGGTCTGGATCGGCTATTTCGCAATCACCGCGTCTGAGCGGATGGATGCAATCCAGCAAGCGCGGTCGCACGGCAACAGCGTCGCCGAACTGTTCGAGGAGAACACCGAGCGCATCTTCGAGCGCGTGGATCAGTCGTTGCTGGTGGTACGGGCACTCTACGCCGAGGATCCGCTGACCTTCCGCCTGAAGTTCTGGTCCGAAAAGGCCCGTATCGCCACCGGCGACGTGGTCCAGCTCGCTCTGATCGGATCGGACGGATACATGATCGAGACGACGGCGGGCTATTCCGGTCCGCCGCTCTATCTCGGTGATCGCGAGCACTTCGTTCATACCATGTCGCAGGCCGACGATCGCCTTTACGTGGCGAAGCCGGTGCTGGGCCGCGCGTCCAAAAAATGGACGATACAGCTCGCGAGAAAGCTGTTCGACCTCGCCGGGAAGCCGGTCGGCGTGGTTGTCGGCTCGATCAGCGTCGACGTCGTCGGCAGGTTCTACGACACCGCAAAGCTCGGCGTCGGAGGAACGCTGATGCTCAGGAATGCGAACCACGTCGTGCTCGCTGCCCGGGGCGTGGACCAGGGCTCCGTGCTGGGACAAAGCGCGCCGAGCCGCGTCGAGAGCGAACTGGGCGACGGCTTCTATGCGCAATATTGGAACGAGAACCGGCCGAACCGCAGCGACCGGCTGATCACGGCGCGCAGGTCGCGCGCGTTTCCGCTCATCTTCACCGTCGGCGTTTCGGAGCAGGAGATTTATTCCCGCTCCGCCTTCAGGCAGAAGGTCTACCTCGGTGGCGCGCTGCTGCTTACGTTCATCATCCTCGCCGCGACGACCTTCCATTGGCGACGGCAGCAGGCGCTGGATCGCGCTCACCGCGAGCGGCGCGATTTCGCCAGCAAGTTCGAGGATGCGCTCAGGAACCTTCCCCAGGGCTTGAGCATGTTCGACGGCCGGGACCGCCTGATCGCGTTCAACGGGCAATGGCTCGAACTCTATGGCCTCGTGCCGGAAGACATTCGGATCGGCATGGACTTCCGGGAGGTGTTCGCGAAGCAGACCGCTGTGCTCGACGTCGAGACGTACCTCGTCGATTTGAAGGACCGGCTCGCTCAGTCGGAGCAGATCTCGAACACCGTGCAGTTTCCGGATGGGCGGGTCGTCTACATCTCCTACGGCCGGCGCGAGGGCGGCGGCTGGGTTGCCACGCATGAGGACATCACCGAGCGCAAGGCGTCGGCGGACCGCATCGAGCGGCTCGCGCATTACGACAGCCTGACCGGCCTTGCCAATCGCAACCTGTTCAAGGAGCGCCTCGACGAGGCGCTGGCCCGCTCGCGCCGGATCGAGCCCGCGTTCGCCGTACTCCTGCTCGATCTCGACAAGTTCAAGTCGGTCAATGATGCGCTCGGCCATCAATGCGGCGACGCGTTGCTGAAGCAGGTCGCCGACCGGATCAAGGCGCAGATCCGTGATGCCGATACGGCGGCGCGAATCGGCGGCGACGAGTTTGCCGTGATCGTGGCAGCGGGCCGGGCGGCGATGCGCGACGGCGCTGCAAGCCTGGCCGCGCGGCTGGTCCAGGCCATTGCCGAGCCCTATCACATCGACGGCCATCCCGTCGTGATCGGCTGCAGCATTGGCGTTGCGCTCGTGCCCGAGCACGGCACGCGGGTCGACGAGATCCTTCGCAATGCCGATCTTGCGCTCTACAGGTCGAAGAATGCCGGCCGAAGTTGCTTCCACGTCTATTCAGCGGAGCTCAAGGCCGAAGCGGATCAGCGCAACGTGCTCGAGATCGAGCTGCGTGAAGCGATCTGGCGCGAGGAGATAGAGCTCTATTATCAGCCTGTGATCGAGCTTGGCACCGGTCAGGTCAAATCGGTCGAGGCTCTGGCGCGCTGGCATCACGCCACCAGGGGCTACATCCCTCCGGCAGAGTTCATTGCGGTTGCGGAGGCGGGGGGATTGATCGTCGAGCTCGGCCAACAGGTGCTCGCCAGAGCCTGTCGCGATGCGATGAGCATGCCGGCCGACGTCAAGGTCGCCGTCAATCTCTCCGCCCTGCAATTTGCCAGCGCCAATCTCATCGACACCGTGACGTTTGCGTTGACGCAGAGCGGGCTTCCGCAAACCCGGCTCGAGCTCGAGATCACCGAGAGCGTATTTCTCGCCGACACCGAGGAGAACCTCAGGACGCTCCAGCGCCTCAAGGCGCTCGGCGTCTCCATCGCCCTCGACGATTTCGGCGTCGGATACTCGTCCTTGTCCTATTTGACGGCCTTTCCTTTCGACAAGGTCAAGATCGACAAATCCTTCATCGACAGGATCGATCGCTGCGAGACCGTCGCCGTGCTGAAATCCATCGTGCAGCTCGCAAAGACGCTGAAGCTGTCGATCGTCGCCGAGGGGGTCGAGTCCTCCGAACAGGTCAGGCTGCTCCAATCACTCGGTATACCGCTCGGCCAGGGATTTCACTTCAGCAAGCCCGTGCCGGTTGCAAACCTCTCCTGGCAAGCCCCGACGGCGCGCCGGAAACGGCGTGTGGCGTGAGCTGAATTCCTCCGGCGTTTGTCATCATGGCCGGCCACTGCAGCCCCTTGGGCCCAAGAGAGCTGCTCAACTGTTGGTCCGGCGCCTCCGCCGTCCTGGCACTCCACTTGCTCAGTCATGACCCAACCCCAGGCCTCGGCGGAGAGGCCGTTTCAGGTTGAGGCAAGTGATGCAGGAAGTGTCCCGTTCTGGTGCTGCTGATGAACTCCGGCTCGACGCGTTGATCGCCGATTTATGGTGGCGAGTTCGGCTGATTAATACCGACATTCTCGAGGAGGAAGCGCGCGCCGGGGTGTTCGACCCGGTTCAGCCGACCTATCCGCTTCTCGCGCTCAACCTTCGCGCGCGGCGCGACAATCTGGTCGCGACGATCGGCGTGCTCGAGCTGCGCGCGAAATCGGTGTCCGAAGCGGCCTGACGACGGCTCGCGGGCGCGCCGGCAGCTCAACGACCTGGTCAACCTGCGCGCTGCAGCGCCCGAGGCAGGCGCGGGATGCAATACGCATCATCGCATGGCTCGAATGCCTCCGGCGCTTTGCCGGTAACAGTTGAATTCAGACCGCCGCCGGCCCGTGTTATTGCTGGTCTCTGCAACTCCGCGAGGCCTCATGCTCCCCATTCCCGCCGATATCTTCACCGAACCCGAGGACGTCTCGCCCGACGGCCTGGCCAATCTCGGCCCGCTTCGGCGTCTTGCCGGCACCTGGCAGGCGGACAAGGGCATCGACATCAATCCGAAGGCGGAAGGGCCGGAGCGCCGGACCTTCATCGAGCGCATCCGCATGGACCCGATCGATCCGCAGGCCAATGGGCCGCAGCTGCTGTACGGGCTGCGCTATCACATCCACATCAACACGCCCGAGGAAGACATCACCTTCCACGACCAGGTCGGCTACTGGCTGTGGGAGCCGGCGACCGGGCTGATCATGCAGACCCTGGCGATCCCGCGCGGGCAGGTGCTGCTGGCCTCGGGCAAGGCCGGGCCGGATGACAGGGCGATCTCGGTCACCGCCAAGCGCGGCGACACCGCCTACGGGATCTGCTCGACCGATTTTCTGGAGCAGGCCTTCCGCACCGACGCTTATCGCTGCGACATCACTTTCAACGACGACGGCAGCTGGACCTATCTGATCCAGACCGAGTTGTTCGTGCGCGGCGCGCCGTTCAATCACCGCGACACCAACACGCTCCAGCTGGTGGCGCCGCCCAGGCTCAATCCGCTGGCGGCGATCGTGCATGGTCGTGCTGCAGGCGATGGACCCGCGGCCTGAGCGCTGCCCGGAGGATTGCATGAAGCCGTATGTCATCTGCCTGATGCACTCCAGCCTCGACGGCCGCACGCATCCGAGCCGCTGGCGTCCGAAAGGCGCGGGCACGGACTGGTTCGAGAAGATCCATGAAGAGCTCGGTGGTGATGCCTGGGTGATCGGCCGCGTCACCGGATCGGAATTCGCCAAGGGCAAGCCCTATCCCGCGACGAACGCGAAATTCCCACGCGAGAGCTGGTTCGCCCGGCGCGATGCGAAGACCTACGGTGTCGTGCTCGATGCAGAGGGCAAGATCGGCTGGGGGCGCGCGGAGATCGGCGGTGATCCGATCGTCGTCGTGCTGACCGAGAACGTCCCGGATTCGCATCTCGCCGGCCTCCGCGGCGAGGGCGTGTCCTACATCTTTGCCGGCAAATCCGAGATCGACCTCGCCCTGACGCTGGACATTCTCAGCCGCGAGCTCGGCGTGAAGCGTCTGCTGGTCGAGGGTGGTGGCGTCGCCAACGGCGCGTTCCTGCGCGCCGGCCTCATCGACGAATTCAATCTGATCCTCAGCCCCGCGATCGACGGCGCAAAAGGCGCCCCCTTCGTGTTCGATTCGACGGAGGCGGACGGCGACCGGCGCGCGCCGCTCACCGCGATGACGCTGGAGAGCACGCGCGAGCTCGGCGGCGGCGTTCTGCTGCTGCGCTATCTGATCCAGAACGATCCGCAAGCCGCGAGCCGGTAAGGCGCGGCCATGTCCGATCCATTCGAGCACATCGTCATCGTCGGTGCCGGCGCGGCCGGCCTGATGGCGGCGCGCGAGCTGGCGCGTGCCGGCCGCAAGGTGACGATCCTGGAGGCGCGCCAGCGCTGTGGCGGCCGCATTCATCCGCTGCCGGCCGCGGAGTTCGGCTATGCTGCCGATGGCGGCGCCGAGTTCGTTCATGGCGAGGCGCCGGTCACGCGCGCATTGCTGCGCGAGGCCGGCCTGTCGCTTCAGGAGATCGAAGGCGAGCGGTGGAGCTTTGACGGGACGAAGCTCACGCGCGCGGCGCGCGACGATCCCCATGAGGCGGAGCTTCAGGCCGTGCTGGGCGACTTGAAGGACGACCTGACGGTCGCCGACTTCCTGCGCCTGCATTTTGCAGGCGATAACTACGCGCCGATGCGCCATTCGATCGAGCGGATGGTCGAAGGCTATGACGCAGCCGATCCCGAACGCGCCTCCACGCTGGCGCTACGCGCGGAATGGATGGACGGCGGACACGCTCCGCAGGCGCGCATCGCCGGCGGCTACGGTGCGATGATCGAATGGATGGCGGCCGACTGCCGCAGGCACGGCGTCACCATCCGCCTCGGCTGCGTCGCGTCGGCCATTGCGGAGGAGGGCGGCCCGGTGACCGTTCGCTGCGCCGGCGGCGATGTGCAGACCTGCGACCGCGCGATCATCACCGTGCCGCTGCCGCTGCTGCGCGACATCGCGCTGCCGGCCGGCGCGCGGGCCAAGCTTGCGGCTGCCGACGACATCGGCTTCGGCAACGTCATCAAGATCCTGCTGCGCTTCGCGCGGCCATGGTGGCGCGAGCGCAAGGCAGACCTTGCCGACATGACCTTCCTGCTGTCGGATGAGGTGATCCCGGTGTGGTGGACGCGCTACCCGGACCAGCATCCCGTGCTCACGGGCTGGTTCGGCGGACCGCGCACGGCGGAGCTGGAAAGCCTCGACGCGCAAGCCCTGATCGATGCCGGGCTCGGCTCGCTGGCTACCGTCTTCGGCCAGCCGCGCGATCACATCGCGCGCGAGCTGGTGGCGTCTGCTGCGACCAATTGGGCGCATGATCGCTTCGCGCGCGGCGCCTATTCGTGGGCGACGCCGCGCACCCGCGAGGCACAGGCGATCCTCGCGCGTGCCGACGGCTTGGTGCTGTTTTCGGGTGAAGCGCTCTATCGCGGCCGCGACATGGGCACGGTCGAGGCGGCCCTGGCGAGTGGCCTGGAGACGGCGGCCGCGATCCTGCAGAGATAACAAAAGAGGCCCGCATCTCTGCGGGCCTCTCGTCTGTCCCTCTTACCAGCGACCGCCGCCGAAGCTGAACGTCACGCCGGGGCCTCCGCCGTAGTACCCATAGGGGCCACCGCCGTAATAGCTATGGCGCGGGTAGTAGCCGTAGCTTCTGTAATAGGGCCGATAATAGCCGTGATGGTGGTGACCGTGCCAGCGGTAGTGCCTGCGGTGCGCGCTGATGTCGGTGGATTGGCTTTCCTGCGCGGTTTGCTTGGCGCTTACGCTGCCGGCCGCGTTCGCCGATCCGCCGGCCAACGCCGCAGCACCGAGGGCGATCGCGGCAATGAGATATTTCATGTCATCACTCCAGTTGAATGTCGTGTGACAACACATGAGCATCCCGCGCGTTCCGGCCGGTGCGGGCGTCGAAACGACGCAGATATCAGTTCCGATGAACGCTCGTTAACGTTTGTGAACGATCGAAGGGCGCGCGTTCTATCGTCGCATGACGAGGCCTCGCCTGCCGATTGGTGCCCCGGACGCAGCGCAGCGTCTCTTCGACGATGCGCTGCTGAGCCGGGGCCTATTTTCCTGGTGGACCCGCTGCATGGGTCCCGGCTCTGCGCAGCAGCGCAAGGAGCGTTGCAGCGCGTCCGGGACACGAGAGTGGGGCATACAGATTTTCGCACACACTATCACGGATGCGGATCGGGAAAGCCGTGCCGCTCGGAGAGCGCGGCGAGGATCGCGTCCTTGTCTGCGATGAAGGCGCGGCCATGATGGCTGCCGGTCTGGTGCGGCGAAGTCGCCCCAGTCGCGAGCACGAGCAGCGGCAGCGACTGATTCTCCTTGCCGACCAGCGCGATCACCTCTTGCCGCGGCCGTGGCCAGGGGATCCGCTCGACGTCGAGCTTTTCGGCCAGCTGTGGAAACGAGGCCAGCACACCCTCGATCAGCGCGCAGTGCCAGCAATAGAAGCGTTGGCCCGGAAAGGCCGGATCCTCGAAGCCGGGACGCAGCAGAAACAGGCGGTCACGTTTCATGGGTCGCTCCGTGGCGGCATCGCCATCGTACGCGTTGACGCCAGCGGACACGGAGCTATTTGAACGGATCCTGGATCGACGGCGACGATTGACGGATGCGGCGCACGCTGACCGGGGTGCCGTCGGAGACGAACAGGAGCTCGTATTTGCGGCCCTGGCTGTCGGTCGCCGAGCAGGTGACGTCGTTCACCTTCCTGGCGGCGAAGTTGCCGGTCTGGCGGCAGATCCCGGTCGAGGTCTGCTCGGCCGGCACCGGCAGGCCATCGACCTTGGGGCGGTCCTTGGAGTTGAGCAGCACGCGGTCGATTGGGAGTTCATAGGAATTGTCGTCGGCGCGCTTGCCGTTCTCGCCGGAGAACGACACCACATGACTGTCATCGGAGGGATCGTCGACTGCGACCGCGAAATTGACCCGGCCCGTGTCGCCATGGGCATAGGCCACCGTCTTGCAGGGCAAGGTGCGGCCTGCGACCCTGAACGTCTTGCAGTGGCCCGACATCAGCGCCAGGAGATCGATGAAGGCGTTCGGCTGCGCCGGCGGATTGTTGACCGGAATGGGCTTGGAAGTCTCAGCAAAACAAGGACTTGCCGAGACCACGAGCAACGCGGCGAGAACCAATCGGCGAAGGCGCATCGTCGGGCTCACGGGGGCCATGGCGGCGGAACAATTCCGCACCATAACTATCGAATCGCAAATTGGTTGCGATCCCGTTTGTGCTGCGAGTCCCGACTGGAATACCACCGCGTCAACCCCGACGGCGATTCGTTCAAATCGCCCGATCCATCCCAGCGGGCACATGCCATCAGGCCGGTGTTTTTTTCGTGGCGGAGCTAGCCCACCGCCGCCTGCCACCGCTGATCGCGGAAGGAGGGGCGGCGGTGGAGGCGGGCGTCCAGCGCGGCGCGGGCGCGGGGCAGCTCGCCACTGCGCATGAGCGCGACGATATAGGTGTCCTCGATCAGCTCGCGCTGGGCGTGGCTGCCGCCGATGCGCACGACCTCGCCGAGCACCGGCGCGAGCATCTGCACGCAGTTCCGGTAATCCTCATCGGCGAAAGCCGCGAGCGCCCGTAAGACCGCCGGCACCACCGGGCCGGCCGGCAGCTTGCCGTCAGCCAGCCGCTGCTCGATCGCCGCAAGGCGGACGGCGAGCGCTTCGCGATTCTGCATCGCGGCCGCGAACAGCGCCATGTGGACGTCGGCAAAGGACAGGCTCGATTTCGGAAACAGTTTTTGCGCGGCGGCGTCGGCTTCCAGCCACAGCGCCTTCGGCACCGCATGGCCGTACATCGACAGGCGCCACAGCAGCGAGGCACTGTCGGTGATGACGTTGAGCGGCGGCGCCTGCGTGGCAGTGGGCTGAAGCACGTCGGCATAGATCGCGAGCGCCCGCGCCGCATCGCCATGCTCGAGCGCGCCGAGCGCCTGATGCCAACGGATATGGCCGTGGAGGAGTCCGGCGCGGCCGTAAGCCGGGATCCATTCCTCGACCAGGCGATCGGCTTCCTCGATCGATCCATCCTCGAACATCGCATGCAGCACCGCATGCGCGGCATGGGCATTCGCCCGACGCAGATTGAAGCCGCGCTCGGTGACGATGCGTCCCCGCGCGACGTCGCCATTCTCCGTCATCGCCCAGCCGGACATCGTGAGGAACCACCAGTCCTCGCCGTAATGCTGCGCGACCCTCTCGCAGAGCTCGTGCCGGGCGCGGTCGTGATCGGCCATGCCGGAGAAGGCGAACAGGCCGAACGCGCCGAGCGGCAGCGACAGCACCACGGCGTCGCGGGGCCATGCGTCGATGTGCTTCAGCGTCGATGCGATCGCCTCCGGTAGCCGGCCCTCGATCGCGAGCGCCAGCGTCTCGACATGCGAGCGCTCGCGCTCGCTGCCGCGCTTCGCCACGAGCTCACGCGCGCGTGCCGCCTTCTGTCGCGCGAGATCGCCCTGCTGGTAGAAGGCATGCACGCGGCCGCGGGCGATATGGGCCAGCGCGAAATCAGGGTCGGCCGCGATCGCGCGCTCCAGCATCTCCGCCGTGCCGGTCCAGCCCGCGAGCATGAGGTCGACGCCGTCACGATAGGCGCTTGCTGCCTCGTGCGATGAGGTGGAGAGCGGCAAGCCGTAGCGGTCTTCAAGCGTCATCGAGGTCGCCATCCTCACGCCGTCCGCGCGCGGCGGCCTTCGATCGGATAGGCCGGGTCGTTATAGCCCGGCGTCGAGGGATGGCCTGATGTCACCAGGCGGTCGATCAGCGCCTCGTCCTCCGCGGTGAAACGATAGTCGAGCGCGCTTATGTAGCCGTCCCATTGCTCCTCGGTGCGGGGACCGGCGATCACCGACGAGACGAAGGCGGAGTTGAGCACCCAGCCGACCGCGAATTGGCCGGCGGTGATGCCTTTCTTCTCGGCGTGAGCCTTGATCTCCTGGGCGAGCTGGAGCGATTCCGGCCGCCATTCCGTCTGCATCATGCGGGTGTCGTTGCGGCCGGCGCGCGTCTCCTTGTCGGGCGTCGCATCCACCTTGTACTTGCCGGTGAGCACGCCGCGCGCCAGCGGGCTATAGGGCACGATGCCGAGGCCGTAATAGGCGCAGGCCGGAAAATGCTCGACCTCCGGCATGCGGTTCATGGCGTTGTAATAAGGCTGGCTCACCGCGGGCCGGTCGATGCCGAGGCGGTCGCAGATGTTGCAGATCTCGGCGAGGCGCCAGGCGCGGTAGTTGGAGACGCCGAAATAACGCACCTTGCCTGATCGAATCAGGTCACCCATCGCGCGCACGGTCTCCTCCAGCGGCGTGGCATGATCTTCCTTGTGCAGATAGTAGATGTCGATGTGATCGGTGCCGAGCCGCATCAAGCTCTCGTCCGCCGCCTGCAGCACCCAGCGCCGCGACAGCCCGCCGCGATTGGGATCATCGCCCAATTCGCTATTCATGGGGTTTGCGAGCTTTGTGGCAAGCACCCAGGCGCCACGATTGCGCGCGATGGCGCGGCCGACGACCTCCTCCGAGCCGCCTTTCGAATAGGCGTCCGCGGTATCGATGAAATTGATGCCGGCGTCGTGGGCCTTATCGATGATCCGCTTTGACGTGGCTTCGTCGGTCGGCCCGCCGAACATCATGGTGCCCAGGCAAATCGGCGACACTTTCAGGCCGCTGCGGCCGAGCTGACGGTATTGCATGAGCGGGTCCTAGATATGTTATGGGCGCAGCATAGCCGCCGGGTTGCGTCATTGCGAGCGCAGCGAAGCAATCCAGAGATGCCTCCGCGGAGAGGTGCTGGATTGCTTCGTCGCAAGAGCTCCTCGCAATGACGGCGGTGGGTGCGGTGAGCAGCGTTGGCGGCCTTGCTGACCGAACAGCTACCCCGGCGCCTTCAAGATCTTGAACACGCCGTTCGCCATCACGATGCAGCGATCGTCTACCGTCAACTCGGTGCTCATGAAGATCAGGCTGCGGGTCGAGCGCACCACGCGGGGGCGGGAGATCAGGATGTCGCCGATCTGGCCGGCCTCGACGAAATGGGTGTCGAGCTGCACCGTCGCCAAGTACTCCTTGCCGGAGACGTGGCGGGCCGTCATGCCGCAGGTGCGATCGGCGAACGTCATCATCACGCCGCCCTGGACCATGCCGCGGCGGTTGTGGTGCTTGTCTTCGGTCGCGAGCGCGAACTCGTAATGACCGTCGACCTTGCGCTCCCACAAGGGGCCGATCAGGTGCAGGAAGCCCGTGGTCTCCAGGATGCTCCAGCCCTCTGATTTCAGCCTTGCGGCGGCCTTGCTGGTCATGTCGTCGTCTATCCTTGCAACGCGATCTCTCCTCGTTTCATCAGATGCGGTCCTGGTGTAGTCAAGCATCATGAGAGCGTTCGACGATGCCACGAGACGGAATATCGCAGAGGCCTGCGCGGCCTTCGCGCGGCTGCCCGAGATAGCCGCGCCGTCGGCGCTGAAGCGCGCCGCGGTGGTGCTGGCGTTGACTGAATCCGACGACGGTGGCGACACCGCCTTCCTGCTCACCAGGCGCGCCTCGCACCTGCGCGCCCATCGCGGCCAATGGGCGCTGCCCGGCGGACGCTGCGATGCCGGCGAGACGCCGGTCGAGGCCGCGCTGCGCGAGCTCGACGAAGAGCTCGCACTCGAGCTTTCAGCCGATGCGGTGCTCGGCCTGCTCGACGACTATCCGACGCGCTCGGGCTATCTGATCACGCCGGTCGTAGTCTGGGCGGCCGACAGTGCTGCGATCCGCCCGAACCCGGACGAGGTCGCCTCCGTCCATCGCATCGCGCTCGACACGATCGAGCGAGACGGTGCCTTCGACTTCACTGAGATCCCCGAGAGCAGCCGCCGCGT
Source organism: Bradyrhizobium sp. NC92 (assembly GCF_025200865.1). Taxonomy (NCBI): domain Bacteria; kingdom Pseudomonadati; phylum Pseudomonadota; class Alphaproteobacteria; order Hyphomicrobiales; family Nitrobacteraceae; genus Bradyrhizobium; species Bradyrhizobium sp. NC92. Next base: position 1,021,867 of record NZ_CP104171.1, read on the forward strand.
GATTCGCTTCCATCACCAGATGAGCCTGATCCACGCCCCGACCGCGGCGCTGATCTACCAGTTCCGCGAGGTGCTGGCGGGGCGGCACACCCGCGTGACCGACCTGGAACAGCCGATATTTGCCTGGAGGTGACGATGGTAAACGGCGCGTTAACGTGACGGTTACCGGATGCCTGCTAAGAAGGCAGCATGCATCATGCGATTCGAAACAAATTGGCGCTGGTTCCGCTCGCGCTCGTCCTGATCTCGCCCGCGGCGCGCGGCGCCGAGGCCGACGCGCTGCCGCCCGCCGTTCGCAATGCCAACGCCCAGCTGCTGTCGCAGTTTTTCGCGCAAGGCGCGGGGGCCTCGCCCGCGGTGCTCGAATATCGCCGCAAGCTCGCGGAATATCAGGCTGCGCGCGCGGCCTTCGATGCCGAGGCCGGCGCTTACTGGAGCCAGATCTCCGAGAAGCGGAAGACGCGGAACGCCAAGCGGCGCAGCGGGCAGCAGATCACGCTCGATGATTACGTTCTGGAGCATCCGCCGCTCTATACCGGGCCGAAGAAGCCGGTGAACCCGGAGCCGGAGGAAACCCCGGACCGGCCGCCCAAGAAGCCCATCCCCGTGGTCGCCGATCTGCTGCGCGCGGCGCAGGAGCACTACCAGTTCACGCCGCAGCGCCCCTCCAGCGAGCTCGAGTTCAAGCGCGCCTATGCGCGCTACGCGCTGGCCTCCGGGTTGACGCGCGAGCAGGCGGTGCGGGTCTATTCGTTCGAGACCGGCGGCACCGGCAGTTACGACGTGCAGGCGGGCATCGAGCATGGCGGCAAGCGCGCGATCTCGACCGCGATGGGCTACAACCAGCTGCTCACCACCAACAGCGTCGAGCTGCTCGCCGAGCAGGGCCATGAATTCATTCGCGCGCTGTCCGAGAAGGTGGCGCGGAGCTCGGGGCCGGCCCGCCAGGCGCTCGAGCACAAGCTCGCCGTGCTCAAGAAGATGGTGGCGCATGCGAAGTCGGTGCCCGACACCTGGTCGGAGCACGAGAAGATCGGCAACACGACGCAGGGCTGGGCCATGCATGCCATGGTGCTGGACATCGACATCGGCCCGATGCTGCAGACCCACAAGCTGCTGACATCCGTGCTGTTCGCCCGCGCCAAGGGCTTCACCCGCCCGCTGTCGGCGGCCGAGCTCGAGATGATGAACCTCACCGGCGACGGCACCGGCCTCGACATGGTGACGATGCCGCAGGCGATGCGCGAGCAGGTGCCGACCTCGAATTTCTTCCAGCGTGGCGGCTACGAGCGCAACCCGGTCGCGATCCGCCACAACACGGTGGCGAAGCTGCTGGCCGTGACGGACGAGCGCATGGACTTCAACAGCAGCAAAGCCGGCGCAAGGGAGCTGGCAGGGGCGTTTTAGGAGCGCCTTCTTCACCTCTCCCCGCTTGCGGGGAGAGGTCGGATTGCATCGTCAGATGCAATCCGGGTGAGGGGGTACAGGTCCCTCGACAATCTCATGCGTGGAGAGAGGCCCCTCACCCCAACCCTCTCCCCGTAAGAACGGGGCGAGGGAGCGCACCGACCGCGACTTCTACTGATCCGGCCCGAACTTGAACTTGCCGTCACCCTCCAGATACGGGCCGCTGCGCATGTAGAGCTGGCCGTTGTGGCCGAGGAAGAACAGCGTGCCCCTGGGCACCTTCTTGGCGCCCTTCAAGAGCTCGCCGGCATTGCTGGTACCCATTTTATAGGAATAGGTCTTGCCGTCCTTGTCATAGGCGTAGCCGGTGTCGGGCTTGAGCTCCCAGGGCATCGCTGCGGTTTGCGCCAATGCGGGCCCAGCCAATGCGCCGAGCGCGGCTGCGATTGCAAATGTCTTGATTGAAAATGCCGTCATCCCATCCTCCCAAGGTCGGGACATTCCAGGCTTGAACAAATCACGAACGATGCGTCCCGGTCAATTTGCGAAAGCGCCGCAGCGCATCACGTCTTGCCCAGCAGTTTGTGATTTTCCCTTCGTCCCCTCGCGACTATGTTCCGCTTTCCGTCTAGAACGCAACTCGACAAAAATATTGGTGGGGGTGATTCGAATGAACCTTGTCGTTAAAGCCTGCTCGGCTGCCGCGGTGCTGCTTACCGCGCTGGCGCCGGCCGCCCAAGCCGATGACTACCAGCTCAGCCACAACCAGCGGATTTCGTGCAGCCGCGGCCTTGCCCCGGGCAAGCTGAACACGGCGACCTGCAAGTCCTACACCTATCTCTTCAACACCAAGACGTCGGAATATTTCCGCTGCCAGGTCTCCCTGGCGCTGACCCGCGACAACAAGGAAGTCATCAACGTCCAGACCGACGGCGGCTGCACCAAGAAGCCGCGCATTTTCGAGACCGACGGCAAGTATGATTTCGACGCCACCGAGACCGAGCCGCCGAACACCAATTCGTTCTTCGGCCCCGGCGGCTATTCGGTCTGGGCGGCCGACGTCGGCGCGCAGAAGGTGCGCGGCTGCATCATCATCTCCTCCGGTCTCGGCTCCGACATCTCCAAATGCCTGGACATGACGTTCCAGTAGCATTCTGCTGAGGGTGTGCTCGACCATCGCCTCGTAGAATGTGCATTCCCTCCCCGCTTGCGGGGGAGGGCTGGGGAGAGGGTGTCTCCGCAATGGGACCCTCCCCTAGAGGAGATAGCCCTCACCCGGGCCTTCGGCGCGACCTCTCCCGCAAGCGAAGCGGGAGAGCTGAAGTGCGCCACCTCACCGCACCGTCGGGTTCCAAAGAAATCAGCGGGAACGGCCCTTTGCCGCAGTCCTGTTTTGCCTTTTGGATGGGTTGACCCGCATCCCTCATCCGGCCAATTTCGCCGCCGGTTTGGGGAGAACAACAACCATGAAACGGACCATTTTCGGCGCGGCCGCGGCTCTTACTCTGGCGGCGTCGGCACCTTGCGCGCAGGCGCAATCCTTCGTCAACGTGCTGACCGGCGGCACCTCGGGCGTCTATTACCCGCTCGGGGTCGCGATCGGAAAGATCTACGGCGACAAGATTCCCAAGGTGAAGACGCAGGTGCAGGCCACCAAGGCGTCGGTCGAGAACCTGATCCTGCTGCAGCAGGGCCGCGGCGAGTTGGCGTTCACGCTGGGCGATTCGCTGAAGGCCGCCTGGGACGGCGAGGAGGAAGCGGGCTTCAAGACCAAGCTCGACAAGCTGCGCACGATCGGCGCGATCTATCCGAACTACATCCAGATCGTCGCGACCGCTGAATCCGGCATCAAGACGCTGGCCGACCTCAAGGGCAAGAGCCTGTCGGTCGGCGCGCCGAAGTCGGGCACCGAGCTGAACTCGCGCGCGATCCTGGCCGCTGCCGGCATGAGCTACAAGGATCTCGGCAAGGTCGAATATCTGCCCTTTGCCGAATCGGTCGATCTCATGAAGAACCGGCAGCTCAACGCCACGCTGCAATCGGCCGGGCTCGGCGTCGCCTCGCTGAAAGACCTCTCGACCTCGAGCCCGATCACCGTGGTGTCGGTGCCGAAGGAGACGGTCGACAAGATCGGCCCGCCCTTCGTCTCCGCGATCATTCCGGCCAACACCTATACCGGCCAGGACAAGGACGTGCCGACCGCGGCCGTGATCAATTATCTCGTCACGAGTTCCGCGGTGTCGGACGATCTCGCCTATCAAATGACAAAACTGATCTACGAGTCCCTGCCGGAATTGCAGAATGCGCATGCGGCCGGCAAGGAGATCAAGCTCGAGACGGCAGCCACCGGCAGCCCGGTTCCGCTGCACCCTGGCGCGATCCGCTATTACAAGGAAAAGGGGCTGATCAAGTAGGATCGGCTCTCTCCGTATCGTCATGCCCGGGCTGTCCCGGGCATCCACGTTCTTAGAGGCAGCGTAACCGTGGATGGCCGGGACAAGCCCGGCCATGACGTGTGCGGGGACGGGCCTTTGCTATAACGACCTCCATCAGGGCGCGGGGAATATCGATGTCGCAGGCAGAGGCCACCGAGGGCCCTATCAAGGTCGAGTTCGACAATTTCGAGCACGGTTTTCCGGAAGGGTTCGGCCCGGGCTGGTGGGGCCAGCTCGCCTACTGGATCGGCATCGCGTTCGCGACCTTCCAGCTCTATGTCGCCGCGTTCAACTATCTGCCGAGCCAGGTGGTACGCGGCGTCCATGTCGGCTTCCTGCTCCTGCTCACCTTCGGCCTGATCGCCAACTTCACTGCGAAGAGCGATTTCGGCCGTGCGCTCGGCTGGGTGATCGGCGGCGCCGGCTTCTTCTGCGGTCTCTACCAATGGATCTTCTATGCCGACCTGATCGCGCGCGACGGCGATCCGACCAGGCTCGATCTCGCCGTCGGCACGCTGCTCGCGGTGCTGATCTTCGAGGGCACGAGGCGACTGATGGGCGCGGCGCTGCCGCTGATGTGCGGCGCGTGTCTCCTCTATTGGTTTTTCGGGCAGTACCTGCCGTCGCCGCTGAACCATCGCGGCTATGATTTCGACCAGATCGTCACGCATCTGTCGTTCGGCACCGAAGGCTTCTACGGCGTGCCGGTCTACGTCTCGGCGACCTACATCTTCCTGTTCATCCTGTTCGGCTCGTTCCTGGAGCGCGCCGGCATGATCCAGCTGTTCACCGATGTCTCGCTCGGCCTGTTCGGCCGCACCCGCGGCGGACCTGCCAAGGTCGCGGTGTTCGCCTCGGGCATGATGGGCACCATCTCCGGCTCGGGCGTCGCCAACGTCGTCACCGTCGGCCAGTTCACGATCCCCTTGATGATCAAGTTCGGCTACCGCCGCGCCTTCGCCGCCGGCGTCGAGGCTACGGCCTCGATGGGTGGACAGATCATGCCGCCGGTGATGGGTGCGGTTGCCTTCATCATGGCCGAGACGCTCGGCGTGCAATATTCGGAGATCGTGAAAGCGGCCGCTATCCCTGCGATCCTCTATTTCGCCTCCGCGTTCTGGATGGTGCATCTGGAAGCCGGCAAGCACGGCCTCGTCGGCATGAAGCGTTCGGAGATCCCGAGCGCCTGGAAGGCGCTGGTGACGCGCTGGTACCTCGTGCTGCCGCTCGCGGCGCTGGTCTACATGCTGTTCGAGGGTTTTACGCCGCTCTACGCCGGCAGCATGGGCCTTGCGCTGACCGTGACGCTGATCCTCGGCACCGCCATCACGACGGGCGCCTCCTCGAACGTGATCCGCACCATCTTCTGGGTCGGGCTCGCGCTCGTCGTCGCGGCACTGTCGCGCGACGGCCTCCAGATCGTGCCGGTCGCTACCGTCGTGGTCGGGCTGATCGTGATCACGGCCTTCGTGCGCGGCGGCTTTGCGGCGTTGCGCGCCTGCCGCGATGCGCTCGCCGAGAGCGCGAAATCCGCCATCACCGTCGGCATGGCCTGCGCCATCGTCGGCGTCATCATCGGCATGATGTCGCAGACCGGCGTCGGCACCATCTTCGGCGGCTGGGTGATCGGTCTCGGCGAGAAGAGCCTGTTCCTGGCGCTGGTCATGACCATGCTGCTGTCGATCCTGCTCGGTACCGGCATCCCGACCATCCCGACCTACATCATCACCGCGGCGCTTGCAGCGCCTGCGCTGGCCAAGCTCGGCGTGCCCTTGATCGCGAGCCACATGTTCGCATTCTACTACGGCATCATGGCCGACCTCTCGCCGCCGGTGGCGCTCGCCGCGCTTGCGGCCGCGCCGATCGCCAAGGAGAACCCGGACAAGATCGGCTGGGAGGCGATGCGCATCGCGCTCGCCGGCTACGTCATTCCCTTCATCTTCGTCTATTCGCCGGCCTTGATGCTGCAGGCCGGCGATCCCATGGCGGCCAAGCTCGGCTTCTACGGCGCGGTGGCGCTGGCGAGCTTGAAGGCGCTGGTGGCGATCGGCCTGTTCGGCATGGTCGCGATCGGCTTCCTGTTCAAGCGGCTGACGCTGATCGAGCGCGTGGTCGCGCTCGGCGGCGCACTCTGTCTGCTCGGCGAATTCCCGTTCAGCGACACCGCCGGCTTCGTGCTCGCCGCCGCGCTCGTGCTGTGGCAATGGCGGCAGCGTCCGCCGGCAACGGTCGAGGCGGTGTGAGTCTCTGTCTTGCGACAGTTGGCGGCGTGAAGGCGCTCGCCCTGTCCGCGTTCACGCTTGTCTGGACGCATTCGATCGCGAAGGTCGAATGGCAGGAAGACTGGCGCCTCACGCCCGCCGGCCTCGAACTGGTGCAGGCCCGCGTCAAGGGCACCGGCCCCGGCATGGAGCCGCCGCCCGAGGCGCGGCTGGTCGATGGCTGGTTTCAATGGCGACCGCACCGGGCGCCGATGCCGGAGGTGGTGCTCGGCAATTCCGGCGCGGCCGGGGAATGGCGACTGTGCCATGGCGGGAAGTGCCGGACGTTGTCGGAGATTGTCGGGCATCCCGTTGGTGCTAACGTGACCAAAATGAGCATCTGCGAACAACAAGAGAAATAAGGGAGATCACGATGGATCGGCTCAAGGGCAAGGTTGCGATGGTGGTGGGGGCCGGCTCGATCGGACCCGGCTGGGGCAACGGCAAGGCGACAGCGGTGACCTTTGCGCGCGAGGGCGCGCAGGTGTTTTGCGTCGATCGCAATGCTGCCGCGGCCGAGGAGACCGCGAAGATCATCACGGGCGAAGGCGGCAAGGCGACGGCATTCACGGCCGACGTGTCGCGCGCCAGTGAGATCGAGGCGATGGTCGCGGCGTGCCTGAAGGCCTATGGCCGCATCGACGTGCTCGACAACAATGTCGGCATCGCCGAGATGGGCAGCGTGGTCGAGGTGAGCGAGGACAGCTGGGACCGCGTCTTCAGCGTCAACCTCAAGAGCGCCTATCTCGCCATGAAGCACGTCATCCCGATCATGGTGAAGCAGGGCGGCGGCTCGATCATCAACATCTCCTCGATCGCCTCGATCCGCCACATGGGCATCTCCTACGTTACCTACGGCACCTCGAAAGCGGCGATGAACCAGATGACGCGCACCACGGCGATCGAGTTCGCGCGTCATCATGTGCGCGTCAACGCGATCCTGCCCGGCCTGATGAAGACGCCGATGGTCGAGCACTCCGCCGGCCTCGCCGCCAGCTACGCCAAGGGCGATGTCGAAGCGATGTGGCGCGCGCGCGACGCGCAGGTGCCGATGGGCCACATGGGCGATGCATGGGACGTCGCCAACGCCGCGCTGTTTTTGGCGTCGGACGAGTCGAAATACGTGACGGGCATCGAGCTCGTGGTCGACGGCGGGATCACGTGCAAGGCGGGGGCGTAGCTTTCAGTCTTCGTCGCCGTCCCGGATTGGCGCTCCACTTGTCCGGGACGACGCCGAGAGCTACTGCGCCAGCGCCAGGATGCCGCCGGCGAACGAATGCCACGCCGCCGTTTCGCTGACCGGCCAGTTCAGCACCTTCACCGCCAAAAGCGCGAGCGTGCCGGTGATGTAGACCGGATGCACGCGCCCTTCGGTGCGCCAGTCGCGCACCATGGCGACGACGAGCAGAAGGGAGGCGACGACAGCCGGCGCGATCGTCACGGGCACCGGCGGCGGGCCGGGCGGTCCGGGAGGCGCGAGGAAGGTCAGGAACCAGCGCGCGATCGCGGCGTCGAGGATCGAGACCGCCGCGAGCAGCATCAGGCGCTTGTGAACCTCGGGCCTGCGCGTATTCATGATCGCCAACACGAACACCACGGCGAAGAACGCGATTCCGCTCATCGGCACGATCGAGAAGGCGATGCCGGCGTCCTTCTGCCCGAGCGCGGCGGAATGCTGCATCACGTGGACCGAGGCGAGGAAACCGAAAATCGTCATCGCGGTCGCGAGCGACACGCCGGCAATGCCGAGCGAGCGGTGGTTGACCACGCGGCCGGAGGCCGCGAGCCAGGTCTGGAGCACGAAATACAGCGACCAGGTGAAGAACAAGAGTCCATGAAAATGAATCACCGGGCTTGCGGAGAATGTCCGGTGAGCAAGCGGCACCCAATAGGTCGGTGCGAAGCCGAGAAAGGCGGTGGCGGCGCAGGCCAGCGCCATGTGGAAATAAAAGTATCGTGCGGGCGACGCATCACGCGCGCGTACACGACGATCGTCGATCAAGGTCGTCATCAGGAGTGAGTCTGGGAAAGCGGGGTCCGGTTCAAACTCCGGGACGCTGTGTGTGACGAGGCGCACGTTGCTGAACGCACCAAACTCGCCGTCGCCCCGGATCTGCGCGCCCCTAGGGCTCGCTCGTCCGGGACGACCCCGAGTTTGTGTCGCGGAGCTGCCTCATCCGCCCGCGCTCAATTCTGCGCGATCGAGCTCCTCCTCGAGCCGGTGAAACGCATCGTCGCCGATCACCTCGGTGGCGCGCAGATCGAAGATCGCCTTGCGCGCGGCCTCGATGGCGCGGCGGCGGAGGGGATCGGCGGGAAGTTCGCCGTTGCTGATGCCGCCGTTCGGATCGGTCTCGGTCTGCATCAGGATGGCGCGATATTCGAGCCGCAGGATTTCCGCCTCCTCCGACGGATCGCTCTCGATCGCATCGAGCGCGGCGCGATAGGCGACCGCGCGGCCGCGGGCGACCTCGATACCGACGGGATCGTCGTCCTTGAGGTTGAAAGCGAGGATCAGCGGCCGCAGCGTCAGGCCCTGGATCACCAGCGAGCCCAGCACCACCGCAAAGGCGATGAAGACAATGAAGTCGCGATAGGGAAAGTTTTCCGGCAGGGCAAAGGCGGTGGCGAGCGTGACGAGACCGCGCATGCCGCACCAGGAGATGATGAGCCCGCCCTTGGGCGAGGCCATCTGCTTCGGATCTTTAGGGCGATAGAGTCCCTGCGCGATCAGCACCCGGAGACTTGTGCGATAGAACGTCACCCAGAACAGGCGCACCAGGATCACCGTGAGCAGGATCCAGGCGGCGGCCACGCAATATTCCCAGCGCACGTCCGCGTCCAGCCGCGTCCAGATCGGCCGCATCTGCATGCCGATCAGCATGAAGGCGAGCACGTTGAGCACGAACACGGTCGTGTCCCACACGGCATAGGACGGCACCCGCAGCCGCGCCGGGATGCGTGCCGGCGCGGTCCGTGCGACCGTGATGGCATAGACCACGATCGTGAGGATGCCGGAGAGGCCGAGATGCTCGGCGGCGATCCACACCAGGAAAGTGGTGGCGAACTGCACGATGATGGCGCTCGGCGCCTCCGTCACCCGCTCCATGAACAGCGGAATGATGCGGCCTGCGGCCAGACCCGCGATGACGCTGCCAACCAGCGCCAGCGCCATGGTCGGCGCGACCTGGCTCCAGGTCAGATGCTCTGTGGCGACCGCGCCGACGGCGATGCGATAGATCAGCAGCGCGCTGGCGTCGTTGAGCAGGCTTTCGCCTTCCAGCACTTTGACCATGCGATGGGGCAGCTTGACCTGGCTCAGGATCGCGACCGCAGCGGCCGCATCCGGCGGCGCCACGATGGCGCCGAGCGCGACCGCGGCGGCCCAGGGCATGTCGGGCATCAGCCGGTGCGCGACATAGGCGACGCCCGCCGTGGTCAAGCCGACCGCGGCGACGACCAGAGTCGAGACCGGAACCCAGTTGTTGCGAAGGTCGCGCAACGACGTGTCGAAAGCGGCATCGAGCAGGACCGGTGCGACAAAAAGCGCCAAGGCCAAGTCCGGCTCCAGCGCCCAGGACGGGCTCGAGGGCACAAAGGCGATCAGCGCGCCGCCGATGGCGAGAAAGGTCGGGTAGGGCACCTTGATCCGCCGCGCCAGCGCCGATAAGCCAACGGCGCCGAGCAGCAGCGCGATGATCCATTCGAATGTCGACACGATGATCCCCGAAGCCGATCTGAGCGTGCCACAAGCTAGCACCAATCTTGCCGTATGATGGATAGTACGGCTTCAAGGCAAGACCTCTTCAAGACAACATCTTAAGAGGATGGACGGCAAGGTTTCGACCGCAACGAGCATGCGTTTTCTCATCCACCTGTTCGGCGCCGGGCTGCTCTACGCGCTCTCGCTCGCCCCGGCCGATGCCGCGACCGGCGGCGAGCCGGTGGCCGTGACGCCGGTCGATGTCGCGCCCTGCCTCGCGGCGGCCGCAGCCGACGACATGGACAAGGCGGCCACGGCCTGCGACGCCGTGATCGACAACGAGAAGACGGTGAAGGGCGACCTGATCAAGGCGCTGATCGCGCGCGGCGCGCTCTATGCGCGGCACGACCAGATCGACCGCGCCATCGCCGACGACAGCCGCGCTCTTCTGCTCGACCCCGGCCTTGCGGACATCTTGAACGCGCGTGGCGAGCTCTGGCTGAAGAAGGGCGACAAGCCGAAGGCGGTGCAGGATTTCGGCGCAGCGCTCAGGATCGATCCGAACCACGAGAAGGCCAAGGCCAATCACAAGGCGATGGCGCGCGAGATCGAGCGGATCGGCGCGCAGATGGCGGTCGCGGGCAAGCCCAGCTTCAATTGCGCGCGAGCGCGTCTGGCGGTGGAAAGGGCGATCTGCGGCAATCGCGAGCTCGCCGATCTCGATCGCGAGGTCTTTGCCTCCAATGCCCGTGCGATCCGTGAAGCGCGCAATGCGGCCGAGGCCAAAGCGCTCCAACGTGAGCAGGACGCGTTCATCGCGCGCCGCAACGCCGATTTCGGCCGCCCGGGGTACGACCTGAAGAAGGCGATGCAGGAGCGCTTGCAGCGGCTGAACGGGGTGGATGGGTATTGAGTCCTTCGCCTCTCCCCGCGTGCGGGGCGAGGGAGAGCAGGCACTGGCCGTCCTGCCAGGCCCGGTTTGAACCCATCCCTTGCCAGCTGCGACAACGGTGAGAACCCGACGTCACGGAGCCCTATGTCATGTGCGGCACTCACGCCTCCGCGCAAGCGCTTTCGCCTGCCAAGATCTCGCTTCGCGCCCTATTCCTCGGCGCGGCAATCAGTTTCGCTCTCGCGGCCCCCGCCGCGGCGAGCACCGAGTGCGTGCTGGGGAGCAAGGCTGACCCGGCCGAGCTGATCCCGGCATGCAGCGCCATCATCGACCAGACCGCCAATCCGGCCGCCGAACGCAGCGCGGCGCTCGTTGCGCGCGCCGACGCCAATGCACGGACCTCCGGCGGCCAGTCCCAGGCGCTGCGGGATCTGGACCGCGCCATCGCGCTCGACGGCAAGAACGCGAAGGCCTGGCGCGTGCGCGGCGACCTCCTGCGCGAGGCCGGCGGCGATCTCAACCGCGCCGCGGCGGATCTGACCAAGGCGATCGAGCTCGACCCTCGGGATGCCGAAGCTTACGAGCTGCGCGGCGTCGTCTACACCAATCAGCGCCGGCTCGACCGCGCGCTCGCCGATTACGACCAGGCGATCAAGCTGAAGCCGGACGATGCGCAAGCCTGGTCCGACCGCGGCGTGGCCTATTATCTCGGCGGCGACAACGAGAAGGCGATCAGGAATTTCGACGAGGCGCTGCGGCTCGATCCAAACCGCGCGCGCACCTACACCAATCGCGGCGCGGCCTACAAGAAGCTCGGCCAGCTCGACAAGGCGGTCGCCGACGACGGCGAGGCGATCAGGCTCGATCCGAAGGTGCCGGAATATTACGACAACCGCGGCCTGACTTATGCTGCGATGGGCGAGTACGACAAGGCGATCGCCGATTACGACCAGGCGATACGACGGGAGCAGCGCGCCAATTTCCTGACCAACCGCGGCGATTCCTACCAGTTCAAGGGCGAGCTCGGGGCGGCGCTGAGCGACTACGAGGCTGCGCTCAAGCTCGATCCGAATTTCGCGAAGACCTACAACAACCGCGCCGTGCTCTACAAGAAGATGGGCGAGCGGAAGAAGGCGCTGGCCGACTATGAGACGGCGCTGAAGCTGGACCCGGGCAACGAGAATGCGGCGAACGGCCGCCGGGTCATGATCGCCGAGATCGCGAAGTTCGGCGCCGAGTCCCCGCGTGCCCTGAATGCGGAGGCGGGCAACGGCCCGTCCTTCAATTGCGCCACTGCCAAGCGCGAGGTCGAGAAGGTGATCTGCGCCGATGCTCAGCTCGGCGTGCTCGATCGCCAGATTGCCGAGACCTATGAACGCGTGCTGAGGGCCTCCAAGGGACGTTCCGCCAGCGACCTGCGCAAGACCCAGCGCGAGTTCCTCACCACGCGCAATGCAAGCTTCCGCCGCCCCGGCTACGATTTGAAGAAGATCATGCAGGACCGCTTGCAGCGGCTGAACGCGATGGAGAGCTGAAAGCCCGTTCTTCGCCCTTGCCCTGCAAGAACGGGGACAGGGAGAAGACGCGTTCTTTTCGGCTTGAACCGCGGCCCGTTCCCGGGAAAATACCCGTCAAACAAGGCCGGCAATTGATCCTGGTCATGGCGGGACGCTCGTCCTGTCGTCAGGTCAGGGCCAGGCGAACAAAGGGAACGGGAGCGCGGGCATGAACGTCCAGGGCAAAAGCAGCTATCACGAGGTCCACGCGCGTTCGCTGACGGATCCGGAAGGGTTCTGGGCCGAGGCAGCCAAGGACATCGACTGGATCGAGCCTGCGAAACAGATCTTCGATCCCTCGCAAGGAACCTACGGCCGCTGGTTTGCCGGAGGCGTCGTCAACACCTGCTACAACGCCCTCGACCGCCACGTCGAACGCGGACGTGCCGACCAGGTCGCGCTGATCCATGATTCGCCGCTGACGGGTTCGGTCACCAAGCTCACCTATGCCGAACTGCTGAACGAGGTCCAGGCGCTCGCCGCAATCATGCAGGATTTCGGCGTCACCAAGGGCGACCGCGTCATCCTCTATATGCCGATGGTGCCGGAGGCGGTGGTCGCGATGCTCGCCTGCGCGCGGCTCGGTGCGGTGCACTCGGTGGTGTTCGGCGGCTTTGCCGCAAAGGAGCTTGCCACCCGCATCGACGATGCGCAGCCCAAGCTGATCCTGTCCGCCAGCTGCGGCATCGAGCCCGGCCGCATCGTGCAGTACAAGCCGCTGCTCGACGAGGCGATCAGGCTTGCCGGCAGCAAGCCGAAGGCCTGCATCGTATTGCAGCGCCCGCAGCTCACCTGCGAGATGACGCCGAGCCGCGATTACGACTGGGCCAGCCTGCGCCGCAAGGCGCTGAACGACGGCAAGCGCGCGGCTTGCGTGCCCGTCGCCGCGACGGATCCGCTCTACATCCTCTACACGTCGGGCACGACCGGCGTGCCGAAGGGCGTCGTGCGCGACAATGGCGGGCATCTCGTCGCGGTGAAATGGTCGATGTTCAACCTCTATGGCGTCCAGCCGGGCGAGGTCTGGTGGTGCGGCTCCGACATCGGCTGGGTGGTCGGCCACAGCTACATCGTCTACGGCCCGCTGCTGCATGGTGCGACCACGATCATGTACGAGGGCAAGCCGGTCGGCACGCCCGACGCCGGCGCGTTCTGGCGCGTGATCTCCGAGCACAAGGCTGTCGCCTTCTTCACCGCTCCGACGGCCTTCCGCGCCATCCGCAAGGACGACCCGGAAGGGAAATTCATCCGGCAGTACGATCTCTCGAAATTCCGCACCCTGTTCCTCGCCGGCGAGCGTGCCGATCCGCCGACCGTGGAATGGGCGGAGCAGCAGCTGAAGGTGCCGGTGATCGACCATTGGTGGCAGACCGAGACCGGCTGGTGCATCGCCGGCAATCCGGTCGGCCTCGGCATGCTGCCGGTGAAGCACGGCTCGCCGACGGTGCCGATGCCGGGCTACCAGGTCGATGTCGTCGATGAAGCGGCAAAGCCGGTCGGCCCCAACACCATGGGCTCGATCGTCATCAAGCTGCCGATGCCGCCGGGCTGCCTGCCGACGCTGTGGAATCAGGACGCGCGCTTCAAGGAAGCCTACTTGAGCGAATTCCCCGGCTATTACAAAACCTCCGACGCCGGCTACAAGGACGAGGACGGCTATGTCTTCGTGATGGGCCGCACCGACGACATCATCAACGTCGCCGGCCATCGTCTCTCCACCGGCGGCATGGAGGAGATCCTGGCCTCGCATCCCGATGTCGCCGAATGCGCCGTGCTCGGCGTCAAGGACGCAATCAAGGGCGAGGTGCCGTGCGGCTTCCTGGTGCTGAAGGCGGGCGTGAAGCGCCCGCCCGCCGAGATCGAGAAGGAGATCATCGCGCTGGTGCGCGACAAGCTCGGCCCGGTCGCCGCGTTCAAGCTCGCCATCACCGTCGGCCGCCTGCCCAAGACGCGCTCCGGAAAGATCCTGCGCGGCACCATCAAGAAGATCGCCGACGGCGAATCCTGGACCATGCCGGCGACGATCGAGGATCCCAAGGCGCTCGACGAGATCGGCGAGGCGCTGAAGGGAAGGGTGTGAGGAAGTTCTGCGGTCATACGGGCGAGGCGCGAGGTCGTCCCCAACTCAACTGTCATCACCCGCGGAAGCGGGTGATTCAGTACCCGCGGCGATTGTGTGAGCCAATGACCGCCGCGGCGTACTGGATTCCCCGCCTGCGCGGGGAATGACAGCGAGCGTGGAACGGCGCCCGGGGACTTACAATCTCCTCATTCCGCGCTAAACAGGGGCGGTCAACAAGGGACCCTCGATGCCACTTGCCGCCGCGCCACGCCTGCTGACCGCCTTAGCTCTCGCCATCGCTCTCTCCGCCTGCTCGGCGCGCTACCAGAATCCGGTGGCGATGGGCGGCGATGATGACGACGCGGTGTGCCAGAGCCGAGGCTATGCGCAAGGCTCGCCGGAATACGTGGCCTGCCGCAAGGACCGCGACGTCCAGCGCAACGCCGCCACCGCGCGCGCCGATCGCCGCCAGCGCGATCTCGGCGAGTACATGTTGAACAACCCCGTGCGCCCATGATGTGAGCTGCGGCACTATGTTGCCGCCCGCTTCGGATTCGCGCCTTCCGTGACACATCTGCAACGCCGGGGTCAAATCGCGTCGCGATGGTCCTGGTTTGATCGGCATCAAATCCTTCACCGTCCTCTTTCTGCTCTGACGCTGATGTCGCGCAACGATGCGCGGACATGGTTGAAGGGGATTGCTATGGATGGAACGATAAGAAACTTGGCGCGGATCGCGACACTCGGCGCGCTGCTCGTGGGCACGCTTGCATCAGTGCAGGCCGCAGATCTGCCGGCCTACAAGAAGGCGCCGCCGCCGGTGGAGGCGTTCAATCCGTGGATGGTGCGCCTGCGGGTGCTCGGCGTGTTGCCGGATGCGGGCGGGAGCACCGTCAATGTCGCGGGCGTGCCGTCGCTGTCGTCGCCGAATTCAGGTCTGTCGATCAGCGACCAGGTCGTTCCCGAGCTCGACATCAGCTATTTCTTCACCAAGAACATCGCGGCCGAGCTGATCCTGGGCGTGACCAGACATTCGATCAGCGGCACCGGCTCGCTCGCGAACCTGCCGATCGGCAAGACCACGCTGCTGCCGCCGACGCTGACGCTGCAATATCACTTCGACCAGTTCGGCGCGTTCGAGCCGTATGTCGGCGCGGGCGTGAACTACACCGTGTTCTTCAACAATTCCGCCGCCAACGTGCCGGCGGCCATCGTCGGACCGCCCGCGATGGTCGCCACCGCAACGAACCTGCACGTCAGCAATGCCTGGGGCGGTGCCGTCCAGTTCGGCTTCGACTACATGATCGACCGGCACTGGGGTCTCAACGTCGACGTCAAGAAGCTCTGGCTGCGCCCGAACTACAGCGCGACCGTCTCCGGCCTGCCGGTCACCGGCACAGCGCATATCGATCCCTGGCTGGTCGGCGCCGGCGTGACGTACAAGTTCTGAGGCGTTTGCGGCGTCCGTCTCGACGCTCGCGCTCTCACACGCAAAAAAACGCGGCAGGTTTCCTTGCCGCGCTTTTCGTGCGTTCGATCGTCGAGGAGGGGGCTACTCCTCCTCTTGGTCCTGCTTCTTTCCGCCGAGCGTCTTCAGCTTGGCGAACACGGCGTCGACGTTGAGGTCGTCGCTCGATCGCTCGGCAGGCTCGAACTCGTCTTTCTTGGTGGTCTCGGACGCCGGCAGCAGGGTGGCGCCGCCATAGGCTGCGTCGATCGGCTTTTCCTTCGCCGCGCGCTGCACCTCGAAATCGAGCTCGATCTGCGAGCACAGGCCGAGGGTGACCGGGTCGATCGGGGTCAGCGACGAGGTGTTCCAGTGGGTACGGTCGCGCACGCTGGCGATCGTGCTCTTGGTGGTGCCGACCAGGCGCATGATCTGAGCGTCCTTGAGTTCCGGATGGTTCCGCAGCAGCCAGAGGATGGCGCTCGGGCGCTCATGGCGGCGCGAGACCGGGGTGTAGCGCGGGCCCTTGCGCTTGGGCTGGGGCGGCAGCACCACCTTGCTCTCCTGGAGGCGGAGCCGGTAGTCCGGGTTCTTCTCGCCCTTCTCGATCTCCTCGCGGGTCAGCTGGCCGTTGGAGAGGGGATCCATGCCCTTGATGCCCTGGGCGGCGTCGCCGTCGGCGATGGCGCGCACCTCGAGGGGATGCATCTTGGTGAAATCGGCGACCTGATCGAAGGTCAGCGCGGTGTTGTCGAGCAGCCAAACGGCGGTCGCCTTGGGCATCAGAGGTGCGTTGCTCATGGCAAATCTCCTTTGTGCTTCGCCCACCCCTCTGGAGGCGAAACCGGTGGTCATCAGCGATGACAGGGAATTCGCGCTATATAAGCCCGGAGGGGGTAGCCATGCAATGGTTCTGCTATAGATAGTGCCTTGACACCGCCCGAAAGGGGGCCCAATTCCCTTTGAACCGCTGTAGGGTTCAAGCCGACAGTTTTAAGCCCAATTCCCATCCATCGACCGCCCCCGCCAGAAGGCGAAACGGGTGATTCGGTCCCGAGATCGCTCAATGTCAGCCAAACCAGACCTCAAGATCGTGCTTTGTTCTCCCCGCGGCTTTTGTGCCGGGGTGGTCCGGGCGATCGACACCGTGGAACGGGCGCTCGATAAGTACGGTGCCCCCGTCTATGTTCGCCACGAGATTGTGCACAACAAGTACGTCGTCGATGGGTTGAAGAAGAAGGGCGCTATCTTCGTCGAGGAGCTCGCCGAAATCCCCGAAAACACCACCGCCCCGGTGGTGTTCTCGGCCCACGGCGTGCCGAAGTCGGTTCCGGCCGACGCCCAGTCCCGCAACCTGTTCTCGCTGGATGCGACCTGCCCGCTCGTGACCAAGGTGCATCGCGAGGCCGCGATCCACTTCAAGCGCGGCCGCGAGATCTTCCTGATCGGCCATTCCCACCATCCCGAGGTGGTCGGCACGCTCGGCCAGCTGCCGCCCGGCGCCGTGACCCTGATCGAGACCGCCGAGGATGCCAAGACCATCACGCCGAAGGACCCCAACAACCTCGCCTTCGTGACCCAGACCACGCTGTCGATCGACGACACCGCGGAGATCGTCGCGCTGCTCAAGGAGCGCTTCCCGAACATCAACGGGCCGCACAAGGAAGACATCTGCTACGCCACCACCAACCGCCAGCTCGCGGTGAAGAAGGTGGCGCCGGTGGTGGACGCGCTCATCGTCGTCGGTGCCCCCAATTCGTCGAACTCGCAGCGCCTGCGCGAGGTTGCCGAGCGCGAGGGCTGCAAGATCGCGGTGCTGGCGCAGCGCGCCGCCGACCTCGACTGGGGCAGGTTCGGCAACATCAAGAGTCTCGGCATCACGGCGGGCGCGTCGGCGCCGGAGGTGATCGTCGAGGAGATCATGGACGCCTTCGCCGAGCGCTACACGCTGCACGTGGAGACGGTCTCGGCCGCGGAGGAGAATGAGTTCTTCCCGCTGCCGCGTCAGGTGCGCCCCGAAGCTGCCGCCGAGTAGACCTTTATGGCGGTCTACACCGACGTCGCCGCCGACGAGCTTGCGGATTTCCTGAAGCAATACGATCTCGGCGAATTGCTCTCCTACAAGGGCATCGCCGAGGGCGTCGAAAACTCCAACTTCCTGCTGCACACGAGCAAAGGCTCGTTCATCCTCACGCTCTACGAAAAGCGCGTGGCGAAGAACGATCTGCCGTTCTTCCTCGGACTGATGACCCACCTCGCCGAGCACGGCGTCAATTGTCCGCTGCCCGTGCGGGGACGCGACGGCGAGGCGTTGCGCGAGCTCGCAGGCCGGCCCGCCGCGATCATCACCTTTCTCGAAGGCGTCTGGCCGCGCAAGCCGAACGCGACCCATTGCGCCGGGGTCGGCGAGGGGCTGGCCCGGATGCATCTGGCCGGCGCCAATTTCACGGTTCGGCGCGCCAACGCACTCTCGGTCGCCGGCTGGCGGCCGCTGTTCGATGCGGCTTCGAACCGGGCCGACGAGGTGCAGCCGGGGCTGCGCGCCTTCCTCGCCGCCGAGCTCGACCATCTCTCGAGCGGGATCTGGCCGAGCAACCTGCCCGAAGGCGTGATCCATGCCGACCTCTTCAACGACAACGTCTTCTTCCTCGGCGACAAGCTCTCGGGGATCATCGATTTCACCTTCGCCTGCTACGACATGCTGGCCTATGACGTCGCGATCTGCCTCAACGCCTGGTGCTTCGAGCCTGATCATTCCTTCAACGTCACAAAGGCGCGCGCCTTCCTCAACGCCTATGGCCGCGTGCGCCAGCTGAGCGAAGCCGAAGAGGCCGCGCTGCCGCTGTTGGCGCGCGGCGCCGCCATCCGCTTCCTGCTGACGCGGCTGGTCGACTGGCTCAACGTGCCGCCGGGCGCGCTGGTCAAGCCGAAGGACCCGCTGGAATATGTTCGCAAGCTGCGCTTCCACCAGAGTGTGACGAGCGTGCGCGACTACGGGCTGACGCCGTCGGGGCTGGTGGCGTGAGCGAGCTTCCCAATGTCACGATCTATACCGACGGCGCCTGCTCGGGAAATCCCGGGCCGGGCGGCTGGGGCGCGATCCTGAAGTTCGGCGACAAGGAGAAGGAGCTGAACGGCGGCCAGCCGCATACCACCAACAACCAGATGGAATTGATGGCGGCGATCTCGGCGCTCGAAGCGTTGAAGAGGCCGTGCACGGTCGATCTCTATACCGACAGCCAGTATGTCCGGCAGGGCATCACCGGCTGGATCTTCGGCTGGAAGCGCAACGGCTGGCGCACCGCCGACAAGAAGCCGGTGAAGAACGTCGAGCTATGGCAACGCCTCGACGCCGCGCTGAAGCAGCACGAAGTCCGCTGGCATTGGGTCAAGGGCCACGCTGGCCACCCCGAGAACGAGCGCGCCGATCAGCTCGCGCGCGACGGCATCGCCATGGCGCGGTTGCAGCAGCGGGTGAGGGAGTAGGTGTCATTCCGGGGCGCCCGAAGGGCGAGCCCGGAATCCATTCCTCTACGCGTTGTGACGTGAGATGGATTCCGGGCTCGCGCTGCGCGCGCCCCGGAATGACCAGAGTCTTACAGCTGCCCGAGCAACGTATCTCCGCCCGACACCTCGACCTTGCCGGGCATCGCCTCGAGGTTCAGCTTCTTGACCACGCCGTCTTCAATCAGCATCGAATAGCGCTTGGAGCGGATGCCGAGGCCGTTGGCGGAGGCGTCCAGCTCCATGCCGATCGCCTTGGTGAAGTCGGCATTGCCGTCGGCGAGGAAGATCGCCTCGTCGCGCTGGTCGGTGTCGCGCTTCCAGGCGTTCATGACGAAGGCGTCGTTGACCGAGACGATGGCGATGGTGTCGATGCCCTTGTCCTTCATGGCATAGGCGTTGAGGAAGATGCTCGGCAGATGCATCTTGTGGCAGGTGCCGGTATAGGCGCCGGGCACCGCGAACAGCGCCACCTTCTTGCCCTTGAAGACGTCGTCGGTGGTCTTCACCTGCGGGCCTTCCGCCGTCATCACGCGGAATTTCGCCTCGGGCAGCTTGTCGCCAATCTGGATCGCCATCGTCGTTTCTCCATGGAAATGGGCCGGGGGCTGTTCTAGAGCATTTTACCGCCGGAGGGAAACGGCTTCACCGCGCTGTGATGAGGCGACGGTCGCAATTTTCTCGTCATTGCGAGGAGCTCTTGCGACGAAGCAATCCAGACTGTCTCTGCGGAAATAACTCTGGATTGTTTCGCTACGCTCGCAATGACGATGGGGCGCGTGGGCGCGCCCCATCGAGCCGAAGCGCGCCTTTAAGCCGCTTCCGCCTTCTTCTCGTCGCGGAGTTGCCGGCGCAGGATCTTGCCGACATTGGTCTTCGGCAGGTCGTTGCGGAATTCGATGTGCTTGGGCACCTTGTAGCCGGTGAGCTGCTCGTGACAGAACTTGATCACGGCTTCGGCGGTGAGGTTCGGGTCCTTCTTCACCACGAAGGCCTTCACCGCTTCGCCGGACTTGGAATCGGGGATGCCGATCACGGCGCATTCGAGCACGCCCGGATGGCTCGCGATCACTTCCTCGATCTCGTTCGGATAGACGTTGAAGCCCGAGACCAGGATCATGTCCTTCTTGCGGTCGACGATCTTGGTGTAGCCCTTCTCGTCCATCACGCCGATGTCGCCGGTGCGGAAAAAGCCGTCCGCGGTCATCACCTTGGCGGTCTCCTCCTGCCTGTTCCAGTAGCCGGACATCACCTGCGGGCCCTTGGCGCAGATCTCGCCGGCCTGGCCGAGCGGGACTTCGTTGCCGTCATCGTCGCGGATCGAGATGTAGGTCGAGGGCACCGGGATGCCGATCGTCCCGGTGAACTCGGTTGCCGTCGCCGGGTTGCAGGTCAGCGTCGGCGAGGTCTCCGACAGGCCGTAGCCTTCGGCAATGAAGCAGCCGGTGATCGCCTTCCATTGGTCGGCCACGGGGCGCTGCACCGCCATGCCGCCGCCGTTGGAGATCTTCAGCTTGGAGAAGTCGAGCTTCTTGAAGTCGGGATGGTGCATCAAGCCGTTGTAGAGCGTGTTCACGGCCGGGAAGCTGTTGACCGGGTATTTCGCCAGCTCCTTGACGAAGCCGGCGATATCGCGCGGGTTCGGGATCAGCAGGTTGCAGCCGCCGGCGCGCACCGCCAGCAGATAACAGGCCGTCAGCGCGAAGATGTGATAGAGCGGCAGCGCGCAGACGATCATGAGCTGCTCGACATGCGGCGGCGCATTGAGCGCCGGCTGCAGCCAGGCGTCGTTCTGCAGGACGTTCGCGACGATGTTGCGATGAAGCAGCGTGGCGCCCTTGGAGACGCCGGTGGTGCCGCCGGTATATTGCAGGAAGGCGACGTCACCCGGCGACAGCTTCGGCTTGTTGAACGTCATGCCGCGGCCGGCGGATAGCGCGTCGTTGAAGGGGACCGAGCCTGGCAGCGACCAGGCCGGGACCATCTTCTTGACCCGGCGGACGACGAGGTTGACGATCACGCCCTTGAAGCCGAGCAGGTCGCCCATGCTGGCGACGATGACGTGCTTCACCTGCGTTCTCGCGATCACCTGCTCGACGGTGTGAGCGAAGTTCTCCAACACGATGATGGCTTCGGCGCCGGAATCCTTGAGCTGGTGCTCGAGCTCGCGCGGGGTATAGAGCGGGTTGACGTTGACCACCGCGAAACCGGCGCGCAGCACGGCGGCGGTTGCGACCGGATATTGCAGCACGTTCGGCATCATGATGGCGACACGCGCGCCGCG
This sequence comes from Bradyrhizobium sp. NC92, assembly GCF_025200865.1. Classification (NCBI taxonomy): domain Bacteria; kingdom Pseudomonadati; phylum Pseudomonadota; class Alphaproteobacteria; order Hyphomicrobiales; family Nitrobacteraceae; genus Bradyrhizobium; species Bradyrhizobium sp. NC92. The sequence goes on from NZ_CP104171.1 coordinate 1,043,418, forward strand.
CTGCAGCCCGCGGCCTTGCAAGTACGCGGCGAGCGCGACCGACATCTGGTCGAGGTCGCGATAGCTGATCGACTTGTCCATGCAGATGAACGCCTTGCGGTCGGCGAACTTGGTGAAGCTCTCCTCCAGCAGGTCGACCAGCGATGCGTATTGCGTCGGCTCGATATCGGCGGGCACGCCAGGCGGATATTGCTTGAGCCAGATGCGCTCCATGGAAGACTCCCCTCATTGACCAGGGCCCGTTGTCCTCGGGCTTGCCTCGTTGCCGCCAGTATCCAGCTTGCCGGAACGGGTGGCAAGCCATCGTGGCTTAGGGCAAAGGTCGGGGTGTCGCTACTGGAATCGTCGCAAAACCGCGCTGCCGCAGGTGCGAAGCGCGGGCTGGCTCAATTCCGAGAGGCGTTAACTGTTGTTCGCCGGCTTCGCGGCAGCGGCCGGCTTCGCAGCCTTGGGCTTGGCGGGCTTGGCGGCCTGGTCGCCGCTTGCAGGCTTCTCGGCAGGTTTGGCCGCATCGGGCTTGGCAGCAGCATGCTTGGCGCCCGCCGGCTTGGCAGCGGCCGGTTTGGCTGCGGTCTTGCCGTCAGCCTGCTTGGCGTCGGGCTTCACCGCCGCGGTCTTCGTGCCAGCCTCCTTGTTTCCCTCCTTGGGCTTGTCGGCGGCGTCTGGCTTCTTGGCGACGCGCGACTTCTTGCCACGCGGCTTGGACGCGGCCTGCTGGTCGGCATCGGCCGCGACCGCGGCGATCAAGGCCGTGCCGGTGCGGGTCGGGCCGGTATAGACCTGCACGGGCTCTGTGGCCGCGGGGGCCGAGGCCATCAGCTCGGAAGCCTTCATCAGCGGCGGCTGCAGGCCGGCCGTGAAGAAGGTGAACTGGGCGGCGCCGCCGGTGGCGGAGGCGGATCCGGTCGCGCCGCCATTGGCAGCAATCAGCGCATCGTCGTCGTCGCTGGCCGGCCGCTTGCGGTTGGGTCCGCACATCTCGTCGCGCAGATTCGGCGGCGTGGCATCGACCGGCACGAGATTGTCGACGGTGCCGAGCGAGGGGCGCAGCCAGGTGAGGTTGTCCTGAGCGAAGCCGCGCTCCAGCAGCTGCGCCGCCTTCACCGCGCGCGCCGTGCCGGAATTGGCGCCGAGCACCACCGCGATCAGCCGGCGGCCGTTGCGCGTGGCCGAGGCGACGAGGTTGTAGCCGGAGGCGCAGATGAAGCCGGTCTTGAACCCGTCGGCGCCGGGATAGCGGCCGATCAGCTTGTTGAAATTGCCGGTGACGCGCTTGCCGAAGCGGATCGCCGGGATGTGCACGAAGTACTCGTACTCCGGCAGGTCGCGCAGGAACGAGCGCGCCAAGATGCCGAGGTCGCGCGCCGAGGTGACCTGGCCTTCGGCGGGCAGGCCGTTCGGGTTGACGTAGCTCGTCTGGGTCATGCCGAGCTTCCTCGCGGTGTCGTTCATCACCGCGGAGAAGCCGTCGACCGAGCCGCCGACGCCTTCGGCGAGCACCACGGCCATGTCGTTCGCCGACTTGACCATCATCATCTTCAGCGCGTTGTCGACGGTGACCTGCGTTCCCGGGCGGAACCCCATCTTCGAGGGCGATTGCGAGGCCGCGGTTGGCGACACCGTGAGCAGCGTGTCGAGCGTCAGCCTGCCGTCCTTGACCGCCTTCAGCGTCACATAGGCTGTCATGATCTTGGTGACGGAGGCCGGATACCACGGAATGGTCGCGTTTTCGGCCTGCAACACCTTGCCGCTGTCGGCCTCGATCAGCAGGAGCGCTTCGGCGTCCGCCGCGCGCGGTGCGAGCAACGCGGCACAGGCGAGCGTCGCAGCGAACAGGTTGAACAGGGATTTGCGAAGCAGCGGGCGAAGGGCGTGCACTATCCGATTCCGGTCCTTGGAGATCCGTGCCCGAGAGGGTCGGTTCTCGTGATCTGATTGTCGGTTCTGAAATCCAGCGCCGCCGCTTGCGGCGTCGCAAACCTATACCGGCTGGTGCGTCGAGAATAGGGGCTTCGGGCGGGTATTCCGCAACGAAGTAGGCCGAATTTCGACGGTCCTCTCGGGACTTGCTAGGGGGATTTGGCAGCTGTCGCGGCAGCCTCGGCGGCCGTCACGCTGGCCCGCGCGTTCTCCTGCACCATGAACTGGGCCTTGGCCATCTCGGCAAAATGGCCGCCTTTGGCCACGAGTTCCTCGAAAGTTCCGGTTTCGATCACGCGTCCATTCTCGAACACCAGGATCCGGGTGGCGTTGCGGATGGTGGAGAGGCGATGGGCAATCACGAAGGTGGTGCGGCCCCTCATCACTTCGTCGAGAGCGGCATTCACCTTGACCTCGGTGACGGCGTCGAGCGCGGAGGTCGCCTCGTCCAGGATCAGGATCGGCGGGTCCTTCAGCAGGGCGCGGGCGATCGACAGCCGCTGCCGTTCGCCGCCGGAGAGCATGCGGCCGCGCTCGCCGGCATTGGTCTCGAAACCGCCGCTGCGCTCGATGAATTCCAGCGCCTGCGCGCGCTCCGCCGCCTTGCGCATCTCGGCCTCGGTCGCATCCGGCTTGCCGACGCGCAAATTCTCCGCGATCGAGCGGTTGAACAGCAGTGCTTCCTGGAACACCACGCCGATGTTCCGCCGCAGCGAGGTCAGCGTGACGCCGCGCACGTCCATGCCGTCGATCTTGATGACGCCGGATTGCGGATCGAAGGCGCGATGCAGGAGCGCAATCGCGGTCGACTTGCCTGCCCCTGTCGGGCCGACCAGCGCGATGGTCTGGCCCGGCAGCGCGGTGAAGGTGAGGTCCTCGATCGCCGGCCGCTTGCCGTCATAGGAGAACGTGACGTCGTTGAACTCGACGAGGCCCGACAGCCTGCCGGCATCGATTGCGTCGGGTCGGTCGTGCACCGCGGGCACGGCGTCGAGCACATTGAAGAACTCGCGCAGGCGCGGGGCTTCCATGAACACGCTGTTGATGAAGCTCACCACCTGCTCGAGCTTCTGGATCAGCAGCGTCGCGAAGCTCACGAACATCACGATCTCGCCGACCGAGGTCAGGCCCTGGTCGTGCAGCGCGATGCCGAGGGTGAAGATCGCCAGCACCGTGATGGTGGTGGACGCGCGCGTGATCACCGTGACCAGCGCCCACCACGACAGCACCGGCATCTGCGCGGCCAGCAGCTCGTCGGCGACTGAACGCAGTCCTTTGACCTCGGATTCGACGCGCACGAAGCTCTGCACCAGCGCGACGTTGCCGAGCGCGTCCGACGCGCGCGCGGAGAGTTCGCTGTAATGCTCCTCGACCTCCATCTGCATGCCGAAGGTCTTGCGCACAACGAAGGTGGTCAGGCCAGTGAAGACGATGCAGAGCACGAACAAGAGGATCGCCAGCCGCCAGTTCAGGTAGAGCGACAGCGGCAGCAGCACCAGGACCGAAAGGATCGCGGCAAAATGCTCGCGGAAGAAGCCGAGCCACAGCCGCCACAGCGCGTCCGTGCCGTTGAGCATGACCTTCATCAGCCGGCCGGAATGGGTGCCGGAGTGGAAGGTCAACGGCAGCTGCAGGATGTGCTCGAAATAATCGGTCAGCACCGCCTGGCGCTGGCGATGCGAGAGCCGGTCGGCCTGCAAGGCCACCAGCGCGCTGCAGACGATGGTGAACAGCCCGAACGCGACCCAGGCGGCCAGGAACGGCCAGGCCGAGCTCGAGCCGGCCACGGCCTTGCCCGAGAGCACGTCGACGATCCGGCCGAACAGCACCGGCTCGGCGAACTGCGATCCCGCCAGCAGGAGGTTGGCGACCGCAAGCACCCAGCCGAGCCGCGCCTCCTTGCCGAGCAGCTCGAGAACGCGGGTGTAGAGACGGAGGATGGACATGTGGGCGAGGGACTCGGCGACGAGGGAGCCCACATTCTAAGCAGGGACCGGCGCGAGATACAGCGCAAGCTTGCAGTTTTGCTCAGTTGATCAGCCGCTCTGCCAGCGGCGGCAGGAACTGGTCGTCGAAGACGTCGCGAAAAGCCGGCCGTTTGCGGAATTTGAAGTCCTGCGCGATCTGATCGATCGAGCGCTCCAGGCGCGCCGGCTCGATGCCGCCGACGCCGTTGCGCTTGACCTCCTCGGTCAGGATGTTGTCGGCAAGGACGGCGCGCAGGCGCTCCAGCTCCAGATTGCGGTCGCCGTCGTCGATGCGGCTCGCGGCCTCCTCCGCCGCCCGCGCCGGCTCCCTGGCCGTCGCTTTGATGCCCTCGATCAAGGCGCGGACGAAGCCCCTCACGGCATCCGGCTTCAACGCGGCGAAGGCGGTGTTGGCCACCACGGCAAAGCCGTAGGCTTCGCAGCCGTAATCCGCATAGCGCAGCACGACGAGATCGGCTTCGGGCACGCCGCGATCGCGCAGGTTCACCGCCGAGAGGTAGCTGAAGCCGGCGACGGCATCGACTTGTCCTGCGGACAGGATCGGCTCGCGCACCGCGGCGCCGATCTTGTGGAATTTGACGTGCGATGCCTTGATGCCGTTCTGCTGCGCCAGTGCCGGCCACAGCCGCATCGATAGATCGCCGTCGGCAACGCCGACGGTCTTGCCGTCGAGATCGGGCAGGACGCGGACACCGCGGCTCCTGCGCGCGACGATCGCGTAAGGCGCGCGGTCGAACAGCACGAACACGGCCTTGACCGGCGCCGCATCGTCCTTGTCACGAAACCGGATCAGCTCGTTGATGTCGACGAGCGCGAGCTCGCTGTCGCCTTTGGCGATGCGTGCGAGCGCCTCCGGCGATCCGTTCGCGCTGTTGAAGGACACGTTCAGATGCTCGGCGCCGAACCTGCCGTCCTTCGCCGCAAGGAAAAACGGCGCCATGCTCGCATCGATCGGACGGTCGAAGGTGAAGTGGATGGCAGTCGAGGGAGCGCCGCTCTCGGCCGCAATGGCCTTGCGCACACTCAATGCGGGGAACGAGATTGCAAGGGCCAGCAGGCACTGAAGGGCGATCGTCTTGAATCCGGACATCGGTCGCGCCGGCCCCGCATTGTTATGGTTTCGTGACGGCTTGCAGCGCCGGCCCGCGACGAGCGTGCGCGCGCGAACATGAACGGTGGATGAGCGGGCTTGCGGCATCGTTACGCAACCCCGTTCAGCTTGTGTTGGGGTTGGGGAACCTACTTAGGGGGCGAGTGTTTGACAGACATCAGCCTGTCGTCAGGCACAATCCGAGGTCCCAAGGAGGGTCCAGATCATGTTTGACAGCTTTTCGAAGTTCGTCGGCCGCAAGGCCGTTCTTGCCACGGCCGCCGTGGTGGCCCTGACTGCCGCTGCACCCAGCGCCTCTTACGCGGGCGGTCGTCATTGGCATGGCGGTGGTGGTGGCGCCGCCGCTGCCGCGATGTTCGGCCTGGCCGCGACCGGCCTCGCGATCGCAGCCAGCCGCAATGCCTACGCCTATGATCCGGGTCCGGGTTACTATTACGAGGGCGGCCCGGTCTATTACAGCAGCCCCGGCTATGGTCCCTATTATTACGACTCCGGCAACCGCTACACCTATGGCGGCTACAAAAACCCCTGCGCCCACGGCTATTCCGGCTATAGCTGCTATTAACCGATCGGCCATACGTCATCGGCGAACAGGCCGTCGCGCTTGCCGCGGCGGCTTGTTTTTTGCTTATATTGCCGCGTGTTAACACGCCGGCCATTTGTTTCGAGTAGTTTTGAGTACCATGAGTGATTCGCTTGAGCGGCTATATCTGGCTGTGCTCGCGGCCAGAGATCTTGATCCGGCAACATCGCGCACAGCCCGGCTGTTTCAGCGTGGGCCCTCAAAAATGGCGAAGAAACTGGCCGAAGAAGCCATCGAGGTCGTCATCGATGCGGTCAATGGCGATAGTGAGGCCGTGATCCGGGAAAGTGCCGACCTGCTCTACAATCTCACCGTGCTGTGGGCTTCGGCCGGAGTACGCCCCGAGGACGTCTGGCGGGAAATGACGCGGCGGGAGGACATGCTCGGTATTGCCGAGAAACTGCCGAAGACGCCGGCGAAATTGCCCAAAGTCGCGTCACCGCGCATGGCCTCGCGGCGGCCTATTGTCGCGCTCGACGGCCGCGCCGCGCGCAAGCGCCACTGAAAACGTCACAAATCGCCCAAAAACTGGCGATGGACAAATCCGTCCCATGGTGCTTCATCGCGGCGCCATGCTGAAACGTATCTACGACTGGTGCATCGACGCCGCCCACAAGCCCTACGCGCTCTGGATCATGGGCATCGTGTCTTTCGCCGAAAGCTCCTTCTTTCCGGTCCCGCCGGATGTGATGCTGATCCCGATGTCGCTGGCGCGCCCGCAGCGCGCGTGGGTGTATGCAACGGTCTGTACCATCACCTCGGTGATCGGCGGCGTCGTCGGCTATGCCATCGGCGCGCTGCTGTTCGACTCGGTCGGCCAGTGGCTGATCCAGGTCTACGGCCTCGGTGACAAGGTCGACGCCTTCAGGGCCTCCTATGCCGAATGGGGGGCGGTGATCATCCTGCTCAAGGGGTTGACGCCGATCCCCTACAAGCTCGTCACTATCACCTCGGGCTTTGCCGGCTACAACATCATCCTGTTCATCCTGTGCTCGATCGTCGCGCGCGGCGGGCGCTTCTTCGTCGTCGCGATCCTGCTCAACCGCTATGGCGACTGGATCCGGGTTCGGATCGAGAAGCATCTCGGTCTCTGGGTTGCGATCGGGGCCGCGGTGCTGGTGCTCGGCTTCGTCATCGCGGTCAAGCTGATCTAGGGCGGCGGCTTTGCCGCCGCGCCGGCTTCGGTTACGGTTGCCGTCATGATGGTTCGATCCGGCAATCCGGCCGCACGGTCTGGGACGCTGATGTCAGCTGCGCTGCTGCTCCTTCTCGCGGCCGGCGGAACAGCCCGGCCGCAATCCGCCCCGCCGACGCTCGGCCTTCGGGAGCAGGGGGCGCAGGCCGCCCCGCCGCCGTCGACGCCCGCTCCATCGGCGTCGCCGGCAGCTGAGGAGAATCCCGGGCTGATCAACGAAATGGGCAAGCTGTTCGACAAGCTGCCCTCGATCCTGCCGCCGATCAAAAGCCCCAGCGAAACCATGGACGACCTGTCGCGGCTGGCCAAGCCCTCGACCATGGTGTCGGGGCGCGTGATCTGCCCGGTCTCTGCGAACGGCGCACCCGACTGCAAGCAGGCGGCCGACCAGCTCTGCCAGGGCAAGGGCTACAAGGAAGGCAAGAGCCTGAACGCCGATTCCGCGGAAAAATGCTCCGCCAAGGTCCTGATCCCCGGCCGGCAACGCAAGTCGGACGACTGCCGCACCGACACTTTCGTGACCAGCGCGCTGTGCCAGAACTGAAGGCCCTCGCGCGAGAACCAAGGAGCGCCCATGAGCCGTACGGAGCAGGACTTCCTCGGACAGCGTGAGATCGCCGACGACATCTATTACGGCGTCCAGACCATCCGGGGTAAGGAGAACTTCCACATCACCGGCATTCCGATGAACCAGGAGCCTTACTTCGTGAAGGCGCTCGGTTACGTCAAGAAGGCCGCCGCGATGGCCAATCGCGACCTCGGCGCGATCGACGCCAAGGTCGCGGACGCCATCATCCTCGGCTGCGACCGCGTCATCGCCGGCGACATGATGGATCAGTTCGTCACCGATTTCATCCAGGGCGGCGCCGGCACGTCGACCAACATGAACGCCAACGAGGTGATCGCGAACCTCGCGCTGGAATCGCTCGGCTTTGCCAAGGGCGACTACCAGCACGTCAGTCCGAACGATCACGTCAATTACGGCCAGTCCACCAACGACACCTATCCGACCGCCTTTCGCCTCGCCCTGATCCTGCGGCTCGAGAGCTACATGACGGCGTTGCGCCAGCTCCAGGAAGCCTTTTTCGCCAAGGGGCGCGAGTTCGACCGGGTGCTGAAGATGGGCCGCACGCATCTGCAGGACGCGGTGCCGATGTCGCTCGGCGCGGAATTCCGGGGCTGGGGCACCACGATCGGCGAGGAGGTCGACCGTATCTCGGAAGCGCGCGCGCTGCTGCGCGAGATCAATCTCGGCGCCACCGCGATCGGCACCTCCGTCACTGCGGCGGTCGGTTATCCCAAGCTCGCCGTCCGCCACCTCAGCGCGCTCACGGGCGTCGATTTCATCCTCGCCGGCGATCTCGTGGAGGCGACCTCCGACACCGGCGCCTATGTGCAGCTCTCGGGCGTGTTGAAGCGCACCGCGAGCAAGCTGACCAAGATCTGCAACGACATGCGCCTGCTCGCCTCGGGCCCGCGCGCCGGCTTCAACGAGATCAACCTGCCGCAGCTGCAGCCGGGCTCCTCGATCATGCCGGGCAAAGTCAACCCTGTGATCCCCGAGGTCGTCAACCAGACCAGCTTCCTCGTGATCGGGCTCGACACCACGGTGACGCTCGCGGCATCCGCCGGCCAGCTCCAGCTCAACGTGATGGAGCCGGTGATCTCGTTCGCGCTGTTCTTTTCGATTCGCACCATGGAGCGCGCGGTCAACAGCCTGCGCGAGAACTGCGTCGTCGGCATCACCGCCAACGAGGAGCACACCCGCAACATGGTGCTGAACTCGCTCGGCATCGTCACGGTGCTGAAGCCGCTGCTCGGCTACAAGCAATGCGCCGAGATCGCGCGCGAGGGCTACAAGAGCGGCAAGTCGCTGCACCAGATCGTGGTGGTCGAGCGCAAGCTGCTGACGCAGGAGAAGTGGGACGAGATGTTCTCGTTCGAGCGGCTGATCAATCCGGATCTGATCGGGTAGGGTGTCATCTGCAGCTCTCGCCGCGTCATTGCGAGGAGCCCTTGCGACGAAGCAATCCAGACCGTCTCCGCGGATACATTTCTGGATTGCTTCGCTTCGCTCGCAATGACGGGCGGGTAGACCTGGAAGGCTCGAATTCCGCTGCTTGGAATTGCGGTAGCCGCATCGGACACGGCGCCAAAACGCAATACTTGACAGTGGAAAGATTGCCTTGTTGGTATGGCTCCCAGCTTTCAATTCGACCGGCCAACAAAGGATCGTTCCGCAATGTCCATGCCTGCCTTGTTCAAGGGGCGCCTGTCGATCCCCGTGATCGGCTCGCCGCTCTTCATCATCTCGGTGCCCGATCTGGTGATCGCGCAGTGCAAGGCGGGGGTGGTCGGCTCGTTTCCGTCGCTGAACGCGCGGCCGCCGGAGCTGCTCGACGAATGGCTGGCGCGGATCACCGAAGAGCTCGCGGCCTATGACCGCGCCCATCCCGACAAGCCGTCGGCGCCGTTCGCGGTCAACCAGATCGTGCACAAGTCGAACAACCGGCTCGATCACGACATGCAGCTCTGCGCCAAGTACAAGGTGCCGATGATCATCTCCTCGCTCGGCGCCCGCGAGGAGCTGAACCAGGCCGTGCACGGCTGGGGCGGCATCGTCTTCCACGACGTAATCAACCAGAAATTCGCGCACAAGGCGATCGAGAAGGGGGCCGACGGCCTGATCCTGGTCGCGGCCGGCGCCGGCGGCCATGCCGGTACCATCTCGCCGCTGGCCTTCGTGGCCGAGACGCGCAAGTGGTTCGACGGCCCGATCGCGCTGTCGGGGGCGATCGGCAACGGCAAGGCGATCCGCGCCGCGCGCATCTTGGGGGCCGACTTCGCCTATATCGGCTCGGCCTTCATCGCGACCAAGGAGGCCAATGCGGTCGAGAAGTACAAGGAGATGATCGCCGGCTCGAGCGCCGACGACATCGTCTATTCCAATCTCTTCACCGGCGTGCACGGCAATTACCTGAAGCCCTCGATCCTGGCCGCAGGCATGGACCCGGAAAACCTGCCGACGTCCGATCCCTCCAAGATGAACTTCGGCACCGACGCCTCAGGCGAGCGCGCCAAGCCGAAGGCCTGGAAGGAGATCTGGGGAAGCGGCCAGGGCATCGGCAGCGTCGAGGGCATCGTGCCCGCCGCCGAGCTGATCGCGCGCTTCAAGAAGGAATACGACGAAGCGATCGATCCGCCGCTGTGATCGCTCCCGGATCGAGTGCAGCATGACCGCCATCTACCGCGTCGACGGCAACAACGTCGTCACCAGCCCCGATGCGGCCGGTCCCTGGGACCGGCGCATGCAGCACGGCTCGGCACCGGCATCGCTGGTGACGTGGGCGGCTGAGCGCATCCCGACGGCGGCGCCGATGGACGTCGCGCGCGTGACCATCGATCTGATGCGTCCGGTGCCGGTGGCGCCGCTCACGATCGCGACCGAGGTCTTGCGCGAGGGCCGCAAGATCCAGCTCTGCGGAATCAAGCTGCTCGCCGATGGCGTGCAGGTGGTCGGCGCCACCGTGCTGAAGATCAGGCGCCAGGAGCTGACGCTGCCGGACGAGGTCGAGGAGCTGCCGGTCACGTTGCCCGCGCCGGAGGATTCATTGGTCGAGGACGGTCACGCCGCCACCAGCCCGTTCGTGCGATCGGTCTCGATGCGCGCCGCGCGCGGCCGCTTCGGCCAGGCCGGCGCCGGTGCGATCTGGTTTCGCGTCGATCATCCGCTGATCGAAGGCGAGGCCATCTCGCAGGCGATGCGCGCCGTGGTCGCTGCCGACTTTTCCAACGGCACCGCCTCGACGCTCGACTTTCGCGCCTGGACCTACATCAACGCCGACCTCACCGTGAGCTTTGCGCGCCAGCCGGTCGGCGAGTGGATCCTGCTCGACGGCGATTCCTGGATCGGCCCCGACGGCGCGGGCCTTGCGATGTCGCGCCTCGCCGACCGTCAGGGCTATTTCGGCCGCGCGGTGCAGAGTCTGGTGATCGAGAAGCGGTGAGCGTCACGGCGGGGCCGCGATTGCTCCTTCCGAATGAACGGCAGGCTTCCGCCGCCGCGGAAGGGATGCTCGGCATCCTGCCAGTTCACACACCGTAGAAGATCTTGATCCCCCACAGCACCACGATGATAGCCGTGATCAACGTAATCGCGGCGACCGCACTTTCCAGGGAAGCGACTCTCATTTCACTCTCCGCTTCCCCAGCCCCGTCAGCGGTCTAGTTGATTCCCTGATTCGCCGGCAATTGCGCGGGCATCGTCGCCGTAGACTCCGTTGTGCGCTGTGGTGCCGGAGCAACAACGATACCGTAGAATCCCGGAGTATTTACTCTACCATCCGGTCCCGCCGCTCCCGAAGCCCGCGCGCAGCACCTTGTCACAAGCCGGGGACGACGCTGGCACAGAGACTGCGGGAGGACACGAAACGCCCGCGAGAGGGAGGCACGCATGCCATCGGATCGACTGCAACGCTTCCGCGATCGTCTCGCGCTGCCGCTGATCGCGGCGCCGATGTTTCTGGTCTCAGGCGTCGAGCTCACGGTCGCGGCCTGCCGCAACGGGGTGATCGGCAGCTTCCCCACGGCGAATTGCCGTGGCGCGGACCAGCTCGATGAATGGCTGACCGCGATCGAGACGCGCTTGCGCCGGTACGAAGATCAGGCCGGCCGCAGGGCCGCCCCGCTTTGTCCGAATCTGATCGTGCACCGCTCCAATGCGCGGCTGGAGCAGGATCTTGCCGTGCTGCTGCGGCACAGGCCGGAGATCGTCATCACATCGGTCGGCTCGCCCGCGCCCGTGTTGAAGCCGCTGCACGACGCCGGAGCGCTGGTGCTGGCGGACGTCGCTTCCATCCGCCATGCCGAACGCGCGGCACAAGCAGGCGCCGACGGGTTGGTGCTGCTCGCCGCGGGCGCGGGCGGGCAGACCGGCTGGCTCAACCCGTTCGCCTTCGTCCGCGCGGTGCGCGCGTTCTATGACGGCATCATCGTGCTCGCGGGCGGCATCGGCGACGGCTGCGCGCTGCACGCGGCAGAAGTGCTCGGCTGCGATCTCGCCTATATGGGCACGAAGTTCATCGCAACGCGCGAGAGCATGGCGGACGAACGTCACAAGCAGATGCTGGTCGAGAGCAGCGCCGACGACATCTTGCTCACCACCGCGTTCACGGGACTTCAGACCAGCATGCTGAGGCCGTCGATCGTGGCCGCCGGGCTCGATCCCGACGATCTGCCGGCGCGCGGCGCAATCGACATCGCCGAGGATATCGACGTCGCCGCGCGCGAAAGCCGTCCCAAGCGCTGGCGCGACGTCTGGAGCGGCGGGCATTCGACCTCTGGTGTCACCGAGGTGCTCGCGGTCGACGATCTCGTCGCGCGGACCGTCGCGGAATATCACCGGGCGGGTGGGCGGTAGCGTCGTCGCCTCTCCCACGGTGCATCGCACACGGTTAATCCCGCATGCCTCCAGTCCGCCCCACTTAACGGCGGATTAACCATCGCCAGCCAAGAATCCCCTCGTGGCCGCCAATCAGGACGAGAGGACAGGCGATGGACTTCAATTATCTCAACAGCAAGACGGCTGCGACCATGGACGAGATCCGCGTCCGCGTCGCCCACGCACTGGCCCGCCACCCGCTGTGCCGCAACGTCCGCTTCGACATCGTCAGCGTCCCCCAGACTCGCCGCGGCGGAAATTGGACGGTGACGCTGCAATCGGTCGAGCCGCGCGCAGTCTGGGAGGCCTCGGAGATCGTGGCCGACATCCAGGACGCCTATGATCTTGCGGCGGCGGCCTGATTTCGCTGGGATTTCCGGGGGATGTCGCCGTAGTCCGCGCGATTGCCGCCGCATTGGCACGGTTCAGCCTTAATTATCGCCCAGTTACCGGGCAGTGATCACGTGGACTTGAAGTCGGACGCGGAGAGACGTTTGTCCAAAGCCATCACCATCGTCGCGCTGACCTGTTTCCTCGTCCTCGGCGCCGCCACAGCCGCCATCCTCGGCCGCGACAGCGTTCCCAGCGTCAGCGCCGAGATGATAGCCGAGACGCCCCCGCCCAAGCCGCTCGCGACCAACCGCGCCGCCAAGGCCGACCGCCTGGTTCCGACGCTCGCACTGGCCTCGGCCGCGATCGAGCCGGTCCAGGTCGCCGCCGACAAGTTGGCGCAGGCACCGGTCCTGACCGAGCCGCTGCGTCAGGCCTTCGCCGCCGCCACCCCCTCCGATTTCCCGATGCCGAAGGCGAGCGCGCACGAGGCCCCTGCTACTGCCGAGGTTCCGGCCGTCGAAGTTCCGGCCAAGCCGAAGGTCGTCGCCAAGCCGCAGCCGCAAAAATCCTATTCGCTGCTGTCCGACGTGCAGATCGCGGGCATCAGGGATCGCCTGAAACTCTCCTCGTCGCAGGAATATTACTGGCCCTCGGTCGAGACCGCACTGCGCAACGTTGCCCGCAAGATGCAGGCGAACAGGCTGTCGAATCCGAATGCGCCGCCCAGCGCGCAGATCGATCCGAATTGCGACGAGGTGCAGCAGCTGAAGTCGGCCGCGATGCCATTGTTGTTCCAGCTTCGCGACGACCAGAAGGAAGAAGTGCGCAAGCTCGCCCGCCTGATCGGGCTCGAGAAGGTCGCACAGCAGATCTGATACGCGCGGTTCCTCATCGAGGAGCCGCGGCCATCAGGAACATCTGGCAATCCCCACGCGTTGCCCGCTCCAAAAGAGGGAGTGGATGAATGCGCGCCTCGACAGCCTATTTTGTCGGTGCCGGAACCATCATCGGGGCCATCGCCATTGGTCTCGGTGGCGGTATCGTGGCCGGCAACATCATGAATCCCGTGGCGTCCAAGCAGGGGCCGGACACCAGCAAGGTGGCGCAGCGCACGGCGACATCAGCTGCGGCGACGACGAACGCTCCTTCCGAGCGCGTGAACTATCTCACCGGCTCGCAAGCCTTCGGCACGATGATCGCAGCGCCGGCGCAGGCCGAAGCAAAGCCTGAAGCCGCAAAGCCCGACACGCAAGCCACGCAGGCAAATGCTGCGCCGGCGGCGCCGCAGCCCTCGCAAGCCGCCGCCGAGGAGCCGCCCAAGCCCGCCGCTGCATCGTCGCCACTGGCTGCAAAGCCTGCCGAGCAGCAGGCTTCGACCGAGCCGTCGTCCTCCTCGAACAACGCCTATGCCAAGGCGAGGGATTCCGACGTGAAGCGCGCCGCGTCCGAACGGCGCCGAGCCGAGCGTCGCGAGCGCTGGGCCGAGCGCCGCTATTATTACGAGTCCCGCGAGCCGCGCGGCATGCGCGACCGCACCGATTGGGATGACGTCGCACGCAACATCCGCGAGGATTCGGATGCGCGCGATGTCGCGAGCCGGCCGCGCGGCGCCTTCCCCCAGATCAAGCTGTTCGGGCCTGACGACGATTAGCGTCTAAGCCAGGATCGCCGCCGCGGCGCATTCGGCAATCAAGATCGTCGGCGTCTGGATATTGCCTGAGATCATGATCGGGATCACCGAGGCATCGGCGACATGCAGACCGTCGATGCCGCGCACCTGCAATCGTTTGGGATCGACGACGGCGAGGTCGTCCATGCCCATCCGGCAGGTCGAGGCGGCATGATAGAGCGTCGTGCAATGGCCGCGGATATAATCGGCGATCTCGGCATCGCTGATCGCCTCCGCGCTTGGCGTGACCTCGGTTTCGATCATCTCCTTGAGCGGTGATTGCGCGGCGATGCGTCGGTTGATGCGCACGCCTTCGATCATGGTCGCGATGTCGCTGCCGTTCGGGTCCGACGCGAAATAGCCGGGGTCGATCGCGGGGTCTTCGATCGGATCGGACGAGCGCAGCGTGATCTCGCCGCGGCTCTTCGGTCGCTGCAAGGTTGCATGCAGGGTGATGCCCGGCCTGGACGACAGGAAGCGGACATAGTCGCGGTGCGGGCTGATCGCGCCATAGAGCTGGAGATCGGGCTCGACGTCGGGGCGGCTGCGCACATGGGCGCCGGCGGCGACCCAGGGCGAGGTGCGCGGTCCGGTGCGATGCGCCTGCCACTCTGCAAGGCTCGCCGCGAGACTTTCGTCGGTCCAGGCGCCGACGCCGATCCTCTCCTTGGTGTAGAAGGTGATGGGAATGTTGATGTGGTCCTGGAGATCCTTGCCGACGCCGGGCAGCTCATGCAGGACGTCGACGCCGACCGCCCTCAATTCGTCAGCCGGGCCGACGCCTGATAGCAGGAGCTGTTGTGCCGAGCCGATGGCGCCGGAGGCGAGCACGATCTCGGTGGTGGCGAAGGCGCTCTTCAGTTCACCATTGTCGAGAAAGGCCACGCCGATCGCGCGGCCGCGCTCGATGATGATGCGCGTGACGCGTGCGCCGGTCTTCAGGACGAGATTGGGACGCGCCAGCGCCGGGTGCAGATAGGCCTTGCCGGTGCCGAAGCGCTCGCCGTCCTTGATGACGAACTGGAAGAAGCCGGCGCCTTCCTGGGTGGCGCCGTTGAAATCGGGGTTGTGCGGAAGCCCCGCGGCCTGGGCTGCCTCCAGCCATTTCAATTCGTTGGGATCGACGAAAGGGACGTCGGCAACGTGCAGCGGCCCGCTGGTGCCGTGGAAGGGATCGTCGGCGAAGCGGGCATTGTTCTCGAAGGCGATGAATTTCGGCAGCACGTCGCCCCAAGCCCAGCCTGCGCAGCCCGCCCGCGCCCATGCATCGTAATCCGACGGCAGGCCGCGGATATAAATCATCGCATTCATCGCGCCGGAGCCGCCGACCATCTTGCCGCGCGGCCAGAAGATGCGCCGTCCGCGGCAGCCTGCTTGCGGCTCGGTATGAAACCCCCAATCAACCGCCGTATTGAACATCGTCGGCCAGTCGGACGGAATGTCCGAGGCGGGCGGGGCAGCGCGACCGGCCTCCAGCACCAGAACCTTGCGATTTGGATCGGCCGACAACCGATTGGCCAGCACACAGCCGGCCGAGCCGGCGCCCACGATGATGGTGTCGTACATAGACGAGCGCTCCGCGATCATTCACGTCGCGGAGTGCTTGCAAGTTTCGTGCTTTGCGGATCGGCACAGTGCAATTCCTCCCCATCCACAAAGGGGGGATGCCGTCAGCATTGTGCCCTACGTCATGCCTGCACGGCGCAAGCCTTGGAGGTAATGCGCGCGATCCTCTTCCCGCAGCATCGGCAGCTCGCGCGTGATCCAGGCAAGCGAAACCTCGGGCTGGGTGCGGCGCAGGCCTTCCAGGGCGGATGCCGCCAGGGCCGGATCGTCGAGCATGCCGGCGGCCGCCGTCAGCACGCGGTGCGCACCGACGAAATCTCCGCGCTGGCGCATCGATTCCCGAGCCATCTGCACGGCGCCCCCGTAGTCATGGCCGACGAACCGGGCATAGGCCGCAACCCCGCAATAGATCGCCGCGAGCGGGTCGCGCGGGCTCAGCCGCAGCGCGCGGCGGGCGGCGGCATCGCCGTCCTGCCAACGCCCGGCATAGCACAGCGTCACGCCGTGGAAGGCATGCGCCATCGCGAAATTCGGATTGAGCCGCAAGGCCAATTCGAATTCAGCCAGCGCGTCGTCGAAGCGGCGGCGGAACAGGTATGTGTAAGCAAGGCCGTGATGGGCCCAGGCATCCTCGCGATCGGCCTCCACCGCCGCTAGCGCCGCACGCTCGGCGACCGGCACGGTGGCAGCCATGTCGGCCCAGCCCATATGCGCGCCGAAGATATGGCTGGTCGCGAGCAGGCCCAGCGCCTTGCCATAGGCGGGATCGACCGCGACGGCTTCTTCCAGCAGCTTTTGGGCGGCCGCATTGTCCTCGCGGGTGATGCGCCAATAATGCGACAGCGCGCGCATCACGAGGTCCCATGCATCCAGGCTGCCCGGCGGTTTCTGCTGGGCCCGGAAGCTTTCGGCGGCGTAGAGCTGCGGCTCGATCGCGGCGACGATCGCTTCCGTAATCTCGTCCTGCACGGCGAAGATGTCGGCGAGCTCGCGGTCGTAGCGTTCGGCCCAGAGATGGCTGCCGGTCGAGACGTCGTTGAGCTGGGCCGAGATGCGCACCCGCTCGCCACTCCGCCGCACGCTGCCTTCGACCACGTAGCGCACCCCGAGCTCCCGCGCGACCTCGTGGATGTGCACGGCGCGGCCCTTGTAGACGAAGGAGGAGTTGCGCGCGACGACGAAGAACCAGCGCAGCTTCGACAGCGCGGTGATGATGTCCTCGCTGATGCCGTCGGAGAAATAATCCTGCTCGGCCTCGCCGCTCATATTGGTGAAGGGCAGCACGGCGATCGCGGGCCGCTCGGGCAGCGCGAAGGCCGCCTGGGGCGGGCTGATACGGACCGGCCCCGACGCGACCGCGCCGATTTGTGTCTGGACATCGCCGACGAAGCGAAAACCCTTGCGCGTGATGGTGCGGATCAGCGACTGGCTCACGCCATTGTCGCCGATCGCCTTGCGCGCCGCGTTGATCCGGCTGGTCAGGGTGGATTCGGAGACGCTGCGCCCGTGCCAGATCTTATCGATCAGCTCGTCCTTGCTGACGACCCGGTCGCGGTTCTGCATGAGATGGACGACGAGGTCGAAAACCTGCGGTTCCACGGCAATGGGAACCTGCTCGCGGCTCAGCTCGCGCCGGTCGGTGTCGAGAAGGTGGTCCTGGAACAGAAACTGCACGTCGAAAACTCAGGCCTCATTGCGAAATCGGGCAAACAAACAAAATGAAATTTGGGTCGAAAACCGTGTGTCTGCCGAAGGGGGCGCTTGGTTCATCGCAATCGCGTGATGGCTGCCATGCCGTTTTCAGACGGGAATACAACCGCAACTGGAATGTTGCGGCCGCGAGCCGCCGAAATCTGCTTCGCCGAACACCGTCATCCTCAGGCGCCTCGGCACAATGCCCCCACAATAGATGTGGCGAAGGGTGAACGCCCTTTGCCGAATTGAGTGGCCTGCGTAAGTTACCGCTTACAGAAAACACCAACCACGAAGAAACGCCATGCCTGCTTTTCCCGCCGCCACCACCGTGCTCGACTCCCTGCTGTTTCGCGACGCCTTCGGCACGCCCGAGATGCGCGAGGTGTTCTCCGACGTCGCGACGGTCGCGCGTTATGCCGAGGTCGAGGTGGCGCTGGCGAAGGCGGAGGCGAAGTGCGGTGTGATCCCACAGGAGGCGGCCGCAGCGATCGCGGCGCGGACCGACGTCGCCGCGCTGGATTTCGATCTGCTCAGGCAGGAGACGGATGTCGTCGGCTATCCGATCCTGCCCTTGGTGCATCAGATGGTGAAGCAATGCGGCGAGGCGGGCCGCTACGTGCATTGGGGCGCCACCACGCAGGACATCATGGACACCGCCGTGGTGCTGCAACTGCGTGCCGCGCTCGAGATCGTGGAGCGCGACATCGCCGAGCTGCGCAAGATCCTCGCCGATCTGTCGAAGCGCCATCGCGACACGGCGATGGCGGGCCGTACCCATCTGCAGCAGGCGCTGCCGGTGACCTTCGGCTACAAGACCGCGATCTGGCTTGCGATGTTCGACCGCCACGCCGAGCGGCTGGCGCAGCTGAAGCCGCGCGTGCTGGTCGGCCAGTTTGCCGGCGCGGCCGGCACGCTGGCTTCGCTCGGCGACAAGGGGTTCGAGGTGCAGGAGGCGCTCTGTGCCGAGCTGAATCTCGGCGTTCCCGCCTCGACCTGGCACGTCGCGCGCGACGGCTTTGCCGAGGCCGTGAATTTCCTCGCGCTCGTCACCGGCTCGCTCGGCAAAATCGCGCTCGACATCATGATCATGGCCTCGACCGAGCTCGCCGAGGTCTACGAGCCCTTCGTCAAGGGGCGCGGCGCCTCCTCGACCATGCCGCAGAAGCGCAACCCGATCTCCTCGGAGCTGATGCTTGCGGCGTCCAAGGCGGTGCGCCAGCACGCCGGCCTGATGCTCGACGCCATGGTGCAGGATTTCGAGCGTGCCACCGGCCCCTGGCACGCGGAATGGATGGCGATCCCGGAAAGCTTCGTGCTGACCGCCGGCGCGCTGCACCAGGCGAAGTTCGCGCTCGCAGGCCTCATCGTGGACGAGGCGAAGATGAACGACAATCTCGCCATCAGCCGCGGCCTGATTGTGGCCGAAGCGGTCATGATGGGCCTCGCCCCGCAGATCGGCCGGCAGGAGGCGCATGACGTCGTCTATGACGCCTGCCGTCAGGCCAACGAGAAGGGAATGAGCCTTGCTGATGCGTTATCCGCAGATTCACGGATATCGAGCCGCATCGATCGCGCCACAATCGAGGCGCTCACCTCACCGAAAAATTACCTCGGGCTCGCGCCTGCCATGGTCGACCGGGTGCTGGCATCGGCAACGCGTTGAAAACCAAAATGCGTGAAACCGCGTATCTTTCCAAGGCCGCAAGACGCTCGCATACTTGTGTCTCGCGGTGCTAGGTTTAAATTGAGTGAGCGACTTTCGGCAGAGGGCCCGGTATGACTGACCAACGCAATACTTCCACTCCCATCGATCCCGCGAAGCTCGACCGGTTGGCCGAGGTGGCGGTGAAGGTGGGCCTGGGCTTGCGGCCGGGACAGGATCTGCTTCTGACGGCGCCCGCAATCGCGCTGCCGCTGGTGCGGCGGATCGCCGTGCATGCCTACAAGGCCGGCGCCGGCCTGGTGACGCCGATCCTGTCGGACGAGGAGATGACGCTGGCGCGCTACCGTCATGGCCACGACAACAGTTTCGATCGTGCCGCCAGCTGGCTCTACGAGGGCATGGCCAAGGCGTTCTCGGACAACACCGCACGGCTCGCCATCGTCGGCGACAACCCGATGTTGCTGTCGGGCGAAGATCCTTCCAAGGTCGCGCGCGCCAGCAAGGCCAATTCAATGGCCTACCAGCCCGCGCTGGAAAAGATCGTCAATTTCGACACCAACTGGAACATCATTGCCTATCCGAGTCCGTCCTGGGCCAAGCAGGTATTCCCGAACGATCCGGAAGATATCGCCATCGGCAAGCTCGCGGATGCGATCTTCGCAGCGTCCCGGGTCGATCGCGAGGACGCGATCAGCAATTGGGCGAGCCACAATGCGGTGCTGCGCGAGCGCACCAACTGGCTCAACGGCCAGCGCTTCCGCGCGCTTCAGTACTCGGGTCCCGGCACCGATCTCACCATCGGCCTTGCCGACGGACACGAATGGGAAGGCGGCGCCTCGCTCTCCAAGAACGGCATCAGCTGCAACGCCAATATCCCGACCGAAGAGGTCTTCACCACGCCGCATTGCCGCCGCGTCTACGGCCATGTCGTGAGCTCGAAGCCGCTGTCCTACCAGGGCACGCTGATCGACAACATCGCGGTGCGGTTCGAGGACGGCAAGATCGTCGACGCCAAGGCCTCGCGCGGCGCCGAGGTGCTGAACAAGGTGCTCGATACCGACGAGGGCGCGCGGCGCCTCGGCGAAGTGGCCTTGGTGCCGCATTCCTCGCCGATCTCGCAGAGCGGGCTGTTGTTCTACAACACGCTGTTCGACGAGAACGCGGCCTCGCATATCGCGCTCGGCCAGTGCTATTCGAAATGCTTCGTCAACGGCGCCCAGCTGACGCCGCAGCAGATCGCGGCGCAAGGCGGCAACCAGAGCCTGATCCATATCGACTGGATGATCGGCTCGGCGGAGACCGACATCGACGGCATCTTGGCCGACGGCAGCAAGGTGCCCGTCTTCCGCAAGGGCGAATGGGCGAAGTAGCCTTCACCTCTCCCGTAGGGAGAGGTCGGATCGCATCGATAGATGCGATCCGGGTGAGGGGTTACGGTCTCACCGAACGCCGCGGCCCCTCACCCGGATTGCTGCGCAATCCGACCTCTCCCCGCTGGGGAGAGGTAAGGATCGGCCTATAGACTTCAGGAGACTCACGTGAAGCGCGCTCTCACGCCGCCGCGTTGCGCAGCGTTGGGTTGTTGTCGATGCTGAAGCGGTTGAACAGCGTCGTGAACGGGCTGCCGTCGGTGGCTCGCACGATCGCGTCGGACGCCGCCACCGCCTCGTAGAGCGCGCCGATCGGATCGTCCGCCCCCGGCAGTGCGAGCGCGCCGCGGATGTCTTCGCGGGCCTCGTTGACCTCGTCCTCGTCGTCGAGCGTCGCCTCCAGCGCATCCGCCGCGCGCCGCATTTCGGCAAGGTCGCCGCCCCCGGAAAATTTGAGGATGTCGCGCCAGTAGGGGCGGGCGAGGACGAGCTGGATGAATGCTTCAAAGCTCTTCGCGATGATGCCCGCGCGGCCCTCCGATGACACATAGAGCACAGTTTGCGACGGCAGCAGCACGAACGCGCTGCCGGAGCCGTCACTGCCGACGTGCCGAGGGCCTTCGACGCCGTCGATGGCGAACCAGTGCTCCTCGTCCGGCGCGAAGGAGACATCGAGACTGCGGAGCCTGGCGACGACCTCGCTGTTGGCTGTCAGAATCTCGGGCGTGAGGGGCATCGGTGCGGCTCCTTCCCAATACTTTGCGCACTTTGTCGCACCCCGGACAGGATCGGTTCATGTGTGCGAATTCGCAGAGGAAATCGTGACGTTAACCGTTTCGCAGCTGCAACTCAGGGCTGATTGTCGAGCCCCGCGTAAGAAAGAATTAAAAACCGGCAACTAGCGTCCCAGCTTCTTTCGAAAACAATCCGGGCCGAGGCCCGGTCATTCATATTATATCTTCTGGGGAAGCAGATGTCGCGCGCATTGATTGAAATTGGTAGTTGCAATGTCGACCTCGAGCTGCGGCCGATCGAGCCGTCCTGGATCATCGAGGGAAATCCGGTATCCCGCTCTCGCGTCCTGTCGACCAGCGCCGACGGCACCGCGCAGACGATCATCTGGCATTGCACCGAAGGCCGCTTCAACTGGTACTACGACATCGACGAGACGATCATGATCATGGAAGGATCGATCGTGCTCGAAAGCGACGGCATGCCGCCCAAGCGCTACGGCCCCGGCGACGTCATTTTCTTCCGCGACGGCGCGCATGCCAAATGGCATGTCGAAGGCCACGTCAAGAAGATCGCCTTCTGCCGCAAGACTAATCCGGTGATGATCGGTTTCCTGATCCGCGTCGTCAACAAGCTGAAGAAGATCTTCACCCCCACCGGCGAGCGCCGCCCGGCCTCGTTGATGGGCGCCGGCTAGAGCTCGCAAGCGCGTTTCAAGGACGCTTCCCAGCGGCCACGACGAAGAGGGGTCGGGATCAATGTCCCGGCCCCTCTTTTCGTCATGACGGCAGCTCGAGCCGGTAGACGTCGATCGCGGTCTGCGAGAACAACGCCGTCTTTTCGGCCTCGCTCAGCTTTGAGGTGATACGCTTGAAGGCGTTGAAGATCACCTGGTAGCTGCACTGGCCCTTGTCCGGGGGGAAATTGCTTTCGAACATCGCGCGCTTCGGGCCGAACGCCTCGATGCAGGTCTCGACATAGGGCTGCCAGGCCGTGGCAAGCTGCTCGGATGTCGGCGGCCTCTCGCGCAAATGGAAGTCGTAACCAAGCAGGCACATCGCGAGACCACCGAGCTTCACCACCACGTTCTCGCATCTCGCGATCTCCCGGATCGAGGCGCGCCATTGCGCAAACACCTCCTCGCGCCGCCCTGCGAAGCGGCCGGTTCCGGCCGGGCCGCCGCAATGGTCGAGCACGATCCTGGTGTCGGGGAAGGCGCGCGCCAGCGCCGTGAGCTCGCCGATCTGCGGATGGAACAGCCAGGCATCGAAGCTGAGTTTGAGGGGCGCGAGGCAGGCAAAGCCTTTGCGGAAGGTCGAGTCCTGCAACAATCCCTTCGGCCTGTTCGCATACATGCCGGCGACGACAGGATCTTCGTCCCAGGCCGAGGAATGCCGGATGCCGCGAAAGCGGCCGTTGCCGGCGGCGATCTCGGCTTCCAGCACGCCCTTTGCGGCGTCGCCGAGCAGCAGATTGGCGTGGCTGACGATGCCGGCGCAGATCGCGGCCTTGCCGTAGCCACCGCTCGCGCTCATGGCGGCGACGCCGTTGGCGAACTCGACCTCGCCCACGGGGCGGAATGCTTCCGGCCCATGCGCGCGATACATCGAACGGCAATCGACATAGACGGTGGCGATGACGTTGTGACCGGAGGCGATATCGGCGGCCATCTCCTCGATCAGATAGCGGTGCCCGCGATTCCACAGATGGTGATGGGGATCGACGATCGGCCGCAAGGGATCGATGATCTCCTCCCGATGCAGCGCGAGCCAGTCCTCGCGCGGATCGACGAACAGCCCGCTCGTGTTGGCGGGCACACCGCTTGCTGCCATCGGCCTTCGCTCCCTGATTTTTTGTACCCGGAGCTTAGCACCTCATTCTGACGCACAGCAGCGCGCGTTGTTCAGAGCACCATGGCGGCGGCGGAGGAGGTGCGCTCCCTCCCGCTTGCGGGGCCCGCCAGCCGGAGAGGTTGTTTGCCGCCCGATCGATCCAATCAATATCTGTTTGCCTTAGGCCTTGCGCCGTCTTGCTCTGACCTCGACCATCAACCGCCATTCCGCTGCCGTGGCTGGCTTGACCTCCCCACGCCAAAGGAAGGAGTCGCCGGTGATCTCCGTAAAGCTCCAGCGCGTCAGGTCGCCGGCTTCGGTCGTGCCTTCCTGCACGATGTCGTCGCCACGGGGACGGCCGATCTGTTGCCTGAACGCGCGGCGGCCCGGATCGAACCAGGAAATCCGCCACGCATCGATACCCGGATCGTAAACGCGCAGTGTCGTGCCATACCAATTGCCGGCGATCGGAAAGGCCGCGCCGCCCGCCGGCCGGGGAATGATCCAGACGTCCTGCACCGCGCGGCCTTCGAGCACCCAGCCGAAATGGATCTCGCCCGGCGCGGTGTGGCTCGTTCCGTCCGGCCCGAAGGCGGTGATCTCGGCGTCCCAGTCGCCGACGAAGCGGCCATAGAGCTGGAGCGCCGCGGCGTGTTCGGGGTTGGGTCCGTTCGCGTGCAATAGTCGCGCAAAGTCGGTCATATCGCTCTCCTGTTGCAGGGAGATCAGCATGACCCGCCAATGGCCGGCTTGGAGAAAATTGCGCTTCAGACCCCGTCGAGGATGATCACCGTCGGCTTCGTCGGCAGCGTATCCCGCGACATCCGGAACGAGCGCTCGATGCGCCGGTCGATCTCGAACTGCTGGCCGATCCGGCGCATGAAGTCGTCGAGCGGGGTGGCGAAGCGGTGCATCGGCAACACCACCGAGGCGCGCAAGCGCTTGGTGATGTCCGAGATCCCTTCGAGCGACATGGTGTAAGTGCCGTCAATCGGCACCATCACGATGTCGAGCCGTCCGATCTGGGCGAAATGGCTGTCGTCGAGCTTGTGGTGGAGATGGCCGAGATGGCCGATGCAGAGGCCGGCCGCCTCGAAGATGAAGATGGAATTGCCGTCGCGGATCATGTCCGCGCCGACATCGTCGCCGTAATAGCGGCGGATGTCGGTCGTGACGTTGCGGACAAAGGTATCGCCGATGCGCTGCGACACGATGGCCGGCTTGCCGTCGTCGCTCCAGCCGTGCAGCACGTGGGGAATGCGCTTGTCCGGGTATAAGGAGTAATGGGTGCTGTGCGCCCGATTCATGGTGACGACGTCGGGCAGGCGGCCGACCTGATAGGCGCCGCTATAATCGGTGGCGATGCGCAAGCCGCCGGGCGTGTCGATGTAGTAGGTGGAATGGCCCGCATAGGTGATCTCGACCTCGGCAGAGCCGGCGGCCGGCCGGAACGCGACCGGCATGGCCCGCGGAGCAGCATGGGCCATCGCCAGACATTCGCTGCGCTGTGGCTGCTGGGCGAGGGCAGGCGAGAGGAGCAAGCCGAAGAAGGCAAAGATCGTCAGGACCAGTCGAGGCATAACGCGATCACCCGTTGCGCATTCGGCGAGAGTGTATCGTCGAATTTGTGCGACGTCATGCGCCGCTACGGCAGCCGCGCCAATCCGCCGCTTGCCTCTACCAGCTTTACGGCCTTCTTATCGAATGAAATGAAGGTCTCGGCCCCAAGCCAATAGCCTTCATGAGCAATGATCCCATCGACAAAATCGCCGCCAGCATCGAGGAGTGCCAACCCAGCCTCAGCCAGAGGCCGGTTGACGACCACATTGGAGGCGCTGATGAAGTGCCGGATAGACGCCGCAATATTCACAGCGGAAGTTTTGTAGCCTCGCGAGAGGACCCAGGCCAACTCGCACAGTGCCGAGATCGAGATGGCTACTACGTCCGCCTTTTTGAGAACGGCTTCGGCTGCTTTGCTCTGTTCGGCATTATCCCCGACCAGAACCCGTACCAGGACATTGGTGTCTGGTGTGATCTTCATCGCTTGCCGGACCAGCCGTCAGCTATGATCTCGTTCATCTCTTCGATCGAAAGCGATCGACCGTTCGTTTTCCCTTTCAGGAAGCCGAACGCATCCGAAATCTTTCCGGTGGGCCGAACTGCCCTCACCTCAACTCGACCCCCAGGGAGCTTTTCTATCGAAATCTTGTCGCCGGGATGCACACCAAGGTGCTCCAAAAGGTCTTTCCGGAGCGTAACCTGCCCCTTCGCCGTGACGGTGAGCGTGCTCATGGGATTCCTCAATCCTTGAGATCTTCGATAAGTAAGGAAATTTCTCCTTACTTTCAAGGGGCGCCGCTTACTCCCGGCGCGGGCTGAACTTCCAAGTGATGGCAACGAGGCTTGCGGTGATCAGGCCGCTGATGAGGCCGGCGAGCGGCAGGGCGAGCAGCAGTGCGGCGCTGGCTGCCCAGCCGATCGAGGAGAAGGCCTCGGCGAAGGTCGCGAGCCGCGATGAGGTCTGCCGGCGGCGGAATTGGCTGCGCCTTGCCTGCACCCGGAACCAGAGCTGGATCGCGGTCGCCGAGGCCGCGCTGACGATGATCGCGCCGGCACTGACCGCGGCCTGGAATGGCGAGGCAAAGGCCAGTGCCGCCAGCAGCGGACCGAAGATCACGGCGATCGCGATCAGCACTACCTCGATCTTGGCGCGAATGACGGCGGACGGCATCAAGGGCGCGGTCGCGACCAGGTCGGGGGCGTCCTCGCCCGAGATCGTCAGCCAGGCGAGCCCGCCGGCGAGCTGTCCGGCCGCCATCACGATGACAGGTGTGATCAGCGTCAGCGCCGCCGAACTGTCGGCAAAGTTGCGCCAGAGCAGAAGCGCCGGCGGCACAAGATAGAGCAGCTGCATCAAGGTCTGCGAGATCAGCCATGGATCGCGCCACAGCAGCATGAATTCCTTGCGGCGCAGCGCCTGCTGGCGCGATCCGCCGCGGAACGCGCGCTCCTCGGTATGGACGCGGCCCGACGTGGTGTAGGCCGCCGCATCGATCGCCGTGTCGGCAAAGCGGTGCGAGAAGATCGCCATCACGCTGCCGAGCATCACGAGCGCGAGCGCGAGAATCAGCGACAGCGCCTCGTTGTCGCCCATCGCTGCCCGCGCCGGCCACCACCAGATGCTGTCGACGTCGGGGGCGTAGGCGGCCACGCTGCCTGAGGTCAGGATGGTGAAGCGCGAAAGCGTGCCGTAGGACATGATCGCCGCGACCTGAAGCGCGATCACGAAGCCCGCGCCGATGATCGCTGCGAGGATCTGGGCGATCAGGCGCGTCCGCGCCGGGCCGATCAGCCGGAACAGGAGAATGGTGACGGCGATCGCGATCGCCGCCGCCGACAGGCCCATCGCAATGACGACGCCGAAGGCCGCGAGCCAGCGCGCGCCGCCGCCGATCACCAGCACGTCGATGAAGGGTGTCGAGAACAGCAGCGCGAGCACGGTGACGGTCAGCGCAATCGCGGCGATGCGGACCGAGAACAGATTGGCGAGCCGCGCCGGCGAGGACATGATCAGGTCGAGATCGGCGCGGGCGTAAAATACCCGTGTCACCGATTCGATCGCCTGCGACAGCATCAAGGTCCAGGCGAGAAAGATAGTCGCCGAAATCACGATCAGCGAGGATTTGTCGAGCGGCAGCTGCAGGTCGGCGAAACGGCCGATCACCGCCCAGGCCGGCAGGTGCAGCAGCGCGGCGAAGCAGACGAGGCCGATCATTGCCGCGCGCGCCCGTTTGCGCCGCCCGCCCGTCATCATGGCGAGCCATTCGCGCCAGGCGAGCCGCAGCTCGTGGCGGGCAAACCAGGACAGCGCGGTGGCCGAGCTCATGCCGCTTCCTGAAGCGTCACCAGCGCGATGAAGAGATCTTCCAGGCTGGTGTCGGCATGGCCGTTCTGCTGGCGCAGCTCGGTAAGCGTGCCTTCGGCGACCAGGCGGCCGGAGGCGATCACGCCGATGCGGTCGGCCATGCGCTCGGCGACCTCGAGGATATGCGTGGTCATGATGACCGTGCAGCCGGCGCGGACACGCGCGCTGAGCAGGCCCTTCACATGGCGAGCGGAGACGGCATCGAGCCCGGTCAAGGGTTCATCGAGGATGATGAGGCGGGGGTCGTGCACCAGCGCCCCTGCGAGAGCGACCTTCTGGCGCATGCCCTTGGAAAAGCCCTCGCAGCGCTCGTGCCGGTGCGCCTCCAGCCCGAGCGAATCGAGCAGGTCCTCGGCGACCGGTTGCGCGATCGACGGCGCGATGCCCCAGAGGCCGGCGACGAATTCGAGATATTCGAGCGGGGTGAGCTTGTCGTAGATCATGGGCTCATCGGAGACCCACGCCATCACCTGCTTGGCGGCGACGGGATCCTGCAGCGCATCGATGCCGAAGATGGAGACGGCGCCGGCATCGGGCCTGAGCAGGCCCGCAACCATGCGCAGGGTGGTGGTCTTGCCGGCACCGTTGGGGCCGACCAGCGCGTAGAATTCGCCGGCGTGGATGGTGAGATCGAGGCTGTCGACCGCCAGACGGTCAAAACGCTTCGTTAACCCCACCACTTCCAGCGCCGAGTTGTCCGGCTTCATGACGGCCATACCATCCGGTTTGCATCGCCCGCGACCATGACCCGAAGATATTTCGGCACCGTGAATCGCACTGCCGCAAATTCCGTCAACCGGATTGGACTAAAGACAAGGCATCCGGACAAGTCACCGTTTGTTGACAGCGCGCGGGCGTTCAGGCTGAATTGATTCCGGACAAATGGCGCGAACGCGGCGAAACGACTGCGTAGCGACTGGACACAAGATGCGGCAAGGCGGCCAAAAGAACCCGCCGGATGCATCGGGAGGACGCGCGTCAATGCTGGATTTCGTTCAGCAGCTGGTCAGCGGTGTTGCGCTCGGCTGCGTCTACGGCCTGATCGCGCTCGGCTTCGTGCTCGTCTACAAGGCCACCGAGGTCGTCAATTTCGCCCAGGGCGACCTGATGATGCTGGGCGGCTTCTTCGCCTTCACCTTCATCGGCATGATGGGCCTGAACTACTGGATCGGCTTTGCTGGTGCGGTGGCGGCGATGGCGCTGTTCGGCATGCTGGCCGAGCGCGTGGTGGTGCGGCCGATCCTCGGCTATCCGCAATTCTCCATCATCATGGCCACGATCGGCCTCGGCTATTTCCTGCGCTCGATTGCCGGCATGATCTGGGGCACCGACGACCTGAAGATCGAGACGCCGTTCAGCCAGGGCGTGCTGCGCATGGGTTCGCTGGTGCTCGCCTACGACAAGCTCTCGGTGATCGCGGCGACGATGATCCTGTGCACGCTGCTCTGGCTGTTCTTCAACAAGACCACGCTCGGCACAGCGATGCGCGCCAGCTCCGAGAACATGCTGGCAGCCTATTACATGGGCATTCCGGTCAAGCGCGTGGTTTCGGTCGTCTGGGCGATCAGCGCGGCGGTCGCGACCTGTGCCGGCGTGCTGCTGGCGCCGATCACCTTCATCCATTCCAATGTCGGCCTCGTGCTCGGTCTGAAGGCGTTTCCCGCCGCGGTGCTCGGCGGTTTCGGCTCGATCCCGGGCGCCGTGGTCGGCGGCGTTCTGATCGGCGTGATCGAGAGCATGGCCGGCTTTTACCTGCCCGAGGGCTGGAAGGACGTCGCGCCCTACATCGTGCTGCTCGCCGTGCTGCTGCTGAAGCCCGAGGGCCTGTTCGGCCTGCACGTCCGCAAGAAGGTCTGAACGCCATGCGCTTCCTGTTCAAGACCGACTACGAGGACGACATCAAGCTGTTCCCGCATTCGGGCTACGTCGCCACTTACGGCGTCCTGCTCGCGCTGCTGCTGATCGCGCCTTACGTGCTCTCCAGCTATCTGATGAGCCAGCTGGTCTTCGTCTGCATCTATGCGACCGTCGGCGTGGCGCTGTTGATCCTGACCGGCTTCACCGGCCAGGCCTCGCTCGGCCATGCCGCCTTCCTCGCCATCGGGGCCTACACCGCGGCGTACTTGCAGAAGTACAACGTGCCGTTCCCGGTCTATTTCCTCGCCGCCGGGCTCCTGACCGGCATCATCGGCGCGATGGTCGGCTTTCCCGCCCTGCGCCTTACCGGCATCTACCTCGTCATCGCAACCATCTCGTTTGCCCTGATCGTGGAGGAGATCCTGGCGCGATGGGAGAGCGTCACCCACGGCAACGAAGGCATGCGGGTCAAGACGCTGTCGCTGCTCGGCGTCGCCGTGCCGCGCGACAGCCCGACCTTCTATTACCTCTGCCTTGCCGTGCTGGTGCTGACCATCGTCGGCACGCTCAATCTGCTGCGCTCGCCGACGGGGCGTGCCTTCGTCGCGATCCGCGATTCCGAGACGGCGGCGCGCAGCATGGGCGTCAATGTTGCGCTCTACAAGGTGAAGTCGTTCGCGATCTCGGCCGCGATCACCGGCTTTGCCGGCGTGCTGTTCGCGCACAAGCTCTCCTTCATCTCGCCGGAGATGTTCACGCTGCAGCTCTCGATCGAGTTCATCATCGTGATCCTGATCGGCGGCACCTTCAGCCTGCATGGCGCCGTGCTGGGGGCGATCTTCATCGTGATGATCGATCCGTTCCTGACCTATCTGAAGGACGACATGCCCGGCATCATCGCAGGCATTGCCGCGACATTCGGGGCGGGCACGGCGATGGCGGGCAACATCCAGGCGAAGGTCGCGGCCTTCGCCTCGCTCAACGGCCTGAAGGGCGCGATCTACGGCGTCATCATCGTGCTGTTCGTGCTGTTCGAGCCGCTCGGCCTCTACGGCCGCTGGCTGAAGATCAAGCTCTTCTTCCAGCTGTTCCCGCTCTACAAGCGCGCCACCTTCAAGCGGCAGAAGATCTACGTGAAGTCGGAGCGCAATCGATGAGCTATTTCCGCGCCGAGAACCTGTCGCTGCATTTCGGCGGCCTCAAGGCGGTCGATGCGGTGTCGTTCGCGGTCGAGAAGGGCGAGATTCTCTCGATCATCGGGCCCAACGGCGCCGGCAAGAGCTCGATCTTCAACCTGATCTCGCGGATCTACCGGCCGACCTCGGGCCGCATCTTCTTCGAGGACCAGGACATCACCGAGCAGCCGCCCTACGACATTGCCAAGCTCGGCATCGCCCGCACCTTCCAGAACATCGAGCTGTTCGAGAATGCGAGCGTGCTGTCGAATCTTCTGGTCGGCCGCCACCGCCATTCGACCACGCAGCTCTGGCAGGAGCTCTTGTTCCTGCCGAGCGTGCGGGCCAACGAGAAGGTGCACCGGCGCAGGGTCGAGCAGGTCATCGAATTCCTCGACCTCGAACCCTATCGCGACAAGCTGATCTCGGGCCTTCCTTACGGCGTGCGCAAGGTGATCGAGCTGGCGCGCGCGCTGTGCTCCGAGCCGAAGCTGATCCTGCTCGACGAGCCGTCCTCCGGCCTCAATGTCGAGGAGACCGACGACATGTCGTTCTGGATCCGCGACATGAAGAGCGAGCTCGGCGTCACCGTGCTGATGGTCGAGCACGACATGTCGCTGGTCAACCGCGTCTCCGACCGCGTCATCGCGCTGAACTACGGAAGGGTGCTGGCGATGGGCTCGCCCGCCGAGGTGCAGCAGCATCCCGATGTCGTCGCCGCATATCTCGGAGCCTGACGCAATGGATGCCGCCGTGACCCCGGACATCATCCTCAAGCTTTCCAACGTCGAGAGCTATTACGGGCCGATCATGGCGATCCGTGGCATCTCGCTCGAGGTGCCGCGCGGCCGCATCGTCACGCTTCTCGGGGCCAACGGCGCCGGCAAGACCACGGTGCTGAAGACGATCTCCGGCATCCTCGATTCGCAGAAGGGCGCGATCGAGTTCATGGGCAAGCCGATCCAGCGCATGGAGGCCGACCGCATCGTGCGGCTCGGCCTCAGCCACGTGCCGGAGGGACGGGAGGTGTTCCCGTTCCTCTCCGTGCGCGAGAACCTGATGATGGGCGCCTATCCGCGCAAGGACCGGGACGGCGTCGCCGAGGATCTGGAGCGTGTCTACGGCTATTTCCCGCGCCTGAAGGAGCGCATCAACCAGCCGGCCGGCCAGCTCTCCGGCGGCGAGCAGCAGATGCTCGCGATCGGCCGCGCCCTGATGAACCGGCCGACGCTGCTCTTGCTCGACGAGCCCTCGCTCGGCCTGTCGCCGCTGCTGGTGAAGGAGATATTCACCATCATCCGCCGGGTCAACGAGGAGCAGGGCATGTCGATCCTGCTGGTCGAGCAGAACGCCAAGGTGGCGCTGGAAACCGCCCATTACGGCTATGTGCTCGAGATCGGCCGCATCGTGATGAACGACAGCTGCGACCGCTTGATGCATTCCCAGGACATCCAGGAATTTTACCTTGGCGCCAAGGAAGCGGGCGCTAGAGGCGAACGGCGCTGGAAAAAGAAGAAAACGTGGCGTTAGATGGATAACCCCTCCAGCGCAAAGACCGCCGGCAAGGCAGGCAGCGGGGGGAAGGCGACAAGGAGGAGAGGTGCATGGCCGGAGCGGCGGTGCTGACGGTCGCTGATACGATCGCGAAGAGCTTCTTGCGCGCCGCCGAGACGCGGGGCGACAGGCCGGCGATCCGCGAAAAGAAGTTCGGCATCTGGCAGCCGACGAGCTGGCGAGAGTGGCTCGCGATCTCGAAGGAGATCGCCTACGCGCTTCGTGCCGTCGGTTTCATGCCCGGCGACGTCGCCTCCATCATCGCCAATGCCGTCCCCGAATGGGTCTACGCCGACATGGGCATATTGTGCGCCGGCGGCGTCTCCTCCGGAATCTATCCGACCGATTCTGCGTCCCAGGTCGAGTATCTCGTCAACGATTCCGCGACCCGGGTGATCTTCGCCGAGGACGAGGAGCAGCTCGACAAGATTCTCACCTGCCGCGCGCGCTGCCCGAGCTTGCAGAGGATCATCGTGTTCGACATGGAGGGCCTCAGCGGCTTCTCCGACGACATGGTGATGTCGCTCGACGAGTTTCGCGCGCTTGGCCGCAACCACATGGTCGGCCGCGAGGCGTTGTGGCAGGAGATGATCGACAGCCGTGTCGCCGGCGATCTCGCGATCCTCGTCTATACGTCCGGCACCACCGGTCCGCCCAAGGGCGCGATGCACGCCAATCGCAGCGTGACCCACCAGATGCGGCACGCCAACGACTTCATCCCGGCGCGGGAGGACGAGGATCGCCTGGTGTTCCTGCCGCTGTGCCATGTTGCCGAGCGCGTCGGCGGCTATTACATCTCGGTCGCGCTCGGCTCCGTGATGAATTTTGCCGAAAGCCCGGAAACCGTGCCGGACAATCTGCGCGAGGTGCAGCCGACCGCTTTTCTGGCGGTGCCGCGCGTCTGGGAAAAATTCTATTCCGCCATCACCATCGCGCTGAAGGATGCGACGCCGCTGCAGCAATGGGTCTATCGCCGCGCCATCGGCATCGGCTACCGCATGGTCGATTGCCGGCTCGAGGGCAGGGCGCCGCCGCTGTCGCTGCGCATCGCCAACCGCATCGCCTATGTGGTCGCGTTCCGCAACATCCGCCGCATGATCGGGCTCGACCGCTGCCGCATCGCATTCACCGGCGCAGCGCCGATCGCGCCGGAGCTGATCCGCTGGTATCTGGCACTCGGCATCGACATGCACGAGGTCTACGGCCAGACCGAGAATTGCGGGGTCGCCACCATGATGCCCGCGGACAGGATCAAGCTCGGCTCGGTCGGCACCGCCGTGCCCTGGGGCGAGGTCGCGCTGTCGCCCGACGGCGAGATCCTGATCAAGGGCGACTTCCTGTTCATGGGCTACCTGAACCAGCCGGAGAAAACCGCAGAGACGATCGATCCCCGCGGCTGGCTGCACACCGGCGACGTCGGCACCATCGACAACGAGGGCTTCGTCCGCATCACCGACCGGATGAAGGACATCATCATCACCGCCGGCGGCAAGAACATCACGCCGTCCGAGATCGAGAACCAGCTCAAGTTTTCGCCCTACATCTCGGACGCCGTCGTGATCGGCGACAAGCGGCCCTATCTCACCTGCCTCGTGATGATCGACCAGGAGAACGTCGAGAAGTTCGCCCAGGATCACGACATCCCCTTCACCAATTATGCCAGCCTGTGCCGGGCGAGGGAGATCCAGGACCTGATCGGGCGCGAGATCGAACAGGTCAACGGCAATTTTGCCCGCGTCGAGACCATCAAGAAGTTCTACCTGATCGAGCGCCAGCTCACCCCCGAGGACGAGGAGCTGACGCCGACCATGAAGCTGAAGCGCGGCTTCGTGAACAAGCGCTACGCCGCCGAGATCGAGGCGATGTATCGCGAGCGTGCGGTGGCGTGAATAGCTTTCGAAAAAGCGAGGGAGCGATGGCCCCGCCCTTCGCACAATACGGGCCCAAAAGGAGAGGAGACCTCAATGTCGAAGTCGTTCCACGCGTTCGGCCTTGCTATGGGCGCTATCGCGCTCACTTGTCTGCCGGCCGTCGCGCAAACCAAGATCACCAATGAAGGCATTTCGGCAACCGAGATCGTCATCGGCACCCATCAGGACCTGTCGGGTCCGATCAAGGGCTGGGGCGTGCCGGTCTCCAACGGCATGAAGATGGCCGTCGAGGAGGTCAACGCCGCCGGCGGCATCAACGGCCGCAAGATCCGCCTGGTGGTCGAGGACAGCGGCTACGATCCGAAGAAGGCCGTGCTGGCTTCGCAGAAGCTGATCGAGCGCGACAAGATCTTCGCGATGGTGGGACCGATGGGATCGCCCACCGTGCTCGCCGCGCAGGATATCCTGCTCGACGCCGGGGTCATGCAGCTCTTCCCGCTGACGGCAGCCGAGTTCACCTTCAAGTTCGATCCCGCCAAGCCGCAGGAGCGGCTGAAGTTCAACAACCTGCTTCCTTACGTCGAGAGCACGCGCGCGGCGCTCAAATACATGATTGAGGCAAAGAATTTCAAGAAGCCCTGCATCATGCATCAGGACGACGAGTACGGAAAAAACGTGCTCGATGGTTTTAACCAGCAGCTCGCCGCCATGAAGGTGCAGCCGGCCTCGATCACGAGCTACAAGCGCGGCGCCTCCGACTTCTCGGCGCAAGTCGCCAAGATGAAGTCCGACGGCTGTGATCTCGTCGTGCTCGGCGCGGTGCTCCGTGAGCCGATCGGCACGATGAGTGAAGCGAAGAAGCTCGGTTGGGACGTCACCTTCCTCGGCGCCACGCCCGTCAACGTGCTCGAGGTGCCGGCGCTCGGCAAGGAAACGGTGGAAGGCTTGTATGCTGCTTCGAACTTCGAAATTCCCTATGAAGACACCGCAAAGGGAAAGGTGAAGGACTGGCTCGTCAACTACAAGAAGATGTTTGGCGCCGACGCCAACACCCAGGCCATCATCGGCTACAATTCAGTGATGACGTTCGCGCATTATGCCAACAAGGCTGGCAAGGATCTGACTGGCCAGAAGATGCTCGACGCGCTGGAGTCCGGCGACAAGTTCCAGGACATCTTCAATTCGCCGCCGACGGTGTTCTCGAAGACCAACCATCTCGCGACCACCGTCACCCAGGTCCAACAGGTCAAGAACGGCCGCTGGGTGCTGGTGAAGGACAATCTGATGTTTTGATCTCTTGCCTCTCCCCGCTCGCGGGGAGAGGCCGCAGCGCATCGAAGATGCGATGCGGGTGAGGGGGACTCTCCGCGAGTCCAGTTCTCACCGTGATCGCGGAGGCAGCCCCTCACCCCAACCCTCTCCCCGTAAGAACGGGGAGAGGGAGAAGGAAGATAGCCCCTACGATCCCCCGCCTGCGGTGCCCGAGCTCACCGGGGCGAGCTCGTCTTCCCGGCAGCGCCAGCCATCGTCGGCTTTGACGAAGGCGAAGGTTCGCTGGATTCTCAGCCGGCGCGTGACGTTGAAGGCGTCTGCGGCGCGCTCCTTGTTGCCGGCTCCCGGCTGCGGACGACCCGTCGTGGGGTCCCAGCAGGTGCCGGTGCAGATGGAGGCGATCTTGCTGCACACGGTGAAGGGGGCCAGCACGGCCATCTCGATTTCGCCGGTGACCTGCGCCTCCTGGTCGCTCATCTGGCTGTCGAGCGCATAGACGCGGTTGATGCGCAGGAAATTGCCGCAGGAATTGGCCGCATGAATCCGCGCGGCGCAGAAATCGACCGCGTCGGTGTCGGGTGATCGGGCCGCGACCTGCCGGCCGAACACCTTCTTGGGATCGCCTTTCGCCGCGCGGATTTCGTCGGTCTTGCGCTTCAAATGTTCGGCGAGACAGTCCTCCGCGGATTCCAGCTCATGCAGCGGTACGTTCTCCTTGCCGACCAGATTGCATTTGCGGTCGCGCTCGCGTGTCCACCGTCCATATTCGGCGAAGGCAAAGCGTGCCGCGGTCGGGTCCAATTTGCCGATCAGGCCGAGCACCAGGCCATTGAGCTCGGTTTCGGCAAGCGCCAGCGTGGGGTCGGCGCAGATCACCGCGCCCGCAGCGGTGTTGGCCGCAAGGCAGTCGAAATCCGGATCGCGAACGATCGCGGCGCGCTCCTCGGTGACCTTGAGCAGGCACGCCTTGACCTGGTCGAATTCGTCCGGGCGGATCGCGGTCTGGCCGACGATGCCGCAGCTGAGGTTGCGTTGGCGGACCCAGATCGCATTCTCCTCGATTCCAGGCAGGCGATCCGGCAGGCGGGCGAGCCGCGCCTCGATCGCGACGCTCAGCTTCTCGGCGGCGGCGGCAAGGGTCGCATCACCGCAGAACAATTGATTGCCGGGGTCGCGAATCTGCTGGCAGTTGTTCCTGGAGAACAGCGGCAGCCTGTCGGCGATTGCGCGGTCGGATTGCGCCGACGCGGACGCCGCCGGCAATGCCAGCAGCGCAAGCACAGACAGCACGATGAACCGCATTCCAGTCGCCCCCCGCACGGAAGGCGCCATGCTAGCGTCTGGTCTTGCGCGGTGAAATGGGTTTGTGCGGAAGAGCAGCGGGAGGTCTGTAGCCCGCATGGTGCGCAAGCGCAATCCGGACCCGGTGCGAGTGGCAAGAGTCCCGGATTTTGCTGCGCTCTAGCCGGGCTAGGAGGCCGATTCGATCAACGCGCCTCGGCGGCCGCCATCGAGACCTGTACCGGCTCGTCGACATATTTCAGCACGGCCGATTGGTGGAGCACGAACAGCGGCTGATAGCTCCGCGTCGCGTCGTCCCTGATCATCGCCATGCGGCGATTGTCGAGCATGAGCCATTGGCCGTCGAGCTTTGCTGCGGCAATGGCGTGCGCCTCGCCGGCCCTGACGTCGCGCACCACGACCATGCGGAGGTCTTCAGAGGCAAGTCCCGCCAGCCGCAGCGCGGCCAGCTTGGCGATGGCATAGTCCTCGCAATCGCCGGCGCCGCGCGCGAAGGTCGCAAGCGGCGAGCTCCAGAGGTCGGCGCTGCCGTCGTTGGCGGCATGGATGGCGAGATTGATGGCGCGGTTGATCTCGCCGAGCCGCGCACGGCCGTCGCGGGCGCGGGCCTGATCGACGATGGCGAGCAGCTCGAGCGCCGCGGGTGAAGCGCAATTGTCCCGGTCGCCGTCGCACAGCGCGAGCTGCACCATGTCGTCGTCGAGCTTGTCCTTCAGCGCGGACCATTTCTGCTGCAG
Organism: Bradyrhizobium sp. NC92; assembly: GCF_025200865.1. Lineage (NCBI taxonomy): Bacteria > Pseudomonadati > Pseudomonadota > Alphaproteobacteria > Hyphomicrobiales > Nitrobacteraceae > Bradyrhizobium > Bradyrhizobium sp. NC92. Next base: position 1,080,208 of record NZ_CP104171.1, read on the forward strand.
GCTGCCGGATGAGATGGCGAAGGCGAACACGCCAAACGGTTCGGCGGATTTGCGCACGAGGACGCCGGCGCCCGGCGAGAGCAGCGTGCCGGCGCGAAGCTCGGCGGCCGATCCGAGCAGGATCAAGCCGCACATGACAAGGATTGCGCGAAAGGCGCGCGAGCGAGCAGCGGTCTCCATCTGACATCCCCTTCCCAGGCTTCGCGAGATCCCCCTCGATCTCGTCGTGCCGGGCTTTGTTGCTTTCGCGGAGATAGTGCGAGACGGGCCGTTTTGTTCTGCTTAACGCGCCCGGCAGGGGTCTCAAAACCGGGTGGCAGGCTGAATCGGACCCGCCCGAATTGCGTAAAATTTTACGATTCGACGGCTAGGAGAGCCTCGCTGCCGCGAAATGGAACCAATTGCAGGCAGAAGTTGCGACGGGTGCCGAATCTCACCTATGGCTAACGACCCGCTATTTCACGGGTTCTGTTAGTTAGGTCACAGATTTAACGCCGTATTTGCCGCAGGATGTTGCAGGGCATCACGAACAAAAGATGACGCAAGTATCTGTTCTACCAGTTTTACTTCGAATGACTTGGGGCGGCGGGAAATGCGTGCATCTAACCCTGTTTCGACTTCCGAATTCTTGGAATATGACTTCCGCTCCTCTGGGAATGCACCGCCCGGCGCAGGCTCTTACGGTCAAGTGACGCGAAATCACACAAGCAATAGATGGTTTCGCTAAGGACTTGGTAATGCTAAGCAAGCTTAGGTCGTCGATACTTACATAAATTTTAACCCTTTTTACGGTGCCCGGTTGAATTACGCTGGCAAATTTGACGCCGCGACGTCTTTGGACGGCCAGAGTTCCAACTCGCCCGTCTTTGTCCACGTCGATTCCTTTGCCGCCAAGCCCTTCATTGCCAAGGCGCATGGCCATGTGCCCGACGGTGCATTCGTCGTTCCCGACGCCAATCTGATCTTCAACGGCGAGTTCAAGCGTGCCGGGCTCGACCTCGTGCTGTCGCACGACGGTCACGAGTTCGTCGTTCACGATTATTTCAGGGGCGACAAGCGCGCCGCGATCGCTTCGCCCGACGGCGCCCACCTCGGCGGCGACGTCGTCAACGCCCTCACCGGCCACGTCCAGGTCGCCCAGGCCGCGCCCGGCGCCGGTGCGGCCCAGGTCATCGGTCACGTCACCAAGCTCGTGGGCAGCGCGACCGCCATCCGCAACGGCGTCTCGGTGATCCTGAACAACGGCGACAACGTCGAGAAGGGCGACGTGGTCTCGACCGGCGCCGATTCGACGCTCGGCATCACCTTCATCGACGGCACCGTGTTCGGCTTGTCCTCCAATGCGCGGATGGTGCTGAACGAGATGGTCTACGACCCCAACGGGTCGAACAATTCCTCGCTGCTCAGCCTGGTCGCGGGCACCATCACCTTCGTCGCCGGCGAAACCGCCAAGCACGGCGACATGAAGGTCGACACGCCGGTCGCCACCATGGGCATCCGCGGCACGGCGGTGCTGACACAGATCAACTTCGTCGTTCCCGCCGGCGGCGGCGATCCGCAGCCGCAGGCGAGCTTCCAGGTGCTGGTCGAGCCGAACGGCACGACCGGCTCCTACATCCTGTTCGACAAGGTCACGCTGCTGCCGATCGCGACGGTCAACCAGGCCGGCCAGATGATCCAGATCAGCGGCGGCAACGTCTCGGTCACCAATGCACTGATGTCGCCCGATGTGCAGAAGCTGATCACGGACGTGTTCACGCTGAAGTTCACCGACAACAACACCAACACCAAGCTGACCACGAACTACACCGACACGATCACGCCGTTCGGCCATGAGGTGGTGCTCAAGTCGGGGTCCGGTCCGATCGTCACCGCGACCTTCGTCAATCTCAATCCGCAGACGCAGGAAGGCCCGACCACGTCGACGCCGACGCCCGGCCGCATTCCCGGTCAGCCGATCGCGCAAAGCTTCGACCTCGGCGGCAACGTGAAGACGGCGTTCGCGCTGACCGAACGGGCGGACACCACCGGCGATACGCACGCCGACACGATTTCCGGATTGATCAGATTCCTCGATCAAAACCTCGGCGACCTGCCGACGGTGAGCGTGAGCCTCGCCGAGGCGCCGAACTACGTCTACAAGAGCGCCGGCCAGCAGGATGTCACCGGCTCGCTCACCGCGCTGCAGAAGCAGGACATCGCGGCGACGCAGATTCAGATCAGTGTCGTCGCCGACCCCGCCAACAACAATAACGGCTCGGCGGTCTGGACCTACACGATCCCGGACAAGGTCTTCGATTTCCTCGCGGCCGGCGAGACCCTGACGCTGACCTACATGGTCCGCGTCGACACCAATTTCTCGGTGAACCCCGAGTCCAAGTTCATCCCGATCACGATCACGATCACGGGAACGAACGACAAGCCGGTGGTCACCACCGACGTTCCCGTCATCACTTTCGAAGGCGGCACCAGCGTGCCGGGTGGCCCGCTCACCAGCGACGTTCCGACCTCGGGCACGCTGAGCTTCGATGACGTCGATCTCACCGACAAGCATACGGTGTCGGTGGCGCTGACCAGCGCGACCCTGCCCGGCGGCACCGTTCCGCCCGGTCCGCTCGCGGCATTCCAGAGCGCGATGTCGGTCGCGATCGCTGCGGGCGCCGACAGCACCGGTGACGGCACCGGCACCATCAACTGGTCACTGGCCGATCTCCCGGTCTATCTCGCCGACTTCATCCCGAAGGGCGTGGTGCTGACGCTGGTCTACACCGTCACCGTCACGGACTCGCAAGGCGCGACGGCCCAGCAGACGATCACCGTCACGATCACCGGCACCGACGCGCCCGCCGTGGTCTGGATCGCGACCGACAAGGCGGGCGCGCCCTCCGGCGGCTTCTGGAAGGACGCGGCCAATTGGGAGACCGGGACCGTCCCGACCATCGATGACGACGTCATTGTCATCACCGATCAGCTGCACGGCCTGACGCCGTCCTATCCGGTGACGATCGATGCGGCCGCCTATGCGAAATCGCTGACGATGAACGATTTCGGCGGCCCGCCGCCGAAGCTGATCAACCAGAGCTCGCTGACCATTGCCGGTGCGCTCAACATGAGCGCGGACTCGATCCTCACCAACGCCGCGACCGGCACGATGTCGGTCGGCGGCAAGGCCGAGATATTGGACACGAGCGTGCTCACCAATGCGGGCCACCTGACGCTCGCCGGCGGCGGCGATTTCGCTGCCGGTACCACGATCACCAATTCCGGCACGCTGGAGCTGTCGGGCGGCACCTTGAAGATGCTGGCCGACATTACCAATGCCGGCGGCACGCTGAAGGCTGACGCGGGCACGACGCTGATCGTGGACAATGCGGCCGTCCATGGCGGCACGGTCACGATTCTCGGGACACTGGAACTCGACGGCGCCAGCTTGATCGAGAACGGCTCATTGACCAATTCCGGTACGGTCAACGTCGGGGGCACGGTCGAATTTGCCAACGAGACGGTCTCCAACACCTCCGCCGGCACGATCAAGGTACTGGCGAATGGCTGGTTGACGATCGACCAGGGATCTAGCGTCGCCAACGCCGGCCACGTCACGGTCGATGCCTCGGGCAAGCTGTCGATCAGCGGCGCAACCATCAGCGGCGGCATGATCGACGGTGGCGGCAACATAGACGTCACCGGCGCCAGCAGGATCGACGGCGGGGCGACATTGAGCACGAGCGCCGTCACGGTCGGAAGCGGGGTGACGCTGACGCTCGACGATGTCACCGTTGCGGGGGCCGCGATCGCAAATGGCGGCACCGTCAAGATCGATGCGAGCAAGAAACTGACGCTCTCGGGCGCGAGCGTCACCGGCGGCCAGCTCAACGTGCTCGGTACGCTGGCCTCGTCCGGCGCCAGCACCGTCACCAATGCGTCCATCACCAACAACGGCCTGATCGAGGCGATCGGCGGCGTGTTGACGCTCGCCGCCACGACCTCGGCCGCCATTGCCAATGCCGGCACCCTCCGCGCCAACGGCGCCGAGCTCGATATCGACCATCAGGCCGTCACCAACACCGGCACTCTGGCCGCGATCAACGGCGGCACGCTGAAGCTGACCGCGATGACGGTGACCAACACCGGCGGCACCGTGTCGGTCGCATCGGGCTCGTCGCTCGATCTCGCCGGTTCGACCATCAGCGGCGGCACTGTGACGATCGCGGGCACGCTGGAATCGACCGGCACGAGCGCAGTCGACGGCGCCGACCTCAACAACACCGGCACGATCTCCGTGACCAGCGGCACGCTGACGATCGATCCCGGCCTGCTTCATGCCATCACCAATCTCGGCCTGATCGAGGCGGCGGGCGGGAGCATCCTCAAGCTCGCGACCGCGACGGTCAGCAATGCCGGCGGCACGATCGCGGTCGACGGCGCCTCGAAGCTCTATCTGGCCGACGTCTCGATCAACGGCGGCACCCTGAGCAATGCCGGTCATCTCTACGGCGTCTCCGGCAGCAGCACGATCACGGGCGCGGTCACCAACACCGGCACGATCGAGGTGCAGGCCGGCACGCTGAACCTCGCTGGCGGCATCACCGGCGTCGGGACGCTGCTCGTCGACGACGGCGCGACACTCGCGCTGGGCGGCGCGGATGCGCAGACCGTCACTTTTGCCGGCGGTGCCAATACGCTCCGGCTCGATGCCACGAGCCATGATTTCACCGGCACCATTACGGCCGGGGCCTCGACCGGCGGTACCTTCAGCGTCACCGGTGATGCCGATATCGCCAGCGCGAGCGGCGACGCGCTCACGCTCGCTGCATCCGGCGGAACCAGCGGCAACCATGGCGACGTCATTCTGACGCCAACCGGCGCACTGACCGGCGCGGCCAACGGGCTCGTCGTCACCCAGAACGGCGCCGGCGACGTCTCGTTGACCGCAACCAAGGACATCACGGGCCTCGCCGGCAACGGCATCACGCTGCGCGACAGTGCGACCGGCTCCGGCGACATCACCGTCAACAATCTCACCGGCAAGGCGACCGGCACCGGCACGAATTCGGTCGGCGTTCTCGTCGAGAATTTGAACGCTGCCAATAGCGGCGACATCTCGATCACTCAGCTCGGCGGCGCGGCGGGCGGCGCGTATGGCATCGATGCAGCGACGCTGGGCCACGGCGACATCGACATTGACGCCGGTGGCTCGATCACCGGCGGCTTCATCTACGGCATCCGGACGCGCAGCTATGGCAGCGGCAGCCAGACCGTCACGACGGAGGCCGGCAGCATCGTTACGTCGGCCAGCTCGGGCATCGTCGCCGTCAATCGCGCGACATCGATCAACGCTGCGGCCGATAGCAGCGTCACGGTCACCAGCTACGGCACGATCAATTCGGGAAGCAGCCCGAACCTGGCCGGCAATGTTCCGGCCGGCATCGAAGCCGGCTACACCGGCGCCACCAGTGGCACCCACGCCAATACCGGCGTCAACGGCTCGGTGGTCGTCAACAACCATGGCAACATCACCGCCGCGGCCGGTTACGGCATCAACGCCTATAATTACGGGAGCGGCGACGTCTCGGTGACCAGCTTCGCCGGCACCACGATCTCGGTGTCCGGGGCGCAGAGCATGGGAATCAACGCCGCAGCATTGAGCGGCGGCACCGGTGACGTCACGGTCACGCTCGGCGAGAATGTCACGATCTCGGGTGCGGCCAGCTATGGCATCAGGGCCCACAGCATCGACCAGGGCGACATCAGCGTCACCCTGGCGAAAGGCGACAGCATCACCTCCGGCAGCTCCGGCATCGTGGCCGTCAATTTTGCGACGGCCATTGCCGCCGGCGTTGCGAGCACGATCTCGGTCGAAGCACACGGCACGATTCATTCCGGCACCACGCTCAACAACGACGGCACCACGCCGGGCGCGATCATCGCCGGCTACAAGCCCGGCGGAAACGGCACATTCTCGAACGCGGTCAACGGCGACGTGGTCGTCAACAGCGATGCGAACATCACCGCGGCTGCCGGCTATGGCATCGAGGCGTTCACCTGGGGTGTTGGCGACATCACCGTCACGACCGGCCAGAATTCACAGATCTCCGCCGCAGGCACCGCGATCGCGGCGTTCGATCATGGCGGCGGCGACGTCAGCATCACCAATGACGGTTCGGCCTCCGGGGCGGTCGGCGTGGCTGCCCTCGCCACCGGCGCCGGCGACGTCACCATCGTCAATCATGGCGACATCGGCAGCACGAGCTTCGCCGGCATCAGCGTCACGCAGAATGGGGCCGGCGCGACCGGCTCGACGCACATCACCAATTCCGGCTCGATCTCGGCTCCCACCGGTCACGCGGCGATCTACATCCAGGAGAACGCGACCGGCACGGCGACGATCGACAATTCCGGCACGATCGGTGCTGCGGACGCATCCGGCGTGACCTCGACGACCTATGCGATCGTCGAGACCGGCGGCGCCATCACGATCAACAACTCTGGCGACATCAATGGCAACATCTCCGTCGCCACGGCCACCTTCAACAACAACGCGGGCGGCATCTGGACCGTCTCCGGCACCAGCGTGTTCGGCAGCCTGTCGTCGATCGTCAACGACGGCGATATCGACCTGCTCGATGGGGCCTCGATTGCCGGGACCGGCCTGAGCATTGCGAACTATCATGAGATCGACAGCTGGGGCACGGCGACGATCTCCGGCGCCATCACCAACGCCGGTACGATCGAGGTCAACGCCGGGACCCTGACGCTGTTCGGCTCGCTGTCCGGCGCGGGGTCGGTTACCGTCGATGCCGGCGCGCTCCTGAAGCTCGAAGGCACGGTCACGCAAACGGTCACGCTCGCCGGTGATGGCGCCGCGCTTCAGATCGATACGTCGTCCTTCGGCGGATCGATCGCGGGGCTGTCCGCGGGCGACACGATCGACCTGTCCACGATCAAGTACGGTCTCGGCACCAGTGCGGTCTATGTCGCCAATGCCGACCCTGCGACCGGAGGCGTGCTGACGGTCACCGACGCCGATGGCAACCACATCGATCTGAATCTGACCGGTGCCGACTACAGCAACGCCCATTTCGCCGGCAGCAGCGACGGCCATGGCGGCACCCTGATCACGTTCAATGCGGATGATGATGCACCGGTCTTCACCGCGGCAGAGGCCTCGCCGAGCGTGAGCTTCTCCGAGCTCGAGAGCACCACCGGCGATCCGACGCTCGATCCGGTCTCGGGTGGGACGGGCGCGATCCATTTCACCGACATCGACCTCACCGATCGTCCGACGGTGACGAACGTCGCGTATGCCTTGACTTGGCTCGACGCCGACCACACCACGCAGCTGACGCTGTCGCCGGACGAAATCACCGCGTTGGAGCAGGCGCTGACGCTCTCTGCGCCCGGCAACAAGAACAACGGCGCGATCGGCTGGAGCTATTCCATCGCCGATAGCGCGCTGGATTTCCTCGGCGAAGGCCAGACCGTGACGGTGGTCTCCACCATCACGCTGGCGGACCATCAGGGCAAGACCGATACGGCCGCGGTGACGGTCACCATCACCGGCAAAAACGACGCGCCGGTGATCACGGTCGCAAGCGGCGACAGCGCCGGCGCGACTCTGGACGAGGCCAATGCGGGGCTGGACAAGACCGGCACGCTGACCCTGTCCGACGCGGACGCCACCGATCATGTGAGCGTCGCGCGCGATCACCTCTCGGTCTATCTTGACGGTGTGTTGCAGACCGACGACGTCGGCGGGCTGTCGAACACCGATCTACTGAACTATCTGACCGTTCCGGCTGCCGATATCCTGAACGGCACCGCCACCCACGCGCAGTTCACCTGGACCTTCAACTCGCAGGGGGAGGACTTCGATTTCCTCGCCGCCGGCCAGACCCTGTCGCTGCAATACACGATCGTCCCGTCGGATGCCGATGGCGCCGGCACCAGCAGCACCGTCACGATCGACATCGTGGGCAGCAACGACGCGCCGACGCTCGATGATGCGACGCTGGCGTCCGTCGCCGGCAACGACAGCGATCCGAGCGGAGCTGCGATCAGCAGCCTGTTCACGGACAAGTTCCACGACGCCGACACCGGTGCGACATTCAAAGCCCTCGCGGTGACCTCCGACGCCGCCACCACGGCGCAGGGCGTCTGGCAGTACGAGCTCGCCGGCACGGATCAATGGGCCGACATCGGGTCGGTCAGCAACACGAACGCGCTGGTGCTGGGCCCCGATACGCTGATCCGGTTCGTGCCCGCCAACGGCTTTTCCGGGACGCCGGGCGCGCTGGGAGTCCACGCGCTCGACGACACCTATACCGGTGCCATCACGACTGATCTGTCGACCGCGACAATCGATCTTTCAGTGACCGGCACCGGCGGTGAGACTCCGGTCTCGCAGGATCTCACCACCATCGGCACGGAAGTGACTGCTCCCGCCGACGGCCCGGTGATCAACACCGAGAGCTTCCAGGTCGAGCATATCATCGAGAACAACTCCGACATCATCACCGATCTCATGGTCACCGGCTCGGCGGACCACGACTTCACCGTCACCATGTCGACGGCGCATCCAGGTCTTAGTCAGGTGGACTTCTATCCGGCCTCGGGCTCGCTCGAGGAGATCAACCTCGGTTTCGAGACCGGCGCCACCTACAATCCGACAGCGGCCAGCTCCGATCCTCAAGCCCAGCCGCCGGACATCGAGCAGATCACGCTGACTGTGACGGACCAGGCCACGGGGCTGTTCGACACCGTCCATTTCATCTTCCACGAGGCCGGCGACACCAGCCAGGCCGTTGCCCTGGAAGGCACCAGCGGCAAGGACGTCATCTTCGCGACCGATACGAACAGCACGCTGACAGGCGGGGAGGGCAAGGATCAGTTCGTGTTCGCGCCGGGCTTGTTGTATGACGACAACGGGCAACCCGTCACCGATTTCTCCCACACGATCACCGATTTCAAGGTAGGGCTCGACAAGATCGATCTGCGGCAGTTCTCCGACGTCGGCTGCAAGGGCGACCTCGCCATCGCCCAGCAGCAAAATGGCGACACCCTGATCACCTGGAATCAGGAGGTCTCGCAGCAATCCGGACTGATACAGGAGCACGAGTCGCTCCTGCTCAAGAACGTGGTCGCCGCAAATCTCCAGGCCAGCGATTTCATCTTCGGCACGCATGTCACGTGAGGACGTGCGGGTCCTATCGGCCAACAGGCGCGTAGCTTGACCGCGGCAAAAAATTCACCGTCTACCACCGTCAGGGAATAGCCAATCGCGGGCCGAGGCTCCATGATCGGTCCGCCCGGCGTGGTGCGGGGCGGGAAGTTCGGCTGGCATGAAACGTCTGAGGATCCTGCGGCGGTGGTTTGCGCGGAAGCTCGGCTTTGCGCGGCTGATGTGCCTTGCGCTGCTGGTTCTATTCGCCGTTGCGCGCCTCTGGGATCCGCCGCCGATCCAGGAATTGCGGCTGCGCACCTTCGACATGTTCCAGCTGATCGATCCCAGGCACAAGACGGCGCGGCCGGTCACCATCGTCGACATCGACGACAAGAGCCTCGCCAAGCTCGGGCAATGGCCGTGGCCGCGGACGCGGATCGCCGATCTGATCCAGAGCCTCACCAACAACGGCGCGGTGGCGATCGGCTTCGACGTGGTGTTTTCGGAGCCCGACCGACTCAATCCGGATCTGGTCGCGGGCCAGATGCGCTATCTCGACGACGCCACGCGCGCCAAGCTGCGCGGGCTGCCGACCAACGACCAGATCCTCGCCGAGGCGATCAAGCGCTCGCGGGTGGTGCTGGGCGAGACGGGTCTGCCCGATATCCTGGCCGAGCCCGACAAGTCACTTCCGCTCACGGGCGTGGCGACGGTCGGGGAGGAGGGCGCCGACCGCTTCCTGTTCGAATTTCCAGGCCTGCTGCGCAACGTGCCGGTGATCGAAATGGCGGCCGCCGGCCGCGGCCTGTTCTCGATCAGAAAGGAGCGCGACGGGTTCATCCGCCGCGTGCCGATGGTCATGCGTGCCCAAGGCAACATCATGCCATCGCTCAGCCTCGAGATCCTGCGCGTCGTCACGGGGACACCGACGCTGCTGATCAGGACCGACAAGACCGGCGTGCGGGCCGTGCGCCTCAAGGGCGTCGAGATCCCCACTGACAAGAACGGCCAGTTCTGGGTGCACTACGCCCGCAGGGATCCTTCGATTTACGTCTCCGCGGCCGACGTGCTCGACAACAGCGCGTCGCCGAGCAAGTTCGCCGGCAAGCTGGTGCTGGTCGGGACCTCCGCGGCCGGGCTCAACGACATCAAGACGACGCCGGTGTCCGCGACCATGCCGGGCGTCGAGATCCATGCCCAGGTGCTGGAGAGCGTGCTCAGCGGCGCGGTGATCTCGCAGCCGAACTACGCGCTCGGGATCGAGCTGATCACGGCGCTGGTGATCGGCCTGCTCGTCATCATCTTCACGCCGAATCTCGGCCCCGTCCGCCTGGTGCTTGCGGGTGGGGCCTTCGCCGCCATCCTGGTCGGCGTGTCCTGGTTCTTCTACGTGCAGCACCGCCAGCTCATCGACTTCACCTATCCGCTGCTGTCGACCACCGCGGTCTATCTGACGCTGATCTTCGCCAGCTTCGTGCGCGAGCAGCGCCAGCGCGTGCAGATCCGCGGGCAGTTCGCGCAATACATGTCGCCGGTGCTGGTCGAGCAGCTGGCGCAATCGCCGGAAAAGCTCGTGCTCGGCGGCGAGGAGCGCGAGATGACGATCATGTTCTCCGACGTGCGCGGCTTCACCACGATCTCGGAGAGCTACAAGCACGATCCGCAAGGGCTGATCGCGCTGATGAACCGCTTTCTGACGCCGCTGACCGACGTGATCATCGAGCGCAAGGGTTACATCGACAAGTACATGGGCGACGCCATCATGGCGTTCTGGAACGCGCCGCTCGACGATGCCGAGCACGAGATCAACGCCTGCGAAGCCGCGATCCAGATGCTGGAGCAGATCGACGAGGTCAACAAGGAGCGCGAGCAGGAAGCCGCCGACGGCGGCCACGTCTACATCCCGCTCAATGTCGGGATCGGTCTCAACACCGGCATCGGCGTGGTCGGCAACATGGGCTCCGACCTGAAGAAGAACTATTCGGTGCTCGGCGACAGCGTGAACCTGGCCTCGCGCCTCGAGGGCCAGTCGAAGGCATACGGCTTTCCGATCATCGTGGGCTCGCGCACCGCGCTCGCCGCCAAGGAAAAGTTCGCGATCCTCGAGCTCGACTTCATCATGGTCAAGGGCAAGTCCGAGCCGGAAGTGATCTACGCCATCGCCGGCCGCGAGGACGTGATGCATTCGGCCGCGTTCCAGCGCCTGCGCAACATCACCATCGAGATGCTCGGTTGCTACCGTAGCCGCGACTGGCAGGGCGCGCTGGACGCGATCGAGCGCGGCCGCAAGAGCGAGGACGCCGACACGCTGGAGAAGCTGTTCAGGCTTTACGAGGCGCGGATCAAGGATTTCCAGATCGAGCCGCCGCCGGAGGGCTGGACCGGCGCCTATGCCCTGCTGACCAAGTAATGGTCGCCGTCACCGCCTCCCGCAGGGTGGGCAAAGCGAAGCACGCCTACCATATGCAGGTGCATCGAGGTAAGTATGGCCGAGGGGTACGGCGCCTGGCGCCATTGCCCAACCAGAAGAAAAAAGGGCGAGCTGAGTGATGGACGCACAAGTGAAACAAAACGACCGCATCGGTGTGCTCGAAGAGCTCCTCAACGAGCGCTACTCCGTTCGCGCCTTTCTCCCTAAGGAGGTCGATCGCGCTATCATCGAGCACGTGCTGGCGACCGCGCAGCGCACGGCGTCCTGGTGCAACAGCCAGCCCTGGCAGATCATCATCGCCAGCGGCGAGGCCAAGGAGCGCTTTCGCAAGGCGATTTACGCCGAAGCTTCGAAGGGTCTCGGCGATGATTACGACTTCACGCCACCGCGCGAATATGCCGGCGTCTATCTCGATCGCCGCCGCGAGAGCGGCTTCCAGCTCTACAACACGCTCGGCATCGCCCGCGGTGACAAGGCGGCCTACGCCAAGCAGGCGCTGGAGAACTACAATTTCTTCGGCGCACCGCATGTCGCCATCATCCACACCAACGAGCCGCTCGGCATCTATGGTGCGATCGATTGCGGCGCCTATGTCTCCAACTTCATGCTGGCGGCGCAGGCGCTCGGGCTCGGCACCATTCCGCAGGCCGCGCTGGCGCGGCATTCGGGACTGATCCGCCGCCACTTCGATCTGCCCGGCGACCGCCGCGTCGTCTGCGGCATCTCGTTCGGCTATGCGGACCATGCGCACAAGGTCAACAGCTACCGCACCTCGCGGGCGAGCGTGGCCGAGACCGCGACCTTCGTGGATGTGTGATCGCGCGCCGTGAGCCCGATGCCATCAGCGTCGGACGCGCGCGCGAAGACGGCCGTGGAAACGGCCGTCTTCCTCTCGTCCCGGTTCGATTGACGCCGGCGGTCAGCCGCCGCTGCCGCCGATCACGGCTCGCACGGTCTCGTCCGGGCCGAAATCCTCGGCGCCGTCGACATAGAGCAGCGCGGCGAGCTTCGAGCGGGCGCGGTTGACGCGGCTCTTGATGGTGCCGACCGCGCAGCCGCAGATCGAGGCCGCGTCCTCATAGGAGAAACCGGACGCGCCGACCAGGATCAAGGCTTCACGCTGATCCTGTGGAAGCTTGTCGAGCGCGGTGCGAAACTCCTCGAATTCGAGATGCGCATTCTGCGAAGGCTGGGTCTTCAGCGTCTTGGCATAGTTGCCTTCGGCATCCTCGACCTCGCGCCGCCGCTTGCGATAGTCGGACCGGAACAGGTTGCGCAGGATCGTGAACAGCCAGGCCGGCAGGTTGGAGCCGGGCTGGAACGAGTCGATGTTGGCGAGCGCGCGCAGCAGCGTCTCCTGGACCAAATCGTCGGCGCGGTCCGCATTGCCGCTGAGCGAGATGGCGAAGGCGCGCAGACTGGGCACGGCCGCCAAGATGTCGTTACGCAGGGAGTCCGTGAGAGGCATTAATCCCTCCCATTGTTGTTGTCGTTGGATCCGCCCTCATTTTCCACGTGGGGTGACGCTCCCGGCGCATCAAGCTTCTTGATCAGTTCTGCGAACCGATCTGGAACCCCCTGTCGTACGACATCGTCGTACATGGCGCGCAACTGGTGCCCAATCCGGGATTGAATTTCCGGAGTGAGGCCTCCCTTGCCGGGGGTCGTGCTTCTGCTGGCTTGAGACTTGAGATCTTTCATGACCTGTTCCACGTTTCCCCGAGTTAAGTGACTGTAAAATCGAGAAGTTTTCTCAACCGGGAGCCGTTCCCTGGATAGGCACAATTCCAGCTGCGCCAAAAAGTTCCCAGCTTGGCGGAACTTTTGTTGAGGTGAGGCGTAGACAGCCCAGCAGGGGAACCTGGGCCCCCCGCGTGATGCCTGACCTCAGGATTGGACCTCAAGGTTGGCCCGAAGACGAATGGAGTGGGGATGTCCCGTTCACAGGTAGTTGCTGAACACTTGCCGCTGTTGCGCCGGTACGCGCGGGCTCTGACAGGCAGCCAGGCCTCCGGTGACGCCTATGTCGCCGCCATGTTGGAAGCCATGCTGGGCGATCCCTCGGTGCTCGACGAGAGCCATGGGCCCCGGGCCGGCCTGTTCCGGCTGTTCACCCAGATCTGGAATTCGGTCTCCATCAATGACGATGCCGAGGTGACGACCCTGCCGATGCCACCGGAGCGGCGGCTGTCGAACATCACCCCGCTGCCGCGACAGGCCTTCCTGCTGCTCTCGCTCGAGGGCTTTTCCGAAGAGGAAGTCGCCTTCATTCTCGGCACCGACGTCGCCGAGACGCGCCGTCTTGCCGACGCAGCCGGACGCGAGATGGCCGCCGAGATCGCCACCGACGTGCTGATCATCGAGGACGAGACCTTCATCGCCATGGATCTCGAGAGCCTCGTGAAGAATCTCGGCCATAACGTCGTCGGCGTCGCCCGCACCCATGCCGATGCGGTGGCGCTTGCCAAGAACAGGCGACCCGGCCTGATCCTCGCCGATATCCAGCTTGCCGACGGCTCGTCGGGCCTGGACGCCGTCAACGAGCTGCTGCGCACCTTCGAAGTGCCGGTGGTGTTCATCACCGCCTACCCGGAGCGCTTCCTCACCGGCGAGCGTCCCGAGCCGGCGTTCCTGATCTCAAAGCCGTTCCAGCCCGCGATGGTGTCGGCGGTGGCGAGCCAGGCCCTGTTCTTCCAGCGCAACTCGCGCAACCGTACGCCGAAGGCGCCGGCGGCGTAACAGAGCGCTAGCGGCTTGCCTATTGGCGAGTTTGGTCCGGCGTGCCGCGAGGCACGCCGGATTTTTCATGCCGCCCGCCCGCTTGACGGGCGCTGAATTCGCCGCCCATAGCTGATGCAGCAGCTGCGCGTGCGACCACGCCAATCGGAGACGGGCCCATGGATCAGCAACTCCTCGACCGTCTCGCCATCCGCGACCTCGTCGAGAACTGGGCGGTGTGGCGCGATGCCGGCGACTGGGAGCGCTTGCCACGGTCTGGCACGAAGAAGGCTGGATGTCCGCGACCTGGTTTCAGGGGCCGGCACGGGATTTCATGCGCGTCAGCCAGGAGGGTTTTGCCAAGGGGGTGCGCATCCTGCATTTCCTCGGTGGCACCAGCATCGATCTCGCCGGCGAGCGGGCCATCGCGCAGACCAAGATGACGATCTCGCAGCGCGGCCTCGTGCACGACGTGCTCTGCGACGTCGTTTGCACCGGACGCTTCTACGATTTCCTTGAGAAGCGGCATGACAAATCAGGTACCGGCAAATGGGGCATCGTCCGCCGCCAGCCGATCTACGAGAAAGACCGGATCGATCCGGTCGATCCCGCCGCGACGCTTCGCCTCGACCAGACAGCGCTCGCTGCACTCCCCGAAGGCTACCGCCACCTCGCCTACATGCAGGAGCTGATCGGCTACAAGGTCAAGCGCGACATGCCGGGCCTCACCGGCACTGAGGTCGAGAAGCTCTATAGGGAAGGGCGCGAGTGGCTCGCCGGCAAAGGCGAAGTAGACGCCAGATAAAAGTAAGGCGCGACTGGCATCACCACAGTCGCGCCCTACGTCGCCGGCTTATGGGGCAGGGGGGAATAGCCGGCTGCTGAGACGACTCCCGTGCGCTAAAGTCGTTCCACACGTCGCGAAATATTTTGCCGGTCTGCTGCATTTTTCGCACACGGTTAAGTGATCGTAACGGCCAAGAACCCCCGGTCCTTCGGCGGAGTTGTTCCCGCGATCGCCATGGGGCGAGGGATCGACAGCCATGTCACAGATTCAAAAGGTTTTTTTGAGCGCCATCGCGATCGCCGCGACGCTCGGTGCCGTGCAATTGGCCTCCGGCCACGATCTCGCCGACCGCTGGCAGGCGGTCGGCGAGATCTCCAGCCACAGCTCCAGCATCGCCCCGGGGCACAACGTCAATCGTGTCGCCAAGGCAGACCGGCTCGCCGAGATCAAGCCGGCAGCTGTGCCCACCCGGACGGTGTCGATGCGCCTGAACGACCTCGCCGATACGTCGGTGCTGCTGAGGGTCCCCGCCGTCATCGAGACCGGCAATGCCAAGTCGCCGGTGCTGCTCCAGAACCAGAAGAAGCCCCGCAACAAGCCGACGATCGCCTGTGAGCCGATGGTCAGCTCCCTGACCGAGGTCGCAAGGCTGCTCCAGCCCGGTCGCTGCGTGACCTGACCCGCGCCGCCAGGGTGGCTTGGCGGACCCAGACTTCACATCCTCTTGATCCGCCGTTGCATCGCGCTATATCCGGGTTCCCTCCCTTTTGTTTGACCGGGTAAGCGCATGACGACGTCAGATACGGCTGTGCATACGCAGCCTTTCCAGGCCGAAGTTTCCGAACTGCTGCACCTGATGGTGCACTCTGTCTATTCGGAAACCGACATCTTCCTCCGCGAGCTCATCTCCAACGCCTCCGATGCCTGCGACAAGCTGCGCTACGAGGCCATCGCAAGTCCCGCCCTGCTGGGCGAAGGCGACGCGCTCAAGATCCGCATCATTCCGAACAAGACGACCAAGACGCTCACGATCGCCGACAACGGCATCGGCATGGAGCGGCAGGAGCTGATCGACCACCTCGGGACCATCGCCCGCTCCGGCACCAAGGCGTTCGTGTCCAAGCTGAAAGAGGCCAAGGACGGGCTCGGCCTGATCGGCCAGTTCGGCGTCGGCTTCTATTCCGCCTTCATGGTCGCCGATAAGATCGTCGTGATCAGCCGCCGCGCCGGCGAGAGCGACGTCTGGACCTGGAGCTCCCAGGGCGGCTCCGGCTTCGAGATCGCCCGTGCCAGCGTCGAGGAGACGGCGCGCGTGACGCGCGGCACCGAGATCGTCCTGCACCTGAAGGACGACGCCAAGAAATATCTCGAGACCTACGAGATCGAGCGCATCGTCACCGCCTATTCCGACAACATCCTGTTTCCGATCGAGCTGGTGCCCGAAGACGGCGAGCCGCGCCAGATCAATTCGGCGAGCGCGTTGTGGCAGCGCTCCAAATCCGAACTGACGGCTGACGACTACAAGAAGGCCTATCAGCAGATCGCCTCCGCCTTTGACGATCCCGCGATGACGCTTCACTATCGCGCGGAAGGGCGTTACTCCTACGCCGTGCTGCTGTTTGCGCCCTCGACCAAGCCGTTCGACCTGTTCGAGCCGAACCGCAAGGGGCGGGTAAAGCTCTACGTCCGGCGCGTCTTCATTACCGATGACGCCGACCTGTTGCCGGGGTACCTGCGCTTCATCCGCGGCGTCGTCGACAGCGAGGATCTCCCGCTCAACATTTCGCGCGAGATGCTGCAGAACAATCCGCAGCTGGCGCAGATCCGCAAAGCCGTGGCGACCCGGGTCGTATCCGAGCTCGAAAGCCTCGCCGAGAAGGATCCGGAGAATTTTGCCAAGATCTGGGACGCCTTCGGCGCGGTGCTGAAGGAAGGCATCTACGAGGATTTCGAGCGGCGCGAAAAGCTGCTCGCGCTGTCGCGCTTCACCACCACGTCGGGCGAGAAGCGGTCGCTGAAGCAGGTGATCGGCGATTTCAAGCCGAACCAGACCGAGATCTATTATCTCGTCGGCGACAGCATCGAGCGGCTGAAGTCCAATCCGCGGCTGGAAGCTGCCACCGCGCGCGGCATCGAGGTGCTGTTGCTGTCGGATCCCGTCGATGCGTTCTGGACCTCGATGCCCTCGGAGTTCGAGGGCAAGCCGCTGAAGTCGCTGAGCCAGGGCGATCTCAACCTCGACCTGATCCCGCGTATCGACGAAAAGGACGAGCCGAAGAAGGACGAGCCGGCTGCGGACGAAGCCGCCACCATCGCCGTGATCAAGGCCGCGCTCGGCGAGCGCGTCAGCGACGTCAAGGCCTCGACGCGCCTCACCAGCTCGGCCTCCTGCCTCGTCGCCGACAGCCAGGGCCCGAGCCGCGAGCTCGAGCGCATCTTGTCGCAGCAGAATCGCGGCATGAAGACCAAGCCGATCCTCGAGATCAATCTGCGCCATCCGCTGGTCACCGCGGTCACCAAGGCGCAGGCTGGCTCGACGGTCGTCGACGATCTCAGCCTGCTCCTGCTCGAACAGGCGCAGATCCTGGACGGCGAATTGCCGGAAGACCCGGCAGCGTTCGCGGCGCGGCTGAACCGGCTCGTCTTGCAGGGACTCGGCGGCTAGCGCCGCTTCGCAGCATCGTTCCGACCGGGGGCCGCCCGGGTCGTCAAACCGTTCGGCGCGCATCGGCTCTGGCGCTGCGCGTCCCACTCAACTTGACGTCAATTGGCCCGAGGAACAGTCGCGAACGACGAGATGATGTGTCATATGAAGCGACGTCACTATTCGAGGATTTCCCCATGCGCTTGTCATTCCTCACTCTTACCGCGATCTTCACGCTGCTGGGCGCAGCGGATGCCAGCGCGCAGCGATACGATCCGGCCTATCCCGTCTGCATGCACCGCTACGTCGGTGGCGGCCCTGGTGGCGGAGGCAGTGACTATTTCGACTGCTCATTCACCTCGTTGGAACAGTGCCGCGCCACGGCCTCGGGCCTTGCCGCGACCTGCGACCTCAATCCCTATTACGCCTTCAACGAATCGCCGCCGCCGCCGCGCCGGCGTCCCAAGAAGGTGCACTAGGTGAGTCAGCCGGGCCCAAGCCCGCGACATTCTGCATTCTTTGCTCTTTCGACCTGGTCACACGCGTCGGCGCGCTGCCGGCGGGCGCGACCTTGGCTGCGCGCTGCCGACGACGGTTAATCGCGCCCTAACCGGGTTTTACCTTGTCTCTTAACGCCTGGGTCAGGGCGCGCGGGCTAAGCTGCCGGAAACCGCAGACCGCCCGAAAGAGTGAACAATATGACCACCGGCGTCATCGAGCAGCCGAAAGCCGCGCGCGCACCGTCGGCTTCCAAGATCTGGTTGAGGGCGATCGAGCTCACCGCGCGGATCGAAACGCTGCCGGGCCGACTGTTCGCTGATGTCATCGACGATTGGGCGCAGCGCCAACCGAACCGCGTTGCGCTGGTGGCGGACGAGGCAAGCCTCGATTACGAAGGCCTGTCGAGGAGGATCAACCGCTACGCCCGCTGGGCGCGCTCGGTCGGCCTTGCCAAGGGCGACACCGTCGCGCTGATCATGCCGAACGGCATCGACTATGTCGCGGCCTGGCTCGGCATCAGCCGTGTCGGCGGCGTGGTCGCGCTGATCAACACTAAGCTCGTCGGGCCATCGCTCGCGCACTGCCTCGACGTGGCAAAGCCGTCGCATCTCATCGTTGCGCATGCTCTAACGGGGATGCTGGACAGCGCGGCGCCTCATCTGAAGGCGCAGGCCAAGGTCTGGACGCACGGCGATGGCCGCGGCGAGCGCGCGATCGATGACGCGCTTGCCGTTCTTGATGACGGCCCGCTCGCTTCGGAGGAGCATGGCGACGTCACCATCGACGACCGTGCGTTGCTGATCTACACCTCGGGCACCACTGGCCTGCCGAAAGCAGCCAGCATCAGCCACCGCCGTATCCTCAATTGGGGCTTCTGGTTCGCCGGCCTCGCCGGCGCGACGCCGCAGGATCGGCTGTACGATTGTCTGCCGCTGTTCCATTCGGTCGGCGGCATCGTCGCGCCGTGCAGCATGCTGGCCGCCGGCGGCTCGGTGGTGATTGCGGAAAAATTCTCGGCCTCGCATTTCTGGTCCGACATCGTCCAGCACGACTGCACGCTGTTTCAATATATCGGCGAGCTCTGCCGCTATCTGCTCAAGGCCGCGCCCTCGGAATACGAAAACCGGCACCGCCTGCGGCTCGCCTGCGGCAACGGCCTGCGCGGCGACATCTGGGAGGATTTCCAGGCGCGCTTCGCCATTCCGCGCGTCCTCGAATTCTACGCCGCGACCGAAGGCAATTTCTCGCTGTTCAACGTCGAGGGCCAGCCGGGCGCCATCGGCCGTATCCCGCCGCTGCTCGCGCACCGCTTTCCTGCCAGTCTCGTCAAGCTCGACCCCGATAGCGGCGCGCCGCTGCGCAATGACGAGGGCTTCTGCATCGCCTGCAGCCGCGGCGAGGCCGGCGAAGCCATCGGCCGCATCGGCACCGCGGACGAGGGCGGGGGACGGTTCGAGGGCTACACCGACGAGGGTGAGACCGAGAAGAAGATCCTGCGCGACGTCTTCGCCAAGGGCGATGCCTGGTTCCGCACCGGCGATCTGATGCGGATGGACGACAAGGGATTCTTCCATTTCGTCGATCGTATCGGCGACACGTTCCGCTGGAAGGGCGAGAATGTCGCGACCTCCGAGGTGAACGACGCGGTGCGCGATTTCAGCGGCGTGGTCGATGCCACCACCTATGGCGTCAGCGTTCCCGGCGCCGACGGCCGGGCCGGCATGAGCGCGATCGTCGTGAACGAGGGCTTTGACATCAGCGCGCTGCCCGCCCATCTGGCGCAGCGCCTGCCGGTTTACGCCCGCCCGCTCTTCATCCGCATCTCGCGCGAGCTCGATGCCACCGAGACCTTCAAGCAGAAGAAGGGCGAGCTGGCTCGCGAGGGGTTTGACCCGGCCGCGGTCTCCGATCCGTTGTTCATGCTCGATCCGACATCCGGCGCCTACGTTTCGCTGGACGAGAAGGCGTATGCGGCAATCGCGGGCGGCACGATCAGGCTGTAGAGCAACCGAAATCGAGAGATAGGTCCAATTTTATCTGAATTGTCCAAGAAGCCATTTACTTCTGTCGGGTAAACAGACCGCCATGGGGAGGCGGTCATCAAGAGCCGCCGCAACAACGAGATCGATAACAAAAGCGAGCCAGCCATGTCGGTAAGATCAAAGGTCATTGAAGCGATCCAGCAGATCGCCAAGGAGCAGCACGTCACGCTTCCCGCCCTCTCGGACGATCTGTCCCTGCATGAGACGGGTTTTGACTCGCTCGCCTTCGCCATCCTGGTCGCGCGCCTCGAGGACGAGACCGGCGTCGACCCCTTCACCATTTCCGAGGACGCTGCGTTCCCCGCCACGGTGGGCGATTTCGTGCGGGCCTACGAAAATGTCCCCGCGTGAGATCTTTGCGCTTCGCGACCATCTCGGCGCTGAGCTGAAAGGCCGCACCATCTCCGATGCGCACGATGTCGTGTCGCTGACCGACATCCTGTCGCACACGGTTCTGGGCGGCCGGCTGCACGAATTGTCAGGCCGCGCCGTGCTGCTCAAGCTGTCGGACCAGCTCCGGTCCGGCCTTGCCATGATCGAGCTCGACGGCATCGCCCGCCGCATGCTGCTGTGTCCGCCGGACCTCAATCCGGCGCATCTCGATGCATTGATTGCGGACGCCGGGATCGATGCTGTCGTCACCGATGAGCCCGATCGCTGGGCTGCGTCCGACGTGCCGCTGATCGTCACCGCGCAATTGCCGCTTCAAGCCGCCGCGCCGGCCAGGACCGAGCGCGCCACCGAGTGGCTGATGCTGACTTCGGGCACCTCGGGCGTGCCAAAGATCGCCGGCCATACGCTGGAAGCGCTGACCGGCGCGATCGTCGCCGAAGCCCCCGCACGCGGACCTGCACCGGTCTGGGCGACGTTCTACGACATCCGCCGCTATGGTGGCCTGCAAATCTTTCTCCGCGCCATCCTCTCCGGCGGCTCGTTGGTGCTATCCGATCCCCATGAGGCGCTCGCCGATCACGTCGCGCGGCTGAAGGCGCGCAATGTCTCGCATATCTCCGGCACGCCCTCGCACTGGCGCAAGCTCCTGATGAGTGGCTCGGCCGCGCAATTCGCCCCGGCTTACGTCCGCCTCTCCGGCGAGATCGCCGACCAGGCCGTGCTCGACGGCCTGAAGGCGGGATTTCCCAATGCGTCAGTCGGCCATGCCTATGCCTCGACCGAGGCCGGCGTTGGTTTCGCCGTCAATGACGGGCTGGAAGGCTTTCCGGCCGACTATCTCGGCAACCGCAACGGCGTCGAGATGAAGGTCGTCGACGGCTCGCTGCGCATCCGCTCGGCGCGCACGGCCCATGCCTATATCGGCCGCAATGCCGCCGCGCTCACCGACGACGACGGGTTTGTCGACAGCGGTGACATCGTCGAGCTGCGCGGCGACCGCTATTATTTCGTCGGCCGCCGCGGCGGCATCATCAATATCGGCGGGCTGAAGGTCCACCCCGAGGAGATCGAGGCGGTGATCAACCGCCATCCCGACGTGCGGATGTCCCGCGCGAAGTCGCGCAAGAGCCCGATCACCGGCGGCATCGTCGTCGCGGACGTGATCCTCGCTGAGGGCACCGATCCTGCGCGCGCGAAAGAGATCCGCGACCAGATCCTCGCGCTGTGCCGCGCCCAGCTCGCATCCCACAAGGTGCCGGCGGTGCTCCGCTTCGTCGAGGCGCTCGACGTCACCCCGGCCGGAAAACTGGCGCGCACCGATGCATAACGTCCTCGTCACCGGCGGCAGCCGCGGCATCGGGCTCGCGATCGGCAAGCGCCTGGTCGCCGCCGGCTTCAACGTCATCGCGGCGGCGCGGCGCGAAAGCAACGAGCTCAACGCGGCCATCGCTGCCGCCGACGGCCGCCTGCATTTCCGCGCCTGCGATCTTGCCGTAATCGATGCGATCCCGGCTTTCGCGAAGCTCGTGCGCGACGAATTCGGCCCGATCTACGGCCTCGTCAACAATGCCGGTCTCGGCACCGAAGGCCTGCTCGCCACCATGCACAATTCCGAGATCGAGGCGCTGGTGCAGCTCAACGTGCTGTCGCCGATCATCCTCACCAAATATGTGGCCCGGCAGATGATGGCTGACGGCGCCGGCCGCATCATCAACATCTCCTCCATCATCGCCACGACAGGCTACAACGGCCTGTCCGTCTACGGCGCGACCAAGGCCGCCGCGACCGGCTTCACCCGCTCGCTCGCACGCGAGGTCGGCAAGCTCGGCATCACCGTGAACGCGATCGCGCCGGGCTTCATCGACACCGAGCTGACGCACACTCTCTCCGACGAAGGCCGCAAGCGCATCGCCGGCCGCAGCGCGCTGCGCCGGTTGCCGGAGACGGACGACGTCGCGCGCATGGTGGAATACCTTCTGGGCGACGGCGGCCGCAACGTCACCGGTACCGTGTTCACCATCGATGCCGGGAACACGGCGTAAGCGGAACCCGGCTGCCACAATTACGTTGATCGGGCGCAATGACAGCCAGCCGGATTTGGTCGTAAGATGCCCCGCAATCGATTGGGTTACGTCAATCGATCTGCCCTAGTCGAAGAGGAGCAGTCGATGGCCACTTCAAACATGACCGCTTCAAATCGGGCCCTGACGGAGCCAGTCCGTGTAAAGCCGGATGAGGTTCGCTGTCCGCCGATGTCGCATCAGAATTCCGGCGCTCACGGTCACGAGATGTATCCGCAGCAATTCGTGCGTCTCGTCGGCTGCCACGATGTCCCTGCATCCCGGCTGCGCAAGCGCGAGGACGAGCAGCTGCACTAGCCGCTCACGGCCGCTGCTTCGGCAAGTCGATTCGTTCGTGTGAAAATTCCGGCGGCCCTCAACCTCTTGGAGCCGACCGTCGATAGCCGCTCTCCCCGGGCGGTCGTTTGATGCCGATCAATGATACGTCGCGCCATTGCAACGCGGCCGCATCTTGTTGTCCGGGCCGGTTTCGGCCAATGATCGAAAGCGGGTGCCGGCCAGCGAACCCGGATCGATCCTGCCACGTATTTTGTTTCGCGTTCCAACCATCCGGTAATCCCGATGAGCTCAGGCGAGTCCTTCTATGGCGGCATTCCCGTCTTCCGAGGCTTCACCAGCCTGATGGATCCCACACTCTATGCGCCGCTGCCGGACGACTGGAGCATCGGTGTGGCCGATATCGTCGATTCGACCAAGGCGATCGCGGCGCAGCGCTACAAGGCCGTGAACATGGCGGGCGCCGCCGTGATCGCGGCGGTGACCAATGCGCTGCAGGGGCGGGAATTCCCCTTCGTATTCGGCGGCGACGGCGCCAGCTTCGCGGTCGCGCCTGACGATGTCGAGCTTGCCCGCGAGGCGCTGGCGGCGACCGCGACCTGGGTGCGGGAAGACCTCGATCTGACCATGCGCGTCGCATTGGTGCCGGTCAGCGTCATTCGCGCACAGGGCCTCGACGTGCGCGTCGCCCGGTTCGGGCCGTCGCCCAATCTGTCCTATGCGATGTTCTCGGGCGGCGGGCTCGCCTGGGCCGACGCCGCGATGAAGCGCGGCGAGTTTGCCGTCGAGGAGGCGCCCGCCGGCACGCAGCCGGACCTCTCGGGCCTGTCGTGTCGTTTCGAGGTGATGCCGGCTGCGCGCGGCCTGATCCTGTCGGTGCTGGTGATGCCGGCGCGCGGCGTCGATCCGCCGGCCTTCCGCAAGGTGATCGAGGACATCATCCATCTCGTCGAGCGCAGCCCGGAGGGCGGGCGCCCGGTGCCGCCGCAGGGGCCGCCGCTGAAATGGCCGCCGCAGGGCGTGGAATTCGAGGCCCGCACCAGGCGCGGGGGGCCACTGCTCGCGCGCAGAGCCAGCGTGCTGGCCTATACGCTGTTCGCCTATCTCATCATGCGCTTCGACATCAAGATCGGCGGCTTCGTGCCCAGCCTCTACAAGCGCCAGGTCGTCGAGAACTCGGACTTCCGCAAATATGACGACGGCCTGCGCATGATACTGGACTGCACGCCGCAGCTCGAGCGCGCGTTGAACGATCGTCTCAAAGCCGCCGCGCGCGAAGGCATCGTGCGCTACGGCCTGCATCGGCAGGACGCCGCGATGATGACCTGCTTCACGCCGTCGGCACTGCGCAGCGATCACGTCCATTTCATCGACGGCGCGCGCGGCGGCTATGCCTCGGCGGCGACGGCGTTGAAGGCGATGATGGCAGCGGGTTAGCGGCCCGTGCGCGTCCAGGTCTCGCCGCCGCAGAGCGCGCCGACGCAGCCTTCGACCCGCAGCGCGTCCGCGCCAGTCAGGCTGATGTTGCTCGCATAGGTGCCGCCGTCGTCGGCATTGTAGATCTGGCCCGACCATTTGTTCGGTCCCGCCGGCTCCATGCCGCTGAACAAGGGCAGGCCGATCATCGGACGCCTGGCGAGCGCGGGATTGGGATTCTTGCTGTCGGTGGCGGGCTGGCCGGTCGCGGTGTCCATGGGCTCGCGCAGCCAGACGATGTGGCCGCAGATGCCGCCGCCGCATTTGCTGATCTTGACGCGCGCATCGCCCGCCTGGGTGAGCCAGGTCCCTTCGGCGTTCTGCGCATAAGCGGAAGGCGCACCGATCAGCGCAGCCAGAATGACGGTGAGAGCGGCGAATCTGAATGTCATGGAGAGGAGCCCTGGAATGGAGGCGCCTCCATAGCAGCAAATCGAGCGCGCGCAACGCCTGATGGAATCACATTCCTGCGTTCAGTTGCCCGAACATTTTGCCTGCGATCATTTGCCCCAGCGCGCGAAAGCGACCGAGGCAGCGGTCGAGAGCCCGAACACGACCATGGCGCCGCCGACCAGCGCGAACAGGGTCCAGGCCGGAGCCTGCGCGGTCATCAGTCCGATGCCGCCGATCGCGACGATCAGAAGCCGTGCCGTGGAAGCGAGCACGGGCCCGCCGACGCGTGCGGCGCCTTGCGAGGAGAAGTAGAGCGACACGCCCATGCCGAAGAACACGAAGGCTGGACCGGCCCAGTGGAAATAGCTGTGCGCGGCGGCGGTGACGCCGGGATCGCGCGTGAACAGCCCCACCCACAGCGACGGCGCGAGCGCAACGGCGAGGCCGATCAGGCCCACCGTGAGTCCTGAGGCCGCAGCCGCGGTCCAGGCCACACGCCGCGCGCGCTTCACATGTCCGGCGCCGATCGCCATGCCGACCATCGGCACCGAGGCGATGCCGAAGGCGAAGGTGATCGGGATCAGCAGAAATTCCAGCCGCGAACCGATGCCGTAGCCGGCCAGCATCTCGGTGCCGAAGGTCGCGAGGATCTTTGTGAAGATCAGGATGGTGAGCACGGTCTGAAGCGGCGACAGGCAGGCCACCGCGCCGACTTTGAGAATGTCCAGGAACATCGCGCGCTCGAAATGGAAGGCGCGGAGATCGAGCGGCAGCCGGCTGCGGCCGGACAGGAGATACCAGAGGAAGAACAGCGCGGCGCAGCTGAACGCGATCAGCTGGCCGCTGGCCACCCCCGGCATGCCGAGTTGCGGCACGCCGAACAGCCCGAGGCCCAGCGTGCCGCCGAGCACGATCTGCAGCACGCTCGTCCCGATCAACGTCATCGAAGGCAGGCGCATGTCGCCGGTGCCGCGGATCACCGAGGCCAGCGTGTTGACGAGCCAGATCGCGACCGCGCCGGAGAACAGCACCTGTGAATAGCCGCTGGCCTCCTCGAGGACGCGCTCGCGTCCGCCGAGCAGCGCGAAGAAGGAGCGACCGAAGGCGAGCATCATCACCGTGAAGAACAGCCCGCCGCAAAGGCCGATGATGGCGGCATGCAGCGCCAGCGTCGCGGCGCGGTCGCGATCCCCTGCGCCGAGCGCGCGGCTGATCGCAGAGGAGACGCCGCCGCCCATCGCGCCGGCGCTCATCATCTGCGTCAGCATCGCGAACGGAAACACCAGCGCGATCGCGGCGAGCGGGATGGTGCCGAGCCGGCCGATATAGGAGGTCTCGGCCACCGCAACCAGCGTGCTGCCGACCATCGCGATCATGTTGGGGATCGCGAGCCGCAGCAATGTCGGCAGGATCGGCGCGGTCAGGAGGCTTGCGATGGGGGAGGCGACCGGCGCAACCGGCGGGACGGCATCTGCGGGGGCGTCGATCGTCATGTTCACCGGGCGGAATATTAAATGATGATCGACATATTATAAGAGAATGAGGCGGCCGGCGCAGCCCTGGCTCATGCAGGGCTCACCACGGCAGGCCGCATAGGTCGATCGTGCCCAGCGTCGGTGCGCGCACGATGTGGAAGACATAGGGCGCCATGTAGGTGAACCGGATCCGCCCTTCCGGCTGCTCGCAATAGACCTCGCCGTTGAAGGGCAGCCAGCTCCGGGCCTGGTAGAAGGCCGCGTTGTGCGGCTCGCAGACCAGCAGGGCGAAACGGACCGCCTCGTTGGCGCGGATCGTATGCACCGCTGCCTCGATAGCCGTGGTTGCATAGCCACGGCCGCGCTGGTCCTCGCGCGTGGAGACGCCGCCGATGCCGCCGACATGAACCTTCTGTCCGTTCCAGGTGATGGTGCGGAAGTAGATGCCGACGTGGCAGACGAGACCGTCCTCGGGCGTCTCGAGCAGCACGCGGAGATCGGCATTGGCCCATTTGACGTGAGCCCAGGGCTTGCCTGCGACCAACTGCGGTGCCCAGACCGCCTGAAGCAGCGGCTCCGCGATCGGCCACGAAGCGTCGCCGTTCAATATGTCGATTTCGATGCTCATGGCGTGGTCCTCCACAGCTCCGTTTCGTGGCGCGCTTGTTCTGTCTTAAGCGCTTCAAAGGCAATGATATTTTACCACGGCCCGCAGGCCTGATCGACGGTGGCCGATTGCGATCAATTTGTGCATTCGGGCACGGCGCGCCCCGTCACGCCTTTTCGCAAATTCTGAGGTATTTAATGGCGGCGGAACCTTCTATAAGGGGTGACCGTTAGAACTCGTTCCCCACCAGTTGCGGACAAGAAGCCATGACCTTTACGCTGCCCCCACTTCCTTACGCCTATGACGCCCTCGGCCAGTACATGTCGAAGGAGACGCTGGAATATCACCACGACAAGCATCATCAGGCCTACGTCACCAACGGCAACAACGCGCTCAAGGGGACCGAATGGGAAGGCAAGTCCCTTGAAGAGATCGTCAAGGGCTCGTTCGGCAAGAACCCTGCGGTGTTCAACAACGCCGGCCAGCACTACAACCACATCCATTTCTGGAGCTGGATGAAGCCCAATGGCGGCGGCACCAAGCTGCCGGGCAAGATCGAGAAGAAGATCAACGAGGACCTCGGCGGTTTCGAGAAGTTCAAGACGGACTTCCAGGCGGCCGGCGTCGGCCAGTTCGGCTCCGGCTGGTGCTGGCTCCAGGTCAAGAACGGCAAGCTCGAGATCTCCAAGACCCCGAACGGCGAGAATCCGCTGGTGCACGGCGCCACCCCGATCCTCGGCTGCGACGTCTGGGAGCACTCCTACTACATCGACTATCGCAACCGCCGCCCTGATTATCTCAAGGCGTTCGTCGAGAACCTCGTGAACTGGGAATACGTGGAGTCCCTGTTCGAGAAGGCGTGACGATGTCATTCCGGGGCGCGCGAAAGCGCGAGCCCGGAATCCATTGTCCGTTCGGGTGACGCCCGATGGATTCCGGGCTCGGCGCTGACGCGTCGCCCCGGAATGACAGAAACAAAGGCGGTCGCAGGCGCGACCGCCTTTTTTGCTGTGCGGAATTGCCCTGCGCCGAGCGCGCACGGGTCTGTCATCGTACCGTTTGCATCGGGGGAACACGGCCCTTAATCAGGGCGGGCATCATCCTCGAGCGACCCAGCCCGTTGTCAGAACCTTCCCCGAACAATCCGGCGCCTGGCGGCGACGCGGAATCCGAGCCGCGGCCGGGCCGGGTCCGCAAGCCGATCGGCTGGTCGACCATCATCATCGCAGCTCTGGTGGCGGTGAGTGCGGCACTGGTCTGGCGGCGCGACGGCACCGACGGCGTTCTGGACATACTCACCCACGATCTCTCGCTGTTCTCGGGCATCCTGCCGCGCGTGCTCGCCGGCTGCCTGCTCGGCGCCTTCATCTCGGAAATCCTGCCGCACGAGAAAGTCTCGCGCTCGCTCGGGCCGAAATCCGGGCTGATGGGCCTGCTGATCGGCACCGCCTTCGGCGCAATCCTGCCCGGCGGTCCCTTCACCGCCTATCCGGTCGCCAGCGCACTCCTCGCGGTCGGCGCCGATTTCGGCGCAACCATCGCCATGGTCGTGAGCTGGACGCTGATCGGCTATGGCCGGGCGGTCGCCTGGGAAATCCCGATCATGGGCACCGATTTCACGCTGTGGCGGATTTTGATCTCGCTGCCGCTGCCCGTGCTCGCCGGCGCGCTCGGCCGCTTCGTCTACATCAGGCTCTATCCGAAGCCCCTCGCGAAGGACGACGAGAGTTGAGCGCAGCGCTTCTGATCGACGTTCTGCTGTGGGGTTCGGTGCTCGGCGTCGGGCTGATCGCCTTTCGCCGCGGCGCGCCGGTGTTCAAGGCATCCTTGCGCGAAGGCACGATGGACTTCGTCAACATCGTGCCGCGGATTGCGCTCGGCGTGATCGGCTCCGGCTACATCGCCGCCATCATCCCGCAGGAGGTGATCACCGGCTGGCTCGGCCCGGATAGCGGCTGGCTCGGGGTTGCCACCGCCGTGGTCGCCGGCGCAGCCACGCCCGGCGGCCCCGTGGTCGGCTTCTCCATCGGCACCGTGGCGCTGAAGTCGGGCGGTGGGATGCCGCAGGTGGTCGCCTATGTCGTCGCTTGGGCGTTGTTTGCCTTCCAGCGGGTGATCTTGTGGGAGATCCCGTTCATGCCCGCCCGTTTCGTCTGGTTCCGCTGCGCCGTCTCGGTGCCGTTCCCGTTCGTGGCAGCGGCGATCGCCATGGTGATCGGCAAGCCCTGAGCCGGGATGTCGGTCCAGCCGTGGACAGGCGTAATGTTATAATATAACGTCTGCAAATGGCTCCCGCCGCGTCCCACGCCCACCAGCACGACCATGCTCATGGCCACTCCCACGGTCACGGCGACGAGCATTCGCACGGGCACGATCACACCCACGCCCATGTCCACGATGCGGCTTCGCCGCACCCCGCCCAGGCCGCGCCCTGGTCGATCCTGCGCATGACCATGGCGGGCCGTCTCGCGGCCGCGCTCGCCGTCTGTGCCGTGCTGTGGGGCATCGTCTTGCTGGCGATGAGGTGAGGATGGCAGCGCTGCATTTCCACAATGTCACGCTCGGCTACGACCGGCACCCCGCCGTGCATCATCTCAGCGGCGAGATCGCGCCGGGTGCGCTGGTTGCGGTGATCGGTCCGAACGGCGCCGGCAAGTCGACGCTGCTGCGCGGCATCGTCGGCATCCTGAGGCCGCTCGACGGCAGCATCCATCTCGGCGGGCTCGACAGCAGGGACATCGCCTATCTGCCGCAGAGTGCGGAGATCGACCGCAGCTTCCCGATTTCGGTGTTCGATTTCGTCGGCACCGGGCTGTGGCGTGGCACGGGCCTGTTCGGCGGCATCGGCAAGGCCGCGCGCGACAAGATACTCCGCGCAATCGGAGCCGTTGGCCTCAGCGGGTTCGAGAACCGCCCGATCGGCACGCTCTCCGGCGGCCAGATGCAGCGCGTGCTGTTCGCGCGGGTGCTGCTCCAGGATGCCAGCCTGATCGTGTTGGATGAGCCCTTCAACGCCATCGACAGCAAGACCACCACCGACCTGCTTGCGCTGGTGAAGCGCTGGCACGGCGAGGGCCGCACCGTGCTCGCCGCGCTGCACGACATGGAGATGGTGCGCAACCATTTCGCCGAAACACTGGTGCTGGCGCGCGGCCCGGTCGCGTGGGGACCGACGGCGGAGGTGCTGACGCCGGAAAACCTGCTGGTCGCGATGCGGATGTGCGAGGCATTCGACGACAGCGCGGCGGCCTGCGCGGCCGATGATATCAGCTCGCGGGCGGCCTGAACTCCGATGCTCTATGACGCGCTGATCGGTCCGTTCACCGAATTCGAGTTCATGCGGCGGGCGCTGGCCGCCGTGATCGCGCTGGCGCTGGCGGGCGCGCCGATCGGGGTGTTCCTGATGCTGCGCCGGATGAGCCTCGTCGGCGACGCCATGGCGCATGCGATCCTGCCCGGCGCGGCCGTCGGTTTCCTGCTCTCCGGCCTCAATCTGTTCGCGATGACGGCCGGCGGCCTGATCGCCGGCTTTGCCGTCGCGATCCTCGCCGGTGTGGTCGCACGCTCGACCGGGCTGAAGGAGGACGCCTCGCTCGCGACCTTCTATCTCGCTTCGCTGGCGCTCGGCGTCACCATCGTCTCGATCAAGGGCACCAATATCGACTTGCTGCACGTGCTGTTCGGCAACATCCTCGCGATGGACGACCAGACCCTGCTGGTGGTCGCCTTCAACGCCACGGTGACGCTGCTGGTGCTCGCGGTGATCTACCGCCCGCTGGTGATCGAGAGCGTCGATCCCCTGTTCCTGCGCACCGTGAGCCGGGCCGGCGGCCCGGCCCATCTCGCCTTCCTCGCGCTGGTCGTCATCAACCTCGTCAACGGCTTTCAGGCGCTGGGCACGCTGCTGGCGGTGGGGCTGATGATCCTGCCCGCGGGCATCGCAAGGTTCTGGTCGCGCGATCTCACCGCGATGATCTGCATCGCCGTGGTGGCCGCTGCCGTCTCCGGCTATGCCGGCCTCGTGCTTTCGTTCCAGACCCGCGTGCCTTCAGGCCCCGCGATCATTCTGGTGGCGACGGTGCTCTACATCGTCTCCGTCCTGTTCGGCCGCGTCGGCGGCATCGTCCGGCAGCTATTTCCCGGCCGGCATCTGGAAGCATGACGATGCGGCTCATCCTGCTTTGTGCACTGTTGCTGATCGCCTCGCCGCTTGAGGCCGCGGAGCGGCTCAACGTCGTTGCGAGCTTCTCGATCCTCGGCGATTTCGTTCGCAATGTCGGTGGTGACCGCATCAACCTGACGACGCTGGTCGGGCCTGACAGCGACGTCCACGTCTATACGCCGGCCCCTAGCGATGCGAAGCGGGTCGCGGCGGCGAAGCTTGTCATCGTCAACGGGCTCGGGCTGGAGGGCTGGCTGCCGCGCCTCGTGCAATCAGCGGGCAGCAAGGCGCAGGTAATCACCGCGAGCGCCGGCATTGCGCCGCTGAAATTAGGTTCGGCCGCTGATCCCCACGCCTGGCAGTCCATTCCCAACGCAAAGATCTACGTCACGGACATTGCCAATGCGCTGGCCGTAGCCGCTCCTGACGACGCGGAGTTCTTCCAAGACCGGGCCAAGGCCTATTTGGAAAAGCTCGAAACACTCGACCGCGAGGTCCGCGAGGCCGTTGGCAAGATCCCAACCGAGCGGCGCAAGGTGATCTCTACCCACGACGCCTTCGGCTATTTTTCCGCCGAGTACGGTATCCAGTTCATCGCGCCCCTGGGCGTCTCCACGGAAACCGAGCCGAGCGCGCGCGATATCGCCGCGATCATCGGCCAGATCAAGGCCCAGAAGATCCCGGCCGTGTTCCTTGAAAATATCACCGACGATCGCCTGATCCGGCGGATCGCGGCCGAGACCGGGGCCAAGGTCGGCGGGACCCTGATTTCGGACGGTTTGACCGGCGAAAAGGGGCCTGCACCCACTTACATTGACATGGTCAGGCACAATATAAAGGCCCTGACCAGCGCGCTTGACCACTAGGGCAGGGGCCACCCCGCCTCGCGTCGCGCGAAAAAGCCTTGAAGTCCGGAGTTGTTATGTCTGAAGCGACCTCCCAGAAGATTCCCGTGACCGTGCTGACCGGCTATCTCGGAGCCGGCAAGACCACGCTGCTGAACCGCATCCTGTCCGAAAACCACGGCAAGAAATACGCCGTCATCGTCAACGAGTTCGGTGAGATCGGCATCGACAACGATCTCATCATCGGCGCCGACGAGGAAGTGTTCGAGATGAACAACGGCTGCATCTGCTGCACCGTGCGCGGCGACCTCGTCCGCATCATGGACGGCCTGATGAAGCGCAAGGGCAAGTTCGACGCCATCATCGTCGAGACCACCGGTCTTGCCGATCCGGCGCCGGTCGCGCAGACCTTCTTCGTCGACGAGGACGTGCAGAAGAACGCGCGGCTCGATGCGGTCGTGACGGTCGCCGACGCCAAATGGCTGTCCGACCGGCTCAAGGACGCGCCCGAGGCGAAGAACCAGATCGCTTTTGCCGACGTCATCGTGCTGAACAAGACCGATCTCGTCAACAAGGGCGAGCTCGCCGAGGTCGAGGCGCGCATCCGCGGCATCAACCCCTATGCGAAGCTGCACCGCACCGAGCGCTGCTCGGTGGCGCTGGCCGACGTGCTCGATCGCGGTGCGTTCGATCTCGACCGCATCCTCGACATCGAGCCGGATTTCCTCGAGGCCGACGATCATGATCACGACCATGATCATCACCACCATCACGACCACGACCATCATCACCATCATCACGGTCACGGCCTCAAGCACTATCACGACGAGGACATGCAGTCGCTCTCGCTGAAGACCGACAAGCCGCTCGATCCCAACGTGTTCATGCCCTGGCTGCAGAACCTGGTGCAGGTCGAGGGCGGCAAGATCCTGCGCTCCAAGGGCATCCTCTCCTTCCACGACGACGACGACCGCTACGTCTTCCAGGGCGTCCACATGATGCTGGAGGGCAACCACCAGCGGAAGTGGAAGGATGGCGAGCCGCGCGAGAGCCGCCTCGTCTTCATCGGCCGCGAATTGCCCGAAGAGGCAATCCGCAAGGGCTTTGAGAGCTGCATCGTCTCGTGATGAAAGAGTTTACGCCGGCTCCCGATTCCGCTTCGATCGTTTCCGTCACCGACCGCGTCAAGCCTGTTGCGCTCGGCATGGCCGTGACCTCGGTGCATTTCCTGAGGGATCGCGCCGTCTTTGTCGGCGGCGAGGAGAACGTCGCATTCGTCGATGCCAATTGCGAGATCACCACGGTCGCCGTGCATGGCGGCGGCATTCTCTCGACCGCCTCCGACGGCAAGCGCATCGTGATGGGCGGCGACGACGGCAAGGTGGTCTCGCTCGACGCCAAGGGCGAGGTGACGCTGCTCGCCACCGATCCCAAGCGGCGCTGGATCGACGCGGTGGCGCTGCAGGCCGACGGCGCCTTCGCCTGGTCCGCCGGCAAGACCGCGACCGTCAAGAGCGGCAAGGCCGAGGAGAAGTCGCTCGACGTGCCCTCGACCGTCGGCGGCCTTGCCTTCGCGCCGAAGGGTCTGCGGGTCGCAATCGCGCATTACAACGGCGTGACGCTGTGGTTTCCGAACATGGCGGGATCGGCCGAATTCCTGCCCTGGGCCGGCTCGCACCACGCGGTCACCTTCAGCCCCGACAACAAGTTTCTCGTGACAGCGATGCACGAGCCGGCGCTGCACGGCTGGCGGCTTGCCGACAACAGGCACATGCGCATGACCGGCTATCCCGGCCGCGTCCGCTCGATGTCCTGGAGCGCCGGCGGCAAGGGGCTCGCGACCTCGGGCGCCGACACCGTGATCATCTGGCCGTTCGGCAGCAAGGAGGGTCCGATGGGGAAGGAGCCTGCCATGCTCGCGCCGCTGCAGGCGCGCGTCTCCGTGGTCGCCTGTCATCCCAAGAACGACATCCTCGCCGCCGGCTATAGCGACGGCACCGTGCTGATGGTCCGCATGGAGGACGGCGCGGAGATCCTGGTCCGTCGCAACGGCACGCCTCCCGTGGCCGCGCTCGCCTGGAACGCCAAAGGCACGCTGCTGGCGTTTGCCGACGAAAATGGGGACGGCGGTCTGCTCGAGCTTTAAACTGTCATCCTTCAGGCCGTAGGGTGGGCAAAGGCGCTCTTGCGCCGTGCCCACATCTCTCTCCGCAAAGCAAAAGTGGTGGGCACGTCGCGCGAAGAGCGCGCCTTTGCCCACGCTACGGCAGCTCAATTCATGCGCTTTCTGACGACCTTCCAGCTTGCCGATTTCGCCGACACGCTGATCAGCCTGACCACGGCCTTCGTGCTGGGCACCTTGATCGGCGCCGAGCGGCAGTACCGCCAACGCACCGCGGGGCTGCGCACCAACGTGCTGGTTGCGGTGGGAGCGGCCGCCTTCGTCGATCTCGCCATGCACCTGACCGGCGCCGACGGCGCGGTGCGGGTGATCTCCTACGTCGTCTCCGGCATCGGCTTCCTCGGCGCCGGCGTCATCATGAAGCAGGGCATGGACGTGCGCGGCCTCAATACGGCAGCGACGCTATGGGCCTCGGCCGCGGTCGGCTCCTGCGCCGGCGCCGACATGGTCGCGCAGGCGGCCGCGCTGACCGTGTTCGTCATCGCCGGCAACACCATGCTGCGCCCGCTGGTCAACGCCATCAACCGCATCCCGCTGAATGAGAAGGCGCTGGAGGCGACCTACTATTTCAAGCTCGCGGTGGCGGCCGACGCATTGCCCGACATGCGCGACCGCCTCGTCGACAAGCTCGAGGCGGCGAAATATGCGGTGGCCGATATCGAAGTCGCCGAGATCAGCGAGGACATTCTGGAGATCGCCGCCAGGCTGGTTGCGAGCGCGGTCGACCCGAACGAGCTGAACGCGGTCGCGACCGATCTGCAGCATCTCCCAGGCGTGCGGCATGCGACCTGGCAAGTCAGCACAACGGAGTGACGCTCGACGGGTAGGCCTTCGTTCGTGGAAATGTTCAGACCCAAGTGGCAGCAGCTGTTAGTTGTGGTAACTGTCGCCCATGATCATGCGGATAGTACTCGGGCTGTCGGTTCTCATGGCCATTCCGGCTCGGGCGGATATGGTCGGCTATCGCGGAGTTGTCGACCTCTCGGTTGAGGCAGGTACGCTTCGCGCGGAGCATCATCACGATTGGGGCGGCGCAAGCCAGAATGCACGATGGAAGATGATCTCGTCGACAAGAGATCCTTTCACAGCGGACAATGACTATTCCTATTTGCGCCTGCGCGACCCCACGATGGGGACCGAACTGTTTCGCCGCCCCGTGCCGGCGCTGACATACATCTGGATTTCGCCCGATCTGAAATATGTAGTCGGGCTTTCCCATGTGATGCTTTGGAATCCGTATCAGCTCGTTGTCTTTTCAAGATCGGGCGATCGCTTGCTCGCGCGCGACATGGTGGGTGCGCCGGGAGCGAGACGGAGCGTGACAAACTGGGTCTATTGGTACAAGGAACCCGCACCGAAGCTAACCATCGTCGAAAAGGAGGCGACTGCCACCCTTTCGGTTGAGAACGAGTCCGGCGTTCCTCGTGAATTTCAGTTCCCCTCAGCCCGCTGACCGGCCGGAACCGGCGCGCCCCAGTTTCGTTGATCCCCCGGACAAAGGCGGTGATCGACATGCCCGGCCGAGATGACAAGCACAGACTGAAGCTCAATCTGACAATCGCCGGTGCGCTGTTCGCAGCAGGCGTTGTGGTATCGGTGATGTCGCTGGCGCAAATCCGCACCGAAAGCCGGATGCAGCTGGCACAGGCGACGCCCCCGCTCCAGGGCACCCCGTCCGACGAACAGAGCAAGGTGCCCGCGGAGGCGAAGCCCGGCGGCGACCGGCCGACCACGCCGGCCCCCGAGCCCGCGCGGCCGGAGCCGCAGACGCAGGGCGCGGCAGGCGCGGCCAAACCAGCACTGCCGCCGGCCCCGGCCGAGAAGATTGCGCCGCCGATTGAGAAGAAGTAGGCGGGGAACGAGCTCTCTATACCGAGACGGTGTCATCGCCCGGCTTGACCGGGCGATCCAGTATTCCAGAGACAGCTATGGAATGCGGAGAAGCCGCGGCGTACTGGATGCCCCGGTCAAGCCGGGGCATGACAGTCGAGCGCTTGCCCCCTTACCGCACCAGAATATTCCGGAACTGCCAGGGGTCGCTGCTGTCGATATCCTCCGGGAACAGTCCCGGACGATCCGTCAGCGGGGTCCAGTCGGTATAAAAACCCTTCACCGGGCCGAGATAGGGCAGCTGAATTTCGAGCAGGCGCTCGAAATCCATCTCGTCGGCCTCGACGATGCCCTCATTGGGGTTCTCCAGCGCCCAGACCATGCCGCCGAGCACGGCGGAGGTCACCTGCAGGCCGGTGGCGTTCTGGTAGGGCGCGAGCTCGCGCGTCTCTTCGATGGAGAGCTGCGAGCCGAACCAATAGGCATTCTTGTCATGGCCGAACAGCAGCACGCCGAGCTCGTCGATGCCGTCGACGATCTCGTTCTCGTCGAGGATGTGGTGCTTCTCCTGCATCTTCCCGGCGCGGCCGAACATTTCATGCAGCGACAGCACGGCATCGTCAGCCGGATGATAGGCATAGTGGCAGGTCGGCCGGTAGATCGCCTTGCCCGAGGCATCGCGCACGGTAAAGTAATCGGCGATCGAGATCGACTCGTTGTGGGTGACCAGGAAGCCATACTGGGCGCCGCGGGTCGGGCACCAGGTGCGCACGCGCGTGTTGGCGCCGGGCTGCATCAGGTAGATGGCGGCGCCGCAGCCGGCTTCATGGGTGTGCGCATTCTCGGGCATCCATTTCTCATGGGTGCCCCAGCCGAGCTCGGATGGCTGCATGCCTTCCGACAGGAAGCCTTCCACCGACCAGGTGTTGACGAAGACGTCAGGCTCCTTCGGCTTCTTCGAGCGCTGGGTGTCGCGCTCGGCGATGTGGATGCCCTTGATGCCGGCCTGCCGCATCAAATCCGCCCATTCGCCCTTGGTCTTCGGCCTGGGGGCATTGAGCTTCAGATCGGCGGCGACATTGAGCAGCGCCTGCTTGACGAAGAAGGAGACCATGCCCGGATTGGCGCCGCAGCAGGAGACCGCCGTGGTCGAGCCGGCTGGACGGGCCTTCTTGGCGGCCAGCGTCGTTTCGCGCAGCGCGTAGTTGGAGCGCGCTTCCGGGCCCTTCGAGGGATCGAAATAGAACCCGAGCCAGGGCTCGTTGACGGTGTCGATGTAGAGCGCGCCGAGCTCGTTGCAGAGCTCCATGATGTCGGTCGAGCCGGTATCGACCGAGAGATTGACGCAAAAGCCCTGGCCGCCGCCCTCGGTTAGCAGCGGGGTCAGAACCTCGCGGTAATTGTCCCTGGTCAGGCCCTTCTGGATGAAGCGGACATTGTGCTTCTCGCAAAGTGCCTTGCGGCCCTCGTCCTTGGGATCGAGCACGGTGATGCGCGACTTGTCGTAGTCGAGATGCCGCTCGATCAAGGGCAGTGTGCCTTTGCCGATGGAGCCGAATCCGACCATGACGATGGGGCCGGTGATCTTCGCGTAGATCTGCGAGGGAGGGCTCATGGGATGGATTCTCCGGAAAGTGCTGGCAGTGAGGGATGGATCAGGCGCTGCGGCGCTTGTCAGATGCTGCGGCGCTTTTTAGGTGCCGCGGCGCTTGGCGGTGACTTCGATCTCGACCTTCATCTCGGGCCTGGCGAGGGCGCTGACGACCAGCAACGTCGCCGCCGGCCTGATGTCGGCGAGGACCTCGCCGCAGACGGCGAAGTGGGCGTCGATGTAGCTGGCGTCGGTCACGTAGTAGGTCGCACGGACGATATCGGCCATCTCGAAGCCGCCCTCCGTCAGCGCGGCGGCGATGGTCTTGAAGCAGTTGCGTGACTGGCTCGTGACATCTGATGGCATCGTCATCGTGGTGTAGTCATAGCCGGTGGTTCCCGCGACGAAGGCGAACTCGCCGTCGATCACGGCACGGCTGTAGCCGACGGTCTTCTCGAGCGGGGAGCCGGTGGAGATCAGGCGACGGGACATGGTCATGGGCCTCGACTGAAGGGGTGTTTCGCGGGGTTTAAAGGGCGTTTCGGGGGCCTGCGCAACCCCAAAGGAAGAGCCTCGCGCAGGCGCGGCAGGGCGTTGCCGCTCGATGCGGCCTAGGTCGTCGCTACAGGAGCGATCCCTCAGGCCGCGTGCGCCTCAGGCGCGCGAACCGACCTCCGTTTGGGCAGGGCCGCGCCGGTCGGGACGATCATCCCGGCGGCGCCATCGAGCGCACCATCGGTGAACTCGATCGCCAGCAGGCGGTCGCGCTCGAACGGGCCGGGCAGCGAGAGTTCGGCCGTCTTGTCGGCCGAGAAGCCGAAGCGGGCGTAATAGGGGGCATCGCCGAGCAGGATCACGGCGTCATGCCCGCGCGCCCGGGCGGCGGCCAGCGCTTGATGCATCAGCGCGGCGCCGATCCCGAGCTCGCGGCAGGCAGGGTCGACCGCCAGCGGTCCGAGGACCAGAGCGGGCCTGCCTCCGGCGCTGACATGCCACAGCCGCACGGTTCCCACGAGCTTGCCCTCGCGCATCGCCGACAGGGCAAGGCCTGCAGCGGGCGCGCGTCCGTCGCGCAGGCGCTGGCAGGTGCGGCCGTGGCGGTTCTCGCCAAAGCAGGCATCGAGCAGCGTTTCGCGCGTCGCGACGTCGCTAGCACGTTCCGCGCGGATCACGAACGGAGCGGCTTTCGAGGTGAGGGCAACTTGCGGCTTCCGAGGAGCAGTCATGGCACGTCAGTCCCCGCTTGAACCGGCGTGCGCGCAGCACGCCTGTCCAAGACGTCGTCAGAAATCGAGATGGTGGATGAGGAGCCGGCGGACCGGCTCCCGGGTTCGTCAGGCCTCAGACAGAGAGGCGGATCAGATGTGATACGTCTTCAGCGGCGGGATGCCGTTGAACGCCACCGACGAGTAGGTCGACGTATAGGCCCCGGTGCCTTCGATCAGCACCTTGTCGCCGATCTCGAGCGTGACGGGAAGCGGATACGGGTTCTTCTCGTACAGCACGTCGGCGCTGTCGCAGGTCGGACCCGCGAGCACGCACGGCGTCATGTCCGCACCGTCATGACGGGTGCGGATGGCGTAACGGATCGACTCGTCCATGGTCTCGGCGAGACCGCCGAACTTGCCGATGTCCAGGTACACCCAGCGCACCTCGTCCTCGTCGCTCTTCTTCGAGATGAGCACGACCTCGGATTCGATGATGCCGGCGTTGCCCACCATGCCGCGGCCCGGCTCGATGATGGTCTCCGGGATCTGGTTGCCGAAGTGCTTGCGCAACGCGCGGAAGATCGAGCGGCCGTAGGTGACGACCGGCGGCACGTCCTTCAGGTACTTGGTCGGGAAGCCGCCGCCCATGTTGACCATGGACAGGTTGATACCGCGCTCGGCGCAGTCGCGGAACACTTGCGAGGCCATCGCCAGCGCACGGTCCCACGCCTTCACCTTGCGCTGCTGCGAGCCGACATGGAAGGAGATGCCGCACGGCTCCAGGCCCAGGCGCTTGGCGAGGTCGAGCACCTCGACCGCCATTTCCGGGTCGCAGCCGAACTTGCGCGACAGCGGCCACTCGGCGCCGGCGCAGTCATAGAGGATGCGGCAGAACACCTTCGCACCGGGGGCGGCACGGGCGACCTTCTCGACCTCGGCGGCGCAATCGACCGCGAACAGCCGAATGCCGAGCGCGAAGGCGCGCGCGATGTCGCGCTCCTTCTTGATCGTGTTGCCGAAGGAGATGCGGTCGGGCGTCGCACCCGCGGCCAGCGCCAT
The DNA here is from genome assembly GCF_025200865.1 of Bradyrhizobium sp. NC92. Taxonomy (NCBI): domain Bacteria; kingdom Pseudomonadati; phylum Pseudomonadota; class Alphaproteobacteria; order Hyphomicrobiales; family Nitrobacteraceae; genus Bradyrhizobium; species Bradyrhizobium sp. NC92. The sequence goes on from NZ_CP104171.1 coordinate 1,120,069, forward strand.
CTCGATCTCGGCGACCGTGGCGGTGTCGAAGCAGGAGCCCATGGACGCGAGCAGGGCTAACACTTCCGGCGCCGGGTTCGCCTTGACGGCATAGAACACGCGGCTGTCGGGCAGCGCCTTGGCGAAGCTCTGGTAATTGTCGCGCACGACCTCGAGGTCGACGACCAGGCACGGCTCGGTGTCGAGGCCTTCGTTGCGGCGGTTGCGCAGGAATTCCTGGATACGTTCGGTCATGGCACTCTCCAACGGCCCCAGCGACGGGAGCCGTATCAACATGACGTCTGATGAGAGTGCTTCGGCCGCATCGCGCGATGGAGGCGCGTCGAGGCCAAAAAACTCAAACCAGACTGTGCTGCCGTGGATTGGTTGGGAGAGTTTCCCGCCCGCTCACCTGGCAATGAAGGACAAGCCTTTTCAGTAGCCCGCGCCGGCGTTGGAATGCCGGTAGAGACCAAAAAAGCCCGATCCGTCGTTGCTTTAAGTCGCGTCCCCCGTTGAGAGCGGGGTGCGCCGGTTCGCCTCCGGCTGCCAGTCACGGTTGCAAAGAGCGAAGTCACCTTCGACATGGCATCTCTTTGAGAGAGATGCTGGGCGCTCCGGGTTTGCTTCGTCTTCCGACTTTCTGGTCTTGCGACCTCGGTCTTCCGACTTCCGCACTTCCGAAGAGCCCCTCGGCTTCTTCACCCCTTGGCGGCTGTCCGGCCTCTTGTCCGGATACCTACCGACTGACACACGACCACAGGCACGTGCGAAATTGGGCAAGTCCGCACATAAGCGTTTTGACTCTGCTTCGCAAGAATTTTTTTAGGCTGCGGACAGAATTGCCTAACATCTGCTTGCGCGCTGTTGCGCGAGCGACGCGGGAGATGAACGCGCGTTAAGTTTTCGCTGCGCTGCGCGTGTTGCCCACGCGCGAGACGCGTCAGCCGCGCTTGGTGAAGGGCTCGATGCGCTGAGCGCCGCGGATGAAGGCGGTCATCACGAGCACGCCGAGTGCGAACAGCACGGCCTGCAGGATATGGGCGCCCTGGTCGCCGAGCCCGAACAGGATCGCGAGCGCCCAGCCGCCCGCAAAGGCCGCGCCGAACACCTCCGCGCCGATCAGGATGGCGGCGCTGATGACGGTGATGACGCTGGGCCAGACGATCCGGCGGGACGATGAGGAAGGCGCGTTCATGGTTTCAGAGGGTCCTGGCTTTCGAGGGCCGCAATCTCCCCGAAAAGGCGGCCGGGAGCAAGGGCAAACGGCCCAAAAAAGCCCCACGCGTGCTATAGCTGGCCGCAGCAATAGAGCCACGAAATCCGGGACTTGTGATGTCAGAACCCCGCCAAATTACGGACCCCGAGACCAATCCGCTGCTGAAGGCCTGGGTGACGCCGTTCGCGACCCCGCCTTTCGACGAGATCAAGCCGGAGCATTTCCTGCCGGCCTTCGAGCAGGCCTTCGCCGACCATTCCGCCGAGATTGCGGCGATCACCAACGATCCCGCGGCGCCCGACTTCGCCAACACCATCACGGCGCTGGAGCGCTCGGGCAAGCTGCTGAGCAAGGTCGCGGCGGTCTTCTACGACCTCGTCTCGGCGCATTCCAACCCGGCCATCCTGGAGATCGACAAGGAGGTCTCCTTGCGGATGGCGCGGCACTGGAATCCGATCATGATGAACGCCGTGCTGTTCGGCCGCATCGCCCATCTGCACGAGAACCGCGCGGGTCTCGGTCTCACGCCCGAGCAGCTCCGCCTCTTGGAGCGCACCTACACCCGCTTCCACCGCGCCGGCGCCGGCCTCTCCGAGGAGGCCAAGACCCGGATGGCCGAGATCAACGAGCGGCTGGCCCAACTCGGCACCGGCTTCAGCCATCATCTGCTCGGCGACGAGCAGGACTGGTTCATGGAGCTCGGGGAGGCCGATCGCCAGGGCCTGCCGGAGAGCTTTGTCGCCGCCGCCAAGGCTGCGGCGGAAGAGCGCGGCATGGCGGGCAAGGCCATCGTCACGCTCTCGCGCTCCTCGGTCGAGACGTTCCTGAAGAGCTCCGCCCGGCGTGACCTCCGCGAGAAGGTCTACAAGGCCTTCATCGCGCGCGGCGACAACGGCAACGCCAATGACAACAACGCGACCATTGTCGAGATCCTGAAGCTGCGCGAGGAGAGCGCCAGGCTCCTGGGCTATCCGACCTACGCCGCCTACCGGCTGGAGGATTCCATGGCCAAGACGCCGGACGCGGTGCGCAACCTGTTGGAGCGGGTCTGGAAGCCGGCCCGGGCCCGCGCGCTTGCCGACCGCGACGAGATGCAGGCGCTGATCACGGAAGAGGGCGGCAATTTCAGGCTCGCCCCCTGGGACTGGCGCTTCTACGCCGAGAAGCTCCGTCTGCAGCGCGCCAATTTCGACGATTCCGCGATCAAGCCGTATCTCGGCCTCGACAACATGATCGCCGCCGCCTTCGACTGTGCCACGCGCCTGTTCGGCGTCACCTTCGAGGAGCGCAAGGACATTCCGGTCTGGCACCCGGACGTCCGGGTCTGGGAGATGAAGGGGCCGGACGGCAAGCACAAGGCGCTGTTCTATGGCGACTACTTCGCCCGGCCATCGAAGCGCTCCGGCGCCTGGATGACCTCGCTGCGCGACCAGCAGAAGCTCGACGGCGACGTCGCGCCGCTGGTTCTCAACATCTGCAATTTCGCCAAGGGCGCGGGCGGCGAGCCGTCGCTGCTGTCGCCCGACGATGCCCGCACCCTGTTCCACGAGTTCGGCCACGGCCTGCACGGCATGCTCTCCAACGTGACCTATCCCTCGCTGTCGGGCACCTCGGTGTTCACCGATTTCGTCGAGCTGCCCTCGCAGCTCTACGAGCACTGGCAGGAGCGGCCCGAGGTGCTGCAGAAGTTCGCCCGCCACTACCAGACCGGCGAGCCGCTGCCGGACGACCTGCTGCAACGCTTCCTCGCCGCGCGGAAATTCAACCAGGGCTTTGCCACGGTCGAGTTCGTCTCGTCGGCGCTGGTGGACCTGGAATTCCACACCCAGCCGGCAGCCGCCGCGGAGGATGTCCGCGCCTTCGAAAGACGCGAGCTGGAGAAGATCGGCATGCCCGAGGAGATCGCGCTGCGTCACCGTCCGACGCAGTTCGGCCACATCTTCACCGGCGACCACTACGCTGCCGGCTATTACAGCTACATGTGGTCGGAGGTGATGGACGCCGACGCCTTCGGCGCGTTCGAGGAGGCCGGGGACATCTTCGATCCTGCCGTGGCCAAGCGTCTGCACGACGACATCTATTCGTCGGGCGGGTCGGTCGATCCGGAAGCCGCCTATGAGGCGTTCCGCGGCCGTCCGCCGGAGCCGGATGCGCTGCTCCGCCGCCGCGGTCTGCTCGACGACGCCAAGGCGGCCTGATGAGCATGCGGGCCCTGTTCGGAATGCTGTTCGCCGCCGCGATGACGCTCGCGGCGGGGGCAGCAAGTGCGCATCCACATGTCTGGATCACCGCGACCAGCGAATTGCTCTATGCCGCTGACGGCAGCATCACCGGCGTGCGCCACGCCTGGACCTTCGACGACATGTTCTCGGCCTATGCCGTGCAGGGGCTCGAGAGCAAGACCAAGGGCGCCTACACGCGCGAGGAGCTCAAGCCGCTGGCGCAGACCAATGTCGAGTCGCTGAAGGAATACGCCTACTTCACCTTTGCGCGAGCCGACGGCAAGAAGGAGCGATTCCAGGAGCCGGTCGACTATTTCCTCGACTACAAGGACACGGTCCTGACCCTGCACTTCACCTTGCCGCTGAAGAACCCGGTCAAGCCCAGGCAGCTGGTGCTCGAAGTGTTCGACCGCTCCTTCTTTATCGACTTCCAGATGGCCAAGGACAGTCCGGTCAAGCTGGTCGGTGCGCCCGCGGGCTGCCAGATGAAGCTGGAGCGGCCGAACGACGGCACCGCGAGCGCCCAGAAGCTGAACGAGCAGACCTTCCTGGACGGCGAGAACTCGAATTTCGGCATGATGTTCGCCAACAAGATCACGGTGGATTGCCCTTGAAGCCAAAGCTCTCCCCGCTCGCGCGCGGGCTTCTCGCCTGCAGCGCAGTTCTTCTCGTCGTCGGTGTGGCCGATGCCGCGCTTCATGATGTCCTCGCGCAAAATCCGTTCGGCGCGCCGAAGCCGGCGCAAGCACCCGAGCCCGAGGCCAGCGGGGTCATCGGCTGGCTCTTGGCAAAACAGTCGGAATTCTATCGCCAGATGTCGGTGACCATCCGTGCCGCAAAATCCGACGGCTCGGCGGTGTGGACGCTGCTCTTCATCTCGTTCGCCTACGGCATCTTCCATGCCGCCGGTCCCGGCCATGGCAAGGCGGTGATCGCCTCCTATCTGGTCGCCAACCGCGAGACGGCGCGGCGCGGCATCGCGCTGTCGTTTGCCTCGGCCCTGATGCAGTCGCTGGTCGCGATCCTCATCGTCGGCATTTCGGCCTGGGTGCTGAATGCGACGGCCAAGACCATGTGCAAGGCCGAAGGCGTGATCGAGATCGCGAGCTACGCCCTGATCGCGCTGTTCGGCCTGCGCCTGGTCTGGGTCAAGGGCCGCACCTTCATCCGCGCACTTCAGGCCGCCCAACCGGTGCCGGTGATGGCGGGCGTGCCGCACGACCATGATCACGGCCATCACCATCATCACGATGCGCATGACCATCATGAGCACGATCATCATCACGACGGTCATGCCCATGCCCATGCCCATGTCCATCACGGGCACGATCACGTCCATGACGAGCACTGCGGGCATTCCCACGGCCCCACCCCGAGCGAACTCGCCGGCCCCGGCGGCTGGCGGCGCGGCCTCGCGGCGATCCTGACCGTCGGCATCCGCCCCTGCTCGGGCGCGATCCTGGTCCTGGTGTTCGCGCTCGCCCAGGGCCTGTTCTGGGCCGGCATCGCCGCCACCTTCCTGATGGGATTGGGCACCGCGATCACGGTGGCGACCATCGCGGTTATCGCCGTCTCCGCCAAGGACATCGCCGCCCGTCTCAGCGCCGGCCGCGACGGCGGTGGCGCGCTGTTCATGCGCGGCATCGAGTTCGGCGCCGCAGGCCTGGTCCTGCTGTTCGGCGTCGGCCTCCTGTTCGGCTACATCGCCGCCGAACGGACCACGTGTTTTTGAGGGTGCATCTGCACTTCTCGGCGCTAATTGGGCAAAGACGGTCGAGCGCCAGCTCCGTCATTGCGAGCGCAGCGAAGCAATCCAGAATGTCTCCGCGGCGGCGGTCTGGATTGCTTCGTTGCAAGGGCTCCTCGCCATGACGAGCCTGAAATATCTTGGTCGGGAGACGCCATGTCGCGCGAACAATTCTGGTTCTTCCATCCGTTCCGGGTGCGCTATTCCGAGATCGACGGCCAGGGCGTCGTCTTCAACGCGCATTATTTGACCTATTTCGATACCACCATCACCGAATATTTCCGTGCGCTGGGCTTTGACCAATATGCGGATGCGCAGACGAGCGGCATCGATTTCCACGTCGTCAAATCGCTGATCGAGTACAAGGCGCCGGTGCGGTTCGACTGGGAGCTCGACGTCGGCTCGCGCGTGGCGCGGATCGGCAATTCGAGCCTCGTCTTCGAGCTCGCCATCTTCCGGAAGGGTGGCGCCGACGCGCTGGTGACCGGCGAGATCGTGTGGGTCTACACGGACCAGAAGACCCATCGTCCGGTCACGATCCCCGCATCGATGCGGGCGCTGATCGCGACGCGCGAGCGGCACCTCTCGACGTGAAGCCGCCTCACACTGGCAGAAACCGCTTCAACGCCGGCATGAAGAAGATCCCGAGATTGATCGCAAAGCCGATGCTCCAGAGGATCGAGCGCAGCGTCGGGCGATTGCCGAGATAGGTCAGCACATAGGCGATCCGGACGATCAGGAACAGCGCCGCGAGCTCGTCGATCAGCCGCTGCGGCGATTCCCTGTATTCGGCGAGCAGCACCGCGAACGCGAAGAACGGAAACGTCTCGATGCCGTTCTGGTGTGCGCCGAGCGCGCGTTGCGACAGGGCGTCCTCGTAGAAGGCGGGATCGCGCGGCCGGGAATTGTCGAAGCGGCGAAACCTGATCCATTTGACCGAGGCGATCGTAGACAGATAGAGCAGCAGCGCCCCGAAGACACACCATTCCGCGAGCGTCATCGTCCCTCCCCCTTGGGTGCGACCCTAGCGAACCCCGGCTCATCTTGACAAGTTCGGACCAACGCGCGACCCAACCAGCCATGAACAGCGTCGTCCCCCTCGAGACTGCGAAACCGGCCACCCGATCCGCCCTGCCGAGGGTCGGCGTGCTCCTGATCAATCTCGGAACGCCTGATACGGCCGATGCCCCCGGCGTGCGGGTCTACCTCAAGGAGTTCCTCAGCGACGCCCGCGTCATCGAGGACCAGGGCCTGATCTGGAAGCTGGTGCTGAACGGGATCATCCTGCGCAGCCGTCCCCGTACCAAGGCGCTCGACTACCAGAAGATCTGGAACAATGATCGGAACGAGTCGCCGCTGAAAACCATCACGCGGTCGCAACGCGACAAGCTCGCAGCCGCCTTGTCCGACCGCGACAACGTCGTTGTCGATTGGGCGATGCGCTACGGAAATCCGTCGATCAAGTCGGGCATCGACGCGCTGATCGCGAAAGGCTGCGAGCGCATCCTGGCCGTCCCGCTCTATCCGCAATATTCGGCCTCGACCTCGGCGACGGTCTGCGACGAAGTGTTCCGGGTGCTCGCGCAGCTGCGCAACCAGCCGACGCTGCGGATCACGCCGCCCTATTACGTGGACGAAGCCTATATCGAGGCGCTCGCCGTCTCGATCGAGGGGCATCTGGCGACGCTGTCGTTCAAGCCGGAGCTGATCGTTGCGTCGTTCCACGGCATGCCGAAAGCCTATGTCGACAAGGGCGATCCCTATCAGCAGCACTGCATCGCGACGACCGAGGCGCTGCGCCGCCGGCTCGGCATGGACGCAACAATACTGCTGCTGACCTTCCAGTCGCGCTTCGGCAACGACGAGTGGCTGCAGCCCTATACCGACAAGACCATGGAGCGGCTCGCCAAGGAAGGCGTGCGCCGCATCGCGGTGGTGACGCCGGGCTTTTCCGCCGACTGCCTGGAGACGCTGGAGGAGATCGCGCAGGAGAACGCCGAGATCTTCAAGCACAATGGCGGCGAGCAGTTTTCCGCGATCCCCTGCCTCAACGACAGCGGACCGGGCATGGACGTGATCCGCACCCTGGTGCTGCGCGAGCTTCAGGGCTGGATCTGATGGGTGTCCCATGAACCGCCGCCGGTGCCTGGCGCTTCTTGGAATGCTCACAGCGCTGCCGGGCCCGACCCTGGCGCAGCAGCCGAACGCGATACGGCGGCTCGGCGTGCTCTCGGTCACGGCCGCCGATGATGCGATCGGCCGGACGCGCAGCATGATCCTGGTCGAAGCGCTCGCCGGCCAGGGCTGGAAGGAGCGCGACAATCTCAAGGTTGATTGGCGCAGCGGCGGCGGCAATCGTGACCGCATCGCGCAGCTCGCCGACGAGCTGATCGCGCTCAAGCCCGACATCCTGCTTGCGGTCGGCACACCCTCGGTCGAAGAGCTGCGCCGGCGCACCACGACGATCCCGATCGTGTTCGCCGTCGTCACCGATCCCGTCAGCCAGGGCTTTGTCGAAAACCTCGCGCATCCCGGCGGCAACCTCACCGGCTTTACCGACTACGACGGTCCGCTCGCCGGCAAATGGCTGGAGATGCTGACGCAGGTCACGCCAAAGGTGTCCCGCGTTGCGATCGTCTACAATCCCGCCACCGCGCCGTTCGCGCCCCTGATGCTGCGCACCATCGAGGACGCCGGCCGCGCGCTTCATATGACGATCGAGCCCGCGCCGGTACATGACACGGCCTCGATCGCGGCGCTGGCCTCGCGCAAGGCCGATGGGCTGCTGGTCCTGCCGGATTTCTTCACCATGGCCAACCGCGCGGAGCTTCTGGCCGCCGTTGCACAGGCGCGCGTGCCCGCGGTGTTCTGGAGCCGCACCTTCGTCGACGAAGGTGGGCTGATGTCCTACAGCACCGACAGCGCCGAGCAGCTCCGCCGCGCTGCGGGCTACATCGATCGGATCCTGAAGGGCGCACGGCCGGCCGACCTGCCGGTGCAAAATCCCACCAAGTTCGAGCTTGCGGTCAACCTGAAGACGGCCAAGGCGCTTGGCGTCGCGCTTGCCCCGGGGCTGCTCGCAATCGCGAACGACGTCATCGAATAGAGCGCGCCACCGGACGGTAGCGTTCAAATGAGAGGACGCGAAATCCTTAACGTTCGCCGCTAGGTCTGCGCCTGCTCGCTTTCAAGAGCCTGTCGCAAATACATATCGTGACCGTTCTCTTGCTGTGCGTCTTGTGCAGAATCGCGCCGGTACCGACGTTACTTGCGACCGCTGAACCGGTAAGGTCGTGATCCCGACCAATGACAGCGCGGGAAAGGGCTTTCCCGGCGTCTTGCCCGCCTTGGAGGAGAAATGAGCGGCTTCGACATTTTCGCGATCGTTCTGGTGTTGCTCGTCATCGTCACGCTGGTCGCCGGCGTGAAGACGGTGCCGCAGGGCTATGACTGGACCATCGAGCGGTTCGGCAAATACACCCAGACGCTGAGCCCCGGGCTCAATCTGATCGTGCCCTATTTCGATCGCGTCGGGCGCAAGATCAACATGATGGAGCAGGTGATCGACATTCCCGAGCAGGAGGTGATCACCAAGGACAACGCCACCGTGACGGTGGACGGCGTCGCCTTCTTCCAGGTGTTCGATGCCGCCAAGGCGAGCTACGAGGTCGCCAACCTGAACCAGGCGATCACGGTGCTCACAATGACCAACATTCGCTCGGTGATGGGCTCGATGGACCTCGACCAGGTGCTGTCGCACCGCGACGAGATCAACGAGCGCCTGCTCCGCGTGGTCGATGCCGCGGTCTCGCCCTGGGGCGTCAAGGTCAACCGCATCGAGATCAAGGACATCGTGCCGCCCGCCGACCTCGTCGAAGCCATGGGTCGGCAGATGAAGGCCGAGCGCGTCAAGCGCGCCGACATTCTCGCGGCCGAAGGCCAGCGCCAGTCCGAGATCCTGCGCGCCGAGGGCGCCAAGCAGGGCCAGATCCTCCAGGCCGAAGGCCGCCGCGAGGCCGCCTTCCGCGACGCCGAGGCGCGCGAGCGTCTCGCCGAGGCCGAAGCCAAGGCGACTCAAGTGGTGTCGGAAGCCATCTCCAAGGGCGACGTCGCCGCGTTGAACTATTTCATCGCCGACAAATATATCAAGGCGTTCGGCCAGTTCGCCGATGCGCCGAACCAGAAGATCATCATGCTGCCGGTGGAAGCCGTGAGCATGCTTGGCTCGCTCGCCGGTATCGGCGAGATCGCCAAGGCGACGTTCGGCGAGAGTGCCGCATCCGCAGCCGCTGCCGCGCGCCGCGGCGGATCGGTCCCGTCGTCGGGTCCGATCCCGCCCGCAGTGCCGCCGCAGTAACGGGGTATTTTACAGAGGTCGTGTCATGACCGACATGTTCGTATCGCTCGGCAACTGGAATTGGCTGATTTTCGGCTTCATCCTGATGGCGCTGGAGGTGCTGGCGCCGGGCATCTTCCTGTTCTGGCTCGGGCTGGCTGCGCTGCTGGTCGGCCTGATCTCGTTCGCGGCTGCGATCTCCTGGCAGATCCAGCTCGTGATGTTCGCGATCTTTGCCGCCGCTGCCGTGCCGGTCTGGCGCCACCTCGCCAAGCCGAAGCCGGATGCGAGCGCCAGCCCGTTCCTCAACAAGCGCACCGAAGCCTTGCTCGGCCGTGAGTTCACGCTGGAGAAGCCGATCATCGACGGCACCGGCACCGTGCGCATCGGCGACACGGTGTGGCGTGTTGCGGGCCCCGATACGCCCGCCGGCACGCGGGTGAAAGTGGTGCAGGTCGACGGCGCGAATCTGACCGTGGCGGCGGCTTAACCGCCGTCATTGCGAGGAGCCCTTGCGACGAAGCAATCCAGAATCTTTCCGCGGCGGCAGTCTGGATTGCTTCGCTTCGCTCGCAATGACGAGTTTGTTGAGACGGCGTCGCCGGACTTAGGCGCCGTTCTTGTTGCGCCATTTCTCCGCAAACCTGTGCAGCGGCATGAACGTCTCGCACAACTCCCGGCCCAGCGGCGTCAGTCCGTAACCTCCACCGGTACCCAGCTCTACGAAGCCCGCCTCGCGCAGCTCGGTCAGTCGTGCCTGCAGCACCGTTGGCGAGGCCTCGTCGCAGGCGCTGCGCAGGGCGCGCGAGGTGAGGGGCTCTTCGCGCAACTCCCACAGGATCCGCAAGGCCCAGCGGCGGCCGAGCAAGTCGAGCAAAGCCATGATCGGCCGCCCGGTGCGCGAGCCGCGGACGCTGCGTTCTGCTGTTGTCGGCCGTTTCGCCATTGCCGCCCTCTTGCGTATTGCTACGGATAATGTAGCGTCGTGCTACGATAAATGTAGCAATGGAAATCGCTCATGTCCCAGGCCTCACCGCGCATCGCCCCGCTCTCGCCGCCTTATCCCCCGGAGATCCAGGCGCAATTCGACCGCATCATGCGCGGTGCGCCGCCGCTGGTGCTGTTCCGGGTGATGGCGGGCCATGGCCGGGCCTGGGACAAGTTTCGCGCCGGCGGCCTGCTTGATCCGGGGCCGCTCTCGCTGCGCCAGCGCGAGATTGTCATCGACCGCACCTGTGCGCTGAGCGGCTGCGAATACGAATGGGGCGTGCATGTCGCGATCTTTGCCGGGCCGGCGAAGCTCACCGCGGAGGAGGTGCGTGCGACGGTGCTGGGTGATGCGGCGTCGGCCTGCTGGTCGCCGGCCGAGCGGGCGCTGATCGCAGCCGCCGACGCGCTGCATCATCGCGCGACACTTACGGACGAGGAGTTCGCGGCGCTCTCCGTGCATTACGACGAGGCGCAGATCCTGGAGATCATGCTGTTGGGCGGCTTCTATCGCACGGTGTCGTATCTGGCGAACGGGCTGCGCTTGCCGCTGGAGGAGGACGCGGCGCGGTTTCCGGCGTAGGTCTCTCCACCGTCATTGCGAGGAGCCCTTGCGACGAAGCAATCCAGACTGTCTCCGCGGAGGCAGTCTGGATTGCTTCGCTGCGCTCGCAATGACGAGGTGAGAGGGCGCAAACCCTACGCCACGCCCGCGCGCAGCAGATCGTGCAGGTGCACGATCCCCACCACCTTGTTCGCTTCCGTCACCAGCAGCGTGGTGATCTTGCGCGTGTTCAGCACCTCGATCATCTCGGTCGCGAGCATCGAGGGCGGAACGGACTTGGGCTGCTTGGTCATGATCTCGTCGACGGTCACCGTCAAAAGATCGGGCCGCATGTGGCGGCGCAGATCGCCGTCGGTGATGATGCCGACGGCCTCGCCCGCATCGTTGACGATGCAGACGCAGCCGAGCCCCTTGGCCGACATCTCGACCACGGCTTCCGACATCTCGGTGCCGAGTGGCTTGAGCGGAATCTCCGCGCCGGTGCGCATGTAGTCGCGGACGAATTTCAGCATCGCGCCGAGCTTGCCGCCCGGGTGGAAATGCGCGAATTCCAGCGCCGTGAAGCCGCGTCCCTCGAGCAGCGCGATCGCTAGCGCGTCGCCGATCGCGGCCTGCATCAGCGTCGAGGTGGTCGGCGCCAGATTGTGCGGGCAGGCCTCGCGCGCCTTCGGCAGCTCGATGACGAGATCGGCGGCCTGGCCGAGCGACGACGAAGCGTTCGAGGTCACCGCGATCATGGGGATCGCGAAGCGCGCCGAATAGTTCACCAGGTTCTTCATCTCCGGCTGCTCGCCGGACCAGGACAGCGCCATGATGACGTCGTCGGACGTGATCATGCCGAGGTCGCCATGACCGGCTTCGGCGGCGTGCACGAAGAAGGCGGGCGTGCCGGTCGAGGCCAGGGTCGCCGCGATCTTGCGGCCCATATGGCCCGACTTGCCGAGGCCGGTGACGATGACGCGACCCTTGGCGTTGCGGATCAGTTCGACCGCCTTGGCGAAGGGCTCGCCCAGCGGGCCGCGCAGCGCGGCAGCGAGCGCGTTGATGCCGCCGCTCTCCGTCTCCAGGGTGCGGAGCGCGGATTCGATGCTATCGGGAATGGAGCCGGATGATTGGGTCATCAGCGGTTTCGAGCTCGGCATGGTGTGGTCCAGGGAGGAGGGGCGTTCGCCCATTGGCGCCTGCTTAGCACGCCCCGATCAGCGAGGCGACGCGCGCCCGAGCGCCCTCAACGGCTCATTAACCATAATTGTTTTAACTCCATTAACGATGGTTCCGGCCGGCCGGCGGGGATGATCGAGAAAGTATTTGATTTCGTTGGGGTAATTCCATCGTGGGGTCGTCTCCAGGCAGGGGCCGGAGCACTGTCGCGCTTTTCCTGCGCGCCGCTTTGCCGTGCCTCGCGCTGACCGCCCTCGCAAGCAGCCCGGCGGCCGCCCAGAGCCTGACGCCCGACCTGTTCAATCCCAACCGCGGCGGCTTTGCCTCGCCCGATACGCTGCCGACCCGCCGCACCGCCGGCGTTCTGCAGGCGCCCTCCGACGCGTTGCCAAAACTGCCCGATCCCAATGCCGACCCGCGTCAGCGCCAGCAGACGCCGGCGAGCTCGCGTGTCGGTCAGGTCCCGACCTATGGCCTGCCCGCCGCCACCGGCGCGAGCGGCTCCGGCTACGATTCGCTCAACCGCAAGCGGCAGCAGCCCAAGCTCTATCCGGGCCAGCCGAAGCCGAAGCGCGCCGGTCCCGGTTCGCCGCCGCCACCCGCAACAACGCCGGCCACGACGCTCGGCCCACCGCGCATTGCGCCGCCGCCGTCCGAGACCGCGCACAAGGTGCCGGTGCCGGCAGCGATGGCGGGCAACGCGCCCGGCCAGCCGCTGCGCCGCCGCCTCAGGGCCGATGACGATCCCTTCGGCGCGGTTGGCGATTATGCCGGCAGCTTCCTGATCAAGGGCGGGCTCGAGCTGTCCGCCGGCTACGACAGCAATCCGACGCGCCTCAACAAGCCGGTCGGCTCGCCCGCCTATGTGGTCGCGCCCGATCTGCTCGTGGTGTCCGATTGGGAGCGCCACGCGCTGGTCGCCGATCTGCGCGGCTCGTTCTCGGGCTACACCAACGATATGCCGGCGACGATCAACGGCTTCGCCTCGCCGTCGCCGGTCGAGGCCAACCGCCCCGATTTCAACGGCCATGTCGACGGCCGGCTCGACGTCACCCGTGATTTCAAGCTGACCTCGCAGCTGCGCCTGCGGCTCGCCACCGACAATCCCGGCAGCCCCAACGTGCAGGCCGGCCTGCAGAAATATCCTGTCTACGCCGCCTACGGCACGACGCTCGGCTTCGACCAGACCTTCAACCGCTTCCAGGTCGCCGCCGGCGCCACCATCGATCGCACCGCCTACACCGATTCCAAGCTCACCGATGGTTCGACCTTCAGCAACGACGACCGCAACTTCAACCAGTATGGCGGCGTCGGCCGCTTCTCCTACGACCTCAAGCCCGGCCTGAAACCCTTCGTCGAGGTCCAGGGCGACAGGCGCGTCCACGACCAGGCCGCCGACCGCAACGGCTACTTGCGCGATTCGAACGGCGGCTATGCCAAGGTCGGCTCGTCGTTCGAGTTCTCGCGCATCCTCACCGGCGAGATCTCGGTCGGCTATTCCGCGCGCAGCTACACCGACCCGCGCCTCAGCCAGCTCTCGGGCTTCCTCACCACGGGCTCCCTGATCTGGAGCGCGAGCGGCCTCACCACGGTGAAGTTCTTCACCGACACGCAGATCTCGGAGACCACGGTCCCCGGCTCCTCCGGCGTGCTGGTGCGCACCTACTCCGCCGAAGTCGACCACGACTTCCGCCGCTGGCTCACTGCGGTCGGCAAGTTTACCTACGGCACGCTCGACTACCAGGGCCAGAACCGCAACGACAAGACCTACTCGCTCGAAAGCAGCCTGATCTACAAGCTCAACCGCAACATCTGGGTCAAGGGCACGCTGCGCCACGACATCCTGGATTCGAGCCTGGCGGGATCGAGCTCGCAGGGCACGGTGGTGCTGCTGGGGGTGAGGCTGCAGAATTGAGCGGGGACGTGAGTGCGCGTAGATTGACGCACAGTCTTGCCTCTTGCTCCGCCGTCATGCCCCGGCTTGACCGGGGCATCCAGTACGCCGCGGCCCATCGATTCAATTTCAACTGTCTCTGGAATAATGGATCGCCCGGTCAAGCCGGGCGATGACACCGTTTGCTGATCTGACGGCGGAGCAAAAGCTCAGCGCGGCAGATCCGTCTTCCCCATCAAAAACGTATCGATCGACCGCGCGCACAGCCGGCCCTCGCGGATCGCCCAGACCACCAGCGACTGGCCGCGGCGCATGTCGCCGGCGGTGAACACGTTGGGGCGCGAGGTCTGGTAGTCCAGCGTGTTGGCCTTGACGTTGCCGCGCGGGTCGAGGTCGACCGCGAGCAGCTTCAAGAGGCCCTCGTGCACGGGATGGACGAAGCCCATCGCGAGCAGGACGAGCTCGGCGTCGAGCTCGAACTCGGTGCCGGCAATCGGCTTGAACTTGTCGTCGACGCGCACGCAGTGCAGCTTCTTGACTTGGCCGTTCTCGCCCGAGAATTTCTGGGTCAGCACGGCGTATTCGCGCACCGCGCCTTCAGCCTGGCTCGAGGACGTCCGCATCTTCAGCGGCCAGTTCGGCCAGGTCAGGCCCTTGTTCTCGCGCTCAGGGGGAGCGGGCATGATCTCGAGCTGGGTCACCGAGAGCGCGCCCTGGCGCAGCGAGGTGCCGATGCAGTCGCTTCCGGTGTCGCCGCCGCCGATGACGACGACGTGCCTGCCGCCCGCCAAAATCTCCTGGACGCCGCCGAGCGGCTCCTCGGAGACGCGGCGGTTCTGCTGCGGCAGGAAGTCCATGGCGTAGTGGATGCCGGCGAGCTCGCGGCCGGGGATCGGCAGGTCGCGCGGAGCCTCCGCGCCGCCGGTCAGCGCGACCGCGTCGTACTCGTTGAGCAGCTCGCGCGGATCGACATTGCCTTCAGCGCCGACGTGGCTGTTGTAGTGGAAGGTGACGCCTTCGGCTTCCATCTGCTTGACGCGGCGGTCGATGACACCCTTCTCCATCTTGAAGTCGGGGATGCCGTAGCGCAGCAGGCCGCCGGCCTTGGCGTACTTCTCGTAGAGGTGGACGTCGTGGCCGGCGCGCGCCAGCTGCTGCGCGCACGCCATGCCGGCCGGACCCGAGCCGATCACCGCGACCTTCTTGCCGGTCTTCTCCGCGGCCACTTCAGGCTTAAGCCAGCCATTGTCCCAGGCGCGGTCGACGATCGCGCATTCGATGGTCTTGATGGTGACGGGGTTGTCGTCGATGTTGAGCGTGCAGGAGGCTTCGCACGGCGCCGGACAAATGCGGCCCGTGAACTCCGGGAAATTGTTGGTCGAGTGCAGGTTGCGCGAGGCCTCTTCCCAATTGCCCTGGTAGACGAGATCGTTCCAGTCGGGAATCTGGTTGTTGACCGGGCAGCCCGGCGTGCCCGGCGCGACCGAGCCGGTGCCGTGGCAATAGGGAATGCCGCAGTTCATGCAGCGCGCGGCCTGGTCGCGCACCTCCTTCTCGGAGAGCGGAACGACGAATTCCTTGTAATGCTTCACGCGCTCGGCGACCGGGCTGTACTTGCGGTCGTGCCGTTCGATTTCCAGAAAACCCGTGATCTTGCCCATTAAACCCGAAGTCCCTGCCGCTTAAGTTCGTTCCGTTTCTTACTCGCCGTCATTGCGAGGAGCTCTTGCGACGAAGCAATCCAGTCTGTTTCCGCGGAGAGTTTCTGGATTGCTTCGCTGCGCTCGCAATGACGGGATGTGATGCCCTACGCCCCGATCGCGATTTTCGGCTCGGCGTCCGCATTGGCCGCCATTTCGCGCAGCGCGCGCCGGTACTCGACCGGCATCACCTTGCGGAATTTGGGCAGCCAATCCTTCCAATTGGCGAGGATCTCGGCGGCGCGCTTGGAGCCGGTTGCCTTGGCGTGGCGCGAGATCAAGACGTGCAGCCGCTCGACGTCGGAGGCGAGCAGGTTCTTGAACACGTCGACCCGGCCATGCGCCTCGAGGTCGCCGGCATGGTTGTAGGTGCCGGCGTTGATCAGCTCCTCCGACAGCACCGGCTCGAGCTCGACCATGCTGAGGTTGCACAGCTTGTCGAAGTCGCCGGCCTCGTCGAGCACGTAGGCGATGCCGCCGGACATGCCGGCCGCGAAGTTGCGCCCGGTCTTGCCGAGCACGACGACGATGCCGCCGGTCATGTATTCGCAGCAATGATCGCCCGCGCCCTCGACCACGGCGACCGCGCCCGAGTTGCGCACGGCAAAACGCTCGCCGGCGATGCCGCGGAAGTAGCACTCGCCCTCGATCGCGCCGTACATCACGGTGTTGCCGACGATGATGCTCTCTTCCGGCACGATGGCCGAGTTCCTCGGCGGCTTGACGATGATCTTGCCGCCCGAGAGGCCCTTGCCGACATAGTCGTTGCCTTCACCTTCGAGCTCGAAGGTGACGCCGTGGGCGAGCCAGGCACCGAAGGCCTGGCCGGCGGTGCCCTTGAGGCTGACATGGATGGTGTCGTGCGGCAGGCCGGCATGGCCGTAGATCTTGGCGACCGCGCCGGACAGCATCGCGCCGGCGGAGCGGTTGGTGCTGTTGATCGCGGCCTCGATCTTCACCGGCGCGCCGCGGTCGAGCGCAGGCGTTGCCTGCTCGATCAGCGAGCGGTCGAGCACCGCCTCCAGATGATGGTTCTGGCGCTCGGAGTGATAGATCTTCTGGCCCTTCTCCTCCTTCTGCTTGACGAACAGCTTGGAGAAATCGAGGCCCTTGGCCTTCCAATGCGCAACCAGCTTGGTCTGGTCGAGCAGCTGAACCTGGCCGACCATCTCGTTGAAGGTGCGGAAGCCGAGGCTCGCCATGATCTCGCGGACTTCTTCGGCGACGAAGAAGAAGTAGTTGATCACGTGCTCGGGTTGGCCGGTGAAGCGCTTGCGCAGCACCGGATCCTGGGTCGCGACTCCGACCGGGCAGGTGTTGAGGTGGCACTTGCGCATCATGATGCAGCCGGCCGCAATCAGCGGCGCGGTGGCGAAGCCGAACTCGTCGGCGCCCAGCAGCGCGCCGATCACGACGTCACGGCCGGTGCGGAAGCCGCCGTCGACCTGGACCACGATGCGGCTGCGCAGCCGCTCGCGCACCAGGGTCTGGTGGGTTTCGGCGAGCCCGATTTCCCACGGCGATCCGGCATGCTTGATCGAGGTCAGCGGCGAAGCGCCAGTGCCGCCCTCGAAGCCCGCGATGGTGACATGGTCGGCGCGCGCCTTGGCGACACCCGCGGCGACCGTGCCGACGCCGATCTCGGAGACCAGCTTGACCGAAACGTCGCCCGTCGGGTTGACGTTCTTGAGATCGTAGATGAGCTGCGCCAGGTCCTCGATCGAGTAGATGTCGTGGTGCGGCGGCGGCGAGATCAGGCCGACGCCGGGCGTCGAGTGTCGCACCCTGGCGATGGTGGCATCGACCTTGTGGCCGGGCAGCTGGCCGCCTTCGCCGGGCTTGGCACCCTGCGCCATCTTGATCTGCATCATGTCGGAGTTGACGAGATACTCCGTGGTGACGCCGAAGCGGCCCGAGGCGACCTGCTTGATCGCCGAGCGCATGGAATCGCCGTTCGGCATCGGCTTGAAGCGGTCGGCTTCCTCGCCGCCTTCGCCGGTGTTCGACTTGCCGCCGATCCGGTTCATGGCGATCGCGAGCGTGGTATGCGCCTCGCGCGAGATCGAGCCGAAGCTCATCGCACCCGTGGCGAAGCGCTTGACGATGTCCTTGGCCGGCTCGACCTGGTCGAGCGGCACAGGCTTGCGCTTCTCCTCCTCCGCGCTCTTGATCCGGAACAGGCCGCGCAGCGTCAGCAGGCGCTCCGACTGCTCGTTCAGGATCTTGGCGAAGGCGCGGTAACGCTCCTGCGAATTGCCGCGTGCGGCGTGCTGCAGCAGCGACACCGACTCGGCAGTCCAGGCATGGTCCTCGCCGCGGCTGCGATAGGCATATTCGCCGCCGACGTCGAGCGCGGTCTTGTAGACCTGCGCCTCACCGAACGCGTCGGCATGACGGCGCACGGCTTCCTCGGCGATCTCGGCGAGGCCGACGCCTTCGACGCGGGTATGCGTGCCGGCGAAGAACTTCGACACGAAGTCGGCCTTGAGGCCGACGGCGTCGAAGATCTGCGCGCCGCAATAGGATTGGTAGGTCGAGATGCCCATCTTGGACATCACCTTCAAAAGGCCCTTGCCGATCGACTTGATGTAGCGCTTGACGATCTCATAGTCGTCGAGCGAGCCGGGCAGGCGGTCCTTCATCGCGATGATGGTTTCGAACGCGAGGTACGGATTGATCGCTTCGGCACCGTAGCCGGCAAGGCAGGCGAAGTGATGCACTTCGCGCGGCTCGCCGGATTCGACGACGAGGCCCACCGAGGTGCGCAGTCCGACGCGGATTAGGTGATGATGTACGGCGGCGCAGGCGAGCAGTGCCGGGATCGGCACCCGGTCGGTGCCGACCATGCGGTCGGACAGGATGATGATGTTGACGCCCTCGCGCACCGCGCTTTCGGCGCGCGCGCAGAGCTCGTCGAGAACCTGGTCCATGCCGGCCGCGCCGAGACCGGCGTGGAAGGTGGTGTCCAGCGTCCGCGACTTGAAGTGCGACTCCGCCACCTCCGAGATCGAGCGGATCTTTTCCAGGTCCGCGTCGGTCAGGATCGGCTGGCGCACTTCGAGGCGCTTGGTGGTGGCCATACCCTGCAGGTCGAACAGGTTCGGCCGCGGCCCGATGATCGAGACGAGGCTCATCACCAGCTCCTCGCGGATCGGGTCGATCGGCGGGTTGGTGACC
Organism: Bradyrhizobium sp. NC92; assembly: GCF_025200865.1. Lineage (NCBI taxonomy): Bacteria > Pseudomonadati > Pseudomonadota > Alphaproteobacteria > Hyphomicrobiales > Nitrobacteraceae > Bradyrhizobium > Bradyrhizobium sp. NC92. The sequence goes on from NZ_CP104171.1 coordinate 1,139,056, forward strand.
TGCGCGAAGTTCTGCTTGAAGTAGGTGAACAGCGGCTTGGCCTTGTCCGACAGCGCCGAGATCGGCGTGTCGTTGCCCATCGAGCCCGCGGCTTCCTCGCCGGTGGCCGCCATCGGCGTCATCAGGATGGTGATGTCTTCCTGGCTGTAGCCGAACGCCTGCTGGCGATCGAGCAGCGACAGGTTCGAGCGCACGCCGGTGGTCGGCACCTTCGGCAGCTCTTCCAGCACGATCTGGGTCCGCTCCAGCCACTCCTTGTAGGGATGGCTCTTGGCGAGCTCGGCCTTGATCTCGTCGTCCGGGATCAGGCGGCCCTGCTCGAGGTCGACCAGCAGCATCTTGCCGGGCTGCAGCCGCCACTTGGTGATGATCTGGTCCTCGGGGATCGTCAGCACGCCCATCTCGGACGCCATGACGATGCGATCGTCCTTGGTGACGAGATAGCGCGCCGGCCTGAGGCCGTTGCGGTCGAGCGTGGCGCCGATCTGGCGGCCGTCGGTGAAGGCGATCGCGGCGGGGCCGTCCCACGGCTCCATCAGCGCGGCATGATATTCGTAGAAGGCGCGGCGCTTCTCATCCATCAAGGGATTGCCGGCCCACGCCTCCGGAATCATCATCATCACGGCATGCGGCAGCGAGTAGCCGCCCTGCACCAGGAATTCGAGCGCGTTGTCGAAGCAGGCGGTGTCCGACTGTCCCTCGTAGGAGATCGGCCACAGCCGGTTGATGTCCTTGCCGTAGAGCTCGGAGCTCACCGAGGCCTGGCGCGCCGCCATCCAGTTGACGTTGCCGCGCAGCGTGTTGATCTCGCCGTTATGCGCGATCATGCGGTAGGGATGCGCCAGCGACCACGCCGGGAAGGTGTTGGTCGAGAAGCGCTGATGCACCAGCGCCAGCGCGCTCTCGAAATCCTTCTCGTGCAGATCGGGATAGTACTTGCCGAGCTGGTCGGCGAGGAACATGCCCTTGTAGATCACGGTGCGGCAGGACATCGAGCATGGGTAATAGCCGGCGAGGCCGCGGTCGCGGCGCTGGTAGATCGCCTGCGAGATCGACTTGCGCAGGATGTAGAGCCGGCGCTCGAACTCGTCCTCGGTCTTGGCGGTGCCGTTGCGGCCGATGAACACCTGCATGCAGGCGGGCTCGGTCGGCTTCACGGTGACGCCGAGCGAGGAATTGTCGGTCGGCACATCTCGCCAGCCGAGCAGGGTGAGGCCCTCTTCCTTGATCTGGTCGGCGATGATGCTCTTGATGACGTTGCGCCAGGCGGTGTCGCGCGGCATGAACAGCGCGCCGATGGCGTATTCGCCGGGCTGCGGCAGCGTAAAGCCGAGCTCCCCAGCCTTGCGGCTGAAGAAGGCGTGCGGGATCTGCACCAGAATGCCGGCGCCGTCACCGGCGCGCGGATCGGCGCCGACGGCGCCGCGATGCTCGAGGTTGCAGAGGATGCTCAGCGCGTCCGAGACGATCTCGTGCGACTTCTTGCCCTTGATGTTGGCGATGAAGCCGACGCCGCAAGAATCCTTCTCCAGGCTCGGATCATACAGGCCTTCGGCTTTGGGGCGCGAATTGTGCTCTTGAAGCGGTGAGGTGATCGGATCGGTCGTTTTCGAGGCGACCGTCGCCGACAGCTCTTCTGCCACGATGTTTGCGCGCTCGAATTGCGACCCGTTCATTGTTCCTGTCCTCTCCATGCGGCAAGCTGCCTCACCGCCATCTTCGGCGCACCTTCGGCGTCCCGCGGCACCCGATCCTGGGCCACCGCTCGTCCTCTGCGAGCCGCATTTTCTTAAATTCAGGCCTAGGCGTTCTTCGTCCCCGAGAACGGCTTTGCCTGGTACCTTGCCGGCGCTCGAGAGCACCAGTTCTCGCTGCAATCCCTATGCCGGAACCGCAGGCAAAATGAGACAGTCTTCCTGTCCTAACCATCACCTTGCCAAATTTTTGTCTAGCACACAAGCGCGCGGAAGTCCCGATTCCGCAGAAGTCAATCAATCGCTTTCCAAAAGTTGCGCGGCCCCGGTTTTGAGGCAAACGCGCCCTGATCCGGCCCCGGCGGCGCCGAAATCCCAAATGAAGCTTCGGATCAACCCTTCGGAAGGCGCGCCACGCCGCGAGAAGCGAAAGAGGGCGGCCACCGGGGGGCCTGACAGGAGCGTCTCGATCATGAAGTTTTTCACAGGATGTATGGCGGCCGCCGCGCTGGCGCTGGCTGCCGGTGCGGGGCATGCCCAGGTTCCCGCGAGCGGTATTGCGAGAGGGGCCGTCATCGCGGTGTCGGATTTCGACGGGCCCTACGCCCCGCCGGAGGCCGCCCCGCCGCCGCGCTACGGTTACGGCTACGAGGAACGCGGCCCGGCGCTGGCCGTGTTGCCGCCGACCGAGGTCTACGCCGTGCTGCGCGAAAACGGCTTCTCGCCGCTCGGCATTCCGCGCCTGCGCGGCAGCGTCTACACCATCGCGGTGATCGACAGAAGCGGCGACGATGGCCGGCTGGTGATCGACGCCCGCGATGGGCGGATCATCCGCTTCATGCCCGCGGCTGATGCCTATGGCATGGCGCCGGCCTATGACGAACGCCGGGTCGCGCCCTACGGGCCGCAAACCGCGCTGCCGCCGCCGACCGCGATCCGCAGCGGTCCGCCGCGCCCGCCGGCCTCGATCCCGCATGTGGCAAGCCGCGCCGTGCCGCTGCCCAAGCCCGCCCCGCGGCGAGCCGAGACGCCGATCGCTGCGAAGCCGGCCGAGCCCGCGGCGCAGCAGGTGCAGGCAGTGCAGGCCCAGCCCGCGCAGCAAGCTGCCGTGGTGCAAGCCAAGCCGGCCGAGGCCGCACCGCAAGCTGCCGCGCCGACCGTGGGTCAGGCCAGGCTGGCCCCAACGATCCTGCCGACGCAGGACATGCCCGCCGCGCAGGGGCTGGACTAGGCGTCAGCAAACGGAAAGCGCCCGAGAACCCCTCGGGCGCTTTTGCATGAAATCACTGCGTGTCAGCTCCGCGGATACCCCGCCGCATCCAGGATCAGATTCGCCACCTCCTTCGGATGCGACACCAGCGAGAGGTGGCCGGCATCGAGCTCGATCGTGGTGGCGTTCATGCGCTTGGCGAGGAAGCGCTCGAGATCGGGGTTGATGGTGTAGTCGATCTTCGACACCGCGTACCAGCTCGGCTTGGAGCGCCAGGCCGCCTCCGTGGTGCGGCCGGCGAAGATCGAGGCCGCGGTCGGCCATTGCACGGCGTAGAGCTCCTTGGCCTGCTCCGGCTTCACGCCGTTGGCGAAGTACTTCAGGAAGGCCTCTTCCGAGAGCTTGGTGTAGCCGTCGCGCTCGACGATGCCGGCGCGCGCCGGCCCGGCCGGAAACTGCTTCGACAGCGCGACGAAATCCTCGTTCGCATCAGGCGCTCGTGCGGCGACGTAAACGAGGCCGGTGACCTTCGGGTCGGTGCCGACCTGGCTGATCACGGTGCCGCCCCAGGAATGCGCGACCAGCACGGTCGGCCCGTCCTGCTCGGCCAGCGCCCGCTTGGTCGCTTCGACGGAGTCCGCGAGCGAGGACAGCGGATTCTGCACGGCCGTCACATGCAGGCCTGCAGCCTGCAGGATCGGGATCACCTCCGACCAGCTCGAGCCGTCGGCCCAGGCACCGTGCACCAGCACGACGTTCTTCGCCTTCACCGTCTGCGGTGTCTGCGCATGAGCAAGGCTGAGGGGAGCCGCCAAAAGGCTCGCGGCGACGAAAAGGCTGCGCCAGAGTGACATGATCTTTCTCCGTCTTGTTTGGGGTCGATGCCCAAAGGACGGCGCGCGAGGCCGCAGCGTTACGCCTTCACCGTTCTGTGATGCAGTGCAAAAAAACGCCCCGGGCACCGGGGCGTTTTCGCAACCTGGAAGTCGTTTCGGTTGTTGCCTGGTTAGGCGGCCTGCGCGGCCGAGTTCTCGATCACCTGCGCCTTTGCGCCGGCGTTGATCGCGATCTGGCGCGGCTTCTTGGCCTCGGGAATCTCGCGGACGAGGTCGACGTGAAGCAGCCCGTTCTCGAGCGAAGCGTCCTTCACCTGCACGAAGTCGGCAAGCTGGAAGGCGCGCTCGAAGGCACGCGCGGCGATGCCGCGGTAGAGCACTTCGGATTTCGAGTTCTCGTTCGCGACCTTCTCGCCCTTGATCATCAGCGTGTTTTCCTTCGCGACGATGGAGAGCTCATCCTTGGCAAAGCCCGAGACCGCAACGGTGATGCGGTAGGCATTCTCGCCGGTGCGCTCGATGTTGTAGGGGGGATAACCGGGGCTGCCGTCGGAGCTGGCCTGATCGAGCAGGTTGAAGAGGCGGTCGAAGCCGACGGTGGAACGATAGAACGGAGTGAGATCGTAGCTACGCATGGTCAAGTCCTCCATTGAGCGACTGTTGGTAACCCGCCCGCCAATCGGGCCGGGCTTTAGTCTGTGTGCAGCCTGATGTTCCGGTTCCGAAACACTGGTAGCGGCCTGCACGAAGGTGATATGGGTGGAACGAGACGGCGTTCAAGAGGGCGGGACAGGCGCCTTTTCGGCGCTTTGGCCCCTTGAATTGCAGCACTTCCCGCCCAAGCACGCCCAAATGACGCTGGTCTCGATTCCCGCCAATCCCGTCCCCGAAAACGTCGTCAGCGGCACCATCAAGACCCCTGATGGCGTCGAGCTGCGCTTTGCGCGCTGGGCGCCGCCGGCGAACCGCAAGGGTACGGTCTGCGTCTTCACCGGGCGCAGCGAGCAGATCGAGAAATATTTCGAGACCGTGCGCGACCTGCGCGACCGCGGCTTTGCGGTGGCGATGATCGACTGGCGCGGTCAGGGGCACTCGTCGCGCCGCCTGCGCGATCCGCGCAAGGGTTATGTGCGCGACTTCGCCGATTTCGAGATCGACGTCGAGACCTTCGTGCAGCAGGTCGTGCTGCCGGATTGCCCGCCGCCCTTCTTCGCGCTCGCCCACTCCATGGGCGGCACTGTGCTGCTGCGGGTGGCACATGCCGGCAAGCGCTGGTTCGACCGCATGGTGCTGTCCGCGCCGATGATCGACCTGCCCGGGCGCACCACCTCGCTGCCGGTGCGTGCGCTGCTGAAGACGATGCGCCTGCTGGGGCAGGGCGGCCGCTATGTTCCCGGCGGCAGCGACCGCCTCACCGGGCTCGAGCCCTTCATCAACAATCCCCTGACCAGCGATCCGGTCCGCTACGCGCGCAATGCCGCGATCCTGGAGGAAGATCCGACGCTCGGACTGGCCTCGCCGACCGTCGCCTGGGCCGATACGGCCTTCCGCGCGATGCATACCTTCAAGCGCGTGAACTACCCCTCCCAGATCCGCCAGCCGATCCTGATGCTGGCGGCCTCCAACGACGCCGTGGTCTCGACCGCGGCGATCGAGGAATTCGCCTATCACTTGCGCGCCGGCTCCCATCTCGTGATCGCCGGCGCCAAGCACGAGATCCTCCAGGAGCAGGATCGCTACCGCGCCCAGTTCTGGGCCGCCTTCGACGCCTTCGTGCCGGGCACGCCGCTGTTCAAGTGAGGGCGGCGACGAGGGGGAGAATCCTCGTTCTCCGTCATTGCGAGGAGCTCTTGCGACGAAGCAATCCAGGCTGTTTCCGCGGAGACAGTCTGGATTGCTTCGCGGAGCCTGTCATCGGGCCGCGCTTCGCGCGGACCCGTTGGCTCGCAAATGACGAAGTACGGGTGCGTTACAGGGTCTTCAGATACTCGATCAGGTCGTAGCGCTCGGCGTCGTCCTTGAAGATGCGACCGATGACGCCGGGGCGCTTCGGCTCGCCGTCCTTGCGCTCGAAGGAATGGCCGAGCACGCTGTTGCCCTGGATCGGCTTGCCGTCGGAGCCCGTCGCGGAGAACTCCGTTTCACCGGTCTTGCAGCGCTCGTTGGCGGTGACTGCGAAACCGACGGTGTCGGGGTCATAGTCGCGGCGGCCCATGCAGAACTTCTGCGGGCGCTCGTTCTGCGGCTTCAGCAGCCAGTACAGCGACGGCACCGAGCCGTTGTGCAGGTAAGGCGCGGTGGCCCAGATGCCGTTCAAGGGCCGCGCGCGATAGCGCGGATCGGGCGCCGGATTGAGACAGTTCTTGCGCGCGAGATTCCAGATGTGCGCCCGTTCGGCCTCCGGGATGTCCTCGTCGTCCATCCATTTGCGGGCGACCAGATCGACCACCGTCATCAGGCCGAGCGCGTAGACCATCTCGTTGGGCGAAGCGCTCGCGGTCGGGATCTGGCACTGCCACCATGTCTGCAGGTCCGCCGTGTTGACCTTCAGGAAGCCGGGCACGTCGACGGTCCGCTTGCTGAGAACGAGGGACTGCTCGGGATCCGTCTTGATCTCGTCGAGCGGGATCGTCACCGCATTCAGCACCTTGCTGTCGCCGCTCGGCTCCCAGCGCTTCGACGACCAGAAGGCCGGACTGTTGATATCAGGCAGATGGCATCCGGAGCACATCTCCGCGTAGATGGCGCGGCCGCGCTCGACCCGATCTGACTTCAGCTTCCAGGCGTCGCCGAGGATGTGCGAGGGCCATTTCGGTGCGAGCAGGCCGCCGAACTTCGGACCCGTTGTGGTATCAGCCGCCTTGAATGGATCGGGGCCTCTCAGCATGTCCTCGATCCAGCCGAGTGTCCTGATGTTGACCGAGGAGCGCCACAGCCTGTCCTCCGGATAGGCGTCGGACAGGTTGAGCAGGGCGGTCACGCCGAGCGCTTCGCCGGCGTTGCGGATCAGCGGCTGCTCGATCGAGGCGTCGTATTGGGCGAACTTGAACCACGGCACCGTCCAGATCGCGGGGTAGCTGACGGGCGCGTCCTGGGCGTGCAGGTTCTTCTCGAATCCCTTGACCCCGCTCAGCGCGAGGTCCTGCGAAAACACCTGGTTGCCGATGCGGTTGAGGGCATCGAGGCGGCCGAACCCTTCCTCGGTGTCCTGCTGCTGCTTGCCGTCCCAGGTCTTCTTGGCCTCGATCGTCTTTTCGTAGTTCTTGGCCCAGTCGATCAGGAAGCTGCCGATCGCGCTGAGCCTTTGCTTGAGAGCGGCGCGGTCCGTCTTGCTGGCGTCGGGGCCGAGCACGCGATCGGCAAAACGCTGGAAGCGGAACGGGACGTACAGCGTGTAGGCGATCGACAGGCCGGTTGCGAGCTCGAGCTTCTTCAGGTCGGTCATCGCCGGGCCGCCGTCGAAGCGGACGTCGACGCCCTGATAGTGGATCTGGCCGGTATGACAGGCGGCGCAGGTCAGTCCGATCTTGTCCTCTTCGCGCCGACCCGTCGCGGGATCGACGACGCCGGTCATGCGCGCGAAGCCCACCGGCAGGCCGTCGACGTTCTCCACCGGCGTCCACCGCGTCGACCAATCCGACGCTTGCGTGGTCTCGTAGACATTGGCGTAGCCGAACCGGCGCAGCGTCGCCGTGTCGACCTGGACCGATTGCGGGCTCGGGATGAAGCCGAAGCGCTCGAGATAAGCGCTGTCCTTGATCATGCCGGGCTTCGAGAACAGGTGAAGCTGCGGCTGCTCCAGCGCCACGAACCACTCATAGGGCACCGGGAACGTCGCGGTGCCCTGGCTGGCGTGGTGGAACCAGTGCCGGTCCTTCAGCGACCAGTTCTGCTCGAGCCAATAGGCAGCCTTGGTTTCGGGCATCGCGGGCAGGGGCGGCGGCAGGAGATTCACCAGCACGCCCTTCTGGGGCAGCATGGCGCGAACCTGATTGGGAAATTCGGCGACGGCGACCAAGGCGATGAGGCCAACGCCGATGACAACGGCCGTGAGCGCGACCGCCCAGCGAAAGCGGAGTTGGCAAGATGACAGCAGTGGCTGCGACACGATCCGATGGTTGATGCGGTCGGGGAATTGGCGCTGTTCGAACAGCGTGCGCACGTCGGCCACGCTGAGATAGCGCTCTTCGCCCGGCTTGCCCTTGCCGAGGATCTTCAAGAGGACGGGCCATTCGAACTTCATCAGCAGCGGGTAGTACCAGCGTGCGGCGCTGCCGGCGCGCTTGAGGTTGTCGCGCATGAAGGTCTTGATTTCCGCGGCGTTGAGGCCGGGCTCGCTGTTGCCGGTGTTCGGGTCGGTGTAGGTCCGGCCGAAGCTGGCAAGGCGCGCGATCTCGTCCTCGTTGACCTTGCCGTCGACGCCGAGGATGCGCGAGCCGGCGCCGCGCTTGTCCAGTGGCCCCCCGCGCAGCGCGTCGAGCTGCGCGCCCGAAACGATGCTCTTGAGGATATGCTTGAGGCCGTTGGCGATCATCGCAACGCCACGGACCTGGATGCGCGCCGAGACCTTCTTCAGCCCGGTCTCGCCGCTCGCATTGGCGATGGTCTGCGACAGCGTGTTGAGCGGGACGGTGCCGCCCTCGACGAAGCCTTCGCCGACGAGGCCGCGCAGGAACGGACAGGGATTGTTCGGCGAGACTTGAATCGAGGGGTCGAAGGGCGGTTTCGAAGCGGGGTCGTGCATGGCCCAAATCCTGAAAACAGCGAATCGTGGAAAGCAGGCGCGCCGTTAGAGCGCGGAAAGTCCTAACAAACCGACAGCACGATATACTACTTCAGCGTGTGACGAAGTGTGGCGGATTTCACTGTCCTGTCAACAAGAGCAGGCTTTCGCTCAGGATTCGACGGCCCGCTTCACGTCGCTCTGAACCAGCGTCAGCTTGCCGAGCGGCACGCCGGCCTTCAGCAGCCCCTCGCGATAATGGCCGAGGTCCTCGGGCCGCTTCCAGTGGAAGTTGCGCAAGTGCCTGTCGACGTTCAGCGTTGGATAATTCGCCATCAGCACGCGGGCGGCTTCGCTGGCCTCGTCGTTTCGCCCCAGCTGCGCCAACGCCGCGGCCCGGATCGCCAGCGCCTGCATGTGATTCGGGTTGATGTAGAGCTGCTCGCGCGCCCATGACAGTGTCGCGTCATATTGGCGCAACAGATAATGGCTGAATGCGTTCAGCGCCGCCCATTGGTAGCGCGGGTCGCTGTTGTCGCGTTGCGCGGCCATCGAGAACAGCTCGATCGCCTCGCGATGCTCGCCGATCATGAAATGGCAGATGCCGAGCACGCCGCGCGCGCCATTGTCGTAGGGATTGAGCGCGACCGCGCGCTTGGCGGCGTCCATCGCCGCCTCGTGATGCCCCTCCATCGCATGCGCCCAGGACAGGATCGAGAACGCGAAGGAGGAGCGCGGGTCGAGCCGCACGCTGGTTTCGGCGAGGTTCATCGCCTCGGCCCACATCTCGCGCGTGCCCTTGACCCAGCCGAACTGGATGCTCTGGATCTGGATCGTGGCGAGATAGGCGTGCGCGATCGACAGTTTGGGATCGAGCCCGATGGCCTCGCGGAACAGCTCGACGGCGGCCGCCAGATCCTCCTTGGTCTGCCGGTAGTAATGCGACAGCCCCTTGAGGAAGCGGTCCCAGGCGGAGACGTCGGTCGAGAGCCGCGCCGGCGCCGAAGCCTCGGCACGGACGATCTCGGTGGCGATGGCGGCGGACAGGTTGGTCGTGATCTCGTCCTGCATCGCGAACAGGTCGCCGATGTCGCGGTCGTAGCGGCCGGTCCAGAGCTGCTCGCCGGTCTCCGGCGCGATCAGTTCGGCGGTGACGCGGATCTTGGCGCCGGCGCGCCGCACCGAGCCCTGGATCAGGTAAGTCGCATCGATCTCGCGCGCGATCAGCCGCGTGCCGACGTTCTTGCCCTTGAAGGCGAATGTCGAGTTGCGGCTCAGCACCCGATAGAAGGATTGCAGCGACAGCGCATGGATCAGGTCCTCGGTGAGGCCATCGGAGAAATATTCGTCCTGGGCGTCGCTGAGATTGGCAAAGGGCAGCACGCCGACGATCGCGGTACGGTACTGCTGCGAGAGAACCGAGGCCTCCCGGAGCTCGGGAGCAAGCGCCGGCGCGCCTTCGGGTGTCCAGGTAAAGACCTCGATCGCATCCTTGATGTTCTTGAAGCGATGGTTGCCGGCATCGGTCAGCGGCACGGTGAGATGCTTGCTGGCCTCCCGATAGGCCTTGGCCGAGATCGCGAATCCGCCGGGGCTCGCCACCGATTCCAGGCGGACGGCGATGTTGACGTCGTCGCCGAACACCTCGTCCTCGTCGGCGATCACGTCGCCCATGTGGATGCCGAGCCGGAACTGCATGGCGCGATCGGCCGGCAGATGGTGGTTGCGCTCGGCCATCAGCGTCTGCATTGCGATCGCTGCCTCGGTGGCGCCGACGATCGAGGGGAATTCCAGCAGGAAGCCGTCGCCGGTGTTCTTCACGACGCGGCCGCCGTGATTGAGGATGATGGGGTGAATCGCGGCGCGATGGGCCTTGAAGGCGGCATGGGTGCCGGCCTCGTCGCTGCCCATCATGCGCGAATAGCCGGCGACATCGGCGCAGACGATGGCGGCCAGACGTCTTTCCATATCCGCAAAGCTCCAAGGGGACTTGGGTGAGGAATCCGGGACCGGCCACAGCGTGGCGGTTGCCGCGAATCCCGCATTTCAAGAACCCCGCCTTTATAGAGCAGATGCGCCGGAGCGGAAGCATGATCCGCATTGCAAATTCGAGGTAAATCCTACGCAATCCCGGCGGTGGACGGGGACGGGCGAACCGACTAAGCGGAACTGGGACCGCCAGGACGGCAGCGGGGCACCTTTCATGCTGGGTATTCACGAAATCGGGCTTTTCATCCTCTCGGGCGTGCTGCTCAACATCACGCCGGGGCCGGATTCGGTCTATGTGATCGGCCGCAGCATGCAGATGGGCTGGCGCGGCGGCGCCGCTGCCGCCCTGGGCATCAGTTGCGGCTGCTTCGTCCATGTCGCGGGCGCGGCGATCGGGCTTTCGGCCCTGCTGATGGCCTCGTCCACCGCCTTCTCGATCCTGAAGCTGGTCGGCGCGGCCTATCTGGTCGTGACCGGCGTCCAGATGCTGTGGTCGCGCCCTGTGCTGGCTTCAAGCATCGATGAGCCGGCGCGCAGCTCGCTCTCGCGGGTCTTCCTCCAGGGCGTCTTCACCAACGCGCTCAATCCCAAGGTCGCGCTGTTCTTCCTGGCCTTCCTGCCGCAATTCGTCGCGGCCGATGCGCCGCACAAGCCGCTCGCCTTCCTGACGCTCGGCCTGATCTTCATCTTTACGGGGACGCTGTGGTGCCTGGTGCTCGCCGCCTTCGCCGCCAGGGCCGCGCACCGGCTGCGTCAGTCCGAGGCGGCGATTGCCTGGGTCAACCGCGCGCTCGGCGGCCTCTTCATCTATCTCGGCATCCGTGTCGCCATGCTGGAGAGCCGGTAACTCGCTCGAACGAATGATGCGGGCTGCGTAGGGTGGGTTAGTCTTACTGAGTCAGAGTGTCGCGGCCTTTGTCGACAGGAATCATATATTTGAGAAGACTCACTTTTCAGCGTGGGGAGGCTGATATGGGTCTGACAAAATCGCGGGACGTAGCGTCGCGGTTTTCGGCATATGTTGAGGGCCTTGCGAGCGTGATCGGGCACGTGGGCCGAGCCAAACCGCTTCGCGATTATTGCACCGGTCTGATGATGCCTTGCGATCGCAAGAGCGTCGAGCCGATGGCGGCGATCACGGCTCCTGAGCGGACAGCGGCGCAACATCAGTCGTTGTTGCATTTTGTCGGTCAAGGTGACTGGTCGGATCAGCAGGTGTTGGCCAAGGTCCGTGAGTTAGTGCTGCCGGGCATCGAACGCTGCGGGCGGATCGAAGCGTGGATCATTGATGATACGGGCTTTCCCAAGAAGGGGCGGCATTCGGTCGGCGTTGCGCGGCAATATTGCGGCCAGTTGGGCAAGCAAGACAATTGTCAGGTGGCGTATCTCTTTCGCTTGCGAACCATCATGCGAGCTTGCCGGTGGCCTATCGGCTCTATCTCCCAAAGGAGTGGGTGACGGACCGTACACGTCGGCGCAAAGCCGGAGTCCCCCAGGAGATCACCTTCAAGACCAAGCCGGCAATTGCACTTGATCATTTGCGCTGGGCCTGTGCGGAGGGCTTGCCGCGCGGCGTGGTCCTGATGGACGCCGGCTACGGCACCGACACCGCTCTGCGTGAGAGTATTACCGAATTGGGCCTGAGCTATGTGGCCGGCATCTTGCCACAAACCTCGGTATGGGCGCCCGGAACTGGACCGCGGCCACCGAAGAAATGGTCGGGGAACGGACGACCTCCAAAACTGCTACGGCGTGATAGCAAACACCGACCGATTTCGGTCAAGAAGCTTGCGATCGGTCTGCCAGCGCATGCTTGGCACAAGATCACGTGGCGTGAGGGTACGGCAGAACCGTTGTGTTCGCGTTTTGCCCGTGTGCGCGTCCGTCCGGCGCATCGAGATTACTGGCTCGCCGAAAGCCGGCCCGAGGAATGGCTTCTGATCGAGTGGGCAGAGGGCGAAGCAGCACCAAGCAAATATTGGTTTTCAACGCTTGCGGCCAACATTGGATTTCGTCAGCTCGTCGATATTGCCAAGCTGCGCTGGCGCATCGAGCGCGACTACCACGAACTCAAACAGGAGGTTGGCCTTGGTCACTTCGAGGGGCGAAGCTGGCGTGGCTTCCACCACCACGCAACATTGTGCATTGCCGCCTACGGGTTCCTGGTCTCCGAGCGAGAGACGATTCCCCCCTCAGAAACAGCCTCCACCAAGCTCTTCAAGGAAATTGCCATTCCCGAAAGCTATCGGCCGAGGGGATCCGCCATTGCGGCCTGAACGGCACGTTCCGAATTCGATTGCGACCGTCCGACGAAGATTGAGCGCGGCTCTCGTCGTCACACTATCTCGATGCCCTTGTTGCATCAGGGCAATCTCAAGTCAAAGTGGCTATCGAAATTTGTGACGCAGTAAGCTTAGCCTTGCGGCTGCGCGAAGCGCAGTCGCTAGGCGTAACCCACCTCTTCTGTCTCTGCGGATACGAACAGTGGTGGGTTACGCTGCGCTAACCCACCCTACTACGGTCTTCTCTCAGGCAAACTCCTTCACCAGCGCGCTGCCGGCGAGATACAGGCCGAGCAGGATCATCGCGATCAGGAACCAGTGGCGAAACGCTTCGGCCGGCATCCGCGCCCGCACCGATTGGCCGATAAACATGCCGGCAAAGGCCATGGCGAGGCCGATCGCGCCCGGCACGACATTGGCCGGCGTCAGCAATCCGACCGCGGTCAGGTTGAAGGCGAGCGCCAGCGTGGCGGTGGTGAAGAACACGCCGAGCGCCTGCACCAGCTCGTCCTTCTCCATGCCGATCGCCTGCATGAACGGCATCGACGGGATCACTTGCACGCCGGTCGAGGCCGAGATCACGCCGGTGATGACGCCGACCACGCCGCCGACCCATTTCTCGTTCTCGGGCGCGACGCGGAAGTGGAACTTGTTCAGCCCGATCACGGCGTAGACGATCAGCAGGGCGCCGAGCACGATCGTGCCGTAGCGCGCATGGGGACCCGTCAGCGCGCCGGCATTGAGCCAGCAGCCGATCACGGTGCCGATCATCAGCGGCCACAGCCGCCGCAGGATGTCGCGCAAATACGGACCGACAAAGGTCTGCCAGATGTTGGTGACGATGGCGGGAACGATGACGATGGCGATGGCGCGGCCCGGCGCCATGCTCACGGCGAGCAGGCCCATGGACACCGTTGGCAGGCCGAGCCCGACCACGCCTTTGACGAATCCGGCGAGCAGGAAGACGACGGCGATGAGAATGAGCAGCGGGTCGATCATCTCAATACATTGACCGAAGCCGCGCGGGCGCACAATCTGGAGGTTACGGAGACAGCCTTCGTCGTCAGCGAAGGCTGGACCATGATCCGGAAAAGTGCGAAGCGGTTTTCCGACAAGATCATACTCCGCCAATAAGAGACATCTCATGCGCTTCGACCTCGTCGATCTCCAGCTCTTCATTGCGGTCGCCGACCAGCGCAGCATCACGCGCGGTGCGGAGCGCTCGCATCTGGCGCTGGCCTCGGCCAGCGCGCGCATCAAGGGCCTGGAGGACGCGCTCGGCGTCGTACTGCTCAAGCGCGGGCGCCGCGGCATCGAGTTGACCGCGGCCGGCGAGAGCCTGCTCGATCATGCCAGGCTCGTGATCCATCAGATCGACGCCATGCGCGGCGATCTCGCCGGCTTTGCCAGCGGCGTGCGCGCCAGCGTGCATTTCCTCGCCAACACGTCGGGCCTGTCGGAGCATTTGCCGAAGGCGCTCGCCGGCTTCCTGCGCGAGCATCGCGACGTCGCCGTCGACATCGAGGAACGCGAGAGCACCGATATCGCGGCGGCGATCGCCGCAGGCGCCGCCGATCTCGGCTTCGCCGCCGAGCATGCGCTGCCCGAGCATATCGAGCGCTTCCCCTTCAGCGAGGATCGCCTGACGCTGGTGACCTCGAAACGCGGCCCGTTCGCCGGCCGCCGCCAGATCGACTTTCAGGAGGCGGGGGCCTGCGACTTCGTCGGGCTGACCAGCGCCACCGCGCTCCAGATGCATATTTCCAGGCACGCGGCGCGGCTCGGCATCCGCCAGCATGTCCGCGCCCGCCTGCGCGATTTCGACGCGATCTGCCAGATGGTCGCCGCCGATGTCGGCGTCGCACTCGTGCCGGAAGCCGCCGCCCGCCGCTGCGCCAAGACCATGCCGCTCGCCATGGTTCGCTTGCGCGATGCCTGGGCCAACCGCCGCCTCGTGATCTGCGCGCGCAGCTTCAAGACGCTGCCGCGGCCAGCCAAGATGCTGGTGGAGCATCTCAGGGCCGAGGCGGTGTGAGGGGCGCTCTTATCCTCCCCTGGAGGGGTCCGGGACGAGCGTAGCTCGCCCGTGGGTCGGCTCACATTGAGCGGAGCGAAATGTGAGACGGGGTGGGGTGACGGTCTCTCCACATCCAACAGTGCCCGCGTGGAGAGATCACCCCACCCCGCTCGCGCTTCGCGCGATCGACCCTCCCCCTCCAGGGGAGGGTCAGCAAGTCTACTTCGCCGTCTCCACGCCGGCGTCCTTGATCACCTTCGCCCACTTCTTGGTTTCGTCGGCGATGAATTGACGAAAATGCTCCGGCTCATCGCCGATCAGCGTCGCGCCTTGCTGGCTCAGCTTTTCCTTCACCGCGGGATCCGCCATTGCCTTCGTGACGAGGCCATGCAGCGCGGCGATGATCTCCTTCGGCGTGCCCTTGGGCGCGACCATGCCGTACCAGTTCTCGATGCGCAGATCGGGAAAGCCCGCTTCCGCGGTGGTCGGGACGTCAGGCGCGGTCGGCGCACGTTCGGCCGAGCCGACGGCAATGGGGCGCAGGGCGCCCGTCTTGACCTGCGGCAGCAGCGCCGGGAGATCGAGGAACGCCATCTGCACCTGCTGCCCCAGGAGGTCGTTCACCGCAGGCGCGGCGCCGCGATAGGGCACGTGGACGATGTCGATCCTGGCCGTCAGCTTGAACAATTCACCGGCGAGATGCGGCAGGCTGCCGGCGCCGGTTGAGGCGAAGTTGAGCTTGCCCCGGCTGCGCCCTGGCCAGCGCGATCAATTCGCCGGCGTCCTTTGCGGGGACGTTGGCGGCGACGACGAGCATTTCCGGCACGATCGCGACCAGCGTCACCGGGGTGAGGTCGGTGAGGGTGTCGTAGGCGACCTTCTCCATGCTCGCGCTGATCGCGAGGGCGCCAGCCGAAGTGATCGCGATGGTGTAGCCGTCGGGCGGGCTCTTCGCTACGGCGTCGGTGCCGAGCACGCCGCCCTGTCCGCCGCGATTGTCGATCAGCACCGGCTGACCGCACAGTTCCGACATGCGCTGGCCGATGACCCGGGCGATGATGTCGTTGGGCCCGCCGGCGGAAAACGGCACGATCAGCTTGATCGGCTTGGTCGGAAAGTTCTGCGCCGATGCCAGCGATGGCAGCAGCAGGAACAATCCCAAGAACAATGTAACGAGCAGCCTGCTTGAGAGAATCATGCAAGCCCTCCGCTTCCCTTGCTATTGGTTCAAATGCTTCAACGCTTCCTCGTGAACCCGCGCGTCGCCGGCCGCGATGATGCGGCCGCCGCCCTGGGCCGGCTTGCCTTCCCAGGTGGTGACGACGCCCCCGGCGCCGGTTACGATCGGGATCAGCGCCGCGATGTCGTAGGGCTTCAGCTCGGTCTCGACCACGAGGTCGACGTGGCCGGCGGCAAGCATGCAATAGGAGTAGCAGTCGCCGCCATAACGCGACAGCCGCGCGCTCCTCTCGATGCGGCCGAAGATGGCGCGGTCGCTCTCGTTCATCAGCAGCGGGCTGGTGGTGTAGGTCGTGGCCTCCGACAGTGAAGCGCAGCGGCGGACCTGGAGCCGGCGCTCGCCCGACGGCCCCTTATAATTGGCCGAACCGTTGTCGCCGGAAAAGCGCTCGCCGATGAAGGGCTGGTGCATCATGCCGAAAACCGGCGTGCCCTTGTGCAAAAGCGCGATCAGCGTGCCCCAGATCGGAAAGCCGCCGATGAAGGATTTGGTACCGTCGATGGGATCGAGCACCCAGACGTAGTCGGCGTCCTCGCGCTCGCTGCCGAATTCCTCGCCGACGATGCCGTGCTGGGGGAAGTTGGCCTTGATCAGCCGCCGCATCACCGCCTCGGCGGCGCGGTCGGCCTCGGTGACCGGGTCGAAATCCTTGGTCTTGCTCTTGTCGTCGATCGACAGCGAGGTGCGGAAGAACGGCAGGATGGTTTCGCCGGAGGCGGTGGCAAGCCGACCGATGAAGGCGGAGAAGTCGATCACCGTCACAGGCGAAATCCTCGAAGCGAAGGTTGGATGAAGCTTGCCTCCTGCCTAGCTCAATTCGCCTGCCGCGTGCAGCGCTGTCTTGATGTTGCGCCCTGGTATTTTGGATGCCGAGCACGGCTGCCCCATTCCAGTCATCTGCTGGCCAAATATCGATCACGGAGTTGAAAACTTAGTTCCGAGGTTGCCTTGTTCGTATGCAAACGACTATCAACCCATTGAATTTCCTTATCAAAGGAACTGAATCTGGGTTTCCATGGAAGCAATTGAGCCATGTGCGATTTGCATGGGAAACGGCGCAAAAGCCCTTGCACTTTGTGCGGCGCGGCCGCATATTGTTGCGGTGCGGTAGCGCTCTGCGTTACCGCTTGCCCTCCTTGGGCGTTTCCTCCCTAGACTTGGGCCGCTTGCGTCATTCGCGAGCGGCCCTTTTTTCTTAGCCCCGCCGTTTTCATTTTGGGGCGCGCAAGCTTGCGAAGTGAAAGCGCACTCGCGCGCAAGATCTCGTCGTTGGAGAGAAGCTGAGTCCTATTCCGCCGCGGCCTGGAACGGGCCGAGGTCGGCGAACGGAATCGTGGTCGCCAGCACGTCGGCGAGAACGCCGAAGTCGGAGGCCACTTGCGCAAAGCGAGCACTGCGCTCGCGCCGCCGCTCGTCCATGTAGATCGCGCGGTTGAGCTCGAGCTGCACGGCGTGTAGGCCGCTTGCGGGATTGCCGTAATGCTCGGTGATGAAGCCGCCGGCATACGGCTTGTTGCGGCCGATCGAATAGCCGAGCCCGCTCATGGTCTCTTCGACGCGATCGGGCAAGAGCGGCGTACAGCTGGTGCCGTAGCGATCGCCGATCACGACGTCGGGCCGGCGCGGCTCGTCCCTGCTGACGCCGACCGAGGGCATCGAATGGCAGTCCACCAGCACCACCGTGCCGAACATCTGGTGCACCTTGTTGATCAGCCGGCGCAGCGCGCGATGGTAGGGCTTGTACAGCGTCTCGATGCGCCCCAGCGCATCATCGACCAGGATGCGGTCGCGATAGATTTCCTGGCCGTCGCCAACCACGCGCGGAATGGTGCCGAGGCCGCCGGCGACCCGCATCGAGCGGGTGTTGGCGAAGCTCGGCAGGCGGCCCGTGAACATGCGCGGGTCGAGCTCATAGGGCTCGCGGTTGACGTCGACATAGGAGCGGGGAAAGTTGACCCGCACCGTCGGAAAGCCGCGCGCGCTCAGATGGCCGATCAACTCGTCCATGAACGAATCTTCCGACCGCCGCAGCGTCGGCAGGTCGATCCGCGAGGCCGCCAGGAATTCCTCAGGATAGGTCGAGCCGGAATGCGGCGAGTTGAAGATGACAGGCGCACGCCATTCGGCGGGCTCGAAGATCTCGAAGGCTGGCGACATGTCGCCGTCAAACCGGGTCATCTTCTCAGGCTTCGTCCCTTCGTGCCGCACGATCCGGAGAAGCTCCGGATTCAATGATTCGGCCGATCACGCGGCTCTTCTGTGTCGTCATTGTCCGGAATCGCAACCATTCTGCCAAGCGAAAAGATGTATTGGCCGATTGGAACAGGTCTTAACCGTGCGGGCATCGGGATGTGGACCCGCAGATCCGGCTCGATTGATTCGGAGTTCGTTACGGTCCACAAAGAGCCGGCAGCGGGGCCGCCGCAGGGTTAAGATTTTCACCCCAAATTTACCCTCTGTCGGGCTTAGTGACCTCTGCTGATATCCTCTGGGGATTCGACGTTTCCTGCCATGCCAAAGATCCTGCTCGCCGAAGACGACAACGACATGCGCCGTTTCCTGGTCAAGGCGCTGGAAAACGCCGGTTTTCAGGTCTCGTCCCACGACAACGGCATGGCCGCCTATCAGCGGCTGCGGGAAGAGCCGTTCGAGATGCTGCTGACCGACATCGTGATGCCGGAAATGGACGGCATCGAGCTGGCCCGCCGGGCCTCGGAACTCGATCCCGACATCAAAATCATGTTCATCACCGGCTTTGCCGCGGTCGCCCTGAACTCGGATTCGGACGCCCCCAAGAACGCCAAGGTGCTGTCCAAGCCCGTGCATTTGCGCGAATTGGTCAGCGAAGTGAACAAGATGCTGGCGGCCTAAATCGGCCCCGTTCCGTCCTTGCGCCGGGTCCCCTGAGCCGTTATAGGGACCCCACCGATGAAATGACCTCTAGGGCACGTAGCTCAGCGGGAGAGCACTACCTTGACATGGTAGGGGTCACAGGTTCGATCCCTGTCGTGCCCACCATCCTTCGCTCGCGAAGCGAGTGAAGGATGCCGCGCCGAAGCCCAACGGGCGCAGGCGGGCTGCCGCCGCGAGCTCGGCTCGGCAAGCCGGGAATCTCATTGCAAGGCGTGTCCGGCGTAGCTCGAAGAGCGTAGACGGACTGGTGCGGCCTCCTCGGTATCGTTGGAACATCCGTAGCCTGGATGGAGCGCAGCGCAATCCAGGGCTCTATCCCCTCGGGCACCGCCCCGGATTACGCGCACGCTCCATCAGGTCTACGATAGTGTCTCCGACGCGAGGCTGCCATGACCGTATCCGTCATCGAACAGGCAAAGATCCAGGCGCAGGTGCTGGTGCCGCTGGTCAAGGCATTGCAGGCCGAGCTCGGCGAGACGCGCGCCAACGCGCTGGTGCGCAAGGCGCTCGGCGATCTCTATCGCCGCTTCGGCGAGGAATTCTGGAAGGCCAAGAACGAGCGCGATCTCGGCAAGGCCGTGTCCTCGGCCTTCCGCACCTATGCCCGCGACGATGCACTCGCCTATGACATCGTGGAGCAGACGCATGACGCGTTCGCTTTCGACGTGACGCGCTGCGCCTATGCCGAGTTCTACAAGGCCCTGCGCGAGCCGGAGCTCGGTTTCCTCCTGATCTGCACCGCGGACTTTGCCACCGCGGAAGGTTTTGGTCCCGACATCAAGCTCACGCGCACGCAGACGATCATGCAAGGCGCCTCCCTCGAAGGGCGACGGCCTCGCTGCATCCGGGCCGTTCGTCCTTCGAGGCTCCCGGCGCGATGCATTTGCATCGCGCCACTCGCGCCTCAGGATGACGGAACGTCGCGTTTGCTCCCGCGCACCGCCGCCGTGCAATGCATGCAGGCGAGGTCTTGTCGGAGCTGGATCTGCACCGCCTTGATCCACGACTCGCCGCCTGCCATTGTCCGGTCGGCCACCACGGCAACGAGCCTGGTGCGATCGGGTTACGGCGTTCGGCGAAATGCGTCGCTGTGCCGGAGATGAAAAGAAGGCAGGCTTTCAAGATGAGCAGCATCAACAAGCCCGGCGGCAACTATCTGCCGGTGATCATCCATGATGGAATTGCCTATGTCAGCGGTCAGCTGCCCCGTCGCGGCGAGGACCTGCTGTATGCAGGTAAGGTCGGCGCTGGCGTCGATATCGCGGCCGCGCAGGAGGCTGCGGCCCTCTGCGCCGATCTCTGCATTGCGGCGATCAACAACGCAACGGGCGGCGAGGACAGGATCGTCCAGGTCTTGCAAGTCGTTGGATATGTTGCTTCAGCGCCCGGATTTACCCAGCAGTCGCAAGTCATGAACGGTGCCTCCGACCGGCTGATCGAACGTCTCGGCGATCGCGGCCGTCACACGCGGACGTCGGTCGGTGTCGCCGAGTTGCCGCGAGGGGCGCCGGTCGAGCTGAACATGATTGCCGCCGTTCGGCCGTAGGAGGTCGTTCTATTTGAAGAGATATTTGGCGACCGCCGCCTCGTCCCAGGCGATCCCGTTGCCGGGCTCCTCGCTCGGCACCGCAAAGCCGTCCTTGATCTGCAGCCGCGTTGCCAGCACGGCGTCGGCCCAGTCGACATATTCCAGCCAATGCGCTGATGGCGTCACGCAGAGCAGATGCGCGCTGATCTCCGAGAACAGGTGCGACGACATCTCGATGCCGGCCGCATGGGCGAGCGATGCGGCCCGCAGCCAGCCGGTGACGCCGCCGATGCGCTGAACATCAGGCATCACGTAGTCGCAGGCCTCCGCGGCGAGGGCGCTCTGCATGGAAAACGCGCTGTCAAAGTTCTCGCCGATCTGGACCGGCGTCTGCAGCGCGTCGGCGATGCGGGCATTGCCCTCATAATCGTCATGGCGGATCGGCTCCTCGATCCAGGTGAGGCCCTCGTCGTCGAGCATCTCGCCGCGGCGGATCGCTTCGGTGACCGTCAGCGCCTGGTTGTAGTCGCACATCAGCGTGACCTCGTCGCCGACGGCCTTGCGCACCGCGCGCACGACGGCGAGGTCCTCCCGCGCATCGCTCCGGCCGACGCGGATCTTGGCGGCGTGAAACCCCTCGGCCAGCAGCTTGTGCGCTTCCTCCACCGCGGCGCCCGCCGGCATGATGCCGAGGCCCTTCGAATTGTAGGCGCGCACCGGCTTCGGTGCGCCGCCGAGCAGGCGGGCCAGCGGCAGGCCGCGTGTACGCGCCAGCGCGTCCCATGCCGCCATGTCGATGCCGGATTGCGCCAGCCGCTGCAGGCCGGCGAGGCCCAGCAGCGTGAAGCGCCGGCTCAGCTTGCGCTCGATCTCGAACGGCAGCAGTTCGTCGCCGGCGACGAGGTCTGACATTTCCGTGACCATCGCCGTCAGCGGCTTCAGGGCCGAGGGCGTGATCGAGAACAGATAGGCATGGCCTGTCGCGCCGTGGTCGGTCTCGCAGTCGATCAGCACCAGCGGCGCCTTGGCGACCGCCCCGGTCGAGGTCTGGAGCGGCAGGTTCATCGGCACGATCACGGGACGTGCGACAAAGCGCTTGATGCGGATGGTCTCGGTCATGGGTCTCTCCCGTCGGAGCGGCTGCAGGTCGCGCCGATCTTAAGCATCCGTGATCAAACGAAAAGGACCCGCGTGCGCTCGCTGCTGGAGACGCGCTGGCCTCGCTTAAGCCGGAATGAGGCTATTTGGCGTCAGTGCGAGTTGAAACTGCTTCCGCGCACTCCGTCCTCATCCTGAGGAGCCCGCCTAAAGCGGGCGTCTCGAAGGATGGCCGCACGGAAAAGCTCTCAAATGCGACAGCACTGCCCCTCCAGGGGAGGGTCAGAGTCACCTCACCTTGCCGCGCCTTCCGTGAACGCCGTCTCGATCACGTCCCCGAACTGCTGCCACGACCGGCCGTCGAACTGCACCAGCCGCATCTGCCTGATCGGCAGATAATTGTTCGGCGAGGTGCTCATCCGGATGTTGGGCAACGCCAAGGAGGGATTAACGTCCCTGAGCGAGGCCGCCTGGCGCATGATGTTCTCGCGCGAAAAGTCGTCGCCGCATTGCTTCAGCACCTGCGTCAGCGCCTCGGCCGCGGCGTAGCCATAGACGGCTGCGCTATTGTTGGTGCTTTCGACCTGATGGTATTTGTCCATGAAGGCGAACCAGTCCTTCATGGCGGGATCGTTCTTCCAGGCCGGATCGCTCGGATCCTTCAGGAAGGCCGCCGAGATCACGCCGGCGGAATTCTCCAGCCCCGCGGGCGCCATCGCATTGGCGATCGAGGCGGAGGCATCGTTGACGATGAAGACCGGGCGCCAATTCATGGACGCTGCCAGCTTGATCACCTTGGATGCGGTCGAGGGCACGCCGAGGAAGACGAAGATATCGGCGCCGGCGCGCTTGAGGATCGAGATGTGCCCGTCGAGATGCTCATCGGCAAGGTCGAAGGCGATGTCGACGAGAACGTGACGGTTGAGATCGCCAAGGCCCTCCTGGATGCCCTTGTACAGCATGCGTCCGAACTGGTCGTTCTGCCAGAGCACGACGATCTTCTTTCTGGGGTAATAGGCCTGGATGTAGTTGGCATAGATGCGCCCCTCCGACCGGAACGACGGCTGCCAGCCCATGGTCCAGGGAAACGCGTTCGGCTGGCTCAGCTCCTCGTCGCCGGTGGCAACGAACAGCTGCGGGATCTTCTTCTCGTTCAGGTACCGGCGCGTGGCGAGATTGCCCGGCGTGCCGAACGAGCCGAACATCAGGTGCACGCCGTCCGTCTCGACCAGCTTGCGCGTCAGCTCCAGCGCGGTCGCCGGATCGGAATTGTCGTCGCGGGTGATGAACCGGATCTTGCGGCCGTTGATCCCGCCGCGCGCGTTGACCATGTCGAAATAGGCCGCTTCCGCCTGGCCGATCGCGCCGAACTCCGACAGCGGCCCCGAATACGGCATGACATTGCCGATGCGGATCTCCTGGTCGCTTGCGGGTTGAACCGAGTGTTGCTGCTGCGACATCGCGCCCAGCGATGCGACGGCAATCGCGGAAACGAACAGCATCCTGCCGATGACGCGCATGTTCGATGCCCTGTGGTTGGCCCCCAAACGAGGTCGGCTCAATCCCCACCAAGGCCGCTTGATCTAGGTCAAGCGTTTGGCAATCGTGTGGCTGGGAGCGCGCTTCGATGAAAGCGGCAGGCGTGTTGCCGCAACGCGTTACGGCAACCCCCGCGCCTCGAGCTGATGCACCAGCAGCAGCGTCGGCTCCGCGAGGCTCTCGCCGGAGCCATCGAGGCCGAAGGCGCTCGCGATGCCGTCGCGGCTGCGCAGCAGCGTGCTGCGCGGGCAATGGCCGGCGCCGCACAGCGTCTTCTTCAGGGTCTCGCCCTGCGCCACGAGGCCGGCGGAATCGTCCGCGGCCCAGGCCAGCACGATCGGCACGTCGACATTGAGGATGCCGGGGAACACCGAGCGTTTATCGTACTGGGTGGCATCACCGCCGAGATAGGCCTTCTCGCTGTCGCTGGCGTCCTTGCCGGCGCGGTAGACCCCGGACACCAGCACCACGCCGGCGACGTCGGCGCCGGCGGTCTGCAGCTCCGGATGCGCCAGCAGGGTGGCGACGTGGAAGGCGCCGGCGCCGTAGCCGACCGCGACGATTTCGCGGGCATCGCCGTTGAAGAGGTCGATATTGCCGTGGACCCAGGACAGCGCCGCCGCCACATCGGACGCGCCGGCCGGCCAGGTCGCCGCGGGCGCCAGGCGATAATTGACCCGGACCCCGATCATGCCGTTGCGCGCGGCAAAGCACATGGCCTGATCCTGGATCTGGCGCGACAGCTCCGGCGCTCCGCGGTCGCCGGTGAAGGTGTCACCCGCCACGAACAGCAGCACCGGCCGCGGCGTGTCGGCCTTGGTCGCGCTGGCTGCGACATCGAGCACGTTGGCCTCGCTCTCGCCATAGCGCAGGCCGCGCGAGAAGGTGACCTGCTCGCATAGCCGTGCGGTGCCGCCGGCGGTGGTGTCGGAATCGGTGAGGCCCACCTGCACGAGATCGGAGGGCGGCGGCAGCCGGCCCGGCACGGGTCCGTGCGCAGAGGCCGCGGTCATGGTCAGAAACAGGAAAAATGTCAGATAATTCTTCATGGGTGGCGGCCTTGCGGGACTCGTCTTGGCTCGCAGATATGGCCCGTCTTTTCAATTCGTCTCATTAGTCCGCCGGCCTTGAGGCGAATTCGCGGCGCCTTGGCCGGCACCGCGCGCAGCCGCCGTTTTATCCCGATCCGTCAAGCCGTTGTCCGGCGCCGCCGAGGCTCGCGCCGGATCTGGCGTTCTACTTTGCATGGGGTTGTTTTCGCAGTTTTTGTTTTGGACGGCCCGTCAGGCCCGCTTCATCGTCCGGAAGGTGATGGAGTAGCGCCGCGCCGCGACCGGCGGGATGCTGTGCTCCCATTGCGACCGCGCCTCGCCGTCCATCATGTAGAGCGAGCGCGGCAGGGTCGCGAGCGTGTGGCGCTCCCACTTCTTGCCCTTGCGCCGGCGGAAGCGGAAAGCGCAAGGCGAGCCCAGCGACAGGCCGAGCACCTTGTCGAAATGCGGCTTGTCGCGATGCCAGCCGATGCCGACGCCGACCTCGTATTCGGTGCACAGCACCTGCCGGACGCTGTCCTCCGGCAGCCCCGCCCAGGCCTCGACCTGGCGCGCGACCGGCCGCACCCAGTCCGGGATCGGATCGGCCTCGGCCAGAAGCTGCAGCGTGTAGTCGTAGCGATAGCCGAACGACGCCACCCGGCGGTTGCCCTCGAAGGCGCCGAACTGAAAGCGCTGGAGCGGCAATGCTGCGATGCGGCCGATCAGATCCTGCTCGGTGGCACGATCGATAAAATCATCCGTGTAGCGAAGGCCGGCCGGGCCTTCCTGCGGGTCGGCGAACAAACCTAGCTGCGTCATGCCTCGCATTTCCGTGATGGAACCTCTTTGCGGCTGATGCGACTTATCTATGACGCGGGAAGAAACGTGCGAGGCTGTCATGGCAGAGAAGCATACCGCCGATCCGGTTGAGATCATGCGGGCGACCGGTCATCCTGAGCTGGAATACGCCGCCGGCTGGACCATCGCCGGTCTCGTCACCATCGGCACCATCGTCGCCGCCTGGGTCTTTGCAATCTAGGCAACCGGAAACTGGAGCTCGAAGGCCGCGCCGCTGTCGGTCGGCTTCAGCCTGATTGAGCCGCCATGGCTCGCCATCACCGCGCGCGCGATCGCCAGCCCCATGCCGGTGCCGCCCTGGTCGCGGCGGGTGGTGAAGAACGCATCAAAGATCCTGTCGCGGTTCGGCGCCGAAATCGGCTCGCCGTCATTGCTGACCGTCACGAGCACGGTCGTCCGCGCGTCGACCGCCTCCAGCCTGATCGTCCCGGCCTTGTGCCGCACCGCGTTGTCGGCGATGTGCGACAGCACGATCAGCGCCTTCTCCGAGGACATGCCGATCGCCCGGTCGAGGCTGCCGCTGGCCTCGATCGCGCTTGCCGGAAACCGGTTCTTGAGATCGGCGATCACGGGCGCCAGCTCGGTGCGCTCGTTCTGCGGCAGGCTCTCGGCGCGGGCGAGCTCGCGCAGCCGCTGCGCCATCGCCTCCAGCCGCTGGGTATCCGACAGGATGTTGGCGATGAAGGTCTTCTGCTCGGCCGGCGTCAGGCCCTCGGCTTTGCCCTGAACCGAATCCTGCAGCAGCTCGGCCGCGCCCTTGATCGAGGTCAGCGGCGATTTCAGCTCGTGGGTGAGATGGGCCGAGAAGGTCGCGATATAGTCGGAACGCCGCGCCAGTTGCTCGGCCATGCCGAGGAAGCTGTGCGAGAGCTGGGCGAACTCGCGCGTGCCGTAATGCTTCAGTGGCTGGAACGCCTCGCGGTCGCCGCGGCCGATTCTGGCGGCGCGGTCGATCAGCTCGCGCATCGGCAGCGTGATGGTGCGCGAGAACACGAGGCCGATCGCGATCGTGCCGAGGATGACGGCAAGGCCGGCCAGCACGAACTTGGCCCGCTCCTGGTAGAGATGGTCAAAAATGTTGCTCGGCGTCCGCGTCGTGTAGATCACCCCGGCGACGCGGTTGTTGACGATCACGGGCATCGCCGAGAACACGTGCACGCCGAGGCCGCGGCTGAAGGAATAGATCGGCGGCGGCGGCTTGTCCGGCACGCGGTTGCGCAAGGTCGCGCGGTATTGCCCGTGCAGGGCGTCCGCGACCTCCTCGATATGGGCCAGCGACTGGCCGAGCTCCTGCCGTCCGGCAATCACCACGCCTTGGGGATCGAGGATGCGAAAGCCGGCCAGCGTCACCTTCTGGGTCTCGCGGATGATCGGCGTCAGCCTGGCGCCGATCTCGACATAGGCTGCTTGCGCCGGCTGGGGCGCGGCCAATGCGTCGGGCCGCCGCCGCAAGAGGTCGTTCGCGGTGAGGTCGAGCGCGGGGCGGATCGGCGTGACCTGGTCGCCGGGATCGGGCAGCACGCCCGGCGGCACCTCGGCGCCGAGCATGAGGCCGCCGTCGAGCCGGGCCGCGACCTCCTGCGCATAGATCGTCGCCAGCACGCGGCTCTGCGCGATCAGCTCGGCCTGGGTCTGGCGGATCAGCTGGTTGTCGTAGAGACGGAAGAAGAACAGGCCGACCAGCGGCAATATTCCGACCGTCGCCAGCACCGTGAAGATCACGAGGGTGAGCGAGGGCCGCCATTTGTCGGGCGCTGTGCTCATGCCTCTTTCTCGCAGCGGCCGAGCTTGAAGCCGACGCCGTGGATCGTCTCGATCACGTTGTCGCAGGAAAGCGCCGCCAGCTTGGCGCGGATGTTGCGGATATGGCTGTCGATGGTGCGGTCGGAGACCTGGATGTTGAGCTGATAGGCCGCGCGCATCAGCTGCTCGCGGTTGAACACCGATGTCGGCCGGGTGAGGAATGCACGCAGGATGCCGAACTCGATCGCGGTCAGCTTCAGCGGCGTGCCGGCGAAGGTTGCGACGTGCTGCTCGGGATCGATCAGCAGGCCGCCTTGCGCGAGCGCGGTGGGCCCGGCCTTGGCCTCGCCATTGCGCGGGCTGAGGCGGCGCAGGATGACATTGACCCGCGCCACCAGCTCGCGCGGGCTGAATGGCTTCGTCACGTAATCATCGCCGCCGATCTCGAGGCCGAGGATGCGGTCGATCTCCTCATCGCGCGCCGACAGGAACAGGATCGGCACGTCGGAGCCTTTGCGGATCTCGCGGCAGACGTCGAGGCCGTCGAACTCGGGCATGCCGATGTCGAGCACGATGAGGTCGGGCCTGTCGGCGGCAAAGCGGAGAAGCGCCTCCTTGCCGTCGCGCGCCTCGATCACGTCCATGCCGGCCTTCTTCAGGGCGACGCGGATGACCTCGCGGATATGGCCCTCGTCGTCGACGATGAGAATGCGATGCGCCAAGAAACTCTCCGCTCACCCCGCCGGCTGATTGCCGGGCTGCACCTTGACCTGAGCGTCGAGCCGGCGCTGCAGCCGCCAGCTCCGGAAGCCCGAGGCCCGCCAGGCGAGGTCCTGCCGTTGACTTTCTACAAGCCGATCTCGACGTCCCGCAAGACAGTAGTCGCCGCCGCGAAGCGCAATGACCTTGTCGATCGCAGGCAGCGCCTGCGGCCCGAGCGTGAGGAGGTAGTTGGCATCGATCTTCACGCCGTTCCCTCCCATTTCGCTGCTGTGCTTCAGATTATAGTCGGCAATGAATGCATCGAAGTTCACCAGCGAGACACTATAGAGCACGATCGTTAATGCGATCAGGTTGGCGCAGACGAGCCACCGGTTGGAGCGATTGAGCGCGATGCGGGCGACGATCAGGATCAGCCCAAGCGCCACCAGGCCCATCCAGATGAAGGCCGCGATGCGCCAGTAGGTCAGCATGTAGATGCCGACGTAGAGATCGAGCCGCAGAATGGAGGAAGCGACCAGCAGCACGTTCTGCCCGACCCAGACATAGACCAGCGGCCGGATCACCTTCGATTTCTCCGCCGGCCCGCCCGGACGCATTGCCACCAGCACGAAGGCAGCGGCGAGCAAAGCGGTGACGATCAGCGGATAGGCACCGCGATGGGCGTAGGTCGCATAAGTCATGTTATCGGGCAGCGCCACGTGCCCCCAGAGATAGATGCCGTCGAGAATGGACTGCGCCGCAAACAGCAGGTTGAACAGGATCAGCGAGCGCAGGATGGTGGAGGGGCCGAGAAACTCTGCCGAGACCATGGGCGGCAGCGGCGGTGGCACAGGGCCGTCGACCCCGGTGGTGGTGACCATCGTCTTGCGCCGCCAGCGCACATGGATGAACGGCCAGACCAGGGCCAGCATCAAGGTCCAGAACAGAACGCGCCACGTGTTGACATACTCGAGGATGACCTTGGGATTGAGCAGGGACACCCATTGCTCGATCACCGGATTGGCCGCGGCGAACAGTGCGACGAAGACGGTGCCGAGTGCCGCCGGCATCAGCCAGAGCGCGATGCCGCGGGTGAACGCCGACATGTTGAAGACCTGGGGCGCGTCGAGGAAGAACCTGAAGGGACCGAGCAGGAGGAAATTGCGCAGCGCACGGGCGCGTTCGGTGAGCTCGGTCGTATCAGGATTGGTCGCAAGCAACAGGGCAATCGTCAGCGACGCGACGAGGATCAGGAGCGACAGCGTGTTGAGCTCCTCCACGGCCGGGACGACGCCGAGCGTGAGGATCGCGCCGCCGATCGCCGCACGCCTGAAGTCCAGGGCCGCATGATTGAACAGCACCGACACGCAGGCGGTCGCGATCGCAAACAGCGTCAGCGACAGCCCGATCCGCTGGCCGTAGAACAGCCAGTCGGCGAGCGCGGCCAGCAGCAGCGCCATTGCAAGCTTGGCCGACAGCGCAGAAGGCCTGATAGGCTGGATGTCCGTCGTCGATGTCGAAGCCAGGCTCGTCATGTCCATAAAGTCTCCGTGAATGGTGGCATCACGAACTCTGAACGGCGTTTGCGCAGAAGCCGCGGCCATCGTCTGCACGGTTTCAGGAGTCTTTTGCAGTTTTCGTGCAGGCGCGATTTTGGCCCTCGCGCGACGCGAAGTGCTTTGATAGGTGCGAAGCATCATCGCTTTTCGCAAGTGACGCATCATGCAATTGCTCAACCGCATCGGTCTCATCCTGCTCTGGCTCGCCGCGCCGTTCGTTGCATTTCTGGCCGCGAACAAGAACGATCCGTATCTGCTCGTGTTGCGCGGCGCCGGAAACATCGCTCTTGTCGTCGCAAGCATCGCAATCGTCGTTCTCTTGCTGCGCAGAGGCCGCTGGCGCACCTTGGCCGGCAAGGCGCTCGTCATGCTCTGGTGCTTGCCGCCTGTCTTGATGTCCGCCGCGCATCTGACGTTCGAGCTGCGCAAGCACGACGTTCTCGGCGCCAGCGCCGTCGAGGCGCGGCAGCTCGGGCCCCACTTCATGGTCGGCTATTCCTCTTTTTCCGAGGTGGCGCGTCTTGCCGGGCAGGGCCTGATCGGCGGCGTCTACGTCACCCGGCACAATATCCGCGGCCGCACCATCGAGGCGCTGCGGGCCGAGATCGCGGCGCTCCAGGATCTCAGACGGGCAGCCGGCCTGCCGCCGCTGGTCGTCGCCGCCGATCAGGAAGGCGGCATCGTCGGGCATCTTGCACCGCCGCTGACGAAGGTGCCGGCGCTGGCGACGCTGACGGGGCTCGCCCCCGACGATCAGCGGGCCAAGGCTGAGGAATTCGGCCGCATTCACGGCCGCGAGCTTGCCGAAGTCGGCGTCAACCTCAATCTCGCCCCGGTGCTCGACCTCAAGCCGCCGGCGCGGCGCAACCGTCTCGATTTCCACACGCTGATCGGCCAGCGCGCGATTGCGACCGATCCCGCCGTCGTCAGCACCATCGCCAGCGCCTATGTGCGCGGGCTGGAAGAGACCGGCGTCGGCGCCACGCTCAAGCATTTTCCCGGCATCGGCCGCGTCCGCACCGACACGCATCATTTCAGCGCCAATCTCGACACGCCGGTGAAGGAGCTGGAGGCAGCCGACTGGCGCCCGTTCCGCGAGGTGCTGTCGCATTCGCGCAGCGCGCTCATGGTCGGCCACGTCACGCTCACCGCCGTCGATCCCGATCGCGCCGCCTCGCATTCGAAGCGCGTCGTCGATGGGATCATTCGCGGGACGTGGGGCTACCAGGGCGTGGTGATGACCGACGACCTCGTGATGGGCGCGATCTACCAGAACGACGTCTGCAAGGCCGTGGTCGAGGCGGTCAATGCCGGCGTCGATCTGTTGCTGGTCGCATATGATGGCGCGCAGTTCTACCGGGTCTTTGCCTGCGCCCTGCAAGGATCGCGACAGGGCAGGCTCGATGCGGCGATGCTGCATGCGAGCGCGGCGCGCCTGGAGCGCGGCTTTTCGACCGCGCAGGCGCGAGCTGCCTCACGCACCGTCAGCGTCGCCCGGCGGAACTAGCCTTTTGCGAACTGGCGGTAGTCCGGTTCGCGGTGAAACCAGAATTCGTAGCCGGAGACACCCTTTTGCATGGCAACGTCGTGGATCGGCTGGTTGAGCGGAACGACGGGAACGTCGCGCATGCAGAGCGCGATGAAATCCTTCACGGTCCGGTCGTATTCCGCGGCATCGGTGGTGAAGCGCGCCTTGTCGATCAGGGCGTCCATCTCCCTGTTCTTGTACGAGGAGATGTTGAAGATCGAGTTGTTGCCGTGGAAATTCCAGTAGAAGTAATATTCGGGATAATCGAGCCAGCCGCTGAAGCGGTTGAGCGCGAGAGGCAGTTCCTTCTTGTTCAGCGTCGTGCGCCAGTTCGCGCCGGGAATTTTCTCGATCGAAGCCTTGATGCCGATCTTGGCGAGGCTCTCCTGGATCAGGATCGCGGCCGGCTCGCCGACGGTGGCGGTGCCGGTGTCGAGCGACAGCGTGGTCTCCAGGCCGGATTCGAAGCCTGCTTCCTTCAGCAGAGCCTTGGCCTTGTCGAGATCGGTGACGTAAAGGAAATGGCTGCGGCCAGACCGGCTTTGAGACCTCGGCCGCGCCGCCATACATGGGAACGGCGCGCCCGAAGAAGGCGCTGGTTTGGATCTGCTCGTAGGGCATGGCCCAGGCGATGGCCTGGCGCAGCTTGACATTGTCGAACGGCGGCTTGGCGGTGTTCAGCGCGACGTACCAGAGCGCGTTCGGGATCGGCACGCCCGAGACCTTGACCTTGCCCTCCCTGATGATCTGCTCGAAATCGCGCGGCGCAAAGCCGCTGGAGATATCCGCATCGCCACGCTCCAGCATGGCGCGGCGGGTGCCGGCGGAAGGAACGTCGCGTGCGATCACGCGCTTCACCTTCGGCAGCGGCCCGCTCTTCCAGTCGTCGAAGCGCGTCAGCACGGTCTCGCTGCCCGGCTTCCAGCTCTCGATCGTGTAGGCGCCGCCACCGGCCTCGTTGTTCTTCAGCCAGACCAGCGCCCACGGGTCTTCCGGAGTCGCGTTCTTCTTGGCGAGCTCGGAATTGATGATGAAGGGCACGACGACGGCGACGTTGAACAGCAGCATCTTGTCCTTGCGGACATAGTCGATGCGGAAAGTGTGGTCGTCGACCACCACGAACTGTTCCGGCTTCTCCAGCGACCCCGCCGACATCTGGAAGGTCGGAAAGCCACCGACCTTCACGGCGCGGTCGAACGACCATTTGACGTCTTTGGCGGTCACAGGCGAGCCGTCGTGGAATTTGGCATCCTTCCGCAGGCGGAAGGTGCAGGACATGCCGTCGGCCGCGACCTCCCAGCTCTCGGCGAGCTCGGGCGCGAGCTTCTCGCGGTCATACGACAGCGTGCCGTCCGGCAGCGTCTTGGAGGCGTAGGTGAGCAGACGGTCGTAGCAATTCCAGGACAGGCCGTTCACGGTCTGGTTGGAGCCGACGCCCTGCATGTCCAGCGAGTTCGGCCCGAGCTCCTGCACCACCAGCAGCGTCTCAGCTCGCCCCTGCGCCCAGGCGAGGCATGGAGCAAATGCTGCCATACCGGCGACACCGAGGCCTCCGAGCACGACGCGGCGGCGGTTCTTATCGAGGGGTGAAACGCTCAAGGATACCTCCTGTCCGGAATTGTCCGGCATCAAGAGGCAAGGTGTATGCCACAGGCAGGACGTGCCAAGCCGCCCCGCAAAGACGCGAGGCGGCTTGGGTTCGACCGGATACGCGCTGCGATCGGCTTAGGTCTGTTCGGCCTGCTCCAGCGCGGCGGGCATTTTCGCGACCGACATCAGCGATCGCGCGACCTGGTTGAGCAGGAGATCGGCATTCTCTTCCTCGGCGAGGGATTTGGAGAGCAGGGCGACGATGGCGCTGTGGCGCAGCTGCTGCGCGAGGTTGCGCGCGGTGGTATAGCCGGCCATCTCGTAATGCTCGACGCGTTGCGCCGCAGAGATCAGCGCGAGGTCGGCGGCCGCGTCCTCCTTCTCTTCGCCTTCCTTCATGACCTCCTGGCCTTCCTCGATCAGGCCCATCATGCCCTTGCAAGGCTTGGCACGAGCGTTCTCGCCGAGCAGCTCGAAGCACTCGTTGATGCGCTCGACCTGATTTTCGGTCTCGGCCAGATGCTGCTCGAACAGTTCACGCAGCTGATCGAATCGGGCGGCCTGCGCCATCTTGGGAAGCGCCTTCGTCAGCTGCTTCTCGGCATGAAGAATATCACGCAGCTCATGGAGCATCAGATCGGTCAGGCCGGCCTCGTCGACGGGCGGCGAACTCTCCGCGACGATCGACGGGGCAGCGCCGGGATCGGAGGACTGAAGCGCAGGCGATTCCGTGAACACCCAGTCCTCGCCTTCGTTCCAAGGACCGCGGGTGTCGATCTCGCCGTGATCACCGCTGCCGGTGGAATCATTGAAATACTGGTTCACGAGGCCGGGCGTCGGGGCGATCCGGCCGATGCTGAAGGCCGGCTTCGACAGGCTCTCGAGCGCGCGCGCAAACGCCTTCATATGCGTGATCTCGCGCGTCATCAGGAATTGCAGCGCGTCCTTGCTGCCGGCGTCGTCGCAGAAATTGATCAGGCGCTCGTAGACGATCTTGGCACGCGCTTCGGCGGCGATGTTGCTGCGGAGATCGACGTCGAGCTCGCCGGTGATCTTGAGATAGTCGGCGGTCCAGGGATTGCCTTGCGAGTTGAACAGATTGACGCCGCCTCCGCCGGCGATCGCAATCAGCGGATCGGCCTCCGCGGCCTGGCGGTCGTTCCGCGAGGGCGCAAGATGCATCCGGGCGAGGCAACCGACGACCTCGAGATGGCTGAGCTCTTCGGTGCCGATATCCATCAAGAGGTCCTTGCGGTCGGGATCCTCGCAATTCAGCCCCTGAATCGAATATTGCATCGCAGCCGCAAGTTCGCCGTTGGCGCCGCCGAACTGCTCGAGGAGCATATTGCCGAAGCGCGGATCGGGTTCGTCGACGCGCACGGTGAACATCAGCTTCTTGACGTGGTGATACATGGAGGGACTCGCGTGCTGGAGGGAAATATGCGCGACAACGAGGCCTCCAGCCGTTCGTTCCTAAGTCTCTCCGAGCTTGAGGCTGTCGTTGCCCGGACGTCTGCCAGCGAGCGCGATGGCTTATGGTGTTACCGCGCTGCGTGCGACGGCGCGCGGAGCCGTCAGTTCCTTCCAGGTCGAATTTGCCACATGCACCGGCGAGAAGGCGGGACGTTCGACGTAGCGCCCGTCGCCGGCCTCGGCGCGCAGATCGCCATCCTTCCAGACGATACGGCCGCGCGACAGCGTCGCGGCCGCACCGCCGGTGCAGGCAAAACCCTCGAACACGTTGTAATCGATCCGGCTCATCTGCCGCTTGGCGCTGATGGTCTTGCTCGCCTTGGCATCCCACACCACGATGTCGGCATCCGAGCCCACGGCGATCGCGCCCTTGCGCGGATAGATGTTGAGGATGCGCGCGATGTTCGCCGAGGTCACCGCGACGAATTCCTCTTTCGTCAGCCGCCCGGTGGCGACGCCCGCGGTCCAGAGCAGCGCCAGGCGATCTTCGAGGCCGCCGGTGCCGTTTGGGATCTTCCTGAAATCGCCGCGCCCGAACCGCTTCTGCTCGGTGGTGAAGGCGCAATGGTCGGTCGCAACCACCTGGAGCGAGCCGGCTTGCAGGCCAGCCCAGAGGCTGTCCTGATGCGATTTGTCGCGGAACGGCGGCGACATCACGCGCTGGGCGGAACGATCCCAGTCCTTGTTCTGATATTCACTCTCATCCAGCAGCAGATGCTGGATCAGCGGCTCGCCATAGACGCGCTTGCCCGCGGCGCGTGCCCGCGCGATCGCCTCATGCGCCTCGCGGCAGCTGGTATGCACGATATAGACCGGCGTGCCCGTCATATCGGCGATCATGATGGCGCGGTTGGTGGCTTCGCCCTCGACCTCCGGCGGCCGTGAATAGGCGTGCCCTTCCGGGCCGGTGACGCCGCGCGCGATCAGCGCCTCCTGCATCAGGGCGACGACGTCGCCATTCTCCGCATGGACAACAGGCATGGCGCCGAGATGGGCGCAGCGCGCGAACGAGTTGTAGAGCTCGTCATCGTTCACCATCAGCGCACCCTTGTAGGCCATGAAATGCTTGAAGGTGTTGATGCCGTAGGTTTTGACCACGGTCTCCATCTCGTCATGGATCTGCTTCGACCACGACGTCACCGCCATGTGGAAGCCGTAGTCGCTGGCCGCCTTCTCGGATTTGTGCCGCCACTCCTGATAGGCTGCCAGCATCGACTGGCCGGGATCGGGCAGGCAGAAATCCACCACCATGGTGGTGCCGCCGCTCAGCGCCGCCTTGGTTCCGGATTCGAAATCGTCGGCCGTGACGGTGCCCATGAACGGCATTTCGAGATGGGTGTGCGGATCGATTCCGCCCGGAATGAGGTAGGCGCCCCCTGCATCGATGATCTCGCTAGCTGTCGGCGCATCGAGCGATGCGCCGATCGCGACGATGGTTTCGCCGTCGATCAGCACGTCCGCGCGGCGCGAATGATCGTGATTGACGACGGTGCCGCCGCGGATGAGGAGGGGCATGAGGCACTCCGAGAGGTGAGGGACGGCTCGAAGGCTAAGCGCGCTACTGGCGATGCGACAGGTGAAATTTTAGTCAGCCGCCGCCGCTCCCTTTTTCACATCGCGCGCGGCCAGCCCGTCGATCATGGCGCGCACGAGGCCGGCGATCTCCTTGCGCAGCGCCGGCAACGGCACCGCCACCAGCTTCTGCTCCAGCCCGAGCGCCACCATGCCATGCACGGCCGAGAACAGGCTGCGCGCGGTGATGCCGAGTTCCTCCGGGCTGCGCCCGGGAAACAGCGCGGCCAGCGGCTGGTAGATATGACGGAACAGCTGCATCTGGTCGTGCGCCGACCAATCCGGCACCAGCTTGCCCGTCTCCATGCGGTGCTCGAACAGCGCGCGCCAGAGCTGGAGATTTTCGGCGGCGAAATCGCAATAGGCGAGGGCGATGCGGATCAGGGATTCCCGTGGCGATGGCTCGCCCGCACGCGTCGCGAAAGTCAGCACCTCGTCGAGCCGGAGCAGTGTGCGCGAGCCGACCTGCAGGATCAGCTCATCGACATCCGCCACGAGATTATAGACCGCGCCATTGGCGCAGCCGATCTCGCGGGCCAAATCGCGGGTCTTCAGGCCCGCCAACCCCCGCTCGGCGATCATCCGCTCGGCCGCCTGGATCAGGGCGACACGCAATTTCTCTCGCCGTTCCAGAGCTTTAGCCATCTTTAACCAAGTCCGTGAGCGTCGCTCAAGTTTTTATTGAACGAAGTTCAAGATTCCTGCTACAAAGAAATTGTGAGCAACGCTCATAGACAGGGAGCAACCAATGTTCAAGACCGTCGTGACCCTCTTCCGCGGTAGCGTCGCCGCTGCGGGCGAGGAACTGGAAGACCGCACCGCCCTTCTGATCCTGGACCAACAGATGCGCGATGCGGCCGCAGCCGTCGAGCGCAGCAAGCGCACGCTGGCGCTGGCGATCGCGCAGGACCAGCAGGAAGGCCGGAAGCTCGAGGCCACGAATGCGCGCATCGCCGATCTCGAGACCCGCGCCGTTGCGGCGCTGGATGGCGGCCGCGAGGACCTCGCCAAGGAGGCCGCCGAAGCCATTGCGGCCCTGGAGGCCGATCGCGATGCGGCCATGACGGCGCGCGCGCTGTTCGCGACCGAGATCGCCCGGTTGAAGCGCCACGTCGCCAACGCGCAGGCCCGCATCACCGAGCTCGATCGCGGTCGCCGGATCGCGCGTGCCTCTGACGCGGTGCGCTCGCTTCGCCGCAGCGGCATCGAGGCCGCGCGCCCCTATGAATCGACATTGCCGGAGGCGGAGGGCACGCTGAGGCGTCTGCGCGAGCGGCAGATGGAGGCTCAGGCGGCCGACGATGCCCTGGTCGAGCTCGACGCGGCCACCGGTCCGCTCGCTACCGCCGAAAAACTCGCCGAGCAGGGCTTTGGCCCCCGGCTCAAGACGACCGCAGACGACGTGCTGGCGCGGTTGAAGTCCAAGCGCATGCCGGCGGCCTGAACTCACGCCTGAAGCCGAACGCAATCATCATTCGAAACAACAGGAGACGATCATGAATCAAACCGGCCAGCCCCACAGCGGCGCCTGGGTGAGCTTTACCTACGCGTCCTTCGCAGCGTCCGCCTTCCTCGTCGCCATCGGCATCTTCTTCCTGCCGATCGACCTCTGGATGAAGGGTTATCTCACCATGGGCATCGTGATGATGATCCAGACCTGCGTCACCCTGACCAAGACCGTGCGCGACAATCATGAGAGCAGCCGCCTCGTGAACCGCATCGAGGATGCCAAGGCCGAGCGGCTGCTGATGGAGGTCTCCAAGGCGGCGTGAGGAGCGAACGGTCCCGCCGCAATGTGGGGCGGCGGGGCCCCTGCGGCAGGACGGGCGCATTGTGCTTCGCGTGCAGGTGCGATATGGCTCTCGCGCTTTCCAGAGGCGGAGACGAGCTTTGTCGAAACAATCCCTGCGCGAGGAGGCCGAGCGCCTGATCCGCGAATCGATGGAAAAGAAGACCATCGTGGTCAAGCAGGGCTCGACCCGTATCGAGGCCGTCTGCGGCAAGTGCGGAGCGCCGAACCGGGTGCAGGCGGAGAAAGGCCAGACCCGCGTCAAGTTCGCCTGCAAGAACTGCGGGCATAAGCAAGAGACGTTGTAGGCGTCTTCGCCTCACCCCGATTGCCTCCGGCGATGCGCAGCATCGTCCGGCGCGATCCGGGTAGGGGCCCTACGGCCTGGCCCTCACATCACCTGATGCACGTCGATCACAACGCGATCCGCATGGCGAGCCGCTGACGCCACGAAGATGTGCTCCATCAGCCAGCGGTACTTCTCGTGCCCGGTCTCGAACTTCGGCACGGTGCGGAAATAGATCAGCTTCGGATCGATCGGCTCGCCGCGCTTGAGCTTGTGCAGGAGCTCGACCGGGCCGAAGCGCATACCTCTGTTCTCGACGTAGACGGTCGCACCGTCGTCGGTCTCGAAGGCGTATTTCGCCTCGAGATCGATCAGCTCGTTGGGCCGGATGGTCTGGAAGTCCGCGCCGAACGGGAGCACCTTTCCCCGGACCGCGCCCGTCACCTCGCCGCCGATGATCGGAATGATCCGGCGGACGCCGATCCCGGTCTCGCCGGCGGTGACGACGTCGCCGATCCGCGCGGTGATGGTGAAGACGTATTTCGTTTCGAGGATAGGGGCCATCGGTCACACCAACTTTCATGTTAGAAGGCGCCGCCTTCTTCGCCTCTCCCCGCTTGCGGGGAGAGGCCGGAATGCGCGCGTAGCGCGGATTCCGGGTGAGGGGGAGTCTCCGCGAGTCCAACTGCCAGCGTCCCCGCGGAGGCTCCCCTCACCCCAACCCTCTCCCCGCAAGCGGGGCGAGGGGGCTTACTGCCGTCGCGGCGACTGTCTCGACTCAAAGCATCAATGCGCCATCATCCGCGTCGGCAGCCAGGTCGCCAGCAGCGGGAAGGCGATCAGGATCACCAGCCGCACCAGGTCCGTCGCCACGAACGGGATCACGCCCTTGAAGATCGTCGAGAACGACACGTCCTTCACCACGCTTTTGATGACGAAGACGTTCATGCCGACCGGCGGATGGATCAGGCCGAGCTCGACGGTCATGACGATGATGACGCCGAACCAGATCGGGTCGAAGCCGAGATGCATGATCACCGGGAAGATGATCGGCACGGTCAGGATGATCATCGCCATGGCGTCCATCAGGCAGCCGAGCACGAGATACATCACCATGATCAGGGCCAGCACGCCGTAGGGACCAAGGCCGAGCCCGGTGAGGAATTCCGTCACCTTCTGCGGCGTCTGGGTCACCGTGAGGAAATAGCCGAAGATCAGCGCGCCGATCAGCACGGTGAACACCGCAGCCGCGGTGCGCGTGGCCTGCAACAGCGAGGCCAGCACCTTCTCGCGGTCGAGCCGGCCGGTCAGCACGCCGATGATGAAGGCCCCGGTCGCGCCGACGCCGCCGGCCTCGGTCGGCGTGAAGCGCGGCAGGAAGGGCAGGCCGTAGAGGCCGCCGATGACGAAGATGAACAGCAGCACCGGTGCCCAGATCTCCTTCAGCCCGGCAAAGCGCTCGCGCCACGGCGTCACCTTGCCCTTGGGCAGGAAGTCTGGGCGGAAATAGCCGATCAGGAAGATCGTGATCATGTACATGGTCATCGCGAGCAGGCCCGGGATGATGCCGGCGATGAACAGCTTGCCGATGTCCTGCTCGGTGATGATGCCGTAGACCGCGAGCACGGTGGAGGGCGGCAGCATCGCCCCCAGCGTGCCGCCGGCCGCGATCACGCCGGTGGCGAAGGACTGCGGATAGCCGAACCGGCGCATCTCGGGATAGGCGACGGCGGAGAAGGTCGCGGCGGTCGCCACCGACGAGCCGCAGATCGCGGCAAAGCCGCCGCAGGCACCGACGGTGGCAATGCCGAGCCCGCCGCGCAGATGGCCGACGAAACCGTTGGCGGCGCGGAACAGCTCGCGGCTCATGCCGGAATGGGACACGAACGAGCCCATCAGCAGGAACATCGGGATGACGCCGAACGTGTAGTCGGTGACCGTGCGCATCGAGGTCTGGCCGACCAGCTTCAGCGCGGCAGTCCCGTTGACGAGATAGGCGAAGCCGGACACGCCGACGAGGCCCATGGCCATGCCGACCGGCACGCGCAGCAGCATCAGGACGAAGAGGGAAACGAAGCCGATTACGGCGACGGCATCGGTGCTCATGGTTACTCCGTCGCCTTGATCTTGGGGTCGTGCATCTCTTCGGGATGGAAGATCAGCCGGTAGGTGCGGATCGCGATCAGCAGCACGGCGCAGACGTCACCGATCCAGGCGACCGCGAAGAACGGCCAGGTCGGCATGTGCAGGTCGAAGGTCTGGACGTTGTCGTTGTAGGTGCCGCGCACCTTGTCGAACAGCGTCCAGGTCTGCACGGTGACGACGAACAGCAGCACCAGCGTCGCGAACACGTCGATCCAGCGCTGATGACGCGGCCCGACATTGCCCCAGACCAGGTCGACCGTGATGTGGGTGCCGCGATAGGAGGTCGCGGCAATGCCCCAGAAGATGAGGATGCCGAGCAGCATGCGGCCGATGTCGAAGCTGTCGGGGATCGAATAGTTCAGCGTGTTGCGCAAGAGCACCGACAGGAAGATGTCGAGCGCGACGATGCCGACGAAGCCGGCCGCGATCCATTCGATCGAGTCGATCACGCGATCCATCCAGGAGCGCCTTGCGGGGTGTGTTCCGTCGTGTGCTGTCATTGCTTGATCCCGGCTCCAGCGGCGGCTCTTCGCCTCTCCCCGCGCGCGGGGAGAGGCCGCATCGCATCGGAGATGCGATGCGGGTGAGGGGGACTCTCCGCGAGGCCATCTCTCACTGTTTTTGCGGAGGCAGCCCCTCACCCCGACCCTCTCCCCGTAAGAACGGGGCGAGGGGGAAGAGAAAGTCGCCGCGCCGGCGCCGCGTCACTCCGCCAGCGCGTTGTACTTCTTCAGCGAGGCCTTGAGCTCCGCGAGCGTCGCATCCGGATCGGCGCCGGCCTTCTTGGCGCCGTCGCCCCAGGTTTTGACCAGCGGTTCGGCGGCCTTCTTCCAGGCCGCGATCTGCTCGGGCGTCAGCTTGTAGACCTCATGGTTGGATTCCGCCTTCACCTTGTCGATGCCGGCGTCCTCGAACTTGCCCCAGTGCTCGCCGACCGCGCCCGCCGTCTCGACCGTGCAGTTCTTGTCAATCGCGGCTTTCTGCTTGTCGGACATCGCATTGTACTTGTCCTTGTTGATCACGAACACGAAGGTCGTGGTGTAGAGCGGCGCTTCCATGTCGTACTTGGTCACCTTGTCGATGCCGAACAGCACCAGGGAGCCCCAGGGGAAGGTGACGCCGTCGGCGACGCCGCGCTCGATGATGTCGCGCACTTCCGGCGCCGAGGACTGCACGTTGGTGCCGCCGAGCGAGGTGACGAAATTCGCCATGGTGGCGTGGGCCGGGCGGATCTTCAGGCCCTTGACGTCCTCGGGGTTGACGATCTTCTTGGTGCGGGAATGGAACGAGGAGGGCGAGTGGACGAAGGCGAGGCAATATTTGACGTCCTTCATCTCCTTCTCGGCAAATTTGCGGTACCAGGCGTCGAGCCCCATCGAGCCGCCCTTGGCGTCCGAGATCAGGAACGGCAATTCCCCGGCGCCGATGATCGGGAAGCGGCCGGGCTGGTAGCCGGGATTGACATAGGTGACGTCGGCGATGCCGTCGCGCGCCATGTCGTAATGGTCGAAGGCCTTGCCGAGCTGCTGGGCCGGAAACACCTTGCCCTTGATGGTGCCGCCGGAATCCTTCTCGACGGCGGCGGCCCAGTCTTCCAGCGATTTCTGCAGGGGATGCGAGGCCGGCACCCAATGCGAGATCTTCAGATCGAAGGTCTTGTCCTGCGCGAGCGCTGGGCTCACGCTTGCTGCCAGCAGCAAGGCCAGACAGGCTTTCCTCATCACGCGTCTCTCCCTTTTGCGACGGCGGGCTTCGTTGGCCCGGCCTCGTTAATTAACATGTTATCTAATTGGCCGGCGCGTTCAAGCCGGAACTGAGGCGCGCGGTGTCGCGCCATCTACGTCAGCCATGTTGCATGGATTTGTCGCTGCTCGGGCGACGACCGCTCTCCCCTTTGCGCAAACGTTATATGTTATAATTATCGTCTGCGAGCCCGTGCGACAAGCAGGCCCCGGACCCAAGCCTACAGGATCGGGCGGAGCAAGTATTGCGGGCAAAGGTCGCAATCATCGACCCGGGCCGACCGGATCGTTGCTCGGGCAACTGTCATGCCCCGCGAAGGCGGGGCATCCAGTACGCCGCGGCCTTTCGATTTCAACCACTGCCGTCTCTGGAATACTGGATCACCCGCCCCGGTGCGCCATTGCGCACAAGGCGGGTGATGACAGTCTTGGTGAGGCGACGGCGGAGCTCGTTTCAAACACCTGCACAAATTCCGTTTAAAGCTTTGTAGGTGATGCATTCGCCGCTTCATTCGCTTCCAATGCGGCCAAAGCAATGAAGCGAGATTGCCATGACCTTCACCGACATCCCCGCCGGCTACGAGCCGCATTTCCGCAAAGCGCCGCTGACCGATCCCTGGGAGCCGCTCTACTCGAAGAAGACCGACAAGGGCGTCACCGTCGGACTGCGCCTGGCGACGCCGCACACCAACGCCCGCGGGCTGATTCACGGCGGGCTGATCGCGGCGCTCGCTGACGCCGCCATGGGCTACAGCTGCGCCCAGGCGACGGGCTGGACGACGTCGTTCGTCACCATCTCGCTGTCGGTCGACTATGTCGGCGCCGCCGAGATCGGCCAATGGCTCGCGGTCGAGGGCGAGGCGATCAAGACCGGGAACACGATCTGCTTCGCGCAGTGCCTGGTGAAGGCGGACGACGCCGTGATCGCACGGGCCAGCGGCACGTTTCGGGTGGTGCCGAAGAAGGGATGATGCTCGTGAGGTGGGCCGCGATGTCGCCCCTTGCCCCGTCATTGCGAGCGTAGCGAAGCAATCCAGACTGCCACTGCGGAAAGACTCTGGATTGCTTCGCGGAGCCTGTCATCGGGCCGCGCTACGCGCGGACCCGTTGGCTCGCAATGACGATGTGGAGATAGCGGGGCGGGACACGCACTTACCCAAACCTCCACTCCGCCGTCTCCACCACGAGATCGATGAACGCGCGCACCTTGGCCGAGAGCAGACGCGAGGTCGGATAGACGATGTGGATCGGCAGCGCCGGCTGCTGGTACTTCGCCAGCACGATCTTCAGGCGTCCGCGCTTCAGGCCCTCGGCGGCCTGATAGGCCAGCACCCGCGTCACGCCGCCGCCGGCCTCGGCATATTGCAGGGCGGCGTCGGCGCTGTTGCTGATGAAGCGAGGGGACAGCGGCAGCCCGATATCGCGGCCGTCGCGCAGGAAGCGCCATTCGGACCAGGGGCCGAACTGGATGGTCTGGTGCGTGGCGAGCGCTTCCGGCGTCTTCGGCTCACCATGCCGCTTCAAATAGCCGGGCGCAGCCACCACGATCCGCCGCATCTCGCCGACCTGGCGTGCCACCAGCGAGGAATCGGCGAGGCGGCCGATCCGCACCGCTGCATCGACGGCGTCCTCCACGAGGTTGACGAGGTGGTCCGACAGCCGGAGCTCGGCCGTGACCTCGGGATAGCGCTTGAGATAGGCGGTCATGACCGGCCCGACATGCAGCCGGCCGAAGCCGACCGGCGCCGACACGACGAGGCGCCCGCTCGGCCGGTTGCGCTCCTCCCGCGCCGAGCCGTCAGCCTCCTCGACATCGGCGAGGATGCGCCGAGCTCGCTCCAGATAGCGCGTGCCGACGTCGGTCAGCGTCACCTGCCGGGTGGTCCGCTGCAGCAGCCGCGCGCCGAGATGCTCCTCGAGCGCCGCGATCAGCCGCGTCACCGCCGATGGCGACAGCCGCAGCTTTCGCGCGGCCGGCGCAAAGCCGCTGAGATCAGCGACCGTGACGAAGACGTGCATGGCTTCCAGGCGGTCCATGGGACATTATTGCATATATCGCAATGATGAAGTGTCAAGGTGCTCAATTGTTTTAGGCGCCGAAAGGTCCAGATTAGGCGCGAAAGACGCAAGCATGCGCCGGAATTTCAGGAGATGTTCCGATGACGACCGCAGTCCACACCTATGCCAGCGACGTGGCCTTCTCGCCGGCGGTGAAGACGATCCAGGCCCGCAAGGGTTCGCGCGAGGCCTATGCACGCAGCGAGCAGCGCGGCTGGCGCACCGAGGTCGACGACAATCTCGCCGCCTTCCTCGCCGACGCCAATAGCTTCTACTTCGCCACCGCTTCAGCCGACGGCCAGCCCTACATCCAGCACCGCGGCGGCCCGAAGGGATTTCTCAAGGTGCTGGACAAGCAGACGCTCGCCTTCGCCGACTACGCCGGCAACCAGCAGTTCATCACGCAAGGGAACCTCTCGGAGAATCCCAAAGCCTACATCTTCGTGATGGACTACGCCCACCGCCGCCGTGTGAAGATCTGGGGCGAGGCGCGCGTGGTCGAGGATGACGAAGCCCTGACCACGTCACTGATGCCGAAAGGTTATCGTGCCCGCCCCGAGCAGGTGATTCTGTTCAAGATCGCGGCCTGGGACACCAACTGCCCGCAGCACATCCCGCAGAAATTCGACGCGTCCGACGTCGCGGCCGCGCTGGCGGCGAGGGATGCGAGGATCGCGGAGCTGGAGGCGGAGGTTGCGGCGCTGAAGGGGGAGAAGGCGAGCTTAGCCTCCAACGAAAGCTAAAGCAGCCTGCGCGGTGCACCTTCTCCCCTTGTGGGAGAGGGTGGCTCGCCGCGGGGCGGCGAGACGGGTGAGGGGTCTCTATCCTCACGAGCAATCTTGCGGGTGGAGAGAACCCCTCATCCGGCGCTTCGCGCCACCTTCTCCCACAAGGGGAGAAGGGAAGAACAGCGCTACATCGCTAAATCACGCTCGCGCCTTCGTGCTGGAAGCCGAGATAGCTTGCCGCGACCCGCTCGTTGGCCGCGATGTCGCTGGCCTTGCCGCTGAGCACGAACTCGCCGAGCTCCATCACATAGGCCTGGTCCGCGATCTTCAGCGCGGCCTGCGCGTTCTGCTCGACGAGCAGCACGGAGACGCCGGCGGCGCGGAGCTCGGTGACGATGCGGAAGATGTCGGCGACGATGATCGGGGCAAGGCCCAGGCTCGGCTCGTCCAGCATCAAGAGCTTCGGCTCGCCCATCAGCGCGCGGCCCATCGCGAGCATCTGCTGCTCGCCGCCGGAGAGCGTGCCGGCGAGCTGCTTGCGCCGCTCCTTCAGGCGCGGAAACAGCGCATAGACCCGCTCGATCGAGGCTTTCGCCTTGCTGCGCTCGATCCGGAACGCGCCCAGCTCGAGATTGTCCTCGACATTCATGGTCACGAACAATTCGCGGTGCTCGGGAACGAGACCGAGCCCCATCGCGACGCGGTCCTCGATGTCGAGCCGGGCGAGATCCTGCCCGGCAAAG
The DNA here is from genome assembly GCF_025200865.1 of Bradyrhizobium sp. NC92. Lineage (NCBI taxonomy): Bacteria > Pseudomonadati > Pseudomonadota > Alphaproteobacteria > Hyphomicrobiales > Nitrobacteraceae > Bradyrhizobium > Bradyrhizobium sp. NC92. Next base: position 1,183,675 of record NZ_CP104171.1, read on the forward strand.
GCGACGCGGCCTTTCAGCGGCAGGACGCCCATGATGGCCGAAAGCAGCGTGGTCTTGCCGGCACCGTTGGCGCCGACGATGGTGACGATCTCGTTGGTGCCGACCTCGAGCGAGACCGAACGCACTGCCTCGACCTTGCCATAGGCGACATGCGCGTCGGTGACGGACAACAACGTGCTCATGCCGCCACTCCGAGATAGGCCTTGATCACTTCGGGATTGGTCTTGATCGTCGCCGGCGTGCCTTCGGCGATCTTGGTGCCGAAATCGAGCACCACGATGCGGTCGGCGAGGTTCATGACGAAGCCCATGTCGTGCTCGACCAGCAGCACGCTCATGCCGCCGTCGCGCAGCTCGCGGAGCAGCGCGGCGAGCCGCTGCTTCTCCATGTGGCGCAGGCCCGCCGCCGGCTCGTCGAGCAGCAGCAGCATCGGATCGACGCAGAGCGCACGCGCGATTTCGACGATGCGCTGCTGGCCGAGCGAGAGCGAGCCTGCCAACTGGTGCATCTGCTCGGTGAGGCCGACGCGCTCGATCTGGCGGGCGGCCTCGGCGAGGAGCTTGGCTTCATCAGCGCGGTCGAGCCGCAGCATCGAGGAGACGGGTCCGGAATGGCCGCGCAAATGCGCGCCGATCGCGACGTTCTCCAGCACGGTCATGTCGGGGACGAGCTTGACGTGCTGGAAGGTCCTGCTGATGCCGAGCTTGACGATCTCCTGCGGCGGCGCGTTGTCGACCTTCCTGCCGAGCACGGAGATCGAGCCCGAGGTCGCCGACAGCACGCCGGTGATCAGGTTGAAGGTCGTGCTCTTGCCGGCGCCGTTCGGGCCGATCAGCGCGACGATCTCCTTGGCCTGGACGTCGAAGGAAACATTGTTCACAGCGACCACGCCGCCGAACTGTTTCCGCGCCTTCTCGACCTGAAGCAGGACACCGGCCTCGGCGGGCGCCCGGGCGCGATGCTCCAGCTTCAGCGAGGTGTCCGGCTTCTTGCCATCGGTGCGCTCGGGGAAGTACGACATCAGCCAGGGCCAGAGGCCGCCGGGCGCAAGCTGCAGCAGCGCCACCAGCATGATGCCGAACACGATGGTCTCGACCTGGCCTGAGCCGGGCAGGATCAACGGCAGATAGCTCTGCAGCACCTCTTTCAGGATCACGACGATTGCCGCCCCCAGCACGCCGCCCCAGACATAGCCGGCGCCGCCGACCACGGCGATGAAGAGATATTCGATGCCCATATGCGCACCGAACGGCGTCGGGTTCACCGCGCGCTGGAGATGGGCGTAGAGCCATCCGGACAGGCCGGCGAGCACCGCGGCATGGATGAACACCAGCAGTTTGGCCCGCGGCGTGTGGACGCCGAACGCCTCGGCCGCGACATGGCCGCGGCGTAGCGCACGGATGGCGCGGCCGGTGCGGGAGTCCAGCAGGTTCATCGTCAGCAGGGCCGAGAGGATCACGGCGACCCAGATCGCGTAGTAGATCGAGCCGGGCGAGAGCATCTTGAACGTGCCGATCGACAGCGGCGGAATCGCCGAGATGCCGTCGTTACGTCCCAGAAACTCCAGCTTGCTGAACAGGTAGAACAGCCCAAGCCCCCAGGCGAGGGTGCCGAGCGGCAGATAGTGCCCCGAGAGGCGCACGGTGATCAGCCCGAGCAGCACCGCGAGCGAGCCGCTGACCAGGAGCGACAGCGGCAGCGTCAGCCAGGGCGACAGGCCGTAGGCGGTCGACAGCACCGCGGTGGTATAGGCGCCGAAGCCGACGAAGGCGGCCTGGCCGAACGAGGTGAGGCCGCCGACGCCGGTCAGCAGCACGAGGCCCATCGCGACCAGGGCCGCAAGGCCGATATTGTCGAGCAGCACGATCCAGAACGGGGGCACGCCCGGGATGAACGGGATCGCCGCCATGACAAGTGCAAAGACGAGGATGGGAAGCCGGCTCTGCATCGGGCTCAGTCCTTCTCTTCCTCGACCGCGGGCGCGGCGAGCGAGCGCAGCAGCAGCACGGGGATCAGCAGCATGAAGACGATCACCTCCTTGTAGTTGGAGGCATAGAAGGACGAGAACGCCTCGACGATGCCGACCACCAGCGCCGCGACGGCGGTGAGGGGATAGCTGACGAGGCCGCCGATGATCGCGGCGACGAAGCCCTTCAGCCCGATCAGGAAGCCGGAGTCATAATACAGGGTCGTGATCGGCACGATCAGGATGCCGGAGAGCGCGCCGATCACGGAGGCCAGCAGGAAAGCGATCTGGCCCGACAGCGTGGTGCGGATGCCCGCGAGCCGTGCCCCGAGCCGGTTCACGGCAGTGGCGCGCAACGCCTTGCCATAGAGTGTCAGGCCGAAGAACAGCCAGAGGGCGACGATGAAGGCGATGGTGATGGCGTAGACGGTGATGCTCTGGCCGGTGAAGCGCAGCGCGCCGGCGGTGAAGGCGCCGGACAGCACGGCAGGCCCGCGCTGGCCTTCGGCGCCGAAGAACAACAGGCCGAGGCCCTGCAGCGCGAGGTGGACGCCGACGGAGGCGATCAGCAGCACCAGCACCGAGGTGTGCGCCAGCGGCTGGAAGGCGATGCGGTAGAGATAGACGCCGATCATCGCCACGATCACCAGCGACAGCGCGATGCAGACCGCGACCGGCGGCTTCTGGGCGGCGAAATACAGCGTCAGCGCCAGCACGATGCCCGGCAGCACGACATTGGCGGTGAAGCTGCGCGCGATCAGCCGCCCATGCAGCGCCTTGCGCGCGACGAACAGATCGAAGGCGAAGGCGCCGATGCCGAGCGCCAGCGCGAGCTTAGCCGTGCCCGGCATCTGGCCGGCGGCCAGCGAGGCATAGGTCAGCGCGCCATAGGTGACGAATTCGCCCTGGGGAATGAGGATGACGCGGGTGACGGCGAACACCAGCACCAGCGCCAGGCCGAGCAGCGCGTAGATTGCGCCATTGGTGATGCCGTCCTGCAGCAGGAACAGCATGATGGTGGTATTCAAGACCGGACGCTCCCCCTTAATCCGGACCGGTCCTCCTGATTGTGGTGGACGGTCCGCTCACAGCCATTGAAAAACGCATGCGATATTTGATATGGTCCATAACAATTATCAAATATAACTTCAAGGGCGGGGAACGAACCCGTCCCGAATTTAGCGGGATTACGAGCACGAGGCGATGACCGTTTCCAAAACCGCTGAAAAGTCTTCCGAAAAGCCTGCCGAGGCGGCCAAGGGCCGCAAGGACGCGGGCGAGCCGCAGGCTGAAGCCCTCCAACTCGGCGAGCTTTCCGAGCAGCTGGGCTATGTCCTGAAACGTGCACAGCTCAAGGTGTTCGAGAATTTCTTGCGCTGCATGGCCTCGCTCCAGCTGACGCCGGCGCAGTTCTCGGTGCTGCTGCTGGTCGAGAAGAACCCCGGCCGTAACCAGACCGAGATCGCCTCCACGCTCGGCATCCTCCGGCCGAACTTCGTGGCCATGCTCGACAATCTGGAGAGCCGCGACCTTTGCGCGCGGATCCGCTCCACCAACGACCGCCGCTCGCACATCCTGGTCTTGACCGACAAGGGCAAGGCCGTGCTGGCGCGGGCGAAGAAGCTCGTCGCCACCAAGCACGAGGCCCGGCTGAACGATCTGCTCGGCCAGGCCAACCGCGAAGCCCTGATCGGAATGCTCGCGAAGATCGCCAACGAGTTTTGAGTTACTCCGTCATCGCCCGCGAAGGCGGGCGATCCAGTATTCCAGAGGCCTTAGTGAGATGCGGAGAAGGCCCGGCGTACTGGATTCCCGGCTTTCGCGGGGAATGACACCGTTGTTGGGGCAGGCGCCTCAATCCACCAAAATCACCCGGATGTCGTTCACGTTGGTCAGCGTCGGGCCGGGCTGCAACAGGTCGCCGGTCGCCTCGAAGAACGTGGTCGCGTCGTTGTTGTCGAGATAGGCCTGCGGCTCGAGTCCCAGCGCCTTCATCTTCGCGAACGTCGCAGCATCGATCAGTGCGCCGGCGGGGTCGGTCGGGTGGCCGGCGCCGCCGTCGGCGCCGTCGGTGTCGCCGGCCAGCGCCGAAATGCCGGCCGTGTCCTTCAAGAGCGAGGCCAGCGCCAGCGCGTATTCCTGGTTCGGCCCGCCGCGGCCATTGCCGCGCACGGTGACCGTGAGCTCGCCGCCGGACAGGATCGCGACGCGCTTGCCCTGCGCGCGGGCCTGAAGTGCCAGCCTGGCGTGGTCGGCGGCGACCTCGCGCGCCTCGCCTTCGAGATCGGCGCCGAGATCGATGGTCTCGTAACCGGACTCGCGTGCGAGCTTCACCGCCGCGTCCAGCGATTGCTTGGGCCGCGCGATCAGCTCGAACGACGCGCGCGCGAAGGCGGCGTCATCGGGCTTGGCGCTTTCATTGGCGGGCTCGTCGAGCGCGCGGCGCACCGCATCGTCGATGTCGAGCTTGTATTTCGCCACGATCGCGCGCGCATCGGCCAGCGTGGTCGGATCAGGCACGGTGGGGCCGGAGGCGATCGCGGAAGGATCGTCGTGCGGCACGTCGGAGATCGCGAGCGTCACGATCTCCGCGGCGTTCCTGCCGGCGCGGGCGAGACGGCCGCCCTTGATCCGCGACAGGTGCTTGCGCACGACGTTCATCTCGCCGATCGGCGCGCCCGAGCGCAGCAGCGCCTTGTTGACCGCCTGCTTCTGCGCGAAGCTGATGCCCTCCACCGGCGCGATCCAGTTGGCCGAGCCGCCGCCGGTGAGCAGCACCAGCAAGAGATCGTCCGGCCCGGCCTCGCCCGCGAGTGCGAGGGTGTCGGCCGCGCCCTTCAGGCCGGCTTCGTCGGGCACGGGATGACCGGCCTCGACCACACGAATGCGGCGCGTCGGCACGCCGTAGCCGTGGCGCGTGGTGGCGATGCCGACGAGGCACTCCGGCGCCAATCCCAGCGCGTCGAGATAATGCCGCTCCGCGGCCGCGGCCATCGCGCCGGCGCCCTTGCCGGCGGCGAGGCAGATCACGCGCCCCCTGGGCGCAGGCCGCAGGTGAGGGGCCAGCACCACGTTGGGATGGGCGGCGGCGACGGCGGCGTCGTAAAGCGCGCGGAGCAGGGGGCGTCGGTCGGTCATGGACGATGGCCTTGAGCAGACGGGAGTGGCGGCGACGAGGTCGCCGCCATCTGCCTACCGCATCGTGCGCCAAAGCGTAAGCGGCCTTTGCCATCATTCGATTGTGCAATCGCGTGATCAAAATTGCCGCGCAAAGAAAAGCCCCCTGCGTGATCGGCGCAGGGGGCTCGTTGTCCGCGCTTTGCAGCTTCTAGCCGCCGGCGTCGGCGCTGATCACGTCACCGAACAGATCCCACTTGTCGCCCTTGAACTTCATGAGCTGGAGCGAGCTGATCGGCGCGAAGTCGTTCGGCCCGGTATTGATCTTGATGCCGGGCAGCAGCACTTCGGTGCGGAAGTCCTTCAGGCTCGCGGCCTGCTTCATGACGTTCTCGCGCGTGAGATTGTCGCCGCACTTCTTCAGCACTTCGACCAGCGTCTGTGCCACGCCGTAGCCGACGATGGTGCCGCCGTCGAGCTTGTCGCCTTCGGGGAAGTACTTGGTCATGAACTCCAGGAACGCCTTCATGCCGGCGTCGTCCTTCCACTGCGGATCGGAGACGTCCTTCAGATAGGCGGCCGAGATGATGTCCTGCGAATTCTCGAAGCCGGCGGGCTTGATCACGCTGCCGACCGAGGCCGAGACGTTGTTGAGGAAGTGCGTCGGCTTCCAGCCGATCTCGGAGATCTTCTTGATCGCCTGTGCCGCGAATTTCGGCGTGGTGATGTTGATGAAGACGTCGGCGCCGGTCGCTTTCAGCTTGACGATGTGATTGTCGATGGTCGGCTCCGACGTCTCGTAGCTTTCCTCCAGCACGATCATGCTCGCGGCCTTGGCGCCCAGGCCGTCCTTCAGGCCCTTCAGATAGTCCTTGCCGTAATCGTCGTTCTGGTAGAGGACGCCGATCTTGGCGTTCGGCATGGCCTTGAGGATGTACTTGGCGTAGATCTGCGTCTCGCTCTGGTAGTTGGGCTGCCAGCCCATCGTCCACGGGAAGTTCTGCGGATCGTTCCACTTGGTGGCGCCGGTGGCGACGAACAGCTGCGGCACCTTCTTCGAGTTCATGTATTTCTGGATCGCCGTGTTCGGCGGCGTGCCGAGCGAGTTGAAGACGAGCAGCACCTCGTCGCTCTCGACCAGCTTGCGCGCCTGCTCCACCGTCTTCGGCGGCGAATAGGCGTCGTCGTAGGAGACGAAATTGATCTTGCGGCCGTTGATGCCGCCCTCTTCGTTGATCTTCTTGAAATAGGCGGCTTCGGTGCGACCGATGATGCCGTAGGCGGAGGCCGGTCCGCTGTAGGGCATGATGTTGCCGATCTTGATCTCGGTGTCGGTCGCGCCGGTATCGTATTTCTTCTGGGCCGATGCAGTGGAGGTCGCAGCTGCAATGAGCGCGAGCGCCAGTGACGCGGCCGCAAATTTGCCGGTGACAGCAGGCATTCCAATCTCCCTGTTTTTTTCTTGGTGTGCGCGTCCCTTTTCTTGGCTTGATTGTTTTTGGCGACGCCACCGCAATTCAATACGATTTGCCCAGAAGCTTCAAGGAAAAGCCCCTGCGGCAGGGCCGCAGGGGCTGCGTCTTTAGTCGATTGGGACTTACCTCTTTAGCGACTGGTTAATGGTCAGCCGCCGACGTCGCCGCTTAAGACCTCGCCAAATCGCTCCCAATGCTCGCCCTTGAACCGGATCAGTTGCAGCTGCGAAATCGGCGCGAAATCGGTGGCCGAGGTGTTGACCTTGATGCCCGGCAACAGGCCCGCCGGCTCGAAGTCCTTGATGTTGGCGGCCTGCTTCATGATGTTCTCGCGGGTCAGATTGTCGCCGCAGGCCTTGAGCACGTGAGCGAGGCCTTGGCTCACGATATAGCCATACATCACCGAGGCATCGGCGCGGTTCGCTTCCGGATAGTACTTGTCCAGGAATTCGTTCCACGCGATCATCGCCTTGTCGTCTTTCCACTGCGCGTCGGTCGGATCCTTGAAGTATTGCGACGAGATGATGTCCTGCGCGTTCTCGAAGCCGGCCGGCTTGATCACGCTGCCGATCGAGCCCGAGACGTTGTTGAGGAAGTGGAGCGGCTTCCAGCCGATCTCCGCGTTCTTCTTGATCGCCTGCGCCGCGAATTTCGGCGTCGTGATGTTGAAGAACACGTCGGCGCCGGTCGCCTTGAGCTTGACGATGTGGGAGTCGATGGTCGGTTCCGAGACCTCGTAGCTTTCCTCCATCACGATCATCGAGGTCTTGCCGCCGAGCCCGTCCTTGAAGCCCTTCAGATAGTCCTTGCCGTAATCGTCGTTCTGGTAGAGCACGGCGATCTTGGCGTTCGGATGGTTCTTCAGGATGTACTTGGCGTAGATGATCGACTCGCTCTGGTAGTTCGGCTGCCAGCCCATCGTCCACGGGAAGTTCTGCGGATCGTTCCACTTCGTTGCGCCGGTGGCGACGAACAGCTGCGGCACTTTCTTCTGGTTCATGTACTTCTGGATCGCCGAGTTCGGCGGCGTGCCGAGCGAGTTGAAGATCAGCAGCACCTCGTCGCTCTCGACCAGCTTGCGCGCCTGCTCCACCGTCTTCGGCGGCGAATAGGCGTCGTCGTAGGTGACGAAGTTGATCTTGCGGCCGTTGATGCCGCCTTCCGCGTTGATCTTGCGGAAATAGGCCTCTTCGGTCTTGCCGATCACGCCGTAGGCGGACGCGGGACCGCTGTAGGGCATGATGTTGCCGATCTTGATTTCGGTGTCGGATGCGCCGGTGTCGTATTTCTTCTGCGCGGACGCTGCCGTGGAAAGTGTGGCGGCCAGCACGAGGGCAGCCGAGACGGCCCCCAATCGCACATGCATTGCAGGCATCTTGCTCTCCCTAGGTGGGTTTGATTGTGTCGATTGTTCTTGTTGGGAGCGATCGTTGCTCGTCGCTCCGTCGTGTATTCAATACCTATCCACGGCCGTCAGCAAGACAAACGCCCCGCACGAGCATCGCGGGAGCGGAGATCTTTTCGAAGCCGACTCGGAATATTCCGGCGCGTGAGATTTTTGCGGGGCAAACTCACCGCGGGAGTTGCGTTGTGAAGAAGCAGCTATCTTGAATTGTGCCGCCCCGGCGCTCAGTGGCTCATCTCGCTCGAGATGATGTCGCCGAACAGCTCCCATTTCTTGCCCTTGAAGCGCATCATCTGCAGCTGCTCGATCGGGGCGAAATTGTCCGGCGCGGTGTTGATCTTGATGCCGGGCAGCAGCGTGTCGGGTTCGAAGTCCTTCAGGCTGGCGGCCTGCTTCATGACGTTCTCGCGGGTGAGATCGTCGCCGCACATCTGCAGCACCTTCACCATGGTCTGCGCGGCGGCGTAGCCGAACACGACGCCGGCATCGAGCTTGTTGGCCTTGGGCTGGTATTGGGCGAGGAAGTTGTAGAATTTCTTCATGCCGTCATCGGCATTCCACTGCGGGTCGGAGCCGTCCTTGGTGTAGGTCGCCGACAGGACGCCTTGCGAGATTTCGATGCCCGCCGGCTCCAAGACGCCGCTGATCGAAGCCGAGACGTTGGAGATGATCTGCATCGGATGCCAGTTGATCTCCGCCGCCTTCTTGATCCCCTGCACGGCGAATTTCGGGCTGGTGATGCTGATGAAGACGTCGGCGCCGGAGGCTTTCAACTTGACGACGTGCTCGTCGATCGCCGGTTCGGAGCTGTCATAGGCTTCTTCCAGCACGATCATCGAGGCCTTGGGCCCGAGGCCCTGTTTCAGCCCCTTCAGATAGTCCTTGCCGAAATCGTCGTTCTGGTAGAGCACGCCGATTTTCGCCTCCGGCTTCTCCTTCATGACGTATTTGGCGTAGATGCGCGCCTCGCTCGCGTAGCTCGGCTGCCAGCCCATGGTCCAGGGATATTGCCTGGGATCGTTCCATTTCGAGGCGCCGCTCGCCACGAACAATTGCGGCACCTTCTTCTCGTTCATGTATTTGCGGATGGCGCTGTTGGTGGAGGTGCCGAGCGAGCCGAAGATCAGCAGCACATTGTCGCTCTCGACCAGCTTGCGTGCCTGTTCCACCGTCTTCGGCGGCGAATAGCCGTCGTCATAGGAGATGAATTTGATCTTGCGGCCATTGATGCCGCCCTCGGCATTGATCTTGTTGAAATAGGCTTCCTCGATCTTGCCGATCGCGGCATAGGCGGAGGCCGGACCGCTATAGGGCATGATGTTACCGATCTTGATCTCGGTATCTGATGCGCCGCTGTCGTATTTCTTTTGCGCCAGCGCTCCGCTGCTCGTTGCGGTGCACAAGGCGAGCGCGGCCCAGAGGAGCGCAACCTGGGAACGAGCGGCGGCCATTGTTCTCCTACTCCGGGATGGATCGATCGCATTGAACAAGATTGACGCCTGTCGTCAACAAAAAGCCCCCGCGGCTGTCCGCGGGGGCTCCTCGTCTTGGATGATAGCGTCAGCCCGTCACTCGGAGGCGACGTCACCGCTGATGATTTCGCCGAACAGTTCCCACTTCTCGCCCTTGAAGCGCATCATCTGGAGCTGCGCGATCGGGGCGAAGTCGGTGGCGCCAGTGTTGATCTTGACGCCGGGCAGCAGCGTATCCGGCGCGAAGTCCTTCAGGCTCGCGGCCTGCTTCATGAGGTTGGCGCGGGTGAGATCGTCACCGCACATTTCCAGCACCTTGGCCAGGGTCGAGGCGGCGCCATAGCCATAGACCATGCTGGTGTCCGACTTGTCGGCGCCCGGCATGTACTTGTCGACGAACTCGTTCCACCTCTTCATGCCGGGATCGTTAGCCCATTGCGGGTCCGTCGAGTCCTTGGCATAGGCGGCCGACAGCACGCCCTGCGCGTTCTCGAAGCCGGCCGGCTTCATCACGCTGCCGACCGAGATCGACACGTTGGTGAGGATCTGGAGCGGCTTCCAGCTGAGCTCGGTGGTCTTCTTGATGGTCTGGGCGGCGAATTTCGGCGTCGCGTAGATCAGCAGCACGTCGGGATTGGCCGCCTTGATCTTGACGATGTGGCCGTCGATCGACGGCTCGGAAACCTCGTAGCTCTCCTCCAGGATGACCATGGACGAGGCCTTGGCGCCGAGACCGTCCTTGGTGCCCTTGAGGTAGTCTTTGCCGAAATCGTCGTTCTGATAGAGGATCGCGATCTTGGCGTCCGGCTTCTCCTTCATCAGCCATTTCGCGTAGATGTGGGCTTCGCTCTGGTAGGAGGGCTGCCAGCCGATGGTCCAGGGGAAGTTCTTCGGATCGTTCCACTTGGTGGCGCCGGTGGCGACGAACAGCTGCGGGATCTTCTTGGCGTTGAGATATTTCTGGATCGCACTGTTCGAAGGCGTGCCGAGCGGGTTGAAGACGGCCAGCACCTCGTCGCTCTCGACCAGCTTGCGGACCTGCTCGACGGCCTTCGGCGGCGAATAGCCGTCGTCATAGGTCACGAAGTTGATCTTGCGGCCGTTGATGCCGCCCTTGTCGTTGATCATCTTGAAATAGGCTTCTTCGGTCTTGCCGATGATGCCATAGGCCGACGCCGGACCGCTGTACGGCATGATGTTGCCGATCTTGATCTCGGTATCGGACGCGCCGGTGTCGTATTTCTTTTGGGCGAGTGCAGCGCCGGAGGTGAGAGTGATGGCCGCCGTTGCCGTGACCAGCGCGGCGGCTCGCAGTGTTCTTCCAAAATACAATTCGGTCTCCTTGGTTAATTCAACGGGTCTTCAGTTCTTCCTGAGCTTGCCGACGAGTTGCTGGCCCAGGATCGCGACCTGCCTTGCACCATGCGGCACGAGGTAGATGACGAGGAACAACAGCACGCCGAACACCGCGCCGGAGAGGCCCTTGGAGATGCTCTCGGCCATGTTCGGCACGAAGATGATGAAGGCCGCACCGACGAACGAGCCGGGCAGCCAGCCGACGCCGCCGACGACCATGCCGAGGAACAGCGAGATCGCGAGCGTGATGGTGTAGCTGTCGGGTGCGACGAACTGCACCGCGATGGCGCCGAGCGAGCCGGCAACGCCGGTGATGCCGGCGGACACGCCGAACGCCAGCGTCTTGTACAGCGCGACGTTGACGCCCATCGAGGAGGCCGCGATCTCGTTGTCGCGGATCGCCATGAAGGCGCGGCCGGAGCGGGAGCGCAACAGGTTCACCGAGAAGATGTAGATCAAGACCGTCACGATGAGCGTGAAATAATAGAGCCACATGTCCTGCGACATCGGCAGGCCGAACGGCGCGTCCGGCTTGGTGACGACGAGGCCCTGCACGCCGCCGGTCCAGTGCTCGAGGAAGTTCAGCTTGAGCAGCTGCGGCATCGCGGTCGCGAGCGCGAAGGTCGCGAGCGCGAGATAGACGCCGGACAGCCGCAGCGCCGGTTTGCCGAACAAATAGCCGAACGCGAAGCAGACCGCAGCGGAGATCGGAATGGTCAGCGCGTAGTTGATGTTGGCGTGCTCCATCAGCACGGCCGAGGTATAGGCGCCGACGGCGTAGAACGCGCTCTGGCCGAGCGAGAACTGGCCGCTTCCGCCGGTCAGGATGTTCAGCGCCAGCACCGCGAGGCCGTAGATCAGGAGCATCGTCATCTGGAAGATGATGAAGTTCTTGACGAACATCGGCACGATCAACAGCGCCGCCAGCACCACCAGCGAGGTGCCGGTGCCCAGCGTCATGGCCCGCTTCGGAACCGCCTCGACCGCCTCGTGGCCTTCGGCGACGACTTCTTCTGCTGCGCTCATGATCAAACTCGCTTGACGATGTGCCGGCCTAACAGACCAGCGGGTTTGACGACCAGGACGGAGATGATCAGCGCGAGCGCGATCGGGAGCTTCAGCTCGTTGCCGACGCCCGGGATGTAGGTGCCGGCGAGATTCTCGAAGACGCCGACCAGGAAGCCGCCGACCACGGCGCCCAACGGGCTCGACAGTCCGCCGAGCACCGCCGCGGCGAAGCCGTAGATCAGGACGCCGCCCATCATGTTGGGCTCGAGGAACACGACAGGGGCGATCAGCATGCCGGCGATCGAGCCGATCGCGGTCGCCATGCCCCAGCCGAGCGCGATCATCCAGCTCGTGTTGATGCCGACGAGGCGGGCCGATTCAGGCACCGAGGCGGCCGCGCGCATGGCAAGACCGATGCGGGTGTACTGGAAGAAGAAATAGAGCCCGAGCAACAGCAGCACGGTGACGCCAATCATGCCGGCCTGGTGGGTCGAGATCAGCTGGCTGCCGAGGAACGGCGCGGAGCCGAACGGCGTCGGATATTGCTTGATGGTGAAGTCCCAGATCAGGCCGGCCGACGAGTTGATGATCGCAAACAGCGCGATGAAGCCGGCGACGTTGGTGAGCACCGGTGCCTTGGCGAGCGGCTTGAACAGGATGCGCTCGATCGCGATGCCGGCAACGAAGGAAAATGCCAGCGTGATCAGGAAGGCGGCCCAATAGGACACGCCCCACTGCATCAGCTGCCACGAGATGAAGGTCGAGAACATCGCCATCTCGCCCTGCGCGAAGTTGAGATGGTCGATGGCCTGGTAGATCATGACCACGGCGAGCGCCATGCAGGCGTAGATCGCGCCCGTGGCGATGCCGGCCAGGACCTGGTTGGTGAACAGCTCCATTGTGCCGGCTCCCTCAGTAACCCAGATAGGATTTGCGGATTTCTTCGTTGTTCGCGATGTCCTTGGCCTTGCCGGACATCACGATGCGGCCGGTCTCGATCACATAGGCCTGGTCGGCGAGCTCGAGCGCCAGCTGGGCGTTCTGCTCGACCACCAGGATCGACACCTTGTCCTCGCGGTTGATCTTGCCGAGGATGCCGAACAGATCGCGCACCACCAGCGGCGCGAGGCCGAAGGAGGGCTCGTCGAGCAGCATCAGCCGCGGCCGCAGCATCAGGGCGCGGGCGACCGCGAGCATCTGCTGTTCGCCGCCGGAGAGCGTGCCGGCCTGCTGGGTGTGGCGCTGCTTCAAGACCGGGAAATGCGCATACATGCGCTCGATGTCGGAGACGATGCCGGCGCTGTCCTTGCGGGTGATCGCCCCGAGCTGGAGATTCTCCTCGACCGTCATGGTGGTGAAGGTGCCGCGACCCTGCGGCACATGGGCGATGCCGAACCGCACGATGCTCTCGGTGGAGCGGTTGTTGAGCGGCTTGCCGTCGAACTCGATTCCGCCGGTCGAGCGCACCATGTTGCAGATCGCGCGCAGCGTCGTGGTCTTGCCGGCGCCGTTGGCCCCGAGCAGCGTCGTCAGCGAACCCTCGTTGAGCGAGAACGACAGGCCATGGAGCGCCTGGACCTGACCGTAATAGGCGCGCAGGTCCTTGACGTTGAGCAGTGTCGTCATTGGTCCTTGCTCCCGAGATAGGCCTTGATGACGTCGGGGTCCGCCTGCACCTGGGCGGGGGTACCTTCTGCGAGCTTCTTGCCGAAATTCAGCGCGACGACGTGGTCGGCGATCGACATCACGAGGCCCATATGGTGCTCGACCAGCAGCACGGTCATGTGGCGCTCGTTGCGGATGCGGCGGATGAGGTCGCCGAGCACGTGAACTTCCTCGTGATTGAGGCCGCCGGCGGGCTCGTCGAGCAGCAGGATCTTCGGGTCCGCCGCCAGCGCGCGCGCCAGTTCGACCCGCTTCTGCGTGCCGAAGGGCAGGCCGGAGACGATGGTGTGCGCGACGTCCTCGAGGTCGAGATAGGCGAGGATCTCGTGGACCTTCTTGTTGACCGCGGTCTCGCTGCGGCGGACCCAGGCAAGCTTCAAGGAGTCGCTGATGATGTCGCTGGAGGTGCGGGCATGCGCGCCGACGCGGACGTTGTCCATCACCGACAGGTTCGGGAACAGAGCCACGTTCTGGAAGGTGCGGCCGATGCCGATCTCGGCGATCCGGTGCGGCGGCCGCGACAGGATGCTCACGCCCTCCATCAGGATGTCGCCGGACGATGGCTGGTACAGCCGCGACAGACAGTTGAACAGCGTGGTCTTGCCGGCGCCGTTCGGGCCGATCAAGCCGAGGATCTGGCCCTTGTGCATGTCGAAGGACACGCCGTTGAGCGCGACGATGCCGCCGAACACGACGCTGACGTCGCGAACCGCGAGCAGGGGCGATGTACCCTGCGCGAGCTGTGCCTGCGTCATCTCGTCTCGCTCACGTCGTTCAGTGAGCGATGGGGCGATCCGAGCCGCTCCCGGTGATGACAAAGGCTATCTGAATCCCTCGGCCACACGCGCAACTTTTCCTCCTGATTTCAGCTTTTTGCCGATGTCTTTTTTTGAATGCGGCATCAGACCCCCGAGCGCCGCTTCGATGTTCCTTACCATCGCTAGGAGACGCGGTCCAATGTCGTTGATCAAGCGCTCTTCCGTGAAACGGAATGCGGGCGCGCCGCAATTGAATGCGTATGGTCCGGTTCCGTCGTTGAGCTTGAGCGCGACACCGGCCGCGCCGATGTCGTCGTGCCAGTCGCCGACCGAAATCGCAAAGCCGTATTTCGCGACGGTCTCGCCGGAACGTTCCAATCCCTCGCGCATCTTCGGCCAGCGGCTGCCGTAATGTTCGCGCAGGATGCGCGACACGTCAGCGCGACCTTCGTCGTCGAGCGCCCAGAAATAGGCGCGGCCCATCGCGCTGGTTGCAATCGGCACGCGCGAGCCGACGTCGAGTTGAACGCCGACGGTCTCGCTGCCGCGGCTCTGCCCGAAATAGATCATGCTGTGGCGGTCACGGCCGCCGACGGCGACGGCGCCGCCGGTCGCGCGCATCACTTCCTCGCGGAACGGCTCGGACAAATGCCGAACGCCCAGATTGGCCAGCGCCGCGTAGCCGAGCGACATCGCTGCAGGTGCGAGCTGGTACTTCTCGAACCGCGGAACCGGCGTCAGATAGCCGAGCTTGGTCAGCGTGTAGGTCAGGCGCGACACGGTGGGCTTGGGCAGATTGGTGCGGGAGGCAATCTCCTGATTGCCGAGCAGGCCGTCATTGGGGTGGAACGCGCGCAATACTTCCAGTCCGCGGGAAAGCGCGACGACGAAATTCCGATCGGTCGCGGTCTTCTTTCCTGTACGCTTCATCCCTGATCTGCTTCTTGCGCGGAGTCGTTGACAACGTCCGTGCTTCAAAATAACCCTGCCGTCAAGATGCGGAATTAAATTCCGCACCGCGAAATCGAACAAAAGTAAATCCCCACCAAGGAGGGACACCGTGAGCGAAGTGGTCAAGCTTGAGCGTCATGACGAAGTCGGGATCGTCACGGTCAACAGCCCGCCGGTCAACGCGCTGAGTGCCGCAGTCCGCGGTGGGATTCTCGAGTGCATCAAGGCGGCGATCGCCGATCCCGCCATCAAGGGCATCGTGCTGACCTGCGCCGGCCGCACCTTCATCGCCGGGGCCGACATCACCGAGTTCGGCAAGCCGCCGAAGCCGCCCGCCCTCAACGACGTGCTGTCCGAGATCGAAAATTCGCCCAAGCCGGTCGTTGCCGCCATCCACGGCACCGCGCTCGGCGGCGGCCTCGAGGTCGCGCTGGCCTGCCATTTCCGCGTTGCAGTGAAAGAGGCCAAGCTCGGCCTGCCCGAGGTGAAACTCGGCCTGTTGCCCGGCGCCGGCGGCACGCAGCGCCTGCCGCGTGCGGTCGGGCCCGAGCTTGCGGTCAAGATGATCGTCGGCGGCGACCCGATCGGGGCGGCGGAAGCGCTGAAGAACGGCCTGATCGAGGAGATCATCGAGGGGCCGGCCTCCGGCGGCGAAGCCTTCGTGCGCAAGCTGCTGGCGGAGAAGCGCCCGCTGCGCCGTCTGCGCGACGACGATTCCAAGCTCGCGGCGGCCAAGGCCGACCGCTCGATCTTCACCAATGCGGTTGCGGCAATGACCAAGAAGTCGCGCGGCCTGGAGGCGCCGTTCGCGGCGGCCGATGCCGTCGGCTACGCCATTGACCTGCCCTTCGACGAAGGCCTGAAGAAGGAGCGCGAGGGCTTCCTCAAGCTCGTCGCCAGCGACCAGTCCAAGGCGCAGCGCTACGCCTTCTTCGCCGAGCGCGAGGCCAACAAGATCGCGGGCGTTCCTGAAGGCACCAAGCCGCGGCCCGTCAACCGCGTCGCCATTCTCGGCGCCGGCACCATGGGCGGCGGCATCGCGATGTCCTTTGCCAATGCCGGCGTGCCCGTCACCCTGATCGAGACCGGCGAAGAGCAGCTCAAGCGCGGATTGGGCATCATGCAGAAGAACTGGGAAGCGACCGCCGCGCGCGGCGGCATCCCGGCCGATGCGCCCGCCAAGCGCATGGCGCTGATCAACGGCGTCGTCGGTATCGAGAATGTCGGCGATGCCGACCTCGTCATCGAGGCCGTATTCGAGACCATGGCGGTGAAGAAGGAGGTGTTCGGCAAGCTCGACCAGTACGCCAAGCCCGGCGCCGTGCTCGCCTCCAACACCTCCTATCTGAACATCGACGAGATCGCCAAGTCGACCAAGCGTCCGCAGGACGTGCTCGGCATGCACTTCTTCTCGCCGGCAAACGTCATGAAGCTGTGCGAGATCGTGCGCGCCGACAAGACTGCGCCGGATGCGCTGGTGACTGCGGTGTCGATCGCGCGCAAGATCGCGAAGGTGCCGGCCGTGGTCGGCGTCTGCGACGGCTTCGTCGGCAACCGCATGCTGGCGCAGCGCGGCAAGCAGTCCGAGAAGCTCCTGTTCGAAGGCGCGTTGCCGCAGCAGGTCGACGCCGTCGTGACGAAGTTCGGCATGCCGATGGGGCCGTTCGCAATGGGCGACCTCGCCGGTCTCGACATCGGCTGGCGCTCGCGCAAGGATCGCGGCATCAAGTCGGAGATCGCGGACGCGCTCTGCGAAGCCGGCCGCTTCGGCCAGAAGACCGGCAAGGGTTACTACAAGTACGAGCAGGGTTCTCGCGCGCCGCTCCCTGACCCCGATGTCGAGAAGCTGATCGACGAGACCTTGCTGCGTCTCGGCCGCAAGAAGCGCGTCGTCAGCGACGAGGAGATCCTCGAGCGCATGATGTATCCGATGATCAACGAGGGCGCGAAGATCCTCGAAGAAGGCATCGCCGCGCGTCCCAGCGACATCGACGTGGTCTGGCTCTACGGCTACGGCTGGCCGATCTATCGCGGCGGCCCGATGTTCTGGGCCGACAGCGTCGGCCTGAAGCACATCGCCGATCGCCTGGCCTTCTACGCCAAGGAGACCAACGACCCCAGCCTCGAGCCCGCCCCGCTGCTGAAGAAGCTCGCGGCGGAGGGCAAGACGTTCGCCTCGCTCGCGGCCGAGTCGAAAGCGGCGTGATGGCCGCTTCGTCTCAACCTTTGTCATTCCGGGATGCGCCGCAAGGCGCAGGCCCGGAATCCGTAACCCCAGCTGGTGGCTATGGATTTCGCGAGTGCTCGCTCAAACAATCAAGAAAATGACCCATCCCGGCGAACAGTTTTATCCCGAGGGCGTGCGGTGGGACGACACCATCGTCCAGGGCACGCTGCCGGATCTCCTCTCGAAGGCCGCCGCCGATTATGGCACGCGCACCGCGCTGGAGTTCCGCGACCGACCGATCAGCTACACCGAACTCGCAGCTCAGGCCGATCGCGCCGCCGCGGCGTTCCTGCGCGCCGGGTGCGGCAAGAACAGCTCGGTCGCGCTGTTCCTCGGCAACACGCCCGATCACCCCGTCAACTTCTTCGGCGCGCTGAAGGCCGGCGGCCGCGTCGCGCATCTGTCGCCGCTCGACGGCGAGATCGCGCTGACGCACAAGATCACCGATTCCGGCTCGCGTGTGCTCGTCACCTCCAACCTCCAGGCCCTGCTGCCGACCGTGTTGAAATTCCTGGAGAAGGGCCTGATCGACAAGCTCGTCGTCTGCGAGGACGATCATTGGGGCAAGGTCGGCACGCCGCAGGCGGCGATCCCCGACGATCCCCGCATCGTCACCTTCAAGACCTTCGTCGAGGGAGCCGCCGCGCCTGCGCAATGGCCTGTTGTCGCGGCCGATGACGTCGCGCTGCTGCAATATACCGGCGGCACCACCGGCCTGCCCAAGGGCGCGATGCTCACCCACGGCAATCTCACCTCGGCGGTGTCGATCTACGACGTCTGGGGCAAGCCGGCGCGCGCCGCCCGCGGCGACGTGATCGAACGCGTGATCTGCGTGCTGCCGCTGTTCCACATCTACGCGCTGACCGTGGTGCTGTTGTCCTCGCTTCGGCGCGGCAATCTGATCTCGCTGCATCAGCGCTTCGACGTCGAAGCCGTGATGCGCGACATCGAGGTGAAGCGTGCGACCTATTTCCCGGGCGTTCCGACGATGTGGATCGCGATCGCCGCGCTGCCCGATCTCGACAAGCGCGACTTCTCCTCGCTCGTCACCATCGGCTCCGGCGGCGCGCCGCTGCCGGTGGAGATCGCGAGCTTCTTCGAGCGCAAGGTCGGCAAGAAGCTGCGCAGCGGCTGGGGCATGACCGAGACCTGCTCGCCCGGCACCGGCCATCCGCCCACGGGTCCCGAGAAGCCCGGCTCGATCGGCCTGATGCTGCCCGGCATCGAGCTCGACGTCGTCGCGCTCGACGATCCCAGACGCGTGCTGCCGCCGGGCGAGATCGGGGAGATCCGCATCAAGGGCCCGAATGTCACCAAAGGCTACTGGAACAAGCCGGCGGGATCGACCGAGGCCTTCGTCGACGGCCGCTTCCTCACCGGCGACATCGGCTATGTCGACACCGACGGCTACTTCTTCCTGGTCGACCGCAAGAAGGACATGATCATCTCCGGCGGCTTCAACGTCTATCCGCAGATGATCGAGCAGGCGATCTACACCATTCCGGGCGTGCACGAGGTGATCGTGCTCGGCATTCCCGACCCGTATCGGGGCGAAGCCGCAAAGGCCTTCATCAAGCTGAGGCCCGACGCAAAGCCGTTCTCGCTCGACGAATTGCGCGCGCAGCTTGCCGGCAAGCTCGGCAGGCACGAGCTGCCGGCCGCGGTCGAATTCGTCGATGACCTGCCGCGCACGCCGGTCGGGAAATTGTCGCGCCACGAATTGCGCCAGCAGCAGAAACCGTCACAATCCACGACAACCGCATCAGGAGGTCGCTCTTGACCGACGCCGTCATCGTTTCCACCGCCCGCACCCCGATCGGCAAGGCCTATCGCGGCGCGCTCAACGCCACCGAGGGCGCGACGCTGCTCGGCCACGCCATCGGCGAAGCGGTCGCCCGCGCCAAGATCGATCCGAAGGAGGTCGAGGACGTCGTGATGGGCGCAGCGCTGCAGCAGGGCGCGACTGGCGGCAACATCGCGCGCAAGGCGCTGCTGCGCGCCGGCCTTCCCGTCACCGTCGCCGGCACCACCATCGACCGGCAATGCGCCTCGGGCCTGCAGGCGATCGCGCTCGCGGCGCGCTCGGTGATCTTCGACGGCGTCGAGATCGCGGTCGGTGGCGGCGGCGAGTCGATCTCGCTCGTGCAGAACGACAAGATGAACGGCTTCCACGCCCAGGATCCGGCGCTGCTCAAGATCAAGGGCGAGGTCTACATGCCCATGATCGACACGGCGGAAGTCGTCGCCAAGCGCTACGGCATCTCGCGCGAGAAGCAGGACGAATATTCGCTGGAGAGCCAGCGCCGCACCGCGGCCGCACAGCAGGGCGGCAAGTTCAAGGACGAGCTCGCCCCGATCACGACGCAGATGGCGGTCACCGACAAGGCGACCGGCGCCGTCTCGATGAAGGAAGTCACGCTGTCGCAGGACGAGGGCCCGCGCCCCGAGACCACGATCGAAGGTCTCGCCGGCCTGAAGGCCGTGCGCGGGGAGGGTTTCACCATCACCGCCGGCAACGCCAGCCAGCTTTCCGACGGCGCCAGCGCCTCCGTGATCATGAGCGACAAGGAAGCCGCCAAGCGCGGCCTCAAGCCGCTCGGTATCTTCCGCGGCTTCGTTTCCGCCGGGTGCGAGCCGGACGAGATGGGCATCGGCCCGGTCTTCGCCGTGCCGCGCCTGCTCAAGCGTCACGGCCTCACCGTCGACGACATCGGCCTCTGGGAGCTGAACGAAGCCTTCGCGGTGCAGGTGCTCTATTGCCGTGACAAGCTCGGCATCGACCCCGAGAAGATCAACGTCAACGGCGGCGCGATCTCGGTCGGCCATCCCTATGGCATGTCCGGCGCGCGCCTCACCGGCCACGCTCTGATCGAAGGCCGCCGCCGCAAGGCCAAGTACGCGGTCGTCACCATGTGCGTCGGCGGGGGCATGGGCGCGGCCGGGCTGTTCGAAGTTTTGCAGTAATTCACAGGAGGATCCGATGGATCTCGCATTCACGAAAGAAGAGCAGGCGTTTCGCGACGAAGTGCGGCAGTTCTTCCGCGACAACGTGCCGCCGGATACGCGGCGCAAGCTGGTCGAGGGCCGTCATCTCTCCAAGGACGAGATGGTGACGTGGTGGCGCATCCTCAACAAGAAGGGCTGGGGCGTCAGCCATTGGCCGAAGGAATATGGCGGCACTGGCTGGAGCTCCGTGCAGCACTACATCTTCAACGAGGAGCTGCAGTCCTATCCGGCGCCGCAGCCGCTCGCCTTCGGCGTCAGCATGGTCGGCCCCGTCATCTACACCTTCGGCAACGAGGAGCAGAAGAAGAAGTACCTGCCGCGCATCGCCAATGTCGACGATTGGTGGTGCCAGGGTTTTTCGGAGCCCGGCTCCGGCTCCGACCTCGCTTCGCTGAAGACGAAGGCCGAGCGCCGTGGCGATAAGTGGATCATCAACGGCCAGAAGACCTGGACCACGCTCGCCCAGCACGCCGACATGATCTTCTGCCTCTGCCGCACCGACAACAACGCCAAGAAGCAGATGGGCATCTCCTTCATCGTGTTCTCGATGAAGTCGAAGGGCGTCACGGTGCGCCCGATCCAGACCATCGACGGCGGCCGTGAGGTCAACGAGGTCTTCTTCGACGACGTCGAAGTTCCTGTCGAGAACCTGATCGGCGAGGAGAACAAGGGTTGGGACTACGCAAAATTCCTGCTCGGCAATGAGCGCACCGGCATCGCCCGCGTCGGCGTCTCCAAGGAGCGCATCCGCCGCATCAAGGATCTGGCGTCGAAGGTCGAATCCGCCGGCAAGCCGATCATCCAGGATCCCGCCTTCCGCGAGAAGCTGGCGGCCTGCGAGATCGAGCTGAAGGCGCTCGAGCTGACCCAGCTGCGCGTCGTCGCCGATGAAGGCAAGCACGGCAAGGGCAAGCCCAATCCGGCCTCGTCGGTGCTGAAGATCAAGGGCTCCGAGATCCAGCAGACCACCACCGAGCTCTTGATGGAAGTGATCGGCCCGTTCGCCGCGCCCTACGACGTGCACGGCGACGACGGCTCCAATGAAGGCATGGACTGGACCGCCCAGATCGCGCCGAGCTACTTCAACAACCGCAAGGTCTCGATCTACGGCGGCTCCAACGAGATCCAGCGCAACATCATCGCCAAGGCGGTGCTGGGGCTGTGAATCAACAATGACGCTGTCGTCTCCCGCGAAGGTGGGGGGACCCAGTACGCCGCGGCGGTCGTGAGTACAGCCGGCGGCTACGTTTACTGGATCCCCGCCTTCGCGGGGATGACGTCTGAGGGTGAGGACGACGGCAGGACAATTCCCGCCGATTTGGAGAGAAACATGGATTTTGATCTGTCCGAGGAGCAGCGGCTTCTCAAGGAAAGCATCGACGGCCTGCTGACCGATTCCTACGATTTCGAGCAGCGCAAGAAGTACATGGCGGAGAAGGGCGGCTGGAGCAAAACGGTCTGGCTCAAGCTCGCCGAGCAGGGCCTTTTGGGCCTGCCCTTCAGCGAGGCCGACGGCGGCTTCGGCGGTGGCGGCGTCGAGACCATGATCGTGATGGAGGCACTCGGCAAGGCGCTGGTGCTGGAGCCGTATCTGGCCACGGTCGTGATCGGCGGCGGCTTCCTGCGTCATGCCGGCAGCGATGCGCAGAAGGCCGCGCACGTGCCGGGGATCATCGACGGCAGCAAGACGCTCGCCTTCGCCCAGCTCGAGAAGAACTCGCGCTACGATCTGTTCGACGTCACCACGACCGCGAAGAAGAAGGGCGACGGCTTTGTGATCGACGGCGAAAAGTTCGTCGTGCTCAACGGCGAGAACGCCGACACCCTGATCGTCACCGCACGCACCAAGGGCGACCGTCGCGACAAGTCAGGCATCGGCGTGTTCCTGGTCCCGGCCAATGCCAAGGGCGTCGCCAGGAAGTCCTATCCCACGCAAGACGGCCTGCACGCCGCCGACATCACCTTCACCGGTGTCGAGGTCGGCCTTGATGCCGTGCTCGGCAACCCCGAGGATTCGCTCGCGCTGATCGAGCGTGTCGTGGACGAGGCCCGCGTCGCGCTCTGCGCCGAAGCGGTCGGCCTGATGGACGAGTCGCTCAAGACCACGGTCGAGTACATCAAGACGCGCAAGCAGTTCGGCGTCGCGATCGGCTCGTTCCAGTCGCTGCAGCACCGCGCCTCCGACATGTTCGTCGCCACCGAGCAGGCGCGCTCGATGTCGATGTTCGCGACCATGGCTGGTGATTTCGAGGACGCCAAGGAGCGCAGCAACGCCATCGCCGCGGCCAAGGTGCAGATCGGCAAGTCGCTGAAGTTCGTCGGCCAGCAATCGATCCAGCTCCACGGCGGCATCGGCATGACCATGGAGGCGAAGATCGGCCACTACTTCAAGCGCCTCACCATGATCGAGAACACCTTTGGCGACACCGACTACCACCAGCGCCGCGTCGCCGATGCGGGCGGGTTGATCTGACGCCTTGGCGTCATCCCGGGGCATCAAGAGGCGATCGTCCCGGGATCTCTCCACATCGTCATTGCGAGCGAAGCAAGCAATCCAGGATCCTTCCGTTGAGGCAGTCTGGATTGCTTCGTCGCTTCGCTCCTCGCAATGACGGAAGCCGTTGAAGCATCGAGAACACCAAATGAAAAACACCCCGTTCGATCTCACCGGCAAGGTCGCCGTGGTCACCGGCTCCAGCCGCGGCATCGGCCGCTCCTCCGCCGAGCTGCTCGCCAGGCTCGGGGCCAAGGTCGTGGTCTCCTCGCGCAAGGCGGAGGCCTGCAAGGAGGTCGCCGACGGCATCAATGCGGCCGGCGGTGACGCCATCGTCATCCCCTGCAACATCGCGCGCAAGGCCGAGGTCGAGGCGCTGATCGCAGGCGCCACGAAGCATTACGGCAAGATCGACATCCTGGTCTGCAACGCCGCGGTCAACCCGTATTACGGCCCGCTGCTCGACATCACCGACGAAGCCTTCGACAAGATCATGGGAAGCAACGTCAAGAGCAACATCTGGCTCGCCGCGCTGGCGATCCCTGAGATGGCCGAGCGCGGCAAGGGCTCGGTGATCATCATCTCCTCGATCGGCGGCCTGCGCGGCTCCACCGTGATCGGCGCCTACGGCATCTCCAAGGCCGCCGACTTCGCGCTGTGCCGTTCGCTCGCCGGCGAATGGGGCCCGAAAGGCGTCCGCGTCAACTGCATCGCGCCTGGCCTCGTCAAGACCGACTTCGCCCGCGCGCTCTGGGAAGACGAAGCCAATTTGAAGCGCCGCACCGCCACCACGCCGCTGCGCCGCATCGGCGAGCCCGACGAGATCGCCGGCGCCGTCGCCTACCTCGCCTCCGACGCCTCGAGCTTCATGACCGGCCAGACCATCGTCATCGATGGCGGCGTCACGACCGCGGCGGTGTAGCCCCGCGCGCCGCCAGCGCGCCCTCGATGGCGCGCACCACGATCAGGGCGGACCGCTCGTCGAGATGCACGCCGTCGGCCCAGCGCAGCTCGCCGATCGGCGGATGGATCGGCAGCCAGCGCCCGCCATCCGGGAAGGCCGTGTGGACGATCGCCTTGCTCATCCTGACCAAGCGGGACTCCTCGATCTCCGCCGCGAAGGGAATCTCGAACAGCAAGGCGCGTGATCCCCGCCGCTCGATCTCGTCGATGAGCGCCTTGATGCGCACCACATTCACCCGCGCCGCAACCGTGGGGTCCTCGTCGTTCATCTGTTGCACGGCGCGGTCGAGATAGACCTTGTTGTCGAAAGTGCTCGGTGGCTCGCCGAGCAGGCGATCCCGCGCCGCGCGCGCCTCTGCGGGGCTTGGCGGGGTGTGATTCCAGGTCTCGTAGGCGGCCACCGCCGTTCGCACCGGGCGCAGGAACCGCGCATCGTTGTCCGCGCCGCCGGAGAATTTCTCGATCAGCGCGTCGTCCGGCAGGCGCGTGAGCACATTGGCCTCGATCAGGACGATCTTCGGCAGGCTTTTCTGCCTTGCGATGATCTCCAGGCTCGTCACCGGCGAGCCGCCGGCCAGCGCCAGGTTGCGGATTCGGGGCAACGAGAAATATTCCTCCTTCAGGCGCCACGCGACCGAGCTGCCGACCAGCACGATGTCAGGCGTGGGCTCCCGGACATAGCGGTTGAGGGTGACGAGGCTGCCGTCGCGCGTGGTGACGGCCGGCTGCTGCAGGGCCGAGCCGAAGCGCGCGGTGGCGAGGCCGCAGGCGAGCAGCAGCATCGCGGCGCCGCCGGCGCACCTGATCATCCACGAAAGTGTCATATCCTGCCGCATGGTTCAGAACTGGAAGTAGATGAAGGCGCTGTCGGGCCCGGCTTCGAGATAGGCCAGCGCCGCCAGCGCACCATAGAGATACGGCTCCCATCGCCGCAACCGACCGTCGACCAGCGCGCCGATGCCGACATGCTGGATGATCACCGGCAGCGCGTAGAGCAGGGCGAGATTATAGAACAGCTTCGGCGGATTGGGCGCGTCCGTCGCGATGAACATGCCCTTGAGGTAGCTGATCGCGTGGTCGAAATTCGGCAGCTTGAAGAAGATCCAGAGCATCGTGACGCAGAAGAACACGACGCTCATCCGGACGACGCGCAACGCAGGGCGGTCGCCGAGAAGCTTCAGGAACGGCCGCTCGATGGCGAGCAGCAGCCCGTGCGCCATGCCCCACAGCGCGTAGCTCAGGCTCGCGCCATGCCAGAGCCCGCCGAGCGTCATCACGATCATCAGGTTGAGATAGGTGCGCAAGCCCCCGTGCCGGTTGCCGCCGAGGGGAATGTAGAGATAGGTCCTGAGCCAGCTCGACAGCGAGATGTGCCAGCGCGTCCAGAACTCCGAGAACGATGTCGAGATGTAGGGCAGGTTGAAGTTCACCGGCAGCCGATAGCCGAACAAGAGGCCGAGGCCGAGCGCGATCGCGGAATAGCCAAAGAAGTCGGCGTAGATCTGGTAGCTGTAGAGGAACACGAGCAGCCAGCGGTCCTGCGTGCGCAGCGTCTCGTGGAGCGGGAAGTCCATGTAGGACGTCATCTCGTTGAGATTGTTCGCCACATACAGCTTGAAGAAATAGCCGACGAGAATCCATTTTGCGGCCTCGACGAAGGCGACGTCACTGATCCGCTTGGGCACGATCTGCGGCATGAACTGGGCCGCGCGCGTGATCGGGCCGGACACCAGCTGCGGGAAGAAGATGATGTAGAGGAAGACCTCGCGCAGGCTTGCGGTGCGTTTCTCGCGCGTCAGGTCGACCAGCAGGCTGATGTTGTGAAACACGAAGAACGAGATGCCGATCGGTAGCGGCAGCCGCAGCAGGAAGTCGAGCGGCGCGACGCCGGTCAGATGGCTTGCGGCGCCATCGACGAACAGGAACTTGTACTTGAAGAACGCCAGCAGGCCGAGGTTGAAGACGATGCCGGCCGGCATCCACACAGCCCGGTTCTCGAACGCCAGCACCAGGCAGACATGGGTACCGAGCACCGCGACCAGCAGCAGCGGCAGCAACTCGGGCTGGCCGAACCCGTAGAAGAACACGCTCGCGGCCACCAGCAGCTGCACCTGGAAGCCGCGCAGCGGCGGCAGGTAATAAGCGCCGAACACGGC
The DNA here is from genome assembly GCF_025200865.1 of Bradyrhizobium sp. NC92. Classification (NCBI taxonomy): domain Bacteria; kingdom Pseudomonadati; phylum Pseudomonadota; class Alphaproteobacteria; order Hyphomicrobiales; family Nitrobacteraceae; genus Bradyrhizobium; species Bradyrhizobium sp. NC92. Next base: position 1,209,694 of record NZ_CP104171.1, read on the forward strand.
CGCCACGAAGACGCCGAACTGAAAGGAGGTGAAAGTCATGCCGCCCCATTGGCCCGACATGGCATTTAGCATTTTGGTCGAGATGGTCATAGCCTTGTCGGCTCTGCCGGGACGCGACTTCTGGTTGCCGGCGTGACGGGCGTCGCTTACCCTCCCCTGGAGGGGGAGGGTCGTCCCAAGTTGCGCAGAGCGCAGCTTGGGACGGGGTGGGGTGAAGCCAAGGCAATGGTCTCAACATCAATCCGACGTAACGCCGCGAAAAAGCTGAGGGCGAATACAACCCCACATGAGCGCATCTTGTGGCGTGCCCTCAAAGAATTACCGATGGATGGCTCACACTTCCGCCGGCAAGCGCCGATCGGTCCGTACGTCGTGGACTTCTTCTGCCCTGCCAGGCGCCTGATCATCGAGCTCGATGGCGGCCACCACAATGAAGACCATACGGCCGCCCGCGATCTCGACCGCCAACGCTGGCTCGAACACGAAGGCTACCGCGTCATCCGGTTCTGGAATTTGGAGATCACGACCGATCTGACCGCGGTGATGGAGCGCATCTATGTCGAGCTGTACGGATCGAGCGACGCAGAGACGACACCCTTAAAGCACCGCCGAACCTAGCGGCTCGCGCGACCCTTCTCTTACCCTCCCCCTCCAGGGGAGGGTAAGTAAGCGTGGCACCCGACGCATCCAATCTTGACCTTCTGCCTCCAATCCGCTCCCTTTGGCCCGACACAACGACCCCTCCGGGAAACGCCAAGAACACATCCAAGAAAACATCAAGGTAAGCCGCCATGTCTTTCGTCCTCGCCATCGACCAGGGCACCACCTCTTCGCGCGCGATCGTGTTTCGCGGCGATATTTCCATCGCCGCCAAGGCGCAGGCCGAGTTTCCGCAGCATTTTCCGGCCTCCGGCTGGGTCGAGCACGAGCCCGAGGACATCTGGACCTCGACCGTGATGGTCTGCCGCGAGGCGATCGAGCACGCCGGCATCACCGCAAAGGACATCGCCGCGATTGGCATCACCAACCAGCGCGAGACCACCGTGGTGTGGGACCGCGCCACCGGCCAGGCCGTGCACCGCGCCATCGTCTGGCAGGACCGCCGCACCGCCGACATCTGCGCAAAATTGAAAGCAGAAGGCCGCGAGCCGGTGATCTCGCAGAAGACCGGCCTGATCATCGACCCCTATTTTTCCGGCACCAAGGTCGCCTGGATCCTCGACCACGTCCCGGGCGCCCGGGCGCGCGCCGCGCGCGGCGAATTGATGTTCGGGACCATCGATTGCTACCTGCTCTGGCGCCTCACTGGCGGCAAGGTGCACGCCACCGACGCCACCAATGCCTCGCGCACGCTGCTGTTCAACATCCACACCGGCGAATGGGACGACGAGCTCTTGGCGATCATCGGCGTGCCGCGCTCGATGCTGCCCGAGGTGAAGGACTCCTCCGCCCGCTTCGGCGAGAGCACGCCGGACCTGTTCGGCGGCGCCATCGCGATCTCCGGCATCGCCGGCGACCAGCAGGCCGCCACCATCGGCCAGGCTTGCTTCCGCCCGGGCATGATGAAGTCCACCTACGGCACCGGCTGCTTCGCGCTGCTCAACACCGGCACCACGCCCGTGGTCTCCAGGAACAAGCTGCTCACCACCGTCGCCTATCAGCTCGATGGCAAACGCACCTACGCGCTCGAAGGCTCGATCTTCGTCGCGGGCTCCGCCGTGCAATGGCTGCGCGACGGCCTCGGCATCATCAAGCATGCCGCCGAGACCGGGCCGCTTGCCGATCAATCGGATTCCATGCAGAGCGTTTATCTCGTCCCCGCCTTCGTCGGCATGGGCGCGCCCTACTGGAATCCGCGCGTCCGTGGCGCGCTGTTCGGCCTCACCCGCAACACCGGCCCCGCCGAGCTCGCCCATGCGGCGCTGGAGAGCGTCTGTTATCAGACCTTCGACCTCTGGGCCGCGATGCGCGCGGACTGGCCGAGCTCGGAAACCGCCAGCGTCGTGCTCCGCGTCGACGGCGGCATGACCGCCTCCGACTGGACCATGCAGCGCCTCGCCGATCTCCTGGATGCACCGGTTGATCGTCCCGTGATCCAGGAGACCACGGCGCTCGGCGCCGCCTATCTCGCCGGCCTCAATGCGGGCGTCTATCCCGAGCCGACCAAATTCGCCGACAATTGGCGTCTCGAGCACCGCTTCAAGCCGAACATGAGCCAGGCCACGCGCGAGCGGAAGCTCGCCGGCTGGGCGAGGGCAGTGAAGGGCGTGCTGGCAAGCGACGAGGGGGAGGGATAGGCGTAGGCACGGCCTCGCAGCTCGATGCCGCGAGGCGCGCTCAACTGCCTCCACGTCGTCATTGCGAGGAGCTCTTGCGACGAAGCAGTCCAGACTGCCTCTGCGGAAAGATCCTGGATTGCTTCGCTGCGCTCGCAATGACGGAGTGTGGCGCTGCTGTGGTGGCTCAAACGGCGCGGCCCGCTCGCCCATAACGAAAGAAGCAACGAAGCATGATCGTCCCCGACGGCCATTCCGACGTCCCGAACGGCAAGATCGCCGCCGTCGTCACTCATCTGGAGATAACCGCGCCTCCCGCGCGCCGCGACGATCCCCCGGGAAACTGGTCCCTGCGCAAGGTCGATGCCCCCGCGCTTGTCTGGTACCGCGATCTCTATCGCCGCGTCGGCGAGAACTGGCTCTGGCTGGCGCGGCCGCATCTGACCGACACCGAACTCGCCGCAATCATCCATGCGCCCGGCGTCGAGGTCTATGCCCTCGTCGAGGATGGGCGCGATGAAGGCTTTCTGGAGCTGGATTTCCGCGAACCCGGCCAGTGCGAGGTGGTCTATTTCGGCGTCACCGCCGGCCTGATCGGAACGGGTGCCGCCCGCTTCCTGATGAACCGCGCGCTGGAGATCGCATGGTCACGCGACCTCTGCCGCCTCTGGCTGCACACCTGCACTTTCGATCATCCCGGGGCGGTGGCCTTCTATCAGCGCACCGGCTTCCACCCCTTCCGCCGCCAGATCGAAATCGACGACGACCCACGCCTCGACGGGAGATCGCCGCGAGATGCGGCGAAGCACGTGCCGATCATCGAGTAGTGTGCGGCTGCCTCCTCACCGTCATTGCGAGGAGCCCTTGCGACGAAGCAATCCAGAATGTCTGCACGAAGAGTTTCTGGATTGCTTCGCTGCGCTCGCAATGACGAAGTGCTGCGCTGACGTCAATCTTCTGATTAGCACATCAAAGGGCGGCGGCGCCGTACTGGATGGCGCACAGCAAAGTCCGGGACCTGCTTTTCCGCATGCAATGGGCCTACGATCTCAAAACACCTCCTGCTTCCCCCGCGCCAGCGAAAACCCCCGCTGCATCGCATTGAAGCACGTCAGCCCGCTCTCCTCCGACCGGCACGTGAATCCCCCGCGCTGCCACACCTCGCCATAGGCCAGCACCGGCAGCGAGGGATCCATCACGGTGTCGCCGGCGCAGATGCGGCTTGCGGCGCCCTTCGCGCTCATCTCGAAGGCGTGGCCCCAGTCGAGCTCGCAATCGGCGGGCCGACGCGGGCGCGCGTCCATGTTCATGATGTCGCAGCGGAGCACGCCTTGTCCATTGTCGGTGAAGAACTGGCAGGCGATGTTCCTCGACGGTGTCAGAAAGCCGGTCGGGCGGTCGTCGATCTGGCGGTTCTGGGCGTGGGTGGCACCGATTATCGGCAGCAGGATCGCTATCAGGATCAGTCCGCGCGGTGCCGTCATGTCATTCCCACTCAGCTATCGAAATTCACCGCCGTCGTGTTGGCGCCGCAGACCAAAATCGCGAGACGCTCGGCAGGCGAAGGACGATAGCGGCCGGAGAGCACCGCGGCAAAGGCGGCGGCGCCGCCGCCGGGCTCGGCCACGAGGCGCAAGTGCGACCACAGCGCCGCCTGGGCCTGCCGGATCGCATCGTCGCTGACCAGGACGACGCGCTCGACATGGGCCCGCGCGACCGGAAACATCAGCTCGCCGACGCGCCGCGGCGCAAGGCTGTCGGCGGCGATGCCGCCGCCCGGCGCATCGACCGGCGCGCCCGCCTCGAACGCGGCGTGCAGGGTGGGCGATTGTTCCGGCTCGACCGCGACGATGCGCGTCCGGCCGGCGTACCACGCCGCAATGCCGCCGATCAGCCCGCCGCCGCCGACCGCCACCAGCAGCGTGTCGATGCCGGGCGCATCCTGCTCCAATTCCAGTCCGACGCTGCCCTGGCCGAGCAGGGTTTCGGCCTGATCGTAGGCATGGACGGCCAGCGCGCCGGTCTGGGCGACATGCGCCTCGCTCGCGGCGAGCGCATCGGCGTAGCGGCTGCCCGCGATCACGAGCTTTGCGCCATAAGCCCTGATCCGCTCGGCCTTGGCCGGCGAGGTGATGTCGGGCACGAAGATCGTGGCGGCAATGCCGAGCCGCTGCGCCGCATGGGCGACGGCCGCGCCGTGATTGCCGCCGGATGCGGCGACGACACCGGCCTGCGGCACCTGCCGCAGCAACAGATTGGCGAAGGCGCCGCGCGCCTTGAACGATCCGGAATGCTGCAGCATCTCGAGCTTGAAGGTGACGGGCGCTGCCGGCAGGCCGAAATCGGCGAGATCGGCCTGAACAAGCGGCGTGCGCCTGATATGCGGACGGATGACCGGCTCGGTCGCCGCAATCCGCTCCCGATTGATGTCCATTGTCGCTGTCATGATACCGTCCAGGATAGCCCAAGGGAGCGTTGACATCAATTAGGTAATTAGCAAAATGGCTAAATGAAATTTGCCGTCGCCTTGCGCGCGCTCGCCAACGAACGCCGCCTGCAGATCCTGGAATGGCTGCGGGATCCGCGGCGGCATTTTCGCGAGCAGGAAGATGGCGACCTGGTCGAGGACGGCGTCTGCGGATTGCTGATCGCCGAAAAGCTCGGGGTCAGCGCGCCGACATTGAGCGAGCACATGCGGGTGCTGACGGCAGCCAAGCTGGTGCGCGCCAAGCGCATCAAGCAATGGACGATGTACAAGCGCAACGAGACGGCCATCGCCGCGATCAAGCGCTCGATCCAGGACGGCCTTTGAGCGCAAGGCCGCCCGCGGACCTCGTTGCAGCCGGCGCAATGCTCCCTTTCCGAGATTTTTGTTGCGTCGCGCCGAGCCCGTCGTGGAGACTGATCGGCCGTTGTTCAATGATTGAGAAGAGCGAGAACCATGTTCCTGATCGGCCAATATGATTCCCCCTTCGTCCGCCGCGTCGCGATTGCGCTCCGGCTCTACGGGCTCGCCTTCGAGCACAAGCCATGGTCGACCTTCGGCGATGCCGACAAGATCGCGCCCTACAATCCGTTGCGCCGCGTGCCGACGCTGGTGCTCGACGACGACGAGGCGCTGATCGAGAGCATGATCATCCTGGATTATCTCGACGACCTCGTCGGGCCCGAGAAGGCCATGCTGCCGCGCGGCGGCACCGAGCGGCGCAGGCATTTGCGCATCTGCGCGCTCGCCTCCGGCCTCGGCGACAAGGCGGTCAGCCTGCTCTACGAGCGCGTGCTGCGGAAGGAGCAGCTCGCGCTGTGGGTCGAGCGCTGCCAGGCACAGATCGCGGACGTGCTGGAGGTGCTCGAGGCCGAGCGCGCCAGGGTGACGACGCCGTACTGGCTGGGGACGCGCATCGGCCACGCCGACATCGCGGTGGCCTGCGTCGTCCGCTTTACCCGCGAAGCGCATCCACAGCTGTTCGATGCGTCGCGCTATCCGGCGCTCGCGGCGCATAGCGCGCGTTGCGAGGCACTGGCCCCGTTCCAGGAGATCGTGCAGCCGCTGTCCCCGCCGAAGGGATGAGGTGCGCTCTGTCATTCCGGGGCGCGCGAAGCGCGAGCCCGGAATCCATCGTGCAGCGGGAGATGAGGACAAATGGATTCCGGGCTCGCGCCAAGAGGCGCGCCCCGGAATGACGGCGCTGGGCCTGGCGAGAGTGTCGGACCGCTACAGCAGCCCGATGATGCCACAATACCCCTGTTTTGCCCGACGCCGCAACGGGATTTCGGCAAGGCCGAAAATCCTCAAGCCTTTTCAACCCCATCGCTACTGTGCATGGGGTTGTTTTCTCTACTTTGTTTTGGACGCCCCGCTTACCCCGCGCCGGCGCGCTTTTTCTGCCACACGAGGTGCACCGCGCAGGTGCAGCCCGGCGGATGCGAGGCGAGGTCTTTCGGCATCTCGTCGTTCGCAGGCGTGGCGGCGAAGGCCTTGTCCTGCGACGGGATGTAGTTCAGCACCGGCGCGAGCCAGCGCTCGGCTTCCGCTACCGTCATGCCCTTGCGCGCCGCGTAGTCCTCGACCTGGTCGCGCTCGATCTTGCCGACGCCGAAATAATAGCTCTCGGGGCTCGCCAAATAGAGCCCCGACACGCTACTGCCCGGCCACATCGCAAAGCTCTCGGTCAGCTTCACGCCGGCGGTCGCCTCCGCATCGAGCAGCTCGAACAGTATCGCCTTCTCGGTGTGATCGGGCTGCGCGGGATAGCCGGGCGCGGGGCGGATGCCCTGGTATTTCTCCAGGATCAGCTCATCGTTGGAGAGCGCCTCGTCAGGTGCATAGGCCCAGAACTCGCGGCGGACGCGGGCATGCATGCGTTCGGCAAAGGCCTCGGCGAGGCGGTCGGCCAGTGCCTTGCACAGGATCGAGGAATAGTCGTCGTTGGCCATCTTGAAGCGGTCGGCAACGGCGTCCTCGCCGATCCCAGCGGTGACGACGAAGCCGCCGATGTAATCGGGCACGCCGGCCGGGGCGATGAAGTCGGACAGCGCCGCGTTGAAGCGGCCTTCGCGCTTCTCCAGCTGCTGGCGCAGCGTGTGCAGCGTCGCGATGCTCTTGGTCCGGCTTTCGTCGGCATAGAGCACGATGTCATCGCCTTGCGCATTCGCCGGCCAGAAGCCGATCGTCGCGCGCGCCCGGAACCACTTTTCCTTGACGATGGTGTTGAGCATCTTGCGCGCATCGTCATAGAGCGAGCGCGCGACCTCGCCGACCTTGGCGTCGTCGAGAATGGCAGGGAAGCGTCCGGCGAGCTCCCAGGTCTGGAAGAACGGCGTCCAGTCGATATAGGGCACGAGCTCGGCGAGATCATATTCGTCGAAGCTTTTGGTGCCGAGGAAGGTCGGCTTCACCGGCTTGTTCGCGGCAAAGTCGACCGGCACGCGGTTGGCGCGGGCATCAGCGAGCTTCAGCCGCTTCTTGTCGGCCTGCGCGCGCAGATGCGCCTCCGAGATCTTTGCGTATTCGGCGCGCACCTCGGCCGCATAGGTCTCGCGCTTCTCGGGCGAGAGCAGTGCGGAGGCGACCCCGACGGCGCGGCTGGCATCGTTGACATGCACGACGGGACCGGCGCGATAGCTCGGGTCGATCTTCACCGCCGTGTGCACGCGGCTGGTGGTGGCGCCGCCGATCAAGAGCGGCAGCCTCAAGCCTTCACGCTGCAATTCGCCGGCGAAGAACGCCATCTCGTCGAGCGAGGGCGTGATCAGGCCGGAGAGCCCGACGATGTCGGCCTTCTCCGCCTTCACGGTCTCGACGATCTTCGCCGCCGGCACCATCACGCCGAGGTCGATGACTTCGAAATTGTTGCACTGGAGCACGATGCCGACGATGTTCTTGCCGATGTCGTGGACGTCGCCCTTCACCGTCGCGAGCACGATCTTGCCGGCGGACGAGGAGCCCTCGGTGCCGATGCCGCTCGCAAGGTTGCGCGCCTTCTCCTCCTCCATGAACGGCATGAGGTAGGCAACGGCCTGCTTCATGACGCGCGCGGACTTCACCACCTGCGGCAAAAACATCTTGCCGTCGCCGAAGAGGTCGCCGACCACGTTCATGCCGGCCATCAGCGGGCCTTCGATGACATCGAGTGGGCGCGAGGACTTCTTGCGGGCTTCCTCGGTGTCCTGCTCGATGAACTCGGTGTTGCCATGCACCAGCGAATGTGACAGCCGCTTCTCCACCGGCCATTCGCGCCAGGCGAGATCGGCTTCCTTGCTTTCCGTCTTCTTGCCGCGGAATTTCTCGGCGAGCGCCAGCAGGCGTTCGCTCGCGCCGGGGTCGCGATTGAGGACGACGTCCTCGCAGGTCTGGCGCAGCTCCGGATCGATGTCGTCATAGACGATCATCTGACCGGCATTGACGATGCCCATGTCCATGCCGGCCTTGATGGCGTGATACAGGAACACCGAGTGCATGGCCTCGCGCACCGGCTCGTTGCCGCGGAACGAGAACGACAGATTGGAGACGCCGCCCGAGACATGCGCGCCCGGCAGGTTCTGCCGGATCCAGCGCGTCGCCTCGATGAAGTCGACGCCGTAATTGTTGTGCTCCTCGATGCCGGTCGCGATCGCGAAGATGTTCGGATCGAAGATGATGTCCTCGGGCGGGAAGCCGACCTTGTTCACCAGGATGTCGTAGGCGCGCTTGCAGATCTCGGTCTTGCGCGCGAACGTATCGGCCTGGCCGACCTCGTCGAACGCCATGACCACGACCGCCGCGCCGTGACGGCGGGCGATCTTCGCCTCGTGAATGAACTTCTCCTCGCCTTCCTTCATCGAGATCGAGTTCACGACCGGCTTGCCCTGAACGCATTTCAGGCCGGCTTCGATCACCGAGAATTTCGAGGAGTCCACCATCACGGGCACGCGTGCGATGTCGGGCTCGGCGGCGACGAGGTTGAGGAAGGTCACCATCGCCGCTTCTGAATCGAGCAGGCCCTCGTCCATGTTGACGTCGATGATTTGCGCGCCGTTTTCGACCTGGTCGCGCGCGACCTGGAGCGCGGCGGCGTAATCGCCGGCGGTGATCAGCTTGCGGAAACGCGCCGATCCCGTGACGTTGGTGCGCTCGCCGACATTGACGAAGGGGATCGCGTCCGTCAGCACGAAAGGCTCGAGGCCGGAGAGCCGCAGGCGCGGTGCGATCTCGGGCACGATGCGCGGCTTGTGCGGGGCGACGGCGGCCGCGATCGCGGCGATATGGTCCGGCGTCGTGCCGCAGCAGCCACCGACGATGTTGACGAGGCCGTCGCCTGCGAACTCGCCGACGAGGCGCGCCATGTAGTCGGGCGTTTCGTCATACTGGCCGAACTCGTTCGGCAGGCCGGCATTGGGATAGGCACACACGAGCGTGTCGGCGACGCGGCCGATGTCGGCGATGTGCGCGCGCAGATCTTCGGCGCCGAGCGCACAGTTGAAGCCGATGGTCACAGGCTTTGCATGCCGCACCGAATTCCAGAACGCTTCCGGCATCTGCCCCGACAGCAGGCGGCCGGACTTGTCGGTGATGGTGCCTGACACCATCACGGGCATGTCGATGCCGCGCTCTTCGGTGATCTCCGCGATCGCATAGAGCGCCGCCTTGGCGTTGAGCGTGTCGAAGATGGTCTCGACCAGCAAGAGATCGACGCCGCCGTCGATCAGGCCGCGGATCTGCTCGCCATAGGACTTGCGCAGATCGTCGAAGGTGACGGCGCGATAGCCGGGATTGGAAACGTCGGGCGAGATCGAGGCCGTGCGGTTGGTGGGACCGATTGCGCCGGCGACGAAGCGCGGCTTGCCGTCCTCGGCCGCGACGCGGCGGGCGGCATTGCCGGCTAGGCGGGCGCCTTCGCGCGCCATCTCGTAGACGATGTCGGTGAGGTCGTAATCGGCCTGCGCGATCGAGGTCGTCGAGAAGGTGTTGGTCGCGACGATGTCGGCGCCGGCGCGCAAGTAGGCCGCGTGGATGTCCTCGATCGCCTGCGGCTGCGTCAGGATCAACAAATCGTTGTTGCCGCGCAGGTCGCGATGGAAGTTCTTGAAGCGTTCGCCGCGGAAGGCTTTCTCGTCGAGCTGCAGGTTCTGGATCATCGTGCCCATGGCGCCGTCGAGCACGAGGATGCGCTCGCGCGCGGCGGCAAGGAGAGCAGTTCGCTTCGGAGAGACGGTCACGGTCATTTTCTCTTATGCCGCCTTCTGCGCGCTCTTGGCGCGAATGCCGAGCAAATGGCTGATCGCGAACACGAGATCGGCGCGGTTCATGGTGTAGAAATGGAAGGTGTCGACGCCGTGCTTGGCGAGCTTCTGCACCTGGCCGGCGGCGACGGTCGCGGCCACCAGCTTGCGCGTTTCGGCATCGTCATCGAGGCCCTCGAATTTCGCGGCGAGCCAGTCGGGCACGGAGGTGCCGTTCCGGGTGACGAAATTGCGCGCCTGCTTGAAATTGTGCATGGGCATGATGCCGGGCACGATCGGGATATCGATGCCGCGCGCACGCACGCGGTCGAGATAGCGGAAGTAGAGGTCGTTGTCGAAGAACACCTGGGTGATCGCGCGCGTCGCGCCCGCATCGACCTTGGCCTTGAGCGTGTCGATATCGGCGTCGAAGTCGCGCGATTCAGGATGCTTCTCGGGATAGGCCGAGACCGAGACTTCGATATCGCCGTGCCGCTTCTTGATCCCGGCGACGAGCCCGGCCGAGCTCTGATAACCCTCGGGATGGCTCGAATAGGGCGTGCCGATGCCGCCGACGGGATCGCCGCGCAAGGCCACGATGTGGCGGACGCCGACCTCGTGATAGCGGTCGACGATCTCGTCGATCTCGCCGCGCGAAGCACCGACGCAGGTCAGATGCGCCGCCGGCAGCAGCGCGGTCTCTTGCAGGATGCGCGCGATGGTCGAATGCGTGCGCTCGCGGGTCGAGCCGCCGGCGCCATAGGTCACCGAGACGAATTTCGGCTCGAGCGGGGCGAGCCGGTTGATCGTCTCCCAGAGATTGCGCTCCATCTCTTCCGTCTTGGGCGGAAAGAATTCGAAGGAGATCGCAGGCCGTTTCAGGTGCCCATCTTGCCGGTCGGCTGTCGCAGGCGTCGTCAGGTCAGTCATGGCGCCACTCACTCCAATGTAGGCCGGCGATCGGATCTAGCTTCGGAGACCTAAAATACGGCAAAGGCCCCCGGGTCGACAGCCCATCATTGATGGGAAGTTGCCCATTTAGGGGCCAATGTGCAGTTTCTTTGTTTGAATCGCGCATCTGGTGGGAAAGAGGATGGCCGGAACAATATACTGATTTAAAAAGAATTATTGTTCTTTGGCTTCGTTTCGCGGGCCTGATTTCGTGGTGGGCAGGATAAAAACTGTCTACAAACGAGCAGCAATTGGCCCAACCTGAGCCGCTGGCGGGCCCGCCCGTCCGTACGCGTCAGGCCTGCGCAGCCCGCCCATTGCCGCCGCGACGGCCTCCATTACGTTAACCGGCCATGATCCCGCTCTCCGTCCTCGACCTCTCCGTCGTCACAACAGGCACCAAGCCCGCCGCGGCGCTACGCAACAGCATCGATCTGGCGCGTCACGTCGATGGGCTCGGCTATGTCCGCTACTGGCTCGCTGAGCATCACAACCTCGCCTCTGTCGCGAGCCCGGCGCCCGATGTCATGATCGGGCAGATCGCGGCGGTGACGAAGCATCTCCGCGTCGGCTCCGGCGGCGTGATGCTGCCCAACCACGCGCCGCTGGTCGTCGCCGAGCGCTTCAAGATGCTGGAGGCGCTGTTTCCCGGCCGGATCGATCTCGGTCTCGGCCGCGCGCCCGGCACCGACGGTGCCACGGCCTACGCGCTCAGAAGCCGGCTCGACCGTCGCGAGGGCGACGATTTCCTGGAGCGCCTGCACGAATTGATCCTGTGGGAGACGCGCGAATTCCCCGCAGGGCACCCCTACAACAACGTCGTCGCCATGCCCGACGACACCAGGCTACCGCCGATCTGGCTGCTTGGCTCCAGCGATTATTCCTCGGAATTGGCCGCCCAGGTCGGCATGGGCTTCGCCTTCGCCCATCATTTCGCATCCCACGACGCGATCGATGCGATGGTGCATTACCGCAATCGATTTCAGCCCTCGGCGTGGCGCGCGAGCCCGCATGCCATTCTCGCGGTCGCCGTCATCGCGGCCGATACCGACGAGGAGGCCGAAAGGCTCGCCTCGTCCTTCGACCTCAACCGCCTTCGCCGCGACCGTGGTCAATATCTGCCGCTGCCGAGCGTCGAGGAGGCCATGGCCTATCCGTATACGGATGCCGAGCGCACCTCGATCCTGCGCAACCGTTCGCGCCTGTTCGTCGGCAGCCCCGCGACGGTGCAGAAGAAGCTGCAGCCCTTGATCTACGCGAGCAAACCGGACGAGCTGATGGTGATCACGGCGGTGTATGACCACGAGGCCCGAAAGAAGTCGTATTCGTTGCTGGCGGAGGCGTTCGGGCTGGCGAAAAGAGAAAGCGCGTAAACCCGCTCTCGTGCCCCGGACGCAGCGCAGCGCTTCCCCGGCGATGCGAAGCATCGTCCGGTGCAGCGGTGCGCTGCAGAGCCGGGGCCCATCTCGCGACTGGGTATCCTGTCCCTGGGTCCCGGCTCGCGCTTCGCGCGTCCGGGACACGCTATCAATCCTGCGCCTCGCTGAATGTCGCGCGGAACGGATGGCCCGGATACACGCCGACGATGCGGAATTCGCGCGAGAAGAATTTCAGCTCCTCGATGGCGAAGGCGAGGCCCTTGTCATCGGGGTGGCCGTCGACATCGGCATAAAACTGCGTGGCGAAGAAATTGCCGTCCACCATGTAGCTCTCGAGCTTGGTCATGTTGACGCCATTGGTGGCGAAGCCGCCGAGCGCCTTGTAGAGCGCCGCCGGCAAATTGCGCACGCGGAAAACAAAAGTCGTGACGAGCGGCGCGGTGCCTTGGGGCGCCCATTTCGGTTCGCGCGCCAGCACCACGAAGCGCGTGGTGTTGTGGGCCTCGTCCTCGATGTCCTCGGCGAGGATGTCTAGGCCGTAGATCTTTGCCGCCAGGCGCGAGGCGATCGCGGCCACCGTCTTGTCCTTGCGCTCCGAGATGTCGCGGGCGCTGCCGGCGGTGTCGGCGTGCACGATCGGCTTGATGCCGAGCTTGCGGATGATGCGCCGGCACTGGCCGAGCGCGTGCACGTGGCTCTCGACGCTCTTGATGTCCTCGAGCTTGGTCCCCTTCACCGCCATCAGTTGATGCCGCACCGGCAGGAACCATTCGCCGACGATGAAGAGGCCGGACGCCGGCAGCAAATGATGGATGTCGGCGACGCGGCCGGCGACCGAATTCTCGATCGGGATCATGCCGAGATCGGCCTCGCCCGACGAGATCGCCGACAGCGCGTCCTCAAACGTGGCGCAGGGCATCGGCTCGGCGTCGGGATAGGCCTCGACGATGGCGATGTGGGAATTGGCTCCGGGTTCGCCCTGGAATGCGATCTTCATCTTGCTCATGCTCGGCCTTGTAGCAGCGGCTCAGGATTTGGAAAGGATGCTGCGCGCAGTTTCGAGATCGGGCGGCGTGTCGACGCCGCGAGGCACGCTATCGACGATCATGATGTCGATCCGCATGCCGGCCTCCACCGCCCGGAGCTGCTCCAGGCTCTCCTGACGTTCCAGGGGCGACGGCGGCAGCGATACGAACCGCTCCAGCGCCGCGCGGCGATAGGCATAAAGCCCGATGTGATGGTATCGCGGTCCGTTGCCGTAAGGGGCTGTGGCGCGGGTGAAATAAAGTGCCCGCAACCGCTTCGGCCCGATCGGCGAACCGATCGCCTTCACCACGCTCGGCGCGAGGTCCTCCTCCTCGGTGTGGATCTGCGAGGCCAATGTGACGATGTCGACCGCGGGATCGTCGAAGGGTGGCAGCACCTCGCGGATGGTCTGCGGCGTGATGGTCGGGAAATCGCCCTGGAGATTGATCACGATCTCGGCCTTGCCCTCGGGATCGAGCTTCTGCATGGCTTCGTGGATGCGGTCGGAGCCGGAGGGGTGGTCGGAGCGGGTCATCACTGCCTCACCGCCATGGGCGGTCACGACCGAGGCGATTTCGTCGGTGTCGGTCGCGACCGCAACCCGGCCGATTGCAGCGGCCTCTGCGCGGCGCAGCACATGCACGATCATCGGCAGTCCCGCGATATCGGCGAGCGGCTTGCCGGGCAGGCGGGTGGCCGCCATGCGGGCCGGGATCAGAACCAGGATGCGGGGGTCGATCATTGGGTTCAAAGGTCTGGGGTCAAGAGCCTGAAAACGGAGCGTTTTCCGCACCGGGAAATGGGATGGGGACGGGCCTGAAGCCGGCTCGCTTATACGGGTTGCCAGACCCCGGGCAAACCGATATCTCAATGGCAAAACTCGGGGAAACAATAAGGAACGTTTGATTCTCCCGAGGCTCGTCCTGGCGGCCGCTTGGGCCGCTGTTTCCTTCTTGCGGTGGGGCCTGGCCGGAAATGGACTCTTTCGAACTCAATAAGATTCTCGGTGCCGTGCTCGGCACCTGTCTCTTCCTGCTGGTGACGAGCTTCACCGCGAGTGCACTGTTCTCCCCCAAGATGCCGGAAAAGCCGGGCTTCGAGATCGCGGTGAAGGAAGACGCTGGCCATGGCAAGGAAGGTGGCGCCGCCGCAGCCTCCTCCGAGCCGATCGAAAAGCTGCTCCAGACTGCCTCCGTCGAGAAGGGCGCTGCCGCCGCCAAGAAGTGCGGCGCCTGCCACACCTTCGAGAAGGGTGGCCCCAATCGTGTCGGTCCGAACCTCTATGGCGTGGTCGGCGAGAAGCGGGGTGAGGGCCGTGGCGGCTTCAACTTCTCGGCTGCCATGAAGGCCAAGGGCGGCACCTGGACCTTCGACGACCTCAACAAGTTCATTGCCAACCCGAAGGGCTTCATCCCGGGCACTGCCATGGGCTTCGCCGGCATTCCGAAGGATTCCGAGCGCGCCGACGTCATTGCCTATCTGAACTCGCTGTCGGAGCATCCGCAGCCGCTGCCGACCGCGTCGAAGTAAGACTTCCAGAGCATTTTTCGGATATGCGGCCAGGCTGAAAAGCCTGGCCGTTTCCTTATCCGGGCCTCGCAACGACGTTATCGGGGCGTTTGGCCGCATCCGATAGGCCGGCCGGGCTTCCAAGATGAGGAAAAAGCAACATACTCCGTCGAAACCTCGCCTATATTGGGAACTTAAAGGAGTAGCCTCCTTCAAGACAGGGATGTTGATTTGGCCATTACCCGACGCGATCTCCTGCTCACCGGCACTGCTGCGGCAGCGCTTCCAGCCCTTGGTTCCGTCGCGGGCGTTCCCGTCGCCGGCACGGCACAGGCGCAATCGGCAAGCGAGCTGCCTTCTAATGGGTTGCCTTGGCGCCACGCGCTGTCCCTGTTCGGAAAGGTCAAGTATCCCGCCGACTTCAAGCGCTTCGACTACGTCAATCCGGACGCGCCCAAAGGCGGCGTGGCGCGCCAGATCGCCGTCGGCACGTTCGACAATTTCAACATCGTCGTCTCGGGCGTGAAGGGCCAGGTCGCCGGCGCCGTCGCATTCATCTACGAATCGCTCCTGACCCAGGCGCTTGACGAGGTCTCGACCGAATACGGCGCGCTGGCCGAAGCGGTCAGCCATCCCGACGATTTTTCCTTCGTCACCTATCGCCTGCGGCCGCAGGCGAAATGGCACGACGGCAAGCCCGTCACGCCGGAGGACGTGATCTTCTCGCTCGATTCCTTCAAGAAGCACCATCCGATGTACTCGGCCTATTACAGCCATGTGGTGAAGGCCGAGAAGGTCGGCGAGCGCGAGGTGAAGTTCGTGTTCGACGCGCCCGGCAATCGCGAACTGCCGCAGATCGTCGGGCAGCTCATCGTGCTGCCGAAGCATTGGTGGGAGGGGACCGATGCGCAGGGCCGCAAGCGCGATGTGTCCACCACCACGCTCGAAGTGCCGCTCGGGTCCGGTCCCTACAAGATCAAGGATTTCGTTGCAGGACGGTCGATCGCGCTGGAGCGCGTCAAGGACTATTGGGGTCGCGATCTGCCCATAAATGTGGGCCGCAACAATTTCGACGAGCTGCGCTACGAATATTTTCGCGACGGCACCGTTGCGATCGAGGCCTTCAAGGCCGACCAGGTGGATTGGCGTACCGAGAACAGCGCGAAGAGCTGGGCGACCGCCTACGATTTCCCGGCCGTGACCGAAAAGCGGGTAATCCTCGAGGAGTTCGCCAATCGCAGCTCGGGCGTGATGCAGGCCTTCGTGCCGAACCTGCGCCGCGCCAAGTTCAGCGATCCGCGTGTTCGTCGTGCGCTCAACTACGCGTTCGACTTCGAGGAGATGAACAAGCAGATCTTCTTCGGTCAGTACAAGCGCATCAGCAGCTATTTCGACGGCATCGACGAGCTGATGGCAACCGGATTGCCGCAGGGAAAAGAGCTCGAGATCCTCGAGACGATTCGCGCCCAGGTGCCGCCCGAAGTCTTCACGACGGCCTATACCAATCCGGTAGGAGGCAACCCGGAAGCGGTGCGTGACAATCTGCGTGAGGCGCTGCGCCTGTTCAAGGAGGCCGGCTACGAGGTGCGCGACCGCAAGCTGATCGACGTCAAGACCGGCGCCCAGTTCTCGCTGGAACTGCTCAACTCGGATCCCAGCTTCGAACGAATTACGCTGTTCTACAAGCCGTCGCTGGAGCGGCTCGGTATTGCCGTGAGCGTGCGGACGGTCGATCCGACCCAATACGAGAACAGGACGCGCGAGTGGGACTTCGACATCGTCACGAACTCTTGGGGCGAATCGCAATCGCCGGGCAACGAGCAGCGCGAGTTCTGGTCTTCCAAGTCGGCCGACATCGCCGGCTCGCGCAACATCGCCGGCATCAAGAATCCGGCCGTCGACAAGCTGATCGAGCGGGTGATCTACGCCACTGATCGCGACGATCTCGTCGCGGCCACCAAGGCACTCGACCGCGTGCTGTTGTGGAATCACTACGTCGTTCCGCAATGGACCTACAACAAGGTCCGCACCGCACGCTGGGATCGCTTTGGCCGGCCGGCGGAACTGCCCAAATACGGTCAGTCGGGCTTCCCGTTCATCTGGTGGTACGACGCAGACAAGGCGGCGCGGATCGCAAAGAAGTCGTGAAGGACAATTCCCGCATGACGCAGATGTCACGCCGCCATGTGCTGGTCTTGGGTGTTGGCGGCGCCCTCGGGGCGTCGCTGGGTGCGCAGCCGTTGCGCGGCGCACGAGCATCGGAAGCGGCGATCGAGGCGCACGGCATGTCGGCGTTCGGCGATCTCAAATATCCCGCCGACTTCCATCATTTCGACTATGTCAATGTCGATGCGCCGAAAGGCGGCACGTTCTCGCTGATCCCGTCGGTGCGCGCCTACAATCAGTCCTACCAGACCTTCAACTCGCTCAACGCCTTCATCCTGAAAGGCGACGGCGCACAAGGTATGGACATGACGTTTTCGCCGCTGATGGTCCGGGCAAGTGACGAGCCTGACGCAATGTACGGGCTGGCCGCCAAATCCGTGCAAATATCGCCGGACAAGCTGGTCTATCGCTTCACGATGCGGCCCGAGGCGAAATTCCACGACGGGACCAGGCTCACGGCCCACGATGCAGCTTTTTCGCTGACGACGCTGAAGACCAAGGGGCATCCGCTGATCATCGTGCAGATGCGCGACATGGTCGGCGCGGAAGCCCTCGACGATGCGACGTTCGTGGTCACCTTTGCCAAGGGGCGTGCGCGCGACGTGCCGCTCTATGTCGCCAGCCTGCCGATCTTCTCGAAGGCGTACTACGCGTCCCGCCCGTTCGATGAATCGTCGCTGGAGATTCCGCTCGGCTCGGGCCCGTACAGGGTCGGCAGGTTCGAGGTCAATCGCTACATCGAGTTCGAGCGCGTGAAGGACTGGTGGGCCGCTGATCTCCCGCCCTGCCGCGGCAGCTACAACTTCGATGTCGTCCGCTACGAATTCTACCGCGACCGCGACGTCGCCTTCGAGGGCTTTACCGGCAAGAGCTATCTCTACCGCGAGGAGTTCACTTCGCGCATCTGGGCGACGCGCTATGACTTCCCCGCGGTCAAGGACGGCCGTGTCAAGATGGAGGTCGTGCCCGACGATACGCCCTCCGGTGCGCAAGGCTGGTTCATCAATACGCGGCGCGACAAATTCAAAGACCCCCGCGTGCGCGAGGCCCTGATCAATGCTTTCGATTTCGAGTGGACCAACAAGACCATCATGTACGGCGCTTATGCCCGTACGGTCTCGCCGTTCCAGAACTCGGACCTCATGGCGGGCAATGCGCCGCCTTCGCCGGAAGAGCTGAAGCTGCTGGAGCCGTTTCGCGGCCAGGTTCCCGACGAGGTGTTTGCGGCGCCGTTCACGCCGCCGACCTCTGACGGCTCCGGTCAGGATCGCAGCCTTCTCCGCAAGGCGCAGCAATTGCTGACCGAGGCCGGCGTTCCCATCAAGGACGGCAAGCGGGTACTGCCGAACGGCGAGGTGTTCAAGATCGAGTTCCTGCTGGACGAGCCCTCGTTTCAGCCGCACCACGCGCCCTACATCAAGAATCTGGCGACGCTCGGTATCGAAGCGAGCGTGCGCCTCGTCGATGCCGTACAGCACAAGGCCCGGCAGGAAGATTTTGATTTCGACCTGACGATCCAGCGCTTCAGCATGTCGGCGACGCCAGGCGATGCCATGCGCGCATTCTTCTCCTCGCAGGTCGCAAACACCAAGGGCTCGTACAATCTCGCCGGCGTCGCCAGTCCGGCGATCGATGCCATGATCGACAAGATCATGGCGGCCGACAGCCGCGAAGAGCTGACCGTCGCCTGCCGCGCCTTCGATCGCCTGTTCCGCGCCGGTCGCTATTGGATACCGCAATGGTACAACAAGACGCACCGGCTGGCCTATTGGGATCAGTTCGGCCATCCGCAGAAGCTGCCGCGCTATGCCAATGGCGTCGGCGCGCCGGAGATCTGGTGGTATGAGCCCGCCAAGGCGGCCAAGCTCGAGCAGGCAAAATAGCCATGAGCGCCTATATCGCCCGCCGCATCCTGCTGATGATTCCGACGCTGCTCGGAATCCTCTTCGTGTCCTTCGTCGTCGTGCAGTTCGCGCCGGGCGGCCCGGTCGAGCGCGTAATCGCGCAGCTCTCGGGTGCCGATACCGGCGGGACCTCGCGTATTTCCGGCGGCAGCGATTTTGCGCAGCGCGCGCCCGGACAGGTCGGTGCCGGCGGCGATGCCATCAACTCGAAATATCGCGGCGCGCAGGGCCTCGACCCTGATTTCATCAAGAAGCTGGAGGTGCAGTTCGGCTTCGACAAGCCCGCGCCGGAACGCTTCCTGCTGATGGTGTGGAACTTCGCCCGCTTCGATTTCGGCAAGAGCTATTTTCGCGACGTCAGCGTGCTCCAGCTCATCAAGGAGAAGCTGCCCGTCTCGATCTCGCTTGGCCTCTGGCTGACGCTTGTGACGTATCTGATCTCGATCCCGCTCGGCATTCGCAAGGCCGTGAACGACGGGGCGCGCTTCGACACCTGGACCTCGACGGTACTCGTGCTCGGCTACGCCATCCCCGGTTTTCTGTTCGCCATCCTCCTCATCATCCTGTTTGCCGGCGGCTCCTTCTTCAACTGGTTCCCGCTGCGCGGACTCACTTCGGACGGCTGGTCGCAGTTTCCCTGGTATTGGAAGATCATCGATTATTTCTGGCATCTGACGCTGCCGCTGATCGCCATGGGGCTGGGTGCCTTCACCACCATGACGTTCCTGACCAAGAACTCGTTCCTGGACGAGATCCGCAAGCAATACGTCATGACCGCCCGCGCCAAGGGCTGTAGCGAGAACCGGGTGCTCTACGGCCACGTCTTCCGCAACGCGATGCTGATCGTGATCGCCGGCTTCCCCGGCACTTTCATCCACGCCTTCTTTTCCGGCTCGCTGCTGATCGAGACCATCTTCTCGCTGGACGGGCTCGGGCTGCTCAGCTTCGAGAGCGTGCTCAACCGCGACTACCCCGTGGTGTTCGGCACGCTCTACATCTTTTCGCTGGTCGGCCTCGTCATCAACCTGATCTCCGACCTGACCTATATGTGGATCGACCCCCGGATCGATTTCGAAGCGCGGGAGGTCTGATGACGATCACCGCGCCGACGCCGATCGAGACCACAGCGAAGTCGCCGCTCGGCGATGTCGTTCCGATCACGCGCAAGCCGTTCGCTCCGTCGCCGCTCAACCGGCGGCGCTGGCAGAACTTCAAGGCGAACCGCCGCGGCTACTGGTCCTTCTGGATCTTCATCGGCCTGTTCGTGATTTCGCTGTTCGCCGAGCTGATTGCCAATGATCGGCCCTTCCTGATCAAGTTCGATGGCCGTCTCTATTGGCCGGCCTTCGTCACCTATTCGGAGACGACGTTCGGCGGCGATTTCGAGACGGCGGCCGATTATCGCGACCCGTACTTGCAGAAGCTGATCAAGGAAAAGGGCGGCAGCATCGTCTGGCCGCTGATCCGCTACTCCTACGACACCCATAATCTCGATTTGCCGACGCCGGCGCCGTCGCCGCCGACCTGGATGCTGACGGAGAAGCAGTGCAAGCCGGTGGTCGAGAAGAAGGGGCTGAAGAGCTGCCGCGATCTCGAATACAACTGGCTCGGGACCGACGATCAGGGTCGCGACGTGGTGGCGCGGCTGATCTACGGCTTCCGCATCTCCGTGCTGTTCGGCCTTTGTCTCACCATCGTCTCGTCCGTCATCGGCATCGCGGCGGGCGCGGTGCAGGGCTATTTCGGCGGGTGGGTCGATCTGATCTTCCAGCGCTTCATCGAGATCTGGACCGCGATTCCATCGCTCTATCTACTCCTGATCCTGTCCTCGGTGCTCGTACCCGGCTTCTTCGTGCTGCTCGGCATCCTGCTGCTGTTCTCCTGGGTCTCGCTGGTCGGTCTCGTGCGAGCCGAGTTCCTGCGCGGGCGCAATTTCGAATACATCCAGGCGGCGCGGGCGCTCGGCGTCTCCAATCCCGTGATCATGTTCCGTCACCTGCTGCCGAACGCGATGGTCGCGACCATGACGTTCCTGCCGTTCATCGTGTCGAGCTCGGTGATGACGCTGACGGCGCTCGATTTCCTCGGCTTCGGCCTGCCACCGGGGTCGCCTTCCCTTGGCGAGCTGCTGTCGCAGGCCAAGGCCAATGTGCAGGCGCCGTGGCTCGGCTTCTCCGGCTTCTTCTCGGTCGCGATCATGCTGTCGCTCCTGATCTTCATCGGCGAAGCCGTGCGCGACGCCTTCGATCCGCGCAAGACGTTCAGGTAAGGCACATGGACGCGATCAACCAGCCTCTGCTCAGCGTGCGCGATCTCTCGGTGGCTTTCCATCAGGGGGGCGCCACCACGCTCGCGGTCGACAAGGTCTCGTTCCAGATCAAGCGCGGCGAATGCGTCGCGCTGGTCGGCGAATCCGGTTCCGGCAAGTCGGTCAGCGCGCTCTCGATCCTGAAGCTGCTGCCCTATCCGAACGCCTCCCACCCCTCCGGCAGCATCCGCTTCAAGGGGCAGGAGCTGATCGACCAATCCGAGCAGCAGATGCGCGAGCTCAGGGGCAGCGACATCTCCATCATCTTCCAGGAGCCGATGACCTCGCTCAATCCGCTGCACACGATCGAGGCCCAGATCGGCGAGATCATCCAGCTGCACAATCCGACCAGCAATGCGCAGGCGCGCAAGCGGACGCTGGAGCTGCTGACCCAGGTCGGCATTCCCGATCCGGAGACGCGGCTGAACAGCTATCCGCACCAGCTCTCCGGCGGCCAGCGCCAGCGCGTGATGATCGCGATGGCGCTCGCCAACGAGCCGGACCTTCTGATCGCGGACGAGCCGACCACCGCGCTCGACGTCACCGTGCAGGCGCAGATCTTGGCGCTGCTCGCCGAGATCCGCTCGCGGCTGGGCATGAGCCTGTTGTTCATCACCCACGATCTCGGCATCGTGCGCCGCATCGCCGACACCGTCTGTGTCATGAAGGGCGGCGCGATCGTCGAGCAGGGGCCGGTCGAGCAGGTCTTCAAGACCCCGAAACACCCCTATACGCGCGACCTGCTCGCGGCCGAGCCCAAGCCCGATCCGGCGCCGCCGCAGCCGGATGCGCCGGTGGTGATGTCGGCCGATGATCTCAAAGTCTGGTTCCCGATCAAGCGCGGCCTGATGCGCAAGACGGTCGGCCACATCAAGGCGGTCGACGGCGTCAGCGTCGCCGTACGCAAGGGCGAGACGCTCGGCGTGGTCGGTGAAAGCGGCTCGGGCAAGACGACGCTGGGACTGGCGCTGCTGCGGCTGATCTCCTCGAACGGGCGCATCGTGTTCTTAGGGAACGACATCCAGGGCCTGCGTTTCCAGGAGATGCGTCCCTTCCGGCGCGACATGCAGATCGTGTTCCAGGATCCGTTCGGCTCGCTCTCACCGCGTATGTCGGTCGCCGACATCATCGCCGAAGGCCTGTCCGTGCATCAGCCGAAGCTCTCGCGCGAAGAACGCGAGGCGCGCGTCGTCAAGGCGCTCGAGGATGTCGGGCTCAATCCGGAGACGCGCTTCCGCTATCCGCACGAATTCTCCGGCGGCCAGCGTCAGCGCATCTCGATCGCGCGCGCGATCGTGCTGGAGCCGGATTTTGTCGTGCTCGACGAGCCGACCAGCGCACTCGACATGCTGTTCCAGGCGCAGATGGTCGATCTGTTGCGCGAGCTGCAGCGCAAGCGCGAGCTCACCTACATGTTCATCTCGCACGATTTGCGCGTCGTCGCCTCGCTCGCCAGCCACCTCATCGTGATGCGCGGCGGCAAGGTGGTCGAGGAAGGTCAGGCGGCCGAGCTGTTCAGGAATCCGAAGACGGATTACACGCGCGCGCTGTTTGCGGCCGCGTTCCGGCTGGAAACGGCCGGGAATGGGG
Organism: Bradyrhizobium sp. NC92; assembly: GCF_025200865.1. NCBI lineage: Bacteria > Pseudomonadati > Pseudomonadota > Alphaproteobacteria > Hyphomicrobiales > Nitrobacteraceae > Bradyrhizobium > Bradyrhizobium sp. NC92. The sequence continues at coordinate 1,232,504 of NZ_CP104171.1, forward strand.
CGGTGGCGACGTAGCTGCGCTCTACCCATCTACAAGGTGCGCGGCTACAGCCGCTTGATCGCAACGACCTCGCTGCCGGCCGCCTTGATCCGCGCGATCGCCGGCTCGATCGGCTCGATCACCGTTGCCATGTGATGCGCATTGGCGTGAACCATGGTGGCGGCATCGCGCACGATCGCGACATGACCTTTCCAGAAGATCAGATCGCCGCGCTGCAAGCTGCTCCATTCATGCGGCTCCAGCGCACGGCCGAGACCGGCGAGCTGCATGTCGCTGTCGCGCGGGCAGCCGATCCCGGTCGATGCCAGCGAGACCTGGACGAGGCCGGAGCAATCGATGCCAAAGCTGCTCTTGCCGCCCCAGAGATAGGGCGTGCCGAGGAAGCGCTCGGCGACCGCGACGAAATCCGCTTCGCGGTGATCGAGCGGAGCGAGATGCGATCTCGGCAGATATCTGCCGTCGTGCGTCACGGCGAAGCCGCCGTCCTGGCGCGCCACGGCGAGCCTCGATCCCATCACGAGCGTGTCGGCCGGTGGGAGCTTGATCGAGGGTCCGGGGAACGCAAACGTCCGCAGCGCGCTGACCAAGTGAGTTGGGGCGGCCGCCGGCTTTGCGAGCGCCGCATCCGGCAGCCAGCCGACATAGCCATCGCCATTGAGCTGGCCCCACGCCCAACCCTCGCCGTTGCGGTCGTAGACCGTGACACGTTCGCCGCGCAGGGCCTCCGTCATCAGCATCGCGTTCGAAGACGGCTGCTCGCGCAACGGCGCGATCGCTTCGACCACCTCGAATTCCTCGCCGGCGACGTAGCGATCCGCCTGCACCTTGCCTTCGAGATATTTGGCGGCGAGGTCGCCGCGCGCCGGTGTCAGCCGCGGGTCATGCATAGCGCTCGCTCAGCAGTGCGTAGATGGCGCGCGCGGCCTGGCACTCGCCGCCTTCGGGCCGTGCCGGCTTCGCCGACGGCGTCCAGCCAAAGATATCGACATGCAGCCAGCTCTTGGCGCGCTCGACGAAGCGTTGCAGGAACAGGGCGCAGGTGATCGAGCCGGCAAAACCGCCCGATGGTGCATTGGTGATGGTGGCGGTCTTGGAGTCCAGCCAGGCATCGTAAGGCGGCCACAGCGGCATGCGCCACAACGGATCGTTCTCCTTCACCGCGCAGCGCGCGACGTCGGAGGCCAGCGTCTCATCATTGGTGTAGAAGGGCGGCAGATCCGGTCCCAGCGCGACGCGGGCCGCGCCGGTCAGCGTACCCAGGTCGATCAGCAGATCGGGCGTCTCCTCGTCGGCCAGCGCCAGCGCGTCGGCGAGCACGAGGCGGCCTTCGGCGTCGGTGTTTCCGATCTCGACCGTGATCCCCTTGCGCGAGGTGAAGATATCGAGCGGGCGGAAGGCATTGCCGGCGACGGCGTTCTCGACCGCCGGGATCAGCACGCGCAGCCGCACCTTCAGCTTCGCATCTATCACCATGCGCGCCAGCGCCAGCACGTTGGCGGCGCCGCCCATGTCCTTCTTCATGATCAGCATGCCGCTCGACGGCTTCAGGTCCAGGCCGCCGGTGTCGAAGCACACGCCTTTGCCGACCAGCGTCACCTTGGGATGATCAGGATCGCCCCAGACGATGTCGATCAGCCGCGGCGCGCGACTGGAGGCCATGCCGACGGCGTGGATCAGCGGAAAGCTCTTCGCCAGCTCTTCGCCGATGGTGCAGGCGAAGCTCGCGCCGAACTCGGCGGCGAGCGCTTGCGCCGCTGCGGCGAGCTCGTCCGGGCCCATGTCGTTGGAGGGCGTGTTGATGAGGTCGCGCGCGAGCATTGCGGCATCGGCAATCCGCTCGATCTCGGCCGCATCGACACCGTCAGGCGGCACCAGCCGGACGTTGGGCCTGTCGGCCTTGCGGTAGCGGGCGAAGCGATAGCATCCCAGCGCGAACGCGAGCGCCGCGAGCCGTGCGTCGTGCGGTGCATTCGCAAACCGATAGGTGCCCGGCGGCAAAAGGCCGGGCAGGGCGCCGGGCCGAAACAGGTCGCGCGATCTTGCACTCTCCTCCTCGAGCCCGAACAGCACCTGTGCAATGGCGCCGTCGGTCGCGGGCAGGGCAAGATAGCCGCCCGGCTTTGCGGCAAAGGCGCTGGCGCTCGCGAACTGGCGTTGCGCCGGCGGCAGCGTCTCGGCGACCTGATCCCAGCTCGATTTGGTGACGAAGGTGATCGGGGTGGCGGTGGATGACGTCTCGAAGACAGAAGGCATTGGCGGGTCCGGATCGTCAGTTCAGGCGAGTCATGCGAACGGACGAGACTTCGCAGAGTTTGGCCGCGGCTGCAATCGGCTTTGCCGTCACCGTTCGGCGAGCCGCTACTCGCCTCAAGGGGGCCATGGTAGGTTCCGGCAACGGTCGCCAGAATGAAATCGGGGGCGACCGACGACAAACGCGCCGGGAGGACATGCAATGGAGTTTGTGTGGAGCGTGGTTACGTTCATCGGCCAGGCTATCGAGGTGATCTTCGGTTATGTCGAGCACCACCATTGGATATTCGCGTTCCTTGCCGGCGGCTACCTCTTCTATCTCCACGACCGCTCCGTCCACGCGCGCTTCGATGCGCTCGACAGGCGCGTCGACGAGATCCGCAAGCGGATTGCCATCGAATATTGAGCGGACGAGACGAAACCCTCCTCGGACAAATCTCGTATCTGACGCCGAGAGCTGCCGTTCGCGACGCCGCGGCCGCAGGGCTTTACTAGCGCTTTGGTTGTGGCATTATCTGCGAATATTCTAGATTGTGCCGCTCGCTCTGCGTGACCCGAACGCAGACACGCAGCAGCACGGTGCCTGCCCAGGTTAGGTCGATACGGCTGAATCCGTTCGTCGAAGCATTCTTCTTGCTGTTTGGGCGGCGCAGCATTGCAGATGAGCGGCGCAAAATGGATAGATCGTTCGTTGTTGCGCAGATTTCCGACCTGCATCTGGACGGGTCGGGCCGGCTGCTTCCGGCCATCGAGACGCTCAGGGCCGCGATTTGCGAGAAGATGGCGGCTGTCGCGAATGTTCCCGATCGCATCCTGCTGATCACGGGCGACCTGGTGGACGACCCGACGCCGCGCGCGCTCGACGAGGCGCTCGCCGTCATCGCATCCTTCCGGCAGACCGGGCTGTTCACCGACATCCAGGCTGTGGCCGGCAATCACGACGTCAAGCGGCCGAGCCAGCGTGCGGGCCGTCACGACGCCTACGATTACCTGCACCTGCCGCGGAGCGCGAAGAGCGTCTATTACCGTCAGGCCGGCCTCGACCTGGTGCTGCTCGATTCCAATCGCGCAAGCCTCATGGCGCTCGCGAGCGGCAAGATCGGCGAGAGCGCCTACAAGGCGATGGTCGCCGATTCCGCCCGGCTGAGCGCCGAGCTCGCGGGGAGCATCGGTTCTTCCGGGCGCACCGACTATGCCGAGCCCGTGGACAACTTGGTCCGCGTGCTGGCCCTGCACCATCATCCGCTGCCGCAGGCGACCGGCGAAGGAAAGCGCTTTCTCGGCGTGCCCGACGAGCCGCTGATGTATCTCGCCGCACCCGCGACCTTCCTCGAGGCCGCCACCTCGCTCAACGTCGATCTGGTTCTGCACGGTCATCGCCATGTCGAGGGGCTGACCCGTTATTCCATCCCCGATCCGCGTGCGACGTCGAGCGACAGCGGTGAGGCGTTCTGGCGCACGATCTACGTGCTCTCCTGTCCGTCCTCGACCGGGCAGGCCGGTGACGATGCCGGCTTCAACCTCGTCCATTTCGGCCCCGCGTCCCATGCCGGCCGCACGGAGCACCGCTTCGCGATCACCCGCTATTCGAGGCTCCGCAACGATGCGGCCTTCAGGCCACTCGATTCCAACCTGCCGGGCGGCGTCATCAGGCTGCCCGCGGGACGCGACTTTTCCCGTGATCCGGCCCTCCAGTCGGCGATCACGGCCGCCTCATCCGGCGCGCTGACACGCGACCAGGTCGCGGCGATCGTCCGCCGGCTGTTCATGCGTGGCAGCTTCTACGATGAGGCGGAGCCGAACTGGGCGAATGCGCTCTACGCCTACGTCGTCTCGGCCCATGCCTGGGCGGAGCTCGAGCGCAAGGCCGCGAGATCCGGGCCGGGATTCGATGTCGACGTGCTCGCCGCGGTGAGAACGCTGCTCGGTCGATTGATCGAGCAATCCGCCGACGTGCTCGGCATCGATCGCGCTCAGCTCGATGAGCTCTACGGGAGAGGCCTGATCAACCGTCACGACTTCCTGCGCCAGGTGCCGCGGCTGCCTCGCGAGGGGATCGACGTTCGACGGCGGGCGCGGCAGAGACTGCAATTGCTGCGGGAGCTGGACCAGCAGGTGAAGGCGCTCGGCCCCGATCTCGGCCTCGGCGGAGGCGCGCCTCCGCAACAACCGCCGGCGCGAGAGGAGCACGTCGGATAGCGCCGTTAACCGGCCGTTAGGGTTAACATTCTATTGCTGACGCGTTCGGCTCGATCGAGCAGCTCGAGAGTCAAAGCGTCATGCGTCAACGGATCAGGCTTACCCGGCTACTTGCTTCCACGTCGCTGGTCGCGACGGTTGCGATGGGCCTCGGCGGCTGCACGGCCATGTCGAAGCTCTCCGAGGTGACGGGCTCGGTCGGCCCCCGGGCGGATGCGGCCTCCGCCGATCGCGCGCCGACCGATCCGGCGCGTGCGGTCGAAGCCTATGGCGAGCGCTACCGCGCCAATCCCCGGGATGCCGACGCCGCACTCGCCTATGGACAGGCCTTGCGCGCCAACGGCCAACGCGCCCAGGCGGCCGCCGTGCTCGAGCAGGCGACCATCGCCAACCCCGGCAACAAGGCGCTGCTCGCTCAATACGGCCGCGCACTCGCCGACAACGGCAATTTCCAGCAGGCCTTCGACGTGCTGTCGAAGGCGCATTCGCCCGACAATCCGGACTGGCGCCTGCTCTCTGTGCAGGGCACCGCGCTGGACCAGATGGGCCGTCATGAGGAGGCGCGATCCTATTACGCGAGCGCGCTGAAGATCGCACCGGGTGATCCCGGCGTGCTCTCAAACCTCGGCCTGTCCTACATGCTGTCGAAAGAGCTGCCGAAGGCGGAAGAGGCGCTACGGCAGGCCCATGCCTCGCCGCGTGCCGGCGCCCGGGTGCGGCAGAACCTCGGCTTGGTCGTCGGTCTGCAGGGCCGCTTCGCGGAAGCGGAGGCCATCGTCAAGGCGGACCTGCCGCCGGACCAGGCTGCGGCCAATGTCGCCTATCTTAAGGAAATGCTGAGCCGCAGCGACGCCCCGCGCGGCGCGCCGAAGCGGACGCCGATCGCTTCGCTGAGCCAGCCCGACTGATCATCTGACTTCCTGGCCTTGGTGGCAGAGCGTATGGGCCCAGCCCGGCTCACTGCATCTCGGTGACCTTGATGGCGGTGGGTCCGAGAATGACCACGAACAGCACCGGCAGGAAGAACAGGATCATCGGCACCGTGAGCTTCGGCGGCAGCGCGGCCGCCTTCTTCTCGGCCTCGTTCATGCGCATGTCGCGGTTCTCCTGCGCCATGACGCGCAAGGAATGGCCGAGCGGGGTGCCGTAACGTTCCGCCTGCTGCAGCGCCAGACACACCGACTTGACGCCCTCGAGCCCGGTACGCCGTGCCAGGTTCTCGTAGGCGACCTTGCGATCCTGCAAATAGGACAGCTCGGCGGTGGTCAGGGTGAACTCCTCCGACAGCGCGATCGACTGGCCCACGATTTCGTTCGCAACCTTCCGGAATGCCATCTCGACCGACATGCCGGATTCGATGCAGATCAGGAGCAGGTCGAGCGCGTCGGGAAACGCACGCTTGATCGAGAGTTGGCGCTTGGAGATCGCATTCCTGAGGAACAGCATCGGCGCCTGGAGGCCGAGATAGGCGGCGCCGAGGCAGATGCCGATCTTGATCGGCAGCGCCTGTTGCATGTTTCCGATCACGAACACGTAGAGGGCCGAGCCGATCAGGAACACGATCGGGGCGACCATGCGGGCAAACAGGAAGGTGATATAGGGTGCCTGGCCGCGGTAACCTGCCATGATGAGCTTGTCCCGCGCAGCTTCCTGCGCGAGCCATTTCGTCAGGTTGAAGTCCTCGACCACCCTGGAGACGAGTTGCTTCGGTGTCTGGCGCAGCGAAACCTTCTCGTTCTTGTTGAGACGCTCACGCTCGCGCTGCCGTATGCGCTCACGCTCGCTCGCCACCGCCTTCATGCGCTTGGAGAGGCCCTCGCCGGCGAACAACGGCATCACCAGCGTATAGACCGTGGCACTCGCGGCGATGGCCGCGAGCAGCATGGTCATGAAACGGACGTCGTGCAGTTTCGAGACGAGGAATTCGACCATACGCCACCGTCAGAAATCGAAGTTGATCATCTTCTTCATCACCAGGATGCCGATCGACATCCAGACGACGCAGCCGACCAGCATCAGCTGGCCGGTGGGATGAGTCCAAAGCACCGAGATGTATTGCGGCGTCGTGAGATAGACCAGGAACATCACGATCGGCGGCAGCGATCCGATGATGCCGGCCGAGGCCTTGGCTTCCATCGACATCGCCTGGATCTTTTCCTTCATCTTCTTGCGGTCGCGCAGCACCTTGGAGAGGTTACCGAGCGCTTCGGAGAGGTTGCCGCCCGACTTCTGCTGGATCGACACCACGATGCCGAAGAAATTGGCCTCCGGCAGCGGCATGCGCTCGTAGAGCCGCGCGCAGGCCTCGCCCAGCGGCATGCCGATCGCCTGCGTCTCGATGATGGCCAGGAACTCGCTGCGCAGCGGCTCGGGCGCATCGGCGGCCACGACCTTGATCGATTCGAACAAGGGCAGGCCCGCCTTGATGCCGCGGACGATCACGTCGACCGCATCGGGCAGTGCAGCCAGGAACTTGGTTTCGCGGCGTTTCTTGAGGAAGCCGAGTGCCCAGCGCGGCAGGCCGAAGCCGCCGGCAAAGGCAAGACCGGCGGCGCCGATCAGTCCGCCGCCCGCGAACACAGCGGCCGCGAAAAATACGCCCGCCACGACGGCGGACACGATCCAGAATTTCTGGGGCGTCCAGTCGAGCCCGGCCTGCGACAGGCGGACGCTGAGCGGGACGCTCTTCTCCTGGGCGCGCCGCGCCTCGAGGTCCTTGAGCGTGGTCTCGACCTGCTCGCGGCGCGAGCGCTGGGTCTTCTCGGCCTGACGGGCCGTGGGCGCCTCGGCGCGCGCGACCGAGGCGCGGCGGCTTTCCGCCTTTCGCTCCCCGGACAGCAGCGGATAGAGAAAGACCCAGGCGATGCCACCGACCGCTGCGGTGGCGAGGAAGGCGAGGGCGAGGACCTGAATGTTCATGGCGCTGCTGACCTGCTCACGTCTTCGGCGCGACTTCCGCCGCGTCGAGCGCCGCAGCGAGGCGCTTCTCTTCGCCGTAGTAGCGGGCGCGTTCCCAGAACTTCGGACGGCCAATGCCGGTCGAGCGGTGCTGGCCGATGATCTTGCCGTTGGCGTCCTCGCCGACCATGTCGTAGAGGAAGATGTCCTGGGTGATGATGGTGTCGCCTTCCATGCCCATCACCTCCGTGATGTGGGTGATGCGGCGGGAACCGTCGCGCAGGCGCGCGGCCTGGATGATGACGTCGATCGAGGCGCAGATCATCTCGCGGATGGTACGCGAGGGCAGCGAGAACCCGCCCATCGTGATCATGGATTCGCAGCGCGACAGTGCCTCGCGCGGGTTGTTGGCGTGCAGCGTGCCCATCGAGCCGTCGTGGCCGGTGTTCATGGCCTGCAGCAGGTCGAAGGCTTCGGGTCCGCGGACCTCGCCGACGATGATGCGTTCGGGGCGCATACGCAGGCAGTTGCGCACCAGTTCGCGCATCGTGACCTGGCCCTCGCCCTCGATGTTGGGCGGGCGGGTTTCCAGCCGCACCACGTGGGGCTGCTGCAGCTGGAGCTCGGCGGCGTCCTCGCAGGTGATGACGCGCTCGTCGTGCTCGATGTAGTTGGTGAGGCAGTTGAGCAGGGTGGTCTTGCCCGAGCCGGTACCGCCGGAAATCAGTACGTTGCAGCGGACGCGACCGATGATCTGGAGGATCTCGGCACCTTCCGGCGTGATCGCGCCGAACTTGACGAGCTGATCAAGCGTCAGCTTGTCCTTCTTGAATTTGCGGATGGTGAGCGCGGGACCGTCGATCGACAGCGGCGGCACGATGGCGTTGACGCGGGAGCCATCGGCGAGGCGCGCGTCGCAGATCGGCGAGGACTCGTCGACGCGCCGGCCGACCTGGCTGACGATGCGCTGGCAGATGTTGAGAAGCTGTTGGTTGTCGCGGAAGCGGATGCCGGTGCGCTGGATCTTGCCGCCGACCTCGATGTAGACGGTGTTGGCGCCGTTGACCATGATGTCGGCGATGTCGTCGCGCGACAGCAGCGGCTCGAGCGGACCGTAGCCGAGGACGTCGTTGCAGATGTCGTCGAGCAGCTCCTCCTGCTCGGCGATCGACATCACGATGTTCTTGATCGCGATGATCTCGTTGACGATGTCGCGGATTTCCTCGCGCGCGGACTCCGAATCGAGCTTGGCGAGCTGGGCGAGGTCGATGGCCTCGATCAGCGCGCCGAAGATGGTCGCCTTGACCTCGTAATAATTGTCCGAACGCCGGCTCTCCATGGCCGGAGGCGGCGGAGCTTTGGCGGGCGCAAGCGGCGGCGAGGCGACGGCCGGCGGAGGCGGGGCGCGCGACACCGTCGGCGCCTGAGCCGGGGCAGGCTCGAGCGACACGGCGCCGGGCTTGGGCGCCCGAAAGTCGGTGTCTGTTCCGCTACGCTTACCGAACACTTAACAACTCCATGCGGCGGCTTATCTTCCCCGCAACTTCTCAATCAGAGGTGAAAGCAGGGACGACTTTTGCTTCTTGGTCTCGCTGCGGCCGGTCAGGCGCTGGGCGATCTGCAGGAACATCTCGATCGATCTGTGGTTGGCGGAGATCTCCGCGATCATCTGGCCGTTGTTGGCGGCCGAGCCGAAGATCTGCGGTTCGAACGGGATCGAGACGACCGGCTGGCTCTCGATCGCCTTGGCGAACTCCGCGGCGGCGATTTCGGGCCGTTTCGGTACGCCGACCTGGTTCAGGCAGTACAGCGGCGGCCGGTCGTTGGGACGGGCGGCCTTCAACAGGTCGAACAGGTTCTTGGTATTGCGCAGATTGGCGAGGTCCGGGGCGGCCACGATCAGGATGTCGTCCGCACCGATCAGGGCGCGCTTGGTCCAGCCCGACCATTGATGCGGAATGTCGAGCACGATGCAGGGCATGGTGGAGCGCAGCGTGTCGAACACGGCATCGAAGGCGTCGGTGCCGAAATCATAGACCCGGTCGAGCGTCGCAGGCGCCGCCAGCAGGCTGAGATGGTCGGTGCACTTCGACAGCAGGCGGTCGATGAAGGCGGTGTCGACGCGGTCGGGCGAGAACACGGCGTCGGCGATGCCCTGCGGCGGATCCTGGTTGTAGTCGAGGCCAGCGGTGCCGAAGGCGAGATCGAGGTCGGCGACGACGGCATCCATTGCGAGGTCGCGCGCGATCGCCCAGGCGACGTTATGGGAGATGGTGGAGGCGCCGACGCCCCCTTTGGCGCCGACCACGGCGATGATGCGGCCGACCGCCTTGGCTTCCGGCGCCGAGAACAGGTTGCAGATCGAGCGCACGACGTCGATCGCGCCGACCGGCGCGAGCACGTAATCGCTGACGCCGCGGCGCACCAGCTCGCGGTAGAGCGTGACGTCGTTGATGCGGCCGATCACGACCACGCGGGTGCCGGCATCGCAGACGGTGGCGAGCTGGTCGAGCCCGCCCAGCAGGTCGTTGCGGCCATCGCTCTCGAGCACGATCACGTTCGGCGTGGGAGCCGAGCGGTAGGCTTCGATCGCGGCCGCCATGCCGCCCATCTGGATCTTCAGGTGAGCCTTGCCGAGACGGCGATCCTCGCCGGCCGACTGTACCGCGGCGGCCGTCTCCACGGTTTCGCAGAAGGCCTGGACCGAGACGCGCGGCGCGGGCGCAATATGCTCCTCGACCGGCGGAGGAGCTGCTGCCGGCTGCTCTTCGTGTGTCTGGCGCGCGTAACTGATCATTTGCCTGTGTCGCTGAGTTTGGCCTTGTCGGCATCGGGATAGGCGACACCCGTCGGCATTCCCTTACGATACTTCTCGAAGGCGGCGGTGCGCCGTATCGTGTAGGAAGGTGTCTCGGGCCGCGGCTGCTCGAGGTCGGATGGATTGTCGACCATGGCCGCGAGGTTGCGCTGATAGGCGCAGCCGTAATTGTAATAGTCCTTGTTCTCGAACCAGCTCTTGTTCTTCATCGAAGGCCCGATGTCGTCCGGCCACAGGCCGCAGGGACCGGCGACCGCGGCGATCTTGGAATAAGTGAGCCGGATCGGCGGCAGGAACCGCTTGTCCTCGGGCTGATAGGGACGAATGGTGACGCCGCGCGGCGGAACGCCTGCCCCTGCCAGCATGGCCTGGATCTCGCGCATCGTATCCGCGACCGGACGCGCATTGGGCGTGCCGGACGGCACGTCGATGTGAATGGCACCGGTACCTTCGTGCAACCATGCCGATGCGACGCCCATCACGTCCGCGCGTTGGGCGGCGGTCAATCCGCCGCGGGCATGACCGACGAAGACGACGATCGAGCGGTTCTGCTCCTCGATCGCGATCGGATGGCGCTGCTTGTAGTCGTCGGGAATGGAGGCGGTAACGACCTCGTTGTGCTGGCAGCCGCCGAGCGCGAGCGTCAGGCCGACGAGCGCGCCGCCGAGGCGGACGGCGCGTTTGCGAAGCTGGGGTGGTCTTGTGGTCATCGTAGAGTCCCCGTTCCGCCTCAGTCGGTGATGAAGCCGTAGGTGCCGCGGTAGTTCTTGGCCGGTTCGGTGCGTCCGGGCACGCCGTAGAGCCGGTTGATGTTGCCGATCAGCTGGGCTTGCGGATCGGCAGGCGGGGCGAAGCCGTCATCCGGCCGCGACAGGTCCTTCGGCGCCACCGCGCGGACGACATAGGGCGTCACGATCACGACCAGCTCGGTCGCGTTGTTGACGAAGTCGCGGCTGCGGAACAGCGTGCCCAGGATCGGCAGCTGCATCAGCCCCGGCAATCCGCTGATTGCCTGCTTGGTCTGCTGCTGGATCAGGCCGGCCATCGCCATCGCGCCGCCGGAGGGAATTTCCAGCGAGGTCTCGGCCCGGCGGGTCCTGATCGAGGGGACCGTCAGCGAGTTCACCGTGTTCGTGGTCACCGCCTGCGACAGCGTGATCGCATTCTCGTTCGACAGCTCCGAGACCTCGGTCATCACCCGCAGGCTGATCTTGCCCTCGCTCAGCACGACGGGGGTGAAGTTCAGCGAGATGCCGAACTTCTTGAAGCTGATCTGGGTGGTACAGACATGCGTGGTGGGATCGCAGGCATAGCCTGCCGGAACCGGGAATTCACCGCCGGCGATGAACGTCGCCGATTCACCGGAGATCGCAGTCAAATTCGGTTCGGCCAGCGTGCGGATCACGCCGGCGGTTTCCATCGCGCGCAGCGTGGCCTGCACCGACGGGGCGGCGCCGAACTTCGTGGTCAGGTTGTTGCCGTCCACGAGGTTCTTGCCGAGCGCCGTGAACGGGTTCGAATTGGTGAAGCTCACCACCGACGTGCCGTAGTTCAGGTTGGCGGTGAGGTCGATGCCGAGCTGCTTGACGATGTTGCGCTGGACCTCGGCCACCGTCACCTTGAGCATGATCTGGTCGCGGCCGCGTACCACGATCGAGTTCACCACCTTGTCGGCGCCGCCAGCCAGGCGCGCGGCGAGGTCGTTGGCCTGCTGCGCTTCCAGCGGATTGGCAGCGGTGCCGGTCAGGACGATGCCGTCGCCGAGGCCGTCGATCTGGATGTCCGAATTGGGCAGGACCTGCTTCAGCGCGGCCCGCACGCCGTTGAGGTCGCGCTTCACCGCGATGTCATAGGCCGCAATCTGCTGCCCGGCGGAATCGAAGAACACGATGTTGGTCTGGCCGACCGCGGCGCCGATGATATAGGCGCGCTGCGCCGAACGGACCACCGCGTTGGCGATCTTGGGATCGGCGACCAGCACGTCCTTGATGTCGCGCGGCAGGTCGATGACGATGGACTTGCCGACGCCGAGCGAAAGGAAACGCGCATTGATCTGGCCGTCCGCCGCGGCCGGCGCCACGGGGCGGTAATCGGCTGCGACCGCCGGGGCGATCGCCGGATTGACCCCCAGCGCGAGGGCGGCCGAAAACGACAGGGCGCGGACCAGTGAGGTCCGCATCGTCGCCGAATCTGCCCTGCAATTGATGTCGACTGTCTTCATCGTGCCTTAGCCGTCTGACTTGGAATGCCGTAGCGAATGATCGAGACCCCCTCGCGCTTCTGCGCGGAGTCATCGAGCGTGATCTCGCTCATCTTGACGTCGACGATGCTGCGCAGCGCCAGCGACAGCGTGCCGCTCTGACGCGCCGCGGAGAGCGTTGCGGTCTGCGCGGGATTGAGCTCGAGGGTGACGGTCTTGCCGACCACCGCGTTCTGCCCGTCTTTTTCCTTGGGCGCCTGGTCGATGGCGAGGACGCGGATATTGGCCAGGATGATCTCGGAGGTGACGATGTCGGGAGCGCCGCTGCTCTGGTCCGGGTTCTTGAGCCGGCGCGTGAGCAGGACGTCGACGCGGTCGTTGGGCAGGATGAAGCCGCCTGCGCCGGTCTCCGGCGAGATCTCGGTCGAGATCGCCCGCATGCCGGTGGGCAGGATTGCCGCCATGAAGCCGGAACCTTCGGCCTTGACCAGCTTCTGGTCCCGGATCGGCTCACCCTGAATGAAGGGCGCGCGCGCGATCGAGCCGGTCACCTGGGTCGCGCCATCGGGGCGCTCGTTGCGTCGGATGAAGGTGGCGCTGGCGGTCGCGGTCGGCCAGGTCTGCCATTGCACGTCTTCGGGCTTCACGGTCTGGCCGAGGCCGATGTCGTTCTTCGCGACGAGGACGTCGACCGTCGGCAGCTGCGCGACCGGAACCGGAGGCGGCGCAGAATTGTCGGTGCCGCTCGCCAGGTACGCGGCGACGCCGCCGGCGCAGATCGCGGCCGTCAGGACGACAATGCGTGCCCTATTCATACGCTTCAACTTTCCAACAATACGCCGCGACGCTGCCGCCGCCGTCATCGGCAGTTGACCAGCTATTCGTCAAAGCATGGTTAATGAGGCGTATCTAAATCGCCTTAACGCCGGGTTTACCCTGGGCGTTCAGCGCAGTGCGAGGTGAGCGAGGTCGATCGCCTTCACCCATTCGGTCTCCGGGTAGACCATCAGCGCGCTCAGCGCGAGCGCGATGCCGTAGGGAATGCCGCTCTCCTTGGCGTGCAGCCGAGCGAGCCAGGCCTGTCCTGCCAGCCCGTACGGCAGCGGCCACTGCCGGAACTGGAGCAGAAGCAGCGTCAGCGCACCGCCGAACAGCGAGGCGTAGAGCAGGAAGTTCATCAGATGTGGGAAGCCGAACCAGAGCGCGACGGAAGCCGCGACCTTGGCGTCGCCGCCGCCCACCCAGCCCATGGCGAAGCAGGTGAAGGCCACGACCAGGAGAAGCGCACCGGCGCCGACATGGCTCAGCATCTCGTAAGGTGCCATGCCACCGGCGAGGGCGAGCGCGAAGAAGCCTGCCACCAGCGCCAGCGACACGCGGTTCGAGATCGTCATCGTGAAGAGATCGCTCGCCGCGGCGAACGCCATCAGGGCCGGGAAGAGCAGAAGGCGCGCAAGGTCGAGGATCATGGGCTGCGTCTTGGGGCCTGGGTTTGTCGCGGGAGCTGGCGTCGGGCGATGCTAGCGCGCGATGCTAAACAAACCGACAACGGGGCACGGGCGCGCGGGCCCTCGGCCGCCGAACGCGCCTTCACCAGAAGCTGGCGATGCGTGCGGCGAGCGCGACCGTCGCAACCAGCAGCGCAAGGCAGATCCAATAGACCGGCGAGCCGGCCTGCGCCGCTTCCGCCTCGCGCGCCGCAACCGCGGCATCGGTTCTTACCTTGTGCAACGCCACTGGAACTCGCCGTCTTCAGAAAAACAAACGCCCCGGAGGTCCGGGGCTTTTGTCGTCGTTCGTGGACCCGCTTACTTCAGCGAGGTGCTGATCGAGGTGAACTTGGCGTTCAGCGTGGTGCCGAGATTGTTGACGACGGTGATGATGGCCAGCGCGATGCCGGCGGCGATCAGGCCGTATTCGATGGCGGTGGCGCCGGATTCATCCTTCGCGAAACGCGCAATCAAGTTCTTCATGAACAAAACTCCGTCTGGGTGGGGACCGCCTCGTTCGGCGCTGTCGTTGACGTGACGACCATGAGAGCCGAGCTCTTTCGGGGGAGTTAATTCGATCGGGTAAACCCAGCTCCGGCGCGATGCTTTTGCCCAGAGTGAATTTCGCCTTAAGACGGCCTCTGCAATTCGTTCCGGTTCCGGATGCCTCGCCAACGCGGCGCCTGCTTCACCCTCCCTTAAATTTCGCGGAGTAGGCGTAAGGCTACAGCGGAATTCGCGGAGAGAGGCGACGATGTCGAGCCTGCCCATGCAAGTCGCCTTGATGCTCGGCGAGACCATCGTGAAGGTGATCCCGGTCACCTTCCTGCTCGCGGCGGTCTTCACCGTGCTGGAGCATTTCTGGGCCTGCAATCCCGGCGCGCCGTGGTGGCGCAAGCGGGAGATCGTCACCGACATCTGCTACTGGTTCTTCGTCCCGGTGTTCGCCCGCACCATGCGGATCGGGCTGCTGGTCGTCGGCGCCAGCGTCGTCTTCAACATCCACGATGCCGACGAGCTCATCGCCTTCTACGACAACGGCCACGGTCCGCTGGCGCAGCTGCCGCTGTGGCTGCAGGCCCTGCTGTTCCTGGTGCTGTCCGATTTCATGCTGTACTGGCTGCACCGGCTATTCCACGACGGCGGCTTCTGGAAATATCACGCGGTCCATCATTCGTCGGAGGAGATCGGCTGGATCTCCGCGGCCCGTTTTCATCCGGTCAATCTCTTGCTCGGGACGATCAGCGTCGACGTCCTGCTGCTGATGGCAGGCATCTCCCCGAACGTCATGGTCTGGGTTGGCCCGTTCACCACGTTCCATTCGGCCTTCGTGCACGCCAACCTGAACTGGACCTTCGGACCGTTCAAATACGTGCTGGCGACGCCGGTCTTCCATCGCTGGCACCACACCTCGCTCGAAGAGGGCGGGGACACCAATTTCGCCGGAACGTTCCCGATCTGGGACGTGCTGTTCGGCACCTTCCGCATGCCGGAGGGCAGGCTGCCGCAGGATTACGGCAAGGACGAAGCGAGCATGCCCAAGGAGATCGGAGGCCAGCTCGCCTATCCGTTTCGGCACTAGGGGGCGGGCCCCGCAAATATCCGTCCGTTCAAACAATACGCGGCGAGTTTGCGGAACGTTCACGAATTAAAGGCAGGTTAGCCGGGTCGGGCACCGGCTCCGCTGTATTCGGTCGTTTCTGCCGGTTTGTGACGTCCCGGGGGTAAGAGTATGCGTAAAGAAATGCTGCGCCGTCATGTGCGCGTCTGTCTTCTGGTTGCCGCTGCGATGCTGGCAACGCCGGCCGCAGGCCTCGCCGAGCCCGTCGCCGATACCATCGCGGTCAATGTCGACCAGGCCAAGCTGGTGCGACTGCCCGGCAAGGTGGCGACCATCGTGGTCGGCAATCCCCTGATCGCCGACGTCACGCTCCAGCCCGGCGGCATGATCGTCGTGACCGGAAAGGGCTACGGGGCCACCAACTTCATCGCGCTCGACCGCGGCGGCGAGATTCTGGTGGACCGCCAGATCCAGGTCGAAGGTCCGAGCGACCGGCTCGTCACCGTCTATCGCGGCATCGAGCGCGAGTCCTACAGCTGCGTACCGCTTTGCCAGCGCCGCGTGACGCTCGGCGACAGCGATGCCTACTTCAACAACGCGATGAGCCAGGCCGGTACGCTGAGCAGCAGCGCCAGCGGCGGTGCGGGTGCCGGCGCGGCTGCCAAGCCAAACTAGCCGACCGGCCGGCCTGCACCCCGCGAGGCCGCTCGCCGCTTCGCCGGCGTCTCTCCGCGCGCCGTATTTCAGCGCGCTTCGGGACGCGCCTGGTTAACGCAGTCTTAACGGCGCGGTCCGCCGGCTGCGGATCGTCTGAAACACTTAGACAATCAGTTTCCGCTATTGAACGGGCAGATGATCGCCGGTCGCTGGGGAATTTGACGAGATGCCATCGCCTGCACCTACGAGGTTCACGCTGCGGAAGGCGCTGCTCCGGTTTCGCGGCAACCGCCGCGGCTCCGCAGCCGTCGAGTTTGCGCTGGTCGCACCGATGTTCTTCGCGCTGCTGTTCGCCATCATCGAGACGGCGCTCATGTTCTTCTCGAGCCAGGTGCTTGAGACCATCGCGCAGGACTCCGCGCGCGCGATTTTGACCGGCCAGGCCCAGGCACAAGGCGGCTCGGTGGCGGCCTGTCAGACCGCGCCCAACACCGTCTCCGCGTGCGATCAGACGACGTTCAAGGCCTTTGTCTGCACCAAGATCCCGGCGCTGTTCGATTGCAGCAAGCTTTATGTCGACGTTGTCAGCACCAGCTCCTTCGGGACGCTCAGCCTCACCAACTTCGGCACTTCCTGCACCTTCAATCCCTCCGGCATGCAGTACAGTGCCGGAAGCTCCGGACAGGTCGTCGTGGTGCGCCTGTTCTATCAGTGGCCGCTCATCGTCACCGGTCTCGGCTACAACATGGGATGCAACAACAAGCGGCTGATGGTGGCGACGGCGGCGTTCAAGAACGAACCCTTCTGAGGCAGATGGACCTGGGCGGACCGATGCGGGCGATTGCGAACATCTGGAGGAATGCACGCGGCTCCGTGCGCGGCTTCGTCGCCGACAAGCGCGCGCTGGCGGCGACCGAATTCGCGATCATCGTACCGCTGATGCTGGTGATGTTCTTCGGCACCGTCGAATTTTCGTCGGCCGTGGCGATCGACCGCAAAATCACGTTGATCGCGCGGACATTGTCCGATCTGACGTCGCAGTCGACGACGCTCGACGATGCCAGCATGAAGGATTCGTTCACGGCAAGCATCTCGGTCGTCATGCCCTACGACGCGACGCTTGTGAAGGGCACGATCTCGCAGATCTACATCGACGCCAACAGCGTCGCCAAGGTCCAGTGGAGCAAGGCCGGCACGATTGCGAGCGGCGCGACGCAAGCTACGCTTGCGACCTCGACTCGGACCGCCGGCGACACGGTCACCACGATGATTCCCCCGACGCTCCTGATTCCGTCGAGTTATCTCATTCTGAGCGAGGTCAAGTACACTTACACGCCGACCATCGGCTACGTGTTGAAGTCGAGCGTGACGCTGAGCGATCTCTCCTACACGCGGCCGCGTCAGGTCGTCTGCGTGCCCTACAACAACGTGCCCTCGACCTGTTGAGACTTGCCAGCCGCCCGTGATGAAAAAGGCCGTGCGTCACGCACGGCCTTTTTGCTTTGGCTCGATCGGGCCACCGGCCCGGTGGGCTCAGCCCGCAGCGCGCAGGTTGTCGGCTGCCGACTTGCCGGAACGGCGGTCGGCCACGATCTCGTAGGAGATCTTCTGGCCCTCGCGCAGCGAGCCGAGGCCGGCGCGCTCGACGGCGCTGATGTGAACGAACACGTCCTGGCCGCCGTCGTCGGGCTGAATGAAGCCGAAACCCTTGGTCGCGTTAAACCACTTCACGGTTCCCATGCTCATGGGGTAGTCCTTCTCAGATAACACAATGTCGGAGCCCGCTCGCGCGGGCAGGGTTAGATCGAATTTCTGGAAGGGTCGTCAGCGTGTCTGAACCGGCTGTACCGGTGGATGCCAATGTCGTCCGGCCGAAAATCGATTAATTCATTTTATCGGAAACGAGGGTCCGAAACAATCCGGACGCGCACGATTTTTGATCCGCCGTGATGCCAACGGCGGATCAATCTACAGATCGGAATTCGAACTCGACGCAGCCGACTAGCGGCGGCGGAACTGGCCGCCGCGTTGTCCGGGACGGGGCGGTCCGCCCGGCGTGCTGGGACGTTCGTCCTTGTGGCGGAAAATCAGCCGGCCCTTCTCAAGGTCATAGGGCGACATCTCCACCGTCACGCGGTCGCCCGCGAGCGTCTTGATGCGGTTCTTCTTCATCTTGCCGGCGGTATAGGCAACGATCTCGTGTCCGGCGTCGAGCTGCACGCGGTAGCGGGCATCGGGGAGGATTTCGGTGACCAGTCCTTCGAACTGGATCAGCTCTTCCTTAGCCATGAATGTCTCCAGGTCGTGGACGGCTAGTGCGAATAGGGTTTGCGGTTCGGTTGGCTGTTTGGCCGACTCTGGCGGCGCAAAAAGGCAACGCCTTGTATCCCATCAGCGGTCCCGGCGCTATGCGCGGAACGCTGTTCCGGACGGTCGACAGGCGATGAATGCATCTTACCACCGGAGCGGCGGCGGCGAGAACCCTTGGAGGCATTCTGCCCACTGCCGGGCCGTCCGTCGGCATGCCTTGCCTCCGCATGCCGTCCTTCACCGTGCCTTCCGTCGCCGTGCTTGCCGGCACCATGGTGGCGCCCGTCGGCATGCCGTTCGTCGGCACGACGCCCGTCACCGTGCCGTGCGCCTTGCGGGCGCTGGCCGGGGCGGCCGCCTGGCCGGCCCTGTCGTTGCTGCGACGGAGCGGGACCGGGATCGCGGCGGCCGGCGTCGGTGCGGTGGTCCTCCCGCGCCAGGGCGACGCGAATCAGCCGCTCGATGTCGCGCAGATAGCCGAGTTCCTCGCCGCCCGCGACCAGCGAGATCGCGGTGCCGTCGGCGCCGGCACGCGCGGTGCGGCCGATGCGATGGACGTAGGTTTCCGGCACGTTCGGCAGGTCGAAGTTGATGACGTGACTGATGCCATCGACGTCGATGCCGCGGGCGGCGATGTCGGTGGCGACCAGTGTGCGGATCTCGCCCGAGCGGAACTGGGCGAGCGTGCGCTCGCGATGGTTCTGCGACTTGTTGCCGTGGATGGCGTTGGCAGCGATGCCGGCCTTGGCCAGCGTCTTCACCACCTTGTCGGCGCCGTGCTTGGTGCGGGTGAAGACCAGCGCGCGGTTGATCGCCTCGTCCTGCAGCAGCTTGGTCAGGAAGGCGGGCTTGGCCGCGAAATCGACCTGGAGGATGCGCTGGTTGATCCGCTCGGCGGTCGAGGACACCGGCGTCACCGCGACGCGGGCGGGGTCGCGCAGCATGGAATCGGCGAGCTCGGCGATGTCCTTCGGCATGGTGGCCGAGAAGAACAGCGTCTGCCGCTTGATCGGCAGCTTGGCGACGATTTTGCGGATGTCGTTGATGAAGCCCATGTCGAGCATGCGGTCGGCTTCGTCGAGCACGAGGAACTCGACGCTTGAAAGCTTCAAGCCGTTGCTCTGCACGAGGTCGAGCAGGCGGCCGGGGGTGGCGACGAGCACGTCGACGCCCGGCATCAGCGCGCGGACCTGACGGCCCATCGGCACGCCGCCGATCGCAAGCGTCGAGGACAGGCGGATGTGGCGGCCATAGGCGTTGAAGCTGTCGAGGATCTGGCCGGACAGCTCGCGGGTCGGCGACAGCACCAGCACGCGGGCGGTCTTGGGCTGCGGCTTGATGCGGTTATCGAGCAGACGATGCAGGATCGGCAGCGCGAAGGACGCGGTCTTGCCGGTACCGGTCTGGGCGATGCCGACGACGTCGCGGCCGGTCAATGCCAGCGGGATGGTTTGGGCCTGGATCGGGGTTGGGGTGACGTAATTCTCTTCACGAAGAGCGCGCGCGATGGGTTCGGCGAGGCCGAAGTCCTGAAACGAAGTCAAAAGAGGGGTTCTTTCCATGTCAAAAGCGAACGCCCGGCGCATCAGCGCGGCGCGCGCAAAAGGGTGTCGAGAAGACACCTGCGTGTTTGGGGTGTCGGATGGCTTGGATGATATGGGGCAAGCCAGAGGCCCGTAGAGGGCTTAAGAACACGCGGCTCGCAACGACCCCTTGATTCGCAAGAGGTCTCGGACGTTCATATGGAACATCGACGGGGCGCTTTCAAGGCAGGTGCGCCCGAAACAGCGGGTGCGGTGCAAAAATACTGTTGCCGGAAATTTAGCCAGAACTGGCGATTTGCTTAGAAAATAGTCCGACTGCCGCTTTCGCATACATTCAGATTGCCTAAGATTTGGGCTGTCTGACTGCGGCGAAACTTTGAATTATGACGATTAAATCAATAGATTCAATGGGTTGATGGGTGCTCAGCCCATGGCATGGTTCTTGCGATTCCGTTAATCGCAGGCGGCCGTGGGGCCGTTTCGCAGCGTTTTCACGTCTGCGTCAGGGAGATGAGGCACTCATGTTTAACAAATCCACTCACGATATAGCGGCGTCATTTAGCCGCCGCGGCGTGCTCGCCGCGACCGCCGGACTGATGCTCGGTCTGGCTTCATTGACTGGCGCGAAGGCCGCGGACGGCACCATCAAGGTCGGTGTGCTGCACTCCCTGTCCGGCACCATGGCGATCAGCGAAACCACGCTGAAGGACACCATCCTCTTCCTGATCGACGAGCAGAACAAGAAGGGCGGCGTGCTCGGCAAGAAGCTGGAAGCCGTCGTCGTCGACCCCGCTTCGAACTGGCCGCTGTTCGCCGAAAAGGCGCGCGAGCTGATCACCAAGGACAAGGTCTCGGTCGTGTTCGGCTGCTGGACCTCGGTGTCGCGCAAGTCGGTGCTCCCCGTCTTCAAGGAGCTGAACAGCATCCTGTTCTACCCCGTGCAGTACGAGGGTGAGGAGAGCGAGCGCAACGTCTTCTACACGGGTGCTGCGCCGAACCAGCAGGCGATCCCCGCCGTCGACTATCTGATGAAGGAAGAGAAGGTGAAGCGCTGGGTGCTCGCGGGCACCGACTACGTCTATCCGCGCACCACCAACAAGATCCTGGAAGCCTATCTGAAGTCGAAGGGTGTCGCCCAGGAAGACATCATGATCAACTACACGCCGTTCGGTCATTCCGACTGGCAGACGATCGTGGCCGACATCAAGAAGTTCGGCTCGGCCGGCAAGAAGACCGCGGTGGTCTCGACCATCAACGGCGACGCCAACGTTCCCTTCTACAAGGAGCTCGGCAACCAGGGCATCAAGGCGAAGGACATCCCGGTGGTCGCGTTCTCGGTGGGTGAGGAAGAGCTCGCCGGCATCGACACCAAGCCGCTGGTCGGTCACCTCGCCGCCTGGAACTACTTCCAGTCGATCAAGTCGCCGGAGAACGAGAAGTTCATCAAGGCGTGGCAGACCTACACCAAGAATCCGAAGCGCGTGACCAACGATCCGATGGAAGCGCACGTGATCGGCTTCGACATGTGGGTCAAGGCGGTCGAGAAGGCGAAGTCGACCGATCCCGACAAGGTGATCGACGCTCTCCCGGGCATCGAAGCCAAGAACCTGACCGGCGGCACCTCCAAGATGCTCCCGAACCACCATATCACCAAGCCGGTGTTCATCGGCGAGATCAAGGGCAACGGCCAGTTCGACGTGGTCTGGAAGACCCCGAGCCTCGTCCCCGGCGATGCCTGGTCGAAGGAGCTCGACGGCTCCAAGGACCTGATCGGCGATTGGGTCGGCAAGAAGTGCGGCAACTTCAACACCAAGACCAACAAGTGCCTCGGCTCGGGCTCCTGATCCCGATCTGACGCTCCATTGCAAGACCGGAGAGGGCGGCGATCCCGCCGCCTTCTCCACTCATTTCTGCCGGGGTCATTCACAGTGCCAGCCCATTTGTCCGCCCGTCTCTGTTCGCTTGCACTCTCGTTGTTTCTGATTGCGTTCGCGCTGCCGGCCTTCGCCGGTCCGTTCGAGGACGCGGTCGCCAAATTCGCCAATGATGATTTTTCCGACACGGAAGAGGCGATCGGTGCGATCGCGGGCAGCGGCAGCAAGCTGGCTTTTCCGATCATCAGTGCGCTCCAGGACGGCCGTCTCATGGCCGATCCCGACAGCAAGAAGGTCTACGTCACCGGTGCCGACGGCAAGTCGATCGACGCTGCGACCGGCGAGGCCGTCGCCAGCGTTCCCGACAGTGCGAGCGCGGTTCGCCTCAACAACCGCCTGCGCCGCAGCGTCGATGCCGCGCTCGGCAGCCTGACGCTGCAGTCGCCGGATCTGGGAGCGCGCCTGCAGGCGGCGCAGTCCGTCTTCAAGTCGCACGAGGAGACCGCGCTTGAGGCGGTCGATGCCGCGCTTGCCAAGGAAACCAACAAATCCGTCAAGGCGGCGCTCGGCGAGGCCCGCGCTGCGATCCTGCTGTTCAAGTCCGACGCCACCGAGGTCGAGAAGCTCGAAGCGGTCGCAACCATCAAGGCGCGTGGCGACCAGGATGCGCTGGCGCTGCTCACCGGCATGGGCGAGCAGCCCGCCTCGGTGACCAAGGCCGCCGCGAGCGCGATCGGCTCGATCCAGAATTCGCTCGCAGTCTGGTCGATGGTGCAGAATGCCTGGTACGGCCTCTCGCTCGGCTCGGTCTTGCTGCTCGCCGCGATCGGGCTCGCCATCACCTTCGGCGTGATGGGCGTCATCAACATGGCGCATGGCGAGATGGTGATGATCGGGGCCTACACCACCTTCGTGGTGCAGGAGGTGATCCGCACCCGCTATCCCGGCCTGTTCGACTATTCGCTCTTGATCGCCGTGCCGCTTGCCTTCCTCGTCGCAGGCGCGATCGGCGTCTTGATCGAGCGCAGCATCATCCGCTTCCTCTACGGGCGCCCGCTCGAGACGCTGCTCGCGACCTGGGGCCTGTCGCTGGTGCTGCAACAGGCGGTGCGCACCATGTTCGGCCCGACCAACCGCGAGGTCGGCAACCCCTCCTGGATGAGCGGCGCGTTCGAGCTCGGCCAGATCACCATCACCTACAACCGGCTCTGGATCCTTGTCTTCACGCTCGCCGTGTTCGCGATTCTGCTTGCGATGCTGCGCTACAGCGCGATCGGCCTCGAAATGCGCGCGGTGACGCAGAACCGCCGCATGGCGGCCTCGATGGGCATCGCCACCTCGCGCGTCGACGCGCTCACATTCGGCCTCGGCTCGGGCATTGCCGGCATCGCCGGCGTGGCGCTGTCGCAGATCGACAATGTCAGCCCCAATCTCGGCCAGAGCTACATCATCGACAGCTTCATGGTCGTGGTGTTCGGCGGCGTCGGCAATCTCTGGGGCACGCTGGTCGGCGCCTTCACGCTCGGCATCGCGAACAAGTTCCTGGAGCCGGTCGCCGGCGCAGTGCTCGGTAAGATCGCGATCCTGGTTCTCATCATCCTGTTCATTCAAAAGCGGCCGCGCGGCCTGTTCGCGCTCAAGGGCCGTGCGGTGGAAGCATGACCCCTCACATGCTGACGCGATCGCTGGATCGCGGCGCGACGATCTTCCTCTTGGTTGTCGCCGGGCTGGGCGTGCTGATCCCGCTGTCCAACCTGCTGCTGCCCGCCGGCTCGTTCCTGCAAGTGCCGACCTATCTCGTGGCGCTCTGGGGCAAATATGTCTGCTACGCCATCCTGGCGCTCGCGATCGATCTGATCTGGGGCTATTGCGGCATCCTCTCGCTCGGCCACGGCGCCTTCTTCGCGCTCGGCGGCTACGCCATGGGCATGTATCTGATGCGGCAGATCGGCACCCGCGGCGTCTACGGCAACCCGATCCTGCCCGACTTCATGGTGTTCCTGAACTGGCAGAAGCTGCCCTGGTACTGGTACGGCTTCGACATGTTCTGGTTCGCCGCGCTGATGGTGCTGGTCGTGCCAGGCCTGCTCGCCTTCTGCTTCGGCTGGCTCGCCTTCCGCTCCCGCGTCACCGGCGTCTATCTGTCGATCATCACGCAGGCGATGACATATGCGCTGCTGCTCGCCTTCTTCCGCAACGATTTCGGCTTCGGCGGCAACAACGGCCTGACCGACTTCAAGGACATCCTGGGCTTCAACGTGCAGGCGGAGGGAACGCGCGCCGCGCTGTTCGCGCTGAGCTGCCTGGCACTGATCGTCGGTTTCCTGATCTGCCGCGCCATCGTCTCCTCCAAGCTCGGCAAGGTCTTGATCGCGGTGCGTGACGCGGAATCGCGCACGCGCTTCCTCGGCTACCGCGTCGAATCCTACAAGCTGTTCGTGTTCACGGTGTCGGCCTGCATGGCCGGCGTCGCCGGCGCGCTCTATGTGCCGCAGGTCGGCATCATCAACCCCAGCGAATTCGCGCCGGGCAATTCGATCGAGGCGGTGATCTGGGTCGCGGTCGGCGGCCGCGGCACGCTGGTCGGCGCCGCGCTCGGCGCCGTCGTCGTCAACTACGCCAAGACGTTCTTCACCTCCGGCGTGCTGGCGCCGTACTGGCTGTTCATGCTGGGTGCGCTGTTCATCCTGGTGACGCTGCTGCTGCCCAAGGGCATCGTTGGCACCTTCAACGCCTGGTGGGATCAGTCGAA
This sequence comes from Bradyrhizobium sp. NC92, assembly GCF_025200865.1. Classification (NCBI taxonomy): domain Bacteria; kingdom Pseudomonadati; phylum Pseudomonadota; class Alphaproteobacteria; order Hyphomicrobiales; family Nitrobacteraceae; genus Bradyrhizobium; species Bradyrhizobium sp. NC92. The sequence goes on from NZ_CP104171.1 coordinate 1,257,057, forward strand.
GGAAAAACGCACCGCCGCGACCACCGCGAGCGCCGCGGCCGAAGACGGCGTCACCGAACCCAAGATGGCGGAGTAAGCGGTCATGAACGTCATGGACACCCGCGCGACCTCCGCGATGCTCTATCTGGACGGCGTGCACGTCTCCTTCGACGGCTTCCACGCCATCAACAATCTGTCGCTGACGCTCGAGCCCGGCGAGATGCGCGCCATCATCGGCCCGAACGGCGCCGGCAAGACAACGATGATGGACATCATCACCGGCAAGACCAAGCCGGACGAAGGTACCGTGCTGTTCGACGGCATCACCGACCTGACGCGCCTCGACGAGACCCGTATCGCCGAGCTCGGCATCGGCCGCAAATTCCAGAAGCCGACGGTGTTCGAGAGCCAGACCGTGCAGGACAATCTGCTGCTGGCGCTCAATGTCGATCACTCGGTCCGCGGCACGCTGTTCTGGCGCGGCAGCAAGGCGGAGTCCGAGCGCATCGACAAGGTGCTGGAGACGATCCGTCTCACCGAGGCGCGCAACCGCCTCGCCGGCAGCCTCAGCCATGGCCAGAAGCAATGGCTCGAGATCGGCATGCTGCTGGCGCAGGATCCGAAACTGCTGCTGGTCGACGAACCCGTCGCGGGGATGACCGACGTCGAGACGCACCTCACCGCCGAGCTGCTGAAGGAAATCAACAAGACCCACACCGTCATGGTGGTCGAGCACGACATGACCTTCGTGCGCGAGCTCGGCGTCAAGGTCACCTGCCTGCACGAAGGCACGGTGCTCGCGGAAGGGACCATCGACCAGGTCTCGTCCAACGAGCGGGTCATCGAAGTCTATCTGGGACGCTGAGCGATGCTTGAGGTCAAGGACATCAACCTGTTCTACGGCGCGGCGCAGGCGCTGCGCGGCGTCTCGATCTCGGCCGAGCCCGGCAAGGTCACGTGCGTGCTCGGGCGCAACGGCGTCGGCAAGACCTCGCTCTTGCGCGCCATGGTCGGGCAATATCCGATCTCCTCGGGCGCAATCGTGTTCGACGGCAGCGATATCACCGGCCTCAAGCCGTATGAGCGGGCGCGCAAGGGTATTGGCTTCGTGCCGCAGGGCCGCGAGATATTTCCGCTGCTGACGGTCGAGGAGAACCTCAAGACCGGCTTCGGTCCGCTCAAGCGCGAGGACAAGCACATTCCGGACGACGTGTTCTCGCTGTTTCCCGTGCTGCAATCCATGCTCGGCCGGCGTGGCGGCGACCTCTCCGGCGGCCAGCAGCAGCAGCTCGCGATCGGCCGCGCGCTGGTGATGCGGCCAAAATTGCTCTTGCTCGACGAGCCCACCGAAGGCATCCAGCCCTCGATCATCAAGGACATCGGCCGCGCCATCTCTTACTTGCGCAATCTCGGCAACATCGCCATCGTGCTGGTCGAACAATATCTCGACTTTGCCTGCGAACTCGGCGACAGTTTCGCGGTGATGGATCGCGGTGCGGTGAAGTTCACCTGCGACCGCTCCAATCTCGATCCGGGCGAGATCAGCCGCCAGATGGCGCTGTAAGCCGGCAAAGACCTGCCGCGACCGGCTGGGGGAGACGGATGCGCAGCGAATTGTCAGCCACATCCACGCTGTTCGAGGCCAACCGCGCCCGCGGCGCGGTGCGCTTCGACGTGCATGCGCGCGCCGGCGTGACGCGTCGCGGCGCCTTGCATGAATCCGGTTCGCTCCGCGTCCGCTTTCCCTCGCCGGAAGATCAGGGTCTGTCCGGCGTGTTCGTCAATACGGCCGGCGGAGTTGCTGGTGGCGATCGCTTCGATGTCGAGATAGCGGCGGCGGATGGAGCGCGGCTGACGCTGACCACAGCGGCCGCCGAAAAGGTCTATCGCACGCCCGGAGCTGCGGCGCAGCTCAACATCGCCCTGAAGGTCGGCGCGGGCGCGCATCTTGCCTGGCTGCCTCAGGAGACGATTCTGTTCGACCGCGCCCGCGTGCAGCGCCGCTTCGACATCGATCTCGACGAGGCAGCCTCGCTCCTGCTCTGCGAAATCGTGGTGTTCGGCCGCACCGCCATGGGCGAGCGGATGGAGCAGGGCGAGTTCATCGACCGTTGGCGGCTGCGCCGTGGCGGCCGGCTGGTGTTCGCAGAGACGGTCCGGCTCGACGGCGACATCGGCGGCAAGCTTGCACGGCCCGCGGTCGCCAAGGGTGGCGCGGCGATCGGCACAGCCCTGATCGTGCCCGGCGACGAGGCCCTGGTCGAGCGCATCCGGGAGTCGTCGGAATCGTTCTCCGCCGAGGTCGGAATCTCGGCCTGGAATGGCTTTGCAATGGCGCGGTTCTGTGCCCAAGATGCGGCGCGCTTGCGCGCCGACATGATGACGGTGCTGGCACGCACCGGTGCGGCCCTGCCGCGGCTCTGGTTGAACTAGACTGGTTGAATTGACGTGCTGAACGGAAGAGATGTCGCATGAACCTGTCTCCCCGCGAAAAGGACAAGCTTTTGATCTCGATGGCGGCAATCGTGGCCCGGCGCCGGCTGGACCGCGGCGTCAAGCTCAACCATCCCGAGGCGATCGCGATCATCTCCGATTTCATCCTCGAAGGCGCCCGCGACGGCCGCACCGTCGCCGAGCTGATGCAGTCCGGCGCGCAGGTGCTGACCCGCGACCAGGTGATGCCAGGCATCCCCGAGATGATCCACGACATCCAGGTCGAGGCGACCTTTCCTGACGGCACCAAGCTCGTCACGGTGCACGAGCCGATCCGCTAAGTGTCATTCCGGGGCGCCCGCAGGGCGAACCCGGAATCCAGAGATTGTTGACCGAGATTCCGGTTTCGGCCCTTCGGGCCGCCCCGGAATGACAGAGGAATGCAAAACATGATCCCCGGTGAACTCTTCATCCAAGACGGCGAGATCGAGCTCAATGCCGGCCGCAAGACCGTGACGTTGACTGTGGCCAATACCGGCGACCGCCCGATCCAGGTCGGCTCGCACTATCATTTCTTCGAGACCAACCCGGCGCTGAAGTTCGACCGCAAGAAGGCCCGCGGCATGCGCCTCGACATCGCCGCCGGGACCGCCGTCCGCTTCGAGCCCGGCCAGACCCGCGACGTGCAACTCGTCGCCATGGCGGGGAAGAAGACGATCTACGGTTTCCGCGGGGATGTGATGGGGAAGCTGTAGGGCAGGCCTGCCATGAATACCGTCCTCAAGGACAAGGTCGAGATTGGACTCGTGCTCCAGGGCGGCGGTGCGCTCGGGGCCTATGAGTTCGGTGCGATCGAGGCGCTTCTGGAATTGATGGATGCCATCCATGCCGAGGGCAGGACCGTTACGCTGGCCGCGGTCACCGGAGTTTCCATTGGCGCGATAAATGCGGCCTGCGTGGTTGGCGCGACCGATCGGGCCGATGCCAAAAGGCGCCTGCAATTGCTGTGGTCGGAGCTTTCGCTGGAGTCGCGGAATTATTGGTGGGGTATCGCCAGCCAGGATTTCGCTTTGTTCGGCGTGCACGGTTTCTACAAGCCTCGTTATGACTACTGGAATGTCTTCCGCTGGACCAATTTCTACAACACCGAGCCCATGCTCGGGACGTTGGCGAGACACGTGAATTTCACGGCGCTGAACAACAGCCCGACCACCTTCGTCGTCACCGCAGTCGACGTGTCGTCCGGCGAGTTGGTGCGTTTCTGCAACCATCCGCACAAGGGCGAGAAGCGGACCGAGATCGGTCCTCGCCATGTGCTGGCAAGCGGCAGCCTTCCGCCCGGATTTCCGGCGACGCCAATCGGCGACGCGAATTTCTGGGACGGCGGCATCGTCGACAACACGCCGCTCGGCGATGCGATTGATGCGTTTTCCGGATCGGACGACGTCGATCGCATCCTGGTCGTGATGAACTTGTTTCGAAGCAAGCGTGCGGCGCCAAAGAACATGATCGAGGTCAATGATCGCTTGAGCGAGCTGCGTTATGGCAACCGCCTGCGCCAGGACGGTGCGAACGCAGCGGTCATCAATGAATTGTTGCAGACCGTGGAGGCGCTCTACGCCGCCGTTCCCGTAGAGGCGCGGGATCCGCAGCTCGTTGACAAGGTCTCGCGTGCGCAGCGTTTCAAGACCCTGGGCGCCATCACCAACATCGACCTGGCCGATACGGGTCTCATGAAGGAAGCCGGTCTTTCCGCGGAGTCCCGGGACTCCGGCGCTTTTCGCGATTTTTCGGCCGCGGGAATTCAGCGGCGTCGCGAGGCCGGATACAAGCTTGCGCAATTGAAGCTGCAGGACGTATTCAGGACGCGCGGTCTGCTGCCGGTGCTTCATTGACCAGGAGGCTCCAGTGATTTCCCCGATCCGCCTCGTCTCAGAAGCTGCCGAGCTCGCTGCGCATCGTCATAACGGCATGGCGCGCAAGGGCCGCGGCAATGAGCCCTATATCAATCATCTCGCCGAGGTCGCGAACCTGCTCGCGACCGCGACCGACGGTGCCGATGCCGAGCTCGTTGCGGCCGGCTGGCTGCACGATTCGATCGAGGACACTGACACCACGCGCGAGGAGCTCGCGCAGAGATTTTCCGAGCGTGTCGCCTCGCTGGTTGCCGAGTGCACCGACGACATGAGCTTGCCGAAGGCAAAGCGGCGGCAGAAGCAGATCGACGACGCGCCCCACAAATCGCCGGGCGCCAAGCTGATCAAGATCGCCGACAAGATCAGCAATACGGGCGCGCGCATTCAAACCGATCCGAGCGCCGAGGAGCGCGAGGAACTCGCCGACTATATCGGCTGGGCCACGCAGGTCGTGGCGGGGTGCCGCGGCGGCAATGCATGGCTCGACGAAAAATTCGACGATGCCGTGAAGGCAGCAAAGGCCTTGCTGTGACCAACCAGACATTCAATCGCAAACGGGGCTTGTGATGTCCGTCAAGATGAAGCGTTCCGTCTATGCCGACATGTTCGGCCCGACCACCGGCGACAAGGTGCGGCTGGCCGACACCGACCTCGTCATCGAGGTCGAGAAGGATTTCACCACCTATGGCGAGGAGGTGAAGTTCGGCGGCGGCAAGGTGATCCGCGACGGCATGGGGCAGTCGCAGGTCACCAACAAGCAGGGCGCGGCCGACACGGTCATCACCAACGCGCTGATCGTCGACCATTGGGGCATCGTGAAGGCCGACGTTGCCATCAAGGACGGCCTGATCGCAGGCATAGGCAAGGCCGGCAATCCCGACATCCAGCCCGGCGTCACCATCATCATCGGACCCGGCACCGACGTGATCGCGGGCGAAGGCAAGATCCTCACGGCCGGCGGCTTCGACAGCCACATCCATTTCATCTGCCCACAGCAGATCGAGCACGCGCTGATGTCAGGCGTTACCTCGATGCTGGGCGGCGGCACCGGCCCCTCGCACGGGACGTTCGCGACCACCTGCACGCCGGGGCCCTGGCACATCGCGCGGATGATCCAGTCGTTCGACGCCTTCCCGGTCAATCTCGGCATTTCCGGCAAGGGCAACGCCTCGCGCCCCGCGGCGCTGGTCGAGATGATCAGGGCCGGTGCCTGTGCGCTGAAGCTACACGAGGATTGGGGCACCACGCCGGCCGCGATCGACAATTGCCTGTCGGTGGCGGACGATCACGATATCCAGGTGATGATCCACACCGACACGCTGAACGAATCCGGCTTCGTCGAGGACACGATCAAGGCCTTCAAGGGCCGCACCATCCACGCCTTCCACACCGAAGGCGCCGGCGGCGGCCACGCTCCTGACATCATCAAGGTCGCCGGCCTGAAGAACGTGCTGCCGTCCTCGACCAATCCGACGCGCCCCTTCACCCGCAACACCATCGACGAGCATCTGGACATGCTGATGGTGTGCCACCACCTCGATCCCTCGATCGCGGAAGATCTGGCGTTCGCCGAAAGCCGCATCCGCAAGGAGACCATCGCGGCCGAAGACATCCTGCACGACCTCGGCGCGCTCTCGATGATGTCCTCGGACTCGCAGGCCATGGGCCGGCTCGGCGAGGTCATCATCCGGACCTGGCAGACCGCCGACAAGATGAAGAAGCAGCGCGGAGCCTTGCCGCAGGACAACGGCAAGGACAACGACAATTTCCGCGTCAAGCGCTACATCGCCAAATACACCATCAACCCCGCGATCGCGCATGGCGTGTCGAAGCTGATCGGCTCGGTGGAGAAGGGCAAGCTCGCCGATCTCGTGCTGTGGTCGCCGGCCTTCTTCGGCGTCAAGCCGGACTGCATCGTCAAGGGCGGCACCATCGTCGCGGCGCCGATGGGTGATCCCAACGCCTCGATCCCGACGCCGCAGCCGGTGCACTACCAGCCGATGTTCGGCGCGTTCGGCAAGGCGCGTACGGCATCCTCGGTGGTGTTCACCTCCAAGGCCGCTATCACAGGTGGCCTCGCGCGAAAGCTCGGCATCGAGAAGAAGCTCTATGCCGTCCAGAATACCCGCGGCAGGATCTCCAAGAAGAGCATGATCCACAACGACGCGACGCCCAAGATCGAGGTCGATCCTGAGACCTATGAAGTGCGCGCCGACGGCGAGCTCCTGACCTGCGCTCCGGCGGAGGTGCTGCCGATGGCGCAGCGATATTTCATGTACTGAAATAGCGCCTCAACGCATGTCCCCGGCGGTGTCCGGGGATGGCTTTTTGCGGTTTTGCGTTCGGTCCCGCCTGGTCTAATGTCCCGCCCGGTATCGTAACCCTTTAGAAGAAAAGCCGGGAGGATTTCTCGTGATCTACGTCGTTGCCACCCTGACCATCAAGCCCGAGACGCGCGCCGAGTTCATCGCGGCCGCCACCGCCTGCATCAAGGAGACGCGGAAGGAGCCCGGCAATATCGCCTATGATCTGCATGAGAGCGTCACGGACCCTGCCAAGATGGTGTTCGTCGAGCAGTGGGAGAATATGGAAGCGCTGGGGCCGCATCGTGCTGCCGAGCACATGAAGACGTTCGGCCGCGTTGCGGTGAAATGCTTCACGGCGCCGCCGAAGATCGAATACATCACGCCCGAGAAGGTCGAGACACGGTAAAGAGGGACGACGCATGATCCGGGCGACGCAGGTCAGGGGACAGCACCTCTTCACGGAAGCACCCGAGGACACGGTCGTGCTCGACTTCGACGATCGGCACCGTCGTCGCATGGCGATGACGGGAACGCGGGGCCTCGAATTCCTGCTCGACCTGGAGCATGCCGTCGCGCTGCGCGGCGGCGATGCGCTGGTGCTTGAGGATGGAAGGCTGATCGAGGTGGTCGCGGCGCCCGAGCCGCTGCTGGAAATCCGCGGCCGCGATCCGCACCACCTCGTCCGCGTCGGCTGGCATCTCGGCAACCGTCACCTGCCGACGCAGATCTTGGCCAAGGCCCTGCGCATCCGCCGCGATCACGTCATCGAGGCGATGGTGAAGGGCCTCGGCGCGCGTGTGATCGAGATCGAAGCGCCGTTCGATCCCGAAGGCGGCGCCTATGCCGATGCCGGCCATGCGCATGGACACGACCATGCGCATCACGATCACGGCCATCATCACCATGACCATGGCCACCACCATGATCATGCCGCGCACGACCATGGCCATGAGCACCACCATCACCACGACGAGCATTGCGATCATCCCGATCATCACCACGGCCACAAGCATGCTCATGACCACAAATGAGCCGGTCGGCGCCGGTGGTCTTGCCGAGGGCGAGGCGGCGGCGCTGTACCGGCTGATGACCTGGCTCTCGCCGGCGTTCCCGGTCGGCGGTTTCTCCTATTCCAGCGGCATCGAATGGGCGGTCGAAGCCGGCGACGTCACCGACACGACGACGCTGGCGGATTGGCTCGATGCGATGCTCGCTGACGGCTCGGGCTTCTGTGACGCGACGTTTCTGGTCCACGCCTATCGCGCCACGGAATCGGGCGAGACGGCCGCTTTGAACGAGATCGCCGAGCTTGCAAGCGCCTTCGTGCCGTCGCGCGAGCGGCAGCTGGAGACGACCTCGCAGGGCCGCGCCTTCATCGACATTGCCCGCGCCGCGTGGGATGCCGACGGACTGGATGCCACGGTCGCGGCATGCAGCGCGCCACTGATCTATCCGGTCGCGGTCGGCGTCGTTGCCGCGATGCACGCCGTGCCGTTGGCGCCGACGCTGCACGCCTTCCTGCATGCGCTGGTCTCGAACTGGATTTCCGCGGCCAGTCGGCTCATTCCGCTCGGCCAGACCGATAGCCAGCGTGTGCTGGTGAAGCTGGAAGCCGCCGTCGCCGCCACCGCCAATCGCGCGCTGGCTGCAACCTTGGACGATCTCGGCAGCGCGACGTTCCGGGCCGACCTCGCCAGCTTGCGGCACGAGACGCAATATACCCGGTTGTTTCGGTCGTGAGAGGCGCGGCCTTCAAGTCATCAGGAGAGAACAAGTCACATGGCGAAATCTCACGGTCCCTTGCGTGTCGGCGTCGGCGGTCCGGTCGGATCGGGCAAGACCGCGCTGATGGACCTGCTCTGCAAGACCATGCGCGAGCGCTATGACATTGCGGCGATCACCAACGACATCTACACCAAATGGGATGCGGAGTTCCTGGTGCGTTCGGGATCGTTGACGCCGGATCGCATCGCGGGCGTCGAGACCGGCGGCTGCCCGCACACGGCGATCCGCGAGGATGCCTCGATGAATCTCGCTGCGGTCGCGGACATGCGCGCCAAGTTTCCCGGACTTGACCTCGTGCTGATCGAATCCGGTGGCGATAATCTTGCTGCCACTTTTTCCCCGGAGCTGGCCGACCTCACCATCTACGTCATCGACGTCGCCGCCGGCGACAAGATCCCGTCCAAGGGCGGCCCCGGCATCACCCGGTCCGACCTCCTGGTCATCAACAAGACCGACCTCGCGCCCCATGTCGGCGCCTCCCTGGAGAAGATGGAGACGGACGCCAGGCGCATGCGCGGCGAGCGGCCCTTCGTCATGACCAACCTCAAGAAAAGCGAGGGGCTCGACCGCATCGTCGGCTTCATCGAGGCCAAAGGCGGCCTGAAACGGGCGGGCTGACCGGACGCGACCAGTTGGCGCAGGTGTTTTTCGCCGTTAACGAGCTGGGCCACGCCGCAACCCGCGGAACAAATTTGGGACATGGGGATTAACTACCTCCGGCGCCCGGGGCGAATTCATCCCGGCCAGACCATCGGCCGGACGGATTAAGCTTTTCAGGCGACCCAAGTTGCGTACTGATGTCTCCTCCTTCATTATCTCCGCCACTGGGGTTTACCCTGCTTCGGCCCATGGCCGTTCGAGCGGCGTTCATGTGCTCCGTGTTCATTGCCGACCTCCTGCTTTCGCCTGAGTAATCGCGTGGTCAGGCTGGGTTTCATCATCGGCTTCATCGCTCTGCTCGGGGCCTTGCTCTCCGGGCTTGCGGCTTATCGCGTCCACGACCAGGAGCTGGCGCTGGACCGGATCGCGCTGGCGCGTGCGATCGATGTGCATGCGAGCCTGGTCCAGGACCGCCTGACCGAGCGGGAGCTGCTCGCGCGTGTCGCCTCAGGCTTGTTCCGCGCGCCGTCGGTGATCAAGCCGAACATGCTGGAGCCGCTACGCTCGGCGATCTACGCCTTCAAGACCGACTTCGTGGTGGCTGGGTGGGTCGCCCGGCTGAAGCCGGACGAGCTTGCGGCGGCGCAGGCCGCCCTCGCTGGCGCCGGCTTCCCCACTCCGCAGATCCGCTCGTATGACGACAAGCCGATCAACCCTGCCGATGTCACCCAGCCGATCGACGTACTGTTGGATCTCGAGCCGCGCAGCAACGAGACCAGGATGTTGCCCGGCCGCAGCTACGATCAGGATCCGGTTCGCAGCGCGATGCTGACGCGCGCGCGCACCGAGAAGAGGTCGGTTGCCTCGGACCCGGTGCCGTTGATCCGCGGAAACGGAGCGATCGGCATCATCGTGGCTGCGCCCGTCATTCCCGAGGGAGCGACCGAGCCCGCCGGGTTCGTGACGTTTTCCTACGAGCTCGCCTCGCTGATGCTGGCCAATGACGACATGTCGCTGTTCGCGGTGGCGCTCAGGGATCCGCGCAAGGACGGCGGCGAGCTGATCGCCAACGATCAGGGCGTGGTCTCGACGCGGATGGCGGCGGCGGACGGGCCGGCGCCGTCGGCGACGCGCACGGTGAGCTTCGGCGGCCGCGATTGGCAGCTCGGCTACTACGCGAAGACCAATTCGGTGCGCCGCGCCGAGCAGACCGCGATCATCGTGGCGGCGATCGGCTTTGCCATCACCGCAATGGTGTGCGGCCTGTTCGGTTATGTCGCCTACAACAATCTGCGGCTTAGCCGGGAGATCCAGGTCAGGATCGGCTTCGAGCGCCGGCTGACCGCGGTCATCGACGAGCTCAACCACCGCGTCAAGAACATCCTGGCGGTGATCCAGTCGATCGTGACGCGCACCTTGCGCCACGGTTCGGACATCGACAGCGCGCGCGAGCTCCTGATCGGACGCATCCACGCCATGTCCAACGTGGTGTCGCTGCTTAGCGAGAGCCAGTGGCAGGGCGTCAAGTTGAAGGGCCTGTTCGAGGCGCGCGCGATTCCGCATGCCGATCGCATCGCGGTCACCGGCCCCGACATCGCGGTCAGCGCGCGAGCGGCGCAGAGCCTGTCGCTGCTGTTCTTCGAGCTCGCCTCGCATTCCGACGAGGGCCTGTCATTGGTCGGCAAGCACCCCCACATCACAGCCAACTGGACGGTGACGGGCGAAGATGGCCACGAGGTCTTCCATTTTCGCTGGGAGGAGTTCAACACCAGCGAGGCGACGCGGCGGCCCGATTCCGATTTCGGCCTGATCCTGCTCGACCGCGTCGCGCCCGAGGCGCTGGGGGGGACCGCCAAGCGCTTCTTCACGGACGTCTCCTACGTCTATGAATTGACCGCGCCGATGGAGACGGTGGTCGACATGACCGAGCGCGACCGCACGGACAAGATCTCGGCGCCGGTCAGGCCGGCGCGAAGTTAGAGCGGAATGGCTTTAGGTCGAATCGATTGCCGCGGCTCGTTCACCTCTCCCGCTTGCGGGAGAGGTCGCGCCGTAGACGCGGGTGAGGGCTTTCTCCTCTAGGGGACTGTCCCATTGCGGAAACACCCTCTCCCCAACCCTCTCCCGCAAGCAAGCGGGAGAGGGAGCCCAGCTCCGTCGTTGGAGCGATCAAGCCTCATCGCATCGCGCTTTAGCTCTTCGGTCGCAACACCAGCTCGACGAGGTTGCGGGCGTAGCCAGGTGTGATCGGCGCGATGCCGAAGATGTAGCGGTAGAACAGGCTGCCATAGATCGCGTCGTAGAGATTCTCAGGGGGACCCTCGGCCTGAATGCTGCCGTCCTTCTGGCCGGCGGCGATCATGTCCACCAGCGCGTCGCGGCGGAATTGCAAGTAGCGGGCGTAGAACAGCTCGGCCGAGCCGGTCTTGGAAATGCATTCTGAGATCACGGCGAGCTGCACCTTGCCGAATTCGCCCTGGAGCGCCTCGGCATAGGCGGTGGCGTGGCGCCGCGCGCGCGCCGCGGGCGTGCCGGCGCTCGCAGGCGGCAGCGGCAGCATCTGCGCGGCATGGTGGAGGAATGCGTCGATCAGCAGCGCTTCCCGCGACGGCCACCATTTGTAGATCGTCATCTTCGACACGCTGGAGTGGCGCGCGATCGCATCGATGGTGGTGGCGGCAAGGCCGGTGGTCGCCATCAGTGCATAGGCGCTTTCGAGGATGGCGTTGGTGGTCTCGATCGACCTTGGCCGGCCGCGCCGGGGCGCGCTCTCCGCCTCTTCACGCCCGTCTTTCGCCATCGCCACGCCCGGTCTCCTCACGCAGAGTCCCGGCATAGCGCAGGGGCGGCTTTCGGCCTAGCAGAATCGCACGCTTTTTTGGCTCTACGCCTGCCGCCGCAGGGCTGCCGGCAGATCCTGCCGTTTCGACCAGGCGATGTAGTAGGCGAGCCCGGTCATCGCGGCGAAGCCGGTGATGCTCACCGCCACCTGCATCACCACCAGGTTCGGCCCGGTGATCAGGATGAGGTGGCCGGCGAAGGACAGGAACACGGCGACACAGAATACCGCGAGCCATTCCTCACCGCATGCGATCACCGCTTGCAGCGGTCTCCATCTCAGGCCGGGGTGATCGGCCGGAATGAGATGGGTCGCAATGAACGCGAGGGCCAGGAAATGGACCACGCGATAGGGCGCGAGGTTTTCCTTGTCGGTCGGCGCGATGCTGTTGAGGAGGAGATCCGGCAGGTAAGCGGATAGCGTCGGCGAATGGCGCATCAAGGTGACGGCCATCGCGAAGATCAAATAGGCGCCTGCGAGGATCCGCAGCCAGGACATGCCGCGCAGCGCCCGCCCCGGCGCACCCGTCACGGCGAACCAGCCGCCCAGCACCATCAGCAGCTGCCAGCACAGCGGATTGAAGGTCCATTCCCCGTCCGGATAGATCCGAAAATTCCAGCCGAACCAGCGCGCAGCAAGATACAGCGCGACCGATGCCGCCAGCGTCAGGTTCGGCCCCCGCAATAGGCCCCACAGCACGAGCGGAAAGAACGCCATCAGCGGGATCATCAGCTGCAGCAGGTCGAGATTCAGCGGCTCTTCCTGGAGCACGAGACCGCGGACCAGGATGCGCAGCGGGTGCTCGAGAATTCCGGAGATGTTGTATTCGTGGATGATCTCCGGCGCCATCGATTGCGAGGCGACATAGGCGATGGCGTCGATATAGATCACGAACAGCACGACATAGGCGGCATAGAGCCGCCAGACCCGGCGAAAGATGCGCGTCGCTGCGACCACATAGCCGCGCTCCAGCGCCATCCTGCCGTGGATGATGGCAACGCCGTAGCCCACCACGAACACGAACAGGTCCGCCGCGCCGCTGAAGCCGAAATTGCGGAGCGTCAGCAGGTTGACGACGTTGTTCGGAATATGGTCGACGAAGATGGACCAATTGGCGATGCCGAGCGTCAGATAGAGCCTGGCGTCGTGCTGGAATGCGGCGAGGTTCGCCTTGACGGACGGTTTCATTAAGTAAAATAGCTTTGGGAATCAGGATGATGCTTTTAGCGGCAATCGCCTGCCCATCCGAGTAGCGTTTGCGTGAGCGGCAAGGCAATCGCGCCGAACGGCGCAGAAATGCGGCCCTCGCCCTCTATCGAATTGGGATAGATGCGCCCAAAGGACTTACGACGAAATTTTCTAACCCGCTCCGATCGCTACTCGGCAGGCTCCGCCGACACCTCGTCGGCCACGCCGGCGCGGCTCGCCAGGATGCCGAGGGCGACGCCCCCGATGGCCAGGATCGGCAACAGCCGCTTGACGCCAATGGCGCGAACGATCTGTAGCCCGGTGGCGAGGAGCATCGGATCTGCAAGCATGCTCTGTGCGGCTGATTTCGCGGCGCGTTCGGCCGCGATCTGGGCGCGCTTCTGCACCTCGCGCTTGTAGCCCCAATAGGAGCCTGCCGCGGCCAGGGTCAGCAGGAAGAAGATGCCGGCGCCGGCAAGACAAGCCTGCACCGGGCCATATTTCTGCAGCACCCAGATGAAGACGGCGGCACAGAGGAAGCCTGTCGTCACGAGCAGCGCGAAGGCAGCGCCCGCGGCCAGGGAGGTCAGCCGAACAGTCGTGCCGGTGGATGCACTGATGCTGTCGATGATGCGCTGAAACATGGCCTTGCTCCTCAATCCCCGCCAGCCGAATCGTCACGGGCCGACAGCGGCCGCGTGTCGCTGCCGTCTCAAATGAACGGCGGCATCCTTAGCGGCGCCAGGCGGCGCCGATCAGGAAGCCGATGCCGAGCGCCAGCCCGACGGTCGCCAGCGGCCGCTGCGTGATCGCATCTTCCAGCGTCTCTTCGATCGAGCCGTAGGCGTCTTGTGCGGCTTCCATCATCGCGCTGCCGCGCTCGGACATGTCGTCCATCGCGGAATCCATGTTCTCGCGCGCCTGGCGATAGCCGCGGCGAGCCTGCTTGCTGGTGGAGTTGGCGAAAGTATTGAGCGCGTCGGTGATCTGGTCGGTGAGGGCGGCGATATCGCTTTTCACGGCTGCTACATCCTTTTCGAGGCGGTCTCGGGTGGCTTTGTCGGTCCAGTCTCTCATCCCGGTTTCGGCATTGGGCGTGGACATCGGGAGCTCCGAACTGTTGACGGCTGAGATGGGCGGAGAACGTTTCGTCGCCGGGTAAGTTCCGTTCGCTGAAACCGGTCAGGCTTGCGGAAGCTGCGGCGAATTCTCCGGCAACAGGTGGTCCTTCAGGATCAGCGCGACGATCAGGAGCGGCGACGACAGGAACGCACCCATCGGCCCCCACAGCCAGGTCCAGAATGCGAGCGCGAGCAGCACGGCGAGCGCGTTCAGGGCGAGCCGCCGGCCAATGATCGTCGGTGTGATGAAGTGCCCCTCCAGAAAGGTGAGGCCGCCGAAGGCGAGCGCGGCCATCAGGCCGCCGCCGATGGTGGGAAAGGCGATCAGCCCCACCACCACCAGCACCGCGAACATCGCCACGGGCCCGATGATGGGGATGAAATTGAGCGTGGCCGCCAGCGCGCCGAGCCCGGCCGGATTGGGCATTCCGGTGAGCGCGCAGATCAGGCCGGTGGCGACGCCCACGCCGACATTGATGAGGGTGACGGTGAGCAGATAATTGCCGAGATGGACCTCGATCTCGTTGAGGATCCGGAGCGTGCGCAGCCGCGCGTCGCGATCGCTGAAGGTCATGATCATGGCTCGCCGCAGGTCGCGCCAGCTTGCGATGAACAGGATCAGGGTGACGAAGAACAGCAGAAATTCGGTAAAGGTCGGTGACAGGAATTCCAGCGTCGGCTGCACCCACTCGACCTTGGGCATGTGGATGCTCGGCAATCCCTCCGAGCCGCCGAGCATGGCTTGCATCTCCCGCCAGAGCGCAAGCGGCCGATCGAACACGTGCAGCTTGTCCCGCAGTTGCGCGCCGAGCTCCGGCAGGCGCGTGCTCCATGCCATGACCGGCGAAGCGATCAGCGCCACGACGAAAGCGACCACCGCGGTCACCGCGACCACGATCAGAACGGCGCCAAGGCTGCGTGGGACCTTGCTCCGCTCCAGGAAGGTGGCCGCCGGAGACAGCATGGTCCCGGTGACGAACGCCATCACGACCGGCAGGAAGAACGCCTTGCCGACATAAAGCACGGCGACGATGGCAATCAGCAACAGGCCGGCCAGCGCGAACGCGACGAATTCAGTGCGGCGGATCACCGGCGGCAGCTCGACATGGCTCTCGGGGAGCGGTTCGCTTTCGCCGTTGCCGGAAATCAAACGGTCACTGGGTAGGACGCGCACAATATCTCTCCCGCACGGAATCCGCGATCCGCGCGCCCATTGATGACCTCACAACGCGTGGGCGGTATGCCGGTTCCATCGCGGCTTCGTGAACGATGGCTCGCTTGACTGTGACGTCGCTGCCGCACGCGGCAACGGAACTTCGATCCAGCCGGCGGAGTTTGTTGGGCAGCGCATCACCTGATGCACATCCAACGGGGCAGCTCATGACAAAGTTGTTTGCAGTCCGTCGCAGCTTCTCGCCGCGCGCCGTCGGCGCATTCGCTTTCGCAACCGCTCTGCTCATGGCGCCCATGGGCACCGCGAGCGCGCAAACCTTCGGCTATGCGCCGATGCAGCGGGTGTACCCGCAGGACCTGTACTCGCAGGGTCAATACTCGCAGGGCCAAGGCTATTCGCAGCAAGCCTATTCGCAGGATGACCTCAACGAGGCGCCGCAAGTCGCCGACGAAGATGCTCAGTTGCCCGACCGGCTGCGCAGGCAGATCGTCAGCTTCGATAGGAGCGAGGCGGCTGGTACCATCGTCATCGATACCAACAGCACCTATCTCTACTACGTGCTCGGAGGCGGCCGCGCGATCCGCTACGGCGTTGGCGTCGGCCGCGAGGGCTTTACCTGGTCGGGCGTGCAGAGCGTCAGTCGCAAGGCCGAGTGGCCGGACTGGCATCCGCCGGCCGAGATGATCGCGCGCCAGCCCTATCTGCCGCGCTTCGTCGCCGGCGGCCCCGGCAACCCGCTCGGTGCGCGTGCGATGTATCTCGGCTCGAGCCAATACCGCATCCACGGTACCAATGATCCCTCCACCATCGGAAAGTTCGTCTCCTCCGGCTGCATCCGCATGACCAACGAGGGCGTCATTGACCTGTTCAATCGCGTTAATGTCGGCGCCAAGGTCGTGGTGCTACCGAAGAACGCGCCCTTGATGGCCAGAGGAGGCGACAAGGCCGGCGAGCCCGTGCGCAGGCGGCCGGCCGTGACGACGCTGCCCTCGGGTCGGCAGGCGTTGAACATCACGTCGTCGGCCGTGAATTAAGCGTGAGCGAGGTCATATGAGCAGACGCCTGATTGGCAAATGGACTGGCGGAACGGTGATCCTGATCGCGATCTCCGCCGGTCTTGCATCGGCGCCGTCGGCGCATGCGGAGGATTTCTTCTCGGCATTGTTCGGCGGCTTCCGGATGCGGCCGCCGCCGGAAATCCGCATGCCGTTCCCCAATGACGATGGGCCGCGCTACGATGGGCCGCGTCAGCGGGCCTCCTATGGCGGCGGCGCGGCCTATTGCGTGCGCGGCTGTGACGGCCGCTATTTCCCGGCGCAGGGCAGCGATTCCGAGAGCAAGGCGCAATCCTGCAAGAGCTTCTGCCCAGCCGCGGAAACCTCGCTGGTCTACGGCAGCAATATCGACGACGCCTCTACGGAGAACGGAAAGTCCTATTCCGACCTGCCGAACGCGTTCCGCTTCCGCAACGAGATCGTCGCGGGCTGTACCTGCAACGGCAAGGACCCGGTCGGGCTCGCATCGGTCAAGGTCGAGGACGATCCGACCCTGCGCAAGGGCGACATCGTCGCCGGAGCCGGCGGCCTCGTGGTCGCCAGCCGCAACGCCAATGACCGCCGCGGTGTCGCGATGAATTTCTCGCCGCTGCCGGAATCGGTGCGCGCCAGATTCCGCCAGGTCCCCGTAGTGGCGAAGGAGTAGCTTCGGCTTCCGAACGGCGTCCTCGCGACGCGCGGAGCCGGCGTGCCCTACGCCGCGCGGATCTTGCCCAGGAAATCGCTGACCTGCTGACCGAGCTGGCGGCTTTGCGTCTCCAGCATCTCGGAGGCCTGCTTCACGTTCTCCGCGGCACCGGCTGCGGTGTCGGCATCGGCCTTCACGCCGGTGATGTTGTCCGAGACATTCTTGGTTCCCTGCGCCGCGTATTGCGTGCTGCGGGTGATCTCCTGCGTAGCGGCGCCTTGCTCCTGCACTGCGGCCGCGATGGCGGTAGCAACTTCGTTGACTTCGCCGATGATGCCGCCGATCGCCTGGATCGCGTTGATGGCATCGCCCGCAACCTTCTGGATGTCGGCGATCTGCTCGGAAATCTCCTCGGTCGCCTTCGCGGTCTGACTCGCGAGTGACTTCACCTCGGAGGCGACCACGGCAAAGCCGCGGCCGGCATCACCGGCGCGCGCCGCCTCGATCGTGGCGTTGAGCGCGAGCAGGTTGGTCTGCGCCGCGATGGTGTTGATGAGGCCGACGACCTCGCCGATGCGCCCCGCCGACTGCGCC
This sequence comes from Bradyrhizobium sp. NC92, assembly GCF_025200865.1. Lineage (NCBI taxonomy): Bacteria > Pseudomonadati > Pseudomonadota > Alphaproteobacteria > Hyphomicrobiales > Nitrobacteraceae > Bradyrhizobium > Bradyrhizobium sp. NC92. The sequence continues at coordinate 1,274,675 of NZ_CP104171.1, forward strand.
AAGCCCTGCACGGTGCCGTCGGTTTCGCGCGCCTGGGTGACGGCGCGGCTGGCGATGCCCGCGGCATGCGCGGCCTGCTGGCTGATGTCGTTGATGGAGGCCGAGAGCTCCTCGGCCGCTGCCGCGACGCTTTCGACACTCGTGGAGGCCTCGTTCGAGGCCTTGCCGGCAATCTCGACGCGTTCATTGCTCTGGCGCGAGACGGCCGACAGGTCGCCCGAGGTCTTGCGCATCTCGCCGGAGGCCTCGCTCAGCTCGCCCAACGACTTGCGCACGGCGCTCTCGAACTCGCCGACATGGGCCTCGACCACGCGCTGGCGGGCGGCGGCGCCCGCATTGCGTTCACGCTCCTGCTCTTCGATCTTGAGCTTCTCGGCCGCCTGCTGCTTGAAGGTCTCCAGTGCGCCGGCCAGTGCGCCGATCTCGTCATGACGGTCGAGATAGCCGCTGTCGACGGCGAGGTCGCCGCCGGCGACCTTGAGCATGGCGTCGCGGATGGTGTTGAGCGGGGTGATGACGCGGCGGCTGACCAGCATGGTCGCGCCGACGGCAAGCCCAATGGCGAGCGCCAGGAGCCCAAGCTGCACGATCAGCGCGCGCTGCGCGGCGCCGTGTTGCTCCAGCGTATGGACCTTGGCGGCGTCGAGGGCGGCTTCTGCCACTGCGACGGCATTGGACAGGCGACCGACCGTGACCGGGGTCCATTGATTGGCTGTCATCTCGGCCTTGTCGCCCTTCACCAGCGTCTCCGCGAGGCGGTCGCGCAGGGCGAGATATTGCGGATCGAAATAGGCGGACTTGACCGCGGTCATGGCGGATGACAGTGCGGACGGCAGCTGCATGCCCGATGCCGACAATTCCAGCGCCTTCCACATCGCGGCCGTGCCGCCGACATATTGGGTGTAGGACTGGTGAGCCTCGGGCGTGATCTTGCCGGCGTTAAGGCCGGTCGAGACGATGAGCGAGGCTTCGCCGGCAGTGTTGCGCAAGAGCCATGCGTTCTGCTTGATCGACAGCAGCTGATCGATCGCCGCGTCCTGGTGATTGACGGTCCCGGCCAGGACGCTCGAGAGCTTGTCGAGCGTGTCGAGCAGGCCTTGCGTCGTCTCCATGTATTCCTTCGGCAGGCCGGCGCGGCGCTGATCCTTGGGCTTGGCGACGTCCTCCCAGAACTGCTTCTGCTGCTCGCTCGCGGATTTGTAGAGGCGCGCGAGCTCCGGCACCAGCGTGCCGGATTGCGGAAAGTCGATGGCCGGCAACAGCTCGAGCGCATGCGCCATCGCCGGCATCTCGGCGTCGCGGATCGCGCGCAGATATTTCTCGATGTCGGCGTCCATTGGCGTGGTCGCGTTCAGCAGCCTGTTGCTGGTGGAGCGATCGGTCCGCAGATTGTGCATCGCCTTGAACAGGTCGGCGGACGCGTCCGCGATCTGCGAGATCCGGCTGGCGGTCCTCAGCCGATCCCAGGATGCGTAGGCGGTGAGCGAGAGCGCAACGACCACGCAGACCGACGTGATCGCGATCACGGCCTTGAGCAGCGCGGATACGGTCAGACGATTCAGCATCGAGGTCCCCCAATTTCCATGTCGAGTTCGCGGAGGGCGCCCGGCAACAATCGAAAAGGAGGAGCCCTGTGGCATCGGCAATCACATGCCGTTGGCGCCTCATGGCCAGACGGTTTCTGCATGTGAGAGGAAAAGGGTAAAGTTTTAGGCAGCCAAGCTACCGGTAAAAATACGCATTTACTAGAAGTTGCAATGGGTTGCGTTGATGGAACCAGCGCGCGAGGCCAGCGTTAGGACATCGTTAGCAATTTGCCAGAAGGGGGGTCCCTGCAATGCTGATCGGCGTCCTCGTCACCTTTCTCGTCGTCATTCTCGTGCTTTATCTGATCAATATGCTGCCGATGGACGGCCGCGCCAAGCAGATCGCGCGCGTGATCGTCATCATCATCGGCGTCGTGTCGCTGCTGAAATATCTGACAGTATTCTAGCGGGGGCTACTGCTCCCAAACAAAAAGCCCCGGCCTGAGCCGGGGCTTCGTTCATGCTGCGCTAGTGCAGCGACTTCAGCCAGTCGTCGACGTCCTGACGAACCTGGTCCTTGGCCTTGCCGTAGCGTTCCTGCAGCCGGCCCTCGAGCTGCTCGCGGCGGCCCTCGATCAGTTGGAGGTCGTCATCGGTGAGCTTGCCCCATTTCTCCTTGGCCGATCCCTTGAACTGCTTCCAGTTTCCTTCGATCCGATTCCAGTCCATGACCATCTCCCATGGGTTGATGGCCCGACAACGCGAGGCGCACGCAGCCTGTTCCGCGCCAAGCCGCGACGTTTCGCGCAAGAAAAAAGCCCCGGCGCGGGCCGGGGCTTTTGACGGTTCCGTGACTTCGTTCAGCCCAGCGCCTCTTTATCCAAGAGCCTCTTTATCCAAGAGCCTTGGCCTCGCGGCGGCGCGCGGTGAGGATGTATTCGGTGTAGCCGTTCGGCTGCTCGCGCCCCTTGAAGACGAGTTCGCAGGCCGCCTTGAAGGCGACGCCGTCGAAGGCGGGCGCCATCGGCTTGTAGATCGGATCGCCGGCGTTCTGCTTGTCGACGACGACCGCCATGCGCTTGAGCGATTCCATCACCTGCGCCTCGGTGATGACGCCCTGGTGCAGCCAGTTGGCGAGGTGCTGGCTGGAGATGCGCAAGGTGGCGCGGTCTTCCATCAGGCCGACATCGTGGATGTCGGGCACCTTGGAACAGCCGACGCCCTGGTCGATCCAGCGCACGACATAGCCCAGAATGCCCTGGCAATTGTTGTCGATCTCCTGCCTGACGTCATCGGGCGCCCAGTTCGACTTCGACACCGGAATGGTCAGGATGTCGGACAGTTTTGCCCGCGGTCCGCCCTTGGCGAGTTCTTCCTGGCGCGCGATCACGTTGACCTGGTGGTAGTGCAGCGCGTGCAGCGTCGCCGCTGTGGGCGAGGGCACCCAGGCGGTGGTGGCGCCGGCCTGCGGATGGCCGAGCTTCTGCGCCAGCATGTCCGCCATCTTGTCGGGGGCGGCCCACATGCCCTTGCCGATCTGGGCGTGGCCCGGCAGGCCACAGGTCAGGCCCATGTCGACGTTCCAGTCCTCGTAGGCCTTGATCCAGGCCTGCGCCTTCATCTCGTTCTTGCGGATCATCGGGCCCGCTTCCATCGAGGTGTGGATCTCGTCGCCGGTGCGGTCGAGGAAGCCGGTGTTGATGAACATGATGCGCTTGGAGGCGCGCTGGATGCAGGCCTTGAGGTTGACGGTGGTGCGCCGCTCCTCGTCCATGATGCCGACCTTGAGCGTGTTCTCGGGCAGGCCCAGCATCTTCTCGACGCGGTCGAAGATCTCGCAGGTCAGCGAGACCTCGTCCGGGCCGTGCATCTTCGGCTTGACGATATAGGCCGATCCCGTGCGGCTGTTCTTGACCTTCGAATGGCCCTTGAGGTCGTGGATCGCGAGCAGGCCCGAGACGGCGGCATCGAGCAGGCCTTCCGGAACCTCTTCGCCCTTCTCGTCCAGCACCGCGTCGGTGAACATGTGGTGACCGCAATTGCGCATCAACAGCAGGCTGCGGCCGTGCAGCTTGACCTCGCCCTTGCCGTCAGGCGTCTTGTAGAGGCGGTCGGAATTGAGCGAACGCGTCAGCGTCTTGCCGCCCTTCTCGAAATCGGCCGACAGCGTGCCGTTCATCAGGCCGAGTGTGTTGCGGTAGACCAGCACCTTGTCCTCGGCATCGACCGCGGCGACCGAGTCCTCCATGTCGAGGATGGTCGAGACCGCGGCCTCCATGATCATGTCGGCGACACCGGCCGGATCGTCCTTGCCGATCGCGCTGCTGCGGTCGATCTTGACCTCGATATGCAGGCCGTTGTTGACGAGCAGCACGGCGCTCGGCGCGGCGGCATCGCCCTGGAAGCCGGCGAACTGTGCGGCGTGCTTCAGCGCGGTGGCGTTGCCGCTCTTCAGCTTCACTGCGAGCTGGCCCGCGACGACGCTGTAGGCGGTGACGTCGGTGTGGCTGCCGGTCGCGAGCGGCACGGCGTTGTCGAGGAACGCCTTGGCCTTGGCGATCACCTTGTCGCCGCGCGCCTTGTTGTAGCCCTTGCCGCTCTCGGACGGGTCGTGCGGGATCGCGTCGGTGCCGTAGAAGGCGTCATAGAGCGAGCCCCAGCGCGCATTCGCCGCGTTCAGCGCGTAGCGCGCATTGGTGAGCGGCACGACCAGCTGCGGGCCGCAGATCTTGCCGATCTCCTCGTCGACATTGGCGGTCTCGACCTTCTGCGTCGCCGGCTCCGGCACGAGATAGCCGATCTCCTTCAGGAAGGCGGTATAGGCATCGAGGTCGAACGCCTTGCCCTTGTTGGCGCGGTGCCAGTCGTCGATCTTGGCCTGCAGATTGTCGCGAAACCCGAGCAGCTCGCGATTCTTCGGTCCCAGCTCCTTGATGATGCCGGCAAGCCCGGCCCAGAACGCATCCGGCGCGATTCCCGTTGTCGGGGCGGCTTCCTTGGCGATGAAGTCAAACAGAACAGGGGCGATCTTCAATCCGTGGGCGTCGACGCGTTTCATGATGGGCTTTCTTGTTGGAAATGGCTGTTTTTGGCTGCTTTTGACTCGACAGCAGCAAAATGCGCCCACGCGGGGCGGCTTTCCGGACCTATTAGCCCCAAAATCAGGGCGGTGAGAAGACCCCCGGGGGCTTGTCAAAATGTCAAGAGGAGGTGGGAGAAGCCCCACGCACCGGTGTCGTTCCCCGCGAAAGCGGAGAATCCAGTACGCCGCGGCTTCTCCGTATCCCAACGCTGTCTCTGGAATATTGGGTCGCCCGGTTCACACCGGGCGACGACAGCGGAGACTGGGGCGACCTCAAATGTTCGCAGCGAGGTCCACGAGCTCGTCGAACAGCACGCCTGATGTCTTCAGCATCTGCTCGATCTCGTCAGCCGCCTCGGCCACGGTCCGCTTCGACGTGTCGATCACGAGCTCGGCAGCCTCAGGCTTCTCGTAATCGTTGCCGATGCCGGTGAACGAGGCGAGCGCGCCGGCGCGGGCTTTCTTGTAATGGCCCTTGGGATCGCGCTCCTCGCACACTTCGGCCGGCGTCGCGACATGGATCTCGCGGAACGCGGTATCGGCGATGCGGCGCGCGGCGGCGCGATCTTCGCGCGCGGGCGAGACCGCCGCGACGATCGCGATGTGCCCGTTGCGGGCGAGATGTGTCGCGACCTCGGCGAGGCGGCGGATGTTCTCGCTGCGATCGGTGGCGGAGAAGCCGAGATCGCTGTTGAGCCCGGCGCGCAGCGTGTCGCCGTCGAGCAGGATCGGCGAGCCGCCATTGGTGAAGAGACGCCGCTCCAGCGCCCGCGCCAGCGTCGACTTGCCGGAGGCGGGCAGGCCGGTGAGCCAGACCACGGCACCGTTATGGCGATAGCGCGCCGAGCGCTCGTCGCTGCGCAGCGCCGATTCCACCGGCACGATGTCGACCGGCACGGCACGCTGGCCGGCATCGACCGACAGCACCAGGCCGCCGCCGGCGATGCGTCCGGACACCTCTATGACGAGGCGGCCGGTGCGCGGATTTTCGGTGTAGGGATCGGTCGCGATCGGATTGGACAGGGAGATGTCGATCTCGCCGACATGGTTGCGGCCGATCGCCTTGTTCTCGCTGCTCGAGAGCTCACCGGGATCGACCGCCTTCTCGATGGCGACAACGGTGGCGCGGCTTTCCTTCGGTCCGCAGCGCACCAGCAATTGGTCGCCCTTGGCGAGCGGCTTGTCGTGCAGCCAGAAGATGCGCGCGCGCAGCCGCCGCGTCTCGCGCGGGGCGCTGCCCACATGCGCGATGATGTCGCCGCGCTCGATGAACAATTCGCGGTCGAGCGTGATGCCGACCGAGCGGCCCGCGCCTTGCCGGCTGGCGACCGGCGTCACCGGCCAGCTCTCGACCGTCTTGATCTTCGCGATCTTGCCCGCGGGCATGATCACGATCTCGTCGCCGGCAATCAGGCTGCCGGATTCGATGCGGCCGGCAACGATGCGACGGTCGTCGAACTTGTAGATCGCCTGCACCGGCAGCCGCAGCGCCAGCGCTTCCAGCGGACGCGCCGGCTCGAGGCGATCGAGCGCCTCGACCACGGTCGGCCCCTTGTACCAGCCGATGCGGTCGGTACGCTCGGCGACGCCGTCGCCGTCGCGCGCGGAAATCGGGATCACGGCCGTGGGCGTCACGCCGAGGCCGTTCAGATGCGCGGAAATCTCGTCGCTGATGTCCTTGAAGCGTGCGGCGGAGAAATCGACGCGGTCCATCTTGTTGACGACGACGGCGACCTGCTTCACGCCGAGCAGATGCAGGAGATAGCCATGCCGCCTGGTCTGGTCGCGCACGCCCTCCAGCGCATCGATGATCAGCACCGCACCGTCGGCCTGCGAGGCGCCGGTGATCATGTTGCGCAGGAATTCGGCGTGGCCGGGCGCGTCGATCAGCACGATGTCGCGCGAATTGGTGCGGAAGCGGATCTGCGTGGTGTCGATGGTGATGCCCTGGTCGCGCTCGGTCTGCAGCGCGTCGAGCAGGAACGACCATTCGAACGGCATGCCGCGCCGCGCGCTGACAGCTTTCAGCATTTCGAGCTTGCCGTCGGGCAGGCTGCCGGTTTCATGCAAGAGGCGGCCGACCAGCGTCGACTTGCCGTGGTCGACATGGCCGACGATGACGATGCGCACTTGCGGACGCGTGGTGCCGCTCGGGGTCGCAGGCGAAGCGGGAGTGACGATCATGTTCATAGCCGCAAAGCGTCCTTGATCAGAGATAGCCGGCGACGCGCAGACGCTCGAAGGCGTCCTCGGTCTCGTGGTCGAGCGCGCGCCCCGAGCGCTCCGGCACCTTGGTCTGCTCGAGCTCGATCAGGATCTCGTCGATGCTGGACGCCGTCGAATTCACGGGGTTGGTGATGTCCTGATCGCCGAGCGAGCGATAGCGCTTGCCGTCCTTGGCGAGGTACAGGGGGATGATCGGAATGTTCTCGCGCTTGGTGTAGGCCCAGATATCGGCCTCGGTCCAATGCAGGATCGGATGGATGCGCAAATGCGCGCCTTGCGGCGGCGAGGCGTTGAAATGGTCCCAGAACTCCGGCGGCTGGTCGCGCACGTCCCAATTGCCTTCGAGCCCGCGCGGCGAGAACACGCGCTCCTTGGCGCGGGTCGCTTCCTCGTCGCGGCGGATGCCGGCGATCAGGCCGTCGAAGCCATACTTTGCGAGAGCCATCTTGAGGCCCTCGGTCTTGCGCGCGGCGGAACGGGCGGCCGGCGGCAGCGTCGGGTCGACCGCATCGATCGGCGGGCAGGGCTCGACGCGCAGATCGAGATCCCATTCCTTCCCGTAATGATCGCGGAAGCGATACATCTCCGGAAACTTCTTGCCGGTGTCGACGTGAAGGGCCGGAAACGGCATCTTGCCGAAGAAGGCTTTCCGCGCCAGCCAGATCATGACGTTGGAGTCCTTGCCGAGCGACCACAACAGGGCAATCTTCTTCAGCCGGGCAAAGGCCTCACGGAAGATGTAGATGCTCTGCGCTTCGAGCTGATCGAGATGATCCATGCTCGGGGCGGTCAGCCCGACTGGAATTTGCTCAGAAATGGGCGCGCGAAAGTTCTGCCCATCTGCACCGGAATCCGTCCTGAGAAGATGCATCTCTGCCACTTTGCGTTTGGAGGCGAAAATTCTATAGTTGCGGTGCAGAAGAGAAGAAAAAAATTTCTCTTTGCGCGCTCGAAACGAGACATATATAGAAAATAATTCCAGTCAACCCCGTTTGTGGGGAAGCGAGTATCGCATGCGGTTCTTGCCGGTGTTTCTCGATCTCAAGGCCGGCCCGGTGATTCTCATCGGCGCGGGCGAGCTTTTGCGCGCCAAGCTGCGCGTGCTCGCCGCTGCCGGCGCGCGGCTGCGCGTGCATGCGATCGACGGCAATCATGACCTCGGCCTGGGCTCCGAAGATGCGGCGCGCATCGAGATCGCGGCGAGCGATCCGCTCACGGCCGATCTTTCAGGCGTCATCGCTGTCGTCTGCGCGGGCGCGGGCGATGTCGGTGTGGCCATGTCGGCTCGCGCCAAGTCGCTCGGCCTTCCCGTCAACGTCATGGACGACCTCGAGCATTCCAGCTTCATCTTTCCGGCCATCGTCGATCGCGGCGATGTCGTGGTCGCGGTCGGCACCGGCGGCACCTCCCCGGTGGTGGCGCGGCGCGTGCGCGAGAAGATCGAGGCGCTGCTGCCGGCGCGCATCGGCGAACTCGCCGAGTTCATCGGCACCTTCCGCAAGTCCATCAACGAGCGCATCGCCGAGTTTCCGCTGCGCCGCCGCTTCTGGGAGCGCGTCATCGACGGTCCGATTGGCGCCGCCGTGCTCGCCGGACGCAAGGCTGAGGCGGACGCTTCGCTCAAGGCCATCTCCGATCCCTCCGCCTTCGCGCGCGCCGACAAGCCGGAAGGCTCGGTCGCGCTGGTCGGCGCCGGCCCCGGCGATCCGGATCTGCTCACCATCAAGGCGCTGCGCGCGCTCCAGGACGCCGACATCGTCTTCCATGACGAGCTGGTCTCGCCCGAGATTCTCGATCGCATTCGCCGCGATACCACGCGCGTTGCGGTCGGCCGCCGCGTCGGCAAGCCCGGCATCGGCCAGGACGCCATCAACAAGCGCATGATCGAGGCCGCGCAATCGGGCCAGCGCGTCGTGCGGCTGAAGGGCGGCGATCCCTTCGTGTTCGGCCGCGGCGGCGAAGAAGTGGAAGCGCTGCGCGCCGCCGGCGTCGCCTATTCGATCATTCCCGGCATCACTGCAGGCCTAGGCGCCGCTGCCGATTTCGAGGTGCCGCTCACTTATCGTCACGAAGCGACCCGCATCACCTTTCTCACCGCGCACAAGTCGCGCGATGCCGAGAACGTGGATTGGTCGACGCTGACCGACACGAAGATGACCGTCGTGGTCTACATGGGCGTGACCGCAGCGCCCGCCGTGCGCGCCGGCCTGTTCGCGGCCGGTCGCTCGCCGGAGACGCCGGTCGGCGTGTTCGCCCGCGTCACGCGACCCGAGGCCCAAGGCGCGATCGGCCCGCTGCGCGACCTGCCGGAACTGGTGCGGCGGATCCATGGCGGTCCCGCCATCCTCATCATCGGCGACGTGGTCCGGCATGCCGGTTCGCTTCGCCGCCAGACTCCCAAGCAAATCATCTCTGACCTATTGGATGCAGCCGAATGACCTCTCCGCTCGAACAGAAGAAGATCAAGATCGCCGGCCCCTCGGTCGTGACGGCCAATCGCACCTGGGACGGCATCGTGGTCTACCGCACCGCCGCCAAAAGCTGGTCCGCCGAGCTATCGGAAGCCGCCATCGTGCGCAACTCCGACGAGGCCAAGGCGTTGCTTGCGGAAGCCGTGGCCGATGACGTCGGCGCCATCGGCCCCTATATCGCGCCGGTGGAGATCGGCGACGATGGCAAGGTCCTGCCCGGCAATCTGCGCGAACAGATTCGCCGCACCGGCGTCACAATCGGACAGCCGGCCCAGGTTTAAGGCACGCACTTATGTACGCTTACGACGAAATCGACCGCACGCTCGTCAACGAGCGCGTCTCGGAGTTCCGCGACCAGGTGAAGCGGCGCCTGTCCGGAGAGCTCACCGAGGACGAGTTCAAGATTCTGCGTCTGCAGAATGGCGTCTATCTGCAGCTGCACGCTTACATGTTCCGCGTCGCGATTCCCTACGGCACGCTGGCGACGAACCAGATGCGGGCGCTTGCCCATGTCGCGCGCAAATACGACCGCGGCTATGGCCACTTCACCACGCGGCAGAACATCCAGTTCAACTGGATCAAGCTCGCCGAGCTGCCGGATGCGCTCGAAGACCTCGCCAAGGTCGGCATCCACGCGATGCAGACCTCCGGCAACAACATGCGCAACGTCACCTCGGATCAATGGGCCGGCGTCGCGCCGGGCGAGATCGAGGATCCGCGCATCTGGTCTGAGCTGATCCGTCAGCACACCACGCTGCATCCGGAATTCTCGTTCCTGCCGCGCAAGTTCAAGATCGCGATCACCGCCTCGGACCACGACCGCGCCGCGATCAAGATCCACGACATCGGCCTGCGCCTGATCAAGAACGAGAAGAACGAGACCGGCTTCGAGGTTCTCGTCGGCGGCGGTCTCGGCCGCACGCCGTTCATCGCCAAGACCATCAAGCACTTCGTGCACGGACGCGACATCCTCAGCTACATCGAGGCTATCTTGCGCGTCTACAACCAGTACGGCCGCCGCGACAACATCTACAAGGCGCGCATTAAGATCCTGGTGCACGAGCTCGGGATCGAGAAGTTTTCGCGCGAGGTCGAGGACGAGTGGCAGCACATTCGTAACTCCTCGCTCCAGATCGACGACGAGGTGATCGAGGACATCCGCTCGCGCTTCACCTATCCTCCTTACGAGAAGCTGCCGCACATGCCGGACGAGCTGCGCCAGGCCGCGGCCGATCCGGACTTCGAGGCGTGGCGCAAGAACTCGGTGGCGCCGCACAAGGTGCAGGGCTATTCGATCGTCACGATCTCGCTGAAGCCGACTGGCGGGCCTCCGGGCGACGCCACGGCCGAGCAGATGGATGCGCTGGCCGATCTCGCCGACAAATATTCCTTCGGCGAGATCCGCGTCGGCCATGAGCAGAACCTGGCGCTGCCGCACGTCGCCAAGCGCGATTTGCCGGCGCTGTGGAAGGCGCTCGACAAGCTCGGGCTCGCGACGCCCAACGTCAATCTGATCACCGACATCATCGCGTGCCCGGGGCTCGATTATTGCTCGCTGGCGAATGCGCGCTCGATTCCGATCGCGCAGGAGCTGACGCGGCGCTTCGCCAACCACGAGCTGGCCAACCTGATCGGCCGTCTCCACATCAACATCTCCGGCTGCATCAATGCCTGCGGCCATCACCATGTCGGCCATATCGGCATTCTCGGCGTCGAGAAGAACGGCGAGGAGGTTTACCAGATCACCATCGGCGGCCGTGCGGACGAGAATGCGGCGCTCGGCACCCTGATCGGTCCCGGCGTGAAGTTCAACGAGGTTGCCGACGTCGTCGAGGACATCGTGGAAGCTTATCTCGCGCTGCGCGAGCGGCCGGAAGAGCTGTTCATGGACGCGGTGAAGCGCCTCGGCGTCGAACCCTTCAAGGAGCGCGTCTATGCCACTCGTTAACGGCGGAAAGATCGTCGATGACAGCTTTGTCAAGCTCGCCGTCGACACGCCGCTGCCCGAGGGCGGCGACATCCTGGTGCCCGCCGAGCGCTTCCTCGGCGAGGCCGAGGGCTTGCTCAAGCGTTCGGGCAAGGTCGGCGTGATCTGGCCCAACAGTCGCGACATCAGCGAGCTCGTGCCGTATCTCGGCAAGATCGCCGCCGTCGCGCTGGTGTTCCCGACCTTCCGTGACGGACGGGCCTACAGCCAGGCGCGGCTGCTGCGCGAACGCTACAATTACCGCGGCGAATTGCGCGCGACCGGTCAGGTGCTGCGCGACCAGTTCGTGTTCATGCTGCGGGCCGGCTTCGATGCCTTCGAGGTCAAGAAGCAGGCCGACGCCGAAGCCTTCATGCAGACCGCCAAGCGCTATTCGGTGTTCTACCAGCCGACCGGCGATGGCCGCATCACCGCGCTGCACCGGCGCATGCAGCTGCGCCACTCCGAAGGGGTCAGCACGTGAACGCGATCGCGCCACAGGTTTCGCCCGTGTCTGCGCTGCCTTCGGCGGACGAGCTCGATCGCGCCCTGCGCGATGCCTCGCCCGCGGAGGTCATTGCCGCGGCGCTGAAAACGGTCGGGCGCGAGAAGCTTGCGCTGGTGTCCTCCTTCGGCACGGAATCGGCGACGCTGTTGAAGGTGATGGCGGACGTCGATCCGGCGATCCCCGTGATCTTTCTCGACACCGGCTGGCTGTTCGAGGAGACGCTGGCCTATCGCGATACCCTCATTGCGACGCTGGGCCTGAAGGACGTCCGCTCGATCAAGCCCGCCGAGGAGACGCTGTTGCGCGAAGATCCCGACCGCGACCTCTGGTTCTCCGATCCCGACGCCTGCTGCCGCATCCGCAAGGTCGAGCCGCTGGCGCGTGCGCTGAAACCATTCGACGCCTGGCTCAACGGCCGCAAGCGTTTCCAGGGCAATGCGCGCGCCGACATTCCGGTCGTCGAGGACGATGGCGCGCGGCTGAAGTTCAATCCCTTCGCCAACGTCTCGCGCGAGGAGATCGAGGCGATCTTCTCCCGCGCCAAATTGCCGCGACACCCTCTGGCTGCGTCAGGATTCCTGTCGGTTGGGTGTATGCCTTGCACCAGCCGAACGGCTGAGGGCGAGGATGCACGCGCCGGCCGCTGGCGTGGCAGAGCCAAGACAGAATGCGGCATCCACACGATGAAGACTTCGTAGCACAGTCGCGCTGCCACGCTGCGAACAAGAAAATCAGGTTCCGTTGACACAAGAGCGTTTCGCCGCGAGTTATGCCTGCCGTCGATGACGCCGATGTCGTCGAGGTGAATGGAGATGGACATGATGCGCCGTATCGTTCCGCTCGCCGCGGGATTGCTCGCGACGGGGTTCTGGGCAGGCTCGGCTCTGGCCGCTGACATCAATTTGCTGAACGTGTCGTACGATCCGACGCGTGAGCTCTATGTCGAGTTCAACAAGGCGTTCGCGACCGCCTATCAGAAGGAAACCGGCAAGAGCGTCGAGATCAAGCAGTCGCACGGCGGCAGCGGCTCGCAGGCACGCGCGGTGATCGACGGCTTGCAGGCCGATGTGGTGACGCTTGCGCTGGCCTATGACATCGACGCGATCGCGAACAAGGGTCTCACCGCGGCGGATTGGCAGAAGCGGCTGCCGCAGAATTCATCACCCTATACGTCGACCATCGTCTTCCTGGTGCGCAAGGGCAATCCCAAGGGCATCAAGGACTGGGACGATCTGCTCAAGCCGGGCGTTGCCGTCATCACGCCGAACCCGAAAACGTCGGGCGGTGCACGCTGGAATTATCTGGCGGCCTGGGGCTTTGCGCAGAAGAAGTACGGCTCGACCGACAAGGCCAAGGACTTTATTGGAAAACTTTACCAGCAGGTGCCGGTGCTGGATACCGGTGCGCGCGGCGCTACGGTGACCTTCGTGGAGCGCGGCGTCGGCGACGTGCTGCTCGCCTGGGAGAACGAGGCTTATCTTGCGCTCAAGGAGTTTGGTCCCGAAAAATTCCAGATCATCGCACCGCCGCAGTCGATCCTCGCCGAGCCGCCGGTCGCGATCGTGGACAAGGTTGCCGACAAAAAGGGCACCCGCAACGCGGCCGACGCCTACCTTCAATACTGGTACACCAAGGAAGGGCAGGAGATCGCCGCGCGCAATTTCTACCGTCCGCGCGATGCCGAGACCGCCAAAAAGTACGAAAATTCCTTCGCCAAGGTCGAGCTGTTCACGATCGACGACGTCTTCGGCGGCTGGACCAAGGCACAGAAGGAACATTTTGCAGACGGCGGCGTTTTCGATCAGATTTACAAGAACTGATCGGGCGCTGTCGTAGAGGCTTTAGCAGGGGGCCTGGTGAGCGCACTCGCAGCACGACGCCGCACATTGCCGGGCTTCGGTCTCACCATGGGACTGACGCTTTCCTGGCTGTCCGTGATCATCCTGATTCCGCTCGCCGGCCTGTTCCTGAGATCGCTCGAGCTCAGCCCCGAGCAGTTCTGGAATATCCTCTCCAGCCGCCGCACCCTGAACGCGCTCCGCGTCTCGTTCGGCCTCGCCTTTGCGGCGGCCTGCGTCAACCTGGTGATGGGCAGCATCATCGTCTGGGCGCTGGTGCGCTACCGCTTCCCCGGCCGTCGCATCTTCGATGCCATCGTCGACGTGCCGTTTGCGCTGCCGACGGCGGTGGCCGGCGTCGCGCTGACGGCGCTGTTCGCCGAGAAAGGTTGGCTGGGAGCGCCGCTCGCCGCGCTCGGCATCAAGGTGGCGTTCACGCCGGTCGGCATCTTCGTCGCCATGATCTTCATCGGCATTCCCTTTGTTGTCCGCACCGTGCAGCCGGTGCTCCAGGATCTCGACCCTGAAATCGAGGAGGCAGCCGGCAGCTTGGGGGCCAGCCGCTGGCAGACCATCGTCCGCGTGATCCTGCCCTCGCTCGCACCGGCGCTGCTCACGGGCCTCGCGCTCGCCTTCGCCCGCGCGGTCGGTGAATACGGCTCGGTGATCTTCATCGCCGGCAATCTGCCCAACGTCTCCGAGATCGCGCCGCTCTTGATCGTGATACGCCTGTCCGAATTCCGCTACGCCGATGCGACCGCGATTGCGGTGGTCATGCTGGTCGTCTCCTTCGTCATCATCTTCACGGTCAATCGGCTCCAGCGCTGGGCGCGGAGCCGGATTCCGGCGCGCTGAGGGCGGATCATGACGATGCAGATCGCAGATTCCGTGTCGCTCTCGGCCTCCGACTCGAAGGCACGCGCTCACGCGGCGGCAGCGCGGAACAATTTGCGCACCGAGCCGCGCACTGTCCGCATCGCCATCATCACGCTGGCGGTGCTGTTTCTCACCGTTTTCGTCGTGCTGCCGCTCGTCGTCGTGTTCGCGCAGGCATTCTCCCGCGGCATCCTCGCCTATTTCGCCGCGCTCGCCGAGCCGGAAGCGATGGCGGCGATCAAGCTGACGTTGATCGTCGCGGCGATTTCCGTCGGACTCAATCTGGTGTTCGGCCTCGTCGCCGCCTGGGCGATCGCGAAATTCGAGTTCCCGGGCAAGACCTTCCTGATCACGCTGATCGACCTGCCGTTCTCGGTCAGCCCGGTGATATCGGGCCTGGTCTTCGTGCTGCTGTTCGGCGCGCAAGGTTTTTTCGGAAGCTGGCTGCGCGAGCACGACATCCAGATCCTGTTCGCGGTTCCCGGCATCGCGCTCGCCACCACCTTCGTGACCTTCCCCTTTGTGGCGCGCGCGCTGATTCCCCTGATGCAGGAGCAGGGCACGCAGGAGGAGGAGGCCGCGATCTCGCTCGGCGCCTCGGGCCTGCAGACCTTCTTCCGCGTCACCCTGCCCAACATCAAATGGGGCGTGCTCTACGGCGTCCTGCTCTGCAACGCGCGCGCGATGGGCGAGTTCGGAGCGGTCTCGGTCGTCTCCGGCCACATCCGCGGCGAGACCAACACCATGCCGCTTCTGGTCGAGATCCTCTACAACGAATACCAGTTCGTCGCCGCTTTCGCGATCGCCTCGCTGCTCGCAATGCTTGCGCTGATCACGCTCATCGCAAAAACAATTCTCGAACGTCATCTCGACGAAGGACAAGACGCCAGTGACGATTGAAGTCAGGAATCTCGTCAAGAAATTCGGCAGCTTTGCCGCTCTCGACGGCGTCGACCTCAAGGTCGACAACGGCGAACTGCTGGCGCTGCTCGGCCCCTCCGGATCCGGCAAGACCACCTTGCTGCGGATCATCGCCGGCCTCGACTGGCCGGACTCGGGCGAAGTCTTCTTCAACGGTGAGGACGCGCTGGCGCAAGGCGCCCGCGAGCGTCACGTCGGCTTCGTCTTCCAGCACTATGCGCTGTTCCGCCACATGTCGGTGTTCGAGAACGTTGCCTTCGGCCTCCGCGTGCAGCCGCGCGCGGTCCGAAAGGACGAGGCCGCGATCCGCTCGCGCGTCAAGGAGCTGCTCGATCTGGTGCAGCTCGACTGGCTCGCCGACCGCTATCCCAGCCAGCTCTCCGGCGGCCAGCGCCAGCGCATCGCGCTCGCCCGCGCGCTCGCGATCGAGCCGCGCATCCTCCTGCTCGACGAGCCCTTCGGCGCGCTGGATGCCAAGGTCCGGAAAGAGCTGCGCAAATGGTTGCGCTCGCTGCATCACGAGATCAACGTCACCTCGATCTTCGTCACCCACGACCAGGAGGAGGCGCTGGAAGTCGCCAATCGCGTCGTGGTGATGGACAAGGGCCGGATCGAGCAGGTCGGCTCGCCTGACGATGTCTACGAAACGCCGGCGAGCGCCTTCGTTCACGGCTTTATCGGCGAGTCCATCGAGTTGCCGGTCCAGGTCGAAGGCGGCGTGATCAGGCTCGGCGACCGGCCGCTTCAGCTCGCCGCGGAGGGCCTGACGCCTGGCGCGTCAAAGCTTTTCGTACGGCGACATGACATGCTGGTCGGCCCGCCCGGCAGCGGGGCCTTCGAGGGCGCGGTCCAGCATGTCCGCAATTTCGGCCCGGTGCAGCGGGCGGAGGTGGCCCTGTCCGGCGGCGAGACGATCGAGATCGACGCCCCCCGCGACAAGGAACTACGCGCCGGCGACACGATCGGTCTCAATCCGCGTCGCTACCGGATATTTGCGGGCTAAGTCTACCGTCATTCCGCCCCGGAATGACGGCTCAAATTCTCTTCAATATTCACCTTTCAGCCATTGTTGGTATGCAACAACGGCCCCTCATTTGGGGGCCCCGATTCATGCGCGCTGCGGCCGCAATTCTCATCATGTTGCTGCTCGCCGGCTGCGCCGGCAACGAAGCACCGGTCCAGCAGCCGTCGATGTATGCCGACATGGCGGTCCCGGGCTCGAAGCTCGACGTCCAGGCGGCTGCGATCATGATCTCGCAATACCGCCAGAACAACGGGCTCGGCACGGTCGTGGTCGACCCGGATTTGACCAGGCTCGCCGAATCCCAGTCGGGCGCGATGGCGGCGGCCAACAAGATGGACCACGACGTCCGCGCGCCGCTGGCCAAGCGTCTGGCCTCTGGCGCCTATCCTGCCACCGTGGCGGTCGAGAACATTTCGGCCGGCTATCATACGCTGGCGGAAGCGTTTTCCGGCTGGCGCGACTCGCCTCCGCACCGCGCCAACATGCTCAAGGGCGGTGTCACAAAATTAGGCATCGCGGCGAGCTATGCTCCAGGCACCAAGTACAAGGTGTTCTGGACCATGATCCTGGCCTCGACGGAGCCGCGATAAGCCAGACTTGATCCCGGGATGCATTGACGCCGCGGCGGAGTGTCGCCACGGTGGCCAGCCTTTTGCTATTGTTCCCATATGACCGATCATAGCCCGGAATCCGCCAGCGTCCCCGCGAATGCGCAACGCGTCCTGGTCCTCCAGGGCGGCGGTGCGCTCGGCTCGTACCAGGCCGGCGCCTTTCAGGCGCTGTGCGGCTACGGCTTCGATCCGGAATGGGTGGCCGGCATCTCGATCGGCGCGGTCAACGCCGCCATCATCGCCGGCAACGAGGGTCGCACCCGCGTCGAGCGGCTCAAGGAATTCTGGGAAATGGTGTCGGCCCCGGTGCCGTGGAAGCCGGTCGGCAAGAGCGACCACAGCCGCGAGCTGTTCAATTCCACCAGTGCTGCGCTGATCGCGACCTTCGGCGTGCCCGGCTTCTTCACGCCGCGCATTCCGCCGGCGCCGCTGTGGCCGCCGGGGCATCCCGAAGCGGAAAGCTATTACGACACCGCGCCGCTGAAGAAGACGCTGGAGCGTCTCGTCGATTTCGACCGCATCAACGATCTGAAGACACGCCTGTCGGTCGGCGCGGTCGGCGTCACCTCGGGCAATTTCAAATATTTCGACAATTACGAGTTCAAGAAGCTCGGCAAGAAGATCGGCCCCGAACACATCATGGCCTCCGGCGCGCTGCCGCCGGGATTTCCTTCCGTCGTCATCGATGGCGAGCATTATTGGGACGGCGGCATCGCCTCCAACACCCCGCTCGACTACGTGCTCGATGCCGAGGTCGCACGCGACATGCTGATCTTCCAGGTCGATCTGTTTTCCGCGCGTGGCGACCTGCCGAATTCGCTGCTGGAGGCCGCCGAGCGCGAGAAGGACATCCGCTATTCCAGCCGCACGCGGATGAACACCGACAAGAACAAGCAGCTGCACAACGCCCGCAGGGCCGTGCGCGATCTGATCGGCAAATTGCCGGACTATCTCAGGAACGATCCTTCCGTCGAATTCCTGGCGAAAGTGTCGCGCGAAAGCACCGTCACCGTGGTGCATTTGATCTATCGCAGCAAGAACTACGAATCCTCGTCCAAGGATTACGATTTCTCGCACGTCGCCATGGTCGAGCATTGGGAAGCCGGCGTACGCGACGTGCACCTGTCGATGCGCCACAAGGATTGGCTGGAGCGGCCGCAGTCCGGCGAGACCATGGTGACCTACGATCTCACGGGGGACGTCACCGCGCCCCCGGCAAAAAGGAGTGAATAGAATGGGTACTCTGTCAGGCAAGAACGCCGTCGTGACCGGATCGACCAGCGGCATCGGGCTCGCTTACGCACGCGCCTTCGCCGCCGCCGGTGCCAATGTCGTCATCAATGGTTTCGGCGCGCCGGAGGACATCGAGAAGGAGCGCGCCAAGATCGAGTCCGATTTCGGCGTGAAGGCGGTCTACTCGCCCGCCGACATGACCAAGCCCGCGGAGATCGCCGGCATGATCGCGCTCGGCGAGAAGTCGTTCGGATCGGTCGACGTCCTCGTCAACAACGCCGGAATCCAGTTCGTCTCGCCGATCGAGGAATTCCCGCCGGAGAAATGGGACCAGATCATCGCAATCAATTTGTCCTCGGCGTTCCACGCCATCCGCGCCGCGGTGCCCGGCATGAAGAAGAAGGGGTGGGGCCGCATCATCAACACGGCGTCGGCGCATTCGCTGGTGGCCTCGCCCTTCAAGTCGGCCTACGTCTCGGCCAAGCACGGCATCGCCGGTCTCACCAAGACCGTGGCGCTGGAAGTCGCGACCCACAAGATCACCTGCAACTGCATCAGCCCGGGCTATGTCTGGACCCCGCTGGTCGAGAAGCAGATCCCCGACACCATGAAGGCGCGCAATCTGACGCGCGAGCAGGTCATCAACGATGTCTTGCTCGATGCGCAGCCGACCAAGGAGTTCGTCACCTCCGAGCAGGTCGCCGCGCTCGCGCTGTTCCTGTGCAGCGACGACGCCGCCCAGATCACCGGCACCAACCTCTCGATCGACGGCGGCTGGACCGCGGAGTAAGAGGCGAGGCCGTAGGGTGGGCAAAGGCGCGTAAGCGCCGTGCCCACCATTTTTCCGCGATTGAGAAAGAGCGGTGGGCACGCTTCGCTTTGCCCACCTCACGAATTGCGATCGCTATTTCCCGAACGCCAGCACGTGCAGCCCCAGCCGCTGCCGGACGATCCAGAACAGCAGCACGGTCTCGAAGCTCAGTGAGATCGAGGTCGCAGCCGCCGCGCCGTGGCCGCCGTAGCGCGGCACCAGCGCGATGCAGAGCACGACATTCATCACGAAGGCCAGCGCGTAGGCCAGCGCGCAGATCTTCTGCTGGCCGAGCATGTTGAGCAGCCGTTCCACCGGGCCGATGGCGGCGCGGACCACGAGGCCGATCGCGGCCACGAACATGATGTCGTAGCCGATCATGAATTGCGGTCCGAACAGCCACAGCAGCGGCTTGCCGAGCGCGAGCAGCACGATCGTCGCGGCCAGCGACGGCCAGAACGTCCAGTTGATGGCGTGCGCGACGTAAGCCGACAGGCGCGCCTTGTCGCCGCTGGCATTGTATTCGGCGAAGCGATGCGCCGTCGTCGCCGACATCGCGTAATGGATGAACGAGACCAGCGCCAGCGTCTTCACCACGGCGAAATAGACGCCGACCTCGTCGGAGGGACGGAATTGCTGCAGCACCAGCACGTCGGTGTAGGACAACAGCAGGTAGAAGCTCTCGACCAGCAGAATCGGCAGCGAGACGGTGAGCCAGCCCTTGACGTCATAGACCTTCGGTCCCGGTGTGACGTGATCGGCGAGCTTGCGGTTCAGCACCACCATCTGCCCGGCCATCGCGATCCACACCGCGCCCAGGCTCGCTACCATCGCGGCGACCGCGCCAAGGTGATAGCCGAGCAGAAAGGCGAGCGCGGTGATGCCGATGATCAGCGCCTGGCGGATGATGAATTGCGGCATCAGGCCGAGCTGCATCCAGTCGTGCGAGCGCGCGATGCCGTCCTGGGTGTTGGCGACGACGAAGGCGGGCAGCGTCATGCAGCCGATATAGAGCGGCAGCACCTCGGCCGGATCGATCCAGGGCGACAGCAATCTGACGATGCCGGCAAGGCCGAGCGACACCAGCGTGGACACGGCAAAGGTCAGCCAGCGGCTGCCGGAGAGAAAGCCGCGCAGCAGCGCTTGCGCGCCGCTGGCGCGGTACTCCGGAATGATTTTTTGCGCCGAGGCCGAGATGCCGAAATCCATCATGCTGCCGAGCAGCAGCACCCAGGTCCAGACATAGACGTAGATGCCGTAATCGGACGTGCCCATCCAGCGCGCGAGCAGGACCTGCGAGACATAAGCGAGGCCGGCGCTGATGACGCGGATGACGAAGATGGTGCCGGCGAGCCGCCGCGTCAGCGACGCCTCGCTCGATCCGCCCGCGAGCTTGGCGCGCAGCCGCGCAATCAGGCCGGCCGGTCCGGTCGTTGCGGGTGGTGCATCCATCACGGCCAATTCGAAGAATCCCCAGGGCGACCTGCAGCGGCAGGTGAGGGACTAGCAACGATTCGTTAAGATTCGGTTGGGCGGTGTGCGGTGGCCCACTCTCGGCTGGAGCGGGAGCTCGGCAACGTACTCGCGTTGACCTGGCCTCACTCCAAATTCGTATTGAACTCGTACGCCTTCTCCGGCCCGACCAGCGTGAACTTCAGCGCGGCGCCCTCGGGCTTGGCGCCCGGCGGCAGTCCGTCGAGCTCGAACGAGAAGCGTATCACCCCCGGCGGGCCGTGCTGCACCGGCGCCGGAATCGGCAGCGCCCAATCGGGTGTCGGGCCTTCCACGAACAGATTGACCTTGCGGCCGTCCGGCGTCACCACGTCGACCACCACGTTCTTGGGCCCGTCACGCTTGACGTCGCGAATGGTGAGCGGATTGGGGTCGCCGATATTGGCGGGCTTCGGCACGGTGTCGAGCGCGGCGCGCAAGTTCGCATCCTCGGTCGAGGCGACGCTGTTGAAGCCGAGCTCGGCGCTGGCCTCCACGGGAATGCAGAGCTTCTCGCACACCGCGTAGTTGATCTCGGCGCGCAAGGTCACCGGCTTGTCCGCGGCCTTGGCGACGATGCGCAGGGGCAGCACGACCTGGTCGCGATAGCCGATCGAATGGCCGCCCGCGCCGTCGTCGAATTTCAGCGGTGCCGGCCACATCACCGTCACCGCTTCGACATTATCGGACTTCGAGAAGTCGAACCGGGGTGGAACGCCGGAATCGCCGGGCGACCGCCAGTAGGTCTTCCAGCCGGGCTGCAGCTGGAAGGCAATACCGCCGAGCAAAACCGCGCCGCTGCGCGATCCCGCCAGCAGCCGCACCGCGGAATGTCCGTCGCGCTGCCAAGGCGAGGCGTCATCGGCACGGGCGGCGGTGGCCAGCGCCGACGCGAGCAGGGTTGTTGCGACGCCAATCGCCGCACGCAGGGGAACTCTCGTAAGCATAGCACGTCTTTACAGGGTGGCCCCGGGCCAAACCATTGAATTGCGTGTGATGGATGCACTTGAATCAAGTCGCCGCAAGCCTTGATTTGACAGCCGACCGGCCCGACATCAGGATAGGAATTGAAACCGGAGTGCTTGAGCGATGGCTCCCACAGGCAAGAGGACGGGCGAAAGCACCCGCAGCTCGGGCGCCGCGTTGCCCAGTTCCGGCTATCTCGACGGCCGGCTCCTGATCGCAATGCCCGTGATGGGCGATTCCCGCTTCGAGCGCTCGGTGATCTATCTCTGCGCCCATTCGGCGGAAGGTGCGATGGGCATCATCGTGAACCATCCCGCCGGCAGCATCGATTTCCCCGAGCTCTTGCAGCAGCTCGGCATCATCAAGAAGGGCGAGCACATCAAGCTGCCGGAGAACGCCGAAAGCATGAAGGTGCTGCGCGGCGGCCCGGTCGACACCGGGCGTGGCTTCGTGCTGCATTCCAGCGACTTCTACATCGAGAACGCGACGCTGCGGATCGATGACGGCGTCTGCCTGACTGCGACGGTCGACATTCTGCGCGCGATCGCCAACGGCTCCGGCCCCAAGCACGCCATCCTCGCGCTCGGCTATGCCGGCTGGGCGCCGGGCCAGCTCGAGACGGAGATCCAGAGCAACGGCTGGCTGCATTGCGACGCGGATGCGGATCTGATCTTCGGCGACGACGTCGACGACAAGTACAACCGCGCCTTGCAGAAGATCGGCATCGATCCCGGCATGCTCTCGAACGAGGCCGGGCACGCGTAGCTGGCGCTGAGTGTAGCTGGCCTCCCACCACGTCATTGCGAGGAGCGAAGCGACGAAGCAATCCAGAAACCCGACGCGGAGGGATTCTGGATTGCTTCGCTTCGCTCGCAATGACGGAGTGTGTTGAAACGCCCGCGCCCTGTCGTCTGCAACTCTGTCGTTGCTGCCTTCACCACGACGACAGCGCCTTACTCCGCCGCCTGCTGCTGCACCGTCGGCTCCGTCCCCGCCACCGTCGCGCGGCGCATGTCGCGGGGCTGGGACTGGTCGTAGCGGCGGACCCGGTGCATGGTCTGGCGGTTGTCCCACATCACGAGGTCATGCAGCTTCCATTTGTGCACGTAGACGAACTCAGGCTGCGTGGCGTGCTCGTTCAGATCGCGCAGCAACAGCCGCCCCTCGGGCACGCTCATGCCGACGATCTTGCCGGCATGCGATGACAGATACAGCGACTTGCGGCGATGCACGGGATGCGTGCGCACCAGCCGCTGCAGCACCGGCTTGAACATCTCCTTCTCTTCGTCGGTGTATTCGGTGAAGCCGAGCGATCCCCGCGAATACATCAGCGAATGCTCGCAGACGAGGTCCTCGATCTCCGCCTTGGTCTCGTCGTCGAGCGCGTCATAGGCCGCGCGCATGTCGGCGAATTCGGTGTTGCCGCCCTTCGGGTTCACCACGCGCGCCGACAGCAGCGAGAACTTTGCGGGGATGGGACGGAACGAGCTGTCGGAGTGCCACAGGCAATTGCCGAGGTTGAACAGATTGGCGCGGCTGTCCTTCGGCAGCGGCTTGCCGTCCTTGCCGAGGTTGGAGACGTCGTTCAGGCCCGAGGTGAGGCGGTGTTCATCCGCCTTGGTGATGTTGCCGCCGCGCGCTTCCTCGCGCTGGCCGAAGTTCAGCGCGAACGCCATCTGCTGCTCGTCGGTGATGTCCTGATCGTGGAAGACGAGCACGGCGTACTTGTCCATGGCGGCCTCGATCTCGCGCGCCTGATCCGGCGTGAGCGGCTTGCGCAGATCGAGGCCGGATACCTCGCCGACGAAATGTTTCTGAAGCTGCCGGATGGCGATGGTCATGGCGTTCCTCCCGCATTGACGAGCGGTTTTCCCGCTCTGTTTGTGGAAAAAATGACTCCCGCATCCGGCGATGTCAACGCGCCGCGCGCATGGCTCTCACGCGTTCCGCGCCATCAGCCCGCCGTCGACCGGGATCACCGCGCCGGTGAGGAAGGACGCCGCGGGCAGGCACAGGCTCAGCGTCATATGCGCGACCTCTTCAGGGTCGCCGTAACGGCCGAGTGCGGTGCGGCGCTTGGCGTAGATGGTCTTGTGCTCCTCCGGGATGCGGTCGGTGATTCCCGTGCGGATCGGTCCGGGACAGATGCAGTTGACGGTGATGCCCTCGCGGCCGAGCTCCACGGCAAGCGAGCGGGTGAGGCTCACAACGCCACCCTTCGCGGCCGAATACGGACTGTGCAAGGCGGTAGCGCCGAGCGCCTCGGTCGAGGCGATGTTGACGATGCGCGGGCTCTTCGACTTGCGCAGATGCGGCAGCGCGGCGCGGATGATGCGCGGATGCGCCGTCAGCATCACGGCGATGCCCTTTGCCCAGGCGTCCTCATAGGTCTCATCGTCGATCGCGACACGCACCGAGATTCCGGCATTGTTGACGACGATGTCGAGACCGCTGAAATGCGCGGCGACATCGCTGACCACACGCTGGATCTCGCCGCCGTCGGCGACATCGAGCTTCCACGCCCTTGCCGCGCCACCGCTCGCCGCAATCTCCTTGGCGACGTCATGCGCGCCTTGCTCGTCGAAATCAGTGACGGCGACATTCGCACCTTCGTTAGCGAATATGCGCGCGGTGGCGCGTCCCATGCCGCTGGCTGCGCCGGTGACGAGCACGGTGAGGCCCTTCACGGACCGGCTGAGCTCCCTGAAGTCGGACATGCTGTTTCCTTGCGCCGAGCTGGTTCTTGTTATGATTGACAAGGCTGGCATCGATCCGCAGACAGGTCAAACAAGCAGAAAACACCAGGGGAGGCCGCGAATGGCAAACGAGCTCGATTTCTCAGGCAAGCAGGTGCTGGTGGTCGGCGGTTCCAGCGGCATCGGCAACGGCATCGCGCAGGCCTTTCGCGCCAAGGGCGCAACAATTGCGGTCTGCGGCACGCGTGCTCACGCAACGGAATATTCGGCCGAGGAAGGCTCCGATCTCGAAGGTCTTGCTTACGCGCAGCTCGACGTCAGCAATCCCAATGCCATCGAAGCGTTCAAGCCGTCGTTCGAACGTCTCGACGTCCTGGTGCTCGCGCAGGGCGCGGTGATCTACCGCCGCGGCGAATTCGAGATGGCGGGTTTCCGCAAGGTCGTCGAGGTCAATCTGATGAGTCTGATGGCCTGCGCGACGCGCTTTCATTCCATGTTGCGGGATGCGAAGGGCGCCCTGATCATCGTGTCCTCGACTGCGGCCTATCATTCCACCATGGGCAATCCCGCCTACAATGCCTCGAAGACCGGTGCGGTCGGATTGACGCGCACGCTGGGCGAGGCCTGGGCCGAGGACGGCATCCGCGTCAACGGCATCGCGCCAGGGCTCGTCGATACCAAGATGACGAAGGTGACGACCGAAAATCCGAAGCGGCTGGAAGGCGCACTCGCACGCATCCCGCTGCGGCGATTGGGCACGCCGGCCGACATGGCGGGCGCGGCGCTGTTCCTGGCTTCGCCGCTGTCGTCCTACATCATCGGCCAGACGCTGGTCGTCGATGGCGGCCTGATTCTGTAGGCCAAGATTCTGTAGGCCAAGCCAAGGAACCGCGCTGCGTCTGATCGGTTACTTCGGCTGACCACCGAGGAGGATCATCATGGACACGGATCGGATTGTTGGATCGGCGAAGGAATATGCCGGGCGCGCGGAAGGCGCGATCGGCGACATGGCAGGCGATGCCAAGACGCAGGCGTCGGGCAAGGCGCGGGAAGCTGCGGGCACGGTGCAAAATCTCTACGGCCAGGCCAAGGATGCCGTGCGCGAGGCCACGGACACGGCCGCGGGCTATGCCAAGGACGCCTATGAGAACAGTGGCGAGACTTTCCGCGACGGCTCGAAGGCCATCGCGCAGAAGGTGCAGGACAACCCGCTCGGCGCGCTGCTGGTTGCCGGCGGCATCGGCTTCGCGCTGGCGCTTCTGATGTCGCGTCCCGCCCGTCGCCCGCCGTCACGCTGGCGCTATTACGGCTGATTGTCGTGCGTCATTCCGGGGCGCGCCTCTTGGCGCGAGCCCGGAATCCATTCAGCAACATTGCCGGTGGCACGATGGATTCCGGGTTCGCGCTATGCGCGCCCCGGAATGACATCTGAAATCGTCAGAGACGATTACCGGAACATCTCGGCCGAGCGGCCAACGTTGCCCGGCGGACGCGGGACCCCAGGATTGGGATTCGGATTGCGCGGTCCGGGTGCCGGCGTCAGCTGGCGCGGAGCCGGCGGGGGCTGCGGCGAGCCGAAGCCGAAGAAATCCCTGAACGAGGGCGTTGCCTGGGCCGGCTGCTGTGGCGGGAGCGGCGGCTTCTTCGGCGCGAGCTTTGGCGGCGCGATCGCGGCGGCCGCGCCCGGTGCGCCCTGAGCCGCCCCGCCGTCCGGCGTCGTTGCCGCCATCGGCGTATCGCCCTTGGCCTGCTCGCGGCCGACTTCCCGGCGCGGCCAGGCATAATCGTCGGCACGGCCGGCGGGAGCTGCCAGCGGCTCACCCTTCACCATGGTCTTGGCCGCGAGCGCATCGACGGCGGCGGGACGCGTGCCTGGTCCGCCCAGCAATTGATCGGTCGAGATCGAGGCTGCAACCAGCGGCACGATTGGCCCGGCCAGCGGCCGCGGCGCGGGCTTGCCCGGCTCGGCGCTGGTGTCGGGGGTCGCAGGCTCGCTCGGCAGCGCGATCGGGCCGGAGCGTCCTGCAAGCAGGCGCGTGATCTCGCGCTCGACATAATGCGCGAGTTTTCGCGCGCCCGGCTTTGTGAAGTAGACGCCGTCCGAGCTGCGGAGTTGGCGGATCTGGCCTTCGAAGTCCGGGCCCTTCTGCAGGAAGCGGCCGGCCTCGTCGACGAAGCCGTCCCAGACGTCGACATAGGTGATGCCGGCCTTGGCCGCGCCCTCACGATACAGCGAATCCAGGAACAGTGTGTCCGCGGTGCCCTTCGGTCCGCGAACTGCGGGCAGGCCGACCCAGAGCACCGGCACGCCCTTGGCCTTGAGCACGCCCGCGAGCTCCTCGATCTTCTTGCCGTAGAGCTCGACCCAGCGCTCGTCGCGGAATTCATAGAGGCCGTTCGGGTTGCGCGCAGTCTTTTCCGGCGCGGCCGCCGGCGTGTCGGCGTTGTCGGCGTCGTCCTGCGGCAGGTCGGCATCGGCAGGCTTGTCGTCCGGCTTGGCGGCGCCGTCGGGCTTGGCATCGCCGGGCTTCGCCGGTGGCTTGGCGCGTGCGCCCTTGTCGTTCTTCTTGTCCTTGTCTTTTTCCGCGGCTGCCTTGTCGGATTTGTCGGCGGCCGGCTCGCGGATCGCGACGCGGTCGTTGAGGCCGAGCATGACGACGATCACGTCGGGCTTCTCGGTCTCGAGAATGCCCTTGGCCGCCGCGGCCCAGTCCGCGGGCTCGCCCTTGGGCTGGTACTTGATCAGGCCGGACGTGGTCTTGTGCTTGCGGATCACGCCCATGTCGGGCTGCTCGGCGTAGGCGTCTTCGAGGCCATAGGCGAGCCAGTCGGCCATGGCATCACCGATCACCAGCACGTTCTTCTCAGGAATGGTGTCGCGCTTGGCCGGTGCCGGCGCGCGCGAAAAATCCTGGCGCGGCGCTTGCTGCGGCTGCTGCTGGAATGGTGCGAAGAAGTCGCCGCCGAACCAGCCGCCACCTCCGCCGCCCCGGGGTGGCGGTGGTGGGGCCGAACGCTGCGGCGGCCCGCCGAAGCCGGGGAAGTTGAAGAACTGTGCCGAAGCCGGTGCCGCCACCGACACCAGGATCGCAAGCGCCGTCCCCAGCGCGATCAACGGGCCGGTCTCGGTCAGCGCCTTGAACAGGGACTTCTTCGACATGCGATCTCGGGCGCGCAATGGAGGATCGGAGTTAGCTTCATATAATAACGGAATCAGGCGCCAAACGGGCAAATTCCATCGCAGATTCTTGTCCATAGACCGGGGAACACCAGTCCCGGTCAAGGTTTTCAGGCAAAATCCGCCTTCAAGGTTACTTCAGGCGCGATATTACCGCCCGCGCAGCCGGTCCAGCACGTCGGACGAGGCAAAACCGTCGGCGGGGGCCCCGATCGAGGCCTGGAAGTTGCGCAAGGCTTCCCTGGTCTGGCCGCCGAACTGGCCGTCCGGGGTGCCCTTGTAGAAACCGCGCTGGGCCAGCAGCTGCTGCAGCTCCAGCCGCTCGGTCCGCGATAGCTCGCGCTCCTGGCGCGGCCAGGGCTGCACGAAAGGCTGTCCCCCGCGCAGCCGGTCGGCGAAATGGCCGATCGCCAGCGCATAGGCCTCGGCCGGGTTGTACTTCATGATGACGCGGTAATTCTGCAGCATCAGAAAGCCCGGTCCCTGCGCGCCGGCCGGCGCCAGCAGGTAAGCTTTCTCCGCCGGCTGCGGGAAGGGTTGGTTGTTTGGACGCTTGAGCCCGAGCTTCTCCCATTGCGCGATCGGCATCGCCTTGGCGCGGTCGGCCAGCATGTAGTTGAAGCCTTGCGGCACCACGACCTCGTAGCCCCAGGTCTGGCCGGGCTGCCAGCCGTCCTTCTTCAGATTGTTGGCGGTCGAGGCAATCAGGTCGGTCGGATTGTCGACGACGTCGCGCCGGCCGTCGCCGTCTCCGTCCACCGCGAAGCGCTTGAACGCGGTCGGCATGAACTGGGTCGGGCCGAAGGCGCCGGCCCAGGAGCCGCGCAGCTGCTCCGGACGCAGATCGCCGCGGTTGAGGATCTCCAGCGCGGAGAGGAATTCGTCCTTGAAATAGGCCTGGCGGCGGCCGATGCAGGCGAGCGTCGCGGTCGATTGCAGCACGCTGCGATCGCCCATCTGCGTCGAGTAATTGGACTCGATGCCCCAGATCGAAGCGATGATGGTGCGGTCGACACCGGTGGCTTTCTCAGTCGCGTCGAACTGCGCCTTGTATTTGGCGAGGACCTCGCGGCCCTTGGCGAGGCGGTTGTCGTTCACCAGGATGTCGAGATAGTCCCAGATCGACTTGGTGAATTCCGGCTGCGAGTCCATGAGGTCCATGATGCGCAGGTCGGGCGAGAGTCCGGCGGTGAAGCGCTGAAAGTTCTCCTGCGTGACGCCGCGCCGTGCAGCATCGGGCCACATCGCAGCGACGCAATTGTTGAAGTTGCCGGCGGCCTCGCGGATCGCGGCGGCCGTCATCAAGGGATGGCCGGAGGCGCCGTCCTCGCCGCTCCAGGGCAATGCTCCCGTCGGCGCGCCGCTCGGGCCAGGTGTGGGTTGCGCCGGTGCCGGGTTCGATCCCGAGAAGATGCCGCCGAACAGGTTCGACAGGCCGTTCTGTGCCTGCGCTTGCGCGCCGGCCGGCAGCAGCAAAGCGGCCGCAACGACTGCGCCGCCAGCCCGTCTCGCCAGTCCTGCCATTGATTGCATCATATCCCACCCGTCGGCCTGAAAACCCGCCACAGGAGGCCTGGTTAGCGTTGCCAATAGCTTAACAAAGGTGAAATTTTGGTGACGGCCTTTTTCTTAACTCTGTCGGGGCGAGGCCCCACATCCGCCTTTGTTGGCGGCTGCAAACAGGCTAGCAAGAATGCCATTGCTCCCGTCCCATGTGCCCCAAGGTATTCGATCGATCCCATGAAGATTCGCAAAGCTGTATTCCCCGTCGCCGGCCTCGGCACCCGCGTTCTGCCTGCCACCAAGGCAATGCCGAAGGAAATGCTGACCATCGTCGACAAGCCCCTGATCCAGTACGTCTATGACGAGGCGAAGGAAGCCGGCATCGAGCACTTCGTCTTCGTCACCGGCCGCAACAAGGCTGTCATCGAGGATCATTTCGACCGGATGTTCGAGCTCGACGCGACGCTGGCCGCACGCGGCAAGAAAGCCGAGCAGGACATCCTGGCGCAGAACCAGCCGGAAGCCGGCGCGGTCAGCTTCACCCGGCAGCAGGCGCCGCTCGGCCTCGGCCACGCGGTCTGGTGCGCGCGCGACATCGTCGGCAACGAGCCGTTCGCCGTGGTGCTGCCGGACGAGCTCGTGCTCAATACGCCGGGCTGCCTGAAGCAGATGATCGAGATGGCGTCCTCGCTCGGCGAAAAATCCAATCTGGTCGCGGTCGAGGCGGTGCCCGATCATCTGACCCACCAATACGGCATCTGCGGCGTCGGCAAGCGCAACGGCAAGATGTTCGAGGTCGACGGCATGGTCGAGAAGCCGGCCAAGGGCACGGCGCCCTCCAACCTCTCGATCACCGGTCGCTACATCCTGCAGCCGGAGATCTTCAAGATCCTGGAGACCCAGGAGCGCGGCGCCGGCGGCGAGATCCAGCTCACCGACGCCATGATCGGGCTTGCCAAGACGCAGAAATTCTACGGCGTCGAGTTCGAGGGCGAGCGCCATGATTGCGGCTCCAAGCCCGGCTTCCTGCGCGCCAACATCGCCTACGGCTTGAAGCGCCCGGAATTGCGCGACGGCCTGATCGCGGAGATGAAGAAATATCTGGGGCAGTAGCCCGCCGTCGTCATTGCGAGGAGCGAAGCGACGAAGCAATCCAGTGATGTATCCGCGGAGAGATACTGGATTGCTTCGCTTCGCTCGCAATGACTGCGAGAGAACAGCGCCTCACGCCACCAGCGACAGCTGCGGCAGGCTCGCCACCACCGACTGGTTGCGCCCGCCGGCCTTGGCGGCGTAGAGCGCCTTGTCGGCGGCGGCGACCAGCAGCGCCCAGTCCATGCCGGCGGCGGGGACGAGGCTGGCGATGCCGCAGGACACCGTCGACATCGCCTGATCGTCGGACCAGCCCTGCACCTTGAGGCGGATCGTCTCCGCCACCTTGAAGGCATCGGCGGCCGAGGTGTTCGGCAGCAGCACGGCGAATTCCTCGCCGCCATAGCGCGCCGCGCAGTCGCCGGCGCGGCTCACCGAATCGGAAATGCAGATGGCGATGCCGACCAGCACCTGGTCGCCGGCCTGATGGCCGAACGTGTCGTTGTAGGCCTTGAAATGATCGGCATCGATCATGAGCAGCGCGATCGGCGCCTTCTGGCGCATGGCGCGCCGCCACTCGACGTCGATGACGGAATCGAACTTGCGGCGGTTCTTCAGGCCCGTGAGCGCGTCCGTCGTCGCCAACTCCTCGAGCTTGCGCTCGGCCTCGGCGCGCCGGCCGATTTCGCGCGCGAGCACGAGCGTCGATCCCAGCACGAACAGCGCGAGCGCCAGCACCACGGCGCCGATGCGGATCGCCTCCTTCTGCCAGAGCGCGAACACCGCGGCCAAAGGCTTGCCGGCGACCACGAACAGCGGACCATTGTTCTTGCTGCGGACATAGAGTCGCGGCGTCGGATCGACCGGGCCCTGTCCCGAATAGGAGGCGCCGACCCTGAGATTGTCGGCCTTCCAGTTCTGGCGGTCGTTCAGGTTCGTGCCGATGACGTCGAGATCGAATGGCCGCCGCATGATGATGGTGCGGTCGCGCTTGAGCACGGTGATGGTGTCGTCGGGGTCGAGGTTGAGCCGATCGAACAATTCGTGGAAATAGCTGAAGCGGATCGAGCCGGCGACGACGCCCATGAAGCCGCCGTCCGCGTCGCTGATGCGCCGGCTCAGCACGATCGAGTAGGCGCCGCGAAACAGCATGGGACGGCTGATGAACAGCTCCGCGCCGGGATTGTCCCGGTGAACCCTGAAATAGACTTCCTCGCTGCGGTCCTCCGGCAGCGGATCGAGCGTGGAGGCGTCGATGGTCAGCCGGCCCTCGGCGTCGAACACCTGGATGGCGCCGAAATGCCTGGCGGTGGTTGCGTGGTCGAACAGGATCAGGTGACGAATCGGCTTCGAGACCGTCGCCAGCTCGGGCAGCAGCATGTTGCTGGCGACCGCCTTCAGCGACAAATCGTAGATCTCGACGTTGCGGCTGACGTCGGACTCGATCGTGGTCGCAAGGTTTTCCAGCGTCTGGCGGGCGAGCGCCTCCTCGCCGCGGCGCATGTCGAGCATGACGTTGACGCAAATGGCGGAAAAGCCGATCACCGTCACCACGGACGAGATGATCAGCAGCTTCGCCGAAATCCGCCACGGCCGGCGGGCCGCAACGTCGCGCCATCCAGAGAACATTGTTCGCTCCTGTCCATAGTGGATGCGCCCGAAAGCTTGCGTAGTGTTTAAGCCGCGACGGCGCTGCTGCAATGAGTTAAGAATCGGTTTATGCGGCTGACGGTTTTGAGCAGACCTGATCTTCGGCCCCGGACGAGAGGACGAGTGTGAACGACTACGATGCGTTGCGCGATTATCTGCTGCGGCAGAAGCAGGAGGAGCTCGTGCTGAGCTTCGAGCAGATCGAGGAGATCATCGGCGCGGCGCTGCCGCGCGCGGCCCAGCGTGCCTCATGGTGGGACAGCCTGCGCAGCCCCGACATCCAGATGCCGCAACGCGAAGCCTGCCTCGCCGCCGGCTTCGTGGCAACGCGCATGCCGGACGGCCAGAGCGTAAGGTTCAGGAAGCAGAAGAACGAGCGGCGGCGATAGTATCGTAGGGCACGCCGTCCACCCTCCCCTGGAGGGCCCCTGGAGGGGGAGGGTAAGAGAGCAATCAGCTCGCAGCTTCCAGCCGCACTTCCGTGAGCAGCCGCATCGCCGCGTCGGCATCCATCGGCTCGCCGAAGGCAAAACCTTGCGCGTATTCGCAGCCCATCTGGTAGAGCTCGACGGCGTCCGAATCCGTTTCGGCGCCTTCGGCGACGACGTCCATGCCGAGATCGTGGGCGAGCGCGATGATCGACTTCAGGATCACCGGGCGGGTGCCGCGGCTGGTGGTGCGCACGAAGGACTGGTCGATCTTGATGGTGTCGAACGGGAAGCGCTGCAGATAGGCCAGCGAGGAATGGCCGGTGCCGAAATCGTCGAGCGACAGCCCGGTGCCGAGCTCGCGGATCCGGGTCAGCATCTGGGCTGCGTGCTCCGGATTCTCCATCACCAGCGATTCCGTCAGCTCGAGCTTGAGCGTGCCGCGCGCCACCGAGGAGCGCGACAGCACGGTGCGGATGTCGTGGATCAAATCGTGGCGCAGCAGCTGCCGTGACGAGACGTTGACGGAGGCGAAGATCGGCTCGCGCGAGCGCATCGCGCGTTGCCACACCGAAAGCTGCTTGGCGGTCTGGTCGAGCACGAACATGCCGAGGTCGACGATCAGGCCGGTCTCTTCCGCAATCGAGATGAACTCCGAGGGCGCCATGCGTCCCAGCTTCGGATGATCCCAGCGCGCCAGCGCCTCGAAGCCGGCGACGGAGCGATCCTCGAGCCGCACGATCGGCTGGTACAGGATCGTGATCTCCTGGCGCTCGATGGCGCGGCGCAATTCGCTCTCCAGCGTCAGGCGGTCGGTCTTCCGCGCGCGCATCGCCGGCTTGTAGACGTCGATGCGGTCGCCGCCGATGCGCTTGGAATGATACATCGCCAGCTCGGCATCCTTGATGATCTCGTCCGTGAGCTGGGTTTGCGGATCGGACAGCGCGAGGCCGATCGACGCCGTGAGGAAGATCTCGCGATCGTTGAAGGCGATGGGCGCGCGGATGGTCTTGCGGATGGTTTCGGCAAAAGCGGTGATGCGCGCCGGGTCCTGCTCCGACAGCAGGATCAGGCCGAACTGGTCGCCGGCCATCCGGGCCAGCGTGTCCTGCGGCTTCAGGATGCGGGTGAGGCGGCGCGCCAAAGTGAGCAGGATGGAATCGCCGACCGCAATCCCGACGGAATCGTTGACCTGCTTGAAGCGGTCGAGGTCGATCACCATCAGCGTCGGCCGCAGCGTCGGCATGGTCTTGGCGAAATGCGCGACTGCATTCAGCCGGTCCATGAACAGCTTGCGGTTGGGCAGGCCGGTGAGATTGTCATGCACGGAATCGTGCAGCAGGCGTTCCTCGGCATTGCGCAGCTCGGTGACGTCGGTGAGCGTGCCGACCACGCGCGAGACCTCGCCGTCCGAGCCGACCACCGGGCGCGCTTTCAGCGCGAACCACATGAAGTGGCCGTCCGGGGTGCGCAGGCGGAAATCCTGCACCAGACGGCCACGGCGCTGGTCGAGCACGCTGTCGAGCGCGGCGCGGAAACGATCCTGGTCGAGCGGGTGCAGCACCTCGAGCCAGGAGGCGGCGGGCCCTTCCAGCGTGCCCCGCTTCAGTCCCAGCAGGGCTTCGGTCTCGGGGCTGGTGAACACCTTGTCGGCCGAGACGTCCCAGTCCCAGATCAGGTCGCCGGAGCCGGCCAGCGCCAGGGCGCGCCGCTCGATGTCGGAGACGACGCCGGTGCTGGCGCCGCCGCCGGCAAAGGCGTGCTGCATCACCGTGAAGCCGATCAGCATCACGATCAGCACGAGGCCGCCGAGCAGGGCAGGGCCGACGATGTCGTTGGTGACGGAGCCCGCGACCGTCATGCCGGCCGCCACCACCCAGACCACCAGGAGGAACCAGGTCGGGATCAAGAGCACGGCGCGGTCGAAGCCGTGGGTGGAGAGATAGACGATCAGCGCGAAGCCGGCGAAGGCGATCAGCACCAGCGAGATGCGCGCGATGCCGGAGGCCACTGCCGGATCGAACAGGGCGAGCGCCACCAGCGAGCCGAGGAACGCAAGCCAGCCGACCGTGATGTGCGAATAGCGCACGTGCCAGCGGCTGAGATTGAGATAGGCGAACAGGAACACCAAGAGCGTCGCCGCCAGGATCGCCTCACCCGCCGCGCGCCAGATGCGCTCGGCGTTGTTCGACATGTCGAGCACCTTGCCCCAGAAGCCGAAATCGACGCCGATATAGACCAGCACCGCCCAGGCCAGCGCCGCCGCGGCCGGGAACATGATGCTGCCCTTCACCACGAACAGGATGGTCAGCACCAGTGCGAGCAAGCCGGAGATGCCGATCACGATGCCCTGGTACAGCGTGAACGAGTTGACCTTGTCCTTGTAGGCTTCCGGCTCCCACAGATAGAGCTGCGGCAGCTTGTCGGTGCGCAGCTCCGCGACGAAGGTGACGACGGCGCCGGGGTCGAGCGTGATGCGGAACACGTCGGCGGTGGCGCTTTCCTGCCGTTCCGGCCGGTCGCCGATCGAGGGCGTGATGGTCGCGATGCGCGACAGGCCGAGGTCGGGCCACAGCAATCCCGAAGAGACGATGCGGTAATGCGGGGCGACGATCAGGCGGTCGAGCTGGTCGTCGGTGTTGTTGGCGAGCGCGAACACCACCCAGTTCTGGCCGCCCTCGCGGGCGCGCACCTCGATGCGGCGGACGATGCCGTCGGTGCCGGGCGCGGTGGAAACCTGGATGCGATCGGCATCGCTGCGCTGATGCTCGAGCACGCTGGTGAGGTCGATCGCGGGCGCGTCGCCACGGACGCTGACGGCGTCGAGCGCGCGCGCGGGGTACGCGGCGACGAGAATCATGAGGCCCAGCGCGATGGGCGCGAGGCACCTGATCAGACGCAAGGTCAGTTCTCCGCGTTCGACGCAAACTCGTCAGTGCAAGGCGAATCTAGAAGGCGATTTCAGACCGAACCGATGTGGTTCGGTGCGTCGCGATAGATGCCACGAAAGCGAGGAAAATCAAAGGGTTTCCGGCTTGCCCTGTCGGCCGGCAGCCTAGGCCTCCAACACAATTTTGCCAATATGTGCGCTCGTTTCCATGCGCCGGTGGGCGTCTGCGGCCTTTTCCAGCGGGAAAGTGCTGTCCATCACCGGCTTGATGCGGCCTTCGCGCAAAAGCGGCATCACTTTCTGCTCGATCGCGGCCACCATCGCGGCCTTGTCCGCATTACTACGGGGGCGCAAGGTCGAGCCGGTATGGGTCAGGCGCTTGACCATGACCTTGGCGATGTTGACGCTGACCTTGGGGCCGTTGAGGGTCGCGATCTGGACGATGCGCCCGTCCACCGCGGCGGCATCATAGTTGCGGTCGACATAGTCGCCGGCGACCATGTCGAGGATCAGGTTGACGCCGACGTTGTTGGTCTCAGCCTTGATCACGGCGACGAAGTCTTCGCTCTTGTAGTTGATGGCGCGGTCGGCCCCCAGCTTGAGGCAGGCATCGATCTTGTCCTGCGATCCCACGGTGACGAACACTTTTGCACCGAAGGCTTTCGCAAGCTGGATCGCCATGGTGCCGATGCCGGAGGAGCCGCCATGGATCAGCAGCGTCTCGCCGGCCTTGAGGCCGCCGCGCTCGAACACGTTGTGCCAGACCGTCATCAGGGTTTCCGGCAGCGCGCCGGCTTCCTTGATCGACAGCGCCGGCGGCACGCTCATCGCCTGGGCATCCTGCGCAATGCAGTACTGCGCATAGCCGCCGCCGGCGACGAGTGACATCACCTTGTCGCCGACCTTGTGCCGCTTGGCATTGCTGCCGACCGCGACGACTTCGCCCGCGATCTCGAGGCCGGGCAGGTCGCTGGCGCCGGG
Source organism: Bradyrhizobium sp. NC92 (assembly GCF_025200865.1). Lineage (NCBI taxonomy): Bacteria > Pseudomonadati > Pseudomonadota > Alphaproteobacteria > Hyphomicrobiales > Nitrobacteraceae > Bradyrhizobium > Bradyrhizobium sp. NC92. The sequence goes on from NZ_CP104171.1 coordinate 1,310,643, forward strand.
CGGCGGCGGATAGGCGCCGGAGCGCTGCGCCACGTCGGGCCGGTTGACGCCGGCTGCCATCACCTTGACCAGGATCTCGTCGGGACCGGGCTGCGGAACGCTGCGTTGCTCCGGCACCAGCACTTCCGGCCCACCGGGCTTGGAGATGGCGACCACGGTCATTTGCGCGGGCAGCTTGTCCATGATGTGTCCTTGAGCAAAGGTGCGGGAGGAAACGAGGCCCTTGCTTAGCCAGCGCGGTGCAGGCTGGCAACCGCCTTAGGCCATGTGGTCCGGTCCGCGGACGAGAGGAGGAACGACGATGCCGATGGAAGACGACGACCGCCCGCGCAAGAAGATCAGCCATGAGATTGGACAGGACCTCTCACTCTTGTCAGTGGAGGAACTGACCGAGCGTGTCGCGCTGCTCAAGACGGAGATCGCAAGACTGGAAGAAGCCGCCACCAAGAAGCGCGCCTCGCGCGATGCGGCGAACAGTATTTTCAAGTCGTAGGGGTCACCACAGAACCGACTGTCGTCCCGGACGCGTGGGCCGAACTTTCTCCGCCTCATCATTCCGGGGCGGCGCGTCAGCGCCGAGCCCGGAATCCATAGCCACAGGCCGTTGATACGGGCACGCTGATCGTGGCCGGCTACTCCATCCGCCTGTGGTTATGGATTCTCAGATGCGCAATTGCGCATCGTAGCTCGCGACTTCGTCGCGCCCCGGAATGACGGCTGAAGATTGTTCCGCACTTCATTCGGCCACTGGCCGACATGGCTAACGAAATCCCAAAAAATTAGCTTGTTTACTTCGGATTAAGCTTTCGGGTTTATGACTGGAACTGTCCTCGTTTGGACACCGAGTGGCTCCTGTCCACTCTGTTTGACGCCTCCCTGTTATCAACTTTCAAAGCCGCCGGTCTCCGGCGGCTCTTTTTTTGCTTCCGCTCCCGCTGTCTAGCATCCCCGTCCGGTTGCATTCCGAAGGATTGACCCGCGGAAACCATATCCGCGCTTGTCACTGGACTCCGCCTCTCGCCCGCGCAATGATTTGTTCATCATAAGCCGGCGCCAAAGCCGGGCAGTCAAACAGTTGCGTAAGAGGCGTTAACCATGGAACGTTTGCAGGCCGAAGGCGCTCTCGTTCAGCTCAGCGAGCGATTCACCAATTCTGCGGCGTTCGGCAGCCTGTTCCGGGAGGGCATGGACCTCGTCGAGGAAACCGCCGCCTATCTCGACGGCGCTGGCCGCGTCGAGGCCAAGGCGCTCGACCGCGCCGTCAGCCTCACCTACGCGACCGAGAGCATGCGCCTCACCACGCGCCTGATGCAGCTCGCCTCCTGGCTGCTGCTGCACCGCGCGGTGAAGGAAGGCGAGATGACGCTGAGCCAGGCCAACCGCGAGAAGACCAAGGTCAAGCTCACCGCCGCCGATCCCGGCCCGGCCGACACCATCGAGAAGCTGCCGGCGCAGCTTCAGGACCTGATCCATCGCTCGATGAGCCTGCAGACCCGCGTCCGCCGCCTCGACAGCACGATCCACACCCCGCCGGCCGAGCAAGCCGCGATCGGCAATCCGTTGGTGCCGCACCTCAACGCGCTGAAGGCCGCGTTCGAGCGGTAGGTCGCACCGGTGCCGTAAGGGTGGGCAAAGGCGCAGAGCGCCGTGCCCACCATCTCTCTCTTGGGATCACAATAGAGGTCGTGGGCACGCTTCGCTTTGCCCACCCTGCGAGTCCTCGGCCTTGGCCGACGACCGGCCCCAAAACAAAAACGCCCCCGGTCTCCCGGGGGCGTTTCCATGTCCAGCCTTGCGGCCGGCTCAATCCTTCTTGAGGAAGCCCGAAAACTTCTTCTGGAAGCGCGAGACGCGGCCGCCGCGGTCCATGATCTGGGCGGAGCCGCCGGTCCAGGCCGGGTGCGACTTCGGGTCGATGTCGAGGTTCAGCGTGTCGCCTTCCTTGCCCCAGGTGGAGCGGGTCAGGTACTCGGTTCCGTCGGTCATGACGACCTTAATCGTATGATAATTCGGATGAATTTCGGCTTTCATGGCAATTCCTCGGCGCTCCGGCGCCTTCTTGGGTGGCTCGCGAATGACGGATTTGGGCGGCTCTATACCTCACGAAACCCGGCAAAACAAGCCATGCTGCCGCGGTGAACCGGGGGTTTGCCCTAAGGGACTTCCCGGATTTGCCACTACTGATGCACCGGCCTATTGGGAGCAAACGAATGCAATGGGTCGGATCTCATGAGCGCAGTGGAACGGCTTGATGACCAATATCTCGATCAGCCCGCAATGAACGCCGCGGACACCCCCTCGATCGAGGCCGAGCTGATCGAAGCGCCGGCCAAGGGCCGCGCCAAGCTGCGGCCGCTGCTGGCGCTCGCGCCCTATGTGATCCGCTATCGCGGCCGCGCGGCGCTGGCCTTCGTCGCGCTCACGATCGCCGCGCTGACCACGCTGCTGGTGCCGGTCGCGGTGCGCAGGATGATCGATTTCGGCCTGACGCCCGAGGGCATCGAGCTGATCAACAGCTACTTCTCGGTCATGCTCGCGGTCGTTGCCGTGCTCGCGATCGCCAGTGCCGCGCGCTACTACCTCGTGATGACGATCGGCGAACGCATCGTCGCCGATCTCCGGCGCGACGTCTTCGCCCATCTGCTGTCGCTGTCCCCCGCCTTCTTCGATTCCGCGCGCAGCGGCGAACTGATCTCGCGTCTCACCGCCGACACCACCCAGCTGAAATCGGCCGTCGGTGCCTCCGTCTCGATCGCGCTGCGCAACCTTATGATGTTCCTGGGCGCGACGGCGATGATGGTGATCACGAGCCCGAAGCTCTCCGGCTTCGTGCTGCTCGCCATTCCCCTGATCGTGCTGCCGCTTGTGGCGTTCGGGCGCTGGGTGCGGCGCCTGTCGCGCAACGCGCAGGACACGCTCGCCGATGCCTCCGCCTATGCGGGCGAATTGGTCGGCGCGATCCGCACCGTGCAGGCCTATACCAGCGAGGGCTTCGCCGAGAAGCGTTTCGGCGGCGAGGTCGAGCAGGCCTATGAAGCCGCGCGCACCTCGACCCAGGCCCGCGCCGTGCTGACGGCGATCATCATCTTCATCGTGTTCGCAAGCGTGGTCGCCATCCTCTGGATCGGCTCGCATGACGTGCTCACCGGCGCGATCACGCCGGGCCGGCTCGGCCAGTTCGTGCTGTATGCGGTGTTTGCCGCAGCCGGCCTCGGCCAGCTCAGCGAGGTCTGGGGCGAGGTCTCGGCCGCATCGGGCGCAGCCGAGCGCCTGTTCGAGATCCTCCACGTCCAGCCCGAGATCGCCGCGCCTGCGGCGCCGCTTGCGCTGCCGGTGCCGGCGCGCGGCGAGGTCGGCTTCGATCGGGTCAGCTTCGCCTATCCCGCACGCTCCGACGTCAAGGTGCTCGACGCGGTGTCGTTCACCGTGCGCCCCGGCGAGAAGGTCGCGATCGTCGGTCCCTCCGGCGCCGGCAAGAGCACCATCTTTCATCTGCTGCTGCGCTTCTACGATCCGCGCAGCGGGTCGATCTCGCTCGACGGCGTGCCGGTCAAGTCCGCCGACCCCGGGGATTTCCGTGCGCGCATCGCACTGGTGCCGCAGGACTCCGTGGTGTTCGCCGCGAGCGCCCGCGAGAACATCCGCTTCGGCCGGCCCGGTGCGAGCGATGCCGAGGTCGAGCGCGCCGCCGAGCTCGCCCATGCCGCCGAATTCATCCGCCGCCTGCCCGAAGGTTTCGAGACCGCGCTCGGCGAGCGCGGCGTGACGCTCTCCGGTGGTCAGCGCCAGCGCATCGCGATCGCGCGCGCCATCCTGCGCGACGCGCCGCTGTTGCTGCTGGACGAAGCCACCTCCGCGCTCGACGCCGAAAGCGAGACGCTGGTGCAGACCGCGCTGGAAGAGCTGATGCGCCACCGCACCACGCTGGTGATCGCCCATCGCCTCGCCACGGTGCTCTCCTGCGACCGCATCCTGGTGATGGACCAGGGCAAGATCGTCGAGCAGGGCACGCATGCCGAGCTCGTGGCCGCGAACGGGCTCTACGCCAGGCTGGCGAGGCTGCAGTTCGAGGGGGCGTGAGGCGCCTCAACGCAGCCGCACTTGCGACAGTGAGAGTATTGCAAGCGCGTTCTACAATCTCGTCATTGCGAGCGCAGCGAAGCAATCCAGACTGTTTCCGCGGAAAGACTCTGGATTGCTTCGTCGCAAGAGCTCCTCGCAATGACGTGTGGAGGGAGCTTCGCACGTTACCGGCACTTCGGTGACAGCGCCGGCACGTTCGGCCAGGGCCAGTTCTTCCAGCTGCCGTCCGCTTCGACGCAGGCTGATCCCTCAGGGCTGTTCGTCTGCGCAGGGGCGCTCGATGTCGCAAAGCGCTGGTCGACATAGGTCGTCGACACATAGCCGGCGACGATGACGCCCAGCATCACCGAGGACCCCTTGGCCAGCTCGTTCAGCTTCATCGATCGTCTCCATCGGCCATGCCTTGAGACAACGAATAACCGGCGCCTTGGGATCCCCGATGTGACAGGCCTCACGCCCGCCACACCATCTTCAACACCGGCCGGCCCGAGGTCGGATTCACGTCGTCACCGGCATGGGCAAAGCCATTGCGCTCGTAGAAGCGGATGGCGCGGGCATTGTCCTTGTTGACGAGCAGCGTGACGCCCGACGGTGACAGGCGCTTGGCCTCGTCCACCAGCAGCCTTGCCGCATCCGAGCCCCAATGCGCGGGATCGACCACCAGCTGGTCGAGATAGCCGTCGTCGTCGATGGTGACGAAACCGGTCAGCGCGCCGTCCTGTTCCGCCACCACGATCTGGGCCTTCGGCACCAGATCCCTCAGCCAGCGCTCGCGCCACCAGTCCAGCCGCGCCGCGAAGTCGATCTGCGGATAGGCCTGCTGCCAGGTGCGATGCCAGAGATCGATCGCGGCGGCCTCGTCGGAGGCCGCGTAGGGGCGGAGGTGGAGCGCGCTCACTACCGCTCCGTCAGTTTCAGCTCGATGCGGCGGTTGCGCTTGTAGGCCTCTTCCGTGTTGCCGGTATCGAGCGGCTGGAACTCGCCGAAGCCGGCGGCGACGAGGCGCTGGGCGGGCACGCCGAGCGAGACCAGATATTGCACCACCGAGATCGAGCGCGCCGCGGACAGGTCCCAGTTCGACTTGAAGTTCGGACCGTTGACGGGGCGCACGTCGGTATGGCCGTCGACGCGCAGCACCCAGGGAATGTCGCTCGGGATCTTCTTGTCGAGCTCGATCAGCGCGGCCGCCAGGGTGTCGAGCTCGGCGCGGCCCTCGGGCAGCAGCACCGCCTGGCCGGTGTCGAAGAACACTTCGGACTGGAACACGAAGCGGTCGCCGACGATGCGGATGTCGGGGCGGTTGCCGAGGATGGCGCGCAGCCGGCCGAAGAATTCCGAGCGGTAGCGCGACAATTCCTGCACGCGCTGCGCCAGGGCGACGTTCAGGCGAGAGCCCAGGTCGGCGATGCGGTTCTGCGATTCCTTGTCGCGCTTCTCGGATGCATCGAGCGCCTCTTCCAGCGCCGCCAATTGCCGGCGCAGCGCGCTAATCTGCTGGTTCAACACCTCGATCTGCGCCAGCGCCCGCGCCGAGACCGCCTTCTCGGAATCCAGCGCCTTGCCGAGCTCGGCGGTCTTGCCTTGCGCGTCGTTGCCGGCGGCGGCGAGACCGTCATAGAGCCCCTTGATGCGGTCGCGCTCGGTCTCGGCCGAGGCGAGCCCGGCCTTCAATTGCGAGACCTGGTCGTCGAGCGTGAGCTTGCCGAGCTTCTCCAGCGACAACAGCTCGTTGAGCTGGGCGATCTTGGCGTTGAGCTGCTCCAGCGCCTTGTCCTTGCCGGTGACCTCCTGCGACAGGAAGAACTGCACGACGAGGAACACCGACAGCAGGAAGACGATGGACAGCACCAGCGTCGACAGCGCATCGACGAAGCCGGGCCAGTAATTGAAGGCGCCTTCGCTGCGGCGGCCGCGCGCTAGAGCCATTAACGTCTCCGTTTCTTTCGTGTCCCGGACGCGATGCAGCGTGCAACGCTGCTTCGCAGAGCCGGGACCCATATTGTCCCTGACGCTGGGCCCCGGCTCAGCGACGCATCATTTCATGCTGCGTCGCGTCCGGGGCACGATACCGTCTCAACTCTTCTCGGGCTGGCGCGCGATCCGCTCCAACAGGCGGCGGATCTCGCGGTTCTGCTCGCCCTGGCCGTCGGCCCATTCGCGGATCATCTGCTGCTCGGTGCGCATGTGCGAGACCAGCGCCTGGATCGCTTCGGCAAGGCTCGCCATCGCCGCCGTGGTGCCGCGGCCGGCGCTGCCTTCCTCGAACACGGAACGCAGGCGTTCGACCGCGGCCTGAAGCTCCCCGCTGGCGACACCGCCGCCGGAGGCGGCGGCGGGCACCTCGCCATTGCCGTATTCGCGCACGGTGGTGGCGAGCCAGTCTTCGAGGTCGGTGTAGAAGCGGTTCTGCGCCTGGCTCGATTGCAGATCGAGGAAGCCGAGGATCAGCGAGCCGGCGAGGCCGAACAGGGAGCTGGAGAACGAGATGCCCATGCCGCCGAGCGGGGCGGCGAGGCCCTCCTTCAGCGTGTCGAACAGCGCCCCGGAATCGCCTCCGACCTTGAGCCCGTCGATCACCTTGCCGACCGAGCCGACCGTCTCGATCAGGCCCCAGAAGGTGCCGAGCAGGCCGAGGAACACCAGCAGGCCGGTCATGTAGCGGGAGATGTCGCGGGCCTCGTCCAGGCGGGTCGCGATCGAATCGAGCAGGTGCCGCATGGTGGTCTGGGTGATGGTCATCCGCCCCGAGCGCTCTCCGCCCAGGATCGCCGCCATCGGCGCCAGCAGCTTGGGGTGACGGGACGGCGCCAGGCCGGGATCGGCGACGCGGAAATTGTTGACCCAGGAGACTTCCGGATAGAGCCGGATGACCTGGCGGAAGGCCAGGATGATGCCGATGAACAGCACGCCGCCGATCAGGGCATTGAGGCCGGGATTGGCGAAGAAGGCCTGGATGATCTGCTTGTAGAGCACCACGCCCACCAGCGTGCACAGCACCAGGAAGACCAGCATCCGCACCAGGAAGACGCTGGGCGAGGACAGTTTCGTGTACTCGATGTCCATGGTTGATCGGGAAGTGCCAGACCGCATGCCAGTATCATCCGTTACGTAAGCTTGCTTGCGGCGCGCACTATGGCACAGCGCCGGCCCAAAAAAAGCGCCGGATGCGCCGATTTCGGGGACAGCTCGGGGAACCCGGACCGGAAGCGGCGCTTTGATAAGCAGGTCTCTGCAGAATTTCGCCATTCGGGGGGCGCATGAGCGTCGTTTCCGCGATCATCGGGACTGCCGAGCGTGTGCCGCTGCCGGACGTGGTGATCCGCGCCGCGATCCAGCGCCTGTGCTCCCGCATGGCGACGCGCCTGTCCGCCCTGGGCGCCGGCGACGATGCCGCCTTTGCCGGCCGGATGATGCTGCGGCCGATCGCCGACGGTACAGGTGCCGGGCATGACCAGGTGCCTGCCGCCTTCTTCGCCGATTTGCTCGGTCCCAACCGTAAATTCTCCTCCTGCTTCTACAAGACCGACGCGACCACCTTGCGGGAGGCGGAGGAGGAGGCGCTGCGCCAGACCGTCGAGCATGCCGGCCTGGCCGACGGCCAGGCCATCCTCGAGCTCGGCTGCGGCTGGGGCTCGCTGTCCCTGTGGATGGCGCGGCAGTTTCCGCACGCCAGGGTGACGGCGGTCGCGACCTCACAGGCGCAACGCGCCTATGTCGAGGAGGAGGCGCGGCTGCGCGGATTGCTCAATCTGCGCGTGGTCACGGCCGATATGAACGTGTTCGCGCCCGAGGGGCAGTTCGACCGCATCGTCTCGGTCGAGATGTTCGAGCAGATGCGCAACTGGCGCAAGCTGATGACGCGCGCGCGGTCATGGCTCACGCCGGAGGGGCGGTTCTTCATGCACGTCGTCACCCACCGTTCCGGCTCGCATCTGCTTGACCCCGCCGATCGCGACGACTGGATCGCGCAGCATCTCTATACAAGCGGGTTGATGCCGAGCCATCACCTGGTTAGGCAGTTCGACGATATCTTCGCGGTCGAGAAGGAATGGTGCTGGAGCGGGACGCATTACCAGCGCACCGCCAACGACTGGCTCGCCAATTTCGATGCGCATCGCGAGGCCATCGAGGCCGCCTTGCGCAGGGTCTATGGCGAGGAGGCCGCTCTCTGGATGCGTCGCTGGCGCTGGTTCCTGCTCGCGACATCGGGCCTGTTCGGCTACGCCGATGGAACCGAATGGGGCGTCAGCCACTACCGGATGAAGGCCGCCGAGTAATTGCGATGTTCCGTCGCAGCACGCGCCGGTGGACCCCGACTCACAATCAAGTGACACCGTAAAAGCCTTCTGATCTCAGCAGCATAAGCTGTGTGACAATGAGCCGCCCGCGCCATGCGTTGCATCGCAGCAGATGCATTCTATTTTGGCGGCATCAGTCGCGTGTAAAAGGTCCAGAACGGGCCGCGCGCGAGCACGATCAGTTTCAACAACATCGGGGCACCCCACTTCATGTCCGGACTTCGCGCGCGATCGGCATGCGTTGCAATGATGCTCGCGGCCCTTGCGCCGCTTCTGGCAGGCTGCGACGAATCCAGCTCCGCGGTGTCCGCCGCCCAGCCACCCGCTCCTGACGTCAGCATCGTCGTCGTCAAGCCGCAGTCCCGCGCCGTGGTGCGCGAGCTGCCGGGCCGGATCGCGCCGACGCGGGTCTCCGACGTGCGGCCGCGCGTGTCCGGCATCGTGGTCGAGCGCCTGTTCCGCCAGGGCAGCGAGGTGAAGGCCGGCGATCCGCTCTACCGCATCGATCCGCGCCCGTTCGAGGTCGAGGTGATGGCGAATGAGGCCGCGCTGGCCAAGTCCGAAGCGGCTTTGATGCAGGCCAGGCAACAGGCGCATCGTATCGCCACCCTGACCAGGGATCGCGCCGCCCCCGAAGCCGAGAACGAGAAGGCGATCGCGGCCGAACGCCAGGCCCATGCCGAGGTCGAAGGCCGCAAGGCCGAGCTCGCGCGGGCCAAGCTCAATCTCGACTATGCCACCGTTCGCGCGCCGATCGACGGCGTGGTCGGTGCGGCCCTCGTCAGCGAGGGCGCGCTCGCCGTGCAGAACGAGACCAATCTCGCCACCATCCAGCAGCTCGACCCGATCTATGCCGACTTCACCCAGTCGGTGACCGAGCTCAACCAGCTCCGCCGTGCCTTCGAGACCGGCGACCTCGAGCGCATCGCCGCCGATGCCGCCAAGGTGCGCCTCGTGCTCGACGACAACACCATCTATTCGCTCGACGGCAAGCTGCTGTTCTCCGACGCCAAGGTCGACGCCCACACCGGGCAGGTGACGTTGCGCGGCGAGTTCCGCAATCCCAAGCGCGAGCTGCTGCCGGGCATGTATGTGCGGGTTCGGATCGATCAGGGTCTCGATTCCGACGCGATCGCGGTGCCGCAGCAGGCGATCCAGCGCAACGGCGGCGGCGGCAGCGAGGTGTTCGTCGTCAAGGACGACAACCACATCGCGGTGCAGCCGGTGCGCACCGGATCGGTGCAGGACGGTCTCTGGTTCGTCACCGAAGGCCTGAAGGCCGGCGACAAGGTCGTGGTCGAAGGCTTCCAGAAATTCGCGGCTGGCGACAAGGTCCAGCCGCAATCCTGGTCCGAGGCGGACGCGACCGCGGACAACCGGCACGCCCTTAAGCTCACGCGGTAACCGGACGGCTTTGCAAGTGTCGTCCTCATCCTGAGGAGCCCGCTGGAAGCGGGCGTCTCGAAGGATGGCCGGGAGAGAGCCGGGCCTTCATGGTTCGAGACGCGCGTTCCGCGCTCCTTACCATGAGGATCTAACGAAACAACGAGGATAAACGGCCAATGCCGAGTTTCTTCATCGACAGGCCGATCTTCGCCTGGGTGGTCGCGCTGTTCATCTGCTTGATCGGTGCGATCGCGGTGCCGCTGCTGCCGATCGCGCAATATCCGATCATCGCGCCGCCTTCGATCTCGGTCTCGACCAGCTATCCCGGCGCCTCGCCTGAAAACCTCTACAACAGCGTCACGCGGCTGATCGAGGAGGAGCTCAACGGCGCAGCCAACATCCTCAACTTCGAATCGACCAGCGACTCGCTCGGCCAGGTCGAGATCATCGCCAACTTCCAGCCGGGCACCGATACCAGCGCCGCCTCGGTCGAGGTCCAGAACCGCATCAAGCGCGTCGAGGCGCGCCTGCCGCGCGCGGTGATGCAGCAGGGCATCCTGATCGAGGAAGCCTCCAGTGCGGTGCTGCAGATCATCACGCTGAACTCGACCGACGGCAGCCTGGATGAAGTCGGCCTCGGCGACTTCATGATCCGCAACGTGCTCGGCGAGATCCGCCGCATTCCCGGCGTCGGCCGCGCCACGCTCTATTCGACCGAGCGCAGTCTTCGTGTCTGGGTCGATCCCGCAAAACTCGTCGGCTACGGGCTGACCGCCGACGATGTCAACAAGGCCATCACCGCGCAGAACGCGCAGGTCGCCTCCGGCAGCATCGGCGCCGAACCGTCGACGTCGAACCAGCGCACCTCGGCGTTGGTGCTGGTCAAGGGCCAGCTGTCGTCGCCGGACGAGTTCGGCGCCATCATCCTGCGCGCCAATGCCGACGGCTCGACCGTGCGCCTGCGCGACGTCGCGCGCATCGAGGTCGGCGGCCTCAGCTATCAGTTCAACACCCGCCTCGATGGCAAGCCGACCGCCGGTCTTTCGGTGCTGATGTCGCCGACCGGCAACGCGCTGGCCACCGCGAGCGCGGTCGAAGCCAAGATGAAGGAGCTGTCGCGCTTCTTCCCGGCCAACATCAGCTACGAGATCCCCTACAACATCACGCCCGTGGTCGAAGCCTCGATCAAGAAGGTGCTGTCGACGCTGGTCGAGGCCGTGGTGCTGGTGTTCGTGGTGATGTTCTTATTTCTCCAGAACATCCGTTACACCATCATTCCGACCATCGTGGTGCCGGTGGCGTTGCTCGGCGCCTGCTCCACGCTGCTGCTCGCCGGCTACTCCATCAACATGCTCTCGATGTTCGGCATGGTGCTCGCGGTCGGCATCCTCGTCGACGACGCCATCGTGGTGGTCGAGAACGTCGAACGCATCATGGCCGAGGAGGGCCTGCCGCCGAAGGAAGCGACGCGGAAAGCCATGTCGCAGATCACCGGCGCCATCATCGGCATCACCCTGGTGCTGATGGCGGTGTTCGTGCCGATGGCGTTCTTCCCGGGCTCGGTCGGCATCATCTACCGCCAGTTCTCGGTCACCATGGTCGCCGCGATCGGCTTCTCCGCCTTCCTGGCGCTATCGTTGACGCCGGCGCTGTGTGCGACCCTGCTCAAGCCCGTCGAGGCCGGCCACGGTCATGCGAAGAGAGGCGTGTTCGGCTGGTTCAACCGCATGCTCGAAGGCGGCAAGGAGCGCTATTCGCGCACCGTCGGCTTCTCGCTGAACCGCACCGGCCGCCTGATGCTGGTCTATGCCGCGCTGCTGGTCGGCCTGTCCTGGGCCTTCGTCAATCTGCCCGGCGGCTTCCTGCCGGTCGACGACCAGGGCTTCGTCACCACCGACGTGCAGACGCCCTCGGATTCCTCCTACGCCCGCACCGAGGCCGTGATCGAGAAGGTCGAGAAATATCTGGCCGCGCGGCCGGGCGTCGACAACGTCACCTTCCTCACCGGCTTCAGCTTCTCCGGTCAGGGCATGAACACCGCGCAGGCCTTCATCACGCTGAAGGACTGGTCGGAGCGCGGGCCGAATGACTCGGCTGCTGCGATCGTCAACGACATCAACCGCGACCTGGGCTCGTCGATCCGCGACGCAAAGATCTCGGCGTTGCAGCCGCCGCCGATCGACAATCTCGGCAACTCCTCCGGCTTCTCGTTCCGCCTGCAGGACCGCGGCCAGAAGGGCTATCAGCAATTGATGCGCGCCGCCGACCAGCTGATCGCGGAGGCCAATGCCAGCCCGGTGCTGCAGAAGGTCTATATCGAGGGCCTGCCCGAGGCGGGCGTGGTCAATCTCATGATCGACCGCGAGAAGGCCGGCGCGTTCGGCGTCACCTTCGAGGACATCAACAACACCATCTCGACCAATCTCGGCTCGAACTACATCAACGACTTCCCGAACCGCGGCCGCATGCAGCGCGTCGTGGTGCAGGCTGACGCGCGCGACCGCATGCGGACCGAGGACATCCTCAATTACAACGTCAAGAACAGCCGCGGCCAGCTGGTGCCGTTCTCGTCCTTTGCCACGGTGGAATGGGCGCGCGGCCCGACGCAGATCGCCGGCTTCAACTATTATCCGGCGGTGCGCATCTCCGGTGAAGCCAGGCCCGGCTTCACCTCGGGCGACGCCATTTCGGAAATGGAGCGGCTCGCCGGCAGACTGCCGCGCGGCTTCGGCTATGAATGGACCGGACAGTCGCTGCAGGAAAAGCTGTCGGGCTCGCAGGCGCCGTTCCTGCTCGCACTGTCGGTGTTCGTGGTGTTCCTGTGCCTCGCCGCGCTCTACGAGAGCTGGACCATTCCGCTCGCGGTGCTGCTCACCGTGCCGCTCGGCATCGTCGGCGCGGTCGCGGCTGCGACGCTGCGGAGCCTGCCCAACGACGTCTATTTCACCGTCGGCCTGATCACCATTATCGGCCTTGCGGCCAAGGACGCGATCCTGATCATCGAGTTCGCGAAAGACCTGCGGAAGGAAGGCAAGCCGCTGGTCGAAGCCACCATCGAAGCCTGCCGCCTGCGCTTCCGCCCGATCCTGATGACCGGCCTCGCCTTCATCTGCGGCGTGCTGCCGATGGCCATCGCCCACGGCGCCGGCGGCGCCAGCCAGCAGGCGCTCGGCTCAGTCGTGATGGGCGGCATGATCGCCGTGGTGATTCTGGCGCTCTTGATGGTGCCGGTGTTCTTCGTCTCCGTGCAGCGCGTGCTGGCGGGGGATCGCGAGCCAGCGCCGGCGCGGGAAGCTGAAGCGCACGGCCGGCCGGCGCCAGCGTCGCAGGGCCACTGAAGCTGTCATTCCGGGGCGCGCGTAGCGCGAGCCCGGAATCCATCAAGCCGCAATCACAGTCGATGAATGGATTCCGGGCCCGCGCCGAGAGGCGCGTCCCGGAATGACGAGCGGAGATTACCTCCGCAAGATCCTCACCAGCTCCCCGTGCACGTACTCATTGCCGCACACGACGTGCCCCGTGACCAGCGGGTCGCCCGGCGTGGCGATATCGCTCACGGTACCGCCCGCTTCGCGCACCATCAGCATACCGGCGGCGATGTCCCAGGATTGCAGATCGCGCTCCCAATAGCCGTCGAGGCGGCCGGCGGCGACGAAGGCGAGGTCGAGCGAGGCGGCGCCGAAGCGGCGGAGGCCGGCGACGCGGTCCTGGATCGCGGTCATCTCGCGGCGGAATTCCTCGTGATCGCCGCGGCCGATATGGGGCAGGCCGCAGGCCACCACGCATTCGCTCAGCTGGCGGCGGCCGGCGACGCGCAGGCGCTGGTCGTTGAGGAAGGCGCCCTTGCCGCGCTCGGCGATGTAGAGCTCGTCATTGGCGGGGTTGTAGATCACGCCGGCGATCACGGTGCCTTCGCGGGCGAGGCCGATCGAGATCGCAAACTGCGGGATGCCGTGCAGGAAGTTGGTGGTGCCGTCCAAGGGATCGACGATCCAGGTGTGGCTCTTGTCGGTGCCCTCGCGCTGTCCCCCTTCCTCGCCGATGAAGCCGTAGCCGGGCCGGGCCTTGGCGAGGTCCTGGTAGAGGATCTCCTCGGCGCGCTTGTCGGCGAGCGAGACGAAATTGGCCGGCCCCTTCAGCGAGACCTGGAGATGCTCGATCTCGCCGAGATCGCGCTTGAGGCTGCGGCCGGCGCGGCGCGCGGCCTTGACCATGACGTTGATAGTGGCGGAATACAGCATATGCTTCTGGTCTTGATCGGGGAGAGGGGCGCGGAAACACGCCTGTTTGGGGGACTGGGTGCCCCGTGAGGGGCCCCGCGTCAAGTCATTTGGACCCGAGCCACTTCCTGGCGGCGGCCTCGGCCTTGGCGCGGTCATCGGCCGGCAGATCCGAGAGCTGCTTGTCGAGCTCGGGGTCGCCCTTGCCTGATGTCTTGGCCACCAGGTGCCATTTGAAGCCCTCGATCTTGTCCACGGACGTGCCCACGCCGTTGATCAGCACCCATGCGAGGCGGTTCTGCGCGATCGCGCTGCCCTGGCGGGAGGCCTTGCGGAGCAGGGCGACGGCGGCCGGCTGGTTCTTCGGCGTGCCGGTGCCGTTGAACATCGCGATGGCATATTCGACCTCGGCATCGACATTGTCGGCGAGCGAGGCGGCCTGCAGCAGCCGCACCGCGCGCTCGGGGTCCTTCGGCACGCCGGTGCCTTCCTTGTAGAAGGTCGCGAGCGCGTATTGCGCTTCGGGCAGGCCCGCATCGGCGGCCTGGCGCAGCAGCTCCGCCGAACGCCGGATGTCCTGCGGCAGCGTCTGGCCGTCCAGATAGAGCAAAGCGAGGTTATAGGCCGCCTTGGGCTCGCCGAGCTTGGCGGCGGAGGCCATCAGCCTGACCGCCTCGCTTTTGTCGACCGGGCCGCCGCGGCCGGAGATGCGCAGCATGGCGAGTGCGAACATCGCCTCGCGATCGCCGGAATCGGCGGCGCGCTTGTACCATTCGGCCGCCTTGGCGTAATCGCGCCTTATGCCCATGGCGTTGGAATAGAGCTCGCCGAGCATGGTCATCGCCTTGGCATCGCCCGCTTGCGCCCGCGCGGTGGCGAGCTCGAACGCCGTCTTGTATTGGCCGCGCTGATAGGCGCCGAACACCAGATCGACGTTGGGATCGTCGGACGGCGGCGCGGGGATCACGGTTGCCGGCTTGGGCGAGGCGGACGGCTTTGGAGATGAAGAGGGCTTCGGCGCCGGCGCGGCCTCCTTCTTCTTGGCCGGCGCGGGCGGCTTCGGCTTCTGCTTCTCTGCCGGTGCGCTCGGCGTCGTCGCCGGCGGGGTGATCTGCAGCTGCGCGGCCGCAGGGACGGTCAGCAGCAGCGTGGCCAGCATGGTGATGCACGGGAGCTTCATGTCGGGCGCTAGCCGTGCTCCTGGCGCGCAGGATCTTGGCTCGCAGGATCTTGGCCGGCCAGCGCCGTCGCATGGGCCTTCTTGATCGCGGCGTCGACCTCGATCAGCGCGGCCTTGGGCCCGCGCGGATCGGCCCAGATGAAGTCGCCGACCAGCACGAAATCGGCGCCGCTAAGGGCGAAATCGTGGGCCTCGTCCAGCGAAATGGCGAAGCCGACGCAGGGCGGCTCGAACAGCTCGGCCCACCAGTCCAGCCGCTCGGCGATCGCCTGTGCCGAGGGACGCTGGCCCTTCGCATCGGGCTCGCCGAACAGCAAATAATCCGCGCCCATCTCGCCCGCATCCATGGAATGGTGTCGCGTCGTCAGCCCGCCGACACCGGCGATGCGATCTGGCTTGAGCGACGGCAGCGCCTCCTTCAGCGCGGCGATGCCGGGCAGGTGCGCGCCGTCGGCGCCGCCGCGGGCGACGATATCGGGGTGGCCGTCGACGAGGAGTGCCGCGCCCGCCTTCTGCACCGGCGGCGCCAATGCCTTGACGCGCGAGGTCATGCTGCGCTGATCGGTTTCCTTCAGCCGCAGCAGCACGGCGGCGACGTCGGCGGACGCGATCAGCTCGGGCAGCGCGGCGATCAGCGCCGCGGGATCATCGACGACGGGCGTCGCGAGATAGAGACGCGGCGCCGGGCGCGGCGGAAGCGGTTTGTTCGACAAGGTCTAGGCTGCCTTCTGTTCCAGGCTGCTTTGCCATTCGCCCTTGGAGGCGAGGCCGTTCATGCGGGCGCGATGGCTGAAGGCGCGCTGGCCGGCCGCGACGTTCTCAGGCCTCCCGGACCAGGCCTTCTGCGGCGCGGCCTGCAGCGCGCGGCCATAGGAGAAGGTCAGGTCCCAGGGCAGCGGACCGAGCTTGTGCATGGCGTTGAGATGCGCGGTTGCCTCCTCGTCCGACTGGCCGCCGGAGAGGAAGGCGATGCCGGGCACCGCCGCCGGCACGCAGGCCTTCAGCAGCCGGATCGTCTTCTCCGCGACCTCCTCGACGGAGGCCTGCTTTGCGCATTTCTTGCCAGAGATCGCCATGTTCGGCTTCAGCACCATGCCTTCCAGCGCGACGCGCTGCACGCGCAGCTCCTGGAAGGTCTTGTTGAGCACGCGTTGCGTCACCTCATCGCAGCGCTCGATGTCGTGGTCGCCGTCCATCAGCACCTCAGGCTCGACGATCGGCACGATCTGCGCCGCCTGGCACAGCGCGGCATAGCGCCCCAGCGCGTGGGCGTTGACGCTGATCGCGGTCATCGAGGGGATGCCGCTGCCGATGTCGATCACCGCGCGCCATTTGGCGAAGCGCGCGCCGCGCTCGTAATATTTCTTCAAGCGATCGGCGAGCTTGTCGAGCCCTACGGTGACAAGCTCTCCCGGGCACATCGGTAAGCCTTGCGTGCCTTCGTCGACCTTGATGCCGGGGATGGCGCCAGCCTGCTCGATCAGCTTGACCAGCGGCGTGCCGTCCTTGGCATTCTGCCAGATCGTCTCGTCATAGAGGATCACGCCGGAGATGTATTGGCTCATGGCGTCCTTGGAGCGAAACAGCATCTCGCGATAGTCGCGGCGGTTCTCTTCCGTCGATTCCACGCCGATGGCGTCAAAGCGCTTCTTGATGGTGCCGGAGGATTCGTCGGCGGCAAGGATGCCCTTGCCCGGCGCGACCATGGCGGTCGCGATTCTGTTGAGCTCAGTCAGATTCATCGAGAGGTCCTCCCAAAACGATTCTGCCCTTGCCCGTGAAAATAGACCGTTCTCGGGCAATTGCCGAGTTATCGTTCGTCGCAGGGTAAAGGGGGCGGGAGGCGGGGGGCTTCGCCTCTCCCCGCTTGCGGGGAGAGGCCGGATTTTGCGCGCAGCGTAAAATCCGGGTGAGGGGGACTCTCCGCGAGTCCGTCTGTCACCAATTATGCGGAAACAGCCCCTCACCCCGCCCTCTCCCCGCAAGAGCGGGGCGAGGGGGACGAGAGAGCGTGCACGTGGCCCTCAAGCCACCTTGGGATCCAGCTCGCCCTTGGCGTAGCGCTTGGCCATCTCGGCGGTGGTCAGCACCTTCTTGATCTTGGAGGCCTGGCCTGCGGTGTTGAACTCCTGCAGGCGCTGCTTGCACAGCTTGGTCATCGCCTCCATCGCCGGCTTCAGGTACTTGCGCGGATCGAACTCTTCCGGGTTGTCCTTCAGCACTTTGCGGATCTGGCCGGTCATGGCCATGCGGTTGTCGGTGTCGATGTTGATCTTGCGCACGCCGTTCTTGATGCCGCGCTGGATCTCGGCCACCGGCACGCCCCAGGTCGGCTTCATCTTGCCGCCATAGGCGTTGATGATGTCCTGCAGGTCCTGCGGCACCGAGGAGGAGCCGTGCATGACGAGATGCGTGTTCGGCAGCTTGCGGTGGATCTCCTCGATCACATTCATGGCGAGGATGTCGCCGTCGGGCTTGCGGGTGAATTTGTAAGCACCGTGCGAGGTGCCCATCGCGATCGCGAGCGCGTCGACCTTGGTCTCCTGCACGAACTTCACGGCCTCGTCCGGATTGGTCAGCAGCTGGTCGTGGCTGAGCTTGCCTTCGGCGCCGTGGCCGTCTTCCTTGTCGCCCATTCCGGTTTCGAGCGAGCCGAGCACCCCGAGCTCACCCTCGACCGAGATGCCGCCGAGATGGGCCATGTCGGTCACGGTCTTGGTGACGCCGACATTGTAGCCCCAGTCGCCGGGGGTCTTGCCGTCGGCCTTGAGCGAGCCGTCCATCATGACGGAGGTGAAGCCGGCCTGGATCGCGGTCATGCAGGTCGCGGGCTCGTTGCCGTGGTCGAGATGCACGCAGACCGGAATGTGCGGATAGATTTCGGTCACCGCGTCCATCATGTGCTTGAGCATGACGTCGTTGGCGTAGGAGCGCGCACCGCGCGAGGCCTGGATGATGACGGGCGCATCGACCTGGTTGGCCGCGTCCATGATCGCCAGCGCCTGCTCCATGTTGTTGATGTTGAAGGCCGGTACGCCGTAATCGTTCTCCGCCGCGTGGTCGAGCAATTGACGTAACGTGATCCGAGCCATCTGTCTTTGTCTCCCGTTGGGGCCTGCAAGGGCCGCTTGATTACTTGCTACGCAGAACTTCAACGCCGGGCAGGGGCTTGCCTTCCATCCATTCAAGGAACGCGCCACCGGCGGTCGACACATAGGTGAAGTCACCGGCCACGTGGGCCTGGTTGAGTGCTGCGACGGTGTCGCCGCCGCCCGCGATCGAGATCAGCTTCTTGGCCTTGGTGCGTTCGGCGGCGTGCTTGGCGGCCGCGACCGTGCCGCGGTCGAACGGCTGCATCTCGAACGCGCCCAGCGGTCCGTTCCAGACCAGCGTCGCCGCATCGTCGATCGCGGCGTGGACGCGCGCAATCGATTGCGGGCCGACGTCGAGGATCATGCCGTCGGTCGGGATCGCGTCGAGCCCATAGGCATGCGACGGCGCGTTGGCGGCGAAGTGGTAGGCGACGGTGGCGTCGACAGGGAGGATGATGGCGCAATTGGCGGCGTCAGCCTTCTCCATGATGCGCAGCGCGGTCGGTGCGAGATCCTTCTCGGCCAGCGACTTGCCGACCGCAACGCCCTGCGCGTGCAGGAAGGTGTTGGCCATGCCGCCGCCGATCACGAGCGCGTCGACCTTGGTCACGAGGTTTTCCAAGAGGTCGATCTTGGTCGAGACCTTGGCGCCGCCGATGATGGCGATGACAGGCTTGGTCGGCGAGCCCAGCGCCTTCTCCAGCGCGTCCAGCTCGGCCTGCATGGTGCGGCCGGCATAGGCCGGCAGCTTGTGGCCGAGGCCTTCGGTCGAGGCGTGGGCGCGGTGCGCGGCCGAGAACGCGTCATTGACCCAGATGTCGCCGAGCTTAGCGAGCTCCGCGACGAAGCCGGGATCGTTCTTTTCTTCCTCTTTGTGGAAGCGGGTGTTTTCCAGACACAGGATGTCGCCGTCCTTCAGGTCGGCAACCGCCTTGGCCGCGGGCTCGCCGATGCAATCCTCGGCAAACGCAACGGGCTTCTTCACCACCTTCGCCAGCGCCTCGGCGACGGGCCTCAGCGAGTCCTTGGCGTCGCGGCCCTTCGGCCGGCCGAAATGCGCGAGCAGGATGACCTTGCCGCCCTTGTCCGCGATCTCGGTGATGGTCGGCGCAACGCGCTCGAGCCGGGTGGCGTCGGTGACGCGCCCGTTCTCCATGGGCACGTTGAGGTCGACGCGCAGCAGCACGCGCTTGCCCTTCACGTCGACGTCATCGAGGGTACGGAATTTGTTGGTCATCTCTCTTGTCCCGGGCGCTGCGATAGCAGCGGAGCGATGCGCTGCAGAACCGGGACCCACATGACAGCGAGTCCCGCGGTTGAATGGGCTCCGGCTTTGCGGAGCAGCGCTTGCGCGCTGCACCGCAGCCGGGACACGAGACCCTGATCAGATCACCTTCGCCAGCGCGACGGCGGTGTCCGCCATGCGGTTCGAGAAGCCCCACTCGTTGTCGTACCAGGACATCACGCGCACCAACGTGCCGTTCTGCACCTTGGTCTGGTCCTCGTGGAAGGTCGAGGAGTGCGGGTCGTGGTTGAAGTCGATCGAGACGTTGGGCGCGCTGGTGTAGCCGAGGATGCCCTTGAGCTGCTGCTCGCTGGCGCGCTTCATCGCCGCGTTGACTTCCTTGGCGTCGGTTGAGCGCTTGGCGACGATCTTGAGGTCGACGACCGAGACGTTCGGGGTCGGCACGCGGATCGCGACGCCGTCGAGCTTGCCCTTCAGCTCGGGCAGCACGAGGCCGATCGCTTTCGCGGCACCGGTCGAGGTCGGGATCATCGACATCGCAGCGGCGCGGCCGCGGTAGAGATCCTTGTGCAGCGTGTCCAGCGTCGGCTGGTCGCCGGTATAGGCGTGGATCGTGGTCATGAAGCCAGTCTCGATGCCGACGAGATCGTTCAGCACCTTGGCAACCGGCGCAAGGCAGTTGGTGGTGCAGCTGCCGTTGGAGACGACCAGATGATCCTTGGTCAGCGTGTCGTGGTTGACGCCGTAGACGATGGTGGCGTCGGCGCCGTCGGCGGGGGCGGAGACCAGCACGCGCTTGGCGCCGGCGGTCAGATGCGCGCTAGCCTTGTCCTTCGAGGTGAAGATGCCGGTGCATTCCAGCGCGATGTCGACGCCGAGATCCTTCCAGGGCAGCTTCGAGGGATCGCGCTCGGCGGTCACCTTGATCTTGCCGTTGCCGAGGCTGATGGAATCGCCATCGACGGTGACGGTGCCGGGGAAGCGGCCATGGACGCTGTCGAAGCGGAGGAGATGGGCGTTGGTCTCGACCGGGCCGAGGTCGTTGATGCCGACGACCTCGATATCCTTGCGGCCTGACTCGGCGATAGCCCGCAGGACGTTGCGGCCGATGCGGCCAAAACCGTTAATTCCGACGCGGACTACCATGTTTCGTCTCCTTCAATGACCGTTGTCATCCCGCACAACGCGCTATACGCGCCTGCGAGGGTTTTTTAGGGGCGGACGCCCGGTTCGGCCGGGCGGTGCTTGATCATATGGGAGATTAGGTAGTCCTTTTTTGCGGCAAGCTCAACTCTCAGGAAACGCGCTTCAGCACAGCGTTAACCGCGGCCTCGGCAGTAATGCCGAAATGCTTGTAAAGCTCCTTTGCGGGGCCGCTTTCGCCGAACGAATGCATGCCGATGAATTCGCCATCCTGGCCGATCACGGCATCCCAGCCCCAGCGCACCGCGGCCTCGATCGCAATCTTCACCGGCGCGTCGCCGATGATGGCGGCGCGCTTCGCCTCTGGTTGCGCTAACAACAGCTCGAGCGAGGGAACGGAGACAACGCGCGAGGCGACGCCGCGTTCCGCCAGCTGCTTCTGGGCCGCAACCGCGATCTCGACCTCGGAGCCGGAGGCGAACAGCGTCGCCTTGGCTTCGCCCTGGGCGGCGACCAGTTCATAGGCACCGGCCGCGCAAGGGTTATCGTTCGGTGCGGTGGTCCGCAGCTGCGGCAGGTTCTGCCGCGTGAGCGCCAGCACGGTCGGGCCGTCGACGCGGTTGAGCGCGAGCTCCCAGCACTCGGCGACTTCCATCGCATCGCAGGGACGGAACACGCGCATGTTGGGAATGGCTCTGAGCGCAGCGAGATGCTCGACCGGCTGATGGGTCGGGCCGTCTTCGCCGAGGCCGATCGAGTCATGGGTCATGACGTAAACGACGCCGGAGCCCATCAAGGCGGCAAGGCGCATTGCAGGCCGTGCGTAGTCGGTGAACACCAGGAAGGTCGCGCCGTTGGGCGCGAAGCCGCCATGCAGGAAAATTCCGTTCATCGCGGCGGCCATGCCGTGCTCGCGGATGCCGTAATGGATGAAGCGGCCCTTCGGCGTCTTGGCCGAGAAGGCGGTCGCCGACTTCGCCTTGTTGTTGTTGGAGCCGGTGAGGTCGGCCGAGCCGGCCAGGAATTCCATCGGCATGGCGCCGGCGATGACTTCGATCACGGCTTCCGAGGATTTGCGGGTTGCCGCAATCATCGGCTTTTCCAGCAGCTCCTTCTTGTAAGCGCGCACGGCCTTTGCCAGCGAGGCCGGACGCTCATGACGCAGGCGACGCTCGAACTCGGCGCGCTTGCGGCTGCCGAGTTCGCCGAGGCGTGCTTCCCATTCCTGCCGCGCCGCGGCGCCGCGGTCGCCGGCTGCGCGCCAGGCCTTCAGCACGTCGTCGGCGACCGCGAACGGCTCGAGCGCGATGCCGAGATTTTCCTTGGCGGCCTTGAGCTCGTCGGCCCCGAGCGCCTCGCCGTGCACCTTGGAGGTGCCGGCCTTGTTCGGCGCGCCGAAGCCGATCGTGGTGCGGCAGGCGATCAGCGTCGGCTTGTTGGATTTCTTCGCGCGCGTGATGGCGTCGGCGATCGCCGCCTGGTCCTGGCCGTCGATCTTCTCGGCAGCCCAGCCCGCCGACTTGAAGCGCTTCACCTGGTCGACGGAATCGGCGATCGAGGTCGGGCCGTCGATCGAGATGCCGTTGTCGTCATAGAGCACTATCAGCTTGTTGAGCTTCCAGTGGCCGGCCATCGCGATCGCTTCCTGCGATACGCCTTCCATCAGGTCGCCGTCGGAGGCGAGCACATAGGTGTGGTGGTCGACGATCTTCTTGCCGAACTCGGCCGCCAGCATCTTCTCGGCCAGCGCCATGCCGACCGCCGTCGAGATGCCCTGGCCGAGGGGGCCGGTGGTGGTCTCGATGCCGTTGGTGCGGAAGTTCTCGGGATGGCCGGGGGTCAGCGAGTCGACCTGGCGGAACTGCTTGATCTGGTCCAGCGTCATCTCGGCATTGCCGGTGAGATACAGCAGCGAATAGAGCAGCATCGAGCCGTGTCCGGCCGAGAGCACGAAGCGGTCGCGGTCCGGCCAGGCGGGCGCGGCGGCATCGAATTTCAGGAACTGCGTGAACAGCACGGTGGCGATGTCGGCGGCGCCCATCGGCAGGCCGGGATGGCCCGATTTCGCCTTCTCGACAGCGTCCATCGAAAGGCCGCGGATCGCGTTGGCCATACGGGTGTGATCGACCTGCGTCATGTCTGAAAATCCGTCTGAAAAGAGGCGCTTGGCGATGGTTGCCCGCGCGGGGAGGAGCCTGGCGGCCACTGAAGGTCGGGGCTGGGATAGCACCTCGGTTCCGGGAGTCCAAGGCAATCAAACGCCGGTTTGGCCGCAAAAGTTGCCCATGTGGACATCGGTTTCCGCTCGGATCGCGCCGGGCGGAATGGACGGATCATCACGATGTCATCCCGATAGATCGGTGCATAGTTTTGCGGCGGCGTTGCGCTTGGCTAGCTTGCCACGTAAATTTCTGCTTCTAACCGCTTGCCGAACCGAGTCTTTTGCCGGACGGCAAGCTCCAGGGAAAGGCCACTGGGCAAAGGCCGCCAGGTTCCGCCGCTAGCTGCATGAACGATCGCGTATCCAACAGTTCCGCCATGACGGAGTCTTCCGCCGTCGAGATCGAGATTGCGACCCGCAGACTGATGGCGGCGCTCGACGCGCTCGAAAGTGCGGTGGAGCGGCGGCGCGACGCCGATCGCGACGAGAACGAGCTTGCGGCGCGAATCCAGGCGCTCGGCGCGGATCGCTCGCGTCTTGCCGACGAGCTCGACGGTGCGCTGGTGAAGGCACGCAAGCTCGAGCGCACCAATCGCGAGATCTCCGACCGGCTGGATTCCGCGATCGTCACGATACGCTCGGTGCTCGATACCGGAGAGGACGGATGAGCCACATCAACGTCACCATCAATGGCCGGCAATACCGCATGGCCTGCGAGGAGGGCCAGGAGGTACGGCTGCTCAAGCTCGCCGAAACGCTGGAGACGCGTATCCAGTCGCTGCGCGGAAAATTCGGCGAGATCGGCGATGCGCGGCTCACCGTGATGGCCGCGCTGACCGTCTGCGACGAGCTGATCGACACCACCAACCGCGTCCGCACCCTCGAGCAGGAATTGACCGAGCTCAGGGATTTCCGCAACGCCGCCGTCGAGCGCGCCCGCATGACGCAGACCGCGGTGGTGAACGCGCTCAATGCCGCCGCCGAGCGCATCGAGAAGTCGACGCAGGTGCTGAACCGGACGGTAGGCAACGGCATCGCGATCGGCTGAAGCTCTTCGGAAGACTCGACCAAATTGTTAGGCTCGACGGGGCCGCGCGCCTTACCCTCCCCTGGAGGGGGAGGGTCGATCGCGCGCAGCGCGAGCGGGGTGGGGTGATCTCTCCCCACGGGCACTGTTCGAGTGGAGAGACCGTCACCCCACCCCGTCTCACATTTCGCTGCGCTCCATGTGAGCCGACCCACGGGCGAGCTTCGCTCGTCCCGGACCCCTCCAGGGGAGGGTAAGAAAGCCCCCCGCTCGTCGCACTGGCGATTCGTCAGTATCGTTGTTACATTGGCGGCGCGAGGCTGCGACGTGCGTCAGGAGCCATATATCCCCGGGGCCTTATCGATCCTTTAGGGAACTGTCCCTGGCCGGGCCCGTGGGCTCGGACATATGGTGCCCACCTACTTTCGTAGGGAACTCCGGGATCGAGTGCTTCAACGGCGTCCGCGGCTTCGCACTTTTGTTTGCTTGGTTGCCTGTCGATTCGTGCCTGTCGAAATGACTGCGGCAAATCAGTAGGTGTCATGCCCCGCGCAGGCGGGGCATCCAGTACGCCGCGGCCTTTGTGTGAATCACCACTGCCTCTGGAATACTGGATCACCCGCACCAGTGCGCAAGGGCGCACAAGGCGGGTGATGACGTGGGGGACCAAAGCGCATGTCGAACTCCAAAGCCGAGCTCCGAGCCAAGGCCCTCGCCAAGCGCGATGCGCTGAGCGAGAAGAAGCGCGCCACTGCCGCCGCAAAGCTCGCCAAGCGCGGGCTGCCGTTCACGCTGCTGCCGGGCAGCATCGTCTCCGGCTATTCGCCGATCCGCAGCGAGATCGATCCGATGCCGCTGCTCACGAAGCTCGCGGAAGAGGGCGCCAGGCTGGCGCTGCCCTGCGTCACTGCGCGCGGCCAGTCGCTGATCTTCCGTCTCTTCCATCCGAACGACCGCCTGATGCTCGGCCCGCTCGGCATTCCCGAGCCGTCGCCGGCAGCAGCCGAAGTCATTCCCGACATCATGCTGACGCCGCTCGCCGCCTTCGACCGCCTCGGCCATCGCATCGGTTATGGCGCGGGCCATTACGATTTCACCTTCGCGCATTTGCGCAAAGCCAAGCACATCGTCGGCATCGGCCTTGCGTTTGCAGCGCAGGAGATCGAGGCGGTTCCGGCACTATCCCACGACGTGGCGCTGGATTATGTGCTAACGGAATCGGACGTGTTCGATTTCCGGAGTTCTGAAGTTGCGAATTCTCTTCGTGGGTGATGTCGTCGGCCGTAGCGGGCGCGAGGCCGTCTCCGAATATCTGCCCGGCATGGTCAAGGACTGGTCGCTCGATCTCGTCGTCGTCAACGGCGAGAATTCGGCCGGCGGCTTCGGCATCACGGAAGCGATCTACCGGGAGTTTCTCGAGGCCGGCGCCGATGCGGTGACGCTCGGCAATCACTCCTGGGACCAGCGCGAGGCCCTCGTCTTCATCGAGCGCGCCGACCGCCTGGTGCGCCCCGCCAACTATCCGCGCGGCACGCCCGGCCGCGGCGCCGCCTTGGTCGAGACCAAGAACGGCAAGCATGCCCTCGTCGTCAACGCGCTTGGCCGCGTCTTCATGACCCCGTTCGACGATCCCTTCGCCGCGCTCGAGCGCGAGTTGGGGGCCTGTCCGCTCGGTGTGGCCGCCGACGCCATCGTCGTCGATTTCCATTGCGAGGCGAGCAGCGAGAAGCAGGGCATCGGCTTCTTCTGCGACGGCCGCGCCAGCCTCGTCGTCGGCACGCACACCCATGTGCCGACCGCCGACCACCAGATCCTCGCAGGCGGCACCGCCTACATGACCGACGCCGGCATGACCGGCGATTACGATTCCATCATCGGCATGCAGAAGGAAGAACCGCTGCGCCGGTTCACATCAGGAATTCCGTCGAGCCGCTTCGAGCCCGCCGCAGGCGCCGCGACGCTCAGCGGCGTCGCCGTGGAGACGGATGATGCGACGGGGCTCGCGCTGAAGGTCGCCCCGGTGCGCGTCGGTGGAAGGCTGGAGCCGACAACGCCGAAGTTCTGGTTGAGTTGAAGCGCGAAGCCAAATCACACGGTGTCGTCCCCAAACGATTATATCAACTTTGCCCTCAGCAGCGGACATCGACGGGCAACCAAGGGGCATCCGCTTTGGGCCAGCAGCGGACTCTCGCGCCGAACTGAGGCAGTCCTCTAGTTCATGTTGGATTTTAGCTTTTCAACGAGCTCGCGTTGCTCCTCGATGTCCGCACGGATCATCTCACGCATCTCCTCTAGCGGAGAGAGCTTGTTGTTGTCGGCAATCGGCTTCTTTGGCGGCCGCTTTTCGATCATGGAAAACCCTTTACGCTTACTTCGCCTTTACGTTCCGAGCCAGGTCGTCCTGGCCTTCCGCTAGCTTGTCATAAGCGTCGGCCATCCGGCTATATTGAGCACTCGTCTCCGGGTCTTTCATCAGATCGCTCTTGGCTCGGAATTCTTCGGCTTGGTCGCGGTACCGCTTTGCGTTCGCTGAATAGTCCATCTAATCGCGATCTTCCCGGTACGCTTTGCTTTCCGTCCGATACATCGCGTTCTCCATCACGCTGAGGCGAAGTGCCTCGCGACGATGCAGCTGTTCGGCCTGCAAGTCGAGCTTTGTCTTTTGAAGAGCTTGGCTCTCTTCGATGGCTAGCTGAGCACGATCAAACAGCGGATCATTCATCCCGAGACAATGCCTGCGGCAAACTTCCGTTGCTATGTCCTATGTTATCTTCCTTATTTTGTCTCGGAAAAGGCTTGTAGGTCTCACGGCCGAGGAAGGTATCGGGCGTCGACTGCCTCAACACCTCCATAGCCTCGCGAACGGCCTCTCGCGCCATTTCGATGTGCGCGGCATCGCTTTGCAATGGGTAATGAACTCGACGGATCGGCATGGCGTGCTCCCTGTCTTGCAGGCGGGAGCACAGAAGCGTCTCTCAGCCATCGACGCCTACGGGCAGAGCCACGGCCGATGATGGGGAACAATTATCATAGCGGCCTAAAGGTTCCACGGAATCTCTATCCGGCACGGCCGAATCACGGCGTATTCCGCTTGGGGTCTTGGTTGTGTGCAAACGGATGGTCGGCACGCGGCCGTGGTCGCCAATCACTGCAGGCGGCTGAGGTTCTCGCGTCGGATCGCCCAATGACGGCCAAAGCGGGCATCGCGAGGCGGTATTGCGCTTTTGGACGTACTTTCCGGCCTTCAGACGGCGCGGATGGCTGCAATCAGGCGCGGTTTGCCGACGATGTTCATCACCCGCGTGAGGTTATAAGCGAGAACATGCAGCGCCATCTCAGCGGCAACATTCCGTAAGCGCTTCATCAGGAAGTGGGTCGCACCCATACGGGCTTTGATCGTGCCGAAGGGATGCTCGACCGTCTCGCGCCGCGTCCGCATGGCTTTGGGATTGGAATCGAGCCGTCTCTGGACCTCCTCGACTACATGTTCATGCTCCCAACGAGTGATGCGGCGCTCCTTGGATGGCGTACATTGGCTCTTGATTGCGCAGCCTTGGCACGCTGCTGTCGACCAGTAACGGCGCAGCGTCATTCCATGCTCGATGTTGGTATAGCGATAGGGCAGCAGTTGATCGGACGGGCAGCGGTAGACGTCCTCATCAGACAGGTAGGCGAAGTCCTGTTTGCCGAACCGACCCTCCGCCTTGGCGTTCGACGTCATGGGCTTGGGCAGCGTGACTACAACGCCAGCCTCTTCGCAGGCCAATATCTCCTCTCCGTCGAAGTAGCCACGGTCGGCGACCGCCTCGAGTTTGTCCACTTCGAGCACTTCTTTGGCTTGCTTCGACATCCGAGCAAGCTGCCCACGGTCATTGCCGACGTTTATGACCTCATGCGTAACAATCAGATGGTGTTCGGTGTCCACCGCGACCTGGACATTGTAGCCGACGACACCCGATCCGCGTCCGCTGGTGGCCATCGAACGGGCATCCGGATCGGTCAGCGATATCTGTTGATCCGGCGTCTTGCGCATCTGCGCGTCAAGCACTTCCAGGCGGCTCATCTCCTGCTTCAGTCGAGCGATCTTTTCCTTGATCCTCGGTGTCTTGATGCTGATCGCTTCCGATGGCTCCTGCCGATCGGCGCTATCCAGTTGACGCAGATATCGCCCGACGCTTTCCTCGATTTGCGCCATCCGCCTCGCCATCTTGGCATGCGTGAAGTTGCGATCGCGGTTGTTCACTGCCTTGAACTTGCTGCCATCGATTGCGACGCTTGGGGTCTGCAACAGGCCCATTTGCCGGCATAGCGCAACGAACTTCGCACAAACCTTCCGAAGCGCCGCACCATTGTCCTTCCGGAAATCGGCGATCGTCTTATGATCGGGAGCCAGGCGGCCGATCAGCCACATCACCTCGATATTGCGGCACGCCTCACGTTCCAGGCGGCGACTGGATTGCACCCGATTGAGATAACCGTAGATGTAAAGCTTCAGAAGGACTGCTGGATGATAGGAAGGCCGGCCCGTCTCCTTGGCGATCACACGCTCAAATCCCATTCCATGCAGGTCGAGCGCCTCGACAAACACGTCGATCACATGGACCGCATTGCCCTCGTCTACCCAATCCTCCAGACATTCCGGCAAGAGCGTCAGCTGGGATCTGTCCGCGCCTTCAACGAAGCGTCCCATCCGTATCCCCCCATTAGGAAACGGAGGAATCGTAACCGACTCGCGGCTTTTCACACAGCCAGGGTCATTTGCAGACGTTCCCAGCTGGGCAGGCCACGTCTGCTCGTCCTCGGAAACGGGCAGTCCCGAAATATGAGTGTACGCCTTGGTCCGCAATTGCGAACGAGGGGCCAGAACCCATAACCCCAAGCGCGTAGTTGCTTCGCAAAGCTTGTCACTCCGCGTCTTCGCCAAACCGATGCTGTGGCGTATGGGTCTCGGATCTGCGCTTCGCTTGTCCGTGGCGACGGCGGAGATCGTCGCGCGAAATCACGCGTCAATCTCAGGTGACCGCGCCCCGCGCCGCGACTGGCCAGAGTGCCTCCACGCGGGCATCCGGCGTGTTGAAGCCGCGCACACCGACATACCAGTCGTAGAGATTGACGGTCGGGTCGCAATGGCCGGGGATCAGCGTCACCTTGTCGCCGATCGCCAGTCGCGACGAAGCGCTGTCGAAATCGAGCAAGCCATGCTCGTCGGAGGGCCGATGATAGCGCAGGTCGGGCCGGCCCAGCACGACCGGAAATCCGCTGTCGTTCGAAAGGGCCTTGTGGCCGGCATCGATGACCGAGTGTTCGCCGGCGGCGGTGCTCATCACCGTCGCGATCACGAACAGCGCATGCTCGAACGGATTGGCGTTGCGTGCCCCGTCCGCGAGGTTCTTGGCGTAGTCGGCGTCCATGAAGATATAGGAGCCCGCCTGCAATTCGTTCCAGATGCCGCTCGCGCCTTCGAGCTCGAATGTGCCGGTTCCCGCACCTCCAATCGTCCGGCAGTGAAAGCCCGCGTCCTTGAGGACGCGCAGTGTCTCCGCGGTCGCGTTCGCGGCACCGGCGATGGCAGCGCGCCGCTCCTCCGGCGTGCGCAAATGCTGGGCAGAGCCGTGATAGGCCTGCAGGCCGCCGAACGACAGGAAGCGTGAAGCCGCCACCTGCCGCGCCAGGGTGGCCGCCGCCGGTCCCGGCCTGACACCGCAGCGACCGGCGCCGACGTCGATTTCGACCAGGACTTCGATTTGCGATCCTGCCCGCTCCGCGGCGTGCGATAGTTGCTCGACCATAATCGCATCGTCGACGCAAACGCTGATGCGTGCGTGGCGCGCGAGGCCTGCGAGCCGTTCCAGCTTCCGCAGGCCCACCACCTCATTGCTGACGAGCACGTCGCTCACCCCGCCCGCAACCAGGATCTCGGCCTCGGCGACCTTCTGGCAGCACATGCCGATTGCGCCGCGCGCGATCTGCTTGGCCGCTATGATCGGTGATTTGTGGGTCTTCGCATGCGGACGCAAGCGAACGCCGAGCTTGCCCACTGCCGCCGCCATCGTGTCGAGATTGCGCTCGAAGGCGTCGAGGTCGATGATCAGCGCCGGTGTATCGATCTCGGAAAACGGCGCGCCGATTTGGGCGGGTGGACAGGACATCGAAAAGCCAGCTTGCTGTGTTCGGGTTCGCGCGAATGCGCGGCGGCATTTCTACGGCAACGTCGGCCGCCGCACCAGTGCTGTCGGCTTTTGTGCTCGGCAGGCGGCGGGGAGAATCGCATCACAATTTCGGAATAATAGCATTCTACCCTGTTTTGCCCGACGAGTCAACGCGCGCCATGGCCTGCCGGCATAAGCCATTGATTCCGCCCACCCCGGCTACTGTGCATGGGGTTGTTTTCGAGCTTTTTGTTTTGAGGACGCCGGAGGCCCTCGTCAGCCCTGCCGAAAGCCCATCCGGAAGGCGCCCCAGTGCTTGCCGCGGATCATGATTGGCGAGGACAGGTCCTTCATCAGCACGAACTGCCCGCCGCCCATGTCGCGGCGGTAGGTTTGCAGCAGGAACGGCTTTGTGCTCGCTGCGACATTCTTCACCGCGCGGTCGGTGAACAGGCGGCGGTTGCGGCAATTGGCGTTGTTCCAGACCGGGTCCTTGCCCTGCGGCAGGCGGTAGTTCGGATTGTGCGTCGGCAGATAACCGCTCCTGGCCCAGGCGACGCAGAACACGATGCGCGGATCGGACTTCTGGATCGGGTCCTGGATCGCGGGCAGCACGCGGTCGGTGAACTCGACGTAGGCGGTGAGGTACTGCTTTGGATCGGTGCCGGGAATCTCGCGGTAGGTCTCGTCCATGAGCTGGTCGAGCGTGATCTCGCCGCGGTCAATCGCGGCCTCGAATTCCGCCGAGATCCGCTTCGCGGTGTCGATCACGACGCGGATCAGCGGTGCGTCCGACGTCTCCACGCCGCTGTCGGCGATCAGCGCGATCAGGCCTTCGGAGGTGTCGAGCAGCTTCGCCACCCGCTCGTCGGCGCTTCGGAGGTCGCGCGAGGAGAGGTCGACGCCCTTGGCGAGCTCATTGAGCTCGCTGATCACGGTGTCGCAGTGTCCGAGGTTCGAGGTCGCCGCGCGCGCGACGCCGTCGATCTCCGCTTCGACCGAGGCGAAGCCCTGCTGGACCCGCGAGATGATGCCGGAGATCGCTTGCGCACCTTCGCCGGCGGTCTTGGCGCGCTGCGAGGCGTCGCTGCTCTCGCCGATCAAGCCTTCGATCTGGCCGTCGAGATCGCGCACGGTGTCGGAGATCTCATGCGTGGCCTGACGCGTGGCCTCCGCGAGGTTCTTGACTTCGCTTGCGACCACCGCAAAGCCCCGGCCGGCAGTGCCGGCGCGCGCCGCCTCGATGGTGGCGTTGAGCGCAAGCAGATTGGTCTGCTTCGCGATCGCCTCGATCGAGCCGGAGACCTTCGTAACTTGCGCCAGCGCCGCGCCGACGGCGCTGAGGCGGGCCTCGATCCGCTCCACCGCGGCGACGAGCTCGGAGATGTGGCTGACCGCGGTGTCGACGGCGCCGCGCGACTGTGCGATCTCGCCGACTGCAGCCGACGTCGTGCTTTGCACCGCCTGCGAGGCGTTGGCGATGTCGTGGTTGGCCGAGACCATCGTCTCGGCCGTCTTCTGCAGATGGTGAAACCGTTCCGACTGGCTCGCGACGCGGTTGGCGACTTCCTGGACGTTGCCGGCGATATCGGCGAGCTCGACGCCGAGACCGCCGATGCGGTCGGCGAGCTGGTCGATCAGGCGTTCGGCGAGCGTCCGGTTGGACGCAGTGTCCAACACGGCAAGTTGGGCAAAGGACATGTACGGGCTCTCTCCAGTCGGAGCCGTTGATCGGCTCCTTGGCGGCATTCCGATTCCTAGCTCCGACCTTAGAGGATGATTCGCGCCCGGCGTCTTGCCCAGGAGTGCAGGCGCGGGGGGTTATAGCTTGTAGGCCGTGCGGAAGCCGCCCCAGTGCCGGCCCTGCACGCGGATCGGCACGTCGATCTCGCGCATCATCACCGTGTTGCCGTTGCCCATGTCGCGCGCATAGCTCTGGACCAGGTACGATCGCAGGTTGCGTGCGGCAGCTAACCCCGCCGGATCGTTGAAGATGCGCCGGTTGCGGCTGTTGGCCGTGTTCCAGGCGACGTCGCCGGGCCGCTGCGGATGCGAATAGATCTTGTTGTGCACCGGCAAAAAGCCGTTGCGGTCGACCATGGCGCAGAACGCCATCCGCGACTCCCTCGCCAGGAAGGCTTCCTGGAACGGCGGCAGGGCGCGGTCGGCCCAGTCGAGATATTTGGTGCGGTATTGCTGCGGGTTGGTGCCGGCAATCTCCACGTAGTCGGTGTCGAAGAGGTCTTCGATCTTGACCTCGCCGCGCGCAACCGCCTGCTCGAATATCTTCGTCAGCGCATTGCCTGCTTCCATGGCACGGGTGACGAGCTCGGTGTTCTCCTCATGGATCGACCAGAGCTTGTCCTCGATCTTCTCGTTGAGCGCGGCGGTGGCGCCGACGAATTGCGCGCGGGCGCCGGCCTTGGATTGCTCGACCACGCGCAGGCGGCAGGCGCCGATGTCCTCTAGGCTGCCTTCGACCGTGGCTTGCGTCGCGAGCCGGCTTGCGTCCGCGCCGCCGATCAGCACGCCCTCCATCGCGATTTCATAGACCGGCATCACGCTGCGCGCGGTCTCGAATCTGAGATGGCAGGGCAGCCGCTCGGTCTTGCGGCGGTCGTCGTGCTCGCTCTGGCGCAGCAGCACGGCGCAGCGCGATTTCAGCTTCTGGGCGAAGGTGGTGACGGCCTTGCCGGCGCTGGCGACGCTCTCGCCATGGGTCTCGGCAGCCTTGGTCGCCGCGTCGATCTCGGCCGCGCTCTCGCCGACCGAGATGATGAACTCGGAGGCGCTGGCGGCATTGCCCGAGACTTCGCTGGTGGTGGCGTTCTGCTCGGCGACCGCGCCGTTGACGGTGTCGAACACCGGGCGGATCGCCTCGATCGCCTGCGAGATGCGGTGCACCGCATCCGCCGAGCCGGCGGCGTCGCGCTGCAGCGCGTCGATCTTCTTTGTGATCTCCTCCGTCGCGCTCTGGGTCTGCACCGCGAGCGCCTTGACCTCGGTGGCGACGACGGCAAAGCCTTTTCCCGCGGCGCCCGCGCGCGCGGCCTCGATGGTCGAGTTGAGCGCGAGCAGCGTGGTTTGCCGCGCGATCTGCGCGATCAGGTTGACGACGTTGCCGATGGCGGCGGAGGATTCGCGCAGGCGGTCGACATTGGCGCGGGCTTCCTGCGCGGCGGCGCTGGCCTCGTCGGCGAGCTTGCCGGCCTCGCGGACCTGCGCGCCGATGCCTTGCGCGGATTGGGTGAACTTGTCGGCGGCATGGGCGAAGGTAGAGGCGGTCGATTGCGCCGCGTTGGTCCGGCCGGTCAGGGCGTCGGTGCGGTCGCGAATGGCGGCGAGCGTCGCGGCGGTCGCATCGGCTCCGCCGGCGACGGAATTGGCGGCGCGCTCGAGCTGGCGGATCATGGCGCCGAGCTCGAGTTCCAGCAATTCCAGGATTTCCCGGGCCGAATCACTTTCGGCGGTCGGGGCGGGTGCGGCAGGGGCCGCCGGCTGCGCAGCCTCCGGGGCTCCCGCGGGCGCGGCCGTGTCCGGCAGACGCTTCCGAAATAGTCCGAACGCCATCAGCTCTCTCTTGTCGGGGAACGGTCGGGCGCTATTTTCGCAAGTCGGAATGAAATC
Source organism: Bradyrhizobium sp. NC92 (assembly GCF_025200865.1). Taxonomy (NCBI): domain Bacteria; kingdom Pseudomonadati; phylum Pseudomonadota; class Alphaproteobacteria; order Hyphomicrobiales; family Nitrobacteraceae; genus Bradyrhizobium; species Bradyrhizobium sp. NC92. Next base: position 1,344,255 of record NZ_CP104171.1, read on the forward strand.
AGGGTTAACGGTGCCCGACGTCTAGGCAGGCGCCATTACGGCGGCTACCTTTACAGGGCTACCTTAGGAGCAGCCGAGCCCTTTGATTCCGGTGGGTTGGCGGCCTATAAGGCCGCGCTTCCCGCACTCACCTTGACGCACGCTTCCTTCACGAGACCAAGCATGGCCGGACATTCCCAATTCAAGAACATCATGCACCGCAAGGGGCGGCAGGATGCCCAGAAGTCGAAGCTGTTCGGCAAGCTGGCGCGGGAAATCACCGTCGCCGCCAAGCTGGGCACGCCCGACCCTGCCATGAACCCGCGCCTGCGCGCCGCCGTGATCGCCGCGCGCCAGGAGAACATGCCGAAGGACAATATCGAGCGCGCCATCAAGAAGGCGCTCGGCAGCGATGGCGAGAACTATGACGAGATCCGCTACGAGGGCTATGGCCCGGGCGGCGTCGCCGTCATCGTCGAGGCGCTGACCGACAACCGCAACCGCGCCGCCTCCGACATCCGCTCCTTCTTCACCAAGTCCGGCGGCAATCTCGGCGAAACCGGCTCGGTCTCCTTCATGTTCGACCGCACCGGCATCATCGAATACGACCGCAGCGTCGCCTCCGACGACGCGGTGCTGGACGCCGCGATCGAGGCCGGCGCAGACGACGTCGTTTCCGGCGAGGGTGGCCACGAGATCTACGCCTCGACCGAAGGCTATCGCGACGTTGCCAAGGCGCTGGAAGCCAAGTTCGGCGAGCCGCGCAAGGCCGCGCTGATCTGGAAGCCGCAGAACACGGTTGCGGTCGACGACGAGACCGGCGAGAAGCTCTTGAAGCTGATGGACCTGCTCAACGAGCACGACGACGTCCAGAACGTCTACGCCAATTTCGAGGTGTCGGACGCACTGATGGCGAAGATGGGCGGCTGATACCTCGCTCCGGATTCTGCTGTCGTCGCCCGGCTTGACCGGGCGACCCAGTATTCCAGAGACGCCAGAGGGATACGGATAAGCCGCGGCGTACTGGATACCCCGCTTTCGCGGGGTATGACGACGGAATGTGGAGTGGGCGGCGGTGCTCACCCGAGATACCCCACTTCCCCTGTTACTTCCGTTCTGTTTCTGTTTCCCCCGCCGCGGCCAGCCGCTATCACTGGCCCATGACTGCGCTCCCGATTCGTGGCCCCGTTCGCATCATCGGCATCGACCCCGGCCTGCGCCGCACCGGCTGGGGCGTGATCGAGGCTGAGGGCAATCGCCTGATCTACCTCGCCTGCGGCTCGGTGGAACCGCCGGACGATTTGCCGCTGGCGAGCCGGCTGCTCGCGATCCATGAAGGGCTTGCTTCCGTCCTCTCCAGCCACCAGCCGATGGAAGCCGCGGTCGAGCAGACTTTTGTCAACAAGGACGGCGTTGCGACGCTGAAGCTTGGCCAGGCCCGCGGCGTCGCCATGCTAGCGCCCGCAATGTTCGGCATTTCTGTCGCCGAATACGCGCCGAACCAGGTCAAGAAGACCGTGGTCGGCGCCGGCCACGCCGACAAGCAACAGATCGCGATGATGCTGAAGATCCTGCTGCCGAAGGCCGAGCCGCCGTCCGCGGACGCCGCCGACGCGCTCGCCATCGCCATCACCCACGCCCATCACCGCCAGAGCACCGCGCTGCGGCTGAAGGTGGTGGGGATATGATCGGCAAGCTGAAGGGGCTGATCGATTCTTACGGCGAGGACTTCGTCATCCTCGACGTCGGCGGCGTCGGCTATCAGGTGCACTGTTCCTCGCGCACTTTGCAGCATCTGCCCTCGCCAGGCGAAGCCGCGGTGCTGTCGATCGAGACCTATGTCCGCGAGGATCAAATCAAACTGTTCGGCTTCCGCACCGATCAGGAGCGCGAATGGTTTCGCCTGCTGCAGACCGTGCAGGGTGTCGGTGCCAAGGTCGCGCTCGCCGTGCTCGGCACGCTGTCGCCGGCCGATCTCGCCAATGCCATCGCGCTGCGCGACAAGGCCGCGGTGGCGCGCACGCCCGGCGTCGGCCCCAAGGTCGCCGAGCGCATCGTCACCGAATTGAAGGACAAGGCGCCGGCTTTTGCCAATGTCGATCCCGCCGTCGTGCATCTCGCCGGTGCCGTCGACGACCAGCGCGCGCCGCGCCCCGTCGCGGATGCGATCTCCGCGCTGATCAATCTCGGCTACGGCCAGCCGCAAGCCGCCGCTGCGATCGCCTCGGCCTCGCGCAGTGCGGGTGAGGGCGCCGAGACGGCGCAGCTGATCCGGCTCGGGCTGAAGGAGCTCGCGAAGTGAGCGACCCCAAAGCCAGCCGCATGGTTTCGCCCGAGCGCCGCAGCGACGATGTCGGCGACACCGCGCTGCGGCCGCAATCGCTGTCCGATTTCGTCGGCCAGCAGCAGGCGCGCAAGAATCTCTCGATCTTCATCGAGGCCGCGCGCAAGCGCGGCGAGGCGCTGGATCACGTGCTGTTCGTCGGTCCCCCCGGCCTCGGCAAGACCACGCTGGCGCAGATCGTGGCGAAAGAGCTTGGCGTCGGCTTTCGTGCCACATCGGGGCCGGTGATCGCCAAGGCCGGCGACCTCGCCGCGCTCCTCACCAACCTCGAAGAGCGCGACGTGCTCTTCATCGACGAGATCCATCGCCTCAGCCCGGCGGTGGAAGAGGTGCTCTATCCCGCGATGGAGGACTTTCAGCTCGACCTCATCATCGGCGAGGGCCCGGCAGCGCGATCGGTGAAGATCGAGCTGTCGAAATTCACCCTGGTCGGCGCCACCACGCGCGCCGGCCTTCTCACCAATCCCTTGCGTGACCGCTTCGGCATTCCGGTGCGGCTGAATTTCTATACGATCGAGGAATTGGAGAGCATCGTCAGCCGCGGCGCGCGCGTGCTCAACGTCGGCATGAGCGCGGACGGCGCCAACGAGATCGCGCGCCGCGCCCGCGGCACACCGCGCATCGCCGGCCGCCTGCTCCGCCGTGTGCGCGACTTCGCCTCCGCGGCCGATGCCGACAAGATCGACCGCAAGATCGCCGACCACGCGCTGAGCGCGCTCGAGGTCGATGCCGCCGGCTTGGACGCCATGGATCGCCGCTATCTCACGACCATCGCGCTCAACTATGGCGGCGGCCCGGTCGGCGTCGAAACCATGGCCGCGGCCTTGTCGGAGCCGCGCGATGCCATCGAGGACATCATCGAGCCCTATCTGATCCAGTGCGGCTATCTGCAGCGCACCCCGCGCGGCCGCCTGCTGACCTCGCACGCCTTCCGTCATCTCGGCATCGCCGAACCCTCGCGCGATGCGGCGGCGCAGTTCGGTCTGTTCGGCGCGGATGACAGCGACGAGTGATCTGCTGAACCGCGCGCCGTTCCGGCTTTGATGAATTTCCGTTAATCTCGTGCAAACGATCTGCACGAACGCACCCCAATTCCGCTCCAATCGGATATCATCAAGACGTCGCATCATCATCGGGCTTCCATGATCACGCGCCGTCATCTCATTCGTTCCATCGGCGGCCTGTCCGCCCTCGGCGTCTCGACTGCAGCCTATGGCGTCGGCGTCGAGCCGGTGCTGCGGCTGCGCGTCACGCGCTATCATCCCACGCCGCGGCAGTGGCCGGCGGATTTTCCGCTGAAGATTGCGGCCATCGCCGACATCCATGCCTGCGATCCCTGGATGTCGCTGGAGCGTATCGAGGGCATCGTCGACCGGACCAATGCGCTCAACGCCGATCTCATCGTGCTGCTCGGCGACTATGTCGCCGGCCTTCACCACGTCACGCGCTTCATTCCGTCGCACGAATGGGCGAGGGTGCTGGCGCGCCTGAAGGCGCCTCTCGGCGTCCATGCCGTCATGGGCAATCACGACTATTGGGACGACAGGACCGTGCAGCAGGCAGGGCACGGGCCGACCATCGCGCATCGTGCGCTGGAGGCGGCCGGCATCCCCGTCTACGAGAACGACGTCGTGCGCCTTGTCAAGAACGGCCGTCCGTTCTGGCTCGCGGGGCTCGGCGACCAGCTCGCCTTCCTGCCGGCGCGGCGCTTCCGGAGCATGGCGCATTTCGGCGCCGACGATCTCAACGCCACGCTGACGAAAATCACCGACGATGCGCCCGTCATCCTGCTCGCGCATGAGCCCAACATCGCGCCGCTCGTGCCCGCGCGCGTCGCGCTGCAACTGTCCGGCCATACCCATGGCGGCCAGGTTCGCCTGCTCGGCTGGTCGCCGGCGGTTTCGCCCAAGAACGGCCTGCGGCTCGCCTATGGCCACTTCCGCCTGAAATGCGATCTCATCGTCTCCGGCGGCCTCGGTTGCAGCATCATGCCGCTCCGCGTCGGCGTGCCGCCCGAGATCGTCGAGGTGACGCTGGGGCGGGCAGGGCTGGTTGTGTCCTAACACGCTTGCGCGTCCAGCTGTTTTTGCGCAAAACGAGCCGGTTACCGACAAGCGAAGAGGCTCGCGACGTGACAGCTCATCTCGACGGCGAGATCCGCGACGGCCGCCACCACATGCAGGTCCGCGTCTACTACGAAGACACGGATTTTTCCGGCATCGTCTATCACGCCAATTACCTGCGCTACATGGAGCGCGGACGCACCAATCATCTCAGGCTGATGGGCGCCGAGCAGCAGGCGCTGTTCGAGCAGACCGAGACGGAAGGCACGGGCTTTGCCTTCGTGGTGCGCTCGATGCATCTGGACTTCTTGAAGCCCGCGCGAATGGACGACGTGCTCGATGTCGTGACCTGGCCGGTTGCTGTGAAGGGGGCGTCCATCATGCTGGCGCAGGAGGTGCGACGCGGCGACGATGTGCTGGTGAAAGCCGAGGTCCGCGTTGCCTTCGTCAGCGGCGGCCGCGCCCAGCCGATTCCGAAGTCGATCCGCCAGCTGATGAAGGCCGATCTGGTTTCGTGATCGCTCGATCGGCGATGGCCTATCGACTCTGCCGATTGCGACGATACATTCGCGGTCCCGATCAACCGATGAGGCCATCATGTCGCGCCCGCCGCTTCCACCCTTCACCCGCGAGACCGCCGCGCAAAAGGCCCGCATGGCCGAGGACGCCTGGAATTCCCGCGATCCGGTGCGGGTCTCGCTCGCCTATACCGAGGACAGCCGCTGGCATAACCGCTCCGAAGTGTTTCAGGGCCGCGAGGCCATCGTCGCCTTCCTCACCCGCAAATGGGAGAAGGAGCAGGACTACCGCCTGATCAAGGACCTCTGGGCCTTCGACGAGAACCGCATCGCGGTGCGCTTCCAGTACGAATGGCACGATGCAAGCGGGCAGTGGTACCGCTCCTACGGCAACGAGCAGTGGGAGTTCGACGAGCACGGCCTGATGAAGCGCCGCGAGGCGTCGATCAACGACATCGCGATTGCAGAGAAAGACCGCCGCTTTCACTGGGCGGCGCCGGGCCCGCGGCCGGCCGATGTGCCGGGGTTGGGAACGGATCCGTTCTAAATTCTCACCAGCGGAGCTGCTTCACCCTCTCCCCTTGCGGGAGAGGGTGGCTCGCCGCGTAGCGGCGAGACGGGTGAGGGGTATCTCTCTGCTCGTGAACATCTTGTTGGTGGAGGGAGACCCCTCATCCGGCGCTTCGCGCCACCTTCTCCCGCAAGGGGAGAAGGGAAGAGTCGCCGTGGTGATTGTTGCGAACTAAGGCGCCGCGCGCCTTGCCAGAAACCGCGTAATCGCTCCGCCGAGCCTCGCGCTGTCCATCGGCTGCGCCAGCGACGCCCGCGCCGTGGCAACGACTTCCTCCGGCGCCTTGCCGTCGCGCAGGTCGCAGCACACTTGCGCAAACCCCACGTCGAATTCCGGGTGCGGCTGCACGGTCAGCGTTGCGCCGTTGGCATAGAGCAGGCCGGCATGCGGGGTGAAGTCGGACGAGAGGATCGTCAGCGCGTCGTTCGGCGGCTCGATCACCTGATCCTGATGCGAGGCGGCGATCGCGACCGCTTCGCCGTCGACCACTCCGTTCTCCGGCAGCACCTGATAGACGTGCCGGCCGATGCCCCAGCCCTTCTCCGACTTGCGCACGGTGCCGCCGAGCGCCTGCGCGATCAGCTGGTGGCCGAAGCAGACACCGACCATCGGAGTCTTGTTGGCGTAGGCCGTCCGCACGAAATCTTCCAGCAGCGCGATCCAGTCGAGCCCGTCATAGACGCCGACAGCCGCGCCGGTGATCAGGACGGCCTCGAGGTTGCCCGGATCGGGAAGCGCATGGCCGTTGGGGATGCTGACGACCTCGACTGTCGCGGCCGGATCTTCGGCGCGGATCATGCGCGCGAACATGTCCGGAAATGAACCGTGGCGCTCGCGGTATTTTTGCGGGACCTCTCCGGTCTCGATGATGGTGATGCGTGCCATGGGCCTCCAGGCAAAAGGTTGCGAAGCTCAGCCGCTTTCTGCCCCATGTTGCTGGTGCGGCGCTGTGCGCTCGAGCAGAGCGCTCTCCTTGCGGATCTCGTTGAGAAAGGCCTTGGCCAGACGCGACAGCGGCTCGGCTTCCGACCATAGCATGTAGGCGACCGCCTGCGTCGTCGGCGTGAACGGACGGACGACGAGGCCGCTGCCGCCGTTCTGCCGCGGCGAGAAGGGATCGACCACCGCGGCGCCGACGCCGGCGGCGGCGAGCACGCAGGCCGTGTTGCAATAGCGCACCTCGACCGTCGGCCGGAACGGCGCGCCGCCCCGGGCAAAGCTGTCGCGCACGGCTTCGCCGAGCCGCGTGCCGCGTTCGAGCCCGATGAAGGGCACGCCGGAGAGATCAGCGGCCGTGATCACCGGTCGTTCCGCGAGGGGATGCTGCGGCGGCAGCACGCAGACCATCTCGCCGGTGTGCACCACCTCATGCGCGATGCCGGGATGGTGCGTCAGTCCGAGCGCGAAGCCGAGCTCGGCGACACGGCTCAGCACGCCCTCGATGATGCCCTCATAGCGCCGCACGTCGAAGAACACCCGCGTCTCCGGTCGGCGGCGCAGGAAGCCGGACAGCGCGGACGGAATGATGCTGTAGGCGAGCGGCGGCGTCGCCACGATGGCGAGATGACCGGAGCGGTTCTCGCGCAGATCGCGCACGCGGTTCTCGAGCTTGGCGTGCAGCGCAAAGATCGCCTCGCTCTCCTTGTAGAGCGCCATCGCTTCGGCGGTTGGAAACAGCCGGTTGTTGACGCGCTCGAACAGCGCAAAGCCGGCCTGCGTCTCCATCGTCTTCAGCGCATTGCTGACCGCGGGCTGCGACAGCGCAAGCTCGTCCGCCGCCGCCACCGTGGTGCGGTGCCGGATGACGGCGCGCAGGATCTCGAGCTGACGCAGGTTCATATCACTACCGATTATAGTCTGAGCCAAAACATCATAGCAAAGCGAATTGATTTTGCAGCAGCGCTTCCCCGTAATGGCAGCAGATTTGCACGTCGCATCAAAGGGTTCGCTCGCCCATTGAGGCGGCACTGCGCACAGATTGGAGGCAATCTTGGTTCGTGTCCTTCGCGCCGCCGCCGCTCAGATGGGGCCGACGCAAAAAGCAGACAGCCGCGAGCATACGTTGTCGCGGATGCTCGACATGCTGGAGGAGGCGGCCGGTCGGGGTGCGAGCCTTGTGGTGTTTCCGGAACTCGCCTTCACCACCTTCTTCCCGCGCTGGCTGCTCGAGGGCGAGGCGCTCGACCGGTATTTCGAGCGCGGCATGCCGAACTCCGCTGTGGCAAAGCTGTTCGACCGCGCCCGTGCGCTGCGCGTCGGCTTCTATGTCGGCTACGCCGAGCTGACGCCGGAGGGCCGGCGCTACAATTGCTCCATCCTGGTCGATCGCGACGGCGAGGTTCTCGGCCGCTATCGCAAGGTGCACCTGCCGGGCTCGGTCGAGCCACGTCCGGGCGCGCGCTACCAGCAACTCGAGAAGCGCTACTTCGACTATGGCGACCTCGGCTTTCCCGCCTTCCGCGCCGGCTCGTCCTGGGCCCACGCCATCATGGGCATGATGATCTGCAACGACCGCCGCTGGCCGGAATCCTGGCGCGTGCTCGGTCTGCAAGGCGTCGAGCTCGTCTGCATCGGCTACAATTCGGCGGCCTACGATCCCAACGGCGGCACGACCGAAGACGGCGCCTTGCGCACCTTCCACTCGACGCTGGTGACGCAGGCCAACGCCTACATGAACGCGACCTGGGCGATCTCGGTGGCGAAGGCGGGCGAGGAGGACGGCTCCGGGCTGATCGGCGGCTCCTGCATCGTCGATCCCAATGGCCGCATCGTGGCGCAGGCGCAGACGCTGGCCGACGAGGTGATCGTCGCCGACATCGATCTCGACCTCTGCCGCCAGGGCAAGGACAAGATGTTCAACTTCGCCGCCCACCGGCGGCCCGAGCAATACAGGGTGATCACCGAGCGTGCCGGCGTCATCGAGCCGGCCGTTCTCGATGCCGACTGACAAGTGGCACGGCGCTGGCAAAGGAAGCTGACATGGGCAAAGGAGCTGACATGACACGCCTCTCATTATCTTTCGCTGTTGCTGCGCTGGCTGCGGTAACCTCCGCGCGAGCCGCCGAGCTGCCGGCGGAGATCAAGCAGGCGGGCGCGCTCAAGCTCACCGTCAACTCCACTTACGCGCCGATGGAACATCGCGATCCCGCGACCAACGAGCTGGTCGGGCTCGACATCGATCTCGCCAATGAGCTCGCCAAGCGGCTCGGCGGCCTCAAGATCGTCTGGAGCGAGACGCCGTTCGCCGAGCTGATCCCCTCGCTCCAGACCAAGCGAGCCGACTTCATCATCAGTGGCATCCAGGATCGCAGTTCGCGGCGTGAGACGGCGGATTTCGTCGACTACCTGACCACTGGTCCGCAATTCTTCGTGCTGACCGAGAATGCGGCGAAGGTCGCCACCGATCTTTGCGGCAAGAAGGTCGGCACCACCCGCAGCACCGCATTTCCGATCGAGATCGAGAAATGGAGCAAGCAGAAGTGCGAGGCGGTTGGCAAGCCTGCCATTCAGTATGTGCCCGGCGAGAATTCGATCGACGTGCGTAATCAGCTCAAGCAGGGCCGCATCGATGCCGCGGTTCAGGGCAGTGAAACCTTGCCCTACGCGCAAACGCAGGAAGCCGGCAAGTACCGCGTCATTGGTGAGCAATTGTCCACGGGCTATCAAGGCATCATGTTCCGCAAGGACGATGCGGCCTTGCGCGAGGTCGTGACGGAGAAGCTCGCGGCCATGATCGCCGACGGCTCGTACAAGGCCATTCTCGACAAATGGGGCTTAGGGGCCAATGCGGTCGCCCAGCCCATGCTGAACGCGGCGCCGCAATGAAGCCGACGCCAGCACTCGCGCAAGGCTTTCCCGATCTGTCGGGCATGCGGATCGCGCGCGAGCCGCACTGGTTTCGCTGGATCAGCGCGGCCCTGATCGTCCTCGTGCTGGCGGCGATCGCGCGCGCCTTTGCGAACGGCCAGATCGAATGGTCCTATGTCAGCCGCTTCCTGACCGCAAAGGTCATCCTCGAAGGCATCGTCAACACCATGGTGATGGCGGTGCTGGCGATGATGCTCGGCATCTTTCTTGGCATCGTCGTCGCGATCATGCGGCTGTCGCCCAATCCGGTGCTGAAGTCGGTCGCCGCCGGCTACACCTGGCTGTTCCGCGGCACGCCGCTGATCCTGCAGCTGCTGCTGTGGTTCAACCTCGCGCTGGTGTTTCCGACCATCGGCATTCCCGGCCTGTGGTCCGCGCGCGCCGTCGACGTCATGACGCCGTTCCTTGCCGCGCTGCTTGGGCTCGGCATCAACCAGGGCGCCTACACCTCCGAAGTCATGCGCGCCGGCATGCTGTCGGTCGATATCGGACAGTATGAGGCGGCGCAGGCGATCGGCATGGGACGGCTGCGCGCGCTGCGGCGGATCGTGCTGCCGCAGGCGATGCGCGTGGTGATCCCGCCGCTCGGTAACGAGTTCATCAGCATGGTGAAGGCGACCTCGCTCGCCAGCGTGATCCAGTATCCGGAGCTGCTGCACAATGCCGAGAACATCTACTACGCCAATTCGCGCGTGATCGAGCTCCTGATCGTCGCCGGGCTCTGGTATCTGCTCGTGGTCTCGATCCTGACGCCGCTGCAGATGCTGCTCGAACGCCGCTTTGCACGCGGCACATTGCGGCTGGCGCGATGACAAAACCCCTCGTCGCCATCCGCTCCGTCAGCAAAAACTTTGGAGAGTTTCAGGCTCTCAACAACGTCTCGCTCGACGTCTGGCCCGGCGAGGTGATGTGCCTGATCGGCGCCTCCGGCTCCGGCAAGACCACGCTGCTCCGCTGCATCAACCAGCTTACCACCATCGATGCCGGCGGCATCTGGCTCGACGGCGAGCTTCTGGGCGTGCGCGAGCACGGCGGACGGCTCCATCGCCTCAGCGAGCGCGAGATCGGACGGCAGCGGCTGAAGACTGGCATGGTGTTCCAGCGTTTCAACCTGTTTCCGCACAAGACCGCGCTGGAGAACATCACCGAAGGCCCCACCCAGGTTCAGGGGCGCAAGCTGGACGAGGTGCGCGCCGAGGCGACCGAGCTGCTTCGTCGCGTCGGGCTGGCGGCGAAGGCGGATTCCTATCCGGCGCAGCTCTCCGGCGGCCAGCAGCAGCGCGTCGCGATCGCGCGGGCGCTCGCCATGAAGCCGATGTTGATGCTGTTCGACGAGCCGACCAGCGCGCTCGATCCCGAGCTCGTTGGCGAGGTGCTCGCTGTCATGAAGGAATTGGCGAAGAGCGGCATGACCATGATGGTGGTGACGCACGAGCTCGGCTTCGCCCGCGAGGTGGCCGACCGCGTCGTCTACATGGACCATGGCGCGATCGTCGAGCAGGGCCGCGCCTCCGACGTGTTGGGCGCGCCGCGCGAGGAGCGCACCAAGGCATTTCTTTCGGCAGTGATCTGACATTGGGGGTATGGCGATGAAGAGATTTTTGCTTGCGGCGGCGTTCCTGGGCGCCATGAGCGCGTCGGCGATGGCGGCCGAATTGCCGCCTGACATCGCAAAGCGCGGCAGCCTCAAAGTGGCGATCGTGCCGAACTATCCGCCAATGGAGTTCCGCGATCCCGCCACCAACGCGCTCTCCGGTTTCGACGTCGATCTTGGCGAGGCGATCGGCCGCAAGCTCGGCCTCAAGATCGAATGGACAGAGACCAGCTTTGCCGAATTCATGCCGTCGATTTCGACGGGGCGGGTGGATGCCATCCTGTCTGGTTTCACCGACTATGCGAGCCGGCATGAGGTCGCCTCTTTTGTGGACTATTTGCGCAGCGGCCCGCAGTTCTTCGTGCAGGCGTCACGCAAGGCGGAATTCAAGGATGCGACGTCGCTGTGCGGCAAGAAGGTCGGCTCCAGCCGCCGCACCATGTTCCCGGCGCAGATCGCGGCGTGGAGCGAGAAGAACTGCGGCAGCAATCCGATCCAGGTCATCGGCACCGACGGCTCGGCCGACGCGCGCACCCAGCTGCGGCAAGGCCGCATCGATGCCGCGGCCCAGGGCAACGAGACGCTGCCCTACATCATGGACCTAGAGCCCAACACCTATGCGACCGTGGGCGAGCCCATCGCGCAGCAATTCACCGGCATTGCTCTGCCGGTGAAGGAGAAGGCATTGCAGCAGGCAATGCTGGAGGCGGTCGACGCGCTGATCGCGGACGGCACCTACAAGACGCTGCTGGCGAAGTGGAAATTGAGCGACAACGCAATCGAGAAGGCGACCATCAATGCTGGACAGTAAGGCACTCCAGAGCATTCCGCTCGTTCCGGCCAACACCGCGGATCCCGCGCCCGAATATCCCTGGCCGAAGCCGTACAATTCCGCGATGTTCCTGTCCTTCGACGTGGACGCGGAGAGCGCCTGGACCAGCAAGGATGCGGTGCATGCGCAGCGGCTCATCACCATGAGCTATGGCGGCTACGAGGCGCGCGTTGGCACGCCGAAGCTCTTGGAGCTGCTCGACCAGCTCGATCTCAAGGCGACGTTCTTCGTCACGGGGTGGTCGGTCGACGCGCATCCGGCGATGGCGGAATCGATCCTGAAGGCCGGCCACGAGATCGGCCATCACGGCTATCACCATCTGTTGCCGGATCCCGGCGATCCCTGGATCGAGGAGGAGCTGGAGCGCGGCTTCGAGGCGCTGAAGCGCCGGCTCGGCGTCAAGCCGACCGGCTATCGCGCGCCCTATGGCGAGTTCACGGAGGAGCTGCGCGTCGCGCTGGTGCGCCACGGCATCGTCTATACGTCTTCGTTCCGCGACGACGTCAGGCCCTATCGCCATCGCCTCGCCGACGGCAAGCCCGGCACGATCGAGCTGCCGGTGACCGCGAGCTATGACGACTGGATGCACGGCCTCTCCGCGCGCTTCAGCCCGCGCTCGATCTTCCCCAAGGAGCACGTGCTCTCGATGTGGAAGGACGAGCTGGACGAGGTCCGCGACTGGGGCGCGATGGTGACGACCGTGCTGCATCCGCAATGCAGCGGCCGTCCGATGCGGCTGCGTCTGCTGCGCGAGTTCCTCACTTACGCAAAATCGTGCCCGGATGTCTGGATCACCACCGGCGAGAAGATCGCGGAGAACTTCCTGCGCCACGAGGCCGGTCGCCGCTAATGTCCATTTCCCGCCGTTCGCTCCTGAAGGCTGGCGCGGCGCTGCCGGCGCTGTCGCTGCCCGGCATCGTCCGCGCTGAATCGCGGTCCACGCTGCGCTTCATCCCGGTCATCGACCTCGCTTTCGTCGACCCCATCTATTCGACCGCGCAGGTGTCGCGAAACCACGGCTTCATGGTCTACGACACGCTCTACGGCATGAGCTCCTCGCTCCAGGTTTCGCCGCAGATGCTGTCGGGCCAAGCCATCTCTGGCGACCAGCTGCAGTGGGACCTCACGCTTCGTGATGGTCTGTTCTGGCATGATGGCGAGCGCGTGCTGGCACGCGATTGCGTCGCCAGCATTCGCCGCTGGGCCGCGCGTGACGGCTTTGGCGGCGAGCTGATGGAGGCGACCGCCGAGCTCTCGGCCGTCGACGACCGCACCATCCGCTTCCGTCTGAAGCGTCCGTTCCCGCTGCTGCCGCAGGCGCTCGGCAAGGCCGCGATCAATGCCTGCTTCATGATGCCGGAGCGGCTGGCGAGCCAGGATCCGTTCAAGCCGCTGACCGAGGTGATCGGCAGCGGCCCGTTCCGCTATGTCGCCGACGAGCGCGTGCAGGGCGCGCGCAACGCCTATGCCAAGTTCGAGCGCTACCAGCCGCGCACCGACGGCAAGCCGGATTGGACCGCCGGGCCGAAGATCGTGCACTACGACCGCGTGGTCTGGACAACCACGCCTGATGCCGGCACCGGCGTCGCCGCGCTCCAGACCGGCGAGCAGGATTGGCAGGAAACCACGCCGCACGATCTGCTCCCGGTGATCAAGGCGGCCGGCGATATCGAGACGCGAATCCTCGATCCCAGAGGCTACGCCTGCATGCTGCGCCTCAATCACCTGCAGCCGCCGTTCGACAATCCCGCCATCCGCCGCGCGCTGTTGGGGGCGATCGACCAGTCCGCGTTCATGACGGCCGTCGCCGGCACCGATCCGGCGTTCCAGGTCTCGCCGATCGGCTATTTCGCACCCGGCACGCCGATGGCAAACGACGTCGGCCTCGACGTGTTCCGCGGCCCGCGCAACTACGACAAGGTCAAGGCTGACCTCAAGGCCGCCGGCTATAACGGCGAGAAGATCGTGCTGCTCGTGCCCACCAACTCGCTGGCGCAAAAGCCGCTCGGCGAGATCGCGGTGGGCTCGTTGCGCAAGGCCGGCATGAACGTCGAATATGCCGGCCTCGATTTCGCCGTGGTACTGCAGCGCCAGCTGAAGAAGGATCCGCTTCCGCAGGGCGGCTGGAGCGCCGCGGTCGGCAACTGGCAGGGCATCGACTGGCTCAACCCGGCCGGCAACACCAACATCCGCGGCGAAGGCAAGGTCGCCGGCTGGTATGCGAGCACGAAGATGGGCACGTTGCGCAGCCAATGGCTGGCGGCCTCCGAGCTCGCCGAGCAACAGCGCATCTGCCGCGAGATCCAGGCGGTGGCGTTCGAGGAAATCCCTTATATTCCGATCGGCCTGTACAAGCAGCCGACTGCCTATCGCAAGGCGATCACCGGCATTCTCGACGGCACCGCCGTGTTCTGGAACGTGCGCCCCGCATGAGCACAACAGCGATCTTCGGCAGCTACGTGCTGTCACGGAAAGACGGCGTGCAGGACGTGCTGCGCGACCACTGGGTTCTGGTCGAAGGCAAGAAGATCGCGGCAGTCACGCGCGACAGACCGAGCGCGGATCAGGTCTATGACCGCCCGGGCCGCTTCGTGCTGCCCGGTCTGCTCAACCTGCACAATCACTGCTTTTCGGAAGCAGTGGCGCGCAGTCACACCGAGGACGGCAACGGCCGCAAGAACAACCAGAGCATCGTCTACACGGTGCTGCTGCCGCTGACCAAGCGCGGCGCCGACATCCTGTCGGCGGAGGAACGGCTCGCGGTGGCGCGGCTCGGCATCCTCCAGCTGCTCAAGGGCGGCGCCACCACCGTGATGGAGCCGTTCCGCAACTCGATCCCCGAAATGTTCGACGCGGCGGAGGAGATGGGCATCCGCTTCTACGGCGCGCCCTATCTGTTCTCGACCTCCGATGCCAAGGCTGGCCCGGACGGCGTGGTGCAATATTCCGGCGATGACGGCGCCGCGGACATGGCGACATGGGATGCGCTCTATCAGCGCTGGAACAATCGCGGCGACGGCCGCATCAGCCTTGCCATGAGCCCGCATGCCACCGACACCTGCGGCCCCGATCTCCTGAAGGCTTGCGCCACGCGGGCGCGCGAGCTCGGCGTTCCCATCACCACGCACATGGCGCAGAGCCGCGCCGAGGTCGAGACCATCGGCAAGCGCTATGGCGGCCGCACCCCGGCAGAATATCTGGATTGGCTCGGCCTGCTCGCGCCCGATCTGATGGCGGCGCATTGCATGTTCTCGAGCGACGACGATCTCAAGCTCATGGCTGCGCGCGGCATGACCGTCTTGAACTGCCCGCGCGTATTCGCGCGTGCCGGCATCACCGCGGCGTTCAGCCGCTTCGCCGAGCACGGCGTGCGCACCGTGG
The DNA here is from genome assembly GCF_025200865.1 of Bradyrhizobium sp. NC92. Lineage (NCBI taxonomy): Bacteria > Pseudomonadati > Pseudomonadota > Alphaproteobacteria > Hyphomicrobiales > Nitrobacteraceae > Bradyrhizobium > Bradyrhizobium sp. NC92. The sequence goes on from NZ_CP104171.1 coordinate 1,359,404, forward strand.
TCGGCACCGACGGCTACAACATGGACCTGCTCGGCGAGCTCAATGCGGCCTCGCTGATCTCCAAGATCACTTCGGCGCGCCCAGATGTCGCGAACTCGCCCGAGCTGATCGAGGCGAACACGACGGTCGCCGCCGATGTCATCAAGCGCCCGGATCTCGGCCGTATCGAGCCGGGCGCGACCGCCGATCTCACCGTCGTCGATCTCACCCATCCGCATCTGCAGCCGCTGTTCGATCCGCGCCGCGCGCTGATCGCGCTCGCCAACCGTGCCAATATCGATCAGGTCGTGGTCGATGGCCGCGTGCTGGTCGATGAGGGACGCTATCTCGGTACGGATGAAGCCGCGATCATTGCGGCCGGCACCGCCGCCATCGGCAAAATCTGGGATTTGCCGGAGGCGCAGGCGGCGTTCAACGGCTGAGCGCTGCTGACGCCACGACGACGGTGCGCTCCCTCTCCCGCTTGCGGGAGAGGGCGGGGGAGAGGGCTCTCTCCTCATAGGACACTCTCAGTGTGGAGAGAGCCCTCTCCCGGCGCTACGCGCCGACCTCTCCCGCAAGCGGGAGAGGCTGCAGCGAGCCTGTAGCTGCACTGTTCAAATCCAAGCCCTAATCCTCAAACTCCACCAGCGCCTTGCGCATGGTCTCGACCAGATCCAGCGCGACCGGCGAGGGACTGCGCTGCGCCGGAAAGACCGCGGAGAATTCGAAATCGATGCGCGGCAGGAAGCGGCGAACGACGACGCCGCGCGTTGCGAATTCCTGCGCCGTGAAGGGATCGCAGATCGCGACGCCAAGCCCTGACGACACCATGCCGCACATGATTTCCGACAGCGTGGTCTCAACGCGCAGCACGCGGCGAACATCATGGCGATGGAAGACCTGGTCGACGAGATGACGGCTCGACGATCCCGCGGACAGCGAGATGAAGGTCTCGCCCTCGAAATCGCGCGGCTCCAGGACTTCCTTCTCCGCGAGGCGATGGCCGGTCGGGAGCACTGCAACGCGCGCTGGCGCTGGCAGCCGCTGGCTCGGCAGGCCGGAATGCGCGATCGGCACCTCGGCAAAGCCGACGTCACATTGATTGTTCAGCACCCAGTCGACCACGATCGGCGAGATGACACCGAAGAAGGCCAGGTTGAGGTTGGGCCGCTCCTTCAGAAAGTGACCGGTGAGCCGCGGCAGATAGCCGTTCGACAGCGCCGGCAGTGCTGCGATGCGTAGCGAGCCGGTGCGGCGGCCGCGGATTTCTTCTGCTGCCGCAGTGATGCGCTCCAGGCCGACGAAGGAGCGCTCGACCTCGGTATAGAGCGCCATCGCCGCCGCGGTCGGCACCAGGCCGGTGCCGCGCCGTTCGAACAGCTCCATTTTCAGCAGGGCCTGGAGGTCGCGCAGCAACCGGCTGACGGCCGGCTGCGTCACCTTCATCAGCGCCGCGGCCTCGGTCACGCTGCCCGTCAGCATTGTCGCGCGGAAGGCCTCCACCTGCCGCGAATTGATCCGCGCCATTCCCGATTCCAATCATAACATTTTGGCATGCAGAGGGTGCCATTATTCATTGGACGATGGAAGTATAGGTTGCGATCTTTTTCATCAGGACTGGAGACAGCCCGCTTTTTCGGCAGATTGGAGGGGTTCAAACCTCCAGATCGCGCCAAAAACCCGCCGAACAGGGGCCGGAGCCCTGATCGGAGAGGGTTTGCGCGGAAGGGAATGCGGAAGGTGCTTCAGCCAGCGAGACTCGTCGGCACGTCACCTCATTCCGGTATTGGAGATCGGTCCACATGAAGACTTTTCGCCTTCTGACCGCGGTCAGCATCGCAGCGCTCATTGCCTCCCCATCAGTCGCCTGGGCCCAGCAGAAAACGCTCTATGTCGCCGGCTATGGCGGCTCGTTCGAGAAGACCATCCGCGACGAGGTGATCCCGGCCTTCGAGAAGGAGAACGGCGTCAAGGTCGAATACGTCGCCGGCAACTCCACCGACACGCTGGCCAAACTCCAGGCGCAGAAGGGCAACCAGCAGATCGACGTCGCCATCGTCGATGACGGCCCGATGTACCAGGCAATCCAGCTCGGCTTCTGCGGCAAGCTCGACGGCCTGCCCGCCGATCTCTACGACACCGCGCGCTTCAAGGACGATCGCGCGGTCGCGATCGGCATCGTCGCCACCGGCCTGATGTACAACACCAAGGTGTTCAAGGAGAAGGGCTGGGCGCCGCCGACCTCGTGGAACGACCTGAAGGACACGAAATACGCAAAACAGCTCGTGATCCCGCCGATCAACAACACCTACGGTCTCGAAGCGCTGGTGATGCTGTCGAAGATGAATGGCGGCGGCGAGACCAACGTCGATTCCGGCTTCAAGATCTTCAAGGAGCAGATCAACCCGAACGTGCTGGCCTATGAGCCGTCGCCGGGCAAGATGACCGAGCTGTTCCAGTCCGGCCAGGCCGTGATCGCGGTGTGGGGCACGGGCCGCGTGCAGAGCTTTGCCAATACCGGCTTTCCCGTCGACTTCGTCTACCCCAAGGAAGGCGCGGCGACGCTGCTGACCACGGCGTGTCCGATCAACAAGCCCAATGCTTCGCCGCTGGCGGCGAGCTTCGTCAAGATGCTGCTCGATCCAAAGATCCAGCTCGTGATGCTGAAGGATTACGGCTACGGCCCGGTGCTGAAATCGCTGGTGATCCCCCCGGAGCTCGGCAAGATGGCGCCGATCGGCGAGCGCGCGGCGAAGCTCTACAATCCGGACTGGACCGTGATCAACGAGAAGCGCGAGGAGTGGACCAAGCGCTGGAATCGCGAGGTCGAACGCTGATCGGTCGCCGCGGAGACAGCGCCATGGCCTATCTCGAGCTCGATCGGGTCGCCAAGCAGTTCGGCACGCAGACTGTGGTCGACGACTTCAGCCTGTCGGTGGGGAAGGGGGAGTTCATCTCCTTCCTCGGCCCGTCCGGCTGCGGCAAGACGACGACCTTGCAGATGATCGCGGGCTTCCTCGATCCCACGCGCGGCGCGATCCGCCTCGAGGGCAAGGACCTGACCGCGATCCATCCGGCCAAGCGCGGCCTCGGCATCGTGTTCCAGAGCTACGCGCTGTTTCCGCACATGACCGCGGCGGAGAACGTAGCCTTTGGCCTGGAGATGCGTGGCGTGCCGCGCACCGAACGGGCCGAGCGCGTGCGCGCCGCGCTCGCGATGGTGGGGCTCGCCGGATACGAGGACCGCCATCCGCGCCGCATGTCCGGGGGCCAGCAGCAGCGCGTGGCGCTGGCGCGTGCGCTGGTGATCAAGCCGAGCGTGCTGCTGCTCGACGAGCCGCTGTCGAACCTCGACGCCAAGCTGCGCGAGGAGATGCAGATCGAGCTGCGCCAGATCCAGCGCACCGTCGGCACCACCACGATCCTGGTCACCCACGACCAGAACGAGGCGATGTCGCTGTCCGACCGCATCGTGGTGATGAGCCAGGGCAAGATCGAGCAGATCGGCACGCCGCAAGAGACTTACGAGAAGCCGGCCTCCGCCTTCGTCTCGCAATTCCTCGGCAAGACCAACGATTTTGCCGGAACCATCGACCGGACCGTCTCGCCGACGCAACTGGTGGCGGGCTCCTGGCGCGCACCGGCGCCGGCCGCGCTCGGCGGTCCCGTCACCGTCAGCGTTCGCCCGGAAAGAATCGGCTTTGGCGATACAGGGCTCAGCGCAAAAATCATCACGCGCATCTTCCAGGGCAATCACTGGCTATTCCAGTGCGACAGCGAATGCGGCCCGGCGATCGTGATCCGCCAGAATGACGGCACGGCGCAGCCAGGCGAAGGCGATGCCGTCCGCCTCACCTGGCGGGCCGAGGACATGAGCGTGCGCGCGAGGGCCGGCACATGAGCATGGCCGCCGAGGAGCGCAGCCTACGCGCGCCGTGGGCGCTGACCGCGCCCGCCTTGATGCTGTTCGTCGGCGTGCTGCTGATTCCGCTGGCGATGACGGTGATGCTGTCGTTCCACGATTGGGGCCAGTACAAGGGCATCGAGCCGGTCTTCATCCTGAAGAACTGGCACGAGATGGCGACCGATCCCTATTACGCCGAGATGTTCTGGCGGACGTTCCGCATCGCGATCCTGACCACGCTGCTCACCGCGCTGCTCGGCGCGCCCGAAGCCTACATCCTCAACCGCATGAGCGGCCGCTGGAAGAGCTTCTTCCTGCTGGTCATTCTCGGGCCGCTGTTGATCTCCGTGGTGGCGCGCACGCTCGGCTGGGCACTGCTGTTCGGCGGCAACAACGGTCTCGTCAACAAGCTCCTGATGTCGCTCGGCGCGATCCGTTCGCCTATTCCGTTCATGTTCACCGAAACCGGCATGGTGGTCGCGCTCGCGCATGTGATGATGCCGTTCATGGTGCTCTCGGTGTGGGCGGCGCTGCAGCGGCTCGACCCGCAGATCGAGAATGCCGCGATGTCGCTCGGCGCGGGCCCCGCGACCATCATCCGCCGCATCATCATGCCGCAGATCATGCCGGGCGTGCTGTCGGGCGCCATCATCGTGTTCTCGCTCTCGGCCAGCGCTTTCGCCACACCGGCGATCATCGGTGGCCGCCGGCTCAAGGTCGCCGCGACGCTCGCCTATGACGAGTTCCTCAACACCCTGAACTGGCCGCTGGGAGCTGCGGTCGCAACGCTGCTGCTGGTCGCGCTGGTGCTGATCGTGGTCGGCAGCAATGCGCTGATCGAGCGCCGCTATGCCGAGGTGTTCCGATGAGGCAGAACGGTCCGCTCGCGCTGATCTTCCATACCATCTTCGTCATCGTCATGGTGGCGCCGATCCTGGTGGTCTGCCTCGTCGCCTTCACCCCCGAAGGGTTTCTGTCGCTGCCGACCAACGGGTTTTCGCTGCGCTGGTTCAGGACGATCCTGAACTATCCCGAATTCATTCACGCGTTCTGGGTCAGCCTCGGCCTCGGCGCGCTGTCCTCGCTCGTGGCGCTCCTGTTCGCGGTACCGGCGGCGCTGGCGATCGCGCGCTATCGCTTTCGCGGCCGTGATGCGCTGGCGGCGTTGTTCCTGTCGCCGCTGATGATCCCGCATGTCGTGCTCGGCATCGCCTTCCTGCGCTTCTTCACCTCGGCGGGCCTCGGCGGCAGCTTTGCAGCGCTGATCATCGCCCATGTCATCATCGTGTTTCCGTTCGCGCTGCGGCTGACCTTGGCGGCTGCGACCGGCATGGATCGCTCGGTCGAAATGGCTGCCGTCTCGCTCGGTGCGGGCGGCTGGACGCTGTTCCGTCGCGTGACGCTGCCGCTGATCCTGCCTGGCGTCATCAGCGGCTGGGCGCTCGCCTTTATCCAGTCCTTCGACGATCTCACCATGACCGTCTTCCTCGCCGCGCCGGGCACCGAAACATTGCCGGTGCGGATGTTCCTTTACATCCAGGACAACATTGATCCGCTGGTGACGTCTGTCTCGGCCTGCGTGATCGCGATCACCATGACCGCCCTCATTCTGCTCGACCGCTTCTACGGGCTCGACCGTGTGCTCGCCGGCAAGGGCGATACGGGACGATAGGAGAACCTATGCGAACGGATTACGACGTCGCCGTCGTCGGCGGCGGACTGCTCGGCTCCGCCATTGCCTGGGGGCTCGGCCGGCTCGGCAAGAAGGTCGCCGTGCTCGACGAAGGCGACATCACCAAGCGCGCCTCGCGCGCGAACTTCGCGCTGGTGTGGGTGCAGAGCAAGGGGCTCGGCATGCCCGCCTATACGGTGTGGACCGTGCAGGCCTCGCAGGCATGGGGACGGCTTGCCTCCGAGTTGAAGCAGCAGACTGGCCTCGACGTTGCCCTTCAGCAGAATGGCGGTTTTCACCTCACCCTCGGTGAGGACGAATTCGGCCAGCGCACCGAGCTCGTCAAGCGCATGCACAACCAGGCCGGCGCGGCCGACTACAAGATGGAAATGCTGCGGCCGTCCGAGCTGAAGAAGGCGCTGCCGCTGATCGGGCCCGAGGTCTCCGGCGGCAGTTATTGTCCGCTCGACGGCCATGTCAATTCGCTGCGCACGTTCCGCGCCTTCCACACCGGCTTCGTTGCGTTCGGCATCGATTATTTTCCGGAGCGTTCGGTCTCGGCGATAAGCAAGAGCGGCGGCGAATTTCGCCTGACGACGCCGCAGGGCGAGCTGCGTGCCGCCAAGATCGTGCTCGCCGCCGGCAATGCCAACCAGACGCTGGCGCCGATGGTCGGCCTCTTTGCTCCGATGGGCCCGACCCGTGGCCAGGTCGTCGTGACCGAGCGCACCATGCCGTTCCTGCCGCATCCGCTGACCACGATCCGTCAGACCGACGAGGGCACGGTGATGATCGGCGACAGCAAGGAGGACGAGCTCGACGATCGCACGCTGAAGCCGTCGATCAGCGGCGTCATGGCCGATCGTGCGCAGCGCATGTTCCCGCATCTGGCGAGGCTCAACGTGGTCAGGAGCTGGTCGGGCATTCGCGTCATGCCGCAGGACGGCTTTCCGATCTACGACCAGTCGGAGACGCATCCCGGCGCCTTCGTCGCCTGTTGCCATTCCGGTGTGACGCTGGCTTCCAACCATGCCTTCGAGATTGCGCGCATGGTGGCGCAGGGCGCGCTCGAGCCGGAGCTGGTTGGTGCGTTCTCCGCCAGCCGCTTTGGTGGCGCAGGTGCTGCCAACAGCAGCGGCTACTAGAGATCACAGGAGCCAAGGGCATCCCATGTTTAGACGATCCGAACAGGACAAGCGCCCACAGGTGCAGATCTTCGTCGACGGCGTCGCCGTCGCGGCGCGCCAGGGCGACACCGTCTCGGCCGCGCTGCTGGCCTCCGGCGTTGACGCACGGCGTTCCACCGCAGTCAGCGGCGCACCGCGTCTGCCCTACTGCATGATGGGCGTCTGTTTCGACTGCCTCGTCACCATCGACGGCGTCGGCAATCGGCAAGGCTGTCTCGTGCCCGTCGCCGAGGGCATGCAGATCGAGATTCAGAAGGGCAAGCGGGAGATCGGAAGATGAGTGTGGCTCCCAAGCGCAATGACTACGACGTGGTGGTGATCGGCGCCGGCCCTGCCGGCCTCGCCGCTGCGGCCACATCTGCCGAGGCCGGCCTGTCGACGCTGCTGCTCGATGAGAACATCGGCCCTGGCGGTCAGGTGTTTCGGGCGATCGCCTCGACACCTGTGACGGACCGCAACCAGCTCGGCCCGGACTATTGGGTCGGGGCCGATCTCGTGCAGTCGCTGCGCGCGAGCAATGCCGAGGTGATCCAGCGTGCCACGGTCTGGAGTCTCGACCGCAATCTCGACATCGCCGTCTCGATCGGCGGCGCCTCCGCCTTCGTGAAGGCCAAGCGCGTGATCCTTTCGACCGGCGCGCTTGAGCGGCCGTTCCCGATTCCCGGCTGGACGCTGCCGGGCGTGATGACCGCAGGCGCGGCCCAGACCATGCTGAAGTCGTCAGCCCTGGTGCCCGACGGACGCACGGTGATCGCAGGGCAGGGGCCGCTGCTCTGGCTGCTCGCCGCGCAGATTTTGCGGCTCGGCGGCCGCATCGATCGCATCCTCGACACCACCGAGCGCGGCAATTATTTCGCGGCGCTGCGGCACGCCTTTGCATTCCTGACGTCGCCCTATTTCGCCAAGGGCCTCTCGATGATGCGCGAGGTGAAGGCGAAGGTGCAGGTCGTCTCGGGCGTCACCGAGCTCGCCGCGGCTGGCGACGGCCAGCTCGCGAGCGTCAGCTATGTCGCCGGCGGCAAGCGCGAGACCATTCCGGCCGATCTGTTGCTGCTGCATCAGGGCGTCGTGCCCAACGTCAATCTGGCGATGTCGGCCGGCATCGAGCATCGCTGGGATGATTTACAGCTGTGCTGGTCGCCGGTGCTCGATGCAAGCGGCAATTCGTCGGTCGCGGGCATCGCGATCGCGGGCGATGGCGCGGGAATCGGCGGCGCGAATGCCGCTGTGGTGCGCGGTCGCATTGCCGCGGGCGCCGCGGTGGAAGCACTTGCGCCCGCTTCTGCCGCAAAACTCCCCGCAATGGCGACACTTCGTTCCGACCTCGCCAAGGCCGAGCGCGGCCGACTGTTCCTCGACACGCTGTTCCGCCCGGCGCCGCAGTTCCGCATTCCCGCGGGCGATACCATCGTCTGCCGCTGCGAGGAGGTGACCGCCAAGGACGTTCTGGATTCCGTCGCAATCGGTGCGACCGGGCCGAACCAGCTCAAGGCCTATCGCCGCACCGGCATGGGCCCGTGCCAGGGCCGGCTCTGCGGCCTCACCGTCACCGAGCTGATGGCGCAGGCGCGGGGCAAGAATCCGCAGGAGATCGGCTACTACCGGCTGCGCGCGCCGGTGAAGCCGATCACGCTGGCCGAGCTCGCCGCTGTTCCCAAGAGCGAGGCCGACGTCAAGGCGGTGGTGCGCGGATGACACGAAACGTGGATGCGATCGTCATTGGCGGCGGCATCCACGGGTGCTCGACCACGCTGCATTTGTGTCTCGCCGGCCTGAAGCCGCTGCTGATCGAAAAGGACTATGCCGGCCGTCACGCCTCGGGCGTCAACGCCGGTGGCGTTCGCCAACTCGCCCGGCACATTCCAGAAATCCCACTCTCGATCCGCTCGATGGGCATCTGGGAGAAGATTTCGGACCTCCTCGACGACGATTGCAGCTTCGAGAGCTACGGTCAGGTGCTGGTCGCCGAAAACGAGGACGAGCTCGCGGTCTGCCGTGCGCGTGTCACCGAGCTCAATGCGCTGGGCTTTACCCACGAAGAACTGATCGACGCGGCGGAATTGCGCCGGCTCGTGCCGGCGGTGGCCGAGACCTGTCCCGGTGGCGTGGTCTCCCGCCGCGACGGAGCAGCCAATCCGGCGCAGACGACGACGGCATTCCGGCGCAAGGCGGAGCAGTTAGGTGCGACCGTGCGCGAAGGCGTGGCCGCAGGCAACATCCGCTACAGCGACGGCCTCTGGCATGTCGATGCGGGTTCGGAGAGTTTTGCCGCGCCGGTGCTGGTCAACGCCGCCGGCGCCTGGGCCGGCAAGATCGCGGCTGATCTCGGCGAGCCGGTGCCGGTCGAGACCGTGGCGCCGATGCTGATGATCACCTCGCGCGTGCCACACTTCATCGATCCCGTCGTGATCCTGCGCGGGCGAAAGCTCTCCTTCAAGCAGTTCAAGAACGGCACCGTGCTGATCGGCGGCGGCCATCTGGCAACGCCCTATCAGGACCGCAACGAGACAGTGCTGGACTGGAAGAGCCTTGCGACCAGCGCGCAGACTGTGTTCGAGCTGTTCCCGGTGATGCGCAGCGCCACCATCGTCCGCGCCTGGGCCGGCATCGAAGCCAAGATGAAGGACGACATTCCCGTGTTCGGGCCGAGCTCCCGTCACAAGGGCCTCTATCACCAGTTCGGCTTCTCGCTGCACGGTTTCCAGCTCGGCCCCGGCGCCGGCGCCGTGATGGCGGAGCTGATCGTCAACGGCGGTACCCAGACCCGCGTCAGCGATCTCGGCATCGACCGCTTCCACCCTTCCACGCTCTAAAGAAGAGGACATCATGAGCATTACCCGCAGCATCCGCACGCCCATCATGCACCGCGCCGTCGAAGCCAATGGCTTCGTCTTCCTCGGCGGCACCATCGCCGACGACACCTCGGTCTCGATGGGGGACCAGACCCGCAACATCCTCGGCAAGATCGCCGGCTATCTGAAGGAAGCGGGAACCGACAAGTCGCGCGTGGTCAGCGCCTCGATCTTTGTCACCGATCTCTCCAAGAAGAAGGAGATGGACGCGGCCTGGACCGAATTCTTCGGTGACAACCTGCCGACCCGCGCCACCGTCGGCGTCGCCGATCTCGGCGGCGGCGCGCTGATCGAGGTGGTGGTGACCGCACTGAAGGGCTGATCGCGATCGGCGGGACCGAGATCGGGCGATCGCCCGATCTTGCCAGCGCATTCATGAGAGGGAATTCGACCCGCCGCCAGATCGCATGCGGTAATGATTTTCAAAAGCCCGACGCCCTGCCCCCAGCGCGTCGGGCGGAAAGAATGAGTATCAATCCGTGATCCCAACGCCATTGTTGTGACGCGGACCGCATCGATTTTCTACTCCGGGAAACTACCGCATTGGAACTAGGCGTCGTCTGCTCACCGACTGCGCGGACTACGACGCCGCGCCTCCGCCCGGCTCCAGCGCCTCGCCGATCTCCAGCGGATGCGCCATGGTCTCGTGCAGCGCGTCGCGGTCGAGCTCGCCTTCGGAGATGCTGATGACGACGCAGGCGACGCCATTGCCGATCAGATTGGTGAGCGCGCGGCATTCGCTCATGAACTTGTCGATGCCGACAAGGATCGCGATCGACTGGATCGGGATATCAGGCACGATCGACAGCGTCGCGGCGAGTGTGATGAAGCCGGCGCCGGTCACGCCCGAGGCCCCCTTGGAGGTGATCATGGCGATGCCTAAAATGCCGAGCTCCTGCCAGATGGTCAGATGGGTGTTGGTTGCCTGCGCCAGGAACAGCGTCGCCAGCGTCATGTAGATGTTGGTCCCATCGAGATTGAAGCTGTAGCCGGTGGGGATGACGAGGCCGACCACGGAGCGTGAGGCGCCGAGATGCTCCATCTTCTGGATCATCTGCGGCAGCACGGTCTCGGAGGACGAGGTGCCGAGCACGATCAGGAGCTCGTCCTTGATGTAGGCGATGAAGCGCAGGATCGAGAAGCCGGCGAGCCGGGCGATCGCGCCCAGCACGATCAGTACGAACAGGATGCTGGTCAGATAGAACGTTCCGATCAAAGCGGCGAGATTGAGCAGCGAGCCGAGCCCGTAGGCGCCGACGGTGAACGCCATCGCACCAAAGGCGCCGATCGGCGCGACGCGCACGATGATGCGGATGATGCCGAAGAACATCTTCGCCGCCTTGTCGATCGCGTCCGCAATGGGCTCGCCGGCCTTGCCGAGAAAGGCGATGGCGAAGCCGGAGAGGATCGAGATCAGCAGCACCTGGAGCAGGTCGCCGCGCGCAATCGCGCCCACATAGCTGTCGGGAATGATTGCCATCAGATGGGCGACGATGCCCTCCTCCTTGGCCTTGGTGACGTAGGTCGCCACCGAATTCGGGTCGATCGTGGCCGGATCGATGTTGAAGCCGTGCCCGGGCTGGAGAATCTCGCCGACGAGCAGACCCACCGCGAGGGCCACGGTCGAGACCGTCTCGAAATAGATCAGCGATTTCAGCCCGACCCGACCGACCCGCTTCAGATCGCCCATCGAGGAGATGCCGTGCACCACGGTGCAGAAGATCACGGGCGCGATCATCATCTTGATCAGCGCGATGAAGCCGTCGCCGAGCGGTTTCAAGGCCTTGCCGAGATCGGGATAGACATAGCCGATGAGCACGCCGAGCACGATCGCGATCAGCACCTGGACGTAGAGGATCTTGTACCAGGGCTGGTGCCGGCGCTGGATGGCTGACGGAATTGCGATCTGTGTCATAATGCAGGCTCGGGAACGGATTGATCGTGCACGATTTGCATCATGTGATGGGCGCCGCAGAAGCGATAATCACATTTTTGTCTGTTGGCACGACCATCGATCGTTGCGCCGCAACTTGGGTGGGAACATGACGATCGCAACAGGCTCGGGCGAGCAGGGGCAAGGCTATTTTCCACGTTGGAAGCTCAAGACCTCGGGCGTGATCATGCCGGAGGAGCGGCTGTCCTGGGGGCAGACCATCGTCTCGGGTCTTCAACATTGCGTCGCGATGTCCGGCGCGACGATCATCGCGCCGCTGCTGATGGGGTTCGATCCCAACGTTGCAGTTCTGTTCTCGGGCGTCGGCACGCTGATCTTCTTCGTCGTCGTTGCCGGGCGCGTGCCGAGCTATCTCGGCTCGAGCTTCGCCTTTATCGCCGTCGTCATCGCCGCCACCGGCTATGCCGGGCAGGGGCCGAACCCAAACCTGTCGGTCGCGCTGGGCGGCATCGTCGGCGCCGGGGTGCTGTATGGTCTGATTTCGCTGGTCGTGATGTGGTCCGGCGTCGGCTGGATCGAGCGGCTGCTGCCGCCGGCCGTCACCGGCGCTGTCGTCGCCGCGATCGGCCTCAATCTCGCGCCGGTGGCGGTCAAGGCGGTGAGTGCCAATGCGTTCGACACGGGAATCGGGCTCGCCACCGTGCTGATCATCGGCGTGGTGGCCGTTGCAGCGCCAGGCCTGTGGCGCCGCCTGCCGATCATCCTCGGCGCGGCCGGCGGCTATCTGTTGTATCTGCTGTTCGCGAACGGCCTCGGCTTCGGCAAGCCGATCGACTTCACCCAGCTCTCGGCCGCGCCGTGGCTCGGCCTGCCGAACTTCACCACGCCGAGCTTCCATGCCGATGCGATCTTCCTCATCGCGCCGGTTGCGGTCATTCTCGTTGCCGAGAACCTTGGGCACATCAAGGCCGTCGCCGCCATGACGGGCCGCAGCCTCGATGCCTATCTCGGCCGCGCTTTGTTCGCCGACAGCCTCGCGACCATCGTGGCGTCCTGCGGCGGCGGCACCGGCGTCACCACCTATGCAGAGAACATCGGCGTGATGGCGGCGACCAAGGTCTATTCGACCCTGCTGTTTGCGTTCGCAGCCTTGGTGTCGATCCTGCTCGGCTTCTCGCCGAAATTCGGCGCGCTGATCCTGTCGATCCCGGGTCCCGTCATCGGCGGCCTCTCGATCGTGTTGTTCGGCTTGATCGCCGCGATGGCGGGGCGGATCTGGGTCGAGAACAAGGTCGACTTCGCCAATCCTGCGAACCTGATCACCGTCGCGGTGGCGCTGACCGCAGGTGCCGGCGATCTCACGCTCAAATTCGGTGCGTTCACGATCGGCGGCATCGGCACCGCGACTTTCGGCGCGATCATCCTCTATCAGATCCTGACCTCGCCGCTCGCGCAGCGAGCCGACTAGATCCCAGCACTGCAAGGGATGGAACAAATCGCCGGTTCCATCCATGATGGTGCATCCCGGAGAGAACACATGCCGCAAACCGAACGCTCGACCTCGTTTCCCTCGCGCCTCGTCGGCCAATACGCGCTGGTGACCGGCGCCTCGCAAGGCATCGGCCGCGCCGTTGCCATCCGGCTGGCGCAGGAAGGCGCGACTGTCGCCATCAATTATTTCGATCACGCTGGAAAGGCCGAGGAGACCCTTGCCCTTGCACGAAGCGCGTCGAGCGATCGCGGCCACGGCAGGCTCGACCATATTGTCGTCAAGGCCGATATCGGCAATGAGCAGGACATCGCCGCGATGTTCGAGACCGTCCTGGCGCGCTTCAAGCGCCTCGACTGCCTCGTCAACAATGCCGGCTTCCAGCGGGAATCGCCGAGCGAGGCGCTCGACGTCGAAACCTACCGCCGCATCATCGACGTCAATCTCAACGGTGCCGTGCTGTGTGCGCAGAAGGCGCTGGCGCATTTCGTCGCGCGCGGGGCAGGCGGCAGCATCATCAACTGCTCCAGCGTCCACCAGATCATCCCGAAGCCCGGCTATCTCGCCTATTCCATCAGCAAGAGCGGTATGGCCGGTCTCACCCGCACGCTGGCGCTCGAATTCGCGCGGCACGGCATCCGCGTCAATGCGGTCGGTCCCGGCGCTATCGACACGCCGATCAACGCCGCCTGGACGGGAGATCCCGCAAAGCGCGGCGTCGTCACCTCCCATATTCCCATGGGGCGCGTCGGCGCGCCCGAAGAGATCGCCGCCGTGTTCGCCTTCCTCGCCTCCGACGATGCCAGTTATATCACCGGGCAGACCATCTATGCCTGCGGGGGTCTCACGCTGTTTCCAGAGTTTAGGGAGAACTGGGCAAGCTGAGAATCGGCTTGGGATGACGCGTCCCTCGCGCGGGATAGAGGGGCAGGTCCGGTTGGGGGTCTGCGGCGCCGTGTGCTATCGACCGTGGACGATGCTGCCGCTATTGGCAGGCGCCGACACATGACGGGCTCGTGACCACAACCATCAACATCAATGCCTATAGCGACGCGCTGGTGGTGCTCGGGACCGCCGGCGTGGTGGTGCCAATGGTCCGGCATTGGGGCATCAATCCCGTGCTGGGCTATCTTGGCGCCGGCGCCATTCTCGGTCCGCTCGGGCTCGGCTCGCTCGTTCGCGACATCCCATTCCTGTATTGGTTCACGGTGACGGACGCGCAGAACGTCGAAGGTATCGCCAATCTCGGCATCGTGTTCCTGCTGTTCCTGATCGGGCTCGAGCTGTCGTTGCGCCGGCTCGTCACGATGCGACGCTTCGTGTTCGGGCTTGGCGGCCTGCAAGTCCTTGCGACCTCGGCCATGATTTTCGGCGTGGCGCTTCTCTTTGGGCAGAGCTCCGATACGGCCGTTATCCTCGGGGCGAGCCTTGCGCTGTCCTCGACTGCGATCGTGCTCGAGCTTCTATCCACCGAGAGGCGGCTTGCGACCACAGCCGGGCGCGCCAGCTTCGCGGTGCTGCTGGCTCAGGACCTTGCCGTGGTCCCCGTCCTCGTCCTTGTCGCGGTGCTCGGCGCGGGCAGCGGCGGCTCGGTGGTGGCGCACATCTCCACGGCGATCCTGAAGGCCGTGCTGGCAGTCGTTTTCCTGATTCTGATTGGACGGCTGCTGATGCGTCCGCTCTTCCAGATGGTTGCAGGCACCCATTCGACGGAGCTGTTCGTTGCCGCGACCCTGTTCGTCATTGTCGGCGCAGGGCTTGCCGCCCACCAGGCCGGCCTATCGATGGCGCTCGGAGCATTCGTTGCAGGACTGATGCTGGCGGAGACCGAGTATGGCAAGGCCATCGAGGCCACCGTCGAGCCGTTCAAGGGCCTGCTGCTCGGCATCTTCTTCTTCACCGTCGGCATGGCCATCGACTTCCGCGTGTTCGCGCGGGAGCCCGGTTGGCTGCTGGCGGCCGTTATCGGCATTGTCGTCGGCAAGGCGATCGTGCTCATCATCTTAGGCCGCCTCTTCAGGCTGTCATGGCCGGCGGCGATCGAGATCGGCTTCCTGCTGGGCCCCGTCGGCGAATTCGCCTTCGTCAGCATCGGAATGGCGGCGGCCGGCGACCTGATCGAGCCCCGCGTATCGAGCTTTGCCGTGGCCGTCACCGCCGTGACGATGGCGTTGACACCGCTTCTGAGTATTCTCGGACGAAAATTGGCCGCGAAGCTGGGCAGCGAACGCGCGCCCGATCCGGAGCTTGCGGTTCGGCCGCCCGGCGATCAGGCGCAAGCCATCGTGGTCGGCTACGGCCGTGTTGGAAAAGTCGTCTGCTCGCTGCTGACAAGCCACGGCCTGAACTACATCGCCGTCGATCACGAGGCCGCCAGCGTGGCGCGCGACCGCCGCGACGGCCACAGAGTCTATTTCGGCGATGCGACAGAACCGGGATTCCTCGAAGCCTGCGGCCTGATGCAGACGACCGGCGTGATCATCACCGTCCAATCACGGCCGGCGATCGACGCCGTCGTCGAGCGGATCCGGGCGGTGCGGCCGGATGTGCTGATCGTTTCACGCGCGCGGGACGCCGATCATGCCCGCCACCTTTATGCGATCGGCGCAACCGATGCGGTGCCGGAAACGATCGAGGCGAGCCTGCAGCTCTCCGAAGCCGCGCTGGTCGGCCTCGGCGTTGCGGTCGGCCATGCGATCGCCTCGGTGCACGAGAAGCGGGACGAATTCCGGCGCACGCTGCAGCAGGCCGCCCGCATCGCCGGACAAGAGAAGGCTCCTCCGCCCGATCTCACAGGGCGCCGGTCCTCACGATAGCCACTCGTCCGGACGGCTGTGCGCCGCCGACGCTCGTGATCTGGCAAAATGCACTTGCGCGAACTACATCTACGCCATGACAAATGCTGCGCCGGGAAACAGATCGCTCCAGGATTTTATCGAGCGGCACGAGAACCTGTTCGTGCTGACCGGCGCCGGCTGCAGCACCAATTCGGGCATTCCCGATTATCGCGATAGCCAGGGCAATTGGAAGCGGACCCAGCCCGTCAACTTCCAGGCCTTCATGTCGGACGCGCCTACGCGCCGGCGCTATTGGGCGCGCAGCCTGATCGGCTGGCGGCGGTTCGGCCAGGCGAAGCCGAACGATGCGCATCGCGCATTGGCCCGGCTCGAGGCGAATGGGCGATGCGGAATGTTGCTGACGCAGAATGTCGACCGGCTGCATCAGTCGGCCGGCCACCGGCAGGTGATCGACCTGCACGGCCGGCTCGATCTGGTCCGCTGCATGGGCTGCGGTCGCAAGACCCCTCGCGACGCGTTCCAGCACGCTCTCGGCCGCGCCAATGCGGCATGGCTGACGCTGGATGCCGCGGACGCACCCGATGGCGACGCCGATCTCGAGCACGAGGATTTTTCCTCCTTCGAGGTGCCGCCTTGCGAGGCCTGCGGCGGCATCCTCAAGCCCGACGTGGTGTTCTTCGGCGAGAACGTGCCGCGCGAGGTGGTGGCCACGGCGCAGGATCATCTGGCGCAGGCCGATGCCATGCTGATCGTCGGCTCGTCATTGATGGTCTATTCCGGCTTCCGCTTCGTCCAGGCCGCCGCGAAACGGCAGATTCCGATCGCCGCGGTCAATCTCGGCCGCACCCGCGCCGACGATCTCTTGACGCTGAAGGTCGAGGAGCGCTGCGAAGCGGCGCTGGCGTTTTTGCTCTGAGCGCATGGCCAACAGGGTGGCCTGGCTGTTGATCAGGCTCGGCCCGGCACTGTAGCAAGTCTAGTTTGGAGCAATTGCGGCCTTGTTGCCGGCACGCGCGAGCCCATCTTCGAAAAGTTTTGCCTCCTTGTCGCGGCGCTGCTGTAGTCCGGAGACGGTCGGCCATAGTCTCTTCATCGCCCGAATCTGATCGGCAATCTTGTCAAACTCCCGTTTCTCGATCAGCTCCTTGATGGCTCGCATTTCGATGTAGCGATCACCTTGCGAGTCGAAGGACAGGCCCCTGTTGTATGCGATCGACAGGATCGCTCCGTAGCAATCGGGAGGAAGCTCGCGGGCATTTGGCAGGCGCCCGTCAACCAGGCTCGACCAGCGTTCGATCTGCTTGCCGAATACAATGACCGCGTCATCCCAATCGATCACGATGTCCTGCAAGCTGTTTGCGAGATCGCGCGCGGCTTGCCCTCTGATCGAGACAGCTGTTGTCAGCCGGTTCAGGTCGGCCGAGGCAATCAGGCCGCCCCAGTCCTGATTCATCTGGCTTGGAGAAACCGAACCCAGATCATAACCGATCCCGATGGTGACGCCGCCCATGCCTGTCCATGTTGGATGCGCATAAGTCTTTTCGTAGTTCTCGCGGCCGAGAACCTCAAAGCTCGCTATCATTTCAAGCGCTCTCGGCGAAAGCCTCCGGGATAGCGAGTCGGGAACAGGGAAGTTGGCTGCCCCGGCCGGCGCTGGGAGAACGGGCGCATCCGTTCTTGCAAGGATTCTCGTGACCAGCGCCTTGTCTGTAATGAGTCCGGTTTCAGCAAGGTATCGAATGTTCTTCCGGGATTGCTCGACGTCACCGACGCTGGCCATCTTCAGGATCAATTCGTGCTCCTGCTTCTGGCTTTCCAACTGCTTGGTGCTTTCGAATTTCCTGGTTTCCAGCTCGAGTGAATTGCGGCTCTGCATCGTGGTCGCGACCACGGATCCGAAGATGGTCAGAACCCCCGCCATTAGGGCCGTCGTCAGCGGCGAGAATGCCCGGGCAAGCCAGCCGTTCTCGCGAAGCTTCTGTTCGAGTTCCAACCGCTTGAGCGGGAGCTCGTCGCGCCATCGCTGTTGTTCGAAAAGGAATTTGCGCTCCTCGAGCGGAGTATCATCGGCCATGCAAGTCACTCCTGGGAATGGCTGCTGCGGGAAAATAATCACGGATGCAATCTTTGGTAAAGGCAGAACGCATCCGCTGCTTGGTCGCGCTGCGCCGGCGATCTCCTCGCGTCAGGTCGAGGAGCGCTGCGAAGCGGCGCTTGCATTCCTGCTCTGATCGCTCAGGCGCGAACACGCCTTGCCTATTGCATAGGTGCCGCGCAAAATAGCCGGGCACAGCGCTGCCGGCATGCCTCATGGCACGGGAATTGCTGCTCTTTTTGGACCCAGTCTTGACGACCAGCACGGAGAAAATTGGAATGCTTGAGGGAGCCGAGGTGCGGCTTGCCGTCGATATCGGTGGCACGTTCACCGACATCGTGCTGGACGTGGGACAAGATCGCAAAACCCGCAAGGTGCTGACGACGCCGCAGCGGCCCGAGCAGGCGGTGCTGGACGGCATGCGGCTCATCCTTGCCGATGCACGCGCCCATATCAGCGATATCGACGTCTTCATCCACGGCACGACGCTCGCGACCAATGCCATCATCGAGCGGCGCGGCGCCAAGACGGCGCTGATCGCAACCGAAGGCTTTCGCGACGTGCTCGATATCGGCACCGAGAGCCGCTACGACCAGTACGATCTCGGCATCGACAAGCCGAAGCCGCTGGCCCCGCGCAGCCTCCGCTTGACGGTGCCCGAGCGCATCGACGCCCATGGCGGCGTCCGCCTCCCGCTCGACGAGACGGCCGTGCGCGCGCTCGCGCCGAAATTGCGTGAGCTCGGCGTCGAGAGCGTCGCGATCGCCTTCCTGCACTCCTACGCCAATCCCGAGCACGAGCGGCGCGCGGCCGCAATCATCGCGGAAGAGATGCCCGGCATTTCGGTGACGGTGTCCTCGGCGGTCTGTCCCGAGATCCGCGAATACGAGCGCACCTCCACGGCCGTTGCGAACGCCTATGTGCAGCCATTGATCGACGGCTATCTCGCCCGCATGGCCGATGCCCTGCAGGTCGAGCAGTTTCGCGGCGCGATCTATCTCGTCACGTCGGGTGGCGGCGTCACCTCGATCGAGACCGCGCGGCGCTTTCCGGTGCGTCTTGTCGAGTCCGGTCCTGCTGGCGGCGCGATCTTCGCGGCGCAGATCGCGGCGCGGCTCGGGGAGAGCAGGGTGCTCTCCTTCGACATGGGCGGGACCACGGCGAAGATCTGCCTGATCGAGAAATACCAGCCCGAGACCTCACGCGTGTTCGAGGTCGATCGTGCCGCGCGCTTCCTCAAGGGCTCCGGTCTGCCGGTGCGCATCCCCGTGATCGAGATGGTCGAGATCGGCGCCGGAGGCGGCTCGATCGCCCATGTCGACGCGATGAAGCGCGTCACCGTCGGCCCGGAGAGCGCCTCGTCGGAGCCGGGCCCGGCCTGCTATGGCCGCGGCGGCCAGCGTCCGGCGGTGACCGATGCCGACGTTGCGCTCGGCATGATCGACCCTGACGCCTTTGCGGCCGGCACGATCAAGCTCGATCCGGAGCTGTCGAAACAGGCGCTGCTGCGCGATGTCGGTGCGCCGCTCGGCCTGTCGGCGGAGACGGCCGCCTATGCCGTGCACGAGGTCGTCTGCGAGAACATGGCGAGCGCGGCGCGCGTGCACGCCGTCGAGCGCGGCGCGGTGGTCGGCCAGCACACGCTGATCGCCTTCGGCGGCGCTGCGCCGCTGCATGCGGCGCGCGTCGCCGAGAAGATCGGCGTCTCGCGTGTGATCGTGCCGTCGAATGCCGGCGTCGGCTCGGCGGTCGGCTTTCTGGCGGCGCCGATCGCCTATGAGCTGGTGCGCAGCCGGCACGTCCGCCTCGATGATTTCGACACTGAGGCCGTCTCCGACCTCTTGCAGGAGATGGCAACCGAAGCGCGTGCGCTGGTCGAGCCTGGAGCTGCCGGCGCACCGGTGCGCGAGCGGCGCGCGGCCTTCATGCGCTATGTCGGCCAGGGCCACGAGATCACCGTCGAGCTGCCGAACCGGCGGCTCGCCTCGGCCGATCTCGCCTCCCTGCGTCAGCAGTTCGAAACCGACTATTCGGCGATGTTCGAACGTCCGATTCCGGGCGCGGCGATCGAGGTGTTGAGCTGGTCGGTGCTGGCGACCACGGAGGCGCGCAATCCGCCTGCCGTTGCGGCGGTCGCGCGCAAGGCCGCGGCCAAGGCGTCGGGCAGTCGAAAATTCTTCGACGGCCGGGCCGGAGAAGTGATCGAGATCCCGCTCTATCGCCGCGAGGACATGGCGCCGGGGACGACCATCGCGGGTCCCGCCGTGATCGCGGAAGACGAGACCTCGACCTTCGTCTCCACCAGTTTCGACGCCCATATCGACGGTGCAGGCAGCATCGTCATGGAACGAAAGGCGGCCTGATCATGAGCAAGGCAAATGGCGCGAGCCTGATCGACCTTCAGATCATGTGGCACCGGCTGATCGCCGTGGTGGAGGAGCAGGCGCAGGTGCTTCTGCGCACCGCCTTCAGCCCGATCGTGCGCGAATGCGGCGACCTCTCGGCCGGCGTGTTCGACCTCAGGGGCCGGATGCTGGCGCAGGCGGTGACCGGCACGCCCGGCCACGTCAACTCGATGGCGGAATCGGTCAAGCACTTCATCGCTCACTTCCCGATCGAGACGATGAAGGAGGGCGACGCCTACATCACCAACGACCCCTGGATGGGGACCGGTCATCTCAACGATTTCGTCGTCACCACGCCCTGCTTCAAGGACGGCAAGGTCGTCGCGCTGTTCTCCTGCACCAGCCATCTCATGGACATCGGCGGCATCGGCTTCGGGCCAGACGCCACCGACGTGTTCATGGAGGGGCTCTACATCCCCATGCTGAAGCTGATCGATCAGGGCGCCGTCAACGAGACGCTGATGGCGATGATCCGCACCAACACGCGCCTGCCGATCGATACCGAGGGCGACACTTACTCGCTCGCCGGCTGCAACGACGTCGGCTGCGAGCGCCTGGTCGAGATGATGACCGAGTTTGGCATCGACACGCTCGACGAGCTCGGCGATTACATTTGCGAGCGCTCGCGCGAGGCCGTGCTGGCCGAGATCGCAAAGCTGCCGAAGGGCAGCTGGCGCAACACCATGGTGGTCGACGGCTATGATGCGCCAGTGACGCTGGCCGCGACGCTGACGATCTCGGAGACCGGCATCCACGTCGATTTCGACGGCACATCCGCCGCCTCGAAGTTCGGCATCAACGTGCCGCTGTCCTACACCACGGCCTACACCGTGTTCGGCCTCGGCTGCGTCGTCGCCTCGCAGATCCCGAACAATGCCGGCTCGCTTTCGCCGCTGACGGTGTCGGCGCCGGCGGGCGCGATCCTCAATGCGCCGAAGCCGGCGCCCGTGGCTTCGCGTCACGTCATCGGCCAGATGCTGCCTGACGTCGTGTTCGGCTGCCTGCGCCAGATCATTCCCGAGCGCGTGCCCGCTGAAGGCACCTCCTGCCTGTGGAATCTCAACGTGCGTGGCCAGACCCGCTCCGGCGCCGGCGGCAATTACGGGTTCTCGATGGCGGTCACCTCGAATGGCGGCACCGGCGCGCGCTTCGGCAAGGATGGATTGTCGGCCACCGCTTACCCGAGCGGCGTGCGCGGCACGCCGGTCGAGATCGCGGAGACGCAGACGCCGCTGATCTTCTGGCGCAAGGAGCTGCGTCCGGATTCCGGCGGGGCAGGGCGCACCCGCGGCGGCCTCGGCCAGATCATCGAAGTCGGCAGCGGCGTCGATTCGCCGTTCGACATCCTCGCCGCGTTCGATCGCATCGATCATCCGCCGCGTGGGCGCGACGGCGGCCGGAACGGCGAGGCCGGCTATGTCGGCCTCAAGTCCGGCAAGAAACTGCGCGGCAAAGGCTTCCAGCAGGTGCCGCCGGACGATCGACTGGTCGTGATGACGCCCGGCGGCGCCGGCATCGGCGATCCCAGGGAGCGCGATCGCGCGGCCGTCAACGACGACATCGCGAGCGGTCTCGTGTCGTCGGAGAACGCCGTCAAGGTTTACGGGTAGGCGCGTTGATGCATCGACGTGCTTGGTAAACGGAGATCATGATCGCCTTCGTGCTGCTGCTCACGCTATGGCCCGGCATCGTCACGATCCTGCCGAAGGTGCTCTACGGATAAGGCGGCTCGTTCCGAGAAACTTGGCCGCTCAAAAGCAAAAACGGTCAGCGCCACTGCCGTTTCAAGTTGCCCTGCATCAAATCGCCTTCAGCGCGCATTCCGTGTTTGCACGTTCTTTGATCCGTCGTACACTGTAGCGGCAAGCAGAAGTACAATAGCAACCACTCCGGTGAACGTGGCTCCTCGGCGCGATGCGCCGAGCGAGGGGACGTCTGTTGACGATTCGGTCCGATGGAGGACGATCGACGCTCACTGAACTGCAAATAATCCCTCGCGGCGGCGTTCACGAGACGCAATCAACAAACACAAGAGCGGGAGGAAGTGCAAATGAGGAAACAGTGGCTCAGCTCGGTCTTGCCTGTCGTTGTCGTTGCGACGTTTGCAGCGACGGCGGCATTGGCTCAGTCCGTGGATACGGCCCGTATCGAGAGCGCCGGGCAGAACGATTGGCTCACCTATCACGGCTCGTACAAATCTCATCACTACAGCCCGCTTGCGCAGATCAATGCGAGCAATGTCGGCAATCTGGGCGTGGCGTGGATGCACATTCCCGGACGCTCGACGCGCGGGCTGCAGTCGATGCCGCTCGTAGCCGACGGCGTGCTGTACTATTCGGGCTCTTACAGCCGCGTCTTCGCGCTGAACGGCGCGACCGGCGAAGTCATCTGGTCGTTCTTTCCGGAGCTGGATGAAGCGCTGATCAGCCGGCAGACCCACTCGCCTTACAACCGCGGCGTCGCTCTCGGCGAAGGCAAGGTCTTCGTCGGCACGATGGATGGACGTGCCTTCGGGCTGGACGCCAAGACCGGAAAGGTTCTCTGGGAGACCAGGCTGCTCGACTCGCAGAAGCTCACGGTCGGCTTCACCGGCGCGCCGCTTTACGCGAAGGGCAGCGTGATCATCGGCGCGCAAGGCGGCGAATGGCCGGGCCGCGGCCCGATCTTCGCGCTCGATGCCGCGACGGGAAAGAAGAAGTGGGAGTTCCTGACGGTCGCAGGCACCGACGAGGCCATGAAGACCTGGGGCAACGAGTCCTGGCGCACCGGCGGTGGTGGCGGCTGGATGCCGGGCACCTACGATTCCGAGACCAACACCATCCTGTGGGGCACTGCGAACCCGGCGCCGCTCTACGATTGGTCGGGCGCAGACTACAAGACGCAGGGCGCGCGTCCCGGCGACAATCTCTACACCAGCTCGGTGATCGGGCTCGACATCGACACCGGCAAGCTGAAATTCTACCATCAGGAACTGCCGCACGATGCTTGGGACTTCGACAGCTCCGTCGGCGAGTTCGTGATGCTCGAGCGTGACGGCCAGAAATACGTGGTCCATCCCAACAAGGGCGGCTTCGTCTTCGTCTACGACCGCAATCTCGCCGTGAAGAACGTCTGGCGGCTGGTCGAGAACATCAACTTCGTGAAGGACATCGATCCCAAGACCGGCGCGCTGATCGGCCGTCGCGATTTCCCGGTCGGGAAGGTCACCGAACCACCGCTGTGTCCGTTCATCGGCGGCGGCATCAGCTGGAACGCCGGCTCGTACAGCCCCAAGACCGGTCTCTATTACAAGATCGGACAGGAATGGTGCATGACGCTGGATATCCAGAAGACGACCCCGGTCACAGCGCCGCAGGCCCAGCTCAACATCGGTGCCGATTTCAAGATGGTGCCGCCTCCGGGTGGTGAGATCTACGGACACCTCGACGCGCGCGATCCCATCACGGGCGCGAAGAAATGGGAAGTTCGCTATCCCGAGCCTCCGCTCGGAAGCGTGCTGTCGACCGCGGGCAACCTCGTCTTCGTGCCTGATTCCCGCGGCGTGCTGCACGCCTATGATGCCGAAACCGGCGCTGAGCTGTGGAAGCACAACAACGGAACCGGCCATCAGGGCGGCATCGTCAGCTACTCCGTCGGCGGCAAACAATATATCGCCGTGACGGCGGGCTTCGGCGGGATGCTGGCAGACGAATATGCGCCGAACTTCGGCGGCGTCTACAAGAGCATGCCGCGTGACGACGGCGCCTTGGTCGTCTTCAGCCTGAAATAGGTAAGCCGCAGAGGTTCGGTCATGGAGCGGGCGCAAGCCCGCTCCTCGATCGACGTCGCGGCCCGTGCGTGGATCAGGAATGGAGCGTAGCTGTTGAGACTGCCTTGCAAAACGATTCCGGCGGGGCTCGGCGCCTCGTTGCTGTGGGCTGCGCTGGCCCAGGCACAATCCGCCACGCCCGCGCCGGAGAACGCGGCGTTCGAGGTCGAGCAGGTGTTCGCGGGGACGTGCGGCTTTTGTCACTCTGACGGTGGCCGTGCCGCCGGCAAAGGGCCGCAACTGATGAATTCGCCGCGCGACGACGACTTCATTCGCAATCGCATCAAGCAGGGCAAGCAGGGGGCGATGCCGGCCTTCGACGGCGCCTTCACCGACGCCCAGATCGACCAGATGGTCAAATACATCCGCGCCCTGAAACCGCGCGAGGGTTGAACCGCAGAGAGCGCGGCATGAAGGCATTTGTCCCTGTTATCGTCGCCGCCATCGTGCTGTCGGGGCCGGCGTCGGCGCGAACCCTCGAGGCGATCCGCTCCAGCGGTGTGATCGGGCTCTGCGCCCATCCCAATTCGCTTCCCTTCGCGCACAAGACCGGCGATCCGCCCGGCTTCCAGGTCGAGCTCGGCCGGGTTCTGGCACGCGAGCTCGGTGTCTCCCTGAGGCTCGACTGGATCATCACGCAGTACCAGATGCGCAGCGCCGGCTGCGACATTCTTCTGGACGTCATCGCCGATCGCGAAGCGCAAGGCGAAACCCGCCTGAGAATCTCCAAACCATATTATCGCACGGGCGTCGCGCTTGCCGTGCCTTCATCCAGCACGCTCACGTCCTTCGCGAGCCTCAACGGGTCGACCAAGGTGGGCGTGCAGGTTGGATCGATCGCAGCCATGATCATCGGTCAGCGGCGCGTGCCGATATCGACCTTCGGCTTCGAGAGCGACAGCCTGGAGGCCGTATCGAACCGCGAGATCGATGCCGCCGCGGTCACGCCCACTGCGGCGAGCTATTTCAATCTGACCCATCCGGACAATCCGCTCCGGATCCTGGATCGCGATGAGAGCACGGCCGATCTGAACTGGAACGTCGGCGTCGGCATGGTCCGGCCGGACGATGCGTTGCGCGAGGCCGTCGACGCAGCGATGGAACGGCTGCGCAGCGACGGCACGATCGACCGGATCTATCGCCGCTACGGCATCACGCTGCAGGCGCCGAGATAGCGCGCTGCACGACGGAGCGACGCTGACCCGACTGAGCCGGAATAGCGTCGCTGCCGCGCGAATACGGAGCTCGCGTGCGGCCTCAGGCCGCCGCCTTCTTCCGCGCGAGCTCGGCCTTGTACAGCTCGAACTCCTCGGCGACCGCCCTCGCGAATGACGGCCGCTGACGCAGGCGCTCGTAATACGCCTTCACGTTCGGCCATTTCGCAAGCTCGATCGGCGGCGTCGCCATGGTCCAGTTGATGACCGTGGCGAGATAGGCATCGGCCACGCTGAAATGGTCGAGCAGGAACTCGCGTCCCTCGAGGTATTTGTCGAGATAGTCGAGCCGCGACAGGTTCTTCTCCAGCGCATACGCCTTGGCTTCCTGCGGCGCCTTGCGGTCGAGCAGGGGAATGAAGAGACCCTTGTGCAGCTCGGTGCCGATGAAGCAGAGCCACTGATGCAGCCTTGTGCGCTCGATGCCAACTGTGGCGCCGAGACCGGATTGCGGAAAACGGTCCGCGACATATTGCAGGATGGCGGCGTTCTCGGTCAGCACCACGCCCTCGTCGGTGCGCAGCGTCGGCACGAGGCCGATCGGATTCACGGTGCGGAAGTCGGAGCCGTCGTTCAGCACCGTCTTGGTCGGCGGATCGACTTCGAGATAATTCGCCCCGGCGCCGGCTTCATACAATGCGACGCGCGTCGCCATCGAGCAGGCAAGCGGCGAGAAATAGAGATCCATCTGGTAGCCTCCTTGGGCAATTCCTCTTTGGGTGTCGCTCAACCTGGCCAGATTGATTTTTGTACCATCTTGCATAATATGGATGCGGTCAAGGATTATCTTGCGAAATGGTACAAAAATCGAAGCCGCCAGCTGCTGCCAATCAGCCCGAATCCCGCGGTCAACCCGAGCGCCGCGGCCAGCCTAAGCGCCGCGGCCGTCCGCGCGCCTACGAGCCCGATGTCGCGCTCGGCAAGGCGCTCGATCTGTTCCGCAAGCAGGGTTTCGCGGCCACCTCGCTCGACGATCTCAGCGCAGCCACCGGCATGAACCGGCCTAGCCTCTACGGCGCCTTCGGCGACAAGCGCGAGCTCTACATCAAGAGCTACCAGCGCTATCGCGACGAGGCGGGCGCGGCGATGGTCGCGATCTTCCGCGAGGAGATGCCGCTGCGGCAGCGGCTGGAGCGCATCTACGCTTCCGCGCTGGACATCTATCTGTCCGGCGACACCGGACCGCGCGGTTGCTTCACGGTGGTGACCGCGGCCTCCGAGGCGGTCGGCGATCCCGAGATCCGCGCCATGGTGCTGGACGGCCTCACTGGGCTCGACAAGGCGTTTGCCAGTTGCTTCCGCCGCGCCAAGGAGAAAGGCGAGCTGCCGGAGAGTGCCGATCCGTTCGCCCTGGCGCAGATCGCATCGGCCACCGTCCACACCATTGCCATCCGCTCGCGCGCCCGCGTGCCGCGCAAGGAGCTGGAGGCGATCGTGAAGGGCGCAATCGACGTGATGGTGGGAGCTGGGACCAGGGCCTGAGTTACGCCGCGCGAATCTGCGCGAGGAAACGATCCACCTCTTCGCGCAGCCGCTGCGATTGCTTGGCAAGCTCGACCGCCGAGCCCAGCACCTCTTCGGCGGCGGTACCCGTCGCTGCGATGCCGTCGGTGACGCCCGCGATATTTTGCGAGACTTCGCCGGTGCGGGCCGCGGCCTGCTGGACGTTTTGCGCAATCTCCTGCGTTGCCGTGCCCTGCTGGCCGACGGCGGCGGCGATCGCGGCCGAGATCTCGTCGACCTGCTGGATGGTTGCGCATATCGACTGGATGCCGTCAACCGCGCCTGACGTCTCGCCTTGCACGGCGGTGACCTGTGCGCCGATCTCTTCGGTCGCCTTCGCGGTCTGGGTTGCCAGCGCCTTCACCTCGGACGCCACCACGGCGAAGCCGCGGCCGGCTTCGCCCGCGCGCGCCGCTTCGATCGTCGCGTTCAGCGCCAGCAGGTTGGTCTGACCGGCGATGCCGTTGATGAAGGAGACGACGTCGCCGATCTTCTGCGCGGCGTCGGCGAGGCTCTGCACACGCGCATTCGATCGCTGACCGTCGCTGGCCGCCTTGCCGACCACCTCGGTCGCATGGGCGAGGCGGCGGCTGATCTCGGTCATGGACGAGGATAGCTCTTCGGCGGCTGCCGCAACCGTCTGCACGTTCTCGGAGGCCAGCGCCGAGGCCGACGACACCATCCGGGTCTGCTGCCGCGACTGTTCGACGATGGCCGACATCGATCGCGCCGTATGCTCCATCTCGACCGCGGCCGAGGACACCGTGGTGACGACGTCGCGGATGCTGGCTTCGAAATTGTCGGCGAGCGCCGCGAAAGTCCGCCGCTTCTCCGCCTCGGACTGGGCCTTGGCCTCGAATTGCTCGGCCTGAAGCTTGCCGAAGCTCACGGCATTGTCGCGGAACACCCCGACCGCCTTCACCATCGCGCCGACTTCGTCATTCGCCGTGCTGACGGGAACTTCGACGTCGAGCCGGCCGTCGGCGAGCTCGCGCATCACTGATGTGATCGACAGGATCGGGCGCGAAATGCTGCGAGCGATCAGATAGCCGACGATCGCGGCCAGCACGAGCCCGAGCGCGGCGATCCCGAGCGAAAGCCACCACGCGCGATCGGCGGAAGCGACATAGTCGGCATTGTCCATCACCAGCTCGACGGCGCCGAGCGGCTTGCCGGAAAAGTCCTTGACCGGTCCCAGCAGGGCGGCGACCGGCGTACTGTCGAGCTTGCCCTGCCGCACCGTGAAGTCGCCGCCGGTGGCCCGGCCGTAATCGGTCGCATCGAAGAAGCTCTTGCCCTTCAGCGTGCCGCCAAAGAGCTTGAAGCCCGAACCATCGGCGAGATGGAAGGCGATGTCGACATGGCGGTTGGCTTTGAAGTCGTCGAGGAAGGACTGGCCGAAGCTCAGGCCGAATTCGACGCTGCCGAGATGCTTGCCGGTTTGCGCGATCGGCACCACGCCGCGGATGCCGAGACCGGCGACGCCGCCCTCGAGACCGACCACGACCTTGCGGTCCTGGTTGGAGGCGACGACCGTCTTGCGAAAGCCGGAGAGGTCGTCGCCGAACTTGGCGGGTTGGTGCACGCGCAGGAACGAGGTTGCCGGCGCCACATGAAACTGGAACTGCTCGACGCCGTACTCCGATTTGGTCGCGGTGAACACCGGGCCGAACAGGGTGACGAGCGCGTTGCGGTCCTGTTTCGCCATTGCATCCTGCGTCGCCGGCATCGCGGCAACTACGGTGCCCATGGCGGCGGCGCGGCGGGATTCCTCGGCGATGCGCGACAACAGGGCATCATAATGGCTGCGCAGCTCGCGCTGGTCGGCGCGGTCGATGATCCCGCCGATGATCCACATCGCGCCGAGCACGGCAAACAGGGTGGTCGCTGCGGCCGTCACCGCCAGCGCAACCGTGATCCGCATCCTGAGACCGAGACTCGCCCGCATGTCCGACTCGTTGTTTGAGCGTTGATTAACGAGGCCTATCAACTTCTCGCTAAGAGACGGTGAACGGCATGCCGGAGCCGTGCGACTCTCAGCCGGTCTCAATAGCCCCTTGCGCGGTCCACCACGTTCTCCAGCTTCCCGCCCGCCTCGAACCGCGCGATCTGCTGGGCGACATAGGCCGAGATCGCATCCGCGTCGGTGTCGGCGGCATTGTGCGGCGTCAGCACCACCTTGGGGTGGGTCCAGAACCGGCTGTCCTTTGGCTGCGGCTCCTGCACGAAGACGTCGAGCGAGGCGGCACCCAGCGTGCCGTCGTCGAGGCAGGCGAGAATATCGGCCTCGTTCTGCAGGCCGCCGCGGCCGGCATTGATCAGCACCGGCGCGCCGAGCGGGCTGCTGCGGTTGAGCTTTGCGAAGACGTCACGGTTGAGGATGCCGTGCGTGTCTGATGTCAGCGGCAGCAGGCTGACCAGGATATTGGTCGCGCGCAGGAATGCGTCCATGCCGGCCGTGCCATGGAAGCATTCGACGCCGTCGATCGTGCGCGGGCTGCGGCTCCAGCCGGCGACCCGGAAGCCGAGCCGCCGCAGCACGTCGGCCGCGTCGGCGCCCAACGTGCCCAGTCCCATGACGCCGACCGTGATCGCGCTGGCCGGCCACTGATATCTGGGCTCCCAGCGCTTCTCGCGCTGCGACTCCCGCAAATACAGCTCCTGGCGGTGGTGCATCAGCACGTGCAGCACGACATATTCGGTCATGCGGTTGGTGAGGTCAGGCACGGCGACGCGGACCAGCGGCACGTCGGGCAGGCTCTTGTCGGCCATCAGCGCATCGACGCCCGCCCCGAGATTGAAGATCGCCCGCAGATTGGGGAAGGAGCCGAGATCGCACGGCACCGGCTTCCACACCGCCGCATAATGCACCTCCGCCGGATCGAGCCCGGCGTCCGGCAGCAGCACCACGCGGCGGTCCCCGCAGACGGCGTCAAACCGGGCTTTCCAGCGCTCCGGCAGCCAGTTCTGCTGCGTACTGTTGATCAGGACGGCCAGTGTGCCCATGGTCATTCGAAGTGCCTCTTCAGGTTCCGCTCGAGAAAGCCCTCCTTGGCACGATCTGCCGGATTTTTCTTGCAATTTTTTTCCGCAGCGCTGTCGGCGCGGGGCATATTGGCGCGTCTTCAGAACAGACGAGGGAAGTGCCGGCCATGCTTTACGCCATTCTTTGCTATCACGATGAGGATTTCGTCGGCTCCTGGAGCAAGGACCAGGACGAGGCCGTGATGAAGAAGCTCTCCGTCGTGCAGGAGAAGCTCACCAAGCAGGGCCGGCTCGGGCCGGTGGCGCGGCTGTTGCCGACGACTGCGGCGGCGACCCTGCGCAAGGAGGATCCGCCGCTGGTGCTCGACGGCCCCTATGCCGAGACCAAGGAGCAGCTGCTCGGCTTCTACATCGTCGACTGCAAGAACCTCGACGACGCCCTCGACGTCGCACGCGAGCTGGCTGCCGCCAACCCCGGCGGCGCCTATGAGGTGCGTCCCGTCGGCGTGTTCCGGCCCGGAGGAAACCTGACGTGAGCGAGGCCGATACCTCCTGGATCGAGACTGCGCTGACCTCGGCGCGACCCCAGGCGGTCGGCGCGCTGCTGCGCTATTTCCGCGATCTCGACACCGCAGAGGAGGCCTTTCAGAACGCCTGCCTGCGCGCGCTGAAGACCTGGCCGCAGAACGGGCCTCCGCGCGATCCCGCGGCCTGGCTGATCATGGTCGGCCGCAACGTTGCGATCGACGAAGTGCGACGCGCGCGCAGGCAGCAGCCGCTGCCGGAGGACGACCAGGCGATCTCCGATCTCGACGACGCCGAAGGCGCGCTGGCCGAGCGGCTCGACGGCTCGCACTATCGCGACGACATCTTGCGGCTGATGTTCATCTGCTGCCATCCAGGACTGCCGGCGACGCAGCAGATCGCGCTGGCGTTGCGCATCGTCTCGGGCCTCACGGTAAAGCAGATCGCACGCGCGTTCCTGGTCTCGGAAGCGGCGATGGAGCAGCGCATCACGCGCGCCAAGGCAAAGGTCGCCGAGGCCGGGACACCGTTCGAGGCGCCCGGCGCGGTCGAGCGCTCCGAACGGCTCGCCGGCGTCGCGGCGATGATCTACCTGATCTTCAACGAAGGTTATTCGGCGAGCGGCGACACGGCTGAAATCAGGAAGCCGCTGTGCGAGGAGGCGACCCGGCTGGCGCGGCTGCTGCTGCGGCTGTTTCCGAGCGAGCCGGAGATCATGGGTCTGACCGCGCTGATCCTGTTGCAGCACGCGCGCAGCGCCGCGCGCTTTGCCGCGGACGGTTCGCTGATCCTGCTGGACGATCAGGATCGGTCCTTGTGGAACGGCACCATGATTGCGGAGGGCCTCGCGCTGATCGACAAGGCGATGCGCCACCGCCGCAGCGGGCCCTACCAGATCCAGGCCGCGATCGCCGCGCTGCATGCGCGCGCGGCAACGCCGGAGGAGACCGACTGGACGGAGATCGACCTGCTCTACGGCGCGCTCGAAGTGGTGCAGCCCTCGCCGGTGGTCACGCTCAACCGGGCGGTCGCGGTCTCCAAGGTGCGCGGGCCGCAGGCCGCGCTCGAACTGATCGAGCCGCTGGCGCCGAAGCTCGCCAACTATTTCCATTTCTACGGCGTGCGCGGCGCCTTCCTGATGCAGCTCGGCCGCAACGACGAAGCCCGAATCGCCTTCGACCGCGCCATTGCGCTCGCCAACACCTCGGCCGAAGCCGCCCACATCCGCATGCATCTCGATCGCCTGATCCGGGACAGCCAGCCGAGGGCAAAGGAAAGCGCGAAGACGAAGTAGGGCAGGTGCCCCTAGACCGTCATTCCGGGGCGATGCGAAGCATCGAACCCGGAATCTCGAGATTCCGGGTTCACCCTTCGGGTGCCCCGGAATGACGCTGAAATAATTCCGTTTCCGTCTTGTCGGCCCCAGCCGTTCTCCTTCGTCTTAATCCCGTATCCAGGAGAGCCCTCATGCTGAAAGCCATTGCCGTCATCGCCATCGTTCTCGCCGTCGGCATTGCCGCGGTCCTCGTCTTTGCCCTGACCAAACCCGATACGCTCCGTGTCGAGCGCGCGCTCGTCGTGAAGGCGCCGGCCGCTGCGATCTATCCGCTGGTTGCCGACTTCCATCGCTGGACCGCCTGGTCGCCCTATGAGACCCGCGATCCCGCCATGAAGCGGACGTTCGGCGGAACCGCGGCAGGCAAGGGCGCGACCTATGCCTGGGACGGCAACAACAATGTCGGCGCCGGCCATATGGAGATCCTGGAGGCGAACGGGCCCTCCAAGCTCCGCATCAAGCTCGATTTCGAGCGGCCGTTCGAAGGCCACAACACCGCCGAGTTCACCTTTGTGCCGCAAGGCGATGCCACACTCGTCACATGGGCGATGTACGGTCCGGCCCCGTTCCTGTCCAAGGTCATGCAGGTGTTCATCAACATGGACGGCATGATCGGCAAGGATTTCGAGGCGGGCCTCGCCGGCCTGAAGAAGCTCACCGAGAAGCAATAGGACTGCAACGAAGAGGAGAGAAACGATGCTCAATCCCTATCTGTTTTACCAGGACAATTGCGAAGCGGCGTTCAACTATTACGCCAAGGTTCTCGGCGGCAAGATCGACGCAATGATGCGCGCATCGGATGCTCCGCCGGAGATGCCGGCCGCGCCCGGCCGCGAGAAGATGATCATGCATGCGCGCATGTCGCTCCCCGACGGCAGCGTGCTGATGGCTTCCGACGCGCCGGCCGAGCACTTTCACAAGCCGCAGGGCTTCTCGATCTCGCTCACGGTCAAGGATCCTGCAGATGGCGAGCGCAAGTTCAACGCGCTCGCCGACGGCGGCAGCGTCACCATGCCCTTCAGCAAGACGTTCTGGGCCAAGGGCTTTGGCATGTGCGTCGACAAGTTCGGCATTCCCTGGATGGTGAATTGCCCGGCCGAAGGCATGTGACGGGCGCGAGCGCGATCCGTCGCGTTGCGATCCCCTCTCTCCAATGCTGCGGGAGAGGGGACGTACGCTTCGTTACGTCACGAGTCGATCGGCCGTGTCTCCTCTCACCGGATTGATCCGGTGACGTCCTCTCGCGGCGGCGACGATTCCACGCAGCGAGGACAGATCACGAGCTTGGCGCCGAGCTTTTTGTCGTTCTCCGCCTGTATCTCGTCCTGGACCGCCCACCACGCCTCGGAATATGGGCGCAATGTGCCGAGCACCTTTTCCCGCTCCTGATTGGGATCACTTGCGGCCGGCGCGCCGGTCGTGACGCGCCGCTTGGCGACATGCGGACGGTTCGGATCCTTGCCGAGACCATCCCATGCGATGGCGCGGCGCTCCTGCGCCTCTGCGCAGCCGATCAGCGCTGTGCAAAAAGTAAGCACGATGAAGCCGTGTCGAATCATGCCGGGCTTTTGCCTCCATAAGCGGCGCGCGAGAGACACGCGCCTCATCGGTTCAATGGAACTCAAGGCAAAACAAGCTTGCCGGCATGGCCGAATATGAGTCGTGCTTTCGCATCACTTTGCGGACGCAGTGAGGCGCCGGCTGCATCGCACAACAATTGGCGCAATATTGGGCTGTGATATGCACGTCAGAATCGCTATTGGTGAGTCATAAAAGCTACAAACTGGGATGGACGTCACGTGGAAGGGGAGCGACCGATGGCGGCGGCGCTACAGATCAACTTTGCTCTCTGGGGAATGCTCATTTGCGCCAGCGCGAAGCTGGCGCCGGTGATCCAGACGCTCTTTTGAAAGCGGTTGGCGGCTGCCGGCTGTATCAGCGGCAACGCGGATAGATCGCGGCGAGATCGCGCCCCTTCAACAGGAGCAGCCGCGAGCTAAGACCGCCACGGCGGCTGATCCAGTCGCGCACCGGGCCTGGATAGGCGGCAAGCACCGCGACCGATGCTTCCGGTTCGGCATAGAAGCGGCCGCGCCGGTCCACCGATCGCGCGGCGTGGAAGCCGAGCACGGCGCGCTTGGTGACGCAGATGCGCTCGCCCGGCACGATGCTCAGCACCAGCGTGCAGGCGGACAGGCAGGGGCCGTCGATCACGACGCGCTCGCCGCTCTCGCGCACTTTCTCGAACAGATCGAGGAACGGCCCGACCTGTCCACCCGGGGATTGGATGATGCGGATCTCGGCCGCCGCCGGCGCGGCGACGAGCAGCGCGGATGCAAGCATCAGGGTTTTGAGGAAGGTGATGCGTTGCATGGTACTCTCCACGAACTCGATTCCGGTAGGGTGGGTTAGCCGACGGATGCGCGAAGCGCAGTCCGTTGGCGTAACCCACCATCTTTCTGACCGCGTGAGAAGTGGTGGGTTATGCGCCGCGACCGCGCTTCGCGCAGCCGCAGCGCTAACCCACCCTACAAATTCTACCCGTTGCGCCTCTGCCCGCGCAGCGTCGGCAGGCCGATACCCGCCGCATCGAAGCCG
This sequence comes from Bradyrhizobium sp. NC92, assembly GCF_025200865.1. Classification (NCBI taxonomy): domain Bacteria; kingdom Pseudomonadati; phylum Pseudomonadota; class Alphaproteobacteria; order Hyphomicrobiales; family Nitrobacteraceae; genus Bradyrhizobium; species Bradyrhizobium sp. NC92. Next base: position 1,393,651 of record NZ_CP104171.1, read on the forward strand.
CCGTCCACGGCCAAAATTTGGCCGGTGATGTAGCTCGCGCTGCCCGAGCACAGGAAATAGATCGCTTCCGCGAGTTCCTCCTCCAGGCCGTAGCGGTTGAGCGGAATGGCGTCGTGATAGTCGGCGCGGATTTCCTTGGTGTGCACCTGCTTGGCCATGGCGGTGTCGACCGGTCCCGGCGCGACCGCGTTGACACGGATGTTGAGCGAGGCGAGCTCGACTGCGAGCTGCTTGGTAAGGTGCGCAAGGCCTGCCTTGCTGGTGCCGTAGGCCGAGCGCAGCGTCGAGGCGCGCACGGCCGAGATCGAGGTGACGTTGACGATGGCCCCGCCATTGCCGTCGCGCATCAAGGGCACGGCCGCCTTGGTGCAGAGGAACGGACCGGAGAGGTTGACCTCGAGCACGCGGCGCCAGTCGGCCTCCGACGTCTCCATCAGCGGCGCGAACACTGCGATGCCTGCATTGTTGACCAGCGCATCCAACCGGCCGAACCGCCCCTCGATCCCCGTCATCGCATCGCTGACTGCGGCAGCGTCGGAAACGTCGCAGGTGAGCGCCAGCGTTACCTCGCTCTGGCCGATCTCGGCAACCGCGCGGCCGAGCAGCTCGCCCTCGATGTCGAGCAGCGCCACGCGCCAGCCTTCTGCGAGGAACTTCTTCGCGGTGGCAAGCCCGATGCCGCGGGCGGCTCCGGTGACGAGGGCGACTTTTTGCGTGGCTTGCGGCATCGGCTGATCTGTCCTGTGTCGGGGAGGGGCGTGCGAGAGCGCCGGCCCCTTTTACTGCGCTTTCGTTTCGGCATGAAAGGCCTCGCGCCGTGCCGATCGAGCCCGGTGTGGCCCAGAATGCGCCAGACGCGGCTGCGCCCGCGGCCTCCAAATAATTTCTGTCCCGCTGTCGGCCCGGCAGGAGGTCGTTCGTCTTGGAGGGGAGCGCGGGCCAGCCGTTTCCGCCCGCAGGACATATCGGAATGGACTGACAGCGAGGAGCCCCATGCGATTCATGATGCTGATGATCCCGCTCGGCTACGAGAATGCGCCGCCGGAGGTGCAGCTCGATCCCGAGCGCGTTGCGGCGATGATGCGCTACAACGAGGCGCTGAAGGATGCGGGCGTGCTGATCACGCTGGACGGACTGCACCCGCCGTCGACCGGCGCGCGCGTCTCGTTCGCGACCGGCAAGCCTGTGGTGACCGACGGGCCCTTCGCGGAAGCCAAGGAAGTCCTGGGCGGCTATTGGATGATCGAGGTCGCTTCGCGCGAGGAAGCGATCGCGTGGGCCAGGAAGTGTCCGGCTTCGCCGAACGAGATCGTCGAAATCCGGCAGGTGCACGAGATCGCCGATTACTCGCCCGAGGTGCAGGAGATCCTCGCCGGGTTTGGCGACCTGAAGACGTAGACGACACAGCCGCTGCGTGATGTCCCCAATCTTTCAACCCCCAGGAGAAAACCATGAGCACCGAACACAAATTCCTCGCCATCTATCTCGGCAGCACGACCGGATCGAAAATGGCGGCGTGGCGCGCACTGCCCGAGGCCGAACGGAAGGCGAAGGAGCAGGAGGGCATGGCGGCCTGGCAAGGCTGGGTCGAGAAGCACAAAGCCGTGATTGTCGAGATGGGCGGCCCGCTCGGCAAGACCCGCAGGATCGACGCCAATGGCATCACCGAGATCAGCAACGCGCTGACCGGTTTCACGGTGGTGCGCGCCGCCTCGCAGGAGGACGCTGCAAAGCTGTTCGAGAACCACCCGCATTTTGCGATCTTCCCGGGCGAGGCCATCGAGGTCATGCCCGTGCTCCCGATTCCGCAGATGTAGCTTCCGGCGATCGTCATTCCGGGGCGGCTCTTCGAGCCACTTCGGAACGACTGCGGAGACTACGGGGTTAATCATGCCCCATCGCCGCTAGTGACCTTCACGCCCGGCTCATGTAAAGGTCGTTCACATGAGCTGGCGCAAGGAGCAGCGCCGCGCCGAGCGCGGCTATCACCACGGCAATCTGAAGGAAGCCCTGTTGCAGGCGGCCCTCGGGCTGATCGCCGAGAAGGGGGCTGCCGGCTTCACCTTCGCCGATGCCGCGCGCATGGCCGGCGTCAGTGCGGCGGCGCCCTATCGGCATTTCCGCGATCGTGAGGAGCTGTTGTCCTCGATCGCGCAGCGCGGCTTCGAGCAGTTCGAGGCGCGCCTGTCCGCGGCCTGGGACGACGGGCGGCCCGATACGGTCACCGCGTTCGAGCGCGTCGGCAAGGCCTATCTCGCCTTCGCCCGCGAGGAGCCGGCCTTCTACAATGCGATGTTCGAATCTGGCGTGCCGGTCGATGCCAATGCCGCACTTCAGGCGGCCAGCGAACGCGCCTTCAACATCATCCGAGCCGCAGCCGAGCGGCTCGCCGCGCTGACGCCACCCGGCACGCCCCGACCGCCGGCCATGATGATGGCGCTGCACATCTGGTCGATGGCGCATGGCGTGGCCTCGCTGTTCTCGCGGGGCGATGCCGCGCGACGCAAGCTGCCGATGTCGCCGGACGAGCTGCTGGAGGCCGAAGTGCTGATCTATCTGCGCGGCCTCGGTTTCCCGACCGACCGCCGTCCTGCGGGCAAGGGCGCCGCGCCGCCGCCGGTGCCGCCGGAGGCTCCCTCCGGTTCGGGCGTCCCGCCCGGCGGTCCCTGGGGCAAGCCGAAATAAGATTGCGCGAATAATCACGCGGGCGTGTCTGGCGGCCAGCTTGACAAAATCGCGGGATAGTCTAGCTATGTAAATGTTATTTACATTCACAACGGCGCAGTTGCCGTGATGGAGATGGGAAATGGCCTACACCGCTGATGTCAATCGATGGCGCGGCCCTTCGGACCAATACCAACAGTACGAGCGCCCCCGCATGCTCGATACGCCCTGGCATCCCGGCTGGATCGCCGTGACCATTCTCGGCTTCATCATCTGGTGGCCGATCGGACTTGCCCTTCTCTTTTTCACACTCGGGAGCAGAAGAATGTCGTGCTGGAGCCACCACGATCGCTGGCAGAACAAGATGGAAAAGATGCAGTACAAGATGGATCGCATGCGCGACCGCATGGATCGCCGCGGCTTCGGCTTTGGCTTCGGCCCGCCGTCCTCCGGCAACCGCGCCTTCGACGAATATCGCGCCGAGACGCTGCAGCGCCTCGAGGAAGAGCAGCGCGAGTTCAAGGATTTCCTGACCCGCCTGCGTCACGCCAAGGACAAGGAAGAGTTCGACCAGTTCATGGCGCAGCACAAGACGCGTCCGACCCCGCCGCCGACCGACCAGCAGCAGGGTTGATCCGAAGAAGTCCACCTCTCAAAGCCTTCAGGCGCATGCCCCCAAAGTCCTGATGGCCCCGAGCCGCCCGCCTGCGCAACCCGCAGGCGGGCGGTTTGGTTCTTGGGGGGAGTGCGGCTGGGCAGCCGCGACGTTCAGATGGCCTTGCAGGTCACCCTGGTCAGCGCGCGGTGGCGAGCTGCGCGCGAACCGACGTCAGGAAATGCTCGTAGGCGTGGTCCACAATCTCGTTGAGCGATCGCGTTCGCGCGAACATCGCCCTGGCTTCGGCGAGAAACTCGTCGCGGGTCGGGATCTTCGGCAGATGCAGATGCGTCAGCGCATCGACGCTCTCGTGGGCGCGATTAAAGATGTCGTGCAGCGTCGGCAGTTGCAGCTGGGCCATGTCGGCCCTGTGCAGCGCCGACGAGATCGCGTGCGCCAGCGCGTGAGCGTCGAACTGTCCGGCGAGCTGGCGGGCTGCCCTGTTGATGACCCGTGCGCCGAGCTGCTGCTCGTTGCGCAGCACCAGTTCGGGCGGCGCCTTCATGTTCCAGACGATGCCGAACCAGGACAGGACCTTCAGGATGTAATAGGTCACGTCGACCTCCCACCAGCGAAAGCCTTGTCGCACGCTGCTCTGGTAGGCGTGGTGATTGTTATGCCAGCCCTCTCCCAGGGTGAGTAAGGCCAGCAGCCAGTTGTTGCGGGAATCGTCGCCTGTCACGTAGCGCTTGCGTCCATGGACATGGGCCAGCGAGTTGATGCAGAAGGTCGCGTGATAGACCAGCACCGTGCTCCAGAGGAAGCCGACGATCAGACCTGACCAGCCCGCAACCAGGAAGCAGAGCGCTGCAAGCACGACGGCCGGCAGAAGCTCCAGCCGATGCAGCCACATCAGCTCCGGATAGACCGTGAGATCGCCGACCTTCACGAGGTCGGTCGCGTCGTGCTGCCGGTAAAAAATCCAGCCGACATGGCTGTACAGGAAGCCGCGTTGGCGCGGTGAGTGCACGTCCAATTCGGTATCGGAATGGAGATGATGGTGCCGATGCTTGGCCGCCCACCATAGAACGCTCTTCTGTGCGCTGCTCTGCGCGAGACAGGCCAGGATGAATTGAAACGCGCGCCCTGTCGCAAAGGCCCGATGAGAGAAATAGCGGTGGTAACCTGCCCCGATTGCAAACATGCGCACGACGTACAACGAACCGCAGATCGCGACGGCCTGCCAGGTGACGCCCGACCAGATGGCCGCGAAGCAGCCGAAATGGACCAGCACGAACGGTATGGCGGAGGGGTACATGACGTCGTCATGGTGGTCGTCGGCGAGCGCGTTGGGCGACATGTCTTGGCGTGACCTTGGGTGAGGGGGATCGGGTATTCGCATCGGCCGCGCAGGACGTCGGGTGCGAAAAACCCGCGGATGGCGGACCACCGCAGGGGCTTGAGATGCTCTGCGTGTACATCCCCGGCCAACGCAGCGCCGGCCGAATAGCAAGCGAACTATATGGTCGCGGGTGCCTGGCATGCAAGCTCGTAGCCTCACGGGGAGCTGCGGCATGCTGTTTGGGGGCCACGCGTGCGCCGTGGCGCGGGGGCCAGCCACGTCCTATATTCGGCACCTGAGTAGGACGCGCAAGAATACCGGAGGCGGCAATGGCGGAAGCTGCGATCATGGCGAGCGACAGCCTCTGGCGGAGACTTCGCAGCGAGGCGCAGCGCGCGGCCGCTGCCGATCCCGTGTTCGGCAAGGCGCTCGCCGGCGCCATTCTCGCTCATGATAATTTTGCCGCAGCCTTATCCGATCTGATCGGCCAGCGCCTCGGCAGCAATGCCGCCGAACGCGCGCGCTTCGCATCCTTTGCCCGCGACGCCTTTCACGGCGAGCCGGACCTGATCGAGACCGCCAGCCGCGACTTGCAGGCCATCGCATCTCGCGATCCCGCCATCGCCGAGCTGCTGCCGCCCTTGCTGCACTACAAGGGCTACGTCGCGCTGCAAGCCTGGCGCGTCTCGCACTGGCTGTGGCATCGTGGCCAAATCGATGCGGCGCTGCTGTTTCAGAACGAGGCGTCGAATGTCTTGCAGGTCAGCATTCATCCGGCCGCCAGCATCGGATCGGCGGTCTATCTCGACCACGCCACGGGCATCGTGATCGGCGCCAACGTCGTCATCGGCGACGAGGTCACCATCCTGCAGAACGTCAGCATCGGCCGTCGCAGCGAGCTGCCGACACGCTCGCCGCGGGTCGGCCGCGGCGTCTTCATCGGATCGGGCGCGACCATTCTCGGCGACATCGCTATTGGCGATTTTGCCAAGATCGGCGCCGGCACGGTCGTGACGCGCGACATCCCCGCTGGCTGCACGGCGGTCGGCAATCCCGCGCGGCTGACCAACTGCCCCGAGGCAGCATCGGCCGCCTGAAGGGCCCTCGCTTACGCGGCGCGGCGATGTTCGCCGCCGTGATGCGGGTTGACCGGCTCTGAGCTGGTCTGGCCCGGCGCATCCAGCACCGCGACGTGGTGGCGGTAGACCATCTCCCAGCCCTTCCATCCGGTGAACAGGAGGATGCCGACCACGACCAGGGAGAGCACGACGCCCCACGGCTTGATCGACGCCTCCGCGCCTTGGGCGTAGCGGAGATAGAAATTGACCAGGGCCAGCACGACCGCGGCGAGATTGCCGACCATGTGATACCAGGCATCGTTCAGGCGACGGATGCGGGGCTCGCTGAAGAAGTCGGTGAAGCCGGCTGCGGCGGCAACCAGCGCCATGACGACGCCGGCGCCGATCAGCCACATCGCGGCGCGCGCCCAGAAACTGTCACCGGTTCCGATGAACGCCAGATCGGCGATGGGCGCGCCGACCAGGAACGCGACCGGGAACGGGATGAGCATGGGGTGGAGCGGGTGATCGCCGATGGCGGCGGTCGTCTTGGGGTTGATGGACATGGCAAGACCTCGCTGAAAGTGATTTTCCGGACAATTTTTGGGGCGAAAGCTGGTTCCTCCGGCCATACCATGGACGCGGAACCCGTGCCGATCCCCCTGCACGGCCTAGGTTTCCCGCAGCCAAATGCGCCGCCGGTAACCCCGCATTAACCATCGGCGGGCTCTGGTAAGGCTGGACAGGCGTGCCCGGAGCCCGACGTCAAGGCCTGGGGTCAAGGCCCCTTAGTTTTGACATCTTGGCGGGGAATGCAGGCGGCCGGCTTTGGACTAGCCCTGCACCCCAGAAAGACAAGGCTTTGAGCGGGCTTGCCGGCCGCGCGGGTCCAGCGCGGCTGTTGGGGAATACCGGCTGAGATTTGCTGGCCGAAGGACATTAGGTAACGATCGCCTTGAGAGGATACTGCTTATGAATCCGGCCGAATTGGCTCAGTCAGCCCTTCCGGTTGCTGCCTCCGCCGACGTGTCGCTGATTGCGCTGTTCTGGCAGGCTCACTGGATCGTGAAAGCGGTGATGCTGGGACTTCTGTCCTGCTCGGTCTGGGTCTGGGCGATCGCCATCGACAAGATCTTTCTCTACGCGCGCACCCGCCGCTCGATGGACCGGTTCGAGCAGGCGTTCTGGTCCGGCGAGTCGATCGAGGAGCTCTATCGCACGCTGTCGGCCAAGCCGACGCATTCCATGGCGGCCTGCTTCGTGGCGGCGATGCGCGAGTGGAAGCGCTCGTTCGAGAGCCATGCCCGCTCGGTCGCAGGGCTTCAGATGCGCATCGACAAGGTGATGAACGTCTCGATCGCGCGCGAGGTGGAGCGGCTGGAACGGCGCCTCTTGGTGCTCGCGACCGTCGGCTCCGCCGGCCCCTTCGTCGGCCTGTTCGGCACGGTCTGGGGCATCATGTCGAGCTTCCAGTCGATCGCGGCGTCGAAAAATACCTCTCTGGCGGTGGTCGCCCCCGGCATCGCCGAGGCGCTGTTTGCGACCGCCGTCGGCCTCATCGCCGCCATTCCTGCCACTATTTTCTACAATAAGTTCACCTCCGAGGTGAACCGGCAGGCCCAGCGGCTCGAGGGCTTTGCTGATGAATTTTCAGCCATCTTGTCCCGTCAGATCGACGAGCGGGGCTGAACGACGGCATGTATAGTGTGAAGGGCAATTTGGGCACGCGATCATGGCCATGAACGTTGCGAGTTCGTCCGGCGGCGGCGGGCGCCGCGGCCGGCGCAAGCCGGTCGTGGCCGAGATCAACGTCACGCCGATGGTCGACGTCATGCTGGTGCTGCTCATCATCTTCATGGTGTCGGCGCCGATGTTGACCGTCGGCGTGCCGCTCGACCTGCCCCAGACCCAGGCCAAGAGCCTCGAAAACAACGACCAGAAGCCGATCCAGATGTCGGTCGACATCAAGGGCAAGGTGTTCATCAACGATACCGAGATTGCGCTGAACGAGCTGATCCCGAAGCTGAAGGCGATCACCGATGCGCGCGGCGGCCTCGAGGAGCGCATCTATCTGCGCGCCGACAAGAAGGCGGATTACGGCACCGTCGCCAAGGTGATGGGCCAGCTCTCGGGCGCCGGATTCAAGAAGCTGGCGCTCGTCACGGAAGCGGATCAGGGGTCTTGAGGCCGTGAAGGTGAACGTCGACAAGACACTCGTTGCGTCGATTGCCCTGCATGTCCTCGTGCTGGGATGGGGGCTCGTCACCTTCAGCAGCAAGGCCTACATCGCGCCGGAGGAGTCGCTTCCGGTCGACATCATCTCCACCGATCAGCTCGCCAAGATGATGGCGGGGCAGAAGACCGGCAAGAAGGAAGAACCGAAACCCAAGGTCGAGAAGATCGCCGAACCGAAGCCCGAGGAAGACGCCGTCGGCAAGGTCACCGAGAAAAAAGAGCTGATCAAGACCAACTCGCAGCCGGAGCCGCCGCCGAAGCCCGTCGAGAAGCCGGTCGAGAAGAAGCCGGAGCCGCCCAAGCCGGTGGCGGAAGCCAAGCCGAAGGAAGAGCCGAAGCCGCAGGACAAGAAGCCTGATCCGGCCAAGGAAGATCCGATCGCCGAGCTGCAGAAGAAGATGGAGACCAAGAAGCCGCCGCCGAAGCCCGTGGAGCAGAAGGTCGCGGCGGTGCAGCCGCAGCAGCAGCCCAAGCCCAAGGAGCGCACCTTCGATCCCGCGCAGATCCAGCGCGACCTCGACAAGCGCGCCGCGACCCGGCACGAGCTCGCCGGGTCGACGCTGAACGCGTCGGCATCGCTGGGGGCGGCGACCGGGACGGCCGCCACCAATGTCGCGACCTGGCGCGGTGCATTCCAGGGCGCCGTCAAGCGCTGCTTCACCCCCACCTATAACGGGCAGGATGCCGATCAGTACGAGGCTGACATCGACATTCCCATGAAGATCGACGGATCGCTCGCCTCCGAGCCGATCGTCGTCGCAGTGCGTGGACCGTCGCGGTCGATCGCACAGGCGGTGGCGGAGAGCGCCAAGCGTGCCATCGTGCAGTGCCAGGTCTATTCCTTCATGCCGAAGCAGCAGTACGAGAGCTGGAAGCTCATTCCGATGACTTTCGGCCTGAAAGATATGTTGTGACATCCGAACAAAAGAATTTTGCGATGAATGACGTGAGCTCGATGAACCGCCGCCGCTTCATGACCCTGACCGGATCGACGCTCGCGATGCTCGGGAGCGGACGCGCCTTCGCTCAAGGGCAGGAGGGGCGCCTGCGCATCGATCCCACGGCATTCCAGCCGATCCCGATCGCGATCACCAGCTTCCTGCCGGGCTCGCCGTCCGACGGCGACGTCGGCAACGGCGTCACGCAGGTCATCACCAACAATCTGAAGCGCTCGGGCCTGTTCGCGCCGATCGACCAGGCCGCCTTCATCGAGCGCATCAGCAACATGGACGTCGCGCCGCAATTCCAGAACTGGAAGACCCTCAACGCGCAGGCGCTCGTCACCGGCCGCATGACGCGGCAGCCGGACGGCCGTCTCAAGGCCGAATTCCGTCTGTGGGACGTCATCTCCGGCCAGCAGCTCGCCGGCCAGCAATATTTCACCTCGCCGGAATATTGGCGCCGCATCGCCCACATCATCTCCGACCAGATCTACGAGCGCATGACCGGCGAGAAGGGCTATTTCGACAGCCGCGTCGTGTTCGTGGACGAGACCGGGCCGAAGGAGCGCCGCGTCAAGCGGCTCGCGATCATGGACCAGGACGGCGCCAATGTGCGCTATCTGACCCGCGGCTCCGACCTCGTGCTGACGCCGCGCTTCTCGCCGAACTCGCAAGAGATCACCTACATGGAGTTCGGCCAGGGTGATCCGAAGGTCTATCTCTACAACATCGAGACCGGCCAGCGCGAGATCGTCGGCAATTTCCCCGGCATGACCTTTGCGCCGCGCTTCTCGCCGGACGGCCAGCGCGTCATCATGAGCCTGCAGCAGGGCGGCAATTCCAACCTGTTCGTGATGGATCTGCGCTCGCGCTCGACCACGCGTCTCACCGACACGCCGGCGATCGACACCTCGCCGTCCTATTCGCCCGATGGCAGCCGGATCTGCTTCGAGTCCGATCGTGGCGGCAGGTCGCAGATCTACGTGATGAGTGCGGGTGGCGGACAGGCGCAGCGCATCTCCTTCTCCAAGGATGACACCAACGCCAGCTACTCCACCCCGGTGTGGTCGCCGAAGGGCGATTACATCGCCTTCACCCGGCAGGGCGGCGGTCAGTTCGCGATCGGCGTCATGAAGCCCGACGGCTCGGGCGAGCGGCTGCTCACCTCCGGCTTCCACAATGAAGGCCCGACCTTCTCGCCGAACGGCCGCGTGCTGATGTTCTTCCGCGATCCCGGCGGCAACGGCGGGCCGTCGCTGTACTCGGTCGACATCTCCGGCCGCAACGAATTGAAGGTGCCGACGCCGGGCTTCGCCTCGGACCCGGCATGGTCGCCGCTCTTGTCCTCGACCTCGGGCTGACGACATCTGAAACATCGCGCGTTCAGACGCGCGATGTTTTCGAAAAAACGCGCCGATTTTTCCGCGTTCTCTACGAAGGGCAACACTTCCTTCACCTTGGGCCCCGGCGAGAGTTTCCTACCTGCCTGATATATCAGGCGAAAGCCATTTCGTCGTTGCCGAAAACAACTCGACTTTAACGATGTTCCCTCAGAAAGGCTTCACCTGAAGTGGGTAAAAGTACGCGGCAAACAGGACGCGCGTACAAACACCAATGCAGTTCGCAAGCCAGAGCAGAGAGCCGGACCAGGCCTCGCCGACGATCTCGGCGGCGCTGACCGATTCGCTGTTCGAAGCTCCCGGCACGGTGCTTACCGGCATTGTGTTCTCGGCATTCTCGGCCTCGCTGACGGCGCTCAAGACCGGACAGGTGCTGCTCTGGGGCTTTGTTCCGCTTCTCATTCTTGCGGGAGCTATACGCGCTTTCGATCTCAGTCGATACCAGGCTCAAAAATCGGTTCTGAGCGCCGAACGAGCGGCGCGTTGGCAGAAGCGCTACCAGATTGGAGCGCTCATTCAGGCGGCCGTAATCGGTCTCTGGTGTTCCACGACGCTGTTGAGCAATGAAGATGCCGTCGCCCACATGATTGCGCTCTCGGTCACCACCGGAATCGTGGCGGGAGGGGCCGGGAGAGCTTATGGACGGCAGTGGATATTTCGTCTGCAAGCCACTCTGATCTTCGGACCGGCCGTGATCGCGCTGGCGCTGCACCGCACGCCCTATTACGTCGCGATGTCCGTCGTCTGCGCCGCGTTCCTCCTTTCGGTCATGCGGCTGTCCGGCAATCTGCACAAGATATTCTTGCGCGCGGTTGTCGCACGCGAACGCGAGGCTGCGCTCGCCGGCCAGTTCGACACGGCGCTCAACAACATGCCGCACGGGCTCTGCATGTTTCGCATCGACGGCCAGCTCGCGGTGATGAACCACCGCTTTGCTGCCATGATGAAACTGCCCGGCAATCTCACCCAGAGCAGCATGACAGCGCGCGACATCGTCGCCGCATGTGTCGAGGGGGGATCGATCTCGGCCGCGAGCGGCGCTGCGATCATTGCCGATATCGAAAACGCGCATGCGAAAGAGATCATCACCGCCGACCCCGATTCACAAAGGAACCGTTCGCTGTCATGGACCGTACAGCCGATGGCTGACGGCGGTGCGGTGGTGCTGCTCGAGGACATTACGGAGCGGCGCACGGCGGAGGCCAGGATCAGCCATCTGGCCCGCTTCGACGATCTCACGGCGCTGCCGAACCGCGTCAGCTTCCGCGACGAGATCGAGCGACTGCTGGCGAGCACGCATCATGCCGAGCGGCTCTCCGCACTGCTGTTCATCGATCTGGACCAGTTCAAGCAGGTCAACGACACGCTCGGCCATCCCTGCGGCGACCAGCTCCTGTGTGCGGTGGCCAACCGCCTGCGCGAGATGCTGCGGCCCGAAGATTTCGTCGCCCGCTTCGGCGGCGACGAGTTCGTCGTGTTCCAGCAGAACCTCGCTTCGCCGGAGGACGCGGCGGCGCTCGCCCGCCGCATCGTAGAGCGGCTGAGCGAGCGCTATCGCATCGACAATCACCTGGTCGAGATCGGCGCCAGTGTCGGCATCGCGCTGACCTCGCCGGATGGCACCAGCGCCGACACGCTGCTCAAGAATGCCGACATGGCGCTGTACCGTGCCAAGGCCGACGGTCGCGGCACCTTCTGCTTCTTCCGCGACGAGATGGCGGCGACCGTCGAGGCCCGCCGCATCCTCGAGCTCGACCTGCGCAAGGCGCTCGCCAACGAGGAGTTCGAGCTGTTCTATCAGCCGCTGGTCAATCTGAAGTCCGGCAAGATCACCACCTGCGAAGCGCTGCTGCGCTGGAATCACCCGGTGCGCGGCACGGTGTCGCCGATCGACATCATCCCGGTCGCGGAGGACATGGGCCTGATCGTCGATCTCGGCCGCTGGATCCTGCGCCGCGCCTGCGTGGAATGCATGAAGTGGCCGGAAGGCGTCAGCGTCGCCGTCAACTTCTCGCCGCAGCAATTCCACCAGCGCGACGTCCTGAGTGAAATCCGCTATGCCCTCGAAGTGTCGGGCCTGCCGGCGCATCGGCTCGAGATCGAGATCACCGAGTCTTCGCTGTTGCGCAACACCCAGCTGACGCACGACATCCTGTCGCAATTGCACGCGCTCGGCGTGCGCATCTCGCTGGACGATTTCGGCACCGGCTATTCCAGCCTCAGCTATTTGCACAACTTCCCCATGCAGAAGGTGAAGATCGACCGCTCCTTCCTGGAAGGCATCGACTCGGACCGTCCGCTGACGCTGCTGCGGGGGGTGGCGCGGCTATCCGCCGACCTCGGTATGTCGGTGGTGGTGGAAGGAATTGAATCCAACGAGCAACTCGAGCTCATCAACGCCGACGGGACAGTGACCGAAGCGCAGGGATACCTGTTCAGCCGGCCAGTCCCTGCCGTGCGCATTCGTCAGCTGCTCAATGCCTCCTACGGCGTTCGCGGCGGCAACGATCAGTCCCTCGCAGCTTCGGCGCGATCGATCGCCTGACCTCCCTTCCGACTTCACAAAGGCTCTTCTTGTCGGTGTTTTTACGGGGCGCAAAAGGTTAACCCTAACGTTTCTAACGCTTTGCAATTTCTTTAAGGAACTATTAACTTGTGCTCACTCGCAGAAGTTGCTTGCAGCGTAGGGGTTATCGATGAAGTCCGGGGCCGAACCGCAAACGGCGCTTGTTCCACGCGGAGCCGCGCTGTTTGAGCGTGTGGATTATCGGCTCATCGAAACGGAAGAGGACAAGGATCGCCTCCATCGGATGCGTTACCATGCCTATTTGCACGCCGGGCTGATTCCGCCGTCGGAATCCCAGCGGGTGACCGACCGTTTCGACGACGCGCCCAACGTCTGGAATTTCGGAGTCTACGTCGACAACGAACTCTGCAGTGCCGTCCGCATCCACGTTCTGACATTCGAATGGCGGATGTCCTACACGACCGAGGTGTTCGGTGACGTGCTGCATCCCCGCCTGGACCGGGGCGAGGTCTTCATCGACCCCTGTCGATTCGTCGCTGATCCGGAAATGCAGCAGCGGTTCCCCGAACTGCCTTATCTGACGGTGCGGCTTCCCTTCGTCGCCTGTGAGCACTTCAACGCCGATGTCGGACTCTCGATGGTGCGCACCGATCATCAGGCGTTCTACCGCCGCGTGTTCCTGTCCGAGACTCTCACCGAGCCGCGTTCATTTCCGGGCTGGCCGACCAAGAAAGCCGTCCTGATGGCTTCGGACTATCCTAGAGTCCGGGAAAAGATCCTCACGCGTTTTCCCATCATGCGATCCAGTGCGTTCGAGCGGCGGATGCTGTTCGAACGTAGCGCCCCCCGGATTGCCCCATCGCGGCCGGTTCTCGTTGCCGGCGCGGCTGCGCCGGCCTGAACCCTTCAGTCCGTGAGCGGCTTCAGCCGCTCGGCCGCCGGGGTCGATCCTGGCGGAACGGTGTTTTGATCATCGACCGGCTTGCCTTCACCCTCGCGCCACATTTACAACCCATTAACCATGGCGTTTGCTTTTCGCTGGTTGGGGGCATTTGACCGGCTGTGGCAAGGTTCCGTCAAGGTTGACGGAACGTTCGCTTAACCAACCCCCTGTAGACCGGACAGCAGTGGACTAACGTGAGCGTGGAGGCTCCGGAATGAAACATCCTATGCGTATCCTCCAGGGATTGAAGCTGGCCGCGGTGCTCGCCGTCGCGCTGTCGATGGGCGCCTGCGCCAACAAGAATGCCGCGACGGATGCGATGGCCAATGCGGCGACGCCGGGCAGCCAGCAGGACTTCGTCGTCAATGTCGGCGACCGCGTGTTCTTCGAAAGCGACCAGACCGATCTGACCCCGCAGGCGATCGTGACCCTGGAGAAGCAGGCGCAGTGGCTCCAGACCTATCCGCGCTACTCCTTCACCATCGAAGGTCATGCCGACGAGCGCGGCACCCGCGAATACAACATCGCGCTCGGCGCCCGGCGTGCCCAGTCGGTGCGTTCGTTCCTCGCCTCGCGCGGCATCGACCCGAACCGCATGCGCACGATCTCCTACGGCAAGGAGCGGCCGGTCGCCGTCTGTAACGACATCTCCTGCTGGTCGCAGAACCGCCGCGCAGTCACTGTCTTGAACGCGAGCTCCTGACGATCGGTCAGGTCGCGGGCGGTCAGTCAGGTGCCGTTCAGCTTTGGAATTGGATGATGCCGGCGCCCTCTCGGGCGCCGGTTTCGTTTCAGCATTCTGTGACTGAAAACCCCTTGGTATCAGTCACATTTTTGGCGTACTCCACTTCAATGTGTGGCGCGTCGAGGGTTCCGTCGCAGGCCATTTCGCTTTCGTCGTCAGGGCAAGATGTCATCCAGATTTAAGGTCTTTACCGGCACCGTGGCGACCGCCGCGCTGCTCTCCTTGTGCTCGCCCGCACTTGCGCAATCGGGCTACGGGCAGTCGGAAGATGCCGACCCGGAGATGCGGATCGAGCGGCTGGAGAACCGGCTGCGCCAGCTCACCGGCCAGAACGAAGAGCTGCAATATCGCAACCGCCAGCTCGAAGAGCGGCTGCGGGCGCTCGAGGGCGGCGCGCAAGCCGCGCCCGGGCAGGCACCCAACGTCGCGGCGATGCCGCCGGCGCAGATCGCCCCGAGCCAGATTGCGCCAGGTCAGGTCGCGCCCGGCTACCGCCAGCCGCCGTCGCAACAGCAGGCCGCTCAGCCTGCTTACGAGCAGCCGCAGATCGCCGCGCCCGCGCCGATCGTTCAGGAGCAGCCGGCGCCCGGCGCACCCGGCACGCGCCGCCGCGGCGATGCCTTCGACCCCAACCAGAACCCGAACGCGCCCGGTGCGCCGCGCGCACTCGGCGGCGGGCAGCAGCCGATGCCGGCGGTCACGCCCGGCGGCGGCCGCAATGCCGGCGAGCCGCTCGATCTCGCCAACACCAGCCCCCGCTACCAGCAAGGTGTGCCGCCGGCCGCGCAGCCCGGCTATCCGCCGGCGCAATCGGGTTATCCCGCACCGGCCGGGGGCGCTGCCTTGGCCACCCTGCCGCCCTCGGCGACGCCGCGCGACGAGTTCGACCTCGGCATCGGCTACATGCAGCGCAAGGACTACGCGCTGGCCGAGCAGACCATGAAGAACTTCACGCAGAAATATCCGAGTGACCCGCTGCTTGGTGACGCGCAATATTGGCTCGGCGAGAGCTATTTCCAGCGCCAGCAATATCGTGACTCCGCGGAAGCCTTCCTCGCCGTCACCACCAAATACGAGAAATCGGCCAAGGCGCCGGATGCGCTGCTGCGGCTCGGCCAGTCGCTCGCCGCGCTGAAGGAGAAGGAGGCCGCCTGCGCCGCCTTCGGCGAGATCGGCCGCAAATATCCGCGCGCCTCGGCGAGCGTCAAATCCACTGTCGATCGCGAGCAGAAGCGGGTGAAGTGCTGATCCGCTGACAAAACCGATGGCGTTGCGCTAAACACTCGGTCCATCCGCGGACGATTGCAGCGTCATGTCAGACGACGACAATTCACCGATCTCGGCGCGCGAGGCGAGGCGGCTCTTCGCGGGCCTGAAAGATGCGCCGGCGCTGGTGCTCGCGGTCTCCGGCGGGCCCGATTCGGTTGCGCTGATGTGGCTTGCGGCCCGCTGGCAGCGCAGCCTCGCGCGAGCCCCGCAAATCACGGTCGTGACGATTGATCACGGCCTGCGCCCGGAAGCCGCCCGCGAGGCGCGCGAGGTCAAGCGGCTCGCCGCCGCGCTCGGATTGCCGCACCGGACTCTGCGCTGGCACGGTGAAAAGCCGAAGACGGGGTTGCCTGCCGCTGCGCGCGAGGCCCGCTACCGTCTGCTTGCAAAGGCCGCGCGTGCCGCCGGCGCGAGCCATGTCCTGACGGCCCACACCCGTGACGATCAGGCCGAGACCCTGTTGATGCGCCTGTTCCGCGGCAGCGGACTTGCCGGGCTCTCGGCCATGGCTCCTTTCACCGCGCGCGACGGAATCGTGCTGGCGCGTCCGTTGCTCGATGTCCCCAAATCGCAGCTGATCGCGACCTTGCGGCGGGCGAAGATCGGCTTTGCCGAGGACCCCAGCAACCGGGACGCCGCCTTCACCCGGCCGCGGCTGCGCGCGCTGCTGCCGCTTCTCGCAGCCGAGGGCGGCGATGCCAGAAATCTGGCGCGGCTCGCGGCAAGGCTGGCGCGGGCCAACGCGGCGATCGAGGTGCTCGCCGACGGCGCCGAGCGCTTCCTCCGCGTGCGGGATCGCGGCGATGCGCCGCAGGTGGGCGTCCGTAGCTTCGAGGCCTCGGCTTTTGCCGCCTTGCCGGAGGAGGTGCGGCTGCGGCTGCTGCTGCGGGCCATCAACGCGCTCGGTCATGAAGGGCCGGCGGAACTCGGCAAGGTCGAAACCCTGATGTCCGTGCTTGATCGGGCGGCCGCCAGCCCCCGTGCAGCCGCAAATGGCCGGCCGGTCCTGAAGCAAACCCTTGCGGGAGCCTTGATCAGCCTTGCCGGCGGGCGTATCCAGATCGCGCCGGCGCCGGCCCGGCGGCGCAAGGGCAAATGAGCGCGAAAGAGAAGCGGATGATGACACCGGTCAATTCGCGTCCGTGCCCGTCAGGCCACCTTAACCAGGCAGGAAAAACCCCGGTTTGGGCGCCATTATTTCAGCGGGAATCGCGGTAAGATGGGATAAATAGTCCCATCTCGTTCCCTTGGCAGCGACCGGGGCGGCACCTAAATTGTATGCGTCCAACGATGAGGATTCCTTGGGATTTCCTCGCATTGACGGAAGTAACGACCCAAGGATCAGGGCCGCGATCCGCGCGACCACGAAGGAAGATCGATGAACGCCAATCTGCGCAATTTCGCCCTCTGGGTCATCATTGTTTTGCTGCTGTTGGCGTTGTTCACGCTCTTCCAGAATCCGGGTCAGCGGGCTTCCTCGCAGGACATCGCCTTCTCGCAGCTGCTGAGCGAGGTTGACCGCGGCAATGTGCGCGACGTCGTGATCCAGGGGCCGGACATCCACGGCACCTTCACCAACGGTTCCAGCTTCCAGACCTACGCGCCGAACGACCCGACGCTGGTGAAGCGCCTCTATGACAGCAAGGTGCAGATCACCGCGAAGCCGCCCGGCGACAACGTGCCGTGGTTCGTCTCGCTGCTGGTCTCCTGGCTGCCCTTCATCGCGCTGATCGGCGTCTGGATCTTCCTGTCGCGGCAGATGCAGGGCGGCGCCGGCAAGGCGATGGGCTTCGGCAAGTCGCGAGCGAAGATGCTGACGGAGGCCCATGGCCGCGTCACCTTCGAGGACGTCGCCGGCGTGGATGAGGCCAAGCAGGACCTGCAGGAGATCGTCGAGTTCCTGCGCGATCCCGGCAAGTTCCAGCGCCTCGGCGGCCGCATCCCGCGCGGCGTGCTGCTGGTCGGCCCTCCCGGCACCGGTAAGACCCTGATCGCGCGCGCGGTCGCGGGCGAAGCCAACGTGCCGTTCTTCACCATCTCGGGTTCTGATTTCGTCGAGATGTTCGTGGGCGTCGGCGCCAGCCGCGTCCGCGACATGTTCGAGCAGGCCAAGAAGAACGCGCCCTGCATCATCTTCATCGACGAAATCGACGCCGTCGGTCGTCACCGTGGCGCCGGCCTTGGCGGTGGCAATGACGAGCGCGAGCAGACGCTGAACCAGCTGCTGGTCGAGATGGACGGCTTCGAGGCGAACGAGGGCGTGATCCTGATCGCCGCGACCAACCGTCCCGACGTGCTCGATCCCGCGCTGCTGCGTCCGGGCCGCTTCGACCGTCAGGTCGTGGTGCCGAACCCCGACGTCGTCGGCCGCGAGCAGATCCTGAAGGTGCATGTTCGTAAAGTTCCGCTGGCCCCCGATATCAACCTCAAGACCATCGCGCGCGGCACTCCGGGCTTCTCCGGCGCCGACCTGATGAACCTCGTCAACGAGGCCGCACTCACCGCTGCCCGCCGCAACAAGCGCATGGTGACGCAGGCCGAGTTCGAGGAGGCCAAGGACAAGGTGATGATGGGCGCCGAGCGCAAGTCGCTCGTCATGACCGAGGAAGAGAAGCTGCTGACGGCCTATCACGAGGGCGGCCATGCCATCGTCGGCCTCAACGTGCCCGCGACCGATCCGATCCACAAGGCGACCATCATCCCGCGCGGCCGTGCACTCGGCATGGTCATGCAGCTGCCGGAGCGCGACAAGTTGTCGATGTCGCTGGAGCAGATGACCTCGCGCCTCGCCATCATGATGGGCGGCCGCGTCGCCGAAGAGCTGATCTTCGGCCGCGAGAAGGTGACCTCGGGCGCGGCCTCCGACATCGAGCAGGCCACGCGCCTTGCCCGCATGATGGTGACGCGCTGGGGCCTGTCGGAAGAGCTCGGCACCGTCTCCTACGGCGAGAACCAGGACGAGGTCTTCCTCGGCATGTCGGTGTCGCGCACGCAGAACGCCTCCGAAGCCACCGTCCAGAAGATCGATTCCGAGATCAAGCGCCTGGTCGAGGAAGGCTATAAGGAAGCGACCCGCATCCTCACCGAGAAGCGCGCCGATCTCGAGACGCTGGCCAAGGGCCTGCTCGAGTTCGAGACGCTGACCGGCGATGAGATCGTCGACCTGCTCAAGGGCAAGAAGCCGAACCGCGAGTCCGTGCTCGAGCCGACCACCCCGCGCGCCTCCGCCGTGCCCCCGGCCGGCAAGCCGCGCCCGCGTCCGGATCCGGATCCCGGCCTCGAGCCGCAGCCGCAGGCGTAATTCCAAGCGGCAACTGAGATTGAAAAACGCGGCGGCAACGCCGCGTTTTTTTGTTGGCTGGCCCCCGGGGCGCAAGCCAGCGCGCGCGGCCTGAAGCGGGCGGCAGAAGCGCACTTGCGCTCCGGGGCAAATGCGCGAAACCCTAAAGAAGAACTTAACGCTTGCGGCCTACCTTGGCCCGCCATGACTGATCAGGTCGTCCACAGCGCGGTTCAACCGTTTTCGGCACGTGCAGCGCTCCCTTGGGCGGTGGGGCTGTTGCTCTATGCCGTGCTGCTGGCCATCGGGCCGCGGCTGCTCGGGGATCCCGACAGCTATTCCCACATCGAGGTCGGACGCTGGATCATCGCGCATGGCACCCTGCCGACGAGCGACCCGTTTTCATTTTCGAAGCACGGCGCGCCCTGGATCACCTTCGAATGGTTGTCCGAGGTCATCTATGCCGCCGTCTACGCGCTGGCCGGCTGGCCGGGCGTCGTCGCCATCGCCGCCGCGGCGATAGCACTCGCCTTTGGCCTGCTCACGTTCTTCCTGCTGCGCGAGCTTTCGCCGGCCCTGACCATGCTGATGGTGATCGCGGCCATCGTTCTGCTGGCGCCACACATGCTGGCGCGGCCCCATGTCCTCGTGCTGCCGCTGATGGTGACCTGGGCGGCCGCGCTGGTTCGCTGCATGGACCGCAGCACGCCTCCGCCCTATTGGGCCCTGCCGCTTCTGGTGCTGTGGACCAACCTGCATGGCAGCGTGGTGCTGGCGCTCGGGCTGATCGGCCCGGCGGTGCTCGAGGCGCTGCTGCGCGAGCAGCGAAGCGAGTGGCCGCGCGTGCTGCTGCGATGGCTGCCGTTCTCGGCACTGGCCCTGGCGGCGTCCTGCCTGACGCCGCACGGCCCGGAACCGCTGCTGATGCCGCTGACCACGCTCGGCCTCGGCTCCGCGCTCGCCTGGATCGCGGAATGGCGGCCGCAGGATTTCAGCCATGTCGGCGGGTTCGAGCTGCTGCTGCTGGGGAGCATCTTCGCGCTCTCGCGCGGCGTGACGCTGCCGGTGGTGCGGACCCTGGTGGTGATCGGCTTGCTGCATTTCGCGCTGGCGCAGATGCGCAATGCGGATCTGCTGGCCATGCTGGCGCCGCTCTATCTGGCGGCCCCGCTGGGCCGCACCTTCGGCGGGCCGAGCGAGAGCGAGACCGACGGCTCCGCGCGCGGCTTGAATCTCGCTGCATTCGGCGTCTTGGCCGCGATCAGCGGCCTGGCTTTGACGCGCGACATCCGGCCCGCGCCGATCATCACCCCCGAGGCCGCCATCGCCCAAGCCGGCCTCGCCAAGGCGGAGCGTGTGCTCAACGATTATTCCTTCGGCGGCTATTTGATCTATGCCGGCATTCCCACCTTCATCGATGGCCGCGGCGAGCTCTACGGCGGGCCGTTCATCGACCGCTACAACCGTGCGCTGGCGCTGGTCGACCTCGGAGATCTTCTCAAGCTGCTCGATGAATACAAGATCGGCGCGACGCTGCTTGCGCCTGGCACACCGGCCGTCGCGTTGCTCGACCGGCTGCCCGAATGGCAGCGTGTCTACGGCGACGATGTGGCGGTCGTGCACAAGCGGCGGGCGACGCCGCAATAATTCAAGCGGTCCCGAACGCGGCGTATTGGCCTCCGAGCCAGACCCCGCTCAACGCTGCTTCAAGGCGCCGCGCCGGTTTGGTGTCCCAGGGCAGCAGCAGGAAATGCCGCGCGCCGATCTCGCGCAGGCCGCTCGCCGCCATCAGCTTCCGGGTCGTGCCGGCGCCGAGCAACACGGCGTCCCGGTCGAACTCGCAGCGCGCAACGGCGAGGCGCGTCAGCGGGTTGTACGGATTGTGCTCGATCACGCAGACGAGCCCGCCAGGGCGCGTCACCCGCCGCATCTCGGCCATGAACTGCGCCCATTCGGCCGGCACGATATGGTGCATCACGCAGATGGCCGTGACCAGGTCGAAGCTGGCGTCGGCGTACGGAAAGGTGCGGCCGTCATACTCCCGGTAGTCGACCGCGGCGTTGTGAGTGCGCGCCTGAATCAGGCTGGCGGACGAGACGTCGATGCCGCTGAGGCGGCCGACCATGCCGTGCAGCAGCGGATGAAGGCTGCCGACGCCGCAGCCGACGTCCAGCATGTCGGGCCTTTCCGCGCCGAGCCGCTGCGCGATCAGATCGCGCAGCAGGTCGGCCTTCGCGCGCATGAAGAAATCATGCGGCAGGCCCGAGAAGTCGATCGAGGATTGGACCACATCACGGTAATTGTCGTGATAGCCGTCGAACAGTTCGGCCATGCGCTGGGTCACTCGTTGACGGCGTGGATTGCGGGTGTCGCCGCGGCCTCGCCGCGATCGAAGCCGATGCGTGCCTGCACCACGTAGAGCGGGCGGCGTTTGACCTCGGCATGGATGCGGCCGACATAGAGTCCCACGATGCCCGTCATCAGCATGTTGATGCCGCACAGCAGCGACACGACGACGATCGTCGAGGACCAGCCGGTCACGAGATGGCTGTCCTTGCTGAGCCACAACAGAACCACCCAGCCGCCGTAGAGCAGCGCAAGTCCGGAGACCGTCAATCCGCACCAGATCGCCAGCCGCAACGGCAGATCGGAAAAGCCGAGCGCGGCGTTCACTGCGAGGCGGACCATCTTGAACAGCGGGTATTTGGTCTCGCCCGCGGCGCGCTCGAGGCGATGGAAGGCGACCTCGGCCTGGCGGAAGCCGAGCCAGGCGATCATGCCGCGCACGAAACGGTCCTGCTCCGGCATCTGCCTGAGCGCGTCCAGCACCTTGCGATCGATCAGGCGGAAGTCGCCGACATCGGCGGGAATGCCGACGGAGGACATCCTGCCGAGCAGCCGGTAGAACAGATGCGCGGTCGCTCGCTTGAAACGGCTTTCGCCCTCGCGCGACAGGCGGCGGGCGTGGACGATGTCGTTGCCTTCCTTCCACTTCGCGATCAATTGCTCGATCACTTCGGGCGGATCCTGCAAATCGGCGTCCATGACGATGATAGCGTCGCCCTGCGTGGCGTCCATGCCGGCGGTGATGGCGATCTGGTGGCCGAAATTGCGCGACAGGCCGATGTAGCGAAAGCGCTCGTCACGCGCGGCGAGCGCCCGCAGCACGATCGAGCTGGAATCGCTGCTGCCGTCGTCGACGAAGATCGCTTCGGCCGGCCCGTCCAGCTTGGACATGACCTGGTCGAGCCGGCGCAGCAGCACCGGCAACACCGCTTCCTCGTTGAACACGGGGATGACGAGGCTGTAGCGGATCGATCTGGAATTGGCCGCCATGCGAAGGAATCCGGCTGGGTTGCAGGGGCGGAAGTCTATGAGCAGGTGGTTAAGGCCGCCTTGCCGCAACCGTTAAGGGTCTATCGCCCGGAGCATTGGTGATGGCGGCGGACCGGAATGGTGAAGTGCGGTTAACCACGCTTTGCGGCCGCGGCTTCGCGCTAGGGCGTGCGGCGAATCCTGTAGAGGACGAATCGCTTCGAGGTCTCCAGCACCTCCAGCCGATCCGGCAGCGGATTTGCGGCCGGCGATCCCAGCACATAGAGGTAGTCGAAATCCCGGTGCCAGGTGCGGACGAATTGCGGAGCGTCCGCCGCCGGCTGGCCCATCGCGATCGCGGCAAGCAGGCCCGACGGCACCGGGCCGCCATAGGGAATGGCAATATTGCGCACTGCCTCGCGCGGCCGCACCGGCTGCTTGCCCGTTTCGGTGAACAGGTTGGGCACGAACGCGTCGGCATAGTGCACCGCCAGCGTCGGCGCATAATACATCGGATAGGAGGTGAGGTCGGCGAAGGGTGGATCTCCCTTGTCATCCGTGCTGCCGACGAGAACGCGCGAGCCGCGATCGATCTTCTGGAACGAGGCGATCATCGCCGCATAGTCGGCGCGGTAAGGCAGCCAGACCGCCAGAACGACGGCGACATTGAGCAATATGATGCCACTGATCGCAGCGAGCGCAGCCATTCTCCAGGCCCGGCTCGGCAAGGACAGCGAGCAGAACGCCGGCAGGATCAGCGCCGCGGCGGGAATCATGCGAAGGTCGACGAACGAGGTTCCGAACAGTTTTGAGGGAATGACGAGGTAAAGCAGCGCGAAGCCGATCGCGAGCCAGACCCCCGCCGGCTCGAGCCTGAGAACGCCGCGCCTTGCGGCGAACAGCAAACCGGTCATCAGCGCCAGGCCGGTTATCGCCGCGATCGTCAGATTGTAGCCGTTCATGATACGCAGCGGCCAGACCGGCTTGAATGCGGCGAACCAGCTGTTGCCTTCGCTTCCGATCGAGCCTGCGGTGAGATGCATGATTGCAAGCAGCGCAAGCGCCGGCAGGGCGAGCGCGCCGAGCCGCGCGGCCGCGATCGGATACGCGACTTGCCCTCGGCGGATGCGCGACAGTTCGAAGAGGCCAAGCGTCGCGCCGTAGATGCCGAGCGAAAAGAAATGCGCCACATAGAGCACGGCGACGAAGATCAGATTGGCGGCGAAGCGCAGCGGCCAGGGGCCCTCGGCCAGCATCAGATAGACGGCGATGCCCCAGAGCGCGAGGCCGAGCCCGAACTCGAAATTCACGAAGCCCCAGCTGAACGGCAGGCAGTAGAGGAAAGCCAGCGCGGCGAAGCCGGCGAGATGGATGCGCCCCTTCCTGACCCATTCGATCAGCAGCGCACCGGTGACGATCAGGAATTGGCTCAGCAGCAGAAACAGCCGCGTGGCGTTGTCGACGCTCATCAGCCGCGCCAGCTGCGGGACCAGCAGGTCCATTCCGAGGTTGGGATAGAAGGCCCACCTCACCTCGTAATACGGATTGGCCCCCGGGGTGCCGTTCTGGCTCAGAATGTACATGCGGGCGAGGTGATTGGGATAATCGACCATCGCCGGAATGGGCGTCAGCAGCACCGGAACAAACGAGACCGCCGCCAGCATCGTAAGCACGATGATCGCCACGGCTCGGTCCGGGTCGGGACGAGCCGGATCTGTCAGGGTCGGCTTGCTGAAAGGAGCCATGTGATGGAGCCGCTGAGGCCGATGACGCGCGCTGGAGCCGGTCCTCACTTCGCAGGCGCCACAATCGTGCTGTCTGCGGTGTCGCGCACGTGGATCACGGCGATGTCGTCCGCATAGATCCGCTTCCAGCCCTTGAGCTGGTCGAGGATCTGCGGGCCCGGCGCATCGGCGCCCAGCAGCGTCGCATCGATCTTGTATTCTTCCAGTAGACGCGGCAGCAGCTCGGGCTTCTTGCCTTCGGTTGCCTTGAAGAAGTCCAAGATGAACTTCTCGCCGTAGAGCTCGGCGCGTCCGTCGACGAAAACAGGGATGTCGCGCGAGATCAGATAGCCGCCGAACTGGTAGGCGTTGAAGACGCGCCGCACCTTGCGTTGCTCGAGCAGATCGACCGCCGC
This sequence comes from Bradyrhizobium sp. NC92, assembly GCF_025200865.1. NCBI lineage: Bacteria > Pseudomonadati > Pseudomonadota > Alphaproteobacteria > Hyphomicrobiales > Nitrobacteraceae > Bradyrhizobium > Bradyrhizobium sp. NC92. Next base: position 1,418,108 of record NZ_CP104171.1, read on the forward strand.
AACCGGCGTCTGCGTCATGGTGAAGGTGAAACGGTGGTGCCCCATGTAGAGCGAGGTCGAGGTCCAGCTTGCCGCCATGATCATCAGCACGCCGAGTGCTGTGAGGGTGCGGCCCGGCCAGCTTTCGGCACCGGCGGCCTCAGGCGCCGGCTGCGGGAACATCTCGCCGAGCGGCTTTGCCAGCACCAGCGGCACCAGGAATGCAAATGCCTCGATGCTCCTGACATGGCTCAGCGCGCTCCAGGTCAGGAACAGGATCAGGAAGATCCGGGGCGCCGACAGCACCAGGCCGCGATAATAGCCGAATGCGATCAGGGCGAGCAGGGCGCCTTCGAACGGGGTGAAGGTGGCGAAGTTCGCCGGCATCCATTCGAGGATCAGCGTCAGCAGCTCGCCGAGGCTGAGGATGTTGGTCGCGCCCTGCAGCGTTCGCCAGCCATAGGGCGTGCAGCAACTCGCGATCAGCGCCCCGATTCCGAACAGCACCCAGCGCATGAACAGGGCAAGCCGCTGGCCCTTCTCGGCATGCTCGACCGCTTCGAGCGAGATCGGGCCGATCAGCGCGAGCCCCAGCACGAAACCGCCATGCAGGTTCGCCCAGAGCGCCATCAGCGGCAGCCAGGTCCAGGACGGCGCGCTCCTGCGGCTTGCAGCCGCCATCAGCAAGCCGACCCACGCCACCATCACCGGCAGCGCCAGAATATGCGGGCGCGCCAGCACGTGATGGATCGACAGCAGCAGCGCCAGCATCGCGAACAGCACCGCGCGCGGGGCTTCGAGATGCGCCTCGAGCAGATGGACGAAGATTGCGACGGTGAGCGCGACGGCGGCCGCGGTGAGGATGACGGGACCCGCCCAGCCCCATTGCGCATGGGAGAAGGCGAACGCGACCTGCGACAGCCAGGACGTCGAGATCCACGGCGCGCCCGTCCGCGTGAAGGAATAGAAGTCGATCATGGGCATGGCGCGGTGATCGAGGATCCATTGCCCGATCTTGATCTGCCAGAACGAGTCGGAATCCTGAAGCAGTGTGTCGCCGAGGAACAGGAAGAACAGATAGGCGCCGGCGCCGACGCACAATGGCACCAGGGCGCGTGCGCGGCCCTGCACCGCGATGCTGTTGGCGAAGGAAAGGGACATGCCGCCTCGTCGTCCTGGTTGTTCTTGCCGGTCCGGCCATGATCCGGATCCGGCGGGCTGCGTGCGCACCATCTCGCCGCGCTTCAGTCCGAGCGGGCGGCATTGGACCACGCCGGTCATAACTTCGGGTAAACCGGCCGCGCCAGACCGGCGTCATATATTTACAATTTAACGGATTGTTTCGAACTTGGATTTACCATGGGCCAATACACGCAATCCGCTCAGTGTTTACGCAGTCGAATTAACTGCGGCGCAATTCTTTGCCTCTACGTTTCGTTCCCATGGTCGGGCGGCGCTGGGAAGCCGAAGAGACCAGATCAGTTGTAGCCTCGTGTACTCATTTGGAGCACTCTATGAAGAACCTCGTTGCGCGTTTCATGAAGGATGAATCGGGCGCCACCGCCATTGAATACGGCCTGATCGCTGCCGGCATCGCGCTGGCGATCATCACCGTCGTCAACAACCTCGGCACCACGCTGAACGCCAAGTTCACCTCGATCTCGACCAGCCTCAAGTAAGGCTCGACAAGCGAAATAGCGAAGAGCCCCGTCATCGACGGGGCTCTTTTGCTTTGCCGGTATCGGCGCGAGGCGCGACGATCGGGCTTAAGCCTCCTTCAAGCCACTCGGGTGTATGGCTTGAACGCATCTGCGTCAGCGTATCGCGTAAGGAAGCCGCATGGCCGAAGCTTCGTCCGTCCCGCCAGCCGTCGGCCGTCACGATGCGGTCCCTGCGATCCTCGTCAACATCTCCTTCGTGCTGGCGATCGTCACGCTGGCGTATTTTCCGACGGCCTATCTCACCCATCTGTGGATCTTCGACGCCGACGGACGCGGCATCCCCACTGATTTCGTCAATGTCTGGGCGGCCGGAAGGCTGGCGCTCGAGGGGCATCCCGCGCAGGCCTGGGATTGGGACATTCAGAAGCAGGTCGAGCTTGCACTGCTCAAGCAGGATTTCGTCGGCCATTTCGCCTGGCACTATCCGCCGCCCTTCCTGTTCGTTGCGTCGTTCCTTGCGCAATTTCCCTATGCAATCGCCTTCATCGGCTGGGCCGCGTTCAGCATGGTGCCGTATCTTGCCGTGATGCGCGCGATCATCGGGCGCAATGCGGGCCTCGTGATTGCCATTGGATTTCCGGCCGCCTTCCTCAACATCCTGGTCGGGCAGAACGGCTTCCTCACGGCATCGCTGATCGGCGGCACGCTCTACCTGTTGCCGGCACGGCCGGTGCTGGCCGGAATCTGTCTCGGCCTGCTCAGCTACAAGCCGCAATACGGACTCCTGTTTCCGCTTGCACTGCTCGCCGCCGCCGAATGGACCGTGCTGTTCACGGCCGCAATCGTCACCGCTGCGATCGCTGTAGTGTCCTGGTTCGCCTTCGGCACCGACAGCTGGCAGGCGTTCTTCCACTGGATCCCGATGTTCTCCCAGGCCTTCCTGACCGAGGGCAGGGCGCCCTGGTTCAAGATGCAGAGCATCTTCGCGCTGGTGCGCTATCTCGGCGGCACCGAGCAACTCGGATGGATCTTCCAATGGGTGTTGACCGCAGCCGTTGCCGTCGTGCTGGCATTGGTGTGGCGGAGCCGGTTGCCCCACGCCCTCAAGGCGGCGATGCTCGCGACGGCGACGCTGCTGACGACGCCCTATCTCTTCATGTACGATCTGGTCGTGCTGGGCATCGCGGTGGCGTTCCTCATCCGCGCCGGGCTCGATGAAGGTTTCGCACGCCACGAGGTGTTGGCGCTGGCGCTCGTCTTTGCGCTGCTTGCGAGCTTCCTGTTTCTCGGGCAACCGGTCGGCTTCCCGGCAATCCTGATCGTGTTCGGGCTGATCCTCGGACGCTGTGCAGCCTGGCGGACCGCCGAGGCCGCATCGGCGCAGCCCGCGATCGCGCGAACGAGCTGAGAAACTCGATTGCGCTTTGATCGGGCTCCGGGTGAGACGCGAGGGGCGTGTGAGCCCTCGGGCCCATCTCGCGCAACCCGAGCATCGGCCGCAAAACTCAGCAGCCGCGCAGGGCAAGTGGCGTCATCTAGTCCTGGAGGGGAGCGAGGGTAAACTGGAAGACGGCGCCCCGCGGTTTATTCACGGTGACCCACAACCGTCCGCCATGAGCCGCAATGATCGACCGACAGATGGCAAGCCCCATGCCTAGGCCGTCGGACTTGGTCGTGTAAAACGCGTCGAAAACACGTTCCGCACTCGTCGGCTCGATCCCCGGGCCCGAATCCCGTACAGCGACGAGCACGCTGCCTGCAACGTCTCTTTCGGTACTGATCTGCAACTCCCGCTTGCCGTCCTCGAGGCTGTTCATGGCTTCCACGGCATTGAGGATCAGATTAAGGAGCACTTGCTGCAGCTGAATGCGCTCACCTTCGATTTGCGGCAGATCCTCAGCGAGTTGCATCTGTACCGAGATTCCATGCCTCACCGCCTCGCTCCGGACCATGGCGATGACGTCCAGAACGGCTGCGTTGACGTCGAGCCGACTTTTGGGCACCGGCGCTTTCCTGACCATATCGCGGATCCGGTGGACGATGTCGCCAGCTCGTTGGCAATCTGTGACAATGTGGTGGAGGGACTCGCGGCCCTTGCCCAGGTTTGGCGGGTCCGCGGCGAGCCAGTTCAAGGCGGCGTCGGCGTTACTAAGCACGGCCGAGATCGGCTGATTGATCTCATGGGCAATCGAGGCCGTCAGTTGGCCCATTGTGGCTACGCGACTGACATGAGCGAGCTCGACTTGTGTCCTTTGGCGTTCGACAATGCCTTTCTTGAAAACATTGACCGCGGCCGCCATTGCGCCGATTTCGTCACGCCGGTCAATTCCGGGCACGTCGATGCTCGTGTCTCCCTTGGCAAGTGCCGCCATAGCCCCGGTCATGCGTGTGATCGGCCGCGCGATCGCGCGTGTGAGTAGTATGCCCATCAACACTGCGATCATGAGTGAGGCTGCGGCGCCCATCACGGTTGCCGTGTATGCAGTAGTATATGCCGAGTTCTGTACGGCGTCACGCCTTGCCAACAGATCGCGCTCAACCTTCTCGATTTCGCGCGCCTTGGCGCGGATTGCGTCCATGGCAGCTTTGCCGGTCGCCCCCTCCAACGTGCGCGCCTGCTCCCGCGTCGTGGGATCCGCCATCAGCGTGATCTCCCGCTCGGCGGTCTCGACGCGCCACGTCATCGCCAGCTTGTTCAATTCATCGAGACGACTTTGCTGGTCTGGGTTATCCGAAGTCTGTTCTCTCAATTTTCGGATTGCCGCGCTGAAGTCGGCGCTGCCTCTGCGGTACGGGTCCAGGAATTTCTCGTCGCCGCTGATCAAATAGCCGCGTAGGCTAGTTTGTTGATCCAGCGTTGCGGCTACTGCCGCCTCTAGCGTGTCCAACACGTCAGTGGTGTGGACCCGCCGGTTTTTGGCCTCTTCGATCACGCTAAGTCTGTCGTAGACGATTGCGCCGCTCACGAATATGACCGCTACCACGGCTGCAAATGCCGCCATCAATTTGTGCAAAATCAGTAGACTCGAAAACTGGGGCACCTGACCCTCAAAACCGAAGTCCGCGACCGACCAGACAGCTAGCTCGAGATTGCTCCCAAGCGATGGCATTCGCAAGAATTGGTATGGGACCGTGACGGGGCAAAGCGGCGCAGCCTCCGGAGTGGAGCGCAGTCAGTGTCTCGTCGGGCAAGGGGGAAATGTTGCCGTGTCGTCGGACACAACAGGGCCGTCATATCGACGCGACCTTCATGATATCCAATGTTCCGCGAAAGATCATCTCAAGTGCCACGTAGAGAATGACGGCCAGACCGACGTAAGCAATCCAGCGATGAGTCTCCAGAAGGCGGGCAATGAAGGAAGCGGCCATTCCCATCATCGCGATGGAAAGGCCCAAGCCGAAGATCAGGACCAATGGATGCTCCCGCGCAGCCCCAGCGACGGCCAGAACATTGTCGAGAGACATCGAAGCGTCGGCAACGATAATTTGCCAACTCGCTTGGATGAGTGTTTTACGAGGTTTGCTTTCCGGGATTGCTTCAATTGCCCCTTTCCTATCGGTGGGGCCCGTGGGGGACGTGCGCAACTCTCGCCACATTTTCCAGCATACCCACAATAGCAGGATCCCGCCGGCGAGTGGGAGGCCGACGATCTGCAGGATCTGCGTCGCTATCCCGGCTAACAGAAGGCGCAGTATCGTCGCGGCGACTATACCGATCAAAATCGCCTTGCTTCGTTGGGCCTGAGGAAGTCCCGCCGCGGCAAGGCCGATGACGATGGCATTATCGCCGGCGAGCACAAGGTCGATTAGAACGACCTGCAAGAGTACGCTAAGAACATCCGTATTGAGAGAATCTAACACGGATCATGGTCCCCGATGCCAGGGAAAACAACTCCGAGCGATGGTCGCATACGTTCTTATGGATTGACCGATGCGCGTTACCATCCAAAACAGAGCGGCCAATTCAGCTCTAGTCCGACGTCGCCGGCAATCCGGGCGCCAGGTGACGATCTCCCAAAACGGCGTCCGAATGCTGTCCGACCGGCGCCCCGAAAAGCATTGCGACTTGATCTGGTTCGCCAAAAATCGCTGCGGCGCAACACATCATGGTGAATGCACCTGCGATATCCCAGAGCGTTACATGTTCTGGCGTTACATGTTCGGGCTTTGCCCAGGCCAAGAGCGTGGTGATCATCGCGTCTGAGAAAAATAGAAGACTGAGCGCTGGTAAGACGAGTTGGGAATCCAGCAGGAGGATCATAAAGAGGGCGGGAGTCGCGACCAGGATGCTCAACAACGCGAATAAGCAGAATGTGTCCCGCCAAGGCGCATTCCTGTTCCAACTTGCATGAGAAGCGATCATTTGATCCTCCTGCATACGAGCGCTTTATGTAGGAGCCATCTACTCGTTGAACTATCCGGTCTACTTGGGCGTTTTCCGCCTCTCAAATGAATGTCTTGTTGTCCTATGCCGCCGACCCTCAATCAACGTAAGAACGCCAGCGGTCGTTACGGCAACAATGACAACGGCTGCCAGCCCCTCGACGGAGGCCAAGGTTTCATACCACCTGTTCCAAAGCTCAATCATGTGCTGGCCTCTCTCGAGAGCGCACCCCACGATCGATAGATTTCACCGCTTAAAGACGACCCTTGCAGTCAGAAGCACAATGCTACTGATGGTCGCGCGCGTTTTGGCCGCGCGGCAACATGACCACGATCCGTTCGGCCCGCACGCGCATCGATCTTTCTACTGGAACGTCAGGATCGAACTGGCTGTTCGATACCAGGAAGATTGCCTTCGCTGTCGCGGAACCACGCGCCTCGCTGAGCGACGCCCTTGCTGGCGTAGTTGCCGGCGATCTCGGCGATCCCATTAGCGGTCTTCAGACCAGGAAGGTCATATTCCTCGAACTTGACTCCCCGCGCGCGAAGTTCGCGCACTGTTGCGTCGATATCCTCTACTTCCCAGCGCATCTGCGTATGCTGCCGGATTGCACCCCGGCCGAGATGAATATCGCAAACTCGCCAGATGCGCAGACGTAGCGCAATCCACCCTCGCGCTGTTCGACCGGGTCGAGACCGAGTTTTTCGGAGTAGAAAGCCCGAGCGCGCTCCAGGTCCTTGGCTGGAAGCAATCTTCACCGCAGTGCTCCTGGTCATCGTCTTGGCTGGCATCCTTGGGCTGCAATAGAGCAGGACGTTGCAAAGTCTGAGCTCTGAGACGGGCTGTATCTCTTGCCAACCATCATCTTCTTCGAATTCTATTTCCTCACGAACGACCTGTTGGCCCTTCTTTGCGAGAAGTACGAGCTGGACTTCGGGCGGTGATGCGAACTGTGTAACAGTCTTCCAAGCAATCAGCCGAGATCAATCTCAGCCGCCTCGTACCCAATCGCCCAAGGCGAGCGCTTTATACAAGTTCATCAGCCCACACATTGAAGCTGACGAGCGTGTTGGGTCCGAAAGTTTGGGCGATCGGAACATCCGCCGCATCGCGGCCTTGCGCGATCAGGACGCGGCCGATTCGCGGAGTGTTGTTGCGTGCATCGAATGTGTACCAGCGACCGCCAAGATAGGCTTCGAACCAGCCTGCAAAGTCCCCGGGAGCGTGGGGCGGCGGGATGCCGATGTCGCCGAGATAGCCGGTGCAATAGCGTGCTGGAATGTTCATGCAACGGCAGAATGCAATGGCAAGATGTGCATAGTCGCGGCAGACGCCCTTGCCCTCGTTGAATGCTTCCCAAGCCGTCATGGTGGCCCGCGCGTGCTCGTAGCCGAACGCGATGTGATTGTGCACGAAATCGCAGATCGCCTGGACCCGTGGCCAGCCCGGCGCCACATTCTCGAACAGCTTCCATGCGATGTCGGAAAGCCGATCGGTTTCGCAGTAGCGGCTGCCAAGCAGATAAACGATGGTATCAGGTGGAAGATCCTCGACCGCGTATTGCGTGGCGGAAGGCGCGATCACATCAGGCAAACCGCTATCGCGCACTGTACCGTTGGCGGAAAGGCGCATGCGGCCGGCGGGCGCAACGAACCGACTGCACCAGTTTCCGAAGCCGTCGCGGTAGGGCGAGATCGGGACGGAAGGCTCGGTGATGAGGTAATCCGGCACAATGATGTCGGATGCCCGGGTAAAATGCATGCCGACGATAGCAATCAATGGTGTGACTTGCTGGAAGTCGTAGATCATTTCGAAGCCAACCCGTATTTTCATCCTTAGGGCCTGTCTCGACTGCATCAACTCGAATGGCTGCGGGGATGATCGTGTTGGCAACGGCGGCCGGCGTCCGTTACTTCAAACTAGAGGCTTCCTTGGTGACTTGCGAACGGGGCGGCTCGATGCGCCAGAATGGATATGCCGCCAATTCTTTCGAATGCTGCCCGAACATATCGACCTGTCTGCTTGTAAACTCCGCAAGGACGCCGAAAAATTCAGTCGGTGACCCGATCGTCGCAAATCTCAGGCCAAATTCAAAAGCAAATTGCACGTTGGCTCGGGCGACCTCAAAAAGCTTCGTTTGATATGCCTGCATGTTTGCCGTGGCTAAAACAAAGCTCTTCGTTTGATCGCTTTCCGTCATTCTCTGACTGACGTCATCTGGCAAGGCATCCACCCGAGGCTCAATGGTAGGAACCTCGTGGTTAGGATCATCCTGAAGCTTAAGAGGCGGTTCAATCGAAACTGCCGCAACCGAGCGAAGAAAATTCTCTTTCGGGCTTCTAACAACGGCCTGTTTGTTCCGTTCGGTCCGCACGGCCATTTTCGGATTGCGGGCGCGCTTTGAGGCTGATGCCGGTTTGCGTTTGCTCATCTGACGCTCCAATAAAATGGGGTGCGACCACAACGGTCATTTCTGAACGGACAACAGGCTTTGTGAGCTGGCGTTCCAACCCGCGCATTGTTGGAGTCCCGAGATCAATCGCACGCTCTGCGATGTCGCAACTCCAACCAACAAGCGTATAGCTGGCGATCTTCCAGACCTATACTCAACGGGTGTCGGTCTGAGAACAATCAGCTCTCCGCTCGTTGTGCTCTCCAGAGACCGCTTTAAGTTGCGGCGACTACGCTAGAGCATGATCCGCAAAAGTGTGCAGCGGTTTTCCGAAAAGATCATGCTCAAACAATAACCCAAAGCGCGATGACGATTCATCCTAATAGCATCGCGCTTTAGCATTCGTGCCTTGATCGCGAGACTGGCGGATAGAGGCCGGCAAGCTGATCCGGAAGCTCGGCGACGTGCTCGAGGACCCGAGCGCCCTGTGAAGCTGGGTTACCCACCGAGCGAATGCTCGAGGAAGAAGCGCAGCATTTCCCTTGTGGCATCCGGCCCTTGCGGATCAGTGTAAGACCCGGCGGGGCTGCCGCCTGACCACGCGTGTCCGGCGCCATCGATGTCCCAGTGTTCCGAGATCGCCCGACCGGCCCCGTCGATCAGGACGGTGCGAGTATAGGCATGGCCGTGGGGTACGCGTCCGCGAAGTACCTTCGTCGTCGGCCTCGTCGCCCTGGCGGACTGCTCGATAATCTGATCGCCATTCTTTGGATGCACCGTAGTGTCGCGATTGCCATGGAAAACGATGGTTGGCACAGAAGTTTTGCCATCCGCATTTGCCTTGGAGCCGCCTCCCTGCCGCATGGCGACGAACGCGGAGGGAAGATCGCTCGCGGCCCCGCACGCGAGGCCTGAATGAATACCGACGGCCGCGTACAGGTCGTTATACGTTGCGCCCATGATCGCGGCGGCGGCCCCGCCGGCCGACAGACCCGCGACGTATACGCGCTTCGGATCGATCGGATGCTCGCGCATGATCTGGCGGGTAATACCGGCGATCATCGACGGCTCGCCCCCGCCGCGACGCTGGTCGCCGGTGCGAAACCAGTTCCAGCACTTCGACTGGTTGGCTCCGCTCGGCTGCTCAGGATAGACCACATAGCAATTCTGCTCTTCCGCCAGGAAGTTCATCCGGGTGCCGGCCGCGAAATCGTCCGGCGACTGGGTGCAGCCATGAAGCATGACTATCAGGGGAAGCCGTTGTCCCTGAAAGCGGCTTGGAATGAACAGCTTGTAGGTCCGGCTTCCTGCGGCGTTACTGAAGGTACCGGCGATAAATTGTGTGCCCTCGGGCACGATGTCCGATGGGGACAGGGGAGCGCGCGTGATCGGACTTCGCAGGCCGACCCCGGGAAAATCCCGCATGCCGTCGAGCGGTAAGGCGCGTCTGCGTCCCTGAGCAGAGCGGGCCGGCGAGATCGGCGGAGCTTCCCGCTCCTCGACGACGTCGGCAGTGGCGTCGATAGTAAGCGGATCGAGCGGAAGCCGAGCCTGAGCGGCGCTACGAGACTCCGGTCTTGGAGCGTAACCGCCCTGGAGCATGCGCTGCAGGAGCGCGGTGGCCTCGACCAGTTGGCCGGCACGCGTAAGGCGGGTTGCTTCGCGGACTATGTCTTGATTCAGCATCGTTCACCTCATTCTGTCGGCGAGAGCGGCCTTGACCGCGGGAGTGGCGTGGAGGGCCCCCAGCACCGAGACCGACGCGATCGTGGCGCGAGCCAACTCGGGAGTGACGTCTTGGGCGATAGTGGCCAAGCCCAAAACATTGATCTGCAGCATCTCGCCGGCGCGGCGCGCCGCTTCGAGATCCTCGCGCGCGTAGTTGCGCAGCCCGAGGTCCAGGTTCTTCCGGACCGTGGATTGTCTGACGACCTCCGCGTGGCGCTCGAGCTGGTTCCGGATTGCTGTCCGAATGAAATCGGTCCGGTTCGAATAGAACCCTTCCTGCACCATGAGATCGACATGACCGAGGTCGACATAGCCAAGGTTGATCGTGATCTTCTCGGTGTCGGGGACCTTGGGGCGCAGCTCGCGCATATTATCGGCCATGGCTAGCATCCATTCTTACCATCCGTATGGATGGCATATGGATGCTATCTAGATGCTCGTAGGCTTCTTTCAAGGGATAGAGCGGATAGATCCGCGCCCAAGAGCACGAGACTGGATGCTGCAGCGGGCCGGCGTCTCGATGACCTCGGCGGAGCTCCGGATGGCGCGCATGCCGCACGACCTCTGCCGCGACTACCGAGCTCATTGTGAACGGCGGTCCAGGTCCTCCAACCCTACTCGTTCGGCGTCGCGAAGGTTCGCTGGAGATCGATCGTACCGGACAGACGTGACGCTGATTCCGCTCTGCTCCTGGCAAACTGCCACCCTCGGAAGGCGGCCTCGACAGGGATGGCGCCGACGCAGGCCTGGCGCTCCCGTCCGCAACCGTGGCGCTTCACGCATTTGCATCTTGTCATTCACCCTGAATAGTTGTTCAGTCCTTGCGGGGCGATTTGCATCTTTTGCGTGAGAAGCGTTCGGGCGCAGGGCGTGCGGCCGGCGTGTGTGGGACAGGAAGCGCGCCATGGTTTATCGGCGGACGCATCAAGTGGTGAAGCGCCTTGCGGCGCGGCGCAGCGCGATTTTGGCGGCGGCGCGGGAGGCGGCGGCGGAGGGCGGGATGGCGGCGGTGCAGATCGCGCCGGTCGCGGTTCGGGCCAATGTCGCAGCCGGCACCGTCTATCGCTATTTCCCCTCCAAGGCCGAGCTGATCTCCGAGCTCATTGCCGAGGTCTCCCGCGACGAGCTCGCGGCGATCCGCCGGGCGGCCGATGCCGCGCCGGGGCCGTCCTCGGCGCTGGCGGCTGCGGTCACCACGGTGGCGGTCCATACGCTGTCGCAGCGCAGGCTGGCCTGGGGCATCCTGGCCGAGCCGGTCGATGTCGATGTCAGCGCCTCCCGCCTCGCCAGCCGGCGCGAAATCGCCGGCGAGATCGCCTCCCGGATCGACGCTGCGGTGCGTGCCGGCCATCTGCCGGCGCAGGACACCGCGCTCGCCGCCACCGCGCTGCTTGGGGCGCTGCATGAGGCTCTCGTCGGGCCGCTCGCGCCCGACAATCTCGAAGATCCCGTCAAGATGCGCGATGCGGTGCAGACGGTGACGCTGCTGGCGCTGCGCGCGGTCGGCGTCATGGACGCCCGCGCCCGGGGCCTCGTGGTCCAGCAGACGCTGCTGCCGACGACCAAGGCACTGGTCGGCGCGTAGAAAATCGCGCCGCGAGTGCGGTGGCGAGGTGATCGCGCTCAGGCCTTTGCCTGAGCATGCCTTTTCGCAAAACCCCGGCAAATCCGGCCAAGCGGCCGGCTACTGTGCATGGGGTTGTTTTTCGACTTTGTGTTTGGCGGCCTCTGGCGAGGCTTACAGGTTGGCGTCGCCCTCGGGGCCGACCGAGGCGATGCGCACCATGTTGGTGGTGCCGGGGATGCCGAGCGGCACACCGGCGACGATGATCACGCGCTGGCCGGCGCGGACGAAGCCGTCCCGGAACGCGATCTGGCCGGCGCGGCTGACCATGTCGTCCTGGTCGCGCGCGTCTTCCGCCACCACGCAATGCACGCCCCAGGCAACCGCGAGGCGGCGGCCGGCGGTGATGTTCGGCGTGATCGCCACGATCGGCGGCTTCGGCCGTTCGCGCGCCACGCGCACGGCGGTCGAGCCCGACGAGGTCCAGCAGATCAAGGCCGGCAGGTCGAGCGTCTCGGCGATCTGCCGGGCGGCGTCGGCGATGGCATCGCCCGCGGTGGATTCCGGTGCCGGGCGCTGGGCCATGATCACCGAACGGTAGGTCGGGTCGCGCTCGACCTCCTCGCCGATCCGGTTCATGGTCGAGACCGCCTCGACCGGGAATTTGCCGGCGGCCGATTCCGCGGACAGCATGATGGCGTCGGCACCCTCATAGACCGCGGTGGCGACGTCGGAGACTTCGGCGCGGGTCGGCACCGGCGACTGGATCATCGATTCCAGCATCTGGGTCGCGATCACCACCGGCTTGCCGGCGCGGCGCGCCATCCGCGTCATCTGCTTCTGCAGGCTCGGCACCCGCTCCAGCGGCAGCTCGACGCCGAGGTCGCCGCGGGCCACCATCAGCGCATCGGAAGCCTCGATGATGTCGGCGAGGCGGTCGATCGCCTGCGGCTTCTCGATCTTGGCCATCACGGCGGCGCGGCCGCGGATCATCTTCTTGGCCTCGATCACGTCGTCGGCGCGCTGCACGAAGGACAGCGCGATCCAGTCGACGCCGGTGACGAGGGCGGCCTCGAGGTCGGCGCGGTCCTTGGGCGTCATCGCCGAGACCGGCAAATCGGTGTCGGGCAGGCTGACGCCCTTGCGGTCGCTCATCTTGCCGCCGACCACGACACGGGTCACCGCATGCTCTTTCGAGGTCTCCTCCGCGATCAGCCGCACCTTGCCGTCGTCGAGCAGCAGCGCATGGCCGGGCCTGAGCGCGGCCAGGATCTCCGGATGCGGGAGATTGACGCGCGTGGCATCGCCCGGCGCCTTGTCGGAATCCAGCGTGAAGGTCTGGCCGTTCTGGAGCTGGATCGCCCCCTCGGCAAAGGAGCCCAGTCTCAGCTTCGGGCCCTGGAGGTCGACCAGAATGCCGATCGGCCGACCGTAGCTAGACTCGACGTTACGGATCGTCGCGACCAGCTCCCGCATCTTGTCATGCGGGGTGTGGCTCATGTTGATGCGGAACAGGTCAGCGCCGGCCTCGAACAGGCGGCGGATCATCGCGAGGTCTGAAGAGGCCGGTCCCAGGGTCGCGAGAATCTTGATACGGCGAAGACGCCTCATGGCTTATTTCCAGGCGGGGGTGGCAGGCCGGGCGAGCCCGGGGGCGTAGCACCGGGCGGGCTATTGGGCAAACCCGGAACCCCGCCCGGGCCCACCGGACCGGGCAGGCCAGGCACGCGTTGCTGCGCCGGCTGTTCGTTGGCGTCGGTCAGCTGCACCGTCCAGGCCCGCTGCTCGCCGGTGTCGACCTCGAAATAGCCCGTGCGGTCATAGCCGCGCGCCAGGCAATCCTCGGTGCCGCGGATGGTGAACTCCTTGTCGCGCGAGCACATGAAGGCCTGGCCCGACCACTCGCCGCCGCGGTCGTAGTCGATGGCGTAGATGTAGTAATAGCGGGCGACCAGCGTGCCCCGCAGCAACGTCTCGCAGGAGCGGGACGAGATGTTCCACCAGCCCTCGGTGGTCCAGCCCTCGGCATCCTTGTAGCCGAGCGCAATCCCGACCCGGCTCGAGGTGTTGTTGCAGAGGCGGAAATCGGCGGAGGCGGGGCTGGCGGCAAGGCACAGCAGGGCGACCACCAGCACCGGGACCAACCGGGCGGGCAGGTAAAGCGGGGAGCGGGGAGATTCGGTCGTCATTGTCGCGGAAGCTATACCAGATCATTGACGATTTGGCGTTGGGCCGGGGCCAGCCGGGCCGTGGTCCCTTTGCGCCGCGATATGGCAAAATCTGTGACAACACCCACCTGATCCCCTAACGCTAACCTCCACCGGCACGGTTAAGGACGACAGCCATGGCAATCGACGACAAAACCAGAACGGAGCTCGAGGCCGCCGCTTTCCGGCGCCTGGTCGAGCATCTGCGGAGCCGGACGGACGTCCAGAACATTGACTTGATGAATCTGGCCGGTTTCTGCCGCAACTGCCTCTCGAACTGGCTCAAGGACGCCGCGGACGCCCAGGGCGTCGCCTTGAGCAAGGACGAGAGCCGGGAGGCCGTCTACGGCATGCCCTACGAGACCTGGAAGGCGAAGCACCAGGGCCCGGCCACGCCCGAGCAGATCGAGGCGATGAAGAAGGTCCATCCCCACGGGCATTGAACGGAACATCGCGGTGCCCTGAGTCGCACCACACAACAGCTTTCTTTGCATCAGTGCAGGAAGGTGTGGGCGCGCTGTGGACGAGCGTGATGCTTGCTTGAACGCTGGGAGCGCCGACCCTAAGGGTCTACCCAGCACGCGCGGTGAGGGATGCCGGCGTCACGTTTTGCCAGTTCCATTGGGAGTACCAAGATGGCCACCTCCGCCGCCGTCCGCGACGACGAGCCCGCGACGAAATTTGCCAAGGACCAGCTCAAATCCATCATCGAGCGCATCGAGCGGCTGGAGGAAGAGAAGAAGGCGATCTCCGACGACATCCGCGACGTCTATGCCGAGAGCAAAGGCAACGGCTACGACGTCAAGGCGCTGCGCACCATCGTGCGCCTGCGCAAGCAGGACCCCAACGAGCGCGCCGAGGCCGAGACCATTCTCGAGACCTACATGCAGGCGTTGGGGATGCTCTGAGGCGCCTCGCCCGGCCGGCGTTGCAGCGCACCAAGCTTGGGCAAAATCTCGGCATCTGCTAGATTGCTCGGTGAAGGGACCGAGCGATGGATGTGCCGGGACCAGAGCGCAGGCTTGCCGCGGTTCTTGCCGCCGACATGGTCGGCTTCAGCCGGCTGATGGAGGTCGACGAGGCCGGCACCCTCGCGCGCCTCAAGACCCATCGGGTCGAACTCATCGATCCCGCCATTGCCAAGAATCGCGGCCGTATCATCAAGACGACCGGCGACGGCATGCTCGCGGAATTCCACAGCGTCGTCGATGCCGTGCTATGTGCGGCCGAGGTTCAGCGCCGCATGGCGCGGCGTAATGCCGATGTCGCGCCGCCGCGGTGGATCCAATTCCGCATCGGCATCAATCTCGGCGACGTCATCGTCGATCAGAACGACATTTTTGGCGATGGCGTCAACGTCGCGGCACGGCTGGAGACGCTGGCCGAGCCTGGAGGCATCTGCATCTCCAGCGCGGTTCGCGACCAACTGGGCGAGCGCCTCGATGGCGTCGCATTCGAGGACATCGGCGAGCAGAACGTCAAGAACATCGTGCGCGCCATCCGCGTCTACCGGATCCGATTGGAGGATGCGCCGGCAAGCACGCCAGCCGGTGCGACGGCCGCCGCAAAGCCGACTGGCAAGTCGAAGAAGCCGTCAATCGCCGTGCTGCCCTTCGCCAACATGAGCGGCGATCCCGAACAGGAGTTCTTCGCCGACGGTCTCACCGAGGACATCATCACCGAGCTTTCACGCTTCCACGACCTGCTGGTGATCTCGCGCAACTCGACCTTCGTGTACAAGGGAAAGTCGGTCAAGGTACAGGATGTTGGCCGCGAATTCGGCGTCGACTACGTCATCGAGGGAAGCGTGCGAAAGGCCGGGGATCGCGTCCGCGTCACCGTGCAGCTGATCGATGCGGAGACGGATCGGCACATTTGGGCCGAGCGTTACGACGGCGAGCTCAAGGACATCTTCGCCATCCAGGACGAGATGACCCGCGCGATCGCCGCCACATTGCCCGGCCGCGTCGAGGCGGCGACGCACGATCGCGCGAACCGCAAGCCGACGGACAACATGGCGGCCTACGAATGCGTGCTGGCCGCAAAGGTCTTGCACCATCGCTCCAATCGCGAAGACAATGCGCGGGCGCAACTTCTGCTCGACCGGGCACTCGAACTCGACGCGAGCTATGCGCACGCGCATGCGTGGAAGGCGTGCGTCCTCGGCCAGACCTGGGTCTATAATTGGTGCGCGGATCGCGACGCCACCTTCCAGCAGGTGGCTGCAGAGCTGGAAACCGCGCTGGTCCTCGACGACAATGACAGCGACGTCCACCGCATCCTCGCGGCACTCAATCTGAATCGCGACGACCATGATAAGGCCACTTACCATCAGGAACGCGCGCTCGCGCTCAACCCGAACTATGACCTCGTGGTGGTGCAGCAGGGCGAACTGCTGACCTGGCTGGGGAGGCCGGAGGAGGGCATCGACTGGATCAAGAAGGCGATGCGGCTCAACCCATATCACCCGGAACGATTCTGGAGCCATCTCGGGCGTGCCTATTACTGTGCTGAGAAATACGCCGAAGCCGCCGAAGCTTTCTCGCGGATCTCACGTCCCGATCACACCCATCATGCGTTCCTTGCCGGGATCTTCGCGCAGATGGGCAATGCAGTGGCTGCCGGTGCGCACGCGGCCGAAGTTCTCAAGCGTGAGCCGGCATTTTCCGTCGCCAATCATCTTGCTACCCAGCATTACAAGCACCAGGTCGATCGTCAGCGCTATGAGGCAGGCCTTCTTCGGGCAGGCCTGCCGGCTTGATCTGGCGCGCGGCGGAGACTGCCTGCGATCATCGCAAGATGGGCTACGAGACTGAATTCGTGGAGGTCGCTATGCGCCTCAGCGCAGCGCGGCGGTGCGCACGACGAACGACGTCGTCTCGAGCTTTGCGGTCGCGCTGCCCGAGAAATTGTCGCAGGACAGGCCCAGCATCGGATCGTCGGAGAAGCCCATCGCGATCACGGCCTTCGGCTTGACGAAATAGCCGCGCAGCGCCGCGGTATCGAGCTCGCCCATCAGCGTCACCGACATCGCGCGGCTGGCGCTCGGCGACAGCATCACGATCTTGAGCCAGATGCTCTCGCCCTTGGCCGCGGAGAGGCGCGTCGCGGTTGCGATCCTGCCGTCGATGCTCTTGCCGACCACCGTGTTGATCTCCGCTGCCTGGGCCACGCTGCGGGGACGGGCGGTGCGCGGGATCGGCGCGGAAGCGGCGACGACATTGGCGCGGTCGACCGGCGAGGCCGCCGGCGCGAAAGCCAGGGCCTGGAGGGCCGCGTTGGGCACGCTCGCTGTTGGTTGCGGATCGGTAGCCGCAGCCAGCGCCTGGCGCGCCTTCAGCGCTGCGACCTGCGCCGGCGTCGCCTGCTGCGGCGTCGCAGGAACGTCATCCCAGAAGCCGCGCGCATTGATGATGTCGGCCGGGGTCTCCGGCTTGCCGGAAGCGGGCTTGTCAGCCACGGGCGCGGGCTTCGGCTTGGGCGGCGCGACGATCTGCGCATCGGCCGAGGCGAGCTGGATCGCGGTGGCGATCTGCGGCTTGGCGCGCGGCGTCGGCACCGGCTCTGCGGGCTTGGCGGCGGCTGCGACGACGGTCGGTGCCGCCGGCCTCGCGGCCGGAGCGGGCGCGCCCTCGTCATCCTCGTCGCTGGCGGCCGGAGCTGCCGACTTGCCCTTGAACAGCGCGGCGAAGAAATTCGGCTTGCTGCCGGCATCGTCGCCGCTGCCGCGGCGCTCGATCTCGGCCTTGGCGAGCTCATAGTTCTTCAGCGGCACGCCGTCGGTCGGCAGATGCACCGTCTTGCCGTCCGGGAACACGCGCGCGAGCTGGTCATGCGTCATGCGCGGCCAGTGCCGGACGCTGCCGGTGTCGAGGTGCACGAAGGGCGAGCCGGAGGTCGGATAGAAGCCAACGCCGCCGCGCTGCAGGCGCAGGCCGGCGAAGCGGATCTGCTCCAGCGGCACACCCGGGATGTAGAAGTCCATCGCATGTCCCAGCATGTGCTGGCTGGCGCGCGCCACGCCGGAGGAGCGGCGGCGGAGCATGGCGTTGGTGGCGGGAGAGCGATAGGAGGAGATGATCTGGATGGGCTGCTTGCCGTCGACGTCCCGATAGACTTCCCAGAGGATGTCGAACAGGCGGCGGTCCATCACCGTCTCGTCCTGGGTGCGCCAGTCGCGCAGGAAATGGTTGAGCTGCTTCAGCGCCGCCTCGTCATAGCGCCCGTCACGCTTGAAGGTGACGGTGAGGTCTTCGCCGGAATGGGTGTGGTGGAACGAGAGCGTCTTGGTCTCGTTCAGCGCGGCGGCGTCATGAACCGAACCGGCGGCCGCAAGCAGCAATGCAGCCGCGAGGCCGATCCGGGATCCGGCCTTCACGCCCGCATGGGACAACGACAGCACAGCAAGTTGGCGTGCGAGACCAGTCAGCACGTATGAGCCCACCCAGTCGACGAGCGTTCAAATGGACTCTCCCGCCAACCCCGTTAGCAGCGCGAAAGAGGATGAACGCTTTCTTAAAGCGAGAAGGTTAATTTGACGTTGACCTTCCCGCCCCCAAACCAAGTCAGAATACGATCCTAAGCCGTTGACTGTGGCAAAAAAACGCCCGCCGCCCCAGGGCGGGTCGCAGCATGGTTAACGTTAAGCGGCCCCATCCGAGGGATGAGGCCGCTGATTTCATTACATAATTCCTGTAAGCCAAGGGTGCCGAGCGAGGCTCAGCGGGTAAACACCCGCTGCGGACGGCGGCCGACCGGCGCCGGCGGCGCGGCCTGGGTGGGCGCCCCGAACAGCCGCTCGAAGAAATTGGGCCCGGACGAGCCGAAGCCGCTGTTAGCCACGGCCACCCCGGAGGGCAGCGTCGTCGCCGGACGCGAATAGCTCGGCTGGGAATGCGCCACGACGGCCTCGAGGTCCTTGCCGCGGTTGTTCTTCAGGATGTTGATCATGGTCGCGTCGCGGCCATAGACGTCCTTGCGGAATTGCAACTTGCCGGCGTCGTCCACGAACGCGGTCTGATAGGTGATGTTGACCGGGATCGGGGTCGGAAATTTCAGGTCGATCTCGCTCTTGCCGTACATGCTGCGCACGCGCTCCGGCGTGTACTTCTCGTTCGGCATGGCGATGTTGAGCAGCACGGAGGCGTACTGATCCGGATTCTGCACGCGCATGCAGCCATGGCTGAAGGCGCGCTCGTCCCGGGCGAACAAATGCTTGTCCGGCGTGTCGTGCTGATAGACCAGGAACTTGTTCGGGAAGTTGAAGCGGATGCGTCCGAGCGCGTTGGCCTCGCCGGGTGGCTGCGAGATGTGCACCGAACCGTCACGGTTCTGCTCCAGCCTGAGGCCCATGCGCTGAAGCACGGTCGGGTCCTGCTGCAGGGCCGGCAGGTATTCGTTGTAGACGATCGACGGCGGCACGTTCCAGGTCGGATTGACCGTGATGTACTTCATCGTCTCGGTGAGCAGCGGGGTCGCATGCGAACCCGGCTTGCCGGTCACGACGCGGGTGGTCCAGACCTGCTGGCCGCGCTGCATCACCTTCAGCGTGAAGTCCGGAATGTTGAGGATGACATAGGCATCGCCCAGCGCCGGCGTGCCGAGGTCGCGCGGCAGCCAGCGCCAGCGCTCCATGTTCACCAGCACCACGTCGATCTGCTTGTCGCGCTTGGGAGTGTTGAGCGCCTTGACCGTCTTGTCGTCGAGGATGCCGGTCGGCTTCAGCTCGACGCTGGTCTGGAATTTGCGCACGGCTTCGGCCACCGCAGCGTCGTAGCGGGTGTCGCTGGCATTCTCGGCGAGGCCGAGCTTGGCGCGCAGTTGCGGCACGCGCGGATCTTCCACGACGATCTCAGCCTGCTTCTTGCCGGCCGGGGTATATTTCAGCGCCGGACCGTCGGCGATCTCGATCACCGGACCGCTGCCCTGGCCGCGCAGCTCGGCGAGCTTGGCCTTCAGCTCCTTGTAGAGCTTGTGCGGCGGGTTGTAGCTGTCGAGCGCCGCGGAGGCGTCGCTCGCGGTCGTGACCTTGGCGAGTACCTCGCCGGGCTCGACCGGGTGCTCGGGATAGAGGATGTCGCCGCTGACCTGCGACCAATGCATGCGGCCGCTCTGGGCGTGGCGGGCGTAGTCGAACATCCCGGCGGTGAGCTTGAGCTCGGCATCGGCCAGCGCATCGGGCGTCGTGGCGGCGGCGAAATCCGGCACCGGATAGTCGGCGGGATTGAGACCGTCGGAGGCCGCGTCCTTGAGCCGCGCGATCACGCCCTTGGCCGCAGCAGTCAGGCTGCCGCCTTGCGTCCAGACCGGCGCGAAGTCGCGCGCGCCGTAAAACTTCTCGACGGCCGCCCGCTCGTTCTTGCGGTCGAAATGGCGCGAGGTCTTGGCGCCGATCATGTCCTTGAGCCTGTCCGCGACCGGCTGGTCGGCGGCGGGCACGGTGCTTGCGGCCTTCACCGGCTCGGCGGCCGGTGCTGCGGGAGCCGCCGGGGTGGCGGTCGCGGTGTCGGCCTTGGCAGGCTCGGTCTTTGCCGGCTCGGTCTTCGCAGTCTCGCTCTTCGGCGCTTCTGGCGCGGGTGTGGTGACAACGTCGGACGGCTTGGTCTCGACCTTGTCCGGCGCTGGTGCGACGTCCGTCTTGGCGGAGTCCCTCGCAGCGTCCTTCGTCGAATCCTGCACCGTGGCGGTGGTGTCGAGCTTGATGTCGGCTGCAGTCGGGGGCGGGACGTTTGCGGGCTCGGGGCGCGGGATCGCAGCTTCGATCGCGAGCTCGGCGGCGCTGCTGCGCACCTGATCCTGCGCCAGGGCCGAGCTGGCCGACACCGTGAGGAAGGTTGCCGCGACCGTCATCAAGACACGGTCAAAGCCCACACGATGGTTCAAACAGTCACGCATTGTGTCGCACCCCTCGGGTGAGCTGTTCCTTCGTGGAACAGCTTCGTTATCGCCTAGTGATGAGTTACGGCTAAAACCGCGCCGGCCTCTCGAAAGTTGCACGCCTGCACGCAACGATTCTGACGCAGACGATATACAGGCCCCGATTTTGCAGCCAGCGCTACCCGGGACGACTCACGACAAACTGACTTCAAGGGAGCCTCTTGGCAACGGATTGTACGCTTCTGCCACGCGCTTTTCCCTCTGTCTGTCACTTCCAAGTCACGGTTCAAATCGCAGACGAATTCCGTCGGCACGCGAACGGCTTAGAGCGGTCTCGCACCGCGGCGCGAACCCCCATTCACGTTGGGCTCAGTGCGTCTCTTCACCGCTTTTGCCGCCATGGCCGGGAACCCCGGCCTCGTCGAGTTTGCGGTAGAGCGTCGAGCGGCCGATCTTGAGGCGGCGAGCCACTTCGGACATCTGGCCGCGATAGTGCGAGATCGCGAACCGGATGATCTCGTTCTCCATGTCGTCCAGCGGGCGGACATCCCCGGTCGCAGTGAGCATGGAGAGCGTTCCCACCAGGGGAAGCGGAGCGATTGGTATTTCGTTACCCGACACCAGTGAGGGCGTCGCCGCCGGCTCGAGCATCAGCGGGGCGGTCGGAATTTCCGTGGCGGGATGCGGCTGCGAGGCGAGCAGCGGGAAGTCGCCGAGACCGAGCTGGTCTCCGTCGCTCATCACCACGGCGCGGTAGACCGCGTTCTCGAGCTGGCGGATGTTGCCGGGCCAGTCGAGCTGGGCAAGGTGGGCCACCGCCTCGCCGCTGATCCCGGCGATCGGGCGGTTCTCCTCGGCGGCGAAGCGCGCGATGAAATGCCTGAGCAGATGCGGGATATCCTCGCGCCGGGCGCGCAGCGAGGGGATCGTCAGCGGCAACACGTGCAGCCGATAGAACAGGTCTTCGCGGAAATGTCCCTGCTTGACCCGCTCCAGCAGCTTGCGATTGGTGGCCGAGATGATGCGAACGTCGACCTTGAGCGGCTTGCGGCCGCCGACCGATTCCACGGCGCCTTCCTGGAGCGCGCGCAGCAGCTTCACTTGCGCCGTCAGCGGCAGCTCGCTGACCTCGTCCAGAAACAGCGTGCCGCCATGAGCCTCGACGAACTTGCCGGTGTGCCGCTCGGTGGCGCCGGTGAAGGCGCCCTTCTCATGCCCGAACAGGATGGACTCGACGAGGTTGTCTGGAATCGCGCCGCAATTGACCGCGACGAACGGCTTGGCCTTGCGCTCGCCGCTGCCATGGATGGCGCGCGCGAACATCTCCTTGCCGACGCCGGACTCGCCCTCGATCAGCACGGGGATCGCGGAGTTTGCCGCCTTCTGGGCGGCACGCATCACGCCCACCATCGCTTCGGAGCGGGTGATGATGTCGGAGAAGGTGAGCCGTCCTTCGCGGCTGTGACGGATGCGCTGCAATTCGCCCTTGAGCGCGGACGTGTTGAGCGCGTTGCGCAGCGAGACCTGGAGCCGCTCGACGCCGACCGGCTTGACGACGAAATCGGCCGCGCCCGCGCGCATCGCGGAGATCACGTTGTCGATGCCGCCATGGGCGGTCTGCACGATGACGGGGACGCTCAGGCCGGCTTCGCGGATCTTGGCCAATACGCCCATGCCGTCGAGGCCGGGCATCACGAGATCGAGGATGACGGCGTCGATGGCCGGTCCGTCGGGAGCGGTGAGGGCGGCGATTGCGGCGTCGCCGGAGTCCACGACGACCGTCTCATAGCCGCATTTCTGCACCATGTTCTCGACCAGCCGGCGGGCTACAGCGTCGTCGTCGGCGATCAAAATACTGGCAGCCATGGTGTTCCCCGCACGCTACTACTATCTGTCTCGAATCGGGGCACTCTGGCCGAAGCCGATTAACGCACGCTTAATCCTTGATGCCCCCGCCCGCCGCCGCGATTGTTGAACACAGGTTTCCCACACAATGAATTCGCGCTCCAAGTCTGCCTCGAACAAGCCCGCTCTTAAGAAGACCGCTCTCAAGAAGTCCGCTTTCAGCAAGCCCGCTCTCCGTAAGCCAAGCGCCAAAAAATCCGCCGCCAAGGCAAGACCCTCCACGGCTGCGAGCAAGACCGGCAAGCTTCCGGAGTGGAACCTGGCCGACCTCTACTCCGGGATCGGCGCGCCGGAAGTGGCGCGCGATCTCGAGAAAATGGATGCCGACTGCGTCGCCTTCGAGACGGACTACAAGGGCAAGCTGGCGACAGGGACAGCAAACGAAGATGGCGGAAAATGGCTCGCCGAAGCGGTGCGACGCTATGAGGCGATCGACGATCTCGCCGGCCGTCTCGGCTCCTATGCCGGCCTCGTCCATGCCGGCGACAGCGTGGACCCTGCGATTTCAAAGTTTTACGGCGATGTGTCCGAACGGCTGACGGCGGCGTCCACGCATCTGTTGTTCTTCGCGCTCGAGCTCAACCGGATCGATGACGATATTTTGAATCGCGCGATGCAGGCCGCCGAGCTCGCGCACTACCGTCCCTGGATCGAGGATCTGCGCAAGGAGAAGCCGTACCAGCTCGACGACAAGCTCGAGCAGCTTTTCCTCGAGAAGGCGCAGACCGGCTATTCTGCCTTCAACCGTCTGTTCGACCAGACCATCTCCAGCCTGCGCTTCAAGCTCGGCACCAAGGAGCTCGCGATCGAGCCGACGCTCAACCTGTTGCAGGACCGCGACGGCTCCAAGCGCAAGAGCGCGGCGGAGGCGCTGGCGAAGACCTTCAAGGCCAATGAGCGCACCTTTGCGCTGATCACCAACACGCTTGCCAAGGACAAGGACATCTCCGACCGCTGGCGCGGCTTCAAGGACGTCGCCGATTCCCGCCATCTGAACAACCGCGTCGAGCGCGAGGTCGTCGACGCGCTGGTCGCCTCGGTGCGCGCAGCCTATCCGAAACTGTCGCATCGCTATTACGCATTGAAGGCGAAATGGTTCGGCAAGAAGCGGCTGGCCTATTGGGACCGCAACGCGCCGCTGCCTTTTGCGGCGACTGACGTCATCGCCTGGCCGGAGGCGCGCAGCATGGTGCTGACGGCCTATCGCGGCTTCTCGCCCAAAATGGCCGATATCGCCGAGCGCTTCTTCACCGACCGCTGGATCGACGCGCCGGTGCGGCCGGGCAAGGTGCCGGGGGCGTTCTCGCATCCGACCACGCCATCGGCTCATCCTTACGTGCTAATGAACTACCAGGGCAAGCCGCGCGACGTGATGACCCTCGCGCATGAGCTCGGCCATGGCGTCCATCAGGTGCTCGCGGCAAAGAACGGTGCGCTGATGGCGCCGACGCCGCTGACGCTGGCGGAGACCGCGAGCGTGTTTGGCGAAATGCTCACCTTCAAGCGACTGCTGGCCCAGACCAAGAACGCAAAGCAGCGCCAGGCGCTGCTCGCCGGCAAGGTCGAGGACATGATCAACACCGTGGTTCGGCAGATCGCGTTCTATTCCTTCGAGCGCGCGGTCCACACCGAGCGCAAGAACGGCGAGCTCACCGCGACGCGGCTCGGCGAGATCTGGCTGTCGGTGCAGGGCGAGAGCCTGGGGCCGGCGATCAAGATCAAGGCGGGCTACGAGAACTACTGGATGTACATCCCGCACTTCATCCACTCGCCGTTCTACGTCTACGCCTACGCATTCGGCGACTGTCTCGTGAACTCGCTCTATGCGGTCTATGAGAACGCGGCCGAGGGTTTCGCCGAGCGCTATCTCGACATGCTCGCCGCCGGCGGCACCAAGCACTATTCCGAGCTGCTGCGCCCGTTCGGGCTCGATGCGAAGGACCCGAAGTTCTGGGACCGCGGGCTCAGCGTCATCGCGGGGATGATCGACGAACTCGAGGCGATGGGCTGAGGCGCGCGGCGCTTTTGGCGATGGGGCGCGCGTAAAACATCTGTTGAACTAGGGCTTCGGCGATGTTATACATATGTATAACGTGCTGGAGCCCATGTCATGAAAATCGAGATCAAGAAGATTGGCAATTCCGATGGCCTGCTGCTGCCCCGTGAATTGATGCAGCGCCTCGATCTCAAGCGGGGGCAGCAATTGCACGTCGTGGAATTGCCTGGCGGTGGTTTTCAATTGCTGCCCTACGATCCCGACTTCGAGCGGACGATGGAAATCGCCGACGAGGTGATGGACAAGTATCGCGACACGCTCGCTGCTCTCGCAAAATAAGTCGGCGACGCGCATGAGCGATCCTCAGGAGCCGCTCTGGGTGACCTACGAGCAGGCTGTCGCAATTCACGGCCGCCAACTCCGGCGCTTCGGTGGTGCGCCGGGATTGCGCGACGAGGGCATGCTGCGCTCCGCGCTGGAGCGCCCGCTCAATAAACGGCGCTATGAACGGGCGCCGATGGACGAACTCGCTGCAGCCTATGCATTCGGCCTCGCGAAGAACCATGCATTCGTCGACGGAAACAAGCGCATCGCCTTCATGGTGATGATGGTCTTCCTTCATAAGAACGGCGTGGCCTTCAGTCCCGATCCTGCGGAGGCGACGACGATCATCCTCTCGCTCGCCGCCGGCGAAGTCAGCGAGCAGAGCCTGACGCGCTGGATTCGCGACAATTGGAATTCCAAATGACCCGATTTGCGGGAAAACCCCGCTTCGGTGCCGTTGCCCTGTCTAAATCTTTCAGGTATCCCAGCCCGAGAATTCGACGTTCGACTGGGGACAATCCATGGCTGATCATAGCGAAGTGGCGTACACCACTGCCGACGGCAACGACTACGTTGCCCACGAGCAGACCTATGAGGGTTTCATCAAACTGGTGAAATACGGCACGGCCTCGGTCGCGCTCATCGTGATCCTGATGGCGATCTTCCTCACCTGATCCGTCCGTTGCCGCACCGCCAGCGCTGTCGGTGCCCATAAAATTTGCATTCAAGCCGGTTCTAAAACCGGTATCCAACGTTGCGGGAGTAACGCTAAGTTCGCGTGCGCGCTTTGTCCCGCGTCGCCGGAGGGCCTATGAAGATCGCCGTTGCCAAGGAAATCGATCCGTCGGAGCCGCGCGTCGCCGCTTCGCCTGATACGGTGAAAAAATTCAAGGCGCTCGGCGCCGAGATCGCCGTCGAGCCGGGTGCCGGCATCAAGTCGGGCCTTCCGGATTCCGAATTCATCGCCGTGGGCGCCACCGTCAGCACAGACGCGCTCAAGGACGCCGACATCATAATCAAGGTGAAGCGTCCCGAGGCATCCGAGCTTGCGCAGTACAAGCGCGGCGCCCTCGTCATCGCCATCATGGACCCTTACGGCAACGAGGCCGCGCTGAAGACGATCGCGGATGCGGGCGTCGCGGCCTTCGCGATGGAATTGATGCCGCGCATCACCCGCGCGCAGGTGATGGACGTGCTGTCCTCGCAGGCCAACCTCGCCGGCTACCGTGCCGTGATCGAGGGCGCCGAGGCCTTCGGCCGCGCCTTTCCGATGATGATGACCGCGGCCGGCACCGTACCCGCCGCCAAGGTGTTCGTGATGGGCGTCGGCGTCGCCGGCCTGCAGGCGATCGCGACCGCCCGCCGTCTCGGCGCCGTGGTGACCGCGACCGACGTCCGACCCGCAACCAAGGAACAGGTCGAGTCGCTCGGCGCAAAGTTCCTCGCCGTCGAGGACGAGGAGTTCAAGAACGCACAGACCGCCGGCGGCTACGCCAAGGAAATGTCCAAAGAGTACCAGGCCAAGCAGGCCGCGCTCACTGCCGAGCACATCAAGAAGCAGGACATCGTCATCACCACCGCGCTGATTCCGGGCCGGCCGGCGCCGAAGCTCGTCAGTGCCGACATGGTGAGATCGATGAAGCCCGGCTCGGTGCTGGTCGACCTCGCCGTCGAGCGCGGCGGCAATGTCGAGGGCGCCAAGGCCGGCGAGGTCGTCGACCTCGATGGCATCAAGATCGTGGGCTACACCAACGTCGCCGGCCGCGTCGCAGCCTCGGCCTCCAGCCTCTATGCCCGCAATCTGTTCTCCTTCATCGAGACCATGGTCGACAAGAACGAGAAGAAGCTCGCCGTGAACTGGGACGACGAGCTCGTCAAGGCCACCGCGCTCACCAAGGACGGCGCCGTGATCCACCCGAACTTCCAGCCGAAGGCTTAAGGAGACCCGTTATGGAGCACGCTGCACAGGTCGTCGACCCCTTCATCTTCCGGCTGTCGATCTTCGTCCTCGCCGTCTTCGTCGGCTATTTCGTGGTGTGGTCGGTGACACCCGCGCTGCACACGCCGCTGATGAGCGTGACCAACGCGATCTCCTCGGTGATCGTGGTCGGTGCGCTGCTTGCCGGCGGCGTCGCCAATGTTTCGAGCGGCTCCGGCTGGGCGCGAGCCTTCGGCTTCGTCGCGCTGATCTTTGCCTGCATCAACATCTTCGGCGGCTTCCTTGTCACCCAGCGCATGCTGGCGATGTACAAGAAGAAGTCGAAGTGAGCGGCCACCTCGGGCTGATGGGATCAATGGGGACCTGAGATGAGCGCCAACCTCTCTGCATTTCTGTATCTCGTGGCGGGAGTGCTGTTCATCCTGTCGCTGCGTGGGCTATCCAGCCCGGCTTCGTCGCGCCAGGGCAATCTGTTCGGCATGATCGGCATGGCGATCGCGGTCGCCACCACGCTTGCCAACCATCCGCCGGCTGACGGTCTCGCGTGGGTGCTGGTGATCGTCGGCATCGCGATTGGCGCCGCGATCGGCGCGGTGATCGCGCGGCGCGTGCCCATGACGTCGATGCCGGAGCTCGTCGCGGCCTTCCACTCGCTGGTCGGCATGGCCGCGGTGCTGGTCGCCGCCGGCGCGTTCTATGCGCCCGAGGCGTTCGACATCGGCACGCCGGGCAATATTCACACCCAGAGCCTGGTCGAAATGTCGCTCGGCGTCGCCATCGGCGCTTTGACCTTCACCGGCTCGGTGATCGCCTTCCTCAAGCTTTCGGCGCGGATGAGCGGCGCTCCGATCATCCTGCCGGCCCGCCACGTGATCAACATCGCGCTCGCGGTGGCGCTGGTCGCCTGCATCGTCGGTCTCGTCGTCACCGGCAGCCCCGTGTTCTTCTGGCTGAACGTCATCCTGGCGCTTCTGCTCGGCGTGCTCATGATCATCCCGATCGGCGGCGCCGACATGCCGGTCGTGATCTCGATGCTGAACTCCTATTCGGGGTGGGCCGCGGCCGGCATCGGCTTCACGCTCGGCAATTCCGCGCTGATCATTACCGGCGCGCTGGTCGGCTCCTCAGGCGCGATCCTGTCCTACATCATGTGCCACGCGATGAACCGGTCCTTCATCTCGGTCATCCTCGGCGGCTTCGGCGGTGAGACCGCTGCGGCCGGCGGCGGTACGGGCGAGCAGAAGCCCGCCAAGCTCGGCTCGGCCGACGATGCGGCCTTCATCATGAAGAACGCCTCCAAGGTCATCATCGTGCCCGGCTACGGCATGGCGGTGGCGCAGGCCCAGCACGCGCTGCGCGAGATGGCCGACATCCTGAAGAAGGAAGGCGTCGAGGTGAAGTACGCCATTCACCCCGTCGCCGGCCGCATGCCCGGCCACATGAACGTGTTGCTCGCCGAAGCCAACGTTCCCTATGACGAGGTGTTCGAGCTCGAAGACATCAACTCCGAATTCGCGCAGGCCGACATCGCCTTCGTGATCGGCGCCAACGACGTCACCAACCCGGCCGCAGAAGAGGACAAGTCCTCGCCGATCTACGGCATGCCGGTGCTCCAGGTCTGGAAGGCCGGCACGGTGATGTTCATCAAGCGCTCGCTGGCTTCGGGCTATGCCGGTATCGACAATCCGCTGTTCTACCGCGACAACACGATGATGCTGCTCGGCGACGCCAAGAAGGTCACCGAGAACATCGTCAAGGCGATGTAGCGAGGGAGGGACCCCTGGCCATCAACAAGGATTGGCACCGGTCCCAGCGCATGCCGCCCAAGGCGACGCGCGAGCAGCGCATCGCCTGGCACGCTGCCCACAAGGCGGCATGCGGCTGTCGCGACGTTCCGGCGAGTCTCCGGCCCGACGTCATGAAATTGCTGCGGAGCCGTCGCAAGCCCTAGTCTGGATCGGGGCCGGCCGCGCAATGATCACCATCGTCAAATGGACCGTCATCCTGCTCGTGGCCGTCTATCTTGCCGGTCTCGTCGTGCTGTATCTCCGCCAGCGCGAGATGCTGTTTCCGATCCCGCCCGTCGGTCGCACCGCACCCGATGCTGCGGGCCTTCCCGAGGCGGAAGAGCATGTCCTGACTACCTCGGACGGCGAGAAGGTCATCGTCTGGCACGTGCCGGCGAAACCCGGTCGTCCCGTGATCCTGTATTTTCCAGGCAATGGTGATTTTCTCGCCGGTCCTGTCGGCCGCTTCAAGGCGATGACCGCAGACGGTACCGGCCTCGTCGCGCTGTCCTATCGCGGCTATGCCGGCTCCAGCGGCGCGCCCAGCGAGGAGGGCCTGTTGCGCGATGCCGCGGCCGCCTACGCCTTCACGACCGCGCGCTACGCGGCGGAACGAATCGTCGCCTGGGGCTTTTCGCTCGGGACCGGCGTGGCGGTCGCGCTCGCCTCGGAGCAGCGCATTGGAAAGCTCATCCTGGAAGCCCCCTATACGTCGACGGCCGACATTGCAGCTTCGTCGTTCCGGTTCGTGCCGGTGCGCCTGCTGATGCGCGACCCGTTTCCCTCCGACGAGCGCATCTCGCGCGTCACGGTGCCGCTCCTGGTGATGCATGGCACCAATGACCTTGTCATTTCGATCGTCTTCGGAGAGCGTCTGTTCGCACTCGCCCGCGAGCCCAAGCGGTTCGTTCGCATGGAGGGCGGCGGGCACGACAATCTCGATCAATATGGCGCGATCGAAACGGCGAGAGGCTTCATTGGCGACTGACGGCTTGGCTCAACGTTACGTTCCCGCGCTCGCCGTCTCCTGCTTGACGTTTCTGCCGCAGAATGCGCTTGCCGCGACCGGGCTCGACGGCGCGGCGATGCGCTGGCCCCATGCGCTGCCCTTTGCCGGCTTGTTGCTGTCGATCGCACTGGGGCCGCTGCTGTTGCCGAAGATCTGGCATCACCATTACGGCAAGATCACAGCTGCCTGGTCGCTGCTGGCGCTCGCCGCGCTCGTCGTCTTCGCCGGCGGCATGGCGATGCTGGCGGCGCTGGTCCATGCCATCCTCGCCGAATATCTCGGCTTCATCGTGCTGCTGTTCGCGCTCTATGTCGTGGCCGGCGGCATTCTCATCACGGGCGACATCAAGGGCACGCCGGCGGCGAATGTCGGCATCCTCGCGCTCGGCACGTTGGGGGCGAGCATCGTCGGAACCACGGGTGCCGCGATGATCCTGATCCGCCCCTTGATCCGCGCCAATCGGCTGCGGCGCCACAACGCCCATGTCGTCATCTTCTTCATCATCCTGGTGGCCAATGTCGGCGGCGCGCTGAGCCCGCTCGGCGATCCCCCGCTCTTCGTCGGCTTCCTCCACGGTGTCGACTTCTTCTGGACCACGCGGACCGTCTGGTTGCAGACCGCGCTGGTTGCCGGCCTGTTGCTCGCGATCTTCGCCGTCATCGACGTCTGGCGCTTTCGTAGCGAGCCTCCCACTGACACAGGCCGTGGCGAGCCGTTGCGCATCCGCGGCCTCGTCAATCTGGTGCTGATCGCAGCCATCGTCGCCAGCCTGCTCGCCTCCGCGATGTGGAGGCCCGGCATCGCGTTCGATGTTCTCGGCACCAGGCTGGACCTGGAGGACCTCGTTCGCAATCTGGTGCTGCTGGCCATCGCGGCGCTGTCGGTATGGCTGACGCCCGACGAGCACAGGCAGGCCAACGGCTTCACCTGGGAGCCGATCCGCGAGGTCGCAAAGCTGTTCGCGGGCATCTTCGTCGCCATCATCCCGGTCATTGCCATGCTCAATGCCGGCCATCACGGCGCGTTCGCCTGGCTGCTGTCGGCCGTGACGGCGCCGGACGGCACCCCGCGCGAGGTCGCCTATTTCTGGTTCACCGGACTGATGTCGGCTTTCCTCGACAATGCGCCGACTTATCTGTTGTTCTTCGAGCTCGCCGGCGGCGACCCGCAGGTGCTGATGCATGAGCTCTCGGGCACGCTCGCCTCGATCTCGATGGGAGCCGTCTACATGGGAGCGCTCACCTATATCGGCAACGCGCCGAACTTCATGGTGAGCAGCATCGCCCGCGAGAACGGCATCGAGATGCCGAGCTTCTTCGGTTATCTCCTGCGCGCGGGCGCCGTGCTGATCCCGCTGTTCCTGTTGCTGACGTTCCTGCCGGTCGCGCCGATCCTGCACTGGCATTGAATCTGCCGGCCGATTTGCTACTGCTCGGCCGAGCTGCGATGAATTTCATCGCACCTCGGTTTTTCGATTGCGCATGATCATATCGGAAAACCGCAACACACTTTTCCGGATCATGCTGAGATTGGAGCCGGTGGATGAGCGCGCATGATCCGATGCCCCGGTCGGCCTGGGTCTTTCCGGCGCTGGCCGTGCTGTTGTTCGCGGCCGTCAGCGCGACGGGTTACGTGTTCACGCTGTCGTTTGGCGGACTGCTCTTCGCAATCGTCCTCCTGGTCATCCTGTTCGGCACGGTATTCGCTGCGGTTCATCATGCCGAGGTGATCGCGGAGCGGGTCGGCGAACCCTATGGCACGCTGGTGCTGACGCTGTCGGTGACCATCATCGAGGTCGCGCTGATCACCACGATCATGCTGGGCGACAAGCCTGCCCCGGCACTGGCCCGCGACACCGTGTTCGCCGTGGTCATGATCGTCTGCAACGGCCTGGTCGGGCTCTGCATCTTCATCGGCGGCCTGCGCTATCGCGAGCAGGGCTTTCAGCTCTCCGGCGCCAACGTCTATCTCAGCGTCCTGTTCGCGCTCGCGACCATCACGCTGATCATGCCGAACTACACCACCACCACGCCGGGGCCGGTCTATTCGGCGGTCCAGCTCGGCTTCGTCGACGTGGTCACGCTGGCGCTCTATGCGGTGTTTCTCTATACCCAGACCGTCCTGCACAAGGATTACTTCGTGCACGAACGTGCCGACGGCGAGGGCGGGGCGGCGCACGTGTCTGCAGGGGCACTCGCGCTCACGGTGGTGCTGCTCCTGGTCTCGCTTCTGGCGGTCGTGCTGCTCGCCAAGAAATTCTCGCTGGTGGTCGATGCCGTGGGCGCCAGGATCGGGGCGCCACCGGCCTTCGCCGGCCTTCTGGTCGCGCTGCTGATCCTGATGCCCGAGGGCGTTGCGGCCGTCGCGGCGGCGCGCAGGAACGACCTCCAGAAGAGCATCAATCTCGCCCTCGGCTCTTCGCTGGCGACCATCGGCCTGACCATTCCTGCCGTCGGCGTCGCGACCTATGCGCTCGACAAGGAGCTCGAGCTCGGCCTCAGCGCCCAGGGCAGCGTCCTTTTGCTGCTGACCTTCTTCCTGAGCATGCTGACCTTCGGCACGGGCAGGACCAACGTCCTGTTCGGCCTGGTGCATATGGTGGTATTTGCCGTCTACGTGTTCATGGTTTTCGTGCCCTAGAAGGAGCTCCCGGTGCTTGCCGCCAAGTCTGACGTCCAGATCGACAACGAAGAGGTCCGGGTGACCGAATGGCGGCTTGCCCCCGGCAGCGCCACCGGCCATCACACCCATGGGATGGACTATGTGATCGTTCCGGTCGCCGCCGGCGAGATGACCATCGTGGCGCCCAATGGCGAACGGTCCAAGGCGCAGCTTTCCGCCGGCAAATCCTATTTCCGCAAGGCCGGCGTCCAGCATGACGTACTTAACGAAACCTCAACTGAGATCGTGTTCCTTGAAATTGAGCTGAAACGCTAGGGGGCGCGCCACCCTTTGCCATCGATCCGTCGCAGTTGATCCCTCACAATGCCCTAAAGTTCCCGCATCAGGTCGCGCGGGGAGTGGTCGGAATGCTGAAATACCTCGCAAAAATTTCGATGGATATTTTCCCCTCGGTGCTCGCGACGATCATCGGGGCCTACATCGTCAATCATTACATCAACGCCAAGCCGGCCGCCGACACCCCAGCCGCCGTGACCGCGCCTGCCCAGACCGGCGGCGACGGCAAGCCGACCGATAGCGCCAACCTTCCCGCGCCTGGCGTCAAGGCCAAGGGCATTCCCGAGAAGAGCGTGACGGACAAGGCGGCAGCCGAGAAGCCGGCCGATCGTCCGCCGGCCGCCGAGACCAAGGCCGCAGACGTGGCTCCCGCTGACGCCGCCCCGCGCGGCCGACCCTCTACCCGCGACAAGGCCGCGGCGAAATCCGCACCGGCTGCCGCTGCTCCGGTGGTTGAGGCCAATTCAGCCCCGACGGCGGCTTCCCCGGCTCCCGACGCCAACGATCTGGCGCGTGCTGCGATCGAGCGCCTGCGCAAATCGCCCGAGGGCAAGGCTGCCGAGGCCAAATCGTCGGAAACCAAGCCTGCCGAGGCTCGCGCTTCGGAGACCAAGCCGGCCGAGCCTGCGGTGCGGGACGCTGCCCGCACGCCGGAGACCCCGCGGGTCGTGAATGTGGAGCCGTCCCCGGTCCGTCCGCTGCCGCCGCCGATCAATGTCTCGACGCCTTCGCCCGAGGCCTATGGCAATGCGGGCTCCAATCCGCCCTACACGGCCTCGGTCGGCAACGACGATCCGAATCGGGTGACGCCGCCGGCCGACATTCCTGTGCCCGTCATCGCGCCACCGCTCGACCTGCGTGCCGATGCGGGCGCCTCCATGCCGCGGCCGAAGAAGACCAATGTCGCCGACGAGATGCTGTCGGGCATGAAGTCGATGTTCAACGCCGTTCTGCCCAAGAGCGCTACCCCCGACTAGAACTACGCTCAGGCTACACCAAACGGTCAGCCGCCGACGCGGGCGAGACCGCTGCGGGCGGGTTCGTCGCGTGGACGAAGCGCGACCGCCCTGGTGTAAGACGCCGCCGCCTTGGCCTTGTCGCCCAGCCGCTCATAGGCCTGACCGCGCGCGGTCCAGACCTGGGCATTGTGCGGATCCGCCTCGGAGGCTTCATCGAGATCGGCTGCGGCCTCCTTGACCTTGCCGAGCGCGAGATAGCTGGTGGCGCGGCCGAGCAGCGGCTCGGCCTTTTGCGGGTTGAGGCCACTGGCCGCGCTGAAATCGGCGATCGCGAAGTCGTGCTGGTTGTTGCCCTGGTAGATCAGGGCGCGGCCATAGAGCGCCTGCGCATTATAGGGATCGAGGCCGACCGCGCGGTTGAACTCGTCGAGCGCTGCCGTGGTCTCGCCTGACTTCGCCAGGGACTGGGCCTTCGCGGTATGGGCCTGGGCTTCGGTGACGTTGCCGGCGCTTACCGCGCCCTCGGCCGGCGCGGTGGCTTTGGGCGCTTCCTGCGGCTTGTCCTTCTCCGGCATCAGCGATCCCAGATCGAACGAGCAGCCGCACAGCGCGATTCCCGTCAACGCCACCGCGAGCGGCGGCTGCCAGATCCGACGCCGTCGCGCAAAGCCGCGCTGAGGGAAAGGGGAGGCCATCTACGGTTCGCTCGCGCTAGAGCTTGATCCGACAAGTCCTCAAAACAATAACGCGGGCCTGGGGCCCGCGTCATCGAAAACTGAAGTCTTGCTGAATCGGATCAGCGCGGTCCGCGCGGACCTGCACCGGGGCCGCCACGACCGCCGCGATCGCCGCCCGGGCCGGCGCCGAACACCGGCTTCGGCTTCATCGGCAGCAGGCCTTCGCGCTGCAGCTTCTTGCGGGCGAGCTTGCGCGCACGGCGCACGGCTTCGGCCTTTTCGCGGGCCTTCTTCTCGGAGGGCTTCTCGTAATGACCGCGGAGCTTCATCTCGCGGAAAATTCCCTCGCGCTGCATCTTCTTCTTCAGCGCCTTGAGGGCTTGATCAACATTGTTATCGCGAACGAGAACCTGCACGCGGCATCCTCTTCAAGTGGATCGGATTTGAATTCTGGTAAGTCAAAGGGGATGGCGAAACGCGCAAGCCCTTGACCTTGAGCGCGCGGATGTATCAGACAAAACAGCAGATGTCCACCGGCCAAGCGGGTTTTCGGGCCAAGTTCGGCCATTAAATGCGGCGAAAATACCTCCATGCGGCCCCGATTTGGGCGGTTTGGCGCCGAGGACGGGGCCGCGCCGGAGCTTTGTTTCCGGAATCTTGCAATGAGGGGACCACAATGGACATCAAAAAATATGCTGCCGAAGCCATCGGCACCTTCTGGCTCACATTCGCGGGCTGCGGAAGCGCGGTGATTGCGGCCGGCTTCCCGCAGGTGGGAATCGGGCTGGTCGGCGTGTCCCTGGCCTTCGGATTGAGCGTCGTCACCATGGCCTATGCGATCGGCCACATCTCCGGCTGCCATCTCAACCCGGCCGTCACGGTCGGTCTTACCGCCGGTGGCCGTTTTCCGGCGGGGCAGGTCCTGCCTTACATCGTCGCCCAGGTGGCGGGGGCGATCACTGCCGCCTGGCTGCTCTATGTCATTGCCAGCGGGGCGCCCGGCTTCGACGTCGGCAAGGGCTTTGCCTCCAACGGCTATGACGCGCATTCGCCCGGCCAGTACAGCATGATCGTGTGCTTCCTCACCGAGGTGGTGATGACCATGATGTTCCTGTTCATCATCATGGGGGCCACCCATGGCCGCGCGCCGGCGGGTTTCGCACCGCTGGCGATCGGGCTCGCGCTGGTGATGATCCATCTCGTCAGCATTCCCGTCACCAACACCTCGGTGAACCCGGCGCGCAGCACCGGCCCGGCGCTGTTCGTCGGAGGCTGGGCGCTGTCGCAGCTCTGGCTGTTCTGGATCGCGCCGCTGATCGGCGGCGCGCTCGGCGGGGTGATCTATCGCTGGCTGAGCGAGGAGCCCACCGGCGTCGTTGCGGGCGTGAAGACGGCGTAATCGAAAAGCACCCGGCGGGATTGCAGCCTTTGCTGCGATCCCGTCACTCGTCCCGGGGCGGCCTGATTTCGGTGACGTGGCCCATCTTGCGGCCGGGGCGCGGCGTGCCCTTGCCGTAGATGTGCACGGTCGCGCCCGGCACGCTCAGCCACTTTTCGTAGTCCTTGATCTCGTCCCCGATCAGGTTGGTCATGGTGACGACGTCGCCGTGGCGCACCGGCTTGCCGAGCGGCCAGCCGGCGATGGCGCGGATGTGCTGCTCGAACTGCGAGATGGAGGCGCCGTCGAGCGTCCAGTGTCCGGAATTGTGCACGCGCGGCGCGATCTCGTTGACCAGCACCTTCGGCCCGGTGCCGTTGGCGAGCACGAACATCTCGACCGCGAGCACGCCGACATAGTCGAGCGCGGTTGCGATCTTGCCGGCGATGCTGCGCGCCTCCTCGGCGAGCGCATCGGGGATCGGCGCGGGTGCACGCGATATTTTCAGGATGTGGTCGCGGTGCTCGTTCTCGGTGACGTCGAAGCACTCGACCTCGCCCGTGGCCGCGCGCGCGGCGATCACGGAGATCTCGCGCTCGTAGGGCACGAAGGCCTCCAGGATCGCCGATTTGGTGGCGAGGCTGGTCCACACTTTCGCGATGTCGTCGCCCTCGCGGATGATGGCCTGGCCCTTGCCGTCATAGCCGAAGCGGCGGGTTTTCAGCACCGCCGGAAGGCCGATCCTGGCGATCGCCTCGCGCAGCGAGGAGACGGAGGTGACGTCGGCATAGGCGGCAGTGCCGATGCCGAGCCGCGTCACGAAATCCTTCTCGGCGAGCCGGTCCTGGGTGGTCTCGAGGATCTTGCGGTTGGGCAGTACCGGGCGGCGCGCGTCCAGCACCAGCGCGGCTGCCGCCGGCACGTTCTCGAATTCGTAGGTGATGACGTCGACATCATGCGCGAACAATTCGAGCGCCTCGACGTCGGCATATTCGGCGCAGGTCGCGTTCAGCACGACGTCGAAGGCCGGCGAATCCGGATCGGGCGAGAACACCTGGCAGCGCAGGCCGAGCCGCGCCGCGGCCATGGCCAGCATCCGGCCCAATTGTCCGCCGCCGAGGATTCCGATGGTGTCTCCGGGCTTCAGCTTCACGTGCCTGGTGTCCGTCACGCCTGGTCCTCCGGGCGCTCGGCGACCGCCTCGGTTTGCGCCTTGCGCCAGGCGGCGAGGCGATCCGACAGGGCCGGGTCGGACAACGCCAGCACGGCGGCCGCCAGCAGCGCGGCATTGATCGCGCCGGCCTTGCCGATGGCGAGGGTGCCGACCGGGATGCCCGCGGGCATCTGGACGATCGAATAGAGCGAATCGACGCCCTTGAGCGTCCTGGATTCGACGGGAACGCCGAACACCGGGAGTTCCGTCAGCGCTGCCGCCATGCCGGGCAGATGTGCCGCGCCACCGGCCCCGGCGATGATGACTTTGTAACCCGCGGCCTTGGCGCCCTTGGCGAAAGCGAACAGCCGGTCGGGTGTGCGGTGGGCCGAGACGATGCGGCTGTCGGCGGCAATACCGAGCGCGTCGAGCGTGTCGGCGGCGTGGCGCATCGTGTCCCAGTCCGACTGGCTTCCCATGATGATGGCGATTGGCGCGGTCATGAGGTCAATTGTGCCCAGAAAAACAGAAAGATAGGCCAGATTAACGATTCCGGCCGGCGGCTCGCAAGGCGGTGGCAAGGAGAAGGGAATCCACTATCCTGTCTTGGTGAATCCCCGCAAGCCTTCATTGAGCAGGATGCCCATGAAGAAACCAAAAAGGGCGAGCTCTGCGAAGGCCGGAAAGGGCCGGACCACCAGCGCCGGCCGATCCAAAGCCGTTTCGAGCCGCGCGGCCAAATCGGCCTTGCGCGGAGCGCCGGCAGCCAACGACAGCAAGGCGGCCATCCGCGACCTCAGGAGCAAGCTCAAGGCAGCCCTGCTGCGGATCTCGGAACTCGAGGCGGCGGCCGACACCGATTTCCTGCTCGATATCCCCAACCGGCGCGGTTTCGAGCGCGAGCTCGCGCGCGCGATCGCCTACATGAAACGCTACCGCGCCAGCGGGGCGCTGATCGTGCTCGACGTCGATCGGCTGAAGCCGATCAACGATTCCTTCGGTCACGCCGCCGGCGATGAGGTGCTCAAGGCGATTGTCGCCACGCTGACGCGACAGGTCCGAGCCTCCGACGTGGTCGGCCGCCTCGGCGGCGATGAGTTCGCGCTGCTGCTCTGGAATCTCAGCGAGACCGATGCCAAGGCGAAGGCCGCCGCCCTGGAGCAGGCGATCGACGAATTGTCCTTCGTCTTTCGCGGCCAGCACGTGACCGCGGGCGCCTCGGCGGGCGTCGCCCTGCTCGGTCCGCAGTCCGCGGCAGCTCGCGCCCTGGAGGAGGCGGATGCCGCCATGTACGTGCGCAAGGCGCACCGCCGGCACGAGGCGGCGGATCAGGCTCCGCAGCGAGCGCTAGTCTAGAGGGTTGCAAGATCTTCCGGCACGTTGCCGAACTTGCGCAGCAGCGTCGCATCCCCGAACTCGCCGGTCATGGGATCGCCGCTGCGACTGAATGCGACCGCGCCGATATGGCCGGCGCCGCGCGCCAGAATCTCTGCGCGTCGCAGCGCCGCCGTCGAGGACTGACACTCCTCTGCCGCGCCTGCGACGGGGGATCCGTCATCATCGATCAAAAAGGGCATTGCAACGTAATAGGTCACATCCGACATGGCGTTGCTCCGATGGAGCATGATCCGGAAAAGTGTGGAGCGGTTTTCCGACAAGATCATGCTTAAAACAAAGCGCGGTCTCTTCGCGCTTTGAAAATCAGGCGGCGCTGCTCTTGCTCCGCATCTTGCTGCGCGAAGTCTCCGGAATGCAGCCTGCGGAAATCGCCTCCTGCAATTCCTCCAGCTCAGCTTCCAGATATTCGTTGGCCATGATCAGCGCCTTGATGGTGCTGCGCAGATTGCCGTCGCACATCGCGATCGCCTGATCGCAGGCCTGTTCATAATGGCTGTTGTCGAGAAGGGCGGTCGCCGACATCTGCGTTGTCCTCGTGTGTTGTGCTTGAGCGTTCTCTGAGGTGTTGGGGCGCCCGCGAATGTTCCTATTTTGTTCTTATTGAGTCAAGCGGATTCGGAAGCGGCGGGCGCCGCGCGAGACCGGCTCAGGCTCAGGCGATGATGTCGGGCGTAATCTGGTCTTCGATGAAAGCGATGCGGTCGCGCAACAACAGCTTGCGCTTTTTCAGGCGCTGTAACCGCAACAGATCGGGGGCGGGCGATTGATGCAACGCATCGATCGCCGCATCGAGATCTCGGTGTTCCTGCTGCAACCGGGTGAGCTCGGCTTCGAGCTCACGCTCATCTTCATTGGTCATGTCTGCGGTGGCCGAAAACCGATAGGCGTGAGATCTGGGCTGTGGATGCCCTGTGGAAATTATCGTCCTTGCGCCGCGTGATCGCAAGCGATCTGCGATCCCGCATCGCCGATCTCCCGCAAGATATTTCTGCGAGGAGCTGCGGCGTGGCGCCGGCGCATTGATATCATGGATTTTTCCGGCGTGGTTCCCCTAGTCACGCTTCGTTACATATGAACTTTCAAAAATGACGCGGCGACGACGGTTACCCATCGACAGGACGAATCGGTGATGTAGACTTAGGCGTCCGGATCGAATCCTGAGGTTCAACCCTACCGAGGAGGTTTCGAATGACAATTCAGGCACATCTCGTTGAATTGGAACGGAAGCACAAACTTCTCGAAAACGAATTGCACGAAGCTCTCGTGCACCTTTCAACAGACGACCTGCAAATTGTTGAGTTGAAGCGCCGGAAGTTGATGGTCAAGGACCAGATCGAGCGTCTGAAGCAAGGCGACACGCTCCACTAGTAACCCCCGTGACAGTGTAGAGTTGATCACATCCTTCACGCAGGGATGAGAGCATTCGTGCTCATCCCTGCTGCAAGGTGTGCACCGTGCAACAGGTTTGCGCGGCGGCCACTCTTGTTTGGACGCGTGGTCTCGACACCAACAGTTATCCGCTCCTCGAAGCGCTCTCGATGTTTGCGAGCTCGGCGACGTGATCGGCGATCGCGAGCGAGGACGTCAATCCCGGCGATTCGATGCCGAACAGATTGATCAGGCCTGCAACGCCGTGATCGCGCGGGCCCTGCATCATGAAATCCTGCGTGGCCACGGCCGGGGGCACGATCTTCGGGCGGATGCCGGAATAGCTCGGCATCAGCGCGCCGTCAGGCAGCGTCGGCCAGTATTTGCGGATCGCGGGATAGAACCGCTCGGCGCGTGAGGGGTCGACCTCGTAATCGATCGTCTCGATCCATTCGACGTCAGGCCCGAAGCGCGCCTGTCCTGCCATGTCCAGCGTCAGGTGCACCCCCAATCCGCCGGGCTCGGGCACCGGATAGATCAGGCGCGAGAACGGCGCCTTGGCGTTGCAGCTGAAATAGTTTCCCTTGGCGAGATAGGCCGCTGGAATCCGGTCCAGCGGCATGCCGTCGATGCTGCGCGCCACATGCGTCGCCGACAGCCCCGCGGCGTTGACGAGGAGGCTGCATTGCAGCGTCATCGGTGCCTCGCCGCCGGCATCGATCTCGATGAATCCGGCCGCCGCCTTGGCACGGATCAGCGGAGTGTGAAACGCGAAAGCCGCGCCGGCGTCCTCGGCTTCGCCGCGCAGCGAGAGCATGTAGGCGTGGCTGTCGATGATGCCCGTCGACGGTGACAGCAGCGCGGCGTCGCAGGCGAGCGCAGGCTCCAGCGCGCGTGCGGCCTCGCCCGAGAGCAGCTGCATGTCGAGTACGCCGTTGGCCTCGGCATGGGCCTTGATCGATTGCAGCTTCTCGGTCTCTTTCGGGCTGGT
The DNA here is from genome assembly GCF_025200865.1 of Bradyrhizobium sp. NC92. NCBI lineage: Bacteria > Pseudomonadati > Pseudomonadota > Alphaproteobacteria > Hyphomicrobiales > Nitrobacteraceae > Bradyrhizobium > Bradyrhizobium sp. NC92. The sequence goes on from NZ_CP104171.1 coordinate 1,458,741, forward strand.
CGCGACGATCAGCTTGCCGCAATTCTTGTGCGGGATGCCGCGCTCGTCGCAGTAGCGGTAGAGCGCGTGCTTGCCGGCCACGCACATGCGCGCCATCCAGCTCCCGGCGCGGTAGTAGATACCGGCATGGATCACCTCGCTGTTGCGCGAGGAGGTGACGGTGCCGATCGCCTCGGCTTCCTCGAGCACGATCACCTCGCGCCCGGCCTGGGCGAGCTTTCGGGCCACCGCGAGACCGATCACGCCGGCTCCGATGACGACGCAGTCGACCCTATCCATGGTTGTGCAAGATACCAGTTGGAAGCACCGGTGGCGTATGGCCCGGGCAGGGGCGCGCAGGCGGGGCTTCCGTTAAGAAGGCGTTTATCATGTCAGGGCAATTGCCGTATTTCACGTGACATTATTCTGTTGTTCCCTCAGGCGTTTACCCGATCCAAACCCGCGAGGCCAGACAATCCGACGTTGAAATCGCGGGTGGCTGATGGCTGAGAAGAACTGGCACGTGGGCAGCACGCTTTCGATTGCTGTGCAGGCCCTCCTATGCCTGGCCGGCACGGGCGCGCCTGCGCGCGCCTTTGCGGCATCGGACAGCCTTGCCGTGGCGGCAGATCTCACCGGGCTTGATCCGGGCGTGATCTGGGAAGCCCTGATCGCCGGCATCGTGGTCTGCGCGTTCCTCGCCGCGATCGGGCTGTGGATCCATTCCTCATTGCGCCGGTCCAGGCGTTTGCAGCTGCGGCGCAACGCCTTCATCTCCTCCGCCATGAACAATCTCAACCAGGGCGTGGTGATGACGGATGCGCAGCGCCGCATCATCTTCTGCAACGACCGCTATCTCGAGATCTATGGCCTGACGCGGTCGGAAGTCCGGCCTGGCATGAATGGCCACGACCTTCTCGAGCTTCGTCGCAGGCGCGGGGTGCTGAATGCCGCCTCCGACGCCGAGTTCTACGACAAGGCATCGAGCGTCAACGGCCTGATCACGGAGCTGCCCGACGGACGGGCCATCCTGGTGAAATATTTCGTGCTGCCGAACGGTGGCTCGGTGGCGACCCATCTCGACGTCAGCGAGGAGCGCAGACTGTCGCGGCAGCTCGCCTCCACCAAGCAGTTCCTGGAGACGGTGCTGGACCATGTGCCGGCCTGCGTGGCGGCCAAGAACATCGAGGACGGCTGCTACATCTTCGCCAACAGCGCCTATGAGAAGTTCTGGGGATTGTCGCGGGACTTCGCCGTCGGCAGGAATGCGCGGGAGCTGTTTGCATCGGCCTCGGCCGCGAGCATCGAGGCGGCCGACGAGGCGGCACTCAATTCGCCGGATGGCCAGTACCGCAACGAGTTCGACGTGGATCGTGCCGGCGCGCAGCGCACGGTCGCCTCGATCCGGATCGTGGTCCGCAACGAGAGCAATAAGCCCGAATTTCTGCTCATCGTGTTCGAGGACATCACTGACCGCCGCTCGCTGTCGGAGGAGCTGGAGAGCACCAAGAAGTTCCTCGAGCTCGTGGTCGACAACATCCCGGTTGCGCTGATCGTGGAGCAGGTCAAGGACGGCCGCTATCTTCTCGCCAACCGCAGCGCTGAGACGATCCTCAACCGCAGCCGCGAAGAAGCCACCGGCCTGACCGCGACCGACATCTTCAACGCCAAGGAAGCCAAGCTGATCGTCGCGCGCGACGAGGCCGCGATCAAGAAACGCGGGATGATCACCGAGGAGCATCCGATCTCGACCAAGGACGGCTTGCGGCTGTTCCTCACCCGCCGCGCCACCGTGCTGAGCGAGGCCGGCGAGCCGCAATATCTGATCAAGACCCACGAGGACGTCACCGACCGCCGGCAGACCGAGTCGCGCATGGCGCACATGGCCTATCACGACGGCCTCACCGATCTGCCGAACCGCGCCGCCTTCCTGCAGGCGCTGACCCAGATGATCGAGGCCTGCGAGGGCACCGGCGAGGAGTTCGCCGTGCTCTGCGTCGACCTCGACGGCCTCAAGGAGGTCAACGACGTCTTTGGCCATGCGCTCGGCGACAAGCTCCTGATCGAGGTCGCCCATCGGCTCCAGGATTCCGCGCGCGGCGGCGTGGTGGCGCGCCTGTCCGGGGACGAGTTCGGGCTGATCATCGACGGCAAGCAGCCCGAGGCCGGCCTCGCGCTGGCGCAGCAGATCGCCGAAGCCGTCGCGAAGGATTTTCAGATCGACGGCCGTCCGGTCCGCGCCGGCATCACCACGGGCATGTCGGTGTTCCCCCACAATGGCACCGATGGCGCCTCGCTGCTCGCCAATGCCGGTGCCACGCTGTTCCGCGCCAAGCAGAAGTCGCGCGGCACGATCAGCCTCTACCAGCCCGAGATGGACCAGCAGATTCGCGACCGCCGCGTGCTGCACCAGGACCTGTCCATGGCGGTCAAGAACGGCGAGCTCGCGCTCGCCTTCCAGCCGCAGGGGGCCGCGGGCCACAGCGTCGCCGAGAGCGAGATCATCGGCTTCGAGGCGCTGGCGCGCTGGCAGCATCCGGTGCGCGGCCAGGTTTCGCCGGCCGAGTTCATTCCCATCGCCGAGGAAAGCGGCCTCATCGTCGAGATGGGCGAGTGGATCCTGCGCGAGGCCTGCCGCGAGGCGGCGTCCTGGCCGAAGCCGCTGCAGGTCGCGGTCAATCTGTCCCCGGCGCAGTTCATGCACGGCGACGTGGTCGGCCTCGTCCATTCGATCCTGCTCGAGACGGGCCTTGCACCCGGCCGGCTCGAGCTCGAGATCACCGAGGGTGTTCTGATCGAGGATTTCGACCGCGGTCTCGCGCTGCTGCGCCGCCTGAAGGCGCTCGGCGTGCGCATCTCCATGGACGATTTCGGCAGCGGCTATTCCTCGCTGAGCTATCTCCAGGCGTTTCCGTTCGACAAGATCAAGATCGACCGCGCCTTCATCATCAATCTCGGCCGCAACCCGCAATCGGCGGCGATCGTGCGCGCCGTCATCGACCTCGGCCACGGCCTCGAAATGTCGATCATCGCCGAGGGCGTCGAGACGGTCGACCAGCTCGCCTTCCTCGCCAAGGAGGGCTGCGACGGCGTGCAGGGCTACCTGCTCGGCAAGCCCTTGCCGATCGGCAAATATGCCGGCCTCGTCGGCCGCGACGAAGCGATGGAGCTTGCGCTGAAGACCGGCTAGTGATGGGAGCGCTTCGCTCCCATTCGACGGCTTCATGGCGGATTACGATCTCGCGATCATCGGCGGCGGCCTGAACGGCGTCAGCCTCGCCCGCGATGCGGCGGGCCGCGGCCTGCGGGTAATCCTGTTCGAGCAGGGCGATCTCGGCGGCGCGTCGTCGTCGGCCACACCGCGGCTGATCCACGGCGATCTCTCAGTGCTGGAGCGCCGCGGCTTCTGGCGGGTGCGCCGGGCTCTGGCCGAGCGCCGGATCTGGCTCCGGATCGCGCCGCATCTGGTCCGGCCGATGCGTTTCGTGATTCCCGCGCATGTGGACGAGCGTCCACCCTGGTTGCTGCGGGCCGGCCTGTTTCTCTATGACGGCCTCGCCGGCAGGAGCGGCCTGCCCGCGTCGGCGACCCTCGACATCACCCATCACCCGGTCGGCAACGCGCTGAAGCGCCCGTTCGGCACGGCGTTCGAATATTCGGACTGCATCGTCGACGATTCGCGCCTTGTCGTGCTCACGGCGCTGGACGCCGCCGATCGTGGTGCGGCGATCCGGACCGGCGCACGCTGCGTGCGTGCCGACCGAACCGACATCTGGCGGCTCGCCGTGGTCGATCGCGGCCACCGCCGCTCCATCACAGCCAGGGCGCTGGCCAATACCAGTGGCGGCTGGACCTCGATCGTCGCGGAGACGGTCCTGCGCCAGCCGCAGCCCGCCGTGACGGCCATGCAGATGAGCCAGATCATCGTGCCCAGGCTGTTCGATTCAGACAATGTCTACGTGTTCCAGAACAGCGACGGCCGGCTGATCTTCGCAAGCCCGTTCGAGCGCGCGTTCACGCTGATCGGCACGGTCACGCATGATTTCACCGGCGACCCCGCCATCGTGGCGATGCGCGGTGCCGACGTCGATTATCTCTGCGAAGCGGCGAGCCGCTACTTTCGCGAGCGCATCGCCCCGACCGACGTGGTCCGGACGGTCTCCGGCGTCAATTTGAGGCCGGCGTCCGCGCGGCAACGCGAGGGCACGACCCTGTTCCATGCGCGTCGGCGCAAGGCGCCGCTGATCACGATGTTCGGCGGCGACGTCACCACCTCGCGCCGGCGCGCCGAGCGGGCGGTGACGAAGCTGACGCCGTTCTACCCGATGTCGCCGCCCTGGACCGCCGGCGCAGCGCTGCCCGGCGGAGATTTCGCCTGGGACCGTTTTGACACCGAGGTCGACCTCGCACGCGAGCGCTGGCGCTTCTTGTCGGAGCCGGAAGCCCAGCGCCTGGTTGCCGCCTATGGCTCGCGATTGTCGGCCATGCTCTGTGAAGCAAGGACACGCGAGGAGCTTGGCCCGGCCTTCGGACCCGAACTGACCGGCGCCGAGGTGCGCTATCTCATGAGCCGTGAATGGGCGCGCTTTCCGGATGACGTTCTGTGGCGCCGTTCCAAGCTCGGCCTGACCATGCCCGCCGCGGACCGTGAGGCGCTGGCGGCGTTCATGGCGGGCGAGAGCGTTTCATCCCGAACCGGTTGAGCTAAACACGATCGGCCGCTAGCGTGCGGCGGAATCGGGGTTGGCAGGGACCATGGCGGAAGAATTGCCCGAAACGAGCGTTGCGGCTGAACCGGCTGGCGGAGAATCATTTCCGGCCGCAGGCCAGCCGCTGCTGCGCATCGACGGCGTCGCCAAGACCTTCGGCACATTCCGCGCCGTCGACGGGGTGTCGCTCGATATCAACGCCGGCGAGTTCTTCGCGCTGCTCGGCCCGAGCGGCTGCGGCAAGACCACGCTCTTGCGCATGCTCGCGGGCTTCGAGGCGCCGGACGAGGGACGCATCCTCCTCGGCGGCAAGGACATCGCGCAGGCGCTGCCGCATGAGCGGCCGATCAACATGATGTTCCAGAACTATGCGCTGTTCCCGCATCTGTCGGTGCGCGACAACATCGCCTTTGGCTTGAAGCGCGCCGGCATGCCGCGTGCCGAGATCGCGACGCGCGTGGCGGAGATGGTCGCGCTGGTCAAGCTCGAAGGGTTGGAAAAGCGCAAGCCGGACCAGCTGTCCGGCGGTCAGCGCCAGCGCGTGGCGCTGGCCCGCGCCCTGGCGCGCCGGCCACAACTGCTGCTGCTCGACGAGCCGCTCGCGGCCCTCGACAAGAAGCTGCGCGAGAGCACGCAAGCCGAGCTGATGGAGCTGCAGCGGCGGCTCGGCATGACCTTCATCATCGTCACCCACGACCAAGAGGAGGCGATGACGATGGCGAGCCGGATCGGTGTGATGAAATCAGGCAAGCTCGCCCAGGTCGCGAGCCCCCGCGAGCTCTATGAGGCGCCGCGTTCGCGCTGGATCGCCGAGTTCGTCGGCGACATCAATCTGTTCGACGGCGAGTCCAAGTTGCGCGACGGTCATCGTCTGGTCATCGGCACGCGTGATGCGGGGGCGCTGGTGGTGGCCGAGCCACGCGAAGCCGTCGGCACCGGAAAACTGGCGGTCGCGATCCGTCCCGAGAAGGTCAAGCTGTCGCGCCGCGCCCCGGTCAGCGAGGCCGGTCGTGAGACGGCGATCAACACTCTCGACGGCGTGATCGCCGACGTCTGCTATCTCGGCGGCACCACCACCTACAAGGTGAAGCTCGACACCGGCGGAATGTTGCAGGCGTCGGTCGCCAACAGCGCGCGGCTCGACGTCGACGCCTACAGCCTGAACCAGCATGTCGTCGCCTGGTTCACGCCTGATGATTGCGTGGTGCTGCAATCATGAGCTCGCGCCGCATCTTCGCAAGGCCGGCGCGCTTCGCCGCGATCGCGCCCTATGTCTGGATGGTGCTGTTCTTCCTGGTGCCGTTCGCCTTCGTGCTCAAGATCAGCCTGTCGCAGACCGCGATCGCGCAGCCGCCTTACGCGCCGGTGTTCGACGTGACGGCGGGATGGGACGCTCTCAAGGCGGCGTTCGCAGCGCTCTCGGTCGACAATTTCAAGCTGCTCGGCTCCGACGACATCTACGTCTTCGCCTATGTGCGCAGCCTCACCGTCGCCATCACCGCCACCGCGCTGCTGCTCCTGATCGGCTATCCCATCGCCTACGGCATGGCGCGGCTGCCGAAACGCTGGCAGGCGGTGGCGATGGTGCTGGTGATCGTGCCGTTCTGGACCTCGTTCCTGATCCGCATCTACGCCTGGATCAACATCCTCCAGCACGACGGCCTGCTGAACCAGGTCCTGCTCGCGCTGCATCTGGTCAGCCAGCCCGTGGTGTGGCTCTCCACCGACACTGCGATGTATATCGGCATCGTCTATTCCTATCTGCCGTTCATGATCCTGCCGCTCTATGCCACGCTCGCCAAGATGGAGCCGGCGCTGGAGGAGGCGGCCTCCGATCTCGGCGCGCCGCCCTGGCAGGTGTTCTGGCTCGTCACCTTCCCGCTGTCGCTGCCCGGCGTCGGTGCCGGCGTGCTCTTGTGCTTCATCCCGATCGTCGGCGAGTTCGTGATTCCCGATCTTCTCGCCGGATCCAATTCGCTGATGATCGGCCAAACCCTGTGGCTCGAATTCTTCACCAACAAGGACTGGCCGGTCGCCTCCGCTGCTGCGATCGTGCTGCTGGTCGTGCTGCTGCTGCCGCTTTTGCTGTACGAGCGGCTGCAGAAGCGGCAGCTGGAACAGGGGCGTTGAGACGATGCGCAAGGTCGCCCGCCTGTCCCGCTTCAACATCGCCTCGCTGGCACTCGGGCTGGCCTTCCTCTATCTGCCGATCCTGATCCTCGTTCTCTACTCCTTCAACGCCTCGCGCCTGGTGACGGTGTGGGGCGGCTGGTCGCTGCGCTGGTATCACGAGTTCTTCAACGATCGCGCCATGATCGAGGCGGCCTGGATGAGCCTGCGGGTTGCGGTCGCCTCCGCGACCATCGCGACACTGCTCGGCACGCTGGCGGCAGTGGCGCTGTCGCGCGGGGAGAGGTTCCGCGGCCGCACCCTGTTCTCCGGCATGCTCTATGCCCCGCTGGTGATGCCGGAAGTGATCACCGGATTGTCGCTGCTCTTGCTGTTCGTCGCGCTGAACGCCGAACGCGGCTTCTGGACGGTGACGATCGCCCATACCACGCTGACCATGTGCTTCGTCGCGGTGGTCGTGCAGTCGCGCCTCGGATCGCTCGATCGCTCGCTGGAGGAGGCGGCGATGGATCTCGGCTGCGACCCGGTGCGCGCGTTCGTCGCCGTGACACTGCCGCTGATCGCGCCGGCGATCGTCGCCGGCTGGATGCTGGCGTTCACGCTGTCGCTCGACGACCTCGTGATCGCGAGCTTCACCACCGGCCCGGGCTCGGCGACGCTGCCGATCCGCATCTATTCGGAGGTGCGGCTCGGCGTGAAGCCCGAGATCAACGCGATCTGCACGCTGGTGATCGCCCTGATCGCGGTCGTCATCGTCATCGCCTCGCTCGCTTCGAAGCTGTCGAGCTCACAGGGCGAGAGCGCGGCGCCGCTGTAGCCGGTCGTGCGGCGAACCGCGCGCGGGCCGCGTCCTGCATGGCCGCGCCGAGCTGGCGCAGCGCCAGTGCATTGAGCGGAAACTCCAGCAGGATGTGAATCAGGCTGAGCGCCAGCAGGAAGGTGAAGCCGAACGCGTAGTCGTAGAAATACAGCGCGGTCGCCGCTGCGCTGGCAGCGGCCATTGCCGCCAGCCGCACCTTCGGCACCTCGGCCCAGCGGATCACGTCGGCTTTGATGAACCAGTTGAGGTAGTGATAGGTGTAGACGAAGGCGAGCAGGCTGGTCAGCCTGGTGTCGAGGACGAGCCCCGGCACGCCGAACAGCCGGCCGAGCGCCGGGCCGACATTGCCGAAATAGTCCTGCCCGACCCGGGCAAAGCTTGCGATGCGGATTTCGGCGGCGGGCGGCAGCAGCAGGATCGCGGCGATTGCGGCGAGATAGACCACCACCAGCGCGGCCTGCACGCGGCTGCCGGACCGGTAGGCGCCGAGCACCATGAAGATCAGCGTGAACAGCGAGACGTGGATCAGCGTCGGAATCAGGATGCCGATCACAGCGAGCGAGGAGCCGCTCGAATACATGATCGCGGACAGGGCAAGTGCCACCATGAACAGCAGCATGCTCTCGATCGCGGTGGCGGTCGCCGCCAGCATGGCGCAGACGACCAGCGCGGCCCACATCGTAAAACCGAACCACGAGGCGTTGTCGATCAGCGCCGCGACCACGGCGACGATGGCGAGGACCGCCGCAATGCCGCGATGGGGCAGGTAGTAGCTGCGGTCATGCAGCCACGAGATCTCGGTGAAATAGTGCGCCGGGCCGAGCACGACATAGGCCAGCAGCAACAGCTCGAACGGCACCAGATAGGCGGCCGCGAGCGCCAGCAGCATCAGGCCGAGATGGATCGCGTCGTTGCTTCGCATGATGCCGGGGCCCGCCTTTGGGAACCCGGAGGTTAGATGAGGCGTGGACAATCTTCAATTGCCCACGCCGTTGCTCGACCGCTTTGCTTGCGGCGACCCCTTGCGTCCTGTTGCGTCAGGACTTCACCGCGCCCGCCGTGAGCCCGCCCACCATGTAGCGGCGGAAGGCGTAATAGACCGCGGCCGGCGGCAGCGCGTAGATGAAGCCGGTGGTCATCAGCAGCTCCCACGGCGAGTCGTCGGCGGCGAGGAAGTTGCCGAGCGCGACGGGGAGGGTGATCTCGCGGTCGTTCGACAGCAGCAGGAACGCGTAGAGATATTCGTTCCAGGCCAGCAGCACCGCATAGGTGCCGATCGCGACCAGCGAGGGCATCATCAGCGGCACGTAGACCAGGCGGAAGATCTGCAGGGTGGTGGCGCCGTCCATCACCGCGGCCTCGTCCAGCTCCACCGGCAGCTTGTCGGAGGCCTGCTTGAGCACCCAGATGGCGTAGGGGCTCGCGATCGTCACCATGGCCAGGATCAGCGACCAGTGATTGTTGAGCAGACCGTAATTGCCCATGGTGCGATACATGGGCACCGCGAGGAACGCCGCCGGAATGAAATAGGTGAAGAGCGCGAGGTTCAGCACCGCGCGTCCGCCCGGCACCTTCAGCCGCGAGATCGAGAACGCGGCTGCGGTCGCGATGACCAGCGTCAGCGCGCCGACGGAAGCCGCGATCAGCGTCGAATTCCAGAACTGGACGTAGAAGTCGCGCAGGAAATAGTGCTGCTGCTTGAACACGATCTCGAAGTTGTGCAGCGTCGGATGGTCCGGCCACAGCTTGCCCGAGAACGCGTCCTCCTTCGGGGAGATCGCGAACAGGAACATGTGGTAGATCGGGATCATCGTCCACAGGAAGACGGGAATGCCGATCAGCAGCAGCCGCGCTTCCGTCGCGACGTCACGGAGAGAGGGGAGCTTCATCGCGACAACCGTTTCATCATGAAGTAAACGAGCGGCAGGACGAACGGCATCGCGCAGACGATGGATGCCATCGCGAGCGAGAGCTGGTCGAGCCGGAGATAGCGGATACCGAGCGTCGCCAGCACGTGCGTGAGGTCGGCAGGTCCACCGCCGGTGAGCAGGTAGACGCTGTTGAAATCGCCCAGCGTCCAGATCATCGAGAGCAGCGTGCAGGTGACGTACAGCGTCTGCATCGAGGGCCAGGTGATGTAGCGGAATTTCTGCCACCAGCTCGCGCCGTCGACCTCCGCGGCCTCGAACAGATCGTGCGGGATCGCGAGGCGCCCGGTGATCAGGATCAGGGTCCAGAACGGCAGGGACTTCCAGATGTGAACGCCGATCGCCATGCTGAGCGCCACGGTCGGGTCGTTCAGCCAGTTCGGACCGTCGTCGCCGGTGAAAGAGAAGATGAGGTGGTTGATCACGCCCCATTCGGGGTTGAGCATGAATCGCACCGACAGGATGGTCGGGATCGACGGCACCGCCCAGGGCAGGATGAAGATCACCGAAAGCCATTTGATCCAGGTGCGCTGCTGCGCGAAGAAGCCGGACAGGAACAACGCGATCAGCATCTTGATGTTGATGCCGATGACCAGGAAGATCAGCGTGTTGATTGCGGCGCGCGCGAAGATCGGGTCGTTGTACAGCGCCACGTAATTCGACGGCGCCCGCGCCAGCCAGAGCCCATAGCAAACGGGATAGACGACGAAGGCAAGGAAGACGAGCAGATAGGGCGCGAGCAGGATGATGCCCCAGACCTGCGCCGGGGTCAGCCGCGACGACAGGGGCGGGCCGGGGATTGCCTGATCGCCAGAGAGCGTGATCGCCATTCTTTCGAAACTCTTTGAAAGGACTTCCGGCCGCACGAGGCGGCCGGTGTTTGTCGTTTACCACTCCCTGCGAGCGACGGGGAGAGAGGGATGGACCTTAGCCCGCGACCTGCTTGATCCGGGCGATCAGCTCGTCCACGGCCTTGTCGACCGGAACCTTCTCGCTGACGACGCGGTTCATCGCCTTCGCCCACACGTTCTCGTTGTTGAGAATCGTGAACTTCCAGTTCTTGGTGAAGTCGAACGCTGCGGTGCCGCCCTTGAACTGGGCGTAGACGGCCTTGCGGTGCTTGTCAGCCTGCCAGAACGGGCTTTCCTGGCTTTCCTTCGTCACCGGGAACCAGCGGCCGAGCGCGCCCTCGATGTAGGGGCGGATGTTCTCTTCCTGCAGCAGGAAGCTGATGAACTGCTTGCCCTCGGTCTTGTTCTTGGCCGCGGTGAACATCAGTCCGGTCTTGACGTCGGAGCGGTAGCGGATGGTCGAACCGTCAGGCGCCTTCGGGAACGAGGCCGTGATGATGTCCTGTTCATAGGCCTTCTTGCCGGCCTCGCGCTGTTCCGGCGTGAGGTTCTGGTTCTGGGAATCCTCGAACCATTTCGCCGCGATCGAGATCGTGAAGTTATGGGTCATCACGATGGTCTTGTTGTGGAACGCGACGTTATTGTCGGGATCCTTCCAGGTGGTCGAGGACGGCGGGGTGCAGCCCTTGATGTAGGTGTCGGTGTAGTCCTTCATCGCAAGGATCAGGTTCTCGCGAACCTTGGGGTCGTCGACCAGGAGCTTGCCGTCGTCGTCGACCAGCTTGACGTGATAGGCGTCCATGAAGGTGTAGAACGACTGGAAGGCGTCGGTGGATTCCACGCCCATCGGCTGGCCGACGGCGTAGAGGCGCTGGCCGGTCGCCTTGCGGATCGCCGGCTGCACCTTGTCGCACCAGAAGGTCCAGTAGCCCGCCCAATCGTTCGGAATGTCGCTCAGCTTGAAGCCGGCCTTCTCCAGCAGGTCGTTCCAGATCTGAACGTGCATGCTCTGCTGCTTCAGCGGAAAGCCGTAATAGGCCTTCTTCTTGGTGACGTCGTTGTAGAGAATCGAGGCGTCGAGCGTGTTCTGCACGAACCGGCCCTTGATCGGCTCCATGACGTCGGAGAGGTCCTCGAGCTTGCCCTCATAGGCCCACTTGCCCTGTACCTGCACGTCGTAGCTGTCGGAATAGGCGACGTCGGGCACGGTGCCTGCATCGAGCGCCGCGACGGTCTTCGGGATCATGTCCTGGATCGCGTACTGCGACAATTCGACCTTGATGCCGGTCTTGGCTTCAAACTTCTTGATCGTCTCGGCGAGCGCTTCGTCCTCGGACTTGTAAAAGCCCTTGACCCACCAAACCGTAATCGTCTTTTGCTGCGCAAAGGCGGGTGCGGTGGCGGCAAATAGCCCAGCCGCAGCGACCGCCAATGAAACTGCGCGAATAACCTTGGATTTCACGTTTTTCTCCCTCAAACGGCCGGTGTTTTAACCGGTCGTATAAAACACTAGCGCATGGCCGTCATCCGATCTAGCGGCTTCTTGTCAGACCTATGTCGCGGTTGGAGCGAGGCTCTGGAGACGCGAATTCGCGCATCGATCCAAAGGCCGCATCAATACATGCCAATCAATTCGGCTCGTGGTGTCTGGCCTCGTCAGCGCTTCCCCTTGATGCCGGCCGAAGCGGCAGTCGGGCTCGTGTCAGCCGATCGCGCGCGGGGCTTGCCTTGCCCGCTCGTGCGAGCAGGAGAGCGCCATGCCTCGAGCAACATCTTGAGAAACTGGCTGGCATGAGGGGACAGAGTCGCTCCGCGCCTGCGCACGATGCCGATCGTCCGCGACACTTCCGGCTCGATCAGGCGAATGGTCTGAATGATCGGATGGCCGGCCGCGGGCATCGCGAGCTTCGGTAGCACGGCGATGCCAAGACCCGCTTCGACCAGGCCAAGCGAACCGGAGAGGTGAGCCACTTCATAGGACCAGTTCAGCTGCAAGCCGTGCCGCGCCAGCGCATTGTCGATCAGCGCACGATTGCCGCTGTTGCGACCGACGGTGATGACCCGGTGCGGCACGATCTCCGGCCAACTGACCTGCTTGCGCGATGCCAGCGAATGGTCGTGACGGCAGGCGAGGACGAAAGGGTCCTCCACCAGCTTCTCGAACTCGATCTCGGCATGCGAAGCCCCGATGAAATTGATGCCGAAATCGACCTCGCCGCGCGAACACGGAGCAGGCGAGGTAGCTCGGCCAGGGCAGCACGCCTGCGGCCGCGCCGACGATCGCTGCAGCGCCCCTGGTGCGGGAGAAGCTGGATTTCGACGACCCAATCGGCCGCGTGAGGCCGCGCCGGATCATGCCTCAGTTGGACTTGGCATTTTCCTTGGCGTTTTCCTTGGCATTCTCCGCCGTCGGCGATCCGTCGGGGCGCTTTCCGCCTCCCGTGATGCGCTGCTTGAGGAGATCGAGGAAGGGAGACGCTGCAGGCGACTGCCGGATCAGGCTTTCGGGATCGGGAAAGATCAGCGGGTCGTCCCAGGGGCCCTGCACCATGAAGGGCAATTGAAAGCCGGACGCCGTGTTGAGGCTCGCCACACCCTTCATGTCGTATTCGCGCGCCGGCACCGAGGCGGTGCCGGTCAGCGTGATCTTGGCCGCCGGACCCTCGATGCGGATGTCCTCGGCGGTGGCGATGCCGTCGGAGAATTTCACCGAGATGGTGAGATTGTCGTATGGCGTCGAGCCGTTGCGGAAATTGCCGCCACCCGACAGCGGCCGTCGCTCCAGCCGCTTCAGCAACTGCTCGGCATTGAAGCCCGAGATCGCGCCGTTGTGCCCGGTCACGGTGGCGCTGCCGTCGAGGGACTGCACGAGGCCGAACGGGCTCGAGCCCGAGGCGAAGAGCGAGACGTTGATGTTGCCGCGGCCGGACAGCTTGTTGAGGCCGAACAGCTCGGTGGCGCAGGCCTGCAGATCGACGTCGGTGAACTGGAATTGCGCCTTGATGTCGGCGACCGTATCGGACCGCGCGATGCCGAACGAGCCCTTTGCGATCCCGCCATAGACCTGCGCCTCGCCGACCGAGAGCGCCAGCGTGCCATTGCGCACATTGGCGCCGATCGCGGTGCGGCCGAGCTTGGTCGGCCCGACCGTCAGCTTTGCCGCCGACAGGCGCATGTCGAGGTCGGTGGTCGACAACCCGTTGAGATCGAACAGTTGCCTGTTCCAGTCGCGCGCGCCGCTCGCGAGCAGGCGGAACGTCGAGATATAAGGCGTGAAGTCGAGCGCGTCGGCGGCGAGCGTCGCCTGCAGCGTCTGCCGGCCGTTATTGGCGTAGGTCATGACGCCCTCGGCGGCATTGCCGTCGAGCTCGACATTGACATTGGTGAGCGCGATCGAGGCGCCGACGACGTTGGCGCGCGCCTTCAGCACGAAGCGGCCGAAGCCGCCGCTGCCGGGCTGCGGCTGTCCGGTCCAGCGCAGCGCGTTGCGCAAGGACGGGCTGTCCACGGTGAGCGTGCCCTCCATCATCGGGCTGGTGCGGTTGGCGACGCTGCCGTCGAAGGCGAGCTTGAGCGGCGCGCTGGCGATGCGCGCCTTCAGGCCGGAGCGGTCTCCGGAGAGGGCGGCGACGAAGTCGGAAAAGCTGATCGAGCCGTCGACGCGCTCGCCGCGCCAGTCGAACTGTCCGGTCGCGGCAAAGGAGCGCGAGATCGAAGGCCAGGCCAGCGACAGGTCGATGTCCTCGAGCTTCTCGGTGGCATGCGTGGCAACGTCCTCGTAATCGAGCACGCCGTCCTGGATCCGGATTTCGGAGAACGAGACCTGGTTCTCGGCTCCGGGCTTCATGGTGCGCGCGATGGTCTGGATGAAGGGCGTCCAGTTGCTCTCGCCGTCCGGCTGCAGGCTGACGTGGATGCGCGGCCGCAGCAGCGTCAGGTCGGCGATCTCGAAACGTTGCAGCAAGAGCGGCAGCAGCCGCAAATTCGCGGTGAGCACGTCGACCTGGAGCGCGGGAGCGCTGGTGCCGCCGCCCTTGAGGCCGACGTCGCGGAAGGAGATGTAGCTCGCCGGAAGCACCGAGATGTCGATGCTGCCGGCGACATTGAGCTCGAGACCGGTGACGTCGCGGATCTGCGCCTCGACCGCCTTGCGCAGCGCGTCGCGGTTGATGAGCCAGGAGGTCGCGATCAGGGCGATCAGCGCGATGCCGAGCAGCGCCGCGATCGGCGTCCCGAGGCGCTTCATTCCTTGGGCCATGGTCAATGGCATGTCCTGATCGGGTTGGTCGTTGGAGCCAGAAGGGCGGGCCGCGAAAGCTTGCGTGCCGACGCCCAGATCCTATGGTGTTAAGTGCCGCAACTTGATGGGTTTTCTTGACGCTTTCAAGGCCGCTGCACGGTTATGCCCACGGCATGGGCAGCTTCTATCACCCGGGGGCGGAGCGGAGAACCCCGTATCATTGACGGCTTCGGACGATTTCGCCTAATAATCGCCGCCAATGAGGCGCGACGCCCGCCAGCCGAAGGTTCAGTCGAGGTTTTTTGCATGAACAAGGTCTATCCCGACGCCAAGTCGGCGCTGTCAGGCATTCTCAAGGACAACATGATGATCATGTCGGGCGGCTTCGGCCTCTGCGGCATCGCCGAGGAGCTGTCGGACGCGATCCGGGACTCCGGCGTCAAGGGCCTGACCGTGGTCTCCAACAATGCCGGCGTCGACGGGATCGGCCTCAGCCGCCTGCTCGAAACCCGCCAGATCAAGAAGATGATCTCGTCCTATGTCGGCGAGAACAAGCTGTTCGCCCAGCAATACCTCGCCGGCGAGCTGGAACTCGAATTCAATCCGCAGGGCACGCTGGCCGAGCGCATCCGCGCTGGTGGCGCCGGCATCCCGGCCTTCTACACCAAGACCGGCGTCGGCACCCTGATCGCCGAAGGCAAGGAAGTGAAGGAATTCGACGGCGAGAAGTATCTGATGGAGCGCGGCCTGTTCGCCGACCTCGCCATCGTGCATGCCTGGAAGGGCGACACCGCCGGAAACCTGATTTACCGCAAGACCGCGCGCAACTTTAACCCGATGATGGCGACCGCCGCGAAGATCACGGTGGCCGAGGTCGAGCACCTGGTTCCCGCCGGTGAACTCAATCCCGACCACATCCACACGCCCGGTATCTTCGTGAAGCGCATCGTCGAGGTCGGCACGGCCAAGAAGCGCATCGAATTCCGCAACACCCGCCCGCGTACCGCCGCCTAAGCGCAACAGGAGACTCACATGGCCTGGACCCGTGAACAGATGGCCGCGCGCGCCGCGAAGGAGTTGCGCGACGGCTATTACGTCAATCTCGGCATCGGCATCCCGACGCTGGTCTCGAACTACATCCCCGACGGCATGGACGTCTCCTTGCAGAGCGAGAACGGCATGCTCGGCATGGGGCCGTTCCCCTATGAGGGCGAGGAAGACGCCGATCTCATCAACGCCGGCAAGCAGACCGTGAGCGAGCTGCCCTCGACCTCGTATTTCTCGAGCGCGGATTCCTTCGGCATGATCCGCGGCGGCCACATGGATCTGTCGATCCTCGGCGCCATGCAGGTGGCCCAGAACGGCGATCTCGCCAACTGGATGATCCCCGGCAAGATGGTCAAGGGCATGGGCGGCGCGATGGATCTCGTCGCCGGCGTCAAGCGCGTCGTCGTGGTGATGGAGCATTCGGCCAAGGACGGCCCGAAGCTCCTGAAGGCGTGCAACCTGCCGCTGACCGGCGAGCGCGTGGTCGACATGGTCGTCACCGATCTTGCCGTCTTCACCATCGACAAGCATGGCACCGGCGGCATGGCGCTGATCGAGCTCGCCGACGGCGTTTCGCTCGACGAGGTCAAGGCCAAGACCGAAGCCGAATTCCGCGTCGCGCTGAAGAACACGTAAACGAGAAGCGGGCGCATCACTGCGGTCCGTGCGTCCCAACTCCCGTGAATGCGGGCGATGGCGTGAATGCGCGGACGATGGGGCATCCCGTCAAGCGGGGCCGCTCGGCACTTCGGAGAACCGGGTCAGCCAGGCAACCGGGCCGATGCTGGCGACGATGATCAGGAGGGCCGCCAGCGCGCCGTCCTCGAAATTGCCGCGGCTGGCGTATTGGTAGATCGACGTGGACAGTGTTTCGACGTTGAGGGGCCGCAAGAGCAGCGTTGCCGGGAGCTCCTTCAGACAGTCGACGAACATGATGATGACGGCGCCCAGCATCGCGGGCCGGAGCAACGGCAGATAGATCTGCCTCAAGATGACTGCCTGGCCTGCGCCGACCGCGCGTGCGCTCTCGTCATAGTCGCTCGGAATGCTGTCGAACCCGGCCTTGATCATGCCGACCGGCACAGCCAGAAAACGAATCGTGTAGGCGATCACGACGGCCATCCCGGAGCCGACCAGGACCAGCCCGGGAAGGGAACGTCCGGTCCAGGTCGCGACCGCGCTCAGCGCATTGTCGACCGCCAGGACCGGGGTGAGCAGGCCGAGAGCGATGACGAGACCCGGCAGCGCGTATCCGGCCTGCGCGATGCTCAGCGCGACATATCGCAGAGGATCCGGCCGCAAGCGGTGCGCGATCGTCGTAGCGAGCGCAAGCATCAGCGCCATGAGCGTCGCGAGCCCTGCAAAGGCAAACGAATGGAAGGTGTGGCGCCACAGCAGCGGGTCGAAATTTGCAAGCAGTCCGCGACCGAGAGCCTGATGCGCCAGATAGAGCAGCGGTACCACGAAGCCGATCAGCACCGGCAGCGCGCAGACCGCGAACGCGATCGACGCTCTTGCACCCGACAGCGGGGTTCGCTGCCTCACATGCGGGCTTTCGGCCGAGAACTCGGTGCTGGCGTTGCGACGGCCGTAACGCTCCATCGCGATCAGGCCGGCGACGATTGCAAGCATCAGGCATGCCAGTTGTGCCGCACCGGCAAGGCTGCCGCGGTTGAGCCAGGTGGTGAAGATCGAGACCGTCAGCGTGCGGATGCCGAGATATTCGCTGGCTCCGATGTCGTTGAGCGTTTCGAGCGCGACCAGCGCCACTCCGACCGCGAGCGCCGGTCGCGCCATTGGCAGTGAAACGCGCCAGAAAACGGTCCATCGGCCGGCGCCAAGCGTCTTAGCCGCTTCGGCGAATTCGGCAGACTGAACCTGGAACGTCGCGCGGGCCGACAGATAGACGTAAGGATAGAGCACGAGCCCGATCACGAAGATGGCGCCCGGCAGCGAGCGCAGGTTGGGCAGATGGCCGAGTGCATCGCGCAGCGGCAGCCAGATCGCCAGGGTGCGATGCACGAGGCCAAGCGGCTCGAACAGGTCGGCATAGACGTAAGCCGCAAGATAGGTCGGAATCGCCAGCGGCAGCGGCATCAGCCACAGGAGCATGCCCCGGCCGGCAAAATCGTGGCGCGATATCACCCATGCAGTGCCCGCGCCGATCAGTAATGTGACCGCGCCGACCCCGACGAGCAGAAGCGCGGTATCCAGCAGGGCGGCCGGCAGCACGTAGCTGATCAGGTCGTGCCACACATCGGGCGCCGGCTGCAGAGCCAGCGAAACGATCGAGATCACGGGCGCCGCGACCATGATCGCGGTTGCGATCGCGATTGCGGTCGCGGCGCGCCCGGCGTGGGCACGGCGTCTCGAGCGAGGCCGTGCGTCCGAAGTTTCTCCCAGTGTAAAAGACGTGGGCCGCCAGAGATCAGTTGTCAAAGCCGACCTTGTCCACCAGCGAGGCCGCAGCCTTGCGGTTGGCGGCGATCTTTGCGATCGGCAACGGATCTGGGCCGAGCTTGCCGTAGCCCGCGATGGTCGCGTTGACGGCGACACCGCTCCGAACCGGATATTCGTAGTTCTGGTCGGCATACATCTGCTGCGCCTGCTCGCTGACGAGCCACTCGATCAGCTTGATGCCGTTTGCCTTGTTGGGCGCGTTCTTGGCGAGCAGCACGCCGGAGAGGTTGACGTGAGTGCCGCCGCCCTCGAAGGTCGGCAGGATGACGCGGGTCGCCTCCGCCCACGGCTTCTTCTCGGGATCGTTGTTCATCATCAGCGCCCAGTAATAGGTGTTGCCGATGCCGATATCGCATTTGCCAGCGGCGACGTCACGCGCGGCTTCGCGATCGCCGCCCGACGGCTTCTGCGCGAGGTTGGCCTTCACGCCGCGCAGCCATTCCTCGGCCTTGGCCTCGCCGTACTTGGCCGTGTAGGCCGCGAACAGCGCATTGTTATAGATGTGCTGGCCCGAGCGAATGCAGATCTTGCCCTTCCACTTGGGATCGGCGAGCTCCTCATAGGTGATCTTGTCCTGCTTGACACGATCCTTCGAGGCATAGATCACGCGCGCGCGCATGGAGATGCCGGCCCAGTGTCCGTCCGGATCGCGATACTGCGCCGGCACGACCTTGTCGACCGCCTCCGACTTGATCGGCTGGGTGACGCCGGCCTGCACGGCCTCGTCGATGCGGCCGATGTCCACCGTCAGCAGCACGTCGGCCGGACTGTTGGCCCCTTCCGCCTTCATGCGCTGCTCCAGACCGGAGCTTGCGGAGACGACGTTGACCTTGATGCCCGTGTCCTTGGTGAACGCATCGAACAGCGGCTGGATCAGCTTGGTCTCGCGGTAGGTATAGACGTTGACCTCGCCATTGGCGGCTGCCTCCGACACGAAAGACGTGGTCAGGCTCAACACCGCCGCAGACGCGGCGAGGACGCGAAGATAGATCATAAGGGCTGCTCCCAGGCGCGCGATTGAACGCCGATTGAGTAGCGCAGGCGTTGGAACAAAGTCAGCGACGCGATGTCGCGACGGCATGAGCTTAGAGCAATTCCAAAGTATCTTTTAGACTCATTCTAATACCAGAAGGTCATCGGAAACGATTGGCGCCCTACGATCTTGGCGGCCTCGTCTTGCTCGCGCGCTGCGAGACACTGGCCAGCCACGACGTTTCCTCGCGCACCAGGCGGAAGCCGAGATTGGCGGGCGGTACGCCCTGGGCGCAGCCGCCGGCGCGGGCGTCGCGGATGAAGTCGGTGACATAGGCGCGGTGCGCGCCCTCGGCGACACGCACGCCGCAATTCACGGTCGCGCGGCCGGGATTGCCTGAAACGTCGACGCGGGAGCGCACGAAGCAGGTCGAAGTCCACTCCCAGACATTGCCGGCGAGGTCTTCGACGCCGTGCTCGTTCGGGCCGAACTTGCCGAAGCGATAGGCCGTGGTGTCGGAGAGGTCGCGCTCGGATTCGCGCTCGTAGCGGCTGATCCAACGCTTCGAAGGGTCGCTTGCATCGACCGGTACACCGTCATCGCGGAATCTGGAGCCGGCGGCAAAGGCCCATTCGTCGTCGCTCGGCAGGCGGTAATGGTGGCCGGTCTTGCGCGACAGCCAGCCTGCATAGGCTTCGGCATCGTGAAAGCTCACCTGCACTGCGGGACGATCGGGCGCGACCACGACGTCGCGGTCGAGCGAACGGCAGGCGCCGTCCAGCACGCAGAGCTGATAGTCGGATGAGGCGACCTGATTTCGCATGATGCGCAGCGGCCGGTTCATCCGCATGAGGCGCAGCGGCGCTTCCGCCTGCCGTCCGTCGCGGGTGAAATCGCCGGCTTCGCGATAGGAGAAGCTGCCGGCGGCAACCTCGACCAAGGCCGGCTCACCTCCCGCATGGCGCGTCGTCATTCCAGAGACCAGAGGCGTAACGGCCAGCGGCCCCGCAAGCCCGGCCGCGCAGGCGAGTGCCAGTTTGAGCTTGAACGCGATCAGCACGGTCGATCCTCCGCAGAAGGAAAAAAGGGGCCGGTGATGACCGGCCCCTTGTCGCGTCTAGTTGGTGGCGGCCGGTATTTCCGCAGGTGCCTTCACTTGCATCATCAGGTCGTCGTTCCACTTGCCTTCGACCTTGAAGTGCGCGGTGGCGCCGAGATCGGCCGCCTCGATCAGGTTATGCGTGACATAGGCGTAGATGCCGGGCTGCTGGAATTTGTACAGCGCAGCTCCCGCCGATCCGCCGCGGATGAACCAGGTCTCGAGCCCGACCTCGGGCGCGTTGCCGAACTTGCCGGTTTCCCAGACATAGTCGCCGTGGCCGCCGATCAGATGCGGGCGGCTGTCGCGATTGGCCTGCGAATGCACGATCAGCACGTTCTCGCCGACCTTGGCGGTCAGCGCGTTCTTGCCGGTGAGTGCGCCGACCTTGCCGTTGAACACGACGTGGGTCGGGATCAGCTTCTTCATCACCTCTTCGGTGTCGGTGAAGGCTTCGCCCGGCGATTCGTAGGACTTGAAATTGCCCTTCTCGTCGCGCGGCACGTACATGTCCTGCTCGCCGATATAGTAGACCTTGTCGTACTTCAGCGCGTGGCCCTTGCCGTCGTTCAGTCCCTCGCGCGGCAGCACCATCACGGCACCGTTCATGCCGGAGACGACGTGCCAGGGGATCATCGGGCCGCCCGGTGCGCAGTGATAGACGAACACGCCGGTCTTGGTCGCCTTCCAGCGCAGCACGACCTGCTCGCCGGGATTGATGAGCGTCAGCTCGCCGCCGCCGAGCGCGCCGGTCGCGGAATGGAAGTCGATGTTGTGCGGCATGGTGTTGGTCGCGGGATTGACCAGCGTCAGCTCGACATAGTCACCCTCGTGCACGACCATGAGCGGGCCCGGCATCGAACCGTTGAACGTCATGGCCTGGAAGGTGGTGCCCTTGTCGTCGATGACGACCTTCTTCTCCTCGACCGTCATCCTGAACTCGACGATCTTGGGGCCCTGTGTCGTGGCCTGCTCGTGCGCGTGCACGAAGGGCGGAGCGACCAGCTCCACCTTCTGACGCGGCAGCTTGAGATCGCTGGCAGCGAAAGCCGGCGTCGCCAACATCAAGGCGGTCGCGGCGGCGCTGATCAATGCGGCTCTGCGGGTGAACATCGGAAGCATCCTTCATCTGAAATGGTTTTGATGACGGAGTGCAGTGTGCGCCTGTTACAGCAAGCGTGTTTGCGCTGCGACAAGCTTCCGCCGGATTCACCGCCGCAACAGGACTTGGGTTCTCGAATAGCGAATCGGCGATACCGGCTGACCGCGTCCGCAGGGGCGATGCCGATCCAGGCCGAGCGTCAGCGCAACCGCATCGACGTCAGCGGCAATTCGTTTGCATGTTCAAGTTGGATGCGATCTCGCCCCGGCTCATGCGCGCGTGGGTGAGATCGCGAAGGAGGCTTGGCGGACGGCCGGTCAGAGCAGATTCACGGCGAGCCAGACCAATCCCCAGATCGCCAGCGCCAGCGCGACGAAGACGGCGATTGCGGCAGCCAGGGCGCGCACCACGCCGACCGGGGCAGGCGCGGCCGGCGCGGGCCGGAAGTCGTCGAAACGCGGGATATGGCCGCGGACGTCGAGCAGGGAGAGAATGAGTTCGAGTGCGAAAAGCCCCATGGCAAACGCTCCGGATGGCCGCGAATATCGCTCACCATGGCCGAGACGGGGCCCTCGCGCTTTGCGCGAGCGCAAAGTCGCTGCCGCGGATCCGGGTTATCTGAATTCATTCCGTGATTTGCCGCGATTGTCTTGCGCGGCGGACGTTTACGAATGGGTAACTCATGAGAGCTGATCTTGCGGCCATCTACGGCGAGGAACGCCTGCCACGCTACACCAGCTATCCGACCGCACCGCATTTCACGCCCGCGATCGGTCCGGACACCTATGCCCGCTGGCTGGCGGAACTGCCGGTGGCCGCCAGCGCCTCGCTTTATCTGCACGTGCCGTTCTGCCGCGAGATGTGCTGGTATTGCGGCTGCCATACCCAGATCGTCCGCCGCGACGATCTCGTCGCCGGCTACCAGCGGACGCTGCGCAGCGAGATCGCGCTGACCGCCGAAGCCATCGGCCACCGCATCAAGGTCGAGCACATCCATTTCGGCGGCGGTACGCCGACGATCATGGCGCCGGACGCCTTTGCCGAACTGATGGCGACGATGCGCCAGGAATTCTTCGTGCTGCCCTCGGCCGAAATCGCGGTTGAGATCGATCCCCGCACGTTGACCGCAGACATGGTCGAGGCGATGCGGCTCTCGGGCGTCAACCGCGCAAGCCTCGGCGTGCAGAGCTTTGATCCCGTGGTGCAGCGGGCGATCAACCGCGTGCAGAGCTTCGAGCAGACGGCGTCCGTGGTCGAGATGCTCCGCGGCGCCGGAATCGAGGGCATCAATTTCGACCTGATCTACGGGCTGCCGCACCAGACAGTGGCCTCGTGCCTGGAGACGGTACGGCGCAGCCTCGCGCTCGCGCCCAGCCGCTTCTCGGTATTCGGCTATGCTCACGTGCCACAGTTCAAGAAGCACCAGCGCATGATCAACGAGGCCGTCTTGCCCGACGGCCTTGCGCGCCACGACCAGGCCTGCGCCATCGCCAATGCGCTGAAGGAAGCCGGTTACGTGCAGATCGGGCTCGACCATTTCGCCCGGCCCGACGATGCCATGGCCGTGGCGTTCGAGCAGGGCACGCTGCGGCGCAACTTTCAGGGCTACACCACCGACCGGAGTGAAGTCCTGCTCGGCTTCGGCGCCAGCGCGATCGGGCACCTGCCGCAGGGCTATGTCCAGAACGAGGTGCAGATCGGCGTCTATGCGCAGAGCATCGCGGCCGGCCGCCTCGCCACCGCGAAGGGTTATGGCCTCACCGATGACGACCGGCTGCGCGCCGACATCATCGAACGCATCATGTGCGAGTTCGGTGCCGATCTCGGCGACATCTGCGCGCGCCATGGCGCGGAGGCCGGCGCCATGCTGAAAGCGGCGTCTCGTCTGAAGCCGCTGATCTCCGACGGCGTCGTGAGGCTGGACGGCGAGCGCCTCGCCGTCGCCGGGGATTCGCGCTTCCTGGTCCGCAGCGTCGCCGCCGCGTTCGATGCGCATCTGGATCCGGGCAAGCAGCTGCACAGTCGGGCGGTGTGAGGTCTCTCCTCCCGTCATTCCGGGGCGCGCGAAGCGCGAGCCCGGAATCCATCCTTCCACGTAATCCGCTGCACCATGGATTCCGGGCTCGCGCCAAGCGGCGCGCCCCGGAATGACGGCGGAGGAACTGGCACCAGCTTGCGCTTCAACAAAGAGACTTCCGCCCACGCCGCTATCGTCAATCGGAATGGAGTTGTCCATGCCTTTCCGATCCAACGATCTGGTCGACGACATCATGCAATCGGCGCCGCACACTATCCGCGTGTTTCTCGCCTTCAGGATGGCTTGCGTCGGCTGTCCGATCGCGACCTTCCACACGGTCGATGACGCCTGCCGCGAGCATGGCATCGACCGTGAGAAGTTCCTCGCCGCGCTGAGCGAGTGCGTGCCGGCGTGAAACGGTCAGGAATCGCGCAGGTGTGCGCTGATTCCCGGATGAGGGCGCGCTTTCGCCGTAAGCGGAAGCGCGCCTCATCCCTATCTTCAGGGAAGAGGTGTCAGTTCTCACGCCGCGCCGCTGTCGGCGCTCCGCTCCGCCAGCACCACGATCTTGTGCGGCTCGCGCAGGATGATGCGCTGGCGGCCGCTCTCGACGAGGCCCCGGCTCTCCCAGCCGCTCAGGATGCGGCTGACGGTGTGCAGCGTGGTGCCGGTCATCTGCGCGATGTCCTGGCGGCTGATCGGGAAGTCGATCTCGATGCCGTGGTCGAGCTTCTTGCCGGACTGCTTGGCGAGGCGCAGCAGCGCGTGCGCGATGCGTTGCTCGACCTGCTGCGTCGACATTTCCAGGATGCGGGTGTGACTTTCCTGCAGCCGCGTGCCGACGGTCTGCAGCGTGTTGGCGGCGAGCGCCGGAAACCGCTCGACCAGGCGCGGCCAGGCCGAATTCGGCCAGATCAGCACCACGCTGTCGTCGACCGCCATCGCCGTCGCCGGATACCGCGCGGCTCCGATCGCCATCGCGAGCCCGAACGTCTCACCGGGCGCGACATAGCGCACCACGATCTGCTCGCCCGCCGGCGTGGTCTTGGCCGCGCGGACATGGCCGTGCAGCAGCAGGAAGAAGGACTGCGCGTCCGCCCCCTGCTCGAAGATCGCGCTGTTCTTGGGATAGCGCGCCGAGCGGGCCTCACGCAGGATCTCGTCGAGAGCTTCCGGCGTCATCCCCGCAAACAGGGGTAAATGCGCAACCAGCGATGTGTCGACCTTGGCCATTCTGCCTCCTTGGCATCAGGGAGTGTGATGGCACCTGCAATCGTCAACGAGTTTGCGTTAGCGCAAAACGAGGCGGCCCGGCGGCAGTATTTTTCAAGGTAACGGTCTGAATCGATTGGAGTTGACCCCATGGCTGGCGCCCGATCCCGCAACTTTGCGGGCTGGCCGCTGTTTGCGAACAGCTTTCGCCCGTTTTTCCTGCTCGCCGCAATCCAGGCATCGCTCTCGATCCTGGCCTGGCTGCCGATGTTCTACGGCGAATTGTCGGTGAGCTCCGCGTTCGCGCCGCGCGACTGGCACGTCCACGAGATGCTCTACGGCTTCCTGCCGGCTGTCATCACCGGGTTCCTGTTCACCGCCATCCCGAACTGGACCGGGCGCCTGCCGATCCAGGGCGGGCCGCTGGCGGCCTTGCTGACGGTCTGGCTTGCCGGGCGCGTCGTGGTGACGCTGTCGGCGAATACCGGCTGGGCGTTTGCGCTGGTCGTTGATGCGGCGTTCCTGGCATTGGTCGTAGCGGCCGCGACGCGTGAGATCATCGCGGGCGGCAACTGGCGCAACCTGCCCGTGGTGGGGCTGGTGCTGGTTCTGCTCGCCGGCAACGTCGCCTTCCACGTCGAAACGCATTACGAAGGCGCGGCCGACGTCAGCATCCGCGTCGGCATCGGCGTGGTCATTCTGCTGATCGGCCTGATCGGCGGCCGCATCATTCCGAGCTTCACCCGAAACTGGCTGGTCAAGTTCAATCCCGGCCGCCTGCCGGTGCCGTTCGGACGATTTGACGGCGGGGTGATCGGCTTGAGCGCGCTGGCGCTGATCGCGTGGATCGTGGCGCCGCTGAACATGATCACCGGCGTCGCGATGGCGGTGGTTGGCGTGCTGCATCTGGTTCGGCTTGCACGCTGGGCCGGCGATCGCACCACGCGCGAGCGGCTGCTGCTGATCCTGCATGTCGGTTACGTCTTCGTGCCGCTCGGCTTCATCCTGAATGCTGTGGCCGCCTTGGGCGAGCTGCCGCCAAGCGCCGGGATCCACGCCTGGATGGCAGGTGCGGCGGGAACGATGACGCTCGCGGTGATGACCCGCGCGAGCCTCGGCCATACCGGACAGGCGCTGACGGCTTCGCCCGCGATCCAGGGAATCTACGCTGCGATCGTCATCGCGGCCCTGGCCCGCGTCGGTGCCGTCGTGTCGCCCGCGTATAACGATGTGCTGCTGCACATTGCCGCCTGCGGCTGGATCATCGCCTTCCTCGGATTTGCCGTCGCGTTCGGACCGCTGCTCGCCGGCAGCGGGCGACGGGCGCTCGCCACGATGGGCGTGCCCGCTCCCGCGCGCTGAATTCAGGCGGCAGTCGCCGAGGGCTGTGCTGACGGAGGCCGCACGCCCTTGCGCCAATCGGTGATGGTGCAGCCGAAGCGGCCGCGAAACCAGCGCGCCATGGCGCTCTGCGCGGAGAAGCCGAGCTGCACCGCGATGTCGGCCAGCGGCCGGGCGGGATCCTCGATCAGCTGGACCACGAGATCGGCGCGTTGCGCGTCCAGGATGGCCGAGAAGCTTGTGCCCGATGCGGCGAGGCGCCGGTGGATGGTGCGGCGGGTGCAGGCCAGATGCTCGGCGACGCGCTCGACCGTGCAATCGCCGCTGGCGAGCAGGGTGCGTACCACCTCGTCGACCTTCGCCTCCCAGCTGGCCGGCTTGGTCTCGATCGCCTCGATCCGCTTGCGCAAGTAATTTGCGATCAAGGGATGCGCGCTCGGAATCCGGCGCTCCAGGTCGTGCGCCGACAGCAGAATCGCATCGTCATCCGCATTGAAGGTCACCCGGCAGCCGAAGAAGTCGCGGTAGCGCTTGCGGTCGTGCGGCGGCGGGTAATGCAGATGCACTTCCAGCGGCCGCCAATCGCCGCCGAACAGCGACTGGATGATGCGGTGGACGCTGCCGAGCGCCATGTCGATCGACTGCCTCGGCGCGCGCGGCTGCCGGCCGCGCAAATGCAGCGTGATGGTCACGGTCCGTTTGTCGCGCATGACGTCGAGCCGCATGCCGTCATGATGGATGTGGATGAAACGCGAGAACGCCTCGATCGCTTCGCCGACGGTCGCCTGTTCGCGCACGATCAGGCCGACCGCGCCGAAATTGGTGAGGCCGCCGCGCTCGGCGAGACGCAGGCCGAAATCCTCGGCACCGGACGCCGCCGCCGATAATTCGAGCAGGCGGCGCAGGCCAGTGACGGCGATGGGGATGTCCGGCTTGTCGAGGCAGGCCAGCGGCAGCCTGACCTTGCGCATCATCTGGTTGGGGTCGAGCCCGACCGACCGGGCGACCTCGGGGTAAAAGCTCAAGCCTGCGCTGCGAATGAGGTCGGTCATGCGACCCGTTCCTGCCAGCCATTCCCGCAGATGTCCCGAAATGTAAAGTTTCTGTCTCAATCCGTCAAATCCGGGAACCGGGTGGCGCATACATAAGAGAAACCGAAGCACTGGCGTGAATGCCGTGCGCACGACGGCGGGGCGCGACGGAGCCTCCGGCCGTCTCGGGCCATTTGACCAAGACATTGCTGGATCGGGACTATGCCGGGGAACATGCTTTCCAAGGGCGAGGTTTTCGTCATCGACACTGACGCCGCCTTCCGCGAACAACTTTCCGCCGTGCTTGAGCAGAGCGCCTATGACGTGATCTGCTTTGCCGATGGCGCGTCTCTGCTCTCGGAAGCCAAGGCCCGAATGCCGGCCTGTGTGCTGCTGGAGATGCCGCCGGATCGCTCCGCTCTCGACGTGCTCAGGCGGTTGCGCGAGGAGAATTGCATGGCGCCGGTGCTGGTGACGTCGGCGAACGGCAGCATTGCCATGGCAGTCGACGCCATCAAGAGCGGCGCGACCGACTTCATCGCAAAGCCGTTCCGGACCCACGACATCGTCGGCCGGATCGATGCCGCCATCGATGAATTCGCGCAACCCGGCGCGATCCGGCAACGCTGGCTGCCGGGCTGCGAACCTCTGACCGCGCGCGAAGCCGATGTGCTCGAGCATCTTGCCGCCGGCCTCACCAACAAGGGGATCGCCCGGCGGATGCATCTGAGCGCGCGGACGGTCGAAGGTTACCGCGCCAGCATCCTGAAGAAAGCCGGCGCCAAGAACGTCACCGATCTGCTCCGGCGCATCTTCGGCCAAGGCTCGTAGACCCAGGCCTGAAGCTGCCGGGATCACCCGAGCGTTCCGCGGCCATGGTGCCGCCGCGGCGGTGCCCCATGGATACCTCAATCGAACCAGTTCCTTCCCTGCCGCGTCCAACCACGATGGCGAGGCATTTCATCGCGCGCGTCCGGCTGGCGGCGCGGCGATACCGGCAGGAGGGACTTCATGCGCATCACCGCCAGATATTTGGCAACCACGGGCCTGGTCCTGGTGACTACGGCCCTCGCGTCGCCGTCATGGGCGGCCAACGTGGACGCCACGTCGGCGATCGACACGGTGACCGTCTATCCCGACGGCGCCACCATCACCCGCGTCATTTCCTTGGATCTGGCCTCCGGCGATTCGACGCTGGTCGCCAAGGATTTTCCACTCTCGCTCGATCCGTCGTCCCTCCGCGTCGAAGGCGAGGCGGGCGCCAAGCTCACGATCGGCACGATCGATGCGCGCCCGCCGAAGGCCGCGCCGCCGGTCAACCAGCCCGAGCTCGACAAGCGCCTCGAAGCGCTGAGGGATCGACGGGCCGACCTGCAGGGTGCGATCGACTCGGCCAATGCCCGGCGCAAGTTCGCGCAGCATTTTGCAGAAGCTTCGCCGGCCGGCCTCGGCGAGAAGGGCGAGGCGCGCCCGATCGCCGAATGGCGCGCGGCCTTTGCCGCGGTCGCCGAGGAGGTCGCGACCGCCGACAGCGCAATTCGCGATGCGACGCGAAAACAGCGCGAGCTCGACCGCCAGATCGCGGAATTGGAAGCCGAGCGCTCGGCCAAGCCGCCGAGCAAGCTGGAAGTGCGGATCGACGTCGCCTCGGCCGCTGCGACCAAGGCGACGCTGCGGGTGACCTATGCCGTGCGCAACGCACGCTGGGTGCCGCTCTACGACGCCCGGCTCGACACCGGCGCCAGGGATCGCAAGCCGCAGCTCGAACTGGTTCGTCGCGCCGAGGTGACGCAATCCACCGGCGAGGACTGGTCGAACGTGACGCTCGGCGTCTCCACGACCCGCATCAGCCGCGGCGGCAGTGCCCCGGAGCTGCATTCGCTGATCGCGCAATATCCGCAGGTACCGAAGCCGCTGGCAGCAGGTTCGGTCTCCGATCTGGCGCGGCCCGCGCCAATGACGCGCCAGGCGCAATCGCCCGCCATGGCCAAGATTGCAGAGGCGGCCGAGTCGCGCGAGCGGGCGGACGAACAGCAGGCCATCGCCGAGATCGGCGACTTCCAGGCGACCTTCAGGATTCCCGGCCGCGTCAGCCTCGGCGCCGCCGAGGGCGCCAAGAGCCTCCGCATCGCTTCGGTGAACGTGCCCGCCGATCTCGCGGTGCGCGCCGCGCCGGTGCTGGATCCGACCGCGTTCCTCGAAGCCAGCTTCAAGCAGACCGACGACACAACGCTGCTGCCGGGCAAGGTCGCGATCTACCGCGACGGTACCTTCGTCGGCCGCGGCAAGATCACGGCGTCCGCTAAGGACGACATTGTGCGGCTCGGTTTCGGCGCCGACGACAAGGTCAAGATCGAGCGCGCCGTGCTCAAGCGCAACGAAGGTTCGGCCGGCCTCTTGGTCACGACGTCGAAGACCGAGGAGCGTTCGTTCAAGACCACGATCCGCAACGGCCATGATTTCCCGATTCGCGTCGCGATCGAGGATCAGCTGCCGGTCAGCGAGAACGAGGACATCGTCGTCGAGTTGCTGCCCTCGAGCACCCAGCCGACCGCAACCAACATCCGCGACAAGCGCGGCGTGCTGGAATGGTCGTTCGACGCCAAGCCCGGCGAGGCCCGCGACATCAACTTCGCTTGGCGTGTCCGCTGGCCGAAGGACAAGAGCATGGTGATCGTGCCGGCGGGGTAGAGGTGGTGCCTTCACCTCTCCCATAGGGAGAGGTCGAAACGCATCGAAGATGCGTTTCGGGTGAGGGGTTACAT
The DNA here is from genome assembly GCF_025200865.1 of Bradyrhizobium sp. NC92. Classification (NCBI taxonomy): domain Bacteria; kingdom Pseudomonadati; phylum Pseudomonadota; class Alphaproteobacteria; order Hyphomicrobiales; family Nitrobacteraceae; genus Bradyrhizobium; species Bradyrhizobium sp. NC92. Next base: position 1,488,445 of record NZ_CP104171.1, read on the forward strand.
CCTCACGTGTCGCTGCGGCCCCTCACCCGGATTGCTGCGCAATCCGACCTCTCCCCGCTGGGGAGAGGTGAGGGGCAGCCCGCATCGACTGCGGCAGCACATACGGCACGCCGTCGGCCTGATGCACGAGCGCGTCGATCTCGAAAATCTCCCGGATCCTCTCGCGTGTGACGACATCGGCGCGCGGGCCGTCCGCGGCGAGCCTGCCGCCGGCCAGCACGACCAGTCGGTCGGCAAAGCGGATCGCGAGATTGAGATCGTGCAGGATCGCGATCACGGCGGTGCCGGCAACCGCTCGGCGGCGCGCTGCTTCGACGAGGTCGATCTGGTGGCGCAGATCGAGGCTCGAGGTCGGCTCGTCCAGCAGCAGAAGCCCGGGGCCGTGCTCGGCCTCGCCGCAGGCGAGCTGCACCAGCACGCGGGCGAAATGAGCGCGCTGCTGCTCGCCGCCTGACAACGTCGGCAATTGCCGCTCGCGGAAATGCGACAGGCCGACCTCGTCCAGCGCGGCATCGACGAGCGGGCCAGCCTCGCGCAAGCTGCGCTCGCCCGCGCCCATCAGCACGATCTCCTCGACGGTGAAGGGAAAGGTGACGTTGATGTGCTGGGACAGCATGGCACGGCGCGCGGCGAGCTCGCGCGGCGTGAAGCGGCCAATGTCGCGCTGCTTGAGCCGCACCTCGCCGGCGCTCGGACGGAGATCGCCGGAGAGCAGCCGCAGCAGCGTCGACTTGCCGGCGCCGTTCGGGCCGATGATGGCGACCATCTCGCCGGCCGCGACCGTCAGGTCGACGCCGTCGAGCAATGTCGCGCGGCCGGCGCGCTTGCCCAAGTGTCGTGCCTCGAGCACCGCGGTCACAGCGCGGCGAGCCCGCGCTGCCGCAGCAGGATGAAGAGAAAGACGGGTGCGCCGACGGCCGCCGTCAGGATGCCGATCGGCATCTCCGCCGGCCCCACGATGGTGCGTGCCAGCGTGTCGGCGCCGACCATCAGGATCGCGCCTGATAGCACCGAGGCTGGCAGCAGCAGGCGATGCGCCGGGCCGATGACGAGACGGAGCAGATGCGGCACCACGATGCCGACGAAGCCGATGACGCCGCTGATCGACACCGCGACGCCGGTCATGGCCGAGACCATCACGATCGAGATCCGCTTCAGGCGCTCGACATCGACGCCGCCGTGAAAGGCATCGGCCTCGCCGAGCACCAGCAGGTCGAGACCGCGGGCGATGAAGGCGCAGGCCGCGAGTCCGGCACTGAGGACCGGCGCGAGCATTGCGGCCTTGGTCCAGGTTGCGCCGCTCATTGAGCCCAGCATCCAGAACGTGATGTCGCGCAGCTGGCGATCGTCGGCGATGAAAACCAGCAGCCCGATGCCCGCATTGGCGATCGCGGTGATGGCGACGCCGGCGAGCAGGAAGATCGCGATCGAGGTGCGCCCCGAGCGACTGGAGATGCCGTAGAGGATTGCGGTGGTCGCCAGCGAGCCCGCGAAGGCCGCCAGCGGCAACAGCTCGGTCTGGAGAAAGCGCAGCGCCTCGCCGAAGCGGGAATCGGTGAAGACGATCGCGCTTGCGGCCGCGAGCGCGCCGCCGCTGGAGACACCGACCAGGGCGGGATCGGCGAGTGGGTTGCGAAACAGCCCCTGCATGATCGCGCCGGCCGCGGCAAGCAGGCCGCCGATCATCGCAGCGGCCGCGATCCGGGGGATGCGGATCGACCACAGCACGAGCTGGTCGCGTGCCGTCATGGCCGTGCTTTCGCCGGCCAAGCCCAGCGCGGCAGGCAGCCGGGAGAGCGGGATGCCGGAGGCGCCGACCGTCAGGGCGGCGATCGCGGTGATCACCAGCACCATGAGCAGAAGGGGAATCGCGAACGATGCGGCCCGCCGTCCCGCACTGTGTCGCGGGCCCCGTGCTTCGATCCCGACGGCCGCGCTCATTGCCGGCAGTTCGCCGTCGACAGCGCCGACGTGAATGCGCCGCCCGCAGCCAGGGCCGGGTAAAGCTTGACCGAGAGATCGCGCGCCGCCGCCGCGGTGCGCGGCCCGAAGCCGAGTAGATAAAGCCCATCCATGGTGATGAAGCTCTTGTTGGCCGCGACCGGCGTCAGCGCAAAGCCGGGGTGCGTGTAGACTGCATCGGCCTGCAGCGATTCCTTGCCGCGCTCGATCGACAGCACGACATCGGGCTTTGCGGCCACGATCGCCTCGTCGCCGATGGTCTTGTAGCCGTCGTAATCGTCGACCGCGTTGGCCGCGCCCGCCAGCTGGATGATCTCGTCGGCCGCGGTCTTGTGGCCCGCCACCATCGCCCGCCCGTTCTGGAGCGACATCACGAACATCACGCGCACTGGCTTCGTCACCTTGGCGCGCAGCGCGCGGAGCTGCGCAAGATCGGCGCCGACCGCGGCGCTGAGACATTCGGCACGCGCATCGACGCCCATGGCGTGGCCGACCAGCTTGATCTTCGCAATCAGGCCTTCCTCGGAGAAGGTCTCGGGCACCAGCACCAGCGGCACCTGCGCCGTCTCCAGGATGTCCATGGTCTCGCGCGGGCCCGAGCCCTGGATCGCCAGGATCAGCGTCGGGTTGAGACCGAGCACGCCCTCGGCCGAGATCTGGCGCATATAGCCGACATTGGGTTTGTCGTGCAGCGCCGCCGCCGGATAAAGGCTCGTGGTGTCGACGCCGACCAGCCGGCTTTCCAATCCCAGCGCATAGAGGATCTCGGTGATGGCGCCGCCGATCGACACCGTGCGGGCAAAATCGGCAACAGTGACGTCGCGATTGCGCGCGTCGTGCACGGTGATGCCCGCGGCGTGCGCAGCAGACGCAAACGCGATTCCACCGGAGAGCAGGAGACTGGCGAGGGTGCGGCAAGATGTCATTGCAATTACTTCGTCAGGATCAGCTTGTTCTGCGAGGTCAGGCGGAGACGATAACTGTCCTCGCCATGCGCAATGATGATCTCGCGCTCGGCGGCAAACAGCTCGCGGCTGTCGATGCGGCTCCCGCGCATGGTGAGCGTTCGCGTTGTTGCAGAAGGGCTTTGTGCCGGCCCTGCCGCGCTGCCGCTGCTGTCTCCTGATGTTGCTGACATAGTCGGTGTGACGCGCTTTCGAAAACTTGGAGTACCGCCCGTTTGTATAGGCGGCGCCAAGCGCATTCCAACGTTCGCAGTTTACAATCGATATAAACTGCAACCTGATGTCATTGACCGTCAGAGTGTTGCCACGTAACCATTTCTGGCAGCGGGGAACTCGCCCGCCTCTCGAGACACTCAGCCAGCCAGTCGCTCGCGTTGCGAGCGCACGCCAGCCAGACGACATCAAAAACTAAAGTGAAGTGCAGGCTGGGGCTGATATGGCTGACGGGGCTAGGTATGCGCGCGCCGTGATTTTGGGCGCGTCGGTGGTTTCAATTGCGGCAATGACGGCGGAAGGCAGTCTCGCGCAGACCGCATCGCCGCAGAGTGAAAACGCGTCCTCCGAACGACCGAAACAGGCCAAGCGCAAGCCTGCGAAGCCGCAAGTCGCACAGCAGCCGACGCCTGACGCCCTGAATGCGCGCGCCCAGGCTGGCAGCACGGCACCCGTTCAGGTGCTCGACACGATCACGGCTGCGGCGACCAAGACGGAAGAGCGCGCCGTCGACGCGCTGGCGCCGGTCAGTGTGGTGTCGTCCGAGCAGATCGAAGCCCGCCAAGCCAGCACCATCGGCGATCTCATATACAACTTGCCCGGCGTCTGGGTTCAGAATCGCGGCGATGATCCGGCCACCTCGATCAACATTCGCGGCCTCCAGGATTTCGGCCGCGTTGCCGTCGTGGTCGACGGCGCGCGGCAGAACTACCAGCGCACCGGTCACTTCGCCAATGGTTCGTTCTTCCTCAATCCGGAATTGATCAGCGGCATCGACATCGTGCGCGGGCCGACCGCGAACATCTACGGCTCCGGTGCGATCGGCGGCGTGGCCTCGTTCCGCACCAAGGACATCGAGGACGTTGTCCGCGTGGGAGAGCGCTGGGGCGTCGACGTAAAAACCATCCTCGGCAGCAACTACGGACGCGCACTCGGATCCGCCTTTGGCGGTGTTCACGTCAATCCCAATGTCGACGTGTTCGCAGGGGGTACCTATTCGACGCAGGAGAGCTACAAGGACGGCACCGGCTTTGAGGTCGCCAACACCGGCAATCGGCTCAGCAGCGGCATCGCCAAGCTGACGGTGCGGCCGGCGGACGGCCACGAGGTCAAGCTCGGCGCCATTTTCCAGGAGGATATCTTCAGTGTAGGCCAGCCGCCCCGGCGCGCGGGCGATCCCAATTCGACCAATGCGAACGGCACAAACAATCTGAGCGGTACGTCCATCTACGCGTCCAACGTGAAGAATTACACCACGACGCTCGGTTGGAAATACGCGCAGCCGGACGATCAGTGGTTCGACTGGGATGCCAAGATCTACTGGAATCGCACCGAGAACGACCAGATCAAGACCAGGCACACCACTGCGACGCCCTCCGTTTATTGCGGCGGCGTGCCCGGCAACGCCGTCTCGGGATGCATCGGGAGCAATCGCGGATACCTGCTCGATACAATCGGCATCGATGTGCACAACACGACGCGCTTCGAAACGGGAAGCTGGCGCCACGCGGTGACTTACGGTCTGGATGCGTTCCAGGACAAGGTGTCATCTCAAGACAGGACCGGTACATCCGAGGTCACGACCCCCGGCGGTCAGCGCACAGTATCGGGCGGCTTCGTGCAGTGGAGGGCGAACTACACCTCGATGCTCGAGGTGATCGGTGCGCTCCGTTACGACAATTATCAGCTTTCCTCGGCGTCCTCGTCGTCGGGCGGCGATCGCCTGTCGCCGAAGATCACCGTTGCTCTCGTTCCGACCGCTGTGGTAACCCCCTATGCCAGCTACGCGGAAGGCTATCGGGCGCCCTCGATCACGGAGACGCTGGTGAGTGGGCCACATGCCGGCGCGACGGTCAACGACTCGTTCTTCCGTTGTCCGTCGGGCACGCCGGGACCGGGCGCGGATTCGACCTTCTGCTTCGTGCCCAATCCAAACCTGCGCCCCGAGATCGGCAAGAACAAGGAGATCGGCTTCAACATCAAGAAGAACGATCTCTTCACGGCGGGCGACACGCTGCGCGGCAAGATCAACGTGTTCCGCAACGACATCAGCGACTTCATCGATCAGGTCGCTTACGGAAACCCGCTCGTGGTCCCGACCGGGCCGCCACCGGCACCGTCGATCACGGTGCTCCCGTTCCTGCAGTATCAGAACGTGGCGTCCGCGCTTATTCAAGGCGTCGAGGCCGAGGCGATGTATGACGCGAACCTGTGGTTCTTCGGCCTCTCCGGGACCTATCAGAGCGGAAAGAATCTCCAGACCGGCTTCGGCCTCTACAGCATTCCGCCGCAGAAGATCACGACGACGGCCGGCGTGCGTCTGCTCGACCGCACCCTCATCCTTTCGATGATGTGGACGTCGGCAATCGCCAACTACGACATCCCCAGGACCTACACGCCGGCGACGTCGTACGATCTCGTCAATCTTTACGCGCAGTATCACCCGACGCGCGATCTCACGCTCAACTTCTCGGTCGAGAACCTCTTCAACCGCTACTATCGGCCGTACGCCATTCCGGTCGGTAGCACGGGTGACACGCAAAATGACGTGAAGTGGGCGAGCGCCGGTGCCGGGCTCGTGATCAAGGGAGGTCTCAAGTACCACTTTGGCGGCACCTGAGGGAGACACCGGAGGTTCTCTCCAGGGATGCCGAGCTGATCTCGAAAGCCACGCTGATGCGTCAGCGTGGCTTTCGATCCGTCATGAAAGATCCGATCGGCAATTGCCGATCTACAAGTCACAGGAGAAAAGTCGAATGTTCATCGCCATGAATCGTTTCCAGGTGAAGCCCGGCTCGGAAACCGCGTTCGAAACCGTCTGGCGGACCCGCGAGTCCTATCTCGGCAGCATGGCGGGCTTCGTCGAATTCCATCTGCTCAAGGGGCCGGTCGCCGAGGACCACACGCTGTATTCCTCGCATACCGTGTGGGTCGACAAGGCGGCCTTCGAGGCCTGGACGCGCTCGGAGGAATTCCGCCGCGCTCATGCGCGCGCCGACAACAAGACCGGCGAGAGCCTCTATCTCGGTCATCCGAAGTTTGAAGGCTTCGAGGTCATCATGACCGAGCGCAAGGCGAGCGCGGCGGCCTGATCGCGGCCGATCACGAAAGGAAGCCGGACATGCTGAGCACCGAACTCGCCGATCTCAAGGCGTACATGGCCGACAATCCCGGCGCGGTGGTCGAGGACGTTGCGCGCGAGCGCAAGGTCACCCCGCGCGCGGTGATCGAGGCGCTGCCGCCGTCCATGGTGCGCATGGGAGGCGGCGAGCATTTCGCCGCCGCCATGCAGGACATTTCGGAATGGGGCGAGGTGACGCTGATCGTGCACACCGATGACGCGATCTTCGAGTTCACGGGATCGATCCCTGCGGGCGAGGTCGGCCGCGGCTATTTCAACCTGATGCAGCCGAAGGGCCTGCACGGTCATCTCCGCCACGAGCGCTGCGCAGGAATTGCCTTCGTCGAGCGGCCCTTCATGGGCAAGGTGTCGGCCTTCGTCGCCTTCGTGAACGCCGACGGCGGCATCATGTTCAAGGTCTTCGTCGGCCGCGACGAGACGAGGGCGCTGCGGGCTGATCAGCTGGCACGGTTCCGGCAGCTTGCGGACCGGATCGCGCCCGCACTCTAGTTTGCTTCAACCGGGGGAGATCAGGATGCAGAGCAAGTCCAGGCTTCGGCATGTGATCCCAGCAATCACGCTGGCGCTCGCGCCGGCTCCGGCCTTCGCGATCGACGCGGCGCTGTTGCCGCGCAATCTGTCGCCTTGGGGCATGTTTCTCGGTGCCGACATCGTCGTGAAGGTCGTGATGGTCGGCCTCGCCATCGCCTCGCTGGTGACATGGACGGTGTGGCTCGCCAAGACCGTCGAGCTGCGCCGCAAGGCCTCGCTCGCCGTGCAGCGGACACGTGCCCTCGAGGGCAACATGACGCTGGCCGAAGCATGCGCACGGACCGGCGACGCGCGCGATGCGGTCGCGCAGCTGATCCAGTCCTGCGCCAGGGAGGCCGAGCTCTCCGGCGGCATCGTCGATGACGGCCTGCAGGAGCGCATCGCATTGCGGCTGGAGCGGGTCGAGGCGGCGATGGCCCGGCAGATCGCGCGCGGCACCGGAGTGCTCGCGACCATCGGCGCCACCGCGCCCTTCGTCGGCCTGTTCGGCACCGTCTGGGGCATCATGAACTCGTTCATCGGCATCTCCGAGAGCCACACCACCAGTCTTGCGGTGGTCGCGCCCGGCATCGCCGAAGCGTTGCTCGCGACCGCGCTCGGTCTCGTCGCCGCGATTCCGGCGGTGGTGATCTATAATCACCTCGTCCGCGGCATCGCCAATTACCGCGCTTTGCTCGGCGACGCCTCGGCGCAGCTCATGCTGCTGGTGAGCCGCCAGCGCGACCACGGCCATTTCCGTCTGGCGCGAGCGGCGGAGTAGGCCATGGCCGCCAGGCTCGGGACATCGAAGCTCGGCTCGCGCGGCGATGCCGGCGAGCTCGAGGTCACGCACGAGATCAACGTCACGCCGTTCATCGACGTGATGCTCGTGCTCCTGATCATCTTCATGGTGGCAGCGCCACTTGCCACCGTCGACATCGGCGTCGATCTGCCGGCAACGGCGGCCGAGCCGGCACCACGGCCCGACAAGCCGGTCTTCGTCACGGTCAAGCCGGACCTTTCGATCGCGGTCGGTGAGGATGTCGTCGCTCGCGACGTGCTCAGCACCTCGCTCGATGCCGCCACCAAGGGCCGCAAGGACGAGCGCATCTATCTGCGCGCCGACAAGGCCGTCTCCTATGGCGAGCTGATGGAGGTGATGAACACCTTGCGCAACGCCGGCTATCTCAAGGTCGCCCTCGTCGGCCTCGACGGACGCAGCTGATGGCCGCGAACGCCTTCGCCCTGCACGAGCCGCTCGGCGAGCGCGACGGCGCGCGCTGGGGTCTATCGGCGGGCGTGATCGTGGCGCTGCATGTCGCCGCCGCGCTGCTTGCAATGAGCTGGCTCAGGACGCAGCCCGAGCAGGGCGTCAGCCTGCCTGCGATCATGGTCGACATGTCGCCGGTGACATCGGCGCCGCAGCCGACGCTGGACGACGTCGCGCCGGGGCCGCTGATGCAGGAGACGGATGCCTCGCTGCCGGAGCCGGTGCAGCAGCAGGCCGTCGAGGAGACCATCGCGCCGACGCCGCCGCAGGAAAGGCCGGAGGTGGTCGCGCCGCCGGAGCAGAAGCTCGAGCCGACGCCCGCCAGGCCCGAGCCGGCGAAAATCGTGCCGGTCGAAAAGCCCGCGCAGGAGAAGCCGAAGGTGGTTCGACGTGAGGCAAAGAGGCCGTCGGACGCAATTCCGGCGCCGCGCACCAGCGCACCGCCGCGCGCCGAGCGTGAGGCGCCCATGGCATCCGCCATGAGTGCGGGTGCGACGGCCGCCGCGGTCGCATCCTTCAACCAACGCGTTCGCGCGCATCTGATGCGCTTCCATTCCTATCCGGCCGGCGGCGGCGGCCAGCGCGGCGTTGCAAGGCTCAGCTTCACCATCAGCCGCAGCGGGCAGGTGACGTCGAGCCGCCTCAGTGGTGCGTCTGGCATCGCCGCCTTCGACGCCCAGGCGATGTCCATGCTCCGCCAGGCCTCGCCGTTCCCGCCGATCCCGGATGAGATCAAGAACGGCGCGATGAGCTTCACGATTCCGGTGGCATTTACGGTGAGGTAGCCCTCGGTGTCATGCCCCGCGAAGGCGGGGCATCCAGTATTCCAGAGGCAGCGAGATTCATCAGGACTGCTGCGGCGTACTGGATCGCCCGGTCAAGCCGGGCGATGACAATGAGGGTGGGGCGCTCACTTCGCCTTCAGGAAATCCGCGACCTCGAGCAGCACGAATTCGTTGTCGTCGGCCTTGTTGGGATCGCGGCTGGAGGAGAACGGCAGGTTGTTGTCGTTGCCGACGATGATGTGGGTGTCGTCGACGCGATCGACGTTCTCGATGGTGAAGAACGGGAAGGTGTAGACGCCCTCGTTGAGCGACTTGCGCGCCTTCTTGTCGGGATCCCTGATCTTCATCAGGTCGACATAGCCGATCTTGCGCACGGGCTTGCCGACATTGGCGTCGGAGAGCTCGATCTTGTAGACGCGCTTGAACTTGGCGAGGTCGGGGAAGCAGTTCTCGCCGCGCTGGCCTTGCGGGCAGGCCTTGTCGGCCGTGCCTTCGCCGTTGTCGCGCTCGATGACGAGGCCGGAGGCCTGGTCGATCATGTTGAAGTCGCCGATCGCGTTGCCGTTCTGCTCGAACACATATTGCCAATAGCGGCCGGTGAATTTCTCCGCGGCGACGTCGAATTCGAGGATGCGGGAGGCTTCCTTGCCGTCGACCTTCTCCCAATCCTTCTTCTCGGCATCCCACAGCGGTCCCTCGAGCAGGCCGTAGAGGAACTTGCCGTCCTTCGACGCGGCGAAGCCCTCGTAGCCCTTGGAACGGCGGAGATTGACGTTGGTGTAGGTCGCGCCCGGCGCGGCTGGCGTTCCCACCGCCCAATTGTCGGGCGAGCGCACCGGCTTGCCGTCGGCCACCGTGTCGAACACGCCGAGGATTTTGCCGGATTTGTCCGCCTTCAGGATATAGGGGCCGAATTCGTCGCCGATCCAGAAGGTGTCGCCGACGATCTGGAAGCCTTCGGTGTCGAAATCGGAGCCGGTGAGATAGCGCTTCTGGGTGTCCTCATGCACGATGCGGAACGGCACGCGTCTGTCGGGGTCGTGCAGGAAGATGGTCTCCAGCCGCTCGATCTTGCCGCTGGCCCAATCCATCTTGTAGCGGTTGAGGTACAGCATCGAATCCGGCGAGTTCGCGCGCGCGCCCATGCCGTTGTCGGTGAGGACCCAGAACGTGCCGTCGGGCATGGTCTTGATGCCGGAATGGCCCTGCAGAGGCTGGCCCTTGAACGGCAGCGACACGCCGGTCGGACGTTCAAAGGACTTGCCCATGACGGTGCCGGGCGCGTCGACCCGCTTGCCGGTGGTATATTTGCCTCCCGCCTTGAGATCGGCGGGGGCATCGGCCGGCGCCTCGATGAACGTTTCAGCCGGCATCACCACGTGGCCGGCGAGCTTGGCGGGGAATTCGCCCTCGCTCTGCGCGAGCGCGGTGCTCGCGGTGAGAATCATCGTGGCGACGGTGCAAAGAAAAGTCGCGCGCATGTGCGTCTCCTGTTGGCGGACGCAACGCTTATGCGGATCGCATGTTGCAGGATTGTGAAGCCGGGCCAAAGGCCGCAGCTTCGTCTACTCCTTTACCGCCCCCGTCAGCGATGACACGTAATAATCCACGAACAGCGAGTAGAAGATCGCGACCGGCAGCGAGCCGAGCAGCGATCCCGCCATCAGCGCGCCCCATTGATAGACGTCGCCGGTCACGAGCTCGGTCAGGATCGCGACCGGCACCGTCTTGTTGGCGCCGCTTTGGATGAAGGCGAGCGCGTAGATGAACTCGTTCCAGGACAGCGTGAAGGAGAAGATGCCGGCCGAGATCAGCCCGGGCACCGCGAGCGGCAGCGTGATCCGGCGCAGGATCTGCAGGCGCGTCGCGCCGTCGACCAGCGCGCATTCCTCGAGCTCGTAAGGAATCGACTTGAAATAGCCGATCAGGAGCCAGGTGCAGAACGGCACCAGGAAGGTCGGATAGACCAGAATCAGGGCCAGCGGCGAGTCGAACAGGCCGAATTGCACCACGACGGTCGCGAGCGGAATGAACAGGATCGATGGCGGCACCAGATAGGCGAGATAAATGCCGAGGCCGACATAGGGACTGCCGCGGAAGCGCAGGCGCTCGATCGCGTAGGCCGCCAGTGTGCTCGCGATCAGCGACAGCGTGGTCGAGCCGATCGCGACCAGCATCGTCGTCTTCAGCCATTGCGGATAGGCGGTGTTAAACAACAGATGCTTGATGTGCGCCAGCGTCGGCGAGGAGATCCAGAACGGGTTGTTGTCCCGGTAGTTCATCAGCTCCGCGTTCGGCTTGAACGAGGTGATCGCCATCCAGTAGAACGGAAACAGCAGGATCAGCACGAAGCAGCCGAGCGGCAGGTAGATCATCATCAGCCGCCGCAGCCCGGAATCCCAGGCCATGGTATCGGGCGGCGCTTTTGCGTCGGCGACGGTGGAGCCTTGCGCGACGGAGTCAGTCATTGGCCTCTCCTTGCTGCCATTTGCGGCGCGCCAGGCCGAAATAGGAGAACAGCGTCGCGAACACCAGGAACGGGATCATCGACACTGCGATCGCCGCGCCTTCCCCAAGCTCGCCGCCGGCGATGCCTCGCTGGAACGCCAGCGTCGCCAAGAGGTGGGTCGAGTTCACCGGGCCGCCGCGGGTGATGGCGTAGACCAGCTGGAAGTCGGTGAAGGTGAAGATGATCGAGAAGGTCATGACGATGGCGAGGATCGGCATCATCATCGGGAAGGTGATGTAGCGGAAGCGCTGCCAGGCGCTGGCCCCGTCGAGCATCGCGGCCTCGTAGAGCGAGGGCGAGATGGTCTGCAGGCCCGCCAGCAGCGAGATCGCGACGAAGGGAATGCCGCGCCAGATGTTGGCGGCGATCAGCGAGAAGCGCGCCGGCCAGGGCGAGCCGAGGAAGTCGATATTGCTCGACTTCCAGTGCAGAACGTCGACCAGGAGATACGAGATGATCGAGAACTGCGGATCGTAGATCCACCAGAACGCCAGCGCCGAGAGCACTGTCGGGACGATCCAGGGCAGCAGCACGATGGCGCGCAGTAGGCTCTTGAACGGGAAATGGTTGTTGAGCAGCAGGGCGAGCCAGAAGCCGAGCGCGAATTTCCCGACGGTCGCCACCCCCGTGTAGAACACGCTGTAGAATACCGCGTTCCACCACAAGGGATCGGTCAGCAGGTACTGGAAATTCTCGAGCCCGACGAAGATGCCGCGCCGGCCGATCGTGGTGTCGGTGAAGGCGAGCCAGACGCCGAGCCCGAGCGGATAGGTCAGGAACACGGTGAGCAGCCCGAGCGCGGGCGCAAGGCACATCGCGATCAGGAACGGCTTGTAGTCGAACAGCCGCACGATCCAGTTCGGCTGCCGTTGTGCCAGTGGGGCGGAGGAGAGGGTGGTCACGGACATTAGTGTGTTGTCCTGTTCTTGAAATTCAACACGCCGTCATTGCGAGCGAAGCGAAGCAATCCAGTCTGCTTCCGCGGTGAAAGTCTGGATTGCTTCGTCGCAAGGGCTCCTCGCAATGACGGCCTATCGGCCGTCACTTCTGCCGTCGGAAGTAGCGCTTGCAGCGCTGCTCGGCTTCGGCGGCCGCGGCTTCCGGCGTGGCAGCGCCGGTGGCGACGGACGCGCACATCTGAATCAGCACGTAATCGGCGCTGACCGCGCCGGTCGCCGTCGAGATCGGCCCCTTGTAGCCGTCATAATAGGTGCTGTTCATCGTGTTCTTGAACAGGCTCACCTTCGGATCCTGCGACCACACGGCAGCCTCGGCATAGGCGGCCAGCGGCTGGGACCAGTAGCCGGAATTGGCATTGAGCCACGGCTCGTATTGGTCCTTCTCCAGCATGTATTGCAGGAAGGCCTTGGCGGCGTTGGGGTACGGGCTGTGCTTGAACACCATGGCGTTCAATGTCAGGCCCGCCATCGGCGAGACCTTGGCCAGGCCCTTGGGCAGCAGCTGATGCTCGCTGTCCTCGGCGATGGCCTTGGTGGCCGGATCGTTCTTCAGCGAGAAGTACAGCGAGACGCCGTTGGCCGTCAGCGCGATCTCCTGCGAGGAATACGCCCGGTTGTTGCTGACGTCGTTCCAGGACGGCGTGCCGGCGATGAAGGTCGGATACAGCTCCTTGACCCAGTTGAGCGCGGCGATCGTCTCCTTGCTGTTGATGGTGACGTTGCCCTCCTCGTCGAGCAGGGAGGCGTTGTGCGACCACAGCGCCCAGTTGGCGAAGCCGTTGCCGTCGCCCTTGGCGTTGCCGAGCGCGAAGCCGGCCGGCTTGCCGGCCTTGTGCAGCTTGCGGCAGAGGTCGACCACGCCGGCATGGTCTTCCGGAACCTTGTCGAAGCCGACCGATTGCAGGACGGACTTGCGGTAGATCAGGGGACCCGCGGTGGCGCCGAACGGCAGTCCGATCCAGGATTCGCTCTTGTTCTTCTTGCCGTAGCGTTGCGCCAGCGGCAGCCAGCCGCCATACTTCTTGCCGAGATAGTCGGCGACGTCGGTGAGCTCGATCAGCTTGTCGATGTAGATATGGGGCGCGTCGGAGAAGCCGATGATGATGTCGGGGCCGGCGCCGGAATTCGAGGTCACCGCGGTCTGCTGGTTGATGTCTTCCCAGCCGACGAAGTCGACCTTGACCTCGACCCCGGTGTCCTTGGTGAACTTTGCGGCATTGGCGCGGAACACGTCCTCGTCCGCCTGGACGAAACGCACCGGGCGCAGCATGCGCAAGGACGCGCCCTTTTCGATGTCGAGCTTGGGTGCCGGGACGTCGGCAGCCTTGATATTCGATGTTTGCGCTGCAGCACCGGTGGCCGCGAGCGTTGCAGCGGACAGGCCCAGCACCAAGGCATCACGACGTGTGATGTCGTTCCTCATCAGTTCCTCCCTATGATGTCTCCCTTCCCGGCGTTGATCGCCGGTGAAGGGCCGTTTCGGTCGTGGGCGCTGATGCGCCGGCCGCCTAGCTGTTCGGTCCGCGATCCATGCTGACGGGCTGCCAGCGGCGGAGCGCGGTGTTCTGCAGCACCGACGGATTGACACAGCTTACCGGCCACATGCCCTGAAGCACCAGTGACAATTCGTAGCCCACCCGCCGCTTGCGCGCCTCGTCGAACCGTGCCGAGGCCGAGGCGACATGGGCGGTCAGGGTCACGTTCTCCATGCCGAGCAGGGGATTGTTGTGCGAGGGCGGCTCCTTTTCCAGCACGTCGAGGGCGGCGTGCGCGATCCAGCCCTCCTGCAGCGCCTTGATCAGGCTCTCCTCGTCCACGGTGGCGCCGCGGCCGGTGTTGATGAAGATCGAGCCTTTCTTCATCTGCCGGAAGTGCTTCTCGGTCAGCATGTGGTGCACCTCGGGCCGTGCAGGGGCATGCATCGAGACGAAGTCGGATTGCGACAGCACCTCGTTCAGCGTCGCCGGGATGACGCCGTGGTCGTACATCAGCGTTTCCTGGATGAAGGGATCGTAGGCCATCATGCGCAGGCCGAAGGGCGCTGCGCGTTTCGCAACCGCGCGCGCGACGCGGCCGAACGAGACGAAGCCGAGCGTCTGGCCCATCAGCCTCGGGATCTTCAGCAGCGCCGGCCGGCCCTCGGCCCAGCGGCCGTCGCGCACCATGCGGTCCTGCTCGACCAGGCGGCGGAAGCCCGCGAGCAGCAGCATCATGGCGTGGTCGGCGACCTCCTCGATGAACGTGTCGGGGATGTTGGTGACCGGAATGCCGCGGGCAGTGGCGGCCTTGACGTCGACACTGTCGACGCCGACCGAGCCGAGCGTGATGACCTTGCAGCTCTCGAGTGCGTCGATGATCGACTTGGTGATCGGGATGCCTTTGGCGTAGATCGCGTCGGCATTTTTCGCGGCGGCGATGAACCCGGCCTCGTCGGCCGGCGCCTCGATGATCTCGGCATCGATCGGATCGAGCGCCTCGCGCTCATAGGAATAATCGCTGCCCGCGACCGTGAAGCTCGCACCCTTCGGCGTCACCACCCTGTATTTCGGCATTCTCTGCTCCCGATTGGTTTCTTGTCGTGGCCCGCCTTCGTGACGGGCCTTTGCGTCTTTTACGCGAAATCGGGGCGGGCGCGTACAATTCATGGTTGTCGCGAGCGAGGTATCTTTCCGCTTTTCCGAGCAGGGTCGGGGCTTTTACGGAGGTACGTAAGTAACTTGCTAAGGGCTCCGCCACTAAACCTTGATTCGAATTTGATCGATCTCGTCGTGCGCCCGTACCATTATTGCCGGAGCTAACCCGTGAAGTTGAGCAATCTGAAGATCGCGCCGAAGCTTGGCATTCTCGTCGGCGTCACGCTGTTCGGCCTCTGCATCTCCGGAGTTCTCGCCGGCTACCTGATGAAGCGCGAGATGGTGAATGCGCGCATCGACCAGGCCAAGGCGATCGTCGAGCTGGCGCGCAACTATGCCGCCGCGTTGAAGAAGCGCGTCGATGCCGGCGAGATGACGAAGGACGCCGCGATGGCCGAGCTTCGCCGCTACGGCAACGCGATGACCTACGACAAGGGTGCCGGCTACCTGTTCGGCACGTCCTATGACGGTCTCACCCAGCTCGCGCCCGATCCGAAGGTGATCGGCACCAACCGAATGGAGGTCGTGACCAACGGCCGCAAGCTGTCGCTGGAATTGATGAACGGCGTCAAGGCCAACGGCGAGATTCTGCTTCACTATGAATATATGAAGCCCGGCCAGGAAACGCCGATCCGCAAGATCGGGTACGCCGTCGCGGTGCCCGGCTTCGACATGTATCTCGGCACCGGCGCCTATCTCGACGACATCGACGCCAAGATGGGCCCGGTCTACTGGCTGCTCGGACTGGCGGTGCTCGGCATAGTCATCGTTGCCGGCAGCGTCGCCTGGCTGATCGGCCGCAGCATCAGTGCTCCGCTCGCCCGGCTCGGCACCCGCATGAAGGATCTCGCCGACGGCAAGCTCGAGGGTGATATCCCCGGCGTCGGCCGCGGCGACGAGGTCGGCGCGATGGCGGCGACCGTCCAGATCTTCAAGGACAACGCGGTCCGCATCCGCGACCTCGAGAGGACCGAGGCGGACGCCACGGAACGCGCCGCGGCGGAACGCCGCAGCGCCATGGAGGAGATCGCCGACGACTTCGAGCGCAGCGTCAACGGCATCGTCCGCTCGGTCTCTTCGGCCGCAGCCGGCATGCAGACCACGGCGCAATCGATGACCGCGACCGCCAGCGACGCCTCTTCGCGCGCGGCGACCGTCGGTGCCGCCTCGCAAAAGGCGTCCGGCAATGTCGGCACCGTTGCGGCCGCCGCCGAAGAGCTGTCGAGCTCGGTTGCGGAAATCTCCCGCCAGGTCACGCGCTCGACTGAAGTTGCGGGCCGTGCCGTCACCGATGCCGAGCGCACCAACGCCACGGTGCAGGAGCTCTCCACCGGAGCCGAGAAGATCGGCGAGGTGGTCAAGCTCATTCACTCGATCGCGGCGCAGACCAACCTGCTCGCGCTCAACGCCACCATCGAGGCGGCGCGGGCCGGCGAGTCCGGCCGCGGCTTCGCCGTGGTCGCCTCCGAGGTCAAGGCGCTCGCCAACCAGACGGCGAAGGCGACCGAAGAGATCTCCGCCCAGGTCGCGGCGATGCAGACTTCGACCAGCGACGCGGTGGCGGCCATCTCCGGCATCACCCAGACGATCGCCGAGATGAGCGAGATCACCGCCGGCATTTCCGCATCGATCGAGCAGCAGGGCGAAGCGACGCGCGAGATCGCGCGCAACATCCAGTCGGTCGCAGCCGGATCGAGCGAGATCAACGCCCATATCGGCAGCGTCACCTCGGCCGCGGAAGCGACCGGTAGCGCGGCCACCGACGTGCTCAGCAATGCCCGCGAGCTGGACAATCAGTCCGGCGCGCTGCGCAATGCCGTGGATGGCTTCCTCGCCAAGGTCCGCGCGGCGTAAGTGCGCTGTATTCGTAGGGTGGGCAAAGACGCGAAGCGTCGTGCCCACCTTTTCTTTTGATTCGCGACGGTTGGTGGGCACGCTACGCTTTGCCCACCCTACGACACCGCGCTACTGCTTCTCGATCTTCGCGTTGGTGATCAGCTTCTCCCACAGCACCAGCTGCTCGTTCACGAAGGTGCCGAGCTGCTCCGGCGTGCCGGAGAAGGCGTCCATGCCGAGCGTGGCGAGCTTGGCCTTGACCTCCGGATTCTCGATGATCTTGCGGATCTCGGTGTTGAGCCGCGTCACGATCTCCTTCGGCATGCCGGCGGGGCCGAAATAGCCCTGCCATGACGAGATGTCGAAGTCCGGCACGCCGGCCTCCTGCATCGAGGGCAAATGCGGCACCAGCGGCGAGCGGTCCTTGGTGGTGACGGCGAGCGCGCGCAGGGCGTTGCCATTGACGTGGGGCAGGCCGGTCAGGATGTCGACGAACATCATCGAGACGCGGCCGCCCATGACGTCGTTGAGCGCCGGCGGCGAGCTCTTGTAGGGCACGTGCAGCAGGTCGAGCCCGGCGTTGTGCGCGAAGGTCGCGCCCGACACGATCGCCGAGGACGAGCCGGAGGCGTAGCTCAGCTTGCCCGGATTGGCCTTGCCGTAGGCCACCAGCTCTCCGACGGTCTTGGCCGGCACATCGGGATTGATGACCAGCATGAAGGGCAGGTCGCCGGTGCGGGCGATCGGGGTGAAATCCTTGACCGGATCGTAAGTGAGGCTCTTGAGCAGATAGGGATTGGCCGAATGCGTGGTGTTGGTCGTCACCAGCAGCGTGTAGCCGTCGGGAGCGGCCTTCGCGACATAGGTCGCGGCCAGCATGCCGTTGGCCCCCGCCTTGTTCTCGATCACGATGGGAACGCCGAGCGCCTGCGACAGATGCTGCGAGATCAGCCGCGTCGTGGTGTCGGTGCCGCTGCCGGCCGCGAACGGCAGCACCAGCGTGATGTTGCGGCTGGGATAGGTGTCGGCGTGAGCGGTGGATGCTGCCGTGAGGCACAGCGCGGCCGCGGCGACGGTCCGCAGGTTTCGGATCAGCCCTGAAATCATGTCTGGTCGTTCCCTCTTTTTGGTTGGCGGGGAACCTAGCTTGTCCAAAGGGGAATCGGAAGATGGCTATAGGTCGTGACCGGGTCCGTCGCGCGGAATTACTTCATCGCCGAGCCCCGGCGCGATGCAAGCACGACGCCGGCGAGCACCAGGGCGTAACCGATCAGGTGGAACGGCTGGAGCTTCTCACCCAGCAGCAGGATCGCCAGCGCCGAGCCGAACACCGGCACCAGATGGAAGAACGGCGCCGCACGGTTCGGCCCGATCAGCGCCACGCCGCGGTTGAAGAAGAGATAGGCGAGGGTGGAGGGAAAGATCAGGATGTAGCCCAGCGTCGCCAGCGTGATCGCGTCGAATTGCAGCACGCTGCCGCTTGCCGCCTCCCAGATCGCGGTCGGCAGCAGCATCGTCGCGCCGCAGCAGGTGGTGAAGGACAGGAACGAGAGCTGGTGGATCTTCGGCCGGCGCGGGATGAAAGCCGAGTAGAGCCCGAACGCCACCAGCGAGGAAGCGAACATGATGTCGCCCCTGTTGAAGCTGATGCTTGCCAGCGCCGCGAGATCGCCGCGCAGGATGATGATCAGCACGCCGAGCAGCGAGATCGCGATGCCGCCGAGCTGCGCGCCGGTCAGCCGCACGCCGAACAGTACCAGCGACCACAGCGCCACGAACAGCGGACCCGCCGACTGGATCAGCAGCGCGTTCAGCGCCTCGGTGTATTGCAGCGCCCAGTACGAGATCGCGTTGTTGAAGGCGAAGCCGACCAGCGACAGGAACAGCATCAGCGGCAGGCTCTTGCGCAAGGCAGGCCAATCGCGCTTCAGATGCGGCCAGGCGAACGGCAACAGGATCAGGAACACGCCGAACCAGCGGATGGTGGTGATCGTCAGCGGCGGAACATGCGCCCCGACATGGCGCGCGAGCACGATGTTGCCGGCCCAGAACAGCGAGCTCAGGCTGAGCAGCAGATAAGGCTGGTTGTTGAGCCAGCTGGCCGGATTGGCGGCCGGTGGCGCGGGCGAAGCAATTGTCATGGGCGTTTTGTGCAAGCTTGCGCCGGATCGGCGTCGTGGCACAAGTCACAGCGCCGCAATGCTACAATGCAGCCGAGCCTTAAGGAGGTGCCGTTGGCGGTCAATATGTTGAACATCGAGGGCCTGGAGCGGCTCGATCCGAATGCGCCGGTGGTGATGCTGAACCTGATGCGCTTCCACGCGCGCTCGCGCGACGGCAACGGGTCGGGCTGGGACGCATATTTGCGCTACAGCGCGATCGCGGTGCCGATGATCAAGGCGCGCGGCGGCACGCTGCTCTGGACCGGTGAAGCCAAGGCGGTCGCGCTTGGTCCTCACGCGGGCAACGATTGGGACTTCGTCGCGCTGGTCCATTACCCGTCCGTCTCGACCTTTCTCGACATGATGACCTCGGAAGCCTACGAGCGCGAAGCCGATCCGCATCGCGTCAACGGCTGCGCCGAGCACGTGATCATCGCGACGAGCGAGGCCTACAGCAAGTTCAGGACGAAGTAGCGGGGCGATCTTGCTTACCCTCCCTTGGAGGCTACGGCATTCGCACATCGAAGTTGAAGGCGGGCAGACTCGTAGGGTGGGCAAAGGCGCACTTGCGCCGTGCCCACCATGACCCCGCACAGCAGAAGCCGTGGGCACGCT
The DNA here is from genome assembly GCF_025200865.1 of Bradyrhizobium sp. NC92. Taxonomy (NCBI): domain Bacteria; kingdom Pseudomonadati; phylum Pseudomonadota; class Alphaproteobacteria; order Hyphomicrobiales; family Nitrobacteraceae; genus Bradyrhizobium; species Bradyrhizobium sp. NC92. The sequence goes on from NZ_CP104171.1 coordinate 1,508,006, forward strand.
TCGCTTTGCCCACCCTACGAGGCGAGTTACGTCGTCTGCTTCCTTGACGCCGCGAACACGCCCGACAGCACCAATGCAAAGCCGATGAAGTGGAACGCCTGCGGGTGCTCGCCCAGAAACACCATCGCCATGATCGAGCCGAACACCGGCACGACGTGGAAGAAGGGCGCGGTGCGGTTGGCGCCGATCAGGCGCACGCCGCGATTGAAGCAGAGATAGGCGAGCGCCGAGGGGAAGACGGCGACGTAGAACAGGGTCAAGAGGTTCGGCCCGTCGAGCTTCATCACCGGGCGTGCCGACAGTTCCCAGATCTCCAGCGGAATGAGACAGGCGGCGCCGCAGCCGAAGGTGAAGGCGAGGAACGAGAGGCCGTGCATCGGCGGCCGCTTCAATGACAGCACCGAATAGAGCGCGAAGATCAGGAGCGCGAGCAGGAAGATCAGGTCGCCCTTGTTGAAGTCGATGCTCGACAGCGTGGTGAAATCGCCGTGCAGCAGGATGGTCAGCACGCCGCACATCGACAGCAGAACGCCGAAGGCTTGAGCCGCGGTCAGACGGATGCCGAGGATGACCAGCGACCACAGCGCCACCAGCAGCGGCGCGGCCGATTGCAGCAGCAGCGTGTTGAGCGCCTGGGTATGCTCCAGCGCCCAATATTGCAGCGTGTTGAAGGCGCCGATGCCGGTGATCGAGAGCGTGATCATCAGGCCGAGCTTGCCGCGGATCGCCGGCCAGTCCTGCACGAGGTGCTTCCAGGCGAACGGCAGCACCAGCAGGAAGGCGAAGAACCAGCGCAGGAACGACAGCGTGACCGGCGGAATGTGGCCGGCGGCGAGCCGCCCGACGATGGCGTTGCCGGCCCAGCACAGCGCGGTGATGCTGAGCAGCAGGTAAGGCTGGTTGGCGATCCAGCTGTGGCCGGATGTTTCCGCATGCGTGGTGTGGCCGGTGGCGGACATTGTGATGGTTGGGCCCCGCGTCGAGTACGCCGAGCCCTCCGGCCCGGCGAGGTCCGGGCCGGCTGATCCACCCGGCAGGTCCAAAGACACGGAAAACGAGGTTGCAGCAACGGGGGGCGGACGCATCGCGACCATGCCAGCGGCGAAGGCGGCCTCTCACGCTTTGGTCGAAGCCGCCTACGCCGGCCAGCAAGGGTCGGGATTTTCCGCGGATATCAAGGGCTTGGACCGGGCTTTGGACCCCGAAAAAGCCCCGTTCTTGCTTGCCTAGAGGGGCTGCTTCCTTTATCCGGTTGGCTGCCTTGCGTGCGGGCGGCTCCGGCCGCCGATTGGGCTGGGCGCAGGCATGATCCCGGAAGAGTGGGCACCGGTTTTCCGCGAGGATCATGCCTTCTAGAGACAGATTGAACAGGATTACCCGCGAATGGCCAATGTTGTCGTCGTCGGCGCCCAATGGGGCGACGAAGGGAAGGGCAAGATCGTCGACTGGTTGTCGGAGCAGGCGGATATCGTCGTCCGCTTCCAGGGCGGCCATAATGCCGGCCACACGCTGGTGATCAACGGCAAGACCTACAAGCTCGCGCTCCTGCCCTCCGGCGTGCTGCGCGAAGGCAAGCTGTCGGTGATCGGCAACGGCGTGGTGTTCGACCCCGCCGCCTTCCTCGACGAGGTCGCCAGGCTCAGGTCGCAGGGGGTCGATGTCAGCCCCGACAATCTGCGTGTCGCGGAAAACGTCACGTTGATCCTGCCGCTGCACCGCGAGCTCGACGCGCATCGCGAATCCGCCAGCGCCGCGACCGCGATTGGCACCACGCGCCGCGGCATCGGCCCGGCCTATGAAGACAAGGTCGGCCGCCGCGCCATCCGCCTGATGGATCTCGCCGATCATCAGACGCTGCCGCACAAGATCGACCGCCTGCTGGCGCACCACAACGCGCTGCGCCGCGGCCTCAACCTGCCGGAATTCGACAGCGCCGTGATCCTGAAGGAGCTGATGGCGATGGCGCCTCAGCTGCTGCCCTATGCCGAGACGGTCTGGCGGCTGCTCGATATCGAGCGGCGCGCCGGCAAGCGCATGCTGTTCGAGGGCGCGCAAGGCGCGCTGCTCGACGTCGACCACGGCACCTATCCCTACGTCACCTCGTCCAACACGGTGGCGGCCCAGGCCGCGACCGGCGCTGGCCTCGGACCGGGCGCGGTCGGCTACGTGCTCGGCCTGTGCAAGGCCTACACGACCCGCGTCGGCCAGGGCCCGTTCCCGACCGAACAGGACAACGAGATCGGCCGCAAGATCGGCGAGCGCGGCCGCGAGTTCGGCACCAATACCGGCCGCCCGCGCCGCTGCGGCTGGTTCGACGCCGTGCTGGTCCGCCAGGCGGTGCGGACCTGCGGCATCAACGGCCTCGCGCTGACCAAGCTCGACATCCTCGACGGCTTCGATTCGATCGAGGTCTGCACCGGCTACAAGCTCGACGGCAAGGAGATCGACCATTTCCCGGCCGGCGAGGGCGCGCAGGCCCGCGTCGAGCCGATCTACGAGACCATCGAGGGCTGGAAGGAGCCGACCGCCAATGCGCGGTCCTGGGCCGACCTGCCGGCGCAGGCCATCAAATATGTCCGTCGGATCGAGGAATTGGTGGGATGTCCGGTTGCGCTGCTTTCCACCAGCCCGGAACGCGAAGATACTATCCTGGTGCAAAATCCGTTTGAGGCTTAACGATATCTTACCGGGACGCGCGTATAGTTGAGTAGAAATGGCTGATTACTACCCGCTGATCGCCCGCGCTATTGCCGCCCTGGACCCCAACGCTCCCGGCGAAAGCCGTCGCGCGCTCTATGAGCGGGCGCGCACGGCCCTGATCGCGCAGCTGCGCAGCGTGCAGCCGCCGCTCTCCGAATCCGAGATCACCCGCGAACGGCTGTCGCTGGAGGAGGCCGTCCGCAAGGTCGAATCGGAGGCTGCCCAGCGTGCCCGCGAGGCCTCGCGTCCCGGTGGCGGCGCCCGTAGCGGCGGCAGTGGCGATGCCTTCCGCCGCGCCAGCACCCGTGCCACCGAGGGCAACCCGGCTGCGGCGCCGCCGCGCACGCGTCCGGCCCCGACGCCGCCGCGCGCCGACCGCCCGTCCTTCAACGTCGACGACCAGGGCGAGGCCCCGCGTCCGCCGCGCGCGCCCCGTTTCGACGCCCCGCGCCCGTCGGGTCCTCCCCCCGCGCCGCCGCCGGAGCCGCCGGCCGGGCGCGATCGCCAGGGTGCGCGCCGCCCGCCCGATGTGGGACCGCCGCCGCCGCTGCCGTCCTCGCCCGGCGTGCGCGGCTTCCGCGACATCACGGCCGATGCCAATGATCTCGGCGGTGCCGCCGCGCAGGCCAGCCGCGCCGCGCGCCGCACCTATGCCAACGTGCCCTCGCCCTCGCCGGAATTCGACCGGTTGGAGCCGAGCCTGGAAAACCGCACCGGCGAATCCGAGGCGCCCTATTCCTACGACGAGTCGATCGAGGAGGCCGAGCGCTACACGCCGCAGCCGCCGTCGCCGCGTGCGCGCATTGCCCCCGACCGCGACGTCAAGAAGCGCGCCCGTACCCGCTCCGCCTTTCCGTTCAAGAGCGCGATTGCCATCGGCATCGTGCTCATCCTGGTCGGCGCCGGCATCCTCTGGGGCAAGCAACTGGTCCAGATCGTCAACGGCTTTCTCAAGCCGTCCGCGACGCAAGTGGCTGATACGCCGACCCCGGCGCAGCCGCAGAGCAAGCCCAAGATTCCCGATCGCGTCGGTCAGCCCTCGGCCAGCGACCAGCCGGTCGCGCCGGTGGCGCAGAAGGTCGTGCTCTACGACGAGGATCCGTCCGACCCGAAGGGCAAGCAATATGTCGGCTCGGTGGTGTGGCGGCTCGAGCCGATCAAGGCCTCGGGCAACCAGAAGGCCGACCTCGCCGTGCGCGCCGACATCGAGATCCCCGACCGCAAGTTCAAGATGACGATGTCGTTCCGCCGCAACACCGACTCCTCGCTGCCGGCGAGCCACACCGCGGAATTGACCTTCATCCTGCCGCAGGATTTCCCCGGCGGCAGCGTCTCCAACGTGCCGGGCATCTTGATGAAGTCGAACGAGCAGGCCCGCGGCACGCCGCTCGCAGGCCTCGCGGTCAAGGTCACCGACGGCTTCTTCCTGGTCGGCCTCTCCAATGTCGACGCCGACCGCGCCCGTAACGTCCAGCTCCTGAAGGAGCGCTCCTGGTTCGACGTGCCGCTGGTCTACGCCAACCAGCGCCGTGCCATCATCGCCATCGAGAAGGGCGCCCCCGGCGAGCGCGCCTTCAACGACGCCTTCGCGCAGTGGGGCGATTGAGCCCTTCTGTCATTCCGGGGCGCGCGTAGCGCGAGCCCGGAAGCCATTTCACCGTGTCACATGCCGCCCGATGGATTCCGGGCTCGGTGCTGCGCACCCCCCGGAATGACAATCTTGGATGGAACGACTACTGCGCCGCGGCTTCCCGCTTGCGCGATGCCGCCGCGGCGGCGTGCTCGCGGTCCATCACGGCGCGGCAGCCGGGGCTGACATGGGCCTTGTTCCGCACCATGCAGGCGGTGATGCGCGGGATGTCGGGAATCTCGCTGGAGCACAGCCGCATCGCGTCACCCGAGCACATCTGCTGGGCTTGTTGCGAGAAGGCGAGACTGGGTGATGTCTGGAGTACGAAGGTAGTGGCGAAGGCGAAGAGAGAGGTGATGGTCTGATAGCGCGTCATGAAGGTTGCGTCCCCGAGTTCCGTGGGTTGAGCCACTTGGTTTTGGGGCGCCGCACGCGGCTTGATCTGCCGCATGTCACAGCCTTCACGCCGGGAGCTTCAATCCCGCATGTGGTCGCTCGATTTCGTGATGCTCGAATCGAAAGTGCTGCGCCGCCCGAGCGAAGTATGCGCCAATGTCACGCGCCCGCAATGGCCGGCACAAAGGAATTCGCAATTGTTGCACGCCAGTCACGTCGTGCGCGATCAGATCAGCCAGCCTACGACGCCCGCGCCTGTTCCGCATCGCTCGCGCCGAGCGACGCGGCGTGTTCCTCGACGGCGGTGACGCCCTTGGGCGTCAGCTCGAACAGATCGCCGTCCTTCATCACGTAGCCGTCGGCGATCAATTGCCCCATCTTGCCCTGCCGGTCGTCGGCGAAGGCGACGGACTGGCTGATGTCCCGCAGGATCGAGAGCTCTTCGTCGTGCAACATGGCTTCACGCTCCATTCGCGGGGATGGGTTCGTCCTCACATGCCGTGGCTCTGAAACACCTTGCTGCAGGGCTTCGACAGCTTGGCCCGATTGGCTTGCAGGCAGCTCTGCACCGCGCCGTCATTGCCGAGGTCCTTGCGGCAGAAGCGCTGGGCATCGCGCGAGCAGGCCTGCTGCTCCTGCGGCGTGCCCATATGGCCTTGGGCGAACGTGGGTGACGTCGACAGCCCGCTGAGGGCCGCCAGCGCGATCGTCGCCAGGAGAATCTTGCGGGCCATCGGCGGCTCCAGTCTGTCAGGGGTTGAATTCAGGTCCAGCATGAACTCATCGCCTTGCCACTTGTTCCCCTTAAGGCGCCCGGCGCCCGCTGTTCAAGGTTCCCGCTGCGCTGCTATAACGCCGGTAAAGTGTGAGGTGCTTGATGAAACGCTATCTGGTGTTTGCGCTGGTCGGCCCGTTCGTCGGCGGGTTCCTGCTGCTGCTGACGACGACCTACCAGTCCGGCTATTGGGCGCAGACCAATCTCGCCGAGGTCGGCAAGCTTTTCGCGGTGTTCTTCAAGACCCTGCAATACAGCTACCTGTTCGGCTTCCTGCCCTCGCTGATGATCGGCGCGGTCGACGACATCCTGCTCCACATCCGCCGGATCGGTCCCGGCTTGCGGATGCTCCTGGTCGGCCTGTTCGCCTTCGTCCTGGCCTCGCTCACCTACAGCTCGCGCGGGCCGGATTCGGGCGCGGTGCAGTTCATCCTGTACGGGCTCGTGGGTTTCGTGCCGGCGGTGATTTCGTCCTGGCTCGTGCATCGCTATGTCGAGGAGCCGCAAGCCGCGCCGGCGCCGACCTGACGCGCGGCAGCAACCTCCGCCGCGCTGGCGCGTTCACTCGAGGCCATGGGCATGCCCGACGACGACATCCTCGCTCCGCGCAAATCCCGTTCCGGGAGCAGCTCGCGTGCGCGCTTCTCGCGCGACGAGGCCCGCGGGCCGATCATCGACCAGGAAGGCCACGAGATCAGGCCCGAAAGGCTGGAGCAGGGATTTCGCGAGTTCCGCTTCGAGTTCGGTCAAGGCGGCCCGTTCGGCAATCTGACCCGCGAGCAGCGGATCGCACGGCTCGAGGCGATCGCCAAGCTGCTCGACGTCGCCTTCATCCTGCCCGGCACCAACATCCGCTACGGCATCGACGGGCTGATCGGCCTGATCCCCGTCGTCGGCGACATCATCACCACCGCGATCTCGCTGTGGCTGGTGCGCGAGGCCCGCGCGCTGGGCGCGCCCTGGCACATCACGGCGCGCATGCTCGGCAATGTCGCGGTCGACGGCGTGGTTGGCCTCGTCCCGTTCGCGGGCGACGCCTTCGACGTCATGTTCCGCGCCAACATGCGCAACGTCCGCCTCTTGCGCCGCTGGCTGGAAAAGCAGCCGCGGATGTAGCCTGGCTGAGAGCGCTCGCCGCGAGTCCGACTGGTCGACAATGCGCTGGATCTCCCAGAGTCGTCATTGCGAGCGCAGCGAAGCAATCCAGAAATCTCTCCGCGGAGGGACTCTGGATTGCTTCGCTACGCTCGCAATGACGGCCGGACAAAGCCCCAAAACACAAAAGGCGCGACGACCTTTCGGCCATCGCGCCTTCTGCGCACATCGAACTTTGTTGCGAAAGCTTACGCCGCGTCGGCGTCGGTCTCCGCGGCCGGGGCCGGCTTGGGCCGGCGGGGCAGCGGGAAGGCATCGCTCTCGTACAGCGAGCGGATGCCGTTCTGGTCGAAGCGCGCTTCCTCGACCTGGAGATAGGCGCCGTTCAGCGAGTCCGTCGGCAACTGCTCCATCGCGAACTGCACGGCCTCGGCCGCCGTGCCGAACCGGCGATAGGTGAAGCCCGCGCGCTTCTTCTTGCGGATGGCGGCGGGGAAGAGCTCGGCGGAGGTGTTGAAGTTGAACGGACGCAGTGGACGCATGGTCAAAGACCTCGTGATCTTCTCTGGGGCTTTAAGCGCGTGGGGTTGGGGAGGGCAGGGGCCGCAATCGAGCGGGCCCGCCACATGTCATTGTCGCCCTCTAATATAGGCCGATTTGACAAAAATGCGACCCCCGCGATGCGAGATGATGAATCCGCGCATGGCAGCTCCGCTGACCAATAAAATCTTTATATTTCAATAACTTATATGGTTTAAACTTTGCCAAGAAGCAGCAGCACGACCAGGATGACCAGCACGACCCCGCCGATCCCCATGCCGGAATGTCCAAGGCCATAGCCGTAGCCGCCGAACCGTCCGGACAGGCCGCCGACGAGATAGATGATCACCAGGATGATCAGGATGGTCCCAAGCGTCATGGCATCCTCCCTGGCGGCCGCCGAATGCGATCATCGGCCGCACCGCCAGAGCAGAAAAGCACATCGCGCCGCCGGGTTCCACGGGGGAACCCGGCGGCGCGCCGCGTTATTTGGGCTCGAGCTTCAGCGCCGCGGAGTTGATGCAATAGCGCAGGCCGGTCGGCCCGGGGCCGTCGGGGAAGACGTGGCCGAGATGGCCGCTGCATTTGGAGCAGAGCACCTCGGTGCGGATCATGCCGTGGCTGGTGTCCCGCTCCTCGTCGATGTGGCTCTCGGCCGCCGGCTGGGTGAAGCTCGGCCAGCCGCAGCCGGAATCGAACTTGGCATCCGACTCGAACAGCACGTTGCCGCAGCCGGCGCAGACATAGGTGCCGGCACGGTGCTCGTGCTCATATTCGCCCGAGAAGGGACGCTCGGTCGCCTTCTCGCGCAGCACGGCGTATTGCATCGGCGATAGCTCGCGCCGCCACTGCTCTTCGCTCTTGATGACCTTGTCCTCGGTCGCTTTCGTCTTGGTGTCGGGCATGGGTCTCCCGTTGCTTTGGTGATCTTTCGATCAGTTGGTGGCCTTGCCGGCATTCACCAGCGTCGGCTTCTCAATGTAGTTATCCGCGAACAGCTTTTTCAGGTTCTCGACCTTCGGGATGTCGTTATAGGCGATGTAAGGCTGGTTCGGGTGCAGCGTCAGATAGTCCTGATGATAGGCCTCCGCCGGATAGAACGCCTCCAGCGCGCCGATCTTGGTCACGATCGGCTTGTTGAACACCTTCGCGCCGTTGAGCTGGGCGACATAGGCCTCCGCCACCTTCTTCTGCTCGTCCGACGTGGTGAAGATGGCCGAGCGATATTGCGGGCCAACGTCGGGGCCCTGGCGGTTGAGCTGGGTCGGGTCGTGCACCACCGAGAAGTAGATCTGGAGGATCTTGCCGTAGGAGATCTTCTTCGGGTCGTACTTGATCTCGACCGATTCCGCATGGCCGGTGCGGCCGCTCGACACCGCCTGGTAGTCGGCGGTCGCCTTGGTGCCGCCGGCATAGCCGGACACCGCGTTGACCACGCCGGCCGTGTGCTGGAAGACGCCTTGCACGCCCCAGAAGCAGCCGCCGGCGAGCACGGCGGTCTGGATGCCGCTTGCGGGCGAAGCGTCCAATGCGGGAGCTGGGATCACGACCGCCTCCTCCGCGGCCCGGGACGGCATCAAGAAAGCCAGCGTCACGGCGGTGGTTGCGGCGAGCAGGGTGGCGAGGGCGGTTCGGCGCATGGCAATCCTCTTTCGGCAATCCTCTTTTGGGAGGTCTGACAGTCTAGGGTGGACGGGACCGGGCGAACAGCCTGCCCGGCCACGTTTTCGCATCATCCGAGATACGGGCCGAGCCGCCGATCGTTACGCCGGGGCGGACACGAGACCGTGAGGACGCGCAGGGGTGACGCGGCAACCGGCCCGCTTGGCGGGGTGCGGAACTCCGCGCTAGATGAACCGGCGCGATCGACGATCGACCAAATGGTGGCTGGAGCTGGCCTGACAACATGCTGCGCGTCGTATTCCTGATCCTCGCCGTCCTCGCCGCCGGCACTTGCAGTGCCGCGGCCGATCCCCAACCCGGCGACGATCTCGCTTTGTGCCGCGACCGTCAGGCCGAGCTGCAGGCCCGCGCTACGGTTTGCGAGAACCTGCTGAACGCCGATCGTCTCACCGGCAAGGACAAGGCGATCGCCCTGTCCGTGCGCGGCAATATCCTGCTCAACAAGCGCGACCATGTCCACGCGATCGAGACGCTGTCCATGGCCATCGACCTCGATCCGGATAACGTCGTCGCGCTCAACCTGCGCGGCCTCGCCTATGAGCGCAGCGGACAGGAGGATCTCGCGATGGCCGACTACAACCTCGCGCTCCAGAAGCGCCCGGCCTATGGCGTTCCCTACAACAACCGCGGCGTCATCCACGCGCGCCGCGGCGCGCTGCAGAGCGCGATCGACGATTTCAGCCTGTCGATCAAGTACACGCCCAAATTCCTGCTCGCCTGGACCAATCGCGCCCGCGCGCGCACGCTGATGAAGGATTTCGACGGCGCCATCGCCGATTTCGCCGAGGCCGAGAAGATTGATGCGGCCGCGCCGCAGATCGCCGGCAATCGCTGCGTCACCTACGGCATGATGGGCAAGTTCGACCGCGCCCTGGCCGATTGCAACGGCCTGATCGAGAAGCAGCCCAGGAACGTGTTCGCGATCAACAACCGCGCCGACGTCAGCATGATGAAGGGCGACCTCGAGGCCGCGCTGAAGGATTACAACACGGCCATCCAGATCAACCCGAACAACGTCCGCGCCCATGCCGGCCGCGGCCAGATCTACGAGCGGCGGAAGGATCTCGCGCAGGCCCGCGCCGATTATCGCGCCGCGGCCTATTCGCTGACGAGGTTCGACGACACCGAGGTTGCGCGCGCCCGCGCCATCGCGCAGGAGCGGCTCGCCGCCCTGTCGCCGAAAGAAGCGGCGAGCGCGACGACCGGCCGTCGCGTCGCGCTTGTGATCGGCAACGGCGCCTACAAGAACGCCCACCCGCTGCCCAATCCGCCGCGCGATTCGAAGCTGATCGCGGGCGTGCTGCGCGACCTCGGCTTCCAGACCGTGCTCGACACCAAGGACCTCACCCGCGATACGTTCTTTCAGACCCTGAAGGCCTTCTCCGAGGAAGCGGAAAAAGCCGATTGGGCCGTGGTCTATTATGCCGGCCATGGTTTTGAGATCGGCGGGGTGAACTATCTCGTTCCGGTCGACGCCAGGCTCACCGCCGACAAGGACGCCGAGACCGAGGCCGTCGCGCTCGAGCAGGTGATCGCTGCGGTCGGCGCCGCGCGGAAAGTCCGCCTCGTTGTCCTCGATGCCTGCCGCGACAATCCGTTCGCGCCGGCCATGCAACGCACCCTGTCGCTGAAGCTGGTGGAGAAGGGCTTTTCCAACATCGAGCCCGGTGCCGGCTTCATGGTGGTCTACGCCGCCAAGCACGGCGAGACCGCGATGGACGGCGACGGTGCCGCCAACAGCCCGTTCGCTACCGCGCTCGCCCGCGAGATCAAGCAGCCGCGCGTCGAGATCCGAAAATTGTTCGACATCGTCCGCGACGACGTCTGGGCCGCGACCAAGCACGAGCAGCAGCCGTTCACATATGGATCGCCGCCGGGGCGGGAGGATTTTTACTTCGTCGCGGGGAAGTGAGGGGAATACTCGCGCCACATCTGCGGTGCCGTAGGGTGGGCAAAGGCGCAACGCGCCGTGCCCACGATCTCTCTCCTCAAGCAATAGTGCGTGGGCACGCTGCGCTTTGCCCACCCTACGGCAGCGGACTCTAGACGACGATGCTCAACCGCTTCGCCGCCCGCGTGATCCCCGTGTACAGCCACCGTGCCCGCGAATCCTGGAACGCAAAGCTCTCGTCGAACAGCACGACATCGTCCCATTGCGAGCCCTGCGACTTGTGCACGGTCAGCACGTAGCCGTAGTCGAACTCGTCATAGGGCTTGCGCTGCTCCCAGGCGATCTGCTCGACGCCGCCCTCGAAGCAATCGGCGCGCACCGAGACCTTGGTCACCTTGTGGCCGAAATCCTCGTCCGGCGACAGCCGCATCGAGAGGATGCGCGATTTCGAGCGCGAGGTGTTGCGCGACTTCACGCGCCACAGGCCGCCGTTGAACAGGCCCTTCTTGCGGTTGTTGCGCAGGCACACCAGCTTGTCGCCGGCGACCGGAAATTGATCCTCGATGTTCTGGCGCTGGCGCACCCGCATGTTGTAGGCGCGGCGCGTGTTGTTGCGGCCGACCAGGATCTGGTCGGCGCCCATGACGCGATCGGGGTCGAGCTCCTTCCGCGACACCACCTCGCTCTCGCCGTAGCGGCCGATGTCGAGCTCGCGGCCCTCGCGCACGTCCATCGACATCCGCACGATCGGGTCGTCTTCGGCCTGGCGATGCACCTCGGTCAGCATCGCGTCGGGTGTGGTGTTGGTGAAGAAGCCGCCGCCCTGGATCGGCGGCAGCTGCGCGGGATCGCCCAGCACGAGGAGAGGACAGTCGAACGACATCAGGTCGCGACCCAGTTCGGCATCGACCATCGAGCATTCGTCGATCACGATCAGCTTCGCCTTCGAGGCCGGCGCATCGTCCCACAATTCGAAGCTCGGCTGCTCCTCGCCGGATTCGCGGGCGCGGTAGATCAGCGAATGGATGGTGGAGGCGCCGTCGCAGCCCTTGTTGCGCATGACGAGGGCCGCCTTGCCGGTGAAGGCGGCGAACTTCACCTCGCCGTCGACGCCCTCGGCGATGTGCCGCGCCAGCGTGGTCTTGCCGGTGCCGGCAAAGCCGAACAGGCGGAACACCGGCGGCGTGCCGCCGCGTCCCGGCCTGGCCTTGAGCCAATCGCCGACGGCTTTGAGCGCAGCATCCTGATGCGGGGTGAAAGTGGCCATGTCTGTCTTGAGGGAGCGGCGAATGAGGCGATTCGCCTTCCCCCAAAACTAACCATTCGCCCCGCCCGTTCAAGCGCAGGGAGGCCGTTCCCCGCGGCCCATCCTTCGAGACGCCCGCCTTTGGCGGGCCCTCAGGATGAGGGCGGAGTGTGTGGCGCTAGTTTCAAAAGGCTAGATGCTGCTTAGCCTCATCCTGAGGAGGCTGCGAAGCAGCCGTCTCGAAGGACGAGGCGCTTGCTCGGGCCCCGCTATAAGCGAGCCTGAGCTCAACAGGCCGCCCCTACTGCCAGCCCGGAACGCCGCGCATGTCGGGCAGCTGGTGGGCGATGCCCTTGTGGCAGTCGATGCAGGTCTTTTCCTTGGTGAACAGGAAGCGCTGGTGCGCCACCGAGGCCCGCGGCGACTGCTTGGTGATGTCCATGGAATCGGCGCTGTGACAGTTGCGGCATTCCAGGGAATCATTGGCCTTGAAGCGCGCCCATTCGTGCGCGGCGAGCTCGAGCCGGTGATCCCTAAATTTCTCTCTCGTGTCGATCGTGCCGAAGATCTTGCCCCAGACCTCCTTGGAGGCCTGCATCTTGCGCGCGATCTTGTCGGTCCAGTTGTGCGGCACGTGGCAGTCCGGGCAGGTCGCGCGCACGCCGGAGCGGTTGGAGAAGTGGATGGTCGACTTCAGCTCGGCGTAGACGTTGTCCTTCATCTCGTGGCAACCGGTGCAGAATTTTTCGGTGTTGGTGATTTCCAGCGCGGTGTTGAAGCCGCCCCAGAAGATCACGCCGGCGACGAAACCGGCCAGCACCAGGGTGCCGAGGGCGAACACCGAGCTCGGCCGGGTCAGCACCTGCCAGAGCTCGAGCAGAAATGCCCAGCTGCGCGCGATGAAGCCGCGCTTGGCCTTCAGCTCCGCATTGGGCTCGTCAGCAGTCGTCGTCATCGCCGGCCACCCGGACTTGCACGCGACAGCAGCGTGTCGATGTCGGTAAAGTCGTTGCTGACCGGCGGATTGGCGGTGTTCTGCGGCACGTGGCATTCGGTGCAGAAGAAGCGGCGCGGCGAGACCGAAGCCAGGAACTGGCCGTCGCGATCCATGAAGTGCGTGATCGAGACCATCGGCGCCTGCGACTCGGCGGTGCGCGCCCGCGCGTGGCAGGACAGGCATTTGTTGCCGTTGAGATCGACCTGATAGCCGTCGATGTTGTGCGGGATGACGGGCGGCTGCTCCGGATAGTTGCGCACCTCCTTCTCGGAGGTGTTGCGGTTCGGCAGCATCGGCGGCGCCGGGCCCTCGTCGTTGAGCGGGGTCGGGCCGCGCAGGCCGGAGGTCACGGTCTGCGCCGTCAGCGAGCCCGTCCCCGCTGCGACCGCGAAGGCGAGCAGGACGATTGCGGATCGTTTCATCATGACATGTTCACCCGCTCGATGCGCACGGCGCATTTCTTGAAATCGGTCTGCAGCGAGATCGGATCGGTGGCGTCGAGCGTCACCTTGTTGATCAGCTTGGATTCGTCGAACCACGGCACGAACACGAGGCCGCGCGGCGGCCGGTCGCGGCCACGCGTCTCGAGGCGGGCGCGGATGAAGCCGCGGCGGGAGACCACCTTCACCTCGTCGCCGCGTCGCAGCTTCATGTCCTGCGCATCGTCCGGATGCATGAAGCAGACGGCTTCGGGAAAGGCCTTGAACAGCTCGGGCACGCGGCGCGTCATGGTGCCGGAATGCCAGTGCTCCAGCACACGGCCGGTCGAGAGCCAGTAGGGATATTCGTTGTCGGGCGATTCCGCCGCCGGCTCGTAGGGCAGCGCGAAGATGCGCGCCTTGCCGTCGGGATAGCCGTAGAACTGCACGTTGGTGCCCTGCTTGACGTAGGGGTCGCTGCCTTCGCGGAAGCGCCACTTCGTCTCCTGGCCGTTGACGACGGGCCAGCGCAGGCCGCGCTCCCTGTGATAGGTGTCGAATGGCGCGAGGTCGTGGCCGTGGCCGCGGCCGAACTGGGCATATTCCTCGAACAGTCCCTTCTGCACGTAGAAGCCGAACGCCTTGGCTTCCTCGTTGGCGTAGCCTTGTTCGACCTCCGTCACGGGGAATTTGTCGACCAGGCCGTTCTTGTAGAGGACGTCGAACAGCGTCTTGCCGCGATATTCCGGCTTCTTGGCGATCAGCTCCGCGGGCCAGACCTCCTCGATCTTGAAGCGTTTTGAAAATTCCATGAGCTGCCAGAGATCGGATTTGGCTTCGCCCGGCGCGGTGACGAGCTGGTGCCAGAACTGCGTGCGCCGCTCGGCATTGCCGTAGGCGCCTTCCTTCTCCACCCACATCGCGGTCGGCAGGATCAGATCGGCGGCGAGCGCCGTCACGGTCGGATAGGCATCCGAGACCACGATGAAATTGTCGGGGTTGCGGAAGCCCGGATAGGTCTCTTCGTTGACGTTGGGGCCGGCCTGAAGGTTGTTGTTGACCTGGACCCAATAGGCGTTGATCAGGCCGTCCTTCAGCATCCGGCTTTGCAGCACGGCGTGGGCGCCGGGCTTGTCCGGAATGGTGCCTTCCGGCAGCTGCCAGATGTGTTCGGCGTGGTCGCGATGCGCCTTGTTGGTCACCACCATGTCGGCGGGCAGGCGGTGCGAGAAGGTGCCGACCTCGCGCGCGGTGCCGCAGGCTGAGGGCTGGCCCGTCAGCGAGAACGGGCTGTTGCCGGGCGCGGAGATCTTTCCGGTCAGAAGATGGATGTTGTAGACGAGGTTGTTGCACCAGACGCCGCGGGTGTGCTGGTTGAAGCCCATGGTCCAGAACGAGACCACCTTCGTCTTCGGATCGGCATAGAGCTCGGCCAGTGCTTCGAGCCGGTTCAGCGGCACGCCCGACATCTGCGCCGCCTTCTCCAGCGTATACTCCGAGACGAACTTGACGAACTCGTCATAGCTCATGTCGGTGGAGTCGTTGGCCTTGGCGGCGCCCGTCGCCTTCTTCTGCAGCGGGTGTTCCGGCCGCAATCCGTAGCCGATGTCGGTCTGGCCGCGCTTGAACACGGTATGCGCGGCGACGAAATCCTTGTTGACGCGACCGGTCTTGATGATGTGGTTGGCGATGGCGTTGAGGATGTAGAGGTCGGTCTGCGGCACGAACACCATGCCGATGTCGGCAAGGTCGAACGAGCGGTGCTCGAAGGTGGAGAGCACGGCGACGCGGACATGCGGCGCGGACAGCCGGCGGTCGGCGACGCGCGTCCACAGGATCGGGTGCATCTCCGCCATGTTGGAGCCCCACAGCACGAAGGCGTCGGTGGCCTCGATGTCGTCATAGCAGCCGGCCGGCTCGTCGATGCCGAAGGTGCGCATCATGCCGGCGACCGCCGAGGCCATGCAGTGCCGCGCATTGGGGTCGATGTTGTTGGTTCGGAAGCCGGCCTTGAACAGCTTTGACGCCGCATAGCCCTCCCAGATCGTCCACTGGCCGGAGCCGAACATGGCGACGCCGTTCGGCCCGCGCTTCTTGATCGCCTCCTTCCACTTCAGCTCCATGATGTCGAAGGCTTCGGTCCAGGACACCGGCGTGAAGTCGCCGTTCTTGTCGTACTTGCCATTGGTCTTACGCAGCATCGGCTGCGTCAGGCGGTCGTGGCCGTACATGATCTTGGAGAGGAAGTAGCCCTTGACGCAGTTGAGGCCGCGATTGACCTCGGCCTTGATGTCGCCGTGGGTGGCGACGACGCGGTTGTCCTTGGTCGCGACCATCACCGAACAGCCGGTACCGCAGAAGCGGCAGGCGGCCTTGTCCCATTTCAATTCGCTCACCTCCCGCTCGGCGGCGAGGTTGGCGGCGAGCGCCGGTGCGGGAAGGCCGGCGGCAGCCGCGGCGATCGCGGCGGCTTCGAGCTTGAGCATCTGGCGGCGGTCGAGCTTCGGCGATGTCATGATGGCTCTCCGGCCCTTAAGTCGTTTCGATGGCATGGAACACCAGCGCCGCGGAATAGACGTGCTGCAGCGACTGGATGGTGTTGAGCATGGTGCCGAGGCTGCCGGCATCCGGCGCTTCGGCGACGACGACGAGCTTTCCGCGCGCGTCGCGGGCATGGATCTCGCAGCCGGGAAGCGCTGCGATCTCCGCTTCCAGTTCGGCAAGGCGCTCGGGCCGCGCCTGCACGATGATGCTGGCGATCTCGGCGCCCGGCGGCGTCACGATGCGGTCGGCGGCGAGCACGCGGCCGGTGATCAGGGCGCGGCGGTTGAGCTTGGCGCTTTTGAATGTGGCTTGGGCCATGATGCCTGTCTTTCGCTTTGAGCGGATCAATGCGGGGAAGGTGGCGGGCCCGGAGGGCCGGCGAACATCTGGTAGATCCAGACGCCGAGCCCATAGGAGCCGACCGTCCCGACCGCGAGGACGGGCATCACGATCGCGGTCAGGAACAGGAACGCAAAAATCTCCATGCGCTTACGGCGCACGCGCGACGTCGTGTCGTCAGGGGCCGACATATTCGGTCTCTTCGGGATGGGATGGGAATCGGGACGGCATCCGGGCCGTTGCCTTGCTGCACTTCTGATGCATCCGGGCCGCCACGGCGTTGATCTGGATCAACCTGCCGCTTGCGCGGATGTCGCAGCGCCCGGGGCAAGACGAGCCCCGCCCCGCAGGCCGGGCGACGAAATCATTCTCTCGCGCAGCGGAATTGCCACTGCGTAGACAGCTTCGCCTCACCCATTAAGATGAGCTCAACAAGAACAAGCGGGAGAGAGCAACGCCATGAAGTTCGGCATCTTCTACGAGCTGCAGCTGCCGCGGCCCTGGGTGGCCGGCGACGAGCTCGCCCTCTATCAGAATGCGCTCTCGCAGATGGAGCTCGCCGACAGGCTCGGCTACGACCATGCCTGGGTGGTCGAGCATCACTTCCTCGAGGAATATTCGCACTCGCCCTCGCCGGAATCGTTCCTGGCTGCGGCAAGCCAGCGCACCAAGAACATCCGGCTCGGCCACGGCATCCTCCAGCTCACCACCAATCATCCGGCGCGCGTCGCCGAGCGTGTCGCGGTGCTGGATCTGCTCTCGAACGGCCGCTGTGAGTTCGGCATGGGCGAGAGTGCCTCGATCACCGAGCTGGAGCCGTTCGGCCGTGACATGGAGACCAAGAAGGAGGTGTTCGAGGAGGCGGTCGCGGCGATCTTCCCGATGTTCAAGGACGCCGGCAGCGAGCATCACGGTAGATATTTCGACATCCCCTTGCGCAATGTGGTGCCGAAGCCGGTGCAGAAGCCACACCCGCCGCTATGGATGGCCTGCTCGCAGCTGCCGACCATCGAGCGCGCCGGCCGCCACGGTTTCGGCGCGCTCGGCTTCCAGTTCGTCAGCGCCGATGCCGCGCACGCCTGGGTGCACGCCTATTACAACGCCATCACCAAGCGTTTGCACAGGCTCGCCGACTACGAGATCAATCCCAACATGGCGCTGGTCTCGTTCTTCATGTGCGCCAAGACCGATGAAGAGGCGCGCGCCCGGGCCGACGGCGCCACCTTCTTCCAGTTCGCGCTGCGTTTCTACGGCGCCGCGCAGAACCGCCAGCGTCCCGCGCCCTACACCGTCAACATGTGGGACGAGTACAACAAGTGGAAGCGCGACAATCCGCAAGCCCAGGAGGCGGCGCTGCGCGGCGGCCTGATCGGCTCGCCCGAGACGATCCGGAAGAAGCTGAAGCGCTTCCAATCCTCGCATATCGACCAGGTCATCCTGCTCAACCAGGCCGGCAAGAACAGCCACGAGCACATCTGCGAATCGCTCGAGCTGTTCGGCCGCGAGGTGATGCCGGAGTTCCAGGACGATCCGGCGCAGGCGGCTTGGAAGCAGGGCGTGATGAGGGGCGAGATCGAGCTGGAAGAGATCGACACCGAGGCCTTTACGGACCGCTATGGCAAGCTGGCGATCAACGTGGCACCCGCGAAGGCGGCGGCGGGGTAGCGTGTAAGCAACGACAGGCCCTGCTTCCTGGCGCTGCTGCGGCAGCTGCCCGAGCCGGGGTGCAGTCTCCTTGAGACGAAGAAAGCGAAGGGGCTGCGGTCAATGGCGCCCCTTCGCCCGCTGGGATTTGGGCAGGTCTCATCGGCTCGCACGCAGGTCGCCACCGACCGGGCCGGCCTGCTGCTCTTCAGATCGCGCGCCGTTGTCGTCCGGCGAAGAGACCATACACAAAGAGGACGATGATGGCGCCGACGACCGCGCCGATCAGCCCGGCACCCTCTCCAGGACGGTACCAGCCTAGGGCCTGGCCAAGGTAAGTGGCAACGAAGGCACCAACGATGCCCAGGATGGTCGTGAGAATGAACCCGGAGGGTTCATTGTCACCCGGCATGATGAATTTCGCGATAATGCCCGCGATAAAGCCGATGATGATCGTCCAAATAATTCCCATTCTCCACTCCTCCTGATCAATGGCGACAATGACGAGGCCGTCAGCTCGGCAGACGCCCCTCGGGCGTGTACTTGTCGACCGCCTGCGGCAGCTCGCGCGAGAGCCTCGCGAGAATTTCCTCTTGCGAAAGCCCGGTCTCCTTCTCGAGTTTGTCCAGCACGTCGGGCCCGATTGCTTCCCGCAATTGCGGGGGCGAGATGTCCTTGTTCGGCCCCGTGCCGACCCACGACTGGGCTGCATCACCGTGGCCGTTTTGGTTGAATCTCTCCAGCAGCTCGCCAATTCCTCCCTGCAATAGTCCTCCAACCCCGGCCCCGCTCAGCATGCCAGTCAGGTTTCCGAGCAGGCCGCCAAGCGGTTGTTGGCCGCTGGACGGTTCGAGGGATCCGGCCCCCGGACCTCTGAGCAACTCCGCCAGCTTGTCCCGATTCTGATATCCCGCGATTGCGAGCAGTCCGAGAAGTGCGGTCATCGACGGCATTCCGCGGCTCATCGTGTAACTCCATTGTATGTAGCGCCAAACAGGTCGAACTCGGCCGGTCCGGTTCTGTTCCTGAAGCTTGCCGAATCCGGCGCCGGTCATTTGGAAGCAGGCGCAATGAGAAGCCAATCAAGCTGGAAGGCGCCGATCTAATCCCAGAATGGAATGGCCGGACGGGCGATCATCAGCCAGAAGATGATCAGCACGGCCGCGAAAGCCGGAAAGCCGAAGGCGAACCACCATCGGAAGAGATGGTTATAGCGGGCGGGCAGCTCGCTGTTGCTAGCGACCGCTGCGACGGCGAGATCGCGCATCTGCATCTGCATCCACACTACCGGCAGCCAGAAGGCGCCGGTCACGAGATACAGTGCAATCGACGCCGCCACCCAGCCGTCGCCGAGGGAATACCCGCTCGACCAGGCGAGCCACGTGCCGGTGATTGGCTGCAGGATCACGGCACTCGCCGTGAACAGGAAGTCGGCCAGCACCACCGTCCGCGCAACCCCGGCGATCTCGCGCGGGTCGCCGCGCAGATGCGCCACCAGCATGAAGAAGGCGATCCCGGCCCCGGTGCCGAGCAGCACGGCAGCGCCGATGATGTGCGCCATCTTCACGAGGAAGTAGAGCATCAGCGATCCTCCCGGATCGCCATGGCGACCAGGTTGAGCATGATCACCGGCCAGATCTTCAGCATCGGTCCCAGCGGATCGGCCCACAGTCGCGGCACCAGGACGGTGCCGATCACGGCATAGGTGAGCGAGATGATCAGTGCCGCCCAGAGTCCGTAGCGGCTCAGAGGCCGCCAGAGAATGGCAAGGCCGATGACGATGTCGGCGAGCGCGCCCGCGGTGACGACGAGCGCCGCGACGTTCCCTTGCAGCCCGCCTTCAAGCAGCAACGACATGCCGATATTCCAGCCCGCGCTCAGCGAGATGATGCCTGTGGCGATCCAAAACGCGCCGAAGACGCCGAAGATCAGCGGCTTGAGCGTATACAGCCGTGCAAACCATCGTTCTTGCACCGACGCAGGCTCGCGTGCGAGCGCGACTTCGAGATCGCGCGGTGGAGTGCCGGTCAATCGACGCCAGGGCTCGGGATCGCCGGTCGCACCGCGGCGCATTTCCGCCTGTGCCGTCGTGTTGATGGGCGTTCGCCATCCCAGCATCTGCGCAACGTCCCCCGCGCGGAAAGCAACCGAAGCTGCCCAGGATGGCAGCTGCAGGCGGTACGCCGGCCTCCAGCGCAGCCAGGTCCGAAACAGCCCAACCGCGTCGCTGAAGGCGATCTGCCGTGGGCCGGCCAGATCGATGGCGATGCGGCAAGGCGCGCCCGGCTGCAGAAAGAACAGCACGGTCTCAACGACGTCGTCGAGATGCACCGGTTGAATCGCCGCCGTGTCGGGCACGACCGGTAGAATCGGCAGCGCCGCCAGTCCTCGCAACAGCGCGCTGCCGCCAGAGGCGGCGCGGCCGATCACGACGGAGGGTCGCAGGATGACCCAATCGAGGTCGCGCGCCATCAAGGCGGCTTCGCCCTCCCGCTTGGTACGAGAAAAATCGCTGGGGGCATCGACATTGCTGCCGATGGCCGAGAACAGGACGACGCGGCGGACGCCTGCGCTTTCGCAGGCGCTGTAGAGTGCCGCGCTTCCGGCGACATGAACCCCGTGTAGATCCCGTCCCTGGAGCGCTCCGGCCAGGTTGATCACCGCATCGACGCCCGCAAGGACGTCCTTCCATTGCGAGGAATCGGTTGTGCGGGCGACGTCGAGGCTGGTATGGCGCCGATCGCGCTCTGCTGCCGGGTGGCGCGACACCGACATACATTCGTAGCCTTCGGCCGACAGCCTGGCGTGGATCGCCGAGCCGAGAAACCCTGTACCGCCAACGAGGAGAATTCGCATGACTCCTCCTTCGATCGGCAACCGAATGCCGACAAACGGCTGATCTCATCGGACGGACAAGGCGGGGCCACCGCACTTGTTCCTTCAGGCGGAACCGGTTAGCCCCACGAACCAGGCTGGCTCTATGCCGCAAGACCTGAGGCAGATGAGTCATTCACGTCATCGAGAGCTGCTGCTACAAATCGGCACAAGCCATAAGGAAGGCGACCGGGAGAGAGCGATGCCGCCCAACGGGACAGGTTCAGGCTTTGCTGCCGGCGATGTCACGCCCGCGGTGCTCGCCATCGGCCGCTCGAATTTTCCAAACGTTCTCATCGACACGCTGCGCCGGCAGGCGGACGTCGGCCATTGCATGGTGTTCGCGCTGAGCCGGGCCGGCGCGGCAAGCTGCCTGCTCGATGCCGGCAACATCCCGATCGGCGGCGATCTCGGCGCCGCCTATGCCGGCCAGTTTCACGAAACGGATCCCAACCGCGACGCGCTGTTCGAAGGCGAGGGCGGCGCGCCGATCGTGCTGCCCCACTTCGCGCCGCGCATGTACGGGGCGCGTTACCGAAAAATCTTCTTCCAGGATTCCGGCATCGTCGACAAATGCGCGACCGCGATCTGGGCCGGCGATACCTGCTTCTACGTCAATTTCTACCGCATCGCCGCGCAGGGCCGCTTCAGCGCCGCCCAGCGCCACCGGCTCGGGACGATCGCGCCGGCGATCGCAGCCAGCGTCGCCCGCCATTTCCAGCAGACGGAGACCGCGACACCCGACCAGAACATCGCCGCGTTGTTCGCCACGCGCGCGCCGCTCTCCGCGCTGACGCCGCGCGAGCAGGAGGTCTGCCGCCGCATCCTCGCAGGCTTCAGCTCGGAGGCGATCTCGCAAGCGCTCGGCATCAGCCTGCATTCGACCCTGACCTACCGCAAGCGCGCCTATGAGCGGCTCGGCATCTCCTCGCAGAGCGAATTGTTTGCGATCGTGTTGCGCCTGCTGACGCGCAGCATGAACTAAGGCGTCGGCAACCCTGCAGCGCTCGACGAGCGCCTTGCTATGCGGAAAGTCGCGAACGATAGGGCGCGGTGAGCAGCAGCATGAAAAGCGCTCGTTCGGCCCGGTACTTTGCGGCCGCTCGGCTGGATTCCCGGCCCTGCATCACGACCGCCCCTTGAACGGTGCAGACGCTCCAGTTCCATTTCCTGCGCCTGCGCTGCGCCAGGGTCATCTCGAAAATCGGAAATTCCGGTCCCGCCATCGCCGCCGCTTCTCGCCAGAGATCCAATTTGGGCGGAGTTGAACCCGGAGCGTCGGCCTGTGTCTTCACCCATTTGGGTGAAGCGGAGCTTGCTCCTGCCGGGGCAGGCTGTTGCAGAGCTTTTTCCTGCGGCCATCCTTCGAGACGCCCGCTTAAGGCGGGCTCCTCAGGATGAGGATAGAGTTCGCGGCAGCAGTTTCAACGAGAACTGAAGCCGATGAGCCTCATCCTGAGGAGGCGCGTCAGCGCCGTCTCGAAGGACGAGGCGTGCGCGCAGGCCGCTGCTACGAGTCACGGGCGACAAGTCTGGCGTCAGTCCCTCAGCGGCAATTTGGGGATCGCGCCGAAGAGTGCAGCTGCGCTCTTCTGGTTCCGCGTTCCCGTCTTGGCGAGGACGGCCTTGACCTGCGTGCGGATGGTTTCGCGGCTGAGTCCGTGATGCGCGGCGATGTCGCCGATCGTCTGTCCTTGCGCAATTCCGCGCGCAACGCGCGCTTCGCTCGGGGTGAGATCGAACAGGCCACGAATGAGGGCAAGGCTCGGTGCTTGCGAGGCAGCGACCGGTGTCGCGATGAGAAGGCCAACCGCCCCATCGAAGAGATCGCGGGCTTCGCCCGGCATCGCAACGAGATGAAGGACCACCCGATCGAGATCGCTGGTGCGACGCGCGGCGAAGGAGCATACAGCCTTGTTCGGCGCATCGAGTTGAGCAAGGCCGGAGCGCAGCAGGGTGTCGGCCGCGCGGTCCCTGATGGCGATCCGGTCCTTCGGCAGCCATTGCAGAACATCCGTCATGGCTTCGATCAAGGCGTTCGCGGCCAGAACCCGCCCGGAGCGCGTGATCGCGAGGGCCGGTAGGCCGACCAGCGACAACGCCTCGGTTGCCGCCCGCATCCGGGTGAGGCGCCAGCGCGTCGACAGCAAAGCTGCCCGCGCGAGATGGGGGCGAAAGCGGTCGAGAAAATCGAGGTCCTGCCGCGAAAAGGCGGGCCGGCCGGCCAGTCTTTCCATGTGGAAGACGATGATCTCACCGGACGGGCTGCGGACCGCCGTCGCGCAAGCATGCTCGAAGCCCCACTTCTTGTTCCATTCCACCCGATATGGATCGCGGTCCCATTCTTCCGGCGAAAACACCTCCTGCTCGCCGACGAAGCCTGGATGATCAAGCGCCAGGAGTCTCGGCGTCGTCTCCGTCCGGCTGGAGAGGTCGCTACGCAGGAACGCCGAGAAGGCCTCGCGGATCGACGGCGACGTCACGACACCATTCCAGACACCGGACCACTGATCGGAGTCCGTGGTGATCATGACCATGCCATGCGCGCCCGCGGCATGTGCGATTTGCTCCAGGACATCAGGCCAGAGCTCCGGAACGGTCGCTGCCTCGTGGATGCGGTCCACGATCTGCTCGAAATCGATGCCCGTCATTGCTGCGCTGGACCCATCAGATTCGACCGATCTTTCAGACGCACGGCGTGCATCTTTGCAGGAGCGTTCGTGCTTTGCTCGTCCAAGGCCCTTGATACCAACCCGATTCAGCGGAACTCAATTGCTACTATTTCCCGGGTGGGCACCAATAGACGCCTAGCAGAAATCATGTTCATATTTCAACTATTTGAGAGATATTGCGTTATCCCAGCGTCGCGCGATCTCAGGACCTGGAGCCCGGGTGATCCGGGCTCCAGCGGGCCGTTGGCGGGGCGTTTCGTGTCTGCTCCGCCGAATAGGGACAGAGTGTCCCAGGGTCACATCCGAGGAGCAACAACATGACCCTACTTCCTGAGCTGGTTACCGCCGGGACCGACCGGCATGTCTTTGCGGTCATGACCAACACGATGCCGCCCCGAGATCCTGATGACGACGAAGAGGATGAGGACGAGCAAGACGATGAAGAAAACCAAACCGACGAACCGGCGGTCGTGCGCGAGCCGGACGAGGACTAGGCAGGACGCTTGGACATAGTCTGAGCTTCGGTGAGCGCGATCTCCAGCCTGCGTGCAGCGCGCTGGTCCGCCCGGCGGCTTTCAAGGTCGGTCTGATTCCGCGGGCAGACGTTGAATGGGCCACGGTTCTCGGCGCCGCAACCTATCGGCGTTCGCGGGTAGAGGAGGTGAGCATGACTCTCATATTGCTTGGAGTGCTCCTTGTTTTCGGAGGCGTGTTCCAAATGGCGTATCAGCCCATTTGGCGAGGCCGGTTCAGCGGTGGGAAGTGGCTTCGCTCCGGGAGTGATACGCTGGAGCCTGAAAGGCCCGGTAGCGGCTTCGGCGTCAAATCGAACTGGCCTGGACTTGTGATGGTCGCGCTTGGCGGCGTTTTCTTGCTGGCCGGAGCTGCCATCTGAGTTGAAAGCAGACAAGGATACACGATGGCCGAACCCGTCGAGCTGGGCCAGGCCCTGACGGGAGCGTACCGACGTTCGTGGACGCCGATATGCTTTGATGCGAGGGTGCGTATATCCGCCTGGACCTGCGCCAAATATTGCTTACGCTCGGGTTGGGAGCATCGGGGATTGGCGATGCAGCGACGGCACTTCATCACGCTTGTGAGCGGTGCGGCAGCCGCCTGGCCGCTCGCGGGGCGAGCACAGCAGGCGCGGCGGCAACACCGCATTGCGTTGGTTCATTCGGGTATCCCTGCTGATCAGCTGACCGAGAGTGCTGGCCCCTTCTGGGTGCGGCGGTTTTATCAAACGCTGCGTAAGCTCGGTTATGCCGAAGGCAGCAATATCGTCGTCCAGCGTTATTCAGCCGAGGGGCGCTCCCAGCACTTTACGTCTCTCGCCGCTGCCGTCGTTGGCAGCGATCCGCAAGTGATCGTTGTAAATCTTAACGAGCTGATCGAAGCGTTCGCCGCGGCCACGACCACGATACCGATTGTCGCGATCATGGGAGACCCGATCGCGACAGGATTGGTTGCAAACCTCGCGCATCCCGGAGGCAACCTGACGGGTGTCAGCATCGATGCAGGTTACGAAATCGTCGCGAAGCGCCTGCAAATCCTGAAGGAGGCGATGCCCTCGGCCGCTAAGGTCGCTTACCTGACATCGTCGCGTACCTTGATGGATACTCCCCTGGGATTGTCGCTTCAGAAGGCAGGGCAGGCCCTGGGCATCGTGCTGAGCTGGAATTTCCTCCCAGAGGTGAACGATGAGCAACTCCGACGGACCTTTGCCGAGTTGACGTCACAGCGGTTCGACGCTGCCATGGTTGACGCGAGCGGCAGCTTTTTGGCACGACGCGCCTCGATCACCGAGCTAGCCGGGAAACTTCATCTTCCGATCATCTATCCCTTCCGCGACTATGCGGATTCGGGTGGGCTGATCAGCTATGCGCCGGATCTCGGTGAGCTTGCCGAACGACTTGCCGTTGATGTCCACCAGGTTCTCAACGGGACCAGGCCGGGCGACATCCCAATCTACCGGCCCAGCAAATTCCACCTGGTGATCAACCTGAAGGCCGCCAGCGCCCTGAGCCTCGAAATGCCGCCGACGCTGCTTGCGCGTGCCGACGAGGTCATCGAATGAGGAAGCCATTTGCTGCGGTGCAAGGGGCTGAAAACGGCCCTTAACGAAAGTCCGCCTATGCATCTTCAGCATCCCCCGTTGTGGGCAATGCGGACCTCGCTGTCTCGCCCGCGCGTGCTTTGGTCTTGAAGGTACGCCCCCCGAGGCCGCCCGTCCCAATCGCTGGGGACAGACGGCGGCTCGCGAAGGCGCTAGCCTTGGCATCAAGGAGACGACAAGGGAGCGAAGCTTGAGCACCGCGCCGCGCATCGACATCGACCCGGCCGCCTTCTGGGCCGATCCCTATCCGATGCTCGCCCGGATGCGGAAGGAGGCGCCGATCGCGTTCGTGCCGCAGCTCGGCTCGACGCTGCTGACGAGCCGCGACGACATCTCGATCTCCGAGAAGCAGATCGACGTGTTCTCCTCCCACCAGCCCGCCGGCCTGATGAACCGGCTGATGGGCCACAACATGATGCGCAAGGACGGCGAGGCGCATCTCGTCGAGCGTCGCGCGATGTTTCCGACGGTCTCGCCGAAGACGGTGAAGGCGCACTGGACCGCCCAGTTCCAGGACCATGCGGATCGCATCATCGCTTCGCTCGAACCGGGACGGATCGATCTCATGCGCGACTTCGCGCTGCCGTTCTCCGGCGAATGCCTGAAGTCGATCACCGGCCTCACCAATATCGGCTTTCAGGACATGGACGCGTGGTCGCAAGGCATGATCGAGGGCATCGCCAATTATGCCGGCGACCCCGAGGTCGAGGCGCGCTGCCATGCGGCGACCGCGGGCATCGACGCCGCGATCGACGACATCCTGCCGGTGATGCGCAAGAACCCGGACCAGAGCATTCTCGGCGTGCTCCTTAGCTCGGGCATGCCGATGGAGAGCGTGCGCGCGAATGTAAAACTCGCGATATCAGGCGGCCAGAACGAGCCGCGCAAGGCGATCGCCGGCACGGTCTGGGCGCTGCTGACCCATCCCGACCAGCTCGATCTGGTCCTGCGCGGCGAGGTGACCTGGCTGCAGGCCTTCGAGGAATATGCCCGCTGGATCTCGCCGATCGGCATGTCGCCGCGCCGCATCGCCAAGCCCTGGACCATTCGCGACGTCTCGTTCGAGCGCGACGAGCGCGTGTTCCTGATGTTCGGATCAGCCAACCGCGACGAGAAGCATTTTGACCGCGCCGATCAGTTCGATGTGCGACGCGACACCTCCAAGAGCGTCGCCTTCGGCGCCGGCCCGCATTTCTGCGCCGGCGCCTTCGCCTCGCGCGCCATGATCGCCGACGTCGCGCTGCCGACATTGTTCGCGCGCGCGGGGCGCATCGAGCTCGCCGAGGACGAGGAGGTGCGGATCGGCGGCTGGGCCTTCCGCGGGCTGCAGAATCTGCCGGTGAGGTGGCGGCATTAGGCCGGTCGTGCTTGGGGCACGTGGCGCGTCACACGTTCGGTGTCATCGCCCGGCTTGACCGGGCGATCCAGTACTCCGAGACAGTTGTGGTTGAATCGATGGGCCACGGCGTACTGGATTCCCCGCCTTCGCGGGGAATGACAGTGGGAGAGGGGGCTTCACACCTCAGCCCTTGATCCGCGATCATGCCATTCTGCTCCTGTTTTGCCCGACGAGTCAAACGTGCTTCGGATAATACGTAAGTCATTGTTTTCGCGCGCCCCGGCTACTGTGCATGGGGTTGTTTTGCGACTTTTTGTGTTCCGTTCGTCTGGCCTGGACAAAATCCGTGCAGCTCTCACATTCGCGTGCAGAAAAATTCCATCCTCATTCGCCTCGCCGCTTGAAAGATTGATCACGCGCGCAGCATGAACCGCAGTGCTCGCATCGCTATTTTCCCGGACGTCTCGACACTTCTGACGGCCCGCACCATCATTCCGTAAACGTGAATGATGACGGCCGCCCGCGGCCCGGAGTGTGGAATGCAGCGTCGAGACTTTCTGAAGCTATCGGCTGGAACGGCGGCCGCCGCTGCGTTCGCATCACCCGCGATCGCGCAAGGCGCGGTGAAGGAAATTCGTATCGGCTATCAGAAGACCGGCGTGCTGGTCATCACGCGCCAGCAGGCCGCCCTGGAAAAACATTTCACGTCGCAAGGCATCGAGGTGAAATGGATCGAGTTCTCCTCGGGGCCGCCGATGATGGAGGCGATGAACGTCGGCAGCGTCGATTTCGGCGCGGTCGGGGATTCCCCGCCGGTGTTTGCCCAGGCCGCGGGCGCGGCGATCGTCTACGCCGCCGGCCAGCCCATCACCAACGGCCAGGGCATCCTGGTGCCCAAGGATTCGCCGATCCGCGACATCGCCGACCTCAAGGGCAAGCGCATCGGCTTCACCAAGGGCTCCAGCGCCCACAACGTCGTGGTGCAGACGCTGGAGAAGGCCGGCCTCACCTACGCCGACATCACGCCGGTCTACCTGACGCCGCCCGACGCCGGGCCCGCCTTCGCCAATGGCAGCATCGAGGCCTGGGCGATCTGGGATCCGTATTTCGCGATCGGCGAGACCAAGCAGAACGGCCGCATCCTGATCAATGCGCGCGAGGTCACCAAGACCAATTCCTTTTTCATCGCCAACCGCGAGTTCGCGAAGAACCACGGTGCCATCCTGCAGCAGATCGTCGAGGTCACAGCTGCGGCCGGCAAATGGGCCGAGCAGCATCGCGACGAGGTCGCCAGATCGCTCGCCGCGATCACCGGCGTTCCCTTGGATATCCAGACCGTCGCCGCCAACCGCGCAAACTTCGTGATCGGTCCGGTCACCGACGAGATCGTCGCGACCCAGCAGGGCGTCGCCGACCGCTTCTACAAGCTCGGCCTGATCCCGAAGCCGATCCAGATCCGCGACATCGTCTGGCGCAACCCCGCGGCCTGACCGTGCCTACAACTCTTCCCATTTCCAAAGGTCTGAACATGAGGCGTATCGTTCAACGCATGATCGCAGCCATCGTGCTCTCGATCGGCATCGTCGCCGCCGCTGTCGGCACGACTTACGGCTAGGGGCACATCGATGAGCCAATCCAACGCCAACATCCTCTGGTTCCTGCCGACCCATGGTGACGGCCGCTATCTCGGCACCGGCATCGGCGGCCGCGAGGTCAACTTCAACTATCTGCGCCAGATCGCGCAGGCCGCCGATCAGCTCGGCTATTTCGGCGTGCTGTTGCCGACCGGGCGGTCCTGCGAGGATTCCTGGATCGTCGCTTCCTCAGTCGCGCCGTTCACCGAGCGGCTGCGCTATCTCGTCGCCGTTCGTCCCGGCCTGCAATCGCCGAGCGTTGCCGCGCGCATGACCGCGACACTCGATCGCATCTCGAACGGCCGGCTGCTCGTCAACGTCGTCACCGGCGGCGATCCCGTCGAGAACAAGGGCGACGGCATCTTCCTCGCTCACGACGAGCGCTACGAGGTCACCCGCGAGTTCCTCAACGTCTACAGCGACCTGCTCGCCGGCAAGACGGTGGACGTCGAGGGTAAGCACTTCCATATCGAGGGCGGCAAACTGCTGTTTCCCCCGGTGCAGTCGCCGCGCCCGCCGCTCTATTTCGGCGGCTCCTCCGATGCCGGCATCGACGTCGCCGTCGACACCGTTGACAAATATCTCACCTGGGGCGAGCCGCCGGCGCTCGTTGCCGAGAAGATCGCCAAGGTGAGGGAGGTCGCGAGCGCGCGCGGCCGAAGACTCTCCTTCGGCATCCGTCTTCACGTCATCGTCCGCGAGACCAATGAAGAAGCCTGGCGCGCGGCCAACGAATTGATCAAGCATGTCAGCGACGACACCATTGCGCTGGCGCAGAAGAACTTTGCCCGCATGGATTCGGTCGGCCAGCAACGCATGGCGCAGCTCCATGGCGGCAAGCGCGACAAGCTCGAGATCGCCCCGAACCTGTGGGCCGGCGTGGGCCTCGTCCGCGGCGGCGCCGGCACCGCGCTGGTCGGCGACGCCCAGACCGTCGCGGCCCGCATCAAGGAGTATCAGGATCTCGGCATCGATACCTTCATCATGTCGGGCTACCCGCATCTGGAGGAAGCCTATCGGTTCGCCGAGCTGGTGTTCCCGCTGCTTGCGCTGGAGCAGCCTTCCAACGTGACCAAGCTGCATTTCAACGGCGGTCCGTTCGGCGAGACGGTCGGCAGCGATTTCCGTCCGCAGCACCGGGTGTCGCAATCATGAGCCTCATCGACAGCATTTCGCTTCCGCGCAGCATCCGCCTGCCGCGCGCCGACGGCCTGATCCAGTGGATCGTGCCGCTCGCCATCATCGCGATCTGGCAGGTCGCGAGCGTGACCGGCTTCGTGCCGACGCGGGTGCTGCCGGCGCCCAGCGACGTCGTGCTCTCCGGCTGGAAGCTGCTGCTTTCCGGCGAGCTCGTCCGCAACATCTGGGTGTCGTTCTGGCGTGCCTCGATCGGCTTCTTGATCGGCGGCAGCATCGGCTTCGCCTTCGGCCTCGCCAACGGCCTGTCGCAGCTCTCGGCCAAGCTGACCGACACCACGCTGCAGATGGTGCGCAACGTGCCGCATCTGGCGCTGATCCCGCTGGTCATCCTCTGGTTCGGCATTGACGAGAGCGCAAAGCTCTTTCTGGTGGCGCTGGGCGTGTTCTTCCCGATCTACCTCAACACGCTGCACGGCATCCGCACCGTCGATCCGCAGCTGATCGAGATGGGCCGCATCTACGGCATGACTGACGGCGAACTGTTCCGCCGCGTCATCTTCCCGGGCGCGCTGCCCTCGATCTTCGTCGGCATCCGCTTCGCGCTCGGCATCATGTGGCTGACCCTGATCGTCGCCGAAACCATCGCGGCCTCCTCGGGCCTCGGCTACATGGCGATGCAGGCGCGTGAGTTCATGCTGATCGATGTCGTCGTGCTCTCGATCCTGATCTATGCCCTGCTCGGCAAGCTCGCCGACAGCGCCTCCCGCGTGCTGGAGCGCCTGACGCTCTCCTGGCACCCCGCCTTCCAGAAACGTTGAGCAGAAATACTGTGAATCACATGCAGACAGCGCTTCGTACCTCTCTTCCCGAGACCGAGCTCGCCAGCCGCGCCAATTTCGCGCCTCACGCCCGCGTGGCGCGCGAGGAGCGGCAAGAAGAACGCCGAGTTCAGGCCAGCGGCCTGCCGCTCAGCATCCGCGGCCTGCGCAAATCGTTCGGTGACAACGAGGTGCTGCGCGGCATCGACCTTCACATTCCCGCCGGCCAGTTCGTCGCCATCGTCGGCAAGAGCGGCTGCGGCAAGAGCACGCTGCTGCGCCTGATCGCCGGGCTGGAGAAGATCGACGCCGGCAGCATCAGCTTCGGTCAGGAGATCCAGCCCGAGGACATCCGCGTCATGTTCCAGGAGCCGCGGCTGTTGCCGTGGGCCCGCGTGCTCGCCAATGTCGAGGTCGGCCTCGGCCGCGATCGTGCTTCCAGCGATGCGCATGCGCGCGCCGAGAAGGCGTTGATCGAGGTCGGCCTCGCCGACAAGCGCGACCAATGGCCCTCGGTGCTCTCAGGGGGCCAGAAGCAGCGCGTCGCGCTCGGCCGTGCGCTGGTCTCCCGGCCACGCGTGCTCGCCTTCGACGAGCCGCTCGGCGCGCTGGATGCGCTGACCCGCATCTCGATGCAGCGCCTGTTGGAGCGGGTCTGGCGCGACCAGGGCTTCACCGCAATCCTGGTGACCCACGACGTTGCCGAGGCGGTCGCGCTGGCCGACCGTGTGCTGGTCATCGAGGAGGGCCGCATCGCCCACGACGTCACGGTTAACGCCGCCCGGCCGCGCCAGCGCGGCTCGGCCGAGCTGGCAGGCCTCGAAGGCTCGATCCTGAGCCACCTGTTGTCAGCGGACGATCGTACCTAGATAAAAGGAACCCCGCTTCTGGGGAGCAACGCCATGAATGTAGTGCCCCGCGATCTCATGACCGAAATCCCCGTCTCGTCCGCCGATTTCCGCGGCGCCATGCGCCACCTCACCGGCGGCGTCAGCGTCATCACCGCCGGGCGGGGCAAGGACATCACCGGCATGACGGTGACCTCGGTGGCCTCACTGTCGGTCGAGCCGCCGACGCTGCTGGTCAGCATCAACCGCGACGCCTCGTCGTTTCCGCTGATCCGCCGCCACGGCGCTTTCGGCGTGAATATCCTCAATGCCGACCAGCTCGACATTGCCGAGCGTTTTGCCGGCAAGGGCGGGCTGAAGGGCGCGGATCGCTTTGCAGGCAGCCAATGGGTGACGGCAGTCTCGGGTGTTCCGCTGCTGGTCGGCGCGCTCTCGGCCTTCGATTGCGAAGTGGAGGAGATCGTCGAGCGCCACTCGCACGGCATCGTCATCGGCCGTGTCAGGGACATCAGGAGCTCGACCCGCACCGCCGCGCTGGCCTATTGGCACGGCCAGTACGTGGCGGTCGATCAGGACGAAGACGCGGCCAGGCTCGCCGATGTCAGTCTTCCCGCGCGCGGCCGGCGCGGCATTTGATCGCCGACGGCGCGCCTCGCGCAAGGCTGGTCTTTTCCGCCTCATCGCTCTAGAAGCGCTGCTTGAGCCTCCCGCCGGGATGACCATGGAGCGGATCGATGAAGCGCGTCGCGACTCTAGCCTTCTACGCCATCGGCGCGCTCGCGATCGCCTATCTCGCGCTCTACGCCTACGCGATGTTCTCGGGACACCCGATCGTGCCGGGCGACCCCATCCACATCTTCCGAAAGCCCGACGCGCCGAGTTATTCGTAACGGTCTCGTAGGGTGCGTTAGTTTCGTAGGGTGGGCAAAGCGAAGCGTGCCCACCGTTTCTACCCAGCGAAGCCAGATGGTGGGCACGGCGCAAGTGCGCCTTTGCCCACCCTACGGCACCGCGGTTGCGGCAATCAGCCCCTTAGAATCGCCAGCGCCAGCGCCTGCGCGCGCGGCACGATGCTGTCGATCTCCAGATATTCCTCCGGCGTGTGCGCGAGCCCGCCGACCGGGCCGAGGCCGCAGATGGTCGGCGTGCCGACCGCGGCGGTAAAGCCGGAATCGGCGCAGCCGCCGGAGAACTCGCCCTGCAGCGTGGTGAGGCCCACCTGCCTTGCGGCCGCCTGATAGTCTTCGAACAGGGCCTTCGACTCCGCGCTCTGCACCACCGGCACGAACTCGCCCTTGATCGTCAGCGTCGCGCTGGTGCCCGGCACATAGGAGGTCGCGACGATCTTTTCGATCGCAGCCATGATGCGCGCGCGATCGGCCGGATCGACATAGCGCAGATCGATCTGCCCTTCCGCGTAAGGCGCCGTCGTGTTGACGGATTGCCCGCCCGAGACGAGGCCGACATTGAGCGTGATGCCTTTGTCGAGATCGGTGAGCGCGTGGATCTGCACGATCTTGTGCGCGAGCTCGCCAATGGCGCTGACGCCGGCGGCGAAATTGGCGCCGGAATGCGCGGCCTTGCCGGTGATGGCCATATGCATGAAGATGCCGCCCTTGCGCCCGGTCACGACGTTGCCCGTGGGCCGGCCCGGCTCGGAATTGAACACCGCGCGGGCCGCGCGTCCCTCGCGCTCGATCACCGGGCGCGAGGAGGGCGAGCCGATCTCCTCGTCCGAGGTGATCAGCACCCTGATCGGATGCGGTGAGCTGCCGAATTTGTGGAAGGCGGTGGCCACGAACACGTTCATGACGAGGCCGGACTTCATGTCGGCGACACCCGGTCCATAGGCGCGGCCATCCCGGATCGTGAACGGCCGCCGCCCAGCCTCGCCCTTGCCGAACACGGTGTCGCGATGCCCCATCAACAGCACCGGCTTTTCGTTGCTGCCGGGCTTTGCCACCTCGGCATGGATCGCGTCGCCGAAGGTGGCGTTGGCCTCGCGTCGGAACGGAATGCCGTGCTCGGCAAAATGCCGCTCGAACCGCGCACCGACCGTATCGACGCCTTCCTTGTCGTAGGAGCCGGAATCGATGTTCACGACGTCGCGGAGCAGGTCGATCATCGCCTGCTTCTGCGACGCCAGCCAATCCGTGATTTGAGCTTCAGACATGTGGTCCCTCGCGTGGTTTCGGGCGGGGTTTATAAGGCCTGGCGCGAGGATGGCCTAGTCGCGTGGCGCGATCCCGTTATGCGACGAGCGCTCTCAACGCGTCATTGCGAGCGCAGCGAAGCAATCCAGAGCCTTTCCGCGGAGGAATTCCGGATTGCTTCGCTGCGCTCGCAATGACGTGCTGGCGGCCTGCATCAAGCAAAAATGCCCGGGTCTAGCCCGGGCATTCGTCGTCAGCTCGTGTGCTTCGAGGGATCACGCCCCCATCATCGGCATCCGCGGATATTCACCGGGCGTGCCCGCGGGCGGGATCGGGATGCCGCCGTCGGCATATTCGTTGAGCTTGTTGCGCAGCGTGCGGATCGAGATGCCGAGGATGTTGGCGGCATGGGTGCGGTTGCCGAGGCAGTGCTTCAGCGTCTCCAGAATCAGGTCGCGCTCGACGTCGGCGACGGTGCGCCCCACCAGCGCGCGCGTCACCTGCTCGGCGGCCATGGTGGCATGCGCCACGGCCGGTGCGGTCTTGGCGAGGTCGAGGCGGTCGCCGTCCGGCGTGATGATGGCGTCGGGTCCGATCTCGTCGCCCTGCGCCATCAGCACCGCGCGGTGCATGGTGTTTTCGAGCTCGCGGACGTTGCCCTGCCAGCGGTTGGCGGAGAGCACGCGGCGCGCCTCGGCCGAGAGCGGGCGCATCGGCACGCCGTTGGCCTCGGCGTATTTCTTCACGAAATGCTGAGCGAGCTCGAGGATGTCGGCGGGACGCTCGCGCAGCGGCGGAATCTTCAAGTTCACGACGTTGAGGCGGAACAACAGGTCCTCGCGGAACGTGCCTTCGCGCACGGCTTCCGCCAGGTTGCGGTTCGAGGTCGCGATGATGCGGATGTCCACCGGTACCGGCTTGGTGCCGCCGACGCGATCGATCACGCGCTCCTGAATGGCGCGCAGCAGCTTGGATTGCAGTCGGACGTCCATCTCGGAGATTTCGTCGAGCAGCAGCGTGCCGCCGGTCGCCTCCTCGAACTTGCCGATGCGGCGGGCGACCGCGCCGGTGAAGGCGCCCTTCTCGTGGCCGAACAGCTCGGATTCCAAGAGATGCTCGGGGATCGCGGCGCAGTTGATCGAGATGAACGGACGCTTGGCGCGGGCCGAGCGGGTGTGGACGTAGCGGGCCAGCACTTCCTTGCCCGTGCCGGATTCGCCGGTGATCATCACCGAGGCGTCCGAGCCGGCGATCTGCTGGGCGAGCTTGATCACCTTCGCCATCGCATCGTCACGATAGACCAGTTCGCGGGAATCATTGGCGACGGCGGCCAGCACCGCGGCGATCAGCTCCGGATCCGGCGGCAGCGGGATGTATTCCTTGGCCCCGGCATGGATCGCGGCGACGGCGGCGCGGGCGTCGTTGGTAATGCCGCAGGCGACGATCGGGGCGTGGATGTGCTCGGCTTCCAGCCGCAGCACGAGGTCGCGGATGTCGAGCGCGACGTCGACCAGCAGGAGGTCGGCGCCCTTGCCCCCGCGCAGCACGCGCATCGCCTGCTCGTGATCCTCGGCATGGGTCACGGTGGCGCCGTTCTCCATCGCGATCTTGGTGGCGGTGGTGAGCTGGCCCTTCAATGTGCCAACGATGAGAAGCCGCATGTCAGTCTCCTGTCCGTCTGTTCGCGCCGGCGCGCGTCATGTCCTTGCGTGTCAGCCGCGGTCGGCCTTGATGATTTCCGTCATGGTCACGCCGAGCTTGTCCTCGACCAGGACGACCTCGCCGCGGGCGACCAGCTTGTTGTTGACGTAGATGTCGATGGCCTCGCCGACGCGCCGGTCGAGCTCGAGCACGGTGCCGGGTCCGAGCTTCAGGAGCTCGCCGACGTCCATCTTGGAGCGGCCGAGCACGGCCGAGACCTGCACCGGCACGTCGAACACCGCTTCGAGGTCGGCGGCGGCGCGCGCCGCATATTCGTCCTCGTTGTAGCCGACGTCGGTGCCGGCAGGCGGCATCGGGCCGTTGAGATCGGGCAGCGGGACCTGTCCGTCAGTGTCGCTCATGGCTTAGCTCCCCCTGCGGGACGCGATGTAGCGTCCGACCATTTCGTCGATCTTGGCCGCGATGGCGCCGCGCTCCAGCACGACGCCGCCATCGGCCCATTCGATCCGGCAGTCGCCGGTGGCAATGTCCGGCTCGGCCAGGATCACCAGCCGGCCCTCGAAGCCGCTCTGCTTGGCGAGCCGCTCGATCCTCTCGCGC
Source organism: Bradyrhizobium sp. NC92 (assembly GCF_025200865.1). Taxonomy (NCBI): domain Bacteria; kingdom Pseudomonadati; phylum Pseudomonadota; class Alphaproteobacteria; order Hyphomicrobiales; family Nitrobacteraceae; genus Bradyrhizobium; species Bradyrhizobium sp. NC92. Next base: position 1,543,761 of record NZ_CP104171.1, read on the forward strand.
GCGCTGTCGTAGAGCGCATCGTTGATGCGGACGACGAGATGCGGCGTCGCGACCAGATGCGAGAAGCAGTCCTTGACCAGCGCGACGATCTCGCCGAGCGGCTCGGCGGCGACGAGGTCGGCGCACAGCTTGCGCGCCACCGCGACCGCGACCTCGACGGCCTCCGTCTCCATCCTGGTCTCGATGTTGCCGATTCCGGCGGCGACGCCGCGGATGGCGATGTTGATCTCTTCCATCGCGAGCGCGACGCGGCGGTCGCTCTCGGCCTTGGCCTCGCGCTGGCCGGCGGCAAAGCCGTCCTGATAGGCGCGCGCCTCGGCTTCCGCGACCTTCTGCGCGATTTCGGCCGCGGTCGCGGCCTTCTCGCGCGGCGAGCGCTCGGGCGCCGCGAAGTCGGTATCGAACAGGAATTTTGCCGGAGCGGCCATCAGTACACCAGCTCGTCGTCGGCGCGGTTCTTGGTCAGCATGATCTCACCCTTGGCGGCGAGGTCCTTGGCGAGATTGACCAGCAGCGCCTGGGCCTCGTCGACATCGCGCAGGCGCACGGGCCCCATCGCAGCCATGTCGTCCTGGAGCATCTTGGCCGCGCGCGAAGACATGTTGCCGAAGAAGAAGTTGCGGACGTCCTCGTTGGCGCTCTTGAGCGCGACGCCGAGCTTGTCCTTGTCGACGTTGCGCATCAAGGTCTGGGCCGAGCCGGAATCCAGCTTCACCAGGTCGTCGAAGGTGAACATCAGCGCCTTGATGCGTTCGGCCGATTCCCGGTTGTCCTCTTCCAGCGAGGTGATGAACCGGGTTTCGGTCTGGCGGTCGAAATTGTTGAAGATTTCCGCCATCACCTCGTGGGCGTCGCGGCGGCGGGTCTGCGACAGGTTGGACATGAATTCGGTGCGCAGCGTCTTCTCCACGCTCTCGATCACCTCCTTCTGCACCGCCTCCATCTTCAGCATGCGGTTGACGACGTCGAGCGCGAGATCCTCGGGGAAGATGCCGAGCACGCGCGCGGCATGCTCCGGTTTCAGCTTCGACAGCACCACCGCGATGGTCTGCGGATATTCGTTCTTGAGGTAGTTGGCGAGAACCTCTTCCTGCACGTTGGAGAGTTTCTCCCACATGTTGCGGCCGGCGGGGCCGCGGATCTCGTCCATGATGCCGTTGACGCGTTCCGGCGGCAGGTATTGCTGCAGCAGCCGCTCGGTGGCGTCGAAATTGCCCATCAGCGCGCCCGAGGCCGACATGCGCGAGACGAATTCGAGCAGCATGTCCTCGACCGTGTCGACCTCGACGGTGCCGAGCGTCGACATCTCCAGCGAGAGCTGGCGCACCTCGTCGTCGTCGAGCAGGCCCCAGATCTTGCCGCCATATTGCTCGCCCAGCGCCAGCATCAGGATCGCGGCGCGGCGCGGACCGGACAGCTGCGCGGCGCCCTTGCCGTCGGCGGCACGGCTGCCGGCGCGCTGACCGAGCGTGGAGATCACGCTGGTGATGTCGTTGGAGTTGGCGTTTTGCAAGGAGGCGGCCATGTCAGATCACTTCTTGATTTACTTGGCGGTTACTTGGTTGGCTCGGTGAGCCATTGGCGAATGATGGCGACGGTTTCGTTGGGATTGCGTTCGGCGAGCTCGCCGACGCGGTGAACTGACTGGGCGTGGACCTGGCCCTGGATGGTGGCGACGTCGATGGCGCTGGCGGCGCCGCTCGGCAGCAGCGGCTGGCCGGCCGGGGCGGCCTCTTCCGAAGCGGCGGGGCCACTCAGCACGCCGGAGATGGCGGCGGCGACTTCGTCCGAGGCGAGAATGCGCTTGACCAGCGGGCGGATCACCAGGAACAGCACGACGAGGCCGAGCAGCATCATCACGCCGAGCTCGACGAAGTACATGACGTCGTCCTTGGTGAACTGCAGCATGCCGAGGAAGCCTGAGGGCTCGCCGATCGGGGCGGTGGAGGGCGCGTCGGCGAAGCGCAGGTTGACGACCTCGACCTGGTCGCCGCGCTTCTGGTCGAAGCCGATCGCCGAGCGTACCAGGGTGGCGATGCGGTCGAGCTGCTCCTTGGTGCGGTCCTGGTAGGCGAGCTCGCCCTTGTCGTTCTTGGTGTAGATGCCGTCGACCAGCACCGCGACCGAGATGCGGTTGACGCGGCCGGCCTCGGTCACCTCGGTCTTGGTGGTGCGGGAGATCTCGTAATTGTTGGTCTCTTCGGTCTTCTTGCTCTGGTCCTTGGCCGCGACGCCGTTGTTCTGCTGGTTGCCGGGCAGCTCGTTGTTGACGGTGACCTGGCCGTTGTTGTCGGCGGTCATGCTCTGCTCTTCGCGGGTTTGGCTCGAGCGCAACACGCGGCCTTCGGGGTCGAACTTGTCCGAGGTCTGGGTGACCTTGTTGAAGTCGAAATCGGCGGAGAGCTGCACGCGGGCGCGGCCCGAACCGACCACCGAGGAGACGATGTCCTCGACCTGCTTGCGCATCCGCTTCTCGAAGGAGATGCGGCGTTCGTCGCCGAGCGCCTGCTCCGGATCGGTCTGGGCGCCGTCGGCGAGCAGCTGGCCGGCCTCGTCCACGATCGAGACCCGCTGCGGCTTCAGGCCGTTGACGGCGGAGGCGACGAGGTGGCGGATGGCGCGGATCTGCTGGGCTTCCAGCGCGCCGCGGACGCGCACCACGATCGAGGCCGACGGCTCCGGCGCCTCGCGCGCAAAGAGCGGCCGCTCGGGCAGCACCAGGTGGACGCGGGCGGCCTGGATGCGGTCGATGGCGCGGATGGTGCGGGCGAGCTCGCCCTCGAGCGCGCGCAGATGATTGATGTTCTGGACGAAGGAGGTGGTGCCGAGCGCGTCCGACTTGTCGAACACCTCGTAGCCGACGCCGCCGCCCTTGGGCAGGCCGCCCTCGGCGAGCTTCATCCGCAGCCGCGTGACCTTGTCCTTGGGCACCATGATGATGGAGCCCTCGTTGCGGATCTCGAACTGGATCCCCTGGCGTTCCAGGTCCTTGATGATGCTGGAGGAATCTTCGACGGACAGGTCCGTGAACAGCGTCGTCATCTGCGGCGTGGTGACGCGCATGATGACGAAGGCGAAGAAGCCGATGAGCGCGGCCGTGACCGCGATCATCGCCCCGAACCGGGCGGCGCCGATACTCTTCAGAAAGTCCGCAAGCCCTTGCAAGCAACCGCCCCACAGCTTCGGCTGCTTTCACCGGAAAGGCCGACTGGGCAATTATTGCCTAGGTGATGGTTTCGATATGGTTAACGAAGGTTAAGAGGTCGGACAAAAGTGCATCATGAAAAAAATCGGCCTCGCAGGGCGAGGCCGATTTTCGTCAAAAGCCGCAGATTTCCGGATCGCCTACTGGCGATATTGCTGGATGCGGGTGGTGCGAAGACCCGCCAGACCATGCTGGTCGATGGAAAACTGCCAGGAGAGGAATTCGTCGACCGTCAGGGTATAACGGCTGCAGGCCTCCTCGAGGGAGAGAAGTCCGCCACGGACAGCGGCGACGACTTCGGCCTTGCGGCGGATGACCCAGCGTTTGGTGCCGGGTGCAGGCAGGTCCGCGATCGTCAACGGACTGCCGTCCGGCCCGATGACGTATTTCACCCTCGGGCGATGGGGTTCTGTCATGGCGTACTCACAAACTCTCAACCACTGAACTCACGCCGTAACCGTAACCCCCGCGGCTTAAAAATCCGCTAAGCCTAAGGGTTCAATACAATTCTCGTTGAAACTTGCGGGAACGCGGCCGGCGCGGCGGGCGGAGACGCAATCTCGGCCGGCTGAGCGGGGCAGAAGGTAAATACTTTACTAACGAACGGGGTCTTCGGGGATGCCGCAAGGCCCTCTCTTGTCGTCCCGGGGCGCGCGCAGCGCGAGCTATGATGCGCAATTGCGCAGCTGAGGACCCATAACCCCAGGGAGTAGTTTGACGGAGACTCGGGGTTACGACCTCATGCGAAAACAACGTCCTGGGGTTATGGATCCCCGCCCCCGTGCGCAATTGCGCACTAGGCGGGGATGACTTCTCGGATGTGGCTCGCCCGTTCGCCTCAATTGCTGCTCGTCGCAATAATGCTCTTCACCTGGCTCAGCGTGTAGCTGGCGCCGTCGATGGTGAGCAGCGGCGGCGACTGGGTCAGGTCGACCGACGACACCACGCCCTGCACCTGCGCGGCAATGCCGACATTGTTGTTCGCGACGTCCTTGCCCGTGGCCGAGATCGTGTACTTGCCGTCGGGCCATTGCGTGCCGTCGTTGCCCATGCCGTTCCAGGTGAAGGGGATGTCGGTGCCGGCGGCGGCGCTATATTTGCCGGTGAACACGGTCTGGCCGCTGGAATTGGCGATGGTGATGTCGACGGTGGAATCGGTCGGCACGTTGAGATGCCAGGTCGCCGACGAGTTCTTCATGGTCGCGGTCGAGCCGTCGACCAGCGCGGTCTTGCCGACGAAGCCCAGCGCCTGGGTCGCCTGCGTGGTCTGCTGCAGGGTGACGAGCTGCGACAGCGCATCGTTGGTCTTGAGCTGCTGCTCGACGCCGGCGAACTGCACCAGCTGCTGGGTGAACTGGTTGGTGTCGAGCGGATCGAGCGGGTTCTGGTTCTGCAGCTGCGTCGTCAGCAGGGTCAGGAAGGTCTGGAAATTGCCGGCGAGCGTCGACCCCGTGGTCGAGCTCATCGACGAATTCGACGAGGATTTCGGAATGTCGGTCGTTCCGGAGACGACCGCGGGCGCAGTGGCGGCATTCGTGGTGGTCATTGCCTGATACTCCTCACACTCTGATATCGACGCCGCTGCTCGATCCGAGCATGCGGCCATAGCCGCGCCCGATGGGCGCTGCGGGAACGCTGTCGTCCTCGCTGACGATCAGGCGGCGGGCATTGCCGCCATTGTCGTTGTTCTGGCCGGAGTTCTGGCCCGATGAATTCTGGTCGCGCAGGCTGAAGGACAGCCCGTTGCTGCCGGTCTTGAAGCCGGCATCGTCGAGCGCGCGCTGCAATTGCGGCGCGTCCTGGCGCAGCATCTGCAGCGTCTCCGGCTTCTCCACGGTGAGATGCGAGGTGACGTTGCCGGCGCGGTCGACGTTGATGCGCACGTCGATGCGGCCGAGCTCGGCCGGATCGAGGCTGATGTCGAACCGCGACTTGCCGGCGCGAATGGCGGCCGCGATCTCGATCGGGATGCCGCTGACCGGCACCGCCGCATTGTGGGTCGCCTCGGTCGCGGTGAGCGTCGCGGTCGATGCCGTGGCGGCCGAGGTCGTATTGGTCAGCGGCGCCTGCACGGCGGAGGCGGCCTGCGCGCTAATATCCGTCGGAGCGATCGTGGCTTGCGCGCCCGCATGCGCGGGCGCGGCCGGCGTGCCCTGGGCCGGATCGGCGGCGCGATCGGCGGGGCCCGCCTTCGCCTCGGTCGCGACGTTATCGGCCTGCGGCTTCAAGCCTTGCGCATGTGCAGCGCTGGCGGCCGGTGCCTGCGCCGTGGCGAGGTTCGCCTTGCCGGTATCCTGGCCGATATTGGAGACGTCGGTGTTGGCCTGCGCCGTGGCGGCGTCCTTGAACGCGGTCTTGGGCGTGCCCTGGCTGACGGCGGCGATCAGTCCGCCACCAGCTTTTGCATCGGTCGAGGTGGTCTCGGTCGTGCCGGCCGCGGCCTCGCCGAGCGTCGTCGTGGTGTCGGCATCGACCTCGGCGCCCGCGGCCTTGGCGCTCTTGTCGCTCGTCGTCGCGGTATCGGTCTTGGTGCCGGCGATCTGCGCCGCCGTGGAGGCACTGGCGGCAAGAGCAGCCGCGGCGATCGCCAGCGGCGCGGCGGCGGCATCGCCAGCCTGGTTCGCAGCTGCATTCGGATCGACCGGGACGACCGGCGCGGCAACGATGATTCCGGGATCGGGCAGGGCGGTCTGCGTCACATCGGGCGGCGCGGCGGCAGCCGCGTCGACCGCGGCTATGACGACCTCGGTGCCGTCGGACGTTTCGCCCTCGGTCTCGTCGGATTTGTCCGCCGATTTGGCGTCCGCCGTCTCGGATTTTTCCTTGACCTTGCCGGCGTCCTTGGCCGGATCGCTGGACGCCTCGGCCTTGTCATTCTCGACCGGCGCAGACGGGTCGGTGTCGTCGCTCGCCTTGCTCTGCGACGACTGGTCCGTGGACGAGCTGTCGCGCGAAGGCCGCTCGGGCGCCGGGGCGGACGAGGTCTGCTCGCTCCGGCGCGGTGGGGTGTCCTGCGCCGGCGCGTTGTTGCTGATGGCCTGCGTGTTGCTGTCGACCAGCGAGCCGAAATCATCGCTTGCCGGCGTGTCCTTCGGGGCTTGCGACCGGGCAGGCTTCTGCTGCGCGCTCTGGATTTGCACGCTTGCCACGACATCTGACATCCGACCGACCACAGGCAACCCCTTGCAAGCAACTTCGGACCAGAGGGAGCAAGGAGTGGGCCAGCCTCCGAAATCGGGTATTTCATCAATATAATCAAGGTTTTGATGATGCAGGGGCAATGCCGGGCGGCTGGCCGCGACCCCGCCATTTCTGCCGCCCCGGCAAGAATTGCCCTAAGCGGGGGGCCCGCGTGATTGCTTCACCGGAATGCCGCCTATATTAAAGAGGTTACTCTCAGCCGCTTTCGACTTGGGCAGTCGTGCTCTTCGGGAACCAAGGTTCCGGGGGATCGCCGCTGTCCCCCGAGAAAGCACAGCAATCGCGGATCGCGCTTCGCCGCCGTCACAACGCTTCAGGGCCGATGCTCAACAGTCTGGATCTCGAAGGCCGTCCCGAGGACACCAGGGTCGTCGTTGCCATGTCGGGCGGCGTCGATTCCTCGACGACGGCTGCGCTGCTGAAGGCCGAGGGCTACGACGTCGTTGGCATCACGCTGCAGCTCTACGACCATGGCGCGGCCACCCATCGCAAGGGCGCCTGCTGCGCCGGTCAGGACATCCACGACGCCCGCGACGTCGCGGCCAAGCTCGGCATTCCCCATTACGTGCTCGATTACGAGGATCGCTTTCGCGAGTCAGTCATCGACAACTTCGCTGATTCCTACGCGCTCGGCGAGACGCCGGTGCCCTGCATCGAGTGCAACCGCAGCGTCAAATTCCGTGACCTGCTGAAAACCGCCCGCGAGCTCGGCGCCCAGGCGCTCGCCACCGGTCATTACGTCGCCTCGCGCCGTCGGGCCGACGGCTCGCGCGCGCTGGTCTGCGCGGCAGATGCCGACCGCGACCAGAGCTATTTCCTGTTCGCGACCACGCAGTCACAGCTCGACTTCCTGCGCTTTCCGCTCGGCGACATGACCAAGCCCGAGACGCGCGATCTCGCGCGCCGCTTCGGGCTTGCGGTCGCCGACAAGCACGACAGCCAGGACATCTGCTTCGTGCCGACCGGCCGCTACACCGACATCATCACGCGCCTGCGCCCGAATGCGATGGACCCCGGCGACATCGTCGATCTCGAGGGCCGCGTGCTCGGCCGGCACCACGGCATCGCCAATTTCACTGTCGGCCAGCGCCGCGGCCTCGGCATCGCCTCCGGCTCGCCGCTGTTCGTGGTGCGGCTGGACGCGGCGACCCGCCGCGTCGTGGTCGGCCCGCGCGATGCGCTGAAGATGCATCGCATCTCCCTGCGCGACGTCAACTGGATCGGCGATGGCGACATCGACCGCGCCATCGGTGCCGGCCTCGAGATGTTCGTGCGCGTGCGCTCGACCCGCAGTCCGCAAGCAGCCTGGCTGCGCGGCAGCAACGGCCGCTACGAGGTCGAGCTCGTCGCCGGCGAAGAGGGCGTCTCGCCGGGACAGGCCTGCGTGTTCTACGACGCACCTTCAGGCCAGGCCCGCGTGCTCGGCGGCGGCTTCATCCAGAGCGCCGCAGCCAAGCTCAGTGCGGGCACACCGCGCCCGCTCGCGGAAGCCGTGCGCGGCTGACGGAATGACGATTTTAAGCGCAATTGGTAGGGCCGGGTTCACCTCTCCCCAGTGGGGAGAGGTCGGATTGCGAAGCAATCCGGGTGAGGGGCCGCAACTCCCGTTGAGACTGCAACCCCTCACCCGGATCGCATCTTGCGATGCGATCCGACCTCTCCCTATGGGAGAGGTGAAGTAAGCAAGGGCAGGGGGCATGGCAGCAGACATCTCGCGGGCCGGGGTCGAGAAGGCCTATGGCCGCTGGGCGCCGGTCTATGATCTCGTGTTCGGCAAGGTGTTCGACGCCGGCCGGCAGTCGACGATCGCGGAGGCCGACCGCATCGGCGGCCGCGTCCTCGACGTCGGCGTCGGTACGGGTCTTTCGCTGTCCGACTACGCGCGCACCACGAAGGTCTGCGGCGTCGACATCTCCGAGCCGATGCTGCGCAAGGCGCAGGCGCGCGTCCGCGCGCTTCGTCTGTCCAATGTCGAGGTGCTCTCGGTGATGGATGCGAAGAACCTCGCCTTTCCCGACAATTTCTTCGACGCGGTGGTGGCGCAATATGTCATCACCGCCGTGCCCGATCCGGAAGGCACGCTCGACGAGTTCGTGCGCGTGCTCAAGTCGGGCGGCGAGCTGATCCTGGTCAACCACATCGGTGCGGAGAGCGGCCCTCGCAAGCTGTTCGAACTCGCCTTCGCGCCCATCGCCCGCCGCCTCGGCTGGCGCCCGGAATTCCCGTGGGCCCGCCTCGAGGGCTGGGCCACAAGGCACGGCGGCGTCGCGCTCACCGAGCGCAGGCCCATGCCGCCGATGGGCCATTTCTCGCTGATCCGCTACCGCAAGACCTAGCTGCGAGAGCCCGGCACGCCGCCAAGACGGCAGTGCGCTCCCTCCCCCGCGAGCGGGGGAGGGTTGGGGAGAGGGTTCTCTCCGAGCGCGATATCTCGCCAGTCATCCCGTCATTGCGAGCGCAGCGAAGCAATCCAGACTGTCTCTGCGGAGGGACTCTGGATTGCTTCGCTGCGCTCGCAATGACAAGGCAGGAAACCGGAGAGGGGGCCCGATCACATCGCACTCCGCGCCGGGAACAGCCCGCCCTCTCTGCGCGTTTCCGTCCCATGCGCACGACAAACCTCATCCTTGCGGGCCTCTTGATCGCCGCCTCGGCGCCAGCGATCGCGCAGGCCCCGCCCGCCCCGGCGACGCCGCCACAACAGACCGCGCCGCCATCCCCGCAACGCGCCGCCGGCTGCGCCCCATCCGATCGGCTGGCTACCACCCCGGACGGCACCACGACCGGCCAGTCCCGGGAACCGCTCGGCGACAAGCTCGCCAAGACGGACGGCGTGCTCTGCCCGCCCTCGGGCGTCGATCCCGATATGCACGCCCCCGCGCCCAGCACCGGCGGCAACACCCCGGTGATCCCGCCCCCGGCAGCCCCGGCGGCGACCCGAACGTCAGGCCGAAATAAGGGCCGCTTCCCTTCGCCTCTCCCCGCCGGGGAGAGGCCGGAATCCGCGCGAGAGCGCGGATTCCGGGTGAGGGGACCCTCCACGAGCCCGGCGCCGTAAAAATCGCAAATTCTGGTGAGAAATCGGGCCGAAGCGGACTTGTCGCGCCGAAGCCTTGGCGAAGGCGGAAGCTTTAGCGAAGGCGGATTGACTTACCCCCGCCCCCTTCCTTATATGCCGCGCGTTCGCGAGATCGGCCTCAAGTCGCCGCCGCGATCCCTGTGGCGGGGTAGCTCAGCTGGTTAGAGCACGGGAATCATAATCCTGGGGTCGGGGGTTCGAGTCCCTCCCCCGCTACCACCTTTCCCCACACTCCTTTCACCCGGTTTGGGTAGGCCTTTTCCCCGAGCAGGGCGTTCAGCCGGCCTGCTATCTCCACGACTACACCGCCTAGGCGTTCTCGATCACGGAACACAGTGACCGTCTCGACCAGGTCTCTGATCGCTTCTGCGGCCTCTCCGTCACCCGCACTGATACCTTTACCCAGTGCTTCTTCAAGTTGACCGAGTTGCTCTTCATATCGTTTGAGTATGGCCGGATGCAGCGCGACTTCCTTCGGTGCGGGTGGTTCGCTCTGTAAGTCCTCAAATATCCGCTTCCTTTCGGCATCTAAGGCAGTTGATCTCGGGCCGAGAACGGATGGATCGCCATGCCCCTTCGCAATCGCATCCACCAGTCGTTCTATTTCCCGGTTTAGTTGGCCAAGCTGCTGCTCAAGGCGCTGCCGTTTTGCATGTGAGGTGGCTGCGAGGCGCTTCCGCTCCTCGAGATACGTTCGCACGTATTCCGACATAACTTTCGGCGCGCGCAATTCGGCCTTTAGACCGTTGAGGACCGCGCTCTCGACAATATCTAAATAAAAAGTCTTGGCGTCCGGACACGTGGCGCTTTCGGTCGCGGCCGAGCAGCGAATGCGAACGCGACCTGATTTGTCCCGCCCATTGGTTGCCATGCCGGAGCCGCACGAGCCGCAACGGAGCAGCCCAGATAGCATCCGGCGAGGCCGTCGTTGATGGCTGGGGTGGATATGCCTGCGCTTTTCTTTGCGTTGCTGAGCGGCTGTGAATAGCTCTAGATCGACAATCGCAAGATGCGGCACATCGGCAATTTGCCAGTCACTCTTAGGATTGGGCCGTGAAAGGCGCTTTCCCGAGTCGGGATCTTTCACCATCCTGACTTTGTTCCAGACGAGGCGCCCTAAATAAAGCTCGTTCTGCAGAATGCCTGCACCCCTCTCGAGATTGCCATTGATGGTGGAGGCATTCCATGCCCGACCTCGCGGAGGTGATACCCGCTCCCTGTTGAGATCGTGCGCGATTTCGCGAGGCGTCCGACCGTCAACGTATTCCTGGAAGATGCGCCGGATCACTTGTGCCTCGGCCTCTACGATGACTCTTTCGCCGCTCTTTCCGGCGACCGCAGCATATCCGTATGTTAGGCCACCTCCGGCCAAACCTTGCTTGACTCGACCGGCTTGACCACGCCGAACCTTGTGTGCGTTGTCCTCGCGATAGAGTTGTCCGACGAGGCCGCGCAGACCAACCAGAACTGTGTTAACGACGCCCTCGTGGACCGCACGGATCTCGATGCCAAGAAATGATAATCGCTTATGGATTCCTGCCAGATCTTCCATGTCACGAGAGAGGCGATCGAGCGCTTCGACAATCACTACGTCAAAAGATCTCTCACGCGCGTGGTCCAACATGCGCAGAAGGCCTTCGCGCCCCATAACCGAGCCGCCTGAACGAGCTCGATCTTCATAAGTGCTGATGACGCTTAAGCCTTCGCGCTCGGCATAGCTTTGGCAAAGTGAAAGCTGATCTTCAATTGATCGCTCATTCTGAAGATCCGTTGAGAATCGAGCATAGATCGTCGCTCTTTTCCCTGTCGCTTCGATTTGCGAGCTCTCTTTCATGATCTTCCCTCGCGGCCAGACGAGCAAGTACGCGTGCGAGGCCTAAGATCGCCTTGTCTGGATTCGTCTGCAAGGACAATTTGCGATGTGCGTCCTGCACGATCAAACCTCTAGGTCATGTCGCAACTCAACGAGGTGCACGCACCTGCGCGGAGGCCTGGCCAGGAAATGTCCGCCTTGGTGATCATCCCGAGCATCATGCTCCGGCGGCGCCCAAGCGGAACGGCCGCTATGAGCTCGTCGAGCAATCGGACATCGTGGCGAAGAAAAAGGATGGACCATGGAACGGCTGCGCCCACCGACGTGCTCAATGCTGGGGAGCGGTATGCTCGGCTCCTTGCGACCCAGGTCACAGTAGAGCGTCTCCTGCCTCGTCAGGCTCGGACCGGACGTTGACTTCGTAGCCAGTTCGGCCTGAACCTAACCTGCAACCAGGCCGTGTGAGCGGCGGATTCGATCGGCTTTGCTGATTTTGCTACCTTTTGCTTTATTTCGAGCTGTTCAAGGAATTCCGCCAAGAGTTTACCCCGAGGTCAATCAGCTGAGGATCGAGCGCGGGGCGATATCGAGGCTCAAAGGCGTGAACTCGAACGTACTGACCGCGAGCTGACGCAGCGCTCAGCCGGCACCCAACCAATTTCGCGTTTTCAGCCCAGTCACCGCTCGGCGGAAGCACTAATGAACTAGTTCTCAAAAGGCGCAAAGTCTTGTTCAGCGAGAAGGATGTTGGTCTCGGCGTACCGTTGCTGCGCGCCGCGGCCACGCCGGAAGCCACCGTCATATCCACACTCGGGAGCGTCATCAGCCGCCGAATGACCGGATCGGACATCGCTTCACGCACGATATCCGCCTCGACGACGACGTGATCGTCATGGGTGAGTTCCTTCCTGGCGAAAGCCCCCAAGCTGTCACGGGTCATCGGAATGCAGCCGAGCTTCGTTAGATGTCCCTCGAGCAGCGCCACGGCCTCGGCCGCCGCTCGCAGATCAGGCCGGCGAACACGAGGATCGGAAGCGAGGCCCGGCAACGGAGGCTAACCAGCCGGACCTCGCCGCCGCAGATCGCGGAGAGGAACGAGGTGAGATATCGCATAGAAAGCGTGCCGTTTTTCGTCTTAGCTACGGATCGTTTCGCCGGAAAGCACCGCTTGAGGTCGGCTAGGCTACGGCGGTGTGCGCCTCAACACGCACCACTCATCCGAAGCCCCAGCCGCGCAAGCCTCGGCTGGGGCTTGAGCGCACGCGGCGGCGGAGCTACGCGTCCACGGGGACGAGCTATGATCGGCAAGTCCGATCATGATCGGAGCTGATTCTGATAATGGCGGCAATCGGCATCGCGCTGGTCGAATCAATCGTCGCCTGGTTCGAGACCAAGGCTGTGCTTGAGCTAGGGCAACTCTCAGGCCAGTCAGCACGGCCTGACTCGTCACCGCACAGCGGATCATAATTTCTGACATATCGAACTCGGCTGCAACTAAGCCTTGCTATGACAGCGCGCAGTGTGAGGCCCAGAGATGAGAACGAGCGACGTAATATGTTCCTGCTGCGGCGCCGGTTTTCGGAATTATCATCACAGCCCGGGAAGAAAGGTGAGTATCGCTGCCCAGCCTGTGATAGCTCGCTAGAGATTCTCGACGGTAGCAAGCTGGTCTGCTACCGGCTCACCATTGAGCCGCCCACCAGGGCTATGCGCGATTAGGACAAGGCGCATGCTTGCGTTGTGCTCGCTCGAGCCCTGCTATCCTGCTCGCACTTATCGGCGTCCCTAGAGTAGAGAGTTGTTAACAGAAGCCGCTTCAGCTGGTGCGCTGAGGCCGCTTGCCCACCGTTCGCCCGGCTCGCGGACAAAGCTGGTGGCTCGGCATTCGCGGTTCCGGCACTTGCCCACGCGACCCTCACACCTCGGATCCCCTTTTTTGGCTGCGTCCGTCGCCGCTCGGTCGCAGGTGCGATATCAGGCCGTGCAATCACTATGATCGGGCGACGAATGCCCACTTTCGGTCGGATAAGCCAGTGGTGCGACCAGTAAGTCATGATTGTTCTCAACCCGGGGCCGACTCTTAATCAGCGGCCCGGTCGGAGTTCGCTTATGGAACAAGCTTAGAAATCTCCTGTTCAATTAATCGCAATAATCGGGTGTTGCGCCTCCTCAATTTGACCTTACAGCTCCGCCTGTTCAAAGGGCAAACCCTGAGCTTTCGAACGGATGCCGGAGAGATCAGGATGAAAGGGCTCGGTGCCTACAATTACAGGGTCGGCACGTCCCGGCTTTTGGACTGGCAAGGCTGCGACGTGCTGTGCCCAGCGTTCGAGCGCCTCGCGCATCTCGGCCGCATACCGAGCCCGGTTATATACCCCGGCAACGCCGGCCCGGTGGCCGCTGACATGGTTTAAGATCGCCTCCACAATGTGCGGCAACACGCCAAGCCGGTCGGCCATAACCGTAGCCGCTGATCTCCTAAGATCGTGAACTGTCCAATGGGGCAGGGGCTCGCCCATGGCTTTCGCGATCCGAGCATCGAGTGCCGTCTTCGACTTTGACCAGCCGGAGAACCCACGATGGGGGTCACCGCTGCGTTGGGGTCCGTCACCAAAGAGGAAGTCTCGGCCGTTTCGGCGATGCGGGAGTAGGGCTAAGGCAGCGGGTGCCAATGGCACCGAGTGCTCGCGATGGTTCTTCGTTCGGGCGCTTGGCAGCGTCCAGACCCCCGAAATGGTGTCAAGTTCTCCCCATTGCATGCTGCCTACTTCATCGCGGCGTTGGGCTGTGAGCAGCAACAAACGCACAATGCGTCCGTAATCGTCATCGCCGCTGGCTCGCCAGATTGCTGATAGCTCCGTCTCTGAGAGGACCCGTTCGCGGCTTCCCGGCTGCACGGGGCGGTTGGTGCCGAGAACCGGGTTCGCGGCAATGTCAAGGCCCTCGCGTATTGCCCAGTTGAACATTGAGGACAGGGCAGTTCGGGCACGGGCTGCTGAGACGGCTCCATGAACTGATGCGATGTCGGCGACACGAGCCGAGATATGACGGCGGCTGATCTGGAAAACCGAGACCGGATGCAGAGATTTCCAACTGACTAACAAGTAGCGTTCAATTTCAGAATAGGTCCGGGGCTTCAGCCTTTGTTTCGCGTTCCGGAGATATTGATCCGCGATTGCCCTGAGTGTGTCGGCCGCCTGCAGGCGCGCCTTGGCTTTCTCGTCCGCCGGGTCTATGCCATTGGCAACCAGGCCCAAGAGCCGTTTGGCTTCCTTGCGGGCAAGTTGTGGCGTCCAAGGGGCGCCGTGAGGACCGATCGTGACGAAGCGCTGCCGACCGAACACTCGGTACTTGAGGACGTAGGTCGCTTGGTCGCGTTGACGCCGAACGCCAAAGCCCCGCACCGCTTCGCGGTGGTCTGCATCCCAAATAGTCTCGCCCGGCTTGAGCGCTTGCACCGCGCGGATCGTTATACTCGAAACGGCCATCCATCGTCTCTGTAGCTACCATGTAGCTACCACCATAGCCCCAAATGCAGCGCAGGTAAGGCGAGGAACGGCGGGCTTATTGATTGATAATGCTGCAATTTTCGTACGAGCGGCGGGATTGGCGTAGAGCCGGCGGAGCCCTTGCTGTGTCTGTGGAACAGGAGGTCGGTGGTTCGAGCCCACCCAACTGTACCAGCCTCATCAACTGTTTAGCTTCTGTCGCAGTTTGTCCGACCCGTTTAGGTACCGAATTTGGGTAGGGTCGCGACTAGCCCCTCACGTTCATCCAAAGTATGCACGACCCCAAGTTGCAGAATGAGGAATCGTGTGGTTTTCTGACGAAAGGGAACCGCGAGGGGGGTGCCAGCCACGGCTCTTCCCTTACGGTTGGGGGGATAAAAGAGGTTTGCTACGCCCTCGATGGCGGCAATCGGCAATACTCCCCGACGTATTTGATTCGGGGCTGATCAATTGCTGCAAGTCACTTCGCCGAAGACTATCCCGACCGCCACCTTCCACAAGGGCGACGTGTTGTCGGTACTGGGAAAGCTCCCAAACCCGTGCGCCTCGACACGGCGAGAAGGTCGCTAAGATCCCTGAAGAATGGATGCTGGCCAACAAGCGTGGAAAAAAGCGCGATGGCCAAAGCAGCTAAGAAAAAGAAGAAAAAATCAAAGGCACCTAAGCTCAACGCCGCTGAAAAGCATCAGCTGCGGATTAAGCGCACACATTTCCGAGAAGTACGAGCGATATTTGCGACTTGCGGCTTCAAGAGGGTGACCGGCGCTTCCGACAAGGAGTTTACCTACAACGGTACCACTAGCGACTTGGACGACGTGTTCGTCTACGAAAACGTCATCGTATTGAGCGAATGCACAGTACTCAAATCGGGAGAGTTGTCCGGTCATCTCAAAAAGAAAAAAGTATTGTACGACAAACTTATCGAGGATGTGCCCGCCTTCTTGAATTTCTTAGCCAATACCTTTCCCGATTTTCAGAAAGTGACCCGAAGTACCAGCCGCATCACTATCGCGCTGTAATAATCTATTGTGCGCGCAATCCTATCACTAGCGAATTGAAGGCCGAGGTTCCGGGTGTCAAATACCTCGACTACCATATTGTACGCTATTTTAAGGCAATTACTGATCGCGTAAGGCAGTCCGCACGTTACGAGCTGTTCGATTTTCTCGGGTTACTGCAGACGGACGTTGGCACGAACGTGATTTCGCCAGTGACGACGTCGTCGTCGTACAAAGGCTCGATTTTGCCAGAGGGGCAATCGCATTTTCCCAACGGTTTTAAGGTCGTTTCATTCTACGTGACGCCGGCTGCTCTCCTTGAGCGATGCTATGTACTAAGGAAGGACGGCTGGGGCGATCAAGACGGCGTCTATCAACGGATGATTAGCCGCACCAAGATCGAAGCCATCCGAAAGTATCTGCTAGACGAGCGTAGGGTGTTCATCAACAACATCATCGTCACGTTGCCTAGTAATACCCTCCTGACTGATGACAAGGGGCATACAGTTGATCCATCGAAAATCAATCAGACAGAGCCTGCGAACATTCAATTGCCGACGGAATACAATTCCATCGGCTTGATCGATGGTCAGCACAGAGTTTTTTCGTACTACGAGGGAGGAAAGGACGAGGCCGCAATCAATCTTTCTCCTTCGGCTTCAGCAAAACCTGTTAGCCACTGGCATAGGGCAGAGATCGAAGTGTTTGGAGTTACGTCAGTCCCGAAACGTGTAAGACGAGTCTTGTTCAATGCAGGCCAACCTAGTCGTCCCGTCTCGGGCATAACTACCAAATAGCGCTCTCGCTTTGTTAGCGCCACACACTCGCCGCCTATCAACCATGAAGTTAAATCTGCGCCTGCAGAGCCCATGAGCGTAATGTGGCTATCCCATGATGAATTCAGCACTCTTTGCAATGCCAAGTACCTAGCGGCACTGGATGGAAGCGCTCGAATTCGTTGGCGAAGCACCGCG
The DNA here is from genome assembly GCF_025200865.1 of Bradyrhizobium sp. NC92. Taxonomy (NCBI): domain Bacteria; kingdom Pseudomonadati; phylum Pseudomonadota; class Alphaproteobacteria; order Hyphomicrobiales; family Nitrobacteraceae; genus Bradyrhizobium; species Bradyrhizobium sp. NC92. Next base: position 1,560,540 of record NZ_CP104171.1, read on the forward strand.
TGAGCGTCACTGGCTCGACGGAGAGCTCCCTGTATCTCTCTTTCTTGCCGTTCCAGGCGTCGTTTCAACGCTCTTTGCTTTTGCTCCTCCCGACGGCGTACCTCAGCTGCAGCAACGATTTGGTCGAGTTCATCTGCGGCTCGCTGAAGTTCCTCAAACCGAGCGGCCAAAGGAGCAATATGCTGCTCCATATCGTCGATCATTTGCAAGGTAATCGGCAACGATGATGCCAGCCATTTTTCTATGGTCTCGTTGACAAATCTAACCGTTGCAGCGTCTGACGTTCCTAAGGTCGCTTCCTTTTTCCGAAGCGCTCCCGCGGTGAGATTGTGGCTTCCAACAAAACAGAAATCTTGGGCGGCAATTATTTTTGCATGGAGGTTATCAAGACGATAGAGAGTAGCACCTGCGTTTAGTAGCGCTCTTAACGTTCTGAGTGATGACGCTCCGGAGGCGAAGAGTTCAGCGCTAAAGGTGGTGAGGACGACGACGCTTGAAGCGGGAACATCGCCGATCGCCGTTTGTGCCACGTCACCCGTGAGATAGGGTGATGTGATGACTAGACGGCCCACGTGGGCGCCGAATGCTCTTTTTGCATCTGCGGGCAAATCGTCGACGATTGCGCGGATGCAAATCCGGTCTAAGTCTACTTGGGACATGAGTTGCGATATCTGTTGTTAGTGTGCACGAAGCCTGCTTGCTCTCAAAGGCGTCACAAATGGGCCGCTGGCCCGGCTCAATTTGTGCACTGTGACCGCATCTAGTGCGACGGCTCGTGGACGCAATTTCGCTACAGTCGCCGACGTCCAAGAGTCAAAGCTCATGATCAGAAATTACGGTGACAGTCCACTAATCTCTGCACGGCGCGCTCTCTGGAGCGTTGGTCCGGGCCAATTCGTTGTGTACTGTCCGCAATCACCGCAATTCGTCAGGAGATCACCGCCTTGATCTGCGCCGTATCCGCAAACTCAATCAACTCGATGATCTTGCCATCCTGAAATCTGAACAGGTCCAGGATCTCGGTGCTGAAAGTCTTTCCGCCTGGATTGTAGCGAACGAGAACCCGGGAATGGACTGCGACGCGATCTCCGTCGACGAGCTCGGCAAGGATCTCGCGGCTTTCGAAGCCGAAGGCGGCAGTGAACTGAGTGAAAGCCGCGCGCAGGGTCGGGTGCCCCTCCATGCGTCCCGTCAGTTCGAGCGCGCCCTTGTCGCCCATCAGGGTGAAGTGGCCCTCGGGATGAAAAGCCGTCACCAAGCCTTCGATGTCGCCCTTGCCGCGCGCGTCGTAAGCGGTCTTGATCAATGCGAGCATCTCTTCGCGCTGTGCCATGGGCCCCTCCCTGCAATGTGTATCAGGGCAGCCTAGCGACCTTTGCGTGCAAAGGCAAAATGATTGGAACCGTGCTGCGCTACCTCACCTCGCTACCACCTACACCACCACCGGCAACGTCACCGCCGCCAGCAGCGTCCCCAGCGCCACTGCGCCCGACACCGGGTTCACCAGCCGCTGATACTGCACGGCAAGAATGTACGCATTCGCGCCGGTCGGCATCGCCGCGAACAGCACGCTGACGCCGGCGGCAGGGTCGAGCAATCTTGCCAGACGAACGCAGCGCCTGGCATTGCCGAAAGCTGGAGCGGCATCACCAAAATGCTCAGCCGCTCGCTCTTCACCTCGCGCGAAACGAATAGATGCCGAGCTTGATCAGCGCCGGCGGCGAGCCTGAGTGCGCAAAGGGTGTGATGATTGTTCGGAAGACTGCCGAGATTGCAGGTCGTGCATCACGTAAGGCAGTCGATCTTACTCTTTGGGGCGCGACCTCAAACTCTTTTCGACGAAAGCGAGGACAGTGTAAACTGTTTCACAGCAGCGGGCTTGCTGCAATCTTAAGATCGTTCTGCACTTCTACGTTCTTGCGCGGCTCATCCGTACAAGATGTCGCTCTCTGTTGAAACAACGAGGAGCATGAAGATGAAGACGTTTCTTGCAACGAGATCTCCATTCCTGATCGTCGCCACTCTCGCAGTCTGCATCGGCACTGCGCGTGCCGATGTCATCATGGACTGGAACGCGAAAGCAGATGCGATTGCCGCCGAAAAGAAGGTGCTGCCTGTGCCACAGGCCCGCACGATGTCGATGCTTCACGTTGCCATGTTCGAGGCCGTCAACGCGATCGACAGGCGATACACTCCATACAAGCTGGATCTCGTAGCAGACCGCTCCACGTCCAAGGAAGCCGCAGCATCGACCGCGGCTTACAACATACTTCTGACGATCTATCCGGACCAGAAATCTGCCCTTGATGCGGCATTGATTGCATCGCTTTCCGGCATTCCGGACACGGAGGGAAAGGCGAATGGAATCGAGCTTGGAAAGATTGCCGCTTCCGGCGTGATAGCGTTGCGCAGGGATGACGGCAGTGACGTCCAGGAGACTTATCGTCCCTATACAGCCCCGGGGGCCTATGTGCCGACGGTGGTGCCGATCGGCACGACGGCTGGAAGAATGTCCCCTTGGGTCATGACATCGGTCTCACAATTCCGTCCAGCGCCACCACCGGCGCTTGATTCCGAGACCTGGACCAGAGACGTCAATGAAATTCGGGAGCTCGGCGCTCGCAACAGCACCACCCGAACGGCAGAGCAGACCGCGATCGGACGAGTCTGGTTTCTGGTCGGGCCTCCCAGCTTCAATCCAATCGTCCGGCAGGTCGCCTTGACCAAGCACATGGACGTCGTTGACTGCTCGCGCCTCTTCGCCCTCACCGAGATCGCTGCGAACGACGCAATCGTTGCCGTCCTTGATGCGAAGTATCATTACAACTTCTGGCGGCCTGTAACGGCCATACGCAACGCGGACATCACGCACAACCCGATGACGCCACGCGAACCGTCCTGGTTGCCGCTGGGTGAAACGCCGTTGCATCCCGAATACCCCTGCGCCCACTGCATCGTATCGGCGGCGGTTTCCACAGTTCTCCGGTCCATCGCCGGCGACGAGGTCGGAGAGCTGACGATGACCAGCCCTACTGCGCCAGGGGTGACTCGCAAATGGACCAAGCTCCAGGATTATAGCGATGAGGTCGCAAATGCCCGCATCTATGCCGGTTTCCATTACCGCTTCTCGACGGAGGTCGGAAAGGACATGGGCCGTAAGATCGGTGACTTGACTGTCGGGACACAGCTTCGCGGGCTGGAAGCGCGAGCTGAACCGAAGCAGTAAGCTGCTTCGCAGCCTCTCAGGATGAGGCTCGCCATGGTTGCGCGCCGAGACTGTTGCCGCGCACTCCGTCCTCATCCTGAGGGCCTGCGAAGCCGGCATCTCGAAGCATGCGCCGCAGGGGGACTCAGCCTCAACGCCGCGACGATCCCAGCTCGATGATCCGCCGCGCCATCCGCACGTTGGCATAGTCGATCATCTTGCCGTCCAGCGTCACTGCGCCCTGTCCCAGCGCCTCGGCCTGCTCCATCGCCTCGACCACCCGCCGCGCCTGGGCCAGCTCCGCGTCCGACGGCGTGAACGCGCGCAGCGTCGGGTCGATCTGGTCGGGGTGGATCACCTGCTTGCCGTCAAAACCCATCGCCGCGGCCTTTTGCGCGCTGGCCTCGGTCAGCCTGGCATCGCGGAATGCGCCGCAGGGGCCGTCGATCGCGCGCAGGCCGCACGCGCGCGCGGCGACCAGCAGGCGCATCATGGGATAGGCGAACAGGTCGAGCGGCGCGGAGGCGTAGCCGCTTTGCACTGAACCGAGGTGGCGATAGCCATCCGGCGAGATGCCGATGTCGGAGGTGCGGGCGCCGAGCGAGGCTGCGAGATCGCCGACGCCGAGATGCAGCGCGGCCACGCTGTCGTGGCACGCGGCGAGGGCGTCGACATTGACGAGGCCGAGCGCGGTCTCGATCAGCAGCTCAAGCGCGAGAGGCGCGGCGCGATCCGGCGCGGCCGCTTGCAGCTGGCCGGCGATGGCGACGATGTCGCTCACCCGCTCCGCCTTCGGCACGATCACAGCATCCAGCCGGGGCAGGGCCGCCAGGGCGCGAATCTCCTCGGCGATGAAGGAGCTGTCGACCGCATTGAGCCTGACCGCGACGTGCTTGTTGCCCCAGTCGAGCGAGGACAGCGCGCGGGCGGCTTCCTCACGCGCAACGCCCTTCTCGCCTGCCGGCACGGCGTCTTCGAGGTCCATGAACACCGCGTCCGCCAATGAGGCCGCCGCCTTGGCGACGAGACGGGCGCGATGCGCGGGAACGGCGAGATAGGCCCGGGCCGGCCGGAGCGAGACCATGCTCACGTTCCCTTGACGAGGCCGAGTTCGCCGAGGATCGACGCATTGTGCTCGCCGACATAGGCACCGGATCCATCCGCGGCGTCACGCCGGGAATGGTGAGCGCGGGCAGGAAGCTCATCACCGGTCCGCTCGGCGATCCCACGCTTTGCACCCGCGCGCGGGCGTGAAGCTGCTCATGCTGCAGGAAGGCCTCGACCGAGTTCAGATGCGCGTTGGCAATCGCAGCTTCGTCCAGCAGCCGCAGCACCTCCTCGCTGGTCATGGAGGCAAAGCGCCGCTCGATATGGGATTGCAGATCGTCGCGGTTCTGCATGCGCAGCGGATTGGTGCGGAAGCGCAGGTCGTCGGCGAAGCCGGCATCGCCGAGCACGATGCGGCACAGCGACCGCCATTCCCGATCGTTCTGGATGCCGAAGAAGACGGTCGTTCCGTCGCCGACCCGGAACGGGCCGTAAGGCGCGATCGTTGCGTGCCTGGCGCCGGTGCGCGGCAGCGGCCGGCCGGTACTGCCGGTGTAGAAGGCGGGATAGCTCATCCAGTCCGTGATGGAATCGAACAGCGAGGCCTGGAACGCCGTGCCCTTGCCGGTCCGCTCGCGGGCGTACAGCGCCATCAGCACGCCGTTCAGAATGTACATGCCGGTGGCGATATCGACCACCGAAAGCCCGACCTTGGCGGGCTCCGCTTCGGTGCCGTTGATGGCGAGCACGCCGGCCTCGCACTGCACCAGCAGATCATAGGCCTTCTTGTCGCTGTAGGGGCCCCCTAGGCCATAGCCGGAGACGTCGCAGGCGATCAGGCGGGGATATTTGCGCAGCAGCGATGCGGCATCGAGGCCGAGCCGCTCCGCCGCGCCAGGCGCGAGATTCTGGATGAACACGTCCGCCCGCGGCAGCAGGGCGTCGAGCACCTTGCGCCCCTCGGGGCTCTTGATGTCGATGGCGAGGCTTTCCTTGGAACGGTTGGTCCAGACGAACTGGCTCGACATGCCGTTCATCACGTGATCGTAGTCGCGGCAGAAATCGCCGGTCCCTGGCCGCTCGATCTTGATCACCCGCGCGCCCCAATCGGCGAGGTGCCGGCTCGCCAGCGGCGCCGCGATCGCCTGCTCCAGCGAAACCACCGTCACACCCGACAGCGGCAGCTCCGCCTCATTCCCCGTCATGTGACCGCCTCCACTCCCGCTCGCTTCTGATCAGCGCGGGAGAACGAGCACCATCCACGCGCATTTTGATGGTGACATGATGCCCCTGTTTTGCCCGACGAGTCAAACCTGGCTTCGAAAAATCCTAAAATTTGGCGACGTGAGTGTTTGCAATGACTTGGCTACTGTGCATGGGGTTGTTTTCGCAGTTTTTGTTTGAGGCCCCGACGGCAGGGTCGTCGTCGCGTTCCCCCGGAACTGCCGAGGCTCCTGACCCCGCCCTGTTGCCGAGACCGCACACGCGTCGGCTTTCGCAACCCCCTCGGTTGCCAACGAACCGCCGTTCACCCACTATTCGTAACCGACTCGTCATGTGGGGGGATCGATGCCGGCGTTTCGCTTGAAGTCCTTTGCTAAGCCCTCGGCCGTTGCAAGCCTCGCGCTTGCCCTGGCCGTCCTGGCGCTGCCGCGCGCCGGTTTCGCCTACACCCAGGAGGAGCAGCAGGCCTGCACGCCGGATGCGATGCGGCTGTGCGGCGAGTTCGTTCCGAACGTCGATGCCATCACCGCCTGCATGATCAAGAAGAAGGCGCAGCTCTCGCCGCAATGCGCGGTGTTCTTCCGCCGCGGACCGGAGCCCGGCCAGTCCCGTGCCGGCAAGCCAACCAGCATCGCGCCGAAGAAGGCGTCAACGACCGCGAAGAAGAGCGCCAAGCCGGCGACGAAGAAGAAATCCAGCCAAGGCTAAGCGCCTAGGCCCCGGACTCGTTTTGTTCGCACGACGCCGGCAGGCTTGCTCCGATTGACGCGCTTGGGCGCTCGAAAAGAGTCGCTGGCGGGTTTGCGCGGCAAGGTTGCATTTCACTTTCCGCCTCGTTGCTCAAAAAACGCACAGACGCCCCCCACGAGCGGCATTTCTTGCGGCCCGTGTCTTTATCCTGCGAAGCAGTGTGACTCAAAAGCCAACACGTCTTGTTATTTCGTGGCTGTCGCACAGCCCCCGACAAATTTTTCTTTCACGAATCAGCGGCGTGATTCATTTTCGCGGCCTGGGGTCAATCTGGAGGCCGAAGGTATGAACGTCATTGTTTTTGCATCGCGTAAAGGCGGCTCGGGCAAGAGTACCCTGGCTGCACATCTTGCTGCGCAGATCAAGGCAAGCAAGCAGGTCATGCTCGTGGACGCCGATCCGCAGGGCTCGCTCACGCTGTGGCACAAGCTGCGTGGCACCAACGAACCGCCGATCAAGGCGGCCGTCAACTCCGTCAGCGGCATCGTCTCCGCTGCCAAGCGCGACGGTTATGAATGGGTGTTGATCGACACGCCGCCGAACCTGTCGGCCGTCGTCGACGACGCGATCAAGAACGCCACCATGGTGGTCATCCCGGCGCGTCCCGGCGTGTTCGACGTCAACGCCGTGCAGGAAACCATCCAGATGTGCCGCGCGGCGCGCAAGCCCTACGCGGTCGTGCTCAACGGTGCTCCGGCCAAGCGCGACGAAGCCGAAAGCCCGATCGTCACCATCGCCCGCGAAGCCCTGGCGAAATTCCGCGCTCCGGTGTGGGGCGGCCAGATCACCAATCGTTCGGATTTGCTGATGGCGCTGAGCCACGGCGAAGGCGCGCGCGAGTATCAGGCCGAGAGCCGTGCGGCTCAGGAAATCGCAAGGCTCTGGGCGGCGATCGAGCGTTCGGTGAAGGCTATTCGCGGCACGGCGTCGGCATCCGGCGCGATGCACAAGCAGGCTGCTTGATTTTTCATTGTTTCATTTCGAGCGGCGAAAAACGCGCGGAAGTCCGCGCGTTTTGCGTTTCCGGGCTTTCCCTCACGCCACCATCAGCATGTAGAACACGATGACCGGCGACAGGGTCAGGATCACCGACCAGATGCCGAGGGCCCAGAGAATGTCCTCGGTGGTAAAGCTCTGCTGTTCTGCGTCGAAATGCGACGCCATTTCATTCTGACTATTCACAAACGCCCCCGCGATTTCTTCGCTTATGGGCATCAGTGATAGCAGCGATGTTTTAAGATCCGGATCGCATCGGTCCGTGGATTTTGAACACAGGTGCTACCACGGATTAACCATCCCGCGCGCCGGCCTCAGCCGATCAGCCAGACGCGAAACAGCAATACCGGCATCAGGCCGAGCATCACGGCCCAGAACCCGAACGACGAGACGACGAGAATTCCCCGCAAGAGATCGGCGGGCGCGAACTGGCTCGCGGCCGTAGGCCGGTTGCGATACCCCATGGTCATTCCCCCTTCGGTGACGTTGAGGACAACGATAGGCGCGGTCACGTAAACGAGACGTGGATGCGGATTGCGGCGGCTGCGAAGGCCGTTGGGGCGCGGTTAACCACGCGGGCCTCAACCCTCTCCCCTTGCGGGAGAGGGTGGCTCGCCGCGTAGCGGCGAGGGGTCACTCTCCTCACGAACAGTGTTGCGCGTCGAGAGAACCCCTCATCCGGCGCTTCGCGCCACCTTCTCCCGCAAGGGGAGAAGGAAGCACTCGCGCGTAGAGAGAGCGCTACGCCGCGACCTTCATCCGTCGCTCGATCTCGCGATCGATCGTTGCCGCGAGCTCGCTGCTCACTTCCACCATCGGCAGGCGCACCTCCGGGCTGTCGATCAGGCCTGATCGCCACAGCCAGTACTTCGCCGGCGCGGGGCTCGGCTCGGCGAACAACAGCCGCGTCAGCTCGGCGACCTCGTGCCAGCGCGCCTGCGCCGCATCGTGGTTGCCGCGCTTCATCTCGGCATGGACGGCCGCGAACGTCGCGGTCTCGACATGGGCCGAGAGCACGATGCCGCCGTCGGCGCCGTCACCGAGCGCCTCGAGATAATTGGCGTCCTCGCCGGTGAGCACGCGAAAACCCTTCGGCCGGTCGCGCAAGAGCGCGATCGATTGCTCGCGGCTCGCGCCGCAATCCTTCAGGCCGATGATGTTCTTGTGCTCGGCAAGCCGCAGCATGGTCTGGTTGGTGATGTTGACCGCGCAGCGATAGGGAATGTTGTAGAGCGCGATCGGCCATGCCGCGTGGTCGGCGAGCGTCTCGAAATGCGCCAGCAGGCCGCGCTGCGACGGCCGCACATAGTAGGGGCTGGCGATCAGGTAACCGTCGATCGGCCAGTCCGCGGTCTCGTCGAGGCGCTCCTGCAGGCGCGAGGTGTCGGCGCCCGACAGCCCGAGGCAGATCGGCAGGTTGCAGCCGCCGGCCGCCATCTCCTCGCGCACCACGGCGACGAGGCGTTCGAGCTCGGCCGCGCGCAGCGTCATGCCTTCACCGGAGGTCGCGCCCAGGATGAAGCCGTCGATGCCGTGCGCGCCGTAGTGCCGGGTCAGCCGCCGCAGCGACCTCTCATCCAGCGCGCCGTCCTGGAACGGCGTCACGAGCGGCAGCCACAGCCCGTGCAAATGATCTCGAAGTCCGGTCATGTTTCCATCTCCTTCTCGGGAAAAAGCCTGAGACGGAGGGCACATGAAAAAACCCCGTCCAGGCGGCGGGGTTTTCGAAGATTTGCAGCGATGACGAAGTCTGCTAGCGCGCGCAAAGATCCGAGGCCCCGGGATGGGGGCCTTTTTTCGAGACGATGGCCTCGAACGAGATTGCGCACGACTTCGTGATCATTCGGAAATGATGCGGGGGATAGGTGGAACTGTCAATACACGCGGAGCGCGAAGCCACATTTTGACGAAAAAAAGCCGGACCCGAAGGGCCCGGCTTAGGTATTGGCCACGTGAGGCCGACACAATCACCTTCCAAGAGGGATTACTGAACTCCCGCGCCACTGGAGGAGGGGGACAAATGCGCAACGCGAAGGCTCAGCGTGCAAACATTATGAGCTTGCCGAGTGCCTTGCAGCAACAGCCGAGGCCGCATGTCAGTCATGCGGAAATCAGGACGGCCAGCGTTGCGCCTTGCTCACCACGAAGTCGCGGAACACCTGCACGCGCGCGACCGTCTTCAACTCCTCGGGATAGACGAAGTAGGTGTCGAGCTGGATCGAATCCGACTCGCCGAACAGCTGCACGAGCTTGCTCTGCTCCTCGACCAGGTAATCGGGCAGGGCGGCGATGCCGAGGCCCTGCGCGCAGGCGCGCACGAGACCGAGGATGTTGTTGACCTTGAAATAGGCTTCGCGCGGACCCGAGCCGTTGCGCCCGGCTTCGATCAGCCAGTTGCGGTTCTGCAGGTGCGGCGCGAAGTTGCCGTCCGACAGCGTGATGATGCGGTGGGAGTCGAGCTCCTCCAGCGTGCGCGGCGTGCCGAAGCGCTTGATGTATTCCGGCGAGCAATAGGCGTGGAAGCCCATCGCGAACAGCTTCCGCTGGATCAGATCCGGCTGCGTCGGCTTGCGGGTGCGGATCGCAACGTCCGCCTCGCGCATCGACAGATCGAGCTCCTCGTCGGTGACGATCAACGAGATGCGGATCTCGGGATAGAGCGCGGTGAATTCGCCGAGCCGCGGGATCAGCCAGTTGATGCCGACGCCGGGCGTGGTGGTGATCTTGAGATCGCCGCTCGGCCGCTCGCGGCTGTCGGTCAGCTTGGCGCGCGCCGCCTGCAACTGCATGAACACGTCATGCGCGGTGCGGAACAACAGGTCGCCCTGCTCGGTGAGGATCAGGCCGCGGGCGTGGCGGTGGAACAGCGAGACCGAGAGCTCCTGCTCCAGCGCCGAGACCTGGCGCGATACCGCCGATTGCGACAGGCCGAGCTGCTCGCCCGCATGCGTGAAGCTGCCCGCTTCCGCCGCGGCGTGAAACACCTTCAGCTTGTCCCAGTCCATATCCGTAAATCCGTCGCGTGTTCGGGGCATGATTCTATTCCGCTGCCGCGCGCTCGCTGGCGCGAAGGGCCAAGAAACGTTCGGCTTCGAGTGCGGCCATGCAGCCGAGGCCGGCGGCCGTCACGGCCTGGCGATAGGTTTCGTCGGCGACGTCGCCGGCGGCGAACAGGCCGGGCACCGAGGTCGCGGTCGAGTTCGGGGCGACCTCGATATAGCCCGAGGGTTTCAGCTTGACCTGATCCTTGACGAGCTCGGTCGCCGGCGCATGGCCGATGGCGATGAAGATGCCGTCGGCCTTCACGTCCGTGAGCGCGCCGGTCTTGACGTTCTTGAGCCGGACATGGGTGACCTTGTTGGGGTTCTCGGTGCCGCAGATCTCGTCGACGGCGGCGTCCCAGATCACCTTGATCTTCGGATGCTTGAACAGACGCTCCTGCAGGATGCGCTCGGCCCGGAAGTGATCGCGACGATGAACGATCGTGACTTGCGAGGCATGGTTGGTGAGGTACAGGGCTTCCTCGACCGCGGTGTTGCCGCCGCCGACCACGATCACCTCCTTGCCGCGGTAGAAGAAGCCGTCGCAGGTGGCGCAGGCCGACACGCCGCCGCCCTGGAACTTGGCTTCCGACGGCAGCCCGAGCCAGCGCGCTTGCGCGCCGGTGGCCAGGATCACGGTCTCGGCGAGATAGACGTCGCCGCTGTCGCAGGTGAGGCGGAACGGCCGCCGCGCCGTCTCCAGCTTGGTGACCAGGTCGGAGACGATCTTGGTGCCGACATGGACCGCCTGCTTCTCCATTTGCTCCATAAGCCAGGGGCCCTGGATCACGTCGGCGAAGCCGGGATAGTTCTCGACGTCTGTGGTGATGGTGAGCTGTCCGCCGGGCTGGATGCCCTGGATCAGGATCGGCTCCAGCATCGCGCGCGCGGCGTAGATCGCGGCGGTATAGCCGGCCGGGCCGGAGCCGATGATGACGACCTTTGCATGAACAGGAGCGGACATTTCGATGGACGCCTTTCACGGGGGATTTGCAGCGCGGGCGCGGAATGTGCCGGGAGGCCTCGCGGAGGCGCTGAAATATCAGAGCTAATCTAAGCCTTCTGGCGAGCCATGCAAGAATTGCATTCCCTCTCGGCGGATTTTTCCAACAGGGAACAAAAGTCGATTGTGCTGCACGCGCAATAAAATTGCGCTAGCTGTGCTGGTTAGGCTATGAGGATTTCGACAAATCACCCAATACCGCCGCAAAGGCCAGGAGTTCCAATCACGTGTCGCGGAACCTAGACGAGATCGACCTCAAAATTCTCGCCGAGATTCAGGCCGATGGTCGAATCACCAATGTCGAGTTGGCCAAGCGCGTCGGCATCTCGCCGCCCCCCTGTCTGCGCCGCGTCCGGGCGCTGGAGGAGGAGGGCTATGTCCACGGCTATCGCGGCCTCCTGGACGCACGCAAGCTGGGCTTCGACGTCACCGTTTTCGCCGCCGTGCACCTGTCCAGCCAGGCCGAGGCGGATTTGCGCGCGTTCGAGGAGTTCGTCCGCGCCGAGCCTTTGGTGCGGGAATGCTGGATGCTGTCCGGCGAGGTCGATTTCATCCTGAAATGCGTCGCCCCCGACATGGCGACCTTCCAGGATTTCGTGACGCACCTGACCGCGGCGCCGCATGTCCGCAACGTGCGTACGTCATTGGTGCTGCACAATTCGAAATACGAGGCGGCGGTGCCGCTGGAGGTGAAGGGGCGGCGGTGAGGGTCTACTCCCTCTCCCGTTCTTACGGGGAGAGGTGAAGACCGGTCCACAGTCCTCTCCGTCATTGCGAGCGCAGCGAAGCAATCCAGAGTCTTTCCGCGGAGGCAGTCTGGATTGCTTCGCTGCGCTCGCAATGACGTGTGGTGAGAGCGTGTGTCCACCACAACCCCAGCAACCCGCCGACGCAAAAAGGCCGGGCGTCGCGCGGCCTTTTCGAAACGTCAGCGCAGCGGCAAATCCTTACCGCCACTCCACCTTGGTGATCTCGTACGCCTTGGCGCCGCCAGGCGTGTTGACCTCGACCGTGGCGCCCTTCTTCTTGCCGATCAAGGCGCGTGCGAGCGGCGAGGTGATCGAGATGCGGCCCTTCTTGGCGTCCGCCTCGACCTCGCCGACGATCTGCCACACCGTCTTCTTCTCGGTGTCCTCATCGACCAGCGTCACGGTGGCGCCGAACTTGATGGTGTCGCCGGAGAGCTTGGAGATGTCGATGATGTCGGCGCGCGCGAGCTTGTCCTCGAGCTCGGCGATGCGGCCCTCATTGTGCGACTGCTCTTCCTTCGCGGCATGGTATTCCGCGTTCTCCGACAGGTCTCCGTGCGAGCGCGCCTCGGCGATATGCTCGATGATCCGCGGACGGTCCACGGACTGGCGCTGCTTCAATTCTTCCCCGAGCGCGACAAAGCCGGCCTGGGTCATCGGAACCTTTTCCATCGTCTCTCTCGTCCTTCGATCGTGCGCCCCAGAATGCGGATGGGCGCCGCAACCTTGATTCGTCAGTCCTCCAGAGCCCAAAGAGGGGCTTCCGGACCTTGACAGATATGGGCTTTAGCGCCGGAACAGAACTGCCACCTGGCCGGACAGTTCCTCCGGCCATTGTGGCTTCATTGCCAATCACTTAGCGGAAGCTTCGCTGCCGCTAGCGATCAGGTTTCCGAAAAGTAGCTCTGCAGGGTACGAACCTCAAGGTCCCCGCCCAGATAGGCGCGGATGCCCTGCGCGGCCGCCACGGCCCCGGAAAGAGTGGTGTAATATGGCACTTTATGCAAGAGGGCCGCGCGCCGCAGCGAGCGGCTGTCGGCCAGTGCCTGCGGGCCTTCGGTGGTGTTGAAGACGAGCTGGACGTCGCCATTGGTGATGGCATCGACGATGTGCGGCCGCCCCTCCAGCACCTTGTTCACCTTCTCGGTCGGGATGCCCTGGTCGGTCAGGAAGCGTGCGGTGCCCGAGGTCGCCAGCACCTTGAAGCCGAGCGAATGCAATTCGCGGACGGCATCCGCAATGCGCGTCTTGTCGCTTTCGCGCACCGAGACGAACACCGTGCCCTTGCGCGGCACCCGCGTTCCGCCGCCGAGCTGACTCTTGGCGAAGGCCACCGCAAACGAGCGGTCGATGCCCATGACCTCGCCGGTCGAGCGCATCTCCGGGCCGAGCACGGTGTCGACGCCGGGGAAGCGTGCGAACGGGAAGACCGATTCCTTGACACCGACGTGCTTGAGCGTCGCCTTCTTCAGCTTGAAATCGGCGAGCTTCTCGCCGGCCATGATGCGCGCGGCGATCTTGGCCACGGGCGTGCCGACCACCTTGGCGACGAACGGCACGGTGCGCGAAGCGCGCGGATTGACCTCGAGCACGTAGATCTCGCCGTCCTTGATGGCGTATTGCACGTTCATCAAGCCGATGACGTCGAGGCCGAGCGCGAGCTCGCGCGTCTGCCGCTCCAGCTCCTCGATCATTTTCGCATCGAGCGAGTGCGGCGGAAGCGAGCAGGCGCTGTCGCCGGAATGGATGCCGGCTTCCTCGATGTGCTCCATGATGCCGACGATGAAGGTGTCCTTGCCGTCGCAGAGGCAGTCGACGTCGATTTCCGTGGCGTCCGACAGATAGCGGTCGAACAGCAGCGGGTTCTTGCCGAGCACGGTGTTGATTTGCCCGGTCTTGTCGTTGGGATAGCGCGCCTTGACGTCGGCCGGCACCAGCTCCGGGAGCGTGCCGAGCAGATAATCGTTGAGCTGGTTCTCCTCGCGGATGATCTGCATCGCGCGGCCGCCGAGCACGTAGGACGGGCGCACCACCAGCGGCAGGCCGAGATCGGCAGAGACGAGGCGAGCCTGCTCGACCGAATAGGCGATGCCGTTCTTCGGCTGCTTGAGGCGAAGCTTGTCGAGCACGCGCTTGAAGCGGTCGCGGTCCTCGGCGAGGTCGATGGCGTCGGGCGAGGTGCCGAGGATCGGCACTTCGGCGGCTTCCAGCGCGCGCGCCAGCTTCAGCGGCGTCTGGCCGCCGAACTGCACGATGACGCCGTGCAGCGTGCCCTTGCTGCGTTCCTTGGCGATGATCTCCAGCACGTCCTCGGCGGTCAGCGGCTCGAAATAGAGCCGGTCGGCGGTGTCGTAGTCGGTCGACACCGTCTCGGGATTGCAGTTGACCATGATGGATTCGTAGCCGGCGTCATGCAGCGCGAAGCAGGCGTGACAGCAGCAATAATCGAACTCGATGCCCTGGCCGATGCGGTTGGGACCGCCGCCGAGAATGATGACCTTCTTCTTGTCGGACGGCGTGCTCTCGTCCGCAGGTGCGCCGGCGAACGGCGCCTCATAGGTCGAGTACATGTAGGCGGTCGGCGAGGCGAACTCGGCCGCGCAGGTGTCGATGCGCTTGTACACCGGGTGAACGCCGAGCGCGTGGCGCTTCGCCTTGACCTCGGCCTCCGTCGTCTCGGCCAGCACGGCGAGCCGCGCGTCGGAGAAGCCCATGGCCTTCAGCGTGCGCATGCCGAAGGCGTTGCCGGGCAGGCCGTTCTTCCTGACCTTCTCCTCCATCTCGACGATGCCGCGCATCTCGGCGAGGAACCACGGATCGATCTTGCAGGAGTTGAAGATGTCTTCGTTCGACCAGCCGAGCCGCATGGCCTGGGCGACCTGGAGAATGCGGTTCGGCGTCGGCGTGCCGAGCGCGGCACGGATCGCGTTCTTGTCGTCGTCGCGGCCGAGGCCCTCGATCTCGATCTCGTCGAGCCCGGTCAATCCGGTCTCGAGCCCGCGCAGGGCCTTTTGCAGGCTTTCCTGGAAGGTGCGGCCGATCGCCATGACTTCGCCGACCGACTTCATCGAGGTGGTCAGCGTGGTCGAGGCGCCCGGGAATTTCTCGAAGGCAAAACGCGGCACCTTGGTGACCACGTAGTCGATGGTCGGCTCGAACGAGGCCGGTGTTGCGCCGCCGGTGATGTCGTTGGCGATCTCGTCGAGCGTGTAGCCGACCGCGAGCTTGGCGGCGACCTTGGCAATCGGAAAGCCGGTGGCTTTCGAGGCCAGCGCGGAGGAGCGCGACACGCGCGGATTCATCTCGATGACGACCATGCGGCCGTCCTCGGGATTGACGCCGAACTGCACGTTGGAGCCGCCGGTCTCGACCCCGATCTCGCGCAGCACCGCCAGCGAGGCGTCGCGCATGATCTGGTATTCCTTGTCCGTCAGCGTCAGCGCCGGCGCCACCGTGATGGAATCGCCGGTGTGCACGCCCATCGGATCGAGGTTCTCGATCGAGCAGACGATGATGCAATTGTCTTTCTTGTCGCGCACCACCTCCATCTCGTACTCTTTCCAGCCGAGCACGGATTCTTCGATCAGCACTTCGTTGGTGGGAGACGCATCGAGGCCGCGCTCGATGATGTCGAGGAACTCTTCCTTGTTGTAGGCGATGCCGCCGCCGGTGCCGCCCATGGTGAAGGAGGGACGGATGATCGCGGGCAGGCCGATCTCGGACAGCGCCATCATCGCCTGGCCCAGCGCATATTCCTGATAGCGCTTGCGGCGGTCGCCTTCGCCGAGGGTCCATTGCCGGTCGAGCTCTTCGAGCGCCGCGCCCGACAGCTTCTCGCGTTCGGCGTGATATTTGTCGCGGAACGACTTCTTCAGCTCCGAGGCGTTGGCAAGCCGCGACTTCGGCGTCTGCAGCCCGATCTTGGTCATAGCGTTGCGGAACAGCTGGCGGTCTTCGGCCTTGTCGATGGCATCGGCGGTGGCGCCGATCATCTCGACGCCGAACTTCTCCAGCGTGCCCTGCCGGCGCAGCGACAACGCGCAGTTCAGCGCGGTCTGGCCGCCCATGGTCGGCAGCAGCGCGAAGCCGCCAGGAATGACGTGACGTTCCTTCTCGATGATCTTGGCGACGATCTCGGGCGTGATCGGCTCGATATAGGTCGCATCCGCCAATTCCGGGTCGGTCATGATGGTGGCCGGGTTGGAATTGACGAGGACGATGCGATAGCCCTCTTCCTTCAGCGTCTTCACCGCCTGCGTGCCCGAATAGTCGAACTCGCAGGCTTGGCCGATCACGATGGGGCCGGCGCCGATGATCAGGATGGTGGTGATGTCTGTACGTTTGGGCATCAACTCTCGCCGAAGTGGAATTTGGGCACAAAAAAAGGGCGCGCTTGCCGCGCGTCCCTTTTGCGAGAGCGCGGGGTCTTCCCTCGCGCGCGGGTGGGTCTTAGACCAGTTTTCAGGACGGCGAAACCCCGAAAAACGCCCATCAACCGGCAATTTTGACCGGTTTTGGCCGTGCCTGCCAGCCGCGGGCGAGGTGCACCAGAAGCGAGGCCGCAACGCTCGTTCCGCCGATCCAGCCGAGGTCATCAGGCGAGAGGGTGGCCAGCACCGCGCCGCCCAGCGCTCCACCAATGGCGAAGCCGAGATACATCGACGAGGCGTTGAGCGAGAGCGCGATCATCGAGGCCTGCGGCTCGATCCGGATGATGCTGGCGATCTGGGCCGGATAGAACGCCCAGCCCGAGACGCCCCAGAGGAAGATCGTGCCGAGCACCGCATAATGCGCCTGTGCGGGCATTAGCTTCAGGACCAGCGAATGCAGGATCAGGGCGCCCGCCATGCCGGCGAGCCCGAGGCCTGCGGTCGCGAGCGTGCCGAGCCGGTCGGCCAGGACGCCGCCGAACATGTTCCCGATCGCCGCCGCGCCGCCGAACACCAGCAGAGCAAGGCTGATCTGCGAGGCGTCGAAGCCGAGGCCGCGCAGCGGGACTGCGAAATAAGTGAACACCGTGAAGCCGCCCAGGGCCCACAACATCGTGATCAGCAGCGCGACCACGACGTTGCGATGGCGCGCCACCGCCAGCCTCTCGCTGAGCGAGGCCGTATTGCGCGGCAGACCGCGTGGCAGCCCGAGCAGCAGGCCGGCGAGCGCAACGGCGCCGATCAGGGCGACCATGGCGAAGGTTGCACGCCAGCCGAACAGGCTGCCGACGAGATTGCCGAAGGGAACGCCGACAACGGTCGCAACCGTGAGGCCGGCGGTCACGAGCGCCACCGCGCGGCCGCGCCGTTCGGGCGCGGCGACCGCCACGGACACGGCAAGCGCCGTCGGCATGCACAGCCCTGAGCCCAGCGCCATCAGCATTCGGGAGGCCAGCAGCAGGGCGTAGTTGGATGCGACCATCGCGGCGAGGTTGCCGGCGATGAAGGTCGATAGCGCCAGGGCCAGCACGGTCCGGCGATCGATATTGTTCAGCACGACTGCGAGGATGGGCGAGCCCACCGCATAGGTGAGGGCGTAGGCCGTGACCAATTGGCCTGCGGCCGAGACGGAAATCGACAGGTCGGAAGCGATCGCCGGCAAAAGCCCTGCAATGACAAAACCTTCAGTGCCGATCGCAAAGGCCGCCAGGGCCAGCCAGAGCACGCTCATCGGAAACGCTCCTTATGTTCAAGATTCATTGAACTATCGAACGAGGCGATTTCGCTGTCAATTGGTTCAAGAACTATTGAACATTGCCGGCGCATCGTTATGATTTCCGGACCATGAGCCGCACGCCGCACCATCCCACCCGCGAGCAGATCGAACTGCCGATGGTCCTGGATTGCCTGAGCGATCCGATCCGTCTGGCGATCGTCTACCAGCTCGCCCAGCAGGAACGTGTCAGCAGCGAACTCCGCTGCAGCGACTTCAGCGCGCTGAGCGGCAAGTCCAACCTCGCCTATCACTTCGCCAAGCTGCGCGAATGCGGCCTGATGCAGACGCGCATCGCGGGCACCAACCGCTTCATGCGGCTGCGACGAGAGGATCTGGAGGCGCGCTTCCCGGGCCTGCTCGATGCGGTGCTCAGCTCCGCAGCTAAGGATGCCGACCGGCTTCCGCTCGTGTCCGGCTGCGACTTGATCGAGGTCGATCGAAAATGAGACGGTTGCCCGCCGCCGCTCTGCGAGCTACGGCGCGGCAAGGCTGGCTTGCCGAGCCGAAGCTGCGGTAGCAGCGAAGGCTGGAGACCCGGCCTGGATTTGAACCAGGATGTAGAGCGTTGCACCGCCCTCGCGTAGACGCTTCCGCCACCGGGCCGCGGCGATCATTACCGATTGCAGTGCGACAAGCCACAACGGCTAATTGTTATGCTTAACGGATCAGAGGCGGCCTGGCGATGAACGTCATGCGCCAGCGGTTGTGGCCGATATTGCTGTGGGCGCGCTGGGCCGCGAAGCCCGCCGCCTTCAGCTTGGCCGTGACCTCGTCCTCGCTGTAGCGCTGCAGCCCGATCTTCGAGCGCAGCTGGCGATAATCCGACAGCGCGGTGCTGGTCAGCCCGATCAGCGCGTCCTTCAGAAAGCCGTGGCGCAGACCGAAGCCGAGCAGCGCCATCACGTCCCTGGCCATGCCGACCTGCGGCTGGAGAATATCGCCGAGCACCAGCTTGCCGGAGGGTTTCAGGATCCGGCGGATGTTCAAGAGCGCCGCATCGAGCTCGTCCGGCGTCATGTATTGCGCGACCGAGTTCATCACGACGAGGTCGATCGATTGGTCCTGCATCTTGCGGACGTCGTCGAGCGAGCGGACGCGGATCTTGGTGTTCGGGGCAAAGCGCGCGATCAGCCGGCCGCGCACGCCGGGCGCGGGCTCGGCCAGGATCAGCTTGCCGCAGGCGGCTGCCACCTGGTTCGCCGACAGCGCTTCCCCGCAGGCATAGTCCAGCACTGTCGCATCGGGCGAGGGGATGTAGCCGATGATGTCCCGCGCAATGATCTGGAAGTGCAAGTCGCGATGCAGCTTGCTGACATAGATCGTATGCGTCGAGTCGTAATAATCGATCCAATCGTCCATGGTATTCGAAGGTCCCGGCCTAACGGTTCCGCTAGCGGAACCGGCGCTGTCCGCCTTGCGTTAGGGGTGCGACGGCGCGCCGTCAATGTCCGCGTCCTAACAGGAAGGTCTCCCGTGAGCAAAACCAACAACAAGGTCTCGCCCGAACTCGATACCCCCACTGATCTGTCGCCCGACGGGGTCAAGAAAGTCTCGGAGGCGCTCAACGTGCTTCTGGCCGACGCCTTCGCGCTTTATCTCAAGACCAAGAATTTCCACTGGCACATCAGCGGGCGCCACTTCCGGGATTACCACCTGCTGCTCGACGAGCAGTCCGACCAGATCTTCGCCACCACCGACCAGCTCGCCGAGCGTGTCCGCAAGATCGGCGGCACCACGCTGAAGTCGATCGGCCAGGTCGCAAAGCTCCAGACCATCAAGGACAACAACGAGGACTACGTCCCGCCGCGCGAGATGCTGCGCGAGCTGATGCAGGACAACAAGCTCGTCGCAGCCGCGATGCGCAAGGCGCACGACGTCTGCGACGAGGCCGGCGACGTCGCCAGCGCCAGCATTTTGGAAAACTTCATCGACGAGACCGAGCGGCGGACCTGGTTCCTGTTCGAAGCGACCCGGCAGGAAGGTGGCAACGAAGCGTAGGACACAGGGCGGTAGGGTGGGCAAAGCGAAGCGTGCCCACCAACTGGATTGTACGGATGGAGTAGTGGGCACGGCGCGCAAGGGCGCGCCTTTGCCCACCTATCGCACCGCGCTTGTGGCTACCGCCACAACCGCATCAATGCCCCATCCTTCCCCGTCACGGGATCAGCCGGCGGCAGCGCGACGCGTGGAATCGTCTTCAGCGCTTTGGCATGATTCTCCGGCGTTGCCCGCGTGATCTCCATCTTCGCGCCCGATGGATAGGCGCCGATCACGCAGAAATCATCGCTCGCCTTGATGCATTGATGCCCGGTGCCGGCGGGCAGGATCGCAACGTCGCCGGCCTGGATCTGAAGCTCCTGGCCATGGTCGCCGCCGAAGCGGACGCGGGCGCTGCCGCGCGCGACGCCGAGCACCTCATGCACCGTCGCATGATAATGCAGATAATCGTAGACGCCGTTGCGCCACGTCCCGCCCCAGCCGTTCGCTTCGAACAGAAGTTCGATCGTCTCTTCCGGGCGCTTTGGGTCGAGCTTCACCGCGCCCTGGTAGACCAGGAACGGAAGGATGTTGTTCGGCACGAGACCGTCATCCTCGAACACGATGGCGAGCGGCTCGGCCTTGTCGCGGACGACGGACATGGCTGGGCTCCTGCGTCAGGGTAGCAGGAATCAACGAGAACAGTGAGGCGGCGTTCCTGGTTCTGTCATTCCGGGGCGACGCGCAGCGTCGAACCCGGAATCCATCGTGCTGCAGATCTGTTGGCCGATGGATTCCGGGCTCGCGCTACGCGCGCCCCGGAATGACGAAAAAGCCCGGGCTTTGTCGTGAAGTATCCGAGGAGAACGCGTCTCACGCGCTCTTCTTCTGCCGCATCAGGTCGGCGAAACGCTGGAACAGATAGTGCGAGTCGCGCGGGCCGGGTGAGGCCTCGGGGTGGTACTGCACCGAGAACACCGGCTTGCCGTCGAGCTGGATGCCGCAATTGGAGCCGTCGAACAGCGAGATGTGGGTTTGCGTAGCGCCCTTCGGCAGCGTCGTCTCGTCCACCGCAAAGCCGTGGTTCATCGAGGTGATCTCGACCTTGCCGGTGGTCTCGTCCTTGACCGGGTGATTGGCGCCGTGATGACCCTGATGCATCTTCTTGGTTCTGGCGCCGACGGCGAGCCCCAGCATCTGGTGGCCGAGGCAGATGCCGAAGGTCGGCGTGCCCGACTTGATCACGTCGCGGATCACGGGCACGGCGTACTTGCCGGTCGCGGCCGGATCGCCGGGCCCGTTCGACAGGAACACGCCGTCCGGCTTCAGCGCCAGGATGTCCTCTGACGACGTCGTCGCCGGCACCACCGTCACCTTGCAGCCGACGCCGGCGAGCAGGCGAAGGATGTTGCGCTTGATGCCGTAATCGATGGCGACGACGTTGAACTCGGGCTTGTCCTGCCGGCCGAAGCCCTTGTCCCAGGCCCAGGGCGTCTCGTCCCAGGTGAAGCGCTGGCCGCTCGTCACCATCGGCACGAGGTCCATGCCTTCGAGGCCCGGCCACTCGCGCGCCTCTTTCTTGAGGCCATGCAGATCGAACTCGCCGGTCTTCGAGTGCGCGATCACGGCGTTGGGCATGCCCTTGGAGCGGATCAGCGCGGTCAGCGCGCGGGTGTCGATGCCGGAGAGGCCGATGATGCCGCGGGCCTTGAGCCAGGCGTCGAGATGCTTGGTGGCGCGATAGTTCGAGGGATCGGTGATCGCGGTGCGCAGGATCACGCCGCGCGCGCCCGGCGTCGCCGCCATATTCACCGTCTCGATGTCGTCCTCGTTGGTGCCGACATTGCCGATATGCGGGAAAGTGAAGGTGATGAGCTGGCCGGCATAGGAGGGATCGGTCAGGATCTCCTCATAGCCGGTCATCGCCGTGTTGAAGCAGACCTCACCGACGGCGTGGCCTTCGGCGCCGAGGCCAAAGCCCTCGAGTACCGTGCCGTCGGCAAGCACGAGGAGCGCGGTCGGTTTATGGTCCGGCCAGGCGGGATCGTTGTCATGTTGTGTCATGAGCGCGTTTCATAGTCCCCCCGCGCGCGCCCGTCAAAGCGGGAGAGGCCGGATTCACATGCGTTTTTGCATATTTGACAGGCCTCCTCCCGCCCTTAAGCTCGGCCGGCTAATTTCCGGCAAATCTTGGGGCTTGCGAGGCAACAATGGACCGGACGACCCCGATTGTGCTGGTTCCGGGGCTGGCGTCCACGGCCCGCATCTATGCGCCCGTGATCCCCGCGCTCTGGCGTTTCGGACCGGTGACGGTTGCCAACCACATCCGCGACGACAGCATGGCGGCGATCGCCCGCCGCATCCTCGCCGAGGCGCCGCCGCGCTTCGCCCTCGCCGGCCATTCCATGGGTGGCTACATCGCGTTCGAGATCATGCGCCAGGCCAGCGAGCGCGTGACGAAGCTCGCGCTGATCAACACGCAGGCGCGGCCCGACACGCCGGAGGCAACCGCGCGCCGCCGTGCCCAGATGGAGCGCGCCAGGCGCGGCGAGCTCCGCGCCGTCCGCGAGGAGAGCTTTCCGGAGCTCGTGCATCCGTCGCGGCGCGATGACGCTGAGATTCTCGAGCTCGTGCATGCGCAAGACGAGGACGTTGGCGTCGAAGCCTATCTGCGGCAGCAGACCGCGATCATCGCCCGGGTGGATTCGTGCCCCTTGCTGGCGACGATCAAGTGCCCGACGCTGGTGCTGACGGGCGATACCGACAACACCATCCCCAACGCGTTCTCCAAGGAGATGGCCGAGGGCATCGCCGGCGCGAGGCTCGTGATCCTCGATCGCTGCGGACACCTGCCGCAAGCCGAACAGCCGGAGGCGACGGTGCGGGCGCTCACCGAATGGCTCGCGAGCTAAGCACTCACCCGCAATAGGCGGCCTTGGTCCATAGCGGCACGAGGAAGAAGCCAACCACGGCGATATCCACCGCGTAAAGCACGCGCCGGGTCTTGGTGGACACCGGATTCGTCGAGAATTCGCCCTCGTAGACCACGAGCGGATCGAACTTTGGCTCCCAGCCGAGCTTGTAGGTCAGCAGGGATATGAAGTCGTAGACCGGCAGGTACAGCAGAAGGACCAGAAAGAGGCCGTTCGCCGCGATCGCAAGCCAGGACGATCCGGTTTCTCCGGTGAAGGCTGGAAGCGAGCCGCAGGTGTAGGGGCCGAAACGGCTTGCCCAGAGCACCACGAGGCAGACTGCCAACATGGCGAGATGCTTTCCGGTCTTCATCCAAGCACCTATATTGACGCGACATCTTGTTGTAGACCACGAGTCTTTCCGGACTGTTTCCAAACGAGGCGATCATGCTGCGCGACGACATCAACAATGCGGTCAAGGAGGCCATGAAGGCCAAGGACGAGCGCAAGCTGTCCACGCTGCGCATGGTCAACTCGACCATCAAGAATGCCGACATCGACGCGCGCGGCAGCGGCAAGCCGCCGCTGTCGGATGGCGACATTCTCGCGGTGCTACAGAAGATGATCAAGCAGCGCCAGGAGGCGGTCGAGCTCTACGACAAGGGCGGCCGCGCCGAGCTTGCCGCGCAGGAGCGCGAGGAGATCGCGGTGATCTCGGCGTATCTGCCGAAGCAGATGTCCGAGGACGACGTGAAGAAGGCGATTGCGGACGCGATCGCCGAGACCGGCGCAGCCGGCATGAAGGACATGGGCAAGGTGATCGCCGTGCTGCGTTCGAAATACGCAGGGCAGATGGATTTCGGCAAGGCCAGCGGTTTGGTGAAGGCCGCGCTGTCGGGTTAGCCGTCATTCCGGGGCGACGCGAAGCGTCGAGCCCGGAATCCATCGTGCTGCCGGCTCTGTTGCGAAATGGATTCCGGGTTCGCGCTACGCGCGCCCCGGAATGACAACAAAAACAAGGGAGGCACGGTGACCGCCATCCATCCATTTCGCATCGCCATCGGCGACGACATCCTCGCCGACCTGAAGTCGCGCCTCGCCCGCACGCGCTGGCCGGAGGCCGAACTGGTCGACGACTGGAGCCAGGGCGCGCCGCTGAAATGGATCCAGGAGATCTGTGCCTACTGGGCCAAGGACTACGACTGGCGGGCCCGCGAGGCGAAGCTAAATCGCTTCGCGCAGTTCACCACCGAGATCGACGGGCTCGATATTCATTTCATTCACGTGCGCTCGAAGGAGCCGTCGGCGCTTCCGCTGATCATCACCCATGGCTGGCCCGGCTCGATCGTCGAGTTCCAGAACGTGATCGCGCCGCTCACCGATCCCGCTGCACACGGTGGCAATCCCGCCGATGCCTTCCACGTGATCTGCCCCTCGCTCCCGGGCTTCGGCTTCTCGGGCAAGCCAAGGACTACCGGCTGGGGCGTCGATCGCATCGCCGCGACCTGGGCCAAGCTGATGGAGCGGCTGGGCTACGCTCGCTATGCCGCGCAAGGCGGCGACTGGGGCTCGGCGGTGACGACCTCGCTCGGCGCGCAGGACCCCGCTCATTGCGCCGGCATCCACATCACGCTCGCTTTCAACGCGGCGCCGAAGGTCGAGGGTGAGCCGACGGCAGAGGAGAAGCGCGCGCTGGCCGGCCTCAAGCATTATGTCGATCTCGATTCCGGCTACTCCAAGCAGCAATCGACGCGGCCGCAGACGCTCGGCTATGGCCTGACGGATTCGCCGAGCGGGCAGGCGGCCTGGATCCTGGAGAAGTTCTGGGCCTGGACCGATTGCAATGGCCATCCCGAGAACATCTTCAGCAAGGACGAGCTGCTCGACAACGTCATGCTCTATTGGGCGACGCAGACGGCGACGTCGTCGGCGCGGCTCTATTGGGAGAGCTTCGGCAAGCGCCGCACCACGCCGGTGGTGAAGGTGCCGACGGGCGTCGCGGTGTTTCCGAAGGAGATCATCACGCCGGTGCGGCGCTGGATGGAACCGAACTTCCCCAACATCACGCATTGGAGCGAGATGGAGAAGGGCGGTCACTTCGCCGCCTTCGAGCAGCCGGAGTTGTTCGTGCGCGATGTCAGGAAGTTCTTTGCGACGGTGCGGTGACCCCTGTCATTCCGGGGCGCCCGCAGGGCGAACCCGGAATCCATTGGGCCGCGGCAAACGCTACGCAATGGATTCCGGGCTCGACGCTGACGCGTCGCCCCGGAATGACGTCCCGAGCTCTTGTTCCGAGCATTCACAGCTCTAGACTGGGCCATAACAACACACCGGGAAACGACCAAGCCCATGCTCACCGAAGCCGCAACCTACGACGAGCTCGTCCGCAACTTCCGTTGGGACATCCCCGCGCGCTTCAACATGGCGGAGGCGTGCTGCGATCGCCATGCCGACGGCAGCGGCCGGCTTGCGCTGATCTATGTCGACGAGAACGGCGCCACCAGCCGCACCTCGTTCGACGAGGTCGCGGAGATGTCGCGCCGTTTCGCCAATGTGCTGAAGGCCGACGGACTTGTCCGCGGCGACCGCGTCGCGGTCTTCCTGTCGCAGTCGCTGGAATTGCCGATCGTGCACATGGCGGCGTTTCGCTCCGCCATGATCTCGATCCCGCTGTTCGCCCTGTTCGGCGAGGACGCGCTGGAGTTCCGCCTGTCGAACTCCGAGGCCAAGGCGATCGTCACCGACGAGGGCGGCTGGGAAAAGCTGTCAAAGATCCGCGACCGCCTGCCGGAGCTGAGGAACGTCTACATCGTTGGCGCGCGCGCCCCCGCCGGCACGAAATCGTTCTGGGCTTCGGTGAAAGCCGCTTCGCCCGACTTCGCGCGCGCGGATACCTCGGCCGACGATCCCGCGCTGATCATCTACACCTCGGGCACGACGGGTAATCCCAAGGGCGCTCTGCATGCGCATCGCGTCGTGCTCGGCCATCTGCCGAATGTGGAGATGTGCCACAACTTCTTACCCAAGCCCGGCGATCTCATGTGGACGCCGGCGGACTGGGCCTGGATCGGCGGGCTCATCAACGGCCTGCTCGCGTTCTGGTACCACGGCATTCCGCTGGTCGGCCATCGCGCGCGAAAATTCGAGCCGCAGGCAGCGATGCAGATGATGGCCGATCTTTCCGTCCGCAACGTCTTTCTGCCCCCGACGGCCCTGAAGCTGATGCGGCAGGCCGGCGTCAGGCATTCCGGCGTGAAGCTGCGCAGCATCTTCACCGGCGGGGAGTCGCTCGGCGGTGAATTGCTCGGCTGGGTGCGCGAGACGTTTGGTGTCGACGCACATGAGGTGTTCGGCCAGACCGAGTGCAACCTCGTGATCGGCAGCAATTCCAACCTGTTTCCGATCCGCCCGGGTTCGATGGGCAAGGCAACGCCCGGCTTCGACGTTCGCATCGTCAACGACAAGGGCGAGGAATTGCCGCGCGGTCAGCGCGGCATCATCGGCGTGCGCCAGCCATGTCCCGTTACCATGCTGGAATATTGGCGCAATCCGGAGGCGACGGCGAAGAAATATACCGGCGACTTCCTGCTCACCGGCGATCTCGGCGTGCAGGACGAGGACGGCTATTTCTGGTACGTCAGTCGCGAGGACGACGTCATCACCACCGCCGGCTACCGCGTCGGCCCTTCCGAGATCGAGCACACGCTGATGAAACATCCGTCGGTGGCAATGGCTGCGGTGGTCGGCATTCCCGATCCGATCCGCACCGAATCGATCAAGGCCTGGATCGTGCTGCGTCCGGGCTTTGCCGGCAGCGACGCGCTGGCGCGCGAGATCCAGGACTTCGTCAAGGTGCAGCTCGCCGCGCACGAATATCCGCGCTTCGTCGAGTTCGCCGAGACGCTGCCGATGACAGCGACCGGCAAGGTACTGCGCCGCGAGCTGCGGGCCAAAGGCTGACTTCTTACAAGGGCTGACTTCCGACCATGGCAAAGACCTCTCAAGCCGCGGGGCTTCACCGCGCCTCGCTTGCAAAGCTGCACGAGCTCGATGCGGCGCTGGAGCTCATGTACTACGGCTGGCGCGGCATGACGCTGGAGGCCGACGCATATCTTGCCAAGCAGGGCCTGTCGCGTCCGCACCATCGCATCCTCTACGTGGTGGCGCGCCGGCCCGACATCGCCATCGGCGCGCTGATCGAGATCCTCGGCATTTCCAAGCAGGCCCTCAACCGGCCGCTCAATCTGCTCGTGGAGCGCAAGCTCCTGACCTCGAAGCGCGCGCCGGAGCAGCACCGCTCGAAACTGCTGCGCCTGACCGAAGCGGGGCGGCGCATCGAGCAACGGGCCTCGGACCACGAGCGCCAGGTCCTGCGCGAGGCGTTCGAGCGCGTCGGGGCGAGCGGTGCGGCGGGATGGATCGGGGTGATGGAGGCGATCGCCGACAACAATTGATGGAAATCTCAAGTCAACATAGTTGACATGAGGCGTGCGCTTTGCCACCTTCCCGGCCACGAGCCAAGGGGAGGATCCGTGTCGTGAGCGGACAGGCAATGAACCGCGCGGCCGCCGCAAGCTTCGTCGCGGCATGGTGTGCGAATTGGTGCAGGGTCGATATCGACGCGGTCGTCGCCCATTTCGCCGACGATGCGCAGATGCGCAGCCCTCTCGCTCTCACCCTGACGGGGTCTCCGACCGTCACCGGCGCCGAGAACATCCGCGCCTACTGGCGCAAGGCCTATGGCCACATCGAAACTGCCGACCTGAAGATCCTGGGCTGGAGCTGGGACGAGGCGATCGCGCGGCTGACGGTGTGGTGGCAATTGGGCGATACGCGCGCCAGCGAATTCATGGACTTCGACGATGTGGGCCGTGTGGTGCGCAGTGAAGCTTTTTACGGGAAATAGCCATGCGGTTTTCGGACATCGTCCTGCTCCTCAACACGCTCTGGTTCGTCGGGGCGTTCATCCAGTTCAGCATCGCGCAAACCAACACGTTGAAGATCCTGCTGCCGCGGGAGGAGCGCAGCAATCCGATCGCGCCGACCCTTGCGGCGAGCGTCGCGTTCCTCGGCGGCATGAATCTGCCGATCGGGCTCTTGTCGCTCTATCTGCTGGCGGCCCGTCCGTCCTTCTTCCAGCCGGTCGAAGCGCAGCTCGCGCTGTTTCTGTTCTTTGCCGCCTGCCATTTCAGCCAGTTCGCCTACAATGTCCCGGTGCTGATGCGCGGCGGCCGCGTCGGGGTGGCCTATTGGCCGGTGTTGAAGGGCCCGATGCTCCGGATCTTCGTCATCGATGCGGCTCTGTTCGCGGCCAATCTCGCAGTGGCGCTGCAGCTCACGATCGCGTCCTGATCTACCGCGGCGGCTCCGACAGGGCCGTACGCAGCATCGCGGCGAGATCCTTGCGCCGGAACGGCTTGGTCAGAATGCGGGCGTCGATCCCGTCGGGCGTCTTGACCGGATCCTGGCTGTAGCCGGACGTGAAGAGCACCTTGAGTCCAGGCCGCAGTTGAACGGCCTGTCTCGCCAGCTCCGGCCCGAACATGCCGCCGGGCATCACGACGTCGGTGAACAAAAGCTGGATGTCCCCGGACTGGCGCAGCGCGTCCAGCGCCGCAGGTCCGTTCGCCGTCGAGATGACGCGGTAGCCGAGCGCCCTCAGCTCGTTCTCGACATAGGCGCGCACCATGTCGTCGTCCTCGACGACGAGGATCGTCTCGTGGCCCTCGGGTGCGGCGACACGCTCTGCCGGTGACGGCTCCTCGTTCGGCGGCGTCGCGAAGCGGGGAAAGAACAGCCGGACTACGCTGCCATGACCCGGTTCGGACTGCATCTGCACGAGTCCGCCGGATTGTTGCGCAAAGCCGTAGACCATGCTGAGGCCGAGGCCGGTCCCCTTGCCGACCTCCTTGGTGGTGAAGAACGGCTCGAACGCTCGCCCCAACACCTCGCTGCTCATGCCGGACCCGGTATCCTTCACGGCCAGCATGACGTAGTCGCCGGGCCGCGGCTCGCCGTTGACGTCGAGGTCGGATTCGCCGAGCGATGCATTGCGCACCTCGACCGTCAGCTTGCCGCCGTCAGGCATCGCGTCGCGCGCGTTGAGCACGAGATTGAGCACGGCTGTCGCCAATTGGCCGGGATCGACGCTGGCGAGCCAGAGATCCGGCGCGAACGCGAAGCTGGATTCGATGTGCTCGCCCAGCGTCCGCTGCAGAAGCTGCGTCATGCCGGTCACCTGCTCGGCGATGTCGATCTCTCGCGGCCGCAGCGGCTGCTTGCGCGCGAAGGCGAGCAGGCTCCGTGTCAGGTCGGAGCCGCGCTCGGCGGCGGTGGCAATGTCGTCGGCGATCCGGTGCAATTCCTTGTTCCCCGCAAGCCTGTCGGCGAGGTGCTCGGAATTGCCGAGAATGACGGTCAGGAGATTGTTGAAATCGTGCGCCACGCCGCCCGTGAGCTGGCCCATGGCTTCCATCTTCTGGGACTGGCTGAGCTTGTGGCTGAGATCGGCGATGGCGGCGCGCTGCTGCTCGAGCGATTCGGCCGTGCTGTTGAGCAGGGTCATCAATCCGCCGAGCTCGCCGCCCGGGTGAGGCTCCGGAATGCGCGCGCTGAGATCGCCCCGCCCGAGGCTCTTCGCCATGGCAGCGAGCCGCCCAACCTGCCGTCCGATGCTCACGGTCGTGAGAATCCAGAGGCCGGCGAGGAGCAGCAGCGAGGCCACTGCCAGAATCGCCATGTCCTCGTAGAGCCGGCGGTTCGCTGCCGCGACCAGTCCGTCCTTGGACCGCCCAACCAAAATGTAGAGTCCGGCCTTGCGGATCGCCGGCGAGC
The DNA here is from genome assembly GCF_025200865.1 of Bradyrhizobium sp. NC92. Classification (NCBI taxonomy): domain Bacteria; kingdom Pseudomonadati; phylum Pseudomonadota; class Alphaproteobacteria; order Hyphomicrobiales; family Nitrobacteraceae; genus Bradyrhizobium; species Bradyrhizobium sp. NC92. The sequence goes on from NZ_CP104171.1 coordinate 1,589,984, forward strand.
GGGCAACGCCCCAGATCTGCGTGCGGCCCCCGCGATCGGTGATCTCCCGGAATGGCTCGCCATCGGGCGCTGCCGCGAAGCGGAACAGGTCGGAGCCCGCAATGGATCCGCCGACGGGTACGCTCCAGCCGCCACCCTTGGGCGCTGCCAGGACCGTGCCTTTGGCGTCGACGAACAGGATGTCCTTCTCGGCGAGCAGCCGCTTGTGGTGAAACTCCGCGAATTTGTTCAGGTTGAACGATGCGAGCAGCACGAATTTCAGCGCGCCCGTATCCGATCGCACCGGATAGGCGATCTGCAGCACCGACAGTCCGGTGAGGCGGCCGAACACCGGCTCCACCGCGACGACGCCCTGGAGATTCTTGACCTCCTTGAAATAGCTGCGGTCGTTCAGGTCGAGCGTGCGGTTGGTCCGCAGCGAGTCACAGAACAGCCTGCCGTCGGGATCGATGGTCAGGATACCCGTGAACTGCGGATATTCCTCGCGGACATCCGACAGAAACGCCGAGCATGCCGCCTTGTCGCGCGTGTCGAGGTCGCGGGCGCGGGCGAGCCCGTAATGAAGTTGCGCAGTGCCCTGGATCTTCTCGCCGAGATCGCTGGCGATGTCGTCGGCCGATGCGGCGAGATTGGCCAGCGCCGCGTCGATCTCGCTGGCCCGGTTCTGCACGAAGCGCAGCCCGACCAGAATCGCCGGCACGAGCATGGCCGCGATGACGAGGATCAGTAACCGGGTACGCAGGCTCATCGGTGGGTGATCTGCTCTCTCGGCGAGGGTGCTCGGAGGTACAATTTGCGGCACGAGCATCCGCCCCGTCCATAGCCGTCGGCGCGAAAATCGCGCGAAAGGCTTAAGATTTCCGAGTGCGAGCGATGTTGCGTCGCTGCTCCTCATCGCGCCGGCCGGCCTCGAGTTGCGCCGCCGCGCGGCGGCGCTAATATCGCGGCATGCGCGCGACGAAGATCGCGCCGATGTGCGGAGGAAGCTGATGTCCATCTCGGGCAAGGTCGATCCGGTGGTGCGTCCCGTGGCGGCGGCCGACATCGCCGAGGCGCTGGTCGAGGGCCTGCGCGATTTCCAGGCGCTGCCGCTCTATGGTCTCTGCTTCGGCGCGCTCTACGCCGCCGGCGGCATCGTCATCATGCTCTGTCTCACCGCCTTCGGCATGGTCTATCTGGTCTATCCCCTCGCTGCCGGTTTTGCGCTGATCGGTCCGTTCGTTGCGATCGGTCTTTACGAAGTCAGCCGGCGCCGCGAGCGCGGCGAGCCGGTCTCGTTCTCTGCGATCTGGTTCGCAATCCGCGCGCGCAGCGAGATCGGCTGGATGGCCTTCGTGACGTTGTTCATGTTCGTGATCTGGATGTACCAGGTGCGGCTCCTGATCGCGCTGCTGCTCGGCCTCAACGCTTCGTTCTCGAGCTTGCAGGAGTTCATGACGGTGGTGCTGACGACCAGCGAGGGCCTGCTGTTCCTGGCCATCGGCAATGCGGTCGGGGCCGTGCTGTCGCTGATCCTGTTCTCGCTGACCGTGGTGTCGTTCCCGCTGCTGCTCGATCGCGAGGTCGATTTCGTCACGGCGATGGTGACGAGCGTGCGCGCGGTGGTGACGAGCCCGCTGCCGATGGTCGGTTGGGCCGCCGTGATCGTGATGCTGCTGATCGTCTCGGCGCTGCCCTATTTTCTCGGGCTGATCGTGACGTTGCCGGTGCTGGGGCATGCGACGTGGCACCTCTATCGGCGCCTGGTGGCGCCGGTGTAGCTTATCGCTCCCTTCGCCCCGTGGGCAGTGCCGTAGGGTGGGCAAAGGCGCACTTGCGCCGTGCCCACCACTGACCCAATACAGCATAGAGGCGGTGGGCACGCTTCGCTTTGCCCACCCTACGATATCGAGTTCGCGGAAGACCCTCGTCGCACCTACGGCGTCTTGATGCCCATCGCCTTCAGCGCTTCCAGCAACCTCACCGGCGGGGACATCTCGATCTTCGGCGCCTTGCCGGTCTCCAGCAGGCTCTTCAATCCGGAGAGGATCGCGGGCCAGCCGGTGCGACCGCCGGAGAGGATATCGTCACTGAGCTCGCGGTCGTGACGTTCGCTCATGGTGAGGCGGACGGCTTCGCCGGCCTGCTCGATCTCGTAGGTGACAATCGTGGTGCCGAGCTTTTCCACGAGGCCCGGCCAATTGACGTTCCAGCTCACCGTGAGCCTCCTCGGCGGATCGTACTCGAACACTTCGCCGCGGATGTGCTCGGAGCCGTCGGGCGCGTGCACAATGAAACTGCCGCCGAGCTTCGGCTCCATCTCCACCGCAAAGCCGGAGAAATATTTTCGGCTGAACTCGGCGGACGTCAGCGCCTCCCACGCCTTCTCCGGCGTCGAGGCGATGTAGATGGTGTAGACGGTCAGCGGCTTGAATTGATCGAGGTTCATTTTGCGTCGAATCCCTTGTTGAGCGCCGTGCGCGGGATGGCGAGGACCTGGCCTCTCTCCAGCAGGCTCTTGAGCCCGGACAGGATCGCCGGCCAGCCGTTGGAGACGGCGCCGAGATATTTGCCGCCCTCGACGAAGCCGTCATGCAGCACGGTCAAACGCACGAGCGGGCCGAACGGTTCGAGCGTGAAGACGACGCGCGAGGCCGGCTCGTTGCGCAGCTCCTCGAACTTGTGGTGCTTGAAGCTGTAGGACAGGCGCCGCGGCGGATCGGATTCCAGGATCTCGCCGGAATCGGTGACCTCACCATCGAGCAGAAGCGCGAAGGGAGAGCCGACCTTCCAGTCCGAGCGAACCCCGGCGCCGAACCAATATTGCCTGGTGAACTCGCTCGACGTCAGCGCTTGCCACAGCTTCTCGGGCGTGGTCTCGATGTAGGTCACGTAGACGAACTTCGGCTTACTCATCGCGCTTCTCCAACTGGCGTTTCAATTCGCTGAGCGCGGCTAACTTGCTGCGCTCGAACTTCTTGATCCAGCGTTCGCCGATCTGATGGATCGGCACCGGGTTGAGATAATGCAGCTTCTCGCGGCCCTGCCTGATGGTCGTGACCAGGTTGGCCTCTTCGAGAATGACAAGGTGTTTTGTGACGGCTTGCCGCGTCATGGCGAGGCCCTCGCAAAGCTCGTTCAATGTCTGGCCGTTCCTGGTGTGAAGCCTGTCGAGCAGCGACCGTCGTGACGCATCGGCGAGCGCTTTGAAGACTTCATCCATGGTCGAGATAATAGGCAACCAAAAGGTTGCATGTCAAGTGAAGGCGAGGAGAGAGGGAACGTCTTCCGTTCTTGCCCTCGCCATGCATTAATGCGGCGAAACCGCCGTCAGCGAGTCCCTTCCATGATGTCCATGCAAGCCTATTTCGCCTTCGTCGCCGCCTGCATTGCGCTGGCGCTGCTGCCGGGGCCGATCGTCACCCTCGTGATCGCCAATGGCTTGCGCCACGGCACGCGTGCGGCGCTCATCAACGTGGCCGGCGCGCAGGCCGGGCTTGCCATCGTCATCGGCATCGTCGCGATCGGCCTGACCTCGCTGATGGCGACCATGGGCTATTGGTTCGACTGGGTGCGCTTTGCCGGCGCCGCATATCTCGTCTGGCTCGGCATCAAGCTGATCTGGGCGCCGGTCGAGGGCGTCGATATCGACGCGCCGCCACCGCCGCCGCGCGGCGGCTTCTTCCTGCAGGGATTCCTGGTGCTGCTGTCGAATCCGAAGGTGCTGGTGTTCTTCGGCGCCTTCATCCCGCAGTTCATGGACATGAGCCAGCCGCACTTCCCGCAGGTCGCGCTGCTGGGTGTCACCTTCATGGTAACGGCCGTGCTGACCGATGCGCTCTATGCGATTGCCGCCGGCCGCGCGCGAAAATTCTTCTCGGCGCGGCGCACGCGGCTGATGTCGCGCATCTCCGGCGGCTTCATGATCGGCGGCGGCATCTGGCTGGCGCTGACGCGGGCGAAGTGACCGCTCACGCCGCTCCCTGCTTGCGCAGCGTTGCCTCGATCTCGCGCAGGATCCGCGCCAGCCGCTCGGCCCATTGCTGTTGGCCGCTCGCCTCGGCGATCAGGTCCTGGCGGATCTCGATGCCGGTGTTGACGAGGCCGCGCGCCTCGCCGTGGACGGGAATGGTGTAGTCGGTGATGTCGCTCACCGCGTAAGGTTGGTTGTCGCCGACGACGAGCGCGCTCTCGTCCCGCAAATGCTGCAGCATCAGCCGCGGCAGCACGGTGTCGCGCCGATAGAGCGTGCCGATGTGCCAGGGCCGCGGCTCGCCGTAATAGACCGGCGTGAAGCTGTGCAGCGCCACCAGCACCGTCGGTTTGCCAGCGTTGACGCGCGCATCGATCGCCGCGCCAATCCGGCGGTGATAGGGATCGAAGATCTCGCGCCGGCGCATCTCCTTGGCCGCGGCCGATAGATCCTCATTGCCGGGGATGGCGGTTGCCTCGGAGATCACGGGAATCGAGCTTGCGACACCGGGCGGGCGGTTGCAGTCGATCACCAGGCGCGAATAGCGCTGCGCGATCAGATGCGCATCGAGCATCGCGGCGAGCCGCTCGGCGACACCGGCGATGCCGATGTCCCAGCCGATGTGCCTGACGAGATCGCTCTCCGCGACGCCGAGATCGCCGAGCGCGCGCGGCAGCACCCGTCCGTAATGGTCCGCGGTGAGCAGGAACGGCGATGTCCCTGCCGCATTCACCTCATGTACGGGCGGAATGTCGCCCTCTCCGAGCAATTGATCTGCTACGTCGGCAATATCCAAAGCCATCCTGATTTGCCTATGGAATGACAAAGTGTGTAAACGGAGTAGCGGTATCGCACCGACGCCGCAACGTTGGAACAGCATGAGCTCGGATCGACTCTTCGTTTACGGCACCCTGATGCGCGGCTTCGACCACCCGATGGCGCGGCTGCTCGCGGGCCATTCCGAATTCCTCGGCGAAGCCACCTGCCGCGGCCGGCTCGTTCTGGTGAAGCACTATCCGGGATTGCTGCTCTCCGAGGCGCCGGCGGACATCGTTCATGGCGAGCTCTTTCACCTGCGCGTGCCGGACGAGCTCTTGCGCGAGCTCGACATGTACGAGGCCTGCGGCGAGGGGTTTCCCGAGCCGACGGAATATCTGCGGCAGATGATCGAGGTGACGTTGCCCGGCGGCACCACCGAGAAGGCCTGGACCTACGTCTACAATTGGCCGGTTACCGATCTGCCGCGCATCGAATCCGGGCGATTCCTGGAGCACTGACAGCGAATGCGGTTTTCACCTCTCCCCGCTTGCGGGGAGAGGGAGCAGACCTTTTATGCCGACAGCACTTCCTTGACCACGCTCACGTCGACCTCGCGCTCGACATAGCTCCACTCCTCGGTCCGCCGCAGCATCGCCACCAGCTCCTCGAACAGCGAGGCGTGCGCGGGGGCGAATTCGAACCAGGTCAGGAAATCGAAGGGGCCGCCGAGGTCGCGGCAATGATAGAGCTGGCGTGCGATCGCGGGCAGAAAACGAAGACTGCTGGCGATGTGGTGCGACTTGTCCTCAAAAATCCTGCGGCGCTCTTCCTGGGTCAGGTCCCACCAGGCCTGCGACTTGCGGATCGGGATCAGCGCCGCGCTGGTTGCTTCCAGCCGGCCGAGGCCGGCCTGCACGGCGACGAGCTGCTGCTTCTCGGCCCGCTCGGTGTAGCGCAGGCTGCTCGCAACGCCGACCAGCCGCCAGGCATTGCGCGAGGGCACCAGCGGCAACGAGACGGCGTCGCTGTCGGTCACCGACAGCGCCGGCACGAAGGGCAGGGGCTCGCCCGTCACTGGCGAAATCGAGGTCACCCGCCAGCCCCCGCTGTGGCCGCCTCGAAAGGTCCTGAACATGGCGGTATGGAAGCGTGGAACTGGGCGCGGTTCAAGTGGCTCGTCATTCCGGGGCGCGCCCCTTGGCGCGAGCCCGGAATCCATTTCTCCGAGCGTCCCGGCGGCGCCATGGATTCTCAGGTGCGCAATTGCGCACCATAGCTCGATGCTTTCGCATCGCCCCGGAATGACGGGAGATGACGGAGGCCCTGTGCATAGGTCGAATAACCCGGATAAGCCCGACAAACCTGGCCTTTGGCCGCGCCGCACCTATATCCCTGATCCTTCGCCCGACTCACCCCGGTTCGCGCTACACAGAGCCCATGCGCTTCACGCCCCAGTTCCTCGACGAGCTTCGTGCCCGGCTTTCGGTCTCCGAGGTCGTGGGCAAGCGCGTCAAGCTGAAGAAGGCGGGGCGGGAGTGGAAGGGGCTGTCGCCGTTCCAGCAGGAGAAGACGCCGTCCTTCTACGTCAACGACCAGAAGGGTTTTTATCACGACTTCTCCTCGGGCAAGCACGGCGACATCATCAGCTTCGTGATGGAGACCGACGGCCTGCCGTTCGCTGAAGCCGTGGAGCGTCTCGCCAACATGGCGGGCCTGCCGCTGCCGGCGGTGACGCCCAACGCGGCGCGCGAAGAGCAGCGGCGGCGCTCGCTGCATGACGTGATGGATCTCGCGGCGAAATTCTTCGCCGAGACGCTGGCCTCGCGCGTGGGCGCGAAGGCGCGCGGCTATCTCGCCGATCGCGCCATCTCCCCAGTGACGCAATTGCAGTTCCGCCTCGGCTATGCGCCGGGCGAGAAATTCGCGCTGAAGGAGCATCTCGGCAAGCTCGGCGTCTCCGTCGACGACATGGTCGAGACCGGGCTGCTGGTGGCCGGCAACGACATCCCCGTGCCTTACGACCGCTTCCGCGATCGCGTGATGTTTCCGATCACGGATCTGCGCGGCCGCGTCATCGCCTTCGGCGGGCGCGCGCTGGAGAAGGACGTTCCGGCAAAGTACCTGAATTCGCCGGAGACGCCGCTCTTCCACAAGGGCGACAATCTCTACAACCACCAGACCGCGCGCAAAGCCACCCATGACGGCAGCCCGCTGATCGTGGTCGAAGGCTATGTCGACGTCATCGCCATGGTCACCGCGGGCTTTGCCGGCAGTGTCGCGCCGCTCGGCACCGCCCTCACCGAGAGCCAGCTCGCGCTGCTCTGGAAGATGGCGGACGAGCCGATCCTCTGCTTCGACGGCGACCGCGCCGGACAGAAGGCGGCGTATCGTGCTGCGGACCTTGCCTTGCCATTCCTCGCACCCGGCAAGAGTCTTCGCTTTGCGCTGCTGCCGGAAGGGCAGGACCCTGACGACCTCGTGCGCTCGGGCGGGCGCGGTGCGATCGAGGAGGTGATCGCCGCCGCCCGTCCGCTTGCCGACATGATCTGGTCGCGCGAGCTCGAGGGCGGCAATTTCGCCACGCCCGAGCGGCGCGCCGCGCTCGAGGCCCGCATCAAGGACCTCACCAACGGCATCCGCGACGAGGTGGTGCGGCGCTATTATCGCGATGACTTCGTCGAGCGGCTGCAGCGCACCTTCGCGCCCGAAGGCGGGCGCGGCTTTGGCGGCCGGGGCAATTTCCGCCCCGGTGGCGGCCGGCCGTTCCAGCCGCGGAGCGGGCCGAATCGATTCGGCGGACAAGGGTTCGGCGGCGGCCGTCGCGGCGCCCCGGGTCCGACCCTGCTGCCCTCCGGCCCCTATCAGGCGGCGAGCCCCCAGCTGGCGGCAAGCCCGATCATGCGGGGCCAGCGCAGCGCCATCTCCCGTCGCGAAGCCCTGATTCTGCAAAGCCTGATCAACCACCCCTGGCTGCTGCACGAGCATTTGGAGGAGGTCGCCGCCCTGGAGCTGGCCCATCCCGAGGCCCACAAGCTCCGGGCCGGCATCATCGCCGCCTTCGCCAACGACCATCACCACTCGCCGGACCCCGGCGAGCTGGCCGAAAAGATGCGCGGCGACCTCGAAAAGGGCGGATTTACTCAAACTCTTCAAAGGGTTGAGAATGTCATCACGACTCAGGCGGTGTGGGCCGCCCGCGAGGGCGCGGCCCGGGATGACGTTCTTGCCACCTGGCACCAGCTGGTTGCCTTGCATCGGCAATACCATTCACTACTTAGAGAGCTGAAAGACGCCGAGCTGGCCTTGGGGGAGGATCCCAGCGAGGCCAATTTGGCGTGGCTGCGAGACGTCAAGGCTCGGATAGGGGAAGTCGACGGTACCGAGGCCCTGATCGAGGGTTTTGGCGAGCTGTCGGGCCGGCTCCAGAAGAGCATGTGATGAAAGAATCATGCGGACGGCCGCGGCCGGAACCGCTAAAAGACTCGCCAAATCCATGATTTGGCGGCAAAAACAGGGTTAATCGAGGCTTAACGGTCTTGTAGCACTTTGGCCCGGAGGCGGCCGCAGGCATAACAGACGCGTCAGGAATGAATCCGCGCAATCGCTGTTGGCACTACACCTGCATCCGCCGCGACAAAGAGGCTGACGAAGCGTTAGGCAATTCCGGCGAGAGAAAGTTGGGGGTGGCGAGAGGTTTGTGCGCCGCCCTTTCCGTGTCGAGAGCTGCCGAAGCGAGAGCGTCGAGCAACAGGTTCATGTGAATTCACGCGAAGGCGCGGCGGGCGTCTCGCATGAAGCGCGTTTAGGAGCAATGGATGGCCACCAAGGCAAAGACGCTGCAGGCGAAGGACAAGGAAAAAGACGACAAGGCAGCGGATGCGCCGGAGAAGGATTCCCAGGACGCGCCCTCGCCCTTGCTCGACCTGTCCGACGCCGCCGTGAAGAAGATGATCAAGCAGGCCAAGAAGCGTGGCTTCGTGACCTTCGATCAGCTCAACGAAGTCTTGCCGTCCGACCAGACCTCGCCCGAACAGATCGAGGACATCATGTCGATGCTCTCGGACATGGGCATCAACGTCACCGAAGCCGACGATAGCGAAGGCGAGGAGGAGAAGGACGAGGGCGAGGACGAGACCGATAACGAGCTCGTCGAGGTCACCCAGAAGGCCGTCACCGAGGTCAAGAAGAGCGAGCCCGGCGAGCGCACCGACGATCCCGTGCGCATGTATCTGCGCGAGATGGGCACGGTCGAGCTGCTCTCCCGCGAAGGCGAAATCGCGATTGCCAAGCGCATCGAGGCCGGCCGCGAGGCGATGATCGCGGGCCTCTGCGAAAGCCCGCTGACCTTCCAGGCCATCATCATCTGGCGCGACGAGCTCAACGAAGGCAAGATCTTCCTCCGCGACATCATCGATCTCGAAGCGACCTATGCCGGCCCGGACGCCAAGGGCGGCATGAACACCGCGATGATCGCAGGTCCCAATGGCGAGGGCGGCGAAGCCTCCGCCGAGGGCGGCGAAGCCACCGCGTCCGCAGCCGCGCCCGCCCATGTCGCGCCGCCCGCGGCGCCGCCGTCACCGACCCCGTTCCGCGCCGCGCCTGCCGGCGGCGGTGCTGATGCCGGCGAGGAGAAGGATCCCGGCGAGGCTGCGGCCGAAGCCGACATGGACGACGACGAGTTCGAGAACCAGATGTCGCTCGCGGCGATCGAGGCCGAGCTCAAGCCGAAGGTGGTGGAGATCTTCGATCGCATCGCCGACAGCTACAAGAAGCTGCGCAAGCTTCAGGAGCAGGACATTCAGAACCAGCTCCAGAACGAGTCGCTCTCGCCGCACCAGGAGCGCAAGTACAAGAAGCTGAAGGACGAGATCATCGTCGAGGTGAAGTCGCTGCGCCTCAACCAGGCCCGCATCGACAGCCTCGTCGAGCAGCTCTACGACATCAACAAGCGCCTCGTCTCGCATGAGGGCCGCCTGATGCGCCTTGCCGACAGCCACGGCGTCGCGCGCGAGGATTTCCTGCGCAACTACACCGGCTCGGAGCTCGACCCGCGCTGGCTAAACCGCGTCTCGAAGCTCTCGGCCAAGGGCTGGAAGAACTTCGTCCACCACGAGAAGGACCGCATCAAGGACCTCCGCCACGAGGTGCATCAGCTCGCCGCGCTGACCGGCCTCGAGATCGTCGAGTTCCGCAAGATCGTGCACTCCGTGCAGAAGGGCGAGCGCGAGGCCCGCCAGGCCAAGAAGGAGATGGTGGAAGCCAACCTCCGCCTCGTGATCTCGATCGCCAAGAAGTACACCAACCGCGGCCTGCAGTTCCTCGACCTGATCCAGGAAGGCAACATCGGCCTGATGAAGGCGGTCGACAAGTTCGAGTACCGCCGCGGCTACAAGTTCTCGACCTACGCCACGTGGTGGATCCGGCAGGCGATCACCCGCTCGATCGCGGACCAGGCCCGCACCATCCGTATCCCCGTGCACATGATCGAGACGATCAACAAGATCGTGCGCACGTCTCGCCAGATGCTCAACGAGATCGGCCGCGAGCCCACCCCGGAAGAGCTCGCCGAGAAACTGGGCATGCCGCTGGAAAAGGTGCGCAAGGTCCTCAAGATCGCCAAGGAGCCGCTGTCGCTGGAGACGCCGGTCGGTGACGAAGAGGATTCACATCTCGGCGATTTCATCGAGGACAAGAACGCGATTCTCCCCATCGACGCCGCGATCCAGTCCAACCTGCGCGAGACCACCACGCGCGTCCTCGCCTCGCTCACCCCGCGTGAAGAGCGCGTGCTCCGCATGCGCTTCGGCATCGGCATGAACACCGACCACACGCTGGAAGAAGTGGGCCAGCAGTTCAGCGTGACGCGCGAGCGTATCCGTCAGATCGAAGCGAAGGCGCTGCGGAAGCTGAAGCATCCGTCGAGGTCGCGGAAGTTGCGGAGCTTTTTGGATAATTGATTCGATTTCAATCAGAACGAAAACGGCGGGCCAACAGCCCGCCGTTTTTCTTTGACCCGGCTCTCGCCCCGTCATTGCGAGGAGCGCTTGCGACGAAGCAATCCAGGCTGCAGTTTGTACTCACCAGGCGATTGCCCGACCCATGTCCGCTTCTATTCCAACAGCAACGAAAGAGCGGACGGCGCCCGACTTCCGAGATGGGCCAAAAGAGACCCTACTCCGGTGGCACACCAAATTTGATTTTACACCTCGAGTGATCGGCGATGGTCACGACAGAGATTTTGCTTTTTGATCTTGAACCGTCCTGCATACGCGTGCAGGTTCTATGTGCGCGATTGAGCGGCCGCCAGCGCACAAGTAGCCGTCATACCAATGCAGCTCGCTGATGCCGACGCTATTTGCGATCGGCATTTGGGGGTTTGTTGCGGGGATTCTCTGATGCGCAAGGAGAAGAACATGACGGCCAAGACCCTAATAAGCTCATTGCTTCAATACAAAGCCGCCTCGAATGCGGAGTTGCTTCTCGCCTTGAACACCGTCGATGCTGAACCGCACACAACGGAATATCGGGCAGCACTGCGTGTTCTGAATCACGCCCACATGGTCGACCGAATATTTGCCGCCAATCTTCAAGGCGAACGTCACTCATACGCGGCGAATTGGAGCGCTGACACGCCCGTTCTTGCTCAACTCGCCCCAAGCATTCGACTAACGGACCAGTGGTACATTGATTACATTTCGCGAGCGAGTTCTTCTGACCTCGAAGAACTGGTCGATTTCACCTTTACAGATGGGACGCAGGGGCGGATGTCCCGAGAGGAGATGCTTGCTCATGTGGTTACCCACTCCGGGTATCATCGAGGTGAGGTAGGTCGTCTCCTTCCGAAAATTGAAAGTACGGCGATGCGTGATGTGTTCGCTGGATATCTGCATAGGTCCGATCCCTCGCGTACCCAGCGTTGATTGCATCAGCCGATGCTAGATGGCAGTTCTGGGTCAAAATCGGCGATCCAGATTGCTGCGATCAGCGTCCGCTCCACGCCCGACAGCCGACACCTCAACGGGCATTCTGCTTGGCCGCGACGGGCCACAAGCAGGCTTGTTACTCGCCCCTATAGACAGACACCTCAATGCCCATCCCTGCCTCACCCGCAGCCACGACAACATCGGCGGGGATGGTTAGATATTTGGCCATGAGCGAGTCGGGAAAGACCATAGCCACGTCCACGCTCGGTCGCCCGATCTCGCCTTTCGCTAACAGACCCGGAATGACGGCGCCAATCGAACGGATAAGGTCGAGTAAAGCAGCCCATTGATCTTCATCATCTCCGTTATCGATTTGGACATACGCAAGACGAGATGACGGTTCATAACGATCGACTTGTAGCTTCAATGATGTGTCCAGATCGGAACGCGAGAGAGCTACGTTTGGTATGCGAATTACCACGGTCAGCGGCTGGGATAGCTTCATACATAACCTCCCGTTTTTCTCAAGGCGTCCGCCGAGGTTCATAAGCGGTGCTCAGCGGGCATCGCCATGTAAGTCAGCCACCGACCGAGTGCGGACCTTCAAGACTGCCGAACTGCGCTCCCTATGATCGAAGGGGCAAACTTTTCAAATCCCAGGTAGGGCCGATCGGCTCGCGCGCTACTGGGCGTTCCACCAGCGTCGTACATTGGAGAACAGCCGTCCGAAAATGAACAGCCCAGCAGCAATGACGAGCACGGCTGTCACGAGAGCCGATACAAAGGTGATTGGGTCGCTCTCAAAGCTGACGGGTCTTGACCAGCCCATCCAACCAGGGCCGTAACCGCGCGAGTACAGTTCTCCTGTCGTGAATACGCGACATATCTGGGCTAGCCCAAGCCACGTCGCGAAGGCGAAGAAGGCCACGCCGACGGCGAGTGTGGCTATTGCCTTACCGGTTTGCAGCAATTCCCGCATTCGAACTAGTCGGTTCCCCCACACTACGATGATCGCTCAAGCGGCGGCCTTCCACAATCATAGTTGCAGCAAGGAAACCGACAAACAACCTTTGAAGGTTCACGAAAAGCCGCGACATCGATAAAGAACCGTTAAGGAAGCGATACCTCGACTGGCCGCTCGCCGCGAAAGTTTCGCTGCTATTCGAGGTCTGCATGGGTCAAAATGTGAGAACTCAAGTTTTAAAAATCAGGTCTGCTCTGCCGCCCATCCCCACAGACGCATCTCTGGATTGCTTCGCTGCGCTCGCAACGACGGGGACAGGGCCGAAGCCTACCTCTTCTTCGCCCCACCCTTTGAATCCGCTCGATCTCCAGCGCCGGCCTCGCGCTCTTTTCCGCGACTCGCGATCCTGCTCCCCAATGATGTTGAGCGCGGGCTCGTCGCCGTCGAGGCCGCCGCGTAATTCGGCGGGCCTAGGGCGGCCGCCCTTCCTTGTGCCTTCGTATCGGCAGCTTTCAGCCAAAGACGTTTATCTAGCTTTCCCTCGGACTATAGTTCCGACGAGAAAGGCGCATTGATGCCTACCCACCTGACCGTCTACTACAACACCCGCTGCCCCGTTTGCGACGCCGGCATCGACTGGCAGCGCAACAAGCTGCTGGCGCTCATGCGGGCGGGCATGGTCGAATTCACTGACATCAACGAGCAGCCCGATGCGCTGGCGCATTTCGGTGCTTCGCTCGATGACATCAGGCGCCGCCTGCACGCGACCGATGAAGACGGCAGGCTCATCGTCGGCGCGGATGTCGCGATTGCGCTCTGGCGGCGGACGCCGGGGGAGGGGTGGCTTGCGGCGCTGTTCGGCAATCGCTTGGCGTTGCCGGTCACGCGGTTTGCCTATGACCGGTTTGCCGATCTGCTGTTTGCCTGGAATAGATGGAGCGGGCGTGGGTGAGCGCCTGTCTGCGCCCGCCTACTTCTTCTTCGCCCCGACCCGCTCGATCCGCTTGATCTCCAGCGCCGGCTTGCCCGACTTCTCCGCGATCTCGCGGTCCTGCTCCATGATGAAGGCGCGGGCGGGTTCGTCGCCGTCGAGGCCGCCGAGCAGCTCGGCTGGCACGCGGCGGTTGGAGCGTTGGGTATCGTCGGCGTAGACGACGTTGAAGAAGGCGAATTCGCCTTTGGGGTTGGTTCCGGGTTTCTTGGCCATGGCGGCTTGTCCTCGATCAGGACGCCGCAGTCAAATGACTTTCGGGGTCGTCGCCACGCCCTTCAATAAACGGCGGGCCGAAGCCCGCCGTTTATCTCTTCAGCGTCGCCCGGGGCTGGCAGGGCGACAACCTAAAATAGAAGGCTATCGCTTGCGCGCTGCGATGGCAAGGCAAATCGTCGCGTGACGGTGTCGCAGCAGGCGCATCAGATATGCAGCTGATGGTCATCGCGAGTTCCCACAAATTTCGAAAAGCAGATGCTTTGGATCATCGAAGTATTTTGTCATCTTGCCGCGCGCTCGCAACGCAGCGAGAGCGCGCGGGCGTCAACGTCTGGAGCTTGCGATGTTGGCACAATACCACTGTTTTGCCCGACAGTCAACGTTGATTCGGAAAAACCGTAAGTGTCATCGCGGGACTTCTACTGTGCATGGGGTTGTTTTGCAGTTTTTGTTTCGGCGCCGTCGGTCGAGGGCACCGATATCATTGATCTGGTCGCTTTGACGCTCGCGGCGTTCCCGGGCATGATCCTTAGCACTGCTTCGCACTGGGATTCTCTGGGGGTTTGCTCCACATGCCGAGACTGCTTCTCGCCGTTGCCTTCGTCGTGTCTCTGGCCGGCGGATCGGCGCAGGCCGCCCGCTGCGGCGGCGACTTCAACGGCTTCATCGCCAGCATGGCGCAGGAGGCGCAGGCTGGCGGCGTCTCGGCAGGCGTGACCAATGCGGCGCTCAGCGGCGTGGCGCCCGACCCTGCGGTTCTCGCCTTCGACCGGCGCCAGCGTTACACCTTCAACAAGACCTTCGAGCAGTACGTCTCGACCCGCGTCGGCCCCGGCCGCATCAATGGCGGGCGCGCGCTGCTGCAGCGCCATGCCGCGCTGCTGTCGCGCATCGAGCAGCAGTTCGGCGTGCCGCGCTATATCCTCGTCGCGATCTGGGGCCTCGAGAGCGATTTCGGCAAGGGCGACACCGGCAAGCTGCCGGTGATCCGCACGCTGGCGACGCTCGCGCATGATTGCCGCCGCACCGATCTGTTCCAGGGCGAGCTGCTGGCCGCGCTCAAGATCGTGCAGCGCGGCGACCTGCCGCTGCGCGACCTCATCGGCGCCTATGCCGGCGAGATCGGCCAGACCCAGTTCCTGCCGTCGTCCTACATCAAGTACGGCGTCGATTTCGACGGCGACGGCCATGTCGACCTCCGCCACAGCATCCCCGACGTGCTTGCCTCGACCGCGAACCTCCTGAAAACGAGCGGCTTCAAGATGGGCCAGCCCTATGGCGAGGGAACGCCGAACTTCGAGGCGATGCGCGAGTGGAACCGCGCGGTGGTCTATCGCAAGACGATCGGTTATTTCGCCGACCGGCTGATGGGGCAGTGAGGGCGACACCCCGCCAGCCACACTCGTCATTGCGAGCGCAGCGAAGCAATCCAGAGTCTTTCCGCGGAGACAGTCTGGATTGCTTCGCTGCGCTCGCAATGACGGTGGAGAGACATTGCCTCTCCCAACTCACGTCCCCTTCGCCATCTTTTCCAGCTTCCGCTGCAACGGCGCCCAATACGTCCCCGGGCGGAAGCGCTGCAGCAGGTCCATGAAGCGGGCGTCGTTGCCGATCAGGATGCGCGGCTCGTTCCGCTCGATGCCCCGGATGATGCGCAGTGCGGCGTCCTTCGGCGAGGTCTTCGCCGCGTTCTCGAACCGCTCGATCGATTGCGCGCGGCGGGCATTGTCGGTGATGCCGACGCCGGTGCGGGCGTTGCGCGCGATCGCGGTGGCGACGCCGCCGGGATGCACGACCGACAGCTTCACCGGGCTGCCCGCGACGCTGAGCTCGTGCCGCAGGCTCTCCGAGAAGCCGCGCACCGCGAACTTCGCCGCGGCATAAGCCGATTGGCCCGGCGGGGCGATGATGCCGAAGATCGAGGAGAGGTTGACGATGTGCGCCTCGCCCATCGTCTTCAGATGCGGCAGGAAGGCGCGCGTGCCGTGCACCACGCCCCAGAAATTGATGTCGAACAACCAATCCATCTGGGACTGGTCGATCTCCTCGAACGAGCCCATCAGCGCAACGCCGGCATTGTTGACGACGATGCCGAGGGCGGGATGCGCGGCGATGGCCTCGCTTGCGAATTGCGCGATGTCATCAGGCTCGCCGACGTCGACGCGATGCAGGCTGACCTTGCGCGTTGTTCCGATCTTTGTCGCGAGCGCCTTCAATCCGCCCTCGTCGCGATCGGCCAGCGCGAGGTCGCAGCCGCGTTGCGCGAGTTCGATCGCCAGTGCCCGGCCGATGCCGCTCGCGGCTCCCGTGATGGCGGCAGCGCCCCGAATCGTCGTCATGAATTTCCCCCGTCAAGCCCCTGATGATGGAACTATGCTTTACATTTTTTCAGAATGGAACCGAACCGTAGCGGGTCTCGGTTTTTAACATTCGTTATGGAGGCAATGCATTGGGAGCCGCCGATGGGACAAGCGACGCCATTTCGCGCGACAGCGCTGATCGTTGAAGACGACGCCATGCAGCGGGAGATGCTTTGCGTCCTGCTGGAGGAGAGCGGCTATCAGGTCATCCAGTGCGAAAGTGCCGAAGCCGCCGAGCGCGTTCTCGACAACAACGCCGGCGCGCTCTGCCTGATGCTGACCGACGTCCAGCTGGCCGGCCGCATGAACGGCGTCGAGCTCGCGCATGTCGCCAAGGACCGCAATCCGAAGCTCGACGTCGTGGTCACCTCGGGCCGCCCCCTGAAGCAGCCCTTGCCCGACGGCGCCAAGTTCTGGGCCAAGCCCTGGGCGCCGCTCGACGTGCTGCGCGAGGCCGAGATCGCTCAGCTGTCCTGACGCGCTCGCTTTCTCGGAGCGCGCTGCGGTGATAAGGTCGGGCCATGACTTGGTCCTTCCTGCTCACCTCGCTCATCGTCGTCGCTTCGCCCGGCACCGGCGTGCTCTACACGCTGGCCGCGGCGCTGACCCGCGGTTCGCGCGCCAGCGTGGCGGCCGCCTTCGGTTGCACGCTCGGCATCGTGCCGCACATGGCGGCGGCGATGCTCGGCCTTGCCGCCGTGCTCCACACCAGCGCGCTCGCGTTCGCCGCACTGAAATGGTGCGGCGTCGCCTATCTGCTCTACATGTCCTGGCAGGCGCTGCGCGAGACCGGGGCGCTGGCGGTTGGCGGCGAGATCACGGAGCGATCGAGCAGCCGCGTCATCGTCACCGGCTTCCTGATCAACATCCTCAATCCAAAGCTGTCGATCTTCTTTCTCGCCTTCCTGCCGCAATTCATCGCGGCGGACGAGGCCCATGTGCTGGCGCGCATGCTGGAATTGAGCGGCGCCTTCATGGCGATGACCTTCGCGGTGTTCGTCCTCTACGGCTTCTGCGCTGCCGCGGTGCGCGAGCGCGTCATCTCCCGCCCGGCCGTCATGGCCTGGCTGCGCCGCAGCTTTGCCGCCGGCTTCGCCGCACTCGGCGCCAAGCTGGCGTTGTCGGAGCGGTAGGTGTCTCGTCACCTCTCCCCGCTTGCGGGGAGAGGTCGGATTGCATCGAAGATGCAATCCGGGTGAGGGGGTACAGATATCTCGACCGCTGCGCGTGTGGATAGAAGCCCCTCACCCCACCCTCTCCCCGTAAGAACGGGGAGAGGGAGCGAGAGAGTGGAGCGGGTCCAATCCAATAAAAAAGCGGGCCTTGCGCCCGCCAATTTCGATCGACCCGACGCCCGGGCGGAGCTGAGTCCACCCGGGCAAAGAAACAGAAGCCTCGTTACTTCTTCTTCGCCTTCTTGGCCTTTTTCGCCTTCTTCTTCGCCGCCTTCTTCGCTTTCTTAGCCATAGTATCCTCTCAAGGGTTAATGGTGGAACGCGACACGAGGGATGCTCGGCGGAGGGCCAGCCTCGCAACATCCTCGACGACAAACTCAGCAGATTCGCAGCCGGCTGCCCCGCGTCGTCACATCCGTGTCATCCTGTTATCCACAGCTCAGATGCATTTTCGGGTGATTTTTGGTCGCGAATCCGCCTCACGCGCCAGCACGGCCATCGGCGGCGACAGACTTAACGATCCGACAATGGCGCGTGTCGTTCATGAATCCAAAACCAAGGGCGCGTTTTCAGAGGTCGCAGTGAGACTCCATTAAGCGCAACCGTCGCATTGTCTTCCGCAAGAAAACGGGGATGGGTCATGGATGGACGGCTGCCGGCAACGGGGGGCGGGACGCGGCGCGTGCTGTACGCGCCATGCTGAACGTACCGACATTGTGGACGGTCTTCGTCGTCAACTTCCTGGCGCTCGGCGTGATCTGGGCCTACGTGACGCGTTCCTATCCGAATTTCGCGGCTGCGCGGTTCTGGATGGCATCGGCCTTCGTCGGTGCGGCCGGCGCGATGACGGCCTTGATCCGTCTGTTCGTCGCCTCTCCCCTGCCGCTGCTGCTCGGCGCTGGCGGCGTCATCGCTGCGAGCTGCCTAGCCGCCATGGGCATTCAGCGCTTCTACGATCGGCCGGTGTCGTGGCGCCTGATGACCGCGATGGGGTGCTTGAGCCTCGTCGGCGTCGTGGTCTTCATGGTCGGCTTCGAGCACATGCAGCTGCGCATGCTGAGCTACACGTTCGGACAGGCCCTGCCGCTGGTGCTGGCGCTGCGTCTGTTGTTGTCGCCGGAAGGCCGCGTCAGTCCGGGCGCCAAGCTGTCCGGCATCGTCATCCTCAGCATCATCGCGATTCTGCTCGTGCGCACCGTGGGCAATCTGCTCGGCTACGATCTCTCGGCGCGCGCCGGCGGCCAGGCCCATGCCATCATGGTGCTCGGGCTGCTGTTCCTGTCGATGACCCTCAATTTCGGCTTCCTGCTGATGGCGATGGACAGCTTGCGCGGCGAGGTCGCCGACCTCGCGCTGCTCGACGATCTCACCGGCGTCGCCAACCGGCGGCATCTGCTGCAGCGCCTGTCCGAGGAATGCGCACGGTCGGAGCGCAGCGGCGAGCCGTTCTCGCTGCTGGTGATCGATCTCGACGGCTTCAAGACCATCAACGACACCCATGGCCATGCCGCCGGCGATGCCTGCCTCAAGCACTTCACCCTGATGGCGCAGACCCGCCTGCGGCCCGGCGACATGCTCGCCCGCACCGGCGGCGACGAGTTCTGCGTCGTGCTGCCGTCGTCGTCCCTGCGCGAGGCTGCCGCGATCGCCCGCCGCGTGCTCGAGGTCTGCCGTCAGGACGCCGCCAGCTGCAGCGGCCGCGACATTCCGATCGCGATCTCGATCGGGGTTGCGGAGTGGGATCGCGGCATCGGCGCATTCCCCGACCGGCTGATGGCCAATGCCGACCACGCCCTCTATGCCGCCAAGAAGAACGGCAAGAACGATTTTGCGGTCTATGACCCCGCCCCGCCGCTGTCGCCCGAGGCTGTCGGGACGGTGCGGACATTCGCGTAAAGCCTGTTAGGCTCGGCGTCGCATGGGGCCCTGCATGATGATGTTTCGCCTGCTCGCGGCTGTCCTCGCCGCTCTCGTTCCGATCGTCCCCGCCGCTGCTGCGGATGCCGAGCTCGCCAAGCTCGCGCGCGCCTCCGGCACGCCCGACATCCCCGGCCTGAAGATCGTCTGGCTGGCGCCGTGGGGCGAGGTCCACAACGCAAGACCCTGGCGCAACATCATCGTGCACCAGACCGAGGGACCTGCGGGCTCCGCCCGCGGCGGCGCGCAGGCGCAGGCGAGGAACCCGACGCGGCGCGGCGTTACGGTCTGGGTCGAGACCGACGGCACGGTCTATTGGGCGGTCGCCGAGACCCTCGTGCCGACCCACGGCGACGGCGCCAACCGCAACGACAACAAATACATCGATAACAGATCGACCTACCGCCAGGTGGTGCGCGACAATTCGATCGGTGTCGAGTTCGCCGGCAATTATCCCGACGTGACGGCGGGGCCGACCGAGGCGCAGGTCGCAGCGTGGAAGATCCTCGTTCGGGTGCTGCGCGCGCGCTACGACATCCCGCCCGAGCGCGTCTATGCGCACAACTGGATCGACTACAAGGACGCGCGCTATTGCGAAGGCTGCATCCTCGCGACGATGGCACGGGAATGGGGCGAGTAGGCGGTGTGCCCGCACACACCGCTATCGGGTGCAGCGCGCATCGCAGCAACAAAAAAGCCGGCGTTGCCGCCGGCTTTCTGTCTCTTTCGATCCGCCAATCTCTGGCGCTGAACCGCCGCGCTTAATGCGCGGCTTCCAGCGCGGCCTGTTCGGCCTTTGCGATCGTGCCCTTGACCGCGGACTGCACCTTCTCGAAGGCGCGAACCTCGATCTGGCGGACGCGCTCGCGCGACACGCCGAACTCGGCAGCAAGGTCTTCCAGCGTCATCGGCTCATCGGCGAGGCGGCGGGCCTCGAAGATGCGGCGTTCGCGCGGGTTGAGCACGCCCATGGCGCCGTTCAGCGCGTCACGGCGGTGATCATATTCCTCGTGCTCCGCCATCATGGCTTCCTGGTTGGGCGTGTTGTCGACCAGCCAGTCCTGCCATTCGCCGGCTTCGCCGTCGTCGCGGATCGGTGCGTTGAGCGACGCGTCGCCGCCGAGGCGGCGGTTCATGTCGATCACGTCCTGATCGGTGACGCCGAGGCGCTTGGCGATCACCTTGACCTGGTCGGGGCGGAGATCGCCTTCGTCCAGTGCGTTGATCTTGCTCTTCGCCTTGCGCAGGTTGAAGAACAGTTTCTTCTGGTTCGCGGTGGTGCCCATCTTCACGAGCGACCACGAACGCAGGATGTACTCTTGAATCGACGCCTTGATCCACCACATGGCGTAGGTGGCGAGACGGAATCCCTTCTCGGGTTCGAAACGCTTCACCGCCTGCATCAGGCCGACATTGCCTTCCGAGACGACCTCGGAGATCGGCAGGCCGTAGCCGCGATAGCCCATGGCGATCTTGGCCACGAGGCGGAGATGGCTGGTGACGAGTTGGTGCGCCGCGTCGCGATCGTCATGCTCGCGCCAACGCTTGGCGAGCATGTACTCCTCCTGCGGTTCCAGCATCGGGAACTTGCGGATCTCGGCGAGGTAGCGGGAAAGGCCGGATTCTCCATTGAGGACCGGCAAAGCAGCGGTACGGGCCATAGTGCGCCCTCCAAAAGGTTCAGGCCCCCGATAGCGGCGGGCCAGGCAGACGACCGCTGTGTTAAAGCCGGCCGTAGCTGCGATGTTCCGCGTTGGTGATTTCAACGCAGGCGCAATATACCCCATCGGGGGTCAAAAAGGGAAGGATTGCTGACGTCACGTCCCCGTGTGGCAGCTATAACTTTTTGTAATGTAAAGGCTTTCTGAAGCGGCCTGCGTCATAGCGCCGCTTTGAGGGTGCGTTCGAGGAGAAGCAAATCCTCCGGCAAAGGCGTCTCCCAGTGCAGTAATTCTCCCGTCCTCGGGTGCTCCAATACCAGCAGGTAAGCGTGTAAGGCCTGCCGCCCCAGCGCCGCCAAAGCTGCCCGCGACTCGGGGCCGAGCCGGTTGGCCTTGGTCTTGAAATGCGGGCCATAGACGGCATCGCCCATCAGCGGGTGGCCGATATGGGCGAGATGGACGCGGATCTGGTGGGTGCGGCCGGTCTCGAGCTCGCAGGCGAGCAGGGCGGCGACACCCTTGCCGTCGCGCCCATGAAAGCTCTCCAGGATTTCCCAATGCGTCACCGCCTCGCGGCCGCCCTGGCGCACAGCCATCTTCTCCCGCGCATGCGGATGGCGGTCGATCGGCGCATCGACGGTGCCGCGGTGGCGGTTCGGGACCCCCCAGGCAAACGCCATGTAGCCGCGCCGCATCGCGCCGGTTCGGCCGTGGTCGGCGAACTGGGCCGACAGCGAGGCATGGGCGAGGTCGTTCTTGGCGACGACCATCAGCCCCGTCGTGTCCTTGTCCAGCCGGTGCACGATGCCGGGCCGGCGCACCCCGCCGATGCCCGACAGCGAGGCGCCGCAATGGGCGATCAGCGCGTTCACCAAGGTGCCGGTCTCGTGGCCGGCCGCGGGGTGGACCACCAGGCCCTTGGGCTTGTTGATGACGATGATGTCGTCGTCCTCGAACACGATATCGAGGGCGATATCCTCCCCCTTGGGCTCGGCGGGCGCGGCCTCCGGCACGTCGATTATGATCGTATCGCCGGATGCGACGTGATAAGCGGGGTCGCGGACCGCGGAGGCCTTCAGGTGCACTGCGCCCGCCAGGATCAGGGCTTTCAGCCTCGATCGCGACAGCTCCGGCAGGCGCGCCGCCAGCACGCGGTCGAGCCGGGGCGAGCCCTCGGAGCCGGCGACGACAACCTCCAACCTTTGCGCTGACCCAGAGCTTTCCATGACGACGTCTGATACCGCTGTTCCCGAACCGACCCCCGAGCAGGCCGTGCTGTTCGCGCGGGTGCGGCGGATGATGCTGATCGCGGGGTTGACCACGGCGCTGGCGATCTGCGCCGTGCTGATCGCGGTGGGCTACCGCCTTTTCAAGTCCGAGGGAAGGGCGGCCGAGCCGGCGGGCGATGTCACCGCAACCCTGCCCAAGGGCGCCAAAATCGTCTCGACCGGGGTCGCCGGCGACCGCCTCGTGGTCACGCTGGATCTCGGCGGAATCATCGAGATCCGCACCTTCGACGCCCGCACATTGAAGCCGGCCGGACGGCTGAAATTCGCCAATGAGCCGTAAAAGGCCCGCCGGGGTCCTTGCGGCGGACAAATTTCGAGGCTATTGGCTAGCCCTCACGCTCCCTTCGTCTAGCGGTTAGGACGCGGCCCTCTCAAGGCTGAAACAGGGGTTCGATTCCCCTAGGGAGCGCCAAATTCGCGATATCCCAGCGCAAAACGCAAAATAAGCCATATCGCGACGTTGCTTCTGCGCCGCGCGATGGTTGCATGAGCGCATGAGTCCGGCTCCCCTTGCCGCCTGTTCGGGCGGGGATCGCGAGAGGAGCCCTGGCCGAAACTTCAGTGATGCGCCGAAATGCTCCTGACGGTCTCGGTGAGCATGTCACCCGATGAGGAATGGCTGACGTCACCCAGGCTGATGATGCCGACCATTCGCTTGCTCTTGTTGATCACCGGCAGCCTGCGGACCTGCAGCTTCTCCATGTGATGCATCGCCTTGGCGAGGTCATCGTCCTCGCGGCAGCAATGGATGCCTTCGGTCATCACGTCACGTGCCTTCGCGCGGCCGGCATCGAAGCTGTGGCTCGCGAGTCCTTTGCAGACGATGTCGCGGTCGGTCACCATTCCGACCAGCTTGTCATCCTCGCCGATCGGAATGCAGCCGATGTCATGCGCCCGCATCAGTTTGGCTATCTCGGTGATTGGCGTATCGGGGCTGACCCAGTCGACACCCTTGTGCATCACGTCTTTGACTTTCATGGCGAGCCTCCGTTCGTGGGTTTCAAGTGCGTTGATGCAATCAATGCAGCGGCACCCCCAATCTTCCGAACTCCGACCAGGCAAGCGCAGACACTCTCGCCGCCACCTGCTGATCAGTATGACGGCGACCTCGCGGCCAGAGTTCCCGCCCAGGATCGCAACGGCAATGGGCGGTCTCCAAAAAATCCTCAGTCATGCGCGCTGAAGCGCCCATGCGGTGCGTTGGCCATCAGGCGCGCAAACTGCGCGTGACCCATATGGAGCAGCGTCTCATGATCGCCGGCTTCCATATAGATGTCCGGCTGTGCCTCGATGCTGTCGTCGACGATCGTTTCCAATCCGTAGCATTTGCCGACGGCGGGAACCGCACCGTGTGCACAGTCGCTGAACAGCCGATTGACCTCGGTTTCATTGGCCATGTGGACATTGTCGCCGAGGCTTGTCCTCAGGTCCGCCAGGCGAAGATGATGCGAAGCGGGCAAGATCGCCAGCATGTATCCGCCGTCGCGCCGCAACACGATGCCCTTGGCGAGGCGGTCGCCCGGGATATGGCATGCCTCGGCCGTTCGAGCGGACGTCATGCTGAGTTCGTGCGGGATCACCTCGTACTGGATGTTCTCAGCGGCGAGGTATTTCTGGAGCGTGGGAGCAATGGCCATGGCATCACCTCCGATGCGGAATGCAAACCATCCACCGTGAGGTCGATCCTGCAGTCTCTCGCCATACGATGGGCGGCTGCTGACTAGAGACCCAACATAGGTCTTCCATCCGCAAGCTGCAATTCATCATGGTTGACCAACTTCATGGCGAGATGGTCAGCCAATCGTACTGTCCAGCGGTGGAGAGTATGGTGATGCCGCACTGCGCTTCCTCCTTCGAACCGGCGCCGCTGCGCTCCGTTTGGTGACATCAGGCATCGTCGGAATTATATAGCAATTTCAATGACATAAGCGTTTGCGATGTTGTTCTGAAAAGCGCGCCATCCAAATCCTAAGCCATTGAAAACCCGCACACTCTAGGCAACCATGTGAGCCTGGAGAGACCGCCTTGTTGCACGTAGCTCACAAGGTGGTCCGCTAATGGTGCTCGCGGTCGTGACATGGCAATCCTGATCCCGAGTCTCGGCTTCGCGCGCTTCGATAGCCGTGGGGAGCTACGACTGGCGGAACGACTGAAGGACTTCCTCGAAGAGAACGCCGTCGTTTGGCACAACCTGCCTGTCGGGCCTCGCAACCGGCATCCGGATTTCATCATCATTCATCCCGCGAACGGCCTGCTCGTGCTCGAGGTGAAGGACTGGCGCCTGGAGACGATCGTCTCAGCGGACAAGACGAAGGTCGAGCTGCTGACAAGTCGTGGTGAGGTGCGGGAAAGCAATCCGCTGGCGCAGGCTCGCAAATATACGTTCGAGGTCGTGCGCACGCTGGAGCGCGACGGGCAATTGTTGTTTCCGCGGGGGCATCGCCTCGCGGGCCGGTCCATCGTTCCGTTCGGCTTCGGGGCCGTGTTCACCAACATCACGCGCAAGCAGTTCGACCAGACCGATCTCAAGGAGGTGTTCTCCGAGCATCTCTGCCTGTTCAAGGACGAGATGACCGAGGGCGCGGACCCCGAGGAATTCCGGTCGAGATTATGGCGCATGGTTCATCCGCGTCTCGAAGAGCCGCTGTCCATGCCGCAATTCGACCGCCTGCGCGCGCTGCTGTTTCCGGAGATTCGGATACGACAGATTGCCCTGCCTTTGGACGATGCGCCTCGTGCCGATTCTTCGGACCGGACGCTTGCGGTCATGGACCTGCATCAGGAGCAGTTCGCGCGCAGCCTGGGCGAGGGGCATCGCATCATTCGCGGCGTCGCCGGATCGGGCAAGACCCTGATCCTCGCCTTTCGCGCCGAGTATCTGGCGCGTGCGGCGGCAAAGCCGGTGCTCATCCTGTGCTACGCCAACGGCATTGCCGGCCGGCTCGAGGATGCCATGCAGAGCAGGGGCGTCGAGGACCGCGTTCAGGTTCTCACCTTCCACTCGTGGTGCTACCGGATGCTGCGGACTTACGGGATTCCGGCCCCGTCCGAGCGAGACTATCCAGACTACGCAGAGCGCCTGGCTGCGAGCGTTTCAGAGGTCGTGAAGGCGGTCGATCAAGGCCATATCCCGGCGGAGCAGTACGACGCCGTCCTGATCGACGAGGCACACGACTTCGAGCCGCAATGGCTCGCGCTTGCGGCCAAGATGGTGAACCCGCGCACCAAGGCGCTGATGGTCGTCTACGACGATATCCAGGCCATCTATAAGGGGCGTGAGCGTCCGGTGTGGAGCCAGCTCGGCATTGAAGCCAAGGGCAGAACGACCGTGCTGAAGGTCAACTATCGCAACACCGCCCAAATCGTTGCCTTCGCAAGACGGTTCGCCGCGGACGTCATCGGCGCTCCCGGCATCACGGCCGACGACGAGCACGCCATCCTGCTGCCGGAAGATGCGGGCCGGCAGGGATTGGAGCCGGACGTGCGGCGGTGCGTGAGCGTCGACGCAGAAGCTCACTGCGTCGCCGAGTGGTTTCTCGACCGCAAAAAAGCCGGCTACGAGTGGTCGCAGATGGCGTGTCTCTACCCGGAGCACTGGATCGGCGGGCGGGTCGCGCAGATTCTCGCCAGGCATGGCGTGCCGATCGACATGGCCAAGGACAATCGCAACAGGGTTTCGGTCAAGCGGGTGGCCGTGCGGTTCTTGAGCATGCACAGCGCGAAAGGGCTGGAGTTTCCCTGCGTCGCCATTGCCGGCTTGGGCCTGCTCGGCCGCCACGGCGAGACCGTCGAGGAATGTGTCCGCCTGACCTATGTCGGGGTCACCCGGGCAACTCACGAGGCGCTCCTGACGTATTCGAGCGAGTCGGCATTGGTGCAGCGCCTGATCGCTTAGACGAATGCGTGCAGGCGCTGTTTCACGCCGTCGTGCCGTCGATCGAGCGGCGGATCACCTTCTGCACTTCCGTATTCGACAGGAACAGATCGTGGTTGATGATGCCCCAGCCTTCCTGGGAGGCATCGACCACGCGCACACCGAGCCCCGCGATGGCGGCCTTCTCGGCCGCGCCGACGCGGGTCATGCCGCCTGCGAGCTGCCCCGACAGTGCCAGTGCACGATCGTTGGTCGAGGCGATCACCGTGATCTTGCCGGCGAGCGGACCGATGCGCTGGATCGCCGACGAGAACACGTCCATGTCGATGTCGGGCGCGGCAAACACCACCGCGCCGATCTTGCTCGTCACCGTGTCGCCGTATCGCCCATGGAGCTGGCGCAGGCTTTCGAGCGTCAGCATGGTTCCCATGCTGTGCGCGACGATGTGCACGCGGCCGCCGCCTGGCGCCGATACCAGCGCCGAGAGCACGCGCTCGAAATTGTCGCGCGACCACATCGCGCTGTCGCGGTCATAGGCATAGTCGAACAGTCCTGCCTTGGATGGCCAGGAGAATGCCATGGTCCGGCCGCGGAACTTGATCCCGTCGGAAAGATGGGCCGCATCCAGCACCGCCGTCTCGAATGTCTGCTTGAAGCCGTGCACATAGATCAGCACGTCTCCTCCGCCGGCCTGCGCAGCGAGATCGCCGGCGTCAGTCGGCACCGGCTCGATCCGGTCAAGACGCCAATCCTCGAGTCCAACCGAGGCGAGGGAAAGTCGGCTCTCGTCCGGCGCCGCCAGCTTCGCCCGCGCGATCGTCATGCTCGTCGCACGCTCCGGCCCGAACCAGGGTTTCGCTCGGCCGCCGTTGACGGGCTTGCGCGTGGTGACGACGAGCAACGTGGGGTCAACGGACAGCGACGAGGCGTCAAAGCGCGCGCCGGTGGCACCGAGGCCAGCGCATCCGCCGAGCGCGAGCGCGCTCCCTGCAGACATAAGCCCACCGAGCACGGCGCGGCGCGACATGGAATGATTTGTGTGTAGAAGACGTCGGCCTATCACAAGGAACCCATCGGAACTTGCCCCCGACAGCATCGCCCCATCTGCTCTCTGAATGACAATGGAGGCGAGATCGCGGCGGAGCCGCCTCGCGCATGTCATGGCGTTCAAGTGAATGCCGGGTCAGTTGACGATCTCGATGGAATGGATCTGGCACCAGTCGCGTAATGCCCGCTCCGTCGCCTTGTTGCGGTAGTGATGCCAGGCATCGATCGCTCCTCGTCGGGAGAGCAGGCCCTTGAACTTCTGATAGGCGCCGCGTTTGCTGAAGATGTAGCGAACGTCGTCGAGATCGTTCGGCAGGAACTCGCGGACGAAGGCAATCACGAGAGGCTTGCCCAGGTCGAGGTCTCGTGTGTTCGGGATCTTCAAGTATTTGGTCTGGTCCTCAATATCGTCAGGCAGGTCGTCATCCTCGATCTCCTCCAGGTCGTCCTGATCGAACTGGTAGTAGATCTTTCCTGTCTGCCTGCAGACGAAGGTGTGGCATTGCCCCATGCCGCCGTCGATGTCGGCAAATTCAAAAGCCTGGACGATGTCTCCGAATTTTACGGGCATGGGACACCTTGCCAACGGAACGACGGCGCAATGTCTGCGATCGACCCGAAGAGTATAAGCGGATCGTCCTTCGAGGCAATGAACCCTCCCAGTGTCCAGAAGGCAACAGCCCCGGCGTCGACGGGCAAAACACCCCGATCCGCTGTCAATCCCTCCCGCCAAAGATATTCCACTTTGCCGAAATTCTCCCAGCACGGACCTGCCTCCAGCAAGCATGCCGCCTCGGCGTCCGTGGTGGTGGCCGTTCTCCCCAGAATCTGCACTATGCGTTCCGCCTCCGAAGCTGCTGCCGGGCCTTTGGAGATTTGGCAATTTGCTTTTCGGAGTGACGAGATGAGCGGTTTGGTGATCTCTGGCGGCCGGGTGGTGGATCCCGCGAGCGGGATGGACGCCGTCGGTGATGTGGCGGTGGTGGACGGCAGGGTCGCCGCCGTTGGCACGGGTCTCGGCGGCGCCGAGCGGGTGATCGACGCCACAGGCCTCGTGGTGGCGCCCGGCTTCATCGACCTGCACGCCCATGGCCAGTCGATCCCGGCCGACCGCATGCAGGCCTTCGACGGTGTCACGACGACGCTCGATCTCGAGGCCGGCGTGCTGCCGGTCGCGTCCTGGTATGAGCGCCAGGCGCGGAAGGGCCGCGTGCTGAACTACGGCGCGGCCACCAACTGGGCCTTTGCCCGCATCGGCGCGATGACGGGCTCCAACGCGGAGAGCTCGCTGGAGGCGTTCGGCAACGCCATGCGTGATCGCCGCTGGATGGACAACGTCGCGACCGATGCGGAGGTCGCAGGCATTCTCGAACGTCTCGGGCGCGGCCTCAACGAGGGCGGCATCGGCATCGGCATTCTCAACGCCTATGCGCCCGGCGCCGGCGTGCAGGAGCTGACCGCGGTGTGTCAGCTCGCGGCCGCCAATGACGTGCCGACCTTCACCCATGTCGCCTTCATGTCGCGCATCGATCCCGAGAGCGCGGTGGAAGCCTATATCCGCCTGATCGGCTATGCCGGCGCCACCGGCGCGCACATGCACATCTGCCATTTCAACTCGTCGAGCAAGACCGACATCGAGCGCTGCCGCGTGCTGATCGAAAAGGCGCAGGCGCAAGGACTGCCGATTACGGTCGAGGCCTATCCTTACGGCACCGGCTCGACCGTGCTGGCCGCCGCCTTCTTCAGCGATCCCAAATTCGTCGAGCGCAACGGCACTGGCTACGATTCCGTGCAGCGCGTCACCGACGGCTACCGCTTCCACGACCGCGAGGAGCTCTTGAAGGCGCAGGCCGAAGAGCCGTCCTCGCTGGTGCTCTGGCACATCCTCGACACCGAGAACAATGCGCATCACCGCGACCTGCTCGACATGTCGGTGCTGTATCCCGGCGGTGCCATCGCCTCCGACGCGATGCCGTGGACGCTGTCCGACGGCTCGACATATACCGGCGACGCCTGGCCGGTTCCGGATGACGCCACCTCGCATCCGCGCTCGGCGGGCTGCTTCACGAAGTTCATCCGCGAATGGGTGCGCGAGCGCAAGGCGGTGTCGCTGCTGGAAGGCGTGCGCAAATGCGCGCTGATCCCGGCCGAGATCCTGTCGCAGAGCACGCCGGCGATGCGCGCCAAGGGTCGGCTTACGAAGGACGCGGATGCCGACATCGTCGTGTTCGACTATGAGAAGCTCTCTGACCGCGCTACCTTCACGGCGATGAACCGCCCGTCGGAAGGCGTGCGGCACCTGATCGTCAGCGGTCAGCCGTTGATCAGCGACGGCATTCTCGATGTGACGGCGCGGCCGGGAAGACCGGTGCGGCGCCCCGTCGTGGAGAGCTGAGCCATGCCGGTCCCGGTTCTCCTGGTGACGGGTTTCCTCGGGGCCGGCAAGACCACCGTCGTCAACCATCTGCTGGCGCATGCGGACGGGCGGTGCATCGCCGCCGTCGTCAACGATTTCGGCGCCATCAACATCGATGCGGAGCTGATCGCGGGCGCGAGCGACGGCGTGGTCAGCCTCGCCAATGGCTGCATCTGCTGCTCGCTCGAGGGCGATCTGCTGCGCACGCTCGCGACGCTGCTGCGCCGTGATCCCAAGCCCGACTATATCGTCATCGAGACCAGCGGCGTCGCCGATCCCGCCGACATCGTGCGCAACCTGATGGACCCGGTGATCCTGCGCGAGGCGCCGCTGGAGACGGTGCTCTGCGTGATCGACGCGGGGACACCGCCATCGGCCCTGGACGACGCGCTGCTGCGGTCGCAATTGCGGGTCGCCGATATCGTGGCGCTCAGCAAGCTCGATCTTGCGGACGCGGCCGCGGGAACGCGGATGCGCGAAGCCATCCGCGCCCAGCGCGTCCCCGCCGTGGTGGTCGAGGCGAACCACGGCGAGATTCCGTCTGCGCTGCTGTTTCCGGCGAACGACGGCCGCGCGTCCACCCCGCGCGAGGTGGGACCGAAACGACCTGCGGAAGAGCGATTCGAGACGCTGAGCTGGACCTCGGACAAGCCGGTCTCTCTGCCCGGCCTGCAGCAGGCCATCAGCCGCCTTGCGCCGAAGCTGGCGCGCGCCAAAGGCCTGTTCGAGACGGTCGAGCAGCCCGGCCGCATGATGGTGTTTCAGTTCGCCGCCGGCCGCGCCACGCTCGCGCCAGGCGAGGCGCCGCCGCAAGGCGTGCCGCGGACACGGATCGTCTTCATCGCCGAGCTTGGCGTGCTCTCGAAAGCCGAGCTTGACGGGATCATGGAGGGGTGTGTTGCGGGGGGCTGAGGCAAGGCGGTAGGGTCAACCGCTACCCCCTGGAGGCACCGCCCCCTTCTCTTGCTGCGTCGATCCGAGACCGAACTATGCCCCCAAATATCCCACCCGCCCCCGCCGATGCCGCCGCGCGCCGCGCCGCCAAGCCGGCCATCGTCTATCCGGCCGGGACGATGCCCGGGCCGGATATGGCCACGCTCGAAGCTGCCCGCCGTGCGATGATCAAGACGCACGAGCTCATCGTGCCGCCACGCGATGCCCGTGCCTTTCGCGTGGCGCGCGGCCAGTTCTTCCGCATCGTCAGCATCGAAGGCCCTCAGGTCGGCGACCTCAATCTCTGGAACGCGGACAATCTCTCCGAGCGCTTCTTCAGCGGCAAGACGCGGGCGCTCCATGGCACGCATGTCGGCATCGGTGACCGGCTCTGGAGCAATATGCCCTATCTTCGGCCGATGGCGACCATCAGTCACGATACGCTCGGCTGGTACGGCTTCGACGCGGACGGCGCCGGCATTCACGATGTGATCGGCACGCGCTGCGATCCCTATACGAATCTCCTCTTGAACGGCACGGCTTACGATTTTTGCTGCCACTCCAACCTGTCGCGTGCGCTGGCGACCGAACTGAAGATGGAGCCGCATGCGGTGGAGCATCATGTCCACGACGTGCTCAACGTCTTCATGTGCACCGGCTTCACCAAGGACACGCACCAGTATTTCATGAAGGCAAGTCCGGTCCGCCCCGGCGACTTCATCGAGTTTTTCGCGGAGATCGACCTGCTCGGCGCGTTGTCGGCCTGTCCGGGTGGCGACTGCAGCGCAACCCATTCCAGCGATGCCGCGGCATGCCATCCGCTCAAGATCGAAATCTTCGAGCCGGATGGGACGACCCTGAAGGGCTGGACCTGGCCCTCGCCGAGTGCTTATCACCGTCACCACGGGACGCATGCGGGAAGCTGAATCTCAGTCCTCGACCGGTAGTCCGTCGCCGTGCACATCATGCGAATTGCGCGATGCCGTGCCCCACCGACCAGTTCTCCTTGGGGGCGTCGAGCACGTTCACGAACACGTCCTCGGGCCGGATTCCCGGGTTCTCGCCGAGCAACTCGGCGATCCGCCGGTACAGCGCCTTTTTCTGCTCGGGGGTGCGCGAGGCGAATACGGTGATCTGGATCAGCACGGCGTCCTCGCTGCGCGTCACGCCGTAAGCGTTGCCGCAGCGGAAGTTCGCTGCTTCATGCTCGGTGATTGCCATGAACGCGTCGCCCTCGGGCACGTTCAGCGCCTCGCGCATGGCGCGATAGAGACTGTCGAGAATGGCCTGGCGGTAGTCGTCCGGCTTTCCGGCACGCATCGAGATGTGGAGGAGAGGCATCGTAGGTCCCTTTGCATGCGGGCCTGATCGGCCGGGCACATGGTCCGCGCCGGCCGCCGGCTTGACGAAACGGGATATCAATCCCAATTTGTTTTTGACACGATGTCGAGAAAGCATGTTCTTGACGGAGTGTCAAATATTTTGAGGAGCAACATTTGAGGCCGCGCGAGTTCGACCATGACGAAGTGCTGCGCATCGCGTTCGACCAGTTCTGGCGCAAGGGCGTGCGCGGCACCTCGCTATCGGACATCGCGCGCGACGCCGGTGTGCAGCGCGGCAGCCTCTACAATGCGTTCGGCAGCAAGGAAGCGCTGTTCCTGCAGGCCTATGAGCGCTACGCCGGGGACTATCTGCTCGCCCTGCAAAAGGCGCTCGGGACGGGGTCTTTGCGCAAACGCCTCACCGCGTTCTTCGACCTCACCATCACCAATTTCCGTTCCGGCTCGCCGCCGCGGGGATGCCCGACCACGCGCGGCCTGATGGAGCTCGGCGCGGCGGAAGGCGAAGGGTTGGACGAAGAGGCGCGCCAGGCCTTTGCGAGCCTCGTTTCCCGCATCACCGCGCTGGTTCAGGACACCTTGTCGGCGGGCGCCAAGCGTGGCGAGTTCAAGGGCAATCCTTCGGCCGCAGCGCTGCACATCATCACGGTGACGCGCGGCCTTGCCGTGCTCGAACGCGCCTATGGCGACGAAGCCCAGCTGCGCAAGATCGCCGCGCACGCGATCGATCTCGTGCTCGAGAAGGGAGGTTAGGTGTCAGCAGCAGGCCAGCGCCAGCGCGTTGATCGCCTGCGTTGTCGCATCCTCTTTCCCGGAGCCGACGAATTGGCAGACTACCGACCCGAGTTCGCCCGGCTGCTTGCGGCGCGCGACTGCCAGCAGGCGCATCAATTCCGCCTCGTCCTTGGAAAGCCGTCTGCAGGACGGCGGCATGAAGCACAGTTCGCAGGGCTGGTCGCCGCGCAGGATCCTGACGAGCGCTGCCGCGCGCGCAACCAGCAGCGGGCTGTCGGCAATGCCGGGAGCGTCCTCGGCAAAGCGATAGGCCGCTTCCCAGCAATCCGATGCGCCGGTCGCATAGGCCGCTCCGATGAAGCGGAACAGTGCTAGCGCGACGCGGGAAAAATCATCGTAGCTGTCGATGCTCGGCCGGGTCGCTAGCGCGGCTTGAAGCGGACAGAGCAGCGGCTCGCCCGCGTCTGGCTTCGGCGCAGAATCGCAAATGGCCCGCATCGTGAGTGATCTCGTCAATGCAACGTCGCGCTGCCCACGAACCAGCTCTTCATCGCCATCATCCGGTCATGCTCGAAAGACTGCACGTGACGGTCGGGCAGGATGAGGCCGGCCATGCGGAAGATCGTTGCAAGCCCCCCAACCGGCGCGAGTGCCCAATCGGCGCCGACCGGCGGCAGCCAGCGCTCGAACTGCTCGCGCGCGACATCGACGCGGTCCTGCTGGGCCGCGGCAATCGCGCGCAAGATGCCGTGCTCGCTGTCGGACATGCGCGGACAGGTGGGGCAGTGCACTTCGATCGCCGTATGCGCGGTGCAGGCAAAGATCTCGATGATGGATTCCAGCGACAGCACGGCATCGCCGACGCGGAAATGGTCGTACACCTGCTTGATATCGGCCGCCGTCGGGACGGCGCTTCCGCTGCGGGCCTTCGCGCGAAATCCCCAGATGAAGAGCCGCTCCGCCGCGCACAGCGCAGGAAGGTCGAGCTGCCTTGTGTCTGTCGATCGATGCATTGTGCCTCTCGCCTCTGGCTGCGCTCACGCCAGCGCTGGCGCGGATGATCTGCGCCGATCGTTCTGCCAGAGAGCTCTCCAAGTCAACGCGCGGAGAGGCGATGTCGAGGTGTTCTAGTTTGGAAGAATTCGTATCTCGGACGCGGTCGGTCGCTCGCCCGCAGCGATGAGCAGCAGGGCCGCCCGCCCCCGCACAATTGCGGGATGCCGGAACCCGAATGCTTAAGGCTTTGCTAAGGGGCCCGGGATAAACTGGCATATCAGCCTTTCCAATTCCTGTGAGCACCGATGATTTTCTCCCGCATCAGTTTCAAGCTGGTCCTGATTGTCGGCATCAGCCTCCTCGGCATGATCGCGCTGGCGCCGGTCGCGCTTTCGACCCTGCGCACGCAGATGGTCGCCGACCGCCAGGCCAAGACGCAGCACATGGTCGACGTCGGCTACGGCATCCTGGCGCACTACCAGAAGCTCGAGAGCGAAGGAAAACTCTCGCGCGAGCAGGCGCAGGCCGGCGCCATGGCCGAGATCAAGAGCCTGCGCTACGACAAGGTCGAGTATTTCTGGATCAACGACATGACCCCCAGGATGGTCATGCACCCGATCAAGCCCGAGCTCGACGGCAAGGATCTCTCCGCGATGAAGGATCCCGCCGGCAATGCGCTGTTCATGGGCTTCGTCGACGTCGTCACCAAGCAGGGTGCGGGCTTCTACGGCTATCTCTGGCCGAAGCCCGGCTTCGACCAGCCGGTCGGGAAAATCTCCTATGTGAAGGGCTTTGCGCCCTGGGGCTGGATCATCGGCACCGGCATCTATCTCGATGACGTCGACGCCGCCTTCCGCCAGAACGCGATGACCTTCGCCTATATTTGTCTCGCGGTGCTGGTCGTGGTGCTCGGCGCCTCGTTCCTGATCGGCCGCAGCGTCACCCGGCCGCTGGCCCTGATCACCGCGCTGACCGAGCGCCTTGCCGGCGGCGACAGCGCCTTCGACGTGCCCTACACCGACCGCCGCGACGAGGTCGGCGGCCTCGCCAAGGCGCTCGCCGTGTTCAAGGACAACGCATCGGCGGTGAGCCGGATGCATGCCGAGCAGCACGAGCTGAAGCAGAAGGCCGACGACGAGAAGCGCAAGACGATGGCCGATCTCGCCGGCAAGTTCGAGGCGAGCGTCCAGGCCGTCGTCCGCGACGTCTTCGACGAGGCGCGCGCGATGCAACAGGCCGCGCAGGGCATGTCGGAAACCGCCAACAAGGCGAGCGATCGTGCGAGCTTCGTCGCCACCGCATGCCAGCAGGCCTCGAGCAACGTACAGACGGTGGCCTCCGCCGCCGGCGAATTGTCGGCCTCGATCGCCGAGATCAGCCAGCGCGTGGCACAGGCCGCGACAGTGGCCGACAAGGCCGCCGCCGACGGCCAGCGCACCAACGACACCGTGCAGGGCCTTGCCGCCGCCGCGCACAAGATCGGGGAGGTCATCGACCTCATCAACCAGATCGCCTCGCAGACCAATCTGCTCGCGCTCAACGCCACCATCGAGGCGGCTCGCGCGGGCGAAGCCGGTAAGGGCTTTGCGGTGGTCGCGAGCGAGGTGAAGTCGCTGGCGAGCCAGACCGCGAAGGCGACCGACGAGATCGGCGCGCAGATCACCGCGATCCAGGCCGAGACCAATCAGGTCGTCGGCAACATCGAGAGCATCCGCGCCACCATCATGGAGGTCAACGAGATCTCCTCGTCGATCGCCGCGGCGGTCGAGGAGCAGGGCGCCGCCACGAAGGCGATCGCGCACAGCGTGCAGGAGGCGGCCTCCGGCACCGACCAGGTCTCGCACAACATCTCCGGCGTCACCGATGCGACCGCCGAGACCGGCCAGGCCGCCGGCCTCGTGCTGCAATCGAGCGGCCGGCTGACGCACAAGCTGCAATCGCTGCAGGACGAGGTCAGCGCCTTCGTTGCGGGCGTGCGGGCAGCGTAACTGAAGCGCTGCAGGTGATCTTTTTCCGCGTCACGGCATCGGCCGTGATGCGGAGACTGTTTTCCTTGACATGAAGTCTGCCGTGCTCGACGTGTAACGACGTCGACTGGCGGCACGTGCGTGCCGTCCCGAAAAGAAAAGCAACACGGGAAGGACGTCATGAACACGGGCCTCGACGAGAAGGACTACCTCGCCAATTTGCGCGGCCTGTGGGACAAGGCCTGGCCGAAGGACCTGCCGCGCTCGCCGAATTATCTGCATGGCGAAGTTCCCCTGACGGAATATCTGCGCGCCTGGGCGAAGCGGAGTCCGGAGCGGCCCGCCGTGATCTTCTATGGCCATGTGACCACGTATGCCGATCTCGATCGGCAGAGCGATCGGTTTGCGGCGCTGTTGCAGGCGAAGGGCGTGCGCAAAGGCGATCGCGTCGCCGTCTTCCTGCCGAACTGCCCGCAATTCCACGTCGTGTTCTTCGGTATTCTGAAGCTTGGCGCGGTCCACGTTCCCATCAGCCCGCTGTCGCGCGCGTTCGAGCTGTCCTACCAGCTCAACGATACCCAGGCCGATGTGATCGTGGCGCTCGACCAGCTCATCCCCGTCGTCGAGCAGGTGAAGAGCGAGGTGCGGTTGCGCGAGATCATCGTCACCAGCTTTGCCGATGTCGTGCCGGCGGCGCCTGCGTTTCCCGCGCCGGACTCGATCCGCACGTCGCGCGTTGCGATCGCTGGCGCGACTGATCTCCTGCCGGCGCTTGCGGCAATGCCCGCACCGACGCCGCTGCCGCCGCCTCACCTCGATGATGTCGCCGCGCTCAATTACACCGGCGGCACCACCGGCATGCCGAAGGGCTGCGTGCATACCCATCGCGACATGGTCTACACGGCCGCCGCCAATTACGGCATCTCGCTTCCCTCGGGCGAGAGCAGCGTGTTCCTGTCGTTCTTTCCGGAGTTCTGGATTGCGGGCGAGAATTCCGGCCTGATCTTTCCGCTGTTCGCGGGCGGCACGCTGGTTCTGCTCGCGCGCTGGGACGCCGTTGGTGCGATGGCGGCGATCGACAAGTACAAGGTCACGATCACGGCGATGCCGGTCGACAGCGCGGTCGAGATGATGGACCATCCGCGCTGGAGCGAGTTCGACCTGTCGTCGCTGCAACAGGTGCGCGTGGTCTCCTTCGTCAAGAAGCTCAATGCCGGCTATCGCAGACGCTGGAAGGATCTGACCGGCACGATCCTGATGGAGGCAGCCTGGGGCATGACCGAGACGCACACGTCCAACACTTTCACCG
Organism: Bradyrhizobium sp. NC92; assembly: GCF_025200865.1. Lineage (NCBI taxonomy): Bacteria > Pseudomonadati > Pseudomonadota > Alphaproteobacteria > Hyphomicrobiales > Nitrobacteraceae > Bradyrhizobium > Bradyrhizobium sp. NC92. Next base: position 1,626,811 of record NZ_CP104171.1, read on the forward strand.
CTGGCTTTCAGGACGGGGATTTCGACCTCAACAGCCAGCCGATCTTCGTCGGCCTGCCGGTGCCCGGCGCCGAGTTCAAGATCACCGATTTCGAGACCGGCGCGCTGCTGCCTCTCGGGGCAGAAGGCGAGATCCGCGTGCGCACGCCGTCGCTGCTCAAGAGCTACTGGAACAAGCCGGAGGCGACGGCGGAATCGCTCGTCGACGGCTGGTTGCGCACCGGCGATATCGGCACGATCGACAAGGACGGCTTTCTGCACTTCCTCGGGCGACGCAAGGAGATGCTGAAGGTCAAGGGCATGAGCGTGTTTCCGCCGGAGATTGAGGCGCTGCTGGGCCAGCATCCGAAGGTGCTGGGCTCGGGCGTGGTCGGCCGCGACGATCCGGACAAGGGCCAGGTGCCGGTCGCCTATATCCAGCTCAAGCCCGAAGCGATCGGCACGGTCTCGGAACAGGAACTGCGTGCCTGGTGCGCCGAGCGCATGGCCGTCTACAAGGTTCCCGAAGTCCGCATCATCGATGCGCTGCCCCTGACGGCCACGGGCAAGGTCAGGAAGCAGGACCTCAACCCAAATCCTCCTGCCGTATAGTTGAGAGAGACGATGTCGTTCAAGAAGCTCCTGATCGCCAATCGCGGCGAAATCGCCATCCGCATCGCACGCGCGGCGGCCGATGCCGGCATTGCGACGGTCGCGATCCATCCCGCGGACGATGCGCAGTCGCTGCACGTGCGCGTTGCGGACGAGGCGGTCGAGATCCCCGGCCGCGGCGCGCGGGCCTATCTCGACATCGAGGCCGTGGTGAAGGCGGCGAAGAGCACGGCGTGCGATGCCGTGCATCCCGGCTATGGCTTCCTCAGCGAGAACGCGGCATTCGCGAAGGCCTGCGCCGATACTGGAATCACCTTCGTCGGGCCGAAACCGGCCGCGCTCGAACTCTTCGGCGACAAGGTCGCGGCACGTCAGCTGGCGAAACGCTGCGGCGTGCCGATCATTGCCGGCACCAGCGGGCCGTCGAGCCTCGAGGAGATCACGGCATTCTTTGCCTCGCTCGGCAGCAGCGCCGCGATCGTGATCAAGGCGATGGCCGGCGGCGGCGGCCGCGGCATGCGCGTGGTGGAGAACGCGCCCGATCTTGCGGAAGCCTATGCGCGCTGCCAGTCCGAGGCCAAGGCCGCGTTCGGCTTCGACGGCGTCTATGCCGAGCGGCTGATCCGGCAGGCGCGCCACATCGAGGTCCAGATCATCGGCGATCGCCATGGTGCGATCTCCCATCTCTGGGAGCGCGAATGCACCATCCAGCGCCGGCACCAGAAGCTGGTCGAGGTGGCGCCGAGCCTATCCTTGAGCGATGCCTTGCGCGGCCGGATCATCGAGGCGGCGAAGCAGCTGGCGACGGCGGCTTCTTACGACAATCTCGGCACGTTCGAGTTTCTGGTCGACGGCACCGCCGAGGACAGCTTCGCCTTCATCGAGGCCAATCCGCGGCTCCAGGTCGAGCACACCGTCACGGAAGAGGTGCTCGGTCTCGACCTCGTCCGCGCCCAGCTCGCGGTCGCCGCAGGCAGCACGCTGGCTTCGCTGGGTCTTGCGCAAGCATCCATTCCGAAGCCGCGCGGCTATGCCATGCAGCTTCGCGTCAACATGGAAACGCTGGACGAAACCGGCGCCACGCATCCGACCGGAGGCGTGCTCGCCGTGTTCGAGCCGCCGTCGGGGCCCGGCGTGCGCGTCGATAGCTTCGGCTATGCCGGCTACAAGACCAGCGCCGCTTTCGACTCGCTGCTGGCAAAGGTGATCGTGCACACGCCAGGCGAGGCCTGGCATGACGTGGTCGCGAAAGCCTCGCGTGCGCTACGCGAGTTCCGGATCGACGGTGTCGTCACCAACATTTCGTTCCTTCAGGCGGTGCTCGCGCATCCCGATTTCAGGACCAACCGCATCGCGACCGATTTCATCGACCGCAACATTGCCAAGCTCGTGGAAGCATCGGACGGCGCCGCCAAGCCGCTCTATTTCGCAGCAGCCGAGCGTAGTGGTGGCCACAGCGCGGAGGTGCACGTCGCGCAAGCCGTGCCCGAAGGCGCGGTGATGGTCGCGGCGCCCCTGCAAGGAACCATCGTCACCATCCAGGTGAAAGAAGGCGAAATCGTACGCCCCGGCCAGCAGCTTGCCGTGATCGAGTCCATGAAGATGGAGCATCTGGTGATGGCCGAGCAGGGCGGCCGGGTCATGAAGCTCGTCGCCGGCGACGGGGTCACGCTGATGCATGGCGAGCCAATCCTCTGTCTCGAGCCCCTCGACGTCGCCGCCGACAGCACGACGGCGGAAGCCGATGTCGATCTCGACCATATCCGCCCCGACCTCGCCGAGCTGATCGCCCGCCAGGCCAATACGCTCGACGAGAACCGGCCCGCTGCGGTCGAGCGCCGTCGCAACACCAACCAGCGCACCGCGCGCGAGAACGTCGCCCAGCTCGTCGATGACGGCTCGTTCATGGAGTACGGCAGCCTCGCGATCGCGGCGCAGCGCCGCCGGCGCAAGCTCGACGACCTCATCAAGAACACGCCGGCCGATGGCCTCGTCATGGGCGTCGCCACGGTGAATGCAGAGAAGTTCGGGCCTGAAGGCGCGCGTTGCATCGTCGTCGCCTATGACTACACCGTGCTTGCGGGCACGCAGGGCCACATGAACCACAAGAAGATCGACCGAATGCTGAGCCTCGCGGAAGACTGGCGCGTGCCGCTGGTGTTCTATGCCGAAGGCGGCGGTGGCCGGCCCGGCGATACCGACCGCCTCGGCATGACAGGCCTCGACGGTCCGTCCTTCGTGCAGTTCGCCCGGCTTTCGGGCCTCGTCCCAGTGGTCGGTGTCGTTTCCGGCTATTGCTTTGCCGGCAATGCCGCGATGCTCGGCTGCTGCGACGTCATCATTGCGACCAAGAACGCCTCGATCGGCATGGGCGGCCCGGCGATGATCGAGGGCGGCGGCCTCGGTGTCTATCATCCGGCCGAAGTCGGCCCTGTCACGTTCCAGTCGCCGAACGGCGTCATCGACATCCTGGTCGAGGATGAGGAGGAGGCGACATCTGTCGCGCAGAAATACCTGTCCTATTTCCAGGGCGCGGTGACGCAGTGGGAGGCCGCCGACCAGCGCCTGCTCCGCCGCGCCATTCCCGAGAACCGCCTCCGCGTCTATGACATCCGCAGCGTCATCGATCTCGTCGCGGACAAGGACAGCGTGCTGGAGCTGCGCCGCGACTACGGCGTCGGCATGATCACCGCGCTGATCCGCATCGAAGGCAAGCCGTTCGGCCTGATCGCCAACAACCCGCGCCATCTCGGCGGCGCTATCGATGCCGACGCCGGCGACAAGGCTGCGCGTTTCCTCCAGCTCTGCGACGCCTTCGATCTGCCTGTTGTCTCGCTGTGCGACACGCCCGGCTTCATGGTCGGCCCGGAAGCGGAGAAGACCGCGATCGTGCGCCACGTCTCCCGCATGTTCGTGACCGGCGCCAGCCTCACCGTGCCGCTGTTCGGCATTGTGCTGCGCAAGGGGTACGGTCTCGGCGCGCAATCGATGATCGGCGGCGGCTTCCACGCCTCGTTCTTCACCGCGGCCTGGCCGACCGGCGAGTTCGGCGGCATGGGCTTGGAGGGCTATGTCCGCCTCGGCTTCCGCAAGGAAATGGAGGCGATCGCCGATCCCGAGGAGCGCGAGACCTATTACCGCAACAAGGTCGCCGAGCTCTACGCCAACGGCAAAGCGGTCTCGATCGCCTCCGTGTTCGAGATCGACAACGTCATCGATCCCGCCGAGACGCGGCGCTGGATCATGGCCGGTCTGCGCACGGTGCCGAAGCCCGCGCCGAGAACGGCGAAGAAGCGGCCGTGCATCGACACGTGGTGAGCGCAGTGCAGCACTAGTTGCATGATGATAGAGACGATCTATTTCCACGTCGTCATGCCCGGGCAGAAGCGCGAAGCGCGTCTTCGCGCTAGATGTCCCGGGCATCCACGTTCTTTCGCATTCGCGGTAACGCGTGGATGGCCGGGACGAAGCCCGGCCATGACGGCGCTGGGCCATCGCGCCATACAACTGCGTCCCGGTTCCCGATTGACATCCCCGCCTGCGGTGCCAGACTTTGCACAATAATACAGGGTGGAGACGTCCGCGATGGCCAGCCTCTCGGCCTCGAACCATGTCGCCCGTGTCTTGTCCGTCGCCAATCATGTGGCCGACGTCGATGCCTCCTCGCGGATTGCCAATTCCTGGCGGCGCTGCCTCGTCAATCACAAGCTCGATCCCGCCCGCCAGGGCCCGCCACAGACGCTCACCGAAGCCGAGATCCGTCATGTCGCCGGGCCGATGGAGGAGACGATCCGGCTCGTCACGCCCGAGCTCGACGATCTCGCCCGCGTGCTGCGCGACGCCGGCTATTGCGTCAATCTCGCGGATGTGAACGCGACCATGCTGTTCAGCCGTCTGCCGGGCGAAGCCGACGCAAGGATGTTTCTGGACTGGAAGATCTACACCGGCTCGAACTTCGCAGAGGCTTGCGAGGGCACCAATGGGCTCGGCACCGCGCTGGCCGAGGAGAAGCCGATCCTGGTGCATCGCGACGAGCATTTTCGCGCGCAATGGCACATGTTCTCCTGCGCCGTGGCGCCGCTGTTCGACCAGGCCGGCCGGCTCGCCGGTGCCATCAACATCACCTCCTGCCGCGAAGACCTGGAGCGCGCCGCGCATCAGCTTGCACTCGCGGTGACGATGGAGGCGACGCGGCGGATGGAGGGTGCGATCTTCCGCGGTCATTTCCGCAATGCCTGGATCGCAACCGTGCCCGGTGACGGCGGCAGCGGCCTCGTCGCTTACGACGACGACCGCCGCATTGTCGGCGCCTGCCGCTCGGCGCGTGCGCTGCTCGGCCTCACCGACGGCATGATCGGCTCTGGCATCGACCTGTCGCGCTACGTCAAGTTCGATCATCACGCCGCGCGTGGCACCGGCGAGATCGTCGAGCTGCACCATGGCGATGGCCGTCCGTTGGGGCAGGGGCATGTTGCTCCGCCCCTGCGTGCGCGATCGCAGGCGCCGCGCCGCGATGCGCCGGTCGATCGCTTCGACGCGTTGCATCGGCTCGCCGGCCGCGACCCCGGCCTGATCCGAAGTGTCAAGCGGCTGCGAAGCATCGGCGATCACAATCTGCCGGTGCTGCTGCATGGCGAGACCGGCGTCGGCAAGGACGTGTTCGCGCGGGCTATTCACGGTGCGAGCAACCGCGCGCGCAACAATTATGTCGCGCTCAATTGCGCGGCGATGCCGGAAAGCCTGATCGACGCCGAGCTGTTCGGCTACGAGGCGGGCGCCTTCACCGGCGCGCGGCGCGAGGGCTCGAAGGGCCTGATCGTGCAGGCCGACGGCGGCACGCTGTTCCTCGACGAGATCGGCGACATGCCGATCGGCTTGCAGACGCGCCTGTTGCGCGTTCTGGAAAACCGCGAGGTCTGGCCGCTCGGTGCGCTCAAGCCTGCCGCTGTCGACATCCGCCTGATCAGCGCCACGCATCGCGATCTCGGCCGCATGGCGGAAGCGGGAGCCTTCCGCGCCGACCTCTACTTCCGCCTGCGCGGCATCGAGGTGCGCCTGCCCGCCTTGCGCGAGCGCGCCGACCGCGCCGACATCATTCGCCAGATCGCGGGCGAGGAGGCGCCGAACTGCCGGCTCTCGGACGAGGCATGGTCGCAGCTCGCGGCCTATCCGTTTCCCGGCAACATGCGCCAGCTCCGCCACGTGCTGCGGCTTGCCGGCTGCACGGCGGAAGATGGCGTCATCACCGATGCCGATCTCGATCTGCCGCCGTTCGGCGGACGGACGGAGCCCGACCTTGAAGCGGCCGAGCGTGCGACGATTGTCGCGGCCCTGCGCAAGCACGGCGGCCGCGTCACCGAGGCCGCGCGCGCACTGAAGCTCAGCCGTGCCACGCTGTATCGCAAGATCAAGCAGCTGAAGATCGAAGCGGCGCAGTAGCGCCTGGCGCGACGGGTGAGAGGTCTCTCCGCAAAACCGGAATCGTAGGGTGGGCAAAGGCGCACTTGCGCCGTGCCCACGTCGTCTCACGAGTAGGCAGGACGTGGGCACGCTTCGCTTTGCCCACCCTACAAGTTCGACCCATCCTTACGAAAAATCCGTCCAGCTCAGATGCCGTGCGTCGAGATCGCCGATCGCAACCGTCTCGCGGATCTCGCGCGGGGTGTAGAAATTGCTGCGCAGGTACACCAGCGGCGTGGCCGCAGCGGAATGCGAGGCGCTGCGGATCTCACCGACGAAGATCGAATGCGTTGTCGTTTCGAACTCCTGCGCCAGCACGCAGTCGAACGCAGCCACCGCATCCGCCAGCACCGGTGCGCCGGTCACGCCACGCGTCCATTGCCCGAAGGCAAAGCGATCGTCGCCGTTGACGCCTTTCTGGCCGCTGAAGGTGAGGGCGAGCAGCGCGTGATCCTCGTGCAGGAAGTTGATGGCGAAAGCACCTTCCTCGCGGATGCGGGCATGTGCGCTGGCGTTGCGGTTGACGCAGACGATCAGCGAGGGCGGCTTGTCCGACAACGAGCAGGCCGAGGTCACCGTCAGCCCCGTGCGCTTGCCGTGATCGGCGCCCACCGTGACCAGCGCCACGGCACCGGCACATTGGCGCATCGCCTGCTTGAAATGCGTAGCGTCGAAAGAATTGGCGTCGAAAGAACTGGCGTCCACCGTCACGCGGAAATCTCCGACAATAGAAGCGGGTGCGGCACGATCGCGCCGCACCCGTTGGCGGTCAAGCCGCCTTCTTCGCGGAGCCGAGATGCGCAAGTCGCGGCATCACCTCGTTCTTCAGCAGCGAGAGCGAGTGATGCCAGGCTTCCGCCTTGTGCTTGTAGTCGAAGCCGAACACCAGGAGCACACCGAAGCCGCCGACCTCGTCGTAGATCTTTTCGATCTTCTCGGCGACGGTTGCGGGCGAGCCGACGATCCAGTTCCGCTTGGCGCAATATTCGACCGTGACGTCGCTATCGGGCACGTCAGGGGCGTGCTTCAGATAATCCTTGAAGCCGAAATGCCCGAGCAGCGGCAGGAAGTACTCGCTCATCATCCGGCCCATCATGTCGCCGGTCGAGAGCTTCCAGGCCTCTTCGTCCGTGTCGGCGACGAACACCTCGCGCACCAGCCGCCAATCCTGCCGGTTCGGCTTGCGTCCGGTCTTGGCCGCACCGATCTCGACCGAGTCCCAGTGGCTGCCGACATAGGCCGGATTGAGGTTGAGGCTCATCGGGATGAAGCCGCGCTCGCCGGCGAGCTTCAGCGTGTCCGAGTTCTTGGACAGGCCCGCAACGCCGATCGGCGGATGCGGCGCCTGCAGCGGCTTGATGTGGGGCTTGAGGAAATCGAACATGGTGTCCGGCTTGGTCACCGTCCAGTACTTGCCCTTGTGGGTGAAGGGCGCCGGCTCGGTCCACAGCTTCAGGATGATCTCCAGCGCCTCGCGCGTCATGTCGCGGTTCTGTCCGCTCATGCCGTCGACGTTGAACATCGCCCAGTCGCTCGGAAGGCCGCTCGCCGCGACGCCGAAATTGAGCCGGCCCTCGGAGAGATGGTCGAGCATGGCAACGCGGTTGGCGAGCTCGGCGGGGTGGTGATAGGGCAAGAGGAAGCCGCCCGGCCCGATGCGCAAGCGCTTGGTCTGCATCAAGGCCTGCGCGATCAGAAGGTCCGGCGTGGGATTGGGTTCCCAGGGCGCGGTGTGGTGCTCGCCGACCCAGGCCTCCTGGTAGCCGAGTTCGTCGAGCCAGCGCATGACCTGCAGGTCCCAGTCGTTCCCTTCCTTCAGGCCGCACTCCGGCGGATGCGAGGGCATCGTGAAATAGCCGATCTCCATGGGTTTCCTCATCTGATGTTGACGCGTCTTGTCGCGCGTTGACGGAGTTGAGTGATGAACCTTGTTGAGTGATGAACCTTGAGCAAGCGGTGTGCCAGCGCGGCGGAGCCTCGAATTGAAGAGAAAGGACTGGTTTGCCCGCGCAATAGCCGGTATCTCGACGGGACCCTGCTGGACATCGTCTCATCTGTCGCGAGACGGCGTCTTGGCGATGAGACGAGGACGAGACCTGATATGACCGAACCCGCTTATGTCGCGGTGGATTGGGGCACCAGCAGCTTCCGGCTCTGGCTGGTCGATCGCGCCGGGCAGGTGATTGCCGAGCGCCGCAGCGGCGAGGGCATGCTGGCGGCGGCGAAGACCGGCTTTCCCGCCGTGCTGCAAGCGCATCTGGCCGCGGTCGAAGCGCCGGATCATCTGCCGGTTCTGGTCTGCGGCATGGCCGGCGCCAAGACCGGCTGGGTCGAGGCCGGCTACGTCGACACGCCGGCACAGCTCTTGGCCGTCCTGAAACAGGCCGTGCGCGTGCCGGGCGAGGCGCGCGACACCCGCATCCTACCGGGCATCGCCCAGCGCGACGCCAAGGCGCCGGACGTCATGCGCGGCGAGGAGACGCAATTGCTCGGCGCGCTCGGCCTCGATGCCGCGGGCGAGGCGCTGGTCTGCATGCCCGGCACGCATTCGAAATGGGTTCGCGTGAAGGACGGCACGGTCGAAAGCTTCTCCACCTTCATGACCGGCGAGCTGTTCAGCGCTGTCTCGCGCGAGACCATCCTGTCGCTCGCAGTCGCCGGCGCTGAAGACTCCGAAGATATTGCGAGCTTCAAGGCGGCCGTGAAGGCCGCGTTCGACGCTCCGGCCTTCGCCGCCAACCTGCTGTTCACGGCGCGCTCGCGCCAGCTGCTGTTCGGCGGCACGCCCGCCGCGGCGCGCGAGACGCTGTCGGGCACGTTGATCGGTGCCGAGCTGGCAGCAGGGCTTTCCGGTGCAGTACCGAAAGAAGGTGTCACGCTGATTGCCTCGGGCCGGCTTGCAATGCTGTATCGGCTGGCTTTCGAGGCGTTGTCGATGACCGCCAAGCCGGTCGATGCGGATCAAGCCGTCCGTCGCGGTCTGTCGATGGCGGCTGCCGCGATCTGGACGAAGTAGAAGGACTGCGAGAGATGAGCGTTCCCTTTCCGCCGATGCAGCGGCCGCTGGTCGCGATCCTGCGCGGCATCAAGCCCGAGGAGACCGAGGCGATCGTCGGCGTGTTGATCCAGGCCGGCATGACCGCGATCGAGATCCCCCTGAACTCGCCCGATCCGTTCCGCTCGATCGGGCTTGCCGTGAAGCTCGCGCCATCAGGCGTGCTGATCGGAGCGGGCACGGTGCTGACGACGGCAGATGTCGATCGCCTCAACGACGTCGGCGGCAGGCTGATGGTCTCGCCCAATGTCGACACCGAGGTGCTGGCGCGCGCGCATCAGCACGGCATGGTGACCATGCCCGGCGTCTTCTCTCCGACCGAAGCGCTGCTGGCGGCGCGCTCGGGCGCATCGAGCTTGAAATTCTTTCCGGCGAGCGTGCTCGGCGCTGCCGGCATCGCCGCGATCCGCGCCGTGCTGCCGGCAGGCGTGATGATCGCCGCCGTCGGCGGCGTCTCCGACCAGAACTTTGCCGAATACATGAAGGGCGGCGTGACCGCATTCGGGCTCGGCTCCAGCCTCTACAAGCCCGGCATGAGTGCAGCGGATGTCGCAGCTCGCGCAGAGGTGACAATTGCCGCTTACGATCGGGCAATTCAGAGCGATTGAACCGAAAATAAACTAGCCGTGATCCTGACCTAGCTTATTCTGCCATATGGTGGCGCGATGCCGACATGCGCGCATCATCTTATGCGACTGGATGAATCAGGAGACCGACATGGCGATCAACAACGTGGCCGACCTGTTCGTGGCAACGCTCGAGCAGGCCGGCGTCAAGCGCATCTACGGCATCGTCGGCGACAGCCTGAACGCGCTGACTGAGGCGCTGCGCCGCCGCGGCACGATCGAATGGATCCATGTCCGGCACGAAGAGGTCGCGGCCTTCGCAGCGGCCGGCGAAGCCGAGATGACCGGGAGCCTCGCGGTTTGCGCGGGCTCCTGCGGCCCCGGCAATCTGCATCTGATCAACGGCCTGTTCGATGCGCATCGCAGCCGCGTTCCCGTGCTGGCGATCGCGGCGCAGATCCCCACCGCCGAGATCGGCGGCGGCTATTTCCAGGAGACGCATCCGCAAAATCTGTTCCGCGAATGCAGCCATTATTGCGAGCTGGTCTCGGACCCGAGCCAGCTGCCTTACGTGCTGGAGAATGCGATTCGCGCGGCGGTGGGCTTGCGCGGCGTTGCCGTCGTCGCGATGCCCGGCGATGTCGCGTTCCGTGGTCCTCCGAAGCGCGCACTGTCGACGACGCGCGGCCTTGCGCTGGCTTCGCCACAGGTCGTGCCGCAGGCGGACGAGCTGAAGGCCCTCGCCGATCTTCTCAACGGCGCCGAGCGCATCACCCTGTTCTGCGGCCGCGGCTGCGCCGGCGCGCATGCGCCTTTGATGCAGCTCGCCGAGACCCTGAAGAGCCCGATCGTGCACGCGCTCGGCGGCAAGGAGCATGTCGAATACGATAACCCCTATGACGTCGGCATGACCGGCTTCATCGGCTTCTCCTCCGGCTACGCCGCGATGCACGCCTGCGACGCGCTGGTGATGCTCGGCACCGATTTTCCCTACAAGCAGTTCTTCCCTGATGATGCCAAGGTCGCGCAGATCGACATCCGCCCGGAAAATCTGGGACGGCGCTGCAGGATCGATCTCGGGCTCGTCGGCGACGTCAAGCTCACCATCGAGGCGCTCCTGCCGCTGCTCAAGACGAAGACGCAGCGCAAGCATCTCGACGAGGCCGTCGCGCATTACAAGAGAGCCCGCGAGGGTCTGGACTCGCTCGCCAAGGGCACGCCGGGAGCCAAGCCGATCCACCCGCAATATCTCGCCAAGGTGATCAGCGACCATGCCTCCGACGATGCCGTCTTCACCGCCGATGTCGGCACGCCGACGGTGTGGGCGGCGCGCTATCTCGACATGAACGGCCGCCGCCGCCTGATCGGCTCTTTCGTGCACGGCTCGATGGCCAACGCCATGCCGCAGGCGATCGGCGCGCAGGCCGCCCAGCCGGGGCGCCAGGTCATCTCGCTCTCCGGCGACGGCGGCTTCACCATGCTGATGGGCGACCTGATCACGCTGACGCAAGAAAAGCTGCCGGTGAAGGTGGTCGTCTTCAACAACGGCGTGCTCGGCTTCGTCGCGCTGGAGATGAAGGCCGCGGGCTTCGTCGATACCAATGTCGACCTGGAGAACCCGGACTTCGCCGCGATGGCGCGCGCGATGGGCATCTTTGCCAAGCGCGTCGAGGATCCCGGCGAGCTTCCGGGCGCGATGAAGGAGATGTTGGCGCACAATGGGCCGGCGCTGCTCGACGTCGTCACCGCCAAGCAGGAGCTGTCGATGCCGCCGACCATCACGGCCGAGCAGGTCAAGGGCTTCAGCCTCTGGGTGCTGCGCGCGGTGATGAACGGGCGCGGCGACGAGGTGCTGGACCTCGCGAAGACGAATCTCTTGCCGCGGTGATATCAGCTGGCGCGGTGGTTCACCTCTCCCGAAGGGAGAGGTCGGATCGCATTGAAAATGCGATCCGGGTGAGGGGTTAAGGTTTCGCCGGGTGCTGCGGCCCCTCACCCGGATTGCTGCGCAATCCGACCTCTCCCCGCCGGGGAGAGGTGAAGGTCTGCCAGTGCAGCACGATGCCGATCAGCAGCGCCGGCACGAAGCCGAGCGCGATCAGGAAATGCGGCAGCTCCTTCGGCGAGATGAAGGCGATGGCGATATCGGAGATCAGCCACAGCGCTGCGAACATCACCGCAAAATCCGTTCGCGGGCAGCGCAGGTAGTAGAACACGGCGGTGACGACGATGGCGGGTCCGATCGCGATGCCGATCATGATCGCCGTCAGCTCCTTCGGCGTCAGCGCGTCGAGCACCATCGACGCCAGCAGCCAGAGTGCGGCGAACATGGCGACGATGTCGAGCGGATGCCGCAATCCAATTCCTCTCGCGAAGGCGCGCTATCGTTGTGGCCGGACCTGCGGCCGTCAAGTCAAAATGAGCTTATTCCTCGTCACTTCCAGGCGTCGGACGCAGCATGAAGTGACCGAAAGCGGTGGCGATCGGCCTCACAGCATCGTCCTGCCAGGCCCGCGCCTCGAAAGCGACGATGCGCCGGCCCTGCTTCACGATCGAGACGTCGGCAAACGTGTCGAGCGCACGGCCGGAGCGCAAATAGTTGACGGTGAGGCCGATCGGCTTGGGCGGTGCGGCAGCGCCGAGCTCGCGCGCCACCCCGATGATGGCGGTGGTCTCGAGGAAGGCGCCGGTCATGCCGCCGTGGATCGCCGGCAGGATCGGATTGCCGATGATCTGCGGCGAGAACGGCATCGTCAGCGTGCCGTCATCGTTGATGCGGATGCCGAGCGCCCGCGCGAACGGGCTGCGCGCAAAGGGCCCGTCCGGATCCTCCGGCGCCTCCAGCGTCGGGATGCTGCGCGCATCCATCCGGCGGTCGGCGAGCATGTTGGTGCGGTTGGCACCGATCATGAAGCAGGCGGTTGCGGTCGCGACCGGATCGTCTTCGGACTCCTGATAGGCCGTGGAGCGTACGAAGGCGATCGAGCGCGTGGTGCGGTAGCAGACCGAATGCGCCTTGATGTCGAGACCCGGCGTCGCCGGCTTCTGGTAGTCGATACGCAGATCGAGGGTTGCGATGGCGCGCGTGCCGTCGAGCGCAAGTTGCACCGCCATGCCGCAGCTCTCGTCCAGCATCGCAGTGACGACGCCGCCGTGCAGCACGCCGGTCTCGGTGTCGCCGACGAAGACCGCACGGTAGGGCAGGCTGGACCAGGCCTCGGCCGGCGCGAAGCGGTCGAGCTGGAGCCCGCTGATGTGGCCATAATCGGAGCGGCGGTCCTTGATGGCCTCGGCGAGTTCCTCGAAGGCAAGCGTGGTCGGTAAGGTGCTCATGGGGACGTTCTAGACCAGTGCCGGGCCGCGCAAAACCCCGAATGGGCCCCGCACCGGGCGGTTTGGTCTCGACAGGGCGGGCCGAAGCGCCGATGGTGGACGCTTCGTTCGTCGATGAACTGCAAGGAGCGCCCATGGCCGACCCCGAAACGCCCGCCACCAATCAGGGGCCCGTCACCATTTCGAGCTCCAGCTCGGAGCGGGCGCCGATCATCTATTTCGACGGCGCATCCTGCTTCGGCCACCACAACGGCGCGATCCAGATCGAGCTCGCCGCAAATCTGTTGATGCCGGTCGGCGCCGCCGTCAGGGTCGACGTGGTCCAGACCGCGCACTTACGTTGCAGTGTGGCTGCGGCGCTGGCACTGCGCGAAGCCCTCGACAAGGCGCTGGCGATGTATCAGCAGGGTCAGAAGCAGCCGGTGGCGGAGGAGATACCGGCAGTGAAGAACTGAAGGCGGTTGCGATCGCGTGTCGTGCGATCGCACACTTGCTAAAGCGGAATGGCTTTAGGTTGAATCGATGCCACGGGCTCGCTGCAACCTCTCCCGCTTGCGGGAGAGGTCGCGCCGAAGGCGCGGGTGAGGGCTTTCTCCTCTAGGGGATTGTCCCGTCGCGGAAACACCCTCTCCCGCAAGCGGGAGAGGGAGTGCACCTCCGCTGCAGCGATCGAACTGATCTCATCACGCTCTAATTTAGCTCACATGCACCTTCGGCTTCTTCCCGCCGTTCCACTTGCCGTCGAGCGCGCGCTCGATCTGGGCGGCGAGCTGCAGCAGCAGGCCGTCATTGGCCTGCTTGGCGATCGCCTGGATGCCGAGCGGCAGGCCGTGGTCTTGCGCCGCCATCGGCATCGAGATGGCCGGCATGCCGCAGAGATTGGCGAGCGGCGTGAAGGCGAAGAAGCGCCAGAGATTGTCGAACCAGTCGCGCACATCGGGGTTGTCGGAAATGGTGAGATATTCCCTGGTGCCGACCTTCGGCGTCGGCAGCGCCGTGATCGGCGTCAGGATCACGTCCCATTGCTCGAAGAAGCTGCCGAAGCCGCGCGAGGTCGTGTTGAACACGCCCTGCATCTTCGCCCGCTCGGCGAAGCTGGTATGGCGCCCGGCTTCCCAGATGCGGATGTTCATCGGCTCGATCAGGTCCTCCGGCGGCTTTTCCAGCCCGCGCGCGGCGAGCATGTTGGAGATCACCACCGCGAAATTCGAGATGTAGCAGGTGGTCTGCGCCTCGAAGGCGGCGGGGAGGTCGATCTCCGGCAGCGCATAATCGACGTGATGGCCGAGGCCTTCGAGGAAGCGTCCGGTCTTCTCCAGTTCAGTGGCGATCTCGGGCGTCGCGGTGTAGTTGCCCCATGTGTGAGACAGCGCGATGCGAAGCTTTGCCGGGTCGCGCTTGATCATCTCGCAATAAGGCTGCGCCGTGGTCCAGAACGGCATGAACTCGCCGGGCGCAGGCCCGCGCGCATGATCGACGAAGGCGGCAGTGTCGCGCACGCTGCGCGACTGGCAGCCCTGGATCGAGACGAGGCCGGTGAGATCGGACATGTGCGGCGCCAGCGAGAACACGCCGCGCGAGACCTTCAGGCCGATATTGCCGTTGACGCCGGCGGGAATGCGGATCGAGCCGCCGCCGTCGGTCGCATGCGCGATCGGCACCACGCCCGCGGCGACCATCGCGGCGCTGCCCGCCGACGAGCCGCAGGTGGTGTAGTCGGTATTCCAGGGATTGCGGGTGACATAGACGGCGGGATTGTCGGCCGAACTGCACACGCCGAATTCCGGCGTCGTGGTGCGTCCGATCAGGTTCAGCCCCGCCTGGCGGAATTTACCGGTGAGGAACGTGTCGGCGCTCGCGCGATTGCCGCGCATCAGCAGCGAGCCCATCTCCTGCAGCCGGCCCTTCATGGTCGGCCCGAGGTCCTTCATCAGGAAGGGCAGGCCGGCGAAGGGACCTGCGAGATTGGCGCCGTCCTTGGCGGGATCGGCGATCACGTCCTCGAACAGCTCGACCACGCCCGACAGCGCCGGATTGACCTTGGCAACGCCGGCGACGGCCTGGCGCGCCAGCTCCTTAGCCGTCAGCTCGCCCTTGCGGACACGCCCCGCTAGCGCGACGCCATCGTGCTGCGCCCATTCATTCCAGCTCATCGGCAAAGTCATGAAGTCAAAGTCCCCTTAAGGTGCGGCGTCACCTTTTTCGCAAGGGACCGCGTGAATCAACCGAGCCGCCGCGAGGGGCAGGGTTGCATGGGACGGAGGGGTCGCAGAGGAAGGCCGTATCAATCCGACAGTCGTGCGATCACTGCAACCGGTCCGCCACCGGCGGGCCCCTGATGCTCGGCGCCGCCGGAGACATAGACCGCACCGGTGCCGGCGAGACCTGCAATCAGGCCGCCGACGGCGGCGCGGGCGTGGCGGGTCGAGCTGATGTCGGTGTCCTCCAGCATGGTGTGGCGAAAGCCGCGCACGCTGCCGTCAGGCGAGGCCTCCGCCTTGGCGAAGATGTTGACGAGCGCGCGGCCCGGCCGCGGATTTGCACCAAGCCCGACGCTCTCCAATGCCGCGGTCACCGCCGCGGCGTCGATGGCATCCCCCGTCACGGCATGCCCGATCTCGCACTCACTCGCTGAAGATACCGAGTTGCCGAGCACGATGACGACATTATGCATCAGCTCGATCCCGGACGAGGTCGAGGCGACCTTCGAGAACAGGTCGTAGCGCCGCAGCACATCCTCGTCCCTGATGTTGGAGGCGATCTCGCCGAGCGCGACCGCAACGCCGAGCGCGGAGGCGCCGCGCGAATAGGCCATCGAGCTGTAAGAGCTCGTCGTCGCCGTTGTGTTGCCGCGCGCATGTGCCGCCGCGACGCGGTCGCTGGTCAGCAGCGGGCATTTGATCTGCACGAAATGGACGTCCGCGGGATCGCTGATGCCGGCATCTGCCATCGCAGCCTTCACGGCCCTGGCCGTCTCGGTGATCTGCGCCGAGCGCCCGAGCTCCTCGGGCAGGAAGTCGCGCGTCTGCGCCATGCCGATGCTGAGGCGCTTGCCGGAGAGGCCTGCCGGGCGCTCGGCTTCGCGGCGCGTGAACACCGTGACGTGCGGGCTCAGCACGCCCTCGGTGCCGCCGGACATCACGAAGGCGATCCGCTGCTCGACGGCCTCCGGCGACAGGCCGAGCTTGGGCGCCAGCGCCGTACATAGCGCGGCCACCGCGTATTCCCGGGTAAAATCATTGACGCCGCCATTGCCTTCGGTCTTGCCGAGAACGGCGAGGATCGCGTGGGGATCGATCGCGCCAGACCCGATCAACTCCATCAGGCCGGAGACATCGCCGGGGCCCGTGGTGGCGATCCTGAAGACGCCGACCGATGTCGTACGCATGATTGGTCCTTGGTTCGGTGGCCCGGCGAGCCCACCAGCCGTGGAACGGGGGTGATGTCAAGGTGCAAGTGCGTAGGGCGGATTAGCGAAGCGTAATCCGCCTCTTCTGTCTCCGCGGGGATCAAAGCGGCGGATTACGCCTTCGGCTAATCCGCCCTACAAGACCTTGCGTTGCCCGACGGGCAAAACACCCGACCGGCTGGTCAATCCGCGTGCGCGAAAAGATTCGCCTTTACAGAATTTCCGATTTGTCGCATTCTCAGCTGCCGTAGGTTCGCTCCTTCCTGCTTGGCAAGCATCACAAACTCTCGCCGTTGATCCATGACTGACACCTCTCGCCACGGCATCGCTCGCCCCCTTGTTTGACGAATCGAGCCGATTTTGACGTGTCAACCATGTCCCCGAACACCTGTCAGTCATGTCTCCGGGCTAAACACTTTCGCTCGCATCGCTGGCGCGCTGCGCTGCGTCCGGGACACGAGAGCGCGGCCTCAAATCGACGAATGTGGCGAGATGGCATCGGTCGGGCAAAAAAAATCCTCTGTCGACGATTGCGCGCCGCACCTTGATGAATCAACCTTGGTTGGTCCATAAGCGGCGTCCCGCGGCCGGTGGTTCGCCCCTGCGCCCGCGTGCTAGGACAGAGGGAATCTCGCGTGGCCAACATCAACCAGAAGATTGCGCAGGAGCTTAGGGTTCGCGCCGAGCAGGTCGAGGCGGCGGTGACGCTGCTCGACGGCGGCGCCACGGTTCCCTTCATCGCCCGCTACCGCAAGGAAGCGACCGGTGCGCTCGACGACGCGCAATTGCGCACCCTGGAGGAGCGCCTGGTTTACCTGCGCGAGCTCGAGGACCGTCGCAAGGCCGTCCTCGAATCGGTCCGCGAGCAGGGCAAGCTCGACGCCGCGCTGGAAGCCAGCATCATGGCGGCCGACAGCAAGGCCCGCCTCGAGGACATCTATCTGCCGTTCAAGCCGAAGCGCCGCACCAAGGCGGAGATCGCCAAGGAAGCCGGCCTCGAGCCGCTCGCCAATCAGCTCATGGCCGAGCCCGGCGATGATCCGAAGGTCGTGGCGGAAGGCTTCATCAACGCGGAGAAGGGCGTTGCGGACGCGGCTGCTGCACTCGATGGTGCGCGCGCCATCCTGGTCGAGCGTTTCGACGAGGACGCCGACCTGATCGGGAGCTTGCGCGAGGAGATGTGGACCAATGCGCGCATGGCCTCCAAGGTGCGCGACGGCAAGAAGACCGAGGGCGAGAAATTCGCCGACTATTTCGATTTCTCCGAGCCGCTGACCAAGCTGCCCTCGCACCGCATCCTCGCGATGTTCCGCGGCGAGAAGGAAGAGATCCTCGATCTCCAGATCCAGGCCGAGGCGGAAGCGCCGCCGCCGGGCGTGCCGAGCGCCTATGAATTGAAGATCATGAAGCGGTTCGGCATTGCCGACCTCAAGCGCCCCGGCGACCGCTGGCTGATCGACACCGTGCGCTGGGCCTGGCGCACCAAGATCCAGGTGCATCTCAATATCGATCTGCGCATGCGGCTGTGGAACTCGGCCGAGACCGAGGCCGTGCGCGTGTTCGCCTCGAACCTGCGCGACCTCCTGCTGGCCGCGCCCGCCGGCACCCGCGTCACCATGGGGCTCGATCCTGGCTATCGCACCGGGGTGAAGGTTGCCGTGGTCGATGCCACCGGCAAGGTGGTCGACACCACCGCGATCTATCCGCACGAGCCGCAGCGGCAGTGGAACGAGTCGCTGGCGACCCTCGGCCGGCTCGCGATCAAGCACCGCGTCGAGCTGATCGCGATCGGCAACGGCACCGCCTCGCGCGAGACCGACAAGCTCGCGACCGAGCTGGTCAAGGGTCTGCCTGAGCTGAAGATGAACAAGATCGTGGTGTCGGAAGCCGGCGCATCGGTCTATTCGGCCTCGGCCTTCGCCTCGGAGGAGCTGCCCGGCCTCGACGTCACCCTGCGCGGCGCGGTGTCGATCGCGCGGCGCCTGCAGGACCCGCTCGCCGAGCTCGTCAAGATCGAGCCGAAGGCGATCGGCGTCGGCCAATATCAGCACGACCTCGGCCAGGCCAAGCTCGCCAAATCGCTCGATGCCGTGGTCGAGGATTGCGTGAACGCGGTCGGTGTCGACGTCAACACCGCCTCCGCGCCGCTGCTGGCGCGCGTCTCGGGCGTCGGCTCCGGCCTGGCCCAGAGCATCGTGGCGCATCGCGACGCCAACGGTCCGTTCAAGTCGCGCAAGGCGCTCAAGGACGTGCCGCGGCTCGGGCCGAAGGCGTTCGAGCAGTGCGCGGGCTTCTTGCGCATCCTCGGCGGCGAGGATCCGCTCGATGCCTCCGGCGTGCATCCCGAGGCCTATCCCGTGGTGCGGCGGATTCTCGAAGCGACCAAGAGCGACATCAAGGCGCTGATCGGCAACGGCGACGTCGTTCGCACCTTGAAGCCGAAGGATTTCGTCGACGAGACCTTCGGTCTGCCGACCGTGACCGACATCCTGCGCGAGCTCGAAAAGCCGGGCCGCGATCCGCGCCCGGCGTTCAAGGCCGCGGTGTTCAAGGAGGGCGTCGAGGAGATCAAGGATCTCAAGAAGGGCATGATCCTCGAGGGGACCGTGACCAACGTCGCCGCCTTCGGCGCCTTCGTCGACATCGGCGTGCACCAGGACGGCCTCGTGCACATCTCGGCGATGTCCAAGACCTACATCAAGGACCCGCGCGAGGTGGTGAAGCCCGGCGACATCGTCAAGGTGAAGGTGCTGGACTTCGAGGTCGCCCGCAAGCGCATCTCGCTGACGCTGCGCCTCGACGACGAGGTCGGGCCAAAGAAGGACGCACCGGGCATGCAGCGCGACAACAATCAGCGCAACGCCAGCCGCATGACCTCGTCCGCGCCGCGCAAGCAGGAGCCCTCGGGCGGCGGCGCGCTCGCCGAAGCGCTGCGCCGCGCGGCGGAGAAGAACAACGGCAAGCGGGCGTGACCTCTTTTTAATCTCTCCCCGCTCTCTGCGGGGAGAGGTCGGACCTCGCTCCATCCACATCGTCATTGCGAGCGCAGCGACTTGTCCGCCGAAGCCTTCGGCGAAGGCGGAAGCAATCCAGAATCCCACCGCGGAAAGACTCTGGATTGCTTCGTCGCAAGGGCTCCTCGCAATGACGGGGAGAGAGCTGGGACTCGCCTCCTAACACCCGCGTCAGAATCTGGCGCGTTTGTAAGTTGAAGATGCCGGTCCCTTGCTCTCATCTGAACGTCCTCGGGCGGCGCCAAGGCGACCGCACTGCAAGGAGGACGCTTCGATGAACAACAGGCTTCTCAAAGGCCTCACGGCGAGCGTGATCGCGGCCATGATGGCGGTCGCCTCACCGGCGCTCGCGCGCGGCGGCTTTGGCGGTGGCGGCCATGGCGGTGGCGGGCATGGTGGCCATTTCGGCGGCGCTGGGCATTTCGGCGGCGGCATGCACGCCGGCGGCTTTGGCGGTATGCGGGCCGGCGGCATGGGCGGTGCACGCTTCGCTCACGTCGGCGGTTCCGGCTTCGGCGGGGCACGGTTCGCGCATGCGGCGATCGGGCCGCGCTTCGCCGGCGCGGGCTGGCATGGCCATCACGGCTTCCGCCATCACCACCATTTCCGTCGGTTCGCCGTCTTCGGCGCCCCCTATGTCTACGCCGGCTACAATGACGGCTGCTGGCGCAGGAGCTGGACGCCCTATGGATGGCAATGGGTCAATGTGTGCGGAGACTATTGGTACTAGCATCGCCGTGCCGCACCATTGTCGCGATCGCCACCGGGCGGTTCCGTCCAGCCCCGGAACGGGATAGTCTGGTGGCGATTGTCGCGCGGAGTTTTGCATGACCGGAGGTCACCGTCGCATCCTGGTCGTCGAGGACGATCCGGAGACCGCAGGCCAGCTCGTCGAGGAGCTGACGGTTTCGGGCTACGACGTCGACCTCGCCGCCACCGGGCGCGAAGCCCTCAGCCATGGCGCCGCGCGCGACTATGCGGTGATCACCATCGACCGCATGTTGCCCGATATCGACGGCATCAGCGTGATGCGCCAGCTGCGCGACGACGGCGTTGCCGCCCCCTTCCTGATCATCTCCGCGCTCGGCGAAGTCGACGACCGCGTGCGCGGCCTGCGCGCCGGCGGCGACGACTACCTCGTCAAGCCGTTTTCCTTCACCGAATTGCTGGCGCGGCTCGAGGCGCTCGGCCGCCGCAGCGAGACCATCGCCAAGGAAACGCTGCTGCGCGTCGGCGATCTCGCCGTCGACCTGATCGCGCGCAGCGCCTCTCGCCGCGGCCGCAAGATCCCGCTGCTGCCGCGGGAATTTCAGCTGCTCGAATATCTCGTCCGCAACGAGGGCCGCGTCGTCTCCCGCGCGATGCTGCTGCAGCACGTCTGGGACCTGCATTTCGATCCCTCCACCAACATCATCGATGTCTATGTCGGCCGCGTCCGCCGCAAGGTCGACGATGCCCAGGCCTATCCGCTGATCCACACCATCCGCGGCATCGGATATTGCCTCCGTGCTCCTGGCTAAGACGCTCCGCTCCTCGACCTTCCGCCTGGCGCTGATCGCGATCGCAGCGTTCGGAATGATCGTCGCGGCGATCATGGCTTACGTCTATTTCGGCACCCTGGCCTATGTGGAGAGCCGGCTCGGCACGGTCGGCGATCATGACGGCTTCACCGGCATGATCGAGCTCGCGATGGCTGCCGTCGCCGCGCTCCTGCTGGTGCTCGCCGGGCTTGCGGCCGTGCTGGTGACGCGGCGCACCGTGGGGCGGATCGAGCAGATCAATGCCACCAGCCGCGCCATCATGCTCGCAGGCCTCGACCAGCGCATCCCCTTGCGCGGCAGCAACGACGAGTGGGATCGCGTCGCCGAAAACCTCAATCAGATGCTCGACCGCATCGAGACGCTGATGGGCGAGGTCAAGCAGGTCAGCGACAATGTCGCGCACGATTTGCGCACGCCGCTGACGCGGATGCGCGGCCGGCTGGAGAAGGCCTATCACGCCCCGCGCAACAGCGAGACGGACGCCGCGCTGATCGGCGACACCATCGCCGATCTCGATGCCGTGCTCGGCATGTTCGCCTCGATCACGCGGATCTCGGAGATCGAGACCCGCGCCCGCACCGGCGCCTTCCGCGTGCTTGATCTTTCCGAGATCGCCGCCGAGGTGGTCGAGCTCTACGATGCCGCCGCCGAGCAAATTGCCACGCGCCTCAGTTTCGATGGCGACCGCGAGGTCGCGATCACCGGCGACCGCGACCTTTTGTTCGACGCCATCGCCAATCTCGTCGACAACGCGATCAAGCACGGCCGCAGGGGCGGGCAGGTGATCGTGAGCTGCCGCAGGACCGATGGCGGTGCGGTGATCTCGATTGCCGACGACGGTCCTGGCATTCCCGCCGAGCAGCGCGATCATGTCTTCAAGCGCTTTTACCGGCTCGAGCAGAGCCGCTACACGCCGGGCAACGGCCTCGGTCTCAGCCTCGTCGCCGCGGTCGCGCGGCTTCATGGCGCCGAGATTGCGCTGCATGACAATGCGCCGGGCCTGAAGGTCGAGCTCAGCTTCCCGCCGATTTCGGCGAAGTGAGGCTCGGTGACTCAGAGCTCGATCACGCCGCGGCGTGCCGCATGCGCGACTGCATCGGTGCGACCGGTGGCATCGAGCTTGTCGAGCAACGAGCCGACATGGAATTTCACGGTGTGCACGGAGATGCCGAGCTGCCGCGCGATCATCTTGTTGGAGGCACCCTCGGCCATCAGCGCCAGCACGTCGAGCTCGCGCTGCGTCAGCGCGATGTCCGCAGGGCTGATGCGCGGATCGCGGGCGACAATCGTCGCCGCGGCGGCTTCGCTGGGCGCAGCGAGGCGCAGCCCGGCGACATTGCCGAGCAGGGCCGACAGGCGATCGGCGAGGGCGGGATCGTCGATCTCCAGGGCGAGTACGATCTCGGCCGCCTTGTCCTCGCTCACGCCTCCGGCCTCTCGCCGACCGTGACCTTGAAGCTGACCGGCTCGCCGCCGCGGCGCGCGGCGATCTCGACCACCGCGCCGACGCTCGCAGGTCCCAGCGCCTGCGACAGCGCGCGCACGCCCGACAGCTTTTGATCGTTGACCGCCACGATCACGTCGCCCTGTCGGATACCGGCCGCGGCGGAAGGCCCGGCCTTGTCGACATTCATCACCATCGCGCCGATGCCGTCGTCGAGGCGCACCGGCTGCAGCCCGAGGCCGAGATAGCCGCGCGCGATGCGGCCGCGGCTTTCCAACTGCGGCGCGACGCGCTCGATCGTTGCCGTCGGTATGACGAGCACCCGCCGCGGCCCCAGCACGGCCATGCCGAAGGCGTCGCCCGATGCGTCGAGCGCGAGGCCACCCTGCTGACCGCCGCTGAGGCGAACGTCGAGCTCGATCCGCGCATCGATGTCGCCGCCGCGCAAGGAGCGCCAGCTCTTGCCGGACGCCGAGACCATCCCAAGCGCCGCACTGGGTGTCTCCCGGTTGGTCGCGACCACGATCGACAACGTGCCAAGCGGTGGGACCGTGGTGGCAAGCTTGACCGGCGTGACCGCGGCCTCGGTGCGCAGCAGCGCAATGTCGGTCGTGTGGTCGCGCCCGGCGATCGTGGCGGCGGCCCGGCTACCGTCGGCGAGGCCGATCTCGACCTCGCCCTCGTCGGCCAGTGCCTCGTCCGCGGTGACAATGAGCCCGCTCTTCCAGACGAAGCCGGTTGAGCGGGAGCGATGCGAATGCACGGAAACGACGGACGGCGCGGTGCGCGCCACCAATTCCGCGAGCGCGGACGACAGTGAGGACAGGGGACTAGGATCGGTCATGGCGGGCTCCTGTAAGTTGCCCTCAATCTGGGATGCCGCAGGCGATTGCGAAACTGGCCGGGTGGCCAGGAGCAGAACGAGGACCAGAACAGGGGAGAGCGGCGGACCTCCGTAGGACCACGGCCGACGAACATGTGATTGGGAGCGCCTCACGGGAACGTGTAGCAATCCCGAAATTGCGCCCCGTGGCCTCTAGGATTTCGAGCCCTCATGACAATCGACCTCACCCGCCGCACCCTGCTGCAACTCGCCGGCGCCACCTCGCTCGCGATGGCCGCCGCAGCCGCAGCCCGTGCCGAGGGCACACCGCAGGGCGGCGGCCCGACCTTTGCCAGCCGCACGCCGATGCGGGTCGGCATGGTAACGCTGCGGGTGAAGAACCTCGACAAGGTTGCCGATTACTACCGCGACGTGATCGGCCTCACCGTGATGGAGCGCTCGGCGGCCACAGCCAGGCTCGGCACGTCAGGCCTCACGCTGCTGGTGCTGGAGGCCCGGCCCGATGCGGCGATCGAGCCGCGCAGCGCCGCCGGCCTCTACCACACCGCCTTCCTGATGCCGACGCGCAAGGATCTGGCGCGCTGGCTGGTTCATGCCGCCTCGCACCGCGTGCCGTTGTCGGGCTTTGCCGATCATCTCGTCAGCGAATCCGTCTATCTTGACGACCCCGAAGGCAACGGCATCGAGATCTATGCCGACCGCGATCCCTCGCAATGGCAGTGGAGCGAGGGCAGCGTGAAGATGGCGACCGACGAGCTCAACATCCCCGACCTGCTGTCACTGACCAATCCGCGCGTCCCTGATTACGCCAAGGCGCCGGACGGAATGCGCATCGGCCACATGCATCTGCGCGTCGGCGATCTCGCGCAGGCCGAGAGCTTCTACCACGGCACGGTCGGCCTCGACCCGACCCGCAAGCGCAACGGCGCCGCGTTCCTGTCGTCGGGTCGCTATCACCATCACCTCGGAATGAACGTCTGGCAGAGCCAGGGCGCCGGCCAGCGCGACGAGTCCGCGACCGGCCTTGCCTGGTTCTCGCTGGTGATGGCAAAGCCGGAGCTGCTCGCCGCGCAGGAAGAACGGCTGCGCAAGGGCGGTGCGAAAGTCACGGCGCTCGCGGATGGGGTGGAGGCGATCGATCCCTGGGGCACGCGGGTGCGTCTGCTCAGGGTTTGATCGCCGGCGCCGGCATTGGTAAGAGCGGCAGACGCAAACCTATCGACCGGGATCCGCGCCGACATGTCCGAATTCCACGGTGTCTTTCCGTACCTCGTCTCGCCCGTCGATGCCGATGGCACGGTGCGGACCAACGTGCTGGCAAAACTCTGCGACGACCTGATCGGCGCCGGCGTGCACGGGCTGACGCCGCTGGGCTCGACCGGCGAATTCGCCTATCTCAACGCCGCGCAACGCACGGCGGTCGTGCAGACCACAATTGAGGCCGCGCAAGGCCGCGTGCCTGTTGTCGCCGGCGTCGCCTCGACTTCGACGGCGGATGCGGTGGCGCAAGCGAAAGCCTACCAGAAGTGTGGGGCCGACGGCATCCTGGCTATCCTGGAGGCGTATTTCCCGCTGGCCGATGCGCAGGTCGAATCCTACTTCCGCGCCATCGCCGATGCCGTGGACATTCCCGTCGTCATATACACCAATCCGCAATTCCAGCGCTCCGATCTCACCCTCGACGTCATCGCGCGCCTCGCCGAGCATCCGCGCATCGGCTACATCAAGGATGCCTCGACCAACACCGGCCGGCTGCTCTCGATCATGAACCGCTGCGGCGACGCCTTGCGCGTGTTCTCCGCCTCCGCCCACATTCCGGCGGCGGTGATGCTGATCGGCGGCCGCGGCTGGATGGCGGGACCTGCCTGCATCATCCCGCGCCAGAGCGTGATGCTCTACGAACTCAGCAAGGCCGGCCGCTGGGACGAGGCGATGGCGCTGCAGCGCCGGCTCTGGCGGATCAACGAAGCCTTCGCCCGCTTCAATCTCGCGGCCTGCATCAAGGCCGGCCTTTCGATTCAGGGCTATGACGTTGGCGACCCCATCCCGCCGCAGGCACCGCTGACGGCCGAGGCGCGCAAGGTGGTGGAAGCTGCGTTGCGCGAGCTGACATAGCTGTTTGCCACGCGGCAATATGCCCCGGCACCCCTGCGGGAGCCAAAAAGGCCCTTACCTGCCCAACCGAGAAACTTCCGTCCGTTTGCGACGTTGCTGCGTCAGCGACCTCTGTCGCCTACGCATGCGCATGTCAGAGCCCGCGTTCAGCACAAGACACGGTGGTCACCAATGAATCGTCGCTACGCGATTGCCGCGGCCGCCTTCGCCGCCCTGCTGCTCGCCGTCACTGCCGCGAAAATCCTGCATGTCCCGATCTCATATGTCCCATGGGCGGCGCCCTCCGCACGTGCCGTCGAGCAGCGCGGCCCGCTGTCGGATGGCGAAAAGGCAACCATCGACATCTTCGAACGCGTATCGCCATCGGTCGTTCAGGTCGCGGCCAGGTCGGCGGCAAGTCCCCTCATGGGCGAGGAGAGCCAGGGCGGTGGCGGCGCTTCCGGCACGGGATTCGTCTGGGACGGCGAGGGTCACCTGGTGACGAACAATCACGTCATCGCCAATGGCGGCGAGATCGCCGTGCGCTTTGCGTCGGGTGAAGTGGCCAGGGTCGACCTGGTCGGCACGGCGCCCAATTACGATCTCGCGGTGCTGCGCATTCGCAGCGTGCGCCAGCTTCCAGCGCCGATCGCTCTCGGCAGTTCGAGTGACCTGAAGGTCGGGCAATCCGCCTTCGCGATCGGCAATCCCTTCGGGCTGGATCAGTCGATGACCTCCGGCATCATCAGCGCGCTCAAGCGCCGGCTCCCGACCCATGGCGGCCGGGAGATCGCCAATGTCATCCAGACCGATGCCGCGATCAACCCGGGCAATTCAGGCGGGCCGTTGCTGGATTCCGCCGGCCGGCTGATCGGCGTCACCACCGCCATCATATCGCCGTCCGGCTCGAACGCCGGCATCGGCTTTGCGGTGCCGGTCGATGTCGTGAACCGGATCGTGCCCGAGCTCATCCGCAATGGTCGCGTGCCGACGCCCGGCATCGGCATCGTCGCCGCCGGCGAGGATGTCGCGACGCGGCTTGGCGTCGAGGGGTTGATCGTGGTGCGCACGGCCCCCGGCAGTCCTGCCGAGCGGGCAGGCATTCGCGGCGTCAACTTTTCGACGGGCGCGGTCGGAGACATCATCACCGCGGCCGAAGGCAAGCCGGTGCGCCGCCTCTCCGACCTGACCGATGCGCTGGAGCAGGCCGGGGCCGGGAAGACCGTTCGGCTCACGGTTAAACGCGGCTCCGACAGCCGCGATGTCAATGTGGGCATCGTGGATATCGACCGGTCCTAGAGCATGATCCGGAAAAGTGTGAAGCGGTTTTCCGAAGAGATCATGCTCAACAAAGACCTTAAGCGCGATGACGATTCGTCCAAATCTCATCGCGCTTTAGCCAATCCGCGCCTGCAAGGGGCCTTGATGCGCATTGCAGATGTGCCGGGGCTCGGTTGTCTGGCGCGCAAAATCGGTTAAAACCGCCGCGGTCGTTTTCCGGATCTCGAGGATACAGCGGAATGAACATTCTTCCCGGCAATTTGCGTTTCGGAGCGGGGCAGCCCGTCAAGCGTTTGGAAGATCAGAGGCTACTCACCGGGAAGGGACAGTTCATCGACGACAAGCCGGCGGACGGCGCCTTGTGGTTGCACCTGCTGCGCTCGCCGCACGCCCACGCGAAGATCGTCGCGATCGACACCAGTGCCGCGGCCTCGATGCCCGGCGTCGCTGCGATCTACACCGGCGCGGACCTCATCAAGGACGACATCGGCACCATACCGACGCTGAACATCTTCAAGCGCCCGGACGGCAAGCCGATGACGGTGGCGCCGCGCCGGCTGCTCGCCCACGAGGTCGTGCGCTATGCCGGCGAGGCCGTGGCCGCGGTGGTGGCATCATCGCGCGTGGAAGCGCAGAGCGCGGCTGAAGCGATCGCGGTCGAATATGACGTGCAGCCCGCGGTGGTCGATCCCGTCGAGGCGGTGAAATCAGGCGCGCCCGTGGTGTGGCCGGAGGCGCCCGACAACATCGTCGGCGCGATGGCTTACGGCGATGCCGCCAAGGTCGACGAGGCTTTTGTCAAGGCGGCGCATACGGTCGAGCTCGATATCGTCAGCCAGCGTCTCGTTCCGTCCGCGATGGAGCCGCGCTCGACCATTGCCGAGATCGACAAGAAGTCCGGCCGTCTCTTGCTGCACGTGCAGTCGCAGACGCCGGCCTCGACCCGCGACGTGCTGGCGGAGGCTGTGCTCAAGCGTCCGAAGGACAGCGTCCGCGTGCTGGTCGGCGACATCGGCGGCGGCTTCGGCCAGAAGACCAATCTCTATCCCGAAGACGGCATCGTCGCCTATGCCGCGACCAAGCTGAACAAGAAGATTCGCTGGCGCGGCGATCGCACCGACGAATTCGTCGGCGGCACCCACGGCCGCGATCTGACCTCGACGGCGTCCTTCGCGCTGGACGAGAAGGGCAAGGTGCTGGCCTATCGCGTCAAGTCGATCGGCTGCACCGGGGCCTATTCCTCAGGCGCGGCCAACATCATCCCGCTGGTGCTCGGGCCGTTCGTTCAGACCGGTGTCTATGACCTGCCCCTGGTGCACTTTGAGGTGAAGACGGTGATGACCCACACCGCGCCTGTCGGCGCCTATCGCGGCGCGGGCCGGCCTGAGGCCGTCTTCATCGTCGAGCGCCTGTTCGACGCTGCTGCGCGAAAAATCGGCATGGATCCACGTGCGATCCGCAAAGCCAACTACATCAAGCCGGCGCAGCTGCCCTATACCAATGCGGCCGGCCAGGTCTACGATTCCGGCGCCTTCGCGCACATGCTCGACCGCGCCGTGAAGCTTGCCGACTGGGACGGCTTTGCCGCGCGCAAGAAGGCGGCGAAGAAGAAGGGCCTGCTCTACGGCCGCGGCCTCACCTCCTACATCGAGTGGACCGGCGGCCGCGCCCACACCGAGAAGGTCAGCCTGCACGCGACCTCGCAAGGGCGCGTCGTGCTGCATTCCGGCACCATGGCGATGGGGCAGGGCTTGCAGACCACCTACACCCAGATGATCTCCGACTCGCTCGGTATCCCCCTCGACAAGATCGACGTCGTGCAGGGCGACACTGATCTCGCCATGGGCTTCGGTAGCGTCGGCTCGCGCTCGCTGTTCGTCGGCGGCACCGCGGTCGCGGTATCCTCCAACGATCTGATCCAGAAGGCGCGCGAGAAGGCGGCGAACGTGCTGGAGACCTCGGTCGAGGACATCGAATATCAGGGCGGCTTGCTCACCGTGGTTGGCACCGACCGCCGCATCAGCCTGTTCGATCTCGCCGAGAAGGAGAACGGCGCCAAGCTCAGCGTCGATTCCGAAGGCGAGGTGGATGGACCGAGCTGGCCGAACGGCACGCATATCTGCGAGGTCGAGATCGATCCCGAGACCGGCGTCTCCAAGGTCGTGCGCTACACCACCGTCGACGACGTCGGCGTCGCCGTGAACCCGATGCTGGTCACGGGGCAGATCCATGGCGGCGTAGCGCAGGGCATTGGCCAGGCGCTGTATGAGGGCGTCTCCTACGATGCCGACGGCCAGCTGCTGACCGCGAGCTACCAGGATTATTGCATCCCGCGCGCCGACGACGTGCCGCCGATCGTGGTGACGCTCGACGACACCGCGCGCTGCCGCACCAATCCGCTCGGCGCCAAAGGCTGCGGCGAGTCCGGCGCCATCGGTGGCCCGCCCTGCGTCACCAACGGCGTGATGGACGCGCTCGCCGAGCTCGGAATCACCCAGCTCAACACGCCCCTGACGCCGCAGAAGATCTGGCAGGCGATCCGGGACGCGAAGGCGGGCTAATGGCCACAAGTGCACCGTCATTGCGAGTGTAGCGAAGCAATCCAGTTTATCTCCGCGGAAAGATTCTGGATTGCTTCGTCGCAAGAGCTCCTCGCAATGACAAGGGAGAGATCGTAGCCCTCAAATCCCCAGCATCATCTTCGCGATGATGTCGCGCTGGATCTCCGAGGTGCCGCCGAAGATGGTGTAGGCGCGGCCGTTGAGATATTCCGGCATCACCGTCAGCATCTCCTCAGGCGTCGCCGGCTCGTGGTTGAGCTTGTAGAGCGGGCGCATCGGCTCGACGGCGAGGGCGTCGTGGCCGATCACGTCGGCCCCGAGCCGCGTGACGGCCTGGCGGATCTCGCTGTTGCGCAGCTTCAGGATCGACGACACCGCACCGGGATTCTGGCCGGTCTGGAGTGCCGAGAGCACGCGCAGCTCCGTCATCTCCAGCGCGTCGATATCGACCTCCACCTCCGAGATCCGCGTTGCGATGTCGGGGCTGTCGATCGCCCGCCCCGTGAGGTCGGACTCGGCGAGATCCGCGATCGCCTTCAAGCCTTCGCGCAGCTTGGCCGAGGCGATGCCCGCGCCGCGCTCGAACTCGAGCAGGTATTTGCCATAGGTCCAGCCCTTGCCTTCCTCGCCGACCCGGTTGGCGACCGGCACGCGGACGTCGTCGAAGAACACCTGGTTGACCTCGTGGTCGCCGCCGATGGTCAGGATCGGGCGCGTGGTGATGCCCGGCGTCTTCATGTCGATCAGGATGAAGCTGATGCCGTCCTGCTGCCGCGGCCCGTCGCTGGTGCGCACCAGCGCGAACATGCGGTTGGCGTGATGGGCGTGCGTGGTCCAGATCTTGGTGCCGTTGATGATGTAATCGTCGCCGTCGCGCACCGCGCGGGTCTTGAGCGACGAGAGATCGGAGCCGGACCCCGGCTCGGAATAGCCCTGACACCAATAATCCTCGCCGGAGAGAATCCGCGGCAGGTAGAAATTCTTCTGCTCGGGGCTGCCGAAGCCGATGATGACGGGCCCGACCATCTTGACGCCCATCACGTTGACATTGGGCACGCCGGCGCGGGCGCATTCTGTCTCGAAGATCCAGCGCTGCGCCGGCGTCCAATCGGGGCCGCCATATTCGACCGGCCAGCCAGGCGCGCCCCAGCCCTGGGCGTGCAGCGCGCGCTGCCAGGCCATGCCGATATCAGGGTCGGAGAACACCGATGGCGTCAGCGCGGTCGCGCGCTTCATCTCCTCGGTGAGGTTCTTGGCGATGAATCCGCGCACCTCGTCCTGGAAGGCGCGCTCCTCGGCATTGAACGACAAGTCCATGATGCGCTCCTTGTTAGACCGAGACGGCCCTGCGGCCCAGCGCGGCGTGGCGGGCATAATGATGTGCGGTGCCGCCGAACAGCGTGTCGAAGGCGACCAGCCGCTTGAAATAGGCGCCAACCTCGAGCTCCTCGGTGACGCCCATGCCGCCATGGAGCTGGATCGACTGCTCGCCGACGAAGCGCGCGCATTTTCCGATCTTCGCCTTCGCGCCCGACGCAGCCCGGGCACGCTCGATCGCAGCGCTATCGGCCTTCAGCGCAGCCCGCAGCGCCATCGAGCGCGCCTCGTCGACCTGCATCGCCATGTCGGCGAGGCGGTGGCGGATCACCTGGTTGGCGGAGAGCGGCCGGCCGAATTGTTTTCGGATCTTGGTGTAGTCGAGCGTGGTGTCGAGCAGGGTCTGCATGATACCGACAGCTTCCGCCCCTAACGAGGCCATGGCGCGATCGATCGCCCATTCGATCGCGGGCAGGGCATCGCTGCCGTCGCCGAGCAGGGCGTCTTCCGGCAGATGCGCCTCGAGCAGCTCGATGTTGCAGGCCCGTCCGCCGCCGAGACGCGGATAATCGCTGATGACGAGACCTGACGTCGTCGCCTGCACGAGGAACAGGCCGATCCGCCCCTGGGGTCCCCGATGATCGTGGATATGGGCGGAGACGATGATCTCGTCGGCGGCATGTCCGTCAAGTACGGCGATCTTGCTGCCGGAGAGGCGCCAGCCTTGTCCTGTCTTGTTGGCGCTGGTCGTGACCCTGGCAAGATCGAACCGGGCGGCGCGCTCGGCATGCGCAAAGGCAAGCTTCAGCGATCCGTCCGCCACCTTGGGCAGGCTCGCCTGCTTCTGCTCGCTGGTGCCGCATCTGGCGATCAGCGCGGCCCCGAGCACGACCGTTGCGACATAGGGCTCCGACACCAGGCCCCGGCCAAAGGCCTCCATCAGGATACCGATATCGACCGCGTTGCCGCCGAGCCCGCCATACTCTTCGGGAAGCGGCAGTGCCAGCCAGCCGAGCTCGGCGAATTGCTTCCAAACGGCCGGGCTGAAGCCGAGCGGGTCATTCGCCATCTTGCGGCGATGATCGGCGTCATAGCTTTCGACTACAAAGCGTTCCGCGCTTTCGCGCAGCAACTTTTGCTCGTCACTGAGATTGAGATCCATCGCGTCTACTCCGCGGCGGCCGGCGGCTTGCGCACGGAGGGATGCAGGCCGGATGGATCGACGATCATGCCGAACTCCTGGAGATTGTGCGCGTGACAGAGCTGATGCAGCGCAAAAGCCTGGTCGATCGCGGCCGGTTGGCCCATGACGTCGACCGAGCGGTTGACCGCCTCCTTGGTCAGCTTCAGCGCGAAGGACGGCTTTGTCGCGATCCTTCGTGCCAGCTCCAGCACGCGCGACGACAGCTCGGCGCGCGGCACGATTTGGTTGACCATGCCGAGCTGGTGCGCCTCCTCGGCGCTCCAGCTGTCGGCGGTGAACAGGAACTCCTTGGCCTTACGCGCACCCAGCTCCCAGGGATGCACGAACCATTCGACGCCGCAGACGCCCATGGTGACGACGGGATCGCAGAACTGCGCATCGTCGCTGGCGACGATGAGATCGCAGGCCCAGGCCAGCATCAGACCGCCGGCGATGCACTTGCCATGGACCTCGGCAATGGTGGGCTTCGCCAGGTTGCGCCAGCGCCGCGTGATCTGGAGATAAATTTCCTGTTCGCGGGCGAAGCGGCCATGGGCGTTCGGCTCGGCAAAGCCACCCCAATTTCCAATCGGCGGAAAATCGACCCCTGCGGTATTCTTGTCTCCGGGACGCAGGTCGTGGCCGGAGGAGAAGTGCGGCCCGTTGCCGGCGAGAATGATCACCTTGACCGCGTCGTCCTGCACCGCCGCATCGAATGCGGCGTTGAGGTCGTAGGTCATTTGCAGGTTCTGCGCGTTGCGCGCCTCGGGCCGGTTCATCACGACACGGACGATCGCCGGCTCCGGCCGTTCCACGAGGATGGTCTCGAACGAGGACATCGCGTTCCCCCTGGCGTTTCCGCTTTTGTTTTGCGGGAGTTGACTATGTCGGCCTGCGATAGGCAAGAGGCTTGCGTCAGCCGGCTGCTTTTCTCGGGCGCGCAATCTGATAGTTTGCGTCGGATTCCACCGGGAGAAATTTAATGCGCAAGATCCTGACCGTGCTGGCCGCCCTGGCCTCGCTGAGCCTGACCAATTGCGGCTACAACGCGATCCAGAGCGAGGACGAGCAGATCAAGGCCAATTGGTCCGAGGTCGTGAACCAGTATCAGCGCCGCGCCGACCTCGTGCCCAACCTCGTCAACTCGGTGAAGGGCTTTGCCCAGCAGGAGAAGGACGTGCTGCTCGGCGTCACCAATGCGCGGGCCAAGGTCGGCAGCATCCAGGCGACGCCTGAGGTGCTGAACGATCCCGCCGCGTTCCAGAAATTCCAGGCCGCGCAGGGCGAGCTCTCCAGCGCGCTGTCGCGGCTCCTGGTCGTCACCGAGAACTATCCGCAGCTGAAGTCCGATGCCTTGTTCAAGGATTTGATGTCGCAGCTCGAGGGCACCGAGAACCGTATCACGGTCGCGCGCAACCGCTACATCAAGGCGGTGCAGGACTATAACGTCACCATCCGATCGTTCCCGACCAACCTCACCGCGATGGCGTTCGGCTACAAGGAAAAGCCGAACTTCACGGTCGAGAACGAGAAGGCGATCTCGACCGCGCCCAAGGTGGACTTCAATCCGGCACCGGCGCCGTCGAAGTAAGCGCGTTCGGTCCCGATGCGCGTCCTACCCACCACTGTCATTCCCCGCGAAGGCGGGGAATCCAGTACGCCGCGGCCTCTCCGCATCCCGCCGGCGTCTCTGGAATACTGGATCGCCCGGTCCAGCCGGGCGATGACAGCGAGGGTGTGGTGCGCGGTCCTCGCCATCGCACTCCTCCTCACCTTTGCCTTCCCCACCCACGCCGACGTCGCCGTCCCCCAGCTCACCGGCCGCGTCGTCGATCAGACCGGCACGCTCTCCAGCAGCGACATCGCCACGCTCACGCAAAAGCTGCGCGATTTCGAGAACCGCAAGGGCAGCCAGATCGCCGTCCTGATCGTCCCGACCACGCAGCCGGAGACGATCGAGCAATTCTCGATCCGGGTCGCGGAGGCCTGGAAGATCGGTCGCAAGAAGGTCGACGACGGCGCGATCCTCGTCGTCGCCAAGAACGACCGGCATTTGCGCATCGAGGTCGGCTATGGTCTCGAAGGCGTGCTCACCGACGTCAACTCGCGGCGCATCATCGACGAGGACATCACCCCCAAGTTCAGGAGCGGCGATTTCGCCGCGGGCATCAGCGCAGGCGTCGACCGCATGATGCGGGTGATCGACGGCGAGCCGCTGCCGTCACCCTCGCGCAGCGTCAACTTCGCCCACAATCTGGACGACCTCGCGCCGGTGTTCGCGGTGGCGCTGTTCGCCTCGATCGGCGTCGGCGGGTTTTTCCGCGCGATCCTGGGGCGGCTGCTCGGATCATTGGTGACCGGGGGCATCATCGCAGCGGTGACCTGGTTCATCCTCGGCTCCGCCGCGCTCGCCGCGGCCGTCGGAATCCTCGGCTTCATCATCGGATTTATCGCCGATCTGTTTTCGGCGATCACGCCGGGCACAGGTCGCTCGCGCGGCGGCTCGTGGTCGAGCGGCTCCTCGGGTGGCTGGAGCAGCGGATCTTCCAGCAGCAGCGACAGCGGCAGCTTCAGCGGCGGTGGCGGCAGTTTTGGCGGCGGCGGTGCCTCGGGGAGCTGGTAGGACATGAGCATCAAGCGCATTGCCACGCATCTTGTGCAGCATCATTGGCGGGCGAAGCAGATTTTCCCGCAAGCCGTGCTCGACCGCATCGAGCAGGCGATCAAGCGCGGCGAAGCCACCCATTCCGGCCAGGTCCGCTTCGTCGTCGAAGGGGCGCTCGACGGCCGTCCACTGTTCCGCAACCAGCCGGCCCGCGCGCGCGCGCTCGACGTGTTCTCGCATCTGCGCATCTGGGACACCGCCCATAACAACGGCGTTCTGATCTATCTCCTGCTCGCCGACCGCGACGTCGAGATCATCGCCGATCGCGGCATCGATGCGAAGGTTGGCGCCGAGGGCTGGGAGACGATCTGCCGCGCGATGGAGGCCGAGTTTAGGTCCGGTCAGTTCGAACGCGGCGTGATCAGCGGCATCGAGGCGGTGTCGCGCCAGCTGGCAAGGCATTTCCCGCCGCAAGGGCCGCATGCGAACGAACTGCCGGATGCTCCGGTCGTGATGTGACGGAGTGTGATGTGGACGGAGCGGGCGCCACTCCACATCCGTCGTTGCGAGCGTAGCGAAGCAATCCAGGCTGCCTCCGCGGAGGAATTCTGGATTGCTTCGCTGCGCTCGCAATGACGCTGGAGCAGCAGCGCGCTCAACGCTCTCCGTCATCCTGAGGCGCGAGCGTAGCGAGCCTCGAAGGATGAGCGGCCCAGCGCCCATTCCGCCGCCGTTCATCTTCCCCCCGATTACGAATTGTTTGACGCCCGCCACACCGGTTCCACTTTGCCGGCCCAATTCGGCCCCGGATAACTTCCTAAAATTTCGGTAAGCGGGTCCCGAGGTAAGGATTTCGCAAGCAATGAAAGTTACCAAAAGGTCAACCGAGACTGGAGTATTTGAGCCGTGAGCGAACCCATGCCCGAGCAGGCTGCCCAGGATTCCGGTGCTGTCGACGCCACAGCGCCGGTGGTCCTCGAGGCTGCCGCCGGTATCGACGCCCCCTCGATCGCCCCCGACCACGAAGCACCGCCCAAGCCGGATCCGGTCAAGGCGGACGCCCCGAAGATTGAGCTGCCGCGGATCGAAGTGCCGAAGGTCGAAGCCAAGACTGAAGTCAAGACTGAGGCCAAGCCCGAGCCGAAGCCCGGCAAGCTGATTGTCATGGCGCCCTCGGATCGTTCGTGGGACCGTGAGGACTTCGCCCCCCATGTGAAGGCGGACGAACCGCGCGAGGCCGGCAGCAAGCGTCACCTGTCGGCCATGGCCGCGGTGGTGGCGATTGCCGCCAGCGTCGGCGCGATCAGCGGCGCGCTTGCGACCGCCGGCGTGATGCATTTCGCTGCTCCAGCCCAGGCGCCGGTCCAGGTCGCCGACACCAGTGCGCTGGATGCCTCCGTCGCGCGGATCGATGCCGACTTGGTCGCACTGAAGGCCAATGTCGAGCAGAGCTCGAAGTCCGGCCTGAGCCAGTTCAACCGCGCCAACGACCGGCTGGACAAGCTCGAAAAGGCGCAAGCCGAGCCGCTGGCCAGGATCGCAAGGCTGTCCGAGGCCGTCGACAAGCTCCGCGCCACGCCGCCCGCCGCGCCCGCGCAGGCCGCAGCAGCGGCGCCCAAGGAGACCACCGGCTCGATCGCGCCGACACAGGTCGCGACCGCGGCGGCCGCAGCTCCCAAGACCGAAGCTCCCAAGACCGAAGTGGGACGTCTGCCGACGATCGAAGGCTGGCGGCTGCGCAACGCCGGCAACGGCGGCGCGCTGATCGAGGGCCGCGACGGCCTCTACGAGGTCTATCCCGGCGATCCCATCCCCGGCCTCGGCCGTGTCGATGCGATCCGCCGCCAGGATGGTCGCTGGGTGGTCGTCACCAGCAAGGGGCTGATCACGGCGCGCTGAGCGTCCGGTATCCGACTTTCGAAGAGGCGCTTCACCGCGATGTGAGGCGCCTTTTTGCTTGAATAGGCATCCCTGCGCGGTGTTACTTCAGGCATGGGCCGCGCCTTGCGAATTCTCGTTGCTGCCGCCGCATTGCTGGGCGGGGTCGTTCCGCTCTTCGCAGCGGAGAGCACTGCGCTGACCCGCGGCACCGCGATCACCGACCCCGCTCTCCTGCGCAAGTTCGACCAGACTAATGCGCTGACGATCTCGCGTCTTTTGTCGCCGGAGCGGAATTCCGACGTTCCGCTCACGACCGAGCTGATGTTCGCCTCGCTGCCGCAGCTGAAAGCGATTCTGCCTGCGATCGATGCGGAATTCGACCGCTACATCGCCTGGTACAAGTCGGCCTATCCGGGCGAGACCATCGGCGTCGGCGAGGGGTTCGACGCGCAATTGTTCGATCGGGCCAATCTGAAATCGCGCGAGGCGCGGTTCGTGCTCGCCGGCATCGTCAATCGCATGGACCGTGCCTATGTCTCGCAAGAGTCCTGCGGCGAGATCCGGCTGATCTTTCGTCTCGCGCGGTTCGACGGCGGGCCGGATGGCAGCAAGACCACAACGCGCCTGCCGATGACGTTCAATCTCGTGATGAAGGCGCGCGACGCGCGCCGGACGGATGCGAACGGCAAGCCGGTCAGCTGCGCCGAGATCGCGCGGCGCTGGCTCGACAATGGCGACTGGCAGGGCTTGATCGGCAGCCGCGCCCAGCCTTACGACGCCATGCTCGACCAGATCGAGACCAACATCCAGGTCTCGGTCGCGCCGAAATCGGCGCTGCACGATTTCCGCTCCGACTATCTTCTCAAGGTGTTCAAGTACGACGCCGCCACCAGGACGTTCGAGGAATCGACGCTGGAGAACCAGATCGACCGCGACCGCATTCTTGCCGACGACGCGCTGCGGCGCGACTTCAAGGCCTGGCTGCTCGCGCCCGAGAACTTGCGCGAGTTCGATCGCGGCACGGTGCTGATCCCAGAGAAATTCCTGGCCAAGGCCGCAATGGTGCCGACCCCAGCCGGCCTCGACGCTTCGGCCTTGCAGCCGGAGTTCGGCTTGATGCAGGGGGAGGGCAAAGGCGATCCCGTCTTCACTGACAATGACGTGGTTGGCGCGCTGAAGCAGGCGGCCGCCCGCGGCCTCGACCTGCAGAACGTCCGTTCGGTCGCAGGCTTCCAGCGCCGCCTCAACGACATCACCTGTGCCGGCTGCCACCAGACCCGAGGCATCGGCGGCTTCCATTTCCCGGGCGTCGATTGGCTTGCGGACAAGCCGTCTAATTCCACCATCGTGCCGGCCTCGCCGCATTTCTTCGGCGACCAGCTCCGCCGCCGCGACATCCTGACCGCGTTCGCGGCCGGCAAAAGCCCTGATTTCTCACGCGGATTTGCCGATAGGCCGCAGACCCGCGGCAGAAGCGAGCTGGCCGGCAGCGAATATCAGGACGGCTGGGGCGCGCATTGTTCCCTGCAAGATCCGGGATCGGGAACGCCGGACAAGAGTTTTACGTCATGGAGCTGTGCTAACGGTCTGACCTGCCAGGCCGCCGCGGCCTCGCGCCGCATCGGCATGTGCTTCATCAAGACGCGTTAGCGCGTGATCCGGACCCGGAGGGCCGCGCCAGCGCAAGTGTGTAGCCGTTTTCGGAAAAGATCACGCGCAAGCTAACAGATCGATTTGGATGACCCATGACGGACACGAGCGAAGCCAACAAGATGCGCAATCGCGAGATTGCGCGCAATGAGGAAGCCAAGCAGATCACCGGCAGCGCGCGTGTCAGCATCTGGGCGGTCGCGGTGGCTGTCATCATCGGCGGGATTCTGCTCACGCTGGGCTGGCTGTCGCTGAGGTGATCGGAGCCGTCACGTCGCGTAATTCGTCATCCGCTTGCCGGGTAGCAGCTCGTAGGCCGGCTTCCAGCCCGGCAGCGCGGCCATGCGGCCGAGCCAGGCATGGATGGCCGGATGGCTCGCGGCGAAATCGAAGCCGTGCTCATCGCTCGGATAATGCAGATAGGCCATCATCGAAATGTCGGCGACCGTCGGCCTTGCGCCGATCGCGAAAGCATTGTGCTGGAGATGACCGTCGAGGATACCGAGAAAGTCTTCGAGTCGCCGGCGAAAATGCTTCAGCACCTGCGGGTCGTTCTTCTCGGTGAAGGCGCGCATGAAGCGGTAGGTCGCCATGTAGCCGGTGAGCTTGTGGTTGTCCCAGAACAGCCAGCGCAACAGCTCGAACTTCTCGTCCTCCGTCTCGGCGCCAAAGCGGCCGTATTGCTCGGCCAGTTTCAGCAGCAGCGGCGCGGTCTGCGTCATCTTCACGCCGTCGACCTCGAGCACGGGAATCTCGCCCATCTCGTTGACGGCCTTGCGCCACTCCGCCGTGCGCGTGACGCCGCCGGCGAAATCGGTCCAGACCGGCTCGAACGTCTCGCCGCAGAGCGTCAGCATCAGCGCCAGCTTGTAGCTGTTGCCGGATTCGGGGAAGTAGTGAAGGCGATAGCTGGGCATGAGACCTCGCGGCATCGGTGTGTTGCCGGTTGTTATAGCGAGATAGTCCAGCATCGTCATTGCGAGCGCAGCGAAGCAATCCAGCAATGCATCCGCGGAGACACTCTGGATTGCTTCGCTGCGCTCGCATGACGGGGTTAGAGCGGCGCGTCCTAGCCGACAGCCCCCGAACCCCTCAGCTGCTTGATCGCCGCCTCGTCATATCCCGCCCCGCGCAAAATCTCGTCACTGTGCTCGCCGACGGCCGGCGGCTTGCGCGGCTGCACCTTCTTGGCGCCGTCGATCCAGATCGGGCTGTTGATGGTGAGCATGGTGTCGTTCTCGAACGGCACCAGCACCTCGTTGTCCAGCATCTGCTTGTCGTTCGGGATGTCGTCCAGGATGGCGACGACGCCGAACACGAGACCGTTGCCGTCGAGGATCTTTCGCCATTCGG
Source organism: Bradyrhizobium sp. NC92 (assembly GCF_025200865.1). Taxonomy (NCBI): domain Bacteria; kingdom Pseudomonadati; phylum Pseudomonadota; class Alphaproteobacteria; order Hyphomicrobiales; family Nitrobacteraceae; genus Bradyrhizobium; species Bradyrhizobium sp. NC92. The sequence goes on from NZ_CP104171.1 coordinate 1,665,992, forward strand.
CGAGATCCCTGGTGGCGAAGGTCTCGTCCAGGATCTTGATCAGCTCGACCGAGCGGGCGTGGCGGTCGGCCTTGGTGACAAAGCGGGGATCATCGATCAGGTCTTCGCGCCCCACGCACTTGGCCAGCGTCGGAAACTGCTTCTCTTCGTTGAGCAGCGACAGGATCAGCCAGCGGCCGTCCTTGCACTGATAATGGTTGGCGACCGCGTTGAGCGCGCGCTCGCGCGGGCGCCGCTCGCCGAACTTGGCGCCGCAGAGTTTTGCCTGCGCCAGCACGCTCGCCGCCCACAAGCCGTTCGCCATCAGGTTTGAGGCGACGTGCGAGCCCTTGCCGGTCTTCTCGCGCTGATACAGCGCGGTGACGATCGCGCCGTAGAATGCCATGGCGCAAGGGTGATCGCCCATGCCCGCGACCGAGCGCGCCGGCGTGGTGTCGGTGTCGGCGCGGACGAGGTCCATCAGGCCGGAGCGCGCCCAATAGGCGTTGCTGTCGAAGCCGGGCTTGTTGGCTTCCTCGCCCTTCTCGCCATAGCCGGTGAAGGAGGCGTAGATCAGCCGGTCGTTGAGATGAGCGAGATGGTCATAGGTGATGCCGAGCTTGATGCGCACCGGCGGCGGCATGTTGGTGATGAAGACATCGGCTTCTTCCACGAGCTTGTAGAGCACGGCCTGCGCCTCCGGCTTGGACAGGTCGAGCGCGATGCTCTTCTTGTTGCGGGCCTCCAGCAGCCAGGCGTAATTGTGCTCGCCGCCCGGATAGCCCGGAATGTTGGGCAGATTGCGGTAGGGGTCGCCGGCGCCGGGCGGCTCGATCTTGACGACGTCGGCACCGAAATCCGACAGCACGGTCGCGGCCGCGGGCGCTGCGATGAAGCTTGCGCAGTCCAGAACCTTCAGGCCGGCAAAAATGCCCTTCTCCATCGCAGCGTCGCTCCCTCGCTTCAGTCGTTTCCCGCGCGCTGGAATTGGCGCGGGCAGGTAGTGGGAGCATTAGACCGATGTTTTGCCGGGATGCAACGGCGCCTGGCGCGGGGCCTCACTCCTCTCCCGCAAGCAATGCGGCATTGCCGCCGGCAGCCGCGGTGTTGATCGTCACCGTCTGCTCGGTGGCGAAGCGCGCGAGGTAGTGCGGGCCGCCGGCCTTGGGGCCGGTTCCGGACAGGCCGCTGCCGCCGAACGGCTGCACGCCCACCACGGCGCCGATCATGTTGCGGTTGACGTAGATGTTGCCGACCTGGACGCGGTTGATGATGGCCTCGATCGTATCATCGATGCGGGAATGGATGCCGAGCGTGAGCCCGTAGCCGGTGCGCGCGATCGCTTGCAACACACGCTCGAGGTTTTCCGCGCGGTAGCGAACGACATGCAGGATCGGGCCGAACACCTCCTCGGTGAGTTGACCAGCCTCCTTGAGCTCGAAGATATGCGGCGCGACGAAGCAGCCATCCGGCGCGTGGCCTGCAAAGTGCAGCCGCGCCTCGCGCTTCATCCGCGCGACATGCGCATCGAGGCGTTGCTTGGCCTCCTCATCGATCACTGGACCGACATGGGTCGCGACATCGGCGGGATCTCCAATCCCGAGTTCGCGCGCGGCGCCCGCGATCATCTCGATCATGCGGTCGGCGACATCCTCTTGCACGAACAGGAGTCGCAGCGCCGAGCAGCGCTGGCCGGCGGAGCGGAACGCGGAAGTGACGACATCATCGGCCACCTGCTCGGGCAGCGCGGTGGCATCCGCGATCATGGCGTTGATGCCGCCGGTCTCTGCGATCAGCGGCACGATCGGCCCGTCCTTAGCCGCGAGCGTTCGGTTGATGCCGCGGGCAACCTCGGTCGAGCCGGTGAAGACGATTCCGGCGACATCAGGATGCGCGGTGAGGACGGCGCCGATACGGCCATCGCCGGTGACGAGATGCAGCGCGCTTCTGGGGATGCCGGCCTCGTGCAGCAAGGCGACGGCCTCGCGCGCGATGCGCGGCGTCTGCTCGGCGGGTTTTGCCACCACACTGTTGCCGGCCATCAGCGCCGCGGTCACTTGGCCCAGGAAGATCGCCAGCGGAAAATTCCACGGCGAGATTGCGACGAACACGCCACGGCCGCACATGACGAGCGCGTTGCTCTCGCCGGTCGGGCCCGGCATGGTCGTATCAACGCCGAACAGCTTGCGGCCCTGCGCGGCGTAATAGCGGCAGAAGTCGGCGGCCTCGCGCAGCTCGGACAGCGCGTCGTCGAGCGTCTTGCCGCCCTCGCCTTGCAGCAGCGCGATGAAACGGGCGCGGCGGCTTTCCAGGAGATGCGCGGCCTGCTCCAGCGCCGCGGCGCGTGTGCCTGCAGGCGTCCGGCTCCAGCCGGCAAAGCCGGCGCGCGCAGCCGTCACCGCCGCATTGGCTTGATCCGGTGTTGCGTTAGCGACAGGCTTGAGATCGGCCGCCTCGGCCCTGACGTCGGCCAGCAGCTGGTCGAGTGCGGCGCGCTCACCGAATTCGACGCCGCGCGAATTGCGCCGCTCCGGCGCGAACAGATCTGCCGGCAACGGAATTTTGGTATGAGCTGCCTGTTGCGGCCGGACAATGGCTTCCGCCGGACGCTGCAGCAGCGCCGAAACCGGCACGCGATAATCGGCCGCCTGCGCCACGAACGACGAGTTGGCGCCGTTCTCCAACAGCCGTCGCACCAGATAGGCGAGCAGATCGCGATGGCTGCCGACCGGCGCATAGGTGCGGTAGGCGATGTCAGGATGATCCTTGGCGAGTTGCTCGTACAGCGCTTCGCCCATGCCGTGCAGGCGCTGGAACTCGAAACCGCCGCCATCTTGCGCGAGCTCGAGCACGGTCGCGACCGTCAGCGCGTTGTGGGTGGCGAATTGCGGGAATATGCGCGGCCGCAAGGCGAGAAGCTTCGTCGCGCAGGCGATGAAGTTCAGATCGGTCATCGCCTTGCGCGTGAACACGGGATAGCCGTCGAGCCCGCGCTCCTGCGCGCGCTTGATCTCGGTGTCCCAATAGGCGCCCTTGACGAGGCGCACCATCAGCTTGCGGTCATGCGCGCGGGCCAGCGCATCGACATAGTCGATCACCGCGCTGGCGCGCTTCTGATAGGCCTGGATCGCCAGGCCAAATCCGTGCCAGCCGGCAAGTGACGCATCGGCGAGCGTCGCCGCGATCACGTCGAGCGACAGTTCCAGCCGGTCGGCCTCCTCGGCATCGACGGTGAAGTTCAAATCGTAGGTCTTGGCGCGCTGCGCGAGATCCAGCAGTTGCGGCACCAATTCGCGCATCACGCGGTCGCGGCTGATCGCCTCGAAGCGCGGATGCAGCGCCGAGAGCTTGACGGAGATACCGGGCCGGTCGGGCAGGGCATGGTTGCCCGCCGCCTTGCCGATCGTCTCAATTGCGGTGGCATAGGCGTCGAAATAGCGTTTGGCGTCAGCGGCCGTGCGCGCGCCTTCGCCGAGCATGTCGAAGGAATAGCGCGGCTTCTGGCCGGAGCGCGGCCGGCCCCGCTCCAGCGCCTGCTCGATGGTCTCGCCGAGCACGAAATGATTGCCCATCAGCCGCATTGCCTGGCGCGTCGCGGTGCGCACCGCCGGTGCGCCGAGCCGCTTCACCAGCCGGCCAATGGTGCCGTCGGGCGTCTCCCCCGGCTGGATCACCCGGGCGGACAGGCCGAGTGCCCAGGCCGAGGCGTTGACCAGGAACGCCGTGGACTTGGTCTCGTGATGGATGAAATCGCCCTCGCCGAGCTTGTCCTCGATGAACTGGTCGGCGGTGCGTGCATCGGGCACGCGCAGCAGCGCTTCCGCCAGCACCATCAGCGCCAGCCCCTCCTTGGTCGAGAGCGCGAACTCCCGCAGCATGTCCTCGACCCCGCCGAGCCGGTCGTCGCGCTTGCGGATGGCCTCGATCAGCCGCGTCGCAGTGCGGTCGATCCGCGCCTCCTGTGGTGGGGCGAGATGCGAAGCCGGCAGAAGCTTTGCGGCGATCTCGGCGTCATCGGGGGCGTAAGGCGCTAAGAAGGGCGGCGGGATGTTCGGCATGGCGTGTCCTGTGGCTAACATCCAGGATAAGGCCCGCGTGACCGCAGTTCGATAGACAATCTAGCCAGTTTGCCTTAGAAAATGAAGATAGGAAACAGCTTGGCCTCATAAAGTATGGAACTGGACCGAACCGACCGGAAAATCCTCTCGATTTTGCAGGAGGATGGGCGCATCGCCAATGTCGAGCTCGCCGAGCGCATCGGGCTGTCGCCGACCTCGATCGGCGAGCGGCTGAAGCGCCTGCAGCGCGAGGGCTTTGTCGAAGGCTATGGCGCGCGGCTCAATCCGCACCGGCTCGGCCTTGGGCTCCTGGTGTTCGTCGAGGTGCTGCTCGACAAGACCACGCCCGACAATTTCGAGCGGTTCGCACGGGCCGTGAGGCTCGCCCCTGAAGTGCTGGAGTGTCACATGGTTGCCGGCGGCTTCGACTATCTTGTGAAGGCGCGGCTTGGCGACATGACCGCCTATCGACGCTTTCTCGGCGAGACCCTGCTGTCGATGCCGGGCGTGCGCGAGACGCGGACCTATGCGGTGATGGAGGAGATCAAGCGCGACGCACCGCTGCCGGTGGGTTAGCGAAGTGCAGTCGCGATTGTCATTGCTGTGGTTCGATAAGCGGTCTTCGCAGGAAAAATAGCTATCCTTGTGCAATCGCAACGCCTGTCGTCGAATGCACCGGCCGTCTTCTTAAATTTTTTTGGCCCGCTCCCGGACAAATCCGGGAGGCAGCAAAGGCTGGCTCGGGCTTATACTTTGAGGTTCTCCGCGGAGGTCTTGCCCCGGTTTGCGATCTCTTCGTATTCCACCGTCTGTCCCTCGTTGAGGGTCGACAGACCGGCCTTCTGCACTGCCGAGATATGCACGAACACATCCTTGCCACCCGACGCAGGCTGGATAAATCCATAACCCTTCGTCGGGTTGAACCACTTGACCGTACCTTTAGCCATCACGACTTCTCCGCGGGTCTTCCTCCGAGATCTCGAACCGCCAGTCCCCGCCAACCGGCCGGTTCGGTCCTAACAGGATACGCGGAATGTGGCAGGCTTGGTAGCTCAAACCACATCGCCATTTCGCCGAATTCCGCTCAACTTCGCGGCGTTTTTGCCGCTTTTGCCCGTTTCGCGGTCAAATGGCCGGCACGCGTGCCGGCGTCCGTCAATACGTCGCAGCCAGATAATCGACGATCTTGCCGACATCGGCATCGTCGATCGGTGCGCCATAGACCTTGATCATCTTGGTCACCGCGGCCTGCCAGAAGGCCCTCTTGTCCTTCATCGGCGGCTGCGTGGCGACGTAGTCGGACGAATGGCAGGCGCCGCAATTGCCCTGCACGACCTCGAGATTGGGTCCGGGCTTGAAGGCGGCGACCTCGTCGGGGGTCTTGTAATTGACCGGCGCTGCAAGTGACGAGCCCATCAATGCGGCGGCGGCGAGCGTGATGGCGAGGAGAACGGTGCGCTGCATGATCAGTCTCCTTCAGGCCACGCTGACGCGGACGGTTTCGACGACGTTGCGCAAATAGCCCGCCGGGTTCCAGCGCGGCGTGTCCGGCTGGGTCTCGCCGCCATTGCCGGTGGCGCGGACCTTGAGCTCGTGGCTGCCGGCCGCGAGCTTCACCGGCAGCTTCCATTCGCGGAAGGCGTACTTGCCGAGATCCTTGCCGAGCTTGGCGCTGACCCAGGTCTTGCCGGCGTCGGTGGAGACCTCGACCGCCTTGATGCCCTTGCCGCCATCGAAAGCGATGCCGCGCAGGGTCACCGCTCCCGCCTTCAGCTTGGCACCGTCGGGGATGCTGGTGATGAAGGAGCGGATGGTGAAGCGGTTGATCGGGATGGTCGCCTTCGGCGCAGTGCCCGGCTCGACCGCGTTGTTCGGCGTGTCGGGGATGCGATAGGCCGACTTCATCCAGAAGCCGTCATAGACGTTGTCGATGACGGTGATCTCGTTGAGGTGCTTGACCCAGTAGGTGCCGTAATAGCCGGGCACGATCAGGCGCAGCGGGAAGCCGTTGAGGAACGGCAGGTCCTCGCCGTTCATGCCATAGGCCAGCATCACCTCGCCGTCGCTGGCGTGATCGATGTCGAGTGCCTTGACGAAATCCGGCGTCTTGTCGTTGACCGGCCCGTCCATGCCGTTGAACGTCACCTGCTTGGCGCCGGCCTGCACGCCCGCCGTCTCGAGCACCACCTTCAGCGGCACGCCGCGCCAGCGCGCACAGCCCATCGCGCCGTTGGCGAGCTGGCCGCCGGCCACGCGCGGCTCGAAGAAACCGCGGCTGTTGCCGGAGCATTGGTTGACGGCGACGAGCTCTGTCGCCTTCATCTTCCGGATGTCTTTCAGCGACAGTTTCAGCGGCTTGTCGACCTTGCCCTTGACCTCCAGCGTGAACTTGTCGGGGTCGAGATCGTAGGGCAGGTCGGAGAGGTGATAGCGCACGAAGAATGCGTTGTTCGGCGTGATCGGGCCGTCGTTGAACACCGCAAACGGCGTCTCGAGCTGCGGCGGCCGGCTGGTCAGGCCGATCATCGGCCGCTTCTGCGGATACTTCACCAGCGGTCGTTCGCCGTTGGCGAAGGGCAGGGTCACGGTGTCGAGGGCCAGCGCCCTGGTGGCGTCCAATCCTGCCGCCAGCGCGGCGAGGCCCGCACCTTTGAGCAGGTCGCGTCGATCGAACATGTGGTCTCCTCCCGGAGCTTTTCTTCTGACCGCGGTCATCACCGCGAGACCCGCGCTCATCTGTCGCCTCGATTTGGATGATGTCAATTCGTGCTTTCGCAGCAAGCCCATGCCGCTGCGTTGCAGCAGGCCGGTGTTGCGCTTGTAGGAGATTGAGCCGAGCTGCTGTAGCGCAGGCGGGAGAGGGAGCGCACCTCGCGCTTGGCTTGCGCCTTAAGCCGCCACGCGCTCGCTGCGATCGACCAGCCCCGCCAGCTCCCTCGCATTCGCCACCACGCGCACCGCGAGCACCTCGTCGCGGCCGCGGATGGCGACCTCCTGCTGCGGCAGGGCGTCCTCGGCAATATCAGCGGTGCGGCGGATTTCTTCCGAAACGATCGCCTCGCAGGCCAGCGTCTTGGTCATGTCCTGCAGGCGGGCCGCGACGTTGACGGCATCGCCGAGCGCGGTGAAGACGATGTGATCGCGATAGCCGATGTCGCCGATGATGACCTCGCCGCCGTGGATGCCGATGCCGAAGCGGATCGGCTGGCGCAGATCGTGGCTCAGGAGGTCGTTGAGCGCGTCGATATGCGTGGCGATCCCGGCTGCGGCCTTGAGCGCCTGCCGGCACGCGGTTTGCGGGTCGGCCGCGAGGCCGAACAGGGCCAGCATGCCGTCGCCGACGAACTGGTTCGGCTGGCCGCCGTTCTCGATGACCGCCTGCGACACCGCGCCGAGGAAGCGGTTGACGATGAAGACCGTGTCGAACGGCAGCCGCTTCTCGGCCAGCTGCGTCGAGCCGCGCATGTCCACGAACAGGCTGACGAGATAGCGCTCCTGGCCGATGCTGGCGGATGTCGAGGCCTGCCCGTCCGCTCCATGCGTGTGAGGCGTGAAGAGCTGGAAGAAGGAAAGGTCGGAGGTCGGGCGCAGCTGACAGGCCAGCCGGATCGAGGGATCGGCGGTGCCGACGCGGGTGAGCACGAAGGCCTCGCGCTGCGACGGTGTGGGAAGGGTGTCATGATCGCCGATGATGCGGATGCGGCAGGTCGAGCAGCGGGCGCGGCCGCCGCAGACGCTGGCATGCGGCACGTTGTGGCGCAGGCTCGCTTCCAGCACGGACAGGCCCTTGGGGACGCGCACCGTCTTGCCGTTGCCGTAGGACAGCGCGATCATGCCGCCGCGACGTTCGCGCAAGGCGCGCGCGCCGCGCGCCACGAGCACCAGTCCAAGCAGTCCGAAATAGCCGATGGTGAGACCGCCCGCGATGCGGTCGAGCGTGTTGCCTTCCGCAGCCGTTCCGACCTGGCGGCGGGTGAGATTGTGCGTACGCCATTCGCCGTCGTCACTGTCGGCGGCAACGCTGCGGCCGCCCTGGTAGACGCCGAGCAGCGACAGCGTCGGGATCAGCACGGCGGCCGCGAGCAGATAGGGCGCCGCGCGCGTGAAGAACGGCTTCAGCCGAAGCCAGAAATAGATGCCGATGCAGCCGTGCACCCAGGCAATGAGAAGCAGGATCGTCATCTGCCAGAGTCGGCCCGGCGCCGCGACGAAGAATAGATAGAGCTCCTGCGGATAGAGCTTCTCGTGTCCGTACAGCGTCTGTCCGAGCCGCACGCCGATGACGTGGCCCATGACGAGCACGGGGATGCTCAAGCCGAGCACGAGCTGGAGTGGCTCGATCGTCCGCCAGCGGAACTGGCGGCGCTGATATAGTGCGTAGAGGCCGAGCCCCATATGGGTGAGTGCGGCCGTGTAGAACACGATCGCGACCGGGAGGAACTGCCAGAACAGCGTGTGGTAGTAGACCCCGGTCTCCATAGCATCGACCGAGATGTTGCCGAGCGCATGGTTGAGGAAATGACTGACCACATAGGCGAACAGGATGATGCCGCAGACGAGCCGCACCTGCCGCACGCCGGTGGCGCGGACGACGGACATCTGTCTGGGAGCGGTGGCCATGATTCGATTGTATCAGTTCATGGAGGAGAACAGCCAGCGTAGCCTTTAATTCCCGGTGTGGACAGGTTGTAAGGTCACATGCGCGGCAAAGGTTACCAAACCGTAGGGTGGGCAAAGGCGCGCGCCGGCGCGCCGTGCCCACGATCTCTATCCTCAATAACCGTGGGCACGCTTCGCTTTGCCTACCCTACGGCCCCTGTGGTTATGGGTCACGGGTCTGCGCTGACGCTTGCCCGGGCCACAGCGGTATCTGCGGCACGCTCCCCACATTGACTCCCCCTCCCAAGTCGGGGAAAAGCGCGACCGTGACGATCGCTCCCGACATCTCTGCGAAGCCAGACGGCGCCGAACGCCGTCTCATCCTGATTGCTGCAGCGATCATCGCCGCGATGACGCTGCTCCGCATCGTCTACGCCTCCGTCATCGAGCTGCGCACCGACGAAGCCTATTACTGGACCTGGTCCAAGGAGGCTGCGCTCAGCTTTCTCGATCATCCCCCCGGCATCGCCTGGCTGATCCGCTTCGGAACCGCGATCTTCGGCGACACCAATCTCGGCGCTCGCTTCGGTGGCATCGTCGCGATGCTGGTGACGCAGCTGCTGCTCGCCGACATCGTCCGCCGCCTCACCCATGATGCGCGCGCGATCGTGTTCGCGGTGCTGATGCCGGAAGCCGCGCTTTACTACGGCCTTCTGATGGCCAAGGTCGCGCCTGATGTCGCCATGATCCCGTTCGCGGTCGCGATGATGTGGTCGCTGGTGCGGCTGGCGCAAAGCGGCGACGGACGCTGGTGGCTGGCGGCGGGCCTGTTCGCGGGCCTCGCGATGCTCTCGAAATTCACCGTGATCATGTTCGCGCCGGCGGTTGCCGCTTTTCTGCTGGTGCCGGATTGGCGCTGGCGCTGGCTGCGCAGTCCTTACCCTTATCTCGCCGTCCTGGTCGCGATCGCCGTGTTCTCGCCGGTGCTGATCTGGAACGCGCAGCACGACTGGGCCTCGTTCCGCTTCCAGGGCGTGCGCGCGACCGCCAATTACGGCCTCTCGCTGCGTACGATCGGCGATTACATCGGCCTGCAATTCGGCCTGGTCGGCTTCGTCATGCTGCCGGTGGTGTTGACGGGCCTGGTGCTGACGGCATGGCGCGGCTATCGCACGCGCGAGCCGGTCGCGATCCTGTTGTCGACCGCGGTGCTGGTGCCGTTCGCCTACTTCTTCTTCAAGTCGCTGACGCTTCGCGTCGGCGACACCTGGCCGATGTTCATGTGGCCGGTCGGTTTTGCCGCCACCGCGGTCAATCTCGTCACGATGAGGAAAGAGGGATGGTCCGCCCGGATGCTGGAATCCTCGCTGTTCTGGGTCAGGACAGCGATCGTCTCAGGCATCGGCTTCACCATCATCGTGTTCCTCTACTACGTCGCCGCGCCCTGGAATCTGCTCGGCAAGCTCGACCCGATCGGTGCCGAAGCCGGCTACGAGCAGGTGGCCGCGCGCGCGCAAGCTGCGCTCGACGAAACCGGCGCGACCTGGATCGCGACCACGGACTACCGCACCTACGCCATGATGCGCTGGCTGTTCCGTGGCCGCGTGCCCGTGATCGAGATCAACGAGCGCGGCCGCTTCCAGGATTTCCGCGATCCCGGCATGGACAAGATCAAGGGCCACGCCGGAATCTATGTCGGGCGCGAGCCGGACGATCGTTCATCGCTGTGGGAGAGCATCCCCGCCCAGCGCGAGCAACTCGGCCAGGTCGATCGCCGCTGGCGCGGTGTCGTGACGGACACCTATGTGCTGGAGAAGCTGACCGGCTGGACCCCGGAGCTGTCACCGCCCAAGGACTCGCCGCTATTTTTGTGGCGCGTGCTGGCGGGAGAATTCGAAGCCCGTTCGCGCGCATAGGGCGCTTTCTCTTACCCTCCCCTGGAGGGGGAGGGTCGATCGCGCGCAGCGCGAGCGGGGTGGGGTGATCTCTCCACACGGGGTACTGCCGGATGTGGAGGCACCGTCACCCCACCCCGTCTCGCATCGCTGGCGCGCTGCGAGCCGACCCTCCCCCTCCAGGGGAGGGTAAGAAAGAGAGCCGCTACTCTTCACCGTCCTTCTTCCGCAGCAGGTCCGTCGCCAGATCCGACAGCTTCGGCGGCGGCAGGGCCGCGAACGGCAGCGGCCGCGTGACATCGATCGCGGCCAATCCCAGCCGCGCCGTCAGCAATCCGTTCAGCACGCCTTCGCCGAGCCGCTGCGACAGCTTCGCCGCGATGCCGTGGCCGAGCATCTGCTGCACAAGGCTGTCGCTCGCGGCCATGCCGCCGGTGATGGCGAGATGGGTAATGACGTGGCGGAGCAGGCGGATCATGCCGAGCGCCCCGGGACGGCCGCCATAGAGATAAGCGAGCTGGCGGATCAGGCGCAGCGCCGCCACGAACACGAACAGCACGTCGATTGCGGCGCGCGGCGAGACCGCGGTGACGATCGAGACCTTTTGCGCCGCTGAGGACACCAGCCGTCGCGCTTCCGCGTCCAGCGGCGACATCAGCTCGCGCTCGGCGAGGCGGATCATGTCGGCGCCGTCGATGATCTCGCCGGCATGGCTCTCCAGCGTCGCGCGGGCGCGCGCCAGCTGCGGGTTCTGGTGCGCGATCTTGAGCAGGTCCTGCACGATGACCCGGCTCTCCTTGCGATCGTCACTGGCCAGCACGGCCGCTGCGCGCTGATGCAGCTTCTCGATGGTCGCAAGCCGCGCCAGCCCGAACGCCTCGCGCCCGATCACCACCGCGAGCGCCAGCGCGGTGACGCAGGCGAAGGCAAGACCGACGAAGCCGAGCGTTTCGTTGCGCGCGAACAGATCCTCGATCAGATGGACTACGCCGAGCCCGGTGCCGAGCAGCGTCAATCCCGCGAGCCCCGACCAGAACAGCGTGCCCCAGGGAAAACCGCGCCGCGCCGGGAGTGCGGCTTGCACCGGCACCGGCAGCATCGCGGGATCCGGCTCCGGCGTGATCTGGATCGTCGCGCGGGCGAGGCGGCTGGTCTCGTCGGCCTCGGTGACGACGACGCCGGGATCGTCCAGACGGAACGTCGCCGGCCGCCGTGGCTTCGATCGGTCGGTCATGACAGCTTGTCTCCGATCAGGAACTGCAAGGCACGGTCGAGGCGGATGTGTGGCAGCGTCGGCTCGTCGGCCCCCTCGCGTTCGAGCCTCGGCGGCCGGAAGCGCAGGAAGCGGAAATCGCTGTTCCCCGCCGCCTCCCTCGCGAGCCCGCGGAACGCATCCGTGCCGTTGAACAGCGGTTCGGGATCGACGGGCAGATCGCCCGGAAAGGTCGCAACCTCGGTGTTGCCGTCGAAGAACTCGCCACCGGCGCTTTCGCCTGCGGCCGGTGTTCCCAGGATCGACGGCAACTTGTCGCGGCCCCGCGCCACCTGCGCTTCGCGCGTGGCGCGGACGGCGGCGAGCGCGACGACGTCGATCGCCGCGCCGGTGTTTTCCGCGCGGGCGACCGCGCGCGACACGGCGCGGCGCAGCACCGCCTCGAGCCGGTCGTGGCTGGAATGATGCAGATGATCCGCCTTGGTGGCCGCGAACAGGATGCGGTCGATGCGTGGCCGGAACAGGCTGGAGAGGATCGTGCTGCGGCCGATGTTGAAGCAGTCGAGAATGCCTGATAGCGCGGCTTCGAGATCGTGCAGCGCCTCGGGGCCGGAGTTGAACGCGGAGAGCGCATCGGCCAGCACGATCTGGCGGTCGAGCCGCGCGAAATGATCGCGGAAGAACGGCCGCACCACGACGTCCTTGTAGGCCTCGAAGCGCCGCACCATCATCGCCCACAGCGATCCCTCGCCCGCCTCTCCGCCTGCGGGCAAATCCAGCGGCGCAAAGGTCAGCGCCGGCGTATCGGCGAGATTGCCGGGCATCAGGAAGCGGCCGGGCGGCAACAGGCTCATCGCAAAGCGCTCGTCGCGGCAGGCGCGCAAATAATCAGTGAAAAGCTTGGCGGCCGTCAGCGTCGCCTGCTCGTCCTCGCGCGCCTCGGGCTTGAGCGTTGCGAGATGGGTGTGCCACTCGGCCGCGAGAGGCGCGCGCGGCGCCTCGCGCGACAGCGCCAGGCTCTCCGCCGACCATTGCTCGTAGCTCTTGTGGAGCAACGGCAGGTCCAGCAGCCATTCGCCGGGATAGTCGACGATGTCGAGCGTCAGCGTGCGATCGGCGCCGTTCGGGCGCTGGTAGTCGATCACGAGCCTGAGCTCGCTGATGTCCACGGTCGAGTTCGGCCAGCGCCGTTCCTCGATCAGGGCGCGCAGATGGCTTTCATAGGCAAAGCGCGGCACGGCATCATCCGGTTGCGGCGCCAGGTGCGCCCGCGCGATCCGGCCCGAGGCATAGGCCTCGAACACCGGAAACCGGCCGCCGCGCGTCAGCCCGTGGATCAACGCGGTGATGAATACGGTCTTACCGGCGCGCGACAGGCCGGTGACACCAAGCCGCACCGTCGGGTTGAAGAAGTGCTCGCCATAGTCGATCAGCGCCCGGGCCGACAGCCGCGCCTCCTCGACCATATCCTGGAAACTGAATGCCATATGAACGTGGGGGATCTCGGGCGAGGGATACGCAAATTGGACTAGTCACAAAAGTGGCAATTGCCTGAGGAAATTCAAGCTTTCATACTTCCACCGCCTTTGTCGGCAAATCAGCCGTTTGAACGATGCGCCGATCCCGAGAGACCCATCCAAGAGGGCATTGCCACGCTTTGCGGATTGCCATGACCGTCTTCCAAATGAAACAGTTCGCGTCCAATTCCGTCCACGCCGCAGCCGACGCGATCGGCTGGGATTACGATCGCGCCGAGCTGATCGCCGACGGCATCGTCCACGCGATCGGTGTTCTCTCAGGCCTCATCGCCGCAACCGTGCTGGTGGTGCTGACGGCGGTCTATGCCGACGCCACCGACATCGTCGGCGTCTCGATCTATGTCGCCGGCCTGCTCTCGATGCTGGTGCTGTCGGCGACCTATAATCTCTGGCCGGTCTCGCCGGCCAAATGGCTGCTGCGTCGCTTCGACCATTCTGCGATCTATCTCTTGATCGCCGCGACCTACACACCGTTCATCCTGGAGCTGAAGGACAGCGTGTTCGCGCTGGTGCTGCTCGCCGGCGTCTGGTGCGTGGCAATTCTTGGCATCGTGCTGAAGCTGCTCTATCCCGGCCGGTTCGACCGCGTCTCGGTCGGCATCTATCTCGCGATGGGCTGGAGCGGCATGATGCTCTACGATTCCGTGGTCAGGGCGTTGCCCACGCTGGCGCTGGGCTTCATCCTTGCCGGCGGCTTGCTCTACAGCTTTGGCGTGATCTTCCACGCCTGGCGGCGGCTGCGCTTCCAGAATGCGATCTGGCACGGCTTTGTCTTGGCCGGCGCGGCATGCCATTATACCGCGGTGCTCGACCTCGTGTTGAGCTGACCCGCGACGCGGAATAAGCGGCGCGTTAAAAAAGCGACACAAGACAGAGGAGACGTCGCATGCAGGTGACCGGCAAGGTCGTGGTCGTCACGGGCGGCGCAAACGGCATCGGCAAGGCGCTGTGCGAGGCCTTTCACAATGCGGGTGCGGCCAAGGTCGTGGTCGCGGACATGGACGCCGCCAATGCGAGAGCGGTCGCCGCCATGGTCGATGGCGCCGCCTTCAAATGCGACGTCGCGCAGGAAAAGGACATCGTCCACGTCATCGAGGAGACCGAGCGGCAGTTCGGGCCGATCGCGCTGTTCTGCTCCAATGCCGGCATCGGCGGCGGCTTCGATCCGATGTCGGAGAATGCCGGTGGCGCGTCCGACGAGCCGTGGCAGCGCAGCTGGGCGATCCACGTCATGGCGCATGTCTATGCGGCGCGGCATCTCGTCCCCCGCATGAGGGCGCGCGGCGGCGGCTATTTCCTCAACACAATCTCGGCCGCGGGCCTGTTGTCGCAGGTCGGCAGTCCGGCCTATTCGACGACGAAGCACGCCGCGGTCGGTTTTGCCGAGAACCTCGCGATCTCGCACAAGGCCCACAACATCAAGGTCTCGATCCTGTGTCCGCAGGGTGTCGACACCAACATGCTGCGTTCGATCCCCAAGGGCCCGCAATCCGGCGACGGCGACCTGACGCCCGAGCAGGTGGCGAAAGACGTGCTCGCCGGCCTCGAGCAGGAAACATTCCTGATCCTGCCGCACCCGCAAGTGCTCGGCTACATGCGCAAGAAGACCGAGAACTACGACCGCTGGATCGGCGGCATGGCCAAGATCCAGGCCAAGATGCGGGACGAGTTCCGGAAGTAGACGCCGCGATTGATGCTGTCATGCCCCGCCTAGTGCGCAATTGCGCACGGGGGGCGGGGCATCCAGTACGCCGCGGCGTGTCGGCTCAACACAACCGTCTCGGCGTACTGGATCGCCCGGTCAAGCCGGGGGATGACACCGATAGTGTGGCTACACCGCCGCTTCCTCCACCCGGCTCTGTCTGAGCGCCTGCGCATAGAGCATCATGCCCTCGCGCACAGTGCGCTGCTCGGCCGGCGTCAGCGCCGCCAGCGCGCCGCGCACCTGCTGGCGGCCGAACGCATGCAGTGCCTCCAGCGTGCGCCGGCCCTTTGCCGTCAGCGACAGCCGCTTGCTGCGCGCATCCGCCTCGTCCGGCATCTCCTTGAGCTCGCCGCAATCGATCAGCTTGCGCACCAGGCGGCTGACGCTGGATTTCTCCAGCCGCAGGAAATCGCCGAGCTCGCCCGAATTCATCGGACCGCGGATGCCGATCTCCAGGATCGTGTGCACAGCGGAGGGCGGATAGCCCGAGGCCGCCACCGTGGCGTCCATGAAGCCGAGCTCGCGCACCATCAGGCGCGAGGCGGCGCGGATGTCGTCGATCAGCGAAAGTTCGGCCATGGCTTGACTCGGCCCATATAGTTGTATCATACAACTATATGCGCGCAACGGCGCGCGCAAGTGTTTTGGAGTGGACCATGAGCGGAGCTTTGCCGGCAGGTCATCGGATGAGCGGCAAGGTCTGCCTGGTCACGGGCGGCGGCAGCGGCATCGGGCGCGCCACGGTGCTGCGGATGGCATCCGAAGGGGCGGAGGCGGTCATCGTCGCCGGCCGGCGCGAGGCCGAGATCGAGGCCACCGCCGCCGCGTGCCGCGAGCTCGGCACGGAGGCGATCGCGCTCAAGACCGACATCACGAAGGAAGACGAGGTCGCGCGCCTCGTCGGCACGGCCGTCGAGCGCTGCGGCCGGCTCGACGTCGCCTTCAACAATGCCGGCTTCCAGGAGCGCCGGGCGCCGCTGGAGGAACAGGGCACGGAGATCTACGACAGCGTGTTCGACACCAATGTTCGCGCGCTGTTCCTGTGCCTGCGCCATCAATTGCCGGCGATGCTGGCGAAAGGCCGCGGCAGCATCGTCGTCAACGCCTCCGTCAGCGGCGTGCGCAACCCCAATCCCGGCTTCTCGCTCTATTCGGCCTCCAAGGCTGCCGCGATCTCGCTGACGCGCTCGGCGGCGATGGAGAGCGCGCCGCGCGGCATCCGCATCAACGCCGTCGCGCCCGGCCGCGTCGTCACCGACATGATGCTGCGCGCCGGCGTCGGCGATGTTGTGACGGTCGGCGCCGGCCTGCCGTTGCGGCGGATGGGCAGCCCGGAGGAAGTGGCGGAGGCCGTGGTGTGGCTGTCGTCGGATGCGTCGTCCTATGTGGTCGGGCACGTGCTCGCCGCGGATGGAGGATTTCTGGCGTCGTGATGCCGTAGCCGGGATGAGCGCGCGTCAGTGTTTCTGCCCGTACAGCACCGGCACCGCGGAATCCACGACGACCTCGACAAGGCTCGTGCCCTCGAACGCCATCCCGCGCTTCAGCGCTTCGCCCAGCTCCGCCGCCTTCGTCACCCGCATCGCATGGCAACCCATGCTCTCGGCAAGCCGGACGAAATCGATCCCCGGCAGCTCCAGCCCCGGCACGTTCCGCACCTGCATCACCTGGCTGAACGAGCGCATCGCGCCGTAGCCGGAATTGTTGATGACGACGACGGTGAGCGGCAGCTTGCGCTGCGCCGCGGTCCAGAGCGCCTGGATCGAATACATCGCCGAGCCGTCACCGATCAGGCACACGGTGCGCTGCTTCGGCTTGCCCAGTGCCATGCCGACCGCGGCGGGCAGGGAATAGCCGAGGCCGCCGCTCGACATGGTGTAGAAACTGTCCTGGCCGCGCATCGGCATGAACTTCTGCATCGCCGGCCGGTGCGAGGGCACTTCCTCCACCAGTGATGCGCCGTCGGGCATCGCCTGCGACAGCGAGTGCAGCAGGAATTCGACCGGCAGCGGATCGGCGGCCTGCGGCGCCGGTGGCAGCGTGCGGCCTTTTGGCGTGACGCGCTTGCTCTCGGGCAGCAGGTCGAGCAGCAGGCTCAGCGCTGGCTTTATCGTGGCGATGACGCTGGTGCCGACCGGTGTCACCGCGGCAGCATCCGCATCATCCGTGATCTGGAAGATGCTCGCGCCGCCGTCGAAGATCGCGGCGTGGCCTTCGACATGGAAGGTGAACACCGGCGCGCCGATGACGACGATGAGATCGTACTCGCGCAGCGCGTCGGACAACTGGGCCGGCGAGGCATGCAGAAAGCCCGCAAATTGCGGATGCCGCTCGGGGAAGGAGCAGCGGGCCGAGAACGGACTGACCCAGACGCTCGCCTTGGCCTTCTCGGCAACGCGCACCATCAGCTCGACCGCGCCGGCGCGATCGATTCCGGGACCGACGACGAGGGCAGGGTGCTTTGCCGAGCCGAGCGCAGCCACCAGCGCCTTCATCGGCTCCAGCTCTGGCCCGATCTCGCGACTGACCTTGCGCGCCTCGATCGGCGCGCAGGCATGGGCCCAGTCGTCGATCGGGATCGACACGAAGGTCGGCCCGCACGGCGGCTGCATTGCGGTGTAATAGGCCCGTGCGATCGCGGCCGGCACGTCCTCGGCCCGCGCCGGCTCGACGCTGTACTTGACGTAAGGCCGCGGAAACTCCGAGGCGCGCTCGGCATAGAGGAACGCCTGCAAGGGAAGGATCGAGCGCGCCTGCTGGCCCGCGGTGATCACCAGCGGCGTCTGGTTGCGGTGGGCGGTGTAGATGTTGCCGAGCGCGTTGCCGACGCCGGCGGCCGAATGCAGATTGACGAAACCGGCATTGCGCGTCGCCTGCGCATAGCCGTCTGCCATGCCGACGGCAGAGGCTTCCTGCAGCGCCAGCACGTAGTCGATATCGCCAGGCCAGTCGCTGAGGAACGGCAGCTCGGTCGAACCAGGGTTGCCGAACACCCTGTCGATACCGAAGGCGCGCAGCAGGTCCAGCGTTGCCTGCTTCACGGTGACGGACTTGCTGCCGGTCTTGCCGTTCTTGCCCATGGTTTCCGTCCCCTGTTTATTGCCGCGCTACCAGCCCCGCCCGTCATTGCGAGCGAAGCGAAGCAATCCAGACTATCTCCGCGGAGGCAGTCTGGATTGCTTCGTCGCTTCGCTCCTCGCAATGACGAGGAGAGACTATTACCACACCGCCGTGCCCTTCATCGTCGGCTGCCCCTCCGCGTTCGCGGTCCAAAGCTCCATGCTCTCGCCGCTGTCATTGGCGTTAACCGAGAACTCCGTGCCCTCGAACAGCGGCTGCACGCCGCGATACGTAAACTTCTTCGGTGCCTTGCCGCCGCGAAGCTTCGCCGCCATCTCGACGATCAGCGCCGCCTGCAGCGGGCCGTGGAAGATCAGGCCCGGATAGCCCTCGACCCTGGTGACGTAGTCGCGGTCGTAATGGATGCGGTGGCCGTTGAAGGTCAGTGCGGAATAGCGGAACAGCAGCACGGGATCGGACACATGCGTTTCGCGATGCTGCGCCTGCGGCGGCGGAGGCGGGGCCTTGCCGCCCGCCGGCGCGCCGCCCGTCATCTCGCGATAGACGATGTCCTGCCGCTCGCGGATCGCCGTGCCCCTCGGCGAGGAGATGCTGTGCTCGACCGAGACGAAGCACAGCGTGCCGGTCGATCCGGTCTTGATCTGCACGTCGGCGATGCGCGAGGTCCGCGTCGATTCATCGCCGACCTGCAGCGGCTGCAGGAACTCGATGTCGCCGCCCGCCCACATCCGGCGCGGCAGCGGCACCGGCGGCAGGAAGCCGCCGCGGGTCGGGTGGCCGTCGGGGCCGAGCATCGACATCGGAAACACCGGCTGCGCCAGGCACCAGTGCACCGTGAACGGCGCAACGTCGCCCGCCTTGGGCTCGCCGACCTCCTGGAACAATGTCGCGCGCAGGCCCTTCACGAGCTGCGCGGTGACGACGTCGGTGGCCTCCTGGCTGCGGCCGATCCATTGCCGCAAATGATCGATGTCGAGCTTCTCGGTCATGACGCCTCGCTCTCATTATTTGGATTGGGGACGCTCGCCGATGGCGGGCACGGCACCGTAAGAGCGCGTCTCGCCGACGACGATCGGCGCCGGCGCGGGATAGCTGACGCGGCCTTTCGGCGTGTCGACCTCGATGCGCCGCAGATGCGGATGGTTGGTGAGGTCGGCCATGGTGTTGACTTCGGCAAAGGCGATGTCGGCGTCCGACAGCCGCTTCAACAGCTCATCGCGCGTCATCCTGCCGAAGATGTCGGCCACGGTTTTGTCGGTGAAATCCCGGTTACGCACGCGCTCGACCATGTTGGCGACGCGGGGATCGGCTGGCAGGTCCGGCTGATCCAGCACTTTTGCGCACAGCGTCTTCCACTCGCGCTCGCTCTGGATCGAGATCAGGATGTCCTTGCCGTCTTTCGAGGTGAACACGCCGTAGGGCGCGATCGAGGGGTGGCGCAGGCCCATGCGCTTGGGCGGATTGCCGGCCTCGGCATTGAGCAGCGGCACGGTGCACCAGTCCGCCATCACGTCGAACATGGAGATGCGGATGTCGGCGCCCTTGCCGCTGCGCCCGCGCGCGATCAGCGCCTCCAGGATCGCCGCATGCGCGGTGGCGCCGGTCGCGACGTCCACGATCGACATGCCGACGCGCGAGGCGCCGTCGGGATTGCCGGTGATCGAGGCAAGGCCGCTCTCGGCCTGGATCAGCAGATCATAGGCTTTGCGATGCGCGTAGGGGCCCTCGTCGCCATAGCCGGTAATCGTGCACGAGATCAGCTTTGGATAGTCCTTCAGCAGCCGCTCGCGCGAGAAGCCGAGCTTGTCCATCGAGCCCGGCTTCAGGTTCTGGATCAGCACGTCGGCACCCGCGATCAGCTTCTCCAGCTCGGCGCGGCCTTCCTTCGTCGTGAGATCGACCACAGCTGATTGCTTGCCGCGGTTGAGCCAGACGAAATAGCTGCTCTGGCCCTTGGCCGCCGCGTCATAGCCGCGGGCGAAATCGCCCTCGGGCCGCTCGATCTTGATCACCTCCGCGCCGGCATCCGCCAGGCGCGATGAGCAGAACGGCGCCGCCACCGCCTGCTCGACCGCAATCACCCTGATCCCGTCAAGTGCTCCCATGGCCCGACCTCAGTACGAGCGCGGCATGCCGAGCACGTGCTCGGCGACGAAGGACAGCACGAGATTGGTCGAGATCGGCGCCACCTGATAAAGCCGCGTCTCGCGGAACTTGCGCTCGACGTCGTATTCCTCGGCAAAGCCGAACCCGCCATGGGTCTGGATGCAGGCATTCGCCGCTTCCCAGGACGCATCCGCCGCCAGCATCTTGGCCATGTTGGCCTCCGCGCCGCAGTCGAGTCCGGCCTCGTATTTGCGCGTGGCTTCCTTCACCATCAGCTCGGCCGCGCGCATCGAAGCGTAGGCCTTGGCGATCGGGAATTGGATGCCTTGATTCTGGCCAATCGGCCGGCCGAACACGGCGCGCTCCTTGGCGTAGTTCGTCGCTTTCGCGATGAACCACTTGGCGTCGCCGACGCATTCGGCGGCGATCAGGATGCGCTCGGCATTCATGCCGGACAGGATGTAGCGAAAACCCTTGCCTTCCTCACCGATCAGATTCTCCGCCGGCACCTTCATGTCGGTGAAGAACACTTCGGTGGTGGCGTGGTTCATCATGGTGCGGATCGGGCGGATCTCGAGGCCGTTGTTCTTGGCCTCGCGCATGTCGACGATGAACACCGAAAGGCCATCGGTGCGCTTCTTGACCCGGTCCTTCGGCGTGGTGCGCGCCAGCAGCACCATCAGGTCGGAATGCTCGGCGCGGCTGGTCCAGATCTTCTGGCCGTTGACGATGTAGCTGTCGTTGCCGTCCTTGCGCGCGAACGTCTTCAGCGAGGAGGTGTCGGTGCCGCTGGTCGGCTCGGTGACGCCGAACGCCTGCAGGCGCAATTCGCCGCTCGCGATCTTCGGCAGGTATTTTGCCTTCTGCTCGGCATTGCCGTGCCGCAGCACCGTGCCCATCGTGTACATCTGGGCGTGACAGCCGCCGCCGTTGCAGCCCGCGCGCTGGATCTCCTCCAGGATCGCCGCGGCCGCCGACAGCTTCAGGCCCGCGCCGCCGTATTCCTCGGGGATCAGCACCGAGAGATAGCCGGCCTCGGTCAGCGCATCGACGAACGCCTTGGGGTAGGCCATCTCGCGATCGAGCTTGCGCCAATATTCGCCGGGGAACTGCGCGCAGAGCTTGGCAACGGCCTCGCGGATGTCGGCGTAATCTTCGGTGTGGTGTTCTTGACTCATGGCGTTTCCAATTCTTAGCGGCAGTTAAGATAACGCCGGCCAACCCACGGGCGTTGTGAAAACAATGCCCGCCCCCTATGCTCATTTGTTATAGCGTATGGAGTAGCCTTCCAGGATTGGCAAGCATGGATTTCCGGCAGCTCAGGACCTTCAGTTGCGTGGCGGAGCTCGGCAGCCTGTCCAAGGCCTCCGACACCTTGCGCGTGGCGCAGCCGGCGCTCTCCCGGCAGATCAAGCTGCTGGAACACGAGCTGCGCACTGAACTCTTCACGCGCAACGGCCGCGGCATGGTGCTGACCGAGGCCGGCCGCCTCCTGCTCGCGCGCACCTCCGGCATCGTGCGGCAGATCGACCAGATCCGCGACGATATCCAGTCGGCCAAGGGGCCGCCCTCGGGTCAGGTCGTGCTCGGCCTCGTTCCGACCGTGAGCTGCGTGCTGTCGGCGCGCTTCGCACGGCGCTGCGTCGAAAAATTTCCCGGCATCTCGCTGCGCATCGTCGAAAGCTACAGCGGCCATCTGGTCGAATGGCTGCATCGTGGCGAGATGGACCTCGCCATCCTCTACGGCCGCTCGGCCGATCTGCATCTCAACGTGCAGAGCCTGGGGCGCGACAACATCGTCGCGGTCGGCCCGCGCGGCTGCGGGCTGGCGCGGAAGAAGAATGTCGACATCGGCTGGCTGCTGCGGCAGCGGCTGGTGCTGCCCTCTCATTCCCACGGCCTCCGCGCGCTGATCGAGCACGCCGCGGCCCAGCGCAAGATCAAGCTCGACGTCCAGCTGGAGGCGGATTCGTTCCGCGTGTTGACCAGCCTGGTCGAGGAGGGCCTCGGCTTCGCGCTGCTGCCGCCGTCCTCGGTCCACGGCGAGGTCGCGGACGGGCGGCTGGAAACCGCCCCCGTATCCAAGCCGATGACGCGCGAGCTCATCTTTGCTTCTCCAATCGACCGCCCGGCCTCGACGGCCTCGCTCGCCATCACCGCGCTGTTGCGCGAGGAGGTCGCCGCCTGCCGCAAGGACGGCGTGTGGGACATCAAGTTGAGTTAGATGGCGTGTGGTAGAACAGTCAGGCGCCGACTTGCCTTCGCATCTGGCGCGAGCTGTCATGCCGGAATTTTATAGCTGGGGGAGGTGTGATAGCCGAGCGTTAGGGACGACGTGCTCCTAGCCCCACCCTCGGTGTCATTGCCCGCGAAGGCGGGCAATCCAGTATTCCAGAGACAGCAGTGCTTGAACCGAGAAGCCGCGGCGTACTGGATGCCCCGCCTTCGCGGGGCATGACAGCGGAGTTTTGGAGAGGCGCCTTGCCTCAAAGAACTCCGCAGAGCGGCGCCTACCCCGGTATCCGCACCGGCAGCGTCTCATATCCATTGATGAAGCTCGAATAGATCCGCTTGGGCTCGCCGACCACCTCGATGCGGTCGAAGCGCTTCAGCATCTCCTCCCAGATGATCCGCAGCTGCAGCTCGGCAAGGCGCATGCCGACGCAGCGGTGGATGCCGAAGCCGAAGGACAAGTGCGTGCGCGGGCGCGGGCGGTCGATGATGAACTCGTTCGGCTTCTCGAACATCTCCTCGTCGCGATTGCCGGAGACATACCACATCACGACGCGGTCGCCCTTCCTGATGTGCTTGCCGCCGATCTCGGTATCGGCAAGCGCCGTGCGCCGCATATGCGCCAGCGGCGTCTGCCAGCGGATCACCTCCGGCACCATGGAATCGATCAGCTCCGGGTTGGCGCGCAGCTTGTCGTATTGTTCGGGATTCTCGTTCAGCGCCAGCACCGAGCCGGTCATGGTGTTGCGCGTGGTGTCGTTGCCGCCGACGATGAGCAGGATGATGTTGCCCATGAGGTTGTCGGGGTCCATGTGCCGCGTGGCCTCGTTGTGGGCCATCAGCGACAGCAGGTCGTTGCGCGGCGCCGAGTTGACGCGCTCGTTCCAGAGCTTGGACATGTAGGCGTAGCACTCGTCCATCTCGCGGCGGCGCTCTTCGGCGCTGGCGACGATGCCGCTCTTGGGCAGCGCGGTGGAGACGTCGGACCAGCGCGTCAGCTTGCGCCGCTCCTCCCAGGGGAAGTCGAACAGGGTTGCCAGCATCTGCGTGGTCAGCTCGATCGAGACGCGCTCGACGAAGTTGAAGGTCTCGTTGCGCGGCAGATTGTCGAGCACGGTCTGCGAGCGCTGGCGGATCAGCTTTGCGAGCTCGTCCAGATGCGTCGGCGTGAACATCGGCGACACCGTCTTGCGCTGCGCCGAATGCCTGGGCTGGTCCATCGCGATGAAGCTCGGATAGTCGTAGCCTTCCGGCACGTCGCGGATCGAGATGCCGCCGAGCTTTGAGTCCGAGGAGAAGATGCCGTGATTGGTGTCGACATGCATGATGTCGTTGTATTTCACCACCGACCAGTACGGCTCGATCGGCGCGTTGGTGCAGTAATGCACCGGCTCTTCGTTGCGCAGCCGCTCGAACCATGGCCACAGCGTATCGTCCTGGAACAACCGGGGCGCGCCGGGGTGGAACTGCGACAACGGCGTCGCATAGGCCTCCTCGCGGGCCCTGCGCATGCGTTCGGCCTTGTCGGATTTGACCGGCGCTTGGATGTTCATGATCGTGGCTCCAGTTGCGTTCGACTCACGCCGCAATCTTCACCGGCAGCGTCTCGATACCCTTCACGAAACTCGAATAGACCCGCGTGGGTTCGCCGACCACGTCAATATGGTCGAATCGCTTGAGAATTTCCTCCCAAATAATCTTGAGCTGAAGCTCGGCAAGCCGCAGGCCCACGCAACGGTGAATGCCGAAGCCGAAGGACAGGTGGGTGCGTGGGCGCGCGCGATCGATGATGAATTCGTAAGGCTTGTCGATCGCCTCCTCGTCGCGGTTGCCCGAGACGTACCACATCACGACCTTGTCACCCTTCTTGATCTGCTTGCCGCGGAACTCGAAGTCGGAGAGCGCCGTGCGGCGCATATGCGCCAGCGGCGTCTGCCAGCGGATCACCTCCGGCACGAAGCTGTCGAGCAGATCAGGGTTCTCGCGCAGCTTGCGATATTGGTCGGGATGCTGGCTCAGCGCGAGAAGCGAGCCCGACATGGTGTTGCGGGTGGTGTCATTGCCGCCGACGATCAACAGAACGAGATTGCCGAGGAAGTTCTTTGCATCCATGTCGCGCGTAGCAGTGCCATGCGCCATCATCGACAGCAGGTCGCTCTTCGGCGGCTGTTCGATGCGCTCCTTCCAAAGGCGGGAGAAGTAGGCGGCGCATTCGGCGAGTTCGGCCTGCCGCTCGTCCTCGGTCGCGACGAGACCGTCGGGGCCGGGAATCGTGGTGGCGACGTCCGACCAGCGCGTCAGCTTGCGGCGGTCCTCCCAGGGGAAGTCGAACAGCACCGCCAGCATCTGCGTCGTGAGCTCGATCGAGACGCGGTCGACCCAGTCGAACACCTCGCCGCGGGGCAGATTGTCCAGGCACTCGGCCGAGCGCTTGCGGATGTTGATGGCGAGATTGTCCAGGTGCGTCGGCGTGAACATCGGCGCCACGGTCTTGCGCTGGGCTGCATGGCGCGGCGGATCCATCGAAATGAAACTCTCGCGGCGCAGATCCGGATCGATGTCGCGGATGGTGATGCCGCCGAGCGAGGAAGCGGAGGAGAACACCGCATGGTTGGTCTCGATCTCCATGATGTCGTTGTAGCGCGTCACCGACCAGTACGGCCCGAACATCGAGTCCTTGCAGTAGTGCACGGGATCTTCCCGCCGCAGCCGGTCGAAATAGGGCCAGAACGTATCGGTCCTGAACAACTCGGGGTCGCCGGGATCGAATTGCTCCAGCGGCAGCGACGTTGCGCGCTCGCGCAATGCGTCGAGCTTGGCCGCGCTTTCGATGGTCCCGTGCATGACCGTTCTCCCTGGGTATGAACCGCGCGTCGTTGAATTCTGCGCTGCGGTATTTGATTTGCAATTACAGCCGGTTGTCTGCGCCGGGGCAAGGGAGAGTTTTGCCACATCCAACCCTTGAGCGTAGGCCGAATGGAAGCGCGTAGCCTGGATGGAGCGCAAGCGAAATCCGGGAATCGTGCCGCTGCCGCTGTCCTGGATTGCGCGTCGCTCCATCCAGGCTACGCGACATCGACGAGCGTGATCCCCCGCACACCGTTTTGTCGTGGAAGCATGGCAGAAACCGACCGGAATCGAGCTGAATCGAACCCGCCCATCTTGGGGATCGACTAACCTCTGATCTATAGTTTGACCGGAACAGATCCGCATCCCGAGGTTGCCGCCGTGAACGACATGCAATGGACCCCGATCGGGTCCGAACCCTTACCCCCGCCGCTGCCGCCGACGCGGGTCGATTTCTCCGGCAACCGCTCCGAGTTCCGCAAACTGGTCACCAAGGGTGCCTTGCTGGAGCTGGTCACCTTCGGCTTCTACCGGTTCTGGCTCGTCACCGACATCCGCCGTCATCTGTGGACGCACACCGCGATCGACGGTGATGCGGCCGAATACACCGGGCGGGCCAGGGAGCTCCTGGTCGGCTTCCTGTTCGCGCTCGCGATCCTGGTGCCGATCTATCTCGCCTATTTTCTCGTCGGCATCGAGTTCGAGCGCTGGCAGGGCTTCGCCTCGACGCCGCTGTTCATCGCCTTCTACGCCTTCGGCCAGTTCGCGATTTTTCGCGCGCGGCGCTACCGCCTGACGCGCACGGTCTGGCGCGGCGTCCGGTTCTGGATGGACGGCTCGGGCTGGGCCTACGCGTTTCGCGCCATGCTGTGGGGCTTGCTGGTGTTCCTGACGCTCGGCCTGGCGCTGCCCTGGCGCGAGGCTGCGCTCGAACGCTACAAGATGCGGCACACCCATTACGGCGATCTCCGCGGCGATTTCGAAGGCAACGGCTGGACCTTCTTCAAGCGCGCCTGGTGGCTGTGGCTGCTCAGCCCGATCGCGCTCTTCATCTTCCCGCTCGCACCGTTCTTCTACGCCGAGTTCAAGGCGCGCGAATGGCGCTGGTGGCTCGACGGCATCCGCATCGGCGGCGTCGGCCTGTCCTCGAACCTGCCGCACGACGCCTTCTACGGCCTGTACTGGAAAGTGATCGGCTGGTGGATGCTGCTCACGGTCGCGTTCGCGGCCTATATGGGCGGCAGCGCCTTGCTCGTCGTCACGCTGACCGGCGTTCCGGCCGAGGAGATCTTCGCCGGCGACAATGCGACGAAGAGCATCCCGATGGTGGCGATGATGGTGATCGGCTATTTCGCGCTCGCCCTTGCCATCAACATCGTCATGCGCGTCTATCTTCAGCGCGATCTCTGGGCCAAGGTGCTGGAGACCGTCGAGGTGCACAACATCGGGACCGCGGCGGACGTGCGCGGCAGCGGTCAGCTTGCCAGCGCGCTCGGCGAAGGCTTTGCCGACGGACTCGATGTCGCGGGATTCTGAGCTGTGAGTGACGTGTTTGCCGAGACCCCGGCGCAGTCGGCCAAGCCGACCATCTTCTTCGACGGCGTGTCGAGCCGCAGACGGCAAGTGACGCTGATCCTCGGCGATGCGCTCGAGATCGCCGAGGACGGCGCGACGCCCGTTCGCTGGGCCTATGCCGACATTCGCCGCGTCGACGGTCCCCCCGGAATGCTGCGCCTGGCTGCGACGTCAGCACCGCCTCTGGCCCGGCTAGAGATCCGCGATGCCGCGCTCGCCGCCGAGGTGGTCGCCCGCTGCACGCGTCTCGACGAGCACCAGACGACGCGCCGCGGTGTCGCCAAGATCGTGGGCTGGTCGGTTGCCGCCGCCGTCTCCATCGTCTGCGTCGTCCTGTTCGGCGTGCCGCTCGCCGCCGACCGGCTCGCGCCGCTGGTGCCCAAGCCCGTGGAACGGCGCATTGGCGATGCCGCCGAGGTCCAGATGAAGACCATTTTCGGCCGCAGCGTCTGCGAAGACCCCGCGGGCAAGGCCGCCTTCACGAAGCTCGTCAACCGCCTGCGCGATGCGGCCGGCCTCGACGATACCATGACGGCCGGCGTGCTGCCGACCGCGGTGCCGAATGCCTTCGCGCTGCCCGGCGGCAAGGTGTTCGTGCTGAAGGGCCTGCTCGACAAGGCCGAGAATCCCGACGAGCTTGCCGGCATCCTCGCCCACGAGCTCGGCCATCTCAAGCATCACGACAACATGCGCGGCCTGATCTATAACGGCGGCACCTCGTTCCTGATCGGCCTGTTGTTCGGCGACATCACCGGCTCATCGGCCGTGATCTTCGCCTCGCGCAGCCTGGTCGAAGCCTCCTATTCGCGCGAAGCCGAGACCGGCGCCGACACCTTCGCGATCGAGATCATGCATGCGCTCGGCCGTTCGCCGAAACCTGCGGCCCAATTGATGTTCCGCATCACCGGCAAGGAAGGCGGCTCCTCGCTCGCCACGATTCTCGCCAGCCATCCGCTGACCGAGGACCGGCTCGCGCGCATGACGACGGAGGATCGGCCGGTCAGCGGCCCACCGCTGCTGACCGACAAGGAGTGGCAGGCGCTGAAGGGCATTTGCGGCAGCGGGAAGGTGTGAGGGCCCGCTCTCAGCGCATCACTTCGCCGGCGCGGCAGGTGGATTCGATCCGGTCGTGACGCTCGGCGCGTTGTTCGGATTGGTCGACGTCGCCTGCGGACCCACCTCGCGTCCGTTGTAGAAGAAGACGGCGGCGACCACGGCGATCACGAAGATCGCGCCGATCGCCCAGCCCACCGGGCTGTTGCGGCGCGCTCTGTCGGCCCTGCGGTCATCATTCTGATAGGTCATCGTGCTCTCCATGCTAGAGCAGGAGAACCTCGCGCGATGGAAGCTGTTCCTAAAGCGCGCGCAGCGCTTAGCGCGTTCCGTAGGCGCGGTCGCCGGCATCGCCGAGGCCCGGCAGGATGAACCCGTTGTCGTCGAGCCCTTCATCCACCGCCGCGGTCCAGATCGGCACGTCCGGATGCAATCCGCGCAGCCGCTCGAGCCCTTCAGGAGCTGCGATCAGGCAGGCAAGGCGGATGTCCCTGGCGCCGCGCTCCTTCAGCCGGTCGATGGCGGCGACGGCGGTGTTGGCGGTGGCGACCACCGGCGTCACCACGATGGCGAGGCGCTCGCCGAGGTCAGAGGGCGATTTGAAGAAATACTCCACCGCCGCGAAGCTGTGCGGCTCGCGGTAGAGGCCGATATGGGCGACGCGAGCGGTCGGCACCAGGTCCATCATGCCGTCGACGAAGGTGGTGCCAGCGCGCAGCATCGGCACGAACACCAGCTTCTTGCCGGCGATCTTGGCCGAATGCATCGTCGCCAGCGGCGTCTCGATGACGGTGTCGGCGAGCGGTAGGTCGCGCGTCACCTCGTAGCACAGCAGCATGCCGATCTCCTTGATCAGCTCGCGGAACGACTTGGTCGAGATGGACTTGTCCCGCACCAGCGTCAGCTTGTGCTGCACCAGCGGATGATCGACGATCGTGACGCCTTCCATGTAATGCTCCCGGCGAAATGCACTTAGTTGACCTATGCGGTGCTTCTTCCCTTCTCCCCTTGTGGGAGAAGGTGGCGCGAAGCGCCGGATGAGGGGTATCTATCCGCGAACTCCAACTGAGAGATGTGCCCGCGGAGACAACCCCTCACCCGCCTCGCTTCGCGAGGCACCCTCTCCCGCAAGGGGAGAGGGTTTAGAAAACCGTGCCGTCGCTGATCACCTTGAGCGGCGGCGATCCATCGCGGCGGCGTGCAAAGGCGATGGCGCGGCCGGCGGCCCAGGTGCCGCCTTCCAGAATACTTGCAAGCGGCAATGTCTCGGACGTACGGCCGAGCTTGACGCGAACCCGTTCGGCAAGGCGATCCAGCAGAGCAACGGTCAGCGCGCGCCACTCCACGACGAGCAGCGAGTCCACCGCATGCGCGCGCTCGGCATCCGCGGCTTCGCGCAGGCGCAGCACCTCATGGTCGACGAACAGGCCGCCATTGCGATATTCGGCAAGCCCGGTCAGGCCGTCGATGTCGGTCACCTCGAAGCCGGCGCGCTGCAGCGGTTCGATCAGCGAATAGCTCAGCCATTGCGATAGCTTGTGCAGCGGGACGAGGCCCGCAGTGCCGTCGTCCGCCTTGATCGCAGGATGGCGCCAGCAATCGCCGAGCGGGACGCCCGCGAGCTCGAGCCGCGACGGCCAGATCGGGCCGAGCTGGTTCAGCACCGCGGACAGGATCGCGGGCGCAGCAACAGTGCCGCCGATCGCCCGCGCCGCGATATGATCGAACAGCCCGCCTGGCCGCGGCGTATCGTGCAAGCCGAACACTTCCGCACGCTCCGAGACCTGCTTGCCCAGACGACGCAGCAGGTCGGTGCGTCCCTCCAGGCCGAGCAGCGGATTGGCATCGCTCGCCTGAAAGGCCGCGGCGAGGGAGGCGAGGGGCAACTTTGCCAGCACCTCCGCATCGGCCCTGAACGGCGCACGCGCGTCGCGCGAAAACAGCCCGCTCGCGAACATGTCGAGGCTCGCGATCGCAAGCCCTTCCGATCGGCCTACCTCCGCTCCCGTCGCGGCGTCGCGATAGCGCCACGCCGCGCCGGCGCCGGCGTCGAGCAGCACGCTGACGATGGCGAGGTCGAACTCGGCGCGCGCCCGCGCCGCGCGATCCGGCCAGGACGCAGCCTCGGCAAGCCGGGCCCAGCGGTCGACGCCGCCGAGCACGAAGTGCCGCCAGCGCGCATGGAACGGAATGTCGAGCGTCGGATAGGCTTTACGCGTGACCGCGAGCACGGCCTCGGCAACGCCATCCATGCGGTCGAGATCAACGGTGAAATGGGTGAGCCCGCCGGCAAGGCCGAGCTCGAGCATCTGCCCGGCGCGCGCGCGCACCGCCTTTGCGGTGAGCAGTGCGCGCGCCTGTGATTCCAAAGCGTCCGCCATCGCGATCAGTATTTTTCCAGCGAACGCCCGACCACGCCGTTGACGTCCTTCTCCGGCGCGATGTCGGTGGAGTAATAGCCGGCGGCCTTCTTGGCGGCGATCTCGACATGGGCGTCGGCCGGGATCAGCTCCAGCGGGATCGGCACGCGCTCGACGATGTCGATGCCTTGCGAGGTCAGCGCGTCGTATTTCATGTCGCTCATCGACAGGAAACGGTCGATGCGCTTGAGGCCGAGCCAGTGGATCGTATCCGGCATCAATTGCTGGAAGCGCGCGTCCTGAACGCCGGCCACGCACTCGGTGCGCTCGAAATAGGCGGCGGCCGCATCGCCATCCTCCTGCCGCTTGCGCGCATTGTAGACCAGGAATTTGGTGACCTCGCCGAGCGCGCGGCCCTCTTTCCGGTTGTAGATGACGAGCCCGAGCCCGCCCTCCTGCGCGCCGCGCGCGGATTCCTCGATGCCGTGGATCAGATAGGGCCGGCAGGTGCAGATGTCGGAGCCGAACACGTCGGAGCCGTTGCATTCGTCATGCACGCGGCAGGTAATCCTGGTGCGATGGTCCGGCAGTTTTGTCACGTCGCCGAACAGATAGACCGTGGTGCCGCCGATCGGCGGCAGGAACACCTTCATGTCCGATCGCGTGACGAGTTCGGGGAACATGCCGGCAGTCTGCTCGAACAGCGTGCGCCGCAGCTCGGTCTCGCCGGTGCCAAAGCGCGCCGCAAGGCCCGGCAGGTACCACACCGGATCGATCGCGATCTTCACCACCGAGACGCTGCCATTGGCGTGCACGACCTCGCCGTCGGCGCGGAGCCGCTTTGCGGCGATCGCTTCGCGGATCTCCGGCAGGTCGAGCCGCGCCCGCGTCACCGCGATGCTCGGGCGAATGTCCGCGCCCTCGGCGATCTCCTGGCGAAAATTCTCGGCGACCAGGTGCCCCCAGGGATCGAGCGCGACGATTTTCGTGGGATCGCTCCATTGCGGGAACGGGCCGATGGTCGCGGCCGGAAAGGTGTTGGTGAGATCGGGCCTTCGAATCGGATCGAGCGCGCCGGCGGAGACCGCGAGCGCCCGGTACATCGCATAGGAGCCGCCATGGCTGCCGATCACGTTGCGGTCTCCGGCGCGCGATACCGTGCCGATGATCGGCCCGCGGGCGCGCGCATCAGTGGCGCCCCAATGGATCGGAAAGGCGGCCTTCCTGCCCGGCTCCGGATGGGAGGTCAGGCGGATGTGGTCGGTACGGTTGGCACGGCTCATGTCCAGGCTCCCAAAAAGCCAACGGCCCGCCGCTCGGACGGGCCTGGCTCGCTTGCGACGCCGAACCGGCGGCGCAAGCTCAATCCAACATATTGTAGCGGCCGGTGACGACAGACAAGTTAATCGTGGCAGGGCGCAGGGGCCGCTCGCGGCCAAATTCCGGGCATCGGGAGGGCCGTCAGGCCTGCCGGCATCCGATGCCGCGCCTCATCGAGCTTGCCGCCGCGCTCGGGAGGCCAGTTTAAGGAATTGAAATAGTTCTGTTTTTCGTGTTTTCAAGGAGGTGTTGCTTCGTGCGGCGGGCTTCAAGTTCGGCGCACCGCGCTTTCCCTGCCTTGGAGACTGCCATGCCTGCCGCCAGCTACATCGATCCCCGCAACGGAAAGCTCTATCCCCTGGACCAGCCGCGCTGGTGCTCGGACGAGCGCACGCCGCTGCTGGTGACGCCGGGGGCGGGCATCTCGCGCCAGGACATCGATGGCCGGACGCGGTCGCTCTGGCGCTATCGGGCGGCGCTGCCGGTCGAGATCAAGACCCCGATCACGCTCGGCGAGGGTTGCACGCCGCTGGTCCAGCAGGAATGGGGCGCTCTGCGCCCGCTGTTCAAGCTCGAATGGTTGAACCCGACCGGCAGCTTCAAGGATCGCGGCTCGGCGGTGATGCTGTCCTTCCTGCGGCAGATCGGCATCGACGCCATTCTGGAGGATTCCTCCGGCAACGGCGGCTCATCGATGGCCGGCTTGGGTGCGGCCGGCGGCATGCGCGTCAAGATTCTGGCGCCCGCCTCCACGTCGCCGGCGAAGATCGCGCAGGTCCGCGCCTATGGCGCGAGCGTGCAGCTCGTGGAGGGCCCGCGCGAGGAATCCGAAGCCGAGGCCATCCGCCAGTCGAGCCAGACCTTCTACGCCAGCCACAATTGGCAGCCGTTCTTCCTCGAAGGCACCAAGTCGCTGGCCTACGAGATCTGGGAAGATCTCGGCTTCCGCGCGCCCGACAACGTCATCGTTCCCGTCGGCGCCGGCAGCAGTCTCCTCGGTTGCGCCTTCGGCTTCCGCGAGCTGTTGAAGGCCGGGCAGATATCGAAGCTGCCGCGCCTGTTCGCGGCGCAGCCGCTCAACTGCTCGCCGATCGATGCAAGCTTCAAGGCCGGCGTCGATACGCCGGTCGCGCGCGAGGTGAGCAAGACCGTCGCCGAGGGCACCGCGATCAAGACCCCCCTGCGCCTGCGCGAGATCGTCGCCGCACTTCGCGAGAGCGGCGGCGGCACCATCGCGCTCACCGAGGACGAGATCGTCGCCGCCCTGCGCCGCCTCGCGCGGCAAGGCCTGTTCGCCGAGCCGACCAGCGCCAGCGCAGCTGCGGCCCTGGACAAGCTCGCGGCTGCCGGGGCGATCAGAGCGAACGAGACCACGGTCGCTGTTCTCACCGGCACGGGCCTGAAAGCCGCAACCACTGTCGCCGATCTCGTGCAATAGAGCCCTTGTGCCGCGGAGCTACGCTAACGCGTTGAACCTTCGGTGTGCGTCGCCAGCCTCATGAAGATTGAGCTCACGCAAAGGGAGAGTTCCATGACCGCGCAGGATCCGTTTGCAGGTTTCAAGGCCATCCAGAAGGAAGCTTGGTCGCTGTTCACGCCGATGGAGGTTTTCACGACTCCAACCGCGGCCAAGCTGGTCGGTTTTGCCGGCATTGCCGCCGGCCAAAAGCTGCTCGACGTCGGATGCGGCACCGGCGTTGTCGCGATCACGGCCGCGCGCCGCGGTGCGAAGGTCAGGGGTCTCGACCTCTCGCCGGTTCTGATCGAGCGCGCCCGCGAGCACGCAGGGCTGGCGAATCTCGATGTCGACTTCGTCGACGGCGACGCCGAGAGCCTGCCCTATGGCGACAGCGAGTTCGACGTGGTGCTCAGCCAGTTCGGCCACATGTTCGCGCCGCGTCCGGACGTCGCGATCGGCGAGATGCTGCGCGTGCTGAAGCCCGGCGGCACCATCGCCTTCTCCACTTGGCCGCCGCATCTCTATGTCGGCCGCATGTTCGCGCTGGTCGGCCGCCATCTGCCGCCACCCGAGGGCGTCGCATCACCGGCGTTGTGGGGCGATCCGAAAATCGTCGCCGAGCGTCTCGCGGGGAAGGCGAAGGAAATCTCGTTCGAGATGGACATGATGACGCCGTCCACGCTCAGCCCGCAGCATTTCCGCCGCACCATGGAAGCGACGATCGGGCCGTTGATCAAGCTCGTCGCCCAGTACAAGGACGAGCCGGACAAGCTCAGCAGCTTCCGTGCCGAGTTCGAGGCGTTGATCTCGGAGTATTTCGACGCCGGCAACAATATGATGCGCCAGCAGTTCCTGATGACGAAAGCCAAGAAGGCGTGAGGCGCGATCGAGGGTGAACGCGAGGTCTTCTGAGGATGAGGTTAATCAGCGTCAGTGCTCGTTGACACTGCTGCCGCGCACTCCGCCCTCATCCTGAGGAGCCCGCCCAAAGCGGGCGTCTCGAAGGATGGCCGCAGGGAAAAGCTCTCAAATGCGACTGCCCTCCCTTGCAAGGGGAGGGCAGTGCGCTTCACTCCTTCAGGTCATTCACCCGCTTCACCCAGGCGCGCACGTCCTTGAGCACGGCGGGCAGCACCGCCTTGACCTCCGCCACGGTCATGCCCGCCTTGATGCGGGGATCGTACAACAGGTTGAGGATGTACTGGTCGTAGACGTCGAAATAGCCCATCGAGACGTTGTCGTTGAACATCGTCCAGGGCACGCTCGTGGTGTCGTTGATCGGCCCGAGCGATTGCAACAGCTCCTCATAGGCGCAGTCGAGGAAGGTGAAATCGCCGTTGTCGACGGTGAGGATGACGTCGGAATGCTCGATCTCGAAATTGTCGTTCTTGCGGAAGCCTGACAGGCATTGCGGATCGAGTGAGGAGCGGATCTCGCGCGCCTTCTCGGCGCCGTAGAAGCTCGAGATGGTGCGGAAGAGATCGCGGTCGCGCACCAGCTTCACGCGCACGTTCGCCGCTTCGTTGGTCTCGATCATGGCGATGTCGAGATGCTGCACGCGCTTGCCGATGTCGGCCACGACTTTGGCGAGCTGCGTCTTGCGATCGGCGCGGTCGCTCTCGGCGTAGACGCGCACCGGCCCGTCGAACTTGCGGATGCGGTCGACGCGGCCAGCGAGGTGATATTCGGCGCCGAACGCGGTCTTCAGGAAGCCGTCGACGATCTCGCCGTCGGTGAAGCTCTTCTTCTCGGCGCGCTGGCGCGAGGAGATCGCCGGCAGCTCGCCGGCCGCGGCCATGGTAGCGGTGTCAGGCGCACAGGTGAGCGTCACGAGCACCAGCAGGGCGAAGCGAAGGCCGGGCGAGGGCGGGACAGATGCGCTCATCGTCCTGCGACGCTGCCGCATTCGCGCCCCGCGCACAAGACCGCAAATTCACGCGCCCTGCGGGTTCCGGCCGTCGTCTGTAGCAAGAGAGTTACAGTGTCGTAGGGTGGGCAAAGGCGCGCAAGCGCCGTGCCCACCATCTCAAAACCGTGGGCACGCCGGCGAACCGCGCGTTCGCGCGATCCTCCGGCTTTGCCCACCCTACTACGAGAGTTTGCGTCTGGTCAGTTGTTCAGCACCACCACCGTGGTGCCGATCGAGACGCGGCTATAGAGGTCGGTGACGTCGTCGTTGGTCATGCGGAAGCAGCCCGAGGAGACGGCCTGACCGATCGTCTCCGGTTCGTTGGAGCCGTGGATGCGGTACAGCGTCGAGCCCAGATACATGGCGCGGGCGCCGAGCGGATTCTCGATGCCGCCCTTCATGTGGCGCGGTAGGTCCGGCCGGCGCGCCAGCATCTGCGACGGCGGCGTCCAGTCCGGCCATTCCTTCTTGGCGGTGATCTTGTGCACCCCGCCCCAGCGGAAGCCGTCGCGGCCGACGCCGATGCCGTAGCGCAGCGCCTGCCCGTTCCCGAGCACCAGGTAGAGCCGCCGCTCGGAGGTGTTCACCACGACCGTGCCGGGCGCGTAATTGCCGTTATACATGACGGTGGTGCGGGGAATCGGGCTCGCACCGTGGCCGAGATAGCCGGTGGAACTGGTGCCCGTGAAGTCTATCATCCCCGCCGCGGATGCGTCGGCTGCGCCAGCCAGCAACAGCGCCATTGCGGTCATCGGTGCGGCAAAAAACCGGATCATCATTTCCCCCAGAAAAAATCGATTCAACCGAAGCCAGAGGCCACATTTGCGCGCGTTCCGCAAGCCACGGGCCCGTGAGGGTCGCATCGTTAACGACTGGCGTTACCAAATCGCAACTGCGCCAATTTGCTGGAAAGCGTTAGCCAAATCCGCGCCTCGTCACGCGGGGCAGGGCCGCAATGCCCGCTATTGCTTTGACGGGCCGCGCGAACAATGATTGACCGAACGGATTACTGGAAACGCCGGTTGCGGGAGCAGACAGAATGAACGGTGCGGAAAGCCTGGTGCGGACGATGGTCCAGGGCGGGGTGGACGTCTGCTTCACCAATCCCGGCACCTCCGAGATGCATTTCGTCGCGGCGCTCGATCGTGTCCCGGGCATGCGCTGCGTGCTCGGCCTGTTCGAAGGCGTGGTGACGGGTGCGGCCGACGGCTATTTCCGCATGAAGGGCACGCCTGCCTCGACCCTGCTGCATCTCGGTCCCGGACTCGCCAACGGCCTTGCCAATCTGCACAACGCCAAGAAGGCCAATTCCGGCATCGTCAACATCGTCGGCCAGCACGCCGTCTACCACATCGGCTACAACGCGCCGCTGACCTCCGACATCGAAGGCCTGGCCCGGCCGATGTCGTCCTGGGTCCGCACCTCCCCGGATTCCAAATCGGTCGCCGCCGACGGCGCCGCCGCGATTGCCGCCGCCAAAAGCGCGCCGCCGCAGATCGCGACCCTGATCCTGCCCGCCGACACCGCCTGGAACGAAGCCGACGGCATTGCCGAGGTTCCGGCCGAGCAGCAGCGCGCGAGCTATTCGCCGCAGGCGGTCGAGCAGGCCGCAAGAATCCTGCACGGCGACGGCGAAGGCACGCTGCTGCTGATGACCGGCAGCGCGCTGAGCGAGCATGGCCTCGCGCTGGCCGAGCGCATCGCCGGCAAGACCGGCTGCACCGTGATGGGCCCGACCTTCCGTCCGAAGATGGCGCGCGGCCGCGGCCGTTTCTCGATCGACCGCATCCACTACGTGATCGAGAACGCGCTGCCGATGCTGGCAAAATTCCGTCACATCGTGCTGGTCGAGTCCGACGATCCCGTGGCGTTCTTCGCCTATCCGAACAAGCCGAGCATGCTCAAGCCGCAGGGCTGCGAGGTGCATCGCATGACCTCCTGGGGCGAGAATTCGGTCGCAGCGCTCGAGGCGCTCGCCGGCGCCGTGAAGGCCAGCGCCAGGGACGTCAAGCCGCAGGCTTTGCAGGAGCTGGTCAAGCCGACCGGCGCGCTCACCTTCGCCTCGATCGCGCAGGCCATTGCCTGTGCGATCCCCGAGAACGCGATCATGGTCGACGAATCCCTCACCACCGGCCGCGGCTTCTTCCCGCCGACGGCGGCGGCCGCCCCGCACGACTGGCTGCAGAACATGGGCGGCTCGATCGGCTTCTCGACCCCGCTGTCGATCGGCGCGGCGATCGCCTGCCCGGACCGCAAGGTCATCACCATGGTCGGCGACGGCAGCGCGATGTACACGATCCAGTCGCTGTGGACCCAGGCGCGCGAGAACCTCGACATCGTCACCATCGTGTTCGCCAACCGCATCTACCAGATCCTGCGCGGCGAGTTCGACAATGTCGGCGCCGGCGAGCCCGGCCAGCGCGCCAACGACATGCTCCGCCTCGACCGGCCGACGCTGGATTTCGTGGCGCTGGCCAGGGGCATGGGCGTGCCCGGCCGCGCCGTCACCAACGCCGACGAGTTCAACAAGGCGTTGGCGGAAGCCGTCGCCGAGCCCGGCCCGCGGCTGATCGAAGTTCAGATGTAGGGCGGCAACAGACAGAGCGCCATGAGCCCGGAGGCATGATGCAGACCGAGCTGAACAAGGTGATCGCGGCGCTCCGGGACTTCTACGCCCAAGAGGCT
The DNA here is from genome assembly GCF_025200865.1 of Bradyrhizobium sp. NC92. Taxonomy (NCBI): domain Bacteria; kingdom Pseudomonadati; phylum Pseudomonadota; class Alphaproteobacteria; order Hyphomicrobiales; family Nitrobacteraceae; genus Bradyrhizobium; species Bradyrhizobium sp. NC92. The sequence goes on from NZ_CP104171.1 coordinate 1,703,606, forward strand.
TTCCTGTTCGAGAAGGATGTCGGCGAGCGGGCGGTCACGCACCGCTTCGCCGTGCATCTGGAAAAGCAGTTTTCGGGCTGGTCGGTCGATTGCAATTACGACCGGCTCGGCGAACGCACGCTGCATCTGCCGCACGGCACCATCATCTCGACCGACGACCATCTCGGCAAGTCGATCTACCCCGATGTCGTCGTGCATCAGCGCGAGATCCCGAACAATCTGCTCGCGGTGGAAATTCGCAAGGCGAGCAATCACACGCCGCTCGATCACGATCAGCACAAGCTGCGGGCGCTGACCGACGTCCATGTCTGGTTTCCCTATTGGGTCGGCTTGCTGCTGGTGCTGGACAGGCCCCATGTGACGATGTCGGAGGTCTATGTCTCCGGCGCCGTCGACGAGGCACTGTCGCGCTGGTTCGCGACGCGGCTGGAGGAGACCGGCCTCGGAGCGCGCGCATAGCGGGGCGCGGCGGCGCAGTGACGCGCGCTGCGATGTCATGACGATAGGCCATTGCCGGTAATGTGATCCCCACCACAGTTCCGGCATGGGATAGGACTATTGTCGACGGACTTGCACGCGTCGATGCCGGAGGCCTACGCTGGCCCATTCGGATCAGGCATATTGGAGGTTCTGATGCAGAAATCATATTTGCTGGCTGCGACGGCAGCGCTGGTGCTCATGGTGCAATCGCCGCTGGCGCTGGCGCAGGGCGCTCCAGCCACGGGCGGAACCGCCGCGCCTGCCGCGACAAGCCCTGCGCCGGCTGCGACGACGACAGCGCCGAGCGCGACCACCGACACGTCCAGCCAGCCCACTGACGGCAAGAAGAGCGCATCGAAGAAGCCGGCGAAGAAGAAGATGACCCGGCAGCAGGAGATCGATCATTCGATCGACACCGGCACCGTGCCGGCGCGCTACCGCAGCTCGGTGCCCAAGCAGTACCAGCAGTACATTCCGTTCGACAAACGGTAACGGATCGCACGGCGGCGCGACGTGAGCGAACGTGGTGCCGCCGATCATTCGGCCGGGGGGGGATTGATGAGTGACGAGGTGAAGGATGCCGGCCTTGTGGCCATGATCAGCAGCATCCTGGGAGGCAACAAGCGCGCAGACCATGTTGCACCGCCGCCGCTCGCCGAGGTTCCGCCGATTGTGCCGGCCGATCCCGCGGAGCCCGTCGAGACGTCCAAGTCCGATGCGGCCGCGGCCAAGGCCGAGCGCGCGCCCGATGCGGTCCCGGCGGCCACAAAGCCGGCCGAGTCAATCGCAACCACGCGGGACGGCAAGCGCCTGCTGCCGGCGGAGGCAATCGCCGATCTGGTGCTCGGCGAGCTGCGCAAGCTGGAAAACTTCCCGAGCTCCGGCGTTTCGGTCACGGTCTACGGTTACCGGCACTGGAACGCGATGCTGACCTTCGCGCCGTTCTCGACCAGTTTCCAGAACGCAACCCGGTTCCGTCAGGCCGTGCCGGATCTCGTCTTCAAGCTCCGCCGTTTTGTCGAACTTGAGATATAGTCTCGGACGTCGGCGCCACACGGCGTCGCCAACGAAACGTTCGACAGGATCTTCAAATTGAGCGTCGCCTTCACCAAGGAAGAGAGCGCCGAAACTGCGTCCGAGACGCTGTTGCCGGACCGCCCGATCTCGCCGCATCCGAACCTCGTGACGGAAGCAGGCTTCAAGGCGCTGCAGACGCAGCTTGCCGAAGCGCGCGCGGCCTACGAAGCCGCGCAAGCCATCGAGGACGTCAACGAGAAGCGCCGGCAGTCGGCCGTGCCCCTGCGCGATCTCCGCTATCTCACCGAACGCTTGCGCACGGCCCAGGTGATGACCGATCCTGTCGCGACCGAAATCGTCGCCTTCGGCAGCACCGTGAGCTTCAGTCGCGCCGACGGCCGGGTGCAGACCTACCGCATCGTCGGCGAGGACGAGGCCGATCCCAAGGCCGGCTCGATATCGTTCGTCGCGCCGGTCGCGAGGTCGCTGATGGGCAAGGCGGTCGGCGACGTCGTCGGCTCTGGCGCGCAGGAGATCGAGATTCTATCGATCTCGTAGGGTGCGCCAACCCAGGTGCGGTTGCGTGGCAAAGAGCGCCATCGACAGCATCAAGCCCATTGGCCTAAAGCATGATCCGGAACAGCGCGAGGCCGTCGTCTCCGCCAAACAAAGCTTGATGATTGGATGAGACGGTTTTTGTCGGGAGCGCTGCCGTTCTACGCGCTGGCTGCCCTCGCCATGTGCATGTACCTCGTACTTTACAGGACGAGCCTCTTCGACCTGAACGCCATCGTCCATGGCGCGACCGGGTCGGCATGGTTTCCGGCCTTCATGTTCGTCTGCGTGCTGGTGGAAGCGGTCTTTCCGTATTTCGGCTATTTTCCCGGCACCGCCCTCATCCTGATGTCCGTGGCGCTCAGTCCGAAGGCCGTGGATGGCTCCGTCTTCGTCGCGGCGTGGCTCGCCATCATCCTGGGCGCCGTTCTCAGCTACGGACAGGCTCGTTTCTTCCGGCCGTTCCTGCAGCGGGTGGCCTCTAAGGCGGCCCTGCGCCGATGCGAGTCCTTGTTCGACGCCTATGGCCCCTATGCGCGCATTGCCTTGTTCGTTCATCCCAACGCCTGCGCGATGTATTTCACGGCGCTCGGACTGCTCGGCCGCAGCCTGAGGCGCGAGCTCGCTTATCTCGGCGTCGGTGCGGCGGCGGCGGTGGGCATTCTGTTCCTCATCGTGACCAGGCTGGTGTCGTCCATCGGCCCCACCGACGATGGCGAATTGCAGGTGCTGCTGGCAGCCGCGCTGGTCGCCATCGGGACACTGATCGGTCTCTACACGGCCTGGCGGCCACAGCGCGCGGCGTGAAATGCACTCTCCGCCGTCATTGCGAGGAGCTCTTGCGACGAAGCAATCCAGAGTCTTTCCGCAGAGGGATTCCGGATTGCTTCGCTGCGCTCGCAATGACGAGGATTACATCGTGCATCACACCTCCGGCAGCGCAACGCCCGTCAGCTCGGTCAATTGGCCGATGAGCTGGTGCTGAAATCTCGGATCGGTCGCCTCGCGGGCCGGCTCTTGCTGCTCGAGATGATGCCAGTAGTGCCCGCTCACCCGCGCCGCGTGATCCTCGCTCACCGCCAGCCAGGTCTGGGTCCGTTGCCCCGTGTCGATATCGACCGGGGCGCCCGCGCCGCCCATCTTCGTGCGCACCCAACCGGGATCGACGGCGTTGCAGAGGACGTTGGGCCAGCGCCGCGCCAGCGCGTAGGCGAGCGCGACGACGTGCAGCTTGCTCTCGGCATAGGCCTTGGCCGCATTCCAGGCCCGCTTGGTCCAATCGAGGTCGTCGAGCGAGCCTTCTCCGCCGCGGTGCAATCCGCTGCTGAGATAGACCAATCGGGCGGGCCGCGCGATCAGGGCCGTCAGCATGAACGGCGCAAGCGTGTTGATGGCCAGCGTCTCGGCATGGCCTTCAGGGGTCGCGCCGCGGCTCGGCCGCGTGTAGACGCCGGCATTGTGGATGACCGCATCCGTGCGCCCGATCGCGTTGACCTGGTCGGCGATGCTCCGCGTCTCCTCGGCGCTTCTGAGATCGCCGATCACCAATCCCCGGGCGCGCGAAGCGAGCCCGCCGAGGGCCGCAGCACGATCGGCCGAACGCGCGTGCAGCACAACGTGGTGGCCCCGATCGAGGAGCGATTGCGCCGCCGCCCGGCCGAGGCCATCCGTGCTGCCGGTGATGAATATGGTCGCCATGGGGTTCTCCTAGGGTGTTTCAGGACGCAATCTACGGCGCTCGCGGCACTCGGGTCCCGCGCCCCCGAGGCCTGCGGACCCGAAGCAAAGCGGCCTCCAGCGGCATTTTGCGGAACTCGCCGCTTTCGTCGATCACGAAAGGCGAATTGACGCGTAGTCGATCGAAAATCAACTCACGGTACCTCTGGTCGAAAGCACCTGATGGTGGAATAATTCCCGATACATTCTTGATTAGATTTTGACGTCGGCCGCGAACCGGCTGGCGACGTGGATTTTCATCATGGCCGCGCTTCCTCAGGACGTTGTGGCGGATTTGCAGCAGGAGAACGCGCGGCTCCTGGCCGAATTGCGCGCCGCACAAGATCGCGAGACCGCCACCGCGGACATTCTCAAGATCATTGCCAGTTCGCCATCGGAGGTGAAGCCGGTATTCGATGCGATCGCGAGGCGCGCAAATGCCTTGCTCGGCGGCTTTTCGACGACCGTATTCCGCTTCATCGACGGCAATGCCCACTTGGCGGCGTTCACGCCGACGAATCCTGCCGCCGATGAAGCGTTGAAGAAGATGTTTCCGCGTCCGATCGCCGATTTCGAGAGTTTTGCGAGGGCAGAGGCCGGTAAGGTGGTGCCGACGCCCGATACTGAAGCGCTGACGAACGACATCAAATTCATCGCGCGGGCCCGCGGCTTTCGCAGCATGTTGTTCGTTCCGCTCGCGACCGGCGGCGTGGTGATCGGCATGATCAGCGTCACGCGAGCCGAGCCGGGGGCCTTCGCTCCGCATCATGTGCAGCTTCTGCAGACCTTCGCCGACCAGGCTGTCATCGCCATAGAGAACGCGCGGCTGTTCGACGAGGTGCAGGCGCGTACCGACGACTTGCGGGAATCGCTGCAGCAGCAGACCGCGACCGCCGATGTGTTGAAAGTCATCAGCCGCTCCGCGTTCGATCTGCAAACCGTTCTCGACACGCTGACGGAATCGGCGGCGTGGCTGTGTGGTGCCGACATGGCGGCAATCGTCCGGCACGATGGCGATGGTGGCTACTATCATGCAACTCGCTACAATTTCTCGCCCGAGTGGGCCAAGGCCTCGGCGGGCGTTCGGCTCAATGCGGGACGCGGTAGCCTGGTCGGGCGCGTCCTGCTGTGCGGCAAGGCTGTTCAGATCCCGGACGTCCTGGTCGATCCGGACTATGCCTATCCCGAGCAACAGAGGGCCGGCGGTTACCGCACCCTCCTGGGCGTACCCTTGCTCCGGTCCGGAGAAACGATCGGCGTGCTATTCCTGGGCCGCAAGACCGTGAACTCGTTCACGGATAAGCAGATTGACCTGGTCTCCACTTTCGCCGATCAGGCCGTGATCGCGATCGAGAATGTGCGGCTGTTCGATGAGGTCCAGGCGAAGACGCGCGACCTCGCCGAATCGCTCCAGCAGCAAACCGCGACGGCCGATGTGCTGAAGGTGATCAGCCGCTCGACCTTCGATCTGCAAACCGTGCTCGACACGCTGGTCGAGTCGGCGGCACGGCTGTGCGAAGCGGAGATGGCCTTCATCATGCGCCGCGAGGGCGATGAATATCAGGCCGGAGCAGCGGTCGGGTTTTCCGAGGACTACATCGCTTTTCTGCAGGCTCATCCGATCGCCCCCGGCAGGGGCACGGTCACGGGTCGAGCCGTCCTCGAACGCCGTCCGGTGCAGATCCTCGACGTCGCTGCCGATCTCGAATACGGCCTGCAGGCGTCGATCACGATGGCGGGTCAACGCACGGCGCTCGGTGTTCCACTCCTGCGCGAGAATGAGCCGATCGGCGCGATCGTGATCGCCCGCAAGCGCGTGCAGCCCTTCACCGAAAAACAGATCGAGCTCGTCGCCACGTTTGCCGACCAGGCGGTGATCGCCATCGAGAATGTCCGGCTGTTCGAACAATTGAAAACCAGGACGCGCGATCTGTCCGAGGCGCTGACGTACCAGACCGGCAGCGCCAATATCTTGCGGGTCATCGCTTCCTCCCCGACCGAAGTCGGTCCGGTGCTCAAGGCGATCGTGGAAAGCGCATGCGGGCTTTGCGAGGCATATGATGCACTGGTCATTCTGAGGGATGGCGACGATATCGTCATCCAGGCGCACCATGGCCCGGTTCCCGTGGTGTGGAGCCGACGACCGATCAGTGTCAAATCGCCGACCGGCTGGGCGATTATCGATCGTCGCACCGTTCAGGTGCACGACCTGCTCGGGCCCGAAGGGGAGCAATACCCGACAGGACGCGAATATGCGCTTCGCTCCAACGTTCGGACCGTTTTGAGTGTGCCGCTCTTGCGCGAAGGCGAGAGCATGGGGGCGATCGTGCTGCGTCGTACCGAGGTGCGCCCATTCGACGACAAGCAGATCACGCTGCTGCAGACCTTTGCCGATCAGGCTGTCATCGCCATCGGCAACGTGCGTTTGTTCGAGCAATTGAATGAATCGCTGGAGCGGCAGACGGCAACATCGGAGGTGCTGGAAATCATAAGCGCTTCATCGGGCGCACTTACTCCGGTCTTCCACAAGATGCTGGAGAATGCGACGCGAATTTGCGGCGCCGGTTTTGGCACCATGAATCTCTACGAGGAGGGCGGCTTTCGCACGGTCGCATTGCACAACGCGCCGCAAGCTTATGTCGATACCCGGCTCTACCAGCACATTCGCCCACATCCCGCGAGCGGGCTCGGCACCGTCGAGAAGACGCATCAGACGGTTCATATCGACGACATCAGGACGCAGCCGCCCTATGTCGAAGGCAACCCCAACGTTCGCGCGCTTGCCGACCTTGCCGGCGCAAGGACCCTCGTCATCGTGCCCATGCTCAAGGAAGATGAGCTGATTGGCACGATCACGATCTTCCGCCAGGAAGTCAAACCCTTCACGGACAAGCAGATCGAGCTCGTATCCAATTTCGCGCACCAGGGCGTGATCGCGATCGAAAATGCGCGCCTGCTGAATGAGTTGCGCGAGCGCACCATGGAATTGTCGCAATCGCTCGAGGAGTTGCGAAATGCGCAGGACCGGCTGATCCAGACCGAGAAGCTTGCCTCGCTCGGGCAACTCACGGCCGGCATTGCGCACGAGATCAAGAACCCGCTCAATTTCGTCAACAACTTTGCGGCGCTGTCCTCCGAACTCACCGACGAGCTCGGCGACGTGCTGCGCTCAGCCGGCCTGGGCGAGGCGGAAAGGCAGGACATCGACGCGCTGATACACATGCTGAGAGGTAACCTTAAAAAGATCGTGCAGCACGGAACGCGCGCCGATTCCATTGTCAAGAATATGCTTCTGCATTCCCGCGAAGGGTCTGGCGAACGCCGCGCGGCCGACATCAACGCCATCCTCGAGGAAAGCCTCAACCTCGCCTATCACGGAGCCCGCGCGGAAAGAGCCGGCTTTAACATCACGCTTGAAAGAAAGCTGGATCCGTCTGCGGGCGCGCTCGAGCTGTATCCGCAGGAAATCACGCGGGTGTTCCTCAATCTGGTTTCAAACGGCTTCTACGCGGCAAGCAAGCAAAAGGACGCCGCCGGTGACGGCTTCGAGCCAAGGCTGCGCGCGACGACCACAGACCTCGGCGGCGCCGTCGAAATCCGCATTCGCGACAATGGCACCGGCATCCCGGCCGATGTCAGAGAGAAGATATTCAATCCGTTCTTCACCACCAAGCCTGCCGGCGAAGGAACGGGCCTTGGCCTTTCGATCTGCCACGACATCATCGTGAAGCAGCACGGCGGCAGCATCGAGGTCGATACCGAGCCGGGCGAATATACCGAGTTCATCATTACGCTGCCGCGCACGCGGGCGGCACCGTTGCAGACGGGAGGCAGAAGTTGAGCGTCTATATAATGGTCGTTGACGACGAGCCCGATGTCGAGGCGCTGTTCCGCCAGCAGTTTCGGCGCGATCTGCGCGCCGGTCGTTTTCTGATGGAGTTCGTATCCTCGGCACCCCTGGCATTGCAGCGCGCGGCCGAGATTGCGGATGCCACCCTGATTCTGATCCTGTCCGACATCAACATGCCCGGAATGAGCGGACTGGAGATGCTGCCTATCGTGCGCTCGGCCCGCCCCGATGTGCCTGTCATCATGATCACGGCCTACGGTGATGCCGAGACCAGGCGCAAGGCGCTGGAGAAGGGCGCCGCCGACCTATTGACCAAACCAATCGACTTCGCGGCGCTGCGCCAGGAGATCGATACGAGGCTTGAGCAGGCCGCATGATTGCAACCATTGTGACAAACTGAATCGCTCGCAAAGTGAAAATTCGCAAACGCTACCCCAATTGAAAGCAGGCATCCTCCGTCAATCTTCGTCAGAAAAATCGGGGATTCAAAATGAAGACGCTCTTGGTCCCGCTTCAGAATATTCCGATGATGACAGCCACGCTCGCTGTGGCCTTGGATATCGCGCGACGTTCCGGCGCCTATATCGAAGGTTTTCCACTCCGGTTCGGCATCCCTCAATATGCGGCCGCCGAATTGGCCACCGGCATTCTCCTGGATTCGTATCAAGTGAAGAGCGAAGCCGAATTGAACGACATGCGCAACTTCTTCGAAGCATTCATGCTCAAGCATGTTGTTCCTCGAGCCACCGCAGGGTCGAACCCGCCATGCTTCGGCTGGCTGGAGAACGCGCCTGAGGGCGAAGACTTTATCGGAAGTTATGGGCGCGCTTTCGATCTGATCGTGATGGCGCGGTCTGACGTTGATGCTGCGGGCCCTCACCGCCGCGCGATCGAATCCGCGCTGTTTGAGAGCGGCAGGCCCGTTCTGCTGGCGCCGTCGAATGCACCAAGAAGCGTCGCAACAAACATCATGATCCACTGGAACGGGAGTACCGAGCAAGCTCGGGCAAACGCATTTGCCATGCCGTTGCTTCGTCTGGCCGAAAGGGTATCGGTCCTAACGGTTGTCGGCGGCCAAGCGGTGCCGGGACCGTCTGCCGGTCAGATCGCTCGGCAACTCCAATACAATGGCATTGCGGCCAGCTTGATCAGCGTTGAGCTGGAGGGGCGCGAAACTGGTGAGGCGGTCCTCGATGCCGCCAGGGCACACGGTTGCGATCTATTGATCAAAGGAGCCTTCACCCGCACGCGGCTGCGGCAGATGATATTCGGTGGGGCGACCAGCCATATCCTGGAGCACGCGGATATCCCCGTTCTCATGGCTCACTAGCGCACAAAAGGCATGGTTCTTTCGTCGCTGGTGAGACAATCTATTGATTCACGGAGCGACAGCGCTTGGCTTTGGCTATCAACATTCGGTCCGACGATCCCTCGGCAAAGCGGATCGAAGCCTTGTGGGATGAAGTTGCCGCGTTTGAGAGCCAGCCTTCGATGAGGGCTCTCGCCTATCGGCCGCATTTTACATTCGCCATCTATGATACGCCCGAGGTTACCGCGAAGATCGCGTGGGAGACCATGCTCCGCGCGGTAGGAGGCGAAGGGCAACTACTCGTCGCGTTCAAGCGAATTCGTTGGTTCGCAGGTCCGCCGCTGGTGCTCTGGGCGGAGCCGGAATTCGATGAAACGCTCGTCCGGTGGCATGCTTCGATCAGCGCTGCGATCGATCCAGCCTTTTGTCGGCTGCACTATCGGCCGGGAAACTGGCGACCTCATTGCACGCTCGGCACACAAATCGCCGACGCAAAGCGTGATGACGCGATCGCTTTCGCGCAGTCATTCGACGGGAGCATCACCGTGATGTTCGACGTCGTGGATTGCGTTTCTTTTCCGCCCGTGCGGGTGGTTGCAGAACAGCGCTTGCCAGTTCGGGCTCCGTGAGCCGACGTCCCGCTCATCGATGCGTCCGTCCGCTCCAGCCGCGACGATTATCTGTAAGGCCTCTCCCGACGATGCCATCCTGCCCCTGTTTTGCCCGACAAGTCAAACGCGACTTCGGAAAAGGCGTAACCCCTTGATCCGGCTGATGCCGTCTACTGTGCATGGGGTTGTTTTCGAATTTTTGACGGAGCGGAAGCAAGACTCCCAGTCCGTCTGCGCTCTTCGAGCTACGCCGGACACGCGTCGCTACTATTGGGCGTGGTTGCGCCACGCGAAGCCTTTGGCGAAGCGTGGTGGGCGCACAAGGGATCGAACCTTGGACCTCTCCCGTGTGAAGGGAACGCTCTCCCGCTGAGCTATGCGCCCGGGACCATCATGCAGGCGGCCGGACCTTTCGGCCGGCCGGCACATTGGAGCCCGCGATTTAGAAGTGCCGGCCGAAGGTGTCAAGTTTTCAGGCGTCGCGGGGGCGGAAAACCTTCGGCAGGTCGGCCGATTTGCTAGGGAAGCCGGATTTTGGCCGGTTACGCGCCCTGCTGGCGGGCGCGGGAGGCGTGGGCCTGGAGCGCGCGGATGCGCTCGGCGAGCGTTCCGCCGCCTTCGGGCAGGCGGGCCGCTGGAGCGCCATTGGTCGCGGCGTCGTTGGCCGGGCGCGGCGCGGGCTTCGGCGGCTGGCCGGCCTCGGCCGCGAGCAGCGCCTCGATCGGCGAGTTCGGGCCTTCGAGCTGCATCGCGAGCTTGGCGACTTCGGCCGCGATGTCGTTGATGCGTTCGCGCAGCAGCGCGTTCTCCATCCGCTCCGTCGCCCAGGAACTCTCGGCCTGCTGCTGGATCGCGTTGATGTCGCGCTGGAGTTTCGCGCGCTCGTCGCGCGCGCTGCGCAGCTGCTCCTCCAGCGTGGCCTTTTCCGCACGCAGCTGCTCCATCGCAGCCGACGACTTGCCGCCGCTGAGGCCCGCGATCTCGACGCGCAGCTCCTTGATGGTGCGCTCGTTGGCCTCGTTGGCCTGGCGCAGCTGGTTGTTCTCGTAGTCGCGCTCGGCGAGCAGCTTGCCCTGCGTGGCAAGGCGTCCTTCGAGATCGGCGACGCGGCTCGACAGCATCTCGGCCTCCTTGACCTGCACGATGAGCTGGCGGTCGAGCTCGGTGACGCGCTGGCTCAGATTCTCGACGCGGCCGCGCGCCTCGTTGAGCTCGCGCGAGGCGGTCTCGGATTCGGTGCGCTCCTGTGCGAGACGCGCTTGCGTCGCGGCAAATTCCTTCTCGGCATCGCCGACGCGGTGCTTCAATTCCTCGATCTGCGTTCGCACCGCGACCAGCTCGACCTGGCGGCTCTCCGCCATCATCGAGCGGTCGGACAGTTCGGAGTTGATCTTGGCGAGCTCGGCCTGCTTGTCGGCCAGCGCGATCTCGGCCTGGCGCAAGGCTTCCGTCTTGGCGCTGAACTCCTCCTCGGTGGCGCGGAGCTGCTCCTTCACCGCCTTCTCGCGCGCCTCCAGCGCGAAGATCGTGGCGTTCTTCTCGCCGAGCTCGATCTTCATGCGGTTGATGGCGTCGCTCTTCTTGCCGAGCTCGGCCAGCTGGCTCGTGGTCTTGTTCTTGAGCTGCTCGACGCTCATCTCGAGCCGCCGGGCGGACATGGCGAACTCGGCGCGGAGCTGGTCCTTGTCGGCCTGGATCTCGGCCATCGACAGCGGGGTGGCGGCCTCTAACCGGCGCGTGGTCAGGCGCACCGCGCGGTTATGCACCAGCGGCACGATTGCGAGCCCGCACAGCATGGAGAGCAGGAAACCGATCGCCAGGTACATGATCGGTTCGACCATGGGCCATAACTCCCAAGCTTAAGGAAAAATTCACCAACGACAATGCCATGGCGGGCCGGCAAAAAGCCAGCCCCGCGCTGTCGTTAACCTTGATCGGTGGGCAGTGGGGAGGGCGGGGGCCTAGAACGGGTTCCAGGTCGCGCGCGGGGTGTATTTGAGATAGCCGATATTGGCGCCCAGCCGCAGGCCGAGCCCGGAGCGGATCGGCACCAGCACGATGTTGTTGGCGGTGAGCGCCGTCATGCCGAAGCCGCCGATGATGTAGGCCGAACCGTCGATGCCGCCGAAGCGCTGGTAGATCGCATTGGTGGCGGGCAGATTGTAGACCAGCGTCATGGTGCGCGCGCCGTCGCCGCCCCAGTCGAAGCCGAGCGAGGGGCCCTGCCAATAGACGCGCAAATCGCCGGCGTTCTTGGTGTAGAGCGTGCCTTCGCCGTAGCGCAGGCCGGCGACGAAGGCGCCGGAGCCTTCTTCACCCAGGATGTAGCCGTTCGGCAGGCCCCATTGGCTGACCGCCTTCTCGATGATCGAGGCGAGCCCGCGCGAGACGTTGCCGAAGAAGCGATGGCCGGCGGTGACGAGCTCGTCCGGCCCATAGGTGTTGGGCGTCGGGGTCCGTTGCGGCGGCGGCAGGTCAGGCGGCGGCGCCTGCTGGGCGGAGGCCGGCACGATCCAGCCGATCATCCCGGCAAGCGCGAGCGCAGCAAGGCGTGATGCGAAAGTCATAAAAGAACCCCTGGTATCGAATCCGGTCGCTTCCTTAACCTGACGCCAACAGGCACGGCTCTAGGTTGCGCCGGATGTCCCCTCGACTCGGATGTTATCCGCAGCAACTATGACGGCACAACGGCAGGAAGATAGCCCTTTGCGCCCCGGAATTGCCTTGATCGCCCGCCGCCTCTGCCTGCTTGCGGGCATTTGGATCGTCGGCGCGGGGGGGCCGGCAGGGGCCGCCACCACCGAGCGGATCGTCGTCAACCGCTTCACCGGCGTCGCCATCGAGGGTTTCGACCCCGTCGCCTATTTCGTCGCCGGCGCGGCCGTGCAGGGGACGGCGGAGTTCGAGGCGAACCTCTGGGGCGCCGTCTGGCGCTTCCGGAACGAGGGCAACCGCGCCTCTTTCCAGGCCCATCCCGAGATCTACGGACCGCAGTTCGGCGGCTATGATCCAGCCGACATCGCCCGCGGCGTCACCGTTGCCGGCAATCCGCATTTCTTCGCGATCGTGGCGCAGCGGCTCTATCTGTTCAGCCGGGAAGACAATCGCGACGCCTTCGTCGCCGATCCCGATCGCTTCCTCTATGAGGTGGGCAAGCGCTGGCCGGCCCTGCAGGAGAAGCTCGGGCAGTAAGCGAGCCCGGTCAGTAGCAGCCTACCGCCTGCGGGTCGCCCCAGGCGATGAATTCCGGGATGATGAAGCCGGTATCGCTGCGCTGGCCGAATCGGAGCTCGCCGCCCTTGCCATCGGTTACCTTGCCGCCGGCCGCGGTCACGACTGCGCAGCCGGCCCCGACGTCCCATTCCGAGGTCGGCCCGAAACGGGGATAGATGTCGGCGCTGCCTTCCGCGATCCGGCCGAATTTCACGGCCGAGCCGCACGTCATCCGGTCCGCACTGGGCCTGTTGTCGATGAACGCCTCGCTTCTGGCATCGCCATGCGAACGGCTCACCGCCGCGATCCAGGGCTCCCCTCGCGTCGGCAGCTTGCGGGTGCGGATCGGCTCGGCGCCGGCGATCGTCGCGCCGTTGAACCTCACGCGTTCGGCGCCGTGGCCGACGATGCCGCGCCAGAGCAGGCCGAGCGCGGGGGCGGACACGATGCCGAGCAGCGGTACGCCTTCCGTCACCAATGCGAGATTGACCGTGAATTCGTCGCGGCCGGCGACGAACTCCTTGGTGCCGTCGAGCGGATCGATCAGGAAGAAGCTGCCCTGAAACGGCGGGGAGGCGAGCCCGGTCCGCTCCTCTGACAGCGTCGGAACGTCGCCCGCGAGCTGCGCGAGGCCGTCCGCGATGATGCGGTCGGCGGCAAGGTCAGCCTCGGTCACCGGCGAGCCATCCTGCTTGCCGTCGATCCGCATGGCAGCGCGGTTGACGGCGAGGATCGCCTCGCCCGCCTTCACCACCAGCGCGGTCAGCGGCTCCATCAGGCCAAAGGCGGCCGCTCCGTCAATGATCCGCTTCACCTGCATGCCTCATCTGTCGGCAAAATCGTTCCTCGTCCACTGATTCGCCCCGATCGATTCGCTTGGGCTTATGGCCGCCTCGAGCCGATCGCAAGCTAGCTGCCGCGGGGTTGCGAATGTTAGAACCCGCAGCATCCGTCAAGCATGCGTGATTCGCGGCGTCCAGCGCCGTGCAATTCCAGGAACCCTCCAGGACCCCATTATATGTCTGACGCTTCGTCGCCCGCGACCGCTACTGCTCCCGATATGCTCGAACTCGCCGCGCTGTTGTGCTCGCGGGTCTGCCACGATCTCATCAGCCCCGTCGGCGCCATCGTCAACGGGCTCGAAGTGCTCGACGACGATCCCAAGCCCGAGGACCGCGAGTTCGCGCTCGACCTGATTCGCAAGAGTGCCAAGACGGCCTCCGCCCGGCTCCAGTTCTGCCGCCTTGCCTTCGGCGCGGCCGGCTCGTCCGGCGCGCAGATCGATCTCGGCGATGCCCAGACCATGGCGAAGGGCCATATCGAGGACGGCAAGTGCTCGATCACGTGGAATCTGCCGCGGCTGCTGCTGCCGAAGAACCGCGTCAAGCTGCTGCTCAACATGCTGGTCGTCGCCCAGCACACGATCCCGCGCGGCGGCATGCTGATGGTCGATCCGGTCGGCGAGGGCGAGGCGATGAGCTTTCGCATCACCGCGACCGGACACAATGCGCGCCTGCCGCAGAACATCTCCGAGCTCCTGAGCGGCGAGCGCGGGCCGGCTGCGGATGCCCATGCGATCCAGCCTTATTATACGCGGCTGCTCGCGCAGGCCTGCGGGCTCACCGTGACGCTCAAGCCGGAAGGCGAAGCAATCATCGTTATCGCTTCGTAAACGCGAAGCGTCGCTCGCGAAGCGTTAATCCAATCTTTACGAGGCGCTTCGGCTTGTCCGGAGCGCCTTATCTCTTTGTTGGTTCCGTTCTTTTGCACATACTCAACCAATATTAAACGCTTTGCGGTGAAGCTGGCCCCATTCCGAAATGGCGCATCACGCCTCGTGCGCGCCCTTCCTGTATGAAGGCCTGTTTTCATGGATGATCTGTTGCGGGAGTTTCTGACGGAGACCAGCGAGAGCCTGGACACCGTGGACAATCAGCTGGTGAAGTTCGAGCAGGAGCCGAACAACGCCAAGATCCTGGATAACATCTTCCGCCTGGTCCACACCATCAAGGGCACCTGCGGCTTTCTCGGCCTGCCGCGGCTGGAAGCGCTGGCGCATGCCGGCGAGACCCTGATGGGCAAATTCCGTGACGGCATGCCTGTCACCGCCGAGGCGGTGACGGTGATCCTGTCCTCGATCGACCGCATCAAGGAGATTTTGGCCGGCCTGGAGGCAACCGAGGCCGAGCCTGAAGGGAACGACCGCGATCTCATCGACAAGCTGGAGGCCATGGTCGAGCAGGGCATGGCCGCCATGTCAGGCTCGGCGCAGCCGATGCCGGCCGGCACCCCCGTTGCCGACGCGCCGCCGTTGGCGCCGGAAGCACCAGTTGCCGCGGCGCCGGCCAAGGAGATGACCACGGGCTCGCTGGTCGAGCAGACCCTGGAGCGCCCGCTGCGTCCGGGCGAGGTCTCGCTCGACGAGCTCGAGCGCGCCTTCCGCGAGACCGCGATCGAAGCGCCGGTCGCCGCGCCCGTGGCCAAGACTGAGGTCAAGGCTGCACCTGCGCCGGCTGCCGAAGCCGCCGTTGCCAAGGAAGCCGCAAAGGCGCCCAAGGAGAAGGCCGCGAAGAAGTCGATGGCCGACGAGATGGCGGGCGAGGGCGACCGCATCGCCAACCAGTCGATCCGCGTCAACGTGGATACGCTGGAGCACCTGATGACCATGGTCTCCGAGCTGGTCCTGACCCGCAACCAGCTCCTGGAGATCTCCCGCCGCAACGAGGACACCGAGTTCAAGGTGCCCTTGCAGCGCCTCTCCAACGTCACCGCCGAGCTGCAGGAGGGCGTCATGAAGACGCGCATGCAGCCGATCGGCAATGCCTGGCAGAAGCTGCCCCGCATCGTCCGCGACCTCTCATCCGAACTCGGCAAGCAGATCGAGCTCGAGATGCACGGCGCCGACACCGAGCTCGACCGCCAGGTGCTCGATTTGATCAAGGACCCGCTCACCCACATGGTGCGCAACTCCGCCGATCATGGCCTCGAGACCCCCGCCGAACGCCTCGCCAGCGGCAAGGGCGAGCAGGGCACCATCCGCCTCTCCGCCTATCACGAGGGCGGCCACATCATCATCTGCATCGCCGACAACGGCCGCGGCCTCAACACCGAGAAGATCAAGGCCAAGGCGCTTTCCTCAGGTCTCGTCACCGAGGCCGAGCTGGAGAAGATGAGCGAAGCCCAGATCCACAAGTTCATCTTCGCGCCGGGCTTCTCCACGGCGGCCGCCATCACCTCGGTCTCCGGCCGCGGCGTCGGCATGGACGTGGTCCGCACCAATATCGACCAGATCGGCGGCACCATCGACATCAAGAGCGTGGCCGGCGAGGGCTCCTCCGTCACCATCAAGATCCCGCTGACGCTCGCCATCGTCTCGGCGCTGATCGTCGAAGCCGCCGGCGACCGCTTTGCGATTCCGCAGCTCTCGGTGGTCGAGCTGGTGCGGGCCCGCGCCAACTCCGAGCACCGCATCGAGCGCATCAAGGACACCGCGGTGCTGCGCCTGCGCAACAAGCTGCTGCCGCTGATCCACCTGAAGAAGCTGCTCAAGATCGACGACGGCGCCGCCAGCGATCCCGAGAACGGCTTCATCGTGGTCACCCAGGTCGGCAGCCAGACCTTTGGCATCGTCGTCGACGGCGTGTTCCACACCGAAGAAATCGTGGTCAAGCCGATGTCGACCAAGCTGCGTCACATCGACATGTTCTCCGGCAACACCATTCTGGGCGATGGCGCGGTGATCATGATCATCGATCCCAACGGCATTGCCAAAGCGCTCGGCGCCGCCGGCTCCTCGGCCCATGACATGGGCGACGAGAACGGGGCGCATCACATCGGCTCCGGCGAGCAGACCACCTCGCTCTTGGTGTTCCGCGCCGGCTCGTCGCAGCCCAAGGCGGTCCCGCTTGGCCTCGTCACGCGCCTGGAAGAGCTGCCCGCCGACAAGATCGAGTTCAGTAACGGCCGCTACATGGTGCAGTACCGCGAGCAGCTGATGCCGCTGGTCGCCATGGACGGCGTCACCATTGCGAGCCAGGGCGCCCAGCCGATCCTGGTGTTCGCCGACGACGGCCGCTCCATGGGCCTCGTCGTCGACGAGATCATCGACATCGTCGAGGAACGCCTCAACATCGAGGTCGGCGGCTCCTCCTCCGGCATTCTCGGCTCGGCCGTGATCAAGGGCCAGGCCACCGAGGTGATCGACGTCGGCCACTTCCTGCCGATGGCGTTCGCCGACTGGTTCACCCGCAAGGAGATGAAGCCGTCGCTGCACTCGCAGTCGGTGCTGCTGGTCGACGACTCGGCGTTCTTCCGCAACATGCTGGCGCCGGTGCTGAAGGCCGCCGGCTACCGCGTCCGCACCGCGCCGACCGCGCAGGAGGGCCTCGCTGCCCTGCGCGCCCAAAACTTCGACGTGATCCTGACCGACATCGAGATGCCCGACATGAACGGGTTCGAGTTCGCGGAAGTCGTCCGCTCCGACAACAACCTCGCCGCGACGCCGATCATCGGCCTCTCGGCGCTGGTGTCGCCGGCGGCGATCGAGCGCGGCCGGCAGGCCGGCTTCCACGATTATGTCGCCAAGTTCGACCGTCCCGGTCTGATCGCGGCGCTGAAGGAGCAGACCGCGGGCGCCGCCGGCGCCTCCGAGCTGAGCCGGGCGGCGGCGTAAGCAGGACAGGGATCAGGAGACACCGAGATGAGCAAGAAGACCCAGTCCGCTGAAGGCGCCATGGTCGAGTACGTCACCGCGATGATCGGCGGCCAGCTGTTCGGCCTGCCGATCTCGCGCGTCCAGGACGTGTTCATGCCCGAGCGCGTCACCCGCGTGCCCCTGTCCTCGCGCGAGATCGCGGGCGTCCTCAATCTGCGCGGCCGCATCGTCACCGTGGTCGACATGCGTGCCCGCCTCGGCCTGCCCAAGGCCGAAGACGGCAAGGTGCCGATGGCGGTCGGCGTCGACCTGCGCGGCGAATCCTACGGCCTGCTGATCGACCAGATCGGCGAGGTGCTGCGCCTGCCCGAGGCCGGCATGGAGGAGAACCCCGTCAACCTCGACCCCCGCATGGCCAAGCTCGCCGGCGGCGTCCACCGCCTCGACGGCCAGCTCATGGTTGTGCTCGACGTCGATCGCGTCCTCGAGCTCGCGCCCGAGATGATGGCAGCCTGATACGGCGGCACTGCCTCCGGCGGGCTCGCAATTGGAAGTATCCCCGCAAAGGGGAGGAAGCAGAGGTTCACATGCGAACGTGTCTCGTCGTTGATGATTCCAGCGTCATCCGCAAGGTTGCGCGCCGGATCCTGGAGGGGCTCGACTTCCAGATCCTCGAAGCCGAGGATGGTGAGAAGGCGCTGGAGGCCTGCAAGCGCGGCCTGCCCGATGCGGTGCTGCTCGACTGGAACATGCCGGTCATGGATGGCTACGAGTTCCTCGGCCATCTCCGCCGCATGCCCGGCGGCGACCAGCCGAAGGTGGTGTTCTGCACCACCGAGAACGACGTCGCGCATATCGCGCGCGCGCTGCACGCCGGCGCCAACGAGTACATCATGAAGCCGTTCGACAAGGACATCGTGACGGCGAAATTCCAGGAAGTCGGCCTGATCTGAGCGATCGCCCGGAGGCTGAACGGATCCTTCGGCGCTTGTTTTCAACTGAACCGTTTCAGTCTGAGTTGGTGAGTAATGAGTGTTGCGTTCGCAGGTAATTCGACCACGGGCACGTCGCGCGAAGCCGGACCTTTGCGGGTAATGATCGTCGACGACTCCGTCGTCATCCGCGGTCTGATTTCGCGCTGGATCGGTGCCGAGCACGACATGGAGGTTGCGGCGTCGCTGCGCACCGGGCTCGAGGCGGTCAACCAGCTCGATCGCATCAATCCCGATGTTGCCGTGCTCGACATCGAAATGCCCGAGCTCGATGGCCTCTCGGCACTACCGCAACTGCTCGCCAAGAAGCGCGATCTCGTCATCATCATGGCTTCGACGCTGACCCGCCGCAACGCGGAGATCAGCTTCAAGGCGTTGTCGCTCGGCGCGGCCGATTACATTCCCAAGCCGGAATCGACGCGTGAGGCGTCGGCCGCAGACATTTTCCATCACGACCTGATCCAGAAGATCCGCCATCTCGGCGCGCGGCTGCGTCGCAAGTCTGCGGTTGCGAGCCCGCCGCTGGCGCCCGCGAGCCCGGCTCCCGTTGTCCGCGGTCCTGTTGCGCGGCCTGCCGCGCCTGCGCCCGCTCCGGCCGTGCATGCCCCCTCGTCAGGATCGCTAGCGACACGTCCGTTCTCGACCCAGGCGCCGAAGGTGCTGCTGATCGGCTCCTCGACCGGCGGTCCTCAGGCGCTGATGGCGCTCGTCACCGAGCTCGGCCCCGTGATCGATCGCTTCCCGGTGCTGATCACCCAGCACATGCCACCGACCTTCACCACCATCCTTGCCGAGCATCTGGGGCGCACGAGCCGCCGGCCGGCGGCCGAGGCGGTCGACGGTGAGCCGGTGAAGCCGGGACGGATTTACCTTGCTCCGGGCGGCAAGCACATGCGTGTCGCGCGCAGCGGCGCTGACCCGGTGATCGCGCTCGACGACGGCCCCGCCGTGAATTTCTGCAAGCCTGCGGTCGATCCGCTCTTCACCTCCGCCATCGACGTCTGGCACGGCAACATCCTCTCCGTGATCCTGACCGGCATGGGCTCGGACGGGATGCGCGGCGGCAAGGACATCGTCGCGGCCGGCGGCAGCGTGATCGCGCAGGACGAAGCCTCCAGCGTGGTCTGGGGCATGCCGGGCGCGGCGGCCAATGCCGGCATCTGCGCGGCGATCTTGCCGCTCAACCAGATCGGCGCCAAGGTCAACCGCCTGTTCGCGGGAGACCGCTCGTGACACCCGCAGATTACGACTATCTGCGCAAGTTCCTGAAAGAGCGCTCCGGTCTCGATCTCTCCGCCGACAAGCAATATCTGGTCGAGAGCCGGCTGCTGCCGCTCGCCCGCAAGGCAAGCCTTCCCGGCATCCCCGATCTCGTTCTGAAGATCAGGAACGGCGACGGCCGGCTTGCGACCGACGTGGTCGAGGCGATGACCACCAACGAGACCTTCTTCTACCGCGACAAGATCCCGTTCGATCATTTGCGCGACACCATCCTGCCGGGCCTGATCCAGGCGCGCGCGGCGCGCAAGTCGCTTCGCATCTGGTCAGCGGCCTCCTCGACCGGGCAGGAGCCCTATTCGATCGCGATGTGCATGAAGGAGATGGGCGCAGCTCTCGCCGGCTGGCGCGTCGAGATCGTTGCCACCGACCTGTCGCAGGAGGTGCTGGAGAAATCCAAGGCCGGCGTGTACAGCCAGTTCGAGGTACAGCGCGGCCTGCCGATCCAGCATCTGGTGAAATACTTCACGCAAGTGGGCGAGCTCTGGCAGCTCAACGCCGACATTCGTGCCATGGTGCAGTTCCGCCAGCTCAATCTGCTGCAGGACTTCTCCCATCTCGGCACCTTCGACGTGATCTTCTGCCGCAACGTGCTGATCTATTTCGACCAGGACACCAAGGCGGTGATTTTCGAGCGCATGGCGAAGGCAATGGAGGCGGACGGCACGCTGCTGCTTGGCGCCGCCGAATCCGTCGTCGGCATCACCGACGCGTTCCGCCCGGTCGCCGATCGCCGCGGTCTCTATCAGCTCAACCCCGCGCGTTCCGGCCGTCCGATGGGCGGATTGATGCCGCAGCCGCTGAAGCTCGCCGCGGCGAGGTGAGATGCTTCTTGTCATTCCGGGGCCGCGCGTAAGCGCGGAGCCCGGAATCCATAATCACAGGCGGTCGTAACAGGCACGCGGTTAGACGAGAGCCATTCCATCCGCCTGGGGTTATGGATTCCGGGCTCGCGACTGCGTCGCGCCCCGGAATGACATTACAAAATTGCATGCGGCAAAAACCGCGAGCGGTTGCCTGTGATCGGGCTCTCGTCCTCGCGGATCGACAGGCCGCAGGGCTCGTGGTTCACCAGCCAGCTTCCGATCACCGGATAAAAGCCCGAAAAGTTCGGCAGCGGTGACAATGCCTGGCGCACGAAACCTTCGGCGCCGTAGGGCCCTGCCTGCTCGTCGAGCTGCATGCCGCCGGACACCAGCGTGACATTGGCGCCTTCGCGCGACAGCAGCGGCTTGCGCACATAGGACGAGCCGAGCTCGGCGGCGCGCGGATCATCCTCGAAGAAGGCCGGCAGCAAATTGGGATGATTCGGAAACATCTCCCAGAGCAGCGGCAAGATGCCCTTGTTGGAGAGCACCGCCTTCCACGGCGGCTCGATCCAGCGCGTCGGCGCATCCTTCAGCTTGGCGCCGAAGGCGTCCTGGAACATCCATTCCCAGGGGTAGAGCTTGAAGGCGAGAGCGATATCGTTCTCGTCAGCATCGACGAAGCCGCCGGCCTCGTCGCGCCAGCCGACCTGTTCGATGTCGAGCAGCGTCGTCGAGAGTCCGGCCTGGCGCGCGGTGTCTTCGAGATAAGCGAGCGTGCCGGCGTCTTCCTCGTTGCCGGTGATCCCGGTGAGATGGACGGGACGACCGCCAGCGATTTCCTTCCAAGCTGCGATCAGCCGCTCATGGATGGAGTTGAACTGGTCGGCGCGCGAGGGGATGATGCGGCGTTCGATCGCCTGTTCGAGCCAGGTCCATTGGAACACCGCGGCCTCGAAGATCGAGGTCGGCGTATCCGCGTTGTATTCGAGCAGCTTTGCCGGCGACTTGCCGTCGAACCTCAGATCGAGCCGGCCGTAGAGGCTGCGGTCGTCGCGCTTCCAGCTCTCGGCGATCAGGCTCCAGAACGCTTCCGGAATCTTCAAGCGCTGCAAGAAGCGCTCGTCGCCGATGACGCGGCCGGCAAGATCGAGGCACATCGCGTCGATCTCGCCGGTCGGCGTCTCGATGCCGCGCTCGATCTCGTCCAGCGTGAAGCCGTAATAGGCGCGCTCGTCCCAATAGCGCTCGCCGTCGATGGTGTGGAAGACGAAGCCGCATTGCGCCGCGGTCTCTCGCCAGTCGTCGCGCTCCAAGCAAGTGATGCGTTGCATGGTCAACCCCCGCCGGAGAAGCCATGGCCGAACGAGCCGAAGCCGCCACGGCTCACGCTGCTGTGGCCGGAATCCGACGACGTGCCCGACGAGGAATGGCTCGATGAATCGCTCTCGAAGAAGCTCGATCGCGACGACCAGCGCGAGCTGCTGCCGCCCGACGAACTGCTGCTGCTGCTGGTGGTGGTGCAAGTTGTGGTCGTCTGCCCCGGCACGGCGCCGGGGGAGGGCTCGCAGGTCTGCCGCGGCATCAAGGTGTAGGCGGTGGTGCCGACGGCGATCGTACCCATCACCAGCAGCGCGACGTGGCCGGAGCGCTTCATCGGCGGCCGCGAGGGCGGCGTCTCGGCCACCGGCCGGCGCTTGCCGAACTCCTTCTTGGCGGGTTTGTCGGCCATGTCAGTAGATCATGCTGGCGGCGTTGAGCAGCCCCGCGGCGAGCGAGGACAGGCCGAGCCAGATCGCCGGGGCAAGCTCGCCGGCGGAGATCCGCTCCGAGAGGTTGGGGACCGGGACCTTGATGAGGAAGAACACGATGACCTGCACGATCAGCGCGATCGTCGCCCAGATCAGGCAGTCCAGCACGTTCGCCGAATGCGCGATGGCGCTGACCAGCGGCGCCACGAAGCCGAGCAGGCTCAGCCCGAGCGCAATCGCCGCAGCCGGCTCGTTGTCGCGGATGAGCTGGAACTCGTTATGGGCCGTGATGCGGGTATAGACGAACAGATAGGCCACGATCGCGATCAGCCCGGTGCAGAAATAGACCAGGAAGGCGGGCAGGCCGGCGAGTGATTGCAGGATCATCGTTCCCCCATCGTGCAGCGACCATTCGTCGGCAGGGGAAGGCTAGTGGTTCAAACGTTAAGCTTCGGATGAAGCCTCACCCCCCAAAAACGAAAACCCCGCCATTTGCGGCGGGGCCCAGGCTGGGAGGAGCGAGCCTGACTGGGCTCGCGACGTAACCTTAAGATCAGGCGGGGATGCGCTCGTCGGCCTCGTGCGGCTCGCGCAGCACGTAGCCGCGGCCCCAGACGGTCTCGATGAAGTTGCGGCCCTCGGAGGCGTTGGCGAGCTTCTTGCGGAGCTTGCAGATGAAGACGTCGATGATCTTCAGCTCGGGCTCGTCCATGCCGCCATAGAGATGGTTGAGGAACATTTCCTTGGTGAGGGTCGTGCCCTTGCGCAAGCTGAGCAGCTCCAGCATCTGATATTCCTTGCCGGTCAGATGCACGCGCTGGCCGCCGACTTCCACCGTCTTGGTGTCGAGGTTGACGACGAGGTCGCCGGTCTGGATGACCGACTGGGCATGG
This sequence comes from Bradyrhizobium sp. NC92, assembly GCF_025200865.1. Classification (NCBI taxonomy): domain Bacteria; kingdom Pseudomonadati; phylum Pseudomonadota; class Alphaproteobacteria; order Hyphomicrobiales; family Nitrobacteraceae; genus Bradyrhizobium; species Bradyrhizobium sp. NC92. The sequence continues at coordinate 1,726,731 of NZ_CP104171.1, forward strand.
CCCTTGGAGCGGCGCACGATCGCGTGGATGCGGGCCACCAGCTCGTCCTTGTGGAAGGGCTTGGTCATGTAGTCGTCGGCGCCGACGCCGAGACCCTTGACCTTGTCCTCGATGCCGGCGAGGCCGGAGAGGATCAGAATCGGTGTCTTGATCTTGGAGACCCGGAGCTGCTTGAGCACGTCGTAGCCGGACATGTCGGGCAGGTTGAGGTCGAGGAGAATAATGTCGTAATCGTATAGTTTACCGAGATCGACGCCTTCTTCCCCCAAATCGGTCGTGTAGACGTTGAAGCTCTCCGACTTCAGCATCAGCTCGATCGACTGCGCGACGGCGCTGTCATCTTCAATCAGCAAAACGCGCATGCCAGTTCCCCATAGTCGCCGCTCCTGGGCGTCAGGTCGGCCGCATTCGCGGCACTCAACAAAACGCCTTTGAACAACTGATTCGGATCCTGACAACAGATGGTTAACAAAGTCTGATTCTGGAACGCAAGTCCCCCCGGTGCAATTTTTGTCGAATCGCCCTAAGGTCTTGCGGGAGAAGCAGCTTTCGTTACCCGATTCCGTTCAAGCTCCACTTTAAGAGACGGGCCTAACCGACTCCCGCGACTCAGCCTTCTTCTGAAGGGGAGTCACGCTCAGTCTCAAAGACAGTGACGCAATGATTAATGATGCGGGTAAACACGAAGTTAAGCGCCGTTCAGAAATATGGCGAAACTTAAGGTTTCCACCGTGATGTCCCGGGATCACCAAAGGCGACCATCTCATGAGGCCCCTCATATGAAGGTGCGCTGCCGATGAAGGCCCCCCTATGAAGGCGCTGGCCGAACAGATCGGCGACATCGACGGCATCAACATCTATGGCCGCGTCGTCGGCGTTCGCGGTCTGATGGTCGAGGTGGCCGGCCCGATTCACGCGATGTCGGTCGGCGCGCGGCTCGTGATCGAGACCGGCGCCAACCGCACCATTCCCTGCGAGGTGATCGGCTTCTCCGGCAACAATGCCGTGGTGATGCCGTTCGCCGGCCTCGAGGGCGTGCGCCGCGGCTGCAAGGCGGTGATCGCCAACGCCGCCAATCAAGTACGGCCATCCGCGGCCTGGCTCGGCCGCGTCGTCAACGCGCTGGGCGAGCCGATCGACGGCAAGGGGCCGCTGCCGCAAGGCTCTTCGCCGATGCCGTTCCGCAATACGCCGCCGCCTGCACATTCGCGCAAGCGCGTCGGCAGCCCGCTCGATCTCGGCGTGCGCGCCATGAACACCTTTCTCACCTGCTGCCGCGGTCAGCGCATGGGCATCTTCGCAGGTTCCGGCGTCGGCAAGTCGGTGCTGCTGTCGATGCTGGCGCGCAACGTCGATGCCGATATCAGCGTCATCGGGCTGATCGGCGAACGCGGCCGCGAGGTGCAGGAATTCCTTCAGGACGATCTCGGCGAGGAGGGCCTTGCGCGCTCGGTCGTGGTGGTCGCGACCTCCGACGAGCCGGCGCTGATGCGCCGCCAGGCGGCGTACCTCACGCTCGCGGTCGCCGAGTACTTTCGCGACGAGGACAAGGACGTGCTCTGCCTGATGGACTCGGTGACGCGCTTTGCCATGGCCCAGCGCGAGATCGGCCTGTCCGCCGGCGAGCCGCCGACGGCCAAGGGCTACACGCCGACCGTCTTCACCGAGTTGCCGAAGCTCTTGGAGCGTGCCGGGCCGGGACTGGGCGAGGGCGCCATCACCGCGATCTTCACGGTGCTGGTCGACGGCGACGACCATAACGAGCCGATCGCGGATGCCGTGCGCGGCATCCTCGACGGCCATATCGTGATGCAGCGCTCGATCGCCGAGCGCGGCCGCTACCCCGCGATCAACATTCTCAAATCCGTCTCGCGCACCATGCCGAAATCGGCCGATCCGCAGTTCTGGCCGGTCATCCAGAAGGCGCGCCAGGTGATGGCGACCTATGCCGACATGGAGGAATTGATCCGTCTCGGCGCCTACCGCGCCGGCTCCAGTCCCGAGGTCGACGAGGCGATCCGCCTGAATGAGCCGCTGGAAGCCTTCCTGCGCCAGCGCAAGGACGAAAAGGCATCGCTCGCGGAGGGCTATCGCCAATTGGCGCAAATCCTCGGCAATTTGGAAACGGAACGCTAACTTTGTCCGGTCATCATCCGATCCCACAGAGTAGCAGAGCCGGTCTGGGCCCCCTTCGGGCCCGTGGGGTGACCGGTATCGTCCCACGTGCAGCGGGGGGACTTCTGGGGAGTACGAGTCGATGAAGTCACGAGATACCCTCATCCGCCTGAAGAAATTTCAGGTCGACGAGAAGCGCCGCCGGGTCACCCAGATCGAGACCATGATCGCCGACTTCCAGCGCATGTCGGTCGATCTCGAACGCGAGATCCAGACCGAGCAGGAGCGCGCCGGGATCAACGATCCCTCGCACTTCGCCTACCCGACCTACGCCAAAGCCGCGATCCAGCGCCGCGAGAACCTGACCCGTTCGGCCGACGAACTCAGGGGCCAGCTCGAGGAGGCCAAGGCCGCACTGGCCGAGGCCTTCGAGGAGCTGAAAAAGGTCGAGCTGCTCGACGAGCGCGACCAGGCCCGCGAGCGCGCCGAGGAGAACGCCCGCGAGCAGGCCGACCTCGACAGCATCGGCCTGATGCGTGCCCGCATCGGCGCCGTCGCCTGAGCCGCTAGCGCCAGACCATCCAGAAATTCCAAAACCCGGACCCGCAAGGTCCGGGTTTTCGCATGTGCTGTCCACAGTGAGGCGCCGCGCCCCTTGGTGGTCGGCTTGGCCGCGCGCTATGGTAGCGGGGATGAATGCTGTGCCAGCGACGGCGGTGACCACCTCTCCCTTGGGAGAGGTCGGCGCGGAGCGCCGGGTGAGGGGTAACGGTCTCCCGTCAGCCCTGCGCCCCCTCACCCGATTTGCTGCGCAAATCGACCTCTCCCCGTCGGGGAGAGGTGAAGGGAAGCGACTGGGCCGCGTTTCAGGGGGCTGAATGCTGACGCCAGCAGAGCTGGTCGGGTTGATCGAGGCGGTGGCAAAGGGCGATCAGGCCGCGTTCGAGCGCCTCTACGCCGCCACGCGCGCGAAACTCTATGGCGTCGTGCTCCGTATCTTGCGCAGGCAGGATCTCGCGGAGGAGGTCATTCAGGAGACTTACGTCAAGATCTGGAACAGCGCCGGCCAGTTCAATCCGGCCCTGTCGTCGCCGATCACGTGGATGGCCTCGATTGCGCGCAACCGCGCGATCGACATCGTGCGGAAAAAATCGGAAACCTCCATCGAGGAAGAGCCTCAGGCGATGGAGGTGGCGGCCGAAAGTCCCGATCCGCTGGCGCGCCGCGAGATGACCGAGGAGCTGAAGCGGCTCCTGGAATGCGTCGGCCGGCTCGAGCCGGACCGTCAGAGGCTCGTGCTGCTCGCCTATTACAACGGCTGGAGCCGCGAGCAATTGGCGGAGAAATTCGCCGCGCCCGTCAACACGGTGAAGACGTGGCTGCGGCGCAGCATGCTGGAAATCCGGGAGTGCCTCGGACTGTGATCGCTTGGATGATGAGGGTGGTTCTGGACTGCAATTGATGGCCTACACGGAGGACCATATCGCGCTCGCCGCGGAATACGCGCTCGGTACGCTCGGCGCCGACGAGCGCGCGCAGGTCGAGACCATGATGGCGGTGGACCCGGCGTTCGCCGAAATCGTGCAGGCCTGGGCCTATCGGCTCGGCGTGCTCAACCAGATGGTCGGCTCGGTCGAGCCGCGTCCGATCGTGTGGGAGAACATCAGGGCGGAGATCGCGCGCACGGCCGCCGCGCAGGAGCAGCCCGCGCGCGTCGAGGCTTCGCCGCCGCCGCCGCCACCTGTGCCCGACTCGTTCTCGCTGGGACCTGCGGAGCCTCCGTCCGAAAGCTCGCAGCCGCTGGAGACGCTGCATACCGAAGCCGGGCCAATCGAGGCGCCGCATCCCGAGCCTGATGCGCTTCCGGACATCGCGCCGCAATTCATCCCGCAGGTCCATGCTCCGGATGCCAACGTCGTCCGTGCGCCGCAGCCGCCGGTGGTCGACGACAGCAATGTGATTCGTCTCGAGGGCCGGGTGAAGCGCTGGCGCAATGTCGCATCCGCAATCGGCGCGCTCGCCGCCGCGCTGCTCGTGACGTTGTCGCTGCAGATCTTCCTGCCCGAGGCGCTGCCGGGCGCCTTGCGTCCCGCGCCGCGCATCCAGACGGTCGAGGTGAAGACGCCGGCGGCGCCGCTCGCCGCCTCCGCGCAATATGTCGCGCTGCTGCAGGGCCAGGGCGGTGGTCCCGCCTTCATCATGACGATCGACGGCGCGACGCGGAATTTCACGGTGCGCAAGGTCGGCGCGACACCGGAGCCGGGCAAGAGCTTCGAGCTCTGGCTGATCTCGGACAAGCTGCCGCGCCCGCGCTCGCTCGGCGTCATCGGCGCCAGCGATTTCACCGCGCGTCCGCTGCTCGCTTCCTACGATACCGAGGTCATCAACGGCGCGACCTACGCCGTCACCGTCGAGCAGGCCGGCGGCTCGCCGAACGGCCAGCCGACCTCCGCGCCGGTGTTTTCCGGCAAGCTGATCGAGACCGTGCCGCCGTCCCAACCGCAGGCGCCCGCGCAAAAATAGGGGCCGTGGCGACTGTCGCTACGGTCCGTCCCACCGTCGCATCCCGACAAATGCCCCTGAATCCGCCCCTGATTTGAACCTCCGCTCGGTCCGCGGCGTCAAATTCCCGGAATTTGCACGCGGTGATGCCGGAAAGGGCGAGAAATCAGATGGATGCAGCGAGAACGCCGGGCATCTTCGTTCACCAATATACCGGCCTGCCGCACGGTGCGGCCTTCGAACATTGGCGCGAGCGGGCCGTCGGTCCGTGTGGCCTCGATATCGGGCCGAGCCATGGCGACAGCATCGATTGCCGGCTACAGATCAGCGTCGTCGACAACATCGCGCTCGCCATTGCCGAAGGCGCCTCGGCGCAATATTCCCGCACGCAGAGCCACCTTGCCGACGGCAGCGACGATCTCGTGCTGATTTCGGCCCATGCGGGGCTCGTCCGCGTCGGGCAGAACGGCCACACTGTCGAGCTCGCGCCCGCCCAGATGGTGCTGGTCGACATGAGCGTGACCGGGACAGTCGGCCACACCGAGGCAGACCGCTTCACCACCATTCGCATGCCGCGCCGTGCGCTGCTCGACATCAGCCCGCGCGCCGAGGACAAGCTCTCGCAGGTGCTCATCGACGGCGCGGTCGCCGAGACCATCTTCCGCTACCACGCGCTCGCCGCCAATCACGCGCCGCATCTCGATGCGGTCGGCCAGCGCCTGACCGCGCAGCACATGGTCGATCTCGTCGGTCTCCTACTCGGCACCGATGCCGAGCACGCAAGCCGCGCCCGCGGCCGCGGGCAGGCGGCGGCCCGCCTCGATCTCATGCGCGCCGACGTGATGGCCGCGCTCGGCCGCAACGATCTCTGCCTCGCCGAAGTTGCGACGCGCTCGGGCTTGAGCCCGCGCCAGGCCCAGCGCCTGTTCGAGCAGGCCGGCACGACCTTCACCGAATTCGTGCTGGAGCAGCGCCTGCTCCAGGCACGCAAGCTGCTCGGCGATCCCCGCGCCAGGATGCGCAAGATCAGCGACATCGCGCATTCCTCCGGCTTCTCCGACCTGTCCTATTTCAACCGCGCCTTCCGCAAGCGCTTTGGCGCGACGCCGTCGGAACTGCGCGAGGCGTAGATCGCAGGTCTGTAGGAAGGTCGTCATTGCGAGCGCAGCGAAGCAATCCAGTCTGCCCCAGCGGAAAGATTCTGGATTGCTTCGCTGCGCTCGCAATGACGGTGTATGTCGCACCAGGTCGTCCTCAAGCTGCGCTCCGCTTCGCTCCACCCATCCCACGGCCGCGTTGCGCGAAGCGTAGATCGCGATTTCGTGTTGGCGGCGCGGGCGCTGCCGCATTTGGTCGCCGCCCGCTGTTGAGCTAGTCTGTCTCTGCGGGCAGGCCGCAGGTAATCCTCGGGAAAGTGCAGTAGGCGGAGATGGCGCGTATCGTCGTGCTCGGCGCCGGGTTTGCAGGCTTGTGGGCGGCCATCGGCGCTGCGCGCAAGCGCGAGGAGATCGGCGCAAGCGAGCGCGACATCGAGATCCATCTCGTCGACCGCAATCCCTATCACAACATCCGCGTGCGCAATTACGAGGCCGATCTGGCCGAGGTCGCGCTTCCGCTTCCGCAATTGCTCGATCCGATCGGTGTCAGCCACCGCCTCGGCGAGATCGAAGCCATCGATCCGGCCCGGCGCGAAATCTCGCTCGTCACCAGCGCCGGCGAGGAGACGCTGTCCTATGACCGCCTCGTGCTGGCGCTCGGCAGCGAGGTGATGCGCCCCGACATTCCCGGCCTTGCCGCGCATGGCTTCGACGTCGACAGCTATGCCGCGGCGCTCCGCCTCGAAGATCATCTGGTTTCGCTCGGACGCAGCGCGCCGTCTGTCGGCCGTTCAACGGTGGTTGTGGTCGGCGCCGGCTTCACCGGCATCGAGGTCGCGGCCGAAATGCCGGCGCGGCTCGCGCATGCGGGCATCACCGGCAGCCGCCGCATCATCCTGGTCGATTCCAATCCGAGCGTCGGTGCCAGCATCGGCGCGCATGCGCGTCCCGTCATCGAGACGGCGCTGGCTTCGCTCGACGTCGAGATGCGGCTCGGCGTGCGCGTCGCCTCGGTCGAGGCGGCCGGCGTGCATCTGAGCTCGGGCGAGTTCATCCCGGCGCAGACGGTGATCTGGTGCGCAGGCATGCGAGCAAGTCCTTTGGCGGCGAGCTTTCCGGGCGGGCGCGATCGCCTCGGGCGTCTGCTGGTCGATCCCTTCATGCGGGTTGCGGATGTGCCTGGCGTGTTCGCGGCCGGCGATGTCGCCTCGAGCGTGATCGACGGTCTGCATCCGACCGTGATGTCCTGTCAGTTCGCCCGTCCCATGGGCCGCTTCGCCGGCCACAACGTCGTCGCCGATCTCGTCGGCCTGCCCATGCTGCCGCTGCGGATCGATTGGTACGTCACCGTGCTCGACCTCGGCGGCTGGGGTGCGCTCTATACGGAAGGGTGGAATCGCGAGGTCCGCGCCACCGGCGCCGCGGCAAAGGCGACCAAAGAGACCATCAACCGCAAGCGCATCTATCCGCCGCTGACCGGCCGCAAGGACGAGCTGTTCGCCGCGGCCGCGCCGACCGTGCAGGCGCCGCCGCCGACTTATGGGGCGCGATAGTTGCCAAAGATTTGGTGTCATCGCCCGCGAAGGCGGGCGATCCAGTATTCCAGAGACAATAGGGGGATACGGAGGGGCCGCGGCGTACTGGATTCCCCGCCTTCGCGGGGAATGACAGCAGAATTTGTGGGACCGCCGTCGCTACACCCGTCAGCAAAAACACCCCAGACATGGGAAAGCGCCCGTGGGGGGCGGGCGCTTTCTGTAGTCGACTTGGGGTTGGGGTCGTCTACATATCCACGTGGCGACTTTGGGGGGCTGGTAAAGAGCCGCGTGAATTCAGAAAACTCGTCAGATCTCCTTAGCGAACGAGGGACGCGTTCGAGCTGGTGACAACGACCGGCTTGCCGGCCTTGATGACGCGGGCGGTCTGGGTCAGGCCTTCATCCGAACCCGAGCGTGCCGTGATGCCGAGGCCTGCCAACGCGATCCCTGCGACGAGGGCGACGACCACGACTTTCAAATGGGTCGCGCGATCTGCGCTGTAGATCGAGTGGTTCATGGAAGCCTCCTGCCGCCATCTACCCGAAGTAGTCGCCGGCCGCTTCAGGCAGGTTCATACTTCCGGTGCCCAACAACCTAGTATTGGGTGGATTCGTTCCCAAGAGGCCATCACAAGAGCGTGATAGGACGTGAAAGATCGCGATCAAAAGCGACCTTCGATCGTCGTTTTATACAATTATTTCAAAGCTGTAATGTGCCTGTGGCCCGACTTTTGGGCGCTTGGTCGACAAAGCGCCAGGAACTCAAAAACCATTTGCCTGTGACTGAAAAACACACGGCTTCTTAAGGCAAATCAGATGCTTCCGACCGTTTTCAGCCTCGCCCTGGGGTGGATTTCGGCCTGCGACAGCACGGTGGTCTGGGCCCGGAACCGTTCCACCAGGGACCGCACGAAGGGCCGGATGGAAGCGGAGGTGACCAGCACGGGCGCCTCGCCCTCGCGGGCGGCGCGCTCGAAGGCCTCGCGCACGGCGGTCATGAATTCCGACAGCTTCGACGGCTGCATCGCCAGGCTGCGCTCCTCGCCCTGGCCGATGATGGATTCGGCGAAGGCCTGCTCCCATTTCGCCGAGAGCGCGATCAGCGGCAGATAGCCGGCGTAGGAGGTGTTCTGCGCGCAGATCTGCCGCGCCAGCCGCGCGCGGACGTGCTCGACCATGGTGGCCGGGTTGCGCGAGAAGGCGAGCGAATCCGCGATGCCTTCGAGGATGGTGGAGAGATCGCGGATCGAGATGCGCTCGGCGAGCAGCAGCTGCAGCACGCGCTGGATGCCGGAGACCGTGACCTGGCCCGGCACGATGTCCTTGACCAGCTCGCTCTGCTCCTTCGGCAGCTCCTTGAGCAGTTTCTGCACCTCGCCGTAGGACAACAGGTCCGACATGTTGGCCTTGAGCAGCTCGGTGAGATGGGTCGACAGCACGGTCGCGGCGTCGACAACGGTGTAGCCCTTGAGGGAGGCCTCTTCCTTGAGGCTGGCATCGACCCAGGTCGCGGGCAGGCCGAAGGTCGGCTCGGTGGTGTGGATGCCGGGCACCTGCACCTGGCTGCCGCCGGGGTCCATGACCATGAACTGGTTCGGCCAGATCTTGCCGGTGCCGGCGTCGACCTCCTTGATCTTGATGATGTAGGTGTTGGCCTCGAGCTGGACGTTGTCGAGGATGCGCACCGCCGGCATCACAAAACCCATCTCGATCGCGAGCGAGCGGCGCAGCGCCTTGATCTGCTCGGTGAGGCGGTCGGTGCCGTCGGGCCCGTTGACCAGCGGCAGCAGCGCATAGCCGAGCTCGATCTTGAGGTCGTCGATCTTGAGCGCGGCGGAGATCGGCTCTTCCGCCGCGGCAGCGCCCGGAGCGCCCGGCGTTCCCGGAGCGGGTGCGGCCATGGCGGCCCGCTCGGCCTTGATGGCGGTCTTCTTGTGGTTGCGGGCGTGCCAGGCCAGCGCGCCGGCGCCGGCGCCGAGCGCGAGGAAGGGAATGGTCGGAATGCCCGGCAGCGCCGCCAGCACCAGCATCACCGCCGAGGACATCGCCAGCGCCTGCGGATAGCCGGAGAACTGCTTCATCAGCGCCTTGTCGGCGGCGCCGGAGACGCCGGCCTTGGAGACGAGCAGGCCGGCCGCGGTGGAGACGATCAGCGCCGGCACCTGGGTGACGAGGCCGTCGCCGACGGTCAGCAGCGTGTAGGTGCGGCCGGCGTCGGCGAAGGACATGCCCTGCTGCGCGACGCCGATGATCATGCCGCCGACGACGTTGATGAAGACGATCAGGAGGCCGGCGATGGCGTCGCCGCGGACGAACTTGGAGGCACCGTCCATGGCGCCGAAGAAGCCGCTTTCGTCCTCCAGCTCCTTGCGCCGTTCCTTGGCGACCTTCTCGTCGATCAGGCCGGCGGAGAGGTCGGCGTCGATCGCCATCTGCTTGCCGGGCATGGCGTCGAGGTGGAAGCGCGCGGCAACTTCGGCGATGCGGCCCGAACCCTTGGTGATGACGACGAAGTTGACGATGATCAGGATGGCGAAGACGATGATGCCGATGACGAAATTGCCGCCCATCACGAAGTTGCCGAAGGCCTCGATGACGTGACCGGCCGCAGCCGTGCCCTCGTGCCCGTGCGACAGGATCAGGCGGGTCGAGGCCATGTTGAGCGACAGGCGCAGCATGGTCGAGATCAGGAGGATGGTCGGGAAGGCGGAGAATTCGAGCGGCGCCTGGATGAACAGCGACGTCATCAGGATCAGGATCGAGAGCGTGATCGAGATCGCCAGGAACAGGTCGAGCACGATCGCGGGCAGGGGCAGGATCAGCACCACCAGGATGGTGAGGATGCCGAGCGCCAGCGCGATGTCGCCGCGCTTGAGGACGGTGACGATGTCGTTGAGGGAGGGGATGCCGGGCTTGGCGTTGCCTACGCCCTGTCCCGCGGTGACGTCGACCATGGTAGCTGCCTCCCCGCGCGACTGCCGTCCGCGCGCCCCAAACGTCTGCGCGGCGGCCGAAGGGCCGCCGTTCCGAAAGTGAGGCACCGCACTGGCGTCCACGGGGTTCCTCCCGTTCTACGCGGCCGACGACACTCGACTTCACCCGGCAATTTTTGCCCGGTGTATGGTTAGCAAAGGGTTAACGGAAGGGTGGAGAAGGGGTGGACCGGGGTGTTTCGGGGTCCCGATCGTCATTCCGGGGCGCCCGCAGGGCGAGCCCGGAATCCATCGGGCGGCAGAGTCGGTTGATGAATGGATTCCGGGTTCGCGCCAAGGGGCGCGCCCCGGAATGACAGAGCGTCCTACTTCGCCTTCTCCATCTTCGTCACCGTGTAGCCCGACGACGCCTCCTCGGCCTCGAAGGTCACCTTGTCGCCGACCTTCACCTGCTTGAGCATCGCCGCGTCCTTGACGCGATAGACCATGGTCATGGGGTCATCCATGCCGAGGCTCTTTGCCGGTCCGTGCTTGAGCGTGATCTTGCCGGCGCCTTCGTCGATCTTCTTGACCTCGCCGCTGATCGCGGCGCCCTCGGCGGCGAGGGTTGCGGTCGCAAGGCCGACGGTCAGCGCCAGTGCGGCCGTGATACGGATGATGCGGTTCATGGGACTCTCCTTTCGCGTTACTTCACGGTGACCTGGCCGACCATGCCGTACTCGCGGTGGTCGGGAATGAGGCACGAATATTCGAACGTGCCGGGCTTGCTGAACTTCCAGAGGATCTCGGTCGTCTTTTTTGGTGCAAGCCGCACCGCATTGGGATCGTCGTGCTCCATGTGCGGATGCTTCTTCATCTCGACTGCATGCGCGAGATTCTCTTTCGTCGTCGCGAGCAGGAATTCATGGTCCTCCTTGCCGACATTGCGCAGCACGAAGCGGATCTGCTCGCCGCGCTTCACCTCGATTTTCGCGGGCGTGTAGTCCATCTCGTTCAGCAGAATCTCGATGGTTCGTGCGGGCTTCTTGGGATCGCCGGGCTCGCCGGCCGAATAATTTCCGTGCCCGTGCTTGTCGTGAGCAAAGGCCGGTGCGGTCGAAAGTGAAGCCAGCGCGAGGGCGAGTTTGATCGTGGTCTTCATCGTGGTCTCCAGTTGGTGGTTCATCGAAACGCTCACATCTTGTGCTTCATCGGCGCCCTGCCGGGTTTGTGCCGTGCCGGCTCCGTGGCGGGTGCGGCCACTTCGTAGGCGACGGTGCCTTGCGGGAACTTGTACGGACCGGGATCGCGGTAATCGTCGCGCGCGAGGTCTTCGCGGATCTTCATCACCGTGAACATGCCGCCCATCTCGATCGGGCCGAACTGGCCGGTGCCGGTCATCATCGGCAGCGTGTTGTCGGGCGCGGGCATCTCCATGTTGCCCATCGCCATGCCGGTCGAGCCCATGGCCATGCCGTCAGGCGCGAGCTTGCCGACGGCCTTGGCGAGGTCCTTGCGCGACACGCCGATCAGGTTGCGCACGTCGTGTCCCATCGCGTTCATGGTGTGGTGCGACTTGTGGCAGTGGAACGCCCAGTCGCCGGGATTGTCGGCGAGCACGTCGAACACCCTGATGGCGCCGACCGGCACGTCGGTGGTCGTCTCCGGGATCTGCGCGCTCTCGGCAATCCAGCCGCCGTCGGTGCAGGTCACCGCGAAGCTGTGGCCGTGCAAATGGATCGGATGGTTGGTCATGCTGAGATTGCCGATGCGCACGCGCACCTTGTCGCCGAGCCTGACCGGCAGCGGATCGATGCCGGGAAAGACCCGCGCGTTCCAGGTCCACATGTTGAAGTCCGTCATCTCGTTGACGTGCGGCAGATAGGTGCCGGGGTCGACGCGATAGGTGCTCATCACGAACACGAAGTCGCGGTCGACGGCGCGGAAGTTCGGATCGCGCGGGTGCACGACGACCATGCCCATCATGCCCATCGCCATCTGCACCATCTCGTCGGAGTGCGGGTGGTACATGAAGGTTCCGCTCTTCTTCATCTCGAATTCGTAGACGAAGGTCTTGCCGGGCTCGATGTGCGGCTGGGTCAATCCGCCGACGCCGTCCATGCCGCTCGGGATGATCATGCCGTGCCAGTGCACGGTGGTGTATTCGGGCAAGCGGTTGGTGACGAAGATGCGGAGCTTGTCGCCCTCGACGGCCTCGATGGTCGGGCCCGGCGATTGCCCGTTGTAGCCCCACAAATTCACCTTCATCTCTTCCGCGAACTCGCGCACCACCGGCTCGGCGACGAGATGGAATTCCTTCCAGTCGCCGTTCATGCGGAATGGCAGCGACCAGCCGTTCAGCGTGACCACGGGACGATAATCCGGGCCGCTGGTGGGGTGCAGCGGCGGCTGCATCACCACCTTGTCCATGGTGGCGGCTTCCGGAATCGAAGCGGCCTGGACGCGGCCTTGAATGGCCGATGCGCCGACCAGCGCGGCGGTGCTCAAAAATCCTCGGCGGGAAAACATCTCAGCCTCCGTCTTTAGTGGCCGCCGCCTTCGGCAGGAGCTGCCGCGGCGATGGTGATTGAATTGTCGCCGCCGGCGGCGGGCGCGCCGCCGCCGTTGACGGCGGTCTGCAAATCGGCCTGGGCAAGGAAGAATCTCTGCCTGGCGTCGATCGCGCCGCGCAGCGCCGCGAGGCGCTGCCGCGCTTCGGTGAGCAGCGCGAAGATGTCGACCTGCATGCTGGAGAAGCGCAGCTGCATCTCCTCGGTGATGATCTTGCGCAACGGGATGATCTCGCGCTGGTAGTGGCCGGCGATGTCGTAAGTGGAGCGATAGACGCGATAGGCGTCGCGCGCCTCGGAGCGCACATTCACGGCCCGCTCGGTCAGGCGGTTGAAGGCGAGATTGTAGGTCTCGGCGGCCTGGCGCACGCGCACCTCGCCGCCGTCGAAGATCGGAATCTGGAATTGTATGTCGAAGCCGCGCTCGCGGAACGGCGGCCCTTCCGGATCCTGGGTGCGGCGGGAGATGCCGGCGAGATCGAGCAGCGTCACGAAACGCGTCGCCTCGGTGAGATCAAGCGCCTTCGCCAGCGCGGCCAGCTCCAGCCGTGCGATCTGCAGGTCGATGCGATGCGCGACCGCATCGGCTTCGATCCTGGGAAGCGCGAGCGGCCGACGCGGCAGCGGCGGCAATTGATTGGGCAGGCGGAAGTCGAGACCGTCGTCCCACAGCCCCATCAGGCGCGCCAGCCTTTCGCGCGCGCTTCCCGCCGCCTGCCGCGCGCTGGCGAGGTCGGCGGTGGTCTCGGCGTAAAACACCTGCTCGCGGGCCTGGTCGAGCTTGTTGAGCGAGCCGGTCTCGCCGAGCTTGAGCGCGAGCTGTGCGGTCGATTCCGCCGTCGCTTTCGCGTCGGTCAATAGCCCCACCATCTCGTTGGCAGCGACAGTGCGGACATAGGCGCGGCGCACGTCCGCGGCGAGCCGCAGCGTCGCCAGTGCGGCGCGCAGCTGCGCGCCGCGAAAGCGTTCGCGGGCGATCTCGGAGCGGAACGGCAGGGTGGCGAGCGCGAGGATGTCGCCGACCACCTGACGCTCGATCTCGCTGGCGCCATTGCCTGTGATGCGCGAGACCGCGAACACCGGATTGGGCGGCAGGCTCTGCTCGACCAGGTCGGCCTCCGCCAGCGCCAGCTCGTTGTAGCTGGCCTGCAATCCCTTGTTGTTGAGCAGTGCGATCTGCACGGCGGCGTCGACGCTGAGGGTGCGCGAGAGCAGCTGGCGGACGCGGGCGTCGACCGTGGCGGCGCCCTCGGCCGAGCGCACGAAGGCGACGTCCTTGTTGATGGTCCGGCTCGTCAGATCCGCGACATCAGTCATGCCGCCGTCGGGCGAGAACGCAGCGCAGCCCGACATGCCGAGCGCGGCGAGCAGGAGCAGGGCTCGCGCAAAATGCTGTGCCATGGCGCGCCCCTAGCGGTCTTGCTTCGGCCGCGGCGTCACCGCCTGGTTGCGGTCACGCCACGGCGCCGGCGTCGCCGGCCGCAGGCTGGTATAGGGCGCGGTGGTCGAGCGATAGCCGATTGGGGCCACCTTCGCCGCCGGATCGGCGGGATCCGCGCTGGCTATCTGCGTCGTTGCCGGCATGCAGCCGGACAGTGCCGACGCAGCAAAGGCCAGCAGCAGCCAAATGAATCGAGCGTGTCGTTCACCCACCGCAGATGCGGCGGATGTCGCCCCGGAAAGCGCAAGCATGTCTTCATTCCTGATCTGAAAGACCACAGGTTCGCGCGCGCAAAAGCGCGCGTCGAAACCGACGCCGTCGTGTCAGATCAGGCGATGGGAGGACGGTAGTGCTGGGGCGGCGCGGCGCTGTGCAGGCTGGGCACGATCTCGGGCGCACAGGTCGACATCGGCCGGACCGGCGTGGCGACGCTGGGCAGATCGGCCGGCAGCGCGCTGACGCACATCATCGCACAGCACGGGCCCACTGTTCCCTTGCCGTCGTGATGATTCGGAAGAGGTGCATCCTTCGCGGCAGTCTGGGAAGGGGTGCCCGCATGCTCGTGCTGAACATCGCCATGGCTCGCAGCCATGTGATGATGCACCGGGACGAGGTCGGCCAAGGTCTCGTCGCCAAGGCAGGGCGCAGCACTGCCCCAGGCAAGGCTTGCGGCTGGCGCGAGCACGCAGAACAGATAGGCGAGGGCGATGATTCGCCCCACCCTGATCCGCACCGATCGCGTCAATCGCAACAACATCCCGCCGATAGGCTCCTCGCGCGGCAATGTTGCACGCGCATATTGCAACCTAATGTCAAAAGACGCATTCGCCAAGAACTTATTACCGCAGCGCACCGCGCATGCCCAATATCGCGGCACGCTGGTTGACCATGCGACGGTCCGCGAACATGGTCCTGACCGTGCACGCGCCAAATCATCCAGGACAAACACCTGCTTCCTTCACCCCTGACTCCCGTCAGGCCTGGGTGCGACTCGTCCTTGCCCTCGTGATCGGCTCGATCGGCGCCGTCGGCATGTGGGCGGTCGTGGTCGTGATTCCCGTGGTGCAGACCGAATTCGCTGCCACGCGCGGCGCGGTGTCGCTGGCTTTCACCCTGATGATGTTCGGCTTCGGGCTTGGCGGCGTGATCGCCGGCAAGATCACCGACCGGTTCGGCATCGTGCCGGCGATGGCGATCAGCATCGCCTTTCTCGGCGTTGCCAATGTGCTCGCGGGCCTGTCGGGGCAGCTGTGGCAGTTCGTGGCGGCATATTTCCTGATCGGGCTCGGCACTTCCGCAACCTTCGCGCCGCTGATGGCCGAAGCCTCGCACTGGTTCGAGCGCTATCGCGGATTGGCCGTGACCATCGTCGCCAGCGGCAATTATGTCGCCGGCGCGATGTGGCCGCCGATCGTGAGCTGGGGCACGCAGGAGATCGGCTGGCGCTACACCCATATCGGCATCGGCATCGTCTGCGCCGGCCTGATGACGGTGCTGGTGCTGATCCTGCGCGCGCAAATGGGCCGCGACACCGTCCACGATCATGCCAACGCACCGCCGCCGCCGGTCGATCTCAGGCTGTCGACGAATACGCTGACGGTGCTGCTCTCGATCGCCAGCATCTCCTGCTGCGTGGCGATGGCCATGCCGCAGGTGCACATCGTCGCCTATTGCGGCGATCTCGGTTATGGCGTCGCGCGCGGCGCCGAGATGCTGTCCTTGATGATGGGCTGCGGCATCGTCAGCCGGATCGGTTCGGGCTACCTCGCCGACAAGATCGGCGGCATCCGAACGCTGCTGGTGGGATCGCTGGCGCAGGGCTTTGCGCTGGTGTTCTATCTGTTCTTCGACAGCCTGACCTCGCTGTATCTGATCTCCGCGATGTTCGGCCTGTTCCAGGGCGGCATCGTGCCGAGCTACGCCATCATCGTGCGCGAGGCGATGCCGGCGAGCGAGGCCGCGACCCGCGTCGGCATCGTGATCTTTGCATCCGTGTTCGGCATGTCCTTCGGCGGCTGGGTGTCAGGCGTCATCTTCGATGCCACCGGCTCCTATGCCGCGGCGTTCGCCAATGGCGTCGCCTGGAATGCGCTCAACATCGGCATCGTCGTGCTGCTCTTGATCCGCGCGCGGATGGGCTCGGTCAAGGCCGGGGCGGGTTTTGCCACTTGAAGTTTGAGCATGATCTTTTCGGAAAACCGCTACACACTTTTCCGGATCATGCTTTAAACGGCCTGTCCCGCCTTCAGCAGCGAGCAGCCGGTGATCTTGTAGCTGCCGTCGCCCTGCTGCTCGAGCGTGTAGAGCGCCTCCCAGGCCTCGCCATTGGCATCGACGATATGAACGCGCTGGGCGATCCAGGTGCCATCGGTCTTGCTCTCGCCGAATTCGAAACTCTTGTGACGATAGACCGGCGCGTAGCCGTTCTGCACCATGGACATGAAGATGTCGGGTGCGGGAAAGATCTCCTTGATTGCCGGTGCCGCATGGGAATAGGCCGCCGTCGCATCGTCGCGAACGAAGGCCTGCTCCTGGGCGCGGATGACGCTTTGGGCGACCGCGACATCGCCGGCAAACGCTGCGTGATGACAGGCAACGATGAGAGCGATCAGCAAGGCTGCGATGCGCATGGCAGGCTCCGCGTTGAGATCCCGGCGGAGGCGATCCTAGCACATCTGCACCGACAGGGCGTGCACTCAGATATCACGCGCTGGGCTTGGATGCTCCAGATGCCCATTTCCGGGACAGCGAGACAAACCGCAGGCAGCTGCGACATGTTCTCCTAAGGCAGGCACGGCTCCGCGATGGCCGAGTTAAGCCGGCAAAACCACCTTATCAAGGAGCAAAGTCATGGCCCGTGCAACAGCCCATCCGGATCATCACTGCATCTCAAGCGAGGACATTGAGGGAACCGAAGTCTATGGAGCAGATGGGACGAATATCGGCGAGATTGATCACCTCATCATCGACAAGATGTCAGGCCGCGTGGCTTATGCGGTCATGAGCTTTGGTGGATTTGTGGGCTTGGGTCACAGCCACTACCCCATTCCCTGGGGCGCTCTGACATATGACAGGTCGCTTGGCGGTTTTCGAACCAATATCACCGAGCAACAGCTGAGGGATGCGCCCGAGTTCAGCGATGACTCCTGGGAAGATAGAGACTGGGAACAGCGAACTCACCGGTATTATGGAACGCCAACCTACTGGGAAGGGCGAGGTGGCCTATAACGCCAGCTGCGCGTCCGGACAGCTGAACTGACGGCGGCACCAACATCAGAGGTCGTGCAAGTCGCCAATCGGGCAGAAGCTGATTGACTTGTCCTCACTGGATCGGAGGACTGGACTTCGCAATGACTAGTGCTTTCGCCTTGGAGAAAGGATGGGTTTCGCTGGCGATCTACCCCCATCCTACGAGCTGTCCAGCAGCGCTGCCATTCGGTGTCGGTCGATGATGTTGGGATCCGGCGGGATTTGATAGCCGTCCATTTCAGCCAGTTTTGCGGCGACGCGCGGTCTGGTGACGACCTCCTGAGGCAGCGCAACGCACATTGCGATCTCAATGATGCCACGGAGCACGTCGGCGTCTTGAGACGACGCAATGAGAAGCTTGGCCATGACCGGGTTGGGTGCGGGCAGCGGCGTGCCCGCTTCCAGAGCATTCATCTCAGCGATCCGCGCGCGGTCCGCGGCGATCTGGTTGCGGTAAAACGGACCGACCTGGATTTCGGTCTCGGCGTCGTATTCCCGGGAGAACGCTTCGGGATCGTCGAGGTGTCGGCTGGCAACATTGCGAAGCACCTGTGCGTGCAGAAGTCCGACGCTCAAGCCTCGTCCGGCGGACGGGTTGGTGCACGCCCATGCATCGCCGACAGCAGCGAATCCCGTGATGACGGGACGGCCATCGACGACAAATCGCCGGTATCGGTCGATAACTCCCGCCATCAGAAGGACGGGTGTTATTGGCTCGCCGTCGAGCCAATGGGCTTGCCGTGGGCACGCTGAGACGACGCGATGGAATGTCGCCGTATCGCGCAAGGCGCGCATCGCCTTGTTTCTCGACGAGGTATACAAGGTGACCGACCAGGTGTCGTTGTCGCCGTCCAGGGTCAGGATCGAGAACAAGCCCATCGGAGTAAGCGCGCGTCCCATCCTGCGAGGCCGCTGTTGCCCCGAGAAATATCGCGTAAAATAGACAAAGTTGCTGTCTTCGGCCTCCTCGAACGGGCTGCGGGCACCCGCGCCGCTGATCCAGTCACAAGCCGTGCTTCGCCGTCCCATGGCGTCGATGACCAAATCAGCGCGAATCTCTTCGCCGGATGTCGTGCGCACCCCCGTGACGTGCGGCACACCCGCGACCGCCGATGCGCCAATGATCAGTTCGCGAACCTTGGTCCCCCGACGAATAGCCACGTTAGGCGCGGCTTGCGCCATTGCAGCTACGGACCATTCTATAATTGGCCTCCTTCCAGTGACGAAGCGCATGGCCTCGTCGCCGGGACGCGGTGTCTTGTCCGTTAGCGTCGGGGGAAGAGATCGACTGTCGAGAAAGTCCACCCAAACGCATCCGGCGCGCAGCAAATCATCCGTCAATCCCGGCAATTCCAGATCGCTGATCATCCGAAATCGCGAACCGAGGCTGTGTGGTTGCCTGAATTGTGCAACTCCCGGACGTGCCCACGTGTCCCATCCCTCGGCAGCGGCCACAGGGTGACCGGCCGGATCAGCCTCCAGGACCGTGACGTCGTGGCCGTCGCGACCAAGCATCGTCGCAACGCTCAATCCAATCACGCCTCCGCCGCAAATGACGATTTTGCTCATCTTCTTCCCCACCTGTTCGAGCTCGGCGGGCCGCAGAAGCGGCGATGAAATCGTCATCGTCTCCTCCCGGCGAACGACAACGATGCCCACCCACGTGGGCACGGGTACTCAAGAGATTGAGTCGGTGTGGCGAACCGGAGGTTCAAAGAAAGGCGCCAGAAGCGGCCTCGCCCCTTGCAGCTCCTCGTCCAATAGGTCAGCATCAACGCTGCGAGCGTGCAATGCTTTCCACTAGTGATCATAGGGGAAGTCATGTCGGTCGAAGAACATTGGCAAATGGATGCCACCGCGCCGGAACTTTACGATCGGTACCTGGTACCAGCGATCACTTCACTATGGGCCGGCGACCTGCTCGACCGCATCGCGCCAAAGCGCGGCGACAGCGTACTCGACATCGCCTGTGGAACTGGGGTCGTAGCGAGGTTCACGGAGCAGCTTGGCCTGGCGAGACGTGTCGTTGGCCTTGATCTCAATAGTGCCATGCTCGCGATTGCGCGCTCGAAGACCCCACAGGTTGAATGGATCGAGGGGAGCGCGCTCGACCTTCCATTCGATGCAGGCAGTTTCGACGTGGTGCTTTGCCAGCTCGGGCTTCAATTTTTTCCAGATCGGCTTCTCGCGCTAAAGGAAATGGTGCGGGTGCTCAAGCCCGGAGGCCGCGCAGGCTTCAGCGTTTACAGCGCAATTGAGAACACCCCCGCAGCGTACGCATTTGTCCAGGCGCTCGATGAGTGCCTCGGAGAAGAGGCGTCACGCACCAAGCGTTCTGAGCATCTCTCTTGCGATGCTCAGGAGATCGCCGATTGGACGAAGCAGGCGGGCTTTGATCTTGTCGATGTGGCCACGGTCACCAAACAGATCAAGTTTCCGTCAATGTTGGATTATGTTCGCTTTCAGCTCACGGCAACACCAATGGCTGGGCTCCTGAAGGACAAGGAGGTACCTGAGCGGGAGCGCCTAATCGTCTCGATTTCCGATGATGCAGCCTCTCGCCTTGATCGTTCGATGTTGGCAGGTGGCAAGCTGACATTTCCGCAGCAATCCTTCGTAGCGATTGCTTCCCTCTAGTGAGCCCCGCTTGGGTTAAAATGCGAAGGAGATCGCTGCTTCCGTCTCCTCCGAGGACCGAACGGTCATGAGCCTCGCAGCGTGACGCAAGGGGCCAGTTCAGACATTTCGATGCTATTCAATCACCTCATCCGCACGAGCAATGAGGACCGATGGCAAGTCGGCTCCAATGAGACGTGCCGTCGCAAGGTTGAGTACCAGCTCGTATTTTGAAGCCTGCTCGACAGGGAGGTCGCCCGGCTTTTCCCCTTTCAGTATCTTGTCGACAAAGAAGGCGACGTAACGATACATGCTGTTGAAGTTCGGTCCATAACTCATGAGCCCGCCAGCTTCCACGTTCGCTCTGTTCGCAAACATGGTCGGTAATCGGTGCTTGATACCCAGTTCGGCGAGCGCCCGACGGCGAGCGTTTGTGATCGGGGACGATGGGACAAGCACCGAAGCAACCTTTTCGTTCACCATCAGGTCAAAAGCTCGGTTGAAATCGTCGGCCGTGCTGATCGGCGCTCCCACCAAATCGATGCTCTTGCGCTTAGCCGCTTCTTCAAGGACGGACAGTACACGGGCATGCGTCGGCGTGGTCAAATTCCACAGCACCCCCACACGCTTCGTCCCCGGTTGTGCCTCGACAAGGATTTCCAATCCTTTGGCAGCCATTTCTGTAAGGACCATCGATACCCCGGTAACATTGCCACCCGGGTGCGCCAGACTGGCTACGTGCCCAATTCCGACTGGGTCGGCGTGCTGCGCAAAAACGATCGGGATCGTCCTCGTGGCCCGCAGTGCGGGTTCAACCTGCGTCGACGCCGGCGCGATGATAATGTCGACATTCAACTTCGAAAGCTCTTCGGCAAACCTATCCAATTCAGCAATCGCGGCGGCCCATCGAAATTCGATCAGCAGGTTGCGGCCTTCGTGATATCCGAAGCGCTTAAGTCCGAGGCGCAAGGCTTCGATCTGGTCAGTCCAATCCTCGGACTTGCCAAGACCGAGAAACCCGATGCGAGGAACACTCCCGGTCCGCTGCGCCAGCCCCACGACTGGCCACCCAATCATGCAAACCGCCGTGGCAATGAACTGCCTCCGGTTCATCCCTGACTCCAGCTGTACTTAAAAGCCATCGTAGAGACCGGCAGTTCATCCAGAAGGGCCATGTCCGTTACTGTCATAGGCACCGCTCTGGCGCATTGCACGCTCAGTGATCTTGGTTGGGGACCCATTCCTCAGCGGTTTCATCCCAATGATGGGTATCGTCGAAATGCTTCCAGAGTGGCTGCCTTTGCTTCCTTTCGTCCTCCTGCCGGTTTGCCTGTACGCCGACGACGAGTGTCATAGCCAACATTACCCATTCGCGAGTGCGAGAATTCCATTTGATTGCTGAGAGCATGGGAGGCCTCCGTCAAAGCAAGAAATTGTCTTCACACTAGGCCGCGCCATGAGCGAGGAGATGTAAACTACTTCACAAGCAGTCAATATCTTCGACAGAGGTGACGGTGATGCGGTGCAGCGAACGAGAGGCAAAGCGTCGGCTTGCCTTCCAGGTTAAGAAGAGTTGCGGCCTGCGGCCCCTGGCGAGGACTCATGGCAGGGGATGCCCAGGCGGCTCGAAAAGCCAGTCCACCTTCCATTGCGGCGGAGCAGATCGAAGCCCACAACCTGTTGGCGCACGAGCGAGCTTCGGTTGGTTCGACACCGCGCCTGCATGTGCGAGATGGAATGGGCCTGGTATGGAAGCAGCGATGCCTGCAACAACTGACTCACCCACCGATGTTGCTGCAATCGTGATTGTCACCATGGATATGACGACTACAAGGACATGGGGCACAACGCTGTTTGAAAAGTGCTTCGTCATGAGTTGAGTCCTCACAACCGAAATAAACGACCGTGCAGCTACAATCTCAGTTCGTGGCAGATGGTTATTTGTATCGGTGCTCGCAGCAAATGGCGTGCTCGTCGCCTTTGTAGGGCAGACGTGAACAATGTTGTAGCAGCGATCCAGACCTAGTCTGGCGCAAAAACAGCTCCCATCGTGCGTAGGCGCTCCTGAAAAGAGCGCCTTCATAAATCAGAGATCGTGCTGCCGGTTTTCACATGATCTTGGATTGTGGTTTGCGACCCGCGTGGCGAAGCGCTTCGCCCGCGGCGTAGGTCGCTCTGCACGCCCTACCGCTTCCGCTTCGTCGCGGGCTTCGTCTTCGACGAGCGAGCCTTGGCCTTGCTGGGCGGCGGCACCCGCAAGCCGTCGACGAACACGTCGAGCAGGCGCAGCGCCGTCGCCTGCCAGCCGGGCTGGTCGTGCACGTAGCACATGCCGAAGAAGGCGCGCAGCAGGTCCTCCGGGCTGAGGTCGGCGCGCATCTCGCCAGCTGCGACCGCCCGGTCCAGCAGCGAGCCGATCGCCTTGGTCAGACGCTCGAAGGAGAAAGCATGCAGCTCCGACCCGCTCTGCACCGCGAGCGCCAGCGCCGCCATCATCCCCTTCTTGGTCGCAACGAACTCGACCCCCGAGTGCAACCAGCGCCGCAGCGCCTCGACCGGGTCCTTCTCGTTCTTCAGCAACTCGGCAAGCTCGCTGAACTGCTCGACCTCGCGCCGATACACCGCCTCGAACAAGGCCTCGCGCGTCGAAAAATGCCGATACAGCGTGCCGATGCCGACGCCGGCCCGCTTCGCCACGGCTTCCAGGCTCGCCTCGGGCCCGCCCGCGCTGAACACCAGCTTGGCCGCTTCGAGCACGCGCTCGCGATTGCGCACGGCATCGGCGCGGGGCTTTCGGGTCTGGTCGGTGTGGTCGTCCATGGCGCGCAATGTAGATCACGAATTGGTTAGATTGAACCCTCGCCGGACCCATGCAGGGCTGCATCGCGTTGGCGGCGCACGCGGTTTTGACGAATTCCAAATATTTCCGGGCGGCTCTTGTTAAACGGAGGGTGCCTCCGTATCTTCGCTCGTGCGCCGGCCGCATCATGTTCGGGCGGCGCTATTCGACGGCGGCCACGGCGGTGGCGCGCTGCGCGATGACTCATGTCCAAATCTGATCGGAGCCTTGTATGAACCACTCCATCAGCCTCACCGTGAACGGTGCGCGGCGCGACTTCGTCCTCGACGATCCGCGCGTCACGCTGCTCGATCTCCTGCGTGAGCGCCTCGATCTGACCGGAACCAAGAAGGGATGCGACCGCGGCCAGTGCGGCGCCTGCACCATTCTGGTCGACGGCAAGCGCATCAACTCCTGTCTCGCGCTCGCCATCAGCCACGACGGCGCCGACATCCTCACCATCGAAGGCCTCGCGCGCGGCGACCAGCTGCATCCGGTGCAGGCCGCCTTCATCGCCCATGACGGCTTCCAGTGCGGCTTCTGCACGCCCGGCCAGATCATGAGCGCGATCGGCATGATCGGCGAAGGCCAGGCCGGCAACGATCCCGAGCGCGTCCGCGAATGCATGAGCGGAAATTTGTGCCGCTGCGGCGCTTACGCCGGCATCGTCGATGCCGTGCTGGACGCGCAGGCCGGGATGGACGAGACCAATCAGAGGCGCTCCGCATGAAACAGTTCGATTATGTCAGGCCGGCCACGGTCACTGAAGCCGTTGCTGCCGCGGCCGAGCCGGGCGCGGTCTACCTCGCTGCCGGCACCAACCTGCTCGACCTGATGAAGGGCGGCGTCAGCCGTCCGGACCGGCTGGTCGACGTCACGCGTCTCGATGGCCTCGACCAAATCGAGACGCTCGCGGACGGGTCGTTGCGCATCGGCGCGCTGGTGCGCAATGCCGATCTCGCCCATGATGCGGAGTTTGCGCGGTCCTATCCCGCTGTGGCCGAAGCGCTGCTCTCCGGTGCGTCGGCTCAGTTGCGAAATGCCGCCACCGTCGGCGGCAACCTGTTGCAACGGACGCGCTGCGCGTATTTCTACGACACTGCCAGCCGCTGCAACAAGCGCGCGCCCGGCTCCGGCTGCGACGCGCGCGACGGCGAGAACCGCAGCCATGCCGTGCTCGGCTGGAGCGAGAGCTGCATCGCCACGCACCCCTCCGACTTCTGCGTGCCCCTGGTCGCGCTCGATGCCATCGTCGAGATCGAGGGCAGGGGCGGCCGGCGCGAGGTTGCGCTCGACGAGTTGCACCACCTGCCGGGCGATGCGCCCGAGCGCGAGTCCGTGCTCGAGCCCGGCGATCTCATCGTCGCGGTGCGCCTGCCGCCCGCCGCACGCGGCTTTGCCGCGCATGCGCGCTACCTCAAGGTCCGCGAGCGCACCTCCTATGCATTTGCCGTCGTCTCGGCCGCGGCTGCGCTGCGGATCGAGAACGGCAGAATCGCACAGGCGCGGCTCGCGCTCGGCGGCGTCGCCGCAAAGCCCTGGCGCGCTCGCGCAGCGGAAGGCGTCCTCAAGGGCGTCGCGCCCACGGCAGACGCATTCCAGGAGGCGGCCTGGCGCGCGCTCGAGGGCGCAAAGCCGTCCGGCGACAACGCCTTCAAGATCGAGCTCGCGCGTCGCATCGTCGTGCGCGCGCTGACCTTGGCCGCCGCCGGCACGCCCGCGCGGATACCCGCGCTGCCGGCCTCTCCCTTTGCCTCGACCTCCGGAGCCTTCCATGCCTGAGTTCAACCTCACCAGCGCTCCCGCTCACCTGCGGCACGGCTCGAATATCGGCCAGCCGCTGACCCGCCGTGACGGCATCCTCAAGGTGACGGGGCAGGCGACTTACGCCGCGGACAACCATCCGCCCGGCATGCTGTTTGCAGTGATGGCCGTCTCCAGCATCGCGCGAGGCCGCGTCGTCTCGCTCGATGTCGCTGCCGCAAAACGCCATCCCGGTGTCGTCGACGTCATGACGCCGGAGAATAAGCCGGCGCTCGCGATCGATCCGGAGATCAAGACCAATCCGTTCGTGTTTCGGATGGAGGCGTTGCAGAGCAACGAAGTCCGCTACGCCAACCAGCCGATCGCCGTCGTGATCGCCGAGACGCTTGAATCCGCGACCGAAGGTGCCGCGCTGCTGGCACCGCGCTACGAGACGCTGCCTCCGCTGGTTGGGCTCGACGCCGGCGAGAGTTTTGTGCCGCCCGTCGTCGGCGTCGGAAACCCGACCGAAAATCACCGCGGCGATGTCGAGGCCGACCTTGCCGCAGCCGAAAAGCAGATCGATGCGACATACGAGACCCCGCCGCAATATCATAACGCCATGGAGCCGCATGCTGTCGTGGCGCACTGGGATGGCGACAGGCTGTCCGTGGACATGCCGACCCAGGGCCTGAAGCTGTCGCTGGCGCGCATCGCCGAACTGTTCGGCATCGCGCCCGACAAGATCCACGTGCGCAGCCCGTTCCTCGGCGGCGGCTTCGGGTCGAAGGGGCTCATGGGCGGGCCGCCGGTCCTCGGCATCATGGCGGCGAAGCTCGTCGGCAGGCCAGTCAAGCTGGTGCTGCGCCGCGAGCAGATGTACGGCCCGGTCGGCCACCGCGCGCCGACGCGTCAGCGCCTGCGGCTCGGCGCTGATCACGAGGGCCATCTGACCGCGCTCGACCACCATGCCAGAACGGTGTCGAGCACCTTCGACGATTTCTACGAGCCCGCCGCCGATGCCTCGCACACGCTCTATGCGGCGCCGGCGATCCGCACCTCGCACGATGCCGTCCGCGTCAACACCGGCACGCCGCTGTTCATGCGCGCGCCCGGCGAGGCGACCGGCTCGATCGCGCTGGAGAGCGCGATCGACGAGATGGCCTGGGCCTGCGGCATGGATCCGCTGGCCTTCCGCCTGAAGAACTACGCCGAGGTGGAGCCGATGACGGGGCGGCCTTTCTCCTCCAAGGCGCTGCGGGCCTGCTACGAGCAGGGCGCCGCGCGCTTCGGCTGGGCGAAGCGTCCGCTGCAGCCGCGCCAGATGCGCGACGATGCCGGCCTTCTGGTCGGCTGGGGCATGGGCACGGCGACCTTCCCGGCGCTCATGTTCCAGGCCGAGGCGCGCGCGGCGATCCGGCGCGACGGCTCCGGCGTGATGGAGATCGGCGCGCACGACATGGGGCAGGGCGCCTGGACGGCGCTGGCGCAGATCGCGGCCGATGCCGTCGGCCTCGACATCGACCGCCTCGACTTCAAGTCCGGCACGTCCGACCTGCCCGACGCCGGCATCGCCGGCGGCTCGGCGCACACGGCAACGGCGGGCGCGGCGATCCACAGCGCCGGTGCGGCCGTGATCGCAAAGCTCGCCGATCTCGCCACCAGCGACGAGCGCTCGCCACTGTTCGGCGCCGGCAATGCCGGCGTGATCGCGCGCGACGGCAGGCTGATCCGCCGCGACGACGAGAGCCGGAGCGAGAGCTATGCCGAGATTCTCGCGCGCGCCGGCGTTGCCGAAGTCGAGGCGCGCGGCACCGGCGCGCCGAACCCTGCGGCGATGGAGCAATATGCGATGCATGCCCACGGCGCGGTGTTCGCCGAGGTGAAGGTCGATCCCGAGCTCGGCCAGGTCCGCCTCAGTCGCATGGTCGGCGCCTTCGCCGCCGGACGCATCGTCAATCCGCGCATGGTGCAGAGCCAGCTGTTCGGCGGCATGATCTGGGGTCTGTCCTTCGCGCTGCACGAGGCGGCGATCACCGACCGCCGCAGCGGGCGGATCATGAATGCTGATCTCGGCGAGTACCACATCCCGGTGAACGCCGACGTGCCGCCGCTCGACGTCATCACCGTCGAGGAGCACGATCCGCACGTCAACGCGCTCGGCATCAAGGGCGTCGGCGAGATCGGCATCACCGGCAGCGCCGGCGCGGTCGCCAACGCGGTCTGGCACGCCACCGGCGTGCGGGTGCGCAAATTTCCGATCCGGATCGAGGAGTTGCTGACGCAGCTTTGAAGCGCGATGAAATGAGGCCAAATCGCTGCAACGACGGAGGTGCGCTCCCTCTCCCGCTTGCGGGAGAGGTGAACGAGTCGCGCCGGATGCGTCGATCTCGCCTTCAGAACGTCGGCGGCGTGCAGGCCGAGATCACCTCGCACGGCTTGCCGCCGACGCAGCGGAAGCGATGCGGGCGGCGGCTCTCGAAATAATAGGCATCGCCGGGATTGAGGATGCGGCGCTCGTCCTCGACGGTGACTTCGAGCTTGCCTGAGATCACGATGCCGCCTTCCTCGCCGTCATGGACGAGATGCACGCGCCCGGTGTCGCTGCCGGGCTCGTAGCGCTCTTTGAGGATCTGCAGGCTGCGGCCGAACAGATTGTCGCCGATTTGTCGGTACGAGATCGGCTTCTTGCCGACCTCGGTGAGCTCCTCGGCGCGGTAGAAGATCTTGCGCCTGGACTCCGGCTCCAGCGCGAAGAACTCGGCGAGCCCCATCGGGATGCCGTCGAGGATGCGCTTGAGCGCGCCGACCGAGGGGTTCATCTGGTTGGATTCGATCAGCGAGATGGTCGAATTGGTGACGCCGGCACGCTTGGCCAGCTCGCGCTGCGACAGCTTGTGGCGCGCCCGGATGAATCGCAGCCGTCCACCGATGTCGACGCTCATGCCCTGGTCCCGTGTTGCAGGTGTTGCGGATCGCGCAAATATGGACCGGCAGCCCCAGCTAAATCAATGGCTTGCAGGTCACCAGAAAAGGACTTGTTGCGGTTTCCAAGCCGTGGCTCTGCTAGCGGGTCAGCAAAGGAGCGCGGCCGTGACCCTTCATCAGATTCCGAACACCATCAAGACCGACTCGTTCTGGATGCCGTTCACGGCCAACCGGCAGTTCAAGAAGGCGCCGCGCCTGTTCTCCTCGGCCGAGGGCATGCATTACACCACCGTCGACGGCCGCAAGGTGATCGACGGCTCCGCCGGCCTCTGGTGCGTCAATGCCGGCCACGGCCGCAAGCAGATCGCCGCCGCGGTCGAGCGCCAGCTGATGACGCTGGATTTCGCGCCCACGTTCCAGATGGGCCACCCGCTGGCCTTCGACTTCGCCGAGCGCCTCGCCGAGATCGCGCCGAAGGGCCTCGATCGCATCTTCTTCACCAATTCCGGCTCCGAGTCGGTCGACACCGCGCTGAAGATCGCGCTGGCCTATCACCGCGCCAACGGCCAGTCGAGCCGCACCCGCCTGATCGGCCGCGAGCGGGGCTATCACGGCGTCGGCTTCGGCGGCACGTCGGTCGGCGGCATGGTCGCCAACCGTCGTGCGTTTGCGACCCTGCTGCCGGGCGTCGACCACATCCGCCACACCCACGATCTCACCCGCAACGCCTTCGCCAAGGACCAGCCCGAGCATGGCGCCGAGCTCGCCGACGATCTCGAGCGTCTGGTCGCCTTGCATGGCGCCGAGACCATTGCCGCCGTCATCGTCGAGCCGGTGCCGGGCTCGACCGCGGTGCTGCCGCCGCCGAAGGGCTATCTGCAGCGCCTGCGCGAGATCTGCGACAAGCACGGCATCCTCCTGATCTTCGACGAGGTCATCACCGGCTTCGGCCGCCTCGGCACGCCGTTCGCCGCCAACTTCTTCGGCGTCACGCCGGACCTGATGACGACGGCCAAGGGCATCACCAACGGCACCATTCCCTGCGGCGCCGTGTTTGCGAGCCGCAAGGTGCATGACGGCATGATGGTCGGCCCCGAGAATCAGATGGAGCTGTTCCACGGCTACACCTATTCGGCGCATCCGACCGCATGCGCCGCCGGCATCGCGACGCTCGACATCTACAAGGACGAAGGCCTGCTCACGCGCGGTGCGTCGATCGCCGAATACTGGCGCGATGCGCTGCACTCGCTGAAGGGATTGCCGAACGTCGTCGACATCCGCAATTGCGGCCTGATGGGCGCGGTCGAGCTCGCCCCGCGCGACGGCGTCGTCGGCGCGCGCGGCTATGACGTCATGGTCGACTGCTTCAACACCGGCCTTTACTTGCGCATGAGCGGCGACAGCTTCGCGATGTCGCCTCCGCTCATCGTCGAGAAGAGCCACATCGACCAGATGGTCTCGATCCTCGGCGACGCCATCAAGAAGGTGGCCTGATAATTGCTCTCGCCGCCAGCGAGTTGTGTCCTTGCAGCGGCGAGCGCCGCGGGAGTTTGACGAAGCGTGAAAGTCCTGATCCTCGGCAGCGGTGTCATCGGTGTCACCTCTGCCTACTACCTCGCGCGTGCCGGGCATGAGGTGACGGTCGTCGACCGTCAGCCGGAGCCGGCGCTGGAGACCTCTTTCGCCAACGCCGGCGAGGTGTCGCCCGGCTATTCTTCGCCCTGGGCCGGCCCCGGCGTGCCGGTGAAGGCGGTTAAGTGGCTGTTGATGAAGCACGGCCCGCTGGTGATCCGGCCGAAGCTCGATCCCGTCATGTGGGTCTGGCTGCTCAAAATGCTGCGCAACTGCACCAGCGCGCGCTACGCGGTCAACAAGAGCCGGATGATCCCGATCGCGGAATACAGCCGCGACTCTTTACGCGATCTGCGCCGCGACATCGGCATCCAGTACGACGAGCGCTCGCAGGGCACGCTGCAGCTGTTTCGCTACCAGGTCCAGCTCGACGGTACCGCCGAAGACATCGCCGTGCTCAAGCAGTACGGCGTTCCCTTCGAGGTGCTGAGCCGCGAGGGCTGCATCGCAGTCGAGCCGGCGCTTGCGGGCGTGAAGGAGAAGTTCGTCGGCGGGCTCCGCCTGCCACAGGACGAGACCGGCGACTGCCACATGTTCACGCAGGCGCTCGCCAAGCACGCCCAGGCGCTCGGCGTGCGCTTCATGTTCAACACCTCGATCGATCGCATCGTCACCGAGGGCGCGCGCGTCAGCGGGGTCGCGACCAGCGCCGGCCTGCTGCAGGCGGACGCCTACGTGCTCGCGCTCGGCAGCTGGTCGTCGCGGCTGGCGGCGCCGCTCGGCATCTCGCTGCCGGTCTATCCGGTGAAGGGCTATTCGATCACGGTGCCGATCAAGGACGCCTCCGGCGCGCCGGAATCGACCGTGATGGACGAGAGCTACAAGGTCGCGATCACCCGCCTCGGCAATCGCATCCGCGTCGGCGGCACCGCGGAGATCTCGGGCTATTCGAGCAAGCTCTACGACGCGCGCCGCGACACGCTCGATCATTCGCTGACCGACCTGTTCCCGCGCGGCGGCGATCTGTCCAAGGCGACGTTCTGGAGCGGCCTGCGCCCGATGACGCCGGACGGCCCGCCCGTGATCGGCCCGACGCACTACGCCAACCTGCACCTCAACACCGGCCACGGCACGCTCGGTTGGACCATGTCCTGCGGCTCGGGCCGCGTGCTCGCCGACATGCTGTCAGGCAAGAAGCCGGAGATCGACGTCAGCGCGCTGTCAGTGGAGCGGTACAAGCACCGGTTTGGCTAAGGCTCTATCCCCTCGTCATTGCGAGGAGCGAAGCGACGAAGCAATCCAGGCCGTCTCCGCGGTGAGACTCTGGATTGCTTCGCTTCGCTCGCAATGACGGCGTGGAGATGTCCCGGGATTTCTTCAGTCCGCCGCGTGCGTTGAAGCAGCTACCCCGCCCCCGTCACGCAATTCACCCACAGCACCACGGCCTTCGCATCCTGCGCCGGATTGGAAAACCGGTGCGGCCTTCGGCTCGCGAAGCGAAAGCTGTCGCCTGTTTTCAGCGACCACGTCTGGCTGTCCACCGTCAGCATCATCTCGCCTTCGAGCACCAGCCCTGCCTCTTCGCCGTCGTGGGTGTAGAGCTCATCGCCGGTGGAGCCGCCGGGCTCCAGATGCACCAGGAACAGATTGAGCTTGTTGTCGCTGCTGGCCGGGCTCAGCAATTGTTTGGACACGCCGGTGCGCCAGAGCTTCAGCTCGGGCCGTTGCAGCCCGCGTGTCACCACCTGATCCGATGCGCCGTCGGCGCTCGGGCTCGCGCCGAACAGCGCGGCGATGCCGACGCCGAGCACGTCGGCGAGGGTCGCCAGCACCCGCAGCGACGGCGACGACAGCCCGCGCTCGATCTGGCTGAGAAAGCCGATCGACAGCTCCGTGCGCGCGGCGACCGTCTCCAGCGAGAATTGCCTGACCCGCCTGAGGTCGCGGATGCGGCGGCCGACCGCGACGTCCATCGCCGGCTCGGCCGGCTTGGCCTTCACCTTAGCCGGCCTTTTCTTGGCCGGCTTTGCGGCGGCCGGTTTGCGCATTCTTTTGCCACCGCTCACGTCAAACCGCTTCCTTCATGTGCATGAAAACCGCTTGCATCGTCCGCGAAAGTATGACCAAATTTTCATATTGGTGAAAATAGGCCGAAACGGCCCGGCCCGCAACGTCTGATCGCGACATGCGCCGGCCAGGCCCAAAAGGGGGATGCGATGAAGCGTTTTGTTCAGGCCGCAATCGCGGCGCTCGCCATTGCCACAGCCGTGCCGGCTTCGGCGCAGCAGGTGCTGAAGGTCGGCTCGACACCGACAGGCATTCCCTTCACGTTCCTCGACACCAAGACCAACACCATCCAGGGCATCATGGTCGATCTCGTCACCGAGATCGGCAAGGACGCCGGCCTCAACCTGCAGATCGAGCCGATGGCGTTCTCGGCGCTGATCCCGTCGCTGACCTCGAGCAAGATCGACATCATTGCGGCCGCGATGTTCATCACCGCGCCGCGCAAGGAGGTCGTCGACTTCTCAGACCCGATCTACACCTATGGCGAAGGCCTCGTGGTGCCGAAGGGCGATGCCAAGGCCTACGCTGCGCAGGAGGACCTGAAGGGCGAGACAGTCGGCGCGCAAGTCGGCACCGCCTTCGTCGATGCGCTGAAGAAGTCCGGCCTGTTCGCGGACGTGAAGGCCTACGACACCATCCCCGACATCCTGCGCGACGTGAACACCGGCCGTCTCAAGGCCGGCTTCGCCGACTATCCGATCCTCGCCTACAATCTGAAGCAGGGCGGTTTCCCCGACGTGCGTCTCGTCGACAGCTACAAGCCCGTTACCGTCGGCTCGGTCGGCATCGGCGTGCGCAAGGGCGAGAGCGCACTGCTCGGCAAGATCAATGCCTCGCTGGCGAAGCTGAAGGCCAACGGCACCATCGACAAGATCCTCGAGAAATGGGGCCAGAAGGCGCAAGGTTGATTGCCAAGACCTGACCGCAAGACCTGATCGATCGAAGGCTGCCCAATGAAAGGCTTCTGGCGCGACGCCGTCGAGTTCTTCCCGATCCTGCTGAACGGCGTCGCCCTGACGATCATCGTCACGGTGGGCTCGCTGCTGCTCTCGACGGTGCTGGGCCTCGTCTGGGCGATGATGCGGGTCTCCGGCATAAGAGCGCTGTCGATGCTCAGCGCCAGCCTGATCAACGTGATCCGCGGCATCCCGATCATCGTGCTGTTGTTCTACCTCTACTTCGTGATGCCGGATCTCGGCGTCACGCTGTCGGCCTTGCAGGCCGCCATCCTCGGCCTCGGCATCGCCTATTCGGCCTATCAGGCCGAGAACTTCCGCGCCGGCATCGAGGCCATCGACAAGGGCCAGATCGAGGCGGCGCAGTCGATCGGCATGGGCTGGTGGCTCACCATGCGCCGCGTGGTGCTGCCGCAGGCGGTGCGCATCGTGCTGCCGCCTTACGGCAACGTCATGATCATGATGCTGAAGGATTCCTCGCAGGCCTCGACCATCACGGTCGCCGAGCTCGCGCTGCAGGGCAAGCTGATCGCGTCCTCGACGTTCAAGAACACCAGCGTGTTCACGCTGGTCGCCCTGATGTATCTCACCATGAGCATTCCGTTGATCCTGCTCGTCCGTCACTTCGAGAAGCGGGCCGGCAAGCGATGATCGAGCTGAGCGACGTCCACAAGAGCTTTGGCAAGGTCGAGGTGCTCAAGGGCATCACGGCGAGCGTCGAGAAGGGCGAGGTGGTCTGCATCATCGGCCCCTCCGGCTCCGGCAAATCCACCATCCTGCGCTGCATCAACGGGCTCGAAAGCTACGACCGCGGCGAGATCAGCGTCGAAGGCTTGAAGGTTGACCGCGACGCGCCGTCGATCGTGAACATCCGCACCCAGGTCTCGATGGTGTTCCAGCGCTTCAACCTGTTCCCGCATCGGACAGTGCTGGAGAACGTGATCGAGGGACCGCTCTTCGTGAAGAAGGAGCCGCGTGCGCAAGTGCTGGAGCGCGGCCGGACGCTGCTCGCCCAGGTCGGGCTTGCGGAAAAGGCCGACGCGCATCCGCCGCAGCTCTCCGGCGGCCAGCAGCAGCGCGTCGCCATCGCGCGGGCGCTCGCCATGCAGCCCAAGGCCATTCTGTTCGACGAGCCGACCTCGGCGCTCGATCCCGAGCTCGTCGGCGACGTTCTTGGCGTCATGCGCAAGCTCGCCGACGACGGCATGACCATGGTCGTCGTCACCCACGAGATGGGCTTTGCCCGCGACGTTGCCGATCGCGTGCTGTTCATCGATGGCGGTGTGATTGTCGAGCAGGGGCCGGCGAAATCGGTGCTCAATCAACCGCAGCACGCGCGGACGCAGGACTTCCTGCGCCGCGTGCTGCATCCGCTCTGACCGGACTCGCCATGACGCGCCTGCCTCTGCCGCCCTCGCTCTATGCCGATACTGCAGTCGCGCCGGTTGCCACGCCGCCGCTCGACGTCGACAAGAGCGTCTCCGTCGCGATCGTCGGCGGCGGGTACACCGGCCTCTCCACCGCGCTGCATCTGGCGGAGCAGGGCGTCGAGGCGCTGGTGCTGGAGGCGCAGGAGCCGGGCTGGGGCGCGTCCGGCAACAATGGCGGCCACACCAACCCCGGACTGAAGCACGATCCCGATCAGATCGAGGCCGATTTCGGCACTGACCTCGGCCGCCGCATGATCGCGTTCGCCTACGGCACGACCAACTTCACGCACGATTTGATCCGCCGTTACCAGATCCCGTGCGAGGCGCGGCAGAACGGTACGCTGCGCGCGGCTTACAATGAGAGCAGCGCCGCCGCGATCGAGAAGACCGCGCAGCAATGCATCCGCCGCGGCCTGCCGGTGACGTACCTCGACCGAGCGCAGCTCCGCGACATGACCGGCACCGACCGCTACATCGGCGCCATGCTCGATACAAGCGGCGGCGATCTGCATCCCCTCAGCTACGCCCGCGGGCTTGCGCGGGCCGCCATTTCGGCGGGCGCGACGGTTCATGGCGAGACGCCGGCGTTGTCGCTGCGCCGCGACGGCTCGCGCTGGCGCATCGAGACGCCGCGCGCGGTGGTTCATGCCGACAAGGTCCTGCTCGCCACCAACGGTTTTACCGACGATCTCTGGCCGGCGCTCCGCCGCACCATCGTGCCGGTGTTTTCCTCCATCGCCGCCACCGCGCCGCTCTCCGACGCGGTCGCCCGTTCGATCATGCCGACGCGCCCCGTTCTCTACGAGAGCGGCCACATCACGGTCTATTATCGCATCGATCAGCAGAACCGCCTGCTGATGGGCGGACGCGGCCCGATGCGCTGGATCAAGTCGCCGCATGACGTCGCCTATCTCATGCGCTATGCGGAGCGGCTCTGGCCGCAGCTCAAGGGCGTTGCCTGGACCCACGGCTGGAACAGCCGGCTCGCCATCACCAAGGACCATTATCCCCACGTGCACGAGCCGGCGGAAAGCGTTCTGATCTCACTCGGCTGCAACGGCCGCGGTGTTGCGCTCTCGACCGCGATGGGCGCGCAGCTCGCCCGCCGCCTGATCGGCGGCGCCAAGGCCGAGATCGACATGCCCATCACCGGCATCAAGCCGATCCCGATGCATGCGTTCTGGCCGGTCGGCGTGACCACCGCCGTGATCGCGGGCCGCGTGCGGGACCAGCTCGGCATATGAAAAAAGC
Organism: Bradyrhizobium sp. NC92; assembly: GCF_025200865.1. NCBI lineage: Bacteria > Pseudomonadati > Pseudomonadota > Alphaproteobacteria > Hyphomicrobiales > Nitrobacteraceae > Bradyrhizobium > Bradyrhizobium sp. NC92. The sequence continues at coordinate 1,761,556 of NZ_CP104171.1, forward strand.
GTCGCCCGTGAGGAGCGACGCCTTGTGTGAATTCCGGATCGGCTTTAGCAGCGACCCTGCTTCCACAGTCCGGGCGGGCAGCCGTAACCGCGCCAGCCCACTTTGCGTCCCTGCGACCAGCCGGGCGGCGTGCCATGGTAATGATGGCCCATCTTATGGCCATGACCATGGCCATGACCGCCACCGTGGCCGCCCTTGGCCAAAGCAGGGCTGGTGAATGTGAACCCGGCCGCAATGACCAGCGACGCAGCGAGCGCAAGTTTCTTCATATGTCCTCCAGGGGTGAGCGCACTTGTCCGTTCAATGAACGACGTTCGGCTGCCTAAGTTCCCCGCGAATGTGGAGGAGTCGTGACGCTCGCCTTGATGCGTAATCGCGCAAATGCTCAACGCGCGCTGGTTCTTCGATCCCCGCGGTCAGCTCTCCGCCACCGCATCGGCCCACGGCTGGAAAATCTCGACCGCGCCGGAGTTGAGCTCGCCCTCGCGCATCACGACGCTCGGGAAGGCGAACTTCTGCGGCACCGCCTGCAGCCGGCTCTCTTCATAGTCGAAGCGCGCGGCCAGCGCTTTGCGCACCTCCGCCGGCAGGCGCGCATCGCCGATCACCACCGCGCCTTCGCTGGCGTCGATGCGCGGCTGGTGGATGGCGGCGTCCAGGTCCATGCCGTAATCCATCGCGAATGACACGAGCTGCATCACCGCGGGCAGGATGCGGCGTCCGCCGGAGGCGCCGACGGCGAGGCGCTTGCCGTCCTTGGTCTCGGCGATGACCGGCGTGTAGTTGCAAAGGCAGCGCTTGCCCGGTGCAAGCGAGTTGGTGGTACCAGGCGTCGGGTCGAACCACATGATGCCGTTGTTCATGGTGATGCCTGTGTGCGGTGTCACGTAGCGCGAGCCGAACGACGAGAGCAACGTCTGCGTCACCGCCGCGATGTTGCCGTGACGGTCGACCACCGAGAAATGCGTGGTGCAGGCCGGCGCCAGATATTCGGCGCCGAGCGAGCGCTTGCCGTCGGCATCGCCCATGTCCTTGAGCCGCTCGCGGAAGGCGGCCTGCAGGGCGAGCGCATATTCGACATAGGCGCCGGCATCCGGCGCGCCTGCGGGCGTCAAGCTCTGCTGCAGCAGGCGCAGCGCATGCGCCATGGTCGGCCCCGCGGTGAGCTCGGGGGTCGCGAACACCCTGCCTTCGCGATAGGGGATCGCCAGCGGCTCGCGCAGATGGGCGCGGAAGGCAGCGAGATCCTCCACCGACAGCGAGCCGCCGTCGGCCTTGATGTCGGAAGCAATGCTCCTGGCGAGATCGCCTTGGTAGAAATCGCGAGCGCCCGCATCGGCGAGATGTGACAGCGTCGCCTTCAGGGCGTCCTGCGGCAGCCGCGTCTCGAACTTGATGCCCCAGGGCGCGGTCGGCGGCAGGCCGTCCTTCAGATATGCGGCCGCGCTCGCGGGATGGCGCCTGAGATCGGCTGCCGAGCCCGCGATCGTCACCGTCGTCCACCAATCGACCAGCAGGCCTTCGCCGGCGAGCCGAGCTGCCGGCGCGATCAGATCCTTCCACGGCATCTTGGCGTAGCGGCGATGCGCCTCTTCCATTCCGGCGACGACGCCGGGCACGGCAATCGAGCCGGGGCCGTGAATGTTGCGATCGCCTTTCACCCTTGGCCAGGGAAACAGGTCGGAGGCGGCGCCTTCGCCGCTGAGCGAATAGTCCTCAGTGCGCAGGCTCTGCGGCGCGCACATGCCGTAGTCGATCACCTCATAGCGATTTTCCTTGGCGCGGTAGAGCACCATCGCACCGCCGCCGCCGATGCCGCTGTTCCAGGGCTCGAGGACGTTGAGGGCAAATGTGGTCGCGACGATCGCGTCCACGCAGTCGCCGCCGGCGGCCAGCACCTGCGCCCCGACTTCAGCCGCCCGCCGCGATTGCGAGGCAACGATGCCGCCCTGGGATGTGACGGCGGGCTTGCGGACGGTTTGGTTGAGACTGAACTGCTGAGGCATGGTGTCGTCTTGATGCTTGTCGATGGCTTCGCTGCGTTGAATGCGAGGCTCCGCAATTGGCGAAGCGCGCGGACAATGGCACATTGCCGCCAACGAGAACATCCAAAGGGAGGCGCGGCATGGCTGGTGTGAAACAGGCGCGGGATGGCGCGGTCGGGATCCTGACGCTCGACGAACCGGCCAGCCTCAACGCGATGACGCCGGACCTGCTCGGCGCGCTCGCCGCTGCCGTGACCGAGATGACGCAGGACGAGGACATCCGCGCTCTGATCCTGACCGGCGCGGGGCGCGGCTTCTGCTCGGGCCAGAACCTGAAGGCCTCGGAGGCACTCGGCGAGGACATCGCGGCCGGCGTGATGCGCTTCTACTGGCCGGCCTTCAAGGCGCTGCGCGAATGCCGCGTGCCCGTCCTCGTCGCCGTCAATGGCGTTGCGGCTGGCGGCGGTTTTAGCCTGGCCATGGCCGGCGACATCATCGTCGCGGCGCGGTCGGCGAGCTTCATCCAGGTTTTCAGCCGCATCGCGCTGGTGCCGGATCTCGGCTCGACCTGGCTGCTGCCGCGACTGATCGGCCGGCAGCGCGCGCTCGAGCTGATGCTGCTCAACGAGCCGCTGACGGCGGAACGTGCCCAGGAGATCGGCCTGGTGCGGCAGGTCGTCGACGACGCCAAGCTGATGGACGAGGCGTTAGGTCTGGCCCGCCGCCTGGCGGAAGGCCCGACCCGCGCCTTGGTCGCAACCCGCACCCTGGTCGAGGAGAGCGAGCACGCGACCTACGAGGCGCAGTTCCGCCGCGAGATCGAGCTTCAGGCGGTGATCCGCAAGAGCGCGGACGCCATCGAGGGCCGCAACGCGTTCGTCGAAAAGCGCAAGGCGAGGTTTACGGGGAGGTGAGGTGGGGCACACTTTCTCCCCTCGTCATGCCCGGGCTTGTCCAGGCTTGTCCCGGGCATCCACGTCTTCGTATCGGCGCCCCCAAAACGTGGATGGCCGGGACGAGCCCGGCCATGACGAAAGATAAAAATGTCTGCAAAGGCGCGCTAAGCGCTGCCTCAGCGCATGCGATCCAGCCGGCTGGCCTGATACTTGGCGCGCCATTTCGGGCCCGGTCCGCGCATGTAGTGCAGCTCGGGGCGATAGGGGTTGGCCGCGACGCGGATCAGCGTCTGCCATCGGGTGGCGACGAAGCTCAGGGGCTGACGCAGCAGGCTCAGTGAAGCGAGCAACATGGCATCACCTCAATGCGGCTTGCCGAGCATGGCGGTGAAGGGGAGATCGAAGATCTCCTCGCCAGCGTCGTCGCTGACATGGATCACCCAGTCGCGCCAGTCTTCGGCACCGGGGGTCTGGATCATCGAGTTCATGATCTGAGCGGCGCGGTCGCGCGCCTCGGTCAGATTGGCGACGGCGGCGCCGTAGCGGTCGATCAGCGTGCCCTCGGTGTTGGAGCAGTGAAAATAGACCTGGACCATAGGCGCCTCCTGTAGAAAGCGATTGGGACGGCAAACCGATACCACCCCAAGCATTCGCGAAACATTCGGGTCGAGCCCGGTAAGGAAATCTACGGATATTGGTCGGACCCAAGGTCGTTACAGGTTTAATCACAGGCGGGTGATGACTGGACGGCGCCGCGGCGGCATGGAACAACGTCCGCGGGAAGGCGGGGGTCACCGTGAACCAGCTCACATTCGCGCGCGAACGCCGACATCTGCGCTTGCTTGCAGCGATTGTCTTTCCAGCGGTTTTGGCCGCCGCGCCGCTCGGCTTGGCCCCGGCCTCATCCGAGCCGGTCAGGAAGAGCGGCTATGCGATCGGCACGGAAGCCTGCGGCAGCGGCGAACTGGCCTTTCCCAGGATCCAGATCGACATGAAGGCGGGATTTTGCGCCGGCCTCGTCGCCAGCGAAGAGGACCGCCTCAAATTTCCGCGCGCGATCGTGCAGGTGCCGGGCCGCGACCTGTTCGTGGTCGCCGACATGGGCGGCTGGGGCCACACCGACGGGCGGCTGCTGCTGCTCGATCCGCGTGCGCCGCAGGGGCAACGCTTCAAGGATCTGCTGACGGGGATAGAATATCCGTTCGGCCTGGTCGTCGGCCCGGACAGGAAGCTCTACGCCTCGACCGCGGAGACGATCTTCCGGTTCGATCCGCTTGCCGACAACCCGCGCAGCACGGTCGAGACCATCATCCGTCACATGCCCGGCCGCCGGATCACGCTGCCGGATGGCAAGAGGGTCGATGAGAGCGCGCATCCGCTCAAGCAGTTCGTGTTCGATCGCGACGGCCGGCTGTTCGTCAATGTCGGCTCGCACAGTGACGACTGCATCACGCCTGCGCCGATCACGAAAGCCTGCGCGGCGGCCGAGGGCGCGTCCGCGCTGGCCTCGATCTGGCTGTTCACGCCGCCGGCAGGCGGTGTCTTTCCGGCATTGAAGCCCGGCGATCCCGACCCGCCGCACACCGTCTATGCGCGCGGCTTGCGCAACTCGATGGCCCTGGTGCTGCATCCGAATTTTCCGGATGCCGGCTACGCCTTCCTGCAGGGCGAGAACGCCCGCGACCTGCCCGACATCTTCAAGCCGAACGAGGAGATCAACGCAATCGAGCAGGGCAGGCACTATGGCTGGCCCTATTGCTACGATTTGTCGACGCCGAGCCCCGAATTCAGGCTGGTGCTGCAATCGGGGATCTACAAATCGCTCTGCTCAGCCAACGCGCTCTACAAGCCGCCGCTCTCGCTGATGCCGCCGCACGGCGCGCCGCTCGCGATGCTCTATTACCACGGCGCCAAATTCCCCGAGCTGGAAGGCAAGCTCTTGGTCGGCCTGCACGGTTATCGGCCGACCGGCAGCCGGCTGCTGGTCTATGACGTCGACGAGCACGGCTTTCCCAAACCCAGTGCGGCACCGGTGCGCTATCACGTGAGTTGCGCGGCCGACCCGACCCGCAGTTTCCAGACCGACGCCGGCGAGGTCGCGGCCGCGCCGTTCGAGGAGCTGATCGCAGGCTGGCATCGCGTCAACGGCGCGCGGCCGCAAGGCGCGCCGGTCGGCATGACGGTCGCCGAGGACGGCGCGATCTGGCTGGTCGAGGACAAGAACCAGACCGTGATCCGGATCGATCGCGCGGCCGGCGAGCGACCTCAGCCGCTCCCCTGCGATACGCGCAGCCAAGCGATGATCGACCAGCTCGCGGCTTTCGTCGCCAGGGATGCGCAGAACAGCGCTCGCCTCACCACCTTGCGCAAGGGCCTCGTCCAGAAGCATTGCGTCGGCTGCCATTCGGATTTCGGCCTGAATGCGGGGCAATCGGATGCGGAGAAGGACAGGGTGGTGCTGCACTTCATGCTGGCGCAGGACGGCTGGATCTATCCTGGCGATCCCGACGCCGGCAGGCTGCGCACGCGCCTGCGCGGCCTTGGCGCCGAGAAGCTGATGCCGCCCGGCGGTGAGAGCCTGCCGAAGACCGAGCCCGGCTATTCGCGCCTGCGCGATACCGCGGACCTGTTCGTCGCCAAAATGGTTCCGGGCACGCGGATGCGGATCAAGCCGGGCCCGCCGCAGCGGAAGTTTTTCAGCAAGGCCAACAAGGAATGCGGCGAAATACCGGCCGGAAAGGTCGTCGTCGTGACACAAAGGAGCGCTGTAGACAAACCCGGCTTCAGCCGATTCTTCCGGCCAGCCGATCCCTATCTGAATGGTGAGTGCACCGACGGCGATGGCTATTACATCCGGCAGGAACTTCTGGTGCCTGTGCAGTAGCATCCTGCTCGTCGCGACGCAGCCGGCCGCCGCCGAAACGAAATTGTTCGACAGCGCACAGGTGACGCCCGCTAGCGAATACACCTTCGGGATCGAAGGGCCGGCCGCCGATCTCGACGGCAATCTGTTCGTGGTCAATCTCGGCAAGCCCGGCACCATCGGCAAATTGCCCGCGGGCGGCGCCGCCTCGGAGCTGTTCACGACGCTCCCCGGCGGCAGCGTCGGCAATGCGATCCGTTTCGATCGCAGCGGCACCATGTTCATCGCCGACTACAAGAAGCACAACATCTTCGCGATCCCAAAGGGCGCGACCGAGCCCGCGGTGTGGTTTCACTCCGACGAGATGAACCAGCCCAACGACATCACCATCGCGCGCGACGGCACGATCTATGCGAGCGATCCGAACTGGAAGGGCCGCGAAGGCCACATCTGGCGCATCGTCAGAGGAGCGGACGGGACCGCGCAGGGGCAGGTGATGTCGGCACCGCGCGCGATGGGCACCACCAACGGCATCGACCTCAGTCCTGACGGCAAAACGCTCTATGTCGGCGAGTCCAGCAGCGGCCAGATCTGGTCCTATGCGATCAGCGGCAACGAGCTCACCGCGGCAAAACTGGTCAAGGCATTTCAGCCCGACACGATCGACGGCCTGCGCACCGATGTCGCCGGCCGCCTCTACGTCGCACGCATTCTCAAGGGCACGATCGCCTTGATGAAGCCGACCGGCGCGGTCGAGCGCGAGATCCCGCTGAAGGCCAAGGAGCCGACCAACCTTGCCTTCGGCGGCAGCGACGGCAAGACCGTCTTCGTCACCCAGCGTCAGGGCGGCTTCATCGAATCCTTCCGCACCGACCAGCAGGGCCGCGAGCACTGTCTCCAGCGCGGCCGCTGCTGAGCTTCGCAAGCGCTCTGCTTTCGGCGCAGGGCAGCGCGACGATGGACGGCATTCTTCTTGCTTGCATCCGGCGGCCGTGGCGATCAAGACTCTGCGGCACGTCCAGTAGCTTGCGACCACGGAGTGTTTGAGTGAAAGCCGTCCATACCGAACTGCACCGCAGCCACGATCCGCAATTCTTCCTGGTGCGCGGTGTCGTCAAGCGCACCACCGAGCAGCCCGAGCGCGCCGACCGCCTGCTCAAGGGGTTGAAGGACGGCAAGCATCAACTGGTCGAGCCCAAGACATTCGGGCAGGGGCCCCGCGCGCGCATTCACAGCCCGGAATACCTGTCGTTCCTCAGCGAAGCCTGGGACGCCTGGACCGCGCTCGGCGATTCCGGCCCGGAGATGATCGGCAATATCCATCCCGTGCGCCATGCCGCGACTTATCCGACCCATATCGTCGGCAAGCTCGGCTGGCACACCGCCGACACCGCGGCGCCGATCGGCCCGGGCACCTGGGCCGCGGCCTGCGCCGCCACCGACGTTGCGGTCACCGCCGCGCAGATGGTGATGGATGGCGAGGACGCCGTCTACGCGCTCTGCCGTCCGCCCGGCCACCACGCCTATCGCGACATGGCCGGCGGCTTCTGCTTCCTCAACAACAGCGCGATCGCGGCGGCGCATCTGCAGCAGAAGCACGAGCGCGTCGTGATCCTCGACGTCGATGTCCATCACGGCAACGGCACGCAAGGTATCTTCTATGCCCGGCCCGACGTCTACACGATCTCGATCCATGCCGACCCCGCTGCGTATTATCCCTACGTATGGGGCTATGCGCATGAGCGCGGCGAAGGTCCGGGCCTCGGCACCAATCTCAACATTCCGCTTCCCATCGGCACCGGCGATGACGGCTATCTCCAGGCGCTGGACATCGCGCGCAAGGCGATCGAATCCTTTGCCCCCGGCGCCCTCGTCGTCGCACTTGGTCTCGATGCCTCCGAGCACGATCCGCTGAAGGGATTGGCCGTCACCACACCCGGCTTCCGCCGCATCGGCCAGGCCATCGCGAAGATGGGCCTGCCGACCGTGTTGGTGCAGGAAGGCGGCTATCTCTCGGATATCCTCGGTGCCAACCTGACCTCTGTGCTGGCGGGCTTCGAAGACGCGCGGTGAGATCGCTTCGCCTCTTCCTGCTCAACGCGCTCACTCAGCCGCTTCGCGGAGCGGCCAGGCATGGCGGCTGATGGGAAGGCCGCCGTGCGCGCGGGAGCCGTCGGCGATCGCGAGGCGATGCGAGGGCGATGGCGAGCACAGCGAGAAGCGCCAGCCGTCCGGATCGTCGACGATGTCGGGCTTGAAGCTGATCTCGATGGCCTCGCGTGACACCTGCATGGCGAAGGCGTCGAGCGGCAGATTGAGCCCAAAGCCCCTGGCCTTCAGATAGGCCTCCTTGAGCGTCCAATAGTCGAAGAAGCGCTCGATCGCCGCGGGCTCCGGCAGTCCGCGCAAGGTTTCGACCTCCTCCGGCGCAAAGAAGCGAAGCGCGGTGGACAGCGGCGCGATGCGCCGCGACACGGTTTCGACGTCGACCCCGACGGCCTCATGCCGCGACACCACGCAGGCGACGCAGCCGTCGGCATGCGACAGGCTGAAATGCAGCGCGGTCGAGGTGGCCGGTGCTGCGACGAACGGCCGGCCATAGCGGCCCGCGCCGAACGACCAGTCGGTGGGTGCGACGTTGGAAGCGACCTGCGACAGCGCCAGGCGCAACATGGCATGTGCGAAAATGTACTGCCGCCGATGCCGCTCGAACACGAAGCGATCGGCCCGCGCCCGTTCGTCGACCGAGAGCAGGCGTCGGCACGCCTCGACCGCGCCCGGCGCGTCAATGGTCTCGATCAGTCCGACAAAGAGTTCGATTCTGTCGTCTGCCATCAATTGGGCCCATGGCGTCAGGCGAGGCCACATCCCCGGTCCCGACGGAAGAAGCAACTGCGCAAGAATCAGCCGAGAGGACCGTTCCTAGCGGTCCACCCGGGCGATTTCTTGTCGATTGTAGGCCGGTTTACAGGCGCAAGCTTGTGCGAGCCCCCAAGCTCGACAAGCAAGCGGCCGATCTGCGAAGACTCGTACGGCGTCCCCGACCGACGAATTTATTTCTTCTTCTTGGACTTCTTCTTCTTGGACGCGCGCAGAGCCTTAAGGCTGGCTTCGACATCCTTCAGCTCGGTCTGGAGTTTCTGCTTCTCGAAATTGAGCAGGTCCTGCAGCGCCTTACGGTCCTCCGCGCTGAGCGAGGTCTTCTTGGTAAATTTGATGAAACCCATAACACTCCCCGGGTTGAAAATAATCGTCCAAATCAAACCCCGGGAATAATCTTGCGCGCTGGTGCCAAATAATCAAGATGCAACTTGATCATTCACAGCTTTGCCGCGTGAACCCGTATTCTTGCGCGATGCAGCGGCGTCAGGCGGCCCTGCGCGCGAGCAATCTGCCGAGCGGTGCGTTGGGCTGGGCGATCGCCGCCGTCAGCAGCGCGACGAGGTCCTCCATCCATTCTCCGACCACGGGGCCCTCCAGCAAATCGCGCTTGTAATTGCATGAGCCGGTGATGCCGGTCGGGCGCTCCTTGAGCATCAGTGACAGCCCGGTCTGGTCGATCGGCAGCACCGGCTGGCCCTCGCGCGCCACGTTGCCGATCGATTCCGTCGCGAGATCCGGGAGATCGAGCGGTTGGCGCAGCGGATTCTGCAGCGTGAAATAGACCTGGAGCAGCGAGGCCGGATCGATCCCCTCCTGCTCCAATCGATCGGCCAGGACGTTGAACGGCAGCTCCTGCCGTGCATGCGCGTCGAGCACGCTCTGGCGCACCCGCATCAAGGCCTGGACGAACGACAGATCCGGTGTGATTGTCGTGCGGACGATCACCGTGTTCTCGAACGGGCCGATGATTCGGTCGGTGTCCGGCTGGGCACGATTGGCCATGGCGGTCGCGATCGCGATGTCGGTGCGGCCCGTCCGGGCCAGCAGCATGGCCTTCAGGCCGGTGAGCAGGCACATGAACAGCGTGCAACTGTGCTGGCCGGCGAACGCCGTCAGCCGGGCGATCAGCTCGTGCTCGAGGCTGACCGGATGATGCCCGGTGGAGGCGCCCGGGCTCGATTCTCCGTCGAAAAGGGGGCCGGCTCCACGCAAATTCTGGGTCCAGTCTTCAGCCTGGCGCCGCGCCGCGTCGGTGCCGCACCACCAGCGCTGCCAGCGTGCGACATCCGAAAAGGCCGGCGGCGGCTTCGGCAATGGCGCGGACGGATATCCGGCCAGCGCCGCATAGCGGCTCGACAATTCCTCGAACAGCACGCCGATCGACCAGCCGTCGACGACGGCGTGATGCAGCGTCAGCAGCAGCACGTGATCGTCGTCGTGGCGTCGCAACAGCCGGGCGCGCAACAGCGGCGCGCGCCTGGTGTCGATCGGGATATAGGTCTCCTGCTCGATCAGGAGATTGATCTTCCTGAGCTCAAGCGCCTTGCGCCGCTTGTTGTTGTGGGGATGGCCGTCGCCGATCGTCTCGACCGCCATGATTCGGCCGAGCGTGCGCGGCGCGGCGATGCGGCTTTCGGGCTCATCGCCGCGCCAGGCGAACGCGGTGCGCAGCGATTCGTGCCGGCGCACCACGTCGTCGATCGCCTTTGCCAGGGCAGCCGAATCGAGCGGGCCCTGCAGACGGAAGGCGAAGGGCAGGTTGAACTGCGGCAGCCCCGGCAGATTCCGTTCGATGTGCAGCATCTGGTCCTGCCCGATGGAAGGCGCGGGCGGCCCGCCCGCAGCTGATCGTGGCAGGCTTGCGGCAGGCTTGCGCGGCTTCGTGGCCACGGCCTGGTCGACCCGCCGCGCCAGCCCTTCGATCGTCGGCGCCTCGAAGACGGTCTTGATCGGCAGCGACACGCCGAGCGCCCGCGCGATCCGCGCCATCACCTGGCCGGCCAGCAGCGAATGGCCGCCGAGGTCGAAGAAATTGTCGGTGACACCAATGCTCTCGGCCTTCAGCAGTTCGATCCAGATGTCCGAGAGCACCTTTTCGGTGAAGCGCCGCGCCGGGACGGCCGCATCCGGGCCGGTCGTTTCCGGCGGGACGGGCGCCAGCAGCGCGGAGCGGTCGATCTTGCCATGGGCGTTGAGCGGCACCTGATCCAGGAACAGGAAGGCGGAGGGGATGGCGTGGCCGGGCAACCGGCTCTTCAGGAAGTCGCGCAGCTCGCTGGCGCTGCTGCGGCTGCCGGGCTTGGCGACGACATGGGCGATCAGCCTGATATCTCCGCTCGCCTCGCGGCGCGGTTCGACGATGGCGGCGCGCACGCTTGGATGCTCGGCCAGCGCGTTCTCGATCTCCTTGAGCTCGATGCGATAGCCGCGGACCTTGACCTGATGGTCGGCGCGGCCGAGGCATTCGATCGTCCCGTCGGCGCGGCGCCGGGCCAGATCGCCGGTCCGGTAGAGCCGGCTGGCGGCCTGGCGCGAGAACGGATCGGGCAGAAAGCGCTGCCGGCTCTGCGCGGGATCGTTTATGTAGCCGCGGCCGATTCCTGCGCCGCCGATGCAGAGCTCGCCGGTCACGCCGATCGGTTGCGGTTGGAGGTGCGCGTCGAGCACGTAGAGCTGGGTGTTCGGCAGCGGCGCGCCGACCGGAACGTTGGCCGTCGCGATCGCCGGCGCCTCGGTCAGGCGATGCAGGGAGACGTCGTCGGAGCATTCCGACGCGCCATAGGCATTGATCAGCGGCACCCTCGGGCAGCGGGCAAACCAAGCGCGGCAGAGCTCGACGGGCAACGGCTCGCCGGTCGAGATCAGCAGCCGCAATTTGGAGAAGGCGCGCCGCATCGGCGCCTCATCCATGCGATCGAGAATGACGCGCAGCAGCGAAGGCACGATCTCGAGCACCGTGATGCCCTCGCGCTCGATCTCCCGCGCCAGCAGGATCGGGTCCTGCACGATCGCGTTGCCGCAGACATGGACGCGCGCGCCGACCATGGGACCGGCGAGGAATTGCCAGACCGAGATGACGAAGCTCTGCGGCGCGGTCTGCGCGATCACGTCCTTGGGCGAGAGACCGAGCTCGGAGATGAGCGAGGCCAGATGGTTCGACAGGCCGCGCTGCTCGATCATGACGCCCTTCGGCGCGCCGGAGGAGCCGGACGTATAGACGAGATAAGCGAGGCTCGTGGCGGCGCGCCGTGCGGCGCGGGCCGGCTCGTCTGCCCTTGGCGCGAGCGCGTCGTCGAGCTCGGCCACCTGGATACGCTCGACCAGCGGTTCGAGCAGGGCCTCGACCATGGCAGACTGAGCCCGCCCGGTCAGCAGCACACCGGCACAGCTGGATCCGAGGATGGTCGAAAGCCGTGCCGTCGGCTGGTCGGGATCGAGATTGAGGAAGGCCGCGCCGACGCGCTGTACCGCGGTCATCGCGGCAAGCAGGTCGGGGCCGCGCTCCGCGAGCAGGGCAACCACGCTCTCGGCGCCGACGCCCTCGCGGGCCAGCCAGCGCGCGGCCGCCCGGCTGCGGCGTCCCAGCTCGCGATAGGTCAGGGACGTGCGACCGTCCGACACCGCGACGGCGTTCGGCGTCTTCCTCGCCTGGCGGTCGAAGCGTTCGCTTAAGTTGCCGCTTGTGGTGAAATCGGCCGGCGTGCCCCGGCCTTTCGCCAGCAATTGCCGGCGTTCGGCTTCGGTCAGGAGCGGCAGGCGCGAGATGCGCTGCTCCGGATTGGCGATGACGGCCTTGAGCAGCGTCTTGAACTGAGCAGCCATGCCTTCGATCGTCGCGGCATCGAGCAGATCGGTGGCGTATTCGAAGAAGCCGGTGAAGCGGCCATCGGCCTCGACCAGTTCGAGCGTGATGTCGAAGCGCGCCACCCTGGGATCGACTTCCAGCCGCCGCGTGGACAGGCCGGGAAAGCGCGCCGCCTCGATCGAGGCGTTCTGGAGGATGAACATGATCCGGAACAGCGGATTGCCGTCGCTGCGGCGCGCGACCTGCAATGCGCGCAACACCTCCTCGATCGGAAGGTCCTGGTTGCGGTAGGCGTCCAGCGTGACCTGCCGCACCCGCCGCAACATCTCGCCGAAGCTCGGATCGCCGCTGAAATCGTTGCGCAGGATCAGGGTGTTGGCGAACAGCCCGATCAGGCGTTCGCTCTCGATCTGGTTGCGGTTGGCGATCAGCGATCCCGTGGCGACATCCTCATGCGAGGTGTGGCGGAACAACAGGCACTGGAAGGCGGCGAGCAGCGTCATGAACGGTGTGACGCCCTGGTTCTGGCTCAGCGTGCGCAGCTCGGCCGACAGGGATTTTGGCAATTCGAGATAGTGGCGCGCGCCGTGCCCGCTCCAGACCTCAGGCCTCGGCCTGTCGGTTCGGAGCGGCAGCATGGTGACGCCGTCGAGCTGGGTCCGCCAATAATCGAGCTGCTCCGTGGCCGCCGGCGTCTGCGCCCAGCTTTGCTGCCAGAGCGCGAAGTCGCGATATTGGAAGGCGGGCGGAGGCAGTGCGGCCGGATGCTTCTTGCGCGCCGCGGCATAATGGACGGCGAGCTCCTCCCAGAACAGCCGCTGCGACCAGCCATCGGTGGCGAGGTGATGGACGTTGACCACCAGCGCATGGCTGTTCTTGTCGAATGACAGCAATGTGGCCTTCAGGGGCGGCTCGTGGGCGAGGTCGAACTGATGTTGCGCGAGCTTGAGCGCCTCGCGCCGGATTGCCGCAGGCCGCTTGTCTGCCGGGCAGGGCTTGAGCTTGATGCGCGCCAACCGCGGCGTCGATGACAGCACGAGCTGCACCGGCTCGCCCTGGCGCTCGATGAAGACCGAGCGCAGCGCCTCATGGCGCGTTGAGATCGCAGCGAGGCTCGCAGACAGCGCGGCGGCGTCGACGCGGCCCTCGAGAACGGCGATCTCGACGACGTTATAATTGTACCGGGTCGGGTCGAGCCGCGAGAGCACGTACATCCGCTGCTGCTGGAACGACAGCGGTGCGTCCGTGCCCGCGGCGCGGCGCCAGGCCGGCAGCGTCGTCTCGCGCCGGCTTGCGGCGGTCTCGATCCGGGCCGCGAGCGCTGCGACCGTCGGGCAATCGAAGATGTCCTCGAACGAGAAGTCGACATTGAAGCGGTCGCGCAGGCGCGAGCGCACCTGTGTCACCACGAGCGAATCCGCGCCGAGCGCGAAGACGTCCTGGTCGGCGCCGACCTGCGGCAGCTCCAACAGGCCGGCCCAGATCTCGGCGAGCTGGCTCTCGACCGCATTGCGCGGCAGCCGGGTCTCGCGACCTGCGTCCGCAGTTGCAATCAGTTCGGCGAGGGCATTGCGCTTGACCTTGCCGCTGGCGCCCTTCGGCAGCGTGGCCACACTGCGGATCAGGCTCGGCACCTTGTAGGCTGCAAGCCGCTTTCGTGCGAATTGGCGCAGCTGGTCCGAGGTCGCCTCGGCGTTCGGCCGCAGCACTACGATTGCTGCGACGTTCTCGCCGAGCTTCTCGTGCGGGACCGCGAACACGCCGGCCTCCAGCACCGCCGGATGGCTGAGCAGGACGTCCTCCACCTCCAGCGGCGAGATCTTCTGCCCGCCGCGATTGATGACGTCCTTGATGCGGCCGACGATGAAGAGATAGCCGTCGTCATCGAGATAGCCGAGGTCGCCAGTCCTGAACCAGCCGTTGCGGAACGCGGCCCGTGTCGCCGCCTCGTCATTGTAATAGCCGCGGCTCATGTTCGGCCCGCGCAGCATGATCTCGCCGTGCGCGCCGCTTGCGAGCATGCGGCCCGTCTCGTCCATGATCGCGATCTCCGGGCCGGCGGCGCGGCCGACCGATCCGACCTTGCGCAGCTCGAACGGATTGGCCGCGATCTGCGAGGCCGCCTCGGTCATGCCGTAGGTCTCGAGCACGGGAACGCCGAACGTCGCCTCCAGCCCGGCGAGAATCGCCGGCGCGAGCGAGGCCGAGGCCGACCGGATCACGCGCAGCGACGACGGTCGGGCGCGGTCCGGGTTCGCTTCCGCCGCCGTCAGCAATGCGCGATGAATGGTCGGCACCGCCGTGTACCAGGTCGGCTGCAGCTCCCGCATCCAGCCGAAGAAGGACGATGCGTCGAAACCGTCGGTGCAGATCACGCTGGAGCCCGCAGCCAGCGCCGTGAGCAGGCCGGAGATCAAGCCATGGGCATGAAACAGTGGCAGCACATTGAGCAGGCGATCATGCGTCGTGAGCGACAGCACATGGCCGGCATTGTAAGCGGAGAGGCAGACATTGCGGTGGGTCAGCGGCACCATTTTCGGCCGCGCCGCCGTACCTGACGTCAGCAGGATGAACGCATCGTCGTCGCCGCGCGAAGCGCCGTTGGCTCTTGCCGCCCCGATCGCCGGAGCGATGAACGTGCAGCCGCCGAGATCGTGGGCGGGCCCCGCCACGAAATCGATCACGGCGATATCGAGCGCCCTGGCGACGTCACGGCTCGCCGAGTTCATGTCGGCCCGGGTCACGAGCGCCGTCAGCTTCAACTCGCTGAAATAGCGTTGCAGCTCGTCTGCCGTCAGGTCGGGGTTGACGGGGACGCAGGCGCAGCCTGATGCGACCGCGATCAGCGCCAGCGCAGAATCCGCGCCGCGCGGCAGCGCAACCGCGATGCGGTCTGCGGGGCCGATGCCGAGTTCACGCAAGGTCTGGACCAATTGCCGGATCGACTCGGCCAGCGCGCCATATTTGAGCGCCGGCCGGCCGGGAGCGAGGAGTGCGGGGGCGGCCGGCGTCTTGCGGGCATAGAATTCGAGAAGGCCGCTGATATGCGCGAATATCTTCGGTTCGGCCGTGGTGCCGGCGAAGGCTTCGTCCGCTCCGGTTGCAATACCCGACAACGCCATTCCCTTTTGGTCCGATTAAGTTATTCTTCCAAGAAGTTAGGGAATGCGTCCAGTCCGAGGTGAAGTTTGGCCCCCAAAATCTTTGGTTGAGGGGCCTCCAAGCCCTTCGACGGAGTGATGGTCGGGCAGAATCACCATGCTGGAGAATGAGCCGGGCACGAGTTTGGAAGGCGGGCTGAAACGCTGGCTCGAAAGTATCGGCCTCGGGCACTACACCGATCTTTTCGCGCAGCACCGTCTCGATCTCGACGTCATCGCGGATCTCACCGAAGCCGATCTGGTCGAGCTCGGATTGCCGCTCGGCGATCGCAAGCGGCTCCAGCGGGCGATGGCGGCGCTGTTTCAAGCGGAGACCACGGAGGCGCCAGCCGCGGCGGCGCGTCCGCAAATCCGGGCGGAAGTCGGAGCCGAACGGCGCCAGCTCACCACCATGTTCTGCGACATGGTGGATTCCACCTCGCTGTCCGCGCAGTTCGATCCGGAGGACGTCCGCGACATGATCGCGGACTTTCGCGAGACCTGCGTCCGGGTGGTCAAGCAATACGAGGGCTTTGCCGCCCGTTTCGTCGGCGACGGTATCCTGGTCTATTTCGGCTATCCGACCGCACATGAGGACGATGCCGAGCGCGCGGTGCGCGCCGGACTCGAGATCGTGCGGGTGCTGTCGACCGCACGCGCGGTCGAGCCGCGCGGTGCGCTCAGCCATTCACCCGCCGTCCGCATCGGGATCGCGACCGGCCTCGTCGTGGTCGGCGATCTGGTCGGGCAGGGTACCGAAGAACGCGATTCCGCGGTCGGGGAAACCGTCAATCTCGCGGCGCGCCTGCAAGGCCTGGCGCCGCCCAACGGCGTGGTCATCTCCGCTTCGACACAGTCGCTGCTGAAGGGGAAGTTCGACTACCGCAATCTCGGCGTCCACGACTTGAAGGGAATTCCCGAGAAGACACAGGCCTGGCACGTGGTGCGCGCCTCGCGGGTGGAGACCCGCTTCGCCGCCGCGATGGGCACGCGGCTGACGCCGCTCGTCAACCGCGAGGAGGAGATCGCGCTGTTGATGGGGCGCTGGCAGCAGACCAAGGACGGCGACGGCCAGGTCGTGGTCAAGTTCGGCGAGCCCGGCATCGGCAAGTCGCGCATCATCCAGGAGATCTTCGAGCGGGTATCGGGCGACCGCCATGGACAGGTCTCGCTGCAGTGCTCGCCCTACTACACCTCGACCGCGTTCCATCCGTTCGTCGCGCAGCTCAAATTCACCCTCGGCCTCGATCGCGAGGAGTCGTCCGCGCTGTCGCTGGCGAGCCTGGAGAACGCGATCGCCGCCGCTCATGGCGACATCGAGCAGGTCACCCCGCTGTTTGCCGCGTTGCTGTCGATACCGACCGGAGACCGCTATCCGCCGCTCGAGCTGTCGCCGCAGCAGCAGAAGGATGCGACCGTCGTGGCGCTGGTCAACCATTTCCTCGGCCTTGCGCGCGAGATGCCGCTCGTGATCGCGTTCGAGGATCTGCACTGGATCGACCCGACCTCCCGCGAGGTGATCGACCTCCTGGTCGACCGGGTGCAGAACCGGCCGATCCTGGCGATCATCACCGCGCGATCGGAATTCCAGCCGAGTTGGAACGCGCATTCGCACGTCACCACCCTGGTCCTGAATCGGCTGAGCCGGCAGCTGCGCACGACGCTGGTCGAGCGCGTCGCGGGGCGCGAGATGCCCAAGGAGGTCGTCGAGGAGATCATCGTCAAGACTGACGGCGTGCCGCTATTCCTGGAAGAGCTGACCAAGACGGTGCTCGAATCCAATCTGCTCACCGAGCGGCACGGGCGCTATGTGCTGTCGGGACCGTGGCGGCAGCTCGCAATCCCGGCCACCCTGACCGATTCGCTGATGGCGCGGCTCGACCGGATGGGACCCTCCAAGCGCATCGCGCAGATCGGCGCCACGATCGGCCGCGAGTTCTCCTACGAGACGCTGCACGCCGTCGCCAACACGCCGGCCGAGCAGATCGAGGCGGCACTCAATCATCTGGAGGAGGCGGGGCTGATCATGCGCCGCGGCCATCCGCCGGACGCGCTCTACTCCTTCAAGCATGTGATGATCCAGAACGCCGCGCATGCGAGCCTGCTGCACAGCGAGCGGCGCAAGCTGCATGCGCGGATCGCCCAGGTGCTCGCCGAGATGTATCCGGAGAAGACCGAGCGCGAACCGGAGCTGCTCGCCCATCATTTGACCGAATCCGGCCAGAGCGAGGGCGCCGCCAGCTTCTGGCTCAAGGCCGGCAAGCAGGCGGCCAAGACCGGCGCCAACCTGGAAGCGATCGGCCATCTCCGCCGCGGCCTTAACGTCGTGCAGGCCAATACGCGCATGCAGGGCGCGGACGAGATGGAGCTCGAGCTGCGTATTGCGCTCGGCAATGCGCTGATCGCCGCCAAGGGCTACGCGGTGCAGGAGGTCGAGGAGAACTACATCCGCGCGCTGGAGCTGGGCCGTCAGCTCGACGACGACGAAAAGGTCTTCGCTGCCACGCGCGGGCTCTGGGTGTGCCATTTCATCCGGGCCGATCTCACCCGCGCGCACGATCTCAGCGTCGAGCTGTTGAAGTTCGCCAAGCGCGAGCGGCTGAACGAGCGGACGCAGCCGGCGCAGCAGACCGGCTATCTGATCGAGGCGCACCGCGCGATCGCGATGACCATGTTCTATCGCGGCCGCTTCGCAGCCTCGCAGCACCATCTGCACCGCTGCATCAACCTGTTCAGCCCCGATCTGCACTCCGATTTGATGGAACGGCACGGCATCGATCCCGGGGTCGTCTCGCTGTCCTATCTCGGTTATCTCTTGTGGTTCCTCGGCCGGCCCGACGCCGCGCGCCAGCACAGCGAGCAGGCGATCGCGAACGCCGAGAAGATCCGCCACCCGTTTACGCTCGCCTTCGCGCTGGTGTTCGGCGCCTATCTCCGGCAGCATTTGCGCGACGTGGAAGGCACGCGCGACCACGCCAACCGCGCCATGATCATTGCCACCGAGCACAATTTCCTGCACTGGAAGCAGCAGGCGGCGATCCTGCGCGGCTGGGCGCTGGCTCAGCTCGGCGAAGCCGACGAAGGCCTCGCTCAGATGCGCTTCGGCCTCGACGAGTACGAGGCGATGGATTCCTGGCTCGCCGGCTGCTGGTTCCGCTGTCTGCTCGCGGAAACTTACGCCAAGGTCGGGATGCGCGACGCCGCCTTGCGCGCGCTGGATGGTGCGCTTGCGACCGCAAGGCGGACCGGCGATCACTTCTATCTGGCCGAGGTCTATCGCCTGCAAGGCGAGATCACGCTGGCGGGTGGCGACCCGGCGTCGGTACAGGAGGCGGAGGACCTGTTCAGCCTGTCGCTGGAGATCGCGCGCAAGCAGGGTGCGCTGTCCTGGGAGCTCCGCACCGCCGTTTGCCTCGCGCGCCTGTCGCATCAAGCCGGCAAGCGCGAGCACGCAAGGCTCCTGCTCATGCCGATCGTCGGTAAATTCAGCGAGGGCTTTCATACGCAGGACCTGAAGCAGGCGATGCAGCTCGTCGAGGAGCTCGGTATGGACGCGCCGGTGCGCGAGCAGGCCGGTCATGTGACATGAGCGATCTTGCCGCCGCGCGTGCGCGCTATGTGGAGCTGATCGCCAGGCGCGAGCGGATTGCCTCAAGGCGTCTGCTCGATGCGCTCGCCGCCGTCCCGCGCGAGAAGTTTCTGCCAAGGGGACCGTGGCGCATCAAGGGCGAGGCGGCGCGCAGCTACCGGCTGACGCCCGATGCCGATCCCGTTCATCTCTATGACAACGTGCTGGTCGCCATCGATGCACGCCGCAAGCTCGACACCGGCCTGCCGAGCCTGTGGGCGCATTTGCTCGACATGCTCGACGTCAAGCGGGCGGACCGTGTCGTGCAGATCGGCTGCGGTCTCGGCTATTTCTCGGCGGTGCTGTCGATCATGGTCGGCGAGAAGGGCCGCGTCCATGCGATCGAATGCGACGAGCGGCTCGCGGCCCGAGCGGCGAGCTATTTGCGCGACTATGGGAACGTCACCGTCGTCCACGGCGATGGATGCAAGGACGTGGGCGAGCCCGCCCACGTGATCATCGTGCATGCCGGCTTCTCGCATCCGCATCCGCTCTGGCTGCGGTCGCTCCGTCCGCGCGGCCGTCTTCTGGTGCCGCTGACCCAGCGCGACCGCGAAGGCGCCGCCCTCAAGATCAGCCGGAGGGCCAGGGGTTTCGAGGCAGAGGCGATCCAGCAGATCCGGATCTTCCCCGGCCAGGGCCGCGGCGTGAGCGCCCTCGACGACCGCGTCGCCGACTGGTGGCAGCGCGCCTCAGCCCTCGCACCGCTCCGCTTTCGTGCGCTGGAGCAGGGGCTGCCGTCGGATGGATAAGTTATTGATCAATAACAGTTTTATATCTTTCCGGCGTCTGCCATTGAACGCGCAATATATGTGAATTACATATTTCACAGCTTCAATGTAGTTTGGTGAGACATGCGGGATCTAAAGGAGTTTAGCGCGCAAGACCTGCAAAGACGCTTGGGGGAGGTCCAAGACGCAGCTCTCGTTGCGCCGATCGCGATCACACATCGCGGTCGCCGGCGGCACGTCATGATGTCCATCGATGAGTTCAACCGCCTCGAACAAGCCGCCAGCGCAAGGGTCTACAGGATCGGAGAGCTGCCCGGCGATCTCGCGGAAGATCTGGCTAATGTCGAGATGGATTCCCGGCATGACCATCTCGACAAGTTGCTGGATTAGGTGACGGCTTGCGCGAGCAATTGCCGACACCCGAACCGGGCATGGTCGTTCGCTTCGATTATCAATGGGCCGATCGCAAGCAGCCCCGGAAAGATCGGCCAGCCTGTGTCGTTCTCGTCAAGGTGCGGCCTGACCCCCGACCGCATCGGGAGGGTGATGAGCCTGCCCGTCTCGACGAAGTCATTTACCTACCGGTCAGCACCAAGCCGCCCCGCGCAGATCAGGCAGCTGTTCGTATCCCCGATCAGGTTCGACGTCATCTCGGGCTTCCCGGCGAATCCTGGATCGTGATCTCCGAGTGCAACGTCCAGTTCTGGCCGAACGATTTGTCGCGCGTTCCAGGATCTGGAAGGTGGCTATACGGATTTCTGCCTCCACGCTTCTTCCGTAGCGTTCGCGACAGGCTCGTCGAAGAGTTGAAGAGCCAGCGATTGAAGATGGGGAATGTGCGCTATCTGCCGCCGCGCACGAGGTCGTAGGTGTCCGACGGAACTCGAAGCAAGGCTGCCGTCGGATGGATAACACTTCGTTTCATTTTACCTTGATTCCGTTTGTGGGTTTCCCCGGTTTCACGGCGCCGCTATCAGTGCGGGCTGATGGCCATTTGAGCGTGCTCCATGCATTCCGTCGCCCTGCTGACCGCCAGCTACGCCAAGGATATCGAACGCTTTTCGCTGCTCGGCGAGAGCATCGACACCTGGCTGACGGGCTACACGCGGCATTATGTGCTCGTTAACGATGAGGACGTGCCGTTGTTCGCGCGCTTCGCGTCCGACAAGCGGGTGATCGTTCCGGCCTCGCGGTATCTGCCGAAATGGCTGTTCGCGCTGCCGCCCGCCCTCCAGTTCGGCAACCGGCGGGTCTGGTTGTCGCTGCTGTCGTCGCCGGTGCACGGCTGGCACATCCAGCAGATCCTGAAGATCGCCGGCGTCCTCAATGCGCCGGAGCAGCGCCTCTGCATCCTGGACTCGGACAATCTGTTCTTCCGCGAATTCGACGTCGGCCAATATGCCGGCGGCGAGAAGACGCCTCTGTTCGTCACGCGCGAAGCGATCGGTGCCGACCACCCGCTGCACGGTCTGTGGCTGCGCACGGTCGATCAGTTGCTCGGCATCAAGCAGCGCACCTTCCCGGCGGACGATTATGTCGGCAACGCGCTGGTCTGGGACAAGGACACCGCGCGTGCGATGACGGACGCGATCAAGTCGGCGACGGGCCTGAGCTGGGCGCTGGCGCTGTGCCGGAAGAAGAAATTCTCCGAGTATTTGCTTTACGGAAACTTCGTCGCGACCTCGCCGGAGCACCTGGCGCGACATCGGGTCACCGAAGACAGCATCGCGGTCTCGCACTGGGACGACACGCCGCTCGACCGCACTGCGATCGAAGCGATGATGCGCACGGCCTCGCCCGAGCAGGTCGCGCTTTGCATTCAGTCCTATTCGTCGACCTCGATCGACGACATCCGCGACGTGTTCCGTCTCTCATCAAGCGACCGACGCGCGCCGAGCCTGGCTCCCGATCACATCGGCGATGTAGCCGCGTTCGAAACGCCCAAGACACGCTGATCTCTAAGTATCTTTCGTGAACTTGCTGATGACGTCCATGAACGGCTTCGGCTTGAACTCGCCGTCGAGTGGCAGCGGGCGGTTCGGCTGCTTGTCCGCGCGGGCGAAGGTGCCGTTGATCCAGCTGTAACGGTCCGAGAGGCCCCAGGTCAGGATCGAGCGCACCGGGCCGCTCGCGGAAACGGCGGTCAGCAGGTCGTCGACGCGCTTGGCGACGACGGCATCGCGCTCCGCAGGACTTCCCGCCAGCTTCTGGTCATCGACGTCGAGCTCGGTGATGAGCACCTCGAGCCCCCAGGAGCGCAGCTCGGTGACGAAGTCGGCGAGCCCGTGCGTGTCGATCTCGAGCTCGGCATGCAGATGCGATTGCAGCCCGACGGCGTGGAGCGGAACGCCCTGATCGAGCAGGTCCATGATGAGGTTGCGATAGGCCGCCCGCTTGGCGATGAAGGAGTCCTTCGCCGATTCGATGTCATATTCGTTGATCGCGAGCTTGACGAAGGGATCGGCCGCGGCCGCTGTGCGGAACGCCAGCGGAATCCAGCTCTTGCCGAGATGCTGCGTCCAGAACGTATCGCGCCGGTCGGTGATCCCCTTCGGATTGTCCGGGATCGGCTCGTTCACGACGTCCCACGACGTCAGCTTGTCCTTGTAGTAGGAAACGACGGTGCCGATGTGGTCGAGATAGGCGCGCTCGACGCCCCTTCTGTCCTTGATCTGCTTGGTCCAGTCCGGAATGTCGTGATACCAGGCGAGCGCGTGGCCGCGCATGGTCAGATCGTTGTCGCGCGCGAAATCCAGGATCGCGTCGGCGCGCTCGAAGGCGAACGTATGGGCGTCCGGCCGCAGCATCGGCCATTTCAGCTCGAGCACCGGCACCACCTGCGTGCAATAGGTGCTGATGGCCTCGCCGAGCCGCGGATCGGCTTGCAGGTCCCACAGCGTCGCCGCAGCGCCAAAGCCGGGACGGCGCTGGGCGCGTTTCGAGGCCGGCACCGCGGACGCAGATGCGCCCGCAGCAAGGGCCGCGGCGCTGCCGAGGAGAAATTCGCGTCTAGCGAGCCTGGTCACGTTGGGACGTTCCTTCTGCAACCAACGCGCCTTCGTACCAAGCGGTGCGGTGAACCGCCCGGGTTTCATGGCGTTCGGTTAACTCTGCAGCAGGGCGGGTAAAAAGGGACCCGGAAGCGAAAAACGCCGGGAAACATGGTTTCTTTTCCCTGATCCATGCGCCCGTTCAGCACAAAGCAAATTTAACGCTAACGCGCGAAAGCCGCTCCAACGCCGCATTCGCCGCCCGATCTGCAGACTTATGTGACACTCTTGAGGGATGCTGCGGCGCAGTTCGTTCGCCCGCCAAGATCCAATTGGATCGAGCCTCGCCACACTCGCAAGTCCGCTGCCGGTCCCGTGCTCGCATGCTCAACCGCCATTTCTCGATTTATCTCGTCGCCTACATCCTGCCTGCGGCGGTGGGCTTCTTGGCCGTCACGGCCTATACGCGGCTGCTGAGCCCGGCGGAGTACGGCGTCTATGTGGTCGGCATCAGCCTTGCGGGCATTCTGGGTGCGATCTTCTTCGCCTGGATCAAGCTGTCGGTGTCGCGCTATCAGGCGATGTCGGCGGAGGTCGATTTTCGCGGCACGGCGATCGTCGCCTTTGCCCTGACTGTCGCGGTGCTCTGCGCCACCACGCCGTTGATTGTCCTGTTCCGCAGCGATGTCAGCGTCGAGCTGCTGCTCGCCAGCATGTTCGTCGCGATCATGGCCAACGCGGTCGATGTCGGCCAGGAGTTCGAGCGCGCCAAATTGCGGCCCTACCGCTTCGCGGCGATCTCGATCGTGCGCAGCGTCTCCAGCGTCGGCTTCGGTCTGCTCGGCATCTGGCTCGGCTGGGGTGGATTGGGACTGCTCGCCGCATTCGGTTTGGGGTCGCTCGCCGGCATCATTCTCAATCTCGTCGGCGACCGCACTGGGATCGCGCGCTTCCAGCGCAGCCAGTTCATGCAGCTGGCGCGCTATGGCCTGCCGCTGACGCTGGCCGGCCTCTCCGTCGCAGTTTATTCGGCCTGCGACCGGTTGATCGTCGCCTATCTGCTCGGCAAGGACGCTGCCGGCATTTTCGGCGTTGCCGCCGATCTGCCGCGCCAGTTCATGGTCATGATCGCATCCAGCGTCGCCGCGGCGACCGTGCCGCTGGTGTTCCGGTCATTGTCCGAGAATAACGGCGAGACGACGCGCGAGCGGCTGACCGAAAGCCTCGAGCTCCTGCTCGTCGTCGTCGCGCCCGTTGCGGTGTGGCTCGCGCTCGCCGCGGACCAGGTGGCCGGCACGCTCGTCGGCATCGACTTCCGCGCCGGCGTCTCGGCGCTGCTGCCGACCCTGGTGCTCGCGCGGCTTTTCGGCATCGCCAATCAGTTCTACGTGCAGATCAGCTTCCAGCTCGCCGAGCGGCCGTTCATGCTGGCGGCGCAATCCTTTCTCACGCTGGTGATCAGTGTGATTCTGATGTTCGCGCTGATCGGCGGCTACGGCCTGTACGGCGCGGCGCTGGCGACGCTGGCAACCGAGGCGATCGGCTTCCTCGTCGCACTCGTCCTGATGCATCGGGCCCATCCGGTCCCGTTCGAGCTCAATCGCCTCGCCGGCGTTGCCGCCTCCGCAGCCGCGATGGCGGCGGCAATTCTGCTGGCGCGCTCGCAAGCGGGCGGCACCGGTCTCGTATCGCTCGTCATCGTCAGCCTCGCCGGCGGCCTCGCCTATGCGGCTGCGGCCTGGCTGCTCAATGTCGCGAACGTGCGAACCTTGTCGCTGCGTGTACTGCGAACGCTGAACCGCAAGGCGTTGGGCGTCTAGCCGCCGTGGGCGGCTGATCGGACATTCTGCCGCAGTGGTCCAGACCAGCTTCGGGCCAGCCTCGGCTGAAGGCCGCCTTCCGCCTGGGCGAGGCGTCGTATATGAGAGATTTGCCGCCGGAAGTGCCGAATCTCGCCACAGAGGGAACGTAAGGCGGCTGCGATTTCTTAATGCAATGACTCCAATCTGGCACGTGAGCGACACCAGCCGACTGGCAGTTCGACCGAGGATGGCATGAAAAACCGATCGACGACGGCGCAATCCATCAGGGCGGTGGGGCGCCGGGGGCCTGCCGGAATCATGGCGCTCGTGGCGGCGGCGACCCTTGCAGCAGCGGCGCCGGCGATTGCGGCCAAGCAGCAGCGCCAGGTGGCCGAGGCGGTGGCGCAGCGTGTGGCTGGCGAGCCGATCATGGCGATCGTGTCGATCAAGAGCCAGCAGGTCACGTTCTACGATGCCGATGGCTGGATCCTGCGCGCGCCGGTATCGACCGGCACCACGGGCCGCGAGACGCCGGCCGGGGTGTTCGCCATCGTCGAGAAGGAAAGGGAGCACCGCTCGACGATGTATGACGATGCCTGGATGCCGCATATGCAGCGCATCACCTGGAACGGCATCGCCCTGCATGGCGGACCGCTGCCCGGCTACGCCGCCTCGCACGGCTGCGTGCGCATGCCGTTCGGCTTCGCCGAGAACCTGTTCGACAAGACCTATCTCGGGATGCGCGTGATCATCTCGCCGTATGACTCGGTCCCGACCGACTTCTCTCACCCCTCGCTGTTCGTGCCGAAGCCGGAGGCCATCGCGGCCGTGCCTGCTCGGGCCGACAAGCTCTCCGCCGAGGCCGAGGAGGCCACAAGGGCGGCCGACGAGGCCAAGAAGGCGGCGTCCGCCGCCGCGAAGGAAGCCGCCTCGCTCCCGGCCGCGCTGCGCAAGCTGGAACAGCAGAAGGCCCGCGCCGATGCCGAGCTTGCCTTCGCCGACAAGACGCTCGCGAACGCCAGGAACGATCAGGCCCGCGCCAAGGCCGAGGAGCTGAAGCAGAAGGCGGCAGCCAAGGCTGCCGACACGGCGACGCAGCTCGACGCTGCCAGGGCCGCCGCGCAGCCGAAGCGCGATGCGGTGGCCGCGACCAAGGAAGCCGCGAAGACCGCTGCGGCCAGAAAAACCGAGGCCGTCAAGCTGGCGACCGACGCAAAGCTCGCCGGCGAGCCGGTCTCGGTCTACATCAGCCGTTCGACACAGAAGCTCTACGTGCGGCGGAACACGCACAAGCCGGCGCCCGACGGCGGCGGCGAGGTGTTCGACACCAGCATCGAGGTCCCGGTCACGATCCGCAATCCCGAGCAGCCGATCGGCACGCATATCTTCACGGCGATGGCGAAGAGCGGCACCGGCTTGCGCTGGAGCGTGGTCACGATCGAGAACGGCGACGAGGCACGCAACGCGCTCGACCGCATCACCATCCCGCAGGACGTGTGGGACCGCATCGGGCCGACCGCGTTGCCGCGCTCCTCGATCATCATCTCGGACGAGCCGCTGAGCAGCGAGACCAATTACCGGACCGAGTTCGTCGCGGTGCTGAGCAACGAGCCGCAAGGCGGCTTCATCACGCGCAAGCCGACCGCGCCTGCGATGATCGCAAGCGATGACGGCTGGGATAATAACGGCTTCGGCTTCTTCTTCCAGCAGCGCGATCCCTACGTCCAGCCGGCCAACCCGCGCCGGCGCAGCCAGTACCAGTACTATCAGCCGGCGCAGCCGATGCAGCGGGGCTTCTGGTAAGGACGTGCCGCGTCGGCCGACGCCCGCAGCTAGGGGCGGGCCTCGATCACGATCGCCTGGATCTTGCCCTCGACCGGACCGGACCCATGGCGCGTCCGGATCGTCTCGGCAACGATCTCGGTTGCGGCCTGAAGCTTGCCGGCATCCCGTGCCTCGATCTCGCTGCGCAGCGGCGTGCCCTGGCAGAGCGCAATGGCGACGTACTCGGCTGACGGCGCGCGGCTGATTTCGGATCGGGTTTCGATCGAGATGTCGCGGAAGCCCGCGCGTTCGAGATCGCCCCTGATGACGGCCTTGTCGTGATAGCCGTGCGGCGTCCGGATCATGAAACGCGGCGGATCATCGGGAAACAGCTTTCCGAGCGCGGCCGTGGCTTCATGCGTCAGCACGTTGTCCTCGATGCGATCCCAGACATTGAACACGAACGTGCCGTCGCCCTTCAGGACGCGCTTCACCTCTCCATAGGCCTTGATGCGGTCCGGAAAGAACATCGCGCCGAACTGGCAGCAGACCACGTCGAACTCGGCATCGCCGAAGGGCAGGGCCAGCCCGTCCGCCTGGCGCCAGGTGATGCGATCGTCATCCGCCTGGCGCTGCGCTGCGACCGCGAGCATCGGCTCGTTGAGATCGGTTGCAACGTAGCGAACGCCGCGCGGCAGCGCCGCCGCCACGGCACGCGTCACGGCGCCGGTGCCCGCGGCGATCTCGAGCAATACGGAGGGAGAGCGTGCGGCGACGCGCCGAGCCATGTCCTCCGCATAGACGGCGAAGATCATCGGGACGAGATAATCGTCGTAGATTTTCGGAATCGAGCCGGCGAAGACCTTGTCAGTGTCGGGCATGCTAGCCTCGCTGAAGGTTCTGACACGAGGTGCAAATTACCATGGTTTCCCGCCAAGGCTAGCACCTCGCGGTCGATAGCGTTTGAGTGGGATGTAGCTACGCTCATCACACCCGCAGCCGTCATCCCTGCGCAACTGCGAAGCAGTTGTCGCTGGAGGTGCGAGCCTTGCGATGCGCTCGCATCGCAAGGTGTGCCTCGAAGGATGGGCCACAGACGCTTGCAGCTCATCCTTCGAGGCGCGCAAGGGCGCGCACCTCAGGATGACGGAGTGCTTGTGGATAGATAAGATC
The DNA here is from genome assembly GCF_025200865.1 of Bradyrhizobium sp. NC92. Taxonomy (NCBI): domain Bacteria; kingdom Pseudomonadati; phylum Pseudomonadota; class Alphaproteobacteria; order Hyphomicrobiales; family Nitrobacteraceae; genus Bradyrhizobium; species Bradyrhizobium sp. NC92. Next base: position 1,789,216 of record NZ_CP104171.1, read on the forward strand.
GCAGGCTCATCGCCCGTGCGACCGCGCACGACAAACAAGATGGTCGAGCGAGATGAGCCCGGGCCCGTAAGCCATGATGCCGAGCGCCATCGCCGCCCAGGTGAGGTGGATCGGCCAGCCGTCGGGCACCGTGAGCTCGACGATCACCGTCATGAACAGCAGCCCGAGCGCTGCGAACCGCGTGCCGAGCCCCAGCACCAGCAGGATCGGGAACATGATCTCGCCGCAGCCCGACAGGAAGGCCATCACCGTCGGTGCCGGAAAGTGATAGGGCCCGCCCGGCAGATGCAGCATGAATTCGTCGCTGAACAGCGTCACCGCGGTGTCGTTGAGCTTGAGGAAGCCGCCCCATTTGAGCAGGCCCGAGCGCCAAAATGGCACGGCCAGCGCGAGGCGCAGCACCAGCTGGACCAGCGATGGCGTCGCGAGCGTCTGCACGAGATGATTGGCTCTGTCGATGATTGCTCCGGGCGAGGGCAGGCCGCTGGCGGTCGTCATGTGCTGGTCCGTGATCATGATGGGTCTCCGCAACAGAGCGAGGTGAAGGCGCCGGCTTCCATCAGCCCGGCGATGTTCGCGGCGATGTCGAATTCGCTGGCAGCCTCCAGCGCCGCCGCCGCGGCTTCGCCGAGCGGCCGGCCCGACATGAGATGGTGCGCGAAGACCGCGCCGCCGGGCGGAAGGCGGCGCACGGCGACGTCAAACTCGCCTCGCGTGACCAGCGCATCCTCCGGCGTCGAGGCATCGATCCGCATGACCGGTGCGTTGTCGCGGATGGCCGCAAAGATCGTCACGGCGGCGTAGTCCGAACGCAAGCATTGTGCGGCCGGGTGCGGAATGAACACCAGATCAGCCAAGCGATCGGGTGTCACCGCCACGAGCCGGGCCGGCGACAGCGGGGCGGCGTCGGCGGCGTGATAGGCATCGAGCCAGGCCCGTTCGAGACGCGCGACGTCGGCGAGCCAGGGCATATCTTGCGCATGCTCGTAAGCTTCGATGAACTCGGCGAAGTCGCGGCCGTATTCGAACAGCAGCGGCGATGTCGGCGGATGGCTGCGCACATGCAAGCGCGCCATCGCGCGGAAGAAGTCGGTGCCGGTGATGCGCTGCACCGCCGGATAAATCGCGGCCAGCGCGTCGATCAGGCTGACCGTGACGTTGTTGCGGTAGACGTCGTAGCGCCGGCCAGCGGCTTTGCCGTTCGGGCCGGTGACCAGCTCAGGCGTGCTGCGTGCCGGATCCAGCAGCGACGGCGCGAACGATGCGGCAAAGGACAAGCCGGGTTCAGGCAGCATGACGGTCTCCTGCCATTGCTGTGGACTGATGGCGATCGAGGATCGCCTGGGCGGCAGCGGCCTCCGCTTGCAGCACCGGCCAGTCCGGAATCTTGCTGTCCCATTCGATCAGCGTCGGCACCGGCCCGCGGCGTTGGATGACGATTTCGTAGAGCTTCCAGACGGCGTCCGCGACCGGGCCATCGTGGCTGTCGATCAACAGCAGGTCACCTTCGTCGTCGGCCTGCTCGGCATGCCCGGCGAGATGAATTTCCTCGACGCGCGACAGCGGGAAATCAGCGAGGTAGTCGAGCGCGGAGTATCCATGGTTGGTCGCGGAGACGAACAAATTGTTGACGTCGAGCAGCAGGCCGCAGCCGGTGCGCTCCGCAACGGCGCGGATGAATTCGGTCTCGCGCATCGAGGATTCGCGGAAGGCGAGATAGGTCGACGGGTTTTCCAAGAGCAACGGCCGGCGGAGCGCCTCCTGCACCTGGTCGATGTGATCGCAGACGCAGGACAGCGTCGCTTCGGTATAGGGCAGCGGCAACAGATCGTTGAAGAAGCTGGTCTCATGTGTCGACCAGGCGAGGTGCTCGGAGACCAGCGCGGGCTGATAGCGCGCGACCAGGCCGCGGAAGCGTGCCAGATGCGCCTTGTCGAGCGGCCGGGGTCCGCCGATCGACATGCAGACGCCGTGCAGCGAGAGCGGATGATCGCGGCGGATCGCCTCCAGCGCGCGATGCGGCGGCCCGCCGGCGCCCATGTAGTTCTCGGCGTGGACCTCGAAGAAGCCGCGCCGAGGCTTTGCCTGAAGGATTGCCGGGAGGTGCTCGGGCTTGAAGCTCGTTCCGGCAACGCCGCCGATCGGCGTCGCGAAGCGGAGCGGCAGCGCTGCTGGCAGGGCCGGCTTGATTGTGCTCATCGTGCTGCTCCGTTCGCGCTTGCTGTTGCGCCGGCCGTTACACCGGCTTGAGCGAACCCTTCTTGCCGCCCGGCAGCTCGATGCTGGTGCAGGTGCCGCCCTGGACGAATTTCCAGGCATTGCCCTGGTAGTCGGCGGTCGAGGTGCCCTGGCAGGTCGTGCCCGGTCCCGCCGCGCAATCGTTCTGGCCTTTCAGGGCGACGCCGAAGCACTTCTCCTTCTTGGCGGCGACGGCGGCATCGGCTTCGGCCTTGGTCAGAGGGCCGGCGGAGGCAAGCGTTGCGAGCGCGGTCGACACCGCACCGGCGAGGACGAGAGAGGTCACGGCATGTTTGACAGACATCAGAGGTTCTCCTGTTCGAGGTGGCATCGCCTGGGCGGGGATGCGCGCATGGTCTCCTTCGCTCCGCGCGCCGCCCGCGTTACGGCGGGCTGCTCACGAATCCGTGAGACCGAGTGGGTCGGGCGCACGGCGGTGCGCTTGGGTGGGGATTAGTGGGCAAGTGGGCGGCCAAATCCAATGCCTTGGCGCTATCGACACGTTAGAGCGAGAGCATTGGATGCGTCCTACCAAACTTGGCAGAGGTAACGGACGGTAGGAAATCTGCGTAGAGCGATGACAGGAGCCGTGCCCACCCAAAGGCGGATACAACCATGAACGTCGATCCCGGACGCCAGCTTCGTGCGATCGCAAGGATGACGGTGAGCATCCGCCTTGCTGTGTCCGCGCTGGTCCTCACGGCGATCCTGCTGACCGCGGCGCTTTCCAGCCTGCTGTGGTGGCGCACGGCGGAGGCGGCCAGCCGGCAGCTCGCCTCGACCATCAACGAGCAGATCGTGGCGGCGGTGCGCAAGGAAGTCTCGGCCATCGTCGACGAGGCGCGGGCCGCGCACACCGCGATCCGCACCCTGTTCCTCCAGAACGTGCTCGACACCCGCGAGGCCGACAAGCGCGAGTTCGTCTTTCTCTCGCAATTGCAATCGCAGGCGACGATTTCCTGGGTCGCGTTCGGCTGGCCCGACGGCTCCTTCTTCGCCGCGCACAAGCTCGGCGATCGGCGCCTGGAGATGATGGAGATCTCGCTGACGGATCATCCGGGGCAGCGCCGCGTCGACGAATATGACGTGGTGCCCGGCGACATCGAGTTCGCCAACCGGCGCTTCGAGCCGACCGATTTCCGCGTCGCCGATCAGGCCTGGTTCAAGGCCGGGCTCGGCGCGGACGACCCGCAATGGTTCAGGGTGATGGACCATGCGACCGGCGAGCGCCCGTCGATCGCTTTCGCCGGACCGATCGACGTCTACCAGGAACGGCAAGGCGTGCTTGCCGTCATCATCGAATATACCAGGCTCGCGCGTTTCCTGTCGCAGCTGGAGGTCGGGCGCACCGGCACCGCCTTCATCGTCGACGGCAGCGGCGAGCTCGTGGCGGCGCCCGACAAGGACGCCGACGAGCTCCATCCAGCCCGTGGCGACACCGCGCTGCTGCCGCTGGCGCGCACCGCGCTCGGCCATGCCGGGAAAGCCGGCCGCAAGGAGGCCTGGCGAAGCCGGCTCACCTCGGGCGGAGCGGCCTATGAGGTCGCGCTGACGCCGCTGCCGTTTCCCGGCTGGTCGCTCGCGACCGTGATCCCGGAGGCCGAATTTCTCGGGCCGGTCGAGACGACATTGCATCGCCTGATCCTCGGCCTCGCCATTGGCGCGGTGCTCGCGGCGCTGGCCTCTGCGATGCTGGCGCGGTCCGTCATCGCCGCGCCGCTGTCGCGCGTCGTCGGCGAGCTGCGCCATGTCGAAGCCTTCGCACTGGAGCAGGTTCGTCGCCATCCGTCGCGGCTCAAGGAGATCGCGAGCCTGTCGGGTGCAATCGCGGAGATGGCGGCCGGCCTGTCCGCATTCCGCAAGTTCATCCCGGCGGATCTCGTCCGCGGCCTGCTGCGTCAGGGCGTCGAGGCGCGGCCGGGCGGCAGCATCCAGGAGCTCAGCGTGATGTTCATCGACATAGCCGGCTTCACCGGATTGTCGGAGCGGCTCGGCGATCGCGTCGTGCCGCTGCTGTCGCGCTATCTCGACCTCACCTCGGAGATCATCGTCGCCAACGGCGGGACCATCGACAAGTTCATCGGCGATGCCGTGATGGCGTTCTGGGGCGCGCCGCAGGCGCAAGACGATCACGCCGCGCGATGCTGCCGCGCCGCGCTCGCCTGCCGCCTTGCGGTCGAACAATCCGGCCTCGTCGACGATCTCGGCCAGCCGCTCCAGATCCGCATCGGCATCAATTCCGGCCGCATGCTGGTCGGCAATATCGGCTCGGAGCTGCGGCTGAACTACACGGTGATCGGCGATGCCGTAAACGTTGCGAGCCGGCTCGAAGGCGCCAACAAATCTTACGGCACGCAAATCCTGATCGGCGCGGCGACCGAACGTCTGGCGCGCGGCGCCGTCGTCACGCGCGAGGTCGACAGCATCGCGGTTTACGGACGCGAGGAGGGGCTGTCCGTTCACGAGCTGATCGGGATGGTGAACGATAATGCGGCGGGCAGCGACACGATCGGCTGGATCGCGGATTACGAACGCGGTCTCGCCGCCTATCGCGCGCGCCGATTTGCCGACGCACTCGCCGATTTCGAGGCCGTGCTGAGGCAACGCGGCGACGATCGTCCGGCCGAGCTGATGCGTGACCGCTGCCGCCGGCTCGCTGCAGCTGCGCCCGACGTCACTTGGCGGCCTGTGGCGGCATTGACGTCGAAATAGCCGCGCGGATTTTGCGACGTCATGCGCGTGCCGCGCATTCCGCAGGCCGAGCCCTTGAGCTCGCCGGGGGCCCATAGTAAGGATCGCCTGGGTCTGCAGTTCACCCAGGCGTCAGCGTCCCGCGAAGCTTCTGCGTCATCTCAAGGCCGGCGCACTCGAGGCGTGGAAGGCGCGACATGACCGCAAATCCGGATGCATTGCCGCTCGCCGGGCCTGCTCCGGTCTCGGTGCAGACCTCCCGCGGGATCTTCCAATGCGCGGTCGCAGGCGAGGGGCCCGCCATCCTCGCCATTCATGGTGGCATGGGCGGCCACGACCAATCCTGGCTGCTCGCGCGTGCGCTCGCCTCGACGCTCGGCGACAAGCGGGTGGTGGCCGTGTCTCGCCCGGGCTATCTCGGCTCGCGCCTGGAGCTCGGTGCCTCGCCCGACGAGCAGGCTGATCTCTATCGCGAGCTGCTCGATGCGCTCGGGATCTCCAATGCGGCGGTCGTCGCGGTCTCCGCCGGCGGCCCCTCGGCGCTGCAATTCGCCGCGCGGCATCCCTCGCGCTGCCGCTCGCTGGTGCTGGTGTCGGCCTGCACGGGGCGACTGCAAACGCCGCCGGACATCGCCGGGCGGCTGCGCATGATGCGCCATCTTGCGCGTCTTCCCGGATTGCCTCGGCTCCTGAAGTGGCGGGCTGAACGAAATCCGCAATCCGGTGCGCGCCGCGCGATTCCCGATGACGCGATGCGCGAACGAACCTTGCGCCATCCCGAGGCAGCTCTCTTATTGCGCACCTTGCAGTCGAGCGTGCTCGAGCATCTGCACGCCAGGATCCCCGGGACCGTCAACGACATCGCGCAATTTGCCGCGCTGGAGCAATTGCCCGCAGGAACGGTCTCGGCGCCTGCTCTCGTCGTGCACGGCCGCGCCGACGATGTGGTGGCCTTCTCGCATGCCGAGAACGTCTGCCGCGCAATCCCGCAGGCGAAGCTGCTGGCGCTCCCCGACGGCGGTCACGTCTCGCTGTTCACGCATCTGGACGCTGTGCGCAAGGCGGCCGAGCCGTTCCTGGACGCGAGCGCCGCTGCTTCGCACCCTCATCGCATCAGGGATCTCCATGAAGGCAACGCTGCTCAATCCTGAAAGCTACACCCGCTCGCCGTGGAAGAATGGCGGCGGCATCTTCACCGACATCGCCGACGCTCATCGGGCCGATGCGCCGCGGAAGGACTGGGACAGCCTGCTCTGGCGCTTTGCGTCGACGCCGATTCTTGCGCCTGGTCCCTTCTCCCATATGCCCGGCATCGACCGCTTGCAGATGGTGGTCGAGGGGCGCGGACTGGTGCTGAAGTCGCCGACGCAGGACTTCGACGAACGTGAACCTTTTACGACGGTGCGTTTCACCGGCGAGCTCGAGATCGTGACCGAGCTCGAGGCGGGTCCCGTCGAGGTCGTGAACCTCATGGCGCGGCGCGGTGCGGCGGAGATCGACCTCCTCGCGCTGAAGGAGCCCGGCGAAAAGGCGCTCGCCGCCGGCACGCATCTGGTCTACGCCCCGCGCGGCGAATGCCGCATCCGTCTCGACCATGAGGATTTTGCGATTCCCCGCACCGGCACGCTGAAGCTCGAGCTGGCCGGGCCGTCGCAGCTCGTGCTCGTCTCGGGCCTGGCGGTGCTGGGGTCGATCCGGCTTTTGGGGTAGAACTTCAGACCAATGCGCACAATCCGTGCAACTGGCTAGGTTGACGCGGCCCGGCCGGCGCACGATATCTGCTTCGCAAAGACCGCACCCCGAGGGGGCAGGATATGAATGCGCCAGATACATACGCCCCCACGCAGGCCGACGGCGTCATCGACTGGCTGACCAACGGTACGCGCGACGAGCGTTACATCGACGACATCTTCGCGCAGATGTGCATCCGCCTGCAGCAGGCGGGCATTCCGGTGCAGCGCGCGACGCTCCATGTGCTGATCAATCACCCGCAATGGCTGGGCGCCCGGATGATGTGGTCCGACGGGATGCGCGAGGCGGAGATTGCGCTGGTCGACTACGATGTGCGCGAGCGATCCGAATATATCGGCAGCGCCGCCAACGAGATCCATGACGGCGCCGCCGAGGTGCGCGAGCGGCTCGCGCAGGATTCCGCGCATCGCCGCAAGCACGCCCTCTATGACGAGATGCGGGCCAAGGGCCTGACCGACTATGTCGCCTGGCCGCTCTATCATACGCTCGGCAAGCGCCACATCGTCACTTTCGCGACCGCCCGGCCCGGCGGCTTCGAGGACGCCCACATCGCCGGCCTGAAGAAGCTGCTGCCGGTGCTGGCGCTGGTCAGCGAGATCCGCGTCAAGAATCGCCTGGCACGCACGTTGCTGGAGACCTATGTCGGCACGCATGCCGGCGAGCTGATCCTGGCCGGCGCCACAAGGCGCGGCAGCGGCACGACGGTGCGCGCGGCGATCATGATCTGCGACCTCAGGGACTTCACCAAGATCTCCGACAACTGGCCGCGCGACGACGTGATCGACCTGCTCAACGACTATTTCGACGCGATGTCGGAGCCGATCGCGCGGCACGGCGGCGAGATCCTCAAATTCATCGGCGACGGGCTGCTCGCCATCTTCCCGCTGCATCAGCCGAACGCCTGCGCCAATCTGCTGCACGCGGTGGGGGAGGCGAGGGGAGCCATGGCCGCGCTCAACGAGCGGAACAGCGGAAGCGGCCGCGCGCCGCTGAATTACGGCATCGGCGTCCACGTTGGCGACGTCATGTACGGCAATATCGGATCGGCCAGGCGGCTCGACTTCACGGTGATCGGCCCGGCCGTCAACATGGCCTCCCGCCTGGAGACACTGACCAAGACGCTCGGTAGGAACGTGCTGCTGTCACGCGATTTCGCCGAGCTGGTCGAGAAGCAGTTCGCGCTGGAGCATGTCGGCAGCCACGAGGTGCGCGGCTTCAACGCTCCGATCGAGCTGTATGCCTATCCGGCTCGCGCTACTTCCGGTTAGTTCCGCTGGTGTTCGGCAGGGCCTGCTGGCCGCCCTGGGTTTGCCTGGCCGGATCGTTGTCGCCCGGCCTCATCGTTGACGACTTCGCCGGTGCATTCGCGCCGCCGCTGTTGGCGTCCGACGAGGTATTGAGGCTGGAGGCGCCCGCGCCGGTGGTGCCGCCGGTGCCGGTCGAATTGATGCTCGAGCCCGTCCTCGACGCACCCGCGCCGCTTTGCGCGAAGGCGGAAGGAGACGAGGCGAGAGCCGCGATGAGCCCTGCGATGACGAGTGCTTTCATGTCCGCTCCTGTGCTCGGCCCCAGGCGGCCCCGGCCCGGCGGTCCGGGGGCGGGGCTTTGAGCCGGGGCCGCCATTTGCCGGAATGGTGAGACGCCGGCGAAAGGCCAATGCGCGGCAGCGCGTGGTCGTTCCAAATCCGATGGCGCGGCCGCAAACCCGCTGAACTACGCCGACCAGCGATCCTGCTCTTCCTGGTGCGCGTGCTCGTTCAGCCGGTCGGCGATCTCGTCCGCAATCTGCTCGGTCTCGGCCGAAGCCACCGGCTCGCCCTTGTGGGTCTTCAGCTTGTCCTTGTCGGCTTCAATCGGAAAATCGTCGGGTGTCAGTCCGGTCGTCTTGTTCATGGCGCGCCTCACTGCATCCAGTTGCGGAAAACACACGTGAAGGCCGATCGTTGCTACCAAGATGAAGCCGCTGGCGGCGTCAGGCGCCGCCGACCGCCCGCGTGATGGTGCCGCTCCCGCCGCAGGTCGCGCAAGGCGCGCCATCGATGCGCCCCTTGCCGTGACAATCGGGACAGACGTCTTCGCCGGTGCCCTTGGTTCCGGGCGGGGCTTCGTCACCGGGGTTGAGCGCTGCTTGCGTCGGGATCTTTGCGTCTTGCGCGTGGGCAGCCTTCGTCTTGGTCATCTGCGCCTCCTCGAAAACACCGCAACGCGCCTTGCCGCAGAAAGTGCCAATCGGTCGGCCAGAGAACCGAGCGCCTATTGCCGATGCGGAACTCTCCGAATAGGCTTGGCGCACATCGTCCAACGGTCCTTCCATCGGCCGCGCCTTCATGCCCAAATTCCTCCGCATCGGTGTCCATCAGTCCAACGTCTCCGGATACACGTCGAAGGCGTGGTGCGTCAGGCGGGTCGGCTCGGCGGTCTTCCTGAAATGGGGCGCGGTGGAGGTGCATGGCACAGGTGCTGCGCGCAAGGTCTATTGGTCGCGCCTGCCGCAGGAGAAGACCGTTCGTTGCGGCAGTGCGCAAGCCGCGCAGGACTACACCAAAGCCGCGATCGCGCGGCGCCGCAGCCATCGCTATGAGCCGCTGACCGGCGCGATCGCGAACCGGCGGCCGTCGGCCGCGCGCGGCGCCGAGCTCAAGCAGGCGCTCGCCACCATCCTGATCGTCGACATCGTCGGCTCCACCGCGAAGGCGGCCAAGCTCGGCGATGCGCGCTGGACCAAGGTGATGGGCCACTATTACGCGGCGGTCCGCAAAGAGCTGAAGACGTGCGGCGGCAAGGAAGTCGTCACCACCGGCGACGGCGTGCTGGCGACCTTCAGGAAGCCCGCCGCCGCCATCGCCTGCGCCAGCGCGATCCAGAAAGCCGTGCGCACGCTCGGCCTCGAGATCAGGGTTGGCCTGCACACCGGCGAATACACCATCAGCGGCGGCGAGATGGTCGGCCTCGCCTTCCACATCGGCACCCGTATTGCCGCGAAGGCGCGCGCCGGCGAGGTCCTGGTGTCGAGCGCGGTGAAGGAGCTGATGACGACGCAGACGGCGATCGGCCTGCGCGATCACGGCCTGCACCGGCTGAAGGGCGTGCCGGAAAGGTGGAGGCTGTGGCGGGTGGAGGGGTGAGGGCGGCTCTTTGCCGAGCCCCGAGGTTTCATTTCAGGAACCGAGATGATCGACGTCCCAGTGTTTCCGACATTCCGTTAAACCTAAAAACACCAAGCGCCTTTACGGGTCCTTCGCCACTCCTGCCCTAGCCTTCACGGCGGCTGGGGCAAATTTGATGGGCTTCTTCGCGCGGCTTCGCGACTCCTTCTCCGTGGGCGACACGAGCGATCCGCTCGGCCGTGCGCTGCTGGTCGAACAGTTCCGGGTTTTGCGCAAGCAGGTGCCCGTTCTCTACGCCATGCTCCTGGTCAACAGCATCAGCGTCGGGCTGGTCCTTCCCAACACGATATCGGCGTGGCTGCGATTTGCCTTGCCGGCCGCCCTTCTGGCGGCCTGTCTGTTTCGGCTCGCCCAGTGGCTGCGGCTCAAGAAGGCCGATTTCACCGCCGAGGAGGCGTATCTCGAGCTTGCAAGAGTTCGCACCGCCACGGTGGTGCTCAGCTCCGGCTTCGTGATCTGGATCCTGGCGCTGTTCATGGTCGTCGATCCCGGTCTGCGCGCGTCGGTCTCGCTGCTTCTCTTCATGGGCTGCGTCGGCACCGCCTACTGCCTCGGCAGCTTTCCGCCCGCGACGCGGCTGACGATGATCATCGCCGGCGCACCGATCGCCACCCTCCTCTTGCTCTCGGGCGAGGGGATGCTGGTCTCGGTCGGGATCAATCTCCTGGTGTTGCTCGCTCTGCTCGCCCGGATGATCAACACCAATTTCCGTTCCTTCGTGAAGCTGGTCGAGACCCACGGACGGCTGTCCGAGGAGGGTGACCGCGCGCGGGCCGCAGAGCAGACCGCGACCGCCTTCGCCGAGCGCTTCGACCGGGCGCTCAACAACATGTCCCATGGCCTCTGCTTCTTCGACGACGATCAGCGCCTGATCGTCTGCAACAGGCAATATCTCGAGATCTACGATCTGGATCCGAAGCTGGTCCGGCCCGGCATGAAGCTGACCGAGATCGTCGATCTCCGCTATTCGGCCGGCAGCGCGCCGAAGATGTCGAAGCAGGACTATCTGGTCTGGCGCAACAGCGCTCCGGTGAGCGCCGAGAATTCGGATACCACCGTGGAATTGACCAACGGCCGGATCGTGCGGATCAAGCATCGCCCGATGGAGGGCAAGGGCTGGGTCGCCACCCACGAGGATATCACCGAGCGTCATCGAACCGAGATGGCGCTTGCGGAAGCCAAGACGGCGGCCGAGCAGGCCGAAGCCGCCGCCCGCGCGGCTCACACCCATCTGACCGAAGCCCTCGACGTCGTCCCCGAAGGACTTGCCGTTTTCGACAAGGACGATCGCCTGGTGCTCTGGAATCATCAATACGCCGAATTCTACACGGCCAGCCGGGAAGCCCTTGCGGCCGGCACGCCGTTCGAAACCATGCTTCGAACCGGCCTTGCCGCGGGACAATACCCGGACGCGGCGGGGCGCGAGGAGGCGTGGCTCGCCGAGCGCCTCGCGCACCACGCGCTGCCGCACCATTCGCACGAGCAGCATCTGGCGGGCGACCGCTGGGTCCGCGTCGAGGAACGGCGCACCAGCGACGGCGGCAGCATCGGCGTCCGCATCGACATCACCGACCTCAAGCGCCGCGAGGCCTCGTTCCGCCTGCTGTTCGAGGAGAATCCGCTTCCGATGTGGGTGGTCGACGCCAAGCGGCGGCGCCTCATCGCCGTCAATGGCGCGATGTGCCGGCACTACGGCTATTCCCGCCACGACCTGCTCGCGATGTCCGAACGCCAGCTCGAATATGGCGAGCGACAGGACGCCGAGCAGGACTACGAATTGCACAGGACCGCCGACGGCGAGGCTATCCAGGTCGTGATCGAATCCCGGCCGCTGGTCTATGAGGGCCGTCCGGCCCATGTCTGCGTCGCCTTCGACGTCACCGAGCGCAATCGGGCGCAACAGCGGGTGAGCTATCTCGCGGGCCACGACGCGCTCACGGAGCTGCCCAACAGGGCCGCGCTGGGTGAGCATCTCGGCGATGCCATCGAGCACGGAGATCACGGACGGCGCCTTCGCGGTGCTCTGTATCGATCTCGACCACTTCAAGGCAATCAACGACCGCTTCGGTCATGCCGTCGGCGATGCCGTGCTGCGCGAAGCCTCGCGCCGGCTGCAGGAGGCCGCGCAGGGAGCTTACGTGGCGCGCGTCGGCGGTGACGAGTTCATTGGCGTCACCGATGAGCTGCCGCTGCCGGCGACCGCCGAGCTGCTTGCGACGCGCATGCGGGCGCAATTCGAGCGTCCGATCGAGGTCGACGGCCACGCGCTCAAGATCGACCTCTGTGTCGGCGTTGCGCTCTATCCGCGCGATGCGGACAACGCCGCCTCGCTGCTCGCAAACGCCGATGCCGCGCTCTATCGCGCCAAGCACGAGGGCAGGGGAGCCATCCGCCTCTTCACCAGCGCGATGGACCAGCAGCTGCGCGACCGCCGCGCGCTGGAGCACGATCTGCGCCTCGCGGTGGAGCGGGGCGAGTTCTATCTCGAGTACCAGCCGCAGCATCATCGGGACGGCACGCTGATGGCTTACGAGGCGCTGGTGCGCTGGCGGCATCCGTTGCGCGGTGTCATTCCTCCGGGAGAGTTCATCCCGATCGCGGAGCAGAGCGGCGCCATCGCGCAGATCGACGATTGGGTGCTGATGGAGGCGTGCCGGGAGGCGGCGTCATGGGATCAGCCGCTGCGGGTCGCCGTCAACGTCTCCGCGGCCCAGTTCCGCCGCGAAAACCTCAATGCGCAGGTCCGAAGGGCGCTGCGCGACAGCGGGCTTGCCGCAGCGCGGCTCGAGCTCGAAATCACCGAAGGCGTCCTGATCGAGGACGTGCCGCGCGCCAGGCGGACCATGCAGTCGCTCAAGTCGCTCGGCATCCTGATCGCGCTCGACGATTTCGGAACGGGATATTCGTCGCTGTCCTATCTCGAAGCGTTTCCTCTGGACCGGATCAAGGTCGACCGCTCCTTCGTCGCCGCTCTCGGCCAGAGCGAGCGCTCGCTCGCCATCGTCCGCGCCGTGATCGGCCTCGCCCATGGGCTCGGCGTCCCCGTCCTCGCCGAAGGCATCGAGACCGAGGCCCAGATGTCGCTCCTCGTCCAGGAAGGCTGCGACGAGATGCAGGGCTATCTCTTGGGGCGGCCGCGGCGGCTGGAGGCGGCGGCGGAGAAGGTGAGGCGGGCGGCATCCTGAGGGATGCACGCGGATTGGAGTTTCAGTCGACTTTGATTCCAGGAGGTGAGGAGCGCGTCATCGGAGCGGACAATTGGTGGTCGTGACGATAAAGATTCCACGACGCATCCGTTTTGAAGCAACGATGTCGCAACTCGATCCGACGTGGCGGAGCCACTCCGAAGCTCCACCGTCCTCGGCAAGGGTATCGCTTGGGTTCGAGACGAGGTAAGCGTTGTTTTCCATGCCGACCATGCCCCAGCTTTCCCAATCCAGCATGACCGCGTCTTTGTCTGCGAACCACCCTTCTGCCGCGTCGCTGTGCGTGTGCGACCAAGCTAAGAACCGAAGTTCATCCTTGACTCGCGGCAGTGCCCAGAATGTCCCGCCGATCAGCGTGAGCATCACCGCAAGCGAGATGACGATCGAGCGCGCGCGGGATGACTTCCTCTCGACGGCTGCCCAGATGCAGAGCCCGATGCAAACCAAGGCCATCGCGGGCAAGTAGAGCGAGATGAGAAGGAGAAACGTGCGAAGGCTCTTATCCCACGCAAACGGAGCTGCAGTCACGACTGCGGCAATTGCGGCAATGAAGGGCAGCCACCGCAGGGTGCGTGATTTTTCTTCGGGGGCTTGAGCAAACGAGGTCATGGGTCTCAAGTTTAATTACGATGATCGTCCAGTACTGTCACCGTAATTCCGGGCTCGGCGTCCCCCTCCTCGCCGAAGGCATCGAGACCGAGGGCCCAGATGTCGCTCCTCGTCCAGGACGGCTGCGACCAGATGCAGGGCTATCTGCTGGGGCGGCTGCGGAGAAGGTTAGGCGGGCGGCGTCTTAATTGTCGCTCCCCATGTCGGAACCCGGGCCGGCCGTTCGTCTTGAATCCGTGTCGCCTCGAACCGGAGTTCTGCGTAAATGGCCCCGCGCGCCAATTGGAAAGGCTTCCTGAGACTGTCCCTCGTCACCTGTCCCGTGGCGCTCTATCCGGCCACGTCCGAGAGCGAGAAGATCTCGTTCAACCAGCTCAACCGGCAGACCGGCCACCGCGTCAAGTATCTGAAAGTCGATGCGGAAACCGGCGACGAGGTGCCGAATGAGGACATCGTCAAGGGCTACGAGCTCGAGAAGGGCCAGTACATCGAGGTCTCGAAAGAGGAGCTCGAGGAGATCGCGCTGGAGTCCACCCGCACTATCGAGATCGACGAGTTCGTCGACAGGTCGGATATCGACCCGCGCTATTTGATCCGCCCCTATTACATCCGCCCCGACGGCAAGGTCGGCCACGACGCCTTCGCGGTGATCCGCGAGACCATCCGCGAGATGGACAAGGTCGCGATCGGGCGGGTGGTGCTGACCAACCGCGAGCACATCATCGCGCTGGAGCCGATGGACAAGGGCCTGGTCGGCACCCTCCTGCGCTACCCCTACGAGGTGCGCAGCGAGCAGGACTATTTCGACGATATCCAGGACGTGAAAGTCACCAAGGACATGCTCGATCTCGCCCGGCACATCGTCAACCAGAAGGCCGGACGCTTCACACCCGAGAAGTTCGAAGACCATTACGAGACCGCGCTGATCGAGCTGATCAACGAAAAGCGCGCCGGGAAGGTGATCCGGCCGAAGGAGCGGCCCAAGGGCGAGAACGTCGTCGACCTCATGGAGGCGCTGCGGCGAAGCGTCGGCAAGGAAGCCGGGAAGCAGGCCGCGCCCGCGAAGGCAGACAAGCCAGCCAAGAAGCCGAGGAAGGCGGCGGCCGGCCAGAAGGAGATGCTGATGCCGATCGCGGGCAAGAAGGCGGCCGCCAAGGAGTCGTCCGCTAAGAAGCCGGCGGCAGGGGCGCGGCGGAAATCGGCATGAAGCATCTTCATCGTCCGCGGTACGCGAAGGTCCTTGCCGGAAGCCTCAAAGGCCCTCGTCAGGGCACTCCGGACAGGTATCGCCGATCGAATCGAGGACATCGTTGATCTCAGCGACGGCCTGATCGGCGGAGACGCCGTCCGGTGGATCCTGGCTCGCAAGCTCGACCGCGCGTTTCCGAGCGTGCGGGTCGGCACGATCCTTGGCCCAGCCGTGCTCCTCGCATTCGCAAATCGCGCCGGCGTCCTGCAGCAAATTGATGGCCCATCCGCGCAAGGTCCGGATCGCCGGCCGTCTTTCCCTGGTCATCAGCATGCAAGATCGCTCCTGCGGGACGAATCCGCGCTACCGCCCGCTCGTTCCCGGCGGTTAGCACGGGTCAGGGATTCCCAAACGGCGGGGCTGATCTTGTCCACGTGTTCCGGCGGGCTGTGGAGAAGGCGAAGTGTTGACGCGGGGTCTGCATGCGCCGCAAGCACGCGACCGAGCCAGGCGGGTCCCTGCTGGGGAACCCGGTGCCGAGAGGCGACTTGAGTGGTCATCGGTTTCGGAGGAAAAGCCCATGGCCATTGATGCGTTCGCTGGCACCACGCCGGTGTTTCTCCCTGAGCAATTCTTCGTCGGCCGCCTGGAAGGATGGGCGGTGGTCGAGAGCCTCGTCGGCGGGCTGTTGAAGCGGGCGACGATCACGGCGCATGGCGAGTTGGACGCGGACACCGACACAGTCGTCCTGACCGAAACCTACACCTTCGATGACGGCCACAGCGACACGCTGCGCTGGACGATTCACAAGCTGGGCGAAGGCCAATACACCGGCCATGAGAACCGACTGGAAGGCGAAGCCACCGGCGAGCAGGCCGGTTGTGCATTTCATTGGACCTACACGCGCGACACGCCCCAAGGCGATGGAAAGTCGTTCAAGCTGAACTTCGATGATTGGCTCTATGCGATCGACGACCGCGCCTGCATCGTGCGCGGATCCGCCGGGCGCGCGGGCATTCCGTTCGCGACGGCGCATGTGACCTATCGGAAGCTTTAGGTTCGCCCGACCCGCTCTGCAGCCCCGCTCCCCCTGCGCGCGCTTCTTTCTCGAACTTAACATTTTTGAATCGCGAAGGCACCGAAGCAAAGTACGGTGGGCGTTTCCCGGGAGGGGATTTTCTGGCGCTGATTGATCCAGCGCGGGGGCAAGGGCGTGAATTTCCAGGTTACGGTTTTGAAGATCCTGGTGAGCTATCCGGACGGCTTTGCCGTCATGGAAGACCTCAAGCGCGACATGGCCATCCTGGCGACCAGTGGCCGCGATTGGGCGGAGCGGACGAGGCGTCTCGCCAGCCGGGTGCCGGACCTCGACATCTTTTCACAAGGGCTGGTCGAGCGCATCAGCGGTGGCTGGAGACTCACCTCCAAGGGGCGAGACGTCTTGGAGTTCATGGAAGCCCGCCCGGCACCAAGCCAGCCAAGCCTCGCGTCCGTGGTCAATGAGACGTCCCCACCGGTGTTCGAGCGTGCTCCCGTTTCCCCGCTGCCGCAGCCAGCTGACCGTGCCAAGCGGCGGCGCGAGCGCCGAGAGCGCCGCCGCGAAGCCCTCGAACGGGCGAGGGCGAACGCGTCCTGAAGCGGGATTGAGGTCCGCACCGAACATCTCTGCTCGTGCCAAGACAACAGCAGCAGTTTTGGAATGCTCTCCAGTGCCACCACGCTACTTGACGAAATCGATACTCCGGCACTTCCAGTCATCGAGCGGAAATTCAAACGATAAGAAACCTCATCGGGCACGGCAGCCTTAACTCGCTTCGCTTCTAATGTGTGTCGCTGGCTCTCCTACTGAAGCTCGCCGCAACAGTCCGTCGTCGCTTCCGCTGCGCTCCAGCTATGCCGGACACCGCGCTTCGCCCTTCGGGCCTCTGCGTGGCTGTGCCACGCGCCGGTGATCGGCAGCTTTTGGTGGTGCAAGGCGGACGTTCGAACACGCAAGTTGCAGAGAGGTCCAAGAGCGGACCAAATCGCGCCGCTGCGCGCTTAATGGGCGTTTAACGCTTTTGCGCAACAGATGGATCACCAGCGCGGAATTAGTCCTAGTTACGAGTGCGAGCCGAGCTCCCAGGGAGGGGAATCGGATGGGACTGCTTTTTGTTGGAGTGCTGGCAGGAGTCCTGATCGGCTTTGGCTGGTTCGCGCCTTCCCGAGGGTATTTCCTTGGGTGTGCGTCACGACCCTGTTTCGACCGGGTTGCGGTCGCCCGATCCCCGCAGCCAACGCCGACGGCACTGGCGCCGGATCCCGTGATCGTCAAACCGAATTCTGCAACTCCGGGAAGGTCCGGCAAGAAATCATCACCAAAGAAGAGCGCATCGGTCGACCTTGCCAAAGCGGCGTCACTGCGGACGAGGACCAGCGCCCCAGCATCCGAACGGCCCGCGGAAGACTCAGATCCTGTCCTAGAAAAGGCGAAGGTCACCATCGCGACGAAGATGGAGGATCCAGGATCGGCCGAATTCACCGAAATGAAGCGCACGATGCGAAAGAACACGCTCGGACGCCAAGTGGATACGATTTGCGGGCGTGTGAAAGGAGGAAGCGCATCAGGGGGCGAGACCGCAGAGAGACCGTTTCTTTATCTCGTGAAGGAGGATGAAGCATATGTCGTCGACGGCAAGTCGGGGTCGGCGGCGTCAACGGCCTATAGAAATATCTGCAATTAGGGAATGCGTCGGCTGCGGCAGCGCGCGGTCCGCGCCGAAATGAATTTCAGCGGAAAGAATTTCCACCCAGGCGCCAGTTAAACCGCAGTGGACAAGGCACTGGCGGCGGCACTGCGCCGCTCTCGTGATGATCATTCAGGATGAATGCAGCAGCAGGGGACAAGCAATAGGGAATGGGAATATCGCGGAAGCTCTTTTTATCTCGAGGAAATCATGGACGACATAACAAACTCCTCAAAGCGGCTCGATGGGTCACTTCACTTGCCGGTTCTGGTGCTCGTCGAACCGCTCCTGTTGCCTCGCACATGTATTCTGAACGTCCTCAGACGGGAATTGGCGGAATTCGAGATCCTCGACATGGCAACGGTCGAAAGCCTGGACTGCACATCAACCCGCGATGTTCGTCTGGTGGTGCTGAGTATCGCAGACAAGCCCATCGACGATCCCTCGGTTGAGGGAAGTCTCGCCTTCGTTGCGGAGTGTTGTCCCAACGCCGCCGTTGCAATTCTGTCAAACCATGACGACGAGCCGACCGTGCAGGCCGCGATGCAGCGGGGTGTGCGCGGCTTTCTTTCTACCTCGCTGCCGATCGAGATTGCCATAGCTGGCCTGCGCCTTGTCCTTGTCGGCGGCGTCTACAGGCCGTTGCCCGTCGCCGGGATGAACAGGATATCGGATTTCGAGCCGCCAGATGCGCGCGGGCTTGCGCGCGCATCTCTTGTGAACGAGGGAGCCGGAGTGACTATCGAAAGGAGCGTGCCGGATCTCACGCCTCGTGAGCAACAGGTTCTGGCGGAATTGGCGCTCGGCCTGCCCAACAAGCTGATCGCCGCCAAATTGAACCTGTCGGAAAGCACAGTCAAAATGCACATCCAGCACATCATGAGGAAATGTGCTGCGCACAATCGGACGGAAGCCGTGCTGCGCTGGCGCGGCCGGTTGCCGTCGCAGGGGCACGACCCCGGCGCAGGTCCGATGCAGGAGACTTAGTCCTCTCTGAATGCATTACGGAAGCAGTCGAGCAGGGGCCTGAGCGCGTAGAGAGCCACGGTACCGCGCCCTGTCGTGATGAACACTTGAACCGGCATGCCGGGGACGATCTGGATGTCGTTTGCGACGATCTGCGCGTCATCGATCCGGATTTTGGTCGCGTAGTATGGCTGGTCCGTGCGCTTGTCGAGGAGCCGGTCTGCGGACACGTGCACGACAGTTCCGATCAGGCGAGGCACGCGACGCTGATTGTACGGTACGAGGTGAACCTCGGCATTGAGGCCGGGATGAACCACATCGATATCCTCGGGCCTCAGGCGCGCGGTCACGATGAGACGGTCTTGCCGGGGTACCAGGTCCATGAGCGGAGCGCCCGCTCCGATGACGCCGCCGGCTGTATGAATCCGCAAATCGGTTATCACGCCGTCCTCTGGCGCCTTGACCTCTGTTCGCGATAGCTGGTCCCTGGCCGCAAACAACCGCTCGCGGAGCTGGAATATCTGGTTCTGTGCTTCACGAAGCGACTGTGCGATCTCGTTCTGCCTCTCGCTCTCGAGCTTGAACAATGTGGCCTGCTGTTCGCTGATGACTTGCGCGGCGCGGGAAATCTGCGCGGCGATCTCGCCGCGGCGGCCCTCAACGTCGGCCAGTTCCCGCTGCAGGTTCAGAAGTCGCGGCCGCCGTTCGAGCCCCTTGTTGACGAGGGTCGTGACCATATCCAGTTCCTCCCGGACGATGCCGACCCGCTGCCCGGTGGCGCTCTCCTGTGCCGTGAGACCTTCGATCTCCTTTTCGACTTGACGCCTTCGTTCGCGAATGACCGCAAGCTGCGACTCGTGGACCTGCAGGCGCGCCTGGAAAATGAATTGCTGCGCCGACAGTGCAGCGGCGGCCACTCCGCTCTGCCTGCTGTCCTGTTCCAGCGCGTCCGGAATTGCGATCCTCTCGAATCTCTGCTGCTCGGCCTGAAGCCGAGCGGCACGAGCAGCTGCATCCCACAATTGGCCTTGAAGGCTCTGCACCTCCGAGCTCGCCCGGGTGTCCTCCAGCGCGATCAGCGTTTGGCCGCTGCGCACGATGTCGCCATCCGAAACCAGGATCTTGCTGACGATACCGCCTTCCAGATGCTGGATCGTCTTGCGACTCGATTCCGATTCCACGACGCCGGACGCGATCGCGGCGCTTTCGAGAGGCGCGAGGCTCGCCCATGTACCAAGCCCCAGCATGAAGCAGAGCACCAGCAGATTGCCCGCGACGGTGATAGCGCGAAGCCTTCCGCGTGGCGAGGTCGGCGTAGGCGTCGAGCACCATGGAAATTCCAGAGGCTCGAAATCGTCGATTGCGGTTACCACGACGCCAGATCGTCGGGTCGGCGTGGGGCGCGACGGCCCTCGTACGAACCGGTCCCAGATCATGGGAAGTCTGGCGACGGCAGGATGCTTCCAGATGGTGAGAGAATTCCAGATCATGGCGCAACCTGTGAAGTAACCTGGGGTCGGCTCAGGTGCCGTTCAAAGATGTCCTCGCTGTCGCCGAACGCGGCGACCGCACCGTCTTCCATGATGGCAATCTTGTCCGTGGCGGCGAGGAGACCCATCCTGTGAGTGACGACGACAAGGATGACGCCCGCGAGCTTCATGCGCTCGATGGCATCCAGGAGCATTCGCTCGCCCCCGTAGTCGAGGCTGGCGTTGGGTTCGTCGAGAACGATGAGGCGTGGACTGCCGAAAAATGCGCGGGCAAGACCGAGGCGCTGCCGATACCCGCGTGAGAAGATGGTTTCACTGTGAACCACCGTGTCGTAACCCTGCGGCAGGCGCATGATCGCCCCATGGATTCCGGCGAGCTTGGCCGCTTCGACGACCTTTTGCCGGTCCGCATCTTCAAGGCGTGCGATGATGTCGTTGATGGTGTCGCCGATCAGATTGATGTCCTGGGGGAGATATCCGAGGCCGTCGCCGTTTCGGGTCTCGCGAAGCAGCGAGACGTCGGTATTGTCGAGGAGAACACGGCCATGCGTCGGCATCGACAGCCCGGCGATCACCTGGCCGAGCAAGGACTTGCCTGACCCGGACGGACCGATAATGCCAAGGCATTCTCCGGGCATGAGGCTGAAGGAGACGCCGTTCAGCAGAAGATGATCGGTCCCGGCAAGCCACACGGCCACATTGTCGACGACGAGGCCAGTTCGCGCCAGCGGCGGGAAAACCCCCGCGCTCTCCTGCCGGGTGACGGGGAATGCGGCGAGAAGCGCGCCGAGCCGCTGACAGGCGCTCACGGCCGTCACGAGTGATTTCCAGCCTGCGACCGCACTTTCGACCGGTGCGAGCGCCCGGCTGAACATCAGCGTAGAAGCAAAGATGATTGCCGGACTTTTGCCGTGATCGAGGACGAGCCACGCGGCAGCCCCCATGATCAAGACCTGCGACAGCGCGCGAACCGGCTTGGCGACGAGAGAAACGATCTCGCCTCGCCGGAGCGCCACATCGTGCTCTCTGCGCGCGTGCTGCGCGTCACGGTGGATCATGCGCGCGGCGCTATCGAACATTCCCATGGCGCGGATCATGTGGATGTTGCCCGCGGCAGTCTGAAGGCGACCGTAGCTTCTGGAGAGCGCGGCGCCGGACCTGAGCAAAACGTCTTCCGTGACCAGCTCTCCGGCGACCGTGAGTGCGAACAGGAAGGCGACGCAGCAGGCGCCCACCACGCCAAGCAGGGGATGGATCAGAACGAGGACAAGGAGGAACAAGGGCGCCCAGAGCGCGTCGAACAGCATCGTACATGAGCCGGACTCGACGAACTGGCGCAGCACGGTGAGGTCCCGATATGCGCCCGACGCTTGCGTCCAATCGCTGCGAAACGCCGATTCGAGGCCGGCCGAAAGCACGCAGGGACGAAGGCGATCGTCGAGCCAGGCGCCGAGGCGTCCAAGGACGGCGCGCCGCAATGCATCGAACACGCCGCCGACGACCACTGTGATCGCGACGATGAGCGTGAGCAGGAGCAACGTGTCGCCGCTCCGGCTCGACAACACCCGGTCGTAGATCTGAAGAAGATAGATGGAGGGCGCAAACAGTAGCAGATTGTAACTGCAGCTATATGCGAATACGAGACCTAGCGGTCCCACGCAGGACCGGAGGGCTGTGTGCAGTGGCGTCCGGATCTGCGGCAGGATGGGCAACCGAATGGGCGGCATCAGCATGATCGTCACCGCCTGAAATCGAGGTCCGGCGCACTTGAGGTCAACGCAATCCGGCAAACGCATCGGTAGATCTTTGGCGCGAAATCCGGGACCGGCGGCCGCGGCAGCCGGTCCCGCCAGTCGGACGAGCGGCTCGTCAGAGCGTGTCGAGATGGAAGGTCACTCCGCCACCCCATGCGAAGTTGCCGTCTCCGCCATCGCCGCCGATGCCGGCGACAACTTCCTGGTGCTGGTCCACCGCGAGCTTGTTGATCTGGGTGGCATCCGTATTAGCGTAGACCTTGGAAGTATCGTAGCCGCTGTAGGACTTCTGGCTGCCGTTCGACTCGGCGTCTCCGCCATGAGCCTTGGAGAACACCGAGGCCTTGGCGTTGGCGCCGCCGGCATCCCAATCCGCGGTCTGCTTGACGTGATCGCCGGTGCTCACGTGCACGTCGGCGCCTTCCGCCTTGTTGGTCGGATCGTAGTTGACAGTCGGCTTGCTGATGATGGCTCCCTTGAAAGTACCGTCGCCGCCATTTCCGGCACTTTGACCACCGGTGTCGATCGATTTGACCTTGATCGTATCCGAGATGTTGATTGCCTTTGGCATCATTTGAGGCCTCCGTCGTTTTGTTGGCTGTCGTGCAACATCCATCCCGATCAGGCGGACGCGCACGGCAAGTCTGATCCGCCCGTGCGCGGGAGCGATAGATGTCAAATCGAACATCATCCGGTTTGGTGGGCCTACCTACGAAAGTACGACATTTCGTCAGGGGAGGGCGCCTCTGCGCGGGATTTGCATGCGGCGAGTGGCGAGGCCGCGTGCCGCGATGCGATCGGCCATGTGAGCGATGCGACGTTTCGCTACGCCACCAGGTGAAGATCCGACAGGAGATGCGCGGCATCGCCACCTGGCGCGAGGTTGCCGTAGCCGCCGTCTCCGCCAACGCCGGCGATCTGGGTCGCACTCTGGTCGATGTGCACGTTGTTGACCTGATCGGCCACGGCCGTCGAATGTGGACCTGCGATTGCTATGTTGATGGGTGCATAGATCGCGACGCTGACGTCGATCAGACTGCCCGCAAAATAACCGTTGCCGCCATTGCCTGCGCTGTTCGAACCGGTCTCGATCGTATCGGACCCGCCCCACAGATGATGGGAGAGAAGGCTTGCATGGCCGCCCGCTGCGGCGTTGTCGTTGCCGCCGTGCCCGCCAATGCCGGCGATCTGAACCGCGGATTGATCCACGGAGACATCGTTTATCTGGACCGCGTAAGCACTGGAGCCATAGCCCGCGATTGCGATGTTGATCGGGTTGTACACGACAAACGAGGTATGGACGAGTTCCCCGTAGAACATGCCGTCACCGCCATTGCCGGCCTGGCCTCCGCCCGTTTGAACGTCAAAGACGCTCGATCCCCAGCTGGGGTCGAGCGTGATGACGCTGCCGCCGGCGGCCACATTGCCATGTCCGCCACTTCCGCCGACGCCCGCGATCTGCGTGGCCGATTGGTCGATGTCGACCGTGTTCGACTGACTTGCATGTGCAGTGCCGCCCGAGCTCGCCAACGCGATATTGATCGGATGATAGATCACCACGGGAGCGTCCACGATCGCACCCGAGAAATGGCCGCTGCCGCCGTTTCCGGCGCTGTTGTCGCCACTCGCAATCACGCCGGAGCCTGAAAACGTACCGATGCTCCCACCCGCTGCAATGTTGTCATTGCCGCCATGGCCGCCGACGCCGGCCATTTGAAAAGCGGATTGATCGACATTCAGATCGTTGGACTGGTTGGCCAGGGCGACCGAGCCGTATCCCGCGCTGATCGAAATGTTGATCGGTTCGTAGATCAACAGGGACGCGTGAATGATACCTCCGTAAAAATGGCCATCCCCGCCGTTCCCTGCCGTGTTCGCCCCACTCTCGACCGAAGCAATGCCCTTCTCGGCAAAGGATGCGCCGGCAGCAGGCTTCGTGGACGAAACATCCAGGCCTTCTGCGGCGTGGTTGCCGGCGTGGCCGCCCATCTCGCCCCCCGATTGGGGATGTTTGGATTGAACCGGGTCGGAGTCTTTATGCTGGGTATGCGCGCTCGCGGCGTATGCTCCAGGACCGGCAAACGGGCCGGGACGATGGACCAGGGCGTCACCGCCGACCGGGTCAGCCATGAACGGAGCTCTGGGTGCAGGGCCCAATTCGCCCGCGCCATCGTACCCATCGTGGTGATGAGAGGCGTGATGCAGCCGGATTGCATCCGACATCCGCGTAAAATCCATCGTAGCCTCCCTCATCGCAATCGCTCCACGCGATCGGACGGGTTCTGCACTCCGGAGAGAATGTCGTCCCGGGAAGGTCGAATGCCCAGCCGTCAGTTCGGATATAGCGCTCGTCCGGCAGCCGCAACATCGGCTACATCCGTTCGGGTGCGGTTACAGCCTTTGCATCAATTCCCCCGGGTCCGCGCACTCATCTCGCCTGCGGCCAAAATGAATCCGGCGCATTGCCGGAATTGAACCGTATTGCGACCTGGGTCGCGGCCAAAGATCGTGTCGCCCGCTTCAGCGGAAGTGGAGTGCTTGCCGCGGCCCGGCAAAGGATCGATTTATTGGTGGGCCCGGCAGGACTCGAACCTGCAACCAGACCGTAATGAGCGACGGGATATTGGTCAGCCTAGTTATTTTGCTGTGCTGTGTTTGGTTTCGATCGCGCTTGTTGTGGTTCATTCAGATTGCTTCTGGTGCGAAACTGGTGCGGTGGGGCGGTACCGCAGCCGCTAACGGATGACCGGCCAGCGCTGTCCCGAAGAGATATCGGGGTGACGTGGTTCGTCATCAATCCGGCCATGCTCATCGCGGAGCTCCTCGATCTCAACCAGGCACGCTTCCGCCAGTCGCGATTGCGGGCCGTTTGCCAACGCAAGCTTGAACAAGTCTCGGCGAAGCTCGGCGAGCGATACACTGAACTCCTCATAGGCGTCCGCGCTCAAGTCTTTGACAGGACGGCGCTTAAGCGCGGCGTTGCGTACGGCATTGGCGAGGCCTCCATCGTAAGGCCGGTGGTCGGCCGCGTAACCTTGCAACAGCGCGCGGATAACGCGCGCGTCGGCGAGCTCGACGAGCGCCGATTTGAGGATTGATTTTGCCCGCCCTGCGTTCAAGCCCTCATAGCTTCGCAGCATGTCTTGCTTGAGCACCGGGTATTCCCTCCCGAGGTGCGCGAGCTGTCTCGACAGGTGAAAGGAGTCAACACCACCGGCGTTGCCCAGCTCACCGTCGCAGAGGAGCTCCAGAAGGGTCTGGCCCGATTTCTCGGTGCCGACTTTAATCACGGCCTGCGCCCAATCATGTCGGGCCAGAAATCGGGGATCGCGGCGCGCGAGTGCGAGGAGGACATCGAGGGCACCCTCGTGCGCGCTCTTCGCGAGCGCCGACAGCAGGCGATCCAACGAGCTTGGATAACTGTATTGCTGGGGCAGCCGGTCAAGCACGCCAAGCACGGCCTCGGGATGGTCCGAGAGCGCGAACAGCTCGATCCAATTCATAAGCTCGCCGCGATTCTCCGTCAGACGCCACGGCTCGGTCTTTCCGGACTCAAGCAATTCGTCGAATCCAGCGACGATGATGTCGGACCGAATGACTTCGCCGGTCATCGCGCTCGCGATGAGCAGCCGCTGCTTCGCTGCGTAGGGCACGGGAAGGGCAAGCAGGTTGTCAATCTCGGCGCGCTTCGAGCCGTGCGGCAAGGCGAGCCCCACGACTGCGAGAGCGATGGCATGCAGTTGGATGCTGGATTCTGCTTCGTTGGTCCCGATAGACCTTGCGACGTTAAAGATAGCTTCTGCGTCCTCGCACGTCGGAAGTGTTTCCGGCGCCTCGCGGCGTTGTTTCTCAAGTTGCTTGGTGCGGGAATAGTCCTGCGCGAAAGCAGCGATAGGCGCTTTTCTTGATGGATGCTTGCGGTTCCATATCTCCAAGAGAGCGCCAGCTGCTTGCACCCCGAAGCGCAAATCCGGCAGATACTCCTTCAGGGTGGCGACCACGGCGTCGTTTCCGATTGCGACGAAGGCACTTCGGTATCCCTGCGTGTGGTCATGCGTTACGTCAGGCGAGGTGGGACCGCGATGAGGCGCTCTTGCGCGCTCCTCGCGTGCCTGTGCCCAGTCACTCAGGTCACGCTCCAACATCTGGCGCAATCCAGTAACTAATTGCGGATTGGGAAAACGGGCCACGGCCAGGGACACCGCAGCGAGTTGATGCCGGTTGGCTTGTGGCGCTTTCAGTAGCGTGTCCATCCACCGCTGAAGGGTCGTAGTCATGGCAGAACGTATCTCTTGGCCAATGTCGGGCCGTTCCTCGTCTCCGCCGCGCGAGCTGTGAGAGTAGTAGTAGTGCAGACGCTCAGCGAGAAACTCTATACGGACTGGATCATCAGTCTTCGCGCGTTCCAAAAGCGCCGTGAGAAACGAATCTTGGCGCGACGCATCGATGGCAGCCCACCATCGACCGTGCTCCTCGCCTTCACCCTGCTGTTCAGCACGTCCCCAAGTGTTGGGATTGCGTAGATAGGCTTGGTGCAGCTCAAAAAGCCGATCAATCGCCGCGCCGATGGTTTTGGGGCCGGCGACCACGAAGGCTACTCGCGTCACAACGTAAGGGACGCCAGAATCGAGCAGCGCTTCGACGACGGGACCCTCGTCGAGGGCGTCGCCGCCGGCCAGATATTCGCGCGCTAGGTACGGTAAGTCCAAGCGCGCGGTGATGCGGCGCTGAATCGCTCTTCGCACCGCCGCGGGATAGGAGGCCTGCGCCTCGTAGAGAGCACGCGTTGCCGCGTCGTCTTGTATGGGAAAGTTAGCAGCCGCGATGCTTTCCTCGATCTGAGTTTCGGTTTTGGCATCCTTGACCGGACGCGCGGTGAGGTTCCGGAGGCGGTTCACGGGATCGGTTTCCGCTTCGATCTGCATCCGTCGAATCCCTTCGAGCTTTTCGTTCTGTTTTGGATCAGCAACCTTGTCTGGATATTTGGCTCGAGCCGCAAGTTCCCAGACTTCGTCGGACGCAGTTTGCAGAATTTCCGTCACCATCCGGTCAGCGCGCCGGAATTGCAGCGCCTGGAGTACTTCGAGCACCGCATCCGAGCTTGGATCGGCCTTCGCGACACGCACAGCCAGCTCCATGCCATCGAAGCCGCCATACATCGCGATTTCCGCCACGACATGCTTGCGCGTTTCCAGCGGCAAGGCCGCGAGCCTTTGCTCGGCGCCGTCGCCCAAGACCGACGGCCGGAAGCGGGGGGGCGACCGCACGGCCGCCAGATAGACCTGTTGGTCGGGATTTGAAATCAGCGGCCAGATCTGCGGCGCGAAATCCGGCCGTCCGGTCGTCATCATGAGCCGCGCCGCGCGGTCCACTGTGCCAGCCGTGTGCCAACGCGCCGCGAAGGCCCTCGTTTCGGCACCGATGAGCGCCCAAACCTCGGGTGATGAGCGGAAGATGATTTCGGCAGCTAGCATCGGATCGATCCCGAGCGTTTCGCGGATCGCAGCCGCGACCGCCTGCACGCCCGTAGCGTTCTCGCGCGATAACCGCTCACAGGCGAATAGGACCGATTCCTCCCAAGCGGGCCAGTTCAAAATCTCCTCCCGAAGCTCCGTTCGCGTCTCCGCATCGCCATTCGCCGCAGCGCGAATAATTCGGCCGACATCGAGCGAAGCGTACCATTCCTGGAATTGCTGGTGCTGGAACGAAATGCCGCCGGAAGAGGCGCGGATCAGGAGGTGGCTGCTTACTAGAACTTCGATTGCAGTCGCAGGCTGCGGCGGGTTTGTGAACTGCCCTGCTGCGGTCAATTGCGCACCGACGTTCGCGATGACACGGTTGGCGGATGTGTCCGAGATCACCGTATTCGCGACGCGGTTTGCCTCGACGCCAAGGCCAGTCAACATGTTACTGTGAAAGCCGAGCAGTTCCTTTTGCAGGATCGCCGCCTTTTCGGGCTCCTCTTCGTGCTGCGTAACGAACAGTCGCAAGACTTCTTCCTTCGTCTGCGGGAATCTTACGCTCGGCGTGCTGCGAAGGAGCGCTGTCAGGTAGAGCGGGATGGTCACGAGATCGCGCACGCCCGATGTGCGCCAGGCCTGATCCAGCAGCGCTTCGCCTTCCTGGCCCCGTAATGCCCGCGCCAGTTCGAGTTGCTGGCTCTCGGAAAGCGGCTCCACTTCAAAGACTGCGCCGGAAATCGGCAGGAGATGCCGCCGCGTCCCGACCACTATGCCGAGCAGCGGGTAGTCGCGCCTCAGCGCTTTCAATAGACGCGTCGCGGCGACCCGCGCGGCCGGATCGAGTTCGTTCCATCCGTCCAGCAGCAGCGCAAAACGGCCGTGATAGGCAAGCTGCATGAAATGCTGCGCGCGAAACGTCCCGAAAGCGTTGCGTCGCGTGAGGAAGGTGAAAAAATCCTCGCGGCGGTCAGACCATTCGCCCAAGGGT
The DNA here is from genome assembly GCF_025200865.1 of Bradyrhizobium sp. NC92. Taxonomy (NCBI): domain Bacteria; kingdom Pseudomonadati; phylum Pseudomonadota; class Alphaproteobacteria; order Hyphomicrobiales; family Nitrobacteraceae; genus Bradyrhizobium; species Bradyrhizobium sp. NC92. The sequence continues at coordinate 1,817,454 of NZ_CP104171.1, forward strand.
ACCAGTCCCGGGACCACGTCGCCAGCCTCAACAAGCGTTTCAGCCAGTTGGACCAGTGTCGTCGTCTTGCCCGTGCCAGGCGGCGCGACGAGATTCAAAGTTTCAGCGGCATCGAGGCCATTGGCCAGGCCTTTCATCATCACTGCGTGCGCACTTCCTCCGCTGCTGCGGAGTGTCAGGTTGAGCGACATGGCATGGGATGGCCATTCTTTCGTGTTTCGGAAAGTGACGATGTCGCGCCGGGCGGCAGGCAGCATGCGCGTCAGCACCGCGTCGAGCTGGTCTTCCTGCGGCAATGCTAGCGAGAGGAGGAACGCGCGGTCTTCCTCGTCGAGTTCGACGACGAGCACCGGGCGACGATAAGTTCCCGGCGCGGCGGTCGCTATGTCACGAAGTGCGCGCGCTTCCGCGTCCTGCTTCCACTTGCGCAATAGATCGACCCGGAAGCGCGCCTCATCGGTGTCGATCAGCTTGGCGCAGAGTTCGCACAGCCAGATACCATTGCTCGCAGCGCGGCGCTCCTCTGGCGTCAAGGAGGCGTCGTATCGTTTAGCGCCCGGTCCGGCCGCCGCGGCCGTGATATGCGCCGCCTCTCCGACATTGACGGACTTATCTTCGACCACTGCCGGACCTGAAGTCGGGCGTAGGCACTCCGGATTGGAACAGCGGTGACCCGCCCGGCTTGCCAGGGTTCGGATCGTTGTAGCTCGGAATTCGTCGCGTTTCGTCATTTCAAAACAAAAATGCAGTTTCGAAAGGCTAAAGCCTCAGATCGGAGACAGATGTCCTGCCTCCCGAAGCGCACGACGTCGAGGAGGAAAAGACCAGGAGTAGCCGAGCGCCGATCGCCGGCGGTCGATCGACGGCGTACTCCAGATCGTCGGCGCTCGCGCCGTTCATGCGCCTCCGCCTTTATGGAGGCCGTCGATCTGCACGTACCGCTCGCGGGTTCTCGACCGGTCAAAAGGCCGTTCCGGTGAGGTAAGTCCAGCCCGTTGCATCAAGTCTTAATGCGAAATTGTCGCCGAATCTACGATCACGCAGAGAAATCGTAGGCAGATCCGAAGCCGGAGAAGTTTGCGGACTGCTGGACCTCCACTCGGATCGATGAAGGCAGGCATTTCTGGTGTGGTGACCAATACGCTAGAAGGAAACGCAAGCTAACCCATTGATCTGCGAGTGGGCCCGGCAGGACTCGAACCTGCAACCAGACCGTTATGAGCGACGGACTATCGATCAGGTTCTCTGATTTTGCTGCGTTTTCGTTTGATTTTGATTGCGTTCGTTGTGGTCTGTTCACGTCGTTTCTGGTGCGAAACTGGTGCGGTCAGTGAGATTTAGGTAGGCATTTCACACTTGGCACGTTAGGGCCACAGTCTGTCCCATGATGGATTGGACCGGGACATCGCAAAAAGCAAAGCATCATCAGCACTTAAGCCGCAGCTCGATCGAGCATGTCGTACCAAATGTAGTACTGCCACCGCTCGGAGCTCGACGAGAAGGTGTCGTCGCGCGCCGGCGTCTGCCCTGCGGCTATAGCGTAGCGCGACGCACCTGCGCGCCGCAGTAGGCGATATGCGTCTGCGTCGGCGCGTGCAACGGTCTGCACGATCCATTCAGCTCGGACCTTTAGCGTGCGTCGTGGGCGAAGGCGCGCGCGAGTTTTAAGCAACTCGCCTGAGGGCACCAAATAAGACAGATGCGGGTTCGCCGCCTAGGTCGTCAAAGCTGCCATTTCTTTTCTGGCTACCTCGACTCTAGCATCAAGGTATTTGGCTAAATCCAGAAGGTGGATGCCTTTGGCGCATTTCTGGCTTGCTTCCATTCGTACCAGAGGGATGGCTATTTCGCCTGCGCTGATCTTCTGCACCAGCTTGGTTGGATTCAGGTGTGAGAAGTAATCCCGACATACATCTTCAATGGGGATGATGGCCTTATCTCGGTGCTCAAGGTCAACGAGCTGTACAGCTGGTTCAACGCTTGGCAGTTCATGGAGCGGTGCGGTTTCACCGATGCCGATCATAAGGACGGCTTGGAAAATGAAAGCGTGGAATAGCCATTAGCGCTTTCTCGGCGTCATGTGCTTCTTGAAGCTCGACGATCCCGGCTAATACAGACCCAAAGGACCTAGCCTTGACGGCAGGGGTAACACGCCTCTCAAACCCGCGTGGCTCCGTTTACGAGAGTCCGGCCGGGCGCCGGTGCGTCCACGGTCATGACCTCCAAGCTAGGTCGCCGGAAACTCCCGCCTTTCCGGTCATGGGCCTCAACTCTGGGGAAAAGGACACAGTTATCCACACCCATTGCGAGAACTTTATTTTCATGTTTTGTTCTCGGTGGTGATTCGAACGGGGCGAGGATGAGTTCCTTCCAATTTATTCATACCGGGGATATCCACCTCGACAGCCCTCTGAAAGGGGTGAGCGGCCAGGAGGGGGCTGCCGCCGAGCGCATCCGGACGGCAACCAGAACCGCTTTCGAAGATCTCGTTTCCGGGGCGATTGAAGAGCAGGTCGCCTTCATGATCATCGCCGGTGATCTTTATGACGGCGACTGGCGCGATTTTCAGACAGGTCTCTTTTTCGTCCGGCAGATGGGGCGTCTTCGCGCAGCGAACATCCCCGTATTCGTGCTCCACGGCAATCACGATGCCGAAAGCCAGATCACCCGGCGGCTCACCGTGCCGGACAACGTGCAGGTCTTCGGCTATCGGAAGCCGCAAACGTTTGAGCTGGAAGGATGCCGCGTCGCGCTGCATGGCCAAAGCTTCAGAGTGCCGGCGACAACAGACAATCTCGCGGCGGCTTATCCTCCGCCGCTCAAAGGCTGCTTCAACATCGGCGTGTTGCATACTGCGCTTGGAGGCGTGAATGGACCTCACCAGAATTACGCGCCGTGCAGCCTCGATGAGCTCGTGAACAAGGGCTATGATTATTGGGCGTTGGCGCATGTGCATCAGGCCAGCGTTCTGCACGAGAATCCTCATGTCGTTTTCTGCGGCAACCTGCAGGGCCGGCATATTCGCGAAACAGGTCCAAAGTCAGCTTACCTGAATACCGTTCAGGACGGCGTTCTGCAAAGCATTGAGCCGCTTCACACCGACGTCGTGCGCTGGGCGCAGATCGATGTGCCGGTCGGCGCGTGCGCGCAGTTTGGCGACGTCGTCGATGAAATCAAAAACAAGATTGATGCAGCCACGAGAAACGCAGAGGGGCGGCTGCTGGCATGCCGCATCCAGTTGACGGGTGCGAGCGCTCTCCATGGCGAGTTGCTGGCGTCAGAGACCCAGCTGCTGGCCGAGGCGCGGGCCGCTTCCCTGGCGCTCGGCGAAGAGATTGCGTGGATCGCGAGCGTGACGAATGCGACGCAGCCAGCATCGACAATGTCGGGAGCGATGAATCAGGAAGCTCTCAATGATCTGAACGTCTTGCTGTCGCAGGCAGCCGGCGATTCTGAATTGCAGGCTCAGATAGCGAATGAACTGGGCGAACTCATCCGCAAGCTTCCGCATGACGCTGCGCTCGATGTGGACGATACGCTTCTGCTGGCCGCCATCAACAAGGATTTTGCCGTGGTGATCGATCAGGCCGGCGCGTATCTAAACGCACGCCTGAGTGCAGGGAGGCGCTGAACAATGCGTTTGCGTTCTCTTGATCTCATTCGCTACGGCAATTTCACCGACCGGACGCTCGCTTTTCCGTCAGGCGGGCCGGATTTTCATATCGTGTACGGTGAGAACGAGGCTGGGAAATCGACGACAATGTCGGCGATTGAAGATTTGCTGTTCGGAATCCCCGGTCAGTCTCCTCGCAACTTTCTTCATGAAAACGCTGCACTTCGGATCGGTGCGACGTTGGAGCACGATGCGAATACGCTCGCCATCCGGCGTCGCAAGGGCAATAAAGATACCATCCTGGGATGGGACGATCTGCCCTTGAGCACAGGCGACGGGACGCTTGGGCCGCTGCTCGGAGGGATTGATCGCGCCTATTATTGCAGGATGTTCTGTCTCGATCATGAGCGCCTGCGCGTCGGCGGGCGTGACATTATCCAGGCCAAGGACGATGTCGGCGCCACCTTGTTCGCGGCCGGGGCAGGCGTGTCGGGACTTCGCGGCCGCCTTGCAGCGATGCAGGAAGAGGCCGAAGGGCTCTGGGCCAGCCGCAAAGCAGGGCATCGAAAATATTACCAGGCCGAAGACCGCCTCAAGGATGCGGAAACCGCCTTGCGGCAGCACACCGTGACGGCAAGCAAATGGCAGGAACTGAAATCGGCCTTCGATGATGCGCGCGAGCGCTGCGCCAGCATTGAAAAGGAGATTGAAGGTCAGGTTACTGAACTCGCCAAAATCGCGCGCATCCGGCGCGTTTATCGCGCCGTGCGGCGTTTGGCGGAAATCGAGCGTGACATCGCCGGGCTTGGCGGTGTTGCGGTTCTTCCCGCCGGCGCGGCGAGCGAATTCGAGAAAGCGGCCTCCGATAACGCCGCCGCAGAAGTGCGCATCAGCGCGTTTGGCGAACAGATCGCGGCCATCGGCGTGGAGTGCGATGGCCTGGTTATCGATGACAATCTCCTTCAGCACGGACCGGAAATAGAGCGGCTTTACGAACGCCGCATCCAGATAGCGTCGGGCAGGGCGGACCTGCCAAAGCGGCGCGCGGATCTTGCGGCTTCAGAAGAGGCGCTGAAACGCCTGGCCACCGAACTGGAATGGATGGCTCCAACAGTCGAGGATTTGATCGCCCGGATTCCCGTGCGCGCCAAGGTCTCGGTTGTCCGTGGGTTGTTGACCGCGCGCGGCAGCCGTTTCACGGCGGTGGGAAACGCACGGAAAGCGGTCGAGGACGCGCTTGAGAAGGTAGAAGATATTCGTGTCCGTATCGAATCGGTGGGCGCCGCGCAGGATGTTTCGGCGCTCGCGGGCGTCGTGAAATCCATCCGCGCCCTCGGTGACCTGGATGCGCGTCTGCAGGCGGCCGAAAGAGAGCGGCGGGACGCCAATGATCTCTGTCAGGAGCAAATGGCGACGATGAATCCCGCGGTTGCAGATGAGGCGCGTTTGCGCGCAATGCGGCCGCCGGTCAACGCAACAGTCAAAGCGCACCGTGATGCCGCCCGCGAATTGGAACGTCGCATCCATAGCCGCGAGGCGGCAATCCGTGAATCCGCCCGGATGGTCGAGAACAATCGCAAAGCTTACCTCCGGCTTGTCTCGGATGAAGGGATCGTGTCCGCAGGCGAGCTGACGAAATTGCGGGAGCTTCGTGATGCCGGCTGGTCCATCATAAAGCGGAAGCACATTGAGAACGTCGCCGTGCCGGATGCCGACGAACAGGCCTTCACGAAGGGCGGTTCCCTGCTGAGCGTATTTGAGGCGAGCATCGGCCATGCCGACGGAGCTGCCGATCAACGGTTTGAGAATGCGCAATCGACGGCCGAGGCGATGGTGTTGGCCCGGCAGATTACTGAACAGGAAGACGGACTGCACGCGCAAAAAGAAGAGCTGGAAGCGCTAACCCGGGAGCAGTCTGGACTGGCCGCTGCATGGGTGGGCATGTGGACCGGTGTTACGGACACGCCATCGACCCCGGATGAAATGCTCGAATGGATCGATGCAAGGACAGTGTTGCTTGGCCAGATCGCCAAGCGCGACGCTGCCCTCCGGTCGTCGGCATTGCTGCAGCAGGAGATTGCGGACGCCAGGAAGCAGCTTGTTGGCATACTGCAGGATCCTGCGGTTGCCGCCGCCGCAGAAAGCCTGCCGCTCAACGGCATTCTGACGACGGCGGAGCTGCGCATCCGGACGCAGGAAGCGATTGCGCAAAAGCGCGCCGAGCTCGAGCTTGAGCAACGCAAGATCAAGGCTGACGCGGAGCGCAAGAGCAAGGCCCTCGAAAGCGCCGAGAAAGAGCAGCGCGAGTGGGAAAAAGAATGGAAGGAGGCCTTGGCCGCGCTGAACTTGTCGGGCGAGGCGGCGGTCGAGACCATACAAGGCCAGATCGAAGCTCTGGAACAGATGCGCGACGTCGCTGCAAAAATTGCCGACCTGCAGCATGAGCGTATCGGCAAGATCGAGCGGGATATTACAGCATTTGAAAGCGAGGTAGCGAGACTCGCCGGGTCCGTAGCAACGGATTTGGCAGGCGCAGATGCTGACGACGTTGTCATCAAAATGCAGGCGCGGCTGGATGACGCGAAGCAAAGCCAGGCAACGCTCGGTGAGAAGAAAGCGGCCATCCACGGCCTTCAAAAGAAATTAGAGGAACGCGACAAGTCGAGAGAAGCCGCGCAGGAAATTATCCTGAAGCTGCAACAGGCGGCTTGCGTGACGCTCGATGCGTTGCGCGCAGCCATAAGGCAATCCGATTTGCTGCGCGGGCTTAAGGATGAACAAGCAAGCCTGCATATGACGCTCGAAGCGGACGGTGATGGTCTTGGCATTGACGCTCTTGCAGAGGAGTGCCGCAACAGCGACCTGGATCAGGCGGCGGCTCGCGAACAGACGCTAACGCAATCCCTGAAGGATCAAAGACAGCGCCAGCTTGAGGCCATCCAGCAGCGCAACGACGCGGCGCGCGCTTTCGAAGCACTTGGCGGCGACGCTGCCGCTGCAAAGGCCGCGTCCGACCGTCAGGCAGCGCTCGCGGATATGAGAGACGCCGCCAGCCAATATGCCCGTGTGCGCTCGGCATCGCTCATCCTGCAATGGGCGATCGAACGCTTCCGCCGAGAAAAGCAGGCGCCGCTGCTTAAGCGTGCGGGGGAGCTGTTTTCTATCCTGACCGGCGGATCCTTTGAGAGGCTCGCGCTCGAGTACGACGAGAAAGACGTTCCTCATCTCGCAGGTGTTCGGCGCGACGGGAGCGTAGTGGGGGTTTCCGGCCTCAGTGAGGGCACGGCCGATCAGTTGTTCTTGGCCCTTCGCGTCGCCGCCGTCGAAGAGTATCTCGCCCATGCCGGGTCAGCGCCGTTCATCGCTGATGATCTGTTTATCAATTATGACGATGAGCGCGCTGCTGCCGGGTTCAAAGTACTGCGCGAGCTCTCGGAAAAAACGCAGGTGCTGTTCTTTACCCACCATCAACACCTGATTGACGTGGCCCGCACTGCGTTCGGCGGGAATGTGTCGACAGCCGTGCTCGAGCATCACGATGATCCCCTGAAAAACGTGGCATAGCGTTCCTGCGATCAGTCGCGCAAAGACCGGCAATAGGATTCGATGTCGCTACCGTCTCCTCCTTGTTGGTCAGGGTCGCATCGGGTGATGCAGCCTTGGCCCTCGCCGAGAGCGGGATGTGCAAGCCGCAAGAAGAATCTGCGGAGTTTGGCGCGGGCGCAGGCGAAGCCGAGCCACGGAGAGCAGATTGTTCTTGGCGGCGCGCCGACGGGGGCAGCGACCGCGACGGGCGGTCATGAAAAGGCCTGCGGATTACGCGCCGGAAGGCGTAAGCGCTGGGCCGGTGAAATGGCACCCGTAGGAGCGTCAGCATAGCGCCGCCCGGAGTGGGGGCGCGGGACCGATTGCAGCCGCGAAACCGGCCTCCGCGAGCGGCTCGATATTCCCTTGCGAGAGGGATCGTCACCGGACCTCGGCGCCTTCGCTTCTTAGCATCCCCGAGCTGAATGCCAAAGTAATGAAAGCATCTGAATTCGCTTGTTCAATCCTTGATGCCGGAGTGCTAATTTCCCTCTATGTCAGAACCCACAGTGACACGCGCAAAAATCTCGAAGCTTGAGCTGGTATTTCCGCCGGTCTCCAACCAGGAAGCTGTGTGGTTCAGGGACGTCCCGGAAGTTGAGGAAATACTGCGGCAGAGTGACTTCTATATCATTGGCGGCCGACCGGAGATCAAGCTCAGCGATTTCCAGAGAGACGACGAAGAGGCCACTTTGAGTTTTGACGTCTCGGTCGAGGGTGGCCCTTCCGATCACGTGCTGCTGCGCATCAAAGACCTGCCCGGTATCGAGGAGGCCGACCCCGATAATTTATATATCGAGCTTGGCCCTAAATTCGTCCGTTTCTGGGATGGCCCCGTAAAGCAGGACGGCTCGGAAGTGCTGGAATGGTTCACCACTGAGAAGTTGCTTTGGAGCCGCGCGCATGAGTGGCCTGGAATCGAGGGGCTTGACCGGCACGCTGAGCTTGCGGTGTACGATCTTCTCTACGTTGGTATTGCCAAAACAGGGGATAGTTTCGATCGACTGATCGACAAGGGTCATCATGCGCGAACAGCGATTTTGGCCAATGAGCCTCAACGATTTCCCGGCGCGCGTGTCTCTGACGAGACGTATTTGTTTTTGTTCCGGACCGAGTCGCTCGTCATGCAAACCTTCGAGCCAGAACACGATTTTCAGGATAGCGACTTCGAGGATAATCTTGACCGAAAGCAGGTTGTAGCGGACGCCGAAAAAGCATTCGTGAGCATGCTTAAACCTGATTACAACAAGGTTCGGTTCGCTCGATACCCAAAAGGCTCCGATGGGCTCTACGGAGCTGGCTTCCTGCGCTACGGGTATCTCGTCAACGAAGACGTGACCTTCAACACGGCGCACGGCAGGGTGCGGGGCGCGCGTGATCCTCAGGGGTTTATTTCCAACGCGGCGGATTTCATTTTCGTGGACGGCGATGACGTCCGCCTTATGGTTTCCGGCGTGGACTTTCCAACCCAACCCTCGCGAACTCCTTGAGCGCTGAGGTACCATGCTCCTTTGCAGCGCCCGCAATGAGCGGTCCGATCAAATGGCACTCGCAAGAGTGTCGGCATAGCGCCGCCGTCAGGGGAATCGAGGGCAGCCCCGAGACGCAACGGGTAGCCTGGAGAGCGCAGGCGAGTAGAGCCCGGTCGGCAATACCGGCGCGCGTAAATTGAGAAGGGAAAAGAATACACGAATATCGATGGACCAGAAGCCGCGTGATATACTGGCGGTTGTGGATCGACTCAACCCAGGCCTGTGCGGATGTGACGGCGATGCGTTTCAGGAATCTTGAAAGCTACAGGAGCAGCGGGGCCGGCAGCGACATGCAACTCGCTATACCCTTACCTAGAACGCCGGATGGTCGGGTCTATCGCTATTCGCCCAACGAAAACGCGCATCCGCGGCATTTCCTGCTCGGCGGCCGCGTGGAAGGCGTTACCCTGCCGGAGGCGCCCACACCGCGCATGACCCATGCGCCGGGCACGCCGGGGACTATCTGCCCTTACAGCGGCGTAAAGGCCGAAGACGGTGCCTTCACGCACCCTGACGATATTGCGGCCGCGAAGGAAGTCGTTGCGCATGCCGCCGCGGCCGACGTCGCTGAAGTCTTTCACGGCATGTTCGCCGATTTAGGACGCAAGTTCGCGGGCAGTAAATTCGTCAAGATCAAACCGGGTCCGAAACCGCATCCCAAGCCCAGGCCCCGTTTTGCTCGACGCGATTTGCTGCGCGATTTGATCTGCGACGAATGCGGGCGCGACTACGGCGTCTTCGCAATCTCGCTGTTCTGTCCGGATTGCGGCGCGCCCAACATTCATCTGCACTTCGCGCGCGAGGCGACGCTCGTGCGGGAGCAGGTGGAACTTGCCGGCAAGCTGGACGCAGGCGCGGACGAGCTTGCCTACCGGCTGCTCGGCAATGCGCATGAAGATGTGCTCACGGCTTTCGAGGCGACGCTCAAGACGGTCTACCTTTACAAGCTCACCACGCGGCCCGCCGACGCGCCCGAGGTAAAGCCACCGGGAAATGCCTTTCAGAATATCGAGAGGGGCCGAAAGCGCTTTTCCGAATTCGATTTCGATCCGTTCGGGGCATTGAGCGCCGACGCGCTCGCGGTGCTGACGCTCAATATCCAAAAGCGCCATGTGATCGGGCATAATCTGGGTGTCGCCGATGCGGCTTTCGCGGAGCACGCGACGGATGCGCGCCTCGGCGAGACGGTGCCCTTGGTTGGCGAGGACATTCTCCAGTTCGCGGATATCTGCAAGACGATGATCGACCATATCGATGCGTGGCTCGCGAACGGCGTGTCGCCGCCGGGCCATGGGTCGCTGCCTGCCAGGCCGATTGTAGCGCCGCAAGCAAAGGAGCCGGCCGCATTGACGGTCGGCCAGCTGGGCAAGCTCGCGGTCAGCATCGGATTGTGGGTGTCGGAACGCTCCAAGAAAGGTTTCGATGATTTCATCGCCGAAGAAGATCTGAGGAAGGCTTTTCCGGACTCGACCATCGACGCTTTGGCGTTCGCGGTGGCGGAGCTTGCCAAGGACGGTTATCTGCGGACGAGCGCGGTGATTTCAAAGCGGATTCCACGCATGCGCACTACAGCCGAGCTGTTCATCACTTTCGATCCGCATGCCGTGAAGACCGACCCGGCATCGGATGTGGTCGTAATCGTTGATCTCGCGCTAACGAAAAGCGACACGGTCGGCGTCGAGGAATTGCACGCTGCGACCGGATGGCCGCTGCGCCGCTTCAATCCGGCCTTTGCCTATATGATCTCCCAGATCAACGAGCGGCGCGTGTTGGGGGGAGGGACCAACGATTACCCGGCCCGGGGCTTCTTCCTGATGGACGAGGACCGGGTGGATCTCAAGCGTTTCGCCGACCGCTTGCGGGGCTGACAGCAGATGCGGTTCTTTTTACCGGGGTCGTCATTCCAGTAGAACGTGGGCGGACCTCCTTCCAGTTGAAAAAACAGTCGTCGACAGTTGTGTCAACGACGCCCGCAGATTGCGGTCAGAGATGAAGACTGAGCCGCAAAGCGGCAGCCAATATTGATAAGAAATTTTGGGAGAAGGGCATGGCCCCAAGCGGAAAAAAATTCGAGTTTACCGAGCACGGGGTATTTGAAGCGAACATCGCGGCGTTCTTCGGGCACATGGCACAGGAGGACGCCGCGCTTGCCGGAGAACTGCAGTCCCACTTCAAAGCGTTGTCGCAGGGCACATACAGCCAGCAGGACATTCTGAACGGCTTGTTCGCCGCTGCCGGAAAGCCATCGCAGCCGCAAACCGCGAACCCGGTTTCAGGCGCCGCTAGCGGCCAAGGGGCGGCACCGGCCGCTGCTTTGCCGTCCGCAACCGGCTGGTTGCTTGAAGGACTTTCGATCGAAGGCTTTCGCGGCATTAACAATCAAGGCAAGCCGCTCGAGCTGAAGTTTCATACCGACAAGGTCAATAGCATCTCGGCGGTAAACGGGGTGGGCAAGAGCTCTGTCTACGATGCGGTCCGATATGCGATATGCGGTGCGGTAGCGTGGCTTGAAGACTTGCCCGCAAGCGAACGGGGCCCCGACTACTATCTAAACAAATTCAACTCATCCGGGTTGGCGACGATCACGCTCAAGCTGATCGCCGAGCCGGGCGGCCAGCAAGTAGCCATCACGGTGAAGCGGGACGCGCAAGGTAATCGCACCGTCTCGTCGGCGCCGGCGGCAGATGCCGAAGGCATTCTGCGATCGCTCAATCGCGAATTTGTTCTTCTGGACGGGCACACGTTTCAAAGCTTCATTTCAGCAAAACCCCTGGATCGGGGCCGGACGTTCTCGGGTCTGCTTGGTCTCGCCCAATACAGTGTAATGCGCCAGTCACTTGCGGCTGTCGCGAACACGCGGGCCTTTAACAACCATTTCGCGGTAGCAGAACATGCGCAGCTTCGCGGCCGCGAGGAGAAGGCAGCGGCCGATGCGCGCGCCGCCATTGCGGCCGACTATGCAGTGTTGGTAGGGCAGCCTTTGGCAGCCCTCAATGGAGCGGCAGCACAGGCGAAGTGTCACCATGCTCTGGAGCAGATCGGTCCTCTGAAGCCGCTCTGCGAGAACAAAGCTTTTCACGACATTGACATTAACGCCTGCATTGAGGCGGTGAAGGCGGCCGAGGGAGGGCCTAAGCGGGACCGCCTGAGCGAATGCATTCGCGAGCGGGCGGATCTAAAGAAGCTCAATGTCGAAGCGCCGAAACCCGAGCGTGCGGCAGTGCTTGTGGCCCTGGCAAAGGCACGCGATCAGGCGCTCGCTGAAACCGCAGGCGACGTCATGCTGACCCTGTTTCAGGCCGGGCAAAAGGCGCTTGGCTTGCCGGAATGGAGTGATCCCACGCTGTGCCCGCTTTGCGATCAGAAGGGCTCGCACGATCTGAAGGCGCATATCGCTTCCAAGCTTTCCCAATTCGATGCATTGGAGCAGGCAGGAACGGCGATTGCAAAAGAATGGGGCGAAGCCGGCTGGTCCGATCTTGGCGATCTTGAATCTAAGTTGGAGGAGGGCGCCGATAATCGGCTGATTGCGAAGCTGAAGGCGCGCGCGGAAAAAGGCGATATCACCTCTAACGACGCGGAGAGCCTCACGGAGTGGCTGAAAACGTTGCGCTCACGGGCCGACCAGAAAGAGCAGAGCCTGGCTGCCGAACAAGCCGATCTTGAGAAGGAACTGCCGCCGTCCTCCGTCGAGGTCACGCGCAAAGTCGAGGCGGCTCGTCGCCTCCAGGCCAATTGGAACAAGCTTGCCGAGGCTGAAAAAGCCGCGGGGCTGGAGCAAGGGCGGGAGGCGTTGGTCACGCAGGTGAAGCGCTTTCTTGATTCTGCTTCCAATTGCTTCGGCGCCGCGGAAGGCGCTCTCAGCAAGGCGCGGTTGGCCGCCGTCGAGCCGGTTTTCAGGGCGTACTTCGACAAGCTCTCGTTCTTCGGTGTCGTTCCGACGGTGGCTAAACGCGCCAACAGCGAGGACCTTCAAATCGCGCTCGCGGACTTCCACGGGCTGCAGAATCTTTCGCCGCAGGCGTTGCTTTCGGAGAGCTTCCGCAACGCGTTCGCGATTTCTCTCTATCTCGCGGCCGCCTCTCTTTATGGCGGGCTTCCGAAGTTCATCGTGCTTGACGACGTGACCTCAAGCTTTGATGCGGGTCATCAGAATTTCCTCGTTGAGCTGCTCAGGACGTCTTTCGCCCGTCCGGCGAACCCATCCGGCCTGCAGGTCATCCTGCTAAGCCACGACACCATGCTGGAGAAGCTGTTCAACAAGCACAGCAATACAGGGACCTGGTGGCATCAGCGGCTCGAAGGCGTTCCGCAAATCGCGGTTCTGCCGCAGGCCGGCGCCGTCAACAAGGTGCGCGATCAGACGATCTCGATGCTGCAGGCAGGGCAGGTGGATTTTGCCAAAGAGGGCGTGCGGCAATATCTGGAATACCGCCTTAGCGATCTCATCAGCCGCCTGCGCATCCCGGTGCCTGTCGACGTCGCGTTCAACGACAACAAACAGCTTGCGCATGAATTTCTGCAGGCTATCGAGGCGGCCGTCAAACTGCATCAAGCTGCCAATTCTCTCGTGCTCGATGCTACTCAAATCGCCGGGCTGAATGCCAACATGGCAACCATCGTTGGTAATTTCCTCAGTCACTGGGGGACGGGGCAAACGCTCAGTTTTTCGGGTCCATCGCTTCTGGGCGTAATGCAGTCGATCGATCAGTACTGTGAGTGCTTCAGATACGAGCCGAGTCCTGGTGCGCCGCGGCAGTTCTACAAATCATTGCACCAGCGAAGCTAAAGTGGCGGAGGATGGCAGATGAATATTGTGATCAAGGGTAATTTCCTTGGAAATCGCTCTTCTCAGCCGGGTGGGGTATTGAAGGGCTTTCTGAGGCGGGGAGTCCCGGCGGAAACCTGCACGTCCAGTTTTGGGCTAACGCTGTGTTTGGCCGCTCATTCAACTTAAATGCGACGGCGGCTACGCGCCCTTGAAATCGGCCGTTGAGGCCATCTTTTCGCAAGGCTTAAAGCCTGTCATTGGTTTACGCGGCTACAACTGCCGCCCAAAGCGGGCATTGGCGTGGAAAGTGACGACGCATGGGTTCGATGAAGGACCTCCAGATCGAGATCATGGGGCTGACGCAGGATTGGCACGAGCTGATCAGGCGAATTCTGAGTCAAGATAAAGTCGGTGCGGCCTACGTCATGCGACCGGACGAGGCGCCCGACGATGAGGAAAGATGGAACGAGCTCCGGCTTGTACCAGACCTAGTCTTTACACCGGCGGGTAAGAGCGAGCCGCTCGCCGTCGAGTTCAAGATGTACCGCTGGCAGAGCGAATGGCAACGGCGGCTGCGGGAAGCCGTAGTCCACATGCAGGAGATACTGGCGCAAGGACGTTATCAGCGAGGGATAATCATCCTCTCGTTCGACGTCGATGACCAAACCCTTGCTGCGACGCGATCGCGGGTAGCGGGAGCCATCGACATCTGGACTCTGCAGCACCTTCGCGAGCTCGCCGGCGAGGATAAAACGCTTGCCGAGCAGCTCGACGAACTTGCCGGCGACACAGCAATGGACACGCGTTCGATTGCACCGCGGGCCGAAACTCAAGTTCTCGCGAAGGGTACGGCGATCGCCGGCATTTTGCGGGCGACGCTTGCTGGTACGCATGGGTGGCAGGCGTTCGAACGCACATGCGCAGATGCGGTAAAGTTCCTATTCGGTCGGGAATTGCATCGGTCCACGTCCCAGAAGCGCAGCGGAGAAGGCCTGCATCGTATGGATCTGATCTGCCGCATTAGGTCGGAGGGGAACTCCTTTTGGTCAATGATCGCTCCCGATTTTTCGACACGCTACGTCGTCTTCGACGCCAAGAACTATGAGGCACCGGTCGGTCAGAACGAGATCGAGCTGACAAAGAAATATCTCTTGAGGGGCGGGCTTCGAACGGTAGCGATCATCCTCGCCCGCGAAGGGGCCTCGGCTCAGGCGAGGATCGCCGCCGAGCAAGCATTGCGCGAAGATCAAAAGCTGATCCTTGTGATCAGCATGGCCGAACTTTGCGCCATGTTGGAAGGAGCTGATGCCGGAGATCCGCCTGAGAATGTAATGTTCGAGAAGGTCGACGACATGCTGATGGGAATGGGGCGCTGATCTGTTCAGCGGAGCGAATCGCCACGATCGCCTGCTGCGGGGTGCTGTCGATCATTCGCGTTAAGCATCATTGGTGCGAAACGAGGTGTATGGCGCAACCTACAAATACGCACTTCCACAATAGCTGGACCTAACGTACTGAAATATAGAGAATATTTGCAGAGTGATAATATAGATTACGACAAGTCAGCCGGGCCGTGGGTGCTGGCCTATGAGTCCGTACCGCGTGCCGTGCTCATGATGGGGATTGCGGGGCGGTCCAGTTCTCGCATCGTAGTTACGATCTTCATCGTTTCGAGGCTTACGGTCGTCACGCGTCCCAACAACTCGATCATCGCTTCCTTGTGTGCGGCGAAGCGGTAAGAGTCGAACTTTTCACGGATCACGGGATCGCGTGGGGTTTTTTCCTTGTGCTGGTCAAGTACCCAATCAATGGCTGACCTGTTGCCAAGCACATACTCCCATGCCTGTGCTGGAATGCCGCTCAATGTCGTCTCGGTGTCCACGACAACGGTTCCGGCTTCGTGGTTGGACCTCAGGATTGCGCGAGGCTCGAGCTTCGCAGCTCGTGCCTTTTTGTCCGGTACGTCGACCCTGCCCAGCGTGTGTGGGTGTGCAGTTTCGAAATTTAGATGGAGATCCATCAACGCCTGGCCCCATTCTGCCCATGTCCAAAAATCGGGATAGAAAGGGATTCGAGCGAACTCACGCTTGAGATTGGATGCATACGAGGAGCGGTAGACCGGATCGTGGAGCACTGCGTACACATAGTGAAAGATAGCGTCCTTGGTGATGGGGCGCTTTCGCCTTCCTTTGCCCTTCTCGTAGTGATCGCTGAAGCGATTGAGCGACCAGTCCGTTATGTTGTCGATGCGTTCACCGTCAAAATATCGGAACCGGGCGACCTGCTGATAAGCGTCAATCGCTGCGCCGAAGTGCAGGTCCGCGGGTCCATCGACAGCCAGAACACAGTAGTTCGACCTGGATGCGACATCGCTAAAGCATATCGCGACGTTGGTTTGCCCTACCGGAAAGAACGCTTCCGATAAGCCTGGTCTGTCGATATAAAGTTCGGACAAGTAGAGCCACACAGGCGAAAACGGCCGATAGCTCGTCTTGCGAATCCTACCTTGGTCAAACGACTCTGCTGCGCCGCTCTTCTTGCGCCGCTTCAGGGTCTCCGACCACTTGATGGTGGTGGGGAATTGGTCGTCTTCTACGGGTTTGCGATACTCGGCTGCGAGTAGCCGCACCTTTGATGTAAGCGTCTGCCTATCTTCGTCGTACAGCCACTCGTCTCGATTCGTGGATATTCCGAGCGAGTATTGCTTAAAAATAGCGCGATCTTTTCCGCGGTTGTTGGTTGCCTTGGTCTCCTTGTCCGCCACAGGCAGGAACGACTCAAAGTCGTTTTCGTTCTGATTGATCCAGGTGTGATGCTTGTCAGGAACGATCTCTTCGAAATCGATTGTGTCGATGCGGTTGTTTGCGAGGAAGGCAAGCTTGTCTTCAGCGAGGTCCTCTTCACCGCGTCGCGCATAGCGTATGACGCAGCCCTTGCGCCCTTTGCGCCGGACGAAGAACGATATGGCGACGCCGGTCTGGATTCCGAAAACGTTATGGATGGTGCCGGATAGGCGCGGGTTAGCGCGGATGTCTCCACCAAGATCAACGATCCATATCTCGTTGAATTCCTGGGCAACCACCTTGCGAAAACCGTCGAACGTACGACGATCGATGAAGCTCCGGTTGGTGATGAATGCGATGATTCCGTCGCCATTGATGTCGAGGCGATCGGATGCCCATCGGAAGAAGCGGGCATACATATCGTATACCTTCGTCTTCTGTGCTTCCGATGCCTTGATGTAAGAGGCTTTGATCAGCTCGTCGATCTTCGGATATTCGCGGTTCTTGTTGTTGTCGTTTTCGTTCTGCTGATTGGCATTATAGGGCGGATTGCCGATGATCACGGAGATTTTACGGGCATTCTGCCGCTTGACAGGTTGGCCACATAGTAGGGGAGGATGGCGACCTCGTTTGCGTGCAGCTCTTCGGCGTACTTGTATGCAAGCTTCTTCTTGTCTCCGCGAAAGTGGTCGATCAATTCCGTGATGAAGGTTCCTGTTCCGGTGGCTGGATCGAGGATTTCAACGTTGCGATCGATCAGGCCTCGTTCGAAGTGTTTGATACAAAGCCACTCTGCGCCTTGGATCATGAAGCGCACGATTTCGTTGGGTGTGTAGACGACGCCAAGGCGATCGGCCGCCTTCGCGTTGTAGACTTTATAGAAGTTCTCGTAGATGACCTTGAGGAAGGTTTGTTTCTCGGCGTGGCTGGTGATTTGGGCCGCGGAAGAACGAATGGCCGCATAGTATGGATCTAGTGCGCGCAACGTCTGTTTCTTGAGCCCGCCGGTGAAGAATGTACCTTCCAGAGCGTAGAGCTCCTTGGCGATGTTGTTGTGCGTGTGGAAATCACTCTCATCGAAGACTTTGGCGAAGATCTCTTCTGTCAGGACGTGTTGGATAAGCATCTCACGCACGTCGGCGGTGCCGACCAACGTGTTGATCGTTTCCTGGGCATGCTTGAGGAATTTCGCTTCTGCCGCCTGATAAGCTGCGTTGGACTTGTGCGCATCATCGATTTTTGAGCGTAATGCGCCGAGTACGGCAGGCAGGTCGATCTTGAACTGCTCAACGGCGCGGCGGAATTCAGCGATCTCCTGTCGCTCATAGCTAAAGAAGAGGCCCATTAGCTTTTCAAAGCGAGGGGCATCTGCCATCTCGCAGCGCATGATCTCCTGGCGGTTCTGGATCAGAACAGCCTTTCGGCTGTCCTCGAAGATGATGTTGTCTTGAGGATATCCCTTACGCTTCTTCTTCTCGATCTCGGCATCGAGGTCGTCAGAAGTGTCCTTGGCTTCCCAATAGCCGAAGGGGACGCGAATTTCATGCAACAGGGCGCCGTCGACATAGCAACGATCCTTGGCAGGCGTGATGTGCTCGTGTTCTGCGATGAAGACCAGGTCGTGCTGCCGGCCCCATTGCTTGAGAAGGTCCTTGAATGCCTCGCGCACCACCGACTCCCTGGTGGCGCCTGATACGGAGCGTATCCGGTCAAGATTACTCAAATAATTCTGAATTAGAAACTGACTCAAATCGTGTCCCCCAGCCGGTTCGAGCGTACCAGTGCTGCAGAAGCGCACCAAGCTTCATAGTCGTTTATTATGTTAATAGCCCCGCTGCGGAGGCATCGGCGCATCGAGCTCCTCGACGATTGCGTCGGCAGGCTGTCCGCGCGTGAGCGGGTTGACCGCGCGCAATTCGTCGAGGCCGATCCTGCCGTAATGTTTGAGCAGCGCCAGCAATTCTCGATAGCCGGCCGCCTCACGCACCTCCTGCGGTACCGGCAAGCCGCGTCCATCCAGTTCTGTTACATCGAACGGAAGCGGCGGCAGTGGGGGAGCATTGCCGAGCAGGCGAAGATAGGGCGAAAAATGCATCAGCATAATGCCGGCGAACGCATAACGCTCCCATACGGCGTCATAGGCCGCACGCTCTTCATCGTTGGCCAACAAGTGATAGCCCGGCTGGCCGAGTGGCTCGTAGTAGACATTGAAATTGCCGATCGCATCTTCAATGTCGCGGCAACGCCGCGCGATCCACTTGTCGAAGTAGCGTTCCTGGAACTGTTCGAAGGTCAGCAGTTCGACATTGGTCGCGTTCGCCGCCTCTATTGCGCCCATCTGGAAGCCGACGCGGGAGATGATATAGCCGCGGTTCGCACCGGTCTCGTCCATCACCGTGCGAAACGCATGGACCTTCTCGCGAGGCACGTTGGTGCGCCAGTCCTTGCATTCGCACACGATCTTGCTGCGGATGCCTTCGATGGTCTCCTCTGCCAGCACGTCAAGATCGACCGATCCGCGTGGCAAAGGAACGTTGACCTGCTGCTGTACGGTCATGCCACACTCGCGAAGGATGTCTGCGACTGCGTTTTCGAGATCCCGCCAGCCGTTGGGCGTAACGCGTGTGATGAGGGTCATGGCCGTGACCCCTGCTCGACATTTGTAATCTTCAGGACGCGCACGTCACCGCGGGCATCCCACCGGTTTTCATAATGGTCCGCCTGTGTGACGGGCAGGCGGACTTGCGAGGGCTTGTAGACACAGACGTTGATGCCCTCCGGGTCACGCACGCTGTCATAGACAATACCGTTCGCCCCCTCGCCGGATTTGGGCCAGCGAAGGGCAACGCCGAGCGCCTGGGACTGGACGTAATCCTCCGCGTCATACAGCTCGGGACGTTCCTGGCGGAGGCCGCGCACGTCGATCAGGGTGCAATCGATGCGCGCGACAAGGCTGCGCATCTGGATACTTGATGGGAACGCGCCCTCGGAAAGTTTTAGCCGGCGCGTGCTGTGGTGGACGGTTTCGGCAATGGCGGTGTCAACGTCCGTTGCTGCGTACCAGGCGCCCAGACGCCCGTCGGTGAAACGTCCACCGGCAGGATCGGCGTGAAGGAACGCGCCCATGACGAGCGTCGCGCCGGCCCCCTGTACGATTTCATCAGGCGGGAGGAGATTGAGACGGCCGGCGATGATGCCCAGCCGGTCGTTTGTCGCTGACTCAAGAAGGAAGGCGACCGCGATCTCGTCCTTGTCCTGGGTCAGGTCGTCGAACACGCCGACAGGCGGATAACGGCTGGCGATGAGGCGGTGCGTCGTGGCGCGGACGCGGGACGTAGTCTCCGTCATTTCATGCCGCGCCACGCGTCGATGTAACGGCGCACTGCGTAGAGATCGTCGATGCTGCCCTGCAATGCTCGGTCGAGCGGAGAACGCCCGCCGAAGGGCAGGTCACGGTTGGGGCTTGTGAACCATCGGTTCGCGCTCGCCTCGTCCGCGAAGAGCAGCTTGAGGCCCTTGTGAATTCCAAGAACCAGGGAAATCCGCTCCAGCTGGTCGCGGCTGAGCGTGCCGATCTTGCCGCCCTGCCAGTTGTGATAAGTCGGACGGGAGATGTCGCCAAGCAAGGCACGGCGCTGATCGACGGCCAATTTCCAGAGGTCAGCCAGCCTGAAGAACATGCGCACGGCAGCCGGGGACATCCGTTCCCGGACCTTCACGTCCCGAAGCGCATCCGGGGCCAGAACGCCGGGCGCTGACGTGGGAAGCTCGAAGTCGGTGTGGGCGCTCATTATTATGTATATATCTATAGATGGTATCTAATTATAGACATAGCAGCGCGCCGCTGTCAAATTTGGTTCGGAAGGGGGGCGAAAGACCGGCCGCGCCGGGAGGGCAGCCGAAAACGGCCGTTCAGGCCGCTTTTGGGCTGGTTCGCAGGGGCTCAGGCAGCCAGGTCGTTTCGGAAACCAGCTGGGACGCACGAGTGGCGAGCTCGGCCTTCTTGAGCTTTTCAAGCGCAGGCGCATGCGAACCAGTGGCTTCGTCAACCGCCGCGAGCTGCGCGTCCGGCTGACACGGCCGAAGTAGTTGTCGGCCCCGGGGACGAACCAGCTGCGCATGTTGAACGACAGCGCTCTCGCGAGTGGGCCTTCATGCGCCGTCGCGCCAACGCCTATCCGCAAGAGGCTCACGCTGACACCGGCAATAAACGCGAGCACGTCCAGGAGTTCGTCGTGGCTGCGTTCAAGACACCAATCCCACAGATCGGCGGGATCGGAGGGAAGGCTAGCCGCAAGCTCAGTGCGCTTTTCTTCGATGGACGTGAGCCCGGTGGAACGGTCGGGCGTAGCCATCACACGGTCCAACGCAGGAACATGCACCGAAACGTGCAGCACACTCGACTCGCCGCCATGCGGATAGAGTGCCTGAAGCGTCAGCGTGTATAGACCTCGAAGCGCGGCTTCACGAAAATCAGGTCCGGACACTGGCGCTTTGCCGTCACCGACGGCATCGCCGATCTGACGCCGAACTTCCGGGCTTCGTAACTCGCGGCGGCGACGACACGGCGCTCGCGCGATCCGCCTACCGCGACCGGCTTGCCGCGGAGGTCCGGATTATCCCGCTGCTCGACCGATACGTAGAATGCATCCATGTCAACGTGGATGATCTTGCGCTGGCGGGGCGGGCCCGATCCCTGATCGTCGTCTTCGTCCGTCACGCCGGCGGCCCGGCCGGGTCTTCCTTGAGGCCGCGGGCGACGATCCGTAGCGAGCCATCCGGCAGGGGCCGCTGCAGCTTCAAGGCCTCGTCTAGAGGAGCGGTCATCCAGGTCTCGACTTCATCCGGCGTCGTAAGGATCACCGGCATCGCCTTCGGGTGGATGGCGCCGACTTCGGCGTTCGGCTCCGTCGTGAGGAAGGCGTAGAGGTCGTTCGTGGTCTCGCCTTCCTTGACCTTCCGGACGGATGTCCAGTTAGTCCAGATGCCGGCGAAGCAGGCGAGGGAACGAGTCTCATCGAGCGCGAACCAGATATCACCGCCCTCAGGCTTGTTGAACTCGCTGAACGAGTTGAATGGCACGACGCAGCGATGCTCGGGGCCGAGCCAGCGGGCCCAGTGTTTGCTCTTCACGTTGCGGATGTTGGTTGTGCCACCGTCCGGCTCCATTCTGAGCAATTCCTTGAAATCGACCGTCTTGCCCTTGGCCTGCAGCTTTTCGGCTCGTTTCTTCGTGGCGTCCATGAGTGCCTTCGATGACGATGGCATGCCCCACCGCGCCGTGGCGAGCTCGCGGCCCTCGGCCCCGTTGCGCACGATCGGTGCCTGATAGTCCGGAAACACGCCGGGCATGGGAGCCAGATTGCCCACGTATCGGTTCACGACGCGAAACAGCGCGCTGATCGCGGCCTGGTTTGTCGTGATCGAATAAAGATTGCACATCAGTCAGGCTTCGGTTCGAGGGTGACGAGGCTGCCAAGCCAGTTGTAGCAGAGTCGCAGACGGACGCCGGCCCGCCTTGGCGCATTTGCGGCAGCATAGCCGGCTGGCGAGATCATGCACGAAGGTGGTTGGCGGCTGCTTCATCGCCGCAAGGTCGACGTCGCTCGGCGTCTTGCAGCGCGTGCACCTGATCTCGAGCCAAGGGAAGCCTCCATTCACAGCCTGGTCGATGCTGGGCGACGGATCGATCGGTTCGCCGACGCTCCACATGCGCTCATTCCAGCTTTCGCAAAGCAACCTGTCGGCTTGCTGGATCATGGCCTTGCCTTTGGCGCGCAACTCCGCCGATTGGGCAGCAAGCATGTTGGCCATCGCGCGTGCCTTGCCGAGCTCTTTTGCCAGAGCCTTGCGATCGCCGCCCGACAACGGCGTAGGGTGATACTTCGGGGCCATCCGGATATCCAGGCGCTAAGGGTTCGGAACGGCAATCCGGAGCGGTTACGGCGCCTCGAACGCCGGCCAGCACCCGTCTTCCTCATGCCTGCCGGTGCGCTGCTGGCAGGTGTTGTCGAGCAACCGCTGCGCCACGTCCTTCCAAAGCGCGTTCTCGCCATACAATCGGACCGCATCGGCCTTCCGGATTTCCACGGTCCGCTCGCAGCGGCGGCAGGAGATGCGCAGCACGTGACGTTGAATCTCGGAAAGACGTCGCTGCCGCCTCTCGGCTCCACTCTCGTCGGCGCGGGGGTCTTTCAGGACCGATTCCCAATATTCCGCCGGGAGTGGCGCATCCGGAGCCGCCGTGGACGGGCCCGGTCTACGGGCAGCTTCGGCGGCCAGTTTTTCCATCTGCTTTGGGGTCGGCATGCGCCAGCTCGCGGGTCGATCGGTCATTCCGAATTAGAACATAACAAGAACAAATGTCGAGTCCGCCCGAACCCTCGTCGTGAAAAAATCATCCTTTTGGAAGGGGCGCGGTGTCGGAACCAAGCCGGTCCGTTCGTCTTGAATCCGGCGTCAGTAATGGAGTTCCCCGCGATGGCCCCGCGCGCTAACTGGAAAGGCTTCCTGCGTCTTTCCCTCGTCACCTGTCCGGTAGCGCTCTATCCGGCCGCGTCGGAATCCGAAAAGGTCTCGTTCAACCAGCTGAACCGAAAGACCGGTCACCGCATCAAATACGCCAAGGTGGACGCTGATACCGGCGAGGAGGTCGACAACGAGGACATCGTCAAGGGCTACAAGGTCGATATCGATACATTCATCGAGGTGACGAAGGAGGAGCTCGAGAACGTCGCGCTGGAATCGACGCGAACGATCGAGATCGACGAATTCGTCGATCGCAGCGAGATCGATCCGCGATATCTCATTCGCCCCTATTACCTGTGTCCTGACGGCAAAGTCGGGCACGATGCCTTCGCCGTCATCCGGGAAACCATCCGCGAGATGAACAAGGTCGCGATCGGCCGTGTGGTGCTGACCAATCGCGAGCATATCATCGCGCTCGAGCCGCTTGATAAGGGGCTGATGGGCACGCTGCTGCGCT
The DNA here is from genome assembly GCF_025200865.1 of Bradyrhizobium sp. NC92. Taxonomy (NCBI): domain Bacteria; kingdom Pseudomonadati; phylum Pseudomonadota; class Alphaproteobacteria; order Hyphomicrobiales; family Nitrobacteraceae; genus Bradyrhizobium; species Bradyrhizobium sp. NC92. Next base: position 1,840,723 of record NZ_CP104171.1, read on the forward strand.
ACCCCTACGAAGTCCGTTCTGCGGATGAGTATTTCGACGATATCCAGGATGTAAAAGTCACCAAGGACATGCTTGATCTCGCCAAGCACATCGTCAATCAGAAGGCGGGTCATTTCGAGCCGGACAAGTTCGAAGACCAGTACGAAACCGCCCTTATCGATCTCATCAATCAGAAGCGCGCCGGCAAGCCCATCGCCGCGAAAGCCCGTCCTCGAGGTGAGAACGTCGTGGACCTGATGGACGCGCTGCGCAAGAGCATTGGAAGAGAAGGGGCGGCCGCGACAGAGGCACCCAAGAAGTCAGGCAAAAAGCCGCGCAAGGCAGCGGCCGGGCAAAAGGAAATGCTGATGCCGATCGCAGGCAAGAAGCCGGCGAAAGAGGCCGCGGCGAAGAAACCGGCGGCCAAACCGCAGCGGAAGTCGGCTTAGGTATTGTGGCGGTGACGCCGGACGGCCGCTACTTCGTCGTCCGCGGGAGGCTTTGGCGGATGGCAAGTCTCGATCTCGGCGAGGTTTTACGAAAGGCGGTACAACGGGGGCCCGCTGCGCTACTGGCCTGTTACGAACGATCTTTGCTGTGCAACTAGCCGGTCGTCGCGCCTCAGTGCTCCTCGCCTGCTCAGCTTTGGATTGCTCGGCAAAATAGGAGCGATATGGCTGCGGTGAACAAGACTTCCAGGAGATCGACCTTGAGCGCGGGCATTCTCGCATACCGCAAGGGCGCTCGTGGGCTCGAGGTACTGCTCGTTCATCCCGGCGGTCCGTTCTGGCGCAACAAGGATGATGGCGCCTGGTCCATTCCTAAGGGTGAAATCGATGCCAATGATGCTCCGGAGATCGTCGCTCGACGGGAATTTGCCGAAGAACTCGGCCCGAGTGCTTCGATTGGTCCACTCAAGGCGCTGGGGGAAGTCCGACAGCGAGGAGGCAAGCGCGTCATCGCATTCGCCGGCGAGGGCCATTTTGACCCGGCGGCGCTGACCAGCAATACCTTCGATGTCGAATGGCCACCTCGAAGCGGTCGACGGCAGAGCTTTCCCGAAGTCGACCGCGCGGAATGGTTCGATATCGAGTTAGCGCGGACCAAGATGCTGTCCGCTCAAGTTGAGTTTCTTGATCGTCTTTTCGCGATCGCGGTTGAGAGCGTCGTGAAATAATGTTCAGGATTGGAATCATTTCGGATACGCACGGCCTGTTGAGGCCCGAGGCGGAACGAGGCCTGGCGGGCGTCGATCACATCATCCATGCCGGCGACATTGGGCGGCCCGAGATCGTCGACGCGCTTCGCGGGATCGCGCCCGTCACGGCCATTCGTGGAAACGTGGATAGTGGCGAGTGGGCTCGCGACTACCCCGATACGAAACTCGTACGTCTGGCGGGTAAGTCGATCTACGTTCTGCACGACCTGAAGACGCTGAAGGTTGATCCCGGCGCCGGCATCGACGTCATCATCTCCGGGCATTCCCACGTGCCGAAGATCGACATGGTCGGTGGCATTCTCTACCTGAATCCCGGCAGCGCGGGACCTCGCCGTTTCAAGCTGCCGATCACGTTTGCGACGCTCGAACTCACGCCTGATGGCATGCGACCGGAAATCCACGACCTTGAATGCGAGTGAGTGTCGGCCGAGGGTGCGTCAATCCTTTTTGCCGGCATTCGCCGAAGGGAAGCTCTACTTGCGCGGACGTTCTCGCTCACGCACGACGTCCTTCGCCCGCTTGTCGGACCTGAGCCCGAGGTAGACGGGCTGGCGCAGTTCGCCCTTACTCGTCCACTCCGCAAATTTGACCTCGGCAACCAACGAGGGCTTGACCCAGGTCGTGACGGCCTCGTCCTTCACTTTGGCAGGGAAGGGTGATTTCGGGGTCCTCAGCTTCATGAGCTTGGTGTGGAGGTCTTCCAGGACCTTGTGGCTAAAGCCAGTGCCAACATGTCCGATATAGCGCCATGTGTCGTCTTCCCGCACGGCGAGGACCAGGGCGCCGAAGTATGGTCTTGTACGCCTCGGCGCCGTGAAGCCCGCGATCACCACTTCCTGCCGCTTTGCTGTCTTGATCTTCAGCCAGTCCGCCGTCCGGCTTCCGGACGCATACGCGCTGTCGGCGCGCTTCGCCATGACGCCTTCCAAACCCTTCCGCTCGGCCTCGGCGAAGAATTTCGTACCGTTCGCTTTGCGGTCACGGCTGAAGGCGATCAGCCGGTGACGCGGCAAGATCGCTTTCAGCCGCTCCTTGCGGTTGAGAAGAGGCTGTTTGCGCAAGTCGACTGTGTTCTGAAACATGAGATCGAAGGCGCAATACAGGAGCTTCGCTTCATGGCGCAGCGCGTTCTGAAGCAGCTGGAAATGCGAGACGCCGTCCTTTCCGATCGCGACGAGCTCGCCGTCGATCACGGCGTCGCCCTTCACGCCCTCCAGCGCTTTGGCGACCTCGATATAGTTGCGGCTGACGATCTTGCCGTTGCGGCTGTAGAGCGAAACCTTGCCCCGCCGGATTTCCGCGATCATCCGGAAGCCATCGTACTTATCCTCGAAAACCCAGTCGGGGTCGTCGAACGGCCCGTCGGTGAGCGTAGCAAGCATTGGCTGTAAGCGCTTGGGCAGGGTCGACGTCCGGCTCATTCAAGGGCCAATCCTTCAGTGCGTGTTGCGTAATGCAGGGACGGCACCTTATCGCTCGAGGTGGCCAGGGCTGGTTCGATGAAGCCGCGGAGAAGCGCCTTGTCGCCGAAAGCTGCCGACCTATTACGCGCGAAACGCCACTGGAGAACTCTACGCTACAGCCGATTCAAATTGGCACTGTTCGAATCGTTCCGGAACCTGCGAATCCCTGTCGCGTTGCTTCCATGTCACAACAGGAGGCACCCATGGCGGAAGCGAAAAAGAGCAAGACGGCCCGTGGAAGGAAGCAGGACCGGGCGCGGGTGGCAGGCGGGCAGGACTACGAAGTGCAGTACGAGGCAAAGAAAACCGGAAGGTCGGCGCCAGCGGTGAAGAAGGCCATCAAAAAGGTCGGCAACGCGCGCAAGCGCGTGGAGAAACGGCTGGGCCGCTGAGGCGGCGAAGGGGCGGGGTCGGGGCCTAGAGCCGGTTCTCCTCGTCAGGAGGGCATTCTGGGCAGGTGTCACCAATCGAATCCAGCACGTCGCGAACCGCGGCCTCCGCTTCTTGACGAGATACGTCTGCTGGCGGATCTCGACGGGCGATGTCGAAGGCCCGCTCTCGTGCATGCGGATCGGCACGGTCTTGCATCCAACCGTGCTCCTCGCACTCGCGGATGGCGCCGGCTTCGTTCAGCACGTTGATCGCCCAACCGCGCAAGGTGCGGATCGCCGGCCGTCTCTGCTTGGTCATCAGCATTGAAAGGTTCTCCCACGCTGAGACGAATCGTTTAGTCCCGCAGACGTTCCCCATTGCTAACACACGACTGGGATTCCGGATCGTGGGATCTCGTGGTCCTTCAAAGGCCGAATTTTCCGCCCGGCCAGATGCTAGGGTGGGCAAGAACGAACAGAAGAACCGTTTTCCGATGCTTCAGACGTCCGAGCTCAGGTGGTCGCTCCTTGTCCGTTTTGCGCGTGCGGCCGTCGCCGCACCGGGCTCTCGTGAACCGAGCCGCGCAGCGTCTTGGCCTTGCGGCTTCGATCCCTCGCGCACGAGCAGTTCACGACCTTCGTGGGGGGAGAAACGAAAAACCGGACCTTTATGCAGCAGCCACCTGCACAAAGGTCCGGCCTTATCTCAGCGTGCCGCGATACCAACGGCTGCAAAGGACGCTTCATATCCTTTGGGAGGTCTCGCTTTTCATCCGGGTTGCGACCCGGAGGCGGCAATAATCAGTAGCCGACGACTACTTCTTTTTCTTTGAAGTCTTCTTTGCCACCTTCTTGGTGGCTGCCTTCGCGGTTTTCTTTGCCTTCTTCGCTTTCTTGGCCATGTCGTCCTCTGTAAGAATTGGCTCTCAGTGAACATGCCCACGCCGTGCATCGACATGCGCACGAGTGAGACGATATCACAAAAGCAAAATTGATACCAAGGAGACGTAGATCCGCATTGAGTCGCTCGCCGGAGGCACTCGCCCTCGGGCCCGCCGTCATTGCGTGCCGGCGTCGCTATCACTGCCCTTCGGGTCGGGTGCCTTGTTAACCGGTCTCGCGACTGCACTCGGTCCCGGGTCCCGCCGCTACGCGTCGTCGCTATGCTGACCTCCTGCGGGTGCATCTTTCGCCGCGTCCGCGAGTGGTCTTCGCTTTCGCTCCGCCCACAGGCCTCTCCGCCATAATTGTGAGACTCCTGTGAAAATGCCGGACGGTTCTCGTATCATTGCCTGCATCACGTTCGCTCAGGTTTTTGGCGCGTGTGGCCAGGGCCACAGCGGGCTCTCGTGAACCGAGCCGCGCAGCGTCTCGGCCTTGCGGCTTCGATCCCTCGCGCTAGAGCTTTGGTGCTCCTCGCCGGGGGCACTCGGGAAAGGGGCTCGCCTGCGGCGATCGCTATCACTGCCCCGTTCCCGGGTGCCGCTATTGAACCGGTCTCGTCGCTGCACTCGGACCCGCGTGCCCCTTCGGGTCGCTATGCTCACGCTCTCCGGGTGCCATTTCTCGAAGGCGATGCGCCCTGGCGCACGCCTGATCAGGGCCTGCGGCCCTGAGGCAGATTGCGAAGAGGCGGAGAGTAAGAGTGCAGGCTGGGTTTTTCCGTGACGGGTTACAAGCTGCGAGAGAGGCTCGCGGTGCCCGTCGCGGAGACCCGCGATGTCAAACCCTAATGCCTGCGCGCGCGCCGGGCAGGAACGCGCGAACCTCTATAACGAAATCACCGACAAGATCATCGCCGAGCTTGAGGCCGGACGCGTCCCCTGGGTTCAGCCGTGGGGTACGGCCGCGGCGAAAGCGCCGTTGGCCATGCCGAAAAACGCTTCGACCGATCGCTCGTACAGCGGGATCAACATCCTTCTGCTCTGGGGAAGCACGATCGAGCATGGTTACAGCGGTCAAAGCTGGCTCACATTCCGGCAAGCGCTGTCGCTTGGAGCGCATGTGCGTAAGGGGGAGCGCGGTACCACGGTGGTCTACGCCGACCGTTTCGTCCCGCGTGATGAGAAGCGGCGTGCCGCCGACACCGGCGACGAAGCGCAGGCCATTCCATTTCTCAAGCGATTTACCGTCTTCAACACGGACCAATGCGCCGGACTCCCCGATGAGATCGCGACCGCGGCTCCGCCACCGCCGCCAGGGCTGATCGAGCCGACGGTGGAGGCTTTGATCAAGGCCACCGGGGTCACCTTTCGGATTGGTGGCGATCGCGCATTCTACGCACCGGCCGAGGATTTCGTGCAGGTCCCGCCGCCGCAGGCCTATTTCGAACCCATCAATTGGCACCGCACGGCGTTGCATGAACTCGGTCATGCGACCGGGCATCCCTCGCGCCTCAACCGCGACCAGAGCGGGTCCTACGGTACAAAGAAATATGCCTTCGAAGAACTGGTCGCGGAGCTGAGCTCCGCGTTCAGCTGCGCGTCGCTCGGGATCGTGCCGACCGTTCGCCATGCTGACTATATCGGCTCCTGGCTCGAAGTCCTGCGTGAAGACGTCAGGGCCATCGTGCGGGCCGCCTCGCAGGCGAGCAAAGCCACGGACTATTTGCTCGGCTTCGTTCCCGGGTCCGAGGAGCCCGCGTCGCTGGATTCGGCTGTCGCCGATCATGAGGCGGCGTGATGCTTCGCCTCGTGTGGCCGCGCGAGAGTGAGAGGAGAGGAGGTTATTCGCGACGGGTTGGTGGCCGAGAGAGAGTCTCACGGCCTCCCGTCGTGGAGAGCCAAAATGACGAAAGCCGTACAAAAGATCACGCTGTCGCCTTCCCGGGACATCCCCTTCAACAAGCTCGTGCTCAGCCAGTCGAACGTTCGCCGGGTCAAGGCCGGCGTTTCAATCGAGCAGCTAGCCGAAAGCATCGCGCAGCGCACGCTTCTGCAAAGTCTGAGTGTCCGGGCCGTCGTTGATGCAGACGGCCACGAGACCGGCATGTTCGAGGTGCCGGCGGGTGGCAGGCGCTATCGCGCTCTCGAACTCCTGGTGAAACAGAAGCGGATGTCCAAGACGCAGGCGGTGCCGTGCGTCGTTCGGGAGGGGGGCATTGCCGCGGACGACTCCGTGGCAGAGAACGATGAACGGGTCGGTTTACACCCGCTCGACCAGTTTCGGGCCTTCCAGACACTCCGCGATCTCGGCATGACCGAGGAAGACGTCGCCGCCCGGCACTTCGTGAGCCCAGCAATCGTGAAGCAGCGGCTGCGGCTGGCCTCGGTGTCGCCGAAGCTGCATGAGGTCTATGCCAAGACGAAATGACTCTCGAGCAGCTCATGGCGTTCTCGGTAACGGCCGATCACACCCGCCAGGAGCAAGTCTGGGAGAATGTCAGCCGTTCGGGCTATGACGAGCCTTACCAGATCCGGCGCTTGCTCACCGAGAACACCGTGCGCGGGTCCGATCGGCGGGCCCAATTTGTGGGCCTTGATGCGTATCAGCACGCGGGTGGCGGCGTCTTAAGGGATCTGTTCGAGCACGACGACGGCGGCTGGCTTCAGGACGTCGTGCTGCTCGACCGCCTCGTAACCGAAAAGCTCAAGGCCGAGGCTGAGGCGATTGCCGCCGAAGGTTGGAAGTGGATGTCGGTCGCCGTAGAGTTCCCCTACGGTCACACCCAAGGCCTAAGAGAAATCGAGGGCAGACCTGTCGATCTCTCGCCTGAGGAGCAGGCCACCATCGACGCCCTGAACGCCGAGCAGGCCAAGCTTGAAGCCGATTATCAGGATGCCGACGAATTGCCCGACGAGGTCGATCAGCGTCTCGGCGCAATCGAGTCGGCACTGGCGGCATTCGAAGACCGGCCGATGCTTTATGATCAGTCCGAGATCGCCCGAGCCGGCGTCTTCATCAGCATCGATTCCGAAGGGCGTCTCTCCGTGGACCGGGGTTACGTCCGGCCAGAGGACGAGGTGCCGGCAGTCGATCCTGGTGCCGAGCAGAGCGCCGATGCGTCGTCGACCGAAGGTCAAGGAAGGGGCTCTTCCGTCCAGCGCTCGGTCATAGCGGTCGCAGGTAGTGCTCCTGATGCTGAAGAAGATGACGAGGACGCGGCCAGGCCTCTGCCGGATCGGCTGATTATCGAGCTGACGGCGCATCGTACGCTGGCATTGCGTGATGCGCTGGCAGAGAATCCTGCGATCGCGTTCCAGGCGGTCCTCCACAACTTCGTGCTGACGGCCTTTTACCGGTTCGCATCGTCCGGGAGCTGTCTTGAGATCGGCCTTCGCACGCCGAACTTTCCCGCTCAAGCTCCCGGGTTGAGAGAAAGCGTCTCCGCCAAGGCCGTCGAGGCGCGGCATGAGGCTTGGAAGGCACGGTTGCCGAAGAGCGAGAACGATCTCTGGGATGCTCTGACGGCTCTCAATGGTGGTGCACAGGCGTCGCTGTTCGCCCACTGTGCATCATTTGCGGTCAACGCCGTCTATGAACCGGCTAACCGCTACAATCAGGGCCGTGTCTCCGCTCACGGTGTCCGCACCCGTCTCGACCAAGCCGATGTGCTGGCGCGCGCGATCGGACTCGACATGGTGCAGGCCGGCTGGAGACCGACCGTCGACAACTATTTCGGCCGGGTCACCAAGCCTCGTATTCTCGACGCGGTGCGGGAAGGCAAAGGCGAGTCGTCGGCCCAACTGATCGACCACCCGAAGAAGGCCGACATGGCCAAGGAGGCCGAGCGTCTTCTGGATGGCTCGGGCTGGTTGCCGGAGCCGCTGCGCTTCATCGATTCCAGCCCGTCTTCGGCGGAGCCGGAAGGTGAAGCCGGCCCACTGCCAGAATTCCTCGCTGATGAAGAGGATCAGGAGAACGCCAGCGACGAGGATCCGCAACAGCTCGACGCGGCTGAGTAGCATCGCCGACCGGATGGCTGCAGCCGTCCGGCACTTGCTTGGGACCGGTGTGCAGCGCCGGTCCCCATTTTTATTGGGAGACGGCTGAGAGGGAGAGTGGGGCCGGGAAGGGTTTGGATCGCCGTGGTGTTGAGGAGAGCGCCGGGCGGTTCGACCCGTTCCTGCTCTCCGAAAGAAATCCCCATGACCGAATCTCTTGCCGGCGGCGCTGCCGCTGCGCCGCTCTCGATGAGTGCCGCTGCAACTGTCACCTCCGCTGCGGTCAGGGCTGCGCGACAGCTCTTGACCGACCTCGAACGCGGCCGACGCATCGATGCCGCCATCTTGCGCAACGCCATGGAGGTTGCTTTTGGTGCCTCCGACGCGGCCGGCGCCTGGAATTGGAAGACCGCCTACGACGCCTGCGAGGCGGCCAGCGTTCTATTCCTTCGCAAGTTCGGTCCCGCCATGCGGACCAAGGCGAGCTCAACGGCCGCGATGCTCCCGATGCTCGCGAGAGTCGCCAGTCTCCTGCCGACCCATACGCGGCGTTCCGAGGACAGCCAGGCGCTTCAACAATTCTCGACGCCGATCCCGCTGGGGCTCGCCGCATGTACCGCAGCCACGATTACACCCGCCGACTGCGTTCTGGAGCCCTCCGCGGGGACAGGCTTGCTCGCCATCTTCGCCGAGCTCGCCGGCGGCAGCCTGATATTGAACGAGTTGGCCGAACCTCGTGCGGAGTTGCTCGATCATCTGTTCGCCGGCGTTGAGGTCACGCGGTTCGACGCTGCGCAGATCAACGATCACCTCGATGGAAGTGTCGCACCGAGCGTGGTCCTGATGAACCCGCCGTTTTCGGCGCTGGCGAATGTCGATCGGCGGATGGCGGATGCGGCGCTCCGGCACATTGCTTCGGCCTTGGTGCGCCTTTGCGACGGTGGTCGTCTGGTCGTCATCACCGGCGCAAGCTTCGGGCCGGATAATCCGGCATGGCGAGATGCCTTCGTTCGCCTTCAGGAACGCGGGAGCATTGTGTTTTCTGCCGCGATTGACGGCGCTGTCTACGCGAAGCACGGGACCCAGATCGACACAAGGCTGCTTGTGATTGACGAGCAGCCCGCGGCGGACCCAAACGCCTTGCCGGACTCGCTCGGCATGGCGGGCAATGTCGCCACCTTGCTCGGCTGGGTGAGCCAACATGTGCCTCCGAGGTTGCCGATTGCCACTCCCGTCGTGATCGACGTCGCCAGGCGCCCTGCGACGTCACGATCGTTTGGCGCCTCTGCACCGCGCCTGACCTCTACTTCGGGCGGCGCCGCGTCAGAAGGCGTCGTACTTTCATACGAGACGGTCGAGTGGTCGCCGCCGGAAGGCGCCCGGCTCACCGATGCGCTCTATGAGGATTATGGATTGCAATCGATCCGTATTGCCGGCGCGCACGCGCATCCGACTAAGCTCGTGCAGTCGACCGCAATGGCATCCGTCGCACCGCCAAGGCCTTCCTATCGGCCCCACCTGCCGGGCAATCTCGTGGCGGATGGTCTCCTGTCGGACGCCCAGCTGGAGAGCGTCATCTCCGCTGGCGAAGCGCATCCCGAATTTCTCGCGGGCTCCTGGACGGTCGACGCAACCTTTGACGTCGTGGCGGCTGCGCGCGATGAGGCAGAGAATGCCGTCCGGTTTCGCCGCGGCTGGTTCTTGGGTGACGGCACCGGCGCGGGCAAGGGGCGCCAGGTCGCCGGCATCCTGCTCGACAACTGGCTCAAAGGTCGCCGGCAGGCAGTCTGGATCAGCAAGTCCGACAAGCTGATCGAGGACGCGCAGCGCGATTGGTCGTCGCTCGGCATGGAGCGGCTGCTTGTTACGCCGTTGTCGCGTTTCCGGCAGGGCACACCGATCAGGCTCTCGGAAGGCATCCTATTTACCACCTACGCTACGCTACGGACCGACGACCGCGGCGAAAAGCTTTCGCGCGTGAAGCAGATAGTCGAATGGTTGGACTCGGACTTCGACGGAGTGATCGTCTTCGACGAGAGCCACGCCATGCAGAATGCGGTCGGGGGCAAGGGCGAGCGCGGCGATCAAGCGGCGTCTCAGCAGGAGCGCGCGGGACTCCGGCTCCAGCACGCTTTGCCGAATGCGCGTGTTGTCTATGTGTCGGCAACGGGCGCCACCACGGTGCACAATCTTGCTTATGCACAGCGGCTTGGATTGTGGGGCGGTGCTGATTTCCCGTTCGCCACCAGGGCCGAATTCGTCGAGGCGATCGAGGAGGGCGGGGTCGCGGCGATGGAGGTGCTGGCGCGCGACCTCAAGGCGCTCGGGCTCTACGCGGCCCGCTCACTCTCCTACGAGGGCGTCGAGTACGAGCTCATCGAACACCAGCTCACGCCGGAGCAGGTCCGCATCTACGACGCCTATGCCGGGGCGTTCAGCATCATCCACAACAATCTCGACGCCGCGATGCGGGCCGCCAACATCACCGGTGAGACCGGAACGCTGAACGGGCAGGCTAAATCCGCAACACGATCGGCCTTCGAGAGTGCGAAGCAGCGCTTCTTCGGCCATCTCCTAACCTCGATTAAAACGCCGTCGCTGATCCGCTCGATTGAGCGCGATCTCGACGCTGGCCATGCCACAGTCATCCAGATCGTCTCCACCGGTGAAGCGCTGATGGAACGCCGGCTGGCCGAGATCCCGACTGAGGAGTGGGGCGATGTCCGTGTCGACATCACGCCGCGTGAGTATGTGCTCGACTATCTCGCCCATTCCTTCCCGGTTCAGCTCTACGAGCCCTTCACCGACCAGGAGGGCAACCTGTGCTCTCGGCCTGTCTATCGTGACGGCCAGCCGGTCGAGAGCCGGGAGGCAGTCGCTCGCCGCGACCGCTTGATCGAGAAGCTCGCCTCGCTTTCTCCGGTACCTGGCGCGCTCGACCAGGTCGTCCAGCGCTTCGGCACCGACATGGTCGCCGAAGTGACCGGCCGCTCGCGCCGCATCGTTCGCAAGGGCGACCGGCTCGTCGTCGAAAACCGGGCCGGCTCGGCCAACCTCGCGGAGACCTCGGCCTTTATGGATGACGCCAAGCGCATTTTGGTGTTCTCCGACGCCGGCGGCACCGGAAGGAGCTACCATGCCGAACTATCGGCCCGGAATCGGCGCCTGCGGGTTCATTATCTGCTCGAGTCCGGCTGGAAGGCGGACGCTGCGATCCAGGGCCTCGGCCGGACCAATCGGACCAACCAGGCGCAACCGCCGCTGTTTCGTCCCATCGCGACCGACGTGAAGGCCGAGAAGCGCTTTCTCAGCACGATTGCACGGCGGCTCGACACGTTGGGAGCCATCACGCGCGGCCAGCGCCAGACCGGGGGGCAGGGCCTGTTCCGCCCCGAGGACAATCTCGAAAGCCAGTATGGCCGTGACGCATTGCGTCAGCTCTACATGCTGCTCGCTCGCGGCAAGGTCGACGGCTGCTCGCTCGAGAGGTTCGAGGATTCGACCGGCCTGAAGCTGACCGACACCAACGGTCTCAGGGATGACCTGCCGCCGATCACGACCTTCCTGAACAGGCTGCTGGCCCTCACCATCGAGCTACAGAATGTCCTCTTCACGGCCTTCGAGCAGCTCTTGACCGCTCGGATCGAGGGCGCCGTCGCATCTGGTATCTACGACGTCGGACTGGAAACCCTCCGTGCCGAGAGCTTCGTCGTCACCGATCGGCGGACGATCTATGACCATCCGGGGACCGGCGCCGAGACCCGGCTGCTCACGGTCGCCCAGCGCCAGCGCAATCATCCGGTGAGCCTGGATGACGCTCTTGCACGTCTTTCCGATCGTCAGGCCGTCCTGCTCGTCAATGAGCGCTCGGGAAGAGCCGCCGTGCAGGTCCCTGCGACGAGCATCATGCTCGACGATGGCGAGATTGAGCGGCGCGTCCGTCTGATCCGGCCGATGGATCAGCACACGGTCCCCTTGACCACCATGGCCGAAAGTCATTGGGAGGAAGCGGATCGTCAACGCTTTACCTCGGCCTGGCTGGCGGAGCTTGCCGAGATTCCCGAGTTCACGGAAAGCACGATCCACGTTGTGGCGGGCTTGCTGCTCCCCATCTGGAAGCGGCTGCCAAACGAATCGACCCGCGTCTATCGGCTTCAGACCGACGCGGGCGAGCGCATCATCGGCCGCAAGGTTTCGGCCACGTGGGTCGCAACCGTCCTTGCGACCGACGCGCCTGCGTTGACACCGGGCGCTGCCTTTGCCGCGCTGATGGAGGGACGGACCGTCCTCGATCTTGCGGAGGGGCTCCAGCTTCGCCGCGTCCGGGTGATGGGCGCACATCGCATCGAGCTGTCGGGATTCAACGAAACGATGCGCGATCGCCTCCGTGCTTACGGCCTCTTTGGGGAGATCGTCTCCTGGAAGCTGCGGATGTTCGTGCCCACGGACGGGAGCGGCGTGGAGGTCCTGTCGAGGGTGCTCGACACCTATCCGGTTACGGGCGTCAGTGAGCGGGGAGCCGCGTGATGTCCCGCGATGCTTCCGAACTGGCACGCCGTCTCGCGCGAGAGGCTGAGGCGGTGTGCCGACACTATCTCTCCAATGGTAGGCGGGCGGGGCGGTACTGGCTGGTCGGCGACGTCCACAACACGCCGGGCCGCTCGTTGTTCGTGCGGCTGCAGGAATCGCCGAAGGGACCCGCCGGGAAATGGACCGACGCCGCGACCGGAGAACATGGTGATCTCCTCGACATCATCCGCGAAAGGCTGGCCTTGCGAGACTTTCGCGAGGTCGCCGAGGAGGCGAGGCGGTTTCTGAAGCTGCCTCGTTCAGAACTGCAATTCGCTCCGAAACCCATTCATTCAGTCGCGCCGGCCGGATCGCAGGAAGCCGCTCGTCGGCTCTTTGCGATATCAAGCCCGATTGAACGGACGCTAGCCGAGACGTACTTGCAAGGCCGCGGAATAGGCCAAATCCATCATGGTGGCAGCCTTCGTTTCCACCCGCGTTGTTACTACCGACCGGACGAACATTTACCGACCGAAACATGGCCGGCGATGATAGGCTCTGTCACGGACCTCGAGGGACTGATCACCGGCGTGCATCGCACCTGGCTAGATCCACACGGCTTCGATCGTGTGCGGCTCGGCAAGGCCCCGATCGACACGCCACGACGGGCCATGGGCGACCTGCTTGGCAACGCCGTTCGCTTCGGAGTGGTGGACGACGTGCTCGCTGCGGGCGAGGGGATCGAGACCATGCTGTCGCTGCGTTATGTACTGCCGACCTTGCCCATGACCGCTGCTCTCTCGGCCAATCACCTTTCAGCGATGTTGCTGCCGTCTGGCCTGCGACGTCTCTATATCGCCCGCGACGACGATGCCGCGGGAGATGCCGGACAGGCTATTCTCGCCCAGCGCGCGGAAGCCGTCGGCATTGAAGTGATCCCGCTGTCGCCTCGACTGGGCGACTTCAACGAAGATCTGCACATCTTCGGCCTCGAGGCCCTCCGAGCAGCGTTGCGGCTTCAACTCGTGCCAGAAGACGTCGTCCGCTTCCTGCATTCGTCGGCGGTAGCCGCGGAATAGCCCGGGCAATTCGACGGGCGTCGACAGGCCGGTCGCGGTGCGGCCACTGCCGGAAGAAGACGCGACCACGGCCTTCTAGAGGGCGATCGGACGGCAAGCGGCTCGGGCCGGCAATGGCGGCGTCCGGCTATTTTCTGCCGCGCGCCGGCAATGAGAGGACATTATTATTTATCTAGCCGGCGCGCTTTGCATCGCGAAGCAAAATAGCCGGCCTCCGCCATCCTCCGCTGCCGCTTCGGCCCTTTCGGGTTCTGGCCCGTTCCGCCCGCCGTCTGAGTGATCGCCACGAAGGCCGCGATGGGCGCGGCCGATCCGGCAAAGGATCGCCTCCATGACCGACCACGATGACATCGAACCGCCGCACGCCGCATCTGCGACCGAACACGTTCTTACCGAATTGCAGCTCTTTGGTTACCGCCCCTTCGACGACCAGCCCGATCCACGGCCGCTTCCCGAAGGTAGGATCATTACCGGTGCTGTCGCTGACATCTTCGATGCCCTGGTCGCCACGTTGAGCGAAACGCGGCTCGAGCCGGACCTCGACGATCTGCTCTGGTCGACTGTCAACCTGTTCCATCGTGCCGTCGACCGCATCGGTCGCCAACTCGACGACAACGAACAGGCGCAACAGAAGGGTCAGCGCGAGCAGGACGGCTCCGAGGTGCGATCCGTCGAACTCGAGCGCATTACGGCGGAAGGCATCACGCTGATTGAGCGCCGCAACTGCTTGGAACTCTTCCGAGACCAGGCCATCGAGCGCTTTGAGACACACACCGGCTCATTCTGGCGTCCCCGATCGGGATCGCTGGTGAACCACCGCACGCTCACCGCAGCGATGATCGACTCCCGCGACTTCGTCGCAGCCAAGCGCCGCACTGAGACCGAGGTCATGTTGCCGGCGGGCCCGAAGATCGCACTCACCGGAGGGCTCGACTTCAACGACCACCATCTTATCTGGGATCGTCTCGACAAGGTTCATGTCAAGCATCCCGACATGGTTCTGCTCCATGGCGGCTCCCCGAAGGGTGCCGAACTGATCGCATCCAAATGGGCGACGATCCGCAAGGTGCCTCAGATCGCCTTCAAGCCCGATTGGACAAAGCACGCCAAGGCGGCACCGTTTAAGCGCAACGACGCCATGCTCGAACTCCTACCGATCGGCGTCATGCACTTCCCGGGCACGGGAATTCAGGACAACCTTGCCGATAAGGCGAAGCGCCTCGGCATCCCCGTCTGGAGGTTCGGCGGCGCGTGAACGCCGTCTTCTCGACTCCGAGCCTTCGAGGCGGAATGGCTCACGCCGCAACTCCGCCTCGTTTCGGTCTCATATCCAGAGTTGCGCCGTGGTGGTGGTGGAAGGCGCAACTGGTAGATCTATGCACATGGAGCCACCACCATGCTTGCCCTTGGGCTTGTTCTCAACACACTCGGCATCGGCTTGTTCTGCTGGGCGATCTTTGCGCTCGCTGTGTATGCCCTGCCGTTTTGCGTCGCACTGAGTATCGGGGTGATGACGTTTCAGAGCGGAGCCGGCCTCGTTGGCGCGCTGCTTATTGCAACGGCCGGCGGTGCGCTGACGCTCGTCCTCATCCAGGTCGCCGTCGCTGTTACTCGGTCCTTGGCCTTGCGCATCGCGATCGCGACAGCATTCGCTGTTCCCGCCGCCGTCGCCGGCTATCATGTGGTGTTCGCCGTGTCCCATATCGGGGTGCCTTCGCTGGCTTGGCGTGAGGTCTTCGCGTGCCTCGGCGCAGTTTGCATTGGCCTTACGTCATGGACGCGCTTGATGGTTTTGGCGGAGACCCGCCCGTTGGAGCCGGGCGGGGTGGTTGAGAACCCTTCCTAAGCAGTTCTTACGGCCGCATGGCCCGAGGGATGACCGTTTCGAGCCCTTCATCGTCGAGCAGGTTCGCGTAGATCGGCGCGGCGAGCGGGGTGATCGAAACTTGAGCACGGGCGAGGCAGTCCTCTTCGGATCTCCTCGATCAAGCTTGCCGGCATTCGGCCTGGCCCACGCAGCCGCGACACGGCGATGTTATCTCGATCGGTTCTTGGGAGACGATGCCGCCCTTTGCAGGAGATTGTTTCTGTTTCCCCGCTGAATCGTTCCGGCCTCTTGTTCATCAAAGCCGAGATAGCCAGGCTTCTCCAGATATCGTGGTTCAGCACGCGGACGCACGTGGCCTCGTTGATGGCTTGATCTGGCCGAAGACCGGCTACGCCTCGATCGTCTGAGCCGCAACGCCGTTGATGCGACTTTCTTCCCCTGGGCTTCGCCCATTCCTCGCGAGACAAGAAAGTCGCCACAACGACGTCCTCCGCTGCGCTCCGGCCCGAGCGGGTGCGTCGCCGATCGTCCTCGGCCCTAGATCGCCATCGAGGCCGCGGTGGTCGCGGGCTCGAAACACAACAGGAGAAGTGACATGGCTAACATTGGTTCTTTCAAGAAGGTCGGCAACGAATTCCAGGGCGAGATCGTGACCCTGAGCCTGCAAGCCAAGGGCGTCCGCATCGTCGCCGAGACCAGCCGCTCCAACGACAACGCTCCCAGCCACCGCATCTACGTAGGCCGGGCCGAGATCGGGGCCGCCTGGTCGAAACGTTCCGAAGAAGGGCGCGACTACCTCTCGCTCAAGCTCGACGATCCCTCGTTCAACGCGCCGATCTACGCGAACCTGTTCGATGACGAAGGTGGGGAGGGCTACACCTTGCTCTGGTCGCGGCCGCGCAAAACCGGCGAGTAAGGCGCCCACCAAGCCCCGTCCGACCAAATCGGGCGGGGCTTCTAAAAGCCCGCCTACAATCTTTACGTCGTGCACCGAAGAATGCATCCGCGCTTAGGATCGATCCATCGTCGCCAACAAGACCTCAGCGTACTGCTCTGCGCCGGCCTTCACCCAGGCGTCGGTGACAGCGCAGGCCCAGGCGAGGCAAGCCAGAAGGTCAAAGATAATCGAGCCCCAGATTGCCGGATTGGCCGCCTCACGGAGCTTCGTCACGAAGGGCCGGACGTCGCCGAGAGTGTGGGGCCAGGACTCGATCTCCAGCCCTATGGACGTCAGCGAGGCAAGCAAGGCGATGACGGCGCCGAGAAGACCAAATGCCTTCATTCCTCGCATATTGCGTCGAAAGCCGTATTGGGCGTTTTCCTTGTCAACCAGCGACGCCTTCCCGCGGACATGCTCCTTCAACCATTTGATAGCCGAGGCGTAGGCTGCATCAGCCGCATCTGGGTTTGAGCGCTCAGCGGCCGGAGAAGGCAGCACCAGATTGGGAGCGTGATGCCGGAGGTAACGGTGATACCGATCTCTCGTGTGGGGATCGAGCCGGCTCGCGTGACGCAGCAGATAGGTGGTCGGCCAACCACCCCATTCTTGCAACAAGCGGAGCTCAACCCGCTTCCCGCGGCTGCGTGCGATTGAGCTCACCCAATACAACAAGCCGCATGATGTCGCGATCGTCAGCAAGGTAGAGCCGATATGGGAGGTCAGAAGTTCGGGAAACCACGCCAGCGCCGTCACCAACGGCGCGAAGATCGTCAAGAGGGCCGGAAACAGCCGCGCCTGTCGGCTGTAGCTGTCGAAAAGGTTCTTGAGGTCCTCCATGTCGGCTCAGGCCTCCTGGTCTTCCGGATAAGCCACGGGAATAGCCGCCGACCAGCCGCGGTTCGGCGCTCCCTTGTGCGTCCGCTTGCCCTGGCCTTCTGTTGTAAGCACCTTGCCACCGCGATGAATCATCGCTCGGACAACCGACTTCCGTGGATGATCCGGGTCAGCTGCAGCGGAACTGATGATTGCAGTGAAAGTGCTCGGCTGACCACTTGCGGGCAAACGTGGTCCCAGAAGCTCATCAAGAAGCTGCGTGGTTACATTGTGCCGACCCCCATGATGCGGCACCTGAAAGCGATCAATGCCGGGCAGGACAAGCCCGATATAGGGCGCATAGTCGATCACCTCTCTCAGGCCAGCCCGCCCCGTATCCCCGGTGAGCATGATGCGCTCCCCGTTGAGCAGCGCATACTGAACCACGCTCATCTCGTTCTCGGCGCTGGTGTCTGAGCCCGGAAAATATTCGTCGCCCCAAGCGGCACGCACCAGTGCCGTCGCCTGGCGTGCAGCATCGACGATGAAGCTGGTCGCCTTCGCGAGCAAGCCATCCTCGGCGCCTTCAGGCGTCTTGTTCGACTCGACGACCAGGTCCTTGAAGCGCGCCGGCGTCGGCGCCATCACATGGAAGGCGCCGATGAGCGCGCCTTGGAACGGCTCATAGATCGGGATGCCGCGCTTGATCGCAATATCTTCGAGCGCGGCGAGGTTGCTGTAAGCCGAACGAAGGCGACTGCGGAGACGGTCGACGTTGTTGTAGGTCGGAAAGCGCGGCAGCAATTCCTGGGCGTACATCCACGGCCGCAGCATCCAGAGAGCGCCGACATCGAAGCTCTCGAGCACGGACTGCAGCCCGCCGGCATGGTCGCCGTCATTGTGGGTGCAGACGACGTTGTCGATGAGGATGGGATTGCCGTAATACTTGTTGATGTGGTCGACCACCGACTGGCCGGTCTTCTGATAGCCGCCATCGACCACGTGGATGCAGGTATCCCCGCCGAGCTGATAGCGGAGGCAGATGGCGTCGCCGCTGTCTTTCGCTTCGACGTCCAAAAAATCGATCTCAAAAAAATCCGACAAAGGAACCCTCCGCGGCTGTGGACAGACGGCCGCTAGGACAGCCGCCGCGCTGCTGGGGAGAGCGTTATAGGGTATAATCGACCGATTTTTCTTGCTTTGCGCAAAATTTTTCGATCAAAATCGTGTTATGTGCAAGAATCGAGGAACCGCATGATCGCTCCCCTTCGCCTCCGGCTGCGCCGCGTGTTGCCGAGTTCTTTGATCCTTGATCTTGAGGATCGCATCAAAGCCGATGCGCTACAGGCGCACGAAGTCGTCCGCGACGGCTTTGAAGGGCTGACGCCGGTGCGCGCCCGCGCCATCGAAGGCCAGGCCCGTTTCCGCATCTGTGAGCAGGGCTTCGAGGAAGTCTGCGCCGAGCACGGCGGCCACCTGCTCGAGGGCGGCGTCATCCCGAAGACGGATTTGCGGGTGCACCAGCCGTTCATGCGCTTTGAGCATGAAGGGCAGGGGGTCATCTTGGCGCTGGCCAGCATGCCGGAGAGCGGGATGCTGCCGGCGAAGAACAAGTCGCGCCTGGCGGGCGTGACGGTCAACTACGAGCTCTCGCTGCGACTGGATTTCGACGGCAAGGGGCCGAAGATCGGCGACATCTTTGTCACCCTGTTGGTTGCCCGCGATCGCGAACGCGCCGGCAAGATCGAGGAAATCGCGGTCGGCGTGATCGAGTCCAACTACGAGGGATTCCTTTACTACGAGGACGTAAACTCGTTCCTGGCCGGTGACGGCGATGTGGAACCGGATGCTCCGGCGCCGACGCCCATTGCGCCGCCGACGGTTGACCAACCGAAGGTTACGTTGAAGAAGGGTGTGAAACCGTTTGTGCCGCCTGAGGCACCCTCGGTCAACAATGAGGAGGGTGATGCCCAAGGCTGATTTCTCCTTCGGGCAAAAGCAACGTTCGACATTGGTGAATAAATGCGAGTAGGGACCCCCGGATTCGTGCCGGCGCGTCTGACCGAAATTCGGGCAGCGCGGCGGCTAACAAGTATGTCCGCATTGGCGCGACGTCTTGGCGTTAATTCGAGCAGCGTCACGCGCTGGGAAGACGGCACCAGCGCGCCGGACGCCGACGCCATGGCCGCGCTGACGGAGACGCTCCAGGTTCGCCGGGAATTTTTCCTTCGTCCAACCTACGAGAACGACAACGCTCTCTTCTACCGCTCGTTATCCTCGACACTTGTTCGTGACATCAATTACCAAGAGTCGCAGCTGCGATGGTTGCAGGAAATCAGCTCGATCCTGCAGCACTATGTAGACTTCCCGGCGGTCGATATTCCCGATGTGCTCGCTGGCGCAAGCTACAAGCAGCTGCGCGACGAAGATATCGAACGTATCGCACTTGATCTGCGCAGACATTGGAAGATCGGCGAGGGACCATGCACGGATATGGTCGCTTTGCTGGAACGAATCGGGGTTGTCGTCGGCTCGATTGAAATGGGCACCGCCAAGCTTGATGGCGTTTGCACCTGGTCTGCATCAGAGGGACGGCCGCATATACTCTTGGCGACCGACAAGATGTCATTTCCGCGCCGCCAGATGGATGCGGCCCACGAGCTAGCGCATGCCGTTTTGCACAGGCACGTCTCTCCCGAAGAGCTACGCAAGGACCTCAAGCAGATCGAAGTGCAGGCTTTCCGTCTCGCAAGTGCGTTCTTGTTGCCGTCGACCACTTACCCACGCGAAGTAAAGCGGCCGTCGCTCGCCGTGCTGGAGACCTTGAAGGAGCGATGGCGCGTTTCCATCAAGGCGCAGATCAAACGGCTCAAAGATCTCGAACTTATTCCCGAAGGATATGACGTCGATCTGTACAAACTCTATTCCGCCAAAGGCTGGAATCGAGAAGAGCCACTTGATTGTGCCTGGCCACTTACAGAGCCTCGCATTCTCGCAAATGCCTTGAATCTCATTGCGGATGCGGGCGTTCGGACGAAGTCTGATTTGCTTGCGGTCGAATTCACGATGTCCGCCGGCGACATCGAAAATTTGGCTTCGTTGCCCCCCGGTTGGTTTTCTGCGCCTGCGGCTGAAGTTGTTCAACTTAAAGCGCCAGCTGACCGTGAAGCGCCCTTCGAGCGAGGGCAAGGCATCGTCGTCCCCTTTGCACGGAAGTAGATCTCAGCCGATCAATGAGTAGACAGTCTCGCTAGCTCCATGTCGCGCTTCCATGCGCAACACTGGTTTTGTACCCGTCGCTAACACCTTCGAACTGTTCCGAAGCGACATAGCGACGGGTGCAAATCAATCATCGTCGTTTGCCAAGTCTTGGTCGCTCGTCTCGTACCTCATCATCGGGCAGGACTAGATCGACATGACTAACGCCCAACGTGCTGGCGAGTTCGAATAGAGTGACGACAGTTGGATTGCGACGGCCACGCTCGAGGTCACTAATGTACTGCTGGGTGAATCCGGACACTTCGGCGAATTTCTCCTGCGTGAAGCGCTTCTGCTTCCGCAGTCTTGCGAAATTCCGACCGACCAACTTGCGCATGTCCATGGGCGCAAATTGCGTCTTTACATACTAAGAGGTTTATCTCCTATAGTATGTATTCCGACCTGGCTGCTGGCCGGCTAGTCCGCAATGAGGCTAAAGTGAGACGTGCGGACGATCTCGGCCAACCAGGGAGGTTAGAATCATTCGCTGTTTGTTGGGATGCTTATGACAAAACCGCAACTGGATCCTGACGTCGCGGATGTCGCGCCGGACGAGCCGGCGCTGTCGGCTTATGACGAACAGCATGTCGTCACGTATATGCGCCTTCTGCAGGCGGAAGGTGAGGGGGCAGACTGGCGCGAAGTGGCTCGATTGATCTTGCATATGGACCCAGAGCGAGAGCCGGACCGTGCGCGGCGCGCATATCAGAGTCATCTTGCGCGCGCCAAATGGGTGACGGAGCAAGGGCGCCTCTTACGCGGCACTGGCTTGAAATAGAAGAAACTTGGCGGCCGGCGACTTGCGGGCAGAACTATTTTCTTTTGCTAACCAGTGGTCATTCTGGAGCACCACGTGGTGCCAAAGTAGGGGCTTCCTACAACCGTCTCGTTCATACCTATTGCGCCGCAATCGTTGTTAGCAGCGTGCAATGGGGACGGAAGCAATGCCTGAATTCGACTGGCGGTCGCCGGAATCCTACAAGAGCCTACAAGACGCGGAAGTCACCGACATCGCCTGGGAATGTCTCCGCCGCAACGCCGACTATCGGCGTGAGTACGAGGTGATGATTGCCAACAGTCCGAACGGCGAAGTGACCGAGGAATTCAGGAAGAAATGGGGTATCTGCTTTCGCCCATGACCCGCAGAGGTCCTTTGACGAGCAGACGATCTTTTGGGCGCCTGAGGTTCTAGCGGCGGTCGTTCCGGTCAAGGTTGTCTCGATCGCCGATCGCAGTTCAGCGTCTCGACCTCTGCTCGACCTTTCAGCAGGTCAGGTGCGGTGCGCCGCCGACGGCTGGCACGCCGTGCTGCGCATCGGTGCAGTGGATCACCGTGTCTGGTCCAAGGACCCGCCGGTGCTTGGCGCGAGATATGCAGCCGAACTGCCATTCAATGGCGATTTTGAAGCGCGCGCCTATGCCGCCCGGCGGCTCTGGCGCGTGATGAATGGACGCGCGTCCGGTCCAGCCTTTCACCAACTGTCTAAACAGCGGCGCGAGCGCCTGAGCGCCGCTATTCGCGCGCTCGATGCGCACGGCGTTGGCGGTAGCTATCGCACGACCGCCGAGGCGCTGTTCGGCAAAAAGCGGATCCCCGATCGCGCCTGGAAGACGCACGACCTGCGCAATCGAACGGTTCGCCTGGTACAGGGCGGCCTCGCTTTGGTGCGCGGAGGCTATCGCAAACTTCTTCGTCCCGGGCGCAGGCACGAATAGCCCTTCCGCCGAGGGGTATCGAAAATCGTACCCCCAATCTTCGGCATCCCCCTCCGAGGGCGTGCTTCTCCATGATGACCGCATACACGCCGACGCCGCCATTTACGGCGCGCGGTCATCCTGGAGTTCTCAAATGCCCGATCCGATGGCCGGTCTCCCCCCGCGATTCCTGCGTACACCTGAGGCCGCTCGATATCTTGGCCTGTCCGGTCGCACGCTGGAGAAGCACCGCACGTACGGTACTGGACCGACGTATCGGAAGATCGGCGGACGTGTCGTCTACGCCGTGGATGACCTGAAAGCGTGGGCTGATCGCGGCGCCAAGACGTCGACCTCCGATCCCGGCAAGGGCACCGTGCTGCCCGCCAAGAAGCAGCCAGTCCTGCGCCCGTATGCGGGCCAGGAACGTCGCTGATCGCCGTGCGAGTGCAGTGGTCATGCGGCGCAAACAGCATTCCGAGCGCGACCAGCTTGAGCTCTTTCGGGCGTTGCCCGGCGATCTCGCGCCGCGCGACGCGCAGGATCTGATGGCCTATCCGTTCTTTTCGCTGGCGAAGACCAGGCGGGTTGTGCCGATCGATTTCCGTGCGGGTGCGATCGCAATTCGGGTCGAAGCTGTGCCGGAACACGGCATGGCGACCATCTGGGATGCAGACGTTCTGATCTGGGCTGCTTCCCAGATCGTCCAAGCCCGTGACGCCGGCCTGAAGACGTCGCGCCTGATGGCTGCAACGCCTTACGAGATTCTGACGTTTGTCGGCCGCGGCACCAGCGCACGCGACTATGACCGGCTGAAGGCTGGTCTCGACCGACTTCAGTCAACGACCGTGATGACATCGATCCGCCAGCCGACAGAACGGCGGCGGCATCGCTTCTCCTGGATCAACGAGTGGAAGGAGATGGCCGATGCAAATGGTCGCCCATTTGGGCTCGAGCTGATTTTGCCGGATTGGTTCTATGCCGGTGTGATCGATGACGCGCTCGTGCTCACGATCGACCGCGCCTATTTCGATCTAACGGGCGGACTTGAGCGCTGGCTCTACCGTCTCGTGCGCAAACATGGCGGCCGCCAGGACGGCGGCTGGAGCTTTGACCTTGTGCACCTCCATGCCAAGTCCGGCATCCTCTCGCCGCTCAAGCACTTTGCTTACGACGTCCGTCAGATCGTCCAGCGCCAGACATTGCCCGGGTATCGGCTCGTGCTCACGCGCGATCCGAACGGCACCGAGCGCCTGAACTTCGCACCAACGCCTGTCGATCCCTTAACGGCACGCCTGCGTCGGCGCGGTCTCATTCGAAATTCGGAGGACAACCTGTGAATCAGCTCGTGCTATCGGGGACCGCAACCCTCGTGCTATCGGGGACCCGATCCTCGTGTTATCGGGGACCGGAATCGAGCTTAAGAGCTTGTTTCTTCGCGCTTTCCGGCCGCTCTAACTTTACTAACCAGAAATCCTTCGGATTTCTTCTAACGGAACAGACAACAAGCCCCATTGGAGGCGGCCGGCAAGGGCGGGCCATCAATCCTGCTTGCCGGCAGAAGGCGTGCCAGTCCGTCACCGCGCCCAAAGCTCACGGCTCTCCGTTCCAGCTTCAGCGAGCGGTGGCATGAGCGATCTCACCGAAGTGGAAGTGGTGTGGCTTGAGAAGCGGATCGAAAACCGGATTCGGTTCGGCCGTATCGTCAAGGAACGGAAGCTTGATCGTCACCGGCGGGTGCTGTCATTCGCAGCCGGCAGCGTCTTTGCCTTCGTCCGATGGACCTCCAACGACTTTGGCACGATCATTTCGCGGATCGATATCCTGCGCGCGGTTGCGCCTGGGCAGCGCTGCTCGACCGTCCCCTATGTGACACCCGGCGGAGAGATTCTGCTGCGCTTGTCTGGCTGGCCGAAGGTCGAGCGCGTGCTGCAAATGATCGACGCCGTCGAGGCCCTCGGCATCGAGCCCGCTGACGTCGCCCCCGATCATTGGCATCACGTTCACAACCGTCTGTCCGTCAACGAGAACCCGCGTCCGTATACCAAAGCACGCCATCAAGCCTGGCTTCACCGTCAGAGGGTGATGCGATGACGGGCCGACTGAAGACACTGGCAGCGACGTTTGGGACTGCTGCTGCGCTCAGCGCCACAATGGTCCTGGAGCCGCTTCCGCTCTACATCTGGAACGCATCCGCGAGCGTGCCGATCGGTCTCTATCGCCTGCGACCGACGGAGCACTTCCATGTCACCGAGCTGGTAGCCGTGCAGCCGCCGGAGCCGCTCGCGACCTTCCTTGACCTTAACGGCTATTTGCCGCTCGGCGTCCCTATGCTGAAGCGGGTGCTTGCCCTGCCGGGGCAGAGCGTTTGCAGAACCGGCCTCACGATTTCGGTTGATACCATCGCGGTCGGCGAGGCGAAGGATCACGACAGACGAGGCAGGCCGCTGCCGAAATGGCAGGGCTGCCGCGTTGTTGGGGAGGGCGAGCTCTTTCTCATGAACTGGCAGTCGGACGACTCTCTTGATGGCCGGTATTTTGGATTTCTTCCGGCATCGGCGGTAATCGGCCGTGTGCTCCCGGTGTGGACGTGGGAGGAGTGAACTTGCGTGTTCCACGTGTTCAGCTCGTCATTCCTCTGTGTTTCTCCGTCCCGGCCAATGCCCGCAAAGCGGTCGCGCGCAGCGGCCGTCCAGGGCGGCCGAAGGGCCGGCGCCAAGCAGCTGTACCAAGGAGCGGGGCGAGTACGACCGCATGCTTGGTTCGGCCCGGCGCGCGCATTTGGGCCTTCGCTTCGCTGCTGCTTATTTGCGCTGTGCCGTACGATGCTGCTGTCGCCGAGAGCCGAACGGTCGCGACTCGAGCGGTCACTCAAACGAGCAACCCATTCGCTGCTTTCATCGACGAAGCCTCAGAGCGCTTTTCAGTTCCGGTGAACTGGATTGGTTCAGTCATCACCATCGAAAGTGCTGGTGACGTGCACGCCAGATCGCCAAAGGGCGCAATGGGCCTGATGCAAATCATGCCGGCGACTTGGGCGGAACTTCGCGAGCGCTATAAATTCGGGAACGAGCCCTACGATCCGCGCGACAACATTCTGGCCGGCACGGCCTATCTGCGCGAACTGCTCGACCGATATGGTTCGCCTGGCGTGTTTGCCGCATACAACGCGGGACCAGTTCGGTACGAAGAGCATCTCGCGGGCGGCCCATTGCCAGACGAGACGCGAGCATATGTGGCCAAGCTTACAATTCGGCTTGGCATCGAGTTGCCTCCCAATTGGACTACCGGCCCGCAGTTATCGGCAGCTGCAACGATGTTCGTCGCGCGATCCGATCTGACAAAAGCACGCGATCGATCGCCGGTGCGCGTGCCTTCGAGCGGCGCCACGACTGCAATCTCAGTGCACGAGGTGTCGCGCATGGTCCCTCGGTCTATTGGCGTGTTCGTTCCTCGATGGGATGCGGGAGCACCACAATGATCAAGTGTGCAGGTCTGCATGCTGATGCCATACGGGCGATGCCTTCGGCCCGCGCTCTACTCGTCGCTTCGCTCCTCACCGAGCCACCCTACGGGTGTCTCGGCCCTTCGGGTAACGATCGCTATCGCAAGCGCTCGGAAACAGTGGGGCTTCGCAAGTCAACTGCCAAATCGTGGCGGCTTGTTTTGCAATGAATCGGCAACCACCCGACGTGTTCCGGCAGCCGCTGTTGGAGGATCTACTGCAATGACCCGAACTGCATTTTGTCGCAAATCGCCGCGAGTACCGAGAGGCTGTTGGCTTGGATGCAGCGACCGGGAGAACACGACGGCAGGACGGCGAGATAAAAGGGGCTCGCCGGTCGAACCGCAAGCCATTGGCATGGCTTGGGTTCTGGCGTGCCGGTCGGTCGGGGCGCGTGCCGCGCTTTGCATTTTGACGAATTCAATCAAAGGCTTTTTCGGCACCATGTGCGCTTTTGATCTTGGGGAGGCCCTGCCGTGAGCGCGGGCGACAGCGATCTGCGTGTTCGGCCCGGACGCATTCGCAGTACCCGCGCGCCGAAGCAAAAGAGCTTTATCAACCAGGTGCTGCGCGCCGCCAAGAAAGCAGGACACACGCCACGTCAGGGGGCCGCGGGCAGGCGTTCTGCGGCGTATGGACGCTCGACGTTTGGCCGCGGCAGGCTATCCTTTAGCCGCGCCAGATTGTTCAGCCCGACGCGCCGCGTTGTGGTGAAGGCGCGCGTGGTTCGTCATAAAGGGCGAATCTTCCGTTCAGCACCACTGACTGCCCATCTCTCTTACCTGAAGCGCGACGGCGTGACCCGGAGTGGTGAGCCGGCCAAGATGTTCGACGCCGGCAGCGACCGTGCCGACAGCGCGGCTTTCGCAGAACGCTGCAAGGACGACCGGCATCATTTCCGGTTCATCGTCTCGCCCGAGGAGGCAGGCGAGATGACCGACCTGAAGGCCTTCACCCGCGACCTCGCCAAGCAGATGGAGATCGATCTCGGCACGCGGCTCGATTGGATAGCCGCCGATCACTGGAATACGGACAACCCCCATATCCATCTTCTCGTTAGGGGAGTCGATCGGGAGGGAGCCGATCTCGTGATCTCCCGCGACTACATCAGCCAGGGCCTGCGCTCCCGCGCCGAGGAACTGGTCGCCATCGAACTGGGTCCGAAACCGGAGCATGAAATCCGCAATTCGCTGGAGAGGGAAATCACGGCAGAACGATGGACGCGGCTTGATCGGGAGATCCGGCTGGCAGCAGATGAGACTGGCTACATCGATCTCCGCCCCGAACATCCCAGCGGCTCCGATCCCGAGATACGGCGCCTGATGATTGGTCGCCTTCAACACCTGGAGAAGATGGGTCTTGCTGCCTCGGCCGCACCAGGCGATTGGATGGTAGGGCTTGAGGCCGAGCGTAGCTTGCGCGACCTCGGCATGCGCGGCGACATCATCAAGACCATGCACCGTGCCTTCACCGAGCGTGGGGAAGCGCGCGGCGTTGCCGACTTCGTCATCGAGGGTGGACGGCCGACAGCCCAGATTATCGGACGGCTGGTCGACCGCGGATTGCATGACGAACTGACCGGCGAGGCCTATGCCCTGATCGACGGAACAGACGGACGGGCCCACCACGTGCGCTTCCGCGGCGTCGAGGCCTTCGAACATGCACCGCCGGTCGGCGGGATCGTCGAAGTGCGACGGTTCGGTCAAGCTGGCGAGCCGAGTCCCACCGTGATGCTTGCGACCCGTTCCGATCTCGATCTCAGTGCGCAGGTCACCGCGAAAGGGGCGACCTGGCTCGACCATCGCTTGGTCGAGCGCGATCCGATGCCGATCGCCATGGGCGGATTCGGCCGCGAGGCCCGCGATGCCATGGAAGCTCGAACCGAGCATCTGATCCAGGAAGGTCTGGCACGGCGCCAGGGACAGCGCATCATCCTGCAGCGCGACCTCCTCAACACGTTGCGCCGGCGCGAGCTGGACGAGGTGGCCGCAAAGGTCTCGGCCGACACGGGGCTAGCTCATGTGGCGGCCGCGTCCGGGGAACACGTGGCAGGCACGTATCGCCAGCGGCTGACCCTCAGCTCGGGACGCTTCGCCATGATCGATAATGGGCTCGGCTTCCAGCTAGTGCCGTGGTCGCGCGCGCTCGAAAAGAGGCTCGAGCAACACGTCAGCGGCGTCGTGAAAGACGGCGGTGGCATCGAATGGGGCTTTGGCCGCAAGCGCGACCTCGGGCTCTAGCAATCTCTGCAATTCAGCTGCGGAAGGACGTTCGGGATGTCGGGAACCAAGATCCTCTGGGGACAGGTCATCGTTGTCGGCCTGATCGTCTTGCTCGCCATCTGGGGAGCAACCGAATGGACGGCCTGGCGGCTTGCCTATCAACCGGAGCTTGGGCGGCCATGGTTCAAACTCTTGGGCTTCAAGGTCTATTACCCCCCGGTCTTCTTCTGGTGGTGGTTCGTCTACGATGCCTATGCGCCTCAGGTCTTTGTTGAGGGAGCCTTCATAGCGGCGTCGGGGACCTTCGTTTCGATCGCGGTGGCGATCGGCATGTCGGTCTGGCGGGCGCGCGAGGCCAAGAACGTCGAGACCTATGGCTCGGCGCGCTGGGCCGGTGCGGAAGAGGTTCGAGCGGCCGGACTTCTCGGTCCCGATGGTGTGGTGCTCGGCAAGCTCGACCATGACTACCTCCGCCATAACGGACCGGAGCACGTCCTGTGTTTTGCGCCAACGCGATCGGGCAAAGGTGTCGGGCTCGTCGTTCCCTCGTTGCTGGCCTGGCCCGGTTCGGCCATTGTGCACGATATCAAGGGCGAGAACTGGCAGTTGACCGCCGGCTTTCGCTCTCATCACGGCCGCGTCCTGTTGTTCGATCCGACCAACCCAAAATCCTCGGCCTACAATCCGCTGCTCGAGGTCCGGCGTGGGGAGTGGGAGGTGCGCGACGTCCAGAATGTCGCCGACGTCCTGGTTGACCCCGAGGGTTCACTCGACAAACGGAACCATTGGGAGAAGACCAGTCATTCGCTCCTGGTCGGCGCCATCCTCCATGTTCTCTATGCCGAGGCGGACAAGACTTTGGCTGGCGTCGCCGCTTTTCTCTCCGACCCGAAGCGACCCATCGAGGCGACGCTGAAGGCGATGATGACCACGCGACACCTTGGCGAGCAGGGCGCTCATCCCGTGGTCGCTTCGACTGCGCGCGAACTCCTCAACAAATCGGAGAACGAACGTTCAGGCGTCCTGTCCACGGCGATGTCGTTCCTCGGGCTGTACCGCGATCCCGTCGTGGCCAAGGTGACCTGCCGATGCGATTGGCGGATCGCCGACCTGATCGCCGATCACCGACCGACGACGCTCTACCTGGTGGTGCCTCCCTCCGATATTTCGCGGACCAAGCCCCTCATCCGTCTGGTGTTGAACCAGATCGGCCGGCGCCTGACCGAGGACTTGCACGCCCGCGATCGTCGACATCGAGTCCTGATGATGCTTGACGAGTTCCCGGCGCTGGGGCGTCTCGATTTCTTCGAGTCCGCACTCGCCTTCATGGCGGGGTACGGCATCAAAAGTTTCCTGATCGCGCAATCGCTCAATCAGATCGAGAAGGCCTATGGGCCCAACAATGCGATCCTCGACAATTGTCACGTCCGAGTCAGCTTCGCGACCAATGACGAGCGAACCGCCAAACGCGTGTCCGACGCCTTGGGTACGGCGACGGAGATGCGCGCGATGAAAAACTATGCCGGGCACAGGTTGAACCCCTGGCTGGGGCACCTCATGGTCTCTCGGCAGGAGACGGCGAGACCGCTGCTGACCCCCGGCGAAGTCATGCAGCTTCCGCCGATGGACGAAATCGTGATGGTGGCAGGCACGCCACCGATCCGGGGGAAGAAGGTGCGCTACTTTGAGGATCGGCGGTTTAGCGAGCGGGTCTTGCCGCCGCCCGATCCGGCGACATCCGGTCGGTCATCGCGAACGGACGGATGGTCAACGGCCGGAACGCTGAGACCGGTGCCACTTCCAACTGACAGAGCGCAAGGAGAGGAAGACACGGCAAACAGCGGCCTTCGTCGCGAGCCCGAACTCCCCGATCACGTTGCGATCGCAAAGGAGACGACCGAGCCGACGCCGGCAGAGGAATTTGCCGTCGTTCTTGACGACGACGAGGATGCAGTCCGCCAGTCCCAGCTTATGCGTCAGCAGATGCGCGGCGTTGCCCGTCAGGTCGCCATGGACCCCTACGATGGTATGGAGCTCTGAGGCGACATGCGCGACCGGATGAACGTCTATTTCCCGCCAGAGCTTCTGAAGCAGATCTCGGATCTCGCCGACCGCAAGAAGCTTTCCCGGTCTGCGATCGTGGAAGCGGCCGTTGCTTCATTTCTGTCACCGGACGCAGCGGACAGGCGGGAAGCAGCATTCACGCGGCGCCTCGATCGGCTGTCGCGTCAGCTGCAGCGCTTGGAGCGTGATGTTGGTCTAACGGCTGAGACCTTGGCCCTCTTCATTCGCTTCTGGCTGACAATCACGCCGCCGTTGGCTAACGACGCGCAGGCGGCCGCGCAGATAAAGGGTAGGGAGCGCTTCGAAGGATTTGTCGAGGCGCTCGGACGCCGCTTGCAAAAAGGGCAAAGCTTTCTGCGCGAGATTCCAGAAGATATCCGTCAGGAACCGGCCGGCGAAACCTGACTGAGCGTTCTTGATGCGCCGACCGCGTCGGCTCTTCTTTTTCTACGCCAGCCTACGACCGCAGCAACTTAGCCGAACTGACAAAAAGCTGGACGCGCTATCCGCTCGAACGAGCCGATAGCGAAAAGGACCAGCATGCAAATCTCAATAGGATGGTGTCGAATTGCGCGCGTTTTCCTCCCCTTTGCTGCTGGATACTATCTTTCGTATCTGTTTCGAACGATCAACGCTTTGATCGGGAGTCATCTCAGCTCGGATGCCCGGCTTGGGACCGCCGACATCGGGTTGCTTACGTCAGTCTATTTCCTTGTTTTCGCAGCGGCTCAGATCCCCGTGGGCATAGTGTTGGACCGCTTTGGTCCGCGCCGAGTCCAGAGTGTTCTGCTCTTGGTCGCCGCCGCCGGCGCCGAACTGTTCGCGATATCGACCGGCTTCCTGTCACTTTTGATCGCGCGGGCGATGATCGGGCTTGGCGTGGCGGCGGCGCTGACAGCAGGACTGAAGTCCATCATCATCTGGAGTCCCAGGGAGCGAGTTGCCTTGCTGAACGGCTACATGGTCATGCTGGGCTCGCTTGGAGCGGTGACCGCTACGTCTCCCGTCGAACACCTTCTCGCCTGGATCGGCTGGCGGCAGCTCTTTGAGATCCTGGCGGCCGCTACTGGTGCGGTAGCCATTCTCATCTATGTCGTGGTGCCTGAGCGAGGCATTGTCCCATCAACAGCGCCCGCCACCCTTAGCTCCGTTTTCGGCGATCGGCGCTTCTGGCGAATGGCCCCGTTGTCGGCGACTTGCGTTGGATCGGCTTGGTCCCTGCAGGGATTGTGGGCATCGCCGTGGCTAGTGGACGTGGAGGGGTTTGACCGGGCGAGTCTTGTCAGACAGCTGTTTATGATGTCGCTTGTGCTTAGCGGCGGCGCTTGGCTGTTCGGGACGACCATCCATTGCATCGCACGAAGAGGAGGCAGGGCGGAGACGGTGTTAGCGATAGTCGCTCTGCTGTTCATCGTGGCACAAATCGCCTTGATCTTGCGCATGCCGTTGCCGTCCATTTTGCCGTGGTCCGTTGTAGCGATTGTCGGAACGGCAACCGTGGTCAGTTTCGCCATTATCGCTGATTACTATCCGCCAGAGCTTGCTGGCCGTGCCAACGGCGCCTTGAACGTTCTGCATTTCGGTTGGGCATTTCTGGCCCAATACGCGACGGGTGTGGTCCTGGAACAATGGTCCATAAATGATGGTCATAGATCCATTGTGGCCTATCAAGTCGCGTTCGGTCTCAACGTCGCACTTCAGATCGCGTCATTGGCCTGGTTCGCGCTACCTTGGCTCCAATCCGTCACTTTGCCGATGGCTTCTATTCCTTCCATCATGCCGATCGTTCCTTTCGATGCCGTCGAAGCAGGCATCTTCTGCGAGCAAACCGATGACCATACCGAGTGGTGAACTGCGCCTGCAACGAACCGATTCAGACTGACAGGCATCAATAGCCGTTCGCAGTCTTTCCTTTTGTACGCTGATCTACGATCGCTGAAAGCACTCGTTGCCTTTGATCGTTTGGTGCCTTTTCTAATCATCCCATCTGAGGACGCCCTTTGGACGTTCTCGTTCGGTGGGGTTGACGGTGACAATCTATTCCATTCAATCGGAAGCGAATTCGCGTGGCGCGCGAATGCTGCGCAGCGCGCTTGGTGCCGCGATTGCCGGCTACCTCGAAGATGAAACGATCGTCGAGGTGATGCTCAACCCAGATGGGAGGCTGTGGATCGACCGGTTGTCGAATGGCCTGATCGACACAGGCGAAACTCTGTCCGCGGCGGACGGCGAGCGCATCGTTCGCCTGGTGGCGCACCACGTAGGCGCCGAGGTGCACGCCGGCGCGCCACGTGTCTCGGCCGAGCTGCCCGGGACCGGCGAGCGCTTCGAGGGACTGTTGCCGCCGGTCGTTGCAGCTCCCGCTTTCGCTATTCGCAAGCCCGCAGTCGCCGTGTTCACGCTCGACGATTACGTTGCCAAGGGGATAATGACCTCGGAGCAGGCCCAGATCCTGAAGAACGCAGTCGCCGCACGCAAGAACATCCTCGTCGCGGGCGGGACATCGACAGGCAAGACAACGTTGACGAATGCGCTCTTGGCCGAGGTGGCCAAGACCTCTGATCGGGTCGTTCTGATTGAAGATACGCGCGAACTTCAGTGCAAGGCGCCCAATCTTGTAGCGCTACGGACCAAGGATGGCGTTGCCACGCTGTCGGACCTTGTCCGCTCCTCGCTGCGACTGCGCCCTGATCGCATTCCGGTTGGCGAGGTCCGCGGCGCGGAAGCGCTCGATCTGCTCAAGGCCTGGGGCACCGGTCACCCCGGCGGCATCGGCACGATTCATGCGGGCACCGCGCTCGGCGCGCTGCGGCGGCTCGAGCAACTCATCCAGGAAGCTGTCATCACGGTTCCACGCGCGCTGATTGCCGAGACCATCAACCTCATCGCCGTTCTTGCGGGCCGCGGCGCCGACCGCCGCCTCGCCGAGCTCGCAGCGGTCTCAGGGCTCGGGGCCGCTGGCGATTACAGCTTTTCATCAGCAGGAGACTGACATGCGTCAGCAATTTCGCTTTCTTCGAGGTGCATCGTTGGCCGCCTTCGGCGCAGTGCTTGTAGCAGCCCCGCCGGCATGGGCGGCTGGCTCGAACATGCCGTGGGAGCAACCGCTCAATCAGATTCTGCAATCGGTAGAAGGCCCGGTCGCCAAGATCATCGCCGTCATCATCATCGTTGTCACGGGGTTGACGCTTGCGTTCGGGGATTCGTCCGGTGGTTTCCGCAGGCTGATCCAGATCGTGTTCGGTCTGTCGATCGCATTTGCCGCTTCGAGCTTCTTCCTGTCGTTCTTCTCCTTCGGTGGCGGCGTGGTGATCTGATGGACGAGCAGGTCACAGGCTTTGTCGTGCCCGTTCATCGCGCACTCACCGAGCCAATCCTGATGGGCGGTGCGCCGCGGTCGGTCGCGATCGTTAATGGTACGCTTGCCGCGGCACTCGGACTTGGATTGCGGCTCTGGATCGCGGGCCTCGTCCTCTGGTTCATCGGCCACATGGCCGCCGTCTGGGCCGCCAAGCGCGATTCCGCTTTTGTCGATGTGGTGCGCCGACATCTGCGCATTCCAGGTCACCTCAACACCTGAGCCGGGGTCATGATGAATCTCGCCGAATATCGCCGTTCCAATACGCGTCTTGCCGACTTCCTGCCCTGGGCAGCACTCGTCGACGAAGGAATCATCCTGAACAAGGACGGCTCGTTCCAGAGGACAGCAAAGTTCCGGGGGCCTGACCTCGACAGCGCGGTACCGGCTGAACTCGTCGGCGTCACCGGTCGCTTGAATAATGCGTTGCGCCGTCTGGGATCTGGTTGGGCTGTATTTGTCGAAGCGCAGCGTCATTTTGCTGGGGCCTATCCTCCGAGTACATTTCCAGATGTCGCGTCCGCGCTGGTCGATGCCGAACGCAGGGCTCAGTTCGAAGAGGCCGGCGCTCACTATGAATCCAGCTTTTTCCTGACCTTCCTCTATCTGCCGCCCGAGGAGGGAGCCGCCAAGGCAGAGCGCCTGCTCTATGAGGGCCGCGATCGGACTGTTGGCGCTGACGCGCACGAGGTGCTTCGCGGGTTTATCGATCAAACGAACCGCGTGCTGCAGCTCCTCGAAGGATTCATGCCGGAATGCGCCTGGCTGGATGATCAGGACACCCTGACCTACCTGCACTCGACGATCTCGACTAAGCGTCATCGCGTTCGCGTGCCCGAAATTCCCATGTACATCGATGCGCTGTTGGCCGACCAGCCGCTGACCGGCGGCCTTGAGCCGATGCTGGGATCAGCCAACCTGCGTGTTCTGACAATCGTCGGCTTTCCGGGCGCGACGACGCCGGGAATTCTGGACGATTTGAATCGCCTGGCTGTCTCGTATCGCTGGTCGACACGCGCCATTATGCTCGACAAGACAGATGCCACGAAGCTGCTGACCAAGATTCGCCGGCAGTGGTTCGCGAAGCGAAAATCCATTGGCGCCATTCTCAAGGAGGTTATGACGAACGAGGCGTCGACGCTGCTCGATACCGATGCACACAACAAGGCGTTGGACGCCGACGCGGCGCTCCAGGAACTGGGGTCGGATCAAGTCGGACAAGCCTTTATCACAGCAACCATCACCGTCTGGGACCGCGATCCCAAAGCGGCCGATGAAAAACTCCGTCTCGTCGATAAGGTCATTCAGGGTCGCGATTTCACCTGCATGATCGAGACGGTGAACGCAGTAGAAGCCTGGCTCGGCAGTCTGCCGGGGCACGTCTACGCCAACGTACGGCAGCCACCGGTTTCGACGCTCAACCTTGCCCACATGATTCCGATGTCGGCCGTGTGGGCGGGCGAGGCGAGGGATCAGCACTTCAAGGGCCCGCCGCTCCTGTTCGGTAAGACCGAGGGATCGACCCCATTTCGATTCTCCCTCCACGTCGGCGACGTCGGCCATACCTTGGTGGTGGGACCGACCGGCGCCGGCAAATCGGTGTTGCTGGCCCTAATGGCGCTGCAGTTTCGCCGCTACCCCAACTCTCAGGTCTTTGCGTTCGATTTCGGCGGTTCGATCCGGGCGGCCGCGCTGGCCATGGACGGCGACTGGCACGATTTGGGCGGGGCCTTGTCCGACGGGGACCGAAAGCCCGTCGCGCTGCAGCCATTGGCCTGGATCGACGATCCTTCCGAGCGCGGATGGGCGACGGAATGGATCGGCGCGATCCTGGCGCGGGAGAAGATCGAGATCACCCCGGAGGTCAAGGATCACCTGTGGTCGGCGCTGACGTCACTCGCTTCGGCGCCGAGGGAGGAGCGCACCCTGACGGGCCTGTCAGTCCTCCTGCAATTGAACTCCCTGAAACGCGCGTTGCAACCTTATTGCCTCGGCGGTCCCTCCGGGCGCCTGCTCGATGCCGAATTCGAGCGGCTCGGCGGAGCCTCGGTCCAGGCGTTCGAAACCGAAGGGTTGATCGGGACGAGCGCGGCCCCGGCCGTGCTAGCCTACCTCTTCCATCGTATCGGCGATCGCCTCGACGGCCGGCCGACCCTTCTGATTGTCGATGAGGGCTGGCTTGCCCTCGACGACGAGGATTTTGCCGGCCAGCTCCGCGAATGGCTTAAGACGCTTCGGAAGAAGAACGCGTCCGTGATCTTTGCCACCCAATCGCTGTCAGACATCGATGGATCCGCGATCGCGCCCGCGATCATCGAAAGCTGCCCAACGCGTCTGT
This sequence comes from Bradyrhizobium sp. NC92, assembly GCF_025200865.1. Classification (NCBI taxonomy): domain Bacteria; kingdom Pseudomonadati; phylum Pseudomonadota; class Alphaproteobacteria; order Hyphomicrobiales; family Nitrobacteraceae; genus Bradyrhizobium; species Bradyrhizobium sp. NC92. The sequence continues at coordinate 1,876,247 of NZ_CP104171.1, forward strand.
TGCTGCCGAACGAACGGGCGATCGAGCCGCAGATCACTGCCATCTATCGCCGCTTTGGCCTCAATGACCGCCAGATCGAGCTTCTGAGCCGGGCAACGCCGAAGCGCGACTACTACTGCCAGTCACGCCGCGGCAACCGGATGTTCGAACTGGGTCTTGGCGAGATTGCGCTCGCCTTCACCGCAGCCTCTTCCAAGACCGACCAGGCTGCCATCGCGCAGCTCCTCGGCGAACATGGGCCGAACGGCTTCTTACCGGCCTGGCTCCAGCACCGTGGCGTCGCCTGGGCCACCGACCTGATCCCCAATCTCGTCAATCTGGAGAAATCGCTATGAGGCGTCTTGCCGTATTGGCGACCGCTGGCACCGTCGCGCTGGTGCTTGGCGTCGTGACACCTGCACGGGCGCTGATCGTCTTCGATCCCAACAACTACGTCCAGAACGTCCTGACAGCCGCGCGGGAGCTCCAGCAGATCAACAACCAGATCACCTCGTTACAGAACGAGTCGCAAATGCTGATCAATCAGGCCAGGAATCTGTCAAACCTGCCGTACTCTTCGCTGCAGCAATTGCAATCCTCGATCCAGCGCACGCAGCAACTGCTGGCCCAGGCCCAACGCATCGCATACGACGTGCAGCAGATCGACCGGGCTTTTGCGACCAGCTATGCGCCGGTCACTGGAAGCCAATCGAGTCAGGCGTTGATCACCAACGCTCAATCGCGGTGGCAAAATTCTGTAGCCGCATTGCAGGATGCACTCCGTGTTCAGGCCGGCGTCGTCGGCAACCTCGACACCAACCGCGTCCAAACGTCAGCGCTTGTAACTTCAAGTCAGGGTGCCAGTGGCGCCTTGCAGGCAACTCAGGCCGGCAATCAGATCCTCGCGCTTCAAGCGCAACAGCTCGCTGACCTCACGGCTGCCGTGGCGGCGCAGGGCAGGGCACAAAGTCTCGAAGCGGCACAGCGCGCCTCGGCCCAGGACCAGGGGCGAGAGCAGCTTAGGCGCTTCCTGACGCCAGGACAGGGCTATCAATCCTCCAATGTGCAGATGTTCCACTGATGACCGACGTAAGGGCATTCAAGGCGCTGTCGCTGCTTACGACAATCGGCCTAGTGGCCGTCGCCGCCTGTACGATTCAGCTTCGTGGTGGAGAGGAGTCTCGGTCGTCGCCCAAGGCGGAGCAGACGACAGGGGTAACGAGCTCAGACCTCGCACGTTGCCGCAGCGTCACTTCGGAGGAACCGGCAGCCTATCAACATTGCAAGCAAGTTTGGGCCGAAAACCGGCGTCATTTCTTTGGCAGGAAAGATGGTGCGGCAGTTCCTGGCCATGATGATTCTGCCGCAACCTTGGCGCCGGCCCCAAAGGATCAGAGCCGGATGCCGCAAGGATATCCGCCCTTGGCGACACCTGACGCGAGCGAGCCATGACCGGCATGGGGATTATCGACCAGTTCCTGGAAACGTTCACGCGTTACATCGACAACGGCTTCGGGCTGTTGGGTAGCGATGTCGGATACCTCGCCACGACCCTTGCGGCGATCGACGTCACGCTTGCCGCATTGTTCTGGAGTTGGGGCACAGACGAGGACATCATCGCCCGTCTTGTCAAGAAGACGCTCTTCGTCGGCGTCTTTGCCTACCTCATCGGCAATTGGAATAGCCTGGCGCGCATCGTTTTCGAGAGCTTTGCCGGTCTCGGGCTGAAAGCGTCCGGCGCAAGCCTATCAGCGTCGGATTTCCTGCGACCGGGAAAGATCGCTCAAGTCGGACTCGATGCCGGCCGACCGTTGCTCGAGTCGATCTCGAACTTGATGGGCTATATCAGCTTCTTCGAGAATTTCGTCCAGATCGTCGTTCTCCTGTTCGCCTGGGTCGTGGTGCTGCTCGCTTTCTTCATTCTGGCGATCCAGCTCTTCGTGACCCTGATCGAGTTCAAGCTCACGACGCTCGCAGGCTTCGTCCTCATTCCCTTTGGCTTGTTTGGCAAGACTGCCTTCGCGGCAGAGCGGGTGCTGGGCAACGTTATATCTTCTGGAATCAAGGTCCTGGTCCTGGCCGTCATCGTCGGCATCGGCTCGACCTTATTCTCGCAGTTCACCGCAGGGTTCGGCGACGCGCAGCCGACTATCGAAGACGCGATGACGCTCGTCCTAGCGGCACTTTCCTTGCTGGGTCTGGGCATCTTTGGTCCCGGCATCGCAAACGGTTTGGTCTCTGGCGGACCCCAACTAGGCGCCGGTGCCGCAATTGGAACAGGCATCGCCGCAGGCGGCATTGCCGCGGCGGGTGCCGGCCTCGCCGCCGGCGGCGCCGGTCTCGCAGCAGGCGCAATGGTCAGCGCCGCGCGCGGTGGCGGCGCTGTCATCAGCGGAGCATCAGCCGCCTATCGAAGCGGCGGCCTTGCTGGCGTCGCGGAGGCGGGCGCTTCAGCTGCCATGAGCCCTTTACGTCGCGTAGCAGCTGCGCTCGGCGGAGGTAGGCAAGCGGGCGGGCAGACCGCGAGCTCCTTCGGGGAAGGGCAGCCCGACTGGGCGCGTCGCATGAGGCGCGCTCAGACCATTCGACACGGTGCATCCGCCGCTGGTCATGCGGTCCGCTCCGGTGATCACGGTGGCAGCGGCTCCTCTGTCGATTTGTCCGAAGGAGATCGCTGACGCTCAGTAAATAGGCGCTCACCACTGGCCGTGCGCGCACACGTTAAATCCAAGCACACGAGTTGAAACGACGACTTTGATCTCAGGGGCCATTATCGATGTTCAAACGACCTTCAGTTCACTACGGGCGCATGCCCGAGCCGATTACGCCTTATCAAAAGGCAGCACAGGTTTGGGACGAACGTATTGGATCGGCCCGCCTGCAAGCCAAGAACTGGCGTCTGATGGCGTTCGGCTGCTTGATGCTGTCCGCCGGCCTCGCGGGCGGACTTGTTTGGCAATCGAGCCGAGGATCGATCACGCCGTGGGTCGTCGAAGTCGATCATCTCGGTCAGGCTCAAAGGGTTGCGCCGGTCAATATAGACTATCAGCCCACTGACGCTCAGATCGCCTACCATCTGGCGCGCTTTATCGAGGATGTCAGAGGCCTTCCTGCCGACGGCATCGTTCTGCGCCAAAACTGGCTCAGGGCCTATGATTTTACGACCGATCGCGGAGCCGCTGCTCTCAACGAGTACGCGCGCAGCAATGATCCCTTTGCCAAGCTGGGCAAGGCTCAAATCTCGGTGGACGTATCGAGCGTCATTCGTGCGTCTTCAGAAAGCTTTCGGGTCGCGTGGACCCAGCGAACATACGACAACGGTTCGTTGAGTGCGACCGAGCGTTGGACAGCAATTCTCACAGTCGTGATCGAGACGCCGCGCAATGCCGAACGTCTGCGCAAGAATCCCCTTGGCGTCTACGTCCGCGCCATCAACTGGTCAAGGGAGTTGAGTCAGTGACCAAGACGCCGTCTGACATTCATTCGCAACGTTCCTTCCAGCAAAGCCGGCTCCCTTCGACTCCGCCCAAGTCTGGGACCGCCAAGCGAGCATGTCTTCACGCTCTCCTGCTTTGTGCATCGATGCTTGGTGGGTGCGCGACCTACATTCCGCCCGAGATCAGCTATGATGCTGAAGTCCCTCCGTTGCCGGCGCCGGCAGTTACTCTCGACGACAGACCACGACCGCTTCACGTGCCGCCGCTCTGGAAGCCGGCTCTCGGCGGCAGGTCCGCCGCGAAGGAAGAGCCCGAACCCGTGAGCCGGGTTGAGACGGCAAACAGCGCAGCCCGGGTTGAACCGCGCAAGCGGGGGTATTTCAACGCGGCGCAAATCTATGCCTATAGCCCGGGGGCGCTCTATCAGATTTACGCCGCGCCTGGACAGATCACGGATATCGCGCTCGAGGAAGGGGAACAGTTGACGGGATCAGGGCCCATTGCGGCCGGTGACACCGTGCGCTGGGTCGTCGGCGATACCGAGAGTGGGAGCGGGGACAAACGACGCGTCCATATCCTGGTCAAACCGACGCGCGCATCGATCGAGACCAACCTCGTCGTCAATACCGACCGGCGCACCTACCTGCTTGAGCTCCGTTCCCGCGAGCGGCCCTATATGCCATCAGTTGCCTGGTACTATCCGGAAACGTTGCGCGAACGATCGCGTGCAGTCGCCTTGAAGCCGGTCCTTCCGGAGCCGGCGCAGCGTATCTCTCGCTATGCGATCGAAGGGGACAACCCTCCCTGGCGGCCGCTTGCCGCATATGACGATGGCCGCAAGGTCTATGTCGAATTCCCGCAAGGAATCGTGCAAGGCGAAATGCCACCGCTGTTCGTGATCGGCCCTGATGGCAAGACCGAACTCGTCAACTATCGCGCCTACGGCAACGTATTGATCGTCGATCGGCTGTTCGCAGCCGCCGAACTCCGGCTCGGCGGTGAGCACCAGCAAAAGGTTAGGATTGTCAGAACCGACGGGAGGCAGCCGTCATGAACACTCGGAATGTAAACAAACACGAGCAAGCAGTTCCGCCGGAGACACAAGTGGAGCAGTCCGAGAGCTTCCGCTTGAGAGCCGAGCACCCGCGCGTGACGCGGTTGTCGCGGAAGGTCTTAGCCGGGGGGAGCGCAGTTGCGCTGCTTGTCATCGGCGTAGCGGTGCTTTGGTCGCTACAGAACAATCGCTCCCGTAATCAAGCGGCCGATGAGCTTTACAGTACCGACCACCACAATGTTGCTGACGGTATTACGACGCTGCCGAAGGACTATTCTGGCGTTCCGCGCCAACCAACCCCGCAGCTTGGTCCGCCGCTCCCGGGCGACCTCGGTCGACCGATACTTGCCGCTCAAGGGCAGTCGCCGGCGATCGGCACTGATCCGGGCCAGCAGGGCCGGGATCAAGAGACCGAGGCAGCCCGCATCAGCCATTTGTTCGCTGCGACCAATGGAGGAGCGCGTCCGCCGGCTGCGGCGATTGGAAGCGACCGAGTCGCGTCACCGAATGCAACGAGCACTGGCGAGGATGGATCTGCGCAGAACGGCCAGGACCGCAAGCTTGCCTTCGTGAACGCCTCTGTGGACCGCCGCACGGTAAGCCCTGACCGTATCGCCAGGCCCGCTTCACCATACATCGTGCAGGCTGGGACGGTGATTCCAGGGGCGCTGATTACGGGGATCCGATCGGACCTGCCAGGCCAAATTACCGCGCAGGTAACCGAGAATGTTTTCGACACGCCGACGGGTCGCTTTCTGCTTGTGCCTCAGGGGGCGCGTCTGATTGGCATCTACGATAGCCAGGTCACTTTCGGTCAGTCCCGCGTCCTGCTGGTCTGGACGCGGCTGATCATGCCGAATGGACGTTCCATCGTCCTTGACCGGCAGCCTGGTGATGACACCGCCGGCTATGCAGGTCTTGAAGACCAGGTCGACAATCACTGGAGCGAGTTGTTCAAGGCTGCCGCACTATCAACGTTTCTGGCAGTCGCGACCGAACTAGGTACCGGCTCTGACACCAACAACAACGACGGCGCAATCATTCAGGCGTTGCGGCATGGCGCCTCCGACTCTCTGAACCAGACTGGACAGCAGGTCGTACGGCGCAGCCTAAATATTCAACCTACTTTGACGGTACGACCTGGTTTCCCAGTTCGCGTTCTTGTCAACCGCGACCTCATACTTGCGCCATACGAAGGGTAATGCATGCCCAAGCTTAAAATAGGAGCCTTGCCCGACGATAGGCCGGTCAAGGTCACCACCGAGCTCTCAGCAAGAGTTCATCGAGATCTCGTCGCCTATGCAGAGGCTTTGGCACGCGAAAATGGGCAGCCCATCGATCCGCTAAAGCTGATCGCGCCTATGCTGGCGCGCTTTATGGCCTCGGACCGGGCCTTTGCAAAGGCGAGACGGGTCGGTCAGGCCCCGAGAGCCGGCGGAGACGGAACAGATTGAAGAAACGGTTCAGAGCCGGATTCTCATTGTTTTCGCGCGGGCGTGCTGCGTTGGAAAGCGAAGACCCGGTTTTTGTATCGGGGCGACGCGCCGCCGCTTACTCGAGGAGGTCGACCGACCGTCGCTCAAGCCAATCGCCGGGAGGAGAGCGCTGCGTCGTCCCGGAGTGGCGGCTCCATCGCAGCGGCCTCGATTACGCCGAGGTGAAGAAGCATTATTTCAGCGCCGCGCATCGCTTTGTGTGCGCCGAGGGCAAGGTGCGGTGCATTGTCTCAATCGTATCTCGCTCCCTTTGCGCTGATTGAGATTCATCGGGCCTTCCGCGCGCCAAATCTCGAAACGCTTGAAACTTGACTTTCTGCCCAGTGCGGCTGCGACCAAATGGCTCACTAGAATTAGCGCGTGATCTTCGGCCAATCAGAGGGCTGACCAACAACGCGCACACGCAGAGTGGCTTGATTCTAACGTAACGTCAGGATGTAGAGATCTTGCTCTTGAGCTACCCTTCGCACCCAGAGTTGTTGAGACCCAGCCCAGCGCAAATTTCAAGGACACACATACAGCAGGGGACGGAAGTGAACCGGCTTATTAAGGGGACGTCTTCGGCCGCTTGGCAGAAGGCGCGCGCTCACGAGATCTGGACTTCATGCTTCTCGCCACGTGAGAGGGTGAAGTATATCCGCCGAAATCGCTCGCAATTCGAGTTCAGCAGCTACGCCCAAATGTTCGACGTGGTGCGGCGGCGTCGGTTCAATGGTTGCGCATTGACGTTAATCCACTGGCGCAATCGACTAAGGACCACTACTTGGCGGGAGGCCGTGGTCTTCTGCATTGCTATCTGGGCGCTAATCATCTTCATCGGTGTCCGCGCCGTACAGGCTCTAGCCGGATAGTTTAGAGGAGCGAGTCTCTCAGCCGGAGAACGAATGCGCCCCCTGCGGTTCGCGGCGACGCCGCCGCCTTGATGCGATCCCTTCAACTGCTTTCCCTACGAAAAAGCAGCTGGGGCGCGTCCAGCTGTAAAGTCGGAGGCACAATGTCGGTCCGGTGAGGCCTTGATCACCAGTAAGTTTGCCCAATCGGACGGCTCCGCCGATCGACGAAATCTTGAATGAAAATCACTCGCTTGAAAGAGCTCCCGCCTACGTCGCGTAGCCATGGCCTTGCCCGGTGGTGATGGAAGCCGGTGTGCCAATATTGTTTCACCCTAAAGCCGGTGATCGCCAGTGATGATTGCCGCTGAACGGACCAGGCGCATGGGCTTCCGGCCCGGAGAGAAGATCGAGCGCGGAGCCACGGCGAGCCATTCCTTTATGATCGGGAGGAGTCGAGCATCGATGGCCAACGTGGCAAAGGCTTGAGCCGCACATAGCGGGGCCTCGACCAAGGGATCGACCTCCGAGCTCGCGATCAAGCTGAACTAGTGTCCTGAACCAGAAGTTCGCAACATCGGATCTTGCTTTGCCGGGGCATTGTAACGACAGAAGCGCTCGATGGAAGCAAGGATGTCATCGGCGGATTTGGTCCATCGGAACGGCTTGGGATCGGTGTTGTGTCGCTCGATGAACGAGGCGATATCGGCCCTGAGGGCGGCTACGCTGCGATAGACGCCGCGCCTGATCTTCTTATCGGTGAGGAGCGCAAAGAAGCGCTCGACCTGATTGAGCCATGACGAACTGGTCGGGGTCAGGTGCACATGCCATCGCGGCCTTTTAGCCAGCCATCGCCGGATCAGCGGGGTCTTGTGCGTGGCGTAGTTGTCCATGACGAGATGGACGTCGAGCCCGTGCGGCACGGCAGCCTCGATCTCGTCGAGGAACTTGCGGAATTCGGCGGCACGGTGGCGTCCGTAACACTTGCCGATGACCCGTCCGGTCGCAATGTCGAGGGCCGCAAACAGCGAGGTGGTGCCATGCCTTTTGTAGTCATGGCTCCTTCGGGCCGGCTGGCCGGGACGCATCGGCAACATCGGCTGGCTGCGGTCCAAAGCTTGTATTTGAGACTTTTCGTCCACGCACAGAACGATGGCGTGCTGCGGCGGCGAGACGTAAAGGCCGACAATGTCGCCGACCTTGGCCACAAAGTTCGGATCGGTCGAGAGCTTGAACGTCTCCATCCGATGCGGCTGGAGCCCGAAGGCCCGCCAGATGCGTTGCACCGTCGACACCGACAGGCCGCTGGCCTTCTGCCATGCCGCGGGAGCTCCAATGGGTGGCGTTCTCGGGGCAATTCTCCAGCGTTCGCACGATCACGGCTTCGATCCGGGCATCGTCAACCGTGCGCGGAGCCCCGGAACGCGGCTCATCGTGAAGCCCGGCCACGCGCTGCTCCATAAACCGACGCCGCCACTTGCCTACGGTCTGCCGGTCCAGCCCCAGCTCGGCCGCCACGTCCGTGTTCTGACCACCCTCCGCACAGGTCAGTACGATCCGGGCTCTCAGAGCCAGCGCCTGAGCCGTCTTCCGCCGCATCGTCAGCGACGCTAGTTCGGCCCGCTCATCATCGCTCAGTATCAGGGGGGCAAGTTGCCGGACCGCCATTGGAGACTCCGTCGCTGTTTGCCTCCATCCTTGGCACAGCGACACGAATCTAATGCGAATCTGTGATTGCGAACTTGTGACTCGGGACACTAGTCGGACCCGCTCACCTTCGTCGACACAGGCTCGGCCTACATGGCGGTCCAGCAGAACAAGGTGGTCGGAATCGTGGCCAACACCATGACCATCACCAAGCTCGTCAACGAATCCAAGAGCGCCGGCCAGCCGCTGAGGATGATCGAGGAGCCCATGGTGCTGCAGCCGATCGGTATCGGTATGAAGAAGGACGAGCCGGCGCTGCTCGCCAAGGTCAACGAGACGCTGCTCGCGCTCGATCAGGCGGGTGAGATCAACCAGCTGTGGGACAAGTGGCTCGGCCCGAACACCGAGTTGAAGATGACCCGCTCCGACAAGGTCGTGCCGCTCAGCGAGCTCAAGTTCACGTCGTTACCGTGAGCAGTGCCGCCGGGATCGGCGCCTCCTTCCGTCGAGACGCAGATCAGCCGTCCGCTTGTTCAGCTTCCGAGATGTTCGGTCAGACAGTTCGATCTCACCGCGACGACCCCGGCGTCTCGACTCCGAGTTGCGCTACGACCCAGTCTGCGAAAGCTCGCACCGCCGATCTCTGTCGGCTGGCGCGCGGGTAGATGAGGCGGTGACCAACATATCGAATATTGGTTGCGCGCTTCGCCAACGGAGCAACCAATCGTCCGCTGGCCAGTTCGCGTTCAGCCAGAAGCGTCGATTCCAGAGCAACCCCCAATCCCTCGGCCGCCGTCGCAATCGCCAGAAAGCTGCGATCGAATCTCATGCCGTGAAGTGCGGGAGCTTCCAATCCGTTTGCGGTAAACCATTGGTGCCACTGGACCTGTTTGACATCGGAGCGGATCAGCGTCTGATCGAGCAGATCGGCAGCCTTTTTTATCGACTTTGCGAGTGAGGGCGAGCAAAGCGGCGTGACCATCTCCTGGGCTAGAGGAACAACTTCGACACCCTCCGCACGCGATGGACCGTAGACGATGTCGACATCGAAGTCGTCGTTGCTGAAGCGCGCATATTCCGTGCTCGCAGCAAGCCGAACCTCGAGCTTCGGATAAGCGGCGAGAAATTGTGAAAGCCGTGGCGCCAGCCATTGCGCAGCAAAGCTCGGCGCGGAGTGGACGCGTACCAATTGCGGTCCGCGTGCGGCGACCTCTTCGAGCCCGCGGCGGATTTGATCGAAAGCGGCTCCGGTGTGACGCATCAGATTTTCGCCCTCAGGGGTCAGTCGCACCGAGCGCGTACTGCGTTCGAACAGAACGGTCCGAAGCGTATCCTCAAGCTTGCGGATCGCATGACTGACCGCACTCGGCGTCAGGTGAAGCTCATTCGCCGCATCACGGAAGGATCCCGTGCGGGCCGCAGCTTCAAAGACGCGAATTGCCGATATTGGGACGTTTGAAAGCATTTCATAAGTGAACCAGATTCATCGATCCGTGACAACTATGCGCTTGTCCGTTTTCGTCGCGCAGGTCATTCCTAATCTTGGCAAGCAGAATAATTTGAGGGAGGAACGGATGCTGCTCAGCGGTAAGACGGCCATCATCTCGGGCGCGGCGTCGCCGCGGGGAATCGGGCTTGCCACGGCACGGCGGTTCGCCGCTGAGGGTGCTCGGGTCGCCATCCTGGATATTGACGCCGGCGCTGCCGAGGAAGCTGCGGCTTTGCTTGGAAAGTCCCACATCGGGCTTCGGTGCGATGTTGCCGACAAATCGTCTTGCGAGCAGGCGGTCGCGAGCGTGGTCGAAGCGTTTGGGGGCATCGACATCCTGATCAACAATGCTGGAATCACCCAGCCGGTCAAGTTCCTAGACATCTCGCCGACCGATTGGGATCGCATTCAGGACGTCAATCTCAAGGGCATCCTGTTCCTTTCTCAAGCAGTAATTCCGGACATGCGCGCTCGGAAGGCCGGGTCGATTGCCTGCATGTCGTCGGTATCGGCCCAGCGCGGTGGCGGAATTTTCGGCGGCCCGCATTACTCTGCCGCCAAAGCCGGCGTTCTTGGTCTCGCCAAGGCGATGGCGCGGGAGTTCGGCCCGGACGGCATTCGTGTCAACTGCGTTACGCCCGGCCTGATCGGAACTGATATCACGTCAGGCAAGCTGACCGATGAGATGCGGGCGAAAATTCTGGAAGGCATTCCGCTCAATCGCCTCGGCACGGCGGAAGACGTCGCCGGCATCTACACCTTCCTCGCGTCTGATCTCTCCGCCTACGTCACGGGTGCCGTGATCGACGTCAATGGCGGGATGCTCATCCACTGACCCGCAAGACAAGGTCCAGTTCAATGGCAACCTCTACCAAGACGCTGACCAATACGCCTACCCTCGCGGATCGGGCGTACAACATTCGCCGCAATGCACTCCGCATGGGTGAAGTTCAAGGTCAAGGTTATATCGCGCAAGCGCTAGACATCTCCGACGTCCTTGCTGTGTCCTATTTCCATGCAATGCGCTACCGGCCCGAAGATCCGTCCTGGGAAGAGCGCGACCGCTTCCTGCTTTCAAACGGCCACTACGCCATCGCGCTTTACGCAGCTTTGATAGAGGCTGGCATCGTCCCCGAGGAGGAGCTCGAAACCTATGGCAGCGACGAAAGCCGCTTGCCAATGTCAGGCATGGCGTCCTACACGCCTGGAATGGAAATGTCGGGCGGCTCGCTCGGGCTTGGGCTCAGCATTGCAATCGGCATGGGCCTCGGGCTCAAGCGCAAGAAATCCGAGGCTCGGGTATACACCTTGTTCTCCGATGGTGAGCTTGATGAAGGCTCCGTCTGGGAGGCGATCCAGTCGGCAGGCCACTACAAGCTCGACAATCTGATCGGCATCGTCGACGTCAACAATCAGCAGGCGGACGGTCCTTCCACGCAGGTCATGGCATTCGAGCCGCTCGTCGAGAAGCTTCAGGCCTTCGGCTGGTTCGTGCAGCGTATCGACGGCAACGATCTGGAGGCGGTAATCGCAGCATTCGATAACGCCAAGTCACATCCCGAGCCAAAACCGAGGATGATCGTTGCAGACACGTTGATGGGGAAGGGAGTACCTTTCCTGGAACAGCGCGAGAAGAACCATTTCATCCGCGTCGAGCAGCACGAATGGCAGCTCGCGCTTGCGGCACTCGAAGCCGGGAGGCAGGCATGAAGACCGTCAGATCGGCACCACAACTGGGCAGGCCGCGCCTGACCACTTCGGCCATGATCGCTTCGATCGCAGCCGAGGGACAGAAGACGAAGCCGGCGCCCTTCGGGCATGCGCTGGTCGAGCTCGCTCGCACCCGCTCTGATGTGGTCGGCATGACAGCCGATCTCGGCAAATACACCGACCTGCACATCTTCGCCAAGGAATTCCCAGATCACTACTATCAGATGGGTATGGCCGAGCAGCTTCTGTTCGGAGCTGCCTCCGGCCTTGCGGCAGAAGGCTTCATGCCCTTCGCGACCACTTACGCGGTGTTCGCATCGCGTCGCGCCTACGATTTCATTCACCAGACGATCGCGGAGGAAGACCGCAACGTAAAAATCGTCTGCGCGCTGCCGGGGCTGACTTCGGGCTATGGCCCGAGCCATCAGGCCGCCGAGGATTTGGCGCTGTTTCGCGCTATGCCGAACATGACGGTGATCGATCCCTGCGATGCTCATGAAATCGCGCAACTGGTTCCCGCCATCGCGGCGCATCAGGGACCGGTCTACATGCGCCTATTGCGCGGCCAAGTGCCGGTCGTGCTGGACGAATACGGCTACAACTTCGAGCTCGGCAAGGCCAAGCTGATCCGGGACGGGAAGGATGCCCTGATCATTTCATCAGGCATCATGACGATGCGTGCGCTCGAGGCCGCACAAGCGCTGAAGAACGACAGCGTGGACGCCGCAGTGCTGCATGTTCCGACAATCAAGCCGCTCGATGCTGAGACCATCTTGCGGGAAGCCGGCAAGCCGGGCCGCCTTGTGGTGGTTGCCGAAAACCACACCGTCATCGGTGGCCTCGGTGAAGCAGTGGCCGCACTCCTCATGCGTTCAGGGATTCATCCGGCTTTCCGCCAGATTGCATTGCCTGACGAATTTCTCGACGCCGGCGCACTTCCGACCTTGCACGACCGTTACGGGATTTCCACGGCAGAGGTCGCAAGGCAGATCAAGCGGTGGCTTTAGTCTGCCGGCGCTAGGCGCCAAGCAAGCCAAGCCTCTGTGAGGACCTACGCCCGCCGCATGGTGCGGCGGCGAACGATGGCTCTTTGCCCAAACCCGAAGAGCCCGAATACCCGCGCGTCGGCGATGCAGCGGGAAGCAAATTCAAAGCAGGACCTGGAGGAACACATGACCGTCTCGAAGACAGGAAGCATCAACCGCCGTTCGTTATTGATGGCAGCCTCGGCCCTACCTCTTTGCGGGGTTCTGACCCGCCCGGCCTCTGCCGCCGAGTTCGTCTACAAGTTCGCGACGGGACAGGATCCGGCGCACCCGGTGAATGTCCGGGCGCAGGAGGCGATTGACCGCATCCGCGAAGCGACTGGCGGCCGGCTGGAGATCCGGTTGTTTCCGGCCAATCAGCTCGGCTCCGACACCGAGCTCCTGACCCAGGTTCGCAGCGGCGGAGTCGAGTTCTTCAACCAATCGTCCTCGATCCTTGCCACCCTGGTGCCCAGCGCGGGCATCGTGAATACCGGGTTCGCATTCGCCGACTACGACAGCGTATGGAAGGCCATGGACGGCGATCTCGGCACTTACATTCGGGCGCAGATTGCGAAAACGCCGATCATGGCGGTCTCGAAGGCCTGGGACAATGGCTTCCGGCAGGTGACCTCGTCCGGGCGCGAGGTGCGCACGCCGGAAGATCTGAAGAACTTCCAGATCCGCGTTCCGCCGGCGCCGCTCTTGACCTCGCTGTTCAAGGCTCTCGGGGCGGGGCCAACGCCGATCAATTTCAACGAGGTCTATTCCGCGTTGCAGACCAAGGTCGTCGATGGACAGGAGAATCCATTGCCGATCATCGCGACTGCGCGCCTCTATGAAGTGCAAAGCATGTGCAGCCTGACTGGGCACGTCTGGGACGGTTATTGGATCCTCGGCAACAAGCGCGCCTTCGAGCGTCTTCCGAAGGATGTGCAGGAAATAGTGACGCGTGAGCTCGACCGCTCCGCCATCGATCAGCGCGCCGACATCGCAAAGCTCAGCCAGTCGTTGCGAACCGATCTCTCGGCCAAGGGACTCAAGTTCATCGACGTCGATCGCGCCGCCTTCCGCCAGGCCTTGTCGAAAACTAGCTTCTATTCCGACTGGAAGGGCAAGTTCGGCGGGGAGGCGTGGTCCCAACTCGAAAAAGCCGCGGGACAGCTATCATGACCGGCATGAGCCGTACGCCGCACCTCGATGCCGGTATGGCGGCCGGCGCATCTCAAGGAGGCTTGCGCAGTTGGACAGTGAAAGCGAATGCGGTGCTCGGTCACGTCGTCGCAGTACCGGCGGCGTTACTCGTGCTGGCCGAGGTCGCGGTTCTATCCGCTGGCATTGTAGCCAGATACGTGTTCCGTTCGCCGATCGTCTGGTCGGACGAACTTGCCGGTATCCTCTTCCTCTGGCTCGCCATGTTTGGATCCGTGATTGCGTTCCAGCGGGGCGAGCATATGCGGATGACCGCCATCGTCGGGATTCTCAGGGCGGACGTTCGCGCGTTCCTGGATGTCGTGGCCGCCGCTGCATCGCTTGCATTCCTCGCGCTCGTCGTCTGGCCGGCCTATGAATTCGCGGCCGACGAGGCATTCGTGACAACGCCGGCGCTCGAGATCGTCAACAGCTGGCGCGCGGCAGCGCTACCCATCGGCATCGGACTGATGCTGGTCGCAGCGTCCCTTCGCCTCATTCGCATCGCGAGCCTGCGTAGCTTGCTGGGTTCCTTGGCCATCGTCGCAGGCATCATCGGGACGTTCGTTCTGCTGGCGCCGGTCCTGAAGCCGCTCGGCAATCTAAATCTTCTGATATTCTTCGTCTTCGTCGTCGGGGCGATGGTCTTTGCTGCCGTGCCGATCGCATTCGCATTCGGCCTTGCCACCGTCGGCTATCTCGCCCTGACCACCAGCACGCCTGACGTGGTGATGATCGGACGAATGGATGAGGGCATGAGCCACCTGATCCTGCTAGCCGTGCCGCTCTTCGTCTTTCTGGGCCTTCTCATCGAGATGACCGGGATGGCCCGCGCCATGGTCGGCTTCCTCGCGAGTATTCTGGGCCATGTGCGCGGCGGACTGCACTATGTGCTGGTCGGAGCGATGTATCTGGTTTCGGGCATTTCGGGTTCCAAGGCAGCGGACATGGCTGCTGTGGCTCCGGTGTTATTTCCCGAGATGCGGCAAAGGGGGGCCAAGCCGGGCGATCTCGTTGCGCTCCTGGCGGCGACCGGCGCGCAGACCGAAACGATCCCGCCCTCGCTCGTTCTGATCACGATCGGCTCGGTGACCGGCGTTTCGATCTCAGCGCTGTTCACCGGCGGTCTTCTTCCGGGCGTAGTCCTTGCCGTCATGCTCGCGGCCGTGGTGTGGTGGCGATATCGCCGGGAAGACCTGTCTCACGTCAAAAGGGCGACCGGACGGCAGATCGGCCGCGCCTTCGTTATCGCGGTCCCTGCCATCGCCCTGCCGTTCGTGATCCGGACCGCCGTCGTAGAAGGGGTTGCGACGGCAACGGAGGTCTCGACCATCGGCATACTATACTCGGCTTGTGCGGGTCTCTTTATCTACCGCCAGTTCGATTGGCGCCGGATCTATCCGATGCTGGTCGAAACAGCCTCGCTCTCGGGAGCGATCCTGCTCATTATCGGCGCGGCGACCGGCATGGCTTGGGCGCTTACCCAGTCTGGATTTTCTGCCTCTCTCGCGAAGATCATGACCAGCCTCCCGGGCGGGGTGCCCCTCTTCCTGGCCGTGACGATCGTGACTTTCGTGATCCTCGGCAGCGTGCTCGAAGGGATTCCGGCCATCGTCCTGTTCGGCCCGCTGCTGTTCCCGATTGCGCGGCAGGTTGGCGTGCACGATGTTCACTATGCGATGGTTGTCGTTCTCGCCATGGGCATTGGCTTGTTCGCGCCCCCGTTCGGGGTCGGCTACTATGCGGCCTGTGCCATCAGCCGCATCAACCCGGATGAAGGCATGAAACCAATCGTGGGCTACATGATCGCGCTCCTGATCGGGACACTGATTGTGGCCGCCGTGCCCTGGCTATCGATCGGATTTCTTGAGAAGCCGTAGCGATGATGTGCGATGCCTCGCGGGACAGGCCGCGAGGCTCCTCGTCAATCGAATTTAGGCAGATGCAGCGGCAGACCCTCACAGGGCACATCGATCTCCTCGACCTGGCCCTTGCCGACTTCAGTGACGCGAAGCTTCTTGCCCTCGAGCGTGAAGGCACAATTCGTTGGCTGTAGTCCGTCTAAGATCAGGCGGTCGACCACCTCTCCTCGGCGGTCTAGTACCGTGACGTTCTTCTGGTTGTACACCGTGCAATAAAGCCGGCCGTCCTTGCTGAAGGCCATTCCGTCTGGGCCCTTGAAATCGGGATTGGCATCGGGTTGCAGGACGTTGCCGAAGACCACGCGTTCCGGCGCGGTCTCGCCGAACACGTCGTATCGATAGACATCGCCAGTGAAGGATGCGTTAGCATAAAGGTGATTGTCAGGACCGAAGGCAATACCGTTGGTGAAACGGATCTTACGATCAAGGACGCGCAGCACCTTCATGGCCGCCGGATCGATCTCGTATACGCGGCCGTCCCAATCGAGGTCCCTGTAGCCGACTACAAAGGCCTGGCCATTGATGAAATCCTCGGCGGCCATGCCGGAATCTGTCATGTAGAGCAGTCCGTTCGGACCGAAGCAGAGGTCGTTCGGAAACAGAAAGCGATCGGCGCCTTCGCCCTGCATGCGTCGGATTTCGTTTCCGCTGTCATCGATGCAGATCAGCGCGCGGAGCCCGGCTTCGGCGATCCAGATCCGGCCATGGCCATCGATCGTCAGTCCGTTCGGACGACCGCCCGTTGTCCGGATCACCCTGCGGTTGCCGCGAGGGTCGAGCCGCGTGATGCAAAGGGTCGACGCCGACATTTCCGTGACATACATGGACCCGTCCGGCAGGCAAATCGGTCCCTCGGGTGCTCCAATTCCCCTCGCAAAAAGCTTCGGCGTCATTTCTGTCATCCTGTTCTCGATGTTGACCCGGCCCTTGCTATGCAATGACCAGCCCACTAGCCGGATCGATCAGGACCACGCGATTGAGGTCGATGGCGAGATCGATCCGCTCGCCATGCCTGCTGACGTCATGAGCCTGCAGCTCGGCAACCACATCCACTCCGCCTATCTTGATGGTGGTGAATGTACGGGTCCCTGTCGGCTGAATGAGATAAGCGACGGCCGAATAGGCGACCACTCCATCGCGGAGAGCTCCGCCGCCGGCCCGACTGAAATGCTGCGGACGAATGCCGACGAGAACCTGTCGCCCTTCCGCGCTGGTCAGTGACGTGGTCTTCGCGCTCGGAAGTGTCATCGTACCACCGGATTCAAACACAACCGCTGCGCCGCCGCCGTTGATCTTGAGGGTCGCTGGGATGAGGTTGATCGACGGGGAGCCGAGGAAGCCGGCCACGAAACCGGTTCGAGGCTGCTCGAATAGCTCGAGCGGAGCTCCCTGCTGCTCGATCTTCCCGTCGCGCAGCAGCACGATGCGGTCGGCGAGCGTCATCGCCTCAACCTGGTCATGGGTGACGTAGATCATCGTCGTCGTGATCTCGTGATGCAGACGCTTGATCTCAGTCCGCATCTCGTCGCGCAGCTGGGCGTCGAGATTCGAGAGCGGCTCGTCGAATAGAAACAGGTCCGCCTTGCGGACAATGGCGCGGCCGATGGCAACCCGCTGACGCTGTCCGCCGGAGAGCTGACGAGGATAGCGTTGGAGAAGACTGCCGATCCCGAGCATCTCGGCGGCTTCGCCGACCCGCTTCCTGATCTCGATCTCGGGCGTTTTGCGGGCACGCAGACCGAACGCGATGTTATCGTTGACAGTCAAATAGGGATAAAGCGCGTAGTTCTGGAATACCATGGCGATGTTCCGTTCGCGCGGGCGTAGATCGTTGACCACTGCGCCGCCGATCGTGATCGTTCCATCGTCCGGATCTTCGAGGCCGGCGATGGTGCGCAAGAGCGTGCTCTTGCCACAGCCAGACGGTCCCACGAGCACGGCGAATTCACCGTCGCCGATGGTCAGATCGAGACCTCGAACCGCGTGCACATTGCCGTAATATTTGTGCACCCCGGACAGCTTGACGTCAGCCACTCCGCTCTCCCTAACCTTTGACCGCGCCTAAGGAGATGCCGCGTACGAGATAGCGCTGCATCACCCAGACGGCCACGAAGATCGGCAAAGTTCCCAAGACAGACATGGCCGCGATCTTCCCCCAAAAATTCGATTGTCCGCCAAAATAGTGTGTCAACTGGACCGGGAAGGTGATGACCTCGGTACGTGTCAGCACGAGCGCAAAGAGAAAGTCATTCCAGGCGAATACGAAGGTGAACACCGATGTGGCCATAAGGCCGGAACGAACCATGGGGAAGACGACTTTCCAGATCACTTCCCATCGATTCAGTCCGTCGACGAGAGCGCTTTCCTCAAGCTCGAGCGGAACATCGACGATGTAACCGCGCATCATCCAGATGACGTAGGGAAGGTTGAATGCCGTGTAGAGCAGGATCAATCCGAAGAAGCCATCAACCATGCCGAAATGGACGTAGAGCAGGAATATCGGGAAGACGACCGCGATGGGTGGGATCATGCGCTGGGAGATGATCCACATCGCGAGGTTCTCACCACCGGTACCGAAGCGGGCAAGGCTGTAGGCGCAAAGTGTACCCAAAACGATTGCGATGCCGGAACTGACGCCGGCGACGATCAGGCTGTTCAGGATGGCTACAACGTCACCATCCTTGAACAGAACGTAGTAGTTCGAGAACTGGATCTGTGCAGGAACCCACAAGGGCGGCACGTGATAGATCTCGTCCGGTGTCTTGAACGAGATCATGAACAGCCAGTATACCGGAAACAGAAACAGCAGCGTCACGACGGTCGCGCCGAGATAGCGAAGGCCCAGGATGCGGACCTTTCTCGCTGGAAGTTTTCCGACTTTCATCGCGCAAGCTCCATGCGCTTGAGGACGAGAGTGGTGATGATCGTCAGCAGCGCGATTACGAGGAAGGAGATTGCGGCTGTGTAACTGATCTCGAACTGCGAAAAGCCTTGCACGTAGGTGTAGAGCGATATGGTTTCGGTCATCGAACCCGGACCGCCTTCGGTGAGGGCCCAGATGATGTCAAAGATGCGGACGAGGTCGAGGCCGCGGATCAGACAGGCAACAGCTATCACCGGCGCAATCGAAGGCAGAATGATCGCGCGAAGCACGCGGAGGTACGACGCCCCGTCGATTTCCGCAGCTTCGAGCTGCGACTGGTCCACGTTCGACAGGGCCGCAAGCAGCAGCAGGAACATGAATGGCGACCACTGCCAGACCTCGCAGATGATGATCGCCGGGTAGACGTAGGCGGGATTGACAGTCCACAAGATCCGGACCGGCTCGCCAGCGAAGAAGCTGAGGATCTGGCCTATCGGACCGAAGCGAACGTCGAACATCAACCGCCAGGTCGCTCCGGCGACAATCGGGGAAATCACGGTCGGAAGCACCAGGAGCGCGACGAAAAGTTGGCGGCCCGGCAGGCGGTCAATGAAAAGCTGCGCCATCAGAAAGCCGATCAGAAGCTCGAGGGGCAGGGCGACTGCGGTGATGATCGCAGTATGACCAAGCGATGCCCAGAGGCGGGTGTCCCTGAATAGCTCTGCATAGTTCAGCAGGCCGACAAAGGACGTGTCGTTGTCGGTCATCGTGATGCGCTGAAAGCTCACGACCAACGAGTAGATGAGTGGGAACAAGCCGACTAAAAGAAGAATGAAGATCGCGGGTGCGACGATGAGATAGGGTAGGCGGTCCTCGAGCATACGCTGACTTGTGGCAAGCGTCATCATCAATCCAGGAGACAGCGCTGCATGGGAGGAGGCGCCTCCCATGCGGCAACAAAGGCAGTTACTGTGGATAGGCGCCAGGCTTTGCCGCCCAGACCTTGTAAACGGCCCTTTGATTTTCGATGCCGACCTTCTCCGTGATGGCGTCGAATTGTTGTGCCAGGCGGTCGAGAATGGCCTTGGCATCTTCGCCCGCCCAGAGGCTGGAGATCGCCTTGGTCATTGCCTCGTCGTACTTGTCCTGTTGCAGCAGGGAGAGATCGAGCAGGCCCTTCTCACCGGATGTCTTGACGGTGTCGAGATAGGAGGGTGCATCGCGCCAGAGCGAACGATATTTCTCGCTCGCGTAGTGCGACAGGCGGAACGGGTCGCGCAGCGTATAGGGGAGCTGGACGCGCTCGAGGCTCGTCTTCTTGCTGTTCAGCCACTGGATGAACAGGTAGGCGGCTTCCTTGTTCTTGCTGGTGGCAGAGACCGCGAGGTCGAAGCCGACACCGAGTTCCGGCCGACCGAGCGGGTTGAGGGCATAGCCGACCTTGCCGGCCACCTGCGATTTTGGCACCCATTTCAGCGCCTCCTCGCCGGAGCCATAGCCTGCTGCCCAACGTCCATAGGGAGGCCAGGAGATCGTCATTGCCGTGGTGCCCTGGAGGAACGTCGCGAGATTGTCGACGAAATTCCACTGCTCCACGCCGGGCGGCATGAACTTGTTTTCCGCCAGCATCTGCTTGAACACTTTAAGGCCGACGTCACTGTTCACCGTCGCCTTCATGGTATCCGCATTGAAAAACTTGCCGCCTTCCATGCGGAAGCGTTCCTGAAACATGTACTGCGGATAGGGCGCGGTGCGAAAGAAGCCGGCGCCGTAAACCTTGGGCGCCATCTTGTCCGTGATGAACTGGCCGATCTCGTCGAACTGCTTCCAGTCTTTCGGTGGCGCCAGTTCGTAGCCGAACTTGGCCTTGAACTCGTCCTTCATCTTCGGATCTTCGAAGATGTCCTTCCGATAGTAGAGCAGCATCACGTCGCCGTCGTCCGGAAAACCGTAGATCTTGCCGTCATACTGCATCTGGTTGTCGCGGTAGGCGGCTGCAATGTCCTGCAACTCGTCGCGATAGCCGAATTTGTCGACATACTTATCGAGAGGCTCGAGTGCGCCGGCGCGTGCAAGGTCTGGCATCCAGGACGGAATGACGTTCAGCGCGTCATAAGCTCCTGCGCCCGATTTGAAATCCTGCATGATCTTGGTGAACATCTGGTCGGTAGGGACTTCGACCACCTTGACCTTTATGCCGGTGAGCTTCTCCCATTTGGGACCCGAATAGTTCAGCGGGTCGAGAGATTGGAGGCCGGCTTCCCAGACGATGCTGATCGTCGCGCCCGCATATTTCTTTGCGGCTTCGACGGCGGTGTCGGCCGCATCCTTATCGGCGGCATGCGCCGAGGCGCCGGTAAGCGCCAGCATGGCCGATGCACCAAGAAACGTCCTGAACTTCATCCCTTCTTCCTCCTCTTCTGAGCGTCCGCGGGCCGCCGGTCGGCTTAGGTGCGCTTCTCATGTGATTTTTCGCCGAGCAGCCAGCCGTGAGCGTCATCGGACGCCGTTTCGGCACGACGAGCGATCGAACAAACGGATTCAACTATGTCGAGATTTGCCGCGCGGGCCCAAAATGCCGGGTGACTTTGCGCCAACACGCCCGAAATACGCGATAGCTTCATTGAAGCGCCTGTATCCTCCCCAAAACGCTCGCAAGCTTTGATTTTGGAGCAGTCTGCGTCGTCGTGGGATGGACGGACAAATGAGAACTTTGCACGTATGGGTGATCTGGATTCACTTGTCTGTCTGCACCCGAAAGAAAGCCGGTTAGAGCATGGCCAACCCCATAGTCCGGACGCGGCTCGTGCCATGCATGGATCCAACAGGCCAGCTAAATCGATCGCCCAAGTTGCGGCGCGCTTCGAAGCCGGATTTCCACTTCGTGCGCGATGATTTAGCCGTGGGGCCGATTTCGTTCGCCGCTCAATACGCGAAGCGCTGACATCTAACCGGGCATCTATGCAAAAGCCGAGATCACGGTAATAGTGCGAAGCCGCAGACGACGGGCCACGATGGGAATCGCCCTGCAGAGACGTTGAGAAAGCGTTTGAGATTCGAACCGGCGCGCGAGCCGTCTCCGACTAGACGGATCTAACCCAGCGCCGCAGGCCTTCGATCGTGCGAAACCCGTCGGCAGCGTAGGACCAGCGATGACTCGGGATGACTCGGCTTACGATTACCCACATTCTTTGAGGTGTACTGAGCCGAAAAACTTGAGTCGCCAGAATCACTTGTGATTCTTTGATGGGCACCTGATTCGAGAAGAGGTGCTCTATGGGACTGACTTCACGCGCCCGGGATGAGAAGTCGCATCGTTTGGCGTCTGACGCGGTGACTTGGTTTGATCGTGAAGCTGCGCTGTGCGAATTCCAGGACGCTCGACTTGGCGAGAGATTTCGCATGCTGCTGAAGCAGATTGGTGGAGACATCGGACAGAGCATTCCGATGGTTTGCCAAGACTGGGCGAATACCAAGGCGGCCTATCGTTTCTTCTCCAATGAACGAGTAAGCGAGGCTGACATCCTGTCTGGTCATTTTAAATCGACGCGGGAACGTATCGCGGCTGCGAAAGGGCCTGTTCTTGTTCTGCATGATACGACCGAATTCACCTATCAAAGGGAGCGCCCGGATCTGATCGGGATGATTAAGCGCATCCCCAAAAGCAACTCTCGAAGATTGGACGGAAAACCTCAAACGTACACGACATGCGGAATATTGATGCATTCGAGCCTTGCGGTGACCCTTGAGGGGCTTCCACTGGGGCTCAGCGCCGTGAAGTTCTGGACCAGAAAGAAATTCAGAGGGGTCGCTGCGCTCAGGCGCGAGGTCAACCTGACACGGATCCCCATTGAAACCAAGGAGAGCATTCGTTGGCTGGAGAACCTCAAGCAATCCACGGAGCTTTTTGAGAAGCCATCGAAGTGCATCCATATCGGTGATCGTGAGGCCGATATTTATGAGTTGTTTTGCGCCGCCCAAGAGGTTGGCACGCATTTCGTGGTTAGGACCTGTGTCAATCGCCTGGCAGGCGATGGCGATCATACCGTTGCAACGATAATGGACGAGGTCGCGGTCAAAGGTCTCCACCGGATCGAAGTCCAGGATAGCAAGGGCAATCCAGACCAGGCTGTTCTTGAAATCCGGTATCGTAAAATCCGTATTCTGCCACCGATAGGCAAGCAGTCGCGGTATCCAGCTTTGACTTTGACAGTGATCCACGCTGATGAAAGAGGAGCGCCAAAGAACAGAAAGAAGATTGAATGGAAACTCCTGACCGATCTTCCGGTGCAATCGCGCGGGGACGCCATCGAGAAACTTGAATGGTATTCCCTGCGATGGAAGATCGAGGTCTTCCACAAGATACTTAAATCCGGCTGTAGGGCAGAGGACTCGCAACTGCGGACTGCTCAGCGATTGACGAATCTGATCTCGGTGTTCTGCATTGTGAGCTGGCGCATTTTTTGGATGACGATGCTCAATCGTTCAGCACCAAATGCCTCACCGGAATTTGCGCTGACCAAAGCTGAAATCCAATTGCTTGATCGGCTCGTCAAAGACAAGAATCCAGTCAGCAAACGAAAGACATTGTCGCATTATCTCATCAAGATCGCCAGGCTCGGCGGCTATCTCGCCCGCGCCAACGATCCGCCACCAGGGAATCTCATCATGTGGCGCGGATTATCGCGATTCATCGATATCGCAACGGGAGCGAAGCTCTGACTCAAAGATGTGGGTAATCGTAAGATGACTCGGAGGCTTACACCGTCTGGGCAGGCGCATGTGCTGGGTCGAGGTCTAGCACGGCCTTTGCACCCCGCTCTGCAACCGCTTTCAGAGTTGCCGTCCAGTCGATTTGGCGCGCGACCTGGTTTGCAAGTTTCGCAGGCCGCGGCGGCGGAGAAGATGCGTTCGCCCTCACGCCGGCAAGCAGAACGTGCTGGCCTGCGACGGCCGAGTGCTTGCCGGCATCAAGCGCTTGCTGCAGAGGCGCCCGCGCGAGCCTCGCAACAAGGCCTGTGCGCGCGCTCCCTTGGCAGCCCTCGTCGCGGAGAGCGCTGACATCCGGCTCCGCGCCCCCGCATACGAGCAGACCGGACTCTTTAAGCAGGCGACTTGGCGAGCCAACGGTCCCGTTCAACAATTTAGGCCAATTGTCGATGGAACTGTCGAAATTGATTTTCCTCGATAAATTCCGTTTCAACGGCGGGGTCAAAGATCGGGCCGGATTGTTGAAGCCATGGATTTTCAAGAATTTAACAACGGTCAGGTCAATAGTCAGCAGCGCTTCCGCGCCCTGAGGGACGCCAAAGAGGCTCCGCTGGAGCGCAGCCGTTTGATCGAGCTCCACGAAGGCTCGCAACCAGCCAGAGCCGGGCTGCGATCAAGAACACGATCATCTTCGCAACGAAGGGGGTGCCGATCATCACGATCACCGCCTTGAATACACCGCGGCTCAACACCGGCGTCCGCATCAGTTTAGACAAAGAGCGTTTGCGCTATAGTACAATCTTAGGAGAGAAAAATCTGGCTGGATCGCCTCGCAAGCTCATCCAAGTATTGCAGATGTCGTATTTTATGAGGGATCAATTTGGGCGCGCTTCGAAATCTTTTGCAATGCTGGCCCAGCTATCAACCACCATTTGCCCAGCCGCCCCGTTCTCATTTGACCGCCGAGCTAGATGAGAAGCACTACCTGAGTTATTTCGAATAGCTAGCTCGTGCGACGTGCTAGCAGCAGCGTCGCTCCCAGACCGCACATGACGGCGCCCGATGCCTGTCGCATCCTAACAACAAACGACGGGCGCTTCGCCAATCCATCTCTAGCTTTCGCAGCCCAATAGGTCACGATCAAGTCTACGCTCGTGTTGAGTGCAACCGAGATAAGGCCCAGCACGACGAACTGCTCTGCAACATTCGCCGATGGGTCGACGAACTGCGGGATGAAAGCAAGAAAGAATGCCGCCGTCTTCGGGTTGAGTGCTTCGACGACGATGCCCTCGCGAAACGCTCGACGCGCGCCGGTCGTGCGAACTTCGCCAGGTTCGACGAGACGCGCTTCGCGCCAACTTTTGATCCCCAACCAGACGAGATACAAGCCTCCCGCGATCTTCAGTACAGCAAAGGCCTCCGCGCTGGCCATGACAAGGGCTGATAAGCCGATGGCGCCCGCCAGGACGTGCACGAGGCCACCGAGGCCTAGGCCGACGCTTGACGTCAAGCCCTCAGTTCTGCCGCCCGCGAGTGTTCGTGCAACAATATAGAAGATCCCGGGTCCGGGCGTGACCGCCACCAGCAATGCTGCTGCCGAGAATAGGACGAAAGTCTGGTATCCGAACATGGCTTCTCCATATCGCATAAGGGCAAAGGAGATCTGCTCGTCTCCTTGCTACAAGGCCGGGGGTGGGCAGGGCTGCACGGCTAAGGCGTCTCGCGCTTGGCCTCGAACCTGATCATGGGGATACAACACGCGGACGACACGAAGCAACCGAGCGTTAAGGTTGTGCTTGACTGCTACGGCCTGGCCGCGAAGCTTCTGCGCGGCTTTCAATCGGGATCGCGGTACGGATCATACGATCAGTGTAGAGGATATGCCTGTCAACCTGCCGACGCACGGACATGGGCAAGGCTACGCCGACGTCAAGTTCCTGATCCCCGGGCTGGTCCAGCCGGTTGGTATCCGCAAGGTTCATACTTCGCAACTGTCCGCAATTCGCTACGCTTGCGCGGTCAGCATCGACGCCATTAACAGCCTGCCGACAACTATCGCGGAAATGACCTTGGCAATTTTGGGTGTCGCCGCGGCGGGTTCCACCGAGGCAGGCGGCGGCGCACTGATCGCCGGTCAAGAATAGCAGCAGGGACTATGCGTGGAAGGTGTCGCACAATGGGCGCAAAGATCAACAGAGCCCTGCGCTGTAGCCAAGATACCGCAACCGATTGGTTCACGCTCTCGACGCTGATTAGACGGCTCAGCGCGCCATTGATCCGGTATGTCATCTGCCGCTTCGGCTCGCTGGATCCACCGACGGCGCCACCTTCCGTCACTTCAGCCTCTCCGGCAGCTGTACGATAGTTTGCTCGGCGCACGCGACTAAGACGAGTACTCCTACGGTGCTCCTATCTTGTAGTTTTTTGCGTCTGCTCGCCTGTCGAGTTCAGAATCAATGAAATCAATGAGTTAGTAGGCGCCGTATGGTTCGAGACGCAGGGGGCGTCCACCGTCAGATCCCGACTTGAACCGATGCCAATCGGTGGTTGCGTCTTCCCGATTCGAACCTACAACCGAATTGTCTCAGCGGCCTCATCTCGGACCCGCAGTACGAGGCAGGACCCTAAGCGCGCTTGGCTTCCATTTTACACGACATTGCCCGCTTTCGTACAATCTGCGTTGGCGACCGTTAAACACTTCTCGTCAACGGCGTAAAGCAGCTTCTCGCTCAAGTCTCCCGAACTGCTTCATGCGAAGGAATGGATGAGATATCGTATGTTTTGGTGGTGTGGGGAAAAGCGGTAGCGCTCCCCCGCTACCAATCATCTCCCTGTCCAGCCCGGACACATAGGTAACAGAACGTACCTGAGACATGGGTGACAACCTCGTGCCGAACGGGTGTCGAGGGTTGCGGGGTCACTCCACGCACTCATGGCGCGGACCACTATTGCTCGGCCCGCACATTCGCCGTCAACCCCGCGCGCCAAGGGGCGCGCCCCTGCGGGCTTCGGGGGTTGACTGCTCAGTGCGGCCAAGCAAGTGGCTGCCATGCCAAGAATGAGCAAGAGTGCCTATCTCGGTCAGAGAGACGATGTCGTACCCGAGACATCGGTGACAGGCCTCGGACCAAACGGGTTGTCGAGGGGCTGCAAGGTCTTTTGCTCCAGGTCGAAGTATCCCAGGTCGTAGTGCATGAAGCTGACGAGCCAAATGCCGTCGTCGACTTCCTTGATACCGAGCTTCTGGCCGGCCAGCACGATGGAGATGTTGATTTTCTTGCGATGCAGGCAAAGGCGGCCGCAGGATGTGATGATGACGTCGCGATCGTGGAAGGGATAGGACAGTTCGGGCAGGCCATCGTAGTGGCGCGCTGAAGCGGTGTAGAGCTCGGCAGGGCACTTCATGTCGAGCGCCTCGTGGGGACGTTCCTCATTGAACTCGTGCAGGAAGCTGTCAAAGCGATCCTGCTGCTGGAGGCTGTTGAACCCAGGCGGTCTAGTCGCTTCCTTTTTGAGCGTGAGATGCATGCGCTCATGACGGCCGTTCTGTTGTGGATGGCCTGGCTTGATCCGCTCGATGGCAATGCCCAGCCGAAGCCACCACACCGACAGCTTGGAGAGATGGAACAAGGCGTTGGGGCTGGCAAAGGGCACGCCATTGTCGGAGCGGATGGCCAGCGGCAGACCGCGTTCGCGGAACAGCCGCTCGAAGGCGGTAATGGCAGGGTCTTCGCGCGTTGAGTCCAGCGCTTCACAGAGCAGCAGGAAGCGCGAGGCATGATCGCTGACGGTCAGTGGGTAACAGTACTGGCCATTGCCGAGCCTGAACTCGCCCTTGAAGTCGGCACACCACAGATCATTGGGAAGCGTGCCCTGCGACAGCGGCGTGCCGCGCGCGCGGTGGCGCGACCCGCCGCCGCGCTTGACTAGGCCATGGCGATCGAGCACCGCATGAATGGTGCTCTTGGCGGGAACCCTGACCTCGCCATCGAGCCGGCGCACCAGCAGTTCGCGGATCTTGCGGGCGCCCCAGTGCGGCTTCTCGCTCTTCAGCCGGACGATCAGGGTCTCGAGCTGCTGCGGGAGCTGGTTGGCATAGCGTATCGGCCGCCTGGAGCGGTCGCTCAACGCCTCCAGCCCGTGCTCCTTGTAGCGGTCGAAAATCTTGTAGCCGGTTTTGCGGGAGATGCCGAACTCCCGGCACACCTCGGTCATGGCTTCCCCATCTAGAAGCCGGGCGACAAATCGCAGGCGCTCTTCCATTACCGAACTCGCTTTCCACGGCATCCACACCTCCCGCAGAACAAAAGCGGAAAGTGTAACCCATGTGTCCGGTACGATTTGTCACCTATGTCTCGGGCCGCTCATCCCCAAGCTCCCATTTGATAGTTCGGTAGACCTCAGCCTGATTGCATGGCGCCGGGTCTATTTGGACGGCGCGCCGCTTGTGCCGTCTGCAAGCACGCGCCGTTACGGGGGGAGTGTGGAGACATGGTCGAAGGTCTGCCAAGCGAAGTTGAAGTCATCACGCTGTTCGTTGATGACATTGCCGCTTCGAAGGCGTTCTACGCCAAGGTCTTTGCAGCCGAGACCATCTGGGAGGATGACGTCTCGTCCGTGCTGAAATTCGGCGGCCTCTTGATCAATCTTCTCGACGCCTCTCAAGCGCCTGCGCTTGTTACGCCTTTGCCGGTTGGGCCGTCCGCCGCGGGGCCCCGCGCGATGTTGACGATCAGGGTCACGGATGTCGATGCGGTGTGCTTCGCCCTTCGGGGGATTGGTGTCGATCTGCTCAATGGCCCGATCGACCGTCCATGGGGACGGCGAACCGCATCCTTCGCCGATCCTTCAGGTCATGTCTGGGAGATCGCTCAGCTAATCGGGCGGACTTAGGGCGCAGGACGGGATAGCCCTTGCCAAACCCGTCATACCTCGTCCGAGCATAGAAGCTTGATGGATTTCGCTTCGCTCTATCCATCCCACGAGGTGCCGATGCCAGCATTGTATTTTGTGGTCGACCCGACAAAGAGGCCACGTGTGAGACCGTAGCCCAACATCACGACGACGATCAAACCGAAGAAGGCCCAACTGAGTTTTATCCCCGGCGTCACTGTATAGCTCTTTGTGCAGGAGTGTGGTCGCTAAGCCCGTGAAGAAGCCGCCGAAGGTCTTTACGATGTTATCCGCTGCCTTGATACGGGCTTGGTTCTCTTTCGTATCCTTCACCAGCAGGATCGTGCCGAGCGCTGCAAAGAAGGAAATTCCCATAAGACCGAGCACAGCCATTGCGACGTAGGGAATGAGCGGCGCGAGTTCGGTTTTCATGCCATCGGCGGCAATCGCCGGGGTGGTAAGAAGGCTCACCTTCTGCAGGCGAAGCAGCAGATCCCGTATGGTTTCGTAACTGTGATAGAGTAGAAACATAATTCCCGCCGTTCCGCCTGTCGCCGCCATAAGCAGCATTATCTTGTTGGAGCGGGCGACTTCTTCGTCGAGTTGATCCAGTTGTCTTGCGAAATTTCGGCCGATGCTTATTTCCGCCCGCACTCGTTCTGAGTCGGAAATATCAGTTTGTGCCTCAAGCTCTTTCATCGCCTCGTCGCGCATTAGACGGTACTCGGCGAATTTGCGCTTGTATCGATCAGTCCCAGTGAGCGTTCGAAAGAAGCGCGCTGCTATGATTACGATAAGATAGCCCCAGCCCAGCAGTGCGAGTATCTGGGCAACGTCATCAATCGTCATCTGAGCTCCCACCAAATAAGAACGGGCGGCCGAAGCCGCCCGCCGTAGTCGTCTTACGCTGAGCGCTTCGAAGCGGCAGCTTGCTTACTGCCGAGGTGCGCCTTTTCCTTCAGTACTTCGTTCACCCGACCGGCGTTGATCCGGTAGTCCGCGGCGATGTCGCTCTGGACTTGGCCGCTCCAGTACCGGAGCCACACGTCGATAGCCTCGTCGAAGGTGAACTTCGTCTTCCGCACAGTTGATAGTCCTTACGTAGGGCCTATCGAGCCTTTTCTCATATGACTTTCAGTGATACTGAAATCAGACGAAGAAGGCCTCAAGGCCTCAGGGAGACACACTTCATGGAAGCCGGGTGCCTGCCAGGGTGAACCCGGTTTTCTTTCATGGTCCGCCGACTCATTCGACCGACAGCGGAACAATACCGGGATCGGAAAGACTCGACCCGAGAAATGCACAAATACTTTTACCTATCCCGCTTTTCCCCAGCCTGTTCGCCCCCGTCAACCCCTCCCCGCAAAAATATTCCCCTTTACCGAAATTCGGAAATATCGTATGTATCGCCCCATCCCGGCTCATCTTGAGGGGCGATCGCGTCGTCGTCATGTTCGTGAGCCGGGCTTGCGGTGGACGCGGCAGCGTCGGGCGCGAGAGGTGCGGGCAGGGAGGGTAGTCCCCGGTGAGCTCGCGGCCGCGCGCGGACGAACGGCGCTGCTAGGTCTCGTCTCGTCTGTAAGTTTCCGGCTTCGTCGACGGAGCGGGGAATACTGCGGCGAAATGGCGGGCCGTGCGTACGGCAAAACCGTGTGGTCCTGGCCGTCGTTGCTACGGTCAAGCTCTTGCGGATGCGGCAGTCGCGTCAACCGGCGCGGGTGCCGGTGAATTCCGCAAGGCGCGAGGGAGGCCAGAGGGAACTCGGCTCCCGGGAGAGCGCGGCATAAGCCGTCCGACCATCGCGCAGGGAAGGCCGAGTGATCGGCACCACCTGTATGCTGCTGTGCGGTTTTCTGCGTGTGCATTTTGCGCAGCAGACCGCGGGTGCGATGTCGGCACCCGGCCTTCCCTGTGCCCTCTTGGCTTTCAGAGGGACGAAACATCTGGCAAAGCTCGGGCGAAATCAGCCGCGAGGCTGCGAAGGCGTGTCTGCGATGAAAAGCGCGTGGTGGCGGCCGCACTCGGGAAGCAAGCGACCGGTTCTGTGATCACCATCACAGGCATGGCCGTCTTCCCCGTCTATACTGCCGGCTCTGAAGCAGGGTGGCGACCATGCGGAATTGGATTGCACTGGTTTTCAGTTTCTTTTTTTTCACTTTCCTGGCAGCCGCGGATCTTGCGGCCGCAGACGACCGGACAATCTGCGCGCAGCGCGGCCATGAAGACCGCATCGCCGCGTGTTCGCGGCTGATCGCAAAGAGCGGCGGGCGCGACGCCTTGGCGTTCGACAATCGCGGTGCCGAATATGGCGACAAGGGCGACTACGATCGCGCAATCTCCGATTTCAGCGAGGCCATCCGCATCGATCCGAAATACGCGCTTGCCTGGCAGCATCGCGGCGCCGCCCTGCTTCGCCGGAACGAGATGGATCGGGCCATCGCCGACCTGACCGTGTCGATCCGGCTCGATGCAAACAATCTGAACGCCTTGAACGACCGCGGCATGGCCTATGCCGCTGCAGGTGATTCCGAGCGCGCGCTTTCGGATTACAATGCAGCGATCCGCATCAATCCGAGGTTCAAGTTCGCCTACTTCAATCGAGGGCGGCTCTATGCCGGCAAGGGCGACCACACCCGGGCGATCGCCGAATACTCCGAGGTCATTCGCATTGACCCGACCTACGGTTATGCGTTCAACAATCGCGGACTGTCCTATCAGCACACCGGCCAGTCCGAGCGTGCCGTGGCCGATTTCAGCGAGGCGATCCGGCTTTTGCCGAGGACGACGCTGGCCTACAACAACCGCGGCGACATCTATCTCCTTCAGGGCAGGTACGATCAAGCCCTCGCCGATTTCAACGAGTCGCTGCGCAATGATCCGCAACATCAGAGTGCGCTGGTAAACCGCGGAATGGTGTTCGAGAAGCTGGGCGAGGTCGCAAAGGCCCGCGCCGACTTCAACGCAGCTCTGGCTGCCCCGCAGAAGTACGACAGCGCGAAATGGTCGATGGACAAGGCACGCGAACGCCTCGCCGCGCTGGACGATACGTCCATCAAGACCGTTCCCGCCACCACCACGTCGGTCATCGCGCTGCCGGGACCGTCAAGCAGAAATGACAGGCGCATCGCGCTCGTGGTCGGAAACTCCGCTTATGAGAACGTCGCAGCGCTCGCCAATCCGGCGCGCGATGCGGCGCTCGTCGCCGAAACGCTCAAGCTCACCGGATTCGATTCCGTCACGCTGCTGACCGATCTGCGCAAGGATGCGTTGACCGCGGCGCTGCGCGACTTTGCAAGGCAGGCGGAAATCGCCGACTGGGCGATGGTATATTACGCCGGTCACGGCATGGAGGTCGGCGGCGTCAACTATCTGATCCCGATCGACGCGAAGATCGCCTCCGACCGCGACGTCAGCTTCGAAGCCGTGGCGCTGGACCAGGTGTTGAACGCGGCGGAACGCGCCAAGCGGCTGCGCCTCATCGTCCTCGATGCCTGCCGCGACAATCCCTTCGCCAACCAGATGAAGCGCACCATGACGCTGGCGTCGCGTTCGGTGTCGCGCGGCCTTGCGGCGATCGAGCCCGAGGCGGGCACGCTGGTGGTGTATGCCGCCAAGGACGGAGAGATGGCGCTCGACGGAGTGGGCAGGAACAGCCCGTTCGCCACGGCGTTCGTCGACAATATGCGCAAGCCCGGTCTCGAGGTGCGCCGGTTGTTCGACGTCGTGCGTGACGACGTCATGGAGGCGACCAATCGTGCACAAAAGCCGTTCAGCTACGGATCGGTGTCGGGCCGGCAGGATTTTTACTTCGTTGCCGGGAAATGAGACCTGAGGGGCCTTCCCTGTGCCCTCCTGGCTTTCAGAGGGTGGAGTGACGAAGCAAAGCTCGGGCGAAAGTCGTCGCGAGGATGCGAAACCGTGTCGCAATCAGCCGGCGGCCTCACGCTAGCGGCGTGCGAGGGTGGAACTGGGCCGGCTGGAACTCGTGGGCGTGATGGTCGTTTGCTTGGCCGGGGCAGCAGTAGCGAGCAGGGAGAGCACGTGAACCGACGCCAGCTTGTTCAAGGGTCGGCAGCGCTGCCGGCGCTGCTGCTTGCTTCCCGACGCAGTCTGGCCGCCCCTTCGGATGACATGTTCGGGCCGTCCACCGTGAGGGACCTGGCGCGGAGGTTGGCGGGCAAGCCGTACGAGGCGCCGGACGAGAAGCTGCCGAGCGGATTGAAGGACCTGGACTACGATCAGTATCGTTCGATCCGCTTTTTGCCCGAGCGCGCGCTCTGGCGCGGCAAGAATCTTCCGTTCGAGGCGCAGTTCTTCCACCGCGGCTTCTTTTACAAGAACAGGGTCAACATCTTCGAGGTCGCGGACGGAAAGGCGTCCGAGCTCAAGTACCGCAAGGCGGACTTCTCCTTTGGCGAGAAGGTCCCGGCGTTCGAGGACATCGATCTCGGGTTCGCAGGCTTCCGCATCCACGCGCCGATGAACCGTCCCGACTATTACGACGAGGTCTGCGTCTTCCTGGGCGCGAGCTATTTCCGCGCCGTGGCCAAGGGGCAGACATACGGGCTTTCCGCCCGGGGGCTCTCGATCGATACGGGCGAAGCCAAGGGCGAGGAATTTCCGCTCTTCAAGACGTTCTGGCTCGAGCGGCCGGCGCCGGGTGCGACCTCGCTGGTGATCCATGCCCTGCTCGACAGCAAGAGCTGCGCCGCGAGCTATCGGTTCACGGTGCGGCCCGGTGAGACGACGGTCTTCGACGTCGAAATGTCGGTCTACCCGCGCGTCGAGATGCCGCGGGCCGGTCTCGCGCCCATGACCAGCATGTTCTTCTACGGTCCGAACGACCGCAACGACATCGACGATTTCCGCCCCTCAGTCCACGATTCCGATGGCCTTGGGATCTTCAATGGGAAGGGCGAGAGCCTGTGGCGGCCGCTCAGCAATCCCCGCGATCTCCAGATCAGCACCTTCCAGGATCTCAATCCGCGTGGCTTCGGGCTGATGCAGCGGGAGAGAAACTTCTTCGCCTACCAGGACATCGAATCCAGCTTCGAAAAACGCCCAAGTCTCTGGATGGAGCCGATCGGGGATTGGGGCGAGGGCGGGGTCGTGCTGTTCGAGATCCCGACCAAGGAGGAGGTCCACGACAACATCGCCGCATTCTGGCGACCGAAAAACCCGCTGCAGGCCAAGGGCGAACACAACTACACCTATCGGCTGCATTGGGGGCCGGATAGCCCGAAGCCGCATTCGCTCGCCAGATTCACGCGAAGCGGGATCGGGGCGAGGGGTGAGGACGCGCGCCTGTTCGTGCTCGATCTGCTCGGCGACAACCTCAAGGGCATCGATCCTGCCGGTGTCAAAGGCGTGGTGACGGCGGAGAAGTCCGAAGTGAAGAACATCGTCACGCAGCCCAATCCCCACACAGGTGGGTGGCGGCTCAGCTTCCAGTACCAGGTGAAAAGCGAGCCGATCGAGCTGCGGGCGTTCCTGGCCCAAGGCGACAAGCCCTTGTCGGAAATCTGGGTCTACCGATGGGCGCCCTGAGCACGGCACCGCGGCCGATGGCCGGCGATATCGCGACCCAGCGCCTGCTGCCGGGCGAGTCCCCCCTTCCGATGGCTCCCGGCGACCTCGGAAAAAACCAGGTCGCCCACCGCATTCCTGCGCCGGTTGCTCCCGCGATGGCTTGGCGGCGCGGCCTCATCGTCGTCTCGACGGCGGCGCTCACGGCGGCCGGCGGATATGAGATGTATCGCGTGCTGCAGGTCGGCGGCGTCACCGTCCTTGAAGCCATGGTGCTGGCGCTCTTCCTGGTCCTGCTCGCCTGGGTCGCCTTCTCGTTCGCCTCCGCGCTGGCCGGCTTCTTCGTGCTGCTCGTCCATCGTCCGGGCGCCTTCGCGCCGGACGCGGAGCTGCCTGCGATCGCAAGCCGCACCGCCATGCTGCTTCCCACCTACAACGAAGACCCGCACCGATTGACGGCGCGGCTCCGCGCGATCATCGAATCCCTGGAGACGACCTCGCAAGGAAGGCTGTTCGACTGGTACGTTCTGAGCGACAGCACCGATCCGGACATCTGGGTCGCCGAAGAAAAGGCGCTCCTCGCGCTGCGACAGGCGGTGGGGACGCCACGGCTGTACTATCGACACCGAGGCGAGAATACGGCGCGCAAAGCCGGGAATATCTCCGAGTGGATCACGCGGTTCGGCGGCGCGTACGATTTCATGATCGTGCTCGATGCCGACAGTCTCATGAGCGGGCAGACCATCGTCCGACTGGTCCACGCCATGGAGAGCAATCCGAGCGCCGGCCTCGTCCAGACGCTCCCCATGGTCGTCAACGCGCGCAGCCTGTTCAGCCGGGTCCAGCAATTCGCGGGCCGCCTGTACGGGCCGTTGATCGCCGCCGGCGTCGCCTGGTGGCACGGCTCCGAAGGCAATTACTGGGGCCACAACGCGATCATCCGCGTGAAGGCGTTCGCGGAATCGGCCGCGCTGCCGCAGCTGCGCGGGCGCAAGCCATTCGGCGGGCACATCCTGAGCCACGATTTCGTCGAGGCTGCGCTGATGCGGCGCGCGGGCTGGGGCATCTACATGCTGCCGACGCTCGGCGGAAGCTACGAAGAGGTGCCGCCCTCGCTGCTCGATTTCGCAGCGCGCGACCGACGCTGGTGCCAGGGCAATCTTCAGCATCTGGCTGTCGTGCCGGCGCGGGGTCTCCACTGGGTGTCGCGCCTGCACTTCATGGTGGGGATAGGGGCATATCTGACGGCACCGCTCTGGCTGCTGTTCCTCTTGCTGGGCATGCTGATCTCGTTGCAGGCCCGCTTCGTGCGGCCGGAGTATTTTCCGAAGGGTTTCTCGTTGTTTCCAACGTGGCCCGCCCAGGATCCCGTGCTCGCCATCTGGGTGTTCGTCGCCACGATGGGTCTGCTGCTGTTGCCGAAGCTGCTCAGCCTCGTCCTCGTTTGGATGCGGGGCTCGGCGAGACGCCAGTTCGGCGGCGCGTTGCGAGCCTCGGCCGGAGTTCTCGCAGAGATCATAGTTTCCGCGCTGATGGCGCCGGTGATGATGATCTTTCAGTCGATCGCGGTGGTCGAGATTCTGGCCGGCCGCGATGCCGGCTGGCAGACGCAAAGGCGCGACGACGGCACGGTGGAGCGCCGCGAACTCTATCGGAAGTACGGCATTCCAACCATGTGCGGCGTCGCGATGGCCGCAAGCGCCTACGCCGTTTCGCTGCCCCTGCTGCTTTGGATGTCGCCGGTCATCGTTGGGCTGCTGTTCGCCGTTCCCATAGGCGCGCTGACCGCCATGCCCGTCTCCGGAAGATTGTTCGTCACCCCCGAAGAACGAGAGCCGCCTCCCGTGCTGCGGCGAGCGAACGAACTGAGCGCGTCGGCGGACGTAGGGGGCAACCGCGCGTTGCTGGAGCTGCGCCAAGACCCCGCGCTCCTGGCCTTCCACCTCGCTCAGCTGCCGCCGCCTCGGCCCACCAGGCCCGACACGGTCGACGCCAACCTGGCGGTCGGACGTGCCAAGATCGATGCCAGCGAGACTTTCGAGGAGGCCGCAGAGCATCTGTCCTCGCGGGAGATCTTCTCGATCTTGAACGACGGTTCGGCGCTCTCGACCGTGTTGCAGAAGCCATGACGTTTCGGCCTGCCGGGCGCGCCCATCGGCGAGCGGCGAGCATTGGGCACGGAGCCCTTGCTTCGATGGGGCCGCCCTGCAGCGCCGCCCGCCTTTCCGCGACCGCGCTGGACTATTGCGGGCGCCTTCGAGGTGATGTTGATGCTCCGCCCCACGGAACCGGCGAGCTTGGTTCGCTGTTTGCATCCGGG
Source organism: Bradyrhizobium sp. NC92 (assembly GCF_025200865.1). Classification (NCBI taxonomy): domain Bacteria; kingdom Pseudomonadati; phylum Pseudomonadota; class Alphaproteobacteria; order Hyphomicrobiales; family Nitrobacteraceae; genus Bradyrhizobium; species Bradyrhizobium sp. NC92. The sequence continues at coordinate 1,912,339 of NZ_CP104171.1, forward strand.
AAGTACGGTGAACCGCGATGAAATGGATGCTGGTGGTTCTGGTCGGCGGCGTGACGCCGGTCAACACAGACTTGCTGTTTGACAAGTTCGCTGATTGCCTTTCGGCGGAAGAGCAGATGCGCAAGCACTATGCTGACGCTTTCGAGGCTTGGGACAAGTGGGCGGCAGTGAACATCGAGCGGCGTCGCGACTATTCCAAAGCCCGGGAGGCGCAAGCCAAGCGCTTGTTGAGCAATGTTGGAACGTGCGTGCCTCATGGTGACGGCGCCGTCGTGAAGCCGGAGGCCAGCCCTTCACCGACGCCTTCGCCCAAGCCCAGCCCATGACGAGCAAACGAAGCGACCCCGAGCATGCTGCGGGGCTGGCTCGGATGCCGAGGCCGCTTCGACGCAAGCCTGCGCGCACGCCGTGGCATCCGCGCGGCCAGGAGGACGGGGGTCCTGCTGGATTGGCGAGCAAGAGTCTATGCCAGGCAGCTGTCGCCTGATGCACCCGGTTCGACAACTCGGCCGTTCTGACATCTTTTGACTCAACATGCCGACGCGCAGAAACGTTCAGTCACACACGGCCCAATTTGGATCCAGGTGCCCGGATAACGAGCGCGGGTCCGGAGAAGGGCGGCGCTCGATTTCATCAAGATCGCACGTTCGTCGGGTGGTTCAGCTTTGCAAGAGCGGAAAGCGGGGTCTGCCGCGTCGAAGGGCCTGATGTTCGCGCTGCGGTGCGCGGTGTGCAGCTGACCAATGGACGAAGCCTGGAGCGACGATCAATGGTCTAGAAGGAGCGCAGATGATTTTCGCAATGGTAAGCGCAATGAGAAGGCTGCCAATGTGCCGGTTGAAGATGTCACGGAGCCTCGGTTTCTCGGTGCTGATGGCCGTCGCCGTCGCATCGCCTGCATTAGCGCAGGCGAGCTTCAATAGCGTCGCCGGGTCATGGTCGGGCAGTGGTTGGATGAAGCCTAAGGACGGGCCCCGGGAGCGGGTCCGCTGTAAGGTCGACTACGTTCCCAAGAGCGAAGGTCAATCCGTCAAGATGAATGTGCGCTGCGCGAGCGACGCGTACAAGATGGATCTGGGCGCTACAATCGAACAAAGCGGCTCCGAGCTTTCAGGAAACTGGTTCGAAAGCCAGTACCGCGTCGGGGGCAAGGTCTATGGGCAAAATCAGAATGGCGTGATCGATGCCCGCATCGAGGGCGACAAGATCACAGCGTTGCTCGTCGTTCGTACGAAAGGAAGCCGCCAATCCTTCGTCATGGAGTCGCCGGGAGCCTGGGTGTCCGAGGTCTCCATCGATCTTACGCGTGATGCGCGATGAAGCGAACAAAGCGCCGACATTCGCATTCAGACGACAGCCGATTGAGCGGCAACAGGCTTAGGAGTGCTCGTCCAGATAGCTGACCGTGGCCGCGAGCTGATAGCCGCCGTTGCGCACCGTCTTGAAGATGTGATTTGCGCCGCCCTCTGCAAGTTTGCGCCGCAGTCGACTGATCAGCACATCAATGGAGCGGTCTAGGACGTCTCCATCGCGCCCGCGGGTCAGATCGAGCAATTGGTCGCGAGACAGAACGCGACCGGGACGGTCGAGAAACGTCAAGAGAAGATCAAACTCCGCCCCGGTCAAATCGATCGAGTCGCCTTGCGGAGCGACCACCGACCGGGCGGACGGATCGGCGACGAACCCTTCGAAGAGGTAGCGCCCCTTCCGGCCGTGAGAGGGGCGGTCATCGTCGCCGCGTCGGAGCACAGCACGAATCCGGGCGATCAGCTCACGCGGGTTGAACGGTTTGCCGAGATAGTCGTCGGCGCCGATCTCCAGACCGATGATCCGATCCACGTCTTCCTTCAGAGCAGTGAGCAGGATGATCGGAATCCGCGACCGCGTGGACCGGAGATCGCGACAAAGATCGAGTCCAGACCCGTCCGGCAGCATCACGTCCAGCACGATCAGATCGATCTGATTCGTGGCGATCCGTTCACGTACTTCCACGCAGCGGGACGCGAGTTGAACCCGGAAGCCCTGCTCCTTGATGTAGCGAGCAAGGAGCTTGCGGATCTCTAAGTCGTCATCGACGACAAGGATTTGGGGAATGTGCATGGGCGCCGGTTTAGTCCGGTTGGAACAGGCTGAAGGGTAATATTTGTAACGAAGGCTGTCCTCAATTCGGGCTGGACATCTTTCGACACAAATGGCGGTCGGCCAGCAACATTAGGTCATCCGCAGCCAGATTCCGAGCCATGTAGCCCGTTTATCAAGAGCGCAGGGTTCACAATAAGGGGGTCTGAATGCGCTCCGCCGCCGGTCTTAACCATCCTGGTTCATATCCGTCGTTTCCGTATCAACGCCGGTGGCCGCTCGGATATTGCGCTTCGGCCCTGCTCATCCTTGCACTGTTGCCGGGTTGCGCGACCCCCGCGCTGGTCCAGGGCAACGGGCTCTCCTCTTACGAGGGATTGAAGCAGTCGGACGGAAAGATCACCAAGTCCCGTCTTCAGGTGAAGAAAGAGCAGGTAGCGGCGGCGAAGACGATCAATATCGCACCGACGGCATTCCCTGCCCACGTTACGCCTGCCCTAACCCATGAACAGCGTATCCTTGTCGCCAACACGGTAAGCCGCGCCTTGTGCATCAATTTGAGCGACAGATTCAGGGTGGTGTCGCCCGATCAACGGGCGGATTTGACCGTGCGTGCGGCCATTACGCGTGCGACGCCGACTGATGAAGTCGCCGCGGGCGTCTCGGCCGCGGCGAAGCTCGGTTCAAGCTTCGTGGATACGGCCGTTCCGATTCCGGTGCCCCGCATTCCGGTTGGGCTCGGAGACTTGTCCATCGAAGCCGAGGCCGTCGACGCCACGGGGCGACAGCAAGCCGCCATGATCTGGGGAAGAGGGGCGAACGCCTTTTTCAGCACGCCGAGAGCATCGAAAGCCAGTGACGCTTACGATCTCGCTCGGGACTTCAGCGACGATTTCGCCAAGATGCTCAATAAGGGTGAAAGTCCCTTCGAAGGCTTTAGTATCGAGATCCCGTCCTTGGAAAAGGTCGGTTCGAATATTGGTCTCGCTCCCAAGTATGCGGCGTGCGAAAGCTACGGCCGCGCTCCTGGGATCGCCGGTCTCGTCGGCGGCAAACTGGGCCTTCCTCCTGAATGGACCGATGATGGTCCAGTGGAGACACGAAAGTAGTGGCGATCAAGGACGGCCGCATCGGCAGATACAGCCTTTGCGGCTCGACCGCGAAGAACGCCATGATGATGGTCATCCGCACCATCGAGTACGGCCCCGTCATGTATGCGTCCAGATCGGCGATGCGCGTGGCCGCGCTGTTTCTGATGACCGGCCTTCTTTGCGGATGCGCCTCCATGTTCCCGCGCGATGTGGTTCCGAAACGACTGATCGACGAGGCCGAACTCGCCGGGATGCCGAACGTCCGGGTATGGGGGGATGCTCCGCCTGAGGCGCTTGCCGCCCTGTCTACGATCAAACAAATCCGGAGGAAGCCGAATGCCGCTCATGGTCGTCTCGGCCAACAACCGGATGAGCTTAACATTCTCGCAATATCTGGCGGAGGCGACAACGGTGCCTTCGGCGCCGGTCTCTTGGCCGGTTGGGGTGATGCTGGCACGAGACCTGAGTTCGATCTGGTCACCGGGGTCAGTGCCGGCGCGTTGACTGCGCCGTTCGTCTACCTGGGGCGGACCAGAGATGCGGCATTGAAAGAGGTGTTCACGAGGTACGAGCGCAGCGATATCTACGATCCCGGCGTAGTAGCGCCATTGCTCGGATCGGGCCTGGTCGACAGCTCTCCGCTCGAGAGCCTGATAGCAAAGTATGTCGATGATCAATTCCTCCGCGATATCGCGATGGAGCGGCGCAAGGGCCGAGTATTGCTCATCGGAACGACGAATTTGGACGCGCAGCGTCCGGTTCTATGGGATGTGGGACGCATAGCCATGAGCAATCATCCCCAAGTCCTCCCCCTCTTCCGGAAGATCCTGCTGGCTTCCGCTTCTGTGCCGGGTGCCTTTCCTCCCGTCCGCATCAAGGTCAGTGTTGCAGATCGGACCTACGAGGAACTGCACGTCGATGGGGGCGTGACTCAGCAGGTTTTCGTGCCGCGACCTTCGACGATCATTCGCACCGACGTCCCAACCAAGAGAGCCGCTGCACGCCTCTTCATCATCCGAAACGGAAAGATCAACCCGGAATGGGAAGCCGTAGAACCGGGCATTTTCTCTATTTCTCTGAGATCGATCTCCACCCTGATCAAGAATCAAAGCATCGGCGACCTCTATCGCATCTATGCGAAGGCCGAGATCGACGGTACCGACTTCAACCTTGCGGCAATTCCGTCGACCTTTCGAGCGACGAGGGAGACGTCGTTTGAGCAGGGATATATGCAAGCGTTGTACAGCGAAGGCTATCGTTCGGGTTTCGAGGGCTACCAGTGGATGAAGGCACCCCCGGGGATCGCGAAGAATCCGAAGCCGCTGAGTCGCGTCTCCAGTTCGGCGTCGCCCCCCGCCAGCCAGAGTGCGGAGCTTCGGTAAGTGTGTCCCGTCGCTGTGAAAGGGGACCCGTCAGTGTGGCTCCGCCGGAAGCGATTGCGCAACCGGCAGCGTCACGGTCTGAATCAGCCCCCGGAGCGATCCGTTCTGGATTTTGATGCTGCCTCCGGCGCGCTGAACGATCTCTTTCGCGATCGTCAAACCGAGTCCGGCACCATCGAACTGCTTCGTGCGCGCCCGGTCGACGCGGAAGAACGGCTCGAAAACCTGCCCGATGAGATCGGGCGGAATCCCCGGACCGTCGTCGTCGATCACAACGACGACGTCGTTCACGCTGCTTTGGACGGCGACCCGGGCCCGCTTACCATGCGTGGATGCATTTATGAGCAAATTCCTGAAGGCGCGGCTCAGGCCCGTTCGATTCGCGAGCGCGGTCGCCGCCGCAGAGCTGGTCAGGGTGATGTCGTAAGATAGCGTTCGAAGCTCGTCCACGAGGTCGGAAACGAGAATGTCCAGCCGGATCGGCTCGGGCGCCGATTTGCCGGAGTCCTCTCTCACGAGAAGTATTGCGCTGTCCGCGATCCTTTCCAGCTCGTCCATATCCTTGAGCCACATTTGGCGGTCTTCTTCATCCGCGACGAACTCGGCGCGCAGGCGCATACGGGTGATCGGTGTCCGTAAGTCATGGCCCGCTGCCGCGACGAGCCGCATTCGGCTTTCCATTGCCGCCTTCAGCCGGGAAGACAGAGAATTCAGCGCTCTGGCTGCGACCCGTACCTCCGCCGGTCCTGTCACGGCCAGTTCGGGAAGAACACCGTCCGGGCCTACGGTCTCGATCGCGCGTTCGAGAAGTACGAGGGGTTTGACCATCCGGTTCGCGAAAAAGAGAGCGACCGCCATCGTGCCCAGCGTGGTCAGCGCAAGCCAAATCAAAAGGAGATGGAAGATGCCGCCCGCGGGAGGCAAGTCAGGGATTTGCGTGACGACCCATCCTTGATCAACCGGAATGGACAGGAGAGGAAGGTCGTCCTTGCGGGACACGATGACGTCGCGGGGGATCCCGCGGGCCGTCAGAGCGGCGCGCAGCCACGTGGTGAGATTGGTTTCGACTTCACCGCCCGCAGCGGCCTGTTGAACGATGACCAATTTGGGAGCGACCTGCCCAACTCGGGTCAATAACTCTACTTGGTCGACGAGTGGACTGATTGCCTCCCGTTCGTTGGGCGGATCAAACAGGTAGACGAGAATCCCGGTCAAAATGCAGACCACCGAGATGATCACGACGGTGAGAAGGACGGCGAGTTTGGCGCGCAGGGTGTTCACGCCGGAAAGTCCTGCACCCCGACCTTCGCGACGAGTTGATAACCGCCGTTGCGAACTGTCTTGAAGAGGGGCGGCATTCCGGAAGTGTCCAGTTTGCGCCTCAACCGGCTGACGAGGACATCGATGGAGCGATCGAAGACCTCTCCTTCCCGGCCGCGCGTAAGGTCGAGGAGTTGATCCCGCGAAAGCACGCGTCCCGGTCTGTCGAGGAAGACCTGCAACAGGTCGAATTCCGCGCCGGTCAGTTCCAGGGCATTGCCCTGCGCATCGGTTACGCTGCGCAACTGAGGATCGGCCGTAAGGCCGTCGAATCGGTACTTCCTCGTTTCTTGAGATCGAAGACTTCTTTCTGAGCGGCGTCGCAAGACGGCGCGAATTCTGGCGACCAGTTCTCTCGGATTGAACGGCTTGCCGAGATAATCGTCGGCTCCCATTTCCAGACCTACGATGCGATCGACATCCTCCTTGAGCGCCGTCAGAAGGATAACGGGGATCATGTTTCGCTTCGCTCGCAAATCGCGGCAGGCGTCGAGCCCGGAGCCGTCCGGAAGCATCACATCCAGAACCACGAGATCGACCTGCTCGGCCGCAAGGCGCTCGCGCATCTCGTTGCAGCTCGATGCCAGGACGACGCGAAGCGACTGGCTTTCGATGTAGCGGGCAAGCAGCTTACGAATCTCGGGATCGTCGTCGACGACCAGGATCTGAGGAGTGTGTTCGTTCATGGATGCCCTTCACGGTGGCTCGGAAGCACGGTTTTACCGGCAAGCAGGCTCGAAAAAAGCCGGAACTCGTAACGAAAGGCGCCAAGGCACCCATCTAGCAACATTTCGACACAAATGGGCACCCGCCCGAGACGATCCGACACAAATTGTACTACGCGAGCAAACCCCACGTCCTACCCGAGCAGTCGTCGGCCGTTCGAGGAAGGTGACGGCTGGCGAGGCGTTCGGGAATCGACGGGGCGCGGAGAAGGGTGCTGATATGAAAAGAATCCATCGCGGCCTGAGGTCGATGGCGCTCATGACGTCTCTGGTCTTCCATTCTACCGTCCATGCAGAAAGTCTCTCATTCGCGATGACCGTCGTGGCCGCATCGGTCGAGAGATCGGAGGTCACCAGAACGATCACGGCGACAGGCAACGTCGTCGCGTGGCGTGAAATCCCGGTCAGCTCTGAAGCGGGTGGGCTGGCGGTGATCGAGGTCGCCGTGGATGAAGGCGACCTCGTTGCGAAGGGGCAGGTACTGGCGCGCCTCAGCCAGGATCTGACGGCTGCGGCGATATCCAAGCAGAAAGCCGCGATCGACGAACTGGAAGCGAGCCTTGCCATTGCCAGATCGGATGCTGCGCGCGCGCATTCGGTGTCCTCGGGCGTGATGAGCGCGCAAGCCATCGAGCAGCGCGAGACGCTCGTCAAGACGACCGAGGCCAAGCTGGAAGCGGCTCGTGCCCAACTCGACGAAGCAGAGGCACGGCAACGTCAGACGGTCATCATCGCTCCCGCCGCGGGAACGATCGCCTCGAGATCCGTGGCGATCGGCCAGGTGGTCCAAGCCGGGGTCGAGATGTTCCGATTGATCCAGGACGATCGCATCGAGGTCGATGCCCGCGTGGTCGAAACCGACCTGCTCGCTGCTGCCGCGGGGCAGCATGTGATGGTGCTCGGCCCCGGCGGGAAATCCGAGCATGGATCGGTCCGCCTCGTCTCGCCGTTGGTCGATCCGAAGACGCGCTTGGGTACGGTTCGTGTCGCGCTGCCAAAGGGAACGAAACTCAAGCCGGGGATGTTCGCTCGGGTCGAGATTTCGGCCGAAAGAAAACTCGCGTTGACCGTTCCCCTGAAGGCGCTGGTCTGGCGCGAAGCGAAGGCGCACGTCTTCAAGATCGGGCGCGACAGCCTGGTGTCATTGGTCGAGATCGGTATAGGCGCCAAGGAATCGGATGACGTGGAGGTCCTGCGCGGACTGGAGGCTGGAGATCGCATTGTGACCCATGGTGCAGGTCTCCTCAGTGACGGCGATTTCGTGAATGTGAAGACTGCCTCGGTCAAAGGCGGCGCGCTGCGATGAACGGCATCTCCGGTTGGGCGATCCGCAATCCTGTCGCGACCATCATTCTGTTCGTGCTGCTCACCCTTGCAGGGGCCGTCGGCTTTTCGAAGCTCCGGCTCAACAATATGCCCGACATGGACATTCCGACGGTGACCGTCAGCGTTACCTGGCCTGGAGCTGCGCCGACTGAAATCGAGGCGCAAATCACCCGATTCGTCGAGGATGGCGTCGCAGGACTTGGTACCGTCAATCGCACTCGTTCGATCGTGAACGAGGGACTGTCCATGACCATGGTCGAGTTCGCGATCGGCACCGATATCGATCGGGCGACGAACGACGTCCGGGATGCTGTCGTATCGATCCGTTCGAAGCTCCCGCAAGCAACGCTCGATCCCACGGTCCGGCGCGTGGAGGCGACGGGACAGGCGATCCTCACGTTCATCGTCGACGCTCCGATGATGGCTCCGGACGCGTTGAGCTGGTTCATAGACAACGACATCGCCAAATCCGCGCTCGCAGTCCCCGGTGTCTCCAAGATCCTCAGATCCGGCGGTGTCGATGCGGAAATCACCGTTAAGCTCGATCCCGACCGATTGCTCGCTCTGGGACTGACCGCCGCGGAAGTTTCCGACCTTGTGAGAAACCGCAACATCACTCAGCCCGGCGGTCGTGCGACGCTCGGGGGATCCGAGCAAGTCATTCGTACCGTGGGAAGCGTTCCGGACGTCGCGGCCCTGAAGGAGATGCGGCTCGCCTTCAGCGACGGCCGCAGCGTCAAGCTGTCCGAAATCGCAACCGTCGAGCGCTCATGGGCCGAACCGCGACAGAGGTCCCGGTTCAATGATCGGGAAGTCGTGGGCTTCAGCGTCTACCGCGCCGTCGGGACCGGAGAGTTTGCAGTGACCCGAGCCGTCAGGAAGCGGATGGCCGAATTCGGCGCTGCGCACGCTGGCGTTCGGATCCTGGAAGTGACGTCCTCGACCGATGCGGTGATCGAGGGATACGACGCCGCCATCGAGGCGCTCCTGTTGGGAGCGTTGCTCGCAGTTCTGGTCGTATGGATCTTCCTGCGGGATATTCGGGCGACCTTGATCTCGAGTGCTGCGCTACCCTTGTCGTTGATGCCGACCTTCGCGGTGATGTATGCGCTGAACCAATCGCTGAACAACATCACTCTTCTGGCGATTGCCCTGGTCGTCGGCATTCTTGTCGACGACGCCATCGTGGAAATCGAGAACATCGTCCGGCATATTCGGCAGTCCGGAAAGACCGTTTACGAGGCCGCCATCGATGCGGCCGACGAGATTGGCCTGGCCGTGGTCGCGACGACGTTCGCCATCATCGTGGTTTTCGCGCCGGTCGGCCTGATGCCGGGCATTCCGGGGCAGTTCTTCAAGGCTTTCTCGATCGCCGTTTGCAGTTCTGTCTTCTTCTCTCTCGTGGTCGCTCGCCTTCTTACGCCATTGATGGCGGCCTTTCTCCTGAAGACGACCGGAAAAGAGCATCCCGAGCCGGCGTGGGTGCGGTACTATGGCTTGCTGTTGACCTGGACGCTGCGCTATCGATGGATCACCATCGTCGCCGGTGTCATAGTCTTCGTCGCGTCCTTATCTCTCATTCCGTCCCTTCCGACCGACTTCATGCCAGCGGCCGATCGAAGCCGCACGATCCTCAGCGTAGAGTTGGCGCCGGGTGCGACGTTGCAGGAAACGGACGCTGCCACGCAAAGGGTCGCGTTCCTGCTGAGGGCGAGACCAGAAGTCGCTTCCGTCTATGCCGCCGTCGGAACCGAGACCTCGACGCTTTCCGGCCCGGGAGACCTGTCGACCTCGGTGGGAGAGGTCAGAAGATCGACCGTTACGATCAATCTCGTTCCGAGAGCCGAGCGAACCCTCTCCCAACAGGCGTTCGAAGCCTCGATCGGCCGTCAACTGTCGATCATTCCGGGCGTCCGGATCCGCCTCGGCGAGGACGGGTCCTCCGGCGCGAAAATCCAGATATCCTTGTTGAGCGATGATGCCGCAGCACTTGCCGATGCGGCACGCCGATTGGCCCAGGATATGCGCGCAACTCCTGGATTCCAACGCGCGAGAGTCACAAGCAGTTTCGCCAAGCCTGAGCTCCAGATAACGCCTAAGGCGGACAAGGCCGCTCTCCTCGGAGTTTCCACGACTGCGATCGCCAAGACTGTCAATATCGCCACCGTAGGCGATATCGACCAGAACCTGTCGAAGTTCAGCCTGGGCGCACGGCAGATTCCGGTTCGCATTTTGCTGAACGACGCTGCTCGCTCCGACATGGCTGGCCTGTCGATGCTGCAGGTGCCGACTTTCGAGAAGCCGGTGCCTCTGTCGTCTGTCGCCGACATCAGCTTCGGCTCAGGTCCGCTCCAGATCGAGCGGACCGATCGCACCAGAAGCGAGACGGTCGAAGCGGAATTAAGTGGCTTGACGGTCGGCGAGGCGGAAGACCTGGTCGCCCGGATGCCTTCGATCAAGCGGCTGCCGGCAGGGGTGTTTTACAAGCCTGCGGGCGATTCCGAACGCATGCAGGAGCTGTTCGACGGCTTCAAGCTCGCGGTCGGGTCGGCCATCGTTCTGCTCTTCGTCGTCCTCGCGCTGCTCTTCAACGGGTTCGTTCAGCCGGTAACCATTCTCACCGCGCTACCGCTGTCGGTCGGAGGGGCTCTCGGCTCGTTGCTGATGACGCAGATGTCGATCTCCCTGCCGGTCATGATCGGGCTGCTCATGCTCATGGGAATTGCGGCGAAGAACTCGATTCTTCTCGTCGAGTACGCGATCGTCGCCAGACGCGATGGCGGCCTTGATCGCACGCAGGCTTTGTTGGACGCGGCCCGGAAACGAGCTCGGCCGATCGTCATGACCACGATAGCGATGAGCGCCGGCATGCTGCCCATAGCTTTGGGCATGGGAGCGGATGCCGAGAGGAGGGCGCCTATGGCAATCGCCGTGATCGGGGGATTGTTCAGCTCGACCCTTCTCAGTCTGATGTACGTGCCCGCTTTTTACACGGTGATGGACGATCTCCAGCGTTGGTTGGGAAAAGTCTTTCAGGCAGACGTTGCGCGAACCGGTGAGGTCGCTCGAAGCGCGCCGTGACGTCGCGGCGTGCCGGCTTCGTGCATCAAGCGATCAAGCGCATCCGCGTCAAGGCGAGGATGCCGATCTCGCCACCGCGTTGCGGCGATCCAAGCCCGGCGGACTGCTTGCAGAGCTATGGGCGTGAACGGCTTGCATCCGTTTGCGCGCTTGGAATATGAAGTGGGTGCTGCTTATAGTGCCGCACTCGACAAGGCAGCCATTTTGCGGTGCAACGCCGGGAGGGAGGAACTGATGTCGACGGCCCTGCGCATCGCTCATGGTGCTTTCGGCAGGGTCGCGCTGCTCGACATGGATCGATCGCTGGTCCGCCACGCTCATCATCATTGCCACGTCCTGCTCAAGGTCGAGGGGGCCGATACGCAGTTCATGGTCGGCGACCAGGTCACGCCGCTGACGGACACCGCCGCCGTACTGGTCGACGGCTGGAAGCCGCATGCCTATGTGCATGACGTCAACCGTCCGCGCACCCTGATCATGGCGCTCTATATCGAGCCGGAATGGCTGAAGGAGTTCCGTCCCGGCTGGGCCGCGAGCGGCGCGCCGGGCTTTTTCGAGCGGCCCTCGGGTGAGGTGTCGCCGCGCATCCGCCAGCTCACGCTGCACCTGGCGGCCGAAATGATGGCCAATCCGGATGCGGTGCGGACCCACGAGCAGACGCTGTCGGACCTGATGATCGCGGTGATCGAGCGCTTTACGCCCTGGCGCAGCTTTCCGACCTCGATCCGCGGCATGAGCGCGGTGAGCTGCGACTGGCGCATCCGCCGCGCGATGGATGCGATGCGCGGGCAGGATTCCTATGGCAACGTCGATCAGTTCGTGAAGGGCGCAGGGCTCTCGCGCGCGCAGTTCTTCCGCCTGTTCGAGACCTCGCTCGGCGTCTCGCCAAAGATCTATCTCAACGTGGTCCGCATGGAACGTGCGCTCGACGCTGTCATGCGAGAGGACACGCCGCTCGGCGAGCTCAGCGAGCGTTTTGGCTTTCCGGAGCCGGCGCATTTCACGCGCTTCTTCCGCGACCATGCCGGCGTCAGCCCGCGCGAGTTTCGCAACGTCTCGCGTCTCGCTGGTTGAGTCTCGCGGGCTGATATTGCGCTGCACGCGCTCGAATGAGACGATTTGGTAAGTCGTGAGAGCGGGCGGTATGGCCCGCGCAGCCCCTGTCCTGACAAGTGTCACCGCCGCGTCAAAGAACGCGTCGGGAGGTATGCCGGGACATGTTGCAGGCGGTCAGATCCGCAGATCCGGGACGAGGCGATGAGCCGTGGGTCGGGCGCTCGATCGAGCGCGTCGAGGACGCCGCGTTGCTCTCCGGCCGCGGTCGCTTCATCGACGATCTCGGTGTTGCGCCCGGCACGCTGCACGCGACCATCCTGCGCTCGCCGCATGCGCATGCCGATATTCTCTCGATCGATGCTGAAGCTGCAAAACGCCTGCCGGGCGTTGCGGCGGTTCTGACCGGCAGCGATGTCAAGGCGGTCACGACAAGTCTCGTCGTCGGCGTGAAGGCGCCGGTCGAATGCTGGCCGATCGCCATGGACCGCGTGCGTTATGTCGGCGAGCCGGTTGCCGTGGTCGTCGCGACTGATCGCGCGCATGCCGAGGATGCGGCCGAGATCATCAACGTCGAATATCGACCGCGCGGCGCCGTCGTCGATCCGCTGGGTGCGCTCGCGCCTGATGCTCCCGTGCTGCATGACGGCTTTCCCGGCAATCTCGCCAGCGATCGTTCCTTCCGCTATGGCGATCCGGAAAGTGCCTTTGCGGAGGCTCTGCTTCGCTTCTCGATCGACATCCGCTATCCCCGTAATTCCTGCACGCCGGTCGAGACCTATGGCGTCATCGCCTCGCATGATGCCGGCGAGGACGCCTATGAGGTTCTCGCCAATTTCCAGGGCCCGTTCAGCATTCACACCGTGATCGCGCGGGCGCTGAAAGTGCCGGGCAACCGCCTGCGGTTGCGCACGCCGCCGGATTCCGGCGGCAGCTTCGGCGTCAAGCAAGGCGTGTTTCCCTACATCGTGCTGATCGCCGCCGCCGCGCGTATCTCGGGCCGGCCGGTGAAGTGGATCGAGGACCGGCTCGAGCATCTCACCGCATCGGTGTCGGCGACCAACCGCGCGACGACGCTGTCGGCGGCGGTGGCGGCGGATGGAAAGATCCTCGCGCTGGATTGGGACCAGGTCGAGGATTGCGGCGCGCATTTGCGCGCGCCCGAGCCGGCGACGCTCTATCGCATGCACGGCAATCTGACCGGTGCCTACGACATTCGTCACGTCAAGGTCCGCAACCGCGTCGTCGTCACCAACAAGACGCCGACCGGCCTCAACCGCGGCTTTGGCGGCCCGCAGGTCTATTTCGCGCTGGAGCGATTGGTTCAGACGATTGCGATTGGCCTCGGCCTCGATCCGCTCGATGTGATCAAGCGCAATCTGATCGGCGCTGGCGCATTTCCCTATCCTACGGCAACTGGCGCGTTACTCGACTCCGGCAATTATCAGGAAGCTGTCGCGCGCGCGGTCGAGCAGGGCCGGCTCGCGGAGCTGAAAGCGCGGCGCGACGCGGCGCGGGCGCAAGGGCGTCTCTACGGCATCGGCTTTACCGCGGTGGTCGAGCCCAGCGTCTCCAACATGGGTTACATCACGACCGTGCTGACGGCGGCCGAGCGCCGCAAGGCAGGTCCCAAGAACGGCGCGCAGGCAACCGCAACCGTCGGGCTCGATCCGGTCGGCAGCGTCACCGTGCACGTCGCCTCCGTGCCGCAGGGGCAGGGCCATCGCACCGTGCTGTCGCAGGTCGTGGCCGACGTGTTTGGTCTGCAGCCGAAGGACATCCGCGTCAACACCGAGATCGACACGGCCAAGGATGCCTGGTCGATCGCGTCCGGCAACTACGCCAGCCGCTTCGCCGCGGCCGTGGCGGGCACCGCAAAACTTGCGGCCGAGCGCGTCGCTGGCCGGCTCGCGCGCATTGCTGCGAGCCAGCTCAACGTCGAGGCCGCGGACATCGTCTTCGCAAAGGGTTTTGTGGCCTCAAAGCATAATCCCGAGAACCGGATCGCGTTCTCGCGCGTCGCTGCGCTCAGCCATTGGTCACCGGGCTCGCTCCCTGGTGATGCCGGTCAGACCATCCGCGAGACCGCGTTCTGGACGCCGCCGGAGCTGACGCCGCCCGACGATGAGGATCGCATCAACTCCTCGCTCTGCCACGGCTTCATCTTCGACTTCTGCGGCGTCGAGATCGATCCCGTCACGCTGAAGACGCGGATCGACCGCTACGTCACCATGCACGACTGCGGCACCATTTTGCATCCCGGCATGGTCAACGGCCAGATCCGCGGCGGCTTCACCCAGGCGCTCGGCGCCGCGCTCCTCGAGGAATATGCCTACGCCGAGGACGGCAGCTTCCTGACGGGAACGTTCGCCGACTATCTGCTGCCGACCACAACCGAGGTGCCGGAGCCCGAGATCTTCCACATGGAGACGCCGTCGCCATTCACGCCGCTCGGTGCCAAGGGCGTGGGCGAGGGCAATTGCATGTCGACGCCGGTGTGCCTCGCCAATGCGGTTGCGGATGCCCTCGGCGTCGCCGACATCACCTTGCCGCTGGTGCCGGCGCGGCTCGCCGAGCTGGTGCGCGGCGTCGAGCCGCCGCCTCCGGCAGGCGGCGCCACCTCGGCCCCCGTTCGTGACGGCGACAGGCGGCTGCGCGGCGAAGGACAGGCCACGGTGAAGGGCTCGCCGGAGCAGGTCTGGGCGATGCTGCTCGATCCCGCCACGCTGCAATCGGTCATTCCCGGCTGCCAGCGCGTCGACAGGGTCACCGACACGCATTTCCGCGCGGACGTCACGCTCGGCATCGGCCCCGTCACCGGCCGCTATCGCGCGGATGTCGAGCTGTTCGATCTCGACCCGCCACGTGCGGTCACCTTGCGCGGTGGGGCCACCGGCGCGCTCGGTTTCGGCAGCGCGGAGGGGCGCATCACGCTTGCGCCCGACGGCAATGGCGGAACAAGCCTGACCTACAGCTATGACGCCGCTATCGGCGGCAAGGTCGCCAGCATCGGCGGCCGTCTGCTTGATGGCGCGACACGCGTGATCATCGGCCAGTTTTTCACCGCGCTGGCCCGCAAGGCCGGCGGCGGTGGTGCTTCGGGTGGAGGCTTCTCGCTGTTCGCGCTGCTGGCAAAGGTCGCCGGCTTGTTCGGGGGGCGCCGATGAAGCCGCCCGCATTCGACTATCTCCGCGCCGAGAGCATCGGTGACGTCCTCGAAGGCCTCGCGCAGCAGGGCGGCGATGCCCGCGTCCTTGCCGGCGGCCAGTCGCTGATGGCGATGCTCAACATGCGCCTCGCCAAGCCGAAGCTGCTGATCGACATCATGCGGATCAGGGAGCTGCGCCAGATCGAGCGGAAGGGCGGTAGCATCGTCATCGGCGCCGGCGTGCGGCAGGCCGATCTCCTGGCCTGGCCTGGTCTCGCCGAGGCGCTGCCGCTCGTGGCGCTGGCGCTGCCCTGGGTCGGTCACATGCAGACCCGCAGCCGCGGCACCATCTGCGGTTCGCTCGCGCATGCCGATCCCAGTGCCGAGATGCCGCTCGCGCTGGTCGCGCTTGATGGCGAGGTGCTGTTGCACAACGCTAAACGACGCCGTCGCGTCGCGGCCAAAGATTTCTTTGCCGGCATGATGCTGACCGCGCGCGCCGATGACGAGCTGATCGAGGGCATCTCGCTGCCGGCGGTGAAGGGATTGCGCGTCGCCTTCCGCGAGGTCGCGCGCCGGCACGGCGACTTCCCCATTGTTGCCTGCGCTGCGATGAAGACGCCGACAGGCGTACGGCTCGCCGTTGGCGGCGTCGCCGATGTGCCGGTCGCGCGCGACTGGCCGCGGCTGGAAGGAGGCGCGCTCGATGATGCCCTCAATGCCTTTGCCTGGGAGCTTGGCGCGCGCGACGACGTTCACGCCACGGCGCGCTATCGCCGCGATCTCGTGCGCATGATCGGCCGCGATCTGATCGACGAGGTGCTGCAATGACGCGCCTCGAGGCAGATCGCCGCCATCCCGTCCGCTTCACGCTCAACGGCAAGCCCGTCGAGGCGGAGGCCGAGCCGCGCATGCTGCTGTCCGATTTCCTGCGTCACCAGCTGGGCGCGACCGGTACCCATGTCGGCTGCGAGCACGGCGTCTGCGGTGCCTGCACTGTCGTCGTCGACGGCATGCTGACACGGTCCTGTCTGACGCTCGCCGCGCAGGTCGATGGCTGCGAGCTCAAGACCGTCGAAGGCCTCGCACCGTCGGCCGACAGGCTCGGCGTGCTGCAGCAGGCGTTCCGTCGCAACCACGCGCTCCAGTGCGGCTTCTGCACCGCCGGCATTTTGATGTCGCTCGATCATTATCTCGCGAAGAACCCGGCGCCGACCGAGGCGGAGATCCGCGATCTCCTTAGCGGCCATATCTGCCGCTGCACCGGCTACACCCCGATCGTCCAGGCGGCGCTGGATGCCGCCGCCGAGCTTGCTTCATCCAACAAAGAGACGTCCGATGCTTGATCTCGCCAGCAGCTTCATTGCCAGCGCCGCGCGCGATCCTCACGCCATTGCCCTGGTCGACGGCGAACTCCGCCTGACCTACCGGCAATGGTACGACAGAATTTCTGCCCTCGTCGCCTCGTTCGACCGCCTTCGCCTCAAGCCCGCCGATCACGTCGTCACGTTGCTGCAGAACCGCTGGGAAGCGGCGACGCTGCACTGGGCTTGCCAGTTCGCAGGCCTCGTGATCACGCCGATCAACTGGCGCGCCAAGGCCGACGAGCTCGACTATTGCATCGAGAATGCCGAGGCCTGCGCGGTCTTCCATCAGGACATCTCCGCCGAGGCCGTGCAGGGCTCGGCGCTGGCAGGCAAGCTGCTGCGCGTGTCCGTCGATCCCGGCACGGGCGATGCAACCAGCTTCGCCGATCTGATCAGGGACCGCGTCCCCGATGCCGAGGCGCGCGTCGGAGCCGATGCCTGGTCGATCATGCTCTATACGTCAGGCACGACGTCGCGTCCCAAGGGCGTGCCGCGGCGGCATCGCGCCGAACGCGCCGCCGCGATCGCCCATGTCGCGCAAAATCTCTACGGCCGAGGTGAGCGCACGCTCGGGGTGATGCCGCTCTATCACACCATGGGCGTCCGCTCGCTGCTGGCGATGTCGTTGATCGGCGGCACGTTCATCTGCCTGCCGCGCTATGACAGTCGCCAGGCGCTGGCGCTGATCGAGAAGGAAGCGATCACCAATCTTTATCTGGTGCCGACGCTTTATCACGATCTCGTCCATCACGAGGCCTTTGCCGGGACCAACGTCTCCAGCGTGCGCAAGCTCGGCTTCGCCGGCGCGTCGATGACCGATGGCCTGCTGAAGAAGCTGAACGAGGCGTTCAAGCCAAGCCTGTTCGTCAATCACTATGGCAGCTCCGAGATCTACACCTTTACGATCGACCAGAACGCGGCCGAAAAGCCCGGCTCGGCCGGCAAGGCGGGGCTCAACCAGCACGTCAAGGTCGTGCGCATCGGCGCGAAGTCGGTGGCGGAGCTTGCCGCGGTCGGCGAGGAGGGCGAGATCATCGCCACGCTCAAAGGCGACGAGGCCTTCGAAGGCTATTGGCGCCGTCCCGAAGCGGACGCCAAGTCGTTGCGCGAAGGCTGGTATTTCACCGGCGATACCGGCTTCGTCGATCCCGACGGCGATCTGTTCGTCACCGGCCGGGTCGACGACATGATCATCACCGGCGGCGAAAACGTCTCGCCGGTCGAGATCGAGAGTTGCCTGTCGCTGCATCCAGCCGTGGACGAGGTCGCGGTCGTCGGCGTCGCGGACGAGAAATGGGGCAAGGTCGTCGCCGCCTTCGTCAAGCGCAACCGCGCGGTGTCTGAAGTCGAGCTGGAGCAGTTCTGCCGCACTTCGGGCCTTGCCAATTTCAAGCGGCCGCGCCGCTACGTCTTCGTCGACGCGATCCCGAAATCGCCGGTCGGAAAGCTGCTGCGGCGACTGCTCGTCGCCGGAGAATACGAGGCCGAGCGCCTGCCGCCGTCGGACGCGGCCTGATCATCATCCATTCAACAGAAGGAAGCACAGATGCCGTCACCCTACACATTCGCCGATCCCCGGCTCGCAAAGCTCGACGGGTTCAAGGTCGAGATCGACGAGGCGCATGAGCGCGCCGACATCATCCTGGGACGTCCACCCTACAACGTCGTGGCGATGCCGCAGCGCGACCAGCTGCGCCTGACCTTCGAGACGCTTGACGAGGATCCGCGCGTGCGCGTCATCGTCGTGCGCGGCGAGGGCGAGCACTTCTCCAGCGGCGGCAACATCGGCGGCTTCATGGCGGCGAGCCCGGAGCACGTCTCCAAGCTCGCCTGGAACATCGCGGCGCCGGCGCGTTGCGCAAAACCCGTGGTCGTGGCCAATCGCGGCTATTGCTTCGGCGTCGGTTTCGAGCTGTCGCTCGCCTGCGACTTCCGCATCGCATCCGAGACCACGCAATACGCGCTGCCGGAGCAGAAGCTCGGCCAGATCCCGGGCTCGGGCGGTTCGGCCCGCCTGCAGAAGATGGTCGGTATCACCCGCACCAAGGACATCGTGATGCGCTCCAAGCGTATCTCGGCCAAGCAGGCCTATGAGTGGGGCATCGCCACCGAATGCGTGCCGGATGCCGAGCTCGAGAAGGCGACCGACAGACTGGTGGACGAGCTCCGCACCTTCTCGCCGCTGGCGCAGCGCACGGCCAAGAAGCTGCTCAACGACACCGAGGATTCGACGCTGGCGATCGCCATCGAGCTCGAAGGCCATTGCTACAGCCGCCTGCGCCAGTCGGAGGACTTCAAGGAGGGCGTCGAGGCCTTCAACGCCAAGCGTCCGCCGAAATTCGTCGGCCGCTGATACGCGATGCAACGAACTGCCGTGGTTCGCAATGGTGCGGACCGCGGCATTACTCAAGCGGGGAGGTAGGACAAAATGGCTGAGATGGATATGCCGGCCGCGGGTGCGCAAGCATCGGCCGATAACAAGCAGATGGTCAACGCGATCATCGCATCGGTGCTCGGATGGGCGCTCGATCTGTTTGATTTGTTCATTCTGCTCTACGTGGCGCCGGTCGTCGGCGCGCTGTTCTTTCCGTCGAGCAATGCGGCGCTGTCGCTCGCCGCAGTGTACGGCTCGTTCGCCGTCACGCTCCTGATGCGGCCGCTCGGCTCGGCAGTGTTCGGGCACTATGCCGACGTGCATGGACGCAAGCAGGCGATGCTGATCGCCATTGTCGGCGTCGGCCTCAGTACCGCGGCGTTCGGCCTGCTGCCGACCATCGCGCAGGCCGGAATTATCGCGCCGATTATCTTCCTGATCCTGCGTCTGGTACAGGGTGTGTTCGTCGGCGGCGTCGTGGCCTCGACCCACACGATCGGGACGGAATCGGTGCCGGCGCAATGGCGTGGCGCGATGTCAGGCCTGGTAGGCGGCGGTGGCGCCGGCATCGGCGCGTTGCTCGCATCCTTCGTCTTCCTGATCACGTCCTCGGTCTTTCCCGGCGATGCCTTCGCCGTGTGGGGCTGGCGCTTCATGTTCTTCTCGGGGCTGCTGAGCTCGCTGCTCGGCTGGTTCATCTTCAGGAACCTCGAGGAATCGCCGTACTTCAAGGAGCTCAAGTCCCAGCAGGGCAACAAGCAGGCGAAGGTGTCGAAAGCGCCGGTCAAGGACGTGTTTTCGGGCGAGTATCGCGGCGTCCTGCTGGTCAATCTGCTCATCACCTTCGGCGGCGGCGCCGGCTACTACCTGACCTCAGGCTACCTGCCGAGCTTCCTGAAGGTAATCAACGCGGTGCCGAACCAGACCTCGTCGCTGATCCTGATGGGCGCGAGCGTCTCGGCGTTCTTCTCGGCCGTGCTGATCGGCGCGCTGAGCGACTGGATCGGCCGCAAGAAGACCTTTCTGCTGATCGGCACGCTGGCGGCCGTGCTGCTGCCGCTGTGCTATCTCAACCTCGCGGCGACCAAGGACACGACTGAGATCACGCTTCTTGCGCTCGCCATCGCCTTCATCGGCAATGCCGGCTATGCGCCGGTGCTGATCTTCCTGAACGAGCGTTTCCCGACCGCGCTGCGCGCGAGCGGCACGGGCCTGTCCTGGAACATCGGCTTCGCGCTGGGCGGCATGATGCCGACCTTCGTTTCGCTGGTGAGCGGCAGCCCGGCGCAGATCCCGATGTCGCTGGCCTGGTTTGCGGTCGGCGTCTTCGCGATTTATCTGATCGGGGCGATCGTGATCCCCGAGACCAAAGGCGACTTTCGCTGACCAAGTCGACGCGGCTACCTTGGGGCCGCGTCGATTGATCGAACTGCGGAGCGAGATGGGCCGGTTCAGTCGCAGCCGCAATGGCTCCGGCCAGTTTGGCAAACGCGCAGCCTACCGTGCGCGCGGGCGCTCGCCATCTGTTGGAGCGTAGGATCATCGGTCCCGTCGCGATATAGAGCTTCATCCCGTCGCGTAGTCCGGTATTGCTCTCTTTCTCGATGGCCGGCATCCTCGCACCCATGATGCGGAAAAGCGATCGCCAAAACGTCCAAGGCAGAAGGAGGCATTCGATGAAGATGATCAAAGGGCCTGCGATATTCCTGGCTCAGTTCGCTGCCGACTCGGCGCCGTTCAACTCGCTCGATGCGATGTGCGGATGGGCGGCATCCCTGGGCTACAAGGGGATTCAGATTCCGAGTTGGGATGGGCGGCTGTTCGACCTGAACAAGGCCTCGGAGTCTCAGACCTATGCCGACGAGGTGAAGGGCATTGCGGCTCGCCACGGCCTTGCCATCACCGAGCTTTCGACCCATCTGCAAGGCCAGCTCGTCGCCGTTCACCCGGCCTATGACGCGGCATTCGACGGCTTCGCCGCGCCGGGGGTGCGTGGCAACCCCAAGGCCCGCACGGAATGGGCCGTCGATCAGGTCAAGCGCGCCATCCTGGCGTCCAGGCGGCTCGGGCTGACTGCCCAGGCGACTTTCTCCGGCGCGCTGGCCTGGCCCTATGTCTATCCCTGGCCACAGCGTCCCGCCGGCCTGATTGAGACCGCCTTCGACGAGCTCGCCAGGCGCTGGCGGCCCATCCTCGACCATGCCGACGAGCACGGCGTCGATCTCGCCTATGAGATCCACCCCGGCGAGGACCTCCACGACGGTGTTTCCTACGAAATGTTCCTGGAGCGGGTGAACAACCATCCGCGCGCGAACCTGCTCTACGATCCCTCGCACTTCGTGCTGCAGCAGCTCGACTATCTCGACTACATCGATATCTACCATCGGCGGATCAAGGCGTTTCACGTCAAGGACGCCGAGTTCAACCCGACCGGCCGCCAGGGCGTCTATGGCGGATTCCAGAGCTGGGTCGACCGTGCCGGCCGCTTCCGCTCGCTTGGCGATGGCCAGGTCAATTTCGGCGCCATCTTCTCCAAGCTCACGCAATACGACTACGACAGCTGGGCGGTGCTCGAGTGGGAGTGTGCCCTGAAACATCCCGAGCAAGGCGCGGCCGAGGGCGCCGAGTTCATCCGAAGCCACATCATCCGGGTGACGGAGAAGGCCTTCGACGATTTCGCAGGCAGCGGCACCGACGCGGCTGCCAACCGCAAGATGCTCGGCATCTCCTGAAGAGAGGGTGCAACATGGCTATCGAAGCAAGCAATGAAACCGGCGGCCATCGTCGTATCCGCCTCGGCATGGTCGGCGGTGGCCAGGGTGCCTTCATCGGTGCCGTCCACCGCATCGCCGCGCGCATCGACGACCAGTTCGAGCTGGTCGCCGGCGCGCTCGCGTCGGATCCGGTTCGAGCCAAAGCCTCCGCAAAGGAGCTCGGTATCGCTGACGACCGTGCCTATGGCTCGTTCGAGGAGATGGCGCGGGCAGAAGCGGCGAGAGCGGATGGCATCGAGGCGGTCTCGATCGTGACGCCCAATCACTTGCACAGCCCGGTCGCGAAAGCTTTCCTTGAAGCCGGCATTCACGTCATCTGCGACAAGCCGCTGACGACAACGGTTGCCGAGGCCGAGGAACTGGTGGCGCTGGTCAGGAAGACGGGCAGGATCTTCGTCGTCACGCACAATTACACCGGCTATCCCATGGTCCGGCAAGCACGCGCGATGATCGCAAATGGCGAACTCGGCGAGATCCGTCTCGTCAAGGTCGAGTATCTGCAGGATTGGCTGACCGAGCCATTGGAAACCACCGGCCAGAAGCAGGCGGCATGGCGCACGGACCCGGCCCGGTCCGGAGCCGGCGGATGCATCGGCGACATCGGCACCCATGCCTACAATCTGGCCTGCTTCGTCACCGGGCTCGCGCTCGACGAATTGCTCGCGCAATTGTCGACCTTCGTCGAGGGGCGGCGGCTCGATGACGATGTGCAGATTCTGCTCAGGTGGAAGGGCGGCGCGAAGGGCATGCTGTGGGCGAGCCAGGTTGCCGTCGGCAACGAGAACGGGCTCACGCTGCGCGTCTACGGCAGCAAAGGCGGTCTCGAATGGGCGCAGGAGAATCCGAACCATCTCTGGTTCACGCCGTACGGCCGGCCGAAGCAGCTCCTGACGCGCGGTGGGGCCGGCACATTGGCCGACGCCGCCCGCGTTAGCCGTATCCCCTCAGGTCACCCTGAAGGCTACCTCGAAGGTTTCGCGACTATCTATGCCGAAGCAGCGCGCGCCATCCGCGCGGCACAGGCCGGCCAAAAGCCGGATCCTGAGGTGATCTTCCCAACCGTCGAGGATGGTCTGGCAGGGGTGCAGTTCATCGATGCTGCTGTGAAGTCCGCAACAAGCAAGGGCGCTTGGGTTCGGATGACGTAGCTGCAGTGCCTTGGGGGCGTGCCTTGGGGCGCGGCACCGTTGGCAACTTCAATGGCCCGCTCCGTGACTGAACCCAGTGCATCGAAACGCTGGTCGGGCTCCTAACGCCCGATCTTGTCTTGGTCGACCAGGATGTCAGCGTCTTCGGCAACGTACGAGGCATGCCTGAAGTCCCGTATCCTGGCGACTTTGCCCGACGCCCAGCCGAGCAGGATGAAGTATTTGGGCTTTGAACCGGGGATCGCCGCGGGATCGAGCACCAGGACGGCCGGATGGCCTTCGACGAGACCCGGTACGAGGTGCCAGTCATTGATTGTTGCGTAGTTGCCGAAGTACCGGGACACCTCGGCCTTCCCGGTCAGTCGGGTCCTGTTGACCAGATCGAGCTTGACGTCCTCGGCGATCATGGCGCGTATCGCATCGAAATCCCGTGCATTGAAATGGTCGACATAATTGGCCAGCCGCGTGCGGTCGGCTGCCGACAGACGCGGAGGCGGCGCATCGTCGGGTTCCTCTGCAAGCTCGCGCAACTGCGTGCGCCCGCGATGCAGCGCAGCCTTTACTGCGGGCAGGCTCAAGTCCATGACATCGCAGATCTCCTGAAGCGAGCAGCCGAGCACGTCCATCAGGATCACGCTTGCGCGTTGGCCAACCGGCAGGCGCATGAAAGTGCGCAGGCTGGTCGCTGCGATTTGGCGGCTTGCGACCGTGTCGATCTCGTCAACGATCATGTCCACCTCCTGAAGCGAATGCAGTGCCTCTTGCCGGTTGCGCCGGCGCAGGAAATCGAGCGCCGTATTGTGAGCAATCCGGAACAGCCAGCCCTCCGGATTGCGGATCGGGCCGGCCGTAGGGGCCGCCTCCACGGCCTTGATCAGCGCGTCCTGCAGTACGTCTTCTCCGTCGATGGCGGATCCGACCATACGCGCGCAATAGCGGTGCAGCCGCGGCCGGATAGCCACCAGGAGCGCCGGAATGTCGTGGGCCGCGCCCTCCCGAGCTGAGTTCATCATGCCTCCACCACGAGCCCTATGGCTCCGCGAGCACGCGATAATTGCCGACGACAATAGCACCGTTGCGCACCGGCGGCTCGGCGCAGCGGTCACGCAAACCGCTCTGAAAGGCCTGAAAGGCCGCAAGCTTCGGCAGCGCTGACGAGCCGTCCTCGGCCGTGGTTTCGACGATGTGGATGAAGGTGTTGTCCTCGAGCCGCAGCGTCAAGTAACGCACCCCCTCCGGGTGCGCCGCCTTCAGCTCGGCAAACACCGCCTCGACCAGCTCGGCATTCTTGTCGGCCATGTCGGCCTTGGTCCTGTAGCGGATCACGTTTGGTTTCATCGTTGTCTCCTCATCTCACCGCAGCACGAACTTGCGGCTTCTCGATCAATAGGACGTCTGGCTGGGTCCAAAGGATGCGGCCCGCACAAGTTTTTTTCGGCCAGCATCCTTGGGCTCTCCTGCTTCGTCCTCTCCGCGACGGCGCCGTTCCGGCCCCAAGATGGAGATTGATGAGATGCAAGACGCTCCCACCCCCGCGGAGAAGACCTGGGTACTCGCCCTGACCTCGCTTGCCTCGTTCATGATGGCGCTGGATGCGATGGTACTTACGACGGCGTTCGCAGGTATCCGCATCGAGTTCTCGAGCTCGGTCGAGACACTGCAATGGACTGTTAACGGCTATAATCTCGCTTTCGCCGTGCTGCTGCTGTCCGGAGCCGCGCTCGGCGACCGATTCGGGCGGCGCAGGATGTTTGCTGGCGGCATCGCGCTGTTCACACTCGCCTCGGCCGCTTGCGCGCTGGCGCCGACGATCGGTTGGTTGATCGCGGCGCGTGCCGCGCAGGGTGCTGGAGCGGCGCTGGTGATGCCGCTTGCGATGGCGATCCTGAGTGGAACGTTCGGGCGGGAGGAGCGCGCCAAGGCGCTCGGCATCTTTTCAGGGATTACCGGCTTTGCATTGATCATCGGGCCCGCGATCGGCGGCCTTCTCACAGAGCAGCTTGGCTGGCGCTCCATCTTCTGGATCAACCTGCCGATCGGCGCGTTCGCGGCCACATTGGTGCGGGCGCGTTT
Source organism: Bradyrhizobium sp. NC92 (assembly GCF_025200865.1). Taxonomy (NCBI): domain Bacteria; kingdom Pseudomonadati; phylum Pseudomonadota; class Alphaproteobacteria; order Hyphomicrobiales; family Nitrobacteraceae; genus Bradyrhizobium; species Bradyrhizobium sp. NC92. The sequence continues at coordinate 1,937,280 of NZ_CP104171.1, forward strand.
GCGCGAGAGCTTTGGACCTGCGGCAACACTCGACGTCACCGGGCTGACACTGGTCGCGGTTGCCGCTTTGGCCTGGGTCTGGAGCCTCATGCGCGGCAACAATGTTGGCTGGACCAGCGCGGAAGTCGTAGGTTCGATGATCGTTGGTCTCGTCTTCGCGATCGCATTCCTGATCTGGGAAGCGCGCGTCGCTGCGCCGATGGTGCCGCTCCGGCTGTTCGTGTCGCGGTCGTTCTCGGCGGCGCTCTCGCTGAGCTTCTTGTTCTATGCTGCGATGTATGGCGTCGTATTCTTGCTGCCGCAGTTCCTGCAAGTGACCCTGCATTTCGGCGCCTTCGGGGGCGGCGTGCGCCTGCTGCCATGGACGGCGACGTTGTTTGTGACCGCTCCGATCGCGGGCGCCGTGGTCGGCAAGTTTGGCGAGCGGCCGCTCGTCGTGACGGGACTGATCATGCAGGCGATCGGGCTTGGTTGGATCGCCTTCATCGCTTCGCCCGATGTCGCCTACGGCGCGCTGATTGCTCCGCTGGTGATCGCCGGCGTTGGGGTGTCCATGGCGATGCCCGCGGCGCAGAACGCCATCCTGAGCTCGGTTTCATTGGCTGAAATGGCGAAGGCTTCGGGCATCTTCAACATGGGCCGATTTCTCGGCGGCATGTTCGGGATTGCGGCGCTGGTTGCCACCTTTTCGGCGAATGGCGCAATGGACAGCGCGGCTCGTTTCGCCGACGGTTTCGAGGCAGCGATGACATTGGCGGCGCTGTTGTCGCTGGTCGGCGCATGGATTGGCCTATTGCTGCCGGCCAGGAAACCGGTATCCACCGCGGCGGCGCCGCAAATGGTATCGAGAGCGCCGGGAGGTTGATCCCCAATCAGCTGATCGATGCAAGTCCGTGTGCCGAGATGCGGCCGCGCTGTTGCGTCGTGCCCGGTCGTGGAGCCGTCACGCCTCGGGCTGCCAGCCGGCGGTCGCGGAGATGGCGCGCGCATGGAGGATCAGCGCGGTTGCGGTCGGGCCTTTCAGGTCGTCGTCGAGAATGCCGATCGGCCCCATCATCGTGATGGCGGCGATCATGAATCCGGCCTGATCGAAGATCGGTGCGGATAGGGAGGTGAAGTTCGGCAGCAGCGCATCACGACAGCGGCTGATGCCGTCGCGCCGGATTGCGGCCATCATCTCTTCCACCTCGATCTTGGTGGTTGGCGCATCATCCATCCGCGGCTTGCGCGAGCGCTCCTCCTTGAGCTCTTGATCGAGCATCTCACCCGTCAGCGAGCGCGGCAGATGTGCGAGAAAGTTGCGTCCCAACGCGGACCGCAGCAGGCTGAGGACGCTTCCGACCCGCAGCTCGATGATGGGGCGGCTGGCCCCGCCCTCGACGCGATAGATGATGGTGGGACCGCGATTACCCCAAACGCCGAGAAACACCGTGTGGCCGATGGTCGTCGCGAGTTCGGTCATGGCCGGCCGTGCGACGGCAAACACGTCGAACTGCTCGATCGCCGCCATGCCGAGCTTCAACGCATAGGGCCCGAGGGCGTAGCAGCCGGTGTCGGTCTCCTGGCGGACGATGCCCACCGCCTGGAAGCTCACGAGATAATAGTGGACGTTCGCGGCCGACATTCCGGTGTTAGCCGCGATCATCTTCAGCGGCACCGGCCGCAGTTCGGTCCGGAGGTAATCGAGAATTCTGAAGCCGATCTCGATCGACTGGATACCGCGCCGGCCGGGGCGTTCTGGCGTGGTGTTCTTGCTGGATTTGGCCCCGCGTGCGGAGGCTTTCGCCGGATCCGGCGGACGGGGGCGGCGCGATTTCTTCACTGAATGTCCTTGTAAATCAGTTCGTTAAGTCGGGGGCGCTCCGATGCATTACGAGCGTATTTGATAAGATCATATGCATATGATCAAATAAAAACTAGACGGATCGCAATCCAAGCCGCTCGCACACGCAAACTGAGGGTTCGATGCTCTTCGATATGGGACAGCTTCCGGCGGATATCCGCTACAAGATCCTGACCGCGACGGTGACGCCGCGACCGATCGCGTGGGTCACCACGCGATCCCGGAACGGGGCCGCCAATGCCGCGCCGTTCAGCTTCTTCACCGTGCTGGGCCACGAGCCGCCGACGGTCGTGCTCGGTCTGCTGCGCCATCCGAAACGAGGCTTGAAGGACACGGCGCAGAATATCGTCGAGACGGGCGAGTTCGTCGTTCACCTGGTGCCGCATCGGATGGCTGAAGCGATGAACGCGACCGCAGTCGATGCTCCGGCCGAGATCGACGAGATCGAGCTTGCGGGGCTGGAGACGCTACCCTCCCAAATGGTCTCGCCTCCGCTCCTCAAGGGCTGCCCTGTCGCGTTCGAATGCCGCTCCCTCGTTGTTCAGGAAACCGGGCCGCGGCAAATCGCGGTGATCGGCGAGATCGTCTGTGCGCACGTCGCCGAGCAGTTCGTGATCGATGCACAGCGAGGGCATATCGACACGATCGGCCTCGACCTCATCGCCCGCATGCACGGCTCCGGCTGGTATGCGAGGCCTCGCGACCTCTTCCAGCTGGCGCGTCCGGCGCCGATCGAATAGCGGCCGCCGGCGTTCGGGCTGCAAACGTCCCGTCCGAGAGCCGATTGACATCGAATTGTTATATGTCTAAAAATATGCAAATTCATACATTATGCAGACCCCGCGAATGGACACGCGTCAGCTGAGGCTCAGGGTGCAGTCGGTCTCGGCGGAAACGCCGACGATACGAAGCCTCGTGTTCGACGTGGAGGGCGGCGCGGCACCGCGATGGCGGGCAGGGGCGCATATTCGTGTCTCGCTGCCGAGCGGGGGAGACCGGCCTTACTCCCTGATGGCCCTGCCGGGCCTGCCGGAAGGCCAGCTTGCGCTCGGGGTTCTGCGCGAGCGGATGTCGAGCGGCGGCTCGGCCTTCATGCATGCGCTCAAGGTCGGCGACGTCGTGACCGCCTCGGTGCCGGTCAACAATTTCCCGCTGCACGAGGACGCATCGCCCGCGCTTCTGTTCGCCGGCGGCATCGGCATCACGCCGATCCTGTCGATGGCGGCCGAGCTCGAAGCGCGGGGAGCGACCTACCGTCTCCATTATGCCGGGCGGGCACCGGGCGCGTTGGCGTTCCTGCCGCAGCTCGAGGCCGTCTGCGCGCGCGCGCTCTCGATCCATTACGACAGCGACGCCTCGTGTCTCGACATCGCCGCGGCGCTACACGCCTCGCCTGCGAGCTCCCACGTCTATGTCTGCGGTCCCGCAGGGATGATCGATGCGGTGAAGGCCGCCGCTCACGCCGGCGGCATCGCCGCCGATCGCATCCACTACGAGCTCTTCAAGGCCGAGACCTCGAGCGAGCCGAACCGTGCCTTCGAAGTCGAGCTCAAGTCGACGGGAGAGGTCATCGCCGTCGCGGCCGACCAGAGCATCATCGAGGCGCTGGAAGCTGCCGGCCACGAGGTTCTCTCCGACTGCCGGCGCGGCGATTGCGGCATCTGCCAGTGCGGCGTGATCTCCGGTGTCCCGGATCATCGCGACGTCATTCTCAGCGACGACGAGAAGGCGTCGAACACGGTGATGCAGATCTGCGTCTCGCGCGCGAAATCGGACCGACTGGTGCTGGATCTCTAGGACAAGGACTTAAGACACCATGGGCAAGCACGCAAGTGACAGGCGCTCGATCGCGGCGCTGGTACGCGAGGCCGAGGTGCACCGCGACGTCTACGTCGATCCCGAGATCTTCGATCTCGAGATGGAGCATCTGTTTCCCAACAGCTGGATCTATGTCGGCCATGCCAGCCAGCTGGGCAAGCCCGGCGACTTCATCACTGCCACGATCGGCCGGCAACCGGTGCTGGCGAGCCGCCACACCGACGGCTCGATCCATGTCTTCTACAACCGCTGCCCGCACAAGGGCGTCAAGATCGCCTCGGAGCCCTGCGGCAACACCGGCAAGTTCTTTCGCTGTCCCTACCATGCATGGTCGTTCAAGACCGACGGATCGCTGCTCGCGATTCCCTTAAAGAAGGGCTATGAGGCGACCGGCTTCGGCGACACCCAGGCCAATGAAGGCTTGTCGCGCGTGAGGAACGTCGCGATCTATCGCGACTTCATCTTCGCGCGGCTGAGTGAGCGCGGCCTGTCCTTCGAGGATTATTTCGGCGAAAGCCTCTCGACGATCGACAACATGGTCGACCGCTCGCCGGAGGGCAAGCTCGCGGTGATGGCGGCGCCGATCCGCTACATGCACACCTGCAATTGGAAGATGCTGGTCGAGAACCAGACCGACACCTGCCATCCCATGGTCGCGCACGAGAGCTCGGCCGGCACCGCGGTCAAGGTCTGGAAGCGCGAGCAGGGCGATTCGACCGAGACGCCGATGGCGGTTCAGCTCTACGGACCGTTCATGAGCCCCTACGAATTCTACGAGCAGAGCGGCATCAGGATCTGGCCCAACGGCCACGGCCACACCGGCGTCGCCAATTCGATCCACTCCAATTATTCCGACGTCGACGGCTATCTCGATCAGATGGTCGCCGCCTATGGCGAGATGCGGGCGCACGAAATCCTCGGCGAGGTCAGGCACAACACCGTCTATTTCCCGAACATCATGGTCAAGGGCGCCGTGCAGATCCTGCGCAACTTCATTCCGATCGCGGTCGACAGGACGCTGGTCGAGAGCTGGGTCTACCGCCTGGTCGGCGCACCCGACAAGCTCTACGAGCGCGCGCTGATGTACAATCGCTTCATCAACGCGCCGACCTCCATCGTCGGGCATGACGACCTGGAAATGTACGAGCGGGCGCAGGAAGGCCTCAAGTCCAACGGCAATCAGTGGATCAATCTGCGCCGTCTCTACGTAGCAGACGAACAGCCGGACGTCACCGCCGTCATCAACGGCACGTCCGAGCGGCAGATGCGCAACCAGTTCCATGCCTGGGCCAAATTCATGACGATGGGCATGGACGAGCACACCGAGGCGGCGCAATGATCGACGACAAGGCCATCATCGATTTCATCTATCGGGAGGCCGAGCTTCTCGACACGATGCAGTGGCAGAGCTGGCTCGATCTGTTTCACCCGGAAGGGCGCTATTGGATGCCGCTCGAATGGCAGCAACAGGATCCGGTGCTGCAGCCGTCCCTGATGTACGAGGACCTGTTGCTGCTCAAGGTCCGGGTCGAGCGCCTCGCCGGCGAGCGCACCTTCAGCCAGAAGCCGAAGAGCCGCTGCCACCATCTGCTCCAGGCCCCCAGGATCGTCGCCTGCGACGTCGCGGCGGGCGTGTTCAAGGCACGAACGTCCTATATCTACACCGAGACCCGCGGCGACCTGCTGGAGCGCTATTCGGGCTGGGCATCGCACGATCTGGTCCAGGCCGGCGATGGCCTGAAGATCAAGCTCAAGCGCCTCGATCTCGTCAATTTCGACGCGCCGTTCGGCAACATCCAGCTCTTCATGTGAGTGCGCCTTGATCGCTGCAACGACAGTCCATGCCCGCTTTCGCCAGACCGCGCTCCGCCGCGGCGAGGCCGGCTTCCTCAACGTGCTGCCTGAGACATCAGGCATCTACGGCATTCCGGCCGGCGAGATCTCCTACCGCGCGATGCTCGACCGGATCGAGGCCCGCCGCCAGGCGTTCGCCGAAAGCGGTTATGGCGAAGGCCACAGGGTGGGGCTCCTGCTCCAGAACCGGCCGGTGTTCATCGAGTTGTGGTTCGCGCTGAACGCGCTCGGCGTCTCCGTGGTGCCGATCAACCCCGATCTGCGGATGAGCGAGCTCGAATACATCATCGCGCATTCCGAGATGAACGCCGCCTTCGTGCTGGCCGAACGCCGTACTGAGGTGGAGACGGCGGCGCGCCAGGCGGGCCGGCCGATTCCTGTCGTGACCGATGACGCAGACGTGCCCGCGCCCTATGACGGTACGCGGCCGCTGCGGCCGGCGGACGGCGCAACGGAGTGCGCGCTGCTCTACACGTCGGGCACGACGGGACAGCCGAAGGGCTGCGTTCTCACCAACGAATACTTCCTGCACAGCGGAAACTGGTATCGCGACGCCGGCGGGCTGATCGGCCTGATGCCGGATGTCGAGCGCATGATCACGCCGCTGCCGCTGTTCCACATGAACGCGATGGCGGTCTCGCTGATGGCGATGGTTTCGGTCGGCGGCTGCCTGACCATGCTCGATCGTTTTCACCCGCGCAGCTGGTGGAGCTCGGTGCGGCAGAGCCGGGCCACGTGCCTGCATTATCTCGGCGTCATGCCGTCGATGCTGATGAGCGCCGCGCCCTCGCAAGAGGATCGGCAGCACGCGGTTCGCTTCGGCTTCGGCGCGGGTGTCGACAAGCTGCTTCACGCGCCGTTCGAGGCGCGCTTCGGCTTCCCCCTGCTCGAGGCCTGGGCGATGACCGAGACCGGCAGCGGCGGCGTGATCGCCGCCAATGTCGAGCCGCGCAAGGTCGGCACCAGCTGCTTCGGCCGCCCGGCTCCGGAGATCCACATTCGCATCGTCGATGACGGCGGGGATGACGTGCCGGCCGGGACGCCGGGGGAGCTGCTGGTGCGGCGGGCCGGCGCGGATTCGCGCTACGGCTTCTTCCGGGAGTACCTCAAAAACCCCGAGGCGACCGCGGAGGCCTGGGCCGGAGGCTGGCTGCATACCGGCGATATCGTGTCGCGCGATGCGGACGGCGATTTGCATTTCGTCGACCGCAAGAAGAACGTCATCCGCCGCTCCGGCGAGAATATCGCCGCGGTCGAGGTCGAATCCGTGCTCAATCGGCATCCGCAGGTTCGGCAGGCCGCCGTCGCCGCGACGCCGGACCCCGTGCGCGGCGACGAAGTGGCGGCCGTCATCATCGCCGAGCAGGCCGGCGCCGACCGCGCGCTCGCCGAGCAGATCGTCCGCTGGAGCCTGGAGCAGATGGCTTATTACAAGGCGCCCGGCTGGATCTGCTTCGTCGATGCCCTGCCGCTGACTGCGACCGAGAAGATCCAGCGCGGCGGCTTGAAGGATTTCGTCGCCAGGCTGATGCAGGACGGCGCCTTCTTCGATCTACGCGATTTGAAGCGGCGGCAGGTCTGACGAAACGCAGGGATAACCGAGCATGAGCCAGGTCCGCACCACCCTCATCACCGGCGGCAATTCCGGAATCGGCGAAGCGCTGGCGAAGAGCCTCGTGGACAAGGGCCAGCGCGTGGTCTCGGTTGGGCTGCACAGGCCGGACTGGACACACGATCTGCTCACGGCTTATTGCGCGGACCTGACCAGCCTCGAGCAGACGCGGGACGTTGCCCGGGAGATCGCCTCCAATCATGCGATCGATCGCCTCGTGCACAATGCCGGAATCATCCTGCCGAACCTGTTGCCCGACGCAAGGCCCGAAGACATCCTGGCGCTAGCGCAGCTGCATCTCGGCGCACCCATGCTCCTGACCCAGGCCGCGCTGGAGAGGATGAAATCGCGCCGTTTCGGCCGCATCGTGTTCGTCAGCTCGCGCGCGGCGATGGGCGCCGTGACGCGCTCGGCCTATTCCGCCACCAAGGCCGGCGTGCACGGCATGGCCCGGACATGGGCGCTGGAGCTTGCGTCCAGCGGCATTACCGTGAACGTCGTCGCGCCGGGCCCGATCCTGACCGACAATTTCTGGGGCATCATCCCCAAGGATTCCGAGCGGCAGGAAACAATGGCGCGTAACGTCCCGGTCGGCCGGCTCGGCGCACGCGAGGACGTCGCGCACGCGATCGAATTCTTTCTCGACGAACGCTCCGACTTCGTCACCGGGCAGGTGCTCTATGTCTGCGGCGGCACCAGCCTCGTTGGCCTCGGCCCATGACGCGTATCAATGACGCGCACCAACTGCGCATCGGATGACCCGCGTCAGATCTGGTTCTGCTTGACGTTTTCCATCATCTTGGCCAGCACGCGCGCGCAAGTCTCGATCTCGTCGGGATCGATGCCGGCGGTCAGGCGCTCGTAGTTCTTTGCCATGATCGGCCAGATCTTGCGCAGCAACGCTTCGCCCTCGGTGGTCAATGCCACGACCCGGCGGCGCTGGTCCTCCTCCGCGATCTCGCGCTTGACGAGACCGGCGGACACCATGGATTCGACCATGCGGCTCGCCGTCGATTGCTCGGTCACGGCGAGCACGGCGATCTCGTTGACCGTGAGCGTCTTGTAGATGAACAGCACCGACAGCGTACGAAACACGACGTTGTTGATGCCATGCTCGGTGAGATCGCGGTTCTGATCCAGGTTCCAGCGATTTGCCAGCCGATTGAACAGATAGGGAATGTAGGCGTAGAGCTGATCTCTCGACCTTGGCGGGCCGGATCTCCACCTGCTCCTGGATTCTCTTGCCATTAGCTTTTTCGACTTTGCTTCTTGCTGGGGGTTCGGATCTTGGCCGAAAGCGAGCGTAGCACCGACAGCGCCGCGTCGAGTTCCTTGGCCGAGATGTTCTCGAATTTTTGGCCGAGATGCTTCTTGTGCACGTCGGCGGCCTTCCTGAACAAAGCTTCGCCTTTCGGTGTGAGGCGCACGATGAACGACCTGCGGTCCTCACTCGACATTTCCCTGCTGATGAGGTCGTCAGCGAGGAGGCGCTGCACCAGGCCCGAGACGTTGCCGCCTGATACCTTCAGGTTCTGCGACAATTGTCCGAGCGCAAGGCCGTTCCTGTCGCGGTCGAGCTGGGCCAGGACGTCGAATTTCGCCAGCGACAAGCCGAACTCGGCGCCGAGGAGGGAATTCAACGACGCGAAGATGTCTCCGTGCAGCGACAACAGCTGCAGCCAGAGCCGGGTCTCGATCTGCCCGAGGGGAACGATATTCTCTTTGAGTGCTGCCGGCATCGCATGACCAGGAGGGCGGGTTGGTCTGACGGAGATATTCCAAAGCTCTTTTCGGAGGTGATCGGGCCCCGATTAGCGCACCGGTCAGCGCAGTCAAGCAGCCCGGTTCTGACCAGCGTCGGTTGAACCGCAATCCTTCGCCGACGCCGGTCTCATCAGGCGAAGCTCTTGATGGTCTGGATGACGCCGTCGAGCTCCTTGCCGGGGCCGTCCTTGAGCGCCGCTTCGCGCAGGCGCCGGGCCCAATCGGCGGCGTCCTCGCGCTGTGCAACCAGCTTGATCGTGGCCAGCGTCCGGTCGAACTTCGACAGGCCGCGGCTGTGGGTATCGGAATAGCCCTTCACCAGCCGGCGGCATTGCAGGATCTCGACGCCGAGCTGGTAGTTGGTCCTGATAGCCTCGGTGGCGGCCTTGAGCCATTCGTCGCGATGCGCCGTCTCGATCGCATGGCGCCGTGAGCGGCGGCGCATGCCGCGAAGCCCGCCGACGGCATAGAGCACGAGAAACCAGGGCAGCGAATAGGTCCGCACCCGTCGTCCCCTGTTGATGCGGCGATCGAGCCAGCCCATCAGGCGCGGCTTGGTGTCGAGCCAACGTCCAAAGGACACCGGCAGCATTCCCATGATCTCCTCGAGGCGAGGGTGCATGAACTCGGTGGTTTGGAGCACCTGGCCTTGCACCAGCTCCAGCTCGCCCTCGATCCGCGCGCGGCGACTGGTGCGCGTCTTCAGGTCGGCAACGCGGATGACGTCGTCATAGGTCATGGCATTGGCGAGGTATTTTGCGGCCGTTTGGGTGAAGGCAAAGCTTCTGTCGATGCCGCCGACACCACGATCGGCCGCGTGCAGCGCACCGAGAACGTCGAGATATTCGGCGCCGTAGGCGATGTCCTGGAAATCCACCACCTTTTTCAGGCCGGCCTGCGCCAGCGACAGCGCCGAGTCCGGCAGCTCCTGTTTCGCTCGTTCGAGCAGCTTGGCCAGCTCTGCATCCAGCGTCGCAGGCGCGCGGCTCTTCTCGCTCTCCTCGGCTCGCGGGAGCTCGACGGCCTCCGGCGCGCCGGCCCGGGTGCGATCGAAAGCGGCTTCGAAAGTCTCGACGCTGGCCTTGGCGCCTTTCCCGCCGGCGCGGATCACCGACAGATAGCTGTCGCGGTCGAACGGCAGCACGCCGATGGCCGCGAGCGCGCCGAACATCGCGGCCGAAATCACGCTCCCGTGCGCAATCGCCAGCGCGTTCATGTCGAAGATGATCTCGGTCTTGGCGGCGACGCCGATCGCGCCGGTGACGGCGCCGGGATCGGCAACGCCGTTGCCCGGCGCGATCTTCTCGCCGATGGCAAATGACCGGTGGTTGGACGCGATCAGCGTGGTGCGGTCCGGCGTCACCAGGCCGCGCAGGATCGAGCGCCCCGCCTCCATGAATTCGGCGGCCATCACCACGTCGACATCGCCGGGCGTCGGCATCAGCGAGAGGATCGGCTTGCGCCCATCGAGCGGCGGCATCGTTTCGATGTAGTAGATGGTCGCACCGGTGCGCTGCGCGACGCCGGGCACCGAAGTCGACTGCGCGACCCAGCCATGGTTCTCCGCAAGCTGGACGATCCAGTCGGTCAGCACGCCGCCGCCCTGACCGCCCATGGCCAGGATCGCGATCGAGATCGGGCGTTCGGTCGCTTCGCCGGCCGCGGGAAGCGCCAGCCGAACCGTCTCGTCCCTCATGCCAGGACCCTCATGCCAAGGCCCCGAATGTCGGCCGCCGGCGATCGCGCCGTCGCTGCAGCCAGCCGATCACCGCCATGGCGATCCTCGACTTGAGCGTGTCCCAGCGCGTCGGATTGTGAATGACGTCGGCGCGATAGAACGAGGGGCACAGCACGGCGGCCTCGGCGACCTCGCCGCAATTGCCGCAGCCGACGCAGGAATTGTCGATCGCGGCGACCGGATCGTCGCGCAGGGGATCGTCGAGCTGCTTCACCGAGAGCGACGGGCAGCCGGACAGGCGGATGCAGGCGTGGTCGCCGGTGCAGACGTCCTCGTCGACGCCGAAGCGTTCCTTGACGATCCGCTCCCCGTCCTTGATCGCCTTGCTCACTTGCGGCTTCACGCGGCGCTGCTTGTTCAGCATGCATTCGGAAGAGGCGACGATGACCTTGGGACCTTCCTCCTTCGTCGTCAGCGCTTCTTTCAGCGTGTCGCGCATCCTGGCGACGTCATAGGTGCGGTCGATCTGCCGGACCCATTGACCGCCGATGCCCTTCACGGCCTGCACGATCGAATTGTTGGTCTTGCGACGTTTGTTGAGAGCGCGCGAGGACAGGATGTCCTGTCCGCCGGTCGCCGAGGTGTAGAAATTGTCCACGATTACGAACACGCCGTCATGCTTGTTGAAAACGGCGTTGCCGATGCCGCTGGTCAGCCCGTTGTGCCAGAAGCCGCCGTCACCCATCACCGCGATCGAGCGTTTGTCGGCCTTGACGTTGAAGGCCGAGGTCGAGGCTGGACCGAGGCCGAAGCCCATCGTGGTTGCGCCGATGTTGAAGGGCGGCAGGATGGAGAACAGATGGCAACCGATGTCGGCCGAGACATGGTGCTGGCCAAGCTCCTCCTCGACCAGCTTCATGGCCGCGAAGATCGGTCGTTCCGGGCAGCCGGTGCAGAGCCCGGGCGGACGGGCCGGCACGACCTGCTTGAGCTTCTCGACCGCCGGATGACTCAGCACGGGAGCGGCGTCCGGCGCCGGCGGCCGGTTGCCGAGCAGGCGCGGCTCCGTCTTCTCCAGGAAGTCCCTGATGCCGCCGAGCAGGACCTGCGCGGTGTAGTCGCCGCCCATCGGCAGCACGTCCTTGCCGTGGACGCGCGCCTGGATGTCCTTGCGTCGCAGAACGGTGTTGATCGCCTGCTCCAGATATTCGGGCTGGCCCTCCTCGACGATCAGGACCGCGTCCTTGTCGATGCAGAAGTCCGCCACCTCGGCCTCGATCACCGGATAGGTGACGTTCATGACGTAGAGCGGGACTTGCGTGTTGCCGTAGGCATCCGACAGACCGAGATATTGCAGCGCGCGGATGACGTTGTTGTACATGCCGCCCTGCATGACGATGCCGACCTTGCCCCGCGCCGGTCCCATCCGTTCGTTCAGCTTGTTGTCCCGGATGAAGCCGATCGCGGCCGGCATGCGTGTCTTGATCTTCTCCTGCTCGTGCTCATACGCCGCCGGCGGCAGCACGATGCGATTGACGTCGCGCTTGGGATTGTTGAGCGCGTCCTTGATGGTGTGCGCCGGCTTGACGTTGTCCTTGCAGGCAAAGCTGCCATGCATGTGGCAGGCGCGGACGCGGACCTCGAGCATCACGGGTGTGTTCGAGGCTTCGGAGAGCTCGAAACCCTTTTCGATCAGGTTGACGATGCATTCATTGTCGGGACGCGGGTCGAGCAGCCACATCTGCGATTTCATGGCGAAGGCGTGGGTCCGCTCCTGCATGATGGAGGAGCCTTCGCCATAATCCTCGCCGACGATGATCATGGTGCCGCCAGTGACGCCGCCCGAGGCGAGATTGGCGAGTGCATCGGACGCGACATTGGTGCCGACCGTCGACTTCCAGGCCACGGCGCCGCGCAGCGGATACATCACGGAGGCCGAGAGCATGGCGGCGGCCGCCGCCTCGTTCGCCGAGCTCTGGAACACGACACCGAGATCGTCGAGCACGTCCTTGGCGTCGGCCAGCACGTCCATCAGGTGCGAGATCGGCGAGCCCTGATAGCCGCCGACATAGGCGACGCCTGATTGCAGCAGCGCCTTGGTGATCGCGAGGATGCCTTCGCCGCGAAAGGTGTCGCCGTCGCCGAGCCGAAGATCCTCGACCTCGCGCGCGAAAGACCGTTCAGCCATTGCGTCCTCCAGAAATATGCATTACCATACTTTTACATGTAAAGTAAGTCAACGCCCGGGCATGCCGCCGTCGTGATAAGGAAGCGGTCGTGACCGACGACAGGGCATCGATCGCACGATACCACGACACAGCACCTGGAGGATGAGATGCGGGAGAACGTGATCGGCCGCGCCAACGTCGAGGACACTCCGGAGCTGAAGGCCTATTACAAGGATCTCGAGAGATACGAAGCTGGCGCCTTATGGACCGTCGCCAACAAGATCGAGCCGTGGCAGCCGCAATCGGCGTCCGTTCCCGTGCTCTGGCGCTACCAGGATCTGCGCGAGCATGTGCTGCGGTCGGCCGAGCTGGTGTCGCCGGAGAAGGCCGGTCGCCGCGTCATCTATCTCAACAATCCCGGTCGTCGCGAGGTGTCGGCTGCCGTCGGCTGGCTCTACTCGGGCCTGCAGGTCATGCATCCCGGTGAGGTCGCCACGGCGCATGCGCACTCGGCCTCGGCGCTGCGCTTCATCATGGAAGGTTCGGGAGCCTACACCGTCGTCGACGGTCACAAGATGACCCTGGGGGCCCGCGACTTCGTGCTCACGCCGAACGGCACCTGGCATGAGCACGGCGTCGACGCCGGCGGCTCGGTGTGCATCTGGCAGGACGGGCTCGACATTCCTCTCGTCAACGCGCTCGAGGCAAATTTCTTCGTGGTGCATCCGAAGGTCCAGCAGGAGGAATCCGGCTATCCGGTCGACGACATGACCAGGACCTGGGGCAACCCGGGCCTTCGCCCGGTGAACGCGCCCTGGTCGAAAGGCTATTCGCCGATGTTCAAATATGAGTGGGAGCCGACCTACGAGGCCTTGAACAAATATGCCGCGGCAACCGACGGATCGCCTTACGACGGCATTCTCATGAACTACGTCAATCCGGTGACCGGCGGCCACGTGATGCAGACGATCGGCGCCAGCATGCAGTTGCTGCGGCCGGGCGAGACGACGAAATCGCATCGGCATACCGGAAGCTTCATCTACCAGGTCGCGAAGGGGCAGGGCTATTCCGTCATCGCTGGCAAACGCTTCGAATGGCGGGAGCGCGATATCTTCTGCGTTCCGTCCTGGGCCTGGCACGAACATGGCAATGCCTCGAAGAGCGAGGACGCCTGCCTGTTCTGCTTCAACGACCTGCCGGTCATCGAAGGCCTCGGTCTCTATCGCGAGGAGGCCTATGGCGACAATGCGGGCCATCAGCCGGTGGCCGCCTGACCACGCCTCATTCGCCCGGGATTTCAACAGACGGATCAAGCTTCAATGCGTCTCGTAACCTATACTCTCGGCGCCGCCGGCGCCCGCCTTGGTGTGCTCGTCAACGGATTGGTCGTCGATGTCGATCGCCTCGGCGCATCATTCGGCCTGGCGTGGCCGAACGACATGATCTCCTTCATCGATAACAACGCCACATTGCTGCCGGCGCTTAAGAGTGGCCTGGAAAGCGCCAATGGACGTCTGCCGGCCGGCGCCGCGGTTCCACTCGAAGACGTGAAGCTGCAGGCCCCGATCCCGCGGCCGCGCAAGAACATCTTCGGCATCGGGCTGAACTATCGCGCCCATGTCGCCGAATCCGCCAAGAGCCTGGATACCGACAAGGATTTGCCGAAACAGCCGGTCGTCTTCTCCAAGCCGCCGACCTCCGTGATCGGCCCGGGCGCGGCGATCCAGCACAATGCGAAGATGACGCAGCAGCTCGACTGGGAGGTCGAGCTTGCCGTCATCATCGGCAAGACCGCGACGCGTATCGTGCCCGAGAAGGCGATGGACCACGTGTTCGGCTATTCGGTGATGATCGACATCTCCGCGCGCGACAACCGCCGGGCCGGTCAGTGGATCTTCTCCAAAGGCATGGACACCTATGCGCCGTTCGGCCCCTGCATCGTGACTGCGGACGAGATTCCCGATCCGCATGATCTGCGGTTGTGGCTGACGAAAAACGGGGTCGTGAAGCAGGATTCCAACACCAAATACATGATCTTCGATATCCCGGTTTTGATCTCGGACATTTCGTCGGGCATGACGCTGGAGCCCGGCGACATCATCGCGACCGGTACGCCGGAAGGCGTGGGCGCGGGAATGAGCCCGCAGGAATGGCTGTGGCCGGGCGACGTGGTGGAAGCCGGGGTCGACGGCGTCGGTGTCATCCGGCATCCGGTCGTTGCGATCTGATGACCGAGTTCTCCTTCGAGCGCAGGCTGCGGTTTGCAGACTGCGACCCCTCCGGAATCGCTTACTTTCCCTCCTATCTGAACATGTTGAACGGGGTGGTCGAGGATTTCTGGGGCGACATCGGATTTCCCTGGCCCGAATTGATCGGAAGCCGGAAGATCGGCACACCGACGGTGCATCTGGCCTGCGATTTTTCCCGGCCGTCGATGTTCGGCGATCTCCTGACCTTCAAGCTGCGCATCGGCAAGGTCGGACGGGCCTCGCTTCACCTGGCGCACGTGGTCTCCGGCGCAGACGGCACGCGCTGGCGCGCTCGCCAGATTCTTGCTGCGACGTCGCTGGAAAATCATCATGCCATTCCCTGGCCCGATGACATTCGCGGCGCGCTCGAGCGACATCTTCACGCCGACGAGGGAACGCAGGCGGTATCGTCATGATTTCGCTGTTCGTGACATTCTCCGATCCGGCCGGCGAGCGGCGGCTCCGTCCGGAGGACGTGGCCGTCGCAGCCGAATTGGTCGGGTCGATCCCGGCGCTGACCGAGGCCTTGCTGTTTACGCCGCTGGAGCAGTCGGTCGATCATCCCTACGAGGCCGACGGCGCTGGTCCCGTGCTGGCGCTTCAGTTGCGGTTTGACGATCTGTTCGCATGCGAGGCGGCGATGAACGGCGAGGGCAACCTCGCCAGGCTCGTGGCGGCAGTCGGATTGCCGAGCCTCACCGGACTGGAGGTCACGCACCAGGTGATGCTCACGCGCACCTTTCCCGTCGATGTCGCCGCGCATCCGGAAGGCGCCGGCACGCCGTGCAGCTATCTCGTTCACTATCCCGGGCCCGCCGAAGACATGAACGCCTGGCATTTGCACTATCTCGCGCATCACCCGGCGATCATGCGGACCTTCCCGGATGTCCGCCAGATCGAGATCTATACGCGGATCGATTGGGTCGACCGCTTGCCGTCGCGGCGGGTGGAGCACATGCAGCGCAACAAGCTGGTGTTCGACAGCCCGGCCGCGCTCGCACGCGCCCTGAGCTCCGACGTCATCGCGCGCATGCGCGCCGACTTCGTCCAGTTCCCGCCATTTGCAGGCGGCAACAAGCATTTTCCGATGCTGACGCGGACGATCAGGCGCTAGCGGTGCGGCTCATAACGTGCGGCTAATGCACGCGGACAATAGACGTGTCGATCGTCTGCACGGCAGCATCGGCTTAGTGGCAAACCACTCGTAGTCCGTGAGTTCGCAGCGCATGATTCGGCCCCTTCCTTTGGGGGCCTTGAATCATGGCTCGGCTGTCAGGCTCAACAGGTCGCTAAGCACCCGGAAGCAGACCTATTATGCTCACCTTGAGTTTTGACGTTCATGACCCTGGCTGTGTGAAAAGCCGCGAGTCGGTTACGATTCCTCCGTTTCCTAATGGGGGGATACGGATGGGACGCTTCGTTGAAGGCGCGGACAGATCCCAGCTGACGCTCTTGCCGGAATGTCTGGAGGATTGGGTAGACGAGGGCAACGCGGTCCATGTGATCGACGTGTTTGTCGAGGCGCTCGACCTGCATGGAATGGGATTTGAGCGTGTGATCGCCAAGGAGACGGGCCGGCCTTCCTATCATCCGGCAGTCCTTCTGAAGCTTTACATCTACGGTTATCTCAATCGGGTGCAATCCAGTCGCCGCCTGGAACGTGAGGCGTGCCGCAATATCGAGGTGATGTGGCTGATCGGCCGCCTGGCTCCCGATCATAAGACGATCGCCGATTTCCGGAAGGACAATGGTGCGGCGCTTCGGAAGGTTTGTGCGAAGTTCGTTGCGCTATGCCGGCAAATGGGCCTGTTGCAGACCCCAAGCGTCGCAATCGATGGCAGCAAGTTCAAGGCAGTGAACAACCGCGATCGCAACTTCACACATGCCAAGATGGCGAGGCGGATGGCGCAGATCGAGGAAAGCGTCGGGCGATATCTGCGTCAACTGGATAGCGCCGATCGGCAGGAGCCATCGGAAGCGATCAGCATCAAGACAACGAGGATTAAGGAAAAGATCGCTCGACTGAAGCAGGAGATGGGCCGCCTGGAAGTGCTCGATGCGCAGATGCGCAAGACGCCGGATCAACAGATATCGCTGACCGATCCGGATGCCCGTTCGATGGCCACCAGTGGACGCGGATCGGGTGTCGTCGGCTACAATGTCCAGGTCGCGGTGGACACCGAACACCATCTGATTGTTACGCATGAGGTCATAAACGTCGGCAATGACCGTGGGCAGCTTGCTCGGATGTCGAAGCAAGCCAAAGAAGTGCTCGAAGTGGACAAACTCGAGGCGGTCGCCGACCGTGGCTACTTCGACGGAGAGGAGATATTGGCCTGCAAAGAGGCTGGCGTTGCAGTCACGCTGCCCAAGCCCATGACGTCGAACGCCAAGGCGGAGGGTCGGTTCGGCAAACAGGACTTCGCCTATCTACCTGACGAGGACGTCTACCGCTGCCCGTCCGGCCAGGTGCTGCCCTATCGCTATACCAACATCGAGCATGGAATGACGCTGCGCCGTTACTGGTCGACAGCAGCGTGCCAAGGCTGCGCAATCAAGAGCCAATGTACGCCGTCCAAGGAGCGCCGCATCACACGCTGGGAGCATGAGCATGTGGTCGAGGAGGTCCAGAGACGGCTCGATTCCGACCCCGACGCCATGCGGAGGCGGCGCGAGACGGTCGAGCATCCCTTCGGCACGATCAAGGCCCGTATGGGGGCGACCCACTTCCTGATGAAGCGCCTACGGAACGTCGCCGCCGAAATGGCGCTGCATGTTCTCGCCTATAACCTCACACGGGTGATGAACATCGTCGGCAAACCGCGCCTGATTGCAGCCATCCGCGCCGCCTGAAGCCCGGAAAGTGCGTCCAAAAGCGCAATACCGCGTCGCGATACCTACTTTGGCCGGTCATTGGACGATCCGACGCGAGAACATCGGCCGCCTGCAATGATTGGCGACCCACGGCCGCGTGCCGACCATCCGTTTGCACACAGCCAAGACCCGTTGCGGACATTTGGACGCAGCGACTGGGCCGATTGTTCTCATCGGCGTCCCGTCTTTTGAAGTGCTAGACTTCGACCATCGCTGCTCGCCCGCGCCGACGAGGTGATCGAATGAGGGCGTAGTTTGCTGCGGTGCATGAGTTCGAAGTCGGCACTTTTCGGACCTGCCGTGTCACCTGACGATTTACGCTTCCGAGGTAGACTGGACATCTCTGCTACGACGTCAGACTTCCGAAAGTGAGCCAGAGCGTTCATTTGTGATCGCTCGGAATGTCTCGAAGCTGCTATTAACGCTCGACCTGGCAGACCGAACGCCTTCCGTGCAGCGATACGGTGATCGCATGAGACGATTTGCCGTTACAGTGTCCGCGCTTCTGGTTGTGCTGCTGTTCTTCGGGTCGGCAGCCACAGCTCAATCGGTGCGAAGAGTGGCGCGGATCGGCATGCTTTGCGTCCCTGCTTGCAAGGTTCCCTATATTGAGGCGTTTTCGGACGAGCTTCAAAAGATTGGCTGGGTCGAGGGCACGACCATTGCGACTGAGCGGAAAGACCCGGATTATCACCTCGACAAGCTTCCGGCGCTCGCGGCCGACCTCGTGCGGTCGAGACCCGATCTAATCGTTGCCTTCACTCCTTTTGCCGCCCGCGCTGCCAAGAACGCCACCCCCGACATACCAATTGTAATAATTCTGGTCGCCGATCCGGTCGGTATGGGACTTGCGTCAGGTCTTGCCCGTCCTGGCGGAAACCTTACGGGCGTCGCTACGATGGATCGGACCGATTTTGGTGGGAAGTTTCTTGGTATTCTTCGAGAGGTTTTGCCACAGGCCAAACGCGTGGCAGTTTTCCTCAACACCTCAAACGAGATGCATCGGCTGGTGTTTCCGGAGACGCCAACCGCGGCCGCCAAGCTCGGCTTTCAGCTCGACGTAATCGATGTGCACGAAGTGGGGGAAGTGCCTCGCGCCGTTGCCGCCGCAAAAACCCGGGGAGCCGAGGCCTTGGACATATTTAGTGACCCAGTCTTTCCTCCGAACCGTGTGGCGGATCTCGCAGTACAAGCCGGTTTACCATCGATCTCCTTCGACGCCGGCTTTGCGCGAGCGGGCGGATTGATTTCCTACGGGCCGGACTTTCCTGCCTTGGCTCGAATTGGGGCTCACTATGTGGACCGAATTCTGAGGGGCGCCAAAACGGCCGAGCTTCCTATCGAGCAACCCACCAAATACCTGCTTGTCGTTAATCTCAAGACAGCGAAATCGCTCGGTATCGAAATCCCAGCTTCCCTTCTCGCGCGCGCGGACGAGGTGATTGAATAAGGCTTGTCACTTCCGGTGTTGGCCCATCGCTTCCGTTATGCCGACGCGGCGAGATGTCCGGCCTCGGGGGCAAAGCGGAAGCGCCCCACCAGTGGTCAAAACGGCACGTTGACCCAAGCGGACATCAGCGGCAGCCGCGATTCTCGCTCCTTTCACCCCTTCCAGAACAAGTTCCACTCGGTAAAATGGCCTCGTCACCCCGGAGGCGGAATGGCAGGGCCAGCGAAAACGGGCGGCAAGAGGAGCGCGGGAGAGACGCGCAAAGCCGGCTTCGCAAAGGGCCGCACCCGCTCTTGGGCCAAACGGCTACCCCGGTCTAAACCTTCCACCTCATTGGAGATCGAGCTAAAGGACGCCCGCGAGCAGCAGGCGGCGACGGCCGAGATATTGAAGGTCATTGCTAATTCGCCGTCCGACGTGCAGCCGGTGTTGGACGCAATCGCGGAAAGCGCCAACAAGCTTGTCGGGGCGCACGGGACTACCGTGCTCCGTATCATTGGAGATATGGTTGAATTAGCTGCGTTCACGCCAGTCAGTAAAGAGGCTGACACGGTGCTTCGCTCGTCATTCCCGCATCCGATCGCGGGGAATCCTCATTACGAAAAAATGTGTCGCGGCGAAATTGCGGAAGCCGCTGACACGGAGGTCGCTCATTCCCCACTGCGGGAAATTGCGCGGGCGCGCGGCTATCGAAGCAGGCTTCTCGTGCCGCTCAAGCACGACAGCGGAGTTGTTGGAGCGATCAGCGTTACACGTAAGGAGCCCGGTGCGTTTTCCGCTCATCACGTGCAGCTACTGCAAACGTTCGCCGATCAGGCCGTCATCGCGATTCGGAATGTGCGGCTGTTCAACGAGACAAAAGAGGCGCTTGAACGGCAGACCGCGACGTCGGAAGTGCTGGAGATCATCAGCTCATCCCCGGGCGACCTTTCGCCGGTGTTTGACAAGATGCTTGAGAACGCAACTCGCGTTTGCGGGGCCGAGTTTGGATCTATGAATCTTTTGGAAGGCGATATGCTGCGGCAGGTGGCGCTGTACAATGCGCCTTCTTCGTTTGCGGCCGCACGAATGAACAAGGCCTTTCGGATTCATCCGCGAACCTCACTCGCTGACGCCATTCGCGGCAAGCAAGTGGTTCAGGTTGAGGACATGCGTAAGCATCCGGCTTATCTTGAGCGCAATCCGTCATCGGTTGAGTTGACCGAACTTGCTGGTGCCCGAACGATCGTTGTCGTGCCAATGCTACGGCAGGATGAAGTGATCGGGGTGATCACTGTTTACCGCCAAGAGGTGCGCTCTTTCAATGACAAACAGATTGAGCTGCTGACCAACTTCGCCAGCCAAGCGGTAATTGCGATCGAGAATACCCGGCTGCTTCGGGAATTACGCCAGCGCACCGATGATCTCAGCGAATCCCTGCAGCAGCAGACGGCCACCGCCGACGTGCTGAAGGCCATCAGCCGCTCGGCCTTCGATCTCCAGATCGTGCTGGATGCGCTGCTTTCATCTGCCTGTCGATTGTGCGAGGCAGACATCGCAACAATAAGGTATCGGGATCAGGACGACGGTGATTTTCGGCTCGCTGCCACGTTCGGCGCCAAGCCCGAATGGATCGAACAATTCGCTAGACACTCGAGGAAGCCGGGCCGGGAATCGATATTCGGGCGAACGATCGTCGATGGTCATACGGTGCATATACCCGACGTCCTAGCCGATCCTGAGCTCCAGCGCTCGGAAGCGCAAAAACTGATGGGATTCAGGGCGGCACTCGGCGTGCCGCTCACGCGCGAGCGGCAGACGTTCGGCGTCATCACTGTGTTCCGATTTGCCGTCGGCCCGTTCGAGGCAAGGCAGATCGAGCTGGTGCAGACCTTCGCCGACCAGGCCGTCATTGCCATTGAAAATGTCCGCCTGTTCGATGAGGTGCAAGCGCGTACCGAGGAACTGAGCGAATCCCTGCAGCAGCAGACCGCGGTCGGCGACGTCCTCAAGACCATCAGCCGCTCGACCTTCGAGCTGCAGCCGGTCCTGGACACTCTCGTCAACACCGCGGCCATCCTGTGCAGCGCCGACATGGCCTTTATCATGCGCCGGGCGGGCGACGAATACCGCGCCGGAGCCGCGGTGGGCTACACCGAGGCCTATATCGATTTCCTCACCAACAATCCGCTGGCCGTCAACCGCGGCACAGTGACCGGCCGCGCCGTGCTCGAGCGGCGTCCGGTCCAGATTCTGGATGTCGCGGCCGATCCCGAATACACTCTGCATGAGACGACCTCGCTGGCAGGCCAGCGCACCACGCTTGGCGTGCCATTGTTGCGCGAGAACGAACCGATCGGCGTCATCGTGCTGGCGCGCTCACGTGTCGAGGCGTTCTCACAAAAGCAGATCGACCTCGTCGCCACCTTTGCGGACCAGGCGGTGATCGCGATCGAGAACGTGCGCCTGTTTGACGAGGTGCGCCAGCGCACCGAGGACCTCAGCGAGTCGTTGAAGCAGCAGACCGCAACCGGCGAGGTCTTGAAGGTAATCGCTTCTTCGCCGACCGACGTGAATCCCGCCCTGCAGGCCATTGTCGAGAGCGCCTGCGCGTTCTGCGATGCTTATGATGCCGGCGTGCTGCTTCGGGTT
Source organism: Bradyrhizobium sp. NC92 (assembly GCF_025200865.1). Taxonomy (NCBI): domain Bacteria; kingdom Pseudomonadati; phylum Pseudomonadota; class Alphaproteobacteria; order Hyphomicrobiales; family Nitrobacteraceae; genus Bradyrhizobium; species Bradyrhizobium sp. NC92. Next base: position 1,959,221 of record NZ_CP104171.1, read on the forward strand.
GGCGACAATCTGCATTTCAGTGCGCATCACGGGCCGATACGGTCCGGTGGAGCGCCACGTCCGATCAGCAGGGACTGGGTAGTCGGACGCTCGGTGGTCGACAAGGTACCGGTGCAGGTGTCCGACTTTCAAGCGCCCGAGGCCGCGGAGTTTCCGGAGGGACAACGGATGTCGCGCGAACAGGGGCACCGCTGCACGCTCAGCGTACCCCTGCTGCGCGAGGGCGAGGCCATCGGCGCGATCGTACTGCGTCGGCTGGAACCGATCGCATTCAGCCGCAAGCAGGTTGCGCTGCTGCAGACATTCGCCGACCAGGCCGTGATCGCCATCGGCAATGTGCGGCTGTTCGAGGAGGTACAGGCGCGAACACGGGAGCTCTCTGAGTCGCTGGAGCAGCAAACCGCAACCTCGGAGGTGCTGAGTGTCATCAGCCGGTCGGCGGGCGATCTCGCGCCCGTTTTCGATTCCATGCTAAGCAAGGCGATGCAGCTCTGCGGCGCCAATTTCGGCGTGCTGAATACTTACGACGGCGCTCGCTTCCACACGGAAGCCACGTACGGGCTTCCGCCCGCTTACGATGAATTCCGGCGCAGGCAGCCTTTAGAATACGGTCCGACCACGGCCCCCGCTCGTCTGTTGAGGGGCTACCCGTTCGTCGAAGTCAACGACCTGCTCGAGTCTGATGCTTATCGCAGCGGAGAGCCCAACCGCCGCGCGTTAGTTGACCTGGGGGGCGCCCGCTGCCTGCTCGCAGTGCCGCTAATGAAGGACGAGCGCGTCGTCGGTAACGTCCTCATCTTTCGCCAGGAGAACCGGCGATTTTCGCAGAAGCAGATCACGCTGCTGCAGCAGTTTGCGGCGCAGGCCGTGATTGCCATCGAGAATGCCCGCTTGCTTAATGAATTGCGCCAACGGACTGATGATTTGAGCGAATCCCTGCAGCAGCAGACGGCTACGGCTGATGTGCTCCAGGCCATCAGCTCATCGCCCGGCGATCTGGCGCCGGTATTCGACAAGATGCTTGAGAGCGCAACACGCGTCTGCGGCGCAGAGTTCGGCTCGATGCTGTTGGTTGAAGGCGGCGCGATGAGACCGGCGGCCCAATTCAACGTGCCGGCCGCATTTGCTGCCGCTCGAGGCGATCGTCTACTGACCCCGCATCCGAAAAGCGCCCTGGCCAGGGCGATAAGTACGAGGCAGGTGGTCCACGTTGCCGACATGCGAACAACGGAGGCGTATCTCGAGCGCTCCCCAGCGTCGATTGATCTCGTTGAACTTGGCGGAGCTCGGACCGTCGCTATTGTGCCGATGCTTCGCGACGAGGAGGTCATTGGCGCGATAACAGTCTATCGCAATCAGGTGCAGCTCTTCAGAGACAAGCAGATCGAGCTGCTAAGCAATTTTGCCAAGCAAGCCGTGATCGCCATTGAGAATGCGCGGCTGCTGAAGGAATTGCGCCAACGCACGGATGACCTTTCAAAGTCCCTCGACAACCTCCGCACTGCGCAGGGCCGCCTCGTGCAGACTGAAAAACTTGCCTCGCTGGGCCAACTCACCGCTGGCATTGCGCACGAGATCAAGAACCCGCTTAACTTCGTCAACAATTTCTCGGCGCTTTCGGCGGAGCTGACTGGCGAGTTGAGCGACCTGCTCAAGGATGCTGCGCTCCCGGACAAGATGCGGACGGAGGTGGAGGAGTTGACTCGGCTGTTGCATGACAACCTCGAAAAGGTCGTACAGCACGGCAAACGAGCCGACTCCATCGTCAAGAACATGCTGTTGCACTCGCGAGAGGGTTCTGGCGAGCGCCGGTCGGCGGAAGTCAACAGGCTCGTCGAGGAGAGCCTCAGCCTTGCTTATCATGGTGCGCGAGCGGAAAAGGCGGGGTTCAGCATAACCCTCAAGCATGACCTCGACCCGAATGCGGGTGCGCTCGATCTCTATCCGCAGGAAATGACCCGAGCGCTACTGAATCTCATTTCAAACGGCTTCTACGCAGCTACCAAGCGCAAGGCAGAGGCGGGCGATGAAACCTTTGAGCCGGTCCTCAGCGCAGCTACCAGAAATCTCGGCGAGGCCATCGAGATTCGCATACGAGACAACGGCACGGGTATTCCACCCGAAGTACGAGAAAAGATGTTCAATCCGTTTTTCACCACTAAACCGACCGGAGAGGGAACGGGACTTGGCCTCTCGATGACTCATGACATTATCGTCAAGCAACATGGCGGCCGGATCGATGTCGAGACCAAGCCCGGCGCATTCACCGAGTTCATCATCACCCTGCCGCGTGGCGACAGTGCTGCCGCTACATCGAAGCCGGAATGATTGCTTCTGGCGCATCTGCGAAGTTGCGCCTCGGCGGTCGGAAGTCCGCTCGTAGAGCCAGGGCGGACCGGATTTGCTCAACCTGAGTTCTTCGCATTTTGACCCTGGCTGTGTGAAAAGGCACGAGTCAGCTAGGATTCCTCCGTTTCCTGATGGGAGATACGGATGGGACGCTTCGTTGAAGGCGCGGACAGATCCCAGCTGACGCTCTTGCCGGAATGTCTGGAGGATTGGGTAGACGACGACAACCCGGTCCATGTGATCGATGTGTTTGTCGAGGCGCTCGACCTGCATGGAATGGGATTTGAGGGTGTGATCGCCAAGGAGACGGGCCGGCCTTCCTATCATCCAGCAGTCCTTCTGAAGCTTTACATCTACGGTTATCTCAATCGGGTGCAATCCAGTCGCCGCCTGGAACGTGAGGCGTGCCGCAATATCGAGGTGATGTGGCTGATCGGCCGCCTGGCTCCCGATCATAAGACGATCGCCGATTTCCGGAGGGACAATGGTGCGGCGCTTCGGAGGGTTTGTGCGAAGTTCGTTGCGCTATGCCGGCAAATGGGCCTGTTGCAGACCCCAAGCGTCGCAATCGACGGCAGCAAGTTCAAGGCAGTGAACAATCGCGATCGTAACTTCACGCATGCCAAGATGGCGAGGCGGATGGCGCAGATCGAGGAAAGCGTCGGTCGATATCTGCGTCAACTGGATAGCGCCGATCGGCAGGAGCCATCGGAAGCGATCAGCATCAAGACGACGAGGATCAAGGAAAAGATCGCTCGACTGAAGCAGGAGATGAGCCGCCTGGAAGTGCTTGATGCGCAGATGCGCAACACGCCGGATCAACAGATATCGCTGACCGATCCGGATGCTCGTTCGATGGCCACCAGCGGACGCGGATCGGGTGTCGTCGGCTACAATGTCCAGGTCGCGGTGGACACCGAACACCATCTGATTGTTACGCATGAGGTCATAAACGTCGGCAACGACCGTGGGCAGCTTGCTCGGATGTCGAAGCAGGCCAAAGAAGTGCTCGAAGTGGACAAACTCGAGGCGGTCGCCGACCGTGGCTACTTCGACGGAGAGGAGATATTGGCCTGCGAAGAGGCTGGCGTTGCAGTCACGCTGCCCAAGCCGATGACGTCGAACGCCAAGGCGGAGGGTCGGTTCGGCAAACAGGACTTCGCCTACCTGCCTGATGAGGACGTCTACCGCTGCCCGTCCGGCCAGCTGCTGCCCTATCGTTATACCAACATCGAGCATGGAATGACGCTGCGCCGTTACTGGTCGACAGCAGCGTGCCAAGGCTGCGCAATCAAGAGCCAATGTACGCCGTCCAAGGAGCGCCGCATCACTCGTTGGGAGCATGAGCATGTGGTCGAGGAGGTCCAGAGACGGCTCGATTCCAATCCCAAAGCCATGCGGACGCGGCGCGAGACGGTCGAGCATCCCTTCGGCACGATCAAAGCCCGTATGGGTGCGACCCATTTCCTGATGAAGCGCCTACGGAATGTTGCCGCTGAGATGGCGCTGCATGTTCTCGCTTATAACCTCACGCGGGTGATGAACATCGTCGGCAAACCGCGCCTGATTGCAGCCATCCGCGCCGTCTGAAGGCCGGAAAGTACGTCCAACAGCGCAATACCGCGTCCCGATACCCACTTTGGCCGTCATTGGGCGATCTGACGCGAGAACATCAGCCGCCTGCGGTGATTGGCGACCACGGCCGCGTGCCGGCCATCTGTTTGCACACAACCAAGACCCGTTGCGGACATTTGGACGCAGCGACCGGGCCGATTGTTCTCATCGGCGTCCCGTCTTTTGAAGTGCTAGACTTCGACATGCACGAGGCGTTTTCCATTGGGGGTTCCAATGAGACGGCGCGGTTTCATCACGCTTGTCGGCGGCGCGGTGGTGGCGCTGCCGCTCGCAGCGCTGGCCCAGAAACCGGGGCGGACCTATCGCCTGGGTTGCTTGTCTCCGCATCCTCGCGACATTCACTTTAACGTACGTTTTTTCGACAACCTCCGGCGCGCTGGTTTCATTGAAGGCCAAAACCTCACAATTGATTACCGCGCCTTTGCACCTCATATCGATCTGATTTCGCAACTTGCGGCGGAGCTGGTCATAGCCCAGCCCGATGTCATCTATGCTGCTGCACCCGAGGCAGTTGCCGCCGTACAGCAGGCGACCAAGAGCATTCCCATCGTTGGGATCACAGGCGATATGGTCGCGGAGGGCTTGGTAAAATCGTTCGCCCGGCCCAATGGCAATATCACGGGGATCAGCATTTTTTCCCCTGAGCTTAACGGCATGCGACAGGACATCCTGATCGAAGCCGTGCCCGGGATTCGCCGCATCGCGGCTCTCGCCGATCCCAGCACAACAACTGAGGCGAAGGCTCACGCTTTGCAAGAGGCGGCGCGCGCACGCAACGTGGAGCTTTCAATCTATCGCGTCGCCAGGGCTGAGGAGATTGCAGCGACTATTGATAAGGCACAGGCATCGGGGGCCACGGCGCTGAATATTCTTAATTCCGGGATGCTCGATGGCAATGGTCCGCTGATCATGGAACGAGTTGCAGCACTGCGCCTTCCAACCATGTATCAGTGGGGATTGCGGGCCGAGCAAGGTGGCTTTATCGGCTACGGCCCATCCCCCGATCACTTGGCAGATCTTACTGCTCGATTTGCGGCGAGCCTTTTGCGCGGCACGATGCCTGCCGATCTGCCGGTCGAACAGCCGACGAAATTCGAGCTGGTGATCAACCTCAAGACCGCTAAGGCGATGGGCGTTACGGTGCCCGAGTCTCTGTTGGCGCGCGCTGACAAGGTCATCGAGTGAGACGATGCTGTTTGCCGTGTTGCATGAGTCTGCACATGGCCCTTCTCGGAGGTCCGACAAGGTCCGCTTTCGCGCCGCTGTTGCGGGACAAGCCGTCATCAGGCGCACCTACTCTTGGCGACAGATCTTATGAGTACACACCCTCATCGCGCTTTAGCGGCCGGAGCGCTGCGAGGGTGGCATAATGCCATTGTTTTGCCCGACGGGTCAAATGCCTTTCGAAAAATCAGAAGACGTTGCACCTCCGACGCCAAGCCGTTGATATTGCTGTCGGCGGCTACTGTGCATGGGGTTGTTTTTCGATTTTGTCTGGCGGCGCTAATGTCCGCCGAGATAGGCGGTGATCAGCCGGGGATCGTGAATGAGATCCTTGGCGGGCCCGGACTGCACGATCTCGCCGGTTTCCAGGACGTAGCCGTAATCGGCCGTCTCCAGCGCGGCGCGGGCATTCTGCTCGACCAGCAGGATCGAAACGCCGAGATCGCGCAACGAGGCGATGGTGCGGAAGATCTCGCGCACGATCAGCGGCGCAAGTCCGAGACTCGGCTCGTCCAGCATCAGCAGCTTCGGCCGCGCCATCAGCGCGCGTCCGAGCGCGAGCATCTGGCGTTCGCCGCCGGACAGCGTGCCGGCCGCCTGGCGCTGCCGCTCCTTCAGCCGCGGGAAGCGGTCATAGACCTCGTCGAGCGTCTTCTCGACGCCGGACCGGTCGCGCAGGCTGTAGGAGCCGAGCAGAAGATTGTCGGCCACCGACATGTCGGAGAACAGCTCGCGCTTCTCCGGCACCAAGCACAATCTGCGCTCGACGCGGTCCTCGACCGAGAGCTTGCCGATCTCGCTGCCCTGGAAGACCATGCGGCCTTTCGACGACAGTAGTCCGATTGCCGCCATCAGCAGCGTGGTCTTGCCTGCACCGTTCGGGCCGATCACGGTGACGATCTGGCCCTCTTCGACCGACAGCGAGACGTTGCGGACCGCTTCGACATTGTCGTAGCAGACCGTGACGTCGGACAGGGAAAACATCGAGCTCACGCGACGCCTCCGAGATATGCTTCCTGCACCCGCGCATCGCTGCGGATCGCGGCCGGCGCGCCCTCGCAGAGCTTCGAGCCGAAATCCAGCACGACGATGCGATCGACCAGCGACATCACGAACTCCATGTCGTGCTCCACGATCAGGATGGTCAGGTGGTCCTCCCGCAGCGAGCGCAGCAGTTCGGCCAGCCTGAGCTTCTCCTGGCGACGCAGGCCCGCGGCGGGCTCGTCGAGCACCAGCAGGGTCGGATCCGCCGCGAGCGCCCGCGCGATTTCCAGGATGCGCTGGTTTCCGAGCGGCAGATTGCCGGCGAGCTCGAACGGCTTGTCGCCGAGACCGACGCGTTCGAGCTGAAGCAACGCCTCGTGGCGGGCACTCGCTTCCTCGCGCCGGTTGAGGCGGAAGGCTCCGCCGAACAGGCCGGCGGCGGTGCGGCCGTAGGTGCCGAGCATCACGTTCTCCAGAAGGCTCATGCGCGGCCGCAGCTTGACGTGCTGGAACGTGCGCGCGATGCCGGCCTTGGCGATGCGGGACTGAGCGTCATGCGTGATCGCGCGCCCGGCGAAGACGATCTCGCCCTTGTTGACCCTGAGCGCACCGGTGAGGCAGTTGAACATCGTGCTCTTGCCGGCGCCGTTCGGGCCGATCACCGCGAGGATCTCACCCGCGCGGACCTCGAAGCTGACATTGTTGACGGCGACGAGGCCGCCGAACCGGCGCTCGGCGCCATCAACCTTGAGGAGAAGCTCGCCCGGCTTGGGCTGGGAGCGGCGGGGCAGGGGCGGTGCGGGCGTCGGCCGCTCGCGCTTCAATTTCGGCAGGTAGCGTGCAAGATAGGGCACGATACCTTGGCGCGCCCATTGCAGGAACAGGATGAACAGCGCCGAGAACGCGACGATCTCGAGCTGCCCGGACGCACCCTTGGCGATCAAGGGCAGATAGTCCTGCACGCTGTTCTTCAGCAGGGTGACGATGGCGGCGCCGACGACGCCGCCGAGAAGGCTGCCGGCACCTCCGACCATCGACATCATCAGATATTCGATGCCCATGCCGGCATCGAATGGTCCCGGGCTGATGAACCGGCTCATATGGGCGTACAGCCATCCCGAGAGCGAGGCCAGGAACGCCGCGGTCACGAACGTCACCAGCTTGATGCGGAAGGCATTGATGCCGAGGCTTTCGACCAGCGTATTGCCGCCGCGCAGCGCGCGCATGGCGCGGCCGAGCCGCGAGTCCAGCAGATTGTAGCCGAGGAAGAGAATGACGGCGACGATCCCCCAGATCAGGAAGTAGATCTGCGCGCTGGAAACCAGGGCGAGCGATCCGAAGCTGATCGGCGGGATCGAGGAGATGCCGTTGAAGCGGCCGAGCCCGTCCAAATTGCCGAACAGGAAGCCGATCGCCAGACCCCAGGCGACGGTGCTGAGCGAGAGGAAGTGCCCTTGCAGGCGGAGGGTGACGAGGCCGAGAACGGTCGCGACGCCGCATGTGAGCGCCACGCCGAACAACAGGCCGAGCCAGGGCGAATGGCCGTTCAACGCGGAGACCCAGGCGGTCGCGTAGGCCGCGACGCCGACGAAAGCGGCCTGTCCGAACGAGACGATACCGCCAACCCCGGTCAGCAGCGCGAGCCCGATGGCGACCAGCGAATAGATCCCGATGTAGTTCATCAAGGTGATGCTGAACGGGCTGAGGACGAAGGGAGCCGCAGCGAGGCCCAACACGGCCGCGATGGCGGCGATCCGAACGTGAAGGCGCGTCATTCCTCGATCTCCTCCTCGGAATGCAGCGATGCGAGCGATCGCCAGATCAGGATCGGGATCAGCAGCGAGAACACGATGACGTCCTTCAGCGCGCTGCTCTCGAACGATGCGAAGCTTTCCAGGATGCCGACGCCGACGGCGCCGATCGCAGCCCCCGGGTAGCTGGTCATGCCGCCGACGATCGCGCCGACGAATGCCTTGAGGCCGATCAGGAAGCCGGAATCGTAGAACACCGTGTTGACAGGCGCGATCAGGATGCCCGATACGCCGGCCATCAGCGAGCCGAGCAGGTAAGCGATCGTGCCCGCGCGCGCCGGGCGGATTCCCATCAGCCGCGAGCCGGTCCGGTTCACGGCGGTGGCGCGAAGCGATTTGCCGACCAGCGAGAAGTCAAAGAAGAGATAGAGCAGGCCGCTGAAGACCAGTGCCGCAATTACGATCAGCATGGTCTGGCCCGAGATCAGGACGCCGGCGAATTCCATCGAGAGCGAGGTCAGCGGCTCGGTCCGGACGCCTTCGGGACCGAAGAACAGCAGACCCAGCCCGACGAGCGCAAAATGCAGCGCCACCGACACCGTCAGCAGCAGCAGCACCGTGCCGTCCGCGATCGGGCGGAAAACGATGCGGTCGAGCAGCGGAGAGATCGGCGTGATCAGCATCAGCGCGAGCACCAGCCTGACGGCGAGAGGCGGGTCCATGCGCGTGGCGAGCCAGGCGCAACCGACCACCGCAAGGGGGAGCACCAGATAGAAGAGAAGCGCGCGCGGGACGAGGCGAAGCTCGCCGGAGCGCGCCAGCGAAGCTATCTCGATCAGGGTCGCAAGGCAGGCCAGCACCACGACCAGCGCGCCCGTTCCGGGGAAGCGCTTTGCGTCGAGGGCCGCGAGCGTCAGTGCAGTGAAGGCCGCAATGTCGCCGAAGGGGATGAACACGACCCGCGTCACCGTGAATATGAGAACGGTGCCGATCGCCACCAGCGCATAGATGGCGCCGGTGGCGATGCCGTCGATCGCAAGAATGGCTGCGATATCGCTCGTCATTGAGCCGCTGTTCCCCCGTTGATGGCCGATCGTTTTCTTACGGCACGTACTTCCAGGCGCCGCCGGTCAGCCGGACGACGACGAGGGAGCGCTCGTCGACGCCCGTCGCGGCGCCTTGCTTGAAATTGTAGACGGCATGCACCCCCGGCAGCTCCTTGGTGCTGAGGATGGCATCCCGGAGTGCGGCGCGGAACTCGATCGTCCCCGGCTTTGCCGACTTGAGCGCGCGCTCGGCCGCGTTGGCGAAGATCAGCCAGGCGTCGAAGGAGTAAGCCGAGAAGCCGTCGGTGGTCGGAATGTTGTGGGTCTTCTGGTAGACGCTGCGGAAATCCAGTGCGATCTTCTTGGCAAAATGCTCATCCGGTAGCTGTTCGGCGACGATCACGGGCCCCGCCGAGACTTGAATCCCCTCGGCCGCCTTGCCGCCCACGTTGACGAAATCCGGATTGACCAGCGCCACCGTGCCGTAGGTGTTTCCTTTGAAGCCGCGCTCGGCAAGGCTGAGCAGAGGCAGTGCGCCCTGCGTGCCGGAGCCGCCGTCGAGCACGGCGTCGGGCCGAGCGGCCATGACCTTGAGGATCTGCGCGGTGACGGAGGTGTCGGTGCGGGCATAGCGTTCGTTGGTCTGGATCTTGATGCCGTCGGCCGATTCCGCCGCCTTGGCGCCGTTGTAGACGAGGTCGCCCCACGCATCCGAGAAGCCGATATAGCCGATGTTCTTCATGCCATCGCGCTTCATGCGATCGGCGATGATCTTGACGAGCAGCGAAGCCGGCTGCGGCACCGAGACCACCCATTGCTCCGGCGTATCGGGCAGCTTGACGATCGGTGAGACCGCGATCATCGGCACCTTCAGTTCGCTTGCGACGGCCGCCATCGCGATCGTCGAGGGCGCCGTTGCGGTGCCGATCAGCAGGTCGACCTTCTCCTCCTCCACGAGCTTGCGCGCGTTGCGCGTCGCTGCCGAGGGATCGGAGCCGTCGTCGAGCTGGATCAGGCGGATGGTCTCGCCATTGACCGATTTCTTGTACTCGTAGGCGGCGTTGATGCCGCGCCCATAGGGGATGCCGATCGAGGAGCCGTTGCCGCTCAACGAGGTGACGAAACCGATGGTGATGTCGGCCCGCGCTGCCGGCGCGACGGTAATTCCAACTGCAACTGCCAATAAGGCCAGGGTCTTGCGCATTGCCATCTCCTGCTTTGATACGCGTGCGAATGACGGGAAGCCGCCGGACCTCAATCGGGACTGACGGCAATCGGAAGCGCTATTGCGGCGCCGGAGGTCGGCGCGAATATGAAGACTTCGCCTGGTTGGCGGCGGCGTCATGCCGCTGCCCGTGGACGGAGGAGCGCGCCGCCGGGCGACTTCGCCTGGTGTATCGCGGGCGTCTCGAAATACGGGGCCGGGCCGCGCAGCCCTGCACGGGACATTGCTGCCCATCGTTCAGCTCGGAAGACTGCCCACACGATCGAGTCGCTCAAGAGCGGTGTCCTGCAACATCATCGTTACGCCGCCAGAGCGGCAGGAATTAGTTAAAGCCTAAAGTATATCCGGCGAGCCCGTCAACAGCGCCCGGCGGCTCTCTGCAAAAAAATGCTGATGCATACAATTCCGGCAGTTGGCGGCGGATTCTTGGGCGATGCGAACGACAAAACCGGCCGTGACGGCTGCGGCGTGCCAGCCCGCTTCCTTGGGTGCGCCGCACACATTTGACGCGCAAATTAGTTTGTGATTGAAATATTAGGGCCGGCGGTCCGGTGAGGAAGAGACGATGCGCATCTTCTGGCAAAGCTTCGTTGATGCGAGCGTGAACGCGCCTTACATGGCGCGGCTGTCGGAGTACCTCAACAGCATCGCGGCATCGGGTACGACGGTGCATGTCGAAGGCATATCCCCGCCCGATCGCGAATTTGGCCGGCTCGCCGAATTGCGCTGCGCCGTTCAGGCCATCGACAACGGCATCGCAGCGGAAGAGCAGGGCTTCGATGCATTCGTCATGGGCCACTTCCAGGATCCCGGTCTGTACGAGCTGCGTGCAACGCTCGATATTCCCGTGATCGGGGCCGGCGAGGCGACGCTGCTTGCTGCCTCGCAGCTTGGTCGGCGGCTCGGCCTCGTCACGCTCGATCCCGTTTTCGAGGTCTGGCACTATGAGCAGGCCGAACGTTACGGCCTCGACGGTCGCGTCGTTCACGTCACGGGCCTCGGCTGCAAGCCCGAGGATTTCGCGGATGCCTTCGCCGGCGATCAAGCCGCGCACGCCCGCATGGTCGAGGATTTCGTCGCCTGCGCGTTGCCGCTCGTCGAGCGCGGTGCCGACGTCGTGATACCTGCTGGCGTGCTGCCGGGTCTGTTGATCGGGCGGGAGCACGGTCTCAAGGTCGGGCACGCCCCAGTGGTCAATTGCGCGGCGGTGGCGCTGAAGAGCGCCGAGATGTGGGTGCAGCTCAGGCGCCTCAACGGAACCGAGCCGAGCCGGGGTCCGAGCTTCAGGCGCGCCAGCGCGCTTGCCCGCGACGATTTCCGCGCGCTGCTCGCGCGCAACCGACGTTAGAGCCAGCTAGCGCGTTTGGAGAAGACCAACATGATGACGCCCGAGAAGATCCTGTACGACACCGAAGTCACCGCGACCGGCGGCCGCGACGGCAAGGCCGCGAGCACGGATGGCCTGCTGTCGGTGTCGCTGTCGGTGCCGAAATCGCTCGGCGGCCCCGGCGGCGAGGGTACCAATCCGGAGCAGCTTTTTGCGGCGGGTTATGCCGCCTGTTTCCTCGGTGCGGTCAAACTTGTGGCGCGCACCAGGAAGGTGGTGCCGTCTGCGGAGCCCTCGGTCACGGCAAAGGTGGCGATGGGACCGGTGCCCGTCGGATACGCGCTGGCCGTCGAATTGAAGGTCGATCTGCCGGGCGTGGAGCGATCGGTGGCGGAAGCCGTCGTTGCCGGCGCGCACGAACGCTGCCCCTATTCGAACGCAACACGCGGCAATATCGACGTGAAGCTGACCGTGATCTGAGGCGAATGGACAAGGCGGACGATCGTTGACGCTCTCGCTTCGCACACCCTACGACGGCATCGTGATGGCGGCCCCCGTCACGATACCCTATGTACGTTATTCGATCGACAGCGCTCAATGGTGGATCGGCCGTGCCTTGAGCGCACTCGTTGCGCAAGCGGGCATCAGGCCTTCCGACATCGACGGATTGTGCGTCTCCAGCTTCACCTTGGGGACGGACAGCGGGATCGGCCTGACGCAGCATTTCGGACTGTGCGTGCGATGGCTCGATACCATTCCGCTCGGCGGCGCCAGCGCCATCGCGGCGGTGCGAAAGGCGGCCCGCGCGGTTCAGGCGCGCGATGCCGACATCGTGGCGTGCGTCGCCGGCGATACCAACCACGTCGATTCCTTCCGCTTGACGCTCGAGAATTTCTCCCGCTTCAACCAGGATGCGGTCTATCCTTACGGCGCGGGCGGCGCGAATTCGAGCTTCGCTCTCATCGCCCGCAACTACATGCGGACCTTCGGCGTGAGCCGTGAGGACGTCGGCAGGATCGCGGTTGCCCAGCGCACGAACGCCTTGCGCAATCCGCACGCGCTGATGAAGACGGCGCTGTCGATCGAGCAGTACCTCGCCGCGCGCCCCATTTCCGATCCCATTCATCTGTTCGACTGCGTGATGCCTTGCGCCGGCGCCGAGGCATTCCTCGTGATGCGGGAGGACACCGCCGCTTCGCTGCGGCTGCCCGCAGCAAGGTTGCTGTCGACGATCGAGCGGCACAACGCCTTTGCCGATGATCCGATGCAGGTTCGTGGCGGTTGGGCGATGGACGTCGGTGAGCTCTATGCGATGGCCGGCGTCAAGCCCGACGATCTCGACATCGTCCAGACCTACGACGACTATCCCGTCATCTCGATGATGCAGTTCGAGGATCTCGGCTTTTGCGAGAAGGGCGAGGGGGCCGAGTTCGTCCGCCAGCACGATCTCACCATCGACGGTGACTTTCCGCACAACACCTCCGGCGGGCAACTCTCGGTCGGGCAGGCCGGCGCAGCCGGCGCCTATCTCGGTCTCGTCGAAGGGCTGCGGCAGGTCCTGGGAATTGCAGGTCCGACTCAGGTCAGGGATGCGAGCCTGGGCCTCGCGTCCGGCTTCGGTATGATCAATTATGACCGCGGACTTGCCTCCGGTGCCGCGATCTTTGCCGGGCCTTCGCGATGATCGATCCGATTGAACCGCCTCGACGCAAGAACCCGCTGCTGCGGACGCGCCTGCCGACCGCGCCGCCGCGCGCCCGCAGCAGGACCTCGCACGGCTTTACGCGCGCTGCCGCCGAAGGGCGCTTTATGCTCCAGCGCTGCGAGGGCTGCGGCGCCTTCACCTATCCGGCGCGCGAGGCGTGCCCGTCGTGCCTGTCCGCCGCGCTTGCGTTCGTCGACGCGCCGGCCCGCGGCGTGCTGCTGGCGCACACCACGGCGCACGTGCCGAGTGACGTCTATTTCCGGGAGCGGGCGCCCTGGCGCGTCGGCCTCGTCAAGATGGATTGTGGTCCGACCGTCGTGGCGCATCTTCATGCCGATTGTATCGAGGGTGCTCCCGTCCGCATGTCGTTTCAGCTCGACAAGAGCGGTCAGGCGGTGGCCTTTGCCCGACCCGAAGGGGAGACGCCCAATATGGCTGACGACAGGCAGTGGCGCGAAATGACTGCCGATCCCAAATTTCGGCGCGTGCTCGTGACCAGCGGCCGCAGTGCCGTCGGGCGGGAGGTCGCCTTGGCGTTGAAGGCCGCGGGGACCAAGACCGTGTTCGTGGGCATCGCCGAGCCGTGGCGGCCGTTTGCCGGCGAAGAGCTGCTGCGCGGGCAGGAGGGCATCGAGCTCTTACCCCTCGACGCCGCCGATGAAAAATCAACCGGTGATCTCGCCGCCGACATCGGCGGCAAGGTCGACATCCTGGTGAATACGATCGACTATGTGAGGCCCGGCGGCTTGTTGGACCGCAAGGGCACGAGCATCGCGCGCGACGAGATCGATCAGGCCTATCTCGGCTTCATCAATCTCGCACAGGCCTTCGGACCCGCGATGCGGATGCGGGGAGCGGACGGCATCAACAACAGCGTTGCCTGGGTCAACATCCTGTCCGTCCACGCGTTGGCGAACTGGCCCGCCTTCGGCGCTTACTCCGCCTCGCAAGCCGCCTGCCTGTCGCTCTCGCATTGTCTTCGCGCCGAGCTTCGGCCCGGCGGCATCAAGTTGATGAACGTCTTCACGGGGCCAGTCGACACGGAGTGGTTTCAGACCGTGCCGCCGCCGAAGGTGGCGCCGCGGGCCATCGCGCAGGCGGTCGTGGCCGGGCTCAGGGGCGGACTCGAGGAAATGTATGTCGGAGACGTCGCCCAGGAGATTCGGCAACGTCTGGCGGCCAATCCGAAAGCGCTCGAGCGCGAGCTCGACCGGTAAGTGAGACCTTTTCGACCAAGCTGGAGGACGCGACAATGCACGGCAAGGCTCTCCTGGATCTCGCGGGCGCGATCGCTTCGGATGCGGTGCGCGTCATCGACCTGAGCTTCACGCTCAGCCCCGACTTTCCCGTGATCGTGCTGCCGCCCGAATTCGGCCAGGCGGCGCCGGTGCGCATCCAGGAGATCTCGCGCTATGACGCACGCGGCCCGGCCTGGTATTGGAACAACGTGACTTTCGGCGAGCATACCGGCACGCATTTCGACGCGCCGATACACTGGTTCACCGGCAAGGACCTCGCCAACAATGCGGTCGATACCATGCCGGCCAAGGACATGATCGCGCCCGCCTGCGTCATCGATTGCTCCGCGCAGGCCGCTCAGGATCCGGACTTCGTGCTCACGGTGCCGATCGTCGAGGCCTGGGAAGCCGAGCACGGCCGAATTCCGGCCCGGCACTGGGTGCTGCTGCGGACGGACTGGTCGAAGAAGGGCTGGCGCGATTATTCGAACCTCCGGGACGATGGGGCGCACACGCCGGGTCCGAATGCAGCCGTGATGAAATGGCTGGTGGAGGAGCGCGGCATCATCGGTTTCGGCACCGAGACGATCGGCACCGATGCAGGACAGGCCGGGCATTTCGAGCCGCCTTATCCGGCGCATCATTTCCTCCACGGCGCGGGCCGCTATGGGCTGCAATGCCTGTGCAACCTGGATCAGCTTCCTGCGACTGGAGCGATCATCGTCACCTCCCCGCTGAAGATCCAGAACGGCTCGGGCAGTCCGCTGCGCGTGATCGCGCTGGTTTCGTCCACGTGACATGCGCGTACGGCTTGCCGGAATTGACGCATCCAAACCACCAATGACAGGTGCCATGACTTCGGTGAAATCACTGCTGGGTTCAGCGCTGCTCCTTTTGGCGGCTCCGTGCTGCGCGCAAGCCGATATCCTCGTCGGCTTCGTCACCGGCCTCAGCGGGCCGGTATCCTCGATCGGCATTCCCAACGCAAAGGGGATCGCTGCGGGAGAGGCCTATGTCGGCGAGATCGGCGGCGAAAAGGTGCGCCTCATCCAGCTCGACGATGCCTCCGATGCAACCGCTTCGGCGCGCAACGCGCGCAAGCTCGTCGAGCAGGAGAAGGTCGACGTCCTGATCGGGACGTCGGGCGCGCCGCAGACGCTGGCGATGGCCACCGCCGCGATCGAGATGCAGGTGCCGATGATCGCGGTCTCCCCGATCGCGTCCGTTCCGGCCGGCGAAGGCGGCCCTTGGGTCGTTCAGACACCCCAACCGATGCCGCTGCTGGTCCAGGGCATCGTCGACCACATGAAGGCGCGCGGGCTGAAGACGGTCGCCTTCATCGGATTCTCGGATGCGCTCGGCGATCTCCTGTACGATTCGTTGTCGCACAGCGCCAAGGCGGCGGAAATCAAGGTCATCGCCAACGAACGCTATGCCCGATCCGATTCGTCGGTGACGGCGCAGGTGCTGCGTGCCTTGGCGGCGAGGCCCGATGCCATCATGCTCGGCGGCACCGGAACGCCGGGCGCGCTGCCCGCCATTGCCTTGTCCGAGCGTGGCTACAAGGGGCCGCTCTACGGCAACAACGGAATGATCAGCGCCGACTTCCTGCGTCTCGCCGGCAAGGCCGCCAATGGCATCATCTGCCCCACCGGGCCGGTGATCGCGGCCGAGCAGCTGCCGCCGAGCAATCCCATCCAGAAGGTCGCCCTGGCCTACCGGGCCGCCTACGAGAAGGCGAACGGCGAGCAGCCGACGGACGGGTTCTCCTCCTACTCGTTCGATGGTTGGGTCGTCTTCGTCGATGCTGCCAAGCGCGCGCTGGCGACCGGGGCCAAGCCAGGCTCGCCGGAATTCCGTAGCGCGCTGCGCCAGGCCCTGTTCGCCACCAAGGAAGTCGTAGGCACGCAAGCCGTCTACAATTTCACGCCGGCGGATCGTCATGGTGTCGACGCACGTTCGCGCGTCCTCGTCCAGATCGATGACGGTAAGTACAAGCTCCTGCCTTGATCTCGGGCAGGCCATGTCGGGCCGGATGACGGAGCATTGCATGCGGGATGACGCCGGGCAGGAGCAGGATACGCCGGCCTGGGCACGTGCGGTCGAGTTGTTTCCCCCGTCCGACCGCGTGCTTTCGACCATCCTCGCCAGGCAGGCGCGCCGCTACGGCGATCGTATCCTGCTGGTTGCGGGACAGGCGCGCTGGACCTACGCGCAGACTGCGGAGATTGCGGCTGCATCGGCGCAGACGCTGATCGAGGCCGGCATCAAGCCGGGAGACCGGGTCGCCTTGATGTGCTCGAACCGGCCCGAGTTTCTTCAAGTCTATCTCGGCTGCGCCTGGCTCGGCGCCATCACGGTGCCGATCAACACGGCGCTGCGCGGCCGCCAGCTCGCACACATCTTCCGCAACTCGCGCCCTGCGCTCCTCGTCGTCGAGGCCGGATTTCTGGACGCAATCGAGACGATCGGCATCGAGGCCGGCCTGCCGCCGCTGGTGTGGACCATCGATCAGGTCGCGGAGGGGACGGCGAAGGGATCCATGCCGCTGCCCGCGCTCGCATCCATGGCGCCGCCCGGTGCCGTGCGGCCGGGAGATATTGTTGCCATCCTCTACACATCCGGCACCACGGGGCCGGCCAAGGGCGTGTGCTGTCCGCAAGCGCAGCTGTTCTGGTGGGGCATCTGCTCGGCGCGGGCGCTCGGCATCCGCGAGGGCGACGTGCTGTTCACGACCTTGCCGCTGTTCCACACCAACGCGCTCAATGCATTCTATCAAGCGGTGCTGAACGGTTGCACTTACGTGCTCGAGCAAAAATTCTCCGCGTCGGGCTTCTGGGCCGCCGCGCGCCTCCACAATGCAAGCGTAGGTTACCTGCTCGGCGCCATGGCATCCATGCTCATGGCTCAGCCTCGCAAGGAGGAGGATCATGCTCACGGCCTTCGCGTCGCCTTGGGTGGAGGCGTGCCACCGCAGATCCATCGGCCGTTCCTCGAGCGGTTCGGCGTGACGCTGGTCGACGGCTATGGATCGACCGAGACCAATTTCGTGTTTGCCGGCGCAATCCCCTCCGACCGTCCGGGAACGATGGGCTATCTGGCCGATGGCTTCGAGGCGCGGATCGTCGACGACAACGATTCGGAGCTGCCCGACGGCCAGGCGGGCGAACTCGTCCTGCGCGCCAGGGAGCCGTTCGCCTTCGCCACCGGATATTTTGGCATGGCGGAGAAGACGGTCGAAGCCTGGCGGAATCTCTGGTTTCATTCCGGAGATCGCGTCGTCAGGGATGCCGACGGACATTACCGCTTCATCGATCGCATGAAGGACTCGATCCGCCGGCGCGGCGAGAACGTGTCATCCTGGGAGGTCGAGCAGATCATCCTTTCCCATCCGGCGGTTGCGGCGTGCGCGGTCTATCCGCTGCCCTCCGAACTGGGCGAAGACGAGGTTGCGGCGGCGATCTTGCTGGAGCCGGGGCAGTCGCTGGAGCCTGTGGATATCATCAGGCATTGCGAAGGGCAGATCGCCTATTTCGCAGTACCGCGCTATGTGCGCATCGTGAACGAGCTGCCGCTGACGGAGAACGGCAAGATCAAGAAGGGCGCGCTGCAACAGGCCGGCATAACGACGGAGACCTGGGATCGCGAAGCTGCCGGGATTCGAATTCGGCGTTGAGGCTCATGACCGCTCGCGCCGTTGCAGGGCGTCCCTCACGGCACTCTTCACGTCGTCGAGTTCGCCGACGAGGCCGTCGAGACGGTCGATTGGAAGATCGGCGAGCAATTCGGCGAGCCAGGCGCCGTGACTCTTCGCCATCCGCCTGAAGGTCTTTCGGCCCTCGACCGTCATGCAGACGATCTGGACGCGCCGGTCCAGATGCGAGGGCGTGCGGGTGATGTATCCATCCTCGACGAGGCGGTCGACGATCGGTGTCAGGTTGCCGGCCGACACCATCAGGCGCTTGGGCAGTTCCCCCAGGACCAATCCACTCGGCTCACGGTCGAGCTGGGCGAGGACGTCGAAGCGGGGCATCGTGAAGTCGTATTCCTCGCGAAACCGGCGCCGCAACTCTCCCTCGATCATGGACGTGCAGGCCAGCAGCCGAAGCCAGAGCCTTGTCTGAGCCCTGTACTCGGCCTCCGCGTCGGTCGCCTTCCTGCTGGAGGCCGGAGAGGACTCCTTTGCGAGTGCCAAATCGATCTCCTAAGCCTCGTTCGGGCTGCAAGCGAGTGGAATTCCGTTCAGCTCATAGAATAGTTCGTGCCAAAACTAAATTCAAGGCGTGACAGGATCAGGACTGGTCCTGATGTGGCGGAACCGTCAGCTTTTCTTCGCTAGTCCTGCCGCAACGAAGAGGTGTTCGAATATGGTCCGCGCCTGACGACTTGACAACGGCCCCGGCCGGGGAAATAGTTTATACTTGAAATAATTGATGGTGCTGACGGCTTGGGCGGTCGCTGGTGCGGCAGAGAGCATGCCGGGTCCGGCGGGCCCCCGACCTTGCGGAGCGACCGATGAACTCACCGGCACAGACAATCTCCCGCGACTGGCTGGACTGGCCGTTCTTCGAGCCGCGTCATCGTGTGACCTGCGACGCGCTCGATCGTTTCGTCGCACAGGGTGGTGTTCAGGCCGTCGATCACCGCGACATCGACGGCGCCTGCCGCAAGCTCGTGCGGGCGCTCGGTGCCGCGGGGCTGCTCGATTGCGCGGTCGCGGCGCCGGGCGGCGACGTGACCAGCATCGATTCCCGCTCGATCTGCCTGTCGCGTGAGACGCTGGCCTATGCCGATGGCCTTGCCGACTTCGCCTTTGCGATGCAGGGCCTGGGATCCGGCGCCATTGCGCTTGCGGGCTCGTCGGAGCTGCGACACGCCGTGCTGCCGAAAGTCCGTTCGGGCGAGTGGCTGGCCGCGTTCGCGCTTTCGGAGCAGGGGGCCGGCTCCGACGTGGCGGCCATGACCTGCGCGGCGCGCGAAGACGGCGACAGCTATGTTCTGAACGGCGAGAAGACCTGGATCTCCAACGGCGGCATCGCCGACGTCTACACGCTGTTTGCCCGAACCGGCGAGGCGCCCGGTGCGCGCGGCATCTCGGCGTTCGTCGTGTTTCCGGACGACCCCGGCTTCAGCGTGGCCGAGCGCATCGACATCGTCGCGCCGCATCCGCTCGCGACGCTGCGCCTGGACAATTGCCGCATTCCGAACAGCCGGCTACTCGGAGCGCCCGGTGGCGGCTTCAAGATCGCGATGCAGACCCTCGACATCTTCCGGGCTTCGGTTGCTGCAGCCGCCTTGGGCTTTGCCCGACGTGCGCTGGAGGAGGCGCGACTGCACGCACAAACGCGCCGCATGTTCGGGGCGACGCTGGCGGATCTGCAGCTCACCCAGGCCGCGCTCGGAGACATGGCGACCGAAACCGACGCCGCTTCGCTGCTGACCTACCGCGCCGCCTGGCGTCGCGACGTCCAGAAGCTTCCCACCACGCGTGAAGCTGCGATGGCAAAGCTGGCCGCCACCGAGACCGCCCAGCAGGTTGTCGATCGCGCCGTGCAGATGTTCGGCGGTCGCGGCGTGCGCAAGGGCGAAATCGTGGAGAGCCTGTATCGCGAGGTCCGCGCCCTTCGAATCTATGAAGGTGCGACCGAGGTGCAGAAGCTGATCGTCGCGCGCGAACTGCTCAAGCCGCGCTAAGCCGGCCCCGGGTATCTGTCACTCGCTCCGCCGGCGGAGCTAGCCTGGCCTGATCTCAGATCAGGCGCCTGCTCGACCTCCTGCGGCAGCACGGCGAGGAGGAGCGGCCGCGCTGATCGTCGGCCCCATGCCCATCCGGCGGAGGCGGAGCGGGTTCCGTCCGGCGCGATCAGACGCGGAGGAACCCTTGCACATGGTCGAAGCTTGACTCCGCGGGCCAGCCTCGCCGCCGATCGCTGGCCTGCACGGCCCCGCCTCCAAGCCCCCCATACCCCCCAGGGTGGGGCCGTGCTTCCAAGCAGGAGGTGCAATTGTCCGAGCCGACCGAGCAAGAGATCAGAGAACGCGCGCACCAATTGTGGGAGCAGGCGGGCAAGCCCGAAGGGCGCGAGGAGGAATTTTGGCACGCGGCGGAGCAGGAGCTGCGCAACGAGGACAAGTCGAACACGCTGCGGACGCCGGATACGCTGTGACCAACAAGACCTGCCCATTCTGCCAGGGTCTCGGATGGGTCTGCGAAAACCACCCGCTCCGGGTCTGGAGCGAGAAGCTCGGCGGCTGCCGCTGCGGCGAGGGCATGCCGTGCACCTGCAATACGGCCGAAGACCCCGAAATCAGAGTGGTGATCGTCGAAGCCGATACGACGTGGCATTAGCGGCGCCGGCTGCGCCGGTTCAAGCGATGCTGCGCAGCTGGTCATTTCCGAAAGCGCAACACCTGAAGGAACGGACCATCCGGGAAGCGAATTTAGTGTCTGCACGGCTCCGACAACGTTCCTTACCCACGGCAGTTTCGGCGGTGGACGAGCAGAAGAAGCTAGAGCACCAGATCGAACTCGCAACGCGAGCGGCCTCGCTCGTCAAGGACGAAACCACCGGACAACGCTTCAGGAGCTTCGCCGAGGAATTGAAACGAAAGCTGCTTCGCATGATGCGCCGTGGCAAGGTGCGCACACGCGCATATGAGCTCTGGGAGCAGGCCGGCCGTCCCAGCAATCGGGAGTTGGACTTCTGGCTCGAAGCCGAACGTCAGATCGAAGATGAACGCGAGGAGAAGAAGGGCGGGGGCGCTTCATAGCCAGTGCGTAGGATGAGTGGAGGCCTCGCGAAGCCCATCATGCACCCGCGTTCGGAAACATATTATTGATGGGTTTCGCTTCGCTCTACCCATCCTACCGAACCAGCAAAACGAAAAAGCCGCCAGGCTCTTCACCCTGACGGCTTTGCAAAGTCCGCAGCTGTTGATCGTCTTCCCAGCCTCGTGCGTACCGCCGTTACCTTGTTTGCGGCCATGCCCGATCCTTGTAGGCGATGGCGCGCGATTCCGCTGTGATCTGGAGCACACAGTGGAAGGGATTCGGTGTCACGTTCTAAAAGCCCGCGCTGCGCTGCAACCACAATTGCGCTCGCGAGCCCCCTCGGATCTCGTAGGGTGGGCAAAGCGCAGCGTGCCCACGCTCCTGTGGCTGTTTCGGACAGGTGGTGGGCACGGCGCAAGTGCGCCTTTGCCCACCCTACGGCACCGCTGCTCGGATGTGTACGGTGCGCTGTGGAGCCGAGGCCATGTCGTAGCGGGCCACGTCGCTCCTGGGTCCCGGCTCTGCGCTGCAACGCTGGCGCGTTGCAGCTTGTCCGGGACAAAAGAGCCTTAAATGCGTGGTGCCCCGTCAGGTCCGATACCACGCCGCCAGGTTCCACGTAATGGTGTCCCAGCCGGAGATATCGATCATCAAATTGTTGGCGCCGGCGTTGACGACGTGGCGCGAGAGCAGGGGCAGGAACACGTGGGCCTCGCAGAAGATCTCGTCGACCTTCATCAGCAGCGCGGCGCGCTTGACCGGATCGAGCTCGTTCTGCGCGGCCTTGTAGGCCTTGTCGGCTTCGGGATCGGAATAGCGCGAATTGTTGCGGCCGAGCCATTTGTTGTCCTTGGTGGCGATCTCCCAGGACACGCACTGGTTCAGCAAGCGCTCCGGATCGGGCTGCGGCTGCGTCGTGTTGTACATCTCCATGTCGGCATAGAATTTCGAGTACGTGTCGGGATTGCCGACATCGGAGGAGAAGAACACGGAGGCGGTGACCGCCTTGATCTCGATGTCGATGCCGGCCTTCTGGCACGCCTGCTTGATGATGGCCTGCGTCTTCTGGCGCGGGGCATTGGTCGAGGTCTGGAACACGTATTTGAGCTTCTTGCCCTCCTTCTCGCGGATGCCGTCCGCGCCCCTGGTCCAGCCGGCCTCGTCGAGGATCTTGTTGGCCTTGTCGATGTCGAACTCATATTTCAGCTTCGCCGACTTGAACTGCTTGGGCGCGTTGACGAAGCTCGCGGTCGCGATCGCGGCGCGTCCATAGATGAACTTCTGGATCGAATCGCGGTCGATCAGAAGATTGATCGCGCGGCGAACGGCGGGATCGGACAGCGTCGGGTGCTTGGTCTTGACGTTCGAACGCTCGCCGTCGAGCTCGGTCCAGGGGTCCGTCGTGTTGAGGATGATGAACTCGACATTGCCGGACGGCACGATGTCGAGCTTGCCCTTGCCGCCCGCCTCCATGCGCTTGAGGACCTCCTCCTCCACCTGCATGTTCCAGGCAAAGTCGTATTCGCCGGTCTGCAGCACGGCGCGCGCCGCAGACACCGCGTCGCCGCCGCCCTTGATCTCGACCGTGTCGAAATGCGGCTGGTTCTTGATGTGGTAGTCGGGATTGCGTTCGGCGCGGATCATGTCGCCCGGCTTGAACTCGACGAATTTGTACGGGCCGGTGCCGACCGGCTTCAGATTGCCCGGCGCTTCGCGCGACTTGGCGCCGACATAGTCGCCGAAATGATGCTTTGGCAGGATCATCCCGACCGAGCCGACGAACGGATCGGCCCAGAACGGCGTCGGCGCCCGGAAGATCACCTTGACGGAGTGGTCGTCGATCTTCTCGACCTTGATGTCCTTGTAGGAGCCCGTGGTGTAGGCCGCGGTGGCGAGATCCGCGGCGTATTGCCAGGTGAAGACGACGTCGTCGGCGGTGAAGGGCTTGCCGTCATGCCAGGTCACGCCCCGCTTCAGCTTCCAGATCACGCTCATGCCGTCGGCTGCAAGGCCGCCGTTCGCCTTGGTCGGAGCCTCGGCGGCGAGGCAGGGGATGAGGTTGCCCTCCTTGTCCCAGCCGGCGAGCGGCTCGAAGAAGATGCGCGAGGCGATCTGGTCCTTGGTGCCGAGCGCGAAATGCGGATTGAGCAAAGTGGGCGCCTGCCACAGCAGCATCTTGAGCGTGCCGCCGCCGCCGGCCTTGGCTGGCTTGTACGGCAGCGTGGCGTCGGCCATCGCCACGTCGTGCCAGACCAGGATCTGGCTCGCGATTGGCGCTGCCATTCCGACCGCGGCCATTGTCCTGATGAACGAGCGCCGCGACAGCGTGCCTTGTTTCACCTCCGCGACCAGATTGCGAATTTCGTTCTCGTTCATCGGGATCCCCACCTCGTCGCCACCGGCTCAGTGCGCGCTAACTCAGCACGTCGGGCGTGGTGGAGTCAAAGAGAAGGGCGCAGGCCCAGGTGCGCATGGAACGAAAGTGTAATCCGGGAATCTGCCACAAGCGGCAGTGGCCCCGGATCGCGCTGGACGACGTGCGCGCACTTTGTCGCACTCTGCATTCGTTTCCCGTTTGCGGCCGAATGGAGAAAGGCTGGCCTCGACCCGCGGCCAATTTGGATTTCCATTTCATTGATTTCGCACCGCAGAAAAGGGAATACGGTTCCGTTGCCGCAAGACCCATGGAGACCACGATGTCGTTTCGCCTTCCCCTGATTCTCTCCGCCGTGCTGGCCGCATGGTCCGCCGCAGCTGCGGCCGAGACCATCAAGATCGGCGTGACGCCGGGGCCGCATGCGCAGATCCTCGAAGCCGTGAAGCCGATCGCCGCCAAGCAGGGCCTCGACATCCAGCTGCTAGAATTCTCCGATTACGTGGTGCCGAACGCCGCGCTCGATGCCGGCGAGATCCAGGCCAACTCGTTTCAGAACCAGCCTTACCTGGACAACCAGAAGGCCGATCGCGGCTACAAGATCGAAGCCGTCGGCCTCACCGTGAACTTCCCGATCGGCGTCTATTCGAAGAAGCACAAGGCTTTCGCCGATATCCCCGAGGGCGGCAAGGTCTCGATCCCGAACGATCCGACCAATGGAGGCCGCGTGCTGCTGTTGCTGCGCGACAAGGGCGTGATCAAGCTGAAGGACGGCACGGGCTTCAAGCCGACGGTGCTCGACATCACCGAGAACCCCAAGAAGCTGAAGTTCATCGAGGTCGATGCGGCGCAGGCCCCGCGCGCGCTCGACGACGTCGACGCCGCCGCGATCAACACCAATTATGCAACCCAGGCGGGCCTCGATCCGGTCAAGGATCCGATCCTGCGCGAGGACCCGAAAGGCCCCTATGTCAACCTGATCGCGGTGCGCAGCGCCGACAAGGACAAGCCCTGGGTCAAGATCCTCGTGGACAGCTACCACACGCCTGAGGTCAAGGAGTTCGTCCTGACCAAGTTCAAGGGCGCGGTGCTGCCGAGCTGGTAGGCAGACTGCCCGCCCAGAGTCCAGGCAAGGGCGATCCGGCGGGCAGCCTTGCGCAGGAGCCTTGCGTATGAGCCTTGCGCAGAAATCTTGCGTACGTGCCCTGCGCAATGCCCGCTTGTCTGGAGCTGCGGCAACCGACATCATCGGGGCCCATCCTCGCCCGACAGGGATCGTATGAAACGCTTTGCCAACCTGAAACGCCTGGGCTTCTTCACGCGGCTGCTCGACGAGGCGCCGCCGGCGGACCGCTATCGCTTCGCCGCCGAGCAGATCGTCCGCGCCGAGCAGGCCGGGCTCGATTCCGCATGGATCGCGCAGCATCATTTTCATGAGCGCGAAGGCGGCCTGCCGTCGCCCTTCACCTTCCTGGGTTACGTCGCCGCCCAGACCTCGCGCATCCGCCTCGGCACCGGCATCGTCACCCTGCCGCTGGAGAACGCGGTGCGGGTGGCGGAGGATGCCGCGGTGCTCGATCTCCTCTGCAACGGCCGCTTCGAGCTCGGCGTCGGCACCGGCGGCAACCCGTCCGCCTTCGCCGCCTTCGGCCTCGACAGCGCCCAGCGCAACGAGATCTTTGCCCGCAATCTGGAGATCGTCCGCAAGGCCCTGACCGGCAAGCCGCTCGACGGCGGCGACACGCTCTATCCGCAGCGGCCGCAACTGGACAAGCGCATCTGGCAGGCGACGTTCTCCGTCGCCGGCGGCGCCCGGGCCGGCAAGGCGGGCGACGGCCTCCTGCTGTCGCGCACCCAGCCACGCGCCAAGGACGCTCCGAACGCGACCCTCGCCGAGATCCAGAACCCGATCATCGACGCCTATCTCGCCGCGCTGCCGCCGGGCTGCGAGCCGCGCATCATGGCCTCGCGCAGCGTCTTCGTCGCCGACGACCATCGCGAGGCGCTGCGCCTCGCCGACATCGGGCTGCGCCGCGCACTGCCGCAATTCATGAAAGGCGGACACCTTCCCCCGGGCGAGACGCTGGAGGAGATGATCACCGCGTTCGACACCCATGTCGGAGACGCCGATCACGTCATCGCCTCGCTCCGTACCGACGCCACGCTGGAGCGGGTGACCGATCTCGTCTTCCAGGTGCATTCGGTCGATGCGCCGCATCCTTACGTCCTGCGCTCGATCGAGCTCGTCGCCGACAAGGTCGCGCCGGCGCTGGGCTGGACCCGGACGGCCGCCAAGGACGTTGCCCTCGCAGGCTAGCCGGAATGAATGGAATCGCGTTGCACGAGGCTGAATGATGGCACCGAAGGATATCATCGACACGCTCGCCGGGATCGAGCCCGGCTCCACCCTGGATGCCATCCGCGCGCGCCGCCTGCAGGCGCGCGAGAATGCGCAGAAGAGCTATCTCTCGCTGTTCGAGCCGATCGACGCCGGCGATTTCTCGCTGGCCGAACGCGCCGCGGTCGCAGCCTTCGTGACCGGGCTGCATGGCGAATCCCCCGTCGCCGCCTTCTATCGCGACAAGCTTGCCGCGACTGCGGATGGCGCGCCGCTGTCTGATGCGATCAAGGCCGAGATCGAGCGCGGCAAGACCTCGGGCCCATACGGCGCCTATCCGGCCGGCCCGCTGTCGATCGAGAACAAGGCCGGCTTGGTCTATCGCGTCGGCGCGGAGCGCAAGCCTGTTCTCGGCGCCCGGCTGATCGCGGCGCTTGAGCACGCGCATCTCCTGGTGTTCCACCCGCGCGATTCCGCATCCGCCGACATGAAGGCGCTGCTGGCCGCCGGCTGGTCGAACACCGGCATCGTCACGTTCTCGCAGCTCGTTGCGTTCCTGTCGTTCCAGGTGCGCGTCGTCAGCGGCTTGCGCACGCTCGCCGCGGCAAGCGCCTAGGAGGCCCAATCATGAGCACAGTCAATCCGCCCGTCGTCTTCACCCAGGACGAGCTCGGCTGGGTCTCGTGGATCGACCCGCTGCCCGAGGCCGAGCTGACCGAGCGGCACTATGCCGGCCTCGTCGACCGCGCCCGCGCCAAGTCGGAATACTTTCGTCTCTTGGTGCGCGATCCCGAAGTGCTGGAGGCCCGCACCAAGACCGACAAGGACATCTTCTACAACGTCGCCGACGGCCTGCCGCGCGCCGAGCGCGAGCTCGCGGCGGCCGCCACCTCGCGCTACAACGGCTGCATCTATTGCGCCTCGGTGCATGCGCGCTTCGCCAGCACCTATTCCAAGCGCCGCGACGACGTGCAGCGCCTGCTCGACGAAGGCGTCAACGCCGATCTCGGCGAGCGCTGGAATGCGGTGGTCAAGGCGTCGGTGGCGCTGGCGGCCACGCCGATCGCATTCGGGCCCGATAATATCGCGGAGCTGCGCCGCGCCGGTCTCGACGACGCCGAGATCGTCGATGTCATCAACGGCGCCTCGTTCTTCAACTGGGCAAACCGGCTGATGCTGTCGCTCGGCGAGCCCTCGAAATAGGCAATCTCACCGGCACGAGAATTGCTGCCGTATCAACTAAAAACTATCAACTGAAATGGATGGAGCCGTGCATGAGCAACATCGATCGTCGTACCCTGGTCAAAGGCTCGCTCGCCGCCATGATGGCGGGCGCGGCCTTCTCGCGCAGCGCCTTTGCGCAATCCGCCGAGCCGATCCTGCTCGGCGTCAGCGGCCCCCTCACGGGACCGAACGCGCAATATGGCGCGCAGTGGAAGCAGGGCTTTGATCTCGCGCTCGACGAGATTCACGCCGCCGGCGGTATCAACGGCCGCAAGCTCGCCTACCAGTTCGAGGACAGCCAGAGCGATCCGCGCCAGTCGGTGGCGATCGCCCAGAAGTTCGTCTCCGATCCCCGCATCGTCATGGAGCTCGGCGATTTCTCCAGCCCCGCGTCGATGGCGGCCTCGCCGATCTATCAGCGCGGCGGCCTCGTGCAGTTCGGCTTCACCAATTCGCACCCCGACTTCACCAAGGGCGGCGACTTCATGTGGAGCACGTCGGTGAGCCAGGCCGACGAGCAGCCGCTGCTGGCGTCCTACGCCGTCAGGCGGCTCGGCCTGAAGAAGCTTGCGGTGCTGCACCTCAACACCGATTGGGGCCGTACCAGCCGCGACCATTTCGTCAAGGCGGCCAAGGAATACGGCGCCGAGATCGCGGTCACCGAGGGCTACATCGCCGAGGAGCGCGACTTCCGCTCCACCCTGGTGCGCGTGCGCGACGCCAGCCCGGACGGGCTGATCCTGATCTCCTATTATTCCGACGGTGCGCTGATCGCGCGCCAGGCCCGCCAGGTCGGCCTGAAGCAGACGATCTGCGCCGCAAGCTCGGTGTACTCGCCGAAATTCCTGGAGCTCGGCGGCGAGGCCGTCGAGGACGTCCATCTCGGCACGCGCTATTTCCCGCAAGATCCGCGGCCCGAGGTGAGGAAGTTCATCGACGGCTTCAAGGCCAAGTACAACGGGCAGGAGCCCGACGCCTTCAACGCCTATTCCTACGACGCGATGAACATGGCCGCTGCCGTGGTGAAGATCGGCGGCACCGACCGCCGCGCCATCCGCGATGCCTTCGCCAAGGTGAAGGACGTCTCCAGCGTCATCTTCGGAAAGGCGACGTTCGACGTCGAGAGCCGCCGCGTCAAAGGCGCCATGAACGCCGAGCTCGTCGTGCGCAAGGGCCAGTTCTTGCTGTGGGACGGCAAGCCGACCTGACCTGATGGCCGGAGCGCACCGCTCCGGCCGCTTCATCCCTCATTAGGAACGCTGCGTGTCCTCCTGGTTTGACTACACGATCAACGGGCTGATCATCGGCAATGTCTACGCCCTGGTCGCGGTCGGGCTGGCGCTGATCTTCGGCGTCAGCCGTCTCATCAACTTCGCGCAAGGCTCGATCTATCTGGTCGGCGCCTATATCGGCTGGGTCGCGGTGGTGCAGCTGCATACGCCGCTGCCGCTCACCATCATCGTGGTGGCGGCGGCCGCCGCGCTGGTCGGGCTGATCATCGAGCGGTTCGGCCTGCGGCCGCTGCAGAACTCGGTGCGCATCGCGCCGCTGCTCGCGACCATCGGCATCAGCTTCGTGCTCGATCAATTGGTGATGCTGACCTTCTCGCCCAATCCGCGCGCGCTGCCGAGCCAGCTGCCCGACGTGCGCTTCCAGCTCGGCGGCGGCACGATCGGGCCGCTCGATCTGCTCATCGCCGGCGTCGGCATCACCAGCGCGCTCTTGCTGTTCGTGTTCCTGCGCTACAGCAAGCTCGGCTGGGCCGTGCGCGCGGCGTCGCAGGACCGCGACGCCGCGATGCAGATGGGCGTCGACGTCAACCGCGTCAATCAGGCGGTGTTCGGCATCGCGGCGGCGCTCGGCGGCGTCTCCGGCATGCTGGTCGGAATGTACTACAACCAGATCGACACTGCGATGAGCCTGCAGGCGACGCTGAAGGGCGTCGTTGCCGAAGTGGTCGGCGGCGCCGGTAACGTGCCCGGCGCGGTGATCGGCAGCTTGCTGCTGGGCCTCGTCGAGAGCTACGGCGTTGCCGTGTTCGGCACCAGCTACCGCAACCTGTTCGCCTTCCTGCTGCTGGTCGTCGTCCTGGTGCTGCGGCCGAACGGCCTGTTCGTCAGCCCCCGGCAGGCGCCGCCCGAGCCGCTCACCGGCACCTTCATCGCGCCGAGCCGCCCGTTGCGCATTCCGCGCTGGGCGTTGGCCGTTGCAGCGGCGATCTTCGCGGTGCTGCCGCTGTTCCCGGTGTCCTTCTACGTGCTCCAGACCCTGATCAATGCCTGGCTGCTCGGCATGCTCGCGCTCAGCCTCACGCTGGTTGCGGGCACCATGGGCCAGGTCTCGCTCGGGCATGCCGCGCTGCTCGCGATCGGCGCCTACACGTCGGCGTTGCTGTCGCTGACCCTCAACGTCCCGGCCGGCCTCGCCATCATCGGTGGCGGCCTGATGAGCGCTGCGCTCGGCACGCTCTTGATCTCGCCGTCCTTTCGCCTGCGCGGGCACTATGTGTCGATCGCGACGCTCGCGATCGGCGAGATCGTGTCGCTGGTGATCCTGAACTGGGAGAGCGTCACGCGCGGCCCGATCGGCATCTCCGGCATCCCGCCGCTGACGCTGTTCGGCTATGACCTGATCAGCCCATCGTCCATCTACTGGTTCAGTTTTGCCGTGATGGTCGTGCTGGCGCTGCTGCAAGGACGCCTGCTCACCTCGCATCTCGGCCGCAGCTTTCGCGCCATCCGCGACGACGATATCGCCGCGCGCGCCTACGGCCTCAGCCTGAACCGCTACAAGTCGCTCGCCTTCATCTTCGGCGGCTTCGCCGCCGGCGTCAGCGGCGGCATCGCCGCGCATCTTTATTCCTACATCAACCACGAGACCTTCAACACGCAGCAATCGATCCTGGCGCTGACGGTCGTCATCCTCGGCGGCCTCGGCAACGTCGTCGGCGCCATCGTCGGGTCGGTCGCGCTGGTCGGCTTGCCCGAGGTGTTCCGGATCGCGGCGGAGTATCGCATCCTGATCTACGGCATCGTGCTGCTGCTGCTCGTGCGGTTCAGGCCGCAGGGCCTGCTGGGGACGATCTGATGGCGCAGCAGCTTCACCCCTTGCTGTCCCTGCGCGGACTGACGCGCCGTTTCGGCGGCCTCACAGCGGTCGACGCCATCGACCTCGATCTCGCCAAGGGCGAGCTGATCAGCATCATCGGCCCGAACGGCGCCGGGAAGACGACGCTGTTCAATCTCGTGACCGGGCTGGACCGGCCCGACGACGGCACCGTGAGCTTCGAAGGCCAGGACATCACCGGCCTGTCGCCGGAGCGGCTCGCGGCCGAGGGCATCGCGCGCACCTTCCAGCTCGGCCGCGTGTTCGGCAATCTCAGCGTCATGGACAACGTCCTGATCGGCGCACACACGCGGCTGCGCGCGGTCAAGCCTGCCGTGCCGGTGATCGGTCCGCTGCTAGAGTTGGGTCTGGCCTTGCTGCGTCCTTCCAGCGTCAAGGCGGAGGAAGAGCGGCTGCGCGAAGAGGTGAAAGCCATTCTCGCCCGTTTCGGCGAGCGGCTGCTGCCGCGCATCGACCAGCCCGCCTATAGCCTCTCCTACGCCAACCGCCGCCGGATCGAGATCGCCCGCGCACTCGCGCTGAAGCCGCGGCTCCTTCTGCTCGACGAGCCCACTGCCGGCATGAACCCGACCGAGACCGCGGAGATGCAGTCGCTCGTCGCCGAATTGAAAGCCGAAGGGCTGACCATCCTCCTGATCGAGCACAAGCTGGAGATGGTGATGCGCCTGTCCGACCGCGTCATCGTCATGGACGAGGGCAAGAAGATCGCGGAAGGACCGGGCGAACAGGTGCGAACCGATCCCAAGGTGATCGAGGCCTATCTCGGCCACGGGCTATCTGGGACGACCGAGCAGGAGAGCGCGGCATGACGAACTCTGCTCCCGAAGCACTGCTGGCTTTGTCGAACGTCAACACCTTCTACGGCCAGGCCCAGGTGCATTTCGACCTGTCGATCACGGTCGCGCGCGGCCACATCGTCTGCCTGCTCGGCGGCAACGCGAGCGGCAAGTCGACCACGATGAAGATCATCCTGGGCCTGGTAAAGCCGCGCTCGGGCGAGGTGACGTTCGATGGCGCCTCGCTGATCGGGCTTTCCACGCCGCAGATCGTCCGCCGCGGCATCGCCTCGGTGCCGGAGGCGCGGCGGCTGTTCGCCGACATGAGCGTGCGCGAGAACATCCTGATGGGCGCCTTCGTGCGCAACGACCGGGAGACGATCGCGCAGGATCTCGACAGGATGCTGACGCTGTTCCCGAAGCTCGGCCAGCGGCTGTCGCAACGCGCAGGCTCGCTCTCCGGCGGCGAGCAGCAGATGGTGGCGATGGCGCGCGCGCTGATGAGCCGTCCCCGCATGATCGTGATGGACGAGCCGACCATGGGCCTGTCGCCGCTCTACGTCGACCGTGTGCTGGAGCTGATCCGCACCATCAACCAGGAGGGCGTCTCTGTCTTCATGGTCGAGCAGAACGCCAGCCTCGCGCTCGAGATCGCGCACGAGGCCTATGTGCTGCAGACCGGCAAGATCGTGCTGTCAGGCCCCGCGCGCGCGCTGAAGGACGATCCCCGCATCCGCGACGCCTATCTCGGCGGCTCCGAGGCGGCGTAGGCGTCTCAACCTCTCCCCTACGCAGGCACGGCCATCGCATATGACGCAGCGGCCCGCGCGCACGCCTCGTCCTTCGAGACGGCGCTTACGCGCCTCCTCAGGATGAGGCTCATCAGCATCAGTGCGTGTGTTGCCGCGCACTCCGCCCTCATCCTGAGGAGCCCGCCTCAAGCGGGCGTCTCGAAGGATGGCCGCAGGGAAGAATTCTAAAATGCTATAGCCCTGCGCAAGGCGGGAGCGCATCTCAGTCGTGGTAACATCAAGCCGACGCCGCGCTCGCGACCTGCTCCACCGGCTGATCATCTCCGTTGGGATCGCCCGGCGCGGTTGCCCAGGCGAGCTCCACCAGCGTCACGATCCGGCGTCCGCCGCCGTCGAGCTGGACGACGATCAGGCCCTGCTCCTCCATGTAACCGAGCAGGCGTTGCGCGCGGCGCAGCGAGTGCGAGCCGTAGGCGCGGGCGATCGCGGCATCGCCGGGGCAGGGCCAGCCTTCCTTCGCCGCGCGCGCGATCATCATGAACACACCCTGCATGTCGTCAGGCAGGATCGAGGCGCGCAGCGACACCTCCTGCCAGGCGTCGTCTTCGGTGAGATCCGCCCCCAGCCCGGCGCGCGCATGCGTCAGCATGCGCCGGAATTCGTTGAGATCAGGGACTGCCGCCCCTAAGCCCTCGATGCGGCAGCGGACCACGAACTCCTGATAGAGCACGCCGATCGCGCGGAAGCCGGCATCGGGCTCGGCCAGCACGGCACGCAGCGTACGATCCACGCGCTCGCGCCGCTCGGCGAGCTCTTCGGCGCTGATGGGAGCCTCGACCGCCTCTGGCCGAATCTCCGGCACGGCGGCGGCCTTCGCCGCGCGAAGTTGTTCGAGCAGATCCGGCGCCGGCCGGCGTTGCGGCCGGCTGGCATCGGGCGGTGGCGCGGCGAGGATCACCGCGCGGGCGTCTTCAAGCGTGGCCTCCGGCAGCGGCATCAGCCGCGGCGTCGAATTGCGCGGGCTCGTCTCGGTCGGGCCGATGTTGAGACGCAGCGGCCGGCGCGACAGCGCAGGTCCGAGCGCCATGAACTGGCCGCGCTCGAGATCGCGGAAGGCTTCGGCCTGCCGCCGCTCCATGCCGAGCAGGTCGGCGGCGCGCGCCATGTCGATGTCGAGGAAGGTGCGGCCCATCAGGAAGTTCGAGGCTTCCGCCGCGACGTTCTTGGCGAGCTTGGCGAGGCGCTGGGTCGCGATGATGCCGGCAAGCCCGCGCTTGCGGCCGCGGCACATCAGATTGGTCATGGCGCCGAGCGAGAGTTTTCGGGCTTCGTCCGAGACTTCGCCCGCCACCGCCGGCGCAAACAGCTGGGCCTCGTCGACAACGACCAGCATCGGGTACCAATGATCGCGGTCGACGTCGAACATTCCGCCGAGGAAGGCAGCTGCGCGCCGCATCTGGTTCTCGGCATCGAGGCCTTCGAGATTGAGCACGGTGGAGACACGATGTAGCCGTGCGCGTTCGCCCGCGACCTGAAGGCCGCGCTCGGTGTGGTCCTCGGCCTCGATCACCAGATGGCCGAAGCGCTCGGCCAGCGTGACGAAATCGCCCTCGGGATCGATGATGGCCTGCTGTACCCAGGGCGCGCTCTGTTCCAGCAGCCGCCGCAAGAGATGCGACTTGCCGGAGCCCGAATTGCCCTGCACCAGGAGACGGGTCGCCAGCAGTTCCTCGAGGTCCATGGCGGCCGCGGCGCCCGCCGTGGTCTGCCCCATCTCGATCGCAACCGTCATGTCCCCGACTCAAGTCCCCGTCATTCGCGGACAGCGGCTTATCAATCCAGCGGTGGCGCGTCGAGCGCTCCAGCGCGAATCAGGCGGTGTTGCCCACGTCAAAACCGGAAAGTATTCACTGTGAGCGGCAGGAACCCGGTGCCGAACGGCGTCGGTTCGCCGACGATGGGGCCGCATCGGCGATCGCTCGGCCCGAAATGACGCAGATCAAGATCAGCGGGGCCGAGACCTGCTATCTGGCCGCATGACGTTTCTGACCTTCTTCACGGCGACCTATTTCCTGCTGGCGGTGCCGGGGCCGACCAACACCCTGCTCGCGACATCGGGGGCCGGAGCCGGCATCTCGCGATCCCTTCATCTGCTCGCGGCGGAGCTGTGCGGTTATCTGCTGGCGATCGCGGTGCTGCGGCTGGCGCTCGGTCCGGTCATCAGCGACATCCCGATTGCAGCGCTGGTGCTCCGCGTCGCCGTGACGATCTACATCCTGTGCCTCGCGGCCATGCTCTGGCGCGTCAACACGCGCGAGCTGCGCGACGGTGCTGCGGTGACGTTCGGTCAGGTGCTGCTGACGACCCTGTTGAACCCGAAAGCATTGGTCTTCGCGTTCCTGCTCCTGCCGCTTGGGGCCGGCCCGCTCGAACTGGTGCCGTGGCTCGGCGTGATCGCGCTTCAGATTCTCACCGCCGGCGCCGCATGGATCATTCTGGGCGCAACGCTCGGACGCGGCGCGCGTCGCCTCGGGCGCCCTGACCTCGTCACGCGCACCGGCGCGGTCACGCTGGTCGCGGTGACCGGCCTGATCTGGCTGCAATCGTTCCTGATCGCCTGAGCGCCGACGTCGCTTGAAGCGGCGCTACTGCGCGCCGGAGCCGCCCTGCACGATCTTCTCGTTCAGCTTCTGGTCCACGGTGTCGACGGTGCGGTCGATCTCGGCGTTGGGCACGCCGAGCTGGTGCGAGATCAGCTTCACCAGGAGGTCGACGCGCTCGATGAAGGGCGCGCCGCTCGCGACCGCGCGCGCGGCCGATGACGGCTTGAGCAAGCTCTCCGCGGCCTTGGCATATTTCGCGAACGGCACCTGGTCCTGCGGATCGGCGCCGAGGCGGCGGGCGATCGCGTCGACATGGTCGTAGATCGTCTGCGAGCGCTTGAGATCGCCGTGCACCGCATCGCGGATCGACTGCGGCTCGTTCGGCGTGATGCAGCGGTAATTGCCGGTGAGCAGCATCGACCATTTCGCCAGCGGCACGAACAGGGAATCGAACACTTTCAGTTTCACCGGCACGTCGTGGCCGTCGAGCGTCACCGCGTCGATGTCGGCCTCCAGCTCGCGCAGCAGCTTGTTGTGCTTCTCGTCGGCGAAGACCGACGCCTTGAAATTGGTGGGCAGGCCGACATGCAACACGTTGGCGGCTTCTTCCGGCGGACGGAAGGCCTGCGGGTCGGGCGAGCACAGCGTCACCAGCCCGGGCTCGAACCGCTCCCACACCTGCGCATTGGTGTAGGCCTCCTCGAGATCCATGTCGGCGAGTGCCGGAATCCGCTTCAGATAGGGCAAGGGCGGCATGTTCATGATCGACAGGCACGGCAGCTTCGCCGCGGCGATCTTGACCATGAGGACGCGCACCGTGTGGTTGGTGTATTGCGGCTCCTGCATCGCGAGGCCGACCAGATCGTAGCGGGAGAGGTCGACATTGGCCGGCGTCACCGCATCGAGCTTGCCGGGGAGGTTGCGGGAGAAGATCGCCCGGTGCACCGCCTCGTCACGCAACTTGATGCGGACCTCGGTACCGTCGCGGTTGATTAGCTCCGCCGTCTTGGCGCGGCAGACCAGGGTCACGTTGTGCCCGGCCATCAGCAGCTTCGTGCCCAGCAGGGAGCCGTAAGAAGCCCCGAGAATCAATATGTTGCGCGCCATGCTCCGTCCCTTTGGCAATGTGTGTGATTTTTCGGCCCCGGCCGTCATCCGCGGGGCGCGTTGGAGGGCATGTAAAGCGAACTGCGGAAGGATGGCAACTGGGATAATGCATACAAGGCGAGGCCGGGCTCCCGCCGCGCTCGCCGTCCCGCCCTTGTCCGGGACTGCGCTCCAACGCGCCTGCGCGATCGCTCCTGTTTCGCCCGCCGTCAAGTTGGTAAGGCAAAATATTCCTCTTTACCGAAATTCGGAAATATCGTATGTCTCACCACCTTGAGGGGCGATCGCGTCGTCGTCATGTTCGTGAGCCGGGGCTTGCGGTGGACGCGGCAGCGTCGGGCGCGAGAGGTGCGGGCAGGGAGGGTAGTCCCCGGTGAGCCCGCGGCCGCGCGCGGACGAACGGCGCTGCTAGGTTTCGTCTCGTCTGTAAGTTTCCGGCTCTGTCGACGGAGTTGGAAAAACTGCGGCGAAATGGCGGGCCGCGCGTACGGCAAAACCGTGTGGTCCTGGCCGTCGTTGCTACGGTCAAGCCTTGGCGAATGTGACATTGGCGTCAACCGGCGTCGTGTTAGCGACTTTCGCGAAGGTGAGGGAGGCCAGAAGGAATTCGGCTCCCGGGAGAGCGCGGCATAAGCCGTCCGGCCATCGCGCAGGGAAGGC
Source organism: Bradyrhizobium sp. NC92 (assembly GCF_025200865.1). Lineage (NCBI taxonomy): Bacteria > Pseudomonadati > Pseudomonadota > Alphaproteobacteria > Hyphomicrobiales > Nitrobacteraceae > Bradyrhizobium > Bradyrhizobium sp. NC92. The sequence continues at coordinate 1,995,437 of NZ_CP104171.1, forward strand.
CGAGTGTTTGGCTACACCTGTATGCTGCTGTGCGGTTCTTTCTGCGTGTGCTTTTCGCGCAGCGGACCGCGGGTGCCAGTCGGCACCCGGTCTTCCCTGCGCCCTCTTGCCTATGAGGGCGGCGAGACCAGTAAAGCTCGGGCGAAATGCGCCGCGAGGCTGTGAAGGCGTGTCTGCGTTCAAAATGCCAGGTGGAAGAGCGAAGCTGCACCCACATACTCCGTCATTGCGAGGAGCCCTTGCGACGAAGCAATCCAGAATCTCTCCGCCGAAAGACTCTGGATTGCTTCGCTTCGCTCGCAATGACGATGTTGATGGAGCGCATGCCGCTCCTTGGCGGCCGATCCGCTGCGCCTCAGCCCTGGCTCGCCACGCGGTCGCGGTCGAGATGCTGCTCGATCTTGGGACGGTCACGCGTGCGCTCGAAGCTGGTGCAGAGCAGCTCGGTCTCCTCGAGCGAGATCGGAGCACGATAGAGCCGGCACATGAACTCGGCGTTTCCACGTCCCTTGCCGGTGCCCGGGCCGCGCTCTGCGAGAAACATGCAGTCCCGGCAGATGCTCGCTTCGAGCCGCTGATGGGCCGCATCGAGGTGATTGAGGATCTCGCGGAGAGAGTCGCGCAGCTTGATGCACTCGTCGGTCCCGAGCGCCGTCACCGCGTTCACCACGTGATTGATCGGATCGTGCTGGCTCAGGCATTTCTCGCCCTGGGACGTGACATTCAGGACGACGGAACGCTTGTCCTCGTGCGACGGCTTTCGCACCAGGAACGACTTGCTCTCCAGAGTCTTGACGATCTGCGATGCAGTCGCTCGTGTGGCGCCGATGAAGCCGGCCAGCGCGGACGGCGTGCGCGAAAACCTGTTGGCGCGCCCGAGAAAGCGCAGCGCCATCCACTCCCGATCGCGCAATCCATGCTGATTGCCCTCGAAATACCAAGCCCTCGCCGCCTGAACCAGCAGCTCGACGGCTTCCCGCGCCAATGGCATGAATCTACCTCGTCCCCGGAACTTCGTCTGCGGCGTCCCGAAGCCGCTTTGCGCCCTGAGTGTCAGACGAGCATGTCGGATCGAACTCTTGCACAAAGGCACGGATCGCAACGCGCTCGACCTGGGCGGATGAGCGTCGCATCGTCCGGAGCGAGAAGCCGTATCGCTGATGGCATGCCGACAGCGTCGTCGTCGCGCGGGAGCTCGGGTTGCCGTCGCCGGCGAACGGTGGACCGGAATAGCTCAACCGAAGCCCCCAAAAGTTCAAGTCACAAGCAGACGTTTCTTCTACTCAACCAAAACGATGGATGAGCTTCTCAACAAAATCAAGTAGAGACCCTCTCGCAGACTGGATGTCGTTGCAGGCGAATGTAACGTTCAAGACAATTTCACTTCCAGGGACACATGATAGTGAACGCAATACGCTGCCCCGCGCGCAACATGCACGCAACTATACGACGGTTTGATTGCACGGCACGTTGTTGTCTGGCGTTGATGCAAATTGATCGAAGCTTGTGCATCACCACGGTGTTTGGCGGCACGTCATCCACAACTTGTGCGTTCTGCCGAGGAATCGTCGAGGGAACTCGTTGGAATTACACGTGACGGTTGTTCCCGCACTGCTTGCAGATCGACCCTTCGATTGCTTGCATCGCGTTTGCGGGCTTGTGCTCACCTGAACGGGTGAATTCGCTCAAGAGAAAAATCGGCGACCGGTGTGCATGCGCATGCGCTGGAAGCGTAGCGACATGCGCAATCTCCTGTCGAAAACCACGGCCACGGCGCGCGGCAGGCGCCTCGCCCTCTCAATCCGTCAGTCGCCCTTGAGCATGTCCCGAAGCTCGCGGAACGGATCGGCGCTCGGCGGGGCCGACGCGCCTTGCCGCATCGCGCTGTAGATTCGCGGGACCATCTCGACCGCCTGGTCGAGACTCGAATCACGTCCCGGCTGATAGCCGCCCATCAGGCGAAGGTCGCGCGTATCCTCGTATTTCGCGATCATGGCGCGCAGCTTGCTCACCAATTCGCGCTCCTCCGGGTCCCAGACGTTGTGGGCGAGGCGGGAGACCGAGGCCAGAACGTCGACTGCCGGATAGCGCGCCTGGTCTGCGATGTGCCTGGAGAGCACGATGTGCCCATCGAGCGTGCTGCGGATGGTGTCGGCGATGGGTTCGTTGTGATCGTCGCCGTCGACCAGCACGGAGAAGATCCCGGTGATGGTGCCGGATCCCTCCTCGCCCGGGCCGGCGCGCTCGAGCAGGCGCGGCAGATCGGTGAAGACCGTCGGCGCGTAGCCGCGCGCCACCGCGGGCTCGCCGGCGGCGAGCGCGACCTCGCGAGCGGCGTGGGCGAAGCGGGTGATCGAATCCACCATCAGCAGGACCGATTCGCCGCGGTCGCGGAAATATTCGGCGACCGCCATCGCCGTCTTCGGCGCCAGCCGCCGCATCATCGGGCTTTCGTCGCCCGTCGACACGATTGTGACGGCGCGGTGACGGTCGTTGCCCAGCACGTCCTCGATGAACTCGCGCACTTCGCGGCCGCGCTCGCCGACCAGGGCCAGCACGACGGTGTCGAAGCCCTGGCTGCGGGCGAGCATCGCGAGCAGCGTCGATTTGCCGACACCCGAGCCGGCAAAGATGCCGACGCGCTGGCCGGCGCAGATCGGCGCGAACAGGTCGATGACGCGCACGCCGGTGCGCAGCGGCTTGTGCACGCGTGCGCGCTTCATGGCCGACGGCGCTTCGGTCTCGGCCGAGACCGCCTGCGACCCTTGCGTGAGAGGCCCCAGTCCGTCCAGCGGCGCGCCGAGGGCGTTGATGACGCGGCCCTTCCAGCTCGGATCGGGCGCAAAGGACAGAGGCGGCATGCGGGAGGCGACCGAGCCGAGCCCGCCTGCGAACTGCCGGTCGAACGGCTTGGCAATGATGCCGTCGCTGTCGATCCGCACCACCTCGCCGATCTGGCGCTTGCCGCCGCAATCGACGCCGATGAGCTCGCCGAGCCTGACGAAGCGCGACAGGCCGGAGACGCGGAAATGCGTCGGCGCGATCTCGGAGATCGCGCCGCTGACGCTTGCCAGGGGAGTGCTCTGCTGAAGCTCCAGCAGCGCCCACTCGAGTTGCCGAAGAGCGTTCAAGGAAACCGTCCAACCTTATTGCGCACGCGGCACACTCTACTTGCCGGGTTCGCCGAGCGTCCGGATCGCGTTCTGCAGCGAGCTCTCGGTGCCCTCGATCATCGAGTTGGTGCCGTCGAAGGCGCGCGAGGCCGCGATCAGCTTGGTCAATTCCATCATCGGATTGGCGCCGGAGCCCTCGACATAGCCCTGCTTGAAGCCGTCGCGGGAGAAGTCCGCGATGGCGGTCGCGGGCCGGTCCGGCGTCACGCCGGAATTGCCGTAGCGTTCGAGATTGGCGTCGGCCGGGATGCTGAACAGGCCGATGGTGCCGATCTCGTTGTTGTCCTGGATGATCGCGCCGCTGCGCGCGATCGAGATCGGTCCGCCGTTCGGGTCGAGCGTGATCTGCGCGCCGCCGGAATCGACGACCGGAAAGCCGCTCACGGTCTGAAGATCGCCGTTGGGGGCGATCTGGAGCCTTCCGTCGCGCGTGTAGACCGTGCCGTTCGGACCGGCGAAGGCGATCCAGCCCTGGCCGACCACGGCGACGTCGAGCGGGTTGCCGCTCTCGGTGATGTTGCCCATCTCACGCGAGATGATGGAGTCGCCGGGCGAGGAGAACGCCACCGGCGTCGGGCCCGCCTTGGACAGCACGGTCTCGAACTTCACCACGTCGGTGCGGAACGCCGCGGTGTTGACGTTGGCGACGTTGTTGGCGATCGTCTGCAGGCGCTTTTCGAGGGCGACCTGCGCCGACAATCCCACATAGAGAGCCGATTGCATGACTTACCTGTTGAACTTGATGTTCTGAAGCGTCGCCAGCACGTTGGTATCCATGCTGACCGACGTCGCGGCGCCGGCGATCAGGACCAGCGCGGGATTGGTCGAGCTGTCGTTCTGGGCCTGGGTCGCATCCCACATCGCCGCAAAGCGCTGCACGAACTTCGTCACCTTGGCCGGGTCCTGGAAGTCGGCGAGATTGATCTTGTCCGCGATCATCTTGGCCTGGGCGTCGATGTCGGCCGAGCTGATCGTCGCCGGCAGGCCGAGCGCGGTCTGCACCACCTGCGTCAGCGCCTTGTCGGCCAGGACCTGGTAGGCGGTCGTGATGGTGGAAGCCTTGCGGGTGAAATACAGCGCCAGCCGCAGGCCCTCGTTCTGGTCCCCGGCCTTCTCCTCCATCGTCTGCGTGACGAACTGGGTCGCCGTCCCGGTCGTGGCCGCGGCGGTCTGAGTCGCCTTGTCGCCGAGCGCGGCGAAATTGAAAGCGGTTGCGAATTGCCGGTAGCGGACGTCGGTCAGCTTGTTGGCGAAGGCGTCCTTGCTCGCGACCCCCTCGGTCAGCACCTTGCGCATGAACGCTTTGGCGTAGGTCATGTCGCTGAGGCCATAGGCCTTCATCGCATAGGAGTAGAGACGATAGTCCTTCAGGAAGTCGTCGATGGTCTTCACCTTGCCGATATGGCTGAGGAAGTAGTCGGTCTCGCGGCTGACATCCGGCTGCTGCGCGACCTGCGTCAGCGACTTGCCCATGTCCTTGGTCAGCCTGGTGTAGTCCGCGATGGTGGATAGCATGACACGCGCCCCTCTGGCGCCGTTTGCGACGCCGCTTCAAGCTGCCGCCAATTGCTTGCGCGGGGCTGGCGACCTCGAAGCCAGCTTCGCGCAAGCGTCGCCGACTAGGTATTCCCGGTGGGATCGGCGATGGAGCGGCGCGTTGGGCAGTTTCGTGGGGATTTTCATCACGGTAGCGGCGCTGCTCGGCGGTTTTGCCGCCATGGGCGGGCATTTGGCCGTGCTCATGCAGCCGTGGGAATTCGTCATCATCATCGGCACCGCGGTCGGCACCTTCATCGTGGCCAATCCGTGGAAGACGGTCGTCGACAGCGGCGTCGCCTGCATGCAGGCCATCACCAACGCGGTGCCGGGACAGCGCTATTACCTCGACCTGCTCGGCGCGCTGCACGCCTTGATGCGCGAGCTGCGGGGCAAGGGCCGCAACGAGGTGGAGGCGCATATCGACGACCCCTCGAACTCCGAGATCTTCAAGGCATTCCCCAGCGTGCTCGGCGACCCCTCGCTGCTCCAGTTCATCTGCGATTACGTCCGTCTCATCATCATGGGCAATGCGCGCACGCACGAGATCGAGGCGCTGATGGACGAGGAGATCCACACCATCGTCAAGGGCAAGCTGGCTCCTTACCATGCACTGGTGACGGTGTCGGAGGCGATGCCGGCCCTCGGCATCGTCGCTGCGGTGCTCGGCGTCATCAAGGCGATGGGCGCGCTCGATCAGTCGCCGAAGCTGCTGGGCGGCTTCATCGGCGCCGCTCTCGTCGGCACCTTCGCCGGCATCTTCCTGTCCTACGGCATCATTTCGCCCTTCGCGATCAAGATCAAGATGATGCGCGAGAAGAAGTGCCGGCCCTACATCATCGTCAAGCAGACGCTGTTGGCGTTCATGAACGGCGCCATGCCCCAGATCGCGGTCGAGCACGGCCGCAAGATGATCTCGAGCAGCGAACGTCCCTCGATCGACGTCGTCGAGAACGAGACGATCGCAGGTCCCAAGGCCGTCGTTGCCGACGCTGAACCCAAGGCGGCGCGCGCATGATGATGGAAGACGCCGAAGTCGATCAGCGCAAGCAGCTGCCGAACTACCTGCTGGACGCTGCCGGCATATCGATCGACCGTATGCCGATGCTCAATGTGATCTTCGATCGCATGGCGGCATCGTGCACCGACAGCCTGCAGCCGATGGCCGGAACGCCCTGCTATTTCTCGGTCAACGGCATCACCAACGATCCGCTCGGCGACATCATCAAGGACTACGAGGGCAACGCGGTCGGGGCCGTCCTCTATGCCGAGCAGTGGGACTCTCGCGTCATCATCATGCTCGACCGCGACTTCGTGTTCACGATGGTCGAGGCGATGTTCGGCTCCGACGGAGCGGAACCGCCGCTTGACGTCGAACGCACGTTCTCGAACATTGAGATCCGGCTGGTCCAGGCGCTGTTCGAGCGGTTCGCCAAGGCGCTGCAGGGCGCCTTCGCCGGAACGTCCAACGTCACCTTCCGCGTCGAGCGTGTCGAGACCGCGATGGCGTCGCTGGCGATCGGACGCGCCAGCAACATGTCGATCTGCGCGAACATGATGGTGCAGGCGCTCTACCGCGGCGGTCAGATGTTCCTGATCATTCCGCACTCCGCGCTCAACCCGCTCAGGCAGAAGCTTGCAACCGTCACCGCCAGCGACGGCCGCACGACCGATCCGCGTTGGCGCGAGCAGATGGAGAGCGAGGTCCAGCGTACCGAGGTGACGCTGAGCGCGGTGCTCGACGAGAAGATGATCTCGCTCGAGGACGTCGTGAAGTTCAAGGTGGGGCAGGTGCTGGAGCTGGAGGCCACGCCGCGCACGCTGGCTCGCCTCGAGAGCAACAATCAGGTGCTGTTCTGGTGTCAGATCGGCCAGCTTGATGGCTATTACGCCATGCAGGTGTCCGATCCCGTCGATCAGAAGCGGGAGTTCGTCGATGATATCCTATCTCGTTGATGCCGTGCTGCTGATCGCGCTCGCCTTCACCAGCATGCGGGTGACCCGGATGCACCGCGAGCTGGCGCGGTTGCGCAGCTATCAGGGCGAATTCTCGACCATCGTGCACGAGACCGCGGGCGCCTTCGACACCGTGATTACCGCGGCGCACGATTCCACCGCAAATCTCGGACGCCTTGCCAACGTGCTGAGCACGAAGATCGATCAGGCCCACGAGGCGATCGCGGCGCTCGACGCGCGGAGCGGGCTCGCACCAATCGCGACGGCGGCGACCGCCGATCTGAACAAGCATTGAAGCGCGAACCGGCAGAAGAATACGACCGGAACGCCGCGGCGCTCCGGCAGCGGAAATACCAAGAGGCGATACCACATGGCGCAATCCTTCGACTATGAGTCTGCATCTGCATCGACTGAGGCCGAGACGTCACCGCTCGAACGCCTGGCCGAGATCGCCCAGCGCACGGCCGAGGAGACCGGCAAGTTCGCCAATGTCGACGCTATCCTGCGCATTCCCGTCACCATGCAGGTGGTGCTGGGATCGGCGACCATTCCGGTGGCGAACCTGATGAAGCTCGGACGCGGCGCGGTGGTTCCGCTCGATCACCGGGTCGGGGAGCCCGTCGATGTCGTCGTCAACGGCCGCATCGTCGCCCGCGGCGAGGTGGTCGTCGTCGAAGAGGACAATTCCCGCTTCGGCGTCTCGCTCACGGAGATCGTCGGGCCGCTGGGGCAGGGTGATACCTGACCATGGCGGCACCGGTCGGCATCGCTCCCGTCAAGCAGCGAGGCGTTACCACGCTGGGCGGCACGGAAAAGGTCGCCGCGCTCCTGCTGGCCATGGGCCGGCAGGCGGCCGCGAGCGTGCTGCAGCAGTTCGAGCCGCAGGAGATCCGCATCGTCACCAAGGCGGCGGCGGAGCTGCGGCCGATCACCGCGCAGGAGCTCGAGGGAATCGTCGAGGAGTTCGCCCAGCAATTCTCGATGGGCGCGAACATTCTCGGCACCCTCGGCGGTCTGGAGGCCGTGCTCGGCGACGTGCTTCCGGCTGATCAGGTTTCGGCGATCATGACGGACCTGCTCGGCAATTCGAGCCGCTCTGTGTGGGACCGCGTCTCGTCGGTGTCGGAAAATTCGCTGGCCACCTATCTGTCCAAGGAGCATCCGCAGACCGCGGCGCTCATCCTGTCCAAAGTCAAGCCGTCCTGCGCCGCCAAAGTGATGAGCCAGCTGCCGTCGAGCCTGCGCAACGAGTTGATGCGGCGCGTGCTCAGCCTCAAGCCGATCGTTGATGACGCGATGAAGGTCCTCGAGAAGACCCTGCACGAAGATCTGACGTTGAATTTCGCCCGCAACCTCGGCGCCGACACCTACGCTCGCGTCGCCGACATCATCAACAAGATGGAGCGCGGCCACATCGAGGACATCCTGAAGAGCCTGTCGGAGAAGCGTCCGAAGTCGGCCGAGGTGCTGAAGGAGTTGCTGTTCACCTTCGACGACGTCATCAACCTGGCGCCGAAGGCGCGCACCATGATCTTCGACCAGGTTCCGACCGACCGCATCGTGGTCGCGCTGAAGGGCACCGACAAGCATTTCCGCGAGGTGATCCTGTCCGCGGTCGCCTCGCGCGTCCGCCGCGTCGTCGAGGCCGAGCTCGCGATCGGCGAACCGTCGAACCAGCGCGACGTGCTCGAGGCGCGCCGTGTGATCACCGACCTCGCACTTGACCTCGCGGAGAAGGGCGAAATCGAGCTCAACCCCGACCAGGAGGATGAGCTGGTCTTCCGCTGACCGCTGAACGGGCATGGCAGAAACATCCGATCAGGAGAGCAAGACAGAAGAGCCGACCGAGAAGAAAGTCCGCGATGCGCTCGAACAGGGCAAGATTCCGGTCTCTCGGGAGGCCTCCATTTTCGCCTCGATGGCCGCGCTGATGGTGATCCAGGCGTTCCTGATCGGCCAGGGCGTGCAGCAATTGACGCCGACCCTGAAGAGCCTCCTCGACGATCCCGAGGGCTTCCCGCTCTCCAGCGGCGCGGACGCGCAGAACCTGCTCACCGTGGTCGGCCTGCAGGCCCTGCGGTTCCTGGTGCCGCTGGTCGTCATCCTCGTTGTGTTCGGGCTCGCCGCCTCGCTGCTGCAGAACGCGCCGCGCTTCGTGCTCGAGCGCATCAAGCCTGACCTGTCGCGAATCTCTCCCGTCAGCGGCTGGAGCCGTTTGTTCGGAACGCAGGGCCTGATCGAGTTCGCCAAGTCGCTGTTCAAGCTTGGTGCGGTGACCGCCGTCGTCGCCTTCGTGCTGCGCGCGTCCGAAGCGAAGGCATTCGAGGCGATGTACACCGATCCGGTCGCGCTGCCGGAGATGATCCTCAACATCGCGATGCGCATAGTCTCGGCGATCTGCATCGCCACCATCGTCCTGGTGGCGATCGATCTCGCCTGGGCGCGCTTCCATTGGCGGCGCGAGCTGCGCATGACCAAGCAGGAGATCAAGGACGAGCACAAGCAGGCGGAAGGCGATCCGTTGATCAAGGCGCGCCTGCGCTCGCTGGCGCGCGACCGTTCGCGCCAACGCATGATCGCCTCGGCCTCGCGCGCGACGCTGGTGATTGCCAACCCGACGCACTTCGCGATCGCGCTGCGCTACAAGCGCGAGGAAAGCGCCGCGCCGCTCGTCGTGGCCAAGGGCATGGACGTGATCGCGCTGAAGATCCGCGAGGTCGCCGAGCAGAACCGAATCCCCGTCATCGAAAACAGGGCGCTGGCACGCGCGCTCTACGAGGCGGTTCAGGTCGATCAGGTGATTCCGGCGGAATTCTTCCGGCCCGTCGCGGAGATCATCTACTTCCTCCAATCCAAGCAGGCGCCGCGGCCCGAGAACGTCCGATAGATTTCCGCGGATGGTGCTTCGCGCAACAGCTTGACGAAAGCTTAACGCCCTAGGCTCGTCCCGAATGGATCAGAATGGGGCCGTCGTGGGACCGCTTTATCTCTTCGAACTCGCATCGTCGCAGGCGCGCTATCTCGAGCTGCGTCAGTCGACCATCGCCACCAACGTCGCCAACGCCAACACGCCGGGCTTTCGGGCCCGCGACGTCGAGCCGTTCAACAAGGTGCTCGACGGCATGCCGGTCAGGCTTGCGACGACGTCGCCCTCGCACATGCAATTGTCCGCAGCCGAGACCGATACGCGGGCGACCGCGAAGAAGGACAGTTGGGAAGTGGTTCACTCCGGCAACTCCGTCAGCCTCGAGCAGGAAATGATCAAGGGCAACGACGTCAATCGCGACTATTCGATGAACGCGGCGATCGTGCGGTCGTTTCACCGCATGGTCCTGTCGAGTGCAAAAGCCTGAGGTGAACTGAGATGCTGGACTCACTGAGCGCCTCTCTGACGGTCGCAAGCTCCGGGCTCGAAGCGCAGTCGACGCGCATGCGCATCGTCTCGGAAAATCTCGCGAACGCCACCTCGACGGGACGCGCCGCCGGCGCCGATCCGTATCAGCGCAAGACCATCACCTTCGACGCCGCGATGGACCGCGCCTCGGGCGCGCAGCTCGCGAAGGTCAAGGAGATCGGAGTCGACACCACGCCCTATCGGGTCGAGTACGATCCGGGGCATCCCGCCGCCGACAAGGCCGGCTACGTCAAGCTGCCGAACGTGAACATGATGATCGAGATGGCCGACATGCGGGAAGTCAACCGCTCCTATGAAGCCAATCTCCAGGTCGTAAAGCAGGTGAGGTCCATGCTCGGCATGAGCATCGACCTCCTGAGGAGCTGACCATGCTTGAAGCGATTTCATCCACCGCGATTTCCGCAGGGCAAGCGGCGAGCCGCGCGACGGAGACGCAGGCCGTCTCGCCTGCCGCGAGAACGTCTGTCCAGGCCGGTGACGATGTCGGCTTCGAATCGGTGATGAAGCAGGTGACGTCCGACGCGATCGGGACGCTGAAGGCGGGCGAAGCCGCATCGATCTCGGCAATGCAGGGCAAGGAATCGACGCGCCGCGTCGTGGAGGCGCTGATGTCGGCCGAGCAGGCCCTGCAGACGGCGGTCGCGGTTCGCGACAAGGTCGTGCAGGCCTACCAGGAAGTCGTTCGGATGTCGATTTGATCTGAAGGAGTGAGACAAGTGAAATCGCTCGCCATTGCGGCCACGGGCATGAACGCCCAGCAGACCAACATCGAAGTCATCGCGAACAACATCGCCAACATCAACTCGACGTCGTACAAGCGGGCGCGCGCCGAGTTCACCGATCTGTTCTACCAGATGGACCGCATGCAGGGCGTCGCGAACACCAACGGCTCCTCGCCGATTCCGGAAGGCGCCAATCTCGGCCTCGGCGTCAAGTCCGCGGCGATCCGCAAGCTGCACATCCAGGGCGCGCTGACGCAGACCGGAAACCCCTACGATCTCGCGATCAACGGCCGCGGCTGGTTTCAGGTGCTCGGCCCCAACAACGAGGTGCAATACACCCGTGCGGGCTCGTTCAACACCAATGCCAACGGCCAGCTCGTCACCATTGACGGTTACCTGCTGGACCCCGCGATCACGGTGCCGCAGGGAACGGTGGAGGTCACCGTCAATGCCACCGGCCAGGTGTTTGCCAAGCTCGATACGGAAGTGAATCCGCGGCAGATCGGCCAGCTCAACCTCGCCAATTTCGCCAACGAAGCAGGCCTCGAGCCGCTGGGCGGCAATCTCTACAAGGAGACCACGGCGTCCGGCACGCCGGTCGTCGGGCTGCCGGGCGATGCCGGCTACGGCAAGATCAACCAGAAATATCTCGAGGCCTCGAACGTCGACCCGGTCAAGGAAATCACCGAGCTGATCTCGGCGCAGCGTGCCTACGAAATGAATGCCAAGGTCATCCAGGCCTCGGATGAAATGGCCCAGACGGTCTCGAAGGGCATGCGCTAGTTCCGGTGTCTCGATGTTGAACAGGGTGGGCCTGATCGTGCGCGGGTTGGCCGCCGTACTGCTGGTACTCGTCGCGGCGCGGGGCGCCGCGGCCGAGGAGAAGCGGCTTCCCGTGCCGGCCGTCTCGATCCGCGCCGGCGAGCTGATCCGCGAAGAGATGATCACCGAGCGCGCCTTCGCGCCGAGCCTGCTCGGCGTTGCCATGTTCATCGAGGGACGTCAGGTCCTGGTCGGCCGCATGGCGCGGCGCGCGCTGTTGCCGGGCCAGCCCATTCCAACCAATGCGGTGGAGGATCCCTGGACCGTCGCGCGCGGCGCCATGGTCAAGGTCGTGGTCGAGGACAGCGGCCTGTCCATCGTCACTTACGGCTCGGCGATGCAGTCGGGTGCGGCCGGTGCGCTGATCCCGGTGCGCAACACGGACACCGGCGTGATCATCAGGGGCGTCGTCCAGCCGGACGGCACCGTCAAGGTCGTGGACGGGTCATGACCAGACTCCTGCTTGCGCTCATCCTGCTGGTGTCTGCCGCCAGCGCCCAGGCCGCCGTCCGCATCAAGGACATCGCGGACATCAAGGGTCTGCGCGAAAACCAGATCGTCGGCTACGGCCTCGTCATCGGCCTCAATGGCACCGGCGACACGCTGCGTAACGCGCCGTTCACCGAACAGTCCCTGCAGTCGATGCTCGAGAACATGGGCATCAACGTCAGGAACGAGACCACGAGCACGAACAATCCCCCGCGGCCGACCACGCTGCGCACCCGCAACGTCGCAGCGGTGATGGTAACGGCGGACCTTCCGCCTTCGATCGGGCCCGGCGAGCGCATGGACGTCACCGTCTCGTCGCTCGGCGATGCGACGTCGCTGCTCGGCGGCACGCTGGTGATGACGTCGCTGCGCGCGGCGGACGGCGCGGTCTATGCAGTGGCACAGGGCGCGATCACGGTTGCCGGTTACAGCGTCGGAGGCCAGGCGCAGAACGTCAGCCAGGGCACGCCGACGGCCGGACGCATCCCGAACGGTGCGCTGGTCGAACGCGAGGTGCAGGGAAGCCTCCACGAGATGGAGTTCCTGGTGCTCCAGCTGAAGAATCCCGACTTCGTCACCGCAACGCGCATCCTCGACGCCGTCAACCGCTACGCCGGCGGTCGCTACCGCGCGCAGATCGCGTTCGAGCGCGACTACCGCACCATCGTGCTGTCGAAGCCGCGTCATGTCGGCCCTGTCCGCTTCCTTGCCGAGATCGGCGAATTGGTGGTCGAGCCGGACACGCCGGCGCGGGTCGTGATCAACGAGCGCACCGGCACGGTCGTGATCGGGCGCGACGTGCGGATATCGACCGTTGCCGTGACCCACGGCAATCTGACGGTTCGCGTCACGGAGATGCCGGTTGTGTCGCAGCCGGCGCCGTTCTCGCGAGGACAGACGATGGTCGTCCCGCAGACCGTGGTCGAAGCCAACGAGGCCGGATCGCAGGTGGCAATCCTGAGCGGGGTCGATCTCCAGCGCCTGGTGCGCGGGCTGAACCAGATCGGCCTCAAGCCATCAGGGATCATCGCGATCCTCCAGGCGATCAAGACGGCAGGCGCGCTGCAGGCCGACGTCATCGTGCAATGATGCGCAAGCGTCGTGCAAGCTTGGTCGCTCAATGCTCAGGTCTGAAGCGAGAATCGCACGCGGCCCGATGCTGAAGCTGTATCACAAAGCCAAACTACTCCTGCTGGCCGCGGCAACAATGCTCGCGAGCGTCTCGCCGGTGCTCGCCCTGGACGAGGCCAAGCCCTCGAAACCGCTCAACCTGCTCTCCTTCGCCCGTGCTCGTGCGGGCGGACCGCAGAAGCCGCAGCCGCCGGCCACCGCGACACCTGGCGAGAATGCGTCGGTCCGGGCCACGGCATGGGCGGCTGAAGATTCGGGCCCCGTCGTCACCGGCGCGGTGCCGGCTCCGGAAACGCCGACACCTGCGCCCGCGCCGGTCCGTCCGGCCAAGCCCGGCAGCGTCACGGCGCCGCCGAAGCCTGCGCTGCCGCAGGCCGCGCCGGCTCCCGACAACGAAATCGCCCTGTTCTGCAGCAACGTCGCCGATCCCGCCGTCGACGCAAGGCTGGCTTGGCAGCTCAAGGAGCTCGAGAAGGCCGAGAGCCTGCTGCGCGAGCGCATCGCCGAAGTCGAGGCCAAGCGCGTCGAATACGAGAAGTGGATGGCGCTGCGCGACGACTTCCTGAAAAAGGCCGAAGCCAGCGTCGTCGAGATCTATTCGCGCATGAAGCCCGAAGCTGCGGCGACCCAGATCGCCGGCATGGCCGACGAGACCGCCGCCGCCGTGCTCGCCAAGCTCAGCCCGCGCAGCTCGAGCGCGATCTTCAACGAGATGGACACGGCACGCGCGGCGCACCTCGCCGACCTGCTCGGCGGCATGCGTCGCGTGGACGACGGAAAGAGCAAATAGATGAACAAGCCGATCCTCTCCCTCCTCGCGGCGTCCGTGCTCCTGGCCGGGTGCTATCATGATCCGGCCGAAGTCCTGATCGGTCCGCAGATGTCGCCCGTCGGCAGCGGCCTGCGGATGCAGGCCGATCCGATCCCGGTGACGCCGCGCATGCGCACGCCCGTCAGCTACCGCTCCACCTGGGACGACGGCACCGATCTCTACCGCGATCCCCGCGCCCGCCGCACCGGCGACGTCGTGACGGTGATAATCTCGATGCAGGACAAGGCCAAGCTGGACAACAAGACCGGCCGTTCGCGCGATTCGCAGGTGAAGTTCGGGCTCGACTGGCTGATGGACGTCGCCGGATGGAAAGACACGGGTTCGGCCAACGCCAATCTCAGCACCAACACCCAGATCAAGGGCAACGGCCAGATCGACCGCACCGAAGACATCAAGCTGTCCATCGCGGCCATCGTCACCGACGTGCTGCCGAACGGCAACATGATGATCAGCGGTTCGCAGGAATTTCGCGTCAACACGGAGATGCGCGTGCTCAACGTCGGCGGCATCGTACGTCCGCGCGATATCTCGCGGGCCAACACGATCTCCTACGACAAGATCGCCGAGGCGCGCGTGTCCTATGGCGGGCGCGGAAATCTGTCGGACGTGCAGCAGCCTGGATGGGGACACCGGATCTATGATGCCGTGGCACCGTTCTGAGACCGGCACCGCGTCGCGATGGCAGGGGACGCCATGCGCCTGATCGCCGCCATCGTCGTGCTGACCCTGATCGCGATCGGCGCGGGCGCGGTTGCCGGCCTGCATCTGATCGCAACCGCCGAGCGCGTTGCCGACGCGAAGAAGAGCGCCACCCCGCCGCCGATCGCGTCGAGCTACGCCGGCAGCGCGCGGCTCAGGAAATTGTCCCCGATCGTGACCAATCTCGCCGCGCCGGCCAACAATTGGGCGCGCATCGAAGCCTCGATGGTGACCGACAGCATGAGCGACGAGGATGCCGGCATTCTGGCCGCCCATATCAGCGAGGACATCGTGACCTATCTTCGGTCGGCGACCGTTACCCAGTTCGAGGGATCGCGCGGGCTCCAGCATCTGCGCGACGACCTGACCGAGCGCGCCAATATCCGCTCGTCGGGCAAGGTCCGTGAATTGATCATCGAGACGCTGGTGATCCAGTGAGGGTGAAAGTCCTGCTGCTCGCGCTGGTTCTGGTCGTGCTGCCCGAGGCGGCGCTGGCCCAGATTCCGGACCTGAATTCCCTGCTGCCGCCCGGAAACGGCTCGACCAGCGGCCGGATCATCCAGCTGATGGCGCTGATCACGGTGCTGTCGGTGGCGCCGGGGCTGCTCATCATGGTGACGAGCTTCACGCGATTTGCGGTGGCGTTGTCGTTCCTGCGCGCCGGTCTCGGCCTCCAGACCACACCTGCCAACCTGGTGCTGATCAGTCTCGCGCTGTTCATGACCTTCTACGTGATGGCGCCGACCTTCGACCGGGCCTGGGAGAGCGGCGTCCAGCCGCTGATGAAGAACGAGATATCGGAGGAGGAGGCCTATCTGAAGATCACGGATCCGTTCCGCGAGTTCATGCTGGCCCATGTCCGCGACAAGGATCTCCAGACCTTCGAGGCGCTCGCCGCGGAAAGCTTCCGCAGGAAGTTCGACGACAAGCGGATCGATCTGCGCGTCATCATTCCGGCCTTCATGATCTCCGAGCTCCGGCGCTCGTTCGAGATCGGATTCCTCATCATCCTGCCGTTCCTGGTGATCGACATGATCGTGGCGACGCTGACCATGTCGATGGGCATGATGATGATGCCGCCGACGATCCTCGCGCTGCCGTTCAAGATGCTGTTCTTCGTGCTGATCGACGGCTGGAATCTGCTGGCCTCCGGCCTGGTCCGCTCGTTCTCGTGAGCGCCGCGATCGCCGGCCGGCCGTTATGGTTAAGCGAAACGCACTGGTTATGGTTAGCGGGGCGTAATGTTAACCATATGATTTCACTGTTGAATTCAAGCCCATCTTAATCCGGAAGCAAGATTCGGCGTGCTAGCAATGCGGCACGGCGGGTTGGACCCATACTGATCGGTCCAAAGGCATGATGCCGCCCTTCCGTACCGGTGAAAGCCCGGTATGTCCCCTCGTGAAAATGTAAACGCGTACATAAAGGGACATTCGCAATGTCAAGCCTGCTTACGAACTCGACCGCCATGACCGCACTCCAGACGCTGCGGTCTGTGGGTTCGCAACTCTCCACCACGCAGAACCGGATCTCCACCGGTCAGCGCGTGGCCACCGCTTCGGACAACGCCGCCTATTGGTCGATCGCCACCTCGATGCGCGCCGACAACGCCGCGCTCTCCGCCGTCTCCGACTCGCTCGGTCTGTCGGCTGCGACCGTCGACACCGAATATACCGCTCTGACCACGGTCATCGGTGACAAGGACTCCGGTCTGACCAAGCTCCAGTCGCTGCTGGTGCAAGCCAAGACCGCGGGTATCGACCGCACCAAGATCCAGGCGGACGTCACCCAGATCCAGCAGCAGATGAAGAGCACGGCCAATGCCGCGACCTTCAACGGCATCAACTGGCTGAGCACGACGACCGGCACCACGCCGACGAGCTTCAGCCTGGTGTCGTCGTATTCTCGCGTCGGCGGCACGCCCACCATCGGCTCGATCACCGTGACGACCGCCAACTACACGCTCTACTCGACCACCCAGACCGGCATTCTGGACACCGTGGCCGGCAGCGCCTCGGTCGACACGATCAACATCTCCGCGCTGACGGACTCGGCAGCCGACCAGACCACGCTCGATGGCTACATCGCGCAGGTCACGACCGCCATCAACTCGGTGGCCGCGTCCGCCGCCAATCTCGGTGCCGTCAAGAACCGTATTTCGACCAACACGGAGTTCGTGAAGTCGCTGATGGACTCGGTTGACCGCGGTGTCGGCCAGCTCGTCGACGCGGACATGAATGCGGAATCCACCCGCCTTGCCGCGCTTCAGGTTCAGCAGCAGCTCGGCGTTCAGGCGCTTTCGATCGCCAACAACAGCAGCCAGAGCATCCTGTCGCTGTTCCGCTAAGGCTTGGATCATCGGGGGAGGGCCGCGCTTCTCGCGAAGCGCGGCCCTTTCGTTTGGCGTTACGCTGCGCACGCCGTCATTTCGGCTGCCAGTTGCAGGCAGAGCACAGAGCCACAAGCCTCGCACAAGCTTCGCTCGTTAACCTCGCCGCTACGACAGATTGGGCCTTGAACCCGCGTTTGCGGCACGCCCAAAGGCATGACGCCGCTCTGTCGTACCGGTGCAAGCCCGGTATGTCCCCTAAGCTCGTTTCAATCTTCAAAGGGACATCAAAATGGGTTCTAGCCTTCTCACCAACTCCTCCGCCATGACCGCGCTCCAGACCCTGCGGTCTGTCAGCGCGCAACTCGCCACCACGCAGAACCGGATCTCCACCGGTCAGCGCGTGTCCACTGCTTCGGACAACGCCGCCTACTGGTCGATCGCGACCTCGATGCGCTCCGACAACGCCGCACTGTCCGCGGTCTCCGACTCGCTCGGTCTGTCGGCTGCGACCGTCGACACCGAATACACCGCTCTGACCTCGGTGATCGGGGACAAGGAATCCGGCCTGACCAAGCTGCAGGCGCTGCTGGTCGAAGCCAAGACCGCGGGTATCGACCGCACCAAGATCCAGGCGGACATCACCCAGATCCAGCAGGACATGAAGCTCAAGGCCAATTCGGCCACCTTCAACGGCATCAACTGGCTGAGCACCACGACGGGTACCACCCCGACGAGCTTCAACCTCGTCTCGTCCTACTCGCGTGTCGGCGGCACCCCGACGATCGGTTCGATCACCATCACGACCGCCAACTACACGCTCTACTCCACCACGCAGACCGGCATTCTGGACACCGTGGCCGCCAGCGCCTCGGTCGACACGATCAACATCTCCGCGCTGACCGACTCGGCGGCCGACCAGACCACGCTCGATGGCTACATCTCGAAGGTCACCGCTGCGATCAACTCGGTGGCCTCGGCCGCTGCCGATCTCGGTGCGGTCAAGAACCGCATCTCGACCAATACGGAATTCGTCAAGACGCTGATGGACTCCGTGGATCGCGGTGTCGGCCAGCTCGTCGACGCCGACATGAACGCGGAATCGACCCGGCTCCAGGCGCTGCAGACCCAGCAGCAGCTCGGCGTTCAGGCGCTCTCGATCGCCAACCAGAACAGCCAGAGCATCCTGTCGCTGTTCCGCGGCTAAGCGGCGCTTTCGAAAACGACCGTGCTCCCTCAGGGAGCACGGTCCCCGCCGTGATGGTGGGCGCCCCGACACGCGATGTGCCGGCAATCGACCTCCCGACGTCATACTTCTGGCGCCACGCCGCAGCCGGTCGGGCTGCCGTGCGCCCGAGCGCTCGCTCGCGGTTGCCAGACCGATTGCGTCGTCCAGCCTTGTAAAATTGCAACGCCGCGCCAGCGAACCCGCACATTCGCGCATCGCGCAACCTTCAGACAAGGTTGGCAGCTGAGTGTCCTCACCATTCGCATTGGTACGAGGTCATATGCTCAGTCGTGCGCAGGTACAGCAACTGCTCAACAATCTGCTGGAGCTTGGGCCGCGACGCCTGATGGCCTTGGGACTGATCGGCTTTGCGGTTCTCGTCACCGTCGTCGGCGGCGCCTATTATCTCAGCCGCCCCGAGTTCGAAACGCTCTACACCGGCCTCACCCGCGAAGACGTGACGCGCATCGGCGCGGCGCTGCGCGAGCAGAACATCACCTTCGACGTCAATTCCGCCGGTGATGCGGTCTCGGTGCGTCCGAGCCAGACCATGCAGGCGCGGATGCTGCTCGCCGAGAAGGGGCTGCCGACCAGCGCCAATTCCGGTTACGAGCTGTTCGACAAGATCGGCTCGCTCGGGCTGACCTCGTTCATGCAGGAGGTCACCAAGCTGCGCGCGCTCGAGGGCGAGATCGCCCGCACCGTCCAGCTGATGAAGGGCGTGAAGGCGGCGCGCGTGCATATCGTGCTGCCGGTGCGCGGATCGTTCCGCGCGACGCAGCAGCCGCCTTCGGCCTCGGTCGTGCTGCGCACCGACGGCGCGATCGAGGCGCGCACGGCGCAGTCGATCCGGCATCTCGTCGCCGCCGCCATTCCCGGCATGAGCCGCGACAAGGTGACGGTGCTCGATGCCGACGGCTCGATGCTGCTCGCTGAAGAGGACGAGGCCAGCGCCGCGCCGACCAAGATGGCGAGCCTGCAGAAGACGGTCAGCGGCATGGTGCAGGAGAACATCCGCAAGGCGCTGACGCCGTATCTCGGCCTCGACAATTTCGAGGTGAGCGTCGCTCCGCAACTGTCGACCGACAAGCGGCATATCAACGAGACGGTCTACGATCCCGAGAGCCGCGCCGAGCGCTCGGTGCGGGCCGTGCGCGAGAAGGAATCCTCGCAGAACGCCGACCGTTCGTCGCCGACCACGGTGCAGCAGAACCTCCCCGACCAGCAGGTGAATGCGGGCGGCGGCAAGAACTCCAGCGAGGACAAGACCCGCCGCGAGGACGTCACCAATTTCGAGGTCTCGTCCAAGACCACGACGACGGTCAGCGATGGCTATTCGGTCAAGAAGCTGTTCATCGCCGTGCTGGTGAACCGCGCGCGGCTGGTCGCCGATCTCGGCGACAAGAGCAACCAGGCCATCATCGACAGCAAGCTCGCCGAGATCAGCCAGCTCGCGGCGACGGCGGGCGGGCTGGACAAGGCGCGTGGCGATCAGATCCAGGTGACGGCCGTCGACTTCATCGAAGGTTCGCGCGAGCTGGCGCCGGTGCCGCCGATCAGCTTCGTCGAGATGATCAACAAGCAGCTCGGCAGCGTCATCAACGCGATCACGATCCTGGCCGTGGCCTCGATGCTGGTCTGGTTCGGGCTGCGGCCGGCGGTCAACGGCATTCTGACCCATCGCGCGCAGCAGGAGCAGGTCGAGGCGACCGAGGCCGCCCAGCTCGAAGCTTCGGCGGCCCTTGCGCTGGCCGACAGCGAGGAGGCCGAGCTCAACCTCGTCGAAGACCTCGAAGGCAAGATGCAGCGAACGCCGCAGAAGCGGCTGGAGCAGATCGTCCGGCTCGATCAGATGCAGGCGGCGGCGATCCTTAAAGACTGGATGCGACGCGAGGAGGCGGCATGAACGCGGCAATCGGAAAACTCCTGACGCAGTTCGACGCGAATGGCCGGGTCAAGTCGCCGCCGCCTCCGCCGCCGAAAATCCAGGACGTGCTGACCAGGCCGAAGGAGGCGAGGCGCGATCCGCAGCCTCAAGCGCAGCCGCAGGCCCAGACGCAGCTTCAGGCGCCGTCTCCGGTGCCTGCGACGGAAGCGCCGCCGGTCAATCTGCTGGACGATGCCTATCGACGCGGCCATGCCGCGGGCGTCGCGGAAGCCGACGCCAAGCTGGCCGAGGAGCGCGTCCGCAGTGCGATCCGGCTCGGCGAGGAGCGGGCCAAATGGTCCGACCAGCAGGCGGTCGCGATCGTCAGCGGCTTCGAGGCGGCGTGCCGCGAGATCGAAACCAACATCGCAAGCTCGGTGGCGCGGATCCTGCTGCCGTTCCTCACCGATGCGGTGCGCGACAAGGCGATCGGATCGCTGGTCGAGCAGATCGCGGTGCTGACCGGCAACTCGTCGGTGCCGGCCTTCAAGGTCACCGGCCCGAGCGAGCTGCTGGATCTCGTGAAGACGCAGCTCGAGGCATCCAGGCGAACGGGCATCGCATACGAGGCCGCCGAGACGCTCGAGGTTCGCGTCGTGGCCGACCAGACCGTGATCGAGACGCAGATCACGGCCTGGAGCGAACGCCTCAAGGAAGCGCGCCGGTAGTCCGTCATGGAGGAGGTCAAGCATGAGATCGTGATCGTCCGCCGCCGCAGCGCCTTCGCCGAGGAGGCGCATCACGGCGGCGTCTGGAAGATCGCCTATGCGGACTTCATGACCGCGATGATGGCGTTCTTCCTGGTCATGTGGCTGCTCAACGCGCTCAACCAGGACCAGAAGCAGGTGGTCGCGAGTTATTTCAACCCGATCCAGCTCGCGGAAAATGCCCCCGCGCCGAAGGGCCTGAAGAATCTCTCCAAGAAGGAGCCGACCTCGTTCGAAGGTCAGGACGGCAAGCGCCAGCCGGCTGGCACGAACGAAGAACGTCGTGGTGACTCTCCGACCGCCGAGAAGCCGGCCTCCTTCGAGGAGAAGGTCCTGTTCCGCGATCCCTATGCGACGCTCGCCGAGATCGCCAATAGCGCGAACCAGTCTAGTGGCCAGCGGCGCGCCGGCGCTCTGACCTCCGCCGAAGAGGACGGCCTCAAGGGGGGCGATGCCTATCGCGATCCCTTCGATCCCGGCTATTGGAAGCTGGCGCCGCAGGCGTCCAAGGACGCCGATCGCTTCATCGAGAACGAGCCGAAGCCGAATGCCTCCGCGCGGGACGGCGCAGCCGGCGCGAATCCGGGCGAGCCGCAGGCGCGCCGGACCAGGACGGATGATGCCGGCGGCAGCGTGGCTCCGAACCCGGAGAGCCCGTACGCAAGCCTGTCGCCTCTGCTACCGCCGGGCTCCGCACCGACGCAGTCGGCACGCGAGGGCAGCGTCCAAGCCGGCGTTCAGGCCAACGCCGCCCCGCAGGCGCGTCTTAACGATACGGCGAAGGAGTCGGAAACGCGCGAGGTGGCGCAAACGCAGCAGCCGACCCTCAAGCAGCTTCAGTCCGCGATCGCAGAGGCGCTGTCGGACATCAAGGTAGGGGCGGGACCGGCGGCCGAGGTGCGTCAAGTCGAGGAGGGGCTCCTGATCAGCCTGACCGACGATGCGAGCTTCGGAATGTTCGCGGTCGGCTCGGCGGAGCCGCGTCCCGAGCTGATCCGCGCGATCGACAAGATCGGGCCGCTGCTGATGAAGCGCCAGGGCATGATCATCGTCCGCGGCCATACCGACAATCGGCCGTATCGGTCGGAGGCTTACGACAATTGGCGACTGTCGACCGCGCGTGCGCAGATGGCCTACTACATGCTGGTTCGCTCCGGCGTCGATGTGCGGCGGATCGAGCATATCGAAGGTTACGCCGATCGGCGGCCGAAGCTTCCGAACGACCCGGCGGCCGCCCAGAACCGCCGGATCGAGATCCTGATCCGGGAGAAGCGCCCTTGATCAGGCTGCTGCGCCGCGCCGCTTGGCTGCTGCTGCCCTTCATGGCGGCAAATGCGCTTGCCCAGCCTGCGCCCCAGGGCGGGGAACCCTATGAGCTCGTCCGCGCGCTGCAAGCGGTGCAGGACGGCATCGCCAACGGCGACACTGCTGCACATGGCAGCCATATCGCGCTGATCCGGCAGATCGGGGAGAAGTTTCTCGCGGCCGATCCCGCCGTGTGGAGCAATCCGCAGAACGGCCAGGCGGTCGTCATCTACCTGCTCAGCGGCGGTGCGCCGCAAATCGTCCGCAAGCTGCCGCGGGACAAGATGAACGTCGACGAGCGGCTGTTCAATGGTGCGCTCGCCTATGTCGAGGGTCGTCAGGAGGAAGCGCGGGAGCTGCTCAAGGAGATCAAGCCGCGGACCATTCCCTCAGGACTGGGCGGACAGGTCGCGCTGGTTCAGGGCGCGCTGTTCGCGCGCGCCGAGGCCTCGCTCGCGATCGAGCGTCTGGACGATGCGCGCCTGCTGTTGCCGGGCACGCTGGTCGAGGAGGCGGCGCTGCGGCGCGAGATCCTGCTGGTGGGGCAGGCGGAGGATTTCGAGAAGTTCGAGTTCCTGACGCTGGCCTATATCCGCCATTACCGCAATTCGATCTATGCCGGCGATTTCTGGCAGCGCTTCTCCGCGGGGCTGACGCAGTCGAGCCTGGCACTCGACGAGCGCCGCTTTGCGCGGATCTCCGCCCTGCTGGAGCAGATCGATCGCGCCAGCCGCCTCAAGCTCTATCTCGTGATCGCGCGCGCCGCGATGGTGCGCGGACGGCTGGCCATGACCCGACTTGCGGGCGAGCGGGCATTGACGCTCAGCGCGGACGCATCAGCGGAACGCGAGCGCGCCCATTTCTTCCGCGGCGCCTCGCGGGTGCTCACCGACGAATATGACGGCGGTCTCGCCGAACTCAAGGCGCTCGACCGGTCGAAGCTGCCCGAGCGCGACGTCCCCCTTCTCAATGCCGCCGTGCAGCTCGCGCTCGACGTCCGCAAGCCGTTCGCGGGCGGATCCGCCGCAGCAGCGGACAAGCCTCCGGCAACGCCGGCGCGGCTCGATCTGGCGTCATCGACCGCGACGCTCGCACGCGCGCAGAAGCAGCTCGGCGAACTCGAACTCCTGACCAAGGACCGCCGTCCATGACCAAGCTCAATGGAACCTCCGGACAGCTCTTCTCCGGTCTCGCCGAGAGTCTCAACGTGCGCGGATCGCGCTCGGCAAAGGGCGCCGGAACCAAACCGCAGGCGAATTCGTCGTTCAACGATCTGCTCCACACGGTCTCGAACCTCGCCAAGCAGGCACTGAGCGAAGATGGCAGCGAGACGGCCGCGAAGACCGGAACGTTGCGCACGCGCCTGATCCACCCGACCGAGCAGGAGAAGCCGAAGGAGGCGACGCCGCGCGAACGTGTGGCGACAACTGCACATCCAAAGTCCATGGACGAGGCCTCCGACAACAAGTCCGAAAAGTCGACGGAGAAACCACGTCCGGTCGACGATGTCGCCGGGACGGATCGCCAGGACCAATCCGGCATCGCTGTCATGGTCGGCCAGGAGATCGCTACCGCGCCTGCCACGAAGCCGCAGATGCAATTGCCGTCCGCAGACAAGGGCGCGCCCGCGCGCGACGAGCGGCCCCCCTCGGCGAAGCACGAGGCGCCAAGCACCGTGAAGGTGGCGACCGCCGATACCGTTCCATCCGGTGCTGCCCAAGCCGGCGCACGCTCGCAGGCCGCGGCGCCGCAGGCGATGGCCACGCCGCAGCCGGCACCGACGCAAGGTGCGGAGGCTTCGAGCGCAATGCCGGCATCACCTGGCTTCGAGGCGGTTACGGCCGATGTCGAGCGCGCTGCCAAGGCCTCAGTGCGCGCCGCGCTGCCCGAGACGACCAAGGTCACCGTGGTCCAGCAGGAAACCCATCTGCCACCGGCGCACTTCAACGCTCCGCAGCAGGTCGCCAACGCAGTCGTCGCCGAGCTGAAGGAACCGTCGGCAGCGGCGGCGTCCGCGGCGCCCGATCTCGCCCAGACCAACGCACCGGATCAGCCGCTCAGGATCCTGACCGTCAATCTCGAACCGCCCGCGCTCGGCAACGTCACGGTGCGCCTGCGCCTCGTCGGTACCGAAGTGTCCGTCCAGCTCGCGGCCGAGCGCAAGGACACCAGCCAGATGCTCGACCAGCAGCGCGACCAGATCCGCGATCTCATGCAGTCGGCGGGCTATGTCGCCGACGTCGCGCCGGTCCAGCACGGCTCGCTGGATGGATTTCAGAGCGGCTCGGGCCAGTCGCAGCCGCAGCTCTCGGGCCAGCAACAATCCTCGCCGCAGTCGCAAGGCGCGTTCGGCGGTGGGGGCACGTCGTCGGGGCAGTCCGACGGCGGCGCGAAGCAGGCTCGCCAGGAGCGCCCGTTCAGCCAGGAGACGCGTCATGATCAGGATGTGGCGGCGCATCATCGTCGCGGCCCTGTTTATCTCTAGTGCGAGCGCGGCCCAGGCGGCCGCCGAAACTGCGCGCCCCTGCGAGCGCGAGATGGCGCGCGCGGCGCAGCAGCACGGGATTCCGCTCGGCATTCTCTATGCGGTCGGGCTCACCGAGACCGGACGGCGCGGCGCGCTCCATCCCTATGCTCTCGGTGCCGACGGCCAGACCGTGTTCGCCAAGGACATGGATGATGCAATCGCGAATTTCGAGACCATGCGCACCAAGGGGATCAAATTGATCGACCTCGGATGCATGCAGATCAACCATTATTACCACGGCGACAAGTTCGTTTCGGTGCGGGCGATGTTCGATCCCGCCAGGAACGTCCAATACGCCGCGCGCTTCCTCAAGGAGTTGAAGCAGCGCGAAGGCAGCTGGACCATGGCCGTCGCCCGCTACAACGCAGGTCCCAACAATCAGCCGGCGCAGAAGCGCTACGTCTGTCACATCGTCGCGCACCTCGTCTCGAGCGGCTTCGGCGCGTGGACCGACAAGGCTCGCTCCTTCTGTCAGCCGAAAACGACCTGACAACATGAAGTTGTGCATCGCGCCCAATCATCAGCCCCGCGCAAGCAAGACCCCGCATTGTAGCTGCAACCTGACCAAGGAGTCCAATTCATGAGCCTGTATGGTGTTATGCGCACCGGCGTTTCCGGGATGAACGCGCAGTCCAACAAGCTGTCGACGGTCTCGGACAACATCGCCAACGTCAACACGACGGGCTACAAGCGGGCTTCGACGGAGTTCTCCTCGCTGATCCTGAAGAGCGGCTCCGGCAATTACGATTCCGGCGCGGTCGAAACCACCGTCCGTTATGCCATCTCCGACGCCGGCAACTATCACTTCACGACATCGACGACGGATCTTGCGGTCCAGGGCAACGGATTCTTCGTCGTGCAGGACGCGAACGGAAATAACTTCCTCACCCGTGCGGGCGCGTTCGTGCCCGACGAAACCGGCAACCTCGTCAACACAGCCGGCTTCCAGCTGATGGGCTACAACATCGCGAACGGTGCCGTGCCCAACGTCGCCGCCAACGGTTTCGGCGGTCTTCAGGTCATCAACGTCAACCAGATGGCGCTGCAGGCCGCGCCATCGACCAAGGCGACCGTGGCCGCCAATCTCGATCCGAGCGCAACCGCGATCGCAGCGCCGGCAGGGCCCGCCAACTACACGTCGAAGACGTCGATGGTGACCTACGATAATATCGGCAATGCCGTGACGCTCGACGTCTACGCTGCCAAGACGGGCGCCAATACCTGGGATATCCAGGTCTACAACGGCGCCACTGCGTTGACGACGCCGGGCCCCGCAACCACGTTCACCTTCGACGTCACCGCGACCGGCAAGGGCAAATTGGCCGCTGCGAGCCCGACGGCGCTCTCGGTCGCGATCCCGGGCGGTTCCGCCGCCTTCAATATCGATATGTCGGCCATGACCCAGGTCGCTGCCGCCTTCGATTTCAAGGCGACGGTCGACGGCAATGCTCCGTCCGCCGTGGAGAAGGTGAACATCGACGACAAGGGCGTCGTCACCGCCGTCCTCAAGAACGGCACCACGCTACCGAGCTTCCAGATCGCGCTCGCCACGGTGCCGAGCCCGGACCATCTGACGCCCGAAGTCGGCAACGTCTATTCGCCGAACCTGGAGTCCGGAAACGTGCAGGTTGGCCTCGCCGGCCAGGGCGGTCTCGGCACCGTCAAATCCGGCGCGCTGGAAGATTCCAACGTCGATCTCGCGGACGAACTGACCTCGATGATCGAAGCCCAGCGCGGCTTCACGGCGAACTCGAAATCGTTCCAGACCGGCGCGGATCTGCTGGACGTCGTCGTCAACCTGAAGCGCTGAATTCTTCGGCGCTCGTTTCGGGCAAGAGCACGCCATGTCGCTTACCGCCGCTCTCAACTCGGCTCGCTCCTCGCTCATGGCGTCGAGCATCCAGTCGTCGGTCATCTCGCGCAACATCGCCGGTGCCAGCGCCACCGGCTATTCGCGCAAGCTCACCGTGCTGGACAATCTGCCCGGCACCGGCGTCTATGTCGCGGCGATCCAGCGCGCCGCCAGCTCGGGCCTCTACAACAACGTCCTGATCGCGACCTCGTCGTCCGCCAAGCAAACCGCGATCTATGACGGCCTGCAGAAGATCGCCACCGCGACGGTGGACGATCCCGAGCTCGACCAGTCGCCGACGGCGCAGCTCAATGCGCTGAAGCAGGCATTGCAGAAATATGCCAACGCCCCTGACAACACCACGCTGGCACAGGCGGCGGTCGCGTCCGCCAAGGACATGGCGACCGCGCTCAACCAGGCGACCCGGACCGTGCAGTCGGTCCGCGAGAGCGCCGATGCCGACATGAAGACGTCGGTTCAGAACATCAACCAGCTGCTCTCCCAGTTCGAGACCGTGAACACGGCGATCGTGAAGGGCACGATCTCCGGCGACGACATCACCGACTACCTCGATCAGCGCGACAGCATCGTCTCGCAGCTGTCGCAGGAGGTCGGCGTCACCATGTCGATCCGGCCCAACGGCGACGCGGCGCTCTACGCCGACAGCGGCGTCGTGCTGTTCGACAAGACGGCGCGGTCGGTGAGCTTTGCGCCGACGACCGCCTACACCGCCGGCACCACGGGCAATGCCGTCTACATCGACGGCGTACCCGTGACCGGGGCCAATTCGGTGATGCCGCTGAAGTCGGGCAAGCTCGCAGGGCTGGCTCAGCTGCGCGACCAGGACACCGTCACCTATCAGAGCCAGCTCGACGAAATCGCGCGCGGCCTGATCAATACGTTTAGGGAAAGCGATCAGACCGCCGCGGCACTGCCCGACGTTCCCGGTCTCTTCACCTATCCGGGCGCGCCGGCGATGCCGGCGAGCGCAACCGTCTCGGTGGGCCTCGCCGGCACGATCTCGGTCGCCGCATCGGTCGATCCGGCCCTGGGCGGCAACCCGAATCTGCTGCGCGACGGTGCGATCAGCGGCAACCCCGCCTATCAATACAACACCGCCGGCAACGGCGGTTATTCGACCCGGCTGCAGCAGCTCATCGGCGGCATGGATGCCTCGCAGCCGTTCGATGCAACGACGCAAGGCAAGCCGAGCGGCAGCCTGATCGACTTCGCATCGTCCTCGGCAAGCTGGATCGAAAACCAGCGCAAGGCCGCCAACGACAACTCCGAGTACCAGAGCACGCTGCTCAACCGCAGCATCACGGCGTTGTCCAACGTCAACGGCGTCAACATGGACGACGAGATGGCCTTGATGCTCCAGGTCGAGCGCACCTATTCGGCCTCGTCGAAGATCATCTCGACCGTCGATGAAATGCTGCAGAGCCTGCTCGCTGCCGTAGGGAACTAAGTCATGATGAGCGCGAACTACATTTCCACCCTGATGTTGTCCTCCTCGTTGAGGTATTCGATCACGAACAACCAGGCGGCGCTGAGCAAGGCCTCGACCGAGGCGACCACCGGCCGCTTCGCCGATATCGGCCTCGAACTCGGTGCAACGACGGGAAGCGACCTCACGCTGCGGGCGGACTTCAGCTTCGCCGATCAGCTCGTCGACACCAACGGGCTCGTCTCGGGGCGCCTGGACGTGACGCAGAACCGGATCACCCAGCTCAGCAAGACCGCGACGGATTTCCTCAAGGACCTGATCGCGGCCCGCAGCACCGACGGCGGCGGGCGGGTCATCCTGCCGCCTGCATCCTCCAATCTCCAGGATCTGATCGGCGCCCTGAACGTCTCCTATAACG
The DNA here is from genome assembly GCF_025200865.1 of Bradyrhizobium sp. NC92. Taxonomy (NCBI): domain Bacteria; kingdom Pseudomonadati; phylum Pseudomonadota; class Alphaproteobacteria; order Hyphomicrobiales; family Nitrobacteraceae; genus Bradyrhizobium; species Bradyrhizobium sp. NC92. The sequence continues at coordinate 2,023,952 of NZ_CP104171.1, forward strand.
GCTCCTATCTGTTCTCGGGCATCAACACGCAGAACGCGCCGATCACGCCTTACGCCGCGGGCTCGGCCAGCAAGAACCAGGTCGATGCGGATTTTCTCGCGGCCTTCGGCTTCTCGCAATCCTCAGCCAGCGTCGCCACCATTACCCCGGCCCAGATGCAGACCTTCCTCGACACCACCTTCGATGCCGAGTTTGCCAGCCCGGCCTGGAACACCAACTGGTCGTCGGCGACCGACCAGACCATGCAAAGCCGGATCTCCACCACCGAGATCGCCGATACGTCCGTGAGCGCCAACCAGACCGGCTTCCGCAAGCTCGCCGAGGCCTACACCATGATGGCCGACCTCGGGAACGTGAAGCTGAGCCAGGAGACGTTCCAGGTCGTGGTGGACAAGGCCATCGGGCTCGTCGGCAACGCCATCAACGACCTCGCTGCGCTCGGCGGCAGCGTCGGCACGGTCCAGCAGCGGATCACCACAGCAACCACCAAGCTCAAGACGCAGCAGGACATCCTGAACAATCAGATCGTCGGCATGGAGAAGGTCGACCCGACCGAAGCCTCGGTCCGGGTCAACACGCTGCAGACACAGATCCAGACGGCGCTGGCGCTCACTTCGCAGCTCCAGAAGATCAGCCTCATCAATTATCTCTGAATAGGGGCTCGTAACCTTTGTCCAGTTGTTCGGTCTCCTGCGAAGAGTGGTCCTGATGACGTTTGAAGCCTATGAAGCGGTCGTCGACGAAAGTGGCTATGAGGCGCGCAGCCGCGAGCGGCAGGCGCTCAGCCTCGGCATCGACCGGCTCGAGCGGATCCAGAAGGGGCGTTTCAGCCTCGAGGACCAGGTCGAGAGCCTGCTCTATGTGCGGCGGCTGTGGACGATCTTCATCGAGGATCTCGCACACCCCGAGAACGGGCTGCCGGACAAGCTGCGCGCCGACATCATCTCGATCGGGCTGTGGGTGGTCAAGGAAGCCGACCGCCTCCGCGAGCAGAGGTCGAGCGACGTGGTGCAGCTCATCGAAATCAACCGCCTGATCCGAGACGCGCTTTAATGAAGATCTCCTTGCGCGCGGGCGAACGGATCTACATCAACGGCGCGGTGCTCCGCGTCGACCGCAAGGTCTCCGTCGAGCTCGTCAACGACGTGATGTTCCTGCTTGAAGGGCAGGTCATGCAGGCGTCAGACGCCACCACGGCGCTGCGACAGCTCTATTTCATCGTCCAGCTCATGCTGATGAACCCGACCGACGTCCGCGACGCCGCCGCGCTCTACGCGCAGCATTACGCGGCCCTGTGTGCCGTTTGCGAGAGCCGCGAGATGCTCGACGGGCTCGGCGCGATCCACGAGCTGGTCGGGGCGACCCGCTATTTCGAGGCGCTCAAGCGGATTCGGGCGCTGTTTCCGGTGGAGCAGGCCATCCTGGCTGGCGCCGCCAATGTTTCCCCAGTCGAAGCTGCCTGACAGCGGAGAGACAAGATGAACGTCAACAGCGCGACCGACACGACCGGCAAGTCGTCCAGCTCGAACGCGACCAACTCGCCGACGTCGAGCAACAGCGTGGACTACAACACGTTTCTCCAGCTCCTCATTGCCGAGATGAAGAATCAGGATCCGACCAATCCAATGGATACCTCGCAATATATGAGCCAGTTCGCCCAGCTCTCGACCGTCGAGCAGGCGATGCAGACGAATTCGAAGCTCGACGCGCTGCTGTCCTCGCAGTCCTTGTCGCAGGCCAACGGGTTGATCGGGAAGACGGTCAGCTTCACCGACTCGACCGGCGCCACCTTCAGCGGCAAGGTCGTCTCGGTCTCCATCAACAGCGATGGCTCCATCGCGACCCTTCAGGACGGCACGAAGGTCGCGGTCGGACCGGGGCTCACGATCAGCCAGTCATGAACGAGCGGGACGCCCTCGATATCGTCCAGGCGGCGATCTGGACCATCATCGTCGCCTCCGGGCCGGCAGTCGGCGCAGCCATGCTGGTCGGCACCGTCATCGCGCTGATCCAGGCGCTGACCCAGATCCAGGAGGTGACGCTGACCTTCGTTCCGAAGATCATCGTCATTCTCCTGGTCGTAGCCGTCTCCGGCTCCTTCATCGGCGCGCATCTGTCGACCTTCACCGAGATGGTCTATTCGCGGATCGAACGCGGCTTCTGATCCGGACGGCCCCGGCACCATCCCCGCGTAAGCTTTGCGCGGCAGATTGCGAACCGGACCCCTCTGCCGGTGACCCATGGCCGATACGTTAGCTGCTAGCCTGCCCAATCCGCGCCGCCTCGGAACGGATGCCTTCTTCGCCGGCGGCATCGTGACCATGCTCACGATCCTGTTCCTGCCGATTCCTCCGATCCTGATCGACCTCGGCCTCGCGTTCTCGATCGCGCTGTCGGCGCTGATCCTGATGGTCGCGCTGTGGATTCAGCGGCCGCTCGACTTCTCGGCCTTCCCGACCGTGCTGCTGATCGCGACGATCCTGCGCCTGGCGCTGAACATCGCGACGACGCGCCTGATCCTGTCGCGGGGTGGGGAGGGCGAACAGGCGGCAGGCCATGTCGTTGCCGGCTTCTCGAAGTTCGTCATGGGCGGCGACTTCGTCATCGGCCTCATCATCTTCGCGATCCTGGTGACGGTGAATTTCGTCGTGATCACCAAGGGCGCGACGCGTATCGCCGAGGTCGGCGCCCGCTTCACCTTGGACGCCATTCCCGGCAAGCAGATGGCGATCGACGCGGACCTGTCCGCCGGCCTGATCGACGACAAGGAGGCCCAGCGCCGGCGCCGCGAGCTCGAAGAGGAGAGCGCGTTCTTCGGCGCCATGGACGGCGCCTCGAAATTCGTCCGCGGCGACGCCATTGCCGCCCTCATCATTACCGCGATCAACATCTTCGGCGGCATCGTCATCGGCGTCACTCATCACGGATTGACTCTGTCCCGCGCCGCCGACGTCTACACCAAGCTTTCCGTCGGCGACGGTCTGGTGTCGCAGATGCCGGCGCTGATCGTCTCGCTGTCGGCGGGCCTCCTGGTCTCCAAGGGCGGTACCAGGGGCTCGGCGGAGCAAGCGGTGCTGCGGCAGCTCGGCGGCTATCCGCGCGCGGTGTCGGCGGCCGCGCTGATGATGTTCGTGCTTGCTCTGATGCCGGGGCTGCCGATGGCTCCGTTCGTGCTGCTTGGGGGCGTCATGGCCTTCGTCGGCTACTCGCTGCCGAAGCGCCAAGCCGCGCGGGAGCGCAAGGAGGCGGCCTCCAAGGCCGACGAGCGCGCCCAGGCCGAGGCCAAGGAATCCGTCAAGGAGCAGCTCAAGACCGCCGAGATCGAGCTGGCGCTCGGCGGCCACCTTTCGGTCCATCTGTTGGGCTCGCGCAACGAGCTTGCCCACCGCGTGGCCAAGATCCGCAAGAAATTCGCCAAGCAGTACGGCTTCGTCATTCCCGAGATCAAGCTGACCGACAATCTGTCGATCGATCCCAAGAGCTATCAGATCCGGATTCACGACACGCGCGTTGCCCATGGCGAGCTCAGGCTCGGCGAGGTGCTGGTGCTGGTCGACAAGGACGGCAAGCCCGACGTGCCGGGCGACGAGGTGATCGAGCCTGCGTTCGGCATGAAGGCGCTGTGGGTGACGGAAGCCTTCACCGACGAGGTCAAGCGGCAGGGCTGCAAGCCGGTCGACAATCTGTCGGTGCTGCTCACGCATTTGAGCGAAGTGATCAGGGCGAACCTCGCCCAGCTGCTGTCCTACAAGGATATGCGTGCCCTGCTCGACCGGCTCGATCCCGAATACAAGCGCCTGGTCGAGGATCTCTGCCCGTCGCAGATCTCCTATTCGGGCCTGCTGGCGATCCTGAAGATCCTGCTGGCCGAGCGCGTGTCGATCCGCAACCTCCATCTGATCCTCGAGGCGATCGCCGAGATCGCGCCGCATGTGCGGCGCTCCGAGCTGGTCGCAGAGCACGTGCGGACGCGGCTCGCCCAGCAGATCTGCGGCGATCTCTCCGACAATGGCGTGCTCAACGTGGTCCGTCTCGGCAACCGCTGGGACCTCGCCTTCCACCAGAGCCTGAAGCGCGATGCCAAGGGTGACGTCGTCGAGTTCGATGCCGACCCGCGCCTGATCGAGCAGTTCGCGACCGAAGCCAGCGCCGCGATCCGGAAGTTCACCGAAAGCGGCACCAGCGTGGTGCTGGCCGTCACGCCGGAAGCGCGGCCCTATGTCCGGATGATCCTGGAGCGGGTGTTCCCGACATTGCCGATCCTGTCGCATGTCGAAGTCGCACGCAGCGCCGAGATCAGGGCACTCGGAGCCATATCGTGATCTCCGGTCTCGCTGACAGCGTGCTGGTGACGTTCATCGTGTTCTGCCGCATCGGTGCCTGCCTGATGCTGGTGCCCGGCTATTCCAGCGTCAACGTGCCGCCCCAGGTGCGCCTGTTCGTCGCCCTGGTCACCACGTTTGCGCTGACGCCGATCCTGATCGCCGTCCTGAAGCCGCTCACGGACAACGCGGCGCCGCTGACGCTGGCGCTCCTGATCTGCTCCGAGCTCGTGGTCGGCAGCGTCATCGGGCTCGGCGGGCGCGTGTTCTTCCTCGCCCTCCAGACCATGGCGACCATGATGGCGGGCGCGATCGGCCTGAGCAACATCCCGGGCACGCCGGTCGCCGACACCGATCCGGCACCGGCCCTGGTGCCGCTGATCATGGCGGCCGTCACCACTTTGTTCTTCATGACCGACCAGCACTGGCAGGTGCTGCGGGGGCTGATGAACTCCTACGACGTCTGGAAGCCCGGCAACAGGCTGGGCGGCGGCGTGGCGCTCGACCTGCTCGTCGGCCGCCTTTCGGAAGCGTTCGTGCTGACGCTGCGGATCTCGAGCCCCTTCATCGTCTATTCGGTCATCGTCAACCTGGCGGTCGGCCTGATCAACAAGCTGACGCCGGCCATTCCGGTCTATTTCATCTCGGTGCCCTTCGTGCTGTTCGGCGGCTTCCTGCTGCTCTACCTCACCAGCGACGAGCTGCTGACGCAGTTCATGCTGGGCGTGTCGTCGTGGCTGGCGGAGTGACGTCATGACGTCGCGCGCGGACAAGCTCGGCCGGATGGTCTCGCTGGTGAAGCTTCAGCTCCGGCTCTCCGAATGGCAGCTCGCACAATTGCGGCAGCAGGAGCGCAGCCTGCAGGACGAGCAGGAATGGTTGGTCGGAGCCTTGAACGATGGAAAGCCGCCGGCGGGATCGTCGAACGAATCGATCGCCCGGCGGCTCAACAGGACGAGCGTCGGCGCCCGCGCGGTGCAGGCGCAGGCCGCGCAGCAGCTCGACCAGGTTCGCCGCGAGACCCGCCGCGTGAAACAGCTCGAGGAGGTCGCCAAGGCCGCGCTCGCCGACAAGCTCCGCGATGCCGAGAAGCGCTCGCTCGAGGACATGACGGGAACGAGCCTTACCGTGCGCGCGTGGACGCCACTGCCAGCCAACCGGAACAAGACATGATCGTGACAGCGACGCCCGACCTCGTCCTCGACGTCCTCGAAGCCGCCGACCCCGTGGCGCAGCGCGCCGCGACCGCGAAGCTCGATGCGCTGAAATCATCGGACGCCGATTTCGCCGCCACGATGGAGGCGGAAGTCGGCAAGGCCAAAGCGGCGACTGCCGACCAAGTCGCGGCGAAAGTCGCCGAAGCGCAGTCGGGAGCGGTGAACGGGGCGCCAGTGCAGGTAATCAAGGCGCCGGCATCCGGCGAGGTCTACCGGAAGTTCGAAGCCTTCATCCTCCAGACCTTCGTCGAGACGATGTTGCCGAAGGACTCGGAGGAGGTCTTCGGCAAGGGCACGGCTGGCGGCGTCTGGAAGTCGATGCTTGCAGAGCAGCTCGGCAATCAGCTGGCAAAGGGCAAGGGCGTCGGCATCGCCCGGCAGCTCGCCGCCGCACATCCGGCCGGACCGGACGCTGCGGGGAAGGCCGGATCGTGATCGGCGAACGGGTGACAGAAGTTGAGAGGTGAATTTCCAATGCAGGCACAAGAAGGCGCGGTGGCCGTGGCGATGGACCAGGCGGTCGCGGACACCGAGATGATGACGACGGAAGCCGCGCTGCTGCCCGTGCTGCTGCCGATCGGGGGTGGCGAGGCGATGGTCGACGCCGCGGATGCGGTGAGATCGGACGAGATGCGTGGCCTGCTGGCTGCAATCCGCCGGCTCGCGAGTATCGTCGAGGAGGAGACGACCGCACTCGCGACGGGCCAGAAGATCGATTTCGACGACTTCAGCGCGCGGAAGAGCCGGAGCATGCTCGAGTTCGTCCGCCTGATGCGGGCGCGGATGCACCTCGGCGGCGAGGTCGAGATCACCGAGGAGATTCAGCGGCTGCGGGAGAAGCTCGAACGGAATCGTTCCATTCTGGAAATGCACTACGACGCGGTCCGCGAGGTCGCGAGCATCATCGTCAAGGCGGTCAAGGACGCCGAGTCGGACGGCACCTATACCGGTCGCACAGCGCAGGACGGAAAATGATCAGACTGGTGCTGGCCGGGCTCTGGGTATGCATCCTGACGGCGGGCACGAGCTATGCCGTCGCCTATTGGAAGGAGAAGGGCAGCCTGCTGCCGGCGAAGGACGAATATCTCGAAGGGCTGCAATATCACAAGACGCGGGCGCTGAGCGTGCCGATGGTCGAGAACGGCAATGTGCAGGGCTACATCGTCGCGCGCTTCGTCTACACCATGGAGGGACGGACCATGCACCAGCTGAACGTTCCACCGGAGCCGTTCGTCGTCGACGAGGCCTTCCGCAGGATCTATGCCGACGATCGTCTCGACTTCAGGAAGCTCGCCCGCTACGACCTCGCCGTCCTGACCACGGCCATCAAGCAACGCGTCAACGAACGGATGCAGGGTGACATCGTCCAGGACGTCCTGGTCGAGGACTTCAACTACGTCTCCAAGGAAGAATTCCAGCAGAAGCCGTAGGGCATGTTGTTCGGAATAGCGCGGCGCTTGCGCCGCCACGGCAAGCCCGCGTGCTGCCGTCTCTGCCGCTGAAAGCGCAACGGCCTCTGCTGCTCGCAGAGGCCGTTACCGGTTTGGTGGCGATGTCCTGCCGCGTCAGTTGCTGGCCGGGTATGCGGCCGGGGCGGCCTGCGCCCGGTTCAGGAGGATGCCGACGTCGTCGAGCTCCTGCACCGGCTCGTCGAGGGTTTCGCCCGCCGGGATGTTGAGGCGGTATCCGACGTAACGCCGGGCCACGATCGCGTCGAAGCCGAGGCGGTCGCGGAGCTTCTTGCGCAGCTTGCTGACGTGGCTCTCGATCACGCTCTCGTCGAAGGTGGATTCGAAGATGCCGTAGACCGCGTTGAAGATCTGCGTCTTGGTGATCCACTTGCCGTGGTTGGCCACCATATATTCGAGAATGCGCAGTTCGCGGCGGGGCAGGGTGAGGGCGTGGCCCGCGATTTCGGGGTCACGGCCGTTGAAGAAGACCTGGATCCTGCTCTCGCATGGCCTCGGCAGCTCGCCCACCCGGCGGCGCGCGATCGCGGCCGTTCGGGCGAGGATCTCGCGCAGGTGTATAGGCACGTGCACGACGTCGTCCACGCCCGATTCGAACAGCTCCAGCGTGTTCTTGAGCATCTTCTGGCCGCTCATGGCGATGATGGGAGCCGATGAGCGCTTGCGCATCGCCCGCGGCAGGCTTCCGCGGGCATCGCAATCCCCGAGGAGAAAGGCGTCCACCGCCGCCAGATCGGATTCGCTCGCAGATTGCAACCAGTCCCAGAATTCTCCGGAGGAGAAGCCGATCGACGATACGCCTTCGCGAACGAGCCCTCCGACGTAGCCGTTCGCGACGCTCTCGCGATCATCAACGATAATATACATCAGTCTTTCGCCCCTGTTTCGCACTTGTTGCGGCCGGTTGGGTTGTTGTGATGCCCCGGCTCGGCAACGATGCTGTTTGACGACATTCCATCCCGCGAACCGTTGTTATGGTTTCGATATTCGCGGGCAGCCCTACGCGTTCAGTGCCTGCGTCTCGCGGGCCTGTTACTTCAACTCGATACTGAAACGCTTACTGCGTGAGGCTCGGCGGGCGTCTTACGGATCACCTCGCGGAGCAGATTGAGAAACGACCTAGAACAGTTGCGCCAAGTTGCTCATCGCGTCCGAACACTGCTGAACTGTGTCGATCTCCTCGCCAACTGGCGAGAATCACTTGAGTAGGACCGTAACAATTGCCGATTCCCGATCAAGCGTGCGTAAGAAAGCGATTGCTACGTGTGCTTGATACTGTTGATTCGTCTCGGGTTGTTTCTTGATATATCCAATCGTATCAGTTGATTTGAATCCTAAACTAGTTTTGCACCGTCGTGGTTGTATGGTTCCGCATCCCCGTACAATTACAGCCGTTTTGGGTGGTGCTCCGGGTCATGCAAATTGTGGGGTTTTCAACCCCGGATTGACACTGGAACCCGCTTTACCGCGTGCGACAATTCGACTCACGTCTGCGCCGCGACTCCAGCTTGGTGAAATCTTGGCGAGTGTGTGTCTTTCGAGTCGCACTCTCGCCACGTGTATGACGCGATCGACTCATGCGACGCCTCATCGCGCGTGATGAAAAGCTTTCGACACGCACGTTTCAGGCAAGCTTCGGCAAATAGCGTCACCGCTCGACAGACCGAACCGAACGGAGCATTTGCATATGTTGTCCGATGGACAAGCTCGTCCCAACGCGACCGCGGATGTTTTCGCGGCGGCGAAGCCGGCGCCGGAGGCGAGCGATACAATGGACAACGCGGCGCGAACGCCCAAGCCTGCCGCGAGCGCAAAGCGTGTATCGGCCGCGGCGAGCGACGAAGCTCTCGCAAAGGAGGCACTCGAGGGCTTGAAGCGCATTCGTGCCAAGGCACGGCTCGACAAGATGGCTATCCCGAAACCTGCGCCGGTCGCGATCAAGCCGGCCGTGATCGTGGCGAAGCCGCCGCCGCCTCGTCCGACATGGGTCGTGCCGCTCGCAACGCTGGCGGTCGCTGCCATGTTGGTGGTCTGCGCCTGCACCGGCGTGATCGCCTATCTCACCACCCAGCCGGCGCCGAACAACGTTGCGGCCAATGCGGAGATCAGGAATCTGCGCGAGACCGTCGCGCAGCTGCGCAAGCAGGTGTCGGGCGTGTCTGAAAATCTCGACGGCTTGCGCACCGCGGTCGATCAATCCAGCAAGGTCACGAACGATCGCTTCGGCAGGTTTGCGGAGAATCTGGACCGGATCGAGCGGGTGAGCTCGTCCTCGACGGCAAAGCTCGACAAGCTCGCTCAGGTGCAGGCCCAGGCTCCTGCGCCGGCGACGGTGCAAACGCAGCCGGTGTCGCCGCAAGGGCCGATGATGGCCGCAGTCGCCGCGCCCGAATTCACGGGATCGGTGCCTGCACCCGAGCGGGCGTCGGCGCCGCGCAAGGCAATCAAGGGCTGGTCGGTCCGTCAGGCCTATGAGGGGATCGCGATCCTGCAAGGCCCGAACGGCGTCATCGAAGCCGTGCTGGGACAGCAGGTGCCCGGTCTTGGCCGCATCGAAGAGATCAGGAACGAGAACGGGCGCCTGGTGGTGGAAGCCAGCGGCGGCGTCATCTATTCGTCGCGCAAGGCAACGCCCTGATCGAGCGGCCTACTATTGGCGGTGATGCTCGAAGCTGGTGCACAGCAGATCGACCTCCGCCTCGGCAATCGGCGCGCGAAACAGGCGGCAGCTGAACTCGGCCGCCGTCTTGCTGTCGGTACCGGCGCGATCCTCCCGCAGGAAGATGCACCGCTTGCAGACGTCGGTGTGGTGCCGTTGCTCGGCGGCATCGGAGTGGTCAAGCACGTGCCGGAACGTGTCGCGGAAGCGGATCTTGACCTCGTCACCGAGAACGGCAATCGCTTCGACGAGGACGTTGACGGGGTCGCGCACCAGAAACTTCTTGCCCTGCTGGGTCACGCTCAACGTCACCGACCGCTTGTCGGTGGCCGAGCGCTTCCGCTCGAGATAGCCGAGCCGCTCGAGCTCGCCGATGATGAACGAGGCGGTGCCGCGCGTGGTGCCGACGTAGCTCGCCAGCGCCGAGGGGGTTCGGGAAAACCGGTTGGCGCGGGAGAGGAAGCGCAGCGCCATCCATTCGCGGTCGCGCAAACCATGCTTGGTGCCTTCGAACCACAGGATGCGTGCGGCCTGCTCCAACAGTTCTATCGATTCGCGCGCCAAATTCATTTCAGTTCCAGGTCGGATAAACTTTATTCAATTGAGCCTTGATTAGCGCAATCGGGGCGGACGGGAATGAACCCGCTTGCGCTTCGTCGTCCGTTGCCGGCGAGCGTCGCGCGTCGCGGGAAGAAGCCTCTGCGTTTCCGAAGATGGAACTTCCGGCCGTGGAACTAGGGTGTCACAAAGAAAGACCGGGTAAATCGCGCGGCCCAGATCCTCCGAAAATTTCAATCAAATGACGTCGGTTTGCACGTGAATTGGTGATGACGCACGGTGCACGAACAACATGATGTGTCACCATCGTCACCGGGATTGCAATTTGTTGCGGCAGAGCCTGTCGGGTGCGCGAATAGGAGCATTCTCTGCAGCGACGGCAGGCCTGGCGCCAGGGAAAGAACCGCTTCTTTCGGTTAATGGATGTTGCGATGCAGTGCAGCTAGACGGTTAAGTCCGGCACACGATCGGGCTCCGGCGGACGGCGGACACCGGTGCTCGCCAACGAAGGGGTGAGGCGGTGAGCCGTGTCCTCGCAGGCTGGTGAGTTGCCTTTGTCCCGCAATTATTGGCGAATGCGGCGCCCGAGGGGCATCAGCATGGGAATCAGGAATGGGAAGATCGATGAGCTTTGAAAACACCATCACATCCGACGTCATTGGACTGACGAAAGTCGCCCCGCTCTCGCGCCGCGGATTCATGAGCGCCACCGCAGCCGTCGCCGCGGGCTACACGCTCGCGGCCGGTCCGGTCCGGGCCGATATCGTCACGACGGATACCAGCGGCCTCCAGGCCGGTGATGCCAAGATCAAGGTCGGCTCCGAGGAAATGCCCGCCTATTTCGCCCGCCCGGCCGGCAATACCAAGGCGCCGGTGATCATCGTGGCGATGGAGATCTTCGGCCTGCACGAATACATCAGGGACGTGACGCGGCGTCTCGCCAAGCTCGGCGCATTCGCGGTCGCGCCCGACTATTATTTCCGCAAGGGCGTCGACCTGACCAAGGTCGCGGACGTCAAGGAGCTGCTGCCGGTGGTGAATGCGAAGCCGGACGCGGAGTTGTTGTCGGATCTGGATGCTGTGGTCGCCTGGGCAGGATCGCAAGGCGGCGACGCAACGCGGCTCGGCACCATCGGCTTCTGCCGGGGCGGCCGCACGGTCTGGGAATATGCCGCCCACAGCGGTGCGCTCAAGGCGGGCGTTGCCTTCTATGGGACCCTGGTCGATCCCGCCAACCCGTTGTGGCCGAGGAGCCCGCTGCAGCTCGCGCCCGAGATGAAGGCGCCGGTGCTCGGCCTCTATGGCGGCGCCGATACCGGCATTCCCGTCGCCCAGGTCGAGCAGATGAAGGCAGCGCTCGAGCAGAGCAAAAAGCCGGCCGACTTCAAGATCTACCCCGAAGCGCCGCACGGCTTCCATGCCGACTATCGCGGCAGCTACCGCAAGGACGCCGCCGAAGATGCCTGGAAGCAGGCAGAGGCCTGGTTCAAGAAATACGGCGTGTTGAGCTGACGCTCAATCAAGAGGGCGGCCAGAGCGGCCGCCCTTTCTCTTTCAGGGCGTGACGATCTCACTTCGTCATCGCGCCGTAGACGATGTCCTGGACCTGCTCGCGATAATATTTCCTGAGCTCACCCGGCGCCGCCGTCCCCACCACGACGACGAGACGTTCCTTGGGATCGCAGAAGAACTGCGTCCCGTAAGCTCCGTTCCAGGTGAACTCGCCGGGATTGCCGGGGACCGACGATAATCCTTCGGCCGTCCGGACCGCGACCGAAAGGCCGAAGCCGAAGCCACCGCGATGCGGCTCGACATTGGCGACGTTGTTCTTGATCTCGGGGCCGAGATGGTTCGTCGTCATGTGACGGACCGTCTTCGGACCGAGGATGCGCTGACCGTCGAGCTCGCCGCCGTTGAGCAGCATCTGTCCGAAGCGGATGTAGTCGCCGACCGTCGCGAACGAGCAGGCGCCGCCGCAGTCGAACTTGGTCGGGGTGTCCAGGAGCTTGATGGCCTGCGGCTTGCCCGTCAGCGGATCGTTCGCGAAGGGGCGGGCGAGGCGCGGGCGCTGCGCGTCGGTCGGATGGAAGGTCGCGTCCTTCATGCCGAGCGGCTGCCAGACATTGGCGGCGAGATAGTCGCTGAGCTTCTGCTCGCTGACCTTCTCGACGACGGCGCCGAGCACGTCGATCGAAAAGCCGTATTCGAACTCGGTCGAGGGCTGATGCGCCAGCGGCAGCTTGGTGAGGCGATCGATGAAGGCCTGGGTGTCGCCTTCGATCGCCGGCGCTGTGCCATCGGGATATTGCCGCGCCACCGGGCTCGACGAGTCCGGACGACCGCCATACATCAACCCCGACGTATGCCGGTAGAGATCGTGGATGAAGATCGGCCAGGCCTGCGGCTCGAGCTTGAGCGAACCGTCGGCCTGGGGAACGCCGACCTTCATGTCGGCGAAGCCCGGGTAGTAATCGGACAGCTTGGCCTGGAGCGGCAGCCGTCCCTGCTCCATCAGCGTCAGGCCGGCGACCGCTGCCATCGGCTTGGTCATCGACGCCAGCGCGAAGATCGCATCGATCGGCATCGGCGTGCCCTTGGCCGGGTCGAGCTGGCCATAGGCCTTGTAATGGACGAGCTTGCCGTCACGGGCGATGGCGACCACTGCGCCGGGCACGCGCTTGGCCGCGATCTCGCGCGCGAAGAAATCATCGAGGCGTGCAAGGCCCTGTTTCGAAAATCCGACATCGTCGGGATTGGCTTCGGGCAGCGGCGCGGCGCGCGCGGCGCTGAGCGTGACGACGGCAATCGTCGCCGCGATCATGGCGATCGTCTTGTTCATGCATCCTCCCAAGGGGCGAGCTCGTTGTGTGGTGGCTCGCTCGACGCCTAGATCATGACCGCGCAGGCACGAAGTCAAGCGCGGGCAAGGCATGTCTGGCAGGCATCGGAGCGCAGGAACCCTATGGTCCTTCGCCCGCGCGCCAGAGAGCGTCGAGGCCGTGCCGATAGGTGGGATGGACAAGCGTGACGCCGAGCTCGCGCTTCAATTTCGCATTGGAGACCCGCGCGCTGCTGGCATAGAAGCTGCGGGCCATCGCCGACATCTCGGCGGTGGCGAACGCTTCTTCCGGCGGCGGCGCCACGCCGATCAGTTGTGCGGCATAGGCGATCACGTCCTGCGGCGGCGCGGGCTCGTCGTCGCAGATGTTCCAGGTGCCGCCGCGCACGTGGTGGATGGCGGCCATGATCGTGCTCGCGATGTCGTCGACGTGGATGCGGTTGAAGACCTGTCCCGGCTTGATGATGCGCCTCGCCGTTCCCGCGCGCAGCGTCGCCAGCGCGTTGCGGCCGGGACCATAGATGCCGGCAAGCCGCAGGATCGCCGCATCGCCGCCCGTCGCATCCGTCCAGGCCTGCTCTGCCGCGATCCGCATCCGTGTGCGGTCGAGGACGGCCTGCGGCGGCGTGCTCTCGTCGACCCAGCTGCCCGCGTGATCGCCATACACGCCGATAGTGGAGAGATAGACGACCTTGCAGCGGTTTCCCTTGAGCACGCCGCCGAACGCCGCGATCGCGGGATCGCCGGTGCTGCCGGGCGGGATCGACACCAGGAGGACGTCGGCGTCGCGAACCCGTTCAACCGTCTCGGGCGACGGATCGCTACCGGAAAACGGATGCACCTCGATGCCGGCGAGATCGTTCCGCTGCGCGGGATCGCGCACGGTGCCGGCGACATGCGAGAAGCTGTCGCCGTGCTTGCGGACGAAGTGCCGGGCACTGTAGCCGAGGCCGAGAATGAAGAGCCGCATGCGCCTCCTGTGCAGGTCGAAGGTTCCCGTTCGCGCCGTCATGCGCAGTTCGCTCATAAGAGATTTTTGGGTCCGGCAAAAGATATTGCGATTTGTCTCCCCCACAGGCTCGGTCGATGCTCGCTTCTCGCAGCATCGGAAGGGAGGGATCGATCATGCAGGCCGAAGCGTTGGTTCAGTCGCCAGCAGGCGCCGCCGAATTGATCCGCCGCGCGGCCGCGCTGATCTTCGACGTTGACGGCACCCTGGCCGAAACCGAGGAGCTGCATCGGCAGGCCTTCAACCTTGCCTTCGCCCGCCGCGGTCTCGATTGGCAATGGGACCGCGCCGTCTACAAGGACCTGCTGCGGGTGACGGGCGGCAAGGAACGCATGCGCGCCTACCACAAGAGGCTCAAGACCGCTCCGCCGTTGTCGGATATGGACATCGCAGAGCTTCACCGCATCAAGACCGCGCACTATGCCGAGCTGGTCGAGACTGGTCGTTGCCCCTTGCGGCCGGGCGTGACGGATCTGCTCACGACCGCGAAGGCGCGCGGCCAGCGGCTTGCGATCGCGACCACCACATCGCACGGCAATATCGATGCGCTGCTGTCGCGGGCGCTGGGCAAACGCTGGGCTGCGGATTTCGACGCGATCGTCGCCGGCGATGACGTCAGGCACAAGAAGCCGGCGCCGGACGTCTATTGCGAGATCCTGGCGCGGCTGAAGCTCGAGGCATCCGATTGCGTTGCGATCGAGGATTCCGCCAACGGTCTGGTCGCGGCCTCGCGCGCCGGCATCCCGGTTCTGATCACCCGCAGCATGTTCTTTGGCGACGATGACTTCACCGGGGCACATGGCGTGCTGGACGATCTGTCGGAACTTTCGGACCGTCAAACAAAAAACTGAAAAACAACCCCATGCACAGTAGATCACGCTCGCGTGATCGCCGCGCTCAGTGGACGCGGTGACTGGCTCTATCGTCCTCAGCCTGCTCGACAATCTGCGCGATCGGGCTGGACTGATGGTGCACCAGGCGCCAGTCGTTGCCGACGCGGCGAAAATGGTTGGCGGCAGCCAACGCAGTGCCATCCACGATCTCGATGCAGAGCACGCGGGCGCTGTCGCCGTCGATGATGGCCTGCGGCTCGGCGCAGACGATCTGCGGCCGCTGCGGGTTTTGCAGGATGTCGCGCCAGCTTCCGATCACGGTGGCGCGTCCGATGATCGCCGGCCAGCCGGGATGGATGCAGGAGATGCCGTCGTCGTCCGCCCACATCCGTTCCATGCCGGCGAAGTCGCCGGTTGAAAAAGCGGCGTAGAAGGCCGCGTTGGCGGCGATGACCTTGGTGTCGTTTCCCATCGCTCTCGGGTGGGGCAACGACGGGCAAAAATCAAGCGCGACTTCCGTCGATTTTGGCCGCAGTGCAGCATTCAAGACGCTGCTCGCGTCGTGGTCACGCCGAAACGTGCGTTGCCACGGCCCGTCGTGCGCCGTCGGCATAGAGGCGGCCGAGCGCCACGGTGACGGCCTCGCGCAGGCGCGGCTCGGCGGCGAGCGGCCCGAACACCTTCGCCACCCCCAGCAGTGCGGGGGCGAGGCGCTCGGCAACGGGCCCCGCCTCGCGCGCCAGTGCGGCGAACTCCCCGGCGAGCGGATCGCGCACGTCGATGGCGCGGCCCTGCTCATCGACGCCGCTGACATAGCGCATCCAGCCGGCGACCGCGAGCGCATGCGTTGCGATCGGCAGGCCCCTGGCAAGGCGATCCTGCATCGCGCCCAGCAACCGCTGCGGCAGCTTTTGCGAGCCATCCATCGCAATCTGCCAGGTGCGGTGATGCAGCGCCGGATTGGCGAAGCGCTTGAGCAGCGAGGCGCGATAGGCGCCAAGGTCGGTGCCCACGGGCATCGTCAGCGTCACCGCAGCCTCTTCCATCACCCGTGCGGCGAGGCGTGCGAAGTGAGGATCCTGCATGGTGTCGGCGATGGTCTCGTAGCCGGAGAGATAGCCGAGATAGGCGAGCGCGGAATGGCTGGCGTTGAGCAGCCGCAGCTTCATCAGTTCGAACGGCTTGACGTCGCCGACGAGCTCGACCCCCGCCGCGGCAAGGTCTGGCCGGTCCGCGGTGAAGCGGTCCTCGACCACCCATTGCGTGAACGGCTCGGTCATGACAGGCCAGGCGTCGCGCATGCCTAGCGCGGATGCGATCGCATCGCGATCGGCATCCGTGGTTTCCGGCACGATGCGGTCGACCATGGTCGAGGGGAAAGCGACCGTATCGGCGATCCACTTGCCGAGATCTTTCGAGCGCAGCGCGGCAAATTGCGTCACGATCCGCTGCACGGTGTGGCCGTTGGCGGCGAGGTTGTCGCAGCACAGCACGGTGAAGGGCGAAAGACCCTGCGCCCGCCGCCGTGCCAGCGCGGCGACGATGAAGCCCGGCGCCGAGCGCGGCGCGTCGAAATTGTTCAGATCATGCACGATGTCGGGATGCCGCTCGTCGAGATCGCCGGTCTGCGGCGTGTGGCAATAGCCCTTCTCGGTGACGGTGAGCGAAACGATGCGGGTGGAAGGATCGGTCATCCGTTCGACCAGGGCTGCCGGCTTCTCGCGCGCGACGACACTGTCGAGCAGTGCGCCGATGACCCGGTGCTCGGTACCTTCGGCGGCACGCACGGCGACTGTGTAGAGGTGGTCCTGCGGGGCGAGCGCGTCGCGCGTATCCGGGCTGCGCAGGCTGGCGCCGACGATGCCCCAGGACGTCGCTCCTGCAGCAAGGCAATCGTCGATGACAACCGCTTGGTGCGCGCGATGAAATGCCCCCAGGCCGAGATGCACGATGCCAGGCGTGAGGCGCGATCGGTCATAGGCCGGACGGCGAATGGCAGGTGCCAACCGGTCGAGATTGGCGCGACCAAGGCGCATCGAGCTCTGGCGCATGGACGTCTCCCCTTTGCTTTGCCGCTGCTTGACACGGCGCCCGTATCAGGTCAATGCTCTGGTCAATTGGTAAGACCAATTTTCCAAAATTGGCGGGCCGCGGGCGCCGGGAGGCGTCGCGAGACCCTTTCGGGAGGACCAGCGTGCCGCTGGAAGCTGTGGAGGCGAGACGGCTCTATCGCCAGGTCGCCGATCAATTGCGAAGCCTGATCGACAGCGGCGAGTACGCGGTCGGCAGCCGCTTGCCGACCGAGCGCGAGCTCGCCGAACAGCTCAAGGTGTCGAGGCCCACCGTGCGCGAAGCCCTGATCGCGCTCGAGGTCGAGGGCCGCGTCCGCATCCGCGTCGGTTCCGGCATCTATGTGACCGAGCCCGCCGACGCCGTGCCGGCGCCATCAGCGATCATCGAAGGCCCGTTCGAGCTGCTGCGTGCCCGCGAATTCCTCGAAAGCGCCATCGCAGAGCAAGCCGCGCGCGTGGCGACCAAAGACGACATCGACCGCATCGACGCCGCGCTCGTCGCGATGGAGAATGTCGACCATCCTGGCGAAGCCTCGATGGTTCATGACCGCGCCTTCCATATCGCCATTGCGGGATGTCTCGGCAACGCCGTGCTGGTGCGGGTTGTCGGCGAGTTGTTCGACCAGCGCCTCAATCCCTATTTCGCGCAGCTGGCGCATTATTTCGAGAACCCCACCACGTGGCGAACCGCGCTCGACGAGCACCGGGCCGTGCGCGACGCCATCGCTGCGCGCCGGCCGCTGACGGCCCATGACGCCATGCGCGATCACCTCGCGCATTCGCAGGAGCGCTTTGCACAGAATTTTGGTGCCGAGACATCAGCAGAAGCAGCGGCTGCACGGAAGCAGGCGGCGCCGTCCGCGGTTCAGCCGGCGAAATCAAAACGACCGTCGAAGAAACAGGCCAAGAGCGGCAGCTCGCGGCGGCGGTGAGATTGGGCGGCTCGCATCCATGCCGGGGCGGGCCAACAAGAAGCAGACTTGAACGATGGAGGAAGAGTCGATGTTGAAGAAGATGACGATTGCAGCAGTGATTTCCGCCGCCACGCTGTTGGCGGCGACCAGCCCGAGCCTGGCGCAGACCAAGCTCAAATGGGCCCACGTCTACGAGACCTCGGAGCCGTTCCACACGGCGTCGGTCTGGGCCGCCCAGGAGATCGCCAAGCGCACCAACGGGCGCTACCAGATCGAGGTCTATCCGGCCTCCCAGCTCGGCAAGGAAGCCGACATCAACCAGGGCCTGTCGCTCGGCTCGGTCGACATCATCATCTCCGGCTCGAGCTTCGCGGCCAAGAGTTTTGCGCCGATCGGCGTGACCTATTATCCCTACACCTTCCGCGATGCCGATCACCTGCTCGCCTACACCAAGAGCGACATCTTCAAGGAGCTCGCCAAGGGCTATGAGGACAAGAGCGGCCACCACATCGTCGCGGTGACCTATTACGGCGTGCGCCAGACCTCGTCGAACAAGCCGATCAAGACCTGTGCCGACATGAAGGGCCTGAAGATGCGCGTGCCCGATGTGCCCGCCTATCTCGCCATGCCGCGCGCCTGCGGCGCCAACACCGCGCCGATCGCGTTCGCCGAAGTCTATCTCGCGCTCCAGAACGGCACCGTCGAGGCGCAGGAGAATCCGCTGACCACCATCGAGGCCAAGAAGTTCTACGAGGTGCAGAAGCACATCGTGCTGACCGGCCACATCGTCGACCACCTCAATACCGTGATCGCCAGCGCGCTGTGGAAGAAGCTCTCCGACGAGGACAAGAAGATCTTCACCGACGTGGCGCAGGAGGCGGCGGCCAAGGCCACCGGAGAGATCAAGCAGAACGAGGCCAAGCTGGTCGCCTTCTTCAAGGACAAGGGCCTGACCGTGACCGAAGTCGACAAGAACGAGTTCCGCGACACCGTGCTGAAGAACGTCGCATTCGAGACGTTTGGCTACCGCAAGGCCGACTGGGAGAAGATCCAGGCGGTGAAATAAGCCAGACCCTCATGGTGCGGAGCGCGAAGCGCGCTCCGGACGATGCTTCGCATCGCAGGGCGAACCATGAAGGCCCCGGTGCCACCTAGGTGTCGCCTGGGGCCATCCTTCGAGACGCTTGCTTCGCAAGCTCCTCAGGATGAGGAGCGGAGCGAGGTTACGCAGCAGAACTCGTTCGAGGTTCCGGGTTCGACGCTGACGCGTCGCCCCGGAACGAGGTGAGAGAGGTTTGAGAGGTACCCATGTCCACCGCCGAAATCCACCGGCAGATCACCGCGGACGAGATCGCCCATACCTTCGAGGAGGAGGCGACGCCGAAGGTCGATCTCGGCGTCTACGCGTTCGAGGACTGGGTCGCGCTGGCGATCTTCTGGGTGATGGCGCTTGCCGTCTTCCTGCAATTCTTCACCCGCTACGTCCTCAACGACAGCTATGCCTGGACCGAGGAGATCGCGACCTATTGCCTGATCGGCGTGGTCTTCATCGGCTCGTCGATGTGCGTGCGGCTGTCGCGGCACATCCAGGTCGACCTCGTCTATCGCTACCTGCCGCATGCCGTAGGGCGCGTGCTGTCGACGGCGATCGACCTGATCCGGATCGCCTTCTTCGGCTACGCCATCAAGCTGGTCTGGGTCTACATCAAGATCATCGGCGACGAGCAGATGACCACGATCAATCTTCCCAAGGACTACGTCTATTACGCCGTGCTGCTCGGCTTCGTGCTGATGTTCGCACGCTCCGTGCAGGTGGCACTCCAGAACTGGCGGCAGGGCTACTCGGTCCTCGAACGTCCCGGTGCCTACGACGGATCGGAAGGATAAGACCATGTTGCTGTTGCTCGGAGGCTTTCTCCTTCTGATGCTGCTCGGCGTTCCCGTGGCGATCGCCATGGCCGCGTCGTCGCTGCTCTACATCCTGGTCAGTGGCGTGACGCCCGACGTCACGCTGGCGCAGCGCATGATCGCCGGCGTGGAGAGTTTTCCTTTGCTCGCCGTGCCGTTCTTCATCCTGGCCGGCAATCTCATGAACATCGCGGGCGTGACCGGGCGCATCTACAAATTCGCCGTCGCGCTGGTCGGGTGGATGCGCGGCGGCCTCGGCCACGTCAACATCATCGGCTCGGTGATCTTCTCCGGCATGTCCGGCACCGCGATCGCGGACGCCGCCGGCCTCGGCACCATCGAGATCAAGGCGATGAAGGACCACGGCTACTCCACCGAGTTCTCGGTCGGCGTCACCGCGGCCTCGGCGACGCTCGGGCCGATCATTCCGCCCTCGCTGCCCTTCGTGATCTACGGCATGATGGCGAACGTCTCGATCGGAGCGCTGTTCCTCGGCGGCGTCATCCCCGGCATCGTCATGACGCTGCTGATG
The DNA here is from genome assembly GCF_025200865.1 of Bradyrhizobium sp. NC92. Classification (NCBI taxonomy): domain Bacteria; kingdom Pseudomonadati; phylum Pseudomonadota; class Alphaproteobacteria; order Hyphomicrobiales; family Nitrobacteraceae; genus Bradyrhizobium; species Bradyrhizobium sp. NC92. The sequence goes on from NZ_CP104171.1 coordinate 2,044,284, forward strand.
ATGGCGACCGTCACCTATTTCGCGCACAAGAACAAATGGGGCAGTGATACGCCGTTCTCCTGGCCGCAGCTCGGTTCGGCCGGCCTCGAGATCGCCATCGTACTCGCTTTCCCGCTCGCAATCTGGCTGATGGTCGTTGCCGGCATGTCGGTGAACATGGCGGTCGTCATCGGCCTCGGCACGCTGCTCCTGATCGACTGGTATTTCGACTTCTCCGCGGTGATGGCGCTGATGGCGCCCGTGATCCTGATCGGCGGCATGACGCTCGGCTGGTTCACGCCGACGGAAGCCGCGGTCGCGGCCGTGATCTGGTCGCTGTTCCTCGGCCTCATCCGCTATCGCACCATGACCCTGAAGACGGTGGCCAAGGCGACCTTCGACACCATCGAGACCACGGCTTCGGTGCTGTTCATCGTCACCGCGGCCTCGATCTTCGCCTGGCTGCTGACGGTGTCGCAGGCGGCGCAGATGCTCTCGGACTGGATGCTCAGCATCACCCACAACAAATGGGTGTTCCTGGCGCTCGCCAATGTGCTGATCCTGTTCGTCGGCTGCTTCATCGATACCACGGCGGCGATCACCATCCTGGTGCCGATCCTGCTGCCGATCGTGCTCAAGCTCGGCATCGACCCGATCCATTTCGGCCTGATCATGACGCTGAACCTGATGATCGGTCTGTTGCATCCGCCGCTCGGCATGGTGCTGTTCGTGCTCGCCCGCGTCGCAAAGCTCTCGGTCGAGCGCACGACGGTGGCGATCCTGCCCTGGCTGGTGCCGCTGCTGCTCGCGCTGATCGCGATCACCTATATTCCCGACCTGACCCTCTGGCTGCCTAAATACATGGGACTTTCCAAATGACCTCGACCGCTCTCGCCGCGACCCTGTTCGGCCCCGAAGACCTGCGCATGATCGAGCATCCGCTCGACAAGCTCAGCCAGGGCATGGTGCGCATCCGCTTCGGTGCCGGCGGCATCTGCGGCTCGGACATGCACTATTTCCGCCATGCCCGCACCGGCGACTTCGTGGTGAAGTCGCCGCTGGTGCTGGGACATGAGATCTCGGGCGAGGTCGTGGAGATCTCCGGTACCGCCGCCAATCTGAAGGTCGGCGACCGCGTCGCCGTCAATCCGTCACGCTGGTGCGGCCATTGCGTCGCCTGCCGCGAGGGCCGGCCGAACCTGTGCGAGAACATCTACTTCATGGGCTCGGCCTCAAAGACGCCGCACATGCAGGGCGGCTTCGCCAATTATTTCGACGCGATCCCCGCGCAGTGCGTGAAGATTCCCGATCACGTCTCCTACCAGGCCGCGGCGCTGGCCGAGCCGCTCGCGGTCTGCCTGCACGCGGTCGCGCGCGCCGGCAAGATCGAGGGCAAGCGCGGCATCATCTTCGGTGCCGGCCCGATCGGACTTCTGACCATGCTCGCCGCGCACCGTGCCGGCATGGCTGACATCACGGTCGCCGACATCGCGCCGGCGCCGCTGGCCTTTGCGACCAAGCTCGGCGCCTCGCATGTTGAGAACGTCGCTGGCGGCGAGGAAGGACTGAAGGCACAGGCTGCCGCGCGTCCTTACGACGTCGCCTTCGAGGTCTCGGGCACGGCAGCTGGCCTAGCCAGCGCGATCGGGATCGTCAGGCGCGGCGGCGTCGTGGTGCAGATCGGCAATCTGCCGGGAGGCCAGATCCCGACACCGTCGAATGCCGTGATGGCCAAGGAGATCGACCTGCGCGGCTCGTTCCGCTTCGGCTTCGAGTTCATGAATGCGGTGGAACTGATCGGCAACGGCAGCGTCGATGTGCTGTCGCTGGTCACCGCCGAGCGGCCGCTCTCGACCGCGCCCGATGCGCTGCGGCTGGCGCTCGACCGCTCGCAGAGCGTCAAGGTCGTGCTGACCGCGAACTGATGGGAGGCAGCCTATGATGCTGGAGGGATGGCGCTGGTACGGGCCCGATGATCCGGTCTCGCTCGACGACGTCAGGCAGGCCGGCGCGAGCGATATCGTCTCGGCGCTGCATCAGGTGCCGATCGGGGAGGCCTGGACGCGCAAGGCGGTCGAGGAGCGCAAGAACTTCATCGAGAACGGCCAGCCCGGCCGCTCGCAGCTGACCTGGTCGGTGGTGGAATCGATTCCGATCCCCGACGACGTCAAGCGCCTTGGCGGAAAAGCGACGAAGTCGATCGAGGCCTGGATCGCGAGCCTGGAGGCGGTGGCGGCCAGCGGCATCAAGATCATCTGCTACAACTTCATGCCCGTGGTGGACTGGTGCCGCACCGATCTGGAATGGGAGCTGCCGAACGGCGCCCGTGCCATGCGCTTCGACCAGGACCGCTTTGCCGCGTTCGAGCTGCACATCCTGAAGCGCCCGGCCGCCGTACAGGAATATTCGCCGGAACAACAGGCGCGCGCGAAGAAATTGTTCGAGCAGATGAGCCAGGCGGATATCGACTATCTCGTCATGGTCATCGCCAGCGCGCTGCCGGGCTCGACCACCGAGCCGATGACCATCCCGCAATTCCGCGATCGGCTGGACACCTACCGCGACATCACGCCTGAGATCCTGCGGCAGCACCTTGCGGAATTCCTTGCGCGCGTGACGCCGGTGGCCGAGCAGCTCGGCGTGTCGCTGACGCTGCACCCGGACGATCCGCCGCGACCGCTGTTCGGCCTGCCGCGCATTGCTTCCAGCGCCGACGACTATCAGGCGCTGTTCGACGCCGTGCCATCCAAGGCGAACGGCATCTGTTTCTGCACCGGCTCGCTCGGCGTGCGCGCGGAGAACAATTTGCCAGAAATGGCCGAGCGCTTCGGCCCACGCGTCGCGTTCGCCCATCTGCGCGCGACCAAGCGCGAGGCGGACGGGTTGTCGTTCTACGAGTCCGACCATCTCGACGGCGACGTCGACATGATCGCGGTGCTCAAGGCGCTGTTGAAGGAGAACGCACGGCGCGCACCCGACAATCAAATCGTGTTCCGGCCCGATCACGGCCACCGCATGCTCGACGATCTCTCCGCCACCAAGCGCACCAATCCCGGCTACACCGCCATCGGCCGCCTGCGCGGCCTCGCCGAACTACGTGGTGCGATCAGGGCGATCGAGCATCGGTAGGGGCGGAATTCGAGCGCAGCTCTATCCACATCGTCATTGCGAGCGCAGCGAAGCAATCCAGAATCCCTCCGCGGAAAGACTCTGGATTGCTTCGCTGCGCTCGCAATGACGTCGGAGAGAGCGGGGCTTCACCGCGACGCCACCTGCTCAATAACACGCCGCCATGGCGCCGAGCTTCGGATAGAGCCGGTCGATCGCGGCGATCTCGCTTTTCATCTGCGCGATGATCCAGTCGCGGATCTCGGCGGCGATGGGACGCATGATCCGGTTGCGCGGTGGCAGGAATTCGCAGATGCGGCGCGTGGTGGTCAGCGTGTCGGAGGCCGGCACCAGCGCGCCGGTGAGCAGCCAGTGCGAGGCGACCGTCAGCCAGCCGAGCGCGATGCCCTGGCCGAGCAGCGCGGCCTGCACCACGACTGCATAGTCGGTGAAGCTCAGCGCCTTGGCCGCGCCGCGGCGCCCGGTGAGGAGCGAAGCGTAATCCGCGGCCCAGTCGCCCGGCGTCTCGGCGAGGCGGATGATGGTGTTGCCCTCGGCGGGATCAGTCTCGCCGAGATAGCCGGGGCTGCACATCGGCAGCATCACTTCCTTCATCACCAGCGTGCCGCCGGATGACGGCTCGTCGCGGTCACGGAAGCGCATGCCGAGATCGACATTCTCCACCGGCCCGCGCAGCGCGCCGGAGATCAGCTGGAAGCGCAGATCCACTTGCGGAAACTGCTTCTGCAGCTTGTCGATGCGCGGCATCAGCCAGTGCGTGGTGAAGGCGGAGGAGACCGACAGCGTCACCGTCTCGGTGCCCTTGCGGCGCCGCTCGATCTCGACGAGCCCGCTCTCGATGCTGCGAAAGCCTTCGAGCACGCGGCGATAGAGCAGCTCGCCTTCCTCGGTGAGCACCGCGCGGCCCGCCTTGCGATCGAACAGGCGGACGCCGAGATGCTCCTCGAACTGGCCGAGCATCCGGCTCACCGCCGGCTGCGTCACGTTCAATTCGGCCGCCGCCGCGGTGAAACTGCCGTTGCGCGCCGCCGCGTCGAACACGAACAGGGCGTTACTGGACGGCAGCATGCGGCGGAGCTCTGGCATAACGTCATGTTATGAGCGCGGTGAGAATTTGGCAATTGCCGAGTTTTGGCAAGTCTGGTGTCATGAGCATGACAGCCTAAACACAGGGGCTTCGGGAGAAGATTTGGTGCAGCGCACGCTTCGGCCGTGAGTGCTCCAAAGCCCTGTCTATAAAGCAGCCTTATGGCGCGCAGTGAGGCACGCCAGCGCAGGGACATCGCGAGGTCGATCGTTGGACAAGCGAGCGGAAAGCGTCGAGATCAGGTCCGCCAGCAAGGCCTATGGCGCTGTTCGCGCCCTCGACGACGTTTCGCTCAATGTCGGCGCCGGTGAATTCGTCTCGCTGCTGGGCCCCTCCGGCTCCGGCAAGACCACGCTGCTCGGCATTTTGGGCGGCTTCATCCTGCCGACCTCAGGCACGATTCTGTTCGGGGGCCGTGACGTCACCTATATGCCGCCGCACAAGCGCGACATCGGCGTGGTGTTCCAGAACTATGCGCTGTTTCCGCATATGAGCGTCGGCGAGAACGTCGCCTTTCCCTTGCGCGCGCGACGCCTGCCGAAATCCGTCTGGCCGGACAAGGTGCGCGCAGCGCTCAGCATGGTCGGCCTTGCCGGCTATGAAGAGCGCGGCATCGCGCAGCTCTCCGGCGGCCAGCGCCAGCGCGTGGCGCTGGCGCGTGCCATGATCTTCGAGCCGCGCCTGATCCTGATGGACGAGCCGCTCTCCGCGCTCGACAAGCAGCTGCGCGAATCCATGCAGATCGAGCTGCGCGCGTTGCACAAGCGCATCCAGGCGACCATCATCTACGTCACCCATGACCAGCGCGAGGCGCTGACCATGAGCGACCGCGTCGCCGTCATGAAGGACGGCCGGTTGGTTCAGATCGATGCGCCGGCGCGGCTGCACGATCATCCCGCCGATTCCTTCGTCGCCAGCTTTATCGGCGAAGCCACGATGCTGCCGGTCCGCCGCGTCGATGCTTGCAGCGTCGCACTCGGCAATGCCCTGCTGCGCAGCGCGCGCGCCATTCCCGATGGCGATGCCCTGATGCTGGCCGTGCACAGCGAGAAGCTGCTGATCGACGACGGCGCGCAGGATGAGGCCTGCAACCGGCTGACCGGAACGGTCACCGACATCGTCTATCAGGGCGAGAGCTTGCGCATTTTCCTCGCGCTCGCCGACGGCATCGCGCTCAGCCTGCGCCAGCCGAGCTATCACCAGGCCTATCACCGCATTCCGCCCCTCGGCGGCAATCTCACCGTCACGCTCCACCCCGAGGACACGATCGTCGTGCCCCGGGCAACCTGAGAGAAGAAGACCATGTCGACCCAAGCCGCGTTCAGCAATTTCAAGGTTCTCACCTTCGATGTCGTCGGCACCTTGATTGATTTCGAAACCGGCGTGCTCGAAGCCGTGCGCAAGATCGGAGGCAGGAAGGCAGCCGAGCTCAGCGACGAGCAGATTTTCGAGCCCTACAAGCGGGGCCGCGACAAGCACTACGAGCGCTCCAGCGAAGTGATGTTCCACGTCTATCGCCATCTTGCCACCGAGCTAGGTTTGCCCTCTGACGACGCATCCTGCGACGTGTTCCAGCTTTCGGTGCTGCGCTGGGGGCCGTTCCCGGATTCGGTGGAAGCGCTCAAGCGGCTGCGCACGAAGTTCCGCCTGGTCGCGATGACCAATGCCGACCGCGTCGCGCTGTCGTGCTACGCGCATGCGCTCGGAAATCCCTTCGATGACACGGTCTGTGCCGACGACACCGGTGTTGCCAAGCCCAATCCGGAATTCTTCGCCTACAACAAGGGCCGCCAATCGGCGTTCGGCTACAAGCAGTCCGATATCCTGCACGTCGCGCAGAGCCAGTATCACGACATCGGGATCGCGCGGAAGCTCGGCTACAAAGTGTGCTGGATCGAGCGCCGCCAGGGCATTGCCGGCTTCGGCGGCACGCCGGCGGTGGAGACGCTGACCAAGCCGGACTTCCATTTCCCGACGCTGAAGGCGCTCGCCGACGCCGCGATCGGCCCGGCGGCGTAACGGAGAGCTGTGGCATGACACGGGACTGGCGCGCGCTGCCTTCGGTCAATTCGCTGTGGGAAGCCACGGCGGATCCGGCGCGCGATTATCCCGTGCTGTCGGGCGAGAGCCAAGCCGATGTGGTGATCATCGGCGCCGGCTACACCGGCCTCTCCGCCGCGCACCACATTGCCAAGAGCGGGCTCAGCCCCGTTGTGCTCGAGGCCAACCGTCCCGGCTGGGGCGCGAGCGGGCGCAATGGCGGCGTGATCACGGCAAAATTCCGCCTCTCGTTCCGCGAGATCGATGCCGTGCATGGCCGCGCCATGGCGCGGCGCATGTACGAGATCGCGCATGAATCGACCGACATGGTCGAGGAGCTCGTCTCCGAATTCAGCATCACCAGCGCGAACCTTGTGCGCACCGGCCAGGTCAAGGCTGCGCACAATGAGACGACGCTGAAGGCCGCCATCGACGAGGCCAACTGGATGACGCGCGAGATGGGCTCGGCCGCGGCTCGCATCCTCGACAAAGGCCAGGTGCGCGAGGAGACCGGCTCCGACATCTTCGTCGGCGGCGTGCTCAATCCCGGCTCGGGCGGCATTCATCCGCTCAACTATTTGCGCGGCCTCGCCGATGGCGTCGCGCGCCGCGGCGTTGCAATCTTCCAGGGATCGCCGGTCACAACGCTTCGGCGGGAAGGCGACGGCATCGTCGCCGAGACCCCGCAAGGCGCGGTGCGCGCCAAGCAGGCGATCATTGCCACCAACAGCTATTCGGACCTGACCAGTGCCACCGCGCATCTGCAGCACACGCTGATTCCCTTCCGCAGCGCCATAGTCGCAACCGAGCGGCTCCCCGGCAATCTCGCGGGAAAATTGATGCCGACCGGGCGCACCTACACCGAGACCAAGCGCATGATGCGCTGGTTCCGCATGGTCGACAACCGTGTCATCTTCGGCGGCCGCGGCGCCTTCGGCAAGCAGGACTCGCAAGCCGCGTTCGACGCCTTGCGCAAGGCGATGGTCGGCATCTTCCCCGATCTCGCCGACGTCCCGCTCGCATACAAATGGTCGGGGCTGGTCGCGATGACGCTGGACTCGGTGCCGCATATCGGCCGGCTCGACGACCGCACGCTGTTCGCGGTGGGTTACAACGGCGCCGGTGTGGCGATGTCGAGCCTGATGGGCCGTTATCTCGCCGCCTTCGTGCGCGGCGAGACGCCCGACGTCGGCCTGCTCGATATCAGGCGCATGAAGGCGATCCCGTTCTATCCGCTGCGTGAGCCCGCCGTGCGCATGGTCGCCGGCTGGTACCAGTTTCTCGATGCGATCGGTCGGTGAGATCATTTGGAGGAGGTGAGGATGACGATGAAGCAGAAGTTTGGATTGGGCTGCGCGCTGCTGGGCGCAATCGGATTGAGCAGTGCGGCTGATGCCGCCGAGCAGATCACCTTCGTCTCGCAGGGCGGCGCCTATCAGCAGGCGCAGACGGTGGCGATCCTCGATCCCTCCGCCAAGAAGCTCGGCATCACCATCAACCAGGACTCCATTCCCGACGCCTGGCCCGCGATCAAGACGCAAGTCGGCAGCGGCAAGCCGATCTGGGACGTCGTCGACACCCCGACCGGCAACTGCCTGCGCGGCGGCGAGCAGGGGCTGATCGAGAAGCTCGACTTTTCGAAGATTCCAAACGGCGCGGCGATGCCGGAGGCTTATCGTAGTCCTTATTCAGTCTCCTACGAGTTCTATTCCAGCGTGCTGGCCTACAGCCAGAAGACCTTCCCGAAGGACGCGCCGAACAGCTGGGCCGATTTCTGGGACGTCAAGAAATTCCCCGGCCGCCGCGCGCTGCGCAACCACCCGTTCGCGACGCTCGAGGCGGCGCTGATGGCCGATGGCGTCGCGCCCGACAAGCTCTATCCGCTCGATGTCGACCGCGCCTTCAAGAAGCTGGAAGAGATCAAGCCGCACATCACGGTGTGGTGGACCTCGGGCGCGCAGTCGGCGCAGCTGCTCAATGACGGCGAGGTCGACATGGAGATGGCCTGGAACGGTCGGGTCAGCGCGGTGGCCAAGGAGGGCGCGAAGGTCACCTTCACCTACAATCAGGGCATTTTGCAGAGCACCTCGCTCTGCATCCTCAAGGGCGCGCCGAATCTGGAAACCGCGGTAAAATTCCTCAACGAGGCCGTCGATCCCGTGCACCAGGCCAACCTGCCGCTGCACATCGATTATGGCCCGGGCAATCCGAAGGCGTTCGAGACGGGCGTGATCAAGCCGGAGCGCGCGGCGCAATTGCCGAGCGAGCCCGCCAATGCGGCCAAGCAGGCGCTGATGTCCTACGCCTGGTGGTCCTCGTCCGCGGGCGAAGCCGCCGAGAAGCGCTGGGCGTCCTTCATGCAAAAGTAGGCGAGGCCAGCGTTGACGACATCCGTGCCAGATCCCTCCCAAAAGCATCAGCGCCGCGAGCACGGCCTGATGCTGGCATTGGTGTCGCCGGCGCTGCTGGTGATCCTTGCCCTGATCGTGCTGCCAGTCGGTTGGCTCGCCTGGCAGTCGATCTATCATGACGGCTTCACGCTGGAGAACTATCGCCGCGTCTTCACCGAAGATGTCTACTGGCGCAGCTTTGCACTGACGTTCGAGATCAGCCTCGCGGTCACGGCAATCGCGCTGCTGCTGGGCTATCCAGTGGCCTACCTCGCCAATTCGGTGCCGAAAGGGTGGAGCATCCTCATCCTGTCGCTGGTCGTGCTGCCGTTCTGGACCAGCGTGCTGGTGCGCGCCTATGCCTGGCTGGCGCTGCTCCAGCGCAGCGGCGTGATCAACCAGTTCCTGCGCTATCTCGATGTGATCTCCGAGCCGCTCGCGCTGGTCCACAACACGTTCGGCACGGTTGTCGCGACCGTGCACATCCTGCTGCCGTTCATGGTGCTGCCGCTCTATGCCACCATGCAGAAGATCCCGAACGATCTCATGCAGGCCGGCGCCAGCCTGGGCGCGAGCCCGTCGCTCACCTTCATGCGCGTGTTCCTGCCGCTGTCGCTGCCGGGTGTGCTTGCCGGCTGCACCATGGTGTTCGTGCTCTGCCTCGGCTTTTACATCACGCCGGAACTGCTCGGCGGCGGCCGCACCGTGATGGTGTCGATGCTGGTGAGCCGCAACGTCGAGCTCTACAACCAATTCGGCGCGGCCAGCGCGGTCGCTGTCGTGCTGCTAATCAGTGTGGTCGCGATCTTCTTCATTGTAAGCCGCTTCGTCTCGCTCGACCGCGTGTTGGGGCAGAAATGATGCGCGCCTCGCCCGCACGGATCGCCCTCTACGTGATCAGCGTGCTGGTGCTGGTCTATCTGATCCTTCCCGTTCTGATCATCGCGCCGATCTCGTTCTCCAGCGCGCGCTTCCTGACCTTTCCGCCGCCATCCTTCTCGCTGCGCTGGTACCAGCAATATTTCTCAAATCCCGCCTGGATGCAGGCGACGCGGGTGACGCTGACGGTTGCGCTCCTCACCGTCGTGATCGCGACCCCGTTCGGGGTGGCCGCCGCCTATGCCATCAGCCAGTCGAAGCTGCGGATCATGCGTCTCATCCACATGGCGCTGCTGCTGCCGCTCGTGGTGCCGATCATCATCACCGCCGTCGGCATCTTCTTCGTCTATGCCAAGGTCGGCCTGGTTGCGACCATGCCCGGCCTGGTGCTGGCCAACGTGATGCTGGGTTTGCCTTATGTCGTTATTTCTGTGCTTGCGGGCCTGCAGAGCTTCGATCCCGCGCAGGAGTTGGTGGCGCGCAGCCTCGGCATGAACCGCCTGCGCAGCTTCTTCGCGGTGACGCTGCCGCAGATCAAGTCCAGCGTGGTCGCCGGCGGAATCTTCGCCTTCATCTCGGCGATGGACGAGACCATCGTCGCGCTGTTCATCTCCGGCGGCCAGTATCAGCCGCTGACCAAGCGCATGTTCACCGCGCTGCGCGACGAGATCGATCCGACCATCGCCGCGATCTCGACCTTGATGACGGCGGCCTCATTCATGCTGGTGCTGCTGGCGAGCGCGCGGCAGAAGCGGAGCGGGTGAGGATAGCCCACCTTCCAGGGACCTCGATTCCGGAACGGGGCTGAAGCTGAGGGATCAAATTCACCCGATCGCGAAATCGGCGGCCGTTTCCGCGTGAATGGCCGTGGTGTCGAACGTCTCGACAGACGTGTCGTCCGGGCCGACCAGCATGGTGATCTCGGTGCAGCCGAGAATGATGCACTCGGCTCCGCCGGCGACGAGGGCCGCCATCACCTCCTGGTAGCGGCGGCGCGAGGGCGCGGCGACATTCCCGAGGCACAGCTCGTCGTAGATGATGCGGTTCACCTCGGCGCGCTCGTCCGCAGGAGGGACCATGACGTCGAGATCATGCGCGCGCAATCGATCGATGTAGAAATCTTCCTCCATCGTGAACCTGGTGCCGAGCAACCCGACCCGCCGATATCCCTTGGCCCGGATCCGCTCGGCCGTCGCATCGCCGATGTGGATGAACGGAACGGTGACGCTCGAGATGATCTCGGGCGCCAGTTTGTGCATCGTGTTCGTGCACAGCACGATGGCCCGCGCGCCGGCACTTTCGAGCAGCCGCGCGACTTCAGCGAGGCTCGTCGCCGCCTCCTGCCAGCGGCCGGCATACTGCATCTGCTTGATCTCCTCGAAATCGTAGGAATACATCAGGAGCGGGGCCGAATGCAGCTTGCCGATGCGGTCGCGGACCCGCTCGTTGATGAGCTTGTAGTAAAGTACGGTGCTCTCCCAGCTCATGCCTCCGATCAGGCCGATGGTTTGCATTCCGCTGCTCCCGACGAGTTGGTTCGGCCGGATCGTAGACGTAGATCTCGAAGCTCGCCATCATCGCCGCGCCAGGTCCTGTAGTGCAAACGGCAGGGACTGGCATGACGCCTGCGCAGGCTGCTAGAAGCCTTTCGACCTTGCGCACTCTCTCCGCCTGTCCTAGGCCAGTTCCCGATTAAGTGGCATCGCCGAAGTCTTGAGGGAGCCGACATGACCATTCGCAACACCCGCACCGGGGGCCAGATCCTGATCGATCAGCTCGTCGCCCAGGGCGTCGAGCGCGTCACCTGCGTGCCGGGTGAGAGCTATCTGGCGGCCCTCGATGCGCTGCATGACAGCCCGATCGACGTCGTGATCTGCCGCGCCGAAGGCGGTGCGGCGATGATGGCGGAGGCCTATGGCAAGCTCACGGGTCGGCCCGGAATCTGCTTCGTCACCCGCGGCCCCGGTGCCACCAATGCCAGCCACGGCGTCCACATCGCGATGCAGGATTCGACGCCGATGATCCTGTTCGTCGGCCAGGTCGACACCGGCATGCGCGAGCGCGAGGCGTTCCAGGAGCTCGACTACAAGGCGGTGTTCGGCTCGATGGCCAAATGGGCAGTCGAGATCGATCGTCCCGACCGCATTCCGGAGCTGGTGGCGCGCGCCTTCCGCGTCGCCATGCAGGGCCGCCCCGGTCCCGTCGTGATCGCGCTGCCGGAGAACATGCTGACCGAGACCGCGGCCGTCGCCGATGCCATGCGCATCGAGCCGGCGGTGAGCTGGCCGGCGCCTGCCGATATCGAGAAGCTCGGCGCCATGCTGGCCGGCGCCAAGGCGCCGCTCGTCATTCTCGGCGGCTCGCGCTGGACCGAGGATGCGACCAAGAGCATCGCGCGGTTCGCCGAGCGGTTCGACGTGCCGGTCGCGACCTCGTTCCGCCGGGCCTCGCTGATCGATGCCGACCATTCGCACTATGCCGGCGACCTCGGCATCGGGCCGAGCCCGGGCCTGAAGGCGCGCATCGACAATGCCGACGTCCTCCTGCTGATCGGCGGCCGCATGTCGGAGATGCCGTCCTCGTCCTACACGCTGCTCGACATTCCCAATCCGAAGCAGAAGCTGATCCATGTGCATCCGGGGTCCGAAGAGCTCGGCCGCATCTATCAGCCGGCGCTGGCGATCCAGGCGACGCCGGCTGCGTTCGCCGGGGCCGTCGAGACGCTGAAGCCTTCCGGCGCGGTGGCGTGGAAGGGCGAAGCCGCCAAGGCGCATGCCGATTATCTCGCCTGGACCGGGAAGGCGCGCGAGCTGCCGGGCAGGTTCCAATACGGCGAGGTGATGACCTGGCTGCGCGACCGCCTGCCGAAGGATGCGATCGTCTGCAACGGCGCCGGCAATTATGCCGGCTGGATTCACCGCCATCACCGTTTCCACAGCTTTGCCGCCCAGCTCGCATCGACCTCGGGCTCGATGGGCTATGGCGTGCCGGCTGGCGTGCTCGCCAAGCGGCAATATCCGGATCGGGTCGTCGTCGCGTTTGCGGGCGACGGCTGCTTCCTGATGAACGGCCAGGAATTCGCCACCGCCGTGCAATACGACGCGCCGCTCGTCGTCATCATCATCGACAATTCGCAATACGGCACCATCCGCATGCACCAGGAGCGCGACTATCCCGGCCGTGTCGTCGGCACCCAGCTCAAGAACCCGGACTTTGCGATGTATGCGAAGGCGTTCGGCGGCCATGGCGAGCGTGTCGAGCGTACCGAAGAATTCGCACCGGCGTTCGAGCGCGCGCTGGCCTCGGGCAAGCCGTCGATCCTCCACTGCATCATCGATCCCCGGGCGATCTCGGTCAGCAAGGATTTTGCGCCCGCAGTGAAGGCTTAAAGCGATGCCGGCCGGCCGCCACGTCGCCATCATCGGAGCCGGCGCGGTCGGCGTGATCAGCGCGATCGAGGCGCTGCGCGAGGGGCACCGCGTCACGCTGATCGATCCCGGCGACCCGGGCGGCGAACAGGCGGCGAGCTACGGCAATGCCGGCTGGCTGTCGTCGCATTCGGTGATCCCGCCGGCGGAGCCGGGCGTGTGGAAGAAGGTGCCGGGCTATCTGATGGACCCGCTCGGTCCGCTCGCGATCCGCTGGTCCTACTTGCCGAAGGCGCTGCCCTGGCTGATCAAGTACCTGCTCTCGGGCTGGACCGCGGCGCGGGTCGAGACCACGGCGTTTGCGCTGCGCGACCTCCTGAAGGACGCGCCGCTGCTGCACCGGAAGCTCGCGGAAGAAGCCGGTGTTCCTGAATTGATCGAGCGCAACGGCGTGATGCACGTGTTCACCTCGCGCGGCAATTTCGACAACGATCTCGGCTGGCGCCTGCGCAAGAAGGTCGGCGTCGAATGGCTGGAGCTCAATGCCGACGAAATGCGCCAGCGTGAGCCGGACCTGCATCCGCGCTACACCTTTGGCGTGGTGGTGGAGGAGGCCGGCCGCTGCCGCGATCCCGGCGCTTACGTTGCCGCGCTCGCCAATCACGCGATCGCCAGTGGCGCCAAGCACGTGCGCGCCAAGGCGACCGGGCTGAAGCTCAACGGCGGCAAGCTCGTGGCCGTTCTCATCGAGACCGGCGAGATCGCGTGCGATGCCGCTGTGGTCGCAGCCGGTGCCCGCTCGAAGCAGCTCACCGCGTCGATCGGCGATCCCCTCCCGCTCGAAACCGAGCGCGGCTATCATGTCGTGATCGAGAATCCGGAAGTAGGTCCGCGCAGCTCGATGATGGCCTCCGACGCCAAGCTTGTGGTGAACTGGACCAACAAGGGCCTGCGCGCCGCCGGCACGGTCGAGATCGCCGGCTTGGAAGCCGCGCCGAACTGGAAGCGCGCCGAGATCCTGCGCAACCACCTCGTCAGCATGTTCCCGAAACTGCCGAAGGACATTCCGGCCTCGCGCGTCAAGACCTGGTTCGGCCATCGCCCGAGCATGCCGGACGGACGTCCCTGCATCGGCTACGCGCGCGCCTCGCGCGACATCGTCTATGCGTTCGGCCATGGCCATGTCGGCCTGGTCGGCTCGGCCCGCACCGGTCGTCTCGTCGCCCAGCTCGTGAGCGGCAAGGTGCCGGAAATTCCGCTCGCGCCGTTCGCGCCCGATCGTTTCCTCTGAGAGCAAGGTGAAATCGTCCCAAGTCCTGGAGTGAGACCATGAGACCATCCGGCAAGGTCGCGGCCATCACCGGCGCGGCGCGCGGCATCGGCAAGGCCTGCGCGAAGAGGTTTTTGGACGACGGCGTCAAGGTCGTCATTTCCGACGTCGATGCCGAAGGCCTTGCCGCCACGGCCGCCGAGCTTGGCCGGCCGGATGCGTTGCGCACGATCGTCGGCAACGTCGCCAAGCGCGCGGACGTCGATCAGCTGGTCGCGACCGCGGTGAAGGAGTTCGGCCGGCTCGACATCATGGTCAACAATGCCGGCGTCGCCCGCAACCGCGACATCCTCGACATTACCGAAGAAGAATTCGACGAGATCATCGGCATCAATTTGAAGGGCGCGTTCTTCGGCGTGCAGGCGGCGGCGAGGCAGATGATCGCGCAAGGCGGCGGCGGGGTCATCATCAACATGTCCTCGGTGAACGCGCTGCTGGCGATCCCGGCGCTGGCGACCTACGCGATGTCGAAGGGCGGCATGAAGCAGCTGACCTCCGTCGCGGCCGTCGCGCTCGCTCCCCACAACATCCGCGTCGTCGCGGTCGGGCCGGGCACGATTCTGACCGACATGGTGGCGTCGTCCATCTACACCTCGGAGGACGCCCGCAAGACCGTGATGTCACGAACGCCCGCCGGCCGCGGCGGCGAGCCGAGCGAGGTCGCCTCCGTCGTGGCGTTCCTGGCCAGCGACGATGCGTCGTACATCACCGGGCAGACGATCTATCCGGATGGCGGCCGGCTGATCCTGAACTACACGGTGCCGGTGAAGGAGAAGTAGGGGCGTTGTCGCCCCACACTCGGGGTCATCGCCCGGCTTGACCGGGCGATCCAGTACTCCGAGGCGGTCGTGATTGAATCGATGGGCCGCGGCGTACTGGATTCCCCGCCTTCGCGGGGAATGACGGTCGTCGTGAGGCGGGCAGTTTGCCCATCACTCCGCCGCAACCGTCATCCCGTGGCCGAGCCGCTTGGAGATGCCGCTCGCGCACTCGCGCAGCGCATGCGCGATCGGGCTGTCCCAGCGGGCATCAAACGTGCCTTCCGGGCCCATCGCGGTGATGACCAGCGCGACGTGGCCGGAATGATCGAACACCGGCGCGGAGAACGCGTTGACGCCGGGCAGGGGATCGCCGAGCGCACGGGCGAGGCCGTGCTTGCGCACCTCAGCGAGCATCTCGGCCACTTTGGTACCCTTCACGGCGCGCTTCGGGTTGTAGCCGACGCCATGGCGGTCGAGGCCGCTGTCGAGCGCGGCGCTGATCGTCTTCTCCGGCAGGAAGGCCGCGAAGGCGCGGCCGGTCGCGGTCTCCAGCAGCGCCATCACCGAGCCGACGCGCATCACGATGTGCACCGGCTGAGCGGGCTCTTCGAGCTGCACCACGGTCGGGCCGTGCGTGCCCCAGACCGCGAGCGAGACGGCGTGGCCGATCTGGCTCGCGAGGCCCGCGATCCTGGGACGCGCGATGCGCACGCCGGAGAGGCGGCGCAGGCTGATCAGGCCGAGCTCCAGCGCAAGTGCGCCGATCTCGTAGCGGCCGGTGGTCTCGTCCTGCTCGATCAGGCCGATGCGCGAGAAGCTGGCGAGATAGGGATGCGCCTTGGCCGGCGTCATGCCGGCTTCGCGGGCGAGATCGCGCAGCATCATCGGCTCGCCGCTGCGGGCGAGCGCGCGAAGCAATTCGCCGCCGACCTCGATCGACTGGATGCCGCGGCTCTCTCTCTTCATGCGCCTCCAATAGCCTGGCTTACGCCGCGTCACGCTTGGCGGCGCTGTCGGCAAGATGTCTGCCGGCAATGTAGCCGAAGGTCAGCGCCGGCCCAAGCGTGATGCCTGCCCCGGGATAATTGCCGCCCATGATGCTCGCCATGTCGTTGCCGGCGGCATAGAGGCCGGGAATCACCCGTCCCTCGGCGTCGAGCGCCCGCGCGTTCTCGTCGGTGACGATGCCGGCATAGGTGCCGAGATCGCCGATCACCATCTTGATGGCGTAGAACGGACCATTCTCGATCGGCGCCACGCAGGGGTTGGGGCCGTGCAGTGCATCGCCCTGGTAGCGGTTATAGGCCTTCGAGCCCTTGCCGAAGGCGGCGTCGTGGCCTTGCGGCGCCGTCACATTGAACTGCCTGACCGTTTCGACGAACGCCCCGGCGTCGATGCCGGCTTTCGCCGCCAGCGCCTCCAGCGTATCGCCGCGCATGAGATAGCGGGTCTTCAAATGGTGACCCAGCGGCATCGGGAAAGGCGGCACGCAGCCGAGGCCGTATTTCCGAAGAGTTTTGTGATCGCAGACGAGATAGGCGGCGATCTCCTCGCCGGGCTTGGCCGCCTTGATCATGGCCTGGACGAAGTCGTGATAGGAATTGCCTTCATTGGCAAAACGCTTGCCGTCGCGCATCACCGCGATCACGCCGGGTTTGGCGCGGTCGATGAAATGCGGCATCACGCCCTTCGATCCATCCTTGCGCGTGGTCAGCGACACCGGCACCCAGGCCGCCGCGTTCGGCAGGCGGTCCTCGATGCGGCCGCCGGCGCCTTCCGCAAGGCGCATGCCGTCGCCGGTGTTGCCGGCGGGCCCGGGCGAATAGTGCTCGTTGCCGGTCGGCGCGTGCGGGAACATCTTCCTGCGCCGCGCGATGTCATGCGGAAATCCGCCGCAGGCGAGCACGACGCCTTGGCGCGCGCGGACACGCACCTCGCGTCCCTCGCGCGACACGATGGCACCGGTCACAGCGCCGTTTTCGACCGTCAGCTCGCGCACCGGCGAGGACAGCCACATCGGAATCTTCAGGTCGAGCGCGGACTTTGCGAGGCGTCCGGCGAGCGCATTGCCGTTGGTGAGCGTCATTCCCCGGCCATGGCGCAGCACATCCATGAAATGCCGCGATAGCCGCTTGGCGACATAGACCGCCGAGGTCAGCGACTTCGTCACGCGCATGAAGTGAATGATCTCCTTGCCGCTTCCGAGCATCATGCCGAACACGGTGAGCTCGGGCAGGGGCATGCCCAACGTCTTGATCTGGTCGCCGAGCTCGCGGCCATCGAACGGGCGCGTCACCATGGAGCGGCCACCCTGCGCGCCGCCGGGCGCTTCGGCGTGGTAGTCGGGAAACACCAGCGGCATGTCGAAGCGCAACGCCGTCTTGGTGGTGAAGAAATCGACCGCTTCAGGGCCGGCACTGAGGAAGGCATCGACCCGGGCGGCATCAAAGTTGTTGCCGGCCTCGTGCCGCAGGTAAGTGCGCGCCTGCTCCGGCGTCTCCTCGATGCCGTAGGCCTTCGCCAGCGAGGTGCCGGGGATCCACAGCCAGCCGCCGGAGCGGGCCGTGGTGCCGCCGAAGCGCGGTTCCTTTTCCACGATCAGCACGTCGAGGCAGCGATAACGCGCGGTGATCGCGGCCGACATGCCGGAGCAACCCGATCCGGCCACGAGCACGTCGCACTCGTAAGTCTCCATGGCGCCATGCTCGTTGCCAGCCATATCGGGCCTCACTTTTTCAGGAGCGGACACTTGGATTCGGAGATCGGGCGGAAGGCGTCCTCGCCCTTCACGGTCTTGACGATGTCCAGATAATCCCACGGCTCCTTGGACTGCTCGGGCGACTTCACCTTGGCGAGATACATGTCGCGGATGACACGGCCGTCCTCGCGCAACTTGCCGCCGTGGACGAAGATATCCTCGATCGGCAGCTCGCGCATCTTCGCCATCACCTTGGCGGAATCGTCGGTGGCGGCCGCCTTGATCGCCTTGAGATAATGCAGCACCGAGCCGTAGACGCCGGTCTGGATCATCGTCGGCATCACCTTGGTGCGCTCGTAGAACTTCTTGGACCAGGCGCGGGTGGCCTCGTCCATGGCCCAGTAGGACGCAGTGGTCATGTAAGTGCCCTGCGCGGCCTTGAGGCCGATGGCGTGCACGTCGGTGTCGAACATCAAGAGGCCGACCAGCTTCTGGCCGCCCTGGACCAGGCCGAACTCGCCGGATTGCTTGATGGCGTTATCGGTGTCCTGGCCGGCATTGGCGAAGGCGACCACGTCGGACTTCGAGCTCTGCGCCTGCAGCGCGAAGGAGGAGAAGTCCGCGGTGTTGGTCGGATGCTTGACGCCGCCGAGCACCTTGCCGCCCATCTCGTTGATGAAGCGGGTTGCGTCCTTCTCGAGCTGCTGGCCGAAAGCGTAGTCCGCGGTGATGAAGTACCAGGACTTGCCGCCTTCCTTGATCACGGCGGACGCGGTCACCTTCGACAGCGCATAGGTGTCGTAGGTGAAGTGCACGGTGTTCGGGCTGCACAGCTCGTCGGTCAGCGAGCTCGCGCCGGGGCCGGAGAGCAGCGCGATCTTGCCGCGCTCGCGCACCATGTTGTGCACGGCGATCGCAATGCCGGAATTGGGGATGTCGACGACGGCATCGACCTTGCCGTTGTCGAACCAGCCGCGGACGATCTGCACGCCGACATCGGTCTTCATCTGGTGGTCCGCGCTGATGATCTCGATCGGCTTGCCGAGCACGGTCGGCCCGAATTCCTCCACGGCCATCTTGGCGGCCTCGACCGAGCCCGGCCCGGAATTGTCGCGGCCCCAGCTCGACAGATCCGTCAGCACGCCGATCCGCACCGCGTCGTCGGAGACTTGCGCGGTCGCCGCCGATGTCATGGCTGCCGAAGTCATGGCCGCGAGCATGGTGCAGGCCAGGAGCCCTCTCATTGTCGTTTCCTCTCTCTTATTGGCCGCTTGGCGCGGCAGGGTTGTTGTGGAGGTAAATTAGATAATGATGAATGAGTTTGTCAATGGCGAATGGGGGGCGCGGGTTCCGCGATAGTTGGGCGACGTCGCGCAGGGAGCGCTAATGCCTCAACACCCGTCATTGCGAGCGAAGCGAAGCAATCCAGAATCTTTCCGCAGAGGCAGTCTGGATTGCTTCGTCGCAAGGGCTCCTCGCAATGACGGGTGTTGCGACACCTGCGCAAAAATCCCGCGCCGTAATCCTGTGAGAGACAACACCTCCACAGATTGCAACCACCACGCCGTTTGGCCATGATGCCCACTGGAATCGTTGGGGCAGGGCATGACGACAGCAATGGGGGTCTCCGCGTCCGCGGAGAGATCGACGACGGCGCATGTGGTGTGGGCGAGTGCGCTCGGCACCGCCATCGAGTGGTACGATTTCCTGATCTACGGCACGGCGGCGGCCCTGGTCTTCAACAAGCTGTTCTTCCCGAGCTTCGATCCCTTCGTCGGCACGCTCGCGGCATTCTCGACCTATGCGGTCGGCTTCGTCGCGCGGCCGATCGGCGGCGCCATCATCGGGCATTACGGCGACCGGCTCGGCCGCAAGACCATGCTGGTTGGGACCATGATCGCGATGGGGCTCGGCACCTTCCTGATCGGCTGCCTGCCGACCTACAGCCAGATCGGCGTCTGGGCCCCGATCCTGCTGATCGCCTTGCGCTTCGTCCAGGGCATCGGGCTCGGCGGCGAGTGGAGCGGCGCGGTCGTGATGGTGATCGAGCATGCCGGCAATCGCCGCGGCTTCTACGGCAGCCTGGTGCAGGTCGGCTTTCCCGTCGGCGTCGCCGCCTCCACCGGCATCTTCGCCCTGATGACGAAGCTGCCCGAGGCGGATTTCCTCAGCTGGGGCTGGCGGGTGCCATTCCTGATCAGCATTCTGCTCGTCGGCGTCGGTTTCATCGTGCGGCTCAAGCTCGCGGAGACGCCTCACTTCAAGGAGATCGTCGAGCGCAAGGAGGTGCTGGCACAGCCGGCCCTCGAAGTACTGCGGCGCGACTGGCGCAGCTTTCTGCTCGCGATCGGCATCACGGTCTCGGAGGTCGGGCTCGCTTATCTCCTCACCGTCTTCACCGTGGTCTACGCCACGACGAAGCTCGGCCTGCCGCGCCAGGTGATCCTGGATGCGGTGGTCTATGCCGCCATCGTCGAGTTCGCGACGCTGCCGCTGGCCGGCTGGCTGTCCGACATTTTCGGACGCAAGGCGCTGTATCTGGCCGGCGGCGTGTTCTCGGTGGCGCTGGCGTTTCCGCTGTTCTGGTTCCTCGACACCAGGGAGCCGGCGCTGATCACGCTTGCGCTCGTCGTCACGATGACGCTCACCCATGCGCTGCTGTTCGGGCCGAAGGCCGCGTTCATGCCGGAGCTGTTCCGCACCCAGGTGCGCTACAGCGGTGCCTCGCTCGGCGCCAATGTCGCGGCGGCGTTGAGCGGCGGCTTCTCGCCGCTGATCGCGGCTGCGCTGCTGGCATGGGCCGGATCGTACTGGGCGGTCTCGGTCTACATCGTTGCGCTGTCGGTCATCACGATCTTCGCAACCCTGCTGGCGCCGGAGACGGCGCGGGACTCGCTAAGATCCTGAGCGTCGGGACAGGCAAGCCGGATTTGCAGCGTTCGGAAGCACCAGGAAGGTGATGGTCGTCGGCGCGAGCCGGATCGCGCCCGGCGGTGCTGCGCGTGCCCGGAGCGGCGGCAGCCGGCCATCTCTGGTCAGCGCGAGCGCCTTGCCGTTCAGCTGCACAATCGTGCCCTGCAGCCGCGCCGCGTGCAGGGTGTACCGCTCGGCGGAATCCGGCAGCGATAGCGTGCGCGATGTGCTGCGCGAGGTGTTGATCGCGAGCAGCGACACCGCACCTGCCCCGGCTGGATGGCAATGCGCATAGAGATGGAGATCGCGCGGAGCAGGTTTGCCTGCGTCGAGCACGATCGTTCCCATCAGCCGGCGCCAGAGCAGCGCGGCCCAATAGCTCGGCCGCGGCCGGAACGTCGTTTCCTCGAGCAGACCGTAATCGCTGGCGGCCAGCGTGTTGTGCATCACCACCTGGACGCCGGCCTTCGCCAGGCGTCCGAGCTGGTCGAGATAGCGGAACGTGTCCAGAAATGTCCGGTCCCATAAGCCGCCGCCGCAGGCGGCATCAGCCGTCTCGGTCAGCCAGATCGGTTTGTCCGGCTCGAAAGTGTCGCGCAGCGCCTGGTAGGTCCCGAGTGTCGTATCCGTGCGGCCCAGCCATTGCTCCGAGAGGGCCTGCGCCGGATCATCTTGTCCGCCGCAGCGCGGCGAGATCGTGTTGTAATGGTGATAGGAGAACCGATCGACGCCGGGACCGGATGCGGCAAGCAGATCGCGTGTGGTGAGCTCCGCCCCGGATGGCGATGGTGCATCACCAGCCGAGCCCGGGCCGAGGATCAGCGTCTCCGGTGCGGCGCGCCGCATCCAATCGCGGAAGACCTTGAAGTCGCGGCCATAAGCGGCCGCGTCATAGCCCGCCGGTGCGCCGTTCGTCGCTGCGAGCGTCGGCTCGTTCATGAATTCGGCGGCGGCGATGCGGCCACCCAGCGCGCGCGTGGCCTCGACCAGCTGCTGCGCCTGATCCGGCCTCCAGATGCCGTTGGCATCGCGGCTGCCGGGACTGATCGCAAAGGAGGTGACGATCTCCGCATCGACCGCACGCGCGTACTCCACCACGTCGCGCCATTGCGCCCGGCTGAGCACCGAGTCGAATCCCGGCGGCGGCTGTCCCGGCGTCTCGGCAAAGAACGTCGCATTGGCCCAGGTGCCGCTCACGCGCAGATAGGCCGGCGACAGCGCTGCTGCGAGCCGGCGCAGTCGCGCATTGGCAAGATCGATCGGCGGCCGCGCGCTGTAGCGATCCCGCTGGTCGAAGGCGCGTGCCGGTCGCGGATAAGGTTTCCAGAACCGCCCGCCGGTCACCTCCACCATTTCGATGTTGTAGGACTGAAAGCGCGCATCGACCGTTCCGATCGGCTTCAGTCCGGCGGGCGAGATGGCGATGCCGTCGGCCTGCGCCGCACAGGCCGTGGCGGCGGCGAGCAGGGCAATCGCGCCGGCCGCGCAACCGGCTGGACGCGGTCGGGACCCTGGTCTGCGGTGTGCTGCCGCCTGCTTCGTCATGCGCGTTGCCCGCGGCCGGACGCCCGGAGGCAATCTGGCCTTCCCTCGACCCGCCTATTTTATCCCTATTTTACCTTGCCGTTGCCGCCGAGAGCGTCCGGGCCCGGCGGACCATCGGTGGGAGCAAAAAAAAATTCGTTGCCCCCTCTTGAAACCGTTTTCCGGTTTTCTAAGTCGTTTTTCGCCGCGAGAGCGGTGTGCCGGATGCCAAACCGGGTCCGGCACGGGCGCCGGGCAGGTCTTTTCGGACCCGTCTGAATCCCCGCCTTGCGCTCCTTCGTATCCATCTTGCTCTTTGGAGGACTTGGTTATGAGGACCAGTTTTGACTTCGCGCCCCTGTGGCGATCCACCATCGGCTTCGACCACCTGGCCGACCTCGTCGACAGCACGCTACGCCAGGCGACCGAGGACAATTATCCCCCCTACAACATCGAGCGCTCCGGCGAAGACCACTACCGGATCAGCCTTGCGGTAGCGGGGTTCGGCGCCAACGACATCACCGTGACGGCCGAACAGAACGCGCTCACGATCGAGGGCAAGAAGCCCGAGACCGCCGCGCGCGAATATCTGTACCAGGGCATTGCAGCGCGTCCGTTCCGGCGCGTGTTCAACCTTGCCGACTATGTCCAGGTGAAGCAGGCCTCGTTCCAGGACGGGCTCCTGATCATCGACCTCGTCCGTGAGGTTCCGGAAGCCATGAAGCCGCGCCGCATTCCGATCGCGGGCGGCGCTCCCGTGGCATCGCAGATCGAGCAGAAGAAGGCAGCCTGAGCGCTCGATCGAAAGGATAGCGGAACGCGGCGCGCGCATGCGCGGGCCGCGCTCCCGATGCATGAAGGAGATTCCCATGGCTTTTCGTGATCTCATTCCCTGGTCGAAAAACCAGGAGCTTGCGCCGGCGCGCGACAATTTCGATCCGTTCCTGACGCTTCACCGCGAGATGAACCGTCTGTTCGACGACGTCTTCCGCGGCTTTGGCGGGACCGGCCTGTCGCCGCTGATGGAAGGCCGTTTCGGCTGGCCGAAGGTCGAGCTCAGCGAGACCGACAAGACGCTGACCGTCTCGGCCGAGCTTCCCGGCCTGACCGAGAACGACGTCCAGGTCGAGATCGCCAATGGCGTCCTCACCGTCCGCGGCGAGAAGAAGGCGGAGCGCAATGGCGAAGGCAGGTTCTTCACCGAGCGCTATTACGGCGCCTTCGAGCGGCAGATTCCGCTGGAGGGTGTCGAGGAGGACAAGGCCGAGGCGTCGTTCAGGAACGGCGTCCTGACCGTGTCGCTGCCGAAATCGGAGAAGGCCCGCGAAGGCGTCAAGCGCATCGCGATCAATACGCATTAACGTCAAGCGAGAACGGCGGCGATGTGGCGCCGCCGTCTCATCGTCAACAAGCCGTCCCCCTGGAAAGGAGCATGTGGGAGACTTAACCGATGACCAACGTGAATACCAGTTCCGGCACTCTCAATCCGCTGTTTCATCCTGCCGCCCACTACAATTCGCCTGCCGACGTCCTGAATGCCGAGGAGCTCTCTTCGCCCGAGAAGCGCGTCATCCTGTCGTCCTGGGCATCGGACATGTACGCGGTCGAATCCTGTCCCGCCTTGCGCGAGATTCCCGGCATGAGCCACACGGTCCGGCTCGCCGACATTCTGGCCGCCTTGCGCAAGCTCGACGGCGACAACGACAATGACGACCCGCCGCGGGGCGGCGGCGTGCCGATGCGGCTGCGGCGGCCATGGGCCGCCGCAGAAGGGCGGGCGGCATGATGGTCACGCCCACCATCCTCGCCCTCGTGCTGCTCGGCCAGGCCGCGGCAGCCTGGACCGTCCCGTTTCTGGTCCTGCAGGGCATGATCGTCGCGTCCGGCGACGAAGACTGAAGCCACGGTTTCGAATATCCCCACACCACAAGCGGCAGGGTGACGATGATGAATGCTGTGCGTCTCTTGTTCCTGGCCTTGCTGATGCTGACGCTCACGGCATCGCAGCCTGCCGCCGGTCAGATTCCGGATCTGAAGACCGGTGGCCCGGTCCCGACCCTGGCGCCGCTGGTGCGCCAGGTGATGCCCGCGGTGGTCAACATCTCCGTGCACGGCCCCGTGCGCGAGGACAACCCGCTCTATCGCGACCCGCTCTTTCGCGAGTTCTTCGACGTTCCCCGGCAGATCGAGAAGGAGGTCAATGCGACCGGCTCCGGGGTGATCGTCGACGCCCAGCGCGGCTATGTGCTGACCAACAATCACGTGGTCGAAGGCACCTCCGCCGTTCAGATCACGACCAAGGACGGCCGGCAGTTCTCCGCCAAGGTCATCGGCCGTGATCCGCCGACGGATGTCGCGGTGCTCCAGGTCCAGAACCCGGTCGGGCTCAAGGCGCTTGCCTTCGGCGACAGCGACGGGCTCGATGTCGGGGATTTCGTCCTTGCGATCGGCAATCCCTTCGGCCTCGGCCAGACCGTGACCTCGGGGCTCGTCAGCGCGCTGGGCCGCACCGGCCTCGGCAAGCAGGGCTATGAGGATTTCATCCAGACCGATGCGGCGATCAATCCCGGCAATTCCGGCGGCGCGCTGGTCAGCCTGCGCGGCGAGCTCGTCGGCATCAACTCGGCGATCATCTCGCCCGCGGGCGGCAATGTCGGCATCGGCTTTGCCATTCCGGTCAATATGGCGCGCAAGGTGATGGAGCAGATCATCGTGAGCGGCCGCGTCGAGCGCGGCCGCATCGGCGTTTCGCTGAAAGACCTGCATCCGTCGGTCAACAAGGGATTGAATCAGGGCGCCGTCATTGCCGAGATCGCGGCGGATTCGCCCCCAGACAAGGCGGGCCTGCGCAAGGGCGACGTCGTGACCGGCGCCGACGACCGCCCGATCCGCACCGCCGCCCAGCTCCGCAACACGATCGGCCTTGCGCGCGTCGGCGAGGACGTGAAGCTCACGCTGCTGCGCAATGGTGCGCCGTTCACCGCCACCGTCAGAGTGGCGCCGGCAGCCGAGCCGAGCCGCGCGCTCGCAGGCCCCAATCGTCTCGTCCGCTGAAACGAATGCGCCGACGAACCGCGGAAGCGGTTCGCCCCCTGCGATGGCAGGGCTATCGCATACGACTTGTAGCGGCGGCCGGTGCGCACGCCTCGTCCTTCGAGACGGCGCTTACGCGCCTCCTCAGGATGAGGCTCATCGGCGACAGTGCCTCTTGAACTGTAGCCACGCACTCCGTCCTCATCCTGAGGAGCCCGCCTCAAGCGGGCGTCTCGAAGGATGGCCGCGGGGAAGGGCTCTCAAATGCGATAGCCTTGCCTGCGATGGTCACGGAGCGCGTGATCTCCCGGTTCAAGCCGCGCGGTGATCCCATTCGCCTTGCAGGTCCCGGATCAGCCGCCGCTCGCGTTCGATGCGCTGGCGATAGAGCTCGCGCTCATGCTCGCTCTTGGCGCTGGCAAGAAGCAGCTCGTAATGGCCGATGACCTTCTCGCTGCCGCGGATGAGCAGGTCGCGTTGGCTGTTCATTGCGCCATCTCCATTGCGCCAGCCGGCGCCTCAGAGGCGCGGAGGCCGACGGGAAAGGTCGCTGCGGTCAGGCCATCGAGCGCCGATTGCTCTTCGGCGAGGCGCCTCTCGATGAACTGGCGCTCCAGCTGCGACAACCTGGTCTTCAGCAGGCGCCGGTAGCGGTGGATGTTGTTGCGGTGCGCACGAATGCGGGCCAGATTCTCATCGAGCATCGTCGTCTCTCCAGACGGTCGCGTTGGATCCTTTGGTTGTGCGAGGATGAGAAGGTCTCTTCTCGGCGAAAAAATATTCAGCGCGCGAGCGCTGTCAAGATCTTGGCGCGCCTGTCCTTGTTGCTGGCTCCTGGAGATCGACGATCGGCCAATCGACCTGTCCGGACGGCCGGGTTCCGGGCGCGATTGCCTTTTGTTGGCCGGCAAGCGAACCTCGTGTGGCCATATTTGAGCAGGAGTGATCTTTCGCGAGGGAGGCGCTCCGATGACCAAGGCACTGATCACTGCTGTCGCAATGCTGGCTTGCGTACCCGCGAGTGCGCTCGCACAGGAGCGCGCGGGCGATGCGGCGCTGGGCGCGGTCTCGGGTGCGGTCGTGCTGGGCCCCGTCGGTGCGGTCGCCGGAGCCTTGATCGGCTACACGGCCGGACCGTCGATCGCCCGTTCCTGGGGCCTGAGAGGCTCACAGTCGGCAAGGCACCGGCAGCCGCCGCCGCGTCGTGCCGCCGCGACCGGCAGCCCGTCGCGCACGCGCGAGGCGATGGCCGCCAACGGCCAGATGAGAGCCGCCGGCAATTCGGCCCCGCCGGTCCAGGCTCCGCCGGTTCAAGCCGCGCCTGCCGCGCCGGCGCAATCCTCGGCGCCGCCGGTTCAGGCATTCGATTAAGGCCGCCAACTTCAGGCCGCAGCCTACGCCCGCTCTAGGCCTCGCCGAGAATTTTCTTCGCCGCGAGAAGGTGCGGCTTGTCGATCATCTGGTCGTCGAGCCGCAGCGTGCCCGAATTGGGATTGCTCGCGAAGGCCGCGATCACCTTCTCCGCCCAGGCGCGCTCGGCCTCCGTCGGCGCGAAGGCCGCGTTGACGATGTCGACATGCTTGGGGTGGATCAGCGCCTTGGCCGAAAAGCCGTCGCGCCGCGCGGCGCGCGTCTCCTGCTCGAGGCCGGCGAGGTTGTCGATGTCGGTGTAAACCGTGTCGATCGGCGCGACCTCGGCCGCGGCCGCCGCCATCAGGCAGAGATCGCGCGCCAGGCGATAGGGGCTGTGGAACACGCCGCCGCTCGCCTTCTCGGTGGCGCCGAGCGAGGCGGAGAGATCTTCTGCGCCCCACATCAGGCCGGCGAGGCGAGGGGAGCAGCCCTTGTAGCTGCCGAGCCCGAAGATCGAGCCGGCGGTCTCCGTCGCGACGCAGACGATGCGGGTCGAACCGATCGCGATGCCGGCAGCGGCTTCTAAAGCCTCGAGCCAGGTCGCGACCTGCCGCACGTCGTCGCCGCCTTGCGATTTCGGCAGCACGATGCCGTCAGGCCTGCCCGGCATCACCGCGGCGAGATCCGCCAGCGTCAGGCCGGTGTCGAGCGCGTTGACGCGGACATAGAGCTGATGCGGGCCGGGGCGGCTCTTCAGCATCGAAAGCGTGAGCTCACGCGCTTCCGCCTTCTTCTCGGCGACGACGGAGTCCTCGAGATCGATGATCAGCGCGTCGGCCTTGCCTTCGCTCGCCTTCTCGAATTTGCGCGGGGAATCGCCCGGCACGAACAGCATCGAACGCATCAGACCGGCCTCTTGTGCATCATCGCCATGCGGCGGCATTTACCGACGATCTCGTCGTTCTGGTTCAAAGCGTGGTGCTCGAACTCGACGAGGCCGGCCGTGGGCCGCGATCTGGATTCCCGCACCGAGAGCACCTTTGTCGTGGCCCGCAACGTGTCGCCATGGAAGACCGGCTTTGGAAAGGTGACGTCGGTCATACCGAGATTGGCGACGGTGGTGCCCAAGGTCGTATCATAGACCGTCATGCCGATCATGATGCCGAGCGTGTAAAGGCTGTTGAAAATGCGCTGGCCGAACTCGGTCTTCTCGGCGAAATGCGCGTCGATGTGCAGCGGCTGCGGGTTGAGCGTCAGCAGGCTGAATAGGGTGTTGTCCATCTCCGTGACGGTCCGGGTCAAGGGATGCCTGAACTCCTGGCCCACGGAAAAGTCCTCGAAATAAAGTCCGGCCATCGCGGTTTCCTCCCTGCGAAATAACGGCGCGCTCTTGCCGTCGCGCCGCATGACCCCATGCATGGTAGACACACTTCGCGGGCAAATTCACGTATCTGCATGCGGTTTTTCGAGCTAAAGAACGCAAGGCGAAGGGAGATCAAGGCCATGGATTTCGCGCTCACCGATCAGCAGGAAGCCATTCGCGACGCCATCGCCAAGATCTGCGAAGGCTTTCCCGACGCTTATTGGCTGAAGAAGGACCACGACGGCGGCTTCCCGCACGACTTCCACAAGGCGCTGGCGGATGCCGGCTGGCTCGGCATCTGCGTGCCGGAAGAATATGGCGGCTCCGGGCTCGGCATCACGGAAGCTGCGATCATGATGCGCACCATCGCCGAGTCGGGTGCCGGCATGTCCGGTGCCTCGGCGGTGCACATCAACGTGTTCGGCCTCAATCCGGTGGTCGTGTTCGGCACCGAGGAGCAGCGCAGGCGCATGCTGCCGCCGATGGTCGAGGGCCGCGAGAAGGCGTGCTTTGCCGTCACCGAGCCGAACACCGGCCTCAACACCACCCAGCTCAAGACCCGCGCGGTCGCCAAGAACGACCGCTACATCGTCAACGGTCAGAAGGTGTGGATCTCGACCGCGCAGGTCGCGCACAAGATTTTGCTGCTGGCGCGCACCACGCCGCTGGAGGAGGTGCGCTCGCCGACCCACGGGCTCAGCCTGTTCTATACGGACTTCGACCGCAACAAGATCAAGGTCCACGAGATCGAGAAGATGGGCCGCAAGATCGTCGATTCCAACGAGCTGTTCTTCGAGGATTTTGAGATCCCGATGGAGGACCGGATCGGCGAGGAAGGCAAAGGCTTCGAGTACATCCTCGAGGGGATGAATCCGGAACGAATTCTCATCGCGGCCGAGGCGGTCGGTTTGGGAAAACTCGCGCTGTCGCGCGCGACCGAATACGCCAAGACTCGCGTCGTGTTCAATCGTCCGATCGGCAAGAATCAAGGCATCCAGCATCCGCTCGCGGTGAACTGGGTCGAGCTCGAGGCGGCCTGGCTGATGGTGATGTCGGCGGCCTGGCAATACGACAAGGGCATGCCGTGCGGCGCGGCGGCCAATGCCGCGAAGTATCTGGCGGGCGAAGCGGGCTTCTCGGCCTGCGAGCAGGCGGTGATGACCCATGGCGGCTTCGGCTACGCCAAGGAATTCCACGTCGAGCGCTATTTGCGCGAGGTGCTGATCCCGCGCATCGCGCCGGTCAGCCCGCAGCTCGCGCTCAGCTTCATCGCGGAAAAGGTGCTGGGGCTCGCCAAATCGTACTGAACAAGTCGTACTGAACGGGTCTATTCGGCGGCGATCCGCTCCATCGCCATGGCGCGAAGCCTGGCGCGCTGGATCTTGACGCCGTTGGCACTGTCGGTGACGGGGAAGGCGTCCACGACATAGATCCGCGCCGGCACCTTGTAGCCGGCGAGCCGCTCGCGCAAACGCGCGATCAGGGTCTCCTGCATGGGCGGCTTCGTCGTCGGGATCACGAAGGCGACACAGCGCGCCTGCCCCTTGAGATCGACTGCGACGACCTGGGCGTCGGCGACACCGGCGCAGGATTTGAGCTCGTCCTCGATCTCCCCGGGCGCGACCAGGAAGCCGCCGAGGCGCATCGCATCGCCGGCGCGGGTCTCGTAGACGAAGGATCCGTCGCCGCGCAGACGGCCGATGTCGCCGGTGCGGAAGAAGCCGTCGGCGGTGATCGCCTCGCGCGTCGCCTCAGAATTGTTGAAATAGCCGAGGAAACGCGAGGGCGCGCTGATCTCGATCTCGCCGGAGACGTCGCTTGCGGCGAGCTCGCCGGTCTCGACATCGCGCACGCGGACGTTCGCTTCCGGCGACATCGGCCAGCCGCCGCCCTCGATCCGATCGGCAAAGGCATCACTGGAGCGGCCGATCGAGAACAGCGCCTGCACCTCGCTCGAGCCGTAGAGGCCGAACAGCTTCAGGCCGCGCGCCTCGGCCTCCGCGGCCAGCTCGCGCCAGCCGGGCTGGAACGCAGCGAAACCGCAGAGTTCAAGATGTGGAAACGGGCGCGGCGCATCGGTGAGGGCGAGGATGCGCCGGAACATCTCGTCAGAGCCGAACGAATGCGTGATCCGTTGCGTGCTGAGGATCTGCAGCGCCGGCGCTGCTTCGAAAGCATCGAGCACATGAATGGTCGCTCCGCTCGCGAGGAAACCGAGCAGGCTCGTCATGCCGAACGTGCCGCAGAACGGCAGCATCGCCAGCAGCGAATGACGGCGGGGATCGAGCTGGAGCGCGTCGGCAACGGAGGCGGCGTGCGTCGCCAGCGTCGCTTGCGAATGCGCGACCAGCTTCGGCCCCTTGGTGGTGCCCGACGTGGTGTAGAGCAGCACGGGCAGGTCGACGTCATCCTGGGGCGGCGGAGCTGGCGGGTACGGCGTCTCGAACGCATCGAACCGCACGCAGGGCCAGCGTGCCGGGATCGCATCCGCGCCGACCACGGCAAGCCGTTGCAGCGTGGGCACCTCGGCCTCGGCGATATCGGCGAGGATGGCGGCAAAGTCGATCGCGCGGAATGCCGCTTCGACCACCATGAGCTTCGCGCCTGACAGCTTGAGGAGGTGCGCGACTTCCGCGCTGCGATAGCGCGTATTGACGGCGGCGACGATCGCGCCGAGCCGTGCGGCGGCGAACAACAGTGCGAGCCATTCGACCCGGTTGACCAGCCAGACCGCGACGACGTCGCCCTTGCCGATGCCTTGCGCCGCAAGCCAGGCGGCGGTCTGCTCGATCTTCGCCGAGAATTCCGCGCGCGAGACGGCGTTGCCGTCGAAGACCAAGGCAGGATCGGCCGCGCTCTTGATCCGGAGCAGCGATTGCAGCGAAACGTCGTTGGCGCTCATGGCCATCGGACTAACCCGATCGCGAAAACCTGTCTACTTGGTGCCGAACATCCGGTCGCCGGCATCGCCCAGGCCCGGCACGATGTAACCGTGGTCGTTGAGCCGCTCGTCGATCGCGGCGGTCCAGATCGGCACGTCGGGATGCTCGCTCTGGAACTTGGCGATGCCCTCGGGCGCGGCCAGGAGGCAGACAAAGCGGATGTCGCGGGCGCCGCGGGCCTTGAGCAGGGAGGCGCCGGCGCAGGCCGAGTTGCCGGTCGCCAGCATCGGATCCATCAGGATCACGGTGCGGTCGGACAGGTCTTGCGGCGCCTTGAAGTAATATTCCACGGCCTGCAACGTCTCGGGGTCGCGGTAGAGCCCGATATGGGCGATGCGTGCCGAGGGCATCAGCGCCAGCATGCCGTCGAGAAAGCCGACGCCGGCGCGCAGGATCGGCGCCAGCGTGAGCTTCTTGCCGGCGATCTTCGGCGCCTGCATGGCCGCAATCGGCGTCTCGATCTCGACCAGCTCCAGCGGCAGGTCGCGCGTCACCTCGTAGCCGAGCAGCATCCCGATCTCGTTCAGGATCTCGCGGAAGCTCTTGGTCGAGCGGTCCTTCTCCCGCATCAGGGAGAGCTTGTGCTGGACCAGGGGGTGGGCGACGACGTTGACGTTGCTGATGCTCATGAAACCGCTCTACACGGTTCCGTGAAACTGCGCCAGATCGGCCAGGTACTTTTAGGCAAAGCCTTTTCCGCGGGATAGGCGGCCTCAACCGGGCATCGCCACCGCGGTTGCTCACTTCACAGGCAGCCATGGTCAGCTCGCGGTCGATCGCGTGCGAGATCGGACGAGCTAGACCCCGTGCCTCGCGCCGCCCTCTGTCAGACCTGAAGTAGCCTGTGATTTCCACGAAGAATCGATCGACGGCGCCGAGGCTGATTGGCGGACGGGCCTAGCCGAAATGATCGCAGGCGACCGGCTCATAAAGTGGGTCCAGCATCGGATGGACCGAACGAACGCTCGGGCGCGATACGTGGGCGGTCAGCGCCCGCACCTCGACGAATGCCGACAACAGGGCGAGCGCGAGGTCGGCATGGCGTGCCTCGACTGCGACATCCAGCCAATCCGGCAGCTCGCGCTCGCGCGACAGCGCGCAATGCCACTCGCCGTCATCGTAGGCGATGCGGCGGACCTGCCACATCGGCAGCTCCAGCTCCATCACAACCAGTGCGGCATCGGCCCATGCCCCGACATCGATCAGGCGCGTGAGGCGTGCGGTGCGCTCGCTGTCTCCGAGCGAAGGGATGCGCCGGCAGGCGTGTCCGATGATGTCGAGCATCAGCGGCCGCGTCGTCGCATGTGCCTTGCGCAGCCGCTCGGCGAGCGAGGGGAGATCGAGCGGGCGGAGAGCGGCGGTCATGTCAGGCCTCCTGGAAGTGGCGTCGGTCAGTCGGCCGGCGTCGCCAAGATGGCCTGGAGGGGATTTGAAAACGAGATGGGGTTCGGGCGCGAGATATAGGGATTCCATAAGTGGACGGGGGCCTTCCGGGTAGCGCGATCGTCCCTCGACTTTCGTTCTTGCCAGGGCCGCCCGCCGAGACGGGCCGGCCTTTATGAGATTCCTATAACGTCGCCATAGGCCTCATCTCGAAAACTTATGGGCGCGGTGGCACCTCAGCGCGGTGAAGTTTCCGGCCGCGCCGCGATCGATCGCAGCAAGCGGCCAGCCGGAATCCAGAGACGGCTATGCCGGACATCGTCTCGCTTGAGGAGTATCGCCATGATGGACCTTTTGATGCTGGCGCTGGGCTTCGTCTTCTTTGCCCTCGCGATCGGCTACACCTATGCCTGCGAACGGCTGTGAGGGAGCGGACCATGATCTTCGATTATGCGCTCGCCGGCGCCGTTTCGTTCGGCCTCCTGATCTATCTCACCTATGCACTGCTGCGGCCCGAGCGGTTCTGACGCCGTGCTGCTGCTCGTCGAATTGCTGCTGGCCGGCGCTGCGCTCGTCACGGGCCTGCTCGCGCTGCTCCTGCCGCTCTTGCGCCGGACCAAAAGCCTGAAGGGTTGATGCCATGACTGTGATCGGTTGGTTCCAGATCATTCTTTATTGCACGATCGTGGTCGCACTGACCAAGCCGCTCGGCTGGTACATGACGCGCGTATTCAACGGCGAGCGCACCTTCCTGTCGCCCGTCCTGCGCCCGATCGAAGCCGGCATCTATTGGA
Organism: Bradyrhizobium sp. NC92; assembly: GCF_025200865.1. Taxonomy (NCBI): domain Bacteria; kingdom Pseudomonadati; phylum Pseudomonadota; class Alphaproteobacteria; order Hyphomicrobiales; family Nitrobacteraceae; genus Bradyrhizobium; species Bradyrhizobium sp. NC92. The sequence continues at coordinate 2,077,250 of NZ_CP104171.1, forward strand.
TCTCCGGCGTCGACGAGAAGCGCGAGCAGCACTGGCTCACCTACACGGTCGCGATGCTGCTGTTCCATGTCGGCGGCTTCCTCATCATCTACGGCCTGATGCGGCTGCAGGCCGTGCTGCCATTCAACCCGGCCGGCCAGTCCGCGGTCGCCGAGGATCTGTCCTTCAACACCGCGATCTCCTTCATCACCAACACCAACTGGCAGAACTACGGCGGCGAGAGCACGCTGTCCTATTTGACCCAGATGGTCGGCCTGACGCACCAGAATTTCCTCTCGGCGGCGACCGGAATCGTGCTTGCCGTTGCCCTGATCCGCGGCTTTGCCCGCGCTTCCATGCGTACAGTCGGCAACTTCTGGGTCGATGTGACCCGCTGCACGCTCTACATCCTGCTGCCGATCTGCGTCGTGTTCACACTGTTCCTGGTCTGGCAGGGCATCCCGCAAACGCTTGGAGATTACGTCGAAGCGACCACGCTCGAGGGCGCCAGGCAGACCATCGCGGTCGGCCCGGTCGCCTCGCAGGTCGCGATCAAGATGCTGGGGACCAACGGCGGCGGCTTCTTCAATGCCAATGCCGCGCATCCCTTCGAGAATCCGACCGCGCTGTCGAACTTCGTGCAGATGCTGTCGATCTTCGTGCTCGGCGCGGCGCTCACCAACGTGTTCGGCCGCATGGTCGGCAACCAGCGCCAGGGCTGGGCGATCCTCGCCGTAATGGGCGTGCTGTTCGTCGCCGGCGTCGCCGTTTGCTATTGGGCTGAAGCCAGCGGCACCTCGACCCTGCATGCGCTCGGCCTGACCGGCGGCAACATGGAAGGCAAAGAGGTTCGCTTCGGCATCGTCGCCTCCTCGCTGTTCGCCGTGATCACGACGGCCGCCTCCTGCGGCGCGGTCAACGCCATGCATGACAGCTTCACCGCGCTCGGCGGCATGATCCCGCTGATCAACATGCAGCTCGGTGAGATCATCATCGGCGGCGTCGGCGCCGGCCTGTACGGCATGCTGCTGTTCGTCGTCCTCTCGATCTTCGTCGCAGGCTTGATGGTGGGCCGCACGCCGGAATATGTCGGCAAGAAGATCGAGGCGCGCGAGGTCAAGATGGCGATGCTCGCGATCCTTGTGCTGCCGCTGATGTATCTCGGCTGGACCGCGGTCGGCGTGGTCTATCCGGCTGCTGTCGCCTCGATGGCGAATGCCGGCCCGCACGGCTTCACCGAGGTGCTTTACGCCTTCACCTCGGCGACAGGCAACAACGGCTCGGCCTTCGCAGGGCTCACCGGCAACACCTTCTTCTACAATCTCACGCTCGCATCGGCGATGTTCGTCGGCCGCTTCTTCATGATCGTTCCGGCGATGGCGATTGCGGGCGCGCTCGCCGCCAAGAAGTCGATTCCGCCGTCGGCCGGTACGTTCCCAACCACCGGCGGGCTGTTCGTCGGCCTCGTCGTCGGCGTGATCCTGATCATCGGCGGCCTCACCTTCTTCCCGGCGCTCGCGCTCGGCCCCATCGTCGAGCACCTCGCGATGAACGCGGGCCAAGTGTTCTGACTTCTGATTGTTTGGAGTGACCTCCATGGATACGATGAAACTGCAAAAGCGCGCTCCGATGTCGGCGATGCTCGATCCCAGGATCGTGCTCCCTGCGATCCGGGCGTCCTTCACCAAGCTCGACCCGCGGCTGATGGTGAAGAACCCCGTGATGTTCGTGGTCGAGATCGTCGCCGCGCTCACCACGGTGATCTTCCTGCGCGACCTCGTCACGGGCGGAGCGAGCCTCGGCTTCACCTTCCAGATCATCCTCTGGCTCTGGTTCACGGTGCTGTTCGCCAATTTCGCTGAAGCCGTTGCGGAAGGCCGCGGCAAGGCGCAGGCCGAATCGCTGCGCAAGACCCGCACCGAGAGCCAGGCCAAGCTTTTGACCGGCGCCGGCCAGGCTTTCAAGCTAGTGCCGGGCACCAGCCTGAAGGTCGGCGACATCGTGCTGGTCGAAGCCGGCGACACCATTCCGTCCGACGGCGAGGTGATCGAGGGCGTCGCCTCCGTCAACGAGGCCGCCATTACCGGCGAGTCTGCGCCCGTGATCCGCGAATCCGGCGGCGACCGTTCGGCGGTGACCGGCGGCACGCAGGTGCTGTCGGATTGGATCCGGGTGCGCATCACGGCAGCCCAAGGCTCGACCTTCATCGATCGCATGATCAAGCTGGTCGAAGGCGCCGAGCGGCAGAAGACGCCGAACGAGATCGCGCTCAACATCCTGCTCGCCGGCCTCACCATCATCTTCGTGTTCGCCACCGTCACCATTCCGAGCTACGCGGCCTATGCCGGCGGCTCGATCTCGGTGATCGTGCTGGTCGCGCTGTTCGTGACGCTGATCCCGACCACGATTGGCGCGCTGTTGTCGGCGATCGGCATCGCCGGCATGGACCGCCTGGTGCGCTTCAACGTGCTGGCGATGTCGGGCCGTGCGGTCGAGGCCGCCGGCGACGTCGACACGCTGCTGCTCGACAAGACCGGCACCATCACGCTGGGCAACCGGCAGGCGACCGCGTTCCGCCCCGTTCGCGGCGTGACCGAGCAGGAGCTGGCGGATGCCGCCCAACTTGCCTCGCTCGCAGACGAGACACCCGAAGGCCGCTCCATCGTCGTGCTGGCAAAGGAGAAATACGGCATCCGCGGCCGCGACATGGCGGAGCTGGGTGCCACCTTCATCCCGTTTACGGCGCAGACCCGCATGAGCGGCGTCGATGCCGGCGGCTCGTCGGTGCGCAAGGGCGCGGTCGATGCCATGCTCAATTATGTCGGCGGCGGCGCGCCGCTGGCGGTTGCCTCCGGCAACACGGCGCGGGCGATGCAGCCTGCTGCGCTCTCGGAGGTGGGCCGTGAGACCCAGGCCATTGCCGATGAAGTCTCGAAATCCGGCGGCACGCCGCTGGCTGTCGCCAAGGACGGCAGGCTGCTCGGGATCGTCCAGCTCAAGGACATCGTCAAGGGCGGCATCCGCGAGCGCTTCGCCGAGCTGCGCCGCATGGGCATCCGCACCATCATGATCACCGGCGACAACCCGATGACGGCGGCCGCCATCGCCGCGGAAGCCGGCGTCGACGATTTCCTGGCGCAGGCAACGCCCGAGGACAAGCTCAAGCTGATCCGCGACGAGCAGGCCAAGGGCAAGCTGGTGGCGATGTGCGGCGACGGCACCAACGACGCGCCGGCGCTCGCCCAGGCCGATGTCGGCGTCGCCATGAACACCGGCACCCAGGCCGCCCGTGAGGCCGGCAACATGGTCGACCTCGACTCCAACCCGACCAAGCTGATCGAGGTGGTCGAGATCGGCAAGCAGCTGCTGATGACGCGTGGCGCGCTGACGACGTTCTCGATCGCCAACGACGTCGCCAAATATTTCGCGATCATCCCGGCGATGTTCCTGGCGTTCTACCCGCAACTGAACGTGCTCAACGTCATGAATCTGTCGAGCCCGCAGAGCGCCATCCTGTCGGCGATCATCTTCAACGCGCTCGTCATCATCGCGCTGATCCCGCTCGCGCTGAAGGGCGTCGCCTACCGCGCCGTCGGCGCCGGCGCGCTGCTCCGCCGCAACCTCTTGATCTACGGGCTCGGCGGCATCGTCATTCCCTTCATCGGCATTAAGGTGATCGACCTCGCGGTGACCGCCTTGCACTTGGCATAACCTCGTCATTGCGAGGAGCGAAGCGACGAAGCAATCCAGACTGCCTCATCGGAAAGACCCCCTGGATTGCTTCGCTTCGCTCGCAATGACGAAAAGACAGAGGAGACCTAACATGCTCAGAGAAATCCGCCCCGCCATCGTCCTGCTGCTGGCGCTCACCGCCATCACCGGGCTTGCCTACCCGCTCGCCATGACCGGCATGGCGGGCGCGCTGTTTCCCGTACAGGCGCAAGGCAGCCTGATCGAGAAAGACGGCAAGGTGATCGGCTCCGCCCTGATCGGGCAGGAGTTCAAAGACGACAAATATTTCCACGGCCGCCCCTCGGCGACGCTGGCGCCGGACCCGAACGACTCGGCCAAGACGGTGTCCGCGCCCTACAATGCCGCCAATTCGGGCGGCTCCAATCTCGGCCCGACCAGCAAGGCGCTGGCCGACCGGTTGAAGGAAGATGTGGACAAGCTCAGGCGCGAGAATCCGAACGCCTCGGTGCCGGTCGATCTGGTGACGACCTCGGCCAGCGGCCTCGACCCGGACATCTCGCCGGAAGCGGCGCAATTCCAGGTGCCGCGCGTGGCGAAGGCGCGGAGTCTGCCTGAGGATCAGGTCAAGCAGCTTGTGACCGCCAGCACCGAAGGCCGCCTGCTCGGCCTGCTCGGCGAGCCCAGGGTTAACGTTCTGGCGCTGAATCTCGCGCTCGATCGCATGGCCGCGAAGTAGCCGTCTAGGCTCGCAGTGTGGGGGTGATTATACTGGCAAGATGGTCCGAGAGCGCCGCGATCCCGAACAACGTCCGTCCCCGGAGGCCCTGCTGGAAGCGGCGCGCCGGGAGGAGAGCGCGAGCGGCAGGCTGAAGATCTTCGTCGGCGCCGCTCCCGGCGTCGGCAAGACCTACGAGATGCTGCAAAGCGCCCATGCCAAGCGCAAGGCCGGCATCGATGTCGTGGTCGGCTTCGTCGAGACCCATGGCCGCGCCGAGACCGAGGCGCTGGTGCGCGGCCTCGAAGTGGTGCCGCGCAAACGGCTGGACTACCGCGGCCAGATCGTCGAGGAGATGGACCTCGACGCGGTGATCGCGCGGCGGCCGCAGATTGCGCTGGTCGACGAGCTCGCCCACACCAATGCGCCCCTTTGCCGCCACCCCAAGCGCTATCTCGACGTCGAGGAGCTGCTCTCGCACGGCATCGACGTCTACACCGCCGTCAACATCCAGCACATCGAGAGCCTGAACGACGTCGTTGCCCAGATCACCCATGTCAGGGTGCGCGAAACCGTGCCGGATTCGGTGTTCGACCGTGCCGACGCCATCGAGCTGATCGACCTCACGCCAGACGACCTGATCCAGCGGCTGAAGGAGGGCAAGGTCTATGTGCCCAAGCAGGCCGAGCGGGCGCTGGAGCATTATTTCTCGCCGGGCAACCTCACGGCGCTGCGTGAGCTCGCCCTGCGCCGCACCGCCGAGCGGGTCGACGAGCAGCTGCTCAACCACATGCAGGCGAATGCGATTCCCGGGCCCTGGGCCGCGGGCGAGCGCATCCTGGTCTGCGTCAGCGAGGATCCCCGCGCGGCCGGCCTCGTGCGCTACACCAAGCGGCTGGCCGACCGGCTCCATGCGCCGTTCACCGCGATCTCGATCGAGACGCGGCGATCGCTGCAATTGTCCGACGAGGAGCGGGATCGGCTGGCCGATACGCTGCGGCTCGCGGAATCGCTCGGCGGCGAGGCGCTGACCATTCCCGCCGTCGGCCGCCGCATCGCCGACGACGTCGTCAATTTCGCGCAAGGCAACAACGTCACCCAGATCGTGATCGGCAAATCGACGCGCTCGCGCTGGTTCGAGATGACGCGCGGCTCCGTCGTGCACGATCTGGTGCGCCGCGCGGGCAATATCAGCGTTCACGTCATCCCCGGCGACGAGCTTTCCGGAGAGGCCGCGCCCAAGATGGCGGTGCAGACCGCCGCACGATCCGAGCCATTCGATCCCTTGCCTTATCTCAAGGCGCTTGGAATCGTGCTTGTGGGTCTCGGCGCGGCCAAGTTGATCCAGCCTTATTTCGGCATTGAGAACGTCGACCTGGTGCTGCTGACCGCGGTGGTCGCGGTGGCCGTGCGCTATGGCCTGTGGCCGTCGCTGCTGGCGACCGTCGCGGCCTCGCTGTCCTACAATTTCTTCTTCCTGCCGCCGATCTACACTTTCACGATCACCGACCCGACCAATGTCGCCGCCTTCGTGCTGTTCCTGGTGGTGGCGATGATCGTCTCCAATGTGGCGGCGCGCGTGCGCATCCAGGCCGACACCGCGATCGGCCGGATCAGGATGACCGAGCAGCTCTATGCCTTCAGCCGCAAGCTCGCCGGCACCGCCACGCTCGACGACGTCTTGTGGGCGAGTGCCTACCAGACCGCATTGATGCTCAAGGTGCGCGTGGTGCTGTTGTTGCCGGATGAAGGCCTGCTCACGGTGAAATCAGGCTATCCGCCCGAGGACGAGCTCGACCAGGCCGACCTTGCCGCCGCCAACTGGGCGTGGAGCAACGATCGCCCCGCCGGCCGCGGCTCGGACACCTTGCCAGGCGCAAAACGGCTGTTCCTGCCGATGCGCACCGGGCGCGGCCCGATCGGCGTGATCGGCATCGACAACGACCGCACCGGCCCGCTGCTGACGCCGGACCAGCGCCGGCTGCTCGATGCGCTGGTCGACCAGGGCGCGCTCGCGATCGAGCGCGTGCTGCTGGTCGAGGACATGGACCGCGTCAAGCGCACCGTCGAATCCGAGCGGCTGCGCTCTGCACTGTTGACCTCGATCTCGCACGATCTGAAGACGCCGCTGGCGTCGGTGTTGGGCGCAGCCTCGACCATGCGCGATCTCGCCGGTGCGCTCTCCGACACCGAGAAGCGCGACCTGCTCGCCACCGTGATCGACGAATCCGAGCGGCTCAACCGCTTCATCGCCAATCTGCTCGACATGACCAAGCTCGAATCCGGCGCGATCGTGCCCAACACGGCGCTGCACGATCTCGGCGAAATCGTGGGCAGCGCGCTGCGGCGCGCCAGCAAGATCCTCAGCCGCCACAAGGTCGAGCTGGTGCTGGCCGCCGATCTGCCGATGCTCCAGCTCGATGCCGTGCTGTTCGAGCAGGTGCTGTTCAATCTGCTCGACAACGCCGCAAAGTACGCGCCGCCGGAGACGACGATCTCAATCCGCGGCCGGCGCGACGGTGCTCATGTCGTGCTCGAGATCGCCGACGAGGGCGCCGGCATTCCGGCGGACGAGCTCGAGAGCGTGTTCGACAAGTTCTATCGCGTGCAGAAGGGCGATCACGTCCGTCCCGGCACCGGGCTCGGGCTTGCCATCTCCCGCGGCTTCGTCGAGGCCATGCGCGGCACGATCTCCGCTGCCAATCGCAGCGAGCGAAGCGGCGCGGTGCTCACCGTTCGCCTGCCGGTTCCGGCAGAGAACCACGCATTGGATACCGCCGCATGAGCGCCGCTCCGATCAAGGTCCTGGTCATCGACGACGAGCCGCCGATCCGCAAATTGCTGCGGATGGGGCTTACGACGCAGGGCTATGACATCCTGGAAGCGCCGAACGGCAAGACGGCGCTGGAGAAGCTCGACGAGGAGCCGGCGCTGATCATCCTCGATCTCGGACTGCCCGACGTTCAGGGCCATGAGCTGCTCCGCACCATCCGCGCCCGCAACGAAGGCGTGCCGATCGTGGTGCTGTCGAGCCGCGGCGACGAAGCCGGCAAGGTCCAGGCGCTAGATCTCGGCGCCGACGATTATCTGACCAAGCCGTTCGGGATGGAGGAGCTCCTGGCGCGCCTGCGCGCCGCGTTGCGCCACCAGCTTCAGGTCAAGGGTGAACGTCCGGTGTTCCGCACCGGCGATCTCTCGGTCGATCTCGTCCGCCGCATCGTCAAGGTCGGGGATCGCGACGTGAAGCTCTCGCCGAAGGAATACGACCTGCTGCGCGTGCTGGTGCAGCACGCCGGCAAGGTGCTCACCCATCGCTTCCTGCTGAAGGAGCTGTGGGACGAATTGACCGACGCGCAATATCTGCGCGTCTATGTCCGCCAGCTCCGCCAGAAGATCGAAGCCGATCCGGAGCGGCCGCAATACGTGCTGACGGAAACCGGGATCGGGTATCGGCTGAAGGCGGGGGATTGACGGTATTATTTGTGGCGCGATGGCGTCCCCACATCGTCATTGCGAGCGCAGCGAAGCAATCCAGAGTCCCGCCGCGGAGGCGGTCTGGATTGCTTCGTCGCAAGGGCTCCTCGCAATGACGCCGGTGTAAACTAGCCCGCCTTCCTGTGCCGCGCCGTCGACCGGTGCGCCTTCTTCGGAGCGTGCCGCCGCCCCGTCGCGCGGCGCGCATGCGACTTCGCCGCCGTCTTCTTGCCGCCCTTCAGGCTCTGCTTCAGTGCGTCCATCAGGCTGACGACGTTGCTCGGCCGCTCCTCGGGCTCGGGCAGCTCGATCTTCTTGCCGCTGGCCTTGCGCTTCACCAGGGCCTTCAGCGCGTCCTCGTATTCGTCCTTGAACTTGCTGGGGTCGAAATGCGCCGCCTTGGTCTGCAGGATGTGGCCGGCGAGCTCGACCATGTCCTTGGTGATCTTCGGGCTCTTGATGTCGTCGAAGAACTGGTCCTCCTCGCGCAGCTCGTAAGGGAAGCGCAGCGTGGTGCCGAGCAGGCCCTTGCCGAGCGGCTCGATCGCCATGACGTGCTCGCGGTTGGTCAGAACGATCTTGGCGAGGGCGACGCGTTCCTGGTCCTTCATCGCGTCGCGGATCACCGCGAACGCATCGGCCGCCGCCTTGCCGTCGGGCGCGATGTAATAGGGATGGTTGAGAAAGCGCTGATCGATCTCCTCGCGCGGCACGAAGCTCTCGATGTCGATGGTATGGTTGCTCTCGATCTGGACCGCTTCGAGCTCCTCCGGCTCGATCTCGACATACTTGCCCTTGCGCAGCTCGTAACCGCGGCCCTTCTGGTCGCTCTCGACGACGTCACCGGTCTCGGAATCGATCATCTGCTGCTTGAGCCGGTTCCCGGTCTCGCGGTTGATCAGGTGAAAGCGCGTCTTCTCGGCCGCGGTGGTCGCCGGATAAAGCACGACCGGGCAACTGACCAGCGACAGCTTCAACGTTCCCTTCCAATAGGCGCGCGGGGCCATTCCATTCTCCAGCGTTTTCAAGGCGTTTTGGAACCCCAACCGTCCCATCGGGTTTTGGTTCCGGGCGGGACTTTCGCCGTGATAGGCTTTGAGTGCCGAACGAGAAGCGGGACCGGTCGTGCTGCAAAAACTTTCCACTTACCGACAGAAACGCGACTTCGAGAAAACGCCGGAGCCATCGGGCAAGTCCGCCGTGGCGCCATCGAAACAGCGGCGCTTCGTGATTCAGAAGCATGATGCGAGCCGGCTGCATTACGATCTCAGGCTCGAATTCGACGGCGTGTTCAAGTCCTGGGCGGTGACGAAGGGGCCCTCGCTCGATCCCCATGACAAGCGGCTCGCGGTCGAGGTCGAGGACCATCCGCTCGATTATGGCGATTTCGAAGGCACGATTCCGGAAGGCCAGTACGGCGGCGGCACCGTGATGTTGTGGGACCGCGGCACCTGGGACTCGGACGATCCGGAAGCCGGCTTCAAGAAGGGCGATCTGAAGTTCACCCTCCATGGCGACAAGCTGCAGGGAAGCTGGGTCCTGGTGCGGATGCGCAACCGCGGCGGCGAGAAGCGGACCAACTGGCTGCTGATCAAGCATCGCGATGAAGATGCTCGCGAAGGCGCGGACAACGATATTCTCGAGCAGGACAAGTCTGTCGCCTCCGGCCGCACCATGGAGCAGATCGCCGCGGGCAAGGGCCGCGCGCCGAAGCCGTTCATGCTGGCCAAGGGCACCAAGGGCAAGGCCGACGCAGTCTGGCAGTCCAATCGTGCCGAGGAGACGAAAGGGCGCACGGTGAAGCCGGCGCCGCGCACCGCATTGAAGGCCGGCAAAGCGGCGAAGACAAGTGCCACGACCGCGACGAGCGCCAAGAAGGTGTCGGAGATGCCGGATTTCGTTGCGCCGCAGCTCTGCACGCTGGTCGAGCGGCCGCCCGGAGACGAGGGCTGGTGCCACGAGATCAAGTTCGACGGCTATCGCGTTCAGCTCCGGGTCGAGGACGGCGAGGCGACGCTGAAGACCCGCAAGGGTCTCGACTGGACGAGCAAGTTCGCCTCCATCGCCGAGGAGGCGGCCGCGCTGCCGGACGTGATGATCGACGGCGAGATCGTCGCGCTCGACCATAACGGTGCGCCGAACTTCTCCTCGCTGCAAGCGGCCCTGTCCGACGGCAACACCGACGACCTGATTTTCTTTGCCTTCGATCTGCTGTTCGCGGAGAACGAGGATTGCCGCCGCCTGCCGCTCAGCGAACGCAAGGCCCGGCTGAAGCAGCTGCTGGGCCAGCGCAAGCGGAAATCGACCCAGCTCCGCTATGTCGAGCATTTCGAGAGCGGCGGCGATGCCGTGCTGCAATCGGCCTGCAAGCTCGAGCTCGAAGGCGTGGTGTCGAAGAAGCTGAACGCGCCCTATCGCTCGGGGCGCACCGAGAGCTGGGTCAAGTCGAAATGCCGCGCCGGCCATGAGGTGGTGATCGGCGGTTACAAGACCACCAACGGCAAATTCCGCTCGCTGATGGCAGGCGTGCAGCGCGGCGATCATCTCGCCTTCGTCGGAATGGTCGGCACCGGCTTTGGCGCGGACAAGGTCAAGCGCCTCATGCCGTCTCTCAAGGCCATGGAGGTCAAGGAGAGCCCATTCGGCGGCAAGAACGCGCCGAAGAAGACGCGGGACGTGCACTGGCTGAAGCCGGAGCTCGTCGCCGAAATCGAGTTCGCGGGCTTCACGGCCGACGGCAATATACGCCAGGCGGCGTTCAAGGGGTTGCGGCAGGACAAGCCGGCCGAGGAAGTCCAGGCCGAGACGCCCGTCGATACCGAGCTCGCCGAGCCCCGGGCCAGGAAGGCGGCGCGCACGAAGGCGGGCGGACGAGCGAAGCAGACCGCTCAAAATGCCGAGGTCATGGGCGTCGTCATCTCCAAGCCGGACAAGGAGCTCTGGCCCGACGACGGCGATGGTGGCGCCGTCACCAAGCTGGACCTTGCCCGCTATCTCGAAGCCGTCGGCGAGTGGATGATCGCGCATCTCAAGGGCCGGCCGTGTTCGCTGATCCGCGCGCCCGACGGCATCAAGGGCGAGTGCTTCTTCCAGCGCCATGCGATGCAGGGGACGTCGAACCTTCTGGAGCTCGCGCGGGTCTCCGGCGACCGCAAGCCCTATCTTCAGATCGACCGGATCGAAGGGCTCGCCGCGGTGGCGCAGATCGGCGGCGTCGAGCTGCATCCCTGGAACTGCGCGCCCTATGCCTACGACACCCCGGGCCGGCTGGTGTTCGACCTCGATCCCGCGCCCGACGTCGACTTCGCCGACGTCGTCGAGGCGGCCAAGGAGATGCGGCAGCGGCTCGCCGACATCGGCATGGACAGCTTCTGCAAGACCACGGGCGGCAAGGGCCTGCACGTCGTGGTGCCACTGCTTCATGGCGCGCGCGACAAGGTGAGCTGGAAGGAGGCCAAGGCCTTTGCGCAAGGCGTCTGCCAGTGGATGGCCGACGACGATCCCGAACGCTATCTGCTCAACATGTCGAAGAAGCTGCGCAAGGGAAAGATCTTCCTGGATTATCTGCGCAACGACCGCATGTCGACGGCGGTGGCCCCGTTGTCGCCGCGAGCCCGCGCCGGGGCCACGGTCTCGATGCCGCTGACCTGGGCGCAGGTGAAGAGCGATCTCGATCCCAAGCGATACACGCTACGCACCGTGCCGGTCCTGCTGGCGCGATCGAAGGCGTGGGAGGGTTATGACGATGCCGCCGCATCGATCAAGGCGGCGATGAAGAAGCTGGCAGGGAAGGTGAAGTAGGTCGTCGCTGTTGCGACGAAGGCGGGTGCCGTAGGGTGGGCAAAACGAAGCGTGCCCACCACCTGCTTTCGTTCGAGCGATGAGGTGGGCACGGCGCGCCGCGCCTTTGCCCACCCTACCAAGTCTGCATCTAGATCCTACCCATCAGCAGAAGGATCAGCAGAATGACGATGACAAGCCCGAGGCCGCCGCCGCCGTAATAGCCGGTGCCGTAGAACGGCCCGCCGCCGATGCCGCTGAAGCCGCCGAGCAGGGCGATGATCAAAATGATCAGAATGATCGTGCCGATTGACATGCGAATCTCCTCCAGCCCTTTGTTCAAAGGGTCGTTGCAACCTGTCCCGTTGTGCGGGGGCAACTTGCCGCAGGTTGTAAAGTTCCGGCTTTGAAACACGGACGGGGGATCAACTTGCATGGAACCTTTGTTGGTCGACCTGACATGATTATGTGGAGTTAGTCAGAAGAGGCAGGACCATGTCAGCACCGCTCGTCGTCTCAATTCCGCATCGTCTCGGCCGTGAAGAGGCGGTGCGCCGGCTGAAGACTGGGCTTGGCCGCGCCGCAGCAAGCATTCCCGTGATGCAGGTCGAGGAGGAACGCTGGAGCGGCGACACCATGAATTTCCGCATCCGCGCGCTCGGCCAGGTCGCGACCGGGCAGGTCGATGTCGCCGACGATCAGGTCCGGGTCGAGGTGGTGCTGCCCTGGCTGTTGCAGCGCTTTGCCGAGATGGCGCAGGCGACGATCAGGAAGCGCGGCCAATTGCTGCTGACCAAAGACGGGGGCAAGTGACCTCAGGCGCGCACGCGTTGTCGCGGCGCTCCGACGGCATTCGCGGTTCGGGCCGCGATGACCGAGGCAGGATAGTCGCGAAAGGCCTGCGCGAGCGGCAAGTCGTTGCCCGCAAGGCCCGGCACTGAATAGCCCGTGATGTCGATGGTGGCGTCGATACCTTCCAGTGCGGGCCATTCCCGGCCCGCTTGGGTGAACGGCGCGAAATGACGCCCGGCCACGACGATCGCGGCGGCGCGGCCATGACGGCGCGCGAAGGCGACGACATGGTCGGCATGGGCGCCTCGTACCTCCAGCGACTGGTAGTCGCCCTGCGCGAAGACGTCGCCCAGCTCGTTGCGCAGCTTGAGCAGATGCCGCGTCCAGGCCAGCTTGAGCTTGCCGTCCGGCCAGTTCTCGATGAGGCCGCTCCAATCCGGCGCTTCCAATGATGTCAGCGCCGCATGGCGCGCGGCGAAATCGACCGGACGGCGGTTGTCGGGATCGACCAGCGACAGGTCCCAGAATTCGGTGCCTTGATAGAAGTCGGGCACGCCCGGCAGAGTCGCCTTGAGCGTGAGCTGGCTCAGCGAATTCAACGTGCCGAGCAGCGCGATGCGGCGAGCCAGCGTCTGCAATGCCTGAAGGAATTCTGCGGATTGATCAGGGTCGAGGAGCTTCGCGATGAAGTCGCGGATGCCGTCCTCATAGGCTTCATGCGGGTTGAGCCAGCTCGTCTCCTCCTTGCCCTCGCGCGCAGCCTTGAGGGCATAGGCCTGGACGCGCTCGACGAAGGCGGCATCGGCCGTCGCCTCAATCGGCCAGACGCCGAGCAGGGTCTGGTAGAGCATGTATTCGAACGTTGCCGACGGCGCGCGGAAATTGCCGTGGAGCGTGAGATGCGGTGCGTTCAGCACCTTCCAGCGCGCCACCGCGCTGGTCCATTCACCGGGAATCTCGCTGAGCGCCGCGATGCGCGTGCGCGCATCCTCCCCACGCTTGGTGTCGTGGGTGGCGGTTGCCGTCATGCCTTGCGGCCATTCCCTGGCGCGAGCCTGCATGGCCTGATGGAACGCGGGAATGCTGAGGCCGGTGCTTGAGGGATCGCCGCCGACCTCGTTCAGCGCGAGCAGCCGGTGGAATTGATAGAACGCGGTGTCCTCCAGCGACTTCGCCATCATCGGCCCCGTGAATTGCTGCACCTTGAGCGCGAAGCGGCGCACGCGCGGGGCGCTGTGCGGCGGACGGCCGGGCTTGAGCAGGTCCATGGTCAGGGCATCGCGCAGGAAGTCGAAGATGCCGTCGTCGGCGGCGAACCAGTCCCGGCGGGCGCGCGCGATGGTGTCGTCGATCAGCTTGCGGTCCGCTGCCGTCGGGCCGCTGTGCGTCAGATAGGTGCGATAGACCGGGAAATGCAGCACATAGAGCTCGAGCGCCTGCCGCAGGCTGTCGGCCGAGAAGTCCCGCGTCGAATAATGGCCGTTGGCGATGCGCGCGAGCAGGCGGGTCAGCACGGTGAATTCGCTGGTCAGCAACGTCTCGAGCACGCGCCGCTTGGCGTCCTTGACGTAAGGCACAAGCCGCGGCGGCCGGTTGCTGATCTGCCGCCAGGTCTCGTCCAGCGCCTCCAGCCCCCTGGGATCGATCAGCACGTGGGTGATGACGTTCATCCATTCATAGCCGGTGGTGCCCTGGACACCGGCGAAATGCGGCAGGCGCTCGTGCTCACACAGGATTTTTTCGATCACCGTATAGAACGGCTTTGTGTTGCCTTGGGCGGTGTTGCTTTGGGCGTCGCGCACCAGCCGGCGCAATCGCTGGCAATATTGGGCGGGGTCGCGCAGGCCGTCGATGTGATCGAGCCGGATTCCCTGCAATTTGCCGTCGGCGATGAGCTGCTTCACCAGCCGGTGCGTGGCGGCAAATGTGCTCGCGTCCTCGACGCGCAGGCCGGCGAGGCCATTGACGTCGAAGAAGCGGCGATAATTGATGTCGCTGGAGGCAAGCCGCCAGTGCCCGAGCTTGTAGTGCTGGCGCTCCAGGAGATGATGCAGCGTCAGCGTCTGTGCCGGGCGGTCCTTGCCGGCGCGATAGGCGGCAAGGCCGCGCTTGATGATGTCGGCGGCGCCTGCGATCTCCTTGAGCTCGGCCTTGAAGCCGGGAGCTTCCTTGCGATTGGGACGCCGCAGCCCCGTGTAACGGGTCGCGAGCGACAGCAGGCGCTTGCCGGGCTCCGTTTCCGCCGCGTCCGCCTCCTTGACGACGATCCGCAGCATCTCGCCATAGCGCTCCGGCGCGATGGGCAAGCGGTGCTCGAAATACCAGGCCGCGAAGCTTCCTTCGTCCGGGTCGTAGCGCAGCTCGATGTCGCCGCGCTCCAGCGCCTCGCCGTAGGACGAGCCGAGGATCGGCAGCAGCACGCCGCCGCGGGCGCGGTAGGCCAGCTGGTCCCAGTCGATGTCGAAGGAGGCGGCGTGCGGAGAGGCCTGGCCCCATTCCAGCACGTCGAGCCACCACGGATTGTCGGCAAAATGCACGCCGACATGGTTGGGGACGAAATCGATGATGAGCCCGAGATCGTGCTGCTGGAGCGCTTCGCTCAACCGCGCAAAGCCTGCTTCGCCGCCGAGTTCGGGATTGAACTGGCCGTGGTCGACGGTGTCGTAGCCATGGGTCGAGCCCTTGCGGGCCTTCATCACCGGTGAGGCGTAGAGATGCGTGATGCCAAGCGCCTTGAGGTAAGGAACGACGGCGGCAGCCTTGTCGAAGTCGAAATCTGCGGTGAGCTGGAGCCGGTAGGTCGCGAGCGGAATGGCGGGAGGCATCCTAACCTCCGAGGCGCCAGATCACCGACCAGGGCGGGAGCCGCTCGCCGGATCCGCCGCCCCAGATCGGCGTGCCCGCGCTGACGCTGGAGGTGATCTCGTGATCGGACAGATTGGCGACAAGGCGCAATGTCGAGCCGTCGCCCATGCGCCAATGCGCGGTGAGGAGGCCGTTGTCGGCCGCCTGGGCATCACCGAAGCTTGCGCCTTTCAGCCGCGGCATGACCTGCTTGCGACGGACGCCGAGCAGCTCTCGCACCAGCCCAAGCCGCGCATCGTGTTGCGGCGTGCGGCCGGTCCAGTCGAGCACGGCCGATTGCAGCGTTGCCGGATCGAGCGGGTCGGGCACCTCGTCGCCGTATTTCTCGTACGCCCAGGCATATTCCCGCTTGCGCCCCGTGCGCACGGCATCGGCGAGTCCGCCCTGGAAATCGCAGAAGAACGGGAAGGGGACCGTCGAGCCCCATTCCTCGCCCTGAAACAGCATCGGCACCATAGGCGCGAGCAGGGTGACCGCGAGCGCGGCCTCGATCTGCTTTGGCGATGCCAGGCTTTCCAGCCGCTCGCCGAGTGGACGATTGCCGATCTGGTCGTGGTTCTGCAGGAAATTGACGAAGGTGGCCGGCGGCAGCTGGCCGCTCGGCTCGCCGCGCGGCTTCTTGCCCCAGAACTCCGAGATCTCGCCCTGATAGACGAAGCCGGAGGCGAGCGCGCGCGCCAGGTCCATGCGCGGCGTTTGGTAGTCGCCATAGTAACCGGCATGCTCGCCGGTCAGCATCACGTGCCAGACGTGATGATAGTCGTCGTTCCACTGCCCGCGATATTTGCCGTTCGGCGGCTCCTGCGCAGCGTCGAGCAGGCTGGCGCGATTGTCGCCGTTCTCCAGCACGAGATGGATGTGGCGTCCCGTAGCCTTGGCGAGCTCGCCGGCGGCAACGCTGAGGTCCTGCAGCATGGACTGCTCGCCCGGGATAGCCATGATGTGATTGGCGGCGTCGAGCCTGAGGCCGTCGAAGCGGTAGTCGGCGAGCCAGGACAACGCGTTCTCGACGGCGAAGGCGCGCACTTGCGGCACGCGATAATCGATCGCACTGCCCCACGGCGTGTGCGCATCGGTGAAGAAGGTCGGCGCGTAACGGCCGAGATAGTTTCCTTCCGGCCCGAAATGATTGTAGACGACGTCGAGGAACACCATCAGCCCGCGCAGATGCGCCTCGTCGATCAGCGTCTTCAGGTCTTCGAGCCGGCCATAGGCGCTGTCCGGCGCGTACCACAGCACGCCGTCATAGCCCCAGCCGCGGCGTCCTGCGAAATCGGCGAGCGGCATCAATTCCAGCGCCGTGATGCCGGTCGCGGCGAGATGATCGAGCTTGTCGATCATGGCGCGATAGGTGCCTTCCGGCGTGAAGGTGCCGACATGGGTCTCGACCAGCACCGTCTCTTCCCAGGGACGGCCGCGCCAATCGCGCGCGCGCCAGGCGAAGTTATCGTGATCGATCACCTCGCTCGGGCCGAACACGTCCTCGGGCTGGAAGGCCGAAGCGGGATCCGGCACGTCGATCTCGTCGTCGATCCTGAACTTGTATTTGCTGCCGGCGGTGAGGCCGGCGATCTCGGCGACGTACCAGCCGTCCTGCCGGCGCTGCATCGCGTGCCTGCGGTCGAGCAGGAGATCGACGCGGCGCGCGGCCGGTGCCCACAGCCGGAACGACACGCCGTCCCTGGTCGGCCTCGCCCCGAAGGATGGCCTCATAGCGCGCCTGCGAAGGCGAGCACGGATCGCGGCGGCGCCTTGCTGTCGCTCCCGGGCAGGAAGTCGATCGTATTCAGCTTGGCATCGGTCGTGTTCAGGAGCTGCTGCCAGCTCTTGTATTCGGTCATTTTGGGCAATTTGAATGCGATCTCTTCGGGAGCGGCGTTCAGTACGATAAAGATCGCGGCCCCACCCGGTTCCATCGGGCCCATCACATAGGAGAGAAACCGCCCATCCGGGAATGTCCAGTCGCTCTCCGTCATCTCGTCGCCGGCCGGCGTCAGCCACAACGCGCCGTAGGAGACGCCGTCCTTGGGCCGGCCGTCGAGCCAGCGATGGCTGCGCAGCTGCGAGAAACGGCGACGGATGTCGGCGAGCTGGGCGACGAAGTCGATCATGTCGTCGCCGTCCTTGCCGAGATTGTCCCAGCCGACCCAGCCGACCTCGTTGTCCTGGCAATAGGCGTTGTTGTTGCCGGATTGCGAGTTGCCGACCTCGTCGCCGGCGAGGATCAGCGGAACGCCCTGGGCCAGCATCAGGCAGGCCAGCACGTTCTTGCGCAGCTGACGGCGCAGGCTGATGATATCAGGATCGTCGGTCGGCCCCTCGACGCCGCAATTGTTGCTGTGATTGTCGTTGGAGCCGTCGCGATTGTCCTCGCCGTTGGCCTCGTTGTGCTTCTCGTTGTAGCTGAAGAGATCGGCGAGCGTGAAGCCGTCGTGGACGGTGATGTGGTTGATGCTGGCGCGCGGCCGCCGCCCGTCGTGATTGAACAGGTCGGACGACGCGGTCATGCGGCTGGAGATGTCGCCGATCAGGCTGCCTTCGCCGCTCCAGTAGCGGCGCATGGCGCTGCGATAGCGATCGTTCCATTCCGACCATTGCGAGGGGAAGGCGCCGACCTGGTAGCCGCCGAGGCCGAGGTCCCATGGCTCGGCGACGAGCTTGACGGTCGCCAGCACCGGATCCTGTCGCACTGCGGTCAAGAACGAGCTGCCGCGATCAAAACCGTTCGGCCCGCGTGCCAGCGTGGTGGCGAGGTCGAAGCGGAAGCCGTCGACGTGGCAGACCTCGACCCAGTAGCGCAAGGAATCCATCACCATCTGCAGCACGCGCGGATGGGTGAGGTTCACCGAGGAGCCGCAGCCGGTGAAGTCGTCGTAATAGCGCGGGTTCTCGCGGTTCAGCCAATAATAGGAGGCGTTGTCGATGCCGCGATAGCACAGCGTCGGACCGAGATGATTTCCCTCGGCGGTGTGGTTGTAGACCACGTCGAGCATGACCTCGATGCCGGCATCGTGCAGCCGCGCCACCGTGGTGCGGAAGGAATCGAGCGCATTGTCCTGGGCGTAGCGAGGCTCCGGCGCGAAGAAGGACAGCGTGTTGTAGCCCCAGTAATTGGCGAGCTTCTTTTCCACGAGGATGCGGTCGTCGACGAAGCTGTGCACCGGCAGCAGCTCGACCGTGGTGACGCCGAGCTTCCTGAGGTGCTCGATCATCGCGGGCGAGGACAGTCCGCCATAGGTACCGCGCAGGTTCGGCGGCACGTCGTCGCGCTTCTGGGTCAGGCCCTTGACGTGGGCCTCGTAGATGATGGTGTCTTCCCAGGGAATGTTCGGCCGGATCTCGCGGCGGCCCCAGTTGAAGGTCTCGTCGACCACGACGGCCTTGGGCATGCCGCGCGCGTTGTCGCGCCGGTCGAACGACAGGTCCTCGCGCGGGCTTCCGGTGCGATAGGCGAAATGCGCATCGCTCCAGACCAGGCGCCCGGCGAGCCGCTTGGCGTAGGGGTCGAGCAGCAGCTTGTTGGCATTGAAGCGATGGCCGTGCTCGGGCTCGTAGGGGCCGTGCACGCGATAGCCGTAGAGCTGGCCCGGCGAGACGTCGTTGAGATAGCCGTGCCAGACGTCCTCGGTCTTCTCGGGCAGCTCGATGCGCTCGAGCTCGCGGCGGCCTTGCGTGTCGAACAGGCAGAGCTCGACCTTCTGCGCGTTGGCGGAGAACAGCGCGAAATTGGTGCCGCGTCCGTCCCAGCTTGCGCCGAGCCGTGCGGGCGATCCGGCGGTCAGGCGCATCGATCAGCTTTCCGGAACGAGGAAGATCGCAGCGAGCGGCGGAATGGTGAGGCGGAGCTCGCCGCCCTCGGCCTGGACTTCGCCGATATTGCCGACATTGCTGCCGCCATAATGGGCGGAATCGGAGTTGAGCACTTCCTTCCACTTGCCGCCGAAGGGCACGCGAACGCGATAGTTCTGGTAGACGTTGGGCGAGAAGTTGACGATGACGATACACCGCGCGTTCTCGTCGAACCCCTTGCGCAGCCAGGCGAATACGTTGCGATTGGCATCGTCCGTGATCAGCCATTCGAAGCCGGCCTGCTCGCAATCCATCTGGTGCAGCGCCGGCACCGCGCGGTAGAGCCGGTTGAGGTCGCGGATCAGGGCCTGGACGCCGGAATGGACCTTGTACTCGAGCAGGTGCCAGTCGAGCGACTGGTCGTGATTCCATTCGCGGCTCTGCGCGATCTCGGCGCCCATGAACAAGAGCTTCTTGCCGGGATGGCCGAACATGAAGCTGTAATAGGCGCGCAAATTGGCGAAGCGCTGCCACTCGTCGCCGGGCATGCGGCCGAGGATGGAGCGCTTGCCGTGCACGACCTCGTCATGCGACAGCGGCAGGATGAAGTTCTCCGAGAACGCATAGTGCAGGCCGAACAGGATCTCGCCGTGATGATGCTTGCGGTGGATCGGATCCTTGCTGATGTAGTTCAGCGTGTCGTGCATCCAGCCCATGTTCCATTTGTAGCCGAAGCCGAGTCCGCCGAACTCGACAGGGCGCGAGACTTGGGGCCAGGCGGTGGATTCCTCCGCGGCCGTGGTCGCCTGCGGGAAGCGGGCGAACATCTCCGTGTTGAAGCGGCGCAGGAAGTTGATCGCCTCGATGTTCTCCCGCCCGCCATACTGGTTCGGAATCCACGCGCCGGGCGGCCGGCTGTAGTCGAGATAGAGCATGGACGCGACCGCATCGACGCGCAGGCCGTCGATGGCATAACGCTCCATCCAGAACAGCGCGTTTGACACCAGGAAGTTCGTCACTTCGGTGCGGCCGTAATTGTAGATCAGCGTGCCCCAGTCGAGGTGGCGGCCCTGCAGCGGGTTGGCGTGCTCGTAGAGCGCGGTGCCGTCGAAATGGCCGAGCCCGTGCGGGTCGTCCGGGAAGTGACCCGGCACCCAGTCGAGCAGCACGCCGATGCCTTCGCGGTGGCAGGCATCGATCAGCGCCGCAAAATCCTCGGGGCTGCCGAAACGGCTGGTCGGCGCATAGAGGCCGGTCGGCTGATAGCCCCATGAGCCGTCGAACGGGTGCTCGCTCACGGGCAGGAATTCGAGATGGGTGAAGCCCATGTCGCGCGCATAGGCCGGCAGCTGCTCGGCCAGCTCGCGATAGGTCAGCCATTCATTGTTGCCTTTGCGCCGCCACGAGCCGAGATGAACCTCGTAGATCGACATCGGTGCCGACATTGCATTGATGCCTTCGGGCGCCGGGCGCGGCCGCGGCAGATGCGCCTCGTCGAACACGATCGACGCCGTCTTCGGCCGCAACTCGCTGGCGAATGCCATCGGATCGGATTTCAGCGGCAGCAGATGACCATGCGGTCCGACGATCTCGAACTTGTAGTGATCGCCTGCCTTCGCATGCGGGATGAACAATTCCCAATAGCCGTTGCCGCGCACCCGCATCGGATGGCGCCGACCGTCCCAGAAGTTGAAGTCGCCGACCACGGAGACGCGCCGCGCATTCGGCGCCAGCACGACGAAGCCGATGCCGTCGACGCCCTCGAGCCGCAAGGGGTGCGCGCCGAGCTTGTCGTAGAGGCGCTGATGGGTGCCTTCGCCGAGCAGGTAGAGGTCGAAATCGGTCAGGATCGGTGGAAAGCGGTAGGCATCCTCGAACTCGACGACGTTGCTGCCGAACTTGGCGCGCAGCTGGTAGTGCTTCGAGCCGTTGGGCAGGGCGCCGATGAACAGGCCGGAATCGTGGACGCGGTCGAGCGGCGCGACCTCGCCATGGTCGCCGACCGCCTCGACATTGGTGGCCTCGGGCAGAAATGCGCGGACCACGCTTTTGCCGCCCTCGGGATGCAGCCCGAGATAGTGGAAGGGGTCGGAGTGGCGGCCCTCGATGATCGCGTAGGCTTCGGCAGGCAGTTTAGGCATGGGCTTCGCTCTCGGCACTGGACAGAATGCGAAGCAGTCCGGTCAGCGGCGCATGGAGCCCCTCAGGCCGGTGGGACAGCTCGTACTCTACGTCGTGGAACGCTCGGTCTAGCAGGAAAAATTTCAACAGGCCTTCCGCGCATGACCGATCGTCCGGCCACAGCCTCCGGTCAGTCATGGCTTCGCGGTAGGCGGACAGGAAGGTCGCGGTGGCGCGCTCGCGCCATTCGTCGAGCGCGGCGGCGAGGCGGTCCTGCTCGTCGGAGGCGCCCGTGAGCGCGCGGCCTATTGCCGCGTTCACCGAAAGGTTGATGGAATGGATCAGGCCGGCGACGTCGCGGGCGGCCGGCGCCTTGCGGCGCTTGTTGGCCAGCGGCACACGCGGATCGCCGTCGAAGTCGATGATGAAAATATCGTCCTTCACGATCAGAGTTTGCCCGAGCCGGAAGTCGCCATGATGACGGATGTTCAACCCGCCGATGTCCGATGGCAAGAGCGCATTCAGGCCGTCGAACAGGCTACGGCGTGCGGCGACCAGCCGGTCGATCAGGGGCCGGTCCGCCTCCCGCAGCCCGTCGCGGCTGTCGGCCAGCCGCTCGAGAACCCGCTCGGCACGCGCCTTGAGGTCGGAGAGCCAGGTCCTGATCTGGGCCGGCTCGATCGGCACGGGCGCGAGATCGTCGGGCTTTGCCGCGGCGAGCGCGACGTGCAGCTCGGCGAGCCGCCGGCCGATCTGCGCAATGAAATGCAGATACGGCGCCTGCTCCTGGGTTTCGCGCGGCATCTCATCGGCCGGCGCCAGGCGCTGCTCGTCGACGTAGCGATCGAGATACCCTGTCGTCACGGTCCAGCCGTCGCCCTGGTTTTCGACATAGGCGTGGAGCACGCCGAGCGCGCTGCGCTGGTTATTGTCGACAAGCTCGACGCTGCCGAGCAGCGCCGGCGTGTTGGCGAAGCGAGCGACCTCGGTGAGATAGCGGCCGATCTCGATCTCGGGGCTGACGCCGCTTTCGAGCCGGCGATAGATCTTGGCGACGTATTTGTTGTCGACCAGCGCGGTGCTGTTCGATTGCTCGATGGCGCGGATGCGTTCGGGCTCCTTGATGGTGTAGTCGGCGAACCGGCTGGTCGCCTTGAACTCCAGCCGCAGATTGTTCTCCTCCACCACCAGGTTTTGCGACAGGCCCCGCAGGAACAGGCCGATGAAGATCTGCTCGGTCGCGACGTCGAGCAGCGTGCCCTCTCGCGCACCCTGGCGCACGGCGGCGAGCGCCTTCGGGTTGAAGCGTTCGCGGTCGAAGCGTACCCACTCGATCTGCATCGGCATCACGTAGCGCGTGGTGACGTCGTTCCGCGTCGTCTCGAAGAACGCGATCCAGGGTCTGTTGTCGCCGATGTCGCTGAACGGCACCGCTGAGGTGAGCGTGGCCTTGATCTGCTTGGGATTGTGCTCGGGATACCAGCGCGTCCGTGACAGGAAGCCCGGCAGCACGTCGCGCTCGAACACCCCGCGCTCGCGGGCGAGCGAGACCCAGTTCGAATTCACCGGCACCACCAGCGTCTCGAATTCCGGCACCGCGCGCGGAATCACGGGCTCCGACTTGTCGCGCTCCTGAAGCTGGAACCAGTAGAAGCCGTAGGGCCCCAGCGTGATCATGTAGGGCAATTCGCCGATCGCGGGAAAGCGCGTGCGGCCGAGCATTTCCTGCGGAATGCGATCCTTCCACGGCGACAGGTCGAGCTCGGTGGCCTGCGCGGCGCGCGACAGATTGGCGACGCAGAGGATCACCTCGTCGCGGTATTGCCGGACATAGGCCAGCACGGCGCGATTGGCCGGGCGGATGAAGGTCATGGTGCCGCGTCCGAAGGCGAGCGTCGACTTGCGCACCGAGATCAGCCGCTTGGTGGCGCTGAGCAGCGAGGACAGGCTGCGCGACTGCGCCTCGACGTTCACGGATTCATAGCCGTAGACCGGGTCCATGATCAGGGGCGCGTAGAGCCGGGCTGGGTCGCAGCGCGAGAAGCCGCCGTTGCGGTCCGGGCTCCATTGCATCGGCGTGCGCACGCCGTTGCGATCGCCGAGATAGATGTTGTCGCCCATTCCGATCTCGTCGCCGTAATAGATGATCGGCGTGCCCGGGAACGACAGCAGCAGCGAGTTCATCAGCTCGATCTTGCGCCGGTCGTTGTCCATCAGCGGCGCAAGGCGGCGGCGGATGCCGACATTTATGCGCGCGCGGGGATCGTTGGCGTAGGTGGTCCAGAGATAGTCGCGCTCGACGTCGGTAACCATCTCCAGCGTGAGCTCGTCGTGATTGCGCAGGAACAGCGCCCATTGGCAGCTCGCCGGGATATCAGGCGTCTGGCGCAGGATGTCGGTGATCGGGAAGCGGTCCTCCTGCGCGATCGCCATGTAGATGCGCGGCATCAGCGGGAAGTGATAGGCCATGTGGCATTCGTCGCCACGGCCGAAATATT
This sequence comes from Bradyrhizobium sp. NC92, assembly GCF_025200865.1. Lineage (NCBI taxonomy): Bacteria > Pseudomonadati > Pseudomonadota > Alphaproteobacteria > Hyphomicrobiales > Nitrobacteraceae > Bradyrhizobium > Bradyrhizobium sp. NC92. Next base: position 2,100,956 of record NZ_CP104171.1, read on the forward strand.
CCTGCACGTCCTCCGGCCATTGATTGGCCTCGGCCAGCAGCAGCTTGCCCTTGGAATATGCGTCCAGCTCCTGGCGCAGCCGCTTGATGATCGCATGGGTCTCGGGCAGGTTCTCGTTCGAGGTGCCCTCGCGCTCGCACAGATACGGAATCGCATCGAGCCGGAAACCGTCGACACCGGCATCGAGCCAGCGCTTCATCACCTGGATGATGGCGCTGACCACGCGCGGATTGTCGAAATTGAGGTCTGGCTGGTGCGAGAAGAAGCGGTGCCAATAGAACGCGCCGGCCTCGGGATCCCAGGTCCAGTTCGACTTCTCGGTGTCGGTGAAGATGATGCGCGTGCCCTGGTACTTCTGGTCGGTGTCGCTCCAGACATACCAGTTGCGGGCGCTGGAGCCCGGATGGCTGCGCCGCGCGCGCTTGAACCATTTGTGCTGGTCCGAGGTGTGGTTGACGACGAGCTCGGTGATGACGCGCAGGCCGCGCTTCTGTGCCTCCTGGATGAAGCGCTTGAAGTCCTTCATCGTCCCGAAATCGGGATTGACCGCGCCGTAATCGCCGATGTCATAGCCGTCGTCGCGGCCGGGCGAGGGATAGAACGGCAGCAGCCACAGCGCCGTGACGCCGAGCTCCTGCAGATAGGGCAGCCTCTCGGTCAGCCCGGCGAAGTCGCCGATGCCGTCATTGTTGCTGTCGGCGAAGGCCTTGACGTGGAGCTGGTAGATGATCGCGTCCTTGTACCAGAGCTCATCCACGACCTCGGCAGCCTCAACCTTCTTGGTATCGACGGAAGACAGAACATTCATGGCGTGACCCCTTACGCCAGGCAGCGGAACAGAAGTGCCGGATCGCGGTCGGGATCGATACGCAACTTGATTCCGCCCCATTCGATGCGGGATTGTTCGCCGGTGAGCAGGTTTTCGAGTGTCGTCACATGGTGACGCCGTCCGCCGACGTCAACGGTGAGATCACCGAGCGGCAGCCAGCATTCACGGACATGGCGCGCCAGCGCGATCACGACGACGACAATGTTGGCCGGATCGGCTGCCTCCTTGACGAAGGCGATGGTCTCGCCGTCCTCGATGGCGATAAAGCGCAAATTCGCGGTCTGCTGAAGCGCCGCGTTGTCGTTGCGGATGCGGTTGAGCGCCGCGATGTAGGGCTTGATGTTGCCGGGTCTGTCCCAGTCGCGCTGCCTGATCTGGTACTTCTCGGAATCCAGATATTCTTCGCGGCCGGGAATGGCGTCATGCTCCAGCAGCTCGAATCCGCTGTAGATGCCGTAATTGCCTGACAGCGTCGCCGCCAGCGCGACGCGCGACTTGAAGGCCCAGGCCTCTCCGCTCTGGAGGTGAAAGGGCAACAGGTCAGGCGTGTTGACGAACATGTGCGGACGATAGAAATCGCGCTCGGGATAGCGCGTCAGCTCGCCGAGATATTGCTGCAGCTCCCACCTCTCTGTGCGCCAGGGAAAGTACGTGAAGGACTGCGCGAAGCCGAGCTTGGCGAGACCCTTCATCAGCTTTGGCCGTGCATAGGTCTTGGAGAACAGGATCACGTCGGGATGACGGCGGCTTATGTCGCGGATCAGCCACTCCCAGAACGCAAGCGGCGCGGTGTCGTGATTGTCGATGGCGAAGATGGTCACGCCCTTGTCGATCCAGAACAGCATGGCATCGCGAAACGCGTTCCAAAGCCCGACGCGATCCACCGAATTGAAATCGGGGATGACGATGTCGGAATAGGGGCCGTCCGCCGCCTTCACCGAGCGGTCGGGCCGCCATTTGAACCATTCCGGATGCTGCGACAGCCAGGGATGATCCGGCGAGCACTGCACCGCGAAGTCCAGCGCAAGCTCGATCCCATACTCGAGACAGGTGGCGACCAGCGCGCGGAAGTCCTCGATCGTGCCGAGCTCCGGATGCAGCGCGTCGTGGCCGCCCTCGGCCGAGCCGATCGCATAGGGCGAGCCGGGATCGCCTTCACCGGCCACCGGCGCGTTGTTGCGGCCCTTGCGGCTGGTCTTTCCGATCGGGTGGATCGGCGTGAAGTAGAGCACGTCAAAGCCCATCGCGGCGATGTCGGGAACGCGCGCGATGCAGTCGCGCAGCGTGCCATGCCGGCCCGGCCATGCGCCCTGGCTGCGCGGCATCATCTGATACCAGGCGCTGAAGCGCGCCTTGTCGCGGTCCGCGGTCAGCGGAAAGAATGGCGAGCGCGTCAAGTCCGGCCGCGACTGGCTCTCGGCCATGGCTTCGCCGAGCTCGGTCGCGAGCAGCGAGGTGATGTCGCCGTTCCTCAAATAGTCCTCGCACTGCCTGATGATGATCGCTGCGGCGTCCTGCTGCGCGCCATGCGCCTTGGTCAAAAGGCCGGCGCCCTCGATCGCATCGAGGCTGACATCGGCCCCGGTGCGCCGTTTTCGCGTGACGGCGTGCGACCAGGTGGCGAACTCGTCGGTCCAGGCTTCGATCGAGTAGACATATTGGCCGGGCTCGGGGGGCGTGAACGCGGCGGACCAGCGGTCATTGCCGTGATGGGTCATCGGCTCGCTCCGCCATTCGCGCTCCTGCTCTCCTCGCCAGATCAGCGCGGCTGATATCACGGCCTCGCCATCGCGGTAGATGTCGGCCCAGACCTCGATCCGTTCGCCCGCGATCCGCTTCACGGCGAAGCGGCCGCCGTCGATCGCGGGATAAACGTCCTCGATCAGGAAAGCGCTGCCGGCCGCGGCACTTTCGACAGTTTGAATTGTCTTGTTCACGGTGATGCCATTGACAAGAAAGCAGGAGCCCGTTTCCCTTGTCGGGAACCCACGCTTGGTACCATTATAGAAAGCCGCTTGTGTGTCATTGGTTCCCTCGGGAACGGCAAGCGCAGTTTGCGAGTTACCCCTGACTAACCTCTTCCGCGATCTCGTTAAAATCGATGCCCCCGGCCAAACCATGGCCTGCAAGCTGCGTGCCGAATGGATCTTTTAGCTCAAGCCCGGATCAAGGGCGTTCAATCCGAATTCATCGATGCCCTCGGCAAGCTGCGGGTCACCGCGCCCGAGGCCCTCAAATCCATCCTCGACGCCCTGCCGGAGAAGCGGGTCTATCGCTTCGTCAGCGGGCCGGTCGTGGTGCGTGCGCTCGGACATCCGCGCACGGAATTGGCCTCGATCGGCGCCCCGCCGCTGCAATGGAAAATTTCCGGCAACGGCAATGTGATCGCGGCAGGCGAGACGCGCGAGCCCGTGATCGCCTGGCCCGCCGGCCTGGCGCTCGGGTATCACCGCCTGACGCTGACCGATGCCGAAGGCGCCAGCGAAGACGTGCCGATGATCGTGGCGCCCGAACGCTGCTTCGGCGGCGATTTCGATCGCGGCTGGCTGCTCGCCGTGCAGCTCTACAGCGCCCGCTCCGGCCGCAATTGGGGCATCGGCGATTTCACCGATCTCGCCGGCCTGGTCCGGCTCGCCAAGCAGCTCGGGGCCGACGGCGTCGGGCTCAATCCGCTGCATGTCCTGTTCGACGACCATCCGGCCGATTGCAGCCCCTATTCGCCGAACAGCCGGCTGTTCCTCAACCCGCTCTATATCGACGTCGAGGCGATACCTGAATTCTCGGCCGACCTCGTGCCCGACGCGGCCGCGACGGCCGCCCGTCTGCGCGAGGGGGATCGCGTCCCTTATGCCGACATGGCGGCGCTGAAATGGCTGGGCCTGCGCGCGGCCTTCGACAGCTTCGTCAGAAGCGCGAGCGGGGCGCGTCGCAAGGTGTTTGACGCCTTCCGTGCGGAGCGCGCGACGCTGTTGTCCCGTTTTGCCTGTTTCGAGGTGCTGCGGCATCGCTTCACCGGACCCTGGTGGGAATGGCCGCAAGAGTGGCAGCAGCCGGATGAGGCGAAATTCGCCGAGCTGCGCAACGGTCCCGACAGGCGCGAGGTCGAGTTCGTCGAGTTCGTGCAATGGACGGCCGACAGCCAGCTGCATGCGGCCAAGGAGCTCGCCAGCCAGCTCGGCATGCGCGTCGGGCTCTATCTCGACGTTGCCGTCGGCGTGCAGTCCAACGGCTTCGATGCCTGGAACGAGCAGACGGCGATCTCGCGTCATCTCGCCGTCGGCGCGCCGCCCGACGTGCTCAACACCATCGGCCAGGATTGGGGCCTTGCCGGCTTCAACGCCGGTGGGCTGGAAGCGCAGTCCTTCGTCCCGTTCGCCGACATGCTCGCGGCCTCGATGCGTCATGCCGGCGCCATCAGGCTCGATCACGTGCTCGGCCTGAAACGGCTTTATCTCGTGCCGCGCGGCTTCAAGCCCGACAACGGCGCCTATGTGCAGATGCCGTTCGAGGCGCTATTGGCTGCCGTGGCGCGCGAGAGCGCGGCCCATAAATGCATCGTGATCGGCGAGGACCTCGGCACCGTGCCCGAAGGTTTCCGCGAAATGATGCAGGATTTCGGCATCTGGTCCTATCTCGTCATGATGTTCGAGCGCGACGATGCCGGACATTTCCGCAATGTCGACCATTACCGGCCCAATGCGCTGGTGACGCTGAACACGCATGACCTGTCGACCTATGCCGGCTGGCGCTCCTTCAGCGATCTCAGGATGAAGCGCTCGCTCGGGCTCGATCCCGGCGAGAACGACCAGGCGCGCTGGGATGCGCTCGGCAGGCTCGACGAGATTCTGGGCCAGAACGGCATCAACGCCAACGATGTGTACTCCGTGCTCGCGTTCCTCTCGCGCACGCCCTCGCGGCTGCTTGCGGTGTCGCTGGAGGATCTGCTGGGCGTGATCGACCAGCCCAACATCCCCGGCACGATCGACGAGCATCCGAACTGGCGGCAGCGCCTTCCGGTCGCGCTCGACGAGATCGCGTCCAAGATCGATCTCGCAGCCTTGAAGGCCGCGACACGGGAACGTTCATTGCCCGGCGGGAGTTGAACGGCCGGGCATTGCTAGGCTCGCACGACATTGTCTCAGAGGATCGAAGACTATGCGCTGATCGGCGATTGCGAGACCGCGGCGCTGGTCGGGCGCAACGGCTCGATCGACTGGCTGTGCTGGCCCGCCTTCGATTCCGACGCCTGCTTCGCCGCCATTCTCGGCACCCACAAGAACGGGCGCTGGCTGATCGCGCCATGCGAGGACGCGACCCGCATCTCGCGGCGCTATCACGATAATACCCTCATCCTCGAAACGCGATTCGAGACGAAGAGCGGCACGGTTGCGCTGATCGACTTCATGCCGCCGCGCGGCAAGGCGTCCGACATCGTGCGGCTGGTGCGCGGCCTCGGGGGCACCGTGAAGATGCGGATGGAGCTCGTGATCCGCTTTGGCTTCGGCGCCGACATTCCCTGGGTGCGGCGGATGGATCATTCGCTGCTGGCAATCTGCGGCCAGGACATGACGGTGCTGCGAACACCCGTCGACACCCGCGGCGAGGATCTGACGACGGTCGCCGAATTCGAGGTCGGTGCGGACCAGACCGTGCCCTTCGTGCTGACCTACGGCCCCTCGCATATCGAGCCGCCCGCGCCGATCGATCCCGAGGTCGCGCTCCAGGAGACCGAAACGTTCTGGCGCGATTGGTGCGGCCACTGCACCCGCGACGGCGACTACCAAGACCTCATCCTGCGCTCGCTGATCACGCTGAAGGCGCTGACCTTCGCTCCGACCGGCGGCATCGTCGCGGCACCCACCACGTCCTTGCCGGAAAAGCTCGGAGGCAGCAGGAACTGGGACTACCGCTTCTGCTGGCTGCGCGATGCCACCTTTACGCTGCTGGCGCTGATGAACTCGGGCTACACCGAAGAAGCCTCGGCCTGGCACAATTGGCTGCTGCGCGCGGCGGCCGGCTCGCCTTCGAACATGCAGATCATGTACGGCATCTGGGGCCAGCGGCGGCTCCTGGAATGGGAGGCGGGCTGGCTCGGCGGCTATGAGGGTGCGCAGCCGGTGCGGGTCGGCAACGCCGCCCACGCCCAGCTCCAGCTCGACGTCTACGGCGAACTGATCGACGCCTTCCATCAATCGCGCATGGCCAAGCTCAAGCTCGACGACGAGAGTTGGGCGCTGGAATGCGCCGTGCTCAATCATCTCGCCGAGGTCTGGGACCAGCCCGATCACGGCATCTGGGAGCGGCGCGGCCAGCCCAGGCACTACGTGTTCTCCAAGGTGATGACCTGGGTCGCCTTCGACCGCGGCATCAAGAGCGCCGAGACCTTCGGCTTCAAGGCGCCGCTCCTGCACTGGCGCACCTTGCGCGATGCGATCCACCGCGACGTCTGCACCAGGGGCTTTGACGCGGAGGTGGGCGCCTTCGTCGAATCCTACGGCACGAAGCTGCTCGATGCCAGCGTGCTGCTGCTGCCGGCCGTCGGCTTCCTGCCGGCGTCGGACCCGCGCATCTGCGGCACCATCGCCGCCGTCGAGAGATGCCTGATGCGCGACGGTTTCGTGCTGCGGCACGATCCGCGCGAGCTGCCTCCGGGACAGCCGCCGCTCGAAGGCGCGTTCCTGGCCTGCAGCCTCTGGCTCGCCGATGCCTATGTGCTGTCGGGTGATCTCGACAAGGCGCAGGAATTGTTCGATCGCGTGGTCGGCGTCGCCAATGACGTCGGGCTGCTCGCCGAGGAATACGATTCCGTCGCCCGCCGCCAAACCGGCAATTTCCCGCAGGCGCTGACCCACATTGCGCTGGTCAACACGGCGCACAATCTGTCGGCAGCACGGCAGAAGAGCGAGAAGCCGGCGATGCAGCGGTCGAAGTAGTAGCAAGAGCCGTCAGGCTCTTTTGCCTCCACAAGGACGGTGCTCCCCTCTCCCGCTTGCGGGAGAGGGTTGGGGAGAGGGCTCTCTCCGCTGGGCGAGAACCCTGGCAGCCCGTCTAGCCAACCCCATTCCGCGTCAAGATCATCTCCATCGCCTCGGCAAAGCCGTCCTGCTCGTTGCTCGCAGTGACATGCGTGGCCTCGTCCTTGACGTTGTCGGCGGCGTTGCCCATCGCGATCGAGGTGCCGCTGACGCGGAACATCGCGAGATCGTTCTGCATATCGCCGATGGTGGCAACCGCGTCGGTCGAGATGCCCAAGCGCTGGGCCATGGCCTGCACGAACGTGCCCTTGTTGAAGCCGGGCGGGGTAACGTCGAGATAATAGGTCTGCGAGCGCACCGCGGTGGCCTCACTGCCGAGCGCCTCCTGCATCGCCTTCTCGCAAGCGGCGAGCCCGACCGCATCGGCGCTGGCGCCGACGATCTTGCAGGCGCTCGCAAGATACGGCGAAAAGTCGGTCACGATGGTCGGATCGGCGCGGATCGTGTGCTGCTCGTGCGCGACGTAGCTGCCGCTGGGATTGTCGATCAGCCATTTGTCGGTGGTGAACAGCCAGATGTCGGCGCCGTAGTCGCGCAGGATCTGCAAGGCGCGCCCGGCCGCGCGCGCCGGAATCAGGTGCTGCTCGACCGGCCGCATCTCGGGATCGACGATCGAGGAGCCGTTGAACGGGCCGACCGGCAGCCACAGCGCCAGCGGCTCGATCAAAAAGCGCATGCCGATCGCCGGCCGGCTGGAGGTGATGGTGAAGCCGATGCCGGCCTGGTGCAGCCGCTGCACCGCGCGTCTTGCGCGCTCGGTCAGCGTCTTGTCCTTGGTCAGCAGCGTGCCGTCGACGTCGGAGACCACGAGTGAGATTTGCGTCATGGCAAGACCTTGGGTATTGCGCCGCCCAGCTTCAATTGCCGCACGATGCCGTCCACGATCGCCTCGACGGTCTCGTCGATCGAGACGGTGATGACGTGCTCGCCCGCCTCCGGCGGCTCCAGCGTCTCGAACTGGCTGGTCAACAGTCCGGGCGGCATGAAATGTCCCTTGCGCTGCGCGAGCCGTTCGGCGATCAGCTCCTTGGTGCCCTTCAGGAACACGAAGCGGACGTCGTCGCGGCCGCGCAGCAGCACGTCGCGATAGGCGTGCTTCAGCGCCGAGCAGGCGATGATGACGTGCCCGCCGCGTCCGCACACCAGCGCGATCTCGTCGGCGATGGCATTCAGCCAGGGCCAGCGGTCCTCGTCGGTGAGGGGATGTCCGGCTCGCATCTTCTCGACATTGCTGGCGGGATGGAAGCTGTCGCCGTCCTCGAAACGCCAGCCCAGGCGCTCGCCGAGCGCCTTCGCAACCGTGCTCTTGCCCGAACCCGACACGCCCATCACGATCAATGCACAAGGTGCTTCAGCGCGGCCCACGAATTTCCTCCGGAAGCGCGGCCTTGTCGACCAGCCAGACGGTCTCGCCGTTCGAGCGCGCGCGTAAGGCCGGCAGATTCTCGCCATTGACGAGGCGCGTCAAGATCGGCTGCTTGTCGTGCCCGGCAATCTCGAACAGCATCTCGCGGCAGGAGGCCAAAGCGGGCAGGGTGAGCGAGACCCGCGGCACGAACGGCGCGACGTTCGCCTTGGGCACGCCGACGACCCAGCATCGGGTCTCCTCGATCTCGGGGTAACCGGGAAACAGCGAGGCGGTGTGGCCGTCCGGCCCCGCGCCCATCAGGACGAGATCGAACAGCGGGCGGGCCGGATCGAGCTGGTCTGCGCCATAGAAGGCCTGCAGCTCGCGCGCATAGCCCGCCGCGGCGGCATCGGGATTGTCAGCCGTGGTCGGGATCGGGTGGATATGGCCGGCGGGCGCATCGCGGTCGAGAAAGGTCGCGCGCGCGACCGCCATGTTGTTGAGGGGATCGCTTTCAGGCACGAAGCGCTCGTCGCCGATGAACCAGTGCACGCGGTCCCACGGAATCCTGCTGCGCCAGGCCTCGCTGCCGAGCAACTGATACAGCTTCTTCGGGCTGGAGCCGCCGGTGAGGCAGACCGCGATGCGGCCGGGATTGGCCGCAATCCGCGCCATCACCCGTTCGGCCGCGGCGCGGGCGAGAGCTTCGGCATCGGCCTCGACGATCAGCTTCGGCTGCTCGGCCAGAGCCATCACGAGTACTTCCGCCAGCTGCGCCCGTCGCGCCGGAGCAGCTCGTCGGCGCAGGCAGGGCCGTCGCTGCCGGCTTCATAGGTTTCGATGCCGTTGGTGCCCGCGCTCTTCCAGGCGTCCAGGAACGGCTGCACGGCCTGCCATCCGGCCTCGACACCGTCCGCGCGCTGGAACAGGATGTTGTCGCCGATCATGCAGTCGTAGATCAGCGTCTCGTAGCCGGTCGAGGGATCGGCGCGGAAATAGTCGCCGTAGCGGAACTTCATCTCGACACCATCGATGGTGACGCTCGGCCCCGGGACCTTGGCGTTGAACTGGAGCTCGATCGTCTCGGTCGGGGCGATGCCGATGGTGAGGAAGTTCTGCGACAGCCGGTCGACGTCCGTGCCTGAAAACATCGACAGCGGCGCCTGCTTGAACTTGATCGCGACCTCGGTGCGCTTGTGCTTGAGCGCCTTGCCGGTGCGCAAATAGAACGGCACGCCGGCCCAGCGCCAATTGTCGATCATCAGCTTCAGCGCGACATAGGTCTCGGTGGTGCTGCCAGGCTTGACGTCCGCGGTCTTGCGATAGTCCGTGATCTCGTCGTCGCCGATGCGGCCGGCGAGATATTGCGCGCGCACCGAATTCTTCAGCGCCTCTTCCCGGCTGGGCTGCTGGATCGCGGTGAGCACGTCCGCCTTCTCGGAGCGCACGGAATGTGCGTCGAAGCGGGCGGGCGGCTCCATCGCGACCAGCGACATCAGCTGGAACAGGTGGTTCGGCACCATGTCGCGCAGGGCGCCGGTGGCATCGTAGAAGCCGCCGCGGTGGCCGACGCCGAGCTTCTCCTCCACGGTGATCTGGATGTGGTCGATGTGGTTGCGATTCCAGATCGGCTCGAACATGCCGTTGGCAAAGCGCAGCACCAGGATGTTCTGCACCGTTTCCTTGCCGAGATAATGGTCGATCCGGTAGATCTGGTGCTCGTCCATGATCTTCAGCAGCTCGGCATTCAGCGCGCGGGCCGAGGCAAGGTCGGTGCCGAACGGCTTTTCGATCACGAGCCGCCGCCAGGCGCCGTTCTCCTTCATCATGCCGGTGCGGCCGAGCTCCCGCGCGGTCGGCGCGAACGCGGCGGGCGGCGTCGCCAGATAGAACAGCCGGTTGCCGCCGGTGTCCTGCGCGCATTCCAGCGAATCCAGATGCTGGTGCAGGCGATCGAAGGAGGGCGGATCCTTCGGATCGGCCTCGACGAAGGTCACGCATTCCAGCAGCCTCGTCGCGATGTCGTCGTCGACGGGGCGCGTCGCAAATTGCCGCAAGCCCTTCAGCAGGCTGTCGCGCAGCTCCTCATCGGACTGGCCCCTGCGGGCGACGCCGACGACGCAGAATTTTTCCGGCAACAGATGCTCGGCGGCCAGATTGTAGAGCGACGGCATCACCAGACGATGGGTGAGATCGCCGGTGACGCCAAAGATGACGAAGGCGCAATTTTCCGGCTTGCGCTTTGGCTGCGGGTCTTTTGTCACGAATAGTCGGCCTTCGCTTGGTTCACTCGTTACTTTGGCTTCGCCGCGCCCGGCTCCTTGTGCCCGCCGAACCCTGCACGCATCGCGGAGAGAATTTTTTCGGCGAAGGTGTGTTCCTTGCGGGACCGGAAACGTGTGTAGAGCGCCGCGGTCAGGACCTCGGCCGGCACGGCCTCGTCGATCGCGGCATTCACGGTCCAGCGTCCTTCGCCGGAATCCTCCACGAAGCCGGAATATTCGGCAAGCTGCGGACTGTCGGCGAGCGCAGTCGAGGTGAGGTCGAGCAGCCAGGATGGAATCACGCTGCCGCGCCGCCACACTTCGGCGATGTCGGCGAGATCGAAATCGTAGCGGTGATCCGCCGGCAGGGCCTCGATATTGGCGTTCTTGAGGATGTCGAAACCTTCGGCATAGGCCTGCATCAGGCCGTATTCGATGCCGTTATGGATCATCTTGACGAAGTGCCCGGCGCCGACGGGGCCGGCGTGAATGTAGCCGTGCTCGATGCGGGGATCGCGGCCGTCGCGCCCCGGCGTGCGCGGAATGTCGCCGGCGCCCGGCGCGAGCGCCGCGAAGATCGGATCGAGCCGGTCGACCACCTGCTTCTCGCCGCCGATCATCATGCAGTAACCGCGGTCGAGCCCCCAGACGCCGCCCGAGGTGCCGACATCGACATAATGGATGCCGCGCGCCTTCAGCGCCTTGCCGCGGCGGACGTCGTCCTGCCAAAAGGTGTTGCCGCCGTCGATGATGACGTCGCCTTCCTGCATCACGCCGGCGATCGTCTCGATCGTGGTCTCGGTGATGCGTCCAGCCGGCAACATCACCCAGGCCGTGCGCGGCCGCTCCAGCTTGGCGACGAACTCTTCCAGCGTCGCCGAGCCGACCGCGCCGTCTGCGGCAAGGCCGGCGACGGCCTTCGCATCCTTGTCGTAGACCACCGTCGAATGCCCGTGGCGCATCAGGCGGCGAACGATGTTGCCGCCCATTCGGCCGAGGCCGATCATGCCGAGTTGCATCTGCATCATTCCTTTAGTTCAGCGCGTCGTTGAGCGCCGCATTGAGCGCGGCGAGGCCTTTCTTGAGCCCGCCCTTCAGGTGCACGCGCAACGCGCGCCGGCCGCGCTCCGTCAGCACGTCGAAATCGCCGCGCGCCTGCGCCGCCTTGATCACGCCGAAGCTCGCCTTCTGGCCCGGCACAGGCAGGTCCTTGGCATCGTCCGCGGTGATCTGGAGGAACACGCCGCTGTCGGGCCCGCCCTTGTAGGCCTGTCCCGTCGAGTGCAGGAAGCGCGGGCCGAACTCGGCGCAGGTCGCGACGTGCCGCTTCTCGCGCACCTCGAGCCGCATCGCCTGGAGCGCGTCGATCGTGGCCTTGTCGCGCGCGATGTAGCCGAGCAGGGCGACGTAGTCTCCGTCGCCGGATCGCGACAGATGCGCCTTCAGCCAGGAGCTGAGATCGCCATTGGCGCCGGCGGCGCGCAGCGCCGTGGCATTGGCCTCGTCGGTGTAGAGATCGGCGTCCTTGGTGCTGACCACCGGCTCTTCTGCCGGCAGCTTGCCGGTCTTCTCGAACGCGGCCGTGAGCTCGCGGGTCTTGATCTTGGCCGCTTCCACGTCGGGCTGGTCGAACGGGTTGATGCCGAGAATGCTGCCGGCCACGGCGGTTGCCATCTCGAAGCGGAAGAATTCCTGGCCGAGATGCTCGATCGACTTCATGACGATCCGCACCACGGGATGACCCGCCGCCTCGATCGCGGCAAGCTGGGAATCGTGTGCGGCGTCCGCTTCGCCTTCGACACGGATGTCGATGAAGAAGCGGTCGTTGCCGTAGACGGAGGGATCGCCCAGCGGCTCGCCCTCGATCGGGATCAGGCCCTTGCCCTCCTTGCCGGTCGATTCCGCGATCAGCTGCTCGGCCCAGGCGCCGAAATCGGCGATCTTCTTCGACGCCAGGATCGTCACCTTGTCGCGGCCTTCGAGCCCGGCGAGACCCATGGCAAGGCCGAGCTGCACGCCCGGATTTTCGGACGGCGGCACGTCCGGGCCGCAGGAGCGGGCCATCGCCAGCGCATGCTTGACGAAGGTCTTGACGTCGATGCCCGCGGTCGCCGCCGGCACCAGCCCGAACGGCGAGAGCACCGAATAGCGCCCGCCGATCGAGGGCTCGCCATGGAAGACGCGGGCATAGTTCAGCTGCTTCGCCGCCTTCTCCAGCGACGAGCCGGGATCGGTCACCGCGATGAAGCGATGGCCGGTCTTCACCTTTGCCCCCACCGCCTTGGCGACCTGCTCGTGGAAATAGTCCTTCATCGCGTTCGGCTCGGTGGTGCCGCCGGACTTGCTGGAAACGATGAAGACGGTGTTGGTGATGTCGATCTTCGCCTCCATCGCCCGCACCTGCGCCGGGTCAGTGGAATCGAGCACGTGCAGCTTGGGGAAGCCGGGCTTCTTGCCGAAGGTCTCGGCCAGCACCTCGGGGCCGAGGCTGGATCCGCCCATGCCGAGCACGACGGCGTCGGAGAATTGCTGGCCCTTCACGCGGCCGGCATAGTCCTCGTAATCGGCAATGTCGGCCTGGTGCGGACTGTCGAGCCAGCCCAGCCATTTGTCCTCGTCCGCACCGGTCCAGACCGATTTGTCGCGCTGCCACAGCCTGCGGATCCTGGCCGATGCCCGCCACTCCTCGGTGGTCTTGGCCAGCGCCTTGCCGAGCCCGTCGCCCAGCGAAAGCTGCTGGCGGTCGAGTGCGGGCCCGAGCACGACCGCGCGCTTGTGGGCGACGGCGCCGTAGAGCTTGTCGGCGGCATCCGCAAACAGCTTGACGCCGTCCTTGACCAGCTCCTCGGTGATCGCATCGAGCGAGATGCCGGAGCGCTCCAGCTCCTCCAGCACGCGCTTCGCGTCCTCGACATTCTCCTCCAGGCTGTCGCGCGGCCTGCCGTGGTCGCGGAACGCATCCAGCGTTGCCGGCGGCACGGTGTTGATGGTGTCGGGACCGATCAGCTCCTCGACGTAGAGGACGTCGCTGTAGTCCTTGTTCTTGGTGCCGGTCGAGGCCCACAGCATGCGCTGCGGCTTGGCGCCCTTGGCGGCGAGCTTCTCCCAGCGGGGGCCTGAGAACAGGCGCTTGTAGTCCTGGTAGGCGAGCTTGGCGTTGGCGATCGCGACCTTGCCCTTGAGCGCGGCGAGTCGCTCCTTCTCGGACGGATCGTTGGCGCGGGCGATCTTCTCGTCCAGCTGCTTGTCGACCACCGAATCGATCCGGCTGACGAAGAAGCTGGCGACGCTGGCCACGTGCGAGGGATCGCCGCCGCCGGCGACGTAGGTCTCGAGACCGGCGATGTAGGCCTCCGCCACCTCGAGATAGACGGCCTTGGAGAACAGCAGCGTGATGTTGATGCTGATGCCCTCGCTGATCAGCTGCTCGATCGCCGGCAGACCCTCTGGTGTCGCCGGCACCTTCACCATCAGGTTCTTGCGACTAACGTCCTTCCAGAGCCGCCGCGCCTCCGCGATCGTGCCTGATGTGTCCGTGGCGAGATAGGGCGACACCTCCAGGCTGACATAACCGTCGCCGCCTTTGAGGCGGTCATAGACCGGGCGCAGCACGTCGGCGGCGTTCTGGATGTCCTCGACCGCGACGGCCTCGAACAAATCGGCCACATTGCGGTCGCCGCGCTTCAGCGCCTTGCCGATCGGGGCGTCGTATTCGTCCGAGCTGCCGATCGCCTTCTCGAAGATCGATGGATTGGAGGTGACGCCTTTGACGCCGTCGGTGTCGATCAGCCGCTTCAGGTCGCCCTTGGCGATGAAGCCGCGGGCCAGGAAGTCGAGCCAGACCGCTTGTCCGTGCTTTTCCAGTTCTTTGACGGGATTCATGATGCTTATTTATCTCCAAGCCTGCGGGCGAGGGGTTTTCGCGCCGGTCCTGACGCGCTATCCTCTAGCTTACATGCACCCGGGAGGGAACCAATCAAGGGTATGGGAGTCATACCCTCCAGTGTAACTCCGTCGCGATCATGGCGATCCAGGCGGGCAGGGCTATGTTGCGTAAAAGTCGTTGGCCAGAGGACAGGGCCGAGGTCTCCTTGCGTAATGTCAGCCGTCGCGCCTCGTCGGCCAGTGGTTGCGTAGAGTGCCACCGGCGGATTTCGATCCGCCGTCGCATCGTGGCTCGGCCGCGAATGGCCATGCTGGGGGAAGAGCATGTACGCCAATAAGAAGAAGGGTCTGGCCGTCGCCGACAGCCAGCCAGCGGTTGCGTCGGTCAGCATCGACGCATCGCGCGATCTCGAAATCAACCGCTGCGTGACGCAGCTGCGGCTGCTGGTCGCGGCGGGCTTTGCCATGACCCTGCTCAGTGCGAGCCTTGCCTTCGACTGGTGGGACGGGCCCGGCGGCTACGATACGATGGTCGGTTATGCCGGCGTCGTCGTGTTTGGCCTGGTCACCTCCTGGCTGATCTGGATGCTTCCCGCCGAACGAGGAGCGGTGGTGGTCGTCACCCCCTACGGCATCCGCGATCTCCGTATCGGCAATGAATTTCTCCTCTGGGAATCGATCGCGGAGATTTCGGCTGAAGAAAGCCGCGGCCACAAGGCGATCGTGCTCACGCCCTCGCCGGCGCTGCAGCGCCAACTGTCCGCCATCCCGACCCTGGCCCGTCGCGCGCAGGATGGCCGCATCGTCATCCGCTCGGAGGGCCTGGCCACCGATTTTGATACATTGCTGCGCGCTTGTCGCGACTTCCACGCTGGCACTAGCGCGCGCACCGCATTGCAGCAGGAAGATGAACGGCGGCCGCAAGGCTTCGCCGTACAAGCGTCATAAGATCGCCGCTCCCGGACCGCTATGCTGCATCGCCGGATGGGGTCATATCCGGGAACGCCCGGATGTGGCGACCGAGTGACATTTTCTGGAAATGAGCCAGAATAGACAGAGATTCGCACAAATTACAGGCATGTGCCTGTTCGTAACTCATGAAGTGCCTACGTTGTGCGTTGCGTCGAGTTGGCACCCGGGTGTCCAATGATCGTCATGTGCTCACGCTGATTCGAAACGGCCTGAGGAACGCTCCGGTAACTGCTTTCGTTTCAGCTTGTAGCGGAACTCACGCGGAGAGGGATCATGTACAACGATTCTCTATTCAACGCTTTCGCTCGGTCGTTCGAGGCGAGAAGCCAGCACGACATGTCGATGGCGGAATATCTGGAATCGTGTCGAAGCGATCCCATGAAATACGCGAACGCGGCCGAACGACTCCTAGCGGCGATCGGTGAGCCCCAGACGATTGACACGGCCAAGGACCCACGCCTTGGCCGTATTTTTTTGAACCGCACCATCCGCACCTATCCGGCCTTCGCCGGCTTCTACGGCATGGAAGAAACCATCGAGCGCATCGTCGGTTTCTTCCGCCACGCGGCGCAAGGTCTCGAAGAGCGCAAGCAGATCCTCTACCTGCTCGGCCCGGTCGGCGGCGGCAAGTCCTCGCTCGCCGAGCGACTCAAGTCGCTGATGGAAGTGCAGCCGATCTACGTGCTCAAGGCCGGCGACGAGCTCTCGCCGGTGTTCGAGAGCCCGCTCAGCCTGTTCGATCCCGATCAGCTCGGTCCGATGCTGGAGGAGAAGTACGGCATTCCGCGCCGTCGCCTCACCGGCCTGATGAGCCCGTGGTGCTACAAGCGGCTCGAAGCGTTCGGCGGCGACATTTCGCAGTTCCGGGTCGCCAAGATCCAGCCCTCGCGGCTGCGCCAGATCGCGATCGCCAAGACCGAGCCCGGTGACGAGAACAACCAGGACATCTCTTCGCTGGTCGGCAAGGTCGACATCCGCAAGCTCGAGACCTACGCCCAGAACGATCCCGACGCCTACAGCTATTCCGGCGGCCTCAACCGCGCCAACCAGGGCGTGCTCGAGTTCGTCGAGATGTTCAAGGCGCCGATCAAGATGCTGCACCCGTTGCTGACCGCAACCCAGGAAGGCAATTATATCGGCACCGAGAACATCGGCGCGATCCCGTTCACCGGCATCATCCTGGCGCACTCGAACGAAGCCGAGTGGGCGAGCTTCAAGGCCAACAAGAACAACGAAGCCTTCATCGACCGCATCTGCGTCATCAAGGTGCCCTACTGCCTCAGGGTCACCGAGGAGCAGAAGATCTACGAGAAGCTGATCCAGGGCTCCGAGCTCGCCGCGGCTCCTTGCGCGCCATCGACGCTGGAGACGCTGGCGCGGTTCTCGGTGATGTCGCGCCTGCGCAAGCATGAGAACTCCACCCTGTTCGGCAAGATGCGGGTCTACGACGGCGAGAGCCTGAAGGAATCCGATCCGAAGGCGCGCAGCGTCCAGGAATATCGCGACGCCGCCGGCGTCGACGAGGGCATGGACGGCGTCTCGACCCGTTTCGCCTTCAAGATCCTGGCCGCCACCTTCAACCACGATCCGCAGGAGGTGGCCGCCGACGCCGTGCATCTGATGTACGCGCTCGAGCAGGCGATCCGCCGCGAGCAGCTGCCTGAGGAGACCGAGAAGCGTTATCTCGAATTCATCAAGGCGGATCTGGCGCCGCGTTATGCCGAGTTCATCGGCAACGAGATCCAGAAGGCCTATCTCGAATCCTACTCGGATTACGGGCAGAACCTGTTCGATCGCTACGTCGACTATGCCGACGCCTGGATCGAGGACCAGGACTTCAAGGATCCCGACACCGGCCAGCTGCTCGATCGCGAGCTTTTGAACCAGGAGCTGACGAAGATCGAGAAGCCGGCGGGCATCGCCAACCCCAAGGACTTCCGCAACGAGGTCGTCAAATTCTCGTTACGGTCGCGGGCCCAGAACGGCGGCAAGAATCCGACCTGGACCTCCTACGAGAAGATTCGCGATGTGATCGAAAAGCGGATATTCTCCCAGGTCGAGGACCTGCTTCCGGTCATCTCCTTCGGGTCGAAGAAGGACGGCGAGACGGAGAAGAAGCACGGCGAGTTCGTCGCACGCATGGTGGAGCGCGGCTATACCGAACGTCAGGTTCGCCGGCTCGTCGAATGGTACATGCGCGTGAAGCAGGCCGGTTGAGGCGGATGGGAGGCGAATGGTAAAGTGCCCATTCACATTATTGACAGGCGCCTGAATCCAGGCGGCAAGAGTCTTGAGAACCGCCAGCGGTTCTTGCGTCGGGCCAAGTCCCTGGTGCAGGGCGCCGTCAAGAAGACCTCGCAGGAACGCGACATCAAGGACGTCCTGGAGGGTGGTGAGGTCACGATCCCGCTCGACGGCATGCACGAGCCGCGTTTCCGCCGTGAAGGCGGGACGCGCGACATGGTCCTGCCCGGCAACAAGAAGTTCATCGAAGGCGACTATCTCCAACGCTCCGGCCAGGGCAGCGCCAAGGATTCCGGTCCCGGCGAAGGTGACAGCGAGGACGCCTTCCGCTTCGTGCTGAGCCGCGACGAGTTCGTCGATCTGTTCCTCGACGACCTCGAGCTGCCGGATCTCGCCAAGCGCAAGATCGCGCAGACCGAGAGCGAAGGCATCCAGCGCGCCGGATACACCATGACCGGCTCGCCCGCCAACATCTCGGTGAGCCGGACGGTGAAGCTCGCGCTCGCCCGCCGCATCGCGCTGAAGCGCCCGCGCAAGGACGAGATCGAAGAGCTGGAAGCCGCGATCGCGGCCTGCACGGACGAGGACGAGCGTGCGGCTCTCGTGGCCCAGCTCGATGCGCTGAAGGCAAAGTCGAAGCGCATCCCCTTCATCGATCCGCTCGACATCCGCTACCGGCGCTTCGAGACGGTGCCCAAGCCCGTCGCGCAGGCGGTGATGTTCTGCTTGATGGACGTCTCCGGCTCGATGTCCGAGCACATGAAGGATCTGGCGAAACGCTTCTACATGCTGCTCTACGTGTTCCTGAAGCGGCGCTACAAGCACGTCGAGATCGTCTTCATCCGCCACACCGACCGTGCCGAGGAGGTCGACGAGCAGACCTTCTTCTACGGTCCGGCCTCGGGCGGCACGCTGGTCTCCAGCGCGCTGCAGGCGATGCACGAGATCGTGCGCGAGCGCTTCAATCCATCGGACTGGAACATCTACGCCGCGCAGGCTTCCGACGGCGACAATTCCTATTCCGACGGCGAGCTCACGGGGCTCCTGCTAACCGAGAAGATCCTGCCGGTCTGCCAGTTCTTCGCCTATCTCGAGGTCGGCGAGGCCGGCGGCAGCGCCTTCGATCTCTCCGACTCCTCGCTCTGGAGCCTCTATGAGCGCCTGCGCAACAGCGGCGCGCCGCTCTCGATGCGCAAGGTCTCGGAGCGCAGCGAGATCTTTCCGGTATTCCACGATCTGTTCCAGCGCCGCGACACTGCCCAGGAGAAGGCCGCTCCATGACGGAACGTTTGTTCGAAGGCGCCGATTGGGATTTCCACACCTTGCAGCGCATCACCGATGCCTGCGAGGAGGTGGCGTTGAAGGATCTCGGCCTCGACGTCTATCCGAACCAGATCGAGGTGATCACCGCCGAGCAGATGCTGGACGCCTATTCGTCGGTCGGCATGCCCTTGTTCTACAAGCACTGGTCGTTCGGCAAGCACTTCGCCTTCCATGAGGCCTCCTACCGCAAGGGCCTGATGGGGCTCGCCTATGAGATCGTCATCAACTCCTCGCCCTGCATCTCCTATCTGATGGAGGAGAACACGGCGACGATGCAGACACTGGTGATCGCGCACGCCGCCTTCGGCCACAACCATTTCTTCAAGAACAATTATCTGTTCAAGCAGTGGACCGATGCCGACGGCATCCTGGACTATCTCGACTTCGCCAAGAACTACGTCATGCAGTGCGAGGATCGCTACGGCCGCATCGAGGTCGAGCGCACGCTCGATGCCGCGCACGCGCTGATGTCGCACGGCATCGACCGTTATCCCGGCAAGAAGAAGCTCGACCTGCGCGCCGAGGAGAAGCGGGCAGGGCGCCGCCGCCAGCACGAGGAGGAGGTCTTCAACGATCTCTGGCGCACGGTGCCGAAGGGCGCCGCCAAGAGCCGGTCCACGCTCAGCATCGAGCGCCGCCGCAAGCTGCTCGGCCTGCCGCAGGAGAATTTGCTCTATTTCCTGGAGAAGAGCGCGCCGCGGCTGGCGCCCTGGCAGCGCGAGCTGCTCCGCATCGTCCGCCACATCGCGCAATATTTCTATCCGCAGAGCCAGACCAAGGTCATGAACGAGGGGACGGCGACCTACGTCCACTATCGCATCATGACCAAGCTGCACGAGCAGGGTCGCATCAGCGACGGCAACTTCCTGGAATTCCTGGGGTCGCACACCAACGTGGTGTTCCAGCCCGAGTTCGACGACCCGCGCTTCTCCGGCTTCAACCCTTACGCGCTCGGCTTTGCGGTGATGCAGGACATCGAGCGCATCGTCACCAATCCGGAAGACGAGGACCGCGAGTGGTTCCCCGACATCGCCGGCAAGAACGACGTCATGGGCGTGTTGCGCGACGTCTGGGCCAATTACCGCGACGAAAGCTTCATCGGCCAGTTCCTGAGCCCCAAATTGATGCGGCACTTCCGCATGTTCCACCTGCACGATGATCCCGAGGAGCGTGCCGGTATCCGCGTCGATGCCATCCACGACGAGCGCGGCTTCCGCCGCGTCCGCCGCGAGCTGGCACGGCAGCACGATGTCGGCTTCATCGACGCCAATATCGAGGTGGTCGACGTCGATCTCTCCGGCGACCGCCGCCTGATCCTGCATCACCACGTCATCAAGGGCTCGCAGCTCAACGAGACCGACGCCAAGCGCGTGCTGCAGCACCTGGCCGACCTCTGGACCTACGACGTCGCGCTGATCGAGGTCGACGCCAACGACAAGGTCTTGCGCGAATACGTCGTCAGCCCGCGCCCGATCCCCGCCGCGGTGGCGTGAGGCTGTCTCCTCTTTTGAAGTGAAGTTCGCGCGCCGAAGACGGTGCGCTCCCTCCCTCGCTTGCGGGGGAGGGCTGGGAGAGGGTGTCTCCGCAGTGGGGCTCCCCAGAGGAGAGAGCCCTCTCCCGGCGCGCGGACGATGCTTCGCATCGCCCGGAACGCGCCGACCTCTCCCGCAAGCGGGAGAGGTGGAGCCCGCGGCGGCTCAAGAGAAGACGTTGGGCATCGCGCCTAGGCTAATCGCTTTCCCGGCTTCTTCGCCTTGCTCGCATTCAGCTCCACCGCCGCGCGGATCAGCGCCTGCAACGCCTTCTCGTTGACCTTGTCGCCCTCGCGGATGTCGATCGCGCGGCGCACATTGCCGTCGAGGCTGGAATTGAAGAGACCTGCGGGATCGGCCAGCGCCGCGCCCTTGGCGAAGGTCAGCTTCACCACCTCCTTGTAAGTCTCGCCGGTGCAGATGATGCCATCGTGCTCCCAGACGGGGACGCCGCGCCATTTCCACGCCTCGACGACGTCAGGATCGGCTTCCCTGATCAGGCCGCGGATTCGCGCGAGCATCGCGCCGCGCCAGTCGCCGAGCTCCTTGATCCGGCCGTCGATCAGCTTCGATGGCGAAGCGTTGCCTGCTTCCTTCGCGCTGCTCGTCTTCGCCGCCACGGGCTTCTTCATCATGGCCTCGTTCACGCGTTGCTGCGGCCGCGATAAGGCAGCGCGAACAGATACAGCCCGGTCGCGAGCAGCGGAATCAGCGGCACCAGTGCCAGGAAGCCGATCCACACGGCCTGGACCTGCATCGTCATCGCCACGATGTTGGCGATGACGGCGAGCGTGAAAGCCATCGACAGCCAGCGGTGAATTTGCCGAATCCACATCTGCGTGCTCATTGGGGACCTCCTGTTGGATTGATCGAAATGGACGCCGGCGGAGCTAGCTCGCCCGGGCCAGCAAATCGTCCAGCTTGGCCAGGAACTGCTTCCAGCCGGCATGCGCGCCGCCGAACGCCTGCTTCTGCGTCGGGCGGAAGCCCGCCTGCTCGACGCGCAGATGCGTACCCGCGCTGGTCGGCGTCAGCGTGAAGGTGACGATGCTTTTCAGATCGAAGGCGGCGTCCTCATGCGAGAAATTCCAGGTGTAGGCCAGCGTCTTCTGCGGCTCGATGGTGAGCACCTCGCAATCCAGCACGCCGCCCCACTCGCCGCGCAGGTTGAAGCGATGGCCGACGACCGGCTTGAAGTCGTTCTTCATCAGCCATTCCTCGATCAGATGCGGCTGCGTCAGCGCGCGCCAGAGCCGCTCGGCGGGATAAGCAAATTCGCGCTCGATGACGACGGAGCGCGTCTCGGCGGGTTCGTTCATTGGTCCATCCTCTTCAGGAGATCGTCGAGAGCGTCGAGCCTTTTCTGCCAGAACCCGGCCATCTGGCCGGTCCAGTCGATCAGCGGATTGAGCGCACCGGGCTGCGCGCTGTAATGGGTCTGCCGTCCTTCATGGCGGTCGCGCACCAGGCCCGCCTGCTTCAACGCGCCGAGATGTTTCGACACCGCCGGCTGGGACACGCCGGATCGCGCCGTCAGCGCCCCGACCGTCTGCTCCCCCTCGCGGCACAGCCGTTCGAAGATCGCCCGCCGGGTCGGGTCGGCGAGCGTCCTGAACAGGAGGTCGGGGGTGGAGGGCATGCGGGATCCATAACTAGGAAGTTATGGGTTTATGCATAACCGTAGAGTTATAGGTTAGTCAAGTGCGACGGGAGGATACAGCGACGGCTGGCGCAGCCCTCTCCACGTCATTGCGAGGTGCCCTTGCGACGAAGCAATCCAGTCTGCCTCCGCGGAGAAACTCTGGATTGCTTCCGCCTTCGCTAAGGCTTCGGCGGACAAGTCGCTGCGCTCGCAATGACGGGGAGTGGCGGCGCCGTGCCCGGCCTACGGCCGGAGATACAAATACCCCTGCGATTGCAGCTCGGCCAGCCGGACCACGCCGCCCTTCTCGGCGTTGACGAAACCCGGCAGCAGCTCGTTGAGCGTGACGTTCTGCGCTTTCATCGTGTTGCCGCAGGCGGCGAGCTCGACGCCGTCCTTGGAGAAATCGCCGACGCGCTTGCTGACATCGGGATTGGCCTGCGCCGAGTGAAACGCCTTCAGCGCCGGGCCGTGGATCACCAGCGCGATCGTCACATGCTCGGGGCCGCCGACGCCGTCGATGTGGTTCTGGATGTTGCCGAGCACGAAATTGACCTTCTCGGCATCGCTGAGGTGGTAGACCACCTTCAGCTTGGCGCCGATGCCCGCCTCCGTTGCGGCTATCGCGCTGGAGGCGCCGAGCGCTGCACCCAGTGCCGAGATGGCGCTCCACAAGATGTTCCGGCGGTTCATGGCGATTTCCTTCGACGAGGCCAAATTTGCCGAAGGCATATCACTTGTGGCGTAGCGCCGCGAGTTCCTTGCGATCGGTCACCAGCGAAGCGCATTCGCTGTTGTCGGTGCGGTCGAGGCGGAAGATCTTGTCGTCGGCGCCGGCCGTCAGCGAATGCTCGGCATCGTCGTCGGGCTTGTTGTTCTGCCAGACGCGCACCCGTTCGAGCCGGACGATCGCCGACTTGTCGTCCTTGGAGAGCGCAACGCCGATGCCGCCGCCCTCGCAATCGACGCCGCAGCCGAGCCGCACCTCGTTGCCGCTCTTGGTGAACACGGCGTGGTTGCACGAGCCGCTGGAATCGAAATCGCCGCTGCGATGACGGTACCTGAAGCCGAGGCGGAAGGAGTTGTGGAGCTCCTTGTCCTCCTTGTCGACTTCCGCCGAGACCAGCAGCTTCATCGAAGCGACCTTCTGCTTCGGGTGCCGCGCCAGATGGTCGGCATCGTAGCGGCGGACGAAGCAGGCATAGGCCTTGTTGCCGGGGGCGCCGGCATACATGCGCGTATTGAACGTCTCTGCCTCGGCCTTGCTGGCCTCGCGAATATCGTCGCCGTCCTCGGCCCGGGCAGTGCCGATGAATGCAGCCAGGGCGAGCGGAAGGACAAGGGCAAGCTTCATGATCGCACCGAACGCCTGATGGGCATTGGCCCGCCATCCGCGGGCCGGTCTGTCATTGGTCGCAGGCGCAGTGGAGCGCGTTCAACCGCCGCACGTCGCTCGATGTCGGGCAGCGGCCACGGCGGGCCTTAGTCACCACTCCAATCGAGAAGGTTCAACGGGTGCGACGACTTGATTCCTCGGAACCCGACGCCGGTGCTTGCTGCGACATTGTCTCGTTTCGTCAATGTGGTAGCCTTCACAGACGACCGCCTTTGGCAGTCGTAGGCTGGGGCTGCCTTGTAAGTTTGTGGAGTCCCCGCATGGGTGAAATTCGCAACTTCAGACCCGGAAATCCCGATGAGCCGCCGCCGCACAGCGGACTGCCTCGTCGTCTCGCCGCGATCATCGTCGGTGACATCGCCTCCTACAGCCGGTTGATGCAGGCCGACGAGGAAGGCACGCATGCCCGCGTCAAGCGGATCGAGCGCGACATCATCCAACCCAGCATTGTCGAACACCATGGAAGTCTGGTGAAGACGACCGGCGACGGCTTCATCGCCATTTTCGACAGTCCCGTCGAGGCCGTTCGATGCAGCATCGTCATCCAGCAAAATCTCGTCGGTCGCAACGCCTCGATTCCCAAGCATTCCAGGCTCGAATATCGGATTGGCGTCAATCTCGGTGACGTCATTGTGGAGCCGGACGACATTTATGGTGACGGCGTCAACATCGCCACGCGTATCGAGGGCATCGCAGAGCCGGGGCAGGTCTACATATCCGGGGCGATCTACGAGCAGATCAAGCACAAGATCGTGTGCGGTTATGAGTCGCTCGGCGACCGCAAGGTCAAGAACATCACCGATCCCGTGCGCGTCTATCGCGTGCTGCCGGATGCAGATGCCGTCGGCAAGACACGAAGCCGGCGCGAGAACGTCCTGCTCATTCTTCTGATCACGGCATTGCTGGTGATTGCCGGCTACGTGCTTTGGTACGTGCTGGTGCAGCACCGCAGCCAGGTGGGGCAACAGGCTGCCGCTCCCCCGATCGCGGCGCCGTTGGCTTCGCCGACGCCGCAATCCGTTCCGTCGTTACCGAGTCCGGCAGCACCGGCGCCACAAGCCGCACCCGCGGCTTCTCCGGTGCCCACAACGGTGCCATCGCCCGCAGCATCGCCTTCACCGTCTCCGGCATCCAGTCCATCGGTGACGCCGGTCCGGGAACCCGAGATGATCGCCATTCGCGGCGGCAGCTTCGCCATGGGAAGCAACGACGATCCGACCGAGCGTCCCGTCCACCAGGTCACGATCAAACCGTTCTCGATCGGAAAATATCCGGTCACGGTGCGGGAGTGGAACGAATGCGCGGCCGCGAAGGCTTGTGCTTTCACCGCGACCGGCAAGGACGACGCGCCGGTCAGCAATGTGAGCTGGACTGACGCGCAGCAATATGTGGCGTATCTCTCCAAGGCGACGAAGAAGCCGTACCGACTTCCGAGCGAGGCCGAATGGGAATACGCGGCGCGCGGCGGTACGCAGACAAAGTATTGGTGGGGCGACAAGCTCCAGCCTGGCATGGCCGGATGCAAGGATTGCGGCGACCTCGCAGCCGAGCAGCCGGCGAAGGTTGGCAGCTTCAAGCCCAATCCCTTCGGGCTCCACGACATGGGCGGCGGCGTCGACCAGTGGGTCGAGGATTGCTGGCACAAGAATTATCAGGGTGCACCGGTCGACGGTTCGGCATGGACCGGCGGCGACTGCTCATCGCACGTCCTGCGCTCGGGCTCCTGGAAGAACGATTCGAGATACGTGCGGCCATCCAACCGCGATGGCTATGATACCAACGTCCGTTACCCCACGCATGGATTCCGTGTCGCGCTCACTCCTTGAGGCTGGAGGAGGTTTGATGAAAATCATTCGCTGCGCCGCGCTGGCGGCGGCGCTCGCATTGCCGCCAGGTGTTTTGGTGGCAAGTGTTTTGCTGTCAGGTGTTTTGCTGCCAAGCCCTGCTTACTCTCAGGGCAAAACCGCTCCCAAAGACGCAAAGCTCTATTTCATCACCCCGCAGGACGGGCAGAAGATCCGAGGTGGGTTCTGGGTCCGGTTCGGTCTGCGCAACATGGGCGTGACGCATGCCGGCGATGACTACCAGAACGCCGGTCATCATCATCTGCTGGTCGACGTCAACGAGCCCATCGACACCAAGGAACCGATCCCGCAGGACAAGTCCCATCTGCATTTCGGGGCAGGGCAAACCGAAACGTTTCTCGAGCTTCCGCCCGGCACGCACACGCTGCAACTGGTGCTGGGCGATGCGAAGCACTACCCCTTCGATCCGCCCGTCGTGTCTGACAAGATCACCATACGAGTCAGGCAGCCCGTTTCAGTCCGGCGCCGTTGATCACCGCAGGCTGGCGTTGATCTTGTCCAGCACCGCCGAACCCGGGCAGAGCGTGTCCGCCTCCAGCGCGTTGAGCGGGGTCTCGACCGTATTGAGATGCTCGTGCAGGTCGTCGGCATCGGGATCGACGTACAGAAGACCGGTGACGATCTGGCCCTTGGCGGCGTGCCGCGCGAGGAAGGTCTGGGCGCCGAGACGGTCATGCGGATCGTAGTCGGCGTCGATCTTGCGCAGCGCGATCTTGCTGCCGTCGTGCTGCTCGACCACCTGCACCGTGCCAGGCGCGTAGTCCACCGCGATCGGGTCGCGGCCGACCAGCACGTCGAGCCGGTTCACGGCGTCGTTGTGCTCGCGGACATAATCGAAGCTCTTGGTCGAGCCGGCATGGTTGTTGAAGGCGATGCAGGGGCTGATGACGTCGATGAAGGATGCGCCCTTGTGGCCGATCGCGGCGGCGATCAGCGGCACCAGCTGGCTCTTGTCGCCCGAGAACGAGCGCGCCACGAAGGTGGCGCCTAACTGCAGCGCGATCGCGACGAGGTCGATGGCGTTGTCGGTGTTGGTGACGCCCTTCTTGCTCTTCGAGCCGCGGTCGGCGGTCGCCGAGAACTGGCCCTTGGTCAGGCCGTAAACGCCGTTGTTCTCGACGATGTAGGTCATGTTGACGCCGCGCCGGATCGAATGCGCGAACTGGCCGAAGCCGATCGAGGCGGAATCGCCGTCGCCGGAGACGCCGAGATAGATCAGATCGCGGTTGGCGAGGTTGGCGCCGGTGAGCACGGATGGCATGCGGCCGTGCACGGAGTTGAAGCCGTGCGAATTGCCGAGGAAATAGTCCGGCGTCTTCGACGAGCAGCCGATGCCGGAGATCTTTGCCACCCGATGCGGCTCGATCGACAGCTCGTAGCACGCTTCGATGATCGAAGCCGTGATCGAATCGTGACCGCAGCCGGCGCACAGCGTCGAGATCTTGCCCTCGTAATCGCGATGCGTGTAGCCGAGCGCGTTCTTCTTCAGGCCCGGATGATGGAATTTCGGTTTTGCGATGTAGGTCATGAACGTTTCTCTCTGCTCCCTCTCCTCGCGGTATCTTCTCGCGAAGAGAACGATCGAATAGTCCCCCGCTGTATCCACATCGTCATTGCGAGGAGCCCTTGCGACGAAGCAATCCAGAGTCTTTCCACGGAGGCAGTCTGGATTGCTTCGCTGCGCTCGCAATGACGATGTGGATGCGATTTACCATCATGACACGGCCTTGCGGAGCGGGGTCACCTTGAGGTGGTCCTGGTGGTCGCCAATGGCTTTGGCGATGAAGCGGGCGGTGATCGGCGTGCCGTCATAATGCACGATCGGCACCAGACGGACGGGATCGATGCCGTTCTCGTTGACGATGAGCTGGCGCAGCTGGCTGTCGCGGTTCTGCTCGACGACATAGACGAAATCGTGCTCGGCGAGGAAGCTGGCCACACTCGAATGGAATGGGAAGGCGCGGATGCGCATCCGGTCGAGCTGATGTCCGCGCGCCTCCAGAAGCCCTATTGCCTCGTCCATCGCCGGCGAGGTCGAGCCGAAATAGATCACGCCATACTTGGTCGGCCGTTCCGCATTGGCCTGCAGCGGCCGCGGGACGAGGTCCTGCGCGGTTTCGAACTTGCGCACCAGGCGCTGCATGTTGTCGGCGTAGACCGTGCCTTCCTCGGAATAGCGCGCATAGCGGTCGCGCGATGTGCCGCGGGTGAAGTAGGAGCCCTTGGTCGGATGCGTGCCGGGATAGGTACGGTAGGGAATGCCGTCGCCGTCGACGTCGAGATAGCGACCGAAGTCGCGGCCTTCCTCCAGCATCTCCGCCGTCATCACCTTGCCGCGGTCGTATTGCCGCGCATCGTCCCACTTCAGCGGACGGCAGAGCCGGTGGTTCATGCCGATGTCGAGGTCGAGCATCAGGAAGATCGTGGTCTGCAGACGCTCGGCGAGATCGAAGGCGGCAGCCGCGAACTCGAAGGCCTCGGCCGGGTCCTCCGGGAACAGCAGCACATGCTTGGTGTCGCCATGCGAGGCATAGGCGCAGGCGATGATGTCGCATTGCTGGGTGCGGGTCGGCATGCCCGTGGAGGGGCCGGCGCGCTGGATGTTCATGATCACGGCCGGAATCTCGGCAAAGTACGAGAGGCCGATGAACTCCGTCATCAGCGAGATGCCGGGCCCCGAGGTCGCGGTGAAGGCGCGGGCGCCGTTCCAGGAGGCGCCGATGACGATGCCGATCGAGGCCAGCTCGTCCTCGCCCTGCACGATCGCGTATTTCGCCTTGCCGGTTTCAGGATCGTGCCGGTACTTCTTGCAATGGGCGGTGAAGGCCTCCGCCACCGAGGATGACGGCGTGATCGGATACCACGCACACACGGTGGCGCCGCCATAGACCGCGCCGAGCGCGGCGGCGCTGTTGCCTTCGATGAAGATGCGGTCGCCGACCTTGTCTGATTTCTTTACCCTGAGCCCGATCGGGCATTTCAGGTTCTGCAGCGCCCAGTCGCGGCCGAGATGCAGCGCGTGGACGTTGGAGGACAAGAGCTTCTCCTTGCCCTTGTACTGCTCGCCGATCAGCTGCTCGATCAGCTTGGGGTCCATGTCGAGCAGTGCACTGAGCGCGCCCAAATAGATGATGTTCTTGAACAGCTGGCGCTGGCGCGGATCGGTATAGGTCGAGTTGGTGATGGCGGTCAGCGGCACGCCGATCACGGTGATGTCGTCGCGGAATTTGGTCGACGGCATCGGCTTGGTGGAATCGTAGAACAAATAGCCGCCGGGCTCGATACCGGCGACGTCCTTGTCCCAGGTCTGCGGGTTCATCGCCACCATCAGGTCGACGCCGCCGCGGGCGCCGAGATGGCCTTCTTCCGTCACGCGCACCTCGTACCAGGTCGGCAGGCCCTGGATGTTGGAGGGGAAGATGTTGCGCGGGGACACCGGCACGCCATGGCGCAGGATCGCACGCGCGAACATCTCGTTGGCGCTGGCCGAGCCCGAGCCGTTGACGTTGGCGAAGCGGACGACGAAGTCGTTTACGCTGCTGAGCGGCTTTTTGTCGGACATGTCGAACCTGCGTGGATCATATCGATGAAATATTTCTGCATGTCCCAGGCTCCGGTGGGACAACGCTCGGCACACAGCCCGCAATGCAGGCAGACATCCTCGTCCTTCACCATTACGCGCCCGGTCTTGAGATCGCTGGACACGTAGAGGTCCTGGTCCGGGCGCGGCGAGGGCGCCTTCAGGCGCTGGCGCAGGTCGCTCTCTTCGCCATTGTCAGTGAAGGTGATGCAGTCCATCGGGCAGATGTCGGCGCAGGCGTCGCACTCGATGCAGAGCGAGGTCGAGAACACGGTCTGCACGTCGCAGTTCAGGCAGCGATGCGCCTCGCCCAGCGCGAGCTTGACGTCATAGCCGAGCTCGACCTCGGCGCGGATGTCCTTCAGCGCAACGACTTTGTCGCGATGCGGCACCTTGTAGCGCTTGTCGTTGGAGATGTCGTTGTCATAGCTCCATTCGTGGATGCCCATCTTCTGCGAGGAGATTTGCACCTCCGGCAGCGGGCGCTCGGTGATGTCCTCGCCCGACAGCATCTTGTGGATCGACAGCGCGGCGTCATGGCCGTGCGCGACCGCCCAGATGATGTTCTTCGGGCCGAACGCGGCATCGCCGCCGAAGAATACTTTCGGATTGGTCGAGGCGAAGGTCTTCGGATCGACCTTCGGCATGTGCCATTTGTCGAACTCGATGCCGCAATCCTGCTCGATCCAGGGGAATGCATTCTCCTGACCCACCGCGACCAGCACGTCATCGCAGGGAATGGTCTGATCGGGATCGCCCGACGGCACCAGATTGCGGCGGCCCTTGGCGTCGTATTCGGCTTTGACGTGCTGGAAGGTGACGCCGATCAGCTTGCCGGCGACATGCTTGAATGACACCGGGACCATGTAGTTGAGGATCGGGATATCCTCGTGGATCGCGTCTTCCTTCTCCCAGGGCGAGGCCTTCATCTCCTCGAAGCCGGAACGCACGACCACCGTGACCTTCTCGCCGCCGAGCCGGCGTGCGGTGCGGCAGCAGTCCATCGCGGTGTTGCCGCCGCCGAGCACGATGACGCGCTTGCCGATCTTGTCGACATGGCCGAACGACACGTTGGCCAGCCATTCGATGCCGATATGGATGTTGCTAGCTGCTTCCTTCCGGCCGGGAATGTCGAGCTCGCGGCCGCGCGGCGCGCCGGAGCCGACGAAGATCGCGTCGTATTTCTCCGCGAGCAGCGCCTTCATGCTGTCGATGCGGTGACCGCCCCTGAACTCGACGCCGAGGTTCAGGATGTAGCCGGTCTCCTCGTCGATCACCGAATTGGGCAGGCGAAATTTCGGGATCTGCGTGCGCATCATGCCGCCGGCTTCCGGGTCGGCATCGAACACGGTGCAGTGATAGCCGAGCGGCGCAAGATCGCGCGCCACCGTCAGCGAAGCGGGACCGCCGCCGACCAGCGCAATGCGCTTGCCGTTCTTCGGGCCGGGCTTCGGCAGACGCTGCTTGATGTCGTCCTTGAAATCCGCTGCAACGCGCTTGAGGCGGCAGATCGCGACGGGGGTTTCCTCGACGCGGCCGCGCCGGCAGGCCGGCTCGCATGGACGGTCGCAGGTGCGTCCCAGGATTCCGGGAAACACGTTCGATTTCCAATTGATCATGTAGGCGTCGCTGTAGCGGCCTTGGGCGATCAGTCGGATGTATTCGGGAACCGGGGTGTGCGCAGGACAGGCCCATTGGCAATCGACCACTTTGTGAAAGTAGTCGGGGGCCGCGATATCGGTCGGTTTCATTCCTACCCTGTCCGCGCAGGCTCAAAGACCCCGCGGCCTTTTTTGTTGAGCTTGGCGAGCGCTTAACGCGCTTCGATCTGGTTTCTGAATGACGTCATTGGGTTAGCTTATTAGAACCGTTCCGAAGTACAACGGCAAATTTGCCCGCTTCCCCGCTTTCATGGGAGCTGCGCGTGCACGGCATTAATGACCGCGCGCGGATGTGCGTGCGGTGCAGCATCGCACTCTGCTCCATCCCCGTCATTGCGAGGAGCACTTGCGGCGAAGCAATCCAGACTGCCTCTGCGGGAAGATTCTGGATTGCTCCGCTGCGCTCGCAATGACGGCGTTGGCGGCAGCGCAGCAATTTCCTACGTCAGCTCTGTGCGATGTCGCTCTTCGCGAGGTCCCACATCAGGCAGTAGGTGCCGACGGAGATGGGGAGCGGGAAGGGCGCCGCAGCCGGGCCGGTGAAGCGCTCGGCGATGACGGCGGAGACCGCATTGACATGCGTGCCGTCGATCAGGACGAACCAGTCGCGCGCGCCCTCGTTGCGCACCGCCGGAATTCCCGCCGTTGCGCCCGACAATTCCGGCTCGGTTTCGAGCAGATGCATCGAGATGATGCCGTCGCATTTGTCCGGCACGAGCTTCTCTTGCAGTGCATCACGCCAGGGCGCGGCATTATCAGGCGTCGGCCGCAGCCGCACCACGCCGAGCGCAGTGCCGCGCCCGGTGCCCTCGCTGATGGTGATGCGCGCGACGACGCGCAGCATGTCCTGGAAGCGCGCCATGGTCTGCCGCGACCAGTCGGTCGGGCTCGCGAGGCGCGCCTTGTAAGCGGGGCCGTCGAGCACGTCGAGAGCCTCGGTCGAATACAGGCACAGATATTTGGGATTGGCGGCATGCGCGACATAGCGCCGCGCTTCGAGGAATCCATCGATCGCGACGCGCTCTTCCAGATGCTCGCGATCGTACCAGCGGTTGAAATCGGCTTCATCCGAAGCGTCGATGTTCATCGACGTCAGCAGCATGCCCTTTCCGGCGAGCGGCATTCTTCTTGTCCTCTCATCGCCCGATCTTCGACGCAAGGTCCGCGATCGACTTCATGACCGCATCCCTCACGCCGCCATCATAGAGCGAATGGCCGGCTTCTTCCACGATGCGAAGCTCGGAACCGGGCCAGACTTTCGCAAGGGCCTGGGATGTCGCGGGAGGACACAGCAGGTCATAGCGACCCTGCACGATGATGCCGGGAATGCCGGCGAGTCTTCCCGCATTCTGCAGCAGCTGGTTCTCTGTCATGAAGCTGTCGTTGACGAAATAATGCGCTTCCATGAACGGCGTCGCCGGCAATGTGCGCCAGACGTTCAGCGCGGCGAGGTCGAGCCGCGTCCTTGCGGGCTTGTGCTCGGACAAGGTGCGCTCGGTGTCGTGCCAGGCCTTCGCCGCCGGGCCATGCACGGCAGAATCGGCATCGAGGATGCGGCGCCAATAGGCATCCACCGGCCGGTCGCGCTCCTCGGGCGGCAGCACGCTGAGGAAATCCTCGTACAGCGCCGGATGGAATTGCGACAGGCGCGAGGTGAAGGCGGTCTCGACCTCGGCCCGCGTGCCGAGAAACGTCGCGCGCAGCGCGATGCCCGAGACGCGCTCGGGATGCGCCTCTGCATAAGCCAGCGCCAGCGTCGCGCCCCAGGAGCCGCCGACCAATATCCACCGCTCGAAGCCGAATTTTTCGCGGATCGTCTCCATGTCCGCGATCTGATGCGCAATGGTGTTGTACTCGCGCGATCCCTTTGGCCGGCTGCGGCCGCAGCCGCGCTGGTCGAACAGCACGGCGCAGAAACGGTCGGGATCGAACAGGCGGCGATGGTCCGGCTGGCAG
The DNA here is from genome assembly GCF_025200865.1 of Bradyrhizobium sp. NC92. Lineage (NCBI taxonomy): Bacteria > Pseudomonadati > Pseudomonadota > Alphaproteobacteria > Hyphomicrobiales > Nitrobacteraceae > Bradyrhizobium > Bradyrhizobium sp. NC92. Next base: position 2,133,488 of record NZ_CP104171.1, read on the forward strand.
CCGCTGCCGGGCCCGCCATGCAGATAGACCGCGGGGATTCCGTCGGCGCGCCCGACGCTCTCGACATAGAGCTCATGGCCGTCGCCGACGTCGAGCATGTCGGAGGTCAAGGGCGCAAAGGGATCGGTGCGTTTGGCCGCTGTGCCTGCGTCCGCGTCAGGCGTCATTCTCGGATTCCAGGGTGCCGCCGGCGAAGTTGCGGTAGAGGAAGCGGTTAGTTTCGCCCTCGGCCTCGGCTTCCGCCTGCTTGAAGATGGTCTCGTGCAGCGGCGACAGCGCGCAGGCCGGATCGGTGTTGGCGGCATCCCCTGTCAGCGCGAAGGCCTGGCAGCGGCAGCCGCCGAAATCGATCTCGCGGAATTCGCAAGTCCTGCACGGCTCCTTCATCCAGCCGGTGCCGCGATAGCGGTTGAAGGCGTCCGAGTTCTGCCAGATCCAGGCGATCGAATGGTTGGAGCGCACCGATTCGAAATCGAGCCCGGTGATGCTCTCGGCGGCATGGCAGGGCAGCACCTTGCCGGCGGGCGAGATGTTGAAGAACTGCCGGCCCCAGCCGCCCATGCACTTCTTCGGCCGCAGCGCGTAATAATCCGGCACGACATAGTCGATCGTCAGCCGGCCCTTCAGCCGCTCGCGCGCCTCTTCGACAAGGCGGGTGCACTCATCTAACTGCGCGACCGTCGGCATCAAGGCGGCGCGGTTCTTCAGAGCCCAGCCGTAATATTGCACATTGGCGACCTCGAGCCGGTCGGCATCGAGATCAAGCGCCATCTGGATGATGTCCGGCAGCTGGTGCAGGTTCTGCCGGTGCATCACCGCGTTCACGGTGAGCGGCAGGTCGAGCTCGCGCGTCCATTTCGCGACCTCGAGCTTCTTGCGGTGAGCGTTCTTGTAGCCGGCGACACGATCGGCAAGGCCTTCCTCGATGCCCTGGAAGGAGATCTGCACATGGCAGAGCCCGGCATCTGCGAGATCGCTGAGCTTCTCGCGCGTCAGCAGCACGGCCGATGTGATCAGGTTGGTATAGAGCCCGGCGTCGCTGGCATGCTTGACCAGCTCGACCAGATCCTTCCGCGCCGTCGGCTCGCCGCCGGAGAAATGCACCTGGAGCACGCCGATCTCGGCGAGCTCGCTCAGCACCTTCTTCCACTCGTCGGTGGTCAGCTCCTTGCCGGAGCGGTCGAGCTCGACCGGGTTGGAGCAATAGGGGCATTGCAGCGGGCAGCGATGGGTGATCTCGAGCAGCACCGCGAGCGGAATGCCGAACGTCTCCGCCGTCGAGCGCTGCTTCTCCAGCACCGCGAGGCTGTCGCTGGGCGGGATGGTCACGTCGCTCATGACGTCTTCTCCCTGATCTCGGTGAGAAAGCCCTTGTCGGCGAGATCCTGCAGCATGACGATGACGTCGGCGAGGATCGCTTCGCGCGGCGCGGCGTATTTCGCGGCCAATTGATTGGCGACGTCGCCGACATTGCGCTCGCCGTTGCAGAGCTGCAAGACCTCGACCGCGATCTCGTCCGGCGCCAGCACCCGCTCCGGCGCCAGGATCACCCAGACCTTCCGCGTCTCGTCATATCTGAGCTTGGCATGCCGCGGCAGCACGGGGCGGCTTGCCTCGCTGACGCTGATGTTCCGCGGCCCGGCCATTGCTGTTCCTCTTAACTCGCTTTGGGCACGAACGCGCCCGGCGGAATGTGGCCCTCGACATAGGCATGCTGGAGCGCATCCAGCTGCACCCATAGCACGTTGGTCTTGAAGATCAGCGCGTTGCAGACCTGCGCGCGCTGCTCCGGCGTCGTGGCGTGCCTCTTGACATAGTCTAGCGCGAAATTGGCATCGCGCGGCGCCTGGGTCAGGCGGCGCTTGAAGTAGCTCATGATGTCGGGGTTGACGAAATCATAGTGCTCCAGCATGCCGGCGATGCGCTCTTCATGCAGGTTCGGCGCGAACAGCTCGGTCAGCGAGGAGGCGATCGCCTCCAGCGGGCTTTTTTCGCGGCAGAAGTGGACATAGGCCTCCACCGCAAAGCGCGTCGCCGGCAAGATGCCTTCGGTGGATTCGACGTATGCGGTGTCGAGCCCGAGCCCTTCGGTCAGCTTGATCCAGCGCTCGATGCCGCCTTCACTGCCGACATCGCCGTCATGATCCTCGATGCGATGGCGCCATTCCAGGCGCGTGGCGCGGTCGCGGAACCGCGAAATCACCACCGCGTCCTTGATCGGGATCGTGCTCTGGTAATAGTAGCGGTTGAGCGCCCAGGCCTGCACCTGGCCCTTGTTCAGCTTGCCGCCATGCAGCAGCTTATGGAACGGATGCAGGCTGTGATAGCGCGTGGCGCCGATGTGGCGCAGCGTCGCCTCCAGCTCCTCGGCCGAGTTGAGCCTCAAATCCTTGCCGATCGAGAGCGCGGTCATTCCAGTTAGTGATGCGGCGTTCACAACACGATCTCCGTTCCATCCGCGGGTATCTGCCAGCCCGCCTCCTCAGTGATCTTGCGCTCGGGAGAGCCGGGCAGCAGCGCCGGATTCGAGTTGTTGATATGCAGAAACAGCTTCCTGTCGATATTGAGGTCGGCCAGCCGCGCAATGGCGCCGTCCTCGCCGGACATCGAGACATGGCCCATGCTCTTGCCGGTCTTGTAGCCTAGCCCGGCTTTGATCATTTCGTCGTCCTGCCAGACCGTGCCGTCGAAGAACACCAGTGCAGCGCCGTCGATCTCGGCCTTGAGCGCGTCGGTCACCTCGGCGCAGGCCGCGATGAAGTAGAAGAACTTGCCGGTGGCCTTGTCGGTGACCTTCAGGCCCAGTGTGTCGCCGTCGCCGCTCACCCCGCCCGGATGCACCTTGCCTTCGAGATACCAGGCCGACTTGCCCGGCACGGCAAAGGGCAGCACCTCGAGCCCTGAGCGGGTGCCGTCCGGCAGCCGCGGCTCGAACGGCTCGCGGATCGCGATCGGCTGGCGCCGCACGTTCTTCTCGTTCAGCACGTTGAAGATGCTGTTGCTGGCAAGGATCGCCAGCACCTTCTCGTGCGCATACACCGTAAACGGCGAGCCCTCGCGCATCGACAGCAGGCCTGCCACGGCATCGACTTCGCTGTTGGTCAAAATCACGCCCGCAACCGGCGTGTGGCGCAGCGCGCCCGCCTTGGGATGCAGCTGCGGCGTGGCAATCAATTGCTGGCGAAGATCGGGCGAGGCGTTGATCAGGAACCAGTGCTCGCCGTCGCCGCTGAAGGCGACCGAGGCCTGGGTTCGAAAGAGCTCATGTCCATTCGCACGAGCCGCGCGGCAGCCTTCGCAACCGCAATTCCACTGCGGAACTCCGCCGCCGGCCCCGGCGCCCAGGACGACGACGCGAAGCATGATCCGTCTCCTGGAGGCGAATTCGCGAGGTGGATCTCAGGCCGAGACCGTTTCGGACAAGGTTTCTGTCTGCCGGAAACGTATCGTGACCAAGAACCACCTGCGCAGAACGCGATCTTGCCAGCCGCTTACTTGCGGGTGGCGCTCACATACATGTTGATTTCCATGCCGCAGGGCACTTCGACGATCTTCGGGGCTTTCCAGGCCATTTGGCTCTCCATTTTTCGCAAATTCGGACGCATCCGCCCGCAGATAAATTAGTGCGGGCGGAAAACTTCGCCAGTGAAATTTTCCCGACCTAGGTAGTAGGCTGAGGAATGTTGCACTGCAAAGATGGCGTATTGCGGCCGCAAAGATGAGCGGATCAGATACGCAAAATTGCCGATAGGTCGTGATCCCTGTCGGGATAAACCAGTTGTGAGTATGGACCGGCTTCTCATCGGCGACAGACGACCCCATTGGATCAGGCATGCCCAGATATTTCTTCAACACCCGCATCGGCGACGAACTGATCGTGGATCCTGACGGCGAGGACCTGCGCAACCCCGATCGCGCCTGGGAGGTCGCGCGCCAGATGATCCTCGAGGTCGTGAAGTCGGAAGGAACCCAGCCTGCGCTGCTGGAGGCGGTCATCGAGGTCACCGACGCCGACGGCGAGATCGTGCTGGAGTTTCCCTTCACCGAGGCGCTGCTCGACATGCCGGACCAGTCCGCGACACGGCATTAGCCGGACGCGACGCGGCGAGAGAAGCCCGCGCCCCCTCAACGTCATTGCGAGGAGCCCTTGCGACGAAGCAATCCAGACTGCCTCCACGGCGGCAGTCTGGATTGCTTCCGCCTTCGCCAAGGCTTCGGCGGACAAGTCGCTGCGCTCGCAATGACTGAGGTACCCCCGCGAAATCCGCATGGCTTTGCCCCGTTCCCGGCGCTAAAAGACGCCGGTCATACGGAGCAAGCCATGCAAGATCTCTGGCGCCTGTCGGCCGCCGACCTCGCCACCCTCGTCAAATCCCGGAAAGTCTCCGCCAGGGAGGCCGCCAAGGCCGGTCTCGCACGGCTCGATGCCGTCAATCCCCAGCTCAACGCGGTGATCGACCACCGGCCAGAGGACGTGCTCAAGCAGGCCGATGCCGTCGATGCCGCAATTGCCAGGGGCGAGGACCCCGGCGTTCTCGCCGGCGTGCCCGTCACCATCAAGGCCAATGTCGACCAGGAAGGCTTTGCCACCACCAATGGCCTCAAGCTGCAGCGCGACCTGATCGCGCGCGAGGACAATCCGGTCGTCGCGAATTTCCGCAAAGCCGGCGCCATCCTGCTCGGCCGCACCAATTGCCCGGCCTTCTCCTACCGCTGGTTCACCACCAATCTGGTCCATGGCGACACCAAGAACCCCCGTGACGCTTCGCTAACGCCGGGCGGCTCCTCCGGCGGCGCCGGCTCGGCGGTCGCTGCCGGTATCGGCCACATCGCCCACGGCACCGACATCGCCGGCTCGATCCGCTATCCCGCCTATGCCTGCGGCGTGCACGGATTGCGCCCGACGCTCGGCCGCATTCCCGCCTTCAACCCGGCGCTGCCGGAGCGACCGATCGGGCCGCAGATCATGGCGGTGTCGGGCCCGCTGGCGCGCACGGTCAATGATCTTAGGATTTCGCTCGAGGCGATGGCGGCCCGCGACATCCGCGATCCCTGGTTCGCGCCGGTGCCGCTGCAAGGCCCCACTCGGGACAAGCGCGCCGCGCTCTGCCTCAATCCGGGCGGTCTTGCCACCGCGCCGGAGGTAAAGGCGGCGGTGAGCGATGCCGGCAAGCGGCTGGAGCGCGCCGGCTGGACCGTCGATGTGATCGAGGACACCCCTCCGATGCGCGAGGCGGTCGAGTGGCAGATCAAGCTCTGGCTCGGCGACGGCTATGAGGCGCAGCTGGGAATGGCCGAGCGCGAGGGCGATCCCGGCGCGCTGGCCTGTCTGCGCGGCAACCGCGCCAGGGTCACGCCGATGGACCAGGCCAATTACGCCAAGGCGCTGACCCGGCGCGCCACGCTGACCCGCGAGTGGATGCTGTTCTTCGAAAAATACGCCGTGCTGCTGACGCCGGTCTCCGGCGAATTGCCGTTCCCGGATCATCTCGACCGCAAGGATGAGGGCTCCTTCAAGCGCGTCTGGGAAGCGCAGCTGCCGCAGATCGCGATCCCCTTCATGGGCCTGCCGGGCCTCGTGGTCTCCACAGGTCTCGTCGGCAAGGCGCCGGTCGGCGTGCACGTCGTGACGGGGCGTTATCGCGAGGATTTGTGCCTGCTCGCGGGCGAAGCGATCGAGGCCGGCGGCGTGCCGCCGTCGCCGATCGATCCCGTGGGCTAGAGATGACCGCCATCTACGACTTCAAGGCCAACTCGCTGGCCGGCGAGGAGGTCCCGATGCGACGTTTCGAGGGGCAGGTGCTCTTGATCGTCAACACTGCGAGCAAATGCGGCTTCACGCCGCAATATCGCGGCCTGGAGGAGCTGCATCGCGATCTCTCGCCGCGCGGCTTCTCGGTGCTCGGCTTTCCCTGCAACCAATTCGGCGCGCAGGAGCCGGGGCAGGCGAGCGAGATCCAGGAATTCTGTTCGACCCATTACGACGTCACCTTTCCCCTGTTCGAGAAGATCGACGTCAACGGGCCGAAGGCGCATCCCTTGTACGAGTACCTGAAACGTCAGCAATCCGGGCTTCTCGGCGCCGCCATCAAATGGAATTTCACCAAATTCCTGGTGAACCGTGAGGGCCGCGTGGTCTCGCGCTACGCGCCGACCGCCCGGCCCGAAGGTTTGCGCAACCAGATCGAAACACTGTTGTGAGCGAGACAATCATGAGCGACGAATTTCCGGACCGCCTGTCGGTCGACCCGAACAGCCCTTATTACAACGCGGACATTCTGGCGCGCGATGTCGGCATCCGATTCAAGGGCATCGAGAAGACCAATGTCGAGGAGTACTGCATCAGCGAAGGCTGGGTCCGCGTCACCGCAGGCAACGCCAAGGACCGCCACGGCAATCCGCTGACCATCAAGGTGCACGGTCCGGTAGAGCCGTATTTCAGGGATAAGAAATAAGCCACTGTCATTCCGGGGCGTGCGATAGCGCGAACCCGGAATCTCGAGAGTCCCCGGTGCGCTATTGCGGGGAACGCACACTCTCTCCTCGTCATTGCGAGGAGCCCTTGCGACGAAGCAATCCAGACTGTCTCCGCGGATACGTCTCCGGATTGCTTCGCTTCGCTCGCAATGACAAAAACAACCAAAGGCCCAACCCCATGTCCGTCCGCATCGTCGACATCCGCGAGATCACCAAGCCGATCTCATCGCCGATCCGCAACGCCTATATCGACTTCACCAAGATGACGACCAGCCTCGTTGCCGTCGTCACCGACGTCGTCCGCGACGGCAAGCGCGTCGTCGGCTATGGCTTCAACTCCAACGGCCGCTACGGGCAGGGCGGCCTGATCCGCGAGCGCTTTGCCGCGCGCATCACGGAGGCCGATCCGAAATCGCTGCTCAACGCCGCCGGCGACAATCTCGATCCCGACAAGGTCTGGGCCGCAATGATGACCAACGAGAAGCCGGGCGGTCACGGCGAGCGCTCGGTCGCGGTCGGCACCATCGACATGGCGGTGTGGGATGCGGTGGCGAAGATCGCGGGCAAGCCGCTGTTCCGTCTGCTCGCCGAACGCCACGGCGTCGAAGCCAATCCGCGCGTCTTCGTCTACGCAGCCGGTGGCTATTATTATCCCGGCAAGGATCTCTCGATGCTCCGGGCTGAGATGCGCGGCTATCTCGACCGCGGCTACAACGTCGTGAAGATGAAGATCGGCGGCGCTGATATCGACGAAGACCGCACCCGCATCGAGGCGGTGCTGAAGGAGATCGGCAAGGACGCGCAGCTCGCCGTCGACGCCAACGGCCGCTTCAACCTGGAAACCGCCATCGCCTACGCCAAGATGCTCCGCGACTATCCCTTGTTCTGGTACGAGGAGGCCGGCGATCCCCTCGACTACGCGCTGCAGGCCGCGCTCGCCGAGTTCTATCCAGGCCCGATGGCGACCGGCGAGAACCTGTTCAGCCACCAGGACGCCCGCAACCTGATCCGCTACGGCGGCATGCGCCCCGACCGCGACTGGCTGCAATTCGATTGCGCGCTGTCCTACGGCCTGTGCGAATACCAGCGCACGCTGGAGGTGCTGAAGACCCATGGCTGGTCCCCCAGCCGCTGCATCCCGCACGGCGGCCACCAGATGTCGCTCAACATCGCCGCCGGCCTCGGCTTGGGCGGCAACGAAAGCTACCCCGACCTGTTCCAGCCCTATGGCGGCTTCCCCGACGGCGTCCGCGTCGAGAACGGCCACATCACCATGCCCGAGCTTGCCGGCATCGGCTTCGAAGGCAAGTCGGATCTCTACAAGGAGATGAAGGCGCTGGCGGAGTAGGGGTGTCGTTGGAGCGCGACGTCCGCGCCACACACTCCGTCATTGCGAGCGCAGCGACTTGTCCGCCGAAGCCTTGGCGAAGGCGGAAGCAATCCAGAGTCCCTCCGCAGGAAGATTCTGGATTGCTTCGTCGCAAGGGCTCCTCGCAATGACGATGTGGTAAGCGTCCGCCCCTTACGACAGCCGCATGTCCAGCAGCCTTCGCCCTTCACCCTTCAGCAGCTTCTTCACCGCACTGGACGCCACCACCTCGCCGTCGTTGGCATAGGCCTCGTGGTTCTTCTCGATGTCGTCGAGGCGGTAGAGGTAGTTGACCATGATGCCGGCGGACTCGCGCAGGCCCTTGGGCGAGAGGTCGCCCAGCCAGTTGATGCGCTCCAGCCGCGCGCCGTTGCCGAGATGGAAGCGGGCGACGGAATCGATCAGCTTGCCCTTCGGCGTGCGCGCCTTGAGGAAATAGTGCGCCGCGAGCGGCTCCAGCACGGCGCGGAGCAGCGCCGCCGTCTCCGGGCTTTCGAACCATCTGGGATCGTCGAGGCGCTTGAGCACCTCGCGGTCCTCGTCCGACAGCGGCAGATCCTTGTCCTGCTTCACCCAGGCCATGAAGCCGGGCACCGGCGACAGCGTGACGAAGGTGTCGAGCTTCGGTAGCTCGCGGCGCAGCTCTTCCACCACCTGCTTGATCAGGAAGCTGCCGAAGGAGATACCGCCCAGGCCGCGCTGGGTGTTGGAGATCGAATAGAACACGGCGGTGCGCGCGCGCTCGATCGGCAGATGCTGGCGGTCGACCGCGAGCAGGGGCTGGATCGCGCCGGGGATGGTCTCGGTCAGCGCCACCTCGACGAAGATCAGCGGCTCGTCCACCATCGCAGGATGGAAGAAGGCGTAGCAGCGCCGGTCGACCGGATCGATGCGGCGGCGCAAATCGTCCCAGTCCGAGATCTCGTGCACGGCTTCATAGCGGATGATCTTTTCGAGGATGTTGGCCGGGGTCGACCAGTCGATCCTGCGCAGCACGAGAAACCCCCTGTTGAACCACGAAGAGAGAAGATGCGAGACGTCGCGGTCGAGCGCGGCGAGATCGGTGTGCCCGTTCATCATGCCGAGCAGATCGGCGCGCATGTTGACGAGATCGCCGGTACCGCCGGGCGCACGGTTCAGGCGGCGGATCAGCTCCTGCCGCCGCGGCTCGGAGGCGAAGTGCAGGGCGCTGGCATCCTCGTCGCTCGGCTTGGCGCGCCATTGCTCGATGGCCTTGGACAATCGTTCCCGGTCGGGTCCGAAAAAACGTACCAGTCCTTCGAAGAAGGTGCGGCGTCCCTCCGCATCCAGCTCCTGATAGAGATCGAGCACCTCGCGCGCCATGGCGGTGCCGGATGCTTCGCCGCGGCCGGACAGCAGCGCGCCGCAAAGCTCGAGCAGTCCATCGGCATCCCGTTTGGTATTCGAGGCGTCCCCCCGGCGAAGCAGCGTGCGGCCGCGCTCGGAGATGGTGGCAAGCAGGTCGGAGAAGAAGGCGTTGGCCATCTGGGCTTTCGTATCGGGTCGGTGTGATGCGGGAGCTTACACGGGATTTGGGTGCAAGCCGATCACAATCAAGCAGGCGAATGCGGCATCTTTAGTTGGGCCGTGCGTTTGGAGAATGGCGGCATGTCGGACGGAGGGGACGAAGCATGCGGTAGCATTTGGGAACGAGGCGGCAGCCACATTCTCCGTCATTGCGAGCGCAGCGAAGCAATCCAGAATCCCTCCGCCGAGAGAGTCTGGATTGCTTCGTCGCAAGGGCTCCTCGCAATGACGAGATTGGGGCTACCCCTTCCCCGCAAACTCCGTCGGCGTCCGTCCCGTCACCTGGCGGAACGCGGCCGAGAACGCCGGCACGCTGGCATAGCCGAGCTGGGTCGCGAGCTGCTTCACCGACACGCTCGCATCCGTTGATATCCGCTCGATCGCCGCTGCAATCCTCGCGCGCTGGCACCAGCTCTTGAAGCTCAGCTGCGTCTCGCTCGAAAACAGCCGCGACAGCGTACGCCCGGAGGTTCCGACCTCGCGCGCCAGCGTGTCGATGTCGTGGAGGCCGGTGGGATCGTCGAGCACGATCATCGCGGCGCGGCGGCAGCGTGGCTCTCGGGGCAGCGGCACGAAGGTCGCGGAATCCTCGGCCTGCTGCAGTTCCAGCATCACCAGGCGCACCAGCAGCTCGGTGCGCTCCTCGGTGCTGCGCCCGTCGAACAGGGCGAGGATCGCCTGATTGAGCAGCGGCGATACCCGCACCACGAATTCCCGGGACAGGCCGTCATAGCGCTGCTCGCGTTCCAGCCAGGGCAGGTCGAAATAGAGCGTGCGCATTTCGATGTCGGCGAGCAGGTCGATGGCGTGCTGGAGCCCGGCCGGCACCCAGACCGCGCGGTCCGGCGGCACCAGCCAGCGTCCCCCTGGTGTCGTCACCTGCATCGTGCCCTTTGCCGCATAGATCAGCTGCGCCTCGCGGTGCATGTGCAGATCGATCCGCATCCCCTTGGGATAGTCGCGAGCGACCAGATGCACGCCCGCGGGCGAGCGGTGGTTGCTCCGGACCTCCCTCAGGATTGGCGTTTCCAAGACAGTCATTGGCAGCATCCCGTCATGGCGAGGACATATAACTCATTTCGGAGCAGGAGAGGATTCGGGAATGAACAGCCCCAGCCGGGTCATCGGTTTCGTCAATGCCGGCCATTTCATCGACCATTATTCGATGCTGATCTTCGCCGCCGCTGTCATCATCATGGGCCCGGCGCTCGGCATGGCCTATTCGGAACTGTTGCCTTACGCGACGCCGGGCTTCGTCGCCTTCGGCGCCGGCTCGCTGCTCACCGGCTGGCTCGGCGATCGCTGGAGCCGCCGCCACATGATGCTGATCTTCTTCGTCGGCATCGGCCTCTCCATGATCGCGGTCGGCTTCGTGCAAACGCAGGTCCAGCTCGGCGCGGCGCTGCTCGCGATCGGCATCTTTGCCTCGATCTATCACCCCGTCGGCACGGCCATGATCGTGTCCTATGCCGACCGCCTCGGCCGCGAAATGGGCATCAACGGCGTCTGGGGCAATCTCGGCGTGGCCTCGTCGGCCCTGGTCACCGGCGTGATCGGCCAATATCTCGGCTGGCGCTTCGCCTTCATCGTTCCCGGCGTGGTCACGGTCCTGATCGGCATCGCCTTCGCGCTGGGCGTCGTGCACGAGGACCGCAAGGGCTCGAAGCAGGCCGCAGCGCAGGCGCGGGTGGCCAAACGGGACATGTGGCGCGTGATCCTGGCGCTGCTGATCGTGGTGATCGCGATCTCCACGACCTTCAACGCCGTGACCGTCGCGCTGCCAAAACTGTTCGCCGAGCGCCTTGCCGACCTGACCAGGAGCCCGGCGCTGCTCGGGGTCATCGCCGCCGGCGTCTACGTGTTCGGCGCGATGACGCAGTACACGATCGGCCGGCTGCTCGACCGCTATTCGCTGAAGACGGTGGCGCTGCCGCTGTCCTTCATGCTGGCGCCATTCCTGTATCTGGCCGCGAGCCTGTCCAACCTGCCGTTGATCGTCGTCTCGATCGGCATCGTCATGGGCGCGTTCGGGCAGGTCACGGTGAACGACGCCATGGTCGGCAAATACACCACGGAAGAGTGGCGCTCGCGCGCCTATGCCGTGCGCTATTTCGTCGGCTTCACCGCGGCCGGCGCCTCCGTCGGTCTGGTCGCCTGGCTCTACGAACAGGGCGGCTTCGTCACCATGCTGCACGCCTTCGCCGCCCTCTGCCTGCTCGCCATCGCCGCCGCGCTGATCCTGCCGCGCGAGATCCGCACGCCGCAGGCGGCGTGAGCCGAACTCTCTCCACGCGTCATTGCGAGCGTAGTTGCGCAACTCTCTACACGCGTCATTGCGAGGAGCACTTGCGACGAAGCAATCCAGACTGCCTCGGTAGACGGATTCTGGATTGCTTCGCTGCGCTCGCAATGACGAGGGGGGCGCGGCCGATCGCCCATTCCGCCCATCATGCCATTATGCCCCTGTTTTGCCCGACGGAGCAAGTCGATTCGGTATGACCGAAATTTTCGTAAGCCTTTTCAACCCCATCCCTACTGTGCATGGGGTTGTTTTCGCACTTTTGTTTCGAGCGGACCAAAAGCAGCTAAGGCTTCACCTCCGCCACCGCCTTCACCGCCTTCTTGCTCGCCCGCCAGTTTTCGAAGCGCTGCACCACCACGAAGAACGCCGGCACGAACAGCACCGCGAGGCAGGTCGAGGCCAGCATCCCCGAGAACACGGTGATGCCGATCGACTTGCGGGCGCTGGCGCCGGCGCCGGTGGCGAGCACCAGCGGGACGACGCCGAGGATGAAGGCGAACGAGGTCATCAGGATCGGGCGGAAGCGGGCGCGCGCCGCCTCGATCGCGGACTCCAGGATCGGCTTGCCGTCGCGGCCGTGCAGCTCGAGGCCGACCTCGACGATCAGGATCGCGTTCTTCGCCGACAGCGCGATGAGCAGGATCAGGCCTATCTGGCAATAGAGGTTGTTGTCGATCTTGAGGCCGGAGAGGATCAGCATCGGCCCGAGCAGCGACAGCGGCACGGCGAGGATCACCGAGATCGGCGCATACCAGCTCTCGTACTGGCCGGCGAGCACGAGATAGACCAGCAGCATGGCGAGCCCGAACACCCAGTAGATCTGGTTGCTGACCGCCTTCTCCTGATAGGACATCGCGGTCCATTCATAGCCGGTGCCCGGCGGCAGCGTCTTGTCCGCGATCTCCTCCATCAGCTTCAGCGACTGGCCGGAAGAGTAGCCCTGCGCCGGCAGGCCGATCACGGTCGAGGACGGATAGAGGTTGTAGAGGCTGATCAGCGACGGACCCGTGGCCGGCGTGATCTTGGCGACGGTGCCGATCGGGATCATGTCGCCGTTCGAGTTGCGCACCTGCATGTTGGCGATGTCGCGCTCGGTGACGCGGAACGCCGGATCGGCCTGGGTGTAGACCTGGAACACGCGGCCGAACTTGTTGAACTGGTTGACATAGGACGAGCCGAGATAGGTCGACAGCGCCGAAAACACCTGATCGGTGGTGACGTGCAGCGTCTGGGTCTTGACGCGGTCGATCTCGACGTTGAATTGCGGCACCGAGGAACGGAACGAGGACTGCACGCGCTGCAGCGCGCTCTGGCTCTGAGCGTTGGAGACCATCGCGCCGGTGATGGTCTGCAGCTTGGCGAAATCGCTGTTGCCGTCGCGCAGCTCGACCTGCATCGAGAAGCCGGCGGCGTTGCCGATGCCCTGGATCGGCGGCGGCGGCAGCACGATGGTGCGGGCCTCCATGATGGCCGCGAGCTTGTCGTTGAGGCCAAAGACCAGCGAGCGCAGATCCTCGCCTGGCCCTTTGCGCGCGTCCCAGTCCTTCAGGATGATGTAGGCGACGCCGGCATTGGCGAGGCTGGCGCTGTTGTCGAGCGCGGAGATGCCGGCGATGGTGATGACCTGCGCTACGCCGGGCGTGTCCTTGATCAGCCCGCTCGCTTTGTCGAGCACGGCCTGCGTCCGCTCCAGCGCGGCGCCGTCGGGCAGCTGCACGGCAGCGATCAGATAGCCCTGGTCCTCGATCGGCAGGAAGCCGGTCGGCACCCGCGACAGGCCGTAGCCGCTGGCTGCGATGACCAGCAGCGCGAACGCGACCGAGATGGTGGCGTGCTTGACCAGAAACGTGATCAGCCTGGTGTAGCCGCGCTCGAGGCGGTTGTAGACCGCATTGAAGCCCCGATAGAAGAAATTGCGCTGCTCCGGCGGCACCGCCGGCCGCAGCCACAGCGCACATTGCGTCGGCTTCAAGGTCGCTGCGTTGATCGCGGAGAGCAGGGCGGTCGCGGCGATCACCAGCGCGAATTGCGAGTAGATGCGTCCCGTCAGTCCTGCGAGGAACGAGGCCGGCAAAAACACCGAGATCAGCACCAGCGTGATGCCGACGATCGGCGCGAACAGCTGGTCCATGGCGCGGATCGCGGCGTCGTGACCGTTCATGCCCTGCTCGATGTTGTGGGCGGCGCCTTCGACCACGACGATGGCGTCGTCGACGACGATGCCGATCGCGAGCACGATCGCAAACAGCGTCGACATGTTGATGGTGAAGCCGAGCGCCGCCATCGCCGCGAACGCGCCGATGATGGTGACGGGCACGGTCGTCGCCGGCACCAGCATCGCGCGCCAGTCCTGCAGGAAGACGAGGATCACGACCAGCACCAGCAAGCCGGCCTCGATCAAGGTCATGTAGACCTCGTGCACCGAGGCTTCGACGAACTTGGTGGTGTCGAACGGCGTGTCGTACTTGATGCCTTCGGGAAAGCGCTTGGCGAGCTCGGCCATCTTCTTCTCGACGGCCTGCTCGACCTGGAGCGCGTTGGCGCCGGGCGACTGGAACACGCCGATGCCGGTGGCCGGCTGCTTGTTGAGCGAGAAGATCTGGCTGTAGGTCTGCGCGCCGAGCTCGACCCAGCCGACGTCGCGCACCCGCGTGACGTCGCCGCTCGAGCCTGTCTTGACGATGATGTTCTCGAACTGGCCAGCGTCGTCGAGCCGTCCGTTGACGTTGAGCGTGTACTGGAACGCCTGTCCCGGCGGCGTCGGCGGCGCGCCGACCTGGCCGGCGGAGACCTGCTGGCTCTGCTGCTGGATTGCGTTGATGACGTCCTGCGGCACCAGGCCCCGCACCTGCAGCTTGTTGGGATCGAGCCAGATCCGCATCGAATATTGGCCGGCGCCGAACACGGTGACGTTGCCGACGCCGGGCAGGCGCGAGAGCTCGTCGCGGATGTTGATGGTGGCGTAGTTGCTCAAGTAAAGGCTGTCGTATTTCGCCTCCGGCGAGGTCAGCGTCACGAACAACAGGATCGAGGTCGACCGCTTCTGCACGGTGACGCCCTGGTTCTGCACGGCTTGCGGCAATTGCGACAATGCGCTGGAGACGCGGTTCTGCACCAGCACCTGCGCGAAGTTGAGGTCGGTGCCGATCTTGAAGGTGACGGTCAGCGTGTAGGTGCCGTCGGAGCCGCTGTAGGACTGCATGTACAGCATGTCCTCGACGCCGTTGACCTGCTGCTCGATCGGCAGCGCCACGGTGTCGATCACCGTCTTGGCGCTGGCGCCGGGATAGCGCGTGGTGACCTGCACGGTCGGCGGCACCACATCGGGATATTGCGCGATGGCGAGGTTGAACAGCGCGACGCCGCCGATCAGGATCATCAGGAGCGCGATGACGTTGGAGAGGACCGGCCGCTCGATGAAGAACTTTGAGATCATGGCTGGCAGCCCTTACTTGCTCGAGGCCTGCGACTGCTCGATCTTCGTCATCTGCGGATCGATCTTCTGGCCCGGGATGACGCGCAACAGCCCCGCGGTCACGACGCGGTCCTCCGGCTTCAGGCCGCTTTCGATCACGCGCAGCCCGTTGTCGACCGGGCCGATCTGCACCTTGCGCTGCTCGACGACGTTGTCGCTGTTGACCACCAGCAGATAGCGGCCGCCCTGGTCGCTGCCGAGCGCTGTGTCGGGAACGAGCAGGGCACTCTTTTCCTGGTCGAAGGGCACGCGGACGCGGACGAAATAGCCGGGCAGCAGCACCCGCTTGTCGTTGGGGACGAGGCCGCGCACCGCCAGCGTGCCGGTCGATTGATTGAGGGTCGGCGAGACGTAGTCGAGCTTGCCCTCATGCGGATAGCCGGTCTCGGTCTGCAGCCCCACTTGAATCGGGAATTGCTTCATATCCGTGGGCGTCAGTCCGCGGCGGGCCGCCTCGGCGCGGATGCGCAGCACGTCCTGCTCGTTGACGGTGAAGTTCACATAGATCGGGTCCATCGCGACGATGGTGGCGAGCTGGGTCGGCGAGGAGACGCCGACCAGTTCGCCGACCGAGACCATGTGCGCGCTGACGACGCCGTCGAACGGCGCGGTCACCCTGGTGTAGCCGTAATTGACCTCCGCCAGCCTCGTATTGACCTGGGCCTGCTGGAGGTTGGCCTGAGCGTTGTCACGGGTCGATGTCGAGGTGTCGAGGGTGGACTGCGAGACCGCCTGGCGCTGCACGAGCTCGACCTGCCGCTTGTAATCGGCTTCGGTCTGCTTGACCGTGGCTTGCGCGCCGACCTCCGCGGCCTTCGCCTGCTCGACCTTGAGCTTGTAGGTCTCAGGCTCGATCGTGAACAGCTGGGTGCCCTGCTTGACGAACGTGCCGTCCTGATAGTCGATCGTTTGCAGGAAGCCCTGCACGCGCGCGACGAGATCGACGCTCTTGATCGGCGCCGTGTTGCCGGTGGCCTCGACGTAGCGCGTCACCGGGCGCTGCACCGGCGTCGCGACGTCCACCTTGGGCGGCGGCGGCGCCACGAACGTGTTCTTGTCCTCGCAGCCGGCGAGCATGATCACGGTGGTCGCGGCGGAAAGGACCTGCCCGATACGCGTCCACGCTTCTTTGCGTCGTGCGGGAGAGGTGGGATTCGCGCGCGTCATTCGGTGGTCCCCGATTGCTGTCTGTCGGTGCGGCAGGCTACCAACAAATGCGCGGCCGTGAAACACCATAGCCATGGCGGTCACAGGTCTTGCACTGCAAACGGCGGCGTGCCCTTTGGCAGATTTGTCGTGACAAGGCGCTTTTTCACGGGGCGCACGATCGGCCCGTCCGCACTAGGGCTGGTGCGCATGCCACGCCGCGAGCACATCCTTCTCGTCTTCGGCGGTGAGACCGACGACCGGCCCGTTGCTGGCGTTGAGCCAATCAAGCGTATCGCGCGCGGTGTCTCCCGCCGGTCGCGAGGTCAAGCCGGCCTCGCGCGCCGGCGAGGTGTCGCGCGTCATGAAGCCGGCGAAGTCGGGCAGGGGCAGCCACATCGGCAGCGACCGCGGGCCGGCCCAACGCCTGACGTCATGCGCTTCCAGAAAGGCGCGATCGACCCAGGTGAAGGTGCAGGACGCGTTCAGCGCAGATGCGCATTCGCTCAGGAATTCGCCGCGCGTGCGGATCGGCCCGATCCCGTCATAGATGCCGGTGAGACCGGTCTCTGCCGCATGCACGATCCACTGCGCGAGATCGCGCACGTCGATGAACTGCACCGCATCCTCCGGCGATCCCGGCGCCAGCACCTCGCCGCCGCGCGCAAGCCGCGCCGGCCAGTAGGCGAACCGTCCGGTCGGGTCCTCGGGCCCTGCGATCAGTCCGGCACGGCAGATGAAGGCACCATCGCCGACCGCCTGTTCGCAGGCGACCTTGGCGGCGCCGTAGATCGCCTCGGTGCTGTGCTCGATCTCCGCCGCAACAGGCTCGCGCAGCGGTGCGGCGTCGGCGCGTTGCCCGGGGATGCGGTTGTCCGCATACACGCTGATCGTCGAGACGAAGGTCCAATGCACGCCCGGCCGCTTCATCGCGGCGACCGCACGGCGGACCTGGCCGGGATGACGCGCGACGTCGACCACGGCGTCGAATGTCTCACCGGCGAGCGGCGCAAGTCCGTCGATTACGTCGCGGTCGATCCGCACGAAGCGGGCGCCGGCGGCAATCGGCCCCGCAAGGCCGCGGACGGCGCAGGTCACGTCATGACCGCCAGCGCAAGCATGGCTTGCGACCGCCCGGCCGAGAAACTGGCTGCCGCCGAGAACGAGAATGCGCATGGAACGGTCCGTGTGGCCGATGCGATCGCGAGACTACAACCTGCGCTGGCAGTTGCAACCCGCCTCCTCAGCGGCCCCTGATCTCCGCGTATTTCGCCATCGCCTTCTCGAACTTGCGGTTGAACAGCCACATCGCAGCGAGGATCTCGCGGTAGCTTGCCGAGGTTTTCGCCCGGTCGGCCCGTCCGAAGGCAAAGATGCTGTTGTTGCGCAGGTGCTTCATGATCGTGGGGCTGGAAACCCCATAGTTCAGGAGATCGCCGGATTTGAGCGCCGACCGCGTCGGGGTGGGAACGATCTGGATCAGCTCGAACAGCTTCATCTGGTCGATCGGATCGGGCAGCGTCTTCACGATTTTCGGGATCTCACGAAACAGATCGGCGTGCGCGTTCATCAGGCCGTCGCGCACATTGGTCCAGTGGTTGAAGCGGTGATCTGTGCCGCGGGCGCGCGCCTCCTCCTTGTCGTCGCGTGCGCTCAGGTGCGGATCGATCGCGGCGATGTCGCCCTTGATGGCCTCCCATTTCCGCCTGCCGTTGCGGTCTTCGGAGGGGCCGGTCTGGAAGCTGCCCATATAGGTGTTCGAGCGCGCATTGCGGACGTTCTGCTTGCCGTTGGTCTCCGCAAAGAACAGCCCGAGGCTGATCCGCCCCGCAGCTTCGGCATGTTCGGGGGCGAGCCCCTTGGCGCGCGCAATCGCAACGGCGAGATCGACGACGTCCCTGAATGGTGTCGGCGAGCTCTGCGCGCTCGCAGGCGGCGCCTCCATGAGGTCGAACAGCCTGCCGTATTCGTCGACCAGCGGCTCGATCTCGGCATCGAAGTAGGCCGGAGGAATCTCGAACTTGTTCGGCCGGCCGATCCGCGACGGCATGACGTCGGTGAGGTCCTTGTAAGCACTGATCACAGCGACGCGCGCGAGATAGAGCGCCTGTCCCGGCAGGTTCGGCAGCGGCTCCTTCGCCTCGATCTGGCGCCGCCGCTCGGCGAGGATGGATTTGAAGTCGCCGAGCGCGCGCTCATAAGCCGCGAGCGCCTCCGATTGCTGTGGCGTCGGCGCCGCCTTCTGCGCAACGGTGGGCGCCGCGACGAGGAAGGCAACAGCCGCAAGGGCCGCGGCGGCAAGTCGTCTCGATCCCATGGCTGGTTCCCGTCGATTCGATAACCAGCGAGATCGTAAACGGCGGACGCGAGCTGCCGCAATTCTCCTCTCACGCCGCCCGGTAATCCGGCGCCGTCGCCAGGAACTTGGCGTAAGCATCCGCATCCGGCGGCTGGAAGCGCCCCGCGAGCCCGCCGCGCTTCTGCTGCTTCGTGCCGATGTCAGCCATCAACTCGTCGAAATGGCGGTAGTGATAGGGCGCAACGCAGAGGCCGCCATAGACGCCCGCGGCCGGGCGCTCGACACGCTTGAAGTGCAGCATCATCTCGATGTTGTCGCGCATCGCCTGCGCGGTCGGCTGGTTGGCGAGCTGGCCGTCGGCATAACGCACCAGCCAGTTGGCCGCGAGGTCGGCGCACAGCACGGTGCAGAACGAGGAGTTGAAGCCGACGAAGCCGAGCTCGGGCAGATCAGGATTGGCGATCAGGCGATAGAGCCGGTACTGCCCGTCGGCATCGACCAGCTTCGCTTGATAGGCCTCGGGCAGGAACGGCACGCCGAGCTTGTAGCCAATCGCGAGCACCGCGACGTCGGCGCCCACGCGTTCGCCGCCGCTCATCACGATGCTGTCGCCCTCGTAACGGTCGAACGTGCCGAACACGGCCTTGATGCGGCCGTCGGCGACCATCGGATAGAAGCCCGGCGTTGCGATCGGAACCGAGCAGTTGACGCCGTCCTCGATACGCTCCTTCGGCACCATGTTGCAGCGGCCGAGCTTGAGCTGCGCCTTCAGCAGGCTTTCCAGCCCGCGCCAGTTGGCCCAGACCAGCGGCGCGGCGATGCGATGCGCGAGCCGCCCCATCGCGCCGATGCCCCAGCCCGGAAACATCTCCTCCTGCGCGCGGATGTAGAGGATGCGCTTGAAGTTCACGAGACCGCCGATGAAATAGGGAATGCGCCAGACCGGCTCGCGCATCACGATCGTGACCTCGCGCGCGCCTGACTTCACCGCGTTCGCGGCGATGTCGGTTGCGGACTTCGAGCCGCCGAGCACGACGACGCGGCGTCCCTTTGCCAGCGTCGGATCGCCGTATTTCGACGAATGCAGGATCTGGCCGCCCTGCGCCAGAAAGCCGCCCTCGCCGGGGCAATGCAGCTCGCGCGGCTCGTTGAATTGCCCGGTGCAGACCGCGACGAAATCGAAATCCTCGTTCGTGCCCGTGCCGCTCTTGTCCTTCAAGACCAGTGTCCATCCCGGTCTGCCGTCGGCACGGCGCGCCATGCCGGCGACCTCGGTGTTGAGCCGCAGCATGTGGTCGAGGCCGAAGCTTTTGGCATAATTGGCGAGATAAGCGTGCACCTGCGGCCCGGTCGGCCATTCCGGATAGGCGTCCGGCATGGCGCGGTCGGTGTAGCGGTAGAGCTCCTTCGGGCTCTGGGTCTGCACCTCTGGGTAGGAGCGCGCCGGCTCCCAGACGCCGCCGAGATCCGAGCTGCGCTCGACGATGGTGACGCGGTGGCCACGGGTGGAGAATGCTTTCGCGGCGGCAAGGCCGGAGACACCGGCGCCGATCACGCAGACATGTTTTGGGCTGACCATGGGATTGCTCGATGTGTTTGGCGCGCAAGCGACCGCGTTCGGCCGCAAGGCGCGGCCGGCCGGGCTGCGAGCAGATGGAAGCGGAGGAAGCGGCGACGGCTAGTCGTTGGCCTCGGGCGGCAGGAAGTCGACCTCATGCAGCGCCGAGATGCGCACGACTTCCGCGGGGTCGGTCAGATTGTGCAGCTGGTTGAACAGCGCCTCCAGCTTCTGCATCGGCGAGACCCAGAACAGCGCCCGGCACGGCTTGTCGGACTTGTTGAAATAGCCGTGCGGAATGCCGCGGGGCATTCGCACGAGGTCGCCGGCATGGGCCTTGACCCATTGACCGTCGAGCTTGAGATCGAGCGTGCCTTCCTGCACCAGGATGAACTCGTCCTGGGTCGGGTGGATGTGCACCGGCACGAACTGGCCGGGATCGCTGTTGGTTTCGAATGCGAAGGTGGAATCGGTCACGGCCTTGGGGAAATAGACCTGGCCGAGGATGTTCCAGCTCTTGCCGCCATAGCCCGTGCCGTTGGCGGTAATGCCTTTTTCGAGTGCAGTCATGGCTTGCTCCTCATGGATTCCGGCGGGGACCGAGCATCGGCCGGGGACGTGCCGCCTGTCTATCCGCTAAACGAATCCGGAGCGCCTATTGCCGTGCAGCACGATGATTTTGCGAGTTGCGCCCCTTTTCGCGCCCGCGGAACTATTATAGGCTTAAAGTAATTCCGGGCGCGAAGCATGGTCGACGATGTCCGCAGCCGAGCTGGAAATGAGCGCAACAGCCTCTGCAGCCGAACGGCTTGCGGCCTTCGCCCGCGTCACCACCGACGACGTCGACGAGGCGGCCGAGCAGATCGGGCGCATCTTCTGCCCGCATGATCTCAAGCCGACGCAGGCGCGGGCGGCCGGCTTCTCGGCCCGACACAATTGCGCGGCCTTCGACGGCTTTTCCATCAACTACGTCGCCTATGGCGGATCGGTCAGCATCGATCCCGGCTGCCTCGAGCGCTTCTTCCTGGTGCAGGTCCCGCTCGCGGGCGGCGCCCGCATTCGTGCCGGTCATCGCGAGCTCGATGCGGCGCCGGGCCGGACGGCATCGCTGCTGTCGCCGACCATTCCGACCCGGATGATGTGGAGCGATTGCGCACAGGCGATCCTGCTGCTCGACCGCCGCATGGTCGAGCAGCGCGCCGCGGCCTTGTCGGGCAGGGCGACTGGGGTGGTCGAGTTCGATCCGGTGATCGAGCTGGATGCGCCGTCGGGGCGGGCCCTGCAGGCCCGGCTCGCCGAACTGATGACGCTCGCCGAGCGTCTCGGTCCATCGGGCCGGCTGTCGCCGGTCGCAATGGCCGATCGGCGCGAAGCGCTGCTCGATCATCTCCTCAACGGGCAGCGGCATAGCCACTCGGATGCGATTGAAACCTTCTCGGGCCAGGCCGAGCGCCTGCCGCGCGCGCTCCGCGCCGCACGCGACCATCTGGCCGACAATGCCGGCGAGCCGCTCGATCTCGCGCAGCTCGCCTGCGCCTCCGGCATCGGCATCCGCGCGCTGCAGCTCGGCTTCCGCCGTCACTTCGGCCTGTCGATCTCGCAGATGTTGCTCGACATGCGCCTCGCCGGCCTTAACGCGCGCCTCGCGCAGGCCGCCCCCGATGCCTCCATCACCGAGATCGCGTTCGATCTCGGCTTCACCCATCTCGGCCGCATGGCCGGCGCCTACCGCGAAAAGTTCGGCGAGACGCCATCGGCGACGCTGCGCCGAAGGATGAGCTAGCGCGGACGCTACTTCCGCGACCGCGTCGTGCCACTACCTTCCGCGGCCTGCCTGCGCAGAAACGCCTCGACGTCGGCCTGCACCGAGTAGGGCGTCGGGATCGCGTCGCCGGCGGAATCGACTGCGGTGTCGAGGCTGCGCCGCAGCAGGCGTGCCAGCTCGGCCTTGCGGTAGGGCTTTCGCAGCAGCGGCGCACCCATCGTGGCGCGTCCCTGTGCATGCAGGGAATCGTAGGCGTAGCCGGAGGTAAAGAGGACCCGCAAGGACGGTCGTGCGGCCACCATCTGCTCGGCGAGCTCGCGTCCGTTCATGCTGCCGGCCATCACGATGTCGGTGAAGAGCAGGTCGAACGGGGTGCCTTCGGCCGCGATGGCGAGGGCCTCGGTCGCATCGGCGGCGGGGATGACTTTGTAGCCGAGCCCTTCGAGCTGGACCGTGACGTAGTGTCGGACCTCGCGGTCGTCCTCGACACAGAGGATGGTTTCGGTCCCGCCGACGATCTTGCGATCGTCGTAGCCGGTCGGGCGCAGCGTGCTCGCCTCCGCCTTCGGCAGGTAGATCGTGAAGATGGTGCCGCGTCCTTCTTCCGAGGCGACCTTGATGCCGCCGCCGGACTGCTTGACGAAGCCGAACACCATGCTGAGCCCGAGCCCCGTGCCTTTGCCGACCTCCTTGGTCGAGAAGAACGGATCGAAGATGCGTTCGAGAATGGCCTGCGGAATGCCGGTGCCGGTGTCGGCAATCTCGATCTCGACATAGTCGCCGGCATAGCCGGCACCGACCGCCAGGGCCTCGCGCACGCCGAACACGACGTTGCGCGTCGTCAGCGTCAGCCTGCCGCCGTCCAGCATGGCATCGCGGGCATTGATGGCGAGGTTGAGCAGCGCCGAGCTCAATTGCCCGCGGTCGGCGTAGGCCAGCCAGACGTTGCCGCCCAGCTTCGTCACGATCTCGATCTTCTTGTCGAAGGTTGCGAGCAGCAGCTTGGCGAGCTCCTCGATGAGCTCGTTGACGTCGATCTCGGCCGGCTGCAGCGCCTGCTTGCGGGCAAAGGAGAGCAAGCTCGACGTCAGCGCGGCGCCGCGATCGGCGGCCTCGCTGATCAGCTTGGTGATGGTCGCGAGCGGCGGGTTGTCCTTGACGGCGTCGGCGAGGATCTCGATCGTGCCTGTTATCACCGTGAGCATGTTGTTGAATTCATGCGCGATGCCGCCGGTGAGCTGCCCGACCGCGTCCATCTTCTGGGATTGGATCAGCTGCTCCTCGGCAGCGCGCGTCTGGGTGATGTCCCTGACGAAGGTGTTGATGATGGAGCGCTCTTCGATCCGCAACACCGTGCTGGACGCCTCGACCAGGATATTCTCGCCGTTCCTGTGCACCAGGGTGACTTCGAAGCGCATGCCGGCCGGCGCGGCGGACAATTCCGGAACGAGGCGCGCCATGCGTTGCCTGAAGCCGGCGCGCAGCGGCTCGGCGACGAGAAGATCGACGACGTCGGCGCCCCGCGCCTCCTGCCGCGTCCATCCGGTCAGCGCCTCCGCCTGAAAGCTCCACTCCAGCACGGTGCCGCTCTCGTCGATCTGAATGTAGGCATCGAGCGCGGTCTTGATGACGGCTTGCATCATGTGCGTGTTGGTCTGCGCCTGCCCGGCCAGCAGCTCAGCGGTGCGTATTTCCCGCGACGTCTCGATCGCACGCGCGCAGAGAAGGACGAGCAGCACCGCCACGGCGGCGCTGACCAAGAGCGCGAGGAGCTGGGCCGTGCCGAATTCGGCACTGCCGGTCGCCAGAGAGGAGGCGAGGAAGGCTGCAGCAGTCACGATGGCCTGTGCGGCCAACGCGAGGGTCAGAAGCCTCCTGAGTTTCATGGTCTCACACCAAAGACGCCGGCCGCCCCCGCCGCTTCGCGAGCTGCGGGCATCATGTGAGCTACAGACTAGGCGTGGCGGCGTCGAGGGGCAATTTCCGGTGGTGCGGGACGGGGCCGCTTCAACCCGCCGGCGAATCGGTCTGCCGCAGCGTCGTCACCCAGATCACGCGCGCCACCTGCTGGGTCGGGTTGTCGAACATGTGCGGCACGATGCTCGGAAAACGAAAGCTGTCGCCGGCTTCCAGCACATGGGCCTGACTGTCGAGCCACAGCCGCAGGCTGCCCGAGAGGATGTAGCCCGCCTTCTCGCCGGTGTGCTGCAGGAAGTCGGTGCCGGAGGAGGCGCCGGGGTTGAGCGTGAGCTCGTAGAGCTCGAGCTGGCCTTTGCCTTCCGGGGTCAGCGCTTCCTTGACGACGCCGCTGGCGGTGAGACGCAGCAGCCTCCGGTTGCTCTTGCGCACGATGTAGCGCTGCCCGTCGGCGGGATCGCTGCTCTCGAAGAAATAGGAGATGGGGACATCGAGCGCGATGCCGAGCAGGCGCAGGGTGCGGATCGAGGGCATCGCGCGTGCGCGTTCGAGCTGGCTGATCATGCCGGTGGACAGGCCGGTCTTGTTGGCGACGTCCTGGATCGAAAGGCCGGCGCGCTGCCGCAGCAGCCGCACGGTTTCACCCAGGCGCTGGTCGACCGCATCGTCAGCTTCGATCGTGGAAGCGTCCTTGGTGCCGTTGGTATCGCCGCGACCATCCATGTCGCTCTCCCATGCATCATCTCAGCCTCGGGCATCGCGCCTCGTGGCTTCAGTCGGATTGAAAAGCGAACGCATTCTAGCAATGCGATTGACAGCTGTATTTAGTCGTGATGAACTTTTGGAAGAAAAATTTAGAAGCACTAAAGCCCACTCCTGTTCCCTTTGCCGGGGTCTCGGGGGCGCGGGAGACGGTGCCGCGTGCGGAAACGGAGAGTGGGTCATGGCAGACGACACCGGCACGTTCGGCGTTGGGGCAGGGCATCTCGGCATTCCGAATCGCCGTCAATTCTTCCAGCTCGGCGCAGGCGCGGCGGCGGGATGGACGCTTTCGAGCAGTGCGTTGGCCCAGACTGAACGCCCGACCGCTCCACCGGACAAGCCGCGCGGACAGGTGATCGCGGCGCTGTCGCAGGAGCCGACCGTCTTTCATCCCTTGATGCCGGGCATCGAGGTCGATCTGGGCATCTGGTGGCAGGTATTCTCGCCGCTCTGGTACATCGATCCCGACGGCAAGTTCGTCCCCGACCTCGCCCGCGAAGTCCCGACCCTCGAGAATGGCGGCCTGTCGGCCGATGGGTTGACCTGGAAGATCAAGCTCCGCAGCGACGTGAAGTGGCACGACGGCACGCCGTTCACGGCGGAGGATGTCAAATTCTCCATCGAGCTGATCAACAATCCCGGTTTCCGCGCGCGCAGCCGGGTCGGCCACAGCCTCGTCAAGGACATCACCGTCGTGGCGCCCGACGAGATCCATTGGCGGATGGAAGCGCCCTATTCGCCCTATATGTCGATTCTGGCGTCGTTCACCTTCATCGTGCCCAAGCACATCCTGGAGAAGGTGTCCGATCCGAACGCCTCACCGTTCCACAATGCGCCTGTCGGGACCGGCCCGTTTCGCTGGGGCGAGCGCGTGCCCGGCGACCATATCCAGTTGAACGCCCACACCGGCTATCATGGCAAGGGGCCGTACCTCGAACGCGTGGTCTTCAAATACATCCCTGATCTCACCGTGCTCTACACCCAGTTCCGCACCGGTCAGGTCGACTACACGGGCCTGCAAGGCATCCTGCCGAACTTCGTGCAGGAGGCAAAGACGCTGAAGGGCCGGAAGATCTTCGTTTCGTCGACGTCCTCGGTAGAGCATATCGCGCCGAACCTGGATTTTGGCCCTTTCACCGATCGTGCCGTGCGCGAGGCGCTCTATCTCGGCATCAACAAGCAGGCGATCATCGACGCGCTCTATTACGGCCTGCCGACGCAGACCGAGAGCTTCGTGCCGCAGCAGGCCTGGTCGTTCCAGCAGGGGCTGCCGCAGCACAAATACGATCCTGCCAAGGCCAACGCGCTGCTCGACGCCGCGGGCTGGGTTCGCGGCGCCAGCGGCATTCGCGAGAAGGGCGGCGTCAAGCTCGAGTTCGCCAACTCGACGACGGCGGGCAGTGCCGTGCGCGAACAGTGCCAGCAGCTCCTGATCCAGGACTGGCGGGCGATTGGCGCGGCGATGCGCGTCAACAACATGCCGGCGGCCGTGATCTGGGGCGACTTCTGGCAGCAATCGAAGTTCAATTCGGTGATCGTCGGCGTGAACTTCATGCTGGGCAGCGACCCCGACGTGACGCCGCGCTTCGGCTCCGGCGCCATCCCCGCCAAGGGCGGCCGCGGCTACAACACGTATCAATATCAGAGCGCGGAGGCCGACCGGCTGCTGTCTCAAGGCGCCAAGCAATTCGACCTGGCGCAGCGCAAGGCGACCTATGGCGAGCTGCAAAAGCTGATCCGCAACGACCTCGCCATCCTGCCGCTGTTCCAGGGCTTCATCGCCGAGGGCATCAAGGAGGGGCTGCAAGGCTTCCGTCCCAACATCAACATGTCGATCAACAGCTGGAACATGCGCGAATGGTATTGGGCGTGATGCGTCCAATGCGCTGGATCGCCTGAGATGGCCCGTTACGTCGTCAACCGCCTGGCACAGGCGATCATGCTGCTCGTGATCGTCTCGGGAATCGGCTTTGCCATCCTGCATCTGGCGCCCGGCGGCCCGCTGTCGCAGTTTGCCGTCTCCGGGCAGATGACGCAGGAGGATCTCGACCGCGTCACCAGGCAGCTCGGTCTCGATCGGCCGTTGCCGATCCAATATCTCGACTGGTTCGGCCGCATGGTGCGGGGCGATTGGGGCAAGTCGTATCGCGACGGCGAGCCGGTGCTGTCGGTGATCTCCTCGCATCTCGGCGCCACGCTGGAGCTGATGGCGACGGCGACCATCATCGCGGTGCTGCTCGGCTGCTGGATCGGCATCCTTGGCGCGCTGCGCCGCTACTCGTTGTTCGATACGCTCGCCACCGTCGGCGCCATGATCGCACTGTCGATCCCGACGTTCTGGTTCGGTCTCGTCACCATCTACGTCTTTTCGGTCAAGCTCGGCTGGCTGCCGGCGGGCAATCGGCACACCATTGGCGACGGCTCCTTCCTCGACCTGCTGCATCATCTGATCGCGCCGGCCGTGGTGCTGGCGCTGGTCGAGACCGCGATGTGGGGCCGCTTCATGCGCTCCTCGATGCTCGAGGTGATCAACCAGGACTACATCCGCACCGCGCGCGCCAAGGGCATGCCGGAATGGCGCATCCTCACGGTGCACGCGCTGCGCAATGCGCTGTTGCCGATGATCACGGTCGCCGGCCTGCAGTTTCCGACCCTGCTCGGCGGCGCGCTGGTGGCGGAGACCGTGTTCACCTGGCCGGGCATGGGCCGGCTGTTCCTCGATTCCATCGGCTACCGCGATTATCCCGTGGTCATGGGTATCCTGATGTTCTCGGCGACGATGGTGCTGATCGGCTCGCTGCTCGCCGACATCCTCTATGCCGTCGTCGATCCGCGCATCCGGGTGGGTTGAAGCGATGGCGACCGCAACCCTCTCCACCGTTCAGCTCGCGCCCGGCCAGGCCGCGTGGCGGCGCTTCCGCCGGCATCGGCTGGCGCTCGCGGGCGCATTGATCATTCTGGTGCTCGTGCTCGGCTCGGCCTTCGGTCCCTATCTGCTGCCGTTCGACGACACCTATATCGACATCATGAAGCGGTTCGCGCCGCCGCTCTCCGGCGCGCATATCCTCGGCACCGACGAGCTCGGCCGCGACGTGCTGGCGCGGCTGTTGATGGGCGGGAGGGTGTCGCTGTCGATCGGCATCGTCGCGATGGTGATCGCGATGGCGGTCGGCATCGTCGTCGGCGCCTTTGCCGGCTTCTATGGCGGCGCCGTCGGCGCGGTGCTGATGCGGCTCGTCGACGCCGTGCTGTGCTTTCCGACCATCTTCCTGCTGCTGGCGCTCGCAGCGCTCACCGAGCCCGGCCTCGTCACCACCACCGTGCTGATCGCGGCGACGGCCTGGATGGCGGTCGCGCGCGTCGTCGAGGCCCAGGTGCGCTCGTTGCGCGAGCGGGAATTCGCGGTGGCCGCGCTCGCCTTCGGCTCCTCGAACCTGCGCATCATGTTCCGCGAGCTCGTGCCCAACGCGATCGCGCCGATCGTCGTTGCCGCGACGCTCAACGTCGCCAAGGCGATCCTGCTCGAATCCTATGTCAGCTATCTCGGCTACGGCATCCAGCCGCCGGCGGCGAGCTGGGGCAACATGCTCAACAATGCGCAGATCTATCTGACCAGCGCGCCCTGGCTCGCGATCGCGCCTGGCGTCGCCATCACGCTCGCGGTGACCAGCTTCAACTTTCTCGGTGACGGCCTGCGCGACGCGCTCGATCCGCGAATGAACATCCCCTGACGCGCAAGACTGTCTGACGCGCAAGACCTCGAACTGAACTCCAGGAGTGCCCCATGTCCCCGCCGCTCAACCGCATCAACAGCGACGAACGCCTGCCGGCGCAGGTGGATGTCGTCGTCATCGGCGGCGGCGTGATCGGCGTATCCGCGGCCTATCATCTGGCGAAGAAGGGCCACTCCGTCGCGCTGGTCGAGAAGGGCCATGTCGGCGGCGAGCAGTCGAGCCGCAATTGGGGCTGGTGCCGCCAGCAGGGCCGCGCCCGCGAGGAGATCCCGCTCGCGCGCGAGGCGCTGCGGCTGTGGGAGGACATGCAGAACGATGCCGGCGTCGATGCCGGCTTCCGCCGCACCGGCGTCTTGTTCCTCACCAAGAGCAAGGACGAGCTCGCCGGCTGGGAGCGCTGGGCCGCGGTCGCGCGCGAGCAGCAGGTCCACTCCACCGTCTTGACGCCGGCGGAGGTCGCCGAGCGCATGCCTGGTAATGCCGACACATGGGTCGGTGGCCTGCACACGCCGAGCGATGGCCGCGCCGAACCGTCGATGGCCGTCCCTGCGCTCGCCACAGCCGCGCGCAAGCACGGCGTGACCATCCATCAGGGCTGCGCCGCGCGCGGGCTGGAGACGACAGGCGGGCGCGTCAGCGCCGTCGTCACCGAGAAGGGTACCATCCGCACGCAGTCGGTGCTGCTGGCGGGCGGCGCGTGGTCGTCGCTGTTCTGCCGCCGCCACGGCATCGAGCTGCCGATCGGCCTCGTCAACGCCACCGCCTGCCGGACCACGCCGGGACCGGAGATCACCTCCGGCGCGCTCGGCACCGATTTCTACTGCATCCGTCGCCGCCTCGACGGCGGCTTCACGCTGGCGCTGCGCAACCGCGGCACGGTCGAGCTGTCGCCGGACCTGTTCCGTTACGCGCGCACGTTCTGGCCGACCTATCAGCACCGCAAGAACGGATTGAAGCTGTCGTTCGGCAAGTCGTTCTTCGATCAACTCATGCGCGGTACCAGCTGGAGCTTCGACAAGCCGTCGCCGTTCGAGGCCGAGCGCGTGCGCGATCCCGCGCCCGACATGTCGCTGGTCAATGCGGCGCTGGCGGCGCTGATCAAGTCGAACCCCGGGCTGAAGGGCATCGAGATCGCCGAAGCCTGGGGCGGCACGATCGACTGCACGCCCGACACCATTCCGGTGATCTCGCCGGTCGACGCGCTGCCGGGCTTCTTCCTCGCCACCGGCTTCTCGGGCCATGGCTTCGGCATCGGTCCCGCGGCCGGCAAGCTCGCCGCCGACATCGTGACCGGCTCGACGCCGCTGGTCGATCCCGCCGCTTACAGCCACAAGCGCATGATCGACGGCCGTCGGCTCGCGCCGGTCAGCCCGTTCTGAGGCGGGCATGACGGTTCTCTACAAGGCCAACATGGTGCGCGGCGCCGAGTGGGCGCGCTTCTTCGCGGAGCGCGCGCCCGACATCCCGTTCCGACTCTGGCCCGACATCGGCGATCCCGCCAATGTGCGCTATCTCGTGGCCTGGGTGCCGCCGGACGCCATCGCGACGACGTTCCCGAATCTGGAGTTGGTCTTCTCGGTCGGCGCCGGCGTCGATCAGTTCGACATCACCAAGTTGCCGCCGCATGTTCCGCTGGTCCGCATGATGGAGCCCGGCATCACCGATCGCATGGTCGAATATGCCTGCATGTCGGTGCTGGCGCTGCATCGCGATCTCGTGCAGTTCATCGCCCAGCAGCGCGATCAAGTCTGGCGCGAACTGCCGGCGACGTACACGAGCGAGCGGCGTGTCGGCGTCATGGGGCTCGGCCTGCTCGGCCAGGCGGTGCTGGAACGGCTCAAGACGTTCGGCTTTCCGCTCTCGGGGTGGAATCGTTCGCCGCGCGAGATCGAAGGCGTCACCTGTTATGCGGGCGCCGACTCGTTACCGGATTTCCTGGGGCAGAGCGACATTCTGGTCTGCCTGCTGCCGTTGA
Source organism: Bradyrhizobium sp. NC92 (assembly GCF_025200865.1). Taxonomy (NCBI): domain Bacteria; kingdom Pseudomonadati; phylum Pseudomonadota; class Alphaproteobacteria; order Hyphomicrobiales; family Nitrobacteraceae; genus Bradyrhizobium; species Bradyrhizobium sp. NC92. The sequence continues at coordinate 2,163,815 of NZ_CP104171.1, forward strand.
CCTCGGAGACGCGCGGCATCCTCAACGCCAAGCTGTTCGCGCGCCTGCCGCGCGGTGCCCGGCTGCTCAATGTCGGGCGGGGCGGGCATCTGGTCGAGGCCGACCTCATCGCTGCGCTGGACGGCGGTGCGCTGTCGGCTGCCGTGCTCGACGTCGCCGAGCCCGAGCCGCTGCCTGCGGGCCATCCGCTCTGGAGCCATCCGCGCATTCTCCTGACGCCGCACATCGCCAGCACGACAAAGCCCGAAACGGCGGTCGGCTATGTGCTTGATACCATCGCGCGACACCGCCGCGGCGAGGCCTTGCCGGGGCTGGTCGATCGGAAGCGGGGGTACTGAGGTCATGATGGGAACACCGGTGCAGCCACGAGCGAAGTTCACCTCTCCCGCTTGCGGGAGAGGTCGGCGCGCAGCGCCGGGAGAGGGCTCTCTCCTCTTAGGGATTCTCGCCTGCGGAGACACCCTCTCCCCAACCCTCCCCCGCAAGCGGGGGAGGGAGCGCACCTTCTTCGCGGCAGGCCTTGAGGTCTACCTATGACCGCCGTGACCAAACCCATTTTCGCCGAGGCCCCCGTGCTGTCGGTCGCCGGCCTCACCACCTCCTTCATGCTCGAGCGGCATTGGATTCCCGTCGTCCGCAATGTCTCGTTCGATATCGCGCCCCGGGAAACCGTGGCGATCGTCGGCGAGTCTGGTTCGGGCAAGAGCGTGACCGCGCTGTCGATCATGCGGCTCATTCCGAAGGAGATCGGCCGCGTCGAGGGCCGGGTCGTGCTGTCGGGGCGCGATCTGCTCGCGCTGCCCGAGGCGGGCATGAAGGACATCCGCGGCAATGACGTCGCCATGATCTTCCAGGAGCCGATGACGAGCCTCAATCCCGTGCTCACCATCGGCTTCCAGATCGCCGAAGCGCTGATCCAGCATCGCGGCCTGTCGCGCGCGGCGGCGGAGGCGGAGACCATCCGCCTGCTCGATCGCGTCCGCATCCCGGCGGCGGCATCGCGCTTCCACGAGCATCCGCATCGCTTCTCCGGCGGCATGCGCCAGCGCGTGATGATCGCGATGGCGCTGGCCTGCAAGCCGAAGCTCCTGATCGCGGACGAGCCGACCACCGCGCTCGACGTCACCATCCAGGCGCAGATCCTGGAGCTGCTCAAGGAGCTTCAGCAGGAAGAGGGGATGTCGATCCTCTTCATCACCCACGACATGGGGGTGGTCGCCGAGATCGCGGACCGCACCGTGGTGATGTATGGCGGGCAGGCGGTGGAGACGGATGCCACCGCGCGCATTTTCGCCGCGCCTGCGCATCCCTACACGCGCGCGCTGCTCGCGGCCGTGCCGCGCCTCGGCTCGATGGATGGGCGGCCGCGGCCGATGCGGTTTCCGATCGTCGACAAGGTGACGGGCACATCGGACGAGCCGTCCGAGACGCCTGACACTGTCTCACCCGCCGCGCGGCCTTTGCTCGAAGTCTCAAATCTCACCACGCGCTTTCCGATCCGCTCGGGCCTGTTAGGCAAGGTCTCGGGCCGCGTCCATGCGGTCGAGAACGTCTCCTTCACCTTGCGTGCCGGCGAGACATTGGCCCTGGTCGGTGAATCCGGCTGCGGCAAGTCGACCACCGGCCGCTCCATCCTGAAGCTGACGGAGCCGGACAGCGGGACGGTCCTGATCGACGGCCAGGATGTGCTGGCCATGAACGGCCGAGCCTTGCGCGATGTGCGCAAGCACATGCAGATCGTGTTTCAGGACCCGTTCGCGAGCCTCAATCCGCGCATGTCGGTGGGAACGGCGATCGCTGCGCCCTTGCTTGCCAACGGACTCGCGACGGCGTCGCAGGCGCGCGACAAGGTTGCCGACCTGCTCGTCCGCGTCGGCCTCTCAGCCGACATGGCCGCGCGCTTCCCGCACGAATTCTCCGGCGGCCAACGCCAGCGCATCTGCATCGCGCGCGCGCTCGCGCTCGGGCCGAAGCTGATCGTCGCCGACGAAGCGGTCTCGGCGCTCGATGTCTCGGTGAAGGCGCAGGTCGTCAACCTGATGCTCGACCTGCAGGCCAGCATGGGCCTCGCCTATCTCTTCATTTCCCACGACATCGCCGTGGTCGAGCGCATGAGCCACCGCGTCGCCGTGATGTATCTCGGCGAGATCGTCGAGATCGGCCCGCGCGCATCGGTGTTCGGCAACCCCCAGCATCCCTACACCAGGAAGCTGATGGCCGCCGTGCCGGTGCCCGACCCGTCACGCCGCGGCACGCGACGCCAGGCCTCCAACGACGAGATCAGAAGCCCGGTCCGCGCGCCGGATTATCAGCCGCCGGTTCGGCAATATCGCGAAGTGACGCCCGGCCACGTGGTGCAGGTGTGGGGCGAGGAGTGGTCGGCCTGAGGCTGCGAGCTTCACGAAACCAAGCGCGGATCTTTGATTTCGGCCAGACGTGATCAGCTTGCTGACCAACCGCGCGTTGCAGATCCAGCGTGTTCGCCTTCCGTTATCGCGACAATGCAGACGCGTCCTCCGGAAATTGTGACCGAATAGAGCGACAGGGAGGAGCCGTGTGTGAACCGCTTCATACGCGATCGCTCTTTTTCGGAATTACCACTGATCCAACGAAATTGCCGCACCCGGATCATTTCAAACACGGGTGAGACGCAATGCCTGCGCAGCCACATGCTCGCAGCTTTGGATTGGCTCCGTCTCGTTCACGAGCAAAGCCGGTCCCATCACTCAGCAAAGATCCTTCAGTAATTTGGAATGAAAGGGCATCGCGCAACTCATGCAGCTTCTGTTCGGGGTCGGCCGGTAGGCTGCTACTTACTCAGAGGAGCTCCTATGAAGATAAGCAGCGCAATTTCCAGCGCCTTCTCTGCAACAAGGCGCGTCGGCAATCTTCGGATCGCCCGTTCCAGTCTGATTAAATCGGCCCATCTTCTTGAAAGAATCGGGCTGGCCGCCGTTGGGGCCTCTGGCGGCCTCTATGTTGGAGCGACCCTGTTACGTCAGAAAGCCGGACTGTTTGAAAGCGGCTGGATCGTCCTGATAACGATGCTCTACGGAGCGCTTGGCTATTACGTGGGGATTGATTTGTCCGGCAATGGTGCACAGAGGCCGACATCGAGTATCTCGGAAGAATGGAACGGTTCCGAGCCGGTCGAGATCATGAGTGCGGCGGGAACGTTTGGCGCGGCAATCGCTGCAACTCTCTCCGTCAGCATCCTTGTCCTTGATCAAAATCTGCCTAACGGCCTTATCGGCTTTGTTGCCGGCTGCTGGGTGGTTGGTTCTTCGCTTCAGGTTGCGGCGGGCACGATGGCTCGCAGTTATGAAGCGCCTATCAGCGAGCAGTGAAGGAAGCTGCGGTCGCGGAGAACGTCCGCTTGGCACAAGCCGCAGTGCTGGTTCGGCTCTGGTTCGAAACGACCGCGACGATTCTTCGCAACCTCTGCCGTCCAATGCTGCGTGCCGACGATGTTTGGTAGCAAGCCTGTTGGCATCGAGCAGCGTCACCGCTTGAACGCAATATCGGTATTGAGAAACCTAGGTTATCGCGCAACAAACAAAACGTGCCATCATGGTGGTGTTGGTATATTGTCCCCGCGCGCCGTGGTCCAAAATTCTGCTAACCGCCAACCACACGATCGGTGGAGCCAATGCAGATTGCGGAGTGGCTCGATAAGCTGGGGCTTGCGCAATACGCGCAGCGCTTTGCCCAAAATGGGATCGACATAGGCGTCCTTCCCGAACTGATGGACGAGGACTTCGAGAAGCTCGGAGTCCTGCTCGGCCATCGCCGCAAAATGCTCCGTGCTATCGCTGACCTCGATCCGGCCGCGTTGATCGCATCTCCCGCTCCTCCCCAGGACGCCGAGCGGCGTCACCTCACCGTCATGTTCTGCGATCTGGTCGGCTCGACTGCGCTCTCGGCGCGTCTCGATCCCGAGGACATGTGGGAGGTGATCCGCGCCTATCGCGCTGCCTGCGCGGGCGTGGTTGGTGCCTATGATGGCAGGATAGCCAGATTCGTCGGTGACGGAATACTCGTCTATTTCGGCTATCCGCGCGCCCACGAAGACGATGCCGAGCGCGCGGTGCGCGCCGGCCTCGACATGATCGCCGCGATACGCCAGCTCAAGACGGGGACTGACGAACGAGCCGAACTGCGGATCGCAATTGCGACCGGACTTGTGGTGGTCGGCGACCTCATCAGCGGAGATGCGTCGGAGGAGCACGCAACCATCGGCGACACGCCAAACCTCGCCGCCCGGCTCCAGAGCCTGGCGGAGCCGGGGGTCGTCGTCGTTGCTTCATCGACGCGCCGGCTGCTTGGCGATCTCTTCTCCCTGCGCAATCTCGGCCGTCGGGAGGTCAAGGGAATGGCAGACCCCATCGCAGTCTGGGCGGTGGAAGGAGCAACCGCATCCGAGAGTCGCTTCGAGGCAGTCCGTGCCGCGCGCTCGATCGGCTTTGTCGGTCGCAAGAACGAGATCGAGTTCATCCTCTCGCGCCAGCGGGAGGCATGGCAGGGCCGGGGCCAGATCGTGTTGATTTCCGGCGAAGCGGGCATTGGCAAGTCGCGCATTGTGGCAACGCTGTCGGAAAGCCCCTCGTTGGGAACGCACCGTCGCGTGCGATATCAGTGTTCGCCTTACCACACCAACAGTGCGCTTCATCCCTTTGTTGCGCAGCTCGAGCGCGCCGCCGGAATTCGCTCGCACGACACGCCGGATCAAAAGCTCGACAAGCTCGAGGCAATGCTGGCGATAGGAACCCAGCAGGTCGCCCGGGCAACACCGCTGATTGCGGCGCTGCTTTCGATTCCGACCGGCGATCATTGCCCGCCCCTCGGCTTGAGCCCGGCGCAGCAGCGGCGCCAGACATTTGCCGCCCTTCTGGATCAGCTTGAGGGACTGGCGCGAGACCAGCCGCTGCTGATCATCTGCGAGGATATGCATTGGGCCGATGCGACGACACTTGAGCTGTTCGATCTCGCGGTCGATCGGATCAGAGGACTGCCGATCCTCGTGCTCCTGACGTCCCGGCCGGAGTTCGAGCCCTCCTGGTCGGGCCTTGCCAACGTCAGTCTGTTGCGGCTCGACCGGCTCGATCGGCAGGACACGCGCGCGCTCGTCGAGCAGATTGTCGTCGGTCGCCAGCTGCCACGCGAGATGATGGAGCAGATCATCGACAAGACCGATGGCATTCCGTTATTCGTCGAGGAATTGACCAAGATGGTGCTGGAGTCCGGGCTGCTCGTCGAGGATGCCGGGCGCTACCGCCTGAACAGTCCGCTGCCGCCGCTTGCTATCCCTGCGACGCTGCAGGATTCGCTGATGGCGCGGCTCGACCGGCTCGCTCCGGTCAAGGAGGTGGCCCAGATAGGCGCCGCCATTGGCCGCGACTTCTCGTACGCGCTGTTGAAAACCGTGGCGGGACGCGACGATCTGACGCTGGGCGCGGCGCTGGGACAACTCGAAGAGGCCGAACTGCTGCTGCGTCGTGGGACGCCGCCCGACGCAAATTACAGTTTCAAGCACGCTCTTGTTCAGGAAGCGGCCTACGAGAGTCTGCTTAGGAGCAAACGGCAGGTGCTTCACACACGGATTGGCGATGTCCTGCGCGAGAAGTTTCCAGTCGTCGCCGAGACCGAGCCGGAAGTCCTGGCGCACCACTTCACCGAGGCGGGGCTGAGCGAGATCGCACTCGAGTGGTGGCGCAAGGCGGGTCAGCAGGCGTTGAAACGCTCGGCCTATTCCGAGGCGATCGCGCATCTCGGCAAGGCCATCGCAATCGCCGATCAATTGCCTGACGAACCCCGCCGGATGATGAGCAGGCTGCATCTTCAAATCGCATATGGCCGTGCCTTGCGGGGCAGCCTCGGGCACAGCGCTCCGGAAACGGTCGCGGCATGGACGCGCGCGCGACAATTCGCGGCCGGTATCGATGATCCCGTTGAACTTGCGCCGGTCCATTCCGGCCTCTTCAATGCCTGCCTGACGCATGGCGAACTTGCTCCGATGCGGGAGCTGGCGGATGCCATCAGAAACGCCGCTGAGCGACGGCCGGACTCGCCGGTGGCCGCCGTCGTGGCCCATTGGACCGGTGGCGTGACCTGCTGGTTCGCCGGCGACTATACGAACGCGCGTACGCATCTTGAGCGGGCGCTGGCGATCTATCGGGCCGAACCGGATCCCGCGACCTTCAGAGCTTCGGCGCTGGATCTTCCGTTCGTCATCATGCGATTTCTCGCCCTGGTGCTCTGGCCGCTCGGCGACATCGCTCGTGCGCGCAGGCTCGCCGCGGAAGCGGTGGGTACTCCGGGAGAAAAACGGGCGCTGTCCCAGGCCAATGCGCTGGTTCATCGCGCCGTGTTCGACGGAGTATGCGGGGGCATGTTGCAGCAGACAGAGACGATCCTGGCGCTCGGTCTCGCGCGCGACCACACGATGCCGCTGTACGTGGCCGCGGGCACCTACCTGAATGGCCTCGCCAAGTGGCGTGCCGGCGATCGAATGGCCGGACTGGCGGACATGCGTCACGGCTGGACCTTCCTGCACGAGAACGATTGCTACCTCTGCGAACCGTTCTGGGGGATGCATGTCGCCCTGGCGATTGCAGATGTCGGCGAAGTCGAGACCGGCCTGGAAATCCTGGACGAATTGATCGCCGGGACGGGACAATCCGGCCAGCATTGGCTTGATGCCGAACTGCACCGTGTCCGCGGTAAACTCTTGTCACGCGAAAACCCTTCGGACGAATCCAGTGCCGAAGACGCTCTCAGGCGAGCGCTGGACATCGCACGACATCAGCAGACCAGGACTTTCGAGCTGCGCAGCGCCCTTGAACTTGCACGCCTGTACAAGACAAATGGCCGAGCGGGTGCGCTATCCGAAGTGCTCGCGCCCGTGCTCGCTCAATTCGAGGCGGAGCATGGTCTTCCCGAATTCGCGGAAGCGAAAGCGCTGCTTAGGAATGGGCGTTAGCCGCGCCGTCATTCGATCGGTACAAGCGCCGCGCCGACTTGAAGCCAGAATAGGTCGGCTTCTTGTTATTGATCCCGAGCCGTAGTTCTCCGGTTTTGACACGTCTTAACCTGTTGTGGTGAAAGCTAGATATGCTTCTCGTGGTTGCGAGGAGGAGTCTGCTGCTGCGGCGGCCATGCGGCGATTGGCTTGCCTTCGCAGGGGCAGGCGGAGCGACCAAAGCCCATTTGGAGATCCAGTCGTGGTTCGCTTGCATGTCGAACGTTTCATTCGCAGCCGGATCGCTCGGCGGTCCCTGGCACTCGGGATCATCGCTCTCAGCGGATGGGCCCTGTTGCCGTATGTGACTTACCGAATCGCCCCCTCCGCCTATGTCAATGCCGAGCTCATGCGGGTGACTGCGCCGATGGCGGGTCAGCTCTCGTCAGATCTTCCACGCAAGGGTGAATATTTCGAGCACACCCGGATGGTGCCGCTGGTCGAGGCGCGTTCGCCGGATCGCCGCCACCTCATGGACCTTGATCAGCAGCTGGCCATGTCCACCAAACGCGCCGAGCTCGCACGCCGGCAACTCGAGGAGATCGCCGAGCTCGATCGCAAGCTCCGCGAGCGAAGCGAGGACTATCGTTCGGGGATGTTAGCGCGCCTGAGCCACGAGATAAGTGAAACGGAAGTTGAAAAAGGCGGCTGTCTCGCTGAGGCGCGGCAGCGCAACGATGTCGCGGGCCGGATGGAGAGGCTCGTGAAGCTCGGCATCAGTTCGCAGATCCGCTCCGGTGAGGCCCAGGCGTCGCAGGAGGCAACCGCAACGCGGTGCCAGATGGCCGGTGAACGCCTGCAGCGTCTCAAGACGGAATTGGGGGCGGCCGAGAAGGGCATTTATCTTCGTGGCGATGCCAACGACGTGCCCTATTCTCAGCAGCAGCGCGAGCGGCTTGTCCTCCGCCGCCAGGAGCTAGAGACCGACCTGTTGCAAAACAGCTCACGTGCCGCGCAGTTGGCCGCGGAAATTGCAGAGGAACGCACTCGACTTGATCGTCTCGATCACTACGATCTGTCCTTGCCCGCAGCCCATGTGGTCTGGTCGGTCGCGGCCAGCCCGGGCTCGATGGTCACGGAAGGGCAGTCGGTCTTCGATTTCGCAGATTGCAAACGCCGGTTTATCGTCGTTGAACTACCTGAGCGCGATTTCGAGAAGATCAAGGCCGGAGATGCGGCTACCGTCCGCCTGATTGGGAGTCGCGAATGGAAGAGCGGCCAGATCCGGCAGGTCCGCGGATCGGCCGCGTACGGCGATGATCGGCTGCTTGCGGCTCGGGTGCCGCGGCCTGATCCGGGCAACATTACCATTGAGATATCGCTTCCGCCCGATGAGACGTCGGCCGACCGCAACGGCTCCTGCGATATCGGACGGTTGGCTGAGGTGCGCTTCGAGCGCAGAACCGACGGCCTGCTACGATTGGTCGGCTCGAAGTTGAAATGGCTGACCGCTCGCCTGGAGCTCGACCAATCGCCCCTGTGAGCGAGATGTTCCATGCAAGCCATGACTCTGCCTCTCTCTCAGCTGTTCGCGCCGATGCTGGGCATCTTTGCTGCGATGTATCTGTTGGCGCCGACCTTCCCAGTCGCGCGCTCTTGGGCGCGTCTTGCGGTCTTTGTCGTGGTTTGGCTTGTGGTGGCCCGCTATCTCGAATGGCGTATTTTCACCACCGTGCTGCCGGCAAGCGGGACCTGGTATCAGGTCGGCTGGATCTGGTTCTGTCTGTTCGTCGAGCTTCTGACTTTCACAGATCAGTTCATTCTTTATCTGACGTTCCTTCGCAGGACCGATCGCCGAAGCGAAGCAGATCAGCACGAGCGTCGGCTTCGCAGCCTGCCGGATGATGAGCTGCCCTCGGTCGACGTCTTCATTCCGACCTATGACGAGCCATTCGAGGTGCTGGAAAAGACGATCACCGGCGCGCTGTGCCTGGACTATCCGAACCTCCAGGTCTGGGTCTTGGATGATGGTCGCAGGCCTTGGCTCAGGGCGCTCTGCACGCAAAAGGGCGCCGGCTATCTCACGCGCGCCGACAATTTGAATGCCAAGGCCGGCAATATCAATCATGCCCTGACCAAGACGAGTGGCGAGTTCTTCGCGATCTTTGATGCGGACTTCGTGCCGCAGCGCAATTTCCTGATGCGCACGATGGGCTTCTTCGCTGATCCAAAGGTCGGAATCGTTCAGATCCCGCACGCCTTCTACAATGAGGACCCGATGCAGGCGAATCTCGGCCTGCACAGGGGACTGCCGGATGAACAACGGTTCTTCTTCGATTCCATCATGCCCGCGCGCGACGGCTGGGATGGTGCCTTTTGTTGCGGTTCCAACTCCGTCACGCGTCGCGCAGCACTCCGCGCGGTAGGCGATGCCTTGCCGACCCAGTCCATTACGGAAGACATCCTGCTGACGCTCGTCCTGCTGCGCAAGGGATACGTCACCCGCTATCTCTGCGAACCGCTGGCGATTGGGCTGGCGCCGGAAAGCCTTGATGCCTTTTTCGTGCAGCGGCAACGCTGGGCGCGTGGCGCGATCCAGACGCTGTACCTCGCCGCCGGCCCGCTCGGCCCCGGACTGGGCTTGATGCATCGGCTCCTCTTCTTTCCGACGCATTGGCTCTCATTGGGCTTGCGGGCGCTCATGGTCGTGGTGGTTCCGATCGTGTTCATGTGGACCGGCTTGGCGCCTGTCGTCGATGTCACCCCCGAATCGGTGTTCTACTACTTGTTCCCCGCGATCCTGGCGCTCAACGGCGGCATCTCCTGGTTCGCGCCGCACGTGCATTTTCCGCTCGCCGCTCAGGTGTCGGCGACGATCCAGAGCTTCAAGATACTGCCCACGGTGCTGGGGACTCTCGTCAAGCCGGCGGGACATGCGTTCAAGGTGACGCCGAAGGGCGCTGCCGCGCGGCGCGCAACTTACGCTGCGGAGATATTCTGGCCGTCGGCGGTCCTGATGGCGTTGACGGTTGTCGGTGTGGTTCTGAACACGATTCCGGAATGGCGCATCATCGATCATCCGGCGGCTCTACCGATGGTCGCCTTCTGGTCGGTCGTGAACATCGTCGTGCTTTTCTTCGTCTGCATGACCTCGCTGCAGGCGCGGATGGGACGTACCGAGGAGCGTTTCGACATCGACGAAACAATCTTGATCCAGACCGGGACCGGCGAGCGGCTTTCTGGACGCGTGAGCAACATCTCCCTCTCTGGCGCCGGCGTTCTGCTTGGCTCCGGCATTGACTGTCCTCGCGCCGGAGAACCGCTGCGCGTGCACATCATGCAGGTGGGATGGGTCGATGCGGTGATTGCGCAACAAAGGGGCCGGCTCATCGGGGTGCAGTTCAAATTGCCGCAGTCGCTTGAACGAGACCTGCTGATCCGCAAGCTCTTTACCGTCGCCCGTCTGAAGCGGAACGGTGTCATCGCGTGCTCGGTGAATAGGGCGATGCTTAAGAACATCTGGTCGATGGCCGCGCCGTTGCCCCACATTGTTGCAGGCGGCGCGAAGCCCGCGTCGGTCTCGCCGACCGAGCGTCTGCCGGCAGAGAGCATGGTCATTCGGCCTCAACCCCGGACAGACGATTTTGCACATCTTGCCGGAGCTCGAAGCCTGCATCCGACGAGTTTCACTGAACCTGGCTTTGGCCGGGTGGCCGGCACAGTGCTCGAGGCCGTCGCGCCGAGTTGATTGCTGTGTTGTCCTTCTCGTCGGACCAGTCCATGGGCTATCGATCGACGGTCAAGCCGCTCATCGATGCCGTCAGTCTCCTTCCGGTGCTCCGCCAAAAATTACAATCGGAACGAGCAACCATCCTTCAGCCCAAGGCGTTTACGGGGTTGAGGGTGCAGGGAGCGTCTCTTGATCGATCACCGCAGCGATCCTCGGAAAGGGCGTCTGACGCTCTGGGCCTCCGCATTCGTGGCGGTCGCTTGCTTGGCGATTGTCGCGCTCAGCGGCTGGCGGGAGTGGTCCTCGCGACAGACGCTGCTGAAGGGCTCCGAAACAGACATGGCCAATCTGGCCCGGTCGGTGACGCAACACGCGGACGATACGTTCGAGCTCGCGGACACCGTTCTCAACGTGTTGGTCGGCCAACTCGAACTCGAGGGAACCAGCCCGGCGGCGATCGCCAAGATTCAAACCTTTCTTTCCCGGCGCAAAGCCGCGAACCGGATTCGCGCTGTGTTCGTCTATGACGAGACCGGCCGCTGGCTCGCAACCAGCGAGCCCGTGGATTTCGCCGGCCTCAACAACAGCGACCGCGAGTATTTCCAGCATCATCGCGCCGTGGCTGAGCGAGGAACCTTCATTGGGGGTCCAGTGAGGAGCAGGTCGGGGGGGCAATGGATCATCACAGCGTCAAGGCGCTTCGATCATCCTGACGGCAGTTTTGCCGGAGTGGCTCTTACCACGATCGATGTCGACTATTTTTTACAGTTCTATCGCGGATTCGACGTTGGCCAGAACGGCTCAATTGCACTGGCGACCGCGAAAGGCGTTGTCCTCGCGCGTAGCCCGGACAACGGATATACGGGCCGCGATCTGTCGAATGCACCGCTTTTTAGGAATTTCCGCGAGCGGCCAACTGCGGACGTCTACTACTTCACGTCGCCTCTCGACGGCGTTCGGCGTCTGAGCTTTTATCAACTAAGCAATCGCTACCCCGTTGTCGTGGTTGCGACGGAATCGGAAGACGACGTCTTGGCCCCCTGGCGCAGAGCGGCGCTGACGCGCGTGGCTGCGGTGCTGGGACTGATAGGAGGGCTCGCTGCTGCGGGGGTTTTGCTGGTGCGCCAGTTGCACATGCGGCAGAAGATGGCCGCTGCTCTGATCGCCAAGGAGGCGGATTTTCGTCTCCTCGCGGAGCAGTCGGGAGACATGGTCATGCGCATAGCGGTCGATGGACGGATTCTCTATACGTCGCTGTCCAGCGCGCGAGTTCTCGGCTGGGCTCCGAACGAATTGGTGGATACGTCGGCCCTCGCCGGCATAAATCCGGCGGATCTGGCGCGGGTTGAGGAGACGATCTCCGCGTTGATGAACGGCGAAGCCGAGGAGGCAAGAATCACTTATCGCACTCGGCATCGCGAGAAAGGCGAGGTCTGGATCGAAACCGCGCTGCGCGTCGCCAGGAGTGCGCAGAGTGGAGACATCAACGGCGTGGTGGCGATCTCGCGCGACATGACCGAACGTAAGGACCTGGAAGATAAGCTGGCGGCTCTCGCCAGTTCGGATGGCCTGACGGCCTTGGCAAACCGCAGACACTTCGACGAGCGGCTAGAGGCGGAATGGGACCGGGCCAGGCGCGAAGGAAGGCCTCTGTCACTTTTGCTGATGGACGTCGATCATTTCAAGAGTTTCAATGATCAGTACGGGCATCAGGCGGGCGATGCATGTCTCCGCTCGGTCGCCGGGGTCCTGGCGGAGCAGGCCAGGCGGCCGGCAGACTTGGCCGCTCGGTATGGTGGTGAGGAATTCGCCTTGCTGCTACCAAATACCGACACGGGAGGGTGCGAGCAGGTCGGCGAGCGAATCCGGCAAGCGATTCAGGACCTCGGCATCCTGCACGCGCTCAACCCGCCATCCAAGCAGGTCACCCTCAGTATTGGTGGCGCCACACATATGTCGTTCGGCGATAAGGCTGATTGCACGTCGTTGATAGCGGCTGCGGATAAGGCGCTCTACGCCGCCAAGGAGAGCGGGCGCAACCGCCTTGTGATGTCAGGGCAAGTCATCGCGTGGCCCAGCGCGATACGAGCTTGAAGAGCAGCTCTAGTGCGCCGCGGCGTGACCCTCACGAATTGACGTGCACGAAATCGCGCAGCAGCGGATAGATCTCGTTGTTCCAGCGCTTGCCGGAGAACACGCCGTAATGGCCGACGCCGGCCTGCATGTGGTGGACGCGGCGATAGGCGCGCACGCCGGTGCAGAGGTCCTGGGCGGCCAGCGTCTGCCCGATCGAGCAGATGTCGTCCTTCTCGCCTTCGACCGTCATCAGGCCCATGCGGCTGACGGCTTTGGTGTTCACGGGACGGCCGCGATGCATCAGCTTGCCTTGCGGCAGGAGATGCTCCTGGAACACGTCGCGCACGGTCTCGATGTAGAACTCGGCCGGCAGGTCCATCACGGCGAAATATTCGTCGTAGAACGTCTTGATCGTCGCGGCCTTCTCCTTCTCGCCCTTGGCGATGTGGTTGGCGAGATCCATGTGCTGCTTGATATGGCGCTCGAGATTCATCGAGACGAAGGCCGTGAGCTGCACGAAGCCGGGATAGACCTTGCGCAAGGCGCCGCGGCATTGCACCGGCACGTAGTTGATCAGATTGCGCTCGAACCATTCGATCGGCTTGCTCTTGGCGAACTCGTTGACCCTGGTCGGCTGGATCCTTGTGTCGATCGGGCCGGCCATCAGCGTCAGCGTCGCCGGGCGCGAGGGATGGTTGTCCTCGCACATGATCGCGGCGGCCGCGAGCGCGGAGACGGACGGCTGGCAGATCGCCACCATGTGCGGGCGCGGCCCGAGCTGTCCGAGGAAGTCGATCAGGTGCTCGGTATAGTCGTCGAGCCCGAAGCGGCCCTCGCTGCGCGGGATGTCGCGCGGATTGTGCCAGTCGGTGATGTAGACGTCGTGGTCCTGCAGCAGCGTCTTCACTGTGCCGCGCAGCAGCGTCGCGAAGTGTCCGGACATCGGCGCCACCAGCAGCATGCGCGGCTGCTCGCCGACGCCTTCTTTCCTGAAGTGCAGCAGCGAGCCGAACGGGGTCGCGTAGGCGATCTCCTCTCTGACCGCGACCTCGCGGTTGCCCACCATGACGCTGTCGATGCCGTAGGCGGGACGGTCATAGGTGAGGGTGGAGCGCGAGATCAGCTCCAGCGCGGCCGACACCCGGCCGACCACCTGGTCCGATAGGCCCTGAGGCACCAGATGGAGGAATTTGAGCGCGGACGAAGCCCCCGCGCGCCAAGGCGCGGTCAGGTCCATGTGGTTCTGAAAAGCCTGATAGTACATCGACATCATACTGAATCGCCCACCCCGTCCCGTGCTGCTATGCAATAAGGACGCCAGACGGCGATCGGGCCTCGCGTAAAACTGGCACGTCGCTTGCTGTTCATGCCGTGGAAGCAGAGGCCACGGGCAGGCCGGGCCGATGTCGGGACCAGGGAAAGGGTCATATGGCGAAGGCGACACTGACCATCAGCAGCAAGAATTACTCGTCCTGGTCGCTGCGTGGCTGGCTGCTGACGAAATTCTCCGGGCTCGATTTCGAGGAGATCGTCACCGCACCGGACGATCCGTCGGCGCGTGCCGAGATCCTGCTGCTGTCGTCCTCGATCCTGGTGCCGTGCCTGCGGCACGAGGGCGCCGTGGTCTGGGACACGCTGGCCATTGCCGAATATCTCAACGAGGTGATGCCGGACGCCGGTCTGTTGCCGGCCGACCGCATCCAGCGCGCCCATTGCCGCTCGATCTCAGGCGAAATCCATTCCGGTTTCACCACGCTGCGCGCCTCGCTGCCGGTTAACCTGAAGGGACACTTTCCCGGCTTCAAGATCTGGTCGCGGGCGCAGGCCGACATCGACCGGGTCTGGTTCATCTGGCGCGACTGCCTGGAGAAATCGGGCGGCCCCTTCCTGTTCGGCGACAAGCGCACCATGGCGGACGCGATGTACGCCCCTGTCGTGACGCGCTTCGTGACCTATGACGTCAAGCTCGCGCCGCCGCTAAAGGCCTATGCCGACACCATCATGGCAATGCCCGAGATGCAGGAATGGATCGCGGCGGCCAAGGAGGAGCCGGCCGAGATCGAGGAGCTCGAGGTCGAATATTAGGCAGGTGTCGCACGGCCCTGCCTGTTTCGGCGGCGAGGCTCCGTCCGCTGCGACCGCAGCGCTATGTCTTTGCAACAATTAACCTTTGGTGCCGGTGAGAGGCGTCTGCGATCCTGCCGGCTGCGCAGATATTGTGCGCGCCTGTCGGACCCGCCGCGAGATCTAGCCGTGAACAGATGCGTACAGGGCGCTTCGGCTGATTCGGACGTGATTCGTTCGGGCCGCGTTCCGAAGGTTAAAGCGGAGCGCGGCTCCGTCGCATTTTGAAACAGAGAACGCCTTCAGGCGGCCCCGCGCTGCTTCACGCGCGGCAGGCGCCAGCCGATCACGGTTGCTTCCACCGCAATCCCGGCCTCCTGGTTTTGCCAGCGTCCCTCGACATAGCGGCAGGCGAACGGCAGTTGATACGTCCCGCTGTGATCCTCGCACAGCACTTCGAGTGGCAGGCCCGGCGGTGGTTCTCCGGCGCCGTCGAATTCCGCCAAACGTCTATCGCGCGTTGCCATTCTAATATTCTCCCCTAAACAAAGCCGCGGACAGAACGCCCACTTCTTCCGCGCGCGGATCATCGTTCCCGTCCCAGGGAACGGACACAAGCTCAACGCGAGAATGCGGTGCCAGTGTGGTAGCCTCACGCGGCTGCGCACAAACAGCGCACATTGATGTGATCGACTGACCGAGGAACTTTCATGCTGCTTCGAAACGCCGGCATTTGTTTCGCGATATTGCTGCTCGCAGCGCTGGCGCCTCTGCCGGTGCTCGCGCAGGACGTGCCCGGCATCGAGATCTGCACGGTCGAGAAGACCATGGAGCGCCGCACCAGCTGCCTGCAGAGCAATGTCGACTTCCTGCAGAAGACGATCACCAAGCTCACCCTCGACCATCAGCAGAAGCTGGATGCCGCGGGTCGTCAGATCGATGCGTTGAAGACAGCCGTCGCCGGCCTGCAGAAGACGCTTCTCGATCTCCAGGCCGCGCAGGCAAAGACCGCCGAGGATCTGAAGAAGAAGCCGGACGCGCCGCCGGCCAAGGACGCCGCGAAATAAGCGCGGTTCACAGCACGCGATAGCTCTCGATCACGCCGCGATCCGGCTCATAGCCGAGCCCGGGTCCCGCCGGCACCGCGACATGGCCGGTCGCATCGACATCGGCGCGGCCGCCCCAGAGGCAGGCTTCGCGTTTCAGATAGAACATCTCGACCAGCCCGTCGTCGCGCGTCGCGAGCAGATGCAGCGTCGCCAGCAGGCCCGGGCCGAAGTAAGGCGAGTGCGGCACGATCTTGATGCCGGACCGATCGGCCAGCGCCGCGACCTTCAGGAATTCCGTGATGCCGCCGACCTTGGTCACCGAGGGCTGGGCGTGGCTGACCGCGCCTGCCTCCATCATCTGGCGGAATTGATATTCGGTGCAGGCATTCTCGCCGGCGGCAATTCCGAGCCCGCTCTTGCTGCGCACCTCGGCTAGCGTGGCAAAGTCTTCCGGCGGCCAGACCGGCTCTTCCAGAAACATCGGCTGTGCGTCGCGGCATGTCGTCGCGAAGGCGATCGCCTGCTCGCCGGTCAGCGGGCAGTTCATGTCGACCATCAGCGGAATGTTGGGGCCGATCGCCGCGCGCGCAGCGAGCACCGCAGGCGTCGTGGTCTCGTGCAGCTTGATCGCGCCATAGCCGAGCGCGAGCGCCTTTCTGCATTCGGCGGCGATGTTGTCCGGCGAGCCGATCCGCAGCAGGCTCGCGTAAGCCGGAATCGCCGTGCGCCTGATCTCGCCCAGCAGGCGATGCAGCGGCACGCCGGCGACCTTCGCGGCCAGGTCCCACAGCGCGATATCGAGGCCGGAGATCGCGAACATGGTGATGCCGTAGCGGCCGAACAGATGCAGGTTGCGCTGGATCTGTTCCATCACTGCGGCAATGCCGGCCGCATCGGGCACCTTCAGCCCGCGGGCCTGCGGCGCGATCATCTCCTCGACCGCGCTCCGCGTGGTGCGGGGACAGACATAGGCGAAGGCATCGCCCCAGCCGGTCAGCCCGGCATCGGTCGTGACCTCGACGAGGACCATGTCGAGGGCTGTGATGGCGGAAGCGCCCTGGCGGAAGCTCGCGACCCCGGAATCATAGGGGATGCGGATATGGTGCGCCCGCACATCGGTAATTTCCATGACGCGGTTCCCCTTTCTTGTGAGCGGTTTCGACGAGTGTAGCCACGAACACCGGGGCGTTGCCAGCTTCCATTGGCCGGCTATCCTGATGCGAAGGACAGCAATGCCGATCAAGCAGGGCGATGGTAACAGGCGCATCATCGCCGCGCTTCGAACGAGGGCCTGAACCGCCATGAATCCAGCCCAGCGCGCGCTCTGGTATATCGAGAGCCATCTGGCCGAGCCGCTGACGCTCGACGAGATCGCTGCGATCTCGGGCGTGTCGCGGTTCCACATCGTGCGTGCGTTTGCCGCAGCCGTCGGTCTGCCGGTGATGCGCTACGTGCGCGCGCGGCGGCTGACGGAGGCGGCGCGCTGCCTGGCAAAGGGCGCACCCGACATCCTGTCACTGGCGCTGGAGGCGGATTACGGCTCGCACGAAGCTTTCACCCGCGCGTTCCGCGACCAGTTCGGCACCACGCCCGAAGCGGTGAGGGCGGCAGCGTGCGTCAACCAGCTCAGGCTACAGGAGCCGATTCTCATGGACTCCACCATGCTCGACCATCTTTCCCCGCCGCGTTTCGAGATCGCAAAGGCCTTCCTCGTCGCCGGTCCCGCCGAGCGCATCTCCTGCGACAACGGCGCCATGATCCCCGGTTTATGGCAGCGCTTCAATCGGGAGGTCGGCGACATTCCCGCGCCCATCGGTCAAGTCGCCTATGGCGTCTGCTGCAACGGCGATGATGCCGGCAATTTCGATTACATCGCCGGCGTCGAGGTCGCCGATTTCTCCGACCTGCCGCGCCGCTTCGGTCGCATCCGCATTCCGGAGCAGCGCTATGCGGTGTTCACGCACAAAGACCACGTCGCCTCGATCCGGCGCACCGTCAACACGATCTGGAATCAATGGCTGCCAACGTCTGGCCTGACAGCCGCGGACGCGCCGAACTTCGAGCGCTATGACGAGAAATTCGATCCCGCCACCGGCAACGGCGGCTTCGAAATCTGGATACCGGTCAAAGAATAACACGCAACGCTGGCATACCGTCCCGCTTGCTTGGCAAGCCCCAGTGACTTTGCCATAACCGCAGGCAAATCTTGCCTGCGGGGGCCCGTGCCGGACATCCCGTGCAAGCCATAACAAGCAGCCGGGAGGGTCTCCAATGTCCAACGTCCGCGTTCTCGCCACCGACCTCGAATTTCCCGAAGGGCCGGTCGTGATGCCGGACGGTTCGGTGGTGCTTGTGGAGATCCGCGGCCAGCGCCTGACGCGCATTTATCCCGACGGTCGCAAGGACATCGTGGCGAAAATTCCCGGCGGTCCGAATGGCGCCGCGCTCGGGCCCGACGGCAAGATCTACATCTGCAACAATGGCGGCTTCTCCTGGATTCCGGCCGGCAAGATGATCATGCCGGGCCCGCAGCCGGACGATTATCTCGGCGGCGCGATCCAGCGCGTCGACCTGCAGTCCGGCAAGGTCGAGACCGTCGTGAGCAAATGCGGCGCGCACGATCTGCGCGGGCCGAACGACCTCGTCTTCGACAAGCACGGCGGCCTCTGGTTCTCCGATCTCGGCAAGCGCCGCGCGCGCGACATGGACGTCGGCGGCATGTATTACCTCAAGCCCGGCATGAGCGAGATCGTCGAAATCGTGCACGGCATATTGCCGGCCAACGGCATCGGCCTGTCGCCGGACGAGAGCACGGTCTACATCGCGGAGACGCCGACCGGGCGGCTCTGGGCCTATGAGCTCTCGGCGCCGGGCACGCTCAAGCCGCGCGATCCGATCTATCGCGGCGAGCGCGGCCAGCCGATC
Source organism: Bradyrhizobium sp. NC92 (assembly GCF_025200865.1). NCBI lineage: Bacteria > Pseudomonadati > Pseudomonadota > Alphaproteobacteria > Hyphomicrobiales > Nitrobacteraceae > Bradyrhizobium > Bradyrhizobium sp. NC92. The sequence goes on from NZ_CP104171.1 coordinate 2,182,617, forward strand.
TGCGGCCTCGGCGGCTACCAGATGTTCGACTCGCTCGCGGTGGAAGCGAACGGTAATGTCTGCGTCGCCACGCTCGTCTCCGGCTGCATCTCGGTGGTCGCGCCCGACGGCACCCTGGTGGAACAGGTCCCGACCGGCGACCGCGTCACCACCAACATCGCCTTCGGCGGCCCCGAGCTCAAAACCGCCTACATCACGCTGTCGGGCAGGGGCGAGCTGATCGCGATCGACTGGCCGCGCGGCGGATTGCCGTTGAATTTTTTGAATAAGTGAGCCAAGCCGTCATTGCGAGGAGCCCGCGACAAAATTGCGAAGCCATTTTGCGCTGGCGACGAAGCAATCCAGACTGCCTCCGCGCTAAGACTCTGGATTGCTTCGCTTCGATCGCAATGACAACGGAGAGAGACTTAAATGCCCTGGCCCGACCCCATCACCCTGCGCGGACAGCACGCCCGTCTCGAGCCGCTGTCGCATGATCATCGCGAGGGGCTGGTCGAGGCCGTCAAGGACGGCGAGCTGTCGAAGCTGTGGTACACCGCGATCCCGCTGCCGGAGAACATGGGCAAGGAGATCGACCGTCGCCTCGGCCTGCAGGCTGCCGGCTCGATGCTGCCCTTCACCGTGTTCGACGCCGGCGGCACCATCGTCGGCATGACCACCTACATGAACATCGATGCCACGAACCGCCGCGTCGAGATCGGCTCGACCTGGTATGGCAAGAGCGCGCAGCGCGGCCCGCTCAACACGCAGTGCAAGCTGCTGCTGCTGCGCCACGCCTTCGAGACGCTGAACTGCATCGCGGTCGAGTTCCGCACGCACTTCTTCAACCACCAGAGCCGCCGCGCCATCGAGCGCCTGGGCGCCAAGCAGGACGGTATCCTGCGCAGCCACCAGATCGCGCCGAACGGCACGTTGCGCGATACGGTCGTCTACAGCATTACCGCCGCCGAATGGCCGACGGTGCAGGCGCACCTGGAATTCCAACTCAACGACAAGCCGCGCTAGGGGCGGCCGAGGGACCATGGATAGATTTGATTATGTGATCGTCGGCGCGGGCTCCGCCGGTTGCGTGCTCACCAGCCGGCTCAGCGAAGATCCTGACGTCAGCGTCTGCGTGCTCGAGGCGGGCCCTTCCGACTGGCATCCCTACATCCATCTGCCGGCGGGCTTCATCAAGACCTTCCACATGAAGAGCATCAACTGGGCCTACCAGCAGGAGCCCGGTCCGTGGACCGGCGGGCGCAGCATCTACGCACCGCGCGGCAAGACGCTCGGCGGTTCGTCCTCGATCAACGGCCACATCTACAATCGCGGCCAGCGCATGGATTTCGACACTTGGGCGCAGATGGGCAATCGCGGCTGGGGCTATGCCGACGTGCTGCCCTACTTCCGGCGCTTGGAGAAGCGGGTCGGCGAGGGCGAGGACACCTATCGCGGCCGCGACGGCAACCTCATCGTCACCACCATGAACTGGCGCGATCCGCTCTGCGAGGCCTTCATGGAAGGCGCGGTCTCGCTCGGCATTCCCCGCAACCCCGATTACAACGGCAAGACCCAGGAAGGCGTCTCCTACTGCCAGCGCACCATCAACAACGGCCTGCGCGTCTCCGGCGCGACCGCGTTCCTCAAGCCGGCGATGAAGCGGCCCAACGTGCATGTGCATACGCATGCACACGCGACCGAGATCATTTTTGAAGGCAAGCGCGCGGTCGGCGTGCGCTACATGAAGGGCGGGCGCGGCGGGCAGCCGGTCGAAGTGCGCGCCAACAAGGAAGTGATCCTGTCCGGCGGCACCTATAATTCGCCGCAACTGCTTCAGCTCTCCGGCATCGGCTCGCCGGATCTCTTGCAGCAGCACGGCATCGCCGTGCGTCACGCGCTGCCCGTCGGCGAGGGCCTGCAGGATCATTACGCCCCGCGCACGGTGGCGCGCGTCAAGGACATCAAGACCATCAACGAGCTCCGCCGCGGCTGGCGTCTTTGGGTCGAGGCGATGAAATGGGCGACCGCGCGCCGCGGCCTGCTGTCGCTGTCGCCGACCATGGTCTATTGCTTCTGGCATTCCGGCGAGAGCGCCGAGAGCTCCGACCTGCAGCTCACCTTCACGCCGGCAAGCTACAAGGAAGGCGTGCAGGGTCAGCTCGAGGACGAGCCCGGCATGACCGTGGCGTCCTGGCAGCAGCGGCCCGAGAGCCGCGGCTATGTCCGCATCCGCTCCAGCGATCCGTTCGCGCCGCCGATCATCCAGACCAATTATCTCGACGCCGAGCTCGACCGCCGCGTCATCGTCGGCGGCATGAAGCTGGCGCGCCGCCTGCTGAAGAGTGCGCCGCTCTCGCCCTATTACGCCTACGAGGATTTCCCCGGCCCCAACGTCAACACCGACGACGAGTTTTTGCACGCCGCCACCGAGCGCGGCACCACCACCTTCCACCCCGGCTGCACTTGCCGCATGGGCCCCGCGGATTCCACCTGGGCGGTCGTCGATGACCAGCTCCGCGTCCATGGGTTGGAGGGCCTCCGCGTCATCGACGCCTCAGTCATGCCCCGCATGATATCGGCGAACCTCAACGCCTCCACCATGATGATCGCCGACCGCGCCTCCGACCTGATCCGCGGCAAGCAGCCGATGGAGGCGGCAAGGATTCCGGAGACGGCGGTGGCGTGAGCAGTGCAATTGCGTAGGGTGGGCAAAGCGAAGCGTGCCCACGCTTCTGTTGCAATATTGTAGAGGTGGTGGGCACGGCGCAAGTGCGCCTTTGCCCACCCTACAAGCTTGCTGTGTCGCTGCCGCGTCAACCCCTCCGCGCAAAAATATTCCACTTTACCGAAATTCGGAATTGCGGCATAGATCGAAACAGCCCGGCCCGACGAAGAGGGGCGGTTCGCGAGTCGTTCGAAGCGCGGGCCGGGTTGCGATGGACGCGGCAGCGTCGACACGAAGGTGCGGGCAGGGCGGGTAGTCCCTGTGAGTCCGCGGCCACGTGCAGACGAACGGCGCCGAAGTCCGGCGAAGCCTCTTGGCGACGCTGGATGAGCTGCGTACGGCAAAACCGTGTGGTCCTGGCCGTCGTTGCTACGGTCAAGCCTGTCGCGGAGATGTGCGCGAGCCCAACCGGGCAGACGGCATCGTCAATTCGCGGGGCGAGGGAGGCCAGAAGGAATTCGGCTCCCGGGAGAGCGCGGCATAAGCCGTCCGACCATCGCGCAGGGAAGGCCGAGTGATCGGCGACACCTGTATGCTGCTGTGCGGTTTCTCTGCGTGTGCCTTTCGCGCAGCGGACCGCGGGTGCCCGTCGGCACCCGGTCTTCCCTGCGCCCTCTTTCTTCGGAAGAGGCGATGCAATGAAGCAAAGCTCGGGCGAGATGAGCCGCGAGGCTGCGAAGGTGTGTCTGCGGCTACGCACGCGCTGTCATCGCCCGCGAAGGCGGGCGATCCAGTACTCCGAGAAGGTGCGCTAGAACCGAGAAGCCGCGGCGTACTGGATTCCCCGCCTTCGCGGGGAATGACAGTGGCATTTGGAGATGACGCCGTTGCCCCTTGCCCGCACTCGTGCCCCGGACGCAGCGCAGATATCGTAGGGTGGGCAAAGCGAAGCGTGCCCACGATCGGCACCCATCACGGAGGAAGGGTGGGCACGGCGCTCTGCGCCTTTGCCCACCCTACGGCACCATGCGACGCGTTACGGCATGCCTTACACCTCCCGTCGGCTCAAGAACGCCAGCCGCTCGAACAGATGCACGTCCTGCTCGTTCTTCAGCAGCGCGCCGTGCAGCGGCGGGATCAGTTTGCGCGGGTCGCGCTCGCGCAGCTGCTCGGCGCTCATGTCCTCGTTGAGCAGCAGCTTGAGCCAGTCGAGCAGCTCCGAGGTCGACGGCTTCTTCTTCAGGCCAGGCACCTCGCGCACCTCGAAGAAGATGCGCAACGCTTCCTCGACCAGGCGCTTCTTGATGCCGGGGAAGTGGACGTCGACGATGCGGCCCATCGTGTCGGCGTCGGGGAACTTGATGTAGTGGAAGAAGCAGCGGCGCAGGAACGCATCCGGCAGCTCCTTCTCGTTGTTGGACGTGATCATCATGATCGGGCGCTGCTTGGCCTTGATCGTCTCGCCGGTCTCGTAGACATGGAATTCCATGCGGTCGAGCTCGAGCAGCAGATCGTTGGGGAATTCGATGTCGGCCTTGTCGATCTCGTCGATCAGGAGCACCGGGCGCTGCTCGCTGGTGAAGGCGTCCCACAGCTTGCCGCGCTTGATGTAGTTGCGGATGTCGGACACGCGCTCATCGCCGAGCTGGCTGTCGCGCAGGCGCGACACCGCGTCGTATTCGTAGAGGCCCTGCTGCGCCTTGGTGGTGGACTTGATGTGCCAGGTGAGCAGCGGCGCGTTCAGCGCCTTCGCCACTTCCTCCGCCAGCACGGTCTTGCCGGTGCCGGGCTCGCCCTTCACCAGGAGCGGGCGCTCCAGCACGATCGAAGCGTTGACGGCGACCTTGAGGTCATCGGTCGCAACATAGTCCTTGGTGCCGGTAAATTTCATCGCGCGTCCTTGTTGGTCGTCGTCCCGGGAATTGCCAATTGCATCGCCCCGGTCGCGACATGGGAACGGCCGCGCAGGGCGGCCGTTCCTGGTTCGGTCAGGCTTTCAGACCCGTCTTATCAGCGAAAGGATGACCAGCACAATCACTGCGCCGATCGTGGCGTCGACGATGGCGCCGATCGTGCCCGTTGCCAGCTGGATGTGCAGCTGTGGCAGCACCCAGCTCGCCACCAGCGCGCCGATGATGCCGACGACGATGTTGCCGACGAGGCCAAATCCCGCCCCGTGGACAATCTTGCCGGCCAGCCAGCCGGCGATGGCGCCGATGATGAGCGCCGCGACAATTCCCATTGCAAACGTCCCCCAAACAACCCCTTGAGGCCGGCAATTCTAGAGCAAAAAGCCTGCCGGTCCACGTTGAATCACCGCGGTCGTGATCTTGCTTCACCTCTCCCCAGCGGGGAGAGGTCGATTTGCTCCCGGCGATGCGGAGCATCGTCCGGTGCAAATCGGGTGAGGGGGCGCCGGTCCCACGAGGAAGCGAAACCCCTCACCCGGCACTGCGTGCCGACCTCTCCCGATGGGAGAGGTGAAGTGCCGCCCCTTGACGTCGGCCACCCGACGGGCAATCTGTCACCCATGTTCCTGCAATTCTTCACCTCTCTGCGCGATGCGCAGGTCCCCGTGACGCTGCGCGAATACCTCACGCTGATGGAGGCGCTCGACGCCGACCTTGCCGACTACACGGTCGAGAACTTCTATTACCTGTCGCGCGCCTCGCTGGTGAAGGACGAGCGCAACCTCGACAAGTTCGACCGCGTCTTCGGCACTGTCTTCAAGGGGCTGGAAAGCCTGCTCGACGCCATGGACAAGGCGGAGATCCCCGAGGAGTGGCTGAAGAAGCTGGCCGAGAAGTATCTGACGGAAGAAGAGAAGAAGCAGATCGAGGCCATGGGCTGGGACAAGCTCATGGAGACCCTGAAGAAGCGCCTCGAGGAGCAGAAGGGCCGCCACCAGGGCGGCTCGAAATGGATCGGCACCGCCGGCACCTCGCCGTTCGGCGCCCACGGCTACAATCCCGAAGGCGTGCGTATCGGCCAGGAGAAGAACCGCAACAACCGCGCCGTGAAGGTGTGGGACAAGCGCGAGTTCAAGGATCTCGATGGCAACGTCGAGCTTGGCATCCGCAACATCAAGGTGGCGCTACGCCGCCTGCGCAAGTTCGCCCGCACCGGCGCGCCCGACGAGCTCGATCTCGACACCACCATCCGCGAGACCGCCAATCACGGCTATCTCGACGTGCACATGCGGCCCGAGCGGCGCAATGCGGTGAAGCTGCTGGTGTTCTTTGACATCGGCGGCTCCATGGACGCGCATATCGAGCAGGTCGAGGAGTTGTTCTCGGCGGCGAAGAGCGAGTTCAAGCACATGGAGTATTTCTACTTCCACAACTGCCTCTATGAGGGCGTGTGGAAGCAGAACAAGCGCCGCTTCACCGATCGCACGCCGACCTGGGACGTGCTGCACAAATACCCGCACGACTACAAGGTCGTGTTCGTCGGTGACGCCTCGATGTCGCCTTACGAGATCATGGTGCCCGGCGGCTCGGTCGAGCACGTCAACGAGGAGCCCGGCTCGGTCTGGCTCGACCGCATCATCCGCACCTATCCGCACACGGTGTGGCTGAACCCGGTGCAGCAGAAGCACTGGGACTATTCGGAATCCACCACCATCATCAAACGCATCTTCGCCAATCGGATGTATCCGATCACGATCGAGGGGCTGGAGAGTGCGATGAAGGAATTGACGCACTAGCTGTTGTCATTCCGGGGCGCGACGAAGTCGCGAGCCCGGAATCCATCGGGCCGCAGCACGCGTAGATCAATGGATTCCGGGCTCGCGCTACGCGCGCCCCGGAATGACAACAAGAGGGAGAACCATATGCCCCAGACCATCACCCGCGGCATCAAGGCGCTGATCGACGAGGCCAATGCCGAGATCGAGACGCTCACCGCCAAGGACGCGATCGAGATCTCCAAGAACGGCGACGTCGTCATCGTCGACATCCGCGATCCCCGCGAGATCGAGCGCGACGGCCGGATCCCGGGCGCGTTCGCCTGCACCCGCGGCATGCTCGAATTCTGGATCGACCCGCAGAGCCCCTACGCCAAGCCGATCTTCCAGGAGGACAAGAAGTTCGTCTTCCACTGCGCCGGGGGCCTGCGCTCCGCGCTCGCGGCCAAGACCGCGCAGGACATGGGCCTCAAGCCCGTCGCCCACATCGCCGGTGGCTACGCCGCCTGGCGCGATGCCGGCGGGCCGACCGAGAAGTGGGAGCCGAAGAAGAAGGGGTGAGAAGTGCTGCGCCGTCGCGCCATTCTGTCATTCCCCGCGAAAGCGGGGAATCCAGTACGCCGCAGCCTCTCGACTCAATCATAACCGCCTCTGGAATACTGGATCGCCCGGTCAAGCCGGGCGATGACAGCGGAGTTTGATGCGCATTGCTTCAACTTCGGAACGACAAGAAAGACATCGCATGACCACCGACCCCCTCGTCTCCACCGAATGGCTCGCCGCTCACATCGGCGATGCCAACGTCAAGATCCTCGACGCCAGCTTCAAGCTGCCGGGCGTGCTGCCGCTGCCGAAGGACGATTATCTCGCCGCGCATCTGCCGGGCGCGGTGTTCTTCGACGTCGATGCGGTGTCGGATCATTCCAACCCGCTGCCGCACATGTTTCCGAGCGTCGAGCAGTTCGGCCGCGACGTCGGCAATCTCGGCATCGGAAACAGCGACACCGTCGTGCTCTACGATGCCGGCGGCTGGGTCGCAGCGCCGCGTGCCTGGTGGATGTTCCTGTCCTACGGCCACAGCAACGTGCGCATCCTCAATGGCGGCCTGAAGAAGTGGCGCACTGAGGGACGCGCGACCGAGAGCGGCGAGGTCAAGCCGAAGCCTGCGACCTTCAGGGCGAGCTATGATGCAAACCGCGTGCGCAGCATGCAGCAGCTGATCGCCAACGTCGAAAGCCGCGCCGAGCAGGTGATCGACGCGCGCGCGGCCGATCGGTTCGAAGGCCGTGCGCCCGAGCCGCGGCCGGGCATCCGCTCCGGTCACATCCCCGGCGCCCGCAACGTGCCCTACAACCTGTTATTCGATGCCGCGACCGGCGAGATGAAGCCGCTCGACGAGCTCCGCGCCGCCTTCACCAATGCCGGCGTCAAGCTGGATGCGCCGATCGTGACGAGCTGCGGCTCCGGCGTCTCCGCCGGCGTGCTGACCCTCGCGCTCTACCGCCTCGGCATCACCGACACCGCGCTCTATGACGGCTCGTGGTCGGAATGGGGCCAGACCGGCGGCCCGGCCATCGCGACCGGCCCGGCGTGAGTTTGTCGGAGTGACGAGTCAGCGCGTGCGTGCGGTCGTTGTTGTCGCGAAAGCCGGCTGCTGCTGACCGAACGGATCGAGCTGCTGCTGCAGCTGCTGAGGCGGCGGGCGCCGCACCACGCGCTGGCGCTTCTTGACCTTGGCCTTGCGCTTGGTGACCTTGCTGTCCGGCTTGCTGCTCTCGGCCTTGGCCTTCGTCGGCGCATCGCTGGCGGCCGGGGCAGCGTTCAGCGCAGCGAGCCTTGCCGAGGCGACATCGATCGTCGCGGCCGCGAGGGCAGGGTCAGCCGGTGCCGGCTCGCTGGCGGTTGCGGCAGGCTGGGCCTCGGGGATCGCGGCCGTGGTGTCGGCGGGGGTCAGCGTATCCGTGGAAGCCGGGGCTGCCGCCGCCACGGTCGGCTCGGGCCTGGCTGGCTCGATGGCCGGCGCTTCGGCCTGGGGCGCGGCGGCCTCAGGCTGAGCCTCGGTCTCGGTCGTCAGTGCGGCAACCTGTTCGGGCTCGCTCAGGGGCAGAGCGATGGTCGGTACCTGGTCGCGGAGCGATGGCGTGGTCTCGGCGGGCAACTCCGGCTCGGCCCGCAGCACCGCGAGCACCGGCTGGGCCGGCTCGGGCGCTTGCGCAAACACCTGCTCCTGCGGGCCGTTCCGCCAGCCGGGGTTGCTGGCATATTGCTGATGGGTCGCCCGCAGCAGCGCGGCGGCCCCTAGGCCGAACACCAGGATGGAGGTTGACAGCAGGATCGCGGCAAACAGGAAGCGAAAGCCGGGAAGCATCGAGCGGTTGCGAATTTCCGCCCCGGCGGCGGAGTGGCCGGGGCCCAAGAGCCATCTGAACGCGGTGACGGTACTGCTTGCCGCGTTCGCCACGCGGGATCGAAGCTCAAAAAAGTGGCGAATCAGGCTGATTCGACCATATCGCAACGCCTCCGCATCGTTCCGTTAAAATCGCGGCCCAACATCGCGGCAATTGATGGCGCGATACGATTTCAGCCCCGTGATGCAACGGGGCAACGGTAGTCTTGCGGATCACAAAACGGCAAGTCCGGCGCAAATAAGCCTGATATGTCTTGAATGTGCCGCTATCTTCCGTCATCTGGCCGTTAACGGTCCGATCGGGCTTGGGGACTATACAAGAGCGATGATGATCAAACATTTTCTGACGATATGCGCTGCCGCAACAGTCGCTGCGGCGGGAACCTCGCTCGCTCAGGCTCAGAGCTATCCGGTCCAGCAGGTCCCGAGCTATGGCGCCCCGGCCGAGTATCGGCCCGGTGACCGCGTACCGAATTTCGACGCGCTCGACGAAGACGACGACGCGATGCCGCATGCCTCGCTGCCGCCGCCCGGTCCGGCCGACGATCCGCGCTACGGCCGTCCGATGGGCGCGCCTCCGGTCTATTCGGCCGCCCCGCCGCAAGGCCCGGTGATGTCGCCGGATGATCCGCGCTACGGTCGCCCGGCTGGCGCCCCGCCGGTCTATTCGGCAGCGCCGCAGGGCCCTGTGATGTCGCCCGACGATCCCCGCTACGGCCGGCCCGCCGGTCCGCCGGCGGTGATCTACGCCGACCGTCCCCCTCAGCAGGCGCCTGCCAATGATGGTCTGCGTCCGCCCGAGGCTGTCGGCGGTCCCGCCGCGACCGGCACGGTCCAGGCCGGGCAGCCGCCCGTGGGCACGGATGGCCGCCCGGTGACCTTGGCCGCGCTGCCACCCGAGGAGCAGCCCGATGCCGCGCCGGTGCAGCTGCCGCCGAACCTGCGCCGTCAGGAGGTCGCGTTCCAGACCAAGGAGCCGGCCGGCACGCTCGTGGTCGATACGCCCAACACCTACCTCTATTACGTGCTCGGAGGCGGCCGTGCGATCCGCTACGGCGTCCGTGTCGGCCGCGACGGCTTCACCTGGACCGGCGTGCAGAAGATCACCCGCAAGGCCGAGTGGCCGGATTGGCATCCGCCGACCGAGATGATCGAGCGTCAGCCCTATCTGCCGCGCTTCATGGCCGGCGGCCCCGGCAATCCGCTCGGCGCCCGCGCGATGTATCTCGGCTCGACCGTGTACCGCATCCACGGTACTAACCAGCCCTCGACCATCGGCAAGTTCGTCTCGTCGGGCTGCATCGGCATGTTGAACGAGGACGTCTCCGACCTGTTCGATCGCGTCAAGGTCGGCACCCGCGTTGTCGTGATGCCGGGCGGCCCGCCGCCGGGAACGGCGACGGCCTCCGCCGCGCCGACGCCGAGCGCGGCCGGGCCGGCTCCGATGTCCGCCCAGGCGGGCCCGGTCCCGGGGACGCAGCCCACCGTCGTGCCGCCGCTGCCCGCGCCGGTCACCGTGCGCTGAGCGCCTCAACATCAATGTTTGCGAAGGGCGTGCCGTCGGCACGCCCTTTTGATTTCAGGCCAGCCTGCGCGGCAGCTCGCCGCCCTTGGTGAAGGCGTCGATCGCCTCGACCATCTGGCCATAATGAATGCGCAGACCATCCGTGGTGGCGTAGCCCAGATGCGGCGTCAGCACGACATTGTCGAGCTTGCGGAAGGGATGGTCGACCGGCAGCGGCTCGACCGAGAACACGTCCAGGCCTGCACCCGCGATCTTGCGCTCCTGCAAGGCTTCCAGCAGCGCCTGCTCATCCACGATCGGCCCGCGCGCGGTGTTGACCAGGAAGGCCGTCGGCTTCATCCGCGCAAGATCCGCGCGGCTCACAAGCCCGCGCGAGCGCTCGCTCAGCACCACGTGGATGGTGACGATGTCGGCCTTGGCGAACAGCTCCTCCTTGGTGGCGTAGCCGACACCAACAGCCGCGCACTTCTCCGGCGTGAGGTTCGGGCTCCAGGCGATCGCGTTCATGCCGAACGCTTTCGCAATGCCCGCCATCTTGCTGCCGAGCTTGCCGAGCCCGACGATGCCGAGCGTCAGGCCCTCGATCTCGACGCCGGCAAAGCTCTGCCAGGATTCGCCCGCATGCATCCGCGCGTTCTCACGGCCGATGCCGCGGGTCAATTCCAGGATCAGGCCCATGGCGAGCGGCGCGGTCGGATCACGGGAATATTGCGTGCCCCCGATGGCGATGCCGCGCGCTTTCGCGGCCTCGATGTCGATCGCAGCGTTGCGCATGCCCGACGTCAACAGCAGCTTCAGCTTCGGCAGGCGATCGAACAGGCTCTTGGGAAACGCCGTGCGCTCGCGCATCGCGCAGATGATCTCGAAGTCGGTGAGCGCACTGGCTGCGGCCTGCTCGGAGGCGAAGGGATGGCTGAACACGGTGACGTCGACGCGGTCTGACAGTTTCGGCCAGTCGGCGACGTCGAGGGCGAGGTTGAAATAGTCGTCGAGGATTGCGCAGCGCAGCCGGCTCATCAGCGATCATCCATGGCGAGAGGTGATGGCGCCGGAAGGGCGCCGTCGTCGGAACCTGGCCATGGTTGCGCGCAATCGCGCCAGCGCGCAAGCAGCCTGCGGCTTCAAAAGTCCGATAGGAGGTCGTCTCTCAGACGTCGCGGGGCTTCAAGCGGAACGGCGCATCCAGGCCGTGCTTGGCGCGCCAGGCGGGGCCGGGGCCGCGCATGTAATGCAGTTCGGGCCGGTAGGGATTGAAGGCGGTGGCGAAGAAGCGCTTCCAGAAGGCCTTGATCTCCGAGGCGAACCCGAAAGTGCGCCCGGCTCCTGCCGGAACGGGAAGAGAATTGGTCTCGATCAGAGCCATGATGCGGCCTCGCTGTGCTCCCCATTCGTTCTGAGCGGGTGGCGCTGTTTCCGCGCGAAACCGAGCTTTGGCCTGCTTTATTAAAAAATGGTTTCAATTGTCCGGATCTGCGTCCGGATGGTGTCCGTCCCGTATTCATCCGTGGTGAACGGAGGGAAAACGTTGCCCTTTGAGGGCGGGATCGTTACATCGCTGGCGAAGCAAATTTCCTCAAATCGAAGGTTTTACGGGACCAATGGCGCGCCAGTTCATCTATTTCATGCAGGGCCTGACCAAGAGCTACCCGACCCGGAAGGTGCTCGATAACATCCATCTGAGCTTCTACCCGGACGCCAAGATCGGCGTGCTCGGCGTCAACGGCTCGGGTAAGTCGACGCTGCTCAAGATCATGGCCGGTCTCGACAAGGAATATACCGGCGAGGCCTGGGTCGCCGAGGGTGCCCGCGTCGGCTATCTGGAGCAGGAGCCGCAGCTCGATCCCAAGCTGACCGTGCGCGAGAACGTGATGCAAGGCGTCGCCAAGCAGAAGGCGATCCTCGACCGCTACAACGAGCTCGCGGTCAACTATTCGGACGAGACCGCCGATGAGATGACCAAGCTGCAGGACGAGATCGAGGCTCAGGGCCTGTGGGATCTCGACAGCAAGGTCGACCAGGCCATGGACGCGCTGCGCTGTCCGCCCGACGACGCCGACGTGACCAAGCTCTCAGGCGGTGAGCGTCGCCGCGTCGCGCTGTGCCGCCTGCTGCTCGACCAGCCCGAGCTCTTGCTGCTGGACGAGCCGACCAACCATCTCGACGCGGAATCCGTGTCGTGGCTGGAAGGGCACCTGCGCAACTATCCCGGCGCGATCCTGATCGTCACCCACGACCGCTACTTCCTCGACAACGTCACCGGCTGGATCCTCGAGCTCGATCGCGGCCGCGGCATCCCGTACGAAGGCAATTACTCGTCCTGGCTGGTGCAGAAGCAGAAGCGTCTGGAGCAGGAGGGACGCGAGGACGCCGCGCACCAGAAGACGCTCGCGCGCGAGCAGGAATGGGTGGCGTCTTCGCCCAAGGCACGCCAGGCCAAATCCAAGGCGCGCTACCAGCGTTATGAGGAACTGCTCAAGCAGGCCAGCGAGAAACAGACTCAGACCGCGCAGATCATCATCCCTGTCGCTGAGCGGCTCGGCGCCAACGTGGTCGACTTCGAAGGTCTCAGCAAAGGCTATGGCGATCGCCTGTTGATCGACGATCTCACCTTCAAGCTGCCGCCCGGCGGCATCGTCGGCGTGATCGGTGCCAACGGCGCCGGCAAGACCACGCTGTTCAAGATGATCACCAAGCAGGAACAGCCGGACAAGGGCTCGATCACGGTCGGCGAGACCGTGCATCTCGGTTACGTCGACCAGTCGCGCGACGCGCTCGACGGCAAGAAGACCGTGTGGGAGGAGATCTCCGGCGGCAACGAATTGATCCTGCTCGGCAAAAAGGAAGTCAATTCGCGCGGCTATTGCTCGTCGTTCAACTTCAAGGGCGCGGACCAGCAGAAGAAGGTCGGCGCGCTCTCGGGCGGTGAACGCAACCGCGTGCATCTGGCAAAAATGCTGAAGTCCGGCGCCAACGTCCTGCTGCTCGACGAGCCGACCAACGACCTCGACGTCGACACGCTACGCGCGCTCGAAGAGGCGCTGGAGGACTTTGCCGGTTGCGCCGTCATCATCAGCCACGATCGCTGGTTCCTCGACCGCATCGCGACGCACATCCTCGCCTTCGAGGGCGAGAGCCATGTCGAATGGTTCGAAGGTAATTTCCAGGATTACGAGAAGGACAAGATGCGCCGGCTCGGCCAGGACAGCATCATCCCGCACCGCGTGAAGTACAAGAAGCTGACGCGGTGATGGCGGCATGATGCGGCGGGCGCTCATCGCTGCGGTGATCGTCATCACCTGCGCTTGGTCGCCCGCCCGCGCCGCTGACGCCGCCTTCACGCAGTTCATCGCCTCGCTGTGGCCGGAAGCCCAACAGGCCGGCGTCTCGCGCGCAACGTTCGACGCGCAGACGCGCGGGCTGGAGCCCGATTACAAGCTGCCCGATCTGCTCTTGCCGGGACGGCCGGCAACCGGCGCGCCGTCGCAGGCCGAGTTCGTGCAGGTGCCGGCGGACTACGTCAAGGAAGCTTCGATTGCGCGGCTGGCCGGCGAGGGCCAACGGCTGCTGCAGAAATATCGCGCGGCGCTGACCGAGATCGAGAAGAGCTCCGGCGTGCCCGCGACCGTCATGCTGGCGATCTGGGGCCGAGAGACCGATTACGGCCGCTACACGCTGCCCTATGATCTGGTTCGCGTGCTGGCGACGCAGGCCTATGTCGGCCGGCGCAAGGATCAGTATCGCAACGAGTTCATCCTGGCGCTGAAGATCCTCGGCGAAGGCGTGGTGACGCGCAAGGACATGCGCTCGTCCTGGGCGGGTGCCACCGGGCTCACGCAATTCCTGCCGTCCGAATATTACAAGCATGGCGTCGATTTCGACGGCGATGGCCGCATCGACATCTGGCACTCCGTGCCGGATGCGCTGGCCTCGGCCGCGCAGCAGCTCGTCAACAAGGGCTGGCAGAGCGGCCTGCGTTGGGCCTACGAGGTGCAGGCCCCGGCCAAGGTCGATTGCACGACGGGCGTGCCGGAGGTAACCAAGCCGATCGCCCAATGGCTGCGCGAGGGTTTTGTCTCGGTGCGCGGCCAAAAGCTCAGCGCGGCCGAGCAGGCGCAGCCGGCCTCGCTGCTCCAGCCCGAAGGCATCTACGGGCCGTCGTTCCTGACCACGAAGAACTACTTCGTCATCAAGGAATACAATTTCTCCGATCTCTACGTGCTGTTCGTCGGCCATCTCAGCGACCGCATGACGAGCCCGCTGCCCTTCGCAACGCCCTGGTCGGCTTCGAAGCAGTTGCGCACCAAGGACGTCGAGACCATGCAGCGCGGGCTGACGCGCATCGGGCTCTACAAGGACAAGATCGACGGCAAGGCCGGTATGCAGACGCGCGCCGCGCTCGGCGCCTATCAGAAGTCGGCGGGACTCAAAGTCGATTGCTGGCCGAGTGAAGAGGTGCTGCGTTCGATCCAGGCGGCGCGGTAGAGCATGATCCGGAAAAAGTGTGAAGCGGTTTTTCCGAAAAGATCATGCTCAAACAAAGACCTAAAGCGCGATGACGATTCGTCCAAATCTCATCGCGCTTTAGTGTCTCACCAAAGAAAAAGCCCGGCCGAGGTGCTCGGCCGGGCTTCGATCGCCGCGCTCATGAGCGCGTTGCGATCAGATCAGTAGCAGACGCGAACCGGGCGGCTGACCCAGCCGTAGCCGTCCCAATAGCGCTCGCGGCGCCAGTAGCAGGGCGCGGGCGGCGGGGGCTCGGCGATGTAAACCGGGCCGCCATAGGCGGGACGGCTCGACGCGATGGCGCCGCCGACGATCGCGCCGCCGATCAGGCCGGCCGCGATGCCGGCGCCGACGTTGTCACCGGCTTTGGCGGACGGAGCGGCGGTCACCAGCGAACCGGCGACCGTCGCGACCGTGAGGACGGCAACTAAAGTCTTGTTCATGCTCTTGGCTCTCCTGGGAGATGGGTTCCTCCTGTTAGAGGCGCCCGGGTTTCAAAGGTTCACGCACACTCTGATGGAATTGGCCTTGCAGCTAGGAAGCGCGCAAATGGTCAATCCACGGTAAACGCACACGGACCTGTGACGAGAAAAAGCGGTCTTTTTCAGGCCCCGAGATGAACGGCAACTCCGTAGTCAACCGGCTTGGCGTGCCTCAGCCGCAGACTCGGACGCGACGGACGCGCCAGGCATAGCCATCCCAGAAGCGCTGCTTCTGCCAGACGCAGCCGCCGTAATAGTCGTCGGCCACATAGCCTGGACCAGGGGCGTAGTAGCGCGGCGGGTAGTAGCCCGGCTGATAGTAGCCATAGCCGGGTCCGTAATAATACGGAGAAGCCAATGCACCGCCGACAATGGCGCCGCCGATGATCCCGGCTGCCACGCCTGCGGCGACGCCGCGCTGGCCATGGGCCGGCGATCCGGCCGTCAGGGCCAGGGTGGCGACGGCAGCGACCGCCAGGAGCGACTTCTTCATTGCTTGACCTTTCAGACCAACACACGGGAACCTTTGGGCCGCAAGGTTCCATATTTCGCTGAAATGATCAATGAACGGCACCTTTGCCGGAGACGACCAACTAATATGGGCCCCACTGGGAGACGATGATGGGCAACGCGATGGTCAATGCCTTGATTGCGGCCGGGATCGTTTTCGCGATCGGCTACGGCTGGATCGCACATCTCCAGAACCGCGCACGGCGCTCCCGCGCCACCGCAGGCAGCGACCGCGGGAGTGGCGGCGGGGACAGCAGCTATTCCGGGACGAGTGACGGCTTCTCGCTGGGAAGCTGGTTCTCCGGCGGCAGTTCGGGGAGCTCGAGCGACGGCGGCAGCTGTTCGAGCAGCGATAGCGGCAGCAGCAGCGGCGGCGACTGCGGAGGCGGTGGCGACGGTGGAGGAGGCGGTGGCGGCGACTAGTCCGGCCCAATCTTGATCCAGCGCAACAGCTTATTTTAGAGCCGTTCTAGGCTTTGATCAGGCCAGTTTGGAATAGCTTCAAATACCGGTTTTTCCTTTTGCATCCGGCCGGCCTGTTAAATATCGATGATGGCGCATCACCGAAGGGCCTGCCGCTTCCATGATCGTTTGTTCCTGTAACGTGCTGAGCGATGACGATATCCGCGCCGCCGTCGCCGAGTCCGACGATGCCGTGCGCCATGCCAAACAGGTCTATGGGTGTCTCGGCTGTAGCGCCGAATGCGGCCGCTGCGCACGGACGATCAAGACCATCATCGACGAAGCGCTCGGCCCTTGCGCGCAGTCCTGCTGCGCCGGCTGTCCGCATAGCCACACCGTGACCGCCAACGACGAGACCGCCGAGCCCGCCGAGTTTGCGCTCGCGGCCTGCTGAAAACTTCCGCAACCCCGGCTGAGCTTTTCCCCGGCTGCGTTCCCGCAGCCGGTTGCCCTCGTTCGCAAAGTGATTTAGAAGCGTTCTAAACTCGGTTAGGGCCGATTTGGATTGCAAGAGCTGGAGTGAACCATGCAGGGCGACGCAAAGGTCATCGAATATCTCAACAAGGCGCTGCGTCATGAGCTGACTGCGATCAATCAGTACTGGCTGCATTACCGCTTCCTCGACAATTGGGGCCTGCTGGACATGGCCAAGGTCTGGCGCAAGGAGTCCATCGAGGAGATGGAGCACGCCGACAAGCTCACCGAGCGTATCCTGTTCTTCGACGGCTTTCCGAACATGCAGGTGCTCGACCCCCTGCGCATCGGCCAGAACGTCAAGGAGATCATCGAGTGCGATCTCGCCGCCGAGATGAGCGCGCGGGCGCTCTATCAGGAAGCGGCGACCTACTGCCACAGCGTCAAGGACTATGTCACACGCGACCTGTTCGAGAAGCTGATGAGCGACGAGGAGCATCACATCGACTTCCTCGAAACCCAGCTCGATTTGATCGGCCGCATCGGCCTCGAACTCTACACCCAGAAGCATGTCGGCGGGCTGGAAGGCGACGGGCATTAAGCGCTAACGCCGCGACAGACGCCGTCGCGACACACTCCCATGTCGTCCCCGCGAAAGCGGGGACCCATAACCCCAGGGAGGAGTGTGGCGCGAGGCTGGGACGACGCTGTGATGCCGTGCGGCCTACAGCTGCGTCTTGTAGAGCTCTTCCACGGCCTCCTGGCTCGCGGGCTCGCCGAGGCCGGTCTGCTCGTGAACGACCGTGACGATGCTCGGCATCACCGAGCGCGGCACCTTCTCCGACGACCACAGCTTCGAGCGCATCAGCGCCTTGCCGCAGTGAAAATAGACTTCGCTCACGGCGACGTTCAGCACCGCGCGCGGCGGCTTGCCGAATTCCTCCATCGAGGCGAGCAGATCCTGGTCGGCCGACAGCGTGCCGCGTCCGCCGACGCGTAGCGTCTCGTCGATGCCCGGAACGAAGAACAGCAAATGCACGAAGCCTGAGCCTTCGACCACGTTGCGAAAACTGTCGATGCGGTTGTTGCCGGAGCGGTCGGGCATCAGCAGCTGGTTGGGGCCGGCGACGCGGACGAAGCCGATGCCGCCGCCGCGCGGAGAAGCGTCGACGCTGCCGTCCACGCCCGATGTCGCGAGGACGCAGAACGGCGACATCTCGATGAACTTCTTCGCATGCGCGTCGATCGCGGGCCGTGCCTTCGCGATCACGCGCGGGCTCGGCTTGGCATAGATGGTGGCGAGGTCTTCGGCGCTAAGATCGGTCAACGGCGTGCCTCCGCTTCAAGCTTGGCTCTAGGCTACCCGATCGGGCCATCTCCAGCCAATGGAATTCATCAAGGCGCGCTACACCGCATCCGCCGGCACGAAGCAGCTGATGATGATGGCCCCGCGGTGGTGGACGTACCACACCACGGCCTGGCCGACCGGATTGCCCTGGTCGCGGATGATGGCGCGTTCGGGAACTTCCATCCATTGCCCTTCGATCGGCACCCAATAGCTGCCCGCGCGCACGTCGTAGTCGGTGCGATGGCCGTCGGAGATGTCGCAGCAGGGCACGCCGTTCGGCGCGATCACGCTCTTGAACCAGGCGCGGATGTCGGGCGGGACGTGATCATATTGCCCGTTGTCGAACGCGAACGCAGCGCTCGTCAGCGCCGTCATCGCGATCAGCCAAACGCACAGTGCGAGCCTTCGCATGCGATCCTCCGCCGCATTCCGATTCGTATCGTTGATACGATTAAGCCCGAGCTGACAGCGCATTGCATGCTCAAATAATATGCGCGCGAGAGGCGCGGCGCATGATGCGTTGCGGCATGATCTTCGCTATGGCGTCTCGATCGAGGCGAGCAGCGATTTTGGCGCCACATTGCGCCAGGCCATATTGAGCGCGCTTTGCAGCGTCACCTGATCGACCTTCGCCAGCTTCACATTCGTGTTGCCGTTCTTGCCCCAGGCGCCGGGCACCGGGCGAAACATCGCCGGCTCCGCATCGATGAGCATGGCCTGCTGGTCCGGCGTCAGCTTCACCATACCCCATGTGTCATCGGGATAGCCTATCGTCGCGAACACGCGCTTGCCGACGCGGAAGTCGGCATGGCCGTGATGCGCGCCCTCGATAACACCGGGAAGTGCGAGTGCAGCCTTACGAAAGCGGGCTTTCGACATATCGTCTGGCTGCCGCTCCTACATCGTCCGCTGCGGCGCGGTCTGTAGCAATTGCCTGACCTGCTCGCTGTAGAACTTTGCATTGCCGGTGGTGCCGTGGCCGCGCGTCTCGGCGCTCGCCGGGATCAAATGGAGGCGGCCGTTCTTGACCCGCTTCATGGCAGCGTCCGTGAGGCCGGTCTCGGGCGGGTTGCGCTCGTCGTCGGCCGAATTGATCAGCAGCAGCGGGGCCTCGATCGCCTCCAGCTTCTCGCTCGCATTGTAGTCGTGCGAGGATTCCCATTGATAGACGAAGTCGTTGGCGTCCGCCGTGATCGGCGTCGCGAGCCGGTCATCGACGATCTTGTCGGCCTTCGCCGCGGTCGGCGCCTGCGATTGATAGGCGAGCGTCCCGCCGATGCTGGCAATGCCGTAGGCGGTGATGGCATATTTCATCATGCGCGGCTGGCCGGTGTAATTGCCGCCATTGTAGTCGGGATCGTTGCGGATGGTGTCGAGCATGATCCGCCGCATCATCCAGTTGCGCGATGCCATCTCGGTCGGCTGCGAGGCCATCGGGATCAGCGCGTCCATCGCCTTCGGATATTTCTCGCCCCACAGCCAGGTGTGCATGCCGCCCATCGAATTGCCGATCACGAGCCGCAGATGCTTGACGCCGAGGCCTTCCGTCACCAGGCGATATTGCGCCTCGACCATGTCCTCGTAATTGTATTTCGGAAAGCTCGTCTTCATGCCGTCGGAGGGCTTCGACGATTTGCCGTGGCCGACATTGTCGGGAATGATGATGTAATATTTGGCGGCGTCGAGCGGCTGCCCCGGGCCGAACAGCTCGCCGGCAAAGGAAGGCGTCAACATGCTCGCGCCCGACCCGCCTGTGCCGTGCAGCACCAGCACGGGCTGGCCCGAGGGTTCGCCGACCGTGGTGTAGTGCAGCTTCAGTTCCGGCATGGTCTCGCCGGTGTGGAACTTGAAATCCCGGGCGATCCAGTCGCCCTGCTTCGGTGGCGGATAGTCGGCTGCCCATCCTGACGTCGAGATCGATAGCAGGATGGCCGACAGCGCGACGCAAGAAGCTCTCATGTTCCTCTCCCCCGTGCGGCTCGTGTCCGGCGGCCGCTTTTGCGGCGGAACCTAGCACAAATGCGGGAACGATGTAGGATTTCCCCTCCGCCAACCGTCCTCGAGGAAATATCCGGAGAAAGTGCATGTGCCGCAATATCAAGACGCTGTTCAACTTCGAGCCCCCGGCGACCGAGGATGAGATCCACGCCAGCGCGCTGCAATTCGTGCGAAAGCTGTCGGGTTTCAACAGGCCGTCTCAGGCCAACGAGGCGGCGTTCGAGCGTGCGGTGGCCGAGGTCTCCGAGGCCGCGCGAAAACTCCTGACTTCACTGCATACCCATGCGCCGGCGCGCGACCGCGAGGTTGAGGCGGAAAAGGCCAAAGAGCGCTCGCGGCTGCGCTTCGGTACGTGAGCTCAGGCAGCGTGCTCCGTGATCTGCCTCACGGTATCTGCTGCCTCGGCTTGCGAAGGTGGCGGCCGGGGTTTTGATCGCCCGGAGCACGACATGAGCCGCCCCCTTCTTCCCTTGAAAGCAGGTGCCATCGTCTTCACGCTGCTGTGGACCGCGTGGATGATGTGGTGGAGCGGCTCGTTCTCCAGCGCGAATGTGGTCATCCTCGCCCTGTGCGGCGCGGCGGTCGGCTATCTCTGGTATCGCGCCATGCGCTGGCAGTTCGAGCGCATGGGCATGCTGCCGCGGCGCGAGGATCAGCCCAAATAGACTGGGGCTAACTCTTCTGGCCCTGCTTCTTCTTCTTCTTTTTCTTCTTGTGATCGTCGCCGTCGTCGCCCTCGTCGTCGACGATTGCCTCGTCGGTCTCCTGGACGGCGGCTTCGAGCGCTTCGCGCTCAGCGGCTTCGCGCTCGCGTTGGCGGCGGCGCTCGTCCCAGGCGTCGAAGAGCTGGTCGAGCCACGGCAGCACCTGCTCGATCGAGGGCAATTGGCCGGGCGGACCCGGCTCGCCGCGCGGGCCTTGCGGCCCCGCCGGCCCCTGCGGTCCGACAGGTCCCAGCGCGCCGGCCGGCCCACGCGGACCGGCTTCGCCCTGCTTTCCTTGCGGTCCGGCCTTTCCGACCGGGCCCGGCTTGCCCTGCGGCCCGGGCTTGCCGCGCGCGCCGTCGGGGCCGCGCCGGCCCGGATGACCTTGTGGCCCCGGTCGTCCCGGCTCGCCTTGCCGCCCACGAGGACCCTGAGGCCCCGGCCGTCGTCCCTGGTCGTCTGCCACGCCATTGCTCCCTTCACCCGAAGCAAGCTACTTAGCGGCGTTTGACGACAGCAGCAATTCTGCCCGCGCATCGTGCCCGGCTTGATCAACATCAATCCAACGGAGCAACCAGCCGTGTCATCGATCGCGCGCGGCTGCGCAGCGCGTCGTCGCGGGTGGACTAAAGTCGCGCGCTAGTCCTGATGGGCAGGCACGTCGATGCCAGAGGCGGCATATAGCTTGATCTTGTTGCGCAGCGTGCGCACCGAAAGGCCGAGCACGCGCGAGGCCCGCGTGCGGTTGCCGTCACAGCGCGCCAGCGTCTGCAGCACGAGCTCACGCTCGACCTCGTCGACGGTGGCGCCGATAAGAAGCGGAACGATCTGGTTCGGAGCAAAGAATTGTGCGTCCGGCTCGGACGCGGCGACATGAACAGTGGTCATCAACACACCTCCCGATCAACGCCCGCTTCCATCGTCGGAAGCGGATCGAGAACCAACGACCCCAAGCCGTGAATCTACGGTGGTCTGGTTTGGTTAATGAAGGGTTAATTGGGAGGTCTGTACCGAATTGATCTTGGGAATGCCGCGAAGCCGCCGCGATTGGCGGGTCTCGCGCCTCACACCGTTCGGTAGCCGCCGTCTACCATCACGATGCTACCGGTGACAAAGGCCGACAGATCGGAGGCGAGGAACACCGCAGGCCCCACGATGTCCTCGGGCTTGCCGGTGCGCGCCAGCGGGGTGTGATCGACGAAGGCCTGCACCAGCGCCGGATTTGTCGCACGCACATGGACGTTGATGTTGGTCTCGATGAAGCCGGGCCCGATCGCGTTGACGCGCACGCCGTCCTTGCCGAGCTCGACCGCGAGCGCCTTGGTGAAGCCGAGCACGCCGTGCTTCGAGGTGGTGTAGGCCGCCGAGCTCGGCGTGCGCAGATGCACGAAGGACTGGATCGAGCCGATATTGACGATGCGGCCTTTGCTCGCGCGCAACGGCGCGAGGAACGCCTGCGTCATGTTGAAGACGCCGTTGAGGTTGAGCGAGATGATGTCGTTCCAGTCCTTCGCCACCGTCTCGGTCTCCGCGGTGAAGGCGTTGCGGCGGGTGATGCCGGCATTGTTGACGAGGATCGAGACCTGCCCGACCCTGTCCGCGACTTGCTTCGCCAGCGCAAAGCAATCCTCGCGCCTGGTCACGTCGAGCGCAAAGCTCTCGGCCTTGCCGCCCGATGCTCGGATCTCCTGCGCCGCCTCCGCCACCGTCTCGGCGTTGACGTCGAGCAGCACGATCTGCGCGCCCTCCCGCGCATAGCCGGCGGCGATCGCCCGGCCGATTCCGGAACCGGCGCCGGTGACGACGGCAATGTGGTTCGCGAGCAACGCCATGGCATATTCCTCCCGTTTTCGTTTCGAAGTTTCACGAAAAGCTAACTCGAAATTAAGGGGTCGGAAACGGCGGCCTTGGCATACTGATCTTGATTGCTAAACGTTGCGCGCATGATGGAACGGCTCGACTCCTGGAAACTCGCTCTGGAACGCCTGCGGTCGGCGCAATCGCCGGATTGGGCCGAGGCCGGCCGGCTGGTGGCCGAGATCGCGCGGATGAGCGGCGACGTCACGCTGCGCCAGGCCGCCGAGCAGGCGCTGCCGGTGCTGCGCCAGGCCGTCGACAATGACGATCACAGCGTGACGCTGGCGGCCCAGCGTCGTCTCGGTGTGGTGCTCGATGTCGTGCACGATCTGACCGCACCGCGCTTCGGCCGCCGCAACGCTGCGCCGAAGAAGCTCTCCAGCGAGGATCGCGCCCGCAAGGTGCTCGGCCTGCCGCTCGCGGTGCAGCTCACCTGCGAGGACATCAACCAGGCCTATCGCCGCGCCGCCAAGGGCCTGCATCCCGACCAGGGCGGCAGCGCCGAAGCCTTCATCGACCTCGCCGCCGCGCGCGACATCCTGATCCATCCCGGCGCGCACAAGGACGCGTAAGGGCGCCACGGCTCGCGTTCACGCAACACAAAAACAACCGGGCAAGGACGTTGGCGTCCTTGCCCGGCTCTTCGTCCGCCGATCGAAACTTTACCAGGTGCAGCTACCGCTCTTGAGCGCGGCGTCCTTCGCCGCGAGGGCGTCGAGGAAGGTCGGCACGCTCGCGCTGGCGCGGTGATAGCCGGCCGGCCACGGCGTGGTCGGGATGCTCTCGTCCCAGATCTGGCAGAAGCCGGTGTCCTGCCAACGGATCAGATGATAGCTGGCTTCGGCCGGGCTCGCGGCGACGAACGCAGTGACGGCAAGACCGGCGGCAGTGCACAGCATGGAAATACGACGCATGATCAGCTCCTCAAATGAATGATGTGATGCGCCTCCCGACAATGACGGGGAGGGGTGGTGCGGGACGCGCTTGGCATGCGCCCCGGACAAGATGTGAGTAGTTCCACCGGCCGCGGAGGTTCAAACAATGTGCGCTGGACCTGCGCGATTTCGGCCGGGGAAACGCTTCAGGCCAGCGCAAAGAAAAAGGGCGGATCGCCCGCGCGACCCGCCCTTCGAATGCGATCTCTTGCCGTAGAGCTCAGAGCGTGCACTTCCGCTCGGTGCGCATCTTGATCTGCAGATCCGAGGCCAGCTGGAAGGTCGGGAGCGGCTTGCTGACGACCTTGTAGGTCGAGACCCCGAACTGGAACGGCTTGTACTGCAGGTCCTCGTTCCAGACCTGGCAGATGCCGGTGTTGTCCCAGCGGATCACGTAATAGCCGACCTTCGCTGAGGCCGGCACGGCGAACACGGAAGAGGCGATGCCGGCAACGGCACAAAGCGCGAGAAGGCGACGCATGAAGTATCTCCTTGTGGGACATGGGACCGAAAAAATTCGTGCGGTAAAAGCAGGCCCTTTGCAAGCCGGCGAGCCGCCATTCACGGACATGTCAGCCGTGCCTCGAGCATTTGGTTTGGCAGCGTGCCCGATGGGCCACACGCAGCTCAATCCGCTCCTACTTGGCCAATGAGGCGACCGCCTCGATCTCGATCAGCATCTTCGGATCGGGCAGCGCGTGCACCACGCAAGTGGTGCGCGCCGGGTACGGCGGCGGGCCGAAGGCGCCGGCATAGAGCGCGTTCATGGCGGCAACGTCCGAGGCGCGGGTCAGGAGCACATTGACCTTGACGAGATCGTGCATGCCGGCGCCGGCCTCGTTCAGCACGCGCTTGATGTTGACGACGACGTTGGCGAACTGTGCCTCGAAGCCATCGGGCAGCGCGCCTGATACATCGAAGCCGGGAATGCCGGAGACGAACAGGAGATCACTGATGCGCGTCGCAAAGGACAGCGGCGGCGCCTTGACGTGCGGCGGGGGCGCGAAATGCTGGATCGACATGGGATCACCTCAGGACGGGGGCGGACGCATGAGCGTAGCGGCAAGACGTGGGCTGCTCAAAACAAAAATGCGAAAACAACCCCATGCACAGTAGGGATGGTGCGGAGAACGTTGGGTTTTTACGAAATTCGGGATTGCGGAAGTATCCGCTTGCTCCGTCGGGCAAAACAGGGGCAGTATGGCACGATGGCGATGGTGCCTTCGATCGCTGGTGGTTCGCCTTTTCCTGCTGGCGGCAAGAGCCGGTATCCATCCATCTCGTCATTGCGAGGAGCTCTTGCGACGAAGCAATCCAGACTGCCTCCGCAGAGCGATTCTGGATTGCTTCGCTACGCTCGCAATGACGGGGCATGAGGACCTTCCGCGAGTCTCGCCGCCGCTGCACTTGCGGAAACTGCCGTCCCATCATGTTGCCGCCCCGATCGATCAGGTACATTCGCTCCGTCTGATTCGAATCCTCCCCTAAAAAAGCCCCCGGAGACCCCCATGAAGCTCGCATCCACCTTCCGCGCCGCATGCGTCGCCATCGCCGCGCTGGCTGGCCTCTCGACGACCGCGCGCGCCGACAGCGGCTTCGTGACGCTGACGATCTACAAGGCCGGCTGGATCATCGGCGGCTCCGGCGGCTCCGGCGTGCTGAACTTCCGCGGCCGCTCTTACGGGCTCTCCACCGGCGGCATCGACTATGGCCTCGTGTTCGGGGGATCCAAGACCGTGCTGCGCGGCCGCGTCAGCAACATCAACCGGCCCTCGGACGTCGCCGGCGTCTACGGCGCCGCCGGCGCGGGCCTTGCCGTCGGCGCCGGCGCCCGCGCCATCGTGCTGACCAACCAAAAAGGCGCGGTGCTGGAGCTGACCGGCACGCAGGTCGGCCTGATGGCGAATGCGGATCTCAGCGGCCTTGCGATCACGATGCGGTAAAGCGAGGTGCCGTAGGGTGGGTTAGCCCTGCGGATGCGCGAAGCGAATCCGCGGGGCGTAACCCACCTCTTCGGCGTCTCCGGAGACGACAGTGGTGGGTTACGCTTCGGACAGCGCTTCGCGCCGCCCGAAGCTAACCCACCCTACGATTTTTCGACCATCGCATGCATCCGCTCGCAATGCGCGACGAGGTTTGCGTGCGCATCGACAAAGGCCTTTAGCGGCGTCGGGATCGGAAAGAAATAGATATTGGCGATGAAGCCGTAGATGGCGGCATCAACGCTCGTCGGCGCCGCGCCGTGCACGAAGCCTTGCGCCGGCACGATCTCCGCCAGCACCTGCAGATCGGCGAGGCCCCGGGCATAGGCCTGCTCGGGCGTGTAGCGGCCGATGCCCTGGAAGTGATAGCGCTGCGCGTTGTAGGCCTTGGCCTTCTCGAAGCCATCGGCGTCGATCTGCGGATGCTGCGCGATGAAGGCGTCGCGGAACGCCGGATAGAAGCGCTCATCCTTCCAGCGCGAATAGGACATCACCCAGTAGAGATCGTCCAGCATGCGCGTCACGAAATGGTTGGTGCGGCGCTGCGCCGTCGACAAGCCGGCATCGATCGTCAGGCGATATTTCGCGATCGCATGCGCGATGATGGTCTCGCTGTCGCCGATGGTCTCGCCGTCATCGACGACGTAAGGCAGCTGCCCGCGCGGCGCGGCGGGCGCATCGAAGACGTGCTCATGCACGAACGGCACGCCCGCGAGTTTGAGGAAGGCGTAGACCTTGAGGCCGTAGCCGTTGTTGTCGGCGACGCCGAACAGTTGCGGATAGGAGTAGAGGGTCAGCATGGCGGGCTCCTCTGGGGTGGTGGAGGCTAGAATGCAGGAGGGTCGCGGCCGGCGCAACGGTTGGGCCTGGCACAGCTCTCGTAGGGTGGGTTAGCCGCTCACGAGCGCAGTCGTTCAACGCGCGAAGGTGCAAGGCGTAACCCACCACCTTCGTATCCGCCGAAACAGAAGCGGTGGGTTACGCCGCACGGCCCGCGCTTCGCGCAGCCGCGCGTCTAACCCACCCTACGAATTACGAACGCGATGCCGCGTTGAACACCGCCAATTGCGCCTCGAACGCCCGCCTGAACGCCGGCCGCGCCTCGCCGCGCGCGACATAGGCGGCAATGTCGGGGTATTCGTCGAGCAGGCCTGACGAGTTCAACCGCCGCAGCACCGTCACCATCATGAGATCACCGGCGCTGAAGGCGCCGTCGAGCCAGTCGGCCGCACTGATGTGGCGGGACAATTCGCCGAGCCTGATGCGCACGTGCTCCTGCAAGCCTGGCAGGCGCTCGGCGTACCAGCTCCTGTCGCGCTCGAACATCATGGCCATGCTGAGCTCGACGATCGGCGGCTCCACCGTGCTCAGCGCGGCGAACATCCATGCGATCGCGCGGGCGCGCGCGTTGGCATCCTTCGGCAGCAAGCCGTCATGGCGCTCGGCGATGTGGAGCACGATCGCGCCGGACTCGAACAGGGCGAGATCGCCGTCCTCATAGGTCGGGATCTGCCCGAACGGATGCAGCGCAAGATGCGCCGGCTGCTTCATTGCGGCGAACGAGACGAGGCGAACGTCGTAGGGCTGGCCGACCTCTTCCAGCGCCCAGCGCACCCGCATGTCGCGCGCCTGCCCGCGGCCGCGATCGGGGGAGTTTTCGAAGGCGGTGAGGGTGGGCATGGGGGGCTCCGGGTGTTGCGTGCTGTGTTCAGAGGACGAACCGGCGGTCGGGATTCCGACAATTAGGCCTGTGGTTATGGGTCCCGGCGCCCGTGCGCAATTGCGCACTAGGCCGGGACGACACCTGCGGGGCGGAAAAAGTGGGGGCTCCCCTGTCGGAATGCCGCCCGCTCGCTCGTCCTTGGGACAGCGGCGCCCCTCCGAGCGTCCAGCCCCAGCCGAAAGGATACAAGTTCATGACCTCGATCACGCCGTTTCTCTGGTTCGACAACAACGTCCCCGAGGCCGTCGCGTTCTACAAATCGGTGTTTCCCAACGCCAGGGTCGAGACCGTCAGCGACTTCATGGCGGTGTTCGAGCTGGAGGGCCAGCGCTTCCACGCGCTCAATGGCGGGCCGCAATACCGATTCAACGAGGCGGTGTCGTTCTTCATCAGCGTCGAGACGCAAGGCGAGGTCGATTATTTCTGGAGCCGTCTCACCGCCGACGGCGGTGAGGAATCGAGGTGCGGCTGGCTCAAGGACAAATTCGGCCTGTCCTGGCAGGTCATCCCGACGGCGCTCGGCCGCTATCTCGGCGACCCCGACCGCACCAAAGCGAACCGCGTGATGCAGGCAATGATGGGGATGCGGAAGCTCGTGATCGCGGATCTGGACAGGGCGTATGCGGGGTGAGGGGGACGGTACCGTAGGATGGGCAAAGGCGCTCTTCGCGCCGTGCCCACGCAATGCCGGGACTCATGGAGAAATCGTGGGCACGGCGCTGATGCGCCTTTGCCCACCCTACGAAGCTGGATCCTCGTGGCGAGGAGGCGCGAAGCACCGTCTCGAACCATGCAGGCCCTCATCTCGCCCGCGGCGATCCTTCGAGACGACCGCTGCGCGGTCTCCTCAGGATGAGGTCTGTGGGTGTGGCGCGCTCTCGTAGGGTGGGTTAGCCGAAGGCGTAACCCACCACGTCTGCATCGGCGGCGACAGAAGAGGTGGGTTACGCTGCGCCAACCCAGCCTACGCAGCAATCCACCTAGCCAACTCCCGCCACGGCTCGATCGTCCAATGCCCCGACGCCGCCCCCGACGGCGACGGCAATACAAATATCTCCGGCAAACTCTCATTTCGCATCTGCCGCCCCAGCGCAATCGCAGCTGACGGCCTGCCGTAAAACAAGCTCGCCGCCTTCTTGCTCGTGAACGCAACCGTCCGCGGCCGGTACGTCTCCATCTTCGCCCTGAACCCCGCCACGTCGATCATCTCCGCCGCGATCTGGTGATCCATCCCGGCGCCGGTCTTGCAGAGATCGGTGAAGCCGATCCCGAGCTCGATCAGCTCTGCGAACTCGCCCGGTTGATAGCGCCGCGGCGTGATCCCGGCCGCATGGATCGCGCGCCAGAAGCGGTTGCCGGGATGGGCGTAGTAGTGCCCGACCTCGGCCGAACGCGTCGAGGCGGCGGTGCCGACGAAGACGAGGCGGAGGTTGGGGCAGAGGAGGTCGGGGAGGCGGTGGGCAGCAGCGAATTGCACCTACGGTGAAGGAAAATCATGCATCTTAAAAGTTGTATCTATACTCGTGGGCCTACCTTCGATAAAAGGTCAGAGAAGAACTTCAATCAGTAGTCAATCTCATGCAACGCAAAGCAACATTTCAATCTCTTTCTTGGCTTTGGGATCTGTACAAGCGAAACCTCCTAGATATGGATCCTCCCTATCAGCGGAGAAGCATTTGGAATCAGCCCTATAAGGATTTCTTCATTGACACGGTTCTCAATGAATATCCCTGCCCGGCAATCTTCTTGTATGAAAACATCACTCCTGAAGGGACGGCGCGATACAGCGTTGTCGACGGCAAGCAGCGGCTCCTTACGTTGTTTGAATTTGCCGGCAACCAGTTTCCTGTAGCTTCCGACGCGTCAATAGCTAAGTACCGTGACAAGTATTTCAAAGATCTGGATGACGACGCAAAGCGCAGCTTTTGGCGGTATCAATTTGCCGTAGAGTTTGTCCCCTCCGAAGACGAAAATCTGATCAATACGGTCTTTGATCGAATTAATCGTAACGTATCCAAGATGCCGACGTTCAGGCGTTCTACGAGTCGCTCTTAACCAGGTATGCCGATAGGATGCAGCCTGCCCCTGCAGCAAAGCTCCGCCAACTGCTTGGGAGGGATGTTATTGAAGGGGCGGAATAGGGCGCTATACCGATGGTAAGCTTGCACGGCATTCCATGTGCTTGCGCCTAGTCCGCTATATCTTTCCTAGCGACCATGCTGCGTGGACGCGGTGTAGCTCAGCTACCCAACATTTTTCGATATTTTTGGTGTCCCTCCCGAGCAGCTTCGCTAACTCGAAAAAGCCTGGTCCGGGTTGCATATCGCCGAGCTTATGGACGACAACAACGGTGAGCATCCCTCGTCCCGCCGCGTCTTCTTCCGATGATATCTCGCCAAGGAGATGGAAGAGTCGAGGATCGTGCGGTTCGAGATGGATGCTGCGAATCTGCCTCACCAGATCCGAGTATGCAATCATTCCCCGCAGCTTTGCTCGCTCGACCATGATCGAGCGAGCCTCTTGCTTCGCGGTTTCCCATTCCTGCGCGGAGAATCCGTGCTTCATATCCTTGCGGAGCACTGCGCTGCCCCCTCACAACACCCGATTGCTCTCCTTCACCTTTTCCGCATCCAGATACAAGCTCTCGCCCATCTCCTTGAACTTCGCGCTCATCTTGGCCATGCCGTCCTCGGCCGTGCCCTGCATCGACATCCCCACCGAGTTCGGATCGTTCAGCGTTGCCGCATAGTCCCGCACGTCCTGCGTGATCTTCATCGAGCAGAATTTTGGGCCGCACATCGAGCAGAAATGGGCGACCTTGTGGGCTTCCTTCGGCAGGGTCTCGTCGTGGAAGTTCTTCGCGGTGTCCGGATCGAGGCCGAGGTTGAACTGGTCGGTCCAGCGGAATTCGAACCGGGCGCGGGAGAGGGCGTCGTCACGCAATTGCGCGGCGGGGTGGCCCTTGGCGAGGTCGGCGGCGTGGGCGGCGATCTTGTAGGTGATGACGCCGGTCTTGACGTCGTTGCGGTCGGGCAGGCCGAGATGCTCCTTCGGCGTGACGTAGCAGAGCATGGCGCAGCCGAACCAGCCGATCATGGCGGCGCCGATGCCCGACGTGATGTGGTCGTAGCCCGGCGCGATGTCGGTGGTCAGCGGTCCAAGCGTGTAGAATGGCGCTTCCCCGCATTCCTTGAGCTGCTTGTCCATGTTGATCTTGATCTTGTGCATCGGCACGTGGCCGGGGCCTTCGATCATGACCTGGCAGCCCTTGTCCCACGCGATTTTCGTCAATTCGCCGAGCGTTTCGAGCTCCGCAAACTGGGCGCGGTCGTTGGCGTCGGCGATTGAGCCGGGACGCAAGCCGTCGCCGAGCGAGAACGAGACGTCATACTTGCGCATGAGGTCGCAGATCTCGTCGAAATGCGTATAGAGGAAGCTTTCCTTGTGATGCGCCAGGCACCACTTCGCCATGATCGAGCCGCCGCGGCTGACGATGCCGGTGACGCGACTGGCGGTGAGGTGGATGTATTGCAGGCGCACGCCGGCGTGGATGGTGAAATAGTCGACGCCCTGCTCGCACTGCTCGATGAGCGTGTCCTTGTAGAGCTCCCAGGTCAGCTTGACGGGATCGCCGTTGCACTTCTCCAGCGCCTGGTAGATCGGCACGGTGCCGATCGGCACCGGCGAGTTGCGCAGGATCCACTCACGCGTGGTGTGGATGTTGCGGCCGGTGGAGAGGTCCATCACGGTGTCGGCGCCCCAGCGGATCGCCCACACCATCTTCTCGACCTCTTCCTCGACCGACGAGGTCACCGCCGAGTTGCCGATATTGGCGTTGATCTTGGTCAGGAAGTTGCGGCCGATGATCATCGGCTCCAGCTCGGAATGGTTGATGTTGGAGGGGATGATGGCGCGGCCGCGCGCGATCTCGTCGCGCACGAACTCCGGCGTGATGAAGGCGGGCACCGATGCGCCGAAGCTTTCGCCGTCGGCAAGCGCCGCTTCCGCGCGCTCGAGCTGGGCCTTGCGGCCAAGGTTCTCGCGGGCGGCGACGTAGATCATCTCCTTGGTGATGATGCCGGCACGGGCGAAT
Source organism: Bradyrhizobium sp. NC92 (assembly GCF_025200865.1). NCBI lineage: Bacteria > Pseudomonadati > Pseudomonadota > Alphaproteobacteria > Hyphomicrobiales > Nitrobacteraceae > Bradyrhizobium > Bradyrhizobium sp. NC92. Next base: position 2,213,892 of record NZ_CP104171.1, read on the forward strand.
TCGAGCTGCGTGATCTTGTGGCCGTCGAGGCCGCGCAGCGGCTTGTGATAGGCCGAGAAGGCGCGCGCGGCCTTGTCGGTGGAGACGCTGCCATTGTCCTCCGGCTTGATCTGCCGGCCCTCATATTCCTCGACGCCGCCGCGCTCCAGCACCCATTGCTTGCGATTGCGGGCCAGGCCCGCGTTGACGTCGATGGTGACGCTGGGGTCGGTGTAGGGGCCCGAGGTGTCGTAGACCGGCAGGTTCGGCTCGCCGGCGCCTTCGGACAGGATGATCTCGCGCAAGGGCACGCGGATATCAGGCGCGGCGTCGGGGGTCGCGAAGATCTTGCGCGAGGAGGGCAGCGGGCCGGTGGTGACGGCGGGGACGGTTTTGTCGGGGTTGGAGCGGATGTTCATGGGATCCTCCGGTTAATTCTGGTGTGCGTGCGTTGGAGCGACGGCGGTGACTTCTTGCTCCGTCATTGCGAGCGCAGCGAAGCAATCCAGAAATGCGTCCGCGGAGACGGTCTGGATTGCTTCGTCGCAAGGGCTCCTCGCAATGACGCGTGGTGAGGGCGGGACCTGCATCATGCCGCCTCCTTCGAACCGTCGAGCCATTGCCGCACGCGGGCGTCGGGGTCGGGGTTCTGTGTGACGTCAGACACGACCGCGATTGAGTCCGCGCCCGCCGCAAAAATCTCCGCGGCGTGCTCGAACTTGATGCCGCCGATGGCGACCAGCGGGATGGTGCCGATGCGCTGCTTCCATTCGGTGATCTTCGGAATGCCCTGCGGCTCGAAGCGCATGGATTTGAGCGTGGTGAAGAAGATCGGGCCGAGCGCGACGTAGTCCGGCTTGGCTTTGAGCGCGGTTTCAAGCTCGGCGTCGTCATGGGTGGAGATGCCGAGGGAGAGGCCGGCCTCGCGGATCGCGTTGAGGTCGGCCTCGGCGAGGTCCTCTTGGCCGAGATGCAGATATTTTGCCCCCGCGACGATCGCGGCGCGCCAATAGTCGTTCACCACCAGCTTGGTTTGCGTGTCCTTGGTGATGGCCAGGGCGTCGCTGACGATCTGCAGCGCGTCGGCGTCGTTCAGCTCTTTGGCGCGCAGCTGGATGGTGCCGACGCCGAGCTTGGCCAGGCGTTCGACCCAAGCCAAGCTGTCGACGACGGGATAAAAGCGATCAGGATACGGCATGCCAGAACGGGGTCCCAACGACAGGGGTGGAGGGCGAGGCGAAGTCGCGGGCGTTCATCAGCCCGGCCTCGTAAGCGGTGCGGCCGGCCTCACAGCCGAGGCGGAAGGCGTTCGCCATCGCGACGGGATCGGCGGCTTTGGCGATGGCGGTGTTGAGCAGCACGGCGTCATAGCCGAGCTCCAGCGCCTGCGCGGCGTGGGAGGGCGCGCCGAGGCCGGCGTCGACCACCAGCGTGATGTCGGGCAGCCGCTCGCGCAGCAGCTTCAGCGCATCGCGGTTGGTGATGCCTTTCGCGCTGCCGATCGGCGCGGCCCACGGCATCACCACCTTGCAGCCGGCATCGACGAGGCGGCTCGCGACCGAGAGATCCTCCGTGCAATAGGGGAACACCTCAAAGCCATCCTTGATCAGGATGCCGGCGGCTTCGACCAGGCCGACGACGTCGGGCTGCAGCGTGTCGTTGTCGGCGATGACCTCGAGCTTGATCCAGGAGGTGCCGAACAATTCGCGCGCGAGCTTTGCCGTCGTCACCGCCTCGCGCACGGTGCGGCATCCGGCGGTGTTCGGCAGCACGGTGACCTCGAGCTCGCGGATCAGCTTCCAGAACGCATCTCCGGTCTTGCCGCCGGCGGATTCGCGCCGCAGCGACACCGTGACGATGCTGGCACCGGAGGCGCGGATCGCGCCTTGCATGATCGCAGGCGAGGGATAGAGCGCGCTGCCGATCAGCAGGCGGGAGGCGAAGGTTTTGCCGTAGAAGGTCACCATGTGGGAGGTGTCTCCTTAGTGGATGCTGTCAGCCCAGATGTAGCTGTCATCCCCGCGAAGGCGGGGATCCAGTACGCCGCGGCAGTGCGGCTGGAACCGTGAAGCCGCGGCGTACTGGATCGCCCGGTCAAGCCGGGCGATGACAGGGGAGTGTGGGGCGCGCGCGGGCGCGACAAATAGACAGCAATCATCACCTCACCCTCCCTGCCGCGGCGTGATGATCTCGATCTCGTCGCCGGCCTTCAGGCGCGTCTCGGCCCAGCGGCTTTTCGGCACGACGTCGTAATTGAGCGCGATGGCGAAATGGCTGCCTTCGTAGTCGAGCTCGGCGAGCAGCGCATCGACGCTTGCCGCGCTGACCTCGCGCTGTTCGCCGTTTATGATCACAAGCATTGGACGATCACGCGCATTGCATCACCTCGTTGTCGATCTGGCCGCGCTCGACATAGGCGAGCGTCAGCTCGGCGAGCGCGGGGGCGATCAGGAAGCCGTGGCGGTAGAGGCCGTTGACGCTGATCCTGCGATCGCGAATGCCGATGCGCGGCAAATTGTCGGGAAAAGCGGGACGAAGCCCCGAGCCGAATTCGAGGATGCGCGCTTCGCCGAACGCCGGGTGCACGGTGTAGGCCGCGCCCAAAAGCTCCAGCGCCGAGCGCACGCTGACGCCGGTGTCCTCCGCCTCGATCGAGGTCGCGCCCAGCATGAACAGGCCGTTCTCGCGCGGGATCACATAGAGCGGCCAGCGCGGATGGATCAGCCGCACCGGGCGCGCCAGCTGCACCTCACAGGTCTCGATCAGGATCATCTCGCCCTTGACGCCGCGAAGCTCGCTCTGTTCGTCGCGGGCATTGATGCCGCGGCAATCGATCACGATACCGTCCAGCTCGGCAGCGCTGACGTCGCTGCAGAACTTGATGGTGCCGCCGGCGGCGCGGATGCGCTCGTGCAGCTGCGGCAGCACGCGGCGCGGCTCGACATGGCCCTCGGCGGGGAAGAACAACGCGTCGCGGAAGCGGCCCTCCAGCGACGGCTCGAGCGCGGCAAGGCCGGCGGCATCGAGCCGGCGGTGATGCTCGGTCATGCGCCCGAAGCGCTCGAAATCGTTGCGCTCGCGTGGGTGGGCAACGACCAGCGAGCCGTTGAACGGCGTGTCCGGCAGCTCGCGCCGCCAGAGATCGAGCGAGCGCAAGCCGAGGCGGCTGATGATGGGTTCGGCGATTTCGGCCTCGCAATAGGGCGCGAGCATGCCGCCGGCCCAATGGCTGGTGGCATCCGTCATCGCCTCGTCACCGCGCTCATGCAAGGTGACGGCGTGGCCGGCCTGGGCGAACAGCAGCGCCTGCCAGGCGCCCGCGATGCCTGCGCCGATGATGGAAACCGGTGAATCCGGTCGCTTGGTCGTCTGCAACATCCCTGTCCCTTCGCCGGCATGACCCGGATCAGGTTCAAAGGGTCACCGCGGTCCTGGGCGGTATTGCCCATTTAGCGGTATCTCAGCTCCTCCTCGGAGCACCCCTCGGAACGGTGCCAATGTATGCCAGCAGGGCGGGGTGGTCAACGCGTGTTGCCGCGGAACCCGTCCGTGCCCCGGACGCAGCGCATCACGCAGTGGTGCGCTGCTGAGCCGGGGCCCATTTTGCGGAGGGTGCTGGGTCCCGGCTCTGCGCAGCAGCGTTACCGGACGATGCTTCGCATCGCCTAGGCTGCAGCGCGTCCGGGACACGAGAGCTTACTTGAGCGCCTGCGCCCGCGCGTTGCGGACACGCTGGGCGAGCTTTCTGTGCGTCGGCGCGGCGAACATCGGCTGCGGATTGCCGTTCGGCTCGAGCCAAGGCTGACCCATAGTGCCCTGGCCCATGGTCTCGCCCGCATTGGCGACCTGCACGGCCTCCTGCCGCTGGCGCTTTGCAGCGTAGTAATAGCCGCCCGCGAAATAACGCACGGCTCGCGCGTGATCGCCATTGGCGGCGCGATAGGCGCCGGCGAGGTACTTCACGGCATAGGTCAGGTTGGTGTTGGGATCGCGCAGGCCTGCGGCATCGCCGGTGTAGCCGACCCCGCGCGCGGTCGCGAGCTTGATCTGCATCAGCCCGATGGTGCCGCCGCGGCCGACGAGGTGCGGCTGATAGCGGCTTTCGCGCATGATGACGCGATGCACCAGCGCCTCCGGCACGCCGTTGGCGCGGGCATGGGCGGCAACCATCTCGGCATATTCGGCTTCGCCGGCGAAAGCTGCCTGCGGCAGCGTCAATCCGGCCGCAAGCAGTGCGACAACACGTAAGATTTTCATCGAAATATTCCTCGGCAGAACGGACCCGCACCCCAGCGCGTTAGGCCGTGGGAACACGGCGATGATGTGGCGAAATGTCACCAGCTGCGATTTTCGCCGGCTCGTCGCGTTTACGACTTAAACCTGGGTTAAGCTCCGAGTTGGTGGAGCGCCTTACGCGACAGCGGGTCTGTCCATTCGCGCATTCGCCCAACAATCGTCACTCAAGACCAGCACTCGGGAGAACGTCCATGACCCCTGTAGACATCGACGACATCCCCAAGCAGAACCCTTGTGCACAATGTGGCACACCGATCCCGTTCCCTGACTGGATCGAGCCAGGCGAAGGCCGCGTCTCCTATCTCTGGACCTGCCGCGCCTGCAATTATCGCTTCGAGGCGGTGGCGATCTTCCCGCACGAGGCCATCGAGCATCCGCCGCTCGCGGCTTGATCACGCGGCAAGGCGCGGCGCCTGCGAGACCGGCAATTGCATCCGTACGATCAGGCCATGCGGCTTGCGGTCGTGCAGCGACAGCTCGCCGCCATGGGCGAGTGCGATCGCGCGCGCGATTGACAGGCCGAGCCCGAAGCCGGTGGACTCGTCCATGGTGCGCGCCTCGTCGCCGCGCACGAACGGCTCCAGCATCTCCTGCTTGCGCGCACCCGAAATGCCCGGGCCGTCGTCCTCGACGTCGATGACGAGCGTGGTGTCCGAGACGTCGAGGCGGATCGTCACCTCCGCGCCGAAGCGCACGGCGTTCTCGACCAGGTTGGTGACGCCGCGATGCAGATCGTCGGGACGCGCGACGGCGGTCGCCGCCGCGGGCCCGACATAGTGCACGACATGGCCCATGTCGCCGAACTGATCGGCGACGAGCTGCAGCGTGCTGGCGATGTCGACCAGCGTCACCGCCTCGATCTTGCGGTCGTCGCGCAGCAGCGACAGCACCGATTCCAGCATCGCGCGCATCTGGTCGAGATCCATCAGCATGCGCTTGCGGTTGGCCTCGTCCTCGATGAACTCGGCGCGCAGGCGCAGCCGCGTGATCGGCGTGCGCAAATCGTGGCTGATCGCGGCCAGCATCCGCGTGCGATCCGACATCAGGCGGGCGATCCGCTCGTGCATGCGGTTGAGCGCGCGCGCCACCGCGCGGATCTCCTCCGGGCCGCGCTCGGGCAGCGGCTCGGCGGTGCCGTCGAGGCTGAAATTCTCCGCCGCCTCGGCGAAGGACGACAGCGGCCGCGTCAGCGCGCCCGCCGCCCACAGGCCGAGCACGGTGACGCAGAAGAACGCGCTCACCAGCGCCATCAGCCAGGGCGCGCCCCAGAACCACGGCCGCGGGCCGCCATCGACTTGGCCCGCGATCACGGTGCCGTCGGGCAATTGCACGCCGATACGGGGCTCGATACCGCCTGAAGCCAGCAGTCCGGTCCTGTAGGCGCGGTCGAGATGATGGTGCATCCCGCGCACATGCAAGGTGTCGCTCTCCGCGAGATTGGCCGTGCCGGGCGCCAGCATCTCGATGCCGAGCTTGGGGAAGGCGCGCGCGAGATCGGTGACGAGGCGCGGACGCTCGCTCGCCTCCGCCGCTCCGAGCAACAGCGCGGCATCGGCCAGTTGATGCGCCCGGTCCGGCGACGCATCAGGGCGGTCCGGCCGGCTGATCAGGAAGGCGGTGGTGACGACGAGATGGAGCGCAACGGTCGAGGCCAGCACCAGCGCGGCAATCTGCCCGCCGATCCCGCTGAGATGGAAGAACGAGAACGGCTTCATCGTGGTCCCCCTCAGCGGCTCAGGGGCGCTGCGACCGCTTCGGGGCCTGCTGCCTCAGGTCCCGCGACCTCGGTGCGTGGCGTGAACAGATAGCCGCCGGAGCGCACCGTCTTGATCAGGGTGGGATCGGCCGGATTGGGCTCGATCTTGCGGCGGATGCGGCTGACCAGCACGTCGATGGAGCGCTCGAACGAGCCGGTGTTGCGCCCCTGCGTGAGGTCGAGCAGGCTGTCGCGCGACAAGACGCGGCCGGGCCGCTCGCAGAACGTGCGCAGCAGGTCGAACTCGGCGCTGGTCACTGCGACGCGCGCGCCCTCGGGATTGCGCAGCTCGCGCAGGCGCAGATCGATGCGCCAGCCTTCGAAGGTCAGCATGGAGGCACCTTCGATCGAGCTTGCCGCCTGCGCGGCCGCCTGGCGGCGCAGCACCGCGTTGATGCGGGCGAGCAGCTCGCGCGGGTTGAACGGCTTCGGCAGATAATCGTCCGCACCCATCTCGAGGCCGACGATGCGGTCGACGTCCTCGCCGCGCGCGGTCAGCATGATGATCGGCGTCTGATTTTCTGCGCGCACCTTGCGGCACAGCGTGAGGCCGTCCTCGCCGGGCAGCATGACGTCGAGGATGATGAGGTCGACGCGGTGATCGGCCATGGCGCGCGACATCTCACGGCCGTCGGCGACGGCAGTGACGTTGCAGGCGTTGTTGCGCAGGTATTTCGCAATCAGCGTCCGGGTTTCGCGGTCGTCCTCGACGACCAGGATGTTGGGATTGGGAATGGCCATGCGCCCTTGTTTGTCCAAAATTCGGGTCAAATGGCGAAGATTTTTGTTTCGGATTGTTTCTGGCCGGCTGTCCGCAACGGACGGCAATCGACCGGGCATGGCGCGGCAAGTTCTCGTTAAGCGCGTCGACCCTACCGTGGCGTGGTCCGCAACGAACCCAACGCAAGAACCACGGAGCCATCATGACCTCGATTACGGCGGCCTCCACCGGCAGTCATCTGTCGCTGCTGCAGCGGCTGCAGCAGCAATTGCAATCGCAAGTCTCCGCCGGCGCGATCTCGTCGTCGGACCAGTCCGCGCTCTCGACGGCGCTGACCGACATCGATGAGGCGCTCCAGCAGAGCCGGGCGAGCGACCGGTCGAGCGGCACGCGTCCCTCCAAGGAGGCGATGCAGTCGAAGCTCGACGACCTCATCTCGAAGGAAGTCTCGAACGGGACGCTGACCTCCGAGCAGGCCGAGGAGCTGAAAAGCGTGTTTCAGTCCACCTCAGCGAGCGGTCCCGACGGCGCGGGCGATCCATCGCCGGACGACAATTCGTCGGATTCGTCGACGACCGGTTCGGCCGGCAGCACGTCGGCCGACGCGACGACCAAGGATATCCTCCAGCAATTCCTCAAGGCGCTCCAGCAATCGCAATCGTCGGCATCCTCCTATGGTGCCAATGGCAGCTCAACCGGCAATTCGAGCCTCTCCGCTCTCCTGATCGACTACGAGAGCTGACCTCGGCGACGCCGGGTCGGCGCGGTCCTCGCCGCGACCATGCCTCACCCCAGCGTGCATGGTCGTCGGCGGGGAACCGTGCATCGCAAAATGTTCCTGAGTGACGCAGGAACTAACCTCGTGGATGCTCCGCTCGCGCATTGCGCGACGAAATTGCGGCGCGCACGGAACTGCGCGTGATCAGAGCTGTTTTCTCCGCACAAGGTTTTCGCAAGGAGAGGACAACATGATGAAATCGATCGTCACCGGCCTCGCCGGTACCGCCCTGCTCGCGACCGTCGCGTTCGCGCAAACGCCGCCCGCCACCACCGACAAGGCGGCCCCTGCGGCCACCGCAACGACCACGACGGCTTCCGGCCAGTGGCGCACCTCGAAGATGGACGGCCTGAAGGTCTACAACGAGGCCAACGAGAACATCGGCACGATCAACGACCTGCTGATGGACAAGAACGGTGACATCAAGATCGCCGTGATCGGCGTCGGCGGCTTCCTCGGCATGGGCGAGCATCTGGTCGCCGTGCCCTACGAGAAGCTGAAGTTCGTCAACGAGCCCGTCGCCTATACCGGCACCGGCGCGAACACCGGCGCCAAGCCCGCCGGGACGACGACCGGCGCTGCGACCGGTACCGACAGGCCCGCGGCGCCCGCGGCGACGTCGTCCGCGTCGAAATGGTATCCGGACCACGCCGTGTTCAATGCCAGCAAGGACGAGCTGAAGAACATGCCGCAGTTCAAGTACGCGGAGTAATGCGGTTCGCGTAACGGCCTGAACGAAGCGCGCCTGGTTTTCACCGGGCGCGCTGTCGTGTCTTCGTCCGCCCGCGTCATTGCGAGGAGCTGTTGCGACGAAGCAATCCAGAGCTATCTCCGCGGATGCATTTCTGGATTGCTTCCGCCTTCGCCGAGGCTTCGGCGGACAAGTCGCTGCGCTCGCAATGACGGAAATTGTGCCGGCAATCAGCCCCCGCCGCCCTTGAGCCTTTCATTGCGCCGGCGCAGGGCTTCCAGGGTGGCGAGGAGGATGACCGAGATTGTCGTCAAAATCACCGCCGCTGCGGTGATGGTGGGGCTGATGTTTTCGCGGATGCCGCTGAACATCTCGCGCGGCAGGGTGCGCTGCTCGGGACCTGCCATGAACAGCACGATCACCACCTCGTCGAAGCTGGTCGCGAAGGCGAACAGCGCGCCTGACGCCAGGCCCGGCAGGATCAGCGGCAGGATCACGCGACGGAAGGCTTCGAGCGGCGAGGCGCCGAGCGAGGCGGCGGCGCGTGCCAGATTGGTGTCGAAGCTCTGCAGCGTCGCACCGACCGTGATCACCACGAAGGGTGTCGCCAGCGCGGTGTGAGCCAGGATCAGGCCGAGATAGCTGCCCGTCAGCCCGATCGGTGCGAAGAAGAAGTACAGGCCGACCGCGGTGATGACCCCGGGCACGACCACCGGTGACAGCACGAAGGCCAGCACGAGCGGCTTGAACCGGCTCTTCCACTGCGCCAGCCCCAGCGCGGCCATCGTCCCAAGGACCATGGACAGCAGCGTCGAGGCGACACCGATGATCATGCTGTTCTTGAGCGAGTTCATCCAGCGCGGCGAAGTGATGAAGTCGTCGTACCAGCGCAAGGAAAGGCCCGGCAGCGGATAGGTGAGGTACGCGCTAGAGCTGAACGACAGCGGCATGATCGCAAGGATCGGCGCGATCAGGAAGATGAACACCAGCGTGGAGACAACGATGGTCGCGGTCCACGCGATGCGCTGGCTGGGCGTGCGCAAGGAGGAATTGTCGCTCAATTCTTCATCCCTCCCGTGACTTGCTGGCCCTGCACCAGCTTGCCGTAGACGAGAGCGAGCAGAACGGTGGCCAGCAGCAGCACCGCACCCAGCGCCGAAGCAAGGCCCCAATTGGCCGTCTCGGTCGTGTAGAGCGCGATGAAGTAGCTGATCATCTGGTCGGCGGCGCCGCCGACGAGGGCCGGCGTGATGTAGTAGCCGAGCGCCAGGATGAAGACGAGCAGGCTGCCCGCGCCGATGCCGGGCAGCGTCTGCGGCAGATAGATCCGCAGGAAGGCGGTGAGGGGTGGCGCGCCGAGCGAGGCGGCGGCCCGCATGTAAGCAGGCGAGATCGCCTTCATGATGCTGTACAGCGGCAGGATCATGAACGGCAGCAGGACGTGGGTCATGGCGACGCAGACGCCGAAGCGGTTGTAGATCAGGCGGAGCGGCGCGTCGATGATGCCAAGCCAGTGCAGGCTGTCGTTGACGACGCCCTTGCTCTGCAACAGGACGATCCAGGCGCAGGTGCGGACCAGGAGCGACGTCCAGAACGGCAGCAGCACGAAGATCATCAAGAGGTTCGACCGGCCAGGCGGCAGCGTCGCCAGGAGGTAAGCGACCGGGAAGCCGAGGATCAGGCAGAGGGCCGTGACACCGAGGCTGATGAGAAAGGTGCGGAGGAAAATGTCGCGGTAGATGGCCTGATCCGGTGGAGCAGCGACGATCGCGCCGTCCGCGTTCCGCGTCAGGTCGAGCGCAGCGAGCAGGTAGAAGCCGGTGATCGGGCCGCTCGCGTCCTTGATCGTGGTCCAGGTGGCGCGTTCGCGCCAGGCGGGGTTGATCTTGCCCAGCGTCTCCTTGGCCGTCCCAGGCTCCGGCACCGCCTTCAGATTGCGCGCCGTGCTGGTCAGGATCGTGCGGAAGCCGTTGAGCGCGTAGTTGAGCCGTTTGGCCGCAAACGCGACGGTGCCGGCGGCGCGCGCCGCCAGGATGTCGCTTGCCAACGCCGCATAGGCCTTCTCATCCGGCAGGTCCTTGCCGTCCCAGCTGGCGAGAGCCGCTGTTGTTTGCGGCAGGACCTGACGCACCTCCCAGTCCTCGGCCGCGCGCCACAGCATACCGGCAATCGGGCCTGCGAAGGTGAAGAGCAGAAACAGCAGAAGCGGCAGGACCAGCGCCAACGCCTTGACCTGGCGTGTCCGCTCAGCGCGCCTCAATCGGCGTTTGAGCGGCACCTCGGTCTGCGCATTGGCGCCGGGCAGGGACGTGGTTGTCATGGCGTGAGCCTCGTTGACGAGAGGCCTGAGCAAGCGCCTCGTCCTTCGAGACGACCGCTTCGCGGTCTCCTCAGGATGAGGCTCATCGACATGGGTGCCTGCAAAGTCGCCGCCACAAATCCCGCCCTCATCCTGAGGGCCCGCCGCAGGCGGGCGTCTCGAAGGATGCGCCGCGGGCGAGCTCTTCGCGACATTCTTCCCTCCGCCTGTGCCGCACGCCGGTACTGTCGCGCGCTATTTCGCGGCCCACTTGTTGAAGCGCTCGGTCAGGCGGTCGATGTTCTCGAGCCAGAAGGCGACGTTGATCTCGACCGCGTTCTTGATGTTGTCGGGCGCTGTCGGCAGGTCCTTCAGAACGGCGGGCGGGAGCCGGCCGGCGGCGTCCTTGTTCGAAGTCCCGTAAGCAATGTTCTCCGACAGCTTGGACTGGTTCTCCGCCTTGCCGACGAAATCCAGGAACTTGTAGGCCGCGTCCTTGTTCGGGCTCCCCTTCAGAATGACCCAGCTGTCGAGGGTGAACAGCGCGCCGTCCCACACCATGCCGAAGTTCTTCTTTTCGTTCTTGTTCGCGGTGTCGATGCGGCCATTGTAGACCGAGGTCATCGCCACCTCGCCGGAGGCGAGCAATTGCGGCGGTTGCGCGCCGGCCTTCCACCAGACGAGGTCGCCCTTGATGGTGTCGAGCTTCTGGAACGCGCGCTCAACGCCCTCGTCGGTCGCCAGCACGTGGTAGACGTCCTTTGGTGGGACGCCGTCGGCCATCAGCGCGATCTCCAGCGTGGTCTTCGGACCCTGACGCAGAGCGCGCTTGCCCGGAATCTTCTTGGTGTCGAAGAAGTCGGCCCAGCCCTTCGGGGCCTCCTTCAGCTTGTCCTTGTCGTAGCCGAGCACGAAATCGTAGAGGATGGCGCCGACGCCGCAAGGATTGACCGACGGCGGGATATAGGCAGCCTCGCCGCCGATCTTGGAATAGTCCAGCTTCTCGAACAGGCCTTCCTCGCAGCCGACCGCGAGCTCGTCGCTCTCGACCTGGACGACATCCCAGGTGGCGGCACCTCCCTGCACCTTGGCGCGCAGCACGCCGACGCCGCCGTCCCAGGATTCGTCGTTCATCGCAACGCCGGACGCCTTCTTGAACGGCTCGAAATAGACCTTCTTCTGGGCCTCCTGATACGCGCCGCCCCACGAGACGACGGTGAGGTCACGCGCCTCTGCGATCGTGGCCAGCGCAGCACTGGCGCTCAGTGCCGCGGCGAAACCCAGAGCAATCTTGCGCTTCAGCATGGTCTTCGTTCCTTCTTTATGTGAGTTGCGTTGACATTGATTGTTTCAGCTTCGCCGGCGGCAGATCAGACCGGATCGAGGGCGAGGCAGTCCTCCGGGCGGAAGGTGATGAATACGGTTCCGCCATGTTTCAGGCTGTCATGCGCTCCCGGCTGAAGCTTGACCATGAACTCGGCGTTGCCGGCGACATCGAGCACGGCCAGCGCGTGATCGCCGAGATAGATCGTGTTCTGGACCGTCGCCGGGAGCCGGTTCGGTCCCTCACCGGAATTGCCATTCGTGACGATTGCGACACGCTCCGGCCGCACCGACAGGGAGGTCGATGCGCCCGCGCCTGACACGTTGACCGCCCGTGCTGTCACGGTGCCGCCACCGGCCAGCGCGACGCTGCAATAGTCCTTGTCGATCGTCTCGACGGTGCCGGCGAGCACATTGTTCTCGCCGATGAAATGGGCGACGAAGCTGTTCACGGGATGCTCATACAGCGCGTCGGGGCGGTCGATTTGTTGCACGATGCCGTCGTTGAAGACGGCGATGCGGTCCGACATGGTGAGCGCTTCGCTCTGGTCGTGGGTGACATAGACGATCGTGATGCCCATCGTCTCGTGCAGCTGCTTGATCTCCAGCTGCATCTGCTCGCGCAGACGCTTGTCGAGGGCGCCGAGCGGCTCGTCCATCAGCACGAGCTGCGGATTGAACACCAGCGCGCGAGCCAGCGCCACGCGCTGCTGCTGACCGCCGGACAATTGCCCGGGCCGCCGGTGCGCCAGGGTTTCCATCTTGATCATGCGCAACGCCGCGTTGACGCGCTCTTGCGTTTCCGCCTTGCTCGACTTGCGAACCGATAGCGGGAAGGCGATGTTTTCCGCGATCGTCAGGTGCGGAAACAGCGCGTAGTTCTGGAACACCATGCCGATGTCGCGCCTGTGCGGCGGCACGTTCTTGATCGGCCGGTCCGCCAGGTAGATCTCGCCATGGGTCGGCACCTCGAAGCCTGCCAGCATCATCAGCGTGGTCGTCTTGCCCGAGCCCGAGGGGCCGAGCAGGGTGATGAACTCGCCCTTCCTGATATCGAGGTCGAGGTTCTTCACCACGAGATGCTCGCCATCATAGGTCTTCTGAATGCCTGAAAAACGCACCAGCGCCGGCGCAGGCGTGACCATGCCGGCTTCCATGTTGTCCTCGCGGTGTCCCCTACAATGCCGTGCGAGATTAGCATCCTGCAGCGAGAATGCCAGCGGCGCAAGCGACGAGGAATTGTGAGGGTCCGGCGAGCGGCAGGGCTATCGCATTTCAGAGCTCCTCCCTGCCGCCATCCTTCGAGACGCCCGCCTTGTCAAGCGGGTTACGTCGCGGTCGACGTCAAATGAAGGCAAATTGCTGCGGCTACGAAACAAGCCAATCCAAGCCCGGTGCCAACTGCCGGTCCCCAAAACCAATATCGAAGCGATAGGCCGACATAAAGGCCTGCCACCGCAATTGCGGTAAATTGAAGCGATGGCGACAAAGCGAAGTCTGGAAAGCATTTCCAAGCGATAGTTAGAAATGCGCCCCCGAAAAGGATCAAGCTGACGCTATGACTGATATTGAATCCGACCCACGCATCCCAGACGAGAACATCTGGACTAAGCCCTAGTCGAGCTCGTTCCATCGCAGTACGCACACCATGATCAACGGGGACTAAAGCGCGAGGTACCCACTGATCCCTCAGGATCAAAAATAAATGGTAGGTGCCGAGCGTCAAAAATACCGTCGCTCCCAATGACAAAAACCCTCGCGCCATGATCATTCATTCCTGGTCATTTGTTGCAGAGCAATTGCCGCTCGAAAGGACACTTTACCCCGCGGCTTCGATGTTCTATAAAAGTGCACGATCGTGCACTTTGTCAATATGCACGTGCTTGCACTGGGCCGGGGACACACTCGGGTCCTCAATGCACATTGAAACATTGAATTTGTAAGCGAGTTGGGTCAGAGCGGCGGCGATCGTCTCAATACTGGGTATTGGAATAGCCCGACCCTACCTTGGCGTTCATTATATTGAAGATATCTTGATCGGCTGGAGTCTCGGAATCGTCTGCGGCCTCATTGCAACTTCTCAGGAGAATAACATCGCCGAATTGTGGAGGGCCATCTTACTAAAATGGCGGATGGCGACGGTTATTGCGGCGGGGGCACTTCTCGTGTTGGCGTTCGCAATTGTTCGCTGGCAAATCAATCTCCAGCTCCGGTTGCTGCTTGGGTATGTAGGCGCTGCAACGGGTGTGCTGATTGGTCGGCACCTCGAACTACGGCGTGTGGGCTTCGATCCGCAAAGCGGAACATGGGCATCAAAGCTCGTTCGCTTTGTTTTGACCATTGCAATTGCGCTAGGCGTACTTATCGGTCTTGGGCGGGTTTCTGCGACCTTTGCTCAAGTGGACAGTATTGCCGGCTATGCACTGCAATACTTGCGTTATACCTGCGTGGGCCTTGTCGTGGTTTTCGGGGCGCCCTTCGCATTTGCTCGCTTGGGCCTAGCAACGTGTGCTGTAAAGTGATCTGGCCTCTGGTTTGCCGTCTCCTCTGCAGGCAGCGGCGCTCCTGCACGATTGACTCTCGATTCATGCAGACAGGCAAAGCTCCAGTACAATGATTACCTCCAAAGCTGTTCAAACTCGCGAACGGATCATTGGTGAAGCACTTTCGCAGGGAAGGCGGCGCGGGTACGCCATCGTCAGTTTGGCGGACATTGCAGAGGCCCTGGAGTTATCAAAAAGCGCTGTCTTCAAGCACTTTGGTGCAAAGGAGGCTCTGCAACTCGCAGTTATGGAGGAGCTTGCAAGGCGCTTCACTCACCATGTGTGGTACCCCGCCAGGGGCTTACCAACAGGTGTTCCACGTTTGGACAGCATATTTAACAGCTGGCTGGCATGGATATCGGACGACGACGGAGGGTGTGGCCTCGTGCAAGCCCAGATTGAGTTTGACGATTGTCCAGGTCCAGTGAGGGCTTACTTGAAGAAGCAGCAGAGAGTTTGGAATAAGACCCTGGCCCGTGAATTCGCTGCGGCCTCGCGACGCGAAGCTCAAGATCCGATGGTGCATCAATTCGCGTTCGAGTTTCGAAGTTTTATGTTCGGTTTAAACCAGAGTTTTCGCCTGTTGGAAGATCCTGGTGCTCGCACAATGACAACTCGCGCCTATCAAGCGCTGCTTGAGCGTGTCGTTCCAAATCGGTGACGGCTTTGCGCGAGATGGTACCGCGAAGGGGCCCCCTTCAGGATGAGGGCGGAGTGCGCGGATGCAGTCTCAGAGGGCTGCGACGCCGAATAGCCTCATCCTGAGGAGGCGCGTAAGCGCCGTCTCGAAGGACGAGGCCTGCGCGCAGGCCGCGCAACACGTCAAATGCGATAGCCCTGCGGTGAGTGGGGGACGCGCTACATTCCCGACAGCTTCGTCACGAATACGTTCAGCGAGCCGCCGGCCTCCGCGACCACGCGCAGGGTCTTGGAGTCGAAGGCGATGTCGGCGAGAGTGAGGCTGTCGATCTTGGCCTCGACCTTGAGGCCGTCCTCGCTCTTCTGGTAATCGGCGATCGCGGCCGCGATCTTCTCGCGGGCGTTGGCAGCGATCGGCTTCAGATCGAGGGTTGCCTTCTGCAGCAGCGCCTGCTGCATCTGCGGCACCGCCGCGCGGGCGGCGGCGCCCAACAGGCCGAAGGCAGCCTCGGATTCCACGGCGAGCTGGATATCGGTGAGCCGCAGCGTCTGCTGGCCCTGGTCGAGCACCGGCCGCCCCCAGATGTGCACATTCGCCTCGGCGCCGAGGCCGAACCAGCTCTTCTTCTCCTTGGCGCGCACCAGAAGCGAGATCAGCAGCCGGTCACCCGAGGGGATGACGTTGGCGCTCTTGACCGTGACGTCGACCGGACCGGAGCCGTCCTCGGGATAGGTGCGGCCGACCATCTGCGCGGTGATCAGCTTGTTGATCTCGGTGAAGGGCACGTCGATTGGCACGCCGATGTTCACGCCGGTGCCGGTCGGCGGCACGATCGAGATCTTGTCGGGGAATGGACAGTCCGGCTTGGTCTGCGTCGAGGTCACGCGTGTCTCGGCTTCGAGGCCGAGCAGCAAGGTCACGGCCTGCGCATCGACGCGCGGCTGCGCCGCGATCGCGCGCACTGGCTTCATCTCGAGCCAGAGCGGCGGCAGCGCTGCCGAAGCGCTGGATCCTTGCAGCGGGATCGAGCGGCAGGCCTTGATCCATTGCGCTTTGGCATTCTCGCGCAGGCTGGGATCGCTGCGGATGCGCTCGGAGACGGCGTTGATCTGCTCGCCGACGGTCTTGTCGATCAGCGGCTTGACCTGCGCGGGCACGTTGACCTTGGCGCCGGCGACGTTGACGTTGGTGTCGCCGAGATTGACCTGGGCGCCGAGATTGGGCTCCAGATGCCAGGCGGCGGCGAGCTTCGGGCGCGAGGTGACGACGACGTTGCCCTTGATCTCCGCGCTCGCGTTCAGGTTCTTGATGTTGACCGCGCCGATCCGCTTCGCGGCGTCACCGCCGAGCACGCTGCCTAGCGCGTCGCCGAGCGCGCCGGTAGCCTTCGACGACAGCGAGCCCGTCACGTTGAGCTTGCCCGTGAGCGGGGTTGAAATCGTCAGCACGTCCTTGTCGCCGTTTGCCGCCATCGGGCCGCGGACGGCGGACCAGCCGATATCGGCGTTCTCCAGGATCTGCGAGATCGGGTTGTCGGCCTTCCCGGCGAAATTGCGCGGCGCGGCTTTCTCGGCCTGCTCGCGGATCGCCGACAGCGCGATGGCGACCGGCGCGATCACGATGGAGCTCTTCGAAGCCGGCGGCAGCGGCGGCAGCTGCGCGACCGGCGGCGCCGAATTCGTCGCGCGCGGCGACAGCAGGTCCATCGCCTTCAGGCTGATGAAGAACGACGCCGCGAGCACCGCGACGTCGATCAGGATAGTCTTCAGATTCCACGTCAGACGCATCAATCCCCCAAGCCGCCCGGGCGGGGATTCTACAGGGCGGGCGAGGAGGGCGCTAGAGCGCACCGGTGGGGTGGAATTGGGGCGAAGGTTAACGGGTGTGAACGGGACGTTGCCGCGTATTGCGGGGCTAGCCGTGCCGCGGACGGCGGACCGCTCTCACCTTGCCGCGATCTCCGCCACCGCAATAGAAGCGGTCACCGCCGTCGGACTCCAGGCCCGAGACCATGGTGCCAGCGGGCATGTCGAGCTGCTCGAGCACCTTGCCCGTTTCAGGATCGATCCGCCTGATATCACTGTCCTCGCCTTCCCAGGTGCCATGCCAGAGCTCGCCATCCACCCAGGTCACGCCGGTGACGAAGCGCTTGCTCTCGATGGTGCGGAGGATCTTGCCCGTCTCGGGATCGATCTGATGGATCTTGCGCTCGCGATATTGTCCGACCCAGAGCGAGCCCTCGGCCCAGGCCAAGCCGGAATCGCCGCCGCCGCCGGGCGCCGGAATCGTGCCGAGCACCTTGCCCGAGGCCGCATCGATCTTCTGGATGCGGTCCTCGGCGATCTGGAACAGATGCCTTCCGTCGAACGCCGTTCCCGCATGAGCGGCGACGTCGATGGAGCGCGCGATCTTGCCGTCGGCCGGATCGACCGCGTTCAACTTGTCGCCGGAGGCGAACCAGACATGCGTGCCGTCATAGGTGACGCCATGCACGGCCTCAACGCCTGGAAAGGGCCCATACTCCGTGACGATCTCGGCGGCTGAACGTTTCATGTGCTCGATCCCTGTGCTTAACGCGCATCCTATGTCTTCAGGAGCGGTGTGGGGAGTAACAAGCCTGTCGGGAAACCGGGGACGGGCGGTGTCATCCAGCGGCGCGCCCGTCCGTGTCCGAACGATTGCACCTTGCCCGACCGCGCCAGGTCTTCGAGGGCGCGCTGCACGGTGCGCGGGCTGATGCGAAGCGCAAGTGCGAGTGCCGAGCTCGACCATGGCTCGCCGTCGGCGAGAAAGGCGAGGACAGCGGCGTGCTTTTCCTCATCGGGCCGCGCCAGCACGAGGACGTCGCGCGTCTTCCGCGGCGCCAGCACGAAGCCCTGCTGCGTCGCGCTGATGTCGGCCAGTGGCTCGAGCTGGGTGCGGAGCCGTCCGATCTCGACGCGCAAGCGCGCGCGGTGCGATTCGTCGGCGTGCCTGGCTTGAAATGCGCCCGAGATCAGCGTCTCGCGCGAGACATCCGCGGGCCATGCCTGCGCCAGGAGACGCGCGAGCGCGAACAGCACGGGACGCGTTCCGAGCGACACCGCGACGCCTTGCCTGCGCACAACGTGATGGAAGGTGTCCACGACGAGCGCCGTCGAGGTCGCCAGCCGTTCGACCTCTCCCAGCAACAACGGATGTTCGCTGCCGCGCGCGATCAGGCGTGCTGCCGGCGTGACGAGGATCAGGTTCGCGCTGTCCACCTCGGCCAGGAGCGCCGGGATGCTGGCAAGGCGCGCCGCGTCAGCCGCGCGGCTGAGCGCCGCGCGCGCGTCTTTCGTTCTGAGTCGCCTGATGGCGATGCCGGCGACCACGAGTTCGCGGACGACTTGGGACGCGGGCGGGAGCGGCGTGGGACGGACCTCGGCCAGCGTGCGCTCGGCCTCGTCAAGGCGCCCGACCAGAAGCAGGCGGCGCGCCTCGATATGGCCTGCATGGGCGGCATTGACGAGATCGCCGTGCTTTTCGAGCGTCGCGCGGGCCGCCGCGAGCGTCTTCACCGGCCAGTTCAGATCGCGCGAGACCAGCGCGATCTCGGCTTCGGCCACCAGGCATCTTGCGCGGGCCACCGCCTCGCGCGGTCCGAAGGCGCGCGCAGCGCTCCGCAGCAGCGCCTTGGCCTTGGCGAGATCGCCGAGCTGCGCCATCGCGATGCCGCGCAGCGCCAGCGACGGTGCGTCGTTGCGCAGCGCGACGCGGTTCAGCGCGCCAAGCGGATCGCCGGCCTCCAATGCGCGCGCGGCGGCCGTGATCAGCGACTCCATGTCAATCCCGCCACACTTGTTACTCCCACCGCGCAACCGCTTGGTGCCAGAAATCGTTGGCAGGACGTCAAGCAAAAGCTTTGGAGAGTCATGATGACATCAGCAGAAAAGGCCGGAACCAACGGACAGACCGCCATGCAGACCCCGCCGGTGGTGTCGGCGCACGACTGGGAGGCCGCCCGCCAGCAACTGCTCGTGAAGGAAAAGGCGCATACCCGTGCCCGCGACGCCCTGGCCGCCGAGCGCCGGCGCATGCCATGGATGGAAGTTAGCAAAACCTATGCGTTCGAGGGGCCCGGCGGCAAGGTCAGCCTGGCTGATCTGTTCCAGGGCCGGCGACAGCTGATCGTCTACCGCGCCTTCTTCGAGCCCGGCGTGTTCGGCTGGCCCGATCATGCCTGCCGCGGCTGCTCCATGGTGGCCGACCAGGTCGCCCATGTCTCGCACTTGAACGCCCGCGATACCACGCTGGTGTTCGCCTCGCGCGCGCCGCAGGCCGACATCATCAGGCTGAAGCAGCGGATGGGCTGGACCATGCCCTGGGTCACGGTCACCGACAGCTTCGATGCCGATTTCGGCGTGGACGAATGGCACGGCACCAACGTGTTCTACCGCGACGGCAACCGCATCTTCCGCACCTATTTCGTCAAGAGCCGTGGCGACGAGCAGATGGGCGGCACCTGGAACTATCTCGACATCACCCCGCTCGGCCGGCAGGAGGTCTGGGAGGATTCGCCTCCGGGCTATCCGCAGACCCCGACCTACAAATGGTGGAACTGGCACGACAGCTACACAGACGGTGCGGCGCCCGACAAGCGGTGGGTGGAGATCTCGGACGCCGGCGAGAAAGCCTTCCGCGAGGAGGCCGCAGGAGAACGGCAATGACCGGTCCGGTCAGCGCGGCCCCCGGCGTCAGCCCCGACGCTGTGGCGGCCGCGCGCCACCTCGCCAGATGGCTGGGCCTGGCGGCCACGCCGACCTTCGCGATGATGGCGCTGCTGACGGCCATGCTCGGCGGTGGCCCGGCGGACATGCTGTGCGGCGCCGGGCAGGGCTCGCTGCTAGGCGGGATGGTGCCGATGTATCTCCTGATGAGCGCGTTTCATGCAGCGGCGTGGCTGAGGTTGATCGCGGAGTGGCGGGGCGCAGCCGCCTAGACTAGCGCAGCTTCAGCCCAAACACTTCCTCGAACAGGCCGAGCATCGCGGCCCATGACCGCCGATCCGCGGCGGCATGGTAGGCGTGGTTCGGCAAGGCGGCGCCGACGAGCTCCGGATTGGTGAAGCCATGCGCCGCGCCGCCATAGACGTTGACCTGCCAGTCCACGCCGGTCCTGCGCATATGCTCCTCGAAGCTCCCAAGCTGGGCCATCGTCACCAGCGCATCGGCGGCGCCGTGGCAGACCAGAACCTTGGCCTTGATATGGGCAGCACGATCCGGCTTCAGGCTCGTGAGTCCGCCATGGAAGGAGACGACTGCGGCGAGCGTCGCGTCGGTTTGCGCCAGCTCGAGCGCGGTGGTGCCGCCGAAGCAATAGCCGATGGCGGCAAGCGTCATGACGTCGACCGCCTCGTGCCCTGACAGGGCGAGGTGCGCCGCCTGGGCCCGCCCGCGCCAGCGCTCTTCGTCGGCTCGCAGCTCGTTCATCAGCTTGATCGCTTCGGGGACGTCGGGCGCCGTCCTGCCGCCGCCATAGAGATCGGCCACCAGCACGGCGAAGCCGAGCCCGGCCAGTCGTTCCGCGCAGGTGATCGCATGCGTCCCGATTCCGCGGGCGTCGGGAAACAGCACGACGCCGGGGCGCCGGCCTGATGTTGCGTCGTCCGTGACCAGGATGCCCTGGAGCTCGGCGGTGTTATCGCGATAGGGAAAGGGTGTTTGTGTCATGCGCGTGCCATGGCTGCTGAAGCCAGGCTAGCGAGCAACCGCAAGCCTGCGCAAGTGCTGCCTCTAGCGCTGCCCTGCCGCCGATTGCAGATAGGCGATCACGCGGGTGGCCTCTTCCGCCGAGATACCGCCATAGGGCTGCATCTTGTGGCCGGACACGACCTCGTCCGGCTTGACCATGAAGCGGGTGAGCTTGTCCTGGTCCCAGGCGAAGCCGGCGTCCTTCATCGACGAGGAGTAATTGTAGTCCTGCAGCGAGCCGGCCTTGCGTCCGACGATCTTGTTCAGATTGGGACCGAGGCGATTGTCGCCCTCCTTCATGGAGTGGCAGGTGCGGCAGGAATTGTTGAAGGCCTGCTGGCCCGTGTCGTCACCCGCGGGTTGCTGCGCGATCGAGCAGGGCGCGGACACGAGCAGCGCCAGTGCTCCGGCGCCGGCGTGCAGCCATGGGCGTTGCGAGGGGTGCCTTCGTGGTCGCATTTGCGCCTCCATCGGGGATCGCGCCGCAGCACGCGGGATGTCGAGGGCAAACGAAAACGGCCCCGGTGGGTTCCGGGGCCGTTCGCGTCATGATGTCCTGTCGTTTTAGCGGTTCGTGGCGCCGAGGTCTGCACGACGCTCGGTCATCGGCAGCACGATCACCTTGGTGCCGACGTTGACTCGGGAATAGAGGTCGGTGACGTCCCCGTTGGTCATGCGGATGCAGCCGGAGGAGACGCGCTTGCCGATGGTTTCGGGGGCGTTGGTGCCGTGGATGCGGTAGATGGTGCCGCCGAGATACATCGCGCGGGCCCCCAACGGGTTGCCGGGGCCGCCGGCCATGTGGCGCGGCAGATAGGGCTGGCGGGCGATCATCTCCGGCGGCGGAGTCCAGGCCGGCCACTCGGCCTTGCGGCTCACCGACTGGACGCCGGACCAGGTGAAGCCGTCGCGGCCGACGCCGATGCCGTAGCGCAGCGCCTGGCCATTGCCGAGCACGTAATAGAGATAGGTGTTGGGCGTATCGATGATGATCGTGCCCGGGGCTTCGCGCGTTGCGTAAGAGACGGTCTGGCGACGGAAGCGGGCCGGCATCTCGACCGCGTCCTGATCCTCGGACGGCTCGGTCTGGTAGGGCGCCTGATAGGGCTGATACGGTTGATAGGGCTGCAGCGGCTGCGGCGCGGTCATCGGCGGCAGCGGCTGGAAGAACGGGAAGATCTGCACCGGCGCCGCCTTGGCTGCGCTAGCGAACGCGATGGCGGAGACCGCGACTGCACTGAGCGCAACCGCGCGCGAAAGCGTCTTGAACGTGTCCAGATTGAACATGTGATCGCCCCTGTTTGCTCGGTGTTTTGCTCACCGCGGCACCATTGCGGTGCTCCGTTGCCTAAAGTCCTAACGGCAAAACGTTTCGGGACATTTGCGCGGAAAACCGAAAACGGTTTCACGGCGGCAAGAATTGTTTCATGACAGTTTCGTGGCTCCGCGGGCCCGTTAACGAACAAAACAGCACGCCGACCCTTCTGTGACGTCACACGCCTGAAATATCCTTCGTTGATGGTCGATGCCTGAGAATCATCAAACTCTCGGGATTTTCCCATGCGGGTATTAATCGCGACCGACGCCTGGCATCCGCAGGTCAATGGGGTGGTGCGCACCCTGACCTCGCTGGCGAATGCGGCCAAGGCCCTCGATGTCGAGATCGACTTCCTCACCCCCGACGGCTTTCCGTCCTGGCCGCTGCCGACCTATCCGGGCCTGCGCTTTGCGCTGCCGAGCGGAAAGGAGATCGCGCGGCGGATCGAGAGGTGCGCGCCGGAGGCGCTGCATATCGCCACCGAAGGCCCGATCGGCTGGGCCGCGCGTGCCTATTGCCGCCGCAACCGGCTCGCTTTCACCACCTCCTACACGACACGCTTTCCGGAATACGTCTCGGTGCGGACCGGCATCCCCGCTGGCGTCGGCTATGCGGTGCTGCGCCACTTCCACGATGCCGCCGCGATGACGATGGTGGCGACGCCTTCGCTGCGGCAGGAGTTGTCCGAGCGCGGCTTCAAGCGGCTCGGCTTCTGGACGCGCGGCGTCGACACCGAGCTGTTTCATCCCGACGCTCCGGCTGAGCTCGACCTGCCGCGCCCGATCTTCATGACGATGGGGCGCGTGGCGGTGGAGAAGAATCTCGAAGCGTTCCTCTCGCTCGACCTGCCCGGCACCAAGGTCGTCGTCGGCGACGGCCCGCAGAAGGCGGCGCTGGAGAAGAAATATCCGGACACGGTATTCCTCGGCGAGAAGAAGGGTGTGGATCTCACCGCGCACCTCGCCTCCGCCGACGTGTTCGTGTTTCCGAGCCTGACCGATACGTTCGGCGTGGTGCAGCTCGAGGCGCTCGCCTGCGGCACGCCGGTTGCGGCGTTTCCGGTCACGGGACCGAAGGACGTCATTGCCGATCATCCGATCGGCGCCATCGACCACGATCTGCGCACCGCGTGCCTGCGCGCGCTCACCATGTCGCGTCAGACCTGCCGCAATTTCGCGCTGGAGCGCTCCTGGGAGAACAGCGCGCGCCAGTTCGTCGGCAACCTCACCTCACTGCAGCCCAGCCGCGTCCTGCGCGCCTCGCCTCGCATGGCGCGGCGGCCGGTACGCGGTTGATCGTCCATTCGAACCACAGCGAGAACCTCATCGATGGCTAAGATCATGAACCTTGACGGCACCCAGCAGCTCGACCTCACGCGCGGCACGGTCGAGCAGGCCTATGACCGCTGGGCGCCGGTCTATGATCTCGTGTTCGGCGGCGTGTTCGCCAAGGGCCGGCAGGCCGCGATTGCGGCCACCAACAAGATCGGCGGCCGCGTGCTCGAGGTCGGCGTCGGCACCGGCATCTCGCTGCCGCTCTACGCGCCGAACCTGCGCATCTTCGGCACCGACATCTCGGAAGCGATGCTGGACAAGGCGCGCCGCCGCGTCAGCGAAGGCAATCTGAAGAACGTCGAGGGCCTCGCGGTGATGGACGCCGAGAAGCTCGAATTCCCCGACAACTCGTTCGACGTCGTGATGGCGCAATACGTCGTCACCGCCGTGCCGAACCCGGAGAAGGCGCTCGACGAATTCGCCCGCGTGCTGCGTCCGGGCGGCGAATTGATCATCCTCACCCGCGTCAGCGCCGACACCGGCATGCGCCGCTTCATCGAGCAGAAGCTGCAGCCGGTGGTGCGTCCGCTCGGCTTCCGCACCGCCGAGTTCGCCTGGTCGCGCTACGCCAAATGGCTCGCCGGCGCGCGCGGCATCGAGCTTGCCGAGCGCCGCTTGATTCCGCCGCTGGGGCACTTCTCGCTGGTGCGCTTCCGCAAGATCGACGTCGCCAAGGCAGCGTGAGCTCACGCGTCGCGTGCGTCATCGCGCCGCTGCACATCGTCACATGACAAAATGATGATGTCACACGGCCTACATCGAATCTCTGTAAATCCTGAACCCGAAAGCATTTTGGGGGAGAGCATGATCAAGAACTATCTCGAGCAGCTGCGGATCCAGCGCTGGGACGACCATCGCTACTATCACCACAGCCGCATCAATCAGAGCCTGCACTTCGTCAGCGCGCTGAGCTTCCTCTTCGCCTATGTCTGGCTGTTCATCGATCCCGTCGTCTCCGCCCTGGTCGGCTGGCTGGTCTCGATGACCTCGCGCCAGGCCGGCCACTTCTTCTTCGAGCCGCACACTTACGACCACATCAACCAGGCGACGCACGAGTACAAGGAAGAGATCAAGGTCGGCTACAATCTACAGCGCAAGGTGGTGCTGATGGCGATCTGGGCGCTGTCGCCGCTGGTCCTGGTCATCGATCCCACCCTGTTCGGCCTGTTCACGCCGTGGGCCAGCGCGACCGATTTCATGCGGCAGGTGGCGAAGATCTGGCTCGTGGTCGGCGGCGGCGGCCTGTTGTTCCGCACCGTGCATCTGTTCTTCATCCGTGACGTCGAGACCGGCCTCGTCTGGATGACCAAGATCCTGACCGACCCCTTCCACGACCTGATGCTCTATCGCGGCGCTCCGCTCGCCTTGATGCGCGGCGAACTGATGGACCCCGGCCTGCACCTCAACCCCGAGCACACACTGGGCTTCATCGACGAGCCCGTGCTCGAAGAGCAGCACGCCTGAGCGCGCTGGTCCCACCAAGCACTTCGATGTCCAATGGTTGCGTCATGCCCGGGCTTGTCCCGGGCATCCACGTGTGGGGGGCAGTCGCTGCGGCTTCTTCGCCTCGCCCCGCCTGCGGGGAGAGGCCGGAACGCGTCGTAGATGCGATCCGGGTGAGGGGGAGTCTCTGCGGGGGCGCTGCCAGACGGTCGTCCGCCAACTTTCACCGCGCGCGCGGAGAGTCCCCCTCACCGCAACCCTCTCCCCGCAAGCGGGGAGAGGGGGAGGATGGACCTCGCCCCGGAATGACGGTTGTAAGGGGAAGGGCCTCAGCGCCCGAAGCGCTTGGCCAGCATCTCTTTCAGGATCTGGCGCTTGATCTGCTTGTTGGTGAGCGCGCCGTCGTGCCACCAGAAGCCGTCGGCCTTCATCTTCTGCGCGGCGCGGACGAAGCGGTCGGCGACCTCGGTGAAGTCGGCGTCGGTGTAGTTGAGGCTGAAGATCAGCCGGCCGGTGCCGACCCAGCTCAACGCCAGGCCTTCGGCGCGCAGATAATATTGCAGCATCCAATTGTAGCGGGACGGCGTGGTGTATTTCACCGTCCAGATCGAGGAGAAGTTGGCGAAGCGCACCGGCAGGTCGGCATCCTGCATCATCTCGTTGAGCTTCCTGACGCGGCCGTTCCAGGTCTCCTCCAGCCCGTCATAGACGGCGCGGAAGTTCGGGCTGGCGAGGCGGCTCAGGAACTCGTCCATCGCCGTCATGACGTAGGGGTGCGAGTTGAAGGTGCCGCGGGCGAAGCAGATGTCGGCGGGGCGGTCGTCGCGGAAGCGGCGCATCAATTCGCGCTTGCCGCAGACCACGCCGACCGGCAGGCCGCCGGCGAGGCTCTTGCCGTAGGTCACCATGTCGGCCTTGACGCCGAAATATTCCTGGGCGCCGCCGGCGGCGAGGCGGAAGCCGACAAAGACCTCGTCGAAGATCAGCACGATGCCGCGCTGGTCGCAAACCTCGCGCAGCTTCTTCAGCCACTCGGTGTACGCCGCGCGATCGAAATTGCCGCCGCGGGAGGAATCGACCAGCGAGGAATCGCCGGGTGCGTTGGCGTTGGGATGCAGCCCCTGCAGCGGGTTGACCAGCACGCAGGCGATGTCCTTGCGCGTGCGCAGGACGTGCAGAGTCTTCTCCGACATTTCGGCGAGGGTGTAGGTCTCGTGCGCAGGAATGGGATTGCCGACGCCCGGCTGCACGTCGCCCCACCACCCGTGATAGGCGCCGGCGAAGCGAACGAGATGCGTGCGCTTGGTGTGGTAGCGCGCCAGCCGCACCGCCTGCATCACGGCTTCGGTGCCGGACATGTGGAACGAGACCTCGTCGAGGCCCGAGATCTGGCAGAGCCGCTGCACATTCTCGAGGATGACGGGATGGTAGGGGCCGAGCACGGGGCCGAGCGCATGTGCGCGCCTCTCGGCGCCCTCGATGCACTCCTTGTAGAAATCGTTGCCGAAGATGTTGACGCCGTAGGAGCCCGTGAGGTCGTAAGCAGTGTTACCGTCGACATCGGTGACGGTGACGCCGCGCGAGGATTCCATGAAGGTCGAGGTGCCCAGATGCTCGCGCACCAGGCGCGAGAACTGGAACGGCACGCGGTAGCTCTCGGTGAAGTTCAGGTCGGAGATCGTCTCAGCCGCTTCCTTCGTCATCGCGCGGCCCTTGGGGTAACGCTCGGCGTAGAGAGCTGCGAGGCGGAAGAAGGCGTCCTTGCGCTGGGCCACGATGTTCGCGGGCGCGCCGTCGCAACCGAAATATTTGTCGCCTTCGAACTCGTAGAACGGGAGCAGCTTTGCCACCCGGCGCGACATCTTGGAGTGCCCCGCGAGCGAGCGGTGCTTGGCGCGGGAGAGTTCAACCCGCGCCTTGATCTTCGGGAGGACGGCGGCAGCGGACGCTGCGGCGGCCACGGACATCGAGAGAATCGGGAGTGTCGTTTCCATGACAACAAGCGCTAATACTGTGAGCTGACAGATTCATGACAGTCAAAGCCCTCATCGCCTCTTTCACCCAGCAGGAAGACCTCAACTTCCTGTTGACCAACCGCATCCCCCGCGCGGCCTTGACCCGCTTCATGGGCTGGTTCTCCAAGATCGAGAATCCCCTGGTGCGGGACTTCTCGATCGCGCTGTGGAAGCTGTTCTCCGACCTCGACCTGTCGGAGGCGCGCAAGTCTCATTTCAGGAGCCTGCACGACTGCTTCACCCGGGAGCTGAAGCCGGGCCTGCGGCCGTTTGATCCCGACCCATCCATTGTCGCAAGCCCCTCGGACGGCATCGTCGGCGCTCATGGAAAGATCGCCGACACCGAGCTGTTCCAGGTCAAGGGCGCGCCCTATTCGCTGCTGGACTTGCTTGGCGACTCAGCGCTGGTCGAGCAGCACCGCAACGGCTCCTTCGTCACGCTGCGGCTGACCTCGAGCATGTATCACCGCTTCCATGCGCCCTATGACGCGCATATCGAACGTGTCACGCTGATCCATGGCGACGTCTGGAACGTCAACCCGATCGCCTTGAAGCGGGTCGAGCGTCTGTTCTGCAAGAACGAGCGCGCGGTGATCCGGACGCATCTTTCGACCGGCGAAGCGGTGACGCTGGTGCAGGTGGCGGCCATCCTGGTTGCGAGCATCCGCCTGCATTTCCTCGACATGGTGCTGAACGCGCAGACCCGTGGCCCTGTCAACTTTCCCTGCGACGTCAAGGTGAGCAAGGGCGAGGAACTCGGCTGGTTCGAGCATGGCTCGACCATCATCATCCTCGCGCCCGGCGATTTTACCTTCTGCGACGGCATCGCCGAGGGCACGCGCATTCGTGCCGGCCAGGCGCTACTCACAAGAAAGTAGCCTTCAATCCGCCGTCCCCGCCGCCTATATGGTCGGCGGGGACGATTCGACGATACGGATTTGGTGATGGCGCGGGCGCCGGTGATGGCGGCGGGTGGTATTGTGTTGCGGCGGGGAGCGGTGCCGCTGGTTGCAGTCGTGCGTCAGCGCAAGCGCAATGAATGGGTCCTGCCCAAGGGCAAGCTCGACGACGGCGAGACGCCGAAGGAAGCCGCGCATCGCGAGGTGCTGGAAGAGACCGGCCACGACGTCGCCATCCACGAATTTTTGGGCACGCTCGTCTACCAGTCCGGCGGCCGCTCGAAAGTCGTGCATTTCTGGCGCATGGAGGCCGACGGCGGTCCGGTCCGCAAGCTGATGAACGACATCAAGGCGGTCGACTGGCTGACGCTGGACGATGCGATCGCGCGTCTGTCGCGCGAATATGAGCGCGCGTTCCTGACCCAGATCGGCCCGATTGCGCTCGCGGCGGCGGGGCTGCCGCCATCGCCGCGGCAAGAGCCGACGCCGTCGAACGACGACGTGGATGCAGCTTTGCAGACACTGACACCCGCCGAAGCAGCTTCCGTCGACGAACTGCGGCAAGGCCTGTTGCAGAAGGTGAAAGCCTGGCTGCGCGGCGAGGCGTGAGTTGTCATCGCGCCCTGCTTGCGGGTGAGGACGTATCCGCAAGTTAATGCGGCTGTGTGAGCAGCAGCAGCCCTTTCAACGTCGTCATTGCGAGCGCAGCGAAGCAATCCAGAATCTTTCCGCGGAGGGGCTCTGGATTGCTTCGCTGCGCTCGCAATGACGGAGGAGGCTGATCGTGCTCGACGACGCTCCTCAGGGTAAGGGGCGGCGCTGTCACCGCCGCTCTTTCTCCTTTGGAGCGGGCGCCGGCTTGCGCGGCGCTGCGGGGCGTTGTGCGGCGGGTGGGCGCTGCTGGAATCCGCCCTGGCGCTGGATGCCACCGGGCTGCTGGACCGCGGGGGGCTGGCCCAGCTGCGATCCGGTGCGCGGCGCTTGCGGCTGCGGTGTCCCGCCCGGTTGCGGCGGCACGACTCCTCCGGGCTGAATCTGTCCACCACGCTGCGGCTGAATTTGCGGCGTGTTGCTGGGCGCCGTGCCCTGTCCGGCGCGCGGCGCGCCCGTCGGGCGACCAGCGCCCTGTTGCCGTTGCCCTTGCCCCTGCCCGGCACGCGGCGTGCCCGGCTGCACCGCGCCGCCGTGTTGTCCTTGTCCCTGCCGCTGCGGCGGCTGCGCGCCTTGCTGTGTTCCCTGCCGGCCCGGCGTGCCCGGCTGCGGCTGACCCGGACGGTTGTCCTGACGCGGCTGGCCGTTCGGCCGTTGCGGGAATTGGCCTGGGGCCGTCGTCGGCCGCAATTGTTGCTGCTGCGGCGGTTGTGCCGGCCGCGGAATGCGGCTGAGCGCCGTCGGATTGGCGCGACGGAAGTCGCGCTGCTCGATGACGATCTGCCGGCCCGCGGTCTGCGCCAGATGCACCTGGCTGACAAAGCCGCGGTCGCGCGCGATCTGCGGCGCGGGGATCGTGATCGGCACGGCCGCAAAACGCATGACGCCGGCGGTGGCGGCGCCCGGGCGGATCGCAAAGCCGCTCGCGGCTTGCGTCAGCGCGCCGAGCCGCGCGCCGCTCGAGCGGTCGTCGACATCGATGTGGCCGACGCGGCCGTCGGCGTCGGGATAGAGCTTGATGTTGACGTTGCTCGCCCTGTTCGCCGCCGCGCCTTCGGGCACGTCGACGACCCCGGTGGTGCCGCGGATGCCGAGCGTTGCCGTTGGCGTCGTGATCTTCATGTCGCCCGTCTTCGCCACCGCGGCCGCCACGAAGGCAACCGTGCCCTTGCCGACGTCGAAGATCGCCGAATTCTGCTTGCCGCCGTCTTCATAGACGTAATTGTCGATGGTGATCTTCGCGCTCGCCGAGAGATTGAACGTGGTGGTCGTTGAAGGTGATGCCGAGCGCGGAGTTCGACGAGGTCTGCACGACGTCGTTGAGATAGATGTCGTCGCGCACGCGCAGCGGATAGGAATTCTTGTCGCGGATTACGGTCGCGATCCCCGTCACGGTTGCGACGTTGCCGATCGGCTCGACGGCAGCGGGCTGTGCGTCTGCGGACGGTGTCGGGGCGGCCGATGGCGTCGGCGAGGGTGCGGGCGTTGGCTGGGCTTGCGGCTGCGCCTGTGCGAATTCGATCGTCTCGGATGCACGAGCCGCGCTGCTGCCCGCCAGCGGCAATGCCGGCAGCACGAGCGCGAACACGAAGCGGCGCCAAGCCAGCATTGATGTCACGAGGAAGTCCCGATGAGAGCGTGAGGCGAGATGGGTTGATATCAGCCGGACAGAGCTGAATGACGGATGAATGTGTGTGGCACAGGAGAGGCGAACGTTCAAAGGAGCGCGTTGCTCGCGAATGGGATTCAGTCTTCTCCGCAGCGTCATGGCCGGGCTTGTCCCGCCTGCGCGGCCGAAGCCGCTACGGCGCGGCGAAGGCCCGACCATCCACGCTTTGCGGCACTGAGAACGTGGATGCCCGGGACAAGCCCGGGCATGACGAAGAGTGTGCGTGTGTGGGAGCTGACCCGCTCCGCGCGTCAGCTCACGCGCTTCCAGGTCTGGCCTCCGCAGAACATGCCGCCGAAGGCGCAACCCTGCACGCGCATCGCATTCGGACCCTTCATCGAGATCGTCGAGTCGTAATTGCGGCCGGAGTTCGGATCGCGAATGCGGCCGCTCCACTTCGATCCCTCGGGCTTCATGTTGATCAGGATGCGTTCATTGGTCTTCTCGGCATAGCCGCAGAGATTGGCGCCACACTGCTCGACGCGGACATTGCCCTTGTTCTCTTCGGTCGCCCAGACGCCGATCGGCGAGTTCGCCGTAGCCACGGGCGAGGCGGCCACCGGAGCCGGCGCAGGAGCCGCGGCGACGGGAGCGGGTGCGGCAACAGGCGCGGGCGCCGCAACCGGAGCCGGCTGCGAGTTGTCGAAGCCGATAGAAGGAGCGGCAGCAACAGTCGCGGCTGGGGCGGCGGGCGCGGCCGGCGCGGTCGCCTGCACCGGCGCCTGCGGCATGGGCTGCTGCTGCACCGGAGCCGGCGCGGGTTGCGCCGTCGTGGGCGCGGGAGCCGGCGTGGCGTCGACGTCATCGTCCTTGGAGCCACCGAGGCCCTTGAGGTTGATGTTGTTCAGCTTGATCGGCTTGTCCGACAGACCCGGCGCGACGATGGTCACGCAATTGAGCGAAGCGCAGTTGCGCGGCGTCTCGATGCGGATCTGCTGGCCCTCGATCTGGAACGAAATCGAATTGCCGGCATGCGCGGCGGCGGTCGACGCGAGGAAGAGGGCGGTGGCGGCGATGGAGAGCTTGCTCATGACAACCTCCGAAAATGGCGTGGTCCCGAGATGGACCGAAGTCGCTGGTGGATGAAGCGTGGTTCGACCCTACGCTGGGGCGGCTTGGCGTTCTGTGATGGGCGTCACAACGACCTGACGCCGCCTGGGTGATGCAGCGCACATTCGGCCGTGCCTGCGCTGCGTAACGTCGTCGCGACACTGAGGGAGAGGCAGATGCCGCGACTTGCGAGCTGGCTTGGTACATCGATCGCGCTGCTGGCGATGGCGCCGACCGCGCAGGCCGGCTCCTACACGTTCTCGATCGGCGGCCACCGGTTTCATGTCGAGGCGCCGCGCAATTGCCGATCCTCGTCCTGTGTCACCGTGTCCTCCAATCGCGGCCTTCGGCCATCGGACGAGGTCTCCACAGCACCGGCCTTGCAGCCGGCGCCCGCGCCGGTAGTCCAGGCACCGCAGCCAGCTTGTCCGGCGGCAGCGGTCAAGCCGCCACAAGCGGCTGTGGTCGTGCCGCCACCGGCGCCTCCCGTCCTTGCCGCGGCGACGTCGCAGCCCGTGGCGCCACCGCCGGCGCCAAGCTTTGAGATTTCGAGAATGGAGACGCTGAGCCCCGGTCCGCCGCGGGTTGATCTGGAGCGGATCGATCGGCCGAAGACCGCCGCGCTAGAACCGCCGCGCATCGAGCCGCCGGTCATCGTCCCCAGCGCCGAGATCGATCAGACCACAATTGTGGCGCAGGTCAGCGGCGACGACAGCCATGCGCCGCTCGGCGAATGGGAGAGCGCCGGCGCCAAGGGCACGGTCCGCATCGAGCGTTGTGGATCCGCATTGTGCGGCTACGCGCTCAGTGAAGCCTCGGGCCGGGGCGAGAGCGTGCTCGTCAATATGAAGCCGAAGAAGCACGATGTCTGGACCGGGAGCATCTACAGCCGTTCCAGCGGCAACACCTATTACGCGACGATGAGGTTGAAGAGTCCCTCGAAGCTGCACGTCGAAGCCTGCGCGCTCGGCCGCTTCTGGTGCTCCGGCAACGACTGGACGCGGGTCGAGCCGCAGCGGGAGGAGATCACCGCCTCGTCGCAGCCCTCGCGCACGCGGTCGTAGTGTTTTTCCTGCCCTCCAGGGCGGGTTGAGCGAACTGTCGTGTGTTGATCAGCGCTTCTAAATCATCCCGAGCACGATGGCGCCGACGAAGGCCATGGCGAGGTAGGCGGTGATCACGCTCAGTCTGCCGGCGAACGTCATGAGGTCGCTCCGCTGGTCGCGCTTTGCCGCGGCCGTCATGGTTAACAGAGAGTCTTTCACCGAAAAAGTCAGTCTTGCTGTCGCTCATTGGCGGTAGCGGCCGCGCCAGTGCGGCCGGCATGGTTAAGGAATGCTGAAATCGACGTGTTGAAGAGTCTTTAAGTAAATTCACCGAACGTGCGTGCATGACGCGCGGAGTTCGTTTGTATCTCGTCGGCTCCATCGTCCTTGTTTCGCTAGCGGGTTGCGGTCGCGGCTTCTTCCAGGCCGAACGCGAACCGTGGCGGGCCGAGGCGGAAGCCGCATGCCTGAAATCGGGCGCAGTCAAGGAAAGTGCGGACATCGTCCGCATCGACCCGATCTCCGGGCCTGGCAGCTGCGGCGCCGAGTTTCCGCTCAAGGTCGCCGCCATCGGCGAAGGCTCCAGCACCTATGGCTTTGCCGACGAGTCGCTGCGCCCGCCCGGCAGCATCGGCAACCAGCCGCGTTGGCCGGTGCAGCCGCAGTCGAACTATCCGCAGAGCCAAGGCTATCCCGCATCGTCCTATCCGCAGCGCTCGAACTATCCCGAGAGCGCGGTGCGCCAGCCGGCCGGCTATGGTGCATCGTCGGGGCCGATGTCGCTGAACGCACCCGGCGTGGCCGCGCAGGAGGACGAGATCGATCTGCCGCCCGAGGGTACCGATGCCGCGGGTGCGGCGCGCTACATGAACGCACCGAGCTATCCGGCTCGTCCGGCGCCTTACTCGCAGGCGCCGGCACAGCAGCCGCTGCCGCGTCTTGGTCCTGCGCAGGGCAATCCCGTCGCGAGCGTCGGTCCCGTTGCGATCAAGCCGACAGCGACGCTCGCCTGTCCGATCGTGTCCGAGCTCGACCGCTGGCTCGCCGACACGGTGCAGCCTTCGGCGATGCGCTGGTTCGGCGTGCGCGTCGCCGAGATCAAGCAGATCTCCGCCTATTCCTGCCGCGGCATGAACGGCAATCCGCACGCCCACATTTCAGAGCACGCCTACGGCAATGCGCTCGACATTTCGGCCTTCGTGCTCGCTGACGGACGCCGCGTCACCATCAAGGACGGCTGGCGCGGCATGCCGGAAGAGCAGGGATTCCTGCGCGATGTGCAGTCGGGTGCGTGCGCGCATTTCAGCACCGTGCTGGCGCCGGGCTCGAACGTCTACCACTACGATCACATCCACGTCGATCTGATGCGCCGCGCCAGCCGCCGCCTGATCTGCCAGCCCGCCGCGGTGTCGGGCGAGGAGGTCGCCTCGCGCGCCCAGTCGCGCAGACCCTATGCGAGTGCGCGCGAGCCGTCGGTGACCGGTTCACTCGGTGCGCGCAAGAGCACGATGCACAAGCGGGAAGAGGACGAGTACGCCGACGATTAGGCATTACCTTGCGAAAATCGACCTCCACCGTCATTGCGAGCGGAGCGAAGCAATCCAGACTGTCACCGTGGCGGCAGTCCGGATTGCTTCGTCGCATCAGCGCAAAATTGCTTCGCAATTTTGTCGCGAGCTCCTCGCAATGACGAGGAGAGACTGAGATTCATTATGACCGCCGACATCGTCCGCTATCTCACCCACCCGCAGGTGCAAATCGATCCCGATGTGCCGGTGCCGCAATGGGGCCTGAGCCCGCTCGGCCGCGCGCGCACCGAGGCCTTGGCGAATGCAGGCTGGCTCGCAAGCACCAAGCAGATCGTCTCCAGCGGCGAGCGGAAGGCGATCGAGACCGCCGAGATCATTGCCGCTCGGCTCGGACTCATGATCGAGATCCGCGAGGCCATGCACGAAAACGACCGTTCGGCGACCGGTTTCCTGAAACCGGCCGAGTTCGAAGCTGTCGCCGACCAGTTCTTCGCCGCGCCTCATCTCAGCGTGCGCGGCTGGGAGCGCGCTGCGGATGCACAGGCGCGGATCGTGCGCGAGGCTGAGGCAGTGCTGACGCGAAACCGACCCGGCGACGTCCTGTTCGTCGGCCACGGCGCAGTCGGCACGCTGCTGTTCTGTCACTATTCCGGCCATTCCATCGATCGCGTCCACGATCAGCCGGCAGGCGGCGGCAACTACTTTGCGTTCGCGCCGGAAGGGCGTCGCATCCTGCATGGATGGCGCAGGATGGAAGACCTGGGGTCAGCGGCCGGCTGAGGCCCGGCTGTTCAGTGGATGCTGCGTCTTCGGCAAAGCCCAGTTGAGGCGCAAAAATTTGCGCCGTCCCGGTTCGCCTCCAACTCGTTGAATCAAAATCGCTAATCGGGCCAGGACGGGCTTTTCCCGCAATTGGCACGGTCGCTGCAATGATGGTGCTGAAACGAAGCAGCGCAGCCGGCGCTGTGAGCCAGCGGAACCCATCATGCAGATGCCCGTCGCCCCGCCCTACTCCGATCTCGAGCAGCGCGTGCTGTCGCGCATCACGGAGCAGCGATGGCTCGACCTTGCCTCCGAGCTGATCCGAACCGGTCAGCCGCGCTCCGGCAATCCGCTCGATCCCGATCTGCCGCCGGCCGAGGAGGAGGCGATCTCGATGCTGGTCGCGGGCAAGCTCGAGGCCCTCGGCATGGTGGTCACCAAGCACAGTGCGCAGCCGCACCGGCCGAACGTGCTCGGCGT
Source organism: Bradyrhizobium sp. NC92 (assembly GCF_025200865.1). Classification (NCBI taxonomy): domain Bacteria; kingdom Pseudomonadati; phylum Pseudomonadota; class Alphaproteobacteria; order Hyphomicrobiales; family Nitrobacteraceae; genus Bradyrhizobium; species Bradyrhizobium sp. NC92. The sequence goes on from NZ_CP104171.1 coordinate 2,248,825, forward strand.
GCTGAAAGGGCGGGAGGGCGCACCGTCGCTGATCCTGAACGATCATCTCGACACCTATCCGGTGGTCGAGCCCGAGAAATGGCACATGACGGATTTCGATCCGTTCAAGGCGACGCGCCATGGCGATCTGCTCTACGCGCGCGGCACGTCGGACACGCGCGGCAACCTTGCCGCATCGCTGCTCGCGGTGCAGGCCTTGATCGAGGAGGGCGTGACGTTCGATGGCACCTTGATGTGCTGCTACACCGTCGACGAGGAGCGTAACGGCACCGAAGGCTCGATCTACATGCTCGAGAAGGTGGGTCTCACTGCCGACTACGAGATCACGGCCGAGCCGACTGCCTGGGGAGATGTCGGCAAAGACTGGGGCATCAACCTCTCGGTGGCCAATTCCGGCCACTGCCTGATCGAGATCACGGTCGAGGGAATCAAGTCGCACATTTGGCGGCCCGATATCAGCGTCAACGCCATCATGGAGGCGGGCAAGCTGCTGCCCAAGCTGAAGGAGATGGCGTTCACCCACGTGCCGAGCAAGTTCATGGGGCATACGCCGCCCTGCTGCTCGGTGGTGCGCATCCGTGGCGGCCTGCCCGGCGAGATGCAGTTCTCGCCGGATGCCTGCACCATCACGCTCGCGGTGGTCGGCATCGTGCCGGGCATGACGCTCGCCAGCGTGATCTCCGACATCGAGCGGCTCGGGCTGGAAACATTTGCCGGAATCAACGACGTCAAGGTCGGAGTGCGCCAGGTGCCCGGCTCGCTGTTCGTCAACGCGACCGAGCCGGTGCCGGTCGAGGAGGAGCCCTGCCGTTCGCTTCGTGCGGTGTATCGGCGGCTGATGGGCCGTGAGCCCGGCGTCAATCGCAAGAATGCCTTCAACGACACCATCCGCTTCCGCGAAGCAGGCATCAATGCGGTCACCTTCGGTCCGGGCGAGGACGGCTGGGCCGTCGACAACGAGAACATCTCGATCACCAAGTCGGTGATGGCAACGCGGATCTATGCACTGACCATCATGCAGATCTTGGGAGTGCGCACATGAGCGTCGAGGCAAGTCCCATGGCCATTCCGATCTCGGCCGACCGTACACGGCGGGGCAGCTTGCGGCTGCCAACAGTGTCGCGGTCGGTGCTGCTCTCGACCCTCACCGTCGCCCTGCTGCTGGCCGCGTGGGTCATCGTTACGGAGATGGGCTGGGCCAACGAACTGTTCCTGCCGAAGCCGCAGGCGGTGTGGGCGGCATTCGTCAAGACCATGACGAAGGGCTACCAGGGCGCCACGCTGCTTCAGCATCTCGGCGCCAGCCTCTACCGCATCCTCGTGGCCTTCGCGTTGGCCTGTCTCGTCGGCATTCCGCTCGGCGTGCTCATGGGCGTCTCGAAAAATGCCCGTGCGCTGCTCAATCCGCTGATCGAGTTCTATCGTCCGCTACCGCCACTCGGGCTCTATACGTTGCTGGTGATGTGGCTCGGCATCGGCGAGAGCTCCAAACTGTCGTTGTTGTTCCTTGCAGGCCTGCCCGGCATCGTGATTTCGACGATCCAGGCCGTCACCAGCGTCGATCCCGTCTACGTGCGTGCCGCGCAATCCCTTGGCGCAACCCGGCGCCACCTGCTCTTTCACGTCTACCTGCCCGCAGCGGGACCACTGATCCTCGCCGGGATGCGCATCTCGCTCGGCTTCACCTACACCGTCCTCGTCGCCGCCGAGATCGTCGCGGCCTCCGCCGGCATCGGCTGGATGATCTGGGATGCCGCGAAATTCCTGCTGTCCGACGTCGTGATCATGGGCCTGATCGTGCTTGGCCTGACCGGCGTCGTGCTCGACCTGATGATGCGCGGAATTGCGAAATTACTGATGCCGTGGGTCCGAACCTGATCCTGATCGAGGAGAGATGAGATGATGAAGAGACTGGTTGCGACGCTTGCATTCGCTGCGCTGACGCTCTCGGCCCCCGCTCGTGCCGAGGACAAGCCGGCCAAGGTGACCGTCGGCTATCTGAATTTGGTGAACGCGCAGCTCGTCACCAAGCATCTCGGCCTGCTGGCCAAGGAGATGCCTGGTGTCGACATCAAATACGTCAAGATCGGTGGCGGCGGCGACATGCTGCGCGCGATCGCCGGAAACGACGTCGATTTCGGCGGCCTCGGCAATCCTCCGACCGCGATCGGCGCGACCCGGGCCCTGCCGATCAAGGGCATCCTGGTGATCAATCTGCTCGACTATGTCGAGTCGATGGTGGTGCGCACCGACAAGAACATCAATTCGCTTAAAGATCTTAAAGGCAAGACGGTCGCCGCGCCGTTCGGATCCACCACACATTACCTGCTGTTGCAGGCATTGAAGGACGACGGCGTCGATCCTGCCTCGCTGAAGATTATCGATCTCGCACCCTCGGACATCGCCTCCGCCTGGCTTCGCGGCGATATCGATGCCGCCTGGTTCTGGGAGCCGAACCTCGACAAGGCCGTCAAGAACGGCGGCAAGATCCTGATCACCTCGGGTGAGATGACCAAGCGCGGCTATCCGACCTGGGACATCGGCGTCGTGATGAATGCTTTTGCGGAAAAATATCCGTCCTACGTCGAGAAGTTCATCAAGGCCGAATGCGAGGGGATCGATTTCTGGCTGAAGAACCCGGAGAAGACGGCCGAGATCATCGCCGAGGAGCTTTCGCTGCCGCTGCCCGATGCGATGCGGATGATGAAGGGCACGGGCATGGTCCCTTGCAACCAGCAGCTCACCGAGGAATATCTCGGCACAACGACAAAGAAGGGCAAGTTCGTCGACACGCTGGTCTCCACGGCCGACTTCCTGGTCAAGCAGGAGCGTCTCCCGAAGCTGCTGCCGCGCGCCGGCTTCGAAGCCTTCATCCAGCCGGCCTATATCGAGAAGGTGATCGGCCGTTGACGCCTGCTGCCGGCGGGCTTGTCTCGCCGGCGCGCCCTGTTCCCATAAGCATGTGACGCCATGGATATCTCGCCTCGCCATCTTCGCGCTGCCTATCGCAACGGCACGCTGAAGCCGTCAGACGTCGCCGCGCACGTGCTGTCGCGCCTGACTGATGCCGACCAGAGCGGTGTCTGGATATCGACGGGAAGGCCCGAGAGCGTCATGGCCGCGGCGCGCGCGATCGATGCCCGCGTCGGCGAGATCGATGAGCTACCGCTCTATGGGCTCGTATTCTCGGTCAAGGACTGCATCGATGTCGCAGGCGAGCAGACGACGTCGGCCTGTCCGGAATTCGCCTATGTGGCGGAGGATACGAGCCCCGTGGTGGCTGACGCGATTGCAGCCGGTGCGATTTATGTCGGCAAGACCAACATGGACCAGTTCGCGACCGGGCTCGTCGGCGTCCGCTCGCCCTACGGCATCGCCCGGAATCCATACAACGCAGACTACATTCCCGGCGGCTCCAGCTCGGGCGCGGCGGTGTCGGTCGCCACCGGCACGTCGTCCTTCGCGTTCGGCACCGACACCGGCGGGTCGGGCAGGGTGCCTGCGTCCTATTGCGGCGTGACCGGCTTCAAGCCGGCGCCGGGCGCGTTCAGCCAGCGCGGGATGGTGTATGCGTGCCGGAGCTTTGACACGATCTCGCTCTACACCCGGGATCCCGCCGACGGCTATGATGTCTATCGCGTGCTGGCGCGGCGCGATCCCGCGGACAGCTTTTCGCCGCTGGAGTTCGCCGGCTGGACAGAGCAGGCGTCCCCGGCGCGGCCGCTGAAGATCGCAACGCCGCGCCTTGATCAGCTCAAGTTCTTCGGCAATCCAGAGACGGAGAGGCTGTTCGGCGACGCGCTGCACCGGCTGCGTCGACTCGACCTGCCGGTCGTGCCGGTGGATTTCTCGCCATTCACCTCGATCAACGATCTGATGTTCTTCGGGCCGTTTCTTGCGGAGCGTGATGTTTCGGTCGGCGCCTTTCTCGACGCCCATCCCGGTGCAGGGGTCAAGATCGTGCGCGATCTCGTTCTCGGCAGCCGGAAGTTCTCGGCCGCCGATGCCTACCGCGCGTTCTACGAAGTGAAGGACGTCCAGCGTCAGCTTCGCGGCTTCTGGGAAGCTCACGATGCGCTGGTGGTGCCGACGGTCGGCACCGTCCTCAGCATTGATGAAGTTGCGCGCGATCCGCTGACGGCCAATTTCAACAACGGCTATTACACCAACTACGCCAATCCGCTCGGGCTCGCCGCGATTGCGGTGCCGAATGCGATGACCGGGGCCGGCGTGCCCTATGGAGTCACGTTCCTGGCGCCGGCGGGGCGGGAGCGCCTGCTCGCTGACCTCGCTTGTGCGTTCACGGCATCGGCGGCCGTGCGTTGAGCGGTCGCACCGCGTTGCAATCGGATGCGATACCTCCTAGCCTTCGAGCCGTCACTCGAAGGGAGACTGGTCGTGGGGCGGGGCCATGCGCATAAAGTCGCCGATCCGGGTGAGCCCTGTGCGGAAGTGCAAGGCGCCGGAACGGGTCGCTATGTGCTGAAGGCGCTGGACAAGTCTGATCTGGACCTGGTGATGCGGACCGGCACGTTGGCGACTTACCAGAACCGCGAACATCTGCTGCGCGAAGGCGAGCCGGCGAACGGCATCCACGTCATTTTGAGCGGGATCGTCGAAAGCACCCATGCCGGCACGCAAGGTCGCGAGCTGATGCTGGCGACATGGGAAGCCGGCGACTTCGTCGGCGCCCCCTACATTCTCGGCAATCACCGCCATAGCTGGTCGGCGCGCGCGCTCGGCCGGGTCGAAGCTTTGCATCTCGACCAGGATGCCATCCGCCGCCTGATCGCACAGTCGCCCTCGTTCGCAGTCGCGCTGATCGAATGTCTCGGCTTCAAGGGCGAGACCTATTCGATGCTGGCGCAGACGCTGGCTGGGCAGAAGGCTGCGGAACGATTGGTGCTGCTGCTGGTGAAGCTGTGCGAGAACGCGGCGCAGGACGAGAACGGTCCGATCTCGCTCGGCCGCCTCACGCAGGCCAATCTCGCGCGCATGATCGGCGCGACGCGGCAGTCGATCAGCCTCATTCTCAACCGTCTCCAGGACGAGGGCATCATCACGACCGGCCCGACCAAGATGGTCGTGAATGATCTCTCGGCGCTGAGGAAGCAGGTCACTGACTAAAGCGCGATGATGTCGTCATCGCGCTTTAGGCTTCGATGGTGCCAGTCCCATGCAGCGCTGCACCTCACCCGGAACGTTGTAGGTGCGCATGATGTGGCGGCTGTCGCGCAAGCCGGACGCCTCGCGTTGCACCACGAACAACCAAAGCGCCTGGCCGGCTTCCAGCACCAGCTTGCGCCTGACCGGTTGCATTGCCGCCGGCACTTCGGTCGCGGCGTGGGCGGCGTCGAACTCGCGCAAACGCGAAAGGCTCTGTTCGAGGGCGCGGCCCATCCGCCCAAGCGCCGAGGCCTGTTCCTGGACGATCTCGTAGTGGAGGATGTCGACTGGCGGGCGAAGATCACGAGACATGGCCGCAATATAGTGTCGCCCGGCCCGCAGGCGCAACGCGCGGCTACCTCGCCTTGTACGCCGCCAGGAACATCCGCGTTGCGCTCTCGACCACCGCGCTCATGCGCTGTTCCGACGGCGCGGGCTCCGCCTGAAACACGAAGGGCAGGAACAGCGAGGCCTTGCACAGTTCCATGAACTGCGAGGCGGCAAGATCGCAATCATCGATCGAAAGATCGCCCGATGCGACACGTGCCTTGAGATAAGCGGAGAGGCGGTTGATGCTCTTGTCCAGCACGCGCGCATAGTAACGCCGGCCGACATCCGGCATGCGCTCCGCGATCGCCATCACGGTGCGGATCGCCGATCCGCCACCGGGCCGGCAGACCAGGTGAAGATAGGCGAGGCCGAACTCCTTCAGCGTGCTCTCGGCCTCGCGGTCGGGATCGAAACTGAACACGACCTGGCCGTGCTGGAGCGCCTCCTGTTCGACGATGGCTTCGAACAGCGCGCATTTGTCGGCGAAGTAGACGTAGAGTGTGCCCTTGGAGACCTGCGCGGCGCGCGCGATCTCGCCCATGCTGGCCCCGTCGAAGCCCAGATCCATGAACACCTTGCGGGCGCCGTCCAGGATCTGGCGGCGCTTGGAATTGTCCTCGTCCTGGACGATACGCAATTGTTCGCTGGCAGCTACAACCATTGGTTTAGGGTCTCGGAAGGTTTTTGGGTCGGGATTAAGCCATGAAACGCCCATAAAGGATTCGCGGCTGTAAGGTCTGTCGGGAATAATGTGTATATTGACCGAACCGTTCGGTCAATGCTATTTGAGATCCACGCGGGGAAACCGCCTGCAACAGCGGCCGCCCTCGGGTTGCGCTTTTTTGGGGAGGCCGTGATGGCCATATCGAGAGATCAGACGGCTCGCGTCCTTCGCCAGGAAACGGCGGAGGACCAGACGGGCGCTGATGCTGCCTCCGAGACACCCGCACCCCCTGCCGAGCAGCTGCGCGCTCACGTGGCCGAGGAAACCAAGCGTCCGACCCGCGAGGCGCCGGAGCAGCCCGTGATCGACAAGCCGGCCGCACCTGCGCCGGACGCGCCCGCCGCCGCTGCGTCCGGTGCGCCAAAGTCCGGCAAGCGCAAATTCGTCCTGATGGGCGTCGGCCTCGTCCTCGCGCTGGCTGTTGCGGGGTATGCCGGCTATTACACTTTGGTCGGTCGCTTCTACATCTCGACCGACGACGCCTATGTGCGCGCCAACAACACCATGCTCGGCGCGCGCGTTGCCGGCCACATCTCCTCGATCCTTGCCGGCGACAACACGTCGGTGCGTGCCGGCGACATCGTCCTCCGCATCGACGACGGCGACTACAGGATCGCGGTCGAGGCCGCCGCGACCAAGATCGCGACCCAGCAAGCCACCATCGATCGCATCGGCCGCCAGGTCGCAGCTCTCGACAGCCAGGTCGCCCAGGCCAAGGCGCAGCTCGTCTCCGCCGAAGCGGGCCTCAAGCGCGCCGACCTCGATTATGAGCGCCAGCAGGCGCTGAGCAGCAAGGGCTTTGCCTCGCGCGCCACCTTCGAAAGCTCGGAAGCCGGACGCGACCAGGGCGCCGCCGCGGTCAAGGCCGCGCGAGCCGCCTACGAGGTTGCCGTCAGCAATGTCGACGTCGCCAAGGCGCAGCAGGCCGAAGCGCAGGCCCAGCTCGCCGAGCTTAAGACCACGCTCGCCAAAGCCGAGCGCGACCTCGGCTTCACGGCGGTGCGCGCGCCGGTGAACGGCACGTTCTCGAACCGCCTTGTCAACACTGGCGACTTCGTCGCGGTCGGACAGCGCCTTGGCAACATCGTGCCGCTGGACGACGTCTATATCGACGCCAACTTCAAGGAGACACAGCTCAAGCGCATCCGCCCGGGCCAGCCGGTGACGATCAAGGTCGACGCCTACGGCATGCGCAAGTTCTCCGGCGTCGTCGACAGCATCGCGGCGGGCGCGGGGTCGGTGTTCACGCTGCTGCCGCCCGACAACGCCACCGGCAATTTCACCAAGATCGTGCAGCGCGTGCCGGTCCGCATCCGCGTGCCCAAATCGGTGGCGAAGCAGAACCTGCTCCGCGCCGGCATGTCGGTCTACGCCACCGTCGACACCAACAAGGGCGCCGCCGACGCCGACAGCGCGGTCGACCTCGACGATCCCACCGCGGTCCATCCGCAGTAGGGATGCTATGATGTTCGAGACGAGCGCCGCTTCGCCTTTCACCTCTCCCGGAGGGAGAGGTCGGATCGCATCGGAAGATGCGATCCGGGTGAGGGGTTACGCTCTCTCGTGGAAGCTGCGGCCCCTCACCCGATTTGCTGCGCAAATAGACCTCTCCCCGATGGGAAGAGGTGGAGCGTGCCCTCTCGCGCGAGCTGAGTGAGAAAATGGCCAACGCCACCACCGCTTCACCTGCCATGATGGCGGATCCCGCTTCGGAGCGCATTGCGCCGAAGCGGCTGTTTGCGTTCATCATCATGGTGTTCGGGATGTTCATGTCGATCCTGGACATCCAGATCGTCTCGGCCTCATTGAGCGAAATCCAGGCCGGGCTGTCGGCGAGCTCCAGCGAGGTCTCCTGGGTTCAGACCGCCTATCTGATCGCCGAGGTGATCGCGATCCCGCTGTCGGGATTCCTGTCGCGCGCCTTCGGCACGCGGCTGTTGTTCGCGATCTCGGCGGCCGGCTTCACCTTCGCGAGCCTGCTCTGCGGCTTCGCCACGACGATCGAGGAGATGATCCTCTGGCGCGCGCTGCAGGGCTTTCTCGGCGCCGGCATGATCCCGACCGTGTTCGCTTCGGCCTACACCGTCTTCCCGCGCACGAAATTCCACATCGTCGGTCCCATCATCGGCCTCGTCGCAACCTTGGCTCCGACCATCGGACCGACGGTCGGCGGCTACATCACCGACGCGATGTCGTGGAACTGGCTGTTCTTCATCAACGTCGTGCCCGGCATCGGCATCACAGTGGGCGTGCTGGCGCTGGTCGATTTCGACGAGCCGCATTTCGAGCTGCTCGATCGCTTCGACTGGTGGGGCTTGTTGTTCATGGCCAGCTTCCTCGGCACGCTGGAATATGTGCTGGAAGAGGGCCCGCAATATCAATGGATGCAGGACACGTCGGTCGCGATCTGCGCCTGGATCTGCGCGATCTCGGCCATCGCCTTCTTCTGGCGCGTGTTCACGGCGGCCGAGCCGATCGTCAATCTGCGCACCTTCTCCGACCGCAATTTCGCCGTCGGATGCACGCTGCAATTCTGCATCGGCATCGGTCTCTACGGCCTGACCTACATCTATCCGCGCTATCTCGCCGAAGTGCGCGGCTACAGCGCGCTGATGATCGGCGACACCATGTTCGTCTCCGGCATCACCATGTTCCTGGTCGCACCGCTGGTCGGCCGGCTCATGGCCAAGCTCGACATGCGCTACATGATCGCGTTCGGCCTCGTCGTGTTCGCGATCGGCTCCTACCAGATGACCTGGATCACCCGCGAATACGATTTCTACGAGCTGCTGGTGCCGCAGATCCTGCGCGGCATCGGCATGATGTTCGCGATGGTCCCGACCAACAACGTCGCGCTCGGCACGCTGCCACCTGACAAGGTGAAGAACGCGAGCGGCCTGTTCAACCTGATGCGCAATCTCGGCGGCGCGCTCGGCCTCGCCGTCATCAACACCGTGCTCAACGACCGCACCGACCTGCATATCACCCGTCTGCAGGAGCGCGTGACCTGGGGCAACACGACCGCGACCGAAACCCTGAGCATGTTCATGCAGAAATTTCAGGGACTTGGCGATTCCACGCTGATGGCCATGAAGCAGCTTTCCCAGCTGGTTCATCGCCAGGCCGTGGTGATGAGCTTTGGCGATGCCTTCTTCATCCTGTCGCTGTTCTATCTCGCCCTCAGTTTCCTGGTGGTGCTGCTGAAGAGACCGCCGTCGCCGTTCGGCGCCGGCGGCGACGGGCACTAATTTGCAACACTCGTGCGTGATCTCGCGCGAGCCCCGTTGCAATCGGCTGGCGACACATCTATAAAGCGCGCCTCATTCATTCGAACCGGGGAGAGATTTGCATGATTTCGTCGCAATCGCAGATCGTACGCCCGCGCTCGATGATCACCTCGATGACGTTCTGGTTCGGTATGTACGCGGCCTGTTAGAGCCCTCTTCCGCCAGCTTCGATTGGGCCAAGGTTTTGGCCGAGCGTCCCGATCGCTTCGTTTCCCAAGTCAAAATCAGTCTTACGTGACGCCGTTGCGGCCTTCGGGCCGACTTGCGTCCATCGATGGAGCCGGCCCGCGCGAAGCGGCCGGATGATGCCATGACCGCTCTGTCCAAGAAGCCTGCGGCGATTCGCGTCGTGCTTCCCTTCGTGTTCAAACATTGGCTGAAGCAGCCGGGGCGCGGCCTCGTCGTGGCCGGCGGCCTGCTCGGCGCAACCGCCGCCGATTTGTTCATGCCGGTCTTCTCCGGACACCTGATCGATGCGCTGACCCGCGGTCCGTCCGACCCCGATGCGCGGCACGCGGCGCTGGTCGCGTTCGGCGCCATCGTGGCGCTGGGCGCGGCCTCGATGGTGCTGCGGCTCGCGGGATTGCAGGCGATCGTGCCGTTCACGCTGCAGATCATGTCCGAGGTCGCGCAGGAGGCGTTCACGCGCGTGCAGCGCTTCTCGACCGACTGGCACGCGAACTCCTTCGCCGGCTCCACGGTTCGGAAGATCACCCGCGGCATGTGGGCGCTCGACCTGCTCAACGACACGCTGCTGCTCGCGCTATTGCCCTCGTTCGTCGTTCTGATCGGCTCGATGATCCTGCTCGGCCTGCACTGGGCCTCGCTCGGCGCGGTGATCGCGCTCGGCGCGCTGGTCTATGTCACCATGACGGTGCTGTTCTCGACCCGCTACGTCGCGCCGGCCGCGCGCGTCTCCAATGCCTGGGACACCAAGGTGGGCGGCACGCTGGCGGATGCGCTGACCTGCAACGCCGTGGTGAAATCCTTCGGCGCGGAACTGCGCGAGGACGCGCGGCTCGCCCGCGTCATCAACCGCTGGGGCGTGCGCGTGCGGCGGACCTGGTTTCGCTACAACTACACCGCCATGGCGCAGCTGACGCTGCTGCTGGGCTTGCGCGCCTCGGTGATCGGCGGCTCCGTTTTGCTGTGGGTCTCCGGCTACGCCTCGCCCGGCGACGTCACCTACGTGCTGACGAGCTACTATGTGATCCACGCCTATTTGCGCGACGTCGGCATGCACATCAACAACCTCCAGCGCTCGGTCAACGACATGGAGGAGCTGGTGGCGATCCACGACGAGCCGATCGGCATCGCCGATGCGGCCAATGCGCAGCCGATCGCGATCGAAGGCGGCGAGATCGTGTTCGACGACGTCACGTTCCACTATGGCGGCCATCGTGCGCCGCTCTATGACGGGCTGTCGCTGACGATCCGCGCCGGCGAGCGGGTCGGCCTCCTCGGCCGCTCCGGCTCCGGCAAGACCACCTTCGTCAAGCTGGTGCAGCGGCTCTATGACGTCACCGGCGGCCGCGTGCTGATCGACGGGCAGGACATCGCGCTGGCCACGCAGCAATCGCTGCGCAGCCAGATCGCGATCGTGCAGCAGGAGCCGATCCTGTTTCACCGTACGCTCGCCGAGAACATCGCCTATGGCCGGCCCGGCGCCAGCTTGGAGGCGATCGAGCAGGCGGCGCGGCTTGCCAATGCGCACGACTTCATCCTGCGCCTGCCGAAGGGTTACGGCACCCTGGTCGGTGAGCGGGGCGTGAAATTGTCGGGCGGCGAGCGGCAGCGCGTGGCGCTGGCGCGCGCCTTCCTGGCGGATGCTCCGGTGCTGATCCTGGACGAGGCGACCTCGAGTCTCGATTCGGAATCGGAGGCGCTGATCCAGGAGGCGATGGAGCGGCTGATGAAGGGACGCACCTCCATCGTGATCGCGCACCGGCTGTCGACGGTGAAGAGCCTCGATCGCATCCTGGTGTTCGACCGCGGCGAGATCGTCGAGCAGGGCACGCACGGTCTGCTCGCGGCCAAGCCCGGCGGCATCTATCGCAGCCTGTTCGAGCGCCAGGTGGTGGAGCTCGGAGAGATCGCAGCAGCGGAATGACGCGCGTGGCCGGTGGACGAATGCCGGCCACGTCGCGTGGGGATGGAACGACATGAAAGACCTGACACACGGCTCTATCGTGAGACACATCCTGGCCATGGCGCCGCCGATCATGGTCGGCATGATCTCGATCATGATCTGCCAGCTGGTCGATCTGTATTTCGTATCTAGCCTCGGCGATGCGGCGGTTGCCGGCGTCGCCGCGGCCGGCAATGCCGGCTTTCTCGTCAATGCCTTGATGCAGGTGCTCGGCGTCGGCACGGTGGCGCTGATCGCGCATGCCGTGGGACGCAAGGACCGGGCGGATGCGAACCTGATCTTGAACCAGGCGGTCGTGCTGTCGGTGCTGGCCGGCCTCTTGACCCTCGTGATCGGCGCAGCGCTGTCGCGCCCTTACATGCGTTCGGTCGCGGCCGACCAGGCCACGATCGAGGCGGGGACCACCTACCTGTTGTGGTTCATGCCGGCGCTCGCGCTGGAATTCGCCATGCAGGTGCTGGCTTCGGCGCTGCGCGCGACCGGGATCGTGCGTCCCGCGATGGTCGTGCGCGCGCTCGCGGTCGCGATCAATATCGCATTGGCGCCGGTGCTGATCTCGGGCTGGGGCACGGGCTGCGCACTCGGTGTCGCCGGCGCGGGGCTGGCGAGCTCGATCGCAGTCGCCGTCGGCGTGCTGATGCTGCTGGCCTATTTCCGCAAGGTCGAGCGCTACGTCGCCTTCAACGCGGCGCAGTGGCGTCCGCAGCCGCGGCACCTGATGCGCATCCTGAATGTCGGCCTGCCGGCCGGCGGCGAGTTCGCGATGATGTTCATCTTCATGGCGGTGGTCTATTACGTGCTGCGCGACTTCGGCGCGGCGGCGCAGGCGGGCTTCGGCATCGGGCAGCGCGTGCTCGGCCTAATTCAGATGCCGGCGCTCGCGATTGCGCTGGCGGCCGCGCCCATCGCCGGCCAGAACGTCGGTGCCGGCAACGGCGCGCGGGTGCGGGAAACCTTTGTCAAGACGGCGCTGATCACCACCGTCGTGGCGGTCGGCTTCATGATCCTCGCGCAGCTGAAGCCGGAGCTGCTGCTGGCCGGGTTTTCCAACGACCGGGAGACGATGGCGATCGCCTTCCTGTTCCTGCGGATCATCTCGCTCAACATGGTGGCGCAGGGCCTCATCTTCACCTGCTCCAGCATGTTCCAGGGCCTCGGCAACACCAGGCCTGTGCTGGTGAGCTCGGTGACGCGCGTGTTCACCTATTCGCTGCCGGTGCTCTGGCTGTCGACGCGGCCGGGTTTCCGCATCGAGCATGTCTGGTATCTCTCGATCGCGGCGACGACGCTGCAGGCCGCAATGAGCCTGTGGCTCATGCGCCGCGAGTTCGGCAAGCGCTTCGCGTCGCAGGACGAGGCCGCGAAGGCAGTGGAAGCCGAGCCGGTCGCGCCTCCGGCCCGTGCTCCCGCGTAGCGAAAGTGACATCCCTCCCACGGCTCCCGCCAGCTTGCGGCGCCGTGGGGCTAATGCGCGCCAAGGCTGTTCCAGACGAGCGTGAGGCCCGACAGAAACAAGAGGCCGAGCACGACATCGCCGAAATGCTTGTCGTTCAGCGCGTGATAGACGCGCGCGCCCGCCCATGCGCCGATCAAGGTGCCCGGAAAGGCGACGGCCGCGAGCCAGACCACTTTGAGCTCGACGAGACCCGATGCGGTCTGCAGCAGCAGTGCGGTGGCGAGCACCGTGAAGTTAAAGAGCTGGAAGATGCCGCGCCGCTCGTGCTTGTTCCAGCCGCGGATATTGGCCCACAGGATCGGCAGCGGCCCCGAGAGCCCAGCGAGGCCACCAAGAATGCCGCCGGCAAAGCCGACCGCGCCGTCGGCAATCCGGCCGCCGGATTTGATCGCGAGCGACCTCTTGTTCAGATAGAGCGCCGTAGAGAAAATCAGGATCAGCACACCGACGCTCAGCTTGAACACTTTTGGATCGGCCGAGGCCACCATCATGGTGCCGAGCGGGACGCCGAGCAGGCCGCCGATCAGGAACGGCCAGACCAGCGAGAGGTTGAAGCTCTTCCACATCGAGGGCAGCGTCGAGGTCTGCGCGATCACCGAGCAGATCAGCACCAAGGGGACCGCGAGCGAGGGCGGCAGCACATAGAGCCAGATGCCGAGCGCCATCAGCGCCGTGCCGAAACCGGCCAGTCCCGAGACGAAGCCGCCGGCGAGCGCGCCGAGCAGCAGCAGGACGTAGGTGAGCGTTTCCAACAGACTGTCCTTGTCGCCAGGGGCGATCCCGAGCTGATCGCCACGGCTCGCATAACATGCCTGCCGGCATGCAGGTCAATCCGTGCCGCATGCAAGCGTGATCTGCGGCGCTCCATCGCCGTCATCGTCGATGATCTAGACGATCTGCCTGGTGTCGGCAGGCTTCTGCAGCGCGCCGACCAGGATGCGCAGCGCCTCCGTCAATTCCGATCTGTTTCGGGCCGCGCCCAGCGAGACGCGTGCCGCCTGCGGCGGTGCCCCGTCGACGGTGAAGGCATCGCCGGCGACGACCGCAAGCCCGTTCCGCAGAAGATGTGCGGCGAGATCGGGTCGCTCTTCCGGCAGTCGCAGCCAGAGATGATGCGCCGCGGGCCTGGCCAGGAACTGAAAACCTTTCAGCGCGCGTTGCGCGAGCTGCTGGCGGCCGACGGCTTCGTTGCGGATAGCGCTGATGATGCGATCGGCAATGCCGCCTTCGATCCAATGCGTCACCAGCGCGACCATCAGGGGCGCCGGCATCTGCACGGTCGCCTGCAGGGAGGTGCGCATGTCCCGCTGCGCGCCACTGTCGGGGGTCACCAGATAGGCAACGCGCAGCGCCGGCGCGATGCATTTTGACAGCGTGGTCGCAAGATATGTTCGCTCCGGAATGAGGTTCGCGATCGGCGAGGCCGCGCGGTCGAGCAGCCCGTAGGCGTCATCCTCGATCAGGATGGTGCCGGCATCGCGGATGATCTTCGCGATCGCGCCGCGCCGCTCGGCGGAAAGCGTCGCCGTGGTCGGATTGTGCAGCGTCGGAATGAGATAGACGGCTTTCGGCTTGTGCACGCGGCACGCCTTTGCCAGCGCATCCGGCAGGATGCCGTCCTCATCCATGGGGACACCGACGAGCTTGACGCCGAGCCGGGCCGCGGCGGCCTTGATGCCGGGGAAGGTGAGGGCTTCGGTCAGCACGGTGTCGCCGGGCCGCGCAACATGGGCGAGCAGGTTGAAGAGGATCGTCTGTGCGCCGGGAAAGATCACCAGCCTATCGGCCTGCGCATGCGCGACGCGGGCGCGCATCCAGCGCGCCGCGACCTCGCGCTCATGCGCGCTGCCGCCGGGCGGCTGGTAGTTAAGATACGCCGTCAGGCCCGATTGCGCGCGGAGGGCTTCCAGCCCGGCGATGATGCGCTCGTCGAGCTGCGCCTCCAGCGGGTGCGGCGGCACATTCATCGACAGGTCGATCGCGACCGGGTGCGGCAGGTCGACCGCGCGCCGCGCGCTGGTCTCCGACACGAACGAGCCCTGTCCGACGCGAGCTTCCATGATGCCGCGGCGCCGCGCCTCGGTGTAGGCGCGCGTCACCGTGGTGAGGTCGATGCCGAGTGCTTTTGCCAGCGCACGCTGCGTCGGCAGCTGTTGACCGCGCACCAGCCTGCCGGCGGCAATATCGGCCTCCATGGCCTCGACGATCCGCTGATAGCGCGGGCCCGAAAGCTCCGAGATTGTAGGGATCCATTCCATGCAATTTGGGCCCATAACCTTTGAATGTATGCATGCAAGATATTATTGTATGGATCGTCGAAAAGGAAGAGGTGTGGGCATGTCTGTCTCTCTGGCAACGGTCTCTCTGGCCAAGGCGATGTGGCGCGGTTTCAGCGGCAAATGTCCGCATTGCGGGGAAGGGCACATGTTCGGCCGCTTCCTGAAGGTGGCGGAGGCTTGCGACCATTGCGGCGAGGAGCTGTTCCACCAGCGCGCCGACGACTTTCCCGCCTATCTCGTGATGGTCGTGGTCGGTCATCTCGTGGTGCCGGCGATCCTCGCGGTCGAGACCGCCTACGCGCCGCCGGAATGGCTGCAGCTCGCGGTATGGCTGCCGGTGACGCTGTTCGCCTCGCTCGCGCTGCTGCAACCCACCAAGGGTGCCATCGTCGGCCTGCAATGGCAGCTCGGCATGCACGGTTTCGAGGCGGGCAAGCTGCGGCGCGAAGCCGGCGAGCTTGCGCCGGTGCTGGTGAAGGACACGCGCGCCGCGTAAGCAGCGTTTACATCGCGCGGCCGGCCGCTACACTCCGTCGTATCAAACAAGAACGATGGAAACGCCGATGGCCGCACGCGCGAAGACCTTCCTGCTCTGTCATGGCGCATGGTCCGGCGGATGGGCCTGGAAGAAGGTGCACCCGCTGATGGCGCAGGCCGGCCACCGCCTGGTGGCGCCGACCTACACCGGGCTCGGCGAGCGCGCGCATCTGGCGAATCCTTCGGTCGATCTCGACACGCATATCCAGGATATCCTCAACGTCATCGCTTTCGAGGATCTCAACGACATCGTGCTGCTCGGCCACAGCTACGGCGGCATGGTCGCGACCGGCGTCGCCGACCGCGCGCGCGAGCGCGTGACGCAGCTGATCTATCTCGATGCCTTCGTGCCGCGTGACGGCCAGTCGCTGTTCGACCTCAACGAGGGCGGACGCGAGCCGATGCGCAAGGCAGTCAGCTCGGGCGACGGCTATCGCATCCCGCCGAACCCGCCGCCGCCGGATACCGCGCAGGCCGATCTCGACTGGCTCAATGCGCGGCGCGTCCCGATGCCGATCAAGTGCTTCGAGACGCGCTTGAGGCTCGAGCACGGCGAGCCGGCGATGCCGCGCAGCTACATCTATTGCACGCGCCTTCCGCCCGGCGATGTGTTCGGGCAGTTCGCCCAGCGCACGAAGAGCGAGGAGGGCTGGCGCTATGTCGAGCTCGACGCCAGTCACGCGCCGAATGTGACGGCGCCGGAGGCGTTGATGAAGGTGTTGAACGAGATCGTCGCGTAGCTCACAGCCGTCATTCCGGCTCGCGAAGCGAGAGCCCGGAATCCATCAGGCAGCGGAGTCGGTGGATGAATGGATTCCGGGTTCGTGCTGCGCACGCCCCAGAATGACAGCAGCCCAAATTGGTGAGGGGTCCGATGCGTTAGCATCGAACCCCTCGTTGCTTCCTTAGCAAGACGCGTTTTCTTCACGCGAACCGGAAACCCACTTCGCTCGAAAACGCTTTAGAGCATCAGCCGGCCTGTAAGCCGGGTTCTGTAGGGCACCGTCCACTTGCGCGAACGATACGTGACGGCCATTCCTCTGGGACCATGTTTGCACACGGCCTCGAGCAACCTACCCGGACGGCGGGCCTGACATCGCCCCGCGGTGTTATCGCTTTCGCGAACAGCCCGCTTAAGCCGTCCCTATTCGGTTTTGCTCCCGGTGGGGTTTGCCCTGCCGGCTCCGTTGCCGGAACCGCGGTGCGCTCTTACCGCACCTTTTCACCCTTACTTCCTCCGAGGAGGGAGCGGTTCGTTCTCTGTGGCACTTTCCCTGGGGTCACCCCCGCCGGACGTTATCCGGCACCGCATGTCAAGGGAGCCCGGACTTTCCTCCCCGGCGGCCTTTCGGCACCTGCCGGAGCGGCCGTCCGGCCGACTGACGGCTTAGGCATGGGCATTTGTGACGGTTTCGTCAAGCCGATATCGCGAGGCACGCTCGGCCAGAAATAATTTATCGTGAAGATGTCGTTTGGCGCGCAACCCGTTCGACTGGATGCCGGCAACACAGCCGAACAACAGGAGTGAAGCGATGCAATACCTGCTGATGATCTACCAGAACGAGGTCGAGTACGCGAAGAACGACGCGGCGACCAGCCAGAAGATGCTGGCCGAATACCAGACCTTCACGCAAGCCATCATCCAGAGCGGCAATTTCAAGGCCGGCGACCGCCTGCAGCCGACCACGACCGCAACGACCGTGCGTGTGCGCGAGGGCAAGACGCTGACGACCGATGGTCCGTTCGCGGAAACGCGCGAGCAGCTCGGCGGCTACTACCTGATCGAAGCCAAGGATCTCAACGCCGCCATCGAGATCGCAGCGCGGATTCCCAGCGCACGCATCGGCTCGATCGAGGTGCGGCCGATCTGGGTGTACGAGAAGTGACGGCTCTCACCTTCGTCATTCCGGGATGCGCCGCAAGGCGCAGGCCCGGAATCCATATCCCCGAATCGTGGTTGTGGATTCCGGGCTCGCGGCTTTGCCGCGCCCCGGAATGACGAGAGGGGAGTGATCGCGTGACATGACCCCTGGCGAGATCGACAAAATCTTCCGCGACGAGGCGGGGCGGACGCTGGCCACGCTGATCCGTCTCGTCGGCGATTTCGATCTCGCCGAGGACGCGCTCCAGGATGCGTTTGCGGTCGCGCTGGAACGCTGGGCGTGTGAGGTCCCCGACAATCCGCGCGCCTGGCTCGTCAATGTCGCCAAGCACAAGGTGATCGACCGCATCCGCCGCCAGGCCGTGTTCCGCGGCAAGCAGCAGGCGCTGGTGCACGAGCTCGAGCTGAATGCGCTGGGCCCCGACGAGCCGCCGGCGATGCTCGACGACGACATGCTGCGGCTGATCTTCACCTGCTGCCATCCCGCCTTCGCGCCCGAGGTGCAGGTCGCACTGACGCTGCGCACCGTCTGCGGGCTGTCGACGGCGCAGGTGGCACGCGCCTTCCTCGTCGGCGAGGAGGCGATGGCGCAGCGGCTCGTCCGCGCCAAGCAGAAGATCAGGCTTGCCGGCATCCCCTATGAGGTGCCGGAGCGCGAGGCGCTGGCGCCGCGGCTCGATGGCGTGCTCGCCGTGATCTATCTCGTCTTCACCGAAGGCTATGTCGCGACCGAGGGCGCGGACCTGATGCGGCCTGATCTGGCGACCGAGGCCATCCGGCTTGGCCGGCTGCTGAACCGGCTGATGCCCGATCGCGCCGGCATCAAGGGCCTGCTGGCCCTGATGCTGCTGCACGACGCGCGCCGCGCCGGGCGACAGACGCCGGCCGGCGACATCGTCCTGCTCGAAGAGCAGGACCGCGCGCTGTGGGACCGCGCGCAGATCGAGGAGGGCCTACGTCTGGTGGAGGATGCGTTGCGCGTGCCGGGCCGGCCGCAGCCCTATGCGGTGCAAGCCGCGATCGCAGCGCTGCATGCGCGTGCGCCGAGCTTCGAAGCCACCGACTGGCCGCAGATCGCAGGTTTGTACGAGGTGCTGCTGCGCATCAATCCGTCACCGGTGATCGAACTCAACCACGCCGCGGCGGTGTCGATGGTCGATGGGCCGGCGCGTGCGCTCGATCTCGTCGATGCGATCGCCGCGCGCGGAGGGCTTCGCGGCTATGAGCTGCTGCCCGCCGTGCGCGCGGATTTGTTGCGGCGGCTCGGCAGGACGAAGGAGGCACGCGAGGCCTATCGGGCGGCGACGGAAGCGACGCAGCTCGAGCCGTTGCGGAGGCTCTATGCGCGACGGATGAGGGAGATGGAATAGGGGCCTCACATGCCGTCATTGCGAGCGCAGCGAAGCAATCCAGGCTATCACCGGGAGACAGTCTGGATTGCTTCGTCGCAAGAGCTCCTCGCAATGACGGCGTGTGCGGCTACGCCGTCACTTCGACGCGACCGGCGTTGCTTCCGCCGGCAGGCTCGCCAGCAGCGCCTGCAAGGTCGACAGCGTCGAGTGATCGGCGACACCGTCCAGCCGCGCCGGGCGGAAATGGCGTTGGAAGGCGGTGACGACTTCCATCGTGGCAGCGTCGTACTTGCCGTTCAGGGGCACGCCATAGCCGTACCTTGCGAGCGCCTGCTGCATGCTCAGCACCGCGTCGCTGATGGTGCCGAGCATCAGGCTCTCGCCGCGGACGATCGGTGCGGGCGTCACCCAATGGCCGACGCCGGAATTGGCCAGCGAATGCCACGGAAATTTCTCGCCGGGATCCTTCTTGCGGGCGGGCGCGACGTCGGAATGGCCGAGCACCCGGTGCGCCGGCACCTTGCGGCGGAGCATGATGCCGCGGCACAGCGCGATCACGGCGGCGATCTGGCGCAGCGGAAACTCCGGATAGCCCCAGTCATGGCCGCGATTGATGATCTCGATGCCGATCGAGCAGGAGTTGATGTCGTCCTCGCCGGCCCAGGAGGAGACGCCGGCGTGCCAGGCCCGCTTGGCCTCGGGCACGCATTGCACGATGCGCCCGTCCTCCAGCACGACATAATGCGCCGACACTTCGGTGCCGGCCGTGCAGAGGCGTGCCAGCGCGCCCTCGACATCGGGCATGCCGGTGTAGTGCAGCAGGATCATGTCCGGCTGCCGTCCCTTGTTGCGCTCGCCATGGTTCGGCGAGGGGATTATGTCCGAGACGATCGAGGAATCGGGCTCGAACGTCCGCAGGCCCGCCACGGTCTTGGGAACCGGGAGAACGCGGTGACGCTTCGAATCAGATCCAGACGGCGTGGACGAACCGGAGGGCATGAGCAGCTCGGACGGACGGCGAGTGGGGCAAGCCCTTCTCTTTACTATTCCTTTACCCTCCATCGCGCGCAATCGCGCGGCGCGGTTAACGGATTCATTTTGGCGATGTGTGTGGATGAAGCATCACTGCCCTCGTTACCTTTTCCACTTGTCATGAACCGAGCAACGCTTTCTTAACGCTAAGGGCCGTTACTGAGGGATGAAGAGCCGACCCGCGTTCGGAGGCGGCCAAAGCGTATTTTGGCTCGAAATCCCATGGCTGCCCGACAAATTCCACTGGGAACACCGGGTTTGTGGCCCGGGACGGCCGGGCTCGGTAACCATGCTGGACAGGGGCTTTGTCGTGGAACCGCCGCGACGCGCAATGATCCGAGGCGTTATGGGCTTGTTCGGCCCCGATCTCGCTTGGGTATCGGGCCGGGCGGTCGGCAGGCGTTGCGCATGAGCTCGGCTCCGCACATCCCCGTTCTTGGCCGTGAGGCCATCGCCCATCTCGCCCCGCGCGAGGGCGGCGTCTATGTCGACGCCACTTTTGGTGCCGGCGGCTATAGCCGCGCGATCCTGGAAGTGGCGGGAACCCGACTCATTGCCATCGATCGCGACCGCACCGCGATTGCCGGGGGTGCCGAACTGGTCGAACGCTCCGCGGGCCGGCTGACGCTGGTCGAGGACCGCTTCTCCAACCTCGCCGAGGTCTGCGCCGCGCAAGGCGTCGACGGCGTCGACGGCGTCGTGATGGATGTCGGCGTGTCCTCGATGCAGCTCGACCAGGCCGGCCGCGGCTTCTCCTTCCGTCTCGACGGTCCGCTCGACATGCGGATGGGGCAGACAGGCGCTACCGCGGCGGACGTCGTCGCGCGCGCCTCCGAAGGCGATCTCGCCGACATCATCTATCTCTTCGGCGAGGAGCGGCATTCGCGCCGCATCGCCCGCGCCATCGTGGCGGACCGGCAGGACACTCCGTTCACGACCACGCGCGCGCTCGCCGATCTCGTCGGCAGGGTGGTGCGATCGAAGCCCGGCGACATTCACCCGGCGACGCGGACGTTCCAGGCGCTGCGCATCTTCGTCAACGAAGAGCTCGAGGAACTCCAGACGGCGCTCGCTGCCGCCGAGCGCGTGCTGAGGCCCGGCGGCCGCCTCGTCGTCGTCTCGTTCCATTCGCTGGAAGACCGCATCGTCAAGAATTTCCTCTCCGAGCGTTCCAAGACCGGCGGCGGCTCGCGGCATCTGCCGGAAGTCGCGCAAATTGCGCCGAGCTTCCAGCTGCTGACGCGGCGGCCGGTCGTCGCCGGCGAGGACGAAGTGGCGCACAATCCGCGCGCGCGCTCGGCAAAGCTGCGCGCCGCCGAGCGCACCTCGGCGCCGGCGCATGAGATCGATGAGGCAACGTCCTGGCCCAAGCTCGCCGACGTGATGAGGGGCGGCTAGCGCATGCGCATCATCCACCTCCTCGTCATCGGCGCGCTGATCTTCGCAGCCGCCCATGTCTACCGCATCAAGATGGACTCCACGGCGCGCACCGAGAAGGTGCTGCGGCTGCGTGCGGAGATCCGCGAGCAGCGCGATGCGATCGCGGGGCTGCGGGCCGAGTGGGCCAAGCTCGATGCGCCTCACCGCCTGCAAGGGCTGTCCGACCGGCATCTGCACCTCAAGCCGGTCAACGGCACGCAATATGATTCGCTGAAGAACCTGCCGGAGCGTCCGCCGCGGATGTTCAGGCCGGGCGAGCCCGATCCGATCGGGGCCATGCTCAAGACCATCGAAGCCGCGAGCGATCCCGACACGGTCACGGGCTCCGTGCCTCAGCGCGAGGACAAGCAATGAGCCCGGCAACGTCTGCAAGACCAACCGAAAAAACGGCCGAGCGGTCAGTTGAGCCTTGGCGGCGGCGGCTGATCCGAAGCCTGCTCTACGGGCGCAACGTCGATCGCGCCGCGAAGGCGCGCGCGCGCGTCGGCCTTGCGATGCTTGCCTTCGCTTCGGTCTACGCCCTGATCGGCGGGCGGCTCGTGATGTTCGCGATCGGCGCCGACGCCCACAGCGCGCGCCGTGCCGCAGCGCAGGAGGTGGTTGCGACCGCGCGGCCCGACATCGTCGACCGCAACGGCGCCATCCTTGCCACCGACGTCAAGGCGGCGAGCCTGTTCGGCGAACCGCGCCGCATCATCGACAAGGACGAGGCGATCGAGCTCTTGACCGCGACCATTCCCGACCTCGACGAGGCCGAGGTGCGCGAGCGCCTGAAGACGCGCAAGGGCTTCGTCTGGCTCAAGCGCGAGGTCACGGCGGCGCAGCAGCAGGCCGTCCACAAGCTCGGCATTCCCGGCATCGGCTTCCTGCGCGAGAACAAGCGGGTCTATCCGACCGGCAACGAGGTCGCCCACCTCATCGGTCTCGTCAACATCGACAACCAGGGGATCGCCGGCCTCGAGAAGTGGCTCGACAATCAGGGGCTCGCCGATCTCCACCGCGCCGGCTTCGCCACCGACCGCTTGCAGAAGCCGATCGAGCTCGCGGTCGATCTGCGCGTCGAGCATGCGCTGCGCGACGAGCTGTTGAAGGCCAAGGACAAGTTCCACGCCAAGGCCGCCTCCGGCATCGTCTCCAACGTCAAGACCGGCGAGATCGTGGCGATGGTGTCGCTGCCCGACTTCGATCCCAACAATCCGAAGGAAGCGCACGATCCCGACCGCATCAACCGCCTGACCACCGGCGTCTACGAGATGGGCTCGACCTTCAAGGCGTTCACGCTGGCGATGGCGCTCGATTCCGGCAAGATCAATCTGAACTCGATGTGGGACGCGCGCGGAAACCTGCACTACGGCAAGTTCACCATCCACGACAGCCATCCGCTCGGCCGTTTCATCAACACCAAGGAAGTGTTCACCTACTCCTCCAACATCGGCGCGGCGCGCATCGCGCTCGGCCAGGGCGTGGAGGCGCACAAGGCGTTCCTCGCCAAGATGGGCCAGATGACGCGGCTGCGCACCGAATTGCCGGAGAGCGCCGCGCCGCTGCTGCCGCGGCGCTGGAGCGAGCTGAACACGGTCACCGCTGCGTTCGGCCAGGGCCTGTCGGTGGCGCCGCTGCAGGCGGTGATGGGCATCAACGCGCTCGTGAACGGCGGCTATCTGATTCCGCCGACATTCATGAAGCGCAGCGAATCCGAAGCCATGGCGATGGCCAAGCGCGTCATCAAGCCGGAGACCAGCGACAAGATGCGGTTCCTGATGCGGCTCAATGCCGAAGTCGGTTCGGCGAGAAAGGCGGACGTCAAGGGCTATTACGTCGGCGGCAAGACCGGCACGTCGGAGAAGGTCATCAATGGCCGCTACGCCAAGAAGCGCGTGCTCAATTCCTTCACGGCGGTGATGCCGTGCGATGATCCGAAGTACCAGGTGCTCGTCATGCTGGACGAGCCGCAAGCGCTGCCGGAAACCCATGGTTTCATCACCTCAGGCTGGAACGCGGTGCCGACCGGCGGCAAGGTGATCGAGCGGATCGCGCCGCTTCTCGGCGTCGAACCGCGGTTCGACCTGCCGCCGTCCGAGCGCCTTATTCTTGCAGCATCCAGGACAACCCAGTAATCAACCGGGTGGGCCATCGCCGGTGCTGAGTCGGGATTGTCCTTTGGAATCGGCTTTCCGGCTGGGCATATCGACTGGAAGACCATGAAGCTGCGCGACCTCTTGGGTCAGGATGTTCCGGGCAATGATGCCGCGATCGAGCCCGCTGCCGCGGCGCTCGAGGTGAGCGGCGTTGCGCTCGACAGCCGCGCGGTGAAACCGGGCGATCTCTTCTTCGCGCTGGCAGGCAGCAAGACCGACGGCGCCCGCTTCGTCGATGCTGCGGTCGCCGCCGGCGCGGTGGCCGTCGTCGGTGACCACGCACCGGCCGCTTGCAAGGTGCCGTTCATCGCGGTCGCCAATCCGCGCCGCGCGCTGGCACTGGCCGCGGCAAGATTTTTCCCGGCGCAGCCTGAGACGATTGCCGCGGTGACCGGAACCAGCGGCAAGACCTCGGTCGCCGCGTTCACGCGCCAGATCTGGGAGCGGCTCGGGCATGCCTCCGCCAGTATCGGCACCATCGGTCTCGTGTCGCAAAAGCGCACCGTCTATGGCTCGCTGACCACGCCGGATCCGATCGCGCTGCACCGGCAGCTGGACGAGATCGCGCGCGAGGGCGTCACGCATCTCGCGTTCGAGGCGTCCTCGCACGGGCTCGATCAATATCGACTCGATGGCGTGCGCATCTCGGCCGGCGGCTTCACCAATCTCTCGCGCGACCACATGGATTACCATCCGACCGTTGCGCATTACCTCGCGGCCAAGCTCCGCTTGTTCCGCGAGCTGGTGCCGCCCGATGGCGCCGCGGTGATCTCGGCCGATCATGATTGCTCGGCGGAAGCGATCGAGGCGGCGACATCGCGCGGCCTGCGCGTCATGGCGGTCGGCCGCAACGGCGATGGCGCAGGCGAGGGCATCCGCCTCACGGAGGCCGTGGTCGACGGTTTCTCGCAAAAGCTCACGGTCGAGCATCGCGGCAGGGCTTACGCGATCCGGCTGCCGCTGGTCGGCGAATTCCAGATCGAGAATGCGCTGGTGTCGGCCGGGCTTGCCATCGGCACCGGCAGCGATGCTGAAAACGTGTTTGCGAGCCTCGAACATCTCGAAGGCGCCAAGGGCCGGCTCGAGCGCGTCGGCGCGCGCAACGGCGCGCCTGTTTTCGTCGACTACGCGCACAAGCCCGACGCGCTGGCGAAGGCGCTGCAGGCGCTGCGGCCTTATGCCAAGCGCAGGCTGGTCGTCGTGTTCGGCGCCGGTGGCGACCGCGATGCCGGCAAGCGTCCGATCATGGGCGAGATCGCGGCGGAGAATGCCGATGCCGTCATCGTCACCGATGACAATCCGCGCAGCGAGAAGCCGGAAGCCATCCGCGCCGCTATCCTCGCCACCGCGAAGGGCGCCCGCGAGATCGGCGATCGCGCCGAGGCGATCCGCGCCGCGATCGAGGACCTGCAGGAGGGCGATGCGCTGCTCATCGCCGGCAAGGGCCACGAGACCGGGCAGATCGTCGGCGGCGAGGTGCTGCCCTTCAGTGATCACGAGGCGGTCGCCGCCGCACTAGCGTCGAGGGTTGCATGAGCGGGCCAATATGGACGGTTGCCGAGGTCGCGCGTGCGCTGGGCGTGGCCGGATCGTTCCCGGAGACGGGAATCGATTTCGTCACCCAGGACAGCCGCCTGGTGAAGCCGGGCAGCCTGTTTGTCGCGCTGAGCGGCACGCCGAGCGGCGGCTTCGTCTCGGCTTTCGCCAGCGCGCGCGACGGCTGGGAATTCGCCGACAAGGCGGAAGCTTCAGGCGCGGTCGCGATCATCGTGCCGCACGAGATCGCGGGCATCCGCATTCCCCAGATCGTCGTCAAGGACACGCTGATCGACGGCCTCTGGGGCCTCGCCCGCGCCGCACGCGCGCGCTTCAATGGCCCGGTGATCGGGCTCACCGGCAGCGCCGGCAAGACCAGCACCAAGGAATTTCTCGCCGCCTATCCGAACGCCTATGCCAGCCCGTCGAGCTTCAACAATTTCTGGGGCGTGCCGCTGACGCTGTGCAATGCCAGGCGGGACGCCAGCCTCTGGGTCGTCGAGATGGGCATGAACCAGCAAGGCGAGATCGCCCGGCTCAGCGAGCTCACGCAGCCGACCGTCGCGCTCATCGTCAACGTCCAGCCGGTGCATCTGGAAAAGCTCGGCTCGCTCGAGGCCATCAGGCGCGAGAAGGTGTCGATCGCGCTCGGCCTGCCCGAGGACGGCGTGCTGGTGCTGCCCGCCGGACTCAAGGCTTCCGAGTGGAAGGGCAAGGTCGTGCGCTTCGGCGGCGAGCATGCCGAGGTGCACGAGGTCGCGCATGCGCCGCACGGCGAGAGCTGGCAGGTCGTGGCCGCGATCGGCAAGAAGGAGATCGCCTTCAGCCTCACCCCTGGCGCGCCGCACCGGGTGCACAATGCGCTGGCTGCGCTCGCCTCGGTTCATGCCGCGCATCTCGATGTCGCGACGCTCGCGGTCAAGCTCGATCGCGTCGGCATCATGACCGGCCGCGGCGTCGAGCAGGCAGTCGGCGATATCACGGTGATCGACGACAGCTTCAACGGCAATCCGGCCAGCGTGGCGGCGGCGCTGCAAAGCCTGCAGGCGCGCAACATGAGCGGTGGCCGCCGCATCGCGATTCTCGGCGACATGCTCGAGCTCGGCGAGGACGCACCGAGCTATCACACCGGCCTCGCCAGGCATCTCGACGGCATTGACGGCGTCTATTGTGTCGGACCGCTAATGCGGTACCTGTTCGACGCTTTGCCATCGGGCAAGGGCCTCGGCTGGCATGACGATCCCGCCACGCTGAAACCGGCCGAGGTCGCAAATCTGCTGAAGGCAGGCGACGTCGTGGTTGTCAAGGGCAGCAAGAAGATGTTCTGGGTCAACAAGTTTGTGCCGGGGCTGGTGGCCGCCTTGCAGGCAAAGGCGTAAACTGCTTGGAAGGCGCCGTTCCCGAATCCCACCCTTTGCGGCGGAAGCCGTCCGTTTCCCGAAACGCGCGGCCCATGACGAAGACCAGCGAATGCGCATGAGGCACCTGGATATGCAAAGGCGCCATAGGACCGTCTGAATGTTTTACTGGCTGATCGAGCTTTCCAACACATTTCCGGGCTTCGGTGCCTTTCGCACCGTCCTGAACGTCTTCCGCTACATCACCTTCCGCACCGGCGGCGCCATCGTGACCGGCGCGCTGTTCGTGTTCCTGTTCGGCCCCTGGATCATCGATCATTTGCGCATCCGTCAGGGCAAGGGCCAGCCGATCCGCACCGACGGTCCGCAATCGCATCTCGCCAAGAAGGGCACGCCCACCATGGGCGGACTGATGATCCTGTCCGGGCTCACGGTCGGCACCGTGCTGTGGGCCAATCCACTCAACCCCTATGTCTGGATCGTGCTGGCGGTGACGCTCGGCTTCGGCTTCGTCGGCTTCTATGACGATTACCTCAAGGTGACCAAGCAGACCACGACGGGGTTCGGCAGCAAGCTGCGCCTCTTGATCGAAGCCGTCATAGCGCTGGTCGCCTGCTACGCGCTGGTGCGGCTGAACCGCGACCCCGCCTCGACCGCGCTGACGATTCCCTTCCTGAAGGATACCGTGCTGCATTTCGGCTGGTTCTTCGTCGTCTTCGGCGCCTTCGTCATCGTCGGCTCCGGCAATGCGGTGAACCTCACCGACGGTCTCGACGGCCTCGCCATCGTGCCCGTGATGATTGCGACCGCGAGCTTTGCGATGATCGCCTATCTCACCGGCAACTTGGTGTTCGCCGACTACCTCCAGATCAAATATGTCGCCGGCACCGGCGAGCTCGCGGTGCTCTGCGGCGCGTTGCTCGGCGCCGGTCTCGGCTTCCTCTGGTTCAACGCCCCGCCTGCCTCGATCTTCATGGGCGACACCGGCTCGCTTGCGCTCGGCGGCATGCTCGGCGCGATCGCGGTCGCGGTGAAGCACGAGATCGTGCTCGCCGTGATCGGCGGATTGTTCGTGCTCGAGGCGGTTTCGGTCATCGTGCAGGTGGTGTCCTTTAAGCTCACGGGCAAGCGCGTGTTCCGGATGGCGCCGATCCACCATCACTTCGAGCAGAAGGGCTGGACCGAGCCGCAGATCGTGATCCGCTTCTGGATCATCTCGGTGATGCTGGCGCTCGCCGGCCTTTCGACGCTGAAGCTGCGGTGACCGATCGATGATCCCCGTCACGTCCTTCGCCGGCAAGACGGTCGCGGTGTTCGGCCTCGGCGGCTCGGGGCTCGCCTCCTGCCATGCGTTGAAAGCCGGCGGTGCCGAGGTGGTCGCCGCCGACGACAACGCCGAGAACGTCGCCAAGGCCGCGCAGGCCGGCTTCATCACCGCGGACTTGCGCAACGTCTCCTGGGCCAAGTTCGCAAGCCTCGTGCTCGCGCCCGGCGTGCCGCTCACCCATCCTGTGCCGCACTGGAGCGTCTTGAAGGCGCGCGAGGCCGGCGTCGAGGTGATCGGCGACATCGAGCTGTTCTGCCGCGAGCGGCGCCGCCACGCACCCGATGCGCCGTTCGTCGCCATCACCGGCACCAACGGCAAGTCGACCACGACGGCGCTGATTGCGCATCTGACCAAGGTCGCCGGTTACGACACCCAGATGGGCGGCAATATCGGCACCGCGATCCTGTCGCTGGAGCCGCCGCGCATGGGCCGCGTCCACGTCATCGAGATGTCGTCCTACCAGATCGACCTCACGCCCTCGCTCGATCCCTCCGTCGGCATCCTGCTCAATGTCAGCGAGGACCATATCGACCGGCACGGCACGATCGAGCATTACGCCGCGGTGAAGGAACGCCTCGTTGCCGGCGTGCAGGGCGGCGGCACCTCGATCGTCGGCGTCGATGACGGCTATTGCCGCGATATCGCCGACCGGCTCGATCGCGCGGGCAAGAACGTGGTGCGCATCTCCGTCAAGAACCCGCTCGCGTCAGGCATTTACGTCGAGCACGGCACCATCGTTCGCGCCTCGGGCGGCGCCCGCAGCGAAGTCGCCGCGCTCGGCGGCATCGGCTCGCTGCGCGGCCAGCACAACGCGCAGAACGCGGCCTGCGCGGCCGCCGCCGCGCTCGCCATGGGCATCAGCCAGGACGTGCTACAGAACGGCCTGCGCAGTTTTCCGGGCCTCGCGCATCGCATGGAGCAGGTCGGCCGCCGCGGCAACGTGCTGTTCGTCAACGATTCCAAGGGCACCAATGCGGATGCCACGGCGCATGCGCTGTCGTCGTTTGCCGACATCTTCTGGATCGCCGGCGGCAAGCCAAAGGCGGGCGGCATTACTAGCCTGACCGGTTTCTTCCCGCGGATTCGAAAAGCCTATCTGATCGGCGAAGCCGCGCAGGAATTTTCCGGAACGCTCGGCTCGGTCGCGCACGAGATCAGCCAGACCCTGGACGTCGCGGTCGAGCACGCCGCGCGGGATGCGGAAGCGTCGGGCCTCACTGATGCCGTCGTGCTGCTGTCGCCCGCCTGCGCCTCGTTCGACCAGTACCGCAATTTCGAGATCCGCGGCACCAAGTTCCGCGAGCTGGTGCAGGCGCTGCCGGGTGTGAAGCCGGTGGTGTAGGACGCGCACTCGTCCGGCCAACTCCGCTGTCGTCGCCCGGCTTGACCGGGCGACCCAGTATTCCAGAGACGGTTGTGATTGAACCGAGGAGCCGCGGCGTACTGGATGCCCCGGTCAAGCCGGGGCATGACAGTGCGTCTTGTGGCCAGAGATCATCGTCAAACATCCGCACTTCCTTAACCCCCCGGTAACCAACGTCGGCGACCAATGGACGGACCTCTGTCCGAAAGCGGCCGCCCATGCTCTCCCGTGAAGAACGCACCCCCTTTTCCGAGTGGTGGTGGACCGTCGACAAGCCGCTGATGGGCGCCATCCTGGGGCTGATGCTGACCGGGGTGATCCTGTCGCTGGCGGCGAGCCCGCCGGTTGCGACCCGCATCGGGCTCGATGCCTTCCACTTCTTCAGCCGCCATGTGCTGTTCCTGGTGCCCTCCTGCATCGTGCTGCTCGGGGTGTCCTTCCTGTCGCCGCGCGCGATCCGCCGCTCGGCCCTGATCATCTTCGCGGCGAGCATCATCCTGATCGTGCTCACGCTCGCCATCGGCCCCGAGGTGAAGGGTTCGCGCCGCTGGATCACGCTGCTCGGCGTCAACATTCAGGCCTCCGAGATCGCAAAACCATCTTTCGTCGTGATCGCGGCCTGGCTGTTCGCGGAATCGACCAGGCGGCCGGAGATGCCGGCGACCTCGATGGCGCTGGTGCTGCTGCTGATGCTGGTCGCGCTATTGGTGATGGAGCCGGATTTCGGTCAGACCATGCTGATCCTGATGGTGTGGGGCTCGCTGTTCTTCATCGCGGGCATGCGCATGATCTGGGTGTTCGGGCTCGCAGGTCTCGGCGCGGCCGGCCTGTTCAGCGCCTATCTTTTCGTTCCGCACGTCGCGGGCCGCATCAAGCGCTTCATGAACCCGGCCTCCGGCGACACTTTCCAGGTCGATACCGCCATGGAGGCCTTCTATAACGGCGGCTGGTTCGGGCTCGGACCCGGCGAGGGCATCGCCAAACGCAGCCTGCCGGACAGCCACACCGACTTCGTCTTCGCGGTCGCGGCCGAAGAGTTCGGCATCATCCTGTGCCTTGCGATGCTGGCGCTGTTCGCCTTCGTCGTCATCCGCACGCTGTCGCGCGCCTATGCCAATGAGGACATGTTCTCGCGCTTTGCCGCTTCGGGCCTTGCGATCCTGTTCGGCGTGCAGGCGGCGATCAACATGTCTGTGAACCTGCAGCTCATCCCCGCCAAGGGCATGACACTGCCGTTCATCTCCTATGGCGGCTCCTCGATCATCTCGCTCGCCTATGGCGTCGGCATGATGCTGGCGCTGACGCGGCTGCGCCCGCGCACCGAGGTCGAGGCGAGCGGCCACGCCGAGGCGATGCGCAGTTACGCGTAAGTCGTCATTGCGAGCGCAGCGAAGCAATCCAGACTGTCCCCGCGGAGGGATTCTGGATGGCTTCGCTTCGCTCGCAATGACGGGACAGACCTTGTAAAAAGGCCCACCATGGACACGTCCCCCCTGATTCTTCTCGCCGCGGGCGGCACCGGCGGCCATCTGTTCCCGGCCGAGGCGCTCGGCGTCGAATTGATCCGGCGCGGCTATCGCGTCCGCCTCGTCACCGACGAGCGCGCGTTGCGCTACAGCGGGCTGTTCAGCAAGGACATGATCGACGTCGTCAGAAGCGAGACCGCGCGCGGCCGCAATCCGCTTCAGCTCGCCTATGCCGGCCTCACGCTCGCCGCCGGCACGCTGTCGGCCTACGCCCTGATCAAGCGGTTGAAGCCCGTCGCCGTCGTCGGCTTCGGCGGCTATCCGACCTTGCCGCCGCTGGTCGCGGCGAAGTTCGCGGGCGTACCCGGCATCATCCACGACGCCAACGCCGTGCTCGGCCGCGCCAACCGGTTCCTGTCGAGCCGCGTGCGCGCCATCGCGACATCCTTGCCCGGCGTGCTCGATCGCGATCCGGCGCTGGCAGGCAAGACGACGACCGTCGGCACGCCGATGCGTCCGGCGATCCTCGCGGCCGCTGCGGTGAAATATGCCGCGCCCGAGCCGAACGGGCCGCTGCGCCTGCTCGTCGTCGGCGGCAGCCAGGGCGCGCGCATCATGGCCGACATCGTGCCTGATACGATCGAGCGACTCGAGCCTGCGCTGTGGAGCCGTCTCATTCTCACCCAGCAGGTGCGCGAAGAGGACATGAGCCGCGTGCGCGCCGTCTACGACAAGCTCAAGATCAAGGCCGAGCTCGCGCCGTTCTTCACGGATCTGCCGGCGCGCCTCGCCTCCAATCATCTCGTGGTATCGCGCTCCGGTGCGGGCACCGTGGCCGAGCTCGCCGCGATCGGCCGGCCCTCCATCCTGGTGCCGCTGCCCGGCTCGATCGACCAGGACCAGTTCGCCAATGCCGGCGTCCTGGTCAAGGTCGAGGGCGCAATCCGGATCCCGCAGACCGAGTTCACCTCCGACCGGCTGGCGTCCGAAATCTCCGCCTTCGCCGCCGAGCCGGCGCGACTTGCCGCGATGGCTGAAGCCGCCCGTGGCGCTGGCCGGCTCGACGCGGCCGAGCGGCTGGCGGATCTCGTGGTCAAGGTTGCGGGAATCTGACGCCTGTTCCGGCCCGGATGGCCAAAAAAGGCCCTTGTCATGCCCCGCGAAAGCGGGGCATCCAGTATCCGACGCAGTTGATTGAATCTCTGGCGTCGCGGAGTACTGGATCGTCCGCTTTCGCGGACGATGACCCCAAGGAAACCACATGAGACTGCCGCGCGAGATCGGACCTATCCACTTCGTCGGGATCGGCGGGATCGGCATGAGCGGCATCGCCGAGGTGCTGGTCAATCTCGGCTATGCCGTGCAAGGCTCGGATGCCGCCGACAATTACAATCTCGACCGTCTGCGCAAGAAGGGCGCGAAGGTCTCGGTCGGCCACAAGGCCGAGAATATCGACGGCGCCGAGGTCGTGGTCGTGTCCTCCGCGATCAAACGCGACAATCCGGAACTGATGGCGGCGCGCGAGAAGCGCATTCCCGTGGTACGCCGCGCCGAGATGCTGGCCGAGCTGATGCGGCTGAAGAGCTGCGTCGCCATCGCCGGTACCCACGGCAAGACCACAACGACGACGATGGTCGCAACGCTGCTCGATGCCGGCGGGCTCGACCCGACCGTGATCAACGGCGGCATCATCAACGCCTACGGCTCCAACGCACGGTTAGGTGCCGGCGACTGGATGGTGGTGGAGGCCGACGAGAGCGACGGCACGTTCCTGAAGCTGCCGACCGATGTCGCGATCGTTACCAATGTCGACCCCGAGCATCTCGATCACTTCAAGACGTTCGAGGCCGTGCAGGACGCGTTCCGTCACTTCGTCGAGAACCTGCCGTTCTACGGCTTTGCCGTGATGTGCATCGATCATCCCGTGGTGCAGAGCCTCGTCGGCAGGATCGAGGACCGCCGCATCATCACTTACGGTGAGAACCCGCAGGCCGATGCGCGCCTGGTCGATCTCACCGCGGGCGGCGGCGGCTCGAAGTTCAAGGTCGTGATCCGCGACCGCAAGACCGGCACCACGCATGAGATCGCCGACCTCGCGCTGCCGATGCCGGGCCGGCACAACGCCTCGAATGCGACGGCTGCAATTGCGGTCGCGCATGAGCTCGGCGTGTCGGACGAGGCGATCCGCAAGGCGCTGGCTGGCTTCGGCGGCGTCAAGCGGCGCTTCACCAAGACTGGCGAGTGGAACGGCGTCACCGTGATCGACGATTACGGCCATCACCCCGTGGAGATCGCGGCCGTGCTGAAGGCAGCGCGCGATTCCTACACCGGCAAGGTGATCGCCGTGGTGCAGCCGCATCGCTACACCCGTCTGCAATCGCTGTTCGAGGAATTCTGCACCTGCTTCAACGACGCCGATGCGGTCGTCGTCGCCGACGTCTATGCCGCGGGCGAAGCGCCGATCGACGGCATCGACCGCGACCATTTCGTCGCGGGCCTGCGCGCGCATGGTCACCGCGAGGTGGTCCCGCTGCCGGCCGCGACGGAACTCGCCGGCATCGTCAAGGGATTGGCGAAACCAGGCGATCTCGTCGTGTGCCTCGGGGCAGGCAACATCACGCAATGGGCGTATGCATTGCCCGGCGAATTGAAGGCGCTGGGGTAACGCGGTGGGATTTCCCGACATCACCCCTTCACTCAAAGCCGCGATGCCCGAGCTGCGCGGCCGGCTGCTGGCGAACCAGTCACTGGCCGAGCTCACCTGGTTTCGCGTCGGCGGTCCCGCGCAGGTGCTGTTCACGCCGGCGGACGAGGACGATCTCGCTTACTTCCTCGCGCATCTGGCTTCCGACGTTCCCGTCTATGTCATCGGCGTCGGCTCCAACCTCATCGTGCGCGACGGCGGCATTGCCGGCGTCGTCATTCGTCTCGCGCCGCGCGCCTTCGGCGAGGCGAGTGCGAGTGGCGACATCGTCACCGCAGGTACTGCCGCGCTCGACAAGCGCGTGGCGGAGGTTGCGGCGTCCGCCAATATCGGCGGGCTCGAATTCTTTTTCGGCATTCCCGGTACGATCGGCGGCGCGCTGCGCATGAATGCCGGCGCCAATGGCGGCGAGACCAAGGACGTGCTGATCGAGGCGCGCGGCGTTGGTCGCGACGGCACGAAGCACGTCTTCTCCAACACCGAGATGAAATTCGTTTACCGCAACAGCGGCGTCGATCCCTCCATCATCTTCACCTCCGCGCGCTTTCGCGGCGAGATCAAAGAGCCAGAGGCCATCCGCGCGCGCATGGCGGAGGTGCAGAGCCATCGCGAGACCGCGCAGCCGATCCGCGAAAAGACCGGCGGCTCGACCTTCAAGAATCCGCCCGGCCATTCCGCCTGGAAGCTGGTGGATGCCGCCGGCTGCCGCGGCTTGCGCGTCGGTGGCGCGCAGGTCTCGGAGATGCATTGCAACTTCCTGATCAACACGGGTGACGCCACCGCGCATGACATCGAGACGCTCGGCGAGACCGTACGCGAACGCGTGAAGGCGAATTCCGGAATTGAGCTACACTGGGAAATCAAGCGGATCGGGGTTTCATGATTTCCGTCGTTCCGGGGCGCGACGAAGTCGCGCCTGCGCCTTTCGGCGCATCCCGGAATGACGATACACATGGGTGACAGGAACATGCGCATCACCATCCTCTTCGGCGGCTCCAACCGCGAACGTCTGGTCTCGGTCGCCACCGCCCAGGCGCTGCATCAGGCGCTGCCCGAGGCCGACCTCTGGTGGTGGGACGTCGAGGACAAGGTGCACGTCGTGCAGTCGAAGCAGCTGCTCGAGCATGCCCGCCCGTTCGAGGACGAGTTCAAGCCGGGCACGTCAGGCGTTCCGCTCGCGCAGGCGCTCGACCGGGCCAAGGCGGAAGATCGCGTGCTGGTGCTCGGCCTGCATGGCGGGCGTGCCGAGAACGGCGAATTGCAGGTGATGTGCGAGGCGCGCGGCGTGCCGTTCACCGGCTCGGGCTCGGCGTCCTCGCATCTCGCCTTCGACAAGATCGCAGCCAAGCATTTCGCTGCGCTCGGCGGCGTCACGCCACCGGCCAACGTCGCGCTTGAAAAGATCGATGAAGCGTTCGCAGAATACGGCCGGTTGATCGCAAAGCCCGCGCGCGACGGGTCGAGCTACGGCCTGATCTTCGTCAACGCCAAGCAGGATCTCGTCGCCGTCCGCAACGCGGCCAAGCATGAAGAGTATGTCATCGAGCCCTATATCGCCGGCGTGGAGGCGACCTGCGGCGTGCTGGAGCGCACCGACGGCTCGATCATCTCGCTGCCGCCGATCGAGATCATTCCGGGTGAGGGCAATTTCGACTACGCGGCGAAATATCTTCTGAAGTCGACCCAGGAGATCTGCCCCGGCCGCTTCGCACCCGAGATCACCGCCGCGCTCAAGGAGCAGGCGATGCTGGCCCATCGCGCAATGTCCTGCACCGGCTATTCCCGCTCGGACTTCATCGTCTCGGACAAGGGCCTCGTCTATCTCGAGACCAACACGCTGCCCGGGCTGACCAAGTCCTCGCTCTACCCCAAGGCGCTGAAAGCCGAAGGCATCGAGTTCGTCGACTTCCTGCGCGGCCTGGTCGAGCTCGCCTGCCAGCGCGTGCGGAAATAGTCAGGACTGGTTAACAGCCGAATCGGCGAAACCGGCCGGTTTGGCGACCAAAACCGGTAAAATGCCGGACATCGCGGCGCAAACGCCTCACATTGCGGGGCAAAATGCGCAAGTCGTTAACGAATTTTACCTTTT
Source organism: Bradyrhizobium sp. NC92 (assembly GCF_025200865.1). Taxonomy (NCBI): domain Bacteria; kingdom Pseudomonadati; phylum Pseudomonadota; class Alphaproteobacteria; order Hyphomicrobiales; family Nitrobacteraceae; genus Bradyrhizobium; species Bradyrhizobium sp. NC92. Next base: position 2,284,440 of record NZ_CP104171.1, read on the forward strand.
GTTTACCAGGACGTCCGAAGGTTAACGCTGGCGGCGCATATGGCGCTTTGGCTGCCGGCGCGAGAGCTGTCGCGGGTGATGTCACCCTCCAGCGAACGCTTTGAAGGGGAGAGGTTTTCTTCTGCTGAAGACCAGCACCCGGCCCGGCACCGAGACGTCATGTTCGCCAGGATCCGCGCGATGTCGCGGGCAAACTGTTGACGAGCTCGTGCAATGGATGGAGCAGGAAGCCTCACCCGGTCGCTTTTCAGATCGCTGAGGCCCCAAGCTGACCTGAAGGCGGCCGCTATCGGAGCGGGCGTGCTTCTGCGCGAGTGGATGCAGGACAAGCACGAAGAGGCGCGCGCTGCCGCCAAGGACAAGGCCAAAGCCAAGGCCAAGGTCAGGGCCGTCGTCGAGCGCGAGCCGCCGCCGCGCGTGGTCGCGCTGGTCGAGCGCTATCTGCCGCGCCGCGTCGGCCTCAGCATGACCGTGCTGCTCCTGATCGGCAGCTGCGGCTTCGGCATCGTCAAGGGCGGCCATCTCCAGGATTTCGTCACCGCGGTCAGCGATGCCCGCAATGCGCTGGCCAATTCCGCCGGTTTCCGCATCACCTCCGTCGTGATCAACGGCCGCAAGCAGCTGACGCAGGACGAGATCCTCGCGATCGGCGGCGTCAGCGGCCGTTCCTCGCTGCTGTTCCTCGATGCCGACGCGGTGCGCGACAAGCTCAAGGCCAATCCCTGGATCGCGGATGCGACCGTGCTGAAGCTCTATCCGGGCCAGCTCATGATCGAGCTGACCGAGCGCAAGGCGTTCGCGCTGTGGCAGGAGGCCGGCCGGCTCTCCGTCATCGCCGACGACGGCGCCGTGCTCGAGCCCTATGTCTCGCGCCGCTTCCTGTCGCTGCCGCTCGTGGTCGGCAAGGGCGCCGACACCCAGGCGCGTGATTTCCTGGCGCTGCTGTCGCGCTACCCGCAGGTCAATTCGGTGACCAAGGCCGCGATCTACGTGGGTGAGCGGCGCTGGAACCTGCGGCTCAAGGACGGTCTCGACATCCGCCTGCCCGAGCAGGACGTCGGCAACGCGCTTGCGACGCTGTCCAAGCTCGACAAGGAAGACCGGCTGTTCTCCCGCGACATCGTCGCCGTCGACATGCGCCTGCCGGACCGGCTGGTGGTGCAGCTCTCCGAGGACGCCGCCAAGGCGCGCGAGGAGCTGTTCAAGGACAAGAAGAAAAAGAAGGCCGGGGATTCCGCATGACCGGTCTCGATCGCACCCAAACGCCGAAGACGCGCCCGATGCCGCACAAGCGCGGCGGCATCGTCGCCTGCCTTGACATCGGAACCAGCAAGATCGCCTGCATGATCGCGCGGCTGAAGCCGTCGCCGCCGAGCGATGCGCTGCGCGGCCGCACCCATGCGGTGGAATTGATCGGCTACAGCCAGATCCAGTCGCGCGGCATGAAGGCCGGGGCGGTGATCGATCTCGGCGAATGCGAGCAGGCGGTGCGCCAGGCCGTCGGACTCGCGGAGAAGATGGCCAAGGTGCGGGTCGAGTCGGTGCTGCTGTCGGTCTCCGGCGGCCGGCTCGCCGGCCAGCTGGTCGAAGCCGCCGCCGACATTCGTGGCGGCGCCGTGACGCCGGCCGATGTCAGCCGCGTCACCTCCACCGGCATGCGCCACGCCACCGGCGAAGGCCGCACCGTGCTGCACGCGCTGCCGGTCGGCTACACGCTCGACGGCGTCAAGGGCATCCGCGATCCCCGCGGCATGGTTGCGCACCAGTTCGGCGTCGACATGAACGTCGTCACCTGTGACGCCACTGTGGCGCGCAACCTGATGCTGGCGGTGGAGCGCTGCCACATCAATGTCGAAGCGATGGCAGCGAGCTCCTATGTGGCCGGCCTGTCGGTGCTGACCGACGACGAGGCCGATCTCGGCGCCGCCGTCGTCGAAATGGGCGCCGGCACCACCACGATTGCCGTTTATTCGGGCGGCCGCTTCGTGCATGCGGCGGGTTTTGCGGTCGGCGGGCAACACATCACGATGGATCTTGCGCGCGGACTCTCGGCGACCATTGCCGATGCCGAGCGAATCAAGACCTTATACGGCACCGTCATCACCGGCGGATCGGACTCGCGTGAGCTGATGTCTGTGCCGACAGCCGGTGACGAGCAGGATCTGCCGCAGATCGTCTCCCGCGCCACCATCGCGAACATCGTCAAGCACCGTGCCGAGGAAGTCTTCGAAATGGTTCGGGACAAGCTGAAGGATTCGCCCTTCGCCGCAGAGCCCAACGGCCGCGTCGTGCTCTCGGGCGGCGCCTCGCAGCTGACCGGTCTCGTCGATCTCGGTACCCGGATTCTCGGCCGCCCCGTGCGGGTCGGCCGTCCGCTCGGTTTTGGCCGGCTGCCCAACGAGGCGAAGAACGCCGCGTTCGCGGTGCCGACCGGACTTCTCGTCTACCCGCAATATGTTCACCTCGAACATGTCGAACCGCGGCATACGCGGCAGCAGGTCAAGACAGGGACCGGCGGATATTTCGGAAAGGTCGGACGATGGCTACGCGAGGGCTTCTGATGACCGCATTCTGCAATCTTCGATTTTCACCAACTCCCGCGGCCACCGGCCGGGGCGAACCCACGCGCGCGTGATCGAGAGGCAACCATGACCATCAGCATCAATGTTCCTGATATTCACGAACTGAAGCCCCGGATCACCGTATTCGGCGTCGGCGGCGCCGGCGGCAACGCCGTCAACAACATGATCACGGCGGGCCTGCAGGGCGTCGACTTCGTGGTCGCCAACACCGACGCGCAGGCGCTGACGATGTCGAAGGCGCAGCGCATCGTGCAGATGGGCACGGCCGTCACGCAAGGCCTCGGCGCCGGCTCGCAGCCGAACGTCGGCGCCGCGGCGGCGGAAGAGGTGATCGACGAGCTGCGCGACCATCTCTCGGGCGCCAACATGGTGTTCGTCACCGCCGGCATGGGCGGCGGCACCGGCACGGGCGCTGCTCCCGTGATCGCCAAGACCGCGCGCGACATGGGCATCCTCACCGTCGGCGTCGTGACCAAGCCGTTCCACTTCGAAGGCGGCCGCCGCATGCGCACCGCTGAAGCCGGCATCAACGAGCTGCACAAGGTCGTGGATACGCTCCTGATCATCCCGAACCAGAACCTGTTCCGGGTCGCCAACGAGAAGACCACCTTCGCCGACGCCTTCGCGATGGCCGACCAGGTGCTCTATTCGGGCGTTGCCTGCATCACCGACCTGATGGTCAAGGAAGGCCTGATCAACCTCGACTTCGCCGACGTGAGAGCGGTGATGAGGGAAATGGGCAAGGCGATGATGGGCACCGGCGAAGCCTCCGGCGACAAGCGCGCGCTGACCGCCGCGGAAGCCGCGATCGCCAACCCGCTGATCGACGACAGCTCGATGAAGGGCGCCAAGGGCCTCCTCATCTCCATCACCGGCGGCAAGGACCTCACCCTGTTCGAGGTCGACGAGGCCGCGACCCGCATCCGCGAGGAAGTCGACCAGGACGCCAACATCATCGTCGGCGCCACCTTCGACGAAGCGCTCGACGGCCTGATCCGCGTCTCGGTCGTCGCCACCGGCATCGAGCAGGCCGCGATCGCCCGCAACAGCCAGGCCACCTCCGCGCCCGTCGCGAACCCGGCGCCGCAGGTGCAGCAGGCTGCCGCCCCGGCCGCCGCTGCCGAGAGCCGTCTCGCCGACCTGACCGCCCGGCTCCGGGCCGACAACCAGCGTCTGGCCGAGCGTGCCCAGAAGCTCGAAGCCCAGACCCCGGTCGCCGCGCCGGCTCCCGCTGTCGCCGCGCCCCGTCAGAACGTCGAGCGCGCTGCGCTCGCCGCCATCGCCGCTGCCGTTGCCGAGGTGCCGCAGGCGCCCGCGCCGCAGACCTATGGCGACGTCACCGTGCGCCCGATCGCGCAGAAGCCGACCCTGTTCCCGGAGCCCGACATGGCCCCGGTCGCGGTGCAGGAGCCGATGACGCCGGATACTTTCATCCCGCCGCAGGCCGAGCGTCCGGCCCGCGCGCCACGCATGCCGCGAATCGAGGAGCTGCCGATGCCGGCCCAGGCCGAGATTCGGCAGGCCCGCGGCGAGGCTGAGGAAGAAACCCCGCAGAAAACCCGCCTGTCGCTGTTGCAGCGCCTCGCCAATGTCGGCCTTGGCCGTCGCGACGAGGAAAGCGAGCCGCCGGTCGCGGCCCGCACCGCCGGTCCCGCCATGCCGCCGCTGCCCGAGCGCCGGCCGCAGAAGACCGTGGCGCAGCAGATCGCATCCAGCGAGCCGGTATCAGAGTATGCCCGCCGTCCTGCGCCGCAGGGCCTGGACGTCCATGGGCGCCCCGCACCTGTTGCGCCGGCGCCACAGGGTGACGACCATCTTGATATCCCGGCCTTCCTGCGGCGGCAGGCGACCTGAGGATTGTTACAATAAGGCAGACGAAAAAAGGTCCCGGCGAGAAGCTTGCCGGGACCTTTCCTTTGGCCCCGGGCATGTCCGGATTGCGCAGCCAAGCAACTGATTTTAAATCATTAATTACGCATTCGGTGGTTCAGTAAAACTGCCGACAGGCACCCCGAACACCGGCGCAATTTGGTTAAGCCTTGGCGCGAATACGGCAGGTTTGGGGTAACAATCGGTAAAAAAGCGTGAGTTGGCGCTGTTTGAGGCAGCAACTATGGTTTGCCGTGACTTGGGGATACGGGGATTCGGTAGTGTCGGCTCTGGCCGGCCAAGCGGGTCTCGTATAAGTCGCAGTGGGTCGTAGTGGGGCGGGTTCCTGATGAAATTTAGCCGGCAAACAACGCTTCGTGCGCAAGCCTCCGTGGCAGGCGTGGGCGTTCATTCCGGTCTTCCCGTTACTGTCACGCTTGGGCCTGCGCCTGTCGACGCAGGTTTTATTTTTGTCCGGACCGGACTTGAGGGAAGTGACCGCGAAGTCCAGGCGACCGCCGACCAGGTGATCGCGACCGACTTTGCCACCGTCCTCGGCGACCGCACCGGTCCGCTGGTGTCCACCGCCGAGCATGTGCTTGCTGCGCTGCGGGGAATGGGTGTGGACAACGCCACCATCGAGATCGACGGTCCCGAAGTCCCGATCATGGACGGTAGCGCCGCGGCCTTCATCGCGGCGATCGACCAGGCCGGCGTCGTCACCCAGCCGGCGCAGCGCCGCTTCATTCAGGTTTTGAAGCCGATCTCGGTCAAGATCGGCGATTCCTTCGGCGAGATCAGGCCCCACGCCAATGGGTTCCGCGTCGAGGTCGAGATCGATTTCACCAATCCCGTCATCGGCCAGCAGGCTTACGCCTTCGACGTCAACCCTGAAGGTTTCCGCCGCGAAGTCGGCCGGGCCCGGACCTTCGGCCTGATGAGCGATGTCGCGCGGCTCTGGAGCGCGGGCTATGCCCTCGGCGCCTCCTTTGACAACACCGTCGTGTTCGATGACGAGCGGCTGCTCAACACCGAAGGCCTGCGCTACGCCGATGAATGCGCCCGCCACAAGGTGCTGGACGTGATCGGCGATCTCTCGCTGGCCGGCCTGCCGCTGCTTGGCGCCTACCGCTCGGTGCGTGGTGGCCACAAGGTCAACCACGCCGTCCTGACCGCGCTGCTCGCCGACCGGACCGCCTGGCGGGTGGTCGAGGGCGAGGCTGCCCGCCGCACCACGCGTCCCGTGGGTGAGGTCGGTCGCGGCATCGTCGGCGGCCGGATCGCTGCGGCCTTCGGACCGGATGTGTCCTGACGCGGCCTGCCGCCTTCGGAACGTGGTTGGCGGCCCCGGGAAACTCCTGGTAACCATGATCGGCTAGCATTGCGGCAGGTTCGCCTTAATCCGGGCGAAATGCCTCCCTATCCGGTTCGTTAACGGTCGTTTTTCGGATACATCGGCGTGGTCGCACGGCAGGCACCACGGTTACATTTCGCGCCCATGAGGGGTTCGTGGGCTGGCGGACACCGCATCACAGGGCGTCAGGGCTTAAACTCATGTCGGCACAGCGTATGACGCGCGGATATTTCTCGATCTCGTCGCGAGCGCGCGGGCTGCTTCAGGCCGTCACCTTCATCATGCTCGCGCTGCCGCTCGCCGGATGTGGCACGGGCGCGCTCTGGGACAAGTTCACCGCCAAGGACGACACCTTCGTCGAGGAGCCCGCCGACAAGATCTACAATGAGGGCCTGTACCTCATGAACGAGAAGAAGGACATGAAGGCGGCGAACAAGAAGTTCGAAGAGGTCGACCGCCAGCATCCTTATTCCGAATGGGCCCGCAAATCGCTGCTGATGTCGGCCTATGCGTCCTATCAGGGCGGCGATTATGACGGCTGCATCGGCGCCGCCACCCGCTACGTCACGCTGCATCCCGGCAGCCCGGACGCGGCCTATGCGCAATATCTGATCGCCGCCTCCCATTACGACCAGATCCCGGACATCAGCCGCGACCAGACCCGCACCGAAAAGGCGATCGCGGCGCTGGAAGAGGTGGTGCGCAAATATCCGAACTCGGAATATGCGACCTCGGCCAAGGCCAAGATCGAGGGCGCACGCGACCAGCTCGCGGGCAAGGAAATGAACGTCGGCCGCTACTACGCCCAGAAGCGCGACTACACGGCCGCCATCAATCGTTACAAGACCGTCGTCACGCAGTACCAGACCACCCGCCATGTCGAGGAGGCGCTGTTCCGCCTGACCGAGGCCTATATGGCGATCGGCATCGTCGGCGAAGCGCAGACCGCGGCGGCCGTGCTTGGGCACAATTTTCCTGACAGCCGCTGGTACAAGGACGCCTATAATCTTGTAAAATCCGGCGGTCTCGAACCGAGCGAGAATCAGGGGTCCTGGATCAGCCGGACCTTCAAGAAGATGGGTCTCGGCTAGGAAATTTGGTTCCATGCTGGCGCGTCTGTCGATCCGTGACATCGTCCTGATCGAACGGCTCGATATCGAATTCGCCTCCGGCCTCGCGGTTTTGACCGGCGAGACCGGTGCAGGCAAATCCATCCTGCTCGATGCTTTTGCGCTGGCGCTCGGCGGCCGCGGCGATGCCGGCCTCGTGCGTCACGGCGCGGAGCAGGGGCAGGTCACGGCGGTGTTCGATGTCCCGAAGAATCACCCTGCGACGAAGATCCTGGCCGAGAACGGCCTGGACGACACCGGCGAGATGATTCTCCGCCGCGTGCAGCTCGCCGACGGCCGCACCCGCGCCTTCATCAACGACCAATCGATCAGCGTGCAGACGCTGAAGGCGGTCGGCACCGCCCTGGTCGAGATCCACGGCCAGCACGACGAGCGCGCGCTGGTCGATGCCGCCACCCACCGCCGCCTGCTCGACGCTTTTGCCGGCCTCGAAAAGGACGTCGCGGCGGTCGAAGCGCTCTGGGACGCGCGCCGCACCGCCAACACCGCGCTGGAGGAGCATCGCGCCGCCATGGAGAGCGCGGCGCGCGAGGCCGATTATCTGCGCCACGCCTCCGACGAGCTGAAGCAGCTCGCGCCCAAGGACGGCGAGGAGACCGCGCTGGCCTCCCGCCGCACCACCATGATGCAGGGCGAGAAGATCGCCTCCGACCTGCGCGAGGCGCAGGAAGCGGTCGGCGGCAATCATTCGCCGGTCGCAGCCCTCTCGGCAGCGGTGCGCCGGCTGGAGCGCCGCGGCGTCAACTCGCCGGCGCTGGTCGAGCCCGCGGTGAAGGCGATCGACGCCGCGATCAACGCGCTGGAGGAAGCCGACCAGCATCTCCAGGCAGCGCTGGCCGCAACCGATTTCGATCCGGCCGAGCTCGAACGCATCGAGGAGCGGCTGTTCGCATTGCGCGCCGCCTCGCGCAAATATTCGACGCCGGTCGACGGGCTCGCCGCGCTGGCCGCCAAATATGCCGCCGACGTCGTCCTGATCGATGCCGGCGCCTCGCGCTTGAAGAAGCTGGAGCAGGCCGCGATCGAGGCAGACAGCCGCTATGCTGCGGCCGCCAAGAAGCTGTCGCTGGCGCGGCAGAAATCGGCGGAGAAGCTAAACAAGGCGGTCAATGCCGAGCTCGCCCCGCTCAAGCTCGAACGCGCCAGGTTCATGACCCAGGTCGAGACCGACGAGGCTGCGCCCGGGCCGCAAGGTTTCGACCGCGTCGAGTTCTGGGTGCAGACCAATCCGGGCACCAAGCCGGGTCCCTTGATGAAGGTCGCCTCCGGCGGCGAGCTGTCGCGCTTCCTGCTCGCGCTCAAGGTCGTGCTGTCCGACCGCGGCTCGGCGCCGACGCTCGTGTTCGACGAGATCGACACCGGCGTCGGTGGTGCGGTGGCCGACGCCATCGGCGGGCGCCTGGCGCGGCTTGCCGGCAAGGTCCAGGTCATGGCCGTGACCCACGCCCCGCAGGTCGCCGCCCGCGCCGACCAGCACCTGCTCATCTCCAAGGACGCCCTCGACAAGGGCAAGCGCGTCGCCACCCGCGTCAACGCACTCGCCGCCGACCACCGCCGCGAGGAGATCGCCCGCATGCTCGCAGGTGCCGAGATCACGGCCGAGGCGAGGGCGGCGGCGGAGAGATTGCTGAAGGCGGCGACGGCTTAGGTTTGTGTCCCGGACGCGCGAAGCGCGAGCCGGGACCCAGAGCTCTCGTCTCATGGGCCCCGGCTCTGCAGCGCACCGCCGAAGAGGCGCAGCGCTGCGTCCGGGGCACGAGATTTCCACAAGCCTTTACCCTCCCGCCCGCTACGTCGTATCCAAGCATCATGGCCAGAGCAGCAAAATCCAAAGCAGCACCGCTACGCGACGTCGCCGATCTCACCAAGGCGCAGGCCAAGGTCGAGCATATGCGGCTCGCGCTCGAGATCGAGGGGCACAACGAGCGCTACTATCAAGAGGATGCGCCGACCGTCACCGATGCCGAATACGACGCGCTGCGCCAGCGCCTCAACGCGATCGAGACGCGCTTTCCCGAGTTCGTCACCGCGGAATCGCCCTCGCAGAAGGTCGGCGCCGCACCGTCGGGGCGGTTCAAGAAAGTCCCGCATGCCGTGCCCATGCTGTCGCTCGACAACGCCTTTGCGGAGGAGGACGTGCGCGACTTCGTTGGTCGCATCGTGCGCTACCTGAAGCTCGACGACGACAAGATCGACTTCTCCGCCGAGCCGAAGATCGACGGCCTCTCGATGTCGCTGCGCTACGAGGGCGGCGAGCTCGTCACCGCCGCGACGCGCGGCGACGGCGCGGTCGGCGAGGACGTCACCGCCAACATCCGCACGCTCGAAGACGTGCCGCAGAAGCTGAAGGGCCGCAACATCCCCGACATCTGCGAGGTGCGCGGCGAGGTCTACATGACCAAGAAGGCGTTCCTGGCGCTCAACGAGCGGCAGAAGGCGGCAGGCGACACCATCTTCGCCAATCCGCGCAATTCGGCCGCCGGCTCGCTCCGCCAGAAGGACCCGACCATCACCGCCTCGCGCCCGCTCGGGTTCTTCGCGTATGCCTGGGGGCAAATGAGCGCGATGCCGGAGGATACGCAGAGCGGCATGATCGGCTGGTTCGAGCGCTGCGGCTTCAAGACCAATCCGCTGACCAAGCTCTGTCACTCGGTCGAGGAGCTGCTCGCGTTTCATCACGCGATCGAGGAGCAGCGCGCAAAACTCGACTACGACATCGACGGCGTCGTCTACAAGGTCGACCGCATCGACTGGCAGGAGCGGCTCGGCTTCGTGTCGCGCACGCCGCGCTGGGGCATCGCGCACAAGTTCCCGGCCGAGCGCGCCATGACGGTTCTGCGCGACATCGAGATCCAGGTCGGCCGCACCGGTTCGTTCACGCCGGTCGGCAAGCTCGAGCCGGTCGGCGTCGGCGGCGTGATCGTGCAGAACGTCACGCTCCACAACGAGGACTACATCAAGGGCATCGGCAACAAGGGCGAGGTGCTTCGCGAGGGGCGCGACATCAGGATCGGCGACACCGTGGTGATCCAGCGCGCCGGCGACGTCATCCCGCAGGTGGTCGACGTCGTCCTGGACAAGCGGCCGAAGACCGCCAGGGAATTCCACTTCCCGAAGAAGTGCCCGTGTCCGCTGCACACCGACGTCGTGCGCGAGGAGACGGCGACGGGCGAGGAGGGCTCGCGCGCCCGCTGCACCGGCGAGTTCGCCTGTCCCTACCAGAAGATCGAGCATCTGAAGCTGTTCGTGTCGCGGCGGGCCTTCGACATCGACGGCCTTGGCGAGAAGCAGCTCCAGTACTTCTTCGACGAGGGCTGGGTGAAGGAGCCCGCCGATATCTTCACGCTGGAGAAGCGCAACGCGAAGCTGAAGCTCGAGGAGGTCGAGGGCTACGGCGCGACCTCGGTGCGCAACCTGTTCGGCGCCATCGAGAGCCGGCGGAAAATTGCGCTGGAGCGCTTCATCTACGCGCTCGGCATGCGCCATGTCGGCGAGACCACGGCGCTGGCGCTGGCGCGCGGCTACGGCTCGTGGGATGCGTTCCACGATGCCTGCCTGAAAGTTGCTGAGGGTGACGAGGAGGCGATGGCCGAGATGGATGCGCTCGACCAGATCGGCGACACCGTGATCAAGAGCATCGCCGATTATTTCGGCGAGAGCCACAATCGCGGCATCGTCGAACGCCTGACCAGGGAGGTCGAGATCGTCGACGCCGAGAAGCCGAAAAGCAATTCGGCCGTCGCCGGCAAGACCGTTGTGTTCACGGGATCGCTGGAGAGGATGACGCGGGATGAAGCCAAGGCCACGGCCGAGCGGTTAGGGGCCAAGGTGTCGGGCTCGGTGTCGAAAAAGACCGATCTCGTCGTCGCGGGCCCCGGCGCCGGCTCGAAGCTCGCGGATGCGAACAAGCACGGCGTCAAGGTGCTGACCGAAGACGAGTGGCTGAAGCTGATCGCGGAGTGAGGGGCACGTCGGCTCCTCACGTTCCGTCGCCATCGCCGAGGCTCCTGTAACAAACGTCCCGTAATGATACGCGGCGGCAAGAGTTCCTTCACCTTTCGCGTTGACCCGATCTTTACCGCTTCACGTCAGGCCGCATTTACCAATGCGCGACGTCGCCCCGTGAAAACACCTGCATTCGCTTGAGTGTGCCGCATGCGCAACGCCGATTAACGCCCCGGCAACCTAAATTAGATACTCACAATAAAGATCGAATTGCACGGATGTACTGAGTTCGATCGGACGAGCGTAAGCGTAGCGTGAGTGTATCGATGTCTGTGTTGCGTAACCATCCGAAGGGCGCGCGGTTCGCGTCCTTCGGCATCGGTCTCTGCATCTTCGCATTGATGCCGAGAGAGACCGGTTATCAGGACATTGCCTCGCTGCTGGCGCGCCAACCCGGCGTCGCTGAGCGGTGGCAGAAGCAGGTGTTCTCTGCTGCGTCCTCGATCCAGCTCGCCACCTACAGTTTTTCCCGTCCCATCGGCACGTCGGTTCCGCAGAGCGCGATGGTTCGGCTCGCCAGCCTCGACGGCCGCGACGTCACCGGCGCGATCAGCCGCAATCCGGCGCTTCAGGCCCCGGCGCGCTACCAGGCTTCCGACTTTCCCAAGGTTGATCGCGCCTTGAAGGGTGATCGTCTCGCAATCGTCGCGCCGACGCAGTCTCCCGAGATCGTCGCGCCGGCTGCAGCCCCGGCCAAGGAAGATCCCGCGACCTCGAACGGCTCGGTGTTCGGCGCCAAGACCGCCGCATTGCCGCCGGCGATGTCGCCGGAATCCGCGGCCGCGCTCGATCCCGAGCTGCAAGAGGCGCTGCGCGCGCCGCCGCTGCCGCAATATTCCAATCCGCCGCAGGCGAGCGAAGCCGCGCGCGCGCTGGCGGTGCAGCCGCTGGAAGCGCTGAAGCGGGCCGCGGCGCCGGCTGCGCCCGCGCGCGATCCCTTCAGCGTCAAGACATCAAACCTGTTTTTCGGCAGCTCCTCGCTCGGCGGCAATCTCGAGACCATCGAGAGCTGGCAGCCCGGCGCCGAGCCGCTGATCGTGATGCCCGACCCCGACATGAAGGTGACGGCCTCGCTGACCCCGCCGACGGCGGAGATCGCCAAGGACATCGAGAGCGGCGAGAGCGTCGCGCCGAAGGGCGAGGTCAACGCCGACAACCAGCGCGCCAAGTCGCCGGCGGAGCGGCTCGCGCTCGACGACAAGTCGCGTGCGAAGTCGGAAAAGTGCCTCGCCGAAGCGGTCTACTTCGAATCCCGCGGCGAGGCCGTGCGCGGCCAGATCGCGGTGGCGCAGGTGGTGATGAACCGCGTGTTCTCCGGCAAATATCCCGACACGGTGTGCGGCGTGGTCTACCAGAACAAGTATCGCCATCTCGCCTGCCAGTTCACCTTCGCCTGCGACAACAATCCCGACGTGATCCGCGAGCCCGAAATGTGGGAGCGCGCCAAGAAGATTTCCAAGGCGATGCTCGACGGCCAGATCTGGCTGCCCGAGGTCGGCAAATCGACGCACTACCATGCCTATTGGGTGCGCCCGTCCTGGGTCGCCGAGATGAAAAAGCTGTACAAGACCGGCGTGCACACCTTCTATCGGCCGCGCAACTGGGGTGACGGCAGCGAGGTGCCGAGCTGGGGCTCGCCGGCGCAGACCGCCGCGCTCTCGGCTGAACTCGCGCAGGAAGCCAAGAGCTCCGCCGAGATGGGCGAGCGGCGGTAGTTTCCTTACCTCTCCTTGCTTGCGCAAATGCGCTCCCTCGCCCCGCTTGCGGGGAGAGGGTTGGGGTGAGGGGGACTCTCCGCGAGGACGGTGAGAGTTGGACTCGCGGAGACTCCCCTCACCCGGAATCCGCGCTACGCGCGCATTCCGGCCTCTCCCCGCAAGCGGGGAGAGGCGAAGACGTCACGCCTCGATGTCCAGCGCGCAATCGAAATTCGGAGCTGAATGCGTCAGGGCGCCGGCCGATGCATAGTCGACGCCGGTTGCCGCGATGGCGGCGATCGAGTCCAGCGTGACGCCGCCGGACGCCTCCAGCTCGAGGCGGCCCTCGTTGAGCCTCACCGCCGCGCGCAGCGTCGCAATGTCCATGTTGTCGAGCAGTACCGCGTCGGCCGTTCCGCTGTCGAGCACCTCGCGCAGCTGCGCCAGCGTATCGACCTCGATCTCGATCTTGACGAGGTGGCCCGCATGGGCGCGGGCGCGCTCCAGCACCGGGCGGATGCCGCCGGCCACCGCGATGTGGTTGTCCTTGATCAGGATCGCATCGTCGAGCCCGAAGCGGTGGTTGAAGCCGCCGCCGCAACGCACCGCGTATTTCTCCAGCGCCCGCAGTCCCGGCGTGGTTTTGCGCGTGCAGCAGATGCGCATCCTGGTGCCTTCGGTGCGCGCGACATAGTCCGCCGTGAGCGTGGCGATGCCCGACAGGCGGCCGACGAAGTTCAGCGCAGTCCGCTCTGCCGTGAGGATGGCGCGCGCAGGGCCCGAGATCGTCAGCACGTGCTGGCCGCGCGCAACCCGCGCGGCATCGCGGACATGTGCGCGTACCTCGATGTCGGGCGACAGCTTCTGCAAGGTCGCGAGCGCCAGCGGCAATCCGGCGATCACGCCGGACTGGCGCGCGACAAGGATGGCCTGCGCGCGCGTCGCTTCCGGGATCGTCGCGAGCGAGGTGATGTCGCCGGCGCGGCCGAGGTCCTCGTCGAGCGCGCGCTCAACGGCCGCCTCGATCGCGAGCGGCGAGAGGAAGGCGTCGGGATAGAGCAGTGAGGTCGGGGTGATCATGGGGCCTCCTTTCAGGCGATCATGGATTGCGCAATGCGTGGCCGCGGGCGTTCCTCGAGGCTCTCCGCGACCTCGCGCGCTGCGGCGAGCGTCGTCATCCTTCTCTGCGCCTGCGCCGGGTTTTCGGCCGGGTGATCGGAGCGGCAATGCGCCCCGCGGCTCTCGCGCCGCGTCCAGGCCGCTGCCGCAACGAGCAGGGCCGAGATCGCCATGTTGCCGAGGGCACCGTGTCCGGCTTTGCGCTCGAGCCTGGCGAAATAGCGCACCGCTTGCGCAAGCCCGTCACCGTCGCGAATCACGCCGACATGTGCGCTCATCGCCGCGCGCAGCCGCTTCACCTCTGCAGCATCCACCGTGCCGGCGCGCGGCGTCACCAAACCGTCGGGAAGCTGGGCGGGCGGGGGCACGGTGCGGCCGGCGATGTCGTCGGCAATGCGGGCGGCATAGACGACGGCTTCGAGCAGGGAATTCGAGGCGAGCCGATTGGCGCCATGCGCGCCGGTGGAGGAGACTTCGCCGGCGGCCCAGAGGCCGTCGATCGAGCTGCGGCCGTGCGCGTCCACCGCGATGCCGCCCATGTGGTAATGCGCGGCCGGCGCGATCGGAATCGGCTGCGCCGCGGGATCGATGCCGGCGGCGATGCAGCTCGCATGCACGGTCGGAAACCTCGTCGCGAAGCGCGCGCCCAGCGCCTGGCGCGCATCGAGGAAGGCGCCGCGCCCGGCCGCGATTTCGGCGAACACGCCGCGGGCCACGATGTCGCGGGGCGCGAGCTCCGCGAGCGGGTGGCGGGCGCTCATGAAGCGCTCGCCGTTGCCATTGATCAGCGTTGCCCCTTCGCCGCGCAGCGCTTCGGTGGCGAGCGGCGCCGGGTCGCGGCCGACCATGATGGCGGTCGGGTGGAACTGGACGAATTCAGGATCGGCAATCACGGCGCCGGCGCGGGCGGCGATCGCAAGACCCGAGCCGCTGGCTTCCGGCGGGTTCGTGGTGACGGCGTAGAGATGGCCGAGCCCGCCGGTCGCAAGCACGATTGCGCGCGAGGCGAGCACGAGCGGCCGTGCCGCGGGATTGCCGGCCTCGCGCAATTGCAGCCCGGTGACCGCGCCGTCCTCGGTCAGCAAGGCTTCGGCGACGCAGCCTTCGATCAAGCGGATCGAGGGCGTGCGGCGCACGGCCTCGCTCAAGGCGGCGATGATCGCGGCGCCAGCGCCATCACCGCGCACATGCACGATGCGGCGCGCGGAATGCGCAGCTTCCCGCCCGACGGCAAGCCTGCCGTCGAGATCGCGATCGAACGGAACGCCATGGGCGAGAAGATCGTGGATGCGCGGCGCCGCCTCGCGCGCGATCCCGAGCGCGACGGCTGCATCGACGAGGCCGCCGCCGACCGCGACGGTGTCGGCGGCGTGGGCCTCCGGCGTGTCGCCTTCAGCCACGGCCGCAGCGATGCCGCCTTGCGCCCATGCGGTGGATGCGCCGTGCCCGAGCGGTGCTGCCGAGATCAAGGTCACCGGCCGCGGCGCGAGCTTCAGCGCGCAGAACAGTCCGGCAAGCCCGCCGCCGACGATGACGACGTCGTCGGTTGAGCGGGTGAGATCGTGGATGGTGTGTTGCATGTTGCTCGCCCTCAATTCTTCAGATTGATCATGCGCTCGACCGAGCGCCGCGCGCGTTCCGCGAGCGCGGGATCGATCGTCACCTCCTCGCGAAGCGTCAGCAGGCTCTCCAGGATGTTCGCGAGCGTGATGCGCTTCATGTGCGGGCAGAGATTGCAGGGGCGCAGCATCTCCACGTCGGGCAGCTCGGCCCGCACATTGTCGGCCATCGAGCATTCGGTGATCATGACCAGCCGCCGCGGCCGCTTTGCGCGCACCCAGTTGATCATGTGCGCGGTCGAGCCGGTGAAGTCGGCTTCCGCCAGCACGTCCGGCGGGCACTCCGGATGCGCGATGATCTGCACCGACGGATCGGCCTCGCGAAAGCTCCGCAGCTCCGCGCCCGTGAAGCGCTCATGCACCTCGCAAGCGCCTTTCCAGGCGATGATCTTCACGTCGGTCTTCGACGCCACGTAAGTGGCAAGGTATCGGTCGGGCAGGAAGATCACGGTCGGGGCGTTCAGGCTCTCGACCACCTGCACCGCATTCGACGAGGTGCAGCAGATGTCGACCTCGGCCTTCACCTCCGCCGAAGTGTTGACATAGGCGACGATCGGCACGCCGGGAAATTTCTCCCGCAGCAGCCGCACGTCCGCACCTTTGATGCTGGCGGCGAGCGAGCAGCCCGCGCGCGAATCCGGGATCAGGACGGTCTTGTCCGGATTGAGCAGCTTCGAGGTCTCCGCCATGAAGTGCACGCCGCATTGGACGATGATGTCGGCCTTCACCTTGGTGGCTTCGACCGCGAGCTGGAGCGAGTCGCCGCCGATATCGGCGACGCAATGGAAGATCTCGGGGGCCTGGTAGTTGTGGGCGAGGATGACCGCGCCCCGTGCGCGCTTCAGCTCGTTGATCGCGTGAATCGTCGGCGCCATCAGCGGCCATTCGATAGACGGGATGACGTGCTTGACACGGTCATAGAGCGGCGCGGTCGCGCGTTCGACCGCCGCCGTCCATTCCAGTGACGGCGTCGGCCATGTCGGTCCGGGGGGCACCGGCGCGGCGCGGGAGGCGGCGATGGCCTGGCCTTGCGGCCGGTTGGCGAAGTCGTCGGGACCGTAAATTCCAGTGATCGGCATTGAAGCCTCCCAGGTGTGGCCAATCGAGTGGCTATTATGCTCAATTTGAGAATATATGGAGCCCGAGAAATCCGGCCGAGAAGGCCGGGCGAACGTCGCTGCTACCAAATATGCTCAATCTGAGTAAATCAAACATAGCACGCACCCGCGCGTGCCGCCAGAGCCTGTCGCACACATTCCCGTCACTGCGCACCTGCCAGACGAGGCCAGATTGAAACGCAATGCTCCCGCGTCAGCTCTTCGTGGAATGCAACCGTTTTTGGCTTGGGATTTTCATGCAGATGCATTAAACGGGCTGTCCCGCGGCTGCTGATTTGCGGATCCGCCAACGACAGACGAGGAAAACCATGTCGACACAGATCGGCGAACTCGCACCGGCCTTGCGTTCCTCCAACTGGCGTACCCCGGCCGTCATCATCCTCTGCGGTTGTGCCATCGGCATGCTCGGCTTCGGCCCGCGCTCGGCGCTCGGCTTCTTCGTGCAGCCGATGAGTCACGAATTCAGCTGGGGCCGTGACGTGTTCGGCCTCGCCATCGCCGTGCAGAATCTGTTGTGGGGACTGGGCCAGCCGTTCGCCGGTGCGGTTGCGGATCGCTTCGGCCTGTTCCGGGTGATGTGCGTCGGCGCGCTGCTCTATGCCGGTGGCCTACTATTGATGCGCTATTCCTCGACGCCGCTGTCGCTGAATCTCGGTGCGGGCGTGATGGTCGGCTTTGGTCTCGCGGGCTGCTCGTTCAACCTGGTGCTGTCGGCCTTCAGCAAGCTCCTCCCGGCAGAGAAGCGCGGGCTTGCGCTCGGCGCCGGCACCGCGGCGGGCTCGTTCGGTCAGTTCCTGTTCGCGCCCATTGGCGTCGCCTTGATCGACAATTTCGGCTGGCAGCAGGCGCTCTCCGTGTTCGGTTTCCTGATGCTGCTGATCATCCCGCTGTCGCTGGCGCTCTCGACGCCGCCGGTGACAACCGCGAGCAGCGCAACGCCCGCGGATGACCAGACCATCACCAAGGCGCTTGCCGAAGCCTTCGGTCATCGCTCCTACGTGCTCCTGGTGCTCGGCTTCTTCACCTGCGGCTTCCAGCTCGCCTTCATCACCGTGCATCTGCCGGCCTTCCTCGTCGATCGCGGCATCTCCGCGCAGACCGGCGGCTGGGTGATCGCGGCAATCGGCCTGTTCAACATCATCGGCTCGCTCAGCGTCGGTTATCTCCAGAACTCACTGCCCAAGCGCTACATCCTCTCGACCATCTATTTCACGCGTGCACTGGCGACGCTCGCCTTCATCATGTTCCCGATCACGCCGTTCTCGGCGATCGCGTTTGGCGCGATCTCCGGCCTGACCTGGCTGTCGACGGTGCCGCCGACCTCGGCGCTGGTGGCGCTGATGTTTGGAACGCGCTGGCTCGCCACGCTCTATGGCTTCGCTTTCGTCAGCCATCAGGTCGGTGGCTTCCTCGGCGTCTGGCTGGGCGGCATCGTGTTCGAAAAGTTCGGTTCCTACACGCCTATCTGGTGGCTCTCGATCCTGTTCGGCGTGCTCTCGGCGCTGATCAATCTTCCGATCGTGGAGAAACCTGTGGCACGGGCGGTTGCGCAGCCGGCCTGATCGGCTAAACATCCCCGACAAACAAAGTCAGGGAGTTCAGTCGTGGCCACATTCAAGGCTGTCAGGATCGACAAGGCGGACAAGGGCACAACCACGCAGCTCACGCAGTTCGACGAAGCCGAACTGATGGAGGGCGACGTCACCGTCCGGGTGGAATGGTCGACGCTGAACTACAAGGACGGTCTTGCGCTCACCGGCAAGGCGCCGGTGGTGCGCCGCTTCCCGATGATCGCCGGCATCGATTTCGCCGGCACGGTCGAAGCCTCCTCGCATCCGCAGTGGAAGGCGGGCGACAAGGTCGTCTGCACCGGCTGGGGCATGGGCGAGACCCATCTCGGCGCCTATGCCGAGAAGGCGCGGGTGAAGGGCGACTGGCTGGTCGCGCTTCCGCAGGGCCTGTCGGCGCGCGACGCCATGGCGATCGGCACCGCCGGCTTCACGGCGATGCTCTCGGTGCTGGCGCTGGAGAAGCACGGCATCTCGCCGAAGAGCGGCCCGGTCGTGGTGACGGGCGCTGCCGGCGGCGTCGGCTCGGTTGCGATCGCCGTCCTGTCCAAGCTCGGCTACCACGTCATCGCTTCGACCGGCCGCGTCTCCGAGGCCGACTACCTGAAGCAGCTGGGAGCTGCCGAGATCATCGACCGCAACGAATTGTCGGCGCCGGCAAAGCCCCTCGCCAAGGAGCGCTGGGCCGGCGGCGTCGACAGCGTCGGCTCGACCACCCTCGCCAACCTGCTCTCGATGACGAAATATGGTGGCGCGATCGCGGCCTGCGGCCTGGCCGCCGGCATGGACCTGCCGTCCTCGGTGGCGCCGTTTATTTTGCGCGGAGTGTGCCTTCTCGGCATCGATTCCGTGATGTGCCCGCTCGAGCCCCGGAAAGCCGCCTGGCAGCGTCTGGCGTCCGACCTGGATCGAACAAAACTATCTGAAATTACTGAGGAAATTTCGCTCGACCAGATTCCGGGGTGGGGCGCGAAAATCCTGGCCGGCCAGGTTCGCGGCCGCGTCGTGGTAAAAATTGTCTAACGGCGTTCAGACTTTACCAACCAAGCTGCTTCAATGTCGCCATGGTTGGTATGGTAAGCAGCGGGTAAAGAGATAAAGGCATCGCCCGCTGCGGGGGTTGGTTCGGAGTTGAGCATGCTTGCGCGTATTGTGTTGGGGGCTGTCACGGCGGCAGCGACGTTTGCGCCGGCCATCGCTGGAAGCATGAACGCCGACGAGGCGCGCCGCTTCGTGGCCGGCAAGGTGTTCGCCTTCACCTGTTTCGACGGCACCCGCGGTGCAGGCCGCATCCTCGACGATCTCGGCGCCGCCGGCGCCGTGCAGTTCTCGGGCTCAGGCCCGGTGAAACACCTTCGCCTGCCCGGCAACACCCTCCAGATCCGCGGCCAGAACGTGTGCGCCTCGATCAAGGGCATCCCGTTCGAGCCCTGCTTCAACCTGGAAAAGACCGACGATCGCAGCTTCCGCGGCTCGGTGTCGGGCATGGGCTTCGCCTATTGCGACTTCCATCACCAGGGCGGCAATCAGATGCTGATGGCGCGCGCCGCAGCGCGGCCGCGCTCGCTGCACAGGCCGGAGCATACCGGTTCGGTTGCCGCCTCGACCACCGAGGTCGCCGCGCGCGTCGAGACGCCGCGTGTCGAAGGCAGCCGGCTCGAGCCGGTGAAGTCCGAGCCGGCGAAGAACGAGGGCCCGCTGGAACTGCGCCGCTCGACGCAGTGAGCTCGCCTGCGCGGGACAACCCGCGCCATTGATCGTCGAAGACATCATCGAACACCAAGCCGGCGCGCCGTAGTCATACGGACCGCGGCCTTCACGCCTTGGTAGCTGTTCGCGCCCCAGTTTGCGCGCGGCCGGGGGGCGGTCCCACGCAAGGGTTCAACGATGTCGCTCTATTTCTTCCGCATCAGCACCGGTCGCTATTCCGGCGCCGCCGACCTGCCGTACGAGTTCGAGGATCGCGCAGCCGCCTGGACCGAGATGACAGAGGTGTGCGCCAATCTGCTCAGCGGCATCGCGCGCAGCCTGAAGCCGAACGCCGAGTGGTGCATGGAGCTGCTCGACGAGAACAAGCAGCCGGTCTTTCGCATCAGCCTCGTCGGCGAGACCATCGGATGCAAGGCCTCGTAGATCCGACTTGAAGCTGCAATTTACAACTATGACGAGATCATATCCCTTCGCGCTCAATCATTTAGCGTGCAAAGTCAGTATTTCTGCGAGGGATCGCGTTAACCAAATCGGAATGTGAAAAGCTCACTTTTTGGGCAGCAGCGCAGTCAATGGCAGGGGGAAGCCGACAACGCCTCGGCTGCGCGTTCCTTCGGGGGAAACATGCCCATGCTGAGCCTTGTTCAGAATCTGAGGATCGGGACCAAGCTGGCGATTGCGTCGGCGCTCGGTGTGCTCCTGGTGGGCGCCATGATCGTGAGCCAGATGCGTGGCAATGCGAGCATTCGCGAGACCAGCCACAGCGCACTTGAACAGCAGGAGATCGTGCGCGACGCCGTCCGGGCCGAGGTTGCCGTTCGCGGCATGCAACTCGCGGTGCGAGATCTTCGTCTCGCCAATAGCGCGGCCGACCTTCAGAAGGCCACCCAGAGATTGGAGGATCAGCAGAAAGCGATGGGCTCGCTGGTCAATGAGATGCTGAAGCTTTCTCACTCGGCCGAAAATCGGACGCGCATGGAGAAGCTGAGATCGCTCGCCGCGGACTACACCAAGGCTGCACAGCAGATCGCCGCGGTGCGCGCCGAAGCCCTCGCCGCGAGCGGCGCTGATGGCGCTTCGCGCGCCGCGAAGCTCAATGAAGAAGCCATTCGCATCGCGCGAGAGGTTACCCTGCCCATCGCAGCTCAACTCGACGCGCTGATCGACCAGATCGCCGACTATGCGAAGCACAAATCCGAAGAGAACAACGCCGCGGCCACCGCAGAGATGAGATCGAGCGAGCAGGTCGGGATGGTGGTCGGCGCGCTCGCCATGCTCGTCCTCGTCTGCTCCTGGTTGATGTCGTTCCTGACCATCGCGCGGCCGATCCGCGCGCTCACCATCGCCATGGACAAGCTTGCCGGTGGCGATTTCTCCGTGGTTCTGCCCGGTCTCGGCCGCAAGGATGAGGTCGGCGGCGTCGCGGCGGCCGTCGAAAAGTTCAAGATCGTGTCTGAGCAGAAGGCGCGCGAGGAAGCTGAAGCCAAGATCAGGCAGGACCAGCTTGCGGCCGCGCAGCGCAAGGCCGAGATGCACAAGCTGGCCGACAGCTTCGAAGCCGCGATCGGTGAAATCGTCGACACCGTGTCCTCGGCCGCGACCGAGCTGGAAGCTTCCGCCTCGACGCTGACCGCGACCGCGGCGCGCGGGCAGGAGGTCACCACCATGGTTGCTGCCGCTTCCGAGGAAGCATCCACCAACGTGCAGTCGGTGGCGTCGGCGACCGAGGAGCTGTCATCGTCGATCACCGAGATCAGCCGGCAGGTGCAAGAATCTGCCCGCGTCGCCGGCGATGCGGTGAACCAGGCCCGCACCACGACCGATCGTGTCGGCGAGCTTTCCGCGGCGGCGGCGCGGATCGGCGACGTGGTCGAGCTGATCAACACCATCGCCGGCCAGACCAATCTTCTGGCGCTCAATGCAACCATCGAAGCGGCGCGGGCCGGCGAGGCGGGCCGCGGCTTTGCCGTCGTCGCCTCCGAGGTCAAGGCGCTTGCCGAGCAGACCGCGAAGGCGACCGGCGAGATCGGCCAGCAGATCGCCAGCATCCAGACCGCCACTGAGCATTCGGTCGGCGCGATCAAGGACATCAGCCACACGATCGAGAGGCTGTCGGAGATCTCCTCGACCATCGCAGCCGCGGTGGAAGAGCAGGGCGCGGCAACGCAGGAGATTTCCCGCAACGTGCAGCAGGCGGCCACGGGCACCCACCAGGTGTCCTCCAACATCACCGACGTGCAGCGCGGCGCGAGCGAGACCGGGTCGGCATCCACGCAGGTGTTGGCAGCGGCGCAATCGCTGTCCAGCGACAGCAGCCGGCTCAAGCTCGAGGTCAGCAAATTCCTCGGCACCGTGCGCGCGGCCTGAAGGCGGCGTCGGCCTTCAGGCAGGCTTGATCTGCAACCGCCACGCGTGGAGGGGCGGTGGTTGCAGAGCGAGGTCGCGCGCTTTTTGGAATCGGTGCGGGCGGCGTGACGGCAGCCGGCGCGAATGCTGCGCTGCACCGAGTTGCGCCCGCATCCCAACGCGAGAAGCCGATGCAGCTGCAAGAAAGAGTTGCAGAGACAACACGATCGCTGCGCGCGAGCCGTATTCTTACGTAGGCTCCTGTTAACGCCTGTTTGCGAGTATGGGCGCAATCCTTCGGGAAAAAGAACCAGCCAGCATTGTTGAACTGACCTCCGCCCGGTCGTCCGTCGTGACGCTGCGGCGCAGGTGATGTGCGCGTTGCCGGGTAATCATCGGGATTGTTGTGATGTCGAAGTTGTCGATCGTCTTCAAGCTGCTGACCGTACTGTCGGTCCTGGTGCTCTCGCTTGCCGGCGTCGGCGTGATGGCGATCGGCACGATGCAGAACATCAACGCCCACACCGTCGAGATTGCGGAGAGCTGGCTGCCGAGCGTGCGTGCGCTCGGCTCGATGCGTGCCGACATCAACGAGCTTCGCGTCGCACTGCGTCTGCACCTGATGCAGGACACTGCCGAAGGCAAGGAGGCCGCGGAGAAGCGGCTGGCAGGCTTGCGTGAGCGCATCGAGAAGACGCGCAAGGTTTACGAGCCGCTGATCACGGTCGCCGAGGAGCGCTCGCTGTACGAGCAATGGACCAAGGCCTGGGCGGAGTATCTGAATGGCGTGCAGGACGTGATGGCGCTGTCGCGCAAGAGCGTCGGCCGCTTCCCGACCGATGCCAACGAGCTGCTGCAGACCAAGGTCGCGAAGATGGCGCAGGCCGCCGATCCCCTGCTGCAGAAGGGCATCGAGCTCAACAACAGGGGCGCCGAGCTGGAGACCAAGCAGGCGGCCGACAGCTACGCCACCGTGTTCCGCGTGCTGGTCGGCATCATCGTCGCTGCCGTCGTGATCGCGATCGGCGCCGCCTACTATCTCGTGCGCGACGTCTCGCGCGGCATCGCCTCGATCATTCGCCCGATGCAGTCGCTCGGCGAGGGCGACCTTTCCGCCGAAGTGCCGCATCGCGGCGAGAAGACCGAGATCGGCTCGATGGCGGATGCGCTCCAGATCTTCAAGGAGGCGTTGATCGCCAAGAAGGCCGCCGACGAGGCGGCGGCGCGCGACGCCGAGGCCAAGATCGAGCGCGGCCGCCGCGTCGACGCCATCACCCGCAATTTCGAGGTCATGATCGGCGAGGTCGTCGAGACCGTGTCGTCGGCCTCGACCGAGCTCGAGGCCTCCGCGGCGACGCTGAGCGGCACCGCGCAGCGCGGCCAGGAGCTCGCAACCGTCGTTGCGGCAGCGTCCGAGGAAGCTTCCACCAACGTCCAGGCGGTGGCCTCAGCCTCCGAGGAGCTGTCGTCCTCCATCACCGAGATCAGCCGCCGCGTGCAGGATTCGGCGCGGATGGCGGCGGAGGCGGTCGAGCAGGCGGCGCGGACCAACGAGCGCGTCAACGCGCTGTCGCAGGCCGCCGCCCGCATCGGCGACGTCGTCGAGCTCATCAACACCATCGCGGGCCAAACCAACCTGCTCGCGCTGAACGCGACCATCGAGGCGGCGCGCGCAGGCGAAGCCGGCCGCGGCTTTGCCGTCGTCGCCTCCGAGGTCAAGGCATTGGCCGAGCAGACGGCGAAAGCGACCGGCGAAATCGGGGCACAGGTTTCGGGCATCCAGGCGGCGACGCAAGAATCCGTCAGCGCCATCCAGGAGATCGGCGGCACCATCGAGCGGCTGTCTGAGGTGTCCGCCGCGATCGCCGCCGCCGTCGAGGAGCAGGGCGCGGCCACGCAGGAGATCTCGCGCAACGTTCAGCAGGCCTCGCTCGGCACGCAGGAAGTGTCGTCCAACATCACCAACGTGCAGCGCGGTGCGATCGAGACCGGCTCGGCCTCGAGCGAAGTGCTGTCGGCGGCGAAGTCGCTGGCGACCGACAGCACCCGTCTGAAGGTCGAGGTCGCGCAGTTCCTCGAATCGGTCCGCGCGGCCTGACGCTTCAGCTGCCGGTCTGCGGCGCAGCCGGCGGCGGTGCGATCTGCCGCCGGAACAGGATGCGCTGGTAGAGCCAGCCGATCGCGACCAGCACGACGCCGAGGCACATGAACGAGAGCGCGCGATAGACGCCGGTCAGCGTCGACATGTCGATCACGAAGGCCTTCAGGATCGTCAGGGCGATCACGGCGGCGGACGCCAGGCGCGCACGCTCGGAGTTGACCAGGATGCCGACCCCGAGCAGCACCACGCCGAAGGCGAGCCAGCCGATCGAATAGGTGTATTGCTCGGCACTCGTGGTGCCGCCGTAGAGCAGGACCGGGCCGTGATAGAAGCGGCGGATCTCGAGCGTCACGTAGGTGAGCGCGAACACCAGGGCGCCACCCGCAATCGTGTTTGCATATGCGACACGGCGGTGTCCCGCCACCGCGTAGGAGAGCAGCAGCATCAGCACGGCCGGCAGCGCATAGCCGAGCAGCAGCAGATTGAACACGAGGCCGCCGACATTGACGCTGGAGAACAGCAGCGGGTTCTCCAGGATCAGGAGGCCGAACACGCTGATGAGGCCGGCGATTGCCGTCAGCACGACCGCGCCGACATCGTGCACGATGCTGTGGCTGCGCAGCCGCAGGCGCTCCAGCCCGATTGCCATGGCGAGCGTGATGCAGACCTGCAGTGCGAATTCGAGCAGCGAGGGCGGCGAGATCATGTCGCCACCGGTCGCAAAATGCCGGATCTCCGTGAAGGCGAGCAGCGCGGTGAACAGGATCGCGGCGGTCTCGACCACGCGCAGCGGCGCGTCGTCGGCGCGACGGCGCAGGAAGATGCTCGCGCCCCAGAACGAGGCGGCCGGCAGGCCATAGCCCCACAACAGCCAGTTGAAGATCGGCGTCGTGCCGACGGCATCGCCGACGATACGCGGATCATAGGCGATGCGCGCGGTGACGATCGCGGCGAAGATGGCAGCCAACCGGCGCAGCACCGGAATCGGCCGCTGCAACGAGATCCAGGCGGTGCCGAGCGACATCAGCGCGAGCGCGATGGTGAGCCAGCCCTTCTCCAGGGCGAAGGTCAGCGCCAGCGCCAGCGCGCCGAGCGTGCCGGTCGCGAACAGCGCGACCGAGGTGGCAACGCCCGGGCGTTCTTCGCGGCGCATCAGCGCCTCGGTCGCCGCGCCAAAGGCCGCGGCGAGCAGCACGGCGAGGATCGCGAACGGGATCGAGCGGTCGAGATGGGCGATGCGCGCATAGAGCGCGACCAGGATGGCGATCGGCGTCGCGACGCCCGCCGCCGACCACACCACGGGAATGATCGCCGAATTCGAGCGGCCCTGCGCGAAAAAGCCCGCGACGCCGAAGCCGGCGGCGAAGATCGCGGCCGTCACCAGATGCAGGGTCACCGCGCTGTCGGTCGCAACCGGGCCGACGCCGGGCATCGGGCCGCCCGGCAGCACCAGCATGTCAGGATTGGCGCGCACCGCCCATTCGGCGAACACGATGAACACGGCCGCCGCGGCTGCGCCCAGCGCGCCGGTCGCCGCCGGTGCACACCAGGCGACGAACAGCGTGCCGCCGACCAGGAGCGTGAATGCGATCAGCGCGAGATCCGCATGCGCGCTCGACAGCACGACCAGCATCGCGCCGAACAGGTAGGCGCCAAGCGCGCCCGACGAGACCGGCTCGATCTCGCCGTCCTCGAAGGTGGGTCCGAACATGAAGCCGCAGACGACGAGCAGTGCGGCGAGCACGAAGCCGACGATGGCGTGGAAGGCGTGCGGCGCGACCTGCACCTGTTCGGTATCGAGACCCGGGAAGATCCAGAGCACCGCGAAGGCAATGGTCGTGACCGCAAGCCAGCGCCACAGCCTGATGCGGGCGAGACCGAAACTCGCGGCCGTCACGACCGCAAGATAGATGTAGAGCGCCCAATAATCCGGCTTGCCCGAGGAGACGAGGATCGGCGTCACGAAGGCGCCGACGACGCCGAGCCCCGCGAGCGCGGGGCCGTGCAGGAGCGCTGCGGCCAGCGTGCCCATCGCAACGATGCCGAGCAGCACGAAGGCCGTCGCAGGCACGAGGAAGCCGTAGAGCGCGTAAGCCGCGTAGATGGTCGCGAAAGCCACCGCCGTTCCGGCCGCGGTGAGGATCGCGGGGATGTTGGCGATCGGCAGCGCCGCGATGCTCGAGATGCTCTCCTTGCGCCGCGTCCATTCGCCGGCGCCCAGCAGTGCAGCGGCGAACAGGCCGCCGAGGAACACGCGCACGCCCGGGCCGAGCAGGCCGGCCTCGATCGAATAACGCACCATGAAGAAGCCGCCGAGCGCGAGCGCAAGCCCGCCGATCCACACCACCCAGCGGGTGCCGAGTCGTTCTTCGAACCCGGGTGCTGCCTCCGGGACCGGAGGGGGCGCATCGGCGCCCGTGCTCGGCTCGAGCGGTGGCGGCGAAATCTCTTCTGTGACGAGCGGCGGCGGCGTCGTTTCAGCTTCCGGCGCCAGCGGCGGCGGCTCGGCGGCTGCAGTCGTCGCGGTTGCTTCGGCCTGCGCCTGCGCCGGCATCAGCGGCGGCGGCTGCACCGGCCGCTGCGCATAAAGCATCTCTTCGAGCGAGTTGAGCCGGCGGCGCAACTCGGTCGCCTGGCTGGATGCCTTGATCGCAATGAGGAAGGCGATGATCGCAATGATCAGCGCAAAGGCGTCAAACGGGCCGTCGAACATGAAGCCTCCAGGCAACCGGCGGGCAGGGGCCGGTACCAAAATATCAGGATCTAGCGCCGGGAGCGCACGCGCAAGCCCGGCGCGGGCCGCTCCTGGAGCACCTCGCGGCGGAAGCGGTAGAGCGCCGCCGGCCGTCCGCCCGTCTGTGTCGACATCACCCCGGTCGGTTCGACCAGGGCTTCCATTTCGACCAGGCGGCGGAAGTTCTGCTTGTGCAGGTGCCGGCCGGAGATCGCCTCCACCGTATGCTGCAGTTCAGTAAGTGTGAACTCAGCCGGCAAAAGTTCAAACACGACAGGACGATACTTCAGCTTTGCGCGCAGCCGCGCGATTGCCGTGGCGAGAATCCGGCGGTGGTCGAACCGCATCGAGGTCCCGAGCGGGGGAAGCGTCTTGCGCGCTAATGCCGCAGGACGGCCGTCGCGGCGCGCCTCCTCGATCAGCCCGGCCTCGTAGAGCAGCTCGTAGCGGTCGAGCACGCGCTCCTCGTCCCAGGGCGCGCCGTCGAGACCGAAATAGAATCGCACCCGATCCTTCCGCGGCAGCGCGCGCGTCGTCTCCGGCGTCTCCTCCTCGGCCCATTTGGTCAGGGCGGGGATGATGTCGCGGGCGATGATCGCCGGCGGCTGCTCGCGCCAGTCTTCCCAGGGGAAGAAACGATACCAGGGCGCGAAGCTCGCCGCGTTTGCCGCGAGCTCGCCATCGACGGGGCGCGTCAGCGCGAGATAGCCGATCGACACCATATGGGCGCCGGTGTCGCCGGCCTCGGCATGACGGCCGCGGTCGCCAAACGTGTAGAGCTGCTCGACATAGCCGAGCCGCAGCCCCGCCTGTCGCTCGACCCAGGCGCGCAGGCCGATCTCGAACGTGCGATGGCTCACCGCGTCGAACGGGCCGAACGGCAGGCCGGCCAGGCCGTCAGCACCGCGCGCGGTGAGGATCAGCGGCTCATGGTCCTCGATCGCGACGATCGCGGCGGTCAGGCCGATCTCGATCGGTGTCAGCAGCGTCTCGCTCATGCGGCTGAGATCGCAGGTGTTGCGAGAAGAATGTCTTCGTTGGTTGAGCCGGTCGCTCCGCGGGCAAGCTGCAACCTCTCCCGCTCGCGGGAGAGGCGTAGGCCGCCCTCGGCGGCCGTAACTAGAGACGCCGAGGCAAAGCCTCGGCTATGGCATAGCGCCGGGTGAGGGCTTTGTCCTCTAGGGGATTGTCCCGTTGCGGAGACACCCTCTCCCGCAAGCGGGAGAGGGGGCGCGGTCCCGTCGTGGTTGCTATTCGACTCCCGCCTCATTCGAGCTCGATCACGAAGGGGCGGCCTTCGACCATCATCGCGCCGGGGCCCATCTCGTCGAGTGCGCGCAGCATGCGGCCCTCGCGTCCCAGCGCGCGGTCGGCGAGACCGACGATGCGCCGGTTCGGCGAGGCGATCGGTGAAGCCGCGCGGATCTTCTTTGCGATCTCGATCTCGTCGCGATGCGGATTGAGTGCACAGACCGCGGCGAAGGCGCTGGCGGTGGAGCGGCTGATGCCGGCATAGCAATGCACCACCAGCGGGGCGCTGCGGTCCCAGCCGCGCACGAAGTTCAGCACCTGCTCGATATGCGTCTCCGACGGCGCGACGAAGCCGTCCATCTCCTCGGTGATGTCGTCCATCGACACCTTGAGATGGTTGGCCGGCAGCACCGACACCGGCCGCGCCACCTGTTCGACATTGGCCATCACGGTCAGCACATGGCTGGCGCCGGTAATGCGGACGGTTTCGGGAAGCGCGGCGAGGGAACAGACGTGGATCATGGCGGGCCTTTTTGCGCCCGATTATAGCGAGCGCTCGTAGCGTGGGCAAAGGCGCATCGCGCCGTGCCCACCATTTCGCAACTGCGCGCATCGCGCTTAGTTTGGTGGGCACGGCGCAAGCGCGCCTTTGCCCACCCTACAGGACCTACGCAAACACGGCGCCAAACCGCTCCAGAAACTGCTTCTCGGCCCGCGCCGCGGTCCAGGGCGTCAGATAGTCGCGCCGGACGCTGTCGGAGAGACCCGGATCCTTCCCGAACAGGCGCCGCGCTTCACTCGCGCTGAAGCCCGCGAGCTCGGTTGCCTCGAGATAAGCCGCACCGCGATCGGCGGCCTTGATGGCCTGCGTGATGTCGTCAGGCAAGACCGGCGGCAAGCCGAAGCGGATGTGGATGGCACCGAGCAGCCGCTTTTCGACCGCCTTGTAATGACCGTCGAGCACGGCCTTGAACGGCGAGATCATGTCGCCGATCACGTATTCCGGCGCATCATGGAGCAGGGCCGCGAGCCGCACGCGCTGGTCGACGCGGGGCATCTCGAGCCGCAGCACGGTCTCTACCAGCAGCGTATGCTGTGCGACCGAAAAGATGTGCGCGCCGAGGGTCTGCCCGTTCCAGCGCGCCACCCGCGCCAGCCCGTGCGCGATGTCGCCGATCTCGATGTCGAGCGGGGAGGGATCGAGCAAATCGAGCCGCCGGCCCGACAGCATGCGCTGCCAGGCGCGGACCTCATCGTTGCGCGTCGCCTTCTTCGCCGTCATTTGGCCTTGAGGCGCGGCTTGCGCTGCGTCTTGCCGCAGGTCGCATGACAGTGGCAATCGACCAGGTGGTCGTTGACCATGCCGGTTGCCTGCATGAAGGCGTAGACGATCGTCGGGCCGACGAATTTGAAGCCGCGCGAAGACAGCTCCTTGGAGATCTGCACCGACAGCGGCGTCGAGGCCGGCACGCTTCCCGTGGTCTTGAAGTGGTTGACCTTGGGCCGTCCGTCCATGAAGTCCCACAGCAGCTTCGAGAAGCCCGGGCCCTTCTCCATGATATCGAGATACGACTTCGCGCTCAGGATCGCGCCTTCGATCTTGGCCTTGTTGCGCACGATGCCGGCATCGCTCATCAGCGCGTGAACCTTCTTGGCATTGTAGCGCGCGATCTTCTCCGGCTGGAAATCGTCGAAGGCTTTGCGGAAATTGTCGCGCTTGCGCAGGATCGTGATCCAGGACAGGCCGGCCTGGAAGCCGTCCAGCATCAGCTTCTCGTACAGCGCGCGGTCGTCAAATTCCGGCACGCCCCATTCAGTGTCGTGATAGGCGACGTAAAGCGGATCTTCCCCCGGCCACGGACACCGCTTCACGCCGTCGGGATGCAGACGTGCAGCGCGGCTCATGCGATGGGCTGCTTGGCTGGAATGCGGACGACGTCGGGTTCAGCGAGCGTCAAAGCCAGCCCCCCAGCGGTGAGCGGCTGGCCCGCATCGAGCGCGTCGGCGACGCGATCGATGCGCACCAGCGCGATGCCCTTGCCGCCGGCGCTCGAGCCCATCGTGCCGACCGGCTTGTCGCCGGCGAGAATGGTCGTGCCCGGCTCGGGCGAGGCGTCCTCGAGCAGCACTTTCACGCTGCGCGTGCGCGCGGTGCCGCGATGCTGCATGCGCGAGACGACCTCCTGGCCGACATAGCAGCCCTTGTCGAAATCGACACCGGCGAGGCGATCCATGTTGGTCTCGTGCGGGAACGCATCGCCGTACATGAAATCGAGCCCGCCGCGCGGCACGCCGAGCGCGATGCGGTGCGCCTCGTAGCCGGCCGCATCGACCAGCTCGGCGCCGATGAGGTCCGACAGTTTCTGCTTGAGGTCTTCCGGGATCAGGATGCGGGTGCCGAGCCCATCGGCCCGCGGATCGGCGAAGGCAAGGTCGGGCTGGGCCGCCGGCTCGCCGTCCCATGCCGCGAGCACGCCGAGGTCGAGGTTGTCCACCGTGACCTTGGCGCGCAGCTTGTAGAATTTCAGCTTGGTTGCGAGGGTGTCCGCCAGCGCCTTCGGGCAGTCGATCAGGAACCCGCCGCCGTGACCCGCGGGCGCTTCCGTGATCAGGAAATCCACGATGATCTTGCCCTGCGGCGTCAGCAGCGCGCCGAATCGCCCCAGGCCAGGTTTCAGCCGGTCCAGGTCGGTGGTGACGAGGCCATTGAGGAAGTTGCGCGCATCCTCACCCGCGACCTTGATCACGCCCCGATCGGGAAGAAACGCTGATTTCATGCGAAAATCTCTTGCGACATGTTGCTCCGGAACGTAAGCCCGCAACGCATAAACGACAAGACCTCGAGCCCTGTGCCCTGAGGATGAGAGAGGCCCCATGACCCAGCGTTTCGATGTGATCCTCAAGGGCGGCACCGTGGTCAACCAGGACGGTGAGGGTGTTCGCGATATCGGCATCACGGGCGGCCGCGTCGCCGAGCTGGGCCCGCTGCCGCAAGGCTCGGCCGCCGAGGTGATCGACTGCAAGGGCCTGCACATCCTGCCCGGCGTGATGGACACGCAGGTGCATTTCCGCGAGCCCGGGCTGGAGCAGAAGGAAGACCTCGAGACCGGTTCGCGCAGCGCCGTGATGGGCGGCGTCACCGCGGTGTTCGAGATGCCCAACACCTCGCCGCTGACCGTGACGGAGGCCACCTTCACCGACAAGGTAAAGCGCGCCCATCACCGCATGCATTGCGATTTCGCCTTCTTCATCGGCGGCACCCGCGAGAACGTGCAGGACCTGCCCGTGCTGGAGCGCGCACCCGGCTGCGCCGGCGTCAAGGTGTTCATCGGCTCGTCCACCGGCGCGCTGCTGGTCGAGGACGACGAGAGCCTGCGCCGCATCTTCCAGGTGATCCGCCGCCGTGCCGCCTTCCATGCCGAGGACGAATACCGCCTCAACGAGCGCAAACCGCTGCGCATCGAAGGCGATGCGCGCTCACATCCGGTCTGGCGCGACGAGACCGCGGCGCTGATGGCGACGCAGCGGCTTGTCAAGCTCGCGCACGAGACCGGCAAGCGCATCCACGTGCTGCATATCTCGACCAAGGAGGAGATCGAGTTCCTGCGCGACCACAAGGACGTCGCCTCCTGCGAGGCGACACCGCACCATCTGACGCTGGTCGCCCCGGAATGCTACGAGCGGCTCGGCACGCTGGCGCAGATGAACCCGCCGGTGCGCGGCGCCGATCATCGCGCCGGCATCTGGCGCGGCATCGAGCAGGGCATCATCGACGTGCTCGGCTCCGACCACGCCCCGCATACGCTGGAGGAGAAGCAGAAGACCTATCCGGCCTCGCCCTCCGGCATGACCGGCGTGCAGACGCTGGTGCCGCTGATGCTCGATCACGTCAACGCGGGTCGGCTCTCGCTGGCGCGGTTCGTCGACCTCACCAGTGCCGGCCCTGCACGCCTCTACAACATGGCCTGCAAGGGCCGCATCGCCGCCGGCTACGATGCCGACTTCACCATCGTCGACTTGAAGCGCAGCGAGACCATCACCAACAAATGGGTGGCGTCCAAGGCAGGCTGGACCCCCTATGACGGCGTTCGCGTCACCGGTTGGCCCGTCGGCACCTTCATTCGCGGCCGCCGCGTGATGTGGCAGGGCGAGCTGGTGACGGCCGCGCAAGGTGAGCCGGTGCGGTTTTTGGAGACGCTGAAGCAGTAGGCGGGCAGGGTCCGCTCCTCGTTCCCCTGTCATGCCCCGCGAAGGCGGGGCATCCAGTACGCCGCGGCTTCTCGGTTCAATTGCCGCCGCCTCTGGAATACTGGATTGCCCGCCTTCGCGGGCAATGACAGAGTGCCCGGCAGCGCGAGCGCAATTTGGAGTGCAGTCAATGCCCCAACCCACGCCCCTCATCACCACGGAGCAGCTCGCCGCTATTCTCGGCGATCCCAATCTCCGGCTTTATGACTGCACGACCTACAACGAGCCGGTGCCGCCCGGTAGCGACGTGCCCTATCGCGCGGTGCCAGGCGACAAGACGTTCGCGGCCGGCCACATTCCCGGAGCCGATTTCCTCGACCTGCAAGGCGAATTCTCCGACACCTCCGCGCGCCCGCTCTTCATGATGCCTGACGTAGCCCAGCTCGAGGCCGCCTTTGGTCGCCACGGCCTCGATGCGAGCAAGACGATCGTGCTCTACAGCATCGGCACTATGATGTGGTCGACGCGGTTCTGGTGGATGCTGCGCTCGCTCGGCGTCGATGCCCGCGTGCTCGACGGCGGCCTCGACAAGTGGAAGGAAGAGGGGCGGCCGATTGAGACCGGTGCACCGAAGGGTTATCCGGCCACGACCTTCGTGGCCGCATCGCGCGCGGGCTTCTTCGTCGATAAGGACACAGTGAAGGCGCGCATCGGCGATGCCTCGACGGTCATCGTCAACGCGCTCTTGCCGCAATTTCACCAGGGCCTCGAGCCGAGCCGCTATGGTCGGCCCGGCCGCGTGCCGGGCAGCGTCAATGTTGCCGCCCCAACACTCGTTAATGCCGACAAGACGCTGACGAATCTTGCGGACGCGGAAGAAAAGTTCGTTGCCCAGGGCGTCACGCGCGACAAGACCGTGATCTGCTATTGCGGGGGAGGCATCTCGGCGACGATCAACCTCTTGCTGCTGACGCAGCTCGGCTACGAGAAGCTGACGCTGTACGATGGATCGATGGGCGAATGGGCGCGGGATCCCTCGCTGCCGATCGAGACAGACTAGGAGGCGGTCCTTACCCACCAGGAAGGTAAGATCCCGGGGAAGAAAATCGGGAACCTTTCCTCTGCGGCTGCATCCAATGTCCGGAGCCAATTGGAGACAGGAAACCCGCCATGCCAGGGACCGCAGCCGGCCTGACCGCCGGCGCCAGGACTTCGGAAGCCGCGCTGGTGGACCGCGCGCGGCGCCGCGACGAGGCCGCGTTGCGCGAGATCATGCAAGCCAATAACCGCCGGCTCTTCAGGCTCGCCCGCGGCATCCTGCGCAGCGACAGCGACGCGGAGGACGTTGTGCAGGAGACCTATGTCCGCGCCTTCACGCATCTCGACGGATTCCTTGGCGAGTCGGCGCTGTCGACGTGGCTGTCGCGCATTGCCATCAACGAAGCCCTCGGACGCGCACGCGGTCGGAAGCCGCAGGTCGAGCTGGGATCGGTGCCGGAGGCAACGCTCGAAGCGCAAATCATCCAGTTTCCGCTTTCGTCCGCCGCAACTGATCCGGAAAAGTCCATGGCCCAACGCGAGATCCAGCGTGTCGTCGAACGCGCGGTCGATGAACTGCCCGAGACCTTCCGCATGGTCTTCATCGCGCGGGTGATGGAGGGGATGAGCGTGGAGGGGACCGCCGAGCTGCTCGGCATCAAGCCCGAGACGGTGAAGACTCGGTTGCACCGTGCGCGCGCGATGCTGCGCGAGAACGTCGAGAAGAAGATCGGTCCGGTCGTGATGGATGCGTTTCCGTTCGCCGGTGAGCGTTGCGAGCGCCTGACGGAGGCCGTGCTCAGGCGGCTTGGCATCGGGGCCTAATTTTTCGGGAACGTTCGCGCGGAATTGGCATCCAACCTGTGCAAGCAACAGTCCGGAACGTTTCCGGCCCACAGGAGTGCCAAGCCATGCTGATCCGATGGAGCGCGGCGGCCGCCGCAGCGATGATGTTGTCGAGTCCCGTTTTGCTGCACGTCGCCAGCGCAGCCGACAAGCCCACCGATCCCCAGATCGCGCATATCGCCTACATCGCGGGCGTGATCGACATCAACGCTGCCAAGCAGGCGCAGAAGAAGGCCAAGAACAAGGATGTCAAGGCGTTCGCTGAAGACATGCTGCGCGACCACGAGGCGGTCAACAAGCAGGCCCTCGCGCTCGTCAAGAAGCTGAACGTCACGCCGGAGGACAACGACACCAGCAAGGCGCTATCGAAGCAGGCGGCCGACAAGCTGGCCGAGCTCGACAAGCTCGATGGCGCGGCGTTCGACAAGGCTTACGTCGCCAACGAGGTCGCCTACCACAAGGCAGTCAATGGCGCCCTGGAGACGCAACTCATTCCGTCTGCGAGCAATGCCGAGCTGAAGAGCCTGCTGCAGACCGGGCTGAAGATCTTCCAAGGCCATCAGCAGCACGCCGAGCACGTTGCGGCCGAGCTGAAATAGGAGCCTCGCATGATGCCGGGACGCCTCGCCACGATCGCGCTTGCGGTCGTCCTCCTGTCGACGATCGTCCCGGCACGCGCCGCGTCGATCGAGATCACGATCACGATGGACAATCTCGTGATTGCTCCGGCTGAGGTATCGGCGAAGATCGGCGATACCATCACCTGGGTCAACAAGGACGTCTTCGCCCACACCGCCACCGCCAGGAACGGCGATTTCGACGTGCCGCTGCCGCCGAAGAAATCGGCGACATCAGTTCTGAAGAAGGCCGGAACGGTCGAGTATTACTGCCGCTATCATCCCAACATGAAAGCGACGCTCAAGATCGAGCCGTGACGAGGGAGCGAATTCCCGCGCGCTGCGGGAACATCTCCCGATGGCCGCGAGACTAATGCTTGTCCGCTGAAAGCGGCTTCCGTGC
The DNA here is from genome assembly GCF_025200865.1 of Bradyrhizobium sp. NC92. Lineage (NCBI taxonomy): Bacteria > Pseudomonadati > Pseudomonadota > Alphaproteobacteria > Hyphomicrobiales > Nitrobacteraceae > Bradyrhizobium > Bradyrhizobium sp. NC92. The sequence continues at coordinate 2,319,735 of NZ_CP104171.1, forward strand.
GATAAGAGCGGCAGACTTCGCGAGGCCTTTCGCCAAGTCATTCATCCGCAACTGGCCCCGCCCGCGTGGCGGGGTCATTTTTCGGAGCGGCCTACTGCCTGGAGATGCCGACCGAGAATTCGCCGTTGCGGATGCGGCCGGGAAAGCCCTCGACGAACTTCGCCACCGCGTCCTCGCCATAGGTGCCGACGAGCTCGGCGAGCGCCGCGAACAGGCTCGCCTGCGCCAGGCAGTCGCCGTCGACGCCGTCATGGCGCGCCTCGGCCCAGGCCTCGTTGAGATAGCTCAGCGCAGCCTGTTTCTGCTCGTGATCGGGCAGCGGCGCGCGGGCGGGGGCGTAGGAAATCGGCTGGCTCATGAAACTCGGTCAGGGCTGGGGCGCGATCCACGGCGATGCGCTGTGCGAGAAGGTGTAGCACGGGCGTTAACGACCGCTAGGCCACATCTTTAAGAACGGTTAACGGCTGTGAACAAAGTCGATGACAGGGTTCCATCACTCGTCATTCCGGGGCGCGCGCAGCGCGAGCCCGGAATCCATCAGGCCACCAACTCTGCGGCTCGATGGATTCCGGGCTCTCGACTTCGTCGAGCCCCGGAACGACGAGAAATCAGTTCGCGTAGCGCGCCGTGAGATCCCGCGAGATCTTCGAGCCTTCCTCGATAAAGCGGCGGATCGCCACCGTCGCGGCCGGCGTGCAGCTGCGATAGGTCTGCTGAAAACCGTTATAGCCGCGGTTGAAGGCGGCGATCATGCGGGTGCGGCGCTCCCCGGAGGGGGTCTCGGCATCGATCAGCGCCTGCATCTCGTTGCGCCATTTGTTGCCCTCGTTCGCCCCGCAGATGCCGCGCAGATAGTGCAGACCGCCCAGGATCTCGGCCAGCCGCTGCAGTCCGCCGTCAAACGGCGCCGCCACGTCCTGGGCTCTCGCAGGCCCGGAGGCGCAGGCGAGAATCACGGCAAAAATGGCCAGAAATCGCATCGACATCGGCGGCTGTATGCCCCCTCGGGACGGCTGGCGCAAGACGGGCCGTCAGGCCCCAAGCAGCCGGTGAGCCGACAGGATGACCTCCTCCAGCCCCCCGGTCAGCTTGAGGTCGCCGAGGCTTGCCAGCGCATCCGGCGCGATCCAGCGGTAATCGTCGAGCTCGTCGTTGAGAGCCGGCTCCCGGGCCGTCCAGCGGGCGGCAAAGGACATGATCAGGTAATGGCCGGCGCCGGCGGTGGCCGGCAGCACCTCGCGCCAGCCGGCAAGGCCAACGATCTCGATACGAAGCCCGGTTTCCTCGTCGACCTCACGGCTCAAGGCCTGATGCAGCGATTCGCCGAACTCGACACGGCCGCCCGGCAGCGAATAGAAGCCCTTGGCGGGCGAGCGGGCGCGGCGGACCAGCAGCACCTTGCCGTCGCGGAAGATCGCCGCGCTGACCGCGAGCTGGGGATGGGCAGGGTGGACGATTGCGGTCAATCGCGCCACCTATCGGGCCGAGTTCGCCATGATGGTGTCGACGTCGGCTTCCGCCCCGCCATTGATGATGCCGCCGCAGGCCGCGATCAGCGGCTTGACCCAGAGGGTGGCCTGCTCGGCGAGGCGCACGCGGGTCGAGTCCTTCTCGACCTCGCGCATCGCCGAGCCGACCGCGGTCAGGATCGAGGTCATGGTATCCGTCATGTGGTCGAACTGGGCACGCACGTTGGGATCGGCCTTCTCATAGGCTTCGATCGCCAAATCCCGCGCCTTGAAATTCGACGCCGTGAAATGCTCGGCATAGGACAGCGGCGTCCAGGTCAGGAAGTCATCCGCGCATTCCGGCATATCCGGCACCATCTCGAGCAGCATCACGGCTTCATTGAAATGGTTGAGATAGTCGGTGGCAAGCCCGGTCCGCGGGTTGATGTTGGCCACGCGCAGCCGTTCGGCCCAGGCGGCCGCCTCGGGGCCCGTCTGTACATGCGTCCGCGCGGGTTGGGTGGCCGTTGAGCTCATCTGCCGCAGTGTTAACGTTCGGGGTTAAAAGGACCTGAACGGACCCTATATAGGCCCCCAAGGATGTGTGGACGCTTCGTCATAACTTCGGCCCCCGCGGCTTTGCGGCAACTGTTCGGCTATGTCGAGCAGCCGAATTTCCCGCCCCGGTACAATGTCGCCCCGACGCAACCGATTCCGGTGGTGCTGGTCGAGAACGGCGCGCGCCGCTTCCGCCTGATGCGCTGGGGTCTGCTGCCGAGCTGGGTCAAGGACCCCCGCGGGTTCACGCTCCTGATCAACGCACGCTCCGAGACTGTGCTGGAGAAACCCGCCTTCAAGAACGCGATTCGCCGCCGGCGCGGCCTGATCCCGGCTGATGGTTATTACGAGTGGAAGACGGAAGCCGGCCGCAGGCAGCCCTTTTTCATCCACCGCGCCGACGGTGCGCCGCTCGGCTTTGCCGCCTTGTTCGAGACCTGGGTCGGGCCGAACGGCGAGGAGCTCGACACGGTCGCGATCGTCACCGCGGCGGCGGGCGAGGATCTCGCCGCTCTGCATGACCGCGTGCCCGTCACCATCAGCCCGCGCGACTTCGAGCGCTGGCTCGACATCAAAGGCGACGAGGTCGATGCGATCCTGCCGCTGATGAGGCCTCCGCACGTCGGCGAATTCGCCTGGCACCCGGTCTCTACCCGCGTCAACCGCGTCGCCAATGATGACGAGCAGCTCGTGCTGCCGATCAGTGCGGAGGAGATCGAGGCGGAGGCCGAGGCGGCGAAGCCGAAGAAAGCGGTGCGGAAGACTGCGGCTGCGTCGTCGGATGACGGGCAGGGATCGTTGTTCTAGGCGCGGTGCCGTAGGGTGGGCAAAGTGCCGTAGGACCTCCTACCCTTGGTCAAGGGGAACGTCCTTATAGGGCAATATGGTAGCGCCGTGCTCGATGCAGTCCAGGACGCTGCGCGCCGGCTTTGCCGGTGCCTTCGGCATCCTGGACAGCATCTGCGGGCGGCGCTCTGGCGCTCGGCAGGTCGGGACGAAGGAATGGTCGCCCGGCCGAACAAAGGAATGGGGCTCACCCGTTCGCGGAGTTCTTTGTGCCGTTATGGTCCGCATCGTATGGGGTCTGTCGCTTGAGCGTCGTGCACAGGGCAAAAAGCAAGCGATCTCCCACGCTGCGCAGAGCCCGCGCGTGACCGTGTCCTTTTCTGCGCAAGGCATCATACCGTCGCCTGCTGGCAGCGTCGTGTTGGATGGCGACACGCGACCAGTGATGGACGGCGCTCTGTAGCCGCCTGTTGCAGGCGAGGCGGCGGATCACGAAGCGTTGTTTGCCGCTTTGCCGCGTCACCGGCGCAGCCCCTGCCAAGGCGCGCAGAGCATGGTAATCTCGTCTGCGCAGGGGCTCTGCGGCCTCGGCGAGCAGTGTGGCGAGATTGATCCTGCCGATTCCTGGCCAGGAGCGTAGGATCGTCACGTCGCACTGCTCCGAGCTCTGCCCCGACGGCTTCTCCTCTCCTTCGAACTCGGCACATAGCCGGTCCAGGTTCTGATGAGCCTCTTTGATCTGCCGATTGACCAGGTGCAGACGTGCCGCCAGGCTGCGGATGTGAGCGCAGGCTGCCTCCGTCGTGCCGGGGGCTACGAACAGCGGTGCCTCGCGCAAAGTCCCGAGCACCGTCGCCGCATTGAGACGGCGGATACGATAGTCCCTGAGAACACCTGCGATGGCCTTCTCGCTGGCCTTGACCGCACTGGCGGGGGTCGGCACCTTCTGCCAAAGCGCCAGGAACCATTCGTCGGCGACATCGTCGGTCAACTTGGTGGCCTGGGGATAATATCGCCACAACTGCTGACGCAAGCGGTTGGCAAGCCGCGTGCGTTCCTGCTGCAGTTCGTCCGCCAGGCGCGACCACTCCCGCAGCTCAATCATCGCCGCATCGTCTGCCACAAGCCGACGGAAAGCAGCACGGTCAGTGCGCAGCGAGGCGCCGAGCACATGAGCATCGCGGCGGTCGTCCTTGGCACCGGCCACCGTGAAGCGATCGCGGAAGCGATCCAGTTGCTTGGGATTGATGGCAAACACCGCAAACCCGTGCTCGAGCAGCATCTCCACCACCGGGCCGTGCGGCATCTCGATCGCCACGGCGATCTGTCCCGGTGCGGCCTTGGTCTTCTCCAGCAGCCAGTCACGCAACTCCGTCAGCCCGGCGCCGCCATGGTCGAACTCGTGCTGCGCAACCTGTCTTCCCGCGGCATCCAGCAGGCAAACGCTATGGCTCCGCGTTGCCCAGTCGATCCCGACGAACCAGCGTACATCTTCGATCATTGTTGAGACCTCCTTGCTCGCAAGGCGGGCCACCACGATCCTGATCAGTCCCTGTACCGGCGCTCTTGGCGCGACCTCCTACCGGATCTCGATCGCGGTCGCTCCGCCGGGGCGCGGTTCCTACGTCGGTGCTCGAGGCACAGGTGGACAAGGCTGCTCCCGGCGGATCGGCCCGGACGGCCAGTCTACATCCGAAGGCCGCCACGAACCCCACAAGGGTACAGGGTGGGCAAAGCGAAGCGTGCCCACGATCGCTCACCGACGAAACGGATAGATTGGTGGGCACGGCGCGTTGCGCCTTTGCCCACCCTACGGCAGCGGAGTTCTAAACGATCTCCCTCGCCCGTAAGCCCGCGATCTCCGCCGCGCCGAATCCCAGCTCGCCGAGCATCGCGTCCGTATCCGCGCCCAGCTCCGGCGCCATGCGATCCAGCCTGCCGCCGCCATGCGCGAGCTTGAAGCCGCTGCCGGCAAAGCGCAGGCGGCCGTATTGCGTGTCCAGCTCCTGGATAGCACCGCGCGCCTTCACTTGCGGATGGTCGATGACCTCCTCGACCTTCCAGATGCTGGCGCAGGGCGCGCCGGCGTCTTCCAGGATCGTTTCCCATTCGCGCGCCGGCCGTGCGGCGAGCGCTTCCTCGATGATGGCGCGGAGCGCCGGCTCGTTCTCGTTGCGGGAGAACCAGTCGGCAAAGCGCGGATCTGACAGCGTGTCCTCGCGACCGAGCGCAGCCATCAACGCGCGGTATTGCTTCTCGTTGTTGACGGCGAGCAGGATATGGCCGTCGCCGCACTTGAACAAATTCGCCGTGGTCCGGCGGCTCACCGCCTGATTGCCCGACAGTGTTTGCCGATGACCAGCGACCGACCAGTCGGCGATCTGGCCCGAGAGAAACGCCAGCGTCGCCTCCAGCATGGAGACGTCGATCAGCTGCCCCTTGCCGGTGCGGTCGCGCTGATAGAGCGCGCTTGACACGCCGAACGCGGCCGTGGCGCCCGAGAGCACGTCGCACACCGCAAAGCCGGCGCGGGTCGGTCCGGTCTCGGGGTGGCCGGTGATGGCCATGATGCCCGACAGCGCCTGCATCTTGCCGTCATAACCGGGGCGCAAGCGATCCGGCCCGGTCTGGCCGAAGCCCGACACCGCGCAATAGATCAGCTTCGGATTGATCGCGGACAGCGCCTCATAGCCGATGCCGAGCTTGTCCATCACGCCCGGACGGAAATTCTCCATGACGACGTCGACGCGGCTTGCGAGCTTCTTCACGATCGCGATCGCCTCCGGCTTCTGCAGATCGAGCGTCAGGCTGCGCTTGTTGCCGTTGATGGCCTGGAATGCCGGCGCCAGGCCGCGCTCGGCCCATTCGCGGGACAGCGGCGTGCGGCGCATGTCCTCGCCCTCGCGCCGCTCGACCTTGATGACGTCGGCGCCGAGCAGCGCGAGCTGATAGCTCGCATAGGGGCCGGCCAGCACTTGCGTGAAATCCAGGATCTTCACGCCCTCGAACGGTCGCGTCACGTTGCTCTCCCTTGATTGTTGTTATCGGAGGACGTCAGGCGGCGCGGTTGCCGCGCGCGATCTCCTTCTGCTTGTCGAACTCGGCACGGCGGCGCGCCAGCTCTTCAGGGCTCAGCTGCGCGACGTTGTTGTAGTCGAGCTTCCAGGAGGCGTCCTCGCTCCAGCGCAGCGGCGACTGCATCGTGGTCTGCGGACCGCTCGCGGTCTCCAGCAGCCGGAGCGCGAGCTCGAGCGTCTGCGCCTGCGAGGCGATGTCGTGCGGCTTGCCGGCAGAATTGCCGAGCGGGAAATCAGAGAACAGGAAGCGCGGCACGGCGGCGTGCTCGACGATGTCCTTGGCACAGCCCATGATCACGGTCGGAATACCGTTGCGCTCCAGATGCCGCGCCACGAGCGCGGTGGTCTGGTGGCAGACCGGGCAGTTCGGCACCAGCACCGCGACATCCACCTTGTCCGCGAGGCAGCGCGCCAGGATCTCCGGCGCGTCGGTGTCGAGCGTGACACGATGGCTGCGGTTGGTCGGCGCGCCGAAGAAGCGCGGGGCGATCTCGCCGATCCGCCCCGCGGCGGACGCTTTCAACAGCTGTGGCAGCGGAAACCAGGTGCCGCTGTCGGTGGCGGATGTGTGCTTGCGGTCGTAGCCGATGTGCGAGATGCGCAGGTCGTGCTCTATCGACGTGTCGCCGTCATAGACCTGATAGAACTTCGCGCTGCCATTATACGCCGCGCCCGGCCCCTGGTCGCCCTTGGCCGGATCGTAGGGCGCAGCGGTGGTGATGATGGTGACGCGCGATTGGGCCAGCGGTTTCTTCAGCGGCTGGAACGGCGCCTCGGTGTAATGCGCCCAGCGGTACGGCGTGGTGTAGCCGATCGCCGCGTAATAATCGCGGGTGCGCTGCATGTAGGGAACGGGGGAGTCGTAGTCGGGCGCAAAGCCGAATTCGTCGTCGCGCGGAGCAGACATGGCGCGTCTCCTGGTTCTTGGTTGGGGCCAGACTAGAGATAGTTGCGGGGTTGCTCAACGGGGGGAGCGGCGGCGCAGGTCAGAATTGCGGTAGCAATGGCTTGCCGCACGGCAGGTGCGCCCCCTCGCCCCGCTTGCGGGGAGAGGGTTGGGGTGAGGGGGAGCCTCTGCGAGGACGGTGAGAGTTGGACTCGCGGAGGCTCCCCCTCACCCGGATTGCATCTTCGATGCAATCCGGCCTCTCCCCGCAAGCGGGGAGAGGCGAAGCAAGGCAGCGCCACCTACCTGAACACGTGCAGCGCCGCATATTGCAGCAGCATGATCGCCTTGGCGTCGATGATGCGGCCGTCGGCGATCATCGCCAGGGCCTCGTCGATGGAAAGCTCCAACACCTCGATGTCCTCGCCCTCGTGCTCGAGGCCGCCGCCGTCGCTCACCCGCATCTCGGGCTCGTATTCGGCGACGAAGAAATGCAGCTTCTCGGTGATGGCGCCGGGGCTCATGAAGGCCTCGAACACCTTGTGGACGTGGTGCAGGCGATAGCCGGTTTCCTCCTCGGCCTCGGCGCGGATGCGCTCCTCGGGCTCGGCGTTGTCGAGCACGCCGGCGGCGGCCTCGATCAACAGGTCGTCGTAACCGCGGATGAAGGCGGGCAGGCGGAACTGGCGGACCAGGATCACGGTCCGCCGCGCGAGATTGTAGGGCAGCACGGCGGCGGCGTTGTCGCGCTCATAGGTCTCGCGATGCTGGGTCTGCCATTCGCCGTTGGCGCGCCGGTACTCGAACGTCGTGGTCTTCAGCGTGGTCCAGCCGTCCGAGAGCACGCGGACGTCCTTGATGCGGACGCGGTCGGAAATGGTCATGAGGTCTCTCTCTTCTTCACCTCTCCCCGCTTGCGGGGAGAGGTCGCATCCCATCGGAGATGGGATGCGGGTGAGGGGGTACAGGTCCATCGACGATCTCACGTGCGGAGAGAAGCCCCTCACCCCAACCCTCTCCCCGTAAGAACGGGGCGAGGGGGCGCAGTTGCGTTCGCGGCCGCATCTCGATCTCAATTGCTTGGCGTGGTCGCGCGGCCGTCGAGCCACTTCTGGAACATCACGGAGGTCGAGAGCTCGAAGCCCAGCGAACCATAGAACGCGTTGGCCTGCGCGTTCTCGCGGCGGACCAGGAGCTGCAGCTTCGAAATCCCGGCGCTTCGCAGCCAGTCCTCGGCCGCGGCCATGATGATGCGGCCATAGCCGCGCTTCTGACAGGTGGGATCGACGGCGACGTAATAGACCCAGCCGCGATGGCCATCATGGCCGACCATCGCGGTGGCGACGATCGCGCCGCCCTCGCGGCCAACCAGCACGGTGGAATTGGTCCGCCGCCGCGCCAGCGCGATGTCGGCATGCGGATCGTTCCAGGGCCGCGTCAGGCCGCAGCGCTGCCATAGCGCGACGACTGGCTCGACATCGGCGTCGGAGATGGGCTCGATCGCAAGGGCGCTCACAGCACCTTCCCCGGATTCATGATGCCGAGCGGATCGAGCATCGCCTTGACCTGTCGCATCAGCTCGAACGCGGTCTTGTCCTTCACCTCGGGCAGCTCGTCGCGCTTGAGCACGCCGATGCCGTGCTCGGCCGAGATCGAGCCGCCCATGCGCAGCACGATCTCGAACACCACCGCGTTCACATCATGCCAGCGCGCGAGGAAATCGGCGGTGTTGGCGCCGATCGGCTGACTGACATTGTAATGCAGATTGCCGTCGCCGAGATGGCCGAACGGCACCGGTCGGGCGCCGGGGATCAGCTTCACCACGGCCGCATCGGCTTCCGCGATGAATTCGGGCACGGCCGCAACCGGGACGGAGATGTCGTGCTTGATCGAGCCGCCTTCCGGCTTCTGCGCCGCCGACATCTCGTCACGCAGCTTCCAGAACGCCGCGCGCTGGGCGAGGCTCGCCGCGATCACGGCATCGTCGACGATCTCCTCCTCCATGGCGCGGGCGAGGATCGTCTCCAGCGGCGTGCGGGCATCCTCGCTTGGCGATGACAATTCCATCAGCACGTACCAGGGATGCTTCTCGGCGAGCGGATCGCGCACGTCGATGCCGTGGCGCACGGAGAAATCCACCGCTAGCTGCGACAGCAGCTCGAAGCTCGTCAGCGCATTGGCGGCCTCGCCTTGCGCGATGGTGAGCAGCTTCAGCGCCGCCGCCGGCGATTTCAGCCCGACGAAGGCGGTCTCGATCGCCCGCGGCTTCGGAAACAGTTTCAGCGTCGCCGCGGTGATGATGCCGAGCGTGCCTTCAGCGCCGATGAAGAGGTTGTGCAGATTGTAGCCGGTGTTGTCCTTCTTCAGCTTCGACAGCGCGTTCAGCACGCGCCCGTCGGCGAGCACCACTTCCAGCCCCAGCGCCATCTCGCGCGCGACGCCATAGGCGAGCGCCGCGGTGCCGCCGGCATTGGTGGAGAGATTGCCGCCGATGGTGCAGCTGCCTTCGGCACCGAGCGACAGCGGAAACAGCCGATCGACCTCGGACGCCTTGGCTTGCGCGATCTGCAGCACCACGCCGGCTTCGACCGTCATGGTGTTGGAGGCGGTGTCGACCTCGCGGATCTTGTCGAGCCGGCGCAGCGACACCACCACCTCGCCATTGTGCGGCGTCTGGCCGCCGACGAGCCCGGTGTTGCCGCCCTGCGGCACCAGCGCGATGTTGTGCGCGGAGGCGAGCTTGCAGATGGCAGAGACCTCCGCCGTCGAGCCCGGGCGCAGCACCAGCGGCGAGCGGCCGTGGAACAAATTGCGCTCCTCGGTGACGTAAGGCTCGATATCGGTCGGATCGATGATCGCGTGGCGGTCGCCGACGATCTTGCGGAATTGCGCGATCAATTCGGGGGCAAGCGGCGGGGTGGCAGGCTTGTTGATGTTCATGTCCTCGTCTCTTGCTTCACCGCGCCACCGCGGCGCGGCGCAGCCGGTCGTTGATCGCCTCGCCCAGACCATCTTCGGGTATCGGCATCACCGCAATCGCCCGCGGCCCTTTCGCATCGAGGCTGCGAAGATAGCCGAACAGATTGGCGGCGGCTTCATCGAGATCACCGGTGGGCGACAAATTCATGACGGCCGACGCGGCGTCAAGGCCGGGCAGGCGCGCGGGGCCGAACGCCAGCAGCGCCTCGCCCGGCGCGATCTCACGCGCATCGAGCCGCACATGGGCGCGCGGCGCGTAATGCGAGGCCAGCATGCCCGGCGCCAGCGGCTGGCCGTCGTCGCTCTCGGCCTCCGCCGGCGGCCGCGCCAGCGGCGCGCCCAGCACCGCCTCGATCCGCTCGCGTGACAGCCCGCCGGGACGGAGCAGCATCGGCGCGTCGAGGCAGCCGACGATCGTCGATTCCACGCCGACCGTAACAGGCCCGCCATCGACGATCAGGTCGATCCGCCCGGAAAGGTCGCTCTCGACATGGGCAGCCAGCGTCGGCGAGACGTGGCCGGAGATGTTGGCCGACGGCGCCACCACCGCGCCGCCGAAGGCGCGCAGGATCGCCTGCGCGACGGGATGGGCGGGGATGCGGATCGCGACCGTGTCGAGTCCGGCGGTGGCAAGATCCGCCACCGGGCAGTCCTCGGTCTTCGGCACCACCAGCGTCAGCGGCCCCGGCCAGAACGCTTCCGCCAGTGCCAGCGCGCGCGCATCGAATCGCCCGATCCGCCGCGCGGCCTTGAGGTCCGCGACATGCGCAATCAGCGGATTGAACGCCGGCCGCCCCTTGGCGGCGTAGAGATGGGCGATCGCGGTGGCATTGGCTGCATCCGCCCCGAGCCCGTAGACCGTCTCGGTCGGGAACGCGACCAGCCCGCCGGCCGCAAGTCGCCGGGCGGCGGCTTCCGCGCCGGCCGCGCCGGCCGGCAAAATCAGCGTTTCAACACCCGTTTTCACGAGGGCAAAATTCCTCAGCTCGGCCGCTTGCAGTGCGTCAAACCCGACGCTATAAGCCGCCTTCTTGTCGGAGTGTGGCTCAGCCCGGTAGAGCACTGCGTTCGGGACGCAGGGGTCGCAGGTTCGAATCCTGCCACTCCGACCATCATTTCAAGTACTTATACTTTCTACGTTTTTCCCACGCAATCAAATGCGCAATGATTTGAGGCACGGCAGCCATCCCTGTCGATCCCAGGCTTATGCCAGGGGCGTCGAGGAGCAGATCAGGCTGATGCGGGACGACCTAAACGAACCCTGGCGGGATGTCACGTAGGACATGATCGAGCATCACAAATGCTCCCTCCGGACTTACGGGCCTATTTTGGCTGACCTCCGGGCGCGAATGGCGCGCGGGGGATAGAGTTCAACTCAGCGCCTTCCTCCAAACGCCTACGCAGCCTCTTCATCCGGATGAAGGTCCTTGTCAGCAAGCCTCGCACCATTGGCGGAGATCGGCAATTGTCCGGAAACAAAGACAAAAGCACCGGCTCTCACCGCATGACTGTCGTACCCACCTGGGGCCGCCACTCCGTGAGGTTCTAGGCAGGCAATGTCACCAGCCATTAAACCTCCGCCATCTTTCAATGCCGTTTTCCGTGGCATGATATTCGGAGAATTGTGCTCCGGTAGCACAGGCGTGATTCGGGAGTATTCGAAGTCGTGTGCCAATCGGAAAGCAATTTTCAAGAGAGATGACAGGACCGTTTCTTACGGCAAGGATTCCGTGTTCCTGATTTGCTGCGATCATCACCAAGTCTTCCTTGAGCGGGCGCCCCTCTAAATCGCATGCGATCCCGTATCCGTAATCACGGCGCTGACGAGCAGTGCCGCGGTCTCGGCTCATCGCCATCCATCCGGCGTCGACGATAATCCAGCCTTTCTCCGACTGATGGCCGACCACGCTCGTCAGCACGGACAGGGCGATATCGTCGAACGCGCAGACGCCGACATTCGTCATGAATAGATCGAAGAACACGTACACGCCGCAGCGCACTTCCGTAACGCCGTCCAAGGCGCGGGCGGACAGCGCTGTCGGGGTCGATCCGACGCTCACGACCGGGCATGGAAGGCCGGCAGCGCGAAGCCGTTCGGCCGCGCGAACGCTCAAGGCACGCTCCTGCTCCGCCAACCGCTCCAGGGCCCCGGGCTCGTCGAGCTCATAGGAGTTTCCGGCATGAGTCAGCACGCCGCGAAGTGTGGCGCCGCCGGTGTGAAGAATGCGGCCGATCTCGATGAGACGCTCATCCTCGGGGCCTACACCCGAGCGGTGTCCGTCAGTGTCGACCTCGATCAGGACGTGGAAAGGATCGCGATGGGACTGCGCCTCGACGACGGCTTGCGCAGCCTCGACCGAGTCGACCAGAATTTTGAGGCGGCAGCCTCGATCACGCAGTCGCTGGGCTCGGCTGAGCCGGTGCGGCGCGATGCAGACCGCGTAGAGGATGTCGTCGTAGCCCGCAGCAAAAAACTCCTCGGCTTCGCGCAGGGTCGAGACGGTGATGCCGTTCGAGCCCGCGGCGCGCTGCCTGTCCGCAACAGCGAAGCATTTGGTCGTCTTGACGTGGGGACGGAAACTGACGTCCAAGGCGTTCATCCGGTCCTGCATGCGGGCGATATTACGCTGCATGCGCACGACGTCGACGATGGCAGCGGGCGTTTCGATGTCGGAAAAAGATGTCATGCTTAGTCCAGATATTCGCCCTTGGCGCGCAGCACTGGCACGTCGTGCTCCAGCCCTTGGGCGATCAGCGCGCTGACGGCACCGGGCTCGAGATCCGCTCCCCGTGGCAGTTCGACACCCACCGCTGTCATTTGCCGCATGACATCCGGGTCGACGAGTGCTGCGCGCAAGGCGTCGTTTAATTTCTGACGCACCGGAACGGGCGTTCCCCTTCGCACGAAGATCGCGTTCCAGGAGCGGAGTTTCACGCCCGGATAGCCGGCCTCTGCCGTAGTGGATATTTGAGGCGCCTGCGGCAGGGGCTGATCACTCAGAGCTGCGATGGCCTTGATCGTTCCGCCGAGCACTTGAGGTAGCGCTGTGGTGGTCTGGTCACACATGAAGTCTACGTGACCACCCATGAGGTCGTTCATCGCTGGGGCAATGCCGCGATATGGAACATGGGTGATGCTCAGTTTCAGGTTTGACAGCAGCAGAACGCAGGCATAGTGCGAAATCGATCCGACGCCAGCGCTGCCATAGGTGAGTTTCTCGCCGTTGGCACGGGCATAGGTGACGAACTCATGTAGATTGGATGCTGGCAGGTCCATCTTCGCGACAAGAAGTGTGGAAGCCATCCCAGCGAGGCCCACAGGCTCGAAGTCGGCGATTGGGTCGTATGGAAGGCGTTTGTAGAACGCGACATTCGCGACATGTGTGCCGATGGTGCCAAATCCGAGCGAGTATCCATCCGCAGGCGCCTTCAGCAATTTGGTCAGGCCGATGGTGCCGCTGGCGCCGCCAATATTTTCCACGATGATCGATTGCTTCAAGTGGGCGGCCATGGCTTGAGCCACCGCCCGGCCAAGTGCATCGCTCGGGCCACCGGCTGGAAACGGAACGATCAGCGTCAATTGCCTCTCGGGAAACTCCTGAGCCGTTGCCCCAGAGATGCTCAATCCGACCGCGAACATGGCAGCCAACGTGCGAGATATCATCATGAAAAGTCCTCCAGCCACGGAACGAGGTCATCGAGGTTCGGAGATTCTCTCTCGGCTGCCGGGGCGCCCTCCGGACGAGCCAAGCCCACGCGATTGTGCCAGTAGGTGCGCAGCCCGACGGCTGAGGTGCCGATGAGGTCGTAGCCGGAGCCTGCGACAAACGCTGCGTCCGCAGCCGACACGCCCAGCATGTCCAACGCAAGACGATAGGGGCGGGTGTCGGGCTTATAGAAGCCGGCCTCTTCCGCGGTGATCACGACATCCCATTGTGTGCGGAGGCGGGCGGCAGCCATTCGTCCAAGGCGCGTCGAGCAATTGGTGACGACTGCCAGGCGCGCGCGTCCGGCCAACTGGTCTAGCGCAGCCTGCGCGCCGCTCCAGACCGGGAGGGACATCCAATTTGCTTCGAGGGCGTCTGCCGCCGACGGAGCGAGACCAGTTGCGCGCGCAGCCTGGCGGACCAGATCCTCATACGGAACATAACTACCGCAACCATAGGTCATGCGGAGATACTCGGCCCTCCAGGCTCGGCCCGACGCTTCGGATCCGGCGGAGGCATTCCAGACGCTCCAGGAATCGAGGAGCGCCGTGAGAAGATCGAAAAGAACGGCGCGGGGCATGGTCATTGTCAAACTTCTATCACTTCGGTGATCAGTTGTGTTTAAGTATGATTATCTTATCCTTTCAGGAAAATTGAATGATTGCGCTTGAGGATTTTCGATTTGTGGTAGCCCTGAGCCGAACCGGCTCGCTTAGCGGGGCGGCGAGGGCGCTCGATGTCACGCCGCCGGCGCTTTCCATGCGATTGAAAAAGCTGGAGGCCGTTCTCGGAATCAATCTTGTCGTCCGCAACTCCCGAGGCCTGCGCTTCACGCCGGAAGGCGAACGGCTCGTTCATGAAGCCCAGTCCCTGTTGGCGCGTATCGATGATCTGGGGAACAGTCTCAGCGGTGGCGCATTTGCCGGCCCCCTACGGGTTGTCGCGCCCTTTGGCTTTGGCAGGATTCATGTCGCGCCCGTCATGGCGGCATTCATTCGCGACTACCCACAGGTGCGTGCGACGCTGGATCTTTCCGAAACCCCCTGGAACAGCAATGTCGAAGCTGACGTCGTCATCCATATCGGGACAGTCCGGGATTCCTCGTGGATTGCTCACCTTCTTGCCCGCAACGCGCGCTGGGTGTGCGCCAGTCCCGGCTATCTTCGACGACGCGGAACGCCGTCACATCCCCGCGACCTGGCCCAGCATGCATGTCTCTCCGTTCGCGAAAACGAAGAGGACGTGACGCTTTGGCGCTACAGGAACAGCCACGCATCATCCCGGCGATCAGAAGCGCTTCGAATAACTCCGGCACTCACCAGCAACAATGGTGAGGTTGTTCGCGAGTGGGCTATTGCAGGGTTGGGCATCGCACTCAGGTCCGAATGGGACGTGGCGCCGTCGGTTAAGAAGGGCGAACTGCGTCGGCTGTTTCGTGAATATGAATTCGAAGGCGCCGATATTCTGGCCTTGGTGCCAACGCGTCGCGGGGTCTCAGCCCGTGTCTCGCATTTTGTTGAAAGCCTGAAAACCCGCTTTCAACCGAGGCCGCCTTGGCGAAGTATTTGACGTGCAGCGCTCGAAGCCGCCTTGCTGACGGTTCGGCCGACCGATTTGGCTCTTGCCATGGGGATGCGTTCAGCAATGTCCGCTATCAGCGCGAGAGAGCGGGGTCATGACCCAGAGCCGAACCGGGGCGGGACAGCGGCGCGGCCGTGATCGGCCGCGCCGCTGTGACCTTGCGGTCCTAGTCCTCGTAGGGCGCGTAGACTGAGGTACCCGTGCCCCAGCGGGGCTCGTCATATCCGTAGCCCGGGCCCTGATAGCCGTAGGTGTTGGTGGGGTGCCAACCGCCGATGCGCTGGCATTGGCCGACGCCGGCCATCAACTGGCCGCCGCTCATCGCCGGGCCGGCGGCGCCGACAGCTTCTCCACTAGGTGTCGTGCACCAGCCGGGACCGCGTCCTGCAGCGAGGCTGGGGCTTGCAGTTGCGAGCGGCAAAATCGCGGCAAGAGTTGCGGCGACGCTCACGAGTTTCGTACGTGTCATGGTTGTCTCCATGTTCGGGCTTCAACGGGGGACCAATCCCTCCTGCCGCGAGACGTTCCGCGCGGAACGGTCGCAATGTCGCGAGCAAAGGGTTTCCTCGGGTTTCCCGGAACGCGGTGATTCCATTCATGTGAGCGCGTCGTCGCGAGCGCATCATCATCTGCGCGCGATCAGCACACCCACCAGGAAGGCCACCAGCAGCGACGGCAGCGGGGCGTCGCGCACCATGCCGCGGACCACGTCCTGCCAGTGCTGCTCCGGCACCAGTTTCGGCGATCGCACGTTTGGGGCGGGCTCGAGCGCCCAGCTGGATGCGAGCTCGGCGATCTCGCTTTGCGCGAGGCGCACGCCGTCGCGGACGCGAAAGATTGCGGCCTCGGACCGCTCGCGCGGCGCGAGCAGCATCAAGGTCTCGACGGCCGTGCGCAGCGTCATCTCGCCGTAGCCTTGCAGCCTGACCTGCTCCTCGGGATCGGACGTCATGCGAAATCCCTCACAAGCCGAATTCTTCATAACGCGAAGGGGCGCGCGATGGTGAAGACGCCGCCGCGCACAGGACCGGCATGGATACCGCGCCGGCCACGCCGCGCGCGAGATAGGCGCGCGTCGGGTGCCTGCTCATGATCTCGCTCCATGCTTTGCATGGAAATGGCTGCCGCCGCGCTTGGTTCCCCCTGGCGCGGCGCGAATCGGTAGGCCTGGTTATTTCCGCAGCAGCTCGCTCAAGGCCGCCGTCGCCTCGGCGCAGCGGATGTCGTCGATCTCGCGCGACAGGCTGAGCGCGCTCGATCTCAGCTCTTCCAGCTTCCAATTCTCCGGATTCTGGTTCTCGAGCTGGCTGAGGCGCTTGTTCAGATCGTCCAGCCTGGATTGGAGCTGCCCGATGCTGGCGGCCCCATTCACTTTCCAAACGCGTTGTGCACGCATCGTCTTCCCCTGATAGTCTCACGGCCTTGTGAGAGCGGTTCGTGGCCGGAATGGGAGTTTGTTTTGTCCAGCTTCAGACGGTGGGGAACCGTTGCAGATCGGCAACGAAATTCCCGTCCAGGGTGCTCACCCAGCGCCGCAAGATGATACCCGCAGGCACGGAATTTGATTGTGCCCTCGGCACGGAGGGCCGAGGCGGCCTGTGCGCGCGGTGCGCCGCCCGATAGGCTCAGGCCCGGCGCACTCGAAAAAAAATGAGGAATGACGCGTGGCGAGAATTATGACCATCGCAGCCGGCCAGCTCGGACCGATCGCGAAGAACGAGACCAGGACCGCGGTGGTGGCTCGGCTGATGGCGTTGATGCGCGAGGCACGGGCTTGCGGCTGCGACCTGATCGTCTTTCCCGAGCTGGCGCTGACCACGTTTTTCCCGCGCTGGTACTTCGAGGACCAGGCCGAGATCGACAGCTTCTTCGAGCGCGAGATGCCGGGCTCCGAGACGCAGGCGCTATTCGATCTCGCGCGCGAGCTCGGCATCGGCTTCTGCCTCGGCTATGCCGAGCTGACCGCCGAGGCCGGGATCGTCAGGCGCTACAACACGTCCATCCTCGTCGACAAGAGCGGCGCGATCGTCCTGAAATATCGCAAGGTGCATCTGCCCGGCCATGCCGAGCACGAGCCGTGGCGCGAATTCCAGCATCTGGAGAAGCGCTATTTCGAGCCCGGCAGCGGCTTCGGCGTGGTCGATGCCTTCGGCGGCGTGATCGGCATGGCGATCTGCAACGATCGCCGCTGGAGCGAGACCTATCGCGTCATGGGGCTGCAGGGCGTCGAGATGGTGCTGATCGGCTACAACACGCCGGTGCACAATCCGCCCGCGCCGGAGCATGACGATCTCTCGCTGTTCCACAATCACCTGGTGATGCAGGCCGGCGCCTATCAGAACGGCACCTTCGTGGTCGGCGTCGCCAAGGCCGGCAACGAGGAAGGCGTCGATCACATCGGCGGCAGCTGCATCATCGCGCCCTCGGGCGAGATCATTGCGGCCTGCACCACCAAGGGCGACGAGATCGCGCTGGCGCGCTGCGATCTCGATCTCTGCAACTCCTACAAGCGCACCACCTTCAATTTCGACGTCCACCGCCAGCCGCGGGCCTACGGCATGATCGTCGAACGGAAGGGCGTGACGACGATGGCGGATGGCACGCCGGTGCTGCCGAAGGGGTGATGAGAGTGCGCGCACCACGCTCCGCTCTCGTGCCCCGGACGCAGCGCAGCGCGTAGCGGTGCGCTGCAGAGCCGGGGCCCATTTATCCGCGCCGTGTCGCCTGGGTCCCGGCTCTGCGCCGCAACGCTTACGCGTTGCAGCTTGTCCGGGACGCGAGAATGACGTCACCATCATGTCCCCCTTCACAACCACGTGTCTTTATTCGGAAACGTTCATTCCCTATTATCCCGCAATGCAAAAGACCGCCCGCCGCTCCCGGCCTGCCGCACGTCCGCCCGGCCGCCCCCGGGAATTCGACATGGACACCGCGCTCGACCGCGCCGTGCGCGTGTTTCGCGAGCGCGGCTATCATGCCACCTCGATCGGCGAGCTCACCGCGGCGATGCGGCTCGCTACGGGAAGCGTCTACAAGGCGTTTCGCGACAAGCATGCGGTGTTCCTCGCCGCCTTCGAGCGCTACGCGGCGCTGCGCCAGGAGCAGACCCGCAGCGCGGCGGCGCGCGGCGCGAACGGCCGCGAGCGCATCCGTCACCTGCTGCTGTCCTATGTCGAGCATTCCCAGGGTAGCGAGGGGCGGCGCGGCTGCCTGGTCGTCGGCAGTGCCGTCGAGCTCTCCGCGGTCGATCCGGTCGTCGTCGCCCGCGTCAATGCGCAGCTCGAGCGCAACGAAAGCTTCATCGCCGGCCTCATTCGCGAGGGCCAGGCCGACGGCTCGATTCCCCGCCACGTCGCGGCCGATGACACCGCACGGCTGATGATCTGCATCACGCAAGGCCTGCGCGTCGTCGGCAAGGCCCGCGTGCCGCTCGAAGGCGAGCGCCTCGTCGGCGTCGCCATGAAGCTGCTCGCCTGAATTTATCGTCATAATAGGGAATGATCATTCCCTATTAATATCTGGAGTCGATGCGAATGACCATGAATGCCACGATCGAGACCGCGCCCGGGTCGGATGCGGTGTCGCAGCGCCTGACCTTCGTGCTTGCCGCGGCCTGTGGCATGGTCGCCGCCAACATCTATTATGCGCAGCCGCTGATCGCCCCGATCAGCGCCGCGCTCGGCCTGTCGCATGCAGCTAGCGGGCTGATCGTGACCATGACGCAGATCGGCTACGGCACCGGGCTGCTGCTGATCGTGCCGCTCGGCGATCTCGTCGAGAACCGCGCCCTGATCTGTTCGGTGATCATGCTCGGCGCCGCAGCGCTCATCGCCGCGGCGTTCGCAACCCATGCGCTGCCGTTCCTGCTCGCGGCGCTGTTCATCGGCCTCGGCTCGGTCGCGGTGCAGATCATCATCCCCTATGCGGCGCATCTGGCGCCCGAAGCCATCCGCGGCCGCGTCGTCGGCAACGTCTCGACCGGCCTGATGCTCGGCATCATGCTGGCGCGTCCGGTGTCGAGCTTCGTCACGGCCTTGCTGTCCTGGCACGCGGTGTTCTTCGCCTCCGCCGCGCTGATGATCGTGCTCGTGGCCGCGCTCTGGATGACGCTGCCGAAGCGCAAGCCGGTCACGCGGATGCATTACGGCCAATTGCTGCTGTCGATGCCGGATCTGGTGCGGGCCACGCCCCTGCTGCGGCGCCGCGCGCTCTACCAGGCGAGCCTGTTCGGCGCCTTCACCCTGTTCTGGACGGTGGCGCCGCTCCAGCTCGCCGGCGAGTTCGGCTTCTCCCAGCGCGGCATCGCGCTGTTCGCGCTGGCCGGCGTCGCCGGTGTGTTCGCCGCGCCGATCGCCGGGCGCCTCGCCGACCGCGGCCATAGCCGCATCGCGACGCTGATTGCGATGCTGCTCACGGCCGCCGGCTTCCTCGTGACCGCCATCGGCGCGCCCGGCTCGATGCTGAACCTCGCCTGTCTGGTGGTCGCCGCGATTGCGATCGATATCGGTGTCCAGGGCAACGTGGTGCTGGGTTTCCGCGCCATCTTCGCGCTCGGCCATGAGCACCGCAGTCGCCTCAACGGTCTCTACATGGCGACGTTCTTCGCCGCCGGCGCGGCCGGCTCCGCAGTCGGAGCCTGGGCGTTCGCACAGGGCGGCTGGATGCTCGCATCGGCCATTGGCCTTGCTTTGCCCGTCGCGGGGTTGCTCTACGCGGTTACCGAGTAGCGGCCGGTCGCCGGGATGGCGCTATGCGAGCCGTTCACCAACCGCGCGATGAGGCAATTTCCATCTCGCGGATGGGTTGCGGTTGTAGTACTTTCGTCGCAAACGCACCTGGTTAACGGGCGGCAGGGGGAGGCTGATGAAGCGTGCGGGGCTGTTTGGCGTACCGCGGGTACGGCCATGGTCGTGGCAGGCGTTTCTGCTCGGATTGGCCGTCGTCGCGATGTCGGCCGTGCTTCAGGGTATCTGCGTCGTGCTCGGCGCAAAGTTCTATTTCGCAGCATTCCTGCCCGGCCTGTTCGTGCTTGCGCTCATGACGGGCGCACCGGCGGCGGCGTTGGCCGCGCTGCTCACGGTGCCGCTGGTGTGGTGGGCGTTCATCCCGCCCTTTTTCGAGTTCAACGCACTGACCAGCGCGAATGCCGATTCCATCAACCTGTTCTGTCTTCTCGCAGTCCTCCTGATCGGCCTTGCCGATCTCTGCCGCGCCACGATGACAATCGTCAGAAGCGGTGGGCTGAAGCCCTCGGGCGAGAGCGCGGCAACGAATCCGTAATAGATCACGCCGCGCGCGTTGCGGCTGCGCAACAGTCCGGCAACCATCCGCGGACTTGCCGCGCGCCGCTAACTTTTCGAAAAAGATTTGGCCGCAGTTTCTCCCGCGGGAATGACGAGGGAGTTTTCGGACATGAACGGTCACGCCATCTTGGAGAACGTGCGCCGCTACCGCGGCATCGCATCGCTCTATCGCCAGACCGCAGCATTCCGCCCAGGCCAGAGCTGGTCGCTGCTGGAGCAGGCGAGGGAGTGGGAAGCGCGGGCGCTGTCGGAGCTGGAAGCCTATTTCGCCTCGCGCTCGGACCATGCCGCCCCGCTCGCGGCCTGATCGTTAACGACCTGCGCGGCCGTGAACCGGGGCGCCGCAGGCAAGATCCCTCACGGGGCGATTACGGAGTTGTCTCCGCGCCCTTCTGTGCTAGCAACGGGCCGATCGAAATCTACTTCAAGACGGCCGGGGCAAAAGATGACCACGTTCAACCGCATCTTCACGACGGAGCGCCTGCTCCAGATCATCGTGGTGCTGGCGGCGACCCTTGCCATGAAGCTGTTGAGCTGAGCGCCGGCCGGCTACCGCCCGCCGAGTTCGGGCACGTCGGGCAGATAATTCGAGCCTTCCGAGCCGAGAAAATCGAACATCGCCTGCGCCGGCGGCAGCAGCACCTTGTCGCTGCGGCGGATCACGTACCATTGCCGGACGATCGGCAGGCCTGCGACGTCGAGCACGACCAGCCGGCCCTCGGCGAGCTCATGCGCCACGGTGTGGGCCGAGATGAAGGCGATGCCGAGCCCGGCGATCACCGCCTGCTTGATGGTCTCGTTGCTGCTCATCTCCATGCCGATGATCGGCTCGAGATCGGACTTCTGGAACATGCCCTCCATCAGCGTCCGCGTGCCCGAGCCGGGCTCGCGGGTGAGGAAGGTCTCGTGCACGAGGTCGGTCAGGCTGAGGCCGGAATCCTTCTCCAGCCAATGCCCCTTGCGCGCGACGATGACGTGCGGGTTGCGCCCGAGCTGGCGGACGTCGACGGTGACGTCGGCCGGCGGCCGACCCATCACCGCGAAGTCGAGGTCGTAGCCGTGCATGGCCTCGCGGATCTCCTCGCGATTGCCGATGGTGAGCTTGATCTCGATCTTGGGGTAGCGCTTGGAGAACGCCGCGATCGCATGCGGCACGAAATACTTGGCCGTCGAGACCGCACCGAGATGCACCGTGCCGCCGGTCCGCCCCGCGAGCAGGTCGAGCGCGCCCTGGCAATCCGTGATCGCGGCCTCGACTCGTTCGGCCAGCGCCAGCACTTCCTTGCCCGCCTCGGTCAGCAGCATGCCGTCGCCGGTCCGCTGCACCAGCGGCAGGCCGGCGAGGTCCTGAAGCTGCCGCAGCTGCTGGGTCACGGCCGGCTGGGTCAGCCCGAGATGGCCGGACGCCGCCGTCACGCTGCCCTTGGCCGACAACGCCGCGAGCGAGCGCAGCTGCCGGATCGTCAAATGCCGGAGCTGGGCCGCCGCATGGCCGGGACCATTATAAGAAAATTCTTTGAGGCTCATTATGAATAGAAATTTTCCTTATTAAGCCGCCGCTGTCAAT
This sequence comes from Bradyrhizobium sp. NC92, assembly GCF_025200865.1. Taxonomy (NCBI): domain Bacteria; kingdom Pseudomonadati; phylum Pseudomonadota; class Alphaproteobacteria; order Hyphomicrobiales; family Nitrobacteraceae; genus Bradyrhizobium; species Bradyrhizobium sp. NC92. The sequence goes on from NZ_CP104171.1 coordinate 2,341,627, forward strand.
CTCCTGATGTCGGGACTGACCGCACCGACCTCCAGAGTGGAGGGAACGGATGCGGCACCGGCCCAGGGGATGGACGCAGATGACCGGGCAACTCAGGCTGGACGACCACCTTCAACGGTATTCCGAGACCGCACCTCACGCGCTCGCGGTGGCCGGCGCCGTCGACGCCATCGCGGCGGCGGCGATCGAGATTGCCGGTCTCATCGCCAGCAGCGATCTCGCCGACGCCTCGGGCCTCACTACCGGGCGCAACAGCGACGGCGATCTCCAACGCGACCTCGACGTCCAGGCGGACGCGATCCTGCGCCGTTGCCTCGGCCGGCTGCCGATCGCCGCGCTGGCGTCGGAGGAGATGCGCGAGGCCCAGATCGTCGATCGTCAGGGGCGCATCTGCATCGCGATCGATCCGCTCGATGGCTCCTCCAACATCGACATCAACATGACCATCGGCACGATCTTCTCGATCCTGCCGGCCCCCGATGATCTCTCACTGGCCTTCCATCAGCGCGGCTCGGCGCAGCTCGCGGCGGGCTTCGTCACCTACGGCCCGCAGACCTCGCTGGTGCTGACGCTCGGCGAAGGCGTCGACATCTTCACGCTCGATCGCAAGGCGGGCTGCTTCCGCCTCGCGCGCAGCGCCGTGCAGATCGTCGAAGCCTGCGAGGAGTTCGCGATCAACGCCTCGAACCGCCGGCACTGGGATCCGCCGGTGCGCGCCTTCATCGACGAATGCCTCGCCGGCGTCGACGGGCCCGCCAACCACGATTTCAACATGCGCTGGATCGGCTCGCTGGTCGCGGAGGCCTATCGCATCCTCACCCGCGGCGGCGTGTTCCTCTATCCCTCCGATGCGCGTCCGGGCTACGGCGACGGCCGTCTGCGCCTGACCTACGAGGCGAATCCGATGGCCATGATCATCGAGCAGGCCGGCGGCTCGGCCTCGACCGGGCGCGAGCGCATCCTCGATCTGTCGGCGCAGAGCCTGCACCAGCGCGTGCCGCTGATCATGGGCTCGAGCAACGAGGTGCGGCGCGTCGAGGAGCTGCATTGCGATCCGCTGCTGGTCGCCAGCGTCTCGGCGCCGCTGTTCGCGCGGCGCGGATTCTTCCGGCTCTGAGCGAGGTCACGCCATGTCCAGGAAACATCCGATCATCTCGATCACCGGCTCCTCCGGCGCCGGCACCACCTCGGTCAAGAAGACCTTCGAGCAGATCTTCTTCCGCGAGAAGGTCAATGCCGCCTACATCGAGGGCGACGCCTTCCATCGCTACGACCGCGCCGAGATGCGTGCGCAGATGGCGAAGGAGGCCGAGCGCGGCAACAAGCACTTCAGCCATTTCAGCCCCGAGACCAATTTGTTCGAGGAGCTTGAGCGCGCCTTCCGCGACTATGGCGAGACCGGCACCGCGGTGACGCGCCACTACGTCCACGACGCCGAGGAATCGGCGCTGCATGGCGCGGCACCCGGCACCTTCACCGACTGGAAGCAGCTGCCGGAGAACTCCGACCTGTTGTTCTACGAGGGCCTGCACGGCGCGGTGGTCACCGACAAGGTCAACGTCGCGCGCTATGCCGACCTCAAGATCGGCGTCGTGCCCGTCATCAATCTCGAATGGATCCAGAAGCTGCACCGCGACCGCAGCGCGCGTGGCTATTCGACCGAGGCCGTCACCGACACGATTTTGCGGCGGATGCCTGACTACATCCACTACATCTGCCCGCAATTCACCGAGACCGACATCAACTTCCAGCGGGTGCCGACGGTGGATACCTCGAATCCGTTCATCGCGCGCTGGATCCCGACGCCGGACGAATCGATGGTGGTGATCCGCTTCAAGAACCCGCGCGGTATCGACTTCCCCTATCTGCTCTCGATGCTTCCGCAGAGCTGGATGTCCCGCGCCAATTCAATCGTGTGCCCCGGCGCCAAGCTCGACCTCGCGATGCAGCTGATCCTGACGCCGCTGATCATGCAGCTGATCGAGCGCAAGCGCAGCCTGAAGTGAACAGGGAGAGACTCCGATGAACATCTCCGTCCACGCCGAAGCCGACCTCAATGCGGTCACGCACAACGATCTCGCTAATGCCGTCCGCTTCCTTGCGGTCGACGCCATCGAGGCAGCGCAGTCTGGCCATCCCGGGCTGCCCATGGGCATGGCTGATGTCGCAACCGTGCTGTTCTCGCGCTTCCTGAAGTTCGACTCGGCCCACCCAAACTGGCCGGACCGCGACCGTTTTGTCCTCTCGGCCGGCCACGGCTCGATGCTGCTTTATGCACTGCTGCACCTGACCGGTGGTGATGTCAGCATCGACGACATCAAGGCCTTCCGCCAATGGGGCTCGAAGACGCCGGGCCATCCCGAATATGGTCATACGCCCGGCGTCGAGACCACGACCGGTCCGCTCGGGCAGGGGATTGCCACGGCGGTCGGCATGGCGCTTGCCGAGCGCATGGCGAATGCGCGGCATGGCGATGGCCTCGTCGATCACTTCACCTATGTCATCGCGGGCGACGGCTGCCTGATGGAGGGCATCAGCCAGGAGGCGATCTCGCTTGCCGGCCATCTCGGGCTCGGTCGGCTGATCGTGCTGTTCGACGACAACGGCATCTCTATTGACGGGCCGACCTCGCTGGCGACGTCGGACGACCAGCTCGCGCGCTTCGCCGCCTCCGGCTGGTCGGTGCGCCGCGTCGACGGGCATGATCCCGAAGCGGTGGCGCAGGCGATTGCGGAGGAGCGGGGGACCGCAAAACCGTCGCTGATCGCCTGCCGCACCATCATCGGCTATGGCGCGCCTGATCGGCAGGGCACCGAGAAGGCGCACGGCGCGCCGCTCGGCACCGAGCAGACGGCGGCGGCGCGCCGGACTCTGGGTTGGGACTATCAGCCCTTCGTGGTGCCGATCCCGGTGCTCAAGGCGTGGAGGATGATCGGGCAGCGCGGGCAGGTCGACCGTCTCGCCTGGCTTGATCGTTACGAAAACGCCACGCCGGAGCAGCGTGACCTGTTCATCGAAGGCAAGGCCGTCGCGCTGCCGGCGGCGTATGCGCTGGCCGCGGCGAAATTGCGCGAGCGCTTTGCCAGCGAGCGGCCGAAGCTCGCAACGCGGCAGGCCTCGCAGCAGGTGCTCGACGGGATTGCTGGAACGATAGCCGGCCTGATCGGCGGCTCGGCAGACCTCACCCATTCGAACCTGACGCACGCCAAGGCGCAAGCTGCGGTCAGGAGCGGTGCATTCACCGGCGACTACATCCACTATGGCATCCGCGAGCACGGCATGGCCGCCGCGATGAACGGCCTCGCGCTGCATGGCGGCTTCATCCCCTATGGCGGCACGTTCCTCGCGTTCTCCGACTACAGCCGGCCGGCGATCCGACTTGCCGCCCTGATGCGGCTGCGCGTCATCCATGTGATGACGCACGACTCCATCGGGCTCGGCGAGGATGGCCCGACGCACCAGCCGGTCGAACACCTTGCCGCGCTGCGGGTGATCCCGAACCTCCTGGTGTTCCGTCCTGCCGACGCGGTGGAGACGCTGGAAGCCTGGGACTGCGCACTCAGCTCCGAAAACCGTCCGTCCGTGCTGTGCCTGTCGCGGCAGGCGCTGCCGACCTTCCGCAGCGACGCCCGCGGGAGAAACCGCGTCGCGAACGGTGCCTATCTCGTCGTCTCGCCGGATGGCGGCCGCGACGTGACGTTGATCGCAACCGGCTCGGAAGTTTCCATCGCGCTGGAAGCCGCGCGCCTGCTCGCGACCGAACATATTCGTGCGGCTGTGGTCTCGGCGCCGTGCTTCGCGCTGTTCGAGGAGCAGCCGGAGGACTACCGCGCCGCCGTGCTCGGCACCGCGCCGCGTGTCGGTATCGAGGCCGCTGTCGCCGGCGACTGGCATCGCTGGATCGGCGCTGACGGCGAATTCGTCGGCATGCGCGGCTTCGGTGCCTCGGCGCCGGCGCCGGTCCTGTACCGCGAATTCGGCATCACGCCGCAAAGCATTGCGGAAGCGGCCCGCCGGGCGATCGCCCGCAAGAGCCAATAAGGAGGACGACCCGTGGCCCGTATCACCCTTCGCCAATTGCTCGATCACGCTGCCAGCCACGGCTACGCCGTGCCGGCGTTCAACATCAACAACATGGAGCAGGGCATTGCGATCATGCAGGCGGCGGCCGCGGTCGATGCGCCCGTCATCATCCAGGCCTCGCGCGGCGCGCGCAGCTATGCCGGCGATCTCATGCTCTCGCACATGATCGACGCGCTGGAGCGGACCTATCCGGACATCCCGCTCTGCATGCACCAGGACCACGGCAATGACGAAGCGACCTGCGCCTCGGCCATCGCGCATGGCTTCACCTCGGTCATGATGGACGGCTCACTCAAGGCCGACGCCAAGACGGCGGCTGACTATGACTACAACGTCGCGATCACGCGCCGCGTCGTCGATCTCGCCCATTGGGTTGGCGCTTCCGTCGAAGGCGAGCTCGGCGTGCTCGGCTCGCTCGAGCACGGCGGCGGCGAGCAGGAGGATGGCCACGGCGTCGAGGGCAAGGTCAGCCACGACCAGCTCTTGACCGATCCGGACCAGGCCGTCGACTTCGTCCGCGCGACGAAGGTCGATGCGCTGGCGATTGCGATGGGCACCTCGCACGGCGCCTACAAGTTCAGCCGCAAGCCCGATGGTGACATCCTGGCGATGCGGGTGGTCGAGGAGATTCACCGCCGGCTGCCGAACACGCATCTGGTCATGCACGGCTCCTCCTCGGTGCCGCAGCCGCTGCAGGACATGTTCAACCAGTTCGGTGGCGAGATGCCGCAGACCTGGGGCGTGCCGGTGGAGGAGATCGTTCGCGGCATCCGAAGCGGCGTGCGCAAGGTCAATATCGACACCGACTGCCGTCTCGCGATGACCGCCGTGTTCCGGAAAGTGGCCGCGGAAACGCGCTCCGAGTTCGATCCGCGCAAGTTCCTGAAGCCGGCGATGGACGCGATGCGCGAATTGTGCCGCGAGCGGTTCGAACAGTTCGGCACCGCAGGCCACGCCAGCAAGATCAAGGTGGTCCCGATGAGCGAGATGGCGCGGCGCTATCGGGCGGGCGAATTGGACCCGCGCATCACCCGCGAGCCTGTTGCCGCTTAACCAATCAGCAAGAAGAGTGAAAAGAGCAGGAGAGAGACATGAATGCACATGCAGGCACGGTCCGCGGCAAAGAGCGCTATCGCTCCGGCGTGATGGAGTACAAGCGCATGGGCTATTGGGAGCCCGACTACACGCCAAAGGACACCGACGTCATCGCGCTGTTCCGCGTCACGCCGCAAGAGGGCGTCGACCCGATCGAGGCCTCAGCCGCTGTGGCAGGCGAATCCTCGACCGCGACCTGGACGGTGGTGTGGACCGATCGCCTGACCGCGGCCGAGAAATATCGCGCGAAATGCTACCGAGTCGATCCGGTGCCGGGCACGCCGGGCTCGTATTTCGCCTATATCGCCTACGATCTCGACCTGTTCGAGCCGGGCTCGATCGCGAACCTCTCGGCCTCGATCATCGGCAACGTGTTCGGCTTCAAGCCGCTGAAGGCGCTGCGCCTCGAGGACATGCGCTTTCCGGTCGCCTATGTGAAGACGTTCCAGGGACCGGCGACCGGCATCGTGGTCGAGCGCGAGCGGCTCGACAAGTTCGGCCGGCCGCTGCTGGGCGCAACTGTGAAACCGAAGCTCGGGCTCTCTGGCCGCAACTACGGCCGCGTGGTCTATGAGGCGCTGAAGGGCGGGCTCGACTTCACCAAGGACGACGAGAACATCAACTCACAACCCTTCATGCACTGGCGCGACCGCTTCCTTTACTGCATGGAGGCGGTGAACCGCGCGCAGGCAGCTTCCGGCGAGGTGAAGGGGACGTATCTCAACGTCACCGCGGGGACGATGGAGGACATGTACGAGCGCGCGGAATTCGCCAAGGAGCTCGGCTCGGTCATCGTCATGATCGACCTCGTGATCGGCTACACCGCGATCCAGTCGATGGCGAAGTGGGCGCGCCGCAACGACATGATCCTGCATCTGCATCGCGCCGGTCATTCGACCTATACGCGGCAGAAGAGCCATGGCGTGTCGTTCCGCGTCATCGCCAAATGGATGCGGCTCGCCGGTGTCGACCACATCCATGCCGGCACCGTGGTCGGCAAGCTCGAAGGCGATCCCAACACCACGCGCGGCTATTACGATGTCTGCCGCGAGGATTTCAATCCGACCAAGCTCGAGCACGGCCTGTTCTTCGACCAGCACTGGGCGAGCCTCAACAAGATGATGCCGGTCGCTTCCGGCGGCATCCATGCCGGGCAGATGCACCAGCTGCTCGACCTGTTGGGCGAGGACGTCGTGCTGCAGTTCGGCGGGGGCACGATCGGCCATCCCATGGGCATTGCGGCCGGCGCGACCGCCAATCGCGTGGCGCTGGAAGCGATGATCCTCGCCCGCAATGAGGGCCGCGACTATGTCCACGAAGGCCCGGAGATCCTGGCCAAGGCAGCCCAGACCTGCACGCCGCTGAAGGCCGCGCTCGAGGTCTGGAAGGACGTCACTTTCAACTATCAATCCACCGACACGCCGGACTTCGTGCCGACGGCGCTGGAAACCGTCTGAGGAGATTTGAGATGAAGATCACCCAGGGCTGCTTCTCGTACCTGCCGGATCTGACCGACGAGCAGATCACCAGCCAGGTGCAGTACTGTCTCGCCAATGGCTGGGCGGTGAACATCGAGTTCACCGACGATCCGCATCCCCGCAACACCTATTGGGAGATGTGGGGCCTGCCGATGTTCGATCTCCAGGACGCCGCCGGCGTGATGATGGAGCTCGCCGAGTGCCGCAGGGTCTATAGCGACCGCTACATCCGCATCAGCGGCTTCGATTCCAGCCACGGCTGGGAATCGGTGCGGATCTCCTTCCTCGTCAACCGGCCGAAGCAAGAGACGGAGTTCGAGCTGGTGCGCCAGGAGGTCGGCGGTCGCGCGATCCGCTACACCACGGCTCGAAAGCCGGCGCCCGCACCAGCTTAGGTCATCCGCTTCCGCGCGAAGCTCTCCCTGCTTCGTATCCTGGCGGACCACTGCTTCGCCGCCTCCCGCGGCGAAGCTCTTTTCTTCGAGGGTAGCCATGCTCGATGTCCCCCACGCAACCACGACCGAACACAGCGAGACTCATTTTGATCTCCGCAAGGAGGCTGAAGCGGCCGGAATCACCGAGACGCTGCAGCAGCTCGATCAGGAGCTGATCGGGCTCAAGCCGGTCAAGAACCGCGTGCGCCAGATCGCCTCGCTGCTGCTGATCGAGCGCATCCGGCAGCGTGCGGGGCTGGCATCGGCGCCGCCGACGCTGCACATGTCGTTCACGGGCAATCCCGGCACCGGCAAGACCACCGTGGCGCTGCGCATGGCCAAGATCCTGCACGGGCTGGGCTTCGTGCGGCGCGGGCAAGTGATCTCTGTGACGCGCGACGATCTCGTCGGCCAGTATATCGGCCACACCGCGCCGAAGACCAAGGAGATCCTGAAGAAGGCGATGGGCGGCGTGCTGTTTATCGACGAGGCCTATTACCTGCATCGTCCCGACAACGAGCGCGACTACGGCCAAGAATCGATCGAGATCCTGCTCCAGGTCATGGAGAACCAGCGCGAGGACCTCGTCGTGATCCTCGCCGGCTATGGCGAGCGGATGACGAGCTTCTTCGCCTCCAATCCCGGCTTCCGCTCGCGCATCGCCCACCACATCGAATTCCCTGACTATGCGGAGGCCGAGCTGCTCGTCATTGCCGAGCTGATGTTGAAGGAGCGCGGCTATCGCTTTTCGGCCGCGGCGCGCGAGGCGTTCGAGACATACATCGCGCTGCGCCGGACGCAGCCGTTCTTCTCCAATGCGCGCTCGATCCGCAACGCCGTCGACCGCATCCGCCTGCGGCAGGCCGATCGGCTGGTGTCCGATCTCGATCGCATGCTCGATGTCGCTGACCTCGAAACCATCGACCCGGCGGATGTCCTTGCAAGCCGCGTCTTCAGCGGCGGTCCGGTCGCGGAAAGGAGCGTGAAGGCATGACCAGCGAGATCCTTATTGCTCCCTCGATCCTGGCCGCAGACTTCGCGCGTCTCGGTGAGGAGATCGCGGCGATCGACGCGGCCGGCGCCGACTGGATCCATTGCGATGTCATGGACGGCCATTTCGTCCCCAACATCAGCTTTGGTGCTGACGTCATCAAGGCGATTCGGCCGCTGACGAAGAAGGTCTTCGACGTGCACCTCATGATCGCACCGGTCGATCCCTATCTCGAAGCGTTCGCAAAGGCGGGCGCTGACGTCATCACTGTTCACGCCGAAGCGGGTCCGCATCTCGACCGTTCGCTCCAGGCGATCCGGGCGCTCGGCAAGAAAGCCGGCGTCAGCCTGTGTCCTTCGACACCGGAGAGCACGATCGAATATGTGCTCGATCGTCTCGACCTCGTGCTGGTGATGACGGTCAATCCGGGCTTCGGCGGCCAGGCTTTCCTTGAATCCCAGCTCGACAAGATCCGGCGCATTCGCAGCATGATTGGCGATCGGCAGATCCGGATCGAAGTCGACGGCGGCATTACGCGCGACAATGCTGCTGCGGTTGCCGCCGCCGGTGTCGATACGCTGGTGGCGGGGTCCGCCGTGTTCCGCGGCAAGGGCAGCGCGGACTATGCCGCCAACATCGCCGGCATTCGGATCGCTGCGGAGGCGGGACGGGTTCCGAAACTGCAACATAGTTCCGTACAGCCGAAGCGCGTAAGCGATGGAGGCCGTATCCGGTAGACTACGGGAGGTTTACGCATCGGAAGATCCGGCGTGCCGGTTGTCCCAAGCCGTGGCACTTTCGACGAAGTTAGCGGGCAAGTCTTTCAGGCCGGGGTAACCAACGGGTTTGACGCGAAGCTTCGATTAACGCCCGGGCAATGCTGTGCGTCGCAGTCTGCGGTCCAGGAACGCGAGAGAGCGCGGGGATGCGGATCCAGCAAATTGGCAGGCATGAGGCCTGTACGCGGCGCGAGGCGATGCCATGAGCATGCATCGCCTGTTCGCCGAGCAGCTTCGCTGCGCCACAGACGCCAGCGGAGGAGTCGACGTGGTCAAGCTGGGCGAACTCGTCAGCGCGGCCTATGTGGCTAGCGAGCGCGACCGCCAGCGAATGATCGAGGCACGCGCGCACACGCACGATGAGGTCGAGCAAGATCTGCTGCGGACGCAGGAGTTCCTCGACACTATCGTCGAAAACATCCCGATCGCGGTGTTCGCGAAATGCGCGAAGGATTCGCGCTACATCCTGCTCAACCGCGCCGGCGAGAGCTATTATGGCATGCCCCGCGAGCAGATGCTGGGCCGGACACCCGACGAGATCTTTCCGGCCGACGTCGCCCGTATCGTCAACGAGCAGGATCGTCGAGTCGTTGCCAGCGGCATGCCGGTGTTCCTCGAGGAGCACCTGCTCGAAATAGGCGTCAAGGGTCACGACCGTCGTCAATTCACGCAAAATGCTGATCACGGATGACGCCGGCGATCCGCAATATCTGGTCGGCGTGATCGAGGACGTCACCGAGCGCGTCACCACCCGGGAACGCATCAGCCACCTGGCATATCATGATGCGCTGACCGACCTGCCTAACCGCAGCGCCTTCGCCGCGGCGCTCGACGAACGGCTGGAGCGGGCGCAGGAGGCGTCGACCAGTTTCGCCGTGCTGAGCCTCGATCTCGACCGCTTCAAGGAGGTCAACGACGTGTTCGGTCACCCCGTCGGCGACATGCTGATGCGGGCGACGGCCGACCGGCTTGCCGCGGAAGCCGAAGGCGCCTTCGTCGCCCGCATCGGCGGCGACGAGTTCATGATCCTGATGCCCGACGATGCCACCCGTGAGGATGTTCTGGCGCTGGCCGAACGCCTGGTCGAGACGATCGGCAAGGAGCTCGAGGTCGACGATTATCTCTCCCATGTGGGCCTCAGCGTCGGCATCGCGTTCTATCCGGACGATGGCGTGAACGCGGCGACGCTGCTTGCCAACGCCGACTCGGCTCTCTACCGCGCCAAGCGCGAGGGCAGGGGCCGGGTCCGCTGCTTCGAATCCGAGATGGACCAGGAGCTGCGCGACCGCAGGCTGTTGCAGCACGATCTGCGGCAGGCGCTGGAGCAGAACCAGCTCCTCGTCTATTTCCAGCCGCAGGCGCGGGTGGATGGCGAGGTCATCGGCTTCGAGGCGCTGCTGCGCTGGAATCACCCGACGCGGGGCTTCGTGCCGCCGGACCAGTTCATTCCGCTCGCCGAGGAGAATGGGCTGATCGTCGAGATCGGCGAATGGGTTCTGCGCGAGGCGTGCCGCGAGGCGGCATCCTGGCCCAGGCCGTTGCAGGTCGCGGTCAATCTGTCGCCGGTCCAGTTCCAGGCGGGCGATCTCGAGCGCTCGATCCACCAGATCCTGTTGGAGACGGGACTGACGCCGACACGGCTCGAGGTCGAGATCACCGAGGGCGTGCTGATCGGCGATTTCACCCGCGCGCTCGATCTGCTGCGGCGGCTGAAGGCGCTCGGCATCCGCATCGCCATGGATGATTTCGGCACCGGCTATTCCTCGCTGTCCTATCTGCAGTCCTTCCCGTTCGACAAGATCAAGATCGACCGCAGTTTCATCTCCAACCTGGAGGCGACGCCGCAATCGGCCGAAATTGTCCGCGCCGTCCTGAGCCTGGCGCACGCGCTGAAGATCCCGGTCGTTGCCGAGGGGGTGGAGACGGAAGCCCAGCGTGCTTTTCTGGCGCGCGAGGCCTGCGAGGAGATGCAGGGCTATCTCGTCGGCCGTCCCGACCTGATCGAACGCTATCTCGACCTGGTCGGCGTCGCCGTGGAGCGCCGCCTCTACGCCTAGGGTCGGGCACACAGTTCCAAGCGGACGTTTGGAACAAAAATCCCTATCGGCGCTTCTCGAAAATTAACTTGGCTTAGGCGCGTTGAGCGCGCAGCAAATGTTTTGCATAAGCGCCATCGGCCTGACGCAAATCAGGAGAATAAGCCTGTGAACGCGAGGGAGGGTCTCATGGAGAACGTACGTCGCTACCGGGCGCTGGCGTCCCTCTGCCGTCAGCAGGCGGCATACCGGCCGCTCCAGACCTGGGAACTCCTCGGCCAGGCCGAACATTTCGAATATCTCGCTGAAATCGAGCTCCAGGCGCATTTCGACGCGTGCAATGTGCACCGCGACAAAGACGCCGCCGCGCCGGAGACATGGAAAGCTCCCGTCGCGGCGTGACGGCGCCAAGCCGGGCTCGCCTCAATGGGACATCAGCGTCGGGACCGTCATGGCTTCCAGCATGGCGCGGGTGACGCCCCCGAGAACGCGCTCCTGCAACCGCGAATGGCCGTAGCCGCCCATCACCAGGAGATCCAGGCTCTCGTCGGCCGCCAGCGACAGAATGATCGGCTGAATGTCGGCGCGGGTTGCCGTCCGGCCGACGATGCGGGTCGTCAGTCCGCGCCGGCCGAGATGTCTGGCCAAGCCGTGTGCTGAAGCTTCACCGGCGACGGCGTCGGTCTCGTTGACGCTGATGATCACGATCTCTTCGGCGCGCGCCAGGAACGGGGCTGCGTCGCGCATGGCGCGGGCGGCAAGGCGACTGCCGTCCCAGCAGATGCCGATCCGGTTCGCCTTGAAGGCTCCTCGAAACGTGTAGGGCAGGAACAGCACCGGGCCGCCCGCCTGGAACAGGATCTCGCTGGGCACGTCGTTGTCGAACGCGCCTTGCGCCGGATCGGGCTGGAGCACGACGCTGAGGTCATGCAACCTCGCCATCTCGCCGAGCGAGCCGGCTGCATCCACCGGGATCGCGCCGAGTGCGTGGCAGGTATGGGAGATGCCGGCGTTCGCCGCCTCGCTCTTGAATACCGCGAGCGCAGCCTCGGCCCGCTCCACGGCGCGCTCGCGCTCCAGCTCGAACACGGCCGCCACGGCCGCGCCACCTTCCATGACGTAGGCTGCACTGGTGGCGACATAGCCGACCGCGACCGCGTCGAGATGCGCGTTGAACTTCGCCGCGAGCGAGATCGAGCCCTCGATCGCAGGACGCATGGGACGTTCGGTGGGAATGTGGACGAGAATGTCTTTGTACATGGCGCGCCTCCGCTGAGCATCATCGGATGGTCGCAGTTTTTCACTGCGCGAAGGAGGCGCGTTGAGCTGCATCAAACCTCCGGGTTGCCTGCTGCGCCCGCTCATCCATTCTTTGCCGAGATTTAATCGGACGGACGGGACGCCGTAAGGTGGCAGCGACCATGTTGAGGGCAAGGCGACACCCGCTCAACATGGATATTTCGACATGAACGATCGCGTCAATTCCGACATCACCACCTCTCGCAAGATCTTGCGGCCGCGCCGGCTCGCGCTGCTCGGCACCGTGGCCGCGCTGGGCGTGGCCGCCCTGGCTATTGCGCCGGGCGCTTCGCCGTACGGCATCACCTCCTTGATTGCGCCGGCTCAGGCGGCCGAAGCCGTCGCGACGCCGCCCGGCTTCGGCGATCTCGTCAGCAAGGTCAAACCCGCAGTGATCTCGGTGCGGGTCAAAATCGACCAGGACAACGACAAGAGCGCGATGCTGCAGCAGAACCGGATGGATTCGGACGAGGACACGCCGTTCGACCAGTTCTCGCGGCAGTTCGGCTTCCGCTTCCCGGGCGGTGCGAACGGCATGCCGCGCCAGCGCCACCAGATGATCACGGGCGAAGGCTCCGGCTTCTTCATTTCCGCGGACGGCTATGCCGTGACCAACAATCACGTCGTCGATCGCGCCCAGTCCGTGCAGGTGACGATGGACGACGGCACGACCTACACCGCGAGGGTCGTCGGCACCGATCCGAAGACAGATCTCGCGCTGATCAAGGTCGACGGCAAGAAGGACTTTCCGTTCGTCAATTTCTCCGACCAGAAGCCGCGCATCGGCGACTGGGTGGTCGCGGTCGGCAATCCCTTCGGTCTTGGCGGCACCGTGACCGCGGGCATCGTCTCGGCCAGCGGGAGGGATATCGGCAATGGTCCCTATGACGACTTCATCCAGATCGATGCGCCGATCAACAAGGGCAATTCCGGCGGCCCGGCCTTCGACATGAACGGCAACGTGATCGGCGTGAACACTGCGATCTTCTCGCCCTCGGGCGGCTCGGTCGGCATCGGCTTCGATATCCCGGCTTCGACCGCCAAGCTCGTCGTCGCGCAGCTGAAGGACAAGGGCGCGGTGACCCGCGGCTGGCTCGGCGTGCAGGTGCAGCCGGTGACCTCGGATATGGCCGACAGCCTCGGCCTGAAGGAGGCACGCGGCGCGATCGTCGACAATCCGCAAGATAGCAGCCCGGCGGCGAAGGCCGGCATCGAGGCGGGGGACGTCATCACCGCCGTCAATGGCACCGCGATCAAGGATTCTCGCGATCTCGCCCGCACCATCGCCGGCTTGGCGCCGGGCACGTCCGTGAAGCTCGATGTCTTCCGCAAGGGTGGCAGCAAGACCGTGACCCTGGCGCTCGGCGAGTTGCCGAACGAGCGGCAGGCCAAGGGCAACGAGGGCATGGGGCAGCCCGGTGCCGGCATGCCGCGCCTCGGCCTCAGCCTAGCGCCGGCAGGTGACGTTCAGGGCGCAGGCCAGAACGGCGTGGTCGTCACCGAGGTTGATCCGCAAGGCCCGGCCGCGCAACGCGGCATCCGGACCGGCGACGTCATCCTCAATGTCGGCGGCAAGGCTGTCAGCAGTGTCGGCGAGGTGCGCTCCGAGCTGGCGCAGGCCAAATCGTCGGGCAAGCGCAGCGTGCTGCTGCAGATCAGAAGCGCGGAGGCCACCCGCTTCGTCGCGGTGCCACTCGCCTAACGCGAACCTCGACCGCTACAAATCCAGAAAGGCGGCCTCGGGCCGCCTTTCGCACACGAGCTCGCCAGGTCCGATAACATTCTCGTTAACGGCAGGTAGGGTGACCGGGTGCGTCCGAAAAAGCCGTGTTCGCTGATCACACTCGCCAGGTGCCTCGGTGCTCTGCGGCAACGTCGCCGCTGAGAGGGGTTGCAAGCGTGGAACTTCGAACCTCGCGGCGATTTTTGGAACTCGCCGGCGGTTCACATGAGATCGGTGCCGACATGGATCGATTGAAGGTCTCGCTGAGGAGTGCGCTGCTGGTGGCGCCATTGGTGCTCTCAGGCGGAAACGCCCTCGGGCGCGACGACGGCCGCTACGCGGATTCCCCTCTGAAGCCCTGGTTCGACAGTTTGCGCAGCCATCTCGGTCCGTGCTGCTCTGATGCGGACGGTTTCGCCGTCGCCGATCCCGACTGGGAGTCGCACAACGGGCGTTACCGTGTGCGCCTCGACGGGCAGTGGATCGATGTGCCGGATGAAGCCGTCATCACCGAGCCGAACCGGGCCGGCCGCACCATGGTGTGGCCGGTCAAGACTGCGTTCGGGATTTCGATCCGCTGCTTCATGCCGGGGAGCATGATCTGAGACCGGTCAGCGCGACCGTTTGGATGATTTGCGCTTCGATGATTTCTTGCTCGATGATTTCCTGGACGACGTCCTCGACGATTTCTTGGACGTCTTGTTGGCGCTCTTGCGCGTCGAAGCCTTCTTCGGGACCTTCTTTCCCTTCTTGCGTGCCTTCGACAATCCGATCGCGATCGCCTGCTTGCGGCTCTTGACGCGGCCGCCGCGCCCGCCTCGGCCGCTCTTCGCGGTGCCCTTCTTGTAGCGCCGCATCTCGCTGGCGACATCGCTGCCCGAGCTGCTTGAGTAGCGGCGTTTCTTTGCCTTGCGTGCCATGCATGTTCTCCCTCGGCGAGGAGAACCATTCGGCACAGCCATGGTTCCGGGAGCGCGGGCGGCGCAGCTAAAGCGCGATGCGATTAGGATGAACCGTCATCGCGCTTTAGGCTATTGTTCGAGCATGATCTCTTCGGAAAATCGCCGCACACTTTTCCGGACCATGCTCTAGAAGGAATTTGCCAGCTCGATCTCCGCTTCCAGCGCCTGGATGCGTCGTGCGGCCTCGCTAAAGGACAGATCCCGCGCAGATTGGCCGGGCTGATAGGCCTCATCGCTCAGCCGCTTCAGCTTCAGGCCCTGCGCCCGCGTCATCTGCTCGCCAAGTACAAATCTGGCGTCGTATTTACCTTGAACCTGCATCTGGCGTCTCCGTCCTGAAATCGTGACTTGACTATATGTTCTTATTTTGTTCTAACAAGCCATGGACAACAGAATTAATGAAATTCGACGTAAAATCAGAGCCTTGAGGCTTGAGATGGCCGACGTCGAGGCGTCGGTGCGCGACCTCGTCGAGCGCGATCGCGACTGCACGGAAAGGGCCCTGGCGCAGATGGACCTGCGCCGGAAAATCAACCTCCTGATTGCCGAATGGAAGGCGGCCGGCGGCAGCGACGTTCTGCCTGACGTCCGCGACCGGGTGCGCCTTCGTCCCGTGAAGACAGGCGGCAATCCCGCGCGCGCAGCCGAGCGCCGCTGAGATCGTTGGCGCCGGATACCGCCAAGTGCCGACCCCAAGATAAGATGGAAGACAGAGGGTCCCGCAATGGCGGGGCCCTCCATGATTTGGGAGCGCCTATTTGGTGTTGGTCATGCTGCCCTTGTTCGTCATGGTGCCGCTCTGATCGGAGCCCGGGCCGGCGCCGCCTTGGCCCGTGGGGTCAGCGCCCTTGGAAGACTTGGTGTTGGCGCCGGTGGTCTGCGACGATGACGTCGAGGATCCATGCTTGGCCTTGTGCGACTTGGCCTGGGCGGCGAACGGCGTCGCGGCAAGGCCGGTTGCTACCATGACGGCGAGAGCGAGCTTGGTCGTGTTCATGCGGGGGAACTCCCTGTGTTAAATTGACGCAGGCAGCAAACCGCGCCTCGCGGCAGGAGTTCCCGGCAAAGCATCTTCCGTACGTCACGCACGCTTCAAGTTTGCTTGTCCTCGGCCAGGATGAACACGGCGCCGGTGAGCGTCGCGCCGATCGCGAAGGTCGTCACCAAGGTGAGGGCGAAGACCGTCGCGGCCTGGCCCCCGCCGTTATTCAGCAGGTTGGCCACGGCTGGATTGGACAGGACGAGCGCGAGGCTGAAGGTGAGGCCGAGCGCTGCGCCCATCATTGCATGCGTCATCAGCCTGATAAGGCCGCTGGCAGAGATCAGCTCGGACGACTTCTTGTTGTTGGTGCGCATGCGACGGCATCCCGAACTGCCACGCCAACGCGCTCGTGATTCCCTGGTTCCGTTCCGCTGAAGGAATTGTCATCGCCCGCTTCATCCGGCGTTCATGCCGGGCTTGCCAAGATGAGCGCCGGCAAAACGGGAACATCGACGGGGAACATCGACATGGGTAAGGTCGTCTTTCTTTACCGCTCGCTGGCCTATCGCAACGCAGCCGCGGACATCCTGCGCAAGGCGCGCAAGCTCCCGCGTGGCGCGGAGCGGAGCGCGGCTCGCCGCTACGCGAGGGCGCTGCGCGATCTCGCGCGAACGGAAGCCTGGCTCGAAGGGCGTATCGCGCGCGAACCGCGCACGGCTCAGCGCATGACGAGCGCAGCGTCCGGCTAGCCGGATGCGCGCTGCAATTCGGCAGCGCCCGCAGTGTCGAATTTGCCGGGTGCGGTCGTCGCGCTCTTGCGTGTCAACGGCACCTCCAGACGACACAACAGGCCCTCGGCGCGCCAATCGAACTGCGCCTGTCCGCCAAGCTGGGACTCGATGCTCGCAAGCAGGCTTCGCGTGCCGAAGCCGCGGGATTTCGGGGTCTTGACCAGGGGACCGCCGGATTCCTCCCAGCTCAGCGTGAGCCGCTCGGCGTCGACCTGCCAGTCGATCGCGAGCCGCCCCGATCGGGTCGAGAGCGCGCCGTACTTGGCCGAGTTGGTGAAGAGCTCGTGCAATGCGAGCGCCAGCGTCTGGGCCGTCGCCGGCACCAGCTGAACTTCGGGCCCTGCCAATTTGATCTGGCCGCCGAGCGAATAGGGCGCAAGCTCCTCGTCGATCAGCCTGGAGAGCTCGGCGCCCTGCCAGCTCGACAGCGACAGGATGGTGTGCACGCGCGCCAGTGCATTGATGCGCCCCTCGACGGCATTGACATAGGCCTTGACCTCGTCGGCCCGGGTGAGGCGCACGATCGACTGCGCCAGCGCCAGCGCGTTCTTGGCGCGGTGATCGACTTCCCGCGCCAGCAGGTTCTGCCGCTCCTCGGCCCGCTTGCGCTCGGTGATGTCGACGGTTACGCCGCTGACCCGCACCACGCGCCCGCTCTCGTCGGTCGTCGCAGCCGCCGTGCCGACGCACCAGCGCACCTCGCCGTCGGGCCGCACGATGCGAAACTCCGTCTCGTAGGCGCGCGTGCCCTTGTTGAATTCGGCGATCGCCTTGCGCAACTGATCGACGTCGTCGGGGTGCAACAGGGCCTGAACGCTGCCCGGAGTGACCTCGAAATCCTCGGGGCTGACGCCGAAGATGCGGTATTGCCCCTCGTCCCACATCCAATCGCCGCTGATCCAGTCCCAGTCCCAGGACCCCATCTTGCCGGCCGCGATCGCCATGCTGCGCCGTTGCTCGCTCTCGCGCAGCTTCGCGGTGGAAGCCTCCAGTTCCGCGGTGCGGGCGCGGACGCGGTCCTCGAGCTCGTGGTTCAGCCGTTCGAGCTCGCGCGTCTTGCGGTAGAGCTCGGCAAACACCTTGATCTTGGCGCGAAGCACCTCCGGCACGACCGGCACCGGCACGTAATCGACCGCGCCCATCTCGTAGCCGCGCAGCCGGTCGATGTCGCTGACCTGGATGGCTGAGATGAAGATCATCGCGGTCTTCTGAAAGCGCGGATGCTCGCGGATCATCGCGGCGAGCTCGAAGCCGTCGAGCTCGGGCATGCAGACGTCGACCAGGATCACCGCGATCTCGGTCTTGAGCAGCACCTCCAGCGCCTCGCGGCCCGAGGAGGCGATCACGAGGTTCTCGCCGAGATCCTTCAGGATCACCTCATAGGCGAGCAGCTTGGCCGGCTGATCGTCGACGAGCAGGATGTTGACCTTTTCCTGGTCCATACGCGGGTCCAACTCAGCGATGCAGCCACATGCGGATCGCAAGCAGCAATTGGTCGGTGTTGACCGGCTTGGCGAGGTAATCGGACGCGCCGGCTTCGAGGCACTTCTCGCGGTCGCCCTTCATCGCCTTGGCGGTCAACGCGATGATCGGCAGACGGGAGAAGGCCGGGTTCTCGCGGATCACGCCGATGGTCTGGTAGCCATCCATCTGCGGCATCATGATGTCCATCAGCACGATCGCGATCTCCGGATTGGATTCGACCAGTGTCACCGCCTCGCTGCCCGTCGTCGCCGTCAGCACTTTCATGCCGCGTCGTTCCAGCACGCTGGACAGGGCGAAGATGTTGCGGGCGTCGTCGTCGACGAGCAGGGCGGTCTTGCCGATCAGGTCCTCGTCGGAACTGTTCAGCTTCTCCAGCATGCGCTGCTTCTCGACCGGCAGCTCCGTGATCACGCGATGCAGGAACAACGCGGTCTCGTCGAGCAGGCGCTCGGGCGATTCCACGCCCTTGACCACGATGCTGCGTGCCATGGTGTGGAGCTCGGCATCCTCCTCGGCGGAAAGCTCGCGGCCGGTGAACACCACGACGGGGATGTTCGACAGCGCCTCGTCGTTGCGGATCTGATCGAGCACCTCGAAGCCGCTCATGTCGGGAAGCCTGAGGTCTAGCACCACGCAATCGCAGGGCTGCTCGCGCAGCGTCGAGAGCGCGCCGGCCCCGGTATCCGTGGCCAGGATCTCGATGTCGTCGTGGTGCAGCAGCTCGCGGATCGAGAGCTGCTCGGCCTCGTTGTCCTCGACGATCAAGAGCCGCTTGCGCCGCGGCCGCGCATATTCCTTGATCTGCGTCAGCGCGGCCGAGACGCCCTCGGTCGTCGTCGGCTTGTTGACGAAGGAGAACGCGCCGCGCGCCAGCGCATGCTGGCGGTCCTCGTCGAGCGTGATGATCTGGACCGGGATGTGGCGGGTGAGCGGATTGTGCTTGAGCTGGCTCAGCACGGTCCAGCCGAGCATGTCGGGCAGGAAGACGTCGAGGGAGACGGCCGTCGGCTGGTACTGCTTGGCGAGCTCGAGGGCCTCGGCCCCGCGCGCGGCGACCAGGACCTTGAAGCCCTTGTCGCGGGCCAGATCGACCAGCACGCGGGCATAATGGGGGTCGTCCTCGACGATCAGGAGGATGGTGTCGCCGGGCTCGAGGTTGAGGCGGTCGTCGGGCAGCTGCTCGATGACGCGCTGCTGGTCAGGCGCGGCCGGCTGCAGCGCCGGCGGCTGGCTGTATTGCTGCGGCGCTGGCGCCCGCGGCGCGAGGGTCGGGCCGGAATATTTCAAGGGCAGATAGAGCGTGAAGGTCGAGCCCTTGCCCGGCGCGCTGCGCAGGTGGATCTCGCCGCCGAGCAGGCTGGCCAGCTCGCGGCTGATCGCAAGGCCGAGGCCGGTGCCGCCATATTTGCGGCTGGTGCCGGCGTCGGCCTGCTGGAACGCCTCGAAGATCAGCTTCTGCTTCTCCAGGGGAATGCCGATGCCGGTGTCGGACACTTCGAAGGCGATCACGGCCGGCGCGGAGTTCAGCACCGGATGATCCGTCCCCCAGCCGCCGATGGCGCCGGTGACCTGCAGGCGCACTTCGCCGTCGGCGGTGAACTTGAAGGCGTTGGAGAGCAGGTTCTTCAGAACCTGTTGCAGCCGCTTGGAGTCGGTCACGATGCTGCGCGGCAGGTTCGGATCGACGTCGATCTTGAACGACAGGTTGCGGTTGTCCGCCTCGTGCCGGAACGGCCGGCCGACGGTCTCGAGCAGGTTCGCGGTCAGGATTTCCTCGGCGTCGACCGTCACGGTGCCGGACTCGATCTTGGAGAGATCGAGAATGTCGCTGATGAGGTTCAAGAGGTCGGTGCCGGCGCCGTGGATGGTGCGGGCGAATTCGACCTGCTTGGCCGAGAGGTTGCCATCGGGGTTGTCGCTGAGCTGCTGCCCGAGGATCAGGATCGAGTTCAGCGGCGTGCGCAGCTCGTGGCTCATATTGGCGAGGAATTCGGACTTGTACTTCGACGTCAGCGCGAGCTCGGTCGCCTTCTCCTCGAGCGCGCGGCGGGCCTGCTCGATCTCCTGGTTCTTGCGCTCGACTTCGACGTTGCGCTCGGCGAGCTGCTGCGCCTTCTGCTCGAGCTGGTCGTTGGTCTGCTGCAATTCGCGCTGCTGGGTCTGCAGCTCGCCGGCGAGCTGCTGCGACTGCTTGAGCAGACCTTCCGTCTGCATCGTGGCCTCGATCGAGTTGAGCACGATGCCGATGGAGTCGGTGAGCTGCTCCAGGAACGTCATCTGCGAGGTCGTGAAGGAGACGAGCGAGGCGAGCTCGATCACGGCCTTGACCTGGCCTTCGAACAGGACCGGCAGCACGACGAGGTTCTTCGGCGCGACGCGGAACAGCGCCGAGTTGATCGGCACCACGTCCGACGGAATGTCGGAGACGACGCGCGGCCGCTTGTCGAAGGCGCACTGGCCGATCAGGCCTTCGCCGAACTGCAGCACCGGCTGATAGGGGTAGACGCCGTCGCTGGCGTAGGAGGCGAGCAGCAGGAGCTGGGGATCGTTCTCGTTCTCGACCTGGTAGATCACGCCGGTGTGGGCGTTCACCAGCGGCGACAATTCGGTGAGCAGCAGCCGGCCGACGGTGGTGAGGTCGCGCTGGCCCTGGAGCATGTTGGTGAACTTGGCGAGGTTGGTCTTCAGCCAGTCCTGTTCCGTGTTCACGTCCGTCGTGAGACGGAGGTTGGTGATCATCGTGTTGATGTTGTCTTTCAGCTCTGCCACTTCGCCGCGGGCGTCGACCTGAATCGACCGCGTCAGGTCGCCCTTGGTCACCGCGGTTGCGACTTCCGCGATCGCGCGCACCTGCGAGGTCAGATTGGCCGCGAGCAGGTTGACGTTGCCGGTGAGGTCCTTCCAGGTGCCGGCGGCGCCGGGCACGTTGGCCTGGCCGCCGAGCCGGCCTTCGACGCCGACCTCGCGCGCCACCGAAGTCACCTGATCGGCGAAGGTCGCGAGCGTCTCGGTCATGTTGTTGATGGTGTCGGCGAGCGCCGCGACTTCGCCCTTCGATTTCACGGTGAGGTTCTGCTTCAGATCGCCATTGGCGACCGCGGTCACCACCTTGACGATGCCGCGGACCTGCTCGGTCAGGTTCGCCGCCATGAAGTTGACGGTGTCGGTGAGATCCTTCCACGTGCCGGCGACGCCGGGCACCTGGGCCTGGCCGCCGAGCTTGCCCTCGGTGCCGACCTCGCGCGCGACACGCGTCACTTCGCCGGCGAAGGCGTTGAGCTGGTCCACCATGGTGTTGATGGTGTTCTTCAGCTCGAGGATTTCGCCCTTCACGTCCACGGTGATCTTGCGCGAGAGGTCGCCGCGCGCGACCGCCGTGGTGACTTCGGCGATGTTGCGGACCTGGGTGGTGAGGTTCGCAGCCAAGAGGTTGACGTTGTCAGTGAGGTCCTTCCAGGTGCCGCCGACGCCGGGCACGACGGCCTGGCCGCCGAGCCGGCCTTCGGTGCCGACCTCGCGCGCCACGCGCGTGACTTCGGCGGCGAAGGAGCGGAGCTGCTCGACCATGGTGTTCAGGGTGTCCTTGAGCAGCAGGATCTCGCCGCGCACGTCCACCGTGATCTTCTTCGACAGGTCGCCGCCGGCAATGGCGGTCGCGACCTCGGCGATGTTGCGGACCTGCGCCGTCAGGTTGGAGGCCATGAAGTTGACGTTGTCGGTGAGGTCCTTCCAGGTGCCGGCGACGCCGGGCACTTCGGCCTGGCCGCCGAGCTTGCCCTCGGTGCCGACCTCGCGCGCCACGCGCGTGACTTCGCCGGCAAAGCCGTTGAGCTGGTCCACCATGGTGTTGATGGTGTTCTTCAGCTCGAGGATTTCGCCCTTCACGTCGACGGTGATCTTGCGCGACAAGTCGCCACGCGCCACCGCGGTCGTGACCTCGGCGATGTTGCGGACCTGGGCGGTGAGGTTGCCCGCCATCGAGTTGACGCTGTCGGTGAGATCCTTCCAGGTGCCGGCGACGCCGGGCACGTTGGCCTGACCGCCGAGGCGGCCTTCGGTGCCGACCTCGCGCGCCACGCGCGTCACCTCGCCCGCGAAGCGGTTGAGCTGATCGACCATCGTATTCAGCGTGTCCTTCAGCTGAAGGATCTCGCCGCGCACGTCCACGGTGATCTTGCGCGACAGGTCGCCGCCGGCGATCGCGGTCGCGACCTCGGCGATGTTGCGGACCTGGGCGGTGAGGTTGCCCGCCATCGAGTTCACGGAGTCGGTCAGGTCTTTCCACGTGCCGGCGACGCCGGGCACGTCGGCCTGGCCGCCGAGCTTGCCGTCGGTGCCGACCTCGCGGGCAACGCGCGTGACTTCGCCGGCGAAGGCGTTGAGCTGGTCGACCATGGTGTTGAGCGTTTCCTTCAGCTGAAGGATTTCGCCCGACACGTTCACCGTGATCTTCTTGGACAAGTCGCCCTTCGCCACCGCGGTTGCGACCTCGGCGATGTTGCGGACCTGGCCGGTGAGGTTCGAGGCCATCGAGTTGACGCTGTCGGTGAGGTCCTTCCACGTGCCGCCGACGCCGCGCACCACCGCCTGGCCGCCGAGCTTGCCTTCGGTGCCGACCTCGCGCGCCACGCGCGTGACTTCGCCGGCGAAGGCGTTGAGCTGGTCCACCATGGTGTTGATGGTGTCTTTCAGCTCCAGAATTTCGCCGCGCACGTCCACGGTGATCTTCTTCGAGAGGTCGCCGCCGGCGACTGCGGTGGTCACCTCCGCGATGTTGCGGACCTGCGCGGTCAGGTTCGAGGCCATCGAGTTGACGCTCTCGGTCAGGTCCTTCCAGGTGCCGGCGACGCCGAGCACGTTGGCCTGGCCGCCGAGCCGGCCCTCGGTGCCGACCTCGCGCGCGACGCGCGTCACTTCGCCGGCGAAGGCGTTGAGCTGGTCGACCATGGTGTTGAGCGTCTCCTTCAGCTGAAGGATTTCGCCCGAGACGTTCACCGTGATCTTCTTCGACAAATCGCCGCTCGCGATGGCGGTCGCGACGTCGGCGATGTTTCGGACCTGCGCGGTCAGGTTCGAGGCCATGAAGTTGACGTTGTCGGTGAGGTCTTTCCAGGTGCCGGCCACGCC
Source organism: Bradyrhizobium sp. NC92 (assembly GCF_025200865.1). Classification (NCBI taxonomy): domain Bacteria; kingdom Pseudomonadati; phylum Pseudomonadota; class Alphaproteobacteria; order Hyphomicrobiales; family Nitrobacteraceae; genus Bradyrhizobium; species Bradyrhizobium sp. NC92. The sequence continues at coordinate 2,364,892 of NZ_CP104171.1, forward strand.
GGGCACCTGGGCCTGACCGCCGAGCTTTCCTTCCGTGCCCACCTCGCGCGCGACGCGCGTGACTTCCGAGGCGAACGAGTTGAGCTGGTCCACCATGGTGTTGATGGTGTCCTTCAGCTCGAGGATTTCGCCGCGCACGTCCACCGTGATCTTGCGCGAGAGGTCGCCGCGCGCCACGGCGGTGGTGACGTTGGCGATGTTGCGCACCTGTGCGGTGAGGTTACCGCACATCGCGTTGACCGAGTCCGTCAAGTCCTTCCAGGTGCCGGCGACGCCCGGCACGATGGCCTGGCCGCCGAGCTTGCCGTCGGTGCCGACCTCGCGCGCAACGCGCGTCACTTCGGAGGCGAACGAGCGCAGCTGGTCAACCATCGTGTTGATGGCTTCCTTGAGCTGGAGGATCTCGCCGCGGACGTCGACCGTGATCTTCTTGGAGAGGTCGCCGTTGGCGACCGCGATCGTCACCTCGGCGATGTTGCGAACCTGGTTGGTCAGGTTGTTCGCCATCGAGTTGACGCTCTCGGTGAGGTCTTTCCAGACGCCGGTCACCTCGGGCACCTGGGCCTGGCCGCCGAGCTTGCCCTCGGTGCCGACCTCGCGCGCGACGCGCGTCACCTCCGAGGTGAACACGCCGAGCTGCTTGATCATGGTGTTGACGATGGTCGCCGACTGCAAGAACTCGCCGCCTAGCGGACGGCCGTCGACGTCGAGCTTGACGGTCTGCAGCAGGTCGCCTTGTGCCACGGCGGCGACGGCGCGCGTCACCTCGCGCGTCGGCCACAACAGGTCGTCGATCAGCGTATTGACCGAACCTTCCATGTCGGCCCAGGAGCCGGAGGCGAGGCCGAACTTCACGCGCTGGCGGGTCTTGCCTTCGCGCCCCACCACCTGGCCGACCAGCTCGAGCTGCTGTGCCATGCGCTGGTTGGCTGCGATGATTTCGTTAAGAGTGTCGGCAATTTTGCCGTCAATGCCGAGATAGTCGCCGCTCATGCGGACCGAAAAGTCACCGCTGCGCATCGCCTGCAAGGCGAGTAGCAGTTCGCCCCGCGAATCCGACTCGGACGTACCGTTGATTTTTGGCTTTGGGACGCGACGACCGGAGCGTGATGCAGTTCCGGGATCGAGGTCGCTCATACTGATTCCCCCGCAGGCGTCGGCCGAATCCGAGGCAAGACGCGTTGGTCGAATAGAGCGTCAGCCAAATTCGAAATCAAGCGCCAACGTATGGCGCCGGGAAATGGAACCCGCTTTGCTCAGCCCGACCGAGGTAACGACGATGCCCCGATTTGGTTCCACACCGCTCGGAAAGAAAATGCCCCCCGGGTCCGGTCGCCCCCTGCGTCCGTCGGCGTCCATCCTTCGGAACGGAGCGCCGAGCCCGACGGTTAGCCCGCGCAGACAGGGAGAACGGATATGAAAGCAGGACTTGCCGCCATCGCCATTATCGTGCTTGCCGCGGGATCGGCCCTGGCGCAGGGCGGTGCGCCGAGCGGGCGCGGGTCCGTGACGGGCGACCCCGCCGCAAGCTCCGCCAACCCGCGGGCGGACACGCCGACCACCGGAGCGGCCACCCGCTCGAATCCAAGCGGAAGCGGCACGTCGTCGTCCGGCGGCAAGGACGACAACGGCGATGCAGGCCGCGACAAGATGCCGGAGAGTGACCGCACCGTGCGGCCGCAAAGCCAGCAACGTCCGAGCGACAAGTAGAGGCTATTTGTCCGCCATGGTGCGCTCGGCGTCCCTGACCTGCGCGCGCAGCAGCGGCAGCTGTTCGCGCGCGAACGCTGCGAGCGCCGCGTTGTCGGGCGCCACCAGGTAGCGCTCGAGCAGGCCGATGATGGATTCATATTCGGGAATCTGCGCCGCATAGAAGCTTCTGACGTAGGCCGGGCCGTCCGACATTTCGGGCTCGACGAGGCTCGCGCTTGGAGAGGCGAGTGCTGCCTTTCCGATTTGCAGTTCCGCGCCGATGGCCTCCTGGACCTCTTTCAGCTTCTTGTCGCGCTTGACCGCTTCCTCGGCGCGCAAGGCGGCGAGATTCTTGACCTCCGCGTTGCCCTTGATCGCGGAGGGTGGCCGTTCGCCGGGCTTTCGTTCGGCAACGCTGTCGGCAAGCGCCGAGGTGCTGATGAATGCCAGGATGATTGCGGCGACAACTCGCATCGATCTTCAATGACCAACTCCGTGCGAAAGTTCCCTGAACCATTACGATCCGGTAAGCGGGTTGCGACGCAGGAGTTCCGTCCCCACGTCTTTTATATGAAACAGTCTGACATCTTCCGAGACAATGCCGACAATTGTCTTCAGCTTGCCGAGCGTGCCGACGGACAGCCCGCCCATAAGCGCTATTCGCGCATGGCCGACGCCTGGACGGCGCTGGCCAACGAGCAGGATTGGCTCGATGGCGAAATTTCGCCCGTCCCGGCTCATGCAGCCCCAAAGCGGAACGGGTGAGCTCGGCCTCACGAACCTGCATGTGAGACCGCTCACGGAAGGCACGCAACTGATTTGGGATCATCCGGGGAACGTCGATCGCGGCGATTTCCAGTTGCAGAAGGAGGTTTGGCGATGGCTCCACGTCTGGCTCTTCTTTCCCTCATTCTCGCCTTTGGCGTCTCCGTCGCCTTCGCGACGGTGACGACGGTGCGACAGGTGCATCTCGAGAACGCATCTGCCGTTCACGCCGCGCGCAGCTGATTGCAGCAGCGGAACATTCGAGGCCGTAATGCGTAAGCGCTCCGACACATCAGGAGAAGCGAGAACGCATCATGGCCCATTCCGACCAAGGCATCGTCAAGGACAAGCGTGGGGAGGTGCAGCCACGCGACAAGGAACGTGCGCAATCCGTGCACAAGACGGATCCGAAAGGCTCGCCTTCGCGTGAAGCGACGCGCGATCCCAAGCTGAACGACAACAGCAAGACGCCAGGTTCCGGCGCCATGCCGGACGGCTCGAGCGACGCCACAGGCTAGCTCTCACCAGGAACGAATTCGCGCGGGAAGAGTCGACGGATTGCTTCCGGCAGTCATGCCCCCGGTGCGCCGGAAGCATCTCCAAGGACGGCCCTGGCACCCACCGTGCCGGGGTCGTTTGCTTGTGGAAGAGGCTAATGTGCGTCAGCCGCCGCCGCTTTCCGGATCCCCCTGAGTATGTCCGTCAGGCCCGCGGCCGAACACGCCGAAGCTGCTTGACTTCACGCCGGCAGCGGCATCGACGCCCACAGCGGCCAGTCCGAACTTGAGGAGTTCGCGGACGGCTGCCGCCCGCGTCGGCATGCGGTGTTTGAACCGGAAATCGTCGACGGCGGCCAACTCTTCCGGCGAGAGCATGACCTGAAGGCGCTCGGCGCGAAGGTCGTTCATGGCAATCACGCAAATTGAGTAGGTTGAGTAGTTTACTCAACGAACCAACTTGATGAGAGTTCCGCGAAAGCCGATAAAGCCTCCAAATGAGTAGGAAAACAAAATAAAATCAATGATTTAGAAACGCGCCACGCCGTGAGGCATTGTTCCCGGAAGGAGAGAGACCATGGCGGACGAAGTCAGGTTGCCTCGCAAGCTGTCCGAAGAGCCCGCGGCGCCCGGGCCGGTGCGGCCAAGCCAGCAGAAGATCATCGATGAGGTCGAGCGCTGGGCCAACAGCCCGGGCCTCCAGCCGCCGCATCGCAGCCCTCGACGGGAGCGAAAGCGAACTAGGGCTTCGCGTAGCGAGAGCTTGTTGCCGACGCCGAATGGCCTGATCGGCGCGATGTGTGGGAGACGATGCGAAGCTTGCGCCTGAGCCACCACGCCGACACGGAAACGATAGCCCAGACCGTCAGCGCGGCGATGAAAGCGAATGCGGCGCTTGCCTCGATGATGGCATAGAAGATGGCGGCGAACGCGGCGAGGCCGATGCTGCCGAGTGCGGCGCCTGCGGCGTCGAGCGCCGCCGCCTTCTGCCCGCGACGGCGCCCGCTCAGGCCGGCCTTCTCCTTGGCGTGACGCTCATGGCTTTCGATCAGTGTCGCGCTGGCGCAGAAGACGGCCGGAAGAGCAAGAAAGAGCCCGCCGACGGCCGTGCCGAACTTCGAGCCGATAACGCCCGCGAGCACCGTGGCACCGCCGCCGAGCAGGAAGCGAATGGCGTACTCGTACCACCGCGTCTGTTTCAGCGCCGATGTCGATAGCTTCACCAGCATCAGGCCGCACCTCCCAGGCCGGCGAGCAGGCCGAAGGCGACCACGAGCCATGCGGCAAAGGCGAGGATCGTTGCTGGAAGCGCGCCGAGACGGAGCCTCATCAGGAGGTGGCAGACGACGATGCTGTAGCAGGCGAGCGCGATGGCGCCATAGATCATCGTCCAGCTCTCGGCCGCAGCATATTGCGGTCCGTGCTGGACCACGGCGATGCCGAGCGTAGCCAGCGCCACCGACGGCGCTGCGCCAAGCAGCCCGGCAAAGCTCTTCGGCCGCAGCATATCACCCAAGATCGCGAAGACGGATACGATCAGACCGCCGGCGACGAAGCGCACGAGATACTCGGTCATGGCTGTCCCTCCGAGCCCTCGCGCCGCTGCCGCCGTGACGTCGCCAGTGTGAACGGCCTGAGCAATCGCTCGACGATGATGCCGAGCGTGAAGCCTGCCACGACGTCGCTGGCCCAGTGCGCGAGCAGCGCGAGGCGCGTCAGGGACAGCGCTACGGCAAAGGAGCGCGCCAGGCTGCGGCGAGCCGGCGGCAACAGGCCGGCGGCCGAGGCAAGGGCGCCCATATGCACGGCGTGACCTGAGGGAAATGCGTCGCGGGCCCGCCCCGAAAAGGGGACACCGCGCCAGTGGCCGCTCACCGTCAGCCGGTCGGGCCTCGTTTGATCGAACACGGATTTCAAGACATGCGGCAACACGGCCGTCACCAGCGACACGATCAGGACGTGATCGGCCAAGGGGCGCTGCTGCGGATGCCGGAGGCGGGTGTAGAGCCATCCCGCCGCCGCGAGTGCGACCAGGATATGCTCGTCGGCACCCCAGGTCATGGCCTGGGCGGCATGCTCGAGCCCCGAGTTGGTATTGTGCGCGATCTCGTTGGCGATCGCCGTATCGATCCGGGTGGGTTTGACTGTTACTAAGGCCATCGGTCCGTCGGCGAGATATCCTCCATGACGGTTTTGTAAAGCCCGGACATAAGGAAGGTTCCTAGGCGCAACCGACAGGCATCGCGCAGCGGCAGCGCGATGACGTTTCTCATCGCGCTGCCGGGAAGCACGCCGGGACGGCCCGCATCCTGCAGCAATGCGTTACTTGGTTTGGCCGACGCTCGGCGCCCTGCCGAGGGTCTTGGCCATGTCGAGGTGGTGCTTCAACGCCGGGAGTGTCTTGCCGGCCCAATCCTTGAGCTCGGCATTGTCGCCACCCTTGGCGTAACGTTCGAACAGCGACACGGCATCTTCATGCGCGCTGACCTGATAGGAATTGTAGTCCGAGCTGAAATCCTTGCCGCTCGCATTCTTGAGCTTGTCGATCTTGCTCTGATGCGAGCTGTCGAGCGCCGTCGGCAGCGTGGCCTGCACCTTGCCATTGCCGACCAGTCCCTTGAGCTCGCTGCTCGTCTTCGTATGATCGGTGATCATCTGCTGCGCGAAGGTCTTCTCCTCCGCGTTGCCCTTCTGCTGAGCAAGCTTGCTTGATTCGATCTCGAACATGTCGCTGATCGCGACCTGGGTCACGAAGTCGGCGGTCGCAGGCGCAACGCCGAGCACCGAATTTACGCCGGTCTTTTCGCCGAGCGACTGGGCGAGGGCCGGGCCTGCGAGAACCATGCAGGCAAGCGCGATGATTGTGCGTTTCATGGTCAAATCCTTCCGATAGGTCGCGCGGCCGCTTGCCGGCGATGTGCGCCGACCAACACGCCGCCGGGGCCGAGGTTCCTAACGGCTAATCCGCGGGATTGCGTCCGGTGCGCGGATTGATCGGATCTGTCGGCTTGCGTCGAAGCCGCTCGGGCAGGAACGGTTCGGCCGGCGCAGCGGTTGCGTCGGCCCGGACGTCAGCATGGCGTTGCGCCCGCTCGTGCGGCGTCCGGTTGTCGTTGATGTGGTACTTCACGTCGACGCCATCGACGGGGTCGTTGACGCCGTGCCTGATATCGCGGAAGTCACTCATGGCTCACCTCATTGTTTTCCGGGCAGAATCGATTCCAGCACCTGCCGCGCTACTCCCTTGATCATCCCGCTTTCGTTCGGGTCGCCCTTCATCAGGGCGAGCGAGAAGTTCTTGGCCTGCTGCAAGGTGATGTGCGGCGGCAGCGGCGGCACCTCGGGATCGGTTTTCACCTCCAGCACGACGGGCCTCTCGCTCGCAAGCGCCTGCTCCCAGGCCGAGCCGAGCAGCTGTGGGCTGTCGACGAAGATGCCGCGCAGGCCGATCAGCTCGGCGAAGCGCGAATAGGAGACATCGGGAATGCGCTGCGAAGCCTCGAACTTGGGATCACCGTTGATGATGCGCTGCTCCCAGGTGACCTGATTGAGATCCTCGTTGTTGAAGACGCAGACGACGAAACGCGGGTCCTTCCAGTCGCGCCAATACTTCGCAGCGGTGATCATCTCGGCCATGTTGTTCATCTGCATGGCACCGTCCCCGACGAGTGCAATGACGGGGCGATCAGGCTGGGCGTATTTGGCTGCGAGCGCGTAAGGCACCGCAGCGCCCATCGAGGCGAGGCCGCCGGACAGCGAGGCCGTCATGCCGCGCCGCATCTTGAGGTCCCGCGCGAACCAATTGGCGCATGAGCCGGAATCGCTGGTGATGATGGCGCGGTCGGGCAAGCGCGGTGACAATTCCCAGGCGACGAGCTGCGGATTGACCGGCGCGGCGGGCTGATGCGCGCGGTCATCCAAGGTCTTCCACCATGTCGCGACGTCCTCCTGGATGCTCTGGCGCCAGGCGCCGTCGCTCCTGGTTTTCAGCCGTGGCAACAAGGCGCGCAGCGTCTCGGCGGCATCGCCGACGAGGCCGACCTCCATGGGAAAGCGGATCGACATCATGCTGGCGTCGATGTCGATCTGCACGCCGCGTGCGCTGCCTTCCTTCGGCAGGAATTCGGCGTAGGGAAAGGCCGAGCCCACCATCAGCAGCGTGTCGCATTCCATCATCATGTTGTAGCTGGGCTCGGTGCCTAGCAGGCCGATCGAGCCGGTGACCCATGGCAGGTCGTCGGGCAGCGCGGCCTTGCCGAGCAATGCCTTGGCGCAGCCGGCCGACAGCCGGTCGGCGACCGCAATGACGTCGTCGGTGGCGCCAAGTGCGCCGGCGCCGACGAGCATCGCGACCTTCTTGCCGGCATTGAGGATCTCCGCGGCACGGTCGAGATCGGCATCACGAGGGATGACTTTAGGCGCGCTGTAACCGACGCCGGAGTGCAGCGTGCCGTGCGCGCGCGGCGGGTCCTCGTAAGGCTCCTCCTGCAAGTCGTTGGGGAAGATGATGACGGTTGGAGTCCGCCGCGCCAGTGCGATCCGCACCGATCGATCAATCAGGTGTCGCACTTGTGCAGGCGAGGAGGCCTGCACGACATAGGCGCCTGCGACGTCCTTGAACATCGAGAGAAGATCGAGCTCCTGCTGATAGTGACCGCCAAGCGCATTGCGAGCCTGCTGGCCGACGATCGCCAGCACCGGCTGGTGATCGAGCAGCGCGTCGTACAGCCCGGTGACGAGATGCGAGGCGCCGGGACCAGAGGTCGCAATGCAGACGCCGAGCTCGCCCGAGAATTTCGCGTAGGCGGTCGCCATGAATGCCGCCATCTCCTCGTGCCGCGCCTGCACGAAGCCGATCTTGCCGTCGGCCCGGTTCATCGCACCGAACACGCCGTTGATGCCGTCGCCGGGGTAACCAAAGATGTGGCGTACGCCCCATTGATGCAGGCGCTGAATGATGAAGTCGGAGACGGTCTGGGACATGCGGGCGGCTCTCTTTGTTGTTGTTGCGGCCTCGGTCGTCTCAGAGAACCGGTTCTTTGTGGTGATGTTCCCAAGCATTTGCGGAACACGCGCCGGAACGATCACTCACCCCTTTCGGTTGATTCCCAAATGGCTGAGTGGAGAATGACGATGCTGAATCAGGGTGAACTGGACCGCAACGAGATGGGCCGGCTGATCGGAAGCGACAAGGTCGAGGGAACCGCCGTCTACGGCGCCGATCGTAACAAGATCGGATCGATCGAACGGGTCATGATCGACAAGATCAGCGGCAAGGTCTCTTATGCAGTGCTTGGTTTCGGCGGCTTTCTCGGCCTCGGCAATGATCACTATCCGTTGCCCTGGCAGTCGCTGAAGTACGACACCGAGCTCGGCGGTTACGTGACCGCGATTACCGCCAAGGATCTGGAAGGCGCGCCGAAATATAGTGAGAAGACCGACTGGAACTGGGGCGATGACGCCGCCGTGCGCGGCATCAACTCCTATTACGGCGTTCCCTTCGCTTGAGCTTTGTGAGGTGCGCCTCACTCATCCCAGCGCTTCCCTCCGCCCGGGGCCCGCATGCACATGCACCTGTTTGGCATGCAGCACTTCGCCGCATTCCGAGCACACCATGATGGGGTCGAACAGCTTGCCGCAGCTCTTGTGCTCATGCAGCAGCGGGCGGCCGCGCTCATCGCCCATATGGGTGTCGCCCCAATGCACCATCGCCATGATGATCGGGTAGAGGTCGAGCCCCTTCTGGGTGAGGATGTATTCGTAGCGCTTCGGCGCCTCGGAATAGGGGACGCGGCGCAGAATGCCGAAGCGGACCAGCTTCTTCAGCCGTTCCGAGAGCAGATGGCGTGTGATCTGGAGCGAGGATTGAAAGCCCTCGAACCGCCGTACCCGCAAGAAGCACTCGCGCAGGATCAGCAGCGTCCAGCGGTCGCCGATCACGGCGACGGTGCGGGCGAGCGAGCAGGGCTCTTCCTCAAGCGTGTCCCATTTCATGATGCGGTTCCTGCAGGAAGTCAGTCTGAAAAAGGAACTGAGTTGATCGGTCAGAGAGATTTGTGCCGAAGGTTAGCATTCGGCTGCTCAGTTTGACAGTTCTATTTTTGAACTATAGCCTCCGGCACATGAAACGCCGCACGCCCACAGTGCGGCTCACCGGAGGAGGCGATCTTGTCCAAGCGAAACGCCACTGCGACCGTCATCGGGGCCGGCGATTTCATCGGTGCCGAGATCGCCAAGAAGTTTGCCGCCGAAGGGTTCTCGATTTTCGCCGGCCGCCGCAATGGAGATAAGCTCGCGCCGTTGGTGCAAGAGATCGAAGCCGACGGTGGCGAGATCCACGCCCGCTCGCTCGACGCGCGGAAGGAGGATGAGGTCATTGCCTTCCTGAACGACGCCGACAAGCATGCACCGCTCCAAGTCTGCATCTTCAACGTCGGTGCCAACGTCAATTTCCCGATCCTCGACACCACCGAGCGCGTGTTTCGCAAGGTCTGGGAGATGGCCTGCTATTCCGGCTTCCTCGCGGGGCGCGAGGCGGCGCGGCTGATGCTGCCGCGCGGCGGCGGCAACATCTTCTTCACGGGTGCGACCGCAAGCTTGCGCGGCGGCAGCGGCTTTGCCGCCTTTGCCAGCGCCAAGTTCGGCCTGCGCGCGGTGGCGCAGGCGATGGCGCGCGAGCTCGGGCCGAAGAACATCCACGTTGCCCATCTCATCATCGATTCCGGCGTCGACACCGAATGGGTGCGCCAGCGCCGGCTCGAGGCGCACGGCCCGAATGCGCTTGACGATCCCGACCTCCTGATGCCGCCGTCGTCGGTCGCGAACGCCTATTGGCAGCTTTATCAGCAGCCGAAGAGCGCCTGGACCTTCGAGATGGAGATCCGCCCCTTCGGAGAGAAATGGTGACCGCGGCGGGAAAGTCCGGCTAGACTGATCTCAACATCGAGCAAATTCCGGGAGGACCTTCAGTGAAGACCGCGATCACCGAACTGTTCGGCATCGAGCACCCGATCATCCAGGGCGGCATGCATTTCGTCGGCTTCGCCGAGCTGGCGGCGGCCGTCTCCAATGCCGGCGGGCTCGGCATCATCACCGGTCTCACGCAGAAGACGCCGGAGCTGCTCGCCAAGGAGATCGCGCGCTGCCGCGACATGACGGACAAGCCGTTCGGCGTCAATCTCACTTTCCTGCCAGCCTTCTCGGCGCCGCCTTATCCGGAATACATCGCGGCCATCGTCGAGGGCGGCATCAAGGCGGTGGAGACCGCAGGCCGCAGCCCGGAAGCCTACATGCCGGCGCTGAAGGCCGCCGGCATCAAGGTCATCCACAAATGCACCTCGGTGCGCCACTCGCTGAAGGCCGAGCGCATCGGCTGCGATGCCGTCAGCGTCGACGGCTTCGAGTGTGGCGGCCATCCCGGCGAGGACGACATCCCCAACATGATCCTGCTGCCGCGTGCGGCGGAGGAGTTGAAGATCCCGTTCGTCGCCTCCGGCGGCATGGCCGACGGTCGCAGCCTGGTCGCGGCGCTCTCGCTGGGCGCGGCGGGCATGAACATGGGCACGCGCTTCATCGCCACCAAGGAAGCGCCGGTGCACCAGAACGTCAAGGACGCGCTGGTCGCGGCCACCGAGCTCGACACCCGCCTGATCATGCGGGCGTTGCGCAATACCGAGCGCGTCCTGAAGAACGCCAATGTCGACCGCCTGCTCGAGATCGAGCGCGAGAAGGGCGCCAAGCTCACCATCGACGACATTCACGACCAGGTCGCGGGCGTCTATCCCAAGATCATGCTGGACGGCCAGATGGACGCCGGCGCCTGGAGCTGCGGAATGGTCGCAGGCCTGATCCACGACATCCCGTCTTGCAAGGAGCTGATCGATCGCATCATGGACGAAGCGGAAACCATCATTCGCAGCCGCCTGCTGGGGTTCCTGGACGGGACGGGGGCGACGCGAAAGGTCGCCTGACGCCGTCAAACTTCTTAACCACGGCGGCATTTGACCGCTGGAATTGCGCGCGGCGCCTCCTAGATAGGGGTAAATTGCCCCTTTCATAAATCGATTTCAGGAGGCATCCGTGGTCCTGAAAAGTGTTCACTTCGCAATTGCCTTTGCCCTCGTGGTCGCAGGGGCCGGTGTCGCGCGCGCCGACGACTACAAGCCCGACGAATATCTCGGCCTCGATCTCTCAAAGGCCCTGCTGTCGCCGAAACGTCTCGGGCCGGAGACGCACTTCGCCCCGGTCGCGCTCGAAGCGCGTGGCGGCAACGAGGCACAGGCGCGCGCTGAGCCCGTCGAGGTGCCGAAGAAGGTTGCCGCCGAACGCGTTCGTGTGGCCGAGCCGAAGGCCGCGCATGCGGCGAGCACACCGCCGCGCGGCGCGGCCCGCGCCAAGCTTGCCCACCGCCGCGGCAATCCGCTCGATGCGCAGGCGATGGACACCCGTATCCAGACCTGGCCATGCCGCTCCGGCGGCATCTGCAACTGGAAGCGGTAGGCGCGGGAGCCGTCGCTGTGTCTTTACCTCTCCCCGAAAGAACGGGGCGAGGGAGCAGACCGCGCTCCGCGGTTGCAACAGCCGTCATCCCCGCGTCGCAAAACCGTAGGCGCGGAGTCAAGAAACCGTAAGCTGGGAGTCAAGGAGCGCAGGCACCTTCCGTCGCGATTCGACGAAGGTCTCCTGAATGGCAACGCTCCGCGCCTCGCGCGCATGGACCCGGCGGCAGTTCCTGGTCCGCTCCGCCTCCAGTCTCGCCATCGCCTCGCTCGCGAAGCCTCATTTGAGCCGCGCCGCCGACCGGCCGCAGATCGCAGCCGGCATCCAGTCCGGCGATGTCTCCGGCGGCTCCGCGGTGATCTGGGCGCGCGCCGACCGGCCCGCGCGGATGCAGGTGGAATGCTCGACCGTCGAGAGCTTCAAGACCATTATCGCCTCGGCTTCCGGCGATGCGCTGCCCGATGCCGATCTCACGTCGAAGCTTCTGCTGGCGGATCTGCCGCCCGGACAGGACATCTTCTACCGCGTCCGCTTCGCCGACATCGCCAGCGGTCTCCTCAGTGAAGGCCGCATCGGCCATTTCCGCACCGCGCCGGCAGTGCGCCAGTCGATCTCGTTCCTGTGGTCCGGCGACACCGCAGGGCAGGGCTGGGGCATCGACGTCTCCCGCGGCGGCTATCGCAGCTATCGCACCATGCTCGACAACAATCCGGATTTCTTCATCCACTGCGGCGACCACATCTACGCGGACTGCACGATCGCTTCCGAACAGAAGCTGCCGAACGGAGAGACCTGGCGCAACCTCGTCACCGAGGAGAAATCCGAGGTCGCGCACACCCTGGCGCAGTTCCGCGGCAACTACAAATACAACCACCTCGACGAACATTTCCGCGCCTTTCATGCAGAGGTGCCGATGTTCGCGCAATGGGACGATCACGAGGTGACCAACGACTGGTCGCCGATCGGGACCCATGACGAGACCGGTTACGAGGACGACGGTACCCCGCGCCTGGTCGCGCGGGCCCGCCGGGCCTTCTTCGACTTCATGCCGATCCGCAACATCAGCGCGCAGCACGGCCGCGTCTATCGCAAGATCGCCTATGGACCGCTGCTGGACGTCTTCATGATCGACATGCGCAGCTACCGCGACGAGAGCTGGAACAAGGGCGATGATCACCGCGGCTGGATCCTGGGCGCCGAGCAGCTCGCCTGGCTGAAGCGCGAGCTTGCCGCCTCACGCGCGACCTGGAAGGTGATCGCGGCCGATTTGCCGATCGGCCTGATCAGCCTGGATGCGGTCGCGCTCGGCGATGGGCCGCCCGACCGGCGCGAGCACGAGATCGCCGATCTGCTCGCCTCCATCAAGCGCGCCGGCATCCGCAACATCGTCTGGCTCACGGCCGACATGCACTACACCGCCGCGCACTATTACGATCCGAACAAGGCGCAGTTCCAGGATTTCGAGCCGTTCTGGGAGTTCGTCTCCGGCCCGCTGCATGCCGGCAGCTGGAGCCCGGGCGAGCTCGACGACACCTTCGGCCCGGTCGCAATGTACCAGCATGGCTGCAGCGCCGCGCAGGGCGACAATCTGGCGCCCTGTTTCGGCTTGCAGTTCTTCGGGCGGGTCGACATCGACGGCCGCAGCGGTGTGATGACCGTGACCCTGAAGGACGTCGACAATCGCGACCTCTGGTCGGTCGACATCGTCCCGCGGCCGCAGATGCATCCGTCGCTGGTGGCGCAGCATTCGTAGGCTGCTAACCCGATCTTGATTGGCCTCCATGCTCCTCCCGCGCTAGGGTAAGGGCTCCCACCACTTCTTTTCCGTCACCAAAGGTCTGCTCACGCGGCATCGCCGCGCGCATCCGGTGGGCTGAATATCTCGGGAGCCTGTTTCATGGACCATCTGAAAACACAGGGCATCAGCATGCCCAAGCTCGGCCTCGGCACCTTCCGCATGCAGGGCGATGCCTGCCGTGCCGCGGTCGAGAGCGCGCTTTCCATCGGCTATCGCCACATCGACACCGCCGAGATGTACGCCAACGAGGAGGCGATCGGCGCGGCCATCGCCGCGTCCGGCGTGCCGCGCGGTGAGCTGCACGTCACCACGAAAGTCTGGCACGAGAACCTCAGCCCCGATGCGATCCGCCGCGCTTTCGGCGCCAGCCTCAGGAAGCTCGGGCTCGACCATGTTGATCTCTATCTCGTGCACTGGCCGTCGAAGGCCGCGAACTGGGGCGCGGTGTTCGAGACCCTGATGAAGCTCAAGGAGGAGGGGCGCACGCGCGCCATCGGCGTTGCCAATTTCACCACCGCGCTGCTCAAGGTCGCGGTCGAGGAGATCAATGCGCCGATCGCCTGCAACCAGGTCGAATATCACGCCATGCTCGATCAATCGAAGGTGCTCGCCTATCTCCAGGCGAGGTCGATCCCGCTGGTTGCCTATTGTCCGCTCGCGCAGGGACGTTTCGCGACCGACCCGGTGCTGGCCGACATCGGCGCCAGGCACAATGCCACCGCCGCGCAGCTCGCGTTGAAATGGCTGCTCGACCAGGACGGCGTCGCCGCGATCCCGAAGGCCTCGCGTCGCGAGAGCCAGCAGGCCAATCTCGACGCGCTGAAGATCACGCTCGACGATGCCGACCGCAAGAAGATCGCCGCGCTGGCGAAGGACAGACGCTGCGTCAATCCAGGCTTCGCGCCGGCGTGGGATTAATCGATCTTCACCCTCTCCCCTTGTGGGAGAGGGTGGCTCGCCGCGAAGCGGCGAGACGGGTGAGGGGTCTCTCTCCGCGCATGAGTCTTTCACTTTCGGACTCGCTGACGCAACCCCTCATCCGGCGCTTCGCGCCACCTTCTCCCACAAGGGGAGAAGGAAAAAAGAACGCAAGAAAATGGCCCCGTGAGGGGCCATTCCTTGTCGCGTTGCGCATTAGTCCCAGTGATGGTGGCGATGGCTGCGCTTGATCACGACGACCTTGTCGCCGCGATGGCGCCAGCCATGATGCCAGCCACGGTCATGGTGCATGCGGTATTCGGCGCGAGCGCCGTACGGGCCGTGATGATGATGACCGCGCTTGATCACCACCGTCTCTGCGCTGGCCAGCGTCGGCGCCGCAATCACGATCGCGCCGAGAGCCGCAACCACATAACCAAGCTTCTTCATGCTGTCCTCCTCCAAACGAATGCACATCTAAACCGCAGATTTGCGCGAACGTTCCGGAGAAACGGCGAGAGAATTCTGAACGGATGTTCAGACGAAGGCGTGCTAGTCGCAGCGCTGCTGCGCGGGCGTCTGTGCACCTGTTGCGACGTACTTGCCGTCCCTGATCGTGTACTCGCCGCGCTCGCTGCGATTATAGATCGCGCGCAGGCGGCCGTCCTTCTGCAACAGCAACCCGAACTCGCGCGCCTGACGCAGCAAGGGGAAGTAGACCATCACATTGAGCAGGCCCTCGGCATTGACCGTGGCGGACACGATCTCGTTCTCGTCCATGGCCTCGCCGAAATTGCGCCGGTACATCACCCGGCCGTCTTTCCGGATCTCGTAACTCAGGAGTGCACCCTTGTCGCGGTCTGGCCGGGCAGAGCAATCGACCGCCCAGGAGCCGAGCAGGCCCCATTGCTCCACGGTCACGGCCAGCGTCTCGGCACCGGCCGTGGAGGTGAACGCGACCCACAGCACCGCAGCCGCGATCCAGCGACCCGAACAACGCATCATGTCCTGAGAAACCCCGCCTCGACGAATTCCAAAGTCTAGCATTCCGCGCGCGGTCGTCCACGGCAGTCGTCGATCGCGCGCGAATTTGATCCGCGTCAATGAGGCAGGGCGTTTCGAAGGTAAGATGGCATTTCCCGAAGGCGAACGTGGATAGAGCAATGCTGAATCAAGTCATGGATTTTGCGGGCGAAGTGCTGCCGGGGAGCTGCGCCGTGCCGCCCTATTCCGAGACCGCGTTTCTGGCCGAGCTGGGCGACCGCCTGAGGTCCTCGCGCACCCGCTGCGACCTGTCGCGCCGGGAGCTGGCCCGCCGCTCCGGGATTTCCGAGCGCTATATCGCCCAGATCGAGGCCGGCAAGGGCAACGTCTCCATCGTCCTGTTGCTGCGGCTCGCTTCCGCGATCCACGGCAGTCAGCCACAGGCGGCATGAGGAGACGCTCGACCAGGCCTCAGGCCCGCTTCTCCACATTGGCGCTACGCGCCGGCACGCCGAACTCCTTGCGGCACACTTCGGCCAGCACGGCGACGCCGTCGCGGATCTGCTGGTGCGAGGGGCTGGCAAAGCACAGCCGCAGCCGCGATGCGGAATGGCCCTTGTTGGTCGACCATTCCGGCCCCGGATTGATCGAGACGCCGGCGGCGAGCGCGGCCTGATACAGCTTCAGCGTATCGACCTGGTCGGGGAGCTTGACCCACAGGAAGATGCCGCCCTTGGGCGCCTCGAATTCGGCGGCGGTCCCGAACTGCTCGTTCAGGGCTTCCATCAGCGTGTCGAGCTTGCTCCGCAGTGCCTTGGTCAGGGCCGGCACGTGGCTTGAAAAATGCGGCTTGCAATAGCTGGCGAGCACCATCTGCTCCAGCGCACCGGAGCCCGCATCCGTCTTCAGCGCCAGCATCCGCGACATCACCTCCCAGGGCGCCACGACGAAGCCGACGCGCAGCGCCGGCGCGATCGATTTCGAGAACGAGCCGATATGAATCACGCCGCCGTTCGGGCTCATCGCGTAGAGCGCAGGCGGCCGCTGCCCCGACCAGACGAGGTCGGCATAGCAATCGTCCTCGAAGATGGGCACGCCATATTCGGTCGCGAGCCGCACCAGCTCGGTGCGGCGGCTCTCGGGCATGATGCTGCCGGTCGGGTTCTGCACCGTCGGAATGGTGTAGATGTATTTCGGCCGGATGCCGCGGCGCTTCAGGTCGGCCAGCGTGGAGGCCAGCAGGTCCATGCGCATGCCGTCCTTATCGAGGGGAATGCCGACGACGTTGACGCCGAGCCGCGCCAGTCGTGTCAGGGAGCCCTGATAGCTCTCCTGCTCGAAAATCACGGTGTCGCCGCGCGTCAGCAGGGTGGCGTTGACGAGGTCGAGGGCCTGGAGCGAGCCGGAGACGATCAGGAGATCGTCGACCGTGCAGCTGATTCCGGCATCGCGCCTGAGTTTCGCCACCAGGAATTCGCGCAAGGGGAGGTAGCCCTGCGGCCCATGCGCCAGCCCGTAAGTGGCGAGCGAGCGGCCCTCGTGCCGCAGCACCGTGGTGGCCGCTTCGATCAGCTCGTCGAGCGGCACCTGTTCGGAATCGTTATTACCGCCGACGAAGCTGTATTTGGCAAGGCCCGTCCAGCGCGCAGAAGGGGCCGGCAGCCCTGCTGGAAACAGGGGCGCGAAATCGAAGCTGGACGTCATGGGAGCGTTCCTCGTTTTGTTCTTGTTGAGCGTCGGCTTTGCGCCGGCCGCCTTACTTCTTGCCGGCCGTCCTGGTCGGACGGCCTTGGCTGATGAAAGCGTAATGCGCGTTGGCGATGCCGCCAACCATCAAGGCTTCGACCACCGGCTCGGCGATCTCGCCCGTGGCGGCCCAGTCGACCAGGAAATTGGCACCGGTCCCGCCGCGCACGTCGTCGGTCGGAATGAAGATCGAGACGGTGGCGAGCGGCCTCAACGCCACCGGCGTCTTCAGATAGCTCTCGACCTGCTTGCCTGCGGTGTCGAAATAGGCGATGCGTTTGATGACCAGCGGCTGGGTCTCGGAGGCGTTGTGAACGCTCAGCGTCACCGAGAAGTCGACACGCAGCTTGCCCTGGCTCATCGCGACGCTGGAATAGGCGGGCACGTAGAAACCGCCGGAAACGGCGAGGTCTTCCTTCGGCAGTGGGGTGAGCGATTCGGCAAAGTTTTGTTCGATATTGACCTTGGATTGCGCGGCGGCGGGCACGGCAAAGGCGAGGGGACTGAGCAGCATGGCTGCGATGAGCCCATTCCGCATGTGACGAATTGCTCGCTTGCCGCACCGCAACCCGTCTCTAGGGTGCGGCAAAACGGACCAATTTGGCATGCACGAGCTCATTCGCGACATCACTCTCTCTATCCTGTTTGCCTGGATGCTGGGCCTGCTCGCCCATTTCGCCCGGCAACCGCTGATCCTGGCCTACCTTATCGCCGGCTTCTGCATAGGTCCATTCGGCGCCGGCTGGGTCCATTCGCAGGAATCGATCAGCGTCATCTCCGAGCTTGGCCTGATCTTCATGCTGTTCATGATCGGGCTCGAGATCGACCTGAAGAAGATCGTGCGGGCAGGGCGGGTGATTCTGTTCGCGGCGGGCAGCCAGCTGCTCGGCGGCTGCCTGCTCGGGGTTCTATTCTTCGTCGGCATCGGCCTGTCGCTCGGCGGCGGGCATTTCGATGCGGTCTATCTCTGCGTCGCCTGCGCGCTCTCCAGCACCGTCATCATCGTCAAGGTGCTCTACGAGAAGCGCGAGCTCGACACGCTGCCGGGTCGCATCACCCTCGGCGTGCTGGTGCTGCAGGACATCTTCGCCATCCTGTTCCTGGCGGTGCAGCCGAGTCTCGCCAATCTGCAGGTCAGCGTCATCCTGCTCTCGATCGGCCGCGTCGCGGTGCTGGTCGCCGCCGCGCTGCTGGTCAGCCGTTACGTGCTGCCGCGCCTGTTCCACCAGATCGCCAGGCGGCCCGAGCTGATCCTGCTCGGCGCGCTGGCCTGGTGCTTTCTCGTCGCCGAGACCGCCGAGCGACTGTCGCTGTCGCGCGAGATGGGCGCGCTGATCGCCGGCGTCTCCCTCTCGACCTTCCCTTACGCGCTCGACGTCACCGCCAAGGTCACCACGCTGCGGGACTTCTTCATCACGCTGTTCTTCGTCGCGCTCGGCATGACCATTCCCGTGCCCGGCCTCTCGGTGATCGGTCTTGCCTTGATGATCGCGGCGTTCACGGTGGCAAGCCGCCTCGTCACGACGTTCACGCCGCTCTACCTGATGAAGCAGGGCCTGCGCGCCAGCCTGCTGCCGGCGCTCAACCTCGCGCAGATCTCCGAATTCTCGCTGGTGGTGATCCAGACCGGCGTCACCGACCGCCACATCGCGGCCGAGACGGCGAATGCCGCCTCCTTCGCCTTCGTGGTGCTGGCGGTGCTCTCGACCTTCGTGATGACCCGCAGCGACCAGATCACCCGCTGGGCGATCGGCCCGTTGAAGCGGATCGGCCTGCGCGATCTCGACCATGGCAACGGCCATGCCGAGGAGGGCCACGAGGGCGGCCATGGCGAAGCCCGCCGCATCGTGATCCTCGGCTTTTTCCGTGCGGCGAGCGCGCTTCTCGCCGAGATCGAGCGGCAGGCACCGGTGCTGCTCGACCAGATCACCGTGATCGACTTCAACCCCAATGTGTACAAGACCCTGCTTTCGCGCGGCCTGCATGTGATCTACGGCGACATCAGTAGCGCTGACACGCTGCTCCATGCCGGCGTCGGCAAGTCCGAGATGATCATCCTCAGCGTGCCGGATTCGCTATTGAAGGGCGCCACCAACGAGAAGCTGGTCCGCCACGTCCGCGCGCTCAATCCGACCGCCCTGATCGTGGCGACGGCCGACCTGTTGGCCGACGTCGACGCGCTCTACGAGGCCGGCGCCAGCTACGTCACCGTGACCCGGCTCAGCGATGCCCATGAGCTGTTTACCGTGATCGAAGCCGCCCAGGCCGGCCTGCTCGCGGACAAGCGCGCCGAGCTCGATCTGCGCCTCGGCGAGCGCCGCGAGGTGCTGCCCTGACGGCGTCGGGTCGTCTTCCTTGCCGCCTTCCTTGCGGGCAATCCGCGCCTATATCGCTGATATGCCCGGTGCAAGCCTGAAACCGATCGGCAGGCCCGCCCTCAGGCATATGTGGTTGCGCTGGGGAGACTAGCGCCCCGACCCAAGTCCGGCTAAGCCTCCCGGCCATAACCGATAGAGATTGGGAAATGCCCGATAGCGTTCAGGAAGTCTTGCAGGCCTTTGCCCGGGGTGAGCTCGTGGTCGTTACCGACGACGAGGACCGCGAGGGCGAGGGCGATCTGATCGTCGCCGCCTCGCTCTGCACCGCCGAGAAGATGGCCTTCATCATCCGCCATACCTCCGGCATCGTCTGCGCGCCCGTGACGACCGAGGACGCGCGCCGGCTGCGGCTCGACCCGATGGTCGCCCACAACGATTCCGCGCACACCACCGCGTTCACGGTCTCGATCGACTACAAGGCCGACGGCGGCACCGGCATCTCCGCCGATGAGCGCGCCTCGTGCTGCCGCGCGCTCGCCAATCCCAATGTCGGCGCCAACGATTTCGCCCGGCCCGGCCACATCTTCCCGCTGATCGCCAAGGACGGCGGCGTGCTGCTTCGCTCCGGCCATACCGAGGCCGCCGTCGACCTCTGCAAGCTTTCCGGCCTGCCGCCGGTCGGCGTCATCAGCGAACTCATGAACGACGACGGCAGCGTGATGAAGGGGGAGCAGGTCGCGCAGTTTGCGGTCAGGCACAAGCTCAAGCACGTCACCATCGCGGACATGATCGCCTACCGCCAGGCGCGCGAGAAGCTGATCGAGCGGGTCTCGACCTTCGTCACCGACAGCCCGATCGGCCCCTTGCAGGGCTACGCCTACCGCTCGCCGTTCGATTCCATCGCCCACGTCGCCTTCGTCTACAACGGCGTCGGCGACGGCAAGAACGTGCTGACGCGCTTCCACAAGCCGAACATCGTCAAGGACACCTTCACCGGCCACAAGCGCATGGCCGCCGTGCTCGAGCATTTCAAGAAGACCGGCCGTGGCGTGCTGGTCTACTTGCGCGATGGCGCGGCCGGCGTGCCCGTTTCGCCGCTGCCGGACGAGACGTCGACGGAGGCCGACCGCAACCGCCAGTGGCGCGAGGTCGGCGTCGGCGCGCAGATCTTGCGCGACCTCGGCGTCACCTCGATCCGGCATCTCACCTCGTCGGTGCACGACTACAAGGGTCTGTCGGGCTTCGGTATCGAGATCGTCGCCAACGAGCAGCTCGAAATCTGACCGCATCGTTTCCGGTTTGCGCCGTTGCGCGACCCGGAATGACCGAAACCAGGATGCAATTGCACTTGTTGCCGCGGCGCTTTAATTTGTCGGGCAATATTTAGACGGAACCAGACGCGAAAGGACGTTTCATGAGCGTGCGCCCTCAGGCCAAGGACAAGCCGGCTGCGGCTTCTTTCCAGTGGGACGATCCGTTCCTGCTCGACGAGCAGCTCACCGAAGACGAGCGCATGGTGCGCGACACCGCCCGCGCCTATGCCCAGGACAAGCTGTTGCCGCGCGTCTCCAAGGCCTATCTCGAGGAGAAGACCGACCGCGAGATCTTCAACGAGATGGGCGAGCTCGGCCTGATCGGCATCACGCTGCCTGAGGAATATGGCTGCGCCAATGCGAGCTACGTCGCCTATGGCCTCGTCGCGCGCGAGATCGAGCGGGTCGATTCCGGCTATCGCTCGATGAACTCGGTGCAGTCCTCGCTGGTGATGTACCCGATCTACGCCTATGGCGACGAGAACCAGCGCAAGAAGTACCTGCCCAAGCTCGCCAGCGGCGAGTGGGTCGGCTGCTTCGGCCTGACCGAGCCCGATGCCGGCTCAGATCCGGCCGGCATGAAGACCCGCGCCGAGAAGGTGTCGGACGGCTATCGCCTCACCGGCAGCAAGATGTGGATCTCGAACGCGCCGATCGCCGACGTCTTCGTGGTCTGGGCCAAGTCGGCCGCGCACGACAACCAGATCCGCGGCTTCGTGCTGGAGAAGGGCATGAAGGGCCTGTCGGCCCCGAAGATCGGCGGCAAGCTCTCGCTTCGCGCCTCCATCACCGGCGAGGTGGTGATGGACGGCGTCGTGGTCCCCGAGGACGCGCTGCTGCCCAACGTCTCCGGGCTCAAGGGCCCGTTTGGCTGCCTCAACCGCGCCCGCTACGGCATCTCCTGGGGTGCGCTGGGTGCCGCCGAGGACTGCATGCACCGCGCCCGTCAATACACGCTCGACCGCAAGCAGTTCGGCAAGCCGCTCGCCGCCACCCAGCTGGTGCAGAAGAAGCTTGCGGACATGGAGACCGAGATCGCGCTCGGCCTTCAGGGCTCGCTCCGCGTCGGCCGCCTGATGGACGAGGGCAAGTTCGCGCCCGAGATGATCTCGATCATGAAGCGCAACAATTGCGGCAAGGCCCTCGACATCGCCCGCACCGCCCGCGACATGCACGGCGGCAACGGCATCTCGATCGAGTATCACGTGATGCGCCACGTCCATAACCTCGAGACGGTCAACACCTATGAGGGCACCCACGACGTCCACGCCCTGATCCTGGGCCGCGCGATCACGGGCATTCAGGCGTTTTTCTAGTCATTGTGTTTTCCGCCGCGGCTAGTTGCTCTACTGTCATCGCCCGCCTTGTGCGCAGTTGCGCACTGGGGCGGGCGATCCAGTAACCCAGAGACTTCGCTTTTGTCACTGGCGCCGCGGCGTACTGGATACCCCGCCTTCGCGGGGTATGACGGCAGAGAGTGTGGCGACAGGAAGTCCCATGTCCGACAATGACGACGTCCCGTTCAACCGCAACTTTCCGCTGAAGCCCGGCATCGTCGAGGAGGTCCGCCCCGGCGTGCGGCGCGTGCTCTGCAACAATCCGAGCCCGTTCACCTTCACGGGGACGGTCAGCTACATCGTAGGCCGAGGCAATGTCGCGATCATCGATCCCGGTCCTGACGATGCGGCGCATGCGGCGGCGCTGCTCGATGCGGTGCGCGGCGAGACGGTGACGCACATCTTCGTCACCCACACCCATCGCGATCATTCGCCGAACACCGCGCGCATCAAGCAGGCGACAGCTGCGCCGGTCTATGCCGAAGGCCCGCATCGCGCCTCGCGGCCGCGCTTCGAGAGCGAGAAGCACAATCCGGAATCCGGCGCCGACCGCGATTTTGCCCCGGACGTCAGCCTCGCGCACGGCGACGTCGTGGAAGGTGACGGCTGGCGGCTCGAGGCCGTCGCAACGCCCGGCCACACGGCCAATCATCTGGCATTCGCCTGGCCCGAGCGAAAATTCAATTTCGTGGGCGACCACGTCATGGGCTGGTCGACCTCGATCGTGGCGCCGCCGGACGGCTCGATGATCGACTACATGGACTCGCTCGACCGGCTCGCGGCCCGCGAGGAGGATCTCTACTTCTCGGGCCATGGCCCCGAGATTCCCGAGGGCCAGCGCTTCGTGCGCTTCCTGATCCGTCACCGCAAGGCGCGCGAGGCCTCGATCCTGCACCGTCTCGCCAAGGGCGAGACCGACATCCCGACCATGGTCCGCGCGATCTATATCGGTATCGATCCGCGCCTGACGACGGCGGCGGGCTATTCCGTTCTGGCGCACCTGGAAGACCTGGTCGCGCGCGGCGTGGTGGCGACGGATGGCGATCCCGTGATCGGCGGGACCTATCGGATGGCCTGAGGGCGAATAGCGAATGGGGAGTAGCGGTTGGGCGGCTCCATTCGCTATTCGCTACTCCCCATTCGCCAATTTCACTTCTTCACCGTCTTCGCCGGCGCCTTGGGCGGTGCGACCGGGGTTTTCTTCACCGGCTTGAGCGCGTCGGCATCGGCGGCGGTGTTGAGGTCGTCGATGAATTTCTTGACGCGCGCGGCGTTGCTGCCGAGGTCGCTGTCGAAATTGCGCGACGCAGAACGGATGTCGACGCGGGAATCATCGCCATCCGGCACGACCCTGATCGAAACGTCCTCGCGGAAACCCATGATCGGCGTGCGCGCGACCGCCTCGATGCGGCCGATGCGGCGTGGCGGCTGCGGTGCGCGCTCGTCGATCACGATCCATTTGCGCTTGTGGACGAGCTGGAGCGCGATTGCATAGGCGCGGTCGACCGGGATCTCGAGCTCGACGGGCTCGATGTCGGGATAGAAATGGCGCTGCTGCTCCGCCGAATAGAGACCGGCATAGACCGCGGTGTTGGTGCCCTCGCCGGTGCGCAGGCGCGCCAGCGCGTCGAAGCGCGGCGGATCGATCGGGTCGGTGGTGATGTCGTAGATCGACGGCAGCTTGCGATATTGAAAGGCCAGATAGGCGGGGTAGGCGAGGATCGCCCCGTCGATCAGGAAGGCAAGCAGGATGCGGGCCATGCCGCGCGAGCCGTTCTGCCAGATCGCGGCAAAGCCGGCGAGCCCGAACAGGATCGAGAGGCCGGCGATCGCGATGCCGCCGATGAACGTCGCAAGCGCCGGCTTCGGCTCCAGGAAATCGAAGCGGACGACGATGATCGACACCACCACCGCCACCACCGCGAACACGGCCAGATTGCGCGCCCAACTCGCGAGGCTGGACACGGGCTCCGACTGGTAGGGAGCGGAAAACCTGCGGGCCATCGGGTGAAGCTCTGCCGGATGTTGGGCGCGATGCCGGCCGATCTGGCGCGACGATAGGACCGTTGAGACCACGGCGCGGGGGCAAATTCAAGGGTCGATCACCCTCCCCTGGAAGGGGAGGGTCGATCGCGCGCAGCGCGAGCGGGGTGGGGTGATCTCTCCGCACGGGCACCGCTATTGGGGAGAGACTGTCACCCCCACCCCGGCTCACATCGCTGACGCGCTGCGAGCCGACCCTCCCCCTCCAGGGGAGGGTGGCACCAACGATTACGCCGCAGCGTTCGGGAAGCGATAATCCTTGAACTGGTCGCGCAGCGCCGTCTTCAGGATCTTGCCGGTGGCGGTGTGCGGAATGCCGTCGACGAAAGCGACGTCGTCGGGCATCCACCATTTGGCGATCTTGCCGTCCATGAACTTGAGGATGTCCTCGCGCGTGGCCTGCTGGCCCTGCTTGAGCTGCACGATCAGGAGCGGCCGCTCGTCCCACTTCGGGTGGAACACGCCGATCACGGCGGCTTCCGCCACGGCGGGGTGGCCGACCGCGAGGTTTTCGAGGTCGATCGAGGAGATCCACTCGCCGCCGGACTTGATCACGTCCTTGGAGCGGTCGGTGATCCGCATATAGCCGTCCTCGTCGATGGTCGAGACGTCGCCGGTGTCGAAGAAGCCGTCCTCGTCGAGGATGTTGCTGTCGACGCGGTAATAGGCCTTGGCGACGGCGGGCCCGGAGACCTTGAGGCGGCCGAACGTCTTGCCGTCCCAGGGCAGCTCCTTGCCGGCATCGTCGGTGATCTTCATCTGCACGGCGAAGGGCGCATAGCCCTGCATCTGCAGCACGTCGAGCCTGGCATCGCCGGTGGCATTCTGGAACGGCGGCTTCAGCGCCGCGACGCTGCCGATCGGGCTCATCTCGGTCATGCCCCAGGCATGGCGGACGTTCGAGCCCATGTCGAGGAAGGCCTTGA
Organism: Bradyrhizobium sp. NC92; assembly: GCF_025200865.1. Taxonomy (NCBI): domain Bacteria; kingdom Pseudomonadati; phylum Pseudomonadota; class Alphaproteobacteria; order Hyphomicrobiales; family Nitrobacteraceae; genus Bradyrhizobium; species Bradyrhizobium sp. NC92. Next base: position 2,389,728 of record NZ_CP104171.1, read on the forward strand.
TCATCGAACGCGGCATCGCCGAGCCGCCGCAGATCACCATCTTCAGATCCGGCAGCTTGAGATTGTTGGCGGTCATGTGCTGGAGCAGCATCAGCCATACCGTCGGCACGCCGGCGGTGTGCGTCACCTTCTCGGTCGAGAGCAGCTCATAGACCGAGGCGCCGTCGAGCTTGGCGCCCGGCATCACCAGCTTGGTGCCCTGCGAGGGGGCGGAGAAGGCGATGCCCCAGCTGTTGGCATGGAACAGCGGAACGACCGGCAGCATTGTCTCGGACGCACTGGTGCCGAGCGCGTCGACGTTGTTGGCCATCAGCGCGTGCAGCACGTTGGAGCGATGCGAATACAGCACACCCTTGGGATCGCCGGTCGTGCCGGAGGTGTAGCACATCGCCGCCGCCGTGTTCTCGTCAAAGTCCTTCCATTTGAATTTGCCGTCGGCCTGCGCAATCCAGTCCTCGTAGGCCACCGCGTTCTTCAGCGTGGTCTCCGGCATGTGCGCCTTGTCGGTGAGCACGATGTAGCGCTCCACGCTTGGCAGCTTGTCCGCGATCTTCTCCAGGATCGGAACGAAGGTGAGATCGGTCATCACGATGCGATCCTGCGCATGATTGATGATCCAGGCGATCTGTTCGGGGAAAAGGCGGGGATTGACGGTATGGCAGATGGCGCCGATCCCCATGATGCCGTACCAGACCTCGAGATGGCGCCAGGTGTTCCAGGCGATCGTTGCGACACGGTCGCCGAGCTTGATGTCGTCGCGCTCCAGCATCTGCGAGACCTTGAGCGCGCGCTGGTGGATCTCGGCGTAGGTGGTGCGATGGATCGGACCCTCGACCGAGCGTGTGACCACCTCCTGCTTGCCATGAATCCTGGCGGCGTGTTCGATGATTCGGTGGCAGAGCAGGGGCCAATCTTGCATCAAACCAAGCATTCCGACGTTCCTCCGAGAAGTCGCTGGGCGCATTGTCGCTCTCAGCGTTGGGCCAAAGAATTGACATGAGTTTTAGCCTGCCGGACTTTCGCCGCAAATGGTCTTGTCGCGGCTATATGTCCGCTGGCGCGGCAATGGTTACCGCTGCGGCGGGGCTATTGCTGCTCGCCGAAAGGGCAGAGGCGCGGAAATATCCTGCGCCGCTCGATATCTTCAACCTTGGAGCACCAAAGCCCCGCGCAACCGTTCGCCCCGCCAGGATTCCGCTGCCGAAGCCGCGTCCCGAGGACGCCCCCAAAGCGTCGGATGAGGGGGCGCCGCAGGCAGACGGCAAGCCGTCCCCCGACAAGCCAGGCGCGGACAAGCCCGCCGAGGCCGCGCCGCCGCCCGAGAAGCAGGCCTCGGCCTGCCGGCTGGCGCTGACCGAGGAGATCGCGATCGCGCCGTCCATTCCGGATATCCGCGGCCCCGGCGCCTGCGGCGGCGAGGATCTGGTGCGGCTGGAGGCCATCGTGCTGCCGGACAAGCGCAAGGTGACGGTGAAGCCCGCGGCGATCCTCCGCTGCACCATGGCGTCCGCGCTCGCGGATTGGCTGCGCAAGGACATCGTGCCCCTGGCCGCCAGCCTCGGCTCGCCCATCAGCGACCTCGATAATTTCGATTCCTTCGAGTGCCGCGGCCGCAACCGCGTCGCTGGGGCGATGCTGTCCGAGCACGGCAAAGCCAATGCCATCGACATCCGCGCCATCAAGCTCGCCAATGGGCAGTCGATCGGCCTCACCGACCGCGCCACGGCGCGCGAGGTGCGCGAGCGCGTGCTGCATTCGGTCTGCGCGCGCTTTTCCACCGTGCTCGGCCCGGGCTCGGACTGGTACCACGAGGACCACATCCATCTCGATCTCGCCCAGCGGCGCAACGACTACCGGATCTGCCAGTGGAACGTCTGGGATCCGCTGCCGCAGGTCGCTCCGCTACTGCCGGCGGAACGTCCGGAGGAGGCCCCGCCGCGCGAGGTCGCGGCCAAACCCGAGGCAAAGGAGGGCGCCCACGACGGAGGGGCGGAGACACCTCCTGCACCGGCAGACAAGCCGGCGGCGGGTGGCAACAAAGGCCGGTCGCACCAATCGGCAACAAAAAAGCGCCGGTGAAACCGGCGCTTTTGAAAAGCCTCAGGCAAGGCCTGCTCAGTAGGATGAACTGGAACCGCCGCCCTGGAGCGCGAGGCGCGAATTGTAGGGCGAATCGCCGTGCTTCGGCTCGAGCACCACGACGAGGGTGCCGACCTTGACGCGATCATAGAGATCGATCGCGTCCTCGTTGGTCAGGCGGATACAGCCGGACGAGATCGAGGCGCCGATATATTCCGGCTGGTTGGTGCCGTGGATGCGGAACAGCGTGTCCTTGCCTCCGGAATACAGGTACAGCGCACGGGAGCCCATCGGATTGTCCGGACCCGGCGCGACATAGGTCGGCACACCCAGGCGCGAAATTTCGCTGGGGGTGGGGTGCCAGGCCGGCCACTCGGTCTTGCTGCCCACCTTGGCGATGCCCGACCAGGCCATCGCCTCTTCACCGACGGTGATGCCGTAGCGGATCGCCTTGCCGCCATCCAGCACGTAATAGAGGTAATGGTTGTCGGAATCGACCACGATCGAGCCGGGCGTTTCCTTGCGGTGGTACTGGACGATGGCGCGGCGGAACGGCTCGGCGACCGGGGTGTTTTCGTACCGGACCTTGGCGAGGAGCTCCTTGTCCTTCGGCTTGAAGGCTTTGGTGTCGGCCGCCTCATAATGAGTGGCCTGCATGCAGCCCGACAGCATCAGGCCAGCGGCCAAAATCCCAAACATAACTTTCAGCGACGACATGGTTTGGTTCCAATCAAAACAATACCGTGCGGAAGGGGCCTGAGCTTAGCGCCCAAGTTCCTCGACTCCGTTAATCCCATTATCGTTGAAATCTGCCACAATTCCAGCGCTGAAGCCGTTTTCCCGCGCTGCAAGACCCCAGCTGTGGCTTTTCTGCCGCAAATTTGGGGTTACTGCGAAGGTTTTTTGGCCAGACGCGCCAAACTGTTCCTTCCGCGCCACAGTTGAGCCCCGGCGGTGCCGCAAATGCAAACGCTCCGTTAATGTTGTTGTCATCGTGAACCTGCCAGAATCGCGCTAAGGGCTGTCGTTCTGTCGCAGGATCTCTGGAGCTTTTGATGTTTTGGGCGTTCGTTCCCTCCGAGGCCTCCCTCAAGAAGGCGGTTATCGAAGATCTCACGGCGTTGCCGGACAACGCAGTCTGGATCGACCTCGTCAACCCCACGGCCGCCGAGGACAAGGCCGTGGAGCGGCTGGCGGGCATCGCCATTCCGACCCGGGAAGACATGCAGGAGATCGAGATCTCCAGCCGGCTCTATATGGAGAACGGCGCGCGCTACATGACCGCGACGCTGATGTGCCACTCCGATACCGACATGCCCCGGACCACGGCGGTGACCTTCATCCTCGGCGACCATCGCCTGGTGACGGTGCGCTACGACCTGCCCAAGCCCTTTGCGCTGGTCGAAGCCAAGCTCGCCCGCTCCTGTACCCCGTCGATCACCGGCGAGATGGTGCTGATGGAGCTCCTGGACGCCGTGATCGACCGCTGCGCCGATATTCTGGAGCGCTGCGGTGCCGAGATCGACCAGGTCTCCCACGACATCTTCGAGCCGGAGAGCGAGCGCCACGGCCATGCCAAGCAATATTCCCAGATCCTGATCTCGATCGGCCGCAAGGGCGATTTGACCTCGAAGGTTCGCGAGAGCCTGGTGTCGATCGGCCGCGTCGTGACGTTCCTGTCGGCGGTGGTCGAGGGCGTGAAATGGTCGAAGGACATGCGCGAGCAGCTCAAGACCATGCAGCGCGACGTGGCCTCGCTGACCGACCACGCCTCCTATCTCTCCAGCAAGATCACTTTCGTGCTCGACGCCATGCTCGGCGTCGTCAATCTCGAGCAGAACAACATCATCAAGCTGTTTTCGGTCATGGCTGTTGTCCTGATGCCGCCGACGCTGATCGCATCGGTCTACGGCATGAACTTCAAGGTGATGCCGGAACTCGAATGGGTGCACGGCTACCCGATGGCGCTGGTGATGATGCTGATCGCTGCCATCGTTCCGTACTGGATCTTCAAGTTCAAGAAGTGGCTGTAGGAATCACGCTCCAGCAAAGATACCTACCGAGACCTTACGCTGCTCGCATAGACACGGTGGATCGTGTCGCAGAATAGATCGGCATTGCGGCGACGCGGTGATGTGTGTGTCATGCCGCAATTCCTCCGGTAAAATTTGAGCGGTGGGCTGAACGTTTGCGCGAAACTTGTCTGCGATAAGCATGGCGTAGCCGCGAGGAACAGCCATGGTTGAAAAACACATAACGACGCCCCGCAACGTCATCGAGCTGGCGCACTATCGTCAGGCGGTGACGAGCGGCAAGGCGCCGTCGATGTCGGCACGCCTGTGCCGGCACTGTGGTGCTCCGCTGCTCGATGGTGAGAACGACGACGACTGCTCGACTGCATTCAGCACGGCCGCTCCGCGTCCGCGCGAGAGGTCTCGTCGGATTCGACTCGATTGAGGAACGGAAGGTAAGGGCGATCCAGGTCTTGCGGCGGCGTTGTCTGGATCGCCTTGCTTCCCTAAGCGCTGAATTTCGTCATTGCGAGGAGCCACCCGGTCCCGCCTCCGGCGGACCGGATGACAGGCTCCGCGACGAAGCAATCCAGACTGTCTCCGCGGAGGCAGTCTGGATTGCTTCGCTGCGCTCGCAACGACAAAGGATGGCGGATTGCCTACACGTGCTGGCCGCCGTTGATGTGGATCTCGGCGCCGTTGACGTAAGAAGAGGTGTCCGTGCACAGCACGTAGATGATCTTGGCCACTTCGTCGGGCGTGCCGAGGCGGTGCATCGGGATCTGCTGCTCGACGATCTTTTCGGTGCCGGGCGACAGGATCGAGGTGTCGATCTCGCCCGGGGCGATCGCGTTGACGCGCACGCCGATGCGGCCGAAGTCGGAAGCCATCTCGCGCGTCAGCGCGGCGAGCGCCGCTTTCGAGGTGGCATAGGCGGCGCCGGCGAAGGGGTGCACGCGCGAGCCCGCGATCGAGGTGACGTTCACGACCGAGCCCTTGGCCGCCTTCAATTCCTCGATCAGCCCGCGCGCCATCATGATCGGCGCGAAGAAGTTGACATGGAAGACGTGCGTCCAGGTGTCGAGGTCGGTGTCGACCGAGCCCAGGCGGGAGCCGCCGGGGCCCTTCGGCGAGATCGCGGCGTTGTTGACCAGCGCATGCAGCGTGCCGCCTTCGAGCCGGCTGCGGATCTCGGAGATCGCGCGCGCGGTGTCCTCGGGGTTGCCGAGGTCGACCTGGATGTGGTCCTCAGGGCCGGCATCCCAGGGGCAGTCCTCCGGGAAAGGATGCCGCGAGCAGGTGATGACGCGCCAGCCCGCCGAGGAGAAACGGATCACGGTGGCGTGGCCGATGCCGCGGCTGGCTCCGGTCAGGAGCAGCGTACGGCGCGGCGCATTGGACGAATGCGGCATGGACATCTTTCAGGTCGGCCCGAAGCTTACGGGTACATCCGCGTCTTGGACCACGGTTGGCCGGCGGCGTCACGGCGAAATTCGATGCGGTCGTGCAGGCGGAACGGGCGGTCGTGCCAGAACTCGATCCGGAGCGGAGTGATGCGCCAGCCGCTCCAGCCCGGCGGCCGCGGCACTTCGCCGATGACGTATTTGGCCGCGACCTTGGCGATGGCCTGCTCGAACGCGAAGCGGCTCTCCAGCTCTTGCGATTGCTTGCTCGCCCAGGCGCCGATCTGGGCCTGCTTCGGTCGCGTCGCGAAATAGGCGTCGGCCTCCGCGTCGGTCACCGGCGTCACGTTGCCGCGGATGCGGACCTGACGGCGCAGCGACTTCCAGTGAAAAAGTAACGCTGCCTTAGGATTTGCGGCGAGCTCGCGGCCCTTTTGGCTCGTGATGTGGCTGTAGAACACGAAACCCTCGGTATCGAAGCCCTTCATCAGCACCATGCGCACGTCAGGCAAGCCGTCGGAATCGACGGTTGCGAGCGCCATGGCGTTCGGATCGTTCGGCTCGCTCTTGATCGCCTCGTTCAGCCAGGCCTCGAACAACGCAAATGGCTCGTCGGCAGCGGTGAAATCACCGGATGTTAAGGGTGTCTGGTGTTTCATCGAGGTCGTGTCGGTCATGTCCGGAGTCCGAGTTGCGTCCCGCGGCCCAAAACGCGTTGTTGTCCGCTACCGCCCTATATAGGGCATGGGGACGCGTTGGCCTATCGGCGATCCGGCCGTCCGGCTTCGTCATGACGATGATTCTGATCGGGCTCGGCGCCGGCGGCTGCAGCTTTTCCCGCAACGACAGCACCGCCTATGCCAAGGGCGACGACAGCGACCTCACCGGCTCGATCGCGCGGCCGGCAAAGGACGCTCCCCCGACCGAGACCGATCTCGCCTTCACCCGCAACGCCGCCTCCGACGTGCTCAGCAAGGGCGACAAGGATTCCAGCCAGCATTGGGAGAATCCGGAGACCGGGGCGCGCGGCTCGGTGACGCCCATCGCCCAGTCCTACGCCGCCGAGGACGGGCGCAAATGCCGCGACTTCCTGGCGAGCTACGTCAACGGCAACACCGAAAGCTGGCTCCAGGGCGCCGGCTGCCAAAGCAGCCGTGGCCGTTGGGAGATTCATACGCTAAAGCCGTGGCGGAGCTGAGCACGATCCGGAAAAAGCGGGAACCGGTTTTCCGATAAGGCCATGCTCCAAACATTGAGCTTCAGCTCGCGTTCCTAGTTGCAAAAATGCCACTCTCTTCCCACATGACCGGCAGGTGGGCCGGGGAGCCCTTTGAACAATTCGATTTCTTGAAGGAGACGTGACGAATGCGCGACCCCTATGAGGTCTTGGGGGTGCCGCGGAGCGCCAGCGCTGCCGCGATCAAGAGCGCCTATCGCAAGCTGGCCAAGAAGCACCATCCGGACAGCAACAAGGGTGATCCGAAGGCGGCCGAACGCTTCGCCGAGATCAACTCGGCCAACGAGATCCTCGGCGACGAGGACAAGCGCAAGCAGTTTGACCGCGGCGAGATCGACGCCGATGGCAAGCCGCGCTTCCACGGTTTTCCGGGCGGCGGCGGCCCTCGCGGCCGCGCCGGCCCTGGCGGGTTCGAAAGCTATACGTTCCGAAGCGGCGGTGCGGGCGGCCCGGGCGGCGGCGCGTTCGAGGACATCCTCAACAGCATGTTCGGCGGCGGAATGCGCGGCGCGCGGCCCGGAGCCGGCGGCGGTGCCCAGTTCGAGTTCGACACCGGCGGCGTCGGGCTCGATCTCGACGTCAACGTCGCCATGAGCGTCTCGCTGGAAGAGGCGGTCAAGGGCGGCGAGAAGCGGGTCCGGCTGCCGACGGGCAAGGAGCTCAACGTCAAGATTCCGGCCGGAGTCACCGAGGGCCAACAGATCCGGCTCCGGGGGCAGGGCGAAAGCGCGCAGGGCCATCCGCCCGGCGATCTCCTGATCACCATCAACATCGCGCCGCACCCGTTCTTCAAGGTCGAGGGCGCCGACCTCAGGATCGACCTGCCTGTCACACTTTACGAGGCGGTGCTCGGCGGCAAGGTCCGCGTGCCCACCCTCGGCAATGCCGTGGAGCTCTCGGTCCCCAAAAACACCTCCAGCGGCCGGACCTTCCGCCTCAAGGGCAAGGGCCTGCCGAAATCTGGCGGGACCGGGGATCTCTTCGTCACCATCAGGATTATGCTACCGGACGGGAACGACGCCGAGCTTGAAGCATTGATGGAGAAGTGGCGGGACCAACACCCCTACAATCCACGGAGCGGGATTGGCTAAGCATGATCCGGACCCGGAGGGCCGCGTTAGCGCAAAGTGCGTCGCGGTTTTCCGCAAAGATCATGCGCAAACAAAGAGCAAAAGCGCGAGTCATCGCGCTTTAGGGCGCGATCGAACTGAAGGGGTTCTCCTAAAGGACCACGGCGTCATCCGGAGATGATGCTCATCATATGCCTGAGGCGTGGGTCGCGCTTCATGGTTTCGACGTGTCGGCTGTCCGGCGGGGCAGCCGATGAAAAGGTGCGGCCTCGAGAGGGGGACCAGCGCGGTACCAAAAACCCCAATCGAGGCCGCCCGCGTCGATCGGCGGATCGAACGCCACTCATAATCGCGTGAACACCCGGTGCGATAATGAGACGCGTCGATGTCCTGATTCCAAATTTTCGATGACGGAATCTGGGCACCGCGCCTGTGCAGTTGTCTAGGTGCCGTTTTTCTCTGCTTGGTCGTAGACGGCCTGCGCCACCCTGGTCAGCCGCTCGCGATCACTGCTGCCGCTGACGACGTAGCCGACGCCGCGCTCGGACCAGAACAACGCGCCGTCCTTGTCCGTCTTGGCGTAGCGCATTTGCGTTGCACCATTCTCGGTCTTGGCAGAGTAGATCGTGTACCGCTCGCCCGAGGCGCCCTCGTACATCAGGAACGACGCCGGACCGTTCGGGCCCGGCAGCAGCCGGCCGCCCACCAGCTTCAGCCCGCTCGCCTCCAGGTTCGGCGCGAACACGGTCCAGCCGCAGCGCCGGGTCAGCCAGGCCTGCAAGTGATCGCGCTCGTTGCCGCCGACCTCCACGGGATGGCGGACCTCCACGACATAGAGCCGGTGCGCACCGAGCGCGTCCGCCGTAAAGCTCTGGAAGGTCGAGGGTGCGTTGGCGGCGCCATGCGCCACCCAGCCTGCGGTGCCGCCGGCGACGAAGGCAACCAGCACGGCCGCGGCGGCGCCATAGAGCCATTGCCGCGGGCGGCGCTCCAGCCGCTCAAGCTCGAGCCGCGCGGGCACCGGCTCATGGACGACCGAATCGTAACGGGCGTGCAGCATCTCGGCCATGGTCCGCCAGGACTGCACCCGCTCGGCGTCGTCGGGGTAGGCGGCAAGAAAGGCCTCGACGTCGGCGCGTCGCTCAGCCGGCAGCTCGCCGTCGACATAGGCGTGCAGTTCGTCCTCGGTCACTGGGATGTTGCGGTCGTTCATATCGGTCGTCTCTGGCTCTGCGGCCCAAAATATCTTCTGCAAGTCAGTTTCGCGCAGCTCATCATTTCACCCGCCTGAGCGCCGTCCGCTCACCCTCGAGCGAGGCTTTGACGTGGGCCCTAGCGCGTGCCAGGCGCGACATCACGGTGCCGATCGGCACGCCCTGGATGTCGGCAACCTCGCGGTAGCTCATGCCTTCCAGCATCACCAGGAGCAGCACCGAACGCTGCTCCTCGACGAGAGTAGCCAGCGCCTTCTCGATGTCGCGTCCCTCGGCCTCGGTCCCGCTGGCATCCGGGTTGTTATCCGTCAGCGGCATGAATTGCGGCCGCCTTGCCAGGGAACGCCGCCGATTCTTGTTGAGGTTGGTCAGGATCGTATAGAGCCAGCTCCTGACATCGCCTCCGAGAAACAGCCGCTCCGAACGCAGCGCGCGGACCAACGTATCCTGGACCAGATCGTCGGCCGCATCCGCATCGCGCGTGAGCGCGCGGGCATAGCGGCGCAACGCCGGGATCATGGCTTCCACACTCTGGCGAAACGCATTCATTGCAGTCTTGACGTCCCTGGCGTTCGGCGCGCGCCTATAGCGATCATAACACCCGAGCGGAACGGCTATTCCGGTCCTCGAAACAGCGTTAACGCCGCGGATTTGGGCTGTACCGCGGGGGAGGGCTGGTGTACCTCCATACCTCAACGAGAGTTCGACGGGACGTGCAAAAATGGCGCAGAATTCGGGTCTGATGCAAGGAAAGCGCGGGGTCATCCTCGGCGTCGCCAACAACCGCTCGATCGCCTGGGGCATCGCCAAGGCATGCCACGCCGCGGGTGCCGAGCTCGCCTTCACCTATCAGGGCGATGCGCTGAAGAAGCGCGTCGAGCCGCTCGCCGCCGAGATCGGCGGCCTCGTGCTCGGCCATTGCGACGTCACGGATGCCGCGACCATCGATGCCGCGTTCGCGGTGCTGAAGGAGAAGTGGGGCAAGATCGACTTCCTGGTGCATGCGATCGCCTATGGCGAGCAGCTCGACGGCCGCTACGTCGACACCACGCAGGAGAATTTTTCGAAATCGATGCTGATCTCCTGCTATTCGTTCACGGCGGTGGCGCAGCGCGCCGAGAAGCTGATGACGGATGGCGGCTCGCTGATCACGCTCTCCTATTACGGCGCCGAGAAGTGGATGCCGCATTACAACGTGATGGGCGTGGCCAAGGCGGCGCTGGAAGCCAGCGTGCGCTATCTCGCCGCCGATCTCGGCGAGAAGAACATCCGCGTCAACGCGATCTCGGCAGGCCCCATCAAGACGCTGGCGGCGTCCGGCATCGGCGACTTCCGCTATATCCTGAAGTGGAACGAGACCAATGCGCCGATGCGGCGCAACGTCTCCACCGAAGACGTCGGCGGCAGCGCGCTGTATTTCCTCTCCGACCTCTCGCGCGGCGTTACCGGCGAGGTGCACCACGTCGATTCCGGCTATCACGTGCTCGGCATGAAGCGGCCGGATGCGCCTGATATCTCGCTTGGCGGGAAGGACTAGCCACTAGCTCAAATGCCCGGGCCTACGATCTACTATCTTCGCCACGGCGAGACCGAGTGGAATGCGCTCGGCAGGCTTCAGGGCACCAGGGACGTTCCGCTGAACGCGCGCGGCCGCAGCCAGGCCGTGCACGCCGGCGCCGTTCTGGCCGAACTGTTCAAGCGCGACGGACGCGACAAGGCCGCGCTGCCCTACGTGTCGAGCCCGCTCGGCCGTGCGCGCCAGACCATGGAGCTCGCGCGCGGCAAGCTCGAATTGCCGCCTGCCGATTACGCGCTCGACGATCGTCTGCGCGAGATCGGCTACGGCACCTGGGAGGGGCTGACGCTGGCTGAGAGCGAGGCGAAGGATCCGGACATTTACGCAAGGCGCCTCGCCGACAAATGGACCGTGGGACCTGCGGGCGGGGAGACCTACGCCGACGTGCAGGTCCGCGTGCGCGCCTGGTACGACCAGCTCCGGACCGACACCGTCGCGGTGGCCCATGGCGGGACCTGCCGGGCTCTGATGGTGTCCCTGGGGCTCGAGACACCCACCAGCGCCGCCGAGCTCTATATCGAGCAGGGCGCCGTCTACGTGTTCCGCGACGGGCGGCTGGAGAAGTTTAGTTAAGCCGCTCCCCCGTCATTCCGGGGGCGGCGCAACGCGCCGAGCCCGGAATCCCGAGATTCCGGGTCTGGTCCTTCGGACCATCCCGGAATGACGGAGTAACTGGTTTGACCCTCGGCCCACCGGGCGCTACCACAAGTGAGAACTGACTTACGAGCCAGAGACGAATGTCCTTCAACACCTTCGGCCACTTGTTCCGCGTCACCACCTTCGGCGAGAGCCATGGGGTGGCGATCGGCTGCGTGGTCGACGGCTGCCCGCCGATGATCCCGCTCACCGAGGCCGACATCCAGCGGGATCTCGACCGCCGCCGTCCCGGCCAGTCGCGCTTCACCACCCAGCGCCAGGAGCCGGACCAGGTAAAGATCCTCTCCGGCGTGATGGCGCATCCGGAGACCGGCGTGCAGGTGACGACGGGCACGCCGATCGGCCTTCTGATCGAGAACACCGACCAGCGCTCGAAGGACTATTCCGAGATCAAGGACAAGTTTCGTCCCGGTCACGCCGACTTCACCTATGAGGCGAAGTACGGCCTGCGCGATTATCGCGGCGGCGGGCGCTCCTCGGCGCGCGAGACCGCGATGCGGGTTGCCGCCGGCGCCATCGCGCGGAAAGTGCTGCCCGACGTGAGGGTGCGGGGCGCCTTGGTGCAGATCGGTCCGCACAAGATCGATCGCGACAAGTGGGATTGGGACGAGATCGCCAGAAATCCGTTCTTCTGTCCCGACAAGGACAAGGCCGCGTTCTTCGAGACCTATCTCGACGGCATCCGCAAGAGCGGCTCCTCGATCGGCGCGGTGATCGAGGTCGTCGCCGAAGGCGTGCCGGCAGGTCTTGGTGCTCCGATCTACGCCAAGCTCGATTCCGATCTGGCGGGTGCGATGATGACCATCAACGCGGTGAAGGGCGTCGAGATTGGCGCCGGTTTTGGCGCGGCAGAACTGACCGGTGAGGAGAACGCCGACGAGATGCGCTCCGGCAATGACGGCACGCGCTTCCTGTCCAACCACGCCGGCGGCGTGCTGGGCGGCATCTCCACCGGACAGCCCGTGGTGGTGCGTTTCGCGGTGAAGCCGACCTCGTCGATCCTGCAGCCGCGTCTCACCGTCGATAGGCAAGGCACCGAGACCGAGATCTTCACCAGGGGCCGCCATGACCCCTGCGTCGGCATCCGTGCCGTCCCCGTCGGCGAGGCCATGATGGCCTGCGTGCTGGCCGATCACTTCCTGCGCGATCGCGGGCAAGTAGGACGTTGACGCCCTTCCACCTCTTTCCCGCTTGGGAGAGGTGAAGACACCTCGGTGACAATGTCGCGGTACTAGCCCACCGTGCAGCTTGACGACCCCGCAACTTCGTCCGCAAATGCAGCCATGAACAGCTCCGAGCTTCAGCGCGTCTGCAACTGGCTGATCGACGGCGTCTGGTCGGCTCAGGAGCCGGCCGAGATGATCGCCGATTTCTGCGAACGTCTGGTCGCCGCCGGCTTGCCGCTGTCGCGTTTCGGCATCTTCATCCGCACGCTGCATCCCGAAGTCTTCGGCCGCAACTTCATCTGGCGGCACGGCCAGGATGTCGAAATCGGCAGCGTCGATTTCGAGGTCCTGGACACACCGCAATTCGCCCGCAGCCCGCTTCGCGTCGTGTTCGAGCAGGGCATCGAGGTCAGGGGCCGCGCAAGCGATCCCGACAGCAGGCGATTTCCGTTCCTCGAAGAGATGCATGCCGAAGGCGCGACCGACTATATCGCGGTGCCGTTGCGCTTTCTCGACGGCTCCGTCCACGCAACGAGCTGGATCACGCAGCATCCCGACGGCTTCAGCGACGAAGACATCGCGGCCATCCGAGCCGTCATAGCCCCGCTCGCGCGCGTCAGCGAGATCATCAGCCTGCGCCGCACCGCCGAGATGCTGCTCGACACCTATGTCGGCAATCGCGCCGGCGCGCGCATCCTCGGCGGCCAGATCCGACGCGGTCACAACGACACCATGCAGGCGGCGATCTGGCTGTCGGACCTGCGCGGCTTCACCGCGCTGTCGGACCGGCTGCCGGCCGAGACGGTGGTCGAGATCCTCAACCAATATTTCGACTGCCAGGTCGCCGCGATCCGCGGCCATGGCGGCGAGGTGTTGAAATTCATGGGCGACGGCCTGCTCGCCGTGTTTCCGATCGACGAATATGTCGGCGATGCCGCCCATGTCTGCGCGCGCGTATTGGAGGCCGCGCGCGAATCCCGCGCAAGCGTCGAGGCGCTCGCCGTTCCGGTCGGCGACGTCGTCGAGCGCTTCCGCTTCGGCGTCGCGCTGCATGTCGGCAACATCCTTTACGGCAATATCGGCGGCGGCAACCGCCTCGACTTCACCTGCATCGGCCCGGCGGTCAATCTCGCCGCAAGGCTGGAGAAGATCACGGGACGCCTGGGGCGGACCGTCGTGGCCTCGGAAGGTTTTGCCAATGTCTGCCGCCATGATTGGCACCAGCTCGGCGAGTTTCCGATCGCGGGATTTTCCAAGGCGCAGCGCGTGTACGGGCTGGCGGAGGAGACGCCGGTGGTGATGGCCTAGCGGCGCCGACGACGGCCTCAGCCGCCACGAACATGAGACTGTTTCAGGCCGAAGGTCAGCACCCTCAAGGTGATCCACAGCCGCAGCATGGCGAAGCTGAAGATGAAGACGAAATAGATCAGGTTCTTGGTGAACTGCGTTGCCGACGAGGTTTGCCAGAAGTTCCAGATCGCGGTCCGCACCGCTTCCTGTCCATAGGCGAGGGCGACGTTGATGAGGCCGAGGATGATGACGGCGGCGCCGAGCCACAGCCCACGCCGTGCGAATTCGCCGATCGCGGCAAACAGGGCGACCTTGCCGTCATCGCGCTCGGCACGGATGATCATGAGCAGGACGATGGCCGCGATCCATGCGCTCCAGAATCGCCCGGCATGGGTGAACTGGTCGAACGCCATGCCGTCCAGGCCCGCCAAGAGATGGTACGAAGCCTCAATGCCGGCCGCTTTGGCACTCAGCGCCGCCGCGATCATCAAGAGCATGATCCGCCACAGGATCGAGAAGGAGAGCTTGAACTGCTCGCCCAGTGTCAGCGTACCCAGCGAGGATTGACCGCCCGCTGCGTCGATCGATTGTTGCGCCGTCGCAAAGAAGGCCAGCAGCACCGAAATGTCGGCAATGATGATTGCGGGCAGCGCCACGGCGCCGCCGCCGAACGCGATCACGCGCATCGCAGCCGCCAGGATCAACCAGGGCAGGGCATGCGGGAGCTTGAAAGGACCGAACGAGGTCTCCTGGCGGGCCGGCTTGAGTTCGAGCTGTTTGCGCAGTGCGACTGTCATCGCATTGTGGTGACACAGGAGATTAAACCCGCGGTAGCACGGATCGCTAAAATTGACCCGAAGAGGCAGGCGGCGCCTACTCCTCCGGCTCGGTCGTGAACAGCAGCGGATAGCCCTTGGCGCGGCCGGCGTCGGTGGCGCGCGTTGCCTTGGTTTCGGCGACGTCCTTGGTGAATACGGCCACCACGCAGGCGCCAAGCTTGTGCGCGGTGATCATCACCTTGTAGGCCTGATCCTCGGTCATGCGGAATTCGGCCTTCAGCACCATGGTGACGAATTCACGCGGCGTGTAGTCGTCGTTGATCAGGATGACCTTGTGCAGCTTCGGCCGCTCGACCTTGGTCTTCGTCCTGGTTTTCGGCTTGGTGACGGTGTCGTTCATTCCGCCTCCTGGACACGGCGGGCTCGGGTTCCGGCCGGAAGCGATTAGCTCGCGGCCTTCGCACCATATTGCAGGACCTGCACCTTCTCCAAGGTGATCAGACCGCTCGACATCATGCCGTCCAGGATGGGCAGGAATGCGTTGATGTTGTCCTCGCTGTCGACGATCTCGATCAGCAGCGGCAGGTCTTCCGACAGCCGCAGGATCTTCGAGGTGTGCAGCCGGCTGGACTTGCCGAAGCCCATCGGACCGCGCAGCACGGTGGCGCCGGCCAGATGTCGCTCGCGCGCAGTCATCACGATCGCCTCATAGAGCGGCTTGCCGTCATAATGGTCGCTCTCCCCGATGAAGATCCGGAGCGAAACTGCCTGATCGGGGATTTGCATGGTCAGCTCCTTGCCAGGCGATTGTAGCGGCTCGCCATCATATGCCCTGCCCACACCGACACCAGCCAGCAGATCACGGACGCTGCGACATAGGCGAGCGCGGTGTACTTCATGCCGCCGTGGAGCAGGCGGAAGGTCTCCAGGCTGAAGGCCGAGAAGGTGGTGTAGCCGCCGCAAAACCCGGTCATGACGAATTGTCGGTGCTCGGGCCGCGCCAGCACGCGGCCGTCCGGGCCGGTCAGCGTCGCGTAGAAGCCGATGATCAGGGAGCCTGTCGCGTTGATGAACAACGTCGCGACAGGAAAGCCCGATCCGGTGTCGAGCACAAGCCCGACCAGGTAGCGCGTCAGCCCGCCGACGATGCTGCCGGCGGCAACCCAGGCGTAGAGCACAAAGCTGCGCCAGCGTTCGGCAAAAGGTGAGCTCATCAGCCTCTAGCCTCCCAGACGATCCGCAAGCAGGAAGCCGCAGCTGACGGCGGCGAGGCACAGCCCGACCGAGCAGGCGACATTGCCGAGCGCCGAGAGCGGCTCGCCGCCACGCGCGAGCGTCAGCGTTTGCAGGCTGAACGAGGACACCGTGGTGTAGCAGCCGAGAAACCCGGTCACCGCGAACAGCCATGGTGTGGGTGAGGCGAAGACCGAGCCCGGATGCGTCGCCAGCGCGCCGAAAATGCCGATGAGGAAGGCGCCGGTGACGTTGATGGTCATGGTGCCCCACGGAAACGTTTCGCCCAGTCGCCGCGCGATCGCACCGGAGACGAAATAGCGCGCGCAGCCGCCCAGCGCGCTGCCGATCACGATCGCAATTGCCCCGCTCAGCAAGACGAACAGTCCCCCGTCATCACTTGCTCCCTGCCGCAAGACCCTTGCCGACGGCGAGCAGCCCCAGCAGCGAAACCAGCGCGAAGCCGAGCCCGGCGAGAAACGTTCCCGCCGGTCCATAGGCGTCCCACAGCGCACCCGCGATCACGCTCGCGGCCAGCAAGGCAAGCCCGGTGAACAGGTTGAAATAGCCGAAGGCGGTGCCGCGCAAGGCGGGCGGCGCGGCGTCGGCGACGAGGGCGGAGAGCAGCCCTTGCGTCAGTCCCATGTGCAACCCCCACAGCACGACGCCGAGCGCGAGGCCAGCCAGGTTCGGCAGCAGCGCCAGCGCGAGGTCGGCGCCGGCGAGGAAGACGAGGCCGAGTGCGAGCAGGCCGGTGCGGTTGATCCGGTCCGACAGCACGCCGGCCGGGTAGGCGGAGAGCGCGTAGGCGATATTCATCAGCACCAGCACGGCCGGCACCCACATCGCATTGAGCCCGATGTTCTGCGCGCGCAGGATCAGGAAGGCCTCGCTGAAGCGCGCGAGCGTGAATACGACGCCGACGGCGACGACGCGCCAATAGACCGCGCCGAGCTGGCGCATCGCGGCGAGATTGAGCGGATTTTCTGCAGGTTTGCGGCTCGGATCGGGCTCCGGCTCCTTCACCGCGAACGCGATCAACCCAAAGGACAGAAACGCCGGCAGCACCGCCACCCAGAACACGAGCGCAAAATTGTCAGCGGTCCACCACATCAGGCCGATCGCCACGAGCGGTCCGACGAAAGCGCCGATCGTGTCGAGCGATTGCCGCAGGCCAAAGCTCGCGCCGCGCAGGCCGACGGGGGCGATGTCGGCGATCAGCGCATCGCGCGGCGCGCCGCGGATGCCCTTGCCGACGCGATCGATGAAGCGCGCGGCGACCAGCCATCCGACGCTGGGCGCGAGCGGGAACAGCGGTTTTGTCAGCGCGGCCAGTCCGTAGCCCAGGGCAGCGAGCAGCTTGCGGCGGCCGAGCCAGTCCGACAACGCACCGGAGAAGATCTTGGTGATCGAGGCGGTCGCCTCGGCAATGCCCTCGATGAAGCCGACGGTGAGCGTGGAGGCGCCGAGCACGGTGACGAGATAGACCGGCAGCAGCGCGTGGATCATCTCCGAGGAGATGTCCATCAGCATCGAGACGAAGCCGAGCACCCAAATCCCTCTGGGCAG
The DNA here is from genome assembly GCF_025200865.1 of Bradyrhizobium sp. NC92. Classification (NCBI taxonomy): domain Bacteria; kingdom Pseudomonadati; phylum Pseudomonadota; class Alphaproteobacteria; order Hyphomicrobiales; family Nitrobacteraceae; genus Bradyrhizobium; species Bradyrhizobium sp. NC92. The sequence continues at coordinate 2,407,013 of NZ_CP104171.1, forward strand.
CGTCGCGCGCACGGCCTTCGGTGTCGTCATCGTCACGTCTTCATCGTCCTCCGGCCCGCCGGCCTTCGTCACCAGGCAACAAAAAACCCGCCATCGGCGGGTATGTCCATGCTCCCGCCAAAGGCCGAGGCTCAAGATTGCCTCTCCTCAAGCAGGAGTCATCAGTCCACGAGGTCATCGACCGCCGGGCGGTTGTCGGGGGACTCCATCCCCATCTGTGCGACCAACCCTAGCATGGAAATCGTGCCGGACAAGTGGGCGGGGTCGCGCCTCCACTGGCTCTTCGAGCCGCCCCGGAATGACTGTGCGAGTGATCGCACCTGTTCCCCGCTTGTCAGCCCTATGGCCGCAACACGCAGCAGCGATGCACTTGAATGTGAAGCACAAGCGATCTTCGCGCTTTGCGACAAGCCGATTGCATGTCACCATCGCGTCATACGACGGGAGACTGCGATGCGTTTGCTGTTCTCGATCGGGGCTGTGCTGGTGGCCGGCATGTTTGCCGGAGGGGACGTCGCGGGCATCGCGGCACCAGGACCCAAATTCGAATCGTCCAGAAGTCAACCGCAGCGGCTTGCGGCCGACAAGGACGCGCAGACCGTCGATGTCGAGCTGGTCCTCGCGGTCGACGTGTCCTACTCCATGGACATGGACGAGCTCGCAATCCAGCGCGAGGGCTACGCACAGGCGATCCAGTCGAAGGAGTTCCTGCAGGCGCTGAAGCTCGGCCCGAACGGCCGCATCGCGGTGACCTATTTCGAGTGGGCCGCCTCCAGCGACCAGAAGATCATCATTCCCTGGCGGCTGGTCGATGGTCCGGAGACGGCGGATGCGGTTGCCGCCGAGATCATGAAGACGCCGATCCGGCGCGCTTCGCGCACCTCGATCTCCGGCGCGATCAACTTCGCGATGCCATTGTTCGACGAGGATCCCTATCGCGGCCTGCGCCGTGTCATCGACATTTCCGGCGACGGTCCGAACAACAATGGCGGCCCGGTCACGGTGGCGCGCGATGCCGCCCTGGAGAAGGGCATCGTCATCAACGGCCTGCCGATCATGGTCAAGGAGCCGTCCTATTCGACCATGGATATCGACAATCTCGATTTCTACTACGAGGACTGCGTCATCGGAGGGCCGGGCTCCTTCGTCATCACGATCAAGGACCGCGACAAGTTCAAGGAAGCGATCCGCACCAAGCTGCTGATGGAAGTTGCCGGCCGCACGCCGGAGCGCCCGGTGATGCGCGTCGCCGACAAGGAGCCGCGCGTCAATTGCCTGATCGGCGAGAAGATCTGGTCCGATCGCTGGGGACGGTGAGGGTGACGGGGTATCCCGGCGGGACCGTGCCCGGCTGAGACCTTTTGCCCGCCCGGCCGATGCTCGCGCTTAACGGCTCGTTAACGGGTGCGTGGCCCTAATCGCACGGTTTCTGTTCGTTCCCGCCGGCATCCTGACATGCCCCAGCGAGCGAAAACGGGTTTGTCAGGCCCGTCCGAGCAATCCAATGGCCACCGTCACATCGAGCACCAGCCAGATTTCCCCCGCCAACGAGCGGCTGTATCGCCAGAGCGCTCTGATCGGCGACTGGAAGGGCAATTGGGTGGGCAACAACCAGCCAGTCGGCTTCAAGGTCGTCAACATCCGCGGTGCCCGGGCGCAGGTCGAGTATACCCACAACGGTCACACCGAGCGCGGCTTTGCCGAGGTTCAGGGCACGCTCATCACCTTTGGCGGAGTCACGGTCGGGACCAAGGACGGCAAGAACATGGTGATGCTGTTCTCCTTCGGCGGCGCCGGCAAGCAGACCGCCAATCTCGAGAAGCAGGCTCCCCCGGCCTCCGACAGCCGCCTCATGGGAAGCTGGGGTGGCTATTCCAGCGAGAACGGCAAGAGCGCGAGCTTCAAGGTGCTGGCCGTCAATGGCAAGGAAGCCCAGGTCAGCGTCACCACCGACGGCGTCACCCGCCAGGGCACCGGCTACGTCTACAAGAACGTCATCATGTTCGGCCAGGCGCAGATCGCGAGCGATGACGGGCAGAACGGCAAGATCACCTACCAGGTCGGCACCAAATCCTTCGTGGTGCCGGTGACGAAATATCCGCCGGCGGATTCGTCGTCGTCCGTCGACAGGACGGCATAGCGTTCACGGCGCGCTGCCGCCGGGTCGCGTCAGCATCTTCAATTGCTGGTCCACCTGCCGCAGCATTGCGCAGGCCTGCGCGAAACCGCCATCAGCGACGAGTTGCCAGATCCGGTCGGACTGCTCCACGAGGTGCGGGATCGTCAGCGGCAAGCCGGCTGCCTCCTGCAGCGCCCCCTTCTCGTTGATCAGATAGCGCTCGTTCAGTGCGAACAGCACCTGCGCGACGCAGGCGAGTGATCTGTAGAGACACCCGGCGATATGGGTCCGCTCGTTGCGTGCGGCGGCGAGCTCGGCATTTTCGATGCTGAACAGGACCTCCCATTGGAAGCGCCGGATCAGGGTGCTGCGCAGAGGCTCCGGATAGGGAAGTGCGATCGACTTGAGCCGGGCGATCACGCCATTCGGATCGTGCAGCGGCTGACAATATGCGATCTCGCCCATCCAGATCGCCGAGCAGAAGCCATGCGGATGGCCGGGTTGGTAGGTCATGAGGACCGTACCGTACCGGCAGGCCGACATGACGCGCTCGACATCATCGACGTTACGGTACAGCAGATCGACCTTTCGTCCCTCGATCGAAAGCCACGCTCCGCCGACGATCCACGATCCCCATTCGTTAATTCTCGTCACGATCGCGGCGTCGGGATCGTCGGCGATGTTCTTCACCACTGTCAGCAGTCGATCCGTGTCGAACCGAGCGGCGTTGGAGCGGTACAGCCCGATGTCATAGTCGGAGGAGGAATGCGCAGTGCCGCGCGCGCGCGAGCCGCCGAGCACCACGGCCTGGATGCCAGGTACCGCGGCAAGAACGGGTGTGAGGCGGGTGAGCAACGGATCGTGCGGCATCAGACGCGGTTCCCCGAAAGACTTGCGGCCGCGAGGGCCGGCGCGGTCACTCCGCTGGCATTGATGATGGTCGGGGAGTATAGTTTGCGGCGTTTTAGACGGTAGCCAGAATGTTCGACCTTGCACGTTCATGCGCTCTTGCAGCTCTCGCATTGCTCTGCCTCGGCGGAGGGACGGTTCATGCGCAAGTCGCGCCGCTGCGATATTGGATTCCCGGCGGGCCTTTCGGCCTTGGCGGTGCTGCCGGCTTGAGCTCAGACACCTATGGCAACTTTGCGAGCTTCAACGCCGGAGAGGCCGATTGGCGTGCGAGCTCTGCGAACGGCTTCTTCATCGGCCGCGAACGCGCCGATTTCGGATTGAGCGGCTTCAACCAGGCGGGCTCGTTCGGCAATTCCGGCGCGCTCTCCTATGACAGCACGCGGTTCGGCTACAACATGAAGACGGCTGGCGGCATGCCTGTCACCTTCTTTGCCGGATTCGACACGCTGAAATACGGCAACGGTATCGGCAGCTCGCTGGCGCCGCTCACCTCCAGCGCCGCGCCCGGCTATGGCGGGTTTGCGGGTGTCGAATTCAAGCCGACCTCAAATCTCAGCCTGTCGTTCGGCGTCGGCTACACCCAGCAGGATTCGGGCCGCATGGACAGCGAAATCAGATCGAACATGCTGCCGGGCGAATCGCCGGCGCTGAGCGGCCTTCGGCGCTAGAGCGTGATGAAATGAGGCTTGATCGCGCAACGACGGAGGTGCGCTCCCTCTCCCGCTTGCGGGAGAGGGTTGGGGAGAGGGTGCTTCCGCAATGGGACAATCCCCTAGAGGAGAAAGCCCTCACCCGCGCCTTCGGCGCGACCTCTCCCGCAAGCGGGAGAGGTTGCACCGAGCCCGTGGCAATCGAATCAACCTAAAGCCATTCGGCGTTAGCGACTAAATTTCGCCACGAGCTCGACATGCGGCGTGTGGCGGAACTGGTCGACGGGTGCCACGGCCTCCAGCCGGTAGCCGCCGTCGATCAGCAGCCGTGCGTCGCGGGCAAAGGTTGCGGCGTTGCAGGACACGGCGACCACGACCGGCACCTTGCTTGCGGCAAGCTTCAGCGCCTGCGCCTGCGCGCCCTGGCGCGGCGGGTCGAACACCACGGCGTCGAAGTCGCGCAGCTCCTGCGGCACCAGGGGGCGGCGGAACAGGTCGCGCGGCTCGCATTTGATCGGCTTCAGGCCCGGCGTCCGCGCGGCTTTCGCCAGCGCCGCGACGGCACCCGCGTCGCTGTCATAGGCGGTGACGCGCGCCTTCTCCGCGAGCCTTAGCGCGAACGGGCCGACGCCGCAGAAGAGGTCGAGAACCTCCCTGGCCTTGCCGATGCGCTCGGCGACGAGTGCCGCAAGCGTCTCCTCGCCCGCCACGGTCGCCTGCAGGAACGAGCCCGGCGGCAGCGTCACCTCGGCGCGGCCCATCCGCACCGTCGGCGGCAGCCGTTGCAGCACCAGCTCACCATGCCGGGTCAGCCGCGCCAGGCGGTGCTGTTCGGCGACGCGCGACAGCGCCGTAACGAGCGCCGTCGGCAGCGGGCCGGAGCCGCGCACGTCGACATCGAGGCCGCCTGCGGTCGCGGTGACCTGGATGTCCAATGGCTTGGTCACCGGCATCTTGGACGTCAGCGGCTCCGCCAGCGCCCAGGCGGCATCGAGCGCGCCGTCGAGCGCGGGATCGAGGATCGGACAACGATGGATCGGGATGACGTCGTGCGAGCTCGCAGCCGAAAAGCCGACCTTGAGGATGTCGTGCGTGCCGAACCGGCCGTGCAGCGTGATGCGCCGGCGCCCGGCGCCGTGGGCGTCGACCAGCGGCGCCACATCGCAATCGATGCCGGCCTGCGCCAGCGTCTCCACCACGATGCTGCGCTTCCAGGCGCGATACGGCTCCGCCGCCCAATGCTGGATGGCGCAGCCGCCACACACGCCGAAATGCGGACAGAACGGCTCGACGCGTTCCGGGCTTGCGAGCTTCACCGCCAGCAGCTTGCGGCGGTCGGGATGATGGCCCACGACGTGATCGACCTCGACGGTCTCGCCGCCGAGCGTGTAGGGCACATAGATTGCTTCGCCCGCGTCGCGGCAGACGCCGTCGCCGCGATGGCCGACATGATCGATCTTGATGCGCTCAACCACGGCGCGCGCCCAGGAAGAATTCGATATTGCCGTCGCCGCCGGTGATCGGCGAGGGGAATATTTCGATCTCGGTGCAGCCGAGCGACGCCGCGAAGGCCGCGATGTCGTCGCAGATCTCCCGGTGCACGGCGGCATCGCGGATGATGCCCTTCTTGTTGTGCTTCCTGTCAGCCTCGAATTGCGGCTTGATCAACGCCAGCAGGCTCATCGGCGCGGCCGCCAGCGACAGCGCCACCGGCAGCACTGATTTCAGCGAGATGAAGCTGACGTCGATGACGACGACATCGGGGCGCGCCGGCAGGCGTTTGCCGTCATAGCTGCGGATGTCGGTCTCCTCCATCGATACGATCTTGGGGTGATCGCGTAGCGAGGGATGCAGCTGGCTGGTGCCGACATCGACCGCGAACACCAGGCTCGCGCCGTTCGCCAGCAGCACCTCGGTGAAGCCGCCGGTGGATGCGCCGACGTCGAGGCAGACATGGTCCTCGATGTCGATCGGGTACCGTTCCAGCGCACCGGCGAGCTTGACGCCGCCGCGGGAGACGTAGGAGTGCGCGGGCTCGGCCTGGATCACCGCATCCTCGGCGATCGTCTCCGACGGTTTCAAGACCTGCTTGTCGTCGGCCGTGACGAGGCCGGCCTCGATGGCCGCGCGGGCCCGCGCCCGGCTCTCGAACAGGCCGCGCTCGACCAGCAATACATCCGCGCGCTTGCGGGCAGGGGACATCGGTTCACTCGAGAAGGCTTATTTGGTGAGCATGATCTTATCGGAAAACCGCTGCACACTTTTCCGGATCATGCTCTATGTAGCGATCAATCGCGCGGCCGCCATCCGGACGCAAGTCTCGAACGCGACAAGATCGTGCCAGACGTCGATCGGCATCGCGGCCGGTGTCACCAGCGGGCAGCCGTGCAGCTCCAGCGCATGGATCATCATGAGATTGTCGACGAGCCCGAAATCCTCGACCGTCAGCCCCTGGGCATCGACCAGCCGCCCGTCCTCGGAGGTGACCTCCATGAAGCGCGAGACGCGGTCGGCATAGGCGGCGCCGTCGTTGGAATAGGCCAGACAAAACTTGCCGCGTCCGGCCATGTAGCCAAGCTCGTAGACGGTGCCGGGATCGGCGCCGGCACCGCGGAACGGCGTCAGGTTGGCGATGATGGCATCGGCCGCGTCCATCATCGCCTCGTTGCCGCAAAAGATCTGCCGCGAGGCGTCGGGCGCAGAGAGGTCGACGGCGTTGTCGAGGGGATAGAGGCCGGTCATCCCGTGCGTCGTGCAGATATCGACCTTGCGCCGGCCGATCTCGATGGCATCCGGCAGGAACACGTCGGGACCTGCCAGATAGATTTTCATGGGACTACCGACCAAGAAGGCATCGAGTTGCCGCGGCGTCGGCGGTGCAAAACCTCTCCCGGAGGGAGAGGTCGCGCCGAAGGCGCGGGTGAGGGGTTACGCTCTCACGTGGGACCTGAACCCCTCACCCGGATCGCTTGCGCGATCCGACCTCTCCCTATGGGAGAGGTGGGTCCGGTGCCCGTACGACGTATCAAGCCAGCTTGACCGTCTCGGCCTTCACGTCCTTGCCGAGCGCCTCGAACACCTTGGCGACGATGCCCTTGGCGTCGAGGCCGGCGCGGGCGTACATCGCGGCCGGGGTGTCGTGATCCTGGAACACGTCGGGCAGCACCATCGAGCGGAACTTGACCATGCCGCTGTCGAGCACGCCCTGGTCGGTCAGGTACTGCGCGACATGCGAGCCGAAGCCGCCGACCGAGCCTTCTTCGATCGTGATCAGGATCTCATGGTCGCGCGCGAGCTTGAGCACCAGCTCGGTGTCGAGCGGCTTCATGAAGCGCGCATCGGCGATCGTCGTGGACAGGCCGTGGGCGGCGAGCTCGTCGGCCGCCTTCTCGCATTCGGCGAGGCGCGTGCCGAAGGAGAGCAGCGCGATCTTGCTGCCCTGGCGGATCATGCGGCCCTTGCCGATCTCGAGCGGAATGCCGACCTCGGGCATCTCGATGCCGCGGCCTTCGCCGCGCGGATAGCGCAGCGAGCTCGGGCGGTCGTTGATCGCAACCTGGGTCGCCACCATGTGCACCAGCTCGGCTTCATCGCTAGCTGCCATGATCACCATGTTGGGCAGGCAGCCGAGATAGGCGTTGTCGAACGAGCCGGCATGGGTCGCGCCGTCGGCGCCGACGAGGCCGGCGCGGTCGATGGCGAAGCGGACGGGCAGGTTCTGGATCGCGACGTCGTGCACGATCTGGTCGTAGCCGCGCTGCAGGAAGGTCGAGTAGATCGCGCAGAACGGCTTGTAGCCTTCGGTCGCAAGACCCGCGGCAAAGGTCACCGCGTGCTGCTCGGCGATGCCGACGTCGAAGGTGCGGTCGGGGAAGGCCTTGTTGAAGATGTCGACGCCGGTGCCCGACGGCATCGCCGCGGTGATGGCGACGATCTTGTCGTCCTTCTGCGCTTCCTTGACGAGGCTCTGGCCGAACACGTTCTGATAGGCCGGCGCATTCGGCTTGGCCTTGGCCTGCGTGCCGGTCGCGACGTCGAACTTGACGACGGCGTGATACTTGTCGGCGGAAGCTTCCGCCGGGCCGTAGCCCTTGCCCTTCTGCGTCACGACGTGGACCAGGATCGGGCCGGTCTCCATGTCGCGGACGTTCTTCAGCACGGGCAGGAGATGGTCGAGGTTGTGGCCGTCGATCGGGCCGACATAGTAGAAGCCGAGCTCCTCGAACAGCGTGCCGCCGTCCATCATGAAGCCGCGGGAATATTCCTCGACGCGATTGGCGCGGTTGGCGAGGATCTTGGGCAGGCGCTTGTTGATCTGCTTGGCCGCATCGCGCAGCGTGCGATAGGTCTTGCCGGAGTAGAGGCGCGACAGATAGGCGCTCATGGCGCCGACCGGCGGCGCGATCGACATGTCGTTGTCGTTGAGAATGACGATCAGGCGCGAGTTCATCGCACCCGCATTGTTCATGGCTTCATAGGCCATGCCGGCCGACATCGCGCCGTCACCGATCACGGCGATAACGTTGTTCTTGCCGCCGGAGAGGTCGCGCGCCACGGCCATGCCGAGGCCGGCGGAGATCGAGGTCGAGGAATGCGCCGCGCCGAACGGATCGTAATCGCTCTCGCTGCGCTTGGTGAAGCCGGACAGGCCGCCGCCGGTGCGCAGCGTGCGGATGCGGTCGCGCCGGCCGGTGAGGATCTTGTGCGGATAGGCCTGGTGGCCGACGTCCCAGATCAGCCGGTCGCGCGGCGTATCGAAGACGTAATGGATCGCGGTGGTGAGCTCGACCACGCCGAGGCCCGCGCCGAAGTGACCGCCGGTCACCGAGACGGCATCGATGGTCTCCTGCCGCAGCTCGTCGGCAACCTGGCGTACCTGCTCGACCTTGAGCTTGCGCAGGTCTTCCGGTGTCCGGATGGTGTCGAGAAGCGGCGTCTTACTGTATGCGTTCACGGCGATTTCCAATTTGTCAGCACCGGAAGGTCATTCCGGTGCGCGATGGGTTTGCACAATATCGGCGCAGCGCGAGTCCTATAACCGTCGGAGCCACCTGCACGGGGCAAGGCCCCGCCTTCAAGCTTAGGTAAGCTTAAGTGCGCTCCGGTTCAGTCTCTGTGATCCCTGTCACTTAGATCGGCTTCGTCCGTCCCAAGCCAATTTCAACAGCAGTTTGAAGCACTTGTCGTCGGTAATCAGTGCCCACGCAAGGCTCGCAAAAAGCCACACTCCGCGCAGCTTTACACCAAAGCTTGGGCCAAAGCCAACCCGCTGGGCCGATTAGGGGTATGCAAGTGCAACTCGCGGGCCAGAGTGGTTAACCTTGGCCGGGGGTAAGGGGTTCCGGCCTTGCTCCTGGCTGGCTTTTTTGCCCGGAATCGGAGCTTTTCTCGCCTTCAAGGCCCGATTCTGGGGCGGGGACGTTATCGATTTACTCCCGGAACCGCTGCCGGCCGGGAACTGCGCCGTGCGATCCCAAAAGGATGCAGCGGCCACGCTCCCCGCGAAGACATTTTGCGCGGACCTGCCGTCGCGTCTCGCGCTGGAGACTGAGCGGGAAAGCACTCTTTATTGGACGTCGAGCGGCGCAGTGCCGGTGGCCTGGCCGCTGGCATCGGTGGTGATCTTGTCGACGCGCGCCTCGGCCTGGCGCAGCAACTCCTCGCAGCGGCGCTTCAGCGCCTCGCCGCGCTCGTAGATCGTCACGGATTCCTCGAGCGGCACCTTGCCGTCCTCGAGCCGCTTCACGATCGTTTCGAGTTCCTCGATCGCGCGCTCGAAGGTGAGCCTGGAGACGTCGACTTGCGTATTTTCGGCCATATCCGTTTCCGATTGCCCGCTTCGCTTCACCTTGGAGAAAGCAGAGTTTTGCGGGCGTAATGTGGCGGGTGCGTCAAGCGCCCATCAGGGCGCCGACATGCGCCGTAACAGATTCTTTCAGTCCCTGCAGGTCATAGCCGCCCTCGAGCACCGAAACAATGCGGCTACCAGCGGTCTTGTCGGCGAGATCCATCAGCTTGCGCGTCACCCAGGCATAGTCCTCCGCGCGCAGGTTCAGCGAAGCCAGCGGATCGCGATAATGCGCATCGAAGCCGGCCGAGATGATCAGCAGCTCGGGGCTGAATTTCTCGAGCTGCGGCAGGATCAGATTCTCGAACGCGGAGCGGAATTCCGGGCCGCCATCCTCGGAGGCGAGCGGCGCATTGACGATGGTGTCGTGATCGCCGCGCTCGCCCTTGGCGCCGGTGCCCGGAAACAGCGGCATCTGGTGCGTCGAGCAATACATCACGGTCGGGTCCGACCAGAAGATGTCCTGCGTGCCGTTGCCGTGATGCACGTCGAAATCGACGATGGCCGCGCGCTTGATGCCGTATTTGCGCTGGGCGTGGCGCGCGGCGATCGCGACGTTGTCGAAGAAGCAGAAGCCCATCGGCTTGCCGATCTCGGCGTGATGTCCGGGCGGGCGCACCGCGACGAAGGCGTTGCGATGCTCGCCCGCCATCACCGCTTCGGTCGCCGCCACCGCGCCGCCGACGCCGCGCATCACCGCCTCCCACGTGCCGGGGGACATCGAGGTGTCGCCGTCGATATAGACCTGCCCGCTGGTCGGGGCGATGTGGCGCAGCTCGGTGACGTAGTGCTCGTTGTGGCAGAGCGTGACGAGATCGAGATCGCCCTCCGGCGCCTCATCGCGCGCCAGGAACTGGAAGCGCTCATGCGACAAAGCTTCTTCCACCGCGCGCAGGCGATCCGGCCGCTCAGGGTGTCCCGGCGGCGTGACATGGTCGAGGCAGGCCTTGTGGGAAAGGAGAAGCGTGCTCATCAGGTCGGCCTCATGGGATGCGGGCTTTTGCCGTCGTTGGCGCATCCGGCGCCAAAACGCAATGCAAAACCCAATCTAGGCGCTTGGCCGGGAATGGCAAAGGCCTGCCCGCTTGATCCGGATCAATCCACCCGCAGGATGCGGGTGGGCGGCAGCGGACCGACCGGCCCGTGCGCCCTAAAGAACGCGAACAGCGCGTCCGCATCGTAGCCGCCATATTGCGGCGCCGTGCCCTGCTTGGCGACGGTAAACCCATCTCCGCCGACGGCGAGGTAATCGTTCAGCGTGACGCGGTAGCCGCTTCCAGCCTCGATCGGCCTGCCGTTGAGCGTCATCCTCTCGAGGCTGATGCGCTCGCCGAACGGCTTTGAAGCATCCCAAGTATAGCTGAAGCCGTTCGACACCTGGAGAATCCGCGGCCGCTTCGGGTCCAGCCATTGCTGCTCGAGCATGTCCTTGAGCTGGCTGCCCGTCAGCGTCATGGTGACGAGGCGGTTGCGGAACGGCTGGCTGGCGAAGACGTCGCCGAACGTGATGGCGCCGTTCTCCTTCGGAACGATGTCGGTGCGGATGCCGCCGGGATTGGTGAGCGCAATGACAGCGCTGCCATCCTTCGTATCGCGGGTTGCGAGCAATTGCGCGTCGGCGATGATATCGCCGAGCGCGCTTTCGCCGGCCTCGTTCGGCACGCGCGACAATGTCTGCGTCACCGAGCCGGCCGGCCGGTTGGCGATCGGCGCGGAGAGCTTGTCGTAGGCGTCGATCAATGCGGTCTGCTCGGGATCCCTGGCCAGCGAAGCATTGGCGACGATGACGTTCTCGGCCTTGGCGCCGACGATGTCGCGCGTTGCGGGATCGAGTTTGAGGTCGATCGCGGTGACGAGCGTGCCGTATTTGTCGCCGCTGGTGACGAGCCGCCCGTCGATATCGCAGACATAGGCGCGATGGGTGTGGCCGCTGACGACGACGTCGACGGCACGGTCGAACTTCCTGACGATGTCGACGATCGGTCCCGTGATCGCAGGGCATTCATTGTAGTCGCCGGCGGGATCGCCGCCCTGGTGGATCAGCACCACGATCGCTTCGACGCCGCGCGCCTTCAGCTGCGGCACCAGCGCATTCACCGTCTCGGCCTCGTCGCGGAATTCGAGCCCGGCGATGCCCGCTGGCGAGACGATGCCGGCGGTCTCCTTCAAGGTCAGGCCGATGAAGGCGACGGGAACGCCGTCGAATTCCCGGATCTCGTAGGGCGGCAGCACGCTCTTGCCGGTCGCAGTCTCGACGGTGGAGGCCGCGAGATAATGGAATTTGGCGCCCGCGAAGGGATGCGGTCCCTGGCAGCCGTCGACGGGATGGCAGCCGCCGTTCTGCATGCGCAGAAGCTCGGTCTTGCCCTCGTCGAATTCGTGATTGCCGACCGAGCTGATCGCAAGGCCCATCATCGAGAGCGCTTCGATCGACGGCTCGTCGTGAAACATCGCCGACAGAAACGGGCTCGCGCCGATCAGGTCGCCCGCGGCGACGAAGACGGTGTTCTTGTGCCCTTCGCGCAGCTGCTTCACCAGCGTCGCCATGTACTCGGCGCCGCCGGCCGCCACCGTCACCTTCCTGGACTTGTCCTCGGGGTCATTGATGCGGATGCCGCCCGGCGGCGGCCGCAGATTGCCGTGGAAATCGTTGATCGCGAGAACGCGCAGCTCGACGGGGGCTGTGCTCTGGGCCGAAGCGGGCAGGGTGGCGAGGGCGAGTGCGGCAAGGATGGATGGAACTACGTATCGCATGGAACCAGACTAGTCGTAGCGCGCGAAGATTTCACGAAAGTTCTCGCGACGCGCAGCACCTCACCGCTTCTTCCTGTTCGCGAACGCATTGAACGCAGCGATCGCCTCCTCCGACCTGAGCCGGTCGCCGAACAGATGGCCTTCCTGGTCGATGCGGCGGGTCAGCTCTTCGGGCGGCGCGCGCAGCAGCTTGCGCGAGATCGCAACCGCCTCGGCCGGCAGCCGGCAGATCTCGCGCGCCACCTTGCGCGCCTCGACCTCGGTATGTCCCGGCGAGACCACGGTGTTGACGAAGCCTGCGGCATGGGCCTCCGCGGCGGTGAAGCTCCGCCCCATCACCAGCATCGCGAAGGCGCGCTGGTAGCCCATCGTGTTCGGCATCAACAGGCTGGCCGCGCCGACCGGCACCAGCCCGAGATGGATGTAGGGCGCGGAGAAGGTCGCAGCGTTCGAGGCCAGTACATAATCGCAGTGGAACAGCATCACGGTGCCCATCCCGATCGAGGCGCCGTCGACGGCGGCGATGATCGGCTTGGCATTGAGGGCGAGCGAGTAGAGGAATTTGACGCCGTTCGACAGCATCTCGGGGCGCGAGGCGTCGGCGTGGAGAAAATCGTCGATGTCGTCCCCGGCGGTGAAGACGCCCGAGCCGCCGGTGATGATCATGCAGCGGATGTCCGGATTGTTCTGGGCGGTGTCGATGGCGTGGCTCATCTCCCGGTACATGTCCTGGGTGATCGCGTTCTTCTTGCCCGGGCGGCGCAGGGTGATCACGCGCGTTCCGCGCTCTTCGGTGACGACGATATTGCCATTCGCCATGAGAGCCCCCTTGCGCTCGCCGCTTCGCGAGTCTCGCCAGGCAATAGCCTACATCATCCCGCAGGCGTGCCAATGCGCCGGCTCAATCTTTCGGCGTATTCCCACATGGCACCGTAGCGCATCGCAACAATTGCGACAAAACGCTTAGAAAAAGCCGGTGGTCGCCCGCCACGAGAGACACCCGCCCCGGATTACGCTGCCGCTCCATCCGCGCTACAGGTCTTCTTACCCCAGCAACGCCGCATCCGCCGCCGCGACCGATTCCGCGCTCTCGGTCACGGTGCGCTCGAGCGCGCCCGCCTGCACCGTGATGTTCTCGGCGAAGAAGCGCGCCAGCGCGACGTAGCGTGGCGCATCGCCGAGGCCTTCGGCCTTGGCGGCGAGCGCCTCGGAGGCGAGCAGGCAGCCGCCGAGCGTCGCGCCGAATTGCTGCAGATACGGCGTCGCGCCCGCAAGCGCGTCGTTCGGCGCGGAGGCAACGCGCTCCAACAGCCATTTGCTGGTGCGCGCCAGCGCGTCGAGCGCCTCGCGCAGCTTGGCGGCCGTGGTGCCGAAGGCGGGATCGTTGGAGGCCTCCACCTTCTTGACGGTTGCCGAGAGCTCGTCGAGCAGCGCCCACACCGAAGCGCCGCCATTGGCAGCTAACTTGCGCGTGACGAGATCGATCGCCTGGATGCCGTTGGTGCCCTCGTAGATCGCGGTGATGCGGGCATCGCGGTAATGCTGGGCCGCGCCGGTCTCCTCGATGAAGCCCATGCCGCCATGCACCTGCACGCCGAGATAGGCGACCTCGTTGCCGATATCGGTGGAATAGGCCTTGGCCATCGGCGTCAGCAGCGCCGCGCGCGCGGCTGCTTCAGTGCGCACCTTCGGATCCTTGGCGCGGATCGAGACGTCGATCGCGACGGCGGTCGCATAGCAGATGGTGCGCGCGGCCGCGGTCTGCGCCCGCATCCGCATCAGCATGCGCTTGACGTCGGGATGCACGAAGATCGCATCCGAGCCGTCGCCTGTCTTGCCGACCGCGCGGCCTTGGCGGCGCTCCTGCGCGTACGATAGGGCCTGCTGGTAGGCGCGGTCGGCGACGCCGACGCCCTCCAGGCCGACGCCGAGGCGGGCCTGGTTCATCATCGTGAACATGCAGCGCATGCCCTGGTTCTCTTCGCCGATCAGAAAGCCGATCGCGCCGCCATGGTCGCCCATGGTCATGGTGCAGGTCGGCGAGGCATGCATGCCGAGCTTGTGCTCCACGCCGCTGGCATAGATGTCGTTGCGCTGCCCCAGCGAGCCGTCGGCGTTGACCATGAACTTGGGAACAAGAAAGAGAGAAATCCCCTTGGTGCCGGCGGGCGCATCGGGCAGACGCGCCAGCACGAAATGCACGATGTTGTCGGTCATGTCGTGCTCGCCATAGGTGATGAAGATCTTCGTCCCCTTGATGCGATAGGTGCCGTCCGCCTGCTTTTCGGCGCGGGTGCGCAGCGCGCCGACGTCGGAGCCGGCCTGCGGCTCGGTCAGCTGCATCGTGCCGGTCCATTCGCCGGAGACGAGCTTTTCGAGATAGATTGTCTTCAGCTCGTCGCTGCCATGGGCCTCCAGCGCCTCGATCGCCGACGCCGTCAGCAGCGGGCAGAGGCCGAAGGCGACGTTGGCAGCGCTCCAGATCTCGGAGCAGGCGGCGTTGATCGCGAGCGGCAGGCCCTGGCCGCCGAAATCTTCGGGGCCGGACACCGCGTTCCAGCCGCCCTCGGTCCAGCGCTTGTAGGCGTCAGGCCAGCCCGGCGCGGTCGTGACCTTGCCGCCTTCGAGCTTGATGCCGTGCTCGTCGCCGACCTTGTTGAGCGGCGCCAGCACGTCGGCTGCGAACTTGCCGGCTTCCTCCAGCACGGCCGCGGCAATGTCGGCGTCGAAATCGCCGTAATGGCCGGCCTCCAAGGCGGCCTTGAGGCCCGCGCCATGGTTGAGCGACAGCAGCATGTCAGAAATCGGCGCGCGGTAGGTCATGGCTCACTCCCCGAGAACAATTGTTGGCGCCGTATTCCCATGAAACGGGGGCGGTCTCAACTGCCGGGACGCAGGATCGTCTGGCCGGAACGGGGAGGCCATTCGGGCCCAGAATAGAGTGTTGGCCGCCAGCCGCCTGGCCCTTTTTGCCCCTCCAGGCGGTTGAAATGCCCCGCCGCTCCCTATAGACCGGCAGCGACCGACGGGAATCTGCGGGTGCCGGTTCGACCCGTTCCGTTCGTCGTCTGTTGGGGCGTAGCCAAGCGGTAAGGCAGCGGATTTTGATTCCGCCATTCGGAGGTTCGATCCCTCCCGCCCCAGCCAGAATCCCCGTTCAGCAAGTTCGCAAGGCGGTCGACTGGTTCGGGCAAAGCGGCCAAGGATGCGCGCAAGCGCGATCAGTTCAGCCTTCCAAGCAGTCTCCGGATGATCTTCCGCAGGTTTTCGGCGTACTCATCGACGACCTGACGCCTCTCGGTCGATGGCGGCAGCTGACGTTCGTCGTCCCCGTCCGGCGGCGGGCTATCCGTCTTGGATCTGCCCCGGATGATGGAGGCGATCGGCTTTGTCACTTTCACGGAACGTCCGACCTCTGGTGCACGACGCGCGTCGTTCAGGCTAAGGGTCAATTGCATCTGCGGCCTTCACACAAGTTAAGCCGCCGGGGCGGCGACGATCTGCGCTGGCACGTCGTCGGCGCGTTGCGTCGACGCAGAATCCTGCAAAGGAACCAATCGCGGCGCGCTAGGTGCACGAGGCGGTCGGATCGCACTTCGGGCAGCGCCCGTCTGCGGCTGCGCCGAGCTGACGGCCAAGCTCGGCCCTGAGGGCCTCCTTGTCCCATTCCGCGCCGTCGCATCTGACGATTCGCTTGGCACGTTCGAAGGCGTGGCTCTCGGCGGCGTCATCGCCGATGCGGACGATCACGTCGCAATGGAAGGGGCAGGCCGTCGTCGCGCGGGTCGTCTCCAGGGCATAGCGCACGACCTCGGTGAGATCGTCGGTGTCAATGTCGGCAAGCATGTCCGTTCTCCTGATCGGGCGTCGTCCGTTGCCGAGAAAGCGGCGCCGGCAATGCCTCGGATTCCGAACGTCGCTCGCTCCGGCAAGGGGCCTCGAAAAAGCGTTCCCGACGCCGACACAAGGCTATAGTCCGTGTCACAAACCTGTCTTGATCCAGCTCAAGGCCGCGGATGCTCTCGATTGGCAACTTGCCCACAAGCGCTGCGCGAGATCTTGGCCGCTTCCCGCGTGAATCCGTTCAGGACATTTGCCTAAGTATTGGCCCGCAATTTCAAGGCCGCCGCGCCGCGCGCATATTTACGGCATGGAGCGCAACGTCATCTTCAAGTGCCCCCGCACGGGCATGAACGTGCAGCACTGGCTTCCCGGCACAACCTCCGACGCCGCGGACACGCACGTCCCCGTCCGCTGTCCAGCTTGCGCTTCGCTGCACTTCGTCAATGTCGCCAGCGGCAAGACGTTGAGCGAGGGCATCGGCCGGCCTCGCGCGACATCTCAGACCCAGCCGCCGTCGACGATGTAATGCTGGGCGGTGCAGGCGGAGGCCTCGTCGGAGGCGAGGAAGACGGTGAACTTCGCAACTTCGTCCGGCATGAGCCTGCGCTTCAGGCATTGTCGCTGCTGCAGCTCGATCTCGCCGGCCGGCGTCATCCATTTCTCGAGCTGCCGCTCGGTCATGATCCAGCCCGGCGCGATCGCATTGACGCGGATGTTGTAGGGGCCATAGTCGCGCGCCAGCGAGCGCGTCAACCCGATCACGCCTGACTTGCTGGCGGTGTAGGCGGCCATGCCGCCTTGTCCTGCGATCCACGACACCGAGCCGAAATTGATGATCGCGCCGGCATTGGCCGCCTTCATGTCCGGCAACACGGCCTGCGATGCAAAGAACTGGTGCTTCAGATTCACCGCGATGCGGTCGTCCCAATAGTCCGGCGTCATCTCCTCGGTGTTGTGCCGCTCGTCATGCGCGGCGTTGTTGATCAGGATGTTGATCGGGCCATGAGCCTTGCGTGCCGCGACGACGCCGGCACGCAGCGCGCCGATGTCGGTGAGATCGACGTGCTGGAAATGCGCGGCCAGTCCCTGGTCGGACAGCTCACGTGCCAGGCGCTGTCCCTCGTCGATCTTGATGTCGAAGAACACCACCGTGGATTTCTGGTCCGCAAAACGGCGCACGATCGCAGCGCCGATTCCGGCTGCGCCACCGGTGACGAGCACGACCTTGCCGGCGAGGTCGGAATAGATGGCGGCCATTGGGCACCTCGTTTTGTTGCGGCCGGCGCGGCGGGCCGCGACCGACTCTTTTTTGAACCTTAGCCATTCCGCTGGTGAGGTGCATAGATCAGATTTTGTGTTGCGTACCTCAAAAATTGAGGGCAGGATTGCGTCAAAGAATAACAGTCGGTTGGGAGGATGTGATGAGATCGCTCGGGAAACTGGGACTCGCTGCTGTCGCATGCCTGCTTTGGGCCAGTTCCGCGTCAGCCGACACCACGGTCAAATGGCTGCACATCGAGGTCAACCCGGCCCAGGTGAAGATCTGGGAGGAGGTCGCGCGCAGCTATGAGGCGTCGCACCCCGGTGTGAAGGTCGAGATGCAGTTCCTCGAGAACGAGGCCTACAAGGCCAAGCTGCCGACCATCCTGCAATCGAAGGACCGGCCGCACATCATCTATAGCTGGGCCGGCGGAGTGCTGAAGGCGCAGGTCGAAGCGGGCGTTCTGGAAGACATCACCGATTCTGTGAAGAGCGGCGGCTACAGCGACACGATCGCACCGGCGGCGCTCGCGGCGTTCACCAGCAACGGCAAGGTCTTTGGCCTGCCGACCGCGCTCTCGCAGGTCGGCTTCCTCTACAACAAGGATTTGATGGCCAAGGGTAATGTCGATGCAAGCAAGATCAAGACATGGGACGATCTGCTCGGCGCGGTGAAAACGCTGAAGGCCGCGGGTGTTACGCCGATTGTGGTTGGCGGTGCCGACAAATGGCCGCTGCATTTCTACTGGACGCATCTCGCAGTGCGCGTCGGCGGCAAGCCGGCCTTCGATGCAGCGCTGAAGGGTGAGAATGGTGGCTTCGCCGGGGAGACCTTCCAGAAATCCGGCGAGCTGTTCAAGCAGCTGGTCGATCTCCAGCCGTTCCAGAATGGCTTCCTCGGCTTCAAGAACCCGCAGGCCGTCGGCTATTTCGGGGACGGCAAGGCCGCGATGATCCTGGCCATCTCGTCCTTTTACCACACCCAGCGCGCGCTCGCCGCCGACAAGGTCGGTCTCGGCGACGACAAGCTTGGCTGGTTCGATTTTCCGGTCGTACCCGGCGGCAAGGGTGAGCCGTCAGACACGCTCGGTGGCATCACCGGCTGGCTGATCACCAAGGGGGCGCCCAAGGAAGCCACCGACTTCCTGAAATTCTTTATCTCCAAGGACGTGCAGGCGCGGCTTGCCGCCGGCAACTTCATCGTTCCCGTCGTCAAGGGCGGCGAGGCCGGCCTCAACAGCGCCTTCATGAAGCAGATCGCGGCCAACCTGGCGAAGTCCAACTATCATCAGAACTTCTATGACCAGAGCCTCGGCCCCTCGGTCGGTCGCGTCGTTAACGACGTCACGGCGGAGATCGCCGGCGGCAGCATGAGCCCGCAGGACGCTGCGAAAGCCATCCAAGCGGCGTACAAGCAAGGCAACTGACCGTGGCGCGACGGATCGCGATCACCTCGCCGGTCGGCGTTGCCGGCGAGGCGGCTCCTCAGGTCGCGGTTCGTGGTCCGGGCTGGGATGGACGCTTCACGGTCCTGATCCTGTTCCTGCCGCCCGCGCTGCTGCTGTTCACGCTTTTCGTGGTGCTGCCGATCGGCGAGGCCGCCTGGTACTCGGCCTTCAACTGGAACGGGTTCGGCAGGCCGACGAACTGGATCGGCTTCGACAATTACCGCTTCGTGCTGGAGACGCGGGCCTTCTGGCTCGCGCTGCGCAACAACGGGCTGATCATCGCCGTTTCGCTCGCCGTCCAGCTGCCGCTTGCGCTCACGCTTGCCCTGATGCTCGCGGAACGCTTTCGCGGCGCTGTGGCGCTGCGCATGCTGTTCTTCATGCCCTATATCCTCGCCGAGATCGCAACCGGCCTGATCTTCAGCTTCGTCTATGACGGCGACTACGGCCTCGTCGCCTCGGTCTGGCGCGCCTTCGGCGCCGAGCCTCCGCATCTCCTGGCTTCGACCGACACGGCGATGCTGGCGGTGCTGATCGTGGTGGTCTGGAAGTATTTCGGCTTCCACATGATGCTGTTCATCGCCGCGCTGCAAAGCCTCGACAAGAGCCTGGTCGAGGCCGCCCGGATCGACGGCGCGACGCGGACGCAGACGCTGCGCCACGTCGTGATCCCCTTGCTCTATCCCACGATCCGCCTGTCGGTGTTCTTCGCCATCATCGGCTCCCTGCAGCTGTTCGATCTCGTCATGCCGCTGACGCGCGGCGGACCGGCCGATTCCTCGAACACGATGGTGAGCTTTCTCTACAACAACGGCATCTCGCGCATGCGGGTCGGCTATGGCAGCGCCATCGGCGTCATCCTGTTCGCGATCTGCGTGACCTTTGCCTTCACCTACAAGCGATGGTTCATGCGCGATGAATAGTGCAGGGACCAGAAGCGCATTCGATCCCGCCGTGCTGTTCAAGGCGCTGTTCCTCGGCCTGGTCGCGATCTTCGTCCTGGTGCCGCTGCTTGCAACCCTGCTCGGCGGCTTCAAGTCGCTCGGCGAACTCCGCGTCAATCCGTTCGGCCTGCCCAGACACTGGGAGTGGCAGAACTACGCCGACATCCTGTTCTCGGCGCGTTATTGGCAGCTCCTGCGCAATTCGCTTGTTATCTCGACGCTGGCGGTGACGCTGACCCTGATCACGGCTTCGATGGCCGCGTTCACCTTCGCCCATGTCAGGTTCTTCGGCTCATCGATGCTGCTCAGCTATCTGACGCTGGGCTTGCTGTTTCCCGCTGCGACCGCCGTGCTGCCTCTGTTCATCAAGGTGCGGGATCTCGGCCTGCTCGACACCTATTTCGGCGTCGCGCTGCCGCAGGTGGCGTTCAGCCTCGCCATGAGCGTGCTGCTGTTGCGCCGCTTCTTCAAGGACATTCCATATGAGCTGCTCGAGGCCGCGCTGGTGGACGGCTGCAGCTACATCAATTTCTTCCGCTATGTGACGCTGCCTTTGTCGCGTCCGATCCTGGCGACCGTCGGCACCATCACCTTCGTCAACAGCTGGAACGCCTATCTGCTGCCGCTGGTGATGCTGAACACCGATGCGCTGTATCCCTGGCCGCTCGGCATCATGGTCTACCAGGGCGAATACTCGTCCGAATGGCACCTGATCCTGGCCTTCATCACGCTCACCATCCTGCCCACGATCATTCTGTTCCTGCTGGCGCAGAAGCACATCGTGGCCGGCCTCACCGCAGGCGCGGTCAAGGGATGAGCCATCTGAGGAGATCATAATGAGAAAAGTCGGCGTCGGAATCATAGGCTGCGGGGTGATCAGCACCGCCTACCTCAAGGCGGCCCAGCGCTTTCCGGTCATGGAGTTCAGGGCGCTCGCCGACATGCGCAGCGAGGTTGCCGAGCGCCAGGGCGCGGCATTCGGCTTGCCGGGAATGCGGGTCGACCAATTGTTGAAGCGCGACGATATCGAAATCGTCGTCAATCTCACGGTGCCGCTCGCCCACACCGACGTCAGCCTGGCGGTGCTGAACGCCGGCAAGCACGTTCATTCGGAGAAGCCGCTCGGCATCAATGTCGCGGAAGCGCGCAAGGTCATGGAGCTCGCCGCACAGAAGAACCTGCGCGTCGGCTGCGCGCCCGATACGTTCCTTGGCGGCGGCCATCAGACCGCGCGCAAGCTGATCGACGACGGCGCGATCGGCACGCCCGTCGCGGGCAGTGCCTTCTTCGGCTGTCCCGGCCACGAGCGCTGGCATCCGGCGCCCGGCTTCTACTACCTGCGCGGCGGCGGATCGATGCTCGACATGGGGCCGTATTACATCACCGATCTCGTGCAATTGCTCGGTCCGGTCGCCAGCGTGATGGGCTCGACCGCGCGTCCGAAGACCGAGCGCCTCGTCACCAGCCAGCCGATGAACGGCGCGCTGATTCCGGTCGAGGTCGCGACCCATGTCGCCGGGACGCTGGAATTCGAGAGCGGCGCAGTGGTGTCGATCACGATGAGCTTCGACGTGCCGAAACATCGGCATGCGCCGATCGAGATCTACGGCGACAAAGGCAGCATGCTGGTGCCCGATCCAAATCGCTTCGGCGGCGAGGTGCAGGTGGCAAAGACCGGCGGCGAATGGGAGGTGATGCCGCTGACGCACGGTCACGTCGAGGGCGAGTTCCGCTCGATCGGCGTCGCCGACATGGCTGGCGCGATCCTGAACGACAGGCCGCATCGCGCAAGCGGCGCGCTCGCCTTCCACGTGCTGGAGGTGATGGAGGCGTTCCAGACATCCGCCGACGAGGGCCGCCGCGTCAAGATCGAGAGCCGCGTCGAGCGGCCGGCGATGCTGCCGGCCGGACGTGAAACCGGACAGATCGATTGAGGGAATGACCATGCGCAAGGCAATGATTGTATGGGGTGGCTGGCCGGGACACGATCCCGATCTCTGCGCTTCGATGATCCGCGGCTGGCTGAAGGCGGAAGGTTTCGAGGTCCGGATCGAAACCACGACCGAGGCATTCGGCGATCCCAAAATCCATGATCTCTCGTTGATCATCCCGATCTACACCATGTCCAAGATCGAAAAGGCGGATGCGCTGAATCTTTGCGCTGCGGTGCGCAGCGGGGTCGGGCTCGCCGGCCATCATGGCGGCATGTGCGATGCCTTCCGCGATTCTGTGGACTACCAGTTCCTGTGTGGCGGGCAATGGGTTGCGCATCCCGGCAACATCATCGATTACAAGGTCGACGTGACCAAGCCCGACGATCCCATCATGAACGGCCTGAAGAGTTTCGAGCATCGTTCCGAGCAGTATTACATGCATGTCGATCCCGCCAACGAGGTGTTGGCAACGACGACTTTCACCGGTGAGCACGCGCCCTGGATCGAGGGCGTGGTGATGCCGGTGGTGTGGAAGAAGCGTTATGGCGCGGGGAGGGTGTTCTATTCCTCGCTGGGTCACCGCGCCTACGAGCTCGACGTGCCGGAGATCCGGACGTTGATGACCCGCGGCATGCTGTGGGCCGCGCGCGAATGACTGAAGGCGCGACCCAGCCGGTGCTTCGAGCCACGCTCGAGGACGTCGCGCGCGCGGCGGGCGTTTCGCTCGCCACCGTCGATCGCGTCGTCAACCGGCGCGAGGGTGTCCGCGCCAAGACCGTCGCGCGCGTCGAGGCCGCGGTGGCAAAGCTCGGCTATCGCGCCGATGTTGCCGCGGCGCGGCTCGCCCGCGGGCAGACGTTCCGCTTTGCTTTCGTGCTGCCGACCGGCAGCAACAGCTTCATGACCAATCTCAGCGAGCAGGTCGCGCGCACCGCGGGCTGGCTCGCCGGCCATCGCGGCTTCATCGACATCCACCATGTCGACGTGTTCGACCCCGATGTCCTTGCCGGTGCGCTGGAGAACCTCTCGCCGGCCTATCAGGGTGTCGCCGTCATCGCGCTCGATCATCCCAGGGTTCGCGCCGCGATCGACGAGCTCGTCGCGCGCGGGGTCGCCGTGGTCACCCTGGTGTCGGACGCGCCGAGCTCGTCCCGGGTGCACTATGTCGGGATCGACAATCCGGCCGCGGGCCGCACCGCCGCCACGCTGATGGGGCGCTTCCTTGCCGGGCGCGAGGGCACCGTCGCCGTGATTGCGGGATCGTTGTCGCTGCGCGATCACACCGAACGGCAGTTCGGCTTCCACCAGATCCTGTCGAGTGAGTATGCGAACCTGTCCGCACTCCCCGTCATCGAGGGGCGCGACGACAGCGACCGCACGCGGGACCTCACGGCCGCGCTGCTCGCGCGCCATGCCGATCTCCGCGGCATCTATTGCTGTGGCGCCGGCAACCGCGGCATCGCCGATGCGCTCGAGGCTTCGGGCCGCGCGCGCGAGGTGGTCTGGATCACACATGAGCTGACCGAGCACACCAGACGGTTCCTGGTGCGCGGCACGCTCGACGCCGTCATCAACCAGGATGCCGGCCATGAGGCGCGGTCTGCGGCGCGAGTCCTGCTCGCGCATTGTTCGGGCGAGCCGATCAGCCCCGACCAGGAGCGTATCCGCATCGACATCTTCCTGCGGGACAATCTGCCGTAGGGCATGATCCGGAAAAGTGTGAAGCGGTTTTCCGAAAAGATCATGCTCAAACAATAACCTGCGCAAGCGCTTCGTGAGGATTATCCCTCGTACTGGTCCGGCCCCATCGCCCAGGACGACTCGTCGTGGCCGAAGGCGTAATTGCGGTTGTTGAGCGCCGGATTGCGATTGACCATCGGCCGCATGAACATCGGATGGGTCGCTGAGCGCACCTCGTGCTCGACCGTGAACAGCGGCTTGCCGCTGTCGAGGTCGACGATGTCGCAGAACCGGTACTGGTATTGATTGTCCTCGCGGGAGATCAGCTTGCGCGCAAGCAGCTTGCGGTAGGGACCGGAGAAGTCGGTGATGTACATCTGCACATGGTGACCGTCATAGTCGCCCAGCGGCCGGTCGGTCTCGCGGAACAGCAGATGCTGGTTGCGGCCCGTCGTCACGGCGGCAACAGCGGCCTCGCCGTTCCGCAGGCTCGCGGGCATGCCCATGATCTCGGGATAGAAGGCGCAGATGCCGGCCGCCGTTCCCTTGGGCACGTCGAACTCGACATAGGGAATGCCGAGCGCGATCCGGCCGAACCGCGCGGCGTCGGGCTCGTAGCAGCGCACGCGGTTACCCCAGGGGCAAACTGCCTCGACATGGTCGTTGTGCTCCCTGAATGCGAACGCCGTGCCCTCGAGTTTCTTCGCGACCGATGCAAGCCGCGCCAGCAGCGCCTCGCGGCCTTCGATGACGAGGCCAACGTGTCCGCGCAGCACCTGCGGCCGGCCGCTCGGCAGATGAAACTGGCTTCGCCCGGCGTTGATCCACATGTTGGTATCGGACACCATCAGGTAGGGATCGCGGGTGAGCCCGAGCCCGGCGACGTAGAACAGCGTGGCGAGGCGCTGGTCCGGGACCTGGATGTTGACGTGCTCGAAATGGATGGCGTTGCCGAGATCTTCTTTGGATCGGTCGAATTGCTGCGGCATGGGTGTGCTCTGCGTCGTGGATTGAAAGCGCCATACTAGAGCACAATTTCCGCTCCCCGGAACGGCCGGCCGATCACATCTTGCGTGCTGGCCGTTATGCGCACCGGCTGCCTTGCCGTGGCACCCAGTCCCTGTAATCTGAGCAAAACACTGAGGAAGAAGCCGATGGCAGGAGTCTTGGAGGGCGTGCGCGTGCTCGATTTCGGGCGCTATATCGCCGGGCCCTATTGCGCCACATTGCTGGCCGAGTTCGGGGCCGAGGTCATCCGCATCGAGAAGCGCGACGGCAGCGAGGATCGTTTCGTCGCGCCGGTGGGTGAAGGCGGCGAGGGCGCGCTGTTCCTCCAGGTCAATCGCAACAAGAAGTGCATCACGCTCGATCCGATGAAGGCGCAAGGCCAGGAGGTGATGCGCCGCCTGATCGCGACCGCGGATGTCGTGGTCGCCAACCTGCCGCCGCAGACCCTGCGCGCGATGAAGCTCGATTACGACTCGTTGAAGGCGATCAAGCCGGACATCATCCTGACCACGGCCACCGCGTTCGGCGGGCCGGGCCCGTGGTCCGACCGGGTCGGCTTCGACGGCGTCGGCCAGGTGATGTCGGGCTCGGTGTACATGACGGGCGCGGGCGATCCGCCGTATCGGGCCGCGGTGAACTGGGTCGATTTCGGCACCGCGCTGCACTGCGCCTTCGGCACGCTCGCCGCGCTGATCGAGCGCGGCAAATCCGGGCGCGGCCAGATCGTCGAGGGCGCGCTGCTCGCAACCGCGCTGTCCTTCACCAATGCCACGCTGATCGAGCAGGCCGTCATCAACGTCAACCGCGTGCCGACCGGCAATCTCGGCCAGACCGCAGCGCCCGCCGACATCTACCGCACGAGGGACGGCTGGGTGCTGTGCCAGGTCACCGGCCATCCGCTGTTCAAGCGCTGGGCGCGGCTGATGGGCGAGGAGGAGGTGTGGCTGAACGACCCGCGCTTTGCCGACGACATCAGCCGCGGCAACAACGGCCGCATCATCAGCGAGCGGATGGCGCGCTGGTGCGCCGAGCGCACCACACAGGAGGCGGTCGACACGCTGGGCCAGGCGATGATCCCGACCGGCCCCGTGCTCTCACCGCAGCAGGCGCTGGATCATCCGCATATCCGCGCCGCCGGCTTCATGCAGGACGTCGACTATCCCGGCCTGCCGAAGCAGGCGCCGGTCGCCCGCGCCGCGGTGCGGCTGTCGGAAACGCCCGGCAAGATCGCAAGCCGCCCGCCGACGCTCGGCGAGCACACCGATCGCGTCCTCGCCGAACTCGGCTATGATGCGGACCAGATCGCGGCGCTTCGACAAGGCGGCATAATCTAGCATCACAGCAGCAGCTTCAGCGCCTTGGCATCGGCCGGTGCTGCGCTCTTCTGGTCGTTGTCGAAATAGACGTAGACGTCGCAGCCCTGCCGCTTCCACGACGTGATGCGCTTGGCCCATTGCGCCAGCGTGGCCTTCGTATAGTGCCCGTGATAACGCCCGCTTGGCCCGTGTCCGCGCACATAGACGAAATCCGCCGTGCGCTTCCACGGCGCCGGTGCATCGTGATGATCGGACAGGCACAGCGAGATGTTCTCCTCAGTCAGCATCCGCAGGATGCGCGGCTGATACCAGCTCGGATGACGGAATTCGAAACTGTAACGCCGCTTTCGCGACAGCAGCTTGAAGAACGAGGCGAGCCGGTCCGCATTCGCCTCGAACTGCGGCGGCAGCTGGAATAGGATCGGGCCGGCCTTGCCGCCGAGCCGCGTGATGCGGTCCTCCAGCAGCTCGAGGCTGTTGACGGAGCGGTCCGACAGGCGCTTCCAGTGCGTGATGAATTTCGACGCCTTCCAGGCGAACACGAAATCGCGGCCGGTCTGCTCGCGCCATCCCGTCACTGCCTCCGGCGTCGGCGTGCGGTAGAACACCCCGTTCAGCTCCGTGGTGTCGAACTGCCCGGCATAGTAGCGAAGCTGCTGCTTCAGCGTCACGCCCTCGGGGAAGAACGGGCCGCGCCAGGAGGCGTAGTGCCAGCCCGAAGTTCCGATCAGAACGCGCGCCATGTTTCACGTGCCATCCGTTGCTATTTGCCGGAGGGAACGTCCGTACGGCCGATACGTTTCTCGTGCGCATCAACGTAAGGACCGGAACCGATGTACGCGCTGTTCGAAGGCAACAAGCAGATCGGCAATCCCTTTCCGACCGAGAAGGAGGTGTGGGAAGCCGCCTTGATCGAGGGCCTGGTCACCGATGTCCCGGTCGCCGACGAGGAGGGCGGTCACCTTTTGCCCGACGGCTATCACGTCGAGCGCGTCGACGAGACATTCGCGCCGCGGCCGGACTGGAAGCTGCCGCGCGAGATCTCCTGAGCTAGTTCGACACCAGGGCCGCCTTGGCCACCTCGGCCATCCAGCGCGAGGCCACGGGGAGGATCGCGTCGTTGAAATCATAGCGCGGACCGTGCAGCTCCGCGCCGTCGCGCAAGGGCCCGTTGCCGATCCAGACGAAGGCGCCGGGCCGCTGCTGCAGATAGTGGGCAAAATCCTCGCCGGCCATGCTGGGGGCGAGATCGCGCCGCACCGGCGCCTGCACCTTCTCCGCGGCGATGCGCGCGAGGTCGGCCTCAGCAGGCGTGTTGATCACGACGCCGACACCCCAGACGATCTCGGGCGTGACTTTGACGCCGAAGCTGGTCGCGATCCCGGCGCAGGTGCGCTCGATGCCGTCGAGGAGGGTGTCCTTGACCGCCTCGCGGTGGTAGCGCAGCGTGCCGCGGATGGTGACGCGTCCGGCGATCTGGTTCGCCGCGGTGCCGCCTTCGATGGTGCACAGCGACAGCACGGCGGTGTCGAGCGGATCGACGCCGCGCGAGGTGATCGATTGCAGCGCGACGATGAGGTGCCCGGCCGCCACCACGGGATCGCGCGTCAGATGCGGCATGCCGGCGTGCCCGGCGTGGCCCTCGATCGTGATGGTGATGCGCCCGCCGGAGGCCATGACGACGCCGTCGTGCACGGCGATGGTCCCGGCGGCAAGGCCCGGCCAGTTGTGGAAGCCGAATATCCGCTCCATCGGAAAACGGTCGAACAGCCCGGCCGCGACCATCGCTCGCGAGCCGCCAAAGCCTTCCTCGGCCGGCTGGAAGACGAAATCGACCGTGCCGCTCCAATCGCTGTCGGCGGCGAGCAGGGCCGCGGCGCCCAGCAGCGAGGCGGTATGGCCGTCATGGCCGCACGCATGCATCACGCCCGATGTCTTTGAAGCATAGGGCAGGGCGGTGTCCTCGGTGATCGGCAGCGCATCCATGTCGGCGCGCAGGCCGACCCGCCTTTGCGCGTGGCCGCGCGTCAAGGTCGCGACGATGCCGTGGCCGCCGATGTTGGCCTCGAAGGGAATGCCGAGCTCGGTGAGCTTGTCCTGCACGAAGGCGGCGGTCTCCTTCTCCTGCAGCGACAGTTCGGGATGCGCATGCAGGTGGCGGCGCCACGCGGTCAGTTTCTGGTGCAGTTCGGGGGACAAGGCAGGTGTCTCTTGAGTGATGTCGGTTGCCGCCACCATAATGGATTATCACCGCCATGCACCCCGCGCCTTGGAATGCCTCGCGTGCAGCAATGTGCTTTTTCCGTCATTCCGGGGCGCGCCTCTTGGCGCGAACCCGGAATCCATGGTGCAGCTCGCTCCGAGGCCCAATGGATTCTCAGGTGCGCAATTGCGCACCATAGCTCGCGACTTCGTCGCGCCCCGGAATGACGAGCATGGGTGTTACGCCAGCTTCGCCAGCCCCTTCCAATCGAACCCGATCCCATGCCCCGGCCGGTCGGGCGCCAGCGCCAGCCCGTCCTTCAGCACCAGCGCATGCTCGATGTACTTGTCGAGCCCGAATCCGTGCGCCTCCAGATAGGATCGGTTCGGGCAGGCCGCGAGCAGGTGCACGGTGACGTCGTGCGCGCCATGACTGGTGACGGGCAGGTTGAACGCCTCCGCCAGCCGCGCGATCTTCATGAACGCGCTGACGCCGCCGCAATTGGTCACGTCGGGCTCCGGATAGGACACCGCGCCGGATGCGATGTAGTTCTTGAACTCCCACAGCGAGCGCAGATTCTCGCCCGCCGCGATCGGCACGCCGCCGGCCTGCATGATGCGCAAATGGCCGGCGACGTCGTCGGGAATGATCGGCTCTTCAAGCCAGGTCAGGTCATAGGGCACGAAGGCGCGCGCGGCGCGGATGGCTTCCTCGACCGTCCATTTCATGTTGGCGTCCGCCATCAGCGGAAAGCCGTCGCCGAGATGCTGTCGCATCGCCGAGACGCGCGCGACATCGGACTTGAGGTCGGGCCGGCCGACCTTCATCTTGATGGCGCGAAAGCCCTTGGCGAGATTGCCGTCGGTCTGCTTGAGCAGCGCATCGACGGAGAGATCGAGGTCGATGCCGCCGGCATAGCACGGCACGTGCGCATCGAAGCCGCCGAGCAGGCGGTACAGCGGCAGCTTGGCGCGCCGCGCCTTCAAATCCCACAGCGCGATGTCGAGTGCCGACAGCGCCAGCACCGCCGGCCCGCCGCGGCCGCCATAATGCAGCCCCCACCAGACATGATGCCAGATCGCTTCGGTGCCGTCGGCCTCGCGCCCTTCGATCAGCGGCGGGATCTCGCGCTTGAGAATGTCGGCCACAGCCCCGCCATTGCGCCCGACCGTGTAGGTGTAGCCGACGCCCTCGGCGCCATCGGCATCGCGGACCCGGCAGGTGATGAGCTCGAATGCCGTCATGTCGCCATGCGTGGAGTCCGACAGCGCGACGGGGAGGGGGATCCGGTAGAACCCGGTCTCGATGTTTGCGATGCGCGGCATGTGGCCTCCCTGTTTTTTCTTTTGCTTCGTAGGGTGGGTTAGCTAGCGGTTGCGCGAAGCGCAAACGCTGGCGTAACCCACCACTTCTGTTGCCGTGGATGCATACGACGGTGGGTTACGCTGACGCTAACCCACCCTACAAACCAAACTCACCGCATCGTCGCGAGTTGCACCGCCAGCGCGCAGGCGCGGTCGTATTCGTCGAGATTGATCCATTCGTCGACCGTGTGCGCCTCGTTCTGGCCGGCGCCGAAGGTCACGGTCGGAACGCCGTGGCGGACCATCCAGTTGGCGTCGAGGCCGCCATTGGCCGCGCGCACGTTCGGGGTGCCGCCGACCGCAGACACCGCCTCGATCGCGCGTTTGACGACGGGGAGGTTCTCCTTCATGCGGAACGGATAATAGTCGGTCTCGGCCTTGAACTTGACCTTGCCGGACTTGCCTTGCGCGTTCGTCACCTTCTTGGCCGCCTTCTCGAACGCGGCCTTGTAGGCCTTGGTGATCTCCTTGAAGAACTTTCCGTCATGGCTGCGGCTCTCGCCGCGCACATGGACGTAGTCGGTGACGACGTTGGTGGCATCGCCCGCCGGGCGGCCTTCGCCGCCGGTGACGGGGCCGACATTGCTGGTGCCTTGCTGCTTGCCCTTCACCACCTTGCCGAACCAGCCGCCGGCCTTCACCTCGGCCAGCGCGAGGGCCATGATCATGGTCGAGGAGATGCCGCGCTCGGGCGCGACGCCCGCATGCGAGGCGCGGCCGAAGATCTCGACGGTCCAGCGGTCGGCGCCGACGGCCCCGATCACGACGTTGGAGGCCGAGCCGCCGTCATAGTTGAACGCCATCACCGGCTTGCCGAGCTCGTCGAGCTTGACGTGGCGCGCGCCATAGAGCCCGCTCTCCTCGCGCACGCAGAACAGAAGCGTGATCGGCGGATGATCGAGCTTCTGCTTGGCGAGCTCGGCCGCCAGCGTCACCAGCACGCCGCAGCCGCAGCGATTGTCGCCGCCGAGCGCGGTCCTGGCGTCGTTGACGATCTTGCGCCCGGATTTCTTCGGCTTGGCGCCGGCGCACAGCGGCACGGTGTCCATGTGGGTCATGAACATGATCCGCGGCTGGTTGTGCAGCGCGCCGCGGCCGGGCAGGTCGACGATCAGGTTGCCGGTCTCGGTCGGCACAGGAATGCGCGTGTTGGCGTCGTCGAGCCGGATCGCCTTCGCCGGCACGCCGGCCTCCTTCAGCGCAGCCGTGAGCTCCCGCCCGATCGCCGCCTCCTGTCCGGTGACGCCCTCTACAGTGAGGAAGCGCATGAGACGATCGGTGGCGGCTTTGGTGTCGACAGGCATGGACTCGAATTCCCCTTGATGCGGATGGCGGCGCAGCATCCCCTGCGCTTTCGCATTTCGCAAGGGGCTCAGACGCGCTGCGTGTAGATCAAAAAGATCAGCACGCCGAGCGCCAGCGCCGCCGCCATGAACAGCAGCACCGCCGGCAGCCCCGCGAGCGCGGCCACCGCGCCGGTGACGGACTGCATCAGCGCGGTGCCGAGAAAGAAGGCGAGATTGACGGCCGCAAGTGCTTTCCCTGCGACCTGCGCGTCGACGAGCTGCCTGGACATGCCGAACAGCAGCGGCTGCGCCGAGGTGAAGAGCCCGATGAGCACGAACAATGCCAGGTCGTAGGACGGCGGCATGACGTTCACGCCGAACAGCCATGCAACGGCAAAGTGCGGGGCTCCGAGCGCCATCAGCGCGAGCAGCAGCGCCGCGATCGCATGCGTGCCGGCGACCAGCTCGCGGCGGCGGCCGAGCCTGCGGTCGATCATGCCGACCAGCAGCGGGCCTGCGATCATCGCCAGCGTGAAGGCGCCGAGCTGGTTGCCGGCCTCGACCCGCGTCAGTCCCTTGATCTCCATCAGCCAGGGCCCGCCCCACAGGCCGCGCAGCACCAGCGAGCTCGCCAGCGACACCATCGCCAGCGCGATCACGCCGCGCAGCGGCCGCGACAGGCCGAGCCTGACCACATCGATCATCTGCGACAGCGGCGAGGAATCGTCCTTGTGCTCGGCCGGCTGGTGCGGCACCAGCACGAACACCGCGAGCGCGACGACGATGCCGCCGATCGCGGAGAGCCAGAAACCGGCGCGCCAGCCGTAACTGTCGATCACGAAAGCGAGCGGGCTCGCCGACAGCAGCATGCCGATATTGCCGATCGAGAGGATGGCGCCGGACCACAATCCGAACCGCGCCGCCGACAATTGCTTGGCGGCGAGCGTCATCGGGCACATCAGCATGCCCGAGGTGGCGACGCCGAGCAGCAGCTGCCCGACGGCGAAGCTCTCAGGCCCCGTCGCAAATCCCGAGGCCACCGCGCCGAACACGGTTCCCGCCAGCAGACCGAGCGACACCGGCCGCACGCCAAATCGGTCCATCGCCGCGCCGACCGGGATCTGCGAAGCCGCAAAGGCGAAGTGATAGACCGACGTGAGGCTCGCCAGCGCCTGCGGCTCAATGTGGAAATCCGCCGCCATCAGGTCGAGGCTCACCGCCGGAATGGTGCGCAGCAGGGTCGACAGCATGTGGCCGCAGGCGAGCGCGACCAGCGCGAAGATCAGCGCGCGGGTGGCTGTGCCCGCGTCGTTGGCGGCCGTGGTCATGAGCGTCCCGTCCCGAGAAGGTTTTGGGTGGGGTTACATGATCGCGGGGCCGGGCGCCAATGGCGGCAGTGCGACCCCCTCATGCCGGAATGTGGCTTCTCCGCTCGCGACCAGTCGCTTGGCAGGCTCATCCATGTCGCGGCGGTCGTGAACCAGAACGAGCGCCAAGACGTTATGCCGGCAAAACGTGGTATCCTGCAGACCAGGAAGCGCCATGACATGCGGTGGCAGCGGCAATGTCCTCGTCCGAGAGTACAAGTCAGACGACCAGTGACGCGGCCCGCCGGGAGCGGCGAAGGAGCAATTTTCTACTGTTGCTTCTCGCCGTTGGATTTCTCGTCTTCGGCGTCGCAGCGGGTGCACTCTATTACGCGTTGCGGCCGGAGATTCTCCGGATCGCCGTCGGGCCGCCTGGCAGCGACGATTACAAGGTCATTCAGGCGATGGCCGATGCGTTCGGCAGCGAAAGCCGAACTGTCAGGCTGCGTCCGATCAAGGCCGACGGAGCGATGGAAGCTCTCGCCCTGCTTGGGTCTGGCAAGGCCGATCTTGCCGTCGGCCGTGGCGACCTGGACATGCCGGCCGAGGCGCAGACCGTCGCTGTCGTACGCAAGAACTTCGTCGTGCTCTGGGCACCTTCCGGGCTTGCGGGCAAGAGTTCGAAAAGAAAGCCGTCGCCGAAGATCAAGGAGGTCGCCGATCTCTCAGGGCGCCGTGTCGGGGTGATCGGGCGGACGCCGGTGAATCCCGCGCTGCTGCGCGTCATCCTGAGCGCCGCCGGAGTGCAGCCCGACAAGGTCGCCGTGGCGCAGTTCGGCACTGACCAGATCGATGAGCTCGCGCGCGATCTCACCCTCGATGCCTTCATGGCGGTCGGGCCCCTCGACAGCAAGATCACCTCCGATGCCGTTGCCGCAACGGCGCGGGCGCGCGGCGAGCCGAAGTTTCTCGCCATCGAGGCATCGGAAGCGATCGCCATCAAGCATCCCCGGTATGAATCGGAGGAGATTCCACCCAGCATCTTCAATGCGGATCCGGCTTGGCCAGGTGACAAGGTTGAAACTCTCAGCGTCAGCCATCTGATCGTGGCGAGAAAGAGCCTGCCCGAAGCGACGGTCACCGCGTTTTTCCGTCAGCTCTTTGCCGTTCGCCAGGCGATCGCGAGGCAGGTCCCTGGCGCTGCACACATCACCAAGCCCGACCTCGAGAAGGAGGCCGAGCTGCAGGTCCACCGGGGCGCGGCGGCCGTCATCGACGGCAACGAACGCACGTTTCTCGACCGGTATGGCGACTTTTTCTGGTTCGGGCTCCTGCTTCTCTCTGGAATCGGCTCCGCTGCCGCTTGGTTGCGGCGCTATTTGAACCGCGACGAAAGGGACGACAATACCAGCCATCGCAACAGAATCCTGGCCATGGTTTCCAGCGCGAGGACCGCGGAATCCAATCAGGAGCTTGTGGCATTGCAGCGCGAGGCCGATATTATCATCGCCGAGACGCTCGAATGCTATGATGACGGCGCGATCGAGCAAGAGGAGCTCGCGGCATTCGGACTGGTGCTCGACCTCTTGAGCAATGCCATTGCCGAGAGGCGAACCGCACTGCAACGTACCACCCTCGAAACGGTTCGGGGCGCGGTAGGGAGCCACGGCGTTACGCCGCGGGGATAAAGCGTCGTGGCGCCTCCGTACTGCGCGCGACGGTTGCAGTAATTGCCTCGGCATACTCGTCTTCGTCATCGAGCGCTTCCGTCGGCGGATATAGGAACAAAAAAGACATCGTCTCTCTTACCTCGGTAAGGAGACCTGATCATGCTGTCCTCGAGACCACCGCGGCCCATTCGCACAACGCTCGATCTTGCGAACGCCGGTCAGGTCAAGTCGGTACGCAGGCGCCTTCGCATCACCAATGCCGATCTGGTCAGGATCGTCGACAAGATCGGCAATTCTCTGACGGCCATCGAGAAGGAAGTGGAGCTCGAGAAACTGGCCGCTCAGCAGTGTAATGCCAGGGACGCGACGACGACCCTCGAATGAATCCGAGCCATCACGTCGAAAAGGAGAATTGCGATGAACGGTCTGATCTACCTCATAGGGCTCGTCGTTGTGATCGCGGCCATTCTTTCGTTCTTTGGCTTGCGATGAGCGCGACGGTCCTGCAGCCCGACGCACCACCGATCCGGTGAAGCAATCTCGCGTGCACCAAAATGGTTGATCCGCACCAGGTCAATACCATCATAGCGACTACGGTCTGCGCGGTCTTCAAGGACCTTCCCGACGCTCAAATCGGAACTGAAGAAGCCAAGCTGCTGGCGAAGCAGATCACTGAAGCGCTGAACGCAGCTGGGCTGCAGATCGTCCCTGTGGATCCGGCGATCAAACGGCCTTAGAGCGTGATGAGATCAGGTTTGATTGCTACAACGTAAGTGCACTCCCTCTCCCTCTCCCGCTCTTGTCCGCCGAAGCCTTGGCGAAGGCGGATGCGGAGAGGGCTGAGGAGAGGGTGTTTCCGCAGTGGGATAGCCCCCAAGAGGAGAAAGCCCTCACCCGCGCCTTCGGCGCGACCTCTCCCGCAAGCGCAAGCGGGAGAGGTTGCACCGAGCCCGCGGCAATCGATTTGACCTAAAGCCATTCCGCTCTAGCTCCATGGCTGCGGCACCGAGCTTTCTGGCTCAAGGTCCATCAGGCGGGGGCGGCGCTAGATCCGTTCGAAACTATCGACGTTGGTCGTCACGGCGCGCCACCAGTTCAAGGGCTCGAGCCTGGCAGGCTCGTCCTCGCTGGCGGCAGTCAACGCCTGGTCGGCGACCAGGAACCAGGCGGTCTCCATCTTTCCATGCCGCAACAGCCCCGTGTAGGAAACCACGCGGTCGCCTGTCGCAGAGGAGCCCACGGCGACAAAGCCGATGCAATTGCCCCTGTGAAACCCGGTGACCTGCACCGTTTGTCCATAGAAGCCGCTATCTTCGAGCGCCGTCTCGAAAGTGCCTTCGATGCGCCCCTCCGTCTCGCTGATGATGCGTAGGATGGAGCCGAACTGATTTCGCCAGCTGCCGACCCACGACATTCCGGTTCTCCCACGGTCACTTGCCCGGCGCGACGCGCAGCCGGTGCAATCGATGCAGCTCCCCGGCGGCGTCCTTCATCAGGCTGCGCGCCGCCTCTCGCTCCTGGCCGACGATGAACCCAGATGCGAAAGCCTGGGCGCGCCGGTTCGCCGGCGGCGCCGACAACGCCGTCTCCGTCGCCAGCTCGCGATGCGTCATGAAGTCGTTGAGCGATCCCAACGCGGATTGAATCGCCTTCAGCCGGCCGGAGAGGCTTGCGAGCTGCCCCTGGTCGCGATCGCTGTAGAGGCTCACGAAGAAGTCGACGGCGTAACGGATCTTCTTGATCCTGATCCGCAACTTGTGGCGTTGCATCGGATCGAGATCGTCCAGATGCTTGCCCTGCTTGCGCGCCTTCCTGATCCGGCGGTCCAGTACCGAGGCGGCGTAAGCAGCAATCGACCGATCGTCATCGGCGCGGGACTGTCCGGTCTCGATCCACTCGAGCACGTCGATCAGCAGGCGGCGGTAGCGGGGTGATTCGACGGCCTGGCGGGCGCGCGCGAAGGCGGCCCTCCGCTCCGCGGAAAACTTCTTGGCGATCGCGCGAGCGCCGCGTTTCGGCACGCCCTGATCGGCGATCGGCCGAATGCTTTCATTGAGAAAGACGTCGATCTCGCGTGCCGGCGCCAGCTCGCCCGTGAGCCATTTGAGCTCGGTCTTGATCCGCTCCGTGCTGGCGCGCGGCAGGATGTCGGAGAACAGCGAGATCGCGGCCCGTAAGCGTCGCAGGCCGACGCGCATCTGGTGGACGCCTTCCGAATCCATGTCCCGCACCGGATCGGCATTCGCCGTGATCTGACGCAGCGTCGAATGCGCGATCACGCCGAAGGCATTGCGCGGCGACAGCTCGTGTGTCAGCTCGATCGGCTCGGCATGCTGCGCGCCCGCGCCGTTTCCCGTCACGAGTTCAAAGCCTCGCTCGGCTTTCGAGCGCAGATCGAGCTCCGCGCCCGTTCTGCGTTCGAGATTGCGCGCCAGCCGGAACAGGTCGACGGCCTGTCCGGACTTCAATTCCAGTTCGAGCTCAGCCACCGGCCGGGAACGCCGTCCGGCGCCGATGCGGCCGCGGTCGACGGCGAGCTCGATCTGGCTCCGTCGCACCCGCCTTGCTTCAGTCGTGCGGTGGACCTCGGTACGAAACACCGCCCGCAGCTTGCGCGGAAGTTTCTTGGACGCGAGATTCGCAAGAGGCGTGTTCTTGATCTGCTTGAAGTCGGGCCTTGCGCCTGCGACCTCATGCTCCCATTCGCCGCGCGTCACGGTTCCGGCGCCGCCGGCCTTCACGGTCTGCACATAGCGGTCGCCGACCTTGCGGATGCGGAGCGTGAGACCATGTCGCCTGAGCTTCTGCTTGCTGGTGTCGTAATAGGTCGACACCAGATCCTGCTCCGACCGGTCGCCGCGCTGTCCGTTTAACGCGCCATCGCGCAGGACGGATGACAGCTTTCGTGGCGCAAGGCGGAATTTGAGTTCCGTTTCGGCATTCATCGGGCACGCTTCCGTTGCCCATTCAAAGTGGCGCCACCGCGAGAAGTTCCGTGTGCAACGCGCATTTCGGATGGTGATGCGCGTCGGCCAATTGCCGCGTCCGCCGGTTATGGAAATTCACGGAACTTGCCGCGAATCGATTGAGGCGCAGGCTAGAATGAATCCGGTCAGTTCATTGCGGCGGCGGGGGCGGTGGCGAAGGCGGCGATGCTTTCAGCTTCTCGACAATCGAGAGGAATGTCGGGGGCGCCCCGGTCTTCGCGTCGACCGAAAGACCTTCGCCGCACTCGAATGCACGTTCTGCGATCTCGTAGCCGAGTGCTCGATAGCTCTCGAATTGCGATTCCGAGAAGAACTGGTTCAGCGTGGTCTCGTGCGGAAAGGTCGCGTGGGCTATCGCATAGCTCAACACACCCATGGGCTCCGTGCCGTGCAGGCCCGACTTGAAATACAGGAGCAGTCCGTTCTGCGAGTCGCCGCCATCGGCCTCACGATAGAGAATGTCGCCGATCGCCCAGTAGGGCGCTTGCTCGGCGGGGGTTGGACGTTCCTTGAAGCGCTTCTTGAGGAGGTCAAGCCCGTCCAGGTCGATGCGTACTCCGAGATCGATCCAGATCTTGCGCAGCGCATTGCCGAGGTCCTCGAAGGAATAATCGGGGTCGCAGCCGGCGTCGCTGACCACGATCACGCGGCAGCGCCGGCGGACCATCTCGTAGAGGCCTAGATTTTCGAAGTGCCCGCCGTCGGTGAGGTAGACCCAGCGCTCGGTCTCGCTGGTCAGTCCGAACATCTCCATGAAGAACGGTCGGAGCGCGTTCGTTGGCTTGACCTCCGAATAGTAGGGATTGTCGCCGCGCGGATTGGCGAGCCACCAGCCGAGCCGCACATTGAACAGCGCCATCAGGAAGGCGACGCCCGGCGAGGAGTTGTAACCCATGCTCGGGCTCACGGCCGCGCCGGAAATCGCCATCGCGGTCCCGAGCGTCAGCTTTCCACCGTAAGGCTGCGGCTGGTGGGCCGTGGCGTAGGTCGTTCGGTATGCACCGTCCGAAAAGACCGCGCTGCCGCTGCCGCAATGGAGCGGCGAGAACGTGAAGGGCGCGGCCATCCGTTCCTGCCATGCCAGGTTCTTGGATGACACCAGGTTGAGCGCCCCGCTGATGACGTGGAACGGCTTCCATTTGGCCCCTGTCGGCGCGACGCCATGCTCCCAAAGCTCGTGCAGGAGCGGGCTGTCCCGGCCGTCGAAATCCGTAAAGGCGTTCTTCGTCTTGTCACGCTCCTTCTCGTTGCGCGACGCGCCCAGAAAGGCGCGAACCAGCCGATTCCGGTAGAGGCCGTGGAGTGAGTATCGGTTGATGCTGAGGACATGTGCGGCCGCGTAGATCAGCGCGCCGAGCAACATGCCCGCCAGGAACACCATGGTCCAGGGCATGTGACCGTCTGCGCCGGAGGCAAGCGATCTGAAAGCTGCGTCCCAGCCGATGGACAGCAGAGCGACCAGGACTGCCGCGAAGATCGCCGCGGCGACGGCCGCGATCGTGTTGAGTCCGAGATATTGGCGCAAGCCTGAAATCTGCTCGGCCGCGGTCTTGGTCTTCGAGCTCGCTCCGAGGAGGATGGAGAGCAGGCCGGAAAGACCTCCTCCGGCTGCGAGCGAGGGCACGGTTGCACTGCCAATCTGGGTCTCGATCCATCTTGCAGCCGGTGGCGCGCCGAGCACGAGCCCGAACCACACGAGCCAGCCGAGATAGGCCAGCGTGAAGAGCCCGCTCGACCGCGCCTGAAATTCCAGCCCGACATCCACTTCGGACAGGAACTCGGCAAACGAAATATAGGTCACGTCGGCGACGATGCGCGCCAGCACGATCCAGGGCAGCCCGAATACGCAGGCAAAACCCGCCGCCGTGGCGGCGGAGTCGGAGGGGTTGATGCTCCAGAGCAAAATCAGTCCCACGGCGCTCAGCAGACCGAAAGCCGCGCCGGCGACAGCCCAGGCGATCAGCTCCATCCACGGATGCTTGGGGCGCGACTCGGGCGGCGGCCGGGACGATCTCCCGAAGATGATCGTCCACAGGGGCGCCAGCGCCCAGGACGCCAGGAAAAAGATCATGCCAAGGATCGTTCCGCGGATCAGCACCCCCGCGGCCGGATGCTGGTCGTTGAATTTCTCGATAAATTCGAAGCCGCTGACGCGAAGCACATCCGTGAGCGTCTTCAAACCATACGGGCTCTGCAGCACGAGCACCAGCAGTGCGGCTCCGACAAGGAAGGGAGCGAGATCGCACAGGAGAAAGCGGGGCTGCGAGACGTTGATCCAGCCGCGCGCCGGGCGGTTTGCGACGGAGAAGGACAGGGAAACCAACAAGCACAGCGTTGGTATGGCCATCACGACCAGAAACCATATCGACCTTTCCGTGATGCTGTGGGCGTCGATAAGCGCAAAGTAGAGCGCCTTGGTGACGAGCACCGCAAGGATCATCGGAGGGACGAGCAGGATCCAGTTCAGGAACAGATTGCGCAGGACGCTGGCGACATCGCTCCACAGGTCGGGAGAAAGCGACGAGAAGCTTGGAGAGAGGAAGTGCGAGTTGCGCCGAAGGTTGGAAATCGGCTCGGCTTCCTCGTGGTCTCCGAGCGGACCGCGGCTCTCGCGCATGGTGAGTGCTGGAACCACCTTATCCGGCGGGACGCTTGGACCGGCCGTTCCGCAGAGTGGGGGGACAATCAGAGCCTGGCGCCCCTTCTCGCGCTGGCGCTCCTGATACAGCCAGGCCGACAGCCAACTGCCGATATAACCGCCTCCCGATACTGTCGACAGATACTCGAACTGCTTCAGGGCCGAGCCGGCCTTCTCGTTCTTGCGTTTCGACGTGACCTCCAGCGCGGCAATCCTTTGCACGATACCGAGCGCAAACGCCGCGCTGCGGATTCCGCCACCGGACAGGCACAGCGCCCATCGCTCGTCTGCGTTGAAGGTCCGATAGACTTCTAGGAGCTGATCGGGGACCTGCTCGGTCTGTGGCAATGGCCCTGGCGGGA
Organism: Bradyrhizobium sp. NC92; assembly: GCF_025200865.1. Lineage (NCBI taxonomy): Bacteria > Pseudomonadati > Pseudomonadota > Alphaproteobacteria > Hyphomicrobiales > Nitrobacteraceae > Bradyrhizobium > Bradyrhizobium sp. NC92. Next base: position 2,446,546 of record NZ_CP104171.1, read on the forward strand.
TTTCGGAGGAGGCGAGCCGATTTGTAATCGTTAGGTCGAAGGGTAGTATTGAAGAGGGCTCAGACGCTGGCGGTGCCGGGACTGGCGGGGCGCTGGCTGCCGCATCGTTCTCGGTCTTTGGCGGGAATTCCAGAGGATCTCCGCGGAGCGCCCGTCGTTCCTCCCAGAGGACCTGCGCAAGATTCAATGCGCCCATGACACCCTCCCGCTGTTTTTCCGATATCGGTCCAAGCTAGCGATAACGGGAATAACGGGCGTGTGAAGTAATTCACAAACACGCGTAAATTGTTAAGGGGTGAGGCCGTCAGCACGCGCGTCAGGACCGGAGGACGGCAGCCGGCCCCGCTCGTGACAGCGGCATCACTTCAGCTCCTCCAGCAGTCTTTGCGCCTCTTCGAGCAGCAGTCGCTGCTGTCCCGACTCGGCTTTGGCCGCTCGCGTGAACAGGCCGTGCTTCTGTGCGTTCCGGTTTCCTCTCGGCGCCCCTGATCGCCTTGCCCCACCGTGCATGCGACATCGCTGCTTCCCCCGCCTGGCCGGTGCACGGCACGTGCCGCCGTCGCGAGTCCTCGCGCAGCAGCGAGGGCTCGACTGCATCGGTGCCGTGTTGCGGGCGTGGGAGCCGGTCATCGGCTCGGCCCCTGCCTTGCGTCGCTTTGGCCTGTCTCCGCAACGAGCACGCCCGCATGCTGCGTGACGTTGCCCACGATCGCCCGTCCGCCGTCCTGCACCGACAGGTTCTGCACCGTGATTGCGCGCTCGTCGCTGTTGCGATGGCGATTCAGCGCTTCGACCTGAGCGGCGAAGGTGCGGGAGAGCCGGGTCAACGCGCGGGCGATGCTCTCCTGCTGCGCGAGATCGTCGGTGCAGGCGAGACGGCAGGCACAGCGCATCGCCGCCATGTGCACCGACACCATCTGCGACACCAGCATGGCCTCGACGGAGTCCTTCGGCGCGATGCTCCTGATCGTCGAGATCATGAAGGCGAGGTTGGCTTCGTCGGGCTTCTGCCCGACCGCGCTGGCTTTGACCAATTGCCTCAGTATGCCGTGCATCGCGTCACGGTCGGCGGCGCCGAGCGCCTCGACCAGCAGCTGCTCGCCGGCTTGCGGGTCGGGATGGCTGATCGCAATGCGCCGCTTGTAGAGTTTGACGCGCGGGTTCGCGGCGGGGGCGCTGCGATCGGATGCCGCGAGCGGCGAAGTGATGGGACGTGAGAGAGCTGTCGTCATGTGCTGTGTCCTTCTGGCGGCGCAGGCGCGAACGGTCGTTCGCTGCTGCGCGCGAATGCGAATTTTGAAATGTCGATGAAGGGTTTAGGCGCAACCGCGTCGGACGGCTTCGGCCTGGCGGGCCACGACGCTCGCGACTGTTGCGATGATGCCAGTATGCCACTGTTTTGCCCGACGCCTCAGAATTTATTTCGCGAAACCGAAAAATTCGTCCGCCGCCCGCAAGTCCTTGTTCTGACAGGGGCGGTCTACTGTGCATGGGGTTGTTTTCGCATTTTTGTTTTGGAAGCGGCGCGCATGTGCCGTGCCACGGAATGCCGGCAGCCAAACGCGATTGCGAAATCCCGCACGGCCGCTATTCATGACTCCAAGGCGTCGCACCAAGAAGCATGCACAAGCGGCGCCAAGAGGTCTGGGAGAGAACGAATGCAACGAACGGCCCGCCTGCTGGCAGTCATCGCAGGACTTTGCGCCTCGGCGCTGGCGACAGAGGCCCCGGCGCAGAAATATCCGTCGCGGCCGGTCAAGATCATGGTCGGCTTCAGCGCGGGCGGGCCGGTCGACGTCGTCGCGCGCATCATCGGCGATCGGCTCAGCAACAAGCTCGGCCAGCCCTTCGTGATCGAGAACCGCGCCGGCGCCAACGGCATGATTGCGGCCGAAGGCGTCGCGCGTGCGGAGGCGGACGGCTACACCATGCTCGCCTGCAACTCGTCGACGATCACGCTGAACAAGACGCTGTTCAAGGATATCCGCTACGATCCGCAAGTGGACTTTGCGCCGCTCACCACGGTGGTGTCGGCGCCGCTCGTCCTCGTCGTCAACCCCGAGAATCCCAAGACGGCGAACGTCAAGTCGGTCGCCGATCTCGTCGCTGCGGCGAAGGCCGCGCCCGGCGCGCTCGCCTACGGCTCCGGCGGTAACGGCAATCTCGCCCATCTCGCCATGGAGCTGCTCAGCCAAAAGGCCGGCATCAAGCTGATCCACGTGCCCTATCGCGGCGGCTCGGCCGCCGAGGTCGGCATTCTCGCGCAGGAGGTGCTGGCGGTGTTCGATCCGCTCTCCGCCGTGCCGCCGGTCAAGGCCGGCAAGCTGCGTGCGCTGGCGGTGTCCTCGGCCGAGCGGCTGCCGGCGCTGCCCGATGTGCCGACCGTGGCAGAGGCCGGCTATCCCGGCTTCGACATCTCGTTCTGGGTCGGCTTCTTCATGCCCAAGGCGACGCCCGCGCCAATCCTGGAAACGCTGCACCGGGAGATCGTCGCCGCCGCCAAGGATCCGGCGGCCGAGGAGAAGCTCGGCTCGCAAGGCGTCGTCAGCGTGCTCAGCCCGGCCGACTACGCCGCGAAGATCGCCAAGGAGACCAAGGAGCTCGCCGAGGTGGTCGCGGCCGCAAACATCAAGGCGGAGTGAGGCGGCCCGCTATCCGCCGATCAGCAGCGTAAGCCGGTCGAGCAGCGGACGTTGTCCTGCGTTGATCTTCTCCTGCGCCGCGCCGAGCGTGAACCATTCGGCGCGGTCGACTTCCGGAAAGGCCTGCCGCTTGCCGCTGCGCGGCGGCCATTCCATCTCGAACGTGTTGCTGCGAATGCTGCGCACGTCGAGATCGAGCTCGGCCGCGAAGGCGGTGACGCGCTTGCCCCCGCGCTGCCTGACCTCGCCCAGCGGGGTCAACGGCACGGACAGCTCGAGTCCCAGCTCTTCCGCGAACTCCCGTCGCGCGGCGAGCTCTGCGTCGTCTCCGTCCGCGTACTCGCCCTTCGGGATCGACCATGCGCCGAGATCCTTGTTGCGCCAGAACGGCCCGCCGGGATGGACGAGGAGCACCTCGATGTTCCCACGTTTGCGATAGGCGATGATCCCGGCACTCTTCGCTGGCATTGCAGGTTCCACAGGCAAAGAGGCGCGGCGTTCCCTCGGGAAAAACTGGAACCGCCCGTTCTAACGCAGGTTAGTAGCCCAGTTTCATTTGATGAAAGGGAGTGAACCATGTTCCGCCTGTTGGCAACCACCGCCTTGGGGGTGGTGCTGGCGAGCGCCGCGTTTGCGCAATCGCCCAGCACGAATCCGCCGTCTCAGCAGACGCCGCAGTCCCAGTCGAATACCACCGCGCCATCCGCGACCTCGCCTTCGAGCGCGGCCGACAAGCAGCAGACCACATCGCAACCGCAGCAATCAACGACGTCGGGAACGCCAGCCCAGACCACGCAGGCCAACCCACAATCCTCCGGCTCCGGCACCTCGACCGCGCAGTCACAGAGCGGTGCGGCAAATTCCAATGCAGCCGGCAGCCAGCCTGCAACGCAGCAGAGCGCCAACCCGCCTCCGGCGAACACCAATCAGGCGCAGGACCGGTCCAATCCGCCGCCGGCCAGCAATCAGGCCCAGCAGGCACCTGCCGCATCTGGAACCAACCAGGCCCAGCAGGCACCGACTGCGCCGACGAGCAATCAGGCGGCCGCCCAGACCGACGTCAATATCAGCAAGCAGCAGGAGACCAGGATCAGCGCGTCAATCTCGCACCTCAACGTGCGGCCGCTGACCAGCGTCAATTTCTCGCTGAATGTCGGCACGGTGGTTCCGCGCGACGTGCACCTCTCGACACTGCCGCCCGACGTCGTCGAGATCGTGCCGCAATATCGCGGCTACAGCTTTGCGCTGGTGAAAGATCAGATCGTCGTGGTCGATCCGGCGACCTACAAGATCGTGACGGTGCTGCCGTACTCGGGCCAGTCCACGGCGACAACGACGACGACCACGCGCGAGCGCAGCGCCAGCAAGTTCTCGGATCGCGATCGCGAGGTGATCCGCAAGCATGCGAAGACCCGCACCGAAGGACGCAGCGAGGCGCGGACCACCGGCAGCACCGCACGCACGGAGATGCGCATCGGTGATCGGGTCCCGGAGACCGTCGAGGTCGAGGAATTCCCGACCACGGTCTACCGCGATGCGCCGGGCTTGCGCGAATATCGCTATATCCATCGCGACAGCCGGACCTACGTCATCGAGCCGCGCGAACGTCGGGTGATCGAGGAGATCGATTAGCTCAATGGAGATCGGAGCCGCGCAAGCGAGCGGCTCCGATCGCTAGCCTGACGTCCGTTCGCGCGATGCGATGCGAACGGCCCGCGCCTTCGCGCTCTTTCCGGCCGCGCGTGCCGCAATCATGCTGCGTGCCCTGCCGGGACCCGCGGCATTCTTCCGCAGCAGGGTTGCGAATTGCTTGCGCGCGCGGTTCGTCGTCAGGCGCGCCGCGAGTTGCTCGGCCTTGCGAATGATGCCCGCAACCGAAGGCGTCAGGTTCACCGGAACCCAGGCGACGTCCTTGGCCTTCGAAAGGCTGCCGATGCCTTCGCACGGCGCTTCGCGCGGCAGGTCGATCCTGATCGCGAGCGCCTCCGAGCGTTCGATCCAGTCTTCGGCTTTGGTGCCGGTGATGATCCGGACATAGTCGCGCGTTTCGCGCGGCAGCTCGCTCTCCCTGGCAAGCCATTTCTGGATGCGGCCGGGACCGGCATTGTAGGCGGCGGCAGCAAGGCCGAGATTGCCGAAATCGTCGCGCAGCTTGCGCAGGAATTTCGCCGACGCCGGCAGCGCCTTCATCGGATCGAAGGGATCGTCGAGCCCGACCTCGGCCGCCGTCCCCGGCATGAACTGAGCGACGCCCTGCGCGCCGGCGTGGCTGACCTCGTTGGACTTGAAGCGGCTCTCCTGCCAGATCAGGCGTGCGAAGAACGGCACCGGAATGCCGCTGGATTCGGCGGCCGCGCGCAGCGCGTGACAAAATCGTTCGGTTGGCGAGGGCTCGGCCTGCACCGCCGGCTCGACCGCGCGTGGTGGCTCGATCACCTGCTCATAGGCCGCGTGCGCGTTGGCAAGCTCGATCGCCTGCACGCTGGCGACGAAGAGTTCGACCACCGGAACAAGTGACGAGGCATGATTGTTCTGGAGAACAGTAGTGTCGAAACGTGATGCTTGCCGGGACGCCGACGGATCGAGGTCGCACATCAGAAGCAGAAACGCGGCGCAAGCCGCGACGACAAATCGCATTTGCGGGGACAACCTCGAACTGTGGGATGAACGGCCAGCGCTGCGCCGGCGATAGGAAGTTCTTAACCGTCCGATTGCGGCAAAGCTGCGGTCTCCTCGGTTCCTTCGGTGTTAGTACGGTGTTCCCGAAGAGAAACCTTCCGCTCTTTTGCGGGCCGCTTGCGAGTGGGATGTGCGATGACGATGCGATGGATGCTTGGCGCGGTGATTTCGCTGTGGCTCGTCGGCCCGGCGCTCGCAGGCAATCTCGATCCGGCTGCGGTGAACGAAGCTGCGCGTCCTGCGAAGCCGCCGGCCACCGACAAGCTGAATGCAGCCGTGGTGAAACTTCAGGTGCTGCTCGATCGCGCGCAATTCTCGCCCGGCGAGATTGACGGCAAGTTCGGCGAGAACGCGCAGAAGGCGCTCAAGGCGTTCGCGGAGCAGAACGGCATCGCATCCGACAAGGGAGTCGCGCCGGAGCTCTGGGAAAAGCTGACCGCAGCGAGCGAGGGCCCCATTCTCGTCGACTACAAGATCACGGACGCCGATGTGAAAGGGCCGTTCCTGGAGAAATTGCCTAGTAAGCTCGACGACATGAAATCGCTGAAGGCGCTGAGCTACACCAGCCCTCTCGAAGGACTTGCCGAGAAATTTCACATGAGTGCGGATCTGCTCAGGGCGCTCAATCCGGGCAAGGCGTTCGACAAGGCAGGAGCGACGATCGTCGTTGCCAACGTTCCGGCACGGCGCGAGCTGCCGCGCATCGCCCGGCTCGAAGTCGACAAGACGCACGGGACCTTGAAAGCGTTCGATGCCAGCGGCGCTCTGCTGGCGTTCTATCCGGCGTCAGTCGGCAGTCCGGATCGCCCGACGCCGACCGGAACGCTGAAGGTCACCGGCACCAACGCGCAGCCGACCTACCATTACAATCCCGAGTACAAGTTCAAGAGCGTCAAGTCCAACAGGCCGTTCGACATCCAGCCGGGGCCCAACAATCCCGTGGGAGCATACTGGATCGGCCTGTCGGCGCAGGGCTACGGCATCCACGGAACGGCGGAGCCGGACAAGGTCAGCAAGTCGGCGTCGCACGGCTGCGTCCGCCTGACCAATTGGGACGCGCGTGTGCTCGGCGAGAACGTGAAGCGCGGCATACAAGTCGTCTTCCTCGATGCGCCGACGGAATCCTCATCGAGGCGGCAGGGCACGCCAGCTGCGAAGCGTGCCGCGAATTAGTCCTTGGGAAAATCCTTGCGCATCGCGATCTCCGCCGCGTCGCCGGGCGACAGCACGGTCTGGTCGAAGGCGGCCTGCGGCGTCGTCATGATGTCGTAGAGCGAGATGCCCTTGATCGGCTTGCCCATGAGCTCGCGGACGCATTCCGCGAGCGTGCCGTTGTAGACGAGATAGGGCGGACCGCGATCCCTCTGCCTCTCCCCTTTCAGCGACGGCCATTTCTTCAGTTCGGCCGGCGCGTCATAGGCGATCGGCGACCCCTCTTTGAACATGCGTTTGGCCCCGGTGGCTTGGATGGCCGGGAAGCCTACAGCCGCCGGGTAAACACCCGTTAAAGAATTGGTTCAAATCAGCCGGCAACGAAGGCGAGCAGGGTGCCGTTGGCCTTGGCCGGCGGCACGCAGATCGCAGCTCCGCTCCGCACGGCGGCCGACCCCAGCGCCTTCTCGGTCGCCGCGAGATCGCCGCTGACCAGCACCAGCGCGGCGCCGCCGCGCTCGGAGAGGCCGGTCAGGGGCACGCCAGGATAGCGCTTGGCAAGCTGGTCCAGTGTCAGATAGACGAAGTCAGCGCGATCGCCGCCGGAGGGCACGCTGACCGCGCCGTCCGCGTCGGTCTTGGCTTCGCGGTCGATCAGGCGGGCGAGATGCGCGGCCTCCTTGGCGGGCTCCGGCGTTGCGATCAGCGTCTGCTTGATCCGCTTGGCCGCATTGGCGTGGGTCATCAGCTCGGGAATCCACACGGTCTCGCGGGTCTTGTGCTGGCAGGCGAAGATGCGCACGCCGCCCGGCGCTTCCGACGTCGGCCACATGAAGGTGCGGAATTTCGCCGCCGAGATCGTACCATCAGGCAGCGTGACAGGGCGTTCGAAATCGGTCGGGCCGATCGGCTCCAGTCCCCGTGCGCGGATCTCCTCGGCGCCGGCGGCGCTATCGACTGCGGTGAAAGCGATGCGCTCGATCCCTTCGCCGCGCTTGTCCAGGAAGGCGCGCGCGGGAACATTGAGCTCGGTCGGGGCGAGCACGCCGAGCAGCTCCATATAGTCGGGGTCGAACATGATGGTGTAGTTGCCTGTGCCCATGTGAACGCTGTGGGTGCCGCGCGGGGACACGGTGAAGCCCAGTTGCCGATAATTCTCGGCGGCCTTGTCGAGGTCCTTCACCATGACGACGGCGTGGTCGATACCGATGACGTTCTTGAGGGCCACTGTTCTCATCCCCGATTGCAAGCTGACTTTGCGCCGTGCCGGCGGCTGCCGGCCATGTCTACGCCGGATGAACGGCCAAGTCATTTTCAATTCGGCGGGGAGAAGCGGAATTTCATTCCGCGCAAGGCATCCTCGTTGGACGCGCCTCAGCGCGCCTGCTCGATATAGGCCGCGAGGACGGCGCGCTCCTCGCCGGTCATTTCCGTGATGTTGCCAGGCGGCATCGCATTCGACCAGGCCGCGACCCGCCCGATCAGGCGGATGTTGCGATGGATGTGCTCGGGCGTGTCGAGCAAAATGCCCTTCGGCGCGGTGACGATGCCGGCCCAGACCGGTTCGGCTGCATGGCACATGCTGCAGCGGGACATCACGATCTCCTCGACATTGGCGACCGTGACCGGCGCCGACAATGCGCCCGTCTTCACCTCGCGCGGGCCGGCGGCGGAAAGGAGGAGGATCGCAATCACGCCGGCAGCGGCTACGCCCCACACCCACCACGGCGATTGGCGGCCGGCATGGCGCTCGTTGAAGAAGTGGCGGATCACCGGCCCGAGCGCCAGGATGATCGCGACGATGATCCAGTTGAAGCGCGTGGCGTAGAGCAGGGGATAGTGGTTGCTGATCATCAGCACGACAACGGGGAGCGTCAGGTAATTGTTGTGGACCGAGCGCTCCTTGCTGGCCTTGCCGAGCTTCGGGTCGGGCGCCTGTCCGGCGATCAGGCTGGCCACGATCTTCTTCTGGTTCGGGATGATCAGCGTGAAGACATTGGCCACCATGATGGTGCCGATGATCGCGCCGATCTGGTTGAAGGCGCCGCGGCCGCTCAGCACATGGGTGAAGGCGTAGGTGAGCGCGACCAGGAACAGATAGCCGCCGATGGCGAAAGGCAGCTCGCGCTGCGCGAGCCCGGTGCGGCAGGCGGCCTCATAGAGCAGCCATGCCAGCGCGAGGCTGCAGAAGCTGAACAGCCCGGCCTGGAATGGCGTGAGATCGAGGATCGACTTGTCGACCAGGAACAGGTCGGCCTCGAGATAATAGACCACCACCATCAGCGCGAAGCCGGACAGCCAGGTGGTGTAGGCTTCCCATTTGAACCAGGTCAGCTCGTTCGGCATCTGGCTGGGCGCGACCAGGTATTTCATGATCCGGTAGAACCCGCCGCCATGGACCTGCCAGGCCTCGCCCTGCACGCCGTCAGGCAGGTCCGTCTTCGGCTTCAGGCTGAGGTCGAGGGCGATGAAATAGAAGGAACTGCCGATCCAGGCGATCGCGGCCACCACGTGCAGCCAGCGCAGCAGCAGGCTCGCCCATTCCGATATGATGGATCCCCACATGATCTCCCCATCCGACGCGACCTGGATGCCGCAGCCTCCATGACCGTAACCGGCGCTCGCCGCCCCCACAATGTGTCGCACCGTTCAACCGCGTTTTCCAGTATGATGGGCTGCGGCTGATGCACATCGTGCGGGCATGAACTGACGTGGGATTCGGCAGGCGCCAAACTCGCCGCAGACCTTTTTCGGTTGATCGGCGTTGACGCACGACACGGGCAAGGCGGAGGACGACGTGAGCGACAGGATAACGTTCGTGGCGATGCTCGCAGCGCTGCTGGTTGCGGCCGGCGCGCAGGCCGAGCCAGTGTTGCAAGGCAAGGACGCCTATGGTGATTGGCGCGCTGACAAGCCCGGCACGGTCAGGCTGATCCGGCCGCAGGATCTGGTCAGGCCTGGCGCCACGCGATCGGTTGCGAGCTCGTCGCGCGTGGTGCCGCGTCCGCCGGAAGCCGAGCTCCAGGTTCCGGCCGGCTTCAAGATCGAGCTGTTCGCCGAAGGCCTGCGCGCGCCGCGTATCATCCGCGTGGCACCGAATGGCGATGTGTTCGTCGCGGAAACACGAGCCGGGACCATCCGCGTGCTGCGCGCGGGTGAGGGTGGCAAGGCCGCGACCAACGAGGTGTTCGCCAGCGGCCTGCGGCAGCCATTCGGCATCGCGTTCTTTCCCACTGGCGACAATCCGCAATGGGTCTACATCGCCAACACCGACAGCGTCGTCCGCTTTGCCTACCAGGCCGGCGATCTCAAGGCGCGCGGCAAGGCGGAGACGATTGTTGCGAGCCTGCCGCATGACGGCGGGCATTCCACGCGCGATATCGTCTTCACGCCCGACAACAAGCGTATGCTGGTGTCGGTGGGCTCTCTCAGCAATGTCGCCGAGGGCATGGGCACACCGCCGGGCGGGATGGACGCGTGGTCGAAGACGCAGCCGCTCGGCGCCACATGGGCCAGCGAGCTCGAACGTGCCGCGGTGCTGGCCTTCAATCCCGACGGCAAGGAGCGAAAGATCTATGCCACCGGTATCCGCAACTGCGTGGGCCTCGCGATCCAGCCGCAGACCGGGCTGCCCTGGTGCTCGACCAACGAGCGCGACGGCCTCGGCGACGATCTCGTGCCCGATTACGTCACCAGCGTGAAGGAGGGCGCGTTCTACGGCTGGCCGTGGTTCTATATCGGTGGCAATGAAGACCCGCGCCATGCCGGCGCGCGGCCGGATCTCAAAGACAAGGTGACGGTGCCTGATGTGCTGATCCAGCCGCACTCGGCCTCGCTCGGCATGACGTTCTACCAAAGCACGCAGTTTCCGCCCGAATACCAGGGCGACGCCTTCGCTGCCGAGCACGGCTCCTGGAACAGGTCGAAACGCACCGGCTACAAGGTGATCCGCATCCGCATGAAGGACGGCAAGCCGACCGGCGAGTACGAGGATTTCGTCACGGGGTTCGTCGTGAACGACAGCGAGGTGTGGGGTAGGCCGGTGGGAGTGGCTGTGGCGAAGGACGGATCATTGCTGATCTCCGAGGACGGCAACGGCACGATCTGGCGGGTGATATATTCGCGCTGAGCGCCTTACTCTTTGCCTCTCCCCGCGTGCGAGGAGAGGGAGAAGAACGACCTACCCCCGCCTCACGCTGGCACCCCCATCCACCGGCAGCGTGACACCCGTAATGAAATTCGCCTCATCGCTCGCCAGGAACAGCGCGGCGTTGGCGACGTCCCAGCCCGTGCCCATCTTCCTGCGCAGCGGCACCTTGCTGTCGCGTTCGGCTTCGACTTCGGCGCGGGTCTTCTGCCATTCGCGGGCGCGGGTGTCGACGGCCATCGGCGTGTTCATCAGGCCGGGCAGGATGACGTTGGCGCGGATGCCGTATTCGGCGTTCTGGTAGGCGAGCTGTTCGGTGAAGGCGATCATCGCCGACTTCGTCGCCTTGTAGGCGACGTAAGGATAGGTCGTGATTGCCGCCATCGACGAGATGTTGATGATGGCGCCGCTTCTCTGCGCGCGCATGATCGGGATCACCTCTTTCGCCGCCAGGATGCAGCTCTTCAGATTGATGGCAACGACGCGATCGAACGCCTCCTCGGTCAATTGCAGCAGCTCGGCATCGCCGCCGGCGAGGCTGACGCCGACATTGTTGTGCAGCACGTCGATACGCCCCCAGCGCGATTGCGCATCCGCAACCATCGCCTTGATGTCCGCAGCTTTGGTCACGTCCGCGTTGAAGGCCGCGGCCGTGCCGCCTTGCGCGGCGATCATCGCCACTGTTTCCTGCGCCGATTCCAGATTGTGGTCGACGCACAAAACCTTGGCGCCCTCGCGCGCGAAGGTGAGCGCAGTCGCCCGGCCGTTGCCCATGCCTTCGCCGGGGCTTTGCCCGGCCCCGACGACGATCGCGACCTTGTCCTTTAAGCGCATCTCGGTTCACTCCCGTCCTCGTCATTATTTTCGTGCAGACTAGCAATCGCCCTGATGGGAGAGAAGAGCGCGCTTCTGCGCTCATGTCATTGACATCACACGGAATTGCATGTGGCCGCCGGCCTGTCGCGCATGGCTGGCCGTTGCAGTCCCGGAACCGTTCCGACCTCGCAGCGTTTGTTGCGGAGCCGTTCCCGCGCTAGGCTCAGCCCCGGAGCTTCCCAACCACCAGTGGCTTGCCGATGAATCTGCTCGACCCACAAGGGCCCGTGGCTGCCGCCAACAGCACCATCCTGGTCGATTCCGTCTTCATCATGCTCGTGATCGTGGTGCCGACCATTTTCGCGATCCTGGCTTTTGCGTTCTGGTTTCGCGCCTCGAATCCGAGGGCGCGCTATCAGCCGGAGTTCGTCTATTCCGGCCGCGTCGAGATGGTGGTGTGGGCAATCCCGGCGCTCACGGTGATCCTGCTCGGCGGCGTCGCCTGGATCGGCTCGCACCAGCTCGATCCCGCAGTGCCCGTGCCCGGCACCGGCAGCCCGGTGCGGATCCAGGCCGTCTCGCTCGATTGGAAATGGCTCTTCATCTATCCGGACCAGCGCATCGCCACCGTCAACACGCTGACGGTGCCGACCGGCGCCGAGCTGAACTTCCAGCTGACATCGTCGAGCGTGATGAACACGTTCTTCATTCCGCAGCTCGGCAGCATGATCTATACCATGAACGGCATGGTGACGAAGCTGAACCTGCGCGCCGACAACGAAGGCAAGCTTCAGGGCCTGTCGGCACATTTCTCCGGCGACGGCTTCCCGGACATGATGTTCGACGTCCACGTGATCTCGCCGCTCGCCTTTCCGGACTGGGTGGCGAATACGGCGAAGACGGATGCGGTGCTGAACGAGGACAGCTACAAGAAGCTGATGCAGCAGGGTGTCGAGCGGGGCCGGCCGACCTACCGCCTCGAAGACCCGCGCCTGTTCGATCTGATCGCGACCCAGCACATTCCGCCCGGGCCCGGGCCGGAGCTCGCGTCCGAAGCAGGCCGGTCGCACAGTGGAGGCCATGATGCTCGGTAAGCTCGATTGGTCGGCCATCCCGTTCGACCAGCCGATTCCGCTCGTCGCCGGCGCGGTGGTGCTGGTCGCCATCCTCGGCGTGCTGGCTTGGGTCGTCGTGAAGGGACATCTGCCCTATCTCTGGCACGAATGGATCACCAGCGTCGATCACAAGCGCATCGGCGTCATGTACATCCTGCTGGCATCGGTGATGCTGCTGCGCGGCGGCAGCGACGCCATCATGATGCGGATCCAGCAAGCGGTGGCCTATCAGTCGCAGGGCTATCTGCCGCCGGAGCACTACAACCAGATCTTCTCAGCGCACGGCACCATCATGATCTTCTTCGTGGCGATGCCGTTCGTGATCGGGCTGATGAACCTCGTCGTGCCGCTCCAGCTCGGCGTGCGCGACGTCGCCTTCCCGACGCTCAATTCGGTCGGCTTCTGGCTGACGGCGACCGGCGCGCTATTGGTCAATATCTCGCTCGTGGTCGGCGAGTTCGCGCGCACCGGCTGGCTCGCCTTTCCGCCGCTGTCGGAATTGTCCTACTCGCCCGGCGTCGGCGTCGATTATTACGCCTGGTCGCTGCAGATCTCCGGCGTCGGCACGCTGGTGGCCGGCATCAATCTCGTCACCACCGTGCTGAAGCTGCGTACCAGGGGCATGAACTACCTGCGCATGCCGATGTTCTGCTGGACCACGCTGGCCTCGAACCTCCTCATCGTCGCGGCGTTCCCGATCCTCACCGCGACGCTCGCGATGCTGCTGCTCGACCGCTATCTCGGCTTCCACTTCTTCACCAACGAGGCCGGCGGCAACGTCATGATGTTCATGAACCTGATCTGGGCCTGGGGCCATCCCGAGGTCTATATTTTGGTGCTGCCGGCCTTCGGCATCTTCTCCGAGGTGGTCTCGACCTTCTCCGGCAAGGCGCTGTTCGGCTACCGCTCCATGGTGCTTGCGACCATGGCGATCTGCGTCATCTCCTTCATGGTCTGGCTGCACCATTTCTTCACGATGGGGGCAGGGCCGAACGTCAACGCCATCTTCGGCATCGCCAGCATGATCATCGCGGTGCCGACCGGCGTGAAGATCTATAACTGGCTGTTCACGATGTATGGCGGCCGCATCCGCTTTGCGACACCGATGTTGTGGTCGGTCGGCTTCATGGTCACCTTCATCATCGGCGGATTGACGGGCGTCCTGGTCGCGGTGCCGCCGGCGGACTTCATGCTCCACAACAGCATGTTCCTGGTCGCGCATTTCCACAACGTCATCATCGGCGGCGTGCTGTTCGGCGCCTTCGCCGGCTTCGAATACTGGTTTCCGAAGGCGTTCGGTTTCCGCCTCGACGAGCGCTGGGGCAAGGCGGCGTTCTGGTTCACCTTCACGGGCTTCTACGTCACCTTCATGCCGCTCTATATCGTCGGCATGCTCGGCATGACCCGGCGCATGCAGCACTATGACGTCGCGGCCTGGCGGCCCTGGATGATCATCGCTGCACTCGGCATGGCCGTGCTGACGATGGGTGTGATCTGCCAGATCGTGCAGCTCGTGCTCAGCATCCGCAATCGCGAGGCGCTGCGCGACCGCACCGGCGATCCCTGGGACGGTCGCTCGCTGGAATGGGCGACCTCGTCGCCGCCGCCGGTGTTCAACTTCGCATTCAATCCAGATGTGCGTGGCGAGGATGCCTACTGGGAGATGAAGGCGCATGCCCGGCAGCAATCGTTCGAGCATGAAGAGCCCGAATATCAGGACATCGAGATGCCGCGCAATTCTCCTACCGGCTTCGTCTGCGCGTTCTTCGCCACCATCATGGGCTTCGCCCTGATCTGGCACATCTGGTGGATGGTGATCCTGGGGGGGATCGGCGCGTTCGCGACCTTCGTCGTGTTCGCCTGGCGCGACCATGACGAGTACGTCATTCCGGCCGCGGAGGTCGCCGCGATCGACCGCGTCAATATCGAGGAACGGCGCAGCCTCGTCAGCATGGCGGGAGCGGTCTGATGGCGATGAGCGCGACCGTCGGCCACGCCCATGCCGATCCCCATCACATCGGCGTGGTCATCGAGCATCCCGGGCCCGCGCCGAAGCGGATCGTGACCGCCTACGGCTTTTGGGTCTTCCTGCTCTCCGACATCGTGATGTTCTCCTGCTTCTTTGCGGCCTATGCGGTGCTATCAGGCCAGACCGCCGGCGGCCCCAAGGGCGCGGAGATCTTCGAGCAGAGGAACGTCGCGATCGAGACGGTCTGCCTGCTGCTGTCGAGCTTCACCTGCGGCATGGCCAGCATCGCCGCCGACGTGCGCAACCGGTTCTGGTTCTATCTCGGCATGAGCGTGACCTGCGTGCTCGGCCTCATCTTCCTGGTGATCGAGTTCCGCGAATTCGCCGACCTTGTCGGCCGTGGCTACGGGCCGTCACGCAGTGCGTTCCTGACCGCGTTCTTCTCGCTGGTCGGATGCCACGGCCTGCACGTCTCCGCCGGCGTGCTCTGGCTGCTCACCATGATGGCCCAGGTCTTCGCGAAAGGCTTTCGCGCCGACGTGCTGCGGCGGATGATGTGCTTTGCGCTGTTCTGGCACGCACTCGACATCATCTGGGTCGGGGTGTTCTCCGTCGTCTACCTGCTTGGGGGTGCCCCATGAGCGATCAGACGCATATTCCGGCCGGGCGCGACCTCGCACCGGGCGAGGAAGAGCAGCATAGCGTCGGTGAGCGGATCCTGGGTTATGTCGTCGGTCTTGTTCTGGCGCTGTTGCTCACGGCGACGTCGTTCTTCATCGCCGGCACCGACCTGGTCTGGCAGCCTTCGATCCCCGTCGCGCTGATCGTGCTTGCGATCGCGCAGATGGGCGTGCACCTCGTATTCTTCCTGCACATCACCACCGGCCCCGACAACACCAACAACGTGCTGGCGCTCGCCTTCGGGCTGCTGGTGGTGTTCCTGGTGGTGGGCGGGACGGTCTGGATCATGGCGCATCTCAACGCCAATATGCCGCCGATGGACCAGATCATGCGGACGCAGTGACAGACCCCGCACGAATGCCGCACAAAAAAGAAGAGCCGCTTGTGGTGACAAGCGGCCCAAGTCTAGGGAGGAAACGCCCGAGCAAAGACAATCCGATGAGGATCGTCTGCCAAGGAAACGCTCGCGCAAAGCGCGTGCGCACTTTGATAAGTGCCGCAACTCCCGATGAAGTTCAATTCCGGATCAATACGGTCTTGGACTACCACTCACGCGTGCGTGAAGGAAATGTTCACTTCGGCCGACGGCAATTGTAGGCCTTCCGAAAGCCGGCGGCCTGGGCGTCGTCCTCGGAGCAGAACCAGCGGTCCGGCTTGGTGGTCGCCGGATAGCTCGGGCAGCCGCGCAGATGATAGATGCCGATATTGCCGGTGACGCGGGCGCGCACCGCGAGCTTGCCCTTGATGCTGCAGCTGGGTGGCATGGTCAGCTCCTCCGGAAACAGCACGGCGCGGATCTCCTTGTCGCGGTCGGGTCGGCAGGCGGCGCCCAGCAGTGCGCCGTCCTTCTTGCCGCTGCGGAAATCTTGCGGCGCAACAAAGCAGCCCTTCCAGATCCCGGCCGCCGCCGTCTTGGCCTCGTTGGCCGCCGGCTTCACGTTGGCCTTGATCGGCTCGCGGGCGAGGGCAAAGCCGAGCTTGATCAGCTGCTCGTTCAAGCTGGCCTTGTCGCCCTCGGCCGTGCAGATGGCGCGGTGGCGCTTGCCAAAACTCTTCTCGGGTCCGACATCGTCGCAGCGCACCGTCCGCTTGTTGACCAGCTTGGCCAGCTGATCGCGGGCCTCGATGCCGCAGGTCCAGGTATCGACGTGATCGTCGATGCAGACCTGGTCCAGCTCCGGCGCGTCGACGCCGTCGAGCCGGTAGGTGACGTCTCCGACCTGGATGGAGTTGCCGTCCCGGACCGTCGCGGCGCCGGTCAGCGCGGAAACCGGTCCGGACGAGGCCAGAAATCCGGACAAGGCGAGAAACGAAACGAGCGCAAAAGCGCGGGCGGCGGCAAAGAATTTCTGGAAGGACATACGGTCTCGCTATCGATGGCTCGTGCGCCCCGTTCCTAGCATCCGGATGTGGCGAGACCAATGGTCTGCGCCGCGCGAAGTGCGACATTCCCGCCCCGCAGCTTTACTCCGCCGTCGCTCTGCCCCTATCGTTTACCGGCCCTCGCGACACGCGAAAGGCCGAATCGCCCGGTAAGCGGCGAGGGGGGAGGACAAGGTTGCGATGAAAGACCCCGTGGACGTCCTGATCATCGGCGCCGGCGCTTCGGGCGCGGCGGTGGCGTGGTCGCTGGCCGAGACCAAGATGCACATCCTCTGCCTGGAGCAGGGCGGCTGGATGAACCCGGCGGAATATCCCAGCACGGGCCGCGACTGGGAGGCCAAGTTCTACGGCGAATGGTCGTCGAGCCCGAATGTCCGTGGCCGGCCCGAGGACTATCCGATCAACGACGACAACTCTCCGATCAAGGTCGTGAACTACAACGCCGTCGGCGGCTCGACCGTGATGTACACCGCGCACTGGCCGCGGCTGCATCCCTCCGATTTCAAGGTGAAGACGCTGGACGGCGTCGCCGACGACTGGCCGATCGACTACGACGCGCTGACCCCGTTCTTCGAGGAGAACGACCGCATGATGGGCACGTCGGGGCTATCAGGCGATCCGCTTTCGCCGCTGACGAATCCGCCCATGCCGCAGCAGCCGATGGGCTTGTCCGGGGCCATCATCGCCAAGGCCATGAACAAGCTCGGCTGGCATTGGTGGCCGTCGGACACCACGGTCGCGACGATGGACTATGAGGGGCGGGCGCGCTGCATCAATCTCGGCCATTGCACGCCGGCCTGCGCCCAAGGCGCAAAATCCTCGACCGACATCACCTATTGGCCGCACGCCATTCGCGCCGGTGTCGAGCTGCGCACCCATTGCCGGGTGCGCGAGATCACCACCGACGAGAACGGCATGGCCTCGGGCGTGGTCTATTATGACAAGGACGGCGTCGAGCAGTTTCAGCCTGCGCATGTCGTCATCATCGCCTGCAACGGCGTCGGCACGCCGCGGCTGCTGCTGAACTCGGCGTCCAGCCGCTTTCCGAACGGGCTTGCCAATTCTTCCGGCCTCGTCGGCAAGAACCTGATGTTCCATCCCTATGCGCAGATCTATGGCTATGTGAAGGAGCCGACCGACTCTAACCGCGCGCCGCCGACCTGCCTGTGGAGCAAGCAATGGTATGACACCGACCTGTCGCGCGGCTTCGTGCGCGGCTACGGCGTCCAGTTCGTGCGCGGAGCCGGGCCGGTGTTCGAGGCCGTCGTCAGCGAGCAGAAGGGCATTTTGCCCTGGGGCGAGGATCATCACCGCGTCTTCCGCAAGCTCAACGGCCACCGGCTTGGTTTCTCCGCAATCTGCGAGGATCTGCCCGAGGAGCACAATCGCGTCACGCTCGATCCGGTGCTGAAGGACAGCCACGGCATACCCGCGCCGAAGATCGACTACACGATCAGCGAGAACAGCCGGAAGATGATGGAGCACGCGCTGGCGCGCGGCCGGGAGTTTCTCGAGACGGCCGGCGCGACCGACATCTGCGTCAACTCGCCGATCCCCTGGGGCGGTTGGCACCTGCTCGGCACGGCGCGGATGGGCACCGACCCCGAGCGCTCCGTCGTCAACGAATGGGGCCGCTCGCACGACGTGAAGAACCTCTTCATCGTCGACGGCAGCATCTTCGTCACCTCCGGCGGCGTGAACCCGACCTCCACCATCCAGGCCCTCGCGCTCTACATCGCCGACCAGATGAAGCAGCGCCTCGCCAATTTGTTTGATTGACCATGATGCGGATCCAAGCAAGCGGCGACCTCGGTGCACCTCTCCCGCTTGCGGGAGAGGTCGGCGCGGAGCGCCGGGTGACGGCTGCCTCCTCTCGGGGAATCCCTCCGCGGAGACACCCTCTCCCCAACCCTCCCCCGCAAGCGGGGGAGGGAGCGCACTGTCATCGCCGCACGAGCTTTGAAAGAGCACGCCATGTCTGATCAACCCACCCTCACGCCGCGGCAACGCGACGATCTCCGCGCCATCGCCGCGATGATCATTCCTGCCAGCGAGGAGTACAAGGTGCCGGGCGCCGACGATCCCGCGATCCAGGCCGACATGCTGGCAACGCTCGGCCGCGACACCAAGTTGGTGGCGGCGGCACTGGATCATCTGGCGCGGCTCGCCGGAGCGCCGCTCGCCGAGCTTGATGCCGCCAGGCGCGATGCGGTGGCGCAGGAGTTTCGCAATAACGGCGTTGCCGCCGCAACCCTCGTCCGTGTCGTGCTGCAATGCTACTACCGCGACGACCGCGTGCTGGGCTCGCTTGGGATCGAGCTGCGCGCGCCATTCCCCAAGGGCCATGTGCTTCCGGACGGCGACTGGTCGCTGCTCGATCCGGTCAAGGCGAGGGGCGGCGCGCTGAGGCGGGCGCCCTAGCCATCTGGGCAGTCCGGCCCTGCGCTCCAGGCGGGCCACTTGCGCCGGCGGGAACAGGCCACCATTTGTGTGAGCCTCAAGGACCATTGCCATGTTGGATTTCACCTCAGATATCGCCGATGACGTACCGTCATCGCGAAAGACGGCGGCCGCCCCGGTCGATGACCGGGCGCTGCTGGACGCCTATTCCAATGCCGTGATCGACGTCACCGACCGGGTCGGCCCTGCGGTCGTGCGGGTCGAGACCGGGCCGAAAGTGCCTGATAGACGCGAGCGCGGCGGGCTCGGCTCGGGCATCGTGATCTCGCCGGACGGACTCGTGCTCACCAACAGCCATGTGGTCGGCACCTCGAAGGAGATCCGGCTGCGCGACGTCGAGGGCCATGTCGGTGACGCCCAGGTGCTCGGCGTCGATGCCGACACGGATCTGGCGCTGCTGCGCGCCAACGGTGTGCGGCACTTGCCCTATGCCGCGCTCGGCAATTCCAAGAGCCTGCGGCGTGGCCAGCTCGTGATCGCAATCGGCAATCCGCTCGGCTTTGAATCCACCGTGACGGCCGGCGTGGTCTCGGCACTCGGGCGCTCGATCCGCTCAATGAGCGGGCGCACCATCGAGGACGTGATCCAGACCGATGCCGCGCTCAATCCCGGCAATTCCGGCGGGCCGCTGGTGTCGTCGCATGCCGAGGTGATCGGCATCAACACGGCGATCATCAACGGCGCGCAGGGCATCTGCTTTGCGGTTGCCAGCAACACCGCGCAATTCGTGCTGTCGGAGATCATCCGCCACGGCTATGTCCGTCGCGCCTACATCGGTGTCGCCGGGCAGACCGCACCGGTCCCGCGGCGGCACGCGGTGCTGGCCGGCGTCGAGAACAAGATGGGCGCGCTTCTGATGCAGATCGAGCCGGACGGCCCGGCAGCCAAGGCAGGCCTGTTGCCCGGCGACGTCGTGATCAGGCTCGACGGCGTCGAGATCAACGGGGTCGACGACCTGATCCGCGTGCTCGACCGCGACCGGATCGGTCGCCGGCTCGCCATGGACGTGCTGCGGCTCGGCCGCCTGCGGACGATCGATATCGATCCCGTAGAGCGCAAGCCGGCGCGCTGAACTGTACTGAATCGCCCGGTCCAGCGATGATGCAGAATGTGTGGCGAGCACGTGTCCACGATCTCGTCATTGCGAGCGAAGCGAAGCAATCCAGACTGTCTCCGCGGAAAGACTCTGGATTGCTTCGTCGCGAGGGCTCCTCGCAATGACGGTGGCGAGAGCTGTGCGCCTTTAACCGCTACTCCGCCGCCGCCGCAAAGCGGCTGTTCTCGAGCTCTGCTTCCAGCCGCGCCGTCTCGGCGGCCGCCAGCTTGATGTTGGCTTCCTTGACATGCCCGAAGCCGCGGATGGTCTCCGGCACGCGCGCGAGCCGCGCCAGCAGCGGGATCTGCTCCGCCCTCAGCCCGGCGATCCAACGATCTATCATGGCAAAATAGTCCTCGATCAGCTTCCGCTCCGTCCGTCTCTCCTCGGTGCGGCCGAACGGGTCGAACGCGCCGCCGCGCAGGAATTTGAGTTTTGCCAGCACGCGGAAGGCGTGGATCATCCAGCCGCCGAACTCCTGCTTTTGCAGATGTCCGGTCGCCTTGTCGCGCTTGGCGAAGATCGGCGGTGCCAAATGATACTTCAGCGTGAAATCGCCGTCGAATTTCTCCGACACTTTCTTGGCGAAGCTGCCGTCGGTGTAGAGCCGGGCGACCTCGTATTCGTCCTTGTAGGACATCAGCTTGAACAGGTTCTTGGCAACCGCTTCGGTGAGCTCGGTTGACGCGGGCGAAACCGCGCTCTCCGCCTTGCGCACCTTGGCGAGGGCTGCAAGGTAGCGGTCGGCATAGGCCTTGTCCTGATAGGAGGTCAGGAATTCCGCGCGCGTCGCGATGATGTCGTCGAGCGATTTGGTCGGCGCGGACGCGCGAGCCTTGAACTGGAGCACGCTGCGCACGCGCGACATGTCATGGGCGGCGAGGCGGCCCCAGGTGAAGGCGAGCTTGTTCATCTCGATCGCGGCGCCGTTGATCTCGATGGCGCGGAGCAGGGCCTCCAGCGACAGCGGGATCGCGCCCTTCTGGAACGCGAAGCCGAGCATGAAGGGATTGGTCGCGATGGAATCGCCCATCAGCGCCGCGGCAATGCCTGTTGCGTCGATAATGTCGAGGTTGTTGTCGCCGATGGCGTCGCGCAGCACGGTCTGCATCGCGCCCATCTCGAAGTCGAGATCGGGGTTTTGCACGAAGCTCGCGGTCGGCTGCAGATCGGCGTTGATGTAGGCCTTGGTCTCGCCGCGCTCGGCCCGGCTCAGCGCCGTCGTGCCGGCCGAGACGATCATGTCGCAGCCGAGGATGACGTGGGCGCCGCCCGTGGTGATGCGGACCGCGGAAATGTCTTCCGGCCTCCGTGCGATGCGCACATGGCTCATCACCGCCCCGTTCTTTTGCGACAGGCCGGTGAAGTCGAGCGCCGAGCAGCCGCGGCCGTCGACATGGGCGGCCATGCCGAGGAGGGCACCGATGGTGATGACGCCGGTGCCGCCGATGCCGGTGACCAGGATGTTGTAGGGGCCGTCCAGCTCACGCGCCGGCGGCAGCGGCAGATCGGCGAACAGCTGGCCTGAATCCACAGCCGACGTCTTCATCCGCTTCAACGAACCGCCATGGACGGTGACGAAGCTCGGGCAAAAGCCCTCGACGCAGGAAAAGTCCTTGTTGCAGTTCGACTGGTCGATCTGGCGCTTGCGGCCGAATTCAGTTTCCAGCGGCTGCACCGAGACGCAGTTGGAGGCCTGCGAGCAATCGCCGCAGCCTTCGCAAACCAGCTCGTTGATGAAGGCACGCTTGGCGGGATCGGGATAGAGCCCGCGCTTGCGGCGGCGGCGCTTCTCGGCGGCGCAGGTCTGGTCGTAGATGATGACCGTGAGGCCCTTGATATCGCGCAGCTCGCGCTGCACGGCGTCGAGCTCGCGGCGGTGGTGGATGGTCGCGCCTTGCGGGAAGTAATTGCCTTGCGGATACTTGCTCGGATCGTCCGAGACGATCGCGAGCCGCTTGACGCCTTCGGCCCAGACCTGATGGGCGATCTGCGCGACGTTGAAGGCGCCTTCGGCCGGCTGGCCGCCGGTCATGGCGACGGCGTCGTTGTAGAGGATCTTGTAGGTGATGTTGATGCCGGCCGCGGAGGCGGCGCGCAGCGCCAGCAAGCCGGAATGCGTATAGGTGCCGTCGCCGAGATTCTGGAAGATGTGATTCTCGGTTGTGAAGGGCGACTGGCCGATCCAGTTCACGCCCTCGGCGCCCATATGCGAGATCAGATCCGTGCGGCGGGTCGGCATGCTCAGGGCCATGCCGTGGCAGCCGATGCCGGCCATGGCGCGGCTGCCCTCGGGCACGCGCGTCGAGGTGTTGTGCGGGCAGCCCGAGCAGAAGAACGGCGTGCGCGCGAGCTTGATCGGCGTGCTCGTCGTGACCGGATTGTCGAAGGCCTCGAGCCGGGCCAGGCGCTGCTCCAGCACCGGGCTGTGATGGCCGAGCTTGCGCAAGCGCGCCACCAGCGCGCCAGCGACGATGGTCGGCGTCAGCTCGCCCTCGCTCGGCAACAGCGGTGCGCCGCGCTCGTCGCGCTTGCCCGTCACGGTCGGGCGCTTCGACGCATCGACGTTGTAGAGGATGCGCATCAGCTGGTCTTCGATGAAGCCGCGCTTCTCCTCGACCACCAGCACGTCCTGCAGGCCCTCGGCGAAGCGCTTCGCGCCGCTTTCCTCCAGGGGCCAGGTCAGTGCGACCTTGTAGATGCGCAAGCCCAGGTCCTGCGCGTCCTTGTCGGTGATGCCCAGATCGGCGAGCGCCTGGCGCAGATCGAGATAGGCCTTGCCGGTCGCGACGATGCCGAGCCGTGCGGGCTTGGAATCGAGCACGATGCGGTCGAGCTGGTTGGCGCGGGCGAAGGCCTGCACCGCCGCCATCTTCGGCCCGAACAGTCGCTTCTCCGCCTCCAGCGGCGGATCGGGCCAGCGGATGTTGAGGCCGCCGGGCGGCATCTCGAAATCGTCGGGAAGCGCGATCCTGATGCGTTCCGGGTCGCTGTCGATCGAGGCCGAGCTCTCGACGGTCTCGCTGATCGCCTTGAAGCCGACCCAGCAGCCGGAGAAGCGCGACAGCGCAAAGCCGTAGAGGCCGAGGTCGAGATAGTCCTGGAGCGTTGCCGGGTTGATGACGGGGATCAGCGCCGCCGCGAACACCTGCTCGCTCTGATGCGCCAGCGTCGAGGACTGGCAGCCATGGTCGTCGCCGGCGAGCGCGAGCACGCCGCCATTGCGCGAGGTGCCGGCGGCATTGGCATGCTTGAGCGCATCCACCGAGCGGTCCACGCCCGGGCCCTTGCCGTACCAGATGCCGAACACGCCATCGACCTTGGCGCCGGGAAACAGGCCGACCTGCTGGCTGCCCCAGACGGCGGTGGCGGCGAGATCCTCGTTGAGGCCGGGCACGAAGGCGATGTCGTGCTGAAGGTGCGACTTCGCGCGCCACAGCGCGTGGTCGTACATGCCGAGCGGGGAACCGCGATAGCCCGAGATGAAGCCGCCGGTGTTGAGGCCCTGAAGCCGGTCGCGTTCGCGCTGCAACATGGGCAGGCGGACCAGGGCCTGCGTGCCGGACAGGAAGATCCGCTTCGATGCGAGCCGGTATTTGTCGTCCAGCTCGACCTGCAACAGCGTCATTTCGGAAGTCCTCGTCTCTTGGCTCGGCGTGGGGTTTGCGCTGCGGGAGGGAGTGCGGCTGCGCGATGCGAATTGTGACAGTCAAAAGGATGGGCCCGCGAAGTCAATATCGCTGGCCGCATCCGTGGCGCTCCTGCTAGTCATGGCTTGCACGCGGAGGAAAACATGATGGCGTTCGACACCGAGATCACTCAGACCGGCGGCGCCTTGGTCGGGCCGTGGCGCCGGCCGCGACAGATGCTGCAGGCGCAAACCTACGATGCGCATGCCTCGATCCATGACGACGCCACCGCGCAGAAGCTCGGCTTCAAGGGCGGGACGATCGAGGGCCCGACGCATTTCAGCCAGTTTGCCCCGCTTTGCGAGCGGCAATGGGGGCAGGTCTGGTTCGAAAGAGGTTGCCTTTCTGCCCACTATCGCAGCGTCTGCTATGAGGGTGAAGAGGTGCAGGCGATCCTGATGGCTTCTTCGGCTGAGCAACCGGAGTGTCAAATTCAAATGGTCAAGCGGGACGGCACCGAGGTGCTGCGCGGCACGGCTTCCATCGTCGACAGTCCAACGGCTCTTGGTCTGCGTCTGCGCGAGCTTAAGCCGCTCGGCGACCCGGTGATCCTTCGCGACGTGCAAGTCGGTGTGACCGGCAAGCGGCAAACGGTGCGCATGGCGTTCGACCAGAACATGGGCGACCTCTATCCGTTCTCGCTTCGGCAGAAGCTCGCCGTCATCACCGAGCGCTCGCCGTACTATTCGGGCGCGGACAATCCGTGGGGCAAGCCGATCATCCCGATGGAGATGCTGAGCGTGCTGTTCCAGTACCGCTCCAAGGACGATCCGCTGCCGGCCAAGGGCCCGGCCGTCGGTCTGTTCGCCGACCAGGAGATCCGCCTGCTGAAGGGCCCACTCTTCGTCGACGAAGAATACGAAGTCGAGCGCGAGGTGGTCGCGCTCTCGGCCAGCCGCCGCACCGAAAGCGCCTGGGTCAAGACGCGCGTGTTCGACAAAGCGGGCACGATGGTCGCAACCATGCTGCTCAACGCGGCAACGCTGAAGGACTCTTATGCGCCGTATGAGGAGGAGTATCGGCGGCTGTATGGGGCAGGGCGGTAGCCTCTGCTCGTCATTCCGGGGCGCGCCTAGCGCGAACCCGGAATCCATTTCACCTCGCGTACCGCGGCCCGATGGATTCCGGGCTCGACGCTGACGCGTCGCCCCAGAATGACGGCGGAACGAGAGTCGTGGCCCGCTTATCCTTTAAGCAAATGCACGTCGCAAAGCCGTCGCACAGCGAATGAGCAGGCGCGGGCTCTTCCGATAACATTCTGATAGCGCAGAAAATTTCCTCGCGCGGTGCTCCGGACCGCAATTGTACACAATGGCACGGCGCTTGCAGAACTCCCGGCCAAGAGAGTTCTCGCGGGGCCGTCATGTTGAACTCAGCCAAGCCAACAAAGGGCATCGTCAGCGCCGAGCCCGAGCCGATCACGCTCGACTGGCCCGCCACCGCGCTTCTCATCATCGACATGCAGCGGGATTTCATGGAGCCCGGCGGCTTCGGCGAGACGCTGGGCAACGACGTCAGCCAGCTCGCGCGCGCGGTGAAGCCGATCGGCGCGGTGCTGACGGCGGCGCGCGACAGCGGCATGTTGGTCATCCACACGCGCGAGGGCCATCTGCCCGATCTCTCCGACGCGCCGCCGGCGAAGGTCGAGCGCGGCGCGCCGAGCCTTCGCATCGGCGATCCCGGTCCGATGGGGCGCATCCTCATTCGCGGCGAGGCCGGCCACGACATCATTCCCGAGCTCTATCCGCTCGACAGCGAAATCGTGATCGACAAGCCCGGCAAGGGGGCATTCTACGCGACCGAGCTCGGCGAGGTCCTGGAGAAATACGGCATCGAGAATTTGCTCGTGTGCGGCGTCACCACGGAAGTGTGCGTCAACACCACGGTGCGCGAGGCCAATGACCGCGGCTATCGCTGCGTCGTCATCGCCGACGGCTGCGCGTCCTACTTCCCCGAGTTTCACGAGATGGGCCTGAAGATGATCAAGGCCCAGGGCGGCATCTTCGGCTGGGTCGCGGATTCAGCCGCAGTTTTGGAGGCGATGAAGATTTCGACCACATAGGGGGTACTATCATGAGCACATTGACGGGGACGGCCGGCAAGTTTGGATTCAAGCCGGCGCTATGGACATCGGGCGACTGGAACGCGTTTTTCGGCTTCGGCACCAACATCCTCGTCAACATGCTGGTGCTCACGGGCCTGTTGCGCTTCGTGCTGAAGATGCCCGATAGCCTCGTGTTCGGCCGCATCCTGCCCGCGCTGGGGCTGATGATGTGCCTGTCCACCTTCTATTACGCCTATCTCGCCTATCGCCTCGCCCAGAAGACCGGCCGCAACGACGTCTGCGCGCTGCCGTCGGGCGTCAGCGTGCCGCACATGTTCATTGTCACCTTCGTGATCATGCTGCCGATCACGCTCAAGACCGGCGATCCGCTCAAGGGCTGGTCGGCGGGTCTCGTCTGGGTGTTCTTCCAGAGCTTTATCCTGATGATCGGCGGCTTTATCGCGCCGTTCATCCGCAAGATCACGCCGCGCGCGGCGCTGCTCGGCACGCTCGCCGGCGTTTCCGTCACCTTCATCTCGATGCGGCCGGCGCTCGAGATGTACATGACGCCGCAGATCGGCCTCGTCTGCTTCGCCATCATCCTGCTGAGCTGGTTCGGCGGCGTGAAATACTGGCGCGGCATTCCCGCGGGCCTCGTCGCCATCGCGGCCGGCATGATCATCGCCTGGGGCTCGAACCTGTTCGGGCTCGGCCTCGGCGGCCTGAGCATCGCGGGTGTCGGCGCGGCCTTTGCCAATTTCGGCTTCTCGGTGCCGATGCCGGCGGTGGGCTACGTCTTCTCCGGCTTCGAGTTCCTCGGCATCATCCTGGTCACCGCCATTCCGTTCGGCATCTACGACCTCGTCGAGGCCATGGACAATGTCGAGAGCGCGGAGGCTGCCGGCGACGACTATCCGACCACGCGGGTGCTCACCGCCGACGGTGTCGTCAGCCTGATCGGCTGCCTGATGGGCAATCCCTTCATCAACGCCGTCTATATCGGCCATCCCGGATGGAAGGCGATGGGCGGCCGCATCGGCTATTCGGCGGCGACCGGCATCATGGTGGTGGTGCTGTCCTGGTTCGGCATCATCTCGGTGCTGCTGGCGCTGGTGCCCGTCGTCGCGATCTCGCCGATCCTGCTCTACATCGGCATGCTGATCGGCGCGCAGGCGTTCCAGACCACGCCGGTCAAGCATGCGCCCGCGATCGTGCTGGCGCTGACGCCGCATTTGGCCGCCTGGGCCAAGCTCCAGATCGACACCATGCTGGGCTCGACCATGATGGCCGCGGCATCGGTTGGCGGGCTCGCCGCCGACAAGGCGGACGCGGTCAAGGCGGCCGCGATTGCCGCGCTGCCGCAGCAGGGCGTGTTCTATCACGGCCTCGAGGTGATGGGCGGCGGCTCCATCCTCGGCGGCCTCATCTTAGGTGCGATCGGCGTCTTCATCATCGAGCGCGATTTCGAGAAGGCCTCGGCGTTCGCGCTCGTCGGTGCGGTGCTGACCTATTTCGGCTTCATGCACGGCGAGGCCGTCGGTATTGGCGGCGGCTTTGGCGTGACGCCGGCGGTCGCGCTGGCCTACGCCGTGGTGGCCGCCGGCCTGTTCGCCGCCAGCAAGCTCGGCGCCAGCGAGCACTACGCCGCGCATCCTGAGATGTCGGCAGCGCCGGCGGAATAAGGCGAAATCGCAACAAGAGCGGCCGGGCGACGAGGAGGCGTCCGGCCGCTTCATTTTTCATCCGCCCTTCACCGCCCCCGCAGTCAGCCCGGCCACGATCTGCCGCTGCGCCAGCACGGTGAGCAGCAGCACCGGGAAGGTCACGATCAGCGCGGCGGCGGCCAGCGGGCCCCAGCTCAGCTGGTCGAACGAGATCATGTTATAGACCGCAACCGGCAGCGTGCGGGTCTCGCGTCCCGCCAGCACGATGCCGAACACAAAGTTGTTCCAGGAGAAGATCACGGCGAGAATGAAGGCGACCGCGATGCCGGGCTTGGCAATCGGCAGCGCAACGTGGCGGAAGACCTGCCAGCGGCCGGCGCCATCGATCAGGGCGGCTTCCTCCAGCTCCATCGGCGTCGTCTCGAAATAGCCGATCATGATCCAGATCACGATCGGCACGGTGACGACGAGATGGATGATGATCTGCGGCACCAGCGTGCCGAGCAGGCCGAGCCACTGGAACAGCAGGAACAGCGGGATCAAATAGGATAGGCCGGGCGTGATGCGGGCGATCAGGATCACGATTGCGGATTTATGCGCAGCCATGCGCGCGATGCCGTAGCCGGCGGGGACGCCGACCATGAGCGCCAGCACCGTTGCGCTGCCGGTAACGATCAGACTGTTGATGAAATAGGTCAGGAAGCGGTTGGAGGCGAGCACGTCGGCATAGTTCTTCCAGGCGATGCGATCCGGAAAGAACACCGGCGGGTAGGCCGCATTGTCGACCTCGAACTTGAGTGACAGCGAGAGCATCCAGAGGAAGAACAGGATGGCCGGCGAGACGATGACGAGCACGGACAGCCACAGACCGATTTTGCCGATGATCTGACGGGGTGTCATGCGCCGCTCGCGATCTCGGTCCACAGCATGCGCTGGCGGGCGTAGAGCATCACCGCCGCGAGCAGGACGATCAGCAGGAAGAACACGACCGCGATGGCCGAGCCGTAGCCGAGGTCGTAATAGGTGAAGGCGACGCTGTAGAGATAAATGTTGATCGTCTCCGATGCCGAGCCCGGTCCACCTTGCGTGATCGCGAAGATGATGTCGAAGCTCTTCACCGCGTCGATCATGCGGATCATGCCGGCGATGAACAGGAACGGCATGATCAGCGGCAGGGTGATGAAGCGGAACACCTGCCAGAAGCTGGCGCCGTCGATCTGCGCGCTCTCGTAAGGCTCGGTCGGGATCGCGGCGAGGCCGCCGAGCACGATCAGCATCACCAGCGGCGTCCACTGCCAGGTCTCGACCAGCACCAGCGAGGGAATCACGGTCGCGGGATGAAAGACCCAGAGCTGCGCAGGAATCCCGACCAGCGACAGCAGGTAATTGAGCACACCGAGCTGCGGGTGGAACATCATGGTCCAGACCAGTGCGATCGCAACGGGCGTCGCCATCATCGGCATGATGAAGATGCCGCGCAGAAATCCGCGGCCGGCGAAGTTCTGGTGAAACACCACGGCAGAGAGTGTGCCGAGGATCAGCGGCAGCACCACCGACAGCACGGTGTAGACCAGCGTGTGGCCGACCGCCTCGAGAAACCGCGGATCGCTGGTCAGCCGCAGATAGTTGGAGAATCCGACGAAGGTGGTGGGCGAGCCGACCTTCCATTCGTTCAGGCTCATCCAGATGGTGAAGACCCACGGGAAGATAATGATGGCGAGCACGACGACCAGCGCCGGCACCACGAACGGCCAGTAGGATGGCGGCCGCAGCTCCTTCTCCGGCGCGGCTTCGGTCGAAGCCGCGGCCGGAGTCGATTGTGTCAACGCACTCACGCTTTTTCGCTACGCTCCAGGATCGGCCGGAACTGCTCGTGAGCCTTTTTCAGCTCTGTGGCGGGGTCGGTACCTGTGATGGTCGAGGTAATTGCGGCGCCGACAAGATCGCGGAATTCGGCGACCGGGATGATCACGGGCAGGCCGAGCTTGCTGATCTTGGCGGAATCGATCACCGATTGCAGCCATTCCTTGGGCATCTTCACGCCGCTCTGGATCTCGGGATCGTTCAGGATCGAGTTGCGGAACGGCACGCCGCCACCGGCCTGCAGCAGCCGCGCACCCTGCTTCTTCGAGACCACCCATTGGCAGAGCAGATAGGCGGCTTCCTTGTTCTTGCTCGCCGCAGCAATGCCGATGCCGTCGCCATAGGTGGCCGAAAATTGCCCCTTCGGTCCGGCCGGCACGACGGTGTAGCCGACCTTGCCGGCGACACGCGAGGCGGCCGGATCTTCCAGCGGCGGCGCCCAGCCAACGCCGTCGATCCACATTGCCGAGCGGCCTTGCGTGAAAGATGCCATCGACTCCATCCAGTTAAAGCCGACGACGCCGGGCGGAGCGACCTTCGTCAGCAGCGTCTGGTAGATTTTTGTTGCCTCGATTGCTTCCGGACCGTCGGTCAGGATGTTGCCTTTGGCGTCGAGGAATTCGCCGCCGCAATTGAGGAAGAAGTTCGTCCACAACGTCATATTGGCATTGCGCAGGCCTCGTCCGACGAAGCCGAAGGTGCCTTCCTTGGGGTCGGTGAGCTTTTCGGCAGCCGCGATCATCTCGTCGAAGGTCTTGGGCACCGCGACGCCCTTTTTCGCGAACAGCTCCTTGTTGTAGTAGAGGATGAAGTAATCGACCGACCACGGCAAGGAGAGCATCTGGCCCCTGTCGTTCTTGGCGTATTGCAGCCCCGCGGCCGAGAAATCGCTTTCGACGAGGTCCGGCGCGGTCAGCGTCGGGTCCTTCATGAACGGCGTGATGTCGGCGAGCCAGCCGGCTTTCTCGAACTGCCGCTTCTGCACGTGATAGCTGAGATGCACCACGTCGAAGCTCGGCCGTCCCGAGGTGAGCTCGATCACGACCTTCTGGCGCTGCTGTTGCTCGGGGATCTGCTCGGACTCGACCTGGATGCCGGTGAGCTCGGTGAACTCCTTGATGTTCTTTTGCAGGTTGTCGCCGCGCGGACCCTTGGCGAGGATCACCTCCAGCTTGGTCCCGGCGTATTTCTTCCAGTTGACCTCGGCGCGGGCGGGCAGGCCGGTCAGGCTGAGCGCGCCGGCCGCGGCGGTGCCCTTGAGCAGGCTACGGCGCGAGATGTCGTAATTGGCCAATGTAGATCCTCCCTTTGATTCATATTCTTTGGGAGGGATACTAGCGGCCGTACCACGCCTGCCTAGTCCTAATCTGCCATCAGGGACGTACGGCCGGCGTTTCCATCGGCAGGCCGCGCGCCCGCGACATCAGGTAGAGTTCGAGCGCGACCAGCTCGGGCGAGCCGTAATCATAGGCCTGGGCGCGGACCCCGCTCATGCAGCTGCGCAACCGGCGCTCGATCGACCCCAGCGTCTGCCACTCCAGGCGGTAGAGCGGATAGCCGGTCGGCTGCGCTTGCGTGATCGGGGCGCCGGCGAGGCGCTTGTCGAAATTGTCGTCATGGCAATTGGTGCAGGCAAGGTTGAGCTGGCCTTCGCGCTGCATGAAGAGGTCGCGGCCCTGGTCGACGAATGGCTTGAGCTGCGGATCGTCGCCTGCGGTGATCGGAATGCCGCGTGACTGGTGGCCGACGAAGGCGGACAATGCGAGCAGGTCGCGGCTCTCGTAGGGCAGCGGCGTCGCCTGCTGGTGATTGACGCGGCAGAGATTGATCCGCTGATCGAGCGTGATTGGGCGCCCCAGCGCCTTGTCAAAGGCGGGGTAGCGCGCCGCGACGCCCTTCATGCTGCTGCGCGCATCGCCATGACAGTCCGCGCAGGCCTTGTCGGCGGTGCCGATCGTCTTCTTCCACAGCTGCTCGCCGTCGAGCACGAACAGCATGCCGGGATTGGCGGTGTCGTCATCCTGCATCGCGCGCGTGTCCGGACCCATGAACGAATAGCCGGAGCGGCGCGCATCCGACGGGATCTCTCCGGCGAGCAGGGTGGGGCCCGTGACGAGCAATATCGCCACCGCTATCGCGCGCCAGGAGCTCATTCGACCGTGATCGATGCCGATGCGGTGGACGAATAGCCGTTGTCGCCGATCCACTCGAACTCGAACTTGCCGCTCTCCTTGGCGACCGTAAAGAACGACAAATATGGGTTCGCCGCGATCGCCGGAAACAGGTCGGCGCGAAAGATCTCGGCGCCGTTGTAGCGGCAGACGAAGCTTGTGATGATGTCGCGCGGCACGAGCTTGCCGTCCGCGGTGTGGCGGAAGCCTGTTTCCATGATGTGCGAAGTCAGCGTGCGAATCTCGATGATCTCGCCGCGTTTTGCTCTCGAGGGAACGTTGATGAGAGCGGACATCAGTTCAGCTCCTCGGTGCATGCCGCCAGCGTCACGACGATTTCGGCGGCAACCTGCCAGAACGTGTCGTCTGACAGGCGCGCGATCGCGACGACCTTCTGGGTGTCGGCGAGCCGGATCCGGGTCGAGACCTGGGCTCGGCCGGAAGATGGGCCAAAATAGAAATTGCCAATGTTCGGCTGCGGGTTCTTTTCGTTGAAGACGTGGACGCTCTTGACGTAGTCGTCCGCCGTCATCGGGCTCATCACGCTGACCGTCATCGGCACCGTGTTGCCGTTCTCGACCAGCGGCGGAATGTCGAGCTTGACCCGGCCGCTGCGAAGCTGTGCTTCGCCGACGACGTTGCGGATCGCGGTGTTGAGCATCGCCGGCGTCGCTTGAATCGGGCGCAGCGTTACGATTGGAATCGTCCCCGCGATTGTCACGCCTCTGGCGAGGTTCAAGAATTGTCGTCGCGTGGTTGGCATGAAGCTAGTCCCGAAGCGTTGCAAGAAAAGCCACGATGTCTTCGATCTCCGCAGCCGACAAGATTGGCTTCCCGGCAAAATTGCGTCCGACCCGAACGAGGCCGTCGTTACGATAATAGGACGGCATGATGGTCTCCGGATTGAAGCGGGAGGCATCGACCAGTCGGAGCCGCAACTGGCTCACGGACCACCGGTTCCCGGCACCGCCGAGATCAGGCGCGAGGTCGCCCTGGAACCGCGTTTCCGGGAATGGGCCGGAATGGCAGAGGATGCAGGTCGTCGTGCGTGCGAGCACCAGCGCGCGCCCGCGCGCGGCATCGCCGGGTGAGCCTGTGAGCGAGTCGGGAATGCCGTCGCCGACGATTGTGTAGGGCACGAGTTCTTCGGCTTGGGTCGGCAAGGCGAGGGCGAGGCTTGCCACGATGAGCGCGGCGATCGCAGCTACTGGATAGGATGGCTGAGGTCGCCGCGAGCTCCACTTACCTCTCCCGCTTGCGGGAGAGGTCGGCGCGCAGCGCCGGGTGAGGGCTCTTTCCATCATGGCCCTAGCCAAAGGTGTCCGCCGTGATGGTCTCAAACCAGCGCTCCGCTTCCGTGGCCTCGCGGGCGCGCAATTCGCGCGGTGCATCGACCGGGCTGGTGCCGCCCTCGACCTCGGCAAAGATGTCGCCGCGCGGCTGGTAGTGGCCGGCGAGCGAGAAGCCGTAGCCGGGCGCGACGACGTTGTAACAGACGCCGGTCAGGCGTGGCGTGTCCGGCGCGCGCCCGGTGAGGAGATTCACGATCGCGCTAGCGCAAGCCTTGCCTTGCGCGCTCGCAGCGGACGCCGATTTGGGAATGCCGCCGCCGAGGCAGGCATCGCCAACGACGTGGACGTTCGGAACGAGTTTCGACTCGAACGTGACGGGATTGATCGGGCACCAGCCGGTCGCGTCCGCAACGCCTGCGATGCCGGCGATGCGCCCCGCGCGCTGCGGCGGGATGACGTTGGCGACATCAGGGGTGTAGTTGCCGAACTCGGTGACGATGGTTCGCGTCGTCGGATCGACGGAGGTGACGCGGCCGCCTTGCGACAGTGCGACGCGCTCGATCATGTCGCCATAGAGGTCCTTCCACGCCTTCTCGAACAGCCGCTGCTGCGAGAACGCGTCCTTGGCGTCGAGGATCAGAACTTTCGAGCGCCGCTTTCTCGACGTCAGGTAATGCGCGATCAGGCTCGCGCGCTCGTAAGGCGCTGGCGGGCACCGGGAAGGATTGGCCGGGATTGCAATGGCGACCGTGCCGCCGTCTTCCATCGCTTCCAATTGCCGGCGCAGCAAAAGCGTTTGCGCGCCGGCTTTCCAGGCGTGCGGCATCGTCTCCAACGCGGCGTCGTCGTAGCCGGGCAGGGCTTCGAGATGGACGTCGATGCCGGGCGAGAGCACGAGGCGGTCGTAAGGCAGCGCGACGCCGTCGGTCGTCATCACGCTGCGCCGGTCCGGCTCGATCGCGGTTACGGCCTGGCCGATCACAGTGACGCCCTCGGCGGCGAGCTTGTCGTAGCCGAACTGCTGCGCGTCGATGTCGCGCAGGCCCGCAATCACCTCGTTGCTGAAGGGACAGGCGGTGTAGACCGCGTTGGGTTCGATCAGGATGACCTGCAAATCTCCCTGCGCATGCTTCAGCGCGCGGGCGCAAGCCGCGCCGCCGAACCCGCCGCCGACCACGACGACACGTCCCTTGGATTGCGCGCGCGAAATCGATGGCCGCGACAGTGTTGCGGCCGCCATGGTGATGCCGAACACGGCATTCCGCCGTGTCACCGGGCGCGTGGTCATCAGGGGCATTCGAAAAGGGCCGCGGCGGCAATCTCTCGCCGCCGCGGCATGTTGCTTTACGCGAAGGTGATGTTTTGGTCGCGCAGCGGCACCTGGCGGATGCGCTTGCCGGTCGCGGCAAAGTACGCATTCAGCACCGCCGGGGCCGCGACGCCGATGGTCGGCTCGCCGACGCCGCCCCAGAATCCGCCGCTCGGCACCATCACCGTCTCCACCTTCGGCATCTCGTTGATGCGCATCGAATTGTAGGTGTCGAAGTTGGTCTGCTCGATCTTGCCGTCCTTCACCGTGCAGCCGCCGTAGAATAGCGCGGAGAGGCCATAGACGAAGGAGCCGGCGACCTGCCGTTCCACCTGCGCCGGATTGACGACGTAGCCGGGGTCGGTGGAGGCGACGATGCGATGCACCTTGATCTTGCTGCCGTCGGTCACCGAGATCTCGGCGGCGCCGGCGACATAGCTGCCGTAGCCCATCACCTGCGCGATGCCGCGATAGACGCCTTGCGGCGCCGGCGTGGTCCAGCCGATCTTCTCGGCAACCGCGTTGAGCACCGCGAGGTGCTTGGGGTGGTTGCCCATCAGCTTGCGGCGGAATTCGAGCGGGTCCTGGCCTGCGGCCTGGGCGAGCTCGTCCATGAAGCATTCCATGTAGATCGCGTTGTGATTGACGTTGACGCCGCGCCAGAAGCCGGGCGGGACGTGCGGGTTGCGCATCGCATGCTCGACCAGAAGGTTCGGCACCGAATAGCCGAACGCGGCTTCGCCGGATTGGGCGACGCCCTGGAACGCCGCGGGGTCCATCCCGTTCTGCAACGCTTCGGGGCGGAGCGAGAACAGGATCGATTGCCCGGACAGGCGGTAGTGCAGGGCGATCAAATTGTTGTTGGCATCGAACGCGCCGGTCATCTTGCACTGGGTGA
The DNA here is from genome assembly GCF_025200865.1 of Bradyrhizobium sp. NC92. Classification (NCBI taxonomy): domain Bacteria; kingdom Pseudomonadati; phylum Pseudomonadota; class Alphaproteobacteria; order Hyphomicrobiales; family Nitrobacteraceae; genus Bradyrhizobium; species Bradyrhizobium sp. NC92. The sequence continues at coordinate 2,481,616 of NZ_CP104171.1, forward strand.
TGGGGTGATACCTGCCGTGCGCCATGTCCTCTTCGCGCGACCACAACAGCTTGATCGGCGTGCCCGGCATTTGCTTGGCGATCATGACGGCCTGGCGGACATAGTCGGTCTGGCCGCGCCGGCCGAAGCCGCCGCCTGGCATCACCTTGTGAACGTCGCACTTCTCGGCCGGCAAGCCGGACGCTTCCAGCACCGCTGCAAACGCCGCCTCGCCGTTCTGCGTGCCGCACCAGACCTCGCATTTGTCCGCGGTGTAGAGCGCGGTGGCGTTCATCGGCTCCATGGTGGCGTGGTTCTGGTAGGGATAGGCATAGACAGCCTCGACCTTCTTGACGGCACCGGCAATCGCAGCCTTGGCGTCGCCGTTCTTGTTGCCGACATAGGCCGGCTGCGAATTGTCGAGCCCCTCCGCCAGCCATTTCGCGATCGACTCGCTGGAAACCTTTGCGTTGTCGCCTTCGTCCCAGACGATCGGCAGCGCCTCGAGCGCGGTCTTGGCGTGCCACCAGGTGTCGGCGACGACGGCGACCGCGGTGTCGCCGACCTTGACGACCTTCTTGACGCCTTTCATGCCGGCGATCTTGGCTTCGTCGAAGCTCTTCAGCTTGCCGCCGAACACGGGGCAATCCTTGATCGCGGCGTTCAGCATGCCCGGCAGCTTGACATCGATGCCGTAGACCATCGCGCCGGTGGTCTTGTCGGCGGTGTCGAGCCGATTGACGCCCTTGCCGATCAGCTTCCAGTCTTTCGGATCCTTCAGCTTGACGTCCGCCGGCGGCGTCAGTTTCGCCGCAGCCTCGGCGACCTTGCCGTAGGTCGTGGTCCGGCCCGACGGCGTATGGGTGATGACACTGTTCTCGGCCTTGCATTCGGAGGCCGGCACTTTCCAGGCGTCGGCTGCGGCCTGGATCAGCATCACGCGCGCGGTGGCGCCGCCCTTGCGGACATAGTCTTGCGAGGAGCGGATGCCGCGGCTGCCGCCGGTGGAGAAATCACCCCACACGCGCTTGCGGGCGACGCTCTGGCCCGGCGTCGGATATTCGGTGGTGACCTTGGTCCAGTCGCATTCGAGCTCCTCGGCCACCAGCTGGGCGAGGCCGGTCAGCGAGCCCTGGCCCATCTCCGAGCGGGCGATGCGAATCACCACGGTGTCGTCCGGCCTGACCACGACCCAGGCGCCGATCTCGGGCGAGCCGTCGGCCGCGCGGACCACGGCGGGGCCGCCGAAGGGGAGGTCGAGGCCGATGGCGAGGCCCGCACCGACCGCGGCCGTGCCAATGACGAAGGCGCGGCGATTGAGCCGCGGCGAGATATGCTTGTTCATGTGAGGATTTCCTTACGCGCTCGCGATCGTGTGGATCGCCTCGCGGACCTGCTGGAAGGTGCCGCAGCGGCAGATATTGGTGATGGCCTCGTCGATGTCGGCGTCGGTCGGCTTCGGCTTCTCGTTCAAGAGCGCGGCCACCGCCATGATCATGCCGCTCTGGCAATAGCCGCATTGCGGCACGTCCTGGGCGATCCAGGCCTCCTGCACCTTGTGCAGCGCATTGCCCGAGGCGAGCCCCTCGATAGTGGTGATCTTCTTGCCCTCGGCCTCGCTGACCGAGATCCCGCAGGAGCGCATCGCGACGCCGTCGAGGTGAACCGTGCAGGCGCCGCATTGTGCAATGCCGCAACCATACTTGGTGCCGGTCAGGCCGGCATTCTCGCGGATCGCCCAGAGCAGTGGCGTATCCGGCTCGACGTCGAGCGTGAAGGTTTTTCCGTTGATTGTTAGGTTTGCCATCGCAAGTCCCCTGATTGGCCCAATCCACCGATTGAACTCAGGGGCGCAATCTGTCCGGCAAACTGGAACGGTTCAAATCAACAGTCCGAGGGGTGGCGGGGACGCATGGCCGTGTCGCTCTGGAGTATGGACCGGGACGCCGTTTTGGCTCATCCCTTCGCAATCGATTCGGGTTGACGCCTTATTCCGAGGGCGTCAATCCGTGGCTTGAGGCGACGTCCGGCTGTGAACGCCGGTTCCAAGGCCCTGCGCGGCTTGCGCAGCGGCGACAGTTTGTCTCTTTTGCGGGGTGCAAGTCGCGGGCGCTTTGGTACACTGCGCCGACGCAAAAGGAGTTCCATGAACGTGCCGAGTCCCTGCAACGTACTGATGCTCTACCCGCTGTTCTCGGCAGAGTCCTTCTGGACCTTCGGCGAATCCTGCAAAGTGCTGGGTGTCAAGCGCCCGGCCGCCCCCCTGGGCCTGATCACCGTTGCCGCGATGCTGCCCGAGAGCTGGACGGTCCGGCTGATCGATTGCAACACGGCGCCCTTCGGCGAGGAGGATCTCGCCTGGGCCGACGTCGTGTTCACCGGCGGAATGTTGCCCCAGCAGGCCGACACATTGCGCCTGATCGAGCTCTGCCGCGCCGCGGGCAAGCCGGTCGTGGTCGGCGGACCAGATCCGACCTCGAGCCCCCACATCTACGAGCGGGCCGATTTCCGGGTGCTCGGCGAGGCCGAGAGCGTCATCGACGAATTCATCGCGGCCTGGGAGAGCGGCGCGCGGTCCGGCGTCTTCACTGCGCCGAAGTTCCAGGCCGACGTCACCAAGACGCCGGTGCCGCGTTTCGACCTGCTCAAGTTCGAGGACTATCTCTATCTCGGGGTGCAATATTCGCGCGGCTGTCCCTTCACCTGCGAGTTCTGCGACATCATCGAGCTCTACGGGCGCGTGCCGCGGACCAAGACGATCGAGCAGATGTTCGTCGAGCTCGAGACGATCTACAAGATGGGCTATCGCGGCCATCTGGATTTCGTCGACGACAATTTCATCGGCAACAAGAAGTCGCTGCGGCAATTCCTGCCGAAGCTCGCCGAATGGCAGCGCACGCACGGCTATCCGTTCGAATTCTCCACGGAAGCCTCCGTCAACCTCGCCGACGATCCGGAGCTCCTGGAGCTGATGGGTGCGGCCAATTTCTTCGGCATCTTCGTCGGCATCGAAAGTCCGGACCCCGAGACGCTGGTCGCGATGCGCAAGAAGCAGAACACGCGGCGCAACATCGCCGAGAGCATCCACAAGATCTACGCCGCTGGCATGCTCGTCACCGCGGGCTTCATCGTCGGCTTCGACAACGAGAAGGTCTCGATGGCGGAGTCGATGATCGAGTTCATCGAGGAGGCGGCTATCCCCGTGGCCATGGTCGGCCTGCTCTATGCCTTGCCGAACACGCAGCTCACGCGCCGGCTGGAGCGCGAAGGCCGGCTGCATTCGGGCCACGACGTGGCGCCGACCATCGGTGCCGATCAGTGCACGGCCGGCATCAACTTCGATCCGGTCCGCCCGTTGCGCGACATCCTGACGGACTACAAGCGGGTGCTGGAGCACGTCTACAGCCCGGCCGCCTACGCAGCACGCGTCGATCGCCTGATGACGCTGCTCGACCGGTCCAGGCAGCGTTCCGAGCTTGCCGAAGGCGATATCCGCTCCAAGCTCGGGGCCATGGAGACCGTGCACAAGGTGGTGTCCGCCCTTCCCGAGGCGCGGGCGCCGCTCTGGCAGACCTTCATGAACTGCGCCAAGCGGGACACGTCGTCGGCGCGCATCGCCGTGCAGATGATCGCGGCCTATGCACATCTCGGACCGTACTCGCGCAAGGTCATCGCGGCCATCGACGAGCGCCTGGCCGCGCTGGACAACGAGACCGTCGCTCCGGTGGCCGTCGGCGTGACGGCGGCCTGACGGCTTACTTCACCGCGAGCCGCAGGAAGCTCATCACGCTGCCGAGCGCGGCAAAGCCCGCGCCGAGCGCCAGCGCCAGTGTCGCGCCGTCATGACCTGCGAGCGCGAAGCAGGCGGCGGCGAGCGCCGCGCCGGTCGTCTGCCCCGTCAGGCGCGCGGTCGCGACGATGCCGGAGGCGCTGCCGCTGCGGTGAGCCGGCGCGCTCGCCATCACCGCCTTCATGTTCGGCGCCTGGAAGAAGCCGAATCCCATGCCGCAGATCACCATTCGCCAGATGATGTCAGGGATCGCGGGATTGGCCGGCAGTGTCGCCAGCAGCGCCATGCCGAGACCGAGCAGCACGAGCCCGATGCCGCCGAGCAGGCCGACGGCATGGCGGTCGGAGAGACGGCCTGCGATCGGCGCCATGATGCCGACCACCAGCGGCCACGGCGTCATGAAGAAGCCGGTCTCGACCTGCGAGCGGCCGAGCACGTCCTCGAAATAGAACGGCAGCGAGACGAAGGCGAGCCCCTGGACTGCGAAGGAGCACACGGCCGTTGCCGCCGACAGGGCGAACATCGGCCTGGCGAACAGGTCGATCGGCAGCATCGGCGCGGGATGATCGGCATGGCGGCGGGTCAGGATCACGCCAAGCACGAGGGCGGTGACCAGCTCGATGCCGACGACGACGGGCGACAGATTGTGCGCGGCGCTGCCGATGCCGGTGATGAACAGGCCGAGGCAGGCGGTGGCCAGGATCGCGCCGAGCAAGTCGAAGCCGTGATCGGCGCGCGGGGTCTTCGGCAGCATCGCAAAGCCGATGCCGATGGCGAGGAGGCCGAACGGGATGTTGACGGCGAACAGCCACGGCCACGGTCCGAGCGCCAGGATGGCGGAGGCGATCGAGGGCCCGAAGGTGAAGGCGGTCGCGACCACGAGCGCGTTGTGACCGAAACCCCGGCCGAGCATGCGGCCGGGATAGACGAAGCGCACCAGCGCCGTGTTGACGCTCATGATGCCGCTCGCCCCCAAGCCTTGCAGGGTGCGCGCCACCAGGAGGCTGTCGAGCGACCATGCCACCGCGCAGAACAGCGAGGCGATGGTGAACAGGATCAGGCCGCCGAGATAGATGCGCTGGTGCCCGACGATCTCGCCGAGCGCCCCCAGCGGCAGCAGCGTCGCCACCAGCGCGATCTGGTAGACGTTGACCACCCACACCGACTGCTCCGGCGTGACGTGCAGGTCGGCGGCGATGGAGGGCAGGGCGATGTTGGCGATCGCGGTGTCGAGCGAGGCCATCGCGAGCGCAGTGAAGATCGCCGCGACCGCCCAGCGCCGCTGCGTCGCCGGAAGGCCGTCGGCGGTGGGATGGTCGGGCTCGCGCGCGGCGGCAGGTAACGTGATCGTCATTTTCGTTGGCGCGCTGCTCCGGCGGCGTAGCCATGGTGGGATGTTCGGCATGTACTACGGAGGCGCCGGCTTCCACAGGCGCAAGCTTGCATGCTGAGTATGCGCGAAGGTCAGGCGATGCGGCTCGCGCTGCGTGCGCAGGGCGAGGCCACAACAAAAAAGTCGAAAAACAACCCCATGCACAGTAGGAGGCCCTTTGATCGACAAGGCATTTTCCCGCCGTGTCGCAAACGGCGGTCGCAGCCGCGATCAAGTTGACCCGTCGGGCAAAACACTGGCAGGATGCTATCGTGACGGAGCGCCTGGACAGCAGCCTTCACGGCAAAAGCGTCACGAGCACATAGAGCACCACGGCAGCGCCGAGGCAGCGTCGCCAAGGGTTCACGCCGCGGAGGATCTCATCGGCGCCCCACATGATGAGTCCGCCTTTCACGACGACCGTCAAGCCGATGCTGGCCTTGCCGGCAGACGGCCATAGCCAAAGCAGAACGGCCGCAACGATCACGATCCATAGAACGAGATTGGGCCACTGAGCGATGGTGATGGCGCTTGTTTCGCGGCTCCGGAAGAACCACTCAAGAATCCGCCTCACGATCCTGTCGATCAGAGCTCGACCTCACCCTCTTCACGACCCTTCCAATAGGTCACGCGGTTGGCCTTGACCTTGATCAGGACGATGCGCGGCGTATCGACCCCGTCCTCGAACCATCTGTCGAGATCGCTCGTCCAGTGCTGCTGGAAGGCCGCCTTGTCCCGGATCAGTTCGGCAGTCCCTTCGACGGCCACGTAGGTCCCCTTCGAGAAAAGGCCCGCTTCCGACGAAAATCCGAGCGCCACTTTCGGATTGCGTTGGATATCCGACACCGTCCGCGCCTGTTCGTAGGTGAAGTAGTACGAGGTGCCGTCATAGGCGACGTCGCCATTGTTGCTCATGGGACGGTTGGCGATCTCGCCGTTCTCGGTGTGGGTCGACAAAATGGCAATGTCGATGCCGGCCATGTCCTTGGCGATCTCGGCGAGCGATGTCTTGGGCATGAATTTTTTCTCCAGTGAGCTGGAGCAACTGCGGAATCAGGCCCGTGTTCCCAGAAGGATGGAATGGGGTACGTGCCTACATATCAGCTGGTGAATCGCGAGCCGGTCTCACGAACATGCGTCGGCGATACCGCTATTGGCCATCTTCGGTCTCATCGTGGGCATTCTGCAATTCGCGCGGAGCGGTGTCCGACCGCGCCAGGGCACGGCAAATCCTGGAGGACGGCGTCCAATCCGCGCTGCAGTTGGCGCGAGCCCTGCCATCCTGATGCCCGATGACCTGGGGACGGATCCTCGTCGTGCCTCGGGCCTGAACATCGCCTCTGGCCATGCGGTGGCGCCTCTAATCCCTTCTCGTTGAGCCAGATCAAGACTCGTGCGGCGAACGCGCCGGACTCTCCTATCAGCGCATCGATGGAAGGGCGGCCCACATGCAGACCCTGCTCAGGGAAATCCGGAATACCCCTTTGCTCTGGATGCTGGCCTTCGTGCCCATCGTGCTGGTGGCCGAGGCGGTGGCGCCGCATTCTCACACGCTGCTGTTCGTGCTGTCGGTGCTGGCCATCGTGCCGCTGGCGGCGCTGCTCAGCCACGCCACCGAGGCGGTCGCCGCGAAGACAGGCGATGCCGTGGGCGGATTGCTCAATGCAACCCTCGGCAATTTGACCGAGCTGATCATCGCCATCGCGGCGCTGCGCGCAGGCCAGTACATGCTGGTGAAGGCCTCGATCGCGGGTGCGATCGTCACCAACGCGGTGTTCATGCTGGGCGCCTGCCTGCTGCTCGGCGGCCTGCGCTATCACGTGCAGGAGTATAACCGCGCCGGCGCGCGGCTTTCGTCCGGCCTGTTGCTGATGGCGACCGTTGCCCTGCTTGCGCCGTCGGCGGTTGCCGAACTCGACCACCTGCCGCAGGGCGGGGGCATCCTCAACAAGCTCAGCCTCGGCATTTCGATCCTGCTCATCCTCGCTTACGGGCTCGGCCTATTGTTCTCGCTTCGAACCCACAAGGAATTGTTCGCCAGCGCCGATCACGGCGAGGACGACAAGGAGGCGCACTGGCCGATCGGAACAGCCGTCGGCACGCTGCTGGTTGTCACCGTGCTGGTGGCGCTGGTCAGCGAGATCTTCGTGGAATCGGTGCAGAAGGCGGCGGAAACCTTCGGAATGAGCCCAGCCTTCGTCGGCTTCATCGTCGTCTCGCTGGTCGGCGCCGCCGCCGAATTTGCGGTGGCCTTCGCCGCGGCGCGCAAGAACCGGCTGGACATGGCCGTCAGCATCGCGCTCGGCAGCGCTTCCCAGATCGCGCTGTTCGTCGCACCCGCTTTGGTGCTGCTCAGCTATGTGGTGGGGCCGAAGCCGATGGACCTGCAGTTCTGGCCGGGGGCCGTCACCATGGTGATGATCGCGACGGTGACGTCGGCCTTCATCACGGCCAGCGGGCGCTCGGCCTGGTTCGTCGGCGCCCTGATGATCTTCATCTATGCGGTGTTCGCGCTGACGCTGTACGTGGTCCCGCCGGCGGGCCAGGGATGAAGGGGGCTTTCGCGTCACCGGTTGAATTGGTTGGCTGGAGAATGGCGGCTCTCGGCGAGCCATTCTCCGAAGAAGCGAAAGCGCTTCTCAATCCTCGCGCGATCGCGCCGCCGACGACGGCGCCGGCCAAGCCATAACCGAGGCCGCGATAGCCATAGCCGCGATAGCCCCACTGCGCGGCCATCCGGCCTATTCCGGTGTGGCGCTGCCGTGACGGGCTTGATCTGGATCAAGCATTTGAGGCGTGGCGAGGCACGCGATTGCCGAACCGAAGAAGCGGCGCTTCGCCTCTGAAGCCGACTTGCCCCCTGTCAGGCGGACGTGTTGGGCACTGGGCCCGAAGCGGGCTTTCCCCGGCCCGATTGCACTTCCATGGCGGCGCCCTTTGTCTGTACGATGTTTCGTGCTTTGGCTGAGGGCCCCATGAAACGGCGCCAGTTCATCACTGTCATCGGGGGTGTGGCTGCCACGTGGCCGTTCGCAGCTCATGCTCAGCAATTGACCAGGCTTCGCCAGATTGGCGTCCTTTCGCTCGGCCGTGGCGACAAATCCGACGCAAGTCTGAAGACGCTCGATGCGTTTGTCCCGGCCTTGCGTGAGCTCGGCTATGCCGAAGGAAAGGATGTCGCATTTCACCGCAGATTCGCCGACGGCGATGCCGACAAGCTCAGCGAGCTCGCACAGGAATTCGTGGCGCAACGGGTCGACGCAATCGTTGCGTTGGCTACCCCGGCTGTCCGCGCCGCCAGGAAAGCGACTTCCACCGTTCCCATTGTCGGCATCGGCATGGCCGATCCCGTCGAGGACGAGCTCGCTTCCAGCCTGGCGCGGCCGGGCGGCAATGTTACCGGGACGACATTTCTTGGCCCGGAGCTGTTGTCCAAACGGCTTCAATTGCTCAAGGTGATCGTTCCAGGTCTTTCGCGCGTCGTCGTGCTGTGGCACCCCCGGGCATACGGTGAGCGCACGATGAAGGGGATGCTGAACGAAATCGAGAGTGCCGCTCAATCTCTCGGAGCCAAGCTTCAGCTTGTGTCGGCGGACGGTCCTGCCGATCTCGAAGGCGCGTTCGCGGACTTGGCCAAGGCGCGCGCCGATGGCCTCGTCCTGTTTCCCAGCCCGATGCTGTACAGCCAGTACGCGCGGATTGTGCCATTTGCCGAGAAGAACCGCCTGCCGGCGATCTACGCCGCCAGAGAGGCAGTGGATCTGGGGGGCCTGGTTTCCTACGGCGTCAACCTGCCTGACTTGTCGCGTGCCACCGCCAGCTACCTGGCCAGAATTCTCAAAGGCGCAAAGCCGGCCGAATTGCCGATACAGCAGCCGACCAAGTTCGAGCTGGTCATAAATCTTGCAACGGCCAGGACGCTTGGCTTGTCGATTGGTCGAGACTTTCTCCTGGTCGCCGACGAGGTGATCGAATGAGCAGCCCACCAGCCTTCCTGCACCGAAGCGGGTTCGCGTGCGAGCGCGGCTTCGATGTCGCGCCGGTGGGGTGCACCGTGCCGTCGTGTCAGACGGCGCGCTGGCTTCGTCGCGAGGAGAGATCCGGGCAAAGCACGAGCTTGCCTTCGAGACCGCCAGCCTCGAGGCGACGGTGAGCATCGGCGACCTCCTCGAAGGAGATCCGCTCGGCGATGCGCGGCCGAATGGCACCACTTGCCAGCAGCCCGAACAGTTGCTCCAGGTCCTCCTTGAACCAGCTGGGATGTCGCGCTCGCATGGCATTGACCGAGTAGAAGCGGGCTCGCTTGCCACCGGGCAACAATCTCCACAGGTACAGTCGCGCGATCTCCATCATGACAGGGAGCATCCGACGCTGTGCCTGCACGCTCGCCGAAAAGCCGATGGCACAGAGCAGGCCGCCGGGCTTGAGCGCCGCGTATGAGCGGCGATAGCCGTCTTCGCCGACGCCGTCGACGATGACATCGAATCCACCCGGCAGAATCCGCGTGAAGTCCTCATGCTGGTAGTCGATCGGCGCTGCCCCCAGGTTTCGGACGAGCGCCATGTGCTCGCCGCGTACGGTGCCCCACAGCTCGAGGCCGGCCAGTCTCCCAAGCACGAGCAGAGCCTGGCCGACCGCGCCGGCGGCCCCATGAACGAGCACACGTTGGCCTCGCCGCACCTTGGCCGCGCGGTGCAGAAGCTGGTAGGCGGTGGTCCAGCTCAAGATCAGAGCGGCCGCTTCAGCGGCGTCCACGCCCAAGGGCACGCGGGTCAGGTCGTTGGCCCGAAGCGTGCGATACTCGGCGTTTGATCCTACCACCGTCATGTCGGCCACGCGGTCGCCGATCTGAAAGTCGCGCACGCTTTCGCCGAGCTGATCGATTGCTCCCACGACGTCGTAGCCCATCACGAACGGCGGCCGGAGGCGCATCGTTTGCGGGTATAGGTGGCGCCTGATCAGCACCTCGGTGTAGTTGAGGCTCGATGCGAGCACGCGAACGCGCACCTCGCCCCGGCCAGCGTTCGGCAGGGGACCGTCGACAACCTCCAGCGTCTCGGGATCACCGAAGCTGCCGACCTGAACAACTCGATTGCGCTGCTCCATCATGGCAATCTCCATGCAATGCCGCAATTCAGCGCAAGGGAGGCAGACTGCAGTCGGGCTTGAACAGTGGATTGATCCAGATCAAGCTTGAGCGTGCACCGCTTGGAATTCTCCTCGGGCCAAATGACCAAACCAGGTTGTCTGGCGCCATCATTCATCATTGGAGGGGAATATGCCTGCAGTCATTATGCAGTTCGTTTCGCATCCAAGGCCCGGTAGCGATCTTGCGACGGTCCTACAGCTGGCAAAAGAGGGCGCGACACTCTGGAGGAAACACGGGGCCGATGTCAGCTATTGGTCGGTGATCGGTGGCGAGATCGGGAACTACGCCTTCGTGGCCCGCTTTGATAGCGTCGAAGCCTATGGTCGCACCTTGGCGTCACTGGGCGCCGATCCGGCTTTCGTTGAATTTCAAGCCAAGCGGCTGAAGGCAGGGCAATCGGATTGGGTGCGCTCCAACGTTGCCGTCCAGGTTGATCTTTGAAGGAGCGCCTTCGCTCGCGCCTACGAGACCGCCTTCGGGCGGTCTCTTGCTGCACGACCGATGTCACCTGCTGGCCCGGCACCGAAGTCGGACCCCTTGTTGAAGTTCGGTCAGCGCGTTGGATAGGTAGAGTCGTTGCGAAGCCGATCAGGCTTGGCGGCGAACGTTGTCGATGGGTTCGCTTCGCTCTCGCCGGCCTGATCGCCGCCGCCCGCGGGCTTGGGCTGTCGAGGCGCCCCTACTGCCAAGATCGGCGTCGCCTCGCCGAGGTAGCTGTGACCTTTGAACGTCTGCGGATTCGTCTTTCCTGAGCTTTTTCCAGGCGGATACGAAGGTTCTGAAGCTCTGCGAGTTGAGAGCTGAGAGACGAAACACGTTGACGCAGAATCGCAATACGGTCGCACTGACCATGAGTACTCATGACGCGCCCCAAACTGTGACCTTTAAGAAATGACCGACTTGGGCGACAAAACAGACAAAACAGAATGGCTCAAACCTATAGTCTTAATGACTATAACACAGGTTCATTCACAAGGTGTGAATTGGGTCGACAACGCGCGGGAGGAGACGTGGCCGACGCGGTCGGACAAGCCAAAGGTCAAACCGCCGTTGGAGCGGTGATTTCGGGGGACCGTCCCAAGTCGATTCCGAACTCGTTTGCGGTAAACCGCTGCTAGAGCACAAGCCCAAGCGCCAACCAGGTAGCAACAGACAAACAGACGCCAATTCCCAAATACGGCAATGCAATGCGCATGGTCACTCCTCGATGCCGAGACGCGACGAGAACATGGTCAGATACGCAGATTCGGGGCGCCAGCCCTATATTCCATGCGATGTATTGAGCCGTGTAGCGGCATCGGCGAGCATATTTAATTTGACTCTTGAATATCGTGGAAATTATATGTATTTCAGTTAATTATTATATTTAATTTGGACGTCCCGCCGCGCCGCAAGAGAGGCGTAATGCATGCGCCGATCAATCGATACTGCACCCAGGGATCGAGAAAACACCCGGATAGAAGACGCGGCGGGGGAGCTCGGTCACGAGTCGCTCGAGACGGGCAGATGGGTAGCCAAGGACGGCTCGCCGATCGGCTTTTCACCGACCCCATTGGATCCTGAGACCCAGGATGTCGATCCGGAGGAGGCAACATCGGGCAGTTCGCTCGTTGCGGCTGTCGTTCTGGTCCCCCTCATCTTCATTGGGGTGACCCTGCTCGGTGCTTTCGACCCGTTCAAGGCACAAACGACTCTCGAAATGACACGCATTGACGGCGGGAGCGCCGCCGGCCTCGACCAGCGGCCGGACATCGGGACCGGATCGCTAGCACTCCTTCAGAGCGAAACGTCCGAGGTCCTGGTGCAGGCGGTCTCGGCAAGCACGGCGGGACCTCGACAACGGCTCGACGCCGACGCTCCGCGCAGTGACGCGCTCTCCGGTGAGCTGGCCGGCGCGCGCAGCGAGCTTGACGAGGCGGTCCAGCGCACGCACGCGGCGGAAATTGCCGCGGAGGAGCTGCGGCAGTCGCTTCAACAGGAGCAGGCCCGCGGCGCCGCCTTCGCGGACGAACTTGCCGGAACCCGCCGCGAAATCGAGGCCCGTATCGCGCAGGCGCGCGACGCGGACGAGGTGGCCACGCAGCAGAGAGATGCGGCGGCGTGGGAGATCGCTGAACTTCGGCAATCCCTGCAGCAGGAGCGGGAGAAGAGCGCCGTCCAGGCGAAGCGAGTGAGCGCCGCGCAGGCGCTAGCGGCAAGCGCCGAGCAAGAACGCTACGATGCGCAGTCACGCGCCGCGGCGCTCGCGAGCGAGCTGGCCGGCATGGCTCGCGGATCGGCTCAGGCCGACAATGCGGCGGCGGAGCAAAGCGAGGCGGCGGGACGGGAGATCGCGGAATTGCGGCAGTCCCTGCAGCGGGAGCGCGACAAGAACGCAGCCCTCGCACAACAGGAGGACGCTGCGCGGTCGGCAACGGAGAACGCCGAGCACCAACGCCGTGCCTTCGAAGAGGCCCAGGCTCACGTTGCCGCGCTGGAGGGCAAACTTGCGCAAATGCGCGGAGACATCGAAACCCTGAACGAGCATCTGCGCGAGGCGAACGATGCAGCCTCGCAGCAGAGACAGGCGGCGAACCGGGAGATCGCCGAATTGCGGCAGTCGCTGCACCAGGAGCGGAGCAGGACTGAAGCCAGGGAGAGAAGCCTCGCCTCGGTATCGCGCCTCACCGATGAGCGCGCCCCGGTTGCGCAAAGAAACGACGGTCCGATTCCATCGACGGCGCAGAACGTGACCGCAGCGGAGCCGCCGACGAGTCCAGGCCAGGACGAAGTGGAGGCCCGATTGATCCCGCGTGCCAGAGCGTTGCTCGATCAGGGCAATATCGGTGCAGCGCGGATTGTCCTCGAGCTCGCTGCCGAGAAGAACATCGCGCAGGCGACCTTCATGCTCGCGGAGACATATGATCCCGCGGTTCTGTCCGCTTGGGGGGCCTATGGAACGCGCGGCGAGGCGGCCAAGGCGCGAGAGCTCTACGCGAAGGCACAGAGGAGCGGCATCCGCGGAGCCAAGGAACGACTGGATGCATTGCATCACTGAGCGTGGGCTTTGCATTCATGCTGGGACGAGTGGTTGCAGTGGGTCATCCGGAAAGGAACGACATGAACAAGGTGCCAAGGTCGCTCTCGTCGCTCCTGCTCGTCGCGCTGGTGCCGATTGCCGTGCTGCTTCAACCGGCTTGCCTGGAAGCACAAACCGCAAGATCCGCCAAGGCGGATGCACGAGGGCCGCTCCCTCAGGAGAGAGAAAAGGACCGGATGAACGCTTGGACCGTCGGGCTCGCCGGCGGTCTGCTCGAGGGCGCGCCGATTCGTCTCGCCGCAGAAATGGCCCGTGTCGTCGACGACGGAGCAGAGCTGCATCTGCTGCCGATCGTCACCCGGGGCGCCACCGACAATCTGAACGCGCTGCTCTATCTGCGTGGTGTCGATACCGCGATCATCAATTCCGATGCGCTCGACGAGTACAAGCTTCAGGTTCCGCAGATCCAAAGCCGCATTACCTACCTGCTCAATCTGTTCCCGTCCGAGCTGCACATCTTCGTACGGCCGGAGATCACGAGCCTGCAGGACCTTGCCGGCAAGAAAGTGAACTTCAATACCCAGGGCACCGCAGCCGCCTATTCCGGACCGCTGATCTTCAGCCGCCTCGGCATCGACGTCGACAAGACGTTCATTCCGCATCAGCTTGCCCTGGAACAGATGCGCAAGGGTGAGATGTCGGCCGTCGTGTTCATCACGTCGAAGCCCGTCGACGCCTTCGTACGCGGTCGTTGGGAGGCGGGATTCAAGTTTCTCCCGGTCCACTACGACAGGAGATTCGAGGATTATTATCTGCCCGCGACGTTGGACGCGATCGAGTATCCCAATCTGATCAAGCAGGGCGACCGGGTCTCGACCATCGCGGTGCCGACAGCGCTCGTTGCGTTCAACTGGCGGCCAGGCTCGAATCGCTATCAACGGGTGGCGCGCCTCGTCGACTACCTGTTCTCGCGGATCGACCGCCTGCAGGCACCAGGCTTCGACCCGAAATGGCGGTCGATCAATCTCGCCGCAACCATCCCGGGGCTGACCCGCTTCCAGGCTGCGCAGGAATGGCTGGATCGCCAGGCGCACAGCGCCCAGGCGAAGCCATGAACATTGCCGTTGCCCCGCTCGCCGTCGCCTTCAACGTTGCCTGCGGAATTGCCTACGCGCAAAGCACGAGCGATTCCATGGAAGCACTTCGGGCTTGTTCGGGAATGGACGGATCGGCCCGGCTGGAATGTCTTCAAGAGTCATCACGCAAGTTGTCACCGCCTGCCCGGCGGGTGTCGGACGAAAACTGGCTTGTCAGCGAGACCACCTCGCCGGTCGACTATTCGCCGATCGTCACCGCCACCACATCCTCTGTCGGCGGCTCCGATGGAGCCGCCATGCAGCTCGCAATCCACTGCCGCAAAGGCCGCACCGAAGTCACGGTCGCCGGACCGGCGCTGTCACGGAGCGCCAACGAGTACGTCATCTCCTTTCGGCTGAATGCGGACACGCCAACGCAACTCGCGGCAGCGTCGCCGTCATTCGGCTCCGGCGTCGCTTTCGGGGGCGACGTCGTAAAGTTGCTGAACGCGCTACCCGACGAAGGTCACATCGTTGTGCGCCTTTTCGCCCGCACTGGTCAGGTGCAAGACGGACAATTCCTGCTCAGCGGATTTGGGAACGTGCGCAAAAGAATGGCGGCTGCATGCAAATGGCCACATAGCGTCGCCAGACCAGGAAGGTGATGGTCAGGAAACGGGAGACACGAGATGATCAATCCGAAGTTGGCGATGGCAGCGATCGGCGGCCTGGCGATGGTGCTTCTGGTCGTACCAAGCGTGCAGGCGCAGCAGGACAACCAGTTGAATCCGCACTCGAGCGCGACGAATCAAGTAAGCGATCCGAAGCAACCGAGTAGACAGGCGCAGGCGAGCAAGCCGGGACAGACTCGCACGGGCAAGCAAACCGCTGCGACCAGGGCGGCGATGGCTCAGGCGACAAAGGCCGAGATCGCCAAAAAGCCGCATCAGCTGATATTGCAGGTCAATTCCAACGACCCCGCGATGATGAACCTCACGCTCAACAATGCGAGCAATGTCGCGCAATATTACCGCGATCTCGGTGAACCAGTGTCGATCGAGATCGTAACCTTTGGTCCGGGTCTTCATATGCTGCGCGATGATACCTCGCCGGTAAAGCCACGCATCGAGGTGCTCGCGATGAGCAATCCCGAAATCTCCTTCAAAGCGTGCGGCAATACCCAGGACAATATGCGGAAGGCGGAGAGCAAGGACATCAATCTGATTCCTCAGGCGACGGTGGTCAAATCGGGTGTCGTCCGCGTCATGGAGCTGCAGGAACAGGGCTGGAGCTACGTCAAGCCCTGAGGTCCGGCGGTATGGGGCCATCGGATGCGCGGCTGGAGCATGATGGCGTGAGGCTTGATCGCTGCGCCGACGGAGGTGCACTCCCTCTCCCGCAAGCGGGGAGGCCGCGGCAGCCGTTTCGACGCAAAGCCATTCCGCTTTGGCAGGACATCTCGGCTCCGACGATCGGTTTCGCTCTCGCTCTACAATCCGACGGGCTGCGAACCGACCTTGACCTGATCTTCCCAGTCCTCCCATTCGACATTGTTGATGTCCAGGTAGCTCGAGACCGCCGAGCCGATGGTCGGAAAGAACTGGGCTTCGCCGACCTGCGCATACAAACCAAACCGCTTCAGCTTGTCCTTCACGGGATCCTTGAGCTCGGCAAAGCATAGTTCGATGCCCCTGGCGTGCAGCGCCTTGTCCAGTTCGGCAACGGTATCGCAGGCGGTGACGTCTACGCTCGTGACCGGTTCGGCGGCGACGACCAGCCAGCGCACGGGCGTCGGCGATTTCTCGACCGCGGCCAAAATACGCTCCTTGAAGAACTCGGCATTGGCGAAGAACAGCGGCGCGTCCCAGCGGAACAGCACCAGTCCAGGTATCAAGCGGGCATCGGGATATCTCGTGATGTCGTGATAGCCCTTGACGCCGTGCGCCCGCCCCAGAATCGCGGAATGTGGACGCCAGCCGTCCCACAGAAACTCGGCAATGGCCACCGCGATGGCGAGGCCGATTCCCGGAATCGCGCCCAGCACGGCCACGCCGACGAAGCACAGCACGGTCAACCAGAATTCCCAGCGCTGGATCCGGTAGATCCGTTTGAGATCGCCGATCTCGATCAGACCGATCGCGGCTGCGATCACCACCGCCGCCAAGGCGGCATTCGGCAGGTGCTGCAACAGGTTTGGCGCAGCCAACAGAAGGAACGCGATCGCAAGCGCGCCGACGACGCAGGTGAGTTGGGTGCGGGCGCCGGCCGCTTCGGCAACGGGCGTGCGCGAGGAGCTGCTGCTGATCGGAAAGCCCTGAAAAAACCCGGTTGCCAGGTTGGCGGCGCCGAGACCCACCATCTCCTGGTTCGGATCGACCTTGTCGCCCAAGCGAGCAGCATAGGTTCGCGACAACACGCTGGTATCGGCGAACGAGACCAGAGCGATGGCGCAGCCGCCGGCCAGCACGGGGATCAGATCGCTATAGCCGATCCTGGGGATGGAGAAGGCCGGCAGCCCCTGGGGGAGTGGCCCCAGGACTTTCACACCATAACCGGTTCCCAGGTCGAGGAGTGAGACGACAAGCGTCGCTCCGACGACGGCGATCAGGATTCCCGGCAGTCGTTTGTTGTCCTTGAGCAGCAGGATGACCATCAACGTGCCAAGTCCGACTGCGAATGCGGCCCAATTGATCTTGCCGTCGCCGATCCCAACGGCGATCGCCCACAGGTCTCTCAGCGGTCCTTCGCTTTCGATCGAGAAGCCGAGCAGCTTTGGCAGCTGGCTGATCAAAACGGTCAGCGCGATCCCGTTCATGTAGCCGTACCGTATCGGCTTGGACAGCAGCTCGGTCACGAACCCCAACCGTGCGATGCCCGCGACAACGAGCACCGCTCCGGAAACGAGCGCCATCATCGCGGCAAGCATGGCCGCGCGGACCGGATCGTCGCCGGACAAGGGGACAATGACACCGAGGATGACGGCGGCCAGCGCCGAGTCGGGTCCGAGCACGATGATGCGGCTCGGACCGAACATCGCGTAGGCCAGAAGCGGGACGATGGTCGCATAGAGGCCATGGATGCCCGGCAGTCCGGACGCCACGGCATAGGCAATCCCGACCGGGACCAGCATGGTCGCCAGCACGAGACCTGCGAATACATCATGCCGAAGCCAATCAGCTTCGTAGTGGCGAAGCGTGTTGATCCCGGGCACCCAACGCGTCCAACCGTTCACCGCGCGCACTCTCGTGTCGGTTCGCCGATAGCGCGCGAGGATCTCGCAACCGCTCGACCGCTCGCTTGACGCAAATCAACGTTGTCGATGCCTCGACCCTTCCGCGGCGCAGCAATGCTTGGGACGTGCATGAAGAGCGTGCGGTTCTAGAACTGATACCGCCGCAGTCCTCCATCCACCGGGATCACCGTGCCCGTGATGTACCGCGCCACCGGCGAGGCCAGGAACACCGCGAGTGCGGCCAGATCGTCCGGCTCGCCCCAATAGCCGACCGGGATCTCCTCCTCGGCAAAGCGCTCGCGGTAATCCGGCGGGTAGTTGCGGCGGATCTGCTCGCTCATGATGCGGCCGGGCGGGATGCAGTTGATGGTGATGCCGTGCTTGCCGATCTCGCGCGAGAGCCCCTTGGCCCAGGCGTGCACGGCGGCTTTGGCGGCGAAAGCGGCATTGAGGCCCTCCGGCTCCGACTTGCCGGTGATGTTGACGATGCGGCCCCATTTGCGCTCGATCATCTGCGGCAGCAGTGCATGCGCGATGCGGCGGTAGCTGGTGAAGTTGAGCGCGATCGCCTCGTCCCATTTGCTGTCGGGCGCATCGACGGGCAGGGGACGGCTGCCGCCGGCATTGTTGACGAGGATGTCGACATGGCCGAGCTCCTCCACGGCAAAGGCCGCGATGGTCTCGGCGGCGTCCTTGGCCATCACGTCCTGCGCGAACGGGATGATCAATCCGCCGCCGACCTCTTTCACCAGCTCGGCGAGGAGATCGGTGCGGCGCGCCACGCCGATGACACGCACGCCTTCGGCGGCGAGGCCCTTGGCGATGGCGCGGCCGATGCCGATGCTCGCGCCAGTGACGACAGCGGTTTTCGATGTGAGCCCGAGGTCCATGGTCGCACGCTTTCTTGGTCCTGCTTGTGTTTTGTTGTTGGTTTCCTGCCCTGTCCCGCGGGCTTGCGAATTGCCCGAGCGGGACGAGCAGTGGTAACCAAGAGGCTTGCCGAAGGACAAGAGCCTTTTTTTAAGGACAAAAGCCTTGGCGAAGGAAATACGAAAAACAAGGGCGTCGAAGGATGGTCTGGGATCCGCAGCAATATCTGAAGTTCTCCGGCCATCGGCTCCGGCCCGCCGTCGACCTGTTGCTGCGGATACCGGATTTTGCCCCGCGCGCGATCGCCGATCTCGGCGCCGGCGCCGGCAACGTCACCAAGTTAATCGGGGAGCGCTGGCCTGAGGCGCGCGTGACCGGTGTCGAGGGCTCGGCCGAGATGGTTGCGGCGGGACGCAGGGCCGCCCCTGACGTGGAATGGTCACATGAAGATCTCGGCCATTGGAGTCCCGCCGGACAGTACGACTTGATCTATTCCAATGCCGCACTGCACTGGCTGCCCAATCACGCAGCACTGTTTCCGTCGCTGATGGAGAAGGTGACGCCAGGAGGCATGCTCGCGGTGCAGATGCCGCGCAATTTCCTCGCGCCTTCGCATGTGCTGATCGGCGAGACCGCGCTCGACGGCCCATGGCGGTCCAAGGTGGAGCATCTCGTCGCCCCGCCCCCGGTGGAAGGGCCGGCCTTCTATCACGATCTGCTCGCGCCGATGTCGGCGAACATCGACATCTGGGAAACCGAATATCTGCAGGTGCTCGAAGGCGACAACCCCGTGAAGGAATGGACCAAGGGCACTTGGCTGACGCGCTATCTCGACGTTCTGCAAGGCGAGGAAAAAGCCGCGTTCGAAGCCGCCTACGGGATGCGCGTCGCAAAGGCCTATCCGAAGAATGCGGCGGGGCAGACGCTGTTCCCGTTCCGCCGCCTCTTCATGGTCGCGCAGCTCAAGGGCTGATGGCACTGCCGCAATGCGGCATAAGCGATCGTCCCCTTGGACTCGCGCGGGCACCGGCTTGCGCATCTGGCGGTCGCCACGTTAGCTTGGCTGCGGCAAATTGGGCTTAGGTCTAGTTGTTCGGCTGGCGGATTGCTGCCACTACTGGCCTGAAAAACAAGAAGAACCCGGTTAGAGGTTGTTGGGAGGTACGTTCATGCGCAAGCTGCTTGCCGCGGTCGGCGCCGCGGCTGTTCTCTTCGCTGCTCTCTCGGCTCCTCTCTTGGCCCCCGCCATCGCCCAAGCCCAGGGCCCGATCGTCATCAAGTTCAGCCACGTCGTCGCCAACGACACGCCGAAAGGGAAGGGCGCGCTGAAGTTCAAGGAGCTCGCCGAAAAATACACCGACGGCAAGGTCAAGGTCGAAGTCTATCCGAACTCCACGCTCTACAAGGACAAGGAGGAGATCGAGGCGCTCCAACTCGGCTCGGTGCACATGCTCGCGCCCTCGACCGCGAAATTCGCGCCGCTCGGCATCAAGGAATTCGAGGCGCTCGACCTGCCCTGGCTATTCAAGGACGACGTGACCTATTCCAACGCGATGAAGGGCACGATCGGCAAGTGGCTGTTCCAGAAGCTCGAGGCCAAGGGCATTATCGGCCTCGCTTATTGGGACAACGGCTTCCACATGCTCTCCGCCAACCGCCCCTTGCTGAAGCCGACTGATTTCCAGGGGCTTAAATTCCGCATCTCCGGATCGAAGGTCGCAGACCAATATCTCCGTATCATGGGCTCGATCCCGCAGATCATGGCGTTCTCGGAAGTCTACCAGGCGCTGCAGACCGGGGTGGTCGACGGCTGCGAGAACACGGCGTCGAACTATCTGACGCAGAAGTTCTATGAGGTGCAGAAGGACATCACCGTGTCCTATCACGCGCATCTGCAATATGCCGTCATCGTCAACTCGAAATTCTGGTCCGGCCTGCCGCCCGATATCCGCGCGCAGCTCGACAAGGCGATGGCGGAGGCGACCGACTACACCAACTCGATCGCGCGCCAGGAGAACGAGGATGCGCTGGCCGAGATCAAGAAGACGGGCAAGACCAACCTGCATTATCTCACCGAAGCCGACCGCAAGGCCTGGCAGGAGGCGATGCAGCCGACTTATAAATGGGCCAAGGGGCGCGTCGGGCAGGAGGTGCTCGATCTCCTCGCCAAGGAACTCGACGTCAAGATGAACTGACGGGCTGCGGCCCAACAAGAACACTACCAACGGTCGGGGGTGATCGCGCTCCCGGCCGTTGCGCTTGAACGATCCAATCCAGGGGGACCAAGTTGCTGCGTGTGCTGAATCGTTTTCTCGACCATCTCGAGGAATGGCTGATCGCGACGATGATCGCGGCTGCGACGTCGCTCATCTTCGTCGCCGTGCTGCACCGTTACGGCGCCGGGCTGTCGATCGACATCGCCAAATGGGCGGAAGCCCGCCACCTGGCCTTCCTCGCCGTGCCCGCGCGCGCCGCGTTCACCTGGCTTGCCTCGCTCGACCTGTCCTGGGCGCAGGAGCTCTGCATCTACATGTTCATCTGGATGGCGAAGTTCGGCGCCGCCTACGGCGTCCGGACCGGCATCCATGTCGGGGTCGACGTGCTGGTCAACATCCTGCCCGGCGGCTCGCGCCGGCGCGTCATCACCTTCGGCCTCCTGTGCGGAGCGTTGTTCACCGCCATCGTCGCCTATTTCGGCGCCGCGTTCGTCAGCCAGATGTGGCAGACCGGCCAGCAGTCCAACGATTTGGAAGCGCCGATGTGGATGGTGTATCTCACCATCCCGCTCGGCTCCGGCCTGATGTGCTTCCGCTTCCTGCAGGTCGCCTGGTCGTTCCACCGCACCGGCGAGTTGCCGCATCACGACATGGCGGGCGTCGAGGGTGTCGAGGCGGATCCGGTGCATCCGGCGCCGGTCACGCCCACCCAGGTCGTGCGGGACGAGCGCAGCCCGCTCGGCTGGATCCTGATGCTGCTGCCGGTGCTGATCGTCGCCCTGTGCTTCGCGCATGCGGCCCACGTCATCACCCTGCCGCAGGGCCTGCGCGTCCTCATCGTGTTCGCGCTGCTGCTCTCGTTGATGCTCACGGGCATGCCGATCTCGATCGCGCTCGGTCTGACCGTGCTCAGCTTCATGTTCACGCTGACCGACGTGCGAACCGAATCGGTGGCGCTGAAGCTGTTCACGGGCATCGAGAATTTCGAGATCATGGCGATCCCGTTCTTCATCCTCGCCGGCAACTTCCTGACCCATGGCGGCGTGGCGCGGCGGATGATCACCTTCGCAACGTCGCTGGTCGGCCATTGGTACGGCGGCCTCGCGCTGTCGGGTGTGGTCGCCTGCGCGCTGTTCGCCGCGATCTCCGGCTCCTCGCCGGCGACGGTCGTCGCCATCGGCTCGGTGATCCTGCCCGCCATGGTCGTGCAAGGCTTTCCGAAGCGGTTCGGCGCGGGCGTGATCACGACGTCGGGCTCGCTCGGCATTCTGATTCCGCCGTCGATCCCGATGGTGCTCTACGCCGTCTCCACCAACAGCTCGGTCGGCAAGCTGTTCATCGCCGGCATCGTGCCGGGGCTTGCGCTCGCCACGCTGCTCGGGATGACGACGTTCTATCGCGCCTGGCGCAACGACTATCCGCGGATGCCGAAGGCCACCTTCGTCGAGCGACTCGATGCGTTCCGCAAGTCGATCTGGGGCATCCTCCTGATCGTGATCGTGATCGGCGGCATCTACAGCGGCCTGTTCACGCCGACTGAAGCTGCCGCCGTCAGCGCGGTCTACGCCTTCATCGTCGCGGTGTTCATCTACAAGGATCTGAAGCTGCGCGACGTGCCGCGCGTGCTGCTGTCGTCGGCGAACCTCTCGGCGATGCTGCTCTACATCATCACCAACGCCGTGCTGTTCTCGTTCCTGATGACCTACGAGAACGTCCCGCAGGCGCTGGCGCAATGGATGATCGACCAAGGCCTGGGGTGGATCGGCTTCCTGCTGCTCGTCAACCTGCTGCTGCTGCTCGCGGGCAACGTGATGGAGCCGTCCTCGATCATCCTGATCATGGCGCCGATCCTGTTTCCGGTCGCGGTCAAGCTCGGCATCGATCCGATTCACTTCGGCATCCTGATGACGGTCAACATGGAGGTCGGTCTCTGCCATCCGCCCGTCGGCCTCAATCTCTACGTCGCCTCGGGCATCGCCAAGATGGGGATCACCGAGCTCACGGTCGCAGTGTGGCCGTGGCTGCTGACGATGCTGGGCTTCCTCGTGGTGGTGACCTATTGGCCCGGCCTGTCGCTGTGGCTGCCGCGGCTGTTGGGGATGTAGCGAGGCGAGCGATAGGGCGCTCGTGCCCCGTTCTTTCTGTCATCTCTCTCCGCACACTCGCTGTCATCGCCCGGCGGCGAAGACCGGGCGATCCAGTATCCCACAGACGGTCGTGATGGAGCCGAGATGCCGCGGCGTACTGTATGCCCCGGTCGAGCCGGGGCATGACAGTGTGCCTCGAGGTGAGAGCAGCCCCTACTCCGCGCTGCTCACCAGCTTGATCCGCGGCGCCTTGGCCTCGGTCAGGCTGCGATAGGCGGCGAGATAGTCGAGGGCCATGCGCCGCGCGGTGAAGCGCGTCTCGAACTGCTTGCGGATCGCGGTGCGGTCGAGCTGCGAAAGCCGGTTCACCACGCCTGCGGCGCTGATGACATCCTCGACGATGAAGCCGGTGAGGCCCTCGTCGATGATCTCCGGCACCGAGCCGCGGTTGAAGGCGACGACGGGTGTTCCGCACGCCATGGCTTCGATCATGACGAGGCCGAACGGCTCCGGCCAGTCGATTGGCAGCAAGAGGCCGAGCGCGCCGCTCAGGAAATCCGATTTCTCGTGATCGCTGATCTCGCCGATGAACTCCACCAGCGGATTGTTCTCGATCATCGGCCGGATCAGCTCGTCGTAATAATCCTGGTCGGCACGATCGACCTTGGCCGCGATCTTGAGCGGAATGCCGCAATGGGTCGCGATCTTGATGGCGCGGTCGACGCCCTTCTCGGGTGCGATGCGGCCGAGCACGGCGAGATATTCCTGTTTCGCCGGCTTCGGCGTCAGCAGCTTCTCCGGCAGGCCATGGTGGATCGTCGTCACCCAGTTCGCCTGCGGCACCGGCCGCCGCTGCGCGTTGGAGATCGATATGACCGGCATCTTGGAGAAGGTGTTGAAGACCGGCTGATGCTCGGGAAGATCGAGCCGGCCGTGCAGCGTGGTCACGAACGGGGTCGGCTGGCGGTGGAACAACGACCAGGGATAATAGTCGAGGTGAAAGTGGAGGAAGTCGAATTCCTCGTCGTCACATTTCTGCCGCACCCGCTCCAGCAGCACCATGTGCAGCGCATTGGGATCGCGCACGGAACCGTCGAGCCGTAGCGCCCGCGGCCATAATGCATCGAGCTTGGCAGATGTCTGCGAGTCGCCACTGGCGAAAAGCGTCACGTCATGTCCCAGGGCCACCAGCTCTTCCGTCAACCAATGCACCACCCGCTCGGTGCCGCCATACAGCTTGGGTGGAACAGCCTCCGTCAACGGAGCTACCTGCGCGATGCGCATCTCACCATCTCCTCTGCGATCATGAATGTTGAAACCCCCACCTTTTACGGCACCGGCAATGCCAGACGAGGGAACGTTCCCGCACCTGCGAAGTTCCTTCTCCCAAACGTTACATATTCGACACGTCGGGGGACCGTCGCGATGCTGCCACCACATCTTCGCAGATCGTCCGCATCCGCATGTCGTGATGGCGTTGCCCGGGAACCGGGGCGAAGCGGTCGATGTTCACTCGACCAGTAACGAAACGAAAATCAGCATAACGGGGCGATAGCCATATGGATCAGCTTTCTGGATACGCGCGCAGGCCATTTGCCTTTGTCTTGCGCTATCTCCGGCGTCGTCTCGCGTCGCATTTGGTGATCCTGGCCGCGGTCGTGGGGGCCGTTGCCTGCTCCGTAGGCACTCAATATGGCGTCAAGGCTTTGGTCGATGCCTTGTCCGCCGGGCCCTCGCATGGCGGCGGCGTATGGCTGGCATTCATTCTGCTCATGTCACTGATCGCCGCCGACAACTTCCTGTGGCGGATCGCGAGCTGGACGGCGAGCTTCACCTTTGTCCGGGTCACGGGTGATTTACGGCGCGACATCTTTCGTCATCTGACCGGGCACGCGCCGAGCTATTTCTCGGATCGCATGCCCGGCATGCTGACGAGCCGCATCACGGCGACGTCGAACGCGGTGTTCACCGTCGAGAACATGTTCGTCTGGAATGTGTTGCCGCCGTGCATTGCCACAATTGCGGCAATCTTGCTGATTGGAACCGTCAGTCCCTATATGGCGCTCGGCTTGATCCTGATCGCCGGCGGCATGGTCGCCGCGATGTTTCGTCTCGCCGCCGCCGGCAAGCCGCTGCATGACGATTTCGCCGACAAGGCCGCGGTGGTCGACGGCGAGATGATCGACGTTATCAGCAACATGCCGCTGGTGCGCGCCTTCTGCGGCATCAGCCACGAGCATGAGCGGTTCGACGCGACGGTGAACCAGGAGCTGACCGCGCGAAGCCGCAGCCTGCGCTATCTGGAGAAGCTGCGGCTGCTGCATGCCGCCATCACCGTGCTATTGACCATTGCGCTGATGGCCTGGGCCATCTCGCTCTGGCAGAAGGGCGAAGCGACGACCGGCGACGTCGTGCTGGTCTGTACCCTTGGCATCTCCATCCTGAGCGCCACGCGCGATCTCGCGGTGGCGCTGGTCGACGTCACCCAGCACGTCGCGCGTCTGACCGAGGCGATCGCCACGCTGCTGGTGCCGCACGGGCTCCGCGACCATCCCGAGGCCGAGCCCCTGGTGAAGAGCGGCGCGGCCATCGCGTACAACAACGTCACCTTCGGCTATCCCGGCGGCGACAAGATCTTCGAGCGCTTCAGCCTGCGCCTGCAGCCCGGCCAGCGCGTCGGACTGGTCGGCCAGTCCGGTGGCGGCAAGTCGACGCTGTTCACACTGCTGCAGCGCTTCTACGACGTCGATGAGGGCAACATCACCATCGACGGCCAGGACATCGCGAAGGTGACGCAGCTGAGCCTGCGCGAGGCGATTTCCGTCGTGCCGCAGGACATTTCCCTGTTTCATCGGTCGATCCGCGAGAACATCCGCTACGGCCGGCCGAACGCGACCGACGACGAGGTGCTGCGCGCGGCGATCGCGGCGCGCTGCGACTTCGTCGAGAGCCTGCCCGAGGGTCTCGACACCATGGTGGGCGACCGCGGCGTCAAGATGTCGGGCGGCCAGCGCCAGCGCATCGCCATCGCGCGCGCCTTCCTGAAGGATGCGCCGATCCTGCTGCTGGACGAGGCGACCGCCGCGCTCGACAGCGAATCCGAGGAGGCGATCCGCGAGGCGCTGTCGCGCCTGATGCGCGGCCGCACCGTGATCGCGATCGCCCATCGACTCGCGACGCTGCGCAATTTCGACCGTGTGGTGGTGCTGAGGAATGGTAAGATCATCGAGGACGGCTCGCCCGAGCGTCTGATGCAGGGTCACGGGCCGTATCGTGAGCTGGTCACGCAGGAAATGAGCCGGCTCGCGCAAGCTGCCGCGTAACCAACAGTCGCGTTCTCGAGTCGGTCGCGTTTCGAAACAAGCGCAGGGGAGCAGCTCATGTCGGCCGAAGCCGTAACCAAGTTCGTCTCCGTGACGCGGACCCCGGAACAGGTCGCGGAACAGCCCTTCTACATTCCGATGACCGGGCCCTCGGCCCGGCCGCGGCGTTCGCTCAAGCACGACGACACGTTCATCGTGCTCGACAGCCACGGCGACATCGGCGCGTCCGCCGGCGGGCCAGACGGGCTGTTCCATCACGACACGCGCTACCTCGCGCGGCTCGAGCTGGTGCTCGACGATCTCCAGCCATTGCTGCTCGGCTCGAATCTGCGCGACGACAATTCGGCGTTGACCGTCGACCTCACCAATCCGGACATCTATCGGCAGGGCAACCTCGTTCTGCAAAAGGACCTGTTGCACGTCGTGCGCACGATCTTCCTGTGGCGCGGCACCGCCTACCAACGCATCGGGGTGCAGAACCACGGCGACCGGCGCACCAGCTTCAACCTGACGCTGCTGTTCGGCAACGACTTCGCCGATCTGTTCGAAGTCCGTGGCGAGCGGCGACCGCGCCGCGGGATCGGAACGAGCCGGCTGCTCGGGCCGACCGACGTGCTGTTCGAATATCGCGGTCTCGACGACACCGAGCGGACCACCGGGCTGCATTTCGATCCGCGTCCGACGCGGCTCTCGGTCGATGCCGCAACCTGGGAGCTCGACCTGGAGCCGCACCAGGCCAAATCGCTGTTCGTCGCCGTATCCTGCAACCGGCCGGTGACGGAAAAGCCGGTGCGGTTCTTCCCGGGTCTGCTGGCGCACCGCCGCGAGATGCGGCTTCAGACGGCCGGGGCCGCCAGCATCGAGACCTCCAACAACATCTTCAACGAGGTGCTGTGCCAGGCCATGGCCGACCTCAACATGCTGATGACCGAGACGCCGCAGGGCCGTTATCCCTATGCCGGCATTCCCTGGTACTCGACGACGTTCGGGCGCGACGGCCTCATCACCGCGCTGCAGATGCTCTGGGTCGATCCGCGCATTGCCAAGGGCGTCCTGCGCCGACTCGCGCATTTCCAGGCCACGGCCGTCGATCCGCTCGCCGACGCCGCGCCCGGCAAGATCCTGCACGAGATGCGCGGCGGCGAGATGGCCGCGCTCGGAGAGGTGCCGTTCGCGCATTATTACGGCAGCGTCGATTCGACCGCGCTGTTCGTGCTGCTCGCAGGCAGCTATTTCGAGCGCACCGGCGACGAGGCCACGTTGATCGAACTGTGGCCCGCGATCGAGGCGGGGCTGGCCTGGATCGACGGTCCGGGCGATCCCGACCAGGACGGCTTCGTCGAATACCAGCGCGCGACCGAGAAGGGGCTGGCGAACCAGGGCTGGAAGGATTCTTATGATGCGATCTTCCATGCCGACGGCCAGCTTGCCGAGGGCAATATCGCGCTTGCGGAGGTGCAGGGCTACGTCTTTGCCGCCAAGCAGCTCGCCGCGCGTTGCGCGCTGCGGCTCGGCAAGCCGGACCGCGTGCGCAAGCTCGAGGCCGAAGCCAAGGCGCTCGCCGAGCGCTTCGAGCAGGCGTTCTGGTGCGAGGAGCTCGGCACTTATGCGCTCGCGCTCGACGGCAAGAAGCGGCCCTGCACGGTCAGGACCTCGAATGCCGGGCAGGTCCTGTTCAGCGGCATGGTCCGCGAGGACCGCGCGCGTCTCGTCGCCGCCGATCTGATGCGGCCGCATTTCTTCTCGGGCTGGGGCATCCGCACCGTCGCGCAAGGCGAGGTGCGCTACAATCCGATGTCCTATCATGACGGATCGATCTGGCCGCACGACAATGCGTTGATCGCGCTAGGGCTGGCGCGCTACGGCCTCAAGCATACGGTGGCGCATGTCTTCAAGGGTCTGTTCGACGCCGCGACCTACATGGACCTGCGGCGGTTGCCCGAATTGTTCTGCGGCTTCCGGCGCGAGAAACGGCGCGGGCCGACGCTCTATCCGGTCGCCTGCGCGCCGCAGGCCTGGGCCAGCGCGACGCCGTTCACGCTGCTGGAGGCGGCGCTGGGCCTCGAGTTCGACGTCGCGCGCGGCGAGATTCGTCTGCGCAACCCGCATCTGCCGGCGTTTCTCAACGAGGTGATCCTGCACGATCTGCGCCTCGGCGACTCCAGCGTGGACTTACGCGTTAGTCGTCACGGCGACGACGTGGCGCTGGAAGTGTTGCGCACGCGCGGTCAGATTCAGGTCTCGATCGTGCTGGCGCGCTAGCTGCGCAAGGAGGAGGTCATGCGCGCGACCGGATGGTTGGTTCTAAGCGTGGCGATCGTCGCGGGCTTGACGGTCGCCGTATCGCGCGCGGCGGAAGAGCCGGCCGCAGCGCCATCTTCACCTCCGACCGAAGCAAACGCACCGGCAACGGTACAACCGCCGGCTTCCGTCGTGCCCGTCACGCCCAAGGACGCCGCGCCGCCGCCATCGGTGACCATCATCGGCGCGAGCGAGGCCCACGGTGTGCTCGGCCGCGACGTTCGCAGCGCCGCCGGCGAGGACATGGGCCGCATCGTCGACGTCATCGTCGACCGCACCGGTCATGTCCGCGCTGCGGCGATCGATTTCGGCGGCTTCCTCGGCGTCGGCAGCCGCAAGATCGTCGTGGACTGGAACGCGCTGCGCTTCGGCAAGATCGCCAACAAGAAGGACAGCATCACCCTGGAATTGACCAAGGCGCAGGTCGCGGCCGCACCGGAATACAAGGAGGACACGCCGATCGTCGTGCTCGGCGCGTCCGGCAGCCTTCAGCCGCTGCAAGCGATTCAGTGAGGTGCAGGGAGGGCTGACCGCCCGTGCTGTTGTCGAGGAAGCCGAACCATGCAGATCGCGGCGGCGGCGTCGAGCAGGACAACGTCGCGGTGCAGGCGGCTGCGGGCATTCCGGCGCCGTCGCGCCAGAGCCTGCGCGGCCTCGACTGGTTCATCTTCTTCCTCGCCGACGTGCAGACCGGATTCGGCCCCTTCATCGCGGTCTACCTGACGACGCAGAAATGGACCCAGGTCGAGATCGGGCTCGTGCTCTCCATCGGCGGCATCGTCGCCCTGATCGGGCAGATGCCGGGCGGCGCGATCATCGATGCCGCGAAATCGGAACGCCTCGTCGCCGCCCTCGCGATCGCGGCCATCGGCGCCTGCGCGCTGGCCTATGCGGCGATGCCGATCTTCCCCGTCGTGGTCACCGCGGCCACGCTGCATGCGATGGCGAGCTGCGTGCTCGGGCCCGCGATCGCGGCGATCAGTCTCGGCCTCGTCGGCCCGCTCGCGATCGGCGAGCGGCTCGGCCGCAACGCGCGCTTCGCCTCACTCGGCAACGGCGTCGCCGCGGCGGTGATGGGCACCGCGGGCTATCTGCTGTCGAGCCGCTCGGTGTTCCTGGTCACCTTCCTGCTCGCGATCCCGACCCTGATCGCGCTGTCGCGCATCCGCGAGAACGAAGTCGACATCAGGCGCTGTCACGGCGAGATGCCGCCTGAAGCCGCCGATCGCGGCGACCCCAATATCTGGCACCTGGTCCGGCAGCGCCCGCTGATCGTATTCGCGCTCAGCGTGCTGCTGCTGCAGCTGGCGAATGCCGCGATGATGCCGCTGATGGCGAGCGCGGTGACGGCGCGGTCGAGCCAATGGGCGACTGTTCTCGTCGCCTTTTGCATCGTCGTTCCGCAAGCGATCGTGGCGCTGGTGTCGCCGACGGTCGGGCGCAAGGCGCAAGCGTGGGGCCGCCGGCCCCTGCTGCTGATCGGATTCGGCGCACTGGCGATCCGCGGCCTGTTGTTTGCGACCGTGCGCGATCCGTATCTGTTGGTGCTGGTGCAGGTGTTCGACGGCATTACCGCCGCGGTATTCGCGGTGATGATCCCGCTGATCGTCGCCGACGTCGCGTTCGGCAGCGGACATTTCAATCTGGCGCAGGGGATCGTCGGCACCGCGATGGGCATCGGCGCGTCGCTGAGCACGGTGCTTGGCGGCTACGTCAGCGACAAGTTCGGCAATGCCACCGCGTTCATCGGGCTGTCCGGCGTCGCTGCAGCGGGACTGCTGCTGATCCTCTTTGCGATGCCGGAGACGCGGCGCACGGGTCTGGTCGCCGCGAAAGAAATGGCCGGCTGAACGAGTTCAGCCGGCCAAAGTGGTTGGGGAGGTAGATCAAGGATCACGCGTCGAGATTGTGCAGGCGCTGGCGGTTGCGCAGCACGATCTGGCGGGCGCCGGAGAAACCGAGGATGCCCTGAGCGTGAAGCTGCGACAGCGCGCGCGACACGGTCTCCAGGGTGAGGCCGAGATAGTCGCCGATGTCGCGGCGGCACATCGGCAGCGCCATCATGCCGGCAACGGCGAGGCGGCGATCCATTTCGAGCAGGAAGGTCGCAACGCGCTCCATGGCGGTCTTGCGGCCCAGCAGCAGCATGTGGTCCTCGGCATGGCGAAGCTCGCCGGCGGTCATGGCCCAGAGCTTGCGGGCGACCTGGACGTCGGTGCCGGCGGCCTTTTCGAGGCTCGCGCGCTTCACGAGGCGCACGGTGGTGTCGATGATGGCTTCTGCGGCGAGGCGGTGGGTGGGACCGGATTCGAGGCCGAACACGTCGCCGGGAAGATGGAAGGCGCCGATCTGGCGGCGGCCGTCGGAGAGAAGCTTGTAGCTGCGCACCGCGCCGGTGACGACCTGGTAGACATATTCGGCCGCCTCGTCCTCGCCATAGATCTCCTCGTCCTTGCCGTAGGAGAACTCGGTGGCGACCAGGCCGACATGGCCGGCGATGGCGCCGAACTGGTCGGTAACGGGGTGGGCAGGAGCAATCTTGCCACCCACTTGGGTGTTGATCGCCTGGGTGTTGAGCGTCTGGGTCAGCATCTGCGCCATCTCCGTTGTGATGACGCTTTCCTACGCGGTATCGGGTGCTTCGAAAATTTCGCGAGATATCTTAAGGGGGGTGCCTTACGTAGAATCCCGTAGGTCAGGCGTGGGGGCGGTCCTTGATCGCGTGGCGGATGCATTTGACGAGGTTTTCATCGAGAAGCGGCTTCAAAACCACGTCCTTGATGCCCGCCGTCGCAGCCCGGGCCGAGATGTTCTCGTCGGGATAGCCGGTGATCAGGATCACCGGCGCATCGCGGTCGGATTTGCGCAGCCGGCCGGTCAGGTCGATGCCGTTGATGTCGGGCATCTTGTAGTCGATGACGTAGCAGTCCGGCCCTGGCGCGGCGCCGAGATTGAGCAGCGCCGTGCCGCTCCTGAAGGTTCGCACGGCGAAGCCGTCGGTCTCCAGCAGAAACCGCAGGGATCCCAGGACTGCGGCATCATCGTCGACCACAAAGACGGTGGGCTGTGGGGAGGACGACGGCCGCGCACGATATGGGCTGACCTCAACCATGCTCTCTGGCTAGCACGGCGCCGTGAAGCCGCCTTGACCTGCCTCAATCCTTGAGCATGCCGGCGCGCATCGCCAGGCGAACCAGTTCCGAAAGGCTGCTCGCCTGCATCTTGGTCATGACGTTGGCCCGGTAGACCTCGATCGTCCGCGGGCTGATGTCGTATTCGCGGGCGATCAGCTTGTTGGAGAGGCCCGCGACCAGCCCCTCCATGACCTGGCGCTCGCGCGGGCTCAAGGACGCGACGCGGGCAGCGATGTCCTGCGCGACGGCCTCGTTCTTGGCGGCGGGCTCGGCCTGGCGGATCGCCGATTCGATCATGGCGGTGAGACGGTCGTCATCGAACGGCTTTTCCAGGAAGTCGACGGCCCCGAGCTTCATCGCCTCGACCGCCAGCGGCACGTCGCCATGACCGGTCATGATCACGATCGGGAACGGGCTTTGCTGCGCCTTCATCCGCTTCAAGAGCTCGATGCCGTCGAGGCCGGGCATGCGCACGTCGGAGACGATGCAGCCGAAATCGAGGCCGGGCAGGGCTTCGAGAAAGGCGAGCGCGTCGTCGAACAGGGTGACGGCGAAGCCGGCGGAATCCAGCAGGAAGTTCAGCGAGTCCCGCATCGCCGCGTCGTCGTCGATGACATAGACATGTCCCTTGGTCGTCATGAATCAGCTCTCGTCGGTTGCCGGCAGGGTGAAGCGGAATGTCGCTCCGCCCGCTGCGTTGCTCTCGGCCCACATGCGGCCGCCATGGGCCTCGATGATCGAGCGGCTGATCGAGAGTCCCACGCCCATGCCGGTGTCTTTGGTGGTGAAGAAGGTCTGGAACAGGTTTGGAATGATGTCTTCCCGGAAGCCGATGCCGGTGTCGGAGACTTCCACCTCGATCATGCCGTCGGCGACGCGGGTGTTGGCGACGACGAGCTCGCGCCGCTGCGACTGCGCCATGGCCTCGAGCGCGTTGCGGAACAGGTTGACCAGCACCTGCTGAATCTGCACCCGGTCGGCGAGAACGAGGTCGGCGTCGGGATCGAGGCTGAAGCGGAGCTGCACGTTCTGCTCGCGCGCGCCGGCGAGCCCGAGCGCGCCGGCTTCCTCGATCAGCTTGGACAGGCTTTCGACCCGCTTCTCCGATTCTCCGCGGGAGACGAAGTCGCGCAGGCGGCGGATGATCTGGCCGGCGCGCAAGGCCTGCTCCGCGGCGCGGTCCAGCGCGCTTTCGACCTTCGGCATGTTGGGATCGGTGCTGCCGGCGAGGAGGCGCCGCGATCCCTTCATGTAATTGCTGATCGCCGCCAGCGGCTGGTTGAGCTCGTGGGCGAGCGCGGAAGCCATCTCGCCCATCGCGGTCAACCGCGACACGTGCACGAGCTCGGATTGCAGCTCCTGGAGCCGCGCCTGGGTCTGCTGGTGTTCGGTGAGGTCGCGCACGAAGCCGGTGAAATAGGGCTCGCCCGCGCGTTGCGTCTTCCCGACGGACAGGTGCATCGGGAACGTCGTGCCGTCGCGGCGTTTGCCCGTCACGATCCGGCCGATGCCGATGATGTGCGGATCATTGGTCCTGAGATAGCGCGCGAGATAGCTGTCGTGACGCGACTGATCGGGCTCCGGCATGAGAATGCTTACGTTCCGCCCGATGGCTTCCTGCCTGCTGTAGCCGAACAGCCGCTCCGCGGCGCTGCTGAAGAGCTGCATGATGCCGCGTGAATCGATGACGATCATGGCGTCGGGCACCGTTTCGAGAATCGAGCGAAGATGATTCTCCTGGGAGCGCAGCGCCTCCTCGAGCTGCTTCTCCTCGTTGATGTCGAGGAATATCCCGCTGAGGTGACGCGGCGTGCCCGCATCGTCCCGGATCACGCCGGCCCTGGCCCGGATCCATTGGCCGTTACCGGACGCGCCGCCGATCTTGAAGGACAGGTCGAGACCCCCGCCGCCTTCCGAGGCGCGCCCGATCGCTTTCAGGAGATGGTCCCGATCGGCGGGCTGCAAGAGCGAAAGAAAGAGATCGTAGCTGACGGCCTGGTCCGGCTGCAGGCCAAACAGCCGCCTGGCCATGTCCGACCATTCGAGTTCGCGGGTCTGCAGGTCGAGGTCCCAGGTGCCGACGCCGAATCCCTCGATGCGGACCCGGAAATGCTCGCCCCGACCATCGTCTGCCGGATGGGTCACGCGGGTCGGCGCCAAGCTCTGCTCCTATTCTCGGCGGGCCGGCAGGATGCCTTTACCGCTTCTGGAATGTCGCCCAAGCCATGCCCGTAGGCAAGCGCGGACGTTGAATTCACTGGCGGATTCCCATCACACGGAGAGCGAGCCACCAGCAGCGTCGGATTTGATCTATCTCAGCCTGTTGCGCGGCAGCAGGTCTAGGATTCGAAAAAATTCTGTAATGCTGGAGATATCCGATGACATACGCGACCGTCATGGTCAGCCTGGCGCTCGATCAGCCCAACGAAGCGCGTCTTCAGGTCGCAGGCGAACTCGCCGAACGATTCGAGGCGGCCATCATCGGGGTCGCAGCAGCGCAGTTCGCCCCGCCGCTCTATTTCACCGACGGCGCCGAGGCGCAAGCGCTGATCGACGACGGCGAAGCTTCGATCAGGCGGCGGCTCGCCGGCCTCGAAGCGCAATTCCGCGCGGCCGTGAAAAATCGCGGCGGGCATGCGGAGTGGCGCAGCGCCATGGACTATCCGGCGCGCTTCGTCGCGGCGCAGGCGCGTTGCGCCGACATCGTCGTCAGCGGTGGGCAGAGCCCGGCCTTCTCCGACGCTTTCTCGCTGGCGAGCCCCAAGGACCTGGTGATGCAGGCCGGTCGCCCGCTGCTCGTCGTTCCCGACAGGGCCAACTGGCTCGATCTGCGCAACGTGCTGGTGGCGTGGAAGGACACGCCGGAAGCGCGGCGGGCGGTGGCGGGCGCGCTGCCGATGCTGCACAAGGCGAAGGACGTCACCATCGTCGAAATCCCAGAGCGGGGCGACGACCGTTCGGCCGTGATGGCCGGGATCAGCGACGTTGCCGCCTGGCTCGGCCGTCACGGCGTCACCGCGACGGCGCGGGTCCTGGAGGCCGCAGGAAACGAAACCGCTGCTGCGCGGTTGGAGAAAGTCGCCGGTGACATCGGCGCGGGCCTGATCGTCGCGGGCGCCTATGGTCATTCGAGATTTCGCGAACTGATCCTCGGAGGCGTCACCCAATATCTGGTGACGCAAACCGCCCGCAGCGTGCTGCTGTCGCACTGACCATCCGGCCGGCCAATTGAGGAATCGAGGAGGACGCGCCGTGTATCAATTTCTTGAACAGACCGTCGACGGCTACATGACGCGCAACGTCAAGACGGTGCAGCGCGGCCTCGACTTGTTCCAGCTCAGCGAGATGTTCGAGACCGACGATTTCAATTCCTACCCTGTCGAAGACGACGGGCAGGTGGTCGGCATCGTCACCAAGTTCGACATCCTGAAGTGCTTCGCCTTCACGCCGAGCCAGATGTTGCCGCGCTACGACGACCTGATGAGCCGCAAGATCGGCGACGTCATGACGCCCGAGTTCATCTATGTGAGCCCCGACACGCGGCTGACACGCGTGCTCCAGATCATGGTCGAGCACCGCATCAGGAGCATCATCGTGCTCGATGGCATAGAGAAGCTGGTCGGCATCATCGCGCGCGAGGACGTCATCGCGGCGCTCAAGGCGACGGCGCGGGAGTGACGTCTGGATCCCTCGGTTCCAACCTCCGTGATTTCACGGAGGTGTCTCCAAGCGTGCCTACAGAACCAAGCCCTCGCGCGCGATGGCGCTACGCGCGGGGCGAAAAGGCACTCAGCTGGCGGCACATCGGCTCACATTAACAGAAATCCATCCATCTTGATTTCAATCAATTCCCCGCGAGGGTGGATGTGGTTTCTGGCAGCGTGTTCTTTCAGAGAGAATCCGCATGAGCCAGCCCTCCATCTCAAAATCCATGACCATCGGTGAAAGCGGCTTGGCTGTCGTATTCGCAGTCACCGCTTTCCTCTGCGTGATCGCCTCGGCCAAGGCGCTCGATGCGCCCTTCGCATTCCACGCCGCGCTCAGCGCGGCGGCGAGCGTGGCTGCGGTGTTCTTCATCGTCAACCGCTACTTCGAACGGCCGGCGGCTTTGCCGCCGCAGGAAATCAACGGCCGACCCAACTACAACATGGGGCCGATCAAGTTCTCCGCCTTCATGGCGATGTTCTGGGGCATTGCCGGATTTCTCGTCGGTCTCATCATCGCCTCGCAGCTGGCCTGGCCCGCGCTGAACTTCGATCTGCCGTGGACCAGCTTCGGCCGCCTGCGGCCGCTGCACACCTCCGCCGTGATCTTTGCCTTCGGCGGCAACGTGCTGATCGCGACCTCCTTCTACGTGGTGCAGAAGTCGTGCCGTGCGCGCCTCGCCGGCGACCTCGCGCCGTGGTTCGTGGTGGTGGGCTACAACTTCTTCATTCTGATCGCTGGCACCGGCTATCTGCTCGGCGTCACCCAGTCGAAGGAATATGCCGAGCCGGAATGGTACGCCGACCTGTGGCTGACCATCGTCTGGGTGGTTTATCTGCTGGTCTTCCTCGTCACCGTCATCAAGCGCAAGGAACCGCACATCTTCGTCGCGAACTGGTTCTATCTCGCTTTCATCGTGACGATCGCGGTGCTGCATCTCGGCAACAATCCCGCGCTGCCCGTCTCCGTGTTCGGCTCCAAGTCCTACATCGCCTGGGGCGGCATTCAGGACGCCATGTTCCAATGGTGGTACGGGCACAACGCGGTCGGCTTCTTCCTGACCGCCGGCTTCCTGGCCATCATGTACTACTTCATCCCGAAGCGCGCCGAACGGCCGATCTATTCCTATCGGCTGTCGATCATCCACTTCTGGGCACTGATCTTCCTCTATATCTGGGCCGGCCCGCACCATCTGCACTACACGGCGCTGCCTGACTGGACGCAGACGCTCGGCATGACCTTCTCGATCATGCTGTGGATGCCCTCCTGGGGCGGCATGATCAACGGCCTGATGACGCTGTCGGGCGCCTGGGACAAGCTGCGTACCGATCCCGTGCTGCGCATGCTCGTCGTCTCCGTCGCCTTCTACGGCATGTCGACCTTCGAAGGCCCGATGATGTCGATCAAGGTGGTCAACTCGCTCAGCCACTACACCGACTGGACCATCGGCCACGTGCATTCCGGCGCGCTCGGCTGGGTCGGCTTCGTCTCCTTTGGCGCGCTCTACTGCCTGGTGCCGTGGGCCTGGAATCGCAAGGGTCTCTACAGCCTCAAGCTCGTCAACTGGCACTTCTGGATCGCCACCCTCGGCATCGTTCTCTACATCTCGGCGATGTGGGTGTCCGGCATCCTGCAGGGCCTGATGTGGCGCGCCTACACCTCGCTCGGCTTCCTCGAATATTCCTTCATCGAGACCGTCGAGGCGATGCATCCCTTCTACATCATCCGCGCCGCAGGCGGCGGCCTGTTCCTAATCGGCTCGCTGATCATGGCCTACAATCTCTGGATGACGGTTCGCGTCGGCGAACAGGAAGTCCAGATGCCCGTCGCTCTTCAGCCGGCGGAATGAGGAGCTCAAGCAATGTCGTTCTGGACACGCCACCAAATCTTCGAAAAGAACTCGATCATCCTGATCGTCGGCATCCTGCTGGTGATTGCGGTCGGTGGTCTCGTCGAGATCACCCCGCTGTTCTACCTCAAGAGCACGATCGAGAAGGTCGACGGGGTCAGGCCCTACACGCCGCTCGAGCTCGCCGGACGTAACGTCTACGTCCGCGAGGGCTGCTATCTCTGCCACTCGCAGATGGTCCGGCCCTTGCGCGACGAGGTCGAGCGCTACGGTCACTTCTCGCTCGCCGCGGAGAGCATGTACGACCACCCGTTCCAGTGGGGCTCCAAGCGCACCGGTCCGGATCTCGCCCGCGTCGGCGCCAAGTATTCCGACGAATGGCACGTCACCCATCTGACCAACCCGCGCGCGATCGTGCCTCAGTCGGTGATGCCCGGCTATCCGTTCCTGAGCAAGGCCGAGGTCGACCCGGATGCGATCGCCGGCGACATGCGCGCGCTCAAGACCGTCGGGGTCCCCTATAGTGACGAACAGGTCGCCAATGCCGCAGCCGACCTGAAGGCCCAAGCAGATCCGGACAATGCCGGCACCGACGCCTTCACCAAGCGCTACGCCAAGGCCGTTGTACGCAATTTCGACGGCAAGACCGGCACGCCGACCGAGATGGACGCGCTCGTCGCGTACCTGCAGATGCTCGGCACGCTGGTCGACTTCAAGATCTACAACGAGAAAGCCAATCTTCGCTGAGAAGGCATGAACGATGAAAGCCATCCTGACCGTCCATAATCTTGCGTCCGATCTCGTGACGACGATCTGGACCCCGGCGTTCGTCGCGATCTTTCTCGCGATCATCGCCTACGCTTTTTGGCCCCGTAACAAGGCTGCGTTCGACAAGGCAGCGCACCTGCCCTTGCGGGAGGAGTGAGACATCATGACCGATCATTCTAGCGACATCGATTCCGTCTCGGGCAAGTCCACGACCGGGCACGAGTGGGACGGCATCAAGGAGCTCAACACGCCGCTGCCGCGGTGGTGGGTGATCTGCTTCTACCTCACCATCGTCTGGGCGATCGGCTATTGGATCGTCTATCCGGCCTGGCCGCTGATCCAAAGCAACACCACCGGCCTGTTCGGCTACTCCTCGCGCGCCGACGTCGCCGTCGAGCTCGCCAACCTCGAGAAGATCCGGGGTGACAAGATGGCGGCGCTGGGCACGGCCTCGCTCGTCGATATCGAGAAGGACCCGGCTCTGCTGGCGCTCGCCCGCGCCAAGGGCAAGACCGTGTTCGGCGACAATTGCGCGCCGTGCCACGGTTCCGGCGGTGCCGGCGCCAAGGGTTACCCGAACCTCAACGACGACGACTGGCTGTGGGGCGGCACGCTCGACCAGATCATGCAGACCATCCAGTTCGGCGCGCGTTCCGGCCACACCAAGACCCATGAGGGCCAGATGCTCGCCTTCGGCAAGGACGGCGTGCTGAAGGGCGACGAGATCGTCACGGTCGCCAATTACGTGCGGTCGCTCTCGGGCCTGTCCACCCGCAACGGCTATGACGCCGCCAAGGGCCAGAAGATCTTCGCGGAGAATTGCGCCGCCTGCCACGGCGACGCCGCCAAGGGCAACCAGGAGATGGGCGCACCTGATCTGACCGACAAGATCTGGCTCTACGGCTCCGACGAGGCGAGCCTGATCGAGACCATCAGCCAGGGGCGCGCCGGCGTGATGCCGGCCTGGGAAGGCCGGCTCGATCCCGCCACCATCAAGGCGATGGCGGTCTACGTCCACTCGTTGGGCGGCGGTAAATAGGCCGTTCCGCGACCGACGACTTCCGGCGGGGGCGAAGAAAAGCGCCCCCGTTTGAGCTGGATCAACTGATGCGGCGGTGTCGGGTCTAGGTTTAATCGCACCTCTTGAAAAGTTTTGGCGATGAACAAGACCGTGAACCCGAAAGACCTCACAACGGACGATGACTACGGGCCACTCTACGCAGCCCGCAAGAAGGTCTATCCCCAGAGCGTCTCCGGCACATTCCGCCGGATTAAATGGGGCCTGATGGCGTTCTGCCTCGGTGTCTACTATTTCCTGCCCTTCGTGCGCTGGAATCGCGGTCTCGGCGCGCCGAGCCAGGCGGTGCTGATCGATCTTCCCAACAGCCGCTTCTATTTCTTCTTCATCGAGCTGTGGCCGCAGGAGGTCTATTACTTCACCGGCCTGTTGATCGTCGCCGCGGTGGCGCTGTTCCTGATGAACTCCATCGGCGGCCGGATCTGGTGCGGCTATCTCTGTCCGCAGACGGTGTGGACCGACCTGTTCTATGCGGTCGAGCGCCTGATCGAGGGCGACCGGCGCGAGCGCATGAAGAAGGATGCCTCGAGCGATCCGATGAAGCTCGAGCGCATCTCCGAAATCGTGCTCAAGCATTCGATCTGGCTCTTGATCGCCTGGTGGACCGGCGGCGCCTGGGTGCTCTACTTCAACGACGCGCCGACCCTGGTGAAGGAGCTCGTCACCTTCCAGGCGCCGATGATCGCCTATATCTGGATCGGCATCCTCACCGCGACGACCTACATCCTCGCCGGCTACATGCGCGAGCAGGTCTGCACCTATATGTGCCCCTGGCCGCGTATCCAGGCCGCGCTCACCGACGAATGGGCGCTCAACGTCACCTATCGCTATGACCGTGGCGAGAAGCGCACTTCGGTGAAGAAGGCCGCCGAGCTGCGCGCGCTCGGGCAGCAGGTCGGCGATTGCGTCGACTGCTACCAGTGCGTGGCGGTCTGCCCGACTGGCATCGACATCCGCAACGGACCGCAGATGGAATGCATCCAGTGCGGGCTCTGCATCGATGCCTGCGACAACGTGATGACCAAGATCGGCCGGCCGAAGCGGCTGATTGGCTACGACAACGACATCAACATCCACCGGCGCCAGGAGGGCAAGGCGCCGATCTACCGGATCGTCCGCGCCCGCACCGTCGTCTACAGCGCGATCATCGCGGCGGTCGGCGGCATCATGATCTATACGCTGGCGACCCGCAGCCTGCTCGACGTCAACGTGCTGCACGACCGCAACCCGGTCGCGGTCAAGCTCAGCGACGGCTCGATCCGCAACGCCTATACGGTGCGGCTCCTGAACAAGAGCGGCTATGACCGCCTCATCGCGATCGACGCCAATGGGCCGGTGAACTCGACCGTTCACGTCGTCGGCGTCGATTCGGTGACGCCGGACCGGCCGATGATCGTGATCCCGCGCGATGCCACGAGCGAGCTGCGGCTCCTCGTCACCGCGCCGGCCGACAACAATCCGGAGAAGTCGATTCCGGTCCACTTCCACGTCACGGACATCGGGCTCGGCGTTGTCGCTTCCGCCAC
The DNA here is from genome assembly GCF_025200865.1 of Bradyrhizobium sp. NC92. Lineage (NCBI taxonomy): Bacteria > Pseudomonadati > Pseudomonadota > Alphaproteobacteria > Hyphomicrobiales > Nitrobacteraceae > Bradyrhizobium > Bradyrhizobium sp. NC92. Next base: position 2,522,090 of record NZ_CP104171.1, read on the forward strand.
CGACAATTTCGTCTCGCCTTGAGAATCAGGAGACTGCCATGGCTTCCAAGCCGCTGACCGGAACCAAAGTCTTCCTGATGCTGGTCGCTTTCTTCGGCCTCGTGATCGGCGTCAACGTGACGATGATGAAGCTCGCGATCGCGACGCTGCCCGGCACCGACGTCGACAGCCCCTACGCCGCGGGCCTGACCTATGAGCACGAGATCTCGGCGGCGCAGGACCAGGCCGCGCGCAAATGGAAGGTCAACGCCCATATCGAGCGCCGCAACGACGGCGGCGCTTCGGTCCAGGTCGAAGCCCGCGATGCCGGCGGCCAGCCGATCTCCGGGCTGAAGTTCGGCGGCCGGCTGGAGCGGCCGACCGACAAGCGCGCCGACCTTGCGGTCGAGCTCAGCGAAGCCGGCAGTGGTCTCTATCGCGGCAATGCGGCGTCGGTCGCGCCGGGCCAATGGGACCTGGTGATCGAGGGCGAGGCGCGGGGGACGCGCGTGTTCATGTCGCGCAACCGCGTGATCCTGAACTGAAGGATTGGGTCATGCAGGTCACGCGCGATTTCTCTCACTATGTCCGCGACGCGGGCGAGGGCCTCCGGCACATCGATCTCGCCGTCGAGGGCGTTCACTGCGCCGGCTGCATGGCCAAGATCGAACGCGGGCTCTCGGCCATCCCCGACGTTACGCTGGCGCGCGTCAACCTCACCGACCGCCGCGTCGCGCTGGAATGGAAGGCGGGCACGCTCGAGCCCGACCGCTTCATCGATCGGCTCGAAGAGCTCGGCTACAAGGCCTATCCGTTCGAGACCGAGAGCGCCGAGGTCACCGAGGTCGCCGAATCCCGCTTCCTGCTGCGCTGCCTCGGGGTTGCGGCCTTTGCCACCATGAACGTGATGATGCTGTCGATCCCGGTGTGGTCGGGCAACGTCTCGGACATGCTGCCGGAGCAGCGCGACTTCTTCCACTGGCTGTCGGCGCTGATCGCGCTGCCGGCGGCGGCCTATGCCGGCCAGCCGTTCTTCCGCTCGGCTTGGCGCGCGCTGTCGGCGAGGACCACCAACATGGACGTGCCGATCTCGATCGGCGTGATCCTGGCGCTCGGCATGTCCGTGGTCGAGACGATCCATCACGCCGAGCATGCCTATTTCGATGCGGCGATCATGCTGTTGACCTTCCTGCTGGTCGGCCGCTTCCTCGACCAGAACATGCGACGGCGGACCCGCGCGGTCGCCGGCAATCTCGCGGCGCTGAAGGCGGAGACGGCGGCGAAGTTCGTCGGGCCCAGCGAGATCTCGCAGGTGCCGGTCGCGGCGATCCATCCCGGCGACATCGTGCTGCTCCGGCCCGGCGAGCGCTGCGCGGTCGACGGCACCGTGATCGAAGGGCGTTCGGAGATCGACCAGAGCCTGATCACCGGCGAGACACTCTATGTCACGGCCGAGCAGGGCACGCCGGTCTATGCGGGATCGATGAACATCTCCGGCAGCTTGCGGGTGCGGGTCTCGGCCGCCTCCGAGGCGACGCTGCTCGCCGAGATCACGCGGCTGCTCGACAACGCGCTCCAGGCGCGCTCGCGCTACATGCGCCTCGCCGATCGAGCCTCGCGGCTCTACGCGCCCGTGGTGCATGCGACCGCGCTTTTGACCATCCTCGGCTGGGTCATCGGGGGTGCCTCCTGGCATGATGCGATCGTGACCGGCGTTGCCGTGCTGATCATCACATGTCCCTGCGCGCTCGGGCTCGCGATCCCGACCGTGCAGACGGTGGCCTCGGGGGCGATGTTTAGGGCAGGTGTGCTGCTCAATGCGGGCGATGCGATCGAGCGACTGGCCGAAGCCGATCATGTGATCTTCGACAAGACCGGCACGCTGACGCTGCCCGAGCTCGAAGTCATGAACGCGGCCGATATCCCCGCCGATATTTTCGAGCTCGCCGGCCGGCTCGCGCTCTCGAGCCATCATCCGGTGGCGGCTGCGGTTGCGCAGGCTGCCAGTGCGAAGTCTCCGATCGTCGGCGCTGTGGAGGAGGCCGGGCAGGGCGTCCGCGCAACCGTCGACGGCGTCGCGCTTCGCCTTGGTCGCCCCTCCTTCTGCGGCGCCGAGGCGCTGGTCGGCGTCGCCGCGCTTGATCCCGAGGCCTCCATCGTGGCGTTCAGCAAGGGCAGCAAGAAGTTCATCCTCTCGGTTCGCCAGGGCCTGCGCCCCGATGCGCAGGCCGTGATCGCAGCGCTGAAGGAGCGCAACATCGGCATCGAGATCTTGTCCGGCGACCGCGAGCCCGCGGTGAAGGCGGCGGCGCATGCACTCGGCATTTCCGAGTGGCGTGCCGGCGTCACGCCGGCCGACAAGATCGCGCGCATCGAAGAATTGAAGCGGCGGGGCATGAAGGTGCTGATGGTCGGCGACGGCATGAACGATGCGCCCTCGCTCGCGGCGGCCCATGTCTCGATGTCCCCGATCTCGGCCGCGCATCTCAGCCAGGCCACCGCCGATCTCGTCTTCCTCGGCCGGCCGCTGGCCCCCGTCGTCGCCGCCATCGACGCTTCGCGCAAGGCGCTGCACCTGATGCGGCAGAACCTCTGGCTTGCGATCGGTTACAATGTGCTCGCGGTGCCGGTTGCGATCAGCGGCGTCGTGACGCCCCTGATCGCGGCCGCGGCCATGAGCGGATCGTCGATCCTGGTGATGCTGAACTCGCTGCGCGCCCGCAGCGCCTCGCGGGAGTTCGTGTGATGGAGATCCTGGTCATCCTGGTCCCGCTGGCCTTGATGCTCGGAGGTGCCGGCCTCGTCGCTTTCCTGTGGTCGCTCAGGAGCGGCCAGTACGACGATCTTGACGGCGCCGCCTGGCGTGCGATTGCCGACGACGAGCCGCCGCAGGAAGCGCCGGCGAAACGCTAGCGTTTCAGGGCGAAAGTGAGCAAGGCCGCCAGCGCGAGGGCGGCCCCGACGCCCCAGACGCACGTCTGCCAGCCGAAGCTGTCGAACAGCCGGCCGAGCACGGCCGTACCGACCAGCCCGCCGCAGAAATAGCACGCGAGATAAGCGCCGCTGGCGATGCCGCGGTTGTCGGCTGCGGCCTGTCCGACGAAACCCGTCGCGGCGGCCTGCGCGAAGAATGTGCCGACGCCGACCAGGACCATGCCGGCGAGCACCTCGCCGAGATGCGGCGCCAGCATCAAGGGCAAGCCGAGCCCAGCGACGGCGAGCGCACTCCAGATCGTGGGCCGCGTTCCCAGCCGCGCGGCTACCTTGCCGGCCAGAAGCGTCGTGACGACCGACGGCAGGAAGACGAAATAGACGAGGCCGAGATCCATCATGCCGAGCGACAGCGGCGGCCGCACCAGCACGAAATTGACGTAGGTGAAGGTGCCGATGAAGGCGAACAGGATGCAGAAGCCGATGCCGAAAGCGGCGCGCAGCTGCGGATTGCGCCAATGCGCGATGGTGGCGGCAAGCGGCGAAGCCGCCGGCATCATCGCATGCATCGGCCGAACGCGGTTGACGGTGAGATAGACCAGCGCCGCGCCGGCAAGATTGAGCGCCGCGAAGAAATAGAAGTTCCAGGCGAGGCCGAGGCCATCGGCCAATGCGGCCGAGATCAGCCGGCCGACGAAATTGCTGGCGACATTGCCGGTGATGTAGGCGGCAAACGCGCCGCCGGCGTCCATGGCGCTGCATTGCTCGCCGAGATAGGCGAGGGTGAGCGCGAAGGCCGACGCCATGCACAGGCCCTGCGCGACCCGCAAGGTGGTGAAGACGGCAAGATTGGGCGCGACAGCCAGCAGGCTGGTGGGGATCGCAAGCAGGGCCAGGCTCAGCAGGATGCCGGTTCGCCGGTCGATATGCGGGCTGAAGAAGCCCACCACGAGACTTGCTGTGGCCATGCCGAAGGTGCTGGCGTTGACGGCAAAGCCCATTGCCGCGGGCGTGACGTCGTAGTGCCGCGTCAGCGAGGGCAGGATCGCCTGCGTCGCGAAGAGATCGACGACCGTCAGGAAGGCGGTGAGGCCGATCACGAGCGAGCGAAACGCGAAGCCAGGGGAATGCGCATCCGCCGTCATCGCGGTCGGCTTCATCGACGCGGAAAGATCGGTCATGACAGGGCTCTCCGTTAATCCGTCATTCCGGGTTGGTGCGGACGGGACCGCGAAGCGGCCCGGAGCACCAGACCCGGAATCTCAAGGTTCTCAGGTGCGCAAGGGCGCACCAGAGTTCACGTCGCGCCCCGGAACGACGGCACACTTGGCGCTCATCACATGTGATGGTCGTTGGGATCCTTGCGGACGTCGCCGACGTAGAGAATGACGGTCTCCTTGCCGAGATTCTTCCACCAATGCGAGGTGCCGTAGACTTCGGGGCGGATGTCGCCGGCCTTGTGCACGATCGGGTCGACGCAGTTGGAGGCGTATTCGACGATCTCGCCCTGCTGCACGAAGATCAGGGCGGGGCGGTCGTCATGGCTGTGCCAGGGCACGATGCCGCCGGGCTCGATGGTCAGCTTGCGGAAGCGCAGCTCGCGGCCCTCGATATGGGCGGGCTGCTTGCCGAGATCGATCGCGCCGAGCGTCACGTCGGTGACGCCGACGGGCTTGTAGTCGACCATCTGCTGCGCGTTCGGCTTGGTCTTGCCGGCCGGACATTCGCCGGCGAAAACCGGCGTCGCAAATGTCAGTACGCCGAGAACGGCAACGCCGGTCCAAACCACGCGCGACATTGTGAGATGGCTAGACATGGAAAGTCTCCTCTGTTGGCCGCAACCCTGATGGCCGCGGGCTATGGCAGGAGCTTCGCCCGAGACCCTCTCCATCTTGAAATGCCGGCTTGCTCTCGATGCGATAGCCCGGCGCTATGCCGATAGGCGGCAGCTATCGAACCGATTGGGCATCGGCATTTCCGCTTTTGCGGCATCCAGCGTCCGATGCCAGCACGCCCGATTGGATTGCGGTCGCCTCTTGCGGGCGGGCGAGCCGGGAAACTAATATTCGCCCTCAGAGAAAGCCGGAGCAGGAAGATGACGTCTCTCTCGCCAGCCGACGCCGAGCAGCTCAGGCTCGCCTTCCAGCGCTGCCGCGACATGGACGGCACGCTGAACGAACAGCTCCGCGCCTATGCCGATGCCAGCCGCAAGGTCTTTCCGGCCTATGGCGAGGCGGTCGATCGCCTGGTCGCGCGCTTGAACGGCAACGGCGGTGGCGAGACCGCACCGCGGCCGGGCGATCCGATGCCGCCGTTCATGCTGCCGGACGAGGGTGGGCGTCTCGTGTCGCTGCCCGCGCTGCAGGCGCGCGGCCCTCTCGCGGTGATGTTCTTCCGCGGTCATTGGTGTCCCTATTGTCGGCTCAATGTCCGTGCCGTGGTCCAGTCGGTGGACCGCATCAAGGCGATGGGGGCGCAGGTCGTCGCGATCATGCCGGAGACGCAGGAATATACCGGGCAGCTCAAGGCCGAATCCGGCGCGCCGTTTCCGATCCTGACGGATCTCGACAACGGCTATGCGCTGTCGCTCAACCTCGCAATCTGGCTCGGCGCCGAGATCCAGCAATTGCTGTCCTATCAGGACATGGCGAAATTTCACGGCAATGACGGGTGGATGCTGCCGATCCCGGCCGTGTTCGTGGTCGGGCGCGACGGCATCGTGAGGGCTCGTTTCGTCGATCCGGATTTCCGCAAGCGCATGGAGATCGACGATCTGATCGAAGCGCTGGAGCGCGCGAGCCGGGAGAATTGAGCGTCGGCGCTATCCCGCGATCTCGCGCCAGTCGGCGCCGCGCAGCATGCGCATCACGGCGTTGCCCACGGCGGTGCGTTGCCGGCCGGCGACCCCATAGAGGTTGACGGTGCGGCGGGTGTCCAGCCCCGTGACTGCGGCGCGGGTCAGCCGCTCCGGCACGGGTGAGGTGTGCGGCACCATGGCGATGCCCATGTCGGCCTCGACCAGCTCGATCAAGTCGCGTTCGTTCGAGACCTCATGACCCTGTTCGATGTCGATGCCGTGCTCGCGCAGGCTCGCGGAGATGCGGCGCGCGTGCTCGCAGAAGGTTCGGCTCAGCAGCAGCTCCGATCGCAGATCGTCCAGCTCGACCGAGCTGCGGCCGGCCAGGCGGTGCCCGTCGCCGACGACGAGCTCGAAGCTCTCGGTGAACAGCGGCCAGACGTCCAGCCGGTCCCAGGCCTCGTCGATCTCGGCCGCGATGCCGAGCTCGGCTTCGCCCTTCTTCAGGAAGTCGCCGACCTCCCGGCCCGAGCCGCGCAAGAAGCGGAATTCGAGCCGGTTGAACTGCCGCTTGATCTCGTTGAGATGGGGAATCAGCAAAGCGAGGTCGATCGAATGCGTCAGCGCAATGCGGAGCGCGCCGATCTCTCCGCTCCGGAACGAGGAGGCGAGCGAGCGCGCGCCGATGGCCGCGTCATAGCACTGCTTCAGAAGCGGATGCATGCGCTGGCCGAGCTCGGTCAATTGCGCGGCGGGGCGCTCGCGGCGGAACAGGTCGCCGCCAAGCTCGGCCTCGAGCTGCTTGATCGCGCGCGTCAGCGACGGCTGCGTCACGTTGCACTCTTCGGCCGCGCGCGTGAAGTTCAAGAGCTGCGCTACGGCGAGGAAATAGCGGACCTGGTGCATTTCCATGGATCGGCTCCCAGCAGAAATCGACCGGAAATCTAGCCGATCAGGGCAGGAAATGACATCCCGCCTGCGATAGCGCGGGCGTATGGACTCGGAAGCCAACCGGCATTTCCGCAAATCCCGGAGATCCCGCACCCTTCGCTCCAGCCATGGCGCAGGTCGCGCCCAGAAGAGGTCCGGATCATGAATATCCCCATCAAGATGCAGACGTCAGCTTCGTCACGCGTGCTGGCCGGCAAGGTGGCGCTGGTCACCGGGTCGACCAGCGGCATCGGTCTCGGCATCGCACGGGCCCTCGCCGCCTCTGGCGCCGACATCGTGCTCAATGGCCTTGGTGTCGCCAGCGAGATCGGCCGGACGCGCGAGCAGATCGCCGCCGAGTTCGGCGTCAAGGCCAGCTATTCGCCGGCGGACATGACGAGGCCGAATTCGATCGCCGAGATGATCGCGGCGACGGTGGCTCAATCCGGCCGGCTCGACATCCTGGTCAACAACGCCGGCATCCAGCATGTCGCGCCGCTCGACCGGTTTCCGGTCGAGAAATGGGACCAGGTCCTCGCCATCAACCTGTCCTCGGCGTTCCACACCACGCGGCTCGCATTGCCGGCGATGCGGCAGAACGGCTTTGGCAGGATCATCAACATTGCCTCGGCGCACGGCCTGGTCGGCTCGCCGTTCAAGGCGGCCTATGTGGCGGCCAAGCACGGCATCGTCGGCCTGACCAAGGTGACGGCGCTTGAAACTGCGGAGGAAGGCATCACCTGCAACGCGGTCTGCCCCGGCTATGTCTATACCCCACTTGTCGAGGCACAGATCGACGGGCAGGCGAAGGCGCACGGCATCTCGCGCGATCAGGTGATCCGCGACGTTCTGCTGGCGCAGCAGCCCAACAAGCGCTTTGCCACGGTCGAGGAACTCGGCGCGCTGGCGGTCTTCCTGTCGACGGACGCGGCGGCCTCGATCACCGGCGTTGCGCTGCCGGTCGACGGCGGTTGGACCGCGCATTGACATGAGCCGGCGCAGCAAGTCGAATATTCGAACGGTGCAAGCTCACCAGGAGCGAGACATGGGCACGCAGGACAATTCGCAGCACAAGAAGTTCGACCTGCCGGGTCAGGTCGTGCTCGTGCTTCAGGGCGGCGGCGCGCTCGGCTCGTACCAGGCCGGGGTCTACCAGGCCTTGCACGAAGCCGGCATCGAGCCGGATTGGATCATCGGCACCTCGATCGGTGCGATCAATGCGAGCCTCATCGCCGGCAACGCGCCCGAGCACCGGCTCGCGCGCTTGCGGGAGTTCTGGAAGCGGATGGAGCAGCAGCCCGTCTGGGACTGGCGCACCGCGTTTCCCGGCTTCAACGAGAAGCTGGCCTATTGGTCGACCGTGACCCACGGCATTGCCGGTTTCTTCCGGCCCAATCCGCTGGCCCATGCCGGCGATTCCTATCCGCTGGGCGCCGATCACGCCGGCTATTATTCGACCGCGCCGCTGGAGAAGACGCTGAGCGAGCTCGTCGATTTCGATCTCGCCAACCGCTGCGCGCCGCGCCTCACGGTCGGTGCGGCTCATGTCGGCACCAGCGAAATGCGCTATTTCGACAGCCGCGACGGCGAGCTGACGGTGAAGCATGTGATGGCTTCGGGCGCGCTGCCGCCGGCCTTCCCCGCCGTGCGCATCGACGGCGAGCTCTATTGGGACGGCGGCATCCTGTCGAACACGCCGACCGAAGCGGTGTTCGACGACAATCCGCGCAGGGACTCGCTGATCTTCTCCGTGCATCTGTGGAATCCGGTCGGGCCGGAGCCGACCACGATGGCGGAGGTGCTGAACCGGCACAAGGACGTGCAATATTCCAGCCGCATCGCCAGCCAGATCGTGCGCCAGCAGCAGGCCCATCGCCTGCGCCACGTCATCAACCAGCTTGCGGCGCGGCTGCCCGAGAGCGAGCGCAACGATCCCGCGGTGAGGGAGCTGACGAGCTACGGCTGCCCGACCCGCATGCATGTGGTGCGGCTGCTGGCGCCGCAGCTCGAGCACGAGACCCATACCAAGGATATCGACTTCAGTCCGTCCGGGATCACGCGGCGCTGGCACGCCGGCTATGCGCACACGAAGTCGGTGCTGGCGCGCAAGCCCTGGATCGGCGAATTCGACCCGCTCGCCGGCGTTGTGCTGCACGAGCATCTGGACGAGATGCCGATGGCGGCGGAGTGAGGGCTCTGTCCGTCATAGCTTCGCACGACGACGATTTCGCAGGCGCGCGGTCCGGAGTATGGTCGCCGTATCTTCGTCGCGAGGCCTGCAATTGGTCGCTGAGAAAGATCTGGAGGAGTCGCTCGATACGCTGCGTGCCAACGCGGCGGGACCGGTCGCCGGCGTGTTCGGTCCGGCCTCGCTGACCTGGCAGATCGACCGGGAGGCCGTGATCTTTCTCGGCGCCGGCCGTGCGCTGCTGCTGCAACTGGCCCATCCATGGGTGGCGGCGGCGATCGCCGAGCATTCGCGCACCCTTGCCGATCCGATCGGCCGCTTCCATCGCACCTTCGACATCGTCTTCACGATGGTGTTCGGCTCGCTGGACCGGGCGCTGCTGTCGTCCCGGCAGCTGCATCGGCGTCACAGCATGATCGTCGGCGAAATGCCCGAGACCGTGGGTCCGTTCGTGGCCGGCTCGCGCTACTGCGCCAACGACATCCCCGCGCTGCGCTGGGTCCATGCGACGCTGGTCGAGACCGCGCTCATGGCACATGATCTGGTGCTGCCGCCACTCTCGGCGGAGGAGCGCGATCGCTATTGGTGCGAGGCCAGGCTGTACGGCGCCCTGTTCGGATTGACGGGGGATGATTTGCCGGCGAACTGGTCCGGCTTCGTCGCCTACACCGCGGCGATGGCGCAGTCGGAGACGCTGACCGTCAGCAGCGCAGCACGCGAGATCGCGACGCAGATCTTCACGGGCGCACGCCCGTGGTTGCGGCCGCCGCGCTGGTATCGCGCGCTCACCGCGAGCATGCTGCCGGAGCGCTTGCGTGCAGGCTTCGGCTTTGAGCTCGACGCGCGCGGAATCCGATCCGCCGACAACGCACTGCGGTGGATCAGGCGCACCTATCCGAAATTGCCTGACCGGCTGCGCTATGTCGGCCCCTACCAGGAAGCGCAGGCGCGGCTGCGGGGCGAGCTGCAGCCCGACTGGATGACACGGTGTCTCAACCGCGCATGGATCGGCCGGTCGCAGATGGACGTGCGTCGCTGAGCGCTCCCGGCGTGTCCCGGACAAGCTGCAACGCGTGGAGCGTTGCAGCGCAGAGCCGGGACCCAGGGGCCACGAGCTCAGTCGAGACATGGGCCCCGGCTCAGCAGCGCACCACGTCGCAAGGGCGACGCGCTGCGCTGCGTCCGGGGCACGAGAGGGCAGTTGGACACGCAACCTTCTCCGCGCCGTCGTTGCGAGTGCAGCGACTTGTCCGCCGAAGCCTTGGCGAAGGCGGAAGCAATCCAGAGTCCCTCCGCGGTAAGAATCTGGATTGCTTCGTCGCAAGGGCTCCTCGCAATGACACCTGGAGAGGGATGCGCTCGCAATGACGGAGTATGCGGAAACGCCTCAGCGTCACACCGACGCCAGCTTGCGGTACAGCGCGCTGTAGCTGCCGGCCGAGATGCTCCAGGAGAACGAGCGTCCCATGGCGCTACGGCGCATCGTATCGAGCTGGTCGTGGGCCATGAAGGCCGAGAAGGCGCGCCGCACGCCGCCGAGGAACGACTCGCGCGACGGCCTCGAGAACAGGAATCCGGTCTCGCCGTCGCTGATGGTCTCGGCGAGGCCGCCGGTCTGGTGGCCGATCGGCAGCGAGCCGAAGCGCTGGGCGTACATTTGGCTGAGCCCGCACGGCTCGAACCGCGACGGCATCAAGGTGAAGTCGCTGCCGGCGAAGATGCGTCGCGCCTGGGCATCGTTGAAGCCGATCGCGACCCCGATTGCGTCGGGGCGACGGCGGTGCGCGTCGATCAGGGCCTGCTCGAGCGCCGGCTCGCCGGAGCCGGTGACCACGATCTGCCCGCCGGCGTCGACGATCTCGTCCGCCGCCGACAGAACGAGGTCGATGCCCTTCTGATGCACGAGTCGCGCGACGATGCCGAACATCGGCCCGCGCGAGACCGCCAGCCCGAACTGCTTGCGGACGTAGTCCGCGTTTGCCTTCTTGCCGACCCAGTCGCCGGCGCCGAATTGCTGGGCGAGCTGGGCGCAGGAGCGTGGGTCCCAGCTCTCGTCGATACCGTTGAGGATGCCGGTGAGCTCGGCGGCGTCCGAACGCAGGCGGAGCAGGCCCTCCAGGCCACAGCCGAACTCGGCCGTGGTGATCTCCCGCGCATAGGTCCCGCTGACCGTGGTGAGGTGCGAAGCGTAGACGAGGCCTGCCTTGAGAAAGGAGACCTGATCGTAGAACTCGACGCCGTCGATGTGGAAGGAGCTCTCCGGTGCGCCGATCCGCCGCAGCGAGTCCTTAGGGAAGAGACCCTGATAGGCGAGGTTATGAATGGTCAGGATCGACGGCAGCTTGGCGCCACGCCAGGCAAGGTAAGCCGGCACGAGCGAGGCCTGCCAGTCATTGGCATGGATCAGGTCTGCTGCCCAATTCTTGTCCAGCTTGCCCATGGCGAGCTCAGCCGCCGCCGAGGCGAAGCGCGCGAAGCGGATGTCGTTGTCGGGCCAGTCGCGCCCGAATTCATCGCCATAGGGGTTGCCGGGCCGGTCGTAGAGCTGCGAGCACAACAGCACATAGACCGGCAGGCCGTCCTTGGTCGCGGCACGGCCGAGCGAGCAGGCCGGCATCTCCGCGAATGCAGGACAGCGGCCAACGACCTGAATATGCGTGAGTTGCTCGATGATGTCGCGATAGCCGGGCAGCATGATCCGGATATCGGCGAAGGAGCGAAGTGCGCGGGGGAGGGCGGCGGAAACGGCGCCCAGTCCGCCAACGCGGACGAAGTCGTCCATCTCTGTGGTGACGAACAAGACCCTCAAGAACAGCCGCCCTCTTCAGACCCCGCTTGCTGCTATGCAAGAACGGGTCCAGTTGTGCTGGAATTCCAAAGCCCGCCCACGCGGCACGTCTGTTCGGTAAACACTTTCCTACTCAGCCGCCGCCCTCTAGGGTCGCCGCATCAACAACAAAGAACTTCGACGGTTCCAAAGAGTTCCGAGGACGCAGGCAGGCATGCAGCTAGCAGATAAGCATGAGGGGACGACGACAAAGGCCTTCGCAGGCCTGCGGGTGCTGGATTTTTCGACCACGATCGCGGGGCCCCATTGCACGCGGATGCTCGCCGACATGGGCGCCGAGATCATCAAGATCGAGACCGACGGCGGGGAGACGATGCGGACCCGGCCTCCCTTGCGCAACGGCTGCAGCACCGCGTTCGGCCAGCTCAATGTCGGCAAGAAGAGCGTGGTCCTCGACCTCAAGTCCGAGGATGGCAAGGAGGCGGTGCGCCGGTTGGCCGCGACATCGGACATTCTGGTCGAGAACTTCCGTCCCGGCGTGATGCGTCGCCTTCGACTCGACTACGACAGCCTGCGTCAGGTCAACCCGAGGCTGATCTACTGCTCGATCTCCGGCTACGGCCAGACCGGCCCTTCGGCCGAACTGCCGGCCTACGCCCCGGTGATCCACGCGGCCTCAGGCTACGACATGGCGCATCTCGCCTACCAGCCGGGCCGCAACCGTCCGGACTATTGCGGCATCTACCACGCCGACGTCGTCACCGGGACCTACGGTTTCGGCGCGATCGCGTCCGCGCTCTATCAGCGCACCGTGACCGGTGTTGGCCAGCACATCGACGTCTCCATGCTGGAAACGATGCTGTCGCTGACGCTGACCGAGTTGCAGAGCTCGCAATTCACGGTGGCGCCGCCGCCACGCCCGATGTTCGGACCGACCGAGACGGCAAGCGGCTACGTCATGATCACGATCGCCAGCGAGAAGACATTCCAGGCCCTGATGGGGGTGATCGGCCGCCCCGACTGGGTCTCCGATCCACGCTTCGCCACCTATGCCGCGCGCCGCGAGAGCTGGGCCGAGCTGATGGATGGCGTCGAAGTCTGGTCGCGGCAGCTTTCGACCGATGCATGCCTGCGCGTTCTTGGTGCTGCCGGCGTGCCGGCCTCGGCCTATCGCAGCGTGTCCGAGGCCTTGGCCGATCCGCAGCTTGCACATCGCCGGGCGCTCTCGGAGGTGCGGGACAAGGGCGGCTCGTTCCAGGTGCTCAACCTGCCGTTTCGGATGTCGGCGGCTGACACGACGCCGGCCAAGACCGTGTCCGTGCTCGGCGAGCACACAAGCGCGTTGCGCGAGGAGATCGGCCTTGCGAGCGGCGTATCAATTCCGCCAGGCAAAACAGCCGCGACATCCTGAGTCGCATCGCCGCCACATGCGGCGTTTGAACTCTCGTTGGTTCCTCTTGCCGAGGCGAGCATTTGTCGCCAAGCTCGCGTCCGAGTCATTCAACGATCCGAAACATCGGACGCGGGATCCCGGGAGGAACCATGACGAACGCGGCGGCCGTGGCACGCAAGCGCGTGCCTATTTTCCTCGTTGCGGCATTTGCACTGGCAACGCCGGTGCAGGCGCAGAAATCGGGCGGCAGCATCACCGTCGGTCAGGAGCTGGAGATCGCAGGCTTCGATCCGCTCAAGGTCGGCGTCTACGACACCTCGACCTTCACCGCCGCCGCCGCGATCTTCGACACGCTCACAACGCTGAATGACAAGGGCGAGGCGGCGCCGAAGCTCGCGCTGTCCTGGACCCATTCCGACGATTACAAGAGCTGGACCTTCAAGCTCCGCGAAGGCGTGAAATTCCACGACGGCACGCCATTCAATGCGCAGGCCTTCAAGGAGAATTTCGACCGGCAGAAGGACCCCGCCAACAAGTGCCGCTGCGCCTTCTACATCACCAACGTCAAGGAGGTGCTGGCGCCGGACGAACATACGGTGATCTTCAATCTGACCGATCCTTCGGTGAATTGGCCGGCAGTGATCACCATCCAGAGCTCGAACAACGTCATTCATTCGCCGACGGCCTGGAAGACCAAGGGCGATGATTACAACCGCAATCCCGTCGGCACCGGTCCCTACATCCTGAAATCCTGGACCGCCGGCGACCGCATGGTGCTGGAGAAGAACCCCAACTACTGGGACAAGGCCGTCCCTATCTCGATCGCATCATCCTGAAGCCGCTGCCGGATGCGCAGTCGCGCTTCGCCTCGCTGCAATCGGGCGAGGCCGACATCATCTGGGACGACGAGAACGACGCCGACAACATCATGAAGGCGCAGAAGGACTCCAAGCTCACGGTGCACACCTACAAGGGCTCGGGCGCGCAAGTCTACGCCTTCAACACCAAGGTGCCGCCCTTCGACGACGTGCGGGTGCGGCAGGCGCTGGTGATGGCGATCGATCGTCCGAAGATGTCGCAGGCGATCAGCAATGGCCTCAGCCGGCCTGCGAGCAATCCTTACGGCGACGGCTCCTGGGTCAAGTGCAAGGACGACGGGGCGCTGCCGTCCGACGTCGAGAAGGCCAAGGCGCTGATCAAGGATTACGGCAAGCCGGTCGAGTTCAAGATGTTGGTGACCGCAACGCCCCGCGGCCGCATGATCGGCCAGGTGCTGCAGCAGTTCTGGAAACGCGTCGGCGCCAACATGGAGATCGAGCAGGTCGATCAGGCCACGATTCCGACGCGCGCCTTCACCCGCCAGTTTCAGCTGACGCCTTGGCGCATCGTCGATCTCGCCGATCCCGATCCGCAGATGTACGCGAATTTCCGCAGCGGCAGCCCGCTGGCGCTCGCCGGCTTCTCCGATCCCGAGCTCGACAGGCTTCTGGACCACGCACGCGTCACCGCCGACATCACCCAGCGCACCGAAGATTACTGCGCCATCAGCCGCCTGATCAACAAGGAGGCGATCTGGTTCTGGACCTTCCAGAACACTTACTACGCGCTGTCGAGCGCCAGGCTGAAGGGCTTTCCCAAGATCTACAACGGCGTGATCGACGTCTCGACCACCTGGCTGGAATGACCTCGCGATGCTGAACTTCGTCGTTCGGCGGCTCCTTGCGATGCTGCCGGTGCTGCTCGCGGTCTCGCTGCTCACGTTCCTGATCGCCTCGCTGCTGCCGGGCGATCTCGCGCTCGTCATCCTCGGCGACCAGGCAACGCCGGAGAATGTCGCCGCGCTGCGCCGTGACATGGGGCTCGACCAGCCGCTGTGGTGGCGCTACCTGAGCTGGCTTGGCCATGTGTTGCAGGGCGATCTCGGCCGCTCGTTCCGCACCGGGCAGACGGTGCTGCAGGCGGTGGCCGAGCGCATTCCGGTTTCGCTGCAGCTGATGCTGATGGCCGAGTTCATCGGGCTCCTGATCGGCGTTCCCGTTGCGATCGCCTGTGCCGCGCGCGCCGGCGGCGCGTTCGACCGCTTCATGACCGGCAGCGCGTTCGCGATGCTGTCGATGCCGTCGTTCCTGACCGCGATCCTGCTGATCTATCTTTTCGCGGTCGAGCTGCGCTGGCTGCCGGCGACCGGCTATGTGCCGTTCACCGAGGCACCGCTGGCCAATTTGCGCTTCTTCGTGCTGCCGGCGCTGACATTGGCGCTGGCGGAATGGCCGGGCATCATGCGCGTGCTGCGCTCCGACATGATCGCGACCTTGCAGGAGGATTACATCGCGCTGGCCAAAGCAAAGGGCCTCAAGCCATCGCGCATCCTGTTCGTGCATGCGCTCAAGCCTTCGTCGCTGACCCTGGTGACGGTGACGGGCATCAATATCGGCCGCCTGCTCGGCGGCACGCTGATCGTGGAAACGATCTTCGCGCTGCCCGGCATCGGCCGGCTGCTGGTCGGGGCGATCTACACCCGCGATCTCGTCATCCTCCAGGGCGTGGTGCTGCTGGTCGCCTGCGGCTTCGTCATCGTCAATTTCATCGTCGACATGCTCTACGCCGTGCTCGATCCGAGGATCCGCCATGGCCACGCTTGAGCTGTCGATCCAGGACGAGGAGGTGGCTGCGCCGGTCGGCCGCAAGCGCAAGCTCGGCCTGTTGTTCTGGATCGCAAGCGCCTGGCTTGCGATCATCCTTTCGCTCGCGATCCTGGCGCCGGTGCTGCCGCTGCAGAACCCGACCGACATGGACATGCTGGAACGGCGCGCCGCCTTCTCCTGGGAGCATTGGCTCGGCACCGACGGGCTCGGCCGCGACGAGCTCGCCCGGCTGATCTTTGGCGCGCGGGTGTCGCTGGCGGTCGGGCTGATCGCGCCCATGATCGGCCTCGTCATCGGCGGCGCGCTCGGCCTGCTGGCCGGCTATTTCCGTGGCCGGTTCGAGACGCTGGTGGTCGGCAGCATGGACGTCCTGCTCGCCTTTCCGCCGCTGATCTTCGCGCTCGCGGTGGTCGCCTATCTCGGGCAGTCGGTCCCTAACCTCACAATGGTCCTTGGCGTGCTCGGCATTCCCGCCTTCATGCGCGTGGCGCGCGCGGCGACGCTGACGCTGGCGCGGCGCGAGTTCGTGATCGCGGCCGAGGCGCTCGGCGCCAGCCATGCGCGCATCCTCCTGCGCGAGCTGCTGCCGAACGTCGTCCTGCCGCTGCTCGCCTTCTTCCTGCTCGGCGTCGCCGTCACCATCGTGGTCGAGGGCGCGCTGTCCTTTCTCGGCCTCGGCGTGCCGCCGCCGATGGCGAGCTGGGGCAGCATGATCGGGGAGGGACGCGACAGCCTCGACGTCGCGCCGCGGCTGGCGTTCCTGCCGGCGGCCGGACTGTTCCTCACCGTGCTGGCCTTCAACCTCGTCGGCGACACCTTGCGGGCCCTCACCGATCCACGTCAGGGGGCACTGTGAGCGCGCCGCTCTTGACCATCGAGGATGTCGCGGTCGAGCTGCCGACCCCGCGCGGAAACCTGCGCGCCGTCGATCACGTCGACCTTTCGCTGCAGGCCGGACGCACGCTCGGGATCGTCGGTGAATCCGGCTGCGGCAAGACCATGCTCTCGCGCGCCGTGCTGCAGCTGCTGCCGAAGAAGGCGAAGCTGACGGGCCGGGTGATGTTCGACGGACAGGATCTGGTGCGGCTCGAGCCTGAAAGCCTGCGGCGCTTGCGCGGACGCGATCTCGCGGTCGTGTTCCAGGACCCCATGACCTCGCTCAACCCGGTGCTCACCATCGGCACGCAGCTGATGGAGACGATCCAGGAGCACCTCGAGCTCGACGCCCCCGCCGCGAAGGCGCGCAGCATCGAGCTGCTCGCCGCCGTCGGCATTCCCGCGCCGGAGCAGCGGCTCGCGCAATATCCGCATCAATGCTCCGGCGGCATGCGCCAGCGCATCGCGATTGCGATCGCACTGTCCTGCGAACCGAAGCTCCTGATCGCGGACGAGCCGACCACCGCGCTCGACGTCACCATCCAGGCGCAGATCCTCGATCTGCTCGCGCGCGAGCAGCGCCGCCGCCACATGGCGATGATCATTATTACCCACGATCTCGGCGTCGTCGCCGGCCGCGCCGACGAGGTCGCGGTGATGTATGCGGGCCGGGTGGTGGAGCGCGCGCCGACGCAGGTCTTGTTCAAGCGCATGCACATGCCCTACACCGAGGCGCTGCTGGCGGCGATCCCGAAGCTGGATGCCGCGCCGCATACGCCGCTGCCGGCGATCTCGGGCCGTCCACCCGATCCGACGCGGCCGCTGAAGGGCTGCTCCTTCGCGCCGCGCTGCAATTATGCCACCGCGCGCTGTCATGAGGCCAAACCGGTCCTGACGAGTGCCGAGATGCCGGGGCATGTCTATGCCTGCTTCCACCCGATCCGGATGACGGAGGGGATCGAGGCATGATGCAGCTTGCTGTGCGCCCCGCGCCGCTTCTGAACGTCGACAATCTCGTCGTCGAATATGGCCTCGGCAACAAGATTGTTCATGCCGTCTCCGGTGTCAGCCTCCAGGTTGCGCGCGGCGAGACGCTCGGACTGGTCGGCGAATCCGGCTGCGGCAAGTCGACGCTCGGCCGCGCCGTGTTGCAACTGCGCCGTGCCAAGTCCGGCCGCGTGATGTTTGACGGCGCGGACCTCACCGCAATGGAGGGCGAGGCGCTGCGCAGGATGCGCCGCCGCGTGCAGCTGATCTTCCAGGATCCGATCGCCTCGCTCAACCCGCGCCGGCGCATCGGCGACATCGTCGCCGAGCCGCTGATCATCGCTGGCGTCAAGGATGCCGCCGAACGCAAACGGCGCGTTCACGAGGTGCTCTCTGCGGTCGGGCTCGACCCCGATCTCGTGGCGAACCGCCTGCCGCACGAATTCTCCGGCGGCCAGTGCCAGCGCATCTGTATCGCGCGGTCGCTGGTGCTCAACCCCGAATTCATCGTCTGCGACGAACCGGTCTCGGCGCTCGACGTCTCCATTCGCGCGCAGATCCTCAACCTGCTGGAGGAGATGAAGGCGCGCTTCGGCCTGACGCTGCTGTTCATCGCCCATGACCTCGCGGTGGTCAAAGCGGTCAGCGATCGCGTCGCGGTGATGTATCTCGGCCGGCTCTGCGAGGTCGGCCCTTCCGAGCAATTGTTCGCGCGGCCTGCGCATCCCTACACCGCGCTGCTGTTGCAGGCGATCCCGGTGCCGGATCCAGACGTGCGTCCCGCCGAAAGTGTGGCGGCCGGCGAGCCGCCATCGCCGATTGCGCCACCATCCGGCTGCCGCTTCCGCACCCGCTGCCCGCGGGCCGATCAGCGATGCAGCGCGGAGATACCGGAGTTGCGCGAGGTCGCACCCGGCCAGTTCGCGGCTTGCCACCATCCGCTGGCTTGAACTAAGACCGGTTTGTCTCGCCGCGCCGACCGTGGCATGGTAGCGCGACAACAAGAAGCATGCGGGAGGACGCCGATGAAGAGTTTCAAGGTTGCCGATTTCAAGGCGCCGCTGCAGGAGTTCGACGAGGCGACGCCGCAGCCCGCGGGCACGCAGGTGCTGATCAAGGTGAAGGCCGCCGGTGTCTGCCACAGCGACCTTCACATCTGGGAAGGCGGCTACGATCTCGGCCATGGCCGCAAGCCGCTCTCGTTGAAGGACCGCGGCATCAACCTGCCGCTGACCATGGGCCACGAGACCGTCGGCGAGGTCCTCGCCTTCGGCCCGGACGTGAAGCCGACCGACCAGGGCGACCTGAAGGTCGGCGATGTCGGCCTGGTCTATCCCTGGATCGGCTGCGGCAAATGTGCCACGTGCCTCGCCGGTGACGAGAACATGTGCCTGACGCCGCGCTCGCTCGGGGTCTATTGCGACGGCGGCTATTCCGATCACATGCTGGTGCCGCATCCGCGCTACCTGCTCAATCTGAAGGGCCTCGATCCCTCGACGACCGCGCCCTATGCCTGCTCCGGCGTCACCACCTACAGCGCGCTGAAGAAGGTCGAGCAGCATTTCGACACGCCGATCGTGATGTTCGGCGCCGGCGGTCTCGGCCTGATGGCGCTGTCGCTGCTGAAAGCGATGGGCGGCAAAGGCGCGATCATGGTCGATATCGACGCCCGGAAGCGCGAGGCCGCGGAGAAGGCCGGCGCGCTCTCAACCGTCGATCCCAAGGCGCCGGATGCGCTGGAGCAGCTTGCCAAGAAGGCCGGCGGGCCGATCCGCGCCGTGATCGACCTCGTCGGCAACTCTGCGACGACGCAGCTCGGCTTCGATTGCCTGACCAAAGGCGGCAAGCTCGTCATCGTCGGCCTGTTCGGCGGCGGTGCGACCTGGGCGCTGCCGCTGATTCCGATCAAGGCAGTGACGATCCAGGGCAGCTATGTCGGAAACCTGCGCGAAACGCAGGAGCTGCTCGACCTCGTGCGGTCGAAGAAGGTGCCGCCGATCCCGGTGACGCAGCAACCGCTCGCCAAGGCCAACGACGCGCTGCTGCAATTGCAGCAGGGCGCGGTGGTCGGCCGTACGGTGCTGACGCCGTAACGAACGCTCTCTCCGTCGTCATTGCGAGGAGCGAAGCGACGAAGCAATCCAGGCTGCCTCCGCGGAAAGATTCTGGATTGCCTCGCTTCGCTCGCAATGACGACTTGGCTAACTCCTTCCTCGAGGCTTCCATGTCCGCAAACAACGCCTTCCACATTGCCGTGCTCGCCGGTGACGGCATTGGTCCGGAGGTCATGGCGCCGGCGCTCCAGGTGCTGCGCAAGGTCGGCGAAAAATCCGGCCTCGGTTTCCGCTTCACCGAGGCTCCGGCCGGCGCCAACCATTATCTCGCGACCGGCAAGTCGATGCCGGATAGCACCATCAAGCTCTGCGAGGAGGCTGACGCGATCCTGCTGGGCGCCTGCGGCCTGCCGTCGGTGCGCTACCCCGACAATACCGAGATCGCGCCGCAGATCGAGCTGCGTTTCATCTTCGATCTCTATGCCGGCGTGCGGCCCGCACGCCTCATTCCGGGCGTGCCGAGCCCGATCGTCGGCGCGGACCAGCGCGGCATCGATCTCGTCGTGATCCGGGAGTCCACCGAAGGACTGTTCGCCTCGATGGGCAAGGGCGTCGTCACCCATGAGGACGCGCGCGAGACCATGGTGATCACGCGCAAAACCTCCGAGCGCCTGTTCGAGTTCTCGTTCCGCCTCGCCGAGCGGCGCAAGGCGCGCGGCAAGCCCGGTGCGCTCACCTGCGTCGACAAGGCGAACGTGTTCAAGGCCTTTGCGTTCTTCCGCGGCATCTTCGACGAGATCGAGAAGAAGCATCCAGGCGTGAAGACCGACCGGCTCTATGTCGATGCCTGCTCGGCGATGCTGGTCAAGCGTCCCTGGGATTTCGACGTGATGGTGATGGAGAACATGTTCGGCGACATCGTCTCCGACATCACCGCGAGCCTGATCGGCGGCCTCGGCATGGCGCCGTCGGCCGACATCGGCGACAAGTACGCGGTGTTCCAGCCCTGCCACGGCACGGCGCCCGATATCATGGGGCAGGGCAAGGCCAATCCCACCGGCATGATCCTGTCCGCCGCGATGATGCTGGATTGGCTCGCCGACAAACACGGCGTCGAGAGCGCCGCGGAGGCCGGCGAGACGATCGAGCGTGCGGTGGACCAAGTCTATGCCGGCGGCATCAAGCCGATGGAATTCGGCGGCAGCAACGGCACGGCTGACATCACGAAGGCGGTGCTTGCGGCGCTGTAGTTGAAGCGCGCGAAAGCGGTCCTCGGGGCCCTACGTCATTTACCAGCGACGCCAGTGGCGGTGGCCGTAATAGCCATATGGCCGTGGCCCGTAGAAACGGCGTGGGCCGTAATAGCCATAGGCACCGTAATAGTTTGGTCGCCACCAGCAGCGGCCCCAAGCGTTGCAGACCATGCGGACCTGATCGATATTCGCAGCCGGACCGCTTGCGATCTTGTCGGCCTGCGGGATGCCGTTCGGCATTGCCGCAAGCGCCGGTCCCGACGCGAGCGACACACCACCCACCGCAACCAGCGCAAGAACAGCAATTCTGAGTTTCATCGCAATCTCCCTCGTTGGTGGCGGGAGAACTTGCGGGAGATCAACTGGTTGCTATGGCGACTGGGCCGCGCGCGGAATTTAATCTTCCTGAATGTCGGTTCAGCTTCAGCGGCCCTGAAACTGCGGCTTGCGCTTTGCCATGAAGGCCTGGCGGCCTTCCCGGAAATCATCCGAGTCCATGCAGGCATTGCCGATCGCCTTGATCGCGTCCATGTCGCGTGCGCTCTCGTCTTTCAAGACCTGCGCAATGGTGATCTTGGCGGCCTTGATCGCGAGCGGAGCATTCTGCGCGATCGTCTCGGCAATCGCCATGGTCTCGCCCCAGAGCTCGCCTTGCGGGAACACGCGCTCGACGAGGCCGATGCGCAGCGCCTCGGCGGCATCGATGCGCATGCCCGTGTACATCAGGAGCCGCGCCCAGGACGGGCCGACCAGCGACACCAGATGCTTCAAGCCGTCATAGCCATAGGCGATGCCAAGCCGGGCCGCGGGAATGCCGAACTGGCTGTCCTGCGAGGCGAGGCGGATGTCGGCGAGCATCGCGACCTGCATGCCGCCGCCGAGGCAATAACCGTCGATGCAGGCGATGGTCGGCTTGGGATAGTCGGCGAGGAGGGCGCGCTGGGCGGCGCTGCGCCTGGCGTATTGCTCGGACGCCGCCGCGTTGTGCCTGACCTTCTCGAACTGGCTGATGTCGGCGCCCGAGACGAACGCCTTGCCGCCGGCGCCGCGCAGGATCACGACGCGCACCTTGTCGTCGTCGCGCAAGGCGGTCAGCGCCTCGCCAAATCCCTCCCACATCTCCAGCGACATCGCGTTGCGCTTGTCGGGATTGTTGAAAGTGATCACGCCGACGCCGTCGGCCGTGTGCGTGAGGATCTTGCCGTCGGCGTAGGGTTTTTCGGTCATGCTGAAAGTGTCTGGCATCGCGCGCTCGCTGCTCGGTGGCGAGACGCAATGTGCGGCGTAGGCGCCGCCGCGGTCAACCGGCGCTGGAGAGCAGAGCCTGCATCCGGCCGTGCTGCGATTGCATGGCGCACGACGTTCGACGGGGCCGAGACCCGAAGGAAGACTGCCAGGAAAAAGGGGCGGTCAGGCCGCTCCGAAAATCAAGGCCACGCGCGAATCGCGCGCGGGCCAAGTCAAGTTCAGATCGGATCCAGCCGATCTCGTGCAATCCGGCCGCGTCCCCGTGACGCGGCGGATTGAACGTCGGCCGTGAAGGCCGGACCGTCGATCGGCCTCAGCTCTCGTTCGCCGCGATCGATTCCATCAGCGAGACGAGCTGACGCTGCACCGTCTGATCCTTGATCTTGCTGTAGGCGCGCAGCAGGCGGAGGCTGAAGGCCGAGTCGAGGAAGAGCAGGCTCTCGACTTCGCGGGCCTTGTTGTCACCGTCGTAGAAGAAGGTCACGGGCACATCGAGGGCGGAGGCGATCTGCTGAAGCCGGGCCGCACCGACGCGATTGACGCCCTTCTCGTATTTCTGCACCTGCTGGAAGCTGACGCCGAGCTTCTCGCCGAGCTCGGCCTGCGAGATCTTCATCTCGACGCGCCGCAGACGAATCCGCTTGCCAAGCTCGATGTCCGGCTTGCCCGCGCTGCGCTGCTTCATTCTTTTCGCCGCTGCTTTCATCTCTGTTTTCACCTTTGTTCTTCGGTTGAAAATCCCCCGAAGAGCTGGGTCAGGGGTTCGCCCATATACGAGTGCTTGAATTCGTGCGGGTGCACGAACTCTTCCTTAAACCACGGGAAACGAGCCGGATTGAAAGCCTCGATCAGCCAGTCAATCATGTGCCTCACGCGCGGAATACGGCCGCTACCGGGATGGTAGGACAGCCAGATATCCAGCGGCCGGTTCAGCTCGACCTCCAGTGGAATCAACTTCCCGCCAAGCGCGATGGCGTAGCTCGGGAAGACGCCGATGCCGGCGCCATTCGCGACCGCCCAATAATTGGCGCTCGAGACGTTGGTCTTCATGACCAGAAGGTCACGTTCGGACACGCCCGGGAAGAAGCTCTCGAAAGATTCCTTGGCGGCGAGCTGGTCGGCGAATTGCAGCACCAGACGATGCTTGATCAATTCCGCCGCCGAGCGCGGCGCGCCATGCTTCTCGATGTATTTCTCGGAGGCCCAGAACATCAGATGCATGCGGCCGAGCCGCACCAGCTTGATGTCGAGCGCCGAGGGACGGGACAGATGGATGGCGACGTCGGCCTCGTGGCGCGAGACGTCGGCCGAGCGCATCGCGCAATGCAGGTCGACCAGGATCTTCGGATAGGCCTGCTGGAATTCGACGAGGCGCGGGGCTAGCCAGAATGTGCCGAGCCCCTCGGTGACGGCGACGCGGACCTCGCCGGACAGGGCGTTGGCCATCGAATCGCTGGCGCGCAGCACGTCGAAGGTGGCCGCTTCCATGCGCTCGACGGCGGACACCACCAGGGCGCCCTCATCGGTCAGATGGGTGCCGTGGACGTCGCGGGTGAATAACGTGGTGCCGGTCTGGCGTTCGAAATCGTCGATCCGGCGCCGCACGGCGTTGATCGACAGCGACAGGCGCTCGGCCGCCGAGCGAAAGCTTCCGCTTCGCACGACTTCCAAAAATATGCGGGCGGTGTCCCAATCCGAGAGGCCGCTGACATTTGTCTTTGGGCGTTCCGCCAGCGGAACGCCCCTTTCCGCCAAGGAGTGCATACAATTTCCTTTGGAAAGCTAAACTGGCAGAATCTGGAGCAAACCACAACCACGACGGGTTGGGGAACGACGAGTTTTGAACGTCATCCTTACTACCTGAGGGCGGTATTTGGATGCTGCCATGAGCTGGAAATTCGGGCGAGACTATCGGCTCGACTGAGGGGTATGGCGTGAGTTCCGTTGCGAGCCGCAAAATGGCTGCGGGATTGCCGGCGCTGTCCGCAATGAATGATCTTGCGCGCAAGTCCATGCTGTCGCCGCTGATGGATCGACACACCGCATCAGGCGTTTGCTCCCAAAGCATTTCGGCGATCGCCGATGGTGCCGCATGGCGATGGCGGCCGGAAATACGGTTCCACAGCAGAAACACACTGAAATCCGGTTCGAAGGCGCAGTCGCCTCGTGCTATCTTTTGTTTTCCATGGGGGGCCGAAGGGGCGTGAGCGATACGTCTCGCAGGCCGAATTAACGGAAAGAACGCCGGTGTCGCATTCAGACGAACAGTTGCAGTCGGTGCTGGAAACGCTCGAGGAGTGCCGCAGGGTTCTCAATGCGTGCAACAGCCGTGAGTCGGCCGAGATGCTGTCCATCGTCATCCTCGATGTCAGGATGAAACTGAAAGGAATTGACAGTGCCGATCTCAAGGCGCTGTGCGACGAAATG
This sequence comes from Bradyrhizobium sp. NC92, assembly GCF_025200865.1. Taxonomy (NCBI): domain Bacteria; kingdom Pseudomonadati; phylum Pseudomonadota; class Alphaproteobacteria; order Hyphomicrobiales; family Nitrobacteraceae; genus Bradyrhizobium; species Bradyrhizobium sp. NC92. The sequence continues at coordinate 2,546,586 of NZ_CP104171.1, forward strand.
CTGCGGAGCGCTGCGAGCGAGCCGCCGCCCCCTTCCAAGCAGACGCAGGACCAGCCCCGGCGTCCGCTGCTCCGCGTGGTGAAGTAGCCGCGCCGCCGAATCCCGCTTTTTGGCGAGGTTTGTGCGCGTCCCGATGCCGCATCTGTGATCACGGAGGGCATCGGGAGGAGCCTTGGTTTTGTGCGCCTCAGTTGCGCATTCTCCGGCATCGGCTACACCAGAGCCGGTTCGGCTCCGGGCCGGGCGCGTTCCCTGCGCGCCGTACCGGGGCCTGAGATGGCTCCGACTGCATCATGCAAAATGTTTCGATCCCGGCGGCGCTGATTGCCGGCCTCGTCAGCTTCCTCTCGCCTTGCGTCCTGCCTCTGGTTCCGCCCTATCTGATCTACCTCACGGGCGCCACGATCGAGCATGTCGAGAGCGACGAGCCGGCCGCGGCCTCCAAGCGCGCGATCATGATGTCGGCGCTCCTGTTCGTGCTCGGCTTCTCCACCATCTTCGTGGCGCTCGGCGCCAGCGCTTCGCTGATCGGCGGGCTGATCCGGGCCTGGTCGGCGGAGCTGTCGATCCTCGCCGGTATCGTCATCATCATCATGGGCCTGCACTTCCTCGGCCTGACGCGCATTGGCCTTCTGATGCGCGAGGGGCGGCTGCCGATCCCCAAACCGGTCGGCCTGTGGGGCGCCTATATCATGGGTCTTGCCTTCGCCTTCGGCTGGACGCCCTGCATCGGCCCGATCCTCGCTGCGATCCTCTCGATCGCCGCGGCGGAAGCCACGGTGACGAGGGGCGCCGGCCTGCTCGCGGTCTATTCCGCAGGGCTCGGCATTCCATTCCTGATCGCCGCGCTGATGATCGAGCAGTTCTCCGCGCTGTTCGCGCGCATGAAGGGCCACCTCGTCAATGTCGAGCGCGCCATGGGCGCCTTGATGGTGATCACCGGCATCGGTTTTCTCACCGGCGCGGTCTCGAACGTGAGCATCTGGCTGCTGGAGACGTTTCCGGCGCTGCAGACGATCGGTTAGGGCGCGAGGGGACCGGGTTTTCACGGACGAAAAAGTAGAGGAACCGTTGGAACCCGTCAGGCATGCTGTCAGGGAACGACGATTCCAAACCTTTCCGGTCCCGAGACGTTTGCATCGGGGACAAACTCGCATGGTGGAGATCACGTGACCAAGACATTGCGCTTAGAACCCTTGTCGGACAACGCGGCTTTGGTTGCTTGGCAATTTTTGGGGCAGCCGTTGCAGGAGTGGCCGAGCTGGGTTCAGTCGAATTGCTCGCTGCAGAAGGATGCCGACGGAAAATTCGAGCTTCGGCACGAGCGGCGCAGCGGCACTCAGATCGTCTATCTCGGCGAATGGCTGGTGAGAGATCTCGATGGCGGCGTCGACTTCTACACCGACGCTGAGATCTGGTCGCGGTTCGCTGCCAAACGCTGAAGCCCGATTGGGCCGGCGGTCGATCGCGGCCTTAGTCTTTCCTGCTCGAGCTGCGGGCGATCAAAAGCCTGTGTCGTCGGTGGGGCAAAAAGCCTCGCGGTAGGACACATCCATAGAATGCAATCTGTGGTAATGTTTCGTCGTACTACACCCTGAGGGGCAATTCTTCTGAACGTATACTGAAACGAGAATTTTAGATCACGACATCTTCGGCGCCCCTCTCCCCTACAGCATTTTGAGCAGGAGCAAGCGATGGGAACCGACGTGAATGTTCATCCCGGTCATGGCAAGGCCGGACGTCAACCGACGCGACAATTTCTGGATACGCTTTCCGGACACGACGATCCGGGCATGTTTGGCCGGATGTTTCCGACCCTGGAGCCGCTGGCTGTCGACGACGGTCCGCTGCATGAGCTCGCCGACGCGATGAAGGATCCCGCCCCCGGCGACGCCGCCGGAAACAATCCCAATGTCCCAGCGGGTTTCACTTATCTCGGGCAATTCGTCGATCATGATATCACGCTCGATCTGACCTCCTTCGGCGAGAAGGAAGCCGATCCGACCGCGGTCACGAATTTTCGCACGCCCGCGCTCGATCTCGACAGCATCTATGGTCTCGGTCCCGACGGAAGCCGTCATCTGTACGCGCGCAATTCGGCGACCGACAACGGCAAGACGCCGGGGCCCAAGCTGCTGATTGGCAAGACCGTCAACGTCGATGCCATCACGGGCGATCATCGCAACGACCTGCCGCGCAATCCCGAGGGGTTTGCCCTGATCGGCGATCACCGCAACGACGAGAACCTGCTCGTCGCGCAAACCCATCTTGCGATGCTGAAGTTTCACAACAAGGTCTGCGATCAGCTCGCAGCGTCCGGCAAGCCGGCGGGCGAGATCTTCGAGGAAGCGCGCCGGATCGTGACCTGGCACTACCAATGGATGGTCCTGCACGATTTCGTGGAGCGGATCACCGAGAAGGGGATCGTCGCGAAGATTCTCGAGCAGGGGCGGCGTTTCTACCGCTTCAAGAAGACACCCTACATGCCCGTCGAATTTTCAGCCGCCGTCTACCGTCTCGGCCACAGCATGGTGCGCCAGGTCTATAGCCACAACCGGATCTTCACGCCCGGCGGCCTCACTCCGGCAACCCTGGATCTGCTGTTCAGGTTCACTGGGCTGTCGGGCGGCATCATCGGCGATCTGGCGCCAAACCCGATTCAGCCGCCGCTCCCGCTTCCGGTGCTTTCGAGCAACTGGATCATCGACTGGCGGCGCTTCTATCAGGTGCTGCCGAACAATCCTGCCGGCGTGACGCTCAATCCGTCGCGCAAGATCGATCCGTTCGTCGTGCCGCAACTCCACACCTTGCCCGGCGACGGCGGCAGCCTGCCGTTCCGCAATCTCAAGCGCGGCGTGCTGTTGGGCCTGCCCTCCGGGCAGGACGTCGCCAAGGCCATGAAGATCAAGAACCCGCTGACGCCGGCCGAAATCTCCAAGGGGACCGACGGCGCGGTGGCGAAGAAGCACGGCCTGCACGAGCACACCCCGCTCTGGTACTACATCCTCAAGGAGGCGGAGCAGCGGGGCGGCGGCGAAAGGCTCGGGCCGGTCGGCGCGACCCTGCTCGCCGAGGTCTTCGTCGGCCTCGTCCATGGCGACCACCAGTCGTATCTCTGGCTCAAGGGCAAGAACTGGAAGCCGACGCTGCCCTCGCAGGTGCCGGGCGAGTTCACGATGGCCGATCTGCTGCGTTTCGTCGGGGACATCAGCCCGATCGACGGCATCTCGACGGTCTAGACCATGATCCGGAAAACCGCGCGACGCGGTTTTCCGGACAGATCGACGTCATGCGATCAACTCGGGGAGGGAGGCGGCCGCCGAGACGGCCGCTCTCCCGTCCTGATCAGTCGATTTCCTGCACGACGGTGCGTGAGCCGGGATCGACCAGCATCACGCGCTCTCCCGAATAGACGTAGCGATACTTCGTCAGCGACGGGCCCCAATCGGACGGAACCGCCTCGAGCTCGACGTCGCTCGGCACCGTCGCGCCGACGATGATCTTCTCCTTCGTCGTGACCGGGCGGATGCGATGTTCGGTGACGTAGGATTTGATCTTGGTCCTGTATTGCGGCTCGATCTGAACCGCGGCCGCGTGGCCGGTTCCCGTCGTGGTCACCACGGTGGATTGCGCAAAAGCGCCGGTCGAGATCAACGCTGCCGCGGCGGACAGCAGGAACAGCTTCTTCATCCTGGTTCTCCTCTGAGGTGAATAGCGCCGCACCAACATCTCATCGCGGGTGGCGTTCCCGGCGATTAGGAACAAATTGCCAGTTTTTCCCGTTGGGATCAGCAGGCAACGAGCCCTGCAATCTGGAGGAGGAGAACATGAAGTTGAGAATAGCGTCCGCAGCGCTGATGGTTGCTGCGTTGTCCCTGCCGGCGTTCGCGGCCGACGAGTTTTACGTCGTCCAGGACGTCAAGACCAAGAAGTGCACCATCGTCGACAAGAAGCCGACGGACACGTCCATGACCGTCGTCAGTCCCTCGGGCACGATCTACAAGACGCGCACTGAGGCTGAGAGCGGCATGAAGACGGTCAAGGTCTGCACGTCCAACTAAGGAGGAGCGTGATGCCAGTGTTGATTCTGTGGGCCGTGCCGGCGATCATCGTGATCGGCGGCGGCATCTATCTGATCGGTCATTTGCATTAGGGCTTCGAGGAGCCGCGCGGTCCTCTTGCGTGCAGCGCACAGGTCCGCACGGCTGCCTCCTGAGCGCGCCGGCCGGAGCGCCCGTTGCAGTGCAGCAGGTCGTGCCGGAGCAGCGCCGCGACGATGAGGGCCGGCAACGCACGCGAAATCACTTCCGTCCCGTCGAGGTTTTTCATACGCTTGCCTCTCACAAGCCGCATAACGGCTGCGCTCACGGCCCGGCGACAGGGCTGGAGCATCAAAGGGAGGGGAGACGATGAAGCGAAGGTCATTTCTCGCTGGGATCGGCGCAACCACTGCGGCAGCTGCCATTGGCATGCCGTCGATCCTGAGGGCGCAAGCTCCGATCACGCTGAACGGTGCCGTGCAGTTCAATGACGATCATGCCTTCAACCGGGCCCTGCTGCGGTTCGAGGAGCTGGTGAAGAAATACTACGGCAAGCCCGTCAACTTCACCTTGCACAGGAACTCCTCGCTCGGCCTCGAGAAGCAGTATTTCGAATACATGTCGCAGGGCAAGGCGGTCGACTACGGCATCGTCTCGCCGGCCCACATGTCGACCTTCGCCAAGGCGGCCCCGTTCATCGATGCGCCCTTCGTGTTCAAGGGCATCGAGCACATGAACAAGGTGGTCGAAGCCAACATCCTGGCGCCGATCGCCGATGAGGTCGCGGCCAAGGCCGAAGTCGTTCTGATCGGCTATGCCGGCGGCGGCATCCGCAACATCTTCGCCAACAAGCCGCTCAAGAACCTCGCCGATCTCAAGGGCCTCAAGGTCCGTGTGCAGGGCGCGCCGATCTGGTCGAAGACCTTCGCGGCCGTCGGCATGAGCCCGACCGTGATCGCCTATAACGAAATCTACAACGCGATCCAGAACGGCGTCATTTCGGCCGGCGAGAACGAGGCGGCCGGCGTCGAGGCGATGAAGTTCTACGAAGTGGCCCCGCATCTCAACCTGACACAGCACGCCGTGTCGATCCGGCCGATCTGCTTCTCAGTGAAGACGCTCAAGACCCTGCCCAAGGATCTGCAGGACGCGATCATGAAGGCGGGCAAGGAGGCCGGCGATTACGGCCGCCAGCTCGAGTCCAGCGAAGAGGTCGTCAAGCTCGACACGCTGGAGAAGGCCGGCAAGCTCAAGCGCGTTCCGTTCGAGGAGCGCGATGCCATGAAGAAGCTCGCCGACCCCGTGATGGCCACCTACGCCAAGGAGATCGGCGCGGAAGGCATTTTCGAGAAGATCAACGTCGTCTGAGGCCGCCCCGTCCGCCGACAGCATTCCGGGCAGGCCCCGCTTCCTGCCCGGACGTGGCGGATGAGCGCCGTACGGAGCTCCAATGTCCGAAATGCACCTCCCGTCCACGCCGTCGCTGTGGCGTCGCGTCACCGCGGCCTATGCGAAATTGCTGGAATTCCTGCTCGCCGCCTGCGTCGGCATCCTGGTCATTCCGGTCACCTTGCAAATCGTCTCGCGCTACACGCCGTTCATTCCCTCCTACATCTGGACGGAGGAGATGGCGCGCTTCCTGTTCGTCTGGACGATCATGATCGGCGCCATGGTGGGCATCCGCGAGGCGCAGCATTTCGAGGTCGACGTATGGCCCGATCTGTCGCGGCGCTCGGAGGCCGCGGTGCGGATCATCGCGCGGCTCGGCGTGCTGGCGCTGGCCCTCGTGTTCGTGTTGGCCGGAATCGAATTCACACGCTTCGCCTGGAACAGAACGTCGGAGCTGGCCGATTTGCCGCTCTGGCTGATCCACGTCGCCTGGCCGGTGGCCGGCGTGACGTGGATCGTGTTTGCGGGCGAACAGATCATTGATGAAATGAGCATTCTGGTCGGGGCACAGAAATGAGCGGCACTGTACTTTCTGCCGGACAGGCCGCGATGGTGCTGTTCGGGGTCTTCATCGGCCTGCTCATCGTGCGCGTGCCGGTCGCCTTCGCGCTCGGCCTGGCCTGCGTGCCGATCCTTCTGATCGAGCCGCGCCTGTCGCTGATGATGCTCGCGCAGGAAACCTTCAACGCCTACAATTCGTTCATCCTGCTCGCGGTGCCGTTCTTCCTCCTGACGGCGAACCTGATGAGCATCGGCGGCATCACCGACCGCCTGGTGGAGCTGTCGCGCTCGATGGTCGGGCATTGGCCGGGATCGCTGGCGCAGATCAACGTCGTGCTGTCGGTGTTCTTTGCGGGCATCTCGGGCTCGTCCACCGCGGATGCGGCGAGCCAGTCCAAGATCTTCATCGATGCGCAGAGCAAGGAGGGCTACGACCTTTCGTTCTCCATCGCCATCACGGCGGTGTCGGCGGTGCTTGCCGTCATCATCCCGCCGTCGATCCTGATGATCGTCTGGGGCGGGCTGATCTCGACCTCGATCGCGGCGATGTATCTGGCCGGCATCGTGCCGGGCCTTTTGATCGCGGGCGCGCAGATGGCAACGGTGCACGTCTATGCGGTGCGCCGCGGCTATCCGACATATCCGAAGTCGACCTGGGTCGAGATGCGATGCGCCATCTGGCGGTCGATACCGGCGCTGATGACGCCGTTCATCATCGTCGGCGGCATTCTGCTCGGCTGGTTCACCGCGACCGAGTCCGCCTGCGTCGCGGTGCTCTATTCCGTAGCGCTCTCCGCATTCTTCTATCGCGAGACAGGCTTGCGCGAATTGTACAAGGCGCTGCTCGATACCGGGCGCCTGGCCGGAGTTGCCTTGTTCTGCGTCGGCACCGCGAGCGCGTTCGGCTGGTTGCTGGCCTATTACAAGATCCCGCAGGAACTGTTGGCCAACGTCTCGACCTGGGGCATGGGCACGGTCACGGCGGGCTTCTTCATCGCCTTCTGCTTTCTGGTGGTGGGCTGCTTCCTCGACGCCATCCCGGCGATCATCATCGTCGGCACCGTGCTGGAGCCGCTCGCCAAGTCCGTCGATCTCCATCCGGTCCAGTTCGCGATCATCTCCATCGTGTCGCTGGCCTTCGGACTGGTGACGCCGCCCTATGGCCTCTGTCTGATGATCGCCTGCTCGATCGCCGGCGTGCGGCTGCGCTATGCCCTGAAGGACACGATGATCATGCTGATCCCGATGCTGCTCGTGCTGGCGGCGCTCATCGTCTGGCCCAGCGTGTCGCTGTTCCTGCCGCGCCTGATCGTGCCGGAGATGCTCAAATGAGCGCTTGATCATGCGATCCCGCGGCCGGCAGCCGCGGGATCGGCCGCGATTGGTTACAGGTTGCTCTCGGTGATTGCGGCGTAGACCATGCTGCGCAGCTCGCGGCGGAGCGGGTAAGCACTCGACGGCAGCACCTGGGTCATGAAGATCGTGATCAGCTCCTCGGCGGGATCGATCCAGAACGAGGTCGTGGCGGCGCCGCCCCAATTGTATTCGCCGGGGCTGCCGGCGATCAGCGTCTCGGCCGGGCGCATGGTGACGGCGAAGCCGAGACCGAAGCCGATGCCGTTATAGGTCGCTTCCGAGAACAGCGAGCGCGAGACCTCCGGCAGCGCACGCCCACCCGGAATGTGGTTGGTCGTCATCAGCGCCAGCGTCTTCGGCCCGATCAGCCTGACGCCGCCGAGCTCGCCGCCATTGAGCAGCGCGCGGCAGAAGGTGAGATAGTCGGCGACCGTCGAGCACAGGCCGCCGCCGCCGGAGATGAACGAGGGCGGCGACAGGAACGAGCTCGTTGTCGGATCGTCCTGAAGTGTCAGCCCCTCGCGGCGCTGGCCGGCATGGAAGGCCGTGCCGCCGCCCGGGTCCGCCGAATAGCAGGCCGCGAAGCGATGCGCCTTCGATGCCGGCACGTGGAAGTCGGTGTCGGTCATGCCGAGCGGATCGAGGATGCGCGATTTGAGGAACTGCTCGAACGGCATGCCCGAGATCTTGCCGATGAGATAGCCGATCACGTCGGTTGCGACGGAATAGTTCCAGGACTCGCCCGGCGAGAACTCCAGCGGGATCTTTGCCAGGCCCTCGATCATGCTCTGCAGCGTGCCGGATTTCTCGACCTCGCCGATCTTCTCGGTGCGATAGGCGGCATCGACGTTGGAGCGCTGCTGGAAGCCGTAGGTCAGTCCAGACGTGTGGCGCAAGAGGTCGACGATCAGCATCGGCCGGGAGGGCGGCCGGGTCAGGAACGCCGGATAGGTGCCGGCGACGAACACGCCGAGATCCTTCCACTCCGGAATGTATTTGGCGACGGGCTCGTCGATCGCGACGAGCCCTTCCTCGACCAGCATCATGAATGCGACGCTGGTGAGCGGCTTGGTCATGGAATAGATGCGGTAGATCGTATCGTCCTTCACCGCCACCTTGCGCTCGACGTCGGCAAAGCCCTGCACCGAGCTGTGCGCGACCTTGCCGCGGCGGTAGACCAGAAGATGCGTGCCCGGGAAGCGTCCGGCATCGATGTACCGGCGCTTGAGATGCGCATCGACGCGGTCGAGCGCAGCCTTGGACATGCCGACGGATTCGGGCGAGGCAGGGGTGGGGGCGAGCATCAGTTCCTCCGGGGCGTTTTGTCGGAAAGTTGATACCGAAATGGCGGCCGCATTCCAAGTCGGTTGCGCTTAACGAGGCCGGGCCGCGTGGTGTAGACTCGGCCTCGGAACGCAAGGAGCCCGCCCGGGCCAACGATAAAAACGCGAGGGCAAACGCACCATGACGCAATTCAATGAGACCGACCTCACCGAAGCCGTCGTCAAAAGCTTCGATCAGACGCCCGATACGCGTGCGAAATTCCTGCTGCAGGAATTGGTGAAGTCGCTGCACGATTACGTGAGCAAGACCGGTCTCACCTTCGAGGAATGGGAATACGCCATCGATTTCCTGACCCGGACCGGGCAGAAATGCACCGACACCCGCCAGGAATTCATCCTCTTGTCCGACGTGCTCGGCGTCTCCATGTTGGTCGACGCCGTCAATCACAGGGATCGCGACGGTGCCACTCAGACTACGGTGCTTGGTCCGTTCTATGTCGGCGAGCACAAGGTGACTGCGCACGGCACCGACATCTCGCCGAACAACCAGACCGGCGAGCGGATGTTCGTGCAGAGCCGCGTCACGGATTTGCAGGGCAAGCCGCTTGCGAACGTTCCCGTCGACGTCTGGCACGCCGATGACGACGGCTTCTACGACTCCCAGAAGCCGAACTATGACGAGGTCGGCGCCTCGGCGCGGGCGCGTTTCATCACCGACAGCGACGGCCGCTTCTTCTTCCGCACCATCCTGCCGTGCAGCTATCCGATTCCGACCGATGGTCCCGTCGGCGAGATGATCGTGCAGACCGGCCGCCACCCGATGCGCCCGGCGCACGTGCACTTCCTGGTCAATGCCAAGGGCTATGAGCCGCTGATCACCCACGTCTTCATGGACGGCGACAAATATCTCGATTCCGACGTGGTGTTCGGCGTGAAGGACGATCTCGTCGCCAAGGTCGAGCCACGCAACGATCCCACAATGCCCGACGGCACCAAGGCGAACGGGCGGTGGCACCTGATGACTTACGAATTCCACCTCAAGCCCGGCGGCGGCGTGGCGCCGAAACCGCTGGGGGTGAAGACGGCGGAGCCGGCGTGAGGATCGCTCGGAGGGGCGTACGTTCAAACCGCGCTGGCCCGGTTTCGTCCCGATACTTACGAAGACACTAGGTGATGATGGGTTTGTTAGTCAACGAACGCCGAATTGGCACTGATCAGACAATGAGTGATCCACTGATTGCCATCGCATTTTGAATCAGCGTGTATGTTTTTGGTTTCGTAGAAGTTCGTTTCTACGCCGTGAAAAGCACATTTGAGGGCGAAGAGCATCGAGAAGTAGCGACCGTCGATCTTCGACTGTTTAGCTGGAGGAGAGATTGGCCCTTCCGGGAGTTTGCCGAAGCGATTGAAGAATTTTTTGTCAAGCAAGTGGGCGCAAATACGGTGCTCGTTGTTCGGTGTGACTGGAGCAAATGTAACTCTCATTTCCTTGCCGGACTCGATGACACTACCTTCATGCGGTACAGCGATAACCAATGTGGACGAACTCGTGTCAGCAATTGAAACCGAGAAGCTTACAAAGCGAATTATTCCGCTGGACCGGCCGTCGTTACGTACCATCATTGAGACGCTTTTGTCCGTCGCACTTTCGAACAGGAATTTCAGATCCGAACCGTGAGCCCGGAAAAGAGGAGCAACAACAGTTATTAGCGAAGTCGATACTGAAATGAGAGCTATGAGCAGAGCTAAATTCGTCTGCCCAAACGAGACAAACCTCCTCCAATCAAGATAAGACTTGCACTTGGGGCAAATGCGGACTCGCTTAGGGACAGGTTCATAGCAATCGGGACATCTGCGCGCATGGTCACTGGGATCGACCATATTGCACCCCATCTTGTATAGAGTCCTCGTGGCCAACTCCTTTCCTTATCACATATATCTCTATGCGTGTACCGTTGACGCTGGGATGCCTGACATTGAAGGCGCGAGAGGCGTGCAGTCGGGCGCTGACAGTGACGACGGCCGGCGATTGGCAGACGACTGCTCGAAGCCCGGCTTTGGCCTCCAGTGGCGATGTCTCCATGGCGATATATGTCTCTAATTGGCGTCTGTGCCTCTACAGACGACGGTCCTAGCGCGCGTGCAGCAGCGCCAGCAGCACGACGACAGCGCAGGCGAGCGCGGCCGAGGTCAGCTTCCAGAACATCAACGGATTGCGCTCGAGGAGGGGCGTGATGCGCGTGTTCAGATAGGCCGGATTGGGATTTCTGAGCTCGAAGACGAACTCGGACATGTCCTCGTGGCGCTTGTAGGGATCGGGATGCAGCGCTTTCCTGAGCGCGCCGTCGATCCAGCCCGGGATGCCCCGCTCGGCGTCGATCGCCGGGCGGTATCGCAATTTCCACGCGTCCGATCGTCCGCGGATTTTGGCAAGCTGGGCGCCGTAGGGCAGATGCCCGGTCAGCATCTGGTAGCAGATGGCTGCCAGCGAGAACATGTCGGACCGGGGCGAGCCGCCTTGCCCAAGGAAATATTCCGGCGCCGTATATTGAACCGTGCCGAGAATTTCTGCGTCGGCCGCTCTCGGCGCGGCTTCGGCGACGCCCGCGACCCTCACTGATCCGAAGTCGATGATCTTGGCGGTACCGGTCTTGTCGATCAGGACGTTGTCGGGCCGGAGGTCCTGGTGCAGCATCTCCATGCGGTGGAAGGCGCGAAGCCCGGTGGCGATCTGCTCGATGATCCTGCGCACCGTCTCCAGATCGGGCCGCGGATTGTCGAGCATCCATTGTCGCAGCGTCTGCCCCTCGACGAACTCGGTCGCGACGTAGAGATAATTGCGCCGCGTCGATCGCGATCGCGGCTTGAGCACGTACGGACTGTCGATCCGCCGCGCGATCCACTCTTCCATCAGGAAACGCTTCAGATAGGCCTGGTTGTCGCGCAGGTCGATCGACGGAATCTTGAGCGCGACCGTTTCCTCGGTTTCCGCATCGACGGCGAGATAGATGTGGCTGCGGCTGCTGCCATGGATCTCCCGGATGATCCGGTAGCCGTCGAACATCGCGCGCGGCTCCAAAAGAGGCGGGAGTGGCAGCGTCGAGGTCCGATCGAAAACGCCGGTTTCTTCCGGCACCGCGTCGATCCGCAGAATCTGGACCGTGATGTTGTCGTCGCTGCCACGCCGATAGGCTTCCTCCACGATCGCCTTCGCCGCGCCGTCGAGCTCGGCTGCGTGCTCGTTGATGGCACTCGTGACGAAACGCGCATCGACGAACTCGTAGGCACCGTCCGTCGTCAGCAGGAAGGTGTCGCCGGCCTGGATCTCGACCGTCTGGTAGTCGATCTCGAGCTGCGGGTTGATACCGAGCGCGCGGCCGAGATAGGTCTGCTCCGACGATACGATGATGCGGTGATCGTCGGTCAGCTGCTCGAGCGCCTTGCCGGCGAGGCGGTAGATGCGGCAGTCGCCGACATGGAAGATGTGCGCGGTCGCCGCCTTGATGACCATGGCGCTGAGCGTGCAGACATAACCCTTGTCGCGGTCATAGGCATATTGGCTCTTGCGCGTCTGCGCATGCAGCCAGGAATTGGTCGCCTCCAGCACGCGGCGGGCGGAGGTCTTCACCGTCCATGATTCCGACGTGCAGTAATAGTCCATCAGGAAGCTCTTGACCGCCGACTCGCTGGCGATCTGGCTCACCGTGCTCGAGGAGATGCCGTCGGCGAGGACGGCCGCGATGCCCTTCAGGCTGAGCAGCGGCTCCTCCGGAATGAGGACCCCGTGAAAGTCCTGGTTGACGGGCTTGCGGCCCTTGTCGGAGTGCTGGCCGACCGAGATCTGGAGTCCGCGGGACATCGTCATCACCGGCAAAGAGGAGCCTCACCCTGATTGGGCGAGGCTCCTCTGTCGAGACGTTTGATCAGGCCGCGACGCGGGGCTTTGCAGCCTTCTCCGCCTGGCGCTTCGGCAGGGTCATGACGTGGGTGGCATAGAGGGTCATGCCGGTGAAGGCGAGGCCGCCGACGAGGTTTCCGAGCACGGTCGGGATCTCGTTCCAGATCAGATAGTCCATGATCGAGAACTTCGCGCCGAGCAGCAGGCCCGACGGGAACAGGAACATGTTCACGACGGAATGCTCGAACACCATGTAGAAGAACACCAGGATCGGCATCCACATCGCGATGACCTTGCCGGGGACAGAGGTCGAGATCATGGCGCCGACGACGCCGGTCGAGACCATCCAGTTGCAGAGCATGCCGCGCAGGAACAGCGTCGCCATGCCGGCCGCGCCGTGCGCGGCATAACCCAGCGTTCGGCCTTCGCCGATATTGCCGATGGCCGCGCCGACCTTGTCGGGGGCTTGCGTGAAGCCGAACGTCGTGACGAAGGCCATCATGAAGGCCACGGTGAAGGCGCCGGCGAAATTGCCGACGAAGACGAGGCCCCAATTGCGTAGCACGCCACTGAGCGTGACGCCCGGGCGTTTGTCGATCAGCGCGAGCGGCGAGAGCACGAATACGCCCGTCAGCAGGTCGAAGCCGAGGAGATAGAGCATGACGAAGCCGACGGGGAACAACAGCGCGCCGACCAGCGGCTGGCCGGTGTTGACGTTGATCGTGACGGCGAACCAAGCCGCGAGGGCCAGGATGGCTCCGGCCATGTAGGCGCGGATGATGGTATCGCGGGTGGACATGAAGATCTTGGACTCGCCCGCATCCACCATCTTGGTGACGAATTCCGAAGGCGCGAGATACGACATCAATGGTTCCTTTTGCTTCGTAAGTGAGATCGACACGCCCCCAGGCGAGCGCGGCTGAACATCATCGGTCGTGCGGGCTGCCTGCCGCGCACGAGGGGCTATGGAAAGTCTGGAAGCCTTGGGAATCGCGTCACGAGGACTCTGAAGCCGGGAGACCGCGAAGCAGGTGAGCTTCCGGGACGCAGCCGCCAGAGGCTGCATCAATGCGGCCAAGCCGCAGTCGTCGTTGACGGCAATTGCAAAGCAAGTTGCGTGCCGCTACAGCGCGCCAGAAATAGAGAGCAATTTCAATGCAATCCCGCTCGGGCTGATCTCGTTCTGCCGCCCTCGCGGCCTCCTGATTGAGCTGATGCACAAGCTTTGTGCGTCGCACAAGGAATGTGCAAATCGCAAATTTCGCATGCGGAACCGGCCTGCGACAGTTTGGCGCGATCGTTATAATGCTTTGAACAATCATCGCTTTTTGCGGTGGCAAGCTTGGCATGAAGCTTGAATACGACCAGCCCGACGCCATTGAAGCCGTCCCGCGAGACATCTCATCCGATTTTGCTGACGCCACCAGACGGGGGTCCCCCCGTCATGCGTTCGCACGCGCCAAGGACGGCGCAACCGGACGGACGGGCAGCTCGCGCGCACAGCCGCAAATCATTCCGCAACGACGCCAAAGGACGACACTGCCTATGACCAAGCGCATCCGCCGGCCCTCGGAAACGACCGGCCTCAGCCGCCGGCAATTGTTGAAGGCCACCGGCTCGACCGCCGCCCTTCTTGCCGCCGCCAAACTGAATTTCCCCGCCGGCGCCTTCGCTCAGGACGCGGGCCCCGAGGTCAAGGGCGCCAAGCTCGGCTTCATTGCGCTCACCGACGCGACCCCTCTTTTCGTCGCTAAGGAGAAGGGGATCTTTGCCAAATACGGCATGCCCGACGTCGAGGTGCAAAAGCAGGCGTCCTGGGGCACCACCCGTGACAATCTCGTGCTCGGCTCCGAGGGCAACGGCATCGATGGTGCACATATCCTCACCCCGATGCCGTATCTGATCTCGGCGGGCAAGGTGACGCAGAACAATCAGCCGACGCCCATGTACATCCTGGCACGGTTGAACCTGAACGGTCAGTGCATCTCTGTCGCCAAGGAATATGCGGATCTCAAGGTCGGGATCGACACCGCGCCCTTCAAGGCGGCGCTGGAGAAGAAGAAGGCCGGCGGCAAGGCTGTTAAGGCCGCGATGACCTTCCCGGGCGGCACGCATGATCTCTGGATCCGCTATTGGCTCGCCGCCGGCGGCATCGATCCGGACAAGGATATCGAAACCATCGTGGTGCCGCCGCCGCAGATGGTCGCCAACATGAAGGTCGGCACCATGGATTGCTTCTGCGTTTGCGAGCCCTGGAATCTGCAGCTGATCCATCAGAACATCGGCTACACCGCGATCACCACAGGCGAGCTCTGGGACAAGCATCCGGAGAAGTCGTTCGGCATGCGCGCGGCATGGGTGGACAAGTACCCGAAGGCAGCGAAGGCGCTGCTGATGGCGGTGATGGAAGCCCAGCAATGGTCCGAGAAGGCCGAGAACCGTGAGGAAGCCGCGGTGATCTGCGCCAAGCGTCAGTGGATCAACTGCCCGGTCGAAGACATCACCGATCGCATGAAGGGCAAGTTCGACTACGGCACCGGCCGAGTGGTCGACAACTCGCCGCAGCAGATGCGCTTCTGGAAGGACCATGCCTCCTATCCGTTCCAGAGTCACGATCTCTGGTTCCTCACCGAGGACATCCGCTGGGGCAAGTACGAGCCGAACTTCGACAGCAAGGCACTGATCGCCAAGGTCAACCGCGAGGATCTCTGGAAGGACGCGGCCAAGACGCTCGGCGTCGCCGCCGCCGATATTCCGGCCTCTACCTCGCGCGGCAAGGAGACCTTCTTCGACGGCAAGGTGTTCGATCCGGAAAATCCGGCCGCCTATCTGAAGTCGCTCGCGATCAAGCGCGTCGAAGTCTGACGGAGCCCTGCGGCCGCCTTTTGAGGCGGCCGCATCGTCCTTGCCACGCCGGAGAGAGATAGCGATGAACATGACTGCCACGAAGATCGAGGTTGAGACCGCGAAGCCTGCCGCAACAATTGCGCCGGTCGTCGCGCTGACGCCGAAGCGTCCGCCGCGCACTGAGGCTTACGCACGGATGGCGCGCGAGACGGCGGTGCGCGTGATCCCGCCGCTGGTCGTGATCGCGCTGTTGACGCTGGTGTGGGAGCTGGTCTGCCGGAGGGCCGGCTCGGCGCTGCCGCCGCCCTCAAAAGTGTTTGCGGACACCAGGGAACTGATCTTCGATCCGTTCTTCGACCATGGCGGCATCGACAAGGGCCTGTTCTGGCATCTGTCCGCCAGTCTCCAGCGCGTCGCCTTCGGCTACTCGCTGTCGGCGATCGCCGGCATTGGGCTCGGCGTGCTGGTTGGGCAGTCGGTGTGGGCGATGCGCGGGCTCGATCCGTTGTTCCAGGTGCTGCGCACCATTCCGCCGCTGGCCTGGCTGCCGCTGTCGCTCGCGGCCTTCCGCGACGGCCAGCCTAGCGCGATCTTCGTCATCTTCATCACCTCGATCTGGCCGATCATCATCAACACCGCGGTCGGCATCCGCAACATCCCGCAGGACTATCGTAACGTCGCCGCGGTGGTGCAGCTCAATCCGCTCGAGTTCTTCTCCAAGATCATGATCCCGGCGGCGGCGCCCTACATCTTCACGGGCCTGCGCATCGGCATCGGCCTGTCGTGGCTGGCGATCGTCGCCGCCGAAATGCTGATCGGCGGCGTCGGCATCGGCTTCTTCATCTGGGACGCCTGGAACTCCTCGCATATCAGCGAGATCATCCTGGCGCTGTTCTATGTCGGCATCATCGGCTTCGTGCTGGACCGCCTGATCGCGGGGCTCGGCAAGTTCGTCACCCACGGTACCGCGCAGAACTGAGGAGAGGGACATGACCGCCTATCTGAAGCTCGACCACATCGACAAGGTCTTCACCCGCGGCGCCGCCACCACCACGGAGGTGCTGAAGGACATCAACCTGACGATCGAGAAGGGCGAATACGTCTCGATCATCGGCCATTCCGGCTGCGGCAAGTCGACCCTGCTCAACATCATCGCGGGGCTGACCGGCGCCACCACTGGTGGCGTGCTGCTGGAGAACCGCGAGGTGAACTCGCCGGGGCCCGATCGCGCCGTGGTGTTCCAGAACCACAGCCTGCTGCCGTGGCTGACCGTTTACGAGAACGTCAGGCTCGGCGTCGACAAGGTCTTCGCCAAGACCAAGTCCCGTGCCGAGCGCGACGCCTGGGTGATGCACAATCTCAACCTCGTGCAGATGGCCCATGCCAGGGACAAGCGTCCTTCGGAAATCTCGGGCGGCATGAAGCAGCGCGTCGGCATCGCGCGGGCGCTGGCCATGGAGCCGAAGGTGCTGCTGCTGGACGAGCCGTTCGGCGCGCTCGACGCGCTGACCCGCGCCCACCTGCAGGACTCGGTGATGGCGCTGCATCAGAAGCTCGGCAACACCATCCTGATGATCACCCACGACGTCGACGAAGCCGTGCTCCTGTCCGACCGCATCGTGATGATGACCAACGGACCGAGCGCGCGCATCGGCGAGGTGCTGGAGGTGCCGCTGGCGCGGCCGCGCAAGCGGCTCGACCTCGCGACCAACGCCACCTATCTGAAGTGCCGCCAGCGCGTGCTCGAATTCCTCTACGAGCGTCATCGCTTCGTCGAGGCCGCGTAAATCACGGGTTCACGCGAGATATGCCCGCGCCTAATTAATCGACATCAAGCTCAATCCCTGTGCGTCGCACAGGGATTGAGCGAATCGCAAATTTAGCGTGCGGAAACGCCCTGCAAACAATTCGGGCAATACGAATAACGTCCTGAAATCCCTGTGTTTCCTGCGTGCGCGCAACTGGCACGGAAATTGAAGCGTCTTTGCGCGACGCCAACGACGACGTCCCTCAACATCATCAATCAGCATCGTGAACTCGCCACCGGGGGTGAAGCCTCGGAGCGCGCCTCCGTGACCGGAGGCAGAGCCTGCAACGACGCAGCGGTGAGCCTGGAAGGGATACTCAATGACGAAGAATCCGACCCTGAACTCCAGCTGGATTTCAGATTGGCGCCCCGAGGACGAGGCGTTCTGGAACGCGACCGGCAAGTCGATCGCGCGGCGAAACCTGATCTGGTCCATCGTGGCCGAACATATCGGCTTCTCGGTCTGGCTGATCTGGAGCATCGTCACCACCAAGCTGCCGCAGGCCGGCTTCCACTACACCACCGACCAGCTGTTCCAGCTCGTCGCCGTGCCGGGCCTGATCGGCGCCTTCATGCGCTTTCCCTACACTTTCGCGGTGACGACGTTCGGCGGCCGCAACTGGACCATCTTCAGCGCGGCGATCCTGTTCATCCCGACCTTGTCGCTTGCCTACTTCGTCAGCCAGCCCGATACGCCGTTCTGGCTCATGCTGCTGGTCGCATCGACCGCGGGTCTCGGCGGCGGCAATTTCGCCTCCAGCATGACCAACATCTCCTTCTTCTTTCCTGACCGGATGAAGGGATGGGCGCTCGGCCTCAACGCGGCCGGCGGCAATATCGGCGTCTCCAGCGTGCAGCTCCTGACCCCGATCCTGATGACGCTCGCCGTCTTCAACCTGTTCCAGGCAACGCCCGTTGACGGCATCTTCCTGCAGAATGCCGGCCTGATGTGGGTGCTGCCGATCGGCATCGCGGTGTTCGGCGCAGTGTTCTTCATGAACAACCTCGCCACGGCGAAATCATCGGTGAAGAACCAGCTCGCGATCGTCAAGCGCAAGCACACCTGGATCATGGCGTATCTCTATATCGGCACGTTCGGGTCCTTCATCGGCTATTCGGCGGCGTTTCCGCTGCTGCTCAAGACGCAATTCCCCACCGTGACGATCTCGATCGCCTTCCTCGGCCCGCTGGTCGGCTCGCTGTCGCGTCCGCTCGGCGGCTGGCTCGCGGACCGGGTCGGCGGCTCCATCATCACGTTCTGGAATTTCATCCTGATGGCGGGTGCCACGGTCGGCGCGCTCTACTTCGTCGGGCACAAGGACTTCGCCGGCTTCCTGTCGATGTTCCTGATCCTGTTCGTGACGACGGGCATCGGCAACGGCTCGACCTACCGCATGATCCCCTCGATCTTCCGCGAGGAGAACCTGTTCAAGGTGCGCGGTAAGGGCGATGCGGCACGCAGCGCTGCCCTGAAGACCGCGAGCATCGAGAGCGGCGCGGCCGTCGGCTTCATCGGTGCGGTCGGCGCCGTCGGCGGCTATCTGATCCCGAGCGGCTTCGGCAAGTCGATCGCCATGACCGGCGGGCCGCAGCTCGCGCTCGCGATCTATCTCGGCTTCTACGGCTCCTGCCTCGCTCTGACCTGGTGGTTCTACCTGCGTCGCAGCCCGCAGGGTGAAGGCGCCCCAAGCCTCGCCGAGGCGCGTGTGTGAGTACACAAATTGGCACGAATGTCGCTTCTCCCCGTACGCGGGGAGAAGTCTCTCTGATGACGTTTGATCCATGAACTTTTTCCGCAATGGCGCGGACGAAGGCAGACCGAAACAGACAGGAGAACATTATGACGCCCGAGCAGATTACCCTCATTCAGCAGAGCTTCGCCAAGGTCGCCCCGATTTCGGAAGCCGCCGCGGTGCTGTTCTACGACCGCCTGTTCGAGGTGGCGCCGTCCGTGCGCGCGATGTTTCCCGAGGACATGACCGAGCAGCGCAAGAAGCTGATGGGCATGCTCGCCGCCGTGGTCGGCGGCCTGTCGAACCTGGAGTCGATTCTTCCCGCAGCTTCCGCGCTCGCCAAGCGTCACGTCGATTATGGCGCCAAGGCCGAGCACTACCCCGTGGTCGGCGCGACCTTGCTGTGGACCCTCGAGAAGGGCCTTGGCGAGGCCTGGACGCCCGAGCTCGCCGCAGCCTGGACCGACGCCTACGGCGTGCTGTCCGGCTACATGATTTCCGAGGCCTACGGCGCGCAGGCGCAGGCCGCCGAATAGGAGATGCGTTGTGAGTGAACCGCTGGTCATCGTCGGTAACGGTATGGCGGCCGCGCGTCTGGTCGACGAGCTCGCCAAGACCGCGCTCGGCCGCTATGCGGTCGCCGTGATCGGCGAAGAGCCGCGGCTCGCTTACAATCGCGTGCTGCTGTCCTCCGTGCTGGCCGGCGAGACCGGCTCGCACGAGATCGAGCTGCGGCCGGCCGATTGGTGGCGAAACCGCGGCGTCACGGTGCGCTACGGCTATCGCGTCACCGAGATCGATGTCGGCCGCCGCGAGCTCAAGATCGCGGGCGAAGAGAGCATGGAATATTCCAAGCTCGTGCTCGCCACGGGATCGACGCCGCTGCGGCTCAATGTGCCGGGCGCCGATCTTGCCGGCGTGCACACGTTTCGCGACACCCGCGACGTCGACCTGCTGCTGACGCTGGCCGCGGCGAAGAAGCGCGTCGTCGTTGTCGGCGGCGGCTTGCTCGGGCTCGAAGCGGCGTACGGTCTTGCCAAGGCCGGCGCGCCCGTGACGCTGCTGCACCTGATGGACCGGCTGATGGAGCGTCAGCTCGACGGGCCCGCGGCCGACCTGCTCAAGACGCTGGTCGAGCGCAAGGGCATCCGCGTCATGCTCAATGCCGCGACGACCTGCATCCACGGCGACGGTCATGTCGAGGCCGTCGAGCTCGCCGACGGCAGCCGCATCGAGGCCGATGCGGTGATCTTCGCCGCCGGCATCAAGCCGAACGTTTCGCTGGCGAAAGAGGCGGGGATTGCGGTCAACCGCGGCGTGGCCGTCAACGACGTGATGCAGACCTCCTCGTCCGACATCTTTGCGCTCGGCGAATGCGCCGAGCATCGCGGCACCTGCTATGGCCTGGTCGAGCCCGCCTACGAGCAGGCGCGCGTGCTGGCGCGGCACCTGGCCGGCCGGCCCGCCGCCTATCAGGGCAGCGTGGTCTCGACCAATCTGAAGGTCTCCGGCGTCAGCGTGTTCTCCGCCGGCGACTTCATGGGCGGGGAGGGCAGCGAGAGCCTCGTTCTGTCGGACCGCAGGCGCGGCACCTACAAGAAGCTCGTCATCGCCGACGGCCGGCTGACCGGGGCGGTGCTGATCGGCGATACAATTGATGCGCTGTGGTACCTCGAGCTGATCCGCAACCGCGACAACGTCGCGGCGATCCGCACCGACATGATGTTCGGCCGCGCACTGGCGCAGCCTTCGAAAGCGGCGTGACATGACGGCGATCGATCCAAATCTCCGCACCACCAAGACGACCTGTCCTTATTGCGGCGTCGGTTGCGGCGTGCTGGCAACGCCCGACGGCAGGGGTGGCGCGGCGATCGCGGGTGACCCCGATCATCCCGCCAATTTCGGCCGGCTGTGCTCGAAGGGCTCCGCGCTCGGCGAGACCGTCGGGCTGGAAGGGCGGCTGCTCTATCCCATGATCCGCTGCAAGGGCGTGCTGGAGCGCGTCGCCTGGAGCGATGCGCTCGATCATGTCGCCCATCGCATGCAGCATATCGTGGCGCGCGACGGCGCGGACGCGGTCGCGTTCTATCTCTCCGGCCAGCTGCTGACCGAGGACTATTACGTCGCCAACAAGCTGATGAAGGGGTTTGTCGGCACCGCCAACGTCGACACCAATTCGCGGCTCTGCATGTCCTCCTCGGTCGCGGGCCATCGCCGCGCCTTCGGCGCCGACACCGTGCCCGGCTGCTACGAGGATCTCGACCAGGCCGATCTGCTCGTCTTCGTCGGCTCGAACGCGGCCTGGTGCCATCCGGTGCTGTTCCAGCGCATGCTGAAGAACAGGCAGGAGCGCGGCGCCCGCATGATCGTGATCGATCCGCGCCGCACCGACACCGCCAGTGACGTCGATCTGTTCCTCGGCCTCAGGCCCGGCACCGACACCGCGCTGTTCTCCGGCCTGTTCGTGCATCTCGCCGACAATGGCGTGCTGGACCAGGATTATATCGCGCAGAACACGTCTGGCTTCGACGATGCGCTGTCGCGCGCGCGCAACATCGCCGGCAGCGTCACCGCGACCGCGCTCGCCACGGGGCTCTCCGAGCCGGACGTCGCCGCCTTCTTCAAGATGTTCCGCGACACCGAGAAGGTCGTCACGCTCTATTCGCAAGGCGTCAACCAGTCGGCGCAGGGCACCGACAAGGTCAACGCCATCCTGAACTGCCATCTCGCCACGGGCCGCATCGGCAAGCCGGGCGCCTCGCCGTTCTCGCTGACCGGCCAGCCCAACGCGATGGGCGGCCGCGAGGTCGGCGGCCTCGCCAACATGCTCGCCGCCCATATGGGCTTCACGCCGCCCGACATCGACCGGGTCAGGCGGTTCTGGAAGGCGCCGCGCATCGCGACCCATGAAGGCCTGAAGGCGGTGCAGCTGTTCGAGGCCATCAACCGCGGCGAGGTCAAGGCGCTCTGGGTGATGGGCACCAACCCCGCGGTATCGTTGCCCGATGCCGACATGGTGCGCGATGCCCTGAAGAAGCTCGAGCTGTTCGTCGTCTCCGAGAACGTGCTCTCCAACGACACGGTCGAGGCCGGCCCGCACGTGCTGCTGCCGGCGCTGGCCTGGGGCGAGAAGTCGGGCACGGTGACCAATTCCGAGCGGCGCATCTCGCGCCAGCGCGCGTTCCTGCCGGCGCCGGGCGAAGCGCGTCCCGATTGGTGGATCCTGAGCGAGACCGCAAAGCGCCTCGGCTTCGGCGACAGCTTCAATTACAAATCGGCCGCCGACATCTTCCGCGAGCACGCCGCGCTCTCGGCCTTCGAGAACAATGGCAGCCGCGATTTCGACATCGGCGCGCTGACCACGCTGTCGGACGAAGCCTTCGATGCCTTGAAGCCGGTGCAGTGGCCGGTGCGCGAAGGCGGGATGCCCGGCGAGCGCTTCTTCGCGCAAGGCGGCTTCTTCACCAATGACGGCAAGGGCCGCTTCATTGCGCCGGAGGTGCCGGTGCTGCGCGGCGAGACCGGCCCGTCGCGTCCCTTAAGGCTCAACACCGGACGCATCCGCGACCAGTGGCACACCATGACGCGCACCGGCCTGAGCCAGCGGCTGGGCGCGCATCTGCCCGAGCCGTTCGTCGAGATCCATCCCGACGACGCCGGCAAATATGGCCTCGCCCATGACGGCTATGCCCGCATCACCACCGATTACGGCCAGTGCATCCTGAAGGTCGTCGTCAGTGAGCGGCAGCAGCGCGGCACCCTGTTCGTGCCGATCCACTGGAGCGCGATGAACGCCTCGCACGGCCGCGTCGGGGCGATGGTAGCACCGTTCACCGATCCGTTCTCGGGACAGCCGGAAGCCAAGGCGACGCCGGCCGCGATCGCGCCTTACGAATTCGTCTTCCGCGGTTTCGCATTGTCGCGCAAGCCGCTCGATCTGCCGCAAAACCTGTTGTGGACGCGCGTCACCGTCAGCGGCGGCTTCGGCTATCTTTTCGCCGACAATGCGGATCTTGCTCGCTGGCCGGCCTGGCTCGAGAGCGTCGCCGGCGAGGACGTTGCCGAATATCGCGATTTCGGCGGCGGGGTTTTTCGCGCGGCTTCGTTCGCAGGCGATCGCATCGAGACCTGCCTGTTCGTCGGCCCGGCGCACGATGCCGGCGACTGGGAGGTGGTGAAGAGCCTGTTCGTGGCCGATCAGGTCACCGACGAGCAGCGCCGCATGCTGCTGTCGGGCAAGTCCGGCGAAGGCGCGGCCTCGACCGGTCCGATCGTCTGCGCCTGCTTCGGCGTCGGCCGCGGCACCATCTGCGACAGCATCGCGAGCGGCGCGCGCACCGCCGCCGAAATCGGTGCCAAGCTCAAGGCCGGCACCAATTGCGGCTCCTGCATCCCCGAGCTGAAACGATTGATCGCGACGACGGAGGTGCCTGCACAGCAGGCGAAGGTCGCAAGCGCGGCGGGATAGGGCTGGCTCTCTCCGTCGTCATTGCGAGCGTAGCGAAGCAATCCAGAATCCCTCCGCGGTGACACTCTGGATTGCTTCGCTGCGCTCGCAATGACGGCTTGGACACAGGTGTGTGCTAACGCTGCGATCTCGTGCCCCGGACGCAGCGCAGCGTCTCCCCAGCGATGCGAAGCATCGTCCGGTGCGACGGAGCGCTGCAGAGCCGGGGTCCATCCAACAGCGGAGTGTTTGGCTTTTCTGGGTCCCGGCTCTGCGCAGCAGCGTTTCACGCTGCAGCGCGTCCGGGACACGAGAGCGACGTGGACGCAGCCATGCCGCCCGCGCCAATCGACGCGCCCTCGATTGTGCCCTATGCTGCCGCGGCTTCTTCCCCAGCACCCATAACAACAATGATGTACTTGGAAACGCCGCCGCGCCTGATCGAGACCAGGCTGTTCTCGGCAATGCCCGACAAATTTCGCCGCAAGGGCGTGCGAACCGATTGGGCCGATGCCAACCGGCCGAATATCCCGACCGACAGTTTCATCGAGGGGCCATCCTTCGACAAGGACGGCCATCTCTACATCGTCGACATTCCGTTCGGCCGCATCTTCCGGATTGCGCCCGACGGTGACTGGTCGCTCGTGATTGAATATGAGGGCTGGCCGAACGGGCTGAAGATTGCATCCGACGGACGCATCCTGATCGCCGACTATAGGCATGGCATCATGGAGCTCGATGCAACGGCCGGGCGCATCAAGCCCATCCTGACCGGGCGCAATTCGGAATCGTTTCGCGGCTGCAACGATCTGCATCTCGCCGCCAACGGCGACATCTATTTCACCGACCAGGGCCAGACCGGCCTGCACGATCCAAGCGGGCGGGTTTATCGGCTGGCATCGAACGGCCGCCTCGATTGCCTGCTCGACACCGGCATCAGTCCGAACGGGCTGGTGCTCGACCCGACCGAAACCGTGCTGTTCGTCGCGATGACGCGCGACAACGCGGTGTGGCGGCTGCCGTTCATGAAGAACGGCAGCGTGTCCAAGGTCGGGCGCTTCTGCTCGCTGTTCGGCACCAGCGGCCCTGATGGGATGACCATGGATGCGAAGGGCCGCCTGTTCGTCGGCCACGCCTCGCTCGGGCACGTGTTCGTGTTCGCGCCGAACGGCGAGTTGATCGCGCGGATCAAGTCGTGTGCGGGACCGAACTGTACCAATGTCGCGATCGGTGGCGCCAACAAGGACCGTCTCTATATCACGGAGTCCTCGACCGGCAGCGTGCTGGTGGCCGATATCGGCGGGCTCGAAAGCATCTGAAGGAATAGACATGAACACGAAGCCCTTCGGCAAGACCGGCGCCAACGTCTCCGTGATCGGACAGGGCACCTGGTATCTGGACCACGGCGACCGCAAGCGCGCGATCGCGGCGCTTCAGCGCGGGCTCGATCTCGGCATGACCCACATCGACACCGCCGAGATGTATGGCGATGCCGAGCTCGTCATTGCGGATGCGATCGCAGGCCGGCGCGATGAGGTGTTCCTCGTCTCGAAAGTGCTGCCGAGCAATGCCTCGCGCCGCGGCACCATCACCGCCTGCGAGCGCTCGCTGAAGCGGCTGAAGACCGATCGGCTCGACTGTTATCTCTTGCACTGGCGCGGCTCCTATCCTTTGGAGGACACCGTCGCTGCGTTCGAAGAGCTGGTGCAATCAGGCAAGATCAAATCCTGGGGCGTCTCCAATTTCGATGCCGACGATCTCGACGAGATTCTAGACGTCTCAGGCGAGGGCCGGATCGCCTGTAACCAGGTGCTCTATCATCTGAAAGAACGTGCGATCGAGCATGCGGTGATCCCGTGGTGCGAACGGCACAATATCGCCGTCGTCGCCTACTCGCCGTTCGGCCACGACGATTTCCCGTTGAGCAGCAGCAAGGGCGGCGCCGTGCTGGCGCGCATCGCGGAGGCGCATCGTGCGACGCCGCGTCAGGTCGCGCTGAGCTTCCTGACCCGTGCGACTACGGTGTTCGCGATTCCGAAGGCCTCGTCCGCGGAACATGCCGGCGAAAATGCGGCGGCAGGCGATCTCGTGCTGACGAAAGACGAGGTTGCCGCGCTCGATGCAGCGTTTCCGCGCGGACCGAAGCCGCGCGGCTTGCCCATGCTGTAGTGCACAACGGGCAATATTAACGGAGCATTGACGCGCGCGGCGGCCCGCGCATATCGGCATCCTGTTTTCGGAAGTTGTGAACGCGGGGCATTTGTCGTTTTTTACGGCTGTTCTCGATTCGCATTTTGCCCGGGTTCCAGCCGTGACACCGCCGCCCGCCGCAGCCGCAAGGCTCGACGTTATTCCCATGCCTGTGCCGGAGAAGAAGCAGCAGGCTCGCCGCGCGCCTGCGCGCGTCGATCATCCCTTCAAGGGCATCGCGCTGATCCTGCTCTCGACGGTGTTTCTCGGCTGCTCCGACGTCACTGCGAAATATCTCTCGACCAGCCTGCCCTCGATCGAGATCACCTGGATCCGGTTCCTCACCTTCACGCTGCTGTTCACGCCGGTAATGCTGCCCGCCTCGCCGTTCTATGCGATGCGCACCAAGCGTCCCGGCCTGCACGTGATGCGCGGGGCGGCACTGCTTGGCTCCTCGCTGTTCTTCATCACGGGCCTCGGCTTCCTGCCGATCGCGGAGGCCTCCGCCACCGGCTTCGTCGCGCCGCTGTTCGTCACGGCGCTCTCGATCGTGTTCCTCGGCGAGAAGGTCGGCATGCGCCGCTGGCTCGCCACCGCGCTCGGCCTGATCGGCGTGCTGATCATCCTGCGCCCGGGCACCAGCGCGTTTCACCCCGCCGCTGTCTTTCCGTTGGTCTCGGCGGCGTGCTGGGCCGGCACGCTGATCTTGACGCGCATGATGAGCGGACGGGAAGCCGTCGTCACCACCATGGCGTATTCTTCGCTCACCGGCCTTGCCATCCTCACCGCAATCGTGCCGTTCGTCTGGGTGACGCCGTCCTGGACCGCGATCGCGCTCGGCATCTTCATCGGCGTCGCTTCGACCGCGGGCCAGTGGATCGTCGTGCTGGCCTATCGCTACGGCGATGCCTCCGTGCTGGCGCCGTTCTCCTACTCGCAATTGCTGTGGGTCAGCATTCTCGGCTTCTTCATCTTTGGCGAGGTCCCGAGCATCTGGACCATCGTCGGTGCGGCCTTCATCGTCGCCAGCGGCCTCTACATCGCCCATCGCGAGCGCGTCCGCCGCGCTCAGCTCTTGGTGCTGGAAGAGCGCTCTCCGAACGCCTGACGCAAGTTCGCGGGTTCCGCGTCGTGCTATCAATGGCTCCAACGATTAGGGAGGAGCCGGATGCGCGCCGCGATTTTCAGGAACGGTGAGATTGTCGTTGGCCGGATGGCCGAGCCGACGCCGGGCCCCGGCCAGGTTCTGGTCAAGACGCTCGCCTGCGGCATCTGCGGCTCCGACCTGCATGCGCGCCAGCACGCCCACCGCATGGTGGAGATGGCGACGAAGACCGGGCGAAAGTCCATGGACCTCGGCCGCGACGTCGTGTTCGGCCACGAGTTCTGCTGCGAGGTCGTCGATTATGGCCCGGGCACATCGCGCAAGCTGAAGCCGGGCACGCACGTTTGTTCGCTGCCCGCGCTGGTGACGCCACAGGGCATCGAAGGGATCGGCTATTCCAACGACAATGTCGGCGGCTATGCCGAGGCGATGCTGCTGAGCGAAGCGCTGCTGCTCGAAGTCCCCAATGGTCTCGCGCCGGAGCATGCCGCGCTCACCGAGCCGCTGGCGGTCGGCGTTCATGCCGTCGCCAAAGCCAATATCCGTGGCGGCGAGGTGCCGCTGGTGATCGGCTGCGGTCCCGTCGGGCTCGCGGTGATCGCCGCGCTGAAGCTCAAGCGGCTGCATCCGATTGTCGCGGCCGACTATTCGCCGGCGCGGCGCGCGCTCGCCGCCAAGCTCGGTGCCGACATCGTCGTCGACCCCCGGGTGTCGCAGCCTTACGCGACCTGGGCCGAGCACGCGCAGATGTCGGAGGCCGAGAAGGCGGCGCGGCCGCCGTTCCAGGCCATGCTGCCGGCGTTGAAGCCCGCGGTCATCTTCGAATGCGTCGGCGTGCCCGGCCTGTTGCAGCAGGTGTTCGAGGGTGCTCCGCGCGATGCGCGCATCGTCGTGGTCGGTGTCTGCATGGAGAGCGACAGAAGCGAGCCCATGCTCGGCATCATGAAGGAGCTCAACGTCCAATACGTGCTCGGCTACACGCCGGAGGAGTTTGCAGGCTCGCTGCGCCTGATCGCGGAAGGGCAGGTGGATGCGGCTGCGATGGTCACCGCCGAAGTCGGCCTCGACGGCGTCGCAAAGGCCTTCGCCGATCTCGCCAATCCCGAAGCCCACACCAAGATCATCGTGCAGCCGTGGCGGTGGCGCTTTTGTAGGGTGGGCAAAGGCGCGGAGCGCCGTGCCCACCATGCATCCGCGTGCGTGGTGATGGTGGGCACGCTACGCTTTGCCCACCCTACCAGGCCGGAGCTTGCGGCTACACCGGCAGCGCGATCGAGTACTTCACCTGGCTGAGCGCGAAGCTCGACTCGATCGAGGCGATGCCGTCGAGGCGGGTCAGCTTGGTCTTCAGGAACGTCTCGTAGGAGGCGAGGTCGGCGGCGACGACGCGGAGCAGATAATCGCGGTTGCCGGTCATCAGATAGCATTCCAGCACCTCGTCCCATTTCGAGATCGCGCGCGCGAAGCGGTTGAGGTCCTCCTCCTTCTGCCGCGCCAGCTTGATCGAGATGAACACGCTGACATGCAGTCCCAACGCCTTCTGGTCGACGGTTGCGACATAGCGCGAGATGACGCCGCGCTCCTCCAGGAGCTTGACCCGGCGGTGGCAGGGCGACACCGAGAGTCCGACCTTGTCGGCGAGCTCCTGCATGGTCAGGCGGCTGTCGTTCTGAAGGTGGCTGAGGATCTTGCGGTCGATGGCGTCGAGCTCGGGCATTGGGATGGAACCTGCTTCTGGTCGGCTATGTTGGTAAAATATCCCAATATCGGCGGGTATGGCGCGAAAAATTGAGAAGTTTGACGCGGCCCGCAGGCGTATGATCGGTGCATATTTCCCGGAGCATCGCCATGCCCGTTGACCCCGCCCGTCTCGACACCCTGACTGCTCTCAGCCGCAAGGCGCTGTGGCTGTCGTCCTGGACCATCCACCACGCCAACCACATCCGCCCCAACGCGGACGGCCTCAAGGTCGGCGGCCACCAGGCCTCGTCCGCCTCGCTCGCCACCATCATGTCGGCGCTGTACTTCCACGTGCTGCGTCCCGAGGACCGCGTCGCGGTGAAGCCGCATGCGAGCCCGGTGTTCCACGCCATCCAGTACCTGTTCGGCCGGCAGAGCCGCGAGAAGCTGGAGAACTTTCGCGGCTTCAAGGGCGCGCAGTCCTATCCCTCGCGCACCAAGGATGTCGACGACGTCGATTTCTCCACCGGCTCGGTCGGCCTCGGCGTCGCACAGACGCTGTTCTCTTCGCTGGTGCAGGATTACGTCAAGGCGCATGGCTGGATGAAGGATCGCCGCGAGGGACGGATGATCGCGCTCGTCGGCGATGCCGAGATGGACGAGGGCAACATCTTCGAGGCGCTCGCGGAGGGCTGGAAGCACGGCCTGCGCAACACCTGGTGGGTGGTCGACTACAACAGGCAGTCGCTCGATGCCGTCGTGCGCGAAGGTCTCTGGGAAAAGTTCGAGACCATGTTCCGCAATTTCGGCTGGGACGTCGTCATCGTGAAATACGGCCGGCTGATGCGCGAGGCGTTCGCGGAGCCCGGCGGCGAGGCCTTGAAGCGTTGGATCGACAATTGCCCGAACGCGCTCTATGCGGCGCTCTGCTTCCAGGGCGGCGCGGCCTTCCGCAAACATCTGCATGACGAGATCGGCGACCAGGGCCCGATCACGAAACTGATCGACAAGCGCAGTGACGAGGAGCTTCTGGCGCTGATGTCGAACCTCGGCGGCCACGACATGGCGAGCATGCTGGAGGCGTTCGATTCCATCGATCACGACCGCCCCGTCTGCTTCATCGCCTACACCATCAAGGGCGTCGGCCTGCCCTTCCAGGGTCACAAGGACAACCACGCCGGCCTGATGACGGTCGCGCAGATGGAGAAATACCGCGACAGCCAGAACATCCGTCCCGGCCATGAATGGGACAAGTTCGAAGGCCTGTCGCAGGATGCCGCCGAGCTCGAGGCCTTCCTCGCGCGGGTGCCGTTCAACCAGGATGGTCGCCGGCTCACGGCGCCCGTCGTCGAGGTGCCGCAACAGCTCGCGTTCAAGCCGTCGCCGCAGATGTCGACCCAGCAGGGCTTTGGCCTCGTGCTGAACGAGATCGCGCGCAGCGACAGCGAACTCGCAAAACGCATCGTCACGACCTCGCCCGACGTCACCGTCTCGACCAATCTCGGCCCCTGGGTCAACCGCCGCGGCCTGTTCGCGCGAGCCGAGAAGGCGGACTTATTCCGCAGCGAGAAAATTCCCTCGACCTACAATTGGGATGCTTCGCCGAAGGGTCAGCACCTCGAGCTCGGCATTGCCGAGATGAACCTGTTCATCATGCTCTCGGCGCTCGGCCTGTCGCACCAGATCAACGGCGAGCGGCTCTTGCCGGTCGGCACGCTCTACGATCCCTTCATCGAGCGCGGGCTCGATGCGCTGAACTATGCCTGCTACCAGGACGCGCGCTTCATGGTGGCGGCGACGCCGTCCGGCCTCACGCTCGCGCCCGAGGGCGGGGCGCATCAGTCGATCGCAACGCCCTTGATCGGCATGGCGCAGGATGGGCTCGCCTCGTTCGAGCCGGCCTTCGTCGACGAGCTCGCCGTGATCATGGCTTACGGTTTCGAGCACATGCAGCGCGATCCGGGCGAGGGCGGCTCGGTCTATTTGCGGCTCTCGACGCGCGCCATCGAGCAGGCGCAGCGGATCATGACGGGCGAGCTGCGACAGGGCATCACCGATGGCGCCTATTGGCTGCGCAAGCCGGGGCCGAACGCCGAGGTCGTGATCGCCTATACCGGCGCGGTCGCGCCCGAAGCGATCGAGGCGACCGGCTTCATCGGCGAGAGCCGCCGCGACGTCGGCCTGCTCGCGATTACCTCGGCCGACCGCCTCCATGCGGGGTGGACCGCGGCGCGAAAATTGCGGCGCGACCGCCGCGGCGTGCAGCATCTCAGCCACATCGAAAAGCTGCTGGCGCCGCTGCCGCGCGACTGCGGCATCGTGACCGTGATCGACGGCCATCCCGCCGCGCTCGGCTGGCTCGGCAGCGTTCGCGGCCACCGTGTCGAGGCGCTCGGTGTCGAGCAGTTCGGCCAGACCGGCAGCATCGCGGACCTTTATCGGCACTACGGCATCGACGCCAACGCCATCATCGATGCGGCCGAAAGCCTCACCACCGGCGCGCCGGTGCTGCATCGGAAGATGGCGGTGTAGCGGAGGTAACTGCCTCGTCATTCCGGGGCGACGCGCAGCGTCGAGCCCGGAATCCATAACCACGATCGGGAGTATGGATTCTCAGGTGCGCAATTGCGCACCGTAGCCTGCGCCAAAAGGCGCGTCCCGGAATGACATCCGAGGGAGCCTTGCCACGTTCCCGCCATCGGCTCATATAACCTCCATCCGCCGCAACGCTGGTCCCGCATATGGCGGGTTCAATTGCCGGCGCTTTCGTGCAAGGATGCCTGCCGAAACGCCCCCTCCAAGCCCCCAAGAAGAGGTTAACGATGGTCAATCGCATGCAATTCTACATCGACGGCGCCTGGGTCGATCCCGCCGTCAAGAAGTCCACCGCCGTGATCAATCCGGCGACGGAAGAGGCGATGTACGAGGTTGCGCTGGGCTCCAAGGCCGACGTGGACAAGGCGGTTGCCGCCGCCAAGCGCGCCTTCGCGACGTTCTCCCAGACCAGCCGCGAGGAGCGCGTCGCGCTGCTCAGCAAAGTGATCGAGGTCTATAAGGGCCGCCTCAAGGAGATCGGCGCTGCCGTCTCCGACGAGATGGGCGCGCCGCTGCCGATGGCGGAGAAGCTGCAGGCCGGCGCCGGCCTCGGCCATCTCATGACCACGCTCGACGTGCTCAAGAACTATCATTTCGAGGAGCCGGTCGGCACCGCCATGGTGCTGCGCGAGCCGATCGGCGTGGTCGGCATGATCACGCCCTGGAACTGGCCACTGAACCAGATCGCGTGCAAGGTCGCGCCCGCGCTCGCCGCCGGCTGCACCATGATCCTGAAGCCCAGCGAGTTCACGCCGACCTCGGCGCTGATCTTCGCGGAGATCCTCCATGACGCCGGCGTGCCCAAGGGCGTGTTCAACCTCGTCAACGGCCTCGGCCCCGAGGTCGGCGCCGCCATGAGCGAGCACCCTGATATCGACATGATCTCCTTCACCGGCTCGACCCGTGCCGGCATCGACGTTGCGAAGCGCGCAGCGCCCACCGTGAAGCGCGTCAGCCAGGAACTCGGCGGCAAGTCGCCGAACGTCATCCTCGAAGGCGCCGACCTCACCAAGGCGGTGACCGGCGGCGTGATGCACATGTTCAACAATTCCGGCCAGTCCTGCAACGCGCCCTCGCGCATGATCGTGCCGCTGTCCAAGATGAAGGAAGTCGCCGCGATCGCGAAGGCCGTGGCCGACAAGACCAAGGCGGGCGATCCGCGCGGCGAAGGCACCACCATCGGCCCGGTGGTCAATCGTGGCCAGTGGGACAAGATCCAGGGCCTGATCAAGAAGGGCATCGACGAGGGCGCAACGCTGGTCGCTGGCGGCCCGGGCCTGCCCGAAGGCGTCAACAAGGGCTTCTATGTTCGTCCGACTATCTTCGCCGACGTCACCCCTGACATGACGATCGCGCGCGAGGAGATCTTCGGGCCGGTGCTGACCATCATCGGCGCCAAGGACGAAGCCGACGCGGTCAAGATCGCCAACGATACGCCGTATGGCCTCGCCGGCTACGTTACGGGCCCGACGGTCGAGGACGCCAAGCGCGTCGGCCGCCAGATCCGCGCCGGCAACGTCAACCTGCAGGGCGTGCCCAACGACCGCACCGCGCCGTTCGGCGGCTACAAGCAGTCCGGCAACGGCCGCGAATGGGGCAAGTTCGGCCTCGAGGACTTCCTCGAAGTGAAGGCGGTTGCGGGCTTCAACGCGGCGTAAGCTTTAGAGCGATCAAGCCAAACGCCGGAGCGGGAAACCGCCCCGGCGTTTTTTCGTTTGGTCATTGCGAGCGAAGCGAAGCAATCCAGAATCCTTCCGCGGAGACAGTCTGGATTGCTTCGCTTCGCTCGCAATGACGCAGGAGAGATCTCGTAGGGTGGGCAAAGGAGCGTAAGCGACATGCCCACGATCGCGCGACGAGCAAGAAATGGTGGGCACGCTTTCGCTTTGCCCACCCTACTACGAGGCCATTCCTTGCGGCGACATTATCCCCCGACCGCCCCCTGCGTGTTCACATACAGCGCATAGATCGACTGGCTCGCGGCCATGAACAGGCGGTTGCGCTTGACGCCGCCGAAGCAGACGTTGGCGCAGCGCTCGGGCAGGGCGATGCGGCCGATCATGACGCCGTCGGGGGCGAACACCACGACGCCGTCGAGCTCGGGATCGCCCATGCCCCAGCCGCACCAGAGATTGCCGTCGATGTCGCAGCGCATGCCGTCGGGCGTGCCCGGCCCGGCATCGATATGGACACGCTTGTTCGAGATCGTGGTGCCCTCGGGCGAGACGTCATAGGCGAGGATCTTGCGGTTCGGCACACCGCGCGATTCCACGACATAGAGGATCTTCTCGTCCGGGGAGAAGCACAGCCCGTTCGGCCCGAGCACGCCCTCGGCAACGATCGTCGCCTTGCCGGTCTCGGGATCGAGCCTGTAGACGTTGGGCTCGATCTCGGGCTCGGCCTTGTAGCCCTCGTAATTGCCGAGCAGGCCGAAGGTCGGATCGGTGAACCAGATCGAGCCGTCCGATTTAACAACGACATCGTTCGGCGAGTTCAACCGCTTGCCGTTGAATTGATCCATCAGCACGGTGATGCTGCCGTCATATTCGGTGCGCACCACGCGCCGGCCGCCATGCTCGCAGGTGACGAGCCGGCCCTGCCGGTCGCGCGTGTTGCCGTTGGCAAAATTCGAGGGCTTGCGGAACACGCTGACCGCGCCGGTCTCTTCCTCCCATTTGAGGATGCGCTGGTTCGGGATGTCGCTGCACAGCAGATAGCGCCCGTCACCGAACCACACCGGCCCCTCGGCCCAACGCAGGCCGGTCGCCAGCCGCTCCACCGCCGACAGCTTCAGCCAGTATTTTTCGAAGCGGGGATCGAGTGCACGGATCGCCGGATCGGGATAATAGCTCGCCGGCCGCCAACCTGGCCGCTCCTCGGTCTGGGACGATGCCTCATTCATGCCGGTTCTCTCGTTTCGTTCCCTCTGGACAATCCTGCTATCATTAGAGACACGTGACCGCAAATTCGGTCACTAACGGTGAGGGACAACATGCCGCGTATTTTGATGACGGGAGCTTCGGGCGGAATCGGCACGAGCCTGCGGAAACTGCTGCCGCCGATTTATCCGGATCTCCTGCTCTCCGACATCAAGCCACCGGCCGATCTCGGCGCGAACGAGCAGTTCAAGGCCGCGGACCTCGCCGACCTCGCGCAATGCGAGGCGATCTGCGAGGGCGTCGACGGCATCCTGCATTTCGGCGGCTATTCGGTCGAAGGCACCTGGGATCAGATCCTCCAGGCCAACATCATCGGCGGCTACAATCTGTTCGAGGCGGCGTACCGCAAGGGCGTCAAGCGCGTGGTGTTCGCCTCGTCGAACCACGCCGTCGGCTTCTATCCGCGCCACCACAAGATCGGCACCGACGTCACCCCGCGTCCCGACGGCCGCTACGGCGTCAGCAAGGTGTTCGGCGAGGCCGTCGGTGCGCTCTATGCCGACAAGCACGGATTGAAGGTCACGTGCCTGCGCATCGGCAATTTCGGCGACATGCCGCTCGACCAGCGCCGGCTCTCGATCTGGCTCAAGCCCGACGACCTCGTGCAGCTCTGCCGCATCGGGCTCGAGCATCCCGACATCCATTTCGAGATCTTCTACGGCGCCTCCTTCAACGAGCGCGCCTGGTGGGACAACCACCGCGCCTACGAATTCGGCTATCGCCCCACGGGCCGCGCGGAAGATTTCCGCGAGCACGCCATGGCCGAGCAGGCCAAGCTGAAGCCGGATCCGGTCGGCGATTATTTCCAGGGCGGCACGTTCTGCAGCATGGAGTTCGACGCCGATCCGAGCCGGGTCATCGATTGGAATAAGCGCTAGGGAGCGTGCGACATGGCGAGAGCGGCCGAAGCTCTGCTTGGCCGCTCAAACCGTACGTTCGCGCCGGATCAGAACAGGCCTGGGATCAACATCGCCACCTTCTCCCTGTAGTGCCGGTACTGATCTCCGAACAGAGTGACCAGGTCGCGCTCCTCCAACCAGATGCCGACGAAGATGTAGGCCGTCGTCACCATCGCGAACAGCAGGTGCCCGAGCGTCATGGTGGGCGTCGACCAGAACGCGATGATGAAGCCGAGATAGATCGGATGCCGGATCAGGCGGTAGAGTCCCGGCGTCCTGAACTTCATCGGCTCGGCGAGCCTACCTGCAAAGTGGCTGACGACTTGCGTCAGTCCGAACAATTCGAAATGGCTGATCAGGAACGTGCTGTACAGCACGATGAGCCAGCCGGCGAAGCTGCCGGCGACCGCGGCGTAGGCTGCCATAGGTGTCTCCATCTCCCAAACGATGGCGGTGATGGGACGCCATTGCCAGAACAGCAGGATCAGGCTCAGGCTTGCCAGCAGCACATAGGTGCTGCGCTCGAGCGCGGGCGAGGCGAAGGCGGCGAACAGCTTCTTGAAGCCCTGGCGAGCCATGCCGCTGTGCTGGACGGCAAAAAGTGACATCAGCGCGAGGTCGATCATCAGCGCCTGTCCGATCGAGCCCGCCGCGCCGCCGTCGATCGTCTTGGGCACAACGGACTGCGTCATGAAGCCGACGGCGTAGAGAAAGGTCCCGAAGAAGATCAGATACGCGAGCACGCCATAGCCGAGCACGAAGCTTCGTGCCGCGAACGAGCTTGCCGTCTGAGTAGGTCCGTTTTGCATGGTGATGGACATGATAGATCTTCCAGTTCAGGGGTGAGGGATTGAAGCGGCTGTTTCAACGGGCGGTGGTCACCGCCGCCTTCGTCACGTTGCAAAGGCTGTTGGAACCGTTGCGGCCTTGCATTTGCCTGGGCTTTTCTGGACCGTTGCGCCGCCGCTCACGCCATCGGCGCGATGGTCGCCGAGCGTCGTTGCAGCCGAAGCCAGAACGAGCGACATCATGACGGCACCGACCGTCCCGATCGCCAGCGCGGCGGTTCTGGACTTGAAATTTCCGAGCCTGAAAGTCTT
Source organism: Bradyrhizobium sp. NC92 (assembly GCF_025200865.1). NCBI lineage: Bacteria > Pseudomonadati > Pseudomonadota > Alphaproteobacteria > Hyphomicrobiales > Nitrobacteraceae > Bradyrhizobium > Bradyrhizobium sp. NC92. Next base: position 2,582,455 of record NZ_CP104171.1, read on the forward strand.
GGAATCGGAGGTCTTGGCTTCGGAAGCGTCGGATGGGAAGAAGAAGTTCATGACTATTTCCTCGAGTTGAAATTATCGCGGGGAATGCAAATCTTCCGACGGTGACCCGGGTCTCGAGCCGTGTCGTCACCGTTGGTCATGGTCGCCGCAACCCTTCGCGAACTGCATTGCGGCCTTCTCGCGGTTCGCCAGCATGCTGGCGACAGACCGATTGATGAGCCGGCGAAGCCGCAGCAGGATGCCGGCGAGATATCGCCGCGAGGGGCTCAGTGCGGGCGGCGCCTGAGACTGAATGGACATTTCTCATCCTTTCAGGGAAGCACGAGTTGACGACGCCGCCCGCGCTGATCTGCTATTCGGCGGCGGCCGTCTGCGGGGTGGGATCGCCGCGAACGACGACGGTCGTGGCGACCTTGTAGAATTCCTCGCCCGGCATGCCGACGCGCCGTGCATGCTCGCGGATCGACTCCCCGTCGCGGGCTTCATAGATGCAGAAGGTGCCGATGCGGCCGTCGGCCTCATGGACCACATAGCTGCGGATCCAGCGAACGCGATCGGACATCTGCTCGTTGCCGATCCGCGCGGACTTCGCGCCTGCGGCTTCCAGTTCGCTCAGGTTTGCCCAGGCGCTTGGACGGCGAATGACATAGAGTTCCATAAGGTATCTCCTCGGGGTTGATGCTGCTGCCAGTCGGTCGTGACCGAAGGCCGTGAGGAGCTATAGGCGTCGCCGGCGCTGATCGTCCTGACCAGGGCCTGATCATTGCCTGATCCTTGCCTGAACCTTTTCCGTCTCTCCCGGACATAACGATATGACCCTCAGGTTTGGACCCTTCGAACTCGACGAAGCGGGCCGCGCGCTTATTCATGCGCAGCGGGAAGTCGCGTTGCAGCCGCGCGTGTTCGATCTGCTGGTCTACCTGACGCGTAACCGGGACCGGGTCGTCACCAAGGAAGAGCTGCTCGATACCCTCTGGCCTGACGTAACCGTCACCGACAACTCCTTGCAGCGGGCGGTGAGCATGCTGCGTAGCGTGCTGCGCACGGGTGGCATGGATGGCGCCATCCGGAACATGCCGGGCAGGGGATATCGTTTCTGCATCGACGGCGGATCGGAGCCACGGGTTGCCGCTCCCGAGACGACGGACGGGCAAGCCCCGGACGTGGGGGTGCAAGCGCAGCGCGCCGCTGCCGTGCAAGCCTGGGACGAAGCCGCAGCGCTGTTCGAGGCGGCCGATACGATCCAACCGCTCGATGGCGCCGACTTGCACCAATGGGCGCTGGCCTTGCAGTGCACCGGCAAGGCCGATGCGGCGCTGCCTCTCCTGGCTCGCGCGGTCGCCGCCCATACCAAGGCCGGCAACGTGTCGCTGGCCGTCATCGATGCAGTCACACTCTCCTGCTTGCACTTCGAGCGCGGCCAGGCGGCGATTGCCAAGGGGTGGCTGGCGCGGGCGGAGGATTGGGCCTCCGAGATCGAGGATCCCGCCACGACTGCGCTGACTCTCTGGATGAAGTCGAAGGTCGCCGCGTTCGACGGCGAGCCTGAGCAGGCGCTTTCGCTTGCCGATGCCGCGTACAGCACGGTCCGGCACAGGGACGCTGTTGGCATCGAGGCGCTGAGTCTGGCTTATCGCGGGTTCTACCGGCTGTGTCTCGGCGATACGCGCGCAGGACTGGCGGATCAGGACCTCGCCGCTACGATGGCGCTCTCCAGCGGCGATATCGACCCGATCGTCGGAGGCATCCTCTACTGCAACATCCTGTGGGCGGCGCGGATGTTCGGAGATTGGGCGAGGGCCGACCAGTGGACGCTCGGCTATCAGAAATATTGCACCGAGAGCGGGATGGAATTGACCGGCTCCTGTCAGCTTCATCGGTCAGAAGTCCTTGGCGTCAGGGGCTCGCTTGGCGAGGCCTTGTCGCGCATTCAGGATTCGTTGGCACGGCTGACCAGCGACGCGCCATGGGCGATCGGCGATGCGAATCGCGTGCTGGCGGACGTCCAGGCTGCGATCGGCAATGACGACGCCGCGCTCGAAGCCTACGAAAAGGCCTATGCTCTCGGCTGGTGCCCGGAGCCCGGCCACGCCATGCTTTTGCTGGAACGTGGCGAGGCTGAAGCCGCCTACACCAGTCTCGAACGCAGCTTGATCGGAAAGACCTGGTGGACCCTGCAGCGCCGAGGAATCCTGTTCGCGCATCTGGCGCTCGCCGCCGCGCATACAGGCCGCCATGAGCAGGCGCTGGAGCTGATCGAAGAGCTTTCCGGAAGCCCGGACCGATGGCCGATGCCGTCGATCCGGGCATTGACGAACGAAGCGCAGTCGGTTCTCGCCGATGCGCGTGACGAGTACGAGTCTGCGCTGCGGCATCTGCACCTGGCCCGGCAGCTGTGGTCGAGCATCGACGGGCGAGTGCAGGCGGTCAGGCTGAGACTCCGGATCGCCAAGCTGCAATTGGCGCATGATGACGTTCGAGGCGCTTCAGCGGAAATTCACGCAGCCCAGCTGGCGGCCGGCGAACTGGGCTCGCGGAAGTTCGAGGCTGCATGTGCCGCTTTGCGACGCGAGGTCGATACGCGAACGCCGGGACGTGCTGCCTAAGGACGGTCCGTGCTCCGTACCTCGCCTGTCATCGAGAGGTGTTGCACGTCATTTTGCAACGCGCGCTTCCTGTTTCCTGGTCACATGCCAGAGCACCACGTGGTAATGCGGCACGTCCACGCCGGGGTGACCCGTGTTGAAGTAGAGACTGACGTGGTCAACTGGTGCTGCGGATCCCGCTCCCTCCCATGATTTGTGATCGTCGATGTCCTTGTTCGGGACCATGTACACGGTCGCCACCAGACGATCCCTGCGATCGAAGCACAGGAACGGCCCCAGCGGCAACGTGTCGGGCTTCACGAAAATGATGCCGAGGCCCGGAAAGAACTTTGGGAAATTCACGAGATCGCTGACCCGCTTGTATCCGTTTTTCTCGGCGACTTTCCGCTGATTGGGCGGCGAACGAACGATGTCGCGCTTCCTGTGCGCCTTGGCGCTTCGGCGAGGGGCTGTCTTGATGCGCTCGGTCGTCTCGGCCGGCGGCGCGAGTGTCTGCGGTGTTGATGGAAAGAAGGGAGCAAATTGGGCTGCAGGCTGCCGCACGTCGGCGATCAAGGCGAGCAACGCAGCCAAGGCTGCGCTCACAAGCGCGTTGCGCATCGACACCTCCCGACATTTGACTGCCAAATCTTGCTCACTTATCCGGATTGCGTTCTCGCCAGCGCAGGAACTCCCGGAATAAATCTTCCCGGTCGGGCGGATTGGCGGTCGGCTTTCCTTCGAGGAATCTGCCGAACGCCTTGCGAAGAGCGGCCTCGCCGCCGGATTGCTGCTGGAGCCAGCGCTCTGCCGGCCGAAATCGTCGCCATCCGGGGAGCTGCGCGGCCAGGTTCACCTCGCGCCATTTGGGGTGATGTGCGCCAGCTAGGAATTCAGGAAAGCGCGTGAACAATGTCTGGACGAAGAATTCCAGCAACCGAAACCGCTCGCTGCCACTCGGCCAGTTGTAGGCGAAGAGAGCGGATTTGATCGCGATCGTGTCGACGCTTGCTTCGGCGGCGATCACATTTGGGTAGTCCTTATGGCGGAGCGTCGATGGCAGATAATCTTGTTGCAGCAGCTCCTTGAGGTAGGGGATTGGCAGGAGGTGAATATTGTCGAGTTGCGACACCTGCGCCAGGAAGCTGACCGGTTTTCCTGAGACCAGCAGAGCGGCGGAGAGATCTCCCTTCCTCAGACCATCCAGCGCGGCCTCCGGTCCCAAGTTCGACTCGCTGATCTTGATGCCCAGACGGTTCAACACTTCGCGGCCGAGGATGGCGCCGGCACTGCCGTCCTCTCCGAGATTGACCCTCTTTCCCGAAAGTTCCGCCAGGCTTCCGATCTCCGGCCGCGCAAGGAGGTGGAACTCTTCGATATGGAGCGGTGCAATGTAGGTCAGTCTGTCTGAAATGTCCCCGAAGGTCCTTGTCTCCCGGAGGCGGTCGACCAGAACGACGGGCGCGATCGCCACGTCGGCACCTGCGAGGGTGAGCACATCGAGAACGTTACGGATACCGCCGTTTCCCACTATCGGCAGGACCCGTAATGCGACTTGGCCCCGAGGGCCGGTCTCTTGGCCGCCGGCGAGCGTGGTCGCAATGTCCTGAGCGAGCGCGAATTCAGTGCATTGCGGCGTACCGGTCACGAAGCCCAGCGTATAGGGGTCCGCAGATCGCCCGGTCTCCTTCCTGGGGGTGCCTTCCTTTCTTGGAGACACTTTCGTGGCTTTGCTCGGAGAAGCCGACAGTCGCTCTTGCGCGAAACAAACCTGGACCTGCCCGCCAACGTAGGCCGCTGCAATCAATGCGATGAACAAACCGGCCCGCATCGCTCCGCAGACCCTCATTGTTCAACTTGCTCGGTCAGCTCTCGCTGGGACGTGACATGCCCCCGAGAGACTGCATCTGCCGCGTCCGAAGCAAGAAAGAAATACTTGGCCTTCCAACGCGGCCGGGGCGGTGGCGTTCCGTGATGCCTGCAGCTGATGTTTGACGAGGCGCCCGGCTTCGCCTGCAATCCATTCGTGTGCCAAGCGGTGGTCTAAGCCGGAAAGTGCGACGCTATCGCCCGGGCTTATTGACAATCGAGGAACGCGCTGTACCACGATGGTAAGCGAGAAGGAGTGGCAGGATGACGAGTGGCTTGCGCAAGGGTCTGACGAGCTATGGCGATGCCGGCTTCTCGCTGTTCCTGCGCAAGGCGTTCATCAAGGCCATGGGCTATTCCGACGACGCGCTGGAGCGCCCGATCGTCGGCATCACCAACACCTATAGCGACTACAATCCCTGTCACGGCAACGTCCCGCAGATCATCGAAGCCGCCAAGCGCGGCGTGATGCTGTCGGGCGCGATGCCGTTCGTGTTCCCGACCATCTCGATCGCCGAGAGCTTTGCGCATCCGACCTCGATGTATCTGCGCAATCTGATGGCGATGGACACCGAGGAGATGATCCGTGCCCAGCCGATGGATGCGGTGATCGTGATCGGTGGCTGCGACAAGACGCTGCCGGCGCAGGTGATGGCGGCGATCAGCGCCGACCTGCCCACCGTGGTCATCCCCGTCGGCCCGATGGTGGTCGGCCATCACAAGGGCGAGGTGCTGGGCGCCTGCACCGACTGCCGCCGGCTCTGGGCGAAATATCGCGCCGGCGACATGGACGATGCCGAGATCGAGGCGGTGAATGGCCGCCTGGCGCCGTCGGTCGGCACCTGCATGGTGATGGGAACGGCCTCGACCATGGCCTGCATGATCGAAGCGATGGGCCTGTCGCTGCCGATGAGCGCGACGATTCCCGCGCCGCATGCCGAGCGTTTCCGCCTCGCCGAGGCCAGCGGCAAGGTCGCCGCCGAGATGGCCAAGGCCAAGGGACCGAAGCCGAGCGAGGTGTTGACGCCGGCCTCGTTCAACAATGCGCAGGTCGTGCTGCAGGCGATCGGCGGCTCGACCAACGGCCTGATCCATCTGACCGCGATGGCGCATCGCTCGCCGCACCGGCTCGATCTCGCAGCGTTCGACCAGATCGGCCGCGAGGTTCCGGTGCTGGTCGACCTCAAGCCGTCCGGCGAGCATTACATGGAGCACTTCCACCATGCCGGCGGCGTGCCGAAGCTGTTGGCGCAGCTCGGCGATCTCATCGACCTCGATGCCAGGACGATCAGCGGCCAGAGGTTGCGCGAGATCGCGGCGAATGCGGAGGACGTGCCGGGTCAGGACGCCATCCGACCGCGCGACAATCCGATCAAGAAGGAGGGCGGTCTCGCCATCCTGCACGGCAATCTCGCCCCGCGCGGCTCGGTCATCAAGCAATCGGCCGCGAGCCCGAAATTGCTGCAGCACACCGGGCGCGCCGTCGTGTTCGAATCCGTCGAGGACATGACCTTGCGGGTCGACGATCCCGATCTCGACGTTACCGCAGACGACGTGCTGGTGCTGCGCAATGCCGGCCCGAAGGGCGCGCCGGGCATGCCTGAAGCCGGCTATCTGCCGATCCCCAAGAAGCTCGCGCGTGGCGGCACCAAGGACATGGTGCGCATCTCGGATGCGCGCATGAGCGGCACCGCGTTCGGCACCATCGTGCTGCACATCACGCCAGAAGCCGCCGTCGGCGGGCCGCTGGCGCTGGTTGAGAACGGCGACATGATCCGCCTCGACGTGGCCAAGCGCAGCATCGAGCTCTTGGTCGACGCCGCCGAGCTGGAGCGGCGCCGTGCCGCGTTGAAGCCGGCCGCAGCGCCGGAGGAAGCTCGGCGCGGCTACGCCTGGCTGTTCAACGAGACCATCCTGCAGGCCGACGAGGGCTGCGATTTCGATTTCATGCAGAGGACGGGTCCCGCGAAGGTCTGAGCCGCCGCGCTACTTGCCCTTGCTCGTGAACTTCTTCACGGCGGCGCGGAAGTCTTCCGTGTTCATCGCCATGATGATCTTGTGCTCCTCGGCATCGAGCTGCTGTTTTACGGGCGTGGTGGCGGCCTGGTAGACTAGCTGCTTGGTGCCGGCGATTGCCGCCGGCGGGTTCTGCGCCAGACGCTCGGCGAGCTGTCGCGTCGCCGCCTTCAATTCGGCGGCGGGAACGGTCTTGGCGACGAGACCCCATTCGTAGGCCTGCTGCGCGGTAAAATTGTCTTCGGCGAGAAAGATCTGCAGCGTGCGGCGCGAGCCCACCGTGCCGACGATGCCGACCGTCGAGCCGCCATCCGGCGACACCCCGATCTTGGCATAGGCCGGCGTGAACTTGGCATCGTCAGCGGCGATGCAGAGATCGGTGACGAAGGCGAGGCCCATGCCGGCGCCGGCGGCCGAGCCGTGCACGCTCGACAGCGAGATCTTCGGCATGCGCCTGACGATCTCGATGAAGGCGTGATAGTGCTTCAGGAGCTCGCCGACGACGGGCGTCACCGTGCCGGCTTCGGCGGCGGCCCCGATCGTCTGCAGATCGCCGCCGGCGCAGAACGCGCGGCCTTCGCCTTCGAGCACGACGACGCGGATGTCGTCGGCGCCCTCGAGATAGGCCGCGAGCTGCTCGAGCTTCTGCGCTATCGCAAGGTTGATCGCGTTGAATGCGGCAGGGCGGTTCAGCGTGATGGTCGCGATCGGGCCGTCGATCCGCAGCAGAGCGGGATCGTCGGGCTTTGAGACGGGAGCGGTCATCTGGAATTCTCCGGCAGGAGGTCGAGGCTCGAACTAAATCGCAGAAGGGCAGGGGTGACAATCCCCGGCTGCCGCTCTTGCGCCGGGCGGAACGATAGGCTCAAATGGGGCTGCTTTCGCCAAGGGACGGACACGAGCGCCGGCTCCTCGCAAGGCCAGCAACCAAAATCAGCGAGAGAGGAGGCGGCATGGGTCACGCTCGTGTCTTCCGGAAATGGGCTGTCCGATGACTGGCCCGGTGATCATCGTCGGTGCCGGCCATGGCGGCTACCAGGTCGCGGCATCGCTGCGCCAGGCCGGCTTTTCCGAGCGCATCTGCCTGATCAACGACGAGGCGCATCTGCCCTATCAGCGGCCGCCGCTGTCCAAGGCCTACATCAAGGGCTCCGCGGGTCCGGAGAGCCTGATGTTCCGGCCTGAGAAGTTTTACCAGGACCAGACCATCGAGCTGATCGCCGGCCGCGCCACCTCGATCGACCGTGCCGCGCGCAAGGTGCATCTTGCCTCGGGCGGGATGCTGGATTACGGCCACCTCGTGCTGGCGACCGGCGCGCGCAATCGGCTGCTCGATCTGCCCAACGCCAACCTGCCCGACGTGAAATACTTACGCATCCTCGACGACAGCGAGGCGCTGCGCGCGATCATGCCGTCGAAGACGCGCGCCGTGATCATCGGCGCCGGCTTCATCGGCCTTGAGTTTGCCGCGACCGCCCGCATCAAGGGCCTCGAGGTCGACGTGCTCGAGCTCGCCCCGCGCGTGATGGCGCGGGCGGTGACGGCGGAGGTCTCGGAATATTTTCAGGACCGCCACCGCGAGGCCGGCATCCGCATCCATCTCGGCGTGCAGGCGACCTCCATCGAAGCGGAGGGCGGCAAGGTCACCGGCGTCTCCTTGAGCGACGGGCGGCATCTGCCGGCCGACCTCATCGTGGTCGGCGTCGGCGTGCTGCCGAACATCGAGCTCGCGGCCGAGGCGGGGCTGCCGGTCGCGGCCGGCATCGTCGTCGACGAATATCTCTCGACGGCTGATCCCAACATCTCCGCGATCGGCGATTGCGCGCTGTTCGCAAGCCCGCGCTTCGGCGGCTCGCTGCGGCTGGAATCGGTGCAGAACGCCACCGATCACGCCCGCTGCCTCGCAGCAAAGCTGACCGGCGACAAGAAACCGTACGACAGCCATCCCTGGTTCTGGAGCGACCAGGGCGATGACAAGCTCCAGATCGCGGGGCTGACCACCGGCTACGACCGCGTCGTGCTGCGTGGCGATCCTGCCAAGAAGGCCTTTTCGGCCTTCTGCTATCATGGCGACGAGCTGCTCGGCATCGAATCGATCAACCGCGCCGGCGATCACATGTTTGGCCGGAGATTGCAGGCCATGAACCGCTCGATCACGCCGGAGCAGGCCGCCGACGAAAGCTTCGACCTCAAGAGCGCGCTGGCGTGATCTTTCTTCTCCCTCTCCCCGTTCTTACGGGGAGAGGGTCGGGGTGAGGGGCTCTATCCGCAGATGAGATGATCGCGAGACCTGTACCCCCTCACCCGGATTGCATCTGCGATGCAATCCGACCTCTCCCCGCAAGCGGGGCGAGGTGAAGAAAGCGCAGCGCCTATAAAACCGCCGCCACTTCCCCGGCCGTCGGCATCGACGGCCCGGCGCCCATCCGCTGCACGCTGATCGAGGCGGCGGCGTTGGCGAACGTCAGCGCCTCGCGCAAGGGCGCACCCTCAGCCAGCTGCGCGGCCAGCGCGCCGACAAAGCAGTCGCCGGCGCCTGTGGTGTCGACCGCCTTCACCACACGGCCGGCCACCGCAATCTCGTCGCGCCCGGCGAGCGCCAGCACGCCGCGCTTGCCGAGCGTGACGCAGATGGTCTGGTCCTCGCGCGCCTGAAGCTGTCGCGCGACTTCGGTGATGCGGGCGGCCGCGTCGCTCTCGGAGAGCTCGCTGCCGGCGAGGAAGCCGAGCTCGGTCTCGTTCAGTACGAGGATGTCGACCAGCGCCAGCAGCTCGCCCGGCATCTTCTGCGCCGGCGCCGGGTTCAGCACGGTGACTGCCCCCGCCGCGCGGGCGCGGTGGAAGAATGCGGCGATGGTCGGCAGCGGGATCTCGAACTGGCTGACCGCGACGTCGCCCTTCAGCAGCGGCACGACGCTGACGTCATCAGCGCCGACCAGCCCGTTGGCTCCGGGAACGACGACGATGGTGTTGTCGGCCTCGGCCACCGTGATGATGGCCGTCCCGGTGTGCGTCTCGGCCGTCTCCACGACGTAACCGAGATCGATGCCCTGCTCGCCGAGAAAGGCCTTGAGCTCGGCGCCGAACGAATCCCTGCCCCACCGGCCGATTAGCGTGGTCCGCGCGCCGAGCCGTGATGCCGCCACCGCCTGGTTCGCGCCCTTGCCGCCCGGAAAATACAGCACCTGGCGGCCGGCGACGGTCTCACCGATTCGTGGATGGCGATCGGCGGTCGCCACCACATCCATGTTGATGCTGCCGGCGACGAAGACGCGCCCCATCTTGTTCTAGACCCTGACCTCGAACTCGTGCCGAACCTTCGCGATGTCCACCAGAGTCGGCAAGCCGGCCTCGTTGCCGAGGCGCTGGATCTTGAAGGTCGAGGCGGCGCGGGCAAAATCGAAATGCTCGCGCCAGCTTTTGCCGGGATGGGCGAGGTAGGAATAGACATAGGCGCCGTGGAAGACGTCGCCGGCGCCGTTGGTGTCGATCACGCGCTCGCGCGGGATCGGCATCGCCGGCATTATCTGCACCGTCCCGGTTTCGTCGTACCAGAACAGGCCCTTCTCGCCCATGGTGACGCCGCCGATCTTGCAGCCGCGGCTCTTGAGATAGTCGAGCATCTTCTCCGGCGTCAGGTCCATCTGCTCGCACAGGCGCTCGGCGACGATGGCGACGTCGATGAATTCCAGCAGCTCATGGGTGTTGGTGCGCAGGCCGCCGCCGTCGAGCGAGGTCAGGATGCCGGCCTCGCGGCACACCTTGGCGTAGTGGATCGCCGCGTCCGGCTGGTGGCCGTCGACATGCAGCGCGCGACAGCCGCCGAGATTGAGCATCGGAAAGGGATGGATGTGCTCGTCATCACGGCAGCGGACGATGGCGCGCTTGCCGTCCTTGGGCATGATGAAGGAGAGCGAGGACTGGTTGACCTTGCGCCCATGCAGCGAGATGCCGTACTTCGCGCACATGTCCTGGAACATGCGCCCGAGCCAGTCATTGGCTGCGGTCGCGATCAGGTCCGGCACGATGCCGAGCTTGGCACAGCAGAACGCCGCGGTCACCGCGTTGCCGCCGAAGGAGACCGCGTAGTCACGCGCCACGTGCTTCTCGTCGCCGGTCGGCATGTGGTCGGTGATGAAGACGACGTCGATATAGGTCTGTCCGATGAAGAGAGCCTGCATTGCTTGTCCGTGATGCGCTTGTGGTCCCGGCGGGCGGGATGACTGTAGCACCGGTTCCGCTCCGGAGGGACGCTGAAATTATTCGCAAAACTGCCGCCCGAAGCGCTTGAGGTCAGCATGGTCCGGGAATACGACCATCACTGGCCAATGCCAAGCCCGGACAAACGCCGTCTTTCGCTGCCGGGGTTCCAGGTCCATCAAAAGGGTGCAGAATGATCACCGGCCTCGATCACATCGTCGTTCTGGCGGCCGATATCGGTGCGGCCAGGGCGGCCTATCAGACGCTGCTCGCCCGCGCGCCGGCCTGGCAGAACTCGGGCGAGGGCGCCGACCGGGTGCTGTTCACCCTGGACAACATGACCATCGAGCTGATGGCCCCTCACGGCTTCAGCGTCACCGCCGACCGCATGCGCGCACTGCTCGGCGACCAGGAGGGCGTGCTCGCCAGCCTGTGCTTTCGTGTCGCAGACATCGGCAAGATGCACCGCCGGCTGGAGCGGGTGGCCCTGAGGCCGGACCCGGTCGCCGAGGTCGAAAGCAGCGACGCCGTTACGGACGCCGTGCTGCACTGGAAGCGCACGCGGGCCGCGACGGAGCTGACGCGCGGCGTCCGAATGTTCTTCCTGGAGCTGGCCGACGAGCGGCCGAAGTCGGTCGCGACCGACATCGCGCCGATCGAGGGGCTCGACCACGTCGTCGTCACCACGGAGGATTCCGAGCGCGCCGCCGCGCTCTACGGCGCCCGGCTTGGCCTTGATCTCGCGCTCGACCGCTCGCACCAGGATTGGGGCCAGCTGATGTTCTTCCGCTGCGGCGACCTCATCGTCGAGGTGGTACGCCGCCCGGTCGCGGGTGGCGATGCCACGCATGACCGGCTCTGGGGCCTGAGCTGGCGCGTCGCCGACATCGACGCCACCCGCGCCCGCCTGATCGCTGCCGGCCTCGACGTCTCCGAGGTGCGCACCGGCCGCAAGCCGGGCACGCGCATCATGACCGTGCGCAATGGCACCTGCGGAATTCAGACCGTGCTTCTGGAGCGCTCGCCGAAGCCGGTGGAGTGAGGAGCTCCCGTAGGGTGGGCAAAGCGAAGCGTGCCCACGTCTTGGCTGCTCGATGAGAAGACGTGGGCACGGCGCAAGTGCGCCTTTGCCCACCCTACGAAACTGGTTTTCTTGGCTTCCGCGTCGCTCTTCACTCGCAATGACGAAACTATGCGGCTGCCCACCCGCATGGTACATCGCATACCGAGAGCACCCAGCGAGCACCGGTTTGGCGAAGGCAAAGCGACCTCTGAAATGGCAGCGCGACCCCGAGGGGATGCGGCTGCGCATTCTCGAAGCCGCAAAGCAGGAGTTTTCCGCCCATGGCCTTGCCGGCGCGCGCGTCGACCGCATCGCGGCCAAGGCCGGCGCCAACAAGCGCATGCTCTACTACCACGTCGGCAACAAGGACGAGCTCTATCTCGCCGTGCTCGAAGGCGCCTATGACAAGATCCGCAGCGAGGAGCGGGGGCTCGACCTCGAACATCTCGATCCGCCCGAGGCCATCCGCCGCCTGATCGAGTTCACCTGGAACTACTTCCTGCGCAACCCCGAATTCCTGTCGCTGCTGCAGACCGAGAATCTGGCGCGCGCCAAGCACCTGAAGAAATCGACCAAGGTCAAGTCGATGCACTCGCCCTTCGTCGAGATGATCCGCACCGTGGTGCGCCGCGGCGTCGAGAGCGGGGATTTCCAGGTCGCGGTTGACCCGGTGCAGCTCTACATCTCCATTGCGGCGCTCAGTTTCTTCTATCTCTCGAACTCGGCGACGCTCGGCGTGATCTTCGGCCGTGATCTCCTGGACAAGAAGGCCAAGGACGAGCGACTGGCGCACATGTCCGGCCTCGTGCTGGCGGCATTGACGGGCAAGTCCGCCGAGCTGTTCGAGATCGCGAAGGCCCCGAAGTCGCGGACTGCGGTGGTGCAGGCGGTGTAGCCTGTAGCCCAGATGAGCGACTTGCTCCGTCATTGCGAGCTCAGCGAAGCAATCCAGAATCTTTCCGCGGAGACAGTCTGGATTGCTTCGCTGCGCTCGCAATGACGACGTGGAGGCGGGCGCACCTCGCTCCGCTCTCGTGCCCCGGACGCAGCGCAGCACGTGCCGCTTCCCGGGTCCCGGCTCAGCGCAGCAACGCTTCGCGTTGCAGCGCGTCCGGGACACGAGAGGAGGCCGGAACCCCGGCGCAAAACGTCACAGGGAAAGCTCTGGACAGTATTTATCCAACGGGTTAATTTCTCGCCATAACGAAGAAGACTGCCGGGAGTGAAAATTGGCCGAGCCGAAGCCGCAAAACGCTGTTTCCAAGCTGCTGAATGCGGCCTGGGTTCGGCCGTTCTTGTTTCTGGTCTTCATCGTCGTCGCCTGGGATCTTGCGATCCGGATCTTCAAGATTCCCGCCTACCAGATCCCGTCGCCGCTCGACGTCGTCGCCGTGCTGCGCACCGAATGGCCGGAGTTGCTGCGCCAGTCCTGGCCGACCACCTATGCAACCGTCTGCGGCTTCCTGCTGTCGGCGCTGTTCGGCATTCCCGTCGCGATGCTGATCGCGGGGTCGAAGACGGTGGAGAGCTACGTCTATCCGCTGCTGGTGTTCTCGCAATCCGTGCCGAAGATCGCGATTGCGCCGCTGTTCGTGGTCTGGTTCGGCTTCGGCATCATTCCCAAGGTCATTTCCGCCTTCCTGCTCGGCTTCTTTCCAGTGGTGGTCTCCGCGGTGCAGGGCTTCAAGTCGGTCGACCCCGACATGGTCGATCTCGCCCGTGCCATGCAGGGTAGCCGCCTGCAGGTGTTCCGCGCGGTCAACCTGCCGCATGCGCTGCCCGCGATCTTCTCCGGTCTCAAAGTCTCGGTGACGCTCGCCGTCGTCGGCGCGGTCGTCGGCGAATTCGTCGGCTCCAATTCCGGCATCGGCTATGTGATGCAGCGCTCGATCGGCACGTTCGACCTGCCGACGATGTTTGCGGCGCTGGTGATCCTCGCGCTGCTCGGCGTGGTCCTGTTCTGGATCGTCGACCGGATCGAGAAGCTGGTCATTCCCTGGCATGTCAGCCAGCGCGAAGACGTGATCTTTGCATCCTGACTAAAGCAACGAGCGGCCACCAACGGCCGACGCAACAAACGGCAAGGGAGAGAAACGATGAGGAAGTGGTTTGGGGCTGCATCCGTGGCACTGCTGGCGTTCGCAGCCATGCCGGCGCAGGCAGCCGACAAGGTCGTGCTGATGCTGAACTGGTACGTCTATGGCGAGCACGCGCCGTTCTATTACGGCAAGGCCAAGGGCGTCTACGCGGCCGAAGGCATCGAGCTCGAGATCCAGGAAGGCCGCGGCTCGGCTGCGACCACGCAGGCCGTTGCCGCCAAGACCGCCGATTTCGGCTATGTCGACGTCCCCACCATGATGCGCGCCGCGATCAAGGGCGCGCCGGTGGTCGCGACCGGCGTGCTGCTGCAGACCTCGCCGATGTCCGCCATGGGCTTCGCCGACAAGAACATCAGGAAGCCCGAAGACATCAAGGGGAAGACGGTGGCGATCACGCCAGCGGATTCCATGACGCAGATCTGGCCGTTGTTCCTGAAGAAGACGGGCCTGAAGGAGAGCGACTTCCAGACGGTGGCCGGCGACGGCCAGACCAAGCTCAACGCCGTTATCAACGGCCAGGCTGATCTTCTGCTCGGCTACGTCATGGACCAGTCGATGAAGATCAAGGACGCGACGGGCAAGGACGTCTACCCGATCAAGTTCGCCGACTACGGCATCAACATGGTCTCCTCGGGCATCATCGCCAACGCCGACTATGTGAAGGCCAATGCCGATCTCGTCCGCCGCTTCATGTCGGCAACGACGAAAGCGGTCGAGGCCGCCGAGAAGGAGCCGAAGGCCGCGGCGCAGTCGATCCTCGATGCCAACCCGAAGGGCGGCAAGATCGACACGCTGACGCAGGGTTTTGAGCTGACCATTCCGCTGTACCGGACCGCGGAGACCAAGGGCAAGCGGCCGTTCCAGGTCACCGACCAGAACATGGCCGAGACCGTCAATCTGCTGGTCGAATATGGCGGGCTCGATGCCAAGGCCAAGGAGAACCCGAAGGCCTTCTATACCAACGACTACCTGCCGAAGAGCGGCTCGTGACTGCCTTCGTCATTGCGAGCGAAGCGAAGCAATCCAGACTGTCTCTGCGGAAAGACTCTGGATTGCTTCGTCGCTTCGCTCCTCGCAATGACGAGGCTGATCAGCGGCGTTCGATGGGATATGATTGAATGATACCGAAAAAGGCCGATCAAGCGGACCAGCCAGCCGCTCACCTCCGATTGGTGTCAGACCGGGCCGGGGACGGGTCGGGCATCAAGCTGTCGGGCGTGTCGAAGACCTATCGGACGCGCGACGGCGACGTGCCGTCGCTGCGGCCGCTCGACTTCCACATCAATGACGGCGAGTTCTTCGTCGTGGTCGGCCCATCCGGCTGCGGCAAGTCCACGCTGCTCAAGCTGATCTCGGGTCTGCTGGCGCCGACCACGGGCGAGATCCTGGTCGAGGGCGAGAAGGTGACGACGCCGCACGGCAATGTCGGCATCGTGTTCCAGAACGCGCTGCTTTTGCCCTGGCGCAACATCCTGGGCAACGTGATGCTGCCGATCGACATGAAGCGCCTGCCGCGGCAGGAATATCTCGATCGTGCCAAGCAGCTGTTGAAGCTGGTCGGCCTCGAAGGCTTCGAGAAGAAGCTGCCCTGGCAGCTTTCCGGCGGCATGCAGCAGCGCGCCTCGATCTGCCGCGCGCTGGTGCATGATCCCAGGATCATGCTGATGGACGAGCCGTTCGGCGCGCTCGATGCGCTGACGCGCGAGCGCATGAATGTCGAATTGATGCGGATCCAGCGCGAGACGAAGAAGACGGTGCTCTTGATCACGCATTCGATCCCGGAAGCCGTGTTCCTCGCCGACCGCGTGCTGGTCATGACCGAGCGCCCCGGTGCGATCGCGGCAATCTACGACGTGCCGCTGCCGCGCCCGCGCTCGCTCGACGTGATGGCCGATCCGGTGTTTACGGAGCTCGTGCAGCGCATCCGCAAGCACTTCTTCTCGCAGGGTGCATTGGATTAGGTTATGGGATCCGCCGTTAGCCACCACGACGCCGGTGCGCTCCCTCCCCCGCCTGCGGGGGAGGGCTGGGGAGAGGGTGTCTCCGCTGGCAAGACTCCCCAAGAGGATAGAACCCTCACCTGGCACTTCGTGCCGACCTCTCCCGCAAGCGGGAGAGGTGCACCGCGCCAGTGGCCAGACCTCGCTCACCAACTTCGTCAAGCTGCAACACCATGTCCCCGCGCCTGAAGCTACGAGATATCGCCTTCTTCGAACGTCCCGTGCAATTCGCGCGACCGTTCCGCTTCGGCGCGATCACGATCAACGCGACGCCGCAGCTGTTCGTGCGGGCCGAGATCGAGGTCGAGGGCAGGGGAAGCGCGGTCGGCGCCAGTGCGGAGTTGCTGGTGCCGAAATGGTTCGACAAGCGTCCGGAGTTGTCGCCGGCGCAGACGGTGGACGGTCTGCGACGCTCGCTTCAGATCGCACGTGGGCTCTATCTGGCGCAGACCGGATTCCAGACGGCATTTCATCTGCATGCATCTTGTATCGGCGACCAAGTCGCTGCTTGTGCAAAAGAGAACATTCCACCGCTCGCCGCCGCTTATGGTCCGGCGGAAATCGACAAGGCGATCCTCGATGCGCTGCTCCGCGCGGTCGGCGCCAGCTTTTTCGTTGGAATGACCGACAACATCGCGGGCATCGATGGGCGGATGTCGCTCGATCTGACCGGTGCCGAGATCACAGGGTTTCTGAAGACGCGAACGCCCCTGCCACGGGTTGCCATCCGGCATACGGTCGGCCTTGACGACAAGATCGAGGGCGAGGGCGGTGTCGCGGATGCACGCGAGAACGGCGGCGCTCACTATTTCAAGCTCAAGCTGTCGGGCGATCCCGAGGCAGACGCGGCCCGGCTGGCGCGCATCGGCAAGGAACTCGGCAAGCTGGATCGCGACTACAAGGTCTCGCTCGACGCCAACGAGCAATACGCCGACCTGGTCGCGCTGCGCGCATTGGTAGGTCGCCTCGATCGCGATCAAGCGCTGCAGCCGATCGCCGGCAGGCTGCTCTACATCGAGCAGCCGATGCCGCGCGACGTGACCCGGGAGACCGCTCTCGGCCCGCTCGCCGCGCGTGACTTCATCATTGACGAGGCTGATGACGCCTATGATGCGTTCCTGGCGATGAGGCCGCTCGGCTATCGTGGCATCTCCTCGAAATCCTGCAAGGGTCTCTACAAGTCGATCCTCAACGCGACCCGCGCAGCACAATGGACGTCCGGCGCCGAAACGTTCTTCATCACGGGCGAGGACCTGACCTGCCAAGCCGGTCTTGCCGTGCAGCAGGACCTCGCGCTCGGCGCCTTCATCGGCGTCACCCATGCCGAGCGCAACGGCCACCACTACGTCGACGGCTTCGGCGAGACGCCCGCCGCCGAGGCACGCGCCTTCGCGGCCGCGCATCCCGATCTCTATGCCGATGCCGGGCAGGGCATCCGCCTCAAGATTCACAGCGGCGATCTCCTGACGGGATCGCTTCACACAGCAGGCTTTGCGACGTCGGTCCATCCGGACTGGTCGGCGCTCCGCCCGCTCGCACAGCCAGAATCATTTCAGGAGCAATTAGCATGACCACCCAACGCCTCGGCCTCATCATGAACGGCGTCACCGGCCGCATGGGGCTCAATCAGCATCTGATCCGCTCGATCGTCGCGATCCGCGACCAGGGCGGCGTCCGCCTGAAGAACGGCGACCGCGTCATGCCGGATCCGGTCCTGGTCGGCCGCAGCGCCGAGAAAGTCGAGGCGCTGGCCAAGCGCTACAACATCACGCGCTGGACCACCGATCTCGACGCCGCGCTCGCCGACAAGAACGACACCATGTTCTTCGATGCCGCGACCACGCAAGCGCGCCCCGGCCTGCTGACCCAGGCCATCAACGCCGGCAAGCATGTCTATTGCGAGAAGCCGATCGCGACCAATTTCGAGGAAGCGGTCGAGGTCGTGAAGCTCGCGAATGCCAAGGGCGTCAAGCACGGCACCGTGCAGGACAAGCTGTTCTTGCCGGGGTTGAAGAAGATCGCCTTCCTGCGCGATTCCGGGTTCTTCGGCCGCATCCTTTCCGTGCGCGGCGAGTTCGGCTATTGGGTGTTCGAGGGCGGCTGGCAGGAGGCGCAGCGGCCGTCCTGGAACTATCGCGACGAGGACGGCGGCGGCATCATCCTCGACATGGTCTGCCACTGGCGCTACGTGCTCGACAACCTGTTCGGCAACGTCCAGAGCGTGAGCTGCATCGGCAACACCGATATCCCCGAGCGCTTTGACGAGCAGGGCAAGAAGTACAAGGCGACGGCCGATGATTCCGCCTACGCCACGTTCCAGCTCGACGGCGGCATCATCGCCCATATCAACATGTCCTGGGTGACGCGCGTTTATCGCGACGATCTCGTCACCTTCCAGGTCGACGGCACGCTCGGCTCGGCGGTCGCGGGCCTCACCGACTGCATGATCCAGGCGCGGCAGGCAACGCCACGGCCGGTATGGAATCCCGACGAGAAGCGGCTGCACGACTTCTACGGCGACTGGCAGAAGCTGCCGGATAATGTCACCTACGACAACGGCTTCAAGGAGCAGTGGGAAATGTTCATCCGCCACGTCTACGAGGACGCGCCCTACAAGTTCACGCTGCTCGAAGGTGCCAAGGGCGTGCAGCTCGCCGAATGCGCGCTGAAGAGCTGGAAGGAGCGGCGCTGGATCGACGTCGCCGCGATCAAGGTCTGAGGTTGATTGGATAAGCCGCGATGTCTACCAAGCCGTCATGGCGAGGAGCGAAACGACGAAGCAATCCAGGCTGCCGCCGCGGAGGCATTCTGGATTGCTTCGCTTCGGTCGCAATGACGGGGAGAGGTTCGAAATCATGAACAAGCCAGTCCAACCAATGTCGTCATTGTCGCTCAAGCTGCCGAAGACCGATCGCTCGATCGAGACCTACCGGCTCGCGGCTTCGCGCACGTTTCCCGCAAAGCTCGAAGGGCCGCTGAACCGCATCGCCTTCTCGGCCGTGCACACCGTGGCCGATCCCTTCGCGGACAACGATCCCTGGCTGTCGGTTGCCGTCGACTGGGACAAGACCATCGCCTTTCGCGAGCACGTCTGGGACCTCGGTCTCGGCGTTGCCGAAGCCATGGACACCGCGCAGCGCGGCATGGGGCTGGACTGGCCGACCTCGCTGGAGCTGATCACGCGCTCGGTCGCCGCCGCCAAGCGCCGCAACGCGCTGGTGTTCTCCGGTGCAGGCACGGACCATCTCGCAGTGGAGGACGCCAGGAGCCTCGACGACGTCATCCGTGCCTATGAGGAACAGATCTCGGCGGTCGAGAAGGTCGGCGGCCGCATCATCCTGATGGCCTCGCGCGCGCTGGCCAAGCTGGGCCGCAACGCCGACGATTACGCTAAAGTCTACGATCGGGTGCTCTCGCAGGTCCGTGAGCCCGTCATCATCCACTGGCTCGGCAACATGTTCGATCCGGCCCTGACCGGATATTGGGGCACCGGGGAGCTCGACAAGGCGATGGACATTGCCGTCGCCATCACCAACGGCAACGCCGCCAAGGTCGACGGCGTGAAAGTCTCGCTGCTCGACAAGCAGCGCGAGATCGACATGCGCCGGCGTCTCGACAAGCGCATCAAGATGTACACCGGCGACGATTTCAACTACGCGGAGCTGATCGCCGGCGACAGCCAAGGCTTTTCCCACGCGCTGCTCGGCATCTTCGATGCCATTGCGCCGGCGGCGTCCTATGCGCTGTCGCGGCTGGCGGCAGGAGACGAGGCCGGCTTCCACGACGTGCTGGGGCCGACGGTGCCGCTGTCGCGTCACATCTTCAAGGCCCCGACGCGGTTCTACAAGACCGGCGTCGTGTTCATGGCCTATCTCAACGGCCACCAGGATCATTTCACCATGGTCGGAGGACAGGAGAGCACCCGCTCCACGCTGCATCTCGCCGAGCTGTTCCGTCTCGCCGACAAGGCCGGCCTGCTCGCCAACCCCGAACTCGCGACGCTTCGGATGAAGACCGTGCTCGCCACCCACGGTATCGAACCCTGATGCGCGATTTTTCGTCCGACCACCGCTGGCTGTCGCTGAACACGGCGACCGTCCGCAAGCAGGGTGACCTCATCGAAATCATCGATGCCTGTGCAAGACAAGGTATCCGTGCCATCGATCCCTGGCGCGACCAGGTCGCCGCCGTCGGTCTCGACCGCGCCGCACGCGCGGTGCGCGAGGCCGGCCTCGATCTCTCGGGCTATTGCCGCGGCGGCATGTTCACCTCGGATGCCTCGCGCCGGGGCGAGGTGCGCGACGACAACCGCCGCTGTGTCGACGAGGCCAAGGCGCTGGGCGCGCCCTGCATCGTCCTCGTCGTCGGCGGCCTGCCGCAATATTCGCGGCCGGGCAGCGAGGCGTCGAAGGATCTCGTGGCGGCGCGCGGGCAGGTCGAGGACGCGCTCGCCGACATGCTCGACTTCGCGAGGCAAGCCAAACTGCCGCTGGCGATCGAGCCGTTGCATCCGGCCTATGCCGCTGACCGTGCCTGCGTGAACACGACAAAGCAGGCGCTCGACATCTGCGACCGGCTCGATCCCAAGCGTACCGGCATGCTCGGCGTCGCGCTCGACGTCTATCACATCTGGTGGGATCCCGAGCTGATGGACCAGATCGCCCGCGCCGGCAAGGATCGCCTGCTCGCCTTCCACGTCTGCGACTGGCTGGTGCCGACCAAGGACATCCTCAACGACCGCGGCATGATGGGCGACGGCGTCATCGACATCAAATCGGTACGTGCGGCCGTCGAAGCGCAGGGCTTCGCCGGCTATTCCGAGATCGAGATCTTCTCCAACGACTGGTGGGGCAAGCCGATGGAGGAGGTGCTGCGCACCTGCATCGCGCGGCACAGGACGGTGGTATAGTTAACACAAGCGCCACAGCGTTCCCTCGTTCCTCGAAGTGAGAGAACGCTCCGACAAGCACTTTGGAGGCGCCCGAACCGTGCAGCAGGTAGATCGTCTACGAGTGCAGCGGTCGGATGTTCTGGTTCATGTGGAAGAAGTTCATCGGATCGTACTTGGCCTTCAAGGCGGCGAGGCGGTCGTAGTTGTCGCCGTAAGTGGCCTTAAGTCTGCTGTCGTCTCCATCCTCCATCATGAAATTCACATAGCCGCCGTCAGCCGAGTAGGGGTGCACGGCCTCCCAATAGTCCTTGGTCCAGCGCGTGATTTCGCCTGCTTTTTGCGGATTGGGATCGATACCGGCGATGACCATCGACCAGGTCGCGTCGCGCGTGTTCCAGGCGGTCTCGCTCTTGCCGACGCGATGGACGGCGCCATCGATCGGATAGAGATGCATGAGCGACAGCGCGCTCGGTGCTTTGCGGGCCTGCGAGATATGGGCGTCGATTGCTTCGTCGGTCAGTTCCTTCACGAAATCGCCGCGCCAGTACCACTGCAGACCTTTCGGGAAGAACGGATCGAACATGGACTGGAGGGCCGGATAGGGCATTTCGCCCATCCAATTGAAGAGCGGCGGGGGCAGCTCACCGAGCAACCCCGCTATGACCGCCTTGCCGTCTTCTGTCGGACCATTGTAGCAGGCAATGATGGCGCAGGCGCGCTTGCCCTGATGATCCGGCGGGAACGGGTCCATCGGCGGAACGGTCTTCAAGCCGACAAAGGCCCCGAGCTCCTCGGGAGCGCTGCGGAGGAAATCCCTGTACTTCTGCATCACGGTCCGGGCATTTTCGAGATCCCAGAAGATCGGACCGGCATATACCATCGTCACAGGATGAGCCTGGAACAGGAAGCTCGTGACGATGCCGAAATTGCCGCCGCCCCCGCGCAGTCCCCAGTAAAGGTCGGCGTTCTCCGACTTGTTGGCGGTGACGATGCGTCCATCCGCGAGCACGACATCCGCCTCGAGGAGATTGTCGATGGTGAGGCCATGCTTGCGGGTCAGGTATCCCGTGCCGCCGCCGAGCGTAAGGCCGGCGATCCCAGTGGTCGATACAATGCCGGCCGGCACGGCAAGCCCGTAGATGTGCGTGGCGTGGTCGACATCGCCTTGCGAGCAGCCGGGTCCGACGCGGACGGTACGAGCGCCGGGATCGACCCGCACGCCTTTCATCATCGACATGTCGATCATCAGTCCGTCTTCGACACTGCTGAGGCCCGGCCCATTGTGGCCGCCTCCGCGGATCGCGACCTGGAGATCATTGTCCCTTGCAAAATTGACCGCTGCGACGACGTCAGCGACGTCGGCGCATCGCGCGATCATCATTGGACTCTTGTCGATCATACCGTTGTAGAGGCTCCGCACGGCGTCATAGTCGGCATCCATTCGCCTGATAACCGGGCCGCGCATATTGCCGATGAAGGTTTCGGTGGCCATGCTCTGCATGATGTCCTCCTATTCCACCCATGATCGGTCATTGGGTCGGAGGTTGCTCGCAGGGCTCCTCGAGCGTTCTCCGCCCGTTATGAAAAGGTAGATCAAGCGCAGCGCGATAGCCATCGCAAATCGACTACGCGTATGGGCAAGCCGATGAACGAGGTGCTGCGCACCTGCATCGAACGGTACGGGAAGGTGGTGTGCCTCCGCTTTCGGCGGTCGAACGGACATTGGTTGGACTTGCTGTCCGATCGACCCAGTTGCGAATGCGAAGCCGCGAGTTGGTGGGAGTACCACCAATGATGTAGTGACTGCCATCAGCTTTCAGGCAGAATATCATCCCGATGCCGCTGCCCCGCCACAGTCTGTGCCAGATCGGAGGTGGTAATCAGCGGCCTCAACGGTCAGCAGGCGCGGCGGATGCACCCATGCCTGTTGATTTTGCATGGCCCCGACGTGCAACCGTCGGGGCCATTGTTGTGATCGCGTGACGAGGCTGGCGAGCTTTGCCGAACGGCGCACTTTATTGCGGGGAAAGACCGCCAAGGACGATCTTGCAATTTAATGCGCCGGGCCGAACTGGTTTCAGATCAAATTTTGCCGGGGCGCGCTTTGTTCGGTGAATAGTCAGACGATTGCGCTGTCATCGATTCACCGCCAAACACCGGGCTATCACTCGTCAATTCGATCTGCGAAGCTGTGACAACACAAATGCGCTTGTAAGCAAGCAAGCGCGAGGGGAGGTTCGCAGTGGATCAAGTGCGACGCATGCGTGCGATGGGCTCATTGTGCCGCCAACAGGCAGCCTACAACAGCATGAACAAGTGGAAGCTGCTCGCAGAAGCAGAGTACTGGGATCATCTGGCCGATCTTGCGGTGTCGTCTCACTTCCAGCAATGCAACGCCATTGCCTCGAATGAGGCCGAGCAGTCTCAATCGATCACAAACGCGAGTGATGCTGGGTCGACGACGATTTCCGTCGCGTGAGGTCAGAAAGGCCGTGCACCCATGAAAGGAAGGTCGTCTCTGAGTGCTGATCGTCCAGAGCATGACTGCTTGTGACCCCACAGCCGAGTTGACTCGTGTTCAGTTCCAATAACGCAAGTAGAGGGTTGCCGTGTCACCCGTGTGCTTGCTGTGGCAACGTCTGAAGTTTGGAAAAGCGCGATCATGGTCGGGTAAGCTCCTCCATGAGCGCCTTGGCGGAACGAAGGTCCGGCGTTTCGAAGCCTTCCGTAAACCAGCCGTAAACCGAGCCAAGAAGGCGCCGCGCGTCGGCCGTCCTGCCCTGGTCGCGCCAAAGCCGAGCCAAACTCATTGCAGCACGTAATTCAAAGGACTTTGCGCTCTGTCTTTGGGCGACCTTGAGTGCAGTTTGCAAATACCCCTCGACCTCGTCAGCTGGAGCGCCACGAAAGCGGTGCAGTTCACCGTCGATGCATGCAAGTTCTGCCTCCCACATATGCTCGCCGCTGCGCGCGGCAAGGGCCTTTGCTTCGGCAAGGGCAGCGACGCCGTTGTCGTAGTCGCCCAAGTGGAGGTAGGTGGCCGCGAGCATCCACAAGTACCGAACCTGGTACCAGCTGGCTCCGAGCCTGTTCCGCTCGTTCAGACTGAGGCGCATGAGCGCCAGGCCGGCCTCCACGTTGCCCTCTTGCGCCATTGCCCAGCCCCGCAGGATGAGGCCGCTCACGCGCCAATAGTTCAAGCTGTTCTGATCGGCGAGATGGATGATGGCGTCGGCGTGCGCATGTACGGCCGCCACGTTTCCCATTAGCTCCGCAAGAGCCGCCTCGCCATAGACCTGCACATGCGCGGTAAGGTTCGTCTGATTCAACTCCATGGCGTATTGAGATGCGGCACGGCTAGTCCGCTGAGCCTGTTCGGGGTAACCAAGAACCCAAAGCACAATCGCCAAGTAGGGTAGCGCCGAGGCCTTCGGGTCATGTACGTAGTGCACAGGCGGCGGCCGATGCTCCTCTGGCTGATAGCGACTCAAGATCGTTTCGAGCTCCGAGCGTGCGGTCAGAAAATCACCGGAATGCATTGCGGTGAGCGCGGCCAGACGATGCGCAGCCAATTCCAGTGCTGTGTGCCCGGTGCGCTCGGCGGCGCGCTGCGCTTCGGCAACGAGGCTCTGCATGGCAGCAAGGTCGCCGCGCACGAAGTGGAAAATGAATTTGCCGCTAAGGGTGGAAAACAAGGCATCCGTGTCGTCGAGCTCATAGCAGAGCGCATGAGCCCTGCTGAAGGCTGTGCCAAGCTGCGGAGCCGTGTATCCGTGGATGGCAATCAGTGGACCTCCGATTGCTGTTTGCAGAGCGAGTTCCTGGCGATCGCGCTCCGGCCCTTGTGGATTGGACTTGAGTGCCTCCAGTCCCCTTGTGAGATGAGTGATCGCTTCGAGATTGGCGGAACGCGCAGCCGCAATACGGCCGGCCCGCAGCCAGTAGTCCACCGCCTTTCCTGCCAGTCCACCCTCGGTGAGATGCAGAGCGATCGTCTCCGGCTCCGCCTCCGCACGGGCAGGATAATGTTGTTCGAGAGCTGCAGCTATGCGGGCATGGATCTGCTGCCGCTTGCTCTTTAGGAGGCTCTCGTGCGCGATGTCCTGCACCAGCGCATGTTTGAAGCTGTAGCCAACATTCGGAGGTGCGCCACGACGGAATATCAGTTCCGCGGCCAATAGATCATTGAGAGCATGCTGGAGCGCGTGCTCGTCGAGCGCCGTTACAAGGCGCAGAAGATCGTGTCCGAATTCGCGTCCGATGCAAGCTGCAATCTGGGCAACTTCCTTTACCGGCGCCAATCGATCAAGGCGGGCCATCAAGGAGTCCTGCAGCGTCGTCGGGATCGCCAGCGGCGGTAATGGGCCGATCAACTCATAGCGGCTGCCCTGATCTTTTAGCAGCCCGGATTCGACGACGGCCTTGGTGAGCTCCTCGACGAACAACGGCACGCCGTCGGTCTTGGCCAAAATCTGCTCGAGCACCTCCTGAGGGAGCATTTTGCCGCCCGTGATCCGGTCAACGACTGCCGCCCCTTGCCTACGTCCCAGTCGGCTTAGAAAGAGCGCTGTCACGTGTCCATGACCCGTCCAGCGCGGAATGAACTCGGGCCGGAAGGTAACGATCATCAAGATCGGAAGTCGCTGCGCCTCGTCGACAAGCCGATCGAGAAGTTCGAGCATAGAAGGGTCTGCCCAATGGACGTCCTCGTAAACGGCAAGCACTGGCTGTCTTGCCGCTAAGCCTTGTATCTGTTCCAGAAGGGCCTGGAAGGTTCGCTCCTTCTTCTGGTGCGGACTAAGTGCAAGGGGTGGGTATCTCTCTCCGGTCGGGATTGCCAAGAGATCCGCGAGAACCGGCGCGCTCTCATGCACATCGTCCGCACCAAGAGCAAGCATGGCCTCGAGTTTATCGAGTTGTTCGTCGGAAGCGTCCTCCCGCCGTATTGCCGCTGCCCGTTCAAGGAGGCCAACGACGGGATACAAGGCGGTGTTGGTATGAAATGGTGAACAGAAATGGCTCAGCGGCGTGTGCGGCACACGTGCGACCTGGTCGCGTAAGGCTCGCACGAGCCGCGACTTGCCAATGCCGGCCTCGCCGCCGAGCAGGACGATCTGTCCTTCCCGCTCTTTCGCCCGCTCCCAGCGATCCAGGAGCAATGCAAGTTCTTCATTCCGTCCGACCAGTGCGGTCGTTGCCATGCCATGCTGGGCCTCGAACCTGCTCTCTGCTGCGCCTTCACCAATGACAAGCCACGCCTGCACCAGTTCCGGGAAACCCTTGAGAGGCACCGTGCCGAGGTCGTGGTACGTGAAAGCTTCGCCGAGTAGGCGGCGGGTCGACTCGGCAATCACCACATCACTCGGCTTGGCCAGACCTTGCAGTCGGGCGGCTAGGTTTGGTGTTTCGCCGATGACTGCGCGCTCGCGAGCCTCTCCCTCGCCAATCAGCTCGCCGACCACGACCAGACCGGTTGCGATGCCGACGCGGGCGGCGAGCGCTGCACCACCCGGTTCGGTAAGGGATGCGACCGCCTTGGTCACTCGAAGCCCAGCGCGAACGGCGCGCTCCGCCTCATCTTCGTGCGCCCGCGGCCAGCCGAAATAAGCGAGAACGCCATCGCCCAGGAATTTGGCTATGTGGCCTTCGAATCGGTCGATCTCGCCCACCACGGTGTTATGGTAGGCCTGCAAGAGGTCACGCAGCTCCTCGGGATCGCGCCCTGAAGCAAGTGCCGTCGAGCCGACCAGGTCGACGAACATGACTGTGAGCTGCCGACGCTCCGCGTCCGAAGGGATCGATGGCTTCGCGTAGTCGGCAGGTCCATTGGCCTCGACAGCCACCCGAGCAATCGGCGGAGCGAGTGCATGGATTGCCCTTAGCAAAGCCTTGCGCGGGCCGAGTGGCAAGCCAAGCTCCCGCAGGTCGGCTTCGGTCAGTTCTGGCAAAATCTCGGACGTGATTTCAGCGTCGCGAAACGTCTTTATGTAGCGCTCCAGCCCGAGACCGCGAAGCCATTGCGCGATATCCACGATAAGCCTCCTCGTGCCGCATCAGGCAACGGTCAGCTCAATTGAACGTATGCAACTTCAGCTTCAGCGAACCATCTGCCTGACGCTCAAACACGTGGGTTGCTATCCCGCCTGCAGGTTGGCTGGCGCCATCCGCTGTCTTACCGTTGGCGCTCCAATGGGCCGTGCCGTAGACGATATTCTCATCTCCACCGGCGTCGATGACGACTAACCTGTGATCGGTGAATCCGCTTGAAAACAGCCCAGCAAAGAAGCTCTCGATCGCTGTCGGACCGGATATCACTTGATGCGTCGGCGGCAACAATTTGGCGTCTGACACGTAAGTCGCCGCGATAGCCCTGGCATCTGCTTTGTTGAATGCCAAATCCCACGCGGCGTACGCCGCAGCAATGTCGTGTTTTATGGAGGAAGCTAATGCTGTCATGATCCCTCCCTCAATCGCGGGGTTGCCTTCGCAGGAGACCGATTACGTCACCTGACGTCGTTCGACCGCTGCGCAAGATGCAACGAGAGAACGCGACGTCCTCACGGGCCTGCGACCTGTTGCAGCCTGTTGAAGCGCGCCTTCTGCTCGCTGCTCAGCGTGGCATAGAATTCGTCCAGGGCCGGCTCGACCAGCTTCGCGGCCGTCAACATGGCCTCAAGCCGGTGCTGCATCGTCTCGAGCCGTCCAATAGGCGTCAGCGGCGCATCGTTCGGACAGGCCGCCTGGAGGCCCTCAACGCCCTTCGCCGTCGCTTCGCTGAGCCGATCGAGCGCCTCCTTCTGCTTACCAGCGGGGTGGAGCACGGCTTCGATCCTCTGGATCGGCAGCTGCGTCAGGCTGGACTTCGGATCGCCGCAGCCCTCGCTACTCGCCTCCTGCTGCTGCGGAGAGCGCTCGCCGACATTGGGACCGAGCGCGTTGAAGCGGGCCTGCTGCTCGTCACTGAGCGAGTTGTAGAAATTCTCCAGCGCCGGCCTCACGATCTTGACGGCTTCAAGCGTCGCGCTGATGCGGTTCATCATCGCGCGCAAGCGGCCAGGGGGAGTCAGTGCATAGGTCTCCGTGCACGAGTCCTTGAACACACCGGCAGCGTTGGCCGCCGCCGTCTTGAGCTCGTCCAACAATGCGCGTTGCTCCGGCGTCGGCCGCACCGCCTGTGCGATATCGGCAAGCGGCCAGGCGGTCACGCCCTTGTCCGGTGTGGCGCACAATTGCTGAAGCATCTGCGGGCTCACGCTGGCGCGCTGGCGCGCGCGGTAGCTGCCGCCGGCTTGCGGAGTGTCATACGGGTAGGTGCTGGCATAAGCGGAGTAAGGGCCGTCACCGCCCCAGAACACGGTGTCGACGAAGTCGTCATAGGCGTACGCCCAATATCCGGGCTCGTAGGCATAGGACCAGAACGTGTAGTTGAAAATGTCGGAATAGGCGTAAGGCCAGAACACGGGCCCAAGCCAAGCCACGAACACCGCGGGATGACGGTGACGCCAGGCCTGTCGGGGAGCCCAGCCGCTTTGGCGGGCGGCGAGCGCCGCCTGGGTCTGCGGAGTGGCCTGGTCGCGGAAGCGCTCGGCAAACCGGCCGCGCTGGGTGGCCTGCGCAGCCGCAAGTGTCGCAGCGCGCTCCGCCGGGGCCTGCAATCCAAGCCGCTGCTGGCGCGCCAGGTCAATTTGCTGCGCGCGCTGCTCTCGGCCGAGCAAACGGTTCTGCGCCTGGAGCGTCCGTTGCTGCTCGCGCAACGCTCGCACGCCTTCGGGCTTTTGCGACTGCAATTGCTGCACCCGCTGCTGCAGGCGTTCGATGCGGGCCTGGCGCTCCGTTGTCTGGCGCGTCAGCATGTCGCGCTGGCGCTGCTCGACCTGCTGCGAGCGCTGTTGGACACGTTGCTCGCGCTCAAGAAGGCGGCTCTGCGACTGCAGCAACCGTTGCTGCTGTTGTCGCGCCCTTGGGTCTTCCGTCTTCTGCGATTGCAATTGCTGCACGCGCTGCTGCAAGCGGTCGATGCGGTCTTGGCGTTCCGCGGATTGGCGCGAAAGCATCTGGCGCGGCGGTCCCGATCGCTCGCTCACGGCCGGGGGTGCACTTGGGCGCGAAGGGGTGGCGATATGCGGCGTCGGCCGCGGCGCCATGGCCGGACGTTGTGGCGCTGCCGGCGGGGGGTGAAATTCGCGCCGCGGCGCCGCCACCTGCGGGGCGGCTCGCGGGGCACTGAATTGTGGGCTCGGGCGCGGTGGCGGTGATGCGATGTGCGGCGCCGGACGTTGCGCCATTGCCGGCCGCTGCGGCGCGGAAGGGGGATGGAATGCCGGCGCGGCGGGACGCGCCATGGCTGGCGGTGCCGCTGGACGCGCCATGGCTGGCGGTGCCGCCGGACGAGCCATTGCTGGCGGTGCTGCTGGACGAGCCATAGCCGGTGGTGCTGCCGGACGGGCCATGGCCGGTGGTGCTGATGGCGGCGCTGCGGCTGGCCCTGGTGGTCCACCCCGTCCGTGTCCGAGGGGGCCCTGGGCCGACGCGCTCGTCGTCAGCATCGAGACGCCAACCAAAACAGCCGTCAGGCAAACGCCACGCGGAAGCATGATCTTCGCTCCCAGCTCGTAATCGCCCACGACTTTCAACGCACGGCCGGCGGAATCGTTCGTTGCTGGCCACTGCCGGCATTGCGATCTTCCGACGCAGGCAGCCTCAAGAGAGATCCTGCGTCAGGATGGTGGCGAGCCGCTCCAGCGCCCAGTCGATCTCGAGCGGCCGTCCAGGTTTGACCAGCTTGGCGGCCGTCAGTATGGCCGCTCTGAATTTGCGTCCGCGTTCGGCGGCAGAACGGGCATTGGTCGGACTCGCGGCTCGCTGGCCGCGGTTGACCCAACCGATACATTGGCCCGGGGCTTCTGTCCCACGTTTTGCGTTAGGACCACGGCGGCTCTTCGCTCGCCCCGGCTGCCTCGTGGTGGATCGTGAAACCCGCCGAACGCAAGCCGGTCAGCAACACAGTTCTTACAGAGGCAGGATCGAATCCAATATCCTTGGCGTTTGGCGGATGTGCCTCGCTGCCCTTCAATCGGAGCGCCAAGTGCAATTGCTCGCAAAGGTGCTGAACCACGAGATTGACCTGATCGTCAGTCATGATCTGCATTTCCTGCTACCGTTTTGCCTCCCAATTAGTAGCACACATGAAAATAGGCCGGTACGCGATAGTCGAATGATCGGCGCGAACGGGCGCCCGATGATCCGGCGCTGGCCTGTGAGTCGGCCCTGGTTGCAGCGCAGTCAACGCTGGCTGCGCTCCAGGCTTCACCGCCCGACGTCCAGCAACATATTTCCATCGATACTGCTCTGCACTATGGCGATGCCGCATACCGCAATATTGGCTCTGGCAATCGCCTCGACTTCACCGCCGTCGGGCGCGACATCAACATCCTCAGCCGGCTGGGAGGCGATGGGGCGGCTTGAAAAACGCTCTCAGCGGCGGCAATCTTGACATGACTGAGGCCTCGATCTTGAGAATCTCGGCTTATGCCGATCGATGCAAGGATCGACGATGAAGCAGCGGCTTATAATGTGGCTTGCCGTTGTTGCGAGCGTCGCCTTGGTGCTCGCCGTCGCCTGGGCCGCCATCCTCTGGACCCGTCCGGAGCCTATTCGTATCGCATTCGCCAATTCGCTCTCTGGCCCGTCCGCTCCGGCCGGGACGGAAAGCCTGGTCGCGACGCAGCTTGCAATCGACGAGGTGAACGGCAAGGGTGGCGTCAACGGGCGGCCGATTGAACTCGTTCTGTTCGACGACGCAAGCGATCCAGCCGTGGCGCGCGCGAATGCGCAGGCGATCGCCAACAGCCCATGCGTCGCTGTGCTCGGGCACTATCTCAGCTCCGCATCGCTCGCGGCGGCGCCGGTATATAAGGACGCGCGGATCCCGGCACTCACGGGAGGCGCGGCTGCCGACGAGCTGACATCCGGTCATGAATACTACTTTCGTGCGCTGTCACCGGTCTCCGCGCAGGCGCGCTCGATCGCGGAACATCTGCGCGCCGTGATGAAGGAGCCAAAAGTCCGCCTTGTTCACACGCTCGATTCCTATGGCAAGAGCTTTGCGCGCGGATTTGCGGCTACCTATCCGTCGGAGCAGTTGCGTGCATTCGGACTGGACGTCGCCCCGAGTCGGATTGGATCGATGGACGAGGCGCTGGACGCCGCCGCGCAGGAACCTGGCCCTGGCATCATCGTCGTTGGCGCGGCAGCCGATTATATCGCAGCCATCGTCAAGGGGCTGCGCCGCCGCGGCATCAAGGGCACGATCATCACAACCCAGGGGGCGGGTCGCGAAAGCTATTTGAAGAATTTCGTCGACGAGCCCGAGGAAAAAGCGCGTCCGGGTTTCTTTAGTGAGAATCTGTATGCCGCATCGTCGCTGATTTTCGATAGCGCCGGCGAGGCGGCGCAGGTTTTTGCTGCCGACTACAAAGCGAAAGCGGGAACCTCCCCAAGCTGGGTTGGCGGCGGCTCGTATGACGCCGCGCGTCTGATGATCGATGCGCTGAGACGAGCTGCCGTACATCGCCGGTTTATGAGTCAGGGGATTCAGAAACAATCCGACAGCAAGGCTGCAGATCGCGACCGCGTGCGCGTCGCACTGGCCGCAATCGACAGTCCGAAATCGGCGGTCGTCGGGCTGACCGGGCGACTCTATTTCAATCCGAACCGCGACATTCCGCGCCCGATCCGAATGGGCTTCTTCCGCTACGGTCGGTTCGTCACGGCGCCGCTGCAACTCGTGCGGATCGATCAGCCTAGTGGAATCGATCTCGCTGCAGAACAGGAGGCGGGCCATGTCATCGCGTTCGAGGATCGGCGCTACTGGATTCAGCGCGTTGTTTATACCGGCATCGACATCATTCGCGTCGGCCGGATTGACGTGAAGCAAAATTCGTTCAACGTCGACTTCTATCTCTGGATGCGGTTCGCTGGCGACGATGCGGCGGAGACGCACGTCGAATTCCCGGCCTTGCTGGATCGTGGGGCGTTCGATCCGGCTCGGCCGATGCAGGCTGGAAAGGAAGATGGCCTGAGCTATCGGCTCTATCGCGTCAGCGGCGATTTCAAGGCCCGTTTCGATCTCCATGATTATCCGTTCGACACGCAGCAGTTGCGTCTGCATTTCCAGAATACGGAACAGCGGCGGGAACTCATCACCTATGTCATCGATCGGTTCGGCTTGCGCCTCGCCGACGACGGAAGCTCGCGGGCCGAGGACGGGGCCTATTCCGGACTTCAGCTCTGGCGATTTCTCGGACTGAACTATTTCGTCGAATCCCTGTCCAGTGGCTCGACGCTCGGAAAGGCGTCCTTGTTTGGCGCCGAAGCAAGTACGGAATTTGCGGGCTTCGATGCGGTCATCATGCTGCGCCGCAGCTCCGCCATCTACATGCTGAAGAACCTGCTGCCGCTGTTTCTGCTCGTGCTCGTCGTATTCACGACGCTGTTCTTTCCCGAAACCATGTTTCGTGAACGCGTGACGATCCCAGTAACCTCGATCCTGGCGAGCGCGGTGCTGCTCGTAGCGGTGAACAGTCAGATCGGCGATGTCGGATACACGGTGGTGGTCGAAGAGATGTTCTACATCTTCTTTGTACTATGTCTCATGACGGTATTTGCGGGCTACAGGCATGAAAAACTTCGGGACGCCGGCCGAAAGCGCGTCGCAGTTGTTTTGGATCGCGCAGCGCAGGTCGTTTATGCCGGGACGGTGCTCGCTGTCATCGTCGTGCTCTACCGGCGTTATGCCGTGTGAGGCAAGCGTGGATACCTCGCCGACCCGCCACACCTTCTTGAAATTCAGGAGAAATCCTGCGTCAGGGTGGTCGCGAGCCGCTCAAGCGCCCAGTCGACCTGGTCGCTGGTGATCACCAGTGGCGGAGCAATGCGGATCGTTTGCTCATGGGTATCCTTGGCGAGGATGCCCTTGCCCTGGAGCGTCTCGCAGTAGCGGCGAGCGCGGCCGGCCTCGGGATGCAGCTCGACCGCCAGCATCAAGCCGCGCCCGCGCACCTCGCGGATCGTATTGGCGCGGATGGCTTTCAGGCCTTCCAGAAAGCGCGCGCCCTGCAGGGCCGCGTTCTCGATCATGCCTTCCTCGACCAGCACGCGCATCGCCGCGCGTGCCACCGCGCAGGCAAGTGGGTTGCCTCCGAAGGTCGAGCCGTGCTGCCCGGGCCTCAATGTCCCGAGCACTTCGTTGTTCGAGAGCACGGCCGAGACCGGATAGAAGCCGCCGGACAGGGCTTTGCCGAGCAGCGTCACGTCTGCTTCTATACCCTCGTGCTGTTCGGCGAGCAGCTTGCCGGTGCGGCCGAGCCCGGTCTGGATCTCGTCGAGCACCAGCATCACGTTGTTGGCGGTGCAGAGCTCCCGGACCTCAGTGAAATAGCCGGGCGGGGGAATGATGACACCGGCTTCGCCCTGGATCGGCTCGACCAGAAAGGCGACGGTGTTCGGCGTGATTGCGTCCCGCAGCGCTGCGGCGTCGCCGAACGGGATGATCTTGAAGCCCGGCGCGAACGGCCCGAAATGGGCGCGTGTCTCGGGATCGGTCGAAAAGCCGACGATGCCCAGCGTGCGTCCGTGGAAATTGTTGGCGCAGACGATGATCTCGGCCTGGCCGTCCGGCACGCCCTTCACCTCGTAGCCCCATTTGCGGACCGACTTGATCGCGCTTTCGACGGCCTCCGCGCCGCTGTTCATCGGCAGCACCTTGTGGGAGCCGGTGAGCGCCGCGACCTCCTCATAGAACAAGGCGAGCTGGTCGTTGTGGAAGGCGCGCGAGGTGAGCGTCAGCCTGTGCGCCTGTTCGACCATCGCGGCCAGGATCTTGGGGTGGCAGTGGCCCTGGCTGACCGCCGAATAGGCGGACAGGCAATCGAGGTACCGGTTGCCTTCGGTATCCCAGACCCAGACACCTTCGCCGCGCGCAAGGACGACCCCGATCGGCTCGTAATTGTGGGCGCCAAAGCGTGCTTCCGTCGCAACGAAATCAATGACCGACGCGCTCATCTGCCGTCACTCCATTGCTGCGCGGACGTCAACCGACGGCATCGCCGGTCGCGCCCAAATGAATGTGGGTATCGGTTTGCCAGCTCGGAAGCCTTGGTGCGCCGATGGCGCGGCGTGGCCTGATAGTCCCGAAATGTCAGGTGGTTCTGCCGGGCCACAGGGCGCCGTTCGGCGACCCAGGCTCTACGGTGCATGGGGTTGTTTTCGCAGTTTTTGTTGTCGAGCCCGTCAGCGAAGCGCGCAAGGCACGCTCAGGAAGCCGCGGAACCGCACCCGTCCGCCGCGCACCGGCTGGCCGCTCACGGCATAGTTCGGGAAGCGCGCCAGGAAGCGCGAGATCGCAATCGCCCCTTCGAGCCGCGCCAGCGCCATGCCGGCGCATTGATGCGCGCCGGTGGCGAAGGCGAGGTGCCGGTTCGGCGTGCGCGCGATGTCGAAACGCTCGGGGTCGGGAAACTGCGCGGGGTCGCGGTTCGCCGCGCCGATGCACAGCGTCACCGACGTGCCGGCCTCGAGCATAACGCCACCGAGCTCGACCCTCTCGGTGGTCATGCGATTGCCGAGCTGGTTGGAGCTCTCGTAGCGCAGCATCTCCTCGACCGCGGTCTTCATGTCCGGGTTCTCGATCAGCCGCTGCTTCTGGTCGGGATGTCGGTCCAGCGCCACGAGCCCGTTGCCGATCAGGTTGGTGGTGGTCTCGTGGCCGGCATTGAGCAGGAAGATGCAATTGTGCAGCAGCTCCTTCTCGGTCAGCCGCTCGCCGTTCTCCTCGCCCTGGATGAGCCGCGTCAGTACGTCGCGCTCGGGATTGCCGGGCTTGGCGCGCCGGCGCGCGACCAGCGTCTGCAGGTAAGCGAGGAAGTCCGACACCGCCTTGTTGCCGCGCGTCGCAGCCTCCGTCGACACCACCGGTTCGAGCGCGCCCAGGATCGCCAGCGACCAGTCGCGCAGTGGTCCGCGCTCCTCGTGAGGCACGTCGAGCAGATTGCCGATCACCTCGATCGGAATCGAAGCGGCAAAGTCCTCGATCAGTTCGCAAGCGCCCTTGGCGGCAATCGCATCGAGCAGGCCGTCGACGAGCTTGATGAGGTCCCCCTCCATGCTCGCGATCGCGCGCGGCGACAGTGCGCCCATGATCAGGCGGCGCACGCGGGTGTGGGCGGGCGGGTCGTTGAAGACGAGGCTGTTGGTGTGGTGCTCGTAGAGCGGCGTGTCGCCGTATTTCGGTGCGAACTCGCGCTTCTTGTCCGAGCTGAACGATTTCGTGTTCTTGTAGGTGGTGACGAGATCGTCGTAGCGGGTCAGGAACACGGTGCCGCTGCGCAGGCGCTTGACCGGCTCGTTCTCCCGCAGTGCACGATAGGTCGGGTAGGGGTTGTCGTAGAACTCCGGCGTCAGCTTCTCGAGGTCGAAGCTTGCCGCCAGCGTCTTCGCATCTGCGTTCATCCCGTTATACTCGCCGGTTAAAGCCGATATGCCGTTTTTGTTGTTCTGGTCGACGCGTGCATGCGTCTACAGTCTTTGCACCTTGCTAGCCGACCGGACAGGAAAATGCACGCACGCGCTGACGCTGCCGACACGGTGCCGAACTGGCCCGACGATATTTTCGCGACCTTGCAGCGCTTCGACGTCCGGCAGGTGCCTTACGTGCCTGACGCCGGTCATTCCAGGCTGATCCAGCGCGTGCTGGACTCCTCCACCATGCGCGGCATTGCGCTGACGACGGAGGAGGAGGGCGTGGCGCTGCTCGCCGGCGCCTGGGCGGGTGGACAGCGCGGCGTCTTGCTGATGCAGTCGAGCGGCGTCGGCAATTGCATCAACATGCTGTCGCTGATCCCGATCCTGCGCTTCCCGTTCCTGACGCTCGTGACCATGCGCGGCGAGTGGGGCGAGTTCAATCCATGGCAGGTGCCGATGGGCGCGACCACGCAAGGCGTGTTCGAGCTCTCCGGCGTCAAGGTGCTGCGCGCCTCGCACGCAGCCGAGGTGCCGGCGGTGCTGGAAGCCGCCGCAGCCCAGGCCTACAACGCGTTGACCCCTACTGCCGTCCTTCTGTCGCAGCGCCTGATCGGCGCCAAGGTCTTCACCAAATGAGCAAGGCCAATCTCCTCGACCGTCGCCAGGTCGTCTCCACGCTGCTGGCGAACCGCAAGGACGTCGTCGCGATCGGCGGTCTCGGGGCCTCAACCAACGACATGTGCGCCGCCGGCGACCATGCCCGCAACTTTTACCTCTGGGGCGGCATGGGCGGCGCCGCGATGATCGGGCTGGGTCTGGCGCTGGCGCAGCCGAAGCTGCCCGTGCTGGTCATCACCGGCGACGGCGAGATGCTGATGGGAATGGGCAGCCTCGCCACAATCGGCCTGCAGAAGCCGGCCAACCTCTCGATCGCAGTGCTCGACAACGAGGCCTATGGCGAGACCGGCGGCCAGACCAGCCACACCTCCGCGGCCGCCGACCTCGTCGGCATCGCCAGGGCTTGCGGCATTAACGACAGCCGGGCTGTCACGACCATGACCGAAGTCGAAGCCTTCGCCAAAGCCGTCCACGACGTCTCTGCCGGGCCGCGATTTGCCAACGTGAAGATCGACAGCGCCAATCTGGAGCGGATTCTGCCGACCCGGGACGGGACCTACATCGTCAACCGGATCCGCGCTGACCTCGGCTTCCGGCCGATCTAGGCGGTCTGCCCTCCCTTGCCGAACTCCTGCACGCGGGCCGTGCAGGCTTGATCAATTTCCATCGATTCTACGTCGCACGCAGGTTGCGATGCAACATAGTGCTTGACTCCTGCGTGGGTGAGTGCTTACTCACCCAGCATGAGCTCATTGCGTATGACCAGCGACCTGAGGCGTCAATTGATCCTCGGCGCCGCAAAGCGCTGCTTTGCCCGACACGGCTATACCGGCACCACGACGAAGAGCGTGGCGGCCGCGGCTGCGATTTCCGAGGCGCTGCTGTTCAAGCATTTCCCGTCCAAGGCGGCGCTCTATGCCGAGATCCTCAGCGACGAATGCGAGGCCGATCCCGCTCTGATGGAACTGCTCGAACGGGAGCCCTCGACCGCCACGCTGGTCGAAGTGATCCGCGGGATGGTCGAACACTTCCTCCAGATCGCCGACGGTCCCGATCAGGAAGAGGCCCAGCGCCTGCGGCTGATGGCCACGAGCCATTTGGATGATGGCGAATTCGCCCGCTTGCTCTATGCCAAGATCGAGACGCTGATCGGCGCTGTCTTCGTCGCCTCGCTCGAGCGTGCGGTTGCGAGCGGTGACGCGCGGCCCTGCGCTGGCGATCCGCTCAACCTGTTCTGGTTTGCGCATCATGCTGTGATGACCGCGGCGCTGACCAGGCTGCCGGCCACGCCCTGTCTTGCTTACGGCAGGGCGACCGACCTGGAGCGGCAGCTCTGTGAGTTTCTCCTGAGGGGTATCGGACTTAACGACGCCGCAATTGCTTCGCATCTGGGCCGCAATCAGGCCGCGGATGCGAACCAGGCGGCGATTGCAGAAAGTGCATGACATGAACATCGTGGCCGAAAACAAGATTTCGGGGCAACCGATCGACAACAAGGCTCCCAAGCGTCCGGTCCGGCCGGTACGCTGGTTCATCATCGTCGGCACGCTTCTGGCCGTGCTCGTCGGTGGGCTCGTCTGGTTCAATTCCTTCCGCGGCCAGATGATCAAGCAGTTCTTCGCCAACAACAAGCCGCCGCCGACCCCGGTCAGCGCGGCCGAGGCGAAGTCCGAGGTGGTGCCGAACCTGCTCACCGCGGTCGGCAGCCTCGTCGCCGTGCACCAGGTCGACGTCAGCGCCGACGTCAACGGGCGCGTCACGGAGATCAAGTTCGAGCCGGGCACGCGTGTCGAGGCCGGCACGCCGCTGGTGCAGCTGTTCGACGCGCCGGAGCAGGGCGATCTCGCCAATTACAAGGCGCAGGCGACCGTCGCGCAGCTGTCGCTTGATCGCGCCAAGCAGCTGGCCTCGCGCCAGTTCGGTCCGCAGGCGACCGTCGATACCGCGCAGGCTGCTTACGACCAGGCGCAGGCGGGCATCGCCAAGACCGAAGCGTTGATCTCGCAGAAGCTGGTGCGCGCGCCGTTCGCCGGCGATCTCGGTATGCGTAAGGTCGAGGTCGGTCAGTATCTCACCGCCGGCACCGCGATCGTGTCGCTGACCGATCTGTCGGAGCTGTGGGCCAACTTCACGGTGACGGAAAAGGATTCCGGCAGCCTCAAGGTCGGCCAGACCGTCCGCCTGAAGGTCGACGCCTATCCCGGCCGCACCTTCCAGGGCAAGATCACCACGATCGAGCCGCAGATCGCCACAGATACCCGCAACATCCGGGTGCAGGCGACGATCGCCAATCCGGAGAAGATCCTGAAGCCCGGCATGTTCGTGACCACGACGGTGGTTTTGCCGGAAAAGCCGGCCGTGATCACGGTGCCTGAAACGGCGGTCGATTACACGCTGTACGGCGACTCGGTGTTCGTGATCACCGAAAAGAAGGAAGAGGACGGCAAGACCAGCCTGTCGGCGGTGCGCACCTTCGTGCAGACCGGCAACCGGGTCGAGGGTCGGACCGAAATCGTCAAGGGCCTGAAGGCAGGCGACAAGGTCGTCGCCGTCGGCCAGCTCAAGCTGCAATCGGGCGCGCCGGTGTCGATCTCGACTGATCCGGCCCCCCCGATCCCGGCGCAGCCGCCGCGCTACTGACAACATCCTCGCGTGATCCGGCCCGGCCGGATCACGCATCTTGAAAAAAGAAATCGAGATCGCCCGCGATGGCCTTTACCGATATTTTCATCAAACGACCGGTTCTGTCGGTTGTCGTCAGCCTGCTGATCCTGCTGATCGGCCTGCGCGCGGCGATGGTGCTGCCGATCCGGCAATATCCGAAGCTGTCGAACACGGTCATCAACATCACGACCGTCTATCCCGGCGCGTCCGCAGATCTGATCCAGGGCTTCATCACGACGCCGATCGAGCAGGCGGTCGCCTCCGCCGAGGGCGTCGACTACATCACCTCGTCCTCGGTGCTCGGCACCTCTACGATCCAGGTCTACATCAAGCTGAATTTCGATCCGAACCAGGCGCTCACCGAGGTGCTGGCGAAGACCAATTCGGTGAAGTACCTGATCCCGAAGGAATCCAACGACCCGATCGTCACCAAGACCACGGGCCAGACCACGGCCGTGATGTATCTCGGCTTCTCGTCCGAGGAACTGTCGGGTTCGGCGATATCGGACTACCTCACGCGCGTGGTGCAGCCGGTGCTTTCCACCGTCGACGGCGTCGCGTCGGCTGACATTCTCGGCGGCCAGACCTTCGCCATGCGGCTCTGGCTCGATCCTGTGAAGATGGCCGGCCGCAATGTGTCGGCTTCCGACGTTGCGACGGCGATCGCCGCCAACAACTTCCAATCCGCGGCGGGCCAGACCAAGGGCTATCTGATCGTCTCGAATATCTCGACGAACACGGACCTGACCAACGTCGATCAATTCAAGAGAATGATCGTCAAGGCGAAGGACGGCGGCTTCGTGCGGATGGAGGACATCGCCACCGTCGAGCTTGCCGCCCAGAGCACGAACGCCAGCGTCGCCTTCAACGGAGAGCACGCGATCTTCATCGGCGTTCAGGCGACGCCGCAGGGCAACCCGCTGACTCTCGTGAAGGGCGTGCGCGCGCTGTTCCCCGAGCTCGAACGCAACCTGCCGCCGTCGATGAAGATGAAGGTCGCCTACGACTCGACCAAGTTCATTCAGTCCTCGATCGAGGAGGTGGAGAAGACGCTGGGCGAAGCCGTGATCATCGTGATCGTGGTGATCTTCCTGTTCCTGGCCTCGCTGCGTTCGGTCATCATTCCCGTCGTCACCATCCCTCTGTCGATGATCGGCGTCTGCACCTTGATGCTGGCGCTGGGGTTCAGCTTCAATCTCCTGACCCTGCTCGCAATGGTGCTGGCGATCGGCCTCGTCGTCGACGACGCCATCGTGGTAGTGGAGAACATCCACCGCCACCTGGAGGAGGGCAAGACGCCGGTCCAAGCCTCGCTGCAAGGCGCGCGCGAGATCGTGGGCCCCGTCATCTCGATGACGATCACGCTCGCGGCGGTCTACGCGCCGATCGGTTTCCTTGGCGGCCTCACCGGTTCGCTGTTCCGCGAATTCGCCTTCACGCTGGCGGGCTCGGTGATCGTGTCGGGCGTGATCGCGCTGACGTTGTCGCCCATGATGTGCTCGGTGCTGCTGAAGAACACCGAAGAGGGCCGCTTCGCCAAGCTCGTCAACAACGTGTTCGGCGCGATGACGCGCTGGTATGGGCGGAAGCTCGACCGCTCGCTGGACTACAAGGCCATCACTGGCCTGTTCGCGATCACGATCCTCGGGCTCGTCGGCTTCCTCTACATGCACACCTCGAAGGAGCTGGCTCCGGAGGAGGATCAGGGCATCGTCTTCGCGGTGACCAAGGCGCCGAAATACGCCAACATCGATTATCTCGATTTCTACGGCGACAAGCTCGACAAGGAATTCGAAAAATTTCCGGAGACCGATCTGCGCTTCGTCCTGAACGGCATCAACGGCCCGCAAGGCGGCATCGCCGGCATGTTGCTCAAACCCTGGGACGAGCGAAAACGCTCGTCAATCAAGTTGAAGCCGCTGGTGCAGGCCGAACTCTCCAAGATCGAGGGCGTGCAGGCATTCGCATTCAACCTGCCGCCGCTGCCGGGCGGACCTGGCGGCCTGCCGGTGCAGATGGTGATCAACTCCACCGCTGGATTCCAGGCGGTCTATGAGCAGATGGAAAAGCTGAAGGACGCCGCGCGCAAGAGCGGCATGTTCATCGTCTCCGACAGCGACCTGGCCTATAACCAGCCGAACGTTGAGGTCACGATCGACCGCACCAAGGCGCAGGACCTCGGCGTCAACATGCAGAACCTCGGCTCTACGCTCGCGGTCCTGCTGGGCGGCAACTACATCAACCGCTTCAATCTCGAGGGTCGCTCATATCAGGTCATTCCGCAGGTGCCGCGCGTCAATCGGCTCTCGCCGGAAGCCCTCGGCGGCTATTACGTGACCACGAACACCGGCCAGCAGCTTCCGCTGTCGACCGTGGTCTCGATCAGGACCAAGACCGACCCGAATTCGCTGACGCACTACAATCAGCTCAATTCGGCGACGTTCTCGGCCGTGCCGATGCCCGGCGTGACCATCGGCGCTGCGGTCGACTTCCTCGAAGGCGAGGCCAAGAAGCTGCCGCAGGGCTTCAGCCACGATTATCTTGCCGATAGCAGGCAATATGTTCAGGAGGGCAATCAGCTCGCGATCACTTTCTGCTTCGCGCTGATCATCATCTTCCTGGTGCTGGCAGCGCAGTTCGAGAGCTTGCGCGACCCGCTGGTCATCATGATCTCGGTGCCGATGGCGATCGTCGGTGCTCTGATCCCGCTGTTCTTCGGCGCGGCGACCATGAACATCTACACCCAGGTCGGTCTGCTCACCCTGGTCGGACTGATCACCAAGCACGGCATCCTGATGGTGGAGTTCGCCAACGAGCTCCAGGTCAACGAGCGGCTCGACCGCCGCTCGGCCATCGAGATGTCGGCCCGCATCCGCCTGCGGCCGATCCTGATGACCACGGCGGCGATGGTGACCGGCCTGATCCCGCTGCTGACCGCGACGGGCGCGGGCGCGGCCAGCCGCTTCTCGATCGGCCTCGTGGTCGTCGCCGGCATGTCGATCGGCACGCTGTTCACGCTGTTCGTGCTGCCGGCGGTCTATGTGGTGCTGGCGACCGACCATCGCGCGGCGGCCGATTCCGAGCGGAACAAGCAGGTCAACGAGCTCGACCTCGATGCAAAGGTGCTGCGGCCGACCTGAGGCCGCTGGCAAGGCAAGTCCCGAGGGGCGGCAGCGGTCATCCGCTGCCGCCCTTTTCGTTGCGCCCCGGGTGAGCCCTTTTCCCGCGCTTGCGAGAGACAAGGTCCGGGCTTCTTGCTAGGTTCCGCGGGATGAGCCTGTCCCTTCACCCCGACACCCGCCAAGCCGGGACACTGCCGAGCGCGGCCCGAGGCGAGGCCGGCTCCGGTGACACGGCGGGCCGCGGAATCCGGACCCGGCTCTTTGCCAAATACGTCGCGCTGTTCGTGGCCGTCGTCGCCATCGCGCTGCTCGCCAATGGCTTGTTCGAGGTCTACTTCTATTATCGCGAGCACAAGGCCTCGCTGATCCGGGTCCAGCACGAGCAGGCGGAGGCGGCCGCGGCCAAGATCGGCCAGTTCGTCAAGGAGATCGAGAGTCAGCTCGGCTGGACCACGCAGCTGCCCTGGTCGAGCGGTTCGATCGAGCAGCGCCGGTTCGACGCGCTGCGCCTGTTGCGCCAAGTGCCTGCGATCACCGAGCTGGCCCAGGTGGATTCGACCGGCAAGGAGCGGCTGCGGGTCTCGCGGCTGGCGATGGACGCGCTCGATAGCGGAATCGACCTGTCGAGCGACCCGAAGTTCACCGAGGCGGTCGCGCGCAAGGTCTATTACGGACCGGTCTATTTCCGCCGGGAGTCAGAGCCTTACATGACGCTAGCGCTGGCGGGCGCGCGCAAGGATGCCGGCGTCAGCATCGCCGAGGTCAACCTCAAGCTGATCTGGGACGTCGTGTCCCAGATCAAGGTCGGCGAGCACGGCCATGCCTACGTGGTCGGCCCGGAGGGCCGCCTGATCGCGCATCCCGACATCAGTCTCGTGCTGCGCAACACCGACATGTCCGGCCTCGCCCAGGTGAGGGGTGCCCGAGCTGGTGGCGGCACCATGCCGGACTCGTTGCAAGAGGCGAACAACATCCAGGGACAGACGGTCCTGACAGCCTCAGCCCCGATCCCGCCGCTGGGCTGGACCATGTTCGTGGAGCTTCCGGTCGAGGAGGCCTATGCTTCGCTCTACGCCTCGTTGCAGCGGCTCGCCATCGTGCTGCTCGCGGCCTCGATTTTTGCGGTGCTCGCCGGGGTTTTCCTGGCGCGCCGCATGGTCGGGCCGATCCAGGCGCTGCGCAGCGGCGCCGAGCGGATCGGCGGCGGCGACTTC
Source organism: Bradyrhizobium sp. NC92 (assembly GCF_025200865.1). NCBI lineage: Bacteria > Pseudomonadati > Pseudomonadota > Alphaproteobacteria > Hyphomicrobiales > Nitrobacteraceae > Bradyrhizobium > Bradyrhizobium sp. NC92. The sequence goes on from NZ_CP104171.1 coordinate 2,625,316, forward strand.
TCCCAACGCATCTCGATCAAGTCCGGCGACGAGCTCGAAGGCCTCGCCGATCAGTTCAACGAGATGGGCGCGCGCCTGCAGGAATCCTATGCCGACTTGGAAAGGAAGGTCGAGCAGCGCACGGCGGAATTGAGCGAATCGCTGCAACAGCAGACCGCAACTTCCGAGGTGCTCCAGGTTATCTCCATTTCCCCCGGACAATTGGGGCCGGTATTTCGCATCATGTTGGAGAACGCCACTCGCATCTGCCAGGCTGAGTTCGGGTCTCTTTATCTGCGGGAGGGAGACACGTTCCGCGCCATCGCGATGCACGGTGTTCCGGCCGAGCTGAAGGACGAGATCTACCAGAAGCCGACACGGCCCGCTCCGAACACCGTCATCGGCCGCATCGTTCGGACCAGGGAAACCGTGCATGTTGTCGATACGAGGACGGAGCCGGACTTCTTCCAAACACCTCAAGGATATGACGGACCAATACTGGCGCTACGCGCCGGGGCGCGGACACTGGTTGGTGTTCCCATGCTCAAGGACGGCGACCTGATCGGCGCGCTTCTGATCTACCGTCAGCGGCCTCTTGCCTTCTCCAGCAAGCAAATCGAGTTGGTGACGAATTTTGCGGCGCAGGCTGTGATCGCGATGGAAAATGCGCGCCTGCTCAACGAATTGAGGGACCGCACGGATGAGCTGTCGCGCTCACTCGAGGACCTGCGCGCCGCTCAGGACCGTCTGATTCAGACCGAGAAGCTCGCCTCGCTCGGCCAGCTCACCGCCGGCATTGCCCATGAGATCAAGAACCCGCTTAATTTCGTCAATAATTTCTCCGCGGTCTCGACCGAGCTGATCGACGAGCTCAACGAGACCCTGCAATCCGCCGCGCTCGACGGCAAGACGAAGCAGGAGATTGACGAGCTGACCGGGATGCTCAGGGCCAATCTGGAGAAGGTGGTGCAGCACGGCAAGCGCGCCGATTCCATCGTCAGGAACATGCTGCTGCATTCGCGTCAGGGTTCCGGCGAACATCGCGCCGTCGACATCAATGCGGTGGTGGAGGAGAGTCTCAATCTCGCCTATCACGGCGCGCGCGCCGAAAGGCCTGCCTTCAACGTTACGCTCCAGCGCGATTTCGACCCGGCTGCCGGCATGATCGATATCTATCCCCAGGAGATCACGCGCGTCTTTCTCAACCTGATCTCGAACGGCTTCTATGCCGCGAACAAGCGCAAGGAGAGCGACGGCGAGGCGTTCGAGCCCACCTTGCGCGCGGCAACGAAGAATCTCGGCGACAGGGTCGAGATCCGGATCCGCGACAACGGCATGGGGATTCCGCCTGAGGTGAAGGAGAAGATGTTCAATCCTTTCTTCACCACCAAGCCGGCCGGCGAAGGCACGGGCCTAGGCCTTTCAATGAGCCACGACATCGTGGTGAAACAACACGGCGGCACGATCGACGTGAACACCACACAAGGTGTATTCACCGAATTCATCATCACGCTGCCGCGGACGATGGCAGCGGCCGACACTTCCGGAGGAAAGTCTTGAACGTTTACATCCTGGTCGTCGATGACGAGCCCGACGTCGAGGCATTGTTTCGGCAGCAGTTCCGGCGCGACCTGCGCGCCGGCCGCTTCCAGATGGAGTTTGCGCTCTCGGCCCCCGAGGCGCTCGAGCGCGCTGCCGAAGTTCGTGATCCCTCGCTGATCCTGATCCTGTCCGACATCAACATGCCCGGCATGAGCGGGCTCGACATGCTGCCGAAAGTGCGTGCCGCGCATCCGGACGTTCCCGTCATCATGATCACGGCCTATGGCGATGCCGAGACGCGCCGCAAGGCGATCGAGCGGGGCGCCGTCGGGCTCCTCACCAAGCCGATCGACTTTGCGCTGCTGCGGCAGGAGATCGATACGAGGCTCGAGCAAGCCGCATGACTGCGACCATCCTCTTCGTCGACGACGAGCCGGACCTCGAGGCGCTGATCCTGCAGAAATTCCGCAGGCAGATCCGCGATGGGCAGCTCGCGCTCATCTTCGCGCGCGACGGCCTGGAGGCGCTGGAATCGCTGGAGCAGAATCCGCATGTCGACATGGTGGTCTCCGACATCAACATGCCGCGGATGGACGGTCTGTCGCTGCTGGCGAAGCTCCAGGAGGCCGAGGAGAAGAAGTCGACCATCATCGTTTCGGCCTACGGCGACATGAGCAACATCCGCACCGCCATGAACCGCGGTGCGTTCGACTTCCTGACCAAGCCGATCGACTTCGCCGACCTCGAAGCTACGATCGAGAAGACCATCCGCCATGTGGAGATGCTGCGCGAGGTGCGGCGGCGCCAGATGGAAGCCGAGCGCGCCCATGCCTCGCTGTCGCGCTTCTTCTCGCCGGAGATCGCAAGGCGGCTGGCCGGCGACGTCGATGGCGACGGCATGGAGGTGCAGTGGCGCGATGTCGCCACCCTCTTCACCGATATCACCGGCTTCACCTCGCTGGTCGAGACCGCCCCTCCGCAGACGCTGGGCGAGCTCCTCAACGAATATGTCGGCGGCATGACCGAGATCGTGTTTGCCCATGAGGGGACGGTCGCCAAGATCATCGGCGATGCGATCCAGGTGCTCTTCAACGCCCCCGGCGACCAGCCGGACTATGCAACGCGTGCGGTCGCCTGTGCCCATGCTCTCGACGCCTGGGCAGAGGACTTCTCGGCGAGCTGGAAAGCAAGAGGTGTGAATTTCGGAGCCACCCGCATCGGTGCCCATGCCGGCCCGGCGCTGGTCGGCAATTTCGGCGGCAACCGCTTCTTCGATTACACGGCCTATGGCGACACCGTCAATACGGCGGCCCGGCTGGAGACAGCGAACAAGCATCTGGGAACGCGCATTTGCGTCAGTGCCAGCGTGGCAAAGGGGGCCGAAAATTTTCGTAGCCGTCCCGTGGGCGACCTGATGCTGCGCGGACGCAGCGAGCCGCTGCGCGCCTTCGAACCGCTGCTGCAGGCGAAATTCGAAGCGCCGGCGACGGCGCAATATGCCGAAGCCTTTGCCAAGATGGAGGCCGGCGATGCCGCCGCCATGCCGGCCTTTGCCGCGCTGGTCGGCATGCACGCCGACGATCCCTTGGCCGGGTTTCACCTCAAGCGCCTGCTCAACGGCGCCAAGGGCACCCGCATGCAACTGGAATAGGAGTCCGTCATGACGCGCGAATTCTCGGCCGGCAACTACCGTTTCATTCCATCCGTATTCCAATATTCCGCAGGTGCCGCCGCGGATGCGGGCTATGAGATCGAGCGGGTCCGGTTCGACCGCCTGGTGCCGCTCGCGGAAGGATTTGCGCTGGCTGCAAAATTCATCCAGGAGGCGGGGCGTCCGCTGACGGCTTTCTGTGCCTGCGAGCTGCGCTCGCCGGCGGCCTTCAGCGAGGAAGGTTTTCGCGCGTTCAACCTGCACTATGTGAAGACGCTGTCGGAATGGGGCATCTTCGACGGCACCACCAATCCGGTGGCGCGCAGCAATGTCTGTCCGGAGATCGATCCGCCGTCCGAGCCGTCGTTCTATGCGTTTTCCTTCACGCGTCCGACGCGGACAGATTTGCCGAGCTTCGTCATCGCCGGCGGCGCCGAGGCGCGCGAGGGCGGCGGCACCTATGTCGAGCGCACGGTGAGCTACCGCGACCTCAGCCCGGAGGGGCTGCGCGAGAAGGTGCGCTTCACCACCACATCGCAGATGGAAAACCGGATGGCGGCCTTCGGCTTCGGCTGGAAGGATACGACCGGCGTGCAGGCCTATTCCGTGCACGATTTTCACCACGCGCTGGTGGACGAGCTGGTCCGCCGCGGCGCGCTCCGGTCCGGCCTGACCTGGCATTTCGCCCGCCCGCCGGTGGTCGATCTGGAATTCGAGATGGATTGCCGCCGCGTGCTGCGGGAGGTGGTGATCTGAGGTCCTCATGCTGAGGAGCGGCCGTGAGGCCGCGTCTCGAAGGATGGCCGCGGGTTGCAGCGGGGCCATCATGGTTCGAGACGCACGTAATAACGCGCTCGTCACCATGAGAAATAATCAACGCTGCCTTGGGTCCAGCGCGTCGCGCAGGCCGTCGCCGAGCAGGTTCAGCGACAGCACGACGAGGAAGATCGCAAGACCCGGCCAGATCGCCATCCAGGGCGCCTGGGTCAGGAAGCGCTGCGCGGCGTTGAGCATGCTGCCCCAGGACGGCGCCGGCGGCTGCTGGCCAAGACCGAGGAAGGAGAGGGCGGCCTCGGCGATGATGGCCGCTGCGATCGAGAGCGTCGCCTGCACCAGCAGCGCCGGCAGGATGTTCGGCAGGATGTGCGAGAACGCGATCCGCCACGGCGGATTGCCGAGCGCGCGCGCGGCCTCGACATAGTCTTCGGCCTTGACGACGAGCACCTGGCCGCGGGTCAGGCGGATGAAGATCGGCGTCGCCGAGATGCCGATCGCGATCATGGCGTTGCCGAGGCTCGGGCCAAGGAACGCGGCGAGCGCGATCGCCAGGATCAGGAACGGGCAGGCCAGCATCGCATCGGTGATGCGGCTGATCAGTGCGTCGGTGAAGCCGCCGCGATAGCCGGCGAGCAGGCCGAGCGGCACGCCGATGCCGAGCGCGATCGCGACCGAGATCAGACCCGCGAGCAGGGAGGCGCGCGCGCCGTAGACGATGCGGCTCAGGATGTCGCGGCCGAGCTCGTCGGTGCCGAACCAGTGTGCCAAGGTCGGCGGTTTGCGCACCAGGCTCCAGCTCGTCCCGATGGGATCATAGGGCACGATGAGCGGGGCGAGCACGGCAAGGATGATGAACATCGTGAGCACGACGAGCCCAAACACCGCCGCCTTGCGCTTGAACAGCCGCCGACGCGCGCGGCGGGCCGGGCTATCCAGCTCGTCGGCTTTCGTGAGGGGGCGGGGCAGCGCGGCGTCGGTCATGGATCAGCCCCGAAGCCGTGGATTAACGAGAATATAGGCGATGTCAGCCACGAGATTCAGCGTGATGTAGACCGTGGCCGTCACCAGGACGACGCCTTGCACCACCGCATAATCGCGGTTGAATACGGCATCCACTATCAGCTTGCCGAAGCCGGGAATGGAGAAGATCTGCTCGGTCAGGACCGCGCCGGAGAGCAGCGTGCCGAGCTCGAGCGCGCCGAGCGTGATGACGGGGGTCAGCGCATTGCGCATGGCGTGCTTGAGGATCACCGTGCGCTCCAACAGTCCTTTGGCGCGCGCGGTGCGCACGTAGTCGCTTTCCAGCACCTGAAGCATGGCGCTGCGCGTATGCCGCATGAGGATCGCGGCGATCGCATTGCCGAGCACGAAGGCTGGCATGATGGTGACGGCGAGGCTCGCGCGCCAGTTCTCGCTGAGCGGCACGTAGCCGGAAGCCGGCAGCCATCCAAGCTGGATCGAGAACAGGAAGATCAGCATGATCCCGAGCCAGAAGTTCGGCGTCGAGATGCCCCACAGCGCAAATAGGTTGGCGCCGTAGTCCCAGGCCGAACCTTTCTTGACGGCGGCGACGATGCCGGCGGGAATACCGATCAGGAACGCGATCAGGATTGCCATCGAGCCGAGCTGCAGCGTCACCGGCAGCTTCTGCGCGATCAGCTCGCGCACCGGCATCTTGTTGCGCAGCGACTCGCCGAAATCGCCCGCGAGCACGCCCTTGATCCAGTAGGCGTATTGCACCGGGACGGGCTGATCGAGCCGGTACTGGCGACGGATCTGCTCGATCACGGCCGGGTCGCGCTCTTCCCCCGCCATCACCAGCGCGGGATCGCCCGGCAGCAATTGCTGCAGCGAGAAGATTAGCACCGAGACGAAGAACAGCGTCGGCACGATCTGCACAAGTCGGCGGGCGAGGAAGCTCAGCATGGTCCCACTCGTGTCCCGGGCGAAGCGCAACATGCAATGTTGCGCTGCTGAACCGGGACCCAGCTGCCACGGTTCGTTGTTGCCATGGGTCCCGGCTCTGCGGAGCAGCGCTTCCGCGCTGCGCCGCATCCGGGACACGGACTAAATGTCAGGCCGATCACTTCAGCTTGAGTCCGATGACCCGGACGAGGCCGTCGGGCATCTGCCTGTAGCCTTCCAGCTTGGTCGTATGCGCGATGATGATGCGGCGGTGATAGAGGTACAGCAGCGGCTCTTCGTCCTGGACCAGCTTGGCCAGGATTTCATAGCTCGCCTTGCGCTTGGTGGGATCGGTGACGAGCCGCGCCTCCTCCAGCGCCTTGTCGGCTTGCGGATTGTTCCACCCGCCATAGTTCTGCGGCGCGCCATTGTGCAGGAACACGAAGGTGTTGCCGTCAGGGTCGACGCGGCCGCTCCAGGCGAGCATGTAGGCCTGGTAGTCACCGGCCTCCGCTTGCTTGAGTCCGGTCGCGAACTCGGTGACTCGGATCTTCATGTCGAACCCGGCTTCCGCCGCCATCGATTGGATCACCTGCGCGGGCGTCTCGGTTTCCGCGCCCTTGGGCACCAGGAAGTCGACGCTGACCGGCGGCGTCACGCCGGCCTCCTTCAGCAGCGCTTTGGCCTTGTCGACGTTGCGGGGACGGACCGGAAGCGATTTCTGATAATAGGGATGATCGGGATTGACCCATTGGTTGCCGACCTGGAACTCGCCGTTGAACACGACCTGATTGATCGCATCGCGGTCGATGGCGAGGTCGAGCGCCTGCCGCACCTTAGCGGATTGGCTGAGCGGGCCCTTGGCCTTGTCTTTGCCGATGTTGAGGGTGATGCCCTGATAGCCGAGCTCGATGGCGGTCGCGACCTTCAGCCGCGAGTCGGCGCGCACCTCCTTCAGATCGGTGGCGAGCACGCGCTCGATCAGGTCGAGGCCGCCGGATTTCAGGTTTGCGAGCCGCACCGTGGCATCGACGATCGGCTGGAACACGATCTTGTCGATGAAGACATTGTCCTTGTTCCAGTAGTCGGCGAACTTCTCGAATACCATGCGGTCCTGCTGCACGCGCTCGACGAACTTGTAGGGGCCGGCGCAGACCGGGCGCAGGCCGAACTTGTCGCCGGCCTCCTTCGCCGCCTTCGGCGACATCATCATCCCGGCGCGGTCGGTGAGCTGAGCGAGCAGCGGCGAGAACGGCGACTTCAGCACCAGTTTGATCGTGAGGGGATCGACGACCTCGACGTGATCGACCGAGGCGAGCTCCGGTTTCCGGAACGAGCCGGGGAACGTCAGATGCCGTTCCAGCGAGAACTTTGCGGCCTCGGCATCGAGCGGCTCGCCGTCGTGGAATTTCACGCCGGGCCGCAGCTTGATGACCAGCGCCTTGCCGTCGTCGGCGGTTTCGCTCGACAGGGCGAGCTGCGGCACGATGTTGAGCTTCTCATCGATGTCGAACAGCTTGTCGCAGAAGGCGGAGAACACGATGCGGCCGACATAGGTGCGCGCCATCGTGGGATCGAGGATATCGGGATCTTCGGCAAGGCCGATGCGCAGCGTGGTCTGGGCCTGCGCGGCTCCGAGGGACATCAGGACGGCGGCGGCCGTTGCGGCCAGGCGAGACATCTTCATCGGACAATCCCCATTGCTTCGGCTATTTCGTTGCGGACGCGGCGCCCTGTATACCAACCCCGGCGGGACTTCTGCCTTCCGTCTTTTGGCTGAAGGCCGCGACCAATTTTGCAAGCGCCGGCGAAAACCCGCCGGCGGTGGGCAGAATGGCGTCCGCGGACGGCAGCTCCGCGGTGCGATGACAGGCGGTGGCGTGGCCCGTGCCGTCGGCTAGAAGCGCAGGCGCCTCGTTGCGGCAGCGCTCGATCACGAACGGGCAGCGGGTGCGAAACCGGCAGCCGGCGGGCGGATTGAGCGCGCTCGGGATCTCGCCCTCCAGCAGCACCGTCGTTCGTTTCGCCTTCGGCTGTGGCAGCGGGATCGCCGACAGCAGCGCGCGGCTGTAAGGATGGCGCGGTGCGGCGAATAGCGCGTCGGCTTCCGCCGTCTCGACGATCTGGCCGAGATTCATCACCGCGACGTGGTCGGCGATGTGCTTGACGACGGCGAGGTCGTGCGAAACGAAGATGTAGGCGAGGCCGAGCCGGTCCTGCAGCTCGCGCAGCAGATTCAGGATCTGCGAGCGGATCGAGACGTCGAGCGCCGAGACCGGCTCGTCGCAGATGATGAGCTTCGGCTCGACCGCGAGCGCGCGGGCGATGGCGATGCGCTGGCGCTGACCGCCGGAGAATTCGTGCGGATAGCGCCGGGCGAGGCGCGGCTCCAGCCCGACCAGCCGCAGCAGCTCGGCGACGCGCTCTGCCCGTCGGGCCGGCGGCACCAGATCGTGCAGGGCCAGCGGCTCGGTCAGGATCTGGCCGACTGTCATGCGCGGATTGAGCGAGGCGTAGGGATCCTGGAAGATGATCTGCGCCTCGCGGCGGAAGGCGCGCAAGCCGGCGGCGTCGAGCGCGAGCAGGTCGCGGCCGTCGAAGCGGATCGTGCCGGCATCCGGCTCGATCAGCCGCAGCACCAGCCGGCTCACGGTGGACTTGCCGCAGCCGGACTCGCCGACGAGGGCGAGCGTCCTGCCGGCTTCGAGCGAGAAGGACACGCCATCGACCGCCTTCACATGCGCCAGCGGCCGGCCGAACAGCGAGCGCTGCGCGACGAAATGCTTGACCAGGCCGTTGACTTCGAGCAGCGCCATCACGACACCAAGAGTTCGAGCGGCGCGCGGATGCAGCGCGAGAGGTGGCCGGGGCTGACTGCCACCAGCGGCGGTGGCGTCTTGGTGCAGACCTCCAGCACGAAGGGACAACGCGCGGCGAAGCGGCAACCGGCGGGCGGCTGCGCCATGTTCGGCACCATGCCTTCGATCGTTGCAAGCTGCTCGGCGCGGTGGTCGAGCCGCGGGATCGAGCCGAGCAGGCCGACCGTGTAGGGATGCTGTGGCGCGGAGAACAATTCATCCACCGGCGCGCGCTCGACGATCTCGCCGGCATACATCACCGCGACCTCGTCGCAGACCTCGGCGACGACGCCGAGATCGTGGGTGATCAGGATGATTGCGGCGCCGCTTGCGGCCTTCAGCTCTCGCATCAGCTCCAGGATCTGGGCCTGCAGGGTGACGTCGAGTGCGGTGGTCGGCTCGTCCGCGATCAGCAGGCGCGGGTCGCAGGCGAGTGCCATCGCGATCATGACGCGCTGGCGCATGCCGCCGGAGAGCTTGTGCGGGTAGTCGTCGATCCGCCGCTCGGGCGAGGGGATATGGACGCGGCGCAACAGCTCGATCGCGCGCTCGCGCGCGCTTCTCCGCGAACCGCCCCGGTGACGCAGGATCGTCTCGATGATCTGGTCGCCGATCGTAAAGCTCGGATTGAGCGAGGTCATCGGTTCCTGGAAGATCATCGCCAGCCGGTTGCCGCGCAGATCACGCAACGTCTGGTCCGGCGTCGTCAGCAGGTCGAAACCGTCGAAGCGGATCGCGCCACTTATTTCCGCGCTTTGCTTCGGCAGCAGGCCCATGATCGCCAGCGACGTCACGCTCTTGCCGCAGCCGGATTCGCCGACGAGACCGAGCGTGGCGCCATTGGCGACGCTGAGATCGACGCTGTCGACCGCGTGGGTGATGCGGCCGTCGTCGCCGTGAAAGCGGATACGCAGATCCTTGATCTCGATAAGGGGGCTGGCACTCATGATCGTCTCGCGCGCGCCGCAGCGATGCTGGCGTCGATGACGCTGCGATCGGTGTTGCCGGCCGGGTTCTGCCGCGTCGGCATGGACGGCCGGAAGTGGACCCACAGCTCGTGGCTGACGCGCTCCAGGCGCTCGAGCTCACTGATCGGATCGGGATGGTCGTCGGCGCGAATGTCGAGGGCCGGCCATTCCTCTTCGCCGTGGATCAGGAGCGCCGCCGACTGCTTGCCGCGCTTGTCGCCGCCGGCGGCTTCGCCGGCGCGCATTGCCGCGAGCAGGCGGCGCGGGAACGGCAGGCTGTCATTGGCGATGTAGGTCTTGGCGGTCTCGTCGAGCACATCGGCCCCGGTGAGCATGTTGCCGGCGATCGAGAACCCGCTGCCAGCGACGTGGCCGCACCAATCGACGCAGTCGCGCCCGGTATGCGCGGCGTTTGCGCCGCTAGCATCCATGATGTGGATCTGGCGGCTCTCGCGGCCCTCGTCGGTCGCCAGCAGCGCGGCGAGCACGTCGTGCGCGTTGAGGCCCTCTCGCAACAGCTTGAGGCCGTCGATGCCGTAATAGGGATTGACGAAGGCCTGCGTTGCGATGGCGCCGAGGCCGGCCGCGATATAGGGCACGCGCGCGCCGACGGCGAAGAAGCGGGTTGCGACCGCGATGCCGAACTGGCCGGTGGCAGGATCGCGCGCGATGATCGACCAGGTCATGTGCTGCCTTCAGCGCCCCGCCGCGTAGCCCTGCATGCCGCGCGGATTGGCGGCGGCGCGGCGGCGGCGACCGACGCGTGAGGCCGCGGTGAGGCGGCCTTCCGACCAGTCGGGACCGACCTCGACGATATGCCCGCGCTCGCGCAGGTTCTCGATCGTCGCCTTCGGCACGCGGTTCTCGACCACGAGCACGCCGGGACGCGCGGTGCGCGGCCAGAACGAGATCGGGAAATGCTCGGAATGCCAGGCCGGCGCGTCGATCGCTTCCTGGAGATTGAGGTTGCAATGGACGTGACGCAGGAAGAATTGCGTGATCCACTGGTCCTGCTGGTCGCCGCCGGGCGAGCCCCAGGCGAGATACGGCTCGCCGTCGCGCAGCGCCATGGTCGGAGAGAGCGTCGTGCGCGGCCGCTTGCCCGGCGCGAGCGAGCCCGGTTGGTTCTCCTCCAAATCGAACATTTGTGCGCGGCTGCCGAGGCAGAAGCCCAGCTCGGGAATGACCGGCGAGGATTGCAGCCAGCCCCCTGAAGGCGTCGAGGACACCATGTTGCCAGCCTTATCGATGATGTCGAAATGCACGGTGTCGCCGCGCACCTCGCCGAATCGCCCCACGGTCGGCTCGCCGGCGCCGAGCGCGCCAACAGCCTCGCGTTGGCCCTCAGCGCGGCGCAGCTTGACTACGCCGCCGAAGCCCTCGACTGCGCCGGGCCGGAGATCGAGCGAAGCCTTTTCGGTGACCAGCTTGCGGCGCTCGTCGTTGTAGGCATCCGACAGCAGCGTCGCGATCGGGATCTCGCTGAACTTGGGATCGCCGTAGAATTTTTCGCGATCGGCGAAGGCGAGCTTGGCGCATTCGATCTGGAGATGGATCAACTCCGGCCCGGTCGGGTCGAGGCCGTCGAGCGCAAAGCCCTTCAGCAGCGCGAGCTGCTGCAGCGTCACCGGGCCCTGGCTCCAGACGCCGGCCTTGCAGACGGTGTAGCGGCCGTAGTCGTAGGTGAGTGGCGCCTCGACCGTCGGCTGCCAGCGCGCCATGTCGTCGGCGGAGAGCACGCCGCGATGCGGCGAGCCGCTGACGTCCATCACCTCCCGGGTCCGGCAGAACTTGTCGATGGCCTCCGCGACGAAGCCTTGCGACCAGGCTTTGCGCGCGCGCTCGATTTCGGCGTCGCGGCCGCCGCCGCTCTCGGCCTCGCTGAGAATGCGGGCGTAGGTCGCGGCCAGCGTCTTGTTGGTGAACAGCGTGCCCGGCTTCGGCACTTCGCCGTTCGGAAGGTAGACGGCGGCCGAGGTTGGCCAGTGCTTGCGGAACAATTGCTCGACGGTCTGGATCGTGGCGCAGGCGCGCTCCACCAACGGATAACCGTCGCGGGCGTAGGAGATCGCCGGCTCCAGCACGTCGCGCACGCGCATCGTGCCGTAGTCGCGCAGCAGCATCATCCAGGATTCGAACGTGCCGGGGACGCAGGCGGCAAGCAGGCCCGTGCCCGGCACCATGTCGAGGCCTTCGCTCTTGTAATGCGCGATGGTGGCGCGCGCCGGCGCCGGGCCCTGGCCGCAGATCACCTCGGTGCGGCCGCGCTTGACGTCATGAACGATCACAGGGACATCGCCGCCTGGACCGTTCAGATGCGGCTCGACCACCTGGAGCGTGAAGGCGGTGGCGACGCCGGCATCGAAGGCATTGCCGCCCTTTTCCAGGATGCCCATGCCCACGGCCGTCGCGATCCAGTGCGTGGTGGCGACGACCCCGAACGTGCCCTCGATCTCGGGCCTCGTCGTGAACGGATCGGGATTGATATTGCCCATGGGACTTCACCACCTTATTTTCGGCGCGCGCAATTGATCACAGGGCCACGCCGCCGCCAAATGCGCAGGCTGCATGGCACGGGCGCGTCACGCCGGGACCGGCGCGGTGTTGACGGCGTGGCAGGCGACGCCGTCGATCAGTTCCGGCGTCTCCCTGCGGCAGAGATCGAACGCCAGCGGGCAGCGCGGATTGAAGGCGCAGCCGGGAGGCGGATTGATCGGATTCGGGATCTCGCCCTTGACCGGAATGCGCTGGCGGCCGCTCATGGCAAGATCAGGCACGGCACCCAGCAGCATCTTGGTGTAGGGCATGCGCGGATTGGCGAACAGCTCGCGTCCGTCCGCGATCTCGACGATGCGGCCGAGATACATCACGCCGACGCGGCTCGCCATGTGACGGACCACGGCGAGGTTGTGGCTGATGAACATGTAGGTCAGGCCGAACTTGTCCTGGAGGTCGCGCATCAGGTTCAGGATCTGCGCCTGCACGGAGACGTCGAGGGCCGAGGTCGGCTCGTCGCAGACGATGAATTCGGCGTCCGATGCGAGCGCCCGCGCGATCGCGATACGCTGGCGCTGGCCGCCGGAGAATTCGTGCGGGTATTTCAACCGGTCGTCCGGATGCAGGCCGACGAGGCTGAGCAGCTCGCCGACGCGGGCCTGGATGTCGCGCTCGCCCTGGATCAGGTCGAAGGCACGGATCGGCTCGGAGATGATGGCATCGACCCGGAAGCGCGGATTCAGGCTCGCATAGGGGTCTTGGAAGATCATCTGGATCCGGCGGCGCAGCTTTCGCCGCGCAGGCGCCTGCCGCGGGTCGGTCATGGAGACGCCGTCGATCAGCACGTCGCCGGAGCTCGGCGGCAGCAGGCCGACGACCATGCGTGCCACCGTGGTCTTGCCAGATCCGGACTCGCCGACCAGGGCAAACGTCTCGCCCTTCCTGATGTCGAAAGTGACGTGATCGACCGCCTTGAGATATTCGAGATGTCCGCCTTCGAGCACACGGTTGAGCCAGGGCTTCGAGACATCGAAGACGCGGCGCAGGTTTGTGGCCTGGACGAAGGGAGCGCTCATGCCACGCTCTCCGCCGGCACGTCGTCATAGAGGTGGCAGGCGACGGATTGCGCGCCGCGCGGCAGCGGCTCCGGCCGGTCGACCCGGCAGCGATCGAAGGCGAAGGCGCAGCGCGGATTGAACGAGCAGCCGCGCGGGATTGCCGACAGGCGCGGCATCGAGCCCGGGATCTGCACCAGGCGCTTGTCCTCGCCGGCAAGCGTCGGGATCGCGCCCATCAGGCCCTTGGCGTAAGGGTGCAGCGGATTCTTCACGACGTCCTGCACCGGGCCGATCTCGGCGACACGGCCGGCATACATCACGGCCACGCGGTCCGAGGTCTCCGCGATCACGCCCATGTCGTGGGTCACCAGCATCACGGCGGTGCCGTGGTCGCGGCCGAGGCGCTTGATCAGCGAGATGATCTGCGCCTGTACGGAGACGTCGAGCGCGGTGGTCGGCTCGTCGGCGATGATCAGCTCCGGCTCGGCGCAGATCGCGAGCGCAATCACGACGCGCTGGCGCATGCCTCCGGAAAACTCGTGGGGATAGCCGTCGATGCGCTTTTCCGGCGCGGGAATGCCGACCTCGGCGAGCAGATCGATGGCGCGGCGGCGGGCGGCCGACTCGGACAGATTGAGATGGGTGCGGATCGTCTCCACGATCTGGTCGCCGACCTTGTACAGCGGGTTCAGCGATGTCAGCGGATCCTGGAAGATCATCCCGATGCGCTTGCCGCGCACGCGGCGCATCTCCTCCGGCGGCAGATTGTCGATGCGCAGGCCCGCGAGACGAATCTCGCCGCCGGCGATGCGGCCCGGCGGATCGATCAGGCCGATCACCGCGAGGCCGGTGACGGACTTGCCGGCTCCGGACTCGCCGACGACCCCGAGCACCTCGCCCTTGGCGATATCGAAGGAGACGCCGTCGATGGCGCGCAGCGTGCCGCGGCGGGAGGCGAACTCCACGTGAAGATCGCGTACGGAAAGGACGGGTTCGGTCATGGACGAGGCGTATTCATCGAAGCTTCGGATTGAGCGCATCGCGCAGCCAGTCGCCGAGCAGATTGATCGACAGGATCAGCGCCGCGAGCGCGAGCCCCGGGAAGGCGACGATCCACCATTCGCCGGCGAACAGATAATTGTTGCCGATGCGGATCAGCGTGCCGAGCGAGGGCATGGTGTCGGGCAGGCCGACGCCGAGGAAGGACAGCGTCGCCTCGGTGATGATGGCGAGCGCGAGGTTGATGGTGGCGATGACCAGGATCGGGCCCATCGTGTTCGGCAGCACGTGCCGCAGCATGATCTTCGGGGCGGGCAGGCCGATCAGCTGCGCGGCGGCCACGTAGTCCTTGTTCTTCTCGACCATCACGGAGCTGCGCACGGTCCGGGCATAGCCCACCCAGAAGCTCAAGCCGATCGAGATCACCAGCACCGCCAGCATGCTGGTGGCGTCCAGCCGGTTGCCGAGGATCGACTTCGCGATGCCGTTGACCAGGAGCGCGATCAGGATGGCGGGGAAGGTGAGCTGCACGTCGGCGATCCGCATGATCACGCCGTCGACTGCGCCGCCGAAATAGCCGGCGATCAGGCCGAGCGCGATGCCGAGCGCGCCGGCGAAGATCACGCCGGCGACGCCCACGGCGAGCGAGATGCGCATGCCATAGAGAATGGCGGAGAACACGTCGCGGCCCTGCTCGTCGGTGCCGAGCAAAAACGGGCTCTGACCGTCCGCGGTCCACAGCGGTGAAATCCGCGAATTCATCAATTGCAATTGTGCCGGATCGAACGGGTTCTGCACCGCGAGCACGGAGGCAAAGATCGCAAGCAGGAAGAACAGGACCGTGATGGCCGCGGCCACCATGGTGAGCTTGGAGCGGCGGAACGAATAGAACAGGTCGCTGTCGAGCGTGCGGCTGAACCAGCCATGCGCGGCCTGCACCGGCTGTGCGCTTTGCTTGTCGGAATTGGAGACGACTGCGTCGGACATGCAGGCTGCCTTATGCGGCGCGACCGACGGTCGAGCGCAGGCGCGGATCGACCACGGTGTAGAGAATGTCGACCACCAGGTTGATGGTGACGAAAATCAGTGAAACCATCAGCAGGTAGGCGGCCATGATCGGAATGTCGACGTTTTGCACGGCCTGGACGAACAGAAGCCCCATGCCGGGCCATTGGAACACGGTTTCGGTGATGATCGAAAATGCAATAACCGAGCCAAATTGAAGCCCGGCCACGGTGATCACCGGAATCAGCGTGTTCTTCAGCGCGTGGCCGAAATGGATCGCACGCGTGGTCAGTCCCCTCGCGCGGGCGAAACGGATATAGTCGGTCCGCAACACTTCCAGCATTTCCGCGCGCACCAGGCGCATGATCAGGGTCATCTGGAACAGGCCGAGCGTGATCGAAGGCATGATCAGCGCCTTCAGTCCCGATAGCGTCAGCAGGCCCGTCGTCCACCAGCCGAGCTTGACCACCTCACCGCGGCCGAACGAGGGCAACCAGCCCAATGTCACCGCGAACAGATAGATCAGGAGGATGCCGATCAGGAAGGTCGGCAGCGAGATGCCGATCAGCGAAACCGCCTGGAATAATTTGGCGAGCACGGTGTCGCGCTTCAGTGCGGAATAGACGCCCATCAGGATGCCGCAAACCATTGCAAACACGGTCGCACAGATCGCAAGTTCCAGCGTCGCGGGCATGCGCTCCATCAACAGGGTCGCGACCGGCTGGCGAAACTGGTAGGAGACGCCGAACTTGAACTGCGCCGCATCGGCGAAATAGCGCACGAACTGCACCGGCACGGGGTCGTCGAGGCCGAGCGACTTGCGCACGATCGCGCGTTCGGCTGCCGAGGTGTCGATCGAGACGATCTGATTGACGGGGTCGCCGGCGAAACGGAACATCGAGAACGCGATGATGCCGACGGCGAACATGACGCCGATGGCCTGAACGGCGCGGCGAAGCGTGAAAGCGAGCATGCCTTCCACTTTCCTTGGGTGAGCGTACGGCCGACGTCCTTGTCGGCCGGAAGGAAAGGTCCCGGAAGGCAGATGCCGCCGGGACCTCGTGTTTCAAGCGACGCTATTCCTTCTTGGTTGCCCAGTGGAACATGACGAGATTGTCGGCGCGCTGCGGCAGGTTGACCTTCTTCGAGACGCCCCAGGCCAGCGCCTGCTGGTGCAGCGGGATGTAGGACCAGTCCTTCATGCCGATCTCGTAGGCCTCCTTGATCAGCTGGTTGCGCTTCTCGGCGTCGGTTTCGACCAGCACCTTGTCGGTGATGGCGTCGAACTCCTTGTTGCAATAGCCGCCGAGATTGGCCTCGCCGCGCGAGGATTTCGCATCGTCGCGGCAGCCCATGATGTCGTAGAGCACGTTGTGGGAGTCCATCGTGCTCGGGGTCCAGCCCAGCAGGTAGAACGAGGTCTGGTAGCCGCCCTGCTTGAGCACCTTGGCGAAGTACTGCGCCTTCGGCTGGGCCAGGAGATTGATCTTGACGCCAATGCGGGCAAGCATGCCGACCACGGCCTGGCAGATCGCGGCGTCGTTGACGTAGCGGTCGTTCGGGCAGTCCATGGTGACCTCGAAGCCGTCGGGGTAGCCGGCTTCGGTCAGCAGCTTCTTGGCGCCGTCGGGATCGAATTTCGGCCGCGTGAAGCTCTTGGACAGTGCGAACAGCTCCGGCGCGATCATCAGCGCGGACGGCGTCGACAGGCCACGCATCACGCGCGTCTTGATCAGCTCGATGTCGATCGCCTTGTAGAAGGCCTCACGGACGCGGGCGTCCTTGAACGGGTTCTTGCCCTTGATGTTGGAGTAGAGCAGCTCATCGCGCATCTGGTCGAAGCCGATGAAGATGGTGCGCAGCTCCGGCCCCTTCAGCACCTGGGCATTCGGGCTGGAATCGACGCGGGAGATGTCCTGGATCGGAACCGGCTCGATGACGTCAACCTCGCCCGAGAGCAGCGCCGCGACGCGGGTGGCGTCGGAGGAGATCGGCGTGAAGATGATCTCCTTCAAATTGCCTTCGACCTTGCCCCAGTAATTGGGATTGGCCTTGAACACGGTCTTCACGCCGGGCTGGTGGCTTTCGATGATGAAGGGGCCGGTGCCGTTCTCATGGAGCGAGGCGTAGCTCGGCGTGGTCGCCGCTACCGGCGTCGGGTCGACGACGTTGTTCTCCTCGGCCCATTTCTTGTCCATGATGTACCAGACATCCCACGAATTATGCAGGATGGGATTGGGCGAGGGCAGGACGAAATCGACGGTGTAGTCGTCGACCTTGACGACCTTGACGTCGGGCGCAAGACGGGTCTGCATGTTGGACCCCTTCTTGCGGACGCGATCGGCCGAGAACACCACGTCGTCGGCGGTGAAGGGATCGCCGTTGTGGAATTTCACGCCCTTGCGCAGATGAAAGCGCCAGCGGGTCGGCTCCGGAGTTTCCCAGCTTTCCGCCAGTGCCGGAATGATCTTGAGGTCCTTGTCGCGCGCGGTGAGGCCCTGATAGACGTGGCCGAGATGGGCGTGGGTGGTGCTCTCGTTCAGGGTATAGGGATCGAGCGACTTCAGGTCACCCTGATTGGCATAACGTAGCGTCTGGCTGGCTGCTGGCGAGATCGCCAACGCAAGCGTACCGGCGAGCGTCGCCGCAAACAGACTTTGACCGACTGACATTCTTGACCCTCTCCACACTGCCGCGCCGGTGATTTTTGATTGTTCGGCGGGGCTTACTGATCCATGTTGCCCAGAGTTCTCGACCCGTGCAAGCGTCATTCCAGCAAGGAACGCGCCAAGTTGCACCGCTGTGCAGCAATGCTGCCCGGCAATCCCGGCCAGGCCGGCGAGCTTCTGCGCGGGGGCGCGGGCCGGACAATTTGATTGACCATACCCGTCGATCGGGGGAGCCGGTCCTAACGGCTTCCCCTCAGGTCGCTTGCGTTGCAGACCTTCTCGCGGTGATACTCCGACAGGCCGCTCGAATCTCATCTGGAGGGGACATGAAGGTTAACATCGAAATCGACTGCACCCCCCTTGAGGCCCGCCAGTTCTTCGGTCTGCCTGACGTGGGGCCGATGCAGACGGCGGTGATGGACAAGCTGCAGCAGCAGGTGCTCAGTAACATCGAGAAGGTCTCGCCGGAATCGCTGATCCAGAGCTGGTTCACCTTCGATCCCAAGATCGCCGAGCGGTTTCAGGACATGTTCGTCGCGATGGCCGGCCTCGGCGGCCCGCGCAGCGGCGACAAGAAAAAATAGTGTCGCCGGGGCCGGACGGGGCGCTGCAAGAAGGCCGGCTTCGTCCGCCGGGTCTCGGCCTGCTGCTCGCCGAGGCCCGTGGGCTGTTCGAGTTGAATGCGAGCCTCTTGCTGTCGCCGCTCCTGATGCGGGCGCCGCGGGGCGACGGCCATCCGGTGCTGGCGCTGCCGGGCTTTCTCGCCAGCGACCTCTCGATGGTGCCGCTGCGGCGCTATCTCAGCGAGCTCGGTTATGAGGCGCATGCCTGGCGGATGGGCCGCAATCTCGGCGGGCTCGGGCGCATGCGGGATTCGCTGCGCATGCGCCTGGCCGAAATCCATGCCGCCACGGGACGCAAGGTCAGCCTGGTCGGGTGGAGCCTCGGCGGCGTCTATGCCCGCGATCTCGCGCTTTGGGCACCGGACAAGGTCCGCTACGTCGTCACGCTCGGCAGCCCTTTTGCCAACGACGTACGAGCGACCAACGCGACGCGGCTCTACGAGACGCTGTCCGGCGAGCGGGTCGATGATTTTGTGGAAGCGCGCGACGCTATCGCCGGCGATCTGCCGGTGCCGGCGACGTCGATCTATTCGCGCGCCGACGGTGTTGTGAACTGGCGGACCTGTCTGCTCCGCCCCTCCGAGCGTGCCGAGAACATCGAGGTGCTGCTGGCGAGCCATATCGGGCTCGGCGTGAACCCGGCGGTGCTGTGGGCCGTGGCGGACCGCCTGGCGCAACCGGAGGGAGACTTCTGGCCATTTGACCGGGCGGGGCCCTTTGCCATTGCATATGCCCCGCCGGAGCGGGCAGTATCGGCCTGACGAGAAGCGCCGCCAAGGCGCCCGTCGAATATACGGGAGGGAACCATGGCTGACGGTAAGAAGCTGTCGTCGCTTGACGCGTCGTTTCTCTATCTGGAAACACCGGAGATGCCGATGCATGTCGGCAGCATGGCGATCTTCCGCCTGCCTGACGACTACGAGGGCGATTTCTTCGAAGACTTCAAGGCGATGATCGTCTCGCGCCTGCACATCGCGCCGATTCTCAAGGCGCGGCTGGAGAAGGCGCCGCTCGACATCGATCATCCCTCCTGGGTCGAGGACGACCAGTTCGACATCGACCGCCACATCTTCCGCGCCAGCCTGCCGCAGCCGCGCGACCGCGCCACGCTCGAGCGCATCGTCGGCTGGATGCATGCCAAGCTGCTCAACCGCGCCCGCCCACTCTGGGAGTTCTACGTATTCGAGGGCATGAAGGACAATGAGGTCGGGCTCTATTCCAAGATGCACCATGCCGCGATCGACGGCGGCGCCGGTGCGGCGCTGACCAACATGATCTACGACATCTCGCCGATCCCGCGGAAGGTCGATCCGCCGACCGCGGGCAGCAAGCCCGGACAGGAGCCGCGCGACATCGCGGCGAACCTGCTCGATTCCTATCAGCAGCTGTTCAGCCAGCCGCTGGAGGCTTCGCAAGCGGCGAAGAACCTGCAGCTGCCGCGCACCGGCAAGAGCGATATCGGCTCGATCCTGTTCGACAACGCGATGTACCAGATCGAGAGCGCGGTGCGCTTCGCCGGCAACATCCCGACCGTGCTCAAGAGCGTCTCCGACGTGCTCGGCAAGATCGCCGATCCGAAGTCGCGCGAGAGCCTCGCCAGCATGGTGTCGCCGCCGACCATGCTCAACAAGACGATCTCCTCGGAGCGGAGCTTTGCCGGCGTGTCGATCCCGCTGTCGCGGGCCAAGGCGTTGGCCAAGCAGGCCGGCGGCAAGCTCAACGACGTCGTGCTGGCGCTCGCCTCCGGCGTGGTTCGCCGCTATCTCCTGCAATATGGCACGCTGCCGGCGAAATCCCTGACCGCCGCCGTGCCGATCTCGCTGCGTGAGGAGGGCAACACCGAGGCCAACAACCAGGTGTTCGGCATGATCTGCTCGATCGCCACCAACATCGAGGATCCCAAGGCGCGCCTTGAGGCCATCATCGCGCAATCGACCAAGTCCAAGGAGATGTCGCATCCCTTGCGCGCCTTGATGCCGCAGGTCTCCAACATCTCGATGCTGGGCGCGCCGATCATGGTGCAGATCCTGGCGTTGCTCTACAGCCGCTCGAATCTTTCCGACGTGCTGCCGCCCGCGGCCAACATCACCGTGTCCAACGTGCCCGGGCCGCGCCAGACGCTCTATGCCGCCGGCGCCGAGCTCTTGCACATCTTCCCGGTGTCGATCTCGACCCACGGGCAGGCGCTCAACATCACCGTGCAGAGCTATCGCGACCAGCTCGATTTCGGCTTCATCGTCGGTGCCAACATCATTCCGCACGTCCAGGTGATGTGCGACATGCTGCCCGAGGAGTTCGCCGCGCTGGAGGCGGCCTACACGCCGCCGGCCACCGATATCAAGGGCGCTGCGGAGTAAGGAATTTGCAATGATTGAAATGCCCCCGCTCAAGTTCGCGACGACGAACGGAATCCGCATGGGCTATTACGAGGCAGGCCCCGCCGACGACAAGCCGCCGGTCGTACTGTGCCACGGCTGGCCCGAGCTCGCCTTCTCCTGGCGCCATCAGATCAAGACGCTGAGCGAGGCCGGCATCCGCGTGATCGCGCCCGACCAGCGCGGCTACGGCGCGACCGACCGGCCCGAGCCGGTCGAAGCCTATGACATGGAGCACTTGACCGGCGATCTCGTCGGTTTGCTCGATCATCTCGGAATCGACAAGGCGATCTTTGTCGGTCACGACTGGGGCGGCTTCGTCGTCTGGCAGATGCCGCTACGGCATCCCACGCGCGTCGCCGGCGTCGTTGGGGTCAACACCCCGCACTGGGACCGCGCGCCGATCGACCCGATCGCGCTGTTCCGCCAGCGCTTTGGCGACCAGATGTACATCGTCCAGTTCCAGGACCCCGCGCGCGGACCGGACAAGATCTTCAGCAGCCGTGTCGAGCAGACTTTTGACGCCTTCATGCGCAAACCGGCCGCGCGCCCTCCGGGTGCGCCCGAGGAACAGCCGATTGCCGGCATTGGTGCTTCGCCCCGCATCAACCTGGCGTTCCCGCAGATGATCGCGAATTACGACGCCAGACATGATCCGCGCACGCCGATCCTGTCGGCTGACGAGAAGAAAGTGTTCGTCGATACGTTCACGAAGACCGGTTTTACCGGCGGCATCAACTGGTACCGCAATTTCACCCGTAACTGGGAGCGCGCGAACGGGCTGGACCATCACGTCCACGTGCCGTCGCTGATGATCATGGCCGAGAACGATGCGGTGCTGCCGCCATCGGCGGCCGACGGCATGGAGAAGCTGATCGATGACCTCGAGAAGTATCTGGTGAAGGACAGCGGCCATTGGACGCAGCAGGAGAAGCCGGAAGAGGTCAGCGCCAAGCTGATCGAATGGCGTAGAAGGCGGTTTGGCTAGCGCCCGTCATTGCGAACGCGTCATTGCGAGGAGCGGAGCGACGAAGCAATCCAGACTGCCTCCGCGGATATATTTCTGGATTGCTTCGCTTCGCTCGCAATGACGACATTGAGGCAGGGGGACTACATTTCGATGTCATCCAAGAACCGTCTGGACCCGATTCCGCAGCCGCCGACCAAACCGGTGGTCGGCAACATGCTGTCGCTGGACGCGGCCGCTCCCGTGCAGCACCTGACGCGGCTGGCCAAGGAGCTCGGTCCGATCTTCTGGCTCGACATGATGGGCTCGCCGATCGTCGTCGCCTCCGGCCACGATCTCGTCGACGAGCTCTCGGACGAGAAGCGGTTCGACAAGACGGTGCGCGGCGCGCTGCGGCGTGTGCGTGCGGTCGGCGGCGACGGCCTGTTCACCGCCGACACCCGCGAGCCGAACTGGAGCAAGGCGCACAACATCCTGCTGCAGCCCTTCGGCAACCGCGCCATGCAGTCCTATCACCCGAGCATGGTCGACATCGCCGAGCAGCTCGTCCAGAAATGGGAGCGACTCAACGCCGACGACGAGATCGACGTCGTCCATGACATGACAGCGCTGACGCTGGATACGATCGGCCTGTGCGGCTTCGAGTACCGCTTCAATTCGTTCTATCGGCGCGACTACCATCCTTTCGTCGAGTCGCTGGTGCGCTCGCTCGAAACCATCATGATGACGCGCGGCCTGCCGTTCGAGCAGCTCTGGATGCAGAAGCGCCGCAAGACGCTGGCCGAAGACGTCGCCTTCATGAACAAGATGGTCGACGAGATCATCGCCGAGCGGCGCAAGAGCGCGGAGGCCATCGACGACAAGAAGGACATGCTCGCCGCGATGATGACCGGCGTCGACCGTTCCACCGGCGAGCAGCTCGACGACGTCAACATCCGCTACCAGATCAACACGTTTCTGATCGCAGGGCACGAGACCACCAGCGGCCTGTTGTCCTATACGCTCTATGCGCTGCTCAAGCATCCGGAGATTCTCAAGAAGGCCTATGACGAGGTCGACCGCGTCTTCGGTCCCGACGTCAACGCCAAGCCGACCTATCAGCAGGTGACGCAGCTCACCTACATCACGCAGATCCTGAAAGAGTCGCTGCGGCTGTGGCCGCCGGCGCCGGCTTACGGCATCTCGCCGCTGAACGACGAGACCATCGGCGGCGGCAAGTACAAGCTCAGGAAGGGAACGTTCGTCACCATCCTGGTGACGGCGCTGCATCGTGATCCCAGCGTGTGGGGTCCCAACCCCGACGCGTTCGATCCCGAGAATTTCAGCCGCGAGGCGGAGGCGAAACGGCCGATCAATGCCTGGAAGCCGTTCGGCAACGGCCAGCGCGCCTGCATCGGCCGCGGCTTCGCCATGCACGAGGCCGCGCTCGCGCTCGGCATGATCCTGCAGCGCTTCAAGCTGATCGACCACCAGCGCTACCAGATGCATCTGAAGGAGACGCTGACGATCAAGCCGGAAGGCTTCAAAATCAAGGTGCGGCCGCGTGCCGATCGCGAGCGTGGCGCCTATGGCGGGCCGGTTGCGGCTGCGTCCTCGGCGCCAATGACGCAGCGCAAGCCCACAACGCGGCCCGGCCACAACACGCCGATGCTGGTGCTCTACGGCTCCAATCTCGGCACCGCCGAGGAGCTCGCGACGCGCATGGCCGATCTTGCCGAGATCAACGGCTTCGCCGTGCATCTCGGCGCGCTCGACGACTATGTCGGCAAGCTGCCGCAGGAGGGCGGCGTGCTGATCATCTGCGCCTCCTACAACGGGGCGCCGCCCGACAACGCCACGCAATTCGTCAAATGGATCGGTGGCGATTTGCCGAAGGACGCTTTCGCTGGCGTGCGCTATGCCGTGTTCGGCTGCGGCAACAGCGACTGGGCCGCGACCTATCAATCGGTGCCGCGCTTCATCGACGAGCAATTGTCGAAGCATGGCGCGCGCGCGGTCTATCCGCGCGGCGAGGGCGATGCGCGCAGCGATCTCGACGGCCAGTTCCAGAAATGGTTCCCCGCAGCCGCGCAAGTCGCGACCAAGGAATTCGGCATCGACTGGAACTTCACCCGGACCGCCGAGGACGATCCGCTTTACGCGATCGAGCCTGTCGCGGTGACCGCGGTCAACACCATCGTCGCCCAGGGTGGTGCGGTGGCGATGAAGGTGCTGGTCAACGACGAGCTCCAGAACAAGGCCGGACCTTATCCATCGGAGCGCTCGACGCGCCACATCGAGGTGGAGCTGCCGGCCAACGTCGCCTATCGCGTCGGCGACCATTTGAGCGTCGTCCCGCGCAACGATCCGACGCTGGTGGATTCAGTTGCCCGCCGCTTCGGCTTCCTGCCGGCCGATCAGATCAGGCTCCAGGTGGCTGAAGGCCGGCGCGCGCAGTTGCCGGTCGGCGCGGCCGTGTCGGTCGGCCGCCTGCTCAGCGAGTTCGTCGAGCTGCAACAGGTGGCGAGCCGCAAGCAGATCCAGATCATGGCCGAGCACACCCGCTGCCCCGTCACCAAGCCGAAGCTGGTGGCCTTCGTCGGCGAGGAGGCAGAGCCGCTCGAGCGTTATCGCACCGAGATCCTCGCCAAGCGCAAATCGGTGTTCGACATGCTGCTCGAATATCCGGCCTGCGAATTGCCGTTCCACGTCTATCTGGAAATGCTCTCGCTGCTGGCGCCGCGCTATTACTCGATCTCGTCCTCGCCGTCGGTCGACCCGGCGCGTTGCAGCGTCACGGTCGGCGTGGTCGAGGGGCCGGCGGCCTCCGGCCGCGGTACCTACAAGGGCATCTGCTCGAACTATCTCGCCAACCGGCGGCCGGGCGATACGATCTATGCCACCGTGCGCGAGACCAAGGCAGGCTTCCGCCTGCCGGATGATCCATCCGTGCCGATCATCATGATCGGTCCGGGCACGGGACTTGCGCCGTTCCGCGGCTTTATCCAGGAGCGCGCCGCGCGCAAGGCGAAAGGGACCACGCTCGGCCCGGCCGTGCTGTTCTTCGGCTGTCGCCATCCCGATCAGGATTTTCTCTATGCGGACGAGCTGAAAGCGCTGGCGGCTGCTGGCATCACCGAGCTGTTCACCGCATTCTCGCGCGCGGACGGGCCGAAGACCTATGTGCAGCACGTGCTCGCCGCGCAGAAGGACAAGGTCTGGCCGCTGATCGAGCGGGGCGCGATCATCTATGTCTGCGGCGATGGTGGAAAAATGGAGCCCGACGTGAAGGCCGCGCTCGTCGCGATCCAGCGCGAGAAGAGCGGCAGCGATGCCGCCGCCGGTGCCCGGTGGATCGAGGAGATGGGCGCGAACAACCGCTATGTGCTGGACGTCTGGGCGGGCGGGTGATTGCTCGCCCTTTCGTGCTAAAGCACTCCCATGATTCCCTGGGAAAAGCTCGACACCGCCAAAGTCCCCGGTTCCGACGAGGAGCTCCGCCTGATGCGGCGGGGCAAGGAGTTCTCCATCAAGCTCGGCACCAACGAGCTGATGAACAGCCGCCTGTCGGGGTCGGAAGCGGCGCTCGCCACGCTTGCCGCGAAGCAGATCGAGAAAGTCGCAAAACCCGTCGTTCTCATCGGCGGTCTCGGCATGGGTTTCACGCTACGTGCGGCGCTGGCCGTGCTCGGAGCCCAGGCGAAGATCGTCGTCTCCGAGTTGGTCCCGTCGGTCGTCGCCTGGGCGCGGGGTCCGATGGCGGAGGTGTTCGGCGACAGCCTCGATGATGCCAGGGTGAGCATTCGCGAGATCGACGTCGGCGAAGTCATCCGGGCGAAGCGTTCGGCTTTCGACGCCATCCTGCTCGACGTCGACAACGGGCCCGAGGGACTGACCCGGAAGGGCAATGACGCGCTCTACGATGCGAGCGGGCTGCAGGTCGCGAAGACGGCGCTGCGGCCGGGAGGCGTGCTGGCCGTCTGGTCGTCGGGACCCAATCCGGAGTTCACAGGGCGTCTCAAGCGCGCCGGCTTCGACGTCAACGAAGTCAACGTTCGCGCCACCGGCAGAGGCGGCGGCGCGCGCCACATGATCTGGATCGCGCGGAAGGGCTAGGCAACGACCCAGGGCTAGAACATCGTGTTGCCGTTCGCGGGGTTTTCAGGAATCTCCTGAACGACGTCCCAGTGCTCGACGATCTTGCCGTTCTCCAGCTTGAAGATGTCCACGATTGCGCGGCCTCTGGTGCCGGGCTCGCGAACGGAATGAACGTGCAAGATGACGAAGTCACCCTCCGCAAAACTGCGCTTGATCTCGCTGCGCGAGTTCGGAAACTTCTCGCGCAGGAAGCCGATGAACTTCCGGAAGCCGTCGGGCCCGTCGGGAGCGGTTGGATTGTGCTGGACGTAGCGGTTGCCGACATAGGCGAGGGCGGCGTCGGCGTCCTTCTGATTGAGGCCTTTCTCATAGAAGGCCAGCACGGTTTGGCGGTTGGCTTCTTCCTGCGCGCTGGCGGCCATCGCGGCGCCGCCGGCAAGAGACAATATGAGAATGGAAGCGGCCATCATTGCCGCGGATCGGATGATGAAATTCATGTGAGCTCCGAGAGGCCGCGCCTCTGTTTGGCGTCTGAGACGGCTTGTATAGCCTTCATCGGAACCCACGTTAAGACGGGCACCGGCAGCTCACATGGTCACCGAGAGGAGACTGGCCGGCCTAGGCCGCCTGCGCCGCCGCGCCGTGCGCGTGCTTGTCGATCGCGTCGATGATCTCCGGCCAGAAGCGCATGGGCAGCGCGTGGCCCATGCCCTCGATCATCAGCAGCTTTGCGTTCGGGATCGACGCGGCCGTGTCCTTGCCGCCTTCGGGGCGGACCAACGGATCGACGGTGCCGTGAATCACGAGCGTCGGTGCCCTCACGCCGTGCAGCCGCTCCTTGCGGCTGCCGGAGGCGAGCACGGCGCGCAGCTGGCGGCCGACGCCGGCGGGATTGAGCCCGCGTGCGAACACGCGCTCGGCGCGGCCAGGGTCGAGCGCTTCCTCTTCCGGGAAGTGCCCGGCGCGCAACACGTTCCAGGTCTGGCCGTAGCGGACGATGAACTCCTCCTTGCTGCGCGGCGGCGGCGCCATCAGCATCGCGGCGGCCTCGCGGGTCGGGGGCGGCACGCGCGGATTGCCCGTCGTCGACATGATCGAGGTCAGCGAGCGCACGCGGTGCGGAAACGACAGCGTCACCTCCTGCGCGATCATGCCGCCCATGGACGCCCCGACGAGATGCGCCGACTTGATGCCGAGCGCATCCATCAGGCCGACCGTGTCCTTGGCCATGTCGATCAGCTTGTAGGTGGCGGCCACGGGGATCCGCAAGAAGCGCAGCTTCAGCAGCTCGAACGGCGTCAGGCGCTTGCCGCCGCTGAGATGGCTCGACTTGCCGATATCGCGGTTGTCGAAACGGATCACGCGGAAGCCGCGGGCGGCGAGCTGCTCGCAGAACGCATCGTCCCAATGGATCATCTGTGCGCCGAGGCCCATGATCAGCAGCAGCGGCTCGGCATTGTCATTGCCGAAGATCTC
Source organism: Bradyrhizobium sp. NC92 (assembly GCF_025200865.1). Classification (NCBI taxonomy): domain Bacteria; kingdom Pseudomonadati; phylum Pseudomonadota; class Alphaproteobacteria; order Hyphomicrobiales; family Nitrobacteraceae; genus Bradyrhizobium; species Bradyrhizobium sp. NC92. Next base: position 2,652,741 of record NZ_CP104171.1, read on the forward strand.
GTAGCAGATGTCGATGCCGTTGGCGCGGACGGTCTGGGGCGGCTGATGGGCGGTCACGGGTCCCTCCTGCTGACCGATGCTGTATCGCACGGTTTCGTTCCGCGAAGAAGCGGCGTGTCCGACGCCGCGCCTGCTGCTTGCCGGTTGACCGGCACCGCGCAACGGTGTGGTATGGCGGGACAAGAAGGGTGCAAAGCCCTCCGCATTGGGAGGACGCTGATGACCGACAAGATCACCGATCCGGTCGCCTTGTGGCAGAAGATGGTTGGCGAAATGGAGAAGGGTTTCAACTCCTTCGCGACCAAGGCGATGGATACGCCCGAATTCTCGCAGGCCATGAACCGCGCCGGCGGCGTTGCTGCAGGTGCTCAGAAGCAGTTCGGCGATCTCATGGAGAGATACCTGCTCTCGATGAACCTGCCGAGCCGCGAGCAGATGACCGGCATCGCGGAACGGCTCCAGTCGATCGAGGGCCAGCTCGGCGAGATCAAGTCGATGCTGAGCCAGATGTCGGCCAATTCGGGCGCGCAGCAACCCGGCGCCGCGCCGCGGCCGCCGCGCACCAAGCGTCCGCCATCCGAAGGCGGAGACCAAAAATGAACGCGCCGGCGGGACTTGATCTTGCCTCGATCCCGGAGCGCATCCAGTCCGAGGTGCAGCGCGCGATTCAGCGCAGCATCAAGGGCGTCGAATATTTCTCGACCTCCGGCCCCACGCTCGGCTCGACGCCAAAGGATGTGCTGCATTCGCGCGGCACGATGAGCCTCTATCACTATCGGCCGATGTCGGATGAGATCTACCGCGTGCCGGTTCTGATCGTGATGGCCACGACCAACCGCGGCTACATCCTCGATCTCGTGCCCGGCCAGAGCTTCATCGAATTCCTGCTGAGGCGTGGCTACGACGTCTACATGCTGGACTGGAGCGCGCCGCGGCCGGAGGAGAAGAGCCTGCGCATGGAGGACTATGTCCTCGACTTCATCCCCGACTGCGTCCGCCGCGTGCAGGCCGATTCCGGCGAGCAGGACGTCTCCGTCATCGGCTATTGCTTTGGCGGCGTGCTGTCGCTGCTCTACGGCTCGATCCACCAGGACGGGCCGATGAAGAACCTGATCTGCTTCACCACGCCGATCGACTTCCGCGAGATGAAGCTGTTCTCGAATTTCTCCGACCGCCGCTATTTCGACGTCGACCACCTCGTCGACAGCGTCGGCAACGTGCCGCCGGAGATGATCCTGTCCTCGTTCGAGATGCTGCGCCCGGCCTCGCGCACGGTGAGCCAGATCCAGCTCTGGGAAAACATCTGGAACGACGAGTTCGTGAAGTCGTACCGCATGTTCGACCGCTGGGCGACCGACACGCTGCCGCTGGCCGGCGAATATTTCCGCACCATCACCAAGGACCTGATGTGGGACAACAAGCTGTTCAACGACACCATGTCGGTCGGAGGTCGCGCGGCGAAGCTCGAGAACATCACAGTGCCGATCCTGCATGCGGTCGCCGAGCACGACCACATCGTGCCCTATGACGCCGCCAAGCACCTGATCGCCAAGATCGGCTCGACTGACAAGGAAGAGGTGATGCTGAAGGGCGGTCACGTCTCGCTCGTTGCCGGCGCCAATGCGGTGAAGCGGCTGTGGCCGAAACTGGATTCCTGGCTGGGAAAGAGATCGACATGAGCGAGCAGCGTTCCTATCCGCGCCACGTCAAGACCGACGCCGGCGATATCGAGATCCGCCTGATGTCGCCCGCGGACGAGGCCGCCGTGCTGGCCTTCGGCAAGGGCCTGCCGACCCATGATCTGCTGTTCCTCCCCCGCAACATCAGCGAGCCGAAGGTGCTCTCCGCCTGGGTCAAGGAGATCGAGCGGGGTGCGATCACGAGCCTGCTCGCGGTCAGGGATGACAAGGTCGTCGGCTGCGGCACGCTGGTGCGTGATCCCCATTCCTGGTCGCCTCATGTCGGCGAGATCCGCATGGTGGTTTCGCCCGAGGTCCGCGGCAAGGGCGTGGGCAAGGCGTTGTCGCAGGAGACCTTTGCCCTCGCGCTCGGGGCAGGCCTGGAAAAGCTCTCGGTCCAGATGACGGTGGATCAGCAGGCAGCGATCGCCTTGTTCGAGAGTCTCGGCTTCAAGGCCGAGGCCCTGCTGCGGGACCATGTGCGGGACGTCGACGGCAAGACCCATGACATCGTCGTGCTCGGCCATAACATTGCGCAGGTCCAGGCTCAGATGGAGGCCTATGGGCTGCCAGGCGCCGTCCAGCACTAGCAGCGCCGTCCGGCATTAGGGCCGGATCGGGCCGATTCTGAAGCCCAATGGCTAGGGAGGCACCACGATGCCTCCGGCTAAGGCTCTTCACGATTTCGTGATATCGCAGTGCAATACGAATATTGCATCGCACAATTAACCGTGCCATATAAGCCGTGCCCCGGGCCAATGCGGACGGGGTGAGCCCATAGCTCAGACCTTTGAGGATGGAGAGAACCCCATGACCACTGAAACCAACACCGCTTTCGAGGGCTTCAAGGACGCTTTCAAGAACATCCAGAACCTGGAAGTTCCCGAGGCCGCCCGCGAATTCGTCAAGAAGACCGCCAACACCGCCAAGGACCGTGCTGCCGAGGTGTTCGCTGGCTCCGAGCGCGTGACCGCCGCCGTCGAGAACGCGGTGACCGAGTCCGTCACCGAAGCCGGCAAGATCAGCCGCAACATCCAGCAGGCGATCTATGAGGACGCCGAGGCGTTCTTCTCGGGCATCGACAAGCTCGCGTCCGCCAAGTCGGTCAGCGAAGCCGTCGAGATCCAGTCGAGCATGCTCCGCGCCCGCGGTGAAGTGTTCGTCTCGCGCGCCAAGGCGACCGCCGACTATCTCGGCAAGCTCGCCGCCAACGGTGCGAAGTCCGCTCAGGACAACTTTGCCAAGGTCTACAACAAGACCGCCTGATCTGGTGCCTGAGCACAAACTGAATTTGAGGCCCGCTTCGGCGGGCCTTTTGTTTGGCGCCGCCGTCATTGCGAGCGAAGCTAAGCAATCCAGAGTCTTTCCGCGGAGGCGGACTGGATTGCTTCGCTTCGCTCGCAATGACGAGTACTGTGATGCAGTCATGGACTCATCTGCCACCTTCTCCTTCGACACTCCGGGCGATGCCGAACGAGCGGCCGAGCTGCGCCGCGTGAAAGCGCTGGCGACGTTGGTGCTGGCCTCGACGCTGGCACTGTTCGTCTTCGCAAAGTGGCTGCTGCCCGTGCATCCCGTGTTCGGCTTCATTGCCGCCTTCGCCGAAGCTGCGACCATCGGCGGGCTCGCCGATTGGTATGCGGTGGTGGCGCTGTTCAAGCGGCCGCTCGGCCTGCCGATCCCGCACACGGCGATCATCCAGAGCAACCAGGCCCGCATCGCCGACAAGCTCGGCGAATTCATCCAGGTGCATTTCCTGGAGGCGGGTCCCGTCGAGGCCAAGCTGAAAGAGATCGATTTCGGCTCCTTCGTTGCCGACTGGCTGCGCGACCGCAAACGCAGTAACGACCTTGCGCGCTTCGCACTGCGTCTGTTGCCGGAGGCGGTGTCGGCAACCGAAAGCTCCGGCTTGATGACCTTCATCATCCGCCGCATGTCCTCACAGCTCCAGGCGATCGACCTCGCGCCGCTCGCGGCCGGCACGCTGCGGGGCTTCGTCGCGGAGGGACGGCACCAGATCCTGTTCGACGATCTCCTGCGCGTGATGCACGAGACCTTGAACCAGACAGAGACGATGGCGATGATCCGCGAGAAGGTGCGCGCGGAATTGCCGACCCTGCTCAAGCTCTATCGCGCCGACAAGTTTCTGGTGAACAAGATCGTGGCCTCCGCGACGGCCTTCTTCAACGAAGTGCGCAGCGATCCCAAGCATCCGTTCCGCGGCGAGTTCGACCGCATGGTGCTGGGCTTCGTCGACCGGCTCGGCACCGACCAGGCCTATATCGACCGCATTGACAGCTTGAAGCGCGATCTGCTGGCGCGGCCGGAGCTTGCCGACCTCGCCCGCACCGTCTGGGCCAATACGCGCTCCTTCATCGAGCGCAGCGCGAGCGGCGAGACGCAGGTGCTGCAACATCATCTCGCCGGGATGTTCGTCTCCGCCGGCGAGGCGCTCGCCAGCGATGCCGAGCTGCGCGGCGAGATCAACAAGGGTCTCGTGACCGTGCTGCGCAGCTTCGTCGCGGACCAGAAGAGCGGCGTCTCGACCTTCATCTCCGATCAGGTCAAGGCGTGGAATATGACGCAGCTGATTTCGCTGATCGAAATCAACATCGGCCGCGACCTGCAATACATCCGCTTCAACGGCTCGTTGATCGGTGGGCTCGCCGGGCTCGTGCTCTACACCGTAGAATCCCTGCTCCGATTGTTGTGACTTTTGCGTCACGGCCGTTAGCATTAACGCGCGGGCCTATTGTCGCCTCGCGTCTGTCCCGCTTGAATGTCGGGAACCGGCTGCCTAGCTGATTCATGTTGCGCTGCGGAACGATCAAGAAGCCGGTGCATTGGAATTCATGCCGATTTGCCGGTCCCAGCGCCGGCGGCCTTTCCAGGAATTCTTCCCAGGGGAAACATTGATGACCGCAACTGCCCAGATGCTGCGCCCGCCGTCCCGCACCTTGATGTTTCTGGAGGGGCGGGCGATTCACGAGTTCGGCGCATTCCTCGGCGCGCTGCCGCTGTTGAGCCTTGCGCCGCGCGGCGATGGGCATCCGGTGCTGGTGCTTCCGGGCCTCGTGGCGTCCGATGTCTCCACACGCGCGCTGCGCGCGTTTCTGACCAGCAAGGGCTATGCGGTCAGCGGCTGGCGCCAGGGGCGCAACTATGGCCTGCGCGAGGGCGTTCAGGACGCGATGGTCGATCTGGTCCATGAGCTCACCGACACGCATGGCCGCAAGATCAGCCTGGTCGGCTGGAGCCTCGGCGGTCTCTACGCGCGCCAGCTCGCCAAGATGATGCCGGAGCGCGTACGCCAGGTGATCACCCTCGGCAGTCCCTTTGCCGGCGATCCGCGCTCGACCAATGCCTGGCGCGTCTACGAATGGGCGAGCGGGCGCAAGGCCGACGAGGTCGATCCGCGCTTTGGCGGCGAGCTCGCCGTGCCGCCGCCGGTGCCGACCACCGCCATCTTCAGCCGCACCGACGGCGTCTGCGCCTGGCAGGGCTGCATGGAGAAGTCGGGCGCACAGACCGAGAGCATCGAGGTCGAAAGCAGCCATTGCGGCATGGGCCATCATCCCGCCGCGGTCTATGCCGTGGCCGATCGCCTCGCGCAGAAGGAAGGCCAATGGCGCCCGTTCGATCGCAGCGGCTGGCGCAGCCTGGCCTATCCCGACCCGCACAGGTGATCCTTCGCCTCTCCCCGCTTGCGGGGAGAGGCCGGATTGCATCGAAGAATGCAATCCGGGTGAGGGGGCTCTCCACGAATCCATCTACCAATGTGTTTGCTGATGCAGCCCCTCACCCCAGCCCTCTCCCCGTAAGAACGGGGAGAGGGAGAGCAAGAGCCGTCGCTTCCCTCCATTGTCGCGCCCGCACCAAACGCGCTATGCCTCGTGCATGGCGCATCCGCTCTCACGCATCATCGACCAGCTCAAGCGCGAGCCCTCGCGCACCGGCTCCATCGTCATCACCGTGTTCGGCGACGCCATCGTGCCGCGCGGTGGTTCGGTGTGGCTCGGCACGCTCTTGGAATTCTTCGAGAGCCTCGATATCGACAGCGGCGTGGTGCGCACCGCGATGTCGCGCCTTGCTGCCGACGGCTGGCTGACGCGCGAGAAGGTCGGCCGCAACAGTTTCTATCGCCTGGCGGACAAGGGCCGCCAGACGTTCGAGGCCGCGACGCGCCACATCTACGATCCGCCGCCGTCCGACTGGACCGGGCGCTTCGAGCTGCTGCTGATCGGCAATGGCGAGGATCGCGACGCCTCGCGCGAAGCGTTGCGCAATGCTGGCTTCGGCAGCCCGCTGCCGGGCGTGTGGGTGGCGCCGTCAGGTGTGCCGATGCCGGAGGAGGCAGCGGGCGCGATCCGCCTCGAGGTCTCCGCGGAGAATGACAGCGGCCGCCGTCTGCTCAGCGCGAGCTGGCCGCTCGATCGCACCGCCGATGCCTACCTGAAATTCATGAAGACCTTCGAGCCGCTGCGCGCCGCGATTGCGCGCGGCACCGATTTGTCCGACGCCGACGCCTTCACCGCGCGGATCCTCTTGATCCACTATTACCGCCGCGTCGTGCTGCGCGATCCGCTGCTGCCCGAGAGCCTGCTGCCGCCGGATTGGCCGGGCAGGGCTGCACGCGAACTCTGCGGCGCGATCTACCGCGCGCTGCTTGCTCCGTCTGAACAATGGCTCGACAGCCATGGAACCAATGAAAAAGGGGCGTTGCCAGCGGCGCGAAAGCTGCTGGAACGGAGGTTCGGCGCCTGACCGTTATGTTACAGAAATATCTTGCATGACGTGAATCTTGTTATATATTATCTCCCAATAAAACGGGAGGATGCGCATGTACACCCAGGCGCTGAACACGGCCGAGACCGCTGACCGCGATCTGGAGGATGCAGGCAAAGCTGCGCAATTCCAGGCCCGCATCGATGTCGAGGAGCGCATCGAGCCGAACGACTGGATGCCGGCGGCCTATCGCAAGACGCTCACTCGCCAGATCTCCCAGCACGCCCATTCCGAAATCGTCGGCATGCTGCCCGAAGGCAATTGGATCACGCGCGCGCCGACCTTGCGCCGCAAGGCCGCGCTGCTTGCCAAGGTGCAGGACGAGTGCGGCCACGGGCTCTATCTCTACGCCGCCGCCGAGACGCTCGGCTCCTCGCGTGAGGAGCTGGTCGACGCCATGCTCGCGGGGAAGGCAAAATACTCCTCGATCTTCAACTATCCGACGCTGACCTGGGCGGACATCGGCACGATCGGCTGGCTGGTCGACGGCGCCGCGATCATGAACCAGATCCCGCTGTGCCGCTGCTCCTACGGACCGTATGCGCGTGCGATGATCCGCGTCTGCAAGGAGGAGTCGTTCCACCAGCGCCAGGGTTACGAGATCATGGTGACGCTGTGCCGCGGCTCGGACGAGCAGAAGGCGATGGCGCAGGATGCGCTGAACCGCTGGTGGTGGCCGGTGCTGATGATGTTCGGTCCCCCGGATGCGACGAGCCAGCACAGCGACACCTCGACGAAGTGGAAGATCAAGCGCTTCTCCAATGACGAACTGCGCCAGAAGTTCGTCGACGCCACCGTGCCCCAGGCGCAATATCTCGGCCTCACCATTCCCGATCCCGGAATGATTCAGGATGCCGACGGGCACTGGCGCTACAGCGAGATCGACTGGAGCGAGTTCAAGCAGGTGCTCGCCGGCAACGGCCCCTGCAACCGCGAGCGCATCGCCGCGCGCCGCAAGGCGCATGAGGAGGGCGCCTGGGTGCGCGAGGCGGCCGCCGTCTATGTCGCCAAGCGCGCCCAGCGTCAGACCGCCCAAGCTGCAGAATAGGAGATCGAAATGGCCACGCCGAACACGCCGCTGTGGGAAGTCTTCGTTCGCAGCCGCAATGGGCTCGCGCACAAGCATGTGGGATCGCTGCATGCGAACGACGCGACGATGGCGCTGCAGGCCGCCCGCGATATCTACACCCGCCGCGGCGAGGGCCTGTCGATCTGGGTCGTGCCCTCGAGCGCGATCACCGCGAGCGATCCAGCCGAGAAGGGCATGATGTTCGAGCCGGCGGAATCCAAGATCTACCGGCACCCGACGTTCTACGAAGTGCCGGAAGAAGTGGGGCACATGTGATGGCGGTCGCCAACATCCAGGTCTCGGAAACGCCGCTGGTGCTCTACGCGCTGCGCCGCGCCGACGATGCGCTGATCCTCGGTCATCGGCTGTCGGAATGGTGCGGGCATGCGCCGATGCTGGAAGAGGACATGGCGCTCTCCAACATCGCGCTGGACCTCATCGGTCAGGCGCGGGAGCTCTACAGCTTTGCCGCCAAGGCCGAAGGCAGGGATAACGACGAGGACAAGTTCGCTTACTTGCGCGACGTGCGGCAGTACCGAAACCTGCTGCTGGTCGAGCAGCCCAACGGCGATTTTGCCCAGACCCTGGTGCGGCAGTTCTTCTATTCCGCCTTCGCCGATCTCTATTGGCGCACGATGATGAGCTCGCGCGATGCGACGCTGGCGGCGATTGCTGCGAAATCGGAGAAGGAGAGCGCCTACCATCTGCGCCATGCCTCGGAATGGATCATCCGGCTCGGCGACGGCACTGAGGAGAGTCACCGGCGCGCGCAGGCTGCGATCGAAAATCTCTGGGCTTTTACCGGCGAGATGTTTGCCGTCGATGACGGCGAGCGCGCCCTGATCGATGCCGGCATTGCTGTCGATCCCGGGAGCTTGCGCGCGCGCTGGTTGACGACGCTCACCGATGTCGCCCGCGAGGCAACGCTCGCGCTGCCGCAGAACGATTGGATGCAGCAGGGCGGCCGCTCCGGCCGCCACAGCGAGCATCTCGGCCATCTCCTGTCGGAGCTGCAATCGATGCAGCGAACGTTTCCGGGGCTGACATGGTGACGGTGCTGGAGCGTGATGGCGAGCTGCGCCAGCGTGCCTGGAACGCTGCGGCTAGCGTGGTCGATCCCGAAATCCCGGTGCTGACCATCGCCGATCTCGGCGTCCTCCGCGACGTCGTTCTCGACGGCGATCATGTCGAGGTCGCGATCACGCCGACTTATTCAGGCTGCCCGGCCATGAACATGATCGCGCTCGAAATCGAGGTCGCGCTGGAGAGCGCCGGCTTCCATCAGCCCAAGGTCCGCACCGTGCTGTCGCCGGCCTGGACCACGGACTGGATGAGCGAGGAGGGGCGCGAGAAGCTGCGCGCCTACGGCATCGCGCCGCCGCAAGCCTCGAGCTCGCGCCGCGCGCTGTTCGGCGCGCAGACGGTGGCGTGCCCGCAATGCGGCTCGGACAAGACCGAGCTGCTGTCCGAGTTCGGCTCGACCTCCTGCAAGGCGCTCTGGCGCTGCAAGGCCTGCCGCGAACCCTTCGACTATTTCAAATGTCATTGAGGCGCACGATGCCAGCCCCGCCGTCATTGCGAGGAGCTCTTGCGACGAAGCAATCCAGACTGCTTCCGCGGAAAGACTCTGGGTTGCTTCGCTTCGCTCGCAATGACGACTTAGAGACCGAACGAGGGTGCCCGTGATGTCCGCAGCCGCACCGCGCTTCCATCGCCTCGCCGTCAGCGACCTCCGCCGCGAGGCCACGGACGCCGTGTCGATGACCTTCGCAATCCCCAACGAACTCGCCGGCGATTACGCCTTCACGCCCGGCCAGTACCTGACGCTGCGCACCATGCTCGACGGCGAAGAGGTGCGCCGCTCCTATTCGATCTGTTCCGGTCCCGATGACGGCGAGATCCGTATCGCCGTGAAGAAGGTCGATGGCGGCGCGTTTTCGAGCTGGGCAGCCGACGATCTCAAATGCGGCGACGAGCTCGACGTGATGACGCCAACCGGCCGCTTTGGCGTGGTCCCGCCGGCAGATGGGGCGTGCATTCACGTCGGTTTCGCTGCCGGCTCCGGCATCACGCCGATCCTGTCGATCGTGAAGGGCGTGCTGGCGCGCGAGCCGGACAGTCGCTTCTTCCTGTTCTACGGCAACCGCACCACCGACAACATCATGTTCCTCGAAGCGCTCGAGGAACTCAAGGACCGGTTCATCGATCGTCTCTCGATCTTTCACGTCATCTCCGGCGAGGAGCAGGACATCCCGATCCTGCATGGCCGGCTCGACGGCGAGAAGGTGAGGGTGCTGCTCCGCTCGCTGGTGCCGGCGGAAAGCGTCGATCATGTCTTCATCTGCGGTCCCCTTGGCATGAGCGAGGACATCGAGGCGACCTGCCGCGATCTCGGCATCGCGGACGAACGCATCCATGTCGAGCGCTTCGTGTCCGAATTCGGCGGCAAGCCGCGGCCGAGAAGGGCGGTTGCGCCCGACGCGCCGCCGAAGGCGATCGCCTCGTTGATCATCGATGGCAAGCGCCGCGACGTGCCCGTCGCCGAGGACGAGGCGATCCTCGATGCCGCCCTGCGCGCCGGCGTCGATCTGCCCTTCGCCTGCAAGGGCGGCATGTGCTCGACCTGCCGCGCCAAGCTGGTCGAGGGTGAGGCGCCGATGGACATCAACTATTCGCTGGAACCGTGGGAGCTGAAGGCCGGTTTTGTTCTCACCTGCCAGGCCAAGCCTTCTACGGAGCGGGTCGTCGTCGATTACGACCATGTTTGACAGTGTTGTCCAACCAGCAGAACATTGCGTGCAAACAGCCGGGAGAAGCGCGTGAACGTCAAAGCCGCCCTGTCGCCTGAGGATATCGCCCGCGCCTGCGCCGATGCGATGTGGGCCGAGGACGATGCCTCCAAGGGCCTCGGCATGGAGATCGTCGAGATCGGCCCGGGCTTTGCGACGCTCGCAATGATGGTGCGGCCGGACATGGTCAACGGCCAGCGCATTGCCCATGGCGGCTTCATCTTCACGCTCGCCGATTCCGCCTTCGCGTTCGCGTGCAATTCGCACAATGAGCGCGTCGTGGCGGCGCAGGGCCAGATCACCTTCATCAAGCCCGGCAAGCTTGGCGATCGTCTCATCGCCAAGGGACGGGAAATCACCCGCGCCGGCCGCTCCGGCATCTACGACGTGCGTGTCACGGCGGGCGAGGTCGTCATCGCGGAATTCCGCGGACATTCGCGCGTCATTCCCGGCAAATGGCTGCCGGCGCAAGATCAATAAGACCAAAAAGAAGAAAAGAACAGACAACGTGGGGAAACGAGGATGGCTCTGACGAGGCTCAAGGAAGGTGGCAGCGCCTATAACGCCGAGATGGACGCGCACGAGCGCGCCTCGCGCGACGAGATCATGGCGCTGCAGAAGCAGCGGCTGGCCTGGTCGCTGAAGCACGCCTACGACAACGTCGCGCATTACCGCAAGGCCTTCGACACGGCGGGCGTGCATCCGTCCGATTTTCGCGAGCTCTCCGATCTCGCGAAATTTCCGTTCACGGTGAAGACGGACCTGCGCGACAACTATCCCTTCAACATGTTCGCCGTGCCGCGCGAAAAACTGGTGCGGGTGCATGCCTCTTCCGGCACGACCGGAAAGCCGATCGTGGTTGGCTACACGCAACGCGACATCGACACCTGGTCCGAGGTGATGGCGCGCTCGATCCGCGCCGCTGGCGGCCGCACCGGCATGATCATCCACAATGCCTACGGCTATGGCCTGTTCACCGGCGGTCTCGGCGTGCATTACGGCGCTGAGAAGCTCGGCTGCACGGTGGTGCCGATCTCCGGCGGCATGACCGAGCGGCAGGTGCAGCTCATCAACGATTTCCGGCCCGACATCATCACGGTAACGCCGAGCTACATGCTCGCGATCCTCGACGAGTTCAAGCGCCAGAAGCTCGATCCGCGCCAGTGCTCGCTCAAGATCGGCATCTTCGGCGCCGAGCCCTGGACCAACGCGATGCGCGCCGAGATCGAGGACGCCTTCGACATGGACGCGACCGACATCTACGGCCTGTCCGAGGTGATCGGCCCCGGCGTCGCGCAGGAGTGCATCGAGACCAAGGATGGCCTGCACATCTGGGAGGATCATTTCTACCCGGAAGTGATCGACCCCGAGACCGGCGCTGTGCTGCCGGACGGCGAGAAGGGCGAGCTGGTCTTCACCTCGCTCACCAAGGAAGCCTTTCCGGTGATCCGCTATCGCACCCGCGACCTGACGCGGCTGCTTCCGGGCACGGCGCGGCCGGGCATGCGGCGCATGGAGAAGGTGACGGGCCGCTCCGACGACATGATCATCCTGCGGGGCGTCAACCTGTTCCCGACCCAGATCGAGGAGGTGCTGCTCGCGACCGACTGGTGCGGCGGCCACTTCATCCTGGAACTCACCCGCGAGGGCCGCATGGACGAGCTGACCATCATCGCCGAGGCACGGCCCGAGAGCTGGGACGGCCGCGGGCTCGTCGATCATGCGGACCGGATTTCGACCCACATCAAGAACACGATCGGCGTCAGCTCCAGGGTGCAGGTGGTTGCGCCCGCGACGCTGGAGCGCTCGCTCGGCAAGGCCAAGCGGCTCTACGACAAGCGGCCCAAGGACTGACGGGACGGATTGACTCGACTGGCTCCAGAGGCGACAAGGCCCGCGAGAAATCGCGGGTCTTTTCATGTCAGCCGATGCCAAAACCGTCGAAGCGCGCTGCGTGCGCCTCAACGCCAAAGCTGAAAATGCCGCTGCGCTTGCACCGATCGTTGAGCGCCGGATGCTCGCGCGTGGGCCGAACGATCTGCTGATCGAAGTGAAGGCCGCCGCCGTCAATCCGTCCGACGTCAAGGCTGCGACCGGGCTGATGCCCTATGCCGTGTTCCCCCGGACCCCCGGCCGCGATTACGCCGGCGTGGTGATCGACGGGCCCACCGGCACAATCGGGCGCGAAGTGTTCGGCTCCTCCGGCGATCTCGGCATCCGTCGTGACGGCACCCATGCGAGCCATCTCGTGGTCGAAGCCGATGCGGTCGTGGAGAAGCCGAAGACGGTGTCCTGGGAGGAGGCCGCCGGCATCGGCGTGCCCTTCGTCACCGCGATGGAAGGCTTTCGCCGCGCCGGCGTGCCGAAGAGCGGCGAGACTGTCCTGGTGTTCGGCGTCAACGGCAAGGTCGGCCAGGCCGCGGTGCAGATCGCGACTTGGCAGGGCGCGCGCGTCATAGGCGTGGTGCGCAAGGCGGAAGCCTATGAAGGCCACGCCAACGCGCCCATCGAGGTGATCGACGCCTCCGTCACCGACGTCGCCGCGCGCGTGCGCGAATTGACCGGCGGCAAGGGCGCCGACATCGTCTTCAACACGGTCGGCGATCCCTATTTTCAGGCCGCGCACAAGTCGCTGGCCTTGCGCGGCCGCCAGATTCTGATCGCCGCGATCGATCGCATCGTGCAGTTCAACATCCTCGAATTCTATCGCGGACAGCACACCTATGTCGGCATCGACACGCTTGGCCTGTCGTCGGCCGCAACGGGCGCGGTGCTGCGCGACCTTGGGCCGGGTTTTGCGAGCGGCCATCTGAAACCGTTTCCGATCAAGGCGAACGCGATCTATCCGCTGGAGCGCGCGAAGGAGGCGTACGTCGCCGTCGCCGGTTCTTCGCGCGACAGGGTGATACTGAAGCCGTAATCCACCATCATTGCGAGCGCAGCGAAGCAACCCAGAAAATGCATCCGCGAAGACAGACTGGATTGCTTCGCTGCGCTCGCAATGACGGAGAAAGGCGAGAGGTCTGAGAACAACCGATGGAATCCACGCAACTTGTCATCCTCGCCGGTCTCGTCATCGGCCTCGTCTACGGCGCTGTCGGCCTGCTCAGCGGCTTCTGCCTGATGAGCAGCATGCGCGGGTGGCTGGCGGAGGGTGATGGGCGACTGGTGCGGAGCTATGCGCTGGCGATTGCGGTTGCGATCGCCGCCAGCCAGCTCCTTGCCGGCAGCGGCACGGTCGATCTCGGCAAGTCGATCTATCTGCAGCCGTCGTTTTCGCCGGCGGTGCTGTTCCTCGGCGGCCTGCTGTTCGGTTACGGCATGGTGCTGTCGAACGGCTGCGGCTCGCGGGCGCTGGTGCTGCTCGGCCGCGGCAATCTCCGCTCTTTCGTGGTCGTGATCGTGCTGGCGATCGCCGCGCAGATGACGCTGAAGGGCTTGATCGCGCCGGGGCGTCTCGCGCTGGTCCAGGCTTCGCAAACTACGGTCAACGCGAATTCGCTGCCGTCCTTGCTCGCGACGCTCGGACTCACCGAGGCGGCTGCGCGCGCACTGGCAGCCGCGACGATCGTCGTCGCGCTGATCCTGTTTGCTATCGCGCATCCGGCGTTCCGCCGCTCGCCCGGTCAGATCGTAGCGGGCGTCATCGTGGGCCTCCTCGTCGCCGGCGGCTGGTTGGTTACCGGCTATCTCGGTACCGACGACTTCAATCCGGTCCCCGTGACCTCCCTTACGTTCGTCGCGCCGATCGCGGATGCCCTGCAATATGCCATGCTCTCGACCGGGCTGACGCTCAACTTCGGCATCGCGACGGTCGCCGGCGTCTTCACTGGCAGTCTGGTGACGGCAGTCGCAACTCGCCGCTTCAAGCTCGAGGGCTATTCGTCGCCACGCCACATGCTGCGCTCAGGGGCCGGCGCTGCGCTGATGGGGATCGGCGGCGTGATGGCATTCGGCTGCTCGATCGGGCAGGGGCTCACGGGCGTGTCTACGCTCGCGCTTGGCTCGTTCGTCGCGGTTGCCGGCATCCTGCTCGGCACCGCGGCAGGGCTGCGCGGTGCGCTGCGGGTTCAACCGCTCCAGGCCGCCGAAGCCGACTCGCGGGCCGCTTGAGCTACTCCACCGCCTTGGTCACGATGCGGATCTCCGATGTCAGGGTGCGGTGCACCGGGCACTTGTCGGCGATCTCCATCAGCTTCTTGCGCTGCTCGGCATCGAGCGCGCCGTCGATCGCGATGTCGCGCTCGATCTGGTCGAGCATGCCCTCGCGGGTCTCGCATTCCGCACAATCCTTGGCGTAGATCTTGGAATGCTTCAGCGTGACCGTGACGCGGTCGAGCGGCAGCGACTTGCGGTCGGCATAAAGGCGCATGGTCATGGAGGTGCAGGCACCCAAGCCGGCGAGCAGGAAATCGTACGGGCCGGGTCCGGCATCGGCGCCGCCGGCCGCGAGCGGCTCGTCAGCCACCAGATGATGTGGGCCGACCGTGATGGCCTGGTTGAATTTGCTCTTGCGGGTCTCCTGCACCACGACCTTCCGCGGCTCCTCAGGTAGATCCATCGCCTTCGCGGGCTTCGCTGCATCGACATAACGGCTCGCCCAGGCCACGATCACGTCGGCCGCATAGAGCGCGTCGGCAGGCTTGGTCAGAAGATGATCGGCATGGTCGAGCGAGACGAAGCTCTTGGGGTGTCTTGCCGCAACGAAGATCTTCGTCGCGTTGTCGATGCCGACGGTGTCGTCGACGGGCGAATGCATCACCAGCAGCGCCTTGTGTAGGCCGGTGGCGTCCTTCATCAGCGCTTGCTCGGCGATGTCGTCGAGGAATTCGCGCTTGATCCGGAACGGCCGTCCCGCGAGCGAGACTTCGACCTCGCCCTGCGCGCGGATGTCGTCGAGATGCTCCCTGAACAGGCCGGTGACGTGGGCGGGATCCGAGGGCGCCGCGATGGTGGCCACCGCTCTCGCCTCCGGAATCTGTCCCGCGGCGGCGAGGATCGCGGCGCCACCGAGGCTATGGCCGATCAGGATCGAGGGTGCCTTGCGGATGTCACGCAGATGATCGGCTGCGCGCACGAGGTCGGCAACGTTGGAGGAGAACGTCGAATTGGCGAAATCGCCTTCGCTCGAGCCGAGCCCGGTAAAGTCGAAGCGCAGCACAGCGATGCCCCTGGCCGCCAGTGCCACGGAAATCCGCTTTGCTGCCAGCGTGTCCTTGCCGCAGGCGAAGCAGTGCGCGAACAGCGCGAAAGCCGCGGGCTCGCCGTCGGGCAGCTCCAGCGCGGCCGCGAGCTGATGGCCGCCTTCGCCGGTGAATTGAAAGCGTTCCGTCGGCATGGGCTTCCCCCGTTCTTGCTCGAATTTAATCGCCCGAATAGCGCTGCTCGGCCCAGGGATCGCCGCGGTTATGGTAGCCGCGGACTTCCCAGAAGCCCGGCGCGTCCTCGGTCAGGAATTCGATGGCCTGGAGCCATTTCGCGCTCTTCCAGAAATAGAGGTGCGGCACCACCAGCCGCACCGGGCCACCATGCTCCTCCGTCAGCGGCTGGCCGGACCAGCTGTGGGCGAGCAGCGCGTCCTCGGCGGCAAAATCCTCCAGCGCGAGGTTGGTGGTGTAACCGTCGTAGGAATGCAGCACGACGAAGCGGGCATCCTCGCGCGGCTGGCAGGCTGCCAGCAGCTCACGCGTGGCGAGCCCTTCCCACTCGTTGTCATAGCGCGACCAGGTCGTGACGCAATGGATGTCCGAGGTGAACCGGGACTGCTTCTGCGCGGCGAACTCGGCAAATGTCCAGAACACGGGCACCTCGACCGCGCCATAGACGTCGAGCCGCCAGCGCTCGCGCGAGACCGGCGGGGTGACCCCGAGATCGAGCACCGGCCAGTCCTTGGTGAGGTGCTGCCCGGGTGGAAGCCGTTGATCCTCCGGCCGTGTGATCTTGCCGGTGAGAAAGCGGCCCTCGCGCGCCCATTTCTCCTTGGTGCGCGTCAGCTTGCTGTCGGATGGCGTCTCGTCGGTCATGGCCTGCTCGTGGCGATGCATGGCGGAGGCGTGCTTGGTGTCGCGCATGCCATGACAGGCCTGTCCGCTTCCTTCGCTTCGGGAAGGCTTACATCGCCTTTCCGAGCAAAAATGGCAACTGGCGTGGGCCTCGGACCGTTCCCTGTGACCAGGTCACGGTGCCTGCCGGATCGAGCCGGAAGTCGGGAATCCGCTTCAGCCATTCCTCCAGCGCCACCTGCATTTCCATGCGCGCGAGGTTGGAGCCGACACAGCGGTGGATGCCGAGACCGAAGGCGGCGTGGCGATTCTCACGCCGGTCGATCACGACTTTGTCAGCGTCCGGAAACATCTTGGGGTCGCGGTTGGCGGCCGGGAAGGACAGCAGCACCATGTTGCCAGGCTTGACCGGACAGCCGGACACCGTGGTCTCCTTGACCACCTCGCGCGCCATCGTCACCGGTGAATAGGCGCGCAGCAGCTCCTCCACGGCGGTCGGTATCAGCCCGGGCTCGGCGATCAGCCGCTCGCGGTCGGCCGGCGTCTTCGCAAGATGCCAGAGCGAGGAGCCGATCGCGCTCCAGGTGGTGTCGATGCCGGCGATCAGCAGCAGGCGCAGCGAGCCCATTACATGGCTGTCCTCGAGCGGATTGCCGTTCTTGTCCCTGGCGTTCATCAGGTAGGAGATCAGGTCGTCGGTGGGCTTGTTCTTGCGCGCTTCGATGTGGCCGCCGAAATAGGCCGTCATCTCCTGCACGGCCTGGAGCAGCTTGCTTTCGTCCCTGATGCCGAGTTCGAGGATCATGTGGATCCAATTGATGAAAAGGTCGCTGTCGCTCTCGGGAATGCCGAGCATGTGCGCGATCGCCCGAACCGGAATGTGCTTGGTGTAGCGCGCCGCAGCGTCCACTCGCCGCTCGGCGATGAAGTCGTCGATCAGCTCGTTGCAGATGGCGCGGACCCGCGGCTCGAGCTTCTTCATCGCGTCCGGCGTGAAGGGCGGCAGCAACAATTGCTTGGCCGGCTTGTGCTCGGGCGGATCGGAGGTGATCGGCGGGGCCGCGTTCCGGCTGGTGATTTCCGGCCGCACGTCACGGACGATGATGCGGCGTGAGGAGAAGTGCTCGGAGTCGTTGGCGATCTCGCGCACGGCCTCATAGGTCGTCGGAAGGTAGCAGCCGAGGAAGCGTTTCGTGTGCACCACGGGGCTTGCGGCTCGCAGCTCGTCCCAGATCGGGAAGGGGTCCTCCGTCCATTGCGGATCGGTGTGGTCGAAGTCATGGACCCAGTCGGTCACGGGCGGATGGGCGGCGGGCTGGTCGACATCGGACATGGCAGGGAATCCCTTGGCTCGTGTTCGCTGAAAGCACGCGGGGCGGCCGCGGCCGCGTTATTCCTCGATCACATCGATTGCGATTTCCGGACAGTTGGACTTCGCAAGCCAGGCCTTGTCCTCGAGCCCCGGCGGGACGGTGCCGTCGCCGGCTTCGTGCGCGTTGCCGTATTCGTCGAGCTCGAAAAGCTCCGGCGCGAGCGCCTTGCAGCGGGCATGGCCCTGGCATTTGTCCGGATCGACGTGAACCTTCAGTCGCTCTGCCATTTTCGGCTTCCTTGGTCGTGTGCGCGCGAGGGCCCGAAGGGCGGCGCGTTCCCTCATCCCGGTTTTGTTTAAGTTATATGCTATTACATTCGCGGCGGGCTTCCCCTGTCAAGCGCAAACTTATAGGCTTCGCCCCGACATGCGTTCACGACCAGCCCGCAAGCCCGAGAAGACCTACCACCATGGCGATCTCCGCGATGCGTTGATCGAGGCCGCGCTGCACGAGGCGGAGCAGGGCGGCGCCGAGGCGATCAGCATCAAGGCACTTGCCAAGAAGCTCGGCGTCTCGCAGCCGGCGCCGTACCGGCATTTTGCCGACCGCGAGGCGCTGCTCGCCGCCGTCACCGCGGAAGCATTCCGGCAGCTCTCAGCGCTATTGCGCGAAGCGATGGCAAAGTCGTCGAAGCAATCGAAGCTCTCGCGGCTCGCACAGGCGACGCTCGATTTCGGTCTGCGCCGGAATGGCATTTACCGCTTGATGTTCGCCTCACGCACGGTGTCCTGCGCGGCCAAGGGCAGCGAGTTGCACGCAGCGACGCGGGAGACCTTTGCGCTCGTCATCGAAGCTTTGGAAGCGCCCGCCGTGGGTTATTTGCGCGAGCGGCAGGCGCTCAAGATCTGGGCGGCGCTGCACGGGGTGGTGATGCTGGCCGAGCAGGGCCTGTTCACCGGCGAGGCGGCGCACGCCACGCGCGAGGAGCTGGTCGAGGATTTCGTCAACGAGACCAAGGCTGCGCTTGCGGTCGCGATCAAGGATGCGCGGCGTCGGACCAAGGCCGGCGCTTAGGCCTTCGCCTTCAGGAATCTCATCAGCTTCTCGACCGCGCTGTCCGGCGTGGTCACGACGGGGCGGCCCGTGGCCTCGGCAACCAGCGGCGCGGTCGCGGCGATGCTGAATTGCGCCAGCGCGATGACGTCGCAATCGCGCAAGCTCCTTGAGGCGTCTGCGATCAGCCGGTCATGCGTGGTGCGGTCGCCGTGGTCGAGCGCTGCCAGCGCGCCTTCGGCAAGTTTCGGCACGACCTCGACCGAAGCGGGAAACTCGGGCGGCATCGACGCCAGCGTCGGCGGAAAGGTCGAGAGCAGGCCGATGCGCTGGCCCATGGTCACCGCCCTCTCGATCATGGCCTCGTTCGGCTTGAGCACCGGCATCGGCGCATGCGCGCGCGCGACGGCCTCGATGCAAGGGCCGAAGGCGGAGCAGGTGAACAGGATGCCATCCGCTCCCGTCGCCGCCGCGTAATCGCCGAGCGCCAGGAAGCGTTCGGTCATGGCATCAGTGAGCGTGCCGTCGCGCGCCAGGTCTGCAGACAGGCTGTCGTCGAGCAGGTTCATCAGCCGCGCCTCGGGCCACGCCTGCGCAAACGCCGCCTCGATCGGGGCGATGGAATGCTTGAGGGCGTGGATAAGGGCGATGCGAGGGGGCGTCGTCATGGAAGGTGACTACCTGGGAGGTCTCGTGCCCCGGACGCAGCGCAATGCGCAGTATTGCGCTGCAGAGCCGGGGCCCATTGTCGTTGCTGGGTCGCGGCCCTGCGCAGCAGCGTTGCACGCTGCAGCGCGTCCGGGACACGGAGCACCTTTACTTGAACGGAATGGCGTACATCAAGCCGCCCTTGCTCCAGAGGCCGTTGAGGCCGCGATCGAGCTTGAGCGGGCTCGCCTTGCCGACATTGCGCTCGAAAATCTCGCCGTAATTGCCGCCGGCCCTGATCGCCGTGACCAGCCATTTGTTGTCGAGCCCGAGCCGCGAGCCGAGATCGCCGCTGGCGCCCAGCAGCCGCTGGATCGCGGGCGTCTGCGACTTCGTCATCTCCTCGACATTGGCTTGCGTGACGCCGAGCTCCTCGGCCTCGATCAGGCCGTAATGCAGCCAGGTGATGATGTCGCTCCAGACCTCGTCGCCGTTTCGGGTGAAGGGTCCGAGCGGCTCCTTGCTGATGGTCTGCGGCAGCACGATGTAGTCGGCCGCGTTCGGCGCCGCCGTGGTCACCGCGCCGGCGAGGGCGGAAGCGTCCTGGGTCATGGCATCACAGCGGCCGCCGAAGAAGGTCTGGTACATGGTGTCGATGCGGTCGAACACCAGCGGCTTCCAGTCGATGCCGTTGGCGCGGCCGTAATCGCCGAGCGTGACCTCGTGCGTGGTGCCCTGCGCGACGCAGACGGTGGCACCCTTGAGGTCCTTCAGCTCCTTCACGCCGAGGTCCTTCTTCACGACAAAACCCTGGCCGTCGTAGAAGTTGATCGGGCCCTGCCGCAGGCCGAGCGTTACGCCGCGCAAATAGGTCTGCGTCGAGTTGCGGTAGAGCACGTCGATCTCGCCCGATTGCAAGGCGGTGAAGCGGTTCTGTGCCGTCAACGAGACGTAGCGCACCTTGGTGGGGTCGCCGAGCACGCTCGCCGCCAGCGCGCGGCAATAATCGACGTCGAGACCCTTGTAATTGCCCTGCGAGTCCGGTGCCGAGAAGCCGGCAAAGCCGGCGCTGACGCCGCACACCAGGGTGCCGCGGCTCTTCACCGTATCGAGCGTCGCCGCCGACGCCATCACCGTCGATGCCGCGAGCAGGCCCGCTGCGATAACCACTTTCCTCATACTACTCTCCCCTCAGTGATTGACACTACGCAACACGTTGTCGACGGCCGTGCCGAGCTTGTCGACGATCAGGTCGATTTCGTCCGCCGAGGCGATATAGGGCGGTGCGAGCAGCACGTGGTCGCCGCGCACACCATCGACGGTGCCGCCGCCCGGATAGCAGCCGAGCCCGTTCGCGAAGGCTTCGGCCTTGATCTTCTGGTGCAGCTTGAGCGCCGGATCGAACGCGGCGCGGCTAGCGCGATCGGCGACGAGCTCGATTGCCCAGAACAGGCCTCGGCCCCTGATGTCGCCGACATGGCGGTGATTGCCGAAACGCTCCGTCAGGCGCTGCTCGAGCTGCTTGCCGCGCTCCTTCACGCGGTCGAGCAGACCGTCGTCGCGGATCACATCCTGCACCGCGAGCGCGGCGGCGCAGGCGAGGGGGTGTGCCAGATAAGTGTGGCCGTGCTGAAATGCGCCCGAGCCCGAGCGGATGGCGTCGATGATCTTGCCGCTTGCGAGCATGGCCCCGATCGGCTGATAGCCGCCACCGAGCCCCTTTGCGATTGCCTGGATATCGGGTGCGACACCTTCCTGCTCCCAGGCATGCGTCGTGCCGGTGCGGCCCATGCCGCACATGACCTCGTCGAGAATGAGCAGCGCACCGTGCCGGTCGCAGATCTCGCGCACCGCTTTGAAGTAGCCGTCCGGGGCGGTCACGGCGCCGGCGGTGGCGCCGACGACGGGCTCGGCGAGGAAGGCCGCCACGGTGTCGGAGCCGAGCCGCTGGAACTCGGCGTCGAGCTCGGCGGCGAGGCGGGCGACGAACTGCGCATCCGACTCGCCCTCGCGCTTCTCGTGATAGGCGAACGCCGGCGTGACGTGGCTGAAAGCGCTCGACAGCAGCGGCGCATAGGGCGCGCGACGCCAGGCATTGCCGCCGGCGGCGAGCGCGCCGAGCGTGTTGCCGTGATAGCTCTGCCGCCGCGCGATGAAATGCTGCCGCTGCGGCTGGCCGCGCTCGATGAAATATTGCCGCGCCAGCTTGATGCTGGCTTCGATCGCCTCCGATCCGCCGCTGACGAAATAGGCGTAGGCGAGACCGCCGGGCTCATGCCCGACCAGCCGCTCGGCCAGCGCTTCGGCCGGCTCGGAAGAGAAGAAGGCGGTGTGGGCATAGGCCAGCGTCGAGGCCTGCCTGGCCATCGCCGCGATGACGCGCGGATGCTGGTGGCCGAGGCAGGAGACCGCCGCGCCGCCGGAGGCATCGATGATGCGACGCCCGTCCTCGGCGAAGAGATAAACGCCTTCGCCGCCGATCGCCTTGGGCGGCGTTTCGCGCAGCGAGCGATGCAGCACGCGGCTGGTGCGGGTGCTCATGGGTCAACCTTTCTCCGAGACGTAGGTGGAGGCAGCACTGAGCCGCAACTCGGTATTTTCCAGACGCTTTTTCGCGGCGGCGCCGCCGAGCGAGAACGTGACCGCCGCGAGCGACTGCGCGATCGCGATCGCGCCGGTGAGGCTGGGGAAAAAGCCGGGCGAGGACGCTGCCTCGAACAGCAGCACGTGATCGGCGCCCTCGGCCATCGGTGCCGCGAGGCTGTCCGCGATCGCGACCAGCGTTGCGCCGCTGCGATGAGCGGCCTGCGCGACGCGGACGCTGGCATGGGTGTAGGGCAGGAAGCCGATGACGATGACGGCTTCGCCGGGCCTGATAGCGCCGAGATCGAGATCATCAGGCCCGGACGTGCCGACGAGCTGCACCTGTTCGGGCCGGAACAGGCGCAGCTCATAATTCAGGAGCTCCGCGACGCTGCGGCAGCTGCGGTAGCCCGCGATCCAGATCCGCTTGGCCTCGTGCAGCGCGCGCGCCGCTTCCGCGATCGGCTGGGCCGGGATGCGTGGAAGGCCCGCGGCCTCGGCCTCGAGCTTGTCGATGACGAGCGTAACATCGGCGTTCGGCCCGTGACGGCGGCCTCTTGTGCGGCCGGAGAAGGGCGCGGTCTGCGATGGCCGGCGCGCCTCGGTCAGCGCCGCGCGCAGCTCGTCCCATCCGGAATAGCCGATCGCCTTCGCAAGCCGCGTGAACGCGGCGGGATCGGCGCCGGCTTCCGCCGCGAGATCGCGCATCGAACGTGTGGTGGCGTCGTAATCATTGGCGGCGACGAAACGGCCGACCTCCTGCAAGCGCAGGGGGAGCGATGGCAATGCGATGCGCAGTTCGCTCAGGGGCGAGGATTTCGCGGGCTCGGCCATGAAACATTTGTTGCATGAATTTCAGTTCGGTGCAACACTTGACGTGCGTCGCCGGAAATCGCTGCATTTGAAGAAGGATTTTTGTGCTGTGACCGCCGATCATCCCAGAGCACCGCCGCGTCGCCGCTTCGTGCTCGGGCGCAACGAATTGAAGGGCCTGTTCTGGCAGGCCTTGGTGGTCGGCATCGCGGTCGGGGTGATCGCCTTCCTCTGGTCCAACACCGTCACCAATCTCTCGGCCCGGCGCATCACCACCGGCTTCGCCTTTCTCGGTCGCGAGGCCGGCATGCCGATTGCCGACAGCCTGCTCGCCTACAATCCGAGGGATAGTTATCTCTGGGCCTTCGTCGTCGGCGTCGCCAACACCTTGCGCGTCGCCGTGATTGGCATCGTGCTCGCGACGATCCTGGGCACGCTGATCGGGATCTCGCGGCTGTCGGCCAACTGGCTGTTGTCGCGGCTTGCGGCGGTCTATGTCGAAACGCTCCGCGACATCCCGCTGCTGCTGCAGCTGCTGTTCTGGTACGTGATGATGCAGGCGCTGCCGGCTGCACGCGCCGCGTGGCGGCCCGTCGAGGGCGTGTTCCTGTCCAATCGCGGCCTGATCCTGCCGGCGATGCCGTTCGGGCCGCCGCAGCTCACGGTGCTCGGCACCGCGCTGCTGGGCTGCGCAGTGTTCTTCCTCTTCCGTCGGTGGCTGGTCGCGCAGCAGATGCGCGACGGCAAGCCGCGGCCGGTCTGGCCGTCTGCGCTCGGTCTCGTCGTCGTGGCGCCGGCCGCGGTCTCGCTGGTGCTCGGCGTGTCCTGGACGATCGAGTGGCCGCAGCTGCGCGGCTTCAATTTCGTCGGCGGGCTGACGCTCGCGCCGGAATATTTCGCGCTGCTGATCGCACTGGTGACCTACACCTCGGCCTTCATCGCAGAGATCGTGCGCAGCGGCATCCAGTCCGTGCCGCGCGGCCAGTGGGATGCCGCCAACGCGCTTGGCCTGCGCCGCAGCTTCATGCTGCGGCAGATCATCCTGCCGCAGGCGCTGCGCGTCATCGTGCCGCCGATGACGAGCCAGTATCTCAACCTGACCAAGAACTCCTCGCTCGCGGTCGCGATCGGCTACCAGGACGTCGTCTCGATCGCCAACACCACGCTGAACCAGACCGGGCAGGCGATCGAAGCAATCGCGCTGATCATGGCGGTGTTCCTGACCATCAGCCTGTCCATCAGCTTCTTCATGAACTGGTACAATTCGCGTATCGCGCTGGTGGAGCGCTGATCATGACGGCCATCACCGACATGCCGGAGGCGCCTCGAGCTGCCCGCCGTCCGCAGCGTGGCAATCCGGTGCTGCACTGGCTGCGCAAGAACCTGTTCTCCTCGATCCCGAACGGGATCCTCACCGTCCTGCTGCTGGCGCTGCTCGCCAAGGGCATTTTCAGCTTCGTGCAATGGGGTATCGCCAACGCGGTCTGGCTGACGCCCACAAACGATTCCAGCGCCTGTCGCGCCGCGCGCGGCCTCGGCGCCTGCTGGGCCATCATCCCCGAAAAGTACCGCTTCATCCTGTTCGGCACCTATCCGTTCGACGAGCAGTGGCGGCCGGCGCTATCGGTCGTGCTGTTCATTGCGCTGTACACCCTCTCGACCCGCCGCGCGCTGTGGCGGCGCGAGCTGGTCTATCTCTGGATCG
The DNA here is from genome assembly GCF_025200865.1 of Bradyrhizobium sp. NC92. Lineage (NCBI taxonomy): Bacteria > Pseudomonadati > Pseudomonadota > Alphaproteobacteria > Hyphomicrobiales > Nitrobacteraceae > Bradyrhizobium > Bradyrhizobium sp. NC92. The sequence goes on from NZ_CP104171.1 coordinate 2,677,180, forward strand.
GTGCACTGGCGCTGATCAGCGTGCTGATGTGGGGCGGCGTGTTCGGCCTGTCCTTCGTCTCGCAGGATCGCTGGGGCGGCTTGCCGGTCACGCTGATCCTGGCGACGTTCGGCCTCGCCTTCGGCTTTCCGCTCGGCATCCTGGTCGCGCTCGGCCGGCGCTCAAAACTGCCGGCGATCCGCTCGCTCAGCGTGCTCTATGTCGAGCTGATCCGTGGCGTGCCGCTGGTGAGCCTGCTGTTCATGGCCAGCGTGATGTTTCCGCTGTTCATGCCGGCCGGATTCAACATCGACAAGCTGCTGCGCGCGCAGATCGCGATCATCCTGTTCGCCGGCGCCTACCTCGCCGAAGTGATCCGCGGCGGGCTTCAGGCGGTGCCGCGTGGGCAATATGAAGCCGCCGACGCGCTCGGCCTGTCCTACTGGCGCAAGCACCGGCTGATCATCCTGCCGCAGGCGATCCGCCACGTCATCCCGCCGCTGGTCAACACCTTCATCGCCTTCTTCAAGGACACCAGCTTGGTGCTGATCATCGGCATATTCGACCTGCTGACGACGGCCAAGACCGCGATCATCGATCCCGCCTGGCAGCAGTTTTCCGTCGAAGTCTATATCTTCGTTGCCGCGATCTACTTCGTCTTCTGCTTTGCGATGTCGCGCTACAGCCGGAGCCTGGAGGCGACGCGCGGGAGGTGAGGCCTCGTGTCCCGGACAAGGTGCAGCGCTTCAGCGCTGCGCCGCAGAGCCGGGACCCAGGGCTGCAGGGGAGGTCGCGGAGAGATGGGCCCCGGCTCTGCAGCGCAACGCTGACCGGACGATGCTTCGCATCGCCGGGATAGCGCTGCACTGCGTCCGGGGCACGAAAGCGCGGCTAGTTCTTCACCTTCGGATCGATCGGCGTCGTGGCGCGCAGGCCCAGAATATCCTCCAGCACCTTCGCGCCGGCAATCACCTGCGCATCGGCGCGCGGCGCGCCGACCACCTGAACGCCGACCGGCAGGCCCGAGGCCGTGAAGCCGCAGGGTAGCGAGAGAGACGGGCAGCAGGCCAGCGTGATGGCGTATACGATGCCGAGCCATTCGATGTAATTGTCGAACCTCTTGCCGGCGCATTCGGCGACATAGCGATGCTCGATCGGAAAGGGCGGCACGATCGTGGTCGGCGTCAGCAACAGATCGTAGCTCTTGAAGAACTCGACCGCCCGCGCCGTCATACCGACGCGCTGCGCCTCGGCACGCGCGAGCTGCTCGACCGTGAGCTTGAGGCCTTCCTCGATGTTCCAGATCACTTCGGGCTTGAGCAGGTCGCGCTTGGTGCGCAGCAGATTGGCCTTGGTGATTGCAAAATCGAAGGCGCGCAGCACGTGGAAGCATTCGTGCGCCTCGCGCCAGTCCGGATGCGCCTCCTCGACGATGGCGCCCGCCTCCGCGAAACGTTGGGCGGCCCTGCGCGTGATCGCCTTCACCTCGGGGTCGACCGGGGTAATGCCGAGATCGGGCGAATAGGCGATGCGCTTCGGCCTCTTGCCCGCCTGGGCCGCCGACAGGAACGAGGTTGCCGGAGCCGGCAGCGACAGCGGATCGTCGGCATAGTCGCCGCTCATCGCGTCCAGCAGCAGCGCGAGGTCCTCGACGTTGCGCGCCATCGGGCCGACCACGCCGAGATTGCGATCGATGCCGGACTTCGGAGTATGTGCGACGCGGCCAATGCTCGGCCGCATGCCGACGACGCCGCAGAAGGCCGCCGGGCTGCGCAACGACCCGCCCATGTCGGAGCCCTGGGCGAGCCAGGCCATGCCGGTCGCCAGTGCCACCGCCGCGCCGCCGGAGGAGCCTGCGGCCGATTTCGTCGTATCCCAGGGATTGAGCGTCGCGCCGAACACCTCGTTGAACGTGTTGGCGCCGGCGCCGAATTCCGGCGTGTTCGACTTGGCGTAGACGACCGCGCCGTTGGCCTCGAGGTTCTCGACCATGAGGTCGGACTTCGCGGGGATGTTGTCCTTGAAGATCGGCGAGCCCTGCGTGTTCAACACGCCCGCGACATCGGTCAAATCCTTGATCGGAACCGGCAGCCCGGCGAGCAGTCCGCGCGCACCCGCCGGCTTCTGCATAAGTGTCTTCGCGCTCTCCCGCGCGCGATCGAAGCACAGCGTCGGCAGCGCGTTGACCTTGCCGTCGACCTGCTTGATGCGCTTCTCCAGCACGTCCAAGAGCTCGAGCGGCGAGACGTCGCCGGAGCGCAGCTTGTCGACGACGGTGCAGGCGGTTTCGCGGATCAGATCTTGGGACAATTAGCTTACTCCTGTGCTTATTCGAAGCTCGTCATTGCGAGGAGCGAAGCGACGAAGCAATCCAGACTGGTTGCTACAGAGGCATTCCTGGATTGCTTCGCTGCGCTCGCAATGACGAGGATAATGTTATCCCCACCCCGCGCTGATGCCGCCGTCGACCGTGTAGATCACGCCCGAGGTATAGCCGGCGCGATCCGAGGCGAGGACCGCCATGAGGTCGCCGATCTCGCGCGCATGCGCGGGCCTGCCGAGCGGCAGGCTCTTCTGGAATTCCTTGTAGCGGGTCTCGTCGCCGAACTGGTGCTTGGCCCGCGTCTTGAGCAGGGTGACGTGGCGGTCGGTGCCGACGGGGCCGGGATTGATGCCGACGACGCGGATGTTGTCGGCGAGGCTCTTGCCGCCGAGCGCACGGGTGAACGCCATCAGCGCCGCATTGCCGGCGCTGCCGCAGATGTAGTTGGCGTCGAACTTTTCGCCGGCCGCGCCGATGTCGTTGACGATGACGCCGCCGCCCCTGGCTTTCATCTGCGCGTAGATGTGGCGCGTCAGGTTGATATAGCCGAACACCTTCAATTCCCAGGCGTGCCGCCAGGCCGCCTCGTCGATCTTGTCGATCGAGCCGCCGGGGATGTCGCCGGCATTGTTGACGAGCACGTCGATGTCGGCGGCTTCTTTCGCCAGCCGGGCCACGTCGTCCTCCTTGCGCAGATCGACGATGCTCGTTGCGGCGTCGATCTGGTGCGCGGCGCGCAAGCGGTCGGCCAGCGCCTTGAGCTGATCGCCGCTGCGCGCCGCGAGGAGGAGATGCGCGCCTTCCTCGGCGAAGGCCTCGGCAGCGGCTGCGCCAATGCCCTTGGACGCGCCGGTGATCAGGACGCGCTTGCCGCGCAGATGCAGATCCATTGGGGTACTCGTTCGTGGGAACAGGATCAAATCAGTAGGCGCTCGCCCGCGCCATGGTCAACATTGCAGTGCAGCGTTGCACTGCCGCCGCGTTTGGTCCATTGCAGTGCGGTCAAAACGCGGCGGCTGCCGGACCAACCAAGGACGTTCTCGATGAGCAAGAAACAATACCGGATCGCGGTCATTCCCGGCGATGGCATCGGCAAGGAGGTGATGCCGGAGGGCCTGCGCGTTTTGGAGGCGGCGGCGAAGAAGCACAACGTCTCGCTGCATTTCGACCATTTCGACTTCTCGTCCTGGGACTATTACGAGAAGCACGGCCAGATGATGCCTGACGACTGGAAGGAGAAGATCGGCAAGCACGATGCGATCTATTTCGGTGCGGTCGGCTGGCCGGCCAAGATCCCGGACCACGTCTCGCTGTGGGGCTCGCTGATCAAGTTCCGCCGCGAGTTCGACCAGTACGTCAACCTGCGCCCGGTCCGGCTGATGCCCGGCGTGCCGTCGCCGCTGGCGGGGCGCAAGCCCGGCGACATCGATTTCTGGGTGGTGCGCGAAAACACCGAAGGCGAATATTCCTCGGTCGGCGGCCGCATGTTCCCGGACACCGACCGCGAGTTCGTGACGCAGCAGACGGTGATGACCCGCACCGGCGTCGACCGCATCCTGAAATTCGCCTTCGAGCTCGCGCAGTCGCGGCCCAAGAAGCACCTGACCTCGGCGACCAAGTCCAACGGCATCTCCATCACCATGCCCTATTGGGACGAGCGCGTGGAGGCGATGGCCAAGAAGTTTCCGGGCGTGAAGTGGGACAAGTACCACATCGACATCTTGACGGCGAACTTCGTGCTGCATCCGGACTGGTTCGACGTCGTGGTCGGCTCGAATTTGTTCGGTGACATCCTCTCCGATCTCGGCCCGGCCTGCACCGGCACGATCGGCATCGCGCCGTCAGGCAACATCAATCCCGAAGGCGATTTTCCCTCGGTGTTCGAGCCGGTGCACGGCTCGGCACCCGACATCGCAGGTCAGGGCATCGCCAACCCGATCGGCGCGATCTGGTCCGGCGCGATGATGTTCGAGCATCTCGGCGAGAAGGAAGCCGGCAAGTCGATCGTCGAGGCGATCGAGCGCACGCTGGCTGAACGCACGCTGCGCACCAAGGATCTCGGCGGCAATGCCGACACGACCACGTGCGGCAAGGCGGTCGCCGAGATGGTGGACTGAGGCGTCGATCTTTCCCTCTCCCCTTGTGGGAGAGGGTGGCTCGCCGCGCAGCGGCGAGACGGGTGAGGGGTCTGTCTCCGCGGAGACAGATCTATCATTCGCAGAATTGCTCGCCGAGAGAACCCCTCATCCGGCGCTTCGCGCCACCTTCTCCCGCAAGGGGAGAAGGGAAGGGCAGCAGTGCTTTTGGCTTAGGCCTCAAACATACGATTTCCGCGCCGGATCGAAGATCGGCGGGTAGTCGTTGTCATCGAGCAGGTCGAGAAACGGGTCGAGTCCCCTGGACTTGATCAGCGCGAGCTCCTGCTGCGAGATCAGGTTCACGGTCAAGATCTCCACGGGATCGCCCGCGATCTCCAACGCCTCGGCGATCTCCTTGTCGGGGCCGATGATCGGTGTGAGAAACAGGAACGTCTGGAAGTCTGTTCCCGCAACCGGCGGCCACGGAAGCGCGACGCGATGGCCGAAGCCCAACCAGGTCGTGTCGATGAACGGCAGATTGGCCAGCCAGCGCAGATTGGCCCAGACCTCCTCGGTCGGCTCGCGGACGTACCACATCAGCTCGGCTCGTGGCATCGCGTCCCCTGGGACACCGTGCATCCGTTGCTCGCTCATGCCGTTGGTCAGGAGGACATAGCCTTCGTCGGAGCCCTCCCGGCAGACCGGGACGAAATCGCGGCCGAAGGCGTGGATGTCGATCCGGCGCTCTGCGTTGTCCGCGAACGTGTGCTCGGGCTCGCCAAGCTCGCTCTCATAGATGGCGAGCCGTTGCCGGTAGAGGTCGGCTGCGGGTGATGGCTCGGCGGAGCCGGACATGAACTTTGCGAGACGGGAGAGCATGTGAACCTCGAAAGCGGATATGAGCCGGGATATCCGCGTTGTCGCGAGGCAACGCGGGCCGGTTCAAATCCGCCCCGCGGGCGAGCCGATGCTTCGCCGTCGTCCACACTCCCGTGCGCAATCATCCATGAGGTCGTAACGACGCCGAGGATGCGCTGCGGTCGCAACTAGCCTGCGATCTTCTCGATCGCAGCCTGATCCAGCCCGAACTTCTTCCCGGCCTCCAGAATCTCCTGCCACGTCGTTGGATCGACTGGAATGCCTTCGGCAAGGCGCTTCTTCCTGGTCTCGCGTTCCGGGTCGCCGGCGATCAGCACCTTGTCGACCCCGGGCGCGGGCGGTGAGCCGGTGTGCCAGGCGACGAAACTTTCGACCTCGCGCGCGAGGTTTTCGGCGGTGCCGAGCTTGGTCGGGTCGATGACGATCGAGAGCATGCCGTTGAGGACGTTGTACTTGCCCTCGGACGGACCCTTGACCACCTGTCCGCCGGAGAGCGCACCGCCGAGGATCTCGCACACGAGCGCGAGTCCCGAACCCTTGTGCTCGCCGAAGGGGAGGATGGCGCCGTACGGCGGAATCACGGTGTAGCGCGGGTTGGTCGTCTGCTTGCCTTCATTGTCGATGATGGTGCCGGGCTCCAGCGCGACGCCCTTGTTGTGGGCGACGCGGGTCTTGCCCTGCGCGATCCTGCTGGTGGCGAAGTCGAGCACGATGGGATCCTTGCCGGCGCGCGGGATTCCGACGCAGAACGGATTGGTACCGTGACGCGCATCGCTGCCGCCCCAGGGCGCCACGATCGGCCGCGAGATCACGTTGACGAAGTGGATCGAGACCAGCCCGTGGTCGATGCACTGCTCGGCCCAGTGGCCGATGCGGCCGATATGGTGCGAGTTGGAGAGGCCGACGAGACACACGCCGTTGCGCTTGGCGCGCTCAGCCGCCAACTCCATCGCCTCATGACCGATCACCTGGCCATAGCCGGTGAGGCCGTCGAGCGTGAGGAGCGGACCGGTGTCGAGCACGATCTTGACGTGCTGGTTCACGGCAAGGCCGCCATTGGTGACGCTCTGGACATAGCGCGGGATCATGCCGACGCCGTGGGAGTCATGTCCCCTCAGATTGGCCTCGACCAGATTGGTCGATACGAGCTCGGCCTCGCGCTCCGAGGAGCCGCCGGCCTTGACGATGGCGCGGACCACATTGGTGAGCGGCTCAGCCTTGATGATGCGATAGTCGGCCATTGTTGTTGCTCTTATCCCTTCACGATCCGGCGGCAGTGAACCAGCGCCGCCTCAATCAGGTTCTCGCTCGCCTCCGGCGTGCGGAAGGCCGAATGCGCCGACAGCGTCACGTTCGGCAGCTTCGTCAGCGGATGATCGCCGGGCAGGGGCTCGATGTTGAAGACGTCGAGGCCGGCGTGGCGGATATGGCCCGACTTCAGCGCGTCGATCATGGCGGCCTCGTCGACCACGGCGGCGCGGGCGGTGTTGATGAGGATGACGCCGCGTTTCATGGCGAAGATCTTCTCGCGCGTGATCATGCCGCGCGTCTCGTCGTTGAGCAGCAGGTGCAACGACACGACGTCGCTTCTGGCCAGCACGCTGTCGAGGTCGGTGAATTCGACGCTCGCGTGGCTCTTCGGCGAGCGGTTCCAGGCGATCACCTTCATGCCGCTACCGGACGCAATGCGCGCGACCTCCGCGGCGATGCCGCCGAAGCCGATCAGGCCGAGCGTCTTGCCGGTGAGCTGCATGCCGTCCTCGCGCAGCCAGTTCCCGGCCCGCATCTCGCGGTCCATCATCGCGATGACGCGGGCCGACGCCCACATCAGCGCGATCGCGGATTCCGCAACCGCCGTGTCGCCGTAGCCCTTGATCAGATGCACGGAGATGCCGAGCTCGGCGAGCTCTTCCGGATTCATGTAGCTGCGCGCGCCGGTGCCGAGGAACACGACGTGCTTCAGCCCGGTACATTTCTTCGCGACCTCCGTCGGCAGTGCGGTGTGGTCGACGATCGCGATCTCGGCGCCGTCGAGAACTTCCGGATATTGCTCGGGTGTGATGTCGGGGTTCCTGTTGATCCGCACTTTGGGGTCACCGGGCTTCTCCAGCCGTTCCATGATCACGGCCAGCGATTCATTGGCGTCGACGAAAACTCCGCGCATAATTCTCTCCGGTCAGGACGCGACGCCGGCGATCGCCAGCACGGTATGCATGAGGACGTTGGTGCCCGCGGCGCAGTCGCCTTGCGTCGCATCCTCCAGCTCGTTGTGGCTGATGCCGTCCTTGCAGGGCACGAACACCATCGCGGCCGGCATGACCGTGTTGAGGTTGCAGGCGTCGTGGCCGGCGCCGGAGGTGATGCGGCGCGAGGAATAGCCGAGCGTCGTCGCGGCATTCTCGACGGCAGCAATCAGCTTCGGATCGAAATGCGTCGGCGGCTTGCGCCAGACGAGATCGATCTTGACCTCGACCTTGCGGCGCGCGCCGATCTCGGCGATTGCCGCACGCAGATCGCGATCGAGCGCATCCATGATGGCGCCGTCGGCACTGCGGCAATCCATGGTGAAGGCGATCTCCCCGGGAATGACGTTGCGCGAGGGATTGGCGATCACGGCCTCGCCGATGGTGCCGACCGCGTTCGGTCCGTGCTTCTTCGCAATGGACTCCATCGCCAGCACGATTTCGGACAAGGTCGCCAGCGCATCGCGCCGCAGCGGCATCGGCGTCGAGCCCGCATGGCTCTCGAAGCCGGAGATCTTGCCGTCGTACCAGAGCACGCCCTGGCCGGAATCGACCACGCCGATGGTCTTGCCTTCCGCCTCCAGAATTGGACCCTGCTCGATGTGCAGCTCGACGAAGCAGCCGAGCTTCTGGAAGCCGACCGGCTTGTCGCCGCGATAGCCGATGCTGTCGAGCGCCTGGCCGACGGTCGTGCCATCGATATCCTTGCGCGACAAAATGTCGTCGGTGGTGAAGTCGCCGACATAGGCGGCGGAGGCCATCATCGCAGGTGCGAAGCGCGAGCCTTCCTCGTTGGTCCAGTTGACGACGCAGATCGGCGCCTCGGTCTCGATGCCGGCATCGTTCAGCGTGCGGATCACCTCCAGCGCGCCGAGCGTTCCCAGGATGCCGTCATACTTGCCGCCGGTCGGCTGGGTGTCGAGGTGCGAGCCGATGCCGACGGGCAGCTTCGACATGTCGCGGCCCTTGCGCAGGCCGAACTGTGATCCGAGCGCATCGACGTGGACGTCCAGTCCGGCATCCTCGCAGGCCTTGCGGAACCAATCGCGCACCTGCTTGTCTTCGCTGCTCAGCGTCAGCCGCCGCACGCCGCCTTTGGCCGTCGCGCCGAATTGCGCGGTCTCGTGGATGGAGCCCCACAGGCGGGCGGAATCGATTTGCAGGTTGGTGGCGGCTCGGCTCATGCGGTCGTTCTCTCTTTTTGTCCGGCGCCTTTTTCAATGACGCGCCTGTGCGGGCGCGTCAACCGCGAGGCTGCTCTGCGCAATTTGCCGTGCAAGCTCGGCGACGCGCTCCACGGCGACGACGTCGGGAGAGGCGAGCCAGCTCGCGGTGAACGTCAGCGGTGCGATGGCGAGGTCGGTGTCGAGCAGCTGCAGGCGCCCGTCGGCGAGCTCGTTCTCGACGATGGCGTCGGGAATCACGGCGATGCCGAGTCCCTCGACCGCCATGTGGATGACGGTCGCCAGCGAGGCGGACGCGTGCAGGCGGATCGGCGGCAGCTCGGGCCGGTCGAACACCTCCCGCACGACCTCGTAAGGCTTGGTCTTGCGCGGGAAGGTGATGATCGGAAACCGCGCGAGCTCCGCCGGCGTCAGCGGGCCCTTGCCGAGCCCGAGCGAGGGACTTGCGAGAAAGCCGATCGGATAATCGGCGAGCACGCGGTTGTGCACGCCGGAGGCGGACAGCGGTCCGACGACGAAAGCGAGCTCGATCTCCTGCGCGAGCAGGCGCGCGGTGAGATTCGGCGTGATGTCGACCTCGATCTCCAGCGACAGGTTCGGATAGATTTCGTTCACGCTCTTGACCAGCCGCGGCAGCCAGGTGTGCACGATGGTCTCGGCGACGCCGAGCCGCATCACGCCGCGCATCGCCGAGCGGTCGCCGATCTCCGCCATCATCGCAGCGCGCAGGCCGATCAGCTTCTCCGCGTAGACCATCATCTGCCGGCCGCTCGGTGTCGGTGACGCCACGCGATGATCGCGGTTCAGCAGCTTCACGCCCATCTCGCGCTCGAGCTGGGCGATGCGCTGGGAGATCGCCGGCTGGGTGGTGTTGAGCCGTTGCGCGGCGCCGCGGAAGCTGCCGAGCTTCACAACCCACAGGAACGTCTCAATCGACCTGAAGTCCAGCATTGGAAGGATTTTCCCGATCGATAAATCATATTTATCGAGATTGATTAGAAACGACGATTAGACTTTATAGCACGCTTGGTGTTGGTTTGTCTTTGTCGAGTTTATAGGCAGGTCGATCACATGACTGTTTTGGTGGCAGCGCAGCAAACTGAAACACCCGACACCCTCCCGAGCCGCAAGGCCCGGCTCGCCTACCGCGAGGGGCTGGTTGCCTCCACCGCCGGCGTCGCCCCCGGATGTGTCCAGGGCAATCTGGCGATCCTGCCGGCGGAATATGCCGGCGCCTTTCACCGCTTCTGCCAGCTCAATCCCAAGCCGTGCCCGATCATCGGCATGTCCGACGTCGGCAGTCCTTACATCCCCTCGCTCGGCACCGACCTCGACATCCGCACCGACGTGCCACGCTACCGTGTCTGGCGCGACGGCGAGGTCGTGGACGAGCCGACCGACGTGAAGAGCTACTGGCGCGACGACCTCGTTACCTTCGTGCTCGGCTGCTCGTTCTCATTCGAGGAGGCGCTGCTCGAGGAGGGCATGCCGATCCGCCACATCGAGAAGAACGTGCGCGTGCCGATGTACCGCACCAACATCGCCTGCGGCGAGGCCGGTCCGTTCGCCGGCCCCATGGTGGTGTCGATGCGCCCGTTCAAGCCGGCCGATGCGATCCGCGCGGTGCAGATCACCTCGCGCTATCCCGCCGTGCACGGTGCGCCCGTGCATCTCGGCCATCCGCATCTGATCGGCATCAAGGATATTGCCAAGCCGGACTACGGCGATCCCGTACCTGTTGCCGAAGACGAGATTCCGGTATTCTGGGCCTGCGGCGTGACGCCGCAATCGGTTATCAACGCCGCGAAGCTGCCGTTCGCGATCACGCATTCGCCCGGCCTGATGCTGGTGACGGATCTGAAGAACAAGACCATGGCCGTGATTTAGTAGGCAGCGTTTGCTGTTTCTTCGGGCTTTACGCTCTTTGCCAATCGCTTCATTCGATACGCGCAAAAATTCGGATAACAGGGGACTTTAGCCAATGACGATGACTCGCCGCGATGTACTGCTCGGAGCCACCGCCGCCGCTGCGCTGCTGCCATTAGCTGCGCGCGCGCAAACGTCTGAAGTGGTGATTGGCGCAACCTATCCCCTGTCGGGCTCCGGCGCGCAGGTGGGTGTCGATGCGCAGCGTGCTTTCGAGACCGCGATCGACATCATCAATAACGACCAGGATTTCGATCTTCCGCTGGCAAAGGGCGTAGGTTTGCCCGGTCTCGGCGGTGCCAAGATCCGTATTGTCTATGCCGACACCCAGGGCGATCCGCAGAAGGGGCGCGCCGAAGCCGAGCGGCTGATTACGCAGGAAAAGGTCTGCGCCATCCTCGGTTCCTATCAGAGCGCGGTTGCGGTGACGATCAGCCAGATCTGCGAACGCTACCAGACCCCGTTCATCTCGGCGGACAACTCCTCGCCTAGCCTGCATCGCCGCGGCCTGAAGTATTATTTCCGCGCCTCGCCGCATGACGAGATGTTCTCGGCCGGGATGTTCGACTTCCTCGATGCGATGAAGAAGAAGGGCGCCAAGGCCAACACGCTGGCGCTGTTCCACGAAGATACGATCTTCGGCACCGACTCCGCCAACGCGCAGACCAAGCTCGCGACCGAGCGCGGCTACAACATCGTCGCCGACATCAAGTACCGCGCCAACTCGCCGTCGCTGTCGGCCGAGGTGCAGCAGCTCAAGGCCGCCAATGCCGACGTGCTGATGCCTTCCAGCTACACCACCGACGGCATCCTCTTGGTCAAGACCATGGCCGAACTCGGCTACAAGCCGAACGCCATCGTGGCGCAGGCCGCCGGCTTCTCCGAGAAGGCGCTGTACGACGCAGTCGGCGACAAGCTCGAGGGTGCGATCACCCGCGGCAGCTTCTCGCTCGATCTCGCCGCCAAGCGGCCGATGGTCGGCAAGATCAACGACCTGTTCAAGGCGAAGTCGGGCAAGGACCTCAACGACAACACGTCGCGCCAGTTCATGGCCATGATCATCATGGCGGACGCCATCAACCGTGCCAAATCGACCGAGGGCGAGAAGATCCGTGACGCGCTGGCCGCGACCGAGATGCCGGGCGAGCAGACCATCATGCCCTGGAAGCGCGTCAAGTTCGACGAGATGGGCCAGAACAACGATGCCGATCCGGTCCTGCTGCAATATGTCGGCGGCAAGTTCGTCACCATCTTCCCGTCGCAGGCGGCGGTGGCCGATGCAGTCTGGCCGATGAAGTAAGCGATCAGGTTGCGGGCGGGGGACGAAGCGACGTGACAGCAGAAACGATTATCCAGAGTCTTGCGAGCGGCCTGCTGATGGGGCTGCTTTACGGACTGATCGCCGTCGGCCTGGCGTTGATCTTTGGCCTGATGGACGTCGTCAACTTCGCCCATGGCGAATTCCTGATGCTGGCGATGTACGTGACATTCTTCCTGTTCACGTTCTTCGCGATCGATCCACTGCTGTCGGCGCCGCTGGCCGCCGCCGCCCTGTTTGTCCTGGGGGCGGCGGTCTATCTCCTGATCGTGCGGTTTGCGATGCGTGCCAAGGCCAATGTCGGCATGGTGCAGATCTTCGCCACCTTCGGCCTCGCCATTGTGATGCGGGGCCTCGCGCAGCTGTTCTTCACTGCCGACTACCGCAGCGTTCCCAACTCATGGCTCGGCGGCAAGACGGTATCGGTCGCCGGGATCTACCTGCCGCAGCCGCAGCTGTTCGGCGCGCTAGTCGCGATCGCCGCGTTCGGTGGGCTCTATCTGTTCATCAACCGCACCGATTTCGGCCGCGCGCTGGAAGCGACCCGTGAAGATCCCGGCGCGGTGGCCCTCGTCGGCATCGACAAGAACCGCGTGTTCGCGCTCGGCTGGGGCCTCGGCGGTGCGCTGGTCGGGCTTGCCGGCGCCATCATGGCAACCTTCTTCTACATCTATCCCGACGTCGGCGCGTCCTTTGCGCTGATCGCCTATGTCACAGTCGCGCTCGGCGGCTTTGGTAGCGTGTTCGGCGCCTTCGCCGGCGGCATCGTCGTCGGCCTGGTCGAAGCCACCACCGCGTTGATCCTGCCGCCATCGCTGAAGTCGGTCGGCATTTACGCGGTCTATCTGCTCGTCGTGTTCATTCGGCCGCGTGGCCTGTTCGGGTCGATGTGATGGACAAGCAATTCGTCGCGCGGCGCCGCCGCGACCTCATTACCGCCGCCGGACTTGCGGCCGTCGCCGCGATCGTGCCGCTGTTCGTCAAGGACGTCTACGTCCAGAACATCATGGTGCTGACGCTGATGTACGCGGCGTTATCGCAGAGCTGGAACATCCTGTCCGGCTATTGCGGGCAGATATCGCTCGGACACGCGCTGTATTTCGGGCTCGGTGCCTACACCACCGCGCTGCTGTTCACCAAGTTCGGCGTGCTGCCCTGGTTCGGCATGATCGCCGGCGGGTTGATCTCCGCCGCAATCGCGATGGCGCTGGGCTATCCTTGCTTCCGCCTCGGCGGCCACTACTTTGCGATCGCCACCATCGTGATTGCCGAGATCGGATTGCTGCTGATCCAGAACTGGGACTGGGCCGGTGCGGCCCTCGGCATCGACATTCCCGTGCGCGGCGACAGCTGGCTGAAATTCCAGTTCACGCGCTCGAAACTGCCATACTTCTACTTCGCGCTGGTGCTCGCCTGCGTCGCCTGGTTCGTCACCTGGTGGCTGGAAGATTCCAAATGGGGCTATTGGTGGCGCGCGGTGAAAGACAACCCGCAGGCGGCCGAGAGCCTCGGCGTCGTCGTGTTCAATTCGAAGATGGGCGCGGCGGCGGTCTCCGCCTTCCTGGTCGCGGTCGGCGGCAGCTTCTATGCGCAGTTCGTTTCCTACATCGATCCCGGAAGCGTCATGGGCTTCCAGTTCTCGCTCTTGATGGCGCTGCCGGCAGTGCTTGGCGGCATCGGCACGCTGTGGGGGCCGCTGCTTGGCGCCGTCATCCTGATCCCGATCACCGAGTTGACGCGCTCCTATATCGGCGGCTCCGGCCGCGGCGTCGACCTCATCGTCTACGGCGCGCTGATCATCCTGATCGCGCTCGCGCGGCCGGAAGGGCTGGTCGGCCTGTTCTCGCGCCGGCGCAAGGAGGCCACGCGATGACCGCGCTGCTCGAAACCCGCGGCGTCTGGCAGCGCTTCGGCGGTCTGATCGCCAACAGCGACGTCTCGATCTCGGTCGGCCGCGGCGAGATCGTCGGCCTGATCGGCCCGAACGGCGCTGGAAAGTCGACGTTGTTCAATCTGATCGCCGGCGTGTTGCCGCCAACCCAGGGCTCGATCATCTTCGACGGCGAGGACGTCACCACTCTGCCGGCGGCCGCGCGCTGCCAGCGCGGGATCGGGCGCACCTTCCAGGTGGTCAAAAGCTTCGAGACGATGACGGTCATCGACAACGTCATCGTCGGCGCTCTCGTGCGCAACACCGTGATGCGTGAGGCGCGGCGCAAGGCGCATGAGGTGCTGGAATTCACCGGGCTCGCCGCGCGCGCCGACGTGCTCGCGAGCGACCTGGTGCCGGCCGAAAAGCGCCGCCTCGAAGTCGCACGGGCGCTTGCGACCGAACCGAAGCTGCTGCTGCTCGACGAGTGCCTCACTGGCCTCACGCCGACCGAGGCGCAGACCGGCGTTGCCCTGGTGCGCAAGGTGCGCGATGCCGGTATCACCGTGCTGATGGTCGAGCACGTCATGGAGATCGTGATGCCACTGGTCGACCGAGCCATTGTGCTCGACCTCGGCAAGGTGCTGGTCGAGGGCAAGCCCGCCGACGTCGTGCGCGATCCCAAGGTGATCAAGGCATATCTGGGAGATCGTCATGCTGTCGGTGCGTGAAGTCACCACCGCCTATCAGGGCCTGGTCGCGATCTCCGCGGTCTCGATCGAGGTGGAGAAGGGCGAGATCGTCTGCGTCGCCGGCGCCAACGGCGCGGGCAAGTCGACGTTGCTCAAATCCATCGCCGGTGCCGAACGCCCGCGTTCGGGCACCGTGACGTTCGACGGCAAACGCCTCGACGGCATGGCGCAGCATCACATCACGGCCACCGGCATCGCCTATGTGCCGGAAAACCGCCGCCTGTTCCCGCGCCTGTCGGTCCGCGACAATCTTCGCCTCGGCAGCTATCTCTACCGCGGCGAGGCGGACCGCGAAGGGCCGCTCGATCTCGTCTTCAACCTGTTTCCGCGCCTTCAGGAGCGTTTGGAGCAGCGCGCCGAGACGCTCTCTGGCGGCGAGCAGCAGATGCTCGCCATCGGCCGCGCCCTGATGACGCGACCGCGGCTGTTGATGCTGGACGAGCCCTCGCAAGGAATCATGCCGAAACTGGTGGACGAGATCTTCCAGGCGGTGAAGCGCATCCGCGACGCCGGAATGACGGTGCTGATCGTCGAGCAGCGCATGGCCGAGTGCCTGGAGATCGCCGACCGCGCCTACATCCTGCAGACCGGCCGCGTGCTGATGCAGGGCCGGTCCGCGGAGATCAAGGGCAATCCCGACGTGAGGAAGGCGTATCTCGGATTGTAGCCGCTCGCTACGATCCCTATCCCGATTGCTTCTTGTTCCGATTCTTGCTTGCGCCGCGCAGCGTTGACGCGGGTGCCGAAGGTTGCCCGAAGCCATACATCTGAATGCAGGAGAGCAGGTCGACATAGCTTTCGATGCCACCGGCGGAGGCCTCGGTGGTGCATTGGGTGCGAATTGTCTCCGGCGTTGTTGGCCAAATGGGCCCGAGCTGTTGCTGTGCGGTTTGCTCGTCGCTCATGCAGGCCTCGTAGGACTGCGGTTCAGTCAGCGACTTGTCGATCTCCTGAGTTGCCTTGCAGTTGGCCTCGACCTTGAGATCGGGGACGCCGCGCGTAGACGTCTGCGCGCTTGCGGAAAGTGGCAGGGCAATAAAGCAGGCGGCAGAGAGGAGGGTGCAGGATACTTTGAAATCCATGACAATTCTCCTGGCGATCGATGAAACAACTCCTTCAGTCAATTACAGGGGGATCATGTGCTCGAGATCCCGGTTATGCAAATCAATTCCGGCAGTGTCAGACGGTGTCGTAGCCGATGAGCAAAGCGATATCCGGGGCCGCTGGTCCCACATATCGCTCCGCTCATGCGGGCTTCTCCGTCGCCACATCCTACGTCATTGCGAGCGTAGCGAAGCAATCCAGAGTCTTTCCGCGGAGGGATTCTGGATTGCTTCGCTGCGCTCGCAGGAGCGGGGCTCAATCGTCGTGCCCATGCTCCGGCAGCGTCACCCCGAACACCTTCACCAGATCCTTCACCTGCTCCGGCGACAGATACCGCGGGTTCATCCCGCGCAGCAGCAGGTACAGCTTCGCCGTCTCCTCCAGCTCCTCCGTGGCGAACACGGCGGCTTCCAGCGTGTCGCCGGCAACGACCGGACCGTGATTGGCGAGCAGCACGGATGAATATTTCCCCGCCAGCCCCTTGATCGCATCCGCGACCGCGGGATCGCCGGGGCGGTAATAGGGCACGAGTGCGGTGGCGCCGCATTTCATCAGGTAATAGGCCGTCATCGGCGGCAGCGCGGCGCGCGGGTCGATCTCGGGGAGCATCGAGAGCGCGACCGAATGCGTGGAGTGCAGATGCACGATGGCCCGCGCGCTTCCGCGCGTATCGTAGAGGGCCGTGTGCAGCGGAACTTCCTTGGTCGGCGCATCGCCCGAGACCAGCCGGCTCCCGCTATCCAGCCGTGACAGTTTTGCGGGATCGAGGAAACCGAGCGAGGCGTTGGTCGGCGTCACCAGCCAGCCTCCGTCGTCCAGCTTGACGCTGATATTGCCGGAGGAGCCCGGCGTCAGCCCGCGCTCGAACAGGGATCGTCCGAAGCGGCAAATCTCCTCGCGCAGCCTTGTTTCGTTGCTCGTTTCGGTTCTCATGGCCGTCATGCCTGCTTGTCTCACGCTTTGGCAGCGCGGCCAAGCCGTGTTATTCGGTTGCCAAGCTGCCGCAAAAGGGCGGCCATCCGGGAAACGTTCGCAAGGGTCAGTTGCATATGTCCGCCTCCACGTCACAAAGTCAGCGTATCGCCGTCGTCGGGCTCGGTTCGATGGGATTTGGCATGGCGACCTCGCTCAAGCGCGCCGGCCACGCCGTGACCGGCTGCGACGTCTCGGCGGATGCCGTCGCGCGCTTCGTGAAGGACGGCGGCGCGGGAGCCAAGACGCCGGCCGAAGCGGCCAAGGACGCCGATATCGTCGTCAGCGTCGTCGTCAATGCCGCGCAGACCGAGGCGATCCTGTTCGGCAAGGATGGCGCCGCCGAGACCATGCCGAAGGACAGCGTCTTCGTCTCCTCGGCGACCATGGACCCGGATGTGGCGCGGCGCCTGGCCAAGCAGCTGGAGGCGACCGGCCGGCATTATCTGGATGCGCCGATCTCCGGCGGAGCACAGCGCGCCGCGCAAGGCGAATTGACGATTCTTGCCTCCGGCAGCCCGGCTGCCTTTGTCAAAGCGCGGCCGGCGCTCGATGCCATGGCTGCCAAGCTCTACGAGCTCGGCGATGCCGCCGGGCAGGGCGCTGCGTTCAAGATGATCAATCAGCTGCTCGCCGGCGTTCACATCGCCGCCGCCAGCGAAGCGATGGCCTTCGCGGCCAAGCAGGGCCTCGACATCCGCAAGGTCTACGAGGTGATCACCGCCTCCGCCGGCAATTCATGGATGTTCGAGAACCGCATGCCGCACGTGCTCGACGGCGACTACACGCCGCGCAGCGCGGTGGAGATCTTCGTCAAGGATCTCGGCATCATCCAGGACATGGCGCGCAGCGCCCGATTCCCCGTGCCGGTCTCCGCCGCCGCGCTCCAGATGTTCCTGATGACGTCGGCTGCCGGCATGGGCCGGGACGATGACGCATCGGTGGCGCGGATGTATGCGCAGGTCACCGGCGTCAAGCTGCCCGGCGACAAGTAAGAGGACCTCCAATGCCCCGTTTCGCCGCCAATCTCTCGATGATGTTCACCGAGGTGCCGTTCCTCGACCGCTTCGACGCCGCTGCGCAAGCGGGCTTCACCGCGGTCGAGTTCCTGTTTCCCTACGAGCATCCCGCCGAGGCCGTCGGCGAGCGGCTCAAGCGCAACGGCCTGACCCAGGCGCTGTTCAACATGCCGCCGGGCGACTGGAACGCCGGCGAGAAGGGCTTTGCCGCGCTGCCATCACGCTTCTCCGATCTCAAGGCGAGCCTGGAGACGGCACTGCCTTATGCCAAGGCGACTGGCGTCAAGCGCCTGCACCTGATGGCCGGCATCGCCAACCGCAGCGAGCGCGCCGCGATCGAGGCCTTCTACAAATCGGTGGCCTGGGCTGCGGAATTCTTCGCGCCGCACGGCATCGACGTCGTGATCGAGCCGATCAATGCGCGCAACGTGCCCGGCTACTTCCTCAACGATTTCGGCTTCGCGCGGGATCTGATCCAGGAGCTGAGGCTTGCGAACCTGAAACTCCAGTTCGACATCTATCACTGCCAGATCATCCACGGCGACGTCACCATGCGGCTGCGCGAGATGATGCCGATCATCGGCCACATCCAGATCGCCAGCATTCCCTCGCGCAACGAGCCGGACGGCGAGGAGCTGAACTATCCGTTCCTGTTCGATGAGCTCGACCGGCTCGGCTATGCCGGCTTCGTCGGCTGCGAATACAATCCACGCGGCAAGACCACCGATGGCCTCGCCTGGTTCAAGCCCTATGCGGGAGTGAAGCCGTGACACTTGCATTGGGCTGCATCGCCGACGATTACACCGGCGCCTCCGACCTCGCCAACACGCTGACGCGCGCGGGCCTGCGCACCGTCCAGACCATCGGCATACCTGCCGACGATCTGGCGCTGCCCGAGGTCGATGCCGTCGTGGTGTCCTTGAAGAGCCGTTCGATCGAGGCCGGCCTTGCCGTGTCGCGCTCGCGCGCGGCGGACAAATGGCTGCGCGGCCGCGGCGCGGGCCACGTGCTGTTCAAGATCTGCTCGACCTTCGATTCCACCGATGCCGGCAATATCGGCCCCGTCATGGACGCGCTGCGTGCCGATTGCGGCGAGGGAGCCGTGCTGGTGACGCCGGCTTTTCCGGAGACCGGGCGCACCGTCTATCAGGGCAATTTGTTCGTCGGCGCCGTGCCGCTCAACGAGAGCCCGCTCAAGGACCATCCCCTCAACCCCATGCATGATTCCAACCTGGTGCGCGTGCTGGCGCGCCAGAGCAGGACGCAGATCGGCCTCGTCGATCTCGCCACCGTCACGCGCGGCGCGGAGGCGGTGCGGGCACGTTTGGCCGAACTCGCCGCCAAGGGCATCGGTGCCGCGATCATCGACGCCGTGTTCGACCGCGACCTCGAGACCATCGGTCTCGTCGCCGCCGAACACCTTCTGTCGGTCGGCGCGTCCGGCATGGGCCTCGGGCTTGCGCGCGCGCTGGTGTCGACGGGCAAGGTGAAGTCGGCGCCGCCGAGCAGCGAAACCGGCGCTGCGGTCGGCGGACCGGCCGCATGCCTTGCCGGCAGCTGCTCGCAGGCGACGCTTCAGCAGATTGCCGTCGCCGAGCGCATCATGCCGGTGCTCCATCTCGATCCCGAGCAGATCGTCGCGGGCGCCGGCGAAGCGCAGCGCGCGCTGGACTGGGCAAGGCCGCGGCTTGCGGAAGGTCCGGTGCTGATCGCTTCGAGCGCGACGCCGGAAGCCGTTGCCGCCGTACAGGCACGCCACGGCCGGGATGCCGCCGGCCACGCCATCGAGCAGGCCATGGCCGATATCGCCGAGGGCTTGGTTCAGGCCGGCGTCCGGCGCCTGGTCGTCGCCGGTGGCGAGACATCCGGCGCCGTGGTCGATCGGTTGAGGATTCCCGGATTTCTCGTAGGAGTGGAAATCGCTGCGGGAGTTCCGGTGCTGCGCGCGGTCGGCTCGGAAGCTGGCGACATGTTGCTAGCCCTGAAGTCCGGAAATTTCGGCGGCGCGGAGTTCTTCACGGATGCGCTTGGGCTCATGCGCTGAGCGCAGGGCGTTCTTAGCCGCCTGTTCACTTGTTTCGGGCTCCGTAACTCGCACGGAGTCGTCGCTGACACCTGCACGGGTGCTCTGCTGTCGGATGTCGGTGCTGCTCCCTTTGGTTGATTCGTAGAACTTCCGGGCGCGGCACCGCCGCCAGCACAAAGAGACTCCTATTATGCTCGCCACCATTTCCATCCGCGCCAAGATCATCAGTGTCGTGGCGTTCCTGCTGGTCGCGATGGCCGGCATGGGCCTGCTCGCCGTCATGAAGATGCGGTCGATGAACGCCAACACGGTCGACATCACGACGAGCTGGATGCCGAGCGTGCGGGTGCTGGGCGAGATCCGGGCCGCCGTCATCACCTACCGCAACGTGGTCCGCGAGCACATGCTGTCCGAGACGCTGGATGACAAGCTGGCGGCAGAGCAGACTGCGGCGACCGTCACGGAGATGCTGGCCAAGGCTCGAAAGAACTACGAGCCGATGATCACCTCGCCGGAAGAGCGGGCGCTCTATGGCGAATGGTCGAAGTTGTGGGCTGAGTACCAGAAGGGCGCCGAGGACGTCATGGAACTGTCGCGCATGGAGGCGGGCAAAGTTCCGCATGCGTCCCATGAGCTCAATACCAAGACCGTCAACAAGATCGGCCTGAAGTCCGACGAGGTCCTGCAGAAGGACATTGATCTCAACACCAGGGGCGGCAATCAGGCCGCCAGCGACGCCGCCGAGAGCTACTATCATGCGTTCATGCTGGTTTCGATCATTCTCGGCGCTGCCGTCGTCAGCGGCGTCGGCGTCGGCTTCTATCTCGTCCGTGACGTCTCCAGCGGCATCAACTCGATCACCCTGCCGATGCAGGCGCTGGGCCGGGGCGACCTCTCCGCCGAAGTCCCGCATCGCGGTGAGAGGACCGAGATCGGCGCTATGGCCGACGTGCTCCAGATCTTCAAGGAGGCGTTGATCGCCAAGAAGGCGGCCGACGAAGCCGCCGCAGCCGATGCCGAAGCCAAGATCGAGCGCGGCCGCCGCGTCGACAACATCACCCGCGAATTCGAAACCATGATCGGCGAGATTGTGCAGACCGTGTCGTCGGCCTCGAGCCAGTTAGAGGCCTCCGCCTCGACCCTGACCGCGACCGCCGACCGCTCGCAGCGGCTGGCGACCACGGTGGCCGGCGCTTCGGAGGAAGCCTCGACAAACGTGCAATCGGTGGCCTCAGCCACGGAGGAGATGGCCTCGTCGGTCGGCGAGATCAGCCGCCAGGTGCAGGAATCGGCGCGGATGGCGGGCGATGCCGTCGGTCAGGCCCGTGCCACCACCGAGCGCGTCAGCGAATTGTCCAAAGCCGCCGCGCGCATTGGCGACGTGGTCGAGCTGATCAACACCATCGCTGGCCAGACCAACCTGCTGGCGCTGAACGCTACGATCGAGGCGGCGCGCGCGGGCGAAGCCGGCCGCGGCTTTGCCGTCGTCGCCTCCGAGGTGAAGGCGCTCGCCGAGCAGACCGCGAAGGCGACCGGCGAGATCGGCCAGCAGATTTCCGGCATCCAGGCGGCGACCAATGATTCGGTCGGCGCGATCAAGGAGATCTCCTCGACCATCGAGCGCCTATCGGAGATCTCGTCCGCCATCGCCGCTGCGGTGGAAGAGCAGGGCGCCGCGACGCAGGAGATTGCCCGCAACGTGCAGCAGGCGGTGCAGGGAACCCAGCAGGTATCGTCCAACATCACCGACGTGCAGCGCGGCGCGACCGAGACCGGCACGGCGTCATCGCAGGTGCTGTCCGCGGCGCAGATGCTGTCGAACGATTCGAACCGGCTGAAGACCGAGGTCGGCAGGTTCCTGACGAGCGTCCGCGCTGCCTGAGTCTCGACCGCGTCGGAAAAACAGGCGCCGAAGGGCTGAGATCTCGTAGGGTGGGCAAAGGCGCTCTTGCGCCGTGCCCACCATTCTTTCCGGATCACACGAAGGTCGTGGGCACGCTTCGCTTTGCCCACCCTACGAGATCACGCCGCGCGCCACTCCGGCACGCCATCTTCTGCCATAGCGATCTCGCCGAGCGAGCCGACCGGGGTGCGGTCCATGTCGAGCAGATGCGCCAGCGTCGCGCCATCGCTTGCCGGAATCCGCGCTAGCGTGCGGCGATCGTCCTCTGTCCGCAGCATCACGACGCCGTGCTCGACGTCGCCGCCGCGGCCGTAAAGCACGGTAAAGCTTTCGACCTTGCCCTTGCCCGAAGCCTCGGTGACGAACTCCGGCACCGCGCGCTTGTTGCGATCGGCCTCGTCCTGCACGCTCGTCTCCTGCGCCAGCGCCTCGCGCGGCGGCGTCTTCGACACCACCAGCGCGTGGTGCTTGGTGACGAAGCCGCCCTGGCCGTAGAGCAGGCCGAGCCTGGCGCCGTCGCGCACACGCCGCACCATCGCACAGGCCGCATGCGTCATGTAGGTGTTGAGCGGCGCGCCGAAGAAGGTGAGGCCGCCGGTCACGGTCGGCTGCACGTCGGGTCCCAAGCCCAGCGTCCGCCGCGCCATCTTGGGCACGCAGGGGAAGCAGCTGTAGAGCTCGATCGCGTCGAACCTGTTGCCGTCGCCGCCCGCGAGGTCCATCACGCTCTTGAGCACGGCGTTCTGCGGGTGGCTCTCGTAAAACTGGTCGCGCAGCAGATAGTCGCGCGGCTCTTCCGCCGAAGCACCGCCGAGCGGGTAGACCAGTTTGTCCTCGGCGACCCCGGCCGCCCGCGCCTTGGCGAGGCTGGTGAGCAGCAGCGCGCCGCCCATGTTGACGCTGGGGTTGGCCACCATCAGCTTGTTATAGGGCCAGGCGATCAGGCGGTTGTCCGCCGTTGCGGTCGTGATCTCCTCAGGCGCGTAGCGCCGCTTCAGCCAGGCATTGGGATTTTGCGCGGCGGCTTCCGAATAGCGCGACCACAGCGTGCCTGATTCCGCCATCGCTTCGCGCGGCCTCTGGCCCCAATGCGCCGAGGAGGCAGCTTCATAGAATGGATAGACGGTCACGGGCCGAAACACGCCGAGCTTCACTGCCAAGGGCTTCTGGAACGCCGCGCCGCGCTTGGGCTCCTCGACGTCATGGGCGAATGGCGTCCACGGCAGCTTGATGCCGGCGCGCTCCGCCTTGGTCGCGGTCGATTGCGCCTCCGCGCCGCACACCGCCGCAACGCTGCACTCGCCGCGCGCGATGCGCTTGGCCGCCTCGTGGATGTAGCGTATCGGGCTCTCGCCGCCGACCGGGCCGTAATAGCAATGCGCAGGCGAGATGCCGAGGCGCTGCGCCAATAGCTGCTCCGGATCGCGATAGCGCCAGCTCAGGAAATTGACGACGTCGAGCGATTGCACCTCGCCGAGCAGCTTTGCACCGGCGTCCGCCTCCGCGCGCCGCAGCGCCTGTTCGAGCAGGTCGAGCGGCTCGAGACCGTCGGTGATCTCCTTCGGGCGGTCGACGATCTCGCCGATGCCGACGATGACGGGGATGCGGTCTTCGGGATTCTTGTTCTTATCTGTCATGCTTCAATTCACGATGTCATTTGTTTCGTCATTGCGAGCGCAGCGAAGCAATCCAGGATCTTTCCGCGGAGGCAGTCCGGATTGCTTCGCTGCGCTCGCAATGACGAGGTCGTGACTAGTCCGCCACCAGCGCATTCATGTGCTCGACGGCTTCGGCGAAATCTTGCTTGAACTCCTGGACCACGGCACCAGCTGATTTCACGCTGTCGATCAGGCCGACGCCCTGGCCGACGAAATAGCTGACGAGATCGCGCGCCCTCGCGTTGCCGCTTGCGGCGGCCCGGTCGATCGAATGGAAGGCGTCGCGGCTGATGATGCTTTGCAGCGGCATCGGCAGCGCGCCCGGGCTGTCCGGCGCGCGGTCCCAGGCATCGGTCCAGACCGAGCGGAGCTGCCGCGCCGGCTTGCCGGTGCGGCCCTTCGAGCGCACCGCATCGCGCGAGGAGGCCGCGATCATCTTCTCGCGAAAGATCTCCGTGGTCTCGGCCTCCACGGTCGCAAGCCACACCGAGCCGGTCCAGGCGCCGGCCGCGCCCATCGCCATGCAGGCCGCCATCTGCCGTCCCGTCATGATGCCGCCGGCCGCCAGCACCGGCACGTCGCGAATGGGCTTGATCGCCTTGATCACCTCCGGCACCAGCACCATGGTCGAGACCTCGCCGCAATGGCCGCCGGCCTCGGTGCCCTGCACCACGAGGATGTCGACCCCGGCCGCGACCTGGCGCAGCGCGTGCTCCTTGGCGCCGACCAGCGCTGCGACCGGCACGCCATGCTTCTTGCCCATCTCGATCATCGCCTTCGGCGGCACGCCCAGCGCGTTGGCGATCAGGCGGATCGGATGATCGAAGGAGACCTCGAGCAGCTGAAGCGCGGTCTTGCCGTCGAACGGCTGCGGCTGGTTGTCCGCGACCTCGCTGCTGGTCAGCTCGATGTCGTACTTCTTCAGCAGATCGCGCGTGTAGTTGCGGTGCTCCTGCGGCACCCGCGCTTCCAGGCTCTTCCAGGTGACGTCCTTCTCGCCGGCGGTCGAGATGTTTTCCGGGATCAGCACGTCGATGCCGTAGGGCTTGCCGTCGACGTGATCGTCGATCCACTTCAGCTCACGCTCGAGCGTATCCGGCGTATGCACCGTCGCGCCCAACACACCAAACCCGCCGGCGCGGCTGACGGCGGCAACGACGTCGCGGCAATGGCTGAAGGCGAGCAGCGGGAAATCGATCCCCAGCATGTCGCAGATCGGCGATTTCATGGCTCTCTCCCGGCGGCAGGCTTCGCATTCTCGTTGCTTTCGCTGGCAAAGCAAAGTGACGCGAGCCGATCGATGACATGCCGGATTCGACGAGGCATCTTGTGTGTAGACGTCGCGCTCTATCCCCGGGCCGCAGGCCGCGGCGTCCTGAGTGGCGTCGTCATTCCGGGGCTCGGCAAGCGAGAACCCGGCCCCGGAATGACGGCGGGGAGGGGCTGCCATGACAAAACGCAGAGTTGTCCCGTCCGGCAATGCATTTCGGCGCCCTTGCCATCGGCCGTTTGCGGGCTAATTAATGCAGGCGCATCTTTTTGCCGGAGCCCCCGCATGACCGACGCCCCCTACGTGCCGCCTAAAGTCTGGACCTGGAACAAGGAGAACGGCGGTCAGTTCGCCAACATCAACCGGCCCATTGCCGGCCCCACTCACGACAAGGAGCTGCCGGTCGGCAAGCATCCCCTTCAGCTCTACTCGCTGGCGACGCCGAACGGGGTGAAGGTCACCGTGATGCTGGAGGAGCTCCTCGCGCTCGGCCACAAGGGCGCCGAATACGACGCTTGGCTGATCAGGATCGGCAACGGCGACCAGTTCGGCAGCGGCTTCGTCGACATCAATCCGAATTCCAAGATCCCGGCGCTCATGGATCGCTCCGGCCCGGAGCCGATCCGGGTGTTCGAGTCAGGCTCGATCCTGTTCTACCTCGCCGAGAAGTTCGGCGCCTTCCTGCCGAAGGACATCAAGACCCGCACCGAGGCGATGTCCTGGCTGTTCTGGCAAATGGGCAGCGCGCCCTATCTCGGCGGCGGCTTCGGCCATTTCTACGCCTATGCCCCGACCAAGATCGAATACGCCATCGACCGTTTCGCCATGGAGACCAAGCGCCAGCTCGATGTGCTCGACCGGCGTCTCGCCGACAACGAATATCTCGCGGGCAAGGACTACACGATCGCCGACATCGCGGTGTGGCCCTGGTACGGCGCGCTCGCCAAGGGGCTGGTCTATGGCGCCGGCGAATTCTTGTCGGTGCAGGACTACAAGAACGTGCAGCGCTGGACCGACCAGATCGCCAAGCGTCCGGCCGTGAAGCGCGGCCGCATGGTCAACCGCGTCTCCGGCGATCCCGCCAGCCAGCTCCACGAGCGCCACGACGCGTCCGATTTCGAGACCAAGACGCAGGACAAGCTCGTGCCCGCGACGTAGGCGCTTCACCTCTCCCCGCTTGCGGGGAGAGGTCGAATTCGATCGAAGATCGAATTCGGGTGAGGGGGTACAGGTCCCTCGATCACCTCGCGTGTGGAGAGAGGCCCCTCACCCCGACCCTCTCCCCGTAAGAACGGGGAGAGGGGGAGGAGAGAGTCTTCACGCCATGCTCAGCTCGTGGCGGCCCACCACCATCCAGTGCACCTCGTCCGGACCGTCGGCGAAGCGCAGGTGCCGCACGTCCTGATACATTTCGGCGAGCGGGGTCCAGTGCGAGATGCCGGTGGCGCCGTGCATCTGGATGGCCTGATCGATGATCCTGCAGGCGCGCTCGGGCACCATGGCCTTGACCATGGAGACCCAGACGCGGGCCTCCTTGTTGCCGAGCACGTCCATCGCCTTGGCTGCCTTCAGCACCATCAGCCGCATCGCCTCGATCTCGCAGCGCGCCTGCGCGATGATCTGCATGTTGCCGCCGAGATGGGCGATCTTCTTGCCGAAGGCCTCGCGGGTCAGGCCCCGCTGCACCATCAGGTCGAGCGCCTTCTCGGCCTTGCCGATGGTGCGCATGCAGTGATGGATGCGCCCCGGTCCGAGCCGCAGCTGCGAGATCTCGAAGCCGCGGCCCTCGCCGAGCAGGATGTTCTCCTTCGGCACCCGCACATTGTTGAAGCGCATATGCATGTGGCCGCGGGGGGCGTGGTCCTGGCCGAACACGTACATGGGACCGAGCACCTCGACGCCGGGCGTGTCACGCGGCACCAGGATCTGCGACTGCTGCTTGCTCGGTGCCGCGTCCGGATTGGTCTTCACCATCACGATGAGGATCTTGCAGCGGGGATCGCCGAGGCCGGAGATGTAATACTTCTCGCCGTTGATCACCCATTCGTCGCCGACGAGCTTTGCGGTGGTCGAGATGTTCTTGGCGTCGGAGGAGGCGACGTTCGGCTCGGTCATGACATAGGCCGAACGGATATCGCCGTTGAGCAGCGGCTTCAGCCACGTCTCCTTCTGCTCCTTGGTGCCGACGCGCTCCAGCACCTCCATGTTGCCGGTGTCGGGCGCCGAGCAGTTCATGGTCTCGGACGCCAGCGGACTCTTGCCGAGCTCGGCGGCGATATAGGCGTAGTCGAGATTCTTCAGGCCCTGGCCGGTCTCGTCATCGGGCAGGAAGAAGTTCCAGAGGCCTTCCTGCTTGGCCTTGTTCTTGGCCTTCTCCAGCACTTCGAGCTGCTTCGGCGTAAAACTCCAGCGATCTTCCTTGCTTTCGCCGGCCTTGGCGAACTCGATCGACATCGGCTCGATGGTGTCGCGGATGAACTTCTTGACGTGATCGTAGAGCGGCCGGACCTGGTCCGACATCCGCAGATCGTTGAGCTCGTCGCCGGGATTGAGCGTGTAGTTGGTGGTGCGGGGAATGTAGGTGTGTTTTGTCATTGGTCCTCCCGGGATCGCTGAGTTCAGTTTGGGCCGGAGAATAGACGCAGCGCCGCCAAAGCGCGAGCGCGCATTTTCACGCGCGGGCCATGCCATGCGATGGAATATCGCGAGGTCGTTTGAAATGTTGTTTGAATGGGGTGTGGAAGGCGGCAGGCTCGCGCCTCACTCTCCGCTGTCATCGCCCGACTTGATCGGGCGATCCAGTATTCCGAGACGTCGGTCGTTTATCGAGAGGCCGCGGCGTACTGGATTCCCCGCTTGCGCGGGGAATGACAGCTGTGGGTGGGTCTACGTCAATTCGGCATCCGATGCATCGCGCAGATCTTGTTGCCGTCGAGGTCGCGCAGATAGGCGAGATAAAGCTTAACCCCGGAGCCCTCGCGGATGCCCGGCGGATCCTCGATCGGCTTGCCGCCGGCCGCGACGCCCGCCGCGTGCCACGCATCGACCTGTTCCGGCGAATTGGCGGCAAAGCCGATCGTGCCGCCATTCGCGCATGTCGCCGGCTCGCCGTTGATCGGCTTCGACACCGAGAACACGCCGTTCTTGGTGATGTAGAAGATGCGATGGCCGTCGACCCTGGCCGGCCGCACCTCGAGCGTGCCGAGCAGCTTGTCGTAGAACGTCTTGGCTTTGTCGAGATCGTTGGTGCCGATCATCACGTGCGAGAACATTTGCCCATTCCCTTCTGCGCTGACAAAACGAGGAGCCGTAGGGTGGGCAAAGCGCAGCGTGCCCACCACGACATTCGAAAAATGCTTACGGTGGGCACGGCGCAAGAGCGCCTTTGCCCACCCTACGAAATCTCAAAACGCGGTATAGCCGCCGTCGATCACGAACGTGTCCGCGGTGTGATACGACGACGCCTTGCTCATCAGATACACCGCGATGCCGCCGAAATCTGACGCCTCGCCGAACCGCCGCATCGGAATCCGCGGCATCACGTTGGCGACGAACTTGTCGTTGGCCATGAGCCCTGCGGTCATGTCGCTCTTGATCCAGCCGGGCAGGATCGCATTGGCGGTGACGCCGTAACGCGCCAGTTCGACGCCGAGCGCGCGCACCAGCGCGTTGATGGCGGCCTTGGTCGCGGCATAATGCTCGTTGCGCGCGGTGCCGAAGATCGAGGCGAGGCTCGAGGTCGCAACGAGGCGGCCGAAGGGATCGCCGGCATTGGCGCGATCCGTCATGTGCTTCGCCGCGGCCTGGAAGGCGTGGAACACGCCGTCGAGATTGGTCGCGAACATCGTGCGCCATTCCTCCTCGGTGCGCTCGATGAAGGCGCGCCGGCCGCCGCCGCCGATGCCGGCATTGGCGAAGCAGCCATCGACCCGGCCGAAGGTGTCGAGCGTGGCCTTCATCGCTGAAGCGACCGAGGCCGGGTCGCTGACGTCGCAGACGCGGCTGTCGACCTTGCCCGAGAGGCCCGCCATGCTCGCGGCAGCGGCCTTGTTCTTGTCAGCATTGCGACCCCAGATCGAGACGTTGCAGCCCTGGCCCGCGAGCGCCTGCGCGATGCCGAGGCCGATGCCGCCATTGCCACCGGTGATCACGGCCACGCGGCCGGAGAGGTCGAAAAGGTTCATGGCGCGTTTCCTGTATTTTGGTCTGCGGCCCATCAGCCGCTGCGCACAAGATTGCTTGCTATGCTCCGATCACCATGGACAAGACCGCGCCAAAAATCAAATATGCGCCCCGACAAAACCAAATTCCGGTCTGCGAAACTGACGCGGGCCGCAACTGACGAGGAAACCATGCAGTTCAAACACGTCACGCTCGACTTCGATGGTTCGGTCGCGATCCTCAAGCTCGACCATCAGGAGGTGATGAACGCGGTCTCCGTGGACATGCTGGGGGGCCTTGCCGAAGCGCTCGATACGATCGAGGAGAAGAAAGGCGAGGTGCGCTGCGTCGTGCTGACCGGCGCGGGGCGCGCGTTCTGCACCGGCGCTAATCTGCAGGGCCGCAACAACCAGTCGAAGAAGACCAAGGCCGGCCTGACGCTGGAGACCGGCTTTCATCCCTTCCTGCGCCGCATCCGCAACCTGCATTGCCCGATCATCACCGCAGTCAACGGTCCCGCCGCCGGCGCCGGCATGAGCTTCGCGCTGCTCGGCGACATGATTTTGTGCGCGCGCTCGTCCTATTTCCTGCAGGCCTTCCGCCGCATCGGCCTCGTGCCGGATTGCGGCTCGACCTGGCTCTTGCCGCGGCTCGTCGGACGCGCGCGCTCGATCGAATTGTCGCTGATGGGCGAGCGGCTGCCGGCCGAGAAGGCGCTGGAATGGGGTCTCGTCAACCGTGTCTACGATGACGGCGTGCTGATGGAGGAAGCGATGAAGCTGGCGCGCGATCTCGCCAGCGGGCCGACCGTCGCACTGTCCCTGATCCGCAAGCTCTATTGGGACAGCCCGGAAAACTCCTTCGAGGATCAGCTCAATCTGGAATTCCAGTGCCAGCTCCGCGCCGGCGACACCGAGGATTTCCGCGAGGGCGTCGGCGCCTTCCTTGAGAAGCGGCCCGCGCAGTTCAAGGGCAAATGATCGAGGCGGCGCTTTCACGCACCGTCCAGCGCTGGTGCGAAGGGGCGACCGGCGTCACCTCTGCGGCAAAACTGTCCGGCGGCGCCAGCCAGGAAACCTGGCGCTTCGACATCACGCATCCCAACGGGCCAATCGGCGCCATCCTGCGCCGCTCGCCAAAAGGCTATGGCGCCGCGCCAACCCGTGCGGCCGGTCTTGCCGCGGAAGCTCAGCTGATGCAGCTCGCCTTCGAAGCCGGCGTGCCGTCGCCGCGCGTGATGCATGTGCTCATGCCGGAAGACGATCTCGGCACCGGCTTCATCATGCAAAGGGTCGAGGGCGAGACCATCGCGCGCAAGATTCTTCGCGATGAGGAGTTTGCTGCGGCGCGCCCCATTCTGGCGCGGCAGATCGGCGGAATTCTCGCAGGTCTCCATCGGCTGCCGCACGACAAATTGCCTCAGCTGCGCAGCAGGGGCGCGACCCAGGAGATCGCCGAGTTCGAGCGCGACTATCGCAGCCTGAACTGGCCCAAGCCTGTGTTCGAGCTGGCGCTGCGCTGGCTGCGCGACCACGATCCCGGTCCCGCGGCCGAGACCACGCTGGTGCATGGCGATTTCCGCAACGGCAATCTCATCATCGGTCGGGATGGTGTCCGCGCCGTGCTCGACTGGGAGCTCGCCCATCTCGGCGACCCCATGGAGGACCTCGGCTGGGTCTGCGTCAACTCCTGGCGCTTCGGCGAGATCGACAAGCCCGTCGGCGGCTTTGGCACACGCGAGGAACTGTTCGCCGGTTACGAGGTGGCGGGCCGCAAGGTCGACCCCGAACGCGTGAAATTCTGGGAAGTGATGGGCACGCTGCGCTGGGGCATCATGTGCGGCGGCATGATGCAGCGTTTTCGCGAGGGGCCCGACCATTCCATGGAGCGCGCCATGATCGGCCGCCGCGCCAGCGAGACCGAGATCGATCTGTTGCGCCTCCTGGCGCCGCGCGGGAGCTGACACATGCAGGACGAGCCGACCCCGATCGAGCTGACCAAGTCGGTCGCCGATTTCCTCCGCAACGACATCACGCCGCTGATCTCCGGCCACCAAGCCTTCAAGCTGCGCGTCGCCATCAACATCCTCGACCTCGTGACGCGGCAGCTGACGCGGGAGGCGGGGAGCGACGCGAAGGAGGTGGAGCGCCTGCGCGCGCTGCTCGGCATCGACGGCTCGGTCATGGAGCTCAACCGCGCGCTCGCCGATCGCATCGCCAAGGGCGAGGTCGATCTGGCAACCCCCGGTCTCACCGAGCATCTGTGGGCAACCACGATGGACAAGCTTGCGGTCGATCAGCCGAACTATGCGTCCTACAAGCGGGAGCTATCGCGAGGCGAGTAGGGCGCGATGCTCTCTTGCTGTCATTCCGGGGCGTCGCGAAGCGACGAGCCCGGAATCCATTCATCCACCGCCTCGGACCCTCGATGGATTCCGGGTTCGCGCCCAAGCGGGGCGCGCCCCGGAATGACCGCGCAGAGCGCGGTCACTTCCCCACCCATTTCGGCGGCCGCTTATCGGAAAACGCCTTCGGGCCCTCGATGTAATCCTGCGAGGCGACCATCGCCTGCACGGCCGGGTAGTCGCGCTGCTCCGCGATGGCCTGCTCCAGCGACACGCCGAGTCCCTTCTGGATCGCCTGCTTCGAGGCCCGGATCGACATCGGCGAATTCTTGGCGATCATCTCCGCCCAGCGCAGCGCAGCCGTCAGCGCCTCGCCCTGCGGCACCACCTCGTTGACGAAGCCGAGCTCAAGACCTTCCTTGGCGCTGACATGGCGCGCGGTGAGGATCATGCCCATGGCGCGCTTCAGCCCGATCTGGCGCGGCAGCCGATGCAGGCCGCCGGCGAGTGCGGCTAGTCCAACGCGCGGCTCGGGCAGGGCGAAGGTTGCGTTCTCCGCGGCGATGATGAGGTCGCAGGCCAGCGCGATCTCGAAGCCGCCGCCCATAGCGACGCCGTTCACGGCGGCGATGATCGGCTTGTCGCAGTCGAAGCGTGAGGTGAGGCCGGCAAAGCCGCCCTTGTCCCAGCCGCGTTTTCCCCCCGCTGCCTGCCACTTCAAATCATTGCCGGCGCAGAACGCCTTGTCGCCGGCGCCGGTGACGACCGCGATCCACTGTTCGGGATCTCCGGAGAAATCGTCGAACACTTTCTGCAATTCGAAATGCGCGTCGGTGTGCAGCGCGTTGTAGACCTCGGGGCGCGACAGCGTCACGATCGTGATCGGCCCCTTGCGTTCCACCTTTGAGAATTTCAGCTCCATCGCGCGCTCCCGGATTTTCTTTCGAAGGAATATTGGCGCCATACTACCGTGCGGGTGCGTCTGAGCACCATCGAATTGCGCTGGTGCGCCTTGCGCCATCGTCACGTCTCGGCTTGCTTGACTTGCACGCGCTCTTCTCACCTTAATCGTGCCAAGCAAGAATGCGCCTAGCGCCTTAACGCAAAACGATAAAATCAATCCGGGAGAGAACCTGTGGATTTCTCATTGCCTGCCGATCTCGTCGCCTATCTCGGAGAGCTCGACCGTTTCATCGAGCGCGAGATCAAGCCGCTCGAACAAGCCGACGACAACATCCGCTTCTTCGACCACCGCCGCGAATGGGCGCGCACCGATTTCGAGAATGGCGGTCTGCCGCGCCACGAATGGGAGGCGCTGCTGCGCAAGGCCAAGGATCTTGCGGATGCCGCCGGGCATTTGCGCTTTCCGGTGCCGAAGCAATATGGCGGCAAGGACGGCTCCAACCTCTGGATGGCCGTGATCCGCGAGCACTTCGCCGCAAAGGGTCTCGGCCTGCACAACGACCTCCAGAACGAGCACTCCATTGTCGGCAACTTTCCCGTCGTCACCATGCTCGACCGCTACGGCCGCGACGACCAGAAGGCGATGATCGACGGCTCGATCAGGGGCAAGTACCGCATCACCTTCGGCCTGACCGAGCCGCATCACGGCTCGGACGCAACCCACATGGAGACGCGCGCAGTGCCCGCGACCCGCGACAACGTCAAGGGCTGGATCATCAACGGCGAGAAGATGTGGACCACGGGCATGCACGTCGCCACGCACTGCGCGCTGTTCGCGCGCACCAGCGGCAATGACGGCGATGCGCGCGGCATCACTTGCTTCCTGGTGCCGGCGAAAAGCGCTGGCGTGAAGGTCGAGGAGTATATGTGGACCTTCAACATGCCGACCGACCATCCGCGCGTGAGCTTTACCGACGTGTTCGTGCCCGAAGATGCGCAGTTCGGCGAGGTCGGCCGCGGTCTATCCTTGGCGCAATGCTTCGTGCACCAGAACCGCGTCCGCCAGGCCGCAAGCTCGCTCGGCGCCGCCGTCTACTGCATCAACGAGAGCGTCAAATACGCGCGCGAGCGCAAACCCTTCGGCAAGGCGCTCGCCGAGAACCAGGCGATCCAGTTCCCGCTGGTCGAGCTCGCCACGCAGGCCGAGATGCTACGCCTCTTGATCCGCAAGACCGCCTGGGAAATGGACCAGCTCAACGAGGAGCAGATCGAGCGCACACTCTCCGACCGCGTCTCGATGTGCAACTATTGGGCAAACCGTCTCTGCTGCGAATCCGCCGACCGCGCCATGCAGGTCCATGGCGGCATGGGCTATTCACGCCACAAGCCGTTCGAGCACATCTATCGCCATCACCGCCGTTATCGGATCACCGAAGGCAGCGAGGAGATCCAGATGCGGAAAGTGGCAGGGTTCTTGTTCGGCTATATGGGGCCGGGGAAGCGTTGAGGCTGGCACGGATCTCGTAGGGTGGGTTAGCGCTGCGATTGCGCGAAGCGTGATCGCAGGGCGTAACCCACCGGCGCCATCCGCGTGGTGAGCAAAAAGGTGAGTTACGCCTGCGGCTAACCCACCCTACGGCATCACGGATCAATTCACCCGTCGATCCTTCCCCGCCCAATACGGCTCGCGCAGCTGCCGCCGCAGGATCTTGCCTGACGGATTCCGCGGCAGCGCCGGCAGGAACTCCACGCTCTTCGGCGTCTTGTAGCCGGCGATGCGCGTCCGGGTGAAGTTGATGATGTCGGTGGCGGTCGCCTGTTTGCCGGGCTTCATCACCACGACCGCCTTCACCGCCTCGCCCCATTGCTCGTCGGGCACGCCGATCACGGCGGCTTCCGCGACGTCGGGATGGTCGCACAGCGCGCTCTCGACCTCGGCCGGGTAGATGTTCTCGCCGCCGGAGATGATCATGTCCTTGATGCGGTCGTGGATGTAGAGATAGCCGTCCTCGTCCATGTAGCCGGCATCGCCGGTGCGCAGCCAGCCGTCGCCGCGCAGCGTCGCGGCGGTCGCTTCCGGCAGATTCCAATAGCCCGCCATGTTGGAGCCCGAGCGCGTCGCGATCTCGCCGACCTGGCGCGGCGGCAGCGGCTTGCCGTCGGCGTCGAGAATTGCGATTTCGACCCCCGGCAGCGCCTTGCCGGCCGAGCGCATCCGCTCCAGCCCCTCGATATGGTCCTCCGGCGGCAGCGCGACGATGGTGCCTGTCGTCTCGGTCATGCCATACATCTGGACGAAGCCGCATTTGAAGACCTCGATGCATTCCTTCAGCAGTGCTGCGGGAATCGGCGAGGCGCCGTACAGCATGTATTTCAGTCGCGAGAAGTCGACCGTCCTGGCGCGCGGCTGCCGCACCACGAACTGCATCGCCGCCGGTACCATGAACAGCTTTGTGATGCCCGACTGCTCGAAGAAATCCAAAACCTTGGTCGGATCGAACTCGCGCGCGATCACGCCGCGGGCGCCGTGGTAGAGACCCATCACGCCCCATCCGGAGCCGCCGATGTGGAAGATCGGCATCGCCACCAGCGAGACGTCGTCGGTCGACCACCGGTTCCATTCCGGCTTGTCCTCGGCGTTGCCGGTCTGCACCAGGTTGAGGAAGTTCGCGTGGGTCAGCATTGCGCCCTTCGGCTTGCCCGTGGTGCCCGAGGTGTAGAGCTGGATCGCGATGTCCTTGGTGTCGATCGGCACCTTGGGATCGTCGCCGCGCTGCGCATCGCGCCACGCCGTGAAATCTGGCCATTCCGGCACGCCGCCCTCGGCGGTGATGATGGTGCGCACGCCCGGTATCTGGTCCCTGATCTGGCGCACCTGCGTGATGAACTCCGGCCCGACGAACAAAACCGGCGCCTTGCAATCCGAAACGATGAAGGCGACCTCAGGGCCGGCGAGCCGCCAGTTTACCGGTGCCATGACGACGCCGGCCTTCATCGCACCCATCAGGAGCTCGAAATAGATGTCGCTGTTCTTGCCGAGATAGGCGATGCGGTCGCCCTTCGTCACGCCCATTGCGAGGAGCGCGTTCGCGACCTTGTTGGTCTTGATGTCGAACGCGGCAAAGCTGGTGGTGCGGCCTTCGAACTCGTAGGCGATGGCGCTGCCGCGGCTCTTCGCACGCTCGCGCACCATGTCGGCGAGGTTCGCCAATGGCTGTGTGGACATGTTTCTCCCGTAGCTCTTGTTTTTATGCGGGGGAGTGTGGTCTCATCGGCGGATGAAGACAAGATGGCAGGAGAATGCCGCCGTCTCGTGTCCCGGACGCTGCGCAGCACGAAGTGATGCGCTGCTGAGCCGGGACCCAGCATGCTGCGACATGGGCCCCGGCTCTGCAGCGCACCACGCCGAAGGCGGCGCGCTGCGCTGCGTCCGGGGCACGAGAAAGCATCATCCCCGCTTCGCGCGGTCCTTCTCGTTCTGCGCCATGATGCTCTCGCGCGCCGTTTTCCAGTCGTCGTCGCTCCAGTCACGGAGCTGGTAGAAGTTGCCGCCCATCGCGAGCGCCTGGGCGCCGTCCATGGCGATGGTCTCGCCGTTGATCCAGTCGCAGCCGCCGGAGATCAGGAACACGGCAACGTTCTGCAGTTCCTCCATGGTGCCGACGCGGCCCATTGGGTTCATCGCCTTGGTGCGCACGCCGGCCTCGTCGCCCGGCTTGATGCGCTTGCTCATGCCCTCGGTCGGGATCTCGCCCGGGGCGATGGTGTTGAGGCGGATGCCGTGTCGTCCCCATTCGGTGGCAAGCGACATCGTCATGGCGTGGATCGCCGACTTGCTCATTGCCGACGGCACCACGTAGGGCGAGCCGTTGCGCACCCAGGTCGTGGTGATCGAGACGACGTTGCCGGGCTGCTTCAAGGCGATCCAGCGCTTGCCGACCGCATGGGTCACGTAGAACGTGCCGTGCATGACGATGTTGGCGACCGCATCGAAGCCGCGCGGCGAGAGCTCCTCGGTGCGCGAGATGAAATTGCCGGCCGCATTGTTGATGAGATCGGTGAGGGGACCATCGCGGAAGATGGTCTCGATCATCTCCTCGACCGCAAGCGCGTTTCGGATGTCGACGCCGTGGCTGGTGACGCGGCCGCCGTAGCGATCCATCAGCTCGGTCGCGGTCTCGTCGCAGACGATCTTGCGCCGGCCGCAAATGTGCACCTCGGCGCCGAGCTGGAGGAATCGCTCCGCCATCGATTTGCCGAGGCCGGTGCCGCCGCCGGTCACGAGGATGCGCCGGCCGGCCAGAAGATTTTCCTTGAACATGGCTGTTTCCCCCGTAGGGATTGTCAGTTAATTGGTCGATTGACTAAATCCGGCCGCCGTCGTCCTGTAAAGCGGCACCGAACAAGAACAGGGGAGAATTGATCCATGGAAGATCGCGTCTCGATCTCGATCTCGGAAGGCGTCGCCGATGTGCGCCTGGTGCGCGCGGACAAGATGAA
Organism: Bradyrhizobium sp. NC92; assembly: GCF_025200865.1. NCBI lineage: Bacteria > Pseudomonadati > Pseudomonadota > Alphaproteobacteria > Hyphomicrobiales > Nitrobacteraceae > Bradyrhizobium > Bradyrhizobium sp. NC92. Next base: position 2,713,592 of record NZ_CP104171.1, read on the forward strand.
CGCGCTGGATCAGCCCATGTTCGAGGCCCTCGCCGCCGCAACCGATCGGCTTTCGAAGGAAAAAGGCGTGCGCGCCGTCGTGCTCTCAGGTGAAGGCCGCGCCTTCTGCGCCGGGCTGGACATGGGGCGTTTTGCCGCCATGAAGGAGAAGGGCGGCAACGGAATTCCGGGTGGCGAAAATCGCGATCTCACGGTGCGCACCTATGGCAAGGCCAACCTCGCGCAACAGGCGGTGTGGGGCTGGCGTCAGCTTCCGATGCCCGTGATCGCGGCCGTGCACGGCGTCGCTTTCGGCGGCGGTTTCCAGCTCTCGCTCGGCGCCGACATGCGCTTTCTCAGCGCGGATGCGCGAATGTCGATCATGGAGATCAAATGGGGCCTGGTGCCCGACATGGCGGGCACGCCGATCCTGGCCTCGCTGGTGCGCGACGACATCCTGCGCGATCTCACCTACACGGGCCGCATCTTCTCCGCGCAGGAGGCGCTGGCCTACGGCCTTGCCACGCGCATCTGCGACGATCCGCGTGCTGTGGCGCTGGACGTCGCGCGCGAGATCGCAGGGAAAAGCCCCGATGCGATCCGCGCGGCCAAGCGGATGCTGAACAATCTCTCGGTCGATCCGGGCCCGGCACTGCTCGCCGAATCCGTCGAGCAGCAGAAGCTGATCGGCAGCCCCAACCAGACCGAGGCGGTCCGCGCCAACCTGGAAAAGCGCGTGGCGAAGTATGTGGATTAGCCTCCTGTCATTCCGGGGCGCCGCGTAAGCGGCGTGCCCGGAATCCATAACCCCGACTCGTGGTTATGGATTCTCAGATGCGCAATTGCGCATCGTAGCCTGCGCCTTCGGCGCATCCCGGAATGACGAGGGTGCTCGTGGCTAAAGTCTTCAACCCGACGAAAGATCGGAACTCAACAAATGAACGAAACGTCTCACTTCCTCGGCATCGTCTCCGGCGACCGCCGCCGTTCTCACGCCGAGGTCGCTGACCGCACGGGCCGCATCGCCGCCGGCCTCGCCAAAATCGGCGTCCGCCAGGGCGATTGCGTCTGCATGCTGATGCGCAACGACATCGCCTTCCTGGAAGCTGCCTACGCCGCGATGCGGCTGGGCGCCTATGGCGTGCCGATCAACTGGCACTTCAAGCCGGAGGAGATCACCTACATCCTCGAAGATTCCGGCACAGCCGTCCTGATCGCTCATGCCGACATGCTGCATGGTTTGCGCGATGCGATCCCGCGTGGCGTCACCGTGCTCAGCGTGCCGACGCCGCCCGAAATCCGCTCCAACTACAGGATCGATCCGGATCATCTGACGACGCCGAGTTTTGCGACCGATTTCGAAGCCTGGCTCACGCAACATGAGCCCTATGACGGTCCGATCGTGCCGCAGCCCATGAACATGATCTATACCTCGGGCACGACGGGCCATCCCAAGGGCGTCCGCCGCAACGCGCCGACGCCGGAGCAGCAGGCCGCGGGTGAGCGCATGCGCGAGATGATCTATGGGCTCAAGCCCGGCGCCCGCGCGCTGCTGCCGGGCCCGCTCTATCATTCCGCGCCGAACTCGTTCGGCATCCGCGCCGGCAAGCTCGGCGGGGTGCTGGTACTGATGCCACGCTTCGAGGCGGAGGAATTTCTGCAGGCGATCGAGCGCTTTGAGATCGACACCATCTTCATGGTGCCGACCATGTTCATCCGCCTGATGAAGCTGCCCGAGGAGGTGCGCAGGAGGTACGACATCTCCTCGCTGCGCCACGTCATCCATGCCGCCGCGCCGTGCCCGGCCGACGTCAAGCGCGCCATGATCGATTGGTGGGGGCCGGTGATCTACGAATTCTACGGCTCTACCGAATCCAGCGCCGTGACCTTCGCGACCTCCGAGGATGCGCTGAAGAAGCCCGGCACCGTCGGCAAGATCTCGCCCGGCGCCGAGCTGCGCTTCATCGGCGAGGACGGCCGCGTGCTCGGCGTCGGCGAAATCGGCGAGATCTATTCCCGCATGGCCGAGATGGCCGACTTCACCTATCACAACAAGCCGGAGAAGCGCGCCGAGATCGACCGCGACGGCTTCATCACCTCCGGCGACGTCGGCTATATCGACGAAGACGGCTACGTCTTCATCTGCGACCGCAAGCGCGACATGGTGATCTCGGGCGGCGTCAACATCTATCCGGCCGAGATCGAATCCGTGCTGCACGCCGTATCAGGCGTGCATGATTGCGCCGTGTTCGGCATCCCCGATGCCGAGTTCGGCGAAGCGCTGATGGCGGTGGTGGAGCCGCAACCCGGGATCACGCTCGCTGCCTCCGATGTCCGCGCCGCGCTGAAGGCGCATCTGGCCGATTACAAGGTGCCCAAGCACATCGAGATCCGCAGCGGCCTGCCGCGCGAAGACTCTGGAAAGATCTTCAAGCGCCGCCTGCGCGATCCCTATTGGGAGCAGGCGGGCCGGAAAATCTGACGATATCGTAGGGTGGGCAAAGCGGAAGCGTGCCCACCAAATTCGCTTGCGGAGACAAGATCGTGGGCACGGCGCAAGGGCGCCTTTGCCCACCCTACGGGACCACGCTCATCCGGCTACGCTTTGCGGGCCTTGAAGCGTCTTAGCAGGGACAGATTCCGAGCCTATATAGCTGGGATCATCCACCTCCGGATCATCCCATGGCGCCCGTATCCATTCTCCTCAACATCCTCTGGATCCTCATCGGCGGCGCCTGGATGGCGTTCGGCTGGTTGATTGCGGCGATCGTCATGGCGATCACCATCATCGGCCTGCCCTGGGCGCGGGCGGCGTTCAACATCGCCGTCTACACGCTGCTGCCGTTCGGCTCGAAAGCGGTCAGCCGCTACGACGTGACCGGTGTCGAGGACATCGGCACCGGCCCGCTCGGGGTGATCGGCAACATCGTCTGGTTCGTGCTCGCCGGCTGGTGGCTGGCGCTCGGCCACCTCGTGACCGCGCTCGTTCTCGCCGTCACCATCATCGGCATCCCCTTCGCCTGGGCGCATCTCAAGCTCGCCGGCATCGCGCTCTGGCCGATCGGCAAGGTGATCGTGCCGGCATAGGGCGAACGCGGTAGGATGGGTAGAGCGCCAGCGAAACCCAACATCTGCTCTCGGATGATGAAACATGATCGGTTTCGCTTCGCCGGGATGTCCCGAGCACTGCGAGACCGCGAAGGCATGTTTGTTGACAAGGCCGGCCATTCTCGTGCGCTGGACGCAGCGCAGCGCTCCCCCGGCGATGCGGAGCATCGTCCGGTTCAGCGATGCGCTGCAGAGCCGGGGCCCATGTCACGGCACATGTGCTCTGTCGCTCCTCGGTCCCGGACGCGCTGCAACGCTAAGGGGCGTTGCAGCGGGACAAGAAATCTTCGCCCTGCCGCGCCGCCACCAACTTCATCTTGCACTGCGGCAGAAAAATATCGCACACTCCGCCGGACCGGGCCGCCAAGGGCGCGAGCAGGGGAGCGAGCCATGTCCCTCCAGACCGTAACATCCGACGCCACTGAGCTTCGCCCCAACCGCCCTGAGGATGTTCAGGCGATGGAGGCCGATGCCCGGCTGCGGGACGACATCCGCCTGCTCGGGCGCATTCTCGGTGACACCGTGCGCGATCAGGAGGGCGCCGAATTGTTCGACCTGGTCGAGCGCATCCGCCAGACCTCGATCCGGTTCCACCGCGACGAGGACCGGCTCGCCCGCCGCGAGCTCGAGCAGATCCTCGACAGCATGTCGACCTCCGAGACGGTGCGGATCGTCCGCGCCTTCAGCTATTTCTCCCACCTTGCCAACATCGCCGAGGACCAGAACAACATCCGCCAGATGCGCGCGCGCAGCGCGGCCAAGAATGGCGGCTCCGGCGTGCTGGCGGAGACACTGGCGCACGCCAAGGCGGCGGGCATTGGTCCCGACCAGCTCCGCAGCTTCTTCAAGACCGCGCTGGTCAGCCCGGTGCTGACCGCGCACCCGACCGAGGTCCGCCGCAAGAGCACCATGGACCGCGAGATGGAGATCGCAGCCCTGCTCGACCGCCGCGAGCGTGTCGCCATGACCGCGGAGGAGGCCGATGCCGGCGACGAGCAGCTGCGCCGCGAGGTGCTGACGCTGTGGCAGACCAATCTCTTGCGCCGAACCAAGCTCACCGTGTTGGACGAGGTCGCCAACGGCCTGTCGTTCTACGACTACACCTTCCTGCGCGAGGTGCCGCGGCTCGTCAACGCGCTGGAGGACCGGCTTGAGGAGGGCGGCGAGGCGGCCGCGAGCGAGCTTGCCTCGTTCCTGCGGATGGGCAGCTGGATCGGCGGCGATCGCGACGGCAACCCCTTCGTCACCGCCGACGTGATGCGCGGCACGCTGCGGCTGCAGTCGAGCCGGGTGATGCAGTTCTATCTGAACGAGCTGCACGTGCTCGGCGCCGAGCTGTCGATCGCAGCCCATCTCGCCGACGTCTCGGAGGAGCTGCGCAATTTGGCGGAGCGCTCGCCGGACACCTCGCCGCATCGGAGCGGGGAGCCCTATCGCCTCGCGGTCTCAGGCATCTATGCCCGGCTCACCGCGACGGCTGAAAAGCTCGAAGTCGAGATCACGCGCCGGCCGGTCGGCAAGGCGGCGCCTTACGAGAGCGTCAGGGAGCTGCAGGCCGATCTCGACGTGCTGCATCGCTCGCTGATCTCCAACAATGCCCGCGTCATCGCCCGCGGCCGGCTGCGGCTGCTCCGCCGCGCGGTGGACTGCTTCGGCTTTCACCTCGCCCGGCTCGACATCCGCCAGAATTCGGCGGTGCACGAGCGCACCATCGCCGAGCTGATCGACGCCGCCAACCCCGGCATGTCCTATCTCGCGCTCGGCGAGGAGGCCCGCATCTCGCTGCTGACCAACGAGCTGCGCTCGACGCGCGCGCTGGTCTCTCCTTTCGTCAAATACAGCGACGAGACCATGGGCGAGCTCAACGTGTTCCATGCCGCCGCGGAAGCGCATGCGAAGTTCGGCTCGGACGCCATTCCCCAATGCATCATCTCGATGTGCAAGGGCATGTCCGACATGCTCGAGGTCGCCGTGCTCTTGAAGGAGGTCGGCCTCGTCCATCCCTCCGGCCGCAGCGCCATCAACATCGTGCCGCTGTTCGAGACCATCGAGGATCTGCAGGCCTCGAGCAGCATCATGGATCGCATGCTGTCGCTGCACGATTACCGTCGCCTCGTCGACAGCCGCGGCAGCGTACAGGAGGTCATGCTCGGCTATTCCGACTCGAACAAGGACGGCGGCTTCGTCACCTCGGGCTGGGAGCTCTACAAGGCCGAGATCGGCCTCGTCGAAGTCTTCGAGCGCCATCACGTGCGCTTGCGCCTGTTCCACGGCCGCGGCGGCTCTGTCGGACGCGGCGGCGGGCCGAGCTATGACGCCATCGTCGCCCAGCCCGGCGGCGCCGTGAATGGCCAGATCCGCATCACCGAGCAGGGCGAGATCATCTCGTCGAAATATTCCAACGCCGAGGTCGGCCGCAACAATCTAGAGATTCTCGCCGCGGCGACGCTGGAGGCGAGCCTCCTGCATCCGCGCCAGAGCGCACCGCGCCGCGAATATCTGACGGCGATGGACGAATTGTCGAACCTCGCCTTCAAGGCCTATCGCGGCCTCGTCTACGAAACCGAAGGCTTCGTCGATTACTTCTGGTCGTCCACCGTCATCAACGAGATCGCCACGCTCAACATCGGCAGCCGTCCGGCCTCGCGCAAGAAGACCCGCGCGATCGAGGACCTCCGCGCCATTCCATGGGTGTTCTCCTGGGCGCAATGCCGCCTGATGCTGCCCGGCTGGTACGGCTTCGGCAGCGCGGTCGAGCAGTGGATCGCGGAGCATCCCGATAAGGGCATGCCGTTCCTGAAAGAACTCTACAAGGAATGGCCGTTCTTCCGCATGCTGCTGTCGAACATGGACATGGTGCTCGCCAAGAGCTCGATCGCGATCGCCTCGCGCTATGCCGAGCTCGTGCCCGACGAGGCCTTGCGCGAAAAAATCTTCGGCCGCATCCGCCGCGAATGGCATTCCTGCATCGAGACACTCTTGGACATCATGGGCCAGGACCGGCTGCTGCAGGGCAACCCGCTGCTGGAGCGCTCCGTGCGCCACCGCTTTCCTTATCTCGATCCGCTCAACCACGTGCAGGTCGAACTCTTGAAAGAGCATCGCGCGCAGAACCCGGACGAGCAGGTGCTGCGCGGGATCCAGCTGACGATCAACGGGATCTCGGCGGGGTTGCGGAATACGGGGTAGCTGCAACGTCGTTCCGGGGCGCCCGAAGGGCGAACCCGGAACCTCGACGTCACCAACTCACGGCTTCATCGCGCCCTGCACGCTGGTGTAGACGGCATAAAGCGATGTCGAGCCGCAAATATAGAGTCTGTTGCGCTGCTGGCCGCCGAAGCACAGGTTTGCCACGGTCTCGGGAATGTGGATCTTGCCGAGCAATTCGCCCGAGGACGTATAGCAGCGCACGCCGTCTTCGTTCGGATCGCCCCAACCGACCGAGCACCAGACCCGCCCCTCGGTGTCACAGCGAACGCCGTCGGTGATGCCGGGCTTCGGCATGTCTGCAAAGACCTTGCTGTTGGAGACCTTGCCTGCCGCGACGTCGAGGTCGAACACGCGGATATGCGAAGGATTGTCCGGCCCGTCGGTGAACCCGGTGTCGCAGACGTAGAGCTTCTTCTCGTCGGGTGAGATGGCAAGCCCGTTGGGCTCGACAAAATCGTCGACCACGACCTTGACCTCTCCGGACTTCGGATCGACGCGGTAGACGTTCTTCTTGTCCTGCTCGGGGTCGGCCTTGATCCCCTCATAGAAACCGCCGATGCCGTAAGCGGGATCGGTGAACCAGATCGCGCCATCGGCGGTTACGACCGCATCGTTCGGGGAGTTCAGCCGCTTGCCGTTGTACTTGTCGGCAATGATCGTGATCGAGCCGTCGAGCTCGGTCCGCGTCACACGCCTGCCGCTATGCTCGCAGGTGATCAGGCGTCCCTCGCGATCGATCGTGTTGCCGTTCGAGTTCATCGACGGCTGGCGATAGACGCTGAGGTGACCGTCGTCCTCGCAGAAACGCATGATGCGGTTGTTCGGAATGTCGCTGAACAGCACGTATCGCCCGGCTGCGAAATAGACGGGCCCCTCGGCCCAGCGGAAGCCGGTTGCGACACGCTCGACCGCCATGGTGCCGGCGAAGGCCGGAAAGCCGGAAGGACCGAAAGTCGGCGGTCCCTTCTTGGCCGATTCCAGATGAGAGTCGGGGTAGCGGCTGCCCGGCAATGGTCCGAGCGGCAGCGGCGCCGTCGATCTCGTCGGTGCGCCGGTCTGGCCGAGGGGCGCGACGGAAGCCGCCAAGGCTCCGTTCAAGGCTCCGTTCATGGTGACGCCCGTCGCCGCGACTGCGGCGGCAGCGCCCTTCAACAGCGTGCGGCGCGCGAGAGAGGGCTCGCTGCTATTTGCGGGAATGGTCAGTGGTTTTGTCATGGTTGCCTCCCGATTTTTTTTATTGGGAGCAAACCATCCGCCCGCAATCGGGCGTAAAGCGGGCGATCTCCGGCTGGACAACCGGAGATCGCAATGCAGCAAAGGCAGGGATCGGTTACACCGGATCCCAGGTGAAGATGTCGGCGGAGCGGTCGAGCTTGTAGAACGAGCCCTTCAGCGCCGGCATGCCGTGTTCCGCAATCGACTGCGGCGTCCAGCCTTCGCTCCGCTGCACCGAGCGGATCGGGCGGTTCTGGCTGAACAGGAAGATCTCGTTCATGCGCACGCCGAAGATCTGGCCGGTGACGTCCTTGGCGGAATCGCCGAGCAGATAGCCGCAGAGGGGGGCGATCTTCTCCGGGCCCATCTGCTTGATTTTCTCGACGCGCGCCTTCTCGGCGTCGGTCTCGGTCGGGATGGTGCCGATCATGCGCGTCCAGGCGAACGGCGAGACGCAATTGGAGCGGACGTTGAAGCGGCCCATGTCGAGCGCGATCGACTTCGACAGCCCGACGATGCCGAGCTTGGCCGCCGCGTAGTTGGCTTGGCCGAAATTGCCGATCAGGCCCGAGGTCGAGGTGAAGTGCACGAACGAGCCCGACTCCTGCTCGCGGAAGATGCGCGCCGCGGCGTGGCTGACGTAGAACGAGCCCATCAGATGCACCTTGATGACGGCCTCGAAGGCTTCCACGCTCATCTTGTGGAAGATCATGTCGCGCAGGATGCCGGCATTGTTGACGACGCCGTCGAGCCGGCCGAAATGATCGGTCGCGGTCTTCACGATCTTGCTGGCGGGAATAGCTTCCGCGACGCTTTCGAAATTGGCGACCGCCGTGCCGCCGCGCTTCTTGATCTCCTCGACCACCTCCTCGGCGGGCGCCGCGTTCGCGCCCGCGCCGTCGGCAGCTCCGCCGGGATCGTTGACGACGACCTTGGCGCCCTCGGCCGCGCACAAGAGCGCAATCTCGCGCCCGATGCCGCGCCCTGCGCCGGTGACGATGATGACCTTGTCTTGCAGTGATTTGCTCATGTGGGTTCTCCTGTTTTCTTACCTCGCCCCGCTTGCGGGGAGAGGTCGAATTCGAGCAAAGCTCGAATTCGGGTGAGGGGGACTCTCCGCGAGTCTGGTGTATGTGGATGCAGCCCCTCACCCCAACCCTCTCCCCGTAAGAACGGGGAGAGGGAGAGGCGAGCAGCCATTACCTCTCGTTCGTGAACACGATCGTGCCACTCGCCGCGAACATGCCGCCGACGCCGTGGCACACCGAAATCTTCGCGTTCGGCACCTGCGCCGGCGCGATCCCGCGCATCTGGCGCACGCTCTCCTGCAGCGCGTACATGCCGTACATGCCCGAATGCATGTAGCTCAATCCGCCGCCGTTGGTGTTGAGCGGCAGCTTGGCCCCAGGCCGCGTGTTGCCGTCGGCGATGAATTGGCCGGTTTCTTCGTACGGCATGAAGCCGAGATCGCCGAGGCCGAACAGCGGCAGATGCGCGAATGCGTCGTAGATCATGAGATGATCGACGTCCCCGTGCGCGATGCCGGCCTCCTTGAAGGCCAGCGGCCCCGCCGTCTTGAACGCACGCGAGGAGTTGAACGTCTCCATCTGGCTGACCATCGGCGTCTCAACGCTCTCGCCGGTGCCCATGATGTAGACCGGCTTCCGCGGAAAATCCCTGGCGCGGTCGGCCGAGGTCAGGATCAGCGCGCCGCCGCCGTCGGTGACGAGGCAGCACTGCAGCAGCCGGAACGGATAGGCGATCATGCGCGAGTTGAGGACATCGGCAACCGTGATCGGATCCTTCATCATCGCCCGCGGATTCTTCGCCGCCCATTCCCGCTGCACCACCGCCACCGAAGCCAATTGCTCGTGGGTGATGCCGTAGGTCTTCATGAAGCGCAGCACGGGAATCGGGAACATGCTGGGCGGGCCGTAGACGCCGTAGGGCGCCTCGAACTGACCGTTGAGGCTGTCGGCCGGCGTCGAGCGCGGCAATTTGCCGATCATCGACTTGCCGCTCTCGGCGTGGGTGATCAGCACCGTCTTGCAGAGACCCGCCTCGATCGCCGCCGCCGCGTGCCGGACGTGCAGCATGAAGGAGCAGCCGCCGACCGAGGTGCCGTCCACCCAGGTCGGCTTGATGCCGAGATAATGGCAGACCTGCTGCGGCGTTTCGACCGCGGTGGCAAAGCCGTCGATGTCGGAGAGCTTCAGCCCGGCGTCGGCAATGGCGTTGAGCGCGGCGTCCGCATGCAGCTGGAGCTGCGAGGCGTTGGGGATGACACCGAGCTCGGTGGTCTCGGCTGCGCCGACGACGGCAACCTGGTTCTTGCGCATGGTCTACCCCTTCGCCGGACGGAAGACGGGAAGGGTGATCTTGTCGTCGAGCTCCTGGAACGCGACCTCGAGCTTCATGTCGAGCTCGAGTGCCTCGGGGGTCTGCGGGCAGTCGATGATGTTGCTCATCATCCGCTGGCCTTCGTCGAGCTCGACCACCGCGATGGCGTAAGGCGGCGTGAAGCCCGGTGCCGCGGGCCGGTGGTTGATCACGTAGCTGTAGAGAAAGCCCTTGCCGCTCGCCTTGAAGATGCTGACCTTGCGCGAGGCGCAGGAGGGGCAGAACGGGCGCGGCGGGAAGTAGACATGGGCGCAGGCATCGCAGCGCTGCAGGCGCAATTCGCCGGCCTTGGTGCCGTCCCAGAAATGCTGGGTTTCCGGCGTCGGTTTCGGTCGCGCGCGCTGCGGTTCGGCCATGTTGGCGGCTCCTCCCAAGAGTCTCCCGAGCGACAGGCCTCGCGCCCGCCGGTTTCGAACTTGATGCGACAATCGACCATGGCGCGTCAACGGTCCAGCAATGCGCATGCATGCCATCATGCGCACAATGCTTGTGTCGAGCTGAGTCAGCGCTATAGATTGCGCGCGAATATTCCGTGAGACAGACATGCCCGATTTTCCGACACTGGCGCAGCTCGCCGATGACCTCGAAAGCGGCCGCACCACCTCCCGCAAGTTGGTAGAGGCCTGCCTCGCCAGGATCGCCGACCCCGCCGGCGAAGGCCAGCGCGCCTTCATCCACGTCGACAAGGACGCCGCGCTCGCGGCGGCCGACGCGATGGATGCCTTGCGCAAGGCCAAGGCGGCGCCGTCGCGCTATGCCGGCATCCCGATCTCGATCAAGGATCTGTTCGACATCAAGGGCCAGGTGACGCGCGCCGGCTCGCGCGCGCTCGATGACTCAGCCCCGGCCGAGCACGATGCCGCGACGGTGGCGCGGCTGCGCGGGGCCGGCTTCGTCGTCATCGGCCGCACCAACATGACCGAGTTCGCCTATTCCGGTATCGGCATCAATCCGCATTATGGCACGCCGAAGGGGGCCTGGAACCGGTCCGAGGGCCACGTGCCCGGCGGCTCGTCGGCCGGCGCGGCGGTGTCCGTGCTCGACGGCATGGCGCATGGCGCGCTGGGCACCGACACCGGCGGCTCCTGCCGGATTCCGGCCGCCTTCAACGGCATCGTCGGCTACAAGCCGACGCAGCGGCGCGTGCCGCTCGACGGCTCGGTGCCGCTGTCGTTCTCGCTCGACAGCATCGGGCCGCTGGCACGATCGGTCAGTTGCTGTGCCATACTCGATGCCGTGCTCGCGGGCGAGCCGATCGTCACGTTGAGGCCGCGGCCGATCCAGGGCATGCGTCTCGCGGTGCCCACCACGATCGCGCTCGACGATCTCGACGCAGAGGTGGCCAAGACCTTCGAGCGCGCGCTGAAGACGTTGTCCGATCACGGCGCCATCATCGAGCGGATCGAGATGGCGGAGTTCCACGACGTCGGCCCGATGAATGCCAAGGGCGGCTTCGCGGCCTCCGAGAGCTATGCCTGGCACCGCTATCTCATCACGGCCAAGGGCGACGTCTACGATCCCAGGGTCGCCGTGCGCATCATGCGCGGCGAGGCGCAGAGCGCGGCCGACTACATCGACCTGCTCAACGAACGCCGCTCGCTGATCGCGCGCGTCAACGCGCGCATCGCGCCCTATGATGCCCTGGTGCTGCCGACCACCGCCAATACGCCGCCGAAGATCGCAGATCTTGCCGACGACAAGGCGTTCACCACCGAGAACCTGCGCGCGCTGCGCAATTGCACCCTCATCAACATGATCGACGGCTGCGCCATCTCGCTGCCCGCACATCGCGCAGGCGATGTCCCGGTCGGCCTGATGCTGGCGGGCGCGGGTGGCTCGGACCGTCGTATCTTTGAACTTGCTGCCGGCATGGAGGCCGTCATTCGTGTTTGATCTCACTTTCACCGTCGATGCCCAGGACACCACCACGCCGCTGACGCTGGCGATCGACCAGCTGGTCATCGCCGGCTGGACCGGCCGCGACACGGTCGCGCGCGACAAGCACATCGCCGAGCTGGAGGAGATGGGCATCGCCCGCCCGGCCTCGACGCCGATCTACTACCGCGCCTCGGCGCGGCGGTTGACCCAGGAAGACAGCATCGAATGCACCGGTGGCGATTCCTCCGGCGAGGTCGAGTTCGTGCTGATCGGCTGGCAGGGCCGCATCTTCGTCGGCTGCGGCTCCGATCACACCGACCGCAAGGTCGAGGCCTACAGCGTCACGGTCTCCAAGCAGATGTGCGACAAGCCGGTTGCCTCGACGCTCTGGGATCTAGAGGACGTGATCGGCCATTGGGACAAGATGATCCTGCGCTCCTACGCCACCATCAAGGGCGAGCGTGTGCTCTACCAGGAGGGCACGCTGGATGCGATGTTGCCGGTCGCTGACCTCATCGCGGGCGGCTTTGACGGCGGCAAGTTCCCCGACGGCAGCGCCATGTTCGGCGGCACCTTCGCCGCCAAGGGCGGCATCCGCCCGGCGGATCGCTTCGACTTCGAGCTGGAGGATCCCGTGCTGAAGCGGACGATCCGGCACGGGTATGACGTGGTGACGCTTCCGGTGAGGGGGTAGGTCACTCCACACGAGCGGCGGGGGATAGTCGCTTCACAAGCGACGGTCTCGTAGGGTGGGCAAAGCGAAGCGTGCCCACGTCTTGCGAAGGCGTGGGCACGGCGCAAGAGCGCCTTTGCCCACCCTACGAGATCTCTCCTCCGTCATTGCGAGGAGCCCTTGCGACGAAGCAATCCAGACTGTCTCCGCGTAGAGATTCTGGATTGCTTCGCTTCGCTCGCAATGACGGGGAGATAGTCATCGGAAATCGGGTGGCGGAGGGCGAGTCTGCTTTGCGAAGGTCGCAGCCATGACAGCAACAGCACGCAAATCGCCCCAGAAGCCATCCGCCGACCTCGCCGCCCACGTCGATGCCTTCGACTGGCCCCAAATCACCGCCGAGCTCGACACCCAGGGCTGCGCCGTCCTGAAGAACCTGCTGACGCCGGACCAATGCCGCGCCATCGCCGCGCTCTACCCGGACGATGCGCACTTCCGCAGCCGCATCGTCATGGGCCGCCATGGCTTTGGTCGCGGCGAGTACAAGTACTTTTCCTATCCGCTGCCCGATCTGATCGCGCAGCTCCGCCCCGCGCTCTACCAGCATCTTCAAGCCGTCGCCAATCGCTGGAACGAGGCGATGGGGATCGACATCCGCTATCCCGCCACACACGAGACGTTCCTGAAACGCTGCCACGACGCCGGGCAGGCGCGGCCGACGCCGCTGCTGCTGCAATATGAGGCCGGCGACTACAACTGCCTGCACCAGGACCTCTATGGCGAGCACGTGTTCCCGCTCCAGGTTGCGATCCTGCTCTCCGAGCCCGGACGCGATTTCACCGGCGGCGAGTTCGTGCTGACCGAGCAGCGCCCGCGCATGCAGTCGCGGGCCGAGGTGGTGCCGCTGATGCAGGGCGATGCGGTCGCCTTCGCTGTGCATCATCGCCCGGTGCAGGGGACACGCGGCACCTACCGCGTTAATCTCCGCCACGGCGTCAGCCGGATCAGGTCCGGCCAGCGCCACACGCTGGGTGTGATTTTCCACGATGCCAAATGAGCGCTGCGATTGACGGGTGATTTGTTCGACAGCGTCGCCGAGGCGCAGCCGCAGCGCGAGGCGATCGCCGACGGCGCCGTGCTGCTGCGCGGCTTCGTCAAGCCGATCGAGAGCGGGCTGATCGACGCGGTGCGCGCCATCGTGGCGCAGTCGCCGTTCCGGCGGATGACGACGCCGGGCGGCCATCAGATGTCGGTGGCCATGACCAATTGCGGCGAGCGCGGCTGGATCACCGATCACACCGGTTACCGCTACGACCCCATCGATCCGCGCACCGCTGCGCCATGGCCGGCGATGCCGCCGCTGTTTTGCGATCTCGCCCGCCGCGCCGCGGAGCAGGGCGGCTTTGAAGGCTTTGCCCCCGATGCCTGCCTCGTCAATTGCTACGAGCCGGGCACGCGGCTGTCGCTGCATCAGGACAAGGACGAGCTGGATTATTCCGCGCCGATCGTCTCTGTCTCGCTCGGCCTGCCCGCGACCTTCCTGTTCGGCGGCCTCGCGCGCAGCGACAAGCCGCGCCGCTTCCGCCTCGTCCATGGCGACGTGGTGGTCTGGGGCGGGGCCAGCAGGCTCGCCTATCACGGCGTCGCGCCGCTCGCCGACGGCGAGCATCCGCTGCTCGGCCGGAAGCGGATCAATCTGACTTTCCGCAGGACGCGCTGACGCGTTTCCTTCTCCCCTTGTGGGAGAAGGTGCCTTCCCGAAGGGAAGGCGGATGAGGGGTCTCGATCCGCGGAGACAGACCCCTCATCCGTCTCGCTGCCGCTTCGCGTCAGCGATCCACCTTCTCCCACAAGGGGAGAAGGGAAGAGTCCCGGAACGACGACGCTTCGTTTAAGGCTTCGGCGGGTGAATGAAAGCCCACGGGCTGACTTCGGAATCCCTGGGCACCTCGACGGAAATCAGCACCGGCCCGCCGTGGCCGAGCGCCTTCTCCATTGCCGCCCTGAACTGCTCCGGCGCGGTGACGCGCGCAGCAGTCACGCCAAAGGACTCCGCGAGCTTGACGAAATCCGGATTGACGAGATCGGAGGCCACGACGCGGCCGTCGAAGCGTTCGCGCTGGTCGCGGCGGACATTGCCATAGGCGTTGTTGTTGAACACCAGCGTCACCACGCCGATGTTGAACTGCACCGCGGTGGCAAGCTCCTGCACGCCGAACATGAAGCCGCCGTCGCCGGTGATGGCGACGACAGGCTTGTCGGGATTGGCGACCTTGGCGCCGAGCGCAGTCGGAAAGCCCGAGCCGAGCGTGCCCTGGTAGCCCGAGGTGATGAAGGTGCGCGGCTGGTAGACCGGAAAGCCGTACCAGGAGGCGAAGCCGACCTGCGACAGTTCGTCGGTGACGATTGCGTCCGCCGGCAGCACCTCGCGCAGGATGTTGAGATAGGCCATCTGCGGCTGGACGCGCTGGATCTCGGCTTGCGCTGCTGCGGTGGCCTCGCGAATGTCTTCGCGTCGGCTGCGGCTCTTGGCGTAGCCGGCCTTCTTCACGGCCGCGACGAGATCGGCCGTACCGGCCTTGGCATCGGCGACAATTGCAACATCGGCGGCGAGCCGGCGCATCTCGGCCGGATCGATGTCGATGCGAATGGATTTCAGGCCGCTCGGTTGATAGGGCCAGCGGAAGCCGGAGGCCGGCAGCTCAGCGCGCGTGCCGATCGCGATCATCAGATCGGTCTTCGGCCACAGCCTGTACGCCGCGGCCATGGTGAGCCCGAGCTCATGCGCATTGGAGACGATGCCGCGGCCACTGCGGAAGGCGACCACCGGCGCATCGATCATCTCGGCGAGCTCGAGGATCTCCTCACCCGCTTCGATCGCGCCGCTGCCGACGAAGATCATCGGCGCCTTGCTCGCCTTGATCAGCGCTGCCGCCTGCTTGATCATATCAGGATCGGGCTGCGGCGCCGACAGCGGCTCCAGCACCTGCGCAGGCACTGTTGCCGCGCGCTGCGTGAAGACGTCCCAGGGCATCTCGACCGAGGCGGGACCGCGCCGCCCCGACATCATCTCCTGGAACGCGCGCGACACGATTGTCGGCGCGTTGCTGGGATGTTCGATCCGCTCGGCCCATTTCACATAGGTGCGCAAGGTCGCGAGCTGGTCCGGCATCTCGTGCAGATGGCCGCGGCCCTTGCCGAGAAATTGCGTCGGCACCTGGCCAGTCACGCAGAGCACCGGCTCGTTGCAGCCGAAGGCGGTGAGCAGCGCCGCGCTGGCGTTGAGCACGCCCGGGCCGGGCACCACGCTGAACACGCCGGGCCTGCCGCTGGCGCGCGCGTAGCCGAACGCCATGTAGCCGCAGGCCTGCTCGTGTCGTGCGCCGATCACCTTGAGCTGGGCCTGATGGAAGGCGTCGAACAGGCCGTAGACCTGCGCGCCGGGCAGGCCGAACACGGTGTCGACGCCGTGGGCGACAAGCCCGCTTACGATCGCTTCGCCGCCGGTGAGGGTGGTCATTTTGGCACTTCCATTTCGGTTGTTGGTCAGGCCTCGTCGACGACGCCGTTGCGCAAAGAGCCGATGCCCTCGGCCGCAACTTCGATCACGTCGCCCGGCTTCAAATATCGCGGTGGATCGAACCGCGCACCGGCGCCGGTCGGCGTCCCCGTGACGATCACGTCGCCGGGAACGAGCGTTGCGAAGGTCGAGATATAGCTGATGAGGTAGCGGAACGAAAACATCAGCCGGCTGGTGCGGTCGTCCTGCCTGAGCTCACCGTTGACATGCGTGGTGAGGCGGATGTCGGCGATCTGGGACTCCTTCGTGTAGGGCACCAGCCACGGACCGAGGCTGCCGCTGGAATCGAAGTTCTTGCCCTGCGTGACGTTGAACTTGGCGTGGCGCAGCCAGTCGCGCACCGAGCCTTCGTTGCAGAGCGTGAGCGCGGCGATATGGTCGAGCGCGCTGCTTTCGGGGATATGCCGGCCCTGCTTGCCGATCACCAGCACGATCTCGCCCTCATAGTCGAGCTGCGCGGAGGCACGCGGGCGCACCAGCGGCGTGTCGTGGCCGACGAAGGAGCGGGGCGAGCGCATGAACATGCTCGGATATTTCGGCGCCTCCTGCCCGTCCTTGTACTCGGCATTGCGATCGGGATAGTTGACGCCGATGCAGATGATCTTCTCCGGCGCGGGGATCGGCGGCAGCCAGCTGATCTCGGTGAGCGCGTGATCCGGCGTGCGGCCGGCGGCCTCTTCGGCAAAGCTGATGAGCTTGCCCGCAGCGATCACCTCGCGCAGCGTCGGATAGGTCTTGGCATAGCGGGCGGAGAGATCGACGATGCCGCCCTCCAGGACGGCGCCATAGCCGACATCACCCTTGACGGAAAAAGTGGCGAGACGAGGCAGCTTCATCAGTCCGCCACCAGCACATCGGCCACGAATTTCGGCTCGCGCACAGCCTGGCCCGTGAAGGGCGAGCCCTGCTCGAACCAGGAGCGCGGGGCAGGGGCGCCCCACAGCGTCTGGCGGCGCGGATCGCGCAGCGACCAGCGCAGCGGCTCGTGGTCGTGATCCCCCGTGAAATAATCGCTGGTGTAGAGCTCGAGGCGGTGCCCGTCGGGATCGCGCACATAGAGGAAGAACGCGTTCGAGATGCCGTGGCGCCCCGGGCCGCGCTCGATGTTCTTCACAAAGCCTTGCGAGGCCATGACGTCGCAGAGATGGATGATGTTCATCGCCGTCGGCGTCCAATAGGCGAAATGGTGCAACCGCGGGCCCTTGCCGTTGGTGATCGCAAAATCGTGGACGTTGCCCTTGCGGTGCATCCAGGCCGCGGCGATGCGTCCATTCGGCCCGTCCTCCTCGGCATATTCGGTGAGGCGGAAGCCGAGCCGGGCGTAGAATTCCATCGTGTCCTGCACTTCGGCGGCGAAGACGTTGAAATGGTCGAGCCGCTGCGGGTGGCAGCCCCGGTAGAGGTCGTAGCGGCGCAAGAGATGCGGCCGCCGCTCCATGGCAGCATAGAGCTCGATCTGGAAGCCGAAGGGGTCGGTGAATTGCAGCGTGCGGCCCTGGAACGGCTGATCGACGAAGGCGTAGGAAAGGCCGGTCTCGGACAGGAAAGCGGCGGCCTTGTCGAGATCCTTGTCGTTGCCGACCTTGAAGCCGAGCCGGGCGCAAGCCGGCACGGCTGCCTTGCGCAGCACCAGCGAGTGATGCTGATGCTCCTCGGCCGCGCGCAGGTAGACGGCGTTATCGTCGGCGTCCTCGACATGGAGGCCGACAATGGTCTCGTAGAACGCGCGGCTCAGCTTCAAATCGGTGACGTCGAGCACGACGTGGCTGGAGCGGATGATGTTGAACGGCGGCTCGAAGACGTGTTGCGGTACGGGCATGTGCGTTTCCCCTCGGTTCTGTCATTCCGGGGCGGCTCGCAGAGCCGAGCCCGGAATCCATCGCGCAGCAGAGTTGGTGGATGAATGGATTCCGGGCTCGCGCTCCGCGCGCCCCGGAATGACAATCAAATCCCCAGCTTCTGAATCTTGTGCGTGCCCCGCGCCAGCGAGACGTGCTTGGTTTCCATGTAGAAGTCGAACGAGTAATCGCCGCCGTCGCGGCCGATGCCTGAAGCCTTCATGCCGCCGAACGGCGTCGGCAGATGGCGGACGTTCTCCGAGTTCAGCCAGATCATGCCGGCCTCCAGCGCGTCGGCAACGCGCAAGGCACGGCCGACGTCGTTGGTCCAGACATAGCCTGTCAGGCCATAGCGGATGTCGTTGGCGATCTCGACGGCGTCCTTCTCGTCCTTGAAGGACAGCACGGTGAGGAACGGGCCGAACACCTCCTCCTGCGCCACGCGCATCTTGCCGTGCGCGCCGGTCACCAAGGTGGGCTCGACATAATGCCCGCCACCCGGCCCGTCATAGGCCTTGCCGCCGACCGCGATCGTGGCGCCGTCCTGGCGCGCGACGTCGAAATAGGAGCAGACCTTTGCCAGATGCCGCTCGTGGATCAGCGGCCCGATCTCGGTGGCGGGATCGAGGGGATGGCCGACCCTCAGCGCCTTCACCCGTGCGGTCAGCTTCTCCACGAACTTGTCCGCGATGCTCTGCTGGATCAGCAGCCGGCTCGATGAGGTGCAGCGCTCGCCGTTGAGCGAGTAGATCATGAACACGACGGCGTCGAGCGCGCGGTCGAGATCGGCGTCGTCGAACACGATCACCGGGTTCTTGCCGCCGAGCTCGAAATGCACGCGCTTCAAGGTCGGCGCGCCCTGCATCATGATGGCCGAGCCCGTCGCGCTCTCGCCGACGAAGCCGATCGCCTTGATGGCGGGATGCTCGGTCAGCGCCTTGCCCGCTTCCTCGCCAAAGCCGTGCACGGTGTTGAGCACGCCGTCGGGAACGCCGGCGTCCTTGACGAGCTTCGCCAGGATAGAGGCCGTCACCGGCGACCATTCGGCCGGCTTGTGCACGACGGTGCAGCCGGCGGCCAGCGCCGGGGCGATCTTCCAGGTCGAGAGCATGAACGGCGTGTTCCACGGCGTGATCACGCCGACGGGACCGATCGGCACGCGCGTGGAGACGTTCCAGTGCTCGTCGCTCGGCGTGTTGAGGCCGTCGCGTGCCTCGCTGCATTTGTCGGCGAAGAAGCGGAAATTCTCCGCGGCGCGGATCGCGGCCTTGGCCATGAAGCGATAGGCCTGGCCGGTGTCGATGCATTCGAGCACCGCGATGTCGTCGGCATTGTCCTCGATCGCGTCGGCCACCCGATGCAGCAGCTTCTTCCGCATCGCCGGCCCCATGTCGCGCCAGGACTTGAACGCGAGCGCCGCCGCGGTCGCCGCCGCGTCGATATCCTCGGCATTGCCCCGCGCGACGCTGGCGAGCACGGCACCATCGACCGGCGATCTGGTCTCGAAGGTCTCGCCTGAGATCGAGGCGACGGTCTTGCCGTCGATCATGTGGCCGATGCCGTCCGCGCGCAGAGTCTTCAGCAGCGGCGCGACGCGGTCGCGGTTAGCCTGGAATAGATCGGCTTTCGGCGTGGGCTTATCCATGAGCGGCCTCCGCTTTCAGGGCGTCGTGAATATTGTTGCGCTTCCAGCTGGTGTCCTTGTCGTTGATCTGCATGTCGAACGACAGAGCGAACTTGCTGGCGGCGAAGACGGGGTCGAGATGCTTCGAGAGCGCCTGAAAAACATGCTCGCCGGCTTTCTGGCGGGTGGGAAGGTCGCGGCCCTCGCCGATGCGCAGCACCATGTCCAGGAACCCGTAGTCCTGCCGCGCATCCGCGATCGCATAATGCTCGCACCTGACAGCGCGAACGCGGATGCCGCCGAGCGGGAAGATGCCGGTCTCGCTGGCTGCCTTGCGCACGACCTCGCATACCGCGGCGATGTCGAGGCGGCCGTCGAGATTGGCCGAATATTCGATGGTGAAATGCGGCATCGCGGTTTCACTCCCTGTCGTCTTTCGTTTACGCGAAGTAGCAGCTCACCGAGCCGTAGGCGCCATAATCGGCCTGGATTGTGTCGCCCTTGCGGGTCTCGATCGGACGGATGAACGAGCCGGCGAGCACAACCTGGCCCGGTTCGAGCGCCAGCCCAAGCGGCGCGATCTTGTTGGCAAGCCACGCCACGGCGGTCGCAGGATGATTGAGCACGCCGGCGGCAAGGCCCGTCTCTTCCAGCTGGCCGTTCTTGAAGCACAGCGCGCCGATCCAGCGCAGGTCAGCATCGAGCGGGCGGATCGGCCGCCCGCCGAGCACGATGCCGGCATTCGCCGCATTGTCGGCGATGGTGTCGAAGATCTTGCGCGTCGCCTTGGTCTTGGGATCGACGCGCTCGATGCGCGTATCCAGGATCTCCAGCGCCGGCACCACGAAGTCGGTGGCGTTGAGCACGTCGAATAGCGTGCAGTCGGGCCCTGAAAGGCGCTTGCTCATGACGAAGGCGAGCTCGGCTTCGACGCGCGTCGCGATGAAGCGCTCGGTCGGCACCAATCCGCCATCGGCGAAGAACATGTCGTCGAGCAGCACACCGGAATCCGGCTCGTCAATGCCAAGCGCGCTCTGCATCGCCTTCGAGGTCAGGCCGATCTTGTGGCCTTTGACCAACCGCCCCTCGGCGATCTTGACGTCGACCCAGGCCTTCTGAATCGCGTAGGCGTCCGCGATGGTGATGTCGGGGAAGTCTTGCGAGAGCTGCCGGATCTGCGTGCGGGTTTTCTCCGCCTGGTGCAGACGCCTCGCGCAAGCCTGGATATCGTCGTTGGAAAGCGCCATCCGTGATCTTACAAATCGTGGTGCCGCGAGATACTTAACATGTTAAGTGAATGCGTCAAACACAAATTCGACTTGCTGCACTGCAAACGTTTTGCGGCTTGAAAGGGCGTCATGACCAAGAAATCCGCCGATCCCGCCAACGGTCACCCGCCGGCCGCGCGCCAGGTGCCGATGCGCGATTTTTCGCGCTCGCTGCCGATGTCGTTGCTGCGGGCCCGGGAAGCGGTGATGCGGCAGTTTCGTCCCTCGCTGCGCGAGCACGGCCTGACCGAGCAGCAATGGCGCATCCTGCGGGCGCTGGCGGCGATCGAGGCGGTCGAGGTCACGGAACTCGCGCGCACCGCGTTCCTGCTCGGGCCGAGCCTGTCGCGCATCCTGCGCGATCTCGAGGCCCGCAACCTGATCGAGCGAAAGACCGCGAAAGCCGATCAGCGCCGCAGCATGGTCTCGATCTCGAAGGAAGGGCTGAAGCTGATGGCGTCGGTCGCGCCGACGTCGGAGGCGATCTATGCCGAGATCACGCGGCGCTTTGGCGCCCGCAAGCTCGCCGAATTGCAGGAGATGCTCGGCGAGCTCGAACGGAGCCTTGCGGAGCTCGGAGGCGCGGACGAGACAATAGCCGAGGAGTGAAACCAGATATGCGTGCGTGCGCGGCGAGAGCCATGGACATTCACGCTTTTTTTCGCTCAAAGTGCGGCCCAACCCGATCCGCGGCGAGTGAGAGCAACAGGGAAGGAAAGGCAACGTGGCGAATAAAGTCAAAGAGATCTGGAAGTCGGGCAAGGCCGTCGTCAACGCGTGGCTTGCCATACCCTCCGGCTTCTCGGCCGAGATGATCGCGCAATGCGGCTTCGACAGCGTCACGGTCGACATGCAGCACGGGGTGCAGGACTATCTCTCGATGGTGCAGTGCTTCCAGGCCATGGACAAGCATCCAATCACCCCGATGGTCCGCGTGCCCTGGAACGAGCCCGGCATCATCGGCAAGGTGCTCGACGGCGGCGCCTATGGCGTGATCTGCCCGATGGTCAACACGCCGCAGGAAGCCCGGAACCTGGTCTCCTATTCGAAATATCCGCCCAAGGGCGTGCGCTCCAACGGTCCGATCCGCGCCGGCATGTACGGCACCGCGGGTTCGTACCAGAAGACGGCCAACGACGAGATCGTGCTGCTGCCGATGATGGAGACGCGGACTGCCGTCGAGAACATGGAAGCGATCCTCGACGTCGAAGGCATCGACGGCGTCTATATCGGCCCGTCCGATCTCGGCTTCTCCTACGGCCTCGAGCCCAAGCTCGACCGCAGCGAGCCCGAGATCCTCGCGATCTACGAGAAGATTATCAAGGAATGCAGCAAGCGCGGCCTCAACCCGGGCATTCATTGCAGCGGCGCCGAAGGCGCGGCGCGCGCCATCAACATGGGCTTCAAGCTGGTGACGCTGTCCAACGAAGTCGGCCTGATGACGACCTACGCCAAGATGCAGGTGAACGCGACCCGCAAGGATTCGGGCGGTAAGGCTTGAGCTCTTTCCCTCTCCCCGTTCTTACGGGGAGAGGGTCAGGGTGAGGGGCCTCTCTCAACACGACTAATCTAACGATCGAACGCGCGGCTTGCCCCTCACCCGGATCGCTGCGCGATCCGACCTCTCCCCGTAAGAACGGGGAGAGGTGAAGTAAGAGACCCAAGGAGACTCGCATGATCATCAGCCCCGTCATCCGCCTGCATCCCGATGATGGCGTGGTGATCGCGCGCGCGAGCCTGCCGCCGGGAACATTGGTCGCCGACGGCGTGAGCACGGTCGATCGCATCCCCTCCGGCCACAAGGTCGCGATCAAGCCGATCGCGGTAGGAGAGCCGATCAGGCGCTACGGTCAGATCATCGGCTTTGCCACGCAAGCGATCGCGCCGGGCCAGCACGTGCACGTGCAGAACTGCGGCATGGGTGATTTCTCGAAGGACTATGCCTATTGCGTCGACGTCAAGCCGACGCCGAACTTCGACCTGCCGGCGACCTTCGAAGGCATCCGCCGTCCGGACGGCCGCGTCGCCACGCGCAACTATATCGGCATCCTCACCTCGGTGAATTGCAGCGCGCATGTCGCGAGCCTCGTCGCCGACGTCTTCAAGAAGAATCCGTTCACCGGCGACAATCCGCTCGCCGACTTCCCCAACGTCGACGGCGTGGTCGCGCTGACCCACAAGACCGGCTGCGGCATGACGCAGAACGAGCCGCTGGCATTGCTCCGCCGCACGCTCGGCGGCTATGCGCGGCACGTCAATTTCTCCCACGTCATCGTGCTCGGCCTCGGCTGCGAGGTGAACCAGATCGGCGGCCTGATGGAAGAGCAGAAGCTCGCCGGACGCCTGCGCGCGATGGACATCCAGGAGGTCGGCGGCACCCGCAAGACGGTCGAAGCCGGCATCGCCTTCGTGCGCGAGGCGCTGACTGACGCCAACAAGGTCAAGCGCGAGACGGTGCCGGCGAGCGAGCTCACCGTGGCGCTGCAATGCGGCGGCTCGGACGGCTATTCCGGCGTATCGGCCAATCCCGCGCTCGGCGCGGCCAGCGACCTCATCGTGCGCCACGGCGGCACCGTGATCCTGTCGGAGACGCCGGAGACCTACGGCGCCGAGCACCTGCTCACGCGCCGCGCCGTCAGCCGCGAGGTCGGCGAGAAGCTGGTCGATCTGATGCGCTGGTGGGACGAATACACGACGCGCGAGGGCGCCGAGATGAACGCCAATCCCAGCCCCGGCAACAAGGCCGGCGGCCTCACCACGATTCTGGAGAAGTCGCTCGGCGCGATGGCGAAGGCCGGCACCACCAACCTCGTCGAGGTGCTGCGCTACGCCGAGCCCGTCACCAAGAAGGGATTCGTGTTCATGGACACGCCCGGCTACGACCCCGTGGCCGCGACCGGCCAGGTCGCAGGCGGTGCCAATCTGGTCTGCTTCACCACGGGCCGCGGCAGCGTGTTCGGCTGCAAGCCGGCGCCCTCGATCAAGCTCGCCACCAACACGCCCATGTACAAGCGCATGGAAGAGGACATGGACGTCAATTGCGGCACCATCCTCGAAGGCGAGGAGAGCGTCGAACAATGCGGCCAGCGCATCTTCGAGCTCATCCTCAAGACCGCCTCGGGCCAGCCCACCAAGAGCGAGAGCTTTGATTTCGGCGGCGCCGAGTTCGCGCCCTGGGTGCTGGGCGCGACGATGTAATGGTGCTGATGCACCTCGCTGCAGGATGCCGACACCTACGTACTCATACGTAGGTGTCGTATGACCGCAGGAGTTTCCGCGGTCACTCGGGATTAACATTTCGCACCGTATTCGTGAGGTGCGGGCTACCCTTCGAGGGCACTGCCCTTCGACAGGATTCGTCAACGATGACGCATGCGATACGGCCGACTGGCGTGGAAAATCTCCTCGGCGAGGAGGAGCTGATCGTGTCCAAGACCGATCTCAAGGGCCGCATCACCTACGCCAACGACGTCTTCATCCGGATGGCGAAATATTCTTACGCCGAGCTGATGGGCGCGCCCCACAGCCTGATCCGCCATCCCGACATGCCGCGCGCCGTCTTCAAGCTGCTCTGGGACACGCTGCAGTCCAAGCAGGAGATCTTCGCCTACGTCGTCAACCTGGCGAAGGACGGCAGTCATTACTGGGTGTTCGCCCACGTCACGCCGACGTTCGACGAGCGCGGCAACATCGTCGGCTATCACTCCAACCGTCGCAAGCCGGATCCCGCGCAGATCGAGCGCATCAAGCCGATCTACAAGACGCTGTGCGCCGAAGAGGCGCGGCATGCCAATGCCAAGGAGGGCATGCAGGCAAGCTTCGAGGCGATGATCGGGCTGCTCAAGCAACAGGGTGTCGGTTACGATGAATTTGTGCTCTCTCTCTAAGGCGCAGGGAGCGACCGCGCTCGCGTGTGGTCTTGCCGTCGTCGCGTTCGTTCTCTCTCTTCTCGGCATGACCGGGATCACGAGTGCCGCTCTGCTTGGCGCGACGATCGCCCTCTCCGGCTATGCCGTCTGGTGTCAGCACCGCACCGCGGTCGCCGTCGACGAGGTCGCCGATGTGTGCCGCAAGGCGGCGGGCGGCGATCTCGAGGCGCGCATCCTCAGCGAGCGGCAGGCCGGGCGGATCGGGGCGATCCAGAAATCCGTCAACGACATGCTCGACATCACCGATGCGTTCCAGCGCGAAGCCTCGGCCTCGATGGAGTATGCCAGCCACGGCAAGCATTTCCGCAAGATCCTGGCGCGCGGATTACCGGGCTCGTTCCGCCGCTCGGCCACCGTCATCAATGCCGGCACCGACAGCCTCGGCCGCAGGGTCGTCGAGATCGCGGATCTCGCCAGGCAGTTCGGCACGCATCTCGACCAGGTTGCGGGCACGCTGATGGGCGCCGCGACCGATCTCGAATCCGACGCCGGCCAGATGGCGGCGGCGGCGGAGAAGACCAGCCTGCAGACCTCCGGCGTGCTCTCTGCCTCCGACCAGGCCTCGCGCAACGTTGCCACCGTCGCCAGCGCCGCCGAGCAGCTCGCATCGTCGATCGCCGAGATCAACCGCCAGGTGGCCGGCTCGACCGCGAGCACGGGGCGGGCGGTGAACGAAGCCAATCGCGCCGGCAGCGAGATCCGGAGCCTTGCGGACGCCGCGATGCAGATCGGCGACGTCGTCAAGCTGATCAGCGAGATCGCCTCGCAGACCAACCTGCTCGCGCTCAACGCCACCATCGAGGCGGCCCGCGCAGGGGAGGCCGGCCGCGGGTTCGCGGTGGTGGCCTCCGAGGTCAAGAGCCTCGCCAACCAGACCGCCAAGGCGACCGAGGAGATCAGCGCCAAGGTCGGCGAGATGCAACAATCGACCACCAATTCGGTCGCGGCCGTCGAGGCGATCGCGCAGACCATCGCCGAGATCAACGGCATCACCGCCTCAATCGCGGCCTCGATCGAGCAGCAGGGGGCGGCGACGCGCGAGATCGCCCGCAACGTTCACGAAGCCTCCGCCGGCACCTCGCAGGTGTCCTCCAACGTCACAGGCATCAGCGAAGCCGCTGCCGACACCGGCCGCGTCGCTGTTCGCGTCAACCACGCCTCCGAGCGCGTCCACGGCGAAGTCGAGATACTCCGCCGCGAGGTGACCCAGTTCTTGCAGCGGTTGACGTCCGCGGCGTAACGCGCTCTCTCTTTCCCTCTCCCCTTGCGGGAGAGGGTGGCTCGCCGCGAAGCGGCGAGACGGGTGAGGGGTCTCTTTCCTCACGACCGATCTTGCGACTGGAGAGATACCCCTCATCCGGCGCTTCGCGCCACCTTCTCCCGCAAGGGGAGAAGGAAGAAAGGCGCCCACAATCACCCGCCCCGCATCTTACCTAGGCACCCTGTGCCCGTTGTTAGTGCTTGATCGCGCTGTCCTCAGGTGTTCTGCTCAAAAAAGCTGCTGGAGCACCGCATACCGTGTCGATCTACGTCGCGCTACACCACGTCACGCACTACAAATACGACCGCCCGATCGACCTTGGTCCGCAGACCATCCGCCTGCGGCCGGCGCCGCATACCCGCACGCCGATCCTGAGCTATTCGCTCAAGGTCACGCCTTCAAATCATTTCGTGAACTGGCAGCAGGACCCGCAGGGCAACTGGCTGGCGCGCTACGTCTTTCCGGAGAAGACCACCGAGCTGAAATTCGAGGTCGACTTCACGGCGCAGATGACCGTGGTCAACCCGTTCGACTTCTTCGTCGAGCCCTATGCCGACAGCTTTCCGTTCGACTATCCCAAGGATTTGAAGACGGAGCTCGCGCCGTACCTCGAGACCATCAAGCCCGATCGCCTGTTCGCCAAGTTCCTCGATACGATCCCGCACGAGGCCCCGAACACCGTCAATTTCCTGGTCGACCTCAACCGCGAGATCCAGAAGAAGGTCCGCTACATCATCCGCATGGAGCCGGGCGTGCAGACGCCGGAGGAGACGCTTGTCTCCGGCGCAGGCTCATGCCGCGATTCCGCGTGGCTGCTGATCCAGACCGTGCGCCATCTCGGGCTCGCCGCCCGCTTCGTCTCCGGCTATCTGGTCCAGATCCGTCCCGACATCGATCCGATCGAGGGACCACCGGAAGTCGAGAACGATTTTACCGATCTGCACGCCTGGGCCGAGGTCTATCTGCCCGGGGCAGGCTGGATCGGGTTCGACGCGACCTCGGGCATGCTCGCAGGCGAGGGACACATCCCGGTCGCTGCCACGCCGCACTACCGTTCGGCGGCGCCGATCTCGGGAGGGGCCGGCTTTGCCGAGGTCGAGTTCTCCTTCGACATGAGCGTGAAGCGCATCCGCGAGGCGCCGCGCATCACAAAGCCGTTCTCCGACGAATCCTGGGCGCGGCTCAACGATCTCGGCGAGCAGGTCGATGGCGATCTCGCCGCTGATGACGTGCGGCTCACCATGGGCGGCGAGCCGACCTTCGTCTCGGTCGACGATCTCGAGGCGGGCGAGTGGAACACGGAAGCCGTCGGCCCGACCAAGCGCGCGCTCGGCGACCATCTGATCCGCCGTCTGCGCACGCGCTTCGCGCCGGGCGGCCTTTTGCATTACGGCCAGGGCAAATGGTATCCCGGCGAGAGCCTGCCGCGCTGGGCGTTTGGCCTGTACTGGCGCAAGGACGGCGTGCCGATCTGGAAGAATTCCGACCTCATCGCCAAGATCGAGAATCCGCGCCGTGCCGAGGTGAAGGACGCCGAGGCCTTCATGGAAGGCGCGGCGGCCCGGCTCGGCCTCGATGCCGGCTACATCATGCCGGCTTATGAGGACACCGCGTACTGGCTCCAGAAGGAGGCCGAGCTTCCCGTCAACGTCGATCCCTCCGATTCCAAATTATCCGATCCGGAAGCCCGCGCGCGGATGGCACGCGTGTTCAACGAGGGTCTCAACGCACCGCGTGGCTTCGTGCTGCCGGTGCAGCGCTGGAACGCGCCGCCGCGCTGGCGCAGCGAGCGGTGGCAACTCCGGCGCAACCATCTGTTCCTGATGCCCGGCGATTCGCCTCTCGGTTTGCGCCTGCCGATTGGGTCGCTCGGTTACGTCCCGCCCAACCAATATCCCTACATCGTCGAGCAGGACCCGATGGAGGCGCGGGACAAGCTGCCGGTGTTCACGCTCGCCGCGCGTCCGGAATCCCCGCCGCGGGCCGCGCCTGAGCATCTCAACACCTCCGTCCCGGTGCGCACCGCGATGTCGGTCGAAGTCCGCGACGGCGTGCTCTGCGCCTTCATGCCGCCGGTCGAGCGCATCGAGGACTATCTCGAGCTCGTTGCCGCGCTCGAAGCCACCGCGGAGGAGATGCAGCTTCCCGTCCATGTCGAGGGTTATCCGCCTCCGTTCGATCCGCGCATCGAGGTGATCAAGGTGACGCCCGATCCTGGAGTCATCGAGATCAACATCCAGCCGGCGAAGAGCTGGCGCGATGCGGTCGAGATCACCACCGGTCTCTACGAGGATGCGGCCAAGGTGCGGCTCGGCGCCAACCGCTTCCTGGTCGACGGCCGCCACACCGGCACCGGTGGCGGCAATCACGTCGTGGTCGGCGGCTCTTCTCCGCAGGATTCGCCGTTCCTGCGCCGGCCCGATCTCCTGAAGAGCCTGGTGCTGTATTGGCAGCGCCATCCCGCGCTGTCCTACTTCTTCTCCGGCCTGTTCATCGGGCCGACCAGCCAGGCGCCGCGCATCGACGAGGCGCGCCATGACAGCATCTACGAGCTCGAGATCGCGCTCTCGCACGTGCCGCCGCCGGGCTATCAGACGCCGCTGTGGTTGGTGGACCGGCTGTTCCGGCATCTGCTCGTCGACATCACCGGCAACACCCACCGCGCCGAGATCTGCATCGACAAGCTCTATTCGCCGGAGGGGCCCACGGGGCGACTCGGCCTCGTCGAATTCCGCGCGCTCGAAATGCCGCCGGACCCGCGCATGTCGCTGGCACAGCAGCTCCTGATCCGCGCGCTGATCGCCAAGTTCTGGCGCGAATCGCTGAGCGGCAAGTTCGTGCGCTGGGGCACCGCGCTGCACGACCGCTTCATGCTGCCGCATTTCATCTGGGACGATTTTCTCGACGTGCTCGGCGAGCTCAAGCAATCGGGCTATCCGTTCGAGCCGGAATGGTATCTGGCCCAGCTCGAATTCCGCTTCCCCGCTTTCGGCCGCGTCCATCATGGCGGCGTGACGCTGGAATTGCGCCAGGCGCTGGAGCCTTGGCACGTGCTCGGCGAGGAGGGCTCGGCCGGCGGCACCGTGCGCTATGTCGACAGCTCGGTCGAGCGGCTCCAGGTCAAGGCCGAAGGCTTCGTCGAGGGCCGCCACGTCGTCACCTGCAACGGGCGCCGCCTGCCGATGACCCCGACCGGCCGCTCCGGCGAGGCCGTGGCCGCCGTCCGCTTCAAGGCCTGGCAGCCGGCATCCGGCCTGCACCCGACCATCCCCGTCCACGCGCCGCTGACCTTCGACCTGATCGATACCTGGAACGGCCGCTCGCTCGGCGGCTGCGTCTACCACGTCGCCCATCCCGGTGGGCGCAACTACGACACCAAGCCGGTCAACACCTACGAGGCCGAGGCCCGGCGGCTGGCGCGCTTCCAGGACCACGGCCACACCCCGGGGCCGATGCAGCCGCCGCCCGAGGAACGCACAAATGAGTTTCCGCTGACCCTCGACTTGCGGACCCCGCTCCTGCAATGAGTATGATGGTGGGGCAGGGAGAGGCGCATGGCCGAGGGCGCAGCCGAGCAGGACGACAAGGCGGGAAAGGCGCAAGGCCAACGTGAAGGCCAGCGCCGCCTCGCGCAATGGGTCCGCGACTATAGCCGGCTGCCGGGTATCCCCGACGAGTTCTTGAGCCCGGACGGCAGCCCGCGCGCGGTCTGGAGCCGCTTCTTCGACGCCTTCGGCGCGCTGGCGCCCGACGAGATCGAGCGGCGCTTCGGCATGGCCGACCGTCACTTGCGCGAGGCCGGCGTCACCTACCGCGCGCCCGGCGACAGCGCCGACCGGCCCTGGTCGCTCAGCCACCTGCCGCTTCTGATCGATGAAGCCGACTGGCAGCAGCTCTGCGCCGGCATCACCCAGCGCGCCGAGCTGCTCGAGCGCGTGCTGCGCGACATCTATGGCGAGGGGCGCCTCGTGGCGGAAGGCGCGCTCCCGGCTGCGGCGATCGCCGGCAGTCCCGAATATCTCCGTCCCGTCTGCGGCGTGCCGCCGCCGGGCGGACGCTATCTGTCGATCTATGCCGCCGATGTCGGCCGCGGGCCCGACGGCCGCTGGTGGGTGCTCGGCGACCGCACCCAGGCGCCATCAGGCGCGGGCTACGCGCTGGAAAATCGCCTGGTGCTGTCGCGCGCCTTCTCCGATCTCTACAAGTCGATGAACGTGCCGCGTGTCGCGCCGTTCTTCGAGGCGTTCCGCGACAGTCTTCGCGCGCGCGCCGATCGCGACGAGCCGCGCATCGGCGTGCTCACTCCCGGCAGCTTCAGCGAGACCTATTTCGAGCATGCGACGCTGGCGCGCTATCTCGGCTTCCTGCTGGTCGAGGGCGACGACCTCGCGGTCAGCGACAACCGCGTCCACATCCGTACCGTCGCCGGCCTGAAGCGGCTGGATGTGCTCTTGCGCCGGGTCGATTCCAACTCGCTCGATCCGCTCGAGCTCGATGCCTCCTCGCATCTCGGGGTGCCCGGCCTGATCGACGTCTTGCGCAAGGACGGCGTCGTCGTCGCCAACATGCCGGGCTCGGGCGTCTTGGAGGCGCGGGCGCTGCTCGGCTTCCTGCCGGCGCTGAGCCGCCGCCTGCTCGGCGAAGACCTCAAGATGCCGCACATCGCGACCTGGTGGTGCGGCCAGCGCAACGCGCGCGACGAAGTGCTGGCCCGGCTCGACGAAGTTGCGATCGAAGGCGCCTATCGCCGCGGCGTTCCCGGCTTCGGCTCCAGCGGTCCGGTGCTCGCGAGCGAGCTCGACGCCGGCGACCGGCAGCGCCTGATCGATGCGATCAGCGCGCGCGGCATGGATTATGTCGGCCAGGAGGTGGTGCGGCTCTCGACCATGCCGGTGTGGGAGCAGGGCCAGATCACGCCGCGCCCCTTCGTGCTGCGCGTGTTTGCCGCCGCCACACCGGACGGCTGGGCCATCATGCCCGGCGGCTTCTGCCGAATCGCCGAGCAGCCGGACGCGCGCGCGGTGTCGATGGGCGACGGCGCGCGCGCCGCCGACGTCTGGGTCGTCTCCAACAAGCAGGTCGCGACCGCGACGCTTCTGCCCGCGACGGACAAGGTTCGCATCCGCCGCATCGCCGGCGTGCTGCCGAGCCGCGCCGCCGACAATCTGTTCTGGCTCGGCCGCTACCTCGAGCGCGCCGAGGCGACGCTGCGCCTGGTGCGTGCGCTTGGTTCGCCGAGCGGGCCCAACAAGGGCACGGCGGCCTCGGCGCAATCGGCCGAACGCATCCAGCGCCTGCTGGTGGCCTGGGGCGCGGTCTCGCAATCCTCGCGCACGGCCGCGGGGCGCATCGTCGCCGAAGCGCTGCAGAGCGCGGAGCGTTTCGGCTCGGCCCTGTCGCTGGTGCGCGCGGCGCAGCGCACCGCGACCTCCTTGCGCGAGCGGCTGTCGCCCGATGCCTGGCAGGTGATCACGGAAATGGCCGAGCGTCTCGCCTACGAGGTCGAGGACGACGACAGCGTGCTGAGCGCGGCCGAGCTGACCTTGCAGGAGCTGGCGAGCTTCGCAGGCCTTGCGCAGGAGAACATGAACCGCGCCGCCGGCTGGCGGTTCCTCGACATCGGCCGCCGCGTCGAGCGCGCCATCAACACCACGCGCTTCACGCGCCAGTTCGCCTATGACGAGGCCGGCGATGAGGATCTCGACATCCTGCTGACGCTGGTGGACTGCCAGATCACCTACCGCTCGCGCTATCTGCTGGCGCCGATCCTGGCCCCGGTGCGCGACCTCGCGGTGCTCGACGGCTACAATCCGCGTTCGGTGGCGTTTCAGGTGACGACGCTGAACGAGCACATTGCCGCGCTGCCGAGCCTGAAGGAGCACGGCCTGATCGAGAAGCCGCAGCGTCTCGCCGTGGCGATGCAGGCGATGCTCGCGACCGCGGAGGCCGAGAAGCTCGAGGTCAAGACGCTGTTCGCGCTGGAGCAGGATCTGCTCAGCCTCGCCGAGGCGATCGGGCAGCACTACTTCCCGCATGGCCCCAATGCCGCCCGGCCGGAAAAGCTGACGGGGTTGGCGTGATCTACGACATCCGTCACGTCACCACCTATGAGTACGAGAATCCCGTCAGCTTCGCCCGCTGCACGCTGCGGCTGGAGCCCAGAAGCGGCGGCGGCCAGGAGCTGATCTCGCACGAGGTCGAGATCCATCCCCGCCCGTCCGAGCGCAACGTGCGGCGCGACTTCTTCGGCACGCTGACCGAGAGCGTGGTGATCGAAGCCGCGCATCGCAACCTGCGCATCGACTCGCGCTCGCGGGTTTCGATCTCGCGCCGGCCGCCGGCGCGCGATGCGGTCAGCCCGCCCTGGGAGAGCATTCGCGACATCGCGTTCGAAGCAACCAGCCTCGGGCCGTCCTCGCCGGTCGGCTATGTCTTTGCCAGCCCCCTGGTGCCGGTGCTGCGCCCGGTCAGCGCCTATGCCGGGATGAGCTTTCCGCCCGGCGCGGGCATCCTCACCGGCGCCGTCGACCTGATGCGACGCATCCGCGGCGAATTCCGTTACGATCCCAAGGCGACCGTGATCTCGACGCCGCTCGACGAGGTCTTCGACAAGCGTCACGGCGTCTGCCAGGACTTTGCCCATGTCATGATTGCCGGGCTGCGCGGGCTCGGCCTGCCCGCGGCCTATGTCAGCGGCTATTTGCGCACCATTCCGCCGCCGGGCCAGCCGCGGCTGCAAGGTGCCGACGCCACCCACGCCTGGGTGTCGCTGTGGTGCGGGGCCGAGCTCGGCTGGATCGATCTCGATCCGACCAACGATCTCCTCATCGGCAACGATCACATCGTGCTCGCAATGGGGCGCGATTTTTCCGACGTCTCGCCGGTCGACGGCATCATCGTCGGCTCGCCCAAGCAGAAGCTCGCCGTCGCCGTCGACGTGCTGCAGGTGGAGTAGCCGGCCCGCGCGTCCAATTCCCTGCGGTGCCGCGCCCCGAGCGGCGGCAGCGGCTTTCCGGCTGCTTTGGGTTGTGTTAAACTGTGGCCGCAACCGTGATGTTGCGCAGCGAAACGGCGCGGTATTTTCGTATTTTCGTCCCCGACGTTTGGTTACCCGGCCCAAGATGGGCTATGCTCCCCGCTGCGTCGAGGACAAGAATGAGACGTCGGGAGACGGCATGGGACACCAGCGGCGGACGGGGCTGCATCCATGATAACCTTACCGAGACTGGCGGCCGAATCCCTGGAGGAATTCCTCGGCAAGTTCCTGCGTCGCCGGTTCGATGAAACTGCCGCGAGCATCGTGGAGAGTGCGACCCGCACCGCGATGGAGTGTATCGGCAACAGCGATGCGCTCTATCACAACATCGAGCATACGATGCTGGTGACGCTGGCAGCCCAGGCGATCCTCCGCGGCCGAAGTCTTCATACCCATCTGTCGGCCGAGGATTACGTCCACGTCCTGATCGCCTGCCTCGCTCACGACATCGGCTATGTGCGAGGCCTGTTCGAGGAGGACGATGAGGACGGCTTTCTGGTCGACGCGGCCGGCACCAAGGTTTCCCTGCCGCGGGGTGCATCCGACGCCAGCCTGATGATGTATCACGTCGATCGATCGAAATTGTACGTGACGCGGCGACTGCGGCATATTCCGGGACTCGATCCGGAACGCGTCGCCCGTGCCATCGAAGGCACAAGGTTCCCCGCTCAGCAGGGCCAGGACTATGACGACGAAGCTTCGATCCTGCGTGCGGCCGACTTCATCGGCCAGCTCGGCGATCCCAATTATCTGCGCAAGGCCAACGCGCTCTATTACGAGTTCGAGGAGGTCGGCATCAACCGCCAACTCGGCTACGACTCGCCCGCCGACATCGTGAACCGCTACCCGCAATTCTATTGGAACAGCGTCGCACCGCACATCCAGACCGAGATCGGCTATCTCAACAAGACCGAGATTGGCCGGCAATGGATCGCCAATCTCTACAGCAACGTGTTCCGCGCCGAACGCGACATCTCGCTGTCCGGTCCGCAGAAGTAGATCGGGCTCTCGTAGCCCGGATAAAGCGAAATCCGGGATTCGCGGATGCTCGCGGCGCGGCTTGCGCTGCGCTCCATCCACGTGGCCCCAACGCCGTGAGCAAATCATGCAACAAAAAACCGTCACCACGGATATCCTCGAGATCGCCTATCGCGAATACGGTGCGCCGGACGGCTGGTCCTGCATCATGGGGCACGGCTTTCCCTATGACGTGAACGCCTATGCCGAGACCGCGCCGATCCTCGCCGCAGCTGGCGCACGCGTGCTGGTGCCCTGGCTGCGCGGCTATGGGCCGACGCGTTTCCGTTCCACTGCAACGCTGCGCTCCGGCGAGCAGGCGGCTCTTGGCGCCGATCTTCTGGCCTTCATGGATGCGCTTCGTATCGAGCGCGCAATCGTCGGCGGCTATGATTGGGGAGGGCGCGCCGCCTGCGTGATCTCGGCGCTCCATCCGGAGCGCGTGATCGGTCTCGTCTCCGGCAATTCCTACAACATCCAGAACATCGCCCGATCCATGGAGCCGGCTTCGCCACCGGAGGAGGCGGCGCTCTGGTATCAATATCTCTTCCACAACGAGCGCGGCCGCCGCGCGCTGGAGCGCAACCGCCGCGGCTTTGCGCGTCAGCTCTGGACGATGTGGTCGCCGAAATGGACATTCGACGACGCGACGTTCGAGACGAGCGCTGCATCGTTCGACAATCCTGACTTCGTCGACGTCGTGATCCACTCCTACCGCCACCGTTATGCGCTGGTGGCGGGCGATCCCGCCTATGCGGGAATAGAGGCAAAGCTCGCCGCGCAGCCGCCGATCCGTGTCCCGACGATTGCGATCGACGGCGACAGCGACGGCGTCAATCCCGGCACCGCCCACCACGCGGGCAAGTTCGAGGGATTTTTCGAGCGCCGCGTCTTCACCGATGCCGGTCACAACCTGCCGCAGGAGCGGCCCGCCGAATGGGCGCAGGCCGTGATCGACGTCCGGAAAGCGGCTGCGTCATAGGCAGCGCCGACGCGCCTTCGGCGCTCCTCACCTGAGGCCATGGCGCGCCGGCGCCGGGCCAACGACCCCGTTCGCCAAATTTCCCTGATCTGCGGGAACCTTTTCCGATTGCAGCCGTCCAAGCTGTGGGCCGGCTTCCATAGGCGGGCTCGTTGCAGGGAGGATCTTGATGAAGTCATCAGTGCGCAAGCTGGAACGTGTCGCGGTGGCGCAGGCGCCGTCCGATCGGCCGGACAAAGCGGAGGTCGAGCAGGCGATCCGGACCATGATCCGCTGGGCCGGCGATGATCCGGCGCGCGACGGTTTGCGCGAGACACCTGATCGCGTCGCACGCGCTTTCGAGGAGTATTTTTCCGGATACGCGCAGGACCCGACGGAGATCCTGCAGAAGACCTTCGAGGAGATCGAAGGCTATGACGAGATGATCGTGCTGCGCGGCGTTCGCTTCGAGAGCCATTGCGAGCACCACATGGCGCCGATCGTCGGTCGCGCCTGGGTCGCCTATATTCCGCAGGGGCGCGTCGTCGGCATCAGCAAGCTTGCGCGCGTGGTGGACGTCTACGCGAAAAGGCTTCAGATCCAGGAGAAGATGACCGCGCAGATCGCCAACACCATCAACGACGTGCTCAAGCCCGAAGGCGTCGGCGTCATCATCAAGGCGACGCATCATTGCATGACCACGCGCGGTGCGCACAAGCCCGGGACCGATCTCGTCACCAGCCGCATGCTGGGTGTGTTCCGCGACAATGCGCTGACGCGCCAGGAACTGCTGGGGCTCGCCAATTCGGACGATTGACCCCGCGCGCGCAAGGAGGCGTTTGCCATGGCCGAAGACAACAAGCCGAGCGGACCCGACCTGAGCAAAGGCGTGTCGCTGACCGCGTTCAAGGATGGCAAATTGCTCGGTCACGTCGGCGAGGACGACGTTCTGCTGGTGCAAGCCGGCGGCGAGATCTTTGCGATCGAGCCGGCCTGCAGCCATTATCATGGCCCGCTTGCCGACGGCTTGGTGGTGGGCGACAGCATCCGCTGTCCCTGGCATCATGCCTGCTTCTCCTTGCGCACGGGCGAAGCCAGTCGTCCGCCGGCATTGAATGCGCTGGCGGTGTGGGAGGTCGAGCGCGATCGGGACAACATCATCGTTCGGCGCAAGCGCGAGGCACCGAAGCCGCCGGCTGCACATCGCAGCGCGGCAACGCCCGACAAATTCGTCATTGTCGGCGGCGGTGCTGCCGGCTTCGCTGCCGCCGAGACGCTCCGGCGTGAGGGTTTTGCCGGCGCCATCACCATGCTCAGCAATGACGGCGCGATGCCGGTCGACCGGCCCAACCTGTCCAAGGACTACCTCGCGGGCAACGCGCCGGAGGACTGGTTGCCGTTGCGCGGCGAGGATTATTACCGGGACGCCGGTATCGATCTCAGGCTCAACACCGACGTCGCTGCCATCGGTCTCAAGACGCGCAGTGTGACGCTGGGCAATGGCGACAAGCTCCCATTCGACCGGCTGCTGCTCGCGACCGGCGCCGAGCCGGTCAAGCTGCAGATTCCGGGCGCGGACCAGCCGCATGTTCACACCCTGCGGACCGTCGCCGACAGCCGCGCCATCATCAAGGCCGCAGGGAGTGCGAGGCGCGCGCTGGTGATCGGCGCCAGCTTCATCGGCCTCGAAGTCGCCGCCTCCTTGCGGGCGCGCAAGATCGAGGTGCACGTGGTCGCGCCGGAGGAACGGCCGATGCAGAAGGTGCTCGGCGCCGAGATGGGCGACTTCGTCCGGTCGCTGCACGAAGAGAACGGCGTGATCTTCCACCTGAAGGACGCCGTCGACCATCTCGATGGCCTGCGCGCGACGCTGAAAAGCGGCGCCGTCATCGAGGCCGACCTCGTCGTCGTCGGCATCGGCGTCAAGCCGCGCCTTGCGCTCGCCGAGCAGGCGGGGCTGGCGGCTGATCGTGGCGTCAGCGTGAGTGAATATCTGGAGACCAGTGTATCCGGCATCTTCGCGGCCGGCGACATTGCCCGCTGGCCTGACTCGCACTCGCGGCAGACCATCCGCGTCGAGCATTGGGTGGTGGCGGAGCGGCAGGGGCAGACCGCGGCGCGCAACATGCTCGGCAGGCGCGAGCGCTTCGATGCGGTGCCGTTCTTCTGGAGCCAGCACTACGACGTGCCGATCAACTATGTCGGCCACGCCGAAAACTTCGACGACATCGCGATCGACGGCAGTATTTCGGGAAGGGACTGCCTGCTGAAGTACCGCAAGGGCGGTCGCGTGCTTGCCGTCGCTTCAATTTATCGCGATCTCGACAATCTCAAGGCCGAGCTCGAAATGGAGCGGCCACGCGGCTGACGCGCCGAATTCGATCTTGATTTGTGTCAACGTTGCCGCAGGTGGGGGCTGCTCTACTGACTGTCGTCCCGGCATGGGGCGTGCTATCCTGGCGCGTGCCCGCGGGCTTCGCATGCAGGAGTGGCCCATGACAAGTGCTTCGGATGCGTCCCGTCATCCCGGTCTCGGCTCGGGTATCTCTGCGCTACACGGCAAATGGGGCTGGATCGTTGCGCTCGGCGTCGTCTATCTCATCGCCGGCTTCGTTGCGCTCGGCAGCATGGTCATGGCGACGGTGGCGAGCGTGATCGTGGTCGGCGCCATGATGATCGTCGCCGGCGTGACGGAGATCATCGGCGCATTCCAGATGAAGAGCTGGGGCAAGTTTCTGATCTGGGCCTTGCTCGGCGTGCTCTATGTCGTCGCCGGCTTCCTGACCTTCGCGAACCCGCTATTCGCGGCAGTCCTGCTGACGTTGTTCCTGGGCGCGTCGCTGATCGCCTCGGGCGTGGTCCGGCTGTTTCTCGCCTTCAGCATGAAGCGCGAGAGCCCGTGGGTCTGGGTCGCGCTCTCGGGCGCCATCACGCTGCTGCTCGGCCTCCTGATCGTGGCGCGCTGGCCGGTGAACAGCGTCTATATCCTCGGCCTGTTTCTCGGTATCGATCTGATGATGGCCGGCGCCGGCTGGATCAGCCTGGGCTTTGCCTTGAAGCGGCGCGGCTAAAGCATGATCCGGAAAAGTGCGAAGCGGTTTTCCGGAAAGATCATGCGTAAACAACAACCTAAAGCGCGACGATGGTTCATCCCAATCTCATCGCGCTTTAGCGCAACGCCATCAGCAACTCGACGCAAGACCCTCTTGCGGAACTCCGCTGAGCTGAACGTGCTGACAACAAGCAGCACGCCGCGCGATCGTCTCGCGCGGCGATGTTCACCCGGGGAGAAACCATGAAAGCCGCTTTGGCCCTGGCCGCAGCGCTGGCTGCCGCCTGCTTGTCCGACCCTGTCTCGGCGCAAAAATCCTACGGCCCCGGGGTCAGCGACACCGAGATCAAGATCGGCAACACCATGCCCTATAGCGGCCCGGCCTCGCCGCTCAGCATCACGGGACGGGTGATCTCCGCCTATTTCGACGAGATCAACGAGAAGGGCGGCGTCAATGGCCGCAAGCTCAACCTGATCTCGCTCGACGACGCCTTCTCGCCGCCCAAGACCATGGAAGCCGCGCGGCGCCTCGTCGAAGGCGACGGCGTCGCCTTCATCTTCGCCACCATGGGCACCGCGCCGAGCTCGGCGATCGCAAAATATCTCAACAGCAACAAGGTGCCGCAGATCTTCCTGATCAGCTCGGCTTCGAAGTGGAACGATCCCGCCAACATGCCCTGGTCGATCGCGCTGCCCTGGGCGCCGAACTACACCAGCGAGGCCGCGATCGACATCGCCTATGCCCGCGCCAAGAACCCGAATGCGCGCTTTGCGGTGCTCTACCAGAACGACGACGCCGGCAAGGAATATCTTCGCGGCGTCAAGGAGGCGCTCGGTGCCGACGCCGACAAGGCGATCGCGATGGCGTCGAGCTTCGAGGTCGCCGACCCCACCGTCGATTCCCAGGTGCTGACGCTCGCCAACACCAAGGCCGACGTCTTCATGATCTATTCGGTGACGCCGCGCGCCTGCGCGCAGGCGATCCGCAAGGCGCACGAGGTCGGCTGGCAGCCGACGCGCTTCCTGGCCAGCGGTTGCGCCAACAAGGCCACCGTGATGGTGCCGGCGGGGCTCGAGGCCGGCAAGGGGGTGCTGTCGCTCGGCGCGCTGAAGCCGTTCGTCGAGGCACCGAAGGACGATCCGGCGATGGCGGCCTATATCGACTTCATGAAGAAGCGCCTGCCCAATGCCGACATCAACAACGTCGCCGGCCTCTACGGCTACACCGTCGCCGAGGCGCTGGTGGTGCTGCTGAAGCAATGCAAGGACAATCTGACGCGCGAGAACATCATGGCGCAGGCGGCGAACCTGAAAAATGTGCCGCTGTCGCTTCTGATGCCCGGCATCACCCTCAACACCACGCCGCAGGATTTCCGCCCGATCAAGGACGGCTACATGCTCCAGTTCGACGGCAATGACTGGGTGGTGGCGAGCGAGCTGTTGCGGGGGACGTGAGGCGGGGGCTCTCACCGCGAACTCGGAATCGTAGAATCGTAGGGTGGGCAAAGGCGCCCTTGCGCCGTGCCCACCATCTATCAATGATTGTCGAGAGAATGCGTGGGCACGCTTCGCTTTGCCCACCCTGCAGGACTGAAGGGGACGTGAGGGGCGGCCGAGGAGGCGGTGCTCCCTCTCCCCTTGCGGGAGAGGGTGGATGCGCGAAGCGCAGCCGGGTGAGGGGTCTCTCTCCTCACGAACGTTGTCGCCGACGGAGAGAACCCCTCATCCGGCGCTTCGCGCCACCTTCTCCCGCAAGGGGAGAAGGAAGAAGGAGACCCATCATGGACTTTCAGCACTCCGCCCGTTCCTTGGAGCTCCAGGAGCGCGTCCGCCAGTTCATGCGCGCCCATGTCGAGCCGGTCGAGGATCTCTATTACGAGCAGGTCAAGCCGGAGGCCGCGCGCTACAAGACGCCGCCTGTGCTGCAGGAGTTGAAGCGGCTGGCGCGCGAGCAGGGGCTGTGGAATCTGTTCCTGTCCGGCGAGCACGGGCAAGGCCTTAACAACACTGGTCTGACCAACCTCGAATACGCGCCGGTGAAGGAGATCATGGGACGCATCCTCTGGGCGCCTGAAGTCTTCAACTGCTCGGCGCCCGATGTCGGCAACATGGAGGTGCTCGCAAACTACGGCACCAAGACGCAGCAGGAGCGTTGGCTGAAGCCGCTTCTGGAGGGGCGGATCCGCTCCGGCTTCTCGATGACGGAGCCGCAGGTCGCCTCCAGCGACGCCACCAACATCCAGTGCGAGATCAAGCGCGACGGCGACGACTACGTGATCAACGGCCGCAAATGGTTCACCTCGGGCGCGATGAACGAGGATTGCGAGATCCTGATCGTGATGGGCAAGACTGCTCCGGACCATCCCGACCGCCATCGCCAGCAATCCATGATCCTGGTGCCGAAGAATACGCGTGGGGTGCGCATCGTCCGCGACATGCTCACCTACGGCTATGACGATGCGCCCGTCGGCCATCCCGAGATCGTCTATGACGACGTCCGCGTGCCCGCCGAGAACCTTTTGCTCGGCGAGGGCCGTGGCTTCGAGATCGCGCAAGGCCGGCTCGGTCCCGGCCGCATTCATCACTGCATGCGCCTGATCGGCTGCGCCCAGCGCGCGCTGGAATTGATGTGCCAGCGCGCGGTCTCGCGCGTCGCCTTCGGCAAGCCGCTCGCAGAGCAGGGCTCGGTGCGCGAGGACATCGCGCATTCCTTCTGCGAGATCTCACAGGCGCGGCTGCTCACCTTGCAGGCCGCCGACAGGATGGACCGCGAGGGCAACAAGGCCGCGCGCGATCTGATCGCCGCGGCCAAGATCGTGGTCCCCAGCATGGCCGCCCGCGTCATCGATCGTGCCATCCAGATCCATGGCGCCGCCGGCGTGTCGCAGGACACGTTCCTGGCGCGCGCTTACGTCTACGCCCGCTTCATCCGCATCGGCGACGGCCCGGACCAGGTGCACCTCGCCGCGGTCGGCAAGGAGCTGATCAGGCGCGGCGGGGCGATGGCGGGGTAGAGGTGACGTCCTGCGCCAGGATCTGCGCATAGAGGAATGCATTGGACCCGGGCAAGGATTGCGCTTTTCGCTTGTGGCCCATCTCGGACATAGGGACGCGGCTTCGGACATCGGATTGGTTGTCCATTCTCACTAGCTGTGTCGCCGCAAAGTGCTAGGCTTCGGACATGGATGGGCCTTTCCTCCGCGGTGCTCAATGAGACGACGCGAGTTCATGGGGCTGATCGGCGGCGCGGCGGCGACGTGGCCGCTCGGAGCGCGTGCGCAGCAACCGGCAAGGTGGCGCTACAGGGTAGGCTATCTCGCGAGCGCGTCGCGGGAGCAAACACTTCGTAATGTTGGAGCCTTCGAAGCGGGCCTGCGGAGCCTTGGCTACCGCGCTGGCGAGAATGTCGTCATCGAGTACCGCTTTGCCGACGGAGACATGGGGCGGCTGGCGGCGCTTGCCACCGAGGTGGTCGGGCTCGGCGTGGACGTCATCGTGTCCGGGACCAATGCGACCACGGTTGCAGCCATGAAGGCGACCCGGACGGTCCCGATCGTGATGGCCAACAGTGCTGAGCCTGTCAGTGCCGGACTTGTCGCCAGTCTGGCGCGCCCGGGTGGCAATGTCACTGGGTTCAGCTCGGAGCCCGGCGATGAGATCAACGGCAAGCGGCTCGAATTTCTGAAGGACACTCTGCCGAACCTCTCGCGTGTGGGCGTTCTGTGGAATCCGGACTTTGCGCCCAATCAGGACCGGCTGGCGTCGCTGCGGGAAGCTGCCCAAGCGCTGGGGTTGACGCTTGTCGCGGCCGAGGCGCGCGGCCCGGACATGCTTGAACAAGCGTTTGCGACAATGGTGAGGGAACGCGCTCAGGTGCTCGTCGTGTTGAGCGATGGAGTACTGTTCAACCACCGCGGTCTGGTTGGCGTCATGGCCGTCAGAAATCAGCTGCCTGCAATCTCTGCGGTGAGAGAATACGCGGAAGCGGGGCTTCCTCTTGAGCTACGGGACTGATTTGCCAGATCAGTTTCGCCGGTCTGCAATCCTTGTCGACAAGATTCTCAAGGGTACGAAACCTGGCGATCTGCCGGTTGAACGGCCGATCAAGTACGAACTTGTTATAAACCTCCAGACCGCCAAGGCACTCGACATCAACATGCCACCGACCCTGCTGACGCGGGCCGATGTCGTGATCGAGTAGGCACTCTGATGTCGCTTATTGGCCCTTCGCGTCAGTTGGGGC
This sequence comes from Bradyrhizobium sp. NC92, assembly GCF_025200865.1. Classification (NCBI taxonomy): domain Bacteria; kingdom Pseudomonadati; phylum Pseudomonadota; class Alphaproteobacteria; order Hyphomicrobiales; family Nitrobacteraceae; genus Bradyrhizobium; species Bradyrhizobium sp. NC92. Next base: position 2,755,864 of record NZ_CP104171.1, read on the forward strand.
GGTGCTGCAACATGCCCGTAGCCGTGGGCGAGGCGGAGGGGTCGGGATCAGGTACACCGGCGCGATGAATTTCTGGCGAACATCCCGGGATCGTTGCCCATATGCTAGACTGCCGATAGCGAGGATTTGCAAGGTCGCAGCGGCATGAGACGGCGCGAGTTCATCAAGGCCTTCGGCAGCGCGGCGCTCGCGTTTCCGCTTCCGGCTAGGGCGCAAAAATCCGCGATACCGGTGCTTGGCTCTCTGAATCGCCCGAGCCCGGGGACGGAGGCGTTCGGCACCGCGTTCCGTCGCGGTCTCAAGCAGATGGGATTTGTCGAAGGCCAGAACCTTCTGATTGAAGGGCGTTGGCCCAACCCCAACGAAGACTTGCGAGAGGCCGCGGCCGAGCTCGTGCGGAAGCAGGTCGCCGTGATCTTTACGGCCGACAATGGCGGAGCGCTGGCCGCCAAGGCGGCGACCTCGCAAATTCCGATCGTGTTTGTCGTGGGTCTAGATCCCGTTGCCATGGGTCTCGTCGCCACCATCAACCGCCCAGGCGGCAACGCCACGGGCGTATCGTTCCAGGTGAGTGCATTGGAGCCGAAGCGGTTCGAATTGCTGCGTGCACTATTGCCGGCGGCTTCCCTGATCGGAGTGCTGGTCAACCCGGACAATCCGAACGCAGATCCAAGTGCCGTGCGCCTGGCCGCATCTGCCTCGGGGCTGCAGCTGCTCGTTATGGAAGCTCGCAGTCTCGCCGAGGTGGAAAGCGCATTCGCGCAACTGGTTCAACGCGGAGCGAATGCGCTGCTCGTGACCTCCGATCGCCTGTTCAATCTGGAGCGTCGTCAGCTGGTGGATTTCGCGGCGCGAGCCGGCATTCCGACCATCTACCCTTGGCGCGACTTTGCCGATGCTGGCGGCCTGATGAGCTATGGTAACAGTCTCACGGACGCTTTTCGGCAGGGCGGGCTGTATGTTGGCCGCATCCTCAGGGGTGACAAGCCGGCCAGTCTGCCCATCTGGCAGCCCACCAGGTTCGAGTTCGTGATCAACCTCAAAACGGCAAAGGCAATGGGCCTCGACATCCCGCCGGCTCTGCTGGCGTTTGCCGACGAGGTGATCGAGTGATCGTCTCACGATCGTCGAACCGCTTGGGGGTGATGCAGCGCTTCAGATCACTGTAGCACAATAGTAACCAATACTGGCCGAGAGTGACCCTGCACGCCATGGCAGGTTCACCCAGGTGAAAGAGCATAGATCGCTTTCGCGCGAGATAACGTCTGCTGCCGACGTCGCGGGCAGCGCTCGCGCCCCCGATATGCCGGCAAGCCGTTTCCGCATGAGCCTGCGTTGGCTGATCGTTGCGGCGCTCCTCCTGGCCGCCTTGCTCGTCCAGATCCCCATCGTTCTGAACCCGGATTTGGCCTGTCTGCTGACGGAAGGCGAGCAGGTCCTGGATGGGCGCAAGCCCGGCGTCGACCTCCTGGAGCTGAATCCGCCCCTGTCGGTCTATCTGTACATGCCGGCATCGATGCTGGCTCGAACGACCGGCATTGCGCCTGAGCTCATCGTGATCATCCTGATCCTGGTCGAAATCGTCGTCGCGCTTCTGATCATTGATCGTGCCGCTGCGGCAGCGAGGCTGGGGGCTGACGAGCGGATCGTCGCAACCTGCCTGTTCGCGTTCTTGTTCGCGATACTTCCGAGCGGCGTCTTCGGACAGCGTGAGCACATCGCCGTCATTGCGCTGACCCCTTTCGTCGCCGTCACGGCGATCCGCTGGCGCGGCCTCAGCCCCGGACCGGTGGCGGTCGTGGCAGGACTTGGCGCCGGGCTGGCCTTGAGCATCAAGCCCCACCTCGCCCTGGTAATAGGGCTTCCGGTCGTCCTTGCGGTCTTCCGCCAGCGCTCGCTCAGGCCGTTGTTCTCTCCGGAAGCGATGACGGCGGCTGCTGTCGTCATCGGCTACGGAGCGATCCTCGTCATCGTCTTCCCCGCTTATCTGTTCGACTATGCGCCGATGGTCTCTGCCGCCTATCTGCCGCTGCGGATGAATCTGGGCGATCTGTTGTCCTTTCCGGCCACGGTGATGGCCGGATCCATCGTGTTTCTCGGCCTGCTGGCCCCGCACGAGTTCAAGATCGGGGGCAACGCGACCCCGTGGCTGGCCGCGGCGCTCGGCGGCGCTGCGAGTTTCGTTCTCCAGGGCAAGCATTGGACCTACACGGCGTTTGCGATCTGCGTCTTTGCGATCGCCGCGCCGCTGCTCCATGCGCGCGTGAGGACGATGCGGATGCCGGTCATGATCGTCGGCCTTGCTTCCGTTGCGCTCATCGCCTACTGCCTGTCCTTGCAGGTCCGGCCGTTTCCGCCGCTCAAGGAGCGCATCCAGGCTCTCGCAACGCATCCGCGGCTGATCACGATCGGCGATCACATCGCGCTGGGGCATCCGCTCGTCCGTGAGGTCAACGGGACCTGGGTGGGCAGCTCCTGCGTGCAGCTATTGGCGGCCGGCGCGATGATGCTCCAGAAGACTACGCAGCCAACCCAAGGCGAGCGCGCAAGACTGGACAGCATCATCGATTTCGAGCGACGGCACTTGCTCGCGGACCTGCGCGCCGGTCGACCGGATGTGATCCTCGTGGATACCCAGCTGCTGAGCGCGGTCCCGTTCGACTGGCTGGCCTGGGCGAGGTCCGATCCCGAGCTCGAGGCGGAGCTAAGTCGCTACCGCGAAGTCGAGGATGCCGGCGGCCGCGTCCGGATCCTGGTCGCTCGATCGGGTTCGGAGCGGTAACAACCCGTTCGGTTGTGCGCCGGCCGCGGCACGGGCGCCACGCTCGCCATGCTGACATCATGCCAGTGTTTTGCCCGACGAGTCAAAATCGATTCGTAAAAACAGCAAGCTTTGACGCCCGGCCGCCAAGCCATTGAAAAGCCTGACCCCGTCTACTGGGCATGGGGTTGTTTTCGCAGTTTTTTGTTGGGGCGACCGCTTTCGCCGCGGTGGTCCAGCCGCTACCCCGCCCTGGCGATGCGGCCGTCCGCCGACCCCGCACGCAGGTTCTGGAAGAACGTCTCCACCTCGCGCGACAGCGTCTGCGCCGTCTCGGTCAGGCTGCTGGCTGCGGTCAGCACCGAAGCCGCCGCCGTATCGGTCTCGCCGATGGCATCGCGCAGCGAGGTGATGTTCGCAACCAGCGTCTCGTTGCCTTGGGCGGCGCTTTGCGCATTGGAGGAGATCTCGCGTGTGGCCTGGTCCTGCTGACTGACGGCGCCGGCAATCGCCGACGTGACCTCGTTGATCTCGCGCACGGCCCCGCCGATCTCGCGCACGGCGTCGACCGCGTTGCGGGTCGAGGCCTGGATCATCGCGACGTTCTCGCTGATCTCGGCGGTGGCCTTGGCGGTCTGACCTGCGAGCGCCTTCACCTCGTGGGCGACGACGGCAAAGCCGCGGCCGGCATCGCCGGCGCGCGCCGCCTCGATGGTGGCGTTCAGCGCGAGCAAATTGGTCTGCTCGGCGATCGCCTGGATCAAATTGAGCACGCCGTCGATGCGTTGGGTGGCCGCAGCGAGGCTCTCGATCTCGGAGATCGACTTCTCGGTGCGCTGGCCGGTCTGCTCGACCGCACCGGCGCTCTGCCGCACCTGGCGGCCGATTTCCACCACCGAGGCCGAAAGCTCCTCGGCCGCGCCCGCGACCGCCGTGACGTTGTGCGAGGCCTGCTCGGTCGCGTTCGCCGCGCTGCCGGCGCGGCTGCTCGCATCCGCAGTGACCCGCGTGATGGTCTGCGCGGTCTCGCGCATGACCGAGGCGTTGTCGCTGAGGCCGCGCATGATCGCGCCGATCGCCTCGCGAAATTGCTCGACGGACCGCTCGACGTGGCGGGCGCGCTCCTCACGTGCGGCGGCGTCTTGCGATACCTGCGAGGCGAGGTTGCGGTTGCGCCCCATCGCGTCCTGGAACACCTGGATGGCGCGGGCCAGCGCGCCGATCTCGTCGGCGCGGTTGGAGTGCGGCACCACGACATTTTCGGCGCCGTCGGCGACCTGCTTGATGGTGGCCGTGATCGCGGCGAGCGGCCGGGCGATCGAGCGGGCGATGATGACGATGCCGACGACGACGAGGGCGAGCGCGACGCCGCCGAGGCAGGTGAGGACGAACGAAAATGTGCGGTTGGTCTCGGTCTGCTGCGCGATCTGCCTGCCGCGCTCGGCATAGACCTTGGACAGCGCCTCGAGGTCCTTGTTCAGCGCCGAGCGCACGCTGCGATTGGCGTCGTTGTCGCCCCATTCGCGGCCCGCGGCCGCGTTGATCTCGACGCCGCGGCGCACCAGCTCCTTGCGGAACTCGACGAACTGCTCGATGCGCTTCTTGAACGTGGCGAACTGCTCGGCATCGTCGGCCTTGACGATGGTCTCCCAGCGCTTCACGACGTCGAGGATCTGGGCGTTGAACTTGAGCAGGCCGTTACCGTATTTCTTCACCACGGCCGGCTCGGTCGACATGTAGACGCCGCGCGATTCCATCACCACCGCATAGACTAGCGAGTTGACCCGCTCGACGTTCAGCGCGGCGGCATTGGCGGTCTCGATCGCGCCTGCGAGGTCGGCGCTGCGGCGGCTGTTGTAGTCCGACAATATCGCGATCGCCGCCGTGAGCAGCGCGAACAGCGCGAAGATCGCATAGAGCTTGCCGGCAAGCGTGAAGCGGCCTGCCGGCTTGGCGGCATTCCCAGATCGGTCGGATGTCATGATATTCAGGGGCCCGGATTGGCCTGGAGCGGCCGGTGAGCGGGGTTGGGTAAATTGATGCAAAACTATGCAGAACGAAAATGGATACGGCGTTAACGCAGCTCCGGGGAGCCCCCGTCCCTGGTCAAAGGAAAGGCAAGTCATTTCAGCGTCTTGATCCCTGGGTTTAGTTTCAGGATAGTCCTTCGGGATAGTCCTGGAGTCGGCCGTTGGCCGAGCAACCCCGGAGAGACCCTTGGTCTACCGCCACAGCATCAACGCCACGACCTACAGCTTCCCTGATCTGCGCGACCTGCTCGCCAAGGCGACACCCCCGCGCTCCGGCGATCGGCTGGCCGGAATTGCCGCTGCCAGCTCCGAGCAGATGATCGCGGCGCGGATGGCGCTCGCCGATGTGCCGCTCGGCCAATTCCTGCAGGAAGCCGTCGTTCCCTACGAGACCGACGAGGTCACCCGCCTCGTCATCGACAGCCATGACGCCAAGGCGTTTGCGCCGGTGGCATCGCTGACGGTCGGCGCCTTCCGCGACTGGCTGCTGTCGGACGCCGCAACGCCCGACATGTTGAAGCGGCTGGCGCCCGGCATCACCCCCGAGATGGCGGCCGCGGTGTCGAAGCTGATGCGCAACCAGGATCTGATCCTGGTGGCGCGGAAATGCGAGGTCACCACCGCCTTTCGCAACACCATCGGCCTGAAGGGGCGGATGAGCACACGCCTGCAGCCGAACCATCCGTTCGACGACGCCAGGGGCATCACCGCCTCGATCCTCGACGGCATCCTGCTGGGGGCGGGCGATGCCTGCATCGGCATCAATCCGGCGAGCGACGATCCCGCAATCATCGGGCAATTGCTGCGGCTGCTCGACGAGATCATCGCGCGGCTGCAAATCCCGACGCAGGGCTGCGTCCTGACCCATGTCACGACGACGCTGTCACTGATCGGGCAGGGCGTGCCGGTCGACCTCGTCTTCCAATCGGTCGCAGGCACCGAGGCTGCCAACCGCAGCTTCGGCATCGACCTTGCGCTTCTGAAGGAGGCGCACGAGGCGGGGCGATCGCTGCGGCGCGGCACCGAAGGGCAGAACGTGATGTATTTCGAGACCGGCCAGGGCTCGGCGCTGTCGGCGGGCGCCCATCACGGCGTCGACCAGCAGACCTGCGAGGCGCGCGCCTATGCGGTCGCCCGCGCCTTCGCCCCGCTGCTGGTCAACAGCGTGGTCGGCTTCATCGGCCCGGAATATCTCTATGACGGCAAGGAAATCATCCGCGCCGGGCTGGAGGATCATTTCTGCGGCAAGCTGCTCGGCCTGCCGCTCGGCATCGACATCTGCTACACCAACCACGCCGAGGCGGACCAGGACGACATGGACAATCTGCTGACGCTGCTCGCCGCCGCCGGCGTCACCTTCATCATGGGCGTTCCGGGTGCCGACGACGTCATGCTGAACTACCAGTCGACGTCTTTTCACGACGCGCTCTATGTCCGGGACGTCTTTGGTTTGCGCCGCGCGCCGGAATTCGACGACTGGCTGGCGCGGTCGGGCATCACCGGCGGCGATTTCCGGATTGCGGCCGATGCAGGCCTGCTGCCCGATTTTGCCTCGCGTCTGATCGCGTAAGGCGGCACTAAGCGTCAAACTTTCTCCTTTGGGGAAACCGTCGGCGCTGCCCGGAATTGTGCTTGTGCCACAATGTTGAGAAATTCCGGCGACAGCATTACGCTATGTGTCTGGCTGGCAATTTCCGCAACCAGGTCGTGGCGGGGGAGCTTTGATGCGAGCTGAAAGTAACGGAACGTCCCGGCGGATTCTCTGCGTGTTTCCGCGCTACACCTCGTCCTTCGGCACGTTCGAGCATTCCTATCCCCTGACCGATGGCGTCCGCGCCTTCATGCCGCCGCAGGGGCTGTTGCTGATCTCCGCCTATCTGCCGCATGACTGGCAGGTCAAATTCGTCGACGAGAACCTCCGCCGCACCACGAGGGAGGAGTTCGAATGGGCGGAAGCCGTCTTCGTCAGCGGCATGCACATCCAGCGCCAGCAGATGAACGACATCTGCCGCCGCGCCCATGAGTTCGATCTGCCGGTCGCGCTCGGCGGTCCCTCCGTCAGCGCCTGCCCCGACTATTATCCGTCCTTCGACTATCTGCATGTTGGCGAGCTGGGCGATGCCACCAACCAGCTGATCGAGATCCTGTCGCGCGACACCTCGCGGCCCGAACAGCAGGTCGTGCTCACGACCAAGGACCGCGTGCCGATGACGGAGTTTCCGATCCCGGCCTATGAGCTCGCCGAGGTCAAGAAATACTTCCTCGGCAGCATCCAGTATTCCAGCGGCTGTCCCTATCAGTGCGAGTTCTGCGACATCCCCGGCCTTTACGGCCGCAATCCACGCATCAAGACGCCGCAGCAGATCATCGCCGAGCTCGACCGCCTGCGCGAATGCGGCATGACCGATACGGTCTATTTCGTCGACGACAATTTCATCGGCAACCGCAAGGCGGCCATGGACCTGCTGCCGCACCTGATCGAGTGGCAGAAGCGGACCGGCTATGTCGTCCGGCTGGCCTGCGAAGCCACGCTCAACATCGCCAAGCGCCCCGAGATCCTCGAGAAGATGCGCGAGGCCTATTTCATCACCATCTTCTGCGGCATCGAGACGCCCGATCCCGACGCGCTGAAGGCGATGCAGAAGGACCACAACATGATGGTCCCGATCCTGGAGGGCGTGCGCACCATCAACTCCTACGGCATGGAGGTGGTCTCGGGCATCATCATGGGGCTCGACACCGACAAGCCGAACACCTCGGAGGCTTTGCTCGCCTTCGTCGAGGAGTCCCGGATTCCGCTGCTCACCATCAACCTGCTGCAGGCGCTGCCGAAGACGCCGCTATGGGACCGGCTGGAGCGCGAGGGGCGCCTAGTCGATGACGACAGCCGCGATTCAAACGTCGACTTCCTGTTGCCCTATGACGAGGTCGTCGCGTCCTGGAAGCACGCCATGGCGGTCGCTTACGCGCCCGAGAAGGTTTACGCGCGCTTTCAGCATCAATGCGACAACGTCTATGTGCACCGCCTGAAGATGCCGGTGCCGGACGAGATGAAGACCTGGCGGAACATCCGGCGCGGCCTCGTCATGCTGCGCAACATATTCTGGAAGGTCGGCGTGCTCGGCGACTACAAGCGCGTATTCTGGAAGTTCGCGCTGGGGCGCATCAAGCGAGGCGATCTCGAAGGCCTGATCGGCTGCACGCTGATCGCGCACCACCTCATCACCTTTGCGCGCGCGGCCTCCAGCGGCAAGCAGAACGCTTCGAACTACTCGATCCGCCTGCGCGAGGCCGCCGTTCCCGCCGAATGATGCCACATGTCTGATCCGGCCCCGCCGCGCCGCCCCGTCCTCGATCTGCGGGCGTTCACGCCGGCGCGCGTCGCGCTCGGGCGTAGTGGCGCGAGTCTGCCGACGAGGGCGCTGCTCGATTTCACGCTGGACCATGCCCGTGCGCGCGATGCCGTGCATGCGGTCTTCGATACGCCGCGTCTGATCGCCGATCTCGACGCGCTCGGTCTTGCGGTGACCGAGGTGAGGAGCCGGGCGGTCGATCGCAGCGACTATCTGCGGCGGCCGGATCTGGGACGACAGCTCGAGCCCGACTCGGCGCAGCGTCTGGCACGAAGCGTCTCGGCGCCGTGCCAGCTCGCTGTCGTGATCGGAGACGGCCTGTGCGCAGCGGCGGTCCACAGCCATGCGGCGATCGTAGTAGGGCGCCTGTTGCAATTGCTTGCCGAGGGCGATGCTGTTGCGGTCGGCCATGTCGTCGTCGCCTCGGGCGCGCGCGTTGCGCTCGGCGACGAGATCGGCGCCATTCTCGGCGCGCGCATGGTTCTGATGCTGATCGGCGAGCGGCCCGGCCTGTCCGCGCCCGACAGCCTCGGCGCTTATCTGACCTTCGCGCCGCAGCCCGGTCGCACCGATGCCGAGCGCAATTGCGTCTCGAACATCCACCACGCCGGGTTGAGCCATGACGAGGCGGCGTTCAAGATCGCCTGGCTGGTTCGCGAGGGGCTGGCCCGGGAGGTCACCGGCGTCGCGTTGAAGGACGAGAGCGCAGATCGCGCGCCGCGCCAAATTGGCACATTCTCGCCGGGATAACCGGGGACCGGGCCCGAAATCGCCGCATCTTGATCGATTTGCCCACACTTCGCCTGCTTGCGAGAGGGGTGACTGACCTGCTAAACCCCCTCGCGGCGATTTTCCGCGCATTTTCAAGGGGCAAGCCTCCCATTGGTATGGCGTTTTTAAGCCGTTCGCGGGGCGCAATAAGCTCACAGGCCGAGCCGATTTAGGAACTGGACAAGGCATGCTCGAAAAGCACAGCGAGAGTGAGGTTCATGTCGACAAGGTCGAGCAGGGACCTGCGTCCTCCATCGCCTTCGGGCTGGAGCGTCTCGGGCTGATCGCCGTCCGGGCCCCGATCGTCTCCTGCATCGTCCTGCTCGCGCTGATTGTCGGCGCGGTGTTCGGCATCTACCGGATCAAGATCGACGATTCGCTGTCGCAGCTGTTCCGCTCCGACAGCCGGGAATTCCGCCAGTATGAAGAGGTGACCAAGAAGTTCCCGGCGGAGGAGTTCGACGTCCTCGTCGTGGTCGAGGGCAAGGCCCTGCTGGAGCGGAACAACCTGGAGAAGCTGCGCGACTTCGTCACCGACCTGCAGCTGGTCGAAGGCACGCGCGGCCTCGTCTCGCTGTTCTCGGCGCGCCAGGCGCCGGCCCCCGGGAAGCTGCCGGCGGCGCTGTTCCCGGCCGAGCTGCCCGAGGGCGCGGCCTATGACAAGTTCATCGAGACCGTCAAGAACAACGAGATCATCCGCGGCAAGCTGTTGTCCGAGGACGGCACGCTGGCGCTGATCGTGCTGTCGCTCGATCCCGAAGTGGTCGGCTCCAACAAGCTGACCAAGACCGTCGGCGACATCCGCGCGCTGATGAAGGAAGATCTCGGCGACACCGGGCTCAACGTCCAGCTCTCGGGCGTGCCGGTGATGCAGCTCGAGATCCGCAACGCGGTCGAGCGCGACGGGCTGACCTACAACATCCTCGGCATTCTCGCCGGCTGCATCATCGCCATCATCTTCTTCCGCAAGATCTCGTTCATGATCGCGGCGGCATTCCCGCCGATGATCGCGATTCTGCTGGCGCTCGGCGCGCTCGGCTGGGCCAATTTCAACCTCAACATGTTCCTGAACGTGATGACGCCGCTCATCATGGTCATCAGCTTCTCGGACTCGATGCAGCTGACCTTCGCCGCGCGCGACCGGCTGATCGCTGGCCAGGACAAGTTCACCGCGTTCAAGAACGCGGTGCTGGTGGTGGGGCCGGCCTGCGTGCTGACGCACGGCACCGCCGGCATCTCCTTCATTGCGCTGCAATTCTCCGACTCCGACCTGATCCGCAAGTTCGGCGAGGCTGGGCTTGCCGCCACCATCATCGCGCTGGTCGCGGTGCTGTCGCTGGTGCCCGTTTTCGGCGTGCTGTTCGTGCGCAACGAGAAGGTCTTCGCGGTCAAGTTCCAGGGGGCCGATGCCGGCGTCCAGGCGCTGCGCAATTTCTGCTACTGGATCGCGGTCCGCATGGTCGGCCGGCCCGGCCTGTTCAGCCTGATCGCGGTGCTGTTCGTCGGCGGCCTCGGCGTCATCTATGCCAATCTGGAGCCGCGCTACCGGCTCGCCGACCAGGTGCCAGACAAGCGCCAGGCGGTCGCCGCCAGCGACCGGCTCGATGCCAAGCTCACCGGCGCCAATCCGGTCAACGTGCTGATCGTGTTCCCCAAGGGTGAAACGCTCTATTCACCGCAGACGCTCCAGACCATCGCTGAAGTCCACGCGACGGTCGAGAAGGCCGCGGGCGTCGGCAACGTCTGGTCGCTGGAGACGCTGCGCCGCTGGCTGGCGGAAAAGGCCGGCAGTGCCGACGTCGCGACGCTGAAGGAATATGTCAGCGTCATTCCCGAGCATCTGGTGCGTCGCTTCATCGACGCCGAGCAGGACGCCGTCGTCGTCGCCGGCCGCGTGCCGGACAAGGATTCCAGCCAGCTCCTGCCGATCGTCGACAAGCTCGATACCGAGCTCGATGCTGTCCGCAAGAAGCATCCGGGATACGAGGTCGCGGTGACGGGTCTCGCTGCGATTGCGGCGCGCAACTCGGCCAACATGATCGAGAAGCTGAACCGCGGCCTCACCGTCGAATTCGCGCTGGTCGCGATCTTCATCGGCCTCGCCTTCCGCTCCTGGGTCGTGATGTTCGCCTGCATCCTACCGGGCATCTTCCCGGTGGTGATGTCGGGCACGGTGCTGTGGGCGATGGGCGAGGGACTGCAATTCGCCAGCGTCGTCGCGCTCACCGTCTCGTTCGGCCTGGGGCTGAGCGCCACCATCCACTTCCTCAATCGGCTGAGGCTGGAGAGCAAGCCGGGCGTCGGCTCGGCGCTCGCGGTGGAGCGGGCGACCGTGCTGGTGGGACCGGCGCTGATCCTGACCACGGTGGTCTTGGCCTGCGGCCTCGTCGTCACCGTGTTCTCCGACCTGCCGTCGCTGCGGCTGTTCGGCTGGCTCAGCGCCTTCTCGATGGTGATGGCGCTGGTCGCCGACCTCTTCATCCTCCGGCCGACGGCGATGTGGCTGATCAACCTGCACGACAAGCTGCAGGGCACGGACAAGCCGGCGATCTGAGTGTGGGGCGGCAGACGCCGCCTCGCGCTCACGCCTCGACGCGGACGATTCCGTAGGGGTTGAACTTGAAGTCGTCCTCGGCGTAGTCCTGCTCCCGCGACAGCGTCAGCTTGCGGTCGCGCAACGTCGCCTCGACGCCGTGCTCGGCCATGGCGTTGGCGATCTCTTCCATCAGCATCACCGCGGACCATTCGTTGCCGCGCGATTTCGCGACATAGACCTCCGGCAGGCCGACGAGGTGATAGCCGACGGTCTCGTAATAGCGGTCGCCGGCGAGCGGGCGCTTGGCGAAGGCAAGACGACAGGCCTTGGTGACGGCGGGGGTCATGCGCAGGCCCTGGCTGGTGATGGAGCCCTTGCGCGCCTGGTCCATGAGACTTCGCCACCGCGCGAGGCCGTGGGCGACGCCGGCGCTTTCGCCTTTTGCGGCAACGGCGCCCGCGTCGAACATCTCGTCCACGATCTGCAGCGCGGCGGCCGAGTAGGCGGCCGTCTTCTGCTGAGCCATCGGCGGGCTCCGCAGGTAGAGGACCGATTTGTGGTTGGCCACGGCCGCTTCGTCGGACGCGGACCATGCCTTCGGGAAGACGCGGTCCCAGCACACGCCGAACGACCGCTCCATGCGCGGATCGGGCTTTCCTTGCGAATAGGTGCGGTCGATCTCGAAGCCGAAATCGGCAATCGTTTTGGCCACCGCCTTCGGCGGATGCAGCAGGCTTTCATTCTTGCCGAGGAAGCAGAGCACGTGACGCGGCTTCACGGACGAAGGCTGCATGTTCGCTCCCTGCTCACTGGCGAAGGCGCGGCTGGCCACGAACAGCCCGGCGGCTTTCAGCAGATGTCTGCGGATCGGGTCCATCTCAGCAAATCCAGCCGCGCAAGTTCATGTCAGCAAAAAGCCCCCGGCTCGCAGAACCGGGGGCATGTTCCTCGTTGCGGACGAAGAGCCTTCAGCCCTTCGTCATGGTGATGTTGACGCCGCGGATCTCGCCCTTGGACGAGATCTGCACGGTCTGCTTGGTGCCGTTGGTGCGCAGCGACAGATTGGCGGCAAAGCCGTTGGCCTCGACGAAGACCTCGATCTGGCCGCCACCGGCGGTGCCCTGGAGGTTGCCGAAGATGTTGCGGCTGGACTCGCTCCAGTTGCCGGAGATGCGGTCGCCCTGGCTCGTCACGTCGCTGGTCAGGTCGAACTTGTAGCTGTCGGAGGCGCAGTGCAGCGCCTGCTTCAGACTGAGGCCGCTGCCGGCGACCTTGTAATCCGCCTTGCAGCGGATGCGCTCGGTGGAGCCGTCGGACAACGACACCGTGCCGGTGCCGCTCCATGCGCCGTCGAAACCGGCGAACGGTCCGGACGACTGAGCATGGCTTGCCGTAACCGAAAAGAGCAGCGCCGCCCCGATGCCGGCCGCCGTGATTGCCAGTCCAGATCGCCCAAAGAATTTCATCGCAAATATCCCGTTTTGGAACGACGTTCGCTCATCATTGAGAACGTCTCGCCACATCGAAAGTTTAGTGCTCCGAGCAAGTCGCAGGTTCAAAGCCCGGCGGCCAGAGACGGCGGTTCACGCAGCCCCGCCGCGCTTCAGGGCCGCGATTTGCCGCGTTTCGGCATGTTTGCGGCGACCAAGGGCGGGCGAAGAGATGCAGCGCGGCAACAGGTCTGCATTAAAACGCAGCGCTTCCGAATTATGATGTAGTATCAACCCCTTACATCTGCGATTGAAAATGCGGGGAAGACCTGTTTGGCGGGTGCGGCGCCAATTTGGCCGCATTTGCCAGTGCTTGTGCCTTCTCTGAGGCCGCTACAAGCGGCGACTTGCCATCAGAACAATCCGTTCCGGTCATCCGCCCTGTGCAGTCCGGGATCGGTGCGATTCTGCCGTCAGAATGAAGGAATACAATGCGTAATCTTCTCGTCGCTCTCACCCTGCTGTCGGCCTCCCTTTCGACAGCGGCGTTCGCCCAGCAAGGGCGAGGCACGGACGCCGAGCAGAAGGCCTGCACCCGCGATGTGCAGAAGTTCTGCCGTCCGGTCATCGACCAGGGCGATTTCACGATCCTGGCTTGCCTCAAGGAGAACCGGGCCAAGATCTCGCAGGCCTGCGACCAGGTCCTGAAGAACCACAATCAATAAACTCGGCCATTGGCCCCCAAGGCGGCCCTCGGCCGCTTTTTCCGGGCGCGATCCGCGAAGGGGCGGCCGTCGACGGACAGGATTGGTTTTGCGGCCGTATTCCCCTATATGGGGGCCGCGGCGGCATCGCCGGCATGAGCCCGCGCGAGCGAAGAAGCCCTTCCTGTCCAACCGATTGTAAACCAGCCCCTCGATGACCTCTGCGAGCGAATTGCGATCCGGCAAGGGTGACCGCGACGAGAATTTTCCCGTCGCGTCCTGGATCATTCATCCGCGTCATCGCGCCCTGATCCTGGCCTATTACAATTTCGTCCGCACCGCCGACGACATTGCCGACCACGCCACGCTGCCCGCCGACCAGAAGCTCGCTTATCTCGACCTGCTCGAGGCGGAACTGCTCGGCAAGGGCGACACCCAGCCTGAGGCCGTCAGCCTGCGCCGCGCGCTGGCCGAGCGCGGCATGCCGCCGCGCCACGCGCTCGACGTGCTGATCGCGTTCCGCATGGACGTGACCAAGCTGCGCTACGAGACCTGGGACGAGGTCATCCATTATTGCCGCTACTCGGCGATGCCGGTCGGCCGCTTCATGCTCGACGTTCACGGCGAGAGCACCTCGACCTGGGCCGCCTCGGACGCGCTCTGCGCAGGCTTGCAGATCAACAATCACCTGCAGGATTGCGGCAAGGATTTCCGCGAGCTCAACCGCGTCTATCTGCCGCGCGATGCGCTGGCAGCACACGGCGCCTCGGTCGAGCAGCTCGGCCTTGCGCAATCGCCGCCGGCGATGCTCGCCTGCCTGCAATCGCTCGCCGCGCGCAACGAGGCACTGCTCGAGGAGGGCAGGTCGCTCGCTGCGGAAATCCGCGATTTCCGTCTCGGCGTCGACGTCTCCGTCATCCAGGCCTATGCCGACCGCATCGTGCGCCTGCTCAAGGTCCGCGACCCCCTGCGCGAGCGCGTGCATCTGAACAAGTTCGAGCTGCTCGCCTTCAGCCTCGCCGGGATGATCGGCGAAGTCGGCCGCCGTGCGGTCGGCCGCAAGGCCATTTCCAGACCGGGGACTGCCCATGACGCTTGAGGCGACCACGCCCGGCGCCAATTACGGCTCGACCGCATCCGGCAGCTCGTTCTATGCCGCGATGCGCATCCTGCCGCGTGACCAGCGCGACGCGATGTTCCAGATCTACAGCTTCTGCCGCCAGGTCGACGACATCGCCGATTCCGACGGCCCGCGCGAGGAGCGGCTCGCAGCACTTCAGGAATGGCGCAACGACATCGACGCGCTCTATCAGGGCCATCCGCCGCCGCGGCTGAAGGACTACGTCGCCTCGGTGAAGACGTTCGGGCTCAAGCGAGAGGATTTCCTCGCCATCGTCGACGGCATGGAGATGGACGTGCCGCAGGATATCCGCGCGCCCGACATGGCGACGCTGGATCTGTATTGCGACCGCGTCGCCAGCGCCGTGGGGCGGCTGTCGGTGCGGGTGTTCGGCATGCCCGAGGAAGACGGCATTCTGCTCGCGCACCATCTCGGCCGCGCGCTGCAGCTCACCAACATCCTGCGCGACATCGACGAGGACGCCGGCCTCGGCCGGCTCTATCTGCCGCGCGAGGCGCTGCTGCATGCCGGCATCACCTCCAACGATCCGAACCGCGTGATCGCCGAGCGCGCACTGCCGAAAGTCTGCCTGCCGCTGGCGCAGCGCGCCAAGGTGCATTTCGAGAAGTCGGACGAGATCATGAACCGCAACAGGCGCCGCGCCGTGCGAGCGCCGCGGATCATGTCGAAATACTATCATTCCATTCTGGACCTCCTGATCGCGCGTGGCTTCTCCGCGCCACGCGCGCCGGTGCGTGTGTCGAAGATCACACGGATCCTGATCCTGCTCCGTTACGCTTTCGTCTGATGCAAAACACAGCTCACATCATCGGTGCTGGAATTTCCGGCCTCTCCGCCGCCGTGCGGCTCGCCAATGCCGGCTTCAAGGTCGCCGTGCACGAGGCGACGCACCAGGCCGGCGGCCGCTGCCGGTCCTATTTCGACGGTGCGACCAATCTCACCATCGACAACGGCAATCATCTGCTGCTGTCGGGCAACAGCCATGCGCGTGCCTATGCGCGCGCGATCGGCACCGAGGCGGGCCTCGTCGGCCCGGAGCGCGCGCAATTTCCCTTCGTCGACATCAAGACCGGGCAGCGCTGGCAGATCGATCTCGGCGACGGCCGCTGGCCGACCTGGGTGCTCGACGAAGGCCGCCGCGTGCCTGACACCGGCCTTTCCGATTATCTCAAGCTAGCGCCGCTGATCTGGGCGTCGGAGGAGACGCTGGTCGGCAAGTCGATTCCGACCGAGGGCATCCTTTATCAGCGCCTGGTGCAGCCGCTGCTGCTCGCCGCGCTCAACGTCGATCCGCCTGAAGGCTCGGCCGGGCTTGCCGGCGCGATCGTGCGCGAAACGCTGCTTGCGGGCGGGCAGGCCTGTCGTCCCCTGATCGCGCGCGATGGCCTCAGCGCCGTGCTGATCGAGCCCGCCGTGACGTTTCTGCAGGAACGTGGTCACACCGTTCAGCTCGGCCATGAGCTGCGCTCGTTCGTCAGCACGGACGGCAAGGTGACCGCGCTGAATTTCGGCGGCGAGGATTTGATCCAGCTCGGTGCGGGCGATGTCGTCGTGATGGCGGTGCCGCCGCGCGCGGCCGCCAGCCTGTTGCCGGGGCTGAAGACGCCGACCGAATTCCGCGCCATCGTCAACGCGCATTTCCGCTTTGAGCCGCCGCCCGGCTCGGCGCCGATCCTCGGTGTGATCGGCGGCATTGTGGAATGGCTGTTCGCGTTCCCGAATCGGCTCTCGGTGACCATCAGCAACGGCGACCGGCTCGTCGACATGCCGCGCGAGGAACTCGCGCAGGCGATCTGGAACGACGTCTGCGAGGCGGGCGGTGTCTCCGGCGAGCTGCCTCCTTGGCAGATCGTGCGCGAGCGCCGCGCCACATTTGCGGCGACGCCGGCCCAGAATGCCCTGCGTCCGGGGCCGGTCACTGCGCTGAAAAACCTGTTCCTCGCCGGCGACTGGACTGCTACGGGATTGCCAGCAACCATCGAGGGATCGGTCCGGTCGGGTGACCGCGCCGCCGATCTGGTTCTGGCCGCCAAAGGATCCTGAAAGGCGGCCTGACGGGCAAATGTCCCGGTCAACTTTCAATCGACTATCGGAGCAATCGAGCGACATGGATTCCGTGACCGCGACCAGCCGCGAAGCTTTGGAATCGAGCATTGCGTCGGCGACCCAGGGCGTCCTCGGCTTCCAGCAATCCGACGGCCATTGGGTGTTCGAGCTCGAGGCCGACTGCACGATTCCGGCCGAGTACATCCTGCTGCGCCACTATCTCGCCGAGCCGGTCGACACCGTGCTCGAGGCCAAGATCGGCAACTACCTGCGCCGCGTTCAAGGCGCTCATGGCGGCTGGCCGCTGGTGCATGACGGCGAGTTCGACATGAGCGCCAGCGTGAAGGCGTACTTCGCGCTGAAGATGATCGGCGACTCCGTCGACGCGCCGCACATGGTGCGTGCGCGCGAGGCGATCCACGCCCGCGGCGGCGCGATCAACAGCAACGTCTTTACCCGCTTCCTGCTCGCGACCTTCGGCGTCGTGACCTGGCGCGCGGTGCCGGTGCTGCCGATCGAGATCGTGCTGCTGCCGTTCTGGTCGCCGTTCCACCTCAACAAGATTTCCTACTGGGCGCGCACCACCATGGTGCCGCTGATGGTGATCGCCGCGCTGAAGCCGCGCGCGAGGAATCCGAAGGGCGTCGGCATCGACGAATTGTTCCTGCAGGACCCGCGCTCGATCGGCATGACCGCCAAGGCGCCGCATCAGAGCATGGCCTGGTTTCTGTTGTTTCGTTCGCTGGACGCGATCCTGCGCGTGATCGAGCCGCTGTTTCCCAAGAGCCTGCGCAAGCGCGCGATCGACGCCGCGCTCGCCTTCACCGAGGAGCGGCTCAACGGCGAGGACGGCATGGGCGCGATCTATCCGCCCATGGCCAACATCGTCATGATGTACGACGCGCTCGGCAAGGACGAGAACTTCCCGCCGCGCGCGATCACGCGCCGGGGCATCGACAAGCTGCTCGTGATCAAGGGCGACGAGGCCTATTGCCAGCCTTGCGTCTCGCCGGTCTGGGACACGACGCTGACCGCGCACGCGCTGCTGGAAGCCGGCGGCGACAAGGCGGTGCCGGCGGCGAAGCAGGGCCTCGACTGGCTGATCCCGAGGCAGGAGCTCGCGGTAAAGGGCGACTGGGCGGTGAAGCGGCCCGACGTCCGCCCGGGCGGCTGGGCCTTCCAGTACAACAATGCCCACTACCCCGATCTCGACGACACGGCCGTGGTCGTGATGTCGATGGACCGCATGCGCCGGGAGCACGGTGCGGCCGGCTATGACGAGGCGATCGCCCGCGGCCGGGAGTGGATCGAGGGCATGCAGAGCGACGACGGCGGCTGGGCCGCCTTCGACGTCAACAACCTCGAATATTACCTGAACAACATCCCGTTCTCGGACCATGGCGCGCTGCTCGATCCGCCGACCGAGGACGTCACCGCGCGCTGCATCTCGATGCTGGCCCAACTCGGCGAGACCGCAAAGACCAGCAAGCACGTCGCCGCCGGCGTCGCGTACCTGCGGAAGACCCAGCACCCCGAGGGGTCCTGGTACGGCCGCTGGGGCATGAACTTCATCTATGGAACCTGGTCGGTGCTGTGTGCCCTCAACATGGCCGGCGTCGACCACAAGGACCCCATGATCCGCAAGGCGGCCGCCTGGCTGGCCTCGATCCAGAACGACGACGGCGGCTGGGGCGAGGACGCCGTGAGCTACCGGCTCGACTACAAGGGCTGGGAGGCCGCCCCCTCGACCGCCTCGCAAACGGCATGGGCCTTGCTTGCCCTGATGGCGGCAGGCGAGGTTGATCACCCGGCCGTCGCCCGCGGGGTGGAGTACCTGATTGCAACACAGAACGAAAAAGGACTGTGGGACGAGCAGCGGTACACCGCCACAGGCTTCCCCCGCGTGTTCTATCTACGTTATCATGGTTACCCAAAGTTCTTTCCGCTGTGGGCATTGGCGCGGTATCGGAACTTGCGGAACACCAACAGCAGGGTGGTAGGGGTCGGAATGTGACTTTGGGGACGGGGGACTTTGTTACCGCGGGTAATGCCATCGACCCGCGGCCGATACTGATCGTGACTGGACTGGTGCAGGAGGCCCGCATTGCGGCCGGGCCTGGCATGGCGGTCATTTGTTCATCCAGCAGCCCGACCCAGTTGCGGGCGCTTCTGACGGTGGTGGACCCAGAGACGATTCGCGGCGTGATCTCGTTCGGCGTGGCCGGCGGGCTCGATCCGAGCTTGCGCTCTGGCGACGTCGTGCTGGCGACCGAAGTGCTCTCCGGCGACGCCCGCTGGGCTGCCGGCTTGTCGCTCGGTGACGACCTGATCGAGCGCCTGACCTCCGGCCGCCGCCGCGTCGTGCGCGGCAGCCTCGCCGGGGCCGAGGAAGTGGTCACGAAGCGGTCCTGCAAGGCAGCGCTGCACTCCGAGACCGGGGCCGCCGCCGTCGACATGGAAAGCCACATCGCCGCCGCCTACGCCGCCGAGGCCGGGCTGCCTTTCGCCGCGGTCCGCGTCATCAGCGACCCCGCCCACCGCGCGCTGCCGGCGCTCGCCCGCGCCGCGATCAAGCCGAACGGCCAGATCGACCTCGCCGCCGTGCTGCGCGGCATCGTGCGCAATCCGGCGACGCTGCATGCCCTGGTCTCGACCGGCATCGACTTCAACCGCGCGCTGCGGTCTTTGCGTGGCTGCCGCGATTATCTGATCGGGACGGAGCTGATCGAGAGCGAGGAGTTGGTGTCGAAGGCGGCGTGAGCGGGTTCTTCGAGTTGGCAAGACAAAACAGCCCGGTCGTCTGACCGGGCCTTTTGTTTTGAGCTGCCCGATCCCCGTCGCGGGCGAGTGGCGTCCTTCCACTCAGCACGCAACGACAGCGATAGGCTCGCAGGAGCTCAACGCGGCTGGTCAAAATGCCCGTCGGGCAAAACAGCGCGGACCTCGTCAATCCCTTCCTGCAAAAATATTCCACTTTCCCGAATTTCGGATTTGTGGCATAGGACGCTCATCCCGGTCCTGCCAGAGGGGCGCTTCGCGATCGTCACGAGATGCGGGTCGGGGTGCGGTGGACGCGGCAGCGCCGGCGCGAAAGGCGATGACAGGGCGGGCATCCGTGAGTCATGCGCGACGCGTACGACACGGCGCCGTCAAAGCGGCCAGGCTGGATCTCTGGGGCGAGCACACGCGAGCCCCCGATGCTTCCTGAAGGGCCGTCCGCGGACGGAGAAGTCGTGTGGTCCCGACGCCCGGGGTTCTGGCGTCAAGTCTTGCGGTGATGCGGCGGCCCGACCGGGTGTGCACATCGATCAGCCGCGACGACGACGGGGGCAATAGTGCAACGCTCCCCGAGGAGAGCACGAAGGACACCGTTAAAACCAACCGCGCAGGGAAGGCCGGGCGATCGGCAACACCTGTGATCCACCCCGTGTGCATTTTTGTTGCGCACGGATTGCGGGTGCCGCCGGCGCCCGGTCTTCCCTGCGCCCTCTGGTCTTCAAAGGGACGCGAACGAGACGCATAGCCCGGGCGAACGCACCGCGGGAATGCGAAGGTGTGTCTGCGATGGACAGCGCGAATGGCAAGAGCAAGCTGCTGCCGCACTCTCCGTCATTGCGAGCGCAGCGAAGCAATCCAGAACTGTCTCCGCGGAAAGATTCTGGATTGCTTCGCTGCGCTCGCAATGACGCTGGGGCTGATAGCGTGCCTCCAAGCCGCACGGACCCTGCCCAAAGAAAAAAGCCCGGTCGCGCTGGCGGCCGGGCTTTCGTCGTGAGGTCTGATCGTGCGGCGTTTTACGCCGCCGTCGAAGCCTTCTGCGCGGCCTTGGCCTGCGCGGCGGCGGCTTCGTCCTTGCGGATCTCCGACAGCTTCTTCTGGACCTGCTCGGAGAAGATGTACTGCGCCGGGCGCTGCTTGGAGAGGTCGATCTCCGGCGCCATCGGGCCACTGGTCCGCACGCCGCGCAGCGCCACCCACATCGCCTTCAGCGGGTTGTTGAGGGCTGCGGTCGCGGCCGTCGGCTCGTAGCCGCAATGGGCCATGCAGTCGGCACACTTCTCGTACTTGCCGGTGCCGTAGGAATCCCAGTCGGTGGTCTCCATCAGCTCCTTGAAGGTCTTCGCGTAGCCTTCACCGAGCAAATAGCAGGGCTTCTGCCAGCCGAAGATGTTGCGCGCGGGCATGCCCCACGGCGTGCACTCGTATTCCTGGTTGCCGGCGAGGAAGTCCAGGAACAGGCCGGAATGCATGAAATTCCACTTCTTGCCCTTGCCCATCGCAAAGACGTCGCGGAACAGCTTCTTGGTCTTGGTGCGGTTGAGGAAGTGCTCCTGGTCCGGGGCGCGCTCATAGGCGTACCCCGGGGACATCGAGACGCCGACACCGAGCTCGGTGGTGAGGTCGAGGAATTTGGCGATCTCCTCGGCCGGATGGCCGTCGAAGATGGTGGCGTTGACGTTGACGGTGAAGCCGCGCGCCTTGGCCGCCTTGATCGCCGACACCGCGCGGTCGAACACGCCCTTCTGCGAGACCGCCTTGTCGTGGTGGTCACGCAGGCCGTCGAGATGTACCGAGAAGAACAGATAGGGCGAGGGCTCGAACAGATCGAGCTTCTTCTCCAGCAGCAGCGCGTTGGTGCAGAGCGAGACGAACTTCTTGCGCGCCACGAGGCCGCGCACGATCTCGCCGATCTCCTTGTGGATCAGCGGCTCGCCGCCGGGAATGGCGACCATCGGCGCGCCGCATTCGTCGGCCGCGTCCCAGCACTCCTGCGCCGTCATGCGGCGGTTGAGGATCGCATCGGGATAATCGATCTTGCCGCAGCCGACGCAGGCGAGGTTGCAGCGGAACAGCGGCTCCAGCATCAGCACGAGCGGATAGCGCTTGCGGCCAAGCAGTTTCTGCTTGAGCAAATAGCCGCCGATACGCATTTCCTTGAAGAACGGGATAGCCATTACAGGTTTCTTTCTGGGCTTTTCAATTCGGGTGGGTCAGCTCGCGGCCAATTGGGCCGGAAGCCGGAATTCGATGTTTTCCTCGCGGCCCGGCAACACCGAGACCTTCACCGGTCCGATCCGCCGCATCGCTTCGATCACGTCATCCACGAGTACCTCGGGCGCCGAAGCGCCGGCCGTGACGCCGACGGTCCTGGCATCCTTCAACCACTCCGGATTGAGCTCGCTGCCGTCGGCAATCAAATAACTCGCGACGCCGGCCTCAGTGCCGATTTCGCGGAGCCGGTTCGAGTTCGAGCTGTTGGCAGCGCCCACCACCAAGATCACGTCGACCAGCTTGCTCAAGTCCCTTACCGCAGATTGGCGGTTCTGTGTCGCATAGCAGATATCCCGGATATCCGGACCTTGAATGTCTGTAAAGCGGGCTTGAAGGGCGGCGATGATGTCCTTGGTGTCGTCGACCGACAGGGTGGTCTGGGTGATGTAGGCCACTGGCGTATCCGCCGGCAGGGTCAGCGCCTTAACCTCTTCAACCCTTTGGACAAGCTGCACCGGCCCCGGGACCTGGCCCATCGTGCCCTCGACCTCGGGGTGGCCGGCATGGCCGATCAGGATCAGGGTGCGGCCCTTGCCGATGTAGCGCTTCCCCTGATTGTGAACTTTCGTGACCAGCGGGCAGGTGGCATTGAGCACCGGAAGGTCGCGCGCGGCGGCCTCTTCCTCGACGCTGCGGGCCACGCCATGGGCGCTGAACACCGTTACCGCCTTCGGCGGAACCTCGGAGAGTTCCTCGACGAAGATGGCGCCTTTGTTCTTCAGGCTCTCGACGACGTATTTGTTATGCACGATCTCATGGCGCACGTAGACCGGCGGGCCGTACTTCTCCAGCGCCCGTTCCACGATCTCGATTGCACGCACCACGCCCGCGCAGAAGCCGCGCGGTTGCGCCAGATAAACTTCCATGGAACGCCCATCACGCAAGTTGCACCCATCCGCCCCGTGAGTCCCCAAGCGGCACTCCGATACTGACCAATGGGTTGCAATATCCGCACCATTGGTTCGCGCCTGCGGTAACTACCCACCCCTGTCGGGGCTCCGGCGCATGGAGGCGCAGTACTTTGTGTCAAAAAATCGGCGGGAGGGGAAGGTGGAACCGCAGAAGAGGGTTTCTGAGGTATTATAATAGGGCATCCAATGTGCCCACGTGCGCGACATTCCTGCGTAGTCCTTCGTCACTTTCCCGCCTCAACTCCCCGGCTATACCGGCGGCCCGCATGATTTTGCCACGGACCCCGCCGTTTACCCTCGAACCTTCGGGCGGCGAGAACCACCCAAAACAGCAATAGGTTTCGCCCGGGAACTCCGATAAACAGCGGGCGTTTCCGGCAAGCTGATAACCGCAGAAAGAAAAGAAGTGCTGCAAAGCGTCGTCGTTGCCATCGTCAGGGCCTGCACCCGGTTTGCCTCCCTCGTCGTCGTTCTCGGGCTCCTGCTGTCGGTGGGGGCGGGCTATTACGCTGCGCGTCACTTCGCCATCAACACCGACATCAACTCGCTCATTTCCCAGAATCTCGACTGGCGCAAGCGTGACCAGCAATTCGACAAGGCGTTCGACCAGAATGAAACGATCCTTGCCGTGGTCGAGGCGCGGACTCCTGAAATGGCGAGCGCAGCGGCAGACGCGCTCTATGCCAGGCTGAAGGACGACAAGACCAACTTCCAGTCGCTGCAACAGCTGGGCAGCGGCGAGTTCTTCGAAAAGAACGGCCTGTTGTTCCTGCCGACCGAAGAGGTCGGCAAGATCACGAGCCAGTTCGAATCCGCAGCGCCCCTGATCGAGATCATGGCCGGCGATCCCTCGATCCGCGGCCTGACCGGCGCGCTGGAGACCGGGCTTGCCGGCGTCAAGCGCGGCCAGGTCAAGCTCGACAGCACCGAGCGGCCCTTCAACCTGATCGCGCAGACGGTCGAGACCGTGCTCAACAAGGGCAACGCCAGCTTCTCATGGCGCGAGCTCGTCAGCGACGAGCCGCTCAAGGATTCGGACAAGCGCACCTTCATCGAGTTCAAGCCGATTCTCGACTACAACGCGCTGGAGCCCGGCAAGGATGCCACCGACGCGATCCGCAAGGCCGCTGCGGATCTGGATTTTACTGGCAAATACCAGGCGCGGGTGCGGCTGACCGGCCCTGTGCCGATCGCCAACGAGGAATACGCCACCGTTCAGGAGGGCGCGGTCGTCAACGGCGTCGGCACGGTTCTCGTCGTGCTGGTCATCCTGTGGCTCGCGCTGCATTCGTCGAAGATCATCTTCGCCGTGTTCGTCAATCTGTTCGTCGGCCTCGCGATCACGACCGCGGCCGGCCTGATGATGGTCGGATCGTTCAATCTGCTGTCGATCGCGTTCGCTGTGCTGTTCGTCGGCCTCGGCGTCGATTTCGGCATCCAGTACAGCGTCCGCTACCGCTCGGAGCGCTACAAGCACGACGATCTCGCGGGTGCGCTGGTGCTGGCCGCCAAGCGCTCGGCGGTGCCGCTGTCGCTGGCGGCGATGGCGACGGCTGCCGGTTTCCTCTGCTTCATGCCGACCGACTACAAGGGCATCGCCGAGCTCGGCCAGATCGCCGGCGTCGGCATGCTGGTGGCGTTCATCTCGTCGATTACCGTTCTGCCAGCCATGCTGAAGCTGCTGAACCCGCCGGGCGAGCCGGAGCCAGTCGGCTACGCCTTCCTCGCGCCGCTCGACCATTTCCTGGAGAAGCATCGGGTGCTGATCGTCGGCGGCACTCTGCTGCTCGCGCTCGGCGGCCTGCCGCTGCTCTACTTCATGAAGTTCGACTTCAACCCGATGAACCTGCGCAATCCGCACGCCGAGTCGATCGCCACCTTCCTCGATTTGCGCAAGGATCCGAACACCGGCGCCAATGCCGTCAACGTGATGACGACGTCGGAAGAGCAGGCGAGGCAGGTCGAGGCGAAGCTGGAGAAGGTGCCCGAGGTGCTCAGGGTGATGTCGCTCGACAGCTTCGTGCCGCAGGACCAGCCGCCGAAGCTGAAGCTGCTCGCGCAGGGCGCCAAGGTGCTGAATCCCGCGCTCAACCCCGATCAGATCGACGCCGCGCCGACGGACCAGGAGAATGTCGAAGCGCTGAAATCCTCGGTCGACAATCTGCGCCGCACGGCGGGCGAGGCGAAGGGCCCGGGCGCTGTCGCCTCGCGCCGTCTTGCCAACGCGCTCGAAAAACTCGCCAATGGCGACGAGGCCACGCGCAACAAGGCGCAGGACGTGTTCGTCGCGCCATTGAAGATCGTGTTCGACCAGCTCAGGAACGCGATGCAGGCAGGTCCCGTCACCCTGAGCTCGCTGCCGCCCGATCTCGTCAGCGCCTGGAAGAGCAAGGACGGTGTGATCCGCGTCGAGGCGCTGCCCAAGGGTGATCCCAACGACAACGATACGCTGCGCAAATTCGCAGCGGCGGTGCTCCAGGCCGAGCCGACTGCGATCGGCGGGCCGGTCTCGATCCTGAAATCCGGCGACACCGTGGTGAAGGCGTTCATCCACGCCGGCATCTATGCACTGCTGGTGATCGGGCTCCTGCTGTGGATCACGCTCCGCCGCTTCGTCGACGTGCTGATGACGCTGGTGCCGCTTCTGGTTGCCGGTGCGGTGACGCTCGAGATCTGCGTGTTGATCGGCCTGCCGCTGAACTTCGCCAACATCGTCGCGTTTCCGCTGCTGCTCGGCGTCGGCGTCGCCTTCAAGATCTATTATGTCGTGGCCTGGCGCTCGGGCAGGACAAACCTGCTCCAGACCAGCCTGACGCGCGCGATCTTTTTCAGCGCGCTGACGACGGCGACCGCGTTCGGCAGCCTGTGGCTGTCGAGCCATCCCGGCACGTCCAGCATGGGCAAGCTGCTGGCCCTCTCGCTGGTGACGACGCTCGCCGCCGTGCTGCTGTTCCAGCCGGCCCTAATGGGCAAACCCCGCAATCTCAGGGAGTAGGCAGATGTCGCCGACGGGGTCGGCGGCGCCCTTCTGACCGGGCTTGGCTGCGCCGGCGGCCTTGGGAGCTGCGGGCGCAGGCGTGGTGGTGCCGCCCGTGGCTTGGGCTGCCTGGGCCCCTTGCCCCGCTTGCGGCTTCGGCGCAGTGCCGCTGGATTTCGCCGCGCCCTTGGCCATGGCGTTGGCAGGGCTGGAAGGGATCGGCGGGCCGACCCGGGTCCAGGTTTCGCCGCCGCAGAGGAAGCCCATGACGCAGCCCTTGATCTCGAGCTGGTCGGGGCCGGCCGGCGTGATCGTCGCGCTGTAGAGCTGACCGTCCTTGGCGTTGTAGACCTGTCCTTCCCACTGATCGACGCCGGGCTTCTTCTTCATGTCGATCAGGGTTGCCATGCCGAGCGTCGGCCTGTTCTTTTTCGAGGCATCCGGATTGTTCTCGTCGCGCCCGCCAGGCTGTTTTTCCCAGGAAACCGCGCCCCACATGCTGCCGTAGCATTGGGCGACGCGAATGTTGGCAACGCCGTCGGCGACCCGCCAGTCGCCGGTCGGATCCGCGCCGAGCGCGGGCGTCAGGCCGGCGTAACCGCCAGCCAGTATTAGTCCGGTGTAAAGGGCCAAACGCATGTGTGTTCCTTGGCAGTGCAACATGGTCTAAAGCTGTGCTTGCGAAGATGGTCCGAAAAAGGGCAAAAGGCCGCACAGACCGTTTTCAGTAACGGTCCGTTTTCAGTTGACGAGACGGCCCTCAACCGAAGTATGTAGCGGATGCACAGCCCAAATCCAGACATGTCTCAGCTATTCGCGGACCGTCAGGCCCAGCGCAGCACCCTGCATAACCGGTATCTGAACGAGCAGTTCGTTCGGGTGCTCAAGACCATCGGCTACGATGTCGGCTTCCAGAAGGGGCAGGGGCAGTACCTCTACGACCGCGAAGGCGCGCGCTATCTCGACCTGTTGTCCGGCTTTGGCGTGTTTGCGATCGGGCGCAATCATCCCGTCATGCGCGAGGCGCTCAAGAGCGTGCTCGATGCCGACCTGCCCAACCTCGTCCAATTCGACGTCTCGACGCTCGCCGGTGTGCTGGCCGAGCGCCTCCTGAAATACGTTCCCTATCTCGACAAGGCGTTCTTCGCCAATTCCGGCGCGGAATGCGTCGAGGCTGCGATCAAGTTCGCGCGCGGCGCGACGGGGCGTCCCGGCATCGTCTATTGCGCGCACGGCTATCACGGGTTGACCTACGGCGCGCTGTCGCTGACCGGCGACGCCAATTTCCGCACCGGCTTCGAGCCGCTGCTGCCGGGCTGCACCCCGATCCCGTTCAACGACCTGGCCGCGCTGGAAAAGGCGCTGGCCTCGCGCGAGGTCGCGGCCTTCGTCGTCGAGCCGATCCAGGGCAAGGGCGTCAACATGCCCACCGACGAGTTCCTGCCCGGGGCGGCCGCGCTCTGCAAGAAATACGGCACGCTGTTCGTCGCCGACGAGATCCAGACCGGCATGGGCCGCACCGGCCGCTTCCTCGCGGTCGAGCACTGGAACGTCGAGCCCGACATGGTGCTGCTGTCGAAGTCGCTGTCGGGCGGCCACGTGCCGGTCGGCGCCGTGCTGACGCGCAAGAGCATCTTCGACAAGATCTTCAACCAGATGGACCGCGCGGTGGTGCACGGCTCCACCTTCTCCAAGAACGACCTTGCGATGGCCGCGGGCGTCGCCACGCTCGACGTCATGGAATCGGAGAAGCTGATCGATGCGGCCGCCAAGCGCGGCGCCGAGCTGCGCCTCGCGCTGACGCGCATGGTGCCGGGCTACGAGCTGCTCAAGGAAGTCCGCGGCAAGGGCCTGATGATCGGCGTCGAGTTCGGCCCGCCGAAGTCGCTGCGCCTGCGGGCCTCCTGGAACGTGCTGGAGACCGCCAACAAGGGCCTGTTCTGCCAGCTCATCACCGTGCCGCTGTTCAAGGATCACAAGATCCTGACGCAAGTCGCCGGCCACGGCAGCCACACCATCAAGCTGCTGCCGCCGCTCACCATCACCGAGGAAGACTGCACCTGGATCGAGCGCGCCTTCGACGACGTCATCGCCGGCAGCCACAAGGTCCCCGGCGCGATCTGGTCGCTCGGCAAGACGCTGGTGGACAACGCGGTGCGAAGGTCGGCCTGATCTCTTTGCCGAGCCATCTCGGCATTCGTCTTTGCGAGCGAAGCGAAGCAATCCAGGCTGTCTTCCGCGGAGGCAGCCTGTATTGCTTCGTCGCTTCGCTCCTCGCAATGATGCTGGCCCAATCTACCCCTCCACGTTCGCCTTCATTGCCGCCTCGAACTTGTCGACGAATTCGGCAAGTTCGTCGGCGCCGAGATCGCTGACGGCCCAGAAGTTCAGGCCGCGGCCGCCCCAGCGGCGGCAGTTGAAGCCCTGCATGGTCTGGGTCTTCGGCGGCCGATGCTCGGTGCTCGAAGTTTGCGACACGAACAGATTGATCACGTGTTGCCGGCGCCGGTAGACCACGGCGCCGATGGCGCGGGCGTCGATATAGTCGAGCCGGCCGCCGACCAGCGTAAAACCTTGCGCGGTGAGGTCGATCACCGGTGGTGCGACGTCGAGCTTGCCGTTGAACCAGGGCTTGACGGTGTGCTGGTCGGTCGAGACCACGTCGGTGAGATGGCCGGCCTGGAGCGAGCGCAGATGCGCGGAGACGACCTCAGACAGAATGCGCTGCTGGTCATCCTGGCGCAGCACCACCGCGACGATTCCGGTGGCGGCGAGCGCGGAGACGGCCGAGCCCATCGCAAATCCGCGCAGCACGGCGCGGCGGCTCGGCTGCTGGCGCTGCGGCTCAGGCAACGAGGCTTCGATGCGAGCGCGCAGGCTTGCCGGCGCGGTGTAGCGCAAATTGGTACCTGCGAGCACGCGCTGCATCTCGCGCTGCGCCGCGAACTCCGCGGCGCAGGCCGGGCAGCTCGCGATATGGGCCTCGACCTCGCGCGCGTGGCCGGCATCGAGCTCGTTGTCGAGCAGCGCGTGAAGCAGGATCCTTGCTTCGTCGCAGGTCATTTCGCTTGCTCCTCTTCCGTCCAGGCCGCGCGCAGCAGGGCGCGGGCGCGGGCGAGGCGGGACATCACGGTGCCGACGGGGACGCCGACGGCCTCGGCGATTTCACGATAGGACAGGTTGTTGATCTCACGCAGGACGAAGGTTTCCTTGAACGGCTCGGCGAGCGCGTCGATCAGCTTGCGGATTGCGCCGGCATCGCGGCTCCGCAGTACTTCAGTCTCGGGGCTCGCCTCGGTCTCCCGCCAGAGCGGCGTCTGCTCGGCGGCACCTAGCGTATCCTCGATCGCGCTGGGCCGGTTCGCGCGACGCACATATTCGGCGTTGCAGACGTTGCGCAGGATCGCGAACAGCCAGGGCTTCATCGCAGGCCCCCGGTAGCTGTCGAAATGCTTCAGCGCGCGCAGATAGCACTCCTGCACCGCGTCCTCGGCGTCAGAGGCATCGCGCAGCAGGTAGCGTGCGAGCGTGTAGACGTCGTCGAGATAGGGCAGCGCTGCCTCGCGGAAGCGCTGTGCGTTCTGCACATCGTCGGTGGCGGGCATCGCTCCTCGCTTTGCCTCTGGTTCTTCTTTTGCCTTGACCGCGGGCGCATGCGCCCGGCCGGCGTGGGACCACCGGCCGGGCACGACGTTGATGCCTTGGTTGAAGACGTTACTCAACCTTGATCATCCCCGTCATGTGCGGGTGCAGCGAACAAAAATACTTGTAGTCGCCCGCATTGGTGAAGGTGAAGGAGAACTTGTCGTCGGTATCAAGGGTCTTGGACCTGAACTTGCCGGCAGAGACGATGGTGTGCGGGATATCGTCCCGGTTGGTCCAGGTCACGGTGGTGCCGACCTTGATCTTGAGCTCGGCCGGCTGGAACACGAAATTGTCGATGTGCACGTCCAGGTCGTCGGCGCGGGCTTTTGTTGCGGGCAACAGGATGGCGGCGGCCAAAGCGAGACCGAGGTCGACACCGAAGTCGCGGCGATTGAGAGTCTTCATTGTCAGCTTCCGTTCAGCCTTAGCCCTGCAGCGGCGTGTCGATGATCGCGAGCCGCTGCTCGTTCTGCTTGAAGTTGATGCTGGCTACCCCAAGCATGGAGCGCAGCCTTGCGTCCTCGACCTTCATCGGACCGGGCGAGGGCGCGGCCCCCGGCGCCGGCTGCGGGAAGGCGGTCGAGCGCGCGGTGTGGAAGGTGACGTTGCCCTCGACCTTCTGCATCACCTGATGAATGTGCCCGTTCAGCACGGTGACCGAGCCAAAGCCCTTGACGTATTCCAGCGCGCGGCCGCCGTCCTCGGTGCCCCAACCCCATTGCGGATAGACGGTCCAGAGCGGGATGTGCGCGAACAGCACGATCGGCGTCGATTTCGACTTGCCGCGCAGATCGTCCTCGAGCCAGGCGAGCTGCTCGGCGCCGAGATTGCCCAGGCCCCCGGCCTTGAGGTCGACCACGTTGACGAGGCCGATCAAGTGCACGCCGCCGGCGTCGAACGAGTACCAGCCGTGACCTTTGGTGCCGCGGCCGTAGCGTTCGCGATAGAGCTTCACCTCCTCATCGATGAAATCATGCTCGCCGGGCACGTAATGCACGTCGAGCTTGGTCTGCGAGATGATGCGCTCGGCATTGTCGAACTCGGCGGCTTTCGACAGATGCGTGATGTCGCCGGTGTGGATCATGAACGACGGCTTTGCAGGCATCGCGTTGATCTTGTTCACGGCCTCTTCCAGCGTGCCGAGCGCGTTGGGGTTGGCCGGCTTGTCGAAGCCGACATGGCTGTCGCTGATCTGGAGGAAGCTCATGCCGGGCGCGGCCGCGGTTGCAGCTTGCGCCGAATCGATGATGCCGAGCGAGCGCGGCACGCCGCCCGTGACGGTCCAGAGCACCCCGGTGCCGGCCCAGGTCATGCATTCCAGCACCTTGCGGCGGCTGACGCCGTCGTCCCCGTGATTGTCTCCGCTCATCGCGCCTCTCCACGTCGCCCGGAATTGGGCTTCGGGGAGGTGATCGGGGGAGGGAGGGACTTATTCCCGGATGGGATGACGATTTCGTGAGTGCAGTCTCGTGTCCCGGACAAGGCGCAGCGCCGCTTGGCGCTGCGCCGCAGAGCCGGGACCCAGGGCCGCAATGGGTCCCGGCTCAGCGTCGCACCGCTTCGCGCTGCGCGCGTCCGGGACACGATAGCGTCTACTTCGCATCCTCCAGGATCATGGTCGCACCCTTCTCCGCGATCATCGCGGTCGGCGTGTTGGTGTTGCCCGACGTAATCGTCGGCATGATCGAGGCATCGACGATGCGCAAGCCGTCAAGGCCATAGAAGCGCAGGCGCTCATCCACTACCGCCATCGGGTCGTTTGCCGTGCCCATCTTCGCGGTGCCGACGGGGTGGAAAATGGTGGTGCCGATGTCGCCGGCGGCCTTTGCCAGCGAGGCGTCGTCATCGCCGACCGTCGGCCCCGGCAGATATTCGCTGGGCCGGTATTTTGCCAGCGCCTTCTGCCGCATCAGGCGGCGCGTGGTGCGGATGGCGTCCGCGGCGACCTGGCGGTCGTCGTCCGTCGACAGGTAGCTCGGCGCGATGATCGGCTTCTCCTCAGGCGTTGCCGAACGAAGCCGAACGGTGCCGCGCGAGGTCGGCTGCAGATTGCAGGCACTGACGGTGATCGCAGGGAAGCGATGCAGGGGATCGCCGAACTTGTCGAGCGACAGCGGCTGCACGTGGAACTGGATGTTGGCGCGGGCGCGCGTCGCATCGGAGCGCGTGAAGATGCCGAGCTGCGAGGGTGCCATGGTCAGCGGACCGCGGCGGCGGAAGGCGTAGTCGAGCCCCATCAGGCCGCGGCGGAACAGATTGTAATAGGTCTCGTTCAGCGTGCGCACGCCCTCGACCTTGTAGATCGCGCGTTGCTGGAGATGGTCTTGGAGATTGCGCCCGACGCCGGGCTTGTCCATGACGATGTCGATGCCGAGCGGCGACAGCCAGTCGGCAGGGCCGATGCCGGAGCGATGCAGCACCTGCACCGAGCCGATGGAGCCTGCCGAGAGCACCACCTCGCGCTTCGCGCGCGCCTCGATGATCTCGCCGTTCTGGATGAAGCGCACGCCGACGGCGCGGCCCTGCTCGATGATGAGGCGGTCGACCAGCACGTGCTTCTCGAGCCGCAGGTTCGGACGGTTGAGCGCGGGCTTGAGGAAGCCGCGCGCCGACGACCAGCGCCGGCCGCGCTTCTGGTTGACATGGAAATAGCTGGTGCCTTCGTTGTCGCCGGTGTTGAAATCCGGGATGCGCTTGATGCCCATCTCCTCGGCCGCGTCACCGACGGCATCGAGAACAGCCCATGACAGCCGCGGCGCCTCGATGCGCCAACCGCCCCCGGCGCCGTGATGCTCGCTGGCGCCAAGGAAGTGGTCCTCGAGGCGCTTGAACAGCGGCAGCACGTCGTCATAGCCCCAGCCGGTCAGGCCAAGCTGGCGCCAGTGATCGTAGTCGGCAGCCTGTCCGCGCATCGAGATCATGGCGTTGATCGCCGAGCAGCCGCCGATCACCTTGCCGCGCGGATAGGCCAGCGAACGGCCGTTCAGGCCGGGCTCGGCCTCGGTCTTGAACATCCAGTCCGAACGCGGATTGCCGATGGCGAAGAGATAGCCGACCGGAATGTGGAACCAGATCCAATTGTCGTCGCCGCCGGCTTCCAGGATGAGGACGCGGTTGTTGCGATCAGCTGACAGCCGGTTCGCGATGATACAGCCTGCCGTACCGGCTCCGACGACAATGTAGTCAAACTCACCTTCAAGCCGCCTCGGCATTCTGCTTCCACCCGAATGGTCTCTTTGCGTTCGTCTAATAGGCCGACGCAGCCGATCGGGACAAGCCCGGCCATGCCGGGTGAACAGGGCTAGACCCCGATTGCCGGCGGTTGGGTGGACCGACGCTTGCATGGTAGACAGTCCTGTATTTCCAACCAGCTCGAGA
Organism: Bradyrhizobium sp. NC92; assembly: GCF_025200865.1. Classification (NCBI taxonomy): domain Bacteria; kingdom Pseudomonadati; phylum Pseudomonadota; class Alphaproteobacteria; order Hyphomicrobiales; family Nitrobacteraceae; genus Bradyrhizobium; species Bradyrhizobium sp. NC92. The sequence goes on from NZ_CP104171.1 coordinate 2,788,599, forward strand.
CCTTCCATGCCCATCGTGAACCGCGTCGCCGACCTTCAACCCGATATCCAGGCTTGGCGGCGGGACATCCATCAGCATCCCGAGCTGCTGTACGATGTCCACCGCACCGCAGCATTCGTTGCGGACCGGCTGCGGGAGTTCGGCTGCGATGAGGTCGTGACCGGCCTCGGCCAGACCGGCGTTGTCGGCGTGATCAAGGGCAACAAGCCGGCCGGCGAGGGGCTCAAGGTGATCGGCATGCGTGCCGACATGGACGCGCTGCCGGTCGAGGAGCAGACCAATCTGCCTTACGCCTCCAAGACACCCGGCAAGATGCACGCCTGCGGTCATGACGGCCACACCGCGATGCTGCTCGGGGCGGCCCGCTATCTCGCCGAGACGCGCAATTTTGCCGGCGATGCCGTGGTGATCTTCCAGCCCGCCGAGGAGGGCGGCGCCGGCGGCGCGGCCATGGTCAAGGACGGCCTGATGGAGCGCTTCGGCATCGAGCAGGTCTACGGCATGCACAACGGCCCAGGCATCCCGGTCGGCTCGTTCGCGATCCGGCCAGGCCCCATCATGGCGGCGACCGACGAGGTCGACATTATGATCGAAGGCCTCGGCGGCCACGCCGCGCGTCCGCACAAATGCGTCGATTCCGTGCTGGTCGGCGCGCAGGTAATCACGGCCCTGCAGTCGATCGTCTCCCGCAGCGTCGATCCCCTGGAATCGGCGGTGATCTCGATCTGCGAGTTCCACGCCGGCAACGCCCGCAACGTCATTCCGCAGACCGCGACGCTGAGAGGCACCATCCGTACGCTGACGCCGGAGGTGCGCAAGCTGGTCGAGAAGCGCGTGCATGAGGTCGTGGCGGGCGTGGCGCAGATCACCGGCGCCAAGATCGACCTGCACTACAAGCGCAACTATCCCGTCGTGAACAACCATGCCGCGGAAACCGAGGTGGCACGGCGCATCGCCACGCAGGTCGCGGGCGAGTCCCATGTGCACGAGATGGCGCCGCTGATGGGCGGCGAGGATTTCGCCTACATGCTGGAAGCGCGGCCCGGCGCCTTCATCTTCTGCGGCAACGGCGACAGCGCCGGCCTGCATCACCCCGCCTACAATTTCAACGACGAGGCGATCGTCTACGGCACGTCCTATTGGGTGAAGCTGGTCGAGGAGCAGCTCGCGGCGTCGTAGCTTTTCGTCACCTCGCCCCGCTTGCGGGGAGAGGTCGGCGCGAAGCGCCGGGTGAGGGGGACTCTCCGCGAGTCCATCTGTCACTATTTTCTCGGATGAAGCCCCTCACCCCAGCTCTCTCCCCGTAAAAACGGGGAGAGGGAGAGGCTCTCAGAACATCCGCGAGAAGATCACATAGAGCGTCGCCGACAGCATGATCGCGCAGGGCAGCGTCAGCACCCAGGCCATCAGCAGGTTGCGGATCGTCGACCATTGCAGGCCCGAACCGTTCGCCGCCATGGTGCCGGCGACGCCCGACGACAGCACATGCGTGGTGGAGACCGGAAGGCCGAACACGTCGGCCGCGCCGATCGTGGCGGCGGCCACGAGCTCGGCGGACGCTCCTTGCGCGTAGGTGAGATGGCTCTTGCCGATCTTCTCGCCGACCGTGATGACGATGCGCTTCCATCCGATCATGGTGCCGAGGCCGAGCGCGATGGCGACCGCGATCTTCACCCAGTTCGGGATGAACTTCGTGGCGGCATCGAGCGATCCCTTGTAGGCGTTCAGCGTCGCGATCTCCTCCTTGGTGAGATCGTTCTCCTTGTCCTTCATCAGGAAGCGGATCGCTTCGGAGGTCATGTACATGTCGTTGCGGGTGTTGCCGACGGCTTCCGCGGGCACCTTGTTCAGCGTGCCATATTTGGCGACCTGGTCGCCGACGTCCTTCACCAGCACGGCAAGCGAGGGATAGGTGCCCTCGTTGATGTGGCGCAGCGTGATGTACTGCGTCACGGCGGGGCGGGGATCGCCGATGATGCTGTGGCCGGCGCCCTTCGCCGAGATCACCTTGGCGGCGGCATCGGAGGTCTTCTGGAACTGGACGACCTGCGATTCCGGCAGCGCGCGGTTGAGCGCGTAGGCCGTCGGTACGGTGCCGATCAGGATCAGCATGATCAGGCCCATGCCCTTCTGGCCGTCGTTCGAGCCGTGCGCGAAGCTGACGCCGGTGCACGTCGCGATCAAGAGGCCGCGGATCCACAGCGGCGGCGCCTTGTTGCCCTCCGGCGCGGAATAGAGCGCCGGGTTGCGCACGATGAACTTGAGCAGGAGCAACAGCGTGGCGGCGCAGATGAAGCCGAACAGGGGCGACAGCAGCAGCGCGTAGCCGATCTCGGTCGCCTTGGTCCAGTCCACGCCCGAGGTGCCGTCGCGGCCGCGCATGACGGCGTTGGCGACGCCGACGCCGATGATCGAGCCGATCAGCGTATGCGAGGAGGAGGCGGGCAGGCCGAAAAACCAGGTGCCGAGATTCCACAGGATGGCGGCGATCAGCAGCGCGAACACCATGGCAAAACCGGCGCTGGAGCCGACCTGGAGGATCAGCTCGACCGGCAGCAGCGAGACGATGCCGAAGGCGACCGCGCCGGAGGACAGGAGCACGCCGAGGAAGTTGAAGAAGCCCGACCACATCACCGCGACTTCGGCCGGCAGCGAATGGGTGTAGATCACGGTCGCCACCGCATTGGCGGTGTCGTGGAAGCCGTTGACGAATTCGAAGCCCAGCGCGATCAGGAGCGCGACGAACAGGAGGATGTAGGGCAGGTAGGTCGTGACCCGCGCGCCGGTGGCATTGACGTCGACATAGATGCTGTAAGCGACGAACAGCAGGCCCGCGGCGAGGATGCCGAAGAACAGGATCATCGTCAGCGGATTGAAGCCCTTGTCGAGATTTGGCCGCGAGGCCGGCTGGACGGGCGCGGGATCTGCTACCGCGCGGTCGAATGCAACATCGGTCATGTCTGGACGCCCCTTAACTTTCAGGTCAAGGCATTGTCCGCGATGGATTTGAAGCCTGGATGACAACCGAGGCGCGAAAGCCGTTTTCCTGCAAGTATGCCGTTGTCCTGCCAGTGCTTAGGCGGCGCGTGCGGCCTTTTTCTGCAAGCCGGCGGCGATCTTCAGATCCTCGACAAAGCGTCGATACTCCAGCACCTTGGCTTCGGGATCGGGCAGCCGCAGCAGATAGGACGGATGCACCGTCACGAGCGCCTTGCGCCCGTCGGGAAGATCGATCAACCGGCCGCGGTTCTTGCCGATGGGAGTGATCTTGCCGAACACGCTCTGCGCGGCAGTTGCGCCCATCGCCACGATAAGATCGGGCTGGATTGCCGAAACTTCCCGCTCATACCATTGCCGGCACGCCCGGATCTCCGGGGTGTTCGGCTTCTGGTGCAGGCGGATCTTTCCGCGCGGCACGAATTTGAAGTGCTTCACCGCGTTGGTGACATAGACCTTCTTGCGGTCGACGCCGGCCTCCTCCAGCGCGCGGTCGAGCATCTGCCCGGCCGGGCCGACGAAGGGGTGACCGGCGAGGTCTTCCTTGTCGCCGGGCTGCTCGCCGACCAGCATGATGTTGGCATTCTTCGGGCCTTCGCCGAACACGGTCTGCGTCGCGTCCTTGTACAGATGGCAGGCGCGGCAATGCGCGGCCTCCTCGCGGAGCGTTTCGAGATCGTCGGCAGCTGGCTTGCGTTTCATCGGAGCCTCCGGCCGCTTCTGAGGCTTATGCGGATCGGTTGCGGCATTGGCGATCATGGCACCGGTCATGCGTTCGGCGTCCTCGATCAAGGGCTTAATGATCGAAGCCTCGGGCAGGTTCCTCCAATATTTCTTCGGCATCTCGGCCTGCATCGCCTTCACCTTGAGCCGGGCCGGATTGAAGATGCTGGCGTAGTAATGCCGCCAGGTTTCCTCGAGACGGTCTTCGCCCGGCGCCTCGCTCTTGCTGACGCCCGGCGTGAACGAGAGCGCATGGCCGTCCCAATGCGCGCAGAGGTCCGGGGTCAGGATCGACCAGGGCATGTCGGCAAAGCGCTTGGCGAAGAACGGCGCGGCGAGCTCGACGATATGATGCTCCGGCTCGAACCAGGCGACGTAATGCGCCTGGCGTTCCCGGCCGATCTCGCGGAAGCGGACGAAGGCATGCATCTTGTGCTCGTCGCGATAGACCGCTTTCGCCATGGAAGTGACGCGCGCGACATCAGGATCGGTCGCGACCTCGATGAGATCGTGGTTGTCCTTCAGCCGGAACAGCAAGCGATAGAGGATCGCAAAGCGCTCGCCGTCGCGGTGCAGGATCGCCGCCTTGGCGAGCTCGACGAATTTGCCTGATACGTTGAAGGTACCGTCGTTCACCTCGAGGATCGGAGACGGCGCGGGGGACGCGAACAACTCGGCTTCGCCGCCTTGCACGGTCCAGGTGACGTCGCTGGGCGGCACGTGGTGAAGCACGAGGCTGCGCGCGGCATTGCGCCAGCCGTCGAAATCGGTTTCGGTGTCGAGGGTGATGTACTGCATCAGAAGCCAAATCCCAGTTGCGTTGCCTTCGGCTTGAACCGTTCGATCAGCCCGGCGGAATCGAGACGATGCGATGAGGGGCGGTGATCGCTGAGGACGATGAACGGCAGCGCCTTGTTGCGTGGCACATGCAGCCGCGCGAGATCGGCGAGGCGGATCGTGGTGGTGCGCCTTGTTGCGATGATGCGGTCGACCGTCCTGGTGCCGAAGCCCGGAACGCGCAGCAGTTCCTCACGGCTGGCGCGGTTGACGTCGAGCGGGAAGCGGTCGCGGTGGCGCAGCGCCCAGGCGAGCTTGGGATCGATGTCGAGCGGCAGCATCGCGCTGTCGTCGACGATCTCGCCGACGTCGAAGCCGTAGAACCGCATCAGCCAGTCGGCCTGGTAGAGCCGGTGCTCGCGCAGCAGCGGCGGCGCGCGCAGGGGCAGTGCGCGGCTGGCATCGGGGATCGGGCTGAAGGCGGAGTAATAGACGCGCCGCAGCCGGTAGGCGCCGTAAAGGTTGGCGCTGGTGTGGAGAATGGTGTGATCGGAGGCGCTATCTGCGCCGACGATCATCTGCGTACTTTGGCCTGCGGGCGCGAAGCGCTGCGGCTTGGCCTTTGTTTTCGTTGTGCGGTTCTCCTCGGCCTCGTCCAGCTTCAGCCGCAGCCGGCCCATGGTGCGGCGGATCGCGCGCACGTCCTTCTCCGGCGCGAATTGCTGCAGGCTCGTCTCCTCAGGCATCTCGATGTTGATCGAAAGGCGGTCGGCATATTTGCCCGCCTCCGCGATCAGCGCGTCGTCGGCCTCGGGAATGGTCTTGAGATGGATGTAGCCGCGGAAGTGATGCTCCTCGCGCAGTTTGCGCGCGACGCTCACCACTTGCTCCATCGTGTAGTCGGGGCTGCGGATGATGCCGGAGGAGAGAAACAGGCCCTCGATGTAGTTGCGCCGGTAGAAGTCGAGCGTGAGCTTGACCAATTCGTCGATGGTGAAGCGGGCGCGTGCTACGTTCGAGGACGCGCGGTTGACGCAATAGAGGCAATCGTAATTGCAGGCGTTGGTCAGCAGCACCTTGAGCAGGGAGATGCAGCGTCCGTCCGGCGCGTAGGAATGGCAGATGCCCATGCCTGGCGCGGTCGAGCCCATGCCCTTGCCGTCGCTGGAATCCCGCTTCTCGGTGCCGCTGGAGGCGCAGGATGCGTCGTATTTGGCGGCATCCGCCAGAATCTCCAGTTTGCGTTGCACGTCCATTTGGAAATCCCTTTGATTCAACTCATGAATCCGACAGCGCGCCAATTCGATTGACTCTTCGAGCACCGTTAGCTTTATATTAGAACATATCATGAACAAATGAGCCAGCCGTTGGTTCTTCTTTTGAAGACCACGGCACCAATTCCTGAAGGAGCGGCGAGCATGAGCGGCGCACGCATCAGCGCGCTTGCGACCTTGCGCAGCCAGATCGAGCGCATCGAGACGGCGGAGGTCGTGCATCAACACGATCGCGTCGCGCTCGGCCACAGCGAGGCCGACAGCGCGCTGAAGGGCGGGCTCGCGCGCGCGGCAATCCACGAGGTGTTTTGCGAGGGGCGCCAGGGCGCGGCCGCGACGGGCTTTGTCATGGGGCTTGCGGGACGCGTGAGCGCGCGTCGGCCGCTGCTGTGGGTGCGACAGGATTTTTCGGAGCTCGAAGCCGGTGCGCTGTCGATGAGCGGGCTTGCCGAACTCGGCCTCGATCCGCGCCGTGTCGTGATGGTGCGCGCGGCCGATGTCGAGAGCGCGTTGCGCACCTCGGCGGATGCGCTCGCCTGCGATGCGCTCGGCGCCGTCATGCTCGAGCTCTGGGGCGAGACCAGACAGTTCGATCTCGTGGCAAGCCGCAAGTTGACGCTGGCCGCGCAAGGCTCGGGCGTTACCGGCCTCTTGCTGCGGATGGCGGCGCAGCCGCTGCCTTCGACCGCGGAAACACGATGGATGCTGCGGGCGGCGCATTCGCCGCCGGGCTCGGTGTGGAGTGCCTGGGGCGCGCCGGTGTTCGATGCCGAACTCTTGCGCAATCGTCATGGCCCATGCGGCCGGTGGATCATGGAATGGAATTGTGATGAGTGCCAGTTCAGTGAACCGTCGACGTATCCTCAGCCTGTGGCTGCCGCGCCTGCCCATCGACAGGATCCAGCGGTTCTTCAACAGCGCCGGGTTGGGTAAGACCAATCATGAGCCTGATATCGTCGTCATCAAGGACAACAATGCGCTGGTGATCCATGCGCTGGACGAGGCCGCCGAGCGCCTCGGCCTGTATATCGGCCAGCCGCTCGCCAATGCGCGGGCGATGTGTCCGGACCTGCGTGTGTTCGACGCCGACCCTGTCGCTGATGCCAAGACGCTCAGCGATATCGCCGACTGGTGCGATCGTTTCACGCCGCTGGTGGCGCTCGATGCGCCGCACGGGCTGTTTCTTGACATCACCGGCTGCGCCCATCTGTTCGGCGGTGAGGCCGCGCTGCTCAAGACGCTGGTCCGCGCGCTCGGCCGGCAAGGCTTTGCCGTCAGCGCGGCGATCGCCGGCACCTCGATCTGCGCCCGCACGCTGACGCGGCAGGCATCCGGCACCATCGTTGCCGATGGCGGCGAGGCGGAGGCGATCAGGTCGTTTCCAGTCTCCGCGCTCGGTGCAGGTGAAGCCAACACCACCGGTCTGCGTCGCGCCGGGCTGAAGACCATCGGCGATGTCGCATCGCGCAGCGCCTCCGAGATCACGGCGCGGTTCGGCGCGCGCTTCTCCACGCTGCTCGCCCATGCACTGGGGCAGGGCGATGCGCCGATTAGCCCGCGAAAACCGCTGCCCGATTACATTGTGGAAAAACGCTTTGCCGAGCCGATCGCGACCGACACCATGATCGCGATGACGCTGTCGCGGCTGGCCGACACGCTTGTTACGTCCATGGAGAAGCAGGGCAAAGGCGCACGGCGACTTGAAGCGGCATTCTTCCGCACCGATGGCGTGGTGCGCACGATCACGGTCGAAACCGGACGTCCCGTAACGCGAAGCGCCGTGATCGACCGCCTGTTCCGCGAGCGGCTCGATGCACTCGCAGATCCCCTCGATCCCGGCTTCGGCTTCGACATGGTGCGGTTGTCGGCGAGCCGCACCGAGACCGTGGTGCAGGAGCAGCGCGATCTCGATGCCCATGTCCACGACAATGACGAGCTCGCCGCGCTGATCGACCGCATCGCCGCGCGCATCGGGGGAAAACGCGTCGTCGTGCACCTGCCTGAGGATACTCATATCCCCGAAAGCGCGGTGCTGGCCGCATCGGCGCAGCATCATCTCACCGCCGCCATGCAGGCGGAATGGCCTGTTCGTACCGAGAGCGAGCCGCCGCTGCGTCCCTTGCGGCTGTTCGACAAGCCGGAGCCGATCAAGGTGCCGTTCGCGACCGTGCCCGATGGCCCGCCGCATCAATTCACCTGGCGCCGCGCGCTGCATGCGGTGGTGCGGGTGGAGGGCCCCGAGCGCATCGCGATGGAATGGTGGCGGCAGGACGGCAAGCAGCTGACGCGGGATTATTTCCGCATCGAGGATGCCGAGGGCCTGCGCTTCTGGATCTTTCGCGACGGTCTCTATGAAGGCGAGGTGTTCGACGGTGACGGCAAGCCTGCGTCTCCCGGCTGGTATGTGCACGGTCTCTTCGCATGAACACGCTTGGCTATGCCGAGATCGGCATCACCACCAACTTCTCCTTCCTGCGCGGCGGCTCGGATCCGCGTGCCTATGTGCATCAGGCCAGCGCTCTGGGAATTCCGGTGATCGGCATCGCCGACCACAACACGCTCGCCGGCGTGGTGCGTGCCTGGAACGAGCTCGACAATGACGAGGTGCTGCACAAGCCGAAACTGTTGATCGGCGCCCGCATCGTCTTCATGGATGGCACGCCCGACATCCTGGTCTATCCACGCGATCGCGCCGCCTATGGCCGGCTGTGTCAGCTCCTCACGAGGGGCAAGCGCGGCGACGACATCACGCGGATCGAGAAAGGCGAGTGCCGTCTCACCTTCGCCGATCTCCTGGAATTCTCGCAAGGCCAGCTCCTGATCCTGACGCTGCCGCATCGTTTCGAGCCGGCGCAGGCGCTGGATGTTCTCGCAAAGCTTAGGGATAGCCGTGCCGAGGGCGTGTGGCTGGCGGCGAGCCTGCTCTATCGCGGCGACGACAGGCGGCGCCTCTCGCGGCTCGATGATCTCGCCGCAAAGGCCAAGGTGCCGCTGCTCGCGACCAACGAGGTGCTGTATCACGATCCTCGCCGCCGTCCGCTTCAGGACGTGCTGACCTGCATCCGGGAAAAGACCACGATCGAGGCGATTGGACGGAAGCTCGAAGCCAATGCCGAGCGCTTCCTGAAGACGCCGCGCGAAATGGCGCGGCTGTTCCGCGATTTTCCCGAGGCGATCGCAGAGACCATGCGCTTTGCGGACGCAATCGAGTTCTCGCTCGATCAGCTCAAGTACCAATATCCCGACGAGCCGGTACCGCCGGGCAAGACCGCGCAGGGGCATCTGGAGGACCTGACCTGGGCGGGCGTCGACAAATATTTCGGCGGCAAGATCGACGACAAGCTGCGCGCGACCTTGAACAAGGAGCTCGCGCTGATCGCCGAGCTGAAATACGCGCATTACTTCCTCACCGTGCACGACATCGTCCACTACGCGCGCAGCCAGAACATTTTGTGCCAGGGCCGCGGTTCGGCAGCGAACTCGGCCGTGTGTTACGTGCTCGGCGTCACCTCGGTCGACCCGACCAAGGTCGATCTGTTGTTCGAACGCTTCATCTCCAAGGAGCGGCTGGAGCCGCCCGACATCGACGTCGATTTCGAGCATTCGCGCCGCGAGGAGGTGATGCAATATGTCTATCGGCGCTACGGCCGCCACCGCGCCGCGATCATCGCCACCGTCATTCATTATCGCCCGCGCAGCGCCATCCGCGACGTCGGCAAGGCGCTGGGCCTGAGCGAGGACGTCACCGCCGCGCTCGCCGACACCGTCTGGGGCAGCTGGGGCAAGGGCCTCAACGACATGCAGGTCCGCCAGGCCGGGCTCGATCCGCAAAATCCCATGATCAACCTCGCGGTCGAGCTTGCGACCGAGCTGATCGAATTCCCGCGTCACCTGTCCCAGCATGTCGGCGGCTATGTACTGACGCAGGACCGGCTCGACACCTATGTGCCGATCGGCAATGCCGCGATGGACGATCGCACCTTCATCGAATGGGACAAGGACGACGTCGACGCGCTTCATATGATGAAGGTCGACGTGCTCGCGCTGGGCATGCTGACCTGCATCAGGAAATGTTTCGATCTCATCGACCAGCACAAGGGCGAGCGTTTTGTGCTTGCGAGCGTTCCCCAAGACGATCCCAACGTCTACGACATGCTGTGCCGCGGGGAATCGCTTGGCGTGTTCCAGGTCGAGAGCCGCGCGCAGATGAACATGCTGCCGCGGCTGAAGCCGCGCACCTTCTACGATCTCGTCATCGAGGTCGCGATCGTGCGCCCCGGGCCGATCCAGGGCGACATGGTGCATCCCTACTTGCGGCGGCGGAACGGGCTGGAAAAGGTGAGCTATCCGTCTCCGTCGCCGGACCATGGCGACAAGGACGAGCTTTACAAGGTGCTGCACAAGACGCTCGGTGTCCCGCTGTTCCAGGAGCAGGCGATGCGCATTGCGATCGAGGCCGCGCACTTCACCTCCGAGGAAGCCAACGGCCTGCGCCGCTCGATGGCGACCTTCCGCAACGTCGGCACCATCGGCCAGTACGAGGAGAAGCTGATCGGCAACATGGTCGCCCGCGGCTACGATCCCAATTTCGCCAAAAGCTGTTTTGACCAGATCAAGGGATTTGGCTCCTACGGCTTTCCGGAGAGCCATGCCGCGAGCTTTGCACAGCTGGTCTACATTTCGTCGTGGCTGAAGCACTATCATCCCGACGCCTTCTGCTGCGGTCTGTTGAACTCGCAGCCGATGGGCTTTTATGCGCCGGCGCAGATCGTCGGCGATGCCCGCAAGAACGGCGTCGAGGTGCGCGACATCGACGTGTCCTACAGCTTTGCGCAGAACACGCTGGAAAATACGGATGGCAAATACTGTGCCGTGCGCCTCGGCTTCCGCCAGATCGATGGATTCCACTGGCTGGACGAGGACGAGGAGAGGCTGAAGCGCTCCCAGCTGTCATTCCGAGACTTACCTGAAGAACTTTCCGTGATTGAGCCGGTCTTGCCGCAGGCTCCGTACACCTCTCCCCAAAGGGGAGAGGTCGATTTGCTCCTCGCGATGCGAAGCATCGTCGAGTGCAAATCGGGTGAGGGGGTTCAGGTCCCTCGTGAGACCGTACCCCTCACCCGCGCCTTCGGCGCGACCTCTCCCTATGGGAGAGGTGTAGCACCGCCGATGCCTCAGCAGGACTGGGCCGACCGCATCGTCGCCGCGCGCAACCGCCGGCCCTTCACCTCGCTGGAAGATTTCGCCCGCGACACCGGCCTGCCCAAGCGCGCGCTGATCCTCTTGGCGGATGCCGATGCGTTCCGCTCGCTCGGGCTCGATCGCCGCGAGGCGTTGTGGCAGGTGCGGCGGCTGCCCGACGACGTGCCGCTGCCGCTGTTCGAAGCGGCCACCGCGCGCGAGCAGCCGGACGAAGGCGCAAAACCGCTGCCGGTGATGCCGCCCGCCGAGCAGGTGGTCGCGGACTACCAGACCATCCGCCTGTCGCTGAAGGGCCATCCGATGGAATTCCTGCGCGAGATGTTGACGCGCGAGCGTATCGTCGCCTGCAAGGAGATCAGCCATGAGAACGAGCGGCGCCGCGTCCGCTGCGCCGGTGTGGTCCTGGTGCGGCAGCGGCCGGGCAGCGCCAGCGGCGTCGTGTTCATGACGCTGGAGGACGAAACCGGCATCGCCAATGTCGTGGTGTGGCCCAAGATCATGGAGCAGTACCGGAAAGAGGTGATGGGCGCGCGCCTCATCCTGGTCGAGGGCTACATCCAGAGCAGCCCGGAGAAGGTGACGCATCTCATCGCCCAGCGCATGGTCGACCGCTCGCAGGATCTGGTCGGATTGGCCAACGATGCGCTAAGCCGCAAACATCCGGTGCCCGCAGGCGCCACCGTCGTGGAGCCACTCAACGAAGACCCCCGCGCCCTCGCGGACATGCCCGCGCAAAAAGTCCGTCACCCCCGCAACATCCGCATCCTGCCGCCGTCGCGGGATTTTCATTGAGCGTCGTAAGGCGAGCTGCCCACCACGCCGTCATTGCGAGCGCAGCGAAGCAATCCAGACTGTCCCCGCGGAAAGATGCTGGAATGCTTCGCTACGCTCGCAATGACGAGTTTGCTGACGCGATCGCGCGCCACACTCTCAGCTGCCGTAGGGTGGGCAAAGGCGCGTAAGCGCCGTGCCCACCTTCTGGGATCTCGTCGCGAAAGCGGTGGGCACGCTTCGCTTTGCCCACCCTCCAAGTTCGTCGATGATGATGCCGCCCCTCAAAAATTCACCCGGTTCGAGATCGCACCATCCACGACGAGATTCGAGCCCGTGGTGAATCCCGACACCGGGCTTGCCAGAAACACCGCCGCGTTCGCGATCTCCTGCGGCGTCGCCATGCGGCCGGTCGGGTTGCGCTTCATCGCGTCCTGGTACCGCTCCGGCATGTTCTTCTCGATCATCTCCCAGACGCCGCCCTTGAAATAGACAGTGCCGGGTGACACGACATTCACGCGAATCTTCTTCTTCGCGTATTGCCGCGCCAGTCCCTTGGCCATGTGGATCAGCGCGGCCTTGATTGGGCCGTAGGAGCCGGCCGCGTCCGCCTGCGCCGCGGCGATCGACGAGACGATCACGAAGGCCGCATCGCCGCCTTCGGCGCCGCTTGCCTCGAGGGACGGCCGGGCGGCCTCGAAGGCGTGCACGGCGCCGAGCACGTCGAGCCGGAAATTCTGCTCCCAGGATGCGGGATCGTGCCCTTGCGCCATTGCGCCGGCATTGGAAAACAGCAAGTCGATGCCGCCGAGCGCTTTCCCAGCCGTCTCGATCCAGCTTTTCAGCGCCGCGCCGTCGGTGACGTCGACCGTGCCGCCGGTGGCGTTGATGCCGCTCGCCTTCAACTCCGCGACGGTTGCCGCAACCTGATCGGCGTTGCGCGCGCACACCGCGACATTGGCACCTTCACCGGCCAGCGTCGCCGCAATCGCCCGTCCGATGCCGCGCGTGCCGCCGAGCACGACGGCGTTCTTGCCCTTGAGACCGAGATCCATTGTTGGCTCCTTTTTGGTGGTCGCAGGGACTGTAGCTGTTTCGAGAGACGCCCAGAAGCCCCCACGTCGTCATTGCGAGCGCAGCGAAGCAATCCAGATTGCATCCGCAGAAACAGTCTGGATTGCTTCGTCGCAAGGGCTCCTCGCAATGACGCGGAGAGACGTGGGACTCCTCACTCCGGCGCAGCCCCCACCGGCGGGCCACCGGGCGGGCGGTGCAGGAAGGTCAGCGAGGCATAGGCGCCGGCCCAGGAGCCGATCGCGGCGAAGGCGACATAGAAGGCGTTTTCGGTGTAGCTGATCACGGCGTAAGAGGAGAGCAGGTACCAGACCGCGCTCCAGTTCGCGGCGGGGATGCGCTTGCGCGCGATCACGGCCGAGGTGAACATGACATAGACTGCGTCGGTGGCCGCTGTCGCGATGAACACGGCACCTGCGATGAGGGGATCGATGGCGGCCATTGCATTCCCTTATGTGCTGATGGATGGTCGCGAAACTACAGCATGATCCGGAAGAATGTGCAGCGGTTTTCCGACGCGACAAACGCGGAACGCGCTTGTGCAGAGATCATGCTCAACTGCAAGGGAGAGAAGTGGCCATGCAAAGCCCCGCCGATATTCTCAAGGATATCTGGACCTCCGCCGGTGGCGATCAGGCCGCGCTCGGCCGCGTGCGGCTGACCGGCGAGGAGCCGCAAATCCCGTCCTCGTTTCGCGTTGCCGTCGCCGGCCAGACCACGATCGCGGCGGCCGGCCTTGCCGCCGCCGAGATATGGAAGCTGCGCAGCGGCGAGGCGCAGGACGTCTCCGTCGACATGCGCCATGCCGTCGCCGAATGCCGTTCCGAGCGTTATCTGCGCCGCGACGACAAGCCGCCGCCACCGGCCTGGGACGCCATCGCCGGCGTCTACAGAACCGGCGATGGCCGCTTCGTTCGCTGCCACACCAACTTTCCGCATCACCGCGACGCCGTCTGCAAGGTGCTCGATTGCGAGCCCGAGCGCGAGAAAGTACAGGCCGCATTGATGCAGTGGAAGGGCGAGGATTTCGAAAGCGCGGCCTATGCCGCGGGCGGCGTCGTCGCCTTGATGCGCTCCTACGACGAATGGTCCGCGCACCCGCAGGCGCGCTCCCTCGCGCAATTGCCGCTGCTCTCGATCGAGAAGATCGGTGAGGCGCCGCCAAAGCCGTGGCCAAAAGGCGATCGTCCGCTCTCAGGTCTTCGCGTGCTCGATCTTTCCCGCGTCATCGCCGGCCCCGTCGCCGGCCGCACGCTCGCTGCGCACGGTGCGGACGTGCTGCTGGTGTCAGGACCGGATCTGCCCGCGATCGACTGGCTCACCATCGACACCGGCCGCGGCAAGCTCACCACCTTCATCGAACTGAAGAGCGAGGCCGGCAGGGCGCAGCTGCGCGGGCTGTTGAAGGACGCCGACATCTTCTCGCAAGGCTATCGTCCGCGCGCGCTCGCCGCGCTCGGCTTTGCGCCGGAGCACGCAGCGCAGATCAATCCCGGCATCGTCTATGTCACGCTGTCGGCCTATGGCCACGCCGGCCCCTGGGCCGAGCGGCGCGGCTTCGACTCCCTGGTGCAGACCACGACGGGCTTCAACCATGCCGAAGGTCAGGCCGCCGGCATCGATGGCCCCAAGGAATTGCCGGCACAGATGCTCGACCACGCCACCGGTTATCTGATGGCGTTCGGCGCGATGATGGCCAAGGCACGCCAGGTGCGCGAAGGCGGCAGCTGGCACGTGCGCGTATCGCTGGCGCAGACGGGGCGCTGGCTGTGGAATCTCGGCCGGCTCGAGGGCGGATTGAATACCCCGGATACTACGGGAGAGGCCGTACATGCTGCGTTCATAGAACGCATGCAATCTGGCTTCGGCACGTTGAAGGCGGTGCAGCATTCCGCACTGCTGTCGAAGACGCCGGCGCAATGGAGCCGTCCGGCGATGCCGCTCGGCAGTCATCCGGCGCACTGGCCGGCGCGAAGCTGACATGAAGCTGACGTGTCGCAAAATTTTAACGCAAACGGAAAGGGGCGAGGCGTTTTTTAGGTTGTTTGAACTCCCAATTCGGCACTATTAGCGCGATCGATCAGGCCGTCATTTGCCGAGATCGTCGCAGACACGACCGGGCCCCATGGTAGTTGAGAATACCAAGCGATTGCAGGTGCTTACAAAACAACGGGTGATCGCATCCGTAGTTTTACTAGCTCTCGCCGGCGCCGGTGCCGGAGCGTACGGCTTCTTCTCTTCGGGGGCGAAGGAAAAGAAGCACTCCGAAATCTCCAGCCAGTCGCGCAGGAATGCGCAGACCTTCACGCCGACGCCGTCCGAATGGGCGACGCTGACGATCGAGCCGGTCGCCGCCAGGAGCTTCCGCGCCGAGTATGTCACCGAGGGCAAGGTCGCAGTCGACGAGGACCGCTCGACCCCGGTGTTCTCGCCCTATGCAGGCCGTGTCACCAAGCTGCTCGCAAAGCCGGGCGAGACGCTGAAGCAAGGTCAACCGCTGTTTACGATCGAGGCCGCCGACACCGTGCAGGCCCAGAACGATTTCATCGCGGCGATGACCTCGCAGAACAAGGCGAAGTCGGCGCTCGAGCTTTCCGACATCCAGTTCAAGCGCGCCAAGGACCTCTACGAGGGCCACGCCATTCCGCTGAAGGATTACCAGCAGGCGGAAGCGGCCCAGGTGCAGGCGCGCAACGACATGCGCTCTTCGGTGACGGCGCTGGAAGCCGCGCGCAACAAGCTGCGCATCCTCGGCTTCACCGACGAGGCGATCAGGACGTTCCAGGAAAAAGGCGTCATCGATCGGGAGATCACGATCTATTCGCCGATCTCCGGCACGGTCGTGCAGCGCAAGATCGGCCCGGGCCAATACGTCAATTCCGGCGCGAGCGATCCGGTCTTCGTAGTCGGCGACCTCTCCACGGTCTGGCTCACCGCCTTCGTGCGCGAGAGCGATGCGGCCGCGGTGTGCATCGGGCAGGACATCACCGTCAACGTGATGGCGCTGCCGGGCCGTCCGTTCAGCGCCAAGATCAATTACGTTGCCGCCGCGATCGACCCCGCCACCCGCCGCCTGCTGGTCCGCGCCACGATCGACAACAAGGACGGGCTGCTCAAGCCGGAAATGTTCGCGAACGTCACGATCTATTCGGCCGGCGACCGCGCCGCGCCGGCGGTGCCGAAGCAGGCGCTGATCTACGAGGCCGACAAGGTCCGCCTCTGGGTCGCGCGTGAGGACAAGTCGGTCGAGCTGCGCCAGATCAAGACCGGTCTCATCAACGGCAATCTCGTCGAGGTCACCAGCAATCTGAAGCCCGGCGAGCAGATCGTCACCAAAGGCAGTCTGTTCATCGACCGCGCGGCGTCCGGCAGCTGATCGACGACCCAAGAAAATTGAAGACCTGAATGGATCGTCTCGTTGCCCTTGCCGTCAACCGGCGTTTCCTGATGGTCGGCATGTTCGCCGCCGTGCTGATCGGCGGACTGATCGCGTTCAACCGGCTCAACATCGAGGCCTATCCCGATCCGACCCCGCCGATGGTCGACATCGTGACGCAGAGCCCGGGGCTATCGGCGGAGGAGATCGAGCGCTACATCACGATCCCGATCGAGACCCAGGTGGCGGGCCTGAAGAACATCACGACCATCCGCACCATCTCGCTCTACGGTCTGTCCGACGTCAAAATCCAGTTCTCCTTCGCCTATACCTATGACGAGGCGCTGCAGCAGGTGCTGAATCGCCTGGCGCAGCTCGCCCCGCTGCCCGGCAACGTCCAGCCGCAGATCTCGCCGCTCAGCCCGATCGGCGAGATCTTCCGCTATCGTCTCGTCGGCCCGCCGAACTACAGCGTGCTCGACCTCAAGACCATCCAGGACTGGATGCTGCAGCGCCGCTTCCGCGCGGTGCCCGGCGTGATCGACGTCACCGGCTGGGGCGGCAGGAGCAAGACCTACGAGATTCAGGTCGACTTCAACAAGCTGGTCGCCAACGGCCTGACGCTGCCGCAACTGCTCCAGGCGGTCGGCAATTCCAACGTCAATGTCGGCGGCAACACCGTCAATATCGGCCAGCAATCCGCCGTGGTGCGCGGCGTCGGCCTGATCCGCTCGATCGACGACCTCGCCAACACCATGGTGGCGCAGACAGGCGGCAATCCGGTGCTGGTCAAGGACGTCGCCACCGTCACGGTCGGCCAGAAGCCACATCTCGGCATTGCCGGCCTCGACGATTCCGACGACATCGTGCAGGGCATCGTGCTGATGCGGCGCGGCGAGCAGAGCTCGCCGACCATCAAGCGCGTCCACGAACTCGTCCAGCAGATCAACAACTCCAGCATCCTGCCGCCCGGCGTGCGCATCGAGCGCATCTACGACCGCGGCGACCTCATCGAGCTCACCACCCACACCGTGCTGCACAACATGGTGATCGGCATCCTGCTGATCGTGCTGTTGCAGTGGATCTTCCTCGGCGATCTCCGCAGCGCGCTGATCGTCGGCGCCACCATCCCGTTCGCGCTGTTCTTCGCCGTCATCATCCTGGTGCTGCGCGGGGAATCGGCCAACCTCCTGTCGGTCGGCGCGATCGATTTCGGCCTGATCGTCGATGCCACCGTGATCATGGTTGAGGCGATCTTCCGCCGCCTGACGCAAACGACACCGATGTCGGAATCCGAGCATATGTCCCCCGAAACGCTGTTCGGCATGAAGAGCCATGCCATCCTCAGCGCGGCCGCCGACGTCTCGCGATCGATCTTCTTCGCCGCCGCGATCATCATCGCGGCCTTCCTGCCGCTGTTCACGCTGTCAGGCGTCGAGGGCAACATCTTCGGCCCGATGGCGCGCACCTATGCCTACGCGCTGGCCGGCGGCCTCCTTGCCACCTTCACCGTCACGCCCGCGCTGTCCGCAATCATCCTGCCCGCGCATGTCGAGGAGACCGAGACGAAGGTGATGCTGATCCTGCACCGGCTGTACTCGCCGTTGCTGAATTGGGCGGTCGCCAATCGCAGCATCGTCCTCGGCGGTGCGGTCGGCCTCGTGCTGATGACGGTGGCGCTCGCCCGGCTGCTCGGCCTCGAATTCCTGCCGAAGCTGGAGGAGGGCAATCTCTGGATCCGTGCCACGCTGCCGCCGACCATCTCGCTCCAGGAAGGCAACAGCTACGTCAACGAGATGCGCAAGGTGATCCGGGCCCGGCCCGAGGTCGAATCCGTCGTATCGCAACACGGCCGTCCCGACGACGGCACCGACGCCGCCGGCTTCTTCAACGCCGAGTTCTTCGCGCCGCTCAAGCCCGTGAGCCAATGGCCCGGCACCCGCGACAAGGAAGAGCTGACCGCGCAATTGCTCAAGCAGCTCGACGATCGCTTCCCCGGCGTCGAGTTCAACTTCTCGCAATATCTCCAGGACAACGTCTCCGAAGCCGTCTCCGGCGTGAAGGGCGAGAACTCGATCAAGCTGTTCGGCAGCGACCTCCAGGCGCTCACCGACACCGCCAACAAGATCAAGCAGGTGCTGTCGACCGTGCAGGGCGTCACCGACCTTGCGGTGTTCACCTCGCTCGGGCAGCCGACCGTTCAGATCGACATCGACCGCGCCAAGGCCGCGCGTTACGGCCTTGCGCCGGGCGACATCAACGCCACCATCAAGGTCGCGATCGGCGGCGACACCGCCGGCGACCTCTATGAGCCCGGAAGCGACCGCCACTTCCCGATCATCGTCCGCCTCGCGCCGGAATATCGCCGCAGCGCCGAGGCGATCCAGAACTTGCGGATCGGCGCGCCCGGGCCGAACGGCACCGTCACGCAGATCCCCTTGAGCGAGGTCGCGACCATCAGCCTCGTCTCCGGCGCTGCCTACATCTATCGCGAGCAGCAGGAGCGTTATCTGCCGATCAAGTTCTCGGTGCGCGAACGCGATCTCGGCAGCGCGATCCGCGAGGCGCAGGACAAGATCGCCGCGCAGGTGCAGCTGCCGCCGGGCTCGCACATGGAATGGGTCGGCGAGTTCGGCAATCTCCAGGACGCGATCCGGCGGCTCTCGATCGTGGTGCCGATCTCGCTGGCACTGATCGGCGTGCTGCTCTGGTTCAACTTCGGTTCGATGACGGACACGCTGCTCGCGATGAGCGTGATCCCGATGGCGATCTTCGGCGGCGTGCTGGGCCTCTTGATCTCGGGCACCGCATTCAGCGTCTCGGCGGCGATCGGCTTCATCGCGCTGTTCGGCATCGCCGTGATGGACGGCATCATCATCCTGTCGCAGTTCAACCAGCTGATCGAAGAGGGCATGGACCGCATGAGCGCGGTGGTGCGCACCGGCGAGCTGCAGCTCCGGCCCGTGCTGATGACCTGCGTCGTCGCAGGCGTCGGCCTTCTTCCGGCGGCGCTGTCGGAAGGCATCGGCTCGCAGGTGCAGAAGCCGCTCGCGGTCGTTGTCGTCACCGGCATGATGCTGGCGCCGGTCGTGATCCTGGTGACCTTGCCGGTCCTGATCTCCTTCTTCTCGCGCCGCGCGCGCTGATCGTCAGAACCCGTAGAGCCGCGCCGGATTGTCGACCAGGATCTTCTTGCGCACCTCGGCATCCGGCGCCCACACCGGAAGCTGGTTGAGCAGGCGGCCGTCATCGATCTGATAGAGCGGCGCGATGTCGGTGGGCTTGCGTCCCTCGACGCGGCTCGAATCCGGATGCGGCCAGTCGGTGCCCCAGACGATGCGGTCGGCATTGGCTGCGATCAGCGCGCGGGCATAGGGCACCATGTCCTGATAGTCGGGCGCGAGCTTCGACGAGCGATAGGCACCGGAGATCTTCACATGGGCCTTGCCGGACTTCACCAGCGCGACGAGATCGGAGAAGCCCGGCTGCTCCAGCCCGAGCGAAGCCTCGAGGCCGCCGAAATGGTCGAATACGACCGGCACCGGCGCCGTCTCGACGAGGTCCTTGATCGCCGAGATCATGGCCAGCGTGGTGTAGAGCTGCACGTGCCAGCCGCGCGCCTTCATGCGCTCGACGGCGGCGGTGAAGCGCGGCCGGCCGACATTGGGATCGTTGACGCCGCCGGTCGCCAGATTGAGGCGGATGCCGCGGAAGCCGTCCTGGTGCATCGTATCGAGCGCGCTCTCCGGCGTCTTGTCGTCGATCACGGCGACGCCGCGCGCGGTCGCGCCGCGCGCCTTCATGCCGAACAGCGTGGAGGAATTGTCGGTGCCGTAGACGCTCGGCGTCACGATCACCACGCGCTCGATATGCAGCGCCTTGTGCAGTGCGGCCATTTCTTCCGGCGAAGCCGGCTCCGGCGTATAGACGCGTCCGGCGAAGAACGGAAACTTTTCGACATCGCCATGAATGTGGGTATGGCAGTCGCAGGCATGCGCCGGGACGTCGAAATTGATCGGCGTCGCGGGCTGCGCCGCGCGGGCATGGGCTTTGCTGGTCATGGCTACTCCGGCCGCAAGGGAGGCAAGCAGGACGCTGCGTCGGCTGAGCATGGTTTCTCTCCCGGTTATTTTTTTGTAGGCGGGTGGAAGAAGAATATCACATCAGCCGGGCAACCGCTCCGCTTCGCTGCATAGCTGCTCGACGAGACCAGCAAGCGGACGTGAGCCGTCCACGCGCACGACCGGGCAGGGCAGGCCCGAGAGCCACGCTTCATGCTTGGCGAGACTGCGGCCTTCGCGATCGCCGGCTTCGTAATGGGATGCCCATTCGACGAAGTCTTCGGTTTCGCCATGGCGCCAGCCGCCTGGCGCGACGGCATCAGCGCCGAAATGGGCGGCCTCGCGGGTGCGCAACCGCTTCATCCGGATCTCGCGCGGCGCGGTCACGAAGACGACCAGGTCGAAGAAACGAGCTCCTCACCCCAGCCGGTGACGGATCCGCTCAGCACCCAGTCGAGGCGCGGCAAGAACATCTCGCGCATCAGGCGCAGGCGGTCGGCGGCGGGGCGGGTCGTCTGATAGGGCGGCACGGTCGGCAGCCAGAAATAATCGTCGCTGTCGTGATGCGGCAGCGCCAGCTGGTCCGCGAGCGCGCGACCGATCGTGGTCACGCCGGAGCCCGAGGCTCCCATCAGATGGATGCGGCGGCTTTTCATCGGCATCCACCAGAGAGATTTGAAGGCTACTGCCCCGACGGCGTGCGCAGGCCGTGCCAGGCGTCGCGGACCTGGTGGTAGTGCACCTCGGGCAGGTAATCCGGCGTGTTCAGGTTCAGCGTCTTGACGTCGAGATGGCCGATGGCGCTGAGCAGCGTGTAGGAGGCGATCACGCGGTCGCGTTGCGCGCCGATCAGGCGGGCCTTGGCCTGGATCAGATCGGCCTGCGAGTTCAGAACGTCCACCGTCGTGCGCTGGCCGCCCGCAGCCTCGCGCTGTACGCCCTGCAGCGCGACGGTGGCCGCCTTCACCTCGGATTCGGAGGCCGAGACCGTGATCTTGGCGCCTTCATTGGCGACCCAGGCGCTGACCGCCGCCGTGCGCGCCTGGTTGCGCACCTGGTCGAGCACGAGGCGGCTCTGCGCCGTGATCTCCTTGGCCTGCCGGGTCTGCGCCGCGGCCTGGCCGCCGTCGTAGATCGGCGCGGTGACGTTGGCGACGATCGAGGCCTGGTCCTCGGCGAAGGTGCCGAGCGTCGGGTCGTTGTTACGGCTCTTGCTGGCGCTGCCCTGGATGGTCGCGCTCGGCAGCAGCGTGCCTTCGGCGATGCGGATGTTGGTGGAGGCGACATCGACATCGAAACTGGCGGCCATCACCGCCGGATGCTGGCGGATCGCCATCGTCATGGCGTCCTCGCGACTCTTCGGCAGATAACGGTCGACGGCCTCGGCAGGCCTGAGCTGCGAGGGCGCATTGCCGATCACTTGCGCATAGGTGGCCTGGCTGACCGCAAGCGCGACCTCGGCCGCGTTGAGATCGGCAAGGCCACGATTGAGGCGGGCTTCGGCCTGCGCGGTGTCGGTCGGCGTGACGTCGCCGGCATTGAGGCGGCGCTGGGTGACGGCGAGCGTCTCGCGCAGGAAGGCGACGTTGGAGCGCTGCGCCTCGACCAGCGACTGGTTGGCGAGAACGTTGGTGTAGGCCGTGACCGCATCGAGCAGCACGCCCTGGCCGACATTGCGCAGCGCTTCACGGCCCGACTGGACCTGGAGCTCGGCGGCCCGCACGCCGTTGGCAGTGCGGAAGCCGTTGAACAGGCTCTGCGTCACGGTGACGCCGATGATCCAGGGCTTCAGATTGCCGGTCTGGATGGTGTTGTCGGGCAACAGATTGCGGACCGATTGCAGCCCGGCGCTGAGGCTCGCCACGATCTGCGGCCGGTAGCCGGCGAGCGCCTGCGGCACGTTCTCGTCGGTGGCGCGCTGGCGAGCGCGCTCGGCATTGAGCTGCGGATTGCTCTGGTAGGCTTTTGCCAATGCTTCCGGCAGGGCTTCGGCCGATGCCGTCGCGGGCAGGGCGCAAGAGAGCGCCAGCGTGGTCCATGTCGCAAGCACAGGACCCGCGCCCGATCGACGTCGCGTCCCTCCGCGACCAGCTCTGGCGGTACGCCCAATCATGTATTCCCGCTTAACCCCGGCTGTCCGCCCCCGCCGACGATGGCCTCTTAACTGTTTAGCCAGCCGAGGTCCCGCAGGCAAACTGCCGCGGGGGAAACCCCCATGTATTCCGTGCTTGTTGCAGGCGCGTCACAGGATGTATGCGGCAAAGCGCCAGTGCCTTACACCAGCCTGACCGGTTTGTGCGCTACCGGTTTTTGTTCATCGGCTTGCGCTTCTCGATGAACGCCGCCATGCCCTCCGAGCGGTCCTCGAGCGCGAAGGTCGAATGGAACAGGTTGCGCTCGACGCTCATGCCTTCGGAGAGCGTGGTCTCGAAGGCGCGGTTCACCGCTTCCTTGGCCATCGCGGCCGCGGGGCGCGACATCGCGGCGATCTTCTCGGCGGCCGCCATGACCTCGTCCATCAGCTTGTCGGCGGGTACGATGCGGCTGACGAGGCCGGAGCGCTCGGCTTCCGCCGCGTCCATCATCCGGCCGGTGAGGCAGAGGTCCATGGCCTTGGACTTGCCGATCGCGCGTGTCAGCCGCTGGGTACCGCCGATACCTGGAATGGTGCCGAGCGTGATCTCGGGCTGGCCGAACTTCGCGGTGTCGGCGGCGATGATGAAATCGCACATCATGGCGAGCTCGCAGCCCCCGCCGAGCGCGTAGCCCGCGACCGCGGCGATGGTCGGCTTGCGGCAGCGCGCGATGCGGTCGCCGCCGATCGCGGCGAAATCCTCGGAGAACATGTCGATGAAGCCCTTGGGCTGCATCTCCTTGATGTCGGCGCCGGCGGCAAAGGCCTTCTCGTTGCCGGTCACGACGATGCAGCCGATGGCGTCATCGGCCTCGAGATCGTCGACCGCCGCGGCGATCTCGCGGAAGACGCCGAACGAGAGCGCGTTGAGCATCTTTGGCCGGTTCAGCTTGACGATGCCGACCGCACCGATGCTCTCGACGATGATGTGTTCGAACGTGCTCATGCTCCACCCACGCTTTTGATTGAGTGGGCAATGTGCCCGCTGGCGCGGATGCCTTCAAGGGGGCCGGACGCGGGACGCGCGCGGCGTGCGTCCCGCGGAACAGCCAATCAGGCCATGAACATGCGCGCGGCGGAGGCCAGGGTCAGCAATGTGCCGACGCCGATGAAGATCTTGCCGATCAGGGAGCTCTGGTCCCAGGCCGAGCTCTGCTGGGCGCTGGCCATCACCGGCGCCGGCCGTGGCTGCGCCTCGATCGCCGCGATCACCGTCTTCTGCGGCGGCGGGTTCTCCTGCAGGGCGCGATCGATGTCGTTGAGCTGATCGGGCGCGACGACCTGGTTTTCCGGGTTCTCAGCGTTGGTATTATCGGCGGCTGCCTGGACGTTGTCGTTGGCGCGGTTCGTCATCGCGGAGACGGCTGCGGCAGTCGGCGTCTCAGCGACGAGCTGCGCATTGGCGTTGGCGACCCCCGGGGGCATCTGGCTCGCGGCCGGCACCTGACTGTCGGTCTTGTCGTTCCTGGCCTCGTCGGCCTTGGCCGCCCCGTCCTTCTTGTCGGCCTTGTCGTCGGATTTCTGCACCGTCTTCTTGCTGTCGGTGCGGCGCGAGTCATGGCGCCGGGGCTTGGCCGTATCGGCCC
Organism: Bradyrhizobium sp. NC92; assembly: GCF_025200865.1. Classification (NCBI taxonomy): domain Bacteria; kingdom Pseudomonadati; phylum Pseudomonadota; class Alphaproteobacteria; order Hyphomicrobiales; family Nitrobacteraceae; genus Bradyrhizobium; species Bradyrhizobium sp. NC92. The sequence goes on from NZ_CP104171.1 coordinate 2,812,574, forward strand.
CTTTGTCCACGCTCTCCGATCTGTTGCCGGCGGCCGAGTTCGGCGCCGCCTGTGCGACGCCCCCGGACAGCAAGACAAGCCCGGCCAAACCGATCAGGGCCGCGCGCGCGCTGGTTTTCATCATGTCGACGATCTCCCCAATTCCGCCCGTCCCGGCAGCGAACAGAGACCCCGGGGCGTGACGACAGCGCGGCAAAAAATGGGAATCTTCGGGCAACACCCGCCAAAAACGCGGCAAATCCCCTCCCGCAGCCACCCGCCCGATGCAGGACGCACCGATCGGTGTTATGAGCCGTCGCAGATGTTTGCGGCCGCATCGGTCGCGCGGCCCGAATCTCGATCACGAATTCGTGATATGCTCGGTGCCCGCGTAACAAATTGAAAGAGCGGCCGAATTGCATGGTGAGGGGCGCGGGTGCGCGGACGTGAGGACGAATGGACCGGCCTGATGCGGTCGGCCATGGCCGGCGATGATGCCGCGTATCATCGCCTGTTGAAGGCAGTCACGCCGGTGCTGCGGGCCGCCGCGAGGCGTGGCCTGGCGCGGGCGGGTCAGCCCCCCGACCAGGCCGAGGATATCGTGCAGGAGATTCTGTTGGCGGTGCATCTGAAGCGGCATACCTGGGACAGCGAAGCGCCTTTCGCGCCCTGGCTGTTTGCGATCGGCCGCAACAAGCTGATCGATGCTCTCCGCCGGCGCGGCAGGCGCGTGTTCGTCAACATCGACGATTTCGCCGAGACGCTGCCGGGCGAAGCGCCGCAGGAGACCGCTTCGGCCGGCGAGGTCGCCGCCCAGCTCGGAACCCTGCCGCAGCGTCAGCGCGACGTGCTGCAGTCGATCGCGGTCGAGGCCGCCTCGATCAAGGATACCGCGGCAAAGTTGTCGATGAGCGAGGGCGCGGTCCGGGTCGCGCTGCATCGCGGACTTGCGGCGCTGACGGCCAAACTGCGGGACCATTGATCATGGACACCGATCAACTCATTCGCTCGCTTGCGGTCGACAACGCGCACCGCGCCCCACGGGTCGGCGCCGTGCTGACCATGGCGCTGCTGGTGGCCGCGCCCTTGTCGATCCTGATCTTCGCGACGTTCCTCGGTATGCGCGCCGACGTGATGAGCGCCATGCGCAATCCGTTCTTCGACATGAAGTTCGCGGTGACCCTGTCGCTCGCAATCCCCGCCATCATCGTCAGCCTGCATTTGTCGCGTCCCGAAGCCCTGCTGCGCGGCTGGGGCTGGCTGCTGCTGCTTCCCGTCGGGCTGCTCGCGGTGGCGATCGGCAGTGAGGCGATGATGGCGCCAGCCATGCCGATGACGATGCGCCTGATGGGCAAGAACTCCAGGGTGTGCCTGGTCGCGATCCCCGCGATGTCGCTGCCGCTGCTTGCGGGGGCGCTGTTCGGCCTGCGCCACGGCGCGCCGTCCCGCCCCGCGCTCGCCGGAGCGCTCGCCGGGCTGGTGTCGGCCGGACTTGCGGCGACCCTCTATGCCTCGCACTGCACCGACGATTCCCCGCTGTTCGTCGCGACCTGGTACACGCTCGCGACCGCGCTGGTGACGGCGATCGGCGCGGCGGTGGGATCGAGGGTGTTGCGGTACTAGCCGCGCCTGCTTCAGGCCACCGTCGTCGCATTCTGCATGCGGTGGAAGCGCAGGACCTGTTGTGCGGTCGATGCGCGCAGGCTCTCGTAGGTGTCGCGCAGCTTCAGCATGTCGGTCTGCGACCCGCCGGAGAGCTTCTCGCGCATGGCGATGATCGCGCGCACGCTCGGCCATTGCATGCCCGCGACCTTGGCGAGGATCATCACGCCCTCGGTACGGCTTTCGATCATCATGGTCTCGGCGGTCTCGACCGCAACGCCCGCGAGCGCCGCGAGCCCGGCATTGGTCTCGTCGAACTTGCCTTGTTCGGCGAAGGTCGTGATCTGGAGCTCGTTGAGACGGCCGTCCTCGTGCAGCGACTTCACCAGCGCGCGAGCCATGTCTGTCTGCTTCGTCCTCGCAACGGCGCGAACCCGGTGGGCCGCTTCCTCGACGGCTCTCGACACCTCGTCCGCGAGCTCAGGATGTGCGGCCGCGAGCTTCCTGTGCACACTCGAGGATGCCTTGGCGACCAGCCTCAGATAGTGATGGCGCGGCAGGTCGGGCCGCAGGCCGATGCAGCCGGCGAGGTCGTCGTCGCGCTCGGCGCGGACGACGAGGTCGGCGAGACTCTCCTCGGACAATTGCGCGCCCGGATTGCCGACGGTCGACTGCACCACGTCCTCGTCGCCCCGCGCCACCAGCACGTCGGTCAGGGCCTCCGACAGCGTCCGCCGCAGCGAGATCGCCTTGAGATGCGCCTGGCCCCTGGTGCGCGCGATCTCGATCAGTGTCGCCTCGTCCAGTCGTTCCGACTTCGACAGCACGGGGCCGGAGACCTCGATGATCTCGTCGAGCGCGAGCGTGCGGATGATCTGCGGGGGCGCAGCCGCGATCGGTGCGAGCCGTTCGGCGAGCAGCGCCCTGGCCGACGTCTCGATCTGCTCGACCAGGCACTGGAACACGTCGTCGAACACGCGGATGTGGTCGTCGGAATAGTCGACCGCGTTGCCGACGAAGAGGTCGGTGACGCGGCGCAGCGTCTCCACCCGGCGCGCGACGGTGCCGTGCGAGAGGGCAGCCTGCAATTCCTCGATCAGGTTTTCGGATGGTCTTGCGGAATTGGATCTCATTGCCCTGTCCTGGAGCGTTCGGGCCGGCGGCGGCTTCTGCCGCACCGGAGGAAAATGGGTCGGTCAGCTCGTTGCAATGCAGTTGCGCCCTTGCGCCTTGGCGGAATAGAGCGCGCTGTCGGCGCGCGCGAGAAACGTGTCGGCAGTATCGGCGTCGCGCAGCGTCACGACGCCCGCGGAAATGGTCACCCGCATGCCCGGAGAGAATGCGCTCCAGTCCAGATCGGCGACGATGCCGCGCAGGCGCTCGAGCACGCGGCGCGCGACGTCGCCCGACGTGTCCGGCAGCAGCAGCAGAAATTCCTCGCCGCCGTAGCGGCCGAAACTGTCGGTCGGCCGGGTGTTGGCGAAAATGGTGATCGCGAAGGTGCGCAGCACCTCATCGCCAATGGGGTGGCCGTAAGCGTCGTTGATGCGCTTGAACCAGTCGAGATCGATCAGGGCGATCGCGCAAGGCGTGGATGCCTGCCGCGAGTTTTCGATCTCGGCGTCGAGAAGCCGCATGATGCAGCGGCGGTTGTACGAGCCGGTGAGCTCGTCGAGCTCGGCCAGTTCCTCGATGCGCCGATAGGCGGCCTTCAATTCGATGCTGCGCCGGTACAGGATCTTGCGTAGCGTGGCGCCGAACAGGCCGAGGAAGGCGCACTGGCCGATCACCAGCACGAAGCAGAGCATCGAGGCGGTTCGCTGCAGCCGGGTCGCGACCGGCAGTCCGATCGGCAGATCCAATCCGAGGAAAACCAAGGTGAGCCCGCAGGTGGCAAGGCCCCAGGTGACCATTGCCTGGCTCGACGTCATGCGCAGCGTGCCGAACGCGAAGATCAGAAACAACACGGCGAGGAACGCGACCCCGACCGTCGGCACCGCGAGCAGGAACACCAGTTGCAGCGCCATATGCGCCGAGATCTGATAGACGGTGAGGTAATGATCCTCGAAGCGGTCGCCGAAACCGGCTTCCGACAGCACCGTGAACGTCCCGATGATCAGGAGGCCGCCGAGCCAGAACAGCGACGGAACGCCGATGGAGATCGTCCCGTCATAGGCGTAGAGCAGCAGGACCGAGGCGCCCAGCGAGTAGCTTGCGACCTGGCCGATATACATCTGGCGGCGCTGCCGGGCCCGGCGTGCCCTGACCTCGGGAGCTGTCGTCTCGGACGCGAGGACGAGATCCGCGACCTCTGCGGCATTCCTCTCCGGAAAGGACGTCGCGGCCGTGCTCATGGTCCCGCCAATGGTGGATGTCAGCGTAAAAACCTACGTGGCAAGCCTTTAGGTTTGGTATCCTTTGAAATCGAATCCGAACCGTGCAGCGCGGAACAAGGCGATAAGCCAGTGTGAGATTTTTACCGGCGATCAGGTATCGTGTGCGCTGCGGTCGAGCCGAAGCAGCGCTTGGCGCGACAAAGGTGGTGCAGGGCTGCTATGGAACCGGTGAGGCCGGGCCGCCTGTACCCCGGACAGGGCATTCCGCAGGGAAATTCGCAGTATTATGGTACCGATTCGGACTTGCGACGCTGACCACCGCGGGTGGGACGAGAAAAAAGCCTGTATGTGGGGTAGCTCACACAGGCCCCCGTATGAGTGCGGTAGGTTGAACAATTTTGCCCCCCACGTCGAACCGTCCGCCGCATCGACTCGACCAACTTTGCGAGACGGCCATTGAGCGCGACACAGGCGGCTTCGGACGAGATCCTGATCGCCAGGATCGCTCAAGGTGACCGGCTTGCCATGCAGGTGCTGTACGGGCGGCACCATGTCAGGGTTTACAGGTTCGGACTGAGGCTCGTGCGGGACGAGCAGGCGGCGGAAGACCTCATCAGCGAGGTGTTTCTCGACGTCTGGCGTCAAGCCGGCAAGTTCGAGGGCCGATCCGCCGTTTCCACCTGGCTGCTGGCAATCACCCGATTCAAGGCCCTGTCTGCGCTCCGGCGCAGGAAGGATTTCGAGCTGGACGAAGACGCCGCCAACGCGATCGAGGATACGTCCGACGATCCGGAAACGGTGGTGCAGAAGAAGGATACCAGTGAGGCGTTGCGGGAGTGTCTGACGGGCCTTTCGCCGGATCACCGGGAAATCGTCGATCTCGTCTACTACCACGAGAAGTCCGTGGAAGAGGTGGCCGAAATCGTCGGGATACCGGAGAACACTGTGAAGACGCGCTTGTTCTACGCGCGCAAGAAACTGGCCGAACTGCTGAAGGCAGCCGGCGTTGAGCGAGGCTGGCCATGATGGCTTTGAGCAAGAAGATGCTGGAGCAAGAGCCCAGTGAAATTGAACTGCTGCTGCCCTGGCACGCTGCCGGCACGCTGAACGCGCGCGATGCGCGCCGTGTCGAGGAAGCGCTGGGGCGCGATCCCGAGCTCGCCAGGCAATATGCCGCGATCCGCGCCGAGTACGAAGAGACCATCCACCTGAACGAGAGCTTGGGGGCGCCGTCGGCGCGCGCGATGCAGAAGCTGTTCGCTGCGATCGACGCAGAGCCGGCCCGGGCGAGCGGCTCGCTGCCGCTGTCGGCGCGCATCTCGACCTTCTTCGCGAGCCTGTCGCCGCGCACGCTGGCCTGGTCGGCGAGCCTCGGCGCCGTCGCGCTCGTGCTGCAGGCCGGCATCATCGGCGCCGTGCTGATGAAGAAGCAGCCGGCGACCTTCCAGACCGCCTCGCTCTCGACCAGTGCGCCGATCACACGCGAGCTTGGCAGCGCGGCCGCACCGGCGCGTGCGCTGGTGCGCTTCACGCCCGAGGCGCGCGTCGCCGACATCACCGCGCTGCTCGACAGCTACCAGGCTTCGATCATCGGCGATGCCAAGGGCGGCATGTTCCGCCTCCAGTTCGACAAGGCGATGAGCCAGGACGAGCTCGCTTCGCTGCTCGGCAGGATGCAGCGCGAGAAGTTCGTCAACCTCGCCGTCGCGGCGCCGTAGGCGCGCCGCTGAACCGATGACGGGCAAATCCGAGAGCTGGGTGCGCACCGGGATCCGCGCTTCATCCGTCGGCGTTGCCTTTTTGGTCGCCTCCTGTCTCGGCGTCGAGGTTGCGCAGGCGCAGGCGATCATGCGCACCCCCACGATCAGTGTGCCCTCGCGCACGCCGACCATCTCTCCCAACATCACCCCGCGGGTCAGCCCGAACATCGCTGCGCGCGCGGTAAGCGTCGACCGCGGCCCGCGGACGATGGCGACCATTCCGCGTACCACGACGTCGCGCATCCGCCCGACGACGCCGGTGCTGCCCTACGCGCGTTACTCGCCGAACCTCTATCCGGCCTGCACCGCGCCCTACCGTGCTGCCGACGGCGAATGCCTGGCGCAGCCGAACGCGGGCGGCGAGGGCACCGGAAAACCTGGCAAGAAGAGCGCCGGCAAGGGGCGCGGCAACGATACGCCGGTCGCGCTGACCTCGCGCAGCTTCGCAGGCGAATTCGTCGCCGAGATCGACGGCGTGCTGTCGACCGCCGAGGCCGACGAGCTGGCGCGTCGCCACGGCCTGACCCGCCTCGCTTCCGAGAATTTCCCGCTGATCGGAGCCACGTTCGGCCTGTTCCGCATTGCCGATGGCCGGCCCTACGAAACCGTGCGGCGCGAGTTCGCGGCCGACGGCAGCGTGCGCTCGCTGCAGCCGAACTTCCGCTACGTGCTCCAGGACCAGAAATCGGCTGCCACGACCGAGGGCGATCCTGCGCAATATGCGCTGGCAAAGCTCCGCCTGCCGCAGGCGCATACGCTGGCGCACGGGGCCAACGTCACGATCGCCGTGATCGATTCCGGCGTCGACGCCCGGCATCCCGAGCTCGCCAATTCCATCGCCGACAATTTCGACGCCCTCGGCAGTGCCGAAGGACCGCACGTCCATGGTACCGGCATCGCCGGGGCGATCGCGGCCCATGCCCGTCTGATGGGCAGCGCGCCCGAGGCCCGCATCATCGCCATCCGGGCCTTCGGCGGTGCCAATGGCGGCGCCGAGAGCTCGTCCTACATCATCCTGCGTTCCCTGAATTACGCCGCCGAGCACGGCGCGCAGATCGTCAATATGAGCTTTGCCGGTCCGAAGGACGCGGTCATCGAGCGCGCGATCGCCGCGACGGCCGCGCGAGGTCTCGTGCTGATCGCGGCCGCCGGCAATGCCGGCGCGAAATCGCCGCCGCTCTATCCGGCCGCCAACCCCAACGTGATTGCAGTCAGCGCGACGGATCAGCAGGACAGGCTGTTCGCCGCCTCCAACCGCGGCAACTACATCGCCGTCGCGGCCCCCGGCGTCGACATCTTCCTGCCGGCACCCGACGGCAAGTACCAGATGACGTCGGGAACCTCGTTCTCCGCCGCCTATGTCTCCGGCGTCGCGGCGCTGCTGCTCGAGCGCAATTACGCACTCAAGCCGGAAGCGCTGCGCATGACACTGGTGAAGACCGCGCGCGACCTCGGCTCACCCGGGCGTGACGACCTCTTCGGCGACGGTCAGGCCGACGCGTTTGCCGCCGTCATGGCTATTCCCGTCGACAGCGCGACGCCGGTCGCTGCTGCCTCGGGTACAACAAAACGTGAAGATGCCGACAAGCGTCGCGACGAGCCCGGCATTCGCGCGATCGAACAGCCCTCGCTGTCGAGCGCAGCCGATAAAGCCGCGATTTCTCAGGCAGATAGGCCGGCGACGCGATAGTCGCTGCGACAACTTTGCGCGCGCGCCGATGGTCAAAAAATCAGACCCCGCATTGAACGTTGAGCCCGCTGCCACGACCAACTGATGTGGGAGCGGTCATCCCTCCCCATCAGTCATATCAGGCGCGAGCGCCCATCCACCCCAAGCGCCCATATGGCTCGACCCGTCCGGTTGTCCCCCCGGACGGGTCTTTTCTTTTCAGAGCGTTTTTGACCGAAGTGGATGCCGGTTCGCGTGAGGAAAAACGCGTCAAAACAGGAATCTGGCGTCCGATCTTTTGAAGCTTCGCTTCCGTTCAGCTTGCGGTTGAAGGTCGCCGCGGCGTCGGTCGCCGCCGCGCGCGCGGCGCGCCGCAACTCCGTTATGCTTGTGCGAAGCTTGACTCGAAAACACAGCAATTCTCCGCACGACTACGGTGTTTGACGACCAATGCCGCGTCGTTGCTGGACAAGTCAAAACTTTTCCACAAAATATTCATGTCGCGTCTAAATTGATTCGTGTGCGTTGCGTCCCCCGCGTCCGTGTTTTCTCCTGACGGGCTGGTTCATGACACATCGCCAAGAGTTCGTTCGCGACGCGGCTGGCAGCCGCCAAATCGCGGCGCGCTGGTGCGCTCTCGCCGAGCAGCGCCTGCAACATCTCTCCGAGATGTTCGAGACTGGCCGCTGGCGCCGTTATCATTCCGAGATCGCGTTCCTCGAAAACATCCAGGAGGCCAAGCGCGCCGTCCAGACCTGGCGCGCGCTTGCGACCGGCGGGGACGTCGCCGAGGCGGCCGCGAGCGTGACGCCGGCATTCGGTTGGTCGCCGGCGACGATGCCCCGCATGGCGCCGCGCGAGCAGGCGCAGACCGTGCAGCCCAAGACCTTGCAGCCCAAGGCCGTTCATATCGCTCCCGAGACCGCCACGCCGGTCAGGCTCGATCCGAAGCCCGACGTGCTCGCGGAGATCACCGAAGCCCCGATCGCGCCGCTTGCCATGCCGGTGGCTTGGCCGTCGTTCACCGCGCCTGCCGAGATGCCGCCGCTCAAGGCTCCCGCTGCGAAGGCACCGTTCACCGCACCTGCCGTGAGATCGCCGCGCGCGGAGCCGGCCGCAACCGCGCCATTCACCGCGCCGGAAGTGAGGCCGCCGGTGCCTGCCGCGCAGCCGCCGAGGACGGCGCCTGCAGCGATGGCGGCCCTCCTGCCGCAGTTCGCTCCGCCCGCCGAGGAAATCGTCGCCGCCCCCGAGCGCGTCGTCGAATTCACCTTCAGCCTCGACGGCCTGGAAGCGAAATACCCGCTGCTGCGGAACGCGTTCTAACGCTCCGTCGCGAGGGCAAAACGGGAGGCAGCCGCACCTGTCGCTCCGTCATCCTGAGGTGCGAGGCATGGGACGCAGTGCGTCCCATGAGGAGCCTCGAAGGATGCAGGGCCCGGCCGTCAACCACGCCTACCTTCGCACCGCATTGCCGCCGACCAGCAGCTGCGCGAAGCGTTGTGCGCCGTCGGCCGACAGGTCCGACGTCACCGCACGGGCGTGATCGAGGCCGACCACGGCACCGCGCGGCGTCTCGGAGATCATGTTGTTGTTGACGAGCGCGGTGCCGGCGCCCGGCACCACGGAGACGCCGACGCCGGCCAGCGCCTTGCGGATCACGTTGCCCGTGATCGCGACATCGCGCAGATATCTGCCCCAGCCGGCGACGATGCCGTAGGACGGCGCGTTCTCGATGACGTTGCCGGTCACCGAGGAGTCCGCCTCGATGTAGATGCCGACGCCGGCATCGTCGTCAGGCGCGGTGCCGATCGGCCGCTTCGGGACCAGGTTGCGGATGATGTTGCCCTGGACCACCGCGATGCGGCCGCCCTCGTTGAAATTGCAGACGGAGACGCCGACGGCCGCGCCGTCGACAATGTTGTTGGCGATCACGGCGGCTTCGAACGCGAATTCGGAATAGAGCGCGACCTCGCGCACGTCGCTGACGCTGTTGCCCGTGATATGGATGTTCGAGGCCGAGTTGCCGCGCACAGCCGAATAGTCGCAATTCCTGATGCGGTTGCCGCGCACGATCACATTGCCGGCGCGAAAGGCGTTGATGGCATTGCCGTATTGGCCCGAGCCGCCGGGGCCGGCCTTGATGTTCTCGATGCGGTTGTCGGCGACCAGCGTGCCGTCATCGCCGATCGCATTGCGCAAGATCTCGATTCCGTTGTCGTTGGTGCCGAGAATCGTGTTGCGGGAGACACAGAGGCCCCTGGCGTCGAACGACACAACCGCCGTCACCGCGATGCCGGTGAAGATATTGCCGGAGATGTCGCCCGCGACCTGCTCGAGCCAGATGCCGCTGCCGCCCGAGCTCGTGATCTCGCAATCGGTGATGCGCACATCGCGCCCGCCGAGGACGTGGATCAGGCCGCGCCGTGTCGGCAGCGCAATGCCGCCGCCGTCGAAGGTGATGCCGGTGATGCCGATCGCATCGGAGCCGTCGCTCTGGATCGCCGCGGCCCCGCCGGTGAAGACGAGCTTGGTCGCGCCGCGCACGCCGATCAGCTGCGCGCCGTTCGGCAGCCGCAACAGGCCGGTCCGGTACACGCCCGGTGGCAAGGCGAGCGGCATTTGCGCGCGCGCGGCCTCGTCGATGGCGCGCTGCAGCGCGCGTGTTTGATCCTCGCTGCTGCCGGGCCGCACACCGTATTGCGTGGCATCGCGGCCGAGCATCGACGTCAGCGGCGCGGCGCGCGCGGCGTCAACAGGCATGGCGAGGGCACCGGCAATGCCGGCGGTCGAAGCCCCGATGAGATGACGGCGATTGAGGTCCATGACGCGTCCTCCGGCGGACGCGGGGGTCCGCAGCGGTTTCGTAGCTCAGCAGGGCGAGGACCGTGAGGATTGTTGGCGGTAGGGTTAAATGTTTACGCAAGAGACGGTGCCGTAGGGTGGGCAAAGCGTAGCGTGCCCACCATTGTCCGCGCCCAAGCGATGCATGGTGGGCACGGCGCTGCGCGCCTTTGCCCACCCTACGAGACTGTGAATCTTTTGTACCGCGCGTCAGACGAATGTGATTCTCTGGGCAGACTGATCTGCTGGAGAGGATGATGGCTGACGACGGACTTTTTGGTGAATTGCCGGAGCAGTCGGCACGAACCGAAGCGGTGCCGCAAGGCGCACCTCGGCTGCGCGAGCCTGTGCGCAATCAGGTCGAATTGCGAGCGGTCGATATCGACAGCCTGATCGGGCAGGATCATCCAGCGCGGGTGATCTGGGCTTATGTCGAAGGGCTGGACCTGAGCGAGCTGGAAGATCGCGTCAAGGCACGGGAAAACAGGCCGGGCCATCCGGCGCCATCGCCACGGTTGTTGCTGGCGCTTTGGCTGTACGCCGCGAGCGATGCCGTTGGCAGCGCGCGGGCGCTGGACCGGCTCTGCGACAGCCACGACGTCTACCGCTGGCTCTGCGGTGGCGTGTCGTTGAACCATCACGGGCTGTCGGACTTCCGGGTCGGCTGTGCCGACTTGCTCGACCGTTTGCTGGTTGAACATCTGGTGGCCCTGAACGAGGCAGGGCTGGTCGATCTGGAGAAGCTGACCCAGGACGGGGTGCGGATACGAGCGAATGCCGGGACCGGATCTTTCCGGCGGGAGGCGACGCTGGATCGGCAGATGGCGCAGGCCGAGGCCATTGTGGAAGAGCTCAAGCGCGAGGTCGATGCGGACCCGGAAGCCAGCAATCGGCGGATCCGGGCCGCCAAAGAGCGGGCGGCGCGCGAACGCAGCGAGCGGGTGCAAGCCGCGCAGGCCGCGCTGGCCGAGATCAAGCGCAAGCGAAAACAGCTCGACGACAAGGGCGGCAATGGCAAGAAGCCGAAGGAGCCTCGGGCCTCCACCACCGACCCGCAGGCCAGGGTGATGAAGATGGCCGATGCCGGCTTCCGTCCGGCCTATAATGTGCAGGTGGCTAGCGCGGCTGGCGAACTGATCGTGGTCGCGATCGATGTCGACAACAGCGGCTCAGATCGTGGCTTGATGCGCCCGATGCTGGAGCGAACGCGCGCTCGGCTGAAGCGCTTGCCACGCCGCTACCTCGCCGATGGCGGGTTCTGCACTGGCGACGACATCGAATGGGCGCATGGCGAGGGCATCGAGGTTACTGTCCACCGCCCCAATCCAGGAGCGGTGTCGATCCCTTCTTACCCCGGAGCAGCGACGGTCCTGGCATAGCGGCCTGGCGTGCTCGCATGGCCAGCGAAGCCGGCAAGGCACAGTACCAGGCCCGTACCATCTGCGAATGCATCCATGCCCGCTGGCGCAACTGGGACCTCAGGCAACTGACCGTGCGCGGCATCGAGAAGGTCCGTGCCGTCGTGCTATGGTACGCCCTCACCAACAACATCCTGCAAGGGCATCGTCTCGCAAAAGCATAGATAACCAACAGCCTGACGCCGCCGGCTTCCCCCATCAAGGGGCGATACCACCCCTTGATGCCGAAGCCGAAACAAAACGAATTGGCTCACAGGCTCTACGAGACCGGTATGTTCCGCGCCTTCCGTGCCAATTGCACCATCTCCATCAGCATCGCTTCCCCCGCATCCACCAGCTCCTCCAACGTGATGCGGGCTGCGCCCTTGCGGCGAACGGCGCCGCTGCGCGCAAGCAGGGGAATGTGGATGAACGCCGCGAGCTGCGGCCCGCCCGCCTTCACGTGCTCGATCGCGCGCCAGCTCAGGTAGTTGCAGAGATAGGCGCCGGCATCGCGCGAGGGGCGCGCGTCGATGCCGGTGAGGCGCGCGGCGCGCAGCAGCCTTGCCGTGTGCGGGCCAAACATCATCGCGTCCGCATGGCCGGCGATGCCGCGCTTTGCCGAGCGGGTGTTGGCGGCATCGGGCCAGAGCATGGTGACCGCGTTGCGCGCCCGCGTCTCGATGCGCAGGTAAGGCGTGCGTGCGGCGAGGCCGAACATCAGCAGCGCGTCGGGTTTTTGCGCAGCGAGCATTTCAGGCAATTGGCGGTCGACCGCGGCATAGGTGACCGGGAAGATGTGGCTCGATAGCGCGACATCGTCGAGCGCGGGCCGGCGCAATTGCGCCAGCCGCGCCACCAGCGGCTGGGTCGGATTATAGGGCGCGCCGGGAAACGGACCGAAGCCGGTGAGGAGAATGCGGAGCTTGTCGCTCATTGCAGCAACTCCAGGATCTGCTCGGCGGCGAGTGCCGGCGTGAGATGGCCATCGGCGACCTCGGCCTCGATCTTGCGGACTTTCGTTCGCACCGACGCCTCGCTGCGCAGCCGCGCCAGCATGCGCTGTTCCAGCATCGACCACATCCACTTCACCTGCTGATCGCGTCGCCGCGCGGCGAAATCGCCGGACGCATTCATGGCCTTGCGGTGATCCAGAACCTTCTGCCAGATCCTTGCGATGCCGTCGCCGGTCAGCGCCGAATAGGTCTCGACCGGCGGATGCCAATGCTCCGATCGCGGCGCCAAGATATGCAGCGCGCCGCGGTAGTCGGCAGCGGTGATCTTGGCGCGCTTGAGATTGTCGCCGTCGGCCTTGTTGATCGCGATCATGTCGGCGAGCTCGACCAGGCCCTTCTTGATGCCCTGCAGCTCGTCGCCGCCGCCCGGCAGCATGAGGGCAAGGAAGAAGTCGGTCATGTCGCAGACGGCGGTCTCGGACTGGCCGATGCCGACGGTCTCGACCAGCACGACGCCGAAGCCGGCGGCCTCGCACAGCAGCATCGCCTCGCGCGTCTTCGCCGCAACGCCGCCGAGCGTGCCGGAGGAGGGCGAGGGGCGGATGAAGGCGTCGTTCGCGGCCGACAGCCGCGCCATCCGGGTCTTGTCGCCGAGGATCGAGCCGCCGCTGCGCGCCGAGGACGGATCGACCGCGAGCACCGCGACCTTGTGGCCCTGTTCAATCAGATACGTACCCAGCGCATCGATCGTGGTGGATTTGCCGACGCCGGGCGAGCCCGTGATGCCGACGCGGAACGCCTTGCCGGTGTCGGGCAGCAGCATCTGCACCAGCTCGCGCGCCAGCGCTTGGTGGTCGCCGCGCCGGCTCTCCACCAGCGTGATCGCCCGCGCAAGCGCCGCGCGGCTGCCGGTGCGGAGGTCGCGGGCGAGGGATTTGATGTCGATGGATTTGGGAGTGGTCATCGTTGCTTTCGCGTCCAGCCGCTAGCGGCCTGACATGCGAACGTGTCTCTCAGCGCAGGATTTCAACGGTGGAAGGTGTGTTTGAATGATATCCCAAACGATCTCGGCCTTCGTCATATGATAGGCATGACGCAGAAGATTTCCAAAGTCGATCATCTTGCGCCAGTCGATTCCAGGCTCCGTTCGCTTGACCTCATCCGGGATGAATCTCGATGCCTCGCAGATGATCTCGAGAAGCCGTTCGATTGCGAGGCGGGAGGTCTTTTCGGAGACAAATTGATCGAATGTGAGGCCCTTCGTGACGCTTTCGATGTCCGATATGGCTTCCAGAATGTCGAGTAGCCGGTCTTCGACGGTCGGCGGCATTCAGAAGACCTCGATCAGATCGTCCGCGATCCGCTCGGCCATGCGCGGCTTCAGCAAGTCGCGCATCGATACCTGCACTCGAACGCCGACATGATCCTCGATCAGGTGTAGGACCTCAAAATAGTCGAACCGCGGCGCTTCCTCGCGCGAGGTCGTTTCGACCAACACGTCGAGGTCACTGTCCGGCCGCGCGTCACCGCGGGCACGCGATCCGAAGATGTGCAGCCGTTTCACGCCCGCAGCCCTCAAGGCGGGAGCAAGCTCTCGGAGCTTCCCGATGAGAGTTTGGAGTGGAATGTCTGCGACATCGGTCATGGCCGGATATTAGCACAGGGCAGCCGCCCGGCCCAGCGATACGGAGACAGTTCTGCTGACCCGGCCGGGGGCAGGCGAGGCCCGCGCCCGGGCGATATCACCGGGTCGTTGCGGCGACCGTCTGCGCTGGTTTCACCTTGCGCCAGACCCACACCATCACCGGCCACAGCAGTGCGCCGATCGCCATGGCAGCGAGGATGGCCGCGACCGGACGCTCGAAGAACGGCAAAATGCTGCCGTCCGACTTGATCAGCGAGGTGACGAAGGCCTGCTCGACCATGGTGCCCATGACGATGCCGAGCACCATCGCGGCGACCGGATAACCGTTCGCCTCCATGACATAGCCGATCACGCCGAAGGCGGCGACGGTGACGACGCCGAACATGTTGTTGCCGATCGCGAACGAGCCGACCGCGCAGCACAGCATGATGATCGGCATGATGGCCGAGCGCGGCGCCAGCAGGATGTAAGCCGCGATGCGGATCATGGCGATGCCAAGCGGGATCATCATGATGTTCGCGATGATGAACATCAGATAGATCGCGTACATGCTCGACGCCTTCTCGGTGAACAGCGTCGGGCCGGGATTGAGCCCCTTCATATAGAGCACGCCGATCGCGATCGCGGCGATGGTGTCGCCGGGAATGCCGAACAGCAGCGAAGGCACCCAGCCCGACGCGATGCTGGCATTGTTGCTGGCGCCGGCCTCGACCAGGCCCTCGACGTGGCCGGTGCCGAACTTTTCCGGCTCCTTGGAGAAGCGCTTCGACATCGCATAGGAGACCCAGGCGGCCATGTCGGCGCCGGCGCCGGGCAGTACGCCGATGATGATGCCGACGATGTTCCCGCGCGTCATCTGCCAGTGATAGAGCTTGGTCAGTCTCCACTGGCCGGCCATGATGCTCCCGAATTTTCGTCGCGGCAGGGGTGGTGGTTCCGGCGTCAGCATCGCGCGCATCACCTGCGCCACCGCGAACACGCCGACGAGGGCCGGGATCGGCTCGATGCCGCCGAACAGATCGGTGAGGCCGAAGGTGAAGCGCGGGATGCCGCCGGGATTCTCGATGCCGATGCAGGAGACGAGCAGGCCGATGAACATGCCGGCGATCGCCTTCACCGGCGAGGAACGCGCCACCAGGGTGGCGCACATCAGGCCGAGCAGCGCCAGCCAGAAATATTCGAAGGTCGAGAACGACAATGCGATCTCGGCCAGCGGCGGCGCCAGGATCATCAGCGACAGCACGCCGGCGATGCCGCCGACGGCGGAGAACCAGACGCCGGCCCCTAGCGCCAGCTCGGCCTGGCCCTTGCGCGTCATGGCGTAGGCCTCGTCCGCATAGGCGGCGGAGGCGGGCGTGCCCGGGATGCGCAGCAGCGCGCCGGGAATGTCGCCGGAGAAGATCGCCATCGAGGAGGCCGCGACGATGGTCGCGATCGCCGCGATCGGCGACAGATAGAAGGTGACGGGGACGAGCAGGGCGGTCGCCATCGTCGCCGACAGGCCCGGCAGCGAGCCGATCACGAGGCCGTAC
Source organism: Bradyrhizobium sp. NC92 (assembly GCF_025200865.1). Classification (NCBI taxonomy): domain Bacteria; kingdom Pseudomonadati; phylum Pseudomonadota; class Alphaproteobacteria; order Hyphomicrobiales; family Nitrobacteraceae; genus Bradyrhizobium; species Bradyrhizobium sp. NC92. The sequence continues at coordinate 2,828,294 of NZ_CP104171.1, forward strand.
ACGGAGGCCGCGATCATCGCGATGATGACCTCCCAGGTGGAGATCAGCGCGAAGGCATCAATCAGGGTCTTCAGCATGGGATTACCAGGGCGTCGGCAACAGGCCGGCGGGAAGCGGCACGCGGAGCAGCTTGCCGAAGATGAGGTGAATGGCGAACGGCGAGAGCATCGCGAGCGGCAGCGCCAGCTTCCACTTGGCTCCGAGCGCGGTGGAGGTCACGTAGACCATGATCGCCGCGGTGATGATGAAGCCGAGCCGGTCGGCGGCAACGACGTAGAACAGCAGCAGCGCCGGTGGCAGCAGCGCGCGCAGGCCGTAGAGCTTGCTCTGCGGCGGCGGGGCTGCCGCTTGGCCGTCCTCGAACGGCACCAGCTCTTCCTCCTCCTCGAAGGAATGGCCGATGCCGAACACGATCGCGAGCCCGCACAGCGCAAGGCCGCAGCCGATCACCAGCGGAAATACGTTGGGGCCGACCGGCTGCCCCGGCACCGGCGGCAGAATGTAGCCGCCATAGGCGGCAGCCGCGCCGAGCACGACGAGAAACGATCCCGTGACGGAGTCGGGAAGACGCATGAGGAGGGCCCTGTGAGAGATGTTCTGCCTCGCGCGCGGCGGGGCTATCGAATATGCACTCCGTCATTGCGAGCGTAGCGAAGCAATCCAGAGTCGTTCTGCGGAGGGATTCTGGATTGCTTCGCTGCGCTCGCAATGACGATGTGGCAAGAGCTCAGTCCTTCACGCCTTGCTCAGGCCCGCGGCCTTCATCGCCTCGCCCATCTGGGCATCGCCCTTGTCCATGAAGCCCGCGAAGTGGGCCGCATCGCCCCACACGGTGCCGAAGCCGCGATTGCTCATGAAATCCTTGAACTCGGCAGAGTCGTAGACCTTCTTCAGCGCCGCGGTGAGCTTCGTTGCGATCTCCGGCGGCAGATTTTTCGGCCCGGCAATGCCGCGCCAGGCGCCGGTTGCGTAGTCGATGCCCATGGCCTCCTTCAGCGTCGGCACATCCTTGAACACCGGGTTGCGCGCGGGCGCCATGATGGCGAGGCTCCTGGCCTTGCCGGCCTCGATGATCGCGCGCGCCTCCGGCACCGAGCAGGTGGTGAGGTCGAGACCGCCGGCGGCGAGATCCTGCATCGCGGGTGCTGCGCCATTCGACGGCACCCAGGCGACCTGGTTGGCAGGCAGGCCCATCGCCTGCATCCAGCCGACCAGCGCCAGATGCCAGATGCCGCCCTGGCCGGTGCCGGACGCCTTGAACTTGCCGGGAGGCGCCGCCTTGATCGCGTCGGCGAGCTCCTTGACCGTCTTGTAGGGCGAGGAGGAGGAGACCTGGATGCCGGGCGGATCCTCGTTCATCAGCGCCAGCGGCGTGTAGCTCTTCGGCGTCAGGTCGGTGAGCCCTTGCCAGTGCATCATCGAGATTTCGACCGTGAGCATGCCGATGGTGTAGCCGTCGGGCTGCGCGGTCGCGATCGCGCTGTGGCCGACCACGCCGGAGCCGCCGGTGCGGTTGACCACGTTGAACGGCTGGCCGAGGTCCTTCTCCAGCAGCGCCGCGACGATGCGCGCGGTGGCATCGGTGCCGCCGCCGGCGCCCCAGGGCACGATCACGGTGACCGGCCGGGCCGGATAGGCTTGCGCAAGTGCGGGCTTGAAGCCGAAAGCGGCGGATGCCGCGGCTGCGGCGGTGGAAGCCGCAAAGGTGCGGCGCGAAATCTTGGACATTGAATGCCTCCCAGCGGCGCCTGTGATGTCGGGCGCTCTTGTCAACGCCGGCATTCTAGTCGGCTTTGCGTCGCCGCCGCAAGGTAGCGCTACCAACTGGACGCGCCATGTTGTGAAGAGCAGACGGCCGATCGAATGGGTGGTCGGAAATCGGGTGGGTTTTGTCCGCGCGCGAAGCCAACTTCAGCGCGTAACGAAAAACCAAAGGCAAGCCATCGATGACCCAAGCCTATTACAGCGCCGTGCTGGACCACCCGCTGAACGACGTCTGGTCGCTGATCCGCGATTTCAACAACTACCCCGCTTATATCGACGGGGTGAGCGAGAGCGAGATCGAAGATGACAAGCGCGGCGATGAAGTCGGCGCCATCAGGCGTTTCTGCTATCTCGGAAACTGGATCCGCCAGCGCTTGGTCGATCACTCGGACCGGCAGCACACTCTCACTTATGCCGCTCTCGAAGCGATACCATACCCGCAAGACGACGGCGGTCCGAGTCCGGCGCCGACGCGCTATCAAGGCACCATGCATCTGCGTCCGATCGTCGAAGGCGACCGTACCCTCATCGAATGGTCGGTCGCGCTCGAAACCGAAGCTGCGGATGCCGAGCGCTGGAAAGCCCTGTTTGCCGCCTGGATTCCTGATTGGACGAATTCACTGGCACGGACACTGGCCCGGACCCGTCCGCGATCCAGCTAAAGCATAATCTCGAAAAGTGTGAACCGGTTTTCCGAAGGGATCACGCTCAAACAAGGACCTAACGCGCGATTACGATTCGTCCAAATCTCATCGCGCTTTAGAAGATATCGACCGCGAGGCTACTCCGCCGCCTCGCTATGCCCCAGCCGGGCGTTCAGCTTGCGGATCAGTTCCTCGGCGGCGTCTGCGATCACCGTGCCGGGCGGGAAGATCGCCTCGGCGCCGGCGGCGTAGAGCGCGTCATAATCCTGAGGCGGCACCACGCCGCCGACGATGATCATGATGTCGTCGCGCCCCTGCTTCTTCAGCGCGGCCTTCAGCTCCGGCACGGCGGTGAGGTGGGCGGCGGCCAGCGAGGAGACGCCGAGGATGTGCACGTCGTTCTCGACCGCCTGCCGCGCGGCTTCGTCGGCAGTGGCAAACAGCGGCCCGATGTCGACGTCGAAGCCGATATCGGCGAAGGCCGACGCAATCACCTTCTGGCCGCGGTCATGGCCGTCCTGGCCGATCTTGGCGACCAGGATGCGCGGGCGGCGGCCCTCGGCCTCCTCGAAGGCGTCGATCAGCGCCTGAACCTTCTCGACCTGGGTGCCCATGCTGGACGCCTCCCGCTTGTAGACGCCGGTGATGGACTTGATCTCGGCGCGGTGCCGGCCGAACACCTTCTCCATCGCGTCGGAGATCTCGCCGACGGTCGCCTTGGCGCGCGCGGCGTCGATCGCGAGCGCCAGCAGGTTGCCGTTGCCTTCGCCGGCCGAGCGCGTCAGCGCGGCGAGGGCGGCATCGACCTCCTGCTGGTTGCGTTCGGCCTTCAGCCGCTTGAGCTTGTCGATCTGAAGCCGGCGGACATTGGTGTTGTCGACCTTCAGGATCTCGATTTTGTCCTCGTCGGTCGGCTTGTACTTGTTGACGCCGATCACCGCCTGCTTGCCGGCGTCGATCCGCGCTTGCGTCTTGGCCGAGGCCTCCTCGATGCGCAGCTTCGGCACGCCGGCTTCGATCGCCTTCGCCATGCCGCCGAGCTCCTCGATCTCCTGGATATGGTCCCACGCCTTGGCGGCGAGGTCGCGCGTGAGCCGCTCGACATAATGCGAGCCGCCCCAGGGATCGATGATGCGGGTGGTGCCGCTCTCCTGCTGCAGGAACAGCTGGGTGTTGCGGGCGATGCGCGCCGAGAAGTCGGTCGGCAGCGCCAGCGCTTCGTCGAGCGCGTTGGTGTGCAGCGATTGGGTATGGCCTTGCGTCGCCGCCATCGCCTCCACGGTGGTACGCATCACGTTGTTGAAGACGTCCTGCGCGGTCAGCGACCATCCCGAGGTCTGGCTATGCGTGCGCAGCGACAGCGAGCGCGGGTCCTTGGGGCCAAACGGCTTGAGCAGCTTCGCCCAGAGCAGGCGCGCCGCGCGCAGCTTGGCGACCTCCATGAAGAAGTTCATGCCGATCGCCCAGAAGAACGACAGGCGCGGCGCGAAGCGGTCGACGTCGAGCCCCGCGGCAAGACCGGCGCGCAGATATTCGACGCCGTCCGCGAGCGTATAAGCGAGCTCGAGATCCTGCGTCGCGCCGGCCTCCTGCATGTGATAGCCGGAGATCGAAATGGAATTGTACTTCGGCATCCTCGTGGAGGTGTAGGCGAAGATATCCGAGATGATCCGCATCGAGGGCGCCGGCGGATAGATGTAGGTGTTGCGCACCATGAACTCTTTCAGAATGTCGTTCTGAATGGTGCCCGACAGCTTCTCCGGCGGCACGCCCTGTTCCTCGGCGGCGGCGACGTAGAGCGCGAGGATCGGCAGCACCGCGCCGTTCATGGTCATGGACACGCTCATCTGATCGAGCGGAATCCCGGCAAACAGCGTGCGCATGTCGTAGATGGAATCGATGGCCACGCCGGCCATACCGACATCGCCGCCGACGCGCGGATGGTCAGAGTCGTAGCCGCGATGGGTGGCAAGATCGAAGGCGACCGAGAGACCCTTTTGCCCGGCCGCCAGGTTGCGGCGGTAGAACGCGTTGGAATCCTCCGCCGTGGAGAAGCCGGCATATTGCCTGACGGTCCAGGGCTGGTTGACATACATGGTCGGGTAGGGACCGCGCAGATAGGGCGCGATGCCCGGATAGGTTTCGAGGAAATCGAGCCCGGCGACATCAGCCTCGCCATAAGCGGGCTTCACCAGAATGCCCTCCGGCGTCAGCCACGGCTCGGCGCTGCCCGCAGGCGCAGCGACGGTTGGCCGCTCAAAGGCAATGTCGGCGAAATTCGGAATGCGGCTCATGGCTTCAACCATATCGTAAGCTCAATCATGATCCGGATGCTGATGGCTGACGATGGTCGCCATCTTCTCCGGTCCGTAATTCTGCTGCGTGGTCTGGCTCGGCAGATTGGCGATGCCGACCACCCAGCCGAGGCGGGATTCGGTGCCATATTGCCGGGTCGGCACCACGTGGTCCGGTCGGTCGAAGGCGCCGGTCATGATCTCGATGCGCGGGCCATCGATGCGGCGGAAGCTCAGGGGCGTGCCGCAGGCGGCGCAGAAATCGCGCATCGCGATCGACGAAGATTGGAACGCCGACGGCGTGCCCTTGGTCCAGGCAAAGTCCGTCTTCTCGATATCGGCGAAGGAGGCAAACGGCGCGCCGCTGGCCTTCTGGCACATCCGGCAGTGGCAGATCGAAATCTTGTTCGGCGACGCCGTCAGCGCAAAGCGCACGGCGCCGCATTGGCAGCCACCGGTGAGAACGGGTTTGCTGGTCTCGGTCATGCCATTTCCATCCGTCGATAGGCGTCTTGCAACGTGACAACCGCATCACCCCCGGCGAAGACAAAACCCGTGACGCCGGCGGCCCGCAGCGCCGCCTCGGCCTCAGCCGGGCGGCCTGCCAGATAGATATGTCGCCCGCCGCTCGATTGCAGGGCCCTTGCCGCAGCTTCGGCGTGTTCCGCATAGACCTTGTCGCTGGAACACAGACAGGCCAGCTCGGCGCCGGAGGCCTTGAAGGCCGCGGCCAGCTTGGCCGGATCGGCAAAGCCCTCGCTGTCGACCGCCTGGATGCCGCCGGCCTCGAAGAAGCTCTTGGCGAACGTCGCGCGCGCGGTGAAATCGGCGGGCGTGCCGAGATTGGCCAGGAACACCTTTGGCCGTGCGCCCCGCGCCTTCAACATCGCGTCGGATTTGTCGCGCAGCGCCTCGAACGGTTCCGCGAGACGGATCGGCGCCAGCGCCTCGAACTTGTATGTCTGTTCGCCATAGGGCGGAAGCGCAATCGGCGTTGCCTTCAGGACAGTGGCTTCGCTCTCCTGCAGGTTCGGAAACTCGCTGGCGCCGGTCAGCACGTCGCGGCGCTTCGCGATATTGGCCTCGCGCGCCTTCCGCGTGGCCGCGACCTTGCTCTGGAACACACCCTGCTGAAGCGCGGCGAAGGCGCCACCGGATTTCTCGCTCTCCTGGAATAGCGCCCAGGCCGCTTCGCACAGCTGCGCCGTCAGCGTCTCGATCCCGCCGGCGCCCGCCGCAGGATCGCTGACCTTGGCGAGGTTGCTTTCTTCCAGCAGCAAAAGCTGGGTGTTGCGCGCCACGCGCCGTGCGAACGGATCGGGCAGGCCGAGCGCCAGCGTGTGCGGCAGCACGGTGATGGCGTTGGCGCCGGCGAGCCCCGCGGCGAAGGTCGCCACGGTCGCGCGCAGCATGTTCACGTAGGGATCGCGCTGCGTCAGCATGCGCCAGGACGTATCGGCGGCGATGAACAGCGGTTTCGGCGCGAGCCCGCAAGCGGTCTCGATGCGCGCCCACAACAGCCGCAGCGCGCGGAATTTGGCCATGGTCAGGAATTGGTCGGCATCAGCGGCGAGCCGCGCATAGACCATGCCCTGCGCGGTTTCCAGCGGAATGCCCGCGCCTTCGATCGCGCGCAGATAAGCGACGCCGCAGGCGAGCACGAAAGCGAGCTCCTGCACTTCCGAACCACCGGCATCATGGATCACGCGGCCGTCGGCGGAGGCGAACGGCCCCCTGAAGCCGAGCCCGGCGAGGCCCTTGATGGCGCCCGTGATCGCGGGGGCAATTTCGTCCCAGGTATAGGGGCTGTGGCCCCACACTGCGCCAGCCGCGAGCGGATCGAGCCCGAAGCGGATGTTGCAGGCGGCAGGATCGAGGCCGTTGCTCTTCACATATTCCGCGACATGGATCGCCGCCATCCGCGATTGCGGTCCGATCTCGAGCTCGATGCCGATCCCGGCGTCGAGATGAATGTCCTTCAGGACCTTTGCAACCGCGTCGGCCGAAGGTTCCAGGCCGAAACCGCGCGCGCCATTGGCGCCGGCGAGCACCAGCGCAAGCCCGGTTGCACCGTTCTCCAGATCCTGCAGCGCCTGCGCATTTGCGAGCGCCGCATCGGGATGGTCGATCCGCTGGATGATCTGCCACGGCGCGGCCGGCAGCCGGCCCACCACCGGCGTAACGCCCTTCGCACGCGGATAGAGCGGTTCGATCTTGATGCCGTCATAGGTCTTGCCGACCAGCTTCTCGAACGGCGCGCCCTTCAGCACGCCGTCGACCAGCTTGCGCCAGTCCTCAGGCGTAGCCTTGGGAAAATCCGCCGCCAGCGGCAGGTCGTCAGTCACGGAGGTCATGCGGCGCGGGGCTCCCGAACGTCTTGTTATTCGCAGGCGAAATTGCCACGGCGGACCGTTCCTGCAAACGGTTGTTTTTGGTTAACCGGTATCCGGAAGCCGCTCAATGCCTTGCGTCGAGACGCTGGCGAGCCCGTCACGCACACGAATGCCCGAGATCACGCGGTCCGGTGCGATTTCGGCCAGCGGCACCAGCACGAAGGCGCGCTCGAACAGGCGCGGATGCGGCAGCGTCAGGTCGGGCTTCTGCAAGGAGACATCGTCGTAGGCGATCATGTCGAGATCGAGCGTGCGCGGGCCCCAGCGCCGCGCCTTGGTGCGCGTACGGCCGAATTTCTGCTCGACTTTCTGCAGCACGAACAATAGCGCGTGCGGATCGAGACTGGTCTCGATCTCGATGCAGGCATTGATGAAGGGATCCTGGTTCTCGTCGCCCCAGGGCGGGGTCGTATAGTCGGACGAGCGCGCGATCAGCGCCGCCTGTGCCATGCCGCAGGTGTGCGCGATCGCCTTTTTGAACGTCGCGCGGACATCGCCGACATTGCCGCCGAGTGCGATCAGCACGCTCGCCATATTAGGGGTGCCGCGAGCGTGTCAGCACGATACCGACATCGTCGAAGATCGCGGCGATCGGCGCATGCGGCTTGTGCACCGTGACCTTCACGGCGCGGATGCGCGGGAAGTGCGACAGGATCGCATCAGCCACTGCGCCCGCCGCGCGCTCCAGGAGCTTGTAATTGGTATTCTTGAACGCCGCCGTCGTAGTCGCCACGACTTCAGCGTACGACACCGTGTCGGCGAGCCGGTCGCTGCGCGCAGGCTCCGACAGGTCGGTATAGAGCTCGAGATCGATGACGAAACGCTGACCGACCTCGGTTTCGTGATCCATGACGCCGTGACGGGCATGGATCGACAGGCCGGTGACGAAGATCGTATCGGTCATTGCTCGCTCTCGATGGCATGCGCCACCCGCAGGGCCTGCAGGGTTTCGGCGACGTCATGGGTCCGGATGATCTTGGCACCGCGCTGCGCGGCGATCAGATGCGCCGCGATCGAGCCGGCGAGCCGCTCCGAGGGCTCCGACGGCGACACCGTGGCGATGAAGCGTTTTCGCGAGGCGCCGACCAGGATCGGCAGGCCGAACATGTCGAGCTCGCGCAAGCGCGCCAGCGCGGTCATGCTCTGCTCGGCGGTCTTGCCGAAGCCGATCCCGGGATCGAGCACGATCTTGTCGCGCGCGATGCCGGCTTTTGCGGCAAGGTCCAGCGAGCGCAGGAAGAACGTCTTGATGTCCGCGACGATGTCGATGGCGGGATCGACGCTGTCGCGGTTGTGCATGACGATCACGGGCACGCCCCTGGCGGCGATCAGCGGCGCCATCTCGGCGTCGCGTTGCAGGCCCCAGACGTCGTTGGCGATCGCCGCGCCCTGGTCGAGCGCGAAGGCCACCACCTCCGCCTTCATGCTGTCGATCGAGACGGGCACGCCGAGTGCCACGACGTCCGACAGCACCGGCTTCAGCCGCGCGAGCTCCTCCGCCGCCGTGACCGGCCGGGCGCCCTGGTAGGGCCGGGTGGATTCGGCGCCGATATCGATGATGTCGACGCCGGCGGCGATCATCGCCCGCGCCCGCTCCAGCGCCTGCGCGGGCGCGATGAACTCGCCGCCGTCGGAGAAGGAATCCGGGGTGATGTTGAGCACGCCCATCACCGCAGGAAGCGGCCGGCCCACGAGCGTCCGCAGCGCGTCGATCCCGGCCGAGCCGGCCGGCGGGACGGAAGGGGAGGGCGAGGCATTCATGCGGCCCGCTTTGCGCGGTCGCGAAGAGGGTGTCAAGCCGGGATTGAGGGCGATTCGCGGCCATTCCGATGCGCACAGACGGCCGAGAGGACGCGATGTTCTTGCCCACACTCCGTCATTGCGAGCGCAGCGAAGCAATCCAGACTGTCACCGCGGAAAGATTCTGGATTGCTTCGCTGCGCTCGCAATGACGATCTGGGAGCAGTGATGCCCCACCTCTCCAGCTTGGCCCGCAGACCTAATACGTAATCTTCGGCGGCAGCTTCTTGGCCTTGGCGATGATGTCGCCGACCGACTTCTCGGAAGGCAGGAGGCGGACGAGCTTCTTCTTCTCGTTGGCCTCGCGCATGCTCTGCGCCAGTCTCGCCGGATTTCGATAGGCGAGCTCGCGCACGGTGGTGACGCCGGCGGCGCGGACGAGCCCGACCTTGGCCCTGCCCATGCCGGGGATGCGCATGTAGTCGGAGACGTTGGCCCATTCCAGCAATTGCTGCTCGCTGATGCCGGTCTTGGCCGAAAGCGCCTTGCGGCCCTTCACCGTGGAGGCCGCCTCGAGCAGCGCGTCCGTGGTGCGGATTCCTTGCGCCTTCAGCTTGTTGGCGGCAAAGGCCGGCAGGCCCTCAATCTCGGAGATCGGATATGTCATGATGCTCGATATGAAAAGCGTCGCTCAGGCGAACTGGCTGAGGCCCGGCGTCCCCGCAATGATCTTGCCCATCTGATCCGCTCCGATTTTGTCTCGCCCGTAGCGGAAAAGTTCACGGGAGACGTTTTGAATCTCGGACACGCCGAGCCCGAGGCTCATCAGGCGCGTGCCGACGGCCATCAAGCCGCCGCCCATCAGCCGCGACAGGGCGCCACCGCTCTTGGACGCTTCGATCGCGGCTTCCGCTCCGGGGATCTGATCGATCAGGGCCTGCACGCTGTCGGAAGGACCCTCGTTGCGAAGGAAGGCCAGGATGATGCCGACGGTCTTTTCAGCGACAGCACCATCTATGCTGGCGTTTGTCGCCAGCCGTCCGATCAGCTCGTCCATAAGACCCGCCCCTCAGCCGGTTTACATTCCGGAATATTGCTTTCGAAAACGATCTTGAGCCGGTGTGACGTGAAATACAAGCGATGAACGCATGCGCCGTCGCGAACGCGCGAAAAGTGTTGCCGCCGTGCAAGAGCCTAGAACGAATCGGCAAAAAATTGCCGCGTTGCGAACGCCGCGTTCCGACTTTCGGCTGATCTCGCCCATCGGTGTCCGACAATGTCGCATGCGCAGGAGCCGCTGAACCGATTTAATCGGCGCGCGAGATGCGTTAAACTACGGAACTGGTGCATTTGAGTTTCAATACGCGAAACTCGGCAGAGAGATCAGAGAGAATAATGACCGCACAGGACAGCAAGCTCGGCGATACCGACGCCAAGATCTTCGTCGGCAAGGGAGACGAGCAGGCCTGGCTGACGCTTGCGCTCGCCAATCGCCACGGCCTCGTCACGGGTGCAACCGGAACCGGCAAGACCGTGTCGCTGCAAGTGATGGCGGAAGGATTTGCACGCGCCGGTGTTCCGGTCTTCGCGGCCGACATCAAGGGCGACCTCGCCGGGATCTGCCAGATCGGCGAACCCAAGGACTTCATCGTCAAGCGCGCCACAGAAATGGGGCTGAGATTCCAGCCCGATCAGTTCTCGACGGTGTTCTGGGACGTATTCGGCGAGCAGGGCCACCCCGTGCGCGCGACCGTCACGGAAATGGGGCCGCTTCTGCTCGCGCGCATGCTCGATCTGAACGACGTGCAGGAAGGCGTGCTCAACGTCGCCTTCCGCGTCGCCGACGACAACGGCCTGACCTTGATGGACATGAAGGATCTGCGGGCGCTGCTCGACGCCATCGTGCCCGACAGCGGAAAGAAGGCTGCGGACGCGGAGCAGGACCCGCTCGCCGCCATCCGCAAGGCCGCTCAGGGGTTCGGCAACGTCACCAAGGCGACCGTCGGCACCATCCAGCGCCAGCTCCTGGTGCTGGAGAACCAGGGCGGCACCAAATTCTTCGGCGAGCCGGCGCTGACGCTCAAGGACTTCATGAAGACCGACAGCGACGGCCGTGGCATGGTCAACATCCTGGTCGCCGACAAGCTGCTCCAGAACCCGAGGCTATACGCGACCTTCCTGCTCTGGATGTTGTCGGAGCTGTTCGAGGAGCTGCCCGAAGCCGGCGATCTGCCCAAGCCGAAGCTGGTGTTCTTCTTCGACGAAGCGCATCTGTTGTTCAATGACGCGCCCAAGGCGCTGATGGACAAGATCGAGCAGGTGGTCCGCCTGATCCGCTCCAAGGGCGTCGGCGTCTACTTCGTGACGCAAAATCCGATCGACGTGCCCGACCGCGTGCTCGGACAATTGGGCAACCGGGTGCAGCACGCTTTGCGCGCCTTCACCCCGCGCGACCAGAAGGCGGTCGCCGCTGCGGCGCAGACCTTCCGGCCCAACCCGAGGCTCGACACCGCAAAGGTGATCACGGAGCTCGGCAAGGGCGAGGCGCTGGTGTCCTTCCTCGAGGGCAACGGCACGCCTTCGATGGTGGAGCGGGTGATGATCCGGCCGCCGTCCGCCCGCATCGGACCGATCACGCCGGACGAGCGCAAGGCGATCATGGCGGCAAGCCCGGTGAAGGGCAAATATGACACGGCCGTCGATGCCGAGTCCGCCTACGAGATGATACAGAAGCGCATCGCCGGCACGGCGGCGACCGCCGATGGCCCCGCGGGCGGAGGCGGCGGTGGCGTTCTCGGCCAGATCGGCTCGATCGTCGGCACCATCTTCGGCACCAACGTCAAGCGAGGCCGTCTGTCGACCGGCCAGGTCATCGCCCGCGACGTGACGCGATCGGTCACCAACCAGGTGATCGGCGGGATGGCCGCCAATCTCGGCAAGTCGATCGGCGGTCAGCTCGGCGGCTCGATCGGCCGCACGCTGGTCCGCGGTGCGCTCGGCGGATTGCTGCGGCGGTAGGCAGAACGCCCCACGGCAAGGCAATCGATCGACCGCTCCCGCGATCTGGGAGGGCCGAAGGTCACACATTCAGGTGAGGGGACTCTCCAAGCCCTTGCCGGTCTGCTACGTCCTGTGTCATCGCCGCTCAGGACCGCACCGTGACCACGTCCTCCCCGTTAGCCAAGCCTGACCTGCCAAGACGCCCGTCGTTGCGGGCGCCGCTGGATCTGCTTTTTCTGTTCTGCTGCATCCTCCTGGCCGCCGACGTGCTCGTTCCCGAGATTTTCGGACGCGGCAAGACCAAGGACTATTCGCTCTGGTACTGGGCTGGACAGCAGGTCTTGCAGGGTGAGCCGCTCTATCCTGCCGCGCCCGAGGACTATTTCGATTTCATCTATCCGCCGCTGCCGGCGATCCTGCTGGCGATCCCGAGCTGGTTCGGCAAGATCCCGCTCTATGTCGTCCTGTCGATCCTGAACGCCGTGGCGTGGTGGTGCACCGGGGCGCTCTCCCAGGTCATGACCGGCTCGGGCCGCGCGCCGGGTCGGTGGCTGGAGGCGCTGCCGGTCGTCGTCACCGTGTCCTTCGTGTTCGACATGTTCGACCTCGGCCAGCCGAACCTCGTGCTGCTGGCGATGATGCTCTACGGCTTCTGGAGCCTGCGGCATCAACGGTCGTGGCTCGCCGGCTTCATGTTCGCACTCGCCATCGCCATCAAGGTGTTTCCAGTCGCAGTGCTGCCTTATCTGGCGTGGCGGCGCAAATGGGCCGCCCTTGTCAGCACGATCGTCTTCACCGGCATACTTCTCTACCTCGTGCCGGCGCCGATCCGCGGCTTCGAGCGCAACGCCGCCGAGCTTGCGAAATGGTACCAGGGCATGGTCGGGACGAGCTCGGAAAAAGGCTTTGGCCAGCGTGGCGAGCAGAACTGGTCGTGGGTCAACCAATCCCTGATTGCCGTCACGCATCGCCTGGTGCGGCCGATCAACTACAATCAGGACGATCCCAAGAAGCCGCCGCGCACCATGAACGTCATCGACGTCGACTACAGGACGGCGAACTGGATCGTGCTCGCGCTGTCGGCGCTGCTCGGGCTCGGCTTCGTCGCAATCATGCCGCGGCAAGCGCGGCGAACGGCGCGCTCGGATGCCGAGGAGCTCGGCATCCTGTTCTGCCTCATGACGGTGGCCTCGCCTCTGGCCCGGCAATACTACTTCATGTGGCTGTTCTTCCCGATGACGGTGTTGATGCATCGCGCCGCCTTCGACGAGCGAGCGCATGTGCGCCTGGGAACCTGGCTCGCGCTGGGTGCCGCCGGCATCCTCATGCTGCTGTCGTTGCCGTGGTTTCCCATTGTCATCCAGGCCTGGGGCAACAACCTCGCTGCGACCGTAGTCCTCGCAGGGTGCCTCGCCTGGCACATCCGGCATCCGCCGCTTGCGGCTAGCCCCGAGGCCGCGCCGGCGTTAGAACCCGGGACCTCGTGAGACCCAACAACCAGGATAGCAATCATGGCCAACGCGCAGCTCCAATCCGTGCTCGACCACATCGACAAGGATTTCGACAACAGCCTGGAGCGCCTGTTCTCGTTGTTGCGGATCAAGTCGATTTCGGCCGATCCCGCCTTCGCCGATGATTGCAAGGCTGCCGCCGAGCATCTCGCCAAGGACATCGCCAGCCTCGGTGTGGCCACCGAGGTGAGGCCGACCGCGGGCCATCCCGCCGTCGTCGGCAGGACCGGCGCGGGCGGACGGCCGCACGTGCTGTTCTACGGCCATTACGACGTGCAGCCGGTCGACCCGCTCGATCTCTGGCACCGTCCGCCGTTCGAGCCCGTCGTCACCGATCATGCCGATGGCCGCAAGATCATCGTCGCGCGCGGCGCCGAGGACGACAAGGGCCAGGTGATGACGTTCGTCGAGGCCTGCCGTGCCTGGAAGAAGGTGACGGGCTCGCTGCCGGTCGACGTCACCTTCCTGATCGAGGGCGAGGAGGAGGTCGGCTCGAAGAACTTCGTGCCCTTCATCGAGGCCAACAAGGACGAGTTCAAGGCCGACTACGTGCTGGTGTGCGACACCGGCATGTGGGATCCGAGCACGCCGGCGATCACGACCTCGCTGCGCGGCCTGCTCTATGAAGAGCTGAAGATCACCGCCGCCAATCGCGATCTGCATTCCGGCGTGTTCGGCGGCACCGCGATGAACCCGATCCGCCTGCTCACGAAGATCCTGGGCGGCCTGTTCGACGATGACAACCGCATCACCATTCCCGGCTTCTATGACGGCGTGAAGGACACGCCGCCCGACATCCTGGCGCAGTGGAAGAAGCTCGATTTCACGCCCGAGACCTTTCTCAAGCCGATCGGGCTGTCGCTCCCGGCTGGCGAGAAGGGCAGGCTGCTGGTCGAGCAGGCCTCGACGCGTCCGACCTGCGACGTCAACGGCATCTGGGGCGGCTATATCGGCGAGGGCTCCAAGACCGTGATTCCCTCACATGCCTCGGCCAAAGTCTCGTTCCGTCTGGTCCAGGGCCAGGACCCGCAAAAGATCCGCAAGGCCTTCCGTGATTACGTGACGGCGCGCATTCCCGGCGACTGCAAGGTCGAGTTCGGCGACCATTCCGCCGCGCCCGCGGTCGCGCTCGACTGGACCATGAAGCCGCTTGCCGCCGCCAGCAAGGCGCTGACGGAGGAATGGGGCAAGGAGACCGTGCTGATGGGCTCCGGCGCCTCGATCCCGATCGTCGCCGACTTCAAGCGCACGCTCGGCCTCGACTCGCTGCTGGTGGGGTTTGGCCTCGACGACGACAACATCCACTCGCCCAACGAGAAATACGACCTGAAGAGCTTCCAGAAAGGGATCCGCTCCTGGGCTCGCATCCTCGCCGCGCTGGCGGAGGTGAAATAGGCACGGTGCCGTAGGGTGGGCAAAGGCGCAAAAGCGCCGTGCCCACCATCTCCCAGTGATTAGGAAGGAAGAAGACGTGGGCACGCTTCCCCTTCGCTCTTCGAGCTACGGCGGACAAGTCGCTTTGCCCACCCTCCGAGAGCTTCATTCGCTACGAAGATTCTCTCATCGTCATTGCGAGCGAAGCGAAGCAATCCAGAAATCCCTCCACGGAAACAGTCTGGATTGCTTCGTCGCAAGGGCTCCTCGCAATGACGAGCGGAGAGGTCGCCACACCAAATAAAAACGCCGCCCGGGATTGGGCGGCGTTTCATTCCAAAAATGCGTAGAGGTCCGTTGAGTGCTACTCTACGCCAAATCTGGAAAATCTCAAGACCTGTAGCCGGGATTGACGCGGTCGAGCTTGCGCAGCAAGGGCGGCCACACGAGGTTGTTCGCGCGCAGCTCGGCGCGGTCGCGGTTGGATAACAGCTCGGTGTTCTTCTCGATCGCGATCTCCTCGACCGGATAGACCGGCGTGCCCAGTGCGCGCGTGCGCACCTGCATCGAGCAGGCGCGTTCGAGGTGGTACATGCGCTCGAAAGCGGAAGCGACCGAGCGGCCGACCGTCAGCGTGCCGTGATTGCGCAGGAGCATGTGGTTGTGGTCGCCGAGATCCTTCTGCAGCCGCGGCCGCTCCTCGTGGTCGAGCGCGATGCCTTCATAGTCGTGATAGGCGAGGTCGTGGGTGACGAGCTGGGCGGTCTGGTTCAGCGGCAGCAGCCCTTCCGCGCTGCTCGACACCGCGGTGCCGTCGAGGGTGTGGAGATGCAGCACGCAGATGGCGTCTTCGCGCACCTCGTGGATTGCCGAATGGATGGTAAAGCCGGCGGGGTTGATGCTGTACTCGCTCTCGGAGAGCTGGTTGCCGTGCAGATCGACCTTGACGAGGCTGGAGGCCGTGATTTCCTCGAACATCAGCCCGTAGGGATTGATGAGGAAGTGATGGTCGGGGCCGGGCACGCGCGCGGAGATGTGGGTGTCGACCAGATCGTCCCAGCCGTACAGCGCGACCAGGCGATAGCAGGCGGCGAGATTGACCCGTTGCTGCCACTCCGCCTCCGTCATGTTGGAGGGCACTTCCCTCACGCGGGCTTCTGCTGGCGACATGGCTGATCTCTCCGAACGTCGTTGTTGCGGGAAGCGAGCGTAGTCGCGGGTGAGGCTGGCGGCAAGGCGCAAGGAGCGTGGCTGTCGCGCGTAGCCCGCATGGAGCGAAGCGGAATGCGGGGCAGCTCGCACGACGCCACAGGTCCCCGGATTACGCTTCGGTCCATCCCATCTACGGAAACGGAGAATAATCCTACGGCGCCGGGATCGAGAGCAGGCTGGAAATGCCGCGGCCGCGGATGTCGTAGACGCGGGCGAACACCACGTCGTCGCGCTTGATCTCGACCATGACCGGCGCCGTGAGGCCCTTGCAGTAGAACTCGCCGAGCGTCATGGCGAAATCGGCGGCATTGGAATCCCAGCCGATGGTGAAGTCCGGCCCGAGCGCGACCTGGGCCGGGCGCTGCGGTCCGCACACCGCGACCTTCCATTTGCGGTTGCTCGGTGGCACTTCCTGGCGCTCGACGAGCTGCTCGCGCAATCCGTCCGAGGCCTGCTTCAAGGCGAGACCCCAATAGTCCAGCATGAAGCGGTCGTCGGCGCCGCGCACCGTGCCCGCGATGTGGTTGAAGTGCGTGTACTGGTAGGGGTGCAGCCGGATCATCTCGGCGAGCGACAGCGCGAGGCCGAAGCAGAAGGTGGCGAGCACGACCGGCTGCCAGGTGCGGTGGTTGGCGCGCAGGCGCTCCATGGTCCAGGCGAAGGCGACGCCGCCGAGCACCGCCATCGGCGGGATCACGAAGACGAAATGGCGGATGCCGTTGTAGAGCGCCGGGCGCTTCACCATCGCGATCGCGAGCGGCAGCGTCGCAGCCAGCGTCAGCATCAGGAGGATGGTCTTGCGGCGCGCCGGAACCTCGCGCCGCGGCAGCATGGCGAAGGTGCTGACGATGGCACCACCCATCAGCACCAGCATCACCTCGGGCAGCTGCAGCGCGAACAGCGTCGGCAGATACGACCAGGGCATGTCGGGCACCGACACGATCGCGCCGTCGAACATCTCCTTCCATGGCTTCTCGAAGAAATGCGAGAAGTAGGTCAGCGCCTCGAAGGGATTGCCGGGCTCCATGATCGACCACGGCCAGATCAGGCCCATCACGAGGTAGCCGAGCACGAGGCCGGGCAGCAGCACATAGACGACATGGGCGAAGCGGCGAACCGACTCGCGCAGACCTTCGCTGCGCAATTCCTCCAGGAGCAGCGGCATGAACCCGACCGTGGCGTAGACCAAAGCGAGCCCGCCGAGAACGCGGCAGCCGAGCGAGAGGCCGGCCCCCAGGCCGACGATCAGGATCGTGCGCGGCGACGGCTGCGGATATTCCTCGGCGAGCCGCACGAGGCCGAGCATCAGGATGATCATGGCGACCGCGAAGGGCGCATCCTTCGGGTTCATGAACATGTGGCCGTAGAAGATCGGGCAGAGCGCGAGCAGGAGCAGCGCGGCGAGGCCTGCGAGCGGTCCGCCGATGCGGCGGCCGAGCCGCCACGTCACGGCAAGCCCGATCACGCCGACGATGGCACCGACCAGGCGGCGCGTCTCGAACAGCTCGAGCGGAATGACCTTGTGCAGCAGGGCCGCGACCATGTCGAAGCCGCCGCCATACATGTAGAGATTGGCGAAGGAGAGCGCCGCGGTATCCTTGAAGCCGGAACCGAACATGCGCAGCAGCAGGTCGGCGTATTCGGCGTGGGTGTAGTCGTCCCAGCCGAGCCCGTAATCGCGGAAGGTCAAGCCTGCAATGACGGCGACCGCGGCCAGCACCAGCATGGCGAGATCGTCGCAAGTCCGCTCGACCGAGCGCCGTGAAGGCGTGTCGATCGCCGAAGTCGTGATGGATGTCATGGCTATCGGTGCCCCGGAATCCCCTCTTGGCCCTGCTGGTGCGCGCGGGCCTCAACCCCGGACTCCCTATAGCGCAGTTCCATTACCAAGTAATTGGGCATTATGGCTAAATTCCTGATGCGACGCAGCAATTCCGGTTGGCACCAATTCCGATGACTTGAGAGCAGCTCTAGCAGTAGCGAGCCGCAGCTGAAGGGAATGTGAATAAGTCCCTGATTTCCTTCCCTTTAGGAACACCGCCCAGAATTGGCCGTTGGCGTGGAACAGCGTATGACGGTATCGTGGCGTAGCGGTTCTCGCGTGCAGATGCGCGGCCGGGGGTGAGTTCGATGAATTTGGCATTGCTGATCGTGGGGATTTGCGCCGTCCTGGCGGGTCTCCTCGCGATCATTTTCGGCATGACGATCAGGGAATTCAGTCTCGGTGGGACTCTCATAATCTCCGGCACCATTGGCGTCTGCTCCGGAATGTTACTGGTCGGCCTGCGTCTGGTGCTGCTCGAGCTCAAGGGCCTCGCGCGCCGGCTGGCCGGTGCGGTCGCGCCATCCGAGGTTCGGGTCAGGCCCGTGCTGCCGGGTCTCGCCGCGCCTGGCGCAGTCGCGCCCGAGTCGGTGTCCGCTGCGGCGGTGAGAGCCGAGCCGGCGCCGCCGCCACCGCCCGCAAGTCCGCCGCCGTGGCAGAGCGAAGCTGCTGCGCGCGAGCGTCCGCGTGCCGAGGCACCGCAGCAGGAACCGGAAGCACCGACACCACCTGCCGCTCCGGAAGCGCCGCGCCGGCGCAACCTGCTGTTCGCCTCGACCTCGCGCAAGGAACGCGAGCGCGCCGAGGCGAAATCCGGTGAAGCTGCGCCGCCGCCTGTGGAGCCCAGTGAGGCCCCGAACCTTCCGCCAGCGAGCTTTGACGTGGCCTGGCCGAAGCCGGACCGTACGCGCCCGCCAGAACCGCCGGCCGCCCCGCGCCGTCCGCCGCCGCCGCGCTCGCCGTCGACCTTCGCGGAGACCGCTCCGGCGCCGGCGCCCGAGCCGCCGCCACCCGTGGAGTCCGCACCACCCGTGACGGTGCTCAAGTCCGGCGTCGTCGATGGCATGGCCTATTCGCTCTATTCCGATGGTTCCATCGAGGCGCAGATGCCGGAGGGCATGATGCGCTTTGCCTCGATCGACGAGCTCCGCGCCCATCTCGACCAGCGCGGTTGAGGCGCCGGCGTTCAAGTAGAGCGGCGCCCTTCACCAGTAATCAGCGCATCGCCCTCAGTCGTCGTGTTTCAGCCGAATGTATTCTTGACAGGGAATACTTCGGTGTCGTCAATCCCGTGACCACAAGCGGGAGAAGGGGGGCGCATGTCGGATGCGGGGGCGAAGAATTTCATCGAGCTGACCGCGAGCATCGTGTCGGCCTATCTCAGCAACAATCCGACGCCGGCGGCCGAGATTCCGAACCTGATCAATCAGGTGCACGGCGCCTTGGTGCGGGTCTCGTCAGGCCGCACCGAAACCGCGCCGCTGGAGCCGGCCAAGCCGGCCGTGTCGCTGAAGAAGTCGATCGCGCCCGATTATCTCGTGTGCCTCGAAGACGGCAAGCGCTTCAAGTCGCTGAAGCGCCATCTGCGCACGCAGTACAACATGACGCCGGAGCAATACCGCGAGAAGTGGGGCTTGCCGGCCGACTATCCGATGGTGGCCCCGAACTATGCGGTGGCGCGCTCGCAGCTCGCCAAGCAGATGGGTCTCGGGCAGCAGCAGCGGAAGCGGAAGTAGTCGGGGGATATTGTAGGGTGGGCAAAGCAAAGCGTGCCCACCAGCTCCAGCGCAATCGAAGAAAAATGGTGGGCACGGCGCAAGGGCGCCTTTGCCCACCTTACGGCGCTCCTCACGCGAGGGGGCGTTCTTTACGAAACTTCCGCGAGCGCTTCTCTCGCGTCGGTCTTGATGCGCTCGACCATCGAGCGCAGGCCGTTGGATCGCTGCGGCGTCAGATGGTCGCGAAAGCCGAACTCGTTGAACACGGCGATCGCGTCGGTATCGAGGATCTCCCGCGGCGTGCGGCCCGAATACAGCGCGAGCACGATCGCGACCAGCCCGCGCACGATGTGGGCGTCGCTGTCGCCGCGATATCTCAGGACCGGCTCGCCATTGCCGCGGTCGACCAACTTCTGCAGCCAGACCTGGCTGACGCAGCCCTGCACCTTGTTCTCGGCCGAGTGTTCCGCCTCCGGCATCGGTTCCAGAGTGCGGCCGAGCTCGATGACGTACCGGTAGCGGTCGTCCCACTCGTCCAGAAGCTCGAAATTGTCCCTGATGTCGTCGATCGTCGTCATATCGGCCCACAGTTCCTGTTAAGGCCAATATAGAGACGCGAAGCCCTGAAATCGATAGGGTTTGGACGCTAATTCGCCGGCCCTGGTCCGCGCCATTCGAGCGCAAGATCATCCTGGGTCAGGGTATCGCGCGGCGCCTCGTTCGCGGCAAGATCGCCTTCGCCGGCCAGCGCGATCGAGCCGGTATGGTCGGGCGCCTTCTTGTTCTCGTTCTTGCTGCCGTCGTTCTTGTCGTTGGTGATCTGCTCTTTCTTGTCGTTGATGATCTGATAGAGCTTCTTCGCGCCGTCCTGGGCGCGCTGGCCGATGATGGTCGCGGCCTGGCCGCCGACCTCGCAGGCCGCCGGCTGGCGCTTGCAGAACTGGGTCATGTCGGAAACGGCCGCGGTCGCGGCCTGCACCGCATCGGCGGCGCCGATCTGCGGCAGCTTGTCCGATTCGGGCGTCTTGTCCCGCGGCAGGAGCACCAGCACCAGCCCGAGCCAGAATGTGATGCGGAGCAGAAAGCGCATCTTATCGACCTGTCCGTTAGAGTCCGCCCGCGGCGATCTCCCGCGGATGTCGGACCTAGCAACCCTCGATAAATCGCAAGTGATTGCCTTGAGCTTAATTCGCGGAAAATTGACGCAAGAATCTTTGGAAGCGACGTTCCGGTGAATTTTCAGTTGACGCCCGCGCCCGTGGTTTTGCTGGCCGTCCCGCATCCACCAATTCGAAACCATGCGGAGCAAGTGAAACCCTGTGTTCACCATCCGCAGCGAAGACGTCGCCAAATCGTCTAAAAAGCTCCGCGATAACGCGGTGTCCGGCCGCGCGCTGTGCCGCCTTAGCACTCGTTTAAGGTCGCTCTGACACGGTGGCGCAACGACAAGGAGGCGTTCCGGCGCGTCTTCTCAAGACGATTGAGCCGAAGCGCGAGACCCGTGACAGCTTTGAGTATCATCCGCGATTGTCTCGATGCACTGCTGCATCCCTCCGCGCGCTACGATGCGCTGACGCGCGCGCGCCATCGCGCCTTCATGGCACCGCGGCTGCTCGGCAGCCTCGCCGCCTTTGCCGCATTCCCGGTCTATCTCGCCATGCGCGGCGCGCCGAGCGCGATCGAGGTCGCGGCCTTCGCCTGGCTGATCGCGCCGATCATGTTGTCCTGGTTCCTGTCACGCACCGGCCGCTACGAGGGTGCGCATGTGCTGTCGTCGCTGGCGCTCGCCGGCCTGATCATGGCCGTCGCGGTCACGACGGGCGGCATCGAATCCTTCGCCGCGGTCTGGCTGGTCGTAGTTCCGCTCGAAGCTGCGCTGTCGGCTTCGCGCCGCGTCGCGGCTTTCGCCTCGCTGCTCGCGCTGTCCTGCGCCGGAATGCTGATCCTGGTCAGCCAGCTCGGCTGGCTGCCCGTGGCGGAGCCGAGCGCGGCCGAGCGCGGCGTGCTGATGGCGTTCGGCGTTGCCTCGGCTACTCTCTATGCCGCGGGCCTCGCCTTCGGCGCGGAATCGCTTGCGCGCACCAGCGTCGCGCTGCTGTCGCGCGAGGAGGAGCGCTATCGCCTGCTCGCGCGCAACATGAGCGACGTCATCTCACGGCATCAGCGCAACGGCGCGGTGCAGTTCATCTCGCCGGCCGCCGAGACCATGCTCGGCATGCAGGTGGCGCAACTGCTCGGCCACGGCCTGTTCGACCGCGTCCATGTCGCCGATCGGCCGGCTTATCTCACCGCGTTGTCGGATGCGGCGCGCGGCGAGGTGCGCAGCGTCGAGTTCCGGTTGCGGCGCGAGCCCGTCTCCGAGCGCGGTCAGGTCGATTTCATCTGGGTCGAGATGCGCTGCCGTCCGCTCGACCAGGACAGGGCGCGTGACGTCACGTGCGAAGCCGAAGTCGTCGCCGTGATGCGCGACGTCACCGACCGCAAGCTTTTCGAGCAGGCACTGGACCAGGCGCGCAGCGCCGCCGAGGCGGCCGATGCCGCCAAGACGCGCTTCCTCGCCACCATGAGCCACGAGCTGCGCACGCCGCTCAACGCCATCATCGGCTTCTCCGAGATGATCGCGCAGGAGCAGAGCCTGATGCTGGGTGCGGCCCAGCGCAAGGAATACGCCCAGCTGATCAACGATTCCGGCCAGCACCTGCTGTCGGTCGTCAACGGCATCCTGGACATGTCGAAGATGGAATCGGGCACTTTCGAGATCGCGTCCGAGCCGTTCGCGCCGCGCGCCTCGCTGCTCCATTGCTGCAATCTGCTGGCGCTGAAGGCGCGGGAGAACGGCATCGACCTGATCACCGACGCGCCGCAGGACCTGCCCGTCATGACCGGCGACCCCAGGGCTTTCAAGCAGATCGTGCTCAACCTCGTCGCCAACGCCATCAAGTTCACCGAGCGCGGCGGCCAGGTCTGCGTCTCTGCCGCGGTGTCCGGCTCGCAGCTGACGCTGCGCATCAGCGACACCGGCGTCGGCATCGCGCCCGACGATCTCAAGCGCATCGGCGCGCCGTTCTTCCAGACCGGCACGACCTATCAGCGCCGTCACGAGGGCACCGGCCTTGGACTTTCGATCGTGAAGAGCCTCGTGGCGTTGCATCTCGGCGAATTGACGGTACAAAGCCGGTTGGGCGAGGGCACGGCGGTCACCGTCAAGCTGCCGCTCGTCTACACGCCGCCGCAAGTCAAGCCGGCCGAGCGCAAGATCGCGACGCTGACGCCGGCGCTGCGCCAGGATATTCAAGACCAAGCTCACGACCAGTCCCAGGACCAACCTCAGGATCAACCCGCTCTGGTGAAGAAAAGTGCCTAAGAAGTCTGCCAAGGACGAAGCCGCTCCGCGCCGCCGTGGCGCCAAGGCCGCGGTCATCGATGTCGAGACCGAGCGCAACCTCGTGATGCGCGTGCTGCTGCACAGCCCCAAGGATACGCTGGCCGGTCTCGTCGCCGTCGCCGCGATCGCCGCGATCGTCGCCAATGCGCTGTTCCTCCAGACCGGCCGGCACCCCGCGCCGATGTTCGGCACGGTGATCAATCTTCCCGCGCCGTCCTCCGTGCCGCTGTCGAACCCGTTGCCGCGTCCGCGCCCCGTCGGCGCCGATACCTCGCCGCTCGAGCCGCGCGCGACCGAGTTCCGCGTCGAGCCCAAGCCTGCTGAGCCCAAGCCTGCCGAGTCCAAGCCTGCCGAGCGTGCCGCCGAGAAGGCGACCGAAAGGCCGGTCGAGGCGACCGCCTCGACGCGCTCCAACGATCCGATGACCAATCTGGTCAAGGCGACGACCTCGACGCCGCCGGCGGCCGTGCGTCCGCCGGCGCCGATCCCGGCGCAAAGCCCGGCCGCGCGGCGCATTGCCGGCGTGCAGCGTGCGCTGTCCGAATATGGCTACGGCAATTTGAAGATCACGGGCAGCATGAGCAGCGAGACCCAGTCCGCGATCCAGAAATTCGAGCGCGAGCACAAGATGCAGGTCACCGGTCAGGTCTCCGACCGCCTGCTGCGCGAGCTCGCCGCTGCGATCGGCCACCCCGTCGAATAAGCGCCAGGCCGGCGCAGAGGCACAATCCCAAGCGCGCCCTCGGTGCCTCCGCGCGGCGGGATGTCGCTACAATTGACTTCAGATTATTTTGTAGTTACAAAATAATCTTGTGAAGATCGTTTGGGACGAGCCAAAGCGCCGAGCCAATCTCGACAAGCACGGGATGGATTTCGCAGATCTCAACGAGACCTTCTTCGACAATGCTTTGGTTTTGGCCACCCATGGCAGTCGCTGGCGCGCGATCGGCATCAACATTCGTGGCGTGATCTCGGTGATCTTCGCGACCCGTGGAGCTGAGGGCGTCAGCATCGTCAGCATGCGTCCTGCCAGCAGGAAGGAAAGGAGGCTCTATGAAGAAAACCGTCGCTAAGAAGGGTTACACCGCACGGGACATGCGTGCTGTGAGCGACAATCCGGAATGGACCAAGGGCGACTTTGCCAGGGCCAAGACTTTCGATGAGGTTTTCCCGGGCATGCGGAAGGGACGCGGTCCCAATAGAGCCCCGACGAAACAACAGGTGACCTTGCGCCTGAGTCCGGCCGTGCTCGATCACTTCAAGGCGGAAGGTCCGGGTTGGCAGAGCAGGATCGACGAAGAGCTGGTCAAGGTGGTGAAGCGCAAGCGCACCTCTGCCGCAGGTTAGCTCATGCGTTTGAAATCCAACATTTGGGTCGCGGCCTACTTGCGGCGCTGCCAGACCGAGGGCGTGTTCGGCGCCGTGCGGCGTCGCGGTGCCGAGGAGGCGGGCGCGGTGTTCGTCAAGGTGTCGCTGCTCGACGGCAATGCGATGCTGTATGCGCCGGCGCCGCAGACCGTCTATGACGACGGCCGGCCCATCGATCGCTTCTTCGTGCCCGTCGCGCCGCAGCCTCTGCCGGAGCACACGATCGAGGAGCGGCTGACCAAGGAAATCCGGTTCGATCCGGACGCCTGGATCGTCGAGACCGAGGATCGCGCCGGGCGGCATTTTCTGGAATTGGCGAAGGCTTAGCGCCAACCGTCATTGCGAGGAGCGAAGCGACGAAGCAATCCGGAAGCTCTCTGCGGAGGGACTCTGGATTGCTTCGCTACGCTCGCAATGACGCGCTTGGGGCAGGCGTCGCGCACTCTCCATCCAATGTCGCTGCGTCTGAAGGCCGGCCTTATCGCTCCGACGACCCGCCGGTCCCGGTCTTCACCCCGGGCGCCGAGCCCGGCTGCACGCCGGGGCGCGTCTGGCTTGCGCCGGCACGGGCGCGCTGGCGTTCGCCGTCGTGTAGCGCGGATTGATACTTCGCGCGGGTGACGGCGAGCGTCGAGCCGCGCCAGGCCGCCAGCATCACCAGCGCCGATCGCTCGGGGAGGCGGTCGTAGAGCCGCGACAACCGGTACACCGTGTTCACGGACGTTCCGATCTCCGGCTTGAAGAACAACAGGATGCGCTGGAACACCGGGCTCGGCATGTCGAGCGCGCGCGCGGCGATCGCAAGCGCCTCGCCGCCGGCATCGTCGACGATCTGGGCTGCGACGCGCGAGGGCAGGATCAGGCTGTCGCCGAGCTCGAAGGTGAAGTTTTCGACATCGCCCGCGATCGCCGCCATCTCCAGGATCTGGATCGCGCGCTTGGCGCGCACGGTCGGAATCCGGGGGGCGGCCTTCAGCGGGGTCTGCGCCAGATTGTGCAGGATCAGCGCGCGCTCGGAGGCTCCGGCGCGAAAGAACATGTCGTGGATCTCGGCCGCCTCTTTCGGCTGCATCGCCATGTTGGCGGCCATGCGCTGCTCGGCCTCGGTCGGCACGCGCGCGGATGCGGGCGTGCGCGGCGGAGCGGGGATCTCCCGGGCCAATGGAACCCTGCGGCCTTCCTGGGCCGCGACCAGGCCGAGCTTCTGCAGGATCGGGACGGGCGTCTGCGGATAGACCGCGAGCCGCGCCTTGACGGCCGCGCGCGTCGCATCGTCGACCTGGTCGATCAGCCGCGTGGCGAGCTCGACGAACTGCCGCTGCTCGTCGTCGCTGTGGGTGCTCGTCTGGACGTAAAGGTCGGTCAGCACGCGCAGCAGCGTCGGACGGACGTCGACACCTTCGCGACGGGACAGGGTCATCAGCCCGTCGAATTCGGGAAACAGCGACTTGGTCATGGAGGCGTACGCAACTCGGGAAAGAGACTTGGGGGCGAGCCTAGCGCAGGTTCTTTTAAAGCCTCGTTAAGGAAAACGATGCGTGAAGCCGGCCCTGCAAATTCAGCAATTGTCGTGCCGCAACGGGACGGCGCGGTCCGTGCGCTTACGGTCGAAGGGGCGCGTTTACACCCCGTTAACCATGAACTGATCTTAATGAAATGCATGTTGCAGGGGCGCGTTCGGTCGCGCGGCAATTGAAGAGAGCTGACATGGGGACCATCATCGAATTTCCGGCCGGTCGCCGGGTGGGCTCGTCGGGGGATGTCGCTCCGCGCGCGGACATGGGAACGGTCGTGATTCTTCCCGTGATCCGTATCGAGCGTGAGGCGGACGAAACCAGTGGCGATCGCGGGCCGGAGCAGGGCACAGCGCCGGGGCGCCGTCGTCGCCGCCGCTGACATCCGGCTTCATGCAATGCCGGGCTCCATCCGCCAGATCCGGCCTGTCCTATCGGCCGTCCTGCTCACGCTGCTGGGCGCCTCGCTCGCGGCGTGCAGCGGCGGCGACTTCGGCCGCACCCGCGAGAGCATGCGCAGCGACGACATGCATCGCTGGCTCGGTGCGGAGGTCACCTCCAGCGTCGGCCTGAAGCCCTCGCAATTCCAGCTCACCGACGAAGAGCGCCAGCTTCGCGATCTCGCCTATCCCATGATCGAGCCGCCGCTGTCGCGCCCGGCATGGAAGAGCGTGTTCGGCGATTACAAGGCGCTGCCCTCGCCCTGGCGGCAGAAGATCGTGTTCGACCGCACCATGTACGGGCGCACGCTGATCGACGAGCCGCACCGCTCGCATTCCTCGCGCTATGCGCAGCTGATCGAGGACGTGCGCAACGACATCACCCGCTTCGAGCCGTTCTTCGCCAGCGCGATCCGCGTCATCGATCTCGACAGGAAGCGCGATGCCAGCATGGCGCGCGTCTCCGCGCTCTCGCCGAGGGAGAGGGACGATGCGGTCGCGCGCATGCAGGAGAACTCGCTGATCGTGCAATGGGTGCAGCAGTGCCTGGAGCAGCGCGTCTCGTCCTACCGCTGGGCGCTGGAGCGCCTGGTGATCCAGGCCCCCGACGGCATGGCCGCCGATGCCGACCGCCTGATCGGCGAGCTCGCCGCCCAGACCGCCAACCCGCCGGTCGCAGGCCAGCCGCCTTACGGCCGCGCGGTGATCTCGAAGGGCTGAGCGCCGGTCCTCACGCCTGCCAGTTCCGCCGGGACGGTGCTGCCGCACGCGCGCCCGCCGCGGGCCTCGCGGTTCAGCATAATGGGCGAATCGCCCCGATTGGCGCTTGTTCTCCCCGGCCGTAGCGATAGGATTGCGCTGTTACACCAAGTCATTTTGCACGAAGGTCTTTTGCGATGAGCAGCAATTCCGGGATGCGGCTTGAGGTCCGTCGAAATTCCACACTTGCGCGAAAACTGCCAATTCTTGCCATTCTCTTCGGATCAGCCGGCCCGGCCGCCGCGCTGACCCAGGAGGCCGCGCTCGAGAACTGCCGGATGACGGTCGGCAAGCCGATCGTGCAAGCCTGCATGCAGGCACAAGGCGGCCGCAAGGCCGGTGCCGATATCGAGGGTTGCCGCGCCAAGGCCAAGCCGCAGGTCAAGGCCTGCGTGATGGCGGCTCTCAACGCCGCCAATGGCCGGGCCAATGTCGCCGTCGAGCTGCCGAAGGAAGCGGCGCCGAAGCTGGAGCCCGGCACCGCACTGCCGAAGGGCTTCATCGCGCCGCCCCGCACCATCGCCGACATCACGGCGATCCTCGATAGCGAGAAGCCGAACGAGAAGTTGATCGTGCAGCTGAAAGCGGACGCCGATTCCACGCCAAAGGGCAAGGAATCGCGCGAAGATCTCGCGCAGTTCTATTTCGATCGAGCCAATGCGCGTGCGCAGCTTGGTCGGCTTGCTGAATCCATTGCGGATGCCAGCAAGGCCGTCGAGGTCGGACGCGGCGCCGTCGAGCCTCGGCTGATGGGCCGCATGCAGCAGCTCCTCTCGCTGCAATACGCCGCAGCCGGCGACCCAAAGCGGTCGATGGATGTGATTCAGAAGTTGTTGCGTGAGACCGCCACCCAGCCTGGCGCAAAAGGATACCAATTGAGCGCCAACCGGTCCGTTGTCGGCAACCTCGTCCAGATGGGCGATGTCGCCCAGGCGGAAGCCTATCTGCGTCGCACACAGGCCGCAATCCAGGAGGCGCGCACCAGCGGTCTTCCGGGGTGGCGCACCTCCTATGCGCGCTTCGGGCAGAACTGGGAAGGGGAGCTCGAAGCGACCAGGGCGATGATCTTCGAAGCGCGCGGGCAGTTCGCGGAGGCCGAGGCTGCCTATCGCGTGGCCGAGCAGCGCAAGCGGGCCGGCATGAAGGGCGTGATGGAGTCGGACAATCCCCCGGCGGAAACCGTCTTCCTGCAGTCGATCGACAACCTGGTGCTCAGCCAGGCCCGCATGAAGGCGCGACAAGGCCGGCTCGCCGAAGCCGAGGTCGACGCCCGTCGCGCTCTGCTGGCGCGACTGAAGGACACCGGCAAGTACAATCCGGTGACGCCGCGCTACGTCATGGGCCTCGCGGGCATTTTGGTCGAAGAGGGCCGCTACGAAGAAGCCGAGCAGCTCGGCCGCGTGGCCCTGGAGATCAACAAGACCGTCGGTGTTCCCGACGATTCTCAATCCACCGTGCAATGGCTGTCGCAACTGGCCGGCATCCTGGCGCTCCAGCGCAAGACGCCGGAAGCCAACGCGATGTACGCGGCGATCGACAAGGCGATTGCGAATTGGGAGCCGCAGCGCCGCCAGGTGTTCGAGCTCAATCCGTCGCGCATTCTCTCGCTCTACGCCTCCGGCCAGCTCGAGGCCGGCATCGCTGCGGCCGAGCAATTGGTGAAGAAGCAGGTCGGCCGCGTCGGCGAAAATCATTTCGATGCCGCCTCGGCGCGCGGCACGCTGGCGGTCGGTCTGATGCGGGCGCGGCGCGATGCCGAGGCGATCCGCGAGTTCAAGGCCGCCATCCCGATCATGATGGCGAGTGCGCGGGAAAATGCCGACGACGAGAACACTACCGTGGTCGCCGCGCGCAGCCAGCGCCTGCAGAGCATCGTTGAAAGCTATTTCGTGCTGCTTGCACGTACCGAAGCCGCAAGCGGCGGGGTCGGCGAGGAGACCTTCAGTCTCGCGGACGCCATCCGCGGCCGCTCGGTTCAGCAGGCTCTGGCGGCATCGAGCGCGCGGGCGGCCGCCAAGGATCCGGCGCTGGCCGATCTCGTCCGCAAGGAGCAGGACCTGACCAAGCAGGTCAACGCGCAACTTGGAACGCTCAACAACGTGCTGGCGCTTCCGTCCACCGAGCGGGACGAGAAGGGCGTGCAGCAGATCCAGGCCTCGATCGCCGCCTTGCGCACCGAGCGCGACAAGGCGCGCCAGGAGATCAAACAGAAGTTTCCGGTCTACGCCGATCTCGTCTCTCCCAAGCCGCCCAGCGTCGCCGAAATCCGCACGACGCTCGCCGACGGGGAGGCGATGCTGTCGTTCTATTTCGGCCAGAGCGGCAGTTTCGTCTGGGCCGTGCCGAAATCGGGCCCGGTGGCGTTCGCGGCGGTCAACGCCAGGATCGGCGACATCGAGACCAAGATCCGCAAGCTGCGCGAAGCGCTCGAGCCGCAGGCGGCGATGATCTCGGACATTCCGCCGTTCGATCTCAAGCTGGGCCACGAGCTCTACGAGCTGCTGCTGAAGCCGGTCGAGAGCGGATGGAAGCCGGCCAAGAACCTGATCGTCGTGACCAACGGCGCTCTCGGGCTTCTGCCGCTGTCCCTGTTGCCGACGGCACCGGCGGAGGTGGCCGCGGACGAGGACCCGCTCTTCGTCGGTTATCGCAACGTACCGTGGCTGGCGCGAAGCCATGCCGTGTCGACGGTGCCCTCGGCCGCGGCGCTGCGCACGCTGCGGCAATTGCCGCCGGGCAAGCCCGGTCGCGGCGACCTCGTGGCCTTTGGCGATCCTTATTTCAACCGCGAGCAGCAGGCCGAGGCGGAAGGCGGCGGAGAGAAGATTCAGGTCGCCGACGCCGGCGGCAACATCACGCGCGGCGGTCCGCTGAAGCGGCGCAACAGTCCCAAGCTCGAAGGCGTCGACAGCGCCGAGCTCGGTCTGCTGCCCCGTTTGCCCGACACCGCCGACGAGTTGAAATCGATCGCGCTGGCACTGCAGGCGGACCCCTCGAAGGTGTTGTTCCTCGGCAAGAGCGCGACCGAGAGCGCGGTTAAGACCATGAACCTGTCCGGCTTCAGGATCCTGGCCTTTGCCACCCATGGGCTCGTCCCGGGCGAGCTGAACGGGCTGACGCAGCCGGCACTCGCTCTGTCGTCGCCGACGGTGACGGGCGAGGGCGGTGACGGCCTCCTGACCATGGAGGAGATCCTCGGCCTCAAGCTGGATGCGGACTGGGTCGTCCTGTCGGCCTGCAATACCGGGGCCGGCGCCGGCGCCGGGGCAGAGGCCGCATCCGGGCTGGGGCGCGCCTTCTTCTACGCCGGAACGCGCGCACTGCTGGTGACGAACTGGTCGGTGCATTCGCAGTCGGCGCGGCAATTGGTGACTGACCTGTTCAAGCGGCAGGCCGACGATCCCAAGCTGTCGCGCAGCGAGGCGCTGCGCCAGGCGGCAATGGCCCTCGTCGACGGTCCGGGTTATCTCAACAGCGAAGGCAAGACCGAGTTCGCCTATGCGCATCCGCTGTTTTGGGCGCCGTACACGATCATCGGCGATGGCGGCTTGCGGTGATGAGACGGGAAGGAGGGCAGGGGAAATGAAGCGGAATGTCTTGCTCGGAATTGTGGCTGCAGCTTTGCTGGTCTCGGCGCCATCGCGTGCCACGCTGTTGATCACGGAGGAGGAAGCCAAGCTGCCGCCTCCCAAGGGAGCGGTTGCCGTCGAACAGCGCGGCATCCTGCGTGGCCCGAAGGTCGAGTTCGTCTCGCCGGGCGACGCGGCGAGCTCGCCGCTGCGGCTGGTGTTGAAATTTCAGTCCTATGGCGGGGCAAAGGTCGACCCGAACTCGGTCAAGGTGATCTTCCTCCGCACGCCTAACGTCGACCTGACTCCCAGGGTGAAGCCCTTCGTGCAGGCTGATGGCATCAACATGCAGGATGCGGAGCTGCCGCCCGGCGAATACACGGTGCGCGTCGATATCAAGGACAGCGATGGCCGGCCAGGCACGGCCGTCTTCACTCTGAAGGTCGCGCCCAAGTGACCTTTGCCCAAGTGATCTGCCCTTACTGCCGGTCCGAAAGTGCCGAGGGCGCGCTGGTTTGCGCCTCGTGCGGGCGCGACATCGCCGTTCCCGCCACGCTGCTTGCCGAGCGCGACGATCTCTTGCGCAAGCGCGAGGATCTGCGCGATGAACTGAAACGGGCCAGAGACGAGATCGAAGCGATCATGAGACGAAGGAAGTCGCGCTAGCGATGGAGTGCCCGTTCTGCGCCGAGACGATCAAGGACGAAGCCATCGCGTGCAAGCATTGTTCGCGGGACCTGCGCGTCGTGCGGCCGACGCTTCTCGAGATCGACGAGATCGTTGCGGAGCTGGACAAGCTCAGGCGCGATCTCGATCGCGTCAACGTCCGTCTCGAGCGCTACAACAATCCGTTGCGCTATTACGGAACGCATGCGGTGCTCTACGTTGCGATTCCGTCCCTGCTGCTGGTGATCGCGCATGTGCTCGTGACCATCGCCTTCAACCTGTCGCCGATCCCGCTTCGGATCGCGTCGATCGCCGTGCCGCTCCTGTTCGGATTCGTCGCCTATCGGCTGCACCGGGTCTACATCCTCGCGGCATTCGTGCTCGCGTTTCTCACCGCGAGTGTCAGCATCCTGGCGATGCTGACGATCACCGGGATCCACGATCATGTCCCGATCCTTCCAACGGTATGGATCGAATGGCGGGAGGTGTTCGAATATGGCGCCAGTATCCTGCTCGCCTTCGTCTCGGGTAACATTCTCAGCGTCGTGATCTTCCAGATATTGCCGCGCGTGCTGACCCAGGGCGGCAAGCCGAACGCGTTCGCCTTCCGCATGGCGCGTCTGCTGGGGCAGCATGTCGGGGAGGAGCAGCTGCGCCGCCGCGCCCGCTTGATCCAGGACCTGATGCAGACCGTCGGGCCACTGGTCGGCGTTGCCGCGACCGCTGTCGGCTCGATCTATGCGGGCTTGAAGGGCTTGCTGGGATAGCTGACCTTCCGACGCGCGCTTGCAGGCCTATCGCGCTTCCACCACTTCGCCGTCTTCCTTCACGAAGCGGCCGAGCGGATTGTCCAGGAGATCGATCACGGCTTCCGACGGCCGGCACAAGCGCGTGCCCTTTGGCGTCACCACGATCGGACGATTGATGAGGATGGGATGGGCGAGCATGAGATCGAGCAGCTCGTCGTCGCTCCATTTGGGATCGTCTAGCCCGAGCTCCTTGTAGGGCGTTCCCTTCTCGCGCAGCAGCGCGCGGACCGTAATGCCCATGGTCGCGACCAGCTCCTTGAGCTCGTCCCGCGAGGGCGGCGTCTTGAGATATTCGACCACGACGGGCTCGGTGCCGCTCTGCCGGATCATCGCCAGCGTGTTGCGCGAGGTGCCGCAGGCGGGGTTGTGATAGATCGTGACGGTCATCGACTTGTCTCCGTGATTGCAACCGAGGCGGACGCGCGTGAGCGTCCGAGCAGCCAGTTCATCAGCAGCATGCCGGCGAACGCTCCGCACAACTCGGCAATGACGAAGCCGGGCAGGTCGGCGGGACGAATGCCTGAGAACGTGTTGGTCAGGGACCTCGCAATGGCCACGGCCGGATTGGCAAACGAGGTGGAGGCCGTGAACCAATAAGCCGCGGTGATGTAGAGGCCCACCAGCCAAGGCACGGCCGTCCGCTGAAACCGGATGCCGGCCAGGATCGTCGCAACCAGCCCGAACGCGGCCACCGCTTCGGCAAACCATTGCGGCCCTCCGGTTCGGACCTTCGTCGAGAGTTCGAGCAGCGGCAGCCCGAACATCAGATGCGCCGCCACCGTTCCCGCGATCCCGCCAGCGATCTGCGCGACAATATAGAACGCAGCCTCGTGTCCCGGCAGCTCGCGCTGGCCGGTGAAGACGAGCGTCACCGCGGGATTGAAGTGTGCGCCGGAGATCGGGCCGAGCACCGTGATCAGGACGACCAGGATGGCGCCGGTCGGCAAGGTGTTGCAGAGCAGCGCCAGCGCGACGTCCTTGGTCAGTGTTTCCGCCATGATGCCGGAGCCGACCACGGTGGCGACGAGAATGCCTGTGCCGAGCGCTTCGGCTGCGAGGCGCCGCGACAGATCGAAACTGTCCATCAGCCGGCCTTCGGCGTCAAATCGGTTGCACCTTCGGAGCGGCCGATTTCGCGCAGCTTGGTGCCGAGCGAAAGCTTGTCGATGCTCCTCAGCGGGAGGTTCACGAATGTAGCGATGCGGTTTCTCAGATAACGAAACGCGGTGACGAATGCCGCCTGTTTATCCAGTTCTGAACCCTCTGCCGCGGCAGGATCCTCGATGCCCCAATGCGCCGTCATCGGCTGGCCCGGCCAGATCGGACACGCCTCACCCGCTGCGTTGTCGCAGACGGTGAAGACGAAATCCATCACCGGCGCATCCGGAGCGGCAAACTCCAGCCAGCTTTTCGAGCGCATTCCCTCGGCGGGGTAGCCCATGTGTTCCAGCGTGCGCAATGCCAGCGGATGGACTGCGCCTTTCGGGGTGCTGCCGGCGGAGAAGGACTGAAAGCGGCCGCCGCCGTCCTTGCGCAGGATCGACTCAGCCAAGATCGATCGCGCCGAGTTGCCGGTGCATAGGAACAAGACGTTGAACCTGTGATCAGACACGGCTTCGCTCCTTTCGTTTTGGCGAGCAGCACGATTGCAAAGTCTCGACGACGGGGTCGCAAACTTCCGGCCGTCCGCCGCAGCAATCGCGCAGCAGGAAGAGCGCGACGTCGCGAAATTCACCGAGATTGGCGCGGTAGACGATCGAGCGGCTGTGCCGCTCGGAAGACACGAGGCGGGCGCGGCTGAGAACCGACAGATGCGCCGACAGCGTGTTTTGCGGGACCTCCAGCAGACGCGCGAGGTCGCCGGCTGCAAGACCTTCAGGTTCGTGCCTGACCAGCGTCCGGAACGCCTCCAGACGGGTCGGTTGAGACAGCGCGGCGAGCGCCAGGACGGCTTGTTCTTTTTCCATATATCCAGATTTATGGAATTATTGAGGCCGAGTCAATCTGGAAAACCTCCGGCGGCCACGACGTGAGTCGTAATTTCGAATATTCTAGAAATACCGTTTGACACTCGATGTGCAGGCGCGCATCATGGCGTTCATGAAGATCGACGACGCAGCAGCACGCCTGGAAGCCCTCGGAAATCGGACCCGCCTGCAGATTTACCGTGCGCTGGTTCGGGCCGGGCATGCGGGCATGCCGGTCGGCCGCCTGCAGGACAAGCTGAAGATTCCGGCCTCGACGCTGTCGCACCACATCAAGACCCTGGTCTCGGTCGGACTGGTCGGTCAGAGCAGGGAATCGACGACCCTGATCTGTCGCGCCAATTTCGACGCCATGCGGGGGCTGGTCGATTTTCTGGTCTCGGAGTGCTGTGCGGAAGAAGCGGGGTGTAGGGATACCCAGACCGCAGCCTGAATCATTTGGTCAGTTATTCCATAATTCTAGAAGGATGGAGCATACGAAATGGACAAGACGGTAGCGATCATCGGGGCGGGCCCGGTCGGCCTCGCAGCCGCCGCTCATGTGCTCGAACGCGGCATGTCCCCTGTGGTGCTCGAAGCTGGACCGGAGGCCGGGCATGCGGTGCGGCATTGGCAGCATGTCCAGCTCTTCTCGCCGTGGGAATACAATGTCGACAAGGCGGCGGCGCGCCTGCTTGCGCCGACTGGATGGAATTCGCCGGACCCGAGCTCCTATCCGACCGGCGGCGAACTGATCGATCACTATCTCGCGCCGCTGGCAACGCGAACGCCATTGCGCGAGACGATCCGGACCTCGAGCCGTGTCACGGCGATCAGCCGCGCCGGCTTCGACAAGGCGAAGACGAAGGGGCGGGGCCAAGCGCCGTTCGAAATCCGCTACCAGAACGGCAAAGGCGACGAGCTGCTGCGCGCCGATGCCGTCATCGACGTCTCCGGCACGTGGTTCTCGCCCAATCCCGCCGGCAGCAACGGCCTGCCGGCGTTCGGCGAACGCGAATGCGCCGGCCGCATCGTCTATGGCATGCCGGCTGTGAGCGGCGCCGCTCGCGGCAGATATGCGGGCAAGACCGTGGCCGTGCTCGGTGCCGGCCATTCCGCCCTGGGCACGCTGATCGATCTCGCGCAGCTCGCCGAGGAGGCGCCCGGCACCAGGCCCGTTTGCCTGTTGCGCGGCGACGATCCGGCAAAGGCTTTTGGCGGCGGCCGCAACGACAAGCTTGCCGCGCGCGGCGAGCTGGGGGCAACCTTTGCCGCGCTCGTGACCACCGGAAGGATTGCGGTCGAGACCGGCTTCGCTGTCACCGATATTTCGGAGTTCGAAGGCCGCCTCAGGATTTCGGCAGGCGCCGGCCCTGCTGCGCGGAGTGTGGTTGCCGATGAGCTGGTGGTGTCGACTGGCTTCCGGCCCGATCTCTCGTTCCTGTCCGAGCTGAGGCTGCGGCTCGATCCGGCGATCGAGGCGCCCCTCGCGCTCGCGCCGCTCATCGACCCCAACGAGCATAGTTGCGGAACCGTGCGGCCTCACGGCGCGCGCGAGCTGGCACATGATGAGCCGGGCTTCTATCTGGCTGGCATGAAGTCCTACGGCCGCGCGCCGACCTTCCTGATGATGACCGGATACGAGCAGGTCCGCTCGATCGTTGCGGACATTGCCGGCGACCAGGAGGCTGCGGCACGGGTCGAGCTCGTGCTGCCGGAGACCGGCGTCTGCACACGCGGTGGCGTGGAGTCCACCGGCGCGGCAGGATGCTGCGGTGGTCCGCCCAAGGCCGAACCCTCGGCCTGCTGTGCCGCCGATGAATCCGCGAAGAAGGCGGGCGGTGTGGGGTGCGGTTGCTCATGAGCCGAGGCACTGCGGGCCCGCTCACCGTCGTCGTCGCGCTCGGCACCGCGCAGACCATCGCGTGGGCGTCGAGCTACTATCTTCCTGCGATCCTGGCCGCGCCGATTGCGGGCGATCTCGGTCTTGCGCCGACTTACGTGTTCGCAGCGCTGTCGGGCGCGCTCATCATCTCCGGCCTGCTTGGCCCGAGAGTTGGGCATGCCATCGATACGTTCGGTGGGCGCAGCATGCTTGCCGTCTCGAACCTCGTTTTCGCGGCGGGCTTGCTGCTGCTGTCCATGTCCTATGGCGTAGCGGTGCTGATCACAGCCTGGATCCTGCTCGGGATCGGCATGGGCATGGGCCTCTATGAAGCCGCGTTCGCGACGCTTGCGCGTATTTACGGCGCCAATGCGCGACGATCGATCACCGGCATCACCCTGATCGCCGGTTTCGCCAGCACACTCGGCTGGCCGCTCACGACGTGGCTCGCCACGGAATACGGCTGGCGCGCCGCCTGCCAGCTATGGGCGGTGATCCACATCGGTCTTGCCTTGCCGCTCAACCTTTCGCTGCCCCGTGCCGCTCCATTGCATCAGGAGGCCGGACCGAGCACGGGCGCAAGCCGGCAATCCGGCCGCCAGAGCGAAACCTTCGCAATGATGCTGCTGGCGTACATGTTTGCGGCCGCGAGTTTTGTCAGCTCCGGCGTCTCGGCCATTCTGCCCACCATGCTGGTTGCGTTCGGCGCCACGCCGGCACAGGCGTTGTTGGCAGGAG
The DNA here is from genome assembly GCF_025200865.1 of Bradyrhizobium sp. NC92. Lineage (NCBI taxonomy): Bacteria > Pseudomonadati > Pseudomonadota > Alphaproteobacteria > Hyphomicrobiales > Nitrobacteraceae > Bradyrhizobium > Bradyrhizobium sp. NC92. The sequence continues at coordinate 2,864,863 of NZ_CP104171.1, forward strand.
CATTGGTCGGGCCGGCGCAGGTCGGCGCCCGCCTTCTGGAAGCAGGATGGCTTGGCCGGTTTCATCCGCTGCTGTCGGCGAGGCTCGCCATGCTCATGAATCCGATCGGCGTGCTTGCGCTGGTCGCAGGCGGCCCTTTGCTCGCACCGGCCTTCACGGTGCTGTATGGCGCGGGTAACGGCATCATCACCATTGCCCGTGGTACGCTGCCGTTGGCGCTGTTTGGGCCGGTCGGGTTCGGCAGGCGTGTCGGGATGATTTCGCTGCCTTCCAGGGCAACGGGCGCTTTCGCGCCCCTTGCGCTGGGACTGATGGTGGAGCATCTCGGCAGCAGCGCGCTCTGGATCAGCGCCCTGGCCTCGGTCTCTGCGTTCTTCGCCCTTCTGCTGCTTCGTGGGGATCAGACGGCATGAGTCCCTGTCCGAGGGGAGGAGAACATTCGTAGCTTGCGCGGCTGGCCGCTGATTGCGGTGATGTGTATCGGCCAGCTCGGCAATCTGCTGCCGCACGTGACGTTGTCCGCAAATCTCGCCCAGCATCTGATGCCGGCGTGGGGGTTGTCGGCCGCCGAGGGCGGGATGATGGCGAGCGGCTATGCGTTTGGCTACATGCTGGCGGTGCCCGTGCTCACGACGCTGACCGATCGCATCGACGCACGGCTCGTGCTCCTCTGCGGCTCTGTCGTCAGCGGAGTAGCGACCGTTGCGTTCGGTATCTTCGCGCAAGGGTTCTGGTCGGGGACCATCATCTGGTCGCTCGCCGGCCTTGGTTTTGCCGGTGCCTACATGCCCGGGCTCAAGGCACTGACGGACCGGTTGCCCGCCGGCGACAGCTCGCGAGCGGTCACGCTCTACACGTCGAGCTTCTCGGTGGGCGTCGGCCTGTCGTTCCTGATCGCGCAAGTCCTCGCCGACGGCTGGGGATGGCGGACCGCGTTTTACGTGACCGGCATCGGCCCCATCGCGATGGTGGTCGCGTGTCTTTTGATCGAGAGCCGCAGTCCCGCTCCAAGAACAGGACGCCTTTTGAACTTCGCGCCCGTTTTCGCCAACCGCGAGGCGCTCGGCTACATCTTCGGCTACGGCGCGCACTGCTTCGAGCTCTACGGCATTCGCACCTGGCTGGTCGGCTTCTGGACCTACGTCGTCGCGCATCAGGGCGCGCCCTCGTGGCTGAGCCCGGTCCTGATGAGCTTCTGTTTTGCAGTGATCTCCATGCCCGCCAGCATCCTCGGCAACGAGGCCGCACTGAAGTTCGGGCGACATCGGGCGATCACCGTGGTGATGATCGCTTCGGCCTGCGTTGCGCTCGTCATCGGCCTGAATGCGACGGCTCCGGCATGGGTGCTGGCGCTGCTGCTGGTGATCTATGGCCTGACGGTGCCGGCGGATTCCGGTGCGTTGACGGCCGGCATGTCGGCTGCAGCTGTCTCGGAGCATCGCGGCGCGCCCCTGGCCCTGCATTCGACCGTCGGGTTCGGCCTGTCGGCGATCGGAGCGTGGGGAACCGGGGTTGCCCTCGATGCCGCTGGCGGTCCGCAGAGTGCAGAGGGCTGGTTGCTGGCCTTCACCGTGCTCGCGACCGGGATCGCACTCGGCCCGCTCGCGTTGATATGGTCGCGGACGGCTCGGTCCGACGAGCTGGTATCGAGGTCGCAATAGGCGAGCAGGATGCGGGCGATCGGGCTGACAGGGATCCGAGCCTTGCTCACGAATGCTTGACCCGGATCAAAGAATGCTTTCGGCCGCAGACTATGTTACTCAGGCTGCATTGCGGGTTCCAAAGGGTATCCAAAAGGTTAAAGCACGTCTGATGCGGATCGTTCGGACCATCCTGGCACTCGCCATCGCCATATCCCTGGCGATGCTGCCGGCTGGTGCGTCCGCTTCCAGCCTTACGATGTCGTCGGGTAATATGCAGGCGGCCATGCCGGTCGGCGGCGACGGCGACATGTCGATGGACGATTGTTGTCCCGACATGAAGGGAACGGGCTCCGACAGCAGCTACAAGTGCGGGATGGGCTTCTGCTGTGTCGGCGGTACCGTTGCACTTGCGGACATTCGTCCCCTGGCTTTCGAATTCCTTGCCGTCGCGGCAGCGGAAGCGGCTATTCCCGCCGATCAGGTCGTCGCCTCCCGCGGCGGCAGTCCTCCCTTCCGGCCTCCTCGAATCTGATCTCCGTAAAAGACGCGCGCGGGCACGCCCCGCGCGACGACGGCTGATGTGCGCGTTCCTGCGTCACGGTCGAGATCAATTCATGAGGACAGGACAATGCTTTCCAAATTCAGCACTGCGGCTGTTGCCGCCACCCTTTCGCTTGCCGCCTCGGCCGCGTTGGCGGGCGCCGGCGACTATGCTTTCGAGCCGATCAATCCCGAGATGAAGAAGGGCGACGACGTCACGCTCGCCGTTCGTTTGACCAACAAGCAGACCGGCAAGCCGGTGCCGGACGCCGTCATCTTCAAGACGCGCGTGGACATGGCGCCGGACGGCATGGCCGAGATGGAATCGGCGGTCGCACCGCTGCCGTCCAAGGAGCCGGGCGTCTACGCCTTTAGGACGGACCTGCCGATGGCCGGCCGCTATCAGCTCACGCTCTCGGCGAAGGTGCAGGGTGAGGCCGAGACGGTCACGGGCAAGGTCGTCGTCAAGGCGATCAAGTGAGCTTTCGGGCGCCGCCGGATGGCGCCCGAACTTCTCTTTCCCATTCACATGGACGCGCTCTGAGCGCGCGAATTCAACCATGAAGACGTTGCGTCTCTTGACTGCTCTCGCTCTCGGCGGCGGCCTCGCCCTTGGCGCGTACTGGTCCTCGAACGAGGGGCGCTGGTCGGTCCATGCCGAAGTGACCCCGGCTGCGGCGCCAGCGGACCGGACTCCGCTCTACTATCGCGATCCCAGTGGCGCGCCGCTCTGGTCCGCCGGGCCAAAGAAGGATGACCGCGGGCGGGACTATCTGCCGGTCTACGATGACGACAAGGCCGCCCAGGCAGAGCCGAGACCAGCGCAGGTGGCTTCATCGCGCAAGATTCTCTACTACCGCAATCCCATGGGCTTGCCCGACACCTCGCCGGTGCCGAAGAAGGACCCGATGGGGATGAACTATGTCCCCGTCTACGAAGGCGACGACGTCGATGATGGCTCGGTGAAGCTGTCGTCCGGCAAGATCCAGCGCAGCGGCGTGAAGTCCGAGCCGGTCGCGCGGCGATCGGTCCGTGCCCTGGTCAAGGCACCCGGTACGATCCAATTGGACGAGCGCCGCGTCTCGGTGATCGCGATGCGCGCCGAGAGCTTCGTGCAGAAGATCGCGGACGTCACCACCGGCACCCGCGTCAAGGCGGGCCAGCCGCTGATGGAGATCTACAGCTCGGCGGTCGCCTCCGCGGCGGCCGAATATCTCGCGACCATCACCTCCAAGACCGTCGGCGGTGTCGAAATGTACGGCCGCGGCTCGCGGCAACGGCTGGTCAATCTCGACGTCCCCGAGCGGGTGATCGCCGAGATGGAGAAAACGCATGTCGCGCCCGTCACCATCCATTGGTCGGCGCCGCGCGACGGGATCGTGCTCGAGCGCAACGCGATCGAAGGCATGCGCGCCAATCCCGGCGACGTGCTGTTCCGCATCGCCGACACCTCGCTGGTCTGGGCGCTGGTCGACGTCGCCGAGCGCGATCTCGGCAACATCGCGGTCGGGCAGTCCGTTGCGGTGCGCGCGCGCAGCTTCCCCGGCCGCAGCTTCACCGGCAAGATCGCGGTGATCTATCCGCAGGTGAACCGCGAAACCCGGACGGTACGCGTCCGCATCGAGCTCGCCAATCCCGAGGCGGTGCTGCTGCCGGACATGTATGTCGATGCCGACGTCGATACGGCAGATGGCGCGCCCGTCCTGGCGATCCAGGACAGCGCGGTGCTCGACACCGGCACGCGGCAGGCCGTCCTCGTCGACAAAGGGGACGGGCGCTTCGAGCCGCGGGAGGTGAAGCTCGGCCGTCGCGGCGGCGGCTTGATCGAGGTCCGGGATGGCCTTGCCGAAGGCGAAGCGGTGGTCACGTCCGCCAACTTCCTGATCGATGCGGAAAGCAACCTGAAGGCCGCGCTGAAAGGCTTTGCCGCGGCTGCGCCTCAAGCCTCCGACGCCGGCCATGCGACGGGAGAGCATAAATGATCGCCCGCATCATCGCCTGGTCTACGCGCAACCTGCTGCTGGTGTTGTTCGGCACCGGCTTTGCGGCTGCCGCCGGCCTCTACGCGCTGCTTCATCTGCCGCTCGACGCGATCCCCGACCTCTCGGATACCCAGGTCATCGTCTACACCGAATATCCCGGCCAGGCGCCGCAGGTGATCGAGGACCAGGTCACCTATCCCCTGACGACGGCGATGCTGACCGTGCCGAAATCGAAGGTGGTGCGCGGCTTCTCCTTCTTCGGCGTGTCGTTCGTCTACGTGATCTTCGAGGACGGCACCGACATCTATTGGGCGCGCTCGCGCGTGATGGAGTTTTTGAACAGCGCCACGTCGCGGCTTCCCGCCGGCGTCACACCGACCATCGGGCCCGATGCGACCGGCGTCGGCTGGGTCTACCAATACGCCGTGATGTCGAAAGAATTGAACCTCGCCGACACGCGCACCATCCAGGACTGGAATCTGAAATTTGCGCTGGCCAAGGCCGAAGGCGTCGCCGAGGTCGCCAGCATCGGCGGCTTCGTCAAGCAGTACAACGTGGTGCTCGACCCGCAGCGCATGCGCGACCGCGGCATCAGCATGCAGAAAATCCGGGAGGCGATCCGCGCCAGCAATTCCGACGTCGGCGGCCGCACGGTCGAGCTGTCGGAATTCGAATACGTCATTCGCGGCAAGGGCTACATCAAGGGCATCAACGATCTCGGCAACATCGTCCTGAAGACGAGCAACGGCACGCCGGTGCTGCTGCGGGACGTCGCCAATGTCGAGCTCGGACCCGACGAGCGGCGCGGCATCGCCGAGCTGAACGGCGAGGGCGAGGTCGCAAGCGGCATCGTGCTGCAGCGCTTCGGCGTCAACGCGCTCGACGTCATCGAAAACGTCAGGAAGCGCCTCAAGGAGATCGCGAGCAGCCTGCCGAAATCGGTGGAGATCGTCCCGGTCTACGACCGCTCGGGCCTGATCTATGCGGCGATCGACACGCTCAAGCACACCTTGTTCGAGGAGAGCATCGTGGTCGCGCTCGTCTGCATCGTGTTCCTGCTCCATGTCCGCAGCGCGCTGGTCGCGATCCTGATGCTGCCGGTCGGCGTGCTGATGGCGTTCGGCGCCATGAAGCTGCTGGGCCTCGGATCCAACATCATGAGCCTCGGGGGCATCGCGATCGCGATCGGCGCCATGGTGGATGCCGCGATCGTCATGATCGAGAACGCGCACAAGCACCTCGAGCGCGCCGAGCCCGGTCAGTCGCGCGTCCAGATCCTGATCGATGCGGCATCCGAGGTCGGCCCGGCGTTGTTCTTCAGCCTGCTCATCATCACCGTCTCGTTCATGCCGATCTTCACGCTGGAATCGCAGGAGGGGAGGCTGTTCAGCCCGCTGGCCTTCACCAAGACCTTCGCGATGGCTGCCGCGGCCCTGCTGTCAATCACTCTAGTGCCGGCACTGATGGTGATCTTCGTTCGCGGCAGGATCGTTCCCGAGAGCAGGAACGTCATCAACCGCTTCCTGATCTTTATCTACCGGCCGGTCATCAAGGGCGTGCTGCGCGCCAAGACGCTGGTGATCCTCGCCTCGCTCGTCGTGCTCGCCGTCACGATCTGGCCGGCGCGGCAGCTCGGCACCGAGTTCATGCCGACGCTGAACGAGGGCACGCTGCTCTACATGCCGACCACGCTGCCCGGCATCTCCGTGACGAAAGCGGCCGAGCTGATGCAGACGCAGGACCGCATCATCAAGTCGTTCCCGGAGGTCGAATCGGTTTACGGCAAGGCGGGGCGGGCGGCGACCGCGACCGATCCGGCGCCCACCGAGATGTTCGAGACGGTGGTCAGCCTGAAGCCGAAGGAGCTTTGGCGCCCTGGCGTCACCATCGACAGCCTGATCGCGGAGATGGACAAGGCGCTGCAGTTTCCGGGCGTCTCAAACGCCTGGACCATGCCGATCAAGGCGCGCATCGACATGCTGTCCACCGGCATCCGCACCCCCGTCGGCGTCAAGGTGATGGGCACCGACCTCGTCGAGATCGACCGGCTGGCGAAGCAGGTCGAACGCGTGATCAAGGCGGTCCCGGGCACCGCATCGGCCTACGCCGAGCGCGGCATCGGCGGCTATTATCTCGAGATCGTCCCGGATCGCGAGGCGCTCGCCCGCTACGGCATCCTGATCCAGGACGTTCAGGACACCATCGCGGCCGCGCTCGGCGGCCAGACCGTCACGACGACGGTGGAGGGGCGGCAGCGGTTCACGGTGAACATGCGCTATCCGCGCGACCTGCGCGACAATCCCAAGGCGATCGCCAGCGATATCCTGGTGCCGATGCCCGCAGGCGGCGCGGTGCCGCTCGGCGAGGTCGCGAAGGTCGAGCCGGCGCGAGGACCGACCTCGATCCGGACCGAGAACGGCCAGCTCGCGACCTACGTCTACGTCGACATCCGCGATCGCGACATCGGCAGCTACGTCGCCGACGCGCAACGCGCCGTGACTGACAGCATCCAGTTCCCGCCCGGATATTACGTGGTCTGGAGCGGCCAGTACGAATATCTCCAGCGCGCCGCGGCACGCCTGAAGATCGTGGTGCCGGTGACGCTGACGATCATCTTCCTGCTGCTGTACCTGAATTTCAGGGCCATGACCGAAACCCTCATCGTCATGCTGTCGCTGCCCTTCGCGCTGGTCGGCGGCATCTGGATGATGTGGTGGCTCGGCTTCAATTTGTCGGTCGCCGTCGCCGTCGGCTTCATCGCGCTCGCCGGCGTCGCCGCCGAGACCGGCGTCGTGATGCTGATCTACCTCGAGCATGCCCTGGCCGAGATGAAGGCGACGTGCCGCGCCGAGGGCAGGGGCTTCACCCGGCAGGATGTCCACGAGGCCATCATGGTGGGCGCGGTCGAGCGCGTGCGTCCCAAGATGATGACGGTCGTCGCCATCATGGCGGGCCTGCTGCCGATCATGTGGAGCACCGGAACCGGGTCGGAGATCATGCAGCGGATCGCGGTGCCGATGATTGGCGGCATGATATCGTCGACGCTGCTGACGCTGATCGTGATCCCCGCGATCTTCGGATCGGTGAAGGGCGTCCGCTTGCCGCCCAAGCGCGAGGACAAGGCGCCATCGACCGAGACGCCAAAGCCGATCGGCGCCAGATTGCGCGTCGTGGAGCCGGCCGGATGACACGAGCCATGATGCACGATCATGTGTTGAAGCTCTGGAGTGACAGCGAAAGGAATCCGAAGATGAAGCAACGCGCCTGTTTGATGACCCGCCGGTCGCTTGTCGGGCTGATCGCCGCGGCCGCTCTTGCAAGGCCGGCCGCGGCGGCGCCCGACGCAGCCACACTCACGGTGCACCGTGATCCGAGCTGCGGCTGCTGCGCCGGCTGGGTGCAGCATCTGCGGGATGCAGGATTTACCGTAGAGGTGGAGGAGACCCCCGACCTCGACCCGATCCGGGCTCGTCTCGGCATCCCATCGAACCTGGTGGCCTGTCATACGGCAGAGGTCGCCGGTTATGTCGTCGAGGGGCACGTGCCGGCTGCGGCCGTGCGGCGCCTTCTCTCCGAGCGTCCCAACGCGAAGGGACTCGCCGTGCCGGGCATGCCGGTGGGCTCGCCCGGGATGGAAGGCGGCACGCCGCAGCGTTACGAGGTCGTGCTGTTCGGTGCCGATGGCCAAAGCCGTTCATGCGCTTCATCGGCTCGCAGGCGATTGATTGAGGGTGCTGCGCGATGCCTAGCCGCCGCTATGGCTGTGGAGGATAGCGCTCGAACGCCGGCAGTTCGTGCGCATGCTCCATCCAGCGCAGGCGCTCGGCGACCTGGATCTGCATCGTGGCAGGCACGGCCTCGGGATCGTCGTAGGTCGCGCTCTGGATGTCGATAATCCCCGGCATCATGTTGGTATTGACGTAGAACAGTCCGGTTCCGCAGTCGCCGCAAAAGTGCCGCCGCCCGTGTTCCGAGGAGCGGTAAACCTTCGGCTCGCCCTTGGTCACCTTGACGGCGCTGTCCGGGTACATCGTCCAGCCGACGACCGGAGCCCCGGCATGAAGCCGGCAATCGCGGCAGTGACAAAGCGCGTGCACGATCACCTCGCCCTCGACCTCGTAACGGATTGCGCCGCAGTGACAGCCGCCCGTGATGGTGCTCATGCGTTCCTCCGATCGAAGTCGAGTTTTCAGATCGATAACTCTCGCGCCTTTTGGCTTCAACAACGCAGTCAGCTCGCGATTGCGTCGTACTGTCGCCTGACAGCTGCTGCCATTCCCGACGAGCGCGACCAGGCTATCTTCGCGCCCGTGTGCTCTCAGGTAGCCGCAGGCGTTGCCTCACCGTCCGCGCGATCGCCGCCGGCGCTTCCTCGGGGATCGCAAAGCACGAGCTCGCGTTGATCTCGCAGAGCACATAGGTGTCCGCGCCGGTCGCATCTTTCGGCCCGTACAGGAAGTCCGCGTCCCAGATCACCGGCAATGACGCCTCATCGATGCCGAGCGTTGCCATCATCTGCGGCGTCCATTCGTCCTCCATCGACCGTCGCAGCCCCTGGAATTGCGGAGCATCGGGCCCGTGCATGATCCGCGGCCCGGGCTGCGCCTCGGGCGTATCAGGTCCCTCCGGCGGCGGCGGGATCAGCGCCTTGATCTTCTGGTGTCCGAAGCCGGCGACTTTGGCGCCGCTCATGTAGCAGCGGATCATGCCGTCGGGCAGGCGCGGCTGAAACGCCTGGTCGATGATGCAGCCGCCCCAGCCGAAATAGGGCTCGCACCGGGCGAACAGGGCGTCCATCGGCATGTCCTCCGGCATGCTGCCGCGCTGCGCATGCAGCACGCGAACCATGCCGTCCGTGCCGGGCAGCGCCTCCACCTTCCAGACGCCCTGGCCGCCATTGCCGCGGTTCTGCTTCAGCACGCGTGGGCCGCTGGCACGAAGGTTCGCCGGAAACTGGCCGCGGAAGCTTGCCGCGGTGTCGTAGCGATGCGTGTCGGCGCCCCAGCCCAGATGCCGTGTCCGGTAGAGCACTTCCTTGACGCCCATCTTCAGGATGACGTCCGGATGCGCGCTCACCCATGGTCCTTGCGCTGCGACGTCGCGCAGCAGGGCGTCGAGATCGGCGCGGGTCTTGCCTTGATGGATCGGATCGACCCAGACCAGCACGCCGTCGGCTGTGAGCAATTGTTCGCGGACCGCGCCCGCAAAGCTCTCGTCGTAGATCGCTGGGAAGGCGTCGATGCCCGCGGCGGCGAGCGCTTCGAAGACGCGGACGAAGCGGCTGTTCTGCGCCGTCGCCTCGCGCCGCGCGGCAACGTCGCCGCGCGAGAGGATGGCTATGGTTCGGAGGGGAGGGGAATGACGTTCGGTGTCCATGCGCAAGCTCCACGTATTTGCGTGCTGCGCAGAGCTTGGACCTGGGTCTCACGGGGAGTCTGCATCGTCCCCGTCAGGACAATGTATGTGAAACCGCCTCGTCGTTTCAAGATGGCAGGTGGCGGGTTCCTTCGCAGGGTGAACTCTTCGTGACGTGGCGCGGTCGTGCGTCGGTTGACAGTGCGGTCTTCCGGGTTTCTAGTCGGCGCGACGGGGATGTGCGATCTCCCCGCGAGGCGACATGCCCAAGCATCGCGTCCTGATCACCAAGGGCGCAGCATGTCATCACACCGCAGCTCCATTCCACAATCCTCCCGACTTGCCAGGATCGGCCGCCGCATCGCCATGGCATGCGCCTCGGCGGCGAGTCCGCTGCGTCTGGCGGAACGGCCGGAGCCGGCCCCACATATCCGGCGTCACCTGGGGCAGGGACACACCCAGAGCTCAAGGGAGCTGATCCATGCATAAGACTGTTTCCGCACTGATCGGCGTCGCTGCCTGCTTCATCACGAGCGCTCACGCGCAGGGCATCGACTGGCAAAAGGTCGATGAGACACTGGGGCGAAAGCCGATGGTTGCGGACGATGTCCATCGCTACGGCTTTCCGCGCACCGATCTCACCGTGACTTTGGATGGTGTCACGATCAAGCCGGCGCTGGCGCTTGGCGGCTGGCTCGCGTTCAAGCCCGCGCATGGCGGAACCATGGTCATGGGTGACCTCGTGCTGCTCGAGACCGAGGTCAACCCTGTGATGGCGAAGATGATTGCGAGCGGTCTCGAGATCACCGCCGTGCACAACCATCTGCTGCGCGCAAGCCCGGCGACCTTCTACATGCACGTCGCCGGACATGGCGACCCGGTCAAGCTGGCGTCGGCAATCCATGATGCCCTCGCCGAAAGCAAGACGCCCCTGACGGTCGCCGCGGCAGCGAACTCGCCCTCCATCGATCTCGACACGGCGAAGCTCGATCAATTCATCGGCGTCAAGGGGCAGGCCAATGGCGGCGTCTACCAGTTCAACGTCAAACGGCGAGACCCTGTCTCCGAAGACGGCATGCTGCTGACGCCGGTCGGTGCGATGGGCGTCGCGACCGCCATCAATTTCCAGCCGACCGGCGGCGGAAAGGCGGCCATCACGGGCGACTTCGTCCTGACCAGCGACGAGGTGAATCCGGTCATCGTGGCGCTGCGGACACATGGCATCGAGGTGACGGCGCTGCACAGCCACATGCTGAACGAACAGCCGCGACTCTTTTTCATGCACTTCTGGGCCAACGACGACGCGGTCAAGCTTGCCGAAGGCTTGCGTGCGGCGATCGAGAAGACCGCCAGCAGCAAGAGCTGAGCCAAGGCATAGAAAATGCAGCGTGAGGCGTTTCAATGATCGAATGTCAGAGGTTGGGACAGCCGACGATGCGCGCCGCTTTGGCCTTTCGGTCGCGGCCGTCTGCATGGGCCAGTCTCGTCCTGGCGCTTATGCTGGCTTTGCTGATGGGAGGGAACGCCATGGCCGAAACCCTGAATTTCGACAACGCTCCTGCTGGAACGGCGCCGGCAGGCTGGACTCTCACGATGACCGGCAAGGGTGAACCGAAATGGACCGTCGAGGCGGAGCCCACGGCGCCGAGCAAGCCCAACGTCCTCAAGCAATCCGGACGGGCGACTTTTCCCGTCGCCATCAAGAGCGATACCAACATCCGCAACGGCTTCGTTGAAGTGAAGTTCAAGGCGGTGTCCGGGTCCGAGGATCGCGCCGCGGGAATCATCTGGCGTGCCAAGGACGCCGACAATTATTACGTCGTCCGGGCCAACGCGCTGGAGAACAACGTGGTGCTCTACAAGACGATCAAGGGCATACGAAGTTCGCTGGAGATCGTCGGACGCAAGGGTGGCTACGGCGTCAACACGCCGGTGCCATCCGGGCAATGGCACGCGCTGCGTTGCGACTTCGCGGGAAATCGGTTCAAGGTGACGTTTGACGGAAAGCCATTGTTCGAGGTTGAGGACGCCACAATCACGGACGCCGGCATGATCGGCCTGTGGACCAAGGCAGATAGCGTGACCTTGTTCGATGATCTGACATATGGTGAGACCAAATAGAAATTGTCCACCTCTGTCGGAGATGACCATGAGCTTTCGCCGTCTGTCGGTCGCGACGATGCTGCTGGCTGCGTTTGTCGGCCCAATGCGGGCGGAAGAGACTCTCGTCACCTACAAGTCGCTGAGTCCGGAGCTGGCGCTCGATCTCGCGCGTGCCGCGTTGGATAGCTGCCGCAGCCGTGGATATCAGGTTGCCGTCGCCGTCGTCGATCGCTTCGGTATCACGCAAGTGATGCTGCGCGATCGCTTCGCTGGCTCTCACACGCCCTCGACGGCATCCGGCAAGGCGTGGACGGCGGCGTCGTTCAAAACCAGCACGACCGAACTGAACGCGATCAGCCAGCCCGGCATGATGCAGTCAGGCATTCGTAGTCTTCCCGGAGCCGTCATCATAGGCGGAGGGCTGATCGTCGAAGCCGGCGGCTCTCTGGTCGGAGCGGTCGGCGTTTCCGGCGCTCCGGGCGGTGACGCGGACGAAGCGTGCGCGAAAGCCGGGATCGAGGCCATTCGCGACAAGCTGGAGTTTTGAGGGGCGAAGGATTTCAGATCATCCGCTAAGTATACGTGTCCGTCTGCAACGCGATCGAGAACCCGTCGCCGATCGCGGCATTGATTGGCACGTCTCGCAATCCCGCTGGCGCCTTCTGCCGCTGCCAACGCTGTTCCTGAAATCTAAGACACCTGCGAGACCAGCGAGCGGCCTGATCGCTCCGCCAACCGCAGACCAAGGAACAGACCATGCAAGCATCCCCACTATCCCGTCGATCCGCCATCTTCCTGCTGATGGCAACCCTGAACATCGGACTGATGCCGATGGCGCACGGCGAGGCGCCGGTCCCCGATGCGATCGTCGGGACATGGGAGGCGGACGACGGCACCGTGAAGCTCGACATGTTCAAGGCCGGCGCAGAATTCCAAGCGCGCATGCTCTACGGCAACGAGATCGTGGAGGCTGACAACGTCACCTTTAAGAAGGACGCCAAGAACCCCGACCCGACTCTACGTGCGCGGTCGCTCAAGAACATCGTCTTCATCACCGGTTTGCGTTGGGAAGGCGGCGAGTGGAGCGGCGGCACGATCTATGACGCCTCGTCGGGGCGCACCTACAACTGCAAGGCCACAGTCAAGGACGGCAAGATGCATCTGCGAGGCTATCTCGGCCTGCCGGCGATGGGACAAACCCGCACATTCCACCGCGTCCGCGGATAGCGGTCTTCCGCCAATACCGAACCGTTCTGCCGAAGCGCGGTCGCCCGAACCGCGCTTTTTTCTTGCGAGACCGGCAGCTTGAGCGGTCGCCAGGATTGGCGCGTTGTGCAAGTCTATTGGCGCGCTTGGTCAGTCAATCCCTACCGAGGAGGCGGCAGGATAAGGACCGGAACGAAGAGAGGTTGATATGTTCGACAGATCGAAAAGAACAGCGCTCGTCACCGGAGCCTCCTCCGGCATGGGCAAGGAAATCGCACGGCGTCTGATCAAGGACGGCTTTCAGGTCTTCGTCGCCGCGCGGCACGTCGACAAGATGGATGACCTCGTCAGGCTCGGGGCGAGGTCCCTGCGTATGGACATATCGAGCGAGGCCGACATCCAGGCCGCGGTCGATGCCATCCTGCGCGAGGTGGACGGGGTCGATGTGCTCGTCAACAACGCCGGCTTCGGCCTCTACGGTCCCGTCGAGGAGGTCGGCATCGACGAGGCGCGTTACCAGTTCGAGGTGAACCTGTTCGGCGCCGCCCGCCTGACGCAGCTCCTGCTGCCGAAGATGCGTGAGAAGCGCGCGGGCACGATCGTCAACATCACCTCGATGGGCGGCAAGATCTACACGCTCCTGGGCGCCTGGTACCACGCGACCAAGCATGCGCTGGAAGGCTGGTCCGACTGCCTGCGGCTTGAACTGGCGCCATTCGGCATCAAGGTCGTCGTCGTCGAGCCCGGCCTGATCGAGACGGGATTCGGCGATGTGGTCGCCAATGGCCTGCTCAAACGATCGGGTGAAGGCCCTTACGCCAAACTGACCCAGGCGGTCGCGAAATCGACCCGTGAAGCCTATGGACAGGGACGCGGCACCAATCCGAGCGTCATCGCCGAAATCGTGTCGAGGGCGGTGACGGAGCCGAAGCCGCGCACGCGTTACGTTGCGGGCAAATATGCGCTTCCCATGATCAAGATTCGCGAATGGTTCGGCGATCGCATGTTCGATCGCGTCATCATGAGCCAGATGCGCGCTAAGGTTCAGTCATGAGCGGAACGGCGGCGGACAGGTGCAAGATTCCCCGGGCCTTTTGGCAGGCCGTTGAACATATCGGCGTGCCGCCGGCCGTGCTGTTGCGGCAGGCGAAGCTGCCGGCGACCTTGCACCTGAACGATCAGGGGCAGGTCACCACGGTGCAATATTTTGCGCTCTGGCGAGCGCTGGAGGAGCTGAAGCCGGAGCCGGGGCTCGGCTTGATGCTGGTGCAGAGCGTCGAGACGGCGGTGCATCCGCCGTCGAGCCTCGCTGCGTTCTATGCAAGGGACTATCGCGATGGACTGAACCGCCTCGCGCGCTTCAAGCGGTTGTGCTCGCCCGAGCAGCTGCACGTCGACGATGGCAAGGACGAGTGCGTCGTCACGACGGAGTGGCCGTACGCAACCGAGTCGGAGCCCGCGATTTCGATCGACGTGACCTTCGCATCATTGGTCGAACTCGGGCGCCGCGGGACGGGACAGCATCTGACACCGAAGCGGGTGGAGCTGGTTCGTCCTCGCCCCAAGAACGACGTCCACCACACATATTTCGAATGCCAAATCCGCTATGGCGCGGCGCGGAACCTGCTGGTCCTGAAATCTGCCGACCTCGATCGTCCGTTTTCCGGACACAACAAGGAGCTGCTCGAGATCCTGACGCCGGCCTTGGCGTCGGCCTTGGGCGAGCTGGAGGCGCGCAGCTGAAGGTCGTCCTCAAGCGGAGCCTTGCGAGCGGGCGGCCGGAATTGTCAGACGTCGCGCGCGATCTCGGCTTGAGCGAGCGGACCCTTCAGCGCCGCATCACCGAGGAAGGTACGAGCTTCCGCGAGCTCCTCGTCGAGGCGCGTCAGGAGCTCGGGCGGCAGCTTCTGTCGGATCCGACGGCTGACATCGACGAGGTCGCCTGCCTTCTGGGTTATCAGGACGCAAGCTCGTTCTATCGCGCTTTCCGGTACTGGGAAGGCGTGACGCCGAGCCGCTGGCGCGAGCTGCACGGCAGCAAGATTCACTGACCGCTGCGGCGTCTTTTTGGCGTCTCCGGCAACTTCGTTGGCGCACCTCGCCAATGCCGATCCTGACCGGCGAGGATAGGACTTGCCGAGTAAGCCCAACTCAATCGATCGAGGATATCGCATGTCTGGCAAAGTCTGGTTCATCACCGGGGCATCCCGCGGCTTTGGCCGCGTCTGGGCGGAGGCCGCCCTCAAGCGCGGCGACAACGTGGCTGCCACCGCCCGCGTTCTGGCTGACGTGGCCGATCTTTCGGAAGTCTACGGCGATGCCGTGCTGCCGATCGCCCTGGACGTGACCGATGCCCATGCGGTGCAGAATGCCGTGACCCGGGCTCACGCGCATTTCGGACGGCTGGACGTCGTGCTCAACAACGCCGGCTACGCGCTGGTCGGGGCGATCGAAGAGGCACACGAGGCCGATGTCCGTGCTGAGTTCGACACCAATTTCTTCGGTACCCTCCGCGTCATCCAGGCCGCGCTCCCCTTGCTGCGACGGCAGGGCAGCGGCCACATCATCGGCGTGTCCAGCGTTGCGGGCATCGTCGCCGGGCCCATCACCGGGTTCTACAACGCCTCGAAATTCGCCATCGAAGCTCTCCATGAAAGCCTGGCCCAGGAGGTCAAGGGTTTCGGGTTGAAAGTCACGCTGCTCGAGCCTGGCGCCTATGCGACGGGGTTCGCCAGCACGGCCTCGCTCAGGATCGCGCCCGTCATCAACGCCTACAGCAACACGCGGGCGGAGGTGTTTGCCGCCGGCGCCAAGCTGGATTTTGGTGAGCCGGAGGCGACGGCCGATGCGATCCTGAAGATCGTCGACGCCGAGAATCCGCCATTGCGGTTCTTTGTCGGAACCGAAGGTCTGCCGCGCGCCCGGGCCGCCTATGCCGATCGCCTCGCGATGTGGGAAGCGTGGGAACCCCTTTCCAGCGCGGCTCAGGGCGAGGCCCGGCAACACAACATCGCATCGTAGTCGCACCAGCCCTTTCCGGACAGGATCGCTCCCTTCGCCAGCGGGAAACAGAGGATCGCAATGAACGCGACCGCAGTTGCAGACTTCTTCCAGTTCTTCCGCTCGTACCTGTCCAACCCCTGGCAGGTCTCCGCCATCGCGCCATCGGGCCAGTCACTGGCGCGCCTGATGACGCAGGAGATCGTGCCCGGGACCGGGCCGGTGATCGAGCTCGGGCCGGGCACCGGGATCTTCACCAAGGCGTTGCTCCGGCACGGCGTCGCGGAGCGTGACCTGTTGCTGATCGAATACGGTTCGGATTTCGTCCGCCTGTTGCAGGAGCGCTTCCCGAGAGCGCGCGTGCTCTGGATGGATGCGCGCCAGCTAAGTCAGTACGAGCCGTTCATGGCGCCAGCCGCGGCCGTCGTCAGCGGCCTTCCGCTCCTGTCGATGTCGCCGCGCAAGGTGATCGCGATCCTGACGGGCGCCTTCCGCCACATGCAGGAGGGCGGCACACTCTATCAGTTCACCTACGGACCGCGCTGCCCGGTGCCCCGGCCCATCCTCGACCGTCTCGGGTTGAAGGCGAGCCTGGTCGGGCGAACCGCGCTTAATATTCCGCCGGCATCGGTTTATCGGATCCGTCGGCGACGGCAGTTGCAATCGCAGGCCGGAACGCCTTATGCCTGAGGCCGTCTCACTCGTGCCGCCAGATTTTCACTGCCGAAATAACCAGGATCACAGCCAATCCCGGCAGAAGAATCGAATTCGGGACTACGCCGAGAAGCAGGCCGCCAATGAATGTGCCGGTGATGGATCCAATCGCCATTGCAAGCATGAACCGCCAATTCGCGCGCAGCACCGAAAAGCTCTGATCGCGACTATAGCGCGCAAATCCCACCAGCATTGTCGGCAGGCTCACCGCGAGTGAGAGGCTGCCTGCCAGCTTCACGTCCGCGCCGAACAACAGGATCAGGGTGGGGATCAGGAATTCCCCTCCGGCAACGCCGAGCAACGATGCCACGATCCCGATCGTAAAGCCCGCTGCGATGCCCGCGACGATCAGGCTCGCGCCGGTCAGCGCCGGTGTGGTCGCGGCCTCGTTGCCGTGTGCGAACAGAAGCATGCCCGCGATCACGAGCAGCAGGACGGCAATGATCCTGTACAGCGTCCCGGACTCGAGACGCGTCGCCCAGGACGCCCCGGCGTAGGCGCCGACAAGGCTGCCCGCCAGCAGGTTCAAGATGATCGGCCAATGGGCATGTATCTCGTCGAACGGAACGGCGCCTGCGCGAAACGGCAGCGCACTCGCCACCACGATCAGGCTCGTCGCCTTGTTGAGAACCACGGCTTCAAGGCCGCGAAACCTGAATAGACTGATGAGCAGCGGCAGCCGAAATTCCGCGCCACCAAGACCAATGAGGCCGCCCAGAGTGCCGATGATTGCGCCCGAGCCGAACGCGGCGGAATTGTTTCGCATGGACACGACAGAAAAATGCGCCAATGCGCAAAATCAAGCTTGCCCGTAATCCGTCGTGGCGGGGAGCTTCACACCTGCTTACGGCAGGGCGTGGGGCTGAGCTAAAGCGTAGTCCAGAATTTTGCGTGTTGCAAACGCGCATTGATTTGGCTTCAGAGAACCACTGTCGAAGCATGGCGCTCCGTGCTCCCCCAAATGAAAACACCCGCGACGGATGGCTCCGCGCGGGTGTGACGAACTCTCGATGATGCCAGTATGACCCTGTTTTGCCCGACGAGTCAAAGAGCGGCGCACGCACGGCCAGCAGCCTCAATATCACCGATCCGAAGAGCGTAATGATTTCAACACCCCCGCTACTGTGCATGGGGTTGTTTTCGCACTTTTGTTCTAGCTCGCCGAAACGGCCGCGCTCACCGCCGTCCGCGCGGCGCCTCGGCCTTGGCTGGCGGCTCGGTCTGCGGAGCGCAGGTCGCAGCTTGAAGCGAGCCTTGCGCCTGCTGCATCAGGCCGGGCTCGGGGGCGAGCGCCTTCATCAGGATCAGGCCGGTCGTGGTTGGGGAATCGATGATCAGGCGGTCGGCCGCGGTGACCTCTTCGTCCTCCGGCAGCTCGTTGTGCTGCGCCTCCGTCATCAGGTCGAGCTCGATCACCTTGCGGCCCGCGGAGCGGTCGTTGATGGCGTAATAGGCGATCTCGTTGCGGGTGTAGAACGACACCGAGGTGTAGGCCTGGCTCACCGGCACCGTCAGCTTGATCGGCCCGCCCGACAGGTCATAGCGGCAGATTGCCAGCGCGAAGGCCGGATCCATGAACGGCATCGGCGAATTGTTGGGATCGGCGAGAGGAAGCTGGGTGACGGCGTTCACCCTGGTCATCGGCGTCAGCCGCGAATAGGCATCCTGGGTGGCGATCCGCGGCAGCGCCAGCACGCTGACGAGATGGACCACGAGGCCCAGCACCACGCCGGCAACGATGGTGAAGACGAGCCGGATCATGAGCAGCCCACCGTTGTGATGCTCGGCATCGGCGCATCGCGCTGGGTGCGCGTCGCAACGCCGACCGGCGTGTCGTAGAGACGCAGCATCAATGCGTAACGCTCGATGCCGCCGGTCGGCAGCCAGTTGCCGGCGCGCGAGCGCGAGGCGATCCGGATCTCGAACGAGCCGTCGGACGAGCGCACGATCTCCTGGCTGGTGAAGCCGTAGCGCTGCAGCGAGTTGGCGACGAGGTGGCCCTTGCGGTCGTAGAGCGTCAGCGTCCAGAACCGCGCCGGCGGCGTCACGCCGGACACGATCACGTCGCAGCGGCCGTCGAGCGCCTTCTTCTTGTCGTCAGTGGTGGCGGTGAAGGCGACGCCGTCGCCGGTGCCGATCGGCAGCTCGCCGTTGCGGACGATGGTGGCGCGCGAATAGGGGTCGACGTCGGCGGTGCCGGTGCGCGGCCGCGCGGTCCAGGCGCCGATGGTCAGCGCGCCGATCTCGGTGCCGCGCGTCGTGGTCATCCACGTCGCGCCGACGCCGACGACTGTCGCAAGAAGAAGCGCCGTCAATGTGATCAGGATCAGCCGCACGGGTTTCGATCAGTTCTTGCGCGGGGCGGAGGTGTTGGCGTTCTCTTCCGCATAGTTCTGCGGGAAGGCGAGCGCGCTCGTCGACGAGGACGGCTTGCCGTCATTTGCCGTCGACTTGTTCGCAGCCTTGGCCGCATCATCCAGCAGCTTCTCGACGCGCACCAGGATGTCGGCGCCGCGCTTGGTCAGCACCGGCGGCGGACCGGGCTTGGTCTCCAGAACCTTCGGCGCCGCACTGGCGTGCGCGGCCATCGGCTGCGGCGGCAGCTTCTGGCCCATGCCGATGCCGGGGATTTCCCGGACCTCGACGCCCTGATGCGCGGCGAGCATGATGTCGTGCCAGGTCTGCGCCGGCAGTGAGCCGCCGGTCATGCGGTTGGTCGGCGAGTAATCGTCGTTGCCGTACCACACTGCGCAGGTGAAATTGCCGGTGTAGCCGACGAACCAGGCATCGCGATACGCATTGGTCGTGCCGGTCTTTCCCGCCGTCGGAATGCCGTCCAGCGCGGCGCGCCGCGCGGTGCCTTCGCTCACGACGTGGCTCATCATGCCGGCCATGTCGGCGGCGACGGAGGCGGGGATCGCCTGCCGCGGCTTCGGTCCGTCGCGGTCCCAGCGCCAGACCAGGTCGCCGGCGCCGGTGCGCACTTCGAGCACCGAATGCGGCGTCACCGCCTTGCCGCGGTTGGGGAAGGTCGCGTAGGCCACCGCATGCTCGAGCACGGTGACTTCGTCCGAGCCGATCGGCAGCGAGGGCGTGTCGGGCAGCGGCGCCTTGAGGCCGAAGCGGCGCGCGACCTCGACGATCTTGGCGCGGCCGACCTTGGCCGGGTTCGGCGCCTTCGGCTCGCTCTTCCGGCCAATCTCGATCGACAGCTTCACCGGCACGACGTTGATCGAGCGGGTGATCGCCTGCGTCAGCGTCACTGAGCCGGAATAAGAATGGCCATAGTTCTGCGGGCACCAATTGCCGATGCAGACCGGACCGTCGACCACGACCGAGTTCGGCGTGTAGCCGTTCAGCAGCGCCGTGGTGTAGACGTAAGGCTTGAACGAGGAGCCCGGCTGGCGATAGGCATCGGTGGCGCGGTTGAACTGGCTGGCGCCGTAGTCGCGGCCGCCGACCATGGCGCGGATGCCGCCGTCGAGATCGGCGACGACGGTCGCCGCCTGCGTCGCGTGATAGTCGCGGCCGAACTGGCGCAGCTGGTTCTCGACCGCGTCTTCCGCCGCCTTCTGCACGTTGGTGTCGATCGCGGTGCGGACGACGAAGACGCGCTCGGTGTAGGACTTCGGGAAGGTGTCGACCAGCTTGCGCATCTCGTCGAAGGCGTAGTCGAGATAATAGTTCGGCGAGGCCTCGTCGCGGCGGTCGACTGCGAAGGCCGGGTTGCGGCGGGCGCCGAACACCTGGCCCTCGGTCATGAAGCCGGCATCGACGAGGTTGTCGAGCACGACGTTGGCGCGGGCGCGGGCGGCGGGCAGGTTGATGTGCGGGGCATACTTCGTCGGCGCCTTGAACAGGCCGGCGAGCATCGCCGCTTCCGCCAGCGTCACGTCGCGTGCGGACTTGTTGAAGTAGAAATGCGCCGCGCCGTCGACGCCGAAAGTGCCGCCGCCCATATAGGCGCGGTCGAGATAGAGCTTGAGGATCTCGTTCTTGGTCAGGCGCCATTCCAGCCAGATCGCGAGGAAGGCCTCGTTGACCTTGCGCTCGATGGTGCGCTCGTTGCTCAGGAACAGGTTCTTGGCGAGCTGCTGGGTGATCGAGGAGCCGCCCTGGCGCACGCCGCCGGCTTGCGCGTTGGTGACGAGCGCGCGCGCGGTGCCGGCGATGTCGATGCCGAAATGCTCGTAGAAGCGGCGGTCCTCGGTCGCCAGCGTCGCCTTGATCAGGACGTCCGGAAAGTCTTCCAGCGGAATGGAGTCGTTGTGCTTGATGCCGCGGCTGCCGATCGGATTGCCGTAGCGGTCGAGGAACGTCACCGCGAGGTCGGACTTCTTCAGCCAGTCCTCGTCGGCGGTCTCGCGGAAGGCGGGAATGGCGAGGGTGAGCATCACGACCAGGCCGCCGAGCCCGAGGGTTGCGGCCTCCGACAGCGGCTCGATGAATACCCAGCGCTTCCACCGCCCGACATAGAAGCGGTCCATGAAGGTCGAGTAGCGCTCGTAGAGCTCGCGGATACCCTTGGCCGAGGAGAACAGCGAGGAGTCGATGCGCGCATCGAGATCCAGGAAGAAATTCCGGATCCTCTGTTTCCAATGCGGTGGTATGATCTGGCGCACCTAGAACCCTTGAGGCTTGCTTCGAAAGCGTTCAAGCACCCGGCCGGGGCGGCATCGAGACGTCTTGCGGGAATGTTGCGGCAAACCCAAGGCGCCCGGCCAGCATCCGAGGGACTTGCTGTTCCTTCTAGCCGAGCGGGCCCCATAAACCAATGGTCACGCTCGCGATTTTGAACAACAGGCCTAATTGACCCCGGTTCATTACGGGCCTCAAAGGGGCCTCGCTTGCACCCTTGCCGCCGCGCGCCCTAGATGGCGTTGCCGTAGCTCTTTCGAACCGTTGTTGAGGCGCATGACCGCAGCTCCCAAACGACCTTCCGGACAGGAAGGATTCTTCTGGAAAACCAAGACGTTGGAACAGATGTCGGGGGCCGAATGGGAAAGCCTGTGCGACGGCTGCGGCCGCTGCTGCCTGAACAAGCTCGAGGACGAGGACACCGGACAGATCTACTTCACCCATATCGGCTGCAAGCTGCTCGATGGGATGAGCTGCGCCTGCAAGGACTATCCGAATCGCTCCGACAAGGTTCCGGACTGCGTCCGCCTGACCCCGGCCAATGTCCGCACCCTGAACTGGCTGCCGCCGAGCTGCGGCTACAAGCTCGTCGCCGAAGGGCGCGACCTCTATTGGTGGCATCCGCTGGTTTCGGGTGACCCCAACACCGTGCACGAAGCCGGCGTCTCCGTGCGCGGCCGCGTCGAGGGCAGCGAGGAGGAGGTCCCGGACGAGGAGCTCGAGGACCACATCGTGCACTGGCCGGCGACCTTGCCGAAACGGGCGCGTCTGAAGAAGCGACCTTGAATAGCTGTGCGTAGAGGTCGCACGGAGATACGCTTCACATTCAAGGGTTGAGGTGATATTCTGGTTGTAGATTTTGATCTGGATATACTTAGGTTGTTTGAATGATTGAGGTACCCTAGAATTTTTGGGGGGCCGATGAATACTGATCCGGTTGATCCGATACCGACGGACGACGAGAACAAGCCACTAGAACCAACCACTGCGCTTTGCCTTTCCGGCGGAGGATATCGCGCGATGGTGTTTCATATCGGCGTCCTGTGGCGGCTATACGAAACGGGACTGCTGCAGAACATCGAGCGCATATCGAGCGTTTCCGGCGGGTCGATCACTGCTGGCATGTTGGCGCTGGCGTGGCCCGAGCTCAGCTTCAAACCTGGCAGCATCAACAGCGATTTCATTCCGAAATTTGTCGCGCCGTTGCGCACCTTCGCCGGCGTCACGATCGATGCCGAGTCGGTGATCCTGGGGGCGCTGTTGCCTGGCAGCATCGGTGATCGTATCGCCGAGGCGTACGACGATCACCTGTTTCACGGCAAGACACTGCAGGACATGCCTGACGAGCCGCGCTTCGTAATCAATGCAACGAACGTGCAATCAGGCGCGCTCTGGCGTTTCATGAAGCCTTATATGCGCGACTACCGCGTCGGCGAGGTGAAGAATCCCGAAATTCCGCTGGCGCAAGCCGTGGCGGCTTCCTCCGCTTTTCCCCCGGTCCTCTCTCCATTTGAATTGCGTCTCAAGGACAGCGATTTCGTGCCCGGTACGGGACTAGACCTGCAGCGGCCTCCATTTACCACGCGCGTCGTTCTCAGCGATGGCGGCGTCTACGACAATCTCGGCCTCGAGACGGCATGGAAGCGCCACCAGACGGTTCTGGTCAGCGATGCCGGCGGCAAGATAGAGGCTGAAGAGCAACCGGAGACGGATTGGCCGCGGCATTCCTACCGCGTCCTCAATCTGATCGACAATCAGGTGCGTTCGCTGCGCAAGCGGCAGGTCATCGACTCCTTCAAGTCGGGAACGCGCAAGGGCGCCTATTGGGGCATCCGCACCGACATCGCGGACTACGGGCTGGCCGATGCTCTGCCGTGTCCTTTCGAGCGTACGTTGCAACTTGCGGAGGTGCCGACACGTCTGAAACGGCTGGACGCGACGACGCAGGAAAGATTGATCAACTGGGGCTACGCCGTGTGTGATGCGGCCCTGCGCAAGCATGTTGCGGCGGTCAGGCCAGCGCCTGCCTTTCCCTATCCGCAGTCTGGTGTCTGAGGAAGACGACAATGGCGGATGACAAGGGGCGTAAGCGGCGCGCAAAACCGCAAAGCGGCACACCCAAAAGCCGCGGGCCGACTTGGCCGGTCTCGGCCGACGGAAGACCCAAGCAGTTCTCTATTCCGCCCGAAGTGGTCGAACACATCCTCCTGGGTCCCCGCGACGACAGGCGCGTGCTGCAGGACTCGCCGCTGCTCGGCGATGTCTGGGCGGCTTACGCTCTCGATCCGGGCATCGCCCAGGACGTTCTGATTACGCCGCACAAAAATGCGACCGCGGTGAGCGTGGCCCGTACCATCGCAGGCGCGCTGAAACTGCCGGTGGAATCTGCCCCGCCTGGCCGGCCTCCAACAAAGGCCAAGGTCGCCTATTTGCAGGGGCTCGTCGGTGCGCGGCTCTATTTCGACCAGGTGCTCCGCATCCTGGTACCGCGGACACAATGGTGGCGCGAGCCGAAGGTGGCCGAAAGGATCGAAAGCGTAGATGCCGGCGACAATCAGGGGACGATCAAAAAGCTGCTCCAGCAAGGGCCGAGGAGGTCCAACGCGCCGCGCGAACGCACATTGGACAATGCCACGTCGCTCCAAAGGTATATCGCGCTTGCCGGATTGATCTACTGGATTTGCAAGCTGGAACGTCCCGTCGGTTGGGACGAACCGCTTGAGCCACTGACCTTTGAGCAGGCATTGGAACGATACCGGGACTACGCCGACGAGATTCTCTCCGGCATGTTCGCACTTTATGAGGTAGTCAAGGCGGACGAGAACGTTCGGCAGGAGAACGACATCGTCGATGCCAGGAGCGAGCCGGCGGAAGAAAGACCAGCTTGTATTTTCCAGGTATCGCTCAACCGATCGGCCGTTCCCGCGCTCGATCGGTCGGTGCCTGCGGTCAAGGCCGACGCTGCGAGGTCGCTGTTCAACGTCCAGTGCAAGAATATCGTTTGGGCAGTTCTTGATTCCGGTATTCAGAACAATCACGACGCGTTCATGACGTCCGGCGAGAAGCCGGCGTCGCGTGTCAGGAAAATCTTCGACTTCACGAATATTCGCGAGATCGTTAGCAGTGAGACGGGTGACGTCGATGCTCAAACCCGCGAGAAGCTGATCCGAGCGTCCGGGCTCCCTGAAGCCGAGGTGGACGTCAGCCTGGAGAAGATTGCCGAAGACTTCGAGAAGGAGCGCCCCATCAACTGGGCGACCGTCGAAAGGCTGATCACGGTCAAGAGGCCGGATCCAAACGACAAGTCTGAAAAGCTGCCCAGTTCGCACGGGACCCACGTTGCGGGAATCATCGGAGCGGACCAGAAGGACGGCAAATACGCTGGCGGCATGTGCCCGGACATCGGACTCTACGATTTCCGCGTGCTGGGTGCGAGCCTGGAGGAGACCGAGTTCGCCGTCATTGCTGCCATGCAATACATCCGTTACGTCAACGAGCGGCATAACTACATCACGATTCACGGCGCGAATCTCAGCCTCTCAATTCCGCACAACGTGCGCAATTTTGCATGTGGGCGGACGCCGATTTGCAACGAATGCGAACGTTTGGTCGAAAGCGGAGTGGTGGTCGTGGCCGCAGCAGGCAATCGCGGCTTTCAGAAATTCGAAACGAAGGATGGTCCGTTCGAAAATTATGCCGCCTTCAGTATCACCGATCCCGGAAATGCCGACGGCGTCATCACCGTTGGATCGACCCACGGGAATTGGCCGCATACATACGGAGTCAGCTTCTTCTCGAGCCGCGGTCCGACCGGCGATGGCCGCGCGAAGCCGGATCTCGTCGCGCCCGGTGAGCGGATTCTATCGACCGTTCCGAATGATGATTGGGCTCCGGAATCGGGCACCAGCATGGCGGCTCCCATGGTTAGCGGAGCCGCGGCGATGCTGCTCGCCCGATACGAAGAGCTGATCGGGCAACCGCGCCGAGTCAAACGCATCCTGTGCGACAGCGCGACGGATCTTGGCCGCGAGCGCAGCTTTCAGGGGCACGGCATGCTCGACGTGTTGCGGGCACTTCAATCGATCTGAGGAGGAATGCGATGCATTTTAGCCTTGACGTCTTGCGCGCCCGCAAGGGCGATTGCCTGATCCTTCATTTCGGAACAGCTGACGATCCGCACCTGATGCTGATCGATGGAGGACCTGCCAAGGTCTATAAGCCACATCTGGCGCCGAGAATCGCGCAGATTCACCGTTCGCGCGAATTGGAGCCGAATGATCCCTTGCCGATAGACGTTGTGATGGTCAGTCACATCGACGACGATCACATTAGGGGCATTCTCGAACTAACGGCGGATCAGCTGGGGAACAGTCCCGATCTCCGTCTCAAGGTCGCCAGCTTGTGGCACAACAGCTTTGACGATCTGCTCACGACTGCGCCTGAAGAACTGTTGTCCGGGTTTGGGCCGGCGTCATTCGAGGCAGGCACTGCGCGAAGGCCGGATTTTGACTCAATCGAGCCCGACGAAGAATCCGACGAGGAAGAGGTGCATCAGACAGTGGATGTTCTCGCCGGCATATCGCAGGGCCGTCAATTGCGTGATGATCGGGAAGTGTTGCAGCGACGCTCGGCGGCGCGTCGGCAGTGGAAACTGAACCACAAATTCGACGGCGAGCTGATCCTCGCGACCGAGGATACGGACGCGGTCATGTTGGATGGTGGCCTCAAGATGACCGTGGCCGGACCGATGCAGCCGGAATTGCTGGCCCTACAGGAAGCCCATGACAAATGGCTGCGGGAGCAAAAGCATGGGAAGAAAAGCCCGGAAGCAATGCTGGCGGCATTCGTCGACAAGTCGGTGCCCAATCTCTCCAGCATCGTCGTTTTGGCCGAAATGGGCGGCAAGTGCATGCTGCTGACCGGCGACGCGCGTGGTGACAAGGTCTTGGAGGGACTTGAGCTGGCCAGGTTGCTTGCCCCCGGAAAGACGCGCCACGTCAATCTTCTCAAGGTGCCGCATCACGGCAGCTCCAACAATCTGGAGCAGGTCTTTTTCGAGCGCCTGCCTGCCGACCACTACGTCTTCTCGGGTGATGGCGAACACGGCAATCCCGAACGTGAGACGCTGGAGATGCTGCTGAAAGCGCGGGGCGTTGACGCCGAATACACGATCCACCTAACCTATCCGATTGACGAGATAGATATCGAGCGCCAAGCCGACTGGGAAAAGGAGCAGGCCAAGGAGAAGGCGCGCAAGAAGAAGAATCCGGCGACCAAGAAGCCGGTCCGAGAAAACTGGTCGCCGGAAAAGCACAGCCTCGGCGCTCTGTTCCAGAGCAATCCCAAGTTCGGCAAGAAGGTGGTCATCGTTGATCCTGGCAAACCACATCTGATCAACTTGCTGGACCCCATCAAGCTTTAGTGGGCTCGGGGGCGCTCAGGCTCCAAGCAATACCTCAATACGGCCCCGCTCTGTCGACCCCGGAACCGCGAGGATGCATCGGCGGGATGCACCCATGCGCCGCGGTGCCTGCCTGGGAAGAACTTTCCTCTCTACATTGTCTGCATAGAACGAATCCTTCGCGGCGTTGCGCCGCGTCACGACGTCCGATCGAGATGAACAAGTTCGACCGGCAGAGCAATTCTGCCGACATCCAGGCCTTGCCCGACGATATTGCCGAAGAGCTGTCCCGCCTGCCGAGCGAGGTCATCAGCGTCGACGACGCGCCGTCGATCGCCCCGCCAGTGCCGCTGAGCTCCGACGAGGTCCGCACCATCGTCATCAGCCTGATGCTGACGATGTTCCTGGCAGCCCTCGACCAGACCATCGTGGCGACCGCGCTGCCGACCATCGGACGCCAGTTCCAGGACGTCTCCAATCTCTCCTGGGTGATCACCGCCTATCTGCTCGCCTCGACCGCGGTCGCGCCGGTGTTCGGCACGCTCAGCGACATCTACGGCCGCCGCGTCATGATCATCATCTCGCTCAGCCTGTTCGTCGCGGGCTCGGTGCTGTGCGCGATCGCGCCGAACATGCCGATGCTGATCCTGGCACGCGGGCTTCAGGGCCTCGGTGGCGGCGGCATCATGCCGGTGGTGCAGACCGTGATCTCCGACGTCGTGAGCCCGCGCGAGCGCGGGCAGTATCAGGCCTATTTCTCCAGCGTCTGGATGGTCGGCGGCATCCTCGGCCCGGTCATCGGCGGCGTGTTCGCCGAGCATCTGCACTGGTCGATGATCTTCTGGATCAACCTGCCGCTTGCGGCCGCAGCGCTCGCATTGCTGCTGCCCAAGATGAGCAAGATCCCGGTGTTCCATCGCAAGCGCAAGGTCGACTGGCTCGGCGGCGTCTTGCTGATGGCCGCCGCCGTGGTCTTCATGCTGGTGCTGACCTGGGGCGGCACGCGCTATCCCTGGCTGTCGCCGACGGTGCTGGCGATGGTGGGCGGCGCCGTCGCGCTCGCGGTGAGCTTCGTGTGGCACGCCCGGCGGGCCGACGAGCCGTTCCTGCCGCTGCCCTTGCTGACGGGATCGGTGGCGCCGTTCGCGCTGACCGCCGGCGGCTGCGGGCTCGGTGCGATCACCGGCCTCACCGTGCAGCTGCCGCTTTATTACGAGCAGGTCTACCATTTGAGCGCCAGCGAGGCGGGGCTTGCGCTGATCCCGCTCGCGGCGGTCTCGACCGTTGGCGCCGCCGTCGCCGGCCGCACCATGGCGCGGGCCAAGCACTATAAGCGCGTCGCCATCATCGGCACGTCCTGGGCCGCGCTGTGCGGCCTCGGCCTCACGGTCACCACCTTGCCGCTGTGGGGGCTGCTGCTGCTGATGGCCGCGTTCGCGCTCGGTCTCGGCACGACTTTCCCGGTCTGCGTGGTCTCGCTGCAGAACTCGGTCGCGCGTCCGCAAGTCGGCACCATCACCGGCGCGATGAACTTCTTCCGCTCGCTGATGTCCTCGTTCACGGTGGCGGCCTTCGCGGCGATCCTGCTCATCGCCCTCGGCACCGACATCCCGCTCGCCGGCGAGCACCATGCCGCAGGCAGCGTAGCGATTCCCGCCGACGACATGCGGCATGCGTTCCGCTACGTGTTCGGCGCCGCCACCGCACTGATGACGATAGCCGCGCTGTGCCTGATCGCGATGGAGGAGCGCCCGCTGGCCGGCCCCTCGGCCAAGCAACCCGTCGAGATGGCCGAGTAAGGCTCAGCGGCCTGCGTCCGGGAAGCCGCTCTTCCGCGGCAGCCGGATCGTGAACTCCGTGAACGCACCGAGCTCCGTTGCGACGTCGATCGTGCCGCCGTGCTGCTTCACGACGATGTCGTGGGTCATCGACAGCCCGAGACCGGTGCCTTCGCCGGCCGGTTTGGTGGTGAAGAACGGATTGAACATCTTCTCCTTCACGTCGTCGGCAATGCCGGTGCCATTGTCACGAATGGAGATCTCGATCTGGTCGCCGCGGTCGCGCGTCGCGGCGGTCACCATCGGCTCGTAGCCGGCGGCGCCGTCGGCCTTGCGCCGGGTGACCGCGTGGAAGCCGTTCGAGATCAGGTTCAGGAGCACGCGGGTGATCTCCTGCGGAAACATTTCGGCGTGTCCGGCCGCCGGATCGAGCTCGCGCTTCAGCGTCACGTGGAATCCCGGCTTCTCGGCGCGTGCGCCGTGATAGGCGAGGTTGAGGCTTTCCTCGACCAGCGCGTTGATGTCGCTCAGCCCATGCTCGCCGCCGCCTTCGCGCGAATGCAGCAGCATGTTCTTGACGATGGAATCGGCGCGGCGGCCGTGCTGCACGATCTTGCCGAGGTTGTTCTGCAGAAGCCCCGTCAGCTCGTCGACCTCGCTGCGGACGTTCTCGGGGAGGGGGACCGGCGCGAGCGCCTCGTTCAGCTCCTCGGTCAGCTCGGCAGACAGCGAGGCAAAATTGTTGACGAAGTTGAGCGGGTTCTTGATCTCGTGCGCGATGCCGGCCGTGAGCTGGCCCAGTGATGCCAGCTTCTCGGTCTGGATCAGCCGGTCCTGCGCGGCGCGCAGATCGTCGAGCGATTGGGCAAGCTCGCTGGTGCGGGTCGCAACTTCGTTGAACAGGCGGGTATTCTCGACCGCGATCACGGCCTGGTCGGCAAAGGTCTTGAGCAGGTTGATGGCCTTGTCCGGGAAATGACCGGGCTCCCGCCGCGTCACGGCGATGGTGCCGATCGCAACGCCGTCGCGCAGCATCGGCACCACCAGGATGCTGCGATAACCGCGCGTTCGCGCCAGCTCCTTCATGGCCTCGGTAAGACCAGGCTCGTTCTGCATGTCGCTGCGGAAGGCAAACTCGCCGCTCGTCGCCACGCGGCTGTGAATGCCCGACGATGACAAGGGTGTCGGAAATGAGCTCAGCAGATCCGCATTGCCGGCCTCATTGGCGGTCGTGAAGGCGGCCAGATGCAGCATGCCGTCGACGACGCGGGTGACGGTGGAGGAATGCGCTCCGATCAGCGCCTTGGCGCTGTCGGAAATGGCCTGGAACACCGGCGTGACATCGGACGGTGAAGCCGCGATCACCTTGAGAATGTCGGCAGTCGCAGTCTGACGTTCCAGTGCTTCCCTGGTCGCGTTGAACAGGCTGACATTCTTGATCGCGATCACGGCCTGGTCGGCGAAAGTCTGCAGCAGGCGCACATGATGCTCGGCGAAGTTGCCGGTCGCGCGTCGCGTCGCGATGATGATGCCGATGGCCTCGCCTTCGCTCATCAAGGGCGCAAACAGCATGCTGCGATAGCCGCGGACGCGCGCGATGTCGCGCGCGGCGGGCTCGAGCTCGGTGTCGGGCAATTGCGCCGCGGCACCATTGGCCACGAGCTGATAGGGCGGGAATTGCGCGAACCGCACCGGAAACGAGGCCTGGAGCACGCGATCGCCGGTCGGATCGGTCGGGGTGAATGCCGCGAGGTGCGCGGCGCCGTCGATATAGCGCAGCACCGCGGTGGAGAAGCCGCCGATCAGCCGGTTGGCATTGGTCGCGATCGCCTCGAACACCGGCTGCACGTCGGACGGGGAGGCCGCCATCACCTTCAGGATGTCGGCCGTCGCGGTCTGGCGCTCGAGCGCCTCTCTCGTCTCGTTGAACAGACGTGCATTCTCGATCGCGATCACGGCCTGGTCGGCGAAGGTCTGCAGCAGCTGGACCAGGTCGGGCGCGAATGCGCCCGTTACGGCGCGCGTGACGCTGATCATGCCGACCGGCGCGCCCCGGTTCATCAGCGGCATGAACAGCACACTGCGGAAGCCGCGCAGCCGCGCCAGCTCCCGGTTCAGTTCCGGAACGTCGGCAGCCTCGCTGTCGGGAAACTGGATCGTCTCGCCCTCGCGCACGAGGGCAAAAGTCGGGAAGTCCGTGATCTTGCGCGGGAACGACGCCTTCAGCCCTGCGTCCGCCTCCGGGCTGGTCGGCGTGAACGCCACGAGGTGCAGTTCGTCGCCAATGAACTGAAGCACGGTGGCGGAGAAGCCGCCGAGCAGGCGCTTCGCGCTGGAGGCGACCGCCGCAAAGACCGGCCGCGCATCGGACGGCGAGGCCGCGATGGTGCGCAGGATCTCGGCGCTGGCGCTCTGGCGATCCCGCGCAGTCGCAAGCTCAGCGCGCAGCTGCGCATTCTCGGCCGCGGCCGACTGCAATTGGCGTTCGAGTTCCTCGATGTCGTGCGAAAGCGTGGTCATTCCTCATCCAGCTTGATGCCGCGACGTGCGCGGCACCGGGCCGGATTATCACATCTTTCGCGGCCGGAGCCAGCGCTCGCAGCCATGCCCCCCCACCGGCCCGCCTCACGTCCCCGGCCGCGACACCTCGGTCTCCTTGGCTGTGATGAACTCCAGCAGCACCGGGACGCCCTCCCTCGTCTTCTGGATGCCGCGCTTGATCGCGGGCACGATGTCCTCCGGCCGCGTCACCCGCTCGCCATGGCCGCCGAAGGCGCGCGCCATCGCGGCGTAGTCGCCGGAGATGTCGGTCGAGCGATATTTTTCGGTCGAGATCGGCATCACCTTCAGCTCGATCGCCATCGAGAAATTGTTGAGCAGGATCGACATGATCGGGATGCGCTCGCGCACCGCGGTCTCGAAATCCATGCCGGTGAAGCCGATCGCAGCATCGCCCCAGACGTTGATGCAAAGCTTGTCGGGCCTTGCCAGCTTGGCGCCCATCGCAAGACCCAGGCCATAGCCGAGCTGCGTCGTCTTGCCCCAGCCGAGATAGGTGAGGGGCTTTACTGCTTTCCAGAACGGCGAGAGCTGGTCGCGCGGACTGCCGGCATCGTGGGTGATGATCGTATTCTCGATATCCACGGTGTGCTGCAAGTCCCACAGCACGCGATAGGGGCTGAGCGGCGCGTCATTGCTGGTCAGCTTCGGCATCCATTTCGCCAACCATTCCTTGTGCGAGGCCGCGATCTCGGCCGCGATCGCCGATGCATCGCGATCCGCAGTGACGGTCTTGCCGATCTCCTCCAGCAGCGCGTCGAGCACGAGGCCGGCATCGCCGACCAGACCGATCTTCGCTTCCACATCCTTGTTGAGATGATTGGGATCGAGCGTCGAATGAATGATGGTCTTGCCCTTCGGCATCGCGATGCCGAAATTGGTCTCGGTGAAGGAGCAGCCGATGCCGAAGATGACGTCGGCCTCGGCCAGAAACTTCGGCACCGCGCGCGGCACTGCGAGGCCGCCGGAGCCGAGCGACAGCGGATGCGTCTCCGGAAACGATGATTTGCCCCCTAAGCTCGTGGTGACGGGGATCGCCAGCCGCTCGGCGAGCCGTTTCAGCTGCGGCCAGGCCTGCGCATAATGCACGCCCTGGCCGGCATAGATCACCGGCCGTTTTGCATTCACCAGCAGGCCGGCGGCGTCCTTGACGTGAACGGGGTCGGCGCCGTAGCGGGTGCGCAGCACCGGCGTGTAGTTCAGCGGCTCCGGCACCTCCTCGTTCCACATGTCCGAGGGGATCTCGACGATCACGGGTCCGCCGCGGCCGTTCTTCAGCTTGGTGAAGGCGCGGCGGAAGATGTTGGCGACTTCGGTCGCGAGGACGATCGGCTCGGACGATTTCGCGAACGGCTTCATCGCCTCGCTGGAATTGAAGTTCGGCTCGATATGCGCCAGCCTGCGCTGATAGCCCATCGGCAGCACCAGCACGGGGACCGATTCGCCGAAGCATTGCGCGACGCCGCCCATCGCATTCTCCGCGCCCGGCCCGTGCTGCATGCAGAAGGCGCCGATGCTGCGCCCCGACGTCACCCGCGAGATCGCGTCCGCCATGTGGATGCCGACGCGCTCCTGCCGCACCATCACGGGCCGGATCTCGGCCTTGGCCGCGTGCTCGATCAGATGGTTGACCGGATAGCCGCAGAGGATCTCGATGCCCTCGCGCCTCATGATTTCCGCAATGGCGGTGCCGAGCTTCATGGCGTCTCTCTCCCTGGCAAGGCCGGTTGATCCGGCTTGTTGCGAAGAGAGGATCAGGAATTTCCGGAAGCGTAAAGCGCGCGCGGCGAGCGTGGCGGTAGGCCAGCTATGCGTCGCGAGCGTGCACCGGCTCCATCCTGTGATGGTCGCCGTAGCCGCGCGCGGTCGGCCGCACGCGCTGCAGCAGATGCGTGGCCGCAAGCAGATCCGGCGTCTCGAAGCCCTCGGTGAACTCGCCATAGATCGGCGTGAGCAACCGGACAGCCTTGGATCTGCGGCCGGTCGCGATCCAGTGTGCCGCGAGATCGGTCGCGATCCGCAACTGGAATGTCATCGCGCCGATTGCGCGCGCTTCGGCCAGTGCTTGCTGCAGCCGCTTTTCGGCGCGCAGCGGCTCGCCCGCCTGGAGAAGGATCGCGGCGTCAACCCGCTGGAGCTCCGCGCGGCACCAGCGCTCGCCCTGGCGTTCCTGATGCTCGATCGCCCGGGTGATGGCCTGGCGCGCTTCGGCTATCTGTCCCTGCTTCAGATAGACGCGGGCGAGGACCGCAAGATAGCTGCCGATCCGCATCAAGAACCGGCATTCGATCAGCTCGTCGATCGCACCGCGAATTTCCTCCACCGCGCGTGGATCGCCCCTGAGGTCGCTAAGGCAGGCGGAGAAATAGCGCTCGACCGGAACCCAGCGTGAGATGCGCTCGCGTTCAAGGTTGCGGCGCAGTCGCTCAGTGTAGCCTGCGAGCGCGTCCAGATTGCCGGTTTCGAGCGCGACGGGAAGTGCGGCGAGCCCGAGTGCGTTCGACTGCGACACCCAATGGCCACTGCGATCAGCGGCGTCGACGGCGTCCTTGGCCAGCCTCGCCGCGTAGTCGGCTTGTCCTTGCATCCACGCCACGAACGGCAGGTTGAAGCGGACGGTGATGAACCGGTAGACTTCGTTCGCATCCTTGCGCGAACGGCTCTCTGCCAGCGAATAAGTCGCCGCGAGGCGATCGAGAACCGGGCGGCTCTTGCTCAACTCGCCGGCAAAAGCGCGGGCCCAGGCGAGTGCCCGATCGGCTTCGGACGTTGCGGTGAGGTCGCGGTCGCGGTCGGCAAGCTCCGTTGCTTCCTCGAGATAAGTCGTGGCGCGCGGCACCTCGCCAATCTGCAACAGGTAGAAGCCGAAGCCGACCAGCGCCCGCTGCTGATATTCGATGTTGCCGGCCCGCCTTGCAAAGAGGATGGCATCGAGCCAGGCAATCTCGTTCTCGTTCGACATTTTGCGGGCGTAGAATAGGCTCCATCCAAGGGCGCAGGCGAGTTTTGTCTTCGACAGATCGTCGCACGGGACGGTCTTGGCCAATGCGAGCGCATCCGCCAATCGCGCCTGCGCTTCCGACAGGATCGACGTTTCCGACCACAAGGTGATCGCCGCAACCGTGAGCCTGATCCCGAGCACGGGATCGCCGTGCTCGCCGAATGCCCATGAAAGAGCGGCGCGCAAATCGGCGATGCGGCCAAGGTAACGCTGTGTCCAATCGGCCGGCTCGCGCCATTTCCACTCCTCCTCGGACTGCTCGAACAGCGTGAGGACACGTTGCGCATGACGGCGCAGCGCCTGGTCGCAGGCAGGATCGGCCCGGCGCCGCTCGCCGGCGTAGCGGCACGTGCTGTCGAGCAGGCGATAGCGAAGGCTCGCGCCATGTGCCTGCGCGCTCAAGAGCGACTTGGCAACGAGACTGCCAAGGCCGGTGACGACGTCGACCGGCGTGAGTCCTGCCGCCTCGGCGACGAAGACCGCGTCCTCAACCTCGAACGCGTCACTGAACACCGAGAGCAGGCCGAACAGTCTGGCTTCGCGCTGCGGCAGCAGCCTGAAGCTCCAGTCGATCGTCGCCATCAGCGTTTCATGGCGCGGCGGCGCGCCATCGGCGGCGGGGGCACGAAAACCCAGATTCTGGTCGAGCAACTCCACCAATTGGCGAGGATTGAACCTGCCGATTTGGGCTGCCGCCAATTCGATGGCCAGCGGGAGGCCGTCGAGCGAGTGGCAGATTGCGGCGACGGCCTCGCAATCATCGTCGACGAATTGGTAGTCCGCCCATTCGGCGGCGCGGCTGACGAACAGCTGCACTGCCGGAAACCTGACGGCTTGATCGGCGGTCAGGGCGTGGCCGGGTTTTGGTGAGACCAGCGAGCCGAGCCGGACCACATGCTCGGTGGCGGTGCCGAGCGGTTCTCGGCTCGTCGCAAGCAGCCTCGACGGCGATGTGTCAGCCATGAATCTGCTGGCGAAGATCGTCGCGGCCGGCAGGACGTGCTCGCAATTGTCCAGAATGACCAGCATCTGCCGCGGTCTCAGATAGTCGATGGCCGCAGCCAGGCTGTTGTCCGGATTGCCCCTGATGCCGAGGGCCGTCACCAGAGCGGCGCCGAACAGCGTCGGGTCGGAGATCGTTGCGAGATCGACGAAGCACACGCCGTCGCGGCACTGTGGCGAAAATGCCTGGGCTACAGCCAAGGCAACCGTCGTCTTGCCGATTCCTCCTGCGCCAACCAGAGTCACATGCCTGTTGCCGGTCAACCGACCCGTGATTTCGTCGATTTCCGCTTCACGACCGACGATGCCGCGCAGCAATGGCGGATTGGACGAGGGGAGCGGTTCGGCGAGCGCAAGATCGTCCTCGACCTCGCCGATGCTGATCTGCACCTCCGCGATGAACTTGTATCCGCGGCGTGCCACGGTCGCGATGTAGACGGGCTCGATCTGGGTATCTCCCAGCGAACGCCGCAAGCTCCACATGTTGACCTTGAGATTGCTGTCGTGGAGGAAGGTGCCCGGCCAAGCGGCCGCCATCAGCTCATTCTTGCTGACCAGCTCGCCGCAGCGTTGCACCAGCAGCTGCAAAAGCTCGAATGCGCGTCCACCCAGCTTGACGGGGCGCCCTTTGAGAAGAAGCAACTGGCGGCGGGGGACGAGTCGAAAAGGGCCGAAGCAGTAGGTGAGCTCCCGCCGGTCTGTGCCCCGTTGTCGTATCTCCGTGGCAGCCCGCATTGCTCATTGCCAATCGATCGAACCGATCGACCGTAATTATCATGCACTGCAATATTTTTGAAGAGAGCGGTTCCGAATTCGTACGATTTGCCGCAGGACAATTGCGACAAAACGCTCGCGCGGGACGGTTCGGCTATTTCTTGGGCTTGCCAAGAGTGGCCATGCGCATGATTTCGACACCGCCGTCGGCAAGTTCCGGAAGCTTGGCGAACCAATCCTTCACATAGGGCATCGCGTTGTGTGCGTCGAAATCGGCCTGGCTGGCGAACACTTCGTAAAAGATGAAGTGGCCGGGCTTGGCGCGGTCTTCCTGCAGGAAATAGACCAGGTTCTTGGGATCGCTGCGGACCAGGTCGATCAGCGGCAAGGTGGCGGCGCGCAGCATGTCTTCTTTTCCAGGCTTGGCGCGCACCTGCGCCACCACGGAATATGCACCCTCCGGGATCTCCTGATAGTGCACGCGCGGCGTTTCCTGAGCCACGGCCGGAAGCGTCGCCGGCGCCGTAGCGGCGGCGATCAGCAGGGCGGCAAGCGAGTTGCGGACGAGAGTTTGCATGGTGAAGTCCTTCTAGCGCACGATGGTCTGTTGCCGTTTTGCCAAGGCCTCGCTGAAGCGCTTCTTGACGGGACCGAGCGCCTTGACGAACTCGAGCTGCTCGCCCTCCGGTCCCTTGCAGTAGATCAGCTCCCAACCGTTCGAGGGTTCGGCGGTCACCCGGTTCGTGTTGCTGCTGCGGGGAGCGGCCTTGCGATCCGCTTCCGTCATGACGCGGACGGTGCGGTTCGCTCTCACCTGCGTCATGCCGCGGCGTGCCGATTCCGCTTCGAGATCGGCAATGAACTTGTTGAAGTCGACATCGTCGCGAACATAGAAGCAGATATGCATCATGCGCGGGAAAGCAGGGCTCATGTGCTCCACCGGTTCGGCGAAGCTCTTCGCGCTGCCCATGGGCTGATCAGCCTCGCGATATTGCAGCAGCTCCAGCACCATGTTGTCGAACTGGATGAAGCGGACATCGAGCCGCTGTGCTCCGCTTCGCAAGTCGGGCACGCCGATGGTTCGCGGATTGACCCCGCGTGCGTTCGCCTCGATCTCCTGGTCGGCCAGCAGCGTGTTCTGCACCCCGTCGCCCTGGAAGTCGCCGTGCCGGAACACCTCGGTGCCGCCAAGCACCTCCGTGTAGAACTGGTAGGCCCGTTCCATGTTCTGGACCGTCAGCCCGAAATGCTGGACGCCCTGCAGTCGCGCGCCGAGCGGCGCCTCGTCGCGCTCGGCGTCCTGTGTCGCGGCCCGTGCGTCGATTGCCGTGCCGGCGACGAGGCCCGTGACGACGGCTGCGCCGGCGGTCTGGAGCAGGGCGCGGCGATCCATGTCGGTGGCGTTGTCGGTTTCTGTCATGTCGCTCTCCTTGCTCGTTCGGTGGATTGGTCTGCGTTGTCCTGCCGGCGGGAGCAGTGCTCGGCCGGGGTGAACCTGCCGCGCCCTCGGGCTTTCAATCGGCGGCGGGAAGCGGGGCTGCGGGGCTGACCAGCCCCTCGGCGCGGAGCTCGCGCCAGAAATCCGCCGGGATGGCCTCCTCGAGCGCAGCGCGATCCTCGGCGATGCGGCCCGGGCGGCTCGCACCGGGAATGACGGCCGCGACCACCGGATGGGCGAGCGCGAACTGCAGGCCGGCCGCCTTCATGCTGATGCCATAGCGGTCTGCGATCGCTTTGATCCGCGCCACCTTCTGGAGGATTTCGGGAGGCGCCGGCGCATATTCGAAGTTCGGGCCGCCAACGAGTGCGCCGGAACTGTAGGGTCCGCCGACGACGATCGCGAGCTCGTGCTCCGCGACCACCGGCATCACCCGCTGCAGCGCCCTTGCGTGGTCGAGCAGCGTGTATCGGCCCGCCAGCAGAAAGCCGTCCGGGCGCGGCTCGTCCAGCGCGAGCAGCAACTCGATCGGCTCGACCCGGTTGACACCGAGTCCCCACGCCTTGATCACGCCCTCGTCGCGCAGCCGGTCGAGCGCTCTAAAGGCGCCCTTGCGGGCGCTTTCGAACACCGAGAGCCACTCGTCACCGTAGAAATCCTGCGCAACGTCGTGCACGAAGGCGACGTCGATGTGGGAGATCGCGAGCCGCTTCAGGCTGTCCTCGATCGAGCGCATCGTTCCGTCCCGGGAATAGTCGTTCACGATCCGGTTCGGGCGTCCGTGTCTGAAGACGCCGCCCTTCTCGCCGAGATCGCGGGCATCGACATCCTCGATCTCGTCCAGGATCAGGCGGCCGACCTTGGTGCTGACGACATAGTCGCTGCGCGGCCGGCCGGCGAGCGCGGCGCCGATGCGGATCTCGGCAAGACCCGCGCCGTAGAACGGCGCGGTGTCGAAATAGCGGATGCCGTCGTCCCAGGCCGCATTTACCGTCGCGAGCGCTTCCTGCTCCGGGATGTCGCGGAACATGTTGCCGAGCGGGGCCGCGCCGAACCCCAGTTTTCCCGGCAGAATATCCTTCAGGGCCATGTTGCAAGTCCTTGTCTGCGGCAGGAAAGTCCGTCGGTGTGCGGCGCAGCCGATCTCAGTCGGTCGCGGACGTGTCCGCGCTTCTGATGAAGGCCGCGACCTCGCGCGGATGCGACAGCATCACCGCGTGGCTGCTTTTGATCTCCGTCACCTTCGCGCCCGAGCGCTTGGCCATGGTGCGCAGCAAGCTCGGAGGGATAATGTGATCCTCCATCGTCACCATGTAATAGGTCGGCTTCGTCTTCCAGGCCACGCGCTCGACCTTGGTCTGCACCGCCTGCAATCCAAACGGCAATTGCGCCGCAGCCATGAAGCGGGTCGTGGCCGGGTCGACACCGGCGGCGAAGGAGCTCGGGAATTTATCGCGCTCGACGAAGAGATAATTGCCCTCAGTGACCAGCGGGCCCTTGTGCTCGCCGGGCGGCACGGGTGCTTCCGACAGCGAGCTGACCGACTCCCCGACATCGGGCGCATATGCCGCGAGATAGACGAGGCTGCGAACCTTCGGATTGTCGCCGGCCTCCGTGATCACCATTCCGCCATAGGAATGGCCGACGAGAATGACGGGATGCCGCGCCCTGGCAATCACGCGTTCGGTCTCCGCGACGTCGTCACGAAGCGAGATCGTCGGCTGCTGCACGACGAGCACCTCATAGCCGGCCTTCGAGAGAATGTCGTAGGTGTCCTTCCAGCCCGATCCGTCGACGAACGCGCCGTGGACGAGGACGATGGATACGGTCCTCTCGGCCGCGACGGCGGCGGAGGCCGTTGCGATCGACATTGCAGCAAGCGCAAAGATAAGCGACTTCATAACAGGCTCCGATCTCGATACGGCGACATTGCCGTTGATGCGCCTTTCACTAGCGCACGCCCGCATTGCGGTATTTCCGATTCCTGCGCGATGACGTACGCATCTTGCTGAGGTGCGCCGAGATCAGCTTTCGAAGCCGAACACGCCCGGCTCCAAGCCTTTGCATTGCCTGGCTTTTACCTCTTTTAACCGCGCCGCCTCTGGACTCTGCCAACGAGGCTTGTGAGTAATTCACGATCGGCGTGGCAGCGACCGGGCTGCAATTCACCACCGGATGGAATGATCGCTCGCGCGATACGGGGCCGGGATTCGCCGCAACGAAGCGGAGGTCGTGATGGCGCTCGTGACGCATGGAGATCAGAAGTACGAGAACAGCGAGAAGCTCGCGCAGGCCAGTGATTGGCCAGGGCTGAGCATCGAGCATCGCAAGTTCGAGGCTGGCCGTCAGGCAACGCCCGTTCCCATCTGCACCGAGCTCGTCATGCTGTTGTCGGGCGGCGGGATGGTGTGCCGCGCCGGCAACGGCGAAGTGCAGAAAAGCCTGGCAAGGCCGGGGATGAGTTATCTCGTGCCCGTGGGGACGCAGGAGAGCCATCTCGAGCTTTCCGACCGCATGGAATGTCTTCATCTCTATCTGCCGCCGGCGTTGCTCGACCACAGCGCACTTGCGGATTTCGACATCGATCCGACGAAGGTCGAGATCGCCTACGCCCACGGCCTGGCGGACCAGGTGCTCTTCCACATCTGCTCGCCGCTTCGCGATCTGCTCCATCGCCCGCGCCAGCCGACCGACGCGCTGTTCGTCGAAGGGATCCAGGTCGCCCTCGCGGCGCATCTTCTTGGCAATTACACGATCGACCGTTGGCGCGCGCCCGACAAATCGCCGGCGCTCGACCCGCGGCGCCTCCAGCGCGTGCTGGACTATGTCGAGGCTTCTCTCGGCAGCGATGTCAGGCTCGAGGATCTGGCGGCCCAGGCCTGCCTCAGCCCCTATCATTTTTCCCGGCTGTTTCGCGAAGCGACCGGACTGTCACCGCACCGTTACGTCACCGATCGCCGCGTCCACGCCGCGCGACAGGAGCTCGCGCGTGACCGCTTGTCTCTGGTCGAGATTGCCCTGGAGTTCGGTTTCGGCTCGCAGGCCAATTTCACGCGCGTATTCCGCAAGGCCGCAAATCTCACGCCGGGGCAGTATCGCGAATTGTGCTGCGGCCAGGCCGACGTGAAACCCGATTACGTCGAAAAGCCATTTCGCACGGATTGCGCATGATTCCGCAGGATTCGGGAATACGGCTCACCGTGCATCGGGCAGTGCTGTTGCAGCGACCAGGCAGGCGAAGGACACATCGACATGATCGAGCTCACGGTGAACGGGATCAAGCGCCAGGTCGACGTCGTTCCCGAGATGCCCCTGTTGTGGGTGCTGCGTGACGAGCTCGGCATCACCAGTGCCAAATACGGCTGCGGGGTCGCGCAATGCGGTGCCTGCACCGTTCACATCGACGGCAGGGCGGTGCGGTCCTGCCAGTCCCATATCGGCGAGGTCGCGGGCAAATCGGTCGTCACGCTCGAAGGACTGCACAACAAGGACCAAAATCCGGTCCTGCAGGCCTGGATCGCACATCAAGTGCCGCAATGCGGCTACTGCCAGACCGGTCAGATCATGCAGGCCATCTCGCTTCTTGCATCGATCCCCAAACCGACGGACGAGCAGATCAATCAGGCGATGTCCGGCAATCTCTGCCGCTGCGGCACCTATCCGCGGATTCGTGCGGCAATCCATGCGGCTGCGGCCAACAAGATGGCGGAGAAGTGAGATGGGCCAGATGCAGGCCTTTTCGCGTCGGGCTTTCGTTTTCGGCTCTGCTGTCGTCGCCGGCGGCATCGCTTTCGGTGCCTATGGTCGGGCCGAAGCGGCCGCGACGAGCGCCGATGGCAATCCGCTGGCCGCCGGCCTCGGCCCGAATTCGGTAACCTTCAATCCATGGGTCGAGATCAGCCCCGACAAGATCACGTTGATCGCGCAACACGCCGACATCGGCCAGGGTGTCGGCTCGGTGCAGCCGATCATGATCGCCGAAGAGATGGATCTCGACCCCGGCCAGTTCGAAATCCGGTTCGCTGAACCAAGCCCCGCCTATTTCAACACGGGCTTCGCCGACGAGTTCGCGCCGTTCGTGGCCGCGGACCAAAGCCCTGCTGCGGAGGAGGCGCGCGCGGCCACGCTCGAATGGCTGCGCAAGTCCGGCCTGCAAATGACGGGTGGATCGAGCTCGATTCCGGACACGTATCAAAAGCTGCGCGTCGCCGGTGCGGTCGCGCGCGAGACGCTCAAGGCCGCCGCGGCCAGACGTACGGGCGTCGCGGTGGCCGACCTTCGCACGCAATCAGGCCATGTGATCCTGCCCAACGGGACCAAGATCGCCTATGTCGCACTCGCGGCGGAGGCATCGAAAATTCCGCCGGTGCTCGATGCGCAGCCGCGCGATCCGTCCAGCTGGCGCATGCTCGGCAAGCCGATGATGCGGCTCGACGTCCGCGCGAAGGTGATGGGCGAGCTGAAGTTCGGCATCGACCTGAAAACGGACGGCATGCTGTATGCTTCCGTCAAGCTAAATCCCAACAAGGGGCAGCCGCTGAAATCGTACGACGCCAGCAAGGCGCAGTCGATGCCGGGGGTCAGGAAGATCCTCGAAATCAAGAACGGCGTCGCGGTGATCGCCACGAACAGCTGGTACGCGATGAGGGCGGTCGACGCCATCGCTTGCGAGTGGGCGCCCTCGGCCTATCCCGCCGAGCAGGCCGACCATTGGAAGGTTCTGGAATCCTCCTTCAAGCCCGAGTTTCTCGGCAAGGAGTGGCGGAAGATCGGCGATATTGACACCGGCCTGAAGACCGGCAGGCTCGTCGAAGCCGAATATCGCGCGCCCTATGTGGCGCATCAGCCGCTCGAGCCGCTGAACGGGATCGGCCTCGTCACCGACAAGGGCATGGAGATCTGGGTCGGCCATCAGAGCCCACGCTTCGTGCAATGGGTCGCGGCGACTGCGATCGGCCTCAAGCCGGAACAGATCACCTTCCACAATCAATGGACCGGCGGAAGCTTTGGCCACCGTCTCGAGTACGAGAACGTCCGCGTTCTCGCCGAGATCGCCAATCAGATGAAGGGCACGCCGATCAAGCTCGTGTTCTCGCGCGAAGAGGATTTCCTCCAGGACATTCCGCGGCAGATCGCGATCGCCCGGCACCGCGGCAGCATCGACAAGGGCAAGATCCTCGCTGCCGACCTGCAGCTGGCCTCGACGGCGCCGCTCAAGGGACTGCTCGAGCGTTCGGGCACGCCCTCGAAGGATCCGGATGGGCAATTGGCCGCCGGCCTGTGGAACGTCTACTACGACATTTCCAATTTCCGGGCCACCAGCTACGAGGCGCAGGGCTTGTCGCCAAGCACCACATGGCGCTCGGTCGGCGCTTCGACATCCGGTTTCTTCACCGAGAGCTTCATCGACGAATTGATCCATGTGGCGGGTCTCGATCCGATGAAGGCGCGCATCGCGATGTGCACCGTGCCGCATTATCGCAAGGTGCTGGAGACCGTCGCGCAGATGTCGGACTGGAAG
Organism: Bradyrhizobium sp. NC92; assembly: GCF_025200865.1. Taxonomy (NCBI): domain Bacteria; kingdom Pseudomonadati; phylum Pseudomonadota; class Alphaproteobacteria; order Hyphomicrobiales; family Nitrobacteraceae; genus Bradyrhizobium; species Bradyrhizobium sp. NC92. The sequence goes on from NZ_CP104171.1 coordinate 2,907,458, forward strand.
GGACCGCTCGGGAACGGCCGTGGCCGCGGCGTCGCTTTCGTCGAGTCGTTCGGGACACCGGTCGCCGAGGTCGTCGAGGTGACGGCGACGGACCGCGGCATCAGGATCGACAAGGTCTGGGTCGCGGTCGACGTCGGCAAGGTGATCGATCCCGTGAATTTCGAGAACCAGGTGCAGGGTGGCGTCGTCTGGGGACTCGGCCACGCCATCAATTGCGAGCTCACTTATTCAAAAGGCGCGGCGCAGCAGACCAACTATAACCACCATGAGGCGATGCGGATCTACCAATGCCCGGTCATCGAAGTTCGCGGGCTCGAGAACGACCCGAAGGTGAGGGGCGTCGGAGAGCCGCCGGTGCCACCCGCCGCGCCAGCGCTCGCCAACGCGATCTTCGCGGCGACCGGAAAGCGCATCCGTGAAATGCCGTTCAACAAGTTCATCGATTTCGTGTGAGACGCGCCATGCAGAGATCTCTGATCGCGTTCGTCCTGGCAGCTTCGGCCGTCGCGGCCCTCACCGGGATCGTCGCGGCCAAGGACGAGGCCGCCAAGGACGTGCTGCCGTCCGGCAGCGTCAGTCGCGCCGAGGGGCTGGAGGCGTGGAAGCGGATTGAGGCCGTCGTGACACATCCACGGTGTGCCAATTGCCATGTCGACGCCAAGGCCATCCCGATCTGGACGCCGGCCGGCGAAACCAAGCCCCGCCTGCATGGCATGAACATCCACGGCGGCGAGAGCCGCATCGGCACGGAAGCCATTCCGTGCTCGACCTGTCACATGACCTCCACCCAGGCGAACGAGCCGGCGCCGTCGCCGCCGCGCGCCGGCATCGACTGGCAGCTGGCCCCGGTGGCTTTCATCTGGTTCGGCAAGAGCGGTGCCGAGATCTGTGCGCAGTTGAAGGATCCCAAGCGCAATGGCGGTCGCGACGCCGCCGGTCTCGTCGGGCACTTGCGGCACGATGCGTCGCTGAGTGGCTTCATCCCGCGCGGCTGGGCGCCTGGGGCCGGCCGCTCGACGCCGCCGGGCACCTTCGAGGATCACGTCAAGGACATGGCCTTGTGGGGCGCGGCCGGGCAGCCCTGTCCGAACTGATGCGTTCTCCGCGTCGCGGAAGCGCGATCACACACACAGCGTCATCGAAAGGAGAAAACCGTGACCCAACATGTCCTCTTCATTGTCACCAACGCAGCCGTGATCGGTCCGCATAGTCGCAAGACCGGCTTCTTTTTCGCCGAGGTCGCCCATCCTTTCGAGGTGCTCGACAAGGCTGGGGTCGCAGTGGAGTTCGCGTCCCCGGCCGGGGGGTGGACGCCTTACGATGCGTACGACGAGAAAGATGCCGCTCAGAAGGAGTTTCTCGCGAGCAAAGCCTTTCGCCGCTTGAATCACAGTCGCAAATTGTCCGAGGTGGACGCCGCCGACTACGACGCCATCCTGGTGCCCGGCGGTCTTGGGCCCATGGTGGACATCCAGCGCAATGCTGCGGTCCAGAGTGCCATCGTGCGTGCCTGGAGCACTGGCAAGCTCGTCGCCGCTGTCTGTCACGGACCGTGCGCGCTGCTTGGCGTTGACCTTGGCGATGGCGTCCCTTTCGTGCGCGGCAAGAAGCTCACGTCCTTCTCGAAGAAGGAAGAGTACGACTACGCCCGCGATGACGTGCCTTACGAGCTTGAGGACGCGTTGAGGGCAGAGGGTGCCGAGTACTCGTCCGCAGCCAACTGGCAACCTCACGTCGTCGTCGATGGCCGGCTCATCACGGGGCAGAACCCCGCGTCGGCCGGAGCGCTGGGAATAGAGTTGCTGGCCGCCCTCAAGGATAGGAGCAGCGCCGCGAAGATTTGAAGATTCGCAAGTGTGGAATTCGAGAGGGATGGGCTCCGCATCTGAAGCCGCGCTTACCCTCTCATGGGGAGCCATCGAATGACGCAATCGCCATCCAAGATCACCGCTATCCTGGTTGCTCGCCCGGGCAAGTCCGCTGAACTCAGCGCATTGCTTGTCGGCATGGCACCGCCTTCCAGGGCTGAGCCCGGCAACCTGCGTTGGGATGTCTGGCGCGACATATCGAACGAAGATCGCTACGTTCTCGACGAGCTGTACCGCGATGTTGCGGCCGTCGAAGCTCACCGAGCCTCGCCGCATTACCAGGCCTACCTGGCCAAAATTCCCGAGCTGGCTGATCGGACGGCCGTGGTCTTGGAAGCGCTCGAGGTTGGAGACAGGTGAACGGCGTCGGCGAACCTTCGAAGTAGCCGCATCCCTATTTGCAGTAGGGCTATCGCTTTTGGGAATTTTTCCCCGCTGCCATCCTTCGAGACGCCCGCTTTAGGCGGGCTCCTCAGGATGAGGGCGGAGTGCGCGGCAGCAGGTTCAACGAGCACTCATGTGATTCGCCTCATCCTGAGGAGGCGCGCAAGCGCCGTCTCGAAGGACGAGGCGTGCGCGCAGACCGCCGCCACAAGTCATATGCGATTGCCCTGCTATTTGCAGTTCTGGCAGATCATCAGCTTTCGCTTCAACGCCTCATCTTCCTGATCGAGGCCATTTGCATCTGGATTGGACCTGGCGTCCCTTGCTGCGCGTGAACGCATAGGTGGCGCCACGCGGCTCGGGGTGTCAACGTCATCGACGGTGCCGACGCTGAAGCCATCGTAGTCGGCGGCCGGATTCGGCATCGGTTGAGGCCCGCCAATCACGGAAGGCTCTCTGCTGGACGCCGCCGGCGGAGCTCTGTTCGTCGTCACCCGCGCGGGCTTGGCGGCACCCGGGCGTGGCGGCGATGCATCGGGCGGAGCAAGCGAAACCGGCGGCGCGGCCGAAGTCTGGCCTCGCGCGCTGTCGTGCGACCACGCGACGACAAACACGAGGCCGAGAGCCAGGAGCGTCACGTTTCTCATCCGCATCCTCTCGGCAGCGCTGGTTGATCGATTGACGGCACGGCTCGTCGAGCCCGCTCCGCCGAAGATATCAGCACTCACAGGGCGGTCAAAGCGCCGTAGCCTGGATGGAGCGAAGCGCAATCCGGGGTGTTGTCGTGAACCAGGAACAGATGCTGTTGGCCCAGATCATGGCCCGCAAGTCCGGCAGGCACGGGCCAGCCGCTGCGCAGGCCGTTGGCCGGCGGTTACTTCATCGCCGTGCTGACTGAGTTGAACTTGTTGTTGAGCAGCGCAGCGCCCGTGCTGTTGACGATGGTCACGATTGCCAGGGCGATCCCCGCGGCGATCAGGCCGTACTCGATTGCGGTTGCGGCATTCTCATCGGCAAGAAAGGACCTAACCAGACGCATTGCCAACTCCTGTTCATCCGATCCGATGGAAGGTCGCGTCGTTATCGGACTTGCAAATCGATCGAATAAGTCTTCGTGCGCGCCAAATGAACCGAGCGAGGGCGATCGCACCCTATCTCCTACGACGGCATTCATTAAATTAAGGTTCCGTGGTTCCGTCCAAATGAAGTCAAATCGGCCGCCCGGCGCGGGCATTGCCCTCCGTGCTGTGGCCCTTAACCGATTGTTGAGCCTGTTCGTCAACGAACAGGCAAGGACATCTCGATCGCGCTCATCCGCGCCGGCCGTCCGCATTCAGCGCCCGCAACATCGCGATGCGCGCGAACATCACCCAGCCGCCGCCGGTCTCGGCCGCATTGATCAAGGTCTCGATCGCGGTCTGCCAATGCGCCTCGTGCTGGGCGTCCTCGGGCAGCTGCATGATGTAGTCGGCGGCCTCTTGAAGCGTGAGCAGCTTGCGCTTGTTGCTTACGCGAACGGGATCGTCGAACGCCGTCGACCAGGGCATGTCAGGCCGGCCGATCGGCGAGGAGAGACATCACGGCGCGATCTGCGGGGTGTGATGCTGTTAGCCGGCCTTCTTTGCCCGCGCGGGGGCCCGTACCGGCTTGTCGGCGGCCTTCTTCGGCGTGGTCGCAGCCTTGGCCGCAGCGTCCTTGCCGCCCTTGCCTGATATCGGCAGCAGCATCTCGCGCTGGCCCTCGACGCGCTTCTTCGGCTTCTTGGCCTTGGCGCTTTCCTTGGCCGTGTCCCTGGCGACCTTCGCCGCGGGAGCAGCCTCCTTCTCGCTCGCGATGCTCTTCTTCAGCGCGTCCATCAGGCTGATGACGTTGCCGCCGGTCTTCGGTGCGGCCTTGGCGGTGATCGGCATGCCGCTGCGCTTCTTGTTGATGAGATCGATCAGAGCGGACTCGTAATGATCCTCGAACAGCTCGGGCTCGAACGCGCCGGACTTCTTCTCGACGATGTGCTTGGCAAGGTCGAGCATGTCCCTCGTCAGCTTCACGTCCTGGATGTCGTCGAAATATTCCTTCTCGCTGCGGACCTCGTAGGGGTAGCGCAGCAGCGTGCCCATCAGCCCGTTCTCGAGCGGCTCCAGCGCGATGATGTGCTCGCGGTTGGTCAGCACCACGCGGCCGATCGCGACCTTGTCCATGCTGCGGATGGTCTCGCGGATCACGGCATAGGCGTCGTGGCCGACCTTGCCGTCCGGCACGAGGTAGTAGGGGCGGATCAGATAGCGGTTGTCGATGTCGGCCTTGGGCACGAACTCGTCGATCTCGATCGTGTGGGTGGAGTCGAGCGCGATGTCGTCCAGCTCGTCCTTGGTGACCTCGATATACGTGTCGGTGTCGACCTTGTAGCCCTTGACGATGTCCTCGGAAGTCACCTCGTCGCCGGTCTCGACGTCGACCTTGAGGTACTTGATACGGTGGCCGGTCTTGCGGTTGATCTGGTTGAACGAGACCTTCTCGGTATCCGAAGTGGCCGGATAGAGCGCGACCGGGCAGGTCACGAGAGACAGACGCAGAAAACCCTTCCAATTGGCGCGGGGGGCCATGGGCTACTCCAGACGCAACAGAGGACAAGCCCTGAAGATACCATCGCCCAGTTGCGAATCATAGCAAGCGCCGACGCGGAATCTTGCAACGGCGTTAATCGTCGCCTGCACCGCGTCGTCTGGCGGGCCCATGGCCCGGAACATCGCCCGAGATGACGCGTTGCCCCGGCAGTTCATCGCCGCGAGGAGGTCGCGGCCATCCGACGCGACAGCCACAGATTGAGGTCACCATGGCAACCACGCGAGAGCAGAACCGGATCGTCGAAACTCCGACCGAGGCGCGCCAGGGCGAGCCTGGGCCTTCGGTGGCGGCGCTGCTCGCCATCTCGACCGGGCTTGCGATCCTGATCCTCGCCGTCGTCTGGTTCGTGTTCTTCCGGACCTGACGGCCGGCAAGGCACGCCGGCACCTTCCGGCTCGCCGCGCGATGCGGCACCTTGCGCCCACCATGCCGCCGGCTCCTCCGGCGGCATGGTGGGCGCAGTCGCATTTACGCGCGGCAGGTCGTATATGACCAAAAAGTAACGTCGGCCGGTTCCCCGCGTTCATATTCGGTTCACGCCGGAATTGCTCATCTCTGGCGGTGTTCAACTCGCCTGTTCTGGCAGCCCATCTTTGGAGAGAAGCGTGCGCCTGCTCGTTGTTGAGGACGACCCCGATCTCAATCGCCAGCTCACCAAGGCGCTGACCGACGCCGGCTATGTCGTCGATCGGGCCTTCGACGGGGAGGAGGGGCACTATCTGGGCGACAACGAGCCGTATGACGCCGTGGTGCTCGATATCGGCCTGCCCAAGAAGGACGGCATCTCAGTGCTGGAGGCCTGGCGCCGCAACGGCCGCACCATGCCGGTCCTGATCCTCACCGCACGCGACCGCTGGAGCGACAAGGTGCAGGGCTTCGATGCCGGCGCCGACGATTACGTGGCAAAACCGTTCCATCTGGAGGAGGTGCTGGCGCGCATCCGCGCCCTGCTGCGCCGCTCCACCGGCCATGCCCAGAGCGAATTGACCTGCGGCCCGGTTACGCTCGACACCCGGACCGGCCGGGTCAGCGTCTCCGGCAATCCCGTCAAGATGACCTCGCACGAATATCGGCTTCTGGCCTACCTGATGCACCATTCCGGGCGGGTGGTCTCGCGCACCGAGCTCGTCGAGCATCTCTACGACCAGGATTTCGACCGCGACTCCAACACCATCGAGGTGTTCGTCGGCCGCATCCGCAAGAAGCTCGACGTCGACATCATCCAGACCGTCCGCGGCCTCGGTTATCTCCTGACTCCGCCGCCGGCGCCGGGCGCTTGAGGCGTTCTCGGGCTTGACGGCAGGCCGAACAGGGCCCTTGGTCCGGTCATGACGTCCGACCACCTGCCATCCTGCGTCGCCCGGGATCATTCCGATGGCCGCTAGTTCGCTTGCGAACCGACTGTTCCTGTCGGCGACCGCCTGGCTCGTGGTGATCCTGGCCATCACAGGAATCGTGCTGTCGTCGGTCTACAAGAACGCCACCGAGCGCGCCTTCGACCGCCGGCTCAATCTCTATCTGCGCACTCTCATCGCCGAGGTCGCCACCCCCGACGAGCCGCCGGACCGCCAGTTCCAGTCGCTCGGCGAGCCGCTGTTCGAGCTGCCGCTGTCCGGCTGGTACTGGCAGATCACCCGCACCGACACCGAAAAGCCGGAAGTGCGCTCCTCGCGCTCGCTCTGGGACAAGAAGCTGCCGAAGCTGGAAGAGCAGGGCGCCGAGCTCACCGCCGCCGGCATCCGCCTCGCTTACGTCGACGGGCCGGAAGGGCAGAATCTGCGCATGGTGGAACGGCCGGTCGATCTCGGCGCCGACGGCAAATTTCTGGTCAGCGTCGCCGGGGACGACACCGAGATCTTCGACGAGACGCGCAGCTTCGACTACTACCTCGGCGGCACCTTCACCGCGCTCGGCATCGTGCTGCTGCTGACGACCGTGTTCCAGGTCCGCTTCGGCCTCGCGCCGCTCAAGCGCATCTCGGAATCGATCGCCGACATCCGCTCCGGGCGGGCGGAACGGCTCGAGGGTGAATTCCCGGTCGAGATCGCGCCGCTCGCGCGCGAGACCAACGCGCTGATCGACGCCAATCGCGAGATCGTCGAGCGCGCGCGCACCCATGTCGGCAATCTCGCTCATGCGATCAAGACGCCGCTCTCGGTGATCGTCAACGAAGCCAGCGCGCATGCGGCCGATCCATTCGCGGAGAAGGTGATGGAGCAGGCGGATGTGATGCGCGACCAGGTCGCCCATCATCTGGAGCGCGCCCGCATCGCGGCACGGGTCTCGGTGGTTGCGACCGTGACGGAGGTGGCGCCCGCCATCGAGGCGCTGCGGCGGACCATGGAGAAGATCCATCGCGACCGCGGCATCGTGGTCGAAGCCAAGGCCGATCCGTCCGCCAGGTTCCGGGGCGAGCGGCAGGATCTGGAGGAGATGGTCGGCAATCTCGTCGACAACGCCTGCAAATGGGCGGCCTCGCGCGTCTTCATCGAGGTCCTCGTCGAGCCGCCCCCCAAGGCCGGCGCCGGCCCGCGTTTGCGGGTCATCGTCGATGACGACGGCCGCGGCCTGTCGGAAGCGGAGCGCGCCCAGGTCGCCCGGCGCGGGCAGCGCCTCGACGAATCCAAGCCGGGGTCGGGGCTGGGACTGTCAATCGTGACCGACCTCGCCGCCCTCTATGGCGGCAGCCTTTCGCTCGGCAGCGCGCCGACTGGGGGCCTGCGCGCCGAGCTGGTTCTTCCCGGCCTATAATCCCTTGTTTCGACGACAGTTTCCGGCATGGCCGACGCTCCTCCAGGGAAAAGCGGGGGCATTCGAGGCGGCTTCCTAAACGGCTTCTTAAGTGGGGACCTCCTATGATCGTGCCGGACCCATCCCATGTCCGCCATTTTACCGTGCATTACCCGGGCGCATGAGCCAGACATCGATCGAGCGGCTGAGGGAATATCTCGCGCAGCTCCCGCCGCAGTCGCAGGCGCTGCTGATGCGGGAGTTCGAGCGTGCGCTGGAGCGCGGCCAGGACACGGCGGTGGCCACCCTCGTGCTCGAGCAGCTGCGCAAGATCGTCCGCAAGAGCGAGGCCGAGGAGGCTTTGCCGCCGCGTACGGACGATCTGTCGCGGCTGTTGTTCCAGGTGTTGGAGCCGTTCCTGGTCGAGGCGGGCACTCCTGTCAGGGCCGGGCAGATTCGCCGCTCCTCGCTGCAGCCGATCTGGCAGTGGCTTGGCCGAGACGGCGCACCGGCCAAGGTGAACGAGTTCGAGGCGGCGCTGGCGCGCATGCCGGCGGACAGTGCAGGGCAGGTCGAGGCCCTGGCGCAGAAGCTTCAGGCCGTGGCGGCGGATGCCATCTTCGAGCTGACGGGGCCGGGCGGCGGCGACAAGTCGCGGGCGCTTGCCCGGGTCGGCCCGCCCAACGTGATCGAGGATCTCTATTCGATCGGTGCGGTGCTCCAGGTCCGGGACGCCATCGCGACGTTGAACGAGAAATTGCCGCGCACCTTGCGGGCCTTTGGGGATTCCCAGATCGCCTCGGTGACGTCGGCGCTCAACATTCCGGCGCTTCAGACGCCGCAGATGCTGCCTTTCGCCTTGTCGATCGTCGTGCAGCGCATGACCGCGCCCTGGCAGATCATCCGCCTTGCGGTCAAGATAGCGGCATCCGACGACGAGATCCGCGTCGCGGCGACGCCCTACGGTATCGCCGTCACGATGGCCTTGCATGATCTGTCCTGCGTTGCCGCGATCCTGCGCATGGACATCAAGCGCGGCCATTTCGACAATGTCGCCGGCAATCTCAAGACGCTGCACGACGGCGTGCGCGGCCTCCGCACCGAGCTCGACCTGCGCAACGATTCCGCCTGGGGCAAGCAATTGACCTCGATCCGGGCCGACATCTCCAATGCGCTGCAATCCGAGATCGACAGCGTGCCCGGCCGCGTCCGCCGCATCCTGCGCCAGCGTCCCGAAAAGGACATTCCGCCGGGCGCGCGGATCGACAGCACCGAAGTCGAGGAGACGGTGGCGCTGATCGATTTCGTCGCGACTTGCCGCAACTATGCGAGCGAGCTTGCGATCAACGAGGTGACGCTGCGCACCTATTCCGATCTCCAGCAATATGTGGAACGCTCGACCGAGCAGTTGGTGCAGTCGCTGCGCGCCGCCGATCACAAGGTCCGCACCTATCGGCAGCAGCAGGTGCAGGCCGCGATCCGCTTCTGCCAGGTGCTGTTCGGCGACGACTATGCCTCGTTGATGAGCCGGGCCGCGGAAAACGCACTCACGGGCGAGCGCAAATCGTCGCGCGCGGGTTGATCAGCGCGCATCTTTTTTTGATCACAATTTGAGGTTGACGACACATGTGGCGCGCCCTACGCTCCCGCCGCAAGTCCGGGGAATTTCTATCTGTGGGCGCATGAAACCCGTTATCAGCTCGATCGAAATTGAGAACCGCGTCATCGTGGCCAAGTATCAAAGGCTGATGGTTGGGGCCAAGGTGGTGCTGGTCGAGAAGGCCAGCGATCGGCAGCTGCCTGAGACCATCACGAGGGTTGCATCGAGGGTTCCGGTCGGAGCGCTGCGCATCAGATTGCCCGATGCGATCAAGCCGGGAACATACTTCCTGAAGGCCTTCGACGGGCACGGCGAGCACGCCGCCCAAAGTGTCGACTTCGAGATCGGCTAAGCCGTTGGATTTTCACCCTTTCGGGACGACGTGCGGGTCGCGCCGAATTGACAATTGTCAATTGCCGCATCCTCCGGCCGTGGTGTAAAGGCACCTATAGGCGCGGTTCGGGCGCCGCCGGAAGCTTGCCAGATGACGCTATGGTTCGTGTTCGCGCTGATGACGGTCGCGGCGATTTTCGCCGTGCTCTGGCCGCTTGGCCGCACCAGCCGCGCGCAAGATCAGGGCAGCGAGGTCGCGGTCTACAAGGACCAGCTGGCTGAGATCGAGCGTGATCTGGCCGCAGGGTTGATCTTGGCGCCCGAAGCCGAGGCTGCGCGCGTCGAGATCAGCCGCAGGCTGCTTGCGGCGGCGGCCAGCGAGCCGGCAACGGCGCCGATGTCGAACCTCAAATGGCGCCGCGCGGCGGCCGTGCTGGCGCTTGCCGGCCTGCCGCTCGTTGCGATCGGCGTCTACATGCCGCTCGGCTCCCCCCGGCTGCAGGACTTCCCCCTCGCGCAGCGGGAGCGCGGGTCCGGCATGGCGCAGTCGCTCGAGAACCTCGTCGTGCAGGTCGAGCAGCATCTGGAAAAGAATCCGACGGACGGTCGCGGCTGGAACGTGCTCGCGCCGGTTCTGGAGCGGCTCGGCCGCTTCGACGACGCGGTGCGCGCCTATCGCAACTCGCTCACCTACAATGGCGAGAGCGCGGAGCGCCGGTCCGATCTCGGCGAAGCGATATCGGCCGCCGCCGGCGGCGTGGTGACCGCGGAGGCCAAGGCCGAATTCGAGCGCGCACGCGGCTTGAACGCCGACGACCCCAAGGCGAATTATTTCCTGGGTCTTGCCGCCGAGCAGGATGGGCGCAAGGAGGATGCGGCCAATATCTGGCGCGCGCTGCTTGCGAAAGCGCCTGCGGACGCACCGTGGCGTGCCCTGGTGCAGTCCTCGCTGGCGCGAGTCGGTGGGGGCGGCACGATGCCCGCGCTGTCCGACGAGACGGTTGCTGCCTCCAAGGACATGGCCGAAGTCGATCGCAATGCCATGGTGCGCGGCATGGTCGATCGTCTGGCGACGCGGCTGAAGCAGAACGGCGACGATGTCGAAGGCTGGCTGCGTCTGGTGCGCGCCTATCTGGTGATGGGCGAGCGGGACAAGGCAATGGGGGCGTCGGTCGATGCCCGGCAGGCGGTTGCCAGCAACGCCGAGCGGCTGCGCCAGCTCAACGAAGGTCTGAGGACTCTCGGGATCGGCGGTTGACGATTTCGGGACGAGAGATGCGGAGAACGGATACGCCATGACGCGCAAGCAGCGACGTATGACCATTATCGGCGGATCGCTCGCCGTGCTCGCGCTCGCGGCCGCGCTGGTGCTCAACGCGCTGCGCGACTCCATCGTGTTCTTCTCGACCCCGACCATGGTCGCCGAGAAGCATGTCGAGCCCGGCAAGCGGTTTCGCCTTGGCGGCCTGGTGCAGCCCGGCTCGCTCCAGCGCGGCGACAATCTCGCGGTGACGTTCGAGGTCGCCGACGGCAACGCCAAGCTGCCGGTCGCCTACAAGGGCATTCTGCCCGACCTGTTCCGCGAAGGGCAGGGCATCGTCGCCGAAGGCGCGCTCGACGCCAACGGCGTGTTCAAGGCCGATACCGTGCTTGCCAAGCACGATGAGACCTACATGCCCAAGGACGTCGCCGATGCCCTGAAGAAGCAGGGGCACTGGAAGGACGATTACGGCGCCCAAGGCTCTGGTACCCAAGCCTCTGGTACCCAAGCCTCCGGTGCCAGGCCCGCGGCGACCGCGCAGGGCAATCCGCAGGGAGCGGTGCGGTGATCGCAGAGTCCGGACATTACGCGCTGGTGCTGGCACTCGCTCTGGCCCTGATCCAGTCCATCGTGCCGCTGATCGGCGCGCGCCTCGGCGACGCCGCCCTGATGAACGTGGCGCGCTCGACCGCGCTGGCGCAGCTGCTGTTCGTCGGCGCCTCGTTCACGGCGCTGGTGATGCTGCACGTGTATTCGGATTTCTCGGTCGCCAACGTCTACGAGAATTCCCACTCCATGAAGCCGCTGCTCTACAAGATCACCGGCGTGTGGGGAAACCATGAAGGCTCGATGCTGCTGTGGGTGTCGATCCTCGCGCTGTTCGGCGGATTGGTCGCAGGCTTCGGCAACAATCTGCCGCTGTCGCTGCGCGCGCACGTGCTGGCCGTACAGGCCTGGGTCGCCAGCGCCTTCTATCTGTTCATCCTGATGACGTCGAACCCGTTCCTGCGCATCGCCAGCCCGCCGATCGAAGGTCGCGACCTCAACCCGGTGCTTCAGGACATCGGCCTCGCCGTGCATCCGCCGATGCTCTATCTCGGCTATGTCGGCTTCTCGATCTCGTTCTCATTCGCCATTGCGGCGCTGATGGAGGGCCGGATCGATGCGGCCTGGGCGCGCTGGGTGCGGCCCTGGACGCTGGTCGCCTGGATCTTCCTGACCCTCGGCATCGCCATGGGCTCGTACTGGGCCTATTACGAGCTCGGCTGGGGCGGCTGGTGGTTCTGGGATCCGGTCGAGAACGCTTCGCTAATGCCCTGGCTCGCCGGCACCGCGCTCTTGCATTCGGCGCTGGTGATGGAGAAGCGCAACGCGCTGAAGGTCTGGACCATCCTGCTTTCGATCCTGACCTTCTCGCTGTCGCTGCTCGGCACCTTCCTGGTGCGCTCGGGCGTCATCACCTCGGTGCACGCCTTCGCGACTGATCCGACCCGCGGCGTGTTCATCCTCTTGATCCTGTGCCTGTTCATCGGCGGCAGCCTGTCGCTGTTCGCGGGCCGCGCCACCTCGCTGAAGCAGGGCGGCCTGTTCGCGCCGATCTCGCGTGAGGGCGCGCTGGTGCTGAACAATCTCCTGCTCACCGTGGCCTGTGCGGTGGTGCTGTTCGGCACGCTCTATCCGCTGGCGATGGAGATGCTCGCCGATTTCAAGATGTCGGTCGGCGCGCCCTTCTACAATCTCACCTTCGCGCCGCTGTTCGCGCTGCTGCTGCTCGCGGTGCCGTTCGGGCCGATGCTGGCGTGGAAACGCGGCGACCTGCTCGGCGTGATGCAGCGCCTGCTCGCGGCCGGCGTTGCCGGGCTGGTCGTGGTCGCCATCGTCTGGGCCTGGGTGCGGGGCGGCAGCGCGTTGGCGCCGCTCGCGATCGGGCTCGGCGTCTTCGTCATTGCCGGCGCCGTCACCGACCTCGTCGAACGGACGGGCCTGGTGCGCCTGCCGTTCGCAACGGTGCTGCACCGGGCGCGCGGCCTGCCACGCTCGGCCTGGGGCACCGCATTCGCGCATGCCGGCCTCGGCGTCGCGCTGATCGGGATCGTCTGCGAGACCACCTGGAACAGCGAATACATCGCGACCATGAAGCCGAACGACGTCGCCCACGTCGCCGGCTACGACCTGAAGCTCGACGGGCTGTTTCAACGCCAGGGCCCGAATTACCGCGAGATGATCGCCGAGTTCAAGATCAGCCGCGATGGCGAGGTGGTTACGGTGATGACGCCGTCCAAGCGCAGCTTCACCACGCGCGGCTCCTCGACCACCGAGGCGGCGCTGCTGACGCGCGGCGCGAGCCAGCTTTACGTCTCGCTCGGCGATGCCACCACCGAAGGCGCCATCGCCGTGCGCATCTATCACAAGCCGTTGGTCCTCTTGATCTGGTGGGGGCCGGTGCTGATGGCGTTCGGCGGCGTGCTCTCGCTCTCCGACCGCCGCCTGCGGGTCGGCGCGCCGAAGCCGGCACGGGCCAAGCAGCGCCTGCAGCCCGCGGAATGATCCGATGCGCTGGATGATGGCCGCGTTCATCGCGCTGCTGCTGGCTTTGCCGGCGGCCCACGCGGTGCAGCCCGACGAGATCATGTCGGACCCGGTGAAGGAATCGCGCGCGCGCGAATTGTCGCGCGAGCTTCGCTGCATGGTCTGCCAGAACCAGTCGATCGACGATTCCGATGCGCCGCTGGCACGCGACCTGCGCCTGCTGGTGCGCGAGCGCATCGCGGCCGGCGACAGCAATTCGCAGGTGCTCGACTTCCTGGTGGCGCGCTACGGCGAGTTCGTGCTGCTCAAGCCGCGCTTCGAGCGGCAGACCCTGCTGCTGTGGCTGCTCGGGCCGGTGCTGCTGCTTGGCGGCGGCCTGGCGCTGTGGCTGCAAATCCGCCGTCGCGCGCGAAGCGGTGTGGACGTACCGGCCCCGCCGCTCACGCCCGACGAACAGGCGCGGCTCGCGGCCTTGATGTCGGACGAACCAAGTCGTCCTGAAACCAAGTCGTCCTGAAGCCAAATCGTCCTGAAGCCGTCGAGCTACGTGGTGCCACGTAGGCCGCGGCAGCGGCTGCGTGGTTCATGCTAAATTGACCTTTGTCTGGAAGCTTGTCGCGAGATCTGATTCCAGCGCCTGAGTCCCCCGATGTTCGCGAACAGCAATCTGACGATCCGCTTCCTGGTCGGCGCCGTCGTCGCTGCTTTATTGTTCCTGCTTGGCATCGGCGGCGGCACCGGCTTCATCGCGGTGCTCTATCTCAACAACGAGATCACCAGCCTGTCCTCGGACTTCGCCGCACTGAGCGGCCCTGCGCGCGACCATGCCATGCAGATCTACCAGCAGGCGCAGACCGCGTTCTTCTATTTCCTGGTCGCCTGCGGCGTGATCGCCGTCGTCGCTTTCGCGATCTGCTTCACCACCTGGTTCGCCGTGCGCAACGGCATCCTCAATCCCCTGGCGGCTATCGTCCATGCCATGCGCGAGGTTGCCGATCAGAAATTCGACACCTCCGTTCCGGGGCTTGGCCGTAGCAACGAGATCGGCCTGCTTGCCGGTGCGCTGGAGGTGTTCAAGACCAACGGCATCGAGCGGCGCCGCCTCTCCGAGCAGCAACTGCATGAAGCGCAGCATCAGGCCGAGCGGTCGAAATTCCTCGATAACAGGATCAAGCGCTTCAACGATCTCGTCGCCAGCGTGGTCGCCAGCGTGGCGTCATCGGCCGTGCATCTGAAGACCAACGCGGAGACGCTGTCGCGGACCGCCAACGACACCAGCACCAAGGCCAATGCGGTGGCGAGCGCTGCGGGTCAGGCCAGCGCCAGCGTGCAGACGGTCGCAGGCTCTGCCGAGGAGATGACGAATTCGATCGGCACGATCAGCCGCCGCGTCACGGACGCGACCCAGCGCGCCGAAGGCGCCGCAAGCCAGGCCGAGAAGAGCCGCGATACCATTCACACGCTGTCGGATGCCGCCGAAAAGATCGGCGAGGTCGTCCAGCTCGTGCAGGCGATCGCATCGCAGACCAATCTCCTGGCGCTCAACGCCACCATCGAGGCGGCACGGGCCGGCGAAGCGGGCAAGGGATTTGCGGTGGTCGCCTCGGAAGTGAAGAATTTGGCGCATCAGACCAGCAAGGCGACGGAGGAGATCACCTCGCATGTCGCCAGCATTCAGGGCATCACCGCGGAGACCCGCGGCGCGATTGACGGCATTTCCAAGACGCTGTCGGAGATCTCGTCCATCATGTCGGGCATCGAGATCGATACCGCCCAGCAGCGCAACGCCACGCAGGAGATCACGCGCAGCGCCCAGGACGCCGCGCGCGGAACCCTCGACGTCTCCAACCATATCGTCCAGATCACCTCTACCTCCGCCGAAACCGGCCGCATGGCGGCCGAGGCCAGGGATTCGGCGGTCGATCTGTCGCAGCAGGCCGAGACCTTGAAGCGCGAAGTCGACGAGTTCATCGTCAGTGTCAGGGCGAGCTGAGGGGAGAAATCGCGCCCGCCGCTTAGTCAGCGGAACTCGATTAAGTTCCTGTAAGACCATGATTTTCGGCCTGTGCTAAACTGCCGCATCCGCTTCGTCCGTTCATTACGAAAGTTTAACCCCGCCGCCAGCGCGCGGTAAGGCGGGAGTCCCCATCTTCAGGTCCGCAAGGTGCCGACATCCGGCATCAAAAGGAATTCAGGGCCCTGGAGATTTCTGCATGAACGATCGTATCGACCTCTCGAACCTCCCGTCCTACCGGCAGCCGCGCCGGTCGGTGTTTTCCGCGCGCAAGTTCGCGCTGATGGCCTCGGTCGTCGCCGGTCTCGGCGCGGCCGTCTATGGCTTCAGCCCGTCGACGTCGCCGGCCGACCTGTTTTCCAGCCCGGCGCATGCGCAGGTCAACAACGAGGTCCGCAAGGTCGAGCGTCCCATCGGCTTTGCCGACATCGTCGAGCGCGTGAAGCCCTCGGTGATCTCGGTCAAGGTCAACATCAAGGAGAAGACCGCCAGCAACGATGACGGCGACGATTCGTCCTCGCCGTTCCAGCCGGGCTCGCCGATGGAGCGTTTCTTCCGCCGCTTCGGCGGTCCGGATGGCATTCCAGGCCTGAAGGGCGGCGGTCGTGGCCGCGTCGTGCAGGGCCAGGGCTCCGGCTTCTTCATCTCGGCTGACGGCTATGCCGTGACCAACAACCACGTGGTCGACGGCGCCGACAAGGTCGAGGTCACCACCGACGATGGCAAGACCTACACCGCCAAGGTGATCGGCACCGACCAGCGCACCGACCTCGCGCTGATCAAGGTCGAGGGCAGCACCAACTTCCCGTTCGCCAAGCTTGCGGATAGCAAGCCGCGGATCGGCGACTGGGTGCTCGCGGTCGGCAATCCCTTCGGTCTCGGCGGCACCGTGACCGCGGGCATCGTCTCCGCCAGCGGCCGCGACATCGGCAACGGCCCGTATGACGATTTCATCCAGATCGACGCGCCCGTGAACAAGGGCAATTCCGGCGGTCCTGCGTTCGACACCAACGGCGAGGTGATGGGCGTCAACACCGCGATCTACTCGCCCTCCGGCGGCAGCGTCGGCATCGCGTTCTCGATTCCGGCCAACACGGTCAAGAGCGTGGTCGCGCAGCTCAAGGACAAGGGCTCGGTCAGCCGCGGCTGGATCGGCGTGCAGATCCAGCCCGTCACGTCCGACATCGCCGACAGCCTCGGCATGAAGAAGGCCGAAGGCGCGCTGGTGGCGGAGCCGCAGGCGAACGGTCCGGCGGCCAAGGCCGGCATCGAGTCCGGCGACGTGATCACGGCGGTCAACGGCGAACCCGTCAAGGATGCCCGCGAGCTCGCCCGTACCATCGGCGGCATGGCGCCCGGCGCGTCCGTGAAGCTCAACGTGCTGCACAAGGGCCAGGACAAGGTCATCAACCTCACCCTCGGCCAGCTGCCGAACACGGTCGAGGCCAAGGCCGACACCGACAATGACAGCGGCAAGGGCGCCAGCAAGGGCACCGACGTGCCGAAGCTCGGCATGACCGTTGCGCCCGCCAATTCCGTGGCCGGCGCCGGCAAGGAAGGCGTCGTGGTCACCGAGGTCGATCCGAAGAGCGCCGCGGCCGAACGCGGCTTCAAGGAAGGCGACGTGATCCTCGAGGTCGGCGGCAAGAGCGTGGCGACCGCCGGCGAAGTCCGCGACGCCATCAACGCGGCGCGGACCGACAACAAGAACAGCGTCCTGATGCGCGTGAAGAGCGGCGGCCAGTCGCGCTTCGTCGCGGTGCCCCTCGCCAAGGGCTGAGGCCTTCAGGAGGCCCACGAGATGAAGGGTGTCGCCGGCATCAGTCGCCCCCGCCGTCGGCGCCCTTCGGGGAAGCAGCGCAAAGCTGGCTTCCCTCATCTACCTTCCGGTGGAATTACGCCCCCCTCCGTCGGAAGGCCTAGGGCGGTGAGGTCCCCCCAGCTTCACCGCCCGCCTTTTTCCCGCTTCGAGCTTCTCCCGCTCGGCTTGCATGCGATTGCCGCCCGCGCCATGTTTAGAGAAGGTTGACCTCCTTGATCGCCGCCGAACGCACGATGCGCCTCCTCATCATCGAAGACGACCGCGAATCCGCCGACTACCTGGCCAAGGCGTTTCGCGAGGTCGGACACATCGCCGACCACGCCGCCGACGGCGAGGAAGGCCTCGCCATGGCCGAGAACGGCGAGTACGACGTGCTGGTGGTCGACCGCATGCTGCCCAAGCGCGACGGCCTGTCCCTGATCGGCGCCTTGCGCGACAAGGGCAACACGACGCCGGTGCTGATTCTCTCCGCGCTCGGGCAGGTCGATGACCGCATCAAGGGCCTGCGCGCCGGCGGCGACGATTATCTGCCAAAACCCTATTCCTTCGCCGAGCTCTTGGCCCGCGTCGAAGTGCTGTCGCGCCGCCGCGGCGGTCCCGCCGAAGAGACGCTCTATCGTGTCGGTGATCTCGAACTCGATCGGCTCTCGCATCGCGTCGCCCGCGGCAAGGACGAGCTGACGCTGCAACCGCGCGAATTCCGCCTGCTCGAATATTTGATGAAGCACGCCGGCCAGGTGGTGACGCGCACCATGCTGCTGGAGAACGTCTGGGATTATCATTTCGATCCGCAGACCAACGTCATCGACGTGCACATCTCGCGGCTGCGCTCCAAGATCGACAAGGGTTTTGAGCGGCCGCTGCTGCACACGATCCGCGGCGCGGGATATATGATCCGTGACGGCATTCGGTAAACTCGTCCGCACCACGGCGTTCCGGCTGACGCTGGTCTATCTGCTGCTGTTCGCGATGTTCGCGGCTTCGCTGCTGGCCTATTTCGCCTGGAACACGCGGCGGCTGATCACCGAGGAGATCACGCAGACGGTCAATGCCGAGACCTCGGAGATCAACGAGATCTACGGCCGCGGCGGCATGGTTCGCCTGGTGCGCACGATCGAGTACCGCGCACTGCGGCCGGGCGCCAACCTCTACCTCGTGACCACGCCGACGGGCCAGGCGATTGCCGGCAATGTCGGCTCGCTGGCGCCGGGGGTATTGGCGACGCGCGGCTGGTCGGAGACGGCCTACCGGCGGATCGAGGACAGTGATGACCGCGATCATCGCGCGCTGGTTCGCGTCACCGAATTGGAGAACGGCTTCCGGCTTCTGATCGGCCGCGACCTTGCCGAGCGGCGGCGCCTGTTCGGCATCGTCGCCAAGGCGGCGCAGTTTTCGGTGCTGATCGTCGTCGTGCTCGGCCTCGGCGGCGGCATCTTCGTCGCACGGCGGGTGCTGAGGCGCATCGACGCGATGACCGGCACGGCGCAGCGCATCATGACGGGCGATCTCAGCGAGCGCCTGCCCGTGGGGCGCAGCGGCGACGAGATCGACCGCCTCGCCGAGAACCTCAACGCCATGCTGGAGCGGATCGAGGCGCTGATGGCGGGGCTGAAGGAGGTTTCCGACAACATCGCCCACGACCTCAAGACGCCGCTGACGCGGCTGCGCAACCGCGCCGAGGAGGCGCTGGCGAAATCGGGCTGCGAGGCGGATTATCGCGCCGCGCTGGAGCGGACCATCGAGGAGTCCGACGGGCTGATCCGGACCTTCAACGCGCTTCTGATGATCGCGCGGGCGGAATCCGGACAAGCGCGGGGCAACATGGACGACTTCGACGCCGCGGAGGTCGCGGAGGGCATCCACGAGCTCTACGAGCCGCTCGCCGAGGACGACGGCATGACCTTGAAGGTCAGGTGCGAGCCGACACCGGTTCATGCCAATCGCGAGCTGATCAGCCAGGCGCTCGCCAATCTCGTCGAGAACGCGATCAAATACGGCAAGCCCGCGGCACAGGCCGCGGGAACCGTGGTCAGCATGGACGCAAGGCAAATCACGATCGAGGCGAGGCGCGATGGCGACCACGTGCTGCTCAGCGTCACCGATCGTGGTCCGGGGATCCCCGAAGCGGATCGCAAGCACGTCATCGAGCGATTCGTGCGGCTGGAGGCCAGCCGCACGCTGCCGGGCTCGGGCCTCGGCCTCAGCCTCGCCTCGGCGGTTGCGACGTTGCACGGCGGCGAATTGCGCTTGGGCGATGCCCATCCCGGCCTCGTCGCCACGCTCGTGCTGCCGGCGCGCGCGGGTGCCGGCGACAGGGTTGCTCCGCCAATACCGGATGTGCCACAGAAGGTGGCATGAACCACTCCGCGCCGGGAAACGCGGACAAGCATGGTGAGAGGCTGGCCGCACGCTTCGCGGAGGCTCCCCATATTGCCGCTTCCGCAACCGACGAACGCCGTTTCGAAAGCTGGCTGGCTGAGCTCGAGCCGGCACAATCGGCCCGTCTCGAAACGCACCTGGGCCATCCCTTCGCCCGCGACATCCTCGCCGGGATCGCGGAATTTTCACCCTATCTGTTCGATCTCGTGCGCGCCGATGCCTTGCGCCTGATCCGGCTGCTCGACTGCGATCCGGATGTGCATCTGGCGGCGCTGGTCGCGGAGGCGCGCAGCGCGGTGCTCGCGGCCTCGGATGAGGCCGAGGTGATGCGGCTGCTCCGCCGCATGAAGGCGGAAGCTGCGCTCCTGATCGCGCTGTGCGACATCGGCGGTGTC
Organism: Bradyrhizobium sp. NC92; assembly: GCF_025200865.1. Lineage (NCBI taxonomy): Bacteria > Pseudomonadati > Pseudomonadota > Alphaproteobacteria > Hyphomicrobiales > Nitrobacteraceae > Bradyrhizobium > Bradyrhizobium sp. NC92. Next base: position 2,927,395 of record NZ_CP104171.1, read on the forward strand.
TGGCCGGTGATGCGGGTGACGGCGGCACTGACCGATGTCGCGGTGTCCTCGGTGCAGGCGGCGCTGCAATATCTGCTGCGGCAGGAAGCCGCACGCGGCAAGCTCTCACCGCCCAATCCCGAAGCACCCGAAGAGGGCTGCGGCCTGATCGTGCTCGCGATGGGCAAGATGGGCGCGGGCGAGCTGAACTATTCCAGCGACATCGATCTCATCGTGTTCTTCGATCCCGATGCGACGACCCTCGCGCCCGATATCGAACCGCAGCCGTTCTTTGTCCGCGTGACGCAAGGCATGGCGCGCATCCTGCAGCAGCGCACCTATGACGGTTACGTCTTCCGCGTCGATCTGCGGCTGCGGCCCGACCCGTCCTCGACGCAGGTGGCGATCTCGCGGGACGCCGCGCTGAACTATTACGAGCGGGAAGGGCGCACCTGGGAGCGCGCCGCGATGATCAAGGCGCGGGCCTGTGCCGGCGATCCCAGGGCGGGCGAGGCGCTGCTCGCCGAGATCGCGCCGTTCGTCTGGCGCAAGCATCTCGATTTCGCAGCGCTTGCCGACGTGCACGACATGAAGCGGCAGATGCAGACCTATCGCGGCCAGAGCGAGGTCGCGGTGGAGGGCCACAACGTCAAGGTCGGGCGCGGCGGCATTCGTGAGATCGAGTTCTTCGCGCAGACCCAGCAATTGATCGCCGGCGGCCGCCATCCGGACTTGCGGGTTCGGCCGACGCTGAAGGCGCTCGACGTGCTCGCTTCCAGCAACTGGATCACTGCGGCGGCGCGCGACGAGCTGACGATCGCCTACGAATTCCTGCGCCGGGTCGAGCATCGCCTGCAGATGATCGCCGACGAGCAGACCCACACGCTGCCCGAGGACAAGCAGGCGGTCGAGCGCTTCGCATGGTTCTTCGGATATCAGAATCGCGAGGCCTTTGCGCGCGACCTCTTGCACCAGCTCCAGATCGTCCAGGGCCACTACGAAAAACTGTTCGAGGGCGACGACCCCACCGGCACGGCCAAGCTGCCGGCGCTCGACTACGGTGCGGGCCCCGACGATCCGCGCCTGCTGCAGCACCTGGCGGCGCTCGGCTTCAAGAAGCCGGCCGCCGTCGCGCAGACGGTGCGCGACTGGATCACGGGCGACTATCGCGTCTTCCGCGTTGAGGCGACGCGAAGCGCCTTCGTCGAGTTCGTGCCGGCCCTGATCGACGGCCTTGCCCATGCCGAAGAGCCGGATCGCGCCGTCGTTTCGTTCGATCACTTCCTCGGGGCGCTGCAGCGGGGTGGCCGGCTGATCACGCTGCTCGGCCAGAACCGCGATCTCGTCGCGCTGGTGGCGCTGGTGCTGGGAGCAGCGCCCCGGCTCGGCGACATGCTGGCGCGGCAGCCTCAGCTCATGGACGGCCTGATCGATCCGCGCTTCTTTGGGGCCATGCCCGACAGGCAGGAATTGTCGGGGCGGCTCGCGACAACGGTGCAGGACGCCGGTTCATACGAGGAGTTCCTCGATCGCCTGCGCCTGTTCGGGCAGGAGAGCCTGTTCCTGATCGGCACGCGCATTCTCTCCGGCACCGTCTCGGCGCAGCAGGCGAGCACGGCCTTCGCCGACGTCGCGGAGGGAATCGTCCACACCGTGCACGGCCTCGTCGCCGACCGCTTTGCCGCCCAGCACGGCCGGATCAAGGGCCAGGAGACCGCGATCATCGCGATGGGCCGGCTCGGCAGCCGCGAGATGACGGCCTCGTCCGATCTCGACCTGATCCTGCTCTACGATTTCGACAGCGACAATCCTGACTCCGATGGGACGAAATCGCTGCAGGGTGCGCATTATTTTGCGCGGCTGACCCAGCGCCTGATCAGCGCTTTCACGACGCGCACCAATTACGGCGTGCTCTACGAGATTGACATGCGGCTGCGGCCCTCGGGACGCGCGGGCCCGGTGGCCTCGAGCCTCACCTCGTTCGCGGACTATCAAGCCGACGAGGCCTGGACCTGGGAGCACATGGCGCTGACGCGTGCGCGCGTGGTGTCGGCGTCGCCCGAATTCCGGGAACGGATCGAGCGCGTCATCCGCGATGTCCTGACTCGCCGCCGCGACCCCGCCATCACCGCCAACGACGTCGCCGACATGCGGCGCGCGATCGCGCAGGAGAAGGGCGAGGCCGATTGCTGGGATCTCAAGCACGCCGCCGGCGGCATGGTCGATATCGATTTCATCGCGCAATACCTCCAGCTCGTGCATGCGCACGACAAGCCGGAGATCCTCGACGTCAGCACCGTGCAGGTGCTGGAGAATGCCTGCAGGATCGGCGTGCTCGCGCAATCGGAGACGGAGATCCTGCGGGCTGCGGCGCGGCTCTATCACGACCTCACCCAGATCCTGCGGCTCTGCGTCAGCGAGCGCTTCAAGCCGGAAACCGCCGGCACCGACCTGCAGCGCGTCATGGCGCGCGCCGGCGACGCGCCGGATTTCTCCTCGCTCGAGGCACGGGTGAAGGAGACGCAAAGCGAGGTGCGGCGCGTGTTCAGGGCGCTGCTGGAAGGGTCATAGCCTGCTTCAGCGCGGTAATGGCCTCGCGCACGTTGGGCTCCAGGCCGACGCCGCCCGCATCGAGATGGGCGAAGATCGCGCGCTTCATGCGGGGATCCCAGAACTTCCTGATGTGCTCGGCAATACCAGGCACGTCCTTGTCATGGCCCTGGCTGCCGAAGAACTTGCCGATCTGGTTGGCCATGTAGATCAGGCGGTCAGGCGACATCGGCAACCTCCGTGGCATGGCGCACGACGATCCGGCCGCCATGCGAAAACACTTCGAACCCGTCCTGGCGGGCAATGGCGATCAGCGTGATGCCGGCGGCCTCCGCCGTGCGCACCGCGAGTGCGGTCGGCGCGGATACGGCGACCATCACCGGCGCGCCGATCGCGGCGGTCTTCTGCACCATCTCGACCGAGACGCGGCTCGTCAGCAGCACCATGCCGCCGCGCGGCTCGTTGCGGCTGCGGGCGAGGGCGCCAGCGAGCTTGTCGAGCGCGTTGTGGCGGCCGACATCCTCGCGCAGCGCGACGATGTTGCCTGTAGGAGACCAGAACGCGGCGGCGTGAACGGCGCGCGTCTGCAGATTGATCGATTGCAGCGGCGCGATGGCCTGCATCGCCGCCATGACCTGCTCGGGCGTGAAGGTCTGCCCGTTCGGGACGATCGCCGCGGGCCGCACCGCTTCGGCGATGGACTCGACGCCGCAGATGCCGCAGCCGGTGGGACCTGCGATGTGGCGGCGGCGCTGGTTGATGTGCGCGGCATCTTCCGACGCGAGCCACATGCGCAGCTCGATGCCGTCGTCGAGGCGGACCATTTCGAGTGATTTGATGTCGTCGACCGACTTGACGATGCCTTCGCTCACGCTGAAGCCGATCGCAAAATCCTCCAGGTTCTGCGGCGTCCCCATCATGACGGCATAGGTGCCGCCATTATAGGTGAGCGCCAGCGGCGTCTCCTCGGGAACGAAACGCGTTCCTTCGGAGGCTGCGCCGTTGCGCCAGATGTCGCGATCGATGGCCTGGACTGCTACGTGCATGCGCCTTACTCCGCGGCTTCGGCCGGCACGATGCGACGGGATTGGCGCGCCTGTGCATCATAGGCCTTCTGCCAGTCGGACGGGCCATTCGAGGGCGAGACTTGCACCGCCGTGACCTTGTACTCGGGGCAGTTGGTTGCCCAGTCCGAATAGTCGGTGGTGATGACGTTGGCCTGCGTGTCCGGATGGTGGAAGGTGGTGTAGACGACGCCCGGCGCGACGCGGTCGGTGATTTCCGCGCGCAGCGTGGTCTCGCCGGCGCGGCTCTTCAGCCGCACCCAGTCACCGTCGCGCACGCCGCGCTGCTCGGCATCATGCGGGTGGATTTCGAGGCGGTCCTGGGCGTGCCAGACCACGTTCTCGGTGCGCCTTGTCTGCGCGCCGACATTGTACTGGCTGAGGATGCGGCCCGTGGTGAGCAACAGCGGATAGCGCGGGCCGGTGCGCTCGTCGGTCGCGACATATTCGGTGACGACGAACTTGCCCTTGCCGCGGACGAAGCCGTCGATATGCATCACCGGCGTGCCCTCGGGCGCCTTGTCGTTGCAGGGCCATTGCACCGAGCCGAGCTCGTCGAGCCTGGCATAGGAGACGCCGGCGAAGGTCGGCGTCAACGCCGCGATCTCGTCCATGATCTCGGAAGGGTGGCTGTAGTTCATCTCGAAGCCCATCGCCTTGGCAAGGCCGATGGTGACCTCCCAATCGGCCAGGCCGTTCTTCGGCGTCATCACCTTGCGGACGCGCTGGATGCGGCGCTCGGCGTTGGTGAAGGTGCCGTCCTTCTCGAGGAAGCTCGAGCCGGGCAGGAAGACGTGGGCGTAGTTCGCGGTCTCGTTCAGGAAGAGGTCGTGGACGATGACGCATTCCATCGCCGACAGCGCCGCGACCACGTGGCTGGTGTTGGGATCGGACTGTAGGATGTCCTCGCCCTGAACGTAGATCCCCATGAAGGTGCCTTCGACCGCGGCATCGAACATGTTGGGGATGCGCAGACCCGGCTCGGGGTTGAGCTTGACGTTCCACAGCGCCTCGAACTGGTCGCGCACGGCATCGCCCGAGACGTGGCGATAGCCGGGCAACTCGTGCGGGAACGAGCCCATGTCGCAGGAGCCCTGCACGTTGTTCTGGCCGCGCAGCGGGTTCACGCCGACGCCAGGACGGCCGATATTGCCCGTTGCCATCGCAAGGTTCGCGATCGCGATCACCGTGGTCGAGCCCTGGCTGTGCTCGGTGACGCCGAGGCCGTAATAGATCGCACCGTTGCCGCCGGTGGCGTAGATGCGGGCAGCTTCGCGCAGGTCTTTCGGATCGACGCCGGTGAGGATGGCGGTGGCTTCGGGGCTGTTGTTCGGCTGGGCGACGAAGGTGGCCCATTCCTCGAACTCGCTCCAGTCGCAGCGCTCGCGCACGAAGGCTTCGTTGACGAGCCCTTCGGTGACGATGACATGCGCCAGCGCGGTCATGACTGCGACGTTGGTGCCGGGCATCAGGGGCAGGTGCAGCGCCTTCACATGCGGCGATTCCACCATCTCGGTGCGGCGCGGATCGATCACGATCAGCTTGGCGCCCTGGCGCAGCCGCTTCTTCAGGCGCGAGGCGAACACCGGATGGGCCGAGGCCGGGTTGGCGCCGATGACGACAACGACATCGGTGTCCTCGACCGAGTCGAAATCCTGCGTGCCGGCGGAGGTGCCGAAGGTGGTGGCGAGCCCATAGCCGGTCGGCGAGTGGCAGACGCGGGCGCAGGTATCGACATTGTTGTTGCCGAAGCCGGCGCGGATCAGCTTCTGCACCAGATAGGTCTCTTCGTTGGTGCAGCGCGAGGAGGTGATGCCGCCGATGGCGTCGCGGCCGTATGTCTTCTGGATGCCGCGCATCCTGGCGGCGGCAAACGAGAACGCCGCGTCCCAGGACACTTCGCGCCAGGGATCCTCGATCCGCTCGCGGATCATGGGCTTGAGGATGCGCTCCTTGTGGTTGGTGTAACCCCAGGCGAAACGGCCCTTGACGCAGGAATGCCCGCGATTGGCCTTGCCGTCCTTGTAGGGCACCATGCGCACCACTTCCTCGCCGCGCATCTCCGCCTTGAAGGCACAGCCGACGCCGCAATAGGCGCAGGTGGTGACGACGGAGTGCTCGGGCTGGCCGATCTCGATCACCGACTTCTCGGTCAGCGTCGCAGTCGGGCAGGCCTGCACGCAGGCGCCGCAGGAGACACATTCGGAGCCCAGAAAACTTTCGCTCATGCCGGGCGAGACGCGGCTGTCGAAGCCGCGGCCGGAGATGGTCAGCGCGAAGGTGCCTTGCACCTCCTCGCAGGCGCGGACGCAGCGCGAGCAGACGATGCACTTGGAGGGATCATAGGTGAAGTACGGGTTGGACTCGTCCTTCGGCATCCAGTGGTCGTTGTCGCAGCCGTGGGACTTGCCAGGTGTTTTGGCGAAGACGTGGTTCTCGCCCTCATAGCCGTAGCGCACGTCGCGCAGGCCGACGGCGCCGGCCATGTCCTGCAATTCGCAATCGCCGTTGGCGCCGCAGGTGAGGCAGTCGAGTGGATGGTCGGAGATGTAGAGCTCCATCACGCCTTTGCGCAGCTTCTTGAGCCGCTCGGTCTGGGTGTGCACGACGAGGCCGTTCATCACAGGCGTGGTGCAGGAGGCCGGCGTGCCGGCGCGGCCCTCGATCTCGACGAGGCAGAGCCGGCAGGAGCCGTACGCGTCCACCATGTCGGTCGCGCAGAGCTTCGGGATCTGGTGGCCCGCATCCATCGCGGCGCGCATGATCGAGGTGCCCTCAGCCACCGTGACCTCTCTGCCGTCGATGGTCAGCGTCACCATCGTCGTGGATTTGGAGCGCGGCGTGCCGTAGTCGATTTCTTCGATCAGAGACATCGTCGTTCTCCTATTCCGCGGCCTGCAGCGTGGTTGGGATGGGTGCGAAATCCTCCCGGAAGTGCTTCAATGCGCTGAGCACGGGGTAGGGCGTGAAGCCGCCGAGCGCACAGAGCGAGCCGAATTTCATGGTGTTGCAGAGGTCCTCGACCAGCGCGATGTTTTCCTGGACGCGCTCGCCTCTCATGATCTTCTCGATGGTCTCGACGCCGCGGGTCGAGCCGATCCGGCACGGCGTGCACTTGCCGCAGGATTCGACGGCGCAGAACTCCATGGCGAAGCGCGCCTGCCTGCGCATGTCGACGCTGTCGTCGAACACGACGATGCCGCCATGGCCGATCAGGCCGTCGCGTGCGGCGAAGGCCTCGTAGTCGAAGGGGGTGTCGAACAGAGCGCGCGGGAAATAGGCGCCCAGCGGACCGCCGACCTGCACCGCGCGGACCGGGCGGCCGGTGAAGGTGCCGCCGCCGATGTCATCGACGAGCTCGCCGAGCGTCACACCGAATGCCGTCTCGAACAGGCCGCCGTAGCGGATGTTGCCGGCGAGCTGGATCGGCATCGTCCCGCGCGAGCGACCCATGCCGAAATCGGCATAGGTCCTGGCGCCCTCGGAGAGGATGAAGGGGATCGCGGCAAACGACAGCACGTTGTTGATGACGGTCGGCTTGCCGAACAGGCCGTGATGCGCCGGCAGCGGCGGTTTTGCACGCACGATGCCGCGGCGGCCTTCGAGGCTCTCCAGCAGCGAGGTCTCCTCGCCGCAGACATAGGCGCCGGCGCCGACGCGGACTTCGAGATCGAAGGTTTGCTTCGAGCCGCCGATCTTGTCGCCGAGATAGCCGCCGCGCTTCGCAACCAGAATGGCGGCGTTCATCGCTTCTACGGCGTGCGGATATTCGCTGCGGATGTAGATATAGCCCTTGGTCGCGCCGACAGTGAGACCGGCGATGGTCATGCCCTCGATCACCAGGAAGGGATCGCCTTCCATGATCATGCGGTCGGCGAAAGTGCCGCTGTCGCCTTCGTCGGCGTTGCAGACGATGAACTTGCGGTCGGCCTTGGCCTGCGCGACGGTCTTCCACTTGATGCCGGTCGGAAAGCCCGCGCCGCCGCGGCCGCGCAGGCCCGATGCGGTGACTTCGGTGAGGACCGCATCCGAGCCAAGCGACAGAGCCCGCGCGAGGCCCTTGTAGCCGCCATGGGCGCGGTAGTCGTCGAGCGAGCGCGGATCGATCACGCCGCAACGGGCGAAGGTGAGGCGGGTCTGGCGCTTCAGCCAGGGGATCTCGTCGGTGGCCCCTAGCCGCAACAGATGCGGCGTGTTGCGGGCGAGCGTGTCGAGCAGCGAGGGCACGTCGGCCGCGGTGACGGGGCCGAAGGCGATGCGTCCCTGCGGCGTTGCGACCTCGACCAGCGGCTCCAGCCAGTACATTCCGCGCGAGCCGGTCCTGACGATCTCGACGGCAACACCATGCTTGGCGGCGGCCTGCTCCAGCGCCAGGGCGACCTCGTCGGCACCGACGGCGACCGCGCCGGCATCACGTGAGACGTAGACACGCATGCTCATCGCTGCGCCTCCGCAACCAGTGCATCGAGGCGCTTCTGGTCGAGCCGGCCGATCAGGCGGCCGTCGAGCATCGCGGACGGCGCGGTCGCGCAGAGGCCAAGGCAGTAGATCGGTTCCAGCGTGACGCGATCGTCGGCCGTGGTGTTGCCGAGCGACACGCCGAGCTTCGCCTCGGCCCGCGCAGCCAGCGCATCGCCGCCGGCAGCCTGGCAGGCCTCGGCGCGGCACAGCTTCAGAACGTGACGGCCGGCCGGTTTGTGTCGGAAGTCATGATAGAAGGTGAACACGCCATGCACCTCGGCGCGCGACAGGTTGAGCGCTTGCGCCACCATGGGAATCGCCGCCTCCGGCACATGGCCGAACGCCTCCTGAAGCGCGTGCAGGATGACGAGCGTCGCGCCCTCCTGGCCGGCATGTTCGGCGATGATCTCGGCGCCGCGCGTCTCGTTCCAAGGCTCAAAAACCGCTGTCATACTTCGTTCTCAACCAGAGCGTTTCCTTCGCCGCAAACTAGTTGGAATCATTCGCAGATCAATAAAGCTGTCCCGTGCTGCGATTGCGGATTCCGATCGATTTGCAACCGCGATTGATCGATACGGATTGGTAATGAAAGTTGGATCGGCTGCCGGTTTTTACGTGTTGGTGCAGGCCCGGCGTGCTAACTTGCATGCCACGATGGAATTCGAGGGGACGACCGGTTGATTGACAAGCTTGAGCTATTGCTGGCGTTGGCCAAGGAGCGACATTTCGGACGCGCGGCCGAAGCCTGCGGCGTAACGCAACCGACGATGTCGACCGGGCTCAAGCAGCTCGAGGAAATTCTCGGCGTGATGCTGGTCCAGCGCGGCTCGCGCTTTCAGGGATTTACCCCCGAAGGCGAGCGGGCGCTCGACTGGGCGCGGCGGATCGTCGGCGATGCCCGCGCGATGCGCGACGAGATCAACGGGCTGAAGCAGCAGCTCTCCGGCGAGATCCGCATCGCGGCGATCCCGACCGTGCTCGGCATGGTCGCCGCGCTGACGACGCCGTTCCGCGCCAAGCATCCCGAGGTGCGCTTTCGCATCCAGTCCACCACCTCGTCCGAGGTGCTGGGGCTGCTCGAAAATCTCGAGGTCGATGCGGGGCTGACCTATATCGAGAACGAGCCGATCGGCAAGGTGCGCACCATCCCGCTCTACAACGAGAGCTATCGCCTGCTCACCGCGCCGGACGCGATGTTCGGCGACCGCGAGACGGTGACCTGGACCGAGGTCGGGCAGGTGCCACTGTGCCTCTTGACGCCCGACATGCAGAACCGCCGCATCATCGACCGCGCGCTGCGATCGGTCGGTGCGGAGGCGACACCGACGCTGACGTCGAACTCGCTGCTGGTGCTGTTCACGCACGTCAAGACGGGGCGCTGGGCGAGCGTGATGCCGGCGAAGCTCGCCGAGACGCTCGGTCTGTCCGACACCGTGCGGTCGATTCCGATCGTCGATCCCGAGGTCAATTACAGCATCGGCATGGTGGTCCCGCAGCGCGATCCCATGACGCCGCTGATCGCAGCTTTGGTCAACGTCGCGCGGGAAGTGGCGCCGACGCTGCAATTGTAGGATTCAAGCCGCAGCCGATATCCCCGACGCCGCCTTGATCGCATCGCGCGGCAGGGTCACGCGCACGACGGTGCCGACGTCGATCTTCGAGCGCAGGCGCATCGAGCCGCCATGGAGCTGCGCCAGCGAGCGGGCGATGGCAAGGCCGAGGCCCGAGCCGTGATAGGTCTTGGTGAGCTGGCTCTCGACCTGCTCGAAGGGACGCCCGAGCCGCGCCAGCGAATGCGGCGCGATGCCGATGCCGGTGTCGGCGATCATCAGCACGATCCTGTCGTCGAGCTGCCGGCTGCGCACCACGACGCGTCCGCCGTCGGGCGTGAACTTCACGGCGTTGGAGAGCAGGTTGACGATGATCTGCTTGGTGGCGCGTCGGTCGGCGACGACCGAGATGGATTTTGCGATGTCGGCATCCAGCGTCAGGTGCTTGTCCTGTGCGCGGCCGGTGACGACCCGCAAGGATTCGGCCAGCGTCTGCGCGAGGTCGAGCTCTTCCATGTCGAGCTTCATGCGGCCGGCCTCGATCTTGGACATGTCGAGGATGTCGTTGATGACCTCGAGCAGATAATGGCCGCTGGTCAGGATGTCCTGGCAGTATTCCTGGTACTTCTCGCTGCCGAGCTCGCCGAACATGCCCGAGCCCATGATCTCGGAGAAGCCGATGATGGCATTGAGCGGCGTGCGCAGCTCGTGGCTCATATTGGCGAGGAATTTCGACTTGGTCTGGTTGGCTTCCTCGGCGCGGGTCTTCTCGCGCTGATATTTCTCGGCGAGGTCGGCGAGTTCGACCGCCTGGCGCTCCAGCGCGGCCTGCGAGCGCTTGAGGTCGATGACGGTGGCGCGCAGGCGCAGATCGTTGTCGACCAGCTTCTGCTCGTGCTCCTTGATGCGGGTGATGTCGGTGCCGACCGAGACGTAGCCGCCATCCTTGGTGCGGCGCTCGCTGATGTGCAGCCAGCTGCCGTCGTCGAGCTGCGCCTCGAAGGTACGTGCGCCCGGGCCTTGGGCCGCAGTCTCGTTGTGGCGGGTGCGCACCTCCGGCATGCGGCCGACCTCGAGCACGGTCTCGTAGGAGGTGCCGGGGATGACGGCGGTGTCCGGCAGCTTGTGCAGGCGCTGGAAGTGCGAGTTGCAGAGCACCAGGCGGTCGCTCGCATCCCACAGCACGAAGGCCTCCGGAATGGTCTCGATCGCGTCGCGCAGGCGAAGATCGGCTTCCACGGTCTTTTCGGCAAGGCTCTTCTGCTCGGTGATGTCGACCGCGATTCCGATCAGGTGCACGCTGGAATCCGTGGCGCCGCGGGTCTTCTCGCAGCGGACGCGGAGCCAGATCCAGTGGCCGTCGACATGCTGCATGCGGAAGGTCTGGTCGATGTGGTCGATCTTCTCGGAGATGAGCTGGTCGGCAATCTCGAACAGGTCGATGTCGTCGGACTTCACCAGCGCGTTGACCTCGCCGAAGGTGAGGAGCTCGTGACGGCCGTCGAGGCCGAGCATCGAGAACATCGACTGCGACCAGAAGATCCGGCCGCGCGACAGGTCCCAGTCCCACAGCCCGCAGCGGCCGCGGTTGAGCGCGGTGTCGATGCGGCCGCGCACGGCGTCGTTGATGAGATCGCCTTCGCGGGCGCGGGTCGACTGCCAGTGGAAGGCGAAGCCGAGGATCAGGACGACGAAGCCCGTGGTCGCCGACAGCGTCACCGAGAGCGCGGCGTCCGAGCCCCAGATCGGCTCGTTGCGCTCCTGGATCACGGTGACGAAGCCGGGCAGCGACTTGATCTGCCGCGATGTCGCCATCGCCGCGTTGCCGCTCGGCAGCGTCATGTCGGCGATGTTGCCGTCGCGCGGCGGCGCCGCGATCAGCTGCGCGGTCGTGATCGCATCGAGCAGGCGGTCGTTGCCTGAGGGGTCGCTGTCGGCCGGGATGCGGGCGAGGATGCGGCGGTCGATGCCGGCGGAGGTGACGATGACGTGGCGGCCGGAGGCCGTGGCCCAGGACGGAATGAGATCGGGCAGCAGCGTCGGCAGGCTCTCGATGTTCCTGAGCCGCTCCTGACGAACCGAGGTGAGGCGGTCGATGCGCTCGGCGAGCAGGTCGGCGAGCGCCGAAATGTCGTGGCGGACCACCAGTCGCTTCTGGCGCGTCTGATCGACCACCTGCACGAACGCGCCGAGGCAGATCGTGATCAGGAAGGCGATGATGAGCGTCGGCACGGCGCGGCGCAGCGCCGGCTCCGCGATCAGGAGCCGGTGATAGGCAGGTTTCGCGATCGATTGCGCCAATCCTTTGATCGAATCGGATTGGACGCACGCGCTCGCGGCGTCTGCGCGCGACATGCCTTCGGCCCCCTGAAAACCAGCTTGCAACTGAAGTCCGGAAGCAGCCCCACATCGCTTCCGAATCACACCGATTTGAATCCAGTTTTCGCGGGCTGTCGAGAGTCAACGAATCGTTAACGCGAAATTATTCTTATCCAACGCGCAGTTTGTGCATCGCGCGTCCGCAAACTCACGGACGCGAGGAGTCCGAAACGAGAACGTGTGACTCGCCGCGCATTCTTCGTCACGCACGCGGCGGCTCGGCGTGGCTGATGACGCGCTTCACGCTCGGGAACGCGCGCCGCAGCGCGCGCTCGATCGCGTCGACATGCTCGTGCACCTTGATCACGCTCATCGACGGTGCCGCGCGGCAGTGGAAGTTGACGATCTCGCCGGCGTCGGTGTTGCGGACCCGCACATTGTGGATGTCGTGGATCTCGCCTTCGCCGGCGAACTCGGCCAGCGCGGCGGCGATGGTCTGCACCCTCTCGGGCGCGGCATCGACGCCGAACGGCAGTTCCGGTTCCAAGGGCTCGATGTGAACGTCGACCTCGACGTCCTCGCCGAACTCCTCCTGGATGTTGCGCTCCAGCGTGTTGGCGACGTCGTGGGCGGCCTCGAGTGCCATGTCGGCATCGACCTCGAGGTCGATGCTGACGATCAGCTTGGCGCCCAGATCGTGCACCGTGACGTGGTGGACGGCGAGGGCGGAATTGCGCGCGATCACCATGATGCGGTCGCGCACGGTTTCGTTGTCGCGCGCGACGGGCACTGCGGCGAAGGTGAGGTCGGCATCGCCGAAAGCCTTGGCGACGGCGGCCTGCGCGTTGCGCTTGATGTCCTCGACGCGGTCGATCGGATAGGTTCGCGGCACCTTCGCGATGGTGTCGATGAACGTGGTCGCTCCGACCATGCGCACGCGCAAGCGTTCGACGTCGATCACACCAGGCACGCCGCGGATCGCGGCTGTGGCCTTCTCCTGCGCGCCTTCGGGCGCGCGATCGACCAGCGTCTGCACGGTCGAGCCGGCCATGCGCAGGCCGAGCGCTGCGATCATCACGGCAACCGCTGCGGCAGCCGCGGCGTCGCCCCACCAGAAGCCGAGCCCGGCCAGGATCAGGCCCACGATCACGGCGCAGGAGCCCATCACGTCGGAGGCGAAATGCAGCGCGTCCGCCGCCAGTGCCTGGCTCCGGGTCTCGCGCGCGGCGCGGTGCAGGGCGCGGGCGCGCCAGAGATTGACGACGATGTCGATCACCAGCACCACGAACGGCACGGCCGAGATGGTCGGCGGCGGGGTTCCCTCGCGCAGCCGGCTATAGGCCTCGACCAGGATGCCGCCCGCGAGCACGTAGAGCAGGGCCGTGACCCCGAGCGCGGAGACGCTTTCCAGCTTGCCGTGGCCGTAATGGTGCTCCTCGTCGGCGGGCTTGTCGGAGACCCGCACCACCGCCCAGGTGATGATGGTCGCAACCAGGTCGATCGAGGAATGCAGGGCCTCGGAGATCAGCGCCAGCGAGCCGATCGCGATCCCGACCACGAATTTGGCCGCCGCCATGCCGCCGCTGGCGAAGATCGAGATGGCCGCGACCGAGGTCTTGTTGTGCTGGGAGGTCATGGCGGGGATTTAGCAGCCCATGGCTGAACATCAAGCGCCGATCCACAGCTGTAGTCGCGAGTGAGTTGCAGGAGCGAAGCTATTGCGAATGCTTCTGAATTGAATGGTGGCTCCCTGCCACGAGCGCCCGGTCTGGTAGGGTGGGCAAAGCGCAGCGTGCCCACCTTGCGAAATAATCCGGAAAGAGCGGTGGGCACGGCGCTCTGCGCCTTTGCCCACCCTACGAGACCGAGACTGGATCGACGGTTACGGCACCGTCACCACGATCTTCCCCAGATGCTTGTTCGCCTCCATGTGTGCGAACGCCTGGTCGATGTCGCCGAACGCGAACACCTTGTCGATCGGCAGTTGCAGCTTGCGCGATTCCACCGCGCCCCAGATGTCCTTGCGGACCTCGGCAAAGATCTCGCGGACCTCCTCGATCGTGCGGGTGCGGAAGGTGACGCCGACATAGTCGATGCGGCGGGCCGCGTGCAGGTCGAAATTGAAGTCGGCGTGGGTGCCGCCGAGCCGGCCGACATTGACGATGCGACCCTTCACCTTGGTTGCGGCGAGGTTCTGATTGGCGACCTTGCCCGAGACCTGGTCGACGATGAGGTCGACGCCTTCGCCGTTCGTCGCCTTCAGCACCTCGTCCACCCATTTCGGATCGGAGCTGTCGACGGCGAGGTCGGCGCCATATTCCTTCAGCCGGCCGCGGCGAGTGGCGTCGGTGGACGAGCCGATCACGAGTTTTGCGCCTTTGAGCCTGGCAATCTGCATCGCCATCAGGCCGACGCCGGAGCTCGCACCTTGGATCAGCACGCTCTGTCCTGCCTGCACGCCGCCAACGGTGACGACGGCGTTGTGCATGGTCGCGAGCGCGACGGGGAGGGTGGCGGCCTCCTCGAAATTCATGTTCGAGGGCGCATGGAACAGCCGGCCGTGATCGGCCAGCGTATACTCGGCGAAGGCCGCGCCGCCCGAGCCCATGATGCGGTCGCCGATCTTCACGCCCTTCGCGTCGGGCCCGAGCTCGGCAACCTCGCCGGCCCATTCCATGCCGAGCACGGTGCCGACGCCGCCGGCCGCGCCATGGGCGTGGCCCTTGCGCATGCCGGTGTCGGCGCGGTTGAGGCCACAGGCGCGGACGCGGACGAGCACCTGCGTGCCCTTCGGCTTCGTTTGAGCGACGTCGGAAATCCTCGCGCCTTCAGGGCCGTAGACGTAGGCTTTCATGCAATACTCTCACGTGTTGCAGTGATTATTCCGCTGCTTCGCGTTGTTGCTGAACGATCATCCCCTCCAGCCGGCTGCGAATGATCGCCTCCGCCTCGCGCACGATGCGGGAGACGAGTTCGGCACAGCTCGGGATGTCCTGGATCAGGCCCTGCACCTGGCCGGCCGACCAGATGCCTTCGTCGGAATTGCCGGTAGCATAGACCATCTTGCCGCGGGCGCCGGCAACCAGCTCGCGGATATCCTCGAACTTGGCGCCTTCCTTCTCCATCGCGACGACCTTGGTCGAGACGGCGTTCTTGGCCACGCGCGAGGTGTTGCGCATGGTGCGGAAGATCAGCTCGGTCTCGCGCTCGTCATTGGCGACGATCTTCTCCTTGATGGACTGGTGGATCGGGCTCTCCCTGGTGGCCATGAAGCGGGTGCCCATGTTGATGCCCTCGGCTCCCAGCGCCAGCGCCGCGACGAGGCCGCGGGCATCTGCGAAGCCGCCCGAGGCGATCATCGGGATCTTGATCTTGTTGGCAGCGGCCGGGATCAGGATCAGGCCGGGCGTGTCGTCCTCGCCGGGATGGCCGGCGCATTCGAAGCCGTCGATCGAGATGGCGTCGACGCCCATCCGCTCGGCCGAGAGGGCGTGACGGACGCTGGTGCATTTGTGCACGACCTTGACGCCGTGCCTTTTGAACTCGTCGACGTGCTCCTGCGGCTTGTTGCCGGCGGTCTCGACCACCGTGATGCCGCTCTCGATGATCGCGGCGCGGTACTCGGCATAGGGCGGCGGCTTGATCGCCGGCAGGATGGTGAGGTTGACGCCGAACGGCTTGTCGGTCAGGTCGCGGCAGCGCGCGATCTCCTTGGTCAGGTCCTCCGGCGTCGGCTGGGTCAGCGCCGTGATGAAGCCGAGCGCGCCGGCATTGGCGACCGCCGCCACCAGCTCGGCCCGTCCGACCCATTGCATGCCGCCCTGAACGATCGGGTGCTGGACGCCGACGAGCCTGGTGAACCGTGTCTGCAACATGATCTGTTTCCCCCTCGCCCGGCGTGGCGCTCTGTTATCCATTGACTGGCGGCGAGGATGCCGCCGGGGGTGGGAAAAGTCTATTGCGCCGCCGGGCGGGGCGACCATGCGGAAGGCGAGGAGATTCCGCAGGGCGGACAATTGGCGTGCGCTGCTGTCTGCACAAGCCTTTGCTCAAGACACCGTCGTCATGCCCCGGCTTGACCGGGGCATCCAGTACGCCGCGGTGTCTCGGCTCTAGCCTCGCGGTCTCTGGAATACTGGATTGCCCGCCTACGCGGGCAATGACACCGAGTATGGGGCGAGGAGCTACTTCGCCGACAACCGCACCATCTGGCGCCCGCCGTTGATTTCCTTGAGGCTGTTGACGAAGTTTTCCGGGCGTTGCCAGCGATGGGGCACCTTCAATCCCATGAACTCCGCGATGTCGCCGATGAAGCCGGTGCAGTTCACGGTCTCGGCGTTCCAGACCGGAGAGCTGGCCTGCAACTCCTTGATGTAGGCGAACACACGCTTGGCGTCGGCTTCGTTCAGGTAGACCCGATAGCTCGCGGTCAGATATTCCGGATCGAGATCGCCGTAGCTGGCACCCGTCTCGGATGGCACAAAGGTGATGTGACCGAGCACGTAGGCGAGCGTGTCGCCGGCCGGCGTCAAGCCCGCAACCTCGACGGCCTTCTCGCTGGTCTTGCCGTACCAGACGAAGGCATGGCCCCAGCTCGCGGCCGTGCGGGCGCGGAAGTCGACATAGTAGGGGCCTCTCTCCGCACGCGCGACGGAGCGCCGCGTCGATTGCGGCTGAGGCCGCGCGGCGGCGTCGGTCGTAGCAAGCGCGTTCGCATCGGCAACGCGCCTGTCGGCTTCGTGAGCCGAGGCCGAGGGCGTCGTGCACGAGAGCATAGCCGCAAGCGCGAAGCCCGCGAGGATGCAGGATCCCGATCGACCAGCTTTGTTCGTCACGTTATTCCCCCTCGACCATCGGCCGCAAATGTCTCGCGCGGACTTCGCCGCGCGTCAGTAGCGCGCCGCGACCGGGCCCGGCGCCTTGCCGATCGGGGCCTTTCCAACCGGGCTCTTGCCAATTGGCATCTTGCCGATCGGTGCTTGCTCGGCCGGGTAGACCGGCACGGGCTGGCGGCGCGGCAGATCCGCGGCGTTCGCGGCCGTCGCAAGAGCAAGCGTGGCACCCAGAGCAAATACAATCTTCTTCACAGCGATACCCCTAGAAGGTTTGGTCCAAACACGGTCATGCCGTGCCCCCAGACACGCCTCCCAAAAGGGCGACCGAATGCGTCCAAGTTGCGGCGCGCACGGGACATGTTGGCGGCATTGATCGGGCGCGCGGAGATGTGATGTGTCTGGATGTTTCCGGGGGCGGGTCGACGCTGCGGCCTACGAAAGCGTCACCCGATCCGGTTCAGGCTGTTCCTGATCGTCGCGAAGATGCCGCCGATGTCCTTGCGAAGTGCATCGAGCGCGTTGAAATTCTCGAAGACGCGGGCGAGGCGGTCTTCGACTTCGCGCTTGCTTCTGGTCAGCATGTCGACGCGCGAGGCCAGCGTCATGCCGGCGTTCGCCTCGATCTCGCCGACGGTTTTTTCCAGGAGATCGCGGGTGGCGCCGACCTCGGCGATCATGGCCTCGATGCCGAACACCGGCGCCTTGAGCGGGATGAGGTCGGCCTGCGACTTCGACAGCTCGGCCTTGAAGGCGTTCAGCGTCGCCAGCGTCTCCTGCAGCGCGCCGAGGCGCTGGCGCGACTGGAGCACGAAATCGTTCAGCGCGTTCTGGCGGTCGGCCAGCGTCTTGCCGTCCGCATCTGTCTCGACATCGGCGAGCGCGCGTTCGAGCTCGACCCGGCGCTGGCTGAGCTCCTCGAAATCGAGCCGGATTCCTTTCAAGACGTTGAAATTGTCGTCGATGCGGGCGAGGCGCTGCTCGATCACGATCTTGTTCTGCGACAGCGTCTCCACGCGGGTGGGAAGCGGCGCCTCGCCGCCGGTCTCGAGCTCGTCGATGCTTTTTTCGAGGCGGTCATGGCTGAGGCTAAGCTCGCCGATCAAGGCATTGATGCCGGTATCGGTCGAGCGCAGTGGCGCCAGCTCCGCGTGAGATTTCGCCAGATCCTCCTTGTACCGGTTCAGGGTCGCAAACGTCTCCTGGACCGCGCTCACCCGTGTCAGCAGTCCTGAGACGTCGCGTGCGATGTCCTTGAGCCGGTCGGCGAGGTTGTTCTTGCGGTCGTCGGTCTCGAGGTCGTGCAGGGCGCGCTCGAGCTGGTTCTGGCGGTCGCGGATCTCGGTGAAGACGGGCTCGACCGCACGGCGCTGCTCGGCGACCTTGCCGACCATCTCGCGCAGCGCCTGCTGGCGGCGGCGGATTTCGGCGAGCTGGTCGTGCATGTCGGTGGATTCGTTGCGGCCTTGCTGGAGCAGGGCGCGCCGCTCGGTCTCGCCCAGCTTGTCGTGGAGGGCTGAAACCGCTTCCCGGGGATCGCTCTCGATCAAATGCTGGACGGTGGCATCGAGGTGGTTTTGCAGGGCGTGGGCGACCACGACGTCCTCGCGGGTCCTCCTGAGGCGATCGCGGAGCGTCTTCAGGCTGCGGTCCTGCCGCGAGAGCCGCCAGGCGGAGCCGGCGATCAGGGCCAGGGCAAGGACAGGGATGGCGCCGGTGGCAATGCGCTGCGGCACGGACAGGCCTGCGAACCAGGCGGGCAGGTGGGCAATGTCGTAACCGAACGCCTGCTGGGCAAAGACTGCGATGACGGCGAGCAGGGCGATCCAGGCAACCAGGAAAAACAGCCACATCGTGAATTCCTCACGCCGGCGCACTCCTGTGTTGCTATTGAAGAGCGGAACCGAGATCAAGAGGCCGGGGCGACGCGGGACGTTTGTGGCCAAACGATCCACAGCCGGCTCGGGCTCGGCGGCGCACGGGGAGAAGCCGGATTATCCGAAATTCGGCTTGGTGCTGACGGGGGCCGCTGGCTCGCCCGGGGGCGCGCAGCACCGGGATCCCGTCAACGCCAGGCGCTGCGGAAAGATGCGAGGTGGCGCGCACGTCGCTCTGCCGGCCCGCTTGCACCCAGGCCAGCCGCGAGCGCCAAGACGAACCAACGTGCTCTGGGCTATTGCTTCCCGAGCAGGTTCGACCGGATCTTGTCGGCGAACCAGACCACGAAGATCGCGGCGAACGAGAGAGCGAAGTACAGGGCCGTCCACAAAAGCGCGTTGCCGGCATTCGTCATTGCGTCCTCCCTTGCATCAGAAATCAATTTTGCCGGGGAGGATAGCGTTGGCCGCGACGGCCGATTTGCGCCGGATCAATTTTGCTGCGCTGCGGCGGCGAAAGATTACAGTCGAAACTCGTTGGTGAGCTCGCCGATGCCGTCGATCGCGACGGTCACACTGTTCACGGGCTCCTTCATCACGCCGACGCCGACAGAGGTACCCACCGCGATGAGGTCGCCGGGCAGCAAGGTCATGTCGTGGGAGATCCTGCTCACCAGCTCCTGCGCGCTGAAGATCATGTCCGAGATCGGGTAGTTCTGTCGCTCCGCGCCGTTGAGGATGGTGCGCACCGTGAGTTTTGCGGGATCGAGACCGGTCGCGATCACAGGGCCGAACGGGCCGTAATCGTCGATGCCCTTGGCACGGGCCCATTGCGGGAAGGTGGGGTCGCGCGTCAGGATGTCGTTGGCGGTGATGTCGTTGACGCAGGTGTAGCCGAAGATGAAGCCATCGGCCTCATCAGGCGAGACGTGCGCGCAGGTCTTGCCGATGACGATGCCGAGCTCGCCCTCGTAGGTCGTCTTGCCGTCGTAGTAGGAGGGGCGGCGGATCACGGCGCCGGGTGCGGCGATGCTGGTGGTGGCCTTGAGCAGGTAGAGCGGCTCCGGCGGTTCGGGCTGGTTCAGCTTGGCCGCGAGCGCATGGAAATTATTCCAGAGCGCGACGATCTTGCTGGGCACGCAGGGCGCAAGCAGCTCGACCTCCGACAGCGCGAGTGTCTTGCCGGTGCTGGCATTGCGGCCGAACATCTCGCCCTCGTGCAGGCTGATGCCCGATGACGTCAGCGTGCCGAAGCCCGTGGTGCCGGCATGGCGGAAGCGCAGCCATTTGGTCGCGGTTGCCATCACGCCACCGCCAGTGCGCGCGGATCAGCCGGCGTCGAGACGCCGTCATAGAGGCCGGCGATGCGGGCGCGCTGGGTCACCATCGCCAGCACCGAGTCGAGCGCAGGCGTCGGGATGCCGGTGAGCCTGCCCATCTCCTGCACGACGGTGACGAGCGGATCGATCTCCATCGGGCGGCCGCGCTCGAGATCCTGCAGCATCGAGGTCTTGTGGGCACCGACCTTGCGGGCACCCTCGATGCGGCGCTCGACGTCGACGCGGAACTTGACGCCGAAGGTCTCGGCGATGGCTTGCGTCTCCACCATGATCGCGCGCGACAGCGCGCGCGTGGCGGGATCGGTGCAGATCACGTCGAGCGTGGCATGGGTCAGCGCGCTGATCGGGTTGAAGCAGACATTGCCCCAGAGCTTCAGCCAGATCTCGTCGCGGATGCGGTCGAGCACGGGGGCTTTCAGGCCGGCCGCGACGAAGAGATCGGCGAGCCGCTGCACGTCGGAGGTGATCTCGCCCGAGGGCTCGCCGAGCGGAAAGTTGTTGCCGTAGACGTGGCGGATCACGCCGGGCGCCTCGATCTCGGTGGCGGGATAGACAATGCAGCCGATGGCGCGCTCGGCCCCCAGCTCGCGCCACTGCCGTCCGCCGGGGTCGATGCTCTCCAGCGTCGAGTTCTCGTATTGGCCGCCGTGCTTGTAGAAGTACCAGTAGGGGATACCGTTGACCGCGGTGACGATGCGGGTGTGGGGCCCGAGCAGCGGCTGCATCTTCTCGATCACGCCGGTGATCGAATGCGCCTTCAGCGTGATGATGATGAAGTCCTGCACGCCGAGTTCGGTGGGATCATCAGTGCAACGCGGATGAACGGTGTGCTTTTCCTCGCCCGCGAGCAGCGTCAGGCCGCGCTCGCGCATGGCGGCAAGGTGCGCGCCGCGCGCGATCAGGCCGACGTCGGCGCCCGCGCGCGCGAGCTGAGCTCCGAGATATCCGCCGATCGCGCCGGCGCCGTAGATGCAGATCTTCATGAAATCCTCGCGGGACCAATTTGGTAGTTGGGTGGATCGATCGGGCCATAGGCTCCCTGCACCTCTCCCGCTTGCGGGAGAGGTCGACGTGCTCGAGAGCGCGGCGGGTGAGGGCTCTATCCTCGTGGGGAGTCTCGCTGGCGGAGACAGCCCGCTCCCCAACCCTCTCCCGCAAGCGGGAGAGGGGGCAGCTCTTCCGTGACTGAAAGTAGGGCGAGCTCTTTTAGGCTGCCGCTTGCGGCGTACCGTTGAGCGCCTCGTCCATCGCAGCGGCGATGTCGCGCATGCTGATGACGGAGACGAGGCTGTAATCGTCGATGACCGGCAAATGGCGGATGTGATGACGGTTCATCAGATGCCGGACCTGCTCGATCGTATCCGAGGAGCTGCAGGACACCAGCTGCTGCACCGAGACCAGCTGGGAAACCTTGACGTTGACGGCGCCCGCGCCGTGCTCGGCGACGGCGCGCACCACGTCACGCTCGGTGAACATGCCGACCGCGGTGTTGCCCTCGGAGCGGACCACGTCCTTGACCACCAGCGCGCTGATATTGTTGGCGCGCATCAGCTTGGCCGCGATCCCCACCGTTTCGTTCATACGCACCGTGACAACGCGCGGCGTCTTCTTGCGCAGAATGTCTCCGACCAGCATTGCAACCTCCCTGGGGTGAACGTTGGGAGAAGTGTGGTATACATAATGCCAATCGTCAAGCGCTGGTTTTGGCTGATCCGAAAAATCTTGCGACAGGAATGCTGACGTTTACATCCAGCAAAAAGAAAGGGGCGCATTGCTGCGCCCCTTAGCAAGCCTTGCAAAATGCGCGGCTTAGGCCGTCTCGGTCTTGGCCGTGCCGGTCGCGGCCTCAGTGTGCTCGGCTTCCTTGCCGAGGATGAAGGCGCGGCGCAGCGGCTTGATCACGAACAGCGCCGTCAGCGCCGCCGTTGCGTTCAACGCCACCGCGACCACGAACACGGCCTTCCAGCCATAGGCGGTCGAGATCACGCTCGCGAGCGGGACGAGCAGGGAGGCCGTGCCCTTGGCGGTGTAGAGCATGCCGTTGTTGGTGGTTGCGAACTTCGCACCGAAGGTGTCGCCGCAGGTTGCGGGGAATAGCGAGTAGATCTCGCCGAACACGCCGAAATAGACCGCGGTCGCCAGCACGAAGACGACAGGCACGTGGCCATAGGCCGAAAGCGTCAGCAGCATCAAGGCGGCGGTGCCGAAGGCGATGAACATCGTGGGCTCGCGGCCGATCGTGTCGGAGACCCAGCCGAAGAAGGGGCGCCCGAATCCGTCGAGGATGCGGTCGAGCGAGATCGCGAAGGTCAGCGCCGCCATCTGGAAGCCGGCGAGTGTCACCGGCGTGTCGGCGATCCCAAAGTCGTGCGCGATCGGGGCGATCTGCGCCGCAGTCATCAGTCCGCCGGAAGCCACCATGACGAAGACGAGATACATCACCCAGAAAACAGGGCTGCGCAGCACTTGCGGCGGGGTGAAGTCGATCTTGGTCTGCGGCAGGTTGAGCTGCTTCTTCTTCGGCGGGATGGAGAGGCGCGGCGGCTGGACGAAGAAGGCGAGCGCGAACACGACGAGGCCCTGGCCGATGCCGAAGGTGAGGAAGGCGTGCTGATAGCCGCTCGAGACGATCATGCTCGCGATCGGCACGATCGTGATCGCGGCACCCGCGCCGAAGCCGGCGGCGGTCGCACCCGCCGCGAGGCCGCGGCGGTCGGGAAACCATTTCAGCGCGTTGCCGACGCAGGTGCCGTACACTGCGCCCGCGCCCATGCCGCCGATGATCGCAGCACTGTAGAGCAGGGTGAGGCTGTCGGCGTAGGCGTTGAGGATCCAGGACAGCGCGATCATCACGCCGCCGAACATGATGACGATGCGCGGGCCGTATCTGTCGACGAACCAAGCCTCGACCGGCACCAGCCAGGTCTCGGTGACGACGAAGACGGTGAAGGCGAGCTGGATCGCGGCGCGCCCCCAATGATGGGCGGCGTCGATCGGATCGACGAACAGCGTCCAGCCATATTGCAGATTGGCGATCATCGCCATGCAGACGATGCCCATGCCGAGCTGGAGCCAGCGGAAACCGGTGCGAAGAGGCGCGGCGGTGACGACGCCGTCCGGGCTGGAAATCATCGAGAACCTCCCAACGCGCCCGTTTGGTCGCGCATCAGTTTGCCAAGATGACCTGATGTCGCAAATGTTGTGGCTTATCGTCGCAGGCGCGGGGCGGAGATTGGTATACCATATTCCAGTTTGCAAGCCCTATCTTGGTTCCCTTTCCACAAAATGCGCGGGTCTGCCTGACTCCTACGGGAGCGCGGGATCTTTGCGTCCAAACGAAAACGCCCGGCCGTTGAGGCCGGGCGGTGGTGTTTGGAAGCCGCTGTTTGGGGCGGGTCAGATCGTCGATTTGGCGACCACGACCTTGCGCCAGGGCTTGAGCACGGCGATCGCCAGCAGCGAAGCCAGGATGTTGGCGCCGGCCGCGATGATGAACACGCTGTCCCAGGTGCCCGACGACTGCTGCATGTAGTTGGCGATCGGCACCAACAGCGCGGCGGTGCCCTTCGCGGTGTAGAGCAGGCCGGCATTGGTGGTCGCGAACTTGGCGCCGAACGTGTCGGTGCAGGTCGAGGGGAACAGCGAGTAGATCTCACCCCAGGCGAAGAACACGAAGCCCGAGAGCAGCACGAACCAGACCGGATCGTGACCCCAGAGATAGAGCATCCAGATGCCGAAACCTTCCATGCCGAAGGCGATGAACATCGTGTTCTCGCGGCCGATCATGTCGGAGATCCAGCCGAAGAACGGACGCGTCAGGCCGTTGAGCACGCGGTCGATCGTGGCCGCGAAGGTCACCGCCGTCATCGTCACCGCCATCAGCGTCACCGGCACGCTGTCGACCTTCCAGTCAACCGCGATCGGCTTCAGGTTCGCGGTGACCATCAGTCCACCCGCGCCGACGATCACGAACATGAAGTACATCAACCAGAAGATCGGCTGGCGCAGCACTTCGGTCGGCTGATAGTTGCGCCGGGTCTGGATGATATTGGCATTCGCCACCACGTTCGGGACCTGACCCGCTTTTGGCGCGAGCAGGAAGAAGGCGAGGATGCAGATGATGATGCCTTGCCCAAGGCCGAAATACAGAAAGGTGGTCTGGAATCCGCTGTCCTTGATCATCGCCTGGATCGGCGCGACGGTCAGCGCAGAGCCTGCGCCGAAGCCGGCCGCCGTGATGCCGGCCGCAAGACCGCGCTTGTCCGGAAACCATTTCAGCGCGTTGCCGACGCAGGTGCCGTAGACGCCGCCGGCGCCGATGCCTGCGATGATCATGCCGAGGTAGTAGCCGTTGAGCGAGGTCGCCTGCGCGTTGATCGCCCAGCCGATGGCGCAGAGCACGCCGCCGACCAGCACGACGATGCGCGGGCCGTATTTGTCGACGAACCATCCCTCGATCGGCACCAGCCAGGTCTCGAACAGGACGAAGAGCGTGAAGGCCCATTGGATCGAGGCGCGATCCCAGCCGAACTTCTTCTGGATGTCGGGGACGAAGAACGTCCAGCCATATTGATAATTGGCGATCATCACCATCGCCGCCACACCGATTGCCAATTGCGCCCAGCGATAGGCATCGCTTACGCGTGCGGCACTAGGGGCCGCTGCCGACTGCACCATGTCCGTCATCAAAAACCCTCCCGAACGCGCCGATCATTTTTATGCATGCGCTGGCGGGCATCCTGGTATGCAATATGCCAAGATTCAAGCTGGGATGGGAGGGTGCGGCGAAATAACGCGGGCTTGTTCACATGCGCCAGGAGGGCATGATTGTAAAGCCCCGATCGCGCTCGGCGGACGGCGGCGATGCAGCTTGTCCAAGATAAATCGTTGGTTTTGCGTTGCTTTTTCTTGGTTCAGCGATACCGCAGGACGCTATTGAAAGCTTATGCGCTCGGAGATTTTTCCACGCCTGCATTGGTCGCGTCCGCCGACGCGCAGTCCGTGGCGGCGGCGCAATTCCTGGAATTCTATATTCCAGAATTCTGGAGTGCGGCAATTTGGCGTTCGCGCCGATGCAGTTTACGCAGATCCCGGCCTTACGCCATCGACGTGCGGAGCCGGCTGTAGCCTTCCTGGATCGCGGACCAGAACAGGGCGACCAGGCCGAGCGCCATGATGGTGCTGACGAGGCCGTTGGAGAAGAACACCCCGAGCGAGCCTTGCGAGCCAAGCAGCGATTGGCGGAATGCTTCCTCCGCCTTGTCGCCGAGCACGATGGCGAGCACCAGCGGTGCGAGCGGATAATTGCACTTCTTCAGGAGATAGCCGAGCACCCCGAACACCAGCATCAGCATCACGTCGAAGGTGCTGTTGTGCACCGAGTAGGCGCCGATCGCGCAGAGCACCAGGATCAGCGGCGCGATGATGCCGAAGGGCACGCGCAGGATCGCGGCGAAGATCGGCACGCAGGTCAGCACGACGATGAGGCCGGCGAGATTGCCGAGATACATCGAGGCGATCAGGCCCCAGACGAATTCCTTCTGCTCCACGAACAACATGGGGCCGGGCTGCAGGCCCCAGATCAACAATCCGCCGAGCAGCACGGCGGCGGTCGGCGAGCCGGGCACGCCGAGCGACAGCATCGGCAGCAGCGCCGAGGTGCCGGCGGCATGTGCGGCCGTCTCCGGCGCGATCACGCCCTCGATCTCGCCCTTGCCGAAATTGTTGCCGCGTCGCGCCAGGCGCTTGGCGATGCCGTAGCTCATGAAGGAGGCGGGCGTGGCGCCGGCGGGCGTGACGCCCATCCAGCAGCCGATCAGGCAGGACCGCAGCGAGGTCATCCAATAGGCGGGCAGCTCGCGCCAGGTCTGCAGCACGACGCGAAGGTTGATGCTGGCATTGCCGCCGCGGAATGCCAGTCCTTCCTCCATGGTCAGCAGGATCTCGCCGATGCCGAACAGGCCGATCACGGCGATCAGGAAGTCGAAGCCGTTGAGCAGCTCGGTGACGCCGAAGGTCAGCCGCAACTGCCCGGTGATCGAATCGAGGCCGACCGCCGCGAGCGCAAAGCCCATCATCATCGCCGCGATGGTCTTGAACGGCGGCTCCTTGCTGAGGCCGACGAAGGAGCAGAAGGCGAGGAAGTACACCGCGAACTTCTCCGCCGGACCAAATCGCAGCGCAAAGCCCGCGACCAGGGGCGCCACCAGCGTGATCATGATGACGGCAAACAGCGCGCCGACGAAGGACGAGGTGAAGGCAGCCGTCAGGGCTTCGCCGGGCTTGCCCTGCTGGGCCATCGGATAGCCGTCGAAGGTGGTCGCCACCGACCATGGCTCACCCGGTATGTTGAACAGGATCGAGGTGATGGCGCCGCCGAACAATGCGCCCCAATAGATGCAGGACAGCATGATGATCGCCGATGTCGGCGGCATGCTGAAGGTGAGAGGAAGCAGGATCGCGACGCCGTTGGCGCCCCCTAGTCCCGGCAGCACGCCGATGATGACCCCGAGCGTGATGCCGATCACCATCAGCATGATGTTGTAGGGCTGCAGGGCGACCGCGAAGCCGTGAAACAGGTTGGCCAACTCTTCCATGTCAAAACGTCCTGCAGCAGCAATTGAATGAATGCGTAGCTCTTACAGACCGAGCCATTCCTCGAGCGGCCCCTTGGGCAGCGGGACAAGAAACCAGCGCTCGAAAACGAGATAGGTCACGACGGGCATGCCGACCGCCACTGCGACGACTGTCAGCCAGCGATAGCCGCCGAGCCAGCGCATGAACCAGGCGATGAACACCATCGAGGCGACGTAGAGGCCGATGAACGGCATTGAGCCGACATAGATCGCCGTCGGCACGACGACGCTCATGACCTGGCGCAGCTGCCCCCATTCCGTGAATAGCCGGCCATCGTCGTCGCGCCGCGCATGCCAGAGGTTGATGGCGCTTGCAACGACGATGGCGCTGCCGACATAGAAGGGGAAGAACCCGGCGCGCGGCCCCTCCGCGCCCCAGTTGATGCCGGCCTTCAGGCTGCCGACGATCACGATCAGGCCGAACACGCCGATCAGCAGCGCCGTGCCGATTTCCAGCGTCTTGTGTGCGGGGCCGGACTCGGATCCGGATCGTTCAGTCATGAGCCCTCCAGGCGGAATCGCAGTGCTGCGCAGTCGAGGAGACGGCCGGAAGCAGCGTCCTCAGCCGTCATCGATGTCGCGGGTCAATTCGCGGATCAATTTCCCGGCGCGAGGAAGCCGGCTTCCTTCATCAGGCCTTCGTGGCGCTTCTCCTCCGCCTCGACCCACTTGGCGTAGTCGGCGCCGGTCAGGAAGGTCGTGTTGAAGGCGCCGCTCTTCATGAACTCCTGCCATTCCGGCGTCGCGCGGACCTTCTTGAACAGCTCGACATAATATTCGATCTGGTCCTTCGTGGCCTTGGGCGACATGAAGATGCCGCGTAGCATGAGATATTCCATAGCCAGGCCCTGCGACTTGCAGGTCGGAATGTCCTTCCAGGCCTTGCCGTCGGCGATCGGCTCGTCATAGGCCATCGGCTGGGCGTCGAAGACGCAAAGCGGACGGAGCTTGCCGCCGCGCCATTGCGCCACCGCCTCGATCGGGTTGTTGACGGTCGAATCGACGTGGTTGCCGACGAGCTGGACCGCGACCTCGCCGCCGCCCTTGTAGGGGATGTAGGTGAACTTGGCGTCGATCGCCTTCTCGATGCCGACCGTGATGATCTGGTCTTCCTGCTTCGAGCCGGTGCCGCCCATCTTGAACGAGCCGCTTGGCGCCTTCTTCGCGGCTTCGACGTAGTCCTTGACGCTGTTGTAGGGCTTCTCGGCATTGACCCAGAGCACGAACTCGTCGAGCGCCAGCATCGCGACCGGGGTCAAATCCTTCCAGTTGAACGGGATGCCCGTCGCCAGCGGCGTCGTGAACAGGTTCGAGAGCGTGATGATGATCTTGTGCGGATTGCCCGACGAGGTCTTCACGTCGAGGAAACCTTCGCCACCCGCACCGCCGGCCTTGTTGATGACGACAAGCGGCTGTTTCATCAGATTGTGCTTGGTGACGATGCCCTGGATGGTGCGCGCCATCTGATCGGCACCGCCGCCGGTGCCCGCGGGCACGATGAACTCGACCGGACGGACCGGCTCCCAGGCAGCCCGGCTTGCGGTGCTGCTCGCGCATGACATCGCGATTGCCGCCAAAGCGACATTCAGAACGAATGGCTTCATCTGTTTCTCTCCCTGTCGAACCCTCAACGCAGCCGCTCTTTGTCGGCTTGCGTCAGCCCATCTCGATTCAAATGCCTGGTGTCACCCATGGTGCCGATTCTCCCATGGCAGTCCCGGTAGAAACTCTATGAGCAGGGACAACGCGCGGCATCCGCTCCTTTCGGCTAAGCCTCGGCCAGGGTTCGTGCAAATGTGCCCCTCGGCTGCTTCCGCTGCGCTACGTCGTCCCCCGCCTTACACCTTTGATTGTTCAATTGGGCTTGCTGGTCGAATGGTATGCGAGATGCCAAGGGGCAAACAATCGGATCGGCGGGCACGTCGGTGGACGAATCGTCGCAGCTGGGGTCGCGCGGAGGCAGCGCGTAAAACGAAAATGGCCCCGACGTGCGGGGCCATTTAATCCAAACAATTGGGTCTCGGGTGGTCTGCGGTCCCGCCGTTGGGCGGGGCCGCCAAGCTGTCTTACAGGCCGAAACGCGGCAGGTCGCCATTGTGGTTCGAGATCTCGGCGCTTGCCAGCAGGAACCGATCGACCGCGGCCATGAACCGGGCGAACAGCGAGGAGGAGGAGGGGGCGAAAGCGACGGAGGCGGTCTTTGACATCGGAATTCCCTTTCTTGAGACGGTCAGCCTTGCTGTCTCATTTCTAGGGCAATCTATGTATACCAGATGCCAGTGTCCATGCCCGTGGTTGCATAGCAGCATGCAGCCTATCGCATTGCAGCATAATAGTGGGTTAAAGGGTCCGGTTCGGACATAAAGTTGCCGATGCGGACACACGGCTGCGCCTTTCTTGAACAAACGGGCACTAAAGCCGGCTGAAAAAGCGGTCCGAGAGGGGCGACCTGGCCCTAGGCGGTCCGGGTTCCGGCCGTGCTGCAATGCCAGGGCCCTTGGCATGGTCATGCAAAGCCGCTAGTGGTCCGCCCCCTTATCCAATCCTCCCTCAGAGTGGTTCATGTCGAGCGCCTCGCCCGCCGTCTCGATCGGCATCGATTTTGGGACCAGCAATACGGTCGTTGCGCTGGCGGCGGACGACCGCCGGGTCGAGGCCATTCGCTTCGACCATGGCGGGCAGCGCCACAGCGTCTACGTGTCGGCCCTGTGCTTCTGGGAGGATCGGCCGGGCGCCGGCGCCCAGGCCGAGGGCGGGCCGTGGGCGATCGAGCAGTTTCTCGAAGGGCGCCACGTCTATCGCTTCCTGCAATCGTTCAAGACCTTCGCGGCGAGCTCCAGCTTCAATACCACGCAGGTGTTCCGGCAGCGCTACAAGTTCGAGGACATCCTGGCGGCTTTCCTGCGCACGCTGGCGCGCCACGGCGGGGCCAAGTTCGGCTTCGAGGCGGCCAACATCACGGTCGGTCGCCCGGTGCGCTTTGCCGGCGGCAATCCCGACGAGGCGCTGGCGATGCAGCGCTACCGCGCCGCGTTCGAGCGCTTGGGCGCGGGCCATGCGCGCTATGTCTACGAGCCCGTGGGCGCGGCATTCTCCTTCGCCCGCAGGCTGGAGCGCGATGCCACCGTGCTGGTCGCCGATTTCGGCGGCGGCACCAGCGATTTCTCCGTGATGCGTTTCTCGCGCGCGGGCGGCGTGCTTCGCGCCGAGCCGCTCGGCCACGCCGGCATCGGCGTTGCCGGCGACACCTTCGACTATCGCATCGTCGATCACATCGTCTCGCCGCGGCTCGGCAAGGGTTCCAGCTTCCGCTCCTTCGACAAGGTGCTGCCGGTTCCGACCGGCCACTACACCAACCTCGCGCGCTGGCATCAGCTGGCGATGATGAAGAGCAACGGCGATCTGCGCGAGCTCCGCGAGCTCCAGCGCACCGCGCTGAAGCCGCAGCTGCTCGAGGATTTCATCACCATCGTCGATCTCGACCTCGGCTTTGCGCTGTACCGCGCGGTGTCCGACGCCAAGGTCGCGCTGTCGGCGCAGGACGAGGTGGACTTCCGCTTCAAGGGCGGCGGCGTCGACATCGGCGCGGCCATCACGCGCAAGAAATTCGAAGCCTGGATTGCAGACGACATCGCCCGGCTCGGCGCCACCGTCGACAAGGTGCTGGCCGAGGCCCGTATCGCCTCGCGCGAGGTGGAGAAGGTGTTTCTGACCGGCGGCACCTCGTTCGTGCCCGCGGTCCGGAAATTGTTCGCCGACCGCTTCGGCAACGAGCGGCTGATGTCGGGCGACCAGTTCGAGTCGATCGCCTACGGCCTTGCGCTGATCGGGCACAGTCCGGATCCGGACAGGTGGACCGCGGACGGCGAGCTCAAGCGGAAGGCGGGCGCGTAACGATCATTCGTCATTGCGAGCGAACCGAAGCAATCCAGACTCGTTCTGCAGAGGGACTCTGGATTGCTTCGCTTCGCTCGCAATGACGACGTGGGTAGAGCGGCGCATCTGACCGAACAGCCGTAGGGTGGGCAAAGGCGCGCTCTTCGCGCGCCGTGCCCACCATCTTTGAGAGGTTTAGAGAGCGTTGGTGGGCACGCTGCGCTTTGCCCACCCTACGATGCTGATGTCGTTGCTACTGGTTGATCTCCGGCTCGACCAGCCGCGCCAGATTCCGCAGCGACTCCTGCCAGCCGAGATAGCAGGCCTCGACGGGAATGACGTCGGGCAGGCCCGACTGCGTGATCTCGACCTCGGTGCCGACCGAGACCTTCTTCAGGCTCACGGTCACCTCGATCAGGCCCGGCAGGTTCGGGTCGTCGAACTTGTCGGTGTAGCGGAGGCGCTCGCCGGGCACGAGCTCGACGAATTCGCCGCCGAACGAATGGCCGTTGCCGGTCGTGAAATTCCGGAACGACATCTTGAACGTGCCCCCGACCTTGGGCTCGAAATGATGCACCGTGCAGGTAAAGCCGTTCGGCGGAAGCCATTTCGCCATCGCGTCCGCTTCCAGGAAGGCGCGATAGACCTTCTGCGGGCTGGTGGCGAGAACGCGGTGCAGGCGGACGGTATTGGGCATGGTTGTTATCCCTAGTGATTGATGGGCCCGAGTTGGCCTCTATGGCCCATTCATGTCACGAGGACGACGGGCAAGCCGCCGATCCGACAGGTGGTTTGGATTTTTTTTGGTGCCCTGTCCGCTAGACGGCTGCGACATCCTGCGGTGTCATCGTGAATGCCAGCCTGTAGCGGCCAGTGATGAAATTCTCGCGGGCCCCGGCTGCCTGAAGCGATGACGCCGAAAACTGGCCGGCGATCACGTCCTCGACCACATCGGCATCGTAATCCGATAGCAGCACGATCCAGTCGGCGGTGCTGTCCTTGCCGCGGATCTGCTGTTCGGTGGTGGGCGCACTCGTCCGGGGTGTGTCGGTGAGGAGGAGGTGGGCACCGGTCAGCCCCCGCTTCTGCGCCAACGCGCCGAGCATGTCCGAAAGGTGCGCCTGCAGCGCCGCCTCCCGTCCGGCCTCCGGCGATAGCCTGATGGTGGCCAGCGAAGTCGCCACACCCCCGCCAAAGCTGGCGACGATCCGGCACTGGCTGCGGATCATGCCGAGATGATGCGGCATCATCTTCGTCGACAATGGCGTCGGCGCGTTGAGCCGGTCGAGATAGCCTTTCGATGTGAGGACGTCGTAATGCTCGAGTTCATAGAGCACGAAAAAGCCTTCGGCGTCGGTCGTGCTGGTCCATCGCGACCCGCGCCGAAAGCCTGGAATGCTCATCCGCTCGGGAAAGTGCTCATGCGAATGCCAGTCGCCGAACTCGGTGCGCTGCTCGGGGTGAACGCTCCACCACATCGCAACGGCGGCCTTGCCGAGCAGTGACATGCTGATCTCCCTCTCGTTGTCCGGCAGATTGCTTCAGGATGCGCTCCCGATCAATCAGCCACAATTCCGCTATCCTGCGCCGGCTACCCTGACGCGGGAGAACCTCGCTCTCGTCAAAGTGCCTTTCCAGTTCTGGCGATCGCAGTTCGGCGGACCCGGCGTCGGCGACGGTTCGGGCAACGCACGCGTTGCTGAAAGCTTGCCGGGTAAGTCTGACATTCACGTCGTGCCGGCCGGCCACTATGCGTTCCTCGCACCGTGTTCGGCCGATCTCGCTGCGGCCGTTCCGCGCATCTGCACCGATGTGCCGGCAGGCTTCGACAGGGCCGGATTTCACCGCGAGTTCAACGCGGCGGTGGTGGGGTACTTTCATCAACAGCTCGCCGGTGGAGTTCAGTGAGCATCGGGCATTCGCGAGGAGCGAGGATGAGGCGACTTGGCTCGGTAATCGGCTGACGCGCTGTCGATGACATTTCGCCGTGCTTTCCCCGCTGGCCGGCGGCGCTCGGCAGGCAGCCAAACGCGCCTCTCCATCCCGCGCGGCTCACAAGCGACCTCAGAGGCCACCTATGCGCCGAACATGCCGTATGGCGCGGTGAGCGAACTGTAGGACGGACTCTTGATGATATTGTGCAGGTTCCTGCGGCGAGCGCCCATATTGCCGCCATCGTAGAGCGGGAAGCACATCGCATCATTCATCAATTCCGCCAGCGGGTGCATGTCGGTGTAGCTGTCGACACCGACCAGCCGCATGGCGTCATAGACGACATCGACGCAGGTTTCCGAGCAGAACACTTTCGTCATCACGGCAAGTTCGTGCTCCCTGCCTTTGGACAGGTCGAATTGCTGGCAGGCCTTCCAGGTCAGGTACCGGCAGGCCTCGATCTTCATCTTCATGTCGGCCAGCATGTAGCCCACCGTGGAATATTCGATGATCGGATGCGGCCCGGAGCGGGCATCCTTCCGCGCGAACGCGACCGCATGGTCGAACGCGGCGCGCATGACCCCGACGCAGGCGGCTCCGATCAGCGCCGCAGTCCACGCAAAATTGGTCGAGACGATCTCGATCCCGTCTCCCGGCTTGCCGATGATATTGCCGGCGGGAACGCGGACATTCTCGAACTTCATTCGCGGCGAGATCGTAGCCCGATGCCCGGCCGTATCCAGAATCCCCGTCACCTTGACGCCCGGCGTGCTGCCCGGAACCATGATCACGGCCAGCGAGTCCTGTGCGCCCTTGCTCGGATCGGTCCGGCAGACCACTGCGAAGAGATGGCAATTCTTGCCATCCCAGCCGGTGCCGTTGGTGGTGTAGTGCTTTTCACCGTTGATCACCCACTCATCGCCTTCGCGGATGGCGAAGGTCTTCACGCCGAAGCGCGGATCCGGGGCATCGAAATTCGCGCCACCCGTCACCTCGGTGAAGGCGAGTGCGCCGAGCAGGGATCCGTCCTGGATGAAATCGGGAAGCAGGCGCTGCTTCTGCTCCTCGGTCCCGAACATGATGACGGGCCTGACGCAAAGGCCGGTTCCGAGCATCGCACTGGGAACGTTGACGTCGACGACGCACAACTCTTCCGCCGCAAGCGAGAAATCGAGCGTCGAAACGTCGGTGCCGCCGACCTCCTTGGGAAACAATCCCTTCACGAAACCGGCGTCGACGCCCATCTTGTGGAACGGCCTGATCGCATAGAAGCGGTCATCCGGCTTGGCGTAGTTGCGAATGGTCGCTCGGACGTCCTTGAGAGCTGTTTGCGCGAAGGCACGCGCGCCGTCACGAAGCGCGATCTGATCTTCGCTGAGCCTGAAGTCGATTGCCATGGCGATCTCTCCCCGCGAGAAATGAATGCGCGCCGAAGCTAACGCCACGGCGGCGTTCGATCTTGGCTGGGAGTGACGAAAGAGTTGACCTGGAGTGCACTTCTCGCGGGATCGCGCGGGACGTCGCCGGAATCTATTCCTGCCGTTGCCTCAGTCGATATGCGCGCGGCGAAGCTCCGAAGCGCTGGCGGAAACTTCGGTTGAAATGGGAGATGTCGTTGAAACCCCAGCGGTATGCGACATCGGAGATCCGCGATTGCGCTGAAATATCGAGA
This sequence comes from Bradyrhizobium sp. NC92, assembly GCF_025200865.1. Lineage (NCBI taxonomy): Bacteria > Pseudomonadati > Pseudomonadota > Alphaproteobacteria > Hyphomicrobiales > Nitrobacteraceae > Bradyrhizobium > Bradyrhizobium sp. NC92. Next base: position 2,961,482 of record NZ_CP104171.1, read on the forward strand.
TCGCCTGCGCAACGGAGCAGTCGGCGCTCCAGCACGACTTGGCCGAACGATCTGCCCTTTTCCTCGAAGATCCGATGAAGATAACGAACGGAAATCCCGAAATGCGCGGCAACGGACGATGCCGATAGCCCGGCATCGGCCAAATTCGTTTCGACGAACTTCACGATGGCCGCGTAGAGGGCGCGTTGCGCGGATCGGCGCTGCCCAATCCGCGTCGCCTCGGTGGCACCGAGGGACAGTGCAGCCAGGTTGACCACATCGGCCGCGAGCGGCTCGATGGCCTCCGATGGCAGCTCGGCCACGCGCATTGCGATCGATTTCAGGAATCCGATCGTGATCTCGCCCAGTGCCTGATCACCTGACACGCATATGCCGGTCGAACAGTCGGGCGTCTGCAGCAACGGCCGCAACATGTGGCGCGGGATACGAAATGAGAATACGTTCCAGTCGTCCATGAAGTCGAGGAAGTAGGGCCGCGTCGAATCCACGATCGCAAACTGGTTCGGGCCGACGATCGTTTCCCGGCCTTCGGTCTCGTAACGGCATCGGCCGCTCAATTGAAGATTGAGGAAATAGACCTCTTGCGGCGACCTGCGGATTTCCGCCTCGTCACGGATGACGTGGTGCGCTTTGGACTGGACCGTCGTCACGTTGATGGTTGACAGCGGATGCGCGGTGACGCGACTGGGAAAGCGGCCTCTGTTATGGTCTCGAGGCCGCTCCGGTCTCAGCGTCACGAAGGCTTCGCAGAGGACCTCGCGCCAATAGACGAACTGTTCGTGGTCGGGCAACTCTTCGGTGTTCCAGACTTTCATCGACCACCTCTCTCGGCGCGATGGTTCATCGACAAGCAAAGCCAGTGCCATTCCAGTGGGGTTGCGGCCGCTTCGTTTCTTCTGATCGCCAACGGCTCATCCGAGCCATGACGCGGTCGAAGCTGGCGTGTCGCTCAAGTGTAGTCCGAGCGCCCGTTGTGCCGGAGCCGGCAGCCCCGGACGCTTCACCAGCGTAAAGGCCGCGCGGCCAACGGGCAGAGGACCCCGACGAGAAGAAACGCGGGCACGAGGCTAGGCCCGGGCCAATCCCCGCTCAAGGGCAAATCGACGGCAGAACAGCGAGCGCTCCCCGTTCAACGCTACCGCTTCAACTTCCCGGAGAATCGGCGAAGAGTTCGCGCCCCGTTCGCCCGCCTCCACTGGATCAACTCCAGTGGGTTTGACTTACGCTCGTCAGCGGAGATCGCTGAGCACCCGGTCCAGGTGTTCCGTCATGTCGGAGCTCTCAGGCCAGGAGAGTTCAGCCATGCCTCGATCTCGATGGCCGTCTCGTCCTGCCGTACCCTTCGTAGCAGCCTTTCGCGATGCTGACCGGGAGGAAGCAAGTGGGCTTCATCTCGCGAGCGTCTGGCGTCGTCTGTCAGACGTTGCTTGAGACTTTCGGTTCGCTTGATGTCGTTTTGACGCCGTCCCATGGCGCTGCTCCATGCTGGAGGAGGCGGGAGCGCTATGCGTTCTCATCACCGGTAGATGCCACGAGCCGGGCGGTGATGACGAAGTCTACCACAGATCGCGAGAGGATCGATCATTTAGACTTGTCATCTGCCTGGAACTCCGGAGGAGATCATCGCCGTGTCGAAGTGACGCGCGCGCTTTGTGACGATCTCGTCTGGCACTTGCGCCAGAGATCAGGAGGCGAATCCTCAAACGCGAAAACGTTCCACCGCAGGCGGGCGCAATTATATACGGCTCGAGCCTTGTAAGTGCTCGCGATGAGGTATACCTTCAACCTATTCGTTCAGCCGCTGTGCTTGTTGAATGCGCCTGCGGGCTCCTTTTCCAGAGACATCGACGAATTGAATCGATCTGCGTGAACGTCACGCGGAATGCGCCCGTGCGCGCTTTGGAGAAGAGAATGACGACAGGTACTGTGAAGTGGTTCAACGGCCAGAAGGGCTTTGGATTCATTCAACCCGACGACGGCGGCAATGACGTGTTCGTTCACATCAGCGCGGTCGAACGGGCTGGTCTTGCGGGTCTCGCCGAGGGCCAGAAAGTCAACTTCGAGACCAAGACCGATAAAATGCGGGGCAAGGTCAGCGCAGAGAATCTCTCGCTGGCTTGAGCTCTGTACGGCCGTTTCACGGATGTACTGAAACGGCTATGTGACCCGCTCGATCGTAAGGGATTGAGCGGGTTCTATCCGTTGCCGAGTAGGCGAAAGACGAGCGCGACCCGATGAGCGCCAGGAAATCGGCCGAACCGTCTCCCGAATCCATCGCGCGATCCGAGCGTCAACGCTTGGCCGCCGAAGAGGGCGCGCGGGCGATCGCCGATGTCGAAAGGCGCGCTGTCGATATCCGCAGCAACATGGCGCGGCTGCGCGAGCTGCGTGAGGCCAAGGAAGCAGCCGAGCAAGCAGCCAAGCAAGCAGCCGATGCCAGTTTTCGCGCATCGGCGCCTGCACCGAAGAAGCGCACGAGGAAATTGCCGAGATAGCCGAATTCGACAGTGCAGACGATGGATCTGAAAGGGGCCGTTCACATGCGAATGAGTGCAAGTCGTGCCTAGGATCAAACCGGACGGCGGCGGCACAATCACCTTCTTTCTTGCGCTCGGCGCGGGCCGACAGCTGTGCCGTCTTGCGACGACCTTCCAGACGCAGAAGCAGGCCTTCAGCTACCTTCAGAAATATCGGACGGAGTTCGAGCGCATCGCGCGGGCGCGGCTGGCTTCCGGGGAGCTCGAGGACGGGGTCATCGTGCTCTCGATGCTCTGAAGCTTACCAAGGTCGGTCTCTCTTCGTCCACAGAGATTGCCTGGCCGTGTCAAAGTAATAACGCGGGCACCGGCAATCCCTTATCTGCGACGATTTCCCTGCTCGGCCTCTCGCGCCAGCCGTTCCGCTTTCAGGCGTTCGCGATTTTCGTGATGGGATTGTTGCGCCTTTGCATAGTCGGTCATCGGCTTCTTGGTCTCGACCGGCTTGAATGCCTTGTTGGCCTCCCGCAGAGCCCGGGACGCGGGATGATCTCTCGTCATGTCGACCTCGATGTCGGCGTAGGGGAACGCGGCTCGAAACACGCCCGAGCCGGCGTGTCCAGCTCGCGAGCCGGTAGCGTTAGACTTGTCGTCGGATGGCCGGCTGCGCTCCGAGCGTGCGCCGGTGCAGGAGACAACGAGGCGCAACCCGGTCGGTTCCAATTAGGCGGCTTCAATTCGGCATTGATGCTTGCTCGGCTCGCACTGACTCGCCTGGCGACCATGGCATAATACCCCTGTTTTGCCCGACGGGTCAGGATTTTTTTCGTCGAATCAGAAATCCCGTTGCGTGCCAATGGGATGGCTACTGTGCATGGGGTTGTTTTCCGAGTTTTGATTTCGAGCCTGCGGCTGCACGCCTTCCCAAGCAAAAAGGGCCGCCCCTTCGGGCGGCCCTTTCGTCTCGTGCAATGTGGGGCCGCTTACTCCGCGGCCTGCTTCTGCGGCGGGTCGAGCGCGCCGGATTTGTGGATCTCGGCGACCTGGTGATCGCTGAAGCCGAGCACCGAGCGCAGGATCTCGTCGGTGTGCTCGCCGAGCAGCGGCGAGCGGGTCACGTCCGCCGGCGAGTCCGACAGCTTGATCGGGTTGCCGACCGAGACGTACTTGCCGCGGGTGGGGTGATCGACCTCGACCACGGTGCCGGTGGCGCGCAGCGACTGGTCTTCGGCGATCTCCTTCATCGACAGGATCGGGCCGCAGGGGATGTCGTCCTTGTTGAGGATCTCCATCGCCTCGAACTTGGACTTCGTCATCGTCCATTGTTCGATGCGGGCGAAGATCTCGTTGAGGCGCGGCAGGCGGGCGGCCGGCTTGGCGTAATTCGGATCGGTCTTCCAGGTGGGCTCGCCGATCACGTCGCAGATCTTCTCCCAGACCGGGGCCTGGGTGATGAAATAGATGTAGGCGTTGGGATCGGTCTCCCAGCCCTTGCACTTCAGGATGCGGCCGGGCTGGCCGCCGCCGGAATCGTTGCCGGCGCGCGGCACGGCATCGCCGAACGGCACGCCTTCGCCGAACTGGCTGTATTCCTTGAGCGGGCCGTGGGCGAGGCGCTGCTGGTCGCGCAGCTTGACGCGGCAGAGGTTGAGCACGCCGTCCTGCATCGCGGCGGTGACGCGCTGGCCCTTGCCGCTGTGGGTGCGCTGATAGAGCGCGGTGACGATGCCGAGCGCGAGGTGCAGGCCGGTGCCGGAATCGCCGATCTGCGCGCCGGTCACGAGCGGCAGGCCGTCGCGGAAGCCGGTGGTGGAGGCGGCGCCGCCGGTGCACTGCGCGACGTTCTCATAGACCTTGCAGTCTTCGTACGGTCCGGGGCCAAAACCCTTGATCGAGGCGACGATCATCTTCGGGTTGATCGCCTGGATCTTCTCCCAGGGGAAGCCCATGCGGTCGAGCACGCCGGGGCCGAAATTCTCCACCAGCACGTCGCACTTCTTGATCAGCTCGGTCAGGACTTCCTTGCCCTTGGGGTTCTTGGTGTCGAGCGTGATCGAGCGCTTGTTGTGGTTGAGCATGGTGAAATACAGGCTGTCCACGTTCGGGATGTCCTGCAGCTGGCCGCGGGTGATGTCACCCACGCCCGGGCGTTCCACCTTGATCACGTCGGCGCCGAACCATGCCAGCAACTGCGTGCAGGTCGGTCCGGACTGGACGTGGGTGAAGTCGAGAATGCGAACGCCCTCGAGCGCTTTGGTCATCATATTGCTCCGTACTCTGTCTGCCCCTGCTAACCACAGGGAATAAGGGTTGAAGGGGTGGACTTACTTCTTCTTCTGCAGGACGCTCTGCGGATTGAGGTTGCCGATGCGGCCGCTCTCCGAGCCTGCGGCCGGATCGATCACCGCGTTGATGAGCGTCGGCTTGCCGGACTTCATGGCGTCGTTGACGGCACGCTTCAGTTCGTCCGGCGAAGTCGCGTTGACGCCGACGCCGCCGAAGGCTTCCATCATCTTGTCGTAACGTGCGCCCTTGACGAACACGGTCGTCGCCGGATCGTCGTTGGCGCCGTTGACGTCGGTGCCGCGATAGATGCCGTCATTGTTGAAGATGACGACGCAGATCGGAAGGTTGTAGCGGCAGATGGTCTCGACCTCCATGCCGGAGAAGCCGAACGCGGAGTCGCCTTCCACCGCAAGCACGGGATGGCCGGTCTCGAGCGTGGCCGCGATCGCCTGGCCCATGCCGATGCCCATCACGCCCCAGGTGCCGACGTCGAGACGCTTGCGGGGCTTGTACATGTCGATGACGCCGCGGGCGAGGTCGAGCGTGTTGGCGCCTTCGTTGACGAGGATCGCCTCGGGATAGTCCTTGATGACGTTCTTCAAGACGCCGAGCGCGCCGTGATAATCCATCGGCGATTTGTTGTTCATGAGCTTCGGCGCCATCTTGGCGACGTTCTCTTCGCGCTTGGTCGAGACGGCCTTGGTCCATTCGGTGGGCGGCGCGGTCCAGCCGGAGCCCATCGCCTGGTTGAAGGCGGAGACCACCGAGCCGATGTCGCCGACGACGGGCGCGACGATCTCGACGTTGGAGTCCATCTCCTTCGGCTCGATGTCGACCTGGATGAACTTCTTCGGCGTTTCGCCCCAGCTCTTGCCCTTGCCGTGCGACAGCAGCCAGTTCAGCCGCGCGCCGATCAGCATGACGACGTCGGACTCCTTCAGCACGGTCGAGCGGGCGGCGCCGGCGCATTGCGGATGGGTGTCGGGCAGCAGGCCCTTGGCCATGCTCATGGGCAGGAACGGCACGCCGCTCTTCTCGACGAAGCTCTTGATCTCCTCGTCGGCCTGCGCGTAGGCCGCGCCCTTGCCGAGGATAATGAGCGGACGCTTGGCGCCCTTGAGCACGTCGAGCGCGCGCTTGACCGAAGCGGGCGAGGGGAGCTGCGCGGGCGCAGCATCAATCACCTTGACCAGCGACTTCTGGCCGGCCTCGGCGTTCATCACCTGGCCGAACAGCTTTGCCGGCAGGTCGAGATAGACGCCGCCCGGACGGCCCGAGACCGCCGCGCGGATGGCGCGGGCGAAGCCGATGCCGATGTCCTGGGCGTGCAGCACGCGATAGGCCGCCTTGCACAGCGGCTTGGCGATCGCGAGCTGGTCCATCTCCTCGTAATCGCCCTGCTGGAGGTCGACGATCTCGCGCTCGGAAGAGCCCGAGACCAGGATCATCGGATAGCAATTGGTGGTGGCGTGGGCGAGGGCGGTGAGACCGTTGAGGAAGCCGGGCGCCGACACCGTGAGGCAGACGCCGGGCTTCTTGGTGAGATAGCCGGCGATGCCTGCGGCGTAGCCGGCGTTCTGCTCGTGACGGAAGGAGATCACGCGAATACCGGCGGCCTGCGCCATGCGACCCAGATCCGTGATCGGGATGCCCGGCACATTATAGATGGTGTTGATGCCGTTCAGCTTGAGCGCGTCGATGACGAGATGGAAGCCATCCGTCAGTTCCTGCTCGGTGCCCGGTGCTTCGGACTTGGTCGCGGTATTCAGCATGGGCCTTGTCTCCCTGGTCTCAAGGTCGTTGGGGCGAATTGTTCGCCCTTCTGGTGAACGTTGCTAAGCGAAGAGTTACGTAAACAGTTCTTGGCCGTGCGCTTCGACGTAAGCGGCAAGGCCGAGGGTGTGATCGCGGGCGCGCTTCTCGGCGAGCTCGGTGTCGCGCGCCTCCAGCGCTTCGATGATGCCGAGATGCTCGGGCAGTGACGTCGCGGTGCGGTCCTTGCGTCCGATGGTCAGCTGGCGATAGCCACGCACGTGCAAGAGCAGGTCGTTGGTGAGATCGACCAGCACCGGCGATTCCGACAGCGAGATCAGAGCCTGGTGGAAGGCGATGTTGGCGCGCGAATATTCCTCGACGTGATCCTCGGGCAGGCGGTCCTTGCCGAAATCCTTGAAATAGTCGCGCAGCGCCGTGATGTCCTTCTTCCGCGCGGTGGTGGTGATGAGCCGCGCCGCCATGCTCTCCAGCGCCGCCCAGGCGCGGATCATGTCGACGATCTCACTCTTGGTCCGGCGCACCACCATGATGCCGCGGCGCGGAACCGTCTTCACGAAACCGTCCTGCTCGAGCATCGCGATGGCTTCGCGGATCGGGGTGCGACTGACGCCGAGACGTTCGGACAGCGCGCGCTCGTCGAGCATCACCGGCTCGGGCGTCGAATAGATGTCCATCTTGAGGATGGCTTCCTTCAAGGCGTCATACGCCTTGTTCTTGAAGCTGCTCTCCGGGGCAATACGAACGATTGCGATGTCTGCCTCGGCCATGTTCGGCAACGCCTTGGTTGGTTTCCGTAGTGACACGACGAATCTCCTCCAGTGGGAGTCGTCTTTTACAGGAATATTAACGGGAAAGTTTTTGGCATACCACATGCCAGAATGTCAAGCTGCCTATTTTTTGCGGCGTTCTGGGGCGTGCACCAGCTTGACAAGTTGGCTTCTGGCATACCAAATGCCATCGCCAGCCATTTTTGATCCAAGCCGGCGGAGTAGTCTTGGCTTTATGCCACTCCGTTCCGCCGCATGGAACAGAGCGCGGCGAATGGCAAGCATCACGGGCAGCCGCAAACTCGCGCGCGCTTTGAAAAGAACGAACTCAGGTCAAGGGAGAAGCCACATGTCCAATTCCAAAGATGCCGTCCGCAAGGTGCTTGACCAGGTCAAGGCGGACAACCGCACCAGCCTGACGGCGCCGGAAGGCAAGCTGGTCTGCGACGCCTACGGCATTCCGGTGCCGAAGGAGGGCGTGGCCAAGTCGGCGGGCGAGGCCGGCAAGATGGCTTCGTCCATGGGCTTCCCGGTGGTGATGAAGATCGTCTCGCCGGACATTCTCCACAAGACCGAAGCCGGCGGCGTCATCGTCGGCCTCAAGACGGCTGAAGAGGCCGAGAAGGCCTACGAGACCATTCTCGGCAACGCCAAGAAGTACAAGGCCGATGCCAAGATCGAAGGCGTCCAGGTCCAGCAGATGCTGGCCGGCGGCACCGAGGTCATCGTCGGCTCGATCACCGACGGCTCGTTCGGCAAGCTGGTCGCCTTCGGCCTCGGCGGCGTGCTCGTCGAGGTGCTCAAGGACATCACGTTCCGCCTTGCGCCTGCCACAAAGGAGGACGCGCTCTCAATGCTCGACGGCATCCAGGCGCATGAGATCCTCAAGGGTGTGCGCGGCGGCGAGCCGGTGAACCGCAACGCGCTCGCCGATGTCATCGTCAAGGTCTCGCAGCTCGTCACCGATTTTCCCGAGATTGTCGAGCTCGACCTCAACCCAGTGTTCGCAACCGCGAAGGGGGCCACGGCCGCCGACGTCCGTATTGTCGTCGACTTCGCTTATGTGCCGAAGCCGAAGCCGCGTCCGACCGAAGAGATCGTCGCGGCGATGAACCGCATCATGCAGCCGAAGGCTGTCGCCGTGGTCGGCGCCTCCGCGGAGGACGGCAAGATCGGCAATTCCGTGATGAAGAACCTCATCAACGGCGGCTACAAGGGCGAGATCTATCCGATCCATCCCAAGGCCGCCGAGATCCTCGGCTACAAGGCCTACAAGAGCGTCAAGGACGTGCCTGCCGTGATCGACGTCGCGGTGTTCGCGATCCCGGCGAAATTCGTCGCCGCCGCGCTGGCCGAATGCGGCGAGAAGAAGATCCCGGGCGCTGTGCTCATCCCGTCGGGCTTCGCTGAAGCCGGCGCGCCTGAGCTGCAGGCCGAGATCGTCGAGGTCGGCAAGAAGTACGACATCCGCCTGATGGGGCCGAACATCTACGGCTTCTATTATACGCCCGCCAATCTCTGCGCGACCTTCTGCACCGCCTATGACGTCAAGGGCCATGCGGCGCTGTCGTCGCAGTCGGGCGGCATCGGCATGGCCATCATCGGCTTCTCGCGCTCGGCCAAGATGGGCGTCTCCGCGATCGTCGGCCTCGGCAACAAGTCCGACATCGATGAGGACGATCTGCTCGCCTTCTTCGAGCAGGACCCGAACACCAATCTGATCGCGCAGCATTGCGAAGACCTCAAGGACGGCCGCGCCTTCGCGGAAGCCGCCAAGCGCGTCTCCAAGAAGAAGCCTGTCGTGGTGCTCAAGGCCGGCCGCACCTCGGCTGGCGCGAAGGCGGCATCGTCCCACACCGGCGCGCTCGCCGGCAACGACCGCATCTATGAGGACGTGTTCAAGCAATCCGGTGTGATCCGTGCCCGCTCACTTCGCCAGCTGCTCGAATTCGCCCGCGGCGTGCCGGTGCTGCCGACGCCGAAGGGCGAGAACGTGCTCATCATCACCGGTGCCGGCGGTTCGGGCGTGCTACTGTCGGACTCCTGCGTCGACAACGGCCTGTCGCTGATGTCGATGCCGCCGGATCTCGATGCGGCCTTCCGCAAGTTCATCCCGCCGTTTGGAGCTGCCGGTAATCCCGTGGATATCACCGGCGGCGAGCCGCCGATCACCTATGTCAACACCGTGAAGCTCGGGCTGTCGGATGAGCGCATCCACGCGCTGATCCTCGGCTATTGGCACACCATCGTCACCCCGCCGATGGTGTTCGCCCGCAACATGGTCGAGGTGAAGAAGGAGATGGAGGCCAAGGGTTTTGTGAAGCCGATGGTCGCCTCTCTCGCCGGCGACGTCGAGGTCGAGGAAGCCGCCGAATATCTCTACCAGAACGGCATCCCGGCCTACGCCTATTCGACCGAGCTGCCGGTCGAGGTCCTCGGCGCCAAGTACAAGTGGGCGCGCGGGGCAGGGCTGCTCTGAGCTTGCGTTCGCCTCTCCCCGCTTGCGGGGAGAGGTCGGAATTTGCGCAGCAAATTCCGGGTGAGGGGGACTCTCAACGAGTCTGTCTCTCACCGTCTTTGTGGAGATAGCCCCTCACCCCCGCCCTCTCCCCGTAAGAACGGGGAGAGGGAGAAGAGGCGGCTCGCGTCTTGTCTGATTGGCAAATGCAGGTCGCGATGAGCAAGAACGTGATCCGGCGCAAATCGTTCGAGCCTAAATCGGCCGCGGAGGCTGATAACGAGGGCCGCGACGGTGGCGTGCAGTCGGTCGACCGCGCGCTGTCGATCATCGAGACGCTGGCCGAGGACGACGAAGGTTATCGTCTCAGCGATCTCGCGATCCGCACCGGCCTGTCGGCGTCCACCGTGCACCGGCTTCTCGCAACGCTCGAAAGTCGCCGTTTCGTGCAGTTCGACCGTGGCGAGTCCAAATGGCACGTCGGCGTGCGCAGCTTCACGGTTGGCGCCAGCTTTGCGCGGCGACGCAATTTCTCCGCACAGGCCATTCCATATTTGCGCAAGCTGCGCGATCTCACCCGCGAGACGGCCAATCTCGCCGTGGTCGACGATGAGTTCATCATCGTGCTGACCCGCATGGAAAGCCGCGAGATCATGCGCTCGCTCACCAAGGTCGGCGGCCGCGTCCCCATGGTGACCTCCGGCGTCGGCAAAGCGGTGCTCGCAACCTATTCAGACGAGGACGTCGGCGCCGTCATCCGCCATCACGGCATGCCCCGCCTGACCGAGAAGTCGATCGTGCGCCCGAGCGACCTGTTCAGGGAGCTCGAGAAAATCCGCAAGCAGGGCTTTGCCGTCGACGATGAGGAGGCGCAGATCGGCCTGCGCTGCGTCGCGGCGGTGGTATACAACGCGTTGGCCGAACCGCTTGCCGCGATCTCCGTATCCGGCATGACCAGTCGGGTCACCGACGAGCGGTTGCCGGAGATCGGACAAATCGTCCGGGAAGTGGCGGCCGAACTGACGGCTGCGCTCGGTGGGGTCATCCCGGCGCCCCGCTGACCAAAAACCCTGAGGCATGTCACTGGACAGCATCGGCCGTTTTGGTTGATATGCGACCAAACGACACAATGCGGCGAACGTCCGCATGAGCCCTGGAGATGCCCCCATGTTCCGATTTCCCGCGCGCCTTGTCGGCGCAGCCGTCGCGTTCACCCTGGCGGCAGCCAATCCGGGCTTTGCCCAGCAGCTCGAGCTCAAGCTGATGGCGCCGGCGGCTCCGGGCGGAGGCTGGGACCAGACCGCGCGCTCGATGCAACAGGCGCTGGTGGCTGCGGGCATCGCCCGCAGCGTGCAGGTCACCAACGTTCCCGGTGCAGGCGGCAGTGTCGGCATCGCGCAGTTCGTCAATGGCGCCAAGGGTGACGGCAACCAGATGATGGTCAACGGCTTCGTCATGGTCGGCGCGCTCGCCATGAACAAGTCGCCGGTGACGCTGGAGCAGGTGACGCCGATCGCGCGCCTCACCGAGGAAATCCAGGTGATCGTGGTTCCCGCGAATTCGCCGATCAAAAATGCGCAGGATCTGGCCGCGGCGGTGAAGGCCGATATCGCCAAGGTCACTTTCGCCGGCGGCTCGGCCGGCGGCGTCGACCATGTGATGGCGGCCTTGTTCGCCGGCGCGGTCGGCGCCGACGCCAAGAAGATCAACTACATCCCGTTCTCCGGCGGCGGCGAGTCGCTCGCGGCGATTCTCGGCGGCAAGGTCACCGCAGGCATTTCGGGCCTCAGCGAATATGAAGGGCAGATCAAGTCCGGCAAGCTGCGTGCGATCGGCGTGACCTCGGAGAAGCGAATCGCAGGCAGCGATCTCCCGACCTTCAAGGAGCAGGGCATCGACCTCGTAATCGCCAATTGGCGTTCGGTGGTCGCGCCTCCCGGCATCACGCCGGAGCAGCGCAAGACTTTGAGCGATGCGGTCGAGAAGATGGTGAAGTCTGACGCCTGGAAGGAGATCCTCAAGCAGAAGGGCTGGGAGGATGCCTATCTCGGCGGCGACGCCTTCGCCGACTTCCTGAAGAAGGAAACGGCCCGCGTCACCGACGTGTTGAAATCGGTCGGCTTGGTCAAGTCATGATCTCAGGCGATCCCGTCCAGCCGCCGCGGCGCGTCGACCGTGCCGGTCTCGTCATCGCGGCATTGCTTGCGGTGCTCGCCGTCGTGCTGGTCTGGGACGCGCGCGGCCTGCAATCTGCGGCGATGTACGGGATGGGACCGGAGGCGATGCCGGTCGTGGTCGCCAGCGGCCTTGGGCTGCTTGCGATCGGCAACTTCATCGACGCGCTGCGCGGCAATCTGCCGGCACGCGAGAGCGCCGATCCCGTGCCTGTGGTTCTGATCCTCGTCGGGCTTGCGCTGCTGATCGCCATCATCGGCATTGGCGGCGGCTTCATCCTGGCGACCTCGGCGCTGTTCGTGACGACCTCGGCGGCCTTCGGACGCCGTGCCATCCTCATTGACGCCATCATCGCCCTCGTGATGTCGACCCTCATTTACCTGGCGTTCGACCGGTTGTTGACGCTGAGCCTGCCTGCCGGCCCACTGGAGCGACTGCTGTGATGGATACCTTTGCCGCGCTGGCTCACGGCATGGCGGTCGCCGTCCAGCCGATGAACCTGCTTTACGCGCTGATCGGCGTGTTCCTCGGCACGGCCGTGGGCGTGCTGCCCGGCATCGGCCCGGCACTGACGGTCGCGCTGCTGCTGCCGGTGACCTACAAGCTCGACCCCGGCGGCTCGCTGATCATGTTCGCCGGCATTTATTACGGCGGCATGTATGGCGGCTCGACCACCGCGATCCTGATCAACACGCCCGGCGAGAGTGCCTCGATGGCCACCGCGCTTGAAGGCAACAAGATGGCCAAGGCGGGCCGCGGCGGGCCGGCGCTCGCGACCTCCGCAATCGGCTCCTTCGTCGCCGGCACCATCGCCACCATTGGCCTGGCTTTCCTCGCACCATGGCTGGTCGATGTCGCCGTACGCTTCGGCCCCGAGGATTACTTCGCGCTGATGTGCGTCGCCTTCGTCACGGTGTCGGCGACCTTCGGCGATTCCCCGATCCGCGGCCTGACCAGCCTGTTCATCGGTCTGACGCTCGGCCTCGTCGGCATCGACAAGCTGACGGGTCAGGCGCGGCTTGCATTCGGCGTCCCCGAACTGCTCGATGGCGTTGAAGTCACAACGCTTGCCGTCGGCCTGTTCGCGGTGGGCGAGGCGCTTTATGTCGCATCGCGCCGCCACCACACCGAAGAGAAGCTGGAGCCGGTGCGCGGCTCGCTGTGGATGACCAAGGAGGACTGGAAGCGGTCCTGGAAGCCATGGCTGCGCGGGACCATGTTCGGCTTCCCGATCGGTGCGCTGCCGGCAGGCGGCGCGGAGATCCCGACCTTCCTGTCCTATTCGACCGAGAAGCGGCTGACGAAGCACCCCGAAGAGTTCGGCAAGGGCGCGATCGAAGGCGTCGCCGGCCCCGAGGCCGCCAACAACGCTTCCGCAGCCGGCACGCTGGTGCCGCTCTTGACGCTGGGCCTGCCGACTTCGGCCACCGCCGCGATGATGCTGGCGGGCTTCCAGCAATATGGCCTCAACCCGGGCCCGCTGCTGTTCGCCGAGCGGCCTGACCTCGTATGGGGCCTGATCGCCAGCCTCTTCATCGCCAACATGATGCTGCTGGTGCTCAACCTGCCGCTGGTCGGCCTGTGGGTGCGGCTGCTCGCGATCCCGCAGCCCTGGCTCTATGCCGGCATCCTCGTGTTCGCGACCATGGGCACCATCGCGGCAAAGCCGTCGGTGGTGGAATTGTCGATGCTCGCCGGTTTCGGCGTGCTCGGCTTCCTGATGCGCCGGTTCGATTTCCCGATCGCGCCCGTCGTCGTCGGCCTGATCCTCGGCCCGATTGCCGAGAGCCAGCTGCGCCGCGCGCTCGCCATCAGCCTCGGCGATCCCATGACGCTGCTGCAGAGCCCGATTTCGGCAACGCTTCTCGGCGTCGCGCTGATCGCGCTGGTGGCGCCCTTTGTGCTGAAGGGGTTGGGACGGTTCAAGGCAAACGAGGACTAGGGCGTGTACTCATAAGTCATGTCGGCTCCTGAGGCTGAGCGGAAATCTCTGATCGGCGAGAGCATTGGTGACACTGAGCCGAAGTCGGATTGCGGCAGCCGCGCATCCATTGCCGGCGGAGTTGCCCAAGCCGTTGGCATCGTTCCTAGGCGGCGCGAACGTAGCCGTAGCGCAGGTTCGACGGTTGCTTCGAAGCTTGCGTGTACTCGTTCTTGAGCGCCGCGAGGCGGTCCTCGGAAAAGGCCGGCATCCTGGTATTCTCAGCCGCCTTCAGCTTGATCTTGTAGAATCTGGTTGCGTTGCCCGCGAAGATCAGCTGCTTGGTAGCGCTGTTGGCATCGCCAAGCGCCGCAAAGCCGTACTTCCTCTGCATGTCCTCGGGGATTTCGAGCCGGCGCAGCGCCTCGATCTGCCACTGTGGTGAGCCGTACCAGACCGAGTCGGTGCCCCACATGACGTGGTCAACACCCATCCCCTTTATCAGCGTGCCGATCAGCGCGGCGCAGAACTTCGGATGCGCGACCGCCGAGTTGGCAAAGGACGTGCCGAGCTCGGCATAGACGTTGGCGACGCCGAACTTCTGCGGGACTTCCGCGAGATCGGTGGCCCACTGGATACGGCCGGTCTGTTCGAAATCCGCCCACGCGTGATCAGGTAGTTCGAGGAACGGCCGCAGCGCCGAGTGATAGATCACGAAGTTCATCTGCGGCCAATCCTTCGCGGCTTTTCCGATGTCCCACGCCGTTGCGTATTCCCAGACGCCGGCGAACGACTTCTCATAATCGGGCGGCAGCAACCCCTTGTGGATACACAGCGTGTTGATGCCGGCCTTCACTGCTTTATCGTAGAACGGATACATCACCTGCTCGTCGTCGAGCCGCCATGGGAACTTCGAGGGCGCCAGCGGATCGCCAATCGTGTAGGACTTCCAGGAATCCGGTTTGTAGACTTCGATTGCCTTGTCCACCTCGTCCATCCAGCCGGGTTGCTTGGGAGTGATGACGCTGTGCGCCAGCAGGCGGCGCGAACCGGCGAAGTCGTTGATCAGTTCTCGCGCCTTGACGATCTGCTCATTGGACAGCAGCCACCAACTCGGGTCGTCGAAGGGCGCGCCGCTCAGGAGCGCCATGTTGGTGTCGCTGTCGTAGTAGATCTCTTTCACATAGTTTTGGAACTTGTAGCGGGCTAGCGAAGAGACGCCTTCCTCCTTCATCTTCGGATTCCAGTGCTGGCTCGCAAAGTCCGCCAGCCCCAACAGCTCCTTATGATCGAAGTCGTCCCGCACGAAATGAGTCTGGACGTCGAAGATGAATTGGCCTGCAAGGCTCTGCGCGCGGGCCAGCATCAGCTCGGGTTCGCGGGCTTCAGCGGGCGCGACCCGGAAAACATTGCCGTAGATGTCGTTCATGGCGAGGAAAGCTGCTGCCATGCCGCAGCTCGTGTGTAAGAACTGCCTGCGGCTCAAGCCGAGGTGTCTGCCGTTAACATCAGCGAGCTCGTTGATCCGTGCCTCGACTTTCTTTTGCGTATCGCTCTGCGGGGGCGGGAGATACTCGCCATTGGAAACAATCTGGGTCGGGATAGGCGTTGCCGCCGATGCCGCCTCCGCGCCCGCGACGAGACGCTGTTCTCGCTCACTAAGCCAGGTGCTCATTGTTCTCCTCCCCGTTTGTTGGCCGACCGTGGCAGGCGGGCATGAGACGCGTATGGCTACTCCCAATCAGTTGGCAGGACCGACTAGGCGTACCTCTCCGGTTCAGCTACGCATGAAGCCATCACGCGCCCGAAGCCTAGGCGAATCTCTGCATCGCCTTGCTCCTGCGAGAGCGGCCGGCATACCCGAGAAACCACTTGCAGTTGTGGGTATCCCCGCTGATTCAATGCTCAAACTTCTATTCGCGCAACCAATGTGAATCGACAGTCACGCTGTCCCAACGCCGCATCACTCTTTCATCTGATCAATCTTTCATTTGATCGATTTCAGCCGAAGTGAAAGGCTCGTTTCTCAAATGGACTGCGTCGGCTCATGTCCCCGAGCCGAACACCGCAGCAGCGGCTGCCATCTCGACTCTCTGCCGGAGATCCTCATAGGTGGCTGCGTTAACTGCTGCTTTTGGACCCTGGCTGTGTGAAAAGCCGCGAGTCGGTTACGATTCCTCCGTTTCCTAATGGGGGGATACGGATGGGACGCTTCGTTGAAGGCGCGGACAGATCCCAGCTGACGCTCTTGCCGGAATGTCTGGAGGATTGGGTAGACGAGGGCAACGCGGTCCATGTGATCGACGTGTTTGTCGAGGCGCTCGACCTGCATGGAATGGGAGTGAGCGTGTGATCGCCAAGGAGACGGGCCGGCCTTCCTATCATCCGGCAGTCCTTCTGAAGCTTTACATCTACGGTTATCTCAATCGGGTGCAATCCAGTCGCCGCCTGGAACGTGAGGCGTGCCGCAATATCGAGGTGATGTGGCTGATCGGCCGCCTGGCTCCCGATCATAAGACGATCGCCGATTTCCGGAAGGACAATGGTGCGGCGCTTCGGAAGGTTTGTGCGAAGTTCGTTGCGCTATGCCGGCAAATGGGCCTGTTGCAGACCCCAAGCGTCGCAATCGATGGCAGCAAGTTCAAGGCAGTGAACAACCGCGATCGCAACTTCACACATGCCAAGATGGCGAGGCGGATGGCGCAAATCGAGGAAAGCGTCGGGCGATATCTGCGTCAACTGGATAGCGCCGATCGGCAGGAGCCATCGGAAGCGATCAGCATCAAGACACCGAGGATCAAGGAAAAGATCGCTCGACTGAAGCAGGAGATGAGCCGCCTGGAAGTGCTTGACGCGCAGATGCGCAAGACGCCGGATCAACAGATATCGCTGACCGATCCGGATGCCCGTTCGATGGCCACCAGCGGACGCGGATCGGGTGTCGTCGGCTACAATGTCCAGGTCGCGGTGGACACCGAACACCATCTGATTGTTACGCATGAGGTCATAAACGTCGGCAATGACCGTGGGCAGCTTGCTCGGATGTCGAAGCAAGCCAAAGAAGTGCTCGAAGTGGACAAACTCGAGGCGGTCGCCGACCGTGGCTACTTCGACGGAGAGGAGATATTGGCCTGCGAAGAGGCTGGCGTTGTAGTCACGCTGCCCAAGCCCATGACGTCGAACGCCAAGGCGGAGGGTCGGTTCGGCAAACAGGACTTCGCCTACCTGTCTGATGAGGACGTCTACCGCTGCCCGTCCGATCAACTGCTGCCCTATCGCTATACCAACATCGAGCATGGAATGACGCTGCGCCGTTACTGGTCGACAGCAGCGTGCCAAGGCTGCGCAATCAAGAGCCAATGTACGCCATCCAAGGAGCGCCGCATCACTCGTTGGGAGCATGAACATGTAGTCGAGGAGGTCCAGAGACGGCTCGATTCCAATCCCAAAGCCATGCGGACGCGGCGCGAGACGGTCGAGCATCCCTTCGGCACGATCAAAGCCCGTATGGGTGCGACCCACTTCCTGATGAAGCGCTTACGGAATGTTGCCGCTGAGATGGCGCTGCATGTTCTCGCTTATAACCTCACGCGGGTGATGAACATCGTCGGCAAACCGCGCCTGATTGCAGCCATCCGCGCCGCCTGAAGCCCGGAAAGTGCGTCCAAAAGCGCAATACCGCGTCGCGATACCTACTTTGGCCGGTCATTGGACGATCCGACGCGAGAACATCGGCCGCCTGCAATGATTGGCGACCCACGGCCGCGTGCCGACCATCCGTTTGCACACAGCCAAGACCCATAGCCGACCTCAACGCGCAGTGTTCGAATAGCGCATCCGAGATGGACCAATTCAGCGCTTGAGTCGCTGCGCCGGCGGGTCATTGACCAGCGCTTTTGACCCGTTACGGACGTTGGCTGGGAGATCCTCACCGCATTGGGCCGCAGCCCGGTCAGAAGGATGCGCATCCGGCGATGCTATTCGAGCATCGTGCCCGCCGGCTTTACCCGGACGCGCCGAAACGGCTAGCATCGCCTCGTTTCATCTACCGGATCGGCAGATCGAAAACGCGAGATGGCGCTGTACCCGTAGAGAAGATCTTCTCGAGTTCGAGCCGCATGGTGTCGTGGCATTCGCACGCCACCGCAGCGAGCCGCGATGAGTCGATCTCGATTTCGCCTCGCCGCTCAGATCTGATCGCTCCGGAAGCGCGCAGATTGCGCATCAGGAGCGTCACCGTCGTTCGTCGCACACCCAACATCTGCGAAAGCGCGTCCTGCGTGAGGGGCAGGACGTCGTGGTTGATGCGGTCGTGAAGTTGAAGCAGCCAGCGTGCCATACGCGCTTGGACCGGATGCAGTGCATTGCAAGCCCCGCCCAATTGAAACTGTATCAGCACCGCCTTGAAGTGAAGCTGGACTACGTGGCGGATCGCGGGACTCCGGCTGAAAGCGGCATGGAATCGCGCCGCGGGGATCCGCGAGGCCGTCCCCGCGGCACGAACGATAGTCGTAACGGCCGCAGGGGACGGTCCCAGCACGGAAAGAGTGCCCACTGCCCCCTCGCGCCCTATTGCGGCGCTGGCGACCGTCTGCCCATTCGCCATGTCGACCATCACCGAAACGGCGCCACTGTGAGGGAAGAGGACGTGCTCGGTATGATCCCCCACCCGCGAGACGACCTCTTCCCGATCGAGGGTTACCATCTGTAGGTCGGGTGCCAAAAGATCGAGATCAGCGATCGGCAGTGCTGACAGAAGCCGGTTGCCAACTTCGCTTACAAGCATCACTGCAGCCCGATGCGAACGGTCCGCCCCATCGCATTTCGAGCGACAAACGGCAACAGCCTCAAACTTTGTTTGAATTCGCCTGTGCGTGTCGCCTCGAAATCCAATTCAGATGCGAAAGCTCTTAATCGCAAAAATGAAACTCCAAGCAGGCGAATTCTGCTGGTGCAGGATCATTCAACTAGATCCGGGCGCCACGCGCAGACAATTGCAAAATGGGTATGGGTAACATCATAAGGGTTCCAGTTTCGGCGCGTGGCAAACGCCACAATCAGTGATGCGTAAATTGGGGCGATTGCGCCGCAAGCTGGTTCCCGTTGAGCCCTCGAGCTCAAGCTTGGCACCGCTTGCAAAGGGGCGACCAAGCCGCCGCATCTGCGACTTACCTCAGTGGGTAGTTGGGGGCCCGATGCCTCAAGTACGTCGGGGGCCCTTTCGGCCCTCAGCTCTGCGAGAGAACAAGGCCTCAGGTTTGGCGGCTTTAAAATCGATAAGCGCAGCATGGCAGGCGAACGCAATTGGCGCATTGGCGGCGTCTAGGCAAAGTCCGGTTATGGCCCATCGGCGCCTTCAACGTTGTGCACTGTTGAGAGACGAGCCGACATCTGGCGCGCCCAAACTCAGCGTATGATTTTTAAGCACATGCCCTAGCGGAAATTAAGAAGGCGGAGCGCGTCTGCCTAATGCGTAAGCACCGGTGACGTATTATTTGAGTTGCTCTCGCCGCCAGCGGCGGCAACCATCGCGGCGCTGTCCATTCCCACGCGAGAGCCCCGATGACCAAGCTCACCCGCTTCTCCGTCGCGCCGCTGCACAGCATGACGCGGCGTCTGGCTGACGTCGCCTCGGCGCGTGTGACGCCGGATCTCGTCATCACGGGCGCGCGCGTGCTCTCGACCTATTCCGAGCGTATCCATCCGGGGCGGGAGGTCTGGATCTCAGGCGGCCGCATCGCGGCGGTGAAGCCGGCCGGTACAGCGAAGAAGGCGTGGGGCGATGTTCCGCTTTATGACGCGGCCGGCGGCATCATCGCGCCGGGCCTCGTCGATCCGCACATTCACATCGAATCCTCGATGGTGACGGCCTGTGCCTATGCCGAGGCCGCGCTGCTCAACGGCACCACGACGATCTTCTGCGACAGCCACGAGATCGGCAACGTCATGGACGTCGCCGGTGTGGAGGCGATGCTGGAAGATGCGCGCGAGGCGCCGCTCTCGATCTTCCTGACCGTGCCGAGCACCGTTCCTGCGACCTCGGCTGAGCTGGAGACGGCGGGCGGCGACCTCACGCCGGACAAGATCGCCGGCCTTTTCGACCGCTGGCCCGAAGCGGTGGCGCTTGGCGAGAAGATGGATTTCGTGCCCGTCACGATGGGTGACGAGCGCAGCCACGCCATCCTCGCCGCCGCCTTGAAGCGGGGGCGTCCCGTGTCCGGCCATGTCTACGGCCGCGAATTCGTCGCGGCTTATGCGGCATCCGGCGTCACCGACACCCACGAGGCGATCGACCGCGACATTGCCGATGACTTGCTCGATGCCGGCGTCTGGGTGTTTTTGCGCGGGGGACCGCCGACCACGCCGTGGCATTCGCTGCCGCAAGCGATCCGGACGATCACCGAGCTCGGGGCTTCGCACAAGCGCACCGCCGTGTGCACGGACGACCGTGACGCCGACGATCTCCTGCTGTTCGGCCTCGACTGGGTGGTGCGCGAAGCCGTGAAGGCGGGGATGTCGCCGGAGCAGGCCTGGTCGATGGGCTCGCTGCATGGCGCGACCCGCTTCGGCATGGAGGGCGATATCGGCGGCCTCGGCGGCGGCCGCCGCGCCGATCTCGTGCTCATGGACGATCAGCTCAAGCCGCAATGCACCTGGTATGGCGGCGAGCTCGTGGTCGAGCGCGGCAAGATCACGTCGCGTCTCGATCGGGCGCTGTCGCAGCGCTATCAATATCCGAGGGCAGCCTATGCGACCGTCAAGCTGCCGCAGACGATGAAGCTGACGCCGGAATTGCCGGCCAAGGCCTGCACCGTCAACGCCATCAGGACCGCGCTTCCCGGCATCACGCTGATCCACGAGAAGGTCGCGATCGAGCCGGCCAAGGACTGGCCGTCGCTGTTCGCGCGCTATGGCCTCTGCTTCGTCGCGGTGGTCGAGCGCCACGGCAAGTCCGCCGGCAATGTCGCCCACGGCCTTCTCAAGGATTTCGGCCTGAAGCGCGGCGCGGTCGCTTCCAGCGTCGGGCACGACAGCCACAACCTCATCGTCGCCGGCACCAACGAGGCCGACATGCAGGTCGCGATTGCAGCGATTAGGGAGCAGCAGGGGGGCGTTTGCGTCGTCGCCGATAGCGAGGTGAGGGCGCTGGTTCCGCTGCCGATCGCAGGACTCCTGTCCGACAAGCGCGTCACCGAAGTGGCTGAAGAGGTCAAGGCGTTGAAGAAGGAATGGGCCGAGGCCGGCTGCACCATCCCTTACATGGGCTTCAATTTGATTCCGCTATCGGTCATTCCGGAAATTCGCATCACCGACAAGGGCCTCGTGCTGGTGCCGCAGATGGAGCTGGCGCCGCTGTTCGAGTGAGGCGGCTTTCACGCGTCTCACGGTCTAACTGGTTGAGAGCACCGCGATTTTTTCCGCGGCTGCCGCATCGTGGAAAATAAAATCGATCTCGTTGAGATCGCATCCTGCGCATCTGATGATCCCCTCGCTGACTTGAACCCGAGCGAGGTCCGATATGGCGAAGATGCGAGCTGTCGATGCGGCCGTGCGTATCCTGGAGAAGGAAGGTATCTCGACGGCCTTCGGAGTTCCCGGCGCTGCGATCAATCCGCTTTACTCGGCGCTGAAGAAGCGCGGATCGATCCGTCACATCCTGGCGCGCCATGTCGAGGGCGCTTCGCACATGGCCGAGGGCTATACGCGCGCCAAGGCCGGCAACATCGGGGTCTGCATCGGCACCTCCGGGCCGGCCGGCACCGACATGATCACCGGACTCTATTCGGCGATCGCCGATTCCATCCCGATCCTCTGCATTACCGGGCAGGCGCCGCGCGCGCGGCTCTACAAGGAGGATTTTCAGGCGGTTGACATCGAGTCGATCGCAAAGCCTGTCACGAAGTGGGCGGTGACCGTGCGCGAGCCGGCGCTGGTGCCGCGCGTATTCAGCCAGGCCTTCCATGTGATGCGCTCAGGGAGGCCGGGGCCGGTGCTGATCGACATGCCGCTCGACGTGCAGCTCGCCGAGATCGAGTTCGACGACGAGACCTATGAGCCGCTGCCGGTCTACAAGCCCGCCGCGACGCGCAAGCAGGTCGAGAAGGCGCTCGAGATGCTCAACACCGCCGAGCGGCCGCTGATCGTGGCAGGCGGCGGCATCATCAACGCCGACGCCTCTGACCTGCTGGTCGAGTTCGCCGAGATCGCCAACGTGCCGGTGGTGCCGACGCTGATGGGATGGGGCGCGATCCCTGACGATCACGTGCTGATGGCCGGCATGGTCGGGCTTCAGACCAGCCACCGCTATGGCAACGCCACCCTGCTGGAATCCGACTTCGTGCTCGGCATCGGCAACCGCTGGGCCAACCGCCACACCGGCTCGGTCGAGACCTACACCAAGGGTCGCAAATTCGTTCACGTGGACATCGAGCCGACGCAGATCGGGCGTGTGTTCAATCCCGATCTCGGCATCGTCTCGGACGCCAAGGCCGCGCTCGAGCTGTTCGTCGCCGTCGCCAGGGAGTGGCGGCGGTCGGGCAGGCTCCGCGAGCGCCAGGCGTGGCCCGCTTCCTGCCGCGACCGCAAGAAGACGATGCTGCGCAAGAGCCATTTCGACAACGTTCCGATCAAGCCGCAGCGCGTCTATGAGGAAATGAACAAGGCATTCGGCCGCGACACCACCTATGTTACGGTGATCGGCCTGTCGCAGATCGCCGGCGCGCAATTCCTCGGCGTCTACAAGCCCCGCAACTGGATCAATGCAGGGCAGGCGGGGCCGCTCGGGTGGACGCTGCCGGCCGCGCTCGGCGTGCGCGCGGCGTGTCCGGAGCGCGAGATCGTCGCGCTGTCGGGAGACTACGACTTCCAGTTCCTGATCGAGGAGCTCGCGGTCGGCGCGCAGTTCAATCTGCCCTACATCCACGTCGTCGTGAACAATTCCTATCTCGGCCTGATCCGCCAGGCCCAGCGCGGCTTCGATATGGACTATCACGTCCAGCTCTCCTTCGAGAACATCAACGCGCCCGAGATCGGCGTCTACGGCGTCGACCATGTCGCGGTCGCTGAAGGTCTCGGCTGCAAGGCCATCCGCGTCACCGACCCGAAGGACACGCAAGCGGCGTTTGTGACCGCCCGCGAATTGATGGCGAAGCACCGCGTGCCAGTCGTGGTCGAGTTCATCCTCGAACGGGTCACCAACATCGCCATGGGCACGGAGATCGACAACATCGTGGAGTTCGAGGAGGTGCTGGACCTTCCGCTCGACGAAGTCGAGACCACGCGCGTGCTGCAGCCGGCGGAATAGGGGAAGAAGCACCATGCCGAAGTTTGCCGCCAACCTTACCATGCTCTTCAACGAGATGCCGTTCCTCGACCGCTTCGCGGCGGCGAAGGCGGCGGGGTTTGCCGGGGTCGAATATCTCTTCCCCTATGATTTCGACAAGGCGCAGCTGCGCGAGCAGCTCGAGGCCCACGGGCTGACGCAGGTGCTGCACAATCTCCCCGCTGGCAACTGGGCCGGCGGCGAGCGCGGCATTGCGATCCTGCCCGACCGCACCGCCGAATTCCGCGATGGCGTGTTCCGCGCCATTGATTATGCCAAGGCGCTCGATTGCGAGCAGCTCAACTGTCTCGTCGGCATCGCGCCTGTTGATGCCGATCCGCGCGAGCTTCAGGAGACGCTGGTCGGGAATCTGCGTTTTGCGGCTTCGACGCTGGCGCGGGAGAACATCAAGCTGCTGGTCGAGCCCATCAACACGCTCGACATTCCCGGCTTCTTCCTCAACGGCACCGAGCAGGCGGTGCAGCTGATCTCCGAGGTGAGGTCGAACAACCTCTTCATCCAGTACGACATCTACCACATGCAGATCATGGAGGGCGACCTCGCCCGCACCATGCAGGAATACCTGCCTCAGATCGCCCACGTCCAGCTGGCCGACAATCCCGGCCGCCATGAGCCTGGCACCGGCGAGATCAACTATCCCTTCCTGTTCCGCCACCTCGACGCGATCGGCTATCGCGGCTGGATCGGCTGCGAATACAAGCCGCGCACGACGACGCTGGAAGGCCTGTCCTGGCACGCGGCACAGACGTTTGAGACCTGAGGAAACGCAAACATGACCAATATCGGCTTCATCGGACTCGGCACCATGGGGCGGCCGATGGCCGGCCATCTCCTGGCCGCGGGTCATCGCGTTTTCCTGCATGACATTGCGCCGATCGCGCCGGATCTGATGTCCGCGGGCGGCATCGCCTGCACGTCGTCCAGGAAGGTCGCAGAGCAGGCGGACGCGGTCATCATCATGGTGCCGGATACGCCGCATGTGGAGGCCGCGCTGTTCGGCAAGGACGGTGTCGCCAGCGGCATCTCCAAGGGCAAGATCGTCGTCGACATGAGCTCGATCTCGCCGCTGGCGACGAAGGAGTTCGCGAAGAAGATCGAGGCGCTCGGCGCCGACTATCTCGACGCGCCGGTGTCGGGAGGGGAAGTCGGCGCGAAAGCTGCGAGCCTCACCATCATGGTCGGCGGGCCGGAGCGGGCCTTTGGCATCATGAAGCCGATCTTCGACAAGTTGGGCAAGAACGTCACCCATGTCGGCGCCAACGGCGACGGACAGACGACGAAGGTCGCCAACCAGATCATCGTCGCGCTCACCATCGAAGCTGTGAGCGAGGCGCTGTTGTTCGCATCCAAGGCAGGTGCGAATCCCGCGCTGGTGCGCAAGGCGCTGATGGGCGGCTTTGCCTCCTCGCGCATTCTGGAGGTGCATGGCGAGCGCATGGTGAAGCGCAATTTCGATCCGGGCTTCCGCATCGAGCTGCACCAGAAGGATCTCAATCTCGCGCTCGAAGGCGCTCGCTCACTCGGCCTGTCGCTGCCGAGCACGGCCGTGGCGCAGCAATTGTTCTCGTCCTGTACCGCACATGGCGGCAAAGCATGGGATCATTCGGCGATGGTTCGGGCGCTGGAACTGATGGCCGGCCACGAGATCGCAGCTAGCTGAACTGTTACGCCGTAACAGTCTCCAGATGCGGGGTGACTTTCGCCGCAGGGGAACCGGAACAATGATCTGGCCCCGCGGTTGAAGGCGCAGGACAATCACTGGAGACAAAACACCATGAAAACCCGTCTTGCGATTACGTTGGCTGCAGCGTCGCTGCTGGCGTCGAGCGCAGCCTTTGCCCAGTCGACGACCGAACAAGGCGCCAGGGACGGCGCGCGTGCGGGGGGCGACATCGGCGGCCCGATCGGAGCGATGGTCGGCGGCACCGTGGGTGCAGCCGTCGGCGCCGGTCTTGAAATTCCGAATGCGGTCCTGGGCGGAATTCCGCGCAGCGACTCCGTCGTAGTCCACGAGCGCGTCGTGGTCGGCGAGCCCCTGCCACCCACCGTGGTGCTCCGCCCGGTGCCGAATTACACCGAGTATCGCTATGCGGTCGTGAACGATCGCCGCGTGATCGTCGAGCCGCGCACGCGCCGCGTGGTCAAGATCATCGACTGATTGACGCAATCCTCTGTGCTGAGCAGGGCCCTGCGGAGTGTCACTCCGCGGGGCCTTCGCTTGCCACGGCGGAGCTGGTGCAAAAGCGCGAGAGCAGCCGGTCGGCCGTGGCGGCGAGCGCAAAGCCGAGGCAGGCGGTGGCGGCGTCGACCAGATAATCCTCCAGCCGCGCATGGCGGCCGGGTGCCCAAAATTGCATCAGCTCGAGCACGCCGATCAGGATGACCGCAGCCGCCGCAATCAGCAGACGCCGGCGTGGATAGGCGAGGCCGAAGGCCAACCCCACCATGATGAAGGCAAGCGCATGTTCGCCGTCCTGACCGAGGGTGGAACGGGGGCGAAGGCCGGGAGGACCGAGAGTGGCGAACGTAACGGCAGCGGCGAGCAGCCAGGCAAAGGTACGAATGAAAAGCGACATCTGGGTCGCTTAGCACGAATTTGGTCGGGTTGTCGCGAGGCTCGTATCAGATCGCCGTGTAGTTAATGACAAAATGTTAAAGCGGATCGCGCACGCCAAGGCCATGCATGAAACGTTCCCGGATCTGCACGGGGTCGCGACGGGTGGTGCCTACGCCGGGCTTGTCGTCGATCCTGACCGCGATCAGGCAGGGCTCGGAGGCCGCCATCGCATCGTCGACCAGTCGCTCGAAATCCTCCTCGTCCGCGGCCCAGGCGCTGCTCGCGAGACCGCAGCCGATGGCGATGGCGACGATGTCGGCGACGCTGGCTGCCGGTGTCGGCTGCGCGCCGGTGATCTGGTAGATGCCGTTGTCCATCACGATCATCGTGAGGTTTTTTGGCTTCAGAGCCGCGATCGTCGAGAGCGCGCCGAGCTGCATCAATAGCGAGCCGTCGCCTTCGAGCGCGAAGACGCGGCGGTCGGGCTGTGCCAGCGCCACGCCGAGCGCGATCGGGAAGGCGAGGCCCATGCTGCCCAGCATGTAGAAATTCTGCGGCCGGTGGCCGGCGGCCCAGAGGTCGAAATTGGTGTTGCCGATGCCGCCGATCACGGCTTCCTCGTGCTCGAGCTTTGCGATCAGCCGCGAGGTCACGTCGAACCGGTTCATCACCTTGGTATTGCCAGTGTTCATCGCCGGCCTCACTTGTCGAAGACCTTGCCGCCCGTGAGCAGCGGGTTGAGGATCAACGCCACCGGTGCCTGTGTGGTGACAGCCTGCCTGATCGAGCGGTCGGTGATGAATTCGAGCTCGTCGAGCCGGGTGATGGTGTGGTGCTCCAGCGCCAGCGAATCCAGCACCGGTCGCATGGTGCGGCAGACCAGCGACTGGCCGTAGTTGAACTCGCCGAGCGTGCCGCGCTCGGAGACGAACATGATCAGCGGAATCTGGTAGGGCACTGCGAGCGAGGCCAGCACGTTGGCGAGCGTGGCAAAGCCGGAGGTCTGCATCAGCACCGCGCCGCGCCGTCCGCCCATCCAGGCGCCGGAGACGATGCCGACGGCCTCTTCCTCGCGGGCGGTCGCGAAGGTGGTGAAGAAGGGATCGGCGTGCAGGTTCTTGATCAGCGGCGTGAGCACGCGGTCAGGCACGTAAGGAATCAGGCTGATCTCGTTCCGCTTCAACGTTTGCAGGACGATGCCGTGCCAGCTTCCGTCGCGGCTCCCCTGCGTCTGCTGTTCCGCAATCGCCATTGCGCTCTCCCTGCGGCCGCACATGCTTCTTGGTTCTGGCCGTCGCGGCAGTCTGCCGAACTTGACGCGAACAGCGGGATTGTCAACATGTCCGCGCCGTCACCATGATCTGCGCCAGCAGGCCTGCCGTGGCCGGCACCGCCATGGCATAAGCGGCGATAACCAGAACACGGGGGGGCACGGGCGGGCGCGCATCGCGCTGACCTTGCGGCTCTCCCTCGCAAGAGCCGGAAGGGTCCTGATGTCCGTCAACAACAAGCGCGTCGTCTACTCCAATTACTTGGCCAATCCGATCTATATCGACATCCTGAAGGCGCGGCCCGACGTGCGGCTCGATCGCATCGAGAACGCAAGCCCCGAGGACGTCTATGGGCCGCTCCTTGGCGCTGCCCACGTCTACCAGGTCGGTGCCGCCCGCGATGAGCTCGCCCCGCATTTCCATGTCGATGCCGCCTTCCTGAAGCGCACGCCGAACTTGCTGCTGGTCTCCAGCAACGGTGCCGGCTTCGACCCGGTCGACGTCGAGGCCTGCACGGCCGCCGGGGTCGTGGTCGTCAACCAGTCCGGCGGCAATGCCCATTCGGTCGCAGAGCACGCGCTGGCGATGATGCTGACGCTGTCCAAGCGCATCATCCAGTCGGATCGCCGGCTGCGCCGCGAGCGCGACGTCAACCGCAACGATCTCGTCGGCAACGAGGTCGAGCACAAGACCGTCGGCATCATCGGCCTCGGTAATGTCGGCCGGCGCATCGCCGCATTGTGCAAGGGTCTGCTCGGCATGACGGTGCTGGCCTACGATCCCTATTTGTCGGCCGAGGTGATGGCCGAGCGGGGCGGGGAGAAGGTCGAGCTCGACGAGCTCTTGCGCCGCGCCGATTTCGTCTCGATCTCCTGCCCTCTCAATAAAGGCAGCCGCAACATGATCAGCACGCGCGAATTCGCGCTGATGCAGCCGCATGCCTATTTCATCACCACCGCGCGCGGCTTCATCCACGACGAGGATGCACTGCTGCAGGCTCTGCGCGACAAGCGCATCGCCGGGGCCGGCCTCGACGTCTGGTCCAAGGAGCCGCCGCCGCCGGAGCATCCGCTGCTCCAGCTCGACAACGTGCTGGCGAGCCCACACACCGCAGGCGTCACCATCGAGGCGCGCCAGAATATGGGCCGGATCGCCGCCGAGCAGGTGCTGGATGTGCTCGACGGCAAGCGCCCGCCGCGCATCATCAACCCCGAAGCCTGGCCGCGCTATGCGGAACGTTTCAAGCAGGCCTTCGGGGTGACGCCGGGGTAGGGGCGCACCAAGCGCTCTGGATGATGGCCGGGAACTGAGCCCCGGCCTTGATCCGCGTCAAAATCTCCTTTCCCCGTCCGGCCTAAATGGGACTAGAGTGCCGGCGGGCAGGCAGGGAGGTCCCATGTCAACTTATGTCGTCAGGTTCATGAAGGACGTGCTCGGCGAATACGGCCGGCAGTGCGAGGTCTGCCAGGGCACGCTCGAGATCGACGCCGCCGACGAGGACGAGGCCAGGGAACGTGCGAAAGCGAGGTTCTGCAAGGACCAGGCGTTGCACCACTGGTCGCTGCATGCCGACCGCATCCATGTCAAAGCGGCCGACTTCCCGTCGTAGGGCCTAACGCCCGGGTGCCGTGACAGGCGGGGGCGTCGTCGTCCCCGCGCCGAGCGAGCGTTGCACCATGACGGTGTCGGACCAGCGGCCGTGGCGATAGGCAACGCCGCTGAGCAGGCCGGCGCGCGCGAAGCCAAACCGCTCGTGCAGCGCCAGCGAGGGCGCGTTGTCGGCATCGATATAGCCGATCATCTGGCGAAAGCCGGCCGCCGCGCAGGCGTCGATCAATTCTTGCAGCAACAGCCGTCCGACCCCGCGGCCGAGATGGGCGTGGTGGACATAGATCGAGTGCTTGGCGGCGTAGCGATAGGCCGGCCGCTTGCGGAACAGCACGGCATAGGCATAGCCGACGACCTCGCCGCGCCAGGTCGCGACCAGATGCGGCAGGCGGGTCTGCTTCAGGTTCTTGCGCCGGTCGCGCAGATCGTCCGGCTCCGGCGCACCGGTTCCCTCGACATCGCGCGGCACGCCATTGCGGACGTGATGGCGGTAGATCGCCAGCATCGCCTCGACGTCGCTCTCGCGTGAGGTGCGCACCAGGACCGCTTCGTCGCTCGCGCGCGCAGCTGTCTCGTTCATCGGCACCTACTCGGTCACGACATAAGTGTAGAGCCCGATGCGCCCGTTCGCGTCGACCTCCTTGTAGACGCCCTGGATCTCGACGTCGAAGCCCGGGAATGTGTTGAAGCAGGTCTCGAACATCTTGAGATAATCGATCATGGGCTTGGCCCGTTCCGTCAGTCGCTCGCCGGGCACGATGGTGGCAATGCCGGGCGGGTAGACCACGAAGGGCGTGGTCGCGATACGGCCGGCGATCGCCTCGATCGGGAGGTAGTCGACGTCGTTCTTGAACAGATAGCGCGCGGCATCGCGGGGCGACATCGCGATCTCGGGCATATGCTCGGGCATGAACTGCCGGGCCTGGAGCGCGCTGACATCGGCGGCGCGGAAGAAACGGTGCATCTCGCCGCAGAGGTCGCGCAGCCGCGCGCCGGCGTAGCGCGCCTGCCGCCGCTGATAGAATTCGGGGATGACATCGGCCAGCAGCGCATTGTCGTCATGCAGCCTCTTGAACGCGACGAGGCCGGAGATCAGCGTGCCCGCCTTGCTCGCCTCGACGCCGGGCGTCAGCAGGAAAAGCAGGGAGTTGAGGTCGTTCTTTTCTGGGACGATGCGGTTCTCGCGCAGATATTGCGCGACGACCGGCGCGGGAATGCCGTGCTCGGCATAGGCCCCGGTCGTACGATCGAATCCGGGGGTGAGCAGCGTCAGCTTGTTCGGATCGGTCATGGCAAAGCCTTCCGCGAGATCGGGAAAGCCGTGCCAGTTGGTATCCGGAGAGAGCTGCCACAGCGCGGGATTGGTGGCGAGCTCGTCGGTCGAGAGGGTCTCCCAGGCGACGTTATGCGCCGCGCCGGGGCGGCTGACATCGGCAATGGCGACGCGATCGGGAACGAACGGCTCGAAGAACCAGCGGCGATCCGGATTCTGCTCCTTCTCCTCGAACTCCCGGCGCATCGCCCGGATCTTCTTGCGCAGCTCGATGCCGAGCCGGATCGTGTCATCCCACAGCACTTCGCCGGAGCGGCCCTTCATCATCTGCGCGCCGACGTCGAGCGAGGCGAACAGCGGGTAGAACGGCGAAGTCGAGGCGTGCTGCATGAAGCTCTCGTTGAAACGGCGGTGCTCGACGCGACGCTTCTGGCCGCGGATGTGGCGATCCTTGATGTGGATCTGCGAGGCCTGCGAGAAGCTTGCTAGCTGCTTGTGGGTCGACTGCGTCGCGATGATGCCGGGGGCGTCGGGCGGAAGATTTGCCAGTCCCATGGCGAAGCGGCCGGCATAGAGCGGGTGGAATTTCATGAAACCGGCCCAGGCCTCGTCGAACAGGATATAATCGCAGAGATGGCCGATGCGTTTGATGATCATCTCGGCGCTGTGGATCGAGCCGTCATAGGTGCACTGCTCGACCACAGCGACGCGGAACGGCCGCTCCCTGCGCCAGGCGTCGCGGTCGTTCACCAGGGGATGGTTGCGGATGGCCTCGCGCAGAGCCTTCTCGTCGAGCCTGTCCCAGCGCATCGGGCCGATCAGCCCCCAGGCGTTGCGGACGGTCGGCACATAGACCGGGATGCCGCCATTGATCATCAGCGCGCCGTGATGGGCGGCCTTGTGGTTGTTGCGGTCGAACAGCACGAGGTCGCCGTCGGTGACGAGGGCGCCCAGCGCGACCTTGTTCGAAGTCGAGGTGCCGTTGAGCACGAAATAGGTCTTTTCCGCGCCGAAGATCGCCGCCGCTTCCTTCTGCGCCTTCAGCGCCGGGCCCTCATGGGTGAGGAGGTCGCCGAGGTCGAGCACGGAATTGTCGAGGTCGTCGCGGAACACGGATTCGCCGAGATGCTCGACGAACACGCGCCCGATCGGGCTGCGATTGTAGAACACGCCGCCATTGTGGCCCGGGCAGGTCCAGAGCTGGTTGCCTTCCTCGGCATAGTCGACCAGCGCGCCGAAGAAGGGCGTCTTCAGCGTCTCGGCATATTGCTTGAGCCGGCTGATCAGGTTCTTGGCGATGAAGGTCGGCGTCTCCTCGGAGAGGAAGACATAGCCGTCGATGAAGTCGAGCACTTCGACCGGCAGGTCCTCGAACCGCTTGCGACGGATCAGGAGAATGATTGGGAAGTCGAGGCCGCGGCGGCGCATCAGGTTGATCAGCGCCGAGGTTTTTCCCTCAAGCCCTTTCTTGCCCCAGTCCACCACCATGCAGCCGATCGCGGCATCGGTCTGCACCGCCATCTCGGCATCCTCCAGCTTGCGGGCGCGGACTACCTCGAAGCCGGAGCGTTGGATTTCCTCGATGATCTGGTTGAAGCGGACGCCTTCGAGATCGTCGGCGTCGAACACAGGTGCGGCGAACAGGAAGTTGAAGCGTTTGAAATAGTCCATGTCGGATCCCGAATGTGCAGGAAGATACAGCTCTCGACACATTCGATGACATTTGGATGACATGCCCGAGTGCTGCGACAGGGTTAGCCTGCCGCCTCACTCCAGCAGCTTGTCCAGCGTAATCGGGAAGCGCCGGATGCGCTTGCCGGTGGCATGATAGACGGCGTTCGCAATCGCGGCCGGCACGCCGACGGTGCCGATTTCGCCGAGCCCCTTGATGCCCAACCGGTTGATGCGGTCGTCGGGCTCGTCGACGAAAATGACGTCAATGTCGTGGACGTCGGCGTTCACGGGAATGTGGTATTCGGCGATGTTCGCGTTCATGATGCGGCCGAAGCGGTGATCCATCACCGTCTCCTCGTGCAGCGCCATTCCAATTCCCCAGACTACCCCGCCCATGATCTGGCTGCGGCCCGTCTTGGTGTTCAGGATGCGTCCAGCCGCGACCGCACTCACGATCCGGGTGACGCGAATGACGCCGAGCTCTTCATCGATCTTGACCTCGACGAACACGGCCGAATGGGTGTTGCGCGCGTGCGACTTGTCCTCGGGGAACTCGTTCAGCTTCTCCTTCTCGATCCGCTCGACCTTGCCATGGCGCATCGCATCAGCAATCGAAACTGAGCGGCTGCGGTCGGCGGCCTTAGCAACCGTGCCGTCGAGGAGAATAATGTCTGGCACATCGACCCCGGCAAGCGGCGAGGCAGGCATCGCCTTGGCGTATCGCGCTAGCTCGCGGCGAATCTCTTCGGCTGCTCCCAGCACGGCGTGCGCGCTCGAGGCGGCCATCCATGAGCCGCCTTCCACCGGTGCCTGCGGCAGGCTCGAGTCCGCGAGCTTGACGCTGATGTTCTCGATCGGCAGCCCGAGGGCATCGGCCGCGACCTGCGCCACGATGGTGTAGGTGCCGGTGCCGATATCGGACGCGGCGCAGGAGACCTCGGCATGGCCGTTGGCCGTCAGCACGATGCGGACGGCGACCGGCATCTGCAGCGCTTCCCATACACCTGTCGCCATGCCCCAGCCGACCAGTTCCTTGCCGTCGCGCATGGAGCGCGGTGCCGGATTGCGCCTGCTCCAGCCGAACGCCTCCGCGCCGCGGGCGTAGCATTCGCGCAACTGCTTGCTGGTGTAAGGGAGGTCTTCGGTCTGGTCGCGATCCGAATAGCACTTCAGGCGCAATTCGAGCGGATCGAGCTTCAGCGCGACGGACAATTCGTCCATGGCGCATTCGAGCGCGCACACGCCCGTTGCCGCACCCGGTGCGCGCATGTCGCAGGGCGTCGAGACGTCGAGGTCGACCAGCTTGTGGGAATAGTGGCTGTTGGGGCTCTTGTAGAGCTGCTCGGCCCAGCCGGTGTCATTGCGAGAGAAATCCTCGTAGCGGGAGGTCACGGCAATCGCTTCATGGCTGACCGCATCGAGGGTGCCGTCCGGCTTTGCGCCGAGCGCAAGGCGCTCGATTGTCATGGGACGATAGCCCAGGCCATACATCTGCTGCCGCGTCAGCACGACGCGAACAGATCGCTTCAGTGCGAGCGCGGCAAGGGTTGCCAGCACGACCTGGTGTTGCGGCCGCAGGCCTGAGCCGAAGGCGCCGCCGACGTACGGCGAGATCACGCGGATGTCGTCGGGCTTCTTGCCGAAAACGCCGCAGAGAAACTTCTGGACGTTCTGGACGCCTTGCGTCTTGTCGTAGACCGTAAGCCCGCCACTGCCGTCCCAGACCGCCGTCGTCGCATAGAGCTCCATCGGATTGTGGTGCTCGCTCGGAATGACGTAGTCCGCCTCGTGGCGCACGGCCGCGCGCGTCAGGGCTGCTGCCGCATCACCACGCGGCTTGTGCGGCTGATCCACTTTGGAAGCCTTGCCGCGTTCGGATTCGAGATCGGTCGCAAACGCCTCCTGCTCATATTCGACGCGAACACGGGTTGCGGCGAACTTGGCGGTCTCCCAGTCCACCGCGACGACCAGTGCGATCGGCTGGCCGTTGAACTTGATCCTGTCGTCATAGAGCGGACGGAAGGGCGAGCCCTTCTCCGGCGCCACCTCATCCTTCCAGGCTTCGTCCTTGTCGGCGAGGGGCGGCCGATGTGCAGGGGTGAGCACGTCGACCACGCCCTTCACCTTCAGAGCCTCGCTGGTGTCGAGACGAGCGATGCGCCCGCGCGCGATGGCGGCCTCGACAACGAAGCCGTGAAGAAGACCTTCTGCTGCGAATTCGCCGGCATATTTGGCGGCCCCGGTGACCTTGGCCCGGCCGTCGACGCGCGACGTTGGTGTTCCGACATAGGCGTTCATCGGGACCTCATGCGATCTTCTTGTAAGCTTGTGACTGCGGTGTGGCGCTTGCGGCCTGCATCAGCGCACGCAGGACGGCTCGGCGCGCCAGCTCGATTTTGAATCCATTATGGGAGCGGGCAGTCGCTCCCTGCAGCAGCAGGTCGGCGGCGCGCCCGAAATGATCCGGTGTTGCCGCCTGGCCGCGCAATGCGGCTTCGGCCTCGAGGCTTCGCCAGGGCTTGTGAGCCACGCCGCCCAGCGCAAGGCGCGCTTCGCCGATTGCGTTGCCCTCCAGTTCGAGCGCGGCCGCGACGGAAACCAGAGCAAAGGCGTAGGAGAGCCGGTCGCGGATCTTCAGATAGCTGTAGTTTCGGGCAAAGCCGTGCGGCGGCAGCTCGATGGCGGTAATGATCTCGCCGCTGCCGAGATTGGTATCGAGATGAGGCTTGTCATCGGGAAGCCGATGGAAATCCGTCAGCGCGATGGTGCGCTGCCCCGAGGGGCCTGCGATGTGCACGAGCGCGCCGAGCGCGGCCAGCGCCACGCTCATGTCGGATGGATTGGTCGCGATGCAGGACGTGCTGGTGCCGAGGATGGCGTGGTTGCGGTTGAGGCCGTCGATGGCCGAGCAGCCCGTGCCGGGGGTTCGCTTGTTGCACGGCGTCGTGGTGTCATAGAAGTAGGGGCAGCGCGTTCGTTGCATCAGATTGCCGCCGACCGAGGCCATGTTGCGCAATTGCGCGGAGGCGCCGGCCAGGATGGCGCTGGCAAGCAGGGGATAGCGCTGCTCGATCGACGGATGGTAGGCGAGGTCCGAATTCGGCACCAAGGCGCCGATACGCAGGCCGCCGTCGGCGGTCTCCGCGAAGTCGCGGAGCGGCAAGCGGGAAATGTCGATCAGCCGGGAGGGCTGTTCGACATTCTCCTTCATCAGGTCGATCAGGTTGGTGCCGCCGGCAATCAGCTTCGCGCCGGGATCGGCGGCGAGCAGGCGGATGGCGTCGGCCACGTCGCTTGCGCGGGAATATTGGAAGTTGTTCATGACCGGCTCATTGCCTGCTCGATCGCAGCCACGATGTTGGGGTAGGCACCGCAGCGACAGAGGTTTCCGCTCATCAGCTCCCGGATCTCGTCCGCATCGCGCGCACGGCCTTCGGCCAACAGGCCCGCGGCGGAGCAAATCTGTCCCGGCGTGCAATAGCCGCACTGAAAGGCATCGTGGTCGATGAAGGCCTGTTGCAGGGGATGCAGCGCGCCGTCCGCGGCCAAGCCTTCGATCGTCGTGATCTCAGCGCCATCCTTCATGACGGCGAGGGTGAGACAGGAATTGACCCGTCTTCCGTCGACCAGCACGGTACAGGCACCGCATTGGCCGTGATCGCAGCCTTTCTTGCTGCCGGTCAGCTCCAGGCGATCACGCAGCGCATCCAGAAGCGTGGTCCAAGGCACGACTTCGAGCGCATACCTTTCGCCATTAACGACGAGGTTGATCGGAATGCGTTCGGGGATCGTAAGGTCGGCCATGGTCGGTTTCCCTGCGGAAAGGCCGAGTCGGGCAAATTGGGCAAGTGACGCGAGAATGCGTTGCCGCCGCTGGCCAATAGCGCCCAACGGATGAGGAGTTGCTTGGTTCCTGACCGGTTCTCCCGATCTGGATCGACGAGATCAGCGCTTCGTCTCGCCGAACACGACGGTCGGCACCGCGCGGTTAACGATCTCGCGCAGCGCGAAGCTCGATTGCACCCGCGCCACGCGTGGCAGGCGGGACAGCTCGGTGCGATGGATGCGCTCGAAATCCTGGATGTCGCGGGCGAGCACGATGAGGATGTAGTCGTCCGTCCCCGACATCAGGAAGCAGCGCACGACAGAGGGACATTTCGTCACCTCTGCCTCGAATGCCTTCAGCGCCTCGTCGCTCTGGCTTTCCAGCGCGATGCGAACCAGCACCGTGGTGGTAAGGCCGAACTGGCCGAGGTCGAGCGCGGCCTGGTAAGCCTGGATGTAGCCGTCATCCTCCAGCGCCTTCTGCCGCCGCGCCAGCGCCGTGCTCGACAAGCCGATCTTGTTGGCAAGCTCGGTGTGGCTGGCTCGCGCATTGGTCGTGAGTTCCGCGAGGATGGCGAGGTCTTTCCGGTCGAGGGCCAAGGTTTCGTTTCCAGCGCCAAAGGACGTTTTCGCGCCTGAAACCGGCGCGGGTGCCGCCAAGGTAGCGGATATTTGCACGAAACCAAACCGACGCTCTCGCTACGATCAACAATGGAATCAAAGCATTGGCGAAGGAGAGCAAGATGCGCGTCGGGGTGCCGAAGGAGATCAAGGTGCAGGAATATCGCGTCGGGCTCACCCCAGGGGCGGTCCGCGAATATGTCGCCGCCGGGCACCAGGTGATGGTCGAGAGCGGCGCCGGCAGCGGCATCGGTGCGTCCGACGAGGTGTACCGGCGGGCTGGGGCGTCCATTGCCGAGACGGCTCGCGAGATCTTTGCAAAGTCCGACATGATCGTGAAGGTGAAGGAGCCGCAGAAGAGCGAATGGGCTCAGCTTCGCGAAGGCCAGATCCTTTTTACCTATCTTCATCTTGCGCCGGATCCCGAGCAGGCCAAGGGCCTGCTTGCTTCCGGCTGCACCGCAATCGCCTATGAAACCGTCACGGACGCGAGTGGTCACCTCCCGCTGCTCGCCCCGATGAGCGAAGTCGCCGGCCGCCTCGCCATCGAGGCCGCCGGCGCCGCCCTCAAGCGCTCGGCCGGCGGCCGCGGTCTGCTGCTGGGCGGCGTGCCCGGCGTGCAGCCGGCTCGCGTCGTCGTCCTCGGCGGCGGCGTGGTCGGGACGCAGGCGGCGCGCATGGCCGCCGGCTTAGGTGCCGAAGTCACCGTGATCGACCGCTCGATTCCGCGCCTGCGCGAACTGGACGATCTCTTCGTC
The DNA here is from genome assembly GCF_025200865.1 of Bradyrhizobium sp. NC92. Taxonomy (NCBI): domain Bacteria; kingdom Pseudomonadati; phylum Pseudomonadota; class Alphaproteobacteria; order Hyphomicrobiales; family Nitrobacteraceae; genus Bradyrhizobium; species Bradyrhizobium sp. NC92. Next base: position 2,998,272 of record NZ_CP104171.1, read on the forward strand.
GGACGCGTGCGCACCCGCTTCTCGACCATCGAGGCGGTCGAGGACGAGGTGTTCGCCGCCGACGTCGTCATCGGTGCAGTGCTGGTGCCCGGCGCCAGCGCGCCGAAGCTCGTCACGCGCGCGATGCTGAAATCGATGCGGCCGGGAGCCGTGCTGGTCGACGTCGCGATCGACCAGGGCGGCTGCTTCGAGACCTCGCACCCGACCACGCACGCGGAGCCGACCTACGAGGTCGACGGCGTCGTGCACTATTGCGTCGCCAACATGCCGGGAGCGGTGCCGGTGACCTCGAGCCAGGCCCTGAACAACGCGACGCTGCCGTTCGGCCTGATGCTCGCGAACAAGGGCTTTGCGGCGGTCCTGGAGAATCCGCATCTGCGCAACGGGCTCAACGTGCATCGCGGCCGGGTGACGAACAAGGCGGTGGCGGAGAGTCTGGGGCTGGAGTTTGCGCCAGTAGAGAGCGGGCTGGCGGCTTAGCGAGATGGGCTACCGCCAATGCGGTGCCATCAACCGACTGGAAGATGGCGCTGCCGCCTTGCCCCGGGCCGGGAAGCCTGGCGCGGGAAGGGCGTTGTGACTGGAGTGGCGGTATCCAAATCGGCGGGAAGAAGAAAACTATTGCCGCGGTCCTGTCAGGAGGAAGGAGTTTCCCCTTACGAGGGCAAAAACGCCAATCGCTTCCATTGCTGTTTGGAGCCGAAACGACGACATTTGCGCCAGAAATTGGTGGATCGGCAGCCATGGAACGCACTGGATTTGAGCCCTTCGGCGAGCAACTGGTGTCCGCAACGGACACACAGCCGAAGTCTCGTGCGTCGAAGCTCCTGCTGCGGGCCGGCACCACCCTGTTCTGGTCGCTGGTCGCCGGCATCGTGCTGGCCCGTGCCGTCTTCTTCGAGCCGGGCATCTATGACGGCTTCAGCCGCGTCGCCTCGCTGGCCAAGAACCTGATCTTCTGAGGCCGCTTATTCCGGGCCGAGGACAGAACTTCTCTCGGTCCTGATATGTCGAAAACATATTTCCCAATTGGGTCGCACTGCGTATAAATCTTTCTCCTTCGGGAGAGATTTGTGTCGCAGAATCAAGCATCCAGCCCGGCCGATTCCAAGCCGGCCACCGCCGCGAGCCGTATTGCGGCGCTGATCCCGGGCATTCTCCTCTGTATCGCCGTGGCCGGTGTGTCGGCCCTGCTCGAGCGGGCCGAACTGGGCGTGTTCGAGCATCCCTATGTCGAGGCGCTGGTCATGGCGATCCTGCTCGGCATGGCGGTGCGCAGCTTCTGGAAGCCGGCCCCGCGCTGGCAGGCGGGTATCGCCTTCAGCGCCAAGCAGCTGCTCGAGGTCGCGGTCATGCTGCTCGGGGCCTCCATCAGCTTCGCTGCGATCGCGGCTTCCGGCATTGCGCTGCTCGCCTCCATTGCCGCGGTCGTCGTGGTCGCGCTCTGCGTCTCCTTCGGCCTCAGCCGGCTGCTCGGCCTGTCGACGCGGCTGTCGATCCTGATCGCCTGCGGCAACTCGATCTGCGGCAATTCCGCCATCGCCGCGGTGGCCCCCATCGTCGGCGCAAGCAACGACGAGATTGCATCCTCGATCTCCTTCACGGCGATCCTTGGCGTGATGATGGTGCTGGGCCTGCCGCTGCTGATCCCGCTGCTGCAATTGTCCGCAACGCAGTACGGCATCCTCGCCGGGCTCACCGTCTACGCGGTGCCGCAGGTGCTTGCCGCCACGGTGCCGGCAGGCCTCGTCTCGACCCAGATCGGCACGCTGGTGAAGCTGATGCGCGTCCTGATGCTCGGGCCGGTCGTTGTCGGCCTGTCGCTGGTCGCCTCGCGCTGGCAGAGCGATGCCCGGAAGACCAGCGTCGGCTTCTTCCGCCTGGTCCCCTGGTTCATCCTCGGCTTCCTTGCGCTTGCGACCCTGCGCTCGCTGGAGATCGTGCCGGCCACGGTGGTCGGCCCCGTGACGAAGATCACCGGCTTTCTCACGGTGGTCTCGATGGCAGCCCTCGGCCTTGGCGTCGACGTGCGCGTGCTCGCCAATGTCGGCGGCCGGGTGACGGCCGCCGTGACGCTGTCGCTGATGCTGCTGCTGGGGATCAGCATCGCACTGGTGCACTGGTTCAAATGATCATGGCATAGGGTGGGCAGAGGCGCGTAAGCGCCGTGCCCACCAGTTCTATAACAGACGGAGAATGGTGGGCACGCTTTCGCTTTGCCCACCTACGAGACCGTCAATGCTGCGAGCGGGAAGCTAAATCACGTCCGCCAGCGAATGGCCCTGCAGCTCGATGTTCAGCCCCTGCATGCCCATGTCGTTGATCTCGCCGCCCATCGCCTTCAGGCTCTCTTCGCGAATCAGCGACATCAGCCCGCGGCGGAGCGCCAAAAACTCCGACGACATCATCATCGATTGCTGACGCGGCCGCTCCAGCGGAATCGGGATCTCCGCCTTGATCGAACCGGGCCGCGCGGTCATGCAGTACACGCGGTCGGAGAGGAAGATCGCCTCGTCGATGTCGTGGGTGACGAACAAGACCGAGATCTTCAACCGCTGCCACATGTTGGTAAGGATCTGCTGCATGATGACGCGCGTCTGCGCATCGAGGGCGCCGAACGGCTCATCCAGTAGCAGCACCTTCGGTCCCGTAGCCAGCGCGCGGACGATGCCGACGCGCTGCTTCATGCCGCCGGAGAGCTTTTCCGGATAGTGCTTTTCGAACACCTCCAGACCCGCGAGCCCCAAGAGCGTGCGCGCCGCCCGCTCGCGCTGCGATCGCGGCATGCCGCGCATCTTCAGCCCGAACTCGACGTTCTCCCGCACCGTCTTCCAGGGAAACAGTGAATATTGCTGGAACACCATGCCGCGCTCGGCGCTAGGGCCGTTCACGCGCTCGCCGTCGACCGTCACGATGCCGGTAGTCGGCTTGAGGAAGCCGGCGACGGCGTTGAGAAGCGTCGATTTTCCACAACCGGAAGGACCGACGATCGAGACGAACTCGCCCGGCTTCACATGGATCTGCGTGTCAGTCACGGCCTGGACCGCTCCCTCGATCGTCTCGTAGGCGAGGGAGAAGTTTTTGACCTCAATGTGGCCCTTCGGCGGACTCGCAACTAATTCGCTCATGTCGATCTCCACGGCATTACCAGCTTCCCTGCACCCCGGATCAGCAGGCTCGATCCGAGCCCGAGCACCCCGATCGCGATCATGCCGAGGGCGATGTCGGCGTACTGGACCAGCGAATAGGCCTCCCACGTGAAATAGCCGATGCCGTATTGGCCCGAGATCATCTCGGCGGCGATCAGCGAGACCCAGGCGACGCCCATGCCGACAGTAAGGCCGGTGAAGATGTGAGGCAGCGATGCCGGAAAATACACTTCGCGGAAGATCGAGCGCTCGCGCGCGCCGAGGCATTGCGCGGCGCGCACCAGCACGGGGTCGACCAGCGACATGCCGTGCAACGTGTTGACCAGGATCGGGAAGAACGAGCCGAGGAAGGTAATGAAGACGATGCTCTGCTCGTTGGTCGGCCACAGCATGATCGCCATCGGCACCCAGGCGATCGCCGGAATCGGCCGCAGCACCTCCGCGACCGGGAAGATTACCTCATGAACCAGCTTGAAGCGGCCCATGATGAGGCCGAGCGGCACGCCGATGATCGCCGCCAGCGAGAAGCCGATGAAGATGCGCCGGCAGCTGAGCAGGATGTGCATCAGGAATTTGGGATCGTGGATCGCCTTGGTGAAGCTCGCATAGACCGCGAGCGGCGAGGGCACGTTGGTGAAGCGCACGAAGAACACGACGCGATAGGTCGTGAGCAGGTGCCAGACCAGCAGGAACGCGAACAGCGAAATCACGCCGATCGCGGCCGCGCGCAGACCTGACCGATTGAGCCGGTACCAGCGCAAGGCGAGTGTGTCGAAGGACGGCGGCGTCGTAGGCGGGGTGATGGCAGCGGGCGAGGAGCCCGCCTCTGCAAGTGCTGTTGCCGGCATGCTGTCCTCGGGAGGTCTGACGAGGGCGGGGCTGCTCACGTCTTGCCTCCGACTGCGGCCTTTAGGGCGTCGTCGAAGCCGAGCACCTTACCGCTGATCTTGGCGGCATAGGCTTCGGCATCCTTCTTCAGCAGGAACGGGGCGAGTTCGCCATTGCCGACCGCAAAGAAGGCCTGATCGGCGAACAGCTTGATGCCGCGCGTGGTGTCGAAGACGTAGGCGACGTTGATCTTTTTGCCCTTGGCCTTGTAGTCGGCATAGGCACCGAGTGTGCAACTCGCGGACGAGAACGGCAAGATACCGGCGTCATCGACCCAGACCTCGCCGGCCTTGCGGGGATCCGCGATCGGCTTCTTGCAGAAACCATCTTCACCCGAAATTTCATAGTTCTTGGTGCTCGCAAGCTGCGCATCATAGTCGAGCTTCATATCGGCATAGGCTTTGCGGATGTAGCTGTCGTCGACCCATTTCTTCGGATCGAACTCCTTCATGCGGCCGAGATTCTGCAGCACCTTGACGTCGGTCGTGGCCGCATCGATCAGCGCCGGCTTGATGGTGGGATCAGTGGTCATGTTGCCGCTGGGGCCGAGGAAGATGTAGACGACTTCCTTGCTGATGCCGGTCCATTCCTGGATCTTTTCCGCGGCGAGCTTGGGATCGTCGCGCAGCCACTGATTGGCAGCGATCAGCGCCTTGAAGTAGGCGACGACGACCTCCGGATATTTTTGGGCGAAGTCGGTGCGAACCACGATGCCGTGGAAGGTCGGCAAGTTCGTCTCGACACCGTCGAAGATCTTTCGCGCGAAGCCGCGGAACGGCAGCAATTCCGCAAAGGGGACGAAATCGGCATGCCCGTCAATCTTCTTCTCCTGCAGATTGGTTGAGCCCACTTCCGGGCTCTGGCTGACGAGCTGGAAGAAGTCAGATGCGTAGCCGCGATCCTGCATAGCCTTCAGCACCATGCCGTGCGCGGCGGAGCCGAAGGGAACGCTGACCAACTTGCCCTTGAGATCGGCGAGGTCGTAATAGGGCGAGTCCTTGTGGACGACGAGGCCGTTGCCTGAGCCGGACAGGCTGTAGGCGGCGATGCCGATCAGGCGGCTCTTGCTCTCGGGGTTACTCTCGAAAGTGAAGCCGTTCACGATCAGCGGATAGTCGCCCATCATGCCGATCTGCAGCTTGTTAGCCATCATCGCGTTGGTGACGGGCGGACCTGAGGTGAAGTTCTGCCACTCCAGCTCGAACTTGATGTTGGCGTATTTGCCGTCCTTCGGCAGGTATTTTTCCAGCAGACGCAACTGGCGGATGACGACCCCGGCGGTCACCGTGTTGGTTGTGGTGTCCTGGGTTCCGATGCCGAGCGTGACGGTTTCCGCGGCGGCCGGCTGCGCGGTGAGAAGCGCCAGCGACGTCACTGACATCGCGATCGAGAGCGTGGGAAGATGGCGGACCATTCTCATCCTCTTTCGGTTGGATGTGCTGTGGTTGCCATGATTGGTTGAGGGCACCGGCAGGGCAAATCCGGAATGACGACAGCGGTCGATTAGTTGCCCGGAAAAGGTGATTGCATACTCCTTGAGCAGTTCTGCACTATAAAGCCGCTTGCCTGTGCATCGGTCTTCGCTGCAAATTCTCCTAGTCGGATGCGTGACCGCGCATCTCCTCCAGCACGTCGGTACGGCAGACGACGATCTGCGACCGCTTGGTCAACACGATTCCCTTCTCTTGCATGCGCTTCAGGCTGATCGTGACCCATTGCCTGGTGGCGCCGACCATGTGGGCGATGTCGGCGTGGGTGAAGGCGGCGGCGATGACGGTGCCGTCAGCATCCTCGACGCCGTAAAGCTCAACGAGGTGCAACAACAGATGCGCGAGGCGTTGGGTGATCGAGCGCGTGCCCAGCATCTGCGCGAGCGCCGAATAGCACTTCCCCTTGAACGTGAGGCCCTCGATCAGGCCGATCGCGAGGTTCGGGATCTCTGCGGCAAGCGACCGCAATTCCTTTCCGGGCAAGTGCACGACGCTGCAATTGCTGGAGGCGACGCCGGACCATTGATGCACGGTGCCTTCGAACACTTCGGGGCCGCCGACGAAATTGCCGACGTGCCAATAGGCGAGCGTGATCTCGCGCCCGAGCGGCGAGGTGTAGAACACGCGAATGCGGCCGCTCTCGATTAGCCAGATGCCGTCATGCTTGCCGCCCTGGCTGAACAGCGTCTGGCCGCGGTTCAGAACTTTTCGCCGCCCCTGCTTCAGCACCAATTCGCGCTCGTGCGGCGAGAGCTTGTCCATCAGCGCCGGCGGACCGCCAATCCATTGCTGGTTCTCGGTGAGCAGCAGGGAGGAACTGCCTGCAGGCCGGGCTGCTGGGGGAGCGGCCCCACGAACCACATTCGCCGCCTGCAACATTGTCTGCCTCCGGAACGTTCAAATCGTTCTAAAGAGGAGCAATGTCCGTGCCAGATTTACTCCGGCGTCATCGCCCGGCTTGGTCGGGCGACCCGGTATTCCAGAGACTTCATTGCGATACGGAGAGGCCGCGGCATACCGACTTCCCCGCCTTCGCGGGGAATGACAGCGGAGTTTGTGGAGCGGCCCGTAGCCCCTACCGCCCAGCCAGACTGAGCAAATACGGCTTCGGATATATCCCCCGGTTGTGCCCATCCGAAAACGAGATGTTCAGACCATAGCCGAGATCGCCGATCCCGGTGATCGCAATCCCGGGAAACGCCTCCGGGAAGCGGCCGTCGAAACGGGCGCGGGTGCAGTGGGCGCATTTGCATGAGAGGCGGAGTTTCTCGGCGGGCACGCTGAGCGCGCCGTCCTGCGTGGTGCGGACGAGAAGGGCGGCGAGATCGGCGCTGGCTTCATAGTTGGCAACGGTCGGTGCCACCAAGGTCATGGTCATGACGAACCTCCGACTTCTATCTATGCCGGCACCGGCGCGGCGAATAGCAACTAATTGCCGGCGCCGGCATGACCGCGTGCCTGGTCTTCGATCACCACGCGCGAAATGTGAAACTAATCGACCGGGAATTTCACTTCTGAATTGCCGGGCCCCCCTCTCTCCATGACCTTGTCGTCATCGACAAGGAGAGACCATGAGTTCATTTCAGAAGGAAACGGTTTTGTCAGTCAGGCATTGGACCGACTCCCTGTTCAGCTTCACCGCGACGCGCGATCCCGGCTTTCGTTTCCAGAACGGCCAGTTCGCGATGATCGGACTGGAGGTCGAGGGCAAGCCGTTGATGCGGGCCTACAGCATGGCCAGCGCCAATCACGAGGAGGCGCTCGAGTTTTTCTCGATCAAGGTACAGGATGGCCCGTTGACCTCGCGCCTGCAGAAGATCAGGGAGGGCGACATCATCCTGGTCGGCCGCAAAGCGACGGGCACGCTGATCACCGGCAATCTCATTCCGGGAAAGCGCCTGCTGCTGCTCTCGACCGGAACCGGCCTTGCCCCCTTCGCCAGCCTGATCAAGGACCCGGATGTCTATGAGAACTACGAGACCATCGTGCTCGCTCATGGCTGCCGGCAGGTCTCCGAACTCGCTTACGGCGAGCGCCTCGTCGAAGGTCTGCGCGATCACGAATTCTTCGGGCCACTGATCCGCGACAAGCTCGTCTACTATCCGACCGTCACCCGCGAGCCGTTCCGCAACCGCGGCCGCATCACCGACCTGATCGCCTCGAACCAGCTGTTCGACGATATCGGTCAGTCCGCCCTCGATATCGGGACCGACCGCATCATGCTGTGCGGCAGCCCGGCGATGCTCGAGGAACTCCACGCGATGTTCTCCGCGCGCGGCTTCGTCGAGGGCAACCACAGCCAGCCCGGCCATTTCGTGATTGAAAAGGCTTTTGTCGAGCGCTGAGGCCAAATCGCTGTCCGGCGACAACTAATTGCTATCGCCGGACATCCACCTGAACAAATCTGATGCACAGGCGCCGCGGGTCGGCGAACCAGGAGCAAGTGATGTCACTAGATCAGATCGTCGACGGACTTTCGGAGGTTTCCTGCGATGTGCTCGTGATCGGCGGCGGCACGGCCGGCCCGATGGCGGCGCTGAAGGCGAAGCTGAAAAACCCGAAGGCCAACGTCGTTCTGCTCGAAAAGGCCAATGTCAAGCGCTCCGGCGCGATCTCGATGGGGATGGACGGGCTGAACAATGCCGTCATTCCCGGTTACGCCACGCCGGAGCAGTACACCAAGGAAATCACTATTGCTAATGACGGCATCGTCGACCAGAAGGCGGTCTATAAATACGCGCAGAATTGCTACAAGATCATCGAAGAGCTGGACAGCTTCGGCATCCGCTTTCTGAAGAACGAGAACGGTGACTACGCGGTCAAGAAGGTGCACCACATCGGCACCTATGTGCTGCCGATGCCGAACGGCGAAACCGTGAAGAAGGCGCTGTACCGCCAGCTCCGCCGCGCGCGCATCCTCATTTCCAACCGCTACATGGCGACGCGGCTGCTCAAGTCGACCGACGGCCGGATTGCCGGTGCCATCAGCGTCAACACCCGCACTGCCGAGATCCTGGTGATCAAGGCCAAGGCCGTGATCCTCTGCATGGGCGCCGCCGGTCGGCTCGGTCTGCCGACCTCCGGCTACATGTTCGGCACCTACGAGAACGCCGCCAATTCCGGCGACGGCTACGCCATGGCCTATCACGCCGGCGCAGCGCTCGCGAACCTCGAATGCTTCCAGATCAACCCCCTGATCAAGGACTATAATGGGCCCGCCTGCGCCTATGTCGCTGGTCCCTTCGGCGCCTACACGGCGAACAATGAGGGATCGCGCTTCATCGAATGCGACTACTGGTCCGGCCAGATGATGCTGGAGTTCTACAACGAGCTGCTGTCAGGCAAGGGCCCGGTGTTCCTCCAGCTCAGGCATCTCCATCCCGACACCATTTCCGAGATCGAGTCCACGCTGCACAAGGTCGAGCGTCCGACGCGCGGCCTGTTCCAGCAGGGGCGCGGGGTCGACTACCGCAGCGAGTCCATCGAGATGCACATCTCCGAGATCGGCTTCTGCTCCGGGCATAGCGCCTCAGGCGTGTTCGTTGACGACAATGCCCGTACCACAGTGCCCGGCCTCTATGCCGCCGGCGACATGGCGAGCGTCCCGCACAATTATATGCTTGGCGCCTTCACCAACGGCTCGGTCGCCGGCATCGACGCGATGGAGTACGCCGACAGCCAAGACTTCGCGGAGTTTGACGCGGCCGACGTCGCGATGGAGCGCGAGCGCGTGATGGCGCCGACCAAGCGTGAGGACGGCATTCCGCCGAACCAAATCGAGTACAAGACCCGCCGCTTGGTCAACGACTATCTCCAGCCGCCGAAAGTCACGCGCAAGTACGAGCTCGGCATGCGCCGGCTCGCTGAGGCGAGGGACGACATGCAAGAGCGCATGATCGCGCGCAATGCGCACGAATTGCTCCGCGCGCTCGAGGTGCAATCGATCATGGACTGCGCCGATATGGCCGCGCACGCTTCGCTCTACCGCGAGGAGAGCCGCTGGGGACTCTATCACTGGCGCACGGATTTCCCGGAGAAGGACAACGAGAACTGGTTCTGTCACACGCTGCTCTCCAAGCGGGACGGCAAGATGACCAGCGAGAAGCGGGCGGTCGAGCCCTACGTCGTGCCGATCGCGGACGACGAGAAGGACCTCTACGACAAGCAGCGCATTCGCGCCTCCGCCTGACCACCAGAACACAGCAATAGGAGACATCAAATGCCTCTCGCGTCCTATCAGACATCGGTTCCGGTGGTCGTCGACGATGCCAAATGCATCGCGGACAAGGGCTGCACGGTGTGCGTCGACGTCTGCCCGCTCGACGTGCTGCGCATCAGCGACATGACCAAAAAAGCTTACATGGCCTATGATGAGTGCTGGTACTGCATGCCCTGCGAAGCGGATTGTCCGACCGGCGCCGTCACCGTCAACATTCCCTATCTGTTGAGGTGAGCATGTCGAGCCCGTTCGAAGCCTACGACGACCTTGAAGATGCAGACGAGCGGCTGCAGGCCGCCGATCCCGCCGAGCGCCGCGTCGCCATCATCGCGCTCGGCCATTCCGGAGACCCGGCCGCGGTCGCTCATCTCGCCGACATGGTCGCCGATCCCGATGCCGGCGTGCGCCAGCAGGTCGCGATGGCGCTCGGGGAGTTCGACGGGCCGGAGGCGGCAAGCGCGCTGGTCAAACTGCTGGTCGATCCCGAGAGGATCGTCGCGGCGGCTGCGGCCGACAGCATGGCTGAATTCAAGGATCCCGCCTGCGCCGACGCGATCCTGCCGCTGATCAGGCATACCCACGCCTTCGTCCGCATGGGCGCTCTGCGCGCACTGAAGGAACTGCGCCGCAGGGATACACTCAAGCCCGCTCTGGAAGCACTCCAGGACACCGACGCCGCCGTACGTGTGCAGGCGATCGGCGTGATCGGCTTCCTCAAGCTGGAGGAATCGATTCCGGCGCTGACCGCGCTGATCAACGATCCCGATGCCCATGTGCGCCGCGCCGCCGTGAGTGCGCTAGCCTTTTCTCAGATGAAGCCGGCGGCAGAGACCATCACCCGCGCGCTGAAGGATCCGGATTGGATGGTCCGTGAGATGGCCGCGGAGACGCTGGGTCTGAACGTGAACGGTGCAATCGCGGCTGATCAGCTCGTCGCTTGTCTCGCGGACGAGTTTTGGCAGGTGCGGCTCAAGGCGATCCGCAGCCTTGGAAAGATGAAGATCGAGCGCGCGGTGCGGCCGATTGGTAGTTGCATCAATCACGACCAGGCGAACCTACGCAAAGAGGCCGCCGCCGCGCTAGGCGAGATTGCCCATCCCGACGGCGAGGCATTCCTCGCCGTAATCGCCGATGATCCTGATCCCGATGTCCGTAAGAATGCGCGCTGGGCACTGCACCAGATTGCGGCACGAAAGGCGCGGGCAGGGGCATAATTGCACGGCGGGTCGCCGCTCTGGACTTCCCCCGCCAGACGTTTATTGGTCTTCGCCAACGGGAACGGCCGCTGCGAACGCGGCCGATCCCTAAAAACAGCGAGGACGCGGCCATGACGACATTGACGGTAAAAGACCTTCTCCCCGAGGACGGCACGCGGGGAACATTGGCTGGCCGCGTCTGGCTGCCGCAGGTGAATGGGCCGGCCGTGGTCGCCGTGCGCGACGACGGCGTGTTCGACGTCACTGCGAAGTTTCCGACCATCAGCGCGCTCTGCGAGGCGGACGATCCCGCCAAGGCGCTTGCCGCCACCAAGGGCGAGCGCATCGGTGATCTCGAGGCGATCGTGGCCAACACCCCGCCGGACCGTCGCGATCCCCAAAAACCCTGGCTGCTCGCGCCCGTCGATCTCCAGACGTTGAAGGCCGCCGGCGTCACCTTCGCGATCTCGATGCTGGAACGTGTCATCGAAGAGCGCGCCAAGGGCAATCCGGCCTCGGCCGAAGCGATCCGGAAAGAAGTGACGCGCCTGATCGGCGACGATCTGTCGAAGCTCAAGCCGGGATCGGACCAGGCGATGCACCTGAAGCAGGTGCTGATCGATCAGAACGCCTGGAGCCAATATCTCGAGGTCGGCATTGGTCCGGATGCCGAGGTCTTCACCAAGGCGCCCACCTTGTCGTCGGTCGGCACCGGCATGGACGCCGGCCTGCATCCGAAATCGACCTGGAACAATCCCGAGCCCGAGCTGGTGCTGTTCGTCTCGAGCCGCGGCAAGATCGTCGGCGGCGCGCTCGGCAACGACGTGAACCTGCGCGACTTCGAGGGTCGCTCGGCGCTGCTGTTGTCGAAGGCCAAGGACAACAACGCGTCCTGTTCGATCGGCCCGCTGCTGCGTCTGTTCGACGACACCTTCACGCTCGACGACGCGCGCAGGCTGGACATCAGCCTGAACGTCACGGGCACGGACGGTTTCGTTCTCGACGGCCATTCCTCGATCAGCAAGATCAGCCGCGATCCGACCGATCTCGTCGCGCAGACCATCGGCAAGGTGCATCAATATCCCGATGGCTTCGTGCTGTTCCTCGGCACCATGTTCGCGCCCGTGAAAGATCGCGATGCGCCGGGGCAGGGATTCACCCACAAGCGCGATGACATCGTCACGATCGCGGCGCCTCAGCTCGGCAAGCTCGTCAACCGCATGCGCACCAGCGACGAGTGCGAGCCCTGGACGTTCGGCATCGGCGCGCTGATGAAGAACCTGGCGCAACGGAAGCTGATTTAGCGCTGCTGCCCTTAGCCTCCCGCAAGCGGGCGAAGGTCGCATCTTCGCCGCGCTGACAGCTGAAGCTCAAACGAGCCCGCCTTACTTTTTTCATCTCCTCGTTGCATGAGGGGAACAAAATCGCGCTGAGCGTGTCATAATCAGCTCGCCGCCACCTACCTGCGTTTTCCTCCAAATAGTAAAATAATATGACTAGTCGGAACTCCACTTCCGTGAAATAGTGCCCAGCGCTGGCCCGAAGGCCGGCCTGTGGGTGCCATGATACCAATGGGCGCCCCGGATAACATCTTGGGAGACACGCCTGATGACCCCTAAAGCCCTCTTTGCGGCCAGCGCCATGGCCGCCTTGTTGCTCGCGACCCCGGCCAGCGCCGGCGAGCTCACCATCGGCTTCTCGCAGATCGGATCGGAATCCGGCTGGCGCGCGGCCGAGACGTCCGTGTCCAAGCAGGAAGCTGCCAAGCGGAAGGTCAACCTCAAGATCGCCGACGCCCAGCAGAAGCAGGAGAACCAGATCAAGGCGATCCGCTCCTTCATCGCGCAGAATGTCGATGCGATCTTCCTCGCGCCTGTCGTCTCGACGGGATGGGATTCGGTGCTGAAGGAAGCCAAGGAGGCCAAGATCCCGGTCGTGCTGCTCGACCGCGACATCGATCCCTCCGGCAAGGAGCTCTATCTCACCGCCGTCACCTCCGACAGCGTGCATGAAGGAGAGGTCGCCGGCGACTGGCTGGCGAAGACGGTCGGCAACAAGGCCTGCAACATCGTCGAATTGCAGGGCACGGTCGGCGCCAGCGTCGCGGCCAACCGCAAGAAGGGCTTCGACACTGCGATTGCCAAGCACGCGAACCTGAAGGTTGTGCGCAGCCAGACCGGCGACTTCACCCGCGCCAAGGGCAAGGAGGTGATGGAGAGCTTCATCAAGGCCGAAGGCGGCGGCAAGTCGATCTGCGCGGTCTATGCCCACAACGACGACATGATGGTGGGCGCGATCCAGGCGATGAAGGAAGCCGGCCTCAAGCCCGGCAAGGAGATCCTCACCGTCTCGATCGACGCGGTGCCCGACATCTTCAAGGCGATGGCCGCGGGCGAAGCCAACGCCACAGTCGAATTGACGCCGAACATGGCCGGCCCCGCGCTCGATGCCATCGCGGCGTTCAAGGACAAGGGTACGGTGCCACCGAAATGGATCCAGACCGAGTCGAAGCTCTATACCGCCGCCGATGATCCGCAGAAGATCTACGACAGCAAGAAGGGCCTCGGTTACTGAGGTGGGCTCCGCCGGACCGCGTCTTGCGGTCCGGCACCCCCTTTCAAAACCGCTGCGCGAACGAGTAGGCTTGGCGTCCGCGCTGTCCGCGGGCGCCGGTGGGAGTGACGTCGCGATGGAAAACAGCCTTGATCCTGCTCTGCCGCTGCTGGAGGTGCGCGGGATCAGCAAGAGCTTTGGTGCGGTGCGCGCGTTGCAGGAGGTCGACTTCACGCTGCGCGCCGGTGAGATTCATGCGCTGCTCGGCGAGAACGGCGCCGGCAAGTCCACGCTGATCAAGGTCGTCACCGGCGTGTTTCCGCGCGATGTCGGCATCGTCAGGCTCGGCGGTGAGGAGATCGCGCCGCGCTCGGCCAAGGCAGCACTCGCAGCGGGCATCGCGACCGTCTACCAGGAGGTCAACTTGCTGCCGAACCTTTCGGTGGCGCAGAACCTGTTCCTCGACCGCCAGCCGATGCGTTTCGGCATCGTGCGCGAAGGCGAGATGCGGCGCCGCGCCAAGGCTCTGCTCGCGGATTTCGGCCTCGACATCGACGTCGCCGCGCCGCTCGGCAATTATTCGGTGGCGATTCAGCACGTCACCGCGATTGCGCGCGCGGTGGATCTCTCCGCCCGGGTGCTGATCCTGGACGAGCCGACCGCGAGCCTCGACCGGCACGAGGTCGAGATTCTCTTCCGTATCATGCGCCAGCTCGCGGGGCGCGGCATCGGCATCGTCTTCGTCAGCCACTTCCTCGACCAGGTCTACGAGATCTCCGACCGCATCACCGTGCTGCGTAACGGCCGCCTCGTCGGCGAGCGCGAGACCGCCTCGCTGCCGCGGCTGGAATTGATCCGGATGATGCTCGGCCGCGAGCTGGCGGAAACCACCGCGCGGGCGGCGACGCGTGAGCGCCAGGCCGGCGAGGTGTGTGCGAGCTTCGAGAGTTACGGAAAGGCCGGCTATGTCGCGCCGTTCGATCTCGAGCTGCGTCACGGCGAGGTGGTCGGTCTGGCCGGGCTGCTCGGCTCAGGCCGCACCGAGACGGCGCGGCTGGTGTTCGGCGCCGAGCGCGCGGATCGTGGGCAGGCGAGGGTGGCGGGCGCAGCCGTTCGGCTGCAGTCGCCGCGCGACGGCGTTCGTCACGGCTTTGGCTATTGCCCGGAGGAGCGCAAGACCGACGGCATCGTCGCCGAGCTCAGCGTGCGCGAGAACATCGTGCTCGCGCTCCAGGCCAAGCGCGGGCTGCATCGGCCGCTGTCGCGCCGCGAGCAGGACGAGATCGCGCGCCGTTACGTCAAGATGCTCGACATCCGCCCGCCCGATCCGGAGCGCCCGGTCGGCCTGCTCTCCGGCGGCAACCAGCAAAAAGTGCTGCTGGCGCGCTGGCTCGCGACCTCGCCGCGGCTGCTCGTGCTGGACGAGCCGACCCGCGGCATCGATGTCGGCGCGCATGCCGAGATCATCCGCCTGATCCGCGAGCTCTGCGACGACGGGCTTTCGCTGCTCGTCATCTCCTCCGAACTGGATGAGATCGTTACGTATTCCGATCGCGTGGTCGTGCTGCGCGACCGCGCCCATGTCGAGGAGCTCAAGGGCGAGGCGATCGACGTCGGCAACATTCTCGCCGCCATTGCCGCCGATAGCGTCGCTGTTGCGCTTGAGGCCCACACATGACAGCGCTGTTGCCGCGCCGCGGCCTTGCCCAGATCCTGGCGCTGATCGTCATCCTCGCGGTCGATCGCGTGGTTTCGCCGCAATTCTTCGACCTGCGCCTGCAGGATGGCCGTCTGTTCGGCAGCCTTATCGACGTGCTCAACCGCGGCACGCCGGTGGCGCTGCTCTCCCTCGGCATGGTGTTGGTGATCGCGACGCGCGGCATCGATCTGTCGGTCGGTGCCGTGATGGCGATCTGCGGTGCGATCGCCGCGAGCCTAGCCGACAGTCATAGTCTCCCGATCGTGCTGGCGGCTGCGCTTGCGGCGGGCCTCGTCTGCGGCCTCTGGAACGGCTTTCTCGTCGCCGTGCTCGGCATGCAGCCGATCGTGGCGACCTTGATCCTGATGGTCGCGGGGCGCGGCATCGCCCAGCTCATCACCGAAGGACGCATCGTGACGTTCTCCTCGCCGGATCTGGTGTGGCTCGGCAATGGCTCGGTGCTCGGCCTGCCGGTGCCGGTCGTGATTGCGTTGGGCATGCTCATCCTCACCGGCGCGGTCGTGCGTGGCTCCGCGCTAGGTCTCCTGATCGAGGCAACCGGCGGCAACGCGCGGGCGAGCGAGCTCGCCGGCGTCGGCACACGCGCAATGATTTTGGCCGTCTACGTCTGGTGCGGCGTCTGCGCCGCGCTCGCCGGCGTGATCGCGGCGGCCGACATCATGGGTGCAGACGCCAACAATGCCGGCCTCTGGCTCGAGCTCGATGCGATCCTCGCCGTGGTGATCGGCGGCACCTCGCTGTTCGGCGGCCGATTCAGTCTCGTGCTGGCCGTGCTGGGTGCGCTGATCATCCAGACCATGAACACCGGCATCCTGCTGTCGGGCTACCCGCCGGAGTTCAATCTGCTGGTCAAGGCGGTGGTGGTGCTCGCGGTGCTGCTGCTGCAATCGCCGAAATTCTCCGGTCTCGCCGGAATCGCCACGTGGCTGCGGAGGGCCAAAGCATGAAAGGCCTGCCGCCCGTCCTGATCACGGCGATCGTGCTCGTTGCGGCCTTTGCGCTCTGCGCCATGCAATTCCCCAACATCGCCTCCACCCGCGTGGTCGGCAATCTGCTCACCGACAATGCCTTCCTGGGGATCGTCGCGACCGGCATGACGTTCGTGATCATCTCCGGCGGCATCGACCTCTCGGTCGGCTCGGTGATCGGCTTCACCACCGTATTCGTCGCGCTGGCTATCGAGCGCTGGGGCGTCCCGCCGCTGGTCGCTTTCGTCGCCATCCTCGCGCTCTCGGCGGCGTTTGGCGCGGCGATGGGCGCCGTCATCCACGTCTTCGATCTGCCACCTTTCATCGTGACGCTGGCCGGCATGTTCCTGGCGCGCGGCGCGAGCTTCCTGCTGTCGACCGAATCGGTGCCGATCAACGCGCCGATCTATTCGACGGTGTCAGATTTTGCACTGCGGATGCCCGGCGGCGGCCGGCTGACGGCCATCGCGATCATCATGCTCCTGATCGTGATCGGCGGCGCCCTGCTGCTGCATCTCACCCGGTTCGGCGCCAACGTCTATGCGCTCGGCGGCAGCCGGGCCACCGCGAGCCTGATGGGCGTTGCCGTCGGCAAGATGACGATCAAGATCTACATGCTGTCGAGCCTGCTCGCGGGGCTCGCCGGGATCGTCTTCTCTTTCTACACCAGCGCCGGCTATTCGCTCTCCGCCGTCGGCGTCGAGCTCGACAGCATCGCCGCCGTTGTGATCGGCGGCACGCTGCTCACCGGCGGCCAGGGCTCGGTGGTCGGAACATTCCTCGGCGTGCTCATCCAGGGCCTGATCCAGACCTACATCAATTTCGACGGCACGCTGTCGAGCTGGTGGACCAAGATCGCGACCGGCGTGCTTCTGTTCGCCTTCATCGCCCTGCAACAGGGGCTGGTCACGCTTGCGCGCCGGCCGGCGGTGAAACATATGGGAGCGGCGTCATGACCTCGCGGATCGTCGTTATCCCGACGCGGCGGGCCCACTCCAACCATGCGGAGGTGGCGCGTTCGATCGGCGTCGACATCATCGCCGGCCGCTATGCGGAAGGCACGCGCCTGCCTGGTGATGCCGAGATGATCGCGATGTTCGGTGTGTCGCGGCCGGTGCTGCGCGAGAGCGTGAAGACGCTGGTCGCCAAGGGCCTGCTCACCACCAAGGCGCGGGTCGGCACGGTCGTGCGCGAGCGCGGCGCCTGGAACATGTTCGACGCGGACGTGCTGGCCTGGCACCTCGACGCCGGCATCGACAAGCGCTTCCTCAACGACCTCGCCGAGATCCGTCTGGCGGTCGAACCGCGCGCGGCGATGCTGGCGGCCACGCAGCGGTCCGCGGAGGACATCAGCGAGCTTCGCCGCTGCATGGATCGCATGCGGCGTGAAGCCTCCGACTCGGTCGGCTTTGCCGATGCCGATCTCGCGCTTCACGTTGGTGTGGCGCGCGCCTCCGGCAATCTATTCATGCGCTCGGTCGGGCATGTCATCGAAGCAGCGCTGCGTGCATCGTTCCTGCTCAGCGCCCCGGTCGAAACCGAGGACCGCGAGACGGTGCTGCTGTGGCATCAGAGGATCGTCGATGCCATCGTCGCGGGCGATGCCGACGCCGCATCCGAGGCCATGGTCTATGTCATTCACAATGGCATGCGCCGCCACGACAGTACGGTGATCGAGACCGCCCCGGCCGATCCGCTGCCATCGACCGATACCGGAGAACAAGCGTGACAGACCTTCGCATCGCCATCGTCGGCTTCGGCAAGATCGCGCGGGACCAGCATGTGGCGGCGATCGCCGCCACACCGGGTGCAATGCTCGCCGCCGTGGCCAGCCGCAATGCCTCGCTACCGAGGGTGCCGCATTTTGCAACCATCGAGGAATTGCTTCAGAAGGGGCCGCCGATCGACGCCGTCTCGCTCTGCACGCCGCCGCAGGTGCGACGGGTCCAGGCCGCGGCGGCGCTCGCCGCCGGCAAGCATGTCATGCTGGAGAAGCCGCCGGGCACCGGGGTTGCCGAGCTTGATCCGTTGATTGCGATGGCGGCGGGTGCGAAGCGGACATTGTTTGCGACCTGGCATTCGCGCTCTGCGCCGGCGGTCGAGCCGGCCCGGCAATGGCTCGCCGAGCGGTGCATCAACTCGGTGCACATCAGCTGGAAGGAGGATGTCCGCGTCTGGCATCCCGGGCAGGGCTGGATCTGGGAGCCGGGCGGCCTCGGCGTGTTCGATCCCGGCATCAATGCGCTGTCGATCCTGACCAGGATTCTGCCGAAGCCCGTGTTCGTCACCGCGGCCGAGCTGGCCTTTCCCGCCAACTGCCAGGCGCCGATCGCGGCCAACCTGAACCTGACGGATATCAGCGGCCTGCCCGTGACTGCCGAGTTCGACTTCCGCCAGACCGGGCCGCAGAGCTGGGATATCCTCGTCGAGACCGATCAGGGCCGGCTGACGCTATCAAGCGGTGGCGCGCGCATGGCCGTCGACGGCAAGGTGCTTGCCGAAGGACCTGATCAGGAATATCGCGGACTCTACCGGCGCTTCGTCGAGCTTGCAGCGGCCGGCGCAAGTGACGTCGATCTGACGCCGCTCCGTCTCGTCGCCGACGCCTTCCTGCTCGGCAAGCGCACGATCGTCGAACCGTTTGTGGATTGAGCATGGCCGCATCAACAATCACAAGAGACGTCTTCGGGACGCTGCCCGACGGCCGCAAGGTCGAGCGCGTCGCGCTGCGTGGGGAGGGCGGTTTCGAGGCGCGTATCATCAGCCACGGCGCGGTGCTGCAAGCGCTGATCGCGCCGGATGCCAACGGCGGATACGATGACATCGTGCTTGGCCATGATGTCTTCGCGGGCTATCTCGCCGAACGGAAGTTTCTGGGTGCTACCGTCGGCCGCTATGCCAACCGCATCGCCAAGGGACAATTTTCGTTTCAAGGCGGGACGGTGCAGCTTCCCGTCAATAACGGTCCGAATGCGCTGCACGGCGGGCTCGAGGGTTTTGATCGCAAGCTCTGGGAGATCGCGGACATCGACGAGGGCGCCGAGCCCGCGGTGACGCTCACCTATGTCAGCCCGCATGGCGAGGAGAATTATCCGGGTAAGCTCGACGTCCGCGTGACCTATCGCATCACCGGTCCGACCGAGCTGTCGTTGCTGATGGAAGCGCGGACCGACCGGCCGACCATCGTCAATCTGACCAACCACAGCTTCTTCAATCTCGAGGGTGCGACGTCAGGTACGTCCATTCTCGATCACAGCCTGATGGTCGCGGCCGAGCAGTTCCTCGCCATCGATCCCACCGCAATTCCGCTGCCGGAGCCGCCGCGCAGCGTTGCCGGCACGCCGTTCGATTTCCGCAATCCGCGGCCGGTGGGCGAGCGCATCCGCGAGAGCGACCCGCAATTGCGAAACGGCAGGGGCTACGACCACACCTATTGCCTCGGCCGCGACGGCAAGCTTGCGCTCGCGGCGCGGCTGGAGGCGCCGCTCTCCGGGCGCATCATGGAGCTGCTCACCGATCAGCCCGGACTTCAGGTCTATTCCGGCAATTATCTCGACGGGACGATGGCGGGCAAAGGCGGCAAGCTGATCCGGCAATCGGACGCCATGTGCCTGGAGCCGCATATCTGGCCCGACGCTCCGAACCGGCCGGACTTTCCGAGCCCGCGCCTCGATCCCGGCGGGGTCTATCGCCATCACACGGTCTATCGCTTTTCGGTGAGGTCGCCATGATGGAGCAAGTGCCAACGACTGTCCTCTCGGACCATCCTTGCCATCTCGGCGAAGGTCCGACCTATGACGTGACCACTAACACGGCCTGGTGGTTCGACATTCGCGAAGGCAAGCTGTTCGAGGCGCAACTCGGCAGCGGTTCTGTCCGCATCCACGCGCTCGGCCGGATGGCGAGCGCGCTCGGGCGCATCGACGCCGAGCGGCAGCTGATCGTCGCCGAAGACGGCCTCTACATCCGCAAGCTCGCTGATGGTGCGATGACGCTGTTCTGTCCACTCGAAGCGGACAATCCGGCGACGCGCTCGAACGATTGCCGCGTGCATCAATCGGGTACGTTCTGGATCGGCACCATGGGCAAGAAAGCCGAGCCGAAGGCGGGCGCGATCTACGCGTTTCATCGCGGCAAGATCTCGACCCTGTTTCCCGGCATCAGCATTCCCAATTCGATCTGCTTCTCGCCTGACGGCGCCACTGGCTACTTCACCGACACCCCGCGCGCGGTGCTCTATGCCGTGCCGCTGAACCCCGCGACCGGCCTGCCGCGCGGCGAGCCGGAGGTGCTGCTGCGCCACAGCGGCATCGGCGGTCTCGACGGCTCGGTGTGCGACGCCGACGGGCAGATCTGGAATGCGTGCTGGGGCGCGAGCCGGATCGATGTCTATTCGCCGCAGGGCGAGCGCCTGCGGTCACTCAGCGTGCCGGCGAAGCAGGCGAGCTGCCCCGCCTTCGTCGGCCCCGACCTGTCGCGCCTGCTCGTCACGTCGGCCTGGCAGGACATGGACGCGACGGCACGCGCCGCCGATCCGCAAGCCGGCTGCACCTTTCTGCTCGAAGCAACCGCGCGCGGGCGCGCGGAACCCGACGTCAAGCTCGCATAGGAGGCCCAAGCCGTACACCACCGTCGTTCTCGACACTACGAAGAAAGTCTGACACCCAAAGGGAGTGAAACATGCTGAAACTGAAGACGACATTTCTCGCGCTGGCGCTGGCCAGTGCCGCTACGATGGCCACGGGCGTCGCTGCCTTCGCCCAGAAGGCGACGGTCGGCATCGCCATGCCGACGAAATCTTCGGCGCGCTGGATCGACGACGGCAACAACATGGTGAAGGTGCTGAAGGAGCGCGGCTACAACACCGACCTGCAATATGCCGAGGACGATATCCCGAACCAGCTCTCCCAGGTCGAGAACATGGTGACCAAGGGCGCCAAGGCGCTGGTGATCGCCGCGATCGACGGCACCACCTTGTCCGACGTGCTCAAGCAGGCGAAAGCGAAAGGCATCACCGTCATCGCCTATGACCGCCTGATCCGCGGCACACCCAACGTCGACTATTACGCGACCTTCGACAATTTCCAGGTCGGCGTGCTCCAGGCAGAGTCGATCGTGCAAGGTCTTGGCCTGAAGGACGGCAAGGGTCCCTTCAACATCGAGCTGTTCGGCGGCTCGCCCGACGACAACAATGCCTACTTCTTCTACAACGGCGCCATGAGCGTGCTGAAGCCGTATATCGACAGCGGCAAGCTCGTCGTCGTGTCCGGCCAGATGGGCATGGATAAGGTCGCGACCCTGCGCTGGGACGGCGCCACCGCGCAGGCCCGCATGGACAACCTGCTCAGCGCCTACTACGGCAACAAGAAGGTCAACGCCGTGCTGTCGCCCTATGACGGCCTCTCGATCGGCATCATCTCTTCGCTGAAGGGCGTCGGATACGGCAGTGCCGGCCAGCCGATGCCCATCATCTCGGGCCAGGACGCCGAAGTGCCTTCGATCAAGGCCATGCTGCGCGGCGATCAGTATTCGACCATCTTCAAGGACACCCGCGACCTCGCCAAGGTGACCGCTGACATGGTCGACGCCGCGCTCGCCGGCAAGGAGGTCACCGTCAACGACACCAAGACCTACGAGAACGGCGTCAAGACCGTGCCGTCCTACCTGCTCAAGCCGGTGGTGGTCTACAAGGACAATTGGGAGAAGGTGCTGGTCGACAGCGGTTACTACAAGAAGTCGCAGTTCCAGTAAGACTCTCTCTTTCCCCTCTCCCCGCTTGCGGGGAGAGGGTTAGGATGAGGGGCCTCTTTCCATGCGGGCAGTGGTTGCTATGCACTCCGTCATTGCGAGCGCAGCGAAGCAATCCAGTCTGCCACCGCGGAAATAGTCTGGATCGCTTCGCTGCGCTCGCAATGACGATGTGGATGCAGCGATATCATTCTACCTCTCCCCGCACGCGGAGAGAGGCAAAGTAAAGCAAGGGACACCAAAGCCATGACCGCCATGCTGGAGATGCGCAACGTCAGCAAGAGCTTTGCCGGCGTGCAGGCGCTGCGCGACGTCAACTTCTCGGTTCGCGCCGGGCAGATCCATGCGCTCGTCGGCGAGAATGGCGCCGGCAAGTCGACGCTGATGAAGGTGCTCAGCGGGGTCTATCCGCACGGCAGCTACGAGGGTACCATCGTCTTCGACGGCGAGGAGCGGCGCTTTCGCGACATCAACGATTCCGAGGCGTTGGGCATCATCATCATCCATCAGGAGCTGGCGCTGATCCCGCTGATGTCGATTGCGGAGAACATCTTCCTGTCGCATCCGCCGTCGAAGCTAGGGGTGATCGATCGCGACGAGGTCTACCGGCGCACGCGCGAGCTGCTGGCGCAGGTCGGCCTGAAGGAATCCCCGGATACGCTGATCACCGATCTCGGCGTCGGCAAGCAGCAGCTGGTCGAGATCGCCAAGGCGCTGTCCAAGCGGGTACGGATGCTGATCCTGGACGAGCCGACCGCGAGCCTCAACGAGGCCGACAGCGCCGCGCTGCTCGATCGCCTGATGGCGTTCCGCGAGCAGGGCATCGGCTCGATCCTGATCTCGCACAAGCTGAACGAGGTCGCCAAGGTCGCCGACCACATCACCGTGCTGCGCGACGGCCGCACGGTGGACAGCATCGATTGCCATGCCGAGCCGATCCAGGAAGACCGCATCATCCGCAGCATGGTCAATCGCGATATGGCGCACCGTTTCCCGGAGCGCAATGTGAAGATCGGCGAGCCGGTGCTCGACGTCGAGAACTGGTCGGTCTATCATCCCATCCATCCCGAGCGGCAGGTGATCAAGAACGTCAGTTTCGGCGTCAGGCGCGGCGAGGTCGTGGGCATTGCCGGCCTGATGGGGGCAGGGCGTACCGAGTTTGCCATGAGCCTGTTCGGCCGCTCCTGGGGCACCAATGTCAGCGGCATTATCCGGCTCGAAGGCCGTGAGATCGCGCTGCCAAGCGTCGCCGCCGCGATCGACGCCGGTCTTGCCTACGTCACCGAGGACCGCAAGCAGCTCGGCCTAATCCTCGCCGACGACGTCCGCAAGAACATCACGCTGGCGAGCCTCGACCAGGTCGCACCTAGCAGGGTGATCGACGACATCGCCGAGCTCAAGGTCGCCAGCGACTACCGCAACCGGATGCGCATCCGCTGCTCCGACGTCTACCAGGAGACCGGCCAGCTCTCCGGCGGCAACCAGCAGAAGGTCGTACTATCGAAATGGCTGATGACCGACCCCAAGGTCCTGATCCTGGACGAGCCGACAAGAGGTATCGACGTCGGTGCCAAATATGAGATTTACTGTATCATCAACGAGCTTGCGGAAGCCGGCCGCGGCGTCGTGGTGATCTCCTCGGAGATGCCCGAGCTGCTCGGCATCTGCGACCGCATCTGCGTCATGAACGACGGCGCTTTCGTCGGCGAGTTCAAGGGCTCGGAGGCGACACAGGAAAAGATCATGCGCGCCATCATGCGCAACGAACGAAGCATTGGGAACGCCGCGCCCGCGGCCGCGGAGATGGGAGGATCGCAGCCATGACCGACAAGACGGTTTCGCTGCCCGAGGAGCGCCGGCACGGCAGCTTCATCAAGAACAATTTGCGCAATTACGGCATGTTGATGTCGCTGGTTGCGATCATGCTGTTCTTCCAGGTCGTGACCGGCGGCACGCTGCTGCAGCCGCTCAACCTCACCAACCTGGTGCTGCAGAACAGCTACATCGTCATCATGGCGCTGGGCATGCTGCTGGTCATCGTCACCGGCCATATCGACCTCTCGGTCGGTTCGGTCGCGGGCTTCATCGGTGCCGTGGCGGCCTTGCTGATGGTGACCTACAAGGTCGATTACACGCTCGCCTTCCTCGCTTGCCTCGCGCTCGGCGCCGCCATCGGTGCGGCGCAGGGTTATTGGGTGGCCTATTTCAAGATTCCGTCCTTCATCGTGACGTTGGCGGGCATGCTGGTCTTCAAGGGCCTGGCGCTCGCGGTGTTGCAGGGCCAGTCGCTCGGCCCGTTCCCGGCGACTTTCCAGAAACTGTCGTCCGGTTTCATTCCCGAATTGCTGCCCGAGGCCGGCACGCTGCATCCGACATCCATGCTGATCGGCGCCTTGCTCGCGCTCGGGCTGGTCTATGCCAGTGCCAAGGGAAGGTCGCGCGAACAGTCGCATGGCATCGAGGTCGAGCCCTATGCGTTCTTCCTCGGCAAGAGCGTTGTGCTGGCCTGCGCGGTGCTCTACTTCACCTATCTGATCGCGACCTATCGCGGCCTGCCCAACGTGCTGGTGATCATGAGTATCCTGATCGCGCTGTACGGCTTCGTCACCCGCCGCACCGTGATCGGCCGGCAGATCTACGCCGTCGGCGGCAACGCCAAGGCGGCGAGCCTGTCGGGCATCAAGACGGAGCGGCTGACCTTCCTCACCTTCGTCAACATGGGCGTGCTCGCCGCGCTTGCCGGCCTCGTCTTCGCCGCGCGCCTCAACACGGCAACTCCAAAGGCCGGCCTCGGCTTCGAGCTCGACGTCATCGCCGCCTGCTTCATCGGCGGCGCCTCGGCCTATGGCGGCGTCGGGCGGGTCGGCGGTGCCGTGGTCGGCGCCATGATCATGGGCGTGATGAACAACGGCATGTCCATCCTCGGCATCGGCATCGACTATCAGCAGGTCATCAAGGGCCTGGTGCTGCTGGGTGCCGTGTGCATCGACGTGTACAATCAGCGGCGATAGGCGGTCTCGTAGGGTGGGCAAAGGCGAACGCGCCGTGCCCACCAATCGCTAACGCTTTGGCCATCTCACTCCACCCCGCTCGCGCCGCGCTCATCCTCAGGATTGCATCACAGGAACCAGCCCGTAGCGCAGCATCGTTTCCTTCATTTTGGCCGGATCAGGCGAGCCGGCCGATAGCAGGCCCGCCATGTCCCTGAAGTATTGCGGACCGAGTACGCCGGGGCTGAGGATGCACAGGCAGGTTGCCGGTCGGGGCGAACGGTTGATGAAGCCGTGCACCACGCCGCGCTTGATGTACAGACTTTCGCCCGGCGCGACGTCAATGTCCTTTGCTTCGATCCGCCAGGTCGAGATGCCGCTGAGTCCATAGATCGTTTCGTCCCAGCGATCGTGATAGTGCGGAATCGGCATGCGCGCGTTCGGCTGCAATGTCATCTCGAACAGATCGAGGCCGCCGGCGGTCTCGTCCTTGCTCTGTAGAAATGTCAGCTGCAGCGCGCCAAGGTTGATGATCTCAGGCATGGCCAACTCATCCAATCGTGGAGCGCAATATTAGCGCACGACGTCAAGAAGCCAAAACCGAGGAATGGAACTGTCTGACACCACGAACAGCAAGTGCTTCCTGCTGTGCAGCATCGTAATGACGCCCTGCATGGCGCTCGGGGCGCGGGCCGCTACTGCGTCGTGAACAGCACCGTCGCGATCGCGACGGAGAGGCTCACGGCCGAGACCGTTGCCACGGTCGACAAGACCCCCATGCGCCTGAGCGCGATGGCAAACGCGATGATGATGGGGGTCGCAGTCATCAGCCCGATTTGTGCATCACTCATGTGATCGTTCGCCAGTCCTGGGAACCCAGCGCCGGTTCGTACCGCGAGCCGGCCGGCCGGACGTTGCGTCGGCGCAAACAAGGGCTCTGGCGATCCCCAGTTTGTCCGCCGACAAATTCGGAACCGAGAAGCCGGGCTAAGTCTGGCCGGTGTCATGGTCCGGAAAGACGATGTCGACGACCGAGTGCGAACAACAGGAAACCGGCTGGGGAATTCTGCAAGATCTCCCCGGCGATCCCATGATCTGGGTGCTGATCTTCAGCGAGCTCGTCGCCTTCGGCCTGTTCCTCGGCGCCTTTTCGGTCGCCCGTGCGATCCACCCGGCTGTGTTCGCGGCCGGGCAGGCCGCGCTCAATTCGAATCTCGCAGGCCTCAACACCGTCGTGCTGGTATCCAGCGGCTGGGCGGCGGCAAGAGCCACGAAGGCTGCGCGCGCCGGAGAACGGCAGGTGGCGCGATCCTGGATTGTCGGCGCCATCGTGCTCGGCGGTCTCTTCATCGCGATCAAGCTTGCCGAATATGCCGAAGAAATTGGAGGCGGGGTCGGGCTCGAAACCAGCCCGTTCTTCACGCTCTACTTCCTGCTGACCGGCTTTCATCTTCTGCATGTCGGCCTCGGCATCGTCATTCTCGCCGTGGTCTGCCGCCGCGCCGAAATATCAGGCATCGAGACGGGAACGGCCTTCTGGCACATGGTCGATCTGGTCTGGATCGTCATGTTTCCCATTCTCTACCTGGTGAGATGACGATGCCGGATCGCATCGACATCACCTGGATCGTGCTGATCGGCATCGCGCTCGCGACCATCCTGCTGCCGCCGCTGATGCCGCGGGCGCTGCTCGGCAATGCGCTGCTGCTCGCCTTCGCAGCGCTCAAGGGGCACCGCATCGCGCTCGATTTCATGGATCTTCGCGTCGTGCCCGGGCTCTGGCGCGGTCTCGTCGTGAGCTGGATCCTGATCGTGCTGCTGCTTGCCTGGCTCGCCTCGGCCGTCGCCGCCCTGATCTGACGCGCTCATTGCGCCCTGACAAAGAACGTGCCGGGCAAAGCGGCAATAAATCACACCATCGCATGTCTTCGGAATCAAACCGGAAAGGATTGGCAATGGCTGAACGCCTGACCAAGTCGGCCGCTCGGAACGTCTTCTACGGCGGCTCGGCCTTCTTCTTTGCGATCTTCATAGGGCTGACGGCGCACAGCCATTACTACATGGCCACGTCCTCCACGGACGCGACGATGCTGACGTCGTCGGTCGCCCGCGGCAAGCACGTCTGGGAAAAGAACTCCTGCATCAACTGCCACACGCTGCTGGGCGAGGGCGCCTATTTCGCCCCTGAGGTTGGCAATGTCTGGGATCGCTGGGGCGGCAACGAGGACCCGGCCGCCGCACGTGAGACGCTGAAGGCCTGGATGCAATCGCAGCCCTCCGGCGCGCCGGGTCGTCGGCAGATGCCGCAATTCAACCTGACCGACCCGGAACTCGACGATCTCGCCGACTTCCTGCAGTGGACCAGCAAGATCAAGCGCCAGGAATGGCCGCCGAACAAGGCTGGCTGAGTGCCTTCCTCTTTCCAGACAGAGAGAACCCGAGATGAAATACCAAACCCAGAAAGTCGCGATGCTGTATTTCTACGGCGCGTTGACGCTGTTCCTGGCCCAGGTCCTGTTCGGTCTTGTCGCCGGAACCATCTACGTCCTGCCCAACACGCTGTCGGCCCTCCTGCCGTTCAACATCGTCAGGATGATCCACACCAACGCACTGATCGTGTGGTCGTTGATCGGCTTCATGGGCGCGACCTATTACTTGCTGCCTGAGGAAACCGAGACCGAGCTTTACAGCCCGCTGCTCGCCAAGATCCAGTTCTGGATGTTCTTCGGCGCTGCGGGCGTGGCCGTGGTCGGCTATCTCTTCCACTACCACGAGGGCCGCGAATTCCTCGAGCAACCCTTCATCATCAAGGTCGGCATCGTCGTGGTCTGCCTGATGTTCCTGTTCAACGTCACCATGACGGCGCTGAAGGGCCGCAAGACGACGATCACCAACATCCTGCTGTTCGGACTGTGGGGCGTTGCGATCTTCTTCCTGTTCGCCTTCTACAACCCGGCGAACCTCGCGGTCGACAAGATGTATTGGTGGTACGTCGTGCATCTTTGGGTCGAGGGCGTTTGGGAGCTGATCATGGCCTCCGTGCTCGCCTATCTCATGATCAAGCTCAACGGCATCGATCGCGAGGTGGTGGAGAAGTGGCTCTACGTCATCATTGGGCTGGCGCTGTTCTCGGGCATTCTCGGCACTGGCCATCATTTCTACTGGATCGGCGCGCCCGGCTACTGGCAGTGGATCGGCTCGCTGTTCTCCACGCTGGAGGTCGCGCCGTTCTTCACGATGGTGATCTTCACTGTACAGATGACCTGGAAGGCCGGCCGCAAGCACCCGAACCGCGCTGCGCTGTTGTGGTCGGTCGGCTGCTCGGTGATGGCATTCCTCGGCGCCGGTGTGTGGGGCTTCCTGCACACGTTGTCCTCGGTGAACTATTACACCCACGGCACGCAGGTCACCGCCGCGCACGGCCATCTCGCCTTCTTCGGTGCCTATGTGATGCTGAACCTGTCCGTGATGGCTTATGCGATCCCGCAGCTCAAGGGACGTGCGCCCTACAACCAGTGGCTCTCCATGGCGAGCTTCTGGATCATGTGCACGGCCATGATGGTGATGACCTTCGCGCTGACCTTCGCTGGCGTGGTCCAGGTTCACCTCCAGCGCGTGCTCGGCCAAGGTTACATGGACGTGCAGGACCAGCTTTCGATGTTCTACTGGGTCCGGCTCGGGTCCGGCGTGTTCGTCGCCATCTCCGCACTGATGTTCGTGTGGGCCGTGCTGGTGCCCGGCCGCGCCAGGCAGCCCGTCATCCCCGGCGCGTTGCAGCCGGCCGAATGAGCGTAAAGGCGGCCGCGGTTCGCCGCGGCCGTCATCTCGATGCGAATTGCGGAGAATGATTATGAAAGCTGCCCTTCAGGCCGTTACCGCGCCGGCGCTGCCGGCCTATGTCGCAAGCGGCAATGAATGCGCGCTGTTCGAGCACGCCTGGCGGCACCAGCTGCCGGTGCTGCTGAAGGGACCGACCGGCTGCGGCAAGACGCGCTTTGTTGCGCATATGGCGGCGCGGTTGGGATTGCCGCTGCACACCGTCGCCTGCCACGACGATCTCACCGCGGCCGATCTCACCGGCCGCCATCTGCTCAGGGGCGGCGATACGGTGTGGAGTGACGGCCCGTTGACGCGGGCGGTGCGCGAGGGCGGCATCTGCTATCTCGACGAGGTCGTGGAGGCGCGCAAGGATGTCACGGTCGTGCTGCATCCCCTGACTGACGATCGCCGCATCCTGCCTCTGGAGCGCATCGGCGAGGAGCTTTCCGCACCGAACAGCTTCATGCTCGTCGTGTCCTACAATCCCGGTTACCAGACGCTGCTGAAGGCGCTCAAGCCGTCGACGCGCCAGCGCTTCGTCGCCATCGAGTTCGGCTTTCTGCCGCCGGAGCAAGAGATTGCGGTGGTCGCCGCCGAGAGCGGACTATCGCCGGAGCGCGTGCGGCCGCTGGTCGGGCTGGCTGGCCGGCTGCGCGCGCTGAAGGGGCACGACCTGGAGGAGGGCGTCTCGACTCGGCTCGTGGTCTATTGCGCGACCCTGATCGCGGCCGGCATGCCGCTTGCGGATGCCGTGCTCGCGGGCATGATCGAGCCGCTGACCGACGATGCCGACGTCAAGGCGGCGCTTCTCGACGTCGCGCGCGCGATGATCGGCTGAGGTACGACCATGCTCGATTTCCTCGAACTGGAGGAGACGGTCGGCCGCGCCTGGCACCGCGTGGTCGGCGGCACCGCCAGCTATCCGGTTCATGCCGAACATGCGGTTTCCCTTGCAGAAGTGAGGAGCCGCCTCGCGGTAATGTTCCGCGCGCTGGGCGGCGAGGCGGGCGTGCAGATCGCGAGCGCCCGTGCGCGCAAGTCCGGGCACCGGCTCGGTTGGCGGCAACGCATCGGTCTCGGTGACGAGCGCATCGAGCAGCCGGGCCGCGACGCCGCGACCATCTTCCTGCCGGACAGCATCGGGATTTTCGCCGACCGCGAACTCAATGCAAGCCTCTATCGTTGGCTCGCGGCATGGTTCGCGGTTGCGCCGGTCGAGGCGATCGCCGAGACCGATCCGCTCCGGCGCGATCTGCTCGTGCTGCGCCGCGCCGCTGAAACCGCGGTCTTCGTGCTGACCCAGTTTCCCGGGCTTGTCGCCGACTACGCGCAGCTTGCCGCCGCGACCGCAGCGGCGCGGCCCCGGCGTCCCCTGCCGCGCATCGAGCAGGAGATCGAGCAGATTATTCTCGCCCTGCTCGGCGCGGAACCTGCACCAGCAGGGAAACTGTGGTCGGCGATGATGGGGAATGGACCGCTGCCGGGCAAGTCTCCGCCGGGCTATCGTCCGATTCTGCCATGCCCAGTCTGGGGCGATTGCTGGACCCGCGAGCTGTCGCCTACGCATGCGGGAGAGGATGAGTGCGCTGGCAGTGCGGAGGTCGCGAGCGAGGACAATCGCAAGCGCTTTGCCGTCCGCGAGCGCGAGGACGGAGCCAATCGCCGCGATCCCTTCGTGCTCAATCGTTTCGAAAAGATCCTGGCGATGGCCGAGATGGTCAATGTCGATCGCCCCTCGGATGACAGCGAGGACGAGGACGCCCAGAAGGCGGCCGACGATCTCGAGGAGATCACGCTCAGCCGCCGCGGCAAGCCGGCGAGCCGGTTCAAGTTCGATCTCGACCTGCCGCCGGAAGCGCTCGATGCATCGCCGCTGACTGCGGATTTGACCTATCCCGAATGGGACTATCGCAGCCGCTCCTATCTGCCCGATCATTGCCGCGTGCTCGCATCTGCCGCGTCTGAAGCCGGTGAAAGCTGGACGCCTGACGAGACCATGCGCCGGCACATGCGCCAGGTGCGCCGCCGCTTCGAGGTCCTGCGGCCGCGCCATGAATTGATGCGGGCCCAGGCCGACGGACATGACCTCGACCTCGACGCGCTGGTGCGCGCGCGATGCGACCTCCGCGCCGGCAGCAGCAGCGGTCTTGATCGTGTCCACGTTGCGATGCGCCCGCAAGGGCACGATCTCGCCGTCACCCTGCTGGTCGACGTCTCACTCTCCACGGACGCCTGGCTTGATGGTTACCGCGTGCTCGACGTCGAGAAGGAGGCGCTACTCGTGCTTGCCCACGGCCTATCCGCCTGCGGCGATCACCACAGCATCCTGACCTTCACCTCGCGTCGGCGGTCCTGGGTGCGGCTCGAGACGGTCAAGGCGTTCGGCGAGCCGATGAGCGGCGTGGTCGAGCGCCGCATCGGCGCACTCAAGCCCGGCTACTACACGCGGATCGGCGCGGCGGTCCGCCATGCCGCCGCCGAGCTTGCACGCCAGCCGCAGCGCAAGAAGCTGCTGCTCGTCCTCACCGACGGCAAGCCGAACGACGTCGATCATTATGAGGGGCGCTTTGCGGTCGAAGACACCAGGAGGTCTGTGCAGGAAGCGCGCCTATTCGGGATGGTGGTGTTCGGCGTGACGATCGACGCGGCGGCGCAATCCTATTTTCCGACGCTGTTCGGGCGAAGCGGCTATGCGATCGTCGGCAACATCAAGCGATTGCCCGCGGCGCTGCCGGCGATCTACCGGCAGGTGGCGCACTGATGCGGGAACGCCACGGCGCCGTGTTCTCGGCTGAACTATTGCTCATAGCGTGGGTATATGATCGAATGGCCGGATGGACCAGGGCCGGCCAAACCCCGATCTGATCATCTTCGACTGCGACGGCGTGCTCGTCGACAGCGAGCTCTTGAGCTGCCGCTGCCTGTCCGAGGTCTTGGCTGAATTCGGTCTTTTGCTCAGCGAGGAGCAGGCGCTCGAACTGTTTCTCGGACGCAGCACCACGGCGATCGAGCAGCACTATCGCGATCTCAGTCAGGTCGTGCCAGATGGCTTCCTGCCGCGATTGAAGTCGCATGTGCTGGAGACGTTCGCCGCATCGCTCGCGCCGATCCCCGGGGTGGAGGCGGTGATCTCGGCGCTGACCGTGCCGTTCTGCGTGGCCTCGTCCAGCGACCTCGATCGCGTGTCGCTCTCGCTCGACGTCACCGGTCTTCGGGGATATTTCGGCGACCGGATCTACACTGCGCAGATGGTCAGGCACGGCAAGCCGGCGCCCGATCTCTTTCTTCATGCCGCCGAGAGCATGCGCACACCGCCCACACGCACGCTGGTGATCGAGGACAGCGTCAGCGGGGTGCAAGCGGGCAAGGCCGCCGGCATGA
The DNA here is from genome assembly GCF_025200865.1 of Bradyrhizobium sp. NC92. Lineage (NCBI taxonomy): Bacteria > Pseudomonadati > Pseudomonadota > Alphaproteobacteria > Hyphomicrobiales > Nitrobacteraceae > Bradyrhizobium > Bradyrhizobium sp. NC92. Next base: position 3,030,393 of record NZ_CP104171.1, read on the forward strand.
CCGTCTGGGGATTTGTCGGCGGCGGCCATTATCGCAGCCGCGATGGCTGCGCTATATTGACCGCGGCCGGAGCCGATCGGGTCTTCGCGCGCATGAGCGATTTCTGGGAGATGTGAGCCCGCATGGCCGCCGAGAACGACAAGTCGAGACTCGACGACGCCGCGCGCGCCGGTTGGCTCTATTTCATTGCCGGCCACACCCAGGACGAGATCGCAAAGATGCTCCAGGTCTCGCGCGCCTCGGCGCAGCGGCTGGTCTCGCTGTGCCTCGCCGAGCGGCTCATCACCTTCCGGCTCGAACATCCCATCGCGGCCTGCATGGAGCTGGCGGCGCGTTTGAAGCAGCGGTTCGACCTCGTCCATTGCGAGGTGGTGCCGGCAGATCCTGCCGCGCCACAGGCCACGGCGGGCATTGCCGAGCGCTGCGCCAATCTGCTCGATTCCACCCTGCGCTCGGAGACGCCTGTCATCGTCGCGCTCGGGACCGGCCGGGCGGTGCGCGCCGCGGTCGAGCGCGTCACGCCGATCGAGCGGCCCAATCACCAGATCGTCTCGCTGGTCGGCAACATTTCCGCCGACGGCTCGGCGAGCTTCTACGACACCGTCGGCCGGCTCGCCGACCGCACCGGCGCGCGGCACTATCCGATGCCGCTGCCGTTCCTGATGTCGTCGGAGGACGAGCGCAACAGGATGGTGCGCATCGAGCCGATCGCGAAGGTGAAAGCGGTCGCAGCTAAAGCGGATTTGCGCCTCGTCGGCATCGGCCAGATGGACCAGAAGGCGCAGGTGCACGTCGACGGCTTCGTCACCCGCGACGAATTGTTCGAGATGATGCGCCTGGGTGCGATCGGCGAGATCACCGGTTGGGCCTATGATGCCAAGGGGCGCCTGCTCAAGGCCGGCACCAACAAGCGCCTCACCAGCATCCCGCCGGAAGTGCCGGCGAAAACCACGACGATCGGCGCGGCGGTCGGCGCGGCCAAAGTGACGGCGATCGCGGCGGCACTGAATGGCGGCCTGATCAACGGCCTGATCACCGACGAAGCGACGGCCAGGGCGATTCTGGAGCGGTAGGACGGTTCGCGCGGCAATAGACACTGCGCTCCCTCTCCCGCTTGCGGGAGAGGGCTGGGGAGAGGGTGTCTCCTCGGTGGGACTCTTCAAGAGAAGAGAGCCCTCACCCGTATCGCATCTGCGATGCGATACGACCTCTCCCGCAAGCGGGAGAGGTGAGCAAGCCGCGGCGTTCGTTCCCAACAATGCCGTCGCTTCCGCCTGGGTCCTTCCACCCTCCCGCACTGCAGCACTCATAAGTTGCGCAAACACCCGCGCGCGTGCTTGACAACTGACGCGCCCCCGTTGAACATACGCCCAACGCGTGGGCATATGCTCAAAACGCGAATTGAGGGGAGGTCACCGTGAAACATGTCCTGGGCGCCGTCTGCGGCGCGTCTGTCCTGCTGGCCGTCCCTGCGATGGCCGAAACGACCCTGACCATCGCCACCGTCAACAATGGCGACATGATCCGCATGCAGGGGTTGACGGGCGAGTTCACCAAGAAGAACCCCGACATCACCGTGAAGTGGGTGACGCTGGAGGAGAACGTGCTGCGCCAGCGCGTCACCACCGACATCGCCACCAAGGGCGGCCAGTTCGACGTGCTCACCATCGGCACCTACGAGGTGCCGATCTGGGCCAAGAAGGGCTGGCTGGTGCCGCTCGCCAATCTCGGTGCCGATTACGACGTCGCCGACCTTCTGCCCAAGATCAAGGACGCGGTCTCCGCCGACGGCAAGCTCTACGCCGCGCCATTCTACGGCGAGAGCTCGATGGTGATGTACCGCACCGATCTGTTCGAGAAGGCCGGCCTGAAGATGCCGGAAAAGCCGAGCTGGGACTTCGTGATCGACGCCGCCAAGAAGCTGACGGACAAGAGTGCCGGCACCTACGGCATCTGCCTGCGCGGCAAGGCGGGCTGGGGCGAGAACATGGCGTTCCTCTCGGCGATGGCCAATTCCTACGGCGCGCGCTGGTTCGACGAGAACTGGCAGCCCCAGTTCAATACGCCGGAATGGAAGACGACGCTCACGACCTATGTGAACCTGATGAAGGAAGCCGGCCCTCCCGGCGCGAGCTCCAACGGCTTCAACGAGAATCTGGCGCTGTTCAACGCCGGAAAATGCGCGATGTGGATCGACGCCACGGTCGCGGCGTCCTTCGTCACCAACCCCAAGGACTCCAAGGTTGCCGACAAGGTCGGCTTCGCGCTCGCGCCCAACACCGGGCTCGGCAAGAACGCCAACTGGTTGTGGGCCTGGAATCTCGCGATTCCCGCCGGCTCCAAGAAGACGGAAGCCGCCGAGAAGTTCATCGCCTGGGCGACCAGCAAGGACTACACCAAGCTGGTGGCGTCGAAGGAGGGCTGGGCCAACGTGCCGCCGGGTACGCGCACCTCGCTCTACCAGAACGATGAGTACCTGAAGGTCGCGCCGTTCGCGAAACTGACGCTGGCCTCGATCGACGCCGCCGATCCCAACAAGCCGACGGTGAAGCCCGTTCCTTACGTCGGCGTGCAATACGCCGCGATCCCTGAATTCCAGGGCATCGGCACGCAAGTGGGCCAGCAGTTCTCGGCGGCGCTTGCGGGATCGATGACCGTCGATGCAGCGCTCACGGCTGCGCAGTCTGCTACCGAGCGCGAGATGAAGCGCGCCGGCTACATCAAGTGAACCCGAGCTCTCCCTGAGCTCAAACTTGCGGCCATCCATCCTTGCTGGATGGCCGTCTTCTTCCTCCGAGCGGAGCGCCAAGAAATGGCAACCCGGCAGACGCAGTTTCTTGCGCGGTCGCTCCTGACCCCCGCCGTCGGGCTGCTGTTCATCTGGATGATCGTCCCGCTGGCGCTGACGATCTATTTCTCGACGCTGCACTACAGCCTGCTCGATCCCGGTTCGGAATCGTTCGTCGGCCTCGAAAACTTCCGCTACTTCCTCACCGATCCCGCTTTTCTGGCCTCGCTCCAAAACACGCTGGTGCTGGTCGGCTCGGTGCTGGCGCTGACGATCCTGCTCGGCATTCCGCTGGCGCTGCTGATGGACCAACCCGTGATCGGCCGCAATTTCGTCCGGCTGATGGTGATTGCGCCGTTCTTCGTGATGCCGACGGTGAGCGCGCTGGTCTGGAAGAACCTGTTGATGCATCCGGTGTCCGGGCTGTTCGCCTGGCTCGCCTCGCTGTTCGGCCTGACGCCGATCGATTGGTTCAACGACGTGCCGCTGTTTGCGGTGATCCTGATCGTGACCTGGCAATGGCTGCCGTTCGCGACGCTGATCCTGCTGACGGCGCTGCAATCGCTCGACGAGGAGCAAAAGGAGGCCGCCGAGATGGACGGCGCGAGCGCCATCTCGACCTTCATCTACATCACGCTGCCGCACCTGGCGCGTCCCATCACCGTGGTGATCCTGATCGAGACCATCTTCCTGCTCACGGTGTTCGCCGAGATCTTCGTCACCACGGGCGGCGGGCCCGGCCTGCAGACCACCAACATCGCCTTCCTGATCTATTCCCAGGCGCTGATCCAGTTCGACGTCGGCAGCGCCTCCGCGGGCGGTCTCGTCGCGGTGGTGATCGCCAACGTCGTCGCCTTCTTCCTCGTCCGCATCGTCGGCCGCAATCTGGAGGCTTGAAGCATGGCGCGGATGGCGACGAGACAACGGGTGGTCATCTCGACGATCGGAGCCTGGCTGTTCGGCTTCCTGATCTTCTTTCCGATCCTGTGGATGGGGTTGGCGAGCTTCAAGACCGAGCTTGAGGCCTTCGCGATCCCGCCATCCTTCCTGTTCTTCCACTGGACCACGGAAAACTACGCGACGGTGCAGGAGCGCAGCGATTATCTGCACCACGCGATGAACTCGATCATCATCGCCGGCGGCTCGACGCTCATTGCGCTGTTGATCGCCATTCCCGCGGCCTGGTCGATGGCGTTCTCGCCGACCAAGCGCACCAAGGACGTCCTGCTCTGGATGCTCTCGACCAAGATGATGCCGCCGGTCGGCGTGCTGGTACCGATCTACCTGATTTACAAGAGCTTCGGCCTGCTCGATTCCCGCATCGGCCTCGTCTTCATCCTGTGCCTCGGCAACCTGCCGATCGTGATCTGGATGCTCTTCACCTATTTCAAGGAGATCCCGCGCGACATCCTCGAAGCCGCGCGCATGGACGGGGCCACGATCGGCCGCGAGCTCGTCTACGTGCTGACGCCGATGGCGATCCCGGGGCTGGCGTCCACGCTTCTGCTCAATCTGATCCTGGCCTGGAACGAGGCGTTCTGGACGCTGAACCTGTCCACCTCGAGCGCTGCGCCGCTGACCACGTTCATCGCATCCTATTCCAGCCCCGAAGGGCTGTTCTGGGCAAAGCTGTCGGCGGCCTCGACGCTGGCGATCGCGCCCATTCTCGTCCTCGGTTGGTTCAGCCAGAAGCAACTCGTGCGCGGGCTCACCTTCGGTGCGGTGAAGTAGAGGGGATCATGGGTCAGATCACACTTCAGGGCGTGCAAAAGTCCTTCGGCCCCGTGCACATCATCAAGGGCGCCGACCTCGACATTGCCGACGGCTCCTTCGTCGTGTTCGTCGGTCCCTCCGGCTGCGGCAAGACCACGCTGCTGAGGCTGATCGCGGGGCTCGAGGACGTCAGCGGCGGCAAGATCCTGATCGACGGCAAGAACGTCGTCGATACGCCGCCCGCCAAGCGCGGGCTGTCGATGGTGTTCCAGTCCTACGCGCTCTATCCGCATATGAGCGTGCGCGGCAATATCGGCTTCGGCCTGAAGATGGCGGGCTTGCGGAAGGACGAGATCAACCGCAAGGTCGAGGCGGCCGCCGCGACCCTGAACCTCACGCCCTACCTCGACCGCAAGCCACGCGAGCTCTCCGGCGGCCAGCGCCAGCGCGTCGCGATCGGCCGCGCCATCGTCCGAGAGCCAAAGGCATTCCTGTTCGATGAGCCGCTCTCCAACCTCGACGCCGCGTTGCGCGTGCAGATGCGCATCGAGGTGACGCGGCTGCAGAAGCAGCTCGGCACCACCGCGATCTACGTCACCCACGACCAGGTCGAGGCCATGACCATGGCCGACAAGATCGTCGTGCTCAACGGCGGCAAGATCGAGCAATATGGCTCGCCGCTGGAGCTCTATGAACGGCCCGCCAATCTCTTCGTCGCCGGCTTCATCGGCTCGCCCAAGATGAACTTCGTCACCGGCGAGCCCGCCTTGCAGAAGGGGGCAGCGACGATCGGCGTCCGGCCGGAGCATCTGAAGATCGAGCGCGACGGCGGCGGAGGCTGGCAGGGCACCATTGCGGTGGCCGAGCATCTCGGCAGTGACACCTTCCTCTACGTCGATGCCGGCGCGCTCGGCATGCTGACGGCGCGCTACGTCGGCGAATTGAGCCTGCATGCCGGCGACCGGGTGTCGCTGATGCCGGACCCAGCGCGCATCCACCGCTTCGACGAGAGCGGCAACGCTCTTCGGGGCTGACAAGAAACGGCAAGAAAACGGAAAGACGATCATGTATCTGGAAAAGTTCAGGCTGAGCGGCAAGACCGCGTTCATCACCGGCGGCGGGCAGGGCATTGGCCTCGCCTGCGCGGAGGCGCTGGCGGAGGCCGGCGCGAAGGTCATCATCGGCGACCGCGACGGCAAGGTCGCCGATAGCGCAAAAGCCAGCCTGAAGGCGAAGGGCTATGACACCGAGACCGCAATCATGGACGTCACCGACACCAAACGCGTGGCCGAGGTGGCAAATGATCTCGTCGCCCGCCATGGCAAGGTCGACATCCTCGTCAACAATGCCGGCATCGCGCGCAGCGAGACGCCGGCCGAGACCGTCACCGACGAGCACTGGCTCAACGTCATCGACGTCAATCTCAACGGCACCTTCTGGTGCTGCCGCGAGTTCGGCAAGCACATGCTCAAGGCGAAGAGCGGCGCCATCGTCAATGTCGGCTCGATGAGCGGCTTCATCGTCAATAAGCCGCAGGAGCAGTGCTTCTACAACGCCTCCAAGGCCGCGGTGCACCATCTGACCAAGTCGCTGGCCGCCGAATGGGGCGCGCGCGGCATCCGCGTCAACGCGGTGGCCCCGACCTATATCGAGACGCCGCTCAACGCCTTCGTGAAGAGCAATCCGAAGATGTACGACGCCTGGATCGGTGGAACCCCGATGGCGCGGATGGGGCAGGTCGAGGAGATCGCCTCCGTCGTCCTGTTCCTCTCATCCGAGGCCGCGAGCCTGATGACCGGCAGCATCGTGCTGGTGGATGGCGGCTACACTTGCTGGTAGGCTTACGTCAAAACGGACGGAAAGCGACCGGGAGCGACAATGCCGCGAGCGTATATCGGCGTCGACGTGGGGACCACGAGCACGCGGGCAGGGGTGTTTGACGAGGCCGGCACACTGCTCGCGACGGCCCGGCATCCGATCAGGATCTGGCACGAGGCCGGCGATATCGTCGAGCAGTCGTCGGAAGACATCTGGAAGGCCTGTGTCAAATCGGTGCGGGCGGCGATGGCGGAAGCTGCCGTCGTCCCCGACAGCATTGGCGGCATCGGTTTCGACGCCACCTGTTCCCTCGTGGTGCTCGATCCGCAAGGCGAGCCGCTCACCGTCAGTGCGTCCGGCGAGGCGCAGCGCAACGTCATCGTCTGGATGGATCACCGCGCCACGGCCGAGGCGCGGCTGATCAACGAGACCGAGGACGCCGTGCTGCGCTATGTCGGCGGCTCGATCTCGCCGGAGATGGAGATGCCGAAACTGCTCTGGCTGAAGCGGCATCTGCGCGCGAGCTTCAATGCCGCCGGTCACTTCTTCGATCTGGCAGACTATCTGACCTGGCGCGCGACCGGGGCGCTGCAGCGCTCGACCTGCACCGTCACCTGCAAATGGAACTATCTCGCCCATGACGGCGGCGGCTGGAGCGCGCCGTTCTTCAAGCGCATTGGCCTGTCGGACTTCGTCACCGAACAATACGCGCGCATCGGCACCGAGATCGTTGCGCCCGGTACGCGCCTCGGCGCCGGGCTCACGCCGGCAGCAGCAGTCGAGCTCGGCCTCGCTCCGGGCATCCCGGTCGGCGCCTCCCTGATCGACGCCCATGCCGGCGGCATCGGCGCGATCGGTGGCCGCGACGGATCGGGGGGCGCGAGCGATGTCAGCGACCGTCTCGCCTACATCATGGGAACGTCGGCCTGCATCATGGCGACGACGAAGGAGCCGTGCTTCGTGCCGGGCGTGTGGGGCCCCTATTATTCCGGCATGGTGCCGGAGTTCTGGCTCAACGAAGGCGGGCAGTCCGCCGCGGGCGCTGCGATCGATCATCTCCTCAAGTCGCATCCTGGCCATGGCGAGGCGAGCGCGGCGGCGCGCAGTGAGGGCCTCGATCTCATCGATTTCCTCGAGCGCCGCATCATCGCGCGCGCCGGCGATGCCAGCGGCGCCGCGCTGCTGGCGCGCGACGTCCACGTGCTCCCGGAATTCATCGGCAATCGCTCGCCTTATGCCGACCCTGACACGCGCGCGGTGATCGCGGGCCTCGATCTCGACACCGACATCGCCTCGATGGAACGGCTGTTCGTTGCCGGTCTCTGCGGTCTTGCCTATGGTCTCGCCGAGGTGATCGAGGCGTTTGCCGCGCATGGGGTCCGCTCCAGCATCATGATCATGGGCGGCGGCGCCAGCCGCAGCCCGCTAGTTCGCCAAATCATGGCGGATACCACCGGCCTCACGGTTGCGTTGCCGCAAACGAAAGAGCCGGTCCTGCTGGGCGCCGCGATGCTCGGGGCGGTCGCTGGCGGCGCCTATGCCTCGATCGGCGAGACCATGGCAAAAATGTCGGCGCTGGGGCGCAAGAGCGAGCCGACCGCGCCCGACATGGCCGCATTTCACACCCGCAAGCGCGAGGTCTACAAGCTGCTGCGCGAGGTCGATCGCGGCAGCCGCGCGGCGATGAGCAGTGTCGCGAGAGGTTGAAAGACATGCTGATTGCCTGCGGCGATGCGCTGATCGATTTCGTGCCGACGCGAAACGTCGACGGACGCGAGGCCGTGATGCCCGCGGTCGGCGGCTCCTGCCTGAATGTCGCGATCGGCATGGCGCGGCTGGGTGCGCCGACCGGCTTTGTCGGCGGCATCTCGACCGACCTGTTCGGGCGCATGATCGCCGACCATGCCACCGCATCGAACGTCGCGCTCGATCTCGCCACCCGCAGCGACCACCAGACCACGCTCGCCTTTGTCCGTATTATCGCAGGCGAATCGCACTACGCCTTCTACGACGCCGAGACTGCGACGCGGAGCTGGACGTACCGGCGCGGGTCCATTCCGTTCGATACGATCGAGGCCGTCCATATCGGCTCGACCACGCTGGTCAACGACCTGGGTGCGGCCGAGACCAAGGCGCTGATTGCAGACGCGCGGGCGTCGACCACGATCTCCTTCGATCCGAACTGCCGACCGAACCTCGTCAAGGACAAGCCCGCGTATCTCGCTAGCATGGCCGAGTTCGCCGGAAGCGCCGATCTCATCAAGATGTCGGACGTCGATTTCGCCTATCTGTTCGGCGAGGAGCCTTGTCAGCAGCGCGCGAACACATTGCTGGCGCAGGGCACGAGCCTTGTCGTCATCACCCGCGGCAACAACGGCGCCATCGCCTGGCATGCGCGAGCAGGCCAGATTGAAGTCGCTGCGCCCAAGGTCGAGGTGGCCGACACGATTGGCGCTGGCGACAGCTTTCAGGCGGCGCTGCTGTTCGCCCTGTACAAGCAGGGCCGCATCGCCCGGCCGCGATTGAAGGACATCGGCGCGGACGAGCTCCGCCGTGCGCTGTCCTTTGCGGCCAATTGTGCCGGCCTGACCTGCACGCGTCCGGGTGCCGATCCGCCCTGGAGCCACGAGATCCATTGGAGCTGGTAGTCCGCGTCACATCCGCGCGACGGCCTTCTCGGCACATTTCAGGAAGGTTCCGATCAGCGGACTTTGCGAGTCCCGCCGCCAACAGACTGCAACGTCGAGGGAGTCGGCGACGTCACGCAGGGGTCTGAACACGACTCCGCGTGGCGCGCCGAGCTGTGCGCAGGCCGGCAGGATGGCGAGACCTTCACCGGCCAGGACCAGGCTCATCGCCGAATGCACCGTCTCCACCCGGCTGGCGATCGGCATCACCACTTGGTGCCGACGCAACAAGGGGACGACCGCCGAGGAGGCGGGTCCATGGTCCGGATGCGGCAGTGCGATCAGCGGACAGCCCTGCAGCCGGGCCATCGGCACGGAGCTCAAGCGGGCGAGGGGCGAGCGGATCGGCATGGCGAGCATGAAAGGCTGTGCCCCGATCTTTGCCACCTGGATCTCGGGATGATTGATTGCGGGCATGCACAGCGCGACCGTGACGCTGCGGTCGAGCACGCGGGCCTCGCGCGTCGAGGCGCTGAGTTCGGCGAAGCTGAGGTCGACGCCGGGAACCGCGCGGCGCAGTTCGGGGATGAGCCGCGGCAGCATCGCATTCGCCAGCACGAACATGTAGCCCACCGACAACCGGCCGCGCCGTCCCGAAGCAACCGCGCGCGCGGCTTCGGCGCCGTCGGCCGCCAGCGCCAGCGCTTCGCTGGCGCGCGCCAGCAACGCCTGGCCCGCCTCGGTCAGATCCATGCCTCGGGTGCCGCGGCGGAACAGCGGCGCGCCGATCTCGGCCTCGAGCTTGCGGATCTGGACCGAGAGCGGCGGCTGCGCCATCCGGAGCCGCTCGGCGGCCTTGCCGATGCTGCGCGCCTCGGCGACGGCGACGAAATAGCGGAGCCGGCGAAGATCCATTGGCATACCGAGAGCGTATGGGTTGGCCACAAAAATCGTATTGGACGGCGAGTTAACAAAACTGTCATTCTCGCTGTCAATGTCTTCGGGCCAATGGCGGCCCGCTTCGGAGCGAGATGTGACGATGAACGGCGATCCCTGTCTGTTGTCCGCAACCGAGCTGCGCGGTCTCATTGCGGCAAGGCGGATATCGCCGGTCGAGCTCACCCGCGCCGTACTTGCCCGCGCCGAGGCGCGCCAGCCCGAATTGAATTGCTTCATCACTCTGTGCGGTGACGAGGCGATCGCAGCGGCGCGCGACGCCGAGCGCAAGGTGATGGCGGGCGAACCGCTCGGCCTGCTGCACGGCATCCCCGTCACCGTCAAGGACATCGTCAACACCAAGGGCGTCAAGACGACCTTTGGCGCTGTTCCCTACAAGAACAATGTGCCGACCGAGGATGCCGTCGCCGTCGCACGGTTGCGCAGCGCAGGCGCGATCCTGATCGGCAAGACCACGACGCCTGAGTTCGGCAGCAAGTGCCTCACCGATTCACCTTTGTTCGGTCGGACCCGCAATGCGTGGGACGCCTGCCGTTCCTCCGGAGGCTCCAGCGGTGGCGCGGCGGTCGCTGTCGCCAGCGGCATCGCTCCGCTGGCGATTGCTACCGACGGCGGCGGCTCGACGCGCATTCCGGCGGCCTGCAACGGCGTGGTGGGCCTGAAGCAGAGCAACGGCGTGATCCCGCACAGCCAGGCCCTCGACGTCTTCGGCAACCAGACCTATGTCACGCCGACCACCCGTACCGTCGCCGACACCGCGTTGATGATGCAGGCGATGGCGGGCGAAGATCCTATCGATCCCTGGTCGATCGGCGTGCCCGTGCCTGACTTCATCGGCATCGCCGCACCGCGCGGCGATTTGCGCGGGATAAGGATTCTGTACTGCCTGACGCCGCCGGGCCGTCCGGTCTCCGCCGAAGTCGCCGCCAGTTTCAAGGCGAGCCTCGACCGGCTGGCCGGATTAGGGGCCGAGCTCGAGGAATTCTCCGGCGAGGGCTTCGACATCGAGCCGATCTGGCGCGCCATCAACCACACCGTCTGGCGCACGCGCTTTGCCAAGCTTGCGGCCGAGCATGGGGGCGAGCTGAGCGAGGCTTTTCTCAAGCAGCTCGCGCTCGCCGGCGAAGTCAGCGGCGTCGATTATCAGGAGGCGATGTTCGCGCGCACCGCGTTGTTCCGCCGCGTGCAATCGCTGCTTGCGCGCGGTCACCTCCTGGCGATGCCGACCCTGTCGCGCACCGCGTTGCCGATCAAGCAGGACCTGTTCGGCAGCATCGAGATCGATGGCAGGCACTACGACAGCGTCCGGCCGCATTGGTTCCCCTGGACCATGCCGTTCAACATGACCGGCCATCCCGCGATCAGCCTTCCCTCGGGTTTTGCCCGCGACGGGCTGCCGATCGGGCTTCAGCTGGTCGGCCGTTTCCGGGCCGATGCGGAATTGCTGCGCGTGAGCGCACTGTTCGAGGCGTCAAGCGATCTTCTGTCCCGCTGGCCGGCTTGAGGAGATGGGCGTGCAGCAAAGAGCTTGCTTAAGGCGTCCGGACATGTTGATCGTGGCGTTGGTGAGCCCTGAAGCCGAGCGCGCATGAGCGTCTTTGTCCTCCGACGTCTGTTGACCCTGCTGGCGACGCTGGTCGGCGCATCGCTGATCATCTTCCTGGTGCTCGACGCGCTGCCCGGCAACGCGGCGCAAATGCTGATGGGTGCCGACGCTTCGCCGGACGCGGTCCGCGCGCTCACCGTCAAGCTCGGGCTCGACCAGCCGCTGGCCGTTCGCTACGTGCAATGGATCAAGGGCCTCCTCGTCGGCGATCTCGGCAATTCCTACGTCTACGGCACCCCGGTCGCCAGCCTGATCGCGGAGCGGCTGGTGCTGACCATTCCGCTCGCGATCATGGCGATGACGATCACGGTGACGCTGGCGCTCTCCGCCGGCATCTACACCGCCGCCAATCACAACAAGCTCGGCGACGTCGGCGTGATGTCGCTGACGCAAGTTGGCATCGCGCTGCCGAACTTCTGGTTCGCGATTCTCCTGGTGCTGTTGTTCTCGGTGCGGCTGCAATGGCTCTCGGCAGGCGGCTTCGCCGGCTGGGAGGACGGCATCTGGCCGGGGATCAAGTCGCTGCTGCTGCCGGCGATCTCGCTCGCGGTGGTGCAGGCCGCGATCCTCGCGCGCGTCACGCGCTCGGCCGTGCTCGAAGTGCTGCGCGAAGACTTCGTCCGCACCGCGCGCGCAAAGGGCCTCGGCAAGCGCGAGGTGCTGTGGAGCCACGTGCTGCGCAATGCCATGATCCCCGTGATGACGGTGATGGGGCTGCAATTCGCCAATCTGCTCGCCGGCACCATCGTGATCGAGAACGTGTTCTACCTGCCGGGCCTCGGCCGCCTGATCTTCCAGTCGATCGCCAACCGCGACCTGATCGTGGTGCGCAATTGCGTGATGCTGCTCGCCGCGATGGTCGTGATCGTCAACTTCGTGGTCGATGTGCTCTATGCCTTCATCGATCCCCGCATCAAGGTGCACGACCTGTGAGCGCGCCCATCACCATCGACGCGCCCGTCGCAACGCGTCCGATGCCGGCGCGCACGTTCTGGCGCCGCGCGCTGCGCCACCGCAGCTTCGTCCTCGGTGGCGCGCTCAGCCTTCTGGTGCTGGCTTCGGCATTGGTGTCGCTGGTATGGACGCCGTGGTCGCCCTATGAGATCGATATCGCCGCAAAGCTCCGCCCGCCCTCGGCGGCGCATTGGCTCGGCACCGATTCCTTCGGCCGCGACATCGTCTCGCTGCTGCTTGCCGGCGCCCGATCCACCATCATGGTCGGTGTCATCGCCGTCAGCATCGGTCTCACCTTCGGCGTCACGCTGGGCCTGATCGCCTCGGCCCGGCGCGGCTGGACGGAGGAGATCATCATGCGCTTCTCCGATTTCACCTTCGCCTTTCCGGCTGTGCTGTCCGCGATCATGCTCGCCGCCGTGGTGGGGCCGGGCATGGTGACCTCGATCGTCGCGATCGGCATCTTTCAGATCCCGACGTTGACTCGGCTGACGCGCGGCTCGGCCAATGCGATCTGGGCGCGCGAATTCGTGCTTGCGGCACGCGCGGCGGGCAAGGGGCGCTTCCGCATCACCATCGAGCATGTGCTGCCGAATATTCTGTCGATCCTGATCGTGCAGGTTACCATCCAGTTCGCGCTCGCCATTCTCGCGGAGGCCGCTTTGTCCTATCTCGGCCTCGGCACGCAGCCGCCGCAGCCGTCCTGGGGACGGATGCTGAACGATGCGCAGACGTTGCTGTTCCAGTCGCCGATGCTCGCGGTCTATCCGGGTGCTGCGATCGCAATCTCCGTGCTCGGCCTCAACCTGCTCGGCGACGGACTGCGCGACCTGCTCGATCCCCGGCTGGCGCGGGAGCGATGACGATGGCGGAGCGCTCCAACATGCCGCTGATCGAAGTCGACAATCTCGGCGTTCGCCTCAACACCAGCCGTGGGCCGGCGCAGGCCGTGCGCGGTGTCAGCTTTGCGCTGAAGCGCGGCGAGACGCTTGGGCTCGTCGGCGAGTCCGGCTGCGGCAAGTCGGTCACGGCGTTGTCGTTGATGGGGCTGCTGCCGGACAGTGCCGTCGTCACCGGCAGCATCAAGCTGGACGGCGACGAGCTCGTCGGACTTGCGGATGCCGATTACTGCCGCCTGCGCGGCAACCGCATCAGCATGATTTTCCAGGAGCCGATGACTGCGCTCAACCCGATGCACACGATCGGCAACCAGGTCGCCGAGCCGCTGCGGCGTCACAAGAAATATTCGGCGGCGCAGGCGCGCAAAGAGGCGATCGCCTTGCTCGACCGCGTCGGGCTGCCTGACCCCGCACGTCGTGTCGATGCCTATCCGCACCAGTTCTCCGGCGGCCAGCGTCAGCGCATCACCATCGCGATGGCGCTTGCCTGCGAGCCGGACCTGTTGATCGCGGACGAGCCGACCACCGCGCTCGACGTCACCATCCAGGGTCAGATCCTGGATCTCATCGACGACCTCGTCGAGGAGCGCGGCATGTCGATGATCCTGATCTCGCACGATCTCGGCGTCATCGCCGAGAACGTCCAGCGCATGATGGTGATGTATGGCGGCACCGTCGTCGAGAGCGGGCCGACCAACGAAGTCTTCCGTCGCATGGGCCATCCCTACACGCAGGGCCTGTTCCGTGCCCGGCCCAAGCTCGGCGCGCGCAAGGGGACGCGGCTGAAGACGATCTCGGGCACGGTGCCGGAACTCGCCGATCTGCCGTCCGGCTGCACCTTCTCCGATCGCTGTCCGCTCGTGATCGAACAGTGCCGCGCCGCGCTGCCGCCGATGGTGGGTGTCGGACCCGGCCATTTTGCGCGCTGCATCCGAACGGACGTGTCGATGGCCGAACGCGTCGGAGCGCTGACCGCATGAGCACCGCGCCGCTTCTCGACGTCCGGGATCTCGAACAGCGCTACACGCTGCCGCGCGAGAGCCTGTTCCGACCGCCGGGGCAGGTGCGCGCGCTCAACGGTGTCAGCGTGCAGGTCCAGGCCGGCAAGAGCCTTGGCATCGTCGGCGAGTCCGGCTCCGGCAAGTCCACCTTCGCGCGCGTCGTGATGGCGCTGGAGCGGCCCACGTCAGGGCAGGTCGCACTGCTCGGGCGTGATCTCAATCGCCTGCCGGCCGACGAGCTGCGCCGCGCCCGGCGCGATTTCCAGATGGTGTTCCAGGACCCCTATGGCTCGCTCGATCCGCGCCAGACCATCGCGCGGATCGTCGCCGAGCCGCTGACCGTGCTGGAAGGTGCCGTCCGCACCACGTTCCGCGACCGGGTCGCAGCGGTGTTGCGCCAGGTCGGCTTGCGCGATGCGGACATGGAAAAATATCCGCACGAATTCTCCGGCGGCCAGCGCCAGCGCATCGCCATTGCGCGTGCGCTGATCACCCAGCCGAAGCTGATCGTCGCCGACGAGCCGGTCTCCGCGCTCGACGTATCGGTGCAGGCCCAGGTGCTGAACCTGATGCAGGACCTCCAGGAGCAGTTCGGCCTAAGCTACATCCTGATCAGCCACGATCTCGCCGTGGTCGACTATCTCTGCGACGAGGTCGCGGTGATGTATCTCGGCCGCATCGTCGAGCAGGGGCGGCCGGAGGATTTGTTCGAGCGCGGCGCCCATCCCTATACGCGGGCGCTGCTGGATGCGGTGCCGCGGGCGCGTGCCGGGGGTGGCCGGCGCCGGCGCGGGGCCCAGGCGATCGCCTCGCAATCGGCGGCGACGGCCGGATGCCCCTATGCCGCGCGCTGCGCCCTTGCCGACCAGCATTGCCGCGAGGTTCCGCCTGCGTTACGCAAGGTGGGCGAGGGACACCTTGCCGCCTGCCACAAGGCCGAGGCCGTGATGGCGTTGCCGCAGGCGGCCATGGAAGGTTAGTGTCCGGGGCAGGATTGGCGTTAAGCTGGAAACAGGATTGGCCGGGGAGTTTGCGCATGTTCAGGAAACTATCGATCGTCGCCTTTGCCGCTGCGCTCGTCGCGGCGCCTTTGCCGGTGTTGGCGCAGAGCAAGAAGGACAGCGTCGTCATGGCGATGGCGCTGGAGCCGCCGGGGCTCGACCCCACCAACGCCGCCGCGGCCGCGATCGCCGAGGTCACGCTCTACAACATCTACGAGACCCTGACCAAGATCAACGAGGACGGCTCGGTCTCGCCGCTGCTGGCCGAGAGCTGGACCGCTTCGCCCGATCTGAAGACCTATACGTTCAAGCTGCGCAAGGGCGTCAAATTCCACAATGGCGAAGCGTTCGATTCCGCGGCGGTGAAGTTCTCGTTCGAGCGCAACGCGGCGCCGACCAGCACCAACAAGGACAAGAGCCTGTACCAGGCCTTCGAGAAGGTCGAGACGCCCGACGCCGACACCGTCGTGATCACCGTGAAATATTCCGAGCCGAACCTGCCGTTCCTGCTCGGCCAGGCGGGCGGCTCGATCGTCGAGCCGAAGAGCGCGGGTACCAATGTCACGCAGCCGGTCGGCACCGGACCGTACCAGCTTGGCGGCTGGGCCAAGGGCTCTTCGATCACGCTGAACAAATGGGCCGACTACCGCAACGCCTCCGCGATCAAGCTGTCCAAGGTGACGATCCGCTTCATCTCCGATCCGGCGGCGCAGGTGGCGGCGCTGCTGTCGGGCGACGTCGATGCATTCCCGCGCGTCGCCGCGGCGCGCGCCTTGGCACAGTTCAAGGCCGATCCGCGCTTCAACGTCCAGGTCGGCGGCTCCCGGGCCAAGACCATCGTTGCGATCAACCACCGCAAGAAGCCGCTCGACGATGTCCGCGTCCGCCGCGCCATCCTTGCCGCGATCGACCGCAAAGCCATGATCGACGGCGCCGTCGACGGCTTCGGCACGCCGATCGGCAGCTTCTACGTGCCGGGCGCGCTCGGCTATGTCGACACCACCGGCATCAACCCCTACGATCCGGAGAAAGCCAAGAAGCTGCTCGCTGAAGCCGGCGTCACCACGCCGCTCGAATTGTCGCTCAAGCTGCCACCGCCGTCCTATGCGCGGCAGGGCGGGGAGATCGCCGCGGCGCAGCTCGCCAAGGTCGGCATCGTCGCCAAGATCGAGAATGTCGAGTGGGCGCAATGGCTGTCGCAGGTGTTCGCCGGCAATGGCCCGCACAATTTCGATCTGACCATCGTCAGCCACGTCGAGCCGTTCGACCTCGTCAAGGTCACGGAGCAGGACTACTACCTCGGCTACAACAACGAGGCCTTCAACGCGCTCTACAAGCAGATCGTCTCGACGCCGGACGAGGCCGCCCGCGCAAAGCTGCTCGGCGACGCCCAGCGCATGCTCGCCACCGACGCGGTCTCCGCCTACCTGTACCAGCCGCAGCTCATCACCATCACAGCCAAGAAGCTGAAGGGCGTCTGGAAGGACGTCCCACAGTTCGAGAACGACTTCTCCACGTGGTATTGGGAGTAAGGCGGCGTCCGTTGCCGTGTCCTCTCCACGCGTTGGAGAGGACAGCGCCAAACAAAAACCTGAAAAACAACCCCATGCACAGTAGCAGGGGTCAGTTGTTTCAATGGTTTGCACGTCGCGCCTGTGCGATCGAGGCGGTGCGCCTGAAAGTTGACCCGTCGGGCAAAACACTGGCATGATGGCATCGTCGCGGTCTCGTGGTCAGGGACGCGCCGCAAGGCGAGACAGCCGTGAAGAAGCCATCCCGCCGCGATGCCGGCATTGCCGCGGCGGCCGTCCGCACCGAGGCGCCGATCTCCCCAAAGCTTGATCATGCAAGGCTCGATCATGCGTCGATGAGCGATATCGCTCATGCCTTGGCCGATGGGCATGTCACTGCCGCGGCGCTGGTCAAAACCTATCTCGCGCGCATCCAAGCCTACGACCGCGGCGGGCCCAAGCTCAACGCGGTACGCGCGCTCAATCCCGACGCGCTCGCGATCGCAGGCAGACTCGACGGCGTCAAGCCGTCGGCCAAGCGGCCGCTGGCCGGCATCCCGATCCTGGTGAAGGACAACATCGCGACCGGCGACGCGCAGCCGACCACGGTGGGCGCGCTGGCGCTGGAAGGCGCGCGTGCGCGGATGATGCGACGCTCGTCAAGCTGCTGCGCGAGGCCGGTGCGGTGATCCTCGGCAAGGCGAACCTGACCGAATTTTCCAACATGATCGCGGTCGACATGCCCGCCGGCTATTCGTCGCTGGGCGGTCAGGTGAAGAACCCCTATGCGCCGGCGCTGGCCGACGATCACGGCATCCCCGTCGTGTCCCCGGGAGGCTCGAGCGCGGGTTCGGCGGTCGCGGTGGCGGCAGGTCTGTGCGCGGCCTCGATCGGCACGGAGACCTCGGGCTCGCTGCTGTTTCCCGCCAGCCAGAACGGCCTCGTCACCGTGAAGCCGACCGTCGGGCTGATCAGCCGATCCGGCATCGTGCCGATCGCGCACAGCCAGGATACCGCCGGGCCGATGACGCGGACCGTGCGCGACGCGGCGCTGCTGCTGAACGTGCTGGCGGCCAAAGACCCGCTCGATCCCGCGACGCAGAAGCAGCGGCGGCCGGACGATTACGCGGACGGCCTTGCCGCCGACGCCATGAAAGGCGCGCGCATCGGCGTGCCGAGCGACCCCGCCGATCCCCTGAACGATTGCTTTTACGGCAAGCTGCTGCCCAACAGGGTCAAGCTGATGGCCGAAGCGATCCAGGTGCTGGAGGATCTCGGCGCCGTCATCGTGCGTGCCAGCATGCCGACGCCCGGCTGGATCGGCGGGCCCGGCACGACCATGGCCGTGCTCAACCGCAATCCGCTGAGCGCCCACAAAGGCACGATCGCCCGACCGCCGGTCGTCTTCCTCTACGAAATGAAGCACGACCTCAATCTGTATCTGAAGGAGTGGGCGACCAACACCGGCATCAAGACCATGACCGACATCGTCGCCTTCAACGAGGCGAACGCGCACAGGGCGCTGCGTTTCGGCCAGGACCACTTTCTCGCCGCGGAGATGACCAGGGGCGATCTCAGCGAGCGCGAGTACAAATCCGCACGCGCCATGGACCTGCTCTCGGCCAAGACGCGCGGCATGGATGCCTATATGAGCCGACACAAGCTCGACGCCGTCCTGTTCGCCGGCGCATACGGCGCCGCAATTGCCGCCAAGGCGGGTTATCCCAGCGTCATGGTGCCGGGCGGGTTCGTTTCGGGGACAGATGACGGCAAGGATACGCCCGACTATCCGTTCGGCGTCACCTTCGCAGGCCGCGCCTGGAGCGAGCACAAGCTGCTGCGCTTGGCCTACGCCTTTGAACAGGCCTCCGCCAAGCGCAAGCCGCCGCCCGGCCTGCCGGCGCTTTAGAGTGCACTGTGGGTGCGCCGCTCTGGCATGTGCTGACAAATCCGCTGTCTGTTCTCGCAGATGCAGCGGACGCGCCGTCCTGCCCTGGGGAGGGCGCTTTGTGACCTGAAGCGGAAGCCAGCCCTAGTCGGCGGGCGGCCCTTCATGCTTTGATTTGCTGTGCTCTGAAACTGGAGGACCACACTCGTGATGTCGGCAGCGTGCACGCGTCTTGGGATCGAACTTCCTATCATTCAAGCCCCAATGGGCGGAGCGGTCGGTCCCGCTCTGGCTGCAGCAGTGAGCAATGCCGGTGGGCTGGGCACCTTGGCTTTATGGGGAGCGGACATAGAAACGTTGCGTCGGCAAATTCGCGAAACTCAAGCCCTTACAAGCAAGCCATTCGCCGTCAATTTAAACCTAGAGTTCGCGCAAGGAGAGCGCCTTGACGCTTGCCTGCAGGAGCGCGTGCCGATTATCTCCTTCTTCTGGCGCGAACCCTCGGCGCTTGTGGCCCGTGCGAAGGCGGGCGGCGCTGTCGTACTTCATACGGTTGGCACCGCCGAAGACGCGCGCCGAGCAGTAGAATGCGGGGTTGACATCGTCGTTGCACAAGGATGGGAGGCAGGTGGCCATGTGCGTGGGAAGGTCGCGACGATGGCACTTGTACCCGCAGTGGTCGATGCTGTTGGCCGTGTCCCAGTCATAGCCGCGGGAGGCATTGCGGATGGTCGTGGACTTGCCGCTGCCTTGGCGCTCGGCGCTTCGGGGGTCTGGATCGGGACCCGTTTCCTCGCGAGCACTGAAGTGGAAATTCATCCCCATTATCGCGAGCGATTATTTCGAGCAACAGAAGACGATACCGTTTATCTCGAAGAGCTATTTGACATCGGATGGCCAAAGGCTCCTCACCGTGTATTGCGCAACAGCACTGTCGCGGCTTGGGAAGCGGCCGGGCGTCCAGTTTCGGGAAAGCGGCCGGGTGAGGGCGAGGTCGTCGCCACCTCGAAATCTCGTGGCCCAATCGTCCGTTATCGATCCTATACACCAGCAGCCGATGCCGAGGGTGACATCGATGCACTATCGCTCTGGGCCGGGCAGAGCGTTGCGCTCGTCCATAAGACACAGCCTGCAGCGGAGATCGTGCAGGAGATTTTTGACGAAGCTCAGGCTATCTTAGGTCGGCTAAGCAACGCCCGTTAAGCTTCAGTGAATTGCCATGTCCGCTTCTAGCCCTTAGCCGAACCGGGCTGAGGCATTTGCTATGTCGGCTAAGGGAGCCAGAGCGGACGCGGGCTAGAGCTTGCCCGACCGCCGCTTGTGACCCTGGCTGTGTGAAAAGCCGCGAGTCGGTTACGATTCCTCCGTTTCCTAATGGGGGGATACGGATGGGACGCTTCGTTGAAGGCGCGGACAGATCCCAGCTGACGCTCTTGCCGGAATGTCTGGAGGATTGGGTAGACGAGGGCAACGCGGTCCATGTGATCGACGTGTTTGTCGAGGCGCTCGACCTGCATGGAATGGGATTTGAGCGTGTGATCGCCAAGGAGACGGGCCGGCCTTCCTATCATCCGGCAGTCCTTCTGAAGCTTTACATCTACGGTTATCTCAATCGGGTGCAATCCAGTCGCCGCCTGGAACGTGAGGCGTGCCGCAATATCGAGGTGATGTGGCTGATCGGCCGCCTGGCTCCCGATCATAAGACGATCGCCGATTTCCGGAAGGACAATGGTGCGGCGCTTCGGAAGGTTTGTGCGAAGTTCGTTGCGCTATGCCGGCAAATGGGCCTGTTGCAGACCCCAAGCGTCGCAATCGATGGCAGCAAGTTCAAGGCAGTGAACAACCGCGATCGCAACTTCACACATGCCAAGATGGCGAGGCGGATGGCGCAGATCGAGGAAAGCGTCGGGCGATATCTGCGTCAACTGGATAGCGCCGATCGGCAGGAGCCATCGGAAGCGATCAGCATCAAGACAACGAGGATTAAGGAAAAGATCGCTCGACTGAAGCAGGAGATGGGCCGCCTGGAAGTGCTCGATGCGCAGATGCGCAAGACGCCGGATCAACAGATATCGCTGACCGATCCGGATGCCCGTTCGATGGCCACCAGTGGACGCGGATCGGGTGTCGTCGGCTACAATGTCCAGGTCGCGGTGGACACCGAACACCATCTGATTGTTACGCATGAGGTCATAAACGTCGGCAATGACCGTGGGCAGCTTGCTCGGATGTCGAAGCAAGCCAAAGAAGTGCTCGAAGTGGACAAACTCGAGGCGGTCGCCGACCGTGGCTACTTCGACGGAGAGGAGATATTGGCCTGCAAAGAGGCTGGCGTTGCAGTCACGCTGCCCAAGCCCATGACGTCGAACGCCAAGGCGGAGGGTCGGTTCGGCAAACAGGACTTCGCCTATCTACCTGACGAGGACGTCTACCGCTGCCCGTCCGGCCAGGTGCTGCCCTATCGCTATACCAACATCGAGCATGGAATGACGCTGCGCCGTTACTGGTCGACAGCAGCGTGCCAAGGCTGCGCAATCAAGAGCCAATGTACGCCGTCCAAGGAGCGCCGCATCACACGCTGGGAGCATGAGCATGTGGTCGAGGAGGTCCAGAGAAGGCTCGATTCCGACCCCGACGCCATGCGGAGGCGGCGCGAGACGGTCGAGCATCCCTTCGGCACGATCAAGGCCCGTATGGGGGCGACCCACTTCCTGATGAAGCGCCTACGGAACGTCGCCGCCGAAATGGCGCTGCATGTTCTCGCCTATAACCTCACACGGGTGATGAACATCGTCGGCAAACCGCGCCTGATTGCAGCCATCCGCGCCGCCTGAAGCCCGGAAAGTGCGTCCAAAAGCGCAATACCGCGTCGCGATACCTACTTTGGCCGGTCATTGGACGATCCGACGCGAGAACATCGGCCGCCTGCAATGATTGGCGACCCACGGCCGCGTGCCGACCATCCGTTTGCACACAGCCAAGACCCGAAGCTGACCCAGGCCGGCTCTCCGGCGTGATCCTTATCGCTTTTGCTCACTAGGCTGAGGAAGCGACCTAACCGTTCCCTGGGTAGGAGCGGAACACTTGGACTGAACGTACATTAATCAGCATGAACGACCAATTCAGGAAATTTGGCGTCATGGGTATCGAGCGTATGCACTCGCCTCACTACTGGGAGATGCGAGCGGAGGAGTTTCGGGCGAAGGCGGACAACTGCGAGCATCCTGAGACAAGGAAAAGCTTGCGTAACGTCGCTAAGACCTATGAGGAGCTCGCGCGCCGGGCGGAGCAGGTCCGCACCCTGCGAGACGTAGCAGAGCAGCCAGTTAGGAACTCCGGCAACTAGTGCGGCACTGCTTGTCTCGCCGCGCGTCGGTGGGCAGAGGGGCCGCTCGCCGGATTGGCTATCTTGATGGTGCGACCTTGTAGTTGCCGCTGTTCAAACGTGTGGCAGGGAAGCTTGCGCGATCATGGCCGGATTGAAGGGAAGAACCTGATCATTGACTACTGATCGCCTGTCGCGATTAGACCTACTCTCTGAGCGCCAGGTGCGAGACGCAGGCAAGGCTCGCCGATGCACCTACCTGTTAGACCAGTCCTGACGCTCTTGGATGGCGCGTTCCAACTTGGTGGCGAGCCCCAATAGGTTCGAGGAGAGATCAGCAAACAACTCCTTCTTCGACTGGTCGGCTGCGTGGCGTCTGCTGATAAGCGCGCACTCCTCCGCTTCGGTGAGGAGTTTTTCTAGGTGGGTTTGCATGTCGTGCATGGCTGTAGCCTTGCGGCACTAACGTGCTTGCGCCAGCGTGTCGCGGCACTGACGTCCCTCAATCTTCAATGAGCCGCCGGGTTGGCCGTTCCTAAAGCGAATGTGGGTATTGGCCAATTCGGCTGCTTTTGAGTAGTTCCTGGATAGTTCCGTGTGCGGAACGAAATAAACCGTTTGCCTTGTCTTCTTCCTAGCTCCACTTTGTTCCATCACTGAGTGGTCCGAGACCACTATCGGTGTGTGTGAACGCCAGTTGCGCTCCGCTTAACTTACCAATGGAGCAGCGCCATGATAGAGCGCCGTCGCTTCAAGCAGAGCCATTCTCTCGAAGAACGGCTTCGTCAGGAAGCCAATCGGCTGCGCGACGAGGCGAAGTCTCTGCCGCGCGGCCCCGAGCGCGAGCAACTTCCGCGGAAGGCCCGCCAGGCCGAAACCGGTTCGCATATGAGCGAGTGGTTGACCTCGCCCGGCAAACTCCGTCAGAAGGCGCGTACTGGTTTGGAAAACGCCAAGCGCTTTCGGGACAAGGCCGCCGAAGCTTTACAGATGGCCGATCAAGTCGGCAATGAGTCTAGGCGCGAAACATTACAACATATCGCCAAGAGCTATAGCTCGGTCGCACAAGGTCTAGAAGATATCGCAAGTTCGGATGCCTATTCCAGCGGAATGAGACCTCCAATGTGCTCTGGGTGCGGGACTATCATGAAGTGGTCCCGCTCCCAATTGGTGAAAGATGGTCCGACAATGCGTCACGTCTTTCTTTGCGTCGCATGTGGAAGTAGTATCGAGACTGAAGCCGACATTGAGAGGTCGCGCTGACGGCGGGTCATTCCACCAGCACTTCCGCTGTTGGCCGCTAGCTGACTTCTATCTCAAGAATCGGAATGTCGGCTGTTCGGCCGAAACCCGACCAAGGTCGGGGAGCGCGGCGATACCCGCTTGTGAACAATGCGGACATTCGCTAGCAGGATCTAGAGCCGGTTGTTTGCCCATTCTTGCTCGCCGTCTTGCCACAAGGTGGTAGGCTGCAGGCGCCGATGATGTGGTTCCTAGCGGGGGCTCAATGAGGCGGCGGGAGTTGATCCTGGTGTTGGGAGCCGCGGTGGCCTTGCCGGCGACCGGCCTTGCGCAACAGAAGAAGGTCTTTCGCATCGGCTATCTAAGCGCCCCCACCCGGGAATCAGTCCAGCGTCCGCTCCAGGCGTTCTTGCGGAGGCTGCGCGAACTGGGTTGGGTTGAAGGCGAGAACTTCATCATTGAATATCGATGGGCTGAGGGAAACATCGACTGGTTGCCCGAGCTTGCAAGGGAGCTGGTGGCGCTCAACGTAGACCTGATCGTTGCACCGGCCACCTCAGCGGTCTTGGCGGCAAAAAGCGCGACCAGCCGAATTCCGATCGTCATGACTTTCCCGACCGATCCCGTGAAGCTGGGACTCATTTCCAGCCTTAGCGAGCCCGGTGGAAACGTCACCGGGACGACCGCCTCGGTAGGCATGGAAATTATCGGCAAACTTCTGGAAATTCTGAAGCAGGCCGCCCCTCACATCACCGCAGTTGCGGTCCTTGGCAACCCGGCCGACGTGGGTCTTGCATTACAGATGGAGGAGCTTCAGATCGCCGCGCACTCGTTGAACATTCGCCTTCAATTGTTCGAAGCGCGAGGTCCTGAAGAGTTTGACCATGCGTTTGCCGAGATGGCGCGGGCCCGCATGGATGGCCTTGCAATTATGACATCTCCTTTCACGCCCCATCGCGCCAAACTCGCCGAACTTGCGATAGCGGCGCGATTGCCGGTCATAACCTTCCTCCGGGAGTTCACTGAGGCCGGCACCCTGATGAGCTATGGGGTGAACATGTCCGATTTCATCGGGCGTGCTGCGGTCTATGTCGACCGCATTCTCAAAGGCGCACGCCCCGCCGACCTCCCGGTGGAGCAGCCCACAAAGTTCGAACTGATGATCAACCTAAGGACCGCGAAAGCGATCGGCCTCTCCGTGCCGCCGGGGCTGCTTGCCCGCGCTGATGAGGTGATCGAATAGGGGCGCAATTGCTGCAGCGCATGAGTCCGCTGTTGGCCCATCGGCGAAGTGGTGGCACCTCGCCAGGAGGTCCGCTCACCGAGGCATAGCGGACCAGATTTGCTCACGTTTGAGTTCTTCGCACTTTGACCCAACTCGGACATCGGACCGCGGCGAAGCCGGTTTCATCCCTACCAAAACGCTGGCCTCAGTCATATGATGCCGTCGTCTGCGGTTGAGGTAGGTATGAGGCGCCGGGATTTGCTTGGTGCTCTTGCTGGTCTGGTGGCCGTGCGGCCGGTAACGGGCCGCGCGCAGCAATCCCCTCGATTGCCAACCATCGGGTTCTTGGGTCAGAGCACCCCTTCGGTCGAGCGCCAACGGCTTGCTGCATTCTTGAAGCGACTGAGTGAACTCGGATGGATCGAGGGGCGAACCGTCGTGATTGAGTATGCGTGGGGCGAAGGAAACAGTGAACGCTTCGCTAAATTTGCGACGGATTTCGTTCGGCTTAGAGTCGATGTCATTGTAACCTCGGGGACCGCAAACGTTATCGCGGCGATGCAGGCAACCTCGGTTATTCCGATCGTGTTCGCGGTGGCGGGAGACCCAGTTGCAAACAAACTGGTTGCGAGTTTGGCGAAACCCGGCGGCAACGTCACGGGCCTCTCGACGGTAGCAACCGATCTTGCCGGCAAGCGCCTAGAACTTTTGCGCGAGGCCATTCCAAGTCTTCGGCGTTTGGCAGCTATTGGGAACATTGGCAATTCCTTGTCTGCACTGGAGCTTAGTGAGGTGCAAGCGGCGGCGGCGAGGCTTGGTCTTGAGACCGACATCCTCACAATTCGTCAAGCAGAGGACATCCCGTCTGCCTTCGAGGCGCTAAAAGGTGGTGCAGCGGCATTGTATATAGTTGCCGATCCGCTTGTGAATACCCACCGCGATCAGATCCAGACTTTAGCAATGGGAGCGCGACTGCCAACAATCTACAACGCCAGAGAGCACGTCGAAGCGGGTGGCCTCATGTCTTATGGGCCGAATTTTACGGATTTGTATCGCCGCGCTGCCGAATACGTCGACAGGATTTTGCGTGGAGCAAAACCCGCTAATCTTCCGGTGGAGCAGCCGGCCAAGTTCGACTTCGTCGTAAACTTGAGGACCGCCAAGGCCCTCGGCCTAGCTTTGCTGCCGTCGATGCTTGCCCGCGCCGATGAAGTGATCGAATAGAGCTGTTGTTTGCTGCGGTGCATGAGTCCGTTCATGGCCCATCGCTTCCGTTAGGGCGTAGCGACGAGTTGTCCGGAAACCGGGGTAAACCGGAAGCGCCCGACCGCTGGGCAAATCGAATGAGCCAGTTTCTGTGGGTGCCGAAAGCGATCATCCGAGTGCAAAGACGTCCGCACGTTCGATGATCAGATCGCGGAACAGTCGCGCCCGGTGTGACATCCATTGCGGGTCGGGATAGACGACATGCATGGGCAGCGGCGGCACGACGAAGTCGGGCAGCACATGGACGAGACGGCCGGCCGCGATGTGCTCGACGGTACACCAGTTCGGCAGCACGGCGACGCCGATCCCCTCCAATGCAGCCAACGTCATCACGTCCGCATCGTCGCAGGTCATCGCCGGCGCGATATCCACGACGTAACGGCCGGTTTCGGATTCGAACGTCCACTGATTCTTCTGCGACAGGCGCGAGTAGGTGACGCAGGGCATGCGGCGCAGTTGATCCGGCAGCGAGGGCACCTGATGACGCGCGAGCAGCGCGGGCGCCGCCACCAGCCGGCGTTTGATGGTGCCCACCCGCCGCGCCACCAACGAACTCGAATTGAGGCTGCCGATCCGTATCGCAAGCTCGGTCCCGGTTTCGATGAGGTCGACAAACTGTTCCGTAAAACTGACGTCCAGCCGGACATCGGGATAGCGGCGGGTGTATTCGGCGAAGATCTCACGGAAGAAGAAGCGGCCGAACGACGTCGGCACCGTCATCCGCAACGTCCCTGACGGATTGCCGATCCGGCTCTGCGTCGGAGCGCCGGCGCTCTCCAGCAGCGCGACGATGTCC
This sequence comes from Bradyrhizobium sp. NC92, assembly GCF_025200865.1. NCBI lineage: Bacteria > Pseudomonadati > Pseudomonadota > Alphaproteobacteria > Hyphomicrobiales > Nitrobacteraceae > Bradyrhizobium > Bradyrhizobium sp. NC92. Next base: position 3,057,010 of record NZ_CP104171.1, read on the forward strand.
TTGGCGTACTTCAACACGCGGTCGGCTTCCGGGGTCGGCCGCACCTTGCGCGTGGTGCGCACGAACAGCCGGCAGCGAAACTCGGCTTCCAGCAGCGCGATCCGCTTGCTGATCGCCGGCTGCCCCAGACCGAGATCCTCGGCGGCCTGGGTGAAACTGCCTGCCTCCATGACTCGGATGAAGGTCTGCAGCGCCTCGATCCGGTCCATTCATTCCTCGCCGGAATTTATAATATTCTCACCATTCCATATACGGCATGGCTGGTCCGGTCTAGCTTTCCTGCGTTCAGGGGAGGAAGGCGAATGAGCAAATCGATCGGCATTCTCGGGGCCGGCATCGGCGGCCTGCATCTGGCACTCTACCTGCAGAAGCAGGGCATCGCGGCAACCGTGCTGACGGACCGCGCCCCGGAGCAGTATGCGGCGACACGGCTGATGAACACCGTCGCGCATCACAGCGTCACCATCGCGCGCGAGAACGAACTCGGCGTGAACCACTGGGACGATCCCCAATTGGTCTATCACCACCACGATCATTACTTCAATTTCCCGGACGGTGGGCTCCTGTTCCGCGGTGCATTTCGGCGGCCGAGCCGCGCGGTGGATTATCGGATCTACTTGCCGGCACTGATGAAGGACTTCGAGGATCGTGGAGGTCGGATCGAATATGCCAGCATTCAGGATGACGACATCCCCGCGCTGGTCTCGCGCTTCGACCTTCTCGTCGTCTCCACCGGCAAAGGCGCCCTCGGGCGCATGTTCGCTCACCGGCCCGAACTCTCTCCGTACAGTCGGCCACAGCGCCTGCTTTGTGTCGGCCTGTACGACGGCGTCGATCACGGCAGCCCGGATGGCGACGATCCGCGCGGCGTCACACTGTCCGTCTCGCCCGGCCATGGCGAGATGATCGTCATTCCCACGCTGACCTTCGGCGGCATGAAAACGGCGCTGTTGATGGAAAACATTCCCGGCGGCGACATGGCCGACCTGGTCTCGCTCAGCTACGATGCCAACCCGGCAGCATTCCGCCAGACCCTTCTGGACAAGCTGGAAAAGCATCATCCGCACACCTACGACCGGATCGACACGCACCGCTTCGGGCTGGCCCAGCCGCTCGACCTGCTGCAAGGCGCGGTGGTGCCGACGGTGCGGCAGTCCTGGGTGGCTTTCGACGGCGACAAGCTTGCGATTGCCTTGGGCGACGTTCACTCCGTCGTCGATCCCTTGATGGGCCAGGGCGCCAACATGGCCTCATATGCGGCCTTCGAACTCGGCAAAGCGATCGTCGAGGCGGTGGCATTCGATGCGCGCTTCGTCGAGGACGTCGACCGCGCACGCGAGAACCGCGTGCTTGCCGCTGCCCGCTGGACCAACATGATGCTGCAGCCGCCGTCAGAGGCCATGGGCCGGCTGATTTTCGCCATGTCGCAGGACCGGGAGCTTTGCGACGAGTTCACCGAGAACTTCAATTATCCGGAGCGCCAGTGGGATCGTCTGGCGAGCGACAAGCGCATCCACGCCTGGATCGAAAGCCGCGGCAAGATCGCCGCCTGACGCCGAACCGCCGTGCGAAATCAGTTCCGCTCCCAGGCGGTTGGCTGAACCATGTCTGAGAGGAATACCGATGCACTGCCTGACGGTTCTCTACCCGAGGCCCGACGATCCGTCGGCCTTCAGGGCCTATTACGTCGAAAAGCACGTACCCTTGGCAGCGACACTCCCCGGTCTGGTGCGTCACCATTACGCTTTTCCCCAACAACTCGGACCGGGAGAGGCGCCTTTCTGCATCTTCCAGGCCTTCTTCCCCGACGCTGCTGCGATGGACGCGGCGCTCGGCTCAAGCATCGGCCGAAAGGTCGCAGCCGACGTGCCGAACTATTCGCCCAGGGGTGCGACGCTCTGCCATTTCGAGATCGAAGGCGCGTAATGGGCCATCATGCCGAACCGGCCGGTTTTCGGGCAGCCGCATCGCGGTTCGCGACGGGCATTACAATCGTCGCAACCGTCGACCAGGATGGCGCGCCGCTCGGCATGACCGCCAACAGCTTCACGACCATTTCGGCGAATCCGCCGACTGTGCTTGTCTCTCTCATGCACGGGCGGACGTGGCAGGCTGTGGCCAGGTCCGGCATCTATTCGGTCAATGTCCTGCATGCGGAAGACGCTGCGCTCTGCGCGCACTTTGCCGGAAGGCCTTTGTTGCGCGACGCTCCGCCGCTCGTCCCGCGCCAAGGATTCTTCGTGCTCCCGCAGGCAATCGCGTAGTTCGCCTGCGAGGTGGTCCAATCGATCGATATCGCTGACCACACGCTCTTCATCGGCGCGGTGCGCTGGTGCCGGCACAACGAGGGAGCGCCTCTCGCGTTCTACGCCAGCCGTCTTCGAAGGGGCGTGGGGATGGAAATCTCTTCCGCGGATAGTGTTGCCTATCCCGGTGACGGATGGTGGACCTAGATTTATGTTGTTGCGCCAGGAGCATTTGAGAGCCTTCGCTGCGGCCATCCTTCGAGACGCCCGCTTTGGCGGGCTCCTCAGGATGAGGACGGAGTGCGTGGCTGCAGTTCTAGCAGGCACCGACGCTGATGAGCCTCATCCTGAGGAGGCGCGTAAGCGCCGTCTCGAAGGACGAGGCGTGCGCACCGGTCGCCGCCACGATTCATATGCCGTAGCAGCTATACCTTCCGCCGCCGAACACAACCCAGTGCATTGCAGATGATCCGCGCGACCGCAATCGCTCCAAGATTCTGCACATCGCGCTCGGGAACGAATTCGACGACATCCAGGCCGACTATTCTGGACTTTGCCGCGACACCCCGTATGAGGTCGACCACGTCGAAATAGGACAGGCCGCCGGGCTGTGGGACGAGCACGCCCGGGATGACCGATGGATCGAGACCGTCGCAATCGATGGTCATCAGGCACTCGGCGTCATCCTCGATCGCGTCGAGCACGCTTGCGATCCCGTGATGCTGGACATGCCTTGCCGTAAAGATCTTCGCGCCCCAGGCCTTTGCATCATCGAATTCGGCACGACCGGAGCCGCCGACGCCGCGCAAGCCGACCTGCACGATGCGCTTCACCCAGGGCAATTCGCTGGCGCGCCGCATCGTGCTGGAGAAGGTATAGCCCGATCCGTTTCGCTGATCCCGCCAATCAAGATGGGCGTCGATCTGCACGATCGTCAGTCCCTTGCTGCCCTGGAATGCCTCGAAGAAAGGGATGGGGACGGAGTCATCACCGCCCAGCAGGATCGGAACGGCGCCAACCGAAAGGACGGCTTGCGCGGCTGCTCTGATCGCATCACGGTTGCTCTGCGGAGTCATTGGGTCGGTCGGCACGTTTCCGCCGTCCAAGACCCTCGTTTTGCTGGAATCGAGCAACTCGGCGTCCTGGTCAAAATCCCAACGGGTGAGATCGCTCTCGTAGTGACGCAGCGCGCGGCGGATGACGTCCGGCGCTTTTGCGGCATGGCTGGTCTGACCCGCAAGGTATGGGGTGGCATCCGACGCGCCGAACAGGATCGCGCCGGCCGCCGGCGGTGCGGTGGTCAAGTCGCAGGCCTCAACACCCAGGAAAGTCGTCATGTCGGGATGCACTACGCGTATCCATGGATCACCCGCGCGTCCGTCAACGTGCATCGCTCGGCCGTGTTCCGGTCGGTATCTCCGATGTCCCCTGGAAGCATCGGTGAGCGGCGTGAATATTGCTGTCACGTAGAGGTCTTGAACGTTTGGAACTCTCATGCGTTAGCGGATGAGGGACATGCACCATCCGGCATGACGATGCGGCCACGGAGTTCGGTTCTTGCTCAGGCTTTACAGGTGGCCGTCCGACGACTGGCACGGCATCGGCGCGGAAATGCCCTCTGAGATCATCTGGGCCGATCTCCTGAACGGCACCGACGAGGAAAAGCAGTTCGTCGAGCGGCTGCTCGGCATCCGCATTCCCTCGGAAGACTCGCTCAGCGAGATCGAGGCGTCGAGCCGCCTGATCTTCGATCGCGGCACGCTCTATCTCAGCTCGCCGGCGGTGCGGGTCACGGAGGCCAACGAGGCCGAGATCACGCCGGTGGGCTTCGTCATCGGTCCGCACGTGCTGGTGACGGTGCGCTTTGCCGAGCTGCCGATCTTCGACGACATCGGCAAGCGCGTCGGCTCCGATGACAGCCTGGAGAACGGCATGTGCGTGTTCGTCAGCCTGCTCGAGGCCATGATCGATCGCGGCGCCGATGTCCTGGAGCATCTCGGCGCCAAGGTCGATCAGCTTTCGCGCGGGGTCTTCAAGGGCGGGCTGGTGCGCACCCAGCGCCCGGTGCGCTCCAGCCGCAGGATGCGCGAGGCCCTGGAGAATGTCGGCGAGCTGGCCGAGCGCCTCGCCAAGGCGCGCGATGTCCTGCTCGGGGTGGGCCGCATCGCCGCGTTTGCCGGCGACGTCGGCAGCGAGTGGATCACGGCGTCGTCGAAGAAGCGCCTCGAGGCCGTGTCCAAGGACGTCGTCTCGCTCAGCGACTACGAGACGCGACTATCGGACAAGATCCAGCTGCTGCTCGACGCCGTGCTCGGCTTCATCAACATCCAGCAGAACGAGCTGTTCAAGATCCTGACGATCGTGTCGGTCGTCGGCGTGCCGCCGACGATCATGGTCGGCATCTGGGGCATGAACTTCAAGCACATGCCCGAGCTGGACTGGAGCTTCGGCTATCCGCTGGCCTGGCTCGCGGTCATCGCCAGCGGCGTGCTGCCGCTGATCTGGTTCAAGCGGCGCGGCTGGTTCGAGTGATGGCAGCGGCGCATCGTTCGAACGATGCGCCGCTGCTTGATCATGCGGCCTTGGCCTCGACGCTGCCGATCCAGTCGCGGGCGAGCGTCACGTCGGCTTGCGACAATTGATGGCCCGCCGGCAGCACCTTGTGGGTGACGCTCGCACTTGCCTGCGACAGCAGCGCGGCGAGCCGCGCCGAATTGCTCGCCGGCACGATTGGATCAGCCTGGCCCGAGAGCAGCAGTATCGGCTTGTTGCCAAGATCAGCCTTGGGCGGATCGGACAACGGCACCATCGCGCGAAGCAGGATCGCGCCTGCAAGCGCGTCCGGCTGCAGCAGCAACAGCGCCGCCGCGATGTTGGCGCCGTTGGAGAACCCGACCGCGATCGGCGCGGCGATGCCGTAGCGTTGCCGTGCCTCCGCGACGAAGTCGCCGAGCTCGTTCGCGCGACGGCGTACGTCCTCCTCGTCGAACACGCCTTCGGCGAGGCGGCGGAAGAAGCGCGGCATGCCGTGCTCGAGCACGCGGCCGCGTGGCGAGAGCAGGGCAGAGCCGGGCGAGATCATCTTGCCGAGGCCGAGCAGGTCGTTCTCGTCGCCGCCGGTGCCGTGCAACAGCAGCAGCGGAGGGGAGCCCGCGCTGGCCGCGGGCTCGAAACGATGGATGAATGCAGTCTCGGTCATGACACGGTCTCTTCCAGGCTAGGCAGCACGCCCTCGATCTGCTTGCGATGCTGCTCGAGGAAGCTTGGCAGCTTCAGGTCACGCCCCAGCGTCGCGACCGGCTCGTCGACGGCGAAGCCGGGGATGTCGGTCGCGATCTCGAACAGCACGCCGCCGGGCTCACGGAAATAGATCGAGCGGAAGTAGTTGCGGTCGCGCTGCTCGGTCGGGTGCAGGCCGTGATTGCTCACGAGCTTTTGCGCCATCTGGCCCTGCTCGGCGTCATCGGCCGCGCGGAAGGCGATGTGATGCACCGAGCCGCCGCCCTGGTGCCCGCGCAGGAAGCCCTTGGCTTCGTAGATGTCGACCACGCTGCCTTCGGCATCGCCCGGCGCCTTGAAGCGGATCACCGAGCCCTCGCGCCCGGTCTCCTTGAAGCCGAACACGTCGGCGAGGACGGCTGCCGTCTTCGCCGCGCTGTCGAGCAGCAGGGTCACGCCATGGAAGCCGCGGATCGCATGCTCGGCCGGCACGTCGCCATTGCTCCAGCCCGGCTCGTTCTCGGCACCGGGGACGCCGACCAGCGCGAGCGCCATGCCATCAGGATCGGTGAACGGCAGCACGGACTCGCCAAAACGCTTCTCCAGCGCCTCGTACGCGATGCCCTTCTCGGTGAAGCGCTGGGTCCAATAGCCGAGCGAGCGCTGCGGCACGCGAAAGGCGGTCTGGTGGGTCTCGCCGACGCCGCGGCGCCCGGCCGAGACCCCGGCCCACGGAAAGAAGGTCAGGATGGTGCCGGGGCGGCCGGTCTCGTCGCCGTAATAGAAGTGGTAGGTGCCGGGATCGTCGAAATTGACCGTCTTCTTGACGAAGCGCAGGCCGAGATCCCGGGTGTAGAAGCCGAAATTGCGGATGGGATCGCCGGCAATCGCGGTGACATGGTGCAGTCCAGACATTGTCGTCCTCCAGATTCGGGGAGCGGTCTTGCTCTGGCCGGAAATATCGTTCCGCTTTGGATTGGAGACAATCCATGCAAATATGACGGCTATGTCTACGATTTGGAAACAATCGACGAGGCGACCCCTTGGATAAGCTCGGCAGCCTCCGGGCCTTCGTAAAGGTGGTGGAATGCGGCAGCTTTGCCGAGGCCGGCCGGCAGCTGCGGCTGTCGCGCTCGGCGATCAGCAAGTACATCGCCGACCTCGAGGAGAGCCTCGGCGTCCAGCTCTTGAACCGCACCACAAGGCACGCGAGCCCGACCGAGAACGGCCAGCGCTATTTCGAGCGCGCGGTCGTGATCCTCTCGGAGATCGAGGCGGCGGACCAGGCGGTGACGCAGGCGCAATCGGCGCCGCGGGGGCTGCTCCGCGTCAACGCGCCGATGTCGTTCGGCACGATGCGGCTCGGGCCGGTGCTCGCCGATTTCATGGCGCGTTACCCGGAGCTTCAGCTCCAGATCGTGCTCAGCGACGATCTGCTCGATCCCGTGCAGGACGGCTTTGACGTGACGTTGCGGATCGCGGAGCTGGAATCGTCCAGCCTGATCGCGCGCAAGATCATGCCGGTGGCGCGCATGATCTGCGCCTCGCCGGATTACCTGGCGCGCCACGGCACGCCAAAACATCCGCAGGATCTGCGCGAACATGCTTCGCTGACCTACGGCTTCCTGCTCACAGGCAATCAGTGGAAGCTCACAGGCAGCGACGGCGACCACTGGATCCAGCCGGCCTGGTCGCTCTGCGTCAACAATGCAGAGGTGCTGCGCGACGTCGCGATCAAGGGCCGGGGCCTGGCACTGCTGCCGGAGTTCATCGCCGCCGATGCGTTGCGGAAGGGCGAGCTGCGGACGGTGCTGGATGACTATTCCGCACCGCCGCTAGCGCTCTATGCGGTCTATCCGCCGACCCGGCACCTGTCAGTGAAGGTGCGGCTGCTCATCGATTTCCTGGTGGAGCGGTTTGGGCGGGACGTGGACGAAGCCGGCGGGCGCAAAGCGACGACCCGCTAGAGGGAAGAGGTCAGTGGTGTTGCCGCAAAGCGCGAGACGGGTCGAGCTTGGGCCAGATGCCAGGAGCGTTCGAAGCAGGTTTTGATCAGCTCGATCAGATCGCCCGTGTCGACTCAACTGAGAGTCCCGCATAGTTGGCTGGACACTATTATACCGCAGCGAAAACCTGAACTTTCTTCCGCTCGCTCGGACTCATACTTGCGTCCCGCGCGCCTTAGGACCAGAGAGCTTCAGCCGCTGCCGGGGCGTCGCCGAGGGCTCTCTTCCATGCCGCAGCGAAAAGCGGCGGCACGATGTGTAGCTCGCCGGCACTTCTCGACTTGATTTCAACAAGCGCAGGAGGAGCCTATGCGGAAGTCTCTCACCTTTCTCCTTTCCGGGCTGGCATTGGCGGTCGCGGCGTCACCCGCCTTAGCCGGCGAGCGGGTGCTTGAGTTCAAGCTGATCACGAAGCCGATCGACCTCAAGGTCATCGAGGCCGCAAACGTCGAAGGACAGACGGTTGTGTCTGGTAAGTTCTTTGGGGTTGCCGTCTTCAGCGATGGCCGCATCGGAGTGAAAGAGTTCGTGAATACTTCGGACCTGCTTAAAGGGTCGGGTCCCTTCTTCGGCTATAGCACTTACACGTTCGAGGAGGGCTCGATCACGGCGCGCTACACTGGTTCGGCCAAAGATGGAAAATCAACGGGCGAATACACGATCCTATCGGGCACAGGTGCTTATGCGAACGCCACGGGTACGGGAACAATCGAAAGCGCGCCGAACCCGTTCAAAGGCGTCAACCTGCTAAATATAAAGCTCGTCGTTAAAACGTCGGGCTCATGACAGCGCAATGGTCACAGGTTTCCGGCACGAAGGAAGTTGATTCCTCGTGTGGGTGTTGGCCCGGCCGGCGGCACATTGCTGGCCGGGCGACCCGCTCAAGACCGATTGGAGTCGGAAGATTGATCCTGTTGACCAGCTGACTGGAGACAGTCCGCAGCCCGTGCCTCAGCGCTGATCTGCTGCGGCGACGGTGTCACGGGCGGGCGCCGTCGCCCCACGGGTCTTGATCGTAGGCCTGCAGGATGCGCACAAAATCAGCCATGCTGGATTGATCTTGGTGTTCGGCTTCAGCCGCAACCTGAGCATTGGATGCAGGCTGGCTCCCTTGCCAAAACCGCGTGAGGAGATTGGCGATGTTTCTCATGGCGTACTCTCAGCAGCCAAATGTGACGGTCGACGCCAGGGTCTCGAAGCAGCATGCTGCCGCTCGATCAGGAGAAAGGCCGGCGGGCGCTACGCCACCGGACTTGTCCTGCAACTGCCGGCTCGCGGGGCCGGTTCCGTTGCGTCTCATTCTGCGTTGGTAGATAGCAAGAGCACCTGGTCATCGCCATTGTGCGGGGGTATGACGTGACCATACTGACGTAGGTCAGACGCCATGGCGAATTTGGCTGCTGTCGAGGGATAGCGGGCTCTGGTAAGCCGTCCGCTCTGCAGATTTATGGACTCGCGCTAGCCGAGCAAGCGCTGCTCGGCGGGGCGGAGCAGATCGTCAAGCGCGCTCATCGACGCTTCCCGCAGCGCGGCGAGTTCGCGAGCGGCAGTCGGGCATTCCTGCAGCGGCATCGCGGGCGCGGCTTCCTCGACCTCGCGGCAGCGCTCGAACAGGCGGACGAGGCCGAGCGCGCTTGCCGCGCTGCCGAGCTGATGCGCGGATCGCGCGAGCTGCTTGTGATCGCCGGCCGCCGCGGCCGTGGCGATGTCGTCGATCAGTCGCTCGCCCGTCTGCTGGAGAAGCTGCTGGAGCTTGTCGATTTGCGTCGCGCCCAGCAGCTCCCGCTGGTCGTCGAGGAAAACCCGATCGATCAGTTCGTGGGCCGCGAGTTGCGCGGCTGCCGGCTCGACTGCCTGATCATCCTCGATCGCCTCGCGTAGCGCGTTGATCAGGATCGGCTTGCTCACGACCTTGGCGATGCCAGCGCCCGCGAGCCGATCGCGGGCACTGCGCGAGACGTCGGCGGTCACGGCGACGAGGCGCGGCATCTTGGCAAGACCGAGCTCGCCGATCCGCGAGGCGGCCTCGACGCCGTCCATGTCGGGCATGTGCAGGTCCATCAGGATGACGTCGAAGGCCTGATCGCGGGCGAGCTCGATGGCGGAGGCGCCGTTCCTCGCGATCGTGGCGTGGTGGCCGAGCCGGTGCAGGATGGCTGCGCCGACCTCGCAATTGACGGGGTCATCGTCGACCAGGAGCACGCGGAGCTGCCGCGACGGCGGCGCAAGCGCGCCTTGCGCTACGCTGTTTCCGGCAAGACCGAGCGGCACTTGGAGCGTGAACGTGCTGCCCGCGCCGGGCGCGCTCTCGACCTTGAGCTCGCCGCGCATCAGGCGGGTGAGGCGGCGCGCGATCGCAAGGCCAAGGCCGGTGCCGCCGAACCGCCGCGCGATGCTGTCGTCGGCCTGGACGAAATCCTCGAAGATCCGCTCGTGCAACTCGGGCGCGATGCCGATGCCGGTGTCGCGAACATTGATGCGCAGCAGGAGGTGATCGTCGCGCCGCTCGGCCGCCGCGCTCACGCCGATGCCGCCGCTCGGGGTGAACTTGATCGCGTTGCCGATCAGGTTGAGCAGGATGCGATTGAGCCTGACGGGATCGCCATGCGCGGCGGTGTCGACCGTCGCATCGCAGGCGAGGTCGAAGCGCAGGCCCTTGTCCAGGGCTTGCGGGCGCATCAGGTCGACGGCGGCTTCGATGAGCTGGTCGAGACGGAAGTCGCGCGTCTCCAGAATTTCCGTGCTCGCTTCGAGGCGCGCATATTCCAGCACTGCATCGACCAGCGCGATCAGCGTTTCGCCCGACGCCGCCGCGGTGGCGAGGTGGCGGCGCTGGGCCTCGCTGAGGCTGCCGTCGTCCAACAATTGCAGCACCCCCATGACGCCGTTGAGCGGCGTGCGCAGCTCGTGGCTGACGACGGCTAGGAAGCGCGACTTGGTCTCGTTGGCCGCCACCGCCGCGCTGCGCGCGCGCTCGGCGGCGTCGTGCTCGGCGAGCGCGTGGTCGCGCGCCTTTTCCAGCTCGGAGGTGCGCTCGATCACCTTGCGCTCGAGCGTGGCGTAGGATTCGCGCAAATGCGCCGCCATGCGGTTGAACTGCTCGCCGAGCGCCTCCAGCTCGTCGCCGGTCTTGATCGCGAGCCGCGAGTTGAGGTCGCCGCTGCCGATCCGCTTGGCTCCTTGGGTCAGCAACTGGATCGGCACGGTCATGCGCCGGCTGAGAACCAGCGAGACCAACACCGCACCGGCCAGCAGGATGACGAGGAGGAAGGTCGAGCGGCCGATCGAGGCGTAGATCGGCGCGTAGGCTTCGGTGAGCGGCAGCTCGACGAACACCAGCCAGCCGAGCGAAGGCACCGTCGCATAGGTCGACAGCACCCGTTGGCCGGACAGATCCTCCTTGACGAGGCCGCCCGAAGGCGGCCCGACGCCGTCGAGCGCGGCGCGGACGTCGGCATGGCCGGAGAGATCGCTGCGCTGGAGCGCCCGCCACAAATCGGGATGCGCGATCAAGACGCCCTTGCGGTCGACCACATAGGCCTTGCCGGTGTTGCCGACCCTGATCCCGGCGACCAGGTCCCAGATGAAGCGCAGATTGACCTCGGCGACGATCACATCGGGAGCGCGGCCGGTGCCGCGCGTGGCGAGCGTCATGAACGGTTCGGTGTCGCCGAAGAAGTAGACCGGTCCGTAATAGGCCCGGCTGTCATTGGCGCCGCGGAAGGCGGGCGTCGTGGAGAGATCGATCTTGCTGCCGATCCTGTCGGCGACACGGCGCGACACACGCACCTGCTCGCGGCCCTGCGCGTCGAGCTGGGCGATCTCGGCGATCGCGGGCGAGAGGCGCAGGAGGCGGATGGCGTTCAGCCGCTCGTCCTCGTTGGTCGAGAGCTCCGGCGGCAGGCGCGCAAGCCACCTGATCTGGTTCTCGATCTGGCCGATGAACTGGCCGATCTGAATGGCTGCGGAGGCGGCCTGCTCGCGCTGGGTCGCCGCCAGCAGCTGCTTCTGCTCGCGATAGGAGAACCAGACGTCGAAGCCGGTGTTGATGGCGAGCGCGGCAAAGGCGAGGGCGACGATCGAGTAGAGATATTTCCTGAACAACCGGCCGGGAGGCGTCCGCGAAGGTCCCTGGTCGACCGGCTCGTTCACTCGCGGATCTCGTCGGCGCGCGCGAGCAGCGTGAATGGGATCGTCAAGCCGAGCGTGCGGGCGACCGTGCGGTTGATCAAGAGCTCGTATTTGCGCGGCGATTGCACCGGAAGATCCCCGGCCTTGGTGCCGCGCAGGATGAGATCGACATAATCGGCCGAGCGCACCTCGAGCGTCGGTCCATAGCTCATCAGCCCGCCGGCATCCATGAAGTAATGGAACGGATAGATCATGGGCACGCGGTATTTGGCGGCTGCCGTGACGACCGCCTGCCGGTTGACCACGAGAAAGCTGTCGACCAGCGCAAGCATCGCCGCCTTGGGCGATTCGGAGAAGCGCCTGATGGCGTCATCGATCTCCGTCGGCGCGTTGACGGGGGCGGGCACCGCGGACACGCCGGACACTGCGGCCTCCTGCTCAATCGAGTCGAGAAAGAAGCGCCCGCCGCGCGGCGTGGTCGCCGGGTTGAACAGGACGCCGACGCGCGCGACGTCGGGCACGGCCTCGCGGATCAGCTGGAGCCATTTGCCGCCCATCTCGGCGGTGCTGTTGGTGAAGCCGGTGACGTTGCCGCCGGGATGCGCCAGGCTTTCGACGAAGCCGTTGCCGACCGGATCGTTGGCGGTCGCAAACACGACCGGGATGGTCTTGGTGGCGGCAAGCACGGCGGCGGTCTCGACCGTCGACCCGGTCAGGATCACGTCCGGCCTGAGGTCGAGCAATTCCTGGACGGCCGTCTTCAGCCTGTCCGGTGCGCCGAAGGTCGAACGAAGCTCGAGGCGGAAGTTGACGCCTTCAACCCAGCCGCGCTGGCGCAAGCCGGCGACGAGGTTGCCCAGGCGAGAGCTCGCGCTGTCGATCATGCCGCGTCTGGTCAGCTCGTCGTCGAGCGGCAATGCGGTGAGCGAGGCGACGATCCGCATGCGATCGGTCGTTGTGCCGAGCGCGATCCAGCCCGCGACCGATGCACCTGCAAGGCGAAGGACATCGCGGCGGGCAACCGCCGGCACAGTGTGGGCAGGAGCGCGCCGCTCGATCATGAAATGCTTCGCAAGATTTTCCCCGGGCGGTTGCATAACGCGAAAGGCTGGTGACCACAATTGATCAAAAAATGCGCTTGTGAATGTTCATTCGCAGCGTTTGGCAGCCCGATACCGTATGCCTTTGCTGCCAAGGAGTCGCTGTTTCGAATCTCGTCTTCTCCGTGACTCTTGTAACGCCTTGCGGCGCTGCAACAATTTCCGTCCGGCTGCGACGACGGTTCGGGGAAGCCGGTTTCGCTGCTGCTGATTTTTGAAGCGTTGTTTCAGGTTTTTCGAAGGTTTTCGATGCGCAGAATCTATCTCATTCCGGCCCTCGTCGGCCTGCTCACCTCCGTTGCAGTCGGGCCGGTCGCGGCCCAGGGCGCCGTGCCGAAGCAGAAGGCGGCGCCGGCGCCCAAGGCCAGTGCTGCCGGGACGCCGGTTGCTGCCGGTGCGACATCTGCGGTTGCAGCCGAGACGCCAGTCGCCGACGACAAGATCAAGGCGATCGATGGCTTCCGCTCGGCCAAGTTCGGCATGAACGAGGCCGACGTGCGCGCGGCGATGACCAAGGATTTCAACGCCAAGCCCGACGCCATCAGGTCACAGGACAACGCGTCCGAGCTGACGCACAGCATTCTGCTGTCCGTTCCGGAGCTGCTGCCGAACGGCGGCACCGCCGAGCTCTCCTACGTGCTCGGCTACAAGTCGAAGTCGCTGATCCAGGTCGGCGCGGTCTGGTCGAAGGGGACCGACACCGCGATGACGCCGGAGAAGCTCTTCTCCAACGCCAATATCCTGCGCGCCCATTTCATGGGCGAGGGCTTCAAGCCCGACTCCATCGCGGTCAACATGCCCGTCGCCGGCGGCATCGTGATGTTCCGCGGCAGCGACGCCAAGGATCGCTCGGTGATCCTGCTGCTCCAGGGCACGTTCGAGACCAAGGAGAGCAACCGCGTGCTGACGCCGACCAGCCTGCTGCTGTTCTACGTCGCCGACGCCAAGAGCCCCGACATCTTCAAGCTTCCGCCCGGCCAGTTCTGATGCCGGACGATCGCGACATTCTCCCACCCGGTCGTGGATCGGCGCCAATGCCGATGAAGAGGATCTGAAATGCGCGGGCTATCTGCGAGGCGAGACACTGACGAACGGGGCCTGCGCGGACTTGCGCAGTTCCGCTCGATGTCGCTGCTCTGCGCGATGCAGATGGTCTTCCTGCCGGTGTACAGCGTCCGCGTGCAGGCGCAGACCGCGAACGTCATCGTTCCCGACGGACGGACTGGAACCAGCCTTCAGACCTCCGGCAGCGTCACCAATGTCACGACGTCGACGGTCTCGGGCAACAATGCCTTCAACTCGTTCTCGCAGTTCAGCGTCGGGCAGGGCAACACCGTCAATCTGCAACTGCCGACCGGCACGCAGAACCTCGTCAACATCGTTCGCAACGCGCCAGTCTACATCAACGGCACGCTGAATTCCTACATGAACGGCGCGATCGGCGGTAACGTCTACTTCGCCGATCCCAAGGGGTTCGTGGTCGGCCGCAGCGGCGTGGTCAATGTCGGCAGCCTCAACGTCTCGACTCCGACGCGCGAGTTCACCGACAGTCTGATCGGTCCCGGAGGCGCGATCAACGGCACGGCCGTCGGCAATCTCATGGCGGGCTCGTTCCCGGTCTCGCCGGACGGCAACATCCGCATCTACGGCCGGATCAACGCTCAGGACGGCGTGCGCCTGACCGGGCAGAACGTCTATGTTGGCGGCGCCAGCCAGCGCGACATCGCCAATCTCGACCATGCCGCCAAGTTCGCGGCCTCGGTCAACTCCAAGGGCCTGCGCAGCGCCAGCGCCATCACGGTGAGCAACGGCTCGATCCATATCGGTGCCGTCAACAACGCCAGGGTCAACGGCCGGCTGACCGCGCGCAGCAAGACCACGACGCCGAGCAACATCACGGTGCAGGCCGGCAACAACATCGATATCGGCAGGAACGCCAGGCTGAATATCGCGGGCAAGTCCGGCGATGCCGGCGAGATCCGCCTGAAGGCGGCGCAGAACCTGACCGTGGCGGGCGGGGCCAGGTTCAACGCCAGCGCGAAGACCGGCAATGCGGGCCTAGTCGATTTCAGCGCGAACGGCGTCATCGACGTCGGCCGCGGCGTTGCCGTCAACCTTGCCGCACCGAACGGCAAGGCCGGCACGCTGCTGTTCGATCCGATCGACCTGGTGGTCGGCGACGCCAGCCAAGGCGACACCGGCGTGACGCTCTCGAACAGCTCGATCGCGAATGCGCTCGCCGGGCTCAGTGCCGGCGCCGACTACCTCATCCAGGCGGACAATTCGATCACGCTTGCCGCGCATGCGGTGATCGACGCCCGCCGGCTCGATGGATCCGGCCATTCGACCGGGAACGCCAACAACGTCATCATCGACGCGCCGAATATCGATATCAGGAATGGCGCGCAGATCCTGGCCCAGTCGGTCAATTTCGGCGGGACCACCTATACCGACGGCAATGTGACGCTGAGAGCAACGGCGAGCGACATCAAGCTCTCCGGCCAGGCCACCGCGGCGACGGCAATCACCGTCGACGGCAAGATCACCGGCGGCACCGTCTCGATCACCGCGACCTCGACCGCCGTATCGAGTTTCCTTGACGGTTCGCCAGTCGGAGCCCTGGCGCTCGTCGGCTCGACGCTTGCCGGTTCGCTGCTGGGCCTCAATGGCGGCTATGTCGCCGCCAGCGCCACCGCGACCATCAACATCAACAGCCATGCCGACATCAACGGCCGTGGCGATGTCACCATTTCCGCGCATGCATCGGAAACCGCCTCGGACCCGGCGATCGCGTCCACCTTGCTCGGCAGCCTCACGCCGGTCGCGGCCGGTGTGGTTGTGGGCAAGATCGACGGGGTCGCCACGACCAACATTGCCTCGGGCGCGACGGTCAATGCCGGCGGCAACCTCGAGATCAAGGCGCTCAACGACGCCACCATTGCCATCTCTGCTCTCGCGGCATCGACGAGCGCGCAGATCGTCCCGACGGTGGCCTATTCCAAGGGATCGGTGACGACGGTCGCGAACGTCGAGAGCGGCGCGCATATCGCAGCCGGCACCGTGAACACGAGCGGCAGCACGCTGAAGGTGCGCGCGATCAACAACAATTCCTTCTCGACCAGCGCAACGTCGGTTGCGGCACCCGGATTAGGGGCGAGCGGCGCCGTCGGCGGTGCGTTCGCCATCAGCGACATCACGACGTCAGTGACCGCCACGCTCGGCGCATCGCTCGGAACCGATACCGCTCACCGGATGAACGGTTCCGTACTGGTCGAGGCGACGTCCGACACGACCAGCAATTCCACGATGGCGTCGTCCATCGCGGGCCTGCCGGCGCTGATCGCGGCGATCGAGAGAGGACTGCGCGCCGTCACCGCACCGACGTCGATCATCCAGGACCACATGTCCTCGCTGGTGCCGCTGAACTTCAATTTCAAGGCCGCAGGTGCGCTCTCGCTGGCCAACAGCACCCAGAGCGCGACCGCTGCGATCGCGCAGAATCCGAGCGGCGGCGCGCCGAGCATCTATGCCAGCGGCAACGTCGCCGTCGCCAGCAACGTCATCGATCGCGGCGTTCGCAGCAATGCGACGGCCAGCGCGATCACCAAGGACGTGGTGTCGGGCGAGAGCACGGCCATCAGCGCGGCAGTCGCCTGGGGCAATTTCACCCACAATTCGAACGCCTATGTCGGCAGCGGTACGCTGATCAACGCGGCGAACATCGCGGTCGATGCCACCACCGAACAGCCCATCACCAACACCTGGCTGAAATGGGACGGGTTAGGTGCGACTCTGAGCCATCTCAACGGCAGTCTCGGCGTCGGCGGCAACATTCTGACCAGCTACGCCAATGCGACGGCGGACGCCGGCGACACGATCGGCATCGCCGGTTCGCTGAACCATTTCGTCGTGAACAACAACACGACGGCGTGGGTCGCGGGTGGTGCGAGCCTCACGGCGACATGCACGAGCGCGACCTGCGGCAGCAGCTGGGCGGCCGGGATGGACAATGGTGACGTCCACACCTACAACGCCAGCATCCAGGTGGCGGCAACCACGACCATGGCGTCGATCGACGCTGCCGGCAATGTCGGCACGCTCGGCTTCCTGACCGGCAACACCTCGGGCGGCTCCTCTGTCGGTGGTGCGCTCAATCTCGTCCAGTTCAACACCAATACCATCGCCGGCGTTTCGGACCGCGCGACGCTCCGCGCGGCGGACGACATCGCCGTCAACGCGATCACCTCCGACCAGTTCGTTGCCGTCGCGCCGTCGTCCGGCAAGGCCGCGGGCGCGCTGGCGCTGAACGGCATTACCTCGCTCGGTTTCCTGAACAACACGACGCATGCGTCGATCTCGAGCCAGGCAACCGTCTATGCCCCGACCGTCGGCATCCTGGCGCAGCAGGATCTGTCGGTCGTGACGCTGTCCGGGGCGATGAGCCGGAATGGGGGCGGCGGCTCCGCAGTCGGATTGTCGGTGGCCTATCTCGGAGCCAATACCGACACCGCCGCCTATATCGGCGACAACCATTCCGACATCCGCCCAGGCGTGTTCAGCGCTAACGATCCGTTCGCCGGCACGAGCGGCGGGAGCGGCGCGGTCAATGTCGACAATCTCACGATCAGCGCGACCACCTCCGGGCGCATCACCGCCGCCGCCGTCGCGGCATCGATCTCCGGGCCGGCCGCATCCAGCTTCTCCGACAAGGCGAGCGCTGCCGGGGCCGGCGCGACCGGAGGGGCCACCAGCGTTACGACGGCCGCGAGCAAGATCGGCTCGACGTCGGGATCGAGCACCGACGGCTTCAGCATCGATCTCGCCGGAAGCTCCTCGGTGAGCGACGTCTCGCTCGGCACCAGCGCCTATATCAGGAACACGACGGTCAACAAGTACACCACGGCCACCGCTGTCACGACCAATACGATCGTCCAGGCGCTCAACGACACCATTCTCAGCAACGGTTCGGGCTCTGCGGCGCTCAACCTGGCCGGAGCGTCCGGTCAGGGCGCTGCGATCGGCGGCGCCATCGCGGCGGCGATGTCCAACAATACGACGCTCGCCTATATCTACGGCACCACCGTGAACAACCAGAGTTCGGTGACGGTGCAGGCGCTCAACGGCGGCTCGGAGACCGTCGTCGCCATCGGCATTGCGGGATCGAAATCCAACGCGGCCTCGCTGTCGGCTTCCGTCGGCATCATCACCGACAGTGCCAACGCCTATATCGAGAGCTCGACGATCACGGGGCAGTCCTCCGGCGTCAACCGCGCGCTCGAGGTCGATGCTTACCAGACCACGAACGTCGCGATCGGCGGCGGTTCGCTCTATATATCGGGTGGCCAGGCCGGCGTGGGCATCGGGCTGACCTATGCTTCGATCGGCGATCCCACCGGCGGAAACGCGACCGACGCGCACATCCGCAGCAGCTCGATCTCGAACTACGACACCCTGCTGGTGATGGCCGACAGCGCCAGCGTGATTGCGGCCGGTGCGGCGTCGGGCGGGGCGGGGTCCAACGGGCTTGCCGGCGCGGTCGTGGTCAGCGAGATCACGCCGACCACGACGGCCTATATCAGCAGCGGCGCGACGGTGAACATCAACGTCGGCCGCGTGACGGTGCTGGCGGACAGCGGCGCCGTGTCGGCGCTGGATACGGCGCTCGGCAACCTCGTCAAGAAGTCGAACAACAATCATCTCGCCACGGACACCTGCACGGTCGCCGGCGGCACGGGCGGGCAGAATTGCATCGACTTCAGCGCGGCTGCGCTCAATGACGGCACGGGCAACGGTCCGGGCGCCAGCATCGTTTCCGTTGCGGGCCTGATCCAGGCCGGCAAGAACAATGTCGGCGCCTCGATCGTCTACAACACGATCGCAACGACGCATTCGGCCTCCATCGCCAACGTCCTGATGTCGGCGGGCAGCAACGGCAATGTCAGTGTGAGCGCGGTCGATTCCTCGAAGATCCAGGCGGTCACGATCGGCTTTGGTCTTGCGACCGGTCAGTTCGCGGGCGTCGGCGGCACCACGATCAGCAGCATCTCCAACACTGTTTCGGCGGCCATCGGCAACAGCCAGTCGAGCACGACGCAATCGAGCGTCACGGCCAGGAACGTGTCCGTCACCGCGACGGATAACTCCAGCATCACCGGAACCGCCGCGGTCGCGGGCGCCTCGACGCAAGGCAGCGCCGCGGGCCTGGCGCTCGTCAACAGCAGCATCGCCAACACTGTCAGCGCCGGCGTCACCGGCTCCAAGCTGACCGCCTCGGGCAACGTCGCGATCGGTGCGAACTCGAACGCCAGCATCTCGACGGTTGCCGTCGGCGTCGCGATGTCCTCGCAGGTGGGGTTGGCAGGCTCGGTCGCCACCAATCTGATGGGCACCAACGTCACCGCCAGCATCACCGCGGCCGGCACCAACGGCATCAACGGCGCTGACGTCACCGCTACCAACAATGTCGGCGTGATCGCCGGCAACAACGACAAGGCGGCCGTGTTCGCCGGCGCCTTGTCGATCAGCAAGGGTGCGGCTGGCATTGCCGGCTCGCTGGTGACCAACCAGATCACCGGGACCACGGCGGCCTATATCAGCGGGGTGAACACCAAGGCCGATGCGCTCGGAACCAGCTCGACCGACACGCTGGCGGTCAACAACGGCACACTGGTCCATGCTTTCGATCTCGGCGCCGCCCATGCCCCGACCGACACGACACCTGATCTCTCGGAGAACCAGGACACCGTGCGCGGCCTTGCCGTCGTCGCGAGTTCGCACCAAGCCGTGGTGACCAACGTCGCCTCGCTTGCCGCGAGCAGCGGCATCGCCATCATGATCAACCCGATCACCAACGTGATGAGCGGGGCGACGAGAGCGTATATCGACAGCGCCGCCATCGACACGCGCCTGACCTCGTCGACACTGGCGCCGCAGATCGTGGTCGCCGCGTCGAGCTTCTCCTATTCCGGCGCGTTCGGCGCCGGCATCGTGCCGCCCACCGGCAATGGCGGCGGCGGCGCCACCGTCATCAGCACGACGATGTCGCGCAGCACCTTCGCCACCATCACCAATGCCACGGTCGGAGGGGTGCAGTCGTCGAGCCCGACCGTCGGTGCGGTCACCGTGAAAGCCAATGCCGAGCAGGATGCGTCCTCGATCGCCGTCGGGTTCAACACCGGCTCGGTCGGGTTGAACGTGTTCCAGGCGACGACGGAAGCCTATGTCGACGGCGGCGCGCTGACGGCGGCATCGCTGACGGTGAACGCCAACAACAACACCGGCATCTTCTCCGCGAACGGCTCGGGCGCCTACGGCAGCCAGGCCGCGATCGGCGCGGCCTTCCTGGTGCAGGTCTCCTCGAACCGGACCGAGGCCTATGTCGGCGACGAATTCGCCTATCATGGCGGCACGACGCCGCACACGACCGCGCTCAACCTGAGCGGCGCGCTCGACGTCCAGGCCAAGACCAAGAACCGCTTCGAGGCCTATGCGATCGGCGGCGCGCTCTCGACGGGAACGGCCGCGATCGCCGGCATGGCGAATATCGAGATCGCCAACAACACCACCATCGCCGGCGTCTACGACACCACGCTGCAATCGGTGACCGGCGGTGCGGCCGGAGCGGTCACCATCAACGCCAACGAGGACGTGGCGATCAAGGAGATCGCCGGCGCGCTCGCGGTCGGCGCCAGCGGGGCAGGGGTCGGCGTCGGAGCCGCGGCCAACGTCATCGTCTTCAAGAGCCAGACCATCGCGGAAAGCCGCAACAGCAATCTGAATTCGTCCGGCGCGATCAACGTCGATGCGCTCAGCACCAAGGAAGTGCTGTCCTACGCCGTGACGGCCGGCATCGGCGGCAGTGTCGGCATCGGTGCGACCGTCGGTGTCATCATCATCGGCACCAATACCGCCGACCCCGATACGCAGGGGCAGCAGACCGGTCAGCTCAACCAGAATGGCAACGGCACGATCGCCGCGGTGAACGCGAGGACCAGCACCGCGCAGGGCAGCAACGCCGTCGCGAGCGCGACGGCCGGCAATCCCAACAGCGCCAACGTGACGTCGACCTACAACGTCAGCAGCGTGCTCACCGGCGGCAATGACGGCGTCACCGCGCAGATCGCCGGCGGCAATGTCACGGGCACGCAGGTCAATGTCGGTGCCACCAGCGCCAATGCAGCCAAGATGTACCTGCTCGGCGCCGGCTTTGCGAAAAACGTCGGCATCGGTGCCGGCATCGGCTACACCAGCGTCAACAGCAGCGTGCTCGCTAATCTGAGCGCGATCGTGTCCGCGCCGTCCGTGACGGTTGCAGCGGTCGGCGGGGATGCCAACACCGGACCTTATGCCGGCAAGACCATCGACACCGAGGCGATCGCGGGCGGCGCGGCGCTTTACTTCGGCGCCCAGGCCGCGGTGGCGTTCGGCAACGTCGCCAACACCGTGACGGCCCAGCTCGGCGGCCAGGTCACCGGCACGGGCGGCACCGGCGTCGCCGTCATGGCGCAGGACTCCACGACCCAGGTCGTCTTCACGGGCGGCGTCACTGCCGGAGCCGCGGCGGTCGGCGCCTCGGTCGCGACGGCCGGACGGTCGAGCTCGGTCGCGGCGAAGGTCCTGGACAACGCCACGGTCAATGCCTCGACGCTGGCGGTGGGCGCGGCTGGAGCCGGCACGTTGTCGACGACCGCAACGGCGCTCGGCGGCGGCATCCTCGCCGGCGTCGGCGCGGACGCTGAGGCGCACGAAAATTCGAGCGTGACCGCCGAGATCGGCACTGGTTCCTCGATCACCACGTCCGCGACCGGTGTCGGCACCCTGGTGACGGCATCGATCACGCCCAATCTGTCGAGCGAGGCGATCGGCGTCTCGGTGGGAGGCGGTGCGGTCGGCGTCGCGATCGCCCAGTCGACGGTCGGAGCCACCGTAACGGCCGATGTCGGCGACAACACCGTCTTCTCGGGCGGCGCGCTGGGCGTGACCGCGATGGCGCTCGTCCCAATCATCGGTACGCAGACCAACACCGACGGAACCACGACGACGATCTATGGCACGACGACCTACGCCAAGGCGCTCGCCGGTGGCGGCGGCTCGCTGATCGGCGCGCAGGGCAGCTTGGCGAGGGCGTCGGAGAACGCGACGGTCAGCGCCTATGGCGGAGTCGGGATCCGGCTTCCCAATGCCGACGTGGTCATCGCCGCCGAGAACGACAGCGCCCAATATGCGGAAGCGACCGGCCTTTCGACCGGGTTCCTGGCGCTGGGTGCGACCGTCGCGCAGACGTCCTCGAACGCGCACACCTACGCCTATCTCGGCGCGCCCGCGGACATGGATAGCCTGAACCATGCCGACTACACCGGCATCCTTCAGATCACCGCCACGGGCAAGGATACCAACGTCTCCAACGCGACGGTCGGTGCGGGCGGCACCTACGCCGGCGCCGCGGCGGTCGCCACGACCAGCTCGACCGCGGTCACCAATGCGCGGTTCGACGGCGGTACGTCCGACGACACGCTCTATTTCGGCGGCCTCAGCGTCAAGGCCACGCACACCACCAACTATGCGGCCAACGGCGACGCCTACCAGGCGTCCACGGCCGGCGTCTCCGCCGGCAAGGCGCAGAATGACGTCACCTCGACCACCACCGCCGAGATCGGAACGCATCTGATCATCAACACGGATGGCGGCGATATCGTCGTCATCTCCAGCGACATCGTGAACCAGGCCGGCGGCGGCGCGCGTTCGGGCTCCGGCGGCTCGTTCTCGGGTGCGGCTGCGCTGAGCGATTCCCATGTCACCCAGACCGTCACCACCAATATCGGCGCCGGGACGATCCTGAGCCTCAACGGTGACCCGCGCACGTCGACGGGCGTGATCGACATCGAGGCCTACAACACGCTGAACACCAGGGACACGGCGAGCCTCGCCACGGCCAGCTTCTTCGCCGGCGGCGGCGCCGTGTCCAACATGACGGCGAACGCCACGCTCGCCGTCAACATCCATGCCCGGGAGCTGTTCAGCGTCGGCAAGATCTTCATCGGCACGGCTGCGAAGATGGCCGCGTCCAACAACGCCAACGCCAGTCTCTACGGCGCGATCGCGGGCGTCGGTGCCAGCACCAACACCTGGGTCCACGCCGACCAGGACGTCACCGTCGACAGCGGCACGACGATCCAGGCCTGGCGCGACATCAACATCTTCGCCGGCATGTCGGGCGACACCATCACCTTCAGCAGCATCCAGGCCACGGCGACGACGGTCGTCTACAACAACACCGCCATTCCGATCTCGACCCTCTACCGCGGCACGGCCAATGCGGGCGGCGACAGCAGCCTGACGCTGGCTGACGGCTCGCGCGTGCTCGGCGTGCGCGACATCTATCTGGGCGCGACGCAGGGGCAGGTCACCGCGTCCGGCAACGGCAGCAATTACAATCCGTACCTCGACATCTTCAGCGCCAAGAACAGCGACAACCACAGCCACACCAGCGGAACCGGCGACGTCGCGCTCAACGGCCTTGTGGTGGCGGGCATCAACAGCGACGTGCTCATCACGATCGATCTCGGTGCAAGCGCGCCGACTCTGAGCACGACGAGCCCGTACTCGTCGCTGTCATCCACGCTCGAATACGTCGCCGACGTCGATCATTTCAGCCCGGTAAAGAGCTGGAACCACCAGACGGTGCAGTACACGATCGTCGGCGGGTTCAATCCGTACCAGAACATCGTCAACCAGCTCGGCACGCTGACCGGCCTGACCGATACGCAAATCCGGACCGCGCTGGCGGCGTCGACGTCCACACATCCCGCCACAATGACGCCGTCCGGGGCCGATCCGACCGGCGACATCCAGCGTCAGATCAACGCTTTGATCCAGCAGGCACCATACACCTCCGATGCCGGCGGCAACGCCTTCGCCTTCGGCGACATGCTGGCGTCAGCAGGCAATGTCTCGATCCTGGCGCAGAAGCTGACCGGAAACAGCCTCGCCGGTCATTCGGCGCCAGCGGTCATCGCGCGAGGC
The DNA here is from genome assembly GCF_025200865.1 of Bradyrhizobium sp. NC92. Classification (NCBI taxonomy): domain Bacteria; kingdom Pseudomonadati; phylum Pseudomonadota; class Alphaproteobacteria; order Hyphomicrobiales; family Nitrobacteraceae; genus Bradyrhizobium; species Bradyrhizobium sp. NC92. Next base: position 3,080,734 of record NZ_CP104171.1, read on the forward strand.
TCGCCCATGATCAAGGTCGAGAACCGCGGCCTCGACTTCATGGACTTTGCGAACCTCACGGTTACCACTGTGACCGGCGGCAACATCACCTACCGCCAGATCGACCATGTCGACCCGGATTCGCACTCCAACGTGACCTTCACCGCCACGCCGAGCGCAACGCCGATCATCGACATCTCTGCGACTTACAACCGGGTCGATCCCAGCACCGGGCTTGGCGTCGACGACAACGGCAACCAGCTGACCCGCAAGCCCGACATCTATTTCGATGGCATCGTCAGCAACGAGAACGGTCTGCTCAAGATCACCAGCCAACTCGGCAGCGTCGTGGCGTCGCAGTCGCTCAATGCCGCGACCATCCAGATGGTGGCGCCAAACGGCTCGTTCATCTTCCTCGGCGGCATCGGCAGCTTCTACAATTCCAACCACGACGTCACCGCGCAATGGGCCGGCGTCCAGTACAAGCCGGCGAGCAACGACACGCTGACGGCCGTGATGGCAGCGGCGACCTTCCTCGGGGCCTATGGCGATTACGCCTACAGCCCGCATATCGGCGCGGGCGGCAATCACCCGTATTTCTACTACTGCTGCGTCGACGGCAACACGGGCGTTCAGCAAACGGCCGCCAACAGCACGGTCTTCACCGCGCGCATGCTGATGACCTATTACGACGGCCTGTCGCTCTATTCGGCGATTTTCCTGCCGACGGGTAACGGGACGCCCAACGGAGGCGGCGGCAGCGTGGGCAGCACCGCCACGCTCGCGGCGATGGAAGGGCCGACGGTCCAACCGATCGTCACCGCGCCGTGGGAGCGCAACACCTATGCCGGCCAGGGCGTCTTCAGCAACACAACCCGCGACGTGACCATTACTAACCCCGACGGTTCGACCTCGACCCGCACCTACACGTATTACTCACCGTTCAATTGTGATGGTTGCGGAACCTATTTCCAGGTCGTCAATATCCAGAATGATGTGATCACGCCGAGGACCGCGAACACCAACGCCATCACGAACTGGGCCTCAACCACGCCCTCGGGATACCAGAATCCCGCGAACGCGCCCTTCATCCTCGGACGGGCGATCATCATCTCGGCGGGTGTCATCAACGTCAACGGCCTGATCCAGAGCGGCACGAGCAGCAATTACTCGATCGACATCGGCAGCGGCGCGTTGTCCGCCATCAACGACCTAAAGGGCAACAGCGCGGCCTTCGCCCAGGCGCAGGCCAACGCGCGGAACGGCAGCTATTACGACATCACGGCCGCCGCCGCGCCGCTGGTGAGCAGCGATATCAAAATCGGAGTGCGGTACAACGCGCTGACCGACCAGATCCTCGTCAATGGCGTGGTGCAGGGCTCGGGCGGCTACGTTTATCTGAACGGCAAGATCATCTCGACCTCGACCGACGGCACGCCTCAGGGCACGATCGCGGTCAAGGGCGGTGCCGGCTCGATCACGGTCAACAATTCGACCGGGCTCCAGCTCGTCACCAACACCATCAACACCGGCGTCAGCGCGCCCAGCGTGATCCAGATCGTCGATCAGCTCCAGCAGCAGACGACCTGGTACGTCTACAATCCCTCCGCTGCGGGCAGTCAGCAGGTGTCGACGTACCGGACGGCCGGCGTCAACGCGAGCGCGTACACCGGCTCGATGCTGGCCGGCATGAGCGGCACAGCGGGCATCCAGTACACCGTGAAGCCCAACATGTACTACCAGTGGGTCGACACGGCGACGCTCGATCGTCCGGTGACCAGCACGCAATTCGACTACGGCTGGCACTACACGCCGAATGCGGCGACCGGCGAGAACTGGACCCGCACCATCAGCCTGGTCGAGAACGTGATGCAAGCCACGGGCGGGGGCGGCAACACCGGCCAATTGCAGACTGCGAACTTCCAGGAAGTGGTCACGGCGACCGGCAGCTATCATAACGCCGGCTACAACACCGGGGCTGGCAAGTGCTGCGGCGCGGACGCTCATTTCGACTGGTTTCAGCAGATCTACGATCACCTGACGTTGACGCTGACCAACACGGTCAAGGCGTCGAACCCGATCAACATCCAGTTCAGCGGCGGCGGTGCGAGCACGGTCAATGTCAGCTCGAACTCCGGCATCGTCATCAACGGGCCGATCAACAATCTTTCGGGGTCGACGACGGTGATCGCCACCGGCGCCAATTCGGCCATCACGTCCGGGGCGAATGCGAACAACCCGATGATCTCGGGCAAGAACGTGACGCTGCGGGCCGATGGCGGCATTGGTTCGATCGGCGCAAACGGTGTTCCCGTCCAGGTGCAGGTCTACGGCGGCAACCTGACCGCCACCTCGATCGATCGCGACATCGCGATCGCGGCGGTCGGCTCGCTCTCGATCAACCAGGTCGCCGTCAATTCGGGCGTCTCCGGCCGCGCGCCGCAGGGCAGCGTCTTCATCTCCGCGACCGGCGACATCAACTCGGCGGCCGCTTACAACGTCGCCACCCCGGTCGTGATCGGCAAGAATGTCGAGATCAACTCCAGTGCCGGCGCGATCGGCGCGACCAGCGCCGTCGTCAACGGCGCGTCCACGCTGACCAACATCAACCCCCTGGTGATCCAGGCGACGGGCACCACGCAGACCGACGGCACCGTCGATGGCGGTGTTCTCGACAGCGCTTCGGCCACCGGCACCTACATCGTCCAGTCCAAGGGCGATCTGCGCCTCGGCACGGTGCAGTCGACCGGCGGCCCGGTCTTCCTCGAAGCCGCCGGCTCCGACGGCAACCAGGCCAGCATCCTCAACGGCCGGGCGGCGGTCGGTCTCACCCCGGCGCAGAGCCAGCATCTGCAGGGCGTCTGGGCCAGCCTTGACCTGCTCAGCGGCAACGCCGCCACCAACGCCGTCAACAGCTACCAGTCCATGGTGACCTCGGCCTATAACGACTACTTCCAGCTCAAGAACATCGCATTCCCGAACGGCAGCACCTACGCTCCGACCTCGGTGGGGCAGACGGTGCTGCGGGCGCAGGTGGCGGCCAAGCTCGGCATCGATCCCGCCAGCGTCACGGCGACGCAGATGAAGACCGAGGCCACGACGCGGTTCCTGCGGGATCAGTTCCTGCTCGGCCAGATCACCACCGACCAGCTCAAGAGCTCGCTGACGACCTTGCTCGGCAGCGCGCCCACGGATCCACTGGGGACGCTGTTCGGCAGCTCGCTGTCGTCGACCCTGTTCACCAAGCTGTTCGAGGGCGTCTCGACGGCCAATCAGCGCCTTCCCAGCAACGCGGCGCTGCAGACGGCGCTGAACGCCTACAATGCGAGCTACACCTATACGCTCGCGTCGACCGAACGGGTCTACGGCATCATCACCGCGGGCTCGCAGTGGACGCAGAGCCAACTCGCCTACACGGTGTCGTCGTCGGCCGTCGGCGCGGCTCCGCCGCCGATCGACGACAATGTCATCGCGAACGTCAGCGCCAACCAGATCATGCTCTATGCGCCGCGCGGTTCGGTCGGCAATTCGGCCGCGCCCCAGACCTTCACCTTCACCAGCGTGGATTCCTCGTCGCTGACGCCGGAGCAGAGGGGCTTGCTCGCGACGGCCGGTCCCGGCCAGCTCACCGTCGGCGCGGTCACGAATCCCACGACCCACGTCACGACCTATACGGTCAGCCTGTCGCAGCAGAACCTCGTCGTGGTCGACAACCCGATCGCGATCTCGGCCAAGGCGCTGACCAACATCTATCTCGGCAGCAAGAACAGCCTCGCGCTCGGCGGCGTCACCGCAAACTACGGCCCGATCACGGCCGCGCAGGCCAACGGCATCGAGGTGACCGGCCGCGGCGACGTCAAGCTCGACGCCGTGAACAGCCTTTCCGCCAATGCGGGCGGGGCCGTGATCTCGGGCGATATCGCCAACCTGACCCTGATCGCCGAGCGCGGCAATGTCGGCGCGCCCGGGGCCGCCGGAAGCAATCCCGCAGCCAACGCCAACGCGCTCCAGATCGCGTTTGCCGACCCTGGCAACGACCAGCTCGACCAGGTCTCGTCGGCACAGGGCATCTATGTGAGACAGACCACCGGCGATCTCATCCTCGGCAACATCGCTGCCGGCAATGCGATCCAGCTCGCCGCGACCGGCAGCATCTACGCCGAGGCGGGCTTCACGGACCGCTCTGCGATCCACATCCTTGGCACCGACCTCGATCTGCGCGCCGGCGGCAGCATTGGCTTCAACGGGTCAACCTTCCAGCCGCTGCAGATGAACATCTCCGGCGCGGTGACCGGCTCGGCGATCGGCGATCTCAGCATCCTCGCCGTGACCGGCGATCTCGCGGTCGGCACGAGCGGCCCCTATGGGGCGCTGACGGCTGGCGGTGCGCTGACGCTGAACGTGGGGCGCGGTGCGCTCACCATCAACACCAGCATCACCAGCGGCGGCCTGATGCAGCTGCTCGCCAACCGCGGCATGACCTTTGCGGCCGGCACCAGCGCGGCGCCGGTGGTTGCGACCAGCAGCTCCGATGGTGTCACGTTCGTCGCGGCGACGCTGTCGATGGGCGCCTATTCGGCCATCCATGCGGCCGGACTGATCTCGGTGACCACCACGGGTGATGCGACGATCGGCCAGCTGAACTCGTCGCTGTCCTACGCGGCGGCCTCGAACGCGCCCTCGATCATCGTCACCGCCGGCGGCGTCGCCTCGCTCGGCGCGATCGTCGACAATGGCGACGGCCGGACCAAGTTCGTCGCCTCCGGCGCGGGCGCCGAGGTGTCGCTGAGCGCATCGAACGGCATCGGCAACGCGACCAGCCGGTTCATTCTCAGTGCCGCGCGGCTGTCGGCGAGCACGAGCGCCGGCGACATCTACGTCAAGGTTCTCACCGACACCGAGGCGAGCCTGTTGTCGGCAGTGAAGGGCAGCGTGGACATTATCGGCACCGGTGGCCTGACGCTCGATCAGGTGCTGGCGGGCACGGCAACCGGTGCGAGCGGCAGGTTCAGCGCGGTCGCGAACAACGGCAGCATCGTCATCGGCACCGCCTATAGCAGCGGCTCGCAGACGATCCACGCGACCCAGAATGTGACGTTCAAATCGCTCGCGGCAACCGGCAATAGCGGCGATGCCGGCAACATCAACGTCACCGCCGATAGCGGCTTCATCCTGGCGCAGACGGTGACCTCGGGCGGCGCGACCACGCTGGGCTCGGTTTCGGCCCGTGGCTCGGCGACGCTGCTGGCCGCCACGACCATCACCGGCAACACGCTCGCCGCCACGACCGGCTCGGGGCTGCTGACGGCCAACGGCGGTCCCATCAGCTGGAACGCGCTCAGTGTCGGCACGACGCTGGGTGCAACGGCGAGCCAGGGCAGCATCACCTTCCAGACCGCGCAGAGCGGCGGCACGCAGACGATCCATGCGCGCGACAACGTCACCTTCAACGCACTGACGGCGACCGGCATCACTGGCGACGCCGGCAACATCAACGTCACCGCCGACAACGGCTTCATCCTGGCGCAGACGGTGATCTCGGGCGGCGTGCCGACACAGGGCTCGGTTTCGGCCCACGGCTCGGCGCGGCTGATCGCGGCGGGCACCAACACCGGCCATAACCTCACGGCCTCGACCGGCAATGCAGTCCTCAGCGGCACGGTCGTTCACTGGGACAATCTCAATGTCGGCGGCACGCTCGACGTCACCGCGACAGCCGGAGCGATCACCGTCGGCACTGCTGTCAGCGGCGGCACGCAGACCCTGCACGCCGTGAACGACATCGTCTTCAGCCAGCTCACCACGACCGGCATCCCTGGCGATTTCGGCGACATCGACCTGCGCTCCGATACGGGTGCGATCCGCGGCGGATCGATCTCCGCCAACGGCGACACGCATTTCGTCTCGGCGGGCCCGGTCTCGCTCGACAGGATTAGCGGCAGGACCATCAAGATGACCTCGCCAGGTGACCTGACCATCGGCTGGGTCAGCGTCGTGAAGGAGCTCGACCTCGCGGCGGATACGATCAACGTCAAGGGCGAGCAGATCCGCTCGACGCCGGCAATCCCGCTGGTCATGAACATCACCGGCTATAACGGCGGCGTCGCGAGGTCCGCCGACGTCTCGATCGATCCAGACCACATCATTATCAACCAGTTCAGGGTGGTAGATGCGACCTTCTGGACCGATGCGCCGGCTGTCTCGATCCTGAACGGCTACGTGCCGGGCCAGCTCATGCTCACCACGGCCACCCAGCAGATACTCCTGAACAACCGCACGCCGGCGCCGTCCAATTGGCCGACGCTCCAGCTCTACCAGCCGGGCGGCGTGTTCACGATGAGCCAGGCCGGCAATGCCAATGTCAGCAATGCCTATGTGGTGTTCTATACCGGCGACGTCTCGGCGACGGTGACCAATTACGGGCCGAGTCACGCCTGCTGCAACGTCTTCACCGGCGCCAGCATGGTGCGCAACATCTCGGTCGACGGCGAGGGCAACCAGAGCATCGAGACCTGGCTCGCCAAGAAGGACGGGGGCACATTCTACCTGCTCGGCCTCTCCGGCCAGGCGCGGCTCGACGCGCTGCTGACGCCCCGGCCGGTCGAGGCGGTCGGGTCCGGCCCCGCCGTCAACATCGAAGGGCTCAGCGACATGCGCAAGCTGCGCCAGAAGGGACAGCGCGCGGGACGTCCGGGCTGGAAGGATGCGGCGATCGAAACAGTGAAGCCGGCAATCGGTCGCCTGGCGGAGGCATGGTGACGGGCTTGGGCATGCGGATTCTGCGGGCAGCATTGGCGGTCGTGCTGATAGCATCGTGCATCGCCTCCGCGCGTGCCCAGTCGATCAATCCCGGCGCGATCCAGCAGGACATTGACCGGCAGCGCCGGCAGCTCGAGCAGCAGAGCGCGCCGCCCAAGCTCACCGGGCCCGCAGTGATCGGCGGCGAGCGGGAGAAGTCCCAGCTCCTCAAGCCGGGTGGGCCGAAGTTCCGGCTGCGCAAGGTCACGTTCGACGAGTCCAAGTTCATCACGCCGGCGGAGCTCGACGAGATCGCGAAGAAATATGTCGGCAAGGATGTCGACATCGCCGCGCTGCTGCAGCTCGTCGCCGACATCAATGCCATCTATGTCGCGCGCGGCATCGTCACGGGCATCGCGACGCTGCCGGAGCAGGACGCCAAGGGCGGCATCGTCCGCGTCAAGCTGACCGAGGGCCGGCTCCAGAAGACGACCGTCGAGGGTAACAAGCAGACCCGCACCGATTTCATCCTCGATCGCGTGAAGGAGCCCGAAGGCGAGGTGCTCGACGTTCCCAAGCTCAACCGCGACGTGATCTGGTTCAACCGGACCAACGACGTGCAGATCAAGGCGCTGCTGCAGCCCGGCTCGAGCTTCGGCTTGACCGACCTCCAGTTCGCGGTGATCGAGCCGCCGGTCGACACCTGGCAGCTCTTCGTCGACAATCAGGGCGTGGAGAACACCGGGCGCTGGGAAGGCGGCACCTTCTACAAGCGACACGGCCTGTTCGGTGTCGACGACCGCCTGACCTTCTATGGCGTCCGCTCCGACGGCAATCTCAACGGCAATGTCGCCTACAGCATTCCCTTCAATCCCTGGGGCGGGCGTGTCGGCGTCAGCTACACCGAAGGCAAGATCAAGATCATCCAGGGGCCGTTCGTCGCGCTCGACGTCACCGGACGCTCGAGCCAGGCGTCGGTCAATCTCAGCCAGCCGGTCTGGGTGACCCAGGACTGGCTGGTGCTGCTCAACGCCGCCTTGACCGAGGGCAAGACCGTCAGCCGCTTTGCCACCGTCGCCGTCACCGACGATCATTACGACAAGACCACGGCGGGCGTCTCGGTGACCAAGTCCGGCAATACCTATTCGATCACGGTCTCGCCGGCGGTGAACTACATCGCGTGGCATGACTATGTGCTCGGCAACAACCGCGCGTTCAACACCTATACCGGCTCGCTGATCGCGACCAGCGCCGCGGGGCCCGCGAACTTCAGCGCCAACGTGCTGGCGAGCTGGCAGTACACGCAGGAGAAGCTGCTGCCGGGCGATCAGATTTTTTCGATCGGCGGTCCGACCACCGTGCGTGGCTATCCCTCCAGCGCGGCGTCCGGCGACAGCGGCTATTATTTCAACGCCGAGCTGCACTACAACTGGTCGCAATGGTTGAGGGGTTTCGACACCTACGTCTTCACCGACTGGGGGGCGGTGTATTCGACCTTCCCCGGCGTCACCGAAATGGCCTCGGTCGGCGTCGGCTTCTCCTGGACCTACGCGCCGTTCATGACCTTCGAGGCCAATTACGCGACGCCGCTGAAGATGGCGGTCTCGACCCAGAACCATTACGAGGCCTATGGCCGCGTCATCTTCCGGCCGCTGCTGATGTTCCAGAAGCCGGAAAGCCCCGCGCCGGTGGCGGCGGTGGCCGGCAGGAGCAAGTCGTAGCGGCGGCCTGACGCTTTTTCCCCGTCATTGCGAGCCACACTCTCTCACCACCGTCATTGCGAGGAGCCCTTGCGACGAAGCAATCCAGCCCCTTTCTGCGGAGAGATTCTGGATTGATTCGCTTCCCTCGCAATGACGGAGGATGGATCGACTGCTGGTCTCTGCCCGGGGCGCGATCCGCTTAGCGCAGCAGCGTAAACTCCTCCGCGCCGCGCCGGTGCTCCCATTTCGCCTGCTCCAGCTCGGGCTGGTCACATTCGGCTTCCGGATAGCCGACACAGAGATAGGCGATGAATTTCCAGGTTTCAGGCACATCGAGGATGGCGTGAATGCGATCCGGATTGAGGATCGAGACCCAGCCGATGCCGATGCTCTCGGCGCGGGCGGCGAGCCACATCGCGGTGATGGCGGCGACCACGGAATATTCGGTCGTCTCCGGCATGGTCGCGCGCCCGAGGCCGTGGCCGATGTCGCTGGCCTTGTCGGCAAACACGGCGAGGTGGCCGGGGGCCTGTTCAAGGCCCGACAGTTTCAGCGTGGCGTAGCGGGCCGCGCGTTCGCCGGAATAGCAATTCAGCGCGTCGGTGTTGCACGCCTTGAAATCATCGGTGACCGCCCGGCGCCGCGTGGCATCGTTGACGACGACGAAGCGCCAGGGCTGGCTGAGGCCGACCGATGGTGAGAGGCAGGCTGTCTCGATCAGGCGATCGATCGCCCCCCCCGGCAATGGATCGCTGCGGAAGCGGCGCACGTCGCGGCGCCACACGAACAGCTCGCGCAAGTGCTGGCGGAAGGTATCGTCGAACTCGACCATGAGGTCATCGCCCCATCTGGAAGGACGCGGCCACCAGCAGGATCAGGATCTCGCCCGTCTGCTCGAACGCGCCGAGAATGTCGCCGGTCTGCCCGCCGATCTGGCGGATGGCAAGCCGCGCCAGCATCAGGCCGGCCAGCGACAGCAGGATCAGGCCGACCAGCGCCTTGCCCGGCCCCAACGCCAGGGCAAGCGCGAGCGTTCCAAGCGCGAAGGCGATCGCCACGCTGCGGCCGGGCGGTGCCCCGGCGCCGGCCGATAAACCGTCAGGCCGCGCCGGCGGCACCAGCAACATGAAGGCGGGCACGCCGGCGCGGGCAGCAACGTGCGCCGCGCACAATGCGAGCGTGACGGCCCATGGATTTGCGATCGTGGCAAGCGCGCTCCAGCGCAGACCGAACGACAGGATCAGTGCGCAGACACCATAGGTCCCGATCCGGCTGTCGCGCATGATCTCGAGCTTGCGCTCGCGCGTGCGGCCGCCGCCAAGTCCGTCAGCGGTGTCGGCAAGTCCGTCCTCGTGCAGCGCGCCGGTGATGAGAGCGGTCGTGGCCAGCACGAGCAAAGCGGCAAGGCTCGGCGTCAGTCCGAGGCGAATGGCGATCTTGTAAGTGAGGGCGCCGGCGAGGCCGACCAGCAGTCCCGCGACCGGCAGCGCCCAGGTCGCGCGCGCGATCGCGCCGTCACCGGCGGGCTTCGAAGATGCCACCGGGAGGATCGTCACGAACGATGTCGCCATCCTGAGATCGGCCAAGATGTCTTTGAGCAGCTCGGCGCGCGGGATCATTTCAGCTTCATCGGCAGGCCGGCGACGACGAACTCGACCTCGTCGGCGACACCGGCAATGATCTGGTTCATGATCCCGGCGGCATCGCGGAAGCTGCGCGCCAGCGCATTGTCGGGCACGATGCCGAGGCCGACCTCGTTGGTGACGAGGACGACCGGGCTCTTGAGATTGAAGAGGGTCGCGGCAAGCGCGTTCACCTCGTGCTCCCAGTTGCGCCCGGCATGCATCAGGTTGGAAAGCCAGAGTGTCAGGCAATCCACCAGCCTTGCGCCGCCGCCATCGGTTGCGCGCAGCGCGGGCACGAGATCGAGCGGCACCTCGCGCTCGATCCAATCGGTTCCGCGGCGCGCGCGGTGTCTTGCAATGCGTTCCTGCATTTCGCCGTCGAGCGCCTCGGCCGTCGCGATGTAGACGGGCTGGCCGGCAAAGCTGCGCGCGCGCGCTTCCGCCCGGGTGCTCTTGCCCGATCGCGCCCCGCCGGTGATCAGAATGACGGCCATGAAGGTCTCCTGCGATGAGCACTAATCATCAAACGCGGCCAAAGACAAAGCCGAAATCAGGCGGCGAGGGGCTTGCGCTCGGCCGCCGTCTTGCGCAACAGGGGCGGGACAGGAGACCGATGTGGACTTTGCGGGCGCGATGGTGGTGGCGATGGCGGTGGATGCCCTTCTGGGCTGGCCGGCATGGCTGTTCGCGCGGATCGGCCATCCCGTCACCTGGCTCGGCCGGCTGATTGCTGCCATCGACACCGCCTGGAATCGCGCGTCCGATCCGCCGGCATTGCGTCGAGCCGCCGGCGTCGCCGGCGCGCTTGCGGTGATCGCGCTCTCCGCTGCGCTCGGTTGGGCGCTTCAAGCGCTGTTGCCTTCGGGCTGGATCCAGATCGTGCTGATTGGCATCATGGCCTGGCCATTGGTCGCGCTGCGCTCGCTGCATGATCATGTGGCTGCCGTCGCCACGCCCTTGCTGGCCGGCGATGTCGCCGCCGCGCGCGATGCCGTCTCACGCATCGTCGGCCGTGATCCCGCAGCGCTTGATGAAGCCGGCATCGCGCGCGCGGCGATCGAGAGCCTTGCCGAAAACGCCTCCGACGGCATCGTCGCGCCGGTTTTCTGGGGCGCGCTATTCGGCTTGCCCGGGATCCTCGGCTACAAGGCCATCAACACGCTGGACTCCATGATCGGTCACCGCAGTGAACGGCATGAAGCCTTCGGCTGGGCGGCGGCGTGCATCGACGATGTCGCCAATTTCATTCCAGCGCGGCTGACCGGATTCCTCTTCGTGCTGCTGGCGCCGCAGCGGTCGGAGGCGCTGGCGTGCATGACGCGCGATGCGCGCCGTCATCGCTCGCCGAATGCCGGCTGGCCGGAAGCGGCCATGGCGGGCGGACTCGGTGTGCGGCTCAGCGGTCCCCGCATCTATCACGGCAGTCCGACCGACGAGCCCTGGCTGAACGAAGGTGCGCGCGATCCGCGCGCCGCCGACATCGCGGAGGCGCTGACCGTCTACCGTCGTGCCATGTCGCTGGTCGCAGGCCTGCTTGCGATCCTGGCCTTCGCGTGAAAGAACGGGGCATGCGTGAGCACGGCGGAAATCTGGACCTGGCCCAGCAGCGTTTTGGCGGACGCGCGGAGGATTGGATCGACCTGTCGACGGGCATCAACCGCTTGCCATATCCCGTGGGCGAGGTGAGCGCGCGCGCGTGGAGCGCGCTGCCCTCGCGTGCCGAGATCGAGGCCCTGCATCGGGCCGGCCAGCAGGCCTATCGCACGAGCGCCCCGGTCGTTGCGATGGGCGGTGCACAGGCCGCCATCCAATTGCTGCCGCAGCTTGCGGTGCCAGGGCGCGCGCGCATCCTTGCACCGACCTACAACGAATATGCCGGCGTCCTGTCGGCCGCGGGCTGGGATGTCCAGGAGGCTGCGGAGCTCGATGCGCTCGCGGGTGCGGACCTCGCCATCGTGGTCAATCCCAACAATCCCGACGGTCGACGTCATGCGCCGAAGGACTTGCTGGCATTGCTCCGGCGCGTCGGCCACCTCGTCATCGACGAGAGCTTTGCCGATGCCGATCCGCAATTGTCGCTTGCGCCCGACGCGGATCGGCCGGGACTATTGGTGCTGCGGTCCTTTGGAAAGTTTTATGGGTTGGCCGGCCTGCGGCTCGGCTTCGCACTTGGTGATGCCGCCGATATCGACAGGCTTGCCGCGATGTCGGGCCCATGGCCTGTTTCAGGCGCGGCGATCGAAATCGGCTGCCGAGCCTTGCGCGATAAGGCCTGGGCCGAGGCGACGTCGGCGCGGCTCGCGCGCGACTGTCGTCGTCTCGACGCGATGGCGCATTCGCAAGGCTGGCGGCTGATCGGCGGCACACCGCTGTTCCGCTTGTACGAAACGCCTGACGCGCAGACCGCGCAAGAGAGGCTCGCGCGCGCCCACATCTGGTCCCGTGTCTTCGCGCAACAGCCCACATGGCTGCGCCTCGGGCTTCCCGGCAGGGAAGCCGAATGGACGCGCCTGGCCGAGGCCCTAGCGCGCTAGCGCGAGCAGGCCTTCGACGTCGAGATGGACTTCGATGTGATCGGCCAGCGCCTCGAGCGCGCTTTCGACCCGGTCGTGATAGGGTTCCTCGCCTGCGGGAATGTCGAGCTTGGCGAGGTATGCCTTGCGGAAATCATCCGACGTGAACAGGCCGTGCAGATAGCTTCCCTGCACGCGTCCGTCGCGCGAGATGGCGCCTTCGGGCTCGCCGCCCAGCTTCGCGAAGGGGCGGGCGCGATCCGGGCCGTCGGTGCGGCCGATGTGAATCTCGTAGGCCTGGATCGGCTGATCCGTCGCGGCGTGCACGGCCGCAACGCGCGTGAGGGTTTTTTGCGGGCTCATCACCGTCTCGACATCGAGAAGCCCGAGGCCCGGCGTGTCGCCCGCAGGTCCCTCGATGCCCTCGGGATCGGCGACGCTGCGGCCCAGCATCTGATAGCCACCGCAGAGGCCGAGCACATGGCCGCCCCTGCGGTGATGCGCGAGGAGATCGATGTCCCAGCCTTGCGCGCGCAGGAAGGCGAGGTCGCCGCGGGTGGATTTGGAACCGGGGATGATAACGAGGCGCACGTCGCCCGGGATTGCTTCGCCTGGGCGCACCATTACGAGATCGACGCCCGGTTCGAGCTTGAGAGGATCGAGATCGTCAAAATTGGCGATCCGCGACAGTGCGAGACAGGCGATCTTGCATTGACCGGGCTTGCGTGCGTCGCGCAGGCCGAGCGCATCCTCGGCCGGCAGCTCGCCGGCACGCGCGAACCAGGGCAGCACGCCAAGACCGCGCCATGCGGTCTTTTGCTCGATCAGCCTGTAACCGTCGTCGAACAGCGTGGGGTCGCCGCGGAACTTGTTGATGACGAAGCCGGAGATCATCGCGGCGTCGTCGGGATCGATCACCGTCTTGATGCCCACCAGTTGGGCAATGACCCCGCCGCGATCGATGTCGCCCACCAGCACGACCGGCACATCCGCCTTGCGGGCAAAGCCCATATTGGCGATGTCGGACTTGCGCAAATTCACCTCGGCCGGACTGCCGGCGCCCTCGACCAGCACCAGATCGGCCCGCGCCTTCAGCCGTTCAAAGCTCGCCAGCACCGCGCCCATCAGCGACGGCTTCATCGCCGCGTATTCGCGCGCGCGTGCGGTCGCGATGCGCTTGCCATGGACCACGACTTGCGCGCCGACATCGGTCTCGGGCTTGAGCAGCACCGGGTTCATGTCGGTGTGCGGCTCGACACCTGCGGCGAGCGCCTGCAATGCCTGGGCGCGGCCAATCTCGCCGCCATCGACGGTGACGGCGGCGTTGTTCGACATGTTCTGCGGCTTGAACGGCAGCACCCGCAGACCACGGCGCGTGAAGGCGCGCGCGAGGCCGGCGACGATGAGCGACTTGCCCACGTCCGAGCCGGCCCCCTGGATCATCAATGCGCGTGCCATCGTGCCTTCAGAACTCGACGCCGGCCTGCGCCTTGATGCCGGAACGGAACGGATGCTTGACCAGCGTCATCTCGGTGACGAGGTCGGCGATCTCGATCAGCTCGTCCTTGGCGTTGCGCCCGGTGAGCACGACATGCGTCATCGGCGGCTTCTGCGTCGTCAGGAACTCCACCACCTCGGCGATGTCGAGATAGTCGTAGCGGAGCGCGATGTTGATCTCGTCGAGCACGACCATACGCAAGTTCGCGTCAAGGATCAGCTCCTTGGCTTTCTCCCAGCCGGCGCGTGCGGCGGCGATGTCGCGGGCACGGTCCTGCGTCTCCCAGGTAAAACCTTCGCCCATGGCGTGGAACTGGCAGAGATCGCCGAAATGGCCGGTGAGCAGGCGCCGTTCGCCGGTATCCCAGGCGCCCTTGATGAATTGCACCACCGCGCAAGGGAAGCCATGCGCGACGCAGCGGACGATCATGCCGAAGGCCGAGGAGGATTTTCCCTTGCCCGCGCCGGTATGGACGATGATCAGGCCCTTTTCGCCGCTCTTGGTCGCCATGATCTTGTCGCGGGCGGCCTTCTTCTTCGCCATTTTCTGGGCGTGCCTGATGTCGGTATCCTCGGCTGATTGGGTATCCGGTTCAGACGTCATGGGACCCGGTCCTTCGGCTTGACAAGTGGCGGCCACCGGCAAATGGTGGCCCGGCGTTGGTTCCTGTCCTATGACAGGCGAAGAGGGAATGCGATAGGGTCCGAATCGGCAAGATTTGGATCCAAACTGCAGCCGCCCCCGCGACCGTGACCGGAGAGATGCCCGAAGCCACTGATTCCTTTTGGAATCGGGAAGGCGGGGATCGAAGGGCCAAAACCCTGCTCCGCAAGCCGGGAGACCTGCCAGCGCGGACGAGTTTTGGACCGGCGGACGGGGTGTTCCGCGACGGGGAAGCGGGCCTTCAGGAGAATGGTCCGTGCGCCTCATCGCCTCCCGCTGTTATCTGGAAGAGGCGATGACCGTCACACTTCATGTCTGCATCACCTGCCGCGCCGGCCAGACGCTGGGCGAGGGCGAGACGACGCCCGGCAAGCGCCTGCACGGCGCGATCCTCGAGGCCGGCGTGCCGGAGGGCGTCAACGTGGTTCCCGTCGAATGCCTGTCGGCCTGCAGCCAGGGCTGCTCGGTCGCGCTCAGCGCGCCCGGCCGCTGGTCCTATGTCTATGGCCGCCTGTCCGATGCGAATGCGCAGGACGTGGTCGCAGGCGCCGCTGCCTACGCGGCCGCGCCCGATGGCATCGTGCCCTGGCGCAGCCGACCCGAAATCTTCCGCAAGCAGTCGCTTGCCCGCATTCCCCCCATTGCCGTCGTGCCGGAGGCCGCTGAATGAACTCGCTCGCAAAAGTCCCGGTTACGGTGGTCACCGGTTTCCTCGGCTCCGGCAAGACGACGCTGATCCAGCATCTGCTCAGCAATGCCGGCGGCAAGAAGCTCGCAGTGCTCGTCAACGAGTTCGGCAGCGAGGGCGTCGACGGCGAGATCCTGAAATCCTGCGCCGATGCGAACTGCCCGGAGGAGAACATCGTCGAGCTCGCCAATGGCTGCATCTGCTGCACGGTGGCCGATGATTTCATTCCGACGATGGAGCAATTGCTGGCGCGGCCGGTGCGGCCCGATCACATCCTGATCGAGACCTCCGGCCTGGCATTGCCGAAGCCGCTCTTGAAGGCGTTCGACTGGCCGGAGATCCGCTCGCGCATCACGGTCGACGGCGTGATTGCGCTGGCCGACGCCGAGGCTGTCGCGGCCGGCCGCTTCGCGCCGGATCCGGCTGCGGTCGAAGCGCAGCGCGCGGCGGACGAAAATCTCGATCACGAGACGCCGCTGTCGGAGGTGTTCGAGGATCAGATCGCCTGTGCCGACATCGTGCTGCTGACCAAGGCCGACCTTGCGGGCACCGCGGGCATCGAAGCCGCAAAGGCGGCGATCACCGCCGAGATGTCGCGCCGCGTGCCGATGCTGCCGGTCACAGACGGCGCGATCGATGCGCGCGTCATTCTCGGGCTCGGTGCGGCGGCCGAGAACGATCTCGCCGCGCGCCCCTCGCATCATGACGGCGAGGAAGAGCACGAGCATGATGATTTCGCCTCCGTCGTGATCGACCTTCCGGAGGTGGCGGATATCGAGGCGCTGGTCGCATCGGTGCAGAAGCTGGCGCGCGAGCAGAACGTGCTGCGGGCCAAGGGCTACATCGCGGTCGCGGGCAAGCCGATGCGCCTGTTGCTGCAGGCGGTCGGTGAGCGCGTGCGCCACCAGTTCGACAAGCCATGGGGCGCGGGTCACAGGCAGTCCAAGCTCGTCGTGATCGGCGAGCACGGCGATATCGACGAGTCCGCCATCAAGGCAGGATTGGGAGTCTGATGCACGTCGTCTTCCGCGAGAGCCGCGGTCTCGAGGAGACCGCGACGCCAAGAGACATCGGCCAGGACCCGGCCGATCTCGTGGTGCTCTCGTATTCGGATTCCGACCTTGCCGCGTTTGCGGCCGGCTGGCGGCGCGGCCGAGGCAGCCTGCCGTCGCTGCGGCTCGCCAATCTCGCCGAGCTGCGTCATCCGCTGTCGGTCGACACCTATATCGAGCGCACGCTGTCGCAGGCGCGCGGCATATTGGTGCGCCTGATCGGCGGGGAATCCTATTGGGCGTACGGGCTTGCGGCGCTCCAGCAACTCGCGAAGGAGCATAACATCGTGCTCGCCGCGCTGCCGGCGGACGGCCGCGACGACACGCGGTTGGATGCGTACTCGACCCTGCCGGTCTCGACGCTGCGTCGGCTCAAGGTGCTCTGCGACACCGGCGGTCCGGTCGCCGCGCAAGCCGCGATCGCGCAGCTCGCGCTCGCCTCGGGGCTCTACGCCGGACCTGTCATTGGCGAGATGACCGTGCCCGATATGGGATTCTATGATCCCGCGCGCGGCGTCATTGCCGCGCCGTCGGGCGGCGAGGGGAAGCCGCACGCGCTCGTGACGTTCTATCGCTCCTATGTCACGGCCGCCGATACCGGGCCGGTCGACGCCTTGATTGCCGCGCTGCGCGAGAAAGGATTTGACGCCTACGGCGTGTTCGTCACCTCGCTGAAGGCGCCAGGCGTTGCCGACTGGCTGCGCGCGCATCTGGCGCAACATCCTGCGGCGGCGATCGTCAATGCGACGGCGTTTTCGGCCTTGGGCGATGACGGCACGACGCCATTCGATGCCGCGTCCTGTCCGGTGTTCCAGGTCGCGCTCTCGACGGCGCGGCGCGAGGATTGGGCGGAATCGCTGCGCGGCCTGTCGCCCGGCGATCTGGCAATGCATGTGGTCCTGCCCGAAGTCGACGGCCGCCTGTTCGCGGGCGTGGTGAGCTTCAAATCGGCGGCAGAGCGCGATCCCGATCTGCAGTTCTTGCATCTGGCGCACAGGCCCGACGAAGAGCGCGTCAACGCCGTTGCCGCGCGCGTTGCGGCTTGGCGGCGCCTCGCGGAGAAGCCGATCAGTGAGAAGCGGTTGGCGGTCGTGCTTTCGAACTATCCGGGCCGGCCGCACCAGATCGCGCACGCCGTTGGTCTCGATGCGCTGGCGTCGGTCGAGGCGTTTATTTCCGATGTCGCGGAGCTCGGCTTCGACGTTGCGCCGGTGGATGCGCTCGGCGAGAGACTGTTGAAGCAGAGCTTGAATTGGAGCGTCGCGGATTATCGGGCGGCGCTCTCGTGTCTCCCGCAATCCTTGCAGGACGATCTTGCGCGCGCCTGGGGCGCGCCGGATGACGATCCGAGCTGCCGCGATGGCGTATTCCATTTCGCCGGCATCGCGTGCGGCCGGTCAATCATCGCGGTCCAGCCCGAGCGCGGCGATGCGGCCTCGCGCGATGCCGACTATCACGATCTCGCCCGCACGCCGCGCCACGCCTATGTCGCGTTCTATCTCTGGCTCAGGCAGCAGGGCTGCGATGCCGTCGTGCATGTGGGCGCACATGGCACGCTGGAATGGCTGCCGGGTAAATCCGTGGCGCTGTCGCAAGCGTGCTGGCCGGAAGCGCTGATCGGCGATCTCCCCGTCGTCTATCCCTTCATCGTCAACGATCCCGGCGAGGCCGCGCAGGCCAAGCGGCGCATCGGCGCGGTCACGATCGGCCATCTGCCGCCGCCACTTGAGACATCCGCGGCGCCGGAAGCTTTGCGCCGGCTCGAACGGCTGCTCGACGAATATTCGACCGCCGATGGTCTCGATCCCGCCCGCCGCCAGCGGTTGATCGCGGCGATCCGCGACGAGGCCCGTTCGGCGGGCCTCGAAGAGGATCTCGGCCTGGATGCATCGGCCGCGCCGGCCGAAGCGATTCCGCGGATCGATCGCTTCGTTTGCGACCTCAAGGAGAGCCAGTTCGGCGACGGCCTGCACGTGTTCGGCCGCGGCGCCTGCGGCGAAGCGGAGCGGGATGCGTTGCGTGCCGCGCTCGCCGGACAGCGCGTTGCACCGGGACCATCGGGCTCGCCCTATCGGGGGCGACAGGACGTGCTGCCGACGGGGCGCAATCTCTTCGCCGTCGACCCGCGCGCGGTGCCGACGCCGTCGGCGCATGCGCAAGGCATCAAGCTTGCTGAAGAGCTGCTGCGTCGTCACTTGCAGGATCACGGCGACTGGCCGAAAGGGCTCGTGGTCGACCTCTGGGGCTCGGCGACGATGCGTACCGCCGGTGAGCAGTTTGCGATGGCGCTGCATCTGGCCGGCCTTGCGCCGCGCTGGGATCATGCGTCCGGCCGCGTCACCGGCTACGACATCATCGCGCCGGCCGAGCTCTGCCGTCCGCGCATCGACGTCACGCTGCGCGTATCCGGCCTGTTCCGCGATGTCTTCGCGGGTCTGGCGCAATTGTTCGAAGCCGCCTCCGAAGCGCTTGCGTCGCGAGAAGAGGAGGGTGAGGAGAATCCGTATCGCCACCGCGCGTCCCGCGTGTTCGCGCCGCGGCCCGGACAATACGGCGTCGGGCTCTCGGCTATCCCGGATGCGTTCACGCCGGAGACGCGCGAGGCCGCCGGCGAAGCCTGGCTGTCGGCGTCGTCCTGGGCGTTCTCTGCCGATGGCGCGATGCAGCCGGATCGCGCAGGTATCGAACAGCGTCTCACGTCCGCCGACGCTTTTGTCCATGTCCAGGACTTGCCCGAAACCGATCTGCTGCTCGCCGCCGATTATGCCGCGCATGAGGCAGGTGTCGCTGCGGCAGCCGCGCATCTCGGCGCAGGCGCGCCGTCGCTCTATCACCTCGATGCGACACGGCCCGGCGAGCCGCATGCGCGCACGCTGACGGAGGAGATCTCACGGGTCGTCCGGGCACGCGCGGCCAATCCGGCCTGGATCGCCGGCATGATGCGCCATGGCTTTCGCGGCGCCGCCGAGATCACCGCGACGCTGGAGCACATGGCGGCGTTCGCGCATCTCGCTGGCGCCGTGCCGCCGCATCTGTTCGACCTCTATTACGACGCGACACTCGGCAACGACGACGTCCGCGCCTTCATGGCGCACGAAAATCCGGCGGCGCTCGCCGCAATGGAAAACTGCTTCACGCACCTGCACGAAGCCTCGCTCTGGCGAACCCGCCGCAATTCGATTGCAGCGGCGCTAAAGGAGGCGTCATGAGCGCGGCCACAGTCAAGGGCTGGTGTCCCGGCGCGCTGCGCCCGATGCAATCGGGCGACGGGCTCGTGGTGCGCGTGCGTCCGTTCGGCGGGCGCCTTGAAGCGCCGCAAATCTCCGGGCTTGCGGAACTCGCCGAGCGCTTCGGCAATGGTCTGGTCGACGTCACGAGCCGGGCCAATCTGCAGATCAGGGGTGTCAAAGAGGACGGCCATCGGCCGTTGCTCGACGGTCTTGCGCGACTGGCACTGCTAGATCCCGACGCCGACATCGAAGCCAGGCGCAACGTCCTGGTGACGCCGTTCTGGAGCAGCGGCGACGAAACACAGTCGCTTGCGGCGGAGCTCGAGGAGGCGCTTGTCCATTCCGGCCTTGCGCTTCCCACCAAGTTCGGCTTCGCCATCGATGACGGACGGTCGCGCGTTCTCGCCGGGGATTCCGCCGACATCCGCATCGAGCGCGACCGCTCGGGCGGTCTCC
Organism: Bradyrhizobium sp. NC92; assembly: GCF_025200865.1. Classification (NCBI taxonomy): domain Bacteria; kingdom Pseudomonadati; phylum Pseudomonadota; class Alphaproteobacteria; order Hyphomicrobiales; family Nitrobacteraceae; genus Bradyrhizobium; species Bradyrhizobium sp. NC92. The sequence goes on from NZ_CP104171.1 coordinate 3,100,879, forward strand.
TCGTGCGGGCCGACGGCGCCAAGCTCGGCCGCTCCGTCGATCGCGGCCAGGCTGTGAGCGCGGCGCTGGCGCTCGCAAGCTGGTTCATCATCTCCGGCGGTGCGAAGGACGGGCGCGGGCGCATGGCAGCCCACGTCGCATCCGGTGCCGTGTTGCCTCAATCGTTGCGCGGCGAGACCGAGCCGGCCCCCGTGATGGCCGCGGTGCGGCCCGGGCCCTATCCGCAAGGCGCGATGGTCGGTGTCGCGTTCGGGCAGATGCTGCACGCGACACTTCATCAATTCTCTGCCTGCGGCCATGCGCTGCGCATGACCCCCTGGCGGATGGTGCTCAGTGAGGGCAAGCGCGAGATGCCGAGCGGGGCGGGGCTCATCACCGAGCCCTATGACCCGGCGCTGCGCGTCATCGCCTGCAGCGGCGCGCCGCGCTGCCGCGAAGCCCATGCCGATACGCGCGCGCTGGCAGCAGCGCTGGCGCCGCGCATCGCCGCCGATGCGCGGCTGCACGTCTCCGGCTGCGGCAAGGGCTGCGCCCATTCCGGCGCGGCTGCGGTCACGCTGATTGCGACGCGTGCCGGGTTCGATCTCGTGCGCGACGGCTCGACCCGCGACGCGCCGATCCTGCGCGGGCTGAACGGCGCCGACATCGTCAGGGATCCCTCCATCCTGGTCGGAGGGAACTGATGCCGCACACCTACGAGACCGATGGCGCGGCGATCTACCGGCAATCTTTTGCGACCATCCGGGCCGAGGCCGATCTTGCGCGCTTCACGCCGGACGAGGAGCAGGTCGTGGTGCGGATGATCCATGCCGCCGGCATGGTCGGTCTGGAAGCGTATATCCGCTTCACGCCTGACATGGCGACTGCCGCGCGCGCGGCTTTGCAGAAGGGCGCGCCGATCCTGTGCGACGCGCGCATGGTCTCCGAAGGCATTACGCGCGCAAGACTTCCCGCCGCTAATGCCGTGATCTGCACGCTCGGCGATCCCGCCGTGCACGCGCTGGCCTTGTCCATGCGCAACACGCGCTCGGCCGCGGCGCTGGAACTATGGCGACCGTATCTTAACGGCGCGATCGTCGCGATCGGCAATGCGCCGACCGCGCTGTTTCATCTGCTCAACATGCTGGAGGATCGCGACTGTCCGCGGCCGGCAGCGATCATCGGCTGTCCTGTCGGCTTCGTCGGCGCGGCCGAGTCCAAGGCCGCGCTGATGGCCGATCCGCCGGCGCCGGCGCTGACCGTCGACGGCCGCCTCGGCGGCTCCGCCATCACGGTTGCTGCCGTGAACGCGCTTGCGAGCCGGAGCGAATAGAGATGGGACGCATCATCTGCTGCGGTCTCGGCCCCGGTGATCCCGACTTGATGAGCGTGCGTGCCGATCGCACGGTGCGTGGCGCCAGCCACGTCGCCTATTTCCGCAAGAAGGGCAGGCCGGGTCAGGCGCGGCGCATCGTCGAGGGCATGCTGGCGGGCGGCGTCACCGAATATCCGATGGAGTATCCGGTCACGACGGAGATCGCCTTCGACAGCCCCGAATATGTCCAGCTGCTCGCTGGCTTCTACGACGAATGGGCCGAGCGCCTGGCGCGGCTGTCGCGCGCCGTCGACGTCGTCGTGCTCTGCGAGGGCGATCCATATTTCTATGGATCGTTCATGCATCTGCACACGCGCCTGCAGGGCCGCGTCGAGATCGAGGTGATCGCCGGCATTCCCGGGATGGTCGGTTGCTGGAACGGGGTCGGCCAGCCGATTGCGCTCGGTGACGACGTCACGACGGTGCTGATGGGGACGCTCCCCGAGGCCGAGCTCGAACGGCGCATGCGCGATTCCGATGCGCTGGTCGTCATGAAGACCGGCCGCAATCTCGCAAAAGTGCGCCGCGCGCTCGTATCCGCCGGGCGGCTGGATGATGCCTGGCTGGTCGAGCGCGGCACTATGCCGGGCGAGCGGGTGGCGCGGCTCGCCGAGATCGATGCGGCCGATTGTCCCTATTTCGCGATCGTGCTCGTGCACGGCAAGGGCCGGCATCTGGACGCCGCCGAATGACAGGCACGCTCACCATCGCGGGCCTCGGGCCGGGCAGCGACGCGTTGGTGACGCCCGAGGTCACGGCCGCGCTCGCGACGGCGACCGATATTCTGGGTTATGCGCCCTATGTTTCGCGCGTGCCGCCGCGGCCTGGGCTCACCCTGCATCCCTCCGACAATCGCGAAGAGCTGCAACGTGCGAGCGAAGCCCTGCGGCTTGCCGCCGAAGGCGGGCAGGTCGTGGTCGTCTCCTCCGGCGATCCCGGCGTGTTCGCGATGGCCTCGGCCGTGTTCGAGGCGCTCGAACGGGCGCCGCAATGGCGGGATCTGCCGATCCGGGTGCTGCCGGGCGTCACCGCGATGCTGGCGGCGGCGGCACGCGCCGGCGCGCCGCTCGGCCATGATTTCTGCGCGATCAACCTTTCCGACAACCTCAAGCCCTGGGCGGTGATCGAGAAACGCCTGCGCCTTGCGGCGGAAGCCGATTTTGCCATCGCGATGTACAATCCGCGCTCGGCAAGCCGGCCGGAAGGATTCGGCCGGGCGCTGGCAGTGCTTCGCGAGGCGGGCTGCGGCGAGCGTCTCGTGATCTTCGCGCGCGCGATCAGTGCGGCTGACGAGAAGATCGTGACCGTTACGCTGAAAGAGGCGCGGCCCGAGATGGCCGACATGCGCACGCTGGTGATCGTCGGCAATTCGCAGACACGCCGTGTCGGCCGCTGGGTCTATGCGCCGAGGCGGGCAGAATGACCGAGCCATTGCATCACGTCACTGACGCGCTCGGCCCGTCGGCGCTCGGGCAGCTCTGGTCGCGAGATCATGATTACGGGAAGGCCGAGCCCGCGGGCCGCATCGATCTTGGCGCGCGCGCCGTCGCCGCCGGAATTGCGGGCGACGATCCAGCCGATGCCGCGTGTGCGCAGCATGTTCAGCTCGCCGTCGAAGGTGAACGGGCCGCGCGACACGATCACATCGGCCGCGAAGGGCAGGGGCGCGTCGGGCGGATCGACGAAGCGCAGCGTGTAGGCGTGCTGCGGCTTCGTCGCGAATGGCGCAATGTGCTGGCGGCCGATGGCGAGGAACACGTTTGCAGCGGCGTCAGGCAGCGCGGCGACGGCAGCGTTGACATCCGCCACCTCGATCCAGGTGTCGGCGGGTGCCTTGATCCAGGGCGCGCGCTCCAGGGCAAGCAACGGCGTGCCGGTTTCCGCGCACGCCTCGACGGCGTTGCGACTCATTTCTGCGGCGAAGGGATGCGTCGCATCGATCACATGGGTGATGCCTTCGCGGCGGATGTAGTCGGCCAGCCCGCTCACGCCACCAAAACCGCCGATGCGGGTCGGCAGCGGTTGATCGGCCGGCGCGCGGGTGCGGCCGCCATAGGAATAGACGGCGTCGATGCCGGCGCGCGCGATCTCCGCGGCGAGCAGGCTCGCATCGGCCGTTCCGCCCAGAACGAGGGCGCGAATCATGAGTGAACCCTGGCTGACCATCATCGGTATCGGCGAAGATGGCCTTGCCGGGCTGTCGGAGGCAAGCCGAAAGGCGCTTGCCAAGGCCGAAACCGTGTTCGGCGGCGAGCGCCATCTCGCGCTTGCCGAGGTTGGCAGCCGCGGCCGGCCGTGGCCGGTGCCGTTCGATGCGAATGTCGTGCTGAGCTGCCGCGGCCGACCGACGGTGGTGCTCGCCTCCGGCGATCCGTTCTGGCACGGCGCCGGCGCTACTCTCGCCGAGAAGCTCAATGCCAATGAGTGGATCGCGCACCCCGCGCCATCGACCTTCTCCCTCGCCGCGGCGCGGTTGGGCTGGCGGCTCGAATCCGCCGTTTGCCTCGGCCTTCATGCCGCGCCGTTCGAACGGCTTGTACCCCATCTGGCGGATGGCGCGCGGATCATCTGTCTCGTGCGAGACGGCAAGGCCGCCGTTGATCTCGCGAGATGGCTGACGGAGCGCGGATGGGGTGTTTCGCTATTCTGGACCCTCGCCGCGCTTGGCGGACCCCATGAAAAGGTGCGCAAGTTTCACGCGGAGACCTATACGCGCGTTTCCGCCGAAAGCCTCGTTGCTGTCGCGCTGGAGGCAAGAGGGGCGAACGGTCTCTCTCGCAGTTCGGGACTACCAGATGTTCTCTTTGCTCACGACGGTCAGATCACCAAGCGGCCGATGCGCGCCTTGGCGCTCTCGGCACTCGGTCCATGCCCTGGCAGGAGGTTGTGGGACATCGGTGCGGGCTCGGGGTCGATCTCGGTAGAATGGGCATTGGGGGGCGGGTCAGCGATTGCCGTCGAAGCGCGCGAGGATCGCGCCGCCAACATCCGCAGCAATGCGGAAGCGTTCGGGGTGGAACACAAGATCACGGTTGTTGCGGGCACCGCGCCCGACGCGCTCGCTCCGCTGGACCGGCCGGATGCTGTGTTCGTCGGGGGCGGCTTCGATATCGCGATGTTCGAAGCTGTCTGGTCGCGGATTACGCCCGGCACGCGGTTCGTCGCCCATGCCGTGACGTTGGAGACGGAAGCGCTGCTCGGCCAGCTGCATCAACAGCATGGCGGCGAGTTGATGCGGGTCGAGATCGCGCATGCCGCTCCGCTCGGCCGTTACCGCGCGTGGGAGGCGACGCGGCCAGTGGTGCAATGGAGTACGGTCCGATGAAGGTCGCCGGACTCGGATTCAAGAAAAATGTGACGCTGGCCTCGTTACGGGAGGCGCTTGTTGCGGCCGGCGGTCCCGACGGTCTCGCGGCCGTGGCAACCGTCGGCGACAAGGCCGATGCAGAGGCGCTGCAGCAGCTCGCGCGGGAGTGTGGCGTTCCGATCAAGGCTGTCTCGGCCGACGCGTTGGCCGGTATTGATACGCCGACGCAGTCGCAGCGGATCACCGAAGGGTTCGGCACGGGATCGGTCGCCGAGGCCGTGGCGCTCGCCGCGGTCGGACCTCGTGCCCGTCTGATCGCGACGCGCGTGGTCTCGCAGGATCGCACCGCGACCGCCGCGATTGCCGAAGGAGACGGCCCATGACGGTGCATTTCATCGGCGCCGGCCCGGGCGCGCCTGACTTGCTGACCTTGCGCGGCCGCGATCTGATCGCGGCCTGTCCGGTCTGCCTCTATGCCGGCTCGCTGGTGCCGGAGGGCGTGCTGGCGCATTGCCCGCCGGGAGCGCGCATCGTCAACACCGCGCCCATGTCGCTCGACGAGATCATCGCGGAGATCGCCGCCGCGCATGCGGACGGCCAAGACGTCGCGCGGCTGCATTCCGGCGATCTCTCGATCTGGTCCGCGATGGGCGAGCAGCTCCGCCGTTTGCGCGCGCTTGGGATTCCCTTCACAGTGACACCCGGCGTTCCCTCATTCTCGGCTGCCGCAGCGGCACTGGAAACCGAGCTGACGCTGCCCGGTCTTGCTCAGACGGTCGTGCTGACGCGCACGCCAGGTCGAGCCAGCGCGATGCCCGAAGGCGAGAAGCTCGCCGCGTTCGCTGCGACCGGCGCGGTGCTCGCGATTCACCTGTCGATCCATCTGCTCGACCAGGTCGTCGCCGAGCTGACGCCGCATTACGGCGCGGATTGCCCGGTCGCGATCGTCTGGCGCGCGAGCTGGCCGGAGCAGCGCATCGTGCGCGCGACGCTGGCAACGCTCGATGCGGCCGTGGGCAGCGAGATGGAGCGCACCGCGCTGATCCTGATCGGCAAGACGCTTGGCGCTGCGGATTTCGACGAGAGCCGCCTCTATGCCGCCGACTACGACCGCCGCTATCGCCCGGTCGGTGCCGAGCCGCGCTTTCCGGAGGCGTCGTGATGCCGGCTGCGCTCGTCATCTCCGCGCCGGCCTCCGGCGTCGGCAAGACCACGCTGACGCTGGCGCTCGCCCGCGCCTGGCGCCATCGCGGACTGAACGTGCAGTGCTTCAAGAGCGGGCCAGACTATATCGATCCCGCCTTCCACGCCGCCGCTACGGGACGCGCCTCTGTCAACGTCGATAGCTGGGCGATGGATCGAACGACGATCGCGCATCTCGTCAGCCGCGGCACGGACGCCGACATTGTCCTCGCCGAAGGCTCGATGGGCCTGTTCGACGGCGTCGCCGCACGCGGCGTCTCCGGCACCGGAGCGACCGCTGACATTGCGGAGATGCTGGGCTGGCCGGTGGTTCTTGTGATCGATCCCTCCGGCCAGGCGCAGACCGCGGCAGCGATCGCCACAGGCCTTCGCGATTACCGCGCCGGCGTGCGCCTCGCGGGCGTCGTGCTCAACCGCGTCGCCAGCCCGCGCCACGAGGATCTGGTGCGGCGCGCGCTGAACGAGGCCGGCATCACCGTGTTCGGCGCGCTGCCGCGCCATGCCGAGATCAGCCTGCCGAAGCGGCATCTCGGCCTCGTGCAGGCCGAGGAGCAGGCCGAGATCGGCAAGCTGATCGACGAGGCCGCGCGCTTCGTTGCCGAGCACGTCGATCTCGATGCGGTGCTCAACTCGGCGGGCAAATGGTCGCCGCAAGCTGCGGCGAACGATATGAGCGTAACGCCGCCCGGCCAGCGCATCGCGCTGGCCCGCGATGCGGCATTCTCCTTCGTCTATCCGCACATGCTGGAAGCCTGGCGCGCGGCGGGCGCCGAGATCGTGCCGTTCTCGCCGCTGGCCGACGAAGCGCCCGATGCGAGCGCCGACGTGTGCTGGCTGCCAGGCGGCTATCCCGAGCTGCATGCCGGAAAGATCGCGGCCAATGCGCGCTTTCGCAGCTCCTTGCGCGCTTTCGCCGAGACACGGCCCGTGCATGGCGAATGCGGAGGCTATATGGTGCTGGGCACAGGCCTCACCGACGCCGACGGTATCAGCCATGAGTTGACGGGGCTGCTCGGCCTGGAGACCAGCTTTGCCAAGCGCCGCATGCATCTCGGCTATCGTCTGGCCGAACTCGCCGCGCCGATGCCGGGGCATCGGCCGGGTGCGCGCCTGCGCGGCCACGAGTTCCACTATTCGACCATCCTCACCCAGCCCGATACGCCGCTCGCGGTCGTGCACGACGCCACCGGCACAGTCATTGCAGAGACCGGCTCGCGCCGTGGCCATGCCACCGGCACGTTCTTCCATCTGATCGCGGAGGACCGGTGAGCGGTTTTGTCTCTTTCGTCTCCGCCGGCCCCGGCGACCCCGAGCTCCTCACGGTGAAGGGCGCCGCGCGGCTGCGCGAGGCCGATGTCGTGCTCTATGACGACCTTGCCTCCGGCGCGATCCTCGATCTCGCCCGGCCCGGTGCCAATCTCGTCGCGGTGGGAAAGCGGGCCGGGCGTCCTTCGACCAAGCAGCACCACGTCAACCGTCTCCTGGTCGACTACGCCGCAACCGGCGCGCGCGTGGTGCGCCTCAAGTCCGGCGATGCCGGCATTTTCGGCCGGCTCGAGGAGGAGCTGGAAACACTGCGCGAAGCCGGCATCGGCTACGAGATCGTTCCCGGCGTCACATCCGCTTGTGTCGCCGCCGCCGAGGCCGGCATTCCCTTGACCCGGCGGCATACCTCCCGCCGGGTGCAGTTCATCACCGGTGCTGATGTCACCGGCGAGTTGCCGCCCAATTTGAATTGGGCCGCGCTGGCTGATCCCGAGGCCACGACCGTGGTCTATATGGGCCGGCGCACCTTTCCGGCGCTTGCCGCAAAATTGATCGCGCACGGTCTCGCCCCCAGCACCCCGGCGCTGTTCGCCGAATCTCTCGGGCGTCCCGACGAACGGCTGGTCCGTACCACGATTGCCGAGCTTGCCGAGCAGCTTGGCCGCGGCGGCGCCGCTTCCACCGCCGCCGTGATCCTGTTCGGCGCGCTGGCGGGAGAATATCCGGCATGACGGCTCCGGCAGCGGTTCGCCCCTTGACGCCCGCAATGCGAAAGGGGCACACAAGAGCGGCATGGTGCTCGACGCGGCGCAAAGCGCCGGAGCATAATCGGGAATGGGGATGGGCGGACCCAGTTGCGGCGCCCAAAACCCCAGCCGCCCCCGCGACTGTAAGCGGTGAGGGGCTCCGAACCGCCACTGGACCGCAAGGTCCGGGAAGGCCGGAGAACCCAGTGAACCGCGAGCCAGGAGACCGGCCGTGCACGTATTGAGGCCAAGGCCGTCGGGTGTGACGGCAGGAAGGAATTGAGCCATGCATATCGAACCCGGCGTCGTGACGGGCGCCAAGCTCGTGTTGAGTTACGCAACCGGCATCGCCGCAGGTGGCATTGCCTTGAAGCTTGCGGCCGAGACCGTGCGCGAGCAGGGCGTCGTGTCGTTCGCGGCGCGGACGCTCGCCACCACCGGCCTCGTCTTCACCTTCTTCGAGATCCTGCCGCACTTCCCGGTCGGCGTCTCCGAGGTGCACTTCATTCTCGGCTCGACACTGTTCCTGCTGTTCGGCGCGGCTCCCGCGGCGTTCGGCCTTGCGCTCGGCCTGCTGCTCCAGGGCGTTTTCTTCGAGCCGGCCGACCTGCCGCAATATGGCATGAATGTCACGACGCTGCTGGTGCCGCTGTTCGCGATCCAGGCAATCGCTGCCCGGATCATTTCGCGCAACAGCGCCTATGTTGATTTGAAGTATCGGCAGGCGCTGGCGCTTTCGACGACCTACCAGGCCGGCGTGATCGCCTGGGTGGCGTTCTGGGCGCTTTATGGTTCCGGTTTCGCCATGAGCAACCTCGCCAGCATCGCGACGTTCGCGGCGTCCTATGCACTGGTCATCGTGATCGAGCCGCTGGCCGATCTTGCCGTGCTGGCGCTGGCGAAGTCTCTGCGTGGTGTCACCGCGCCTGGCCTCGTCACGCCTCGCCTGCACAACGCGGCTTAAGAGACAAGGGGCGGCCGTCATGGTCGCCCCGTACGCCCGATGCTCACGCTCTCCCTGATAGGCATCGGTTGCGGCGATCCCGAGCAGCTCACGCGCGCCGCGACCCGCGCCATCAACGCGGCCGATCTCGTCCTGATCCCGCGCAAGGGGAGCGCAAAATCCGATCTCGCCGATCTCAGGCGGACGATTTGCGCGGATGTGCTGACCAACGACAAGACCGTTATCGCCGAGTTCGATCTTCCGGTGCGGGATGCCGGTGAAGCTGATTACCGCAAGGGCGTGGACGATTGGCACGATGCGGTTGCCGCGACCTGGTCGCAGACGATCGCAGATCATCTCGGGATCGAAGGCAAGGTCGCGCTGCTGATCTGGGGCGACCCGTCGCTCTACGATTCCTCGCTGCGCATTGCGCGGCGATTGAATCCGTTGCCGACAATCGAAGTCGTGCCCGGCATCACCTCGATCCAGGCGCTGTGTGCGGCGCATGCGCTGCCGCTCAACGATATCGGCGAGCCCTTTCTGGTCACGACGGGCCGGCGCTTGCGCGAGGGAGGCTGGCCGCAGGGCGTCGACACGGTGGTCGTGATGCTCGACGGCGGCACGGCGTTCCAGTCGCTCGATCCGGCTGGGCTTCACATCTGGTGGGGGGCCTATCTCGGCATGGCCGATCAGATCCTCATGTCCGGTGCGCTCACCGAAGTGGGTTCGCGCATTGCCGCCGCGAGGCAGGACGCACGTGAGCGGCACGGCTGGATCATGGACAGCTACATTCTCAAACGCAGGCGTTGAGCGAGTCAGCATGCTTCCCGAATGGGTCACCCAGAACTGCCCCGAAATCTCCGCGGTCCATCGCGTGGCGGCCGTTGCGCGGCAGGCGCAACTGACGAAGCCGACGGGCGCGCTCGGCCGGCTGGAGCAGCTCGCGATCGAGCTTGCGGGCCTGCAGGCCACCGAGCAGCCGCGCGCCGCGCGCGTCCCGATCATCATCTTCGCGGGCGACCACGGCATCGTCGGACAGGGGGTGTCGGCCTATCCGCAAGCCGTCACCATCGCGATGATGGCGAATTTTGCCTCCGGAGGCGCCGCGATCTCGGTGCTGGCGCGCGAGCTGGGTTCGAGCCTCGAGGTCGTCGATGCCGGTACGCTGTCCGAGGTGCAGATGGCCGGAATCGTCACCGACAAGCCGCGCGGCGGCACGCGCGATTTCAGTGCCGAGGCCGCGCTCACCCCGGCGGAATTGGTCTTCGCCTTTGAGGCCGGCCAGCGCGCGGTGGCGCGCGCCGAGGCCGGCCGGCCTGATCTCTTGATCTTTGGCGAGATGGGGATCGGCAACACCACGACGTCAGCTGCGATTGCTGCGAGCCTGCTCGGTGTGAGCGCCGAAGAGATCGCCGGCAGCGGCACCGGCGTCGATGCGGCCGGCCGCGTACACAAGGCGCGGGTGATCGATGCGGCGATCGCACGCCATCGCGTCGCCGGAGCCTCGGTCGAGACAATCCTGTGCGCGGTCGGCGGCCTCGAAATCGCGGCGATCTCGGGCGCCATCATCGCGGCCGCGCAACGCCGCATTCCCGTATTGATCGACGGCTTCATCGTCTCGGTGGCGGCGCTGGCGGCGGCGCGGCTCAATCCCTCCTGCCAGCCGTTCCTGTTGCCCTCGCATCAATCGGCGGAGCAAGGACATCGGCTGGTGTTGCGCGCGCTGAACGTGCAGCCGCTGATCAGCCTCGATCTCAGGCTCGGCGAGGGATCGGGCGCCGCCATTGCGCTGCCGCTGGTGCGCTCGGCCTGCGCACTTCACAACGGCATGGCGACCTTTGCGCAGGCCAATGTGCCGGACCGGTCTAGCTGATCCGCTGATTGACCGAGACGACGCGCCAGCCGCTGGCGAGCCGGTCGATCCGGGTCAGCGACAACGGATCGATCACGAAGCGCAACGCCGCTTCCGGTGCGAGATCGAGCGCGATGCAGAGCGCGGCGCGGATCGTGCCGGAATGGACGACCAGCGCTGCGGAGCCTGCGCCGATCCGCGACAGGCCGAGGCGGACGCGGGCGACCTGATCCGCAAAGCTTTCGCCGTTCGGCGGCCGTCCGCGCGCCGGATCGCGCCAGAACTGCGCGTAGGCCTCGCCGCCGGTCGCGGCGAGCTCGTCATGCCGATGGCCGGTCCAATCGCCGAAATCCTGCTCGCGGAATTCGCTGACCAGCTCTGGTTCCAGCCCCAGCGCGCGCGCCGTCTCGACCGTGCGCCGCGACGGGCTGGCATAGCTTGCGACATCCGCGGGCAAGCGCTGCTTGAGAGCCACCAATGCCGCGTGATCGCCGAGATTGGCCGGCGCATCGGCTGCATGGATCGTCCCGGCTACGCCCGCGACAACCGCGTGCCGTATCAACCAGAGGAAGGTCTCGCCTTCCATGCTCATCTCCAAGGAAGCTTGTGCGGTCGCCACGACGCCGCAACTGGGACATTGACTCTGTCTTGGTGGTAATCCTAGATGCTCGCGACGGTTTTCCCGAGAGGGAATGAAAAGGGAATGCGGTGCGGGGAAAATTGTCCCCAATGCCGCGGCTGCCCCCGCAACTGTGAGCGGTGAATCCTTCGTCACGAGCCACTGGGTCCTCGGTCCCGGGAAGGCGACGAAGAGGTCACGACCCGCGAGCCAGGAGACCTGCCGTCAGCCGTGGTCACACGCGAAGATGTCGGTCGGGGAGTACAGACATTCGGCTTCATCGGACGGCTGCAAGGCCAAAAGGTGAGACCTCGTTCGCTGTGACGTGCCACTGACGTCATACCGAGGTTTGTACCGTGTCTTCCATCCGTATCGCACGACCGCGCCGCGTCCTGCTGGTTTCCGCCGCGTTCACGTCCTTCGCCGTTCTCGATCCGCCTGCCGCTCTGGCGCAGCAGGTCCGAGAGCCGCTGCCACCCGTCGAGGTCTCGCCCGCCCAGGCGCGCAAGCCGGCCAGACCGGCAGCAGGAGAGGCGGCGAGCGCGCGCCGCGCGGCAGCGCGCAGGCCGGCGGCGGTATCGGCAGCGCCAAAACCCGTCATGCCGGATCTGACGGCGCAAACGCCGCTCAACACCAATGCCGTTGCCGAAAGCGCTTCGCGGCTCGGCCTGACGGTGCGGCAGACGCCCGCGACCGTCGAGGTGATCTCGGCCGAAACCATGCGCGAGCAGGGCTATCGCACCGTGTCCGAGGTGGCGCAGGGCGCCGTCGGCGTCACCTCCGGCGACAACCCGGCCGAACCTTCCGCCTTCTCGATGCGCGGCTTCACCAACAGCCAGATCAACACGCTCTACAACGGCATCAAGATCGGTCCGCAGAACATGACCTCGCGGATCGTCGACACCGCCAATCTGGAGGCCGTGGAATTCCTCAAAGGACCGGCCTCGCTGATCTCGGGCGAGGGTGCCGCGGGAGGCGCCATCAACTTCGTCACCAAGCAACCGCACACGGGAGCGATCCGCAACGAGGCAAATTTCTCCTGGGATTCGCTGAATTCGTTCCGGGCCCATTACGGCTCAGGCGGCAGCACCAATGTGCAAGGGCTGGACTATCGCTTCGACATCAGCCGTTCCACGCTCAACGGCTTTGCCGACGACACCAACGTCAAGACGTTCGGCACGTCCGGCCAGCTCAATTACCGGGTCTCCGACAGCCTCAAGATCTGGGGTGCGGTCGAGTATCGCGAAGACCGCTCGAAGGCCTATTGGGGCGCGCCGCTGGTGCCGGTCGCCTTCAGCGGTTCGCATGCGACGACGGGGATCGTCTCCGGCAATTACGTCTCGAATTACAACGGTACCAATCTCGGTGCCGTCACAATCGACGACCGCACCTTCAACACCAATTACAACGTTCTCGATAACCGCAACGTGGCGCAGGAAGTGTGGCTGCGCGGCGGCTTCGAGCTGAAGCTCGCGCCTGACCTCACGCTGAAAAGTCAGGCCTATGGCTATGGCGCCGAACGGACCTGGTTCAACAACGAGATCGAGGCATTCAACTCCACCACGAACCTGGTCGATCGCGAGCGCTTCTATGTCGCCCATAGCCAGCGGCTGGTCGGCAACATCACCGACCTGATCTGGGACACCAACATCGCAGGATTCGACAACCGGTTGGTCACGACGCTCTCGTCGAGCTATCTCGATTTCGTCAGGCCCGGCGCGGCAAACTTTCCCGGAGATTCCGTTTCGCTGGTCGATCCCAACCGCGGCTTCTACGGCCTGCTCACGACACAGCAGCAGACCGCGCGCATCGACAACGAAGCGTTGTCGTTCGAGGACCGGTTGAAGCTGACGCGCAGCTTCGCGTTGATCGGGGGCCTGCGTGTCGAGCACATCGGACTCGACCGTAACTCGACCGACAAGGCCGGGCTGGAGAAGGCAGGCTTTCCGTACACCAAAGACTGGGCGCCGGTGACGGGCCGCATTGGCTACACCTGGGAGGCCGTGCCCGGCCTGACCTTCTTCAGCCAGTACGCCACCGGGGCCGACGTCGCAGCCAACAACATCTTCCTGCTGTTGCCGACCCAGCCACTGGACCTGACGACGTCGCGAACCTACGAGACCGGCGTCAAGCATCTGTTCTGGGACAATAGGGCGGAGTGGTCGTTCTCGGCCTACGACATCCTGCGCAAGAACGTCTATGCGGCGGCCGGCGGGCAGGCGCTCAATATCGCCGGGCGGCAGGAGTCCAAGGGCGTCGAGCTTGCCGCCTCGGTGCGGCCGATCGAGCCGCTTCGGTTGTGGGGCAACATCGCCTATGTCGATGCGCGCTATGCCGACTACAATTTCGTCGGTGGCTCGTTCTCCGGCAATACGCCGCCGAACGTACCGCGAATCGTGGCCAATGCCGGCGCATCGTACCGGTTCTTCACGCCCTGGCCTGTGGAGCTCGGCATGACCGGCCGTCATGTCGGCGACCGCTACAACACCGACGCGAACGTCGTGACGATGAAGGCCTACACCGTGGCCGACGTCTACGCCTTCGTCGATATCCCCAAGGCCGTGTTCAATGCGGTCGACCAGGCCCGCCTGACTTTCCGCGTCCGCAACATCACCGACAAGCGCTATGCGATCTGGGGCGATCCGTTCTATCCCGACCAGATCCTCCTGGGCGCGCCGCGCACCTACGAGGTCTCGGCCGCGTTCAAATGGTGAGGCCTTGAGCGCATGATGGGCGCGATCGTCCTCTCGCATCGCTGGCTCGGGATCGCGTTCTGCCTGCTGTTCGCGATGTGGTTCGCGAGCGGGATCGTGATGCACTTCGTCCCGTTTCCGTCGCTGACGGAAGCGGAGCGATTTGCCGGGCTCGCGCCGCTGGACCGTGGCGGGACAACGATCTCGGTCGCGGACGCCGTTGCTGCGAGCGGAATCACCGACGGGACGCGTGTTCGGCTGATCCAGCGCAGTGATGGACCGGTCTACGTCGTCTCGGGCCCCGCAGGTTCGCGAGCGGTCCGCGCCTCCGATAGAGGAGACGCATCGGTGACGTCCGCCGATGTCGCGCTCACCATCGTGCAGGGCTATTCCCGTCAGCGCGGGCTCGACGCGCCACGCGCCGCGATCGTCGCGCGGTCGGACCACGATCAATGGAGCGTGCCGAACGGTTTTGATCGCCATCGCCCCTTGTTTCGCGCCGCTCTCGGCGATGCCCCTGGAACGGAGGTCTACGTTTCGTCGCTGACCGGGGAGGTCGTCCTGGATACGACGCGCAGTGAGCGCGCGTGGAACTGGGCCGGCAGCGTGCTGCACTGGATCTATCCGACGGTTCTGCGCAGCAGCTGGGCGGTGTGGGATCGCGTGGTCTGGACGCTGTCGCTGCTGGCCCTGATTGCGGCATTGCTTGGCGCGGTGCTCGGAATCGTGCGGATCAGGTTTCGCAAGGGCCAAATCTCCTCGCCTTACCGTGGCTGGCATGCGCTGCATCACCTGATCGGCCTCGCGGCGACGCTGTTCGTGCTGAGCTGGATCTTCAGCGGCTGGCTCTCGATGGATCACGGCCGCCTGTTCTCGCGCGGGCAATTGACGCCGGCAGAGGCGGGCGTGGTCGATGCCGCCCCGGATTGGCGAGACGCTTCACCGCTCGATCTGCCGCCAATATCGCCGTCGGTGCGCGAGGTCGAATGGTTCGCCTTCGGCGGCAGGGTCTATCGGCGCGATCGGCTCGCGCTCGGCCACCAGACTCTGATCCGGGCAGGGGGCGCGCCGCGCGACCGACAGGCGGCATACCTGGATATGCAGGAGATCGGCAATCTGACGGCGCGCCTTGGCGCCGGCTGTGGCGCACCATTCCTGCTCGCCGACAACAACGACTATCCGGCGCAGTCCGCTATTCCCGGGGCTCCTGTCTACCGCACGACCTGCGGCGATCTCTGGTTCGATGTCGATGCTGCCGATGGCAAGGTGCTGCAAAGACTGGACCCGTCGCGGCGCGTCTATCGCTGGCTCTACAGTGCGCTGCACACGCTTGATTTCCCGATTCTGCTGGCTCACGCGCGGCTGCGTGACGCTCTCATTGTCGGCCTCTGTACGCTCGGACTGATGTTCTCCATCACCGGCGTCGTCATCGGATGGCGACGCTTGCGGGCGTCGCTGGCATCCTGAGGCCGGTGACGTCCTCGCTTACTGACCGTACAATAAAGAGAGGCTGAGCCGACCTGCGTGCATAGCTCCTGGTCAGCCCTCTCCCCCGCACCGCAGATTGATCGCCTGCAAATTAGACAAACGGACTTGCGCAATCCGATTGCAGTGCAACGGGCGCTCCCATTTGTGTCGAAGATTCCAAGGGTGCGCTGCACATTTCTGGCTTCGTATGCTTCTGCTCTCTGCGCGAGCAGCGCTGCACCAAAACGTGCAGCCGATGGTGCGCCGCGCAATGTCGGCGGCTTGCTGGCTCGGTGGTTTGCGACAACTCCGACCCTATCCCGCGGCCATCGCTCTGTCGCACGCTCGCCCGTGATGGCATGACAGGGAATGACGATGAGCGTGCTCGCTTTGGCATTGGATGCGGCAATGGCCGGGAAGGACCTGGCGTCCGGTCCGGACGTCACGCGTAGCTGACTGTGCAGATGAGCTACTCCGACAATCACTGGGAGGTCGGCACCGATATCGGTGGCACCTTCACCGACATCATCGCCATCCGGCGCGATTCCGCGGAAGCGCGAATTGCGAAGGTGCCGTCGCGCCCCGACGCTCCGGTGCAGGCGATGCTGGAGGCGATCGAGGCGGTGGGCCTGCGCAAGAGCGAGGTCAAGCGCTTCGTCCACGGCACCACGCGCGTGACCAACGCGATCGTCGAGAATCGGCTGCCGAAGGTGGCGCTGGTCGCGACCGAAGGCTTCGCCGACGTGCTCGAGATCGCCCGCTATCGCCGGCGCGACCTCTACCGGCTCGACATTCCGCCGAAATCGCCGCCTTTGGTGCCGCCTGAAAGATGCTTCGGGCTCGCCGAGCGCCTCGATCATGAGGGGCGAGTGTTGAAGGCGCTCGAGGAAGCCGAGATCGAGCGCCTGGTGGCGTGGCTGAAAGGGACCGGCGTTCAGAGCGTCGCGGTCGCACTCCTTCACGCCTATGCCAATCCGGTGCATGAAAAGATGCTGGGCGAGCGGCTCAAGGGCCTCGTCGCCCATGTCTCGCTCTCGCACGAGGTCAATCCCGAGGCACGCGAATATGAGCGGACCTCGGCGACCGTGTTCAACGCGGCCGCGATGCCGATCGCGGTGGAATATCTCAGCGAGCTGGAGCAGCGGCTGCCGATCGGGGCCGGCCTGCAGGTGTTTCACTCCGCCGGCGCCATGGTCCCGATTTCGGCGGTGAAGCGGCGTCCGCTGGTGATGGCGATGTCAGGGCCGGCGGCGGGCGTCTCGGCGTCGGTCAGCATCGCGCGCCAGCTCGGCTGCTCGCGCATGTTGACCTTCGACATGGGCGGCACCACGACGGACGTGTGCCTGATCGTCGACGGCCAGGCCGAAATGACCGACGGCCGCATGCTCGGTGACAAGCCGCTGCGCCAGCCGATGCTGGCGGTGCACTCGATCGGTGCGGGCGGCGGATCGATCGTGCGCAACGGTCCCGGCGGGCTGACGGTCGGGCCCGAGAGCGCCGGCTCCGAGCCGGGCCCGGCCTGCTATGGCCGTGGCGGCACGGAGCCCACCATCACCGATGCCAATGCCGTGCTCGGCTATCTCAATCCCGAGACCAAGCTTGGCGATCGCATCGGCATCGACATCGAGAGCGCCAAGCGTGTCATCGCGCCAATTGCGCACGCACTCGGACTGAGCCTGACCGAAACGGCGCTCGGCATC
The DNA here is from genome assembly GCF_025200865.1 of Bradyrhizobium sp. NC92. Lineage (NCBI taxonomy): Bacteria > Pseudomonadati > Pseudomonadota > Alphaproteobacteria > Hyphomicrobiales > Nitrobacteraceae > Bradyrhizobium > Bradyrhizobium sp. NC92. Next base: position 3,118,029 of record NZ_CP104171.1, read on the forward strand.
ATCAAGGTCGCGAACGCGACCATGGCCCGCGCGCTCCGCCGCGTCACGGTCGAGCGCGGCATCGACGGGCGCGACTGCACGCTGCTGGCCTTCGGCGGCGGCGGCCCGATGCATGCCGCGGGCCTCGCCGATCTCTACGGGATTGCGGAGGTCGTCGTGCCCAGTGCCTCGAGTGCGTTCTCGGCCCTGGGCTGCCTCACCGCCGATTTCAGCTTCCTGCAGCAGCAGACCCTTCGCGCTGCCCTCGACGGCATCGATCTCGCCCGCGCCTCGGAGCGGATCGACACCCTGATTGCCGATGCCTCGGCGCCGCTTCTCGCCAACAATGTTGCAAGAGCGGAGATCCAGGTCGAGCTGGTGGCCTTGATGCGCTATGCGGCGCAGAATGACGCCATTCCGGTATCGTTCACGCTGCCGCTCGACGTCGCCCGGCTGAAGCAGGACTTTCTGACGCGGCATCACGAGCTGTTCGGCTATGCGACCGGTGAGCCCTGCGTCATCGAATCCGTGCGGGTGCAGGCGTGTCGCCCTTCGACGACCATTGTCAGTCGGCCGGCGACCGCGGCGAGGGCGGTGTCTACGGGCACGCGCACCTGCTCGTTCGACGGCTTCCATGACATCGCAACCGCGATCGTCGACCGCGCCTCGCTCACCGAGACCATCAATGGTCCCGGTATCATCGAAGACGCCTGGTCGACCGTGGTGGTGCCGCCGGGCTGGCAGGCAAGGCCAGATAGCGCGGGCAATTTGTTCCTGACGCGGGGAGCAGCATGAAGCTCGATCCGTTCGTCGTCGAGGTTATCAGGCACGGGCTCTCCGCGGCGGCCGAAGAGATGAGCCTGGTGATGACGCGCTCGGCGCGCTCGCCGCTTTTGCGCGAGGCCGGCGACCTTTCGTCAGCGATCACCGACGGCTACGGCGGCCTGGTCGGGCAGGGCCGCGACATTCCGATCCATCTCGGCGCGATGGCCTACACCATCCCCGAACTCCTGAAGGTGATGCCGCGCGATGGCCTGAACGACGGCGACGTCGTCATCTACAATATCGGCGCGCTCGGCGGCAATCATCTCAATGACGTCAAGGTCGTGCGGCCCGTCTTCTTCGACGGCGAGATCGTGGCTTTCGCGGTCAGCCTCGCCCATTGGCCTGATATCGGCGGCACCTGGCCCGGCAGTTATTTCGCCAAGGCGGTCGACACGTTCCAGGAGGCGATGCGGATTCCGCCGGTACTGATCGCAACCGCAGCCGGCCTCAACACGCCGATCGTGCAGTTGCTCAAAGCCAACGTTCGCGATGCCGAATCCTGCGAGGGCGACTTGCTCGCCCAGATCGCGGCGACCAAGGCTGGCGAGAAGCGCATCGTCGAGCTCTGCCGCGAGCATGGCAAGGCGGTCTTCATGGCGGCGCAGTCGCGCCTGCACGATCTCTCCGAAATCGAGATGCGGGAAGCGCTGCGCGACTTGCCGGATGGCGTCTACGAGGGTGAGGATTATCTCGACGACGGCAGCGCAAACAATGCGCCGGCGCGGATCCATGTGAAGATCACCATTCGCGGGAATGAAGCGACCTTCGATCTCTCCGGAAGCTGCGATCGGGTCTCCAATTTCTGCAACACGACGCCGTTCATGGCGCGCTCGGCGGTGGCCTATGCCGCGCGCATCATGAGCGGGCGCGACATGCAGCAGAATGCCGGCGCGCTGCGGCCGCTGACCATCATCACGCGCCCGGGCTCGATCCTCGAGCCCGGCTGGACCGCCTCAGTTGCCGCCGGCAATCACGAGACCTCCATGCGCATCGTCGATGCGATCTTTCGCGCCATGCAGGACACCATTCCCGAGCGCCTGTCGGCGGGCGGGGCGACCACCGCGGGCGTGCTATTCTTCGCCGAGCCGCGGCCGAACGGGTCGTGGAAGATGCTGTACGAGGTCCATGGCGGCGGCGAAGGCGCGCGGCACGATCGAGCCGGTACCTCCGCCACCCGGGTGCATCTGTCCAACACCTCGAACACGCCGGTGGAGGTGATCGAGGCGAATTACTCGATCCGGCTGGAGCAGCAGGCCATCCGCCGGAATTCCGGCGGCGCGGGCGCGCATCGCGGTGGGGACGGCTCCGTCCGCACCTACCGCATCCTGGCGCCATCGATGCACCTGACCACCTGCATCGAACGCATGGTGATGGCGCCTTGGGGCATGCAGGGCGGCTATCCCGGCAAGGCCTGCTGCATCTCGCTGGTCCGGCAGGGCCAAAACGTCGCCATCGACGGCAAGTCGAACCTGGTGTTGCAGCAAGGTGATCTCGTCACGATCGAGATGTGCGGTGGCGGCGGCTACGGCGCTGCGGCTGTGGAGTGAGGCATTGGCGATGAGCAGATTGTTGCGAACCGGGCTGAATGCGGGCGAGGCCGCACCGATGGCCGTGGTCGGCGGCGAGGGCGTCTACTTTCACCTTGCGGACGGCCGCAAGCTGATCGACGGCAGCAACACCGGCGGCGGTCTCGGCCACCGCCATCCCGCTATGGTGGAGGCGGTCCGCCGCGCGGCGGATACGCCCGTCGTCAACGAAGGGTGGACCTGGGTTGGCCGCGAGCAGGCCGCCGGCGATCTGATGGCCACCGCCTTCAAGGGCGAAGAGGATTGGGTCGGCGCGGTGCGCTTCTGCATCAGCGGCAGCGAGGCCAACGACATGGCGCTGTCGCTGTGCCAGGCGCTGACGCAGCGCTCCGCGCTGGCAACGCGCGAGCGCGCCTATCACGGCATCACCGGCCTGTCGCGCAGCATGACGGTGCAGCCGCAATGGCACGGCGGCCTCGCGGTGCACGCCGGCGGCTCAAAATTGCCGGCACCGATGGCACCGGTGCGGATTCTCCCGGCGCCGAATGGCGCGATCTATGGCGCGCCGGCCAACAACGCGCCGCCCAGCGAATATCTGGCTGACGCGCCGCGCCTCTTGTCGGACACGGCAGCGACGATCATCGACTACACGCAAGGCGGCATCTATTACGACGGCGCCTATCAGGACGAGGTCGCGCGCTGCGCGCGAGAGGCCGGTTCGTACTGGATCGCGGACGAGGTCGTCACCGGCGCAGGCCGCGCGGGCCGCTGGTTCGCATTCCAGGGCGCGCAGAGCCGCCCCGACATCGTGACGCTCGGCAAATCGCTGGGCGGCGGGGCGGCGGCGGTCGCCGCGGTGGTGGTGTCCAAGGACATCGTCGAGCGGCTCAAGGGCACGAGCTGGCAGAATTACGGCACGTTGCGCGGCCATCCGATCAGCATGGCTGCGGTGAGCGCCTATCTGAAGGTCGTCAGCGACGACAAGATTTTGGAGCACGTCGCGGGCCTCGAAAGGCTGTTTGCGCGGCGCCTGCTGGCGATCGCGCAAAGGCATCCGAGCGTGCAGCGCGTGGCGGGGCAGGGGCTGCACTGGACGGTCGAGCTGCATGGCCCGGATTGGCGCACCTGGCATGCCGACACCACGGAGGTGCCGATCGCCTCGCGCGTCGCGGAGCGCGCGCTGGAGGCCGGCGCGGTGATCGGCACCAGCGGCGAGCAGACCTCGCTGTTCCTGGCACCGCCTCTGATCATCTCCGAGCGCGAGGCTAACCAGCTTCTGGACGCGCTCGACCACGGTCTCGATGTCGCTGACGAGGAGCACGGGTGAGCCACACAACGTCCCTGAGGTCACCGGCCTGGCCGGCGGACGAGCCCTGGCATCTCGCGATGCCGGAGGGGACGCTTTACGACGCGCTGGCGCGTGCTGCACGTGAACGTCCCTCGCATCCGGCGACGGTGTTCTACGGCGCTAGCCTGAGCTACGCCGAGCTGCGCGACCGGGTCGATGCCATGGCCGGCTTCCTGCAAGGCGTTTGCGGCATCAAGCGCGGCGACCGCGTCATGATCGCGCTGCAGAACTCGCCACAATATGTCGTCGCCTATTACGCGGTGATGCGGGCGGACGCCGTGCTCGTACCGGTCAATCCCATGAACAAGACCGCCGAGATCGCGTATCTCGCTGCGGACAGCGGCGCCAGGGTCGCGATCATCGGCAGCGAGCTGAGCGATGTGGTTGCGCCACTGGTCGGCGAGGCCATCACGCATGCAATCGTCGCGCAATATCGCGACGAGGTTCCAGCCGCCACGCCCTACACGCTGCCGCTGTGCGTGACCGACGCGCCGTCGGAAGTGCCGTCGTCGCCGGGCTGGTATTCGTGGTCGCCCGCGATCACGCAACGCCTGCAGCCGGGTGCGATGGAGGCGGGGCCGGACGATCTCATGATCCTGCCCTACACGTCCGGGACGACAGGCAAGCCCAAGGCTTGCATGCATACCCATCGTAGCGCGCTGTTCACCGCCGTCTTGCAGGCGCGCTGGTACGGGCTCGACGGCAGCGACGTGATGACCGGCTTCATGCCGCTGTTCCATGTCGCGGGCATGCAGGGCTCGATGAATGCCGCCATCGTCGCCGGCGCCACGCTGCTGCTGATGGCGCGCTGGGACAAGGATCTGCTCCCCGACCTGTTCGAGACCTATGGCGTCACGTTCTGGAACGCCGCGCCGACCATGATCGTGGATGTGCTCGCCAGCGCCAGTTTCCGCGAAAAATGCTTTGCCAAGCTCAAGGTGCTGACTGGCGGCGGCGCGGCGATGCCGACCGCGGTCGCCGAACGGCTCAAGGGGCGGTTCGGCCTGGATTTCGTCGAGGGTTACGGCATGACCGAGACGATGTCCCCGACGCACCTCAATCCGATGGCCGCACCCAAGCGGCAATGCCTCGGCATCGCCGTGCACGAGACCGACGCCAGGGTGATCGATCCCGAAAGCCTGATCGAGCTCGACGACCACGTGGTCGGCGAGATCATCGTGCATGGGCCGCAGGTGCTGCAGGGTTACTGGAACAGGCCGCAGGCGGATACTGAGGCCTTCATCGAACGCGACGGCAAGCGGTTCCTGCGCACCGGCGATCTCGGCTACCGCGATGCCGACGGTTATTTCTTCGCCGTCGACCGCCTGAAGCGGATGATCAATGTCAGCGGTTTCAAGGTGTGGCCGGCCGAGGTCGAGGCGGCGATGTACCAGAACCGCGCCATCCGGGAATGCTGCATCATTTCAGCGCCGGACGGCTATCGCGGTGAGACCGTAAAGGCGCTGGTGGTGCTCGATGACGCCGCGCGCGCGACGACTTCGGCCGATGATATCGTCGGCTGGGCACGCGGCGCGATGGCAAGCTACAAGGCGCCGCGCGCCGTCGTTTTCGTCGAGTCCCTGCCGCGCACCGCCAGCAACAAAATCAACTGGCGGCTGTTGCAGGATGCCGAATGGGGGCGGACGGCATGAAAGCTGCTTGGCTGGAATATCGGCACGGAGCCGCGTTATGCTCGGCGCGGCGGAAGATCCCACGAGCCGACCCTTCCCCCCAGACATCACCAGGAACTCGCTGATGCGCATCGTCAATGTCGCCGCCGCCCAGATGGGCCCGATCCAGAAAGCCGACAGCCGCGAGGCCGTGGTCAAGCGCATGGTCGCGCTGATGGACGAGGCGAAAGCGAAGGGCGCCGACCTGATCGTCTATCCCGAGCTGGCGCTGACGACGTTTTTCCCGCGCTGGTACGTCGAGGACCGCGCCGAGTTCGACATCTGGTTCGAACGCGAGATGCCGAACGCGGCAACCAGGCCGCTGTTCGAGCGCGCGGCGCAGCACGGAATGGCGATGAATTTCGGCTATGCCGAGCTGACCCCGGAAGGTCATCATTTCAACACCGCGATCCTGACCGACAAAACCGGCAAGATCGTCGGCAAATACCGCAAGGTCCATCTGCCGGGCCATGTGGAATACGACACCAAGCGCTCGCATCAGCACCTGGAGAAGCGCTATTTCGAGCCGGGCGATCTCGGCTTCAATGTCTGGCGCGAGCTCGGCGGCATCATCGGCATGGCGATCTGCAATGATCGCCGCTGGCCCGAGACCTATCGCGTCATGGGCCTGCAGGGCGTCGAGATGGTGCTGATCGGCTACAACACGCCGTCGGTAAATGCGGAGAAGAGTGAGGAGGGCGTCGAGAAGCGCCTGTTCCACAATCGCCTCTCGGTGCAGGCCGGCGCCTATCAGAACGCGACCTGGGTGGTCGCGGTCGCCAAGGCCGGCAATGAGGACGGTCACCCGCTGTTCGGCGGCAGCCTGATCGTCGATCCCAATGGCGAGATCGTGGCCGAGGCGAAGACAGACGATGACGAGGTTCTGGTTCACGCCTGCGACCTCGACGCCACCACCTTCGGCAAGACCACGATCTTCGATTTCGCCCGGCATCGCCGCATCGAGCATTACGGCCTGATCACCAGCCAGACCGGCGCGGTGCCGCCGCCGGAGAACTGACGCCGATGGCTGACAAGGGCATCTCCCTGCGTGAGCTCGATCCGCGCGATCGCTACAAGCTGCTTTGCGGCGTGGTGGTGCCGCGGCCGATCGCGCTGGTGACCACGCTGGACGAGACCGGGGCGGTGAATGCCGCGCCGTTCAGCTTCTTCAACGTGTTCTCCGAAAGCCCGGCCTTGATCGTGCTCGGGCTCCAGCACAAGCCGGACCACTCGCCGAAGGACACCACTCGCAACATCCATCGCGACGGCGAATTCGTGGTGCATATGGTGGACGAGGCGCTGTCGGTCGCGATGAACGACTGCGCGGTCGATTTCCCCTCAGGCGACAGCGAGGTCGCCGCGACGGGCCTGGCGACGCTTCCCTGCGTGGACGTGAAGGTGCCGCGCCTCGCTGCGGCGCCGTTCGCGCTGGAATGCCGGCGCCATGTCGTGCTGACCTTCTCGCCCGATCGCGAGCTCCTGGTCGGCGAGGTCTTGCGGGTTCACGCCCGCGAGGGCCTGGTCGATACCGCCAACATGTACGTCGATCTCGACGCCTATCGGCCGATCGGCCGCATGTTCGGCAACCTCTACACCACCCAGCGGGACACGTTTGCCCTGGTCCGCGAGAGCCATGCGCAATGGCTCGCGCGCCAGGAAACCAAAGAGCTGAAGGACGCCTAGTGGGCCGAGAACCGCACCGTACCCAGCGCCATGGTGACGGCCGCCTGTGTCGGATCGATCACGGCAATGCGCAGCTCGTCTTCCAGCGCACGGCGGTGGCGGGCCATGCCGGCGCAGCCCATCACGATGGCGCGGGCACCGTCCTCGTCGCGCAGCGCGCGGCCGACCTCGATCATCTTGGCGAGCGTGCCTTCACCGGAAGCGGTTTCGGCGACGCTCATGTTCAGTGGCCGCTCGCCGGAAAAGCGGTCGGTCAGGCCCATCTGCCTGAGATAGCGCATGTGCCGCGGAATCGACCGCTGCGCGATGGCGATGACGCCGAAGGTCTCCGCGCGGGAAAGCGCCGTCAGCACGCCACACTCGGCAATGCCGAACACCGGCCGGTCGGTGCCTTCACGGCAGACCTGGAGCCCGGGATCGCTGTAGCAGGCGATGACGAAGGCGGCCGAGCTGTTGTCGCTTTCGACCAGCTTCCGCAAAGGTATCGCAACGCTATCGGCGTCCGCCTGGCTTTCGATGCCGAACGGACCCTCGGCCAGCGTCTGGCAGACCACTTCGGGTCCGCCTTCGAAATCGAGCGGCTTCAACGCATCCTCCAGCCCCTGCGTGACCTTGTGGTTGGAGTTCGGGTTGATGACGAGAATGCGCGGCCGGGACATGATGATCTTCCTGCGAATTTTAGCGAACGTGCCTTGAGCCTATCACGGAGTGCCTCATGACTGAACCCGCTTACGACCTGATCATCCGCGGCGGCCGCGTCGCCACCACGACCGACGTCTTCGAGGCCGACGTCGCCATCTCCGGCGAGACCATCGCGGCGATCGGCCGCGGGCTTCCGCCCGCAAAGCGCGAAATCGACGCCCGCGGCAAGCTGGTGCTGCCCGGCGGCGTCGACAGCCACGCCCATATCGAGCAGCTCTCGGCCGCCGGCATCATGAACGCCGATACGTTCGAGAGCGCCACCGTCTCTGCCGCCTTCGGCGGCACCACCACGGTGATCCCGTTCGCGGCTCAGCATGTCGGCATGAAGCTGCCGCAGGTCGTCGAGGATTATCACGCCCTGGCGAAGAAGGGTGCGGTGATCGACTACGCCTTTCACATGATCATTGCGGACGCGACCAAGGAGACGGTCGAGGAGCACATTCCCGCGCTGGTGAAGCAGGGCCATGCCTCGATCAAGATCTTCATGACCTACGACCGCCTCAAGGTCGACGACGAGCCGCTGCTCGACATCCTGCTCGCTGCGCGTCAGTCGGGTGCGATGCTGTGTGCCCACGCCGAGAACCACGGCATCATCGCCTGGATGGTGAAGCGGCTGCTGTCGCGCGGCTACAGCATGCCGAAATACCACGCCGTCAGCCACGCCCGCGTCTCGGAAGCGGAAGCCTTCACCCGGCTGATTGGCATGGCGGCGCTGATCGACCAGCCGATCATGATCTTCCATGTCTCGACAGCCGAGGGTGCCAAGGTGATCCGCGACTCGCGCGGGCAGGGGCTCAAGGTCTTCGCCGAGACCTGCCCGCAATATCTGTTCCTGACCGCTGCGGATCTCGACAAGCCGGGTGCTGAGGGCGCGAAGTGGATGTGCAGCCCGCCGCCGCGCACGCATGCCGACCAGGAGGCGCTGTGGCAGGCGCTCTCGCTCGGTGATCTCCAGACCATCTCGTCGGACCACGCGCCGTATCGCTATGACGAGACCGGCAAGTTGCGCGCCGGTCCCAATCCCAACTTCAAGCAGGTTGCCAACGGCCTCCCGGGCCTGGAGCTGCGGCTGCCGCTGTTGTTCGACGCGATGGTGTCGAAGGGACGGCTCGGCCTGGAAAAATTCGTCGAGCTGACCGCGACGGCGCCGGCAAAGATCTACAATCTGCATCCGCGCAAGGGCTCGATCGCCGTCGGCGCCGATGCCGATATCGCGATCTGGGATCCCAACCGCGAGGTCACCATCGCCGACGAGATGATGCACGATCTCGCCGGCTACACGCCGTTCGCGGGCCGCCAGCTGAAGGGCTGGCCGGTCTCGGTGCTCTCGCGCGGCCGCGTGATCATCGAGGGCGACAAGTGTCTTGCGCGCGCCGGCAGCGGAAAATTCCTGGCGCGCAGCGGCGGCGAGGCGGCCAGGCCGACCGGCCGGCTCGTTGCCGACATGGATCCGGAGCGGAATTTTGGAGCCAAGCTGCTGTGATGGTGGATCGCGCGCGATGAAGATCGTCATCTTCGGCGGCACCGGTTTTGTCGGCCTCAATCTGGCCGAGGTGCTGCTCGCGCGTGGGCACGAGGTGACGCTGTATGATCGTGCACCGTTGCCGCCATCCGCGCAGCGATCTCTTGCCGACTACGGCGCACGGCTCAAAGCGGTGCAGGGCGATGTCACCGACGCAGACACCATCGATGCCCTTATCGCAAAGGGCTGCGATGCGATCGTGCTGGGCGCCGCGGTGACCGCCGGGGATGACCTCGAAAGGGCATCGACCGCGCGCGTTCTCGAGATCAACGTCATGGCCCAGATCCCGATCCTGCAAGCCGCGATCCGCCATGGCGTTCGCCGCGTCGTCAATCTGTCGTCGGCCTCGGCCTATGGCGCGGCGGGTGCGCGGGTCGACATTCTCGACGAGGAAACGCCCTGCGATCCCGTCTCGTTCTACGCCATCAGCAAGTTCACTTCGGAACGATCGGTGGCACGGCACGCCGAACTTTTTGGCGGTGATTTCCTGAGTGTGCGGTTGACTGCGGTCTTCGGGCCGTGGGAGCGCCCCGGTTCCGTGCGCGATACGCCGAGCCTCCAATATCAGATATTGGCCGCATTCGCTCGCGGCGAGCCGGCCATCATGCCGGAGCCGGGTCTACGAGACTGGACTTACGCGCCGGACGCTGCCGAAGCCGTCGCGATTCTGGTCGAAGCCGAGCGCACTCGTCACCGGCTGTACAACATTTCGAACGGCGGGGCGTGGCCCGCATTGCAATGGGGCGAGGCGTTCGCAGCGTTGCATCCCGGCCTGGAGTGCCGGCTCGCGGCGCCGGGAGAGAAGACGGCCATCAAGCTGCACGGGCCCTATCGCGCGCCGCTGTCGGTGACGCGAATGGCCGACGAATTCGGTTGGCGCGCGCGGTTCGGCTGCGCCGAGTCCGCTGCCGCGATGAGCGCCTGGCTGAAGCAGCACAAGGAGTGGATCTGAGATGCGGCTGAATGGGCGCACCGCCATCATCACCGGCGCGGGCTCGGGCATCGGCCGCGCCAGCGCAAAACTGTTCGCGGAGGAGGGCGCGCGCCTTGCCCTGGTCGATCGTGATGCCGCTGGCCTCGAGGACACGCTGGGGCTGCTGAGCGAGGCAACGATGCATGTCGGCGACGTCGGCGATGCCGCATTCGCCGAGACGGTCGTCGGCGACGTCGTGGCCCGGCACGGCCGGCTTGACATCCTGATGACGGCAGCCGGCTTCTCCTGTGGCGGCACGGTGCTGACGACGAACCTGGATGACTGGGATGCGGTGTTCCGCGCCAATGTCGGCGGCACCTGGCTGTGGGCGCGGGCCGCGGTGCCGCAGATGCAGCGGCAGAACAGCGGCTCGATCATCACGCTGGCCTCGCAACTCGCCATTGCCGGCGGCAAGGGCAACAGCGCCTATATCGCGGCCAAGGGCGCGATCATCAGCCTGACCCGGACCATGGCGGTGGACTTCGCCACCGACGGCATCCGTGTCAACGCGATCGCGCCTGGCGCGATCGACACGCCGATGCTTCGCCGCAGCTTTGCCCGCCACGCGAATCCGGACGAAGTGCGCGAAGCCTCGCGCAACCGGCACGCCATGAAGCGGTTCGGCCAGGCCGAGGAGATCGCGCAGACCGCGCTGCATCTCGCCAGCGACGCCTCTTCGTTCACGACCGGCACCGTGATGGTGGTCGACGGAGGCTGGCTCGCGGCATGAGTGAGGCGCTCACCCAGCTCGAAGCCGATATTCGCGCCGATCTCTCCAGGATCGCGCATCCCGGCGCTGCCTGGCTCGATCCCAAAACGGGACCCGATGGCAAGCCGGCGCTGGATGTCCTCATCATCGGCGCCGGCCAGTCCGGCATCGCCATCGGCTTCGGCCTGCTGCGCTCGCGCGTCAGCAACATTCTGCTGATCGACAAGGCCGAGGAGGGGAAGGAGGGCCCGTGGCTCACCTACGCCCGGATGCCGACATTGCGCAGCCCGAAGGACTATACCGGGCCCGATCTCGATATCCCCAGCCTGACGTACCAATCCTGGCACGAGGCCCGCTTCGGCAAGGCGAGCTGGCAGGAGCTCGGCCTGATCGCGCGGGAGCATTGGGCAGAGTACCTGCTCTGGCTGCGGCGCACGGTCGGCCTGCCGGTGCGCAATGCTTGTGGGCTGCTGGAGATCGCGCCGGCGGCTGGCGGCCTTCTTGCTGCGCGCGTGAAACGGGCAGGAGGGGACGAAACGCTCTATGCCCGCAAGATCGTGCTCGCGACGGGGCAGGAGGGCATGGGCGATTGGATGATCCCGGAGCAGCTAGCGCATCTGCCGGCGAGCTCCGTTGCAACCGTTGCCGACGACATCGATTTCGAAAGCCTGCGCGGCAAGCGCGTCGCCGTCATCGGTGCCGGCGCCTCCGCTTTCGATAATGCGGCGACTGCGCTGGAAGCCGGAGCCGCCGAGGTGCACCTGCTGTGCCGCCGTGCGCAGATCCAGGTCATCCAGCCCTATCGTTGGCTGACCTTTCGCGGCTTCCTGCGCCATCTCAGCGATCTCGACGATGCCTGGCGCTGGCGCTTCATGCGCAAGATCCTCGAAATGCGCGAGGGATTTCCGCAACCGACCTATGACCGCTGCGCGCGTCACGCCAATTTCATCTTGCACGAGGGCGCGCCGGTCGAAGCCGCGCGCAAGACCGGCAAAGGCGTTGAACTCCAGACGCCACGCGGAGCCATCACGGCCGATTTCGTCATCTGCGGTACCGGCATCGACATGGACTTTGCCGGTCGCGGCGAACTCGCCAATTTCGCCGGCAACATCGCCATCTGGACCGACCGCTACCAGCCGCCGGAAGACGAACGCAACGAACGGCTCGGCCGCTTTCCCTATCTTGCCGACGACTATTCCTTCACCGAGCGCGTGCCGGGAACGACGCCGTGGATCTCCGACGTCCATCTCTTCGCCATCGCCTCCACCATGAGCTTCGGTCCGTCGGGATCGTCGATCAACGCGATGACGACCGCTGTTCCAAAGCTCGTTCACGGCCTGACGCGCGGCCTGTTCCGCGCCGATGTCGAACGGCACTGGGCTTCGCTCAGCGCCTATGACATGCCGCAGGCCGTGGTTGCGCGGCCGGCGCGAAAAATGGGGGAATCGCTGTGATCATCCATGCGCCGCCGCGACGATGCGTCCCCAAAAACGCGCGGTGAGACTGGCGCGCAACTTGCTTCTTTTTGAACCTGCCTTGCTGGCGTTCTGGTTCGAAATTCAGGGAAAAACCAATGCGTTTTGTGTCTTTCAGGTTGGCGTCGTCGGTCCTCGCCACCACCGCGCTGTTGCTCATCGCCGCCGCGCCTTCGCAGGCGCAAACCCGGGCCGAGACCTTGCGCTACGTCACCGGCGCCTCCGTCAACACGCTCGATCCCAACATTCCCGGTTCGACGCGCGAATCCTTCGCGCTGAGCATGAGCACCTATGACCGGCTGGTGGCATTCGGCCGCAAGCAGCTCAACGGCAAATGGGTGTTCGACCTCGATACGATCACCGGCGAGCTCGCCGAATCCTATGACGTCAGTCCCGACGGCCTGAAGATCACTTTCCGCCTGCGCAAGGATGCAAAATTCCAGGACGGCTCGCCCGTCACCGCCGAGGACGTGAAGTGGTCGCTCGACCGCTGCGTCACCGCGCCGATCCTCGGCAAGGCGCAGCTGCTGACGGGCTCGCTGACGTCAGCCGATCAGTTCAAGGTGATCGATCCCCTCACCATCGAGGTGACGCTGCCAAAACCGGACAAGCTTGCGCTGCCTAATCTTGCCACCGTCTATCCGATGATCATCAACTCGAAAGTGGCAAAAGAGCACGCGACGGCTGACGACCCCTGGGCCACGGCCTGGCTGAAGGAGCACACTGCCGGTAGCGGCGCCTATGCGGTCGAAAGCTTCAAGCCCGGCGAGCAGGTGATTCTCAAGCGCGACGAGAGCTGGAACCGCGGCTCGGCCAACAAGCCCGCGTTCTTCAAGCGCATCATCGTGCAGTCGGTGCCGGAGCCGGCGACGCGCGCGAACCTCGTCGAACGCGGCGATGCCGATCTCGTGCTCGACCTGCAGGCGAGCGACGTGCAGTCGCTGGAGGCCAAGGGCAAGCTCAAGGTGATCTCGACGCCGCAATACAACGCGGTCACCTTCGTCTCGATGAACAACCAGATCCCGCCCTTCGACAACGTCAATGTTCGCCGCGCCATCGCTTCCGCGCTGCCCTATGACGACATGTTCAAGGCCGCTCTGTTCGGCCGGGGGGCGCCCCTGTTTGGCGCGACCTGGGCGGACGGCAAGCCGGCGAACGGCATCTATCCGTTCCAGCAGCCGCTGAAGCTCGATCTCGACAAGGCCAGGGAGTACCTCAAAGCCGCTGGTCTTCCCGAGGGCTTCTCGACCACCTTCAGCTTCAACGTCGGCCAGGCCTCGACAGCCGAGCCGATGGCCGCCCTCGTCAAGGAGTCGCTTGGCAAGATCGGTATCAAGGTCGACATCCAGAAGCTGCCGGACGCACAGATGTCGACGCAGATCAACGAGAAGAAGCTGCCGTTCTTCACCGAAGGTATCGTCGCCTGGCTGCCGTCGACCGACTATTTCTACCGCAACTTCTACACCGGCAGTCAGCGCTGGAATTACAGCTCGATCAACAACCCCGACCTTGCGGCGATTGCGCAGGAGGCGCGCTTTGAGCCGGATAAGGCCAAGTACGAGGAAGCCGGCCGCAAGCTCAACGCGATGCATTTCGACCTGATGCCGCAAATCATGCTGTGGCAACCCAATCAGGACGCGGTGATGGCGCCGTCGATCGAAGGCTACACTTACGAGTTCCATCGCCAGGTGGATTATCGCGATGTCAGCCGCAAGTGACATCAGCGGCCAGCAGGGACACTGAATGGTGACGACCGGTCTTGGTGCAACGATGGTGCGGGCGGGCAGGCGGCTCTTGTCGTCGCTGCCGGCGCTGTTCGGTGTGCTGGTCTTCACCTTCCTCTTGATGCGCGTCCTGCCCGGCGACCCCGCGGTGTTCTTCGCCTCGGGGCCCAATGCCGGCAAGGAGGAGATCGAGCAGATCCGCAAGCAGATGGGGCTCGACAAATCCGTGCCGGAGCAGCTCGTGTTCTATCTCTCCGACATCGGCCACGGCAATCTCGGCCGCTCGATGATGACCGGCCAGCCGGTGCTGAAGGACCTCCGCGAGCGGCTGCCGGCCTCCCTGGAGCTCACCTTCACCGCACTCCTGATCGCGCTGATCGCGGCGGTGCCGCTCGGCGTCATCGCGGCGCTGCGGCCGGGATCGATCATCGATCACGGCGTGCGGCTGTTCTGCGCGCTCGGCGTCTGCGTGCCGACCTTCGTCTCGGGCCTGCTGTTGATCTACGTCTTCTATTATCTGCTCGGGCTTGCGCCTGATCCGACCGGGCGGATCGACGTCTTCACCTCGCTGCCGCCGCAGCGCACCGGCTTCCTCTCGATCGATTTCCTGCTCGCCGGTGACGTTGAGGGCTGGTGGGCGGCCTGCAGGCAATTGATCCTGCCGGCGGTGAGCATGGCGCTGTTCGTGATCGCGCCGCTGGCGCGGATCACGCGCGCCTCGATGCTGGTCTCGCTCGGCAGCGATTTCGTGCGCACCGCGCGCTCGGTCGGATTGTCCTGGCGCAAGGTCGTCGTCACCTATGCGCTCCGCAACGCGATCCTGCCCGTCATCACCATCGCCGGCATCGTGTTCTCGACCATGCTGGGCGCCAATGTGCTGGTGGAGAAAGTGTTCTCCTGGCCGGGCGTGGCCTCCTATGCGCTCGACGCGTTGCTGTCGTCCGACTATGCGCCGGTGCAGGGCTTCGTGCTGCTGATGGCCAGCCTGTTCGTGCTGGTCAATCTCGTCGTGGACATCTGCTACGGCATCGCCGATCCCAGGGTGTCGATCGAATGACTAGCGCCACACTTCGCCATTCGGTCTGGATTTTGCGCGGCAATCCGCTGACGGCGGTGGCCGCGGCCGGGGTGACGCTGTTCGTCCTGGTCGCGATCTTTGGTCCCTGGATCGTGCCCGATGATCCCGTGGTCTCGAACGTGTCGGAGGCGCTGTTGCCGCCGAGCGCCGCGCATCTCGCCGGCACCGACCAACTCGGGCGCGACGTGTTCAGCCGTCTCATCATCGCCGCGCGGCTCGACCTTGCCATCGCAGTCTCCGCGGTCGGCATCTCCTTCGTGATCGGGGCCGTCGTCGGTTCGTTCTGCGGCTATGCCGGCGGCAAGCTCGATCGCGCCGTCGGCCGCTTCGTCGACGTGATGATGGCGTTTCCGCTGTTCGTACTGGCGATGGCGATGGTCGCCGCCCTCGGCAACCGGATCGAGAACATCGTGATCGCTACCGCGATCATCAATCTTCCTTTCTACATCCGCTTCGCACGCGCCGAGGTCAATGTCCGGCGCAATGTCGGCTGGGTCGAGGCTGCGCGCGCCTGCGGCGAGAGCCATTTCTCAGTGGTGCTGCGCTTCCTGCTGCCGAACATCCTGCCGGCGATGGCGGTGCAGATCTCGCTCAATCTGGGTTGGGCCATTCTCAACGCCGCCGGCCTGTCCTTCATCGGCCTCGGCGTGAAGCCGCCGACGCCGGAATGGGGCATCATGGTCGCGGAAGGGGCGCGCTTCATCTCGACCGGACGCTGGTGGCTGGTGGCCTTTCCGGGCCTTGCGCTGATGCTGGCAGTGCTGTGCTTCAATCTCCTCGGCGACGGAATGCGGGACATTCTCGACCCCCGGATGCGCACATGAGCGAGGACCTGCTCAGGATCGACGACCTCCACGTCGCGTTCTCGACGCGGCGGGGCATTGTGGAGGCCGTGCGCGGCGTGACGCTCACCGTCAAGGCCGGCGAGATGCTCGGCCTCGTCGGCGAGAGCGGCTCGGGCAAGTCGGTCACCGGCTTTGCGACGACGCGGCTGCTGGATGCCGCCGGCCGCGTCACCGGCGGCAAGATCCTGTTTCGCGGGCAGGACGTCACCAAGCTCCGCGGCGATGATCTGCGACAGTTGCAGGGCGCCGCAATGTCGATGATCTTCCAGAACCCGCGGGCGGCGCTAAATCCGATCCGTGCGATCGGCCTGCAGATCGCGGACGCGATCCTCACCCACAAGCGTATCTCGAAAGAGGCCGCGCGCGCCGAGGCGCTGGAGTTGCTGCGCGCGGTCCAGATCCGCGATCCCGAGGCGCGGATGACCGCTTATCCGCACGAGCTTTCCGGCGGCATGTGCCAGCGCGTCATGATCGCGATCGCGATCTCCTGCAATCCTGCGCTGTTGATCGCGGACGAGCCGACCACCGGCCTCGATGTCACCACGCAGAAGGTGGTGATGGATCTCCTGGCAGACATTGCCGCCGCGCGTGGCATGGCGACGATCCTGATCACGCATGACCTCGGCCTCGCGGCGCGCTATTGCCGCCGCATCGCCGTGATGGAGCGCGGCCGCATCGTCGAGGAGGCGAGCCCCAGCACGCTCTTCGGCGCGCCGCAGCACGCCTATACGAGGCGCCTGGTTGCGGCATCGCCGACGGCGACGTCACGGATCGAAGATCTCGTGACGGAGGAGGAGCGCGAGCGTTATACGGCCGTTCTCGGCAAGCCACGGCAGGAGTCCGCACACGGGACACCGCCATTGCTGGAAGTGCGCAAGCTCGCCAAGCGGTTCGATCAGGGCTCTGCCGCGGTGGCCGACTTCTCGATGACGATGGCCGGCGGCGAGAGCGTCGGTCTCGTCGGCGAATCCGGCTCCGGCAAGAGCACGACCTCGCGGATGATCTGCCGCCTGATCGATCCGAGCGAAGGCGACATCGTGTTCGACGGGCAGTCGATCGGCCACGTGGCGGCGCGCGATTTCCACCGCTCGCCCCTGCGCAAAGACATCCAGATGGTCTTTCAGGACCCGAACGAGAGTCTCAACCCGCGCTTCACGGCGTTCGATTGCATTGCCCATCCCTTGATGCGGCTCGACGGCATGCGCGCGGGCGAGGGGCTGCGCAAACGGGTGGAGGAATGCGCCGAGCGGGTGGGACTGCCGGTCGATCTGTTGCCGCGGTTTCCGCATCAGCTCTCGGGCGGTCAGAAAGCCCGCGTCGGCATTGCCCGCGCCATCGCCTGCCGGCCGCGGCTTCTGGTGCTGGACGAGCCGACCGCCGCGCTCGACGTCTCGGTGCAGGCGGTTGTGCTGCAGCTGCTCGATCGCCTCAGGCGTGAAAACGACATTGCACTGCTGTTCGTCAGCCACGATCTCAACGTCGTGCGCATGCTGTGTGACCGCACCATCGTGCTGCGCAACGGCGGCATCGTGGAGCAGGGCGAGAGCCGGGCCCTGTTCGATAATCCGAAGACCGACTACACGCGCAAGTTGGTCGAGGCGATTCCGCATTTCGAGGCCGGGCCGGTCCTGGCGGTCGCTCTTTGAGGCCGGGATCAGCCCAAATGGCGGTGAGATCCCACTGGCGATGGCGCATTTAGTGGCATACCATTTGCTTGCAAATGGGCTCGGTTTCACTTGCCCTTTGCCAATGAACAGCTGGCATCACGGCATTACTGGGAGGACTTCATGGATCGCAGGACGGTATTGAAGGGGTTGGCGGGCGCGGGCGGTCTGGCATTGACAGGCGGCCTGTCGGCCCCGGCGATCGCTCAGGGCGCCGCGGCCCGCACCCTGCGTTTCGTGCCGCAGGCCAATCTCGCCAATTTCGACCCGATCTGGGGCACGCAATATGTCGTGCGCAATGCCGCCGCGATGGTCTGGGACACGCTCTACGGCATCGATTCCTCGCTGAAGCCGCAACGCCAGATGGTCGAGTCCGAGGAGGTGACCGACGACGGCACGACCTGGACGTTCAAGCTGCGCTCCGGGCTCAAGTTCCACGATGGCGAGCCGGTGCTCAGCAAGGACGTCGTGGCAAGCTTGACGCGCTGGTCGGCGCGCGACCCGATGGGTCTGATGATCAAGGCGCTGCAGCAGGAGCTGACCGCGGTCGACGATCGCACATTCAAATGGGTGCTCAAGCAGCCCTTCCCGAAGATGCTCTACGCGCTGGCCAAGAACAACTCGCCTTGCGGCTTCATCATGCCCGAGCGCATCGCGCAGACCGATCCGTTCAAGCAGATCACCGACTATGTCGGCTCCGGGCCGATGAAGTTCGTCAAGGGCGAATGGGTGCCGGGCGCGAAGGCGGTGTTCGAGAAATTTGCGGACTACGTGCCGCGGCAGGAGAAGGCGTCCTGGCTCGCGGGCGGCAAGCAGATGCAGCTTGATCGCATCGAATGGATCGTGATGCCGGATCCGGCCACGGCCGCCGCTGCCTTGCAGAACGGCGAGGTCGATTGGTGGGAAAACCCGATTGCCGACCTCGTGCCTGTTCTGAAGAAGAACAAGAACATCAGCGTCGACATCGGCGATCCGCTGGGCAATATCGGCTCGTTCCGGATGAATCATCTGTTCGCGCCGTTCAACGACGTGCGGGCGCGGCGTGCCGTGCTGATGGCGCTCAGCCAGGAAGACTATATGCGCGCGATCGTCGGCGACGACACCGCTCTCTGGAAGCCGCTGCCCGGCTTCTTCACGCCGGAGACGCCGCTCTACAGCGAAGTCGGTGGCGAGATCCTGAAGGGCAAGCGCGATTTCGATGCGGCCAAGAAGCTGCTCGCCGAGAGCGGCTATTCCGGCCAGCCGGTGACCTGCATCGTGGCGCAGGATCAGCCGATCACCAAGGCAATGGGTGACGTCACCGCGGACCTGCTCAAGAAGCTCGGCATGAATGTCGATTTCGTCGCCACCGATTGGGGCACGGTCGGCTCCCGTCGCGCGCAGAAGACGCCGCCGGGACAGGGCGGCTGGAACATGTTCCACACCTGGCATGCCGGCGCGGACTGCATCAATCCGGCTCCCTACACCGCCATCCGCGCCAACGGCGACAAGGCCTGGTTCGGCTGGCCGAACAGCCCCGGCACCGAGAAGGAGGTCGCGTCCTGGTTCGAGGCCAAGAGCCTCGACGAGGAGAAGGCTGCCATCGGTCGCCTCAACAAGGCGGCGCTCGACGACGTGGTCTACGCGCCCACGGGCTTCTTCCTGAGCTACACCGCCTGGCGCAAGAACGTCTCCGGCGTCACCAAGGGGCCGCTGCCGTTCTTCTGGGGCGTGTCGAAATCTGCATGATCGTGCGCTGAAGCAAGATGCTCTCCTACATCCTCCGTCGCATCGTCGCGACCTTGCCGGTCATGGCAATCGTCGCGCTGTTCGTGTTCAGCCTGCTTTACATCGCGCCCGGCGATCCGGCCGTGGTGATCGCCGGCGATCAGGCAAGCCCGGAGGATGTGGAGCGCATCCGCCAGAGCCTCGGGCTGGACCGGCCCTTCCTGGTCCAGTTCGGAAGCTGGGTCTGGCGCATCCTGCACGGCGATCTCGGCACCTCGATCTTCACCAACCTGCCGGTCTCGGCGATGATCGGGCAGCGTCTCGGCCCGACGCTGTCGCTGATGATCGTCACGCTGCTGCTGACGGTCGTGGTGGCGGTGCCGCTCGGGGTGGTGGCGGCATGGAAGGCCGGCAGCCTGATCGATCGCGTCATCATGGGCTTTGCCGTGTTCGGATTCTCGCTGCCCGTCTTCGTGGTCGGCTACATGCTCGCCTACATCTTCGCGCTGGAGCTGGAATGGCTGCCGGTGCAGGGCTACACGCCGCTCAGCTCCGGCTTCTGGCCGTGGCTCGAGAACCTGATCCTGCCGGCGGTCGCGCTCGGCTGCGTCTATATCGCGCTGGTCGCCCGCATCACGCGGGCAGCCATGCTCGAAGTGCTGCAGCAGGACTATATCCGCACCGCCAAGGCCAAGGGCCTCGGGCAGGGCGGCATCCTGTTCATCCACGCCCTGAAGAACGCGGCGGTGCCGATCGTCACCGTGATCGGGATCGGCATCGCGCTCCTGATCGGCGGCGCGGTCGTCACCGAGAGCGTGTTCGCGATCCCCGGCCTCGGCCGCCTCACCATCGATGCCATCCTGCGCCGCGACTATCCGGTGATCCAGGGCATCGTGCTGCTGTTCAGCTTCGTCTACGTCCTCGTCAATCTGATGATCGACGTCGTCTACACGCTCGTTGACCCGAGGATCCGCTATTGACCGACACCACCGTCAATCCGCAATCGCTTCCGGCCGGCCTCGTCCTTGCGCCGCAACTGCCCGAGATCCTGCGGCCGGTCAGGATTCGGCGCGGCTTCGTCGGCCTCCTGCGCGGCCATCCGACGGTCGCGATCGGCGGCGCATTGCTGCTGACGCTGGTGCTGATCGCGGTCTTTGCGCCTTACCTCGGCACGGTCGACCCGACCGCGCTTGCGCCCGCCAAGCGCACCCGCGCGCCGTCGGCCGATTTCTGGTTCGGCACCGACGTGCTCGGCCGCGACATCTATTCGCGCGTGCTGTTCGGCGCACGCGTCTCGCTCACGGTCGGCCTGTCGGTCGCGATCTTCGCGTCGGCGATCGGCCTTGCCATCGGCATGGTCTCCGGCTTCATTCGCTGGGCCGATGGCATCCTGATGCGGTTCATGGACGGGCTGATGTCGATCCCGCCGATCCTGCTGGCGATCGCGCTGATGGCGCTGACGCGCGGCAGCGTCGGCAACGTCATCCTGGCAATCACCGTGGCCGAGATCCCGCGCGTCTCGCGCCTCGTCCGCAGCGTCGTGCTGTCCTTGCGCGAACAGCCCTATGTGGACGCGGCGGTGGCCTGCGGCACCCGCACACCGATGATCATCCTGCGCCATATCCTGCCCAACACCGTTGCGCCGATGCTGGTGCAGGCGACCTATATCTGCGCCAGCGCCATGATCACGGAGGCGATCCTGTCCTTCATCGGCGCCGGCACGCCGCCGACCATCCCGTCCTGGGGCAACATCATGGCCGAGGGCCGTGCGCTCTGGCAGGTGAAGCCCTACATCGTGTTCTTCCCGGCGGCGTTCCTGTCTGTCACCGTGCTCGCCGTGAATCTGCTCGGCGACGGCCTTCGCGATGCGCTCGATCCGCGCATGGCCAAGAGCCTGTGATGTTGCCTCTGATGGATCGAGGCTGATCGCGATGGCTTTGCTCGAAGTCGAGAACCTCCAGACCCATTTCCGCACGCCCGGCGGCATCAACCGCGCGGTCGACGGGGTGTCCTTCCATGTCAACGAGGGCGAGACGCTCGCCATCGTCGGTGAGTCCGGCTGCGGCAAGTCGGTGACGTCGATGTCCCTGATGCGGCTGATCCCGGAGCCGCCGGGCCGGATCGCAGGCAGCATCCGCTTCGCGGGCAGGGATCTCCTGAAGCTGTCCGACCGCGAGATGCGCGCGATCCGCGGCAACGACATCTCGATGATCTTTCAGGAACCGATGACGAGCCTCAACCCGGTGCTCACCGTCGGCCGCCAGATCCGCGAGACCTTGATGATCCATCAGGGCCTCGACAAGCAGGCGGCGGAGGCGCACGCGGTCGAGATGCTGACACTGGTCGGCATTCCCGAGCCGAAACGGCGCGTCGGCGAATATCCGCACCAGCTGTCCGGCGGCATGCGCCAGCGCGTGATGATCGCGGTGGCGCTGGCCTGCAATCCGAAGCTTCTGATTGCGGACGAGCCGACCACCGCGCTCGACGTGACGATTCAGGCGCAGATCCTCAAGCTGATGCTGGATCTGAAGCGTCGGGTCGGTGCCGCCATCATCCTGATCACGCACGATCTCGGCGTCGTCGCCGAGATCGCCGAGCGCGTCATGGTGATGTATGCCGGCCGCAAGGTCGAGGAGGCGCCGGTGGCGGAGCTGTTCCGTTCCCCGCGCCATCCTTATACGCAAGGCCTGCTTGGCGCGGTACCGAAGCTCGGCTCCTCGCTCGCGGGCACCGCGACCCGCCTCGCCGAGATTCCCGGGCAGGTGCCTGACCTGCGCAAGCCCATCACCGGCTGCGTCTTCGCCGGCCGCTGCGCGCTCGCGACCGACCTCTGCCGGCAATATGCGCCGGGACTGGAAGAGAAGGGCCCGCGCCACGTCGCCGCCTGCCACTACGCTGCCAAGGGAGCTGTTGCGGCATGAGTCCTCCGCTGCTCCAGGTCAACGACCTCAAGAAGCATTTTCCGATCAACAAGGGCCTCTTCGGGCGGCAAACCGAATTCGTCTATGCGGTCGACGGCGTGTCGTTCGAGATCGCGCGCGGCGAGACCTTGTCGCTGGTCGGCGAGTCCGGCTGCGGCAAGTCGACGGTCGGCCGCGCCATCCTGCGGTTGTTCGAGATCACCTCGGGGCAGGTCATCCTCGACGGCCAGAGGATCGACGACGCCGCACCGAGCACGATGCGCCAGATGCGCCGCCGCGTGCAGGTCGTGTTCCAGGATCCGTTCTCGAGCCTCAATCCGCGCATGCGCGTGCGCGACATTCTCGCCGAGCCGATCCGCAATTTCGGCCTCGCGAAGTCCGCGGAGGACCTCGAGGTCCGCGTCACGTCGCTGATGGACACGGTGCGCCTGCCGCGCGAGGCGCTGAACCGCAGGCCGCACGAATTCTCCGGCGGCCAGCGTCAGCGCATCGGTATTGCGCGGGCGCTCGCGGCCGAGCCCGAGCTGATCGTGTGCGACGAGGCGGTCTCCGCGCTCGACGTTTCAGTCAAGGCGCAGATCGTCAATCTGCTGCAGGATCTCCAGCGCGAGTTCGGCCTCGCGCTGCTGTTCATCAGCCACGATCTCGCCATCGTCGAGCACATGACTCACCGCGTGGCGGTGATGTATCTCGGCAAGATCGTCGAGGTGGCACCGCGCCGCGAGATCTTTGCCGCGCCGAGGCACCCCTATACCAAGGCGCTGCTCTCGGCCGTGCCGCTGCCGGAGCCCGGAGCCCAGCGCAATCCCATCATCCTCAAGGGCGACGTGCCGAGCCCGATCAACCCGCCGAAGGGGTGTCGCTTTCATACCCGGTGTCCCTTCGTCTTCGATCGTTGCCGGACCGAGGAGCCGACGCTGCGCGCGATAGGACCCGAGCAGTGGGTGGCCTGTCACCTCGAAGAGCCGCCGCAGGGGCTCATCCCTGCCGGCGCAGGAAGCCCGTGATCGTCACCTTTTCCCAGATGCCGGCCGCGGCAAAGGGATCTGCACGGTTGAAGGCTTCGACCTCGGCGCGGCCAGGAGCCTCGATCAGGAACAGGCTGCCGATCATGGTCTGGCCATCGTCGGAGACCAGCGGTCCCGACATCACGATCTTGACGCCCAAGCGCGAGGTGTCGCTGAGGAAGGCCTTGTGGGCATCGTAGTTGGCGAGCCGGGTCGGCAACGCGTCGGCGCGATCGACGGCGTGAATGGCGAACAGCATCGTGTCTCCGTTTCTTGCGTCAGTTCTTGGGACGGCCGCGGGCTGCGGCCGTCCAGGCTTGTTGTGATCGGGTCGTCTACTTCGCGCTGAGCTTGCCGGCGTCCTCGAAGGTCGGACAGGTCCGCTGCTCCAGCGGCACGTCGAACGGCCCAAAATTGTCCTTGGTGATCACGGTCGGCTTCAGCACGATCTCGCTGATCACGGGCTGGTTCCGTAGCGACCGGATCGCCATCATGGTGCCGAGGCAGCCTTGCGCAAATCCGTTGTAGTCGCCGCTCGCCAGCAGCTTCCCGGACTTGATCGCGTCGATCGCCTCCTTGGTGCCGTTGATGCCGATCACCTGCGCCTTGCGGTTGGCGCCGTCGAGCGCCTCGATCGCGCCGACTGCCATGGCGTCGTTGGCGGCGAGCACGCCGTCGATCTGCGAATTCGACTGCATCAAATTCTCCATGACCTGGAGCGCCTGGAGCCGCTGATAGTTGCCTGGCTGCGAGGCCAAGAGCTTGGCGCCGGGAGCCTCCTTCAACGCGTCGTTGAAGCCGCGCACGCGGTCGACATTGGTCAGCGAGCCCTTGACGCCCTCGATGATGACGATGTTGCCCTTGCCGCCGAGCGTCTTGAGCAGGAAGCGCGCGGTCTCCAGTCCAAGGCTGTAATCGTCGGCGCCGACGAAGGACAGGAACTTGCCGCCGGCAGAGCGATCGGTGATGTTGACGACCGGGATCTTCGCTTCGTTGATCTTCTCGACCCCCGGCACCATCGCCTTGTAGTCGACCGGCGTGAACACGATCGCGCTCGGCTTCTTCACGACGACGTCCTCGATCTGGCTGAGCTGCTCGGGAATCGAGTCCGGCTTGGTCGGGATGTATTGCAGCGTCTTCGCGTTCAGCGTCTTCGCCATGTTGTCGGCGCCGACCCGCACCGTCTGGAAGAACGGATTGGTCTGGTTCTTGGTGAAGACGGCGATGGTCTCGCCGTCGGCACGTGCCCCAGTCGTGAACGCCGCCGCCATCAGCAGCGGCAGCGCCAGATAGCCCAGTCCTTGTTTCATGTTGCCTCCATCCCTCATTTTGCTTGTTGGATTGCTAGAACTCATTGCGCGCGGCGGCGGGTCTTCATGTCGAGCCAGACGGCGAGAATGACGATGACGCCGGTGACGAGCGGCTGCCAATTGGCGCTGACCGACAGCAGGTTCATGCCGTTCAGCACCAGGGTCAGGATCAGCGCGCCGATGAATGTGCCGAACACGGTGCCGACGCCGCCGAACAGCGAGGTGCCGCCGATCAGCACGGCCGCGATCGCCGGCAGCGTCAGGCTCTCGCCGATGTCGGCCTCGGCCGAATTGAGCCGCGACAGGAAGATGATCGAGGCAAGACCCGCCATGGTGCCCGATACCGCGTAGACCAGCAGCAGGCGCCGCGCGACCGGAATGCCGGAGAGCCTCGCCGCGACCGGATTGGCGCCGATCGCATAGATCTCCTGGCCCCAGATCGTGCGCTGGGCGAAGAACGTCCCGATCCCGAGGAACACCAGCAGCAGGTAGACCGGGATCGGCAGGCCGAACAGATAGCCACTGCCGATCTGGCGGAAGCCGGCCGGGAAGCCGTGCAGGGTCTCGCCCGCCATGTACCAATAGGTGAGACCGTTCAGCACCCAGAGCATGCCGTAGGTGGCGATGAAGGAGGGGATGCGCAGCGCTGTGACCATGACGCCGTTGAGCAGGCCAACGATGCCGCCGCACGCAAGGCCGGTGAGGATGCCGAGCGCCGGCGAGCCGGTCTTGTGGATCACGGTCCCCGCGATACAGGCCGACAGCGCGACATTGGCGCCGACGGAGAGATCGAGGCCGGCGGTCAGCACCACCAGTGTCAGGCCGGAGGCGATGAAGAAGGTCAGGCTCGCCTGCCTCAGCACGTTGAGGATGTTGCCGAGGCTGAGGAAGGAATCGCTGAGCACGGCGAGGACGGCGCAGATCAGGAAAGCCGCGAGCAGGCGATAGAACAGCTGGACCGCGTCCTGCGACAGGAAGGAACGGGGCGGCGCGATGGCGCCCTTGGTGATATCGGTCATGTGCGGCTCCTGAGGCCGTCGAGGAACAGGGCAACGATGACGAGCACACCGACGCTGGCGACCTGCACCGAGGAGGGCAGCGAGATCAGGTTCAGCCCATTCCGCAACACGCCGACGGAGAGAACCCCGAGCAGCGTGCCAAGCAGCCAGCCATTGCCGCGCTCGAACGAGGTGCCGCCGACGGCGACGGCCGCGATGGCATCGAACTCCAGCCCGAGACCGGCGGTGGGGTGGCCGGAATTCATGCGTGCGGTCATCAAGAGGCCGGCGATGCCGGCCATGGCGCCGCCGATCGCATAGACCGCAATCAGCAGCTTGTTGGGCGAGAGGCCGGCATAGCGCAGCGCCTCGCGGTTGCCGCCGAGGGCGAAGATATAGGTGCCGAAGCGGGTGTGATAGAGCAGGCCGTGAAAGGCAGCGTAGGTCACCAGCGCCATCACGATCGGCACGGGAATGCCGAGCAGCGTCGCCGAATAGATGTCGCGCACGCTGTGGGGAATGCCGACCACGCTCTGGCCGTCGCTGACGATCAGCGACAGGCCTTGCGCCATGCCGAGCGTGCCGAGCGTCGCGACAAAGGGCGGAATGCCGAGGATAGCGACCAGCCACCCGTTGGCAACGCCAAAGGCCGCGCCGACCAGAAGGCCGGCGCCAAGGCCCAGCAGCATCGATTTGGTCGCCAGCGACACGATCGCGACGCAGAGCGAGGTCAGCGTCAGCACCGCGCCCATCGACAGGTCCAGCCCCTCCGTCATGATGATCAGCGTCATCGGCAGCGCGAGCATGGTCAGGATGGTCGACTGCACCAGCACGTTGGAGAGGTTGGCGACCGACAGGAAGCCGGGCGCGATCGCGCTGAACAGCGCGATCAGCAGTACCAGCACGATGGCAACGCCGGGAATGCGCTGCAGCGGATTGGGTTGGGCGACGACCGCGGCTTCACGCATGATGCATCCCCAGTCGCACGATGTTCTCCTCGGTCAATTCGTTGCGGGGCAGGTGGCCGGCGATGCGCCCCTCGCGCATCACATAGGCGCGATCGCAGACATGGCAGATCTCGACCTGCTCGGACGAGATCATCAACGCCGCCGCGCCTTCCGCGACGAGGCGGTCGATCAACGCGAAGATCTCGGACTTGGCGCCGATGTCGATGCCGCGCGTCGGCTCATCGAAGATGAAGAGTTTCGAGCCGGCCGCGAGCCATTTGCCGATCACGACCTTCTGCTGGTTGCCGCCCGAGAGCAGGCCGACGGTCTGGCGTGCGCTCGGTGTCGCGACGCGGAGCTGTCGGATCAGGCCGTCGGCGGTACGCTGGGCCGAGCGTTGGTCGAACAGCCCACTCGGGAACAGCTTCCTCAGCGCCGACACCACCAGATTGTCGCTGACGGATCGCAGCAGCGCGAGGCCTTCGCTCTTGCGGCTCTCCGGGATCAGCGCGATGCCGCGGCGGGCGGCGAGATCCGGCTCGCCGGAAATGCTCTTGCCCTCGAAGATGATCTCGCCCGATGTCACGGGATCGGCGCCGAAGATCGCGCGCGCGACCTCGCTGCGGCCGGAGCCGACCAGCCCGCACAGGCCGACGATCTCGCCCCGGCGCACCTCGATGTTGATGTCGGAGATGCCGGTCGGCGCGCTCAGGCCCTTGACCTGCAGCAACACCTCGCCGGGCTTGTCGGCAAAATGGCGCGGGTAGGTCATGTCGACGTTGCGGCCGACCATCATGCGGACAAGCTGGTCCGGCGTGACGTCGGCGGGCCGGACACCATCGATGCGGCGGCCGTCGCGCAGCACGGTGATGCGATCGCCGAGCGCGAACACTTCGGCCATACGGTGGGAGATGTAGACGATCGAGACGCCGTCCGCCTTCAGCCGCGCGATCGATGCGAACAAGAGCTCGGTCTCGCGGTCGGACAGCGCAGCAGTCGGCTCGTCCATGACCAGGATGCGGGCGTTCTGGCTGATCGCCTTGGCGATCTCGACCATCTGCTGCTGCGCGACGCCGAGCTTGTCGACGGTGGTGGAGGGATCGATGTCGAAGCCGATGGTGTTGAGCACGCGTCTGGCGTCGGCCAATATCTTGCGGCGGTCGATGGTGCCGGGGATGCGGCCCTTCGGTTCGCGCCCCAAAAAGATATTCTGGGCGATGTCGAGATGGGGAACCAGCGAGAATTCCTGGAAGATGACGGCAATGCCGAGCTTCTGCGCATCCGCGGTCGAGGAGATCGCGACCTTCTCGCCCTTGTGGTAGAATTCGCCGGCGTCGGCGCGATAGGCGCCGCACAGCACCTTCATCAGGCTCGATTTGCCGGCGCCGTTCTCGCCCAGCAGCATGTGGACCTCGCCGGGGTAGACGGCAAAGGACACGTCGTCCAGCGCCTTGACGCCGGGAAATTCCTTGCTGATGCCGCGCAGCTCCAGCAGCGGCGTGGGTGAGGTGACCTCGATCGGAAGCGCGTCGCTCATGCTTTGGCTCCGCCAGCAAAGATCTTTCCGGGGTTCATCAATCCGGCGGGATCGAGCGCCGTCTTGATCGATCGCATCACGTCCACGGCCTCGCCGAGCTCATCGGAGAGATAATCGATCTTGCCGAGCCCGATGCCGTGCTCGCCGGTGCAGGTGCCGTCCATGGCAATGGCGCGCGCGACCATGCGGGCCTGCAGCGCCTTGGCGCCTTCGGCCTCCTCCGGCTTTGTCGGGTCGATCAGGATCAGCATGTGGAAATTGCCGTCACCGACATGGCCGACGATCGGTGCGGTGAAACCGTGCGCGTCCGCATCGCGCCGCGTCTCGGTCAGGCATTCCGCCAGCCGTGAGATCGGCACGCAGACGTCGGTGATCACCGCGCGTGCGCCGGGCCGCAGGCCGAGGCCGGCATAGAGCGTGTTGTCGCGGGCGTGCCAGAGCCGGCTGCGGTCTTCCTGTGCCTTGGCCCAGGCAAAGCCATGGCCGCCGTGGTCGGCCGCGATCGCCTGCGCGGCCTCGGCCTGTTCGGCGACCGATGTCTCCGAGCCATGGAATTCGAAGAACAGGGTGGGCGCCTCGCGATAGCCGAGCTTGGCGTAGGCGTTGATGCCGCGCATCATGACGTCGTCGAGCAGCTCGATGCGCGCCACGGGGATCGCGGACTGGATCACGGAGATCGCGGTGTCGACGGCGTCGTGCAGGGTGTCGAAGCTGCAGGCTGCCGCCGAGATCGCCTGCGGCACCGGATGGACCTTCAGCGTGATCTCCGTGATGATGCCGAGCGTGCCTTCCGCGCCGACGAACATGCGCGTCAAATCATACCCGGCCGCCGATTTGCGCGCGCGCCTGGCGGTGCGAATGATGCGCCCGTCGGCCAGCACGACCTCGAGCGCCATGACGTTGTCCTTCATGGTGCCGTAGCGCACCGCCATCGTGCCCGAGGCGCGGGTCGAGGTCATGCCGCCGATCGAAGCGTCGGCGCCCGGATCGATCGGGAAGAACAGGCCGGTGTTGCGCAGCTCCGCATTGAGCTGCTTGCGGGTGATGCCGGGCTGCACCACGACGTCCATGTCGCTGTCGTGCAGGCTGAGCACCTTGTTCATGCGCGCGAAGTCGAAGCAGACGCCGCCGGCGACCGCGGCCGCATTGCCCTCGAGCGAGGTCCCGGCGCCGAACGGGACAATCGGCATGCCCGCGCTCGCGCAGAGCTTGACGATTTCGGCGACCTCCTGCGTGGTCTCGGGGAAGACCACGATATCGGGCGGCAGGTTCTGATAATGCGACTCGCTCTGCCCGTGCTGATCGAGCACGCCGCGCGCGACGCTCACGCGCGGGCCGATCATGCCGGTGAGGCGATCGGCCAATGTGCCCGTGCTGACCCGCGGTCCCATCCTCAGCTCCCGTCCCTGTTTTACGGACTCTTGTTGGTCCGTCGTTGAGCTTAAGCGGCTCTTGCGCTGCTTGCGACCTGCTTCAGGCCGAAATCATAGTTGAGATGAAAATAGTCGCGCTCCACCATGCGACCATCCGGCGCACGGCCCGCGGGATGCCGGACGAATTCGCGGATCAGACTGTCCTTGACGCCGAACACCACGTCGCTGTCGAGATATTGGTCGCCGGCAACGAAGACGTGCGTCACCAGTTGCTCGAAACCGGGCGCTGAGATCATGAAGTGTACGTGCGCCGGGCGCCAGGGATGGCGTCCCTGCACCTCCAGCATCTCGCCGACCGGTCCGTCATGCGGAATGGGGTAGGCGGCCGGCTTGATCGACCAAAAATGGAAGCGGCCGTTGGCGTCGGTGTGGAAGCAGGCGCGCATCGCGAGATCGCCGATCTTGTCGAGCTGCTGGACGTCGTAGTAGCCGTCGTCGTCGGAATGCCAGACGTCCACGATGGCGCCGGCCAGCGGCTTTCCGTCCACGGTCGAGACCGAGCCGGTGACCAGCATCGGATCGCCTTCCATCGACCCGGAGATGTCAGCGCCGCTGTCCTTCTCCGGCGCGGCCTGGACGAAAAACGGGCCGAGCACCGTGGTCTCGGTCGCGCCTTCCGGCACCGGATGGTTGATGGCGTCGACCAGCATGGAGACGCCGAGCGTGTCCGACAGCAGGATGAATTCCTGACGCTTGTCGTTGCACATGTGCCCGGTGCGGGTCAGGAAGTCGATGCCGTATTCCCATTCCTTCTGGGTCGGCCGCACCTCGCGGACGAACGCGTGAAGGTGACGCACCAGCGCCTCGCTGACCTGCTTGATGCGTGGATCGGTCGCGCCCGCGATCCGCTCCAGCACCGCGTCCGTGATCGTGTTCTCGTTGAAGTTACGCATGTCGGTCTCCGTTGATCACAGCTTCGGCTCGCCGAGGCCGGACAGCCGCTCGAGATGCTTGACGGTCGCAATGAAGTCGGTGTCGCCGTCGCCCTGGGCGACCAGCGAGCCATAGGTCTCGCGCACTTGCGCGGCGAGCTGCAGCGGCACGCCGACGGCGTGGCCGGCGCCCAGGATCAGATCGAGATCCTTGGCCATCTGCTTGCAGGAGAAGGTGGACTCGAAGTCGCGGGTCCGCAGCGGCGCAGTCTTGTACTTGACCATGGGTGAGGCCACCGCGCTGTCGTCGAGCACCTTCAAAATGTCCTGCCAGGCGATGCCGCCCTTGCGCGCCAGCGCCAGGCTCTCCGCCATCATCGCCGCCGACACCGCGATCATCAGATTGACCGAGAGTTTTGCGTAGCGCGCTTCCTCGGCGGGGCCGAGATAGGTCTGGGCGCGGGTGAAAGCTGCGAACAGCGGCGTTGCGCGCTCGAACGCGTCCGTCGGTCCCGACACGAAACAGGTCAGCGCGCCGGTGTGAACGATGCTGGCATTGCCGGACACCGGCGAGCGCAGATAGGCAATGCCGTGCGCCTCTGCGACGGCCGCAACCTCAGCCGAGGCTGCGACGCTGACGGTGCTGGTTTCGATCAAGACGGCACCGGGGGCCATCGCGGCGATCAGGCCGGCGGGGCCGAGCAACGCGCCGCGCAAAGCGGCGTCGTCGGGCAGGGAGGTGATCACGGCGGCCTTGCCGCTCACGGCCTCGGCCGGCGAGGCGGCGATCGCAACGCCCTGCGCGCGTGCGTCGCTGATCCGCGCCGCGCTCTGGTCGAACGCGGTGACGGTGTAGCCGGCCTTGGCGACGAGCACCGACATCGGCAGGCCCATCTTGCCGATCCCGATGAAAGCAACTGTTTTCAGAACGTCAGTCATTCGTCTTGTCCATTGGCGCCTTCAGGCGGCGCGTCCTTGTCGTTCGATGTCTTGCACCAGCCGCCGGCCGGATTGCGCCAGCAGCTCCTTCTTCGTCTCGAGTCCCCCGACCAGCAGCCGGCCATTGCGTTTCTTCCAGGCGCCGCCGATCATGACGGCCTCGATGTTGGCGAGGCTCGTCTGCATCACGACGGTCGCGACAGGATCGTGCACCGGATGAAGATTGAGATCGGAGGCGTTGATGATCACGAGGTCGGCGCGCTTGCCCGGCGTCAGCGATCCGATCTGGTGCTCGCGGCCGAGCATGCGGGCGCCTTCCGTCGTGATCCAGCGCAGCGCTTCCCGGATCGGAATCGTGGTCGTTGCCGGGATGGTGCCGCTGGTCTTGCGCGACTCGGCGTTGTCGAGCGCCCGCTGCATCGACAGCGCAACGCGCGCGGCGGAGAGCAGATCGCCCGCCAGCACGGATTCCAGATCAATGCCGATGGTCGGCCGCACGCCGCGCTTCAGAAGGCGTCCGGTGATCGGAAAGCCATGGCCCTGGATCATCTCGTTCTCGGGCGTGACCGAGAAGGACACACCGAGATCGACGAGACGATCGAGCAGATCATCCGGCAGATCATTGCCATGGACGATATTGACGCCGGGGCCGACGAGGCCGGCCTCGAGCAGCTTCTCCCAGCCGCCAGGCGTCTTGGCTGGACCGCCGCCCTGATGCATCGAGGCGGTCAAGTTCAGCTCCCGCGCCAGGCGGAAATCGTGCATGGCGACGTCGAGCGTCGAATAGTGGGGACCGAGAATGGCGAGCCCGAGCGTGACGAGGCCGTCGCGGTCGGCGAGGGGGCCCGCCAGCAGCCGCTCGACCTCGCGGCGCGGATGCGGCACTTCCGAGAAATGCGGCTCGCCCGGCTTCGGCTCGGGTTTCGGCGAGCCATGGAAGAACGCGGCGCGGATGCCGCTTTCGATCAGGCCGCGCACGGCGGCGTCGGTATGATCGGGCGTCGGGTTGTTGTGGCACCAGTCGACCAGCGTGGTGATGCCGTGATTGATCTGGTTCAGCGCGCGGACGAGGGTCGCGATGTAGATGTCGTCGGGCCGGAACACGGTCGCGAGGCCCGCATGCATGCGGCGGAAATATTCCAGCAACGTCCAGTTCGCGGCAAAGCCGCGCAAGCCCGTCTGCCAGGTGTGCATATGCGCGTTGATCAGGCCTGGAATGACGATGCGGCCCACGCCGTCGACGACCTCGGTGTCGGCTCCAACGTCGATCGACGGACGCACATCGACGATCCGGCCGCCCTCGACCAGCACATCGCCGGTCAGGAGATCGCCGATCGCGTCATCCATGCTGATGACAATGGCCGATCTGATCAGCGTGCGCCGCATTGCCTTACGCCGCCGCTTTGACGGCGCTTGGCGGCTCGCCGGCGAAGGCGCGCGCAATCAAGTCGCGAATGGCGCCACGCTCGAGCGGGCGCGGGTTCCAATAGGCATTGGTGACGGCGAGATCGGCGGCCTTGTCGATTCCGCTCTCGGGCATGCCGACATCGCGTAGTGCCAGCTTCGCACCAAGCCCCTTGGCGAGATCGTAAAGTCCCTGCGATGCATCGGCCGCACCGGTTGCGCGCGAGATGCGCGCCATCGCATCGGGCACGGCCGGTGCGTTGTAGGCCAGCGCGTGCGGGAGCACGATGGTATGCGTTTCGGCGTGCGGCAGGTCGAACGTGCCGCCGAGCGTGTGGCAGAGCTTGTGATGCAGCGCCATGCCGACGGTGCCGAGGCAGACACCGCACAGCCAGGCGCCATAAAGGGCTTCGGTGCGGGCCTCGCGATCGTCGCTTTTGGCGGCAATGGCGGGCAGGGCACGCGCCAGCGCGCGGATGCCTTCTTCGGCCATCAGCGACGTCACGGGATTGGCATCGCGCGCGTAGAGTGCCTCCACCGCATGCGCGATCGCATTGATGCCGGATGTTGCGGCGAGAGCCGCCGGCAGCGTCAGCGTCAAGTCGACGTCGTAGATCACGGTCTCCGGCAGCACGGCCGCATCGCGCACCGTGGTCTTCAGCCCGTTCTCGGTCTGGCCGACGATCGGCGTCATCTCCGAGCCGGCATAGGTGGTGGGGATGCAGAGCTGGTTCACACCGGTGCGCAAGGCCAGCGCCTTGCCTAGTCCGGTGGTCGAGCCGCCGCCGAGCGAGACGACGCAATCGGCCTCGCATGCCTTCATCGCCGCGAGCGCGCGTTCCGTGACCTCGACCGGCGTGTGCATGGTGGCGCCGGGAAAGATGCCGGCATAGAGCGGACCGAGCGCGGCCCCCAAGCTCTTGCCCTGCGCTTCCTGCTGCGGCGTCGTCAGCACCAGCGCACGCTCACCCCCGAGCCGCTCGACCTCTGCCTTGGCGTTAGCCAACGTTCCGCTGCCGAACACGACGCGGCAGGGCAGGTTTTCGAAGGTGAACGAACCGATCATGCGCCGGTCTCTTTGATGGGATAATCGACCTGGAAGCGCCCGATCCGCAAGTCGCCCAGCGCCTCGCGCACGCGCAGATGTTCCGGGTGGTTGGCGTAGGCGGCCAGCGCCGCCTGGTCGGTGAATTCGGAGAACAGCACGACGTCGCAGGCGTAATCGACCGCGCTGACGTCCATGCCGACTTCGATATGGGTGAGGCCGTCGATCCGGCCCTTGAGGCCCTCGAACAGGGTCTTGACCTTGAGCCGGGCGGCGGAGCGCTCCTCGGGGCTCTCCCCGCGCAGCCGCCACATCACGATGTGCCTGATCGGGCCCGACATTTCCTGATTTCCTCGCCTGCAATGGTGCTTTGTTGGCGCCATTTTGCCTTGCAGAAAACGGAAATAAAGGTCAAAATTTGTAAGTCTCTTTTCCTGTTTTCGCAAAAATGGACCGGCTCCTCCAACTCGAGGTCTTCTCCAAAACCGCTGAGCTCGGCAGCCTTTCCAAGGCCGCCGAAATCCTGCGGATGTCGAACGCGGCCGCGAGCCGCCATCTCAGTGCGCTGGAGGAGCGGCTGGCGGTCCGGCTGATCGAGCGCAACACGCGCCGGCAATGGCTGACCGAAGCCGGGCAGGAGCTCTTGCAGCGTTGCAGCACGCTCCTGAACGAGCTCGCCGAAGCCGAGGACGCCGTCTCCGACCGCGCGTTGTCGCCGAAGGGCATGCTGCGCGTGACGTCTTCGCTGTCCTTCGCGATGATCTATCTCGCGCCGATGCTGCCCGCCTTCCGCGCGCTCTATCCCAATCTCAGCGTGCAGATCATCAGCGCAAACCGCTACCCCGACTTCATCGAAGCCGGCATCGACGTCGCGATCCGGACCCGGGAGCACGAGCCGGATTCCAACATCATCGTCCGCCGCATCGGCCAGATGCACCGCGTGCTTGCGGCGGCTCCGTCCTATCTGGAGAAGCACGGCCGGCCCGAGCATCCCGCCGATCTCGCCCGTCACAACATGCTGATCTACAACCTCGCCAATGATCCATACTCGCTGCGGTTGAGCCAGGGCAGCACGACGCAGACGATCCGGATCGCGCCGACGCTCGACAGCAATGACGGCCAGATCATCTGCGGTGCAGCGCGCGCCGGGCTCGGCATCCTGATCCAGCCGCTCTATATCGTGCAGGGCGATATTGCGGCCGGCCGGCTGGTGCCTGTCCTGAGGGATTGGCAGCTGCCGTTGCTCACCATGAACATCGCCTATCAAAATCGGGTCAGGCTGCCCGCCAAGATCAGGGTGTTCTCCGATTTCCTCGTGAGCTACATCCGGGAGCATTCGGAGCCGGGGATCTGGATCGACGCGGCGAAGTGAGCGGGAAGCATTCATGTATCTCGGCATCGATCTCGGCACGTCGGCGGTCAAGACGGTTCTCGTCGACGATGCCCAGCGCGTGATTGCAAGCGAGAGCCGGGCGCTCGTGACCGTCTCGCCGCGATCGGGATATTCCGAGCAGGATCCGGCGCAGTGGATCGATGCGACCTTTGCCACGCTGGATGCCCTCAAGGCGTCGCACGCCGATGCGTTGGCGGCGGTCCAAGGCATCGGACTGTCCGGCCAGATGCATGGCGCCACGCTGCTCGATAAGAGCTCGAGGCCGCTGCGGCCCTGCATCCTCTGGAACGACGGACGATCGGCCAACGAGTGCCGTATCCTGGAGCAACGCTGGCCCGCCTTGCGCGCGGTGACGGGCAACAAGGCGATGCCCGGCTTCACCGCGCCAAAACTGCTCTGGATCGCCGCGCACGAGCCCGAGATCTTTGCGGCGACGAAGCTCGTTCTGCTGCCAAAGGCCTATCTGCGCCTTGTGCTGTCGGGCGAGGCCGTCGAGGATGTCTCGGATGCTTCGGGATCGCTGTGGCTCGACGCGGCGCGCCGCGATTGGTCGGACGCAGCACTGGAAGCGACCGGCTTGTCACGCGCGCACATGCCGCGCCTGGTCGAGGGATGCGCGCCCGCAACCACGCTGCGCAGCGAGCTCGCGCGCCGCTGGGGCATGGTCAGGCAGCCGGTGATCGCGGGCGGTGCCGGCGACAATCCGGCGGGCGCCGTCGGTATCGGCGCAATCCGGCCGGGAGCGGCATTCGTCTCCCTGGGAACCTCGGGTGCCCTCATGGCCCCGACCGACAGGATCGCCGCCAATCCCGATCGCGTCGTGCATACGTTCTGCCACGCCATTCCCGGCATGTGGATTCAGGCCGGCGCGATCCTCTCGGCCGCCTCCTGCCTCGCCTGGCTCGCGCGCCTGTTCGGCGCCACCGAGGCGGAACTGCTGGCGCCGCTTGCAGCGCGACCGCGGGCACCGTCGCCCGTGAGCTTCCTGCCTTATCTCGCCGGCGAGCGGACGCCGCACGACGATCCCGTCGTGCGCGGCATGCTGGATGGCCTCAGTCATGGCACCGATCGCGCGGCGATCGTGCAGGCGGTGCTCGAAGGCGTTGCCTTCGCGCTTGCCGATTGCCGCGATGCGCTCGCGGATGCCGGCCTTGAGATCGCGGAAGCCGATGTGATTGGTGGTGGTTCACGCTCGGCCTTCTGGCTCGCGGTGCTGGCGAACGTGCTCAATGTTCCAGTCCATCGCTTTGCCGGAGGCGAGACCGGCGCCGCGTTCGGTGCGGCGAGATTGGGGCGGCTTGCTGTCACGGGTGAGGCAATCGGTGACGTATGCATGCGGCCGCAGCGCATCGAAACATTCGAGCCCGACGCTGCACTGGTTGATGCCTACGTCGAACGGCTTCCCGCCTGGCGCGAACTGTATCGGCCGCGCCACTAGCTGGCCCAATCTGGTTTGCATACTTCGGTATACTCGCCTTCGGTATTGCCCTGCGTCACCGCTTTTGTTTAATGACCAAACCGCGTTGCCGAGAAACGAGACGCGGGTGGGAAACGCATTGTGCGCCGGGAGGCACGATGAACGATCCGATCCTCGAGATGCGCGGGGTCTCAAAGACCTTCTTCGGCATCAAGGCGCTGCGGGCGGTCGATCTCACCGTCTATCCCGGTGAAATTCACGCCCTGATGGGTGAGAACGGCGCCGGTAAGTCGACGCTGATGAAGATCCTGTCCGGCGCCTACCGGCCCGATCCGGGCGGCGAGATCCGCATCGAGGGCAGGGCGGTGCGGATCGAAGGCCCGCTCGGCGGCCGCGCGGCGGGCATCTCCATCATCTACCAGGAGCTGTCGCTCGCTCCCAATCTCAGCGTTGCCGAGAACATCTATCTGGGCCGGGAGATGTCGCGCTCGGGCTTGCTGGCGCGCGGCGCCATGCGCGAGGGCGTCGGCCCGATCCTGAAACGACTGGGCGCCGACTTCCTGCCCTCGACGCTGGTGGCGCATCTGTCCATGGGCCAGCGGCAGCTGGTCGAGATCGCGCGTGCGCTGCATGTCAGATCAAAGATTCTCATCATGGACGAGCCGACCACCTCCTTGTCGGCCGCCGAAAGCGAGCGGCTGTTCGCGCTGATCCGCCAGCTTCGCGCCGAGGGGCTTGCCATCATCTACATCTCGCATCGCATGGACGAGGTCTACGCGCTCGGCGACCGCGTCACCGTGCTGCGCGACGGCCGCTTGGTCGGCTCGCTCGACAAGCCCGAAATTCGCGCCGACACCATCGTGCGACTGATGGTCGGTCGCGACGTCTCCTCGTTCTACAAGAAGGACCATGATCCGGAGGCGGGGCGGGGGCATCCCGTGCTCGCGGCGATCGACATGGCCGATGGCCAGCGCGTCAAGGGCTGCTCGCTCACCGTGCATGCAGGTGAGGTGGTCGGCCTCGCCGGCCTGATCGGCGCCGGCCGCACCGAGCTTGCCCATCTCATCATCGGTGCGTCGCCGAAAACCTCGGGCCGGCTCGAGCTGGAGGGGCGTCCGGTCGATATCCGCACGCCGGGCGAGGCGCTCGAGGCCGGTATCGCCTATCTCACGGAAGACAGGAAGGCGCTCGGCCTGTTTCTCGACATGTCGTGTCTGGACAACATCAACCTCGCCGTGCTCGGCCGCGATGCGAAGCTCGGCTGGTTTCTTGATCGCGACAAGGCACGCGAGCGCGCCGACCGCGCCTTTGCGGGCCTCAGCATTCGCGCCACCAATGCCGGCGTTCCCGCCGGCGGCCTGTCAGGCGGCAACCAGCAGAAGGTGCTGCTGTCGCGGCTACTCGCCATCGCACCGAAGGTCCTGATTCTCGACGAGCCGACGCGCGGCGTCGATGTCGGTGCCAAGTCTGAAATCTATTCGATCATCGACAATCTCGCTAAGGCCGGCACCGCGATCCTCGTCATCTCATCCGATCTGCCCGAGATCATCGGCATCTGCGACCGCGTCGTCGTGATGCGTGCGGGGCACATCGCCGGCGAGGTCACCCGCGGCCCGAATTCGCCGCTGGCGCAGGAAGACATCATGGGGCTAGCCACGGGGATGGAGCATCTCGATGCCTGACAATGGTGGTGTGGGGGCGAAGCCGGCATCGACCACGACCAACGGCGCTGCCGCAGAAACAAGGCGCCAGCGGATGCGGATGCTGATCAGTGCGCTGGGCATGTTGCCGGTGCTGCTGATCCTCTGCATCGGCTTCAACGTGCTGTCCGAAGGCCGCTTCTTCACCGGACAAAATCTCGGCATCGTATTGCAGCAGGCCGCTGTGAACACCGTGCTCGCCGCCGGCATGACCTTTGTCATCCTCACCGGCGGCATCGACCTGTCGGTCGGCTCGATCCTGGCGGCCTCCGCAATGGCGGGATTGACGCTCTCCAAGCTGCCGGAGCTCGGGATGCTGTGGCTGCCGGCCGCGCTGCTCACCGGCCTCGGCTTCGGAATCGTCAACGGCGCGC
Source organism: Bradyrhizobium sp. NC92 (assembly GCF_025200865.1). Classification (NCBI taxonomy): domain Bacteria; kingdom Pseudomonadati; phylum Pseudomonadota; class Alphaproteobacteria; order Hyphomicrobiales; family Nitrobacteraceae; genus Bradyrhizobium; species Bradyrhizobium sp. NC92. Next base: position 3,156,756 of record NZ_CP104171.1, read on the forward strand.
TGATTGCGCTGCTTCGCCTGCCGCCTTTCATCGTCACGCTCGGCTCGCTCACCGCGGTGCGCGGCCTGGCGCGGCTGCTCGGGGCCGACACCACCGTGTTCAATCCCTCCATTCCCTATGCCTTCATCGGCAACGGCTCGCTGACGCTCGTTCCCGGCGTCGCGTCGATCCCGTGGCTCTCGGTGATCGCCTTGCTCGTCATTCTCGTCTCCTGGCTGGTGCTGCGTCGGACCGTGCTCGGAGTGCATATCTATGCAGTGGGGGGAAACGAGAGCGCAGCGCGGCTGGCCGGCATCAAGGTCTGGGCCGTCCTGATCTTCGTCTACGGCATCTCCGGACTTTTCGCCGGGCTCGGCGGTGGCATGCAGGCGGCGCGCCTCTATGCGGCCAACGGCCTCCAGCTCGGCCAGTCCTATGAGCTCGATGCGATCACCGCCGTGATCCTCGGCGGCACCTCGTTCGTCGGCGGCATCGGCTCGATCTGGGGCACGCTGGTCGGCGCACTGATCATCGCCGTGCTGTCCAACGGCCTCATCCTCATCGGCGTCTCCGACATCTGGCAATATGTGATCAAGGGCCTGGTGATCATCGGCGCCGTGGCGCTGGACCGCTACCGGCTGCAAGGCTCCGCGAGAACGTGAGAGGCCGGGCGCGCAACGATGTGCGCATGGCGTGATACGAAATTCCGTTGCGGCAACTGGTCTGCCGCGCCGGGGACGAAGACAGACCAGGGAGGAAGTCCATGTTGAAGACGATCATGCTCGCCGGCGCCGCCATCGCGCTTGCCCTGACCACCACACCATCCTTCGCCAAGGAGCTCAAGTCGATCGGCGTCTCGCTGGGATCGATGGGCAACCCGTTCTTCGTCGCGCTGTCGAAGGGCGCCGAGTTCGAGGCCAAGAAGACCAATCCCAACGTGAAGATCACGGCCGTCGGTTTCGAATACGACCTCGGCAAGCAGGTCACCCAGATCGACAATTTCATCGCCGCCGGCGTCGACCTGATCCTGCTCAATCCCGGCGATCCCAAGGCGATCGGGCCGGCCATCAAGAAGGCGCAAGCCGCGGGCATCGTCGTTGTCGCGGTCGACACCGCGGCTGAGGGTGCCGATGCCACCGTGACCACGAACAACGTGCAGGCCGGCGAGATCTCCTGCCAGTACATCGTCGACAAATTGGGCGGCAAGGGTGACGTCATCATCGAGAACGGGCCACAGGTCTCCGCCGTCATCGACCGTGTCGTCGGCTGCAAGAATGTCTTCTCGAAAAATCCCGGCATCAAGGTGTTGTCCAGCGACCAGGACGGCAAGGGCTCGCGCGAGGGCGGTCTCACCGTCGCGCAGGGCTATCTGACCCGCTTCCCCAAGATCGACGCCATCTTCGCTATCAACGATCCGCAGGCGATCGGCACCGACCTTGCGGCGCGCCAGCAGAACCGCAGCGGCATGATCATCACGGCGGTCGACGGCGCGCCCGATATCGAGGCCGCGCTGAAAGATCCGCAGTCGCCGCAGATCCAGGCTTCTGCTTCGCAGGACCCGTTCTTCATGGCGCGGCGCGCGGTGCAGGTCGGCGTCGGCATTCTCAACGGCCAGAAGCCGGCCTCGACCGTCGAGCTGCTGCCGTCAAAGCTCGTGACCAGGGACAACGTCGCCGAGTACAAGGGCTGGACCTCGGATCGCTCCCAGTAAGGCATCGTCCGCTGCTGGAGACGTTCGAAGCATGAGAGATGACGGGCGGCGGTTCGATCGCGCCGCCCGCCGCCGATACCCTGCGTGCTCACCGGTAGTACGCAGCGATGCCTGTGCTAGCTTTCCACGATCTCGATCGGTCGATTCGGAAAGCAGATCCGGTGAAATCCAGGACGTCAGGCACGGCGTGGCGGCATGCCAATATCGGCCGCCTGCTCAATAACGCGGTGCGGCGCTTCGAAGGCCGTGTGCTCGAATTGATGAGCGAGCGGGGCCACGACGAGACGCGCATCGCCCATGTCAGCCTCACGCGCAATCTCGACGTGGAGGGGACGCGGCTCACCGAGCTCGCCCGCCGCGCCTCCATGAGCAAGCAGGCAATGGGCGAGCTGGTCGATCAATGCGCCGAGCTCGGCCTCGTCGATCGCATCGCCGATCCGACCGACCGGCGCGCGCGCATCGTCATGTTCACGCCCACGGGGCGCAAATGGCTCGATGCGTTCCGCGATGCCGTCGACGTCGCCGAGCGGGAGATGCGCGCCGAGCTCGGCAAGGGCACGATGGACGCGATCCTGAAGGGGCTCGCGGCGTATGGCACGGAGTTCGATACGCTCGACGATCCCGATTAGTCAGGCAGCTTGACGAAATCGTCAGGTAACCTTACCATGCAAGATGATGCTGGCAGGGAGAAGCGTCTTGGAAACTCGTCTGACGGCCACGGTGCTCATCGTGGGCGGGGGCCCTTGTGGGCTGATGCTGGCGAACGAGCTCGGCCGCCGCGGGGTGTCCGCGATCCTGGTCGATGAAAAGCCGGGCACGGCCTTCAATCCGCAAGCCAATGCGACGCAGGCGCGCTCGATGGAGCACTATCGACGGCTGGGCTTTGCCGACGAGATCAGACGCGAAGGTCTGCCCGCGGACTACCCGACCGACGTTGCCTATTTCACGCGCTATACCGGTTACGAGCTGGCGCGGTTCGCGCTGCCGTCGGCGTCGCGGGCGGGCGAGCTGATCAAGGGCCTGTCGGGCTCCTGGAGCGCGGCCGAGCTGCCGCATCGGGTCTCGCAGAAATATGTCGAGGCGGTGCTGCGCCGCCACGCCGAACGGCTCCCCGGCATCAAGCTCAACTACGGTCACCGGCTGATCGGCTACACCGAAAGCGATGACGGTATCGTCGGCGAGGTCGAATGTCTCGACGATGGCAGCCGCTTCCGGATCGGCGCCGACTTCCTGGTCGGGGCGGACGGGCCGCGCTCCATGGTTCGCCAATCGCTCGGGATCGTCTATGGCGGCGAGACCGGGACGCAGCGCGATTTCATGGGCGGCCGCATGCTGGCGGTCTATCTCCGCTCGCCCGACTTCTACGCACGCGTCCCCCACGCGAAAGCGTGGATGTACAATTGCTTCAACGGCGACCGCCGCGCCTTCATGGCCTCGGTGAACGGCCGTGATGAATTTGCGTTCCACACGCAGCTGCGGCCGGGCGAGGACGAAAGTGCGATCACGATCAACCAGGCTAAAGCCGCGTTCCAGCGCGCCTGCGGTGCGCCGATCGATTGCGAAGTTCTGTCCTTCCTGACCTGGACCGCCGGTCACGCACTGGTCGCGAACGGGATGCAGCGGGGCAGGGTCTTCCTCGGCGGCGACGCGGCGCATCTGTTCACGCCGACCGGCGGGCTCGGCTACAACACCGCGATCGAGGATGCGGTCAATCTCGGCTGGAAGCTCGCAAGCGTCGTCCAGGGCGTGAGCCCGGCGGCACTGCTCGGCAGCTACGAGGTCGAGCGGCGTCCGGTAGCGCTCCGCAACACCGATTATGCGCGGCGCTTCGCCGATTCGCTCGGCCTCTTCGCGCCGGCGCCGGAGATCGAGGATGCGACGGACGCCGGCCACGAAGCGCGGCGGATCGCGGGCGCCTATCTCGATCAGCACGCCCGCGCCGAGTTCAACATCCCCGGCGTCACCTTTGGCGGGCGCTACGACGGCTCGCCGATCATCGTCCCCGACGGCAGCGAGCCGCCGCCGGATGCCGCCAACGTCTACATTCCCACCGCCTGTCCCGGCGGCCGCGCACCGCATGCGTGGCTGGACGACGGCATGTCGCTGTATGACCTGTTCGGATTCGAATGGACGCTGCTTCAGTTTGGGGACGTGATGTCGGCCCATGGGTCATTCGCTGAGACGATCCGCGCGATCGGGGCCGATGTAAAGCTCGTCACGCTGCCCAGATCGTTGCGCGATCTCTACGAGGCGGATCTCGCCCTGATACGTCCCGACCAGATCGTGGCTTGGCGCGGCAGCGCATCGCAGGCCGGGACGATCGCACGCGTGCTCGGCCGCGCACTCGCGCGCGGTGCACGCGAAGACGCCGGGCTAGCAAGCGGCAGCTAGCGCGCGGTGGAGGGATTGGTTCGCGCAGGCGAGGCGGCCGACGGAATTGCGCTCGCGAAGAGACTGGTCTTGGGTTGGACGCGCGATCCGTCGATCAGCTCGAGGCGACCGCAGCGGTTCAGGGTATGCAGCTTCCTGCCGGGCCATGCCGGTCCGGGCTTCAGAGCATGGCGGACGATCTGCTTGAATGCCGTCGGCGACAGTTCGACCACTTCCGCCAGGGCAAGCGCTGCGCCGTATCCGTCGGTACAGTCCTGGACCGGTCGCCACAGCTTGTTATCGAGTGTGACGAAGTTTCCTGCCGGCCGCGTGCTTGCACGGTCGATCAGGACGGGATTGCTGGCGTGGGGCAACCAGGGCCCCAAGAGTCGATCGGCGTGGTAGATCGCCAGCGAATCCGAATAGCCAGCCGTTCCGTCGCGCCAGGCGCCAAACAGATAATACAGGCCGTTGTGGCGCGTGATCGTGACGTCGGCCAGCTCGAGGCCGGAAAGGAGCGTTGCGTATCGCTCCCATTTGTCCGGAAACCGAACACATTTGTAGAGGGCGACGTCCCCGCGGGTCGAGCTCTCCGGGATCATCCAGAGCTCGCCATCGTCCTCGATCACGAACGGATAGGAGAGGTGACAGGGCTCCTCGAGCACCGGCATCACCTCGCCGACTGGCCCCGCGTCGGCGAACTCGATCGCCGAGATGATGCCTTTTCCGACGCGGTGATCGAGATCCTCGAAGAAGACGAAGGTCCGGCCCTGCCAGGTGACGGGAAAGGGATCGGCATAGAAGTGGTTTCCAGGATCTCTCAGAACGTTCCAGCCTGGACCTGACAGGTCTCCGGTCTGCCAGACGCCCGCGCCATCGTTGAAGCGCCATCCGATATGCCAATGCGGGGCATAGCAGCAGAGCCGATAGAGCTCCTTGGCGATCGATACGGCAAGGCCGCGCGCGACGTAGCCAACCGCGCCGCGTCGCGAGCCAATTCCAGCGGGGTGCGGCAGCTGCGGCACGATGCGCGGCCTTCCCGACAGGATCGCCGCCAGCATGGTCAGAGTCCGCGCCATGATCGTTTCGAGCCCACCGCTGAGGCCTGCGGCAATCTCTCCGGACGGATGGCCGCGGTCGAGGACTGAGCCGTCGATCTCGTTGACGATCTCGATCACTGGCAGGTCGCCGGCGAGGATGGTGGCGAGTGCGGCATTTTCACCGGCGACGCCGTTGAACAGCGGCCGGAGATACAGCCGGGCAGGGCTGGCCGGATCGCGTGGGGCACTCGTGAAATCGACGATCACGTCGGCCGTGCCGACGCTGGCGCGTGCTGGTTCGGAGCCGATCGTCAGCCTGTCGGCGCCGCTGTGCTTGCCCCTGTGCAACACCAGGCGCTCGAGCTCGAACAGGGCATCGAGACCCGCCGGCCGTGACTCCGCCGTTGCCGTCCATGCAACTTGCACCGGCACGTCCCGGCCGTCGACCGACAGCGTCCTGCGGTCCATCCAGCGTCGCGCGTACTCACGTTCACAGCGAAACTCGATGATCATGTCGAGCCAATCTGTTCCAGCGAATCAGGTCAAACGACCTGGTCGAGAATTCGGATGTATTCCTCGACCATGGCATCTACCGAATAGCGCAGCCGCAGGCCTTTGGCGTTTTGTCGCAGGTCGTCGCGCAATTGCGTGTCGGTCAGCAGCCTCGAGACGGACGCGGAGAGCTGCGCATGATCGGAGGCATCGACGAAGAGTGCAGTTGGTCTGCCTTCGTAGGACAGCACTTCGCGCAGGACGGGAAGATCGGTCACGACGGAGGGAACACCGGCGTTGGCGGCCTCGACGGCAGCCAGACCGAAGGTCTCGGCCTGGGTCGGAAAGACGAACACGTCGAGACAGGCGAGGAAGTCCGCCATCCGGCCGGGAGGAATCTCCCCGAGCAAATGCAGACGGTCCGAGACGTTCAAGTCGTTCGCCAGTTGCCTCAGCCGGGCCTCGTCGGCTCCCTGGCCGGCGAGCGCGAGATGCCAGGACGGTTGATCCGGCAGCAGACGTATCGCCAGATCGAGCCGCTTGTGCGGATGCAGCCGTGCGGCGCAGCCAAGCAGGACGCGATCCGGCGGCAGATTGAATCGCTGCCGCGCCGCCTCCTTCGACAGGGTGAGGGCCTTGTCGTCGAAGCCGTGCGGCACATGCACCATGCGCGACCGGTAGGCCGCGAGGTAGCGCGAATATTCGCGCTCCATGTCCCGCGAATTGAGCGTGATGCAATCGAAGAAGCCGAGGCTGCCCATGGCGATGTCGGCGGTGCGGACCGGCCAGCTCATCGCCAGCGCGGATGAAACCTGATTGGCGACGACCGGTGCACGGCTGACGAGGCGCGTGACGCCGGCGCCGATGACGTTGCCGAAATGCTGGAACGTCAGGACGGCGTCGGGCCTGGTGGATCTGATGTGGCGGCCGAGCGTCCACAGCATCCGCAGCAGCGCCAGCGGATTGCCCGGCCGGCTTGGCGCGCAGTAGAGCGTATCGGGCGGCTCGTCGAAGGAGTCCGATTTGCGGAAGAAGAACAGGTTGGTGACCCGGTAACCGCGCGCGGTCAGGCCGGCGCCGAGCAGCCGGGAGATCTCCTGTGCACCGGCGTTCTCGGCCTGGGTTTGTGCGAGAAGCACGTGAAGTTTTCGCCCATCGCCGTCCGGCCGCGCAGGTGCCGTCGCGCTCGTCTCGCCCAAGTCCTTGTTCGGCTGATAGTGGAGCACGGATCCCGACCCGCTAAAGAAAGGAAATCTTCACCTTCTTAACTCCGTACCTATCATGCGGGCGTCTCGCGGACACCGACTTGCAACAAACGGAGTTAATGCGAGGCTATGGCGACGACGTCGTTCGCGCAGCATTTCCGCTGGTTCCCGGCTGGCGCACAGCGGGCGCGTTAACCAATCGGTCCTGCGCGGATGACCCGAGCGGCACGTGACACCTAATCACGTGATTCCGCGCTGCGAACTGCGTAGTTGCCGCGCCTCGATGCAGGGAAGCGCAACAGCACGAGAACGGAAGGATCGACCCCGCTTCGCCGGCGACAGAGGACGTTCAGCGCAATCGTCGCGAGCGCGAGCGACACGGTCGTCGAAATCGCCGCGCCAAGCACGCCGAGGAAGGGGATGAGGACGAGAAATCCGACGAGCCGCAGCGCGACGCTGGCGGCGACAACCGGCACATAGATTCGTTCATGGCCGGTCAGCTGCAGGATCGCAGCCGACGGGCCGCCCGCTGCCTGGATGGCGGTTCCGATTGCGAGCACGATCAGGACCGAATGCTGCTCGGCGAAATGAGGTCCGAACAGGTTGAGGAGATAGGGGCCGCCGATCCAGATCGTGGCGAGACCGGCGACGACGCAGAGCGCAGTCACTTCCGCCATCAAGCGCGAGGTCCGCTCGAACTCCCTGTGGTTCTTGCTGAAATACAGCGACGGGAGCCGGCGCGCCCCGAACGTGTAAAGTGCCGCGGAAACCATGGCGAAAATGTTGGCGAGGCGCGAGGCGGCAAAGTAGATTCCTGCGGTCGTCGGATCCAGCATCCAGTAGACCAGAATGACGTCGAGATATTGGTTGGCGACTTCCAGGATCGATGCGATCCAGAAGTGCAGGGCACTCGATCGCCAGCGTGACGTCTCGGAGCGCGCCGGCGTACTGCGCAGATCCGGCAGCACGCGGGCGACGGATACGATCTGCGCAACAAGGCCGGCCGACATGGCGACCGTCATCGCCGCGAACATCTCGGCCGGATCGAGTTGGCGATGGGCGAGCAGCATGACGAGCAGGAACAAGACGACGATGGCCCGCCAGAGGAACTCGCGGTTTCCTTCACCCATGAGAATGCTGACCAGCGAGCGCGCGATCTGGCTGCCGAGCATCAATCCGGCATTGACCGCCGTGTAGGCCGACACCGCGAGGATCAGCACCCACCAGTCGCCTCTCATGCTCGCGGCGATCGCGATGCCGCCGATCACGATCAGCATTGCGAGCGAGGTGATCTTCAAGCTCGATTGGAGGACGCCTTTGGTAAGGTCCGGCCTTTCGCCGACCTGATATTCGTTCAGGAATCGCACCAGCAAGGATTCCTGGCCGACCAGTCCCACGACGGCCGCGATCTGCGCCACCGAAAGCCAGGTCGCAAAGATGCCGAAGCCGTCAGGCGACATCGTCCGCGCCGCCAGCGAGAACAATGCGAACGCGAGCACGCCGCTGCCAACCTTGAGCAGGATGGTCCCGACGACACCGCGCGTGACGTCGCGCCGCATGAACTGGAGGATGGATGCGATCATGGAAGGGTTAAGGGGCTGCGCTCCCCTGACGGGACATGTTCCGATACCGGCGGCAACCTAGCATGTCGAGAAATCGCGAGTGTTAATGGACGAGCTGGGGGATTTCGGCGGTCGCGGCGATATCGCGGTGATGCCATTGCTTCGTTCTGGAACATCGCCGTCTCCATTGTCCTGGTTCTGCAAGTTCAGGCCCGCGCGACTGCCGGCATTTGTAGCGCATCGACGACCGAGAAGACGAGATCTGGCGCTCGCGCGCGGAATGGATTCGATGCAGCAAGACGCGTGCCGCGGCGAGGCAGCGAACTCGGCGCGTCCGGTCGTTAACCTCAATCTCAGGAAATGTTCGCACTCGGCCCTGCGATGCGACATCAGGCGAGAGAATTGCACTGCAGACGTCGTTAATCGTGGGAGCCGGAGCCATGACGAGACCCGTGACCGAGCCAGTCGATGGAGGCGAGAGCGCGGCCATCGATTCGGACGTCGCCATCGTCGGTGGCGGCCTTGCGGGATCGCTTGCGGCGGCCGTGCTGGCGCGGGCAGGGCATCGCGTCGCGCTCGTCGACAAGCGGGCGGTCTATCCGGACGAGTTCCGGGTCGAGAAGATCGGCGGCCATCAGCTGGAATTGCTCCGCAAGCTCGGCTTCCTCGACGCACTCGGAGATGTCGCGTGCCGATATGATCAAGTGCTCAACATCCGCGAGGGCAAGGTGGTCGATGTCAGCGTCGGCCAGGCCTACGGATTTCCCTATGCCGATCTCGTCGCCATGGCGCGTCGCCAGATTCCCGATCCCGCCAGTCTGATCGTCGACGAGGTCACGGCGATCGGTCCTAGCGACGACGTCCAGCATGTCGAGCTGGCCTCTGGACGGCGCGTGAGGGCGCGCCTCGTCGTTCTGGCCACGGGCATGGCGGGAGTCCTGGGCTACAAGCTCGGCATCAGGCGGCGCGTGCTGGCCGAGCGCCATTCGGTGTCGTTCGGCTTCACGATCGCTCGCAAGGATGGCACCCCGTTCGATTTCGAGGCGCTGACCTGTTACGGCGAGCGCACGGCGGATGGCATCGACTATCTCAGCCTGTTTCCCGTCCGCGCCGGAATGCGAGCCAATCTCTTCATGTTCCGCGATCCGACCGATCCGATCATGCGCGAGTTGCGCCGCGAGCCGGAAGCGACAGTCTTGCGTCTGCTGCCGGGGTTGCGGAGCTACCTCGGCGATTTCCGTGTGACCGATCGGGTCCAGAACTGGGTGATGGACCTGACCGTCGTCGAGGGGCATCTCCAGCCCGGAATCGTGCTCATCGGGGATGCGTTCCAGACCAATTGTCCCGCGGCCGGAACGGGTGTCGCCCGCCTGCTGGTGGACGTCGATCGTCTTTGCACCGAATATGTGCCGCAATGGCTCATGACCGCAGGCATGGGCCTGGACAAGATCTCGCAGTTCTATGCCGATCGCGACAAGATCGCGGCGGATCAGCAGTCGCTGAAGATGGCACGCTTCCGCCAGGCGCTGACTTCGCGCAACGATATCGGCTGGGACGTGCGACGACGGTTGCACTTCTTGCGGCGCAGTCTTGCACACCGCGTCGATCAGATGCACCCGGGCTGGCTTGGGCGTGTCCGCGGCGCATTGCGCGCCTGAGCTCTAGGGCCCCCGTCCGTCAGCGCGTCGGCCTCGGAGTGTGGGCAGGCTGAACCTTCAGATCCGAGAGCCGCTTGGCCGCCAGCTTGAGCCAGGGCGCCTGCTTCAGCCCGAAGAGCGCGATGGCGCCTACGGCGCTGCCAGCCTGCGTGACCTCCCACACCGGCGAAGGCTGTGCGCCGAACGATTTCTTGTATGGCTCGTCGCCGATGGTGAAGTCGAGCATCTGATCTCCGCGCTCGATACAATCCCGCGCCACCTGTTCGAACATCAGCGCGCCGATGGACTGGCTCTTGTAACCGGCAATGTCGAAGGCGCTCATGATGACGAGGAAGCTGCCGCGGTGGCACAATCCGAGCACGGCGGCGATCACTTCGCCGTCCATCTTCATGGCATAGAGGCGGACGAAGGAGCCGAGGCCGCGAAGGGCGACGTCGGAATAGAAGCCGTAATATTCGGGACGCTGCAGCAGGTCTCCGTCGCCTTGTGCGTGAAAGCGCGGGCCGCGAAACTTCCTCATCACGTCCATCGCCTCGAGCACGGCGGCGCTGTCGCCGCAGCATGCGAAGCTCAGCGCCCCCTTCTTCTGCAGCTGACGAGACTTCTTTGCGAGCTCCTTCTGGTAGGAGCGATCCATCGCGCTGGCCCGCCATTGCTCGTACGGCGCGACCAGAACCGTGGCGTAGGCATTGGTGTTCATCGAGACGCGGCGGGACGTGGCAAGGAGGTCTTCGATCGGAAGCCGTCCGTCGGGCAGCTTGGCCATTCGGAGCAGATCGAAGGGGCGGACAAGGCGGCGAATCTGCGCGCATGCAGCCGCATCCTGGAGCAATCGTGAGAACACGTCCGGGCTGCAAACCGGTGCCAGATAGTCGGAAACGCGGAGGTCGGCGAACTCGACGGTTCGTATCGGACCGCGCCGGATCCGAAGCAGGGGCAGCACCATCGCAAGGGCGCCGGTGTCGCGGTGGCGCACCACGACGACCAGAGCTGTTGCGCCCGTTTCAGGCGCGAGCCTGGCGTAGAGGCTATGCAACCAGACCGGATGCTGGAACGCTGTGGCAGCCGAGCGATCGAATAGCTCGGCGTAGTCCGGAGACAGAAAGTCGAACGACGGCTCGATGGCGATGTCGAAGGTGTTGCTGAGCTTGTTCATGAGCAATCAAGAAAACCGGGTCATTCGCGAGCGTTGCTCGAACCGTAGCTGCGCTTATAGCAAGGGCGTTACAGGTCAGACACCGGTATCGTGCGATTTGCGCCAATGCGTTCAACCATGCTGGTATGGTTACCAAATGCTTAAGACGCGTGGAGGCCGCCTCGCACGACGCTATCGTCCGCATAGCGCAGGGATCTCTGATCCTCAGCTGCAGGCTATGCTTCGCTAGGTCGAACTCGTGCCCTTCGCTCCCATCCTCAACTAGATCGGGTTCAAGCGCGAGTGAGGACCTATCAGAGGCGCACCCCGGTGGTCGCAAACGCCTGCGCGGCGGGCTCCTGCATGCGATTGAGGACCACCATCCCGGCAAGCGCGATCACGACGGCCGCGACGCAGCCAAGCAAAAAAGCCTTCATCCTCAGCCTCCCTCGATTGGACCAGGCCATCTATATGACAGGGCTTGCGGCGAGCAAGCCGGTCGCGGCGATCGCCGTTCGAGCGGAGGATTCCGCGAGCTCGCTGTTGCGCTGCACGATTCGGAACGGATGCAGGTCTTGCAAGTTCTCTGCAAGCCTGGTGAGCGCATCGGAGGCCTTGCGTGAAGTTACCGAGAACGATCCTGTGCTTCGCAGCACTTTGCTTTGTCGAGGGTGCGCTGGCCCAGCCCGCCCAACCCAACTCGTCGGCGCCGCAAACGCCTCCCGAAGACAAGGGCCAGCTCCAGCCGCAAGGTTGGACGGGCCCGATCAATACCGGTTCGGGTGGCGCGCCGCCCGAAAGTCCCCAGGGCCAGAGTCCCCCTGGAATGCAGGCCGCGCCGGAGGGCTCGTCCAAGACCACGACGGCACCGGCCAAGTAGCCCGTTTCAGGATATTCATTTCCGGTGCCTCTTCTGGCAATCTCGAAAGGGTGAATGTCAGCAGGCGGCCAGGAATGAACAGATCAGCTCTGTGCACGAAGGTGGCCGCAGTGCTGTGGGCCCTCTTTGCCGCATCGTCGGTGCAGGCCGACATGGTCGGGCACGGCGGCCCGATACGGTCTCTCGCCATTTCACCCGATGGCGACAGCCTTCTGTCCGGCAGCTTCGACACGGCCGTGATCCGCTGGTCGCTCAAGACGGATACTGCCGAGCAAGTGCTGCGGTATCATGCCGACGGCGTCAATGCCGTCGCGTTTCTCAAAGACAGCCGCATGATCACGGCCGGTGCCGATGCGCGCATTGCGGTATGGACGGCGGGGCGGCCGGAGCCGGACCGGGTGCTGGAGGGACATGTCGCACCCCTCGCGGCGCTCGCGGTATCGCCCGATGGGACGCTTCTCGCATCGGCGTCATGGGACCGGACGGTGCGGCTCTGGTCGCTGTCGGACGGCACATCCCGCGTGCTCGAAGGGCATACGCAGAACGTCAACGGCGTCGCTTTCCTGCCCGACGGCAGGCCCGTCAGCGTCGGCTACGATCTTGCGCTGCGCATCTGGCGTTTGCCGGATGGCCAGCCTGACATCGTGACGTTGCCGGCGCCACTGAACGCGGTGGCTGTCGCGCCGGATGGTGAAATCGTCACAGGCGCCGTCGATGGCAAGCTGCGCATGCTGACTGCGGACGGCAAGGTCAGCGGCGAGGTCTCGGCCGGTCCGACGCCGGTGGTGGCCTTGGCCATGTCGGCGGATGGCGCGCTGATCGCTGCGGCCGGCATCGGCGGCACAGTGGCGATCATCGATCGCAAGTCGCGCAAGCTGCTGCGCACGCTGGTTGGGCCCGGTCTGCCGGTGTGGGCGGCCGCCTTCCTTCCCGATCGCGAGACACTGATGACGGGTGGTGCGGACGGCAGGATCAGGCGCTGGAATGCGCGCACCGGCGATCCCATCGGGTCAAGTCTGATCGGCACACCGGCCGATCCGCTCGCCGCCTACGCCGGAGATCATGGCGCCGATGTGTTTCGGGCGTGTGTTGCCTGCCACACGCTCTCGGACAAGGAGGTCCAGCGTGCGGGTCCCACGCTTGCGGGACTCTACGGCCGCAAGATTGCTTCGCTGCCGGGATATCGCTTCTCCGATGCGCTGAAGACGATGGACATCGTCTGGACGCCGGAAACCGTCGCGAAATTGTTCGAAATCGGGCCGAATGCCTACACCCCCGGCACGAAGATGCCGGAGCAGCGCATCGGCTCGGCCGAGGACCGGCGCGCGCTGACCGAGTTTCTGGGCCGCGCGACCTCGCGCTAACATCCGCTCAGATCGAGTCCCAATTGTCCATCGGGAAATCCCTCATTTCCGGATGCGCCTTGAGGATCTGAATGACGTCGATCGTGGGGTGCTCCCTGAGCGCTTCCGCCACGCAATGGTTGACGTATTTGCGGCGCGACAGCCACGCGATCTTCTTGCCCTTGGCTTCGGCCTTGCAGGCGACGATTGCCTGCTTCACGGCCACTTTCTGCGCCTTGGTCAGCGGAGGCGCGGCAGCTTCGGCCGCTCCGCCGGCGATGGCGATGAAGATCATGGACGTCGACAGAGCTGTGATCAAACGAGACATGGTGATGCTTCCTGGTTTCCGACCCTGCGAAGATGTCTGTTCGTCTTGTTTAGTCCTTGCCGTTGCGTTCGCGGAGATAATCATCCGTCGTTCGCGGCGGCGTTCGTTCCGGAACGCCCTTGAACGGATCGAATTGTTGTTCGCTCATGACCACGACGCGGCAGTCTGCGCACATCCTGAGCGCCTCGATCCGCTTGTCGCCGGCCGGGTACATCCAGTGCCGGCCTTCGAGCTTGGCCGCGATGCGGTCGATCGTGCTCTTGACGCCGAAGGGCGTGCCGCAGCGGACACAGCGCGCGGGCTCCTCTTCCTTGATCGCAGCGGCGGGCGCGCGCGCCGCGCGGAAATCGATCTGCGGCTTGAGGCTGATGACCTTTTCCGGACAGGTGCTCTGGCACAGGCCGCACTGCACGCAGGCGTCCTCGATGAATTTCAGCACCGGCCGCTCGGGATCGTCGCGCAGTGCGCCGGTCGGGCAGGCCGAGACGCAGGAAAGGCACAGCGTGCAGCCATCGGTGTCGACGGCGATTGCGCCGACCGGCGCACCTTGCGGCAGCGCGATGACGTCGACCGGTTGCGGCGCCAGCCGATGCAGCTCGCTGAGGGCGAACCGCAAGAGATCGCGCCGCTTGCCGACGGTCTTGAAGGTTGCCGGCGTCGCGACCGCAGTGAGCGCGCCGATATCGGTCAAATGCTGGCCGAGCGCGTCGGGATCATCGGTTTCGATGGCGGCAAGGCGACGGCCCGCAAATCCAAGGCCGCCGAGGATCGCATCGGCCATCGCGATCGTCTGCGTCAATCCGGTCACGTCGTGGCGCGGCTTGCCACGGAGCAGGAAGCGCACGGCGGAGACGCCATAGGCGAAGGCGCCGACGATCGCCTCCAGCCCGACCTGCGTGAGCTCGTTGACGGCAAAGGGAAGCACGTTTGCCGGCAGGCCGTCGCCATGCCGCGCGAGTGCGTCGATCAGCGGCGTGCCGTGCGGGCTGTCATGAAAGAGCAGCACCGCATCCGCGCCACCGGCCTCGCGATAGGCGAGCAGCATGGCGCGAAGTCTCTGGAGCTGCGTATCGGCGGGCGGCAGCGCGTAGGAGACCGCGCTGGTTGGGCAGGCCGCCGCGCATTGGCCGCAGCCCGCGCAGATGTTCGGATCGATGGCGACATGATCGCCGACCGGCGTGATCGCCCCGGTCGGGCAAAGATCGAGACAGCGATGGCAGCCCGTGCGCTTCGAGCGCGAATGGGCGCAAAGCGCAGGCGCAACCTCGACATATCTGGGCTTGTCGAAGCTGCCGACGAGATCGCGCGCGGTCAGCACGGCGCGCAGCACCGCGGCGGGATCTTTCGCGTCGGCGCGGAGATAGCCGTCACGCAGGTCGTGGGCGGGAAACAGTGGCGGACCGCCGGAAAGATCGAGCACGATATCGCAGCGCGAGGTGACGCCGCTTCGCGGCGGTTCGAATACGAAGCGATCGCGCGAGGAGGGGCGGGGACGCGCATAGTCGTCGATTGCAAGCTCGAACGCGCCGAAATGTCCCTTCGCGGAGCGGATCGTGCCCTTCACGATCGGGAACACCGTTGCCGCCGGCGGAACTGTGTCATCGAGCTGCTTCAGCATCACCGTGACGTCGAGGTGATCGGCAAGCAGGCGGCCGGCCTCGATCGCGGCCTCATCGCGCCCGTAGATCAGGATGACGCCCTCGCTCGACAAGGTGACGAGCGGATAGTCCGGGGCGGGGATGGCGGCGGATGCGAGCAGGGCAGCCATTTTTGGCCCGGCGCGCGCGCCGCCGCGCGACCAGCCGGCGGTTTCGCGGATATTGACGAAGCTGATCGCGTCAGGCCGCTCGCCGGCCTCCTCCGAAAACTGCGCTGCCTGCTGCGTGCAGGCGACCGTCAACACGCCTTCTGTCGCGGCCATCTTGCGGAATGATTCGAGCTCCGCTCCGCAGAGGTGGCGAAAGCTCTTGACCTCACAATTCGGGCATCCGCGCCGGATCGCAGCCACGTCGAGGGGCATCGTGTCTTCGCACGAACAGATCAGGACGGTCTTCGACGGCTGCTCCAGGTTAAACCCTCCGCCCATTCGGACGCCGACGACGGACTCGCGCCGGCCCTTCGCCTCGTATAGACATTATCCATCGGGAAGAAAAGGAAAGCGGAGGACGGCCTGCCGTCGATCCCAGTGAGCCATGTTTCCGCGGCGGAACCGATCCACCTGCCGCCGCCTTTCACATTGGTGCGGTTGCGCGAGAGCGGCGACGCTTTTGCCCATGCATGCCGCATCGCACCGGAGAGGGGCGCCGGAACGCTCGTCTATATCGGCCGCTTTGACCTCGCCGAGTTCGCCGTGGTGCTCGAGCCGGCCGAGCCGTTGCGCAGCGCGCGGCGCGCGTTCTACGCCGGCATGGTTGCGCTCACGGATGCGCTTCGCGCCTACGCGCCGCCGAGCAAGCCGATCACGATCGGCTGGCCGGATGCGGTCAGGATCGACGGGGGGCTGGTCGGCGGCGGACGGTTGGGCTGGCTTTCCGGAGCTGACGAGGACGCGCCGCCGCCCTGGCTGGTGTTCGGCGCCATGATACGAACGGTTGCCATGAACGATGATGATCCAGGCGTCCACCCGCTGGCCTCGGCGCTCGACCAGGAAGGCTTTGGCGAGGCGGGCGCAGCGCAGATCACCGAGAGCTTCGCCCGGCACCTGATGCTGGCGCTGGACGGCTGGCGGGTCGACGGCTTTGACAGTGTCGCACGCGACTACCTCACCCGGATGCCGCGTGAAAGGCAGACGGTGCAGCGCATCGATGATCGCGGCGACCTCCTGACGCGCCGCGTCGGGACGGAGAGGATCGAACGGAGCGACCTCGTCCGGGCGCTCGCGGGCCCGTCCTGGCTCGATCCGGCCCTCGGAGGACCGCGCCTGTGAAGCTCCTGCGTACCATCGCGCTCGATCCCTCCGACACCTTCGTGTTCGACGTGGCGGCAGAGCCGGGCGAATGGGCCGTCTCCGGCGCTTTCCGCTTCTGGGATTGCGGTGGCGCGAAGCTCGAGGGCAAGGCACGCGCGGCGTTTCGCGGCGGTTTCCTCGGGGTGCAATCCTGGGGCTGGTCGACGTTGGCGCAGATCGTTCCGGCGACGGCAGACGATTACCACGGCCTCGTCGATCTCCTGGCGAGGCAACTCGTCGATCGTTTCGGCGCGCCGGACATGGCGGCGGCGAAAACGGCCGCGGAAGAGGAGGTCGCTTTCGCGCAGTCGCTCTGCAGCCATCCCATCAGCTCGCTTATTGCAGTGCACCGCACGTCAAGCGACGGTGAGGTCCGCGAGTCGTTCCGCCGGCTGCAGCTCCGGGAGGGGCAGGGGCATAGCAAGGCGTTCTCGTTCATGGAGATGGAGGACGACGTCCAGCCGGACGGCCATCTCAAGCTTGCGGATCTGGGCCGGGAGCCGACCGACAGATGAATGATTTCTGGATCGCCTGTGGTCATCACCTGCTCGATCGAGACGAGGGCGGCGGGCTGCGTGTCACGGACGAATTTCTCAAAGCCTATTTTGCCCGTCCCGAGCTGATGCCGCCGGACGAGGCGTGCCCGGTCGAACGCCGGCTGCATCGCGAATTGCTCGCCGACCCGCGCCAGGCGGTCAGCGCCGCCGAGATCGCCGCGATCCTCGATGCGGATGCCCGGGAGAATTGGCAGTTCGTGCTGGCGTTCCGCGATCTTCTGCTGCGGCATCCGACGCTCGAAGCCGCCTATCTTGCCTGGGTGCGCTCAGGGGCGAACGATCTGCCGCCGCTGTTCGTCAACCAGCTCGTCCACGTCATCCTGCGCAACGCGCTCGATGGCTGCGACGACCCGTTCGTGCTGCGCGCGGCCGAATTGTTCTTCCGGACCCAGCGCGTCCTGCCGCATGAGCACGCTTTGTTGCTGGGCGACGAGGAGGTCGTCGGCGGCCGGAGCCCGACCCCGGTGCTCTCGCTGATGTCGATGCTGGGCGCCACCACCGATGCGGTGGTGGAGGTGCTGGGCGAGGAGAATTCGGAGGAATACTGGCACCGTAGCGATCAGTTCGACATGGCTCTCGACCTGACCGCGGACGGCCGCGGACCTGTAGCGCTGGCGCAGGCGATGACGCGCTGGGTCGCCCATCTGCTCGGCATCGATGTCGTGATCGAGCCGCTACGGGCGCTGCACGAGGCAAAGCTGGCGTGGTATGTCGGGCTCGATGCCGATGCCACGAGGCTCGGCGACCGTCTGTGGCACGGCGAAGAGCTCGGCGAGCGCGAGGCCGATCGTGTGCTCGCGCTGTTCCGGCTGACGTTTGCGGATTCCGGCCGTGCCCTCGACGAGGTCGGGGATGAACCGGTCTACCTGATCCTGTCGATGACGGCGGATCAGAAGCTCCGGATGAAGCCACAGAATCTGCTGACCGGGCTGCCGGTGAAGCGCCGGGAGATGGCGACATGAGCCCTGCGGCATTGCCGTCCCTCTCGATTGCCGTCGGCGTCGTGGTCGAGCGGCGCAAGGCCGACTCGCCTTGGGTCGATTTCATCTGGCGCGGAATTGCCGTCCTGCCGGACGAGCCGTCGACGCAACCCTGGACCGTGCTTCGCGAGCAGGACGGCACGACCCTGTTCTATGCCGGAAGCGCGACGATCGATCTCTATCCGTCGGAAACGGCGCGCTATCGCGACAATCTCGCCTCCGGCCGTCCGAGCATTTGGATCGTGCTGTCACCCTCGGAGGGCGCCTGGCCCTATGCCGTCACCGCAGTGACCGCCGATCCCGCCGAGGGCGAAGGCTATACCGAAGCCGCCGACAATCTCGTCGAGGCCGCGCCGATGCCGGAGGTGCTGCGCGAAGCGATTGAAAGCTTCGTGGCCGAGCACCATGTCGAGCGGGAATTCGTCAAGCGCAAGCGGCGCCGCGCCGACCCGGAGGCGCTGGCGCGGCGCGAACATGAAGGCGGACAGGAATGAGTGAGGAGGACTTCCTTGCGCGTTGGTCCCGCCGCAAACAGCAATCGCGAGCGGAGCCGGCGAAGCCTGCCGCGGCGCAGCCCGCGTCGCCATCGGAAACCAAAGGGGACGAGACGGAACTCGATCTGTCGAGTCTGCCGTCGATCGACGAAATCAATGCCGCCACCGACATCACGGCCTTCCTCGCCAAGGGGATTCCTCGCGACTTGAGCCGTGCGGCTCTTCGCCGCGCTTGGGCGACCGATCCCGCGATTCGCGACTTCGTCGGGCTTGCGGAGAATGCATGGGACTTCAACGACCCAACGGCGATGCCGGGCTTTGGCCCGCTGGATTGCTCCTCGGAGGAGCTGGCAGCACTGGTCGATCGCATTGTCGGCGGCGTCCGGGAGGCGGCCCAGTCTCTCGCCGAGGGATCGATCGAAACGGGAAATTCTCCGGCGGAATCGTATCAAGCCGATGCGGGACTTGCTGCCAATGTCGTTGAGCCGCCGGATGAGACGGAGCAGCAGGCAATCGCTGCTGCAGTGCAACCGCCAGTGGGTGAAACATCTGCGATTTCTGCGGAACCTGTCAGGTCCCGAACGCATGGCGGTGCACTGCCGCGCTGAACCACGACCAAAGGCTATAGGTACAGGCTATGCCAGGCGATTGACCGTTGCTGGAACCGAGATTACGCTGCCTACTGCTTTGTAACAAAAGCGATAATCAAGCAGACGGGACTTGGATGGGAGGTCCACGTGCGTGATGACGGACTTGATCGCGCGATCGATGCTGCGGGCGGCATCGCTCAGCTTGCACGCAAAATAGGCATCAGTCAGCCGTCCGTGTCGAATTGGACCCGTGTGCCCGCACAACGGGTGGTTGCGGTCGAGATGGCGACCGGCGTTTCCCGAAACGATCTGCGGCCCGATCTTTACGGCGAGCAAGCCGGCTCCGCCGAGCTCGTCGATCCCATCGACGCGGCGCGCGCGCGCGAATACGCGCTGCTGGCGGTGCTGCTGTCTGCGCCTCCGTCGAAGCGTCTGCTCGATCAACTCGCCGCGTTGAGCGGTGACGCGACGCCGCTCGGGCGCGCGCATGCGGCGCTCGCCGACGTCGCCTCGAGCGCCGTCCCGGCCAAAGTCGAGCGGGAATATTTCGACCTGTTCGTCGGGCTCGGCCGTGGCGAATTGCTGCCCTATGCCTCCTATTATCTCACGGGCTTTCTCAACGAACGGCCCTTGTCGCGCTTGCGCGGCGACCTGATGACGCTCGGCATCGAGCGTATCGCCAACAATTCCGAACCCGAAGATCACGCCGCCATCCTGTGCGAGATCATGTCGGGTCTTGCCGATGGCCGCTTCGATGCCGCGCCCGAGGCGCAGCGTGCCTTCTTCGAAAAGCATGTTTCGCCCTGGATGGGGCGGCTGTTCGCCGACATGGAGAACGCGGGAGATGCCCGTTTCTATCGCGCAGTCGGTGCGCTCGGCCGCACCTTCATCGAAATCGAGACGGAAGCATTCACATTCGCCAGCTGACCGAGGCGCTTCGGTCCGGGAGAGATGCGATGAGTGACGAGACGAAAGCAAAGGTCGGACGCCGCGATTTCCTTCGCAAGGTCGGCTTGGGCACGGCCGGTGTCGGCGCGACGCTTGCGACGCCCTTGGTCGGGCCTGCCCAGGCCGACAGCGAAACCAACGATGACAAGCGCAAGGCGCGCTACAAGGAATCCGATCACGTCAAGACGTTCTACCGCGTCAACCGTTATCCGGCTTGAGAGGGGAGGCTGCCCGTGCTTATCAAGCGAACACACCAGCGTTCCGATCGCCGAGGTTCCGTGGCCGAATCCCTTGCGGGCCAAGGCGGGGGACTTGATCGCCGCACATTCCTGCGAAAGTCGGGCCTTGCCGGCGGCGCGCTCGCCGCGCTCGGGGCCATGCCGGTCGGCAACGTGCGCAAGGCGGAGGCGGCCGCAGCCGGCCCGCTCGCGGCCGGCGCCACCGTCAAGAAGAGCATCTGTACCCATTGCGCCGTGGGCTGCACGGTGACGGCGGAAGTGCTCAACGGCGTCTGGATTGGGCAGGAGCCGAGCTGGGATTCGCCGATCAACCGCGGCTCGCATTGCGCCAAGGGCGCGTCAGTGCGCGAGCTCGTGCACAGCGATCGCCGCCTGCGCTATCCGATGAAGCTGGTGAACGGGCAGTGGACGCGCGTGTCGTGGGACACGGCGGTGAACGAGATCGGCGACAAGCTGCTGCAGGTTCGCGAGAAGTCGGGCAGCGATTCCGTCTATTGGCTGGGCTCGGCCAAGATGACCAACGAAGGGGCCTACCTGTTCCGCAAGTTCGGCGCGTTCTGGGGCACCAACAACACCGATCACCAGGCGCGGATTTGCCACTCCACCACCGTCACCGGCGTCGCCAATACCTGGGGCTATGGCGCGATGACGAACAGCATCAACGACATGCGCAACTCCAAGACGATGCTGTTCATCGGCAGCAACGCGGCGGAAGCGCATCCCGTCAGCATGCAGCACCTGCTCGAATCCAAGGAGATCAACAAGGCGAATTTCATCGTCTTCGATCCGCGTCTGACCCGCACCGCGGCACATGCCACCGAATATGTCCGGATCCGTCCCGGCACCGACATTCCCGTGCTCTACGGCATGATGTGGCACATCCTGAAGAACGGCTGGGAGGACAAGGAATTCATTGCCCAGCGCGTCTACGGTTTCGACGACCTGCGCAAGGAGGTCGAGAAATGGAATCCGCAGGAGGTCGAGCGCGTCACCGGCGTGCCCGCCGCGCAGCTCGAGCGCGTCGCCAAGACGTTCGCGACGGTCAAGCCCGCGACCATCATCTGGTGCATGGGCCAGACCCAGCACACGGTCGGCACCGCCAACGTGAGGGCGAGCTGCATCGCGCTGCTGATGACGGGCAACGTCGGCAAGGCCGGGGCCGGCGCCAACATTCTGCGCGGCCATGACAACGTGCAGGGCGCGACCGACGTCGGCCTCGATATCGTGACGTTGCCGTTCTACTACGGCCTCGCGGAGGGCGCCTGGAAGCACTGGTCCCGGGTCTGGGAGGTCGATTACGACTATCTCGTCTCCCGCTTCGACGAGAAGAAGCAGATGGAGACGCCAGGCATCCCGCTCACGCGGTGGTTCGATGCCGCGCTGTTGCCCAAGGCCGACGTCGCGCAGAAGGACAACGTCAAGGCCGTGTTCGTGCAAGGCCACGCCAGCAACAGCATCACGCGCATTCCCGAATCGCTGAAGGGCCTGAAGGCGCTGGAACTGCTGGTGATCGCGGATCCGCACCCGACCACCTGGGCGGCCCTGGCGGTCGAGGCCGGGCGCAAGGACGGCGTCTATATCCTGCCCGTGGCCACGCAGTTCGAATGCACGGGATCGCGCGTCGCCTCCAACCGCTCGATGCAGTGGGGCGAGCAGATCGTCAAGCCGATCTTCGAATCCAAGGACGACCTCGAGATCATCTATCTGATGGCGAAGAAGTTCGGCTTCGCCGACAAGATGTTCAAGAACATCAAGGTCGAGAACAATCTTCCTGTCGCCGAGGACGTGCTGCGCGAGATCAACCGTGGAAGCTGGTCGACCGGTTATTGCGGCCAGTCGCCGGAGCGCATCAAGGCGCACATGAAGAACCAGCACAAGTTCGACCTGGTGACGATGCGCGCACCCAAGGACGATCCGGAAGTCGGCGGCGATTATTACGGCCTGCCTTGGCCGTGCTGGGGCGCGCCCGAGGTGAAGCATCCCGGCTCGCCGCTGCTCTACAACAACGATCTGCACGTCATGGACGGCGGCGGCGCATTCCGCCCGCGCTTCGGCATCGAACGCGAGGAGAAGCTGCCGGACGGCACGACGCGCAAGGTGAGCCTGCTCGCCGACAAGTCCTTCTCCAAGGGCTCGGAGATCGAGGACGGCTATCCCGAGTTCACGCTGGCAAGCCTGAAGAAGCTCGGTTGGGACAAGGATCTCACCGAGGCTGAAATGGCGACGATCCAGCGGGTCAACTCGGCCAATCCGGATGCGGTGTCCTGGGCGCTCGACCTCTCCGGCGGCATCCAGCGCGTCGCGCTGAAGCATGGCTGCGTGCCGTTCGGCAACGGCAAGGCGCGCATGAATGCGTTCGGTCTGCCGGATCCGATCCCGGTGCATCGCGAGCCGATCTACACGCCGCGCGTCGACCTCGTCGAGAAATATCCGACCTTGCCCGACGCCAAGCAGTTCCGCCTGCCCAACATCGGCTTCTCGGTGCAGAAGGCGGCGGTGGAGAAGGGGATCGCCAAGCAGTTCCCGCTGATCCTGTCCTCCGGGCGTCTCGTCGAATACGAAGGCGGCGGCGAGGAAACCCGCACCAATCCGTGGCTCGCCGAATTGCAGCAGGACATGTTCATCGAGATCAGCCCGGCCGATGCCGCCGATCGCGGCATCAAGGACGGCGGCTGGGTCTGGGTGAGCGGCGCCGAGAACAATTCCCGTGCCCGGATGAAGGCGCTGGTGACCGAACGCGTCGGCAAGGGCGTCGCCTGGATGCCGTTCCATTTCGGCGGCTGGCTCGGCGGCAACGACCTGCGCAAGAACTATCCCGCCGGCACCGATCCGATCGTGCTGGGCGAGAGCGCCAACACGATCACGAGCTACGGCTACGATCCTGCAACGGGCATGCAGGAGCCGAAGGTCACGCTTTGTCAGATCGTCGCAGCCTGAGAGGAGCACGCACATGGCTCGGATGAAATTTCTCTGCGACGCTGATCGCTGCATCGAGTGCAACGCCTGCGTCACCGCCTGCAAGAACGAGCACGAGGTGCCCTGGGGCATCAACCGGCGGCGCGTCGTCACCATCAACGACGGCAAGCCGGGCGAGCGCTCGATCTCGATGGCCTGCATGCACTGCACGGACGCGCCCTGCGCGGCCGTGTGTCCGGTGAACTGCTTCTACACCACGGCCGATGCGGTGGTGCTGCACTCCAAGGACCTCTGCATCGGTTGCGGCTATTGCTTCTACGCCTGTCCGTTCGGCGCGCCGCAATATCCGAAGGTCGGAAACTTCGGCTCGCGCGGCAAGATGGACAAATGCACCTATTGCGCCGGCGGCCCGGAGGCCGACGGCAGCAAGGAGGAATACGAGAAATACGGTGCGAACCGGCTGGCCGAAGGCAAGCTGCCGCTGTGTGCCGAGATGTGCTCGACCAAGTCCTTGCTTGCCGGCGACGGCGAGATCATCGCGCAGATTTACAAGGAGCGCGTCATGAAGCGCGGCTACGGCTCGGGTGCGTGGGGCTGGAAGACCGCATATCGCGAGACAATCGAGTCCTGACGTGGGCAGCTGACGGGCGCGCAAGACCGGGGAGGACGTGATGGCGTCGTTTGGAAGGTTCGTTCGTCTGGCGCTGGGCGCCTGGGCGCTGCTTTTGTTGGTGAACATGGCGCCCGCGAGCGCTCAGCAGGTCAACCCGACCGCGAGCTCGGTCAAGGAGCAGCAGCTCCTGCAGGAGCTCAACCGGATCCAGGGCCGCGTCAGTATTCCCGATCAGCGCTCCGGCGTGCTCGAGCAGCCGCAGGGACGGGAATGGCGGGAATTCCGCAATGTGACGCTGCGCTGGATCGGCGGCATCGCCATCCTCGGCGCGATCGCGGCCGTCGTGATCTTCTATCTCACCGTCGGGATGGTGCGTCTCGAAGCCGGACGGTCCGGCCGCACCATCGTGCGCTTCAACGCCTTCGAGCGGTTCGTGCACTGGCTGACGGCGACCTGCTTCATCGTGCTGGCCATTTCCGGGCTGAACATCACGTTCGGCCGGCCGCTCTTGCTGCCGCTGATCGGTTTCGAAGCGTTCTCGGAATGGTCGCAATGGGCCAAGTACGCGCACAATTATCTGAGCTTCCCGTTCACTCTCGGCGTCGTCCTGATCTTCCTGATGTGGATCGGCGGCAATATCCCGAACAAGGTGGATATCGAATGGGCCAAGCGCGGCGGCGGGCTGATCGGACATGACCATCCGCCGGCTTACCGCTTCAACGGCGGCCAGAAGATGATCTACTGGATCGTCGTGATCGGCGGCGCACTGGTCGCAGCGTCGGGCTACGCCCTGATGTTCCCGTTCTACGGCACGGGGATCGAGGGCATGCAAATGGCCCAGATCGTTCACTCCATCGTGGCGGTCCTGTTCGTCGCGGCGATGATCGGGCACATCTATATCGGCACGATCGGCATGGAAGGCGCGTTCGAGGCCATGGGCTCGGGCGAAGTCGACGTCAACTGGGCCCGCGAGCACCATAGCCTCTGGCTCGACGAGCAGAAGGCGCGAACGGGGCCGAACGACGGGCAGCCGCAACCCGCGACCGCAGCGGCCGAATAGGCGGTTCTTGCGCGGACGGGCCGGGCTTAGCGCGCCGGCTCTTTCGCAAACAAGACGGAGCGGTCCTGCAGCTCCTGCTCGGGAAGCTTGTCGGCCTTTCCTGTCTGCATGTCTTGAATGGACGCCATGCCGGGCTGACCGAAATGAGGCACGGCCTGCGGCCTGAACACGCTGTTGGCCGCACCGGCGAGAAGCATGGCTGCAATAAGCGAGAGCATGAGGAGTTTCATGCGCGTCTCCGTCTGCCATCTCCACCCGGCACGATGAATACATCCGGATCGTCAAACCCGATGTGAGCCGCTTCACAACGATCGGTTCCACTTGTGTGGAGACAGAGCCTGTTCTGGAAGCCGAATTCTTCCATCAGGCCAGCCATTTGGCTCCCATTCCGTCGGCTCGTCAGGCGTC
Source organism: Bradyrhizobium sp. NC92 (assembly GCF_025200865.1). Lineage (NCBI taxonomy): Bacteria > Pseudomonadati > Pseudomonadota > Alphaproteobacteria > Hyphomicrobiales > Nitrobacteraceae > Bradyrhizobium > Bradyrhizobium sp. NC92. The sequence goes on from NZ_CP104171.1 coordinate 3,182,211, forward strand.
ACCGCGCAACTGGTCCGGCTCTTGCTCTTGCCAGTATGAGAGATTTTGATAAACCTCATACCGTAAAGGCGGGCGAATGGAACGAGCAGCGATGCGGACTTTGCGGGCGATCGAGCCCGGAACGGTGGCGCTGCTCGGCGGGCTCGTCGCCGCCAACCTCGCCGCATGGGCCTGGGCCTTCACGCTGTTCGGTGAGCGGCCGACGGTGATGGCGACCGCCTTGCTGGCCTGGGTGTTCGGCCTGCGCCACGCCGTCGATGCCGACCACATTGCCGCGATCGACAACGTCGTGCGCAAGCTGATGCATGCCGGTGAGACGCCGCGCAGCGTCGGCCTCTATTTCGCGCTCGGCCATTCCACCGTGGTCGTGATGGCGACCATGCTGCTGGCACTGGGCGTCGTGACCTTTGGCGGCGACAGCCTGCTCAAGGAGGTCGGCGGTCTCATCGGCACCTCGGTCTCGGCGCTGTTCCTGCTCGCGGTTGCCGCGATCAATCTCGTCATTTTCGCCGGCCTGTGGCGGACGTTTCGCGCGGCGCGGGAGCAGGGCGTTCACGACGCTGCGCAGCTCGATGCGCTGCTTGCCGGCCGCGGCGTGCTGGCGCGGCTGCTCGGCCCGATGTTCCGCCTGGTGACGAAGCCGTGGCACATGTACCCGCTCGGCTTCCTGTTCGGCCTCGGCTTCGACACCGCGACCGAGATCAGCCTGCTCAGCATTTCCGCCAGCGAAGCCGCGCGCGGTGCCTCGCTCGCCGACGTGCTGGTTTTCCCCGCGCTGTTCGCTGCAGGCATGGCGCTGGTCGACACGGCCGATTCGGCACTGATGGTGAGCGCCTATCGCTGGGCCTTCGTCGATCCCCTGCGCAAGCTCTGGTACAATCTCACGATCACCGGCGCCTCCGTCGCGGTCGCGCTGTTCATCGGTGGGATCGAGGCGCTCGGCCTGATCAGCGATCGGCTCGGCCTCTCCGGCGGCGCATGGGCGCTGGTCGAGGACCTCAACGAGTCGCTTGCCAATGTCGGCTTTGTCGTGATCGCGCTGTTCGCGGCCGCATGGCTCGTCTCGGTCGTGCTCTATCGCCGCATGTTCGCGAACGGCCGTCGCCGCGCCGGCACCAAGGTTCTGGAATGCACTGATGCGACCGAGGCGGCCTAGGCTGCCCGACCTACGCGACCGTTCGAGCGACGTCTTACGACTGCTCGGACATCGTCAGCCGGGCGCGTGCGGGTTGGCGCGTCCTGCGCGCGGCAATGGCCGGCACGAGCGTGGGCGGTTCCCCGGCGAGGCGGAGCGCAAAATAGGCAATGGTCGCCTGAAGCCCGTCCTTCAGCGCCACCTTCGGACGCCATCCCAGGATCTTCTCGGCGGCATCGATCACAGGCTTGCGTCGCCTGGGATCGTCCTTCGGCAGGGGCTCGAAGCGCAGCGGGGAGGCCGATTCGGTGCATGCCAGCACTTCACGGGCGATCGCCTCGATCGTGACCTCGTGCGGATTGCCGAGATTGCACGGACCACTGACCGAGGCGGGGCTCTCCATCAGGAGCTGTAGTCCCCGCACCAGATCGTCGACGAAGCAGAAGCTGCGGGTTTGCGTGCCCTGGCCGTAGATCGTGATCGGCTCTCCGCGCAGCGCCTGCACGATGAAGTTGGAGACGACGCGGCCGTCATTCTCGAGCATGCGCGGCCCGTAGGTGTTGAAGATGCGCGCGACCTTGATCTCCGTCCCGTGCATACGCCGGTAGTCGAACATCAGCGTCTCCGCGGCGCGCTTGCCCTCGTCGTAGCAGGCCCGCGGCCCGATCGGGTTGACGTTGCCGAGATAGGATTCCGGCTGCGGATGCACTTCCGGGTCGCCGTAGACCTCGCTGGTTGAGGCCTGAAGGATCCGGGAGCCCTTCTGCCGCGCCAGTTCGAGCAGGTTGATCGAGCCGAGCACACAGGTCTTCATCGTCGCGACCGGATCGACTTGATAGTGGCGGGGCGAAGCCGGACAGGCGAGGCTGTAGATCCGGTCGATCTCGCCCTCAATCTCGATGGGATCGCGCACGTCATGCTCGATGAAGCGGAAGTTCGGATGATTGAGCAGGGGCCGGATGTTGTCGGTGGTTCCCGTGAACAAATTGTCCAGGCAGATCACCATGCTGCCGCGTTGCAGGAGCGCGTCGCAGAGATGCGATCCGATGAAGCCGGCGCCGCCGGCGACCAGGACCGTCGGCGAGCGGCGGGACGCTTGGATGCGGGTCTGGAGCGTCATGATGTGGCCTTTCAGAGTTGGGCGACCTGCATGGGGCGAACGACGGGGAGTGGCGCCGTCTTGCGGCGGCGCCGCGCGGCTGCCTCGGCGTAGTAAGTCTCCAGCTGCCGCGCGCGATGGTCGGGCGTGTGATCGGCCAGAACCCGCCGCCGCGCGTTATGGGCGATCGTGCGCCGTTGTTGTTCCGGCATGTCGCGCAGGATCTCGACGACCTCGCGCGGGCTGGTTGCCAGCAGGATTTCCTTCGACGGCGCGAAGATCGTCTCGATCCCCGGCCAGCGGTCCGAGATCACGGGCGTGCCGCAGGCGGCGGCTTCGAACAGCCGGACGCTCGGGGAGAAGCCCAGCGCCTTCATGTCGGCGCGGGTGGCGTTCAGCGTGAAACGCTGCGCCGCGTAGAACTCCGGGTGCTGCTTGGGCGAGAGGTGCTCGATCCGTGCGACGTTGGCGGGCCAGGCGATATCGTCCGGATATTGCGCGCCGGCGACGACGAATTGATCCGACGGCAGCGTGCGCGCGGGTGCAAGCAGCAGCTCGTCGAGAACGGGCTGCCGGTCCTCGCTGTAGGTCCCGAGATAGCCGAGCGCCCATTTCGGCTGCGCCTGCTTCGGTGCGTAGGTCTCCGCATCCGCGCTGCAATAAAGCACGCGCGCGAGCGGACTGCCGTAGCTCTGCTCGATCATGCCGGGCACCGGTCCGCCGGTGAAGGAGAGATAGAGATCGAAGCGCGGGATCATTGCCGCCGAAAGATAGTCGAGGCCTTGCTCCAGCCGCGCCAGGGTAACAGGCGTGTCGATGTCGTAGAACGCCGTCACGCCCCTCGCATGGGTCGTGGTCCATTCGGCGATCGCGATGCCGTCGGGAACATAGGAGCCGATGATGACCAGATCGGCGTCGCGGATCAGCTTGCCGAACTGGCGCGGAACATCCTTCAAGGATTGGTACAGTTCGACCGTCCAGGCAGCGGGCTTGGTCAGGTCGCGGTGGTCCCGATACCAGGGCACGTCCCGCTCCAGGAACGTGACGCTGTGACCTCGTCGCGCCAGCGCTTCGATCAGGGCGCGGTAGGTCGTCGCATGACCGTTGCCCCAGGACGAAGTGACCGAAAGACCGATGGCGACGATGGAGAGGTTCATTCTGCTACCTCGATTCGGGAGCTGTTGGCGACGAAGAGATCGTTGAACTGACGGGCGCGCTGCCGATAGGTGTGCTGGCTGAGGATGCGTGCGCGGGCGCGGCGGGCGATCGACCGGGCTCGCTCCGGATCGAGCGCCGCGAGGTGCTCTGCCACCTCGGCCCCGCCAGCGGCGACCAGCACCTCGCGGCCGGGTTCGAGGAAATGATCGATGCCGGCCCATTGGTCGGTGATCAGGCAGGCGCCGGCGCCGATCGCTTCGAACACACGCGTTGGCGGGGAGAAACCGTAGCGCGCCATGCTGTCGCGATTGACGTTGAGCGTGGCGAGCCCGGAGCCGAAGAACGCGTTGTGATCGGCGGTGCCGACATGGCCGACCTTGCGCAGATTGGCGGAGGCGTCCTTGTCGTCCCAGCCGGAGCCGCCGAGCACGAACGACTTTTCGGGCAGGCGGCGTGCAATGTCGAGGAAGAAATGCTCGACGCGCTTCTCGCGGTCAGGCAGGCGGTTCGCCAGCAGGCTGAGATCGCAGGCGAAGCGCGGATTGGGCGGCGAGGGAAAATGCGTGGCCGGATCGAGCGCGTTGTAGATCGGCACGCAGTCCCGCGCGCCCATCGATCGATACGCGGATACGACGGGCTCGCCGCCGCCATAGGTCAGGACCATGTCGTAGCAGGGGATCGCGCGACGCAGATGATGCTGCGGATCGCTTTCCATCGCCTCGAGCGTGGCGGGAGCATCGACGTCCCAATAGATCCGCGTCAGCCGCGAGGGCAGCTCGGCGACGGCGTTCTCCAGCTCGAGATCAAAGACGCCGACGCCGCTGGCCTTGACCAGCATGTCGGCCGATTGTGCGGCGGTGTCGAGCGAGCGGCGCCAGCCGTCCGCGGTCGCGGGATAGACGACCACCCTGGCCCAATCCGGCTCGTCGATGTCGCGATGCGACTGGCGCTCGAAGGCGTCCGGTTCGTAGAAGGTGACCTCGTGGCCAAGCGCTGCGATCTCCTTCAGCATGCCGCGATAGTAGGTGGCGGCGCCATTCCAGTAGGACGAGACGAGGCTGGATCCGAAGAAGCAGATCTTCATGCAACGGCTCCGATGTCGTGCTGAGGCCGTGCCGAACGACCCGAATCCCTGATGTCGGTGACGATGTCGATGAGCTGCTCGGCGCGGTGGCGGCAGGTATGACGATCCCTGATGACCTTCAGGCCGGTCGCCACCATCGCGGCAGAGAATTGGGGATCGTCGATGACAGTCCGAAGCGCCTGCTTCATCTGCGCGCCATCGGCAACGCTGAGATAGGCGCTCTCGGGGAACAGGCCTTCCGTATCCGACCAGGGCGCCGAGACCAGGGGAATGCCGCAGGCCAGCGCCTCGAACACGCGGATGGTTGGGATGCCCGGAAGCAGGGCGACGTAAGGTCCGCGCGGCACATGGATGGTCGCACGCGCGCCGGCGAAGGCGACGGGGGCCCAGTGCGCCGGCAGCCAGCCACCATAGCGGATGCCTGCGCTCCTGATGGTGTGAAGTGCGCCATCTGAATAACGGACGCCATGGACGCTGGCGCGCAGCTTCAGCTCCGCCACGGGCGTGACCAGGAACTCATTCAGCTCGGCGCTGCGCTCGCCGTCGCCCCAATTGCCGATCCAGACCAGATCGTCGGTGCGCTCGACCTGCGGCAGCGGATGATACAACGCGACATCGGCGGCCTCGTGCCAGGTGAAGACCCGGTCGGCCCAGCCGAGCTTCAGATAGATCTGCCGAAGCACCTCGCCGAAAGCGAGCACGCCATCGAATCCGTCGAGATCGAATTGCGCAAGCTCCTCAGGTGCGCTGACCGCGCGGTGATGGGTGTCGTGAAACAGCAGGGTGAAGGACGCGTCTTGCGCCCGCCTGCGCCCGATCTGCGCGATGAGGTCGGGCGAATTCCATTCGTGCACGATGACGAGATCGGCGCCGTCAAGCGCCCGCGCGAGATCGAGGCCGGTATCGTAGCGGCGGATGTCGATGCCGGAAAAGAGCACGGGAATGTCCTCCATGGCATGACTGCCGCCTTCGCGGATCGCGTTCAGCCGGCTCCAGCCGTCGATGGGTTCGAACACGACGACCTCGTGTCCGAGCGCATGGAGCTCGCGCGCATAGCCACGGAGGAAATGCGCGTTGCCGTTGTTCCAGCAGGAGGTGAAGGCATGGTAGAACAGGACGCATTTCATGCGCGCACCTCGATCTGGCTGGCCGCCGCGCTCGTCCGGCTGGATGCGATCAGGTCCTGGTAGAGCCCGAGATAAGCGCTCGTCATGCGCGTCAAGGAATAGGTCAGGGATTGCTCGTAGGCAGCGCGCTGCAGCTTTGCTCGACCCCTATCGTCAGCGCAAAGCTCTGCCAGTGTCCGATGCAGCGCGACGCTGTCGGCGGGATCGACGAACAAGGCGGCGCCGCGCCACAATTCCCGGAACGTCGGGATGTCGGACAGGACCAGCGCGCAGCCCGCGGCGGCGGCTTCCAGCACCGAAAGGCCGAACGGTTCATAGAGTGCGGGGCTGACGAAGATCGCTGCATGCTGCAAGCGCGTCTCCAGCGCCCCGTGCGGCAGCTCTCCGAGCCAGGTGACGTCAGCTGACAGACGTGCATCGCTAGGACCAGCCACCTCGACCGGCCAATCCAGCCCGGGCGCGGCGGTGGCGAGCGCTTCGATGTTCTTGGCACGATCCCACAGCCGTCCCGCCGCGAAAATCACGCCCTGCTTCCGTCCAGAAGGGGCGCGTGGCGCAATTCCGTTCCAGATCACCGTGCCGCGCGATCGCGGCTGATAGATCGCCGTCATGTCGTCGTGGAAGGCCCGGCTCGGACAGACCCAGGCCTGCGTGATGTCGAGCGCCGCGGCAACCCGTTCGCTGTAGCGGCGCCATCTGGGTTCGCCGAGCCAGGCCGTATCGTGGCAGGCGAGCGCCCAGGAGTTCACGCAGGAATGCGCCACCAGCACGGTCGGGGCGTGCCAGGCAAAGGTCGCCTCGCGAAAGCTGTTCAGATGCACGACATCAGGCACCAATCTGGCTTCGAGGTTCGCAAGCACGCGCCTTGCGTCGGAGACGTTCCGCCCCTCCGGGTCCTGCCATTCGAGTGCGAGGTCCGTCTCGATCAGGTGCACGCTGGTCTCACGCAGCATCTGACGCTGATCGACACGCGCCCGCGGGCCCAGCGTCACGAGCGTGACGTCGGCCCCGGACGCAGCGAGACTGGCGGCAAGGGCGCAGGAATAGGTCCAGACGCCGCCGACCGTGTCGGTCGTCATCATGATCCTGATGTCGGCGCCACGGCTCATGAGGCCACCTGGAGTTCGAGGGTGTCGAGCGGGACCGGGCGATCGTTCTGCACGTCGCTGAACTGGTCGAACATCGCGAGATAGTGCTGGTGCGCGCGCTCCCAGGCGACATCGTCAGGCTCGCCCCAGAGCTTCCGGTAGTCGGGCGAGCCGGGATAGGGATAGAGCGGCACCGGATCGTTGGCCCAGACGCCGGCATCCTGCATCGTGCGGCGCCAGCGCTGCACCACGGGATCGTCGTCCTCGGGCACCTCGATCAGATTGGCCTGCACGAAGGGGACGTGGCGGCGGGCTTCGACCAGCCGGTCGGCGAGCTGATCCGTCGTCATCTTGCAGTTCTTGGCCAGGGCCGCGCGCCCTTCCACGGTGAGGCTCTCGATGCCGGCTTCGATCGAGACGCAGCCGGCGCGCCCGAGCAGGGCGAGAGTGTCGGGCTTCCACAAATCGATCCGCGTCTGCACGCCGAACTTCAGCCCGCGCGTGGTCAGGCCCTCCAGGAGCTCGCGATTGGGAAGAAAGATCTCGTCGATGAAGTAGACGTACTCGATGCCGTGACGGCGCAGACGATCGATCTCGTCGAGAATCATGGCGGGCGGCCGCTTCCGGTAGGCGTTGCGGAAATTCTCCTTGGCGCAGAACGTGCAATTGTACGGACAGCCGCGTGAGGCCTCCACCTCGGCGCCCGGCGCCATCGGCTCGGCCTCAAAGCGGTGATGATGGTGATGGTGACGCCGGATCATCTCGTCCGGCCAATCGAGCACGGGCTGATCGCCGAACGCGACCGCCTGTGGGCCGCCATTGACCCGGAGTGAAGCACCGTCGTCGAAGCACAGGCCGGGAAAGTCCCGTTCGCCATTGGCGAGCCGCAGCAGCGACGCCTCGCACTCACCCATCACGACGATGTCGACGCCGAGCTTCTTCAGGGCGGTCTTCGGCGTGGTCGAACCATGCGGGCCGACCGCGATCAGGGTCGGCGCGAGGTCCCGCGCCGCGATGGCGAGCTGCTGCGGCACACGCAGCTCGGGCGGCGCGCAGCGCCAGAACAGATAGGTCGGTGCGGTGGTGAAGACGATCTGGTCGGGACCAAAGGCGCGCAGCTCGGCCTCGATCTCAGGGAGGGAGAGATCGTACATATGCGCATCGAGCAGCAGCGTGTTGTGGCCCGCCGCCTTCAGATAATGCTCGGAGATGCCGAGCTCGAGTGGCAGGTGAGGCGAGCGGCAGCCGAAATAGATGCTGCCCGAAAAATCCCAGTTGGGATTGATGAGGGCGACCCGCGTCATGCCAGAGCCTCGCTTCTGTCCTGTGATCCGAAGCGACTGTCGAGCCAGGTGTGGAGTGAGCGCAGGCCGTCGGCGAGGGGCATTTGCGGCGTCCAGCCGAGCGCGGTCGCGAGCGCCCGCGTGTCGGTCACGTACCAGGGCTGATCGCCCGGCCGCCAGTCCGCAAAGCGATAGCTCACCTTGCGGCCCGTCAGCTCGGTGATTTGGTCGATCAACTCGAGCAGGCTGACCGCATTCGCCGGACCGCCGCCGAGATTGAAGACGCGCCCGCGGGCCAGCGCGATGTGGTCGAGCGCCGCGAGCCAGGCGCTCACCGCGTCCGACACGTGCAGCGCGTCGCGGACCTGCTTGCCGTCGCCGTAGATCGTCAGCGGATTGCCGCTGATGGCGCTGAGCAGGAAGTGCGCGATCCAGCCCTGATCCTCGGTGCCGAATTGCCGCGGCCCGTAGATGCAGCTCATGCGCATCACCACGGTCTGCAGCCCGAACACCCGGGCATAGTCGTGCACGTATTGATCGGCGGTGCCCTTGGAGCAACCATAGGGGCTGTAGAAATCCAGCGGCGCGTTCTCCGAAATGCCCCCGGCGAGCAGATCATTGACCGGCGTGTAGCGGCGGTCGGTGGGCGCGATCTCGCTGTCCTCGATCAGGCGCCCATAGACCTTGTTGGTCGAGGCAAAGATCACCGGGGCCGAAGCGTTGTGCAGGCGAACGGCTTCCAGCACGTTCAGCGTGCCGCGCGCATTGATCTCGAAGTCGGCCGAGGGATCGCTGACGCTGTCGGTCACCGCGACCTGGGCTGCGAGGTGCAGCACGGCCCGCGCCTCGCGCACGGCGTCGATCACCGGAATCGGGTCGCGGATATCGGCCACAGTGATCGCGACCCGGTCGCCATGCCGGGATTTCAGCCATTGCGCGTTCTCGCGCACGCCGGCGCGGGCGAGATTGTCCAGCACCAGAACGCGATCGCCCCGCTCGGCGAGACGGTCGGCGAGATTGCAGCCGATGAAGCCGCAGCCGCCGGTGACCAGGACGGGTCTGTTGTCTTGCTCACTCATCACGCGACCAACCCTCGTTGCAGCAGCTCACGGGTCGCCCGTTCTGCCTGATCGTCGGCGATCTGGTCAGCGAGGTAGCCGGCGAGCTCTTCAAGGCCGTCCTTGAACGCGACATGCGGCTCGAAGCCGAGCAGGTCGCGTGATTTGCCGATATCGGCGAAGCAGTGCCGGATGTCGCCGGCACGGTATTTCCGCGTGATCTCTGGATCGATCTCGCGCCGTCCCATCACCTGCGCCAGATCTTCGGCCACCGACAGAATGGTGCGGCTCTGGCCCGAACCGACGTTGAAGACGTCCTGGGCGTGGTCGGATTCGAGCGCCATGCGGCAGGCGCGGGCGACGTCGTGCACGTGGACGAAATCGCGCCGCTGCAGGCCGTCTTCGAAGACGAGCGGCGGCCGGCCGTTGAGCAGCCGCGCGGCGAAGATGGCCAGCACGCCGGTATACGGATTCGACAGCGCTTGCCGCGGACCGAACACGTTGAAGAAGCGCATGCCGACGGTCGGAATGCCGTAGGCCTTGCCTGTGATCAGGCACATGCGCTCCTGCGCATATTTGTTCAGGGCGTAGATCGAGCTCAGCGACGGCTGCTTGGTCTCAGGGGTGGGCACGGGATCGAGCGCATGGCCTGCATGATCCCGCAATTCCCACTCGCCCTTGCGAAGCTGCTCGATCGGTCGTTCGTCGCCGGCGACGACGCTTCCAACGGCATCACGATACAGGCCTTCGCCGTAGATGCTCATCGAGGATGCCACCACCAGCCGTGCGACCGGTCGCTTGGCGAGCGCCTGCAGCAGCACGGCGGTGCCAAGCTCGTTCGTCCTGACGTAGGGCTCGATGTCGTACATGCTCTGGCCGACGCCGACGGCGGAGGCGAGATGCAGGACCATGTCGGCGCCGCGCAAGGCCTGTTCGACCGCGGCGGCATCGGTGACGTCGCCGACCACGAGCTCGGCGTCGTCGGCGAGATAGACGGGCCGCTGACGGTTGCCGCCATGGACCTGCGGAGAGAGATTGTCGAGAAGGCGGACCTCGTAGCCGGCCGCAAGCAGCACGTCCGCCGTATGCGAACCGATGAATCCCGCGCCCCCAGTGATCAATACTCGCGTCATTCACCGCTCCGTGCCGCATGGGACCGATCCGTTCGGACCGGCCGATGATGAGAGTTGAAGCGCGCTTTGCTCGGTCGGGCGACCTGCGCGCCAGTCACGTCTGGGAATTAGAAGCGGTGCTAGGAATGTTCGTTCCTGCGAAACCTACAAACGAAAAGTTCTCTAACCTGGATCAATAACCCAGGTGAATCCCGGCTAGAAATGCGCGCCATGAAGCGACGCCGGCAGGTCGAGATGTCTTGCAACGGTCGCGCCGATGTCGGCAAAGCCGGCGCGCCGGCCGATCGGAGACGTCGATTGTGCGGCCCACGTCAGGATCGGGACCTGCTCACGCGTGTGATCGGTGCCGTTCCAGGTCGGATCGCAGCCATGATCGGCGGTGATGATCAGGAGATCGTCGCTTCGCAGCCGGCTCAGCAGCTCGGGTAGGCGGGCGTCGAAGGCTTCAAGCGCCGCGGCGTAGCCCGCTACGTCGCGACGGTGGCCGTAGAGCGTGTCGAAATCGATGAAGTTCGCGAACAGCAGCCCGCCTTCTGCAAGGCCTGCCAGCCCATCGAGCGTGGCATCGAAAAGCGCCGCATTGCCGTCGCCGCGCAGGTTTCGCCCGGTGCCGCGATGAGCGAAGATGTCGTCGATCTTGCCGATCGTCACGATCTCGCGGCCGGCAGTTTCTGCAAGGTCGAGGATGGTTCGCTCGGGCGGCGGGACCGAGAAATCGCGCCGGTGGGAGCTGCGCTTGAAGCTGTCCGCGCTCGTTCCGACGAACGGACGCGCGATGACGCGGCCGATGTTGAGGGGATCGACCAGCCGCCTCGCGACCGCGCAGACGTCGTAGAGCCGCTCGAGCCCGAACGTCTCCTCGTGCGCCGCGATCTGGAACACGCTGTCGGCCGAGGTGTAGCAGATCGGCTCGCCACTGCGCATGTGGCGTTCGCCGAATTCGGCGATGATGTCGGTGCCGGAAGCATGGCAGTTGCCGAGGATGCCGGGCAGTCCGCCTTGTTCGCACAGCTTCGTTACGAGATCGCGCGGAAAGCAGGGTTGGATCTTAGGAAAATAGCCCCAATCGAACGCGACAGGCACGCCGGCGATCTCCCAATGGCCTGATGGCGTGTCCTTGCCCCTCGAGATCTCGCTGGCGCAGCCATAGCGCGCATGTTGTGTCCGGCCGTCGAGCCCGGGCGGGATCCGGCCCGTGGAGAGGCGGCAGGCCTCGCCAAGGCCCTGCGCCACGAGGTTGGGCAGGCGCAGCGGGCCCTCCCGTTGCGGACCATTGGCACGGCCGGCCATGCACGCATCCGCGATGTGGCCGACGGTGTCGGCACCCTCGTCGCCGTAATTGACAGCGTCGGGCGCCGCGCCGATTCCGACGGAATCCATCACCAGGATCAGGGCACGCATGTCGGCTCCCTGATCGGTGGAGAGGCGCCAATGGAGGCGGCGGGACCGGTCTTGGTGCAATAGCGCTCGATCATCTTCGCGCAGAAGTCGGCGAACTCGTTGACGTCGAGCGGCGGGCTGGTGTGATGCGGTTCGAGACCGCGGTGCTCCGGCGTGAAGCAGAACGTCACGGTGACCTCGAACTCGGCCAGCGCATCCATCTGGCGGTCGAACCAGTCCAGCGCGTTGGGACGGAAGCTGTCGGCCCATGACAGCCCGGTCCGCAAGTGCCTCACGCCGAAGCGGCGCATCCAGCGCACGGCGTCATCGAGGCGATGGTCCTCGAAGTGAAACCACTGGCACAGGCCCATGTCGGCGGCATATTGCCCGAACAGCTCCGCGGCGGCTTTCGGCGTTCCATCCTCGCGCAGCAGGCCCATGTGGAAATGCCGGTAGTAGGAGGACCCTTCGGCTTCCTTGTGCCGGGTGGTCGCCTCCCAGGCCGAAGGCAGGTCATAGAGGCTGTACCAATGGATGCGCGGCGCGCGGCCGATCAGGAGCTCGGCGGTGCGCGACAGGCCCCACGCCTGAACCTCCTCGGCGCCGAACGAGGAGACGCCGACCTCGGTCACCCAGACCGGGAGCGAGGTGACGGCCCTGATCTCCTCGATCTTGGCCGGCCATTCTCCGATCAGCCATAAATTCCAGTCGAGCGGAAAGCCGTGCACGGCGACGGCGTCGACGTGATCGAGCACGCCGCGCGCCTGCATGTTGCGCATGAAGGACGGGTCGATCGGCGAGATGCCACCGAGCACGCGCGGCAAGGTCGGATGTGCACTGCGGATGGCCTTTCCGGCCGCGAGCGCCAGGTTGGCGAACATCGCCCAGTCCGGGTCGATCAGGATGTCCCAATGCGACTTGTTGTTGGGCTCGTTCCAGATCTTGGCCGCCTCGATCATCGGCCCGCCTCCCGTGACGGATAGACCGGCCCGTCAGCCTGCGGCCGCGTCGTGCGCTTGCACAGGTAGACTTCCTCCTCGGGATGGGCCGCGATGGCAAAGCCGGCGCTGCGCAGCATGGCCTCGACGCAGGCGCGATTGGGCACCCACCAATTGGTGGGGTCGTCGGCATATTTGTGCTCGATGAAGTGCAGCTTCGGGTAGCCGGAGGAACCGAACTGGTCGGTGGTCCAGAAGTCGTAGTTCTTCTCGATCGCATCGACGTGGCTGTCGCCGCGCTGCATCGACTGGAACAGCAGGAGATCGCCGGCGACATGCTCATGGATCAGGTCCAGCGCCAGCAGCGGGTGTCGCAGATGATAGAGCACGCCCATGAAGATCACGAGGTCGAATTGTTCACGGAGCTGCCCGACATCATAGGCCGACATCTTGCGAAATTCGATCCTGAGCCCGTTGACCTCGGCCGCGAAGCGGGCCTGGGCCAGATATTCCTCGTCGGTGTCGAGGCCGAGCACGCGCTCGGCGCCGCGCCGTTTCATCTCCATGGCGTAGAAGCCGGCATTGCAGCCGATATCGAGCACGGTCTTGCCTTCGAGCCGGTCCGGGATGATGCCGGAGAAGCGCTGCCACTTCACATTGGGATAGTCGCCGAGAAAGTGCGACGGCGCGGTCGGCACGCCCTGGAGGTCGAGATTGTGAAACCATGGCCCCAGCGCATCGACACGCTGGCGGATTTCCTCACGGGAGAGGGCGCCTATGGTCATGCAATCGCTCCGTTGTTGACTATGACAGGTCGGGCCCCGTCCGATGAGGCGTGGGCCCGCGACTTGGAGCGGCCCTCGGCGCTCTCGGCAAGCAGGGCCATCGCCGTGCGATAGCCGTCGATGGTGCCGACATCGACGTAGGATTCGCCGGCCTTGACGCCGATGCCGTTGCCGCCGGCCGCAAGATAGGCGTTGACCAGCGTCCCGAAATATTCGTCGCCGCGTTCGCGTGCGTGCCACAGCGACTGCAGCTGGCGGAAGCCGTGCGCCGACATCTTGAAAGCACCCCAGATCCAGCGCGAGGCTGCATTCGGCTGCTTGACCTGGATCTCCGTCACCTGCTCGCCGTCCAGCACGACCGCATCGAAGAATTCGGGATGCTCGACCGGGAACAGCAGGAACGAGAGGTCTGCGTCGGGCAGGGACTGCAGGGCCGCCTTGGGAAACCAGACCGTGTCGGGCAGGCCGACCATGACATCCTCGTGCTGCCCGACGACGGTGCTTGCCCTGAACACGGCGTCGCACAGGCCGGAGGCTTCGGGCTGCACCACATAGGCGAGCTCGGCGCTGCCGTAATGGTCGCCGAAATATTCGAGGATGTCGGACTTGCCCGGCGAGATCACGAAGCAGATCTTGTCGGCGCCGCCGAGGATGAGGCGCTCCAGCAGATATTCGGAGACGGCACAGGGACGGTCGATACCGTCGTCGCGCCGGCTGCCGACCGGCAGCAATTCCTTCGAGAAGGCAAGCGGCTGGATTCGGCTGCCGCGGCCCGCGGCCGGAACGATGCCCCACATAATCAGGCCTCCTCGATTTGTTGCCGGCTGATGCGGCTCGACGTTATCTGCTCGAGCATCGAGATCAGTTCACGCGCCCGCTTGTCGGATGTGTGCTGGTCCATGGTGCGGTCGTACGCGCGCCGGGCCATGCGCCTGAGCTCGGCGTCCGGCATCGCCAGCGCGGCGAGCGCGTCGTGCTCGTCGCGTGCGATCAGGATCTCCTCTCCGGGCGCGAAGAAGTCCGCTATGCCGGGCCAGTCGTCGCTCAGCAGCGGAGCACCGCAGGCCGCGGCCTCGAACAGCCGGCCGGACGGGCACCAGCCCATCTCCGCCATGGCCCGGCGGGTGACGTTGAGCGTTAGCCGCGACGAGGCAAAAAACGGTGCGTGCTCGGACGGCGGCAGGTGCCGCACGAAATAGATGTTGGGCGACCACGGGAAATCGTTCGGATATTGCGCGCCGCCGATCAGGAAGCGGAGGTCCTGGCGCGCCCGCGCGGGCGCGACGAAAAGTGTCTCGAGCGTGCGCTGGCGATCTTCGGAGTAGGTGCCGAGATAGGACAAATCGGCGCGATAATGCGGCTGCGGCATGACCGGATGGTGGATATCTGTGTCGACATGCCCATAAAGCGGCCGGGTGTCGCCCGCGCCGAGCCTAGTGCGGAATTCATCCGCAACGTGAGGTCCGCCGGTGAAGCTGAGCACCAGCTCAAAATCCTGCAGGCCGCGCGGACCGATATAGGGGACGGGCTCGCCGGCGTCGAGCTTTGCCAGCGTGATCGGCGTATCGAGGTCGTAGAACACGGGAACAGCACGACCTTCGAAGAGGATCAGCTCGGTCGCGGCAATCGCATCGGGACAATAGGAAGTCACGATCGCAACGTCGGCATCACGGATTTCGGCGCTTGCCGCCTGCCGCACATCGTCCCAGTTCGCGAACAGCCGGAGCGCGCCGCCCGGCAGTTCATGGAGATCCCGGGCACCGGCATAATAGGGAACGTCGCGCTCGAAGAAGACGATACTGTGCCCCGACCGCGCGAGATGCTTGCAGAGGCCGCGCCACAAGGTGGCGTGACCGTTGCCCCAGGACGAGGAGATTGTCAGGCCGAAGATGACGATCTTCACGCCGGCACCCGCTGGTTGATCCCGGTGATCTTCATGCCGCGGCTGTCGGCGCGGAGCGTGCTGATGCTGGCAGGATCGATCTCGATCGAAAGAAACTGGTCGAGCGGCGTGCGCGAATAGTGCAGGAGCGCGGCGCGGATCGGCTCGGCGTGGCTGACGAGGACGGCGGCACCGAGATTGCGATCGCCACGCAGCTGCTCCAGATGAGCGACCACGCGGTTCTGAAGCGACCGCATGGTCTCGCCGCCGGGCGGGCGGCTCGTGCCGCGTCGCCCGTTCCAGCGCGACCATCGACGATCCGGCGCCAGGTCGTCGAACGATCGTCCGGTCCATTCGCCATAATCGAGCTCGTCGAGGGCGGGGACGATCTCCACCGGCAGCCTGAAATGCGCGCCGAGGATGCAGGCCGATTGCACGCAGCGCCGTTGCGGGCTGGACTGAATGAGCGATGGCCGCGGCGCGATGGTGCCGGCGCAGCGTGCCATCTCCTCACAGCCGAGATCGCTGAGCTCGACGCCTCTCATCCGGCCGCACAGGATGCGGCCGAGCAAGGCATGATGACCGTGCCGGACGAGATGGATGATCCCAGCCATCACGCAAGCGCCTTGTCGTCGATGAAGGCGCGTGTCCGCCGTCCGGCCTCTTCGTCGGTGAACTGCTGCGGCGGCGATTTCATGAAATAGCTGGAAGGGCCGGTCAGCGCTCCGGCCTGGCCGCGGTCCATGGCGAGCTTGGCACAACGCACCGCGTCGATCACGACGCCGGCCGAGTTCGGGGAGTCCCAGACCTCGAGCTTGACCTCGGCGCTCAAGGGAACGCCGCCGAACGTCGTTCCCTCCAGGCGGATGAAGGCGAGCTTGCGGTCGGTGAGCCATGGCACGTGGTCGCTCGGTCCGACATGGATGTTGTCGGGGTCCATGGGGACGTCGAACTGGCTGGTTACGGCCTGGGTCTTGGAGATCTTCTTCGAGGCCAGCCGCTCCCGCTCGAGCATGTTCTTGAAATCGGTGTTGCCGCCGACATTGAGCTGGTAGGTGCGGTCGAGCCGCACGCCGCGGTCACGGAACAGATTGGCGAGCACGCGATGCAGGATGGTGGCACCGACCTGGCTCTTGATGTCGTCGCCGACGATCGGCAGGCCGGCCTCCTCGAAGCGCCGCCGCCATTCCGGATTCGAGGCGATGAAGACCGGAATGCAATTGACGTAGCCGCAGCCGGCCTCGATGGCGCGCGCCGCATACCACTCGCTGGCGCGCTGCGAGCCGACCGGAAGATAGGATACCAGAACGTCGGTGCGGGACATCGCCAGCACTTCGGACACGTCGGCCTCCGGCACGTCCGCAACCGGAACGTCGCCTGTAAGATATTGGCCGATGCCGTCCAGGACCGGACCGCGCTGCACGATCACGCCTGTCGGCGCGACGTCGGAGAAGCGGTGCGTGTTGTTGGGCGCCGCGAAGATCGCATCGGCGACGTCGCGGCCGACCTTGTTGGCATTGACGTCGAAGGCCGACGCGATCTGGATGTCGCTGATATGGTAACCGCCGAGGTCCGCATTCATCAGTCCCGGGACCGGCTCGTTCGACTTGGCGTTCCGGTAGTAGGTGAGGCCCTGGACGAAGGAGCTCGCGCAATTGCCGACGCCGACGAGTCCGACGCGCACGCGGCGCCTGTCTTGAAGACGAGAATGCATGGAATGAAGCCCTCCGGAAACACGCGGCGTCGGTGCAAGAGTCGGTGCAAGAGTCGGTGTAAGTACGTCGGCGAACGTGCGGAAGGTATGTTCGTTCCTGGAAAGGAGATGCGAGCGGCAGGGCTTGGGCGATTCATCGCGACAAAATGCGACGTGCTTAACATGGGATAGATTCCCGAACCGCCAACCGGGAACGAACAGCTTTCATGATGAAGATGAAGAAGATGATGCTCGCCTCGCACGACCGCTTCGAATCTGCCGCGAAGAACCAATCATTCCGGCCCGCGTTTGTCGGCCAATGGTTCGGTGCGGTACGGGCTCATCGCCCGGTTCGTCAAAGAGAGGTGACATGACGTCGACGGCGCCCGGTTGCTGGGCGGAGGCGATCAGGGCGGGCGATTTCGCGCGCGCCTGGATGATCAACGATCGTGATCTGCTGGAGATCGCACATCCGCCGAAGCACACCGGTCCGCGCCATCTCCAGCGCATCTGGCGCGGCGAGGACCTCAAGGACAAGCACGTGCTGGTGCGCTGCTATCACGGGCTCGGCGACACCATCCAGTTCCTGCGCTTCATGAGCCCGCTTCGTGCGATTGCGCGCAGCGTGACCCTGTGGTGTCAACCCGAGCTGCTGCCGCTGCTCGAGGGCGCGGCCGGCGTCGATCGTGCGATCCCGCTGCATGATGGTGCGCCCGAGATCGCTTTCGAGGTCGACATCGAGATCATGGAGGTGCCGCACGCCATCCGAGCGCGCCGCGATCAGGTCGAGATGCGCGGGCCTTACCTGGCGCTGCCTCCACTTGCCGTTCCGCCGCCCCGAAGAGGACAAGGTCTGGCCGTCGGCCTGGTCTGGAAGGTCGGTGAGTGGGACAAGCGGCGGGAGGTGCCGGCCGCCTTGTTGCGCAATCTCGCAGGGTTCGGCGTCACGCTCCATTCGCTCCAGCGCGGCGCCAGCACCGAAGAGCTTGCGGCGGTCGGGGCGCGGGACGTCAGCACGCCCGACATCACAGCTCTCGGCCATCGCCTGCGGCAGCTCGATCTCGTCGTATGTGTCGATACCATGGTCGCACACCTTGCGGGCGCGCTTGGATGCGAGGCCTGGGTCTTGCTTCATGCCGATTGCGACTGGCGCTGGCCTCCATCCGGCGCGCGCTCGTTCTGGTATCCGAGCCTGCGCCTGTTTCACCAAAGACGGCCGGGCGATTGGGGCCATGTCGTCGCCGAAGTCCGCGACGCGCTGCGGGCGCGCCTCGAAGCAGGTCGAGCCACTGCGGCGACGTGATTTCCAGACCATTATTTCCAAGACATTGCTGAGGAACGAGCGTCGCGCACGCGCTTTGGAGCAACGTCCTCGCGAGGGAAAGACGCTCATGCAAAGTTCCGACGCCGCTGTGTCGACCGCCAGCCTGTCGCGGGTGACGGACGATATCTGGATCCTGGACGACAAGCCAATCAGCGCCGCCGGCCTGAAACTGCCCGTGCGGATGACCGTCATCCGCTTGTCGAATGGCGACCTCGTGCTGCATTCGCCGGTGCGTTATTCGCCCGCTCTGCGCCGGGAGCTGGAGCGGCTGGGCTCGATCAGGTACCTGCTGGCGCCGAATATCGCGCATTGGATGTTTCTGCCTGAATGGCAAAGGCAGCTGCCGCAGGCCGCGATCTTTGCCGCGCGCGGCCTTGCGGCGCGCGGGCAGGTGCGGGCGACCGGCATCCGTATCGATCGCGAAATTGGAGACACGACGCCGGAGGAGTGGGCCGCCGACCTCCAAACATCGTCGGTGAATGCTCCGATGTTCTCCGAGGTCGAGCTGTTCGACCGGCGGAGCGGAACACTGGTTCTGACCGATCTCGTGCAGAACCTCGATCCCCGCCACCTCAGCGCGTCGAATGCGGCGGCGGCGAACCTGCTCGGCATTGCCAAGCCGGACGGCAAGGCCCCGGTCTATCTGCGGCTGCTGCTGCGGCTCGGTGGCCGTTCGGCGCAGGCTGCGGCCCCGCGGCTCGTCAAGCTGGCTCCGGAGCGGGTGATCTTTGCGCATGGCGACTGGTTCGAAACCCAGGGAACGGCGCGCCTGCGGCGATCCCTGCGCTGGCTGCTTCCGGCGGAGGTCTCGGGACGCGTGCAGGGGCAGACGGCCGGCACGCGCGTCGTCATCACCGGCGCCTCCAGTGGAATCGGGCGTGCCGCGGCGCTGGCCTTTGCCCGCGAGGGCGCAAGCGTGGTCCTCGCGGCGCGCCGCGGCGAGGTCTTGATGCGCCTTGCTGCCGAATGTGAGGCGCTCGGAGGCCGTGCTCTGGCCGTGCCGACCGACGTCACTGACGCGCAGGCGATGCAGCGTCTAGCCGGTGCGGCGGACGAGGCCTTCGGCGGCATCGACGTCTGGATCAACAACGCCGGCACCGGCGTGTTCGGGGCCTATCAGGATGCGGATATCGCGCTCCATCGCCGCACCATCGAGGTCAATCTGCTCGGCACCATGCATGGCGCGTTCGCGGTGCTTCCGATCTTCCTCCGCCAGAACCGTGGTGTCCTGATCAACAACATCTCGCTCGGCGGCTGGGCGCCGACGCCGTTTGCCGCAGCCTACACCGCCAGCAAGTTCGGCCTGCGCGGCTTCACCGCAAGCTTGCGTCAGGAGCTCCGGGCTCATCCCGACATTCATGTCTGCGGCGTCTTCCCATCCATCGTCGATACGCCGGGCTTCGTCCACGGCGCCAACGCCTCCGGACGACGGCTCGATCCTGGTCCGCTGCTCTATCAATCCGAGGACGTGGCCGAGACTTTCCTGCGCCTCGCCCACGCGCCTCGTGACGAGGTGGCGGTGGGGTGGCCGGCGCGCGCCGGACAATTGGCCTATGCGATGGCCCCTGAGATCACCGAGAATATCCTGGGAGCTGCATTCCGCTGGCTGCTGTCGCGCGCGCGTCCCGCCGCAAGGAACGAAGGCACCTTGCTCGAAGCGGGTCCGCAGGGCACGTCCGTCGACGGCGGCTGGCTGCTGCGGAAGCAAGTTCCGCCCGCCGCTGTGCTCAGCAAGGGGCTCGTGTTGCTCGGGATCGCTGCCGGCCTGGCGATCGCGGCATCGAGGGCTGGCCGTCCGTACCGCCCCCGCGCGCGGACGCGGCGGCGCCGCGCGTGAGGCCGCCGCTCGTCTGTTGCCGTCGCTCCGGCAAGGCATAGGCCCTGACGCAATCGCCGAGCCTGGTGCCGAACGAGCCGTGGCCTCCGTCCACCGTCACGACGTATTGTCTGCTGGACCGCAGATGGCTCCCACGCCGGAACGAAGCTTCGAGACCGGGCGTTCCTGCGGGAAAAGCTGAGGGCCAGACGTGCCGCGCTATCATTTTGATTTGGTGGATTCTAAACCCGTGGCAGACGAAGGAGGTGCCGAGTTGCCGGATGACATGCAGGCCCTGGACGTCGCCGAAGAAATTGCGCGGCGTCTGCTCGCGCAGCGTCCCGAGCTCAAGGGCCGTCACTTCGCGATCCTCGTCACCAACGAGGATGGTGAGGAAATCGGCCGGGTGCCGTTGGACGTAATGCACTGAAGCGATGATCTGACATGACGTTCAGGATTGGGGTGATCGCCGACACGCATGGGCTGCTGAGGCCCGAGGCGGAGCGCTGTCTCGCCGGCGTCTCGCACATCATCCACGCCGGCGACATCGGCGCCCAGGCTGTGATGGACGGGCTTGGCCGCATCGCGCCCGTCACCGCGATCAGAGGAAATGTGGACCGGGGCGCGTGGGCTGAACGCTTTCCTGAAACGCAAACGCTGCGCCTCGGCGGCCGCAGCTTCTACGTCCTGCACGATCTCAACGGGCTGGCGATCGATCCTGCCGAGCTCGGCATCGACGTCGTGGTCTCAGGGCATTCCCACCGGGTGCGGATCGAGACCAGGGAAGGCGTGCTCTATCTGAATCCGGGCAGTGCAGGGAAGCGACGCTTCAAGCTGCCGATTACGCTGGCAACGCTCGACCTCGAGCCGGGCGGGCCGCTGCGGCCCGTCATTCATGATCTCGACAGGATCTGACTGCCGCAGACTGCCAGCGGCCGCTGCCTAGTGCGTCTTCGATTTCTGCCAACGCTCAAGGTCCACCGGCGGCCGTTTCGGATCGATCTGGTCCTTCTCGGGATTGCCTTGCCACGGCTTGTTCGTTTGCCGGTGCGTCGGCATGTCCGTCTGCTGGCGCGGATCGTCAAGCGGTGTCTCTCGCGGGTCGTTTTCAGTTGCCTTTGGCATATGCGTCCCTGTCGACAAAGCGTTGTGCCACCGCCCTTTAAATAACCCAGGCGGCGGCAGGGTGTTCCTTGCGTGGATGAGGCGCCGCTGCGCAAAACAGGAACCATGGCCGCGGCGCTCGCTTATCGAACGCGAGTTGGAGGCGCTTGATGGGAAAGAAGCAATTTGCCGCTCTGCCGTTTCGTCTGGACAAGTCCGAGCTGCGGGTGATGCTGATCACGACCAGGCGCAAGCGCCGGTGGAGCGTCCCAAAGGGATCGCCGATGCGCAACAAGGAGCCGCACCTGACGGCAGCGCTCGAGGCCTATGAGGAGGCGGGCCTGGTCGGTGTCGTGGCAACGCGCGCCTTGGGCAGCTTCAAGCACCGCAAGCGAAAGGGCGATCGCAAGCGGACCATGAACGTTGCCGTCTTCCCCATGAAGGTGCACGGGCGCGAGCGCTGGTGGCCCGAGAAGGGAGAGCGGGAAGCCATCTGGGTCTCGCCCAAGACGGCGGCCCGCCTGGTGCACAAGGCGCAGCTCCGGCGCCTGATCGCCCGCTTCGCAGCGCAGACGGTGCGCGAGGCATCCTCGCCGACGAGCCGGTGAGGGTAGTCAGCCTTAGGAACGCCTCACGCGCCCGGTCATTCAAAGCTTGATGGACCAACAAACGACAGGGCTCATATCCGAGGAGCATCGCCCCGCCCGACGGCATGGCTGCCGATGACGGTCTCAGGCAGCTGCTGCGCGACATTCGCGAGCGGCTAGGCGGCAAGACAGCGGGCAGCTCGGGTCCCGACACCGACAGACATCACTAAAAGCGTGATGAGATCAGGTTCGATTGCGACAAGGTAAGTGCGCTCCCTCTCCCGCAAGCGGGAGAGGTTGCACCGAGCCCGTGGCAAATGATTCAACCTAAAGCCATTCCGCTTTAGGGCCGCCGCACGCTGCAGATCTCGTTCGGGACTGGCGTGAGGCTTGCGGCATATTGCATGTCCAGAAAGCCGGCGCACCAGCGCTGCGCCATGGCTGTCTCAGACAGATCGAAGGATTTTTCCGGCCCGGCTTCCTCGCGGCCCGGGCGGTAGCTCAGGAGATGGACCTCGTCGTCGTAGTGGAGGTCCTGGAGCTCGGCGCGGAGCTGACGGGCTTCGAGAGCGTAGCCGAGGCGCTGGAAGGTCTGATTGCCGAAGGTCAGGTCACTCTTGCGCTCCGACGCGGCCTCGAGCCCGTCAGGGACCTTGCCGTCGCGCGGAAACAGATCGACCACATAGAGGCGGAGCGGGCCTGCAGTTTCGAGGATCGGGTCGAACGGCGCGTTCAGCGAGAACCCGCCGTCGACGAGCCAGCGGCCGGCGATCTGCACCGGAGCGAATTCAGGGAGAAACCCGCAGCTGGCCACGATATGGTCCATTTCGATCCGCTCCGACGCGGTGTCGAACAACACGGCATCGCCGCTCTCGACGTCGGTGGCGCAGATCGTGACGCGCGGATCGCCGCCGTTCAGACGTCCGAAATCGATCAAGCGCTGCAGGCGTTCGCGGGTCGGGCCGAGATCGTAGAGGCCGCCGTAGTGAGAAGCCGGAATCGGGAGGCGGGGATGGAAGAATCCCGAATGGCCCAGCACGCGCGTACTGATCGAGCTCAGCCACGCGAACGTATGGCGGCTCGCGTTCGGCACGTCGGTTGGACTGCTTGGCGCATGCCAATAGCTGCGTAAATTCCGCAGCCGGTCGTCGCGCGCGCTCCCCGCGATCAACGCAGCCGTGATGGCTCCTGCCGACGAACCGGTCACCCAGTCGATCGGCAGCCGAAGCGAAGCGAGTGCTTCAAACACACCGCCATGATAGGCGCCGAGGCCGAGACCGCCCGAGAACGCGACGGCGGAGAGAGGGCGCTCGGCTGCGCTCGCGCCGCCCGGTCCAGCTGCACGGTCGGTCAAGACGAGCGGCAGTTGCCGGTCGGTTGGTCGGGCCGATCACCGGTAACTCCTGTAACGGCGCCCGCAGGCGTAGCGAGGATTGATCGCGAGAGCGGCGGCGAGCAATCGACATTCATCTCAAGTCTCCAATTCCGACATTGAACGCGGCTCTTGATGCGGTGTTCCAAAGGCTCAAGCGATGGATTTTCCGCTGTAAGGGGCATTGCTGGCGGACGTCCCGGCCATTCTTGGCTCGCTGGCTCATCGTTTTCGGCGAAGTCGATCGCTGATCGCGAGCGAACGGCACGCGGCTACTCGGGCAGGGGCGTGTCGGCGATGTCCATCAGCGCGCCGAGGCCTTGGCGGAGGCGCCGCGTCGCGATGCTGTCGTTCGCAAGGCCAAACACCACCAGCGAGCGCGCGGTCACCGCGTAAGCATGCCCGAACTCGAACTCGGCCATCGGCGCGTCGGGACGATTGGTGTCGATCAGGCCGAGCCAGCTGCGTCCGTCGGTGACTTCCGGCAGGGTGAAATTCACGACGTCATGGTGCGCGTTGTAGACCAGCAGCATGGTCGCATCCGAGCCGCGGCGCTTGATGCCGGTCTCCTGCGCGCGGCCGTCGAGCAGCATGCCGAAGCATTTGGCATTGCCGTCCTGCCATTGCTCCGTCGTCATCTCCTCGCCCGATGGCGACAGCCAGGTCACGTCCTTGACGTCGAGCTCCTCGTTGTGCGAGCCGACCAGGAAGCGGCTGCGGTAGAGGATCGGAAACGCCTTGCGGGTGGCGATCAGCTTGCGCACGAACTCGCGCAAGCTGCGGCCGTTCGCGGTGATGCCCATCCAGTTGAGCCAGGTGGTCTCGTTGTCCTGGGCGTACGCGTTGTTGTTGCCGTTCTGGGTGTGCCCGAACTCGTCGCCCGCGAACAGCATCGGCGTGCCGTGGGACAGCAGCATCGTTGCCAGCAGATTCCGCTTCTGGCGCTGGCGCAAGGCGATGATCTCCGGGTCGGTGGTCGGCCCTTCGACGCCACAGTTCCAGGAATGGTTGTTGCTGTGACCGTCGCGATTGTCCTCGCCATTCGCCTCGTTGTGCTTGTCGTTGTACGAGACGAGGTCGTTGAGGTTGAAGCCGTCATGGGCGGTGACGAAGTTGACGCTGGCCCAAGGCCGGCGTCCGCGCTTGTTGAAGAGGTCGCCGGAGCCGGAGACGCGCTTGGCAAAGTCGGCCAGCGTGCCCGGATCGCCCTTCCAGAAGGCGCGCGCGGTATCCCTGAACTTGTCGTTCCACTCGGCCCAGCCCGGCGGAAACTGACCGACCTGGTAGCCACCGGGCCCGACGTCCCAGGGCTCCGCGATCAGCTTGACGCTGGAGAGCACGGGATCCTGGCGGCAGGCGTCGAGGAAGCCGCCGCCTTCATCGAAGCCATAGGGTTCGCGCGCCAGAATGGTGGCGAGATCGAAACGGAAGCCGTCGACCCGCATCTCGGTCGCCCAGTAACGCAAGGAATCGGCGACGAGTTGCAGCACACGCTGATGCGAGAGATTGACGGTGTTTCCGGTGCCGGTGTCGTTGATGTAGTAGCGCTTCTTGTCCGGCAGCAGGCGGTAATAGCTGGCGTTGTCGATGCCCTTGAACGACAGGGTCGGGCCGAGCTCGTTGCCTTCCGCGGTGTGATTGTACACGACGTCGAGAATGATCTCGATGCCATGGGCATGAAACTGGTTGACCGTGGCCTTGAACTCGTTCGCAGACGTCGCCTTCAGGTAGCGCGGATCAGGAGCGAAGAAGGCGATGGAATTGTAGCCCCAGTAATTGCGCAGGCCTTTCTCGACCAGATAGCTGTCGTCGACGAAGGCATGGATCGGCAGCAGCTCGGCGCTGGTGATGCCGAGCGAGCGCAAGTAAGCCGGGATTTCCGAATGTGCGAGCCCCGAGAACGTGCCGCGGTCGGCTTCCGGCACCAGCGGATGCAGCTGGGTGAAGCCCTTGACGTGCATCTCGTAGAAGATCGTGCGTTCCCACGGCACTTCCGGCTTGCGCGCCATGCCCCAGGTAAAGGCGGGATCGATGACGCGGCATTTCTGCATCAAGGGCGCGCTGTCGCGTTCGTCGTAGGAGAGGTCCTTGTCGGCGTGATCCAGCCGGTAGCCGAACAGCTCCGGTCCCCAGCGGAGCTGGCCGACCAGCTGCCTGGCGTAGGGATCGAGCACGAGCTTGTTGGGATTGAAGCGGTGGCCGGCGTCGGGCTCGTAAGGGCCGTGGACGCGGTAGCCGTAGACGGTGCCGGGGCGGGCGGAGGGCAGATAGCCGTGCCAGACCTCGTCGGTATATTCGGGAAGCTCGATGCGCTCGAGCTCGGTTTCGCCGGCATCGTCGAACAGGCAGAGCTCGACCTTGGTGGCATGGGCTGAGAACAGCGCGAAATTGACGCCGAGGCCATCCCAGGTGGCGCCGAGCGGGAAGGGTCTGCCTTCGGTGATCCGGGTGCGGCGCAGGCGCGAGGCCGTCCGCGTCAGGGTCTCGTCTGAATGTGCTGGCTGGTCCATCTCTGCCCCCGAATTTCTGCCCCCGAATTGCCCGTCAGGATATCGGCGCAGTCGCGGCAATGGGCTCCACGTCGGCCGGCTTGGACAGCACGTTGGCTTTCTGCAGAGCCGATTCCTTGCTGATGGCCGGAATGGAGTTGCCGATGCGCCCGACGATCGCGATCAGCTCGGCGTCCGACAGTCCGAGCCGTTTCTTGACGAGGCGTACCTGGGTGCGGTCGGTCAGGTCGAGCTTGTTACGGATCGGTTGCGGCTTCGGGCGGCGCATGGCGACAGCTCCTGTTGGAACGGTAACCGTCGCGCTGCTGATTCCGTTCCCGTCGCGTTGCAAATGTCCGGCGTCGGCGCCGTGGAGGAACGAACGCGTGCGGCTCCGCTTTGTCGCCCCGACGCGCGCAAGCGATCTTGGAGCGCGCCGAGGGGGCATGCGGCGAAAGGCGACGGGCTTGAATCAAAGACTGGGAAAGGCCGAGCAAAGTCGGCGCCATGGTCCTCAGATCGTCGATCAAGGGGTCTCGTTCAACTTGTGGGCGCCGACGGCGCGATCCGTCGAGCTGCTCGAAATCGGCCAGCCGCCACGGAAGATGCCGCGCGATGCGGACGGCTGGTGTCAGCTGCTCAGCCGGACCGCGCGCGCCGGCACGCGCTATCAGTTCAGGATCGACGAAGATCTCCTCGTCCCTGATCCCGCCTCGTGCTTCCAGCCGGACGACGTCGGCGCGCCGAGCGAGGTGATCGATACGGCCGCGTTGAGGGACTCGGTGCTCTATCCGGGCCGTCCCTGGGCGGAAGCCGTGATCTACGAGCTGCATGTCGGCACGTTCAGCGACGAGGGGACCTATGCCGGCGTCGAGAAGAAGTTGCCCTATCTTCGCGATCTCGGCATCACCGCCATCGAGCTGATGCCGCTCAACGACGTCCCCGGACGGCACAATTGGGGCTATGACGGCGTGCTCCTGGACGCGCCGAATGCCCGCTACGGCCGGCCGGAGGATCTCAAGCGGCTGCTGCGGGCCGCGCATGCGCTCGACATCATGGTCTATCTCGACGTCGTCTATAACCATTTCGGGCCGCAGCTGAACTATCTGCATCTCTATGCGGAGAACTTTTTCAATCCGCGCCACACCACTGGATGGGGCCCCGCGGTCAACCTCGAAGGAGCCGACGGCGCGTTCGTGCGCGGATTTCTGATCGAGAATGCCCTGATGTGGCTGCGCGACTATGGGTTCGACGGATTGCGGTTCGATGCCGTTCATGCGCTGAAGGACGATTCGAAGCGTCATTTCCTGGTCGAGCTCGCCGAGACCCTGCGCAGTCAGCTGGCGGGCCGGCGCGTTCATCTGATGCTGGAGAACGAGGCCAATCAGGCGCACCTGCTCGCGCGGTCACAGGGACGCGCGACGTACTACGACGCGCAATGGGGCGACGATTTTCACAACGCGCTCCACGTCCTGCTCACCGGCGAGGACGAAGGCTATTACCGGGCGTTTGCAGACACGCCGCTCCAACATCTGGCGCGATCCCTGACCGAGGGCTTTGCCTATCAGGGCGAGGTCTTTCCCCTGCACCAGGCGCCGCGCGGCGAGCCGAGCGCGCACCTGCCGCCCGAAGCGACCATCTTCTTCGCCCAGAACCACGACCAGGTCGGCAACCGCGCCTTCGGCGAACGGCTGTCCCGGTTGGTCGGTCCGGACAGGCTGGAGCTGGCCCTCGCCCTGGTTCTGCTCAGCCCGCATATTCCGATGCTGTTCATGGGCGAGGAAGCGGCAGCCCAAACGCCCTTCCTGTTCTTCGCCGACTGGACCGGCGAAGCTGCCGAACTGACAAGGGAGGGCCGCCGCAGGGAGTTTTCGCACTTCAAGGCGTTCGCGACGCCCGAAACGCGCGCCAATATCCCCGACCCGTGCGACGAAAGAACCTTCCTCGCCTCCAAGCTGGACTGGACCAGCATCGACCAGTCGCCTTTCGCCACAAGGTTCCGGGCGCTCACGACGCAGCTATTGACGATGCGGCGCGAGAAGATCGTGCCGCTGATCAAACGCGGGTTCGTTTCGGCGCAGCGACAGCTGCTGGGCACCGATCCCCGCATGGGCGGCGTGGATGTACGCTGGGAGACCGAGCAGGGCGACGTGCTGCAGATCGTCGCCAATTTCGCCGACCACGAACTCCCGATGACCTCGCTGGTCGACGGCGAGAGCCTGTGGCGATTGCGACCTCATGTCGCCGGAGGGCTTGGGCCCGGCGACATGATCGTGAGGCTTGGACGGAAGCGCTGACGAGAGACGAGGTCAGCGGGCTATCCGCCGGCCCGGCTCGCGACGGCCGGTGTGGGCGAGGTCGCGAACTTGCCGAGCCCGAGGTAGACGAGGCCGGCCACACCGATCCCGAACAGCCAGCTGAGATCGGCGCCGCCGAGCAGATTGATCGAGATCGGTCCCTGCAGCGCGCCGACGAGGCCGTCCTGCACCAGCCATCCGGCAACGAGGCCGGCGAAGAACGCGATCATGCCGGCCCAGTTGATATCGCCATAGGCGCTGGTCTCCGGCGAGCGATAGAGCTCGGCCACCTCGATCTTGCCCTTGCGCTTGATGAAGAAGTCGGCGAGCACCACGCCGGCCCACGGGCTCATCCACAACAGCAGGCTGATCATCCAATTGTCGAACGCCTTCGCGAACGACGGCGCGAAGATGAAGTAGAGGGTGCCCAGATAGCCGGCGATGCCGACGATGACGGTAAGCCAAAAGCGCGAGAGTTTCAGCCCCGCGCTCAGCGCCGCCAAGGTCGCCGAATAGACGTTGAGGATGTTGGTGGCGATCGGGCCATGCAGCACCATCAAGAGCACGAGGATGCTGACGGGACCGCCGAACACCGCGCTCACCATCTTGGCGGGATCGGTATCCAGCGTCGTCGAGGCGATGGTCGCGCCGAGGATGCCGAGCCAGACCGTCGGCACGAACATGCCGACATAGCTGTACCAGAACACGGCTTTCGACGGCGTCGAGCGCGGCACGAAGCGCGAATAGTCGGAGGCCCAGGTGACCCAGGAAATTCCCCAGCCGACGCCGATTGCGGTCATCAGCAGCGTCAGCATCGCCAGATGCGCGCCGGGCGGCAGCGAGGTGGTCAGGCCCCAGTTGACGACGCCGGGCCGCGTCCAGGCCAGCACGCTCATCAGCACCATGATGGCGATGGTCGGCGGCACCGTGTATTTCTCGAAGGTGCGGATCGCGTAGAAGCCGTAGACGCCGATCAGCACCTGCACCGCCATCACCAGCGTGATGACGATCATCTCGACCAGCCAGGTGTCGGGCACGCCGAACTGGCCGAGGATGCCCATCGAGACCTTGACCGGGAAGTAGGTGTTGACGCCGATCCAGCCCAGCGTCATCAGGAACATCAGGATGCTCGGCAGGTAGGCGCCGCGGACGCCGAAGGCGGACCGGCTCAGCACCATCTGGTTGACGCCGGTCTTGTGCCCCATCACCGTGAAGGTGGCGAAGATCGCGCAGCCCACGATGTTGCCGACCACGATGACCGCGATCGTCTCCATCAGGCCGAGCTTGAGGATGATGCCGAGCGCGCCGAGCGCCCAGTTCACCGGCGCGATGTTGGCGCCGGCCCAGATCCACATCTGCTGCGGCCCGGTCGAGTCCCGGTCCGCGTCGGGAATTGGCTCGATGCTGTGAATATCAGCGCGAAGTTCGGAATCCGTCATGACATCCCCCAATACGAAGCACGCTTCGCATCATCGCAGCATAAATCGTGCCATGGGTTGCGGGGCGGCCGGGCAGGGCACGTTCGGATGCCGGATGCAACGAGGCTCGCCTCGGATGCGACTGCGTTTTCAAGCGCGGGCGATGCTGACGCGCCGACGTGCTGCGTCACACCCGACCTGACGCCTGATGGTCGCGATCGATGCACGGCCGGGCAGCGGTACGATGATAAATTGAGCAGCCCAACTCAAAAGCGCAGCACGCGCCTCTAGTCGAATAGGGCAGCGGCGCTGTCGCGACTGGGGTTGCCGGCCACGATGCGCTGCATCATCTCGATGAAGAGCGCCTGTTCCCGCTGGCTCAAATCGCCGAGCGTGGCGCGATGCGCCCGCCGTGCCGCGCCCTCGATTCTGATCAGCAGCGCGGCGCCGGCGGGCGTCAGGCGGCACAATCGCGCGCGCCGATCGTCCTTGTTCACCGCGCGCTCGACCAGGTTCCGCGCGGCGAGCCGCTTCAATGCGCCTGTCGTCGTGGTGCGATCGAGCGCGATATCGGCCGCCAAAGTGGTCTGGTCGGCGGTTTCGCGCACCGCCAGCGCCGAGAGCAGGCTGTATTGCAGCGGGGTGACCTCGAATTCGCCGCAGGCTTCCTGAAACAGCGCGACGTGAATCTGATGCAAGCGCCGGATCAAATAGCCGGGCCGTTCCGACAATGGCCAGGGGCGGTGCTTGCCCCCGCTGCGACTTTTCCTGGCTTGCCGCAATGCACGCTCTCCCAACCCCAAACCCTTCGCGCTTAGCTCGATTCGAACGCGCTCGCCACAACAGGATCATGGCACGAAGCTTGCTTTTATCCAAATGCGAAGCATGCTTCGTAATTCGAGAGCGGGGCAACCGCCTGCGCGAGAGCCTTAAGGAGAGCGCCATGTCCGTCACTGCCAGCTTCGATCTTCTGCTGCGAGGTGGCCGCGTGATCTGTCCGGCCTCCGGCGTCGATGGCCTCAAGGACGTCGCCATCCGCAATGGCAAGGTCGCGGCGGTCGCATCCGACATTCTGCCGACCAGCGCGAAGGAGATCGTCGATGTCAGCGGCAAGCTGGTGCTGCCTGGGCTGATCGACACCCACGCCCACGTCTATCAATATGTCTCCGGCCGCTTCGGCATGAACCCCGACATGGTCGGCGTGCAGTCCGGCGTGACGACGCTCGTCGATCAGGGCGGTCCGTCCTGCATGACGCTGCCGGGCTTCCGCCATTTCATCGCGGAAGCCTCTGCCTCGCGCGTCTATGCGTTTATCTCCGCCTATCTCGTCGGCGGCCTCGAGGGACATTTCTATCCGCAGCTCTACAGCCCCGACGGCGTCGACATCGATGCCACCGTCAAGGCGGCGACCGCCAATCTCGATCTCGTGCGCGGCATCAAGGCCCATGCCGAGATCGGCGGCTTCGCGCGCTGGGGCATTCGCGTCATCGAGATGGCAGCCGAGATCGGCAAGCGCGCCGACCTGCCGGTCTATGTGCATTTCGGCCAGCTCTGGGGCCTGCCCGAGAGCGGCGCCAATGGCGAGGACGCCGACACCATCCTCACCCGCGTGATCCCGCTCTTGCGCGAAGGCGACATCCTCGCTCATCCCTTCACGCGCCATCCCGGCGGCTTCGTCAATCGTGAGGGTGAGGTGCATCCGGTGATCCAGGCCGCGCTCGACCGCGGCCTCAAGGTCGATGTCGGCCATGGCAGCCACTTCTCCTATCGGCTTGCGAAGAAGGCGATCGCCGCCGGCATCATTCCGACCACGCTCGGCGCCGACATCCACGGCTACAACACCCATGTGCCCGCGCCGGCGGGAACGCCGGACCAGCACGAGGACGACGAGAACCATCCCTTCGCCGGCCAGGCCAAGTTCAGCCTGGTCCAGGCGATGAGCTCGATGATGGCGCTCGGCCTGTCGTTGGAGCAGGTCGTGCCGATGGTCACCGCCAATCCCGCAAAGATGCTCGGCCGCAGCGGGGAGATCGGCGCGCTCAAGGTCGGCATGGACGCCGACGTCTCCGTGCTCACCGAGCAGAATGGCCGCTTCGTCCTCAAGGACAACGAGAAGAACGAGGTGATTGCCGAGCGCCTGCTGCAGCCGGCCTTCTGCCTGCGCGCCGGCACGCGCTACGACGCGGTCGCACCGATCCTGCCGCAAGCCGTCGCGGCATAAGGCCGGGCCGTGAAGGAGGGCGCGGGGGTGCGCAACGAGCGGGAATTTCCGTCTAGCAGATCCGGGCAGGGCGTGGGCGCGCGGCTGCCACGCAAGGAGGACGACCGCCTGATGCGCGGCCGCGGCCAGTATGTCGGCGACGTCAGGCTCGCCGGCCTTCAGGATGTCGCCTTCGTGCGCAGCCCGCTGGCGCATGCGCGCATCCGCGGCATCCATGTGCCGGAGCGTTATCGCGGCAGCGCCTTCACGGCAGCCGATCTCGTCGGCATCAAGCCGATCCGCGCGGTGTCGGGACTTCCGGGCTTCAATATCTCCGAGCAGCCGGTGCTGGCGACCGGCAAGGTGCGCCAGGTCGGCGAGCTCGTCGCGATGTGCCTCGCGCCGACGCGCGCCGAGGCCGAGGATATCGCGGCCTCCGTGACGCTCGATCTGGAGGAGCTGCCGGCAATCTATGACATGCTGAAGGCGCGCGAGCCCGGCTCGGCGCTGGTGCACGAGCATTGGGGCGACAACGTCTTCCTGGAGACCAACTACGAAGTCGACATCTCCGCCGCGCTCGACGCGCCGATCAAGGTGACGCGCGAGATCTCGACCGCGCGGCAATGCATGTCGCCGCTGGAAGGCCGCGGCGTGGTCGCGACCTTCGACAAGAGGCTCGACCAGCTAACGCTGCATTCGGCGGCGCAGATGCCGCACATTACGCGCAGCGGCCTTGCCGAATGCCTCGGCATGGAGGAGGGCCAGATCCGCGTGATCTCGCCCGATGTGGGCGGCGGTTTCGGTCACAAGGGCATTCTGCTGCCCGAAGAAGTCTGCCTGTCCTGGCTGACCATGCACTGCGGCCATCCGGTGCGCTGGCTGGAAGACCGCCGCGAGCACCTCGTCGCCAGCTCCAATTGCCGCGAGCACCACTACAGGATCACGGTCTATGCTGACAGCGACGGCAGCTTGCGCGGCATCGACTGCGAAGCGACCGTGGATTCCGGCGCGTACTCGTCCTATCCGTTCTCCGCCTGCCTGGAGGCCGCGCAGGTCGCGAGCATCCTGCCGGGACCCTACAAGATGCCGGCCTATCGCTGCCGCACCTTCTCGGTCGCCACCAACAAATGCCCGATCCTGCCCTATCGCGGCGTCGCGCGCACCGGCGTCTGCTTTGCGCTGGAATTGATGCTGGACCTCGTAGCGGCGGAAGCCGGTCTCGAGCCCGGCGAGGTGCGGCTGCGCAATCTTGTGCGCCCCGAGCAGATGCCGTTCGACAACATCACCAGGAAGCATTTCGACAGCGGCGATTATCCGGAAGCGATGCGCCGCGCGCTCGCGGCCATCGATATCGACGCCCTCCGCGCCAGGCAAAAGCAGGGCGAGGCCGACGGCCGCCGCATCGGCGTCGGTGTCTCCATCTATTGCGAGCAGGCCGCGCACGGCACCTCGGTCTATTCCGGCTGGGGCATCCCGATGGTGCCGGGCCACGAGCAGGCCTCGGCTCGCCTGACGCCCGACGGCGGCCTCGAACTGCGCGTCGGCGTGCACTCGCACGGGCAGGGCATGGAGACGACGCTTGCCCAGGTCGCGCACGAGATCCTCGGCGTGGATGTTGCCAAGGTCCGCATCATCCTCGGCGACACCGCCATGACGCCCTATTCGACCGGCACCTGGGGCTCGCGCTCGATGGTGATGGCGGGTGGTGCGGTCGCGACCGCCTGCCGCGAGCTCGGCGAACGTGCCCGCCGCATCGGCGCGAAACTCCTGCAGCACGATCCGGCCTCCGTGGTGTTGCAGAATGGCGAGGTGCGCGGCGTCAACGGCAGTGTCAGCCTGAAGGCGATCGCCCATACCTGGTACCGCCGCCCGCAGGACCTGCCGGCAGACGTCGATCCCGGCGGGCTGGAGGTGACGCAGGGCTACAAGCCCGTGCGCGACAGCGGCACCTTCAGCTATGCCGCGCATGCCGCCGTCGTCGCGGTTGATCCCGATCTCGGCGAGATCGAGATCCTCGACTACGTGATCGTCGAGGACGGCGGCGTGCTGGTCAATCCGCTTGTGGTCGACGGCCAGATCTTTGGCGGCCTCGCGCAAGGCATCGGCACCGCGCTTTACGAGGAGATGCCGTTCGACGCCTCCGGTCAGCCGCTGGCAACGACGCTCGCAGATTACCTGCTGCCCGGCCCGACCGAGGTCCCGGCCGCGCGCCTCGACCACATGGAGACGCCGTCGCCCTATACGCAATTCGGGGTGAAAGGCATCGGCGAGGGCGGCGCTATCGCGCCGCCGGCCGCGATCGCCAATGCCGTCAACGACGCGCTGCGCCCGCTCGGCGTCGAGCTGATGCAGTCTCCGATCACGCCGCATCGGATCGTCGCGGCGGTGCTTGCTGCGCGTGCGGCTGAGAGGAGCGCGGCATGAAACCGGCGCCCTTCGCTTACGAACGCCCGCGTGATCTCGATGCCGCGCTGTCGGTGCTCGCCGCAAGCAATGGATCGACAAAAATCATCGCCGGCGGACAGTCGCTCGGTCCCATGCTCAATCTGCGGCTGGTGCAGCCGGAGCTGATCGTCGACATCTCCGGTCTTGCCGAGCTCAAGCGCGCAGAGGTCTCCGGCGATGAGCTCGTGCTCGGCGCGCTCGTCACCCATGCCGATATCGAGGACGGGCGCACCGCCGACGTGACGCGCGGCGCGATGCGTGGCGTCGCAGCCAATATTGCGTACCGCGCCGTGCGCAACCGCGGCACCATCGGCGGCTCGCTCAGCCATGCCGATCCTGCCGCGGACTGGATTTCGGCGCTGGCGGCCCTGGGCGCACGCGTGACGCTGCGCAGCCTTGCCGGTGCGCGCACGATGGCGGTCGAAGCGTTTGTGGTCGGTGCGCTGGAGTCGGCGCTGCACGCCGGCGAGATCGTCGAGGCGGTCCATGTGCCGGCGCGCACGGCTTCGTCCCATTGGGGTTATGCCAAAAGCTGCCGCAAGACCGGCGAGTTCGCCCATGCGATCGGCGCGGTGCTGGTCGATCACGCCGGCGCGACTGCTCGTGTCGTGATCGGTGCGATCGACACGGCGCCGATCGTCATGACCGATGTGGCCGCGCTGTTCGGCGGACGGATTGCCGACGACTACAAGCAACGTTTCGATGCAAGGGTTGCCGACGCGGCTCTGGCCAGGGCCGGCATCGACGATGCCGCGCAGCGCCACATCCATGTCAGCGTGCTCAAGCGCGCGGTCCAGGAGGCCGCGGCATGACCACGATCGCGCTTCAGGTCAATCGCCGCGCGGTGGAGCTGCCCGCCGAGCCGCGCACCAGCTTGGCTGATTTCGTCCGCGACAAGCTCGATCTCACCGGCACGCATCTCGGCTGCGAGCACGGGGTCTGCGGCGCCTGCACCGTGCTGCTCGACGGCGTGCCGGCGCGCTCCTGCATCACCTATGCGGCAGCCTGTGAGGGCGCCGATGTCACCACCATCGAAGGCCTCGACGAGGACGAGATCACCACCGAGTTGCGCGCCGCCTTCACCCGCGAGCACGCGTTGCAATGCGGCTATTGCACGCCCGGCATGCTGGTCTCGGCGCGCGACCTGGTGCTGCGTCTGCCCGACGCCGACGAGCGCCGCATCCGCGTCGGCCTCAGCGGCAATCTCTGTCGCTGCACCGGCTATGTCGGCATCGTGCGCGCGGTGCAGTCCGTGATCGAGGCAAGGCGCGCGCGCAACGTCGCGCCGGTGGCGGATGGCGGCCGGACAGTCCTTGGTCCTGCGGGATCGGACCGAGCTGCATCCGGTCGAAGCGATCCGCGGCCGGCGCAGCAGGCGTTGGCTCCAGCATCGGAGAGTGCCGCGCCCGGCAGCATCCCCGACTTCATCCCGGCGACCGTTCTCGATCAGCGTTTCACGCTGCCGCATCCGCCGGCCAAGGTGTTCGCGCTGTTCGACGACATCGCAGGCATCGCCGCCTGCCTTCCCGGCGTATCGCTGAAATCGCCGCCAAGGCCGGAGCGCGTGGAAGGCTTGATCCGCGTCAGGCTCGGGCCGATCGCAGCAAGCTTCGAGGGCGCCGCTCGCGTCGAGCGCGATCCCGCAACGCTGTCTGGCCGCATCGTCGGCATCGGCACCGACCAGCGCAGCCATTCGGCAACGCAAGGTGAGATCCGCTATCGCCTGCTTGCGCGCGAAGACGGCGCGGCGACGGCCGTCGAGCTGTCGATCGGCTACACGCTCACGGGAATGCTGGCGCAGGTCGGCCGCCCAGGCTTGGTGCGCGATCTCGCCCGCCGTCTGGTCGCGGACTTCGCCGCCAATCTCGACCGCCACATGTCCGGCATGCCTTCCGGGCAGGCGGCCGCGGCAGAGCTTAGTGGCTGGTCGATTGTCTCGGATGTTTTGCGAGCCCGGCTCGCACGCATGTTTGGCCGCGCCTTCAACCGAAAAGGTGGCGCGGAATGATCGGCGCGCCGGCGCCGCGGACTGAGCCTGGACTGCCATAACAATCAACAGCGTGGGATTTGGAGAGACAGCATGACACGAACACTCGGACTGGTTCCGGCTATCGCGCTGGCGACGGCCTTGTTCGGCGGCGCCGCGGGGGCGCAGACCATCAAGATCGGCGTCAACGAGCCGCTCACCGGCGCTTTCGCCGCGTCCGGCACTTACGTCGTCAACGGTGCCAGGATCGCCGCCGACGAGATCAACGCCAAGGGCGGCATCCTCGGCAAGAAGATCGAGCTCGTCATCGAGGACAACAAGAGCAACCCGACGGAGGCCGCCGCCGTTGCCGAAAAACTCATCACCAGCGACAAGGTGCCGGTCCTGATGGGCGCCTGGGGCTCGAGCCTGACGCTCGCGGTGATGCCGAAGCTGATGGAATACGAGACGCCGATGGTGGTGGAGACCTCGTCCTCCGGCAAGATCACGACGACGGGCAATCCCTTCATCTTCCGCATCTCGCCGCCGTCGGCGGTGGAGGCGGCCGCGTTCAAGGGCATCGTCGACAAGCTCGCGCTCAAGAAGGTCGACTTCCTCGTCATCAACAACGATTGGGGGCGCGGCACCGCCGAGGACTTCAGCAAGATGATGAAGGACAAGGGCATCACCATTGGCCTCGTCGAGACCATGGATCAGGGCGCGCAGGACATGAGCGCGCAGCTCTCCAAGATCAAGAGCTCGGACTCAGAGACCGTGATCGTCACCACCGCCGTCGACCAGCTGACCCTGATCTTCAAGCAGGCCGCTGCGCTCGGCCTGAAGAAGCGCATCATCACCACCGGCGGCTCGCAGAACCCGGACCAGATCATCGCGCAAGCCGGCGCTGCCGCCAACGGCACCATGCATCTGACGACGTTCCTGCCCTGGTTCCCGGACAAGACGCCGAACCCGGAAGCCACCAACTATTTCATCGCGGAATGGAAGAAGCGCGGCTTCGAGTTCGCCGGCTGCACCGAGAGTTTTCGCGGCTATGACGGCATCCGCACCGTGGCGGCCGCGATCGAGAAGGCCGGCAAGGCCGAGCCCGCCGCGATCAAGGCGGCGCTCTGGAACATCAACATCAAGGGGCTGAACGGCGACATCGTGTTCCGCAAGTCGGGCCCCGAAGGCAAGGAAAGCGGTCAGAGCCAGCCGAACGTCTATCTCATCGAGATCAGCGACGGCAAGGTCGAGATGAAGACGCTCTAGAGCGGATGAGATTAGGTTCGACGCAGCGATCAAGGAGGTGCGCCACCTCTCCCGCTTGCGGGAGAGGGTTGGGGAGAGGGTGTCTCCGCAATGGGACTTTCCCCTAGGGGAGAAAGCCCTCACCCGCGCCTTCGGCGCGACCTCTCCCGCAAGCGGGAGAGGTGAAGGAGCCGCCGCAGTCATCGATCCAACCTAAAGCCATTCAGCTTTAGCATCGATCAATCCCGGGCGAGGGCGGCACGTTGCGGCCCTCGCCGGCATCCAGAAATTCAGGGACCAGCCTTGAGCGAATTCCTCCAGCATCTGATCAACATGCTCGTGCTCGGCGGCACCTATGCGCTGCTGGGCATCGGGCTGACCTTGATCTTCGGCATCATGAACGTCGTGAACTTCACGCACGGCGTGCTCTACACGTTCGGCGCCTACATCATGTTCATCGTGGTGCAGCAGCTCGGGCTCAACTTCTTTCTGGCGCTCCCCATCGCCGTGCTGGCCGGATGGCTGCTGGGTGCGGCGATCGAATTGACCTTGCTGCGTCCGCTGCGCGGCTCCGACATCGACACCACCATGCTGGTGATGATCGGTGCCTGGATCGCGATGCAGTCGGGCACGCTGTGGATCTGGGGCGGGGTCGCCAAATCGGTGACGACGCCATTCCCGGAGGCGCCGCTGGTCCTCGGCCCGGTCTCCGTTTCATGGCTGCGCCTGTTCGTGCTCGCCGCCGCGGCCATGTTGATCCTGGTGACGTATCTGCTCATCAACAAGACCAGCCTCGGCCGCGCGATGCGGGCGACCTTCCAGGATCACGACACGGCCTCGCTCATGGGCGTCAACGTCGACATGATTTACACCTCGACCTTCGCGATCGGCTCCAGCCTGGCCGCCGCCGCGGGCGCGCTGCTCGGGCCGGTCTACGTGATCTTCCCGCAGATGGGCGATCTCGCCGCGGTGAAGGCGTTCGCCATCGTCATCCTCGGCGGCCTCGGCAGCATCACCGGCGCGGTGATCGGCGGCTTCATCCTGGCGCTGGCCGAAGAGCTCGGCGCCGGCTACGTCTCGTCAGGCTATCGCGATGCCATGGGCTTTCTGATCATCATCGCGGTGCTGATCTTCCGGCCGACCGGCCTGTTCGCACGCGCGGAGCGCGTCGGATGAGGGCGATCGTCACCATTCTCGCCGTCGCGGCGCTTGCCTCGGTGCCGCTCTGGCTGCGCGATCCTTATCTCCTGAACGCGCTGATCACGACCGGGATCTTCGTCATCGGCGCGATGAGCCTCAACCTGCTGCTCGGCTTCACCGGCCAGCTCAGCCTCGGCCACATCGCCTTCTTCGGCATTGGTGCCTATGTCAGCGCGCTGACATCGCTCGGCTTCGACATCGGCCTGCCCGGAGGTTTTCGCCTGGTTCACACGCCCTGGCCGCCGATCATAGGCTTCGTGCTGGCGATCCTGATTGCGGGATTGTGCGGCTATTTCGTCGGCCTGTTGTCGTTCCGCGTCCGCGGCGCCTATTTCGTCATTGTGACGATCTCCTTTGCCGAGGTGGTCCGGCTGGTCGCGCTGAACTGGGTCGAGCTGACGCAGGGCCCGTTGGCGCTGACCAACATCCCCTCCATCGCGCTGCCGCTGCCCGGCTTTGGCGAGCTGACGCTGCGCACGAAATTCCACAACTACTATCTCGTCCTGGTTGTCGCGCTC
This sequence comes from Bradyrhizobium sp. NC92, assembly GCF_025200865.1. Classification (NCBI taxonomy): domain Bacteria; kingdom Pseudomonadati; phylum Pseudomonadota; class Alphaproteobacteria; order Hyphomicrobiales; family Nitrobacteraceae; genus Bradyrhizobium; species Bradyrhizobium sp. NC92. The sequence continues at coordinate 3,221,038 of NZ_CP104171.1, forward strand.
ATCGCCTATCTCCTGATCGCGCGCCTCGTTTATTCCCATTTCGGCCGCTCGATGCGTGGCTTGATGGAGAACGAAACGCTCGCCGTCTCCGTCGGCATTGACGTGACCAGGACGCTGACGATTGCCGCGGTGATCTCCGCCGCGATCGCGGGTGCGGCAGGCAGCCTCTATGCGCACTACATCCGGATCATCGACCCCGAAGTGTTCGCCTTCATCAACACCGTCACCATGGTGATCATGGTCATCAGCGGCGGCAAGGGCTCGCTGGCGGGGCCCGTCGTGGGCGGCCTGATCTTCGGGCTTCTGCCGGTCGCGCTTCGTCCGGTCATGGCGCCGGAGGCGCAATGGATCGCCTATGGCGGCGTGCTGATCGCGATCCTGTTCGTGCTGCCGCGCGGCATCGTGCCGTCGCTGGCGCAGCGGTTGACCCGACAACGGAGCGGGACGGCGGCGCTGGCACCGGTCGCGCTCAGTGAAACCAGCGCCAAGGAGTCGGCCTGATGACGGCGCGCAGCATCGCCATGACCATCGATCAAGTCGCGGTGCGCTTCGGCGGACTGGTCGCGATCTCCGACATGAGCTTTGACGTCGGCGAGGGCGAGATCGTCAGCCTGATCGGGCCGAACGGCGCCGGCAAGACCACCGCCTTCAACGTCATGACCGGATTCCTGACGCCGAGCGCGGGCCGCGTCACCTATCGCAACACTGCGCTCGCCGGATTGAAGCCGCATGAGATCGCCGATCTAGGCCTGATCCGCACCTTCCAGCGCACCAGCGTATTCCCGAACGACACCGTCTACGACAACCTCCTGATCGGCCTGCACCGGCAGGGTCGGGTTCGGCTGCTCGACGCCATCCTCGGCCTGCCAGGCGCACGCGCCTCGGAGCGCCGCTTACGGCAGCGGGCGAGCGAGCTGCTCGAATGGGTCGGGCTCGAACGCCGCGTCCACGATGCCGCTGGCTCGCTGTCCTACGGCGAGCAGCGTCTCGTTGGCGTCGCGCTGGCGCTTGCAGCCGAGCCGTCGATGCTGCTGCTCGACGAGCCCGTCTCCGGCATGAACGCCTCGGAGACGCACCGCTTCGTCGAATTGATCCGCAGCATTCGCGACCGCGGCATCACCATCCTGCTGGTCGAGCACGACATGCCGATGGTGATGACGGTCTCGGATCGCATCGTGGTGCTCAACTATGGCCGCATCATCGCCGAAGGGACACCGGAGGTGATCCGCAACGATCCCGCGGTCATCGAAGCCTATCTCGGACATGGAGCGGGGCGTGCTTGAGATCCGCGACATGGTCTGCACCTACGGCGGCGTCACCGCGCTGCGCGGCATCTCGCTCGACGTGAAGGCCGGCCAGCTGGTCGCCCTGATCGGCGCCAACGGCGCCGGCAAGAGCACGACGCTGCGCGCGATTTCCGGCCTGGTGCCGCCGCGCTCGGGCCAGATGAAATTCGAGGGCATCGACATCACCGGCGCGAGGCCGCCGCGCGTGCTGGCGAGCGGCATCGCGCATTGCCCGGAAGGGCGGCGCGTGTTTCCGCATATGAGCGTCGAGGAAAATCTCGACATGGGGGCCTACCTCCGTCGTGGTTCGGGCGAGATCGCGGCTGACCGCGACCGCATCTACACGGAATTTCCGCGGCTCGCCGAGCGGCGCCGGCAGGCGGCGGGCACGCTGTCGGGCGGCGAGCAGCAGATGCTTGCGATCGGGCGCGCGCTGATGTCGCGGCCGCGGCTGATCATGTTCGACGAGCCCTCGCTCGGGCTCGCGCCCAACATCGTCGAGCGCACCTTTGCGATCATCCGCGGCATTCGCGATGCCGGCACCACGGTGCTGCTGGTGGAGCAGAATGCCTTCGCCGCGCTCGAGATGTGCGACCATGCCTATCTGCTCGAGAACGGCCGCATCGTGCTGTCGGGCGCCGGCACCGAGCTGATCGCGAACGAGCATGTGCGCAAGGCCTATCTCGGTGGCTGACGACGCCGGGTGGATTGCCGTCTGCGACCTCGACCGGCTGAAGGCGGAGACGATCGTCGGCGTTCCCGGGTGCGACCTGCTCGTGATCTGGAACGAGGGCGATGTCGTCGCCTGCGAACGTGCATGCCCGCATGAACAGGCTGATCTGGCCTTGGGGCAGGTGAGCACGGGGCGGCTGTATTGCCCGCGTCACGCGGCATCGTTCGATTTGCGCGATGGCGCGATCACCGCGGGATGGCCGAGTCCGCCGTTGCGGCTTTATCCGGCGCGGATCAAGGGCGAGAAAATCTGGATTGAGCTGCAGGAGTGGCAGCCGGGGCGATGATGACATCATGCCCCCGTTTTGCCCGACGAGTCAAAGCGGTCACGACGGTGTCGATGGGCCTTCGAAAAATGTCCCTTTGCAAACAACGGCATCGCTACTGTGCATGGGGTTGTTTTCGCGAGTCTTAGTCCAGCAGCCGCCGCGCGGCCTCCACCAGGACACCGTCCGGCCGGCGCAGCGCCTCGAGAATGGTGAAATGGTCGGCGCCTTCGACCGAGATGAGCTTGCCCGGCGCTCCCTCCGCCACGCGCTTGTCGAAGAGATTGATTGAATCGCAAACGAGCGCCGGCAGCTCGCTGCTGCCATAGGCGATGTCGAGGCGCTTCCGGGTGACGGGCAGGCGCAGCGGCGACAGCGTGGCGATCTCCTCGTCGGTCAGCTTCAGCGCATCGTTCAACCCGGTATCGCGGATCGGCGCGAGATCGTAGACGCCCGAGAGCGCCAGCCCCGCATGGACCCGCGGATGGTCCAGCGCCATCGCAGCAAGATGGGCGCCGGCGGACCAGCCCGACAGCACGACCGGTCCGGCAACGCCATAGGACGCGCCGTGCGCCGCGAGCCAGTCGAGTGCGCGCGGGATCTCGCCGACGATGTCGGTGAGGGACACCTCGGGCGCCAGCGAATAGCCGGGGATCGCAACCGACCAGCCATGCGCGGCGACGCCTTCGACCAGCATGGCGAACAGCTCGCGCGAATTGCGCTGCCAGTAGCCGCCATGCAGGAACACCAGGCAGGGCGCATCAGGCTTGGCGGCCGGATAGATGTCGATCTTGTTGTTGGCCCGCTCGCCATAGGGCAGGTCGAGATGGGACTTCAGCGTGCTCCGCATCCGGCTTGAAGCCTCATTGCGCTCGGCGATCAGGGCCGGGCTGTTCTTGACGGCGGCGTTGTTGTCATAGGCCGCGCTGCGCTCCGCCCGGGACAGCTCGGACCAGTGGTCGCGAGGGTCGAGCGGCCGAATTGTCGAATGAGCGTTCTCAACCATGGGAGTCTCCGTTTGCGTCAGGCACTACGCTCGCAAGATCGCTTCGATCTCTTGCGCGGCTGCGAGGAGCGAGCGGTCTTGTCCGCGCGCCGCGATGATCTGAAGGCCGAAGGGAAGCCCGCGCTGATCCGTTCCGCACGGAATCGAGATCGCCGGCAGGCGGGCATGATTGACGAAGGGCGTGAACACCGCGTGGGCCCGCGGGCTTGCGGCTTTTCCACCGATCATATCAGGGCCGAGCTGCGTCAGCGGCCAGGCGACGCACGGGACGGTCGGCGCCAGCAGCAGGTCGGTCTCAGCGAAGAACGCCGCAAAGGTATTGGCGATCGCGGTGCTCGCGAGCAGCGCTGCCGCAACGTCGGCACCCGACCAGGAGAGACCTCGCTCGATCTGCTTGGCGATGTCAGGATCGAAGACAGCCGGATCCTTGCGGAAGGTGTCGCCATGGAGCGCCGCGAGACCGGCATGCTGCAGCGGCATGATGGCGTCCTCCGCGGCGCCTGCCGGCCAAACGGGATCGCGTTGGGTGATGCGCAGACCTGCGGCGGAAAGCCGGTCAACGGCGGCGGCGAGGCCATTCGCGACGACGTCGTCGATCGCGACGTCGAGACCAAGGCGCGGCGAGAATGCGATGCGCTGACCGCCGATGTCTTTGGCTTGCTGCGCCACGACGGCAGAATCCGGATCGCGCGGATCGGCGCCGACCATGGCCTCGAACGCCAGCGCGATGTCGGTCGCATCGGATGCGATCGGCGCGGTGACGGAGAGGCCAAAGAACGGCTCGGCGAAACCTGGCCCATAGGGGATCGCGCCACAGGACGGCTTGAAGCCGGCGACCCCGACATGGGCCGGTGGCCTGCGGCTGGAGCCGCCCGCATCGGTGCCGATCGCGAGCGGCACCAGGCCGGCCGCAACGGCCGCGGCCGGGCCGCCCGACGAGCCGCCCGGCGTCAGTGCGGGATCGAGCGGATGTCGCGTCGGCCCGTATAGCTGTGAGGTGGTGACGCCCTTGCAGGCGAACTCGGATGTCGCGCCGATGCCGACGACGACGGCACCAGCTTTGCGCAGCCGCTCGACCGCGATGGCATCGCGCGGCGCGATGAAGTCGGCGAACAGGCGCGAACCCTGCGTCACGCGCCAGCCGCCGACCCAGATGTTGTCCTTGACGATCACGGGAACGCCGGCGAGCGGCATGATCTCGCCCATACGCAGGCGAGCATCGACCGCTGCGGCATCGTCGAGCGTGCGTGCAGGATCGATCGTGACGACCGCGTTCAAGGCCTTGGCGACCTCGATGCGGCCGAGCGCGGCTTTCGCGGTCGCGACGGCACTCGTCCGCCCGGCGCTGACGTCGGCAGCGATCTCGCGCGCGCTATTCTTCGGCTTTGTCATGGCCTCCCCAGATCAACGCCAATGTGCCGCCGAGCGCAAGGCACGCCAGGGCGAAGAACGCCATGCCGAGGCTGGCCACGCCATCCAGGATCGACACCAGCGCCGGCGCCGCAAGGAGGCCCACATAGGATGCGGTCAGCACCGCGCCGGTGGTCTCGCCGATCCGCTCCTGCGGGGCGAGGCGGGCGATCTCGGCGATGAAGACGCCGTTCCAGCCCGACGCCGTCAGGCCAAACAATGCGGCAACGATGAATTGCCCGTTGCGGCCGAGCGATGCGCCATTGAGGCCCAGCAGCGCGGCGCAGAAGGCCATGCCGAGGCCGATGACGACGAGCACGGCGCGGGAGGCGTCGAGGCGCATGGCAACATAGCCCCAGCCGAGCCGGCCGACGAGGCCGCCGGCTTGTGCGCAGGCGAGCGCCATGCCGGCCTCGATATGGCTGAGGCCGAGCTCGCGCGTGCCGAGCGTGACGAACACCGTGTTGAGCGATACCTGCATCGCACTGAACGGCATCGAGGCCAGCGCCAGCATCGCGATCCGCCGGTCCGCAATCACCAGCGCCAGCCGCGCGCGGAGATCGAGCTTCGGCGGCGGGGCGACCTTGCCAGCATAGGTCGGCCGCAACCATTCGAACAGCAAGATCGCCAGCAGCGCCACGGCAGCTACGGCCGCATAGCACCATGCCGGTCCGAACGCGATGGCGATTGCGGGCAGGGCCAGCGAGCCACAGACCGCGCCGATCTGGTTGCCGGTCTGGCGCACCGAGAACACGAAGGCGCGCCGCTCGGCGGTCACGAGCCGCGCCAGCAGCGCCGCGCTCGCCGGCGTCTCGGGCCCCATGGCAAGGCCGATGCAGAGGCCTGCCGCCAGCAGGGCGGCGCTCGTTCCGAGCGAAGCCAGTGCCATGCCGACGGCGATGGCCGCCGCGCACAGGCTCGCGATCCGCAGCGAGCCAACCCGCGCGATGAAGCCGCCGCCCCAGAACGAGGCGGGGATGCCGACCGCGAACACCGCGCAGGAGAACATCGAGAGCTGCCAGACCTCGATCTGGGCGCGCGGGGCGACCACGCCGGGCGCGAACAAGGCCAGCGCCACGAGGGCCTGAAGCCCGGTCATCGCCCCCAAAGCAGGCAACAGAGCCGGCAGCAGCGCGGGCGCTGGCCGAGCGGCCGTGTTTCCGTCTACCATGGCGGCGTGCTCATGGGAGGAACATTGTGGCAGGCGGTATTTCCATTCACGCGGTCGATGTGGCGAGCGGACGGCCCGCGCAGGGCCTGCGCGTCGAGATCTGGCGGATCGATCCGGAGTCCCAGCGCATCGCCGACGGGCGGCTCGGCGCAAACGGCGTGCTCGATCATGCCGTCGCGCAAGGCACAGGCGTCACGGCTGGCGAGTACGAGGTGCTGTTTCATCTCGGCGAGTTCTTTGGCGAGCACGACGGCTTCCTCACCGTGACGCCGTTCCGCTTTCGCATCAAGAACGTTGACGAGCATTTTCATCTGCCGCTGAAATTCACGCGCTGGGGCTATTCGCTGTTCCGCGGCGCCTGATCAGTTGGTGAGCCGACGCGACAGGCCGGTGACGCGCTCCATGAGTGCGACCAGCGCGACGGTGGCGATGATCAGCACGCCTGAGAGGGCCGCAATGGTGACATCCAGCTTGCCTTCGAGATCCTGCCACATCCGGATCGGCAGCATGTCGGTGGCGGCATCGCGCAGGAACAGCGACACCGGCACGTTGTCGAAGGACGACATGAAGGCGATGAAGGCGCCGGCGATGATGCCTGGCCGGATCAGCGGCAGCACGATGCGGCGGAACGTGTAGAGGCGGCTCGCGCCGAGCACGGCCGAGCTTTCAAGCAGGGTCGGCTCGAGCTGGGCGAGCGCCGCGACCGTGTTGCGCACGACATAGGGCACGCAGACCACGGTGTGGCCGATCACCAGCGTCAGCGGCGACACCGGCAGGCCAACCAGCGAGAACAGCATCAACGCGGCGAGGCCGAAGGCGAGGGCGGGGAGCACCAGCGGCGACATGAACAGGGAATCGAGCAGCCGCGCCGACAGCGTCCGTGACCGTGAGATCGCAAGCGCCGCGGCGACGCCGAGAGCGACGGACAGGCCGGTCGCCCATAGCGCCACGATCAGGCTGTTCTTGGCCGCGAAATGCAGCTGCCAGGCATTCCACAGCTCGACGTACCAGCGCAGCGAATAGCCGGGCGGCGGAAAGCGCAGCGAGAAGCCGCTAGTGAAGGAGACGATCAGCACTACCAGCGACGGTGCGATGATGATGAGAAGCGCGATCACCGCGATCACGGTCATGACGAGCTCGAAGCTGATCGCCTCGAGCGTGCGCTTGCGACCGCTCATCATGCGCCTCCATAGCCGCGCGACATGCGGCCGAGCGTGGTGAACACCGAGACGACCGCGAGCACGGCGAGCAGGAAGATGATCGAGATCGCGGCCGCGAACGGCCAGTTCTGCAACGTCGAGGCCTGCTGGTAGAGATACATCGGCATGAACAGCATCTGGCCACCGCCGATCAGCGACTGGGTGATGAAGGCGGTGATCGCGGCGGCATAGGTCAGCGTGCAGCCGGCGATGACGCCCGGCAGCGACAGCGGCAGCACGATCCGGAAGAAGGTGCGCCAGCTTCCGGCGCCGAGCGAGCAGGAGGCATCGTCGAGATTGGGATCGATGCGGCCGAGCGCGGTGATCAGCGGCAGCGTCATCAAGGGCATCTGCACCTGCGCCAGCGCGATCACCACGCCGAACTGGGTGTAGAGCAGTTTCAGCGGGGTATCGATCAGGCCGAGCGATTGCAGCGTTGCATTGATGATGCCTTGGCGCCCCAGGATGACGATCCAGGCGAAGGTGCGCACCACGACGCTGGTCAGAAGCGGCAGCAGCACGATCAGGATGATGATGGTCTGAAGCTTTGGCCCGACCCGCTGATACAGCCAGGCGATGGGAAAGCCGAGCACGAGGCAGACGGCAGTCACCTCCGCGCCCAGCAGCAGCGTCGAGCCGAGCACGCCAAGGCTGAAGGGGTCGGTGAGGAAGTGCAGGTATTGGCCGAGCCCCCAATGGAGCCCGGCCGTGTCGTTGTGCAGCGAGAGCCAGAACAGTTGCAGCAGCGGCGCGACGAAGAAGACCAGGAAGAACAGCGCCAGCGGCGCTGCCAATCCCATTCCGTAGGACGTCACGTCCCGTGATGCCGGCGCTGCGCCCATAGCTCAGATCTTGATCTCGCGGTTGAAGCGTTCGATCCAGGCCGAGCGCTGCTCGTTGATCTTCTTCCAGTCCTGGAACACGAACTTCTTCTTCAGCTCGGCCGTGTCCTTGGCCAGCACACGCGCGATCTCGCCGCCCATCGTCACCTTGGAATTGGTCGGCACGATCAGATAGGGCGGGTTCATCAGCGTGGTCTGCACCTCCGGCGTCAGCGCCGCCTCGATCAGCTTGAAGGCGAGCTCGCGGTTCGGCGAATTCTTGACGATGTGGATCGTGGTCTTGAAGGCGATCGCGCCTTCCTTCGGCGCCACGAACTCGACCGGCACGCCGCGCGCCTTCAGGATCTGGATGGCGTTGAAATTGCCGGGCGAGATGTCGATCTGGCCCTGCTGGAACAAGGTGGCGAGCGCGCCGGGATTGGCGGCGACCGCGGCGAGGTTGGGCTTGAGCTCCTCCAGCGCCTTGAAGCCGGGATCGACATTGGCCTCCGAGCCGCCGCGCATCTTGGCGATCTCGACCAGCCAGCCGGTGCCGAGCGTCGAGTTGAGGTTGGTGATGCCGACGCGGCCCTTGAACTCCGGCTTCCAGAGATCGGCCCAGGAGGTTGGCGGCGTCTTGACCGCTTCCGGATTGTAGGTGAGGCCGACGACCTGGAAGAACGGTGCAGGGCCCATCGGCTCCTGCGCCTCGGCGATCAGGTCTTTGTAGTACGCGCTCTTCTCGACCGGATAGGGCTCGACCAGATCCTGGCCGACGGCGACGAGGGCGGGGCCGGGATCGTGCAGCATGACGTCGATCGGCGGATTTGCTTTCGCCGCGTTGACCTTGGCGATCTGGTCGACCGAGAGCATGGGATCGAGCACCATCGCGGCATCCGCATTGGCTTTGCGGAACGCGGGCACCAGCACGGCCTTGTGCGCTTCCTCCCAGCTTCCGGTGAAGGTCGCAAACACCAGCGGCCGCGCCTGGGCGAAGCTCAGGCCGGGAAACGCCTTCATGGCCCCGAGTGTGAGCGCCGTGGTCAGCAGGCTTCTGCGGTTCATGATCATGTCAAACTCCCCTCTGGACTGGATCTAAAGCGTTCTGGACTGGATCTAAAGCGTTGCGGGAAAGGCATTGGCGAGCGATGGGGCAAGCGGTGCGAGGCGCACCGCCGCGCCGTTCTCCAAAGCTCGCGTCTCGCCGATGCGTGCCTGAGAAACCTTGACGCCGGACCCGTCGGCCGTGGTGACCTCGTGCACGACGGTGGCGCCGAGCGGCAGCGACATGCCGACGACGCCGGCAAAGCCGGTCTCGTCGCCGACGAATTGCAGATGCTCGGGGCGGATGCAGACGGTGACGCGGCCGCCTTCGCTGAGTGCACCGCCCGCGGGCCGTGCGATGATCTCCGCGCCGGCATCGAGACGCACCTTGGCAGCAGTGCGGTCCGCCGAGACCACGACACCGGGCATGCGGTTGGTGGAGCCGACGAAGGTGTTGACGAATAGCGTCTGCGGACGGTCATAGACGTCCGATGGCGAGCCGAACTGCTCGAGCTTGCCATGGCTCAGCACGGCGACACGATCGGCCATCGACAGCGCTTCTTCTTGGTCGTGCGTCACGATCAGCGTGGTGATGCCGGAGACGCGCTGCAGCCGCTTGACCTCGATCTGCATGTCCAGCCGCAAATTCTTGTCGAGCGCGGCGAAGGGTTCGTCGAGCAGCAGGATCGACGGCTTGATCGCGAGCGCGCGGGCGAGCGCCACGCGCTGCTGCTGGCCACCGGAGAGCTGCCGCGGCAGCCGCTCGGCCATCGCGGGCAATTGCACCAGCTCCAGCAGGCGCTGTGCCTCGCGCTGGCGCGTCGCCTTGTCGATGCCGCGGGCGGCGAGGCCGTAGGCGACGTTCTCGCTGATCGACAGGTGCGGGAACAGCGCGTAGTTCTGGAACACGATGCCGACCGCGCGCTTGTTCGGCGGCAGCGCATCGACGATGTCATCGCCGATGATGATCCGCCCTTGCGTCTGCGCGATGAAGCCGGCGATGATGCGCAGGAGCGTGGTCTTGCCGCAGCCGGAGGGGCCCAGCAGGGCGATGATCTCGCCGCCCTTGATGTCGAGATTGATGTTCTCGACCGCAAGCGCGCCACTCGGATACCGGTGGGTGACCGCATCGACGACGAGCGATCGGCCGCTTGGCGCATCAGCCATGGTGTTGCCTCCCGTTGCCCCCAATGAGAAAGCAAGTCTCGTGCCCGCACCTGTCGCTTTTCGGCGAGCGTTTTGGCATGGTGGCCCCATGACATCGGACCGATCGATCTGCGACCTCACGGCCACCGAGCTTGCCCGCACCATTGCGAGGGGCGAAGTATCCTCGCGTGAGGCCGTCGAAGCGCATCTGGCGCGGATTGCGAGCCTCGATCCGCAATTGGCGGCCTTCGTGACGGTTGATGCGGACGGCGCCCGCCGCGCTGCGCGGATGTGCGATGCGGCCTCCGCGCCGGTCGGCCCGCTGCACGGCGTGCCGATAGGCATCAAGGACCTCACCGACACTGCGGGACTTGCGACGACTTACGGATCGGTGCTGTTCCGCGATCACGTCCCGGCCGAGGATGATCTCGTTGTGGCGCGGCTGCGGCGCGCCGGCGCGATCATTCTGGGCAAGACCAACACGCCGGAGTTCGGCTTCGGCGCGGTCTGCACCAACAGATTGCGCGGACCGACACGCAATCCGTTCGATCCCGCGCTGACCTCCGGCGGATCGTCCGGCGGCTCTGCCGTCGCGGTCGCATCCGGCATGGTGCCGCTGGCGCATGGCACCGATTTCGGCGGCTCGGTGCGCACGCCCGCCAGTTTCTGCGGCGTCGCCTCGATCCGGCCGACGCCCGGCCGCATCCCGTCGCCGCGCCGGCCGCTCGGCTGGGACATGCTGGCGACCCACGGCTTCCTCGCCCGTGGTGTCGATGATCTCGAACTCGCGTTGTCGGTCTGCGCTGGAGGCGATGCGGATGATCCGCTCTCGCTCGGCAGCGCCGGTGATGATCCACCCATCGCTGGCCGTCCCCGGATTGCCGTCACGCCCGATTTCGGTGTCGCGCCCGTTGCACACGAGGTTCGTGTGCGCTTCGCTGCGGCTTGCGAGTCGCTCGCGCGTGTTGCCGATGTCGTGCCGTCCTCGCCCGATTGCAGCGGCGCCATCGAAGCCTTCCGCACCTTGCGAGCCGCGCACATCGCGAACAGCTATGGCGAGTTGCTGAGGACGCGGCGTTCTGAGCTCACGCCGACGGTGATCTGGAACATCGAGGCCGGCGCAAATCTTTCCGCGCAGGACTACCTCACCGCCGAGCGGCGTCGCACCGCGATCTATCGCAGCTTTCGCGAGCTGTTCACTGTTACCGATTTCCTGGTCGCGCCGGCTGCGTCGGTCTTTCCCTGGCCGAATGAGATCAGCGACGTCACTGCCATCGATGGGGCCGCGCTCGAGACGCCGATCGACTATCTCGCCGTCACCTTCATCGTGTCGCTGGTCGGTTTCCCGGTCCTGACCTTGCCGGCGCCGCGCGGGGTGAATGAGCTGCCCTTCGGCATCCAGATCATCGCGCCGCCGCGATGCGAATCCCGCTTGTTTGCCTTCGGCCGCATGCTCGAGAACGAACTGGAGTTTTTGCATCGCCGGCCGCCTCTCTAATCAGCTGTCGCGATGCTCGAGCCGGGCGGCGAGCGCATCGGCAAGGCCCATGGTCGGCTTGGCGGCGGGCCGGCGGAACGTGCCGGCGCTCGCCTTGCGCAGACGCAGCGCATGCAGCGCCTCGGCTTGCTTCACTGACGCTATGACCTGATCGACCACGGGGACGGGGATACGGTCGGCGACGCGCTCGGCAAGGCCCGAGAGCGGGGCGCCGGCAAAGATCAGCACATCGGCCTCGTCCTCGACGATGGCGCGCCGGGCGAGCTCGACCAGTACGTCCTCTTTCTCGGTGCCGACCTCGGAGATCGCCTGAAACGGCGTATCCAGCATGCGGATGCCGGCGCAGCGCTCCCACAGGCCGTGGGCGCGGACGCATTCCTCGTACCAGGGCCCTAGCGCCTGAGCGAAGGTGACGATGGCAAAGCGGCGTCCAGCCATGCACGCGGTCAGCATCGCCGCCTCCGCCATGCCGACCACGGGAATGTCGAAGCTCTCGCGCGCGGCGAACAGGCCGGGGTCTCCGAACGCCGCGATGATCGCGGCGTCGACCTTCCTGGACTGCTCGGCCAGCATTTCCAGCGCGATGGCGCCGCCGATCTGCGCCTCCGTGCGGGTCGCGATATAGGGCACGCCGCGGGTCGCGGTGCAGGGGATCAGCTCGGTGCCTTCTGAGGCCGCGCGCTGCCCGACCTCCAGCATCAGCTGCGTCACCTCGGTGCTGGTGTTGGGGTTGAGCAGCAGCAGCTTCATGGTTCAGGCCGCCGTCCGCTTGGCGTGAGAGGCGGCGAGGACTTCCAGCAGCGCCGTGCCGGTGCGCGCGACATGCGCGCCGAGCAGGCGGCCGGCCGCTTCGCCGTCGCGCGCTTCGAGGGCGGCGAGGATGTCGGCGTGCTCGTCGACCGAATTGCTCCAGCGCCTGTCGGCGCCGAGCGCGAGATAGCGCGCGCGCTCGGCTCGGGAGATCAGCGTCTCGTGCGCCTCGCGCAGCGGCGTGTTGCGCGCCATGCGGACGATGGTGTTGTGGATCTCGCCGTTGAGTGCGAAATAATCGTCGAGCTTGCCGTTGCGGTGATGACCTTCCATCCGGGTCTGCAGCGTGCGCAGGCGGGCGAGATCGCGCTCGGTGGCGCGCTCCGCGGCAAGCTCGGCGGCGAGCCGCTCGATGCCGGCGAGGGCCTCGAACAATTCCGAGATGCCGTCGACCGCGATATCGGCAATGCGCGGGCTGCGGTTGGGACGCAGCTCGATCAACCCTTCCGCCGCCAGCACCTTCATCGCCTCGCGCAAGGGGGTGCGCGATACGCCGAGCTCCTTCGACAGCTTCGTCTCCTGGGTCTGCGAGCCCGGCGGCAGCTCGCCGCGAATGATCATCGTCCGCATCCGCGCGGCGGCGCGCTCATGCAGTCCCATTCGCTTGAGCTTGGGCGACTTTCGCCCCGGGTTCGGTTCGGATTTCTGCTGCACGAGAGATTTCCTGCTTGCAACTCATCCTAGCCATCCCGAGCCGAAGGCGATGCCCAAATAGGCGACGTATGTGGCTTAAAACAAATGCATATCGAACAAATTGCATGCAGTATGCAAATTGCGGGTTGCGCGCACCACGGGGGATGCCGATGATCGTTTCGAGGGAGCGTTCATGCGCTCCACGGCAACGGAGCGATCGTGACCGATGTAGTCTTGCGCAAACGCCTTGGCATGATCACGCCGTCCTCCAACTCGGTGCTCGAGCCCGTCACCAGCGCCATGCTGGCCGGTGTCTCCGGCATCACCGCACATTTCTCGCGCTTCCGCGTCACCGAGATCGCGCTCGATGCCGCCGCGCTGAGCCAGTTCGATGCCTCGGTGATGTTGCCGGCGGCTGATCTGCTGGCGGATGCCAAGGTCGACGCGATCGCCTGGAATGGCACGTCCGCAAGCTGGCTCGGCATCGGCCGCGACCGCAGCCTGTGCGAGGCGATCACGGCGCGCACGAATGTTCCGGCAACGACATCGACGCTGGCCTGCATCGATGCGGCCCGCGCGCTCGGCGCGAGGCGCATCGGCCTGGTCTCGCCCTATACCGACGACGTGCAGCGGCGCATTGCCGACGTCTGGGCCGAGGAGGGGATCACCCCGCATGCCGAGCGGCATCTCGGCTTGCGCGACAACTTTTCCTTTGGCGAGGTCGCGCCGGCGTCGATCGCAGGCATGATCCGGGCGGTGGCGGCGGAGGGGGCTGACGCCATCGTCATTCTCTGCACCAATCTCGATGGTGCGGCGCTTGCGGCCACGCTGGAGCGGGAGCTGGACATCGCCCTGCTCGATTCGGTCGCGGTGACGCTGTGGCGGACCCTCGGCCTCGCGGGCGGAGATGTGACGGTCCTTGCGCAATGGGGGCGGATCTTCCACACAATGCCAAAGATCAAGTGACGGAGACATCAGTGACGCAGCTCGACCTCGCCATCCGCGGCGGCACCATCGTGACGGCCAGCGACGAGTTTCGCGCCGATATCGGCATTCGCGACGGCCGCATCGTCAGCATCGCCGATCGTATCGAGGGCGCGGCCCGCGAGATGGATGCGACGGGTCTATTGGCGCTGCCGGGCGGCATCGACAGCCACGTGCATATCTCGCAGCCTTCGGGCCCCGACGTGGTGATGGCCGACGACTTCGCCTCGGCGACGCGCGCGGCGGCGGCCGGCGGCAACACCATGGTGCTGCCCTTCGCGCTGCAGGAGAAGGGCACCTCGCTGCGCAGCTGTGTCGAGAACTATCGCAAGCTCGCTGAAGGTGAGTGCTACATCGACACCGCCTTCCATCTCATCATCTCCGATCCGACTGCCGTGGTGCTCGGGCAGGAGCTGCCGGCGCTGGTCAAGGACGGCTACACCTCGTTCAAGGTGTTCATGACCTATGACGACCTCGTGCTCAGCGACAAGCAGCTGCTCGAAGTGTTCGACGTCGCGCGCCGCGAGGAGGCGCTGGTCATGGTCCATTGCGAGGGCTACGACGCCATCCGCTTCCTCACCAGCAAGCTGGAGCGCGAAGGTCATATCGCGCCGTACTATCACGGCACCTCGCGGCCGCAGGCGGTCGAGCGCGAGGCGACGCACCGTGCCATCAGTCATGCCGAGGTGATCGGCGTTCCCATCATGATCGTGCACGTCTCCGGACGCGAGGCGATGGAGCAGGTGCGCTGGGCCCAGCAGCGCGGCCTGCCCGTTCACGCCGAGACCTGCCCGCAATACATCACGTTGACGGCCGATGACATGAAGGGCCTCAACATGGACATCACGGGCGCGAAATATGTCTGCTCGCCGCCGCCGCGCGATGTCGAGAGCCAGGAGGCGATCTGGGAAGGCATCGCTTCGGGCGTGTTCCAGACTTTCTCGTCCGATCACTGCCCGTTCCGCTACGACGATCCCAAGGGCAAGCTGACGCCGAACGCCCGCACCTCGTTCCGCTGGGTGCCGAACGGCATTCCCGGCGTCGAGACGCGGCTGCCGATCCTGTTCTCTGAAGGCGTCTCGAAGGGCCGCATCACCCTGCAGAAGTTCGTCGAGCTGACGGCGACCAACCACGCCCGCATCTACGGCCTCTATCCGCGCAAGGGCTCGATCGGCGTCGGTTTCGATGCCGACATCGTTCTCTGGGATCCCAAGTTGAAGAAGCCCATCCGGCAGGCCGATCTGCATCACGGCGCGGACTACACGCCCTGGGAAGGTTTCGAGGTCACGGGATGGCCGGTGACGACGATCGCCAGGGGAGAGGTCGTCTGCAGCCAGGGCCGCATCGTCGGCAGCAAAGGCGCAGGCCAGGTGCTGAGCCGGGGCAAATCGAGCCTGATCTGATCCGGCGCGCCAAGCCGCCATCGCGCTTCCAAAGCGCGATGAGATTGGGATTGATTTGCTGCGACGACGGTAGTGGGCCCCCTCTCCCGCTTGCGGGAGAGGGTTGGGGAGAGGGTGCTTCCGCAATGGGACAATCCCCAAGAGGAGAAAGCCCTCACCCGGCGCTTCGCGCCGACCTCTCCCGCAAGCGGGAGAGGTGACCGACCCGCGGCAATCGATTCAACTAAATCGATCGCGCCTCAGAAGCTCGCGGCCATCTCAGCGAGGCGTTGATGGGCCCTTTCACGGGCGGCATCGATCGGCTGCTGCGGTCCCGTGGTTGGACCGATCAACACGAAACGGACATTGCTGATCCCGATGAAGCGCAGGATTTCCCGCAAGTAGGGCGTTGCCATATCGATGCGACCGCGGTTCATGCCGGTGGCAAAATCGCTGCCGCTGGCGATAATCACCAGCGTCGGCCGGTCCTGCAGCAGCGGGAGATATCCCTGCGATGGGTCGAACCGAAAGGTGAGGCCGGGCTGGACGATGATGTCGAACCATTGCTTGAGCTTGTAGGGAAGGCTGAAGTTCCACATCGGGGTCGAGATCAGCACGCGATCGGCGAGCGAGAAGCGCAGCGCCATTCGCTCGGCCTCGGCAAAGCTGTCGCGTTGCGCGTCGGTGAAGCCTTGAGCCTTCATACGCGCATATTTGGCCTCGACGATCGGACCGGCGAACTCAGGCATCCGCTCACGCCAGATGTCCACGACGTCAACGTCCCAATCCGGCCGGGTCTGGCGGAAGCCATCGAGAAAGACGCGCGCGCCGGCCGTCGAGACGGACTCGGCGCGCGGCGAGCAGGACAGGTGCAGGAGCTTTGCCACAGCTCATCCCAGCGCTCTAATGACGGTGTCGGCCCTGGTCACGATCGCGACGTTCTGCATGGCGAAATTGATCGAGGCGTTGTGCCAGTCGGCATTCATGGTCGAGCAGCAATCCTCGGGGACGATCATGAAATAGCCCTTGTCGGCGCCGGTCCGCGCGGTGTGCTCGATCGACATGTTGGTCCAGGCCCCGGTGTTGATGATCATGTCGCGGCCGGTCGCTTTCAGGATCGTCTCGAGGCGCGTGCCTTCCCATGCGCTCATCCGCATCTTCTCGACGACGAAATCGCCGGGTCGTGGCTCGAGGCCTGAAACCGGGGCCGCGCCCCAGCTTCCGCGCACCATCGCCTTGCTGTCGACGAGGCCTTCGAACAGCGGAGCGTTCAGCGTGACGCCGGGCGCGCCGGGCTCGACGACGAACCAGACATGGATGATGGCGACGCCGCGGGCGCGTGCGGCTTCCGCGAGGCGACGCACATTCTCCACGACGTGCTGCTGCTTGGCGTGACCGGGCGCGCCGGACTCGGCGAAAGCCCCGCCGTCCATGATGACGTCGTTCTGGAGATCCTGGATGATCATGGCGCAGCGTTGCGGATCGAGCCGCATCTCGCCCTCGGTCAGAATAGGCGCGGCTGGCGATGAGCTCGGGCTTGTTCCGCCACCGGCGCGCCGGCCGCTCATATAGGGCTCATGCCGCGGGCCGACCTTGGTCGGAATCGCATACACCGAATGCGTCGAGGTGAGGTAAAGCGTGCGGAAATCCGGCCCGCCCCAGGCGAGGTTGGCGACGAGTTCGGGCAGGCGGACCTTGCCGAGCAGTTCGCCGCGCGGCGAAAAGACCCAGACGCCGCCGGGCGCGGTAACCCAGACATTGCCGTGCTGATCGCACTTCATGCCGTCGGGCAGGCCGGGCTCGAGCTCGGACTTGATGCCGCTCGCAAACACGCGTGCATTTGACAGCGAGCCGTCGCTGTTGACGTCGAACACGCGGATCAGGGCTTGCACGGTGTCGTTGACATAAAGCAGCTTCTCGTCCGGCGAAAAGCACAGCCCGTTCGGCTGGTCGAACAAATTGCGCTCGACCACAAGCTTCGGCTCGCCGCCGGGCACGAGGCGGTAGACGCCCTGGAAGCCGAGCTGGCGCGGCCGTTCGACACCATAGACCGGCATGCGGCCATACCAGGGATCGGAGAAATAGATCGCGCCGGATGAATGCACGCAGACGTCGTTCGGGCTGTTGAGCTCCTGGCCGCCGAAATGCGAGGCCAGCACCTCGCGCCGTCCGTCCGGGCGTTCGCGAACCAGCGACGAGGTCGCGTGCTCGCAGACGATCAGATTGAGCTCGGCATCATAGGTCATGCCGTTGCATTTGTTCGACGGGCGTTTGACCTCGACGACGCCGCGCCGCGCATCCCAGCGCCGCCGCACGTCGCCCGGCATGTCCGAGAACAGCAGATAATGATCGACCGGGTGCCAGATCGGTCCTTCCGTGAAGTCGAAGCCGGTGGCGATCTGGGCGACCGGCGCATAGGGATCGATCAGGGTCTCGAACTCGCTTCGCAGGGTGACATGCGTCATCGGTCGATCCTCGACATTTCAAGCCGGGAACCAGTTGCGCTGGGGCAGCGATTGAACAATGGGGCCGGGGACCTGATCATGCAGCCGCCCCACGACATTGCCGCCTTCGATCTTGGCGGGCCGGTCGTGGACCGGGAGCAGGTAGCGCGAATTGCTGAGCAGCTTCTTGATCGCCGCCTTCTCCGCGCGCTTGGTAGTGCCATGGTTGCCGGTGGTGCGCGGCTCCCAATCGTGGATTTCATGGAAGGGCGTGACGATCTGGTCGTTGAAATCGTAGATCACGTCGCCGCAGATGGTCGCGATGCCGTCGGCGGTGTGGACGATGATGTTCATCGAGCCCTCGGTGTGCGCGTTGGCGGCGTCGCAATAGACGCCGGGCATCAGCTCGATCGGTCCGGTGATTTCGAGATCCAGGAAGCGCAGCGCGCTCTTGGTGTGCAGGCGGTCGATCAGGTGCTTGATGTCGGGCGCCGGATATTGCGGATGCATCAGGCCCGAGACGGAATATTCGAGCTCCTTGCGGTTGAGCACGACGGTCGTGTTCATCGGGAACAGATCGTCCTTGCCGGCGTGGTCGATGTGCAGATGGGTGTGACAGACGAAGCGGACGTCGCCCATGCGCACGCCGTAGCGCGCGAGCTGGTTCTCGATCATGTTCTCATGATATTGGAGCCCTCGCATGCCCAGTGTCTCCATGATCTGGTTGGAGCGATAGCCGGTGTCGACCACGACCGGATAGGGGCCGCCGAGGATCAGGAAGCCGAGGGTGAGGACGCGGCGGGTGCGGCCGCAGTCGCGGCCGAGCACCAGGAAGCTCGATTCCAGCTCGATATCGCCGTAGTCCAGGATCTTGATCTCCAGCGCCATTCGTTTCCCTCCTGTCTCGTTTCTTGTCTGTCAAAGCCGATAGACGCGCGTTGCCGTCGTCCTGAAGATCGCATCCTGCTGCTCCGCACTGAACGGGGCGGCCGCGGCGCGAAAGGCTCCGATGAGCTCGCGATAGCTGGTCCACAATTTCTCGATCGGAAAATTGGAGCCGAACAGGCAGCGCTCGGCGCCGAAGATCGCGACGGTATCGGTGAGCACGGCGGCGATATGCGCGGGATCGTTGCGGTGGATGAAGGTGCCAAGCCCGGACAGTTTCGAGACCACGTTCGGACAAGTCGCGATCCGGGCCATCCCGGCGCGCCAGGCGGCCCGTCCAGCCGGCGAGAGATCCTCGAGCATGCCGGCATGCTGGAGGATGAAGGTCACGCCGGGACAGGATTCGGCGAGCTGCGCAGCATCCGGCATCTGCGGCGTGAAGACCTGGAGGTCAAAACTCCAGCCGTAATCGGCCAGACGCGCGACGTTGCGACGGATCACGGGATCGGCGCAGAGATCCGGACGCGGCGCGAAGCGGTAGAGCGGGTTCTCGTGCCAGTGCAGCTGCATGCGCACCCCGCGCAGCAGTGGGTAGGGCTTGAGGCGGTCGAGCTGCGGGCGGACGTCGTCGGCCGCGAAATTGGCGTAGGCGACGATGGCGTGCGGCCAGCCGTGTTCGTCGGCCGTGCGCTGCACCCAGGCAGCCTCCTCCTCGAAATGCTCGGGCGCCCAGTTGGTCTGCACATAGACCGAACGAGTGACGCCGCTGCCCTCGAGATCGTCGAGATATTCCTGGATCGGATAATCGCGCCGGATCGGCTCGTACGGTCCGAAGATGCGGGGCTGCATGGGGCCGGTCAGCCAGGGCAGATCGGCCTGCCGCCAGATGTGATGATGGCCGTCGACAATACCGTTCACGCGGCTCTCCTTCCCAGTGCCAGGACGTGGGCGACGATCGATGCGCTCGATCCGCCGTCCACGAGATCGTCGACGAAGCGTTCGATCGCGACCAGCGCTTCGGTCTGCGGACGGAAGCCGGGGCCGGTCGCGAGCGGCGTCAGCCAGCTCAGGCGCCAGGCCCGCCGCGATAATTTCGCGACGGCGTCGCGAAGGGCGTCCGGCTCGCCGCGCTCGAGCCCGTCGGACACGATGATCACGGCGGCGCCGCGGGCGTAGCCGCCGAACCGTGGGACCGCCAGGAAGGCTTGCAGCGCGTCGCCGATCCGGGTGCCGCCGTCCCAGTCGCTGACCAGATGGGCCGCGGCGCTCAGCGCCTGCTCGCGGCGTTTCAGCCGCAGCACGCGGGTGACACGGGTCAGCCGCGTGCCGAAGGTGAAGACCTCGACGTTAGGCGCAGCCTGCACCAGCGCATGCGCAAGCTTCATATTCTCCTCGGTGCGGCTCTTCATCGAGCCGGAGACGTCGATCAGCAGCAAGACCTTGCGCGGCCGCTGGCGCCGCTTAATGTGGCCGAGGCGCAGGATCTCGCCGTCGCTGCGGACGCTGTCGCGCAAGGTGCGGCGGAGGTCGGCGAAGGGGCCGCGGCGCGCGCGCATGCGGCGGTGCCCGCGCCGCCGCGGCAGGCGCCGCGGGGCCTCGCGGGCCAGGCGTCGGAGGGCATCGGTCGTGGAGAGCTGCGCGAAGCGGCGCTCGACCAGCGCCTCGGCGCGCGTCGCGGTCAGACCGGACTCGTTGGCGTCGTCGGCGAGCAGGGGCTCTTCGTCGCCGCGACCTTCCTCCTGCAGGCGGACGGTCTCGTCGTCCTCGCCGTCTTCGGCGCGCTCGATCGCTTCGCTGCCGCGGAAATGCAGGTCGAACAGCCGGTCGAAAGTGGCGCGGCGCTCGGGCGGCGGGGCGAGGGTGGCGAGCGCAGACTGCCTGATATCCTCGAGCTTGCGCGGGCCCAGCAGCGCGATCGCGGCGAGGAACGCAGTGGTCTGCTCCGGCGCGACGGCGAAGCCGTTGGCGCGCAGCAACGCGACGAATGAAACAAAGGTGCGGGCGGCGCGTGGGAGCTGCAGATCGGTGCTCATGCGGTCGCCTCCGCGAGCATGGCATCGAGCCGCGGCGCGATGAAGTGCAGATCCTCTTCGTCCTTCAGCGCCACCCCGATCGAGCGCTTGAAGGCATCAGGCCAGCGCGCGCCGCCCTTGTTGAGGAGGGTCGCGGCCTCGGCCCAGTCGACGGCTTCCGCGATGCCAGGCGCCTTGCTCAGCGGTTCGCGCCGCAATCTCTCGACGGCCGCGACGACGGCGCGGGCCGTGGCTTCGGCGACGCTGGATGCGCGCATCATGATGATCCGCGCCTCCCGCTCGGCGCTGGGATAGTCGATCCAGTGATAGACGCAGCGGCGGCGCAAGGCTTCGTGCAGATCGCGGGTCCGGTTCGAGGTCAGCACGACGACCGGCCGCTCGGCGGCGCGGACCGTGCCGCGCTCGGGAATGGAGATCTGGAAGTCGGAGAGGAATTCGAGCAGGAAGGCCTCGAACTCCTGGTCGGCGCGGTCGATTTCGTCGATCAGCAGCACGGTGGAATCGGGCGCGCGCAGCGCGGCCAGCATCGGTCGTTCGATCAGGAACGTCTCGCCATAGATGTCGATGCTCTCATCGCCGGCCTGGCGGATCGCCAGCATTTGGCGCGGATAGTTCCACTCATAGAGCGCGGCAGACGCGTCGATGCCCTCGTAGCATTGCAGGCGGATCAGGCGGCGGCCGAGCACGGCGGCAATGGCTTTTGCGGCTTCCGTCTTGCCGACGCCGGGCGCACCTTCCAGCAGCAGCGGCTTGCCGAGGGCGAGTCCGAGATAGGCGGCGGTCGCGAGGCCCTCGTCGGCGAGATAATACGCTGCCCGCAGCGCCTTCTCCAGCGCCTCGGGGCTGTCGATGCCGACGATGTTGCTGCGAACCGCCACGGCCGAGCCTCTAGCGCCGCGCCTGCGGCCGCGCGCCGCCCTGGGCCTTGATTGCGCGCAGCACCTTCTCCGGCGTGATCGGCAGATCGTCGATGCGGACGCCGACCGCGTTGAAGATCGCATTCGCCACCGCCGGCAGCACCGGATTGGCGCACATCTCGCCAGGGCCTTTTCCCCCGAACGGCCCATCGGGGGCGGGACGCTCCAGCACGGCAATGTCATGCGGGCAGATATCACCGGGACCGGGCATCAGATATTCGACGAAGTCGCGGGGCCCGTGGACGGGATCGGGATAGTAGGGCTCAGGCGTCTCGTAGAGCGCGTGGCTGACGCCCATCCAGGCACCGCCGACCAGCTGCTGCTCGACCAGGCGCGGATTGAGCGCGCGGCCGAGCTCGTAGGCGGAATCCATCCGGACCATCGCGACCTCGCCGGTCTCGTCGTCGACCTCGACCTCGGCGACGAGGCAGGCATGGGCATAGCAGGTCGCCGGCGACATCTCGCCGGTTTCAGGATCGACGTCCGACAGCGGGACGAGGAAGATGCCGCGGCCCGAGATGGTCTTGCCCTGCTTGAACTGCGCGGCAATGGCGACGTCCTTGGTCGAGATCGAACGGTGCGGCGCGCCCTTGACGTGGATGTTGCCGCGCCCGTCGGTCTCGAGATCGGCGGCGTTGACCTCGAGCTCCTCGGCCGCGGCCTCCATCATCACGCCGCGCGCCTCGCGGGCGGCAGCCATCACGGCGTTGCCGACGCGATGAGTGCCGCGCGAGGCGAACGAGCCCATGCAATGCGGGCCGGTGTCGGAGTCCGCCGTGTCGACGTAGACGTCCTCGACCGGCACGCCCAGGGTCTCGGCGCAGATCTGCCGAGTCACCGATTTCATGCCCTGGCCGAGGTCGATCGAGGACAGCGCCACCGTGAACTTGCCGCTGGGATTGGAATGCACGAGCGCCTGGCTCGGATCGCCGCCGAGATTCATGCCGATGGGATAGTTGATCGACGCCATGCCGCGTCCGCGATGCCTGGCCATCTAGCGCCTCCTGGTGCCGAACACGGATGAGAACCGGGTCGCGCCGTGCGATGGTGCGGCCGGGCGCGGCGGGGGAGGAGGCGGCGCCGGCGGCGGTGGCTCGCGCGGCGGCTCCCGCGTCGTCGTAGGCGGCGCGCGGTCATAGCTCGTGCGCTGCTGCGCAGGCGCGGCCGGCCGCGCCCGCGAATCCGTCGGTGTCGGCGGGATGACGGCGCGGCTGCCGCCACCGTCCTTGCGCGAGGAGGCGCGCCTGAACTCGTCGCGGATCGGCCATTTGGCCTTCTCCGCCGCAACCTGGACGCATTCGATCAGCGCGGTGTTCTTGGCCTCCCGCCGGTGCGCCTTCATGTCGCCGTCGCGATAGGCGTTCAGAATCCGGAACTCCATCGGGTCCATGCCGACGAGGCCCGCGAGCTTGTCCATCTGGCATTCGATGGCAAAATCCATCGCGGTGACGCCGAAGCCGCGCATGGCAGTCGCCGGCGTGCGGTTGGTGAAGACGCAATAGACATCGCCATAGACGTTCGGGATGGTGTAAGGGCCCGGCAGGTGGGCGGCGCATTTCACCGCGGCATAGCTCGACAGCCGCGTATAGGCACCGCTGTCGAAAAAAGCGCGGATCTTGCGCGCGACGATGCGGCCGTCGCGCATCACGCCGTCCTTGATGTAGATGCGCTCGGCGCCCCGCGGCGGGCCGTATTGCATCTCCTCCTCGCGGCCGAATACGTAACGCACGGGACGCCCCGTCAGCATGGCGCCGAGGATCGCGAGCGGTTCGGTCAGGGTATCCACCTTGCCGCCAAAGCCGCCGCCGACGGTGCCGCCGATGAAGTGGAAGGTGTTGGAGGGCACGTCCAGGATCTTGGCGCAGGTGTCGACCGAGAAGAACAGCGCCTGCGTCGAGGTGTAGACGACGTAGCGGCCGTTGGTGTCGGGCGCGGCGATGGCGCCGTTGGTCTCGGTCGGAGCGTGCTCGATCGGCGACATCTGGTAGCGCTGCTCGAGCACGTGGTCCGCGGTTGCGAGCGCGGCATCGGCATCGCCAAAGCGCAAGCGCTGGTGATCATAGACGTCGTGATAGATGAAGGCGTTCTTCGGATAGGTCTCGTTGACCACGGGGGCGCCGGGCTTCAGCGCATCCTCGACGTCGAACACGGTCGGCAGCGGCTCGTAGTCGACCTTGACTTTTGCGATCGCCTCGAACGCCTCGCGCTCGCTGTCGGCGACGATGGCGAGGATCGGTTCGCCCTTGTAGCGGACCTTGTCGACGGCGAGCGACGGCTCGTCATCCTTGCCGAAGTTGATCAGGCTGAGCAGCGTGTTGAGATTGCGTGGGACGTCGGCGCCGCGGATGATCCGGCGCACGCCGGCCGAGCGCTCGGCCTCGGTGGTATCGATCCGGCGCAGCCTTGCATGGGCCTGGGTCGAACGAACGACCTTCAGGTGCAGCATGCCCTGCAACTGGTGATCATTGAAATAGCTGGACGTGCCCGTGATGTGGCCGAGCATGTCCTGCCGCTGCGTGCCCTTGCCGATCTCCTTCAGGTTATCGTCACGCTCGTCGGCGAAGATGTCCTTGCGCAGTTCCAGCATGGTCTGACCTCAGGCGCTGGCCCGGCCGCCCGCGGCGGCGAGGATGGCATTGATGATCGGCTCGTAGCCGGTGCAGCGGCAGATGTTGCCGGAGATCGCCTCGACCACGTCGGCCCGGCTCGGGGTGGGATTGCGGTCGAGCAGCGCCTTTGCGGCCATCAGCATGCCCGGCGTGCAATAGCCGCATTGGGCGGCAAAGTTGTCGGCGAAGGCGCGCTGCAGCGGATGCAGGTTCGGGCCTTGCTTCATGCCGTCGAGTGTCTCGACCGAGCGGTCGGCGACGGTCTCGGCGAGCGTCAGGCAGGAGAGGTGAAGCTCACCATCGATCAGGACGCTGCACGTGCCGCAACCTCCCTGGCCACAGCCGAATTTCGGCGTCATATCGCCGATCAGCTCGCGCAGCGCGACCAGCAGATTGGTGCCGCCGTCGACGAAGATCGCGACGTCGCGGCCGTTGTGGCGAAATTGCAGGGGGATCTTTGTCATGGCGAGCTATTCCTGTCCCGATAGCAGGCGCCGCAAATGCACGCCGACGATCTCGCGGCGATACCAGGCGCTGCCGAGCGCGTTGTCGGATGGCGATGTTCCTTCCGTGGCCGCAGAAGCCGCGGCTGCGATGGTCGCGGCATCCAGCGAGCGGCCCTCCAGCGCGCGCTCGGCGGCGCGGGCGCGGATCTGGGTCGGGGCCATCGAGCCCAGCGCAATCCGCGCACCCGCGATCCGTCCGCCGCTGATCGGCAGATGCGCGGCGAGCGTGATCACCGAGCCGCCCTTCGGCTTGATGCGCGCGATCTTGCGATAACGGAACGCCTCGCTGCTGGCCGGCCGCGTGCAGGACACCGACAGCACCAATGTCCCGGCCTGGCGCTCGCGCCCCTGCAGAAACTCCTCGATCGGAATATCGCGCGAGCCGAAGCCGCCTTGCACGGCGACTGTGGCATCGAGCGCCAGCAGCGCCACGGTGAAATCGCCGTAAGGGTTCGGCGCGAACAGATTGCCGCCGACCGTGCCCATGTTGCGCACGGCAGGACCGCCGATCGAGCGGGCAGGGGCATGCAGGAAGGCGAGATCGCGCTCGGCGAGCACGCGCGCGAAGGTGACGCCGGCGCCGAGCGTGATGCGCGGACCCGAGGCATCGATCCGCGTCAGTGCCTGGTCCTGCGCCCGGACGATCGTCGAGATCGATACGTCGCCTTCGTTCAGCGCGCGCATCACCAGCGTGCCGCCGCCGAGATAGCGCGCGCTACGGTCCGACGACAGCGCACCGGCCGCCTCGCTCGCATTCGTAAAGGTCTTTACCGTCACGGCCATGGCTCAAGCGGCCTCCTTCAGATGGCGGCGGATCGCTTCGAATCCGGCCTGATAGATGTCTTCGGCGACCATGTGGGTGATGCGGTCCTTGTCCTCCGGCTTCGTCGTGAATCGCGACTCCCAGTGCCAGAAGGTGCGGTCGCCGTCGGTCACCGGCAGCAGCCGGACATGGGCGACGTAGTTGAACATCGGGACCGGCGTATCGAGCAGGCAGTAGCTGAAGGTCTGCTCGAGGTCGGACAGCGCCAGCAGCTGCTCGCGCAGCTCAGAGCCGTCCTTGAGCTTGAATCGCCTGACGCAGCCGATCTTGTCCGCGGATTGCGCGCGTTCGATCGAGGAGGTCGCAACCGCCGGATGCCAGCGGTCGTGCCCGTTGAAATCGCGCAGCACGTCCCACACCGCGTCGGTCGGTGCGTTCAGGATCGTGCTCTTGACGATATGCGGCACGGCTAGCCTCCGAACACACGCTTCAGGGCGTCGAAGCCACCCTGGAATACGCCGCCGCCGATATTGCTGACGAGCTCGGTCTCCCGTTCCGGCGCGCAGTCGAATTCGGCGGTCCATTCCATGAAGGTCTGGTCGCCGTCGGTGACAGGCGTGAGCCGCAGGGTGGCGACGTAGTTCTCGACGCCCATCGGCGATTCCAGGATCGAATAGGTGCAGAACATGTCGTAGTCGGAGAGGCCGAGCAGCTTTTCGCGGATGCGGTCACCGTTGCGCAGCCGGAAATCCCTGACACAGCCGATCTTGTCGGCGGGCTCGCCGCCCTCGATCCGGCTTTCGGCGATGGCCGGATGCCAGTTCGGCAGGCCGTTGAAATCGCGTACCCGCGCCCAGACGCGGTCATTGCGGGCGTTGACGACAGTGGAGACGTAGACGCGGGCCATCGCTCAAGACCTCAGCTCTTCTTCCGCGGCCCGCGCTCGGCCGGCGGCTCGCCACCCTCGGCCGCGGGCGAGGAGGCCGCCGGCTTGTCGCCACCGCCACCACCTCCGCCGCTACCCTTGCGCGCGGCCTCCTTGATGCCCTGCATGTCGCGGGCCTCGCGGATCAGCCCCGGCATCTTTGCGAGACTGCCGCCCTCGACGCCGATGTCCGACAGGATGGAGTCGATCAGCGGCGCCTGGACGCGGTAGCGCAGGGCCGAGTCGATCACCTCGTCGGTGGCGCTGCGGCCGCCATTGCCGTTGCCGTGGCCGTTGCCATTGAGGCCGTCGACCTGGAGGATGCGGATGCCCTCGATCTTCTCCATCGGCTTGACACTCTCGCGCACGATGCCCTCGATGCGGTCGAGCAGTTTTCTGCGGAACAGCGAGTAGCGCGCCTGATCGGTCAGCACGTTCTCGGCCTCATTCAGCATGCGCTGCGCCTCCGCCTCGACCGCGGCGCGCACACGCTCGGCCTCGGCCGCGATGCGGGTCTCCTCCGCCTGTTTCTCCGCCAGCAGGACCTCGACGGTCTTGCGCCGCTTGGCGATCTCGCTCTCGCGGGCGGTGACGACGCGCTCGGCGGCTTCAGTCGCCCGGATCCGTGCCTCCTCGGCGGCGGCGCGCGCGGCGGACTCCTCCAAGGACTTCTGATGGATGGCGATGGCTTTCTCCATCAGCACCGTCTCGACGTCCTTCTCGCGATTGACCTCGAGCTTGCGCAGCTCGCGCTCGCGGCCGATGCGCGCCTCGTCGAGGCCGCGGTCGGAGGCGATGCGGGCACGCTCGACCTCCTCGCGCGCGGCGATCTCGGCTTCCTGCAGCGACTGCACGCGGGCGACCTCGAGTTGCTCGATCGCACGTCGCCGCTCGATGCGGGCGGCTTCCAGCGCCTGCTCGCGCGAGACGTCGGTGGTCTCGACCTCCTTGCGCGCGACGATCTCGGCTTGCCGGACCTGGCGGTCGGCGTCGATCCGCTCGGACTTCTTGGTCGACAGCGCGATGACGCGGTCCTCGTCCGCGATCTCGATCGCCTTCTTATGCTCGATGTTGAGCACTTCGCGCTTCTTTGAGGAATTGATGCGCTCGGCCTCGAGCGCCAGATCGACCGTGACGCGCTGCCGCTCGATGGCGTCGCGCCGCTTCAGCTCGGCGGCCTCGAGGAGGCCGGTGCGCTCGATCTCCAGCGCGCGCGTCTCGCGTTCGGCCTGGATGCGCTCGGCCGCAACCGCCTTCTCTTGGGCGATGCGGGCCGCCTCGATCGCCTCGCGCGAGGCGATATCGGCTTCTTCGACGGCGCGGTTGCGGGCGATCTCGAGCGAGCGCACGCGCTCCTCCTGCGCGATACGCGAGGCTTCCGTGGTCTCGCGCGCGGCAATGCCGGCGACGTCCAGTGCCTGATTGCGCTCGATCTCCAGCTGCCGCGTGTTCTGCTCGGCGGCGATGCGCTCGGCCGCCAGCGTCCGCTCCCGGGCGATGCGGGCGGCCTCGACCGCGCGCTGGGCCTCGATCTCGGCCTCCTGGATGGTCCGCACCTGCTGGATCTCCAGCGCGCGGGTGCGCTCGTCGGAGGAGATGCGCTCGACATTGACAATCATGGTCTGAGCGATGCGGGCTTTTTCGGTGGCTTCGCGGGCGGCAATCTCGGCCTCGTCGACCGCGCGCGTGCGCTCGATCTCACGGCGGCGCGTCTCTTCCTCGTTGGCGATGCGGGCGTCGGTGACGACGCGGTCCTGCTGGATGCGTGCCTTTTCGATGGCCTCGCGCGCGGCGATCTCGGCTTCCTCGACCGTGCGCATCCGCTCGATCTCGCGCTGGCGGACTTCGCGTTCGGAGGCGATGCGGGTGGTGTCGATCGAGCGCTGGTTGGCGATCCTTGTCTTCTCGATCTCCTCGCGCGCCAGCAGCTCCTTCTCCTCGATGGTCCGGGTCCGCTCGATCTCCTTCTGGCGGGTCTCGCGCTCCGAGGCGATGCGGGCCTCGGCGATCGCCTGCTCATTGGCGATGCGGGCGCGCTCGATGGCCTCGCGCGCGGAAATCTGCGCCTGTTCCGCCTCGGTCTCGCGCAGGGCCCGCTCGCGGGCGACTTCGGTGCGCTGAAGCGCGCGGCGCATCTCGATGTCGCGTTCCTGCTCCAGCCGCGCGGTCTCGCTCTCGCGCTCGATCTCCAGCGCCTGCCGTTCGGCTTCCAGGTTGCGGGAGCGGATCTTGATCATCGAATCCTGCTCGATGTCGTTGCGCAGCTTGCGTCTGGCCTCGATGTCCTCCATCAACCGGGTCAGGCCTTCGGCGTCGAACCGGTTCGAAGGGTTGAAGAACTCAAGGTCAGTCTGGTCGAGATCGGTGATCGCGACCGATTCCAGCTCGAGGCCGTTCTGGGCGAGAGCTTCCGCCGCTTCGGTCTTGACCCGCGCGACATAGTCGCCGCGCCGCTCGTGCATCTCCTCCATGGTCATTTCGGAGGCGACCGAGCGGATCGCGGAGATGAACTTGCCGGCCAGCAGCGCATGCAGCTGCCCGGGTTCCAGGGTGCGGCGGCCGAGCGTCGCCGCGGCGATCGAGACGGCCTCCCGGGTCGGCTGGACGCGGACGTAGAAGTCGGCCTCGATGTCGACGCGCATGCGGTCGCGGGTGATCACGGCATCCTGCTTCGAACGTACGATGCCCATCGGCAGCACGTTCATGTTGACGGGGGTGTAGTCGTGAATGAACGGCAGCACGAAGGCGCCGCCATTGATCACCACGCGTTCGCCGAGGAAGCCAGTGCGGACGAACGAGGTCTCCTTGGAGGAGCGGTGGTAGAGCCAGTTCACGATGTAAACGCCGACCACGATCACGATGATCGCGACGATCAGCCAGAGGATCAATTCACCGACCAGCATCCCTGACATCTTTCCCTCCCTCGAACCTATCAGGCGTTATCGCGCGCCGATCGCCTTGAATTGACGCACCTGTTCCGTCAGCGCCCGCTCCACCGGCAGCCGCTCCATCGAGGACGCCCCGTAGAAGCCGTGGCAATGACGGGTGTTCTTCATGATGAAATCGGCGTCCGCGGGATCGGCGATCGGGCCGCCATGCGCCAGCACCAGGATGTCCGGATTGACGCTGAGCGCGGCAGTGGCCCAGGTGTCGATCCGCGCCGGGCAGTCCTTGAGCTTTGGCGCGGTCTGCGCACCGATCGTGCCGCCGGTCGTCAGGCCCATGTGGCAGACGATGATGTCGGCGCCGGCGATCGCCATCGCCGCGGCTTCCTTCTCGCTGAACACGTAGGGCGTTGTCAGCATGTCCTTGTCGTGCGCCTTGGCGATCATGTCGATCTCGAGCGCATATGACATGCCGGTCTCTTCGAGATTGGCGCGGAAGGTACCGTCGATCAGGCCGACGGTCGGAAAGTTCTGGACGCCGGCAAACCCGAGTGCCTTGAGCTGGTCGAGAAAGACGTCCATGTCGCGGAAGGGATCGGTGCCGTTGACGCCCGCCAACACCGGGGTCTGATCGACCACGGGGAGCACTTCATTCGCCATTTCCAGCACGATGGCGTTGGCATCGCCATACGCCATCAGACCCGCGAGCGAGCCGCGCCCGGCCATGCGGTAGCGGCCGGAATTGTAGATGACGATGAGGTCGACGCCGCCGGCTTCCTCGCATTTGGCTGAGAGCCCGGTGCCGGCGCCGCCGCCGACGATCGGCTCGCCGCGCCTTGCCATGTCGCGAAACCTCTTCAGCAGCGCCGTGCGTTCAAACCTGGCCATCGGTCACCTCGCGAGTCTCCGCCGCCCACCGCTGCGCCCGAACAGGGTTTTGAACGCACTGACGATGGCAGCGGCGAAATCGGGATCGTTGATGTTCTTAGGCGTGCGAATGAGTTGGCGGTTGCCGGTCTGCCGCACGGTCCGCTCCAGCGTGCGGAACAGCGCGGCGTCGGCGTCCGGATCCCAGAACGGCTGTCCCCGCGCGTCGAGCGCGGAGACGCCGCCCTCGGGCAGGAAGAAGCGCACCGGGCCATCCATCTGGTTCAGCCGCTCGCCGATCCAGCGGCCCATGCGCTCGTTCTCTTCCACAGTGGTCCGCATCAACGTCACCTGCGGATTGTGGACGTGGAATTTGCGGCCGCGATAGCGTTCGGGAATGGTGTCGGGCGCGCCGAAATTGACCATGTCGAGCGCGCCGACCGAGCCGACATAGGGCAGGCGGCTGCGAATGATCGCGCCAAAGCGGTCTTCGGTGGCGGGGAACACGCCGCCCATCAAGAGGTCGCAGACTTCGGTCGTGGTGAGGTCGATCACGCCGGCGAGCTGGCCGGACTCGACGAGCTTCTCCATCGAGCGTCCGCCGACGCCGGTGGCATGGAACACCAGGCACTCGAAATCCTCGCGCAGGTCGCTAGCGATCTTCTGCACGGCCGGCGTGGTGACGCCGAACATGGTGATGCCGATTGCGGGCAGCCCGCCGGCTTCGCGCGCCGTTGCGGCACGCGCGTCGAGCCGCGCCTTGACCATGCCGGCGAGCGCATTGGCTCCGTTGGCAAGCACCGCGCGCGAGATCGAGTTCAGCCCCTGCACGTCGGTGACCGAGTACATCATGGTGATGTCGGCCGGACCGACATAGGGCCCGACATCGCCTGATGCGACCGAGGAGATGATCAGCTTGGGCACGCCGACCGGCAGCGCGCGCATGCCCGGGGCGACCAGCGAGGCCGCGCCCGAGCCGCCGGCCGAGATCACGCCGGCGACATTGCCCTGGCGCCGCAGCCAATTCGCAAACGCATCTGCCATTGCGGTCACCGCGGCACCACGGTCGGTGCCGAACACGGCGGAGCCACCGCGGCCGTGGTTCAGGGCGATCTCCTGCGCGGAGACATCGCAGGAAGAATGCTTGCCACTGGTCGAGACGTCGACCAGCCGCGTGCGCAGGCCGCTTTCGGCGATGATGTCGCGGATGTAGCGCAGCTCCTGGCCCTTGGTATCGAGCGTGCCGACGACCAGCACCACCGGCGGGCCCGAGGCCTGCGCCGTCACCGGCTCGCGCTTGCGCCGCGCCGTCTCGTCGAGCCGCGCGACTTGCGTCGAGAGCGTCCGCGCCGCGGCCTCGATGCGCGCGATCGGTACCGGTTGCGACCATCGCGTCGGCAGCGTCGGGTTGGAGATGTAAATCCGCACCGGCCCGTCGCGGCGGGGCACCGGCGTCGGCTTCGTTTCGGCGGCGGATGCCGCGACGTCGATCTCCGGTTCGAGCTCCGCATGAAGCCCGACGCCGAGCAGGCGCTGCTGCAGTTCGCGGTCCGCCGCAAGGCGCGCGGAGTCGATGATGCGATTGATGCGGCCGTTGACCATGATCGCGACGTTGCGCGAAATCGCGGTGGCGACGCCGATGTTCTGCTCGATGACGAGCACGGACATGTCACCGTCTTCGCCCAGCCGCAGCAGCATCTCCTCGACCTGCGCGACGATGACGGGCGCGAGGCCTTCGGTCGGCTCGTCCATGATGAGCAGATGCGGGTTGGTGAGCAGCGCGCGCGAGATCGCCAGCATCTGCTGTTCGCCGCCGGAGAGCTGGCCGCCGCCGTGATCCCGACGCTCGGCGAGCCGGGGAAAGGTGTCGTAGATGCGCTCGACGGTCCAGGCGCCTGAGCGCAGGCCGCCAGCGAGCCGCAGGTGCTCGTCGACGCTGAGCGAGCGCCACAGGCGGCGTCCCTGCGGCACATAGCCGACGCCGAGCCGCGCGATCTGGGCCGGCGGCCGCCGCGTGACATCCTCACCGCGCACGCGGATCGAGCCGCCGCTCACGCCGACCAGCCCCATGATCGCCTTGCACAGCGTGGTCTTGCCCATGCCGTTGCGGCCGACGACGGAGAACACGCCGCTCTCCAACGTGAGATCGACGCCTTGCAGCGCATGCGAGTGGCCGTAGTAGACGTCGAGGCCGCGGACCTCGAGTGCGGCACCGCTGCGGCGGACCTCATTCATGGCCGCCTCCGAGATAAAGCTCCTGCACTTCAGGGTCGGATTGAATTTCTTCCGGCAGGCCCTCCTTGAAGATGCGGCCGTTGTGCATCATCGTGACGCTCTCGACGACGCGCAGAGCAACGTCCATGTCGTGCTCGATGATGATGTAGCCGATATGGGCGGGCAGGGAGGTCAGGATCTCGATCAGCTCGGCCCGCTCCGTCGGCGACAGGCCGGCGGCCGGCTCGTCGAACAGCACGAAGCGCGGCGCGCCGGCGAGCGCGAGCGCGATTTCGAGCTGGCGCTGCTGGCCGTGCGCGAGCTCGGCCACGCGCTGGTCCTTCACGGCGGATAGATGCACAGCCTGCACGAGATTGTCGGCCGCATGCATCAGCGCATCATTCTGTCCCGGACGCAGGAACGAGAAGCGTCCGCGCGAGACGCCGCGGCAGGCGAGATAGACGTTGTCCTGTACGGTGAGGCCGGGGAACAGCGCCGAAATCTGGTAAGTGCGACGCAACCCGCGGCGGATGCGCTCATAAGGCGGGAAATGCGTCACGTCCTCGCCGAAGAAGCGGATGGTGCCGGAGGAGGGCGGGAAGTCGCCCGTGATGCAGTTGAACAGCGTGGTCTTGCCGGCACCGTTCGAGCCGAGCACGGCGCGCCGCTCGCCCGGTCGCACGGTAATGGTGACGTCGGTCAGCGCCGCGAGCGCGCCGAACAGCCGCGTCACGCCGCGCAGCTCCAGTGCAGCGCCGGCACCGACGACGGAGAGGCGTTGGGCGACGCTATCCATGGTGGCGCCCTCCGCCGGAGCGGCTCACCTCGCGCCGTTGATACTGACGCCAGCGCTGCCAGAGGCCGATGACGCCGTCCGAGGACCAGAACACGATGGCGAGGAAGCCGAGCCCGATCAGCAGGCGGAAGCGGTTGCCGTCGAGCCCGAGCCGGACCAGGAAGTCGAGCGCGAAGGTGCGTAGCAGCACGAAGATCAGCGCGCCGATGTAGGGACCGATCGGACGCGTGATGCCGCCGACCACGGCGATGATCAGCACGTCGATGCAGGCCCCGACGCTGACCGAGCCCGGCGAGATCTGGCGATAGTTCCAGACCTGCAGCACGCCGGCCAGCGCCGCGACGAAAGACGCGAAGGCATAGGCTGCGACGCGGTGCGCATTGACGTTGAAGCCGAGCGCCGCCATGCGCCGCGGATTGTCGCGCACACCCTGGAGCGCGAGGCCGAACGGGGCGCGCGAGACATATTCGACCGCGAAGTAGCAGAGCGCGGCGACCGCGAGCACGACATAATAGAAGGGGATGTCGGCGCGCCAGTTCACGCCCCAGAAGTGCGGCGTCGCCACGTTGTTGATGCCGGTATGGCCGTTGAAGATCGCCCAGTTCTGGTTGGTGAAATAGTAGAAGGCGGCGCCAATGGCGAGCGTGATCATGATGGTGTAGATGCCTTCGGTGCGCACCGCGAGCGCGCCGCCGAGGGTGCCGAAGGCGGTCGCCAGCGCCAGCGCCATCGGCACTGCGAGCCACCACGGCCAACCCAGGCTGATATTGGCGTTGCCGCTGACGCCGAACACGGCGACCATGTAGGCCGAGAAGCCCGCAATGGTGAGCTGCATCAGGCTGACCATGCCGCCATAGCCGGCGAGGAACATCAGGCTCAGCGCCATGGTGCCGAGGATCAGCGTCGTCGCGAAGATCTCGATCAGGAAGAAGCCGCTCGCGATTAGCGGCATGACCAGGAGGATGGCCGCGACGGCCCAGGCGGCGGGGTTGTTGATCTCCGGCCATGTCCGGGTCGGCCGCTGCGCCTTGGTGGCGCGGCCTACGGCGACGGGGGCTTCGTGGGCGAGCGACATCTCAGCGCCTCGCCAATAGGCCTTGCGGCCGGATCGCCAGCACCACCACCATGATCAGGAAGGTCACGACGATGGCGTAGGTCGGGATGTAGACCGAGCCGAGCTGCTCGGCGAGGCCGATGATCACCGCACCCAGCGCCGCGCCCGGGATCGAGCCCATGCCGCCCACGATCACGACGACGAGGGACGCCAGCAGGAAGCGGATGTCTTCGCCGGGCGATAAGGACTGGAATGTGCCGCCGACGACGCCGGCGATGCCCGCAAGCCCCGCGCCGAAGGCGAACACGGCGACGAAGACGAGTTGGATGCGTACGCCGGTCGCGGCGAGA
This sequence comes from Bradyrhizobium sp. NC92, assembly GCF_025200865.1. Classification (NCBI taxonomy): domain Bacteria; kingdom Pseudomonadati; phylum Pseudomonadota; class Alphaproteobacteria; order Hyphomicrobiales; family Nitrobacteraceae; genus Bradyrhizobium; species Bradyrhizobium sp. NC92. The sequence goes on from NZ_CP104171.1 coordinate 3,255,674, forward strand.
ATGTCGCGATCGTCGACGCCGGCGCGGACGATCATGCCGATCCGGGTGCGGTTGAGCGCGAGCCACATCGCGACGCCAATGACCACGGAGGCCGCGAAGATCACGAGCCTGACGAGCGGATATCTGAGATAGACCGGCTCGCCCGAGGATTTAATCGCCGTGACCAGCGGCAGCTCGATCGGACCGATCAGCCAGTTCGGGGTCTGGATCTGGTAGAAGTCACCGCCGCAGGCCCACAGCATGAGATCGGCAAACACGATCGACAGTCCGATCGTCACCATGGTCTGCCTGAGATCCTGGCCCTCCATCCGGCGGAACACGATCACCTGCAGCAGCACGCCGACAAAGGCGGTCAGGATAAAGGCGACGATGAAGCCGAGGATCCACGAGCCGGTCGATGTGCTGATGGCGTAGCCGACATAGCCGCCGAACAGATAGAGCGAGCCGTGCGCGAGGTTGACGTTGCGCATCAGGCCGAAGATCAGGGTGAAGCCGCTGGCGACGAGGAAGTAGAGGCCGCCAAGCGTGATGCCGTTGAACACCGCGTTGAGGAAGACGCGCTTGCGGCCGATCGCCTCTTCCAGCCCCGGCGGCCAGACCGCGAAGATCAGCCAGAGCACGACCGCAATCGCGATGATCGTAATCAGCGCCCAGGCCGGATGGCGTTCGACGAAGCGGCTCATGGCTTCACCTCGCCCCGCTTGCGGCGGAGCAATCGCATATCGGAGGTGGAGGCTCCGCAGCCCATCCTTCGAGACGCCCGCTTTGGCGGGCTCCTCAGGATGAAGGCAGAGTATGCGGCAGCAGTTTCAGCGGGCCCAATGCTGATTAGCCTCATCCTGAGGAGACCGCGGAGCGGTCGTCTTGAAGGACGAGGCGCTTGCGCAGACCCTTCCAAGCGGTCGTGTGTGATAGCTTTTGCGCGTGCGTAGAGAGGTCGCGCCGAAGGCGCGGGTTCACCGCAACCCTCTCCCCGCAAGCGGGGCGAGGGGGCATGCAAGCCGTTGCCGGCTGCTGGCCCTGCCATGGACGAACGTCCTCCCTGGACTCGCGATCCTCTTTCGGGATCGCGTTGCCGGCATCCTAGCCAGGCGGCGAGGGCGACGTTTGATCGTGAGTATCTTTTCGTGGCCTGCGCTCAGGCGCGCAAAACCTTGGCGGCGCGACGATAATCGGTCGGGGCCATCCCGACATTGGCGGCGAAGAAACGCGTGAAACCGCTCTGCGAGGAGAAGCCGAGGTCGAAGCCGATGTCGGCGATCGGCGTCTCGCTCGCCACCAGCGCTTCGAGCGCCTGTTCCATGATCAGCGTGTTGAGGTAGAGGTTCGGCGTGACGCCGGTCTGCACGCGGAACAGCCGGTAGAAATGCGGCCGCGACAGGCCGGATTCGCGCGCAATGGTGTCGAGCTCGATTTCGGCGCCTGGACTCTCCGACATCATCTTGATGCACTTGCGCACGCGAAAGTCGGTGACACCGCCTGCGCGCGGATCGCGCGCGATCTCGGCCTGCTGCCAGCTTTCGTCGTAGCAGATGTCGATCAGCCGCCTCAGCTCGGAATCCAGGCTGGAGAGCGATGGTGCGCCGCACACGAGCGCGGCGGTCCGCCTGATGTGCTTGTCGAGCGCGGGTGTACGCCTGAATTGGGTGCGGCCGAAGCGCAACCGGTCGGAGCCGGAGGCATCCGGCGCAAACCATTCGGCGTTGACGTAGAGCACGAAGAAGATCGCGCCGCCGTCGAGATCGGTTGGCAGGAAGTTGTGCGGTTCCCAGGGATTGACGGCGACGACCGACGTCTCGGTGAGATCGTAATGCCCGTCGGAGACATCGATGCATGCGGGCATGCCGCCGACATGGAAGATCAGATGACCTTCGCGATGGGCGTGGATATTGAAAGGGCGGTTCAATTGATAAACCGTCGCCCGGCCGAAGCGGCCATGGAAGACGGCGAGCGCACGGCTCATGCCTTCCCCTCCCGAACGTTCTTGTCTTTTCGGCCAGCCTTCAACAACACCGCCAAGATTGCAAGAGCGGAGAGCGACCGCGTCAGCGAGTCGCTCCCCGGTTGCGTGCCTGATGTGATGCGTCAGTACTTCTTACATTCCGGCACAGTGCGGCTCGGCAGGCCAATCTTGGAGAACACGGCCGGATCGTAGCCGAGCGTCTGGTTCACGTTCGGAATCACCTTCACGACCTTGCTGAACAGTGCGCCCTTGCCGTCGTCGACGACCTCGGTGACGAAGTTGGTACCGATCGCCTGGCGGTTGGAGTCGAGCTTGATCTTGCCGTTCGGCGCGTCGAGCTCGATCTTCGCCAGTGCTTCCTTGTACTTGGCCTGGTTGTTGGAGAGGTCGCCATTGACCTGACGCAGTGCGAGGATCAGCGCCATGGTTGAATTATAGTAGTTGGTGGCGAGCAGCGACGGGCTCGGGAAGCGCTTGTTGGGCGGGAAGGCGTCCTGATAGGCCTTCACGAACTTCTGCCAGCCCGGATCCTCCCAGGTGTCGGCCTGGCCGCTCGCCGCGATGGTGCCGATAAGGGCATTCTTGGCGTTGCCCTTCGACGACAGGATGGTCTGGTCGATCATGATGGAACCACCCATCAGATGCGCCTTGCCGCCGGCCTGCTGATACTGGTTGAGGAAGTTGACGGCATCCGCGCCGCCGAGCCCGAGATAGATGGCATCGACGTCGTCGGGCAGAGCGGCGATGACCGAGGCGAAGTCCTTCGTTCCCAGCGGCACCCATTGCCGGTTGGTGACCTGTCCGCCGGCGCCGCAGAACTCGAGCACCAGCCCGAACACCTGGGTGTAGATGAAGGAATAGTCCTCGCCGACGGTCGCGATCTTGCGATACTTCTTTTCCTCATAGGCGTATTTGCCGAGGCCGATCTGCCACTGCGCGCCGTCCATGTTGTAGCGGAAGAAGTTCGGGGCAGGGTCGACATAGGTCGTTTCCTGCGCACCGGACGCTGCATTGATGAACGTCAGCTCGGGATGGGTCTTGGCGAAATTCTTCACCGCGATGCCTTCGTCGCCGGAGAGCGGCGACAGCAGGATCTGCACCTTGTCCTGCTCAATCAGCTTGCGGACTGCGCGCACGGCCGAGTCCGGCGTCGCGTCGGTAGAGGCGACGATGAATTCGAGTTCCTTGTCGCCGACCTTCTTGCCGAGCACGTTGAGCGCGGTCTGATGGCCGCGCATGCCGTCCTCGCCGAGCACCGTGTAGGTACCTTCGAGCGTCGCGGTCACGCCCACCTTGATCTTTTCCTGGGCGATCGCCGCGCCCGAAAGAAACAGGCTGCTCAACGCGAGCAGTCCGATGCTGCATTTCGACATGTGCTCCTCCCCTGTGTCATCGCTTGTTGCCGCGACGAACCGTGCATGCCCGTGGCTCTTCAAGCCCGCGGCTTTGGAGGAAAGCTAACCGAAGTCGGATGCGCTGCACGCATCGCGGCCTCCTTCGGCTTGACTGGCAGTCTCATTTTTGAATGTTGCGGCGCGAGTGATTTCGCGGTGCAGCAGGGGCCCGCGCCGCAAAAGTGTCCCAGGCGGAAGCGAGGAGCGCGTTAACAATAATCTTCGGCGAGAAACTGGTTGATGGCGTCGAACGCCTGCAGACGGTTTTTCTCCAGGAGAACCATGTGCGTGCCTTCGCCGATCTCGATCCAGCGCCGGTATGGCGCATGTTTCAGTGAAAGGAAGAAGTCCTGCGCCGAGGCGATGGGCACGTCCTGATCCCATTCGGCGTGAACCAGCAGCACGGGGACGCGAATGTCGCCGGCATCATAGAGCCTCTTGCCGGCGGCCCAGTATTCGCGAATGTCCAGGATCGGGCCATTGACCGCACGCATGATCGCAGGCGTCTGCGCGCTGCCTAACGGGTCGGTCGCGAGCGAGATGCTGGCCCAGTGCTCGAAGCCGCCCGCCGGGATCAAGCGCGATCGTGCCGCTTCCGGCGCAGCCGAAAGCCAGCGCTCCCTGAAGTCCAGCACCGGAACCTTGCGATAGCCGCCGAGGCGCCCGCCTGCATCGATCGGAGCCGGGCCTTGCAGCAGCCAGAGCGGCGCGACCAGCGCAAGCTTGACGATCTTGTCGTTGTTGCCTGCGGTGTAAGCACCGGCCACCGAGCCGCCCCAGGACATGGCAACCAGATTGAGGCGCGCGATCTTGCGTCGCTTCAGGATGTGCGCGACGGCGCTGGCGAGGTCACGCACACCGACCTCGGTGCGCACGAGCGGTTCGGACTGCTCCGGCGGCGCGTCCATCTCGGGCGGTCGGGTTGATTGGCCGTAGCCGCGCACGTCGAGCGCGAAGACGTCGTACCCTTGGGCGGCGAGATAATCCATGAAGGAGCGGCCGCCGAGCGGCGTATCGAAGAGGCTTTCCGATGAATAGGTCGCGCCGTGCATCATCAGGATGGTTCGCTCGGCGGAGAAGGTCTCGAGCGCCGCGGGTCGCTTGTTGCGCAAGTGAAGCGAGATTCCGGCCGTGTCGCTCGGGATCATGAGATCCTCGACCACGATCTCGGGCCTGTCGGCGCGCGCATTGGCGTGCTGGTTCATGATCGTCTCCTTTCAGACGAATTGCCAGGTAAAGCGTCCTCCGGTCCGGCTGATGCGGCCGACCGATGACTGTGCGAAATGGGTGGTGAAGACGGTTGCGCCCCGCTCGGCAGCGTCCTCCAGCACGAAGGCGCGCGAGCGCAGCGCGGCCTCCGGGAATTCGCAGAAGCAGGAATTGAGCGAAGGCTCATACACCTGGAGCGGATGGTGCATGACGTCTCCGGCGAACAGCGCCTCCTCGCCGCGCGAGACGAGGCGGATGGAGGCGTGATCGACGCTGTGGCCGGGCGTCGGAACGAACGAGATGCCCTCGATCACCTCGCTTCCGTCCGCCGCGATGAGCTTGGCAAGTCCGGCCTCGATCACCGGCCGGACGCTGTCGTCATAGACGCGGTCGGCCGGCTTGCGCAGCGCGGGCCCGAGGGCCGGGGCAGGGCGGGCCGGTCCGGTCGGCTCTGTGCCTGTCGCGAGGCTCTCGCCATAGGCCTTTTCGATCGCGGAGAAGACGTAAGTCGCATTCGGGAAGGTCGGGACCCAGCGCCCGTCAATGAGGCGGGTGTTCCAGCCGACGTGGTCGGCATGCACATGCGTGAGCAGCACGTAATCGACCTGCTCCGGCGTGACACCCGCTGCGGCCAGCCGCGCCAGGAACGGCTCGTTGAGCCGGTGAAGCGGTGGAATCTCCGGCCGGTTCTTGTCATTGCCGGTGGCCGTGTCGATCAGGATCGTATGGTGCGGCGTCCTGACCAGCCAGCTGTGAATGCTTTGGATGAAGGTGCCGGTCGCAGCATCGAACGAGCCCGCCTCCAGGCGGTCGCGATGGCGCCCCAGCGCTTCCGGCTCGCCTCCTGGATAGAGCGCGTCGAACTTGAATGCGGCAAGCCGCAACTCGTCGATCCGCGTGATGGATGCTTCGCCGACTTGATAGGTCTTGGCCGCGTGAATCATCAAGATGTCCTCCACTGGACCGCGGCTTGGGGCCCTGCTTGCCCGGGCCGCGGTGTCCGTGAGGTACGAGGCGCGCCGCGCCTTGGGGAGAGCCGCGGGTTCGATAGGTCCCATCGACATCGTCGATATCGGAAGGCACGATAGGCCAGCTTTTCACGCCGCCGTTTTGGCCTTAACCCTCACATCGCGGCCCGTTCGAGCCGCGATGTGCCCTAGACGGAGGTGGCTCCGATGCAGGATGCGGAACGCGGCCGGGGTCGGCCGGCCGACGACAATGATCTCGCCGAGATCGACCTCGGTCTGTTGCTGGCTCTGGAGGCTCTCCTGCGCGAGCGGAACGTGACGCGCGCTGCCTCCCGGCTCAATATCGGGCAGCCTGCGCTGTCGGCGCGGCTGAACCGGCTGCGGCAGATCTTTGCCGATCCGCTGTTCGTGCCCGCGGCGAGCGGGCGCGGCGTGGTGCCGACGACGAGGGCTGTGGAGCTCCAGACCGAGCTTGCGGACGTGCTCGGCAAGCTCCGTCGCATGGTGGAGGGGCCGGCTGTGTTCGACCCCGCCCGGAGCCAGCGCACCTTCGTCGTTGCCATCCACGAGAACCCGGCCGTGACGCTGGCACCCGGCTTGGTGGCAAGCTTGACCGCGATGGCGGAGCGGGCGCGGCTCGCCCTCGTTCACCCCGCCCGCGATGTCGTGGATCAACTCGAAAGGGGAGAGATCGATATCCTGGTGACGGGAGCCGACCGCGCACATGGCGAGCTGATGCAGCGGCCGCTGTTCGAGGACGGCTTCCTGTCCGCACAGCGCAAAGGTCACCCCCGCGGCAACGGCCCGCTCGATCTCGACAGCTTTTGCGCGCTCGACCATCTCTTGATCTCCGCCGATGGCGGTGGCTTCTCGGGCCTCGTCGATGACGCGCTGGCCGCGCTCGGCCGCTCGCGGCGTGTCGCCGTCTCGATCCAGACCTATGCGCTGGCGCCGGTCATCCTTGCGCACAGTGACTGCATCTGCACTCTGCCGCGGCGCTTCCTGATCCGCTTCGCCCACGAGCTCGATCTCACGCCCCCGCCGCTCGATCTGCCGCCCGCTCGCATCGTCGCGCTGTGGCATCCGCGCAATCAGGAGGACAAAGGCCACGCCTGGCTTCGCGAGTGCTTGTATCAGGCGGCTGCGGCTTGATCTCGATGTGTGTCCTCACATCGAGCTGATGGCGCCCTGCTGTTTCGTTCGCCTGTCAAGGCCTCTCGGCAAAAACATTCTTCTTTACCGAAATTCGGAAATATCGTATGTGTCGGTCATCCCGGCTCATCCAGAGGGGCGATCGTGATGTCGTCATGTTCGTGAGCCGGGGCTTGCGGTGGACGCGGCAGCGTCGGGCGCGAGAGGTGCGGGCAGGGAGGGTAGTCCCCGGTGAGCCCGCGGCCGCGCGCGGACGAACGGCGCTGCTAGGTTTCGTCTCGTCTGTAAGTTTCCGGCTCTGTCGACGGAGTTGGAAAAACTGCGGCGAAATGGCGGGCCGCGCGTACGGCAAAACCGTGTGGTCCTGGCCGTCGTTGCTACGGTCAAGCCTTGGCGAATGTGACATTGGCGTCAACCGGCGTCGTGTTAGCGACTTTCGCGAAGGTGAGGGAGGCCAGAAGGAATTCGGCTCCCGGGAGAGCGCGGCATAAGCCGTCCGGCCATCGCGCAGGGAAGGCCGAGTGTTTGGCTACACCTGTATGCTGCTGTGCGGTTCTTCCTGCGTGTGCATCTTCGCGCAGCGGACCGCGGGTGCCAGTCGGCACCCGGTCTTCCCTGCGCCCTCTTGCATATGAGGGCGGCGAGACGAAGCAAAGCTCGGGCGAAATGCGCCGCGAGAACGCGAAGGCGTGTCGGACGACGAACAATTTTCCGAACCGATGAGATCACCAAGTTTGCATTCCTCGCGCCCGGTATACCCGCCTGCCGCCTTCCTGAGCTGCCGTGCCGAGATGAAATGCAGTGAGTCGAGTCATTAGTCGCGCTTATGTCGCGAATTTTTACTTCCAATTTTACTTCGCAAAATCCCGCCCATAGCCTCAAGCGCAACTGATCACATCCGCAGGGATCGCTGAAGGTCGTTGCGGCCGCTCATTGTAACCAACGAGGGTTGCCATGCTTGACAGGGATAAGGGGAATGCTGCTGCCGGCCATGCCGGAACGAAGCCGGGGGAAGCAAAAAAGCTGAGCCGCCGCACGCTGTTGAAGGGTGCCGCAGCGATTGCAGGCGCGGCCGCGGGAGCGGATGCGATCCGCGGATTCCCGACCATCTGGGCGCAGGAGATCAAGGACATCGAGCTGCGCCATGTCGGCGTCTCCTATTCGGTGGTGAAGGCGATCGGCGACCAGGCCGCCAAGGACCTCGGCTTCAAGGTGACGATGCAGAATCTCGACACCTCCGCCTCCATCAACCGCTTCATAAGCCAGCCTAATACGGTCGACATCGCCGATCTCGAGGGCTGGCAAGCCAAGCTGGCGGCGAAGCGCGGCGTGATCCAGGGCATCGAGGTCAAGAAGATCAAGGAGTTCGACAACATCCTGCCGATCTTCACCAAGGGCGAGATCGACGGCCACAAGATCCCGCGCCAGGGCATCTCGCCCTATGAGGCCATGTACATCGCCAAGCCCGACGCGACCGACCTCAATGACGGCGTCACCGAATGGGCGACCTTCCTGCCGCAGGTCTACAATGCCGATTCCATCGGCTATCGCCCCGATCTCGTCGGCCATGAAGTGACCGAGTGGAAGGACCTGATCGATTCCAAGTTCAAGGGCAAGGCCGCGATCCTCGACGTGCCCGCGATCGGCATCATGGATGCCGCGCTCTGCTTCGAGAGCGCCGGGCTGATCAAGTACGGCAACAAGGGCAACATGACCAAGGAGGAGATCGACTTCACCTGCAACAAGCTGATCGAGCTGAAGAAGCAGGGCCAGTTCCGCGCGACCTGGACCACCTTCGACCAGTCGGTGCAGCTGATGGCGGCGGGCGAGGTCATCATCCAGTCGATGTGGTCGCCGGCGGTGGCCGCCGTCCGCGTCAAGGAAATTCCCTGCGTCTACGCGCCCGTCAACGTCAAGAACGGCAAGGAAGGCTACCGCGGCTGGTGCAACGGCATGGGCCTGATGAAGCACCTCTCCGGCAAGAAGCTCGATGCCGCCTATGAATATCTCAACTGGTATCTCTCGGGCTGGCAGGGCGGCTTCGTCGCACGCTACGGCTATTACAGCCCGGTGCCCTCGACTGCGAAGAAATTCCTCACCCCGGCGGAATGGGCGTTCTGGTACGAGGGCCAGCCCGCGCCGGAGGTCGTCAACGATCCCTATGGCGTTGCGATGGAGAAGGCCGGCACCAAGCGTGACGGCGGCTCGTTCCTCGACCGCGTCAAGAACATCTCCTGCTGGAACACGCTGATGGACGAGGCCGCCTACATGAACAAGCGCTGGAACGACTTCAAGGTGGCCTGAAACCTGCTTTCCCTGACGAAAGGCGCCGGCGCGGCGACGCGCCGGCGGATCAGATCGACGTCGAGGCATTCGCCGACATGCAGCCAAGTCAAACTCATAGTCCAGCTCAAAGTCCAACTCCATCGCGATCCAATCTGGCCGGCTGGCTCTACGTCTCGCCGCTGGTCCTGGTGCTCGTGCCGTTCTTCGCGGCGCCGATCCTGGTGGTGCTGGCGGCGAGCTTCTTCGCCACCGACGGCTTTGGCGGCCTGACGCCGGGCTTCACGCTGGCGAGCTACGTCGAGGTGCTGCACTCCGCGCTGACGCTGAAGCTGTATCTGGCGACGATCAAGTTCACGGTGCTGACCTGGATCTTCACCCTGATCATCGGCTTCTTCGTTGCTTATTTCCTGGTCTTCCACGTCCGCAACCAGTTGCTGGCGATCGGCCTGTTCCTGCTCTGCACGGTGCCGTTCTGGACCTCGAACATCATCCGAATGATTTCGTGGATCCCGCTGCTCGGCAAGGAAGGCCTGATCAACCAGGTGCTGCTGGCGATGGGTATGATCCGCCAGCCGCTGGAAGTGCTGCTGTTCTCCGACCTTGCGGTGGTCATCGCCTATGTCCATCAGCTCACGATCTTCATGATCGTGCCGATCTTCAATTCCATGGCGCGGATCGACAAGAAGCTGATCGAGGCCGCGATCGACGCCGGCGCCAGCCGTTTCGACATCATGCGCCTGATCGTGGTGCCGATGTCCAAGAGCGGCATCGCGCTCGGCACCATCTTCGTGGTCTCGATCGTCATGGGCGATTTCTTCGTGGTGAAGGTGATGTCCGGCGGCGGCTCCGCCTCTGTGGTCAGCGCCTTCTACGAGGACGTCGGCGTGCTGCAATATCCGACCGCCGCAGCAAGCGCCGTGTTGCTGACGCTTGTGCTGGTCGCGATCGTCTCGCTGATCCTGCGCACCGTCGACGTCAGGCAGGAGATCACGTGATGAGCGCGGTTCTCGCCGACATGCCGGAGACGGTTGCGCCTGCAACCAGCAAGGCGATCGCGCCGAGCAAGGGCGGACGTCCCTGGACTTTCTATGTGCTGGCGGCGCTGTTCACGTTCTACGTGCTCGCGCTCTACGGGCCGATGTTCTGCATCTACATCCTGTCGTTCCAGGACATCCGCGGCGGCCTCGTCTTCCCGATGAAGGGCCAGTCGATGCACTGGTTCGTCGATCTCTTCACTCAGGTGCGCACCGGCGACGTCAAGGGCTCCTTCGACCGCTCCATCAAGCTCGCCGTCATCGTCACCATCATCACGGTGGTGGTGTCGTTCCTCGCCGGACTCGGCTTCCGCAAGCGCTTTCGCGGCGACACGTTCGTCTTCTACATGATGATCGGCAGCCTGGTCGCGCCCGGCCTCGTGCTCGGCCTCGGTACGGGCCTGTTGTTCCAGGCGCTCGGTCTGAATGCCAGCTGGTACACCTCGGCGCTCGGCGCGCAGCTGTCCTGGACGCTGCCGTTCGGCGTGCTCGTGATGTTCGCGGTGATGTCGCGCTTCAACCATGCGTGGGAGGAGGCGGCTTACGATCTCGGCGCCAGCCGCTGGCAATCGATCTGGCTGGTGATGATCCCGGTGCTGGCGCCTGGCCTCGTCGCGGTCGCGCTGTTCGGCTTCACGCTGTCCTATGACGAGTTCGCCCGCAGTCTTCAGACCGCGGGCTCACTGAACACCCTGCCGCTGGAAATCTGGAGCATGACGCTGAACGTCACATCGCCCTCGCTTTATGCGCTGGGCACCGTGACCACCGTCGTCTCCTTCATCGTGATCGGTGCCAGCCTCGGCACCATCGTGCTGATCCAGAAGAAGCGCGGCAGCCGGGCAAAGGGATAGGAATGAAGAACGATCGCGGCGATATCGAGCTGGCAGGCGTCTGCAAGAGCTTTGACGGCGTCACCAACGTCGTTGACGGCGTCAATCTGAAGATCGCAGACGGTGCCTATTGCTGCTTCATTGGCCCCTCCGGCTGCGGCAAGACCACCATCCTGCGCATGATCGCCGGCCATGAGGACCCGACGGCGGGCGAGATCGTGATCGGCGGGCAGAACGTCGTCGGCCTCGCGCCGGTGCAGCGCCGCACCGCGATGATGTTCCAGTCCTACGCGCTGTTTCCGCACCTGACGGTTCGAGAGAACATCGCCTTTGCGTTGCGCGTGCGCGGCCAGTCCAAGGCGGATCGTCTGCGCGCGGCGGATGCCATGATCGAAAAGGTCCGGCTGACGAGCTTCGCCGATCGCCTGCCGGCCCAGCTGTCCGGCGGCCAGCAGCAGCGCGTGGCGCTGGCGCGCGCGGCGATCACCGAGCCGCGCGTGCTCTTGCTCGACGAGCCGCTGTCGGCGCTCGACGAGCAGCTCCGCGTCCAGATGCGCCAGGAGCTCAGGCGGATGCAGCGGGAGCTCGGCATCACCTTCATTCACGTCACCCACACCCAGCTCGAGGCGATCGCGCTTGCGGATCTCGTCGTGGTGATGGAGCAGGGCAGGATCAAGCAGGCCGGGGCGGCGCGCGAGGTCTATGCCCATCCGCACGATCGCTATGTCGCCGAGTTCATGGGGGGCCAGAACGTGCTGTCGGGCAGGGTGGAGAAGGTGAACGGTGCGAGCTTCACGCTCGCGCAGGCCGCGCCTGATGGCATCGAGGTGCCGCTTCAGGCCCGCCCGACCGTCAGCGTCGGGGACAAGGTCGATATCGCCGTGCGACGCGACGACGTCGCGCTGGTGAGGCCCGGCAAGGCGCTGCCGCCGGGCTGTACCACGTCGCTGCCGAGCCGCGTGCTCGCGATCGAATACCAGGGCTATTTCGTCAAGGTCATGCTCGACACCGTGCCGGACGACGAGTTCGTCGCCTATGTGCCGGAAAAGACCTTCTTTGCAGATCCCTTCACCGTCGGTGATGTCGTGATGGCCACATGGGCCACCGGCAGCGCACTTCCACTCGCCTAAAGACCCGTCGCGCACAGGAGCATGACCGTGCAGATATCCTTCAACCTCAACGGACGGCCAACAAGCGTGGATGTCGAGCCGGCAACACTCGTCGCCGAGCTCCTGCGCGAGCAGCTCCATCTCACCGGCACCCATATCGGCTGCGACACCAGCCAGTGCGGCGCCTGCGTCGTGCATCTGAACGGCCTGCCGGTGAAGAGCTGCACGCTGCTCGCGCCCGCGCTCGACGGTGCGACATTGCTCACGATCGAGGGCCTGACGGGCGCCCCCGGCTCGAACCAGATGCATCCGATGCAGGAGGCCTTCCGCGAGCACCACGGGCTGCAGTGCGGCTTCTGCACACCGGGCATGCTGATGACGGCCGTCGCGCTTGCCACCGAGAAGCCGGACCTGACGGAGGCCGATGTCCGCCACGGCCTCGAAGGCAATATCTGCCGCTGCACCGGCTACCAGAACATCGTCATCTCGGTCATGGCCGGCGCTGCCGCCATGCACGCTGCCAAGGGAGAGTGACCATGGGCAATGTGATCGGCATCGGTGCAGCGCCAAAGCGGAAAGAGGACCAACGGTTCCTCACCGGCCGCGGCAACTACGTCTCCGACATCAAGCGCCCCGGCATGGCCGCCGGCGTGTTCGTGCGCTCGCCGCACGGCCATGCGGTGCTGCGCGGCATCGACAAGAGCGCGGCGCTGGCGTCGCCCGGCGTCATCGCGGTCCTGACCGGCGACGATGTCGCCGATGATGGGCTGGGCTCGTTGCCCTGCGGCTGGGGTATCACCGACGCCAAGGGCGTGCCGATGAAGGAGCCGCCGTTCCCGATGCTGGCGCAGGACAAGGTGCGGTTCGTCGGCGATCTGGTCGCTTTCGTCATCGCAGAAACGCCGGAGCAGGCCAACGCGGCGGCTGACCTGCTGCAGGTCGACTACAAGGTGCTGCCCTCCGTGGTCGGCGTGCTGGAAGCCGTCAGGCCCGACGCGCCGCAATTGTTCGACGACGTGCCGAACAACATCTGCTGCGACTGGGAGCTCGGCGACAAGGCCGCGGTCGAGTCCGCGTTCAAGAAGGCGGCGCATGTCGCCCGGCTGAGCCTCGTCAACAACCGCCTGATTGGCAATCCCATGGAGCCGCGCGCGGCCATCGCCGAATACGAGCCGGGCACGGATCGCTACACGCTGTGGACCACCAGCCAGTTCCCGCATGTCGTGCGCTTCCTGATGGGCGCGCTGGTGCTGAACATTCCCCAACACAAGCTGCGCGTGGTCGCGCCCGATGTCGGCGGCGGCTTCGGCGTCAAGCAGTTCCATTACGGCGAGGAGGCCGTGATCACCTGGGCCGCCAAGCGCGTGAGGCGGCCGGTGAAATGGGTGGCGAGCCGCTCGGAGGGCTATGTCTCCGATCGTCACGGCCGCGATCATGTCACCGAGGCCGAGCTCGCGCTCGACGAGACCGGAAAATTCCTCGCCTTCCGCGTCAACACGCTGGCCAATATGGGCGGCTATCTCTCGACCTTCGGACCGAACATCCCGACCAATCTCTATGGTCCCTTGCTCGGCGGCGTCTACACCACGCCAGCGATCTACTGCAACGTGAAGGTGGTCTTCACCAACACCGTGCCGGTCGACGCCTATCGTGGCGCCGGCCGGCCCGAGGCGACCTTCGTGCTGGAGCGCATCGTCGATGTCGCCGCCAGCGAGATGGGAATCGACCGTGTCGAGATCCGCCGCCGCAACATTATCCCGAAGGAAGCCTATCCGTATCAGACGCCGGTGCTGGTGCAGTACGATTCCGGCGATCCCATGGGCTGTCTCGACGGCGCGCTGGTCGCGGCCGACGTCAAGAATTTCGGCGTGCGCAAGGCGGCGTCCGCCAGTAAGGGCAAGTTCCGCGGGCTCGGCTACTCCACCTATGTCGAGGCCTGCGGCCTCGCGCCGTCGCGCTTCGCAGGACGTCTCGGTGCGCGCGGCGGCCTTTATGAGAGCGCCACGGTGCGGGTGCATCCGACCGGCCAGGTGACGGTGATGATCGGTACCCACAATCACGGCCAGGGCCACGAGACCACCTTCGCGCAGATCGTCTCGGACAAGCTCGGCGTTGCCTTCGAGAATGTCGACATCGTGTTCGGCGATACCGACCGCGTGCAGTTCGGCATGGGCACCTACGGCTCGCGCTCGCTGGTCGTCGGCGGCGCCGCGCTGTCGAAGGCGACCGACAAGGTGATCGTCAAGGGCAAGAAGATCGCCGCACATCTGCTCGAAGTGTCCGAGGCCGATATCCAGTTCGAGGCCGGCAAGTTTTCCGTTGCCGGCACGGACCGCATCAAGACGTTCGAGGAGATCGCGGGCGCAGCTTACGTGCCGCACAATTATCCGCTCGAGGTGCTGGAGCCCGGGCTTGAAGAGCAGGCCTATTACGACCCCGTCAACTTCACCTATCCCGGCGGCTGCCACATCGCCGAGGTCGAGGTCGATCCCGAGACGGGCACGGTAACGCTGGTGAACTATACGGCGGTGGACGACGTCGGCACGGTCATCAATCCGATGATCGTCGAGGGCCAGCTGCACGGCGGCATCGTGCAGGGCGTCGGCCAGGCGCTGTTCGAGAACGCGGTCTATGACGAAGGCTCCGGCCAGCTGCTGTCGGGCTCGCTGATGGATTACTGCATGCCGCGCGCCGACCATCTGCCGATGATGAAGGTTGCGACGCATTCGACCCTGTGCACGCACACGCCGATGGGCGTGAAAGGTTGCGGCGAGGTCGGCACCATCGGTTCGCCCGCCGCCGTCATCAATGCGGTGGTCGATGCGCTGTCGCATCTCGGTGTCACCCATGTCGACATGCCGGCGACGCCGAACCGGATCTGGCGCCTGCTGCAGAACGCGTCGCTGCCGGTCGCCGCGGAATAGGGAGGATAACAATGAAACCATTTGCCTATCAGCAGCCGGACCAGATTCCGGATGCGGCCAAGCTTCTGATCTCGATCGAGGACAGCAAGCTCGTCGCCGGCGGCATGACGCTGATCCCGACACTGAAGCAGCGGCTGGCCAGTCCGGCCGCGCTGGTCGATCTGTCGAAGCTCGGAAGCCTCAAGGGCATCACCGACGACGGCGCCACCATCACCATCGGCGCCATGACGCCGCATGCGGTGGTGGCTGCCTCGAAGCTGGTGCAGACCCAGATTCCCGGGCTCGCCGCGCTGGCCTCGATGATCGGCGATCCCGCCGTGCGCAGTCGCGGCACCATCGGCGGTTCGGTCGCAAACAACGATCCGGCCGCGGATTATCCCGCGGGCGTGCTCGGCCTCGGCGCCACCATCGTCACGAGCAAGCGCGAAATCGCGGCAGACAGGTTCTTCCTCGGCCTGTTCGAGACCGCGCTCGAGCTTGGAGAGATCATCACCGCGATCCGCTTTCCCCTGCCGGTCAAGGCGGGGTACGCGAAGTTCAAGGCGCCTGCGTCGCGTTACGCGCTGGTCGGTGTGTTCGTCGCGAAATTTGCCGATGGCGTTCGCGTGGCCGTCACTGGCGCCGGGCCCGGCGTGTTCCGCGTGCCGCCGATGGAGGCGGCGCTGTCGAGCCATTTCGATCCGTCCGCGATCGCGGCGATCAAGATCGACACTGACGGCCTCACCTCCGACATCCATGCCGAAGCCGATTACCGTGCGCATCTCGTCACGGTCATGGCCAAACGCGCCGTCGAAGCGGCGCTCAGCTAGCTCTCTTAGGGTTCATGATGACTGATGGTTCCGGCCGAACGGCCTTCCCGCCGGCGCCGAATGGCCTTGGCGCGCTCTCTGCAACTGAGATCGTGGCCGGCTACCGGCGCAAGGCATTCACGCCGCGCGATGTCGTCGACGACACCATCGCCGCGCTGGAGGTGACGAACGAAGCCTGCAACGCAATCGTGACCCCGATGTACGAGCAGGCGAGGGCGGAGGCCGATCGTCTCACCAAGGAGATGCGCGCGGGCGAAGTCATGGGGCCCCTGGCCGGCGTGCCCGTCACGATCAAGGATCTCGTCTTCGTCGCGGGCGTGCCGGCCTATGCCGGCTCGCCGATGAACAAGGCGTTCGTGCCCGAGGTCGATGCCGCCGTGGTTTCCGCGTTGAAAGCGTCCGGCGCCATCATCACCTGCAAGACCACGACGTGCGAGTCCGGCTACAAGCTCACCGCGGACAGCCCGGTCACCGGCACCACGCGAAATCCCTGGAATCCCGGCCGCACCAGCGGCGGATCGAGCGGCGGCGCGGCGGCAGGCGTTGCGGCCGGCTGCGGCCCGATCGCGATCGGCACCGACGGCGTCGGCTCGATCCGCGTGCCGTCGTCGTTCTGTGGCGTGTTCGGCCTGAAGCCGACCTTCGGGCTCGTCCCGCGCTCGCCCGGCTTCTCGCCGCCGTCCTGGGCCTCGCTCGCGCATACCGGGCCGATTACGCGTACGGTGGCAGACGCTGCGCTGACGCTGGAGATCATCGCTGCTTACGATATGCGCGATGCCGCAAGCCTTCCCGTGCCATCCCGCCGCTTCGATACCGACGCCGCAGCGCTGAACGGCATTCGCATCGCCGCCAGCGTCGATCTCGGTTATGCCGCCGTCAGTCCTGACGTGACGGCCGCATTCGGCAAGGCGCTCGCCATTCTCGATTCCTGCGGCGCGCAGGTCACCATGGATGGCCCCACGCTCGATCCCGGCATTCTGGAGCATACGCTCAAGCCGATCGCCTTCACCGAGCAGGCGGCGGCCGTTGCGAGCAAGACCACGGCCGATCTCGCCGGCTCCGAAGCCGCCTATCGCGATGTCGTCGGCGTCGGCCGGCGCTACAGCGGGACGGACTACGTCGAAGCGGGCTATCGCCGCGGGCAGGCGCGCAACGCCTTCGTCAAACTGTTCGAGCGCGTCGATGCGTTGGTGACGCCGACCGTCGCGGTGACCGCGTTCGAGGCCGGCCAGATCGGCGTCGGCAAGATCGACGGCCGCGAGGTCGACCCGCATCTCGGCTGGTCGCCCTTCACCTGGCCGATCAATCTCGCCGGGCTTCCGGCGGCGACGCTGCCGTGCGGCTTCGACCGCGACGGAATGCCGATCGGGCTTCAGATCGTCGCGCCCTGGCTCGACGAGCCCACCATCTTCCGCATCGCCGCCGCCTTCGAAGCGGCACAACCCTGGGCAAAATTCTGGCCGCAGTTGGCGCTGCGGCGCTAGGACAGCTCGATTGGCGCGCCGCGGCCGCTCAGCTCTTCATCGAGCCGTAGATAGTGCGCGAGATAATCGTGCAGCGCGGTCGCCGCTTTCGAGGTCGCGCCGCTCGACTTGTAGAGCAAGAGCTCGATCTTCGGCAGCGGAGGCAGGCCTTCGTTCGGCCCGATCTCGCGCATCGCCGGCACCAGCGCGCTGCGGCCGAGCACGGTGACGGCCATGCCGGCGAAGGCCGCGGCCTGGAGGCCGCCGACGCTTTCGCTGACGCAGGCGATGCGCCAGCGCAAATTCGCCCGCTCCAGCGTGTCGATGGCGTAGTCGCGATAGATGTTGCCTGGCGGCAGGAGCGCCAGCGGAATCGGACGCTCCTGATGTGCGGCGGACTGTTCGCCGGTCATCCACACCAAT
This sequence comes from Bradyrhizobium sp. NC92, assembly GCF_025200865.1. Classification (NCBI taxonomy): domain Bacteria; kingdom Pseudomonadati; phylum Pseudomonadota; class Alphaproteobacteria; order Hyphomicrobiales; family Nitrobacteraceae; genus Bradyrhizobium; species Bradyrhizobium sp. NC92. The sequence continues at coordinate 3,273,238 of NZ_CP104171.1, forward strand.
TGCTCGCGCCGCACCACCTGGCCGCCGGTGAAATCATTCATGCGGGTGACGAGCGCGATGTCGACATCGCCGCGCTTGACGAGGCCGACCAGCGGCGTCGACAGCGCGCAGTTGAGCTCGACCTGCACGCGCGGAAAGGATTTTCGGAACACGCTGAGGATCGACGGCAGCATGAACGCCGCATAGAGGTCGGGCGTGCCGAGCACGACCTGGCCCTCGATCTCCTGCGACGCCAATTGCGAGATCAGCTCGTCATGCAACCTGAGGATGGACTTGGCGTAGGTGAGAACGGTGGTGCCGTCGTCGGTCAGCGTCAGCCTGCGGCCGCCATGCTCGAACAATTGCTTGCCAGTCAGCTCCTCCAGCCGCTGCAATTGCAGCGTGATCGCCGGCTGGGTGCGGCCCAGCCGGCGCGCGGTCTCGGTGATGCTGCCGGTCTCGACCACCGAGATCAGCGACCGGAGCATGCGGATGTCGAGGCTGATGAGGTTCATGCGGCGTCCATGTCGCCCAGAATTTATGCAAGTTCCGTGCTACTGGCCGCCGAGCGGCGGTGGCCGGCACTGCGATCTGAACGCGCATCCCGGTCGGATGATAACTCATTGTAGTATCAGCGCTATCGCTTCTCCATGGCGCCCATCACGGAGCGCGAGTCCGACATCATCAGTTGATCAGACGGTTACGTGTGCGCGGTGCGTGCGCGGGGACATCAAGGCGGCGCTTGCTTGTCAATTCGTCGGCCCATCCCCACGGATCGCAAACGTCGTCGCCTTCAGCTTGGTCATGCCGAACTTGTCGAACAGCTTGTCATAGGTGCCATCAGTGCGGATCGCCGTTAGTGCCTCGGCAACGGCCTGGGCCAGCAGCTTGTCGCGGAAGGCGAAGGTGATGTCGGTGCCCGCGATGTCGCGGACCCAGATCTTGGCGATGCCCTTCTGCTCCAGCGAGTTGGCGGTCTCGTTGATGTTGAGCGCGGCTTCGAGCTGCCCGGCGCGCAGCGCCGCGGAGGTGGCGGTGACGGTGGTGAAAGTGCGCAGCTCGATCGGCTTGAGGCCCTTGGCTTCCATCGCCGTGCTGAACTCACGCGCCTTGCGCTCGGTGTAGGTCGCCGATTCCACACCGACCACGCGGCCGGCGAGGTCCTCGAATTTCTCCAGCTTCAGGCTGGAGGAGGGGTCGGTGTAGATGCTGATCGCCTGCTGGGCATAAGGCACGAGGTAAAGCATCTTGGAGCGCTCCTCGGTCCAGAACAGGCCGGTGTTGATGGCATCGAAGCGGCCAGAGCGCAGCGCCGGGATCATCGGCGGGAAGTCCATACGCAGGAACACCGGTTCGACGCAGATGCGCTTGGCGATCTCGCGGGCGAGCTCGACGTTGAGGCCCTGCAGCTCGCCTTTGTCGTCGACGTATTGCTGCGGCGGCAGCGTCGGGTTGATCGACATCTGCCATTTCGGCGCCTCGATCAGGCTCGAGGCCGGCACTTTCGGCGTGCAGGTCTGGGCTCCGGCGGCCTGCGTCAGGCCGGCCAGCAGGACGAGGGCGGAGAAGGTTTTTGCAAATCGCATCTGAATACTCCGATCAAATCGTGGATGGCAGAGGAGCCGTTCTCCGGCCCAAAGTCTTCTTCATTGTCTCGTCATGTGGCCGCCGCAGCACCGGCTTGCCGGGTCAGGATCAGCGAGATGTGGCGCGCCGCGGTCACCACCTCGTCGCGTTGGTTGAGGAGGTCGAGCGTCTCGACGACGATGCCGCGCGCGGGGTTTTTGGTCGGCCGTTTCTCGATGAAGCGGAAGCGCACCCGCAAGCGATCGCCGGCGACGATGGGACCCCTAAATTTGACCTCGTCCCAGCCGAGCGAGGCGACCGAAGTCTCCTCATAGAGCTTCAGCTCCGACTTCAACCCTTCCATCAGCGACAGGCCGTACAGGCCATGGCCGATCACCGCGGGAAAGCCGCGGGAGCGCGCATAGGCGCCATCGACATGGAGCGGATGATGATCGCGCGTGACGTCGGCGAAGGCGGCGATATCGGCCTCCGTCACGGTGTGCACGGCGGTCTCGAACTCCGCGCCGAGCGCGATATCTTCGTAGCGGAGATTGGTCGGGGCGCTCGTGTCCATGCTGGTCTCTCAGGCGACCTTCCGTGGCCGCGCCGGGAGCGCCTTGAAGCTCTGCGCAATCCCCATCGGCCCGGAGCGGAAGATGCGCGGGTCCATGTCTTTCAGTTGCGGGCTGATGCGTGGGCGAAAGCCCATATGCGCCAAAATGTCCTCCTCCAGCCGCACGCCAGGCGCGATCTCGGCGAGGGTGACGTGTCCGTTCTCCAGCTCGAACACGGCGCGCTCAGTGACGTAGCTGACGTGCTGGCCGCGCTGCGCAGCGAGTGAGGCGCTGAAGCTGATTTGGCCGACTTGCGGCACGAACTTGCGGAAAGCGCCGTCGCGCCGGATCGCGAGACGGCCGTTCTCGACGCCGATGTCGAACTTGCCGCCGGTCATGGTGCCGCTGAAGATCAGTCGCTTGGCGTTCTGCGTGATGTCGATGAAGCCGCCGGAGCCGTCGCGGCGCTCGCCGAAACGGGTGACGTTGACGTTGCCGGCTTCATCGACTTCCGCGAAGGAGAGGAAGGCGCAGGAGAGGCCGCCGCCGTCATAGAAGTCGAACTGATAGGCCTGGTCGAGAATGACGCGCGGATTGATCGCGGTGCCGAACTCGCGGGCATGACCCGGCACGCCGCCAACGACGCCGGATTCCACCGTCAGCGTGATCAGGTCGGAGATGCCTTCCTCGGCGGCGACATTGGGGATCATCGCGGAGATGCCGACGCCGAGATTGACGACGTCACGCGGGCGCAATTCGAAAGCGGCGCGGCGGGCGATCACCCGCCGCTCGGTGAGCGGATCGGGCGTGATCATCGCCTCCGGAACCCGCGTCTCGCCGCAGCGCGCTGGGTCATAGGCGGTGCCGTAGGTCTGCATCTGCTCGGGCTCGAGCACGACATGGTCGATCAGGAAGCCGGGGATCTTCACCATCTGCGGATGGATCGAGCCGCGCTTCACGATGCGCTTGACCTGGCAGATCACGGTGCCGCCGGCGTTGTGCACGGCCTGCGCAATCGACAGATCCTCGCGCGTCGTGCCCTCGTGCTCCATGCTGATATAGCCGTCCTCATCGGCCGAGGTCCCGCGGATGATGGCGACGTCGGGCGGAGCGGGGACGCGGTAGAGCAGCCAGGACTGGCCGTGCAGCTCGAGCAGGTCGACCAGCGGCGCGGTGGTGCGTTTGTTCAAGCGCCCGCCGTCCTGGCGCGGGTCCATGTAGGTGTTGAGGCCGACATGGGTGAGCACGCCGGGATGCTTGGCGGCCATGGCGCGGCAGAGCTGGCTCATCACGCCTTGCGGGAAATTGTAGGCGTCGATCAGCTCGTCGCGGACAAGGCGCATGAACGGCACCTGGAGCCCGAAATTGCCGCCGATGACGCGCGCGATCAGGCCTTCATGGGCGAGATGACAGAGGCCCTTCTCGGTCACGGCGCCGACGCCGGTGATGTTGATGAGCGTCAGATTGTGCGGGCCCTGGCCGCCAAGGAAACGCTGCTCCAGCGCATCCAGAATGGCTTCGGCGGCACCGGTGCCGCCATTGCCACCGACGATCAGCGTGTCGGCGTCGCGGATGAGGCCGGCGGCCTCTGCCGCTGTGATGATGCTCAGCATGCCCTCACGCGGCCTCCTTCTCGACCTGGCGGGCGATGATCAGCCGCTGGATCTGGTTGGTGCCTTCGTAGATCTGGGCGAGGCGGATGTCGCGGAAGATCCGCTCGATGCGGTACTCGCGCGAATAGCCGTTGCCGCCGTGGATCTGCAGCGCGTTGGAGACGTGCTTCATCGCCATGTCGGTGGTGAACAGCTTGGCCTGTGCCGCTTCCTTGGCGATTGGCTCGCCAGCATCGTGCAGGCGCGCGGCGTGATGGATCAGCAGGCGCGCAGCCGCGATGTCGGTCGACATGTCCGCGAGCATGAACTGCACCGCCTGATAGCCGATGATGGCCTGGCCGAACTGCTTGCGATCCTTGGCATAGGCGGTGGCGTCCTCGAACGCGGCCTGCGCCATGCCCAGCGCCATCGAGGCCATCATCAGCCGGCTGAAGTTGAAGTTGCTCATGGCCATCTTGAAGGCCTGGTTCTCCGGCCCCATCACGCTGTCGGCGGGCAAGCGCACGTCGGAGAAGGTGATCTGGCAGTCGTCGAGGCCGTGCATGCCGAGCAGCTCCTCGTTCTTGCCGCGCGCGATGCCGGGCAGGACGCTGTCGACGAGAAGACAGGAGATGGCGCGGTGGCCCGCGTCTGCGCCGGTGCGCGCGAACACCATGATGCGGTCGGCGACGCCGCCGAGCGTCACCCAGGCCTTGGTGCCGTTGAGCCGCCAGCCATTGCCCTCGCGTACCGCGTTGGTGCGGATACCAGCGACGTCGGAGCCGTGATCGGGCTCGGAGACGGCGGTCGCGGGAATGATGTCGCCGCTCAGAATTTTTGGGATCAGCGCCTTGTGTGCCTCGGTGCCGTGATGATCGAAGAACAGCACGGCCTCGACCGGAATCGCGAAGGCGTTGGCGACCGCGCCGGAGCAGCGCGCCAGCTCCTCCATCGCGATGCAGGCCGCCACCGCATCGAGACCGGCGCCGCCGGCGCCCTCGCGCAGGCAGATACCGAACAGGCCGAGATCGGCCATGCCCTTGTAGAGCACGCGGTCGAAGCGGTCTTCGCGATCGATCGCCGCAGCGCGCGGCAGGATCTCCGCTTCTGCGAAGCGACGGGCGGTCTCGCGCAGGGCTTTCTGGTCTTGGCTGTAGAAGCGGTCCATGGCGTGCTCCCCGTCAGTCGCTGGCGAGCTTGGAATCGTGGGAGACTTCGCTGCGGTCGCGATCGCAGAAGTAGACCGCGACGTCGTCGCCCGGCACGCCATAAGCGCTGCATACGGCGCGGGTCAGCGCGATGGCGGCAGCGCGCCGCTCGGCCTCGCTGCGGCGGAAGGCGTGGACCTTGAGCAGGATGCGCTGACCGGTGGCCTCCGCGCCGAACCTGCCGGCGTGGGCGTAGTCGTCGGGCGCAATGTTCAGGAAATAGAGCGTGACCGTATCAGCGGTGACGCCGAACGCCGACATCAGGCCGTCGGTCACCGACCGCGCCAGCGCGGCCTTGCGCTCGGATGGGACTGGCGGGGCGAGCACTTCGACATAGGGCATCGATCAGACCTTCGCGGACTTGGCTGTAGACGATTTGGATGAAGACGATTTGGACTTGCCGGATTTCGCAGGAGCTGGTGCGCCGATCTGGCGGCAGGAGTCGCGTTGGATCAGCCGCGCGCCGACGCGATATTCGCGGACGCCATCACTGCCATTGCCCCTACTATTTCCCTTGGCGTCCATGCGGTGCAGCAACCGGTCGACGGCGAGGTTGGCGAGATCGCGCGCGCCGTTGTCGACGATGCTGATGGCCGGGCGATGCCATTCGAACCACGGCATGTCCTCGTAGCAGAGCAGCGAGAGATCATCGGGAATGGCGATGTTCCGTTCCGCGGTGACGCGCAGCACGCCGAGCGTTGCCTCGTGATTGGCGACGAAGATCGCGCTGGGCGGGCGGGGGAGGTCGAGCAGCTTGCGCGCGCAGGTCGCGCCGGTTTCGGGCACGTAGTGGCCGGCATGAATCAATGTGTCGTCCCTGGCGATGCCGGCCTCGCGCAGGGCGCGGACATAGCCGGACAAGCGTTCGCGGCCGGACGTGGTGTCCTGACGGCCGACGATCAGCCCGATGCGCTTGTGCCCGAGCTCGATCAAATGACGCGTGCCCAGATAAGCGCCTTGCGGATCGTCGGCGAGCACGGTCTCGAGATCGGTCGCATCGTCGCGCCGCACCAGGCAGACGATCGGCACGTCCTTGGAGAGCGTCTCGAGCTGCGCGCCGTTCTTGCCTGTAGGCACCACGATCAAGCCATCGATGCGATGATCGACCAGCGTGGTGAGGGTGTCGCTCTCGGCTTGCGGATCGTCGCCGCCGATGCACAGAAGCATCTGATAGCCCAGCGCCTTCAGGCGCGCCTGCACCACTTCGGCCATCACCTGGAACGAGGCGTTGGTGAGATTGTGGACGAGAAGAGCAACGAGCCGCGACTGCCCGGTCTTCAATCCGCGCGCGATCGGGTTCGGCCGATAGCCGAGCTCGCGCGCGATGCGCAACAGGCGCTGCTGCGTACGTTCGCTGGTCAGGCCGGTTCCCGTCAGCGCCCGGGAAGCCGTGCTGACTGAAACGCGGGCCGCCTGTGCCACATCTTTGAGCGTGACGCTCATCCAACCTGCCGATAGACTGCAAACGATTGCAGAAACGCTATGAGCTTATTCTACACGGATCAAGCTCAAAAAATGGATGGTGTTGCCCAATGCAGAGCCATTTATGCAAACGTTTGCACAAGAACTGCGGATATTCCGCAGTCTGCCCGCGGCGTCTGGATTCACCCGAGCGCCCGGCATTACCGCGATGAAGACGTTCCGCGGCACCTACACCGTCATGATCACCCCGTTCACGGCAGCTGGCGAGGTCGATGTCGCGGCATTGCGCGCCTTCGTCGACTGGCAGATCGCGCAGGGCATCCACGGGCTGATCCCGCTCGGCTCGACCGGCGAGTTCCTGTCCATGGACGATGACGAGAAGGCGCTCGTTGCGGAAGTCGTCATTCGCCAGGCTGCGGGGCGCGTGCCGGTGCTGATCGGAACCGGCGCGGAGGACACGCGCGAGGTGGTGCGCCTCAGCCGCCGTGCCGAAAAACTGGGCGCCGACGGCGTCATGATCATTCCGCCGTTTTATTCGACGCCGACCGACGACGAACTGGTGCATCACTACAAGACGGTTGCCGATGCGATCTCGCTGCCGATCATGGTCTACAACAATCCGGCGACCGCGAATGTCGATCTCAAGCCACATCTCGTGGCGCGCATCGCCAAGATCGACAATTGTCTCTACATCAAGGAGTCGACGCTGGAGGTGACGCGGGTGCGCGACATCATCCGTCTCTGCGGCGACCGGATGACCGTGTTCGGCGGCATCCTCGGCTTCGAGTCCTTCGTCGAGGGCGCGCAGGGCTGGGTAGCCGTGGCCTCCAACGTCGTCCCGGCGGAGATGGCCCGCATCTTCAGCCTCGTGGCCGACCACGGCGCGATCAAGGAAGCGCGCGAGCTCTATCTGAAATACCTGCCGGTGATCGAATTCGTCGGCGGCCAGGCCTATGTCGCCGGCAGCAAGGCGCTGCTCAATCATATGGGTTTTGCGGCCGGCCTTCCGCGTCCGCCGCGCCTGCCGCTGCCGGCTGCGCAGGATGCGGCCGCGCGTGCCCTGGTCAAGACATTCGATCTGGTGTGGCGCGGCGCGCCGGTTGCGGCTGCTTGAGGTGTGAACGGATGAATCTGCTCGACGGCGTCAAGATCCTCAGCTTCAACCACTATCTCGCGGGGCCCCTGGCCGCACAGACGTTGGCCGATCTCGGCGCCGATGTCATCGCGGTCGAACCGATCGAGGGCGCGTTTCAGCGCAACTGGGCGGTCGCCAATCATTTCGTCGCAGGCGACAGCGTCAATCATCTGGCCACGGGGCGCAACAAGCGCAGTCTCGCCGTTGATCTCAAGCATCCCGACGGCATTGCCGCGGTGAAGAAGCTGGTCGCGACGTCAGATGTCGTGATGGAGAATTTTCGCCCGGGCACCATGGCCAAGCTCGGTCTCAGCTACGACACACTCAAGGAAATCAACCCCGGCCTGATCTATGCGGTCGCCACCGGCTTCGGATCGGAAGGACCGTACAAGGATCGCCCGGGGCAGGACCTGCTGCTTCAGGCGATGTCGGGCCTTGCGATGCGGACAGGGCGCGCGGACGGCGAGCCGACGGCGGTCGGCGCCGTCATCGTCGATCAGCATGCCGCCTCGCTCTACGCCATGAGCATCCTTGCGGCGCTGTTTGCCCGAACGAAGACCGGGAAGGGCCAGTTCGTCGAGGTCAACCTCTATCAGGCCGCGCTCGATCTCCAGGTCGAGCCGCTGACCGCTTGGCTCAACGGCGCGCCGTCGCCGACTTCGCGCGGTCCGGCCGGTATCGCGGCCTGGTTCAGCCCCGGGCCTTACGGCGTTCATGCCACGGCGGACGGTCATATGGCGATCTCCATGGCTACGCCCAGCGCGCTCGCTGTCGGGCTCGAAAACGAAGAGCTGAAGCGGTTCGGGGACACCGAGGGTTTCTCGAAGCGCGAGGAGATCACGCGGATCGTCGCTACCAGGCTGAGACAGAAATCGACGGCCGACTGGCTGCCTTCGCTCGAAGCCGCAAAGGTCTGGCACGCGCCGGTGCAGGATTATCGCGACCTCGAGTCCGATCCCCAGCTCAACCATCTCGGCGTGTTCAAGAGCGCGGAGAGTGCCGGCGGCGCGCCGATCCGGATGGTCGCGCATCCCGCGCGCTATGACGGGCAGACGCCCGAGGTGCGGCTGGTGCCGCAGCGGCTCGGTGCGCAGACGCGCGAGGTGCTAGGCGAGATCGGCTACGACGCCGCGGAGATCGACGCGATGGTTGCCGGCAAGGCCGTCGGAGTGGCGCGATGATCGATTTTTCAATCCCCGAAGAGACGCGCCTTCTGGTCGATACCGTCCGCCGCTTCGTCGAGACCGAGGTGCAGCCGCTCGAAGACGTCGTGGAGCAGACGGCCACGGTGCCGGCTGAAGCGCTTGCGGTCACCAAGGCCAAGGCACAGAAGCTCGGCCTCTATGCCATGAACATGCCGGCGGATGTCGGCGGCGGCGGGCTAACTTGCGTCGAGTATTGCCTGGTCGAGGAAGAATTCGGCAAGACGTCAGATGCGCTGATCCGCCGCGTGTTCGGCCAGGTCTATCCGATGCTGATGGCCTGCAAAGGCGATCAGGTCGAGCGCTATCTGCTGCCGACGGTGAAGGGCCACAAGATCTGCGCCATGGCGATCACCGAGCCCGGCGCCGGCTCCGATGCGGCGTCGATCAGCACCACGGCGCATCTCGACGGCGACGAATGGGTGCTCAACGGCACCAAGCACTTCATCAGCGACGGCGACATCGCCGATTACATCATCCTGATGGCGCTGACCGACAAGGAGAAGCGGGCTCGCGGTGGCATCACCCTGTTCCTGGTCGACCGAGCTACGGCCGGCTTCAAGGTCGCACGCACCCAGCCGATGATGGGCCATCGTGGCTATGGCCATGCCGAGCTGAGCTTCGAGGATTGCCGCATCCCGAAGGCGGCCGTGCTCGGCGAGGTCGGCGGCGGCTTCAAGCTGATCATGCAGAGCGTGCTCCAGATCCGGCTTGCCCATATCGGCGCACGCGCGGTCGGCATGGCGCAGCGCGCGCTGGAGATGATGCGCAGGCACGCCGGCGAGCGGCGCCAGTTCGGCCAGTTGATCGGCGATTTCCAGATGGTGCAGAAGCTGATCGCCGATTCCGCCACCGAGATTTTCGGCGTGAAGATGATGGTGATGAACGCCGCCTGGGACATCGATCAGGGCAGGGATGCGCGCGACAAGGTCTCGATGATCAAGGTCGCGGCATCCGAGATGCAGGGCCGCGTGGTCGACCGCGCCATTCAGGTGTTCGGCGGCATGGGATTCAGCAAGGATTTGCCGCTGGAGCGGATGTATCGCGACGCCCGCGTCACCCGCATCTATGACGGTACCTCCGAAATCCATCGCATGCTGGTTGCGCGCAGCACCATTAAGAACGGCCTGCAGCTTTAGGGAAGCGATCGATGTCTCACGCACCTCTCAAGCCCGGCGCCGCCTTTGTCTTTCGCAAGACCATGACGGTGGCCGAGCAGGCGATGTTCACCGGCATCAGCGGCAATCTCGGCGGTCTCTATGTCGATGCCGTCCGCGCCAAGAGAGCCGGCGCGTCGAACATGGTCGCCTTCGAGTTCGCAGTCGGCGGTCTCGCCACCACCTGTCTCAGCCAGCTCGGTGGGCCCACGCGGCGGATCGGCAGCATCGCGCTGACTTTTGCGGCGCCCGTGATCGTCGGCGACTCAGTGGAGGCCAAAGCCGAGATCGTCTCGGTCGACGGCGATGACGCGGTCTGCCGCGTCACCTGCACGCTGTCGCCCTCCGGCGCGACCGTGGTGGACGGCACTGCAACGCTGGTTCCCTTCGCGAAGGGCTGAGCCATGTACGAGCCAAAATCCTTCGACGATCTCAAGGTCAACGACAGGGTCAGCCTGAGCAAGACCATCACCGAGGCCGATGGCGCGCTCTACATCGCCGCGACCGGCGATTTCGGCCCTGTCCATGTCGACGAGGTCTATGCCGGCGCGACGCGCTTTGGCCGCAGGCTGGCGCCGGGGATCATGGTTGCGGGCCTCTGCACCAGCATCCTCACCTCTGAGCTGGTCGGCACCATCGGCGTGTCGGTGGAGGACCGGTTCTGGTTCACAGGTCCCGTGTTCTACGGCGACACGCTCACCTTCGATGTCTGGATTGCCGAGCAGCACGACGAGACCCGCACCATCATTTGGGAAGCGAGCGCCCGTAACGAGGGCGGCCTCGAAGTGCTGAAGGCGCGCGCTAGCCTGAAATTTCCGCGACGGAAACCGTCATGAGCAAGGCGAGGAAGAAACCGGATCTGCGCGGCGTCACGGTCGCGACCGTGCTGCCCTTCAGAGACGACAGCTCGATCGACTGGGACGGCTATTCCCGCGTGCTGGATTATTGCGCCTGTCAGGACGGAATCGCGGCGGTGTTCGTCAATGGCCACGCGGGTGAGGGCGGGTCGCTGTCGGACGACGAGCGTCAGGCCGTGATCGAGCGGACGCGCAAGCAGATCGGCGCCAAGCCCTTGCTGGCCGGCATCATCGCGCATTCGACCGCGGAAGCGATTCACCAGGCCCAACTCGCGGAAGCGGCCGGCGCCGATTGCGCCGTGCTGTTCCCGCCCGCGCCGCTCGGCGGCGGCGCCTCGGCGACCTCACGCGCGCCGCTGGCTTTCGTGCAGGCAGTCAGCTCCGCGATCGGAATTCCGGTCTCGATCTTCCAGTACCCACTGGCATCCGGCTTCGGCTATTCGCCGGAAACTCTCGCCAAGATCGCCGCACTCGACAGCGTCATCGCGGTCAAGGAAGGCAGCGACACCATGCTGGCCTATGACGAGAACCGGCGGGCGGTGAAGCAGGCCGATCCCTCCGTCGCGATCCTGCCGTCGAACTTCAACTGGTTCCTGCCGCAGCTCGCCGTCGGCGGCGACGGCATTCTCTCCGGCCTCGTCAGCCTCGCGCCGGATTTATTCGTAGCGCTGTGGCAGGCCTCGCTCGCAGACGACCTCAAGGCCATGCGCGCCGTCAACGAGCGGCTTTATCCGATCGTCCGCGCCATCTACGGGCCTGCGCCGATCATGGACATGCACACCCGCATGAAGGTCGGGCTGAAGGCCCTTGGCCTGATCCGCAACGCCGATCCGCGGCCGCCGCTGCTGCCGGTTCTGCCGGCGCTCTGCGATGCCATTGCAGCCACCGTCGGCGCGGCGCGCGCGGCCGGCGACATCCGCACTTAGCGTGAGGGGCAAGCCGATGCCGGACGAAGCCTTCATCCATATCGTGCGGGTCGACATCGATCCCGAGCACGAGGCTGCGTTCAACGCCTGGTACGAGCAGAAGCATTTTCCCGATCTGCTCACTTGTCCCGGCTGGCTTTCGGCCAAGCGCTTCGTCTCGGTGGGCGACGGGCCGAAATACGCCGCGATGTACGAGGTCGCGGGCAGGTGGGCGTTCGAGACGCCGGAATTCCTGAAGGTGAAGGGCTTTGGTCCGTTCGAAGCCCTGGTGAAGAACTTCATGCGCATCCAGCTCAGGCCGATGTCGGGACCGGCTTGAGCAGGTCGAAGCCGATGCTTCCTGCCGTGTCGCGAGATCCGGCCGGCCGCATCCAATAAGCGTCGAGGGGAATCCCGGGCGAGGAACTGTATCAGTCATTGGCGTCTTACTGGAGGTATCCATGGTCTCGACATTGCTTCGCTTGGGTGCGGCTGCCGCACTCGTTCTCGCATCCACGGCGGTGCATGCCGCCTGCACGCCCGCGATCACCGACGACAATCTGATCGCGCCGGGCAAATTGCAGCTCTCCATCAACCCGACCAACCCGCCGCAGCAATTCGTCGACAAGGACGGTCAGCTGCAAGGCCTCAACGTCGAGCTCGCCGCCGAGCTCGGCAAGCGGTTGTGTCTTCCCGTCGAACTCGTCCGGATGGATTTTCCGGCGATGATTCCCGCCTTGGGCGCAGCGCGCATCGACGGCGTCAATACCGGCATGTTCTGGACCGAGGAACGTTCGAAGCTGATGTACATGGTGCCGTACGCCATTCAGGCGATCTCGGTCGTGGTCGCACCCGACAGCGGCACAAAAATTGCTACCGAAAACGATCTGATCGGAAAATCATCCGCCGTCGAGGTCAGCAGCTACCAGATGAACTGGCTCAAGAAGCTCAGCGATGCCAGCGTGGCGAAAGGCGGAGCAGCCGTCGAGATGCGGACGTTCCCGACCGCGACCAACGTCATTAGCGCGCTGCTCGCGGGCCAGGTCGACAATGCGCTACTGGTCGACAGCGTGGCACGCGATCTCGTCGGCCGTGGTCGCGTGAAGGAAGTCCTGAGTGGGCTCGGCACGGCCAGGACCACGCTTGGTTTCCGCAACAAGACGGTCGCCGATACCGTCGTCAAGGCGCTCAACACGATGCGCGCCGACGGCTTTTATCAGGCGCTGTTCGACAAGTTCGGTCTGACCGCCATGCCGGCTGATCAGCCGCTTGCGATCGCCGGCCCCGGTCCGGCCTGAAACCTACGGAGACGAGCCGATGAGCCTTTTCAGTCCGACGGCCGCCGTCAGCTACTTCTTCAACTACTTCCTGATGAAGGGAGTGCTCGTCACCATCGGCTTGACGGTGGCGGCGGTCGTCGGCGGATTGATCCTCGGCATGGGCATCGCGCTATTGCGCATGTCGTCCAATCCGGTGCTTGCGGGCGCCGCGCGCTTCTACATCTGGTTCTTCCGCGGCACGCCGCTCCTGATCCAGCTCGTCGTGATCTACAGCGGCTTGCCGCAGCTCGGCATCAAGTTCAGCGTGATCACCTGCGCGCTCGTTGGCCTGATCCTCAATGAGGCGGCCTATCTCGCCGAGATCGTGCGCAGCGGTTTCATGGCGGTGTCGGCGGGGCAGCGTGAGGCGGCCTGGGCGCTCAGCCTGTCGCCCTGGGTGACGTTCCGCCGCGTGACCCTGCCGCAGGCGTTCCGGCTGATGATCCCGCCGCTCGGCAACTCCATCAACTCGCTGTTGAAGGCGACCTCGCTTGCCTCCGTGATCTCGGTCGAGGAGCTGATGCGCCGCAGCGACATGCTGATGCAGGAGCATTTCCAGATCCTCGAAGTCTATGCCGCTGCTACCGCGTATTACCTGATCCTCACCTCGGTCTGGGACGCGGTTCAGCGCCGGCTCGAAAAGCATTTCGGTCGATCGAGTGCCGCAAAAACCAGGCGGGTCGCAGCGAGCGCGCCGGTTGCACAGGCGAGTGTGGAGGCCCGGGCATGAGCGAGACATCGATGGCGAGGGCCGAAAGTGCAACAATGCAGCCGCAGCTCCGTGAGGTGCCTGCGGTCCGCATGGAGGCGGTCTACAAGCACTATGGCGACTTCACCGCGTTGAACGAGGTCGATCTCAAGGTCGCCAAGGGCGAGAAGATCGTGGTCTGCGGTCCTTCAGGCTCGGGCAAATCGACGCTTATCCGCTGCATCAACCACATCGAGAAGCACGACGAGGGTCTGATCTACGTCAACGGCGTCGAGCTCGATCATCAGCGTAAGAACATCGATGCGGTCAGGCGGGACACCGGCATGGTGTTCCAGAGCTTCAATCTGTTCCCGCACATGACGGTGCTGGAGAACTGCACTCTGGCACCGATGACCGCGAACGGGATGAGTGCGGTCGAGGCCAAGGATCTCGCCATGCATTTCCTGACCAAGGTGCGGATTCCGGACCAGGCGGAGAAATATCCCGGGCAACTCTCCGGCGGTCAGCAGCAGCGCGTCGCCATCGCACGCGCATTGTGCATGCGTCCCAAGATCATGCTGTTCGATGAGCCGACCTCCGCGCTCGACCCCGAGATGGTCAAGGAGGTGCTGGAGACTATGAAGAAGCTTGCGGAGGAGGGCATGACCATGCTGTGCGTCACGCACGAGATGGGCTTTGCCCGCGAGGTCGCCGACCGCATCGTGTTCATGAACGAGGGCAAGGTGGTCGAGCAGGCTGCGCCGGAGCAGTTCTTCAAGCATCCGAAGTCGGAACGGGCACGGACGTTCCTCGATCAGATCATCCATTAATCGGCCAAGATGCGGACATTCAACGACCGCCTACGCGGCATTCACGCCGCTACCATCGTGCCGATGACGCCCGGTTTCGAGGTCGACGAGGCGCAGCTCGCAAGCCATCTCATCTCGGTGGCATCTACGCCTGGAATCAATGGGCTCCTCGTCAACGGCCACGCCGGCGAGAACTTCGTGCTGTCGCTGGCTGAGAAGCGGCGCGTGGTGGAGCTGGCGCGTCAGCACGCGCCGAAGGACTGCCTGATCGTCTCCGGGGTCAACCATGAATCGAGCCTGGAGGCCGCGCGCGAGGCGGCTGCGCTGGAGCAGGCCGGCGCCGACGGGCTGCTGGTGTTTCCTCCCAACAGCTGGGCGCTTGGTCATGCCGATGATTGCGTGATCGAGCATCACCGCCGCATCCGCGATGCCACGACAGGGCCCTTGATGCTTTACGCCGCGCCGGTCGGCGCGGGAGCCATGGCCTACGCACAGGCGCTGCTGACGAGGCTGGTCGCCGATGCCCGCTTCGTCGCGGTGAAGGAGGGCAGCTGGGAGGTTGCGGCCTACGAACAGAACCTCAGGCTGATACGCAAGCTGCGACCGGACTTCGTCGTGCTCGGCTCGGGCGACGAGCATTTGCTGACAAGCTACATCGTCGGCTCGGCCGGTAGCCAGGTCAGCCTCGCCTGCGTCGTGCCGGAACTCGTGGTGGGCCTTTGGAGTGCTGCGGAAGCCGGCGATTGGGAGCGGGCGCGCGCCGCGCACGATAAGCTGTATCCGCTTGCCGTTGCGATCTACCGCGACCCGCCCGGAGGACGCGCGACCGTGCGCCTCAAGGCCTGCCTGAAGCTGCTCGGACGATTGTCGTGCGACGCGGCGCGGCCGCCGCAGCCGGTGGCGACACGCGGTGAGTTGCAGGCGCTCGAGCAGGCACTGCGCGTCGCCGGCGTGCTCTAAGCCGCGAAGCGGCCATCGTCGGATTTCGGACGACGAGGGAGCTATTCGCGCCGCCGAAGTTGCTTCATTGAACATTCAGTAAAGTAGTTTGCTAAACACGCGGCGAGGGCCGACCTTCCGACTCTCCTGCTGTTCGGATGGGCTGGATTGCTCCTGGCAGGCGACAGCGGCGGTCGCATTCGGCAAGTTTTCCGACGTTTTCGCTGCGACTGCGAACATCTCGCTTACACGCGAACGCCGTAAGCCTTCGCCAGACTCGCGACCAACGGGGCTTGACGATCTCCGAAATTTAGTAATACGTTTAGTGTTACAAAAAACTAAACATCACGCATCGGGCCGATGTGTGGGAGGAGCCCAAGCCATTCCGGAGCCGTCTCCGGAAGCGGTCCGTCTCGTCCTTCATTCATCGCTCCTCAAACTCGGTTTCAGGGTCTTGGCGTCGTTCCGGCAGGACGCGCCGAGCGGGTTAGATGCTTCAACGAGAGAGGAAACGGATATGCGGACATTCAATTGGTTGAGAGGCTCGGCGGCCACCACGGTTCTTGGGGTGGCGCTGCTGGGGGGATTTGGCGGAGGCGAAGCTGCGGCCCAAGGTAAGCAGCTCACGCTGTGCTGGGCGGCATGGGATCCGGCCAACGCGCTGGTCGAGCTCGGCAAGGACTTCACGAAGCAGTCCGGCATCGAGATGAAATACGAGTTCGTCCCGTGGACAAGCTATGCCGATCGCTTCCTCAATGAGCTCAACTCCCATGGCAAGCTCTGCGACCTGATCATCGGCGACAGTCAGTGGATCGGCGGCGCCGCCGAGAACAAGTGGTACGTGAAGCTCAACGATTTCTTCGACAAGGAGAAGATTTCGATGGACGACTTCGTCCCGGCGACCGTCGTCGGCTATTCGCAGTGGCCGAAGAACTCGCCGAACTATTGGGCGCTGCCGGCCATGGCGGATGCGGTCGGCTGGACTTATCGCAAGGACTGGTTCTCGCGGCCCGAAATTCAATCCGCGTTCAAGGCCAAGTACGGCCGCGACCTGGCGCCGCCGAAGACCTATGACGAGCTGAAGCAGGTCGCCGAGTTCTTCCAGGGCCGCGAGATCGACGGCAAGAAGGTCTATGGCGCCTACATCTTCACCGAGCGCGGCTCCGAAGGCATCACCATGGGCGTGACCAACGTGCTCTACAATTTCGGCTTCGCTTACGACAATCCAAAGAAGCCGTACCAGATGCAGGGCATCGTCAATTCGCCCGAGGCGACCAAGGGGCTTGAGTTCTACAAGGAGCTCTACAAGTGCTGCACGGCGCCGGGCATGACCAACGCCTACATGCAGGAGGGGCTCGACGCCTTCAAGTCCGGTCAGGTGGCGATGCAGATGAACTGGTTCGCGTTCTTCCCTGGCCTCTACAAGGATCCTAATGTCGGCGGCGACAAGATCGGCTTCTTCGTCAATCCGGCCGGCCCGAACGGACACTTCACCCAGCTCGGCGGACAGGGCATCTCGGTCGTAGCGACCTCCGATCGCAAGAACGACGCGCTGGCTTACATCAAGTGGTTTGCGCAGCCCGCCGTGCAGCAGAAGTGGTGGCAGCTCGGTGGCTACTCGGCGCTGAAGGCGGTGGTCGACGCGCCCGACTTCCCGAAGAGCGCGGCATTCGCGCCGCAATTCCTGGAATCGATGGGCATTGTCAAGGACTTCTGGGCCGAGCCGTCCTACGCGCAACTGCTGCTCGACATGCAGAAGCGGGTGCATGACTACGTCGTCGCCGACAAGGGCACGGCGCAGCAGGCGCTCGATCTCCTGGTCAAGGACTGGACCAAGGTCTTCAAGGAGCAGGGCAAGCAGGTCGCCTCGCAATAGGTCTTAGGCCTCGCCTCGACCGAAACGGTACCCCGGGGCGTATGCGCCTCGGGGAACCCGAGCCAGCCAGCCGATGGACAAGATGACCACGATCCTTCAACCCGACGATGCTACATTTCCCGGCATGAGCGAGCCCGTCAAACCTCGCACTGCGCGACCTGTCCGCGGACTGTCGGACCGGACCATCGCCTGGCTGTTCGTCGCGCCGACCATCGCGCTGTTGCTGGCGATCAACATCTTTCCGCTGGTGTGGATGATCCGGCTGTCCTTCACCAGCCTCAATCTCAGCATGTCCTATCTTCCGCTGCGCTTCGTCGGTCTCGACAATTTCACCGACATCCTCACCGACGAGGACGTCTGGTTCCGGCTGCAGACCACGGCGCAGTTCGTGATCTGGTCCGTCGCGTTTCAGGTCGTCATTGGCTTCGGCCTGGCGCTCCTGATCAACCGCCAGTTTCGCGGCCACAGCTTCTGGACCACGATCATCCTGCTGCCGATGATGCTGTCGCCGGCCGTGGTCGGCAATTTCTGGACGCTGCTGCTGCAGCCGCAGATCGGGCCATTCAACTATCTGATCAGTCTGTTCACCGGCGTGCCGCCGAGCTCGTTCAGCATGACCGGGCAGGTTTCGCTCGCACCCTGGACCATCGTGCTGGTCGACACCTGGATGTGGGCGCCCTACGTCATGCTGATCTGCCTCGCCGGGCTTCGCTCCATTCCCGACTACATCTATGAGGCGGCCGAAGTCGATCGCGCCTCGGCCTGGCGGCAGTTCTGGTCGATCACGCTGCCGATGACGGTTCCATTCCTGATGCTCGCCGTGCTGTTCCGCGCGATCGAGAATTTCAAAATGTTCGACATGGTCAATCTGTTGACGTCCGGAGGCCCGGGCTCGACCACCGAGCTCGTGTCGATCACGCTGAAGCGCGCGGCGTTCGAGAAGTGGCGCACCGGCTATTCCAGTGCGCTCGCCATCATCTTGTTCGTCACCGTGTTCGGTGCGGCGAACATATACGTGAAAGCGCTCAACAAGGTGAAGCAACGATGACCGCCGCCCTCACCAAGTCCACCGCGCACTCCATCGTCGAAGCGTCGCCGCGCGCAAAGATGGTGGCAGGTGGTCTCGTCATCCTCTACGCCGTGATCACGATCCTGCCGCTGGTCTGGATCGTCGCCACCGCCTTCAAATCTCAGAGCGATGCGATCGCATATCCGCCCAAGGTCATCTTCGAGCCGACCCTCGAAGGCTATGTGAACCTGTTCACCGTGCGCACCCGGCAGACGCCGGACTTCATCGCCAAGCTGCCGCCGCCGGAGACGTGGTACGACAAGCTCGTGCGTCAGCGCGACATGGTCATTGCCGGACCGTCGAAGGTCGTGCCGCGCTTCGTCAACTCGCTGATCATTGGGTTCGGCTCGACCTTCCTGGCCGTCTTTCTCGGCACGCTCGCGGCCTACGCTTTCTCGCGCTTTCGCATTCCACTGGCTGACGACCTTCTGTTCTTCATTCTCTCGACGCGCATGATGCCGCCCGTTGCCGTCGCAATCCCCATCTATCTGATGTACCGGCAGCTCAATCTGACCGACACCAGGCTCGGAATGATCCTGCTCTACACTGCCGTGAACGTCTCGCTCGCGGTCTGGCTGCTCAAGGGCTTCATCGACGAGATCCCGCGCGAATACGAGGAGGCCGCTCTTGTCGACGGCTACACGCGGCTGCAGGCGCTGCGCAAGGTGGTGTTGCCGCAAGCCGTCACGGGCATCGCAGCCACGGCGATCTTCTGCCTGATCTTCTCCTGGAACGAATATGCGTTCGCGGTTCTCCTGACCAGCGGCGAGGCGCAGACCATGCCGCCCTTCATCCCCTTCATCATCGGGGAGGGTGGGCAGGATTGGCCGGCCGTTGCCGCGGCCACCACCCTGTTCGTCGTGCCGATCGTCCTGTTCACCGTGTTGTTGCGCAAGCACCTGCTGCGCGGCATCACCTTCGGAGCTGTGCGCAAATGAGCGGTTCTGCTGCAGTCGCCAAAGGCGTGGTCTCTCGCTGGTTCCGACGCGGCCCCTGGGAGACGGCTGCGATGACCCTGATCAGCGGAGGCATCGTCATGCTGGTGCAACCCTGGTCGATCGATCTCTACGGCTATTCCTTCGTGACGATCCTGGCCGGCACGCTCGGCTACGTCGTCGTGAGCCATTTTCCGGAATAAGGCGGCAGACATGGCACAAATCCGCGTCGAAAACCTGCGTAAGTCGTTCGATCAGTTTACCGCCGTACAAGGCTCCAACTTTACGATCGAGGATGGCACCTTCTTTGCGATGCTCGGCCCCTCCGGTTGCGGCAAGACCACCACCTTGCGCATGATTGCGGGCCTGGAGCTGCCGACTGAAGGCAAGATCCTGCTCGACAATGAGGACGTCACCTTCCAGCGCGCATCCGCGCGCGATATCGCCTTCGTATTTCAGCTTTTCGCACTGTATCCGCACATGAACGTGGCCGAGAATATCGGCTTTCCCCTCAAGTGCCAGGGCATGGCCCGGCGCGAGATTTACCAGCGGGTGCAGGAGACAGCCAAGCTGCTGCGGATCGAGCATCTGCTGTCGAGCAAGACGTCGAAGCTGTCTGGCGGCGATCGGCAGCGGGTTGCGCTGGGCCGCGCCATGGTGCGGCGGCCAAAGGCCTTTCTGATGGACGAGCCGCTGGGCGCGCTCGATGCCGAGTTCCGTCATCTGATGTGCAGCGAGCTCCGCGACCTGCACGATCGCATCGGGGCGACCACG
Source organism: Bradyrhizobium sp. NC92 (assembly GCF_025200865.1). Lineage (NCBI taxonomy): Bacteria > Pseudomonadati > Pseudomonadota > Alphaproteobacteria > Hyphomicrobiales > Nitrobacteraceae > Bradyrhizobium > Bradyrhizobium sp. NC92. Next base: position 3,293,224 of record NZ_CP104171.1, read on the forward strand.
GTCTACGTGACGCATGACCAGCTCGAGGCGATGTCGATGGCGGATCGGATCGCGGTCATGAACCAGGGACGCGTCGAGCAGATCGGCCTGCCGCAGGAGATCTATGATCGGCCCGCGAGCATGTTCGTGGCCGATTTCATCGGCTCACCGCCGATGAATTTTCTGCGCTTCGATGCAGGTCTGCGCTCTGGCGATCGAACGATCAGCTTCCATGACACGAGCATCGCGGTGCCGGAGATCCGGGAGGATCGTGCCAGCGCCCGTATGGCACTCGGCGTTCGTCCGGAGCATATCCGCTTCGCCGACGCGGCGCCCGTCCGCGGCGAGGTGTTTGGCGCCGAGTATCTTGGGACCACGCAGATCGTCACCGTCGACACCGCGCATGGGCGCATTGCGGCGCGGTTGCCTTCCAGCGCGCCCGTGCGCATCGGCGAGCGAGTCGGCCTTGAATTCCGTTCGGAACGACTCGCCTTGTTCGACGTCGCCAGCGGCCTTGCGATACGAACGGCCAACGAGGGGAGCGCAAACCATGGCTGACGTCGCCCTACGCAACATCAGCAAGCGGTTCGGCACGGTGGCGGCGGTGCGCGAGCTCTCGCTCTCGGTGAACGACGGAGAATTCATGGTGCTGCTCGGACCGAGCGGTGCCGGCAAGACCACGACCTTGCGGCTGATCACCGGGCTCGAGACTCCCGATTCCGGCTCGGTCATGATCGACGGACGCGACGTGACGCTGGCTCCTCCGGGAGCGCGCGATATTGCCTTCGTCTTCCAGCAATATTCGCTCTATCCGCATCTCACCGTCTATGACAACCTTGCGTTCCCGTTGCGCTCGCCCGCGCGACGGATATCGGAGCCGATCATCAAGAAGCGTGTCGAGCAGACGGCGGAGTTGCTGCATATCGCGAGCAAGCTGAACAATCGCGCAACCCGACTTTCAGGCGGCGAGATGCAGCGGGTGGCAATCGGTCGTGCGCTGGTCCGCGATCCCTCGATCTATCTGATGGACGAGCCGCTGTCGTCGCTGGACGCCAAGCTCCGTGCCGAGCTTCGGCTGGAGCTGAAGCGGATCCAGCTCGAGCTTGGTGCGACCATCCTCTACGTCACCCACGATCAGGTCGAGGCCATGACGATGGCGTCCCGGATCGGGGTGATCAAGGACGGCGAGCTGCTCCAGCTCGGCAAGCCCCGGGAGATCTACGAGAGTCCGTCGTCGAGCTATGTCGCCTCGCGCCTCGGCACGCCCCAGATCAATTTCCTCCCCGCGCGGCTGTTGTCGGACGTGCCGCTGCCGCCGGGAACGGAGACTGTCGGCATCCGCACCGAGCACCTCCGCCTCGCGGCGCGCAATGGCGGGCCGATGGTCGGCCGGGTGCACCGGGTCGAGCACCTCGGCGAGCAGAATCACGTTCACCTGGACTATAAGGGAGAGATGCTGGTCACGCTTGCGGATCCGCATCAACCGCTGCATGCCGGTCAGGAGGTCGAGCTGGATCTGGTGCAACCGCTCTGCTTCGACGGCGCCGGGCAGCGCCTCCCGGCGGTTCATTAGAGGATCAAACGCGATGTCGTTGCAACCCGAGACGTTCAAATCGCTGGTCAGGGTGGCCGCAGAGCGGGTCATTGCCAGCGCGCCCGAGCTCACGAGCCTGGACCAGGCGATCGGTGACGGCGACCACGGATACAATATGAAGCGCGGGTTCGAAGCCGTGCTCGGCAAACTCGATGCGATCTCCGAACAGCCGTTCGACGAGGCTTTGAAGACGATCGGAAAGACGCTCGTGATGACGGTCGGCGGTGCTTCCGGCCCGCTTTACGGCAGCTTCTTCCTGGCCGCAGGCGAGGCCCTCTCGCACGACAAGCACCTGCCTGAGGACATCGCCGATGTCTTCGGCAGCGGCGTGAACGCCGTCTGCGCCCGCGGCCGTTCGCACGCCGGCGAAAAGACCATGCTCGACGTGCTCGTTCCCGTGCTGGAGACGCTGAAGAATGCGGCCGGCCAATCGGACCTGATCGCGCGAGTCAGCACAACGGCCGCAGAGGCGGTCGAGCGGACCGCGCCGATGCAGGCCACCAAGGGGCGGGCGTCGTTTCTCGGGCCGCGCAGCGTCGGTCACATCGACCCCGGCGCGCGCTCGAGCTGTGTTCTCGTGCAGGCGGTATGCGCGAGCCTGGAGGGAAAGCAATGACTGATGCCGTGGGAATCGTGATCGTCTCGCATTCGAAGGACATCGCCAAAGGCACCGCCGACATGGTGCGGCAGATGGTCGGCAGCGAGGTCAAGGTGGCCTTCTGCGGCGGCAATCCCGATGGCGGGCTCGGCACCAGCGTGTCGCTGATCGTCGATGCCATCAACGATGCCTGGTCGGCGAAAGGCGTCGCGATCCTCGTCGATCTCGGCGGCGCCGAAACAAACAGCGAGATGGCGGTCGAAATGCTGGAGCCGGCACGCCGCGATCTCGTTGTCGTATGCAACGCGCCGATCGTCGAGGGCGCCGTGATGGCTGCGACCGAAGCGGCGGGCGGCAGCTCGCTGGCCCAGGTCAAGGCCGTGGCCGAGGAACTCTCTGCCGACTGACGCGTCGGCGAAACGATGATGGAATAAAACGATGCTGGATAAAGCGGACGGCCAGATTATCACCGAGAATGTGCGGCTGGTGCACGCGGTTGGCATGCATGCACGCCCGGCGGTCAAGCTGACCAAGCTGGCCAAGAAGTTCCAGGCCCAGATTTCCGTCCGGGTCGCGGGCGCGGCCGAGTGGATCAATGCCAAGAGCGTGGCCAAGATCATGGCCATGCGCGCGGCTTACGGCAGCACGATCGAGATCAAGGCGTCGGGCAGCGACGCGGAGACTGCCGTCGCCGCCCTGGTCAACCTGATCGCAACAGACTTTCCGGACGAGGCGTCGTAGCATGCAGGGAAGCGCTGCCGGACTGGCTTATCGCGGCAGGACCGCCTCGATCGGCTTTGCCCACGGCCCGCTCGTCCGTGTCGATGCGGGCACGAATGGCGAGCGGATCGCAGGCTCGCTGGTCGAGGAGGCGCTCGATCTTCGCAAGGCGATCGACGCGGCGAGCGGGCAGATCGCCGAGCTCGCCGCGATCGCGGGAGGTGAGGCCGCGCAGATTCTCGAGTTCCAGGTCGCGCTGCTGGAGGATGAGGATTTCATCGAAGCGATCTTCACGGCAATAAGCGAAGGGGATGCCGCCGACGTCGCGTGGCGTTCCGCGCTCGACGAGCAGATTGCGGACTATAATTCGGCCGAGGACGAGTATCTGAAGGCGCGTTGCTCCGATCTTGCGGATCTGCGCGACCGCATCATCAGCATCTTGCGCGGAGGCGGGGGCGAGGCCCCCAAGATCCCGAGCGGTGCCGTCGTTTGCGCCGACGATCTGCCGCCCTCGCGTTTCCTGGAGATCGACTGGTCGGCCGGCGGTGGTCTTGCGCTCCTGCGCGGTAGCCCCACGAGTCATGTCGCGATGCTGGCGCGCGCGCGGGGCATCCCCATGGTCGTGCAGCTCGGCGCCGTTCCGGAGATCGGCGCGACGGCGCTGCTCGATGGCGAGGCCGCTACTCTCGAGCTCGATCCCAGCGTCGAGCAGCTCCGGCTATTCGAGAAGCGGCGCGAAATTCATCGCAAGAGCCGGGCGTCCGCGCGGGCGATCCTGCGACGGCCGACCGCATCTTGGCGCGGGGAGCGGATCAAGCTGCTCATCAACATCCAGCGCGTCGAGGATCTCGATCATGCCGACGCACAATATGCTGACGGCATTGGGTTGATGCGCACCGAGTTTCTGCTCGCCGAGCGCGGCGGCCTGCCGGACGAGGAGACGCAGTATCGCGCCTACGATGCCGTTCTGCGCTGGGCCGATCGACGCCCGGTTACCATTCGCACCTTCGATGCCGGCGGCGACAAGCCGGTACCTGGATTCACCATCGACGGTGAGGCCAATCCCTTTCTGGGCGTGCGCGGCCTGCGGCTTTGCCTCGCCCGCCCCGAGATCTTCAGCGTGCAGCTCCGCGCGCTGGCGCGTGCGGCCGTGCATGGAAATCTCAGGGTCATGTTTCCGATGGTCACGGCGCCGGACGAGTTCGAGTCCGGACGGAAGCTGTTCGCCGAAATCGTGCAGCGCTTGCAGGCCGAGGGCATTGCCGCGATGCTTCCGGAGCTGGGAATCATGGTCGAGGTCCCGGCGGCGGCCCTGGCGACCGCGACCTTCAAGGCTTCCTTCTTCTCGATCGGTTCGAACGATCTCGCGCAATATGTCTTTGCGTGCGACCGTTCCAATGGAGCTCTCGCCCCCTTGATAGACCCCTTGCATCCGGCCCTGCTCGAACTGATCGCGCGAACCGCGGAGCACGGACGCCGCACTGGCACCAGCGTCAGCCTGTGCGGCGACATGGCGGGCGATCCGCGCTGCCTGCCCGCGCTCCTGAACTGCGGCCTGCGCGAGTTGTCGGTGAATGCATCGGCGCTGGCGCAGATCAAGCAGACCATCGACCGCTTGAGCAGCGGAGGCGGGCTTGGCTGACATGGCGATCGATGAACCGGCGGAGGCCGGCGCCGTTGCGGTTTACAAGCGCATCTTCAAGGAGGTGCTCGAGAGCCGCCCGTCAGGCATGCGGTTGCGGCTGGCCCATGCCATGGGCAAGAACCGCAGCTTTGTCAGCCAGATCAGCAACCCGGCCTATCCGGTGCCGATTCCCGTGCAGCACCTGAACACGATCTTCGACGTCTGCCATTTCCCGCCGCAGGCGAAGGCGGCGTTCCTTCGCGCCTACACCCGTGCGCACCCGCGCCGGATCGGCCGCCTGACGGAGGGGGCGCATGAACGGACGCTGACGCTGCACCTGCCGGACCTCGGCAGCTCGAAGCGCAATGCGGAGCTCGATGCGCTGCTGCAGGAATTCGCGCGGCGCTTGAGTGCGATCATACGGGAAAAATGAGCGCCAAGCTCAGGGAGACGAAGCGGGGAGGAGACCATGAAAAAATTCATCAATTCGGTTGATGGCGTGCTCGCGGAGAGCCTCGACGGGTTGGCTGCGGCGCATGCCGATCTCGTGACGCTCGGGCCCGAGCGGAAGTTCGTGCGGCGCCGCGAGCTCAATTCGCGGAAGGTCGCGCTCGTATCGGGCGGCGGGAGCGGGCACGAGCCGCTGCATGCGGGCTTCGTCGGCTATGGCATGCTCGATGCGGCCTGTCCGGGACAGGTCTTTACCTCGCCGACACCGGACCAGATCGTCGAGGCGGCGCAGGCCGTTTCGGGCGAGGCCGGCGTGCTCTTCATCGTGAAGAACTATGCGGGCGATCGCATGAATTTCGAGATGGCGGCCGAGATTTCCGAGGGACACACGGCCACCATCGTCACCGACGACGACGTCGCGGTCGAGAATTCCACCCACAGCATCGGCCGCCGGGGTGTGGCCGGGACTCTGATCGTCGAGAAGATCGTCGGCGCGGCGGCCGAGAAGGGGGCCGACCTCCAAGCTTGCGTTGCACTCGGCGAGCGCGTCAACGCCCGGACGCGCTCGATGGGGGTGGCACTAACGAGTTGCACGGTTCCGGCTGCAGGCACGCCGACCTTTGTGCTCGCCGACGATGAGATGGAGGTGGGTGTCGGCATCCATGGCGAACCGGGACGCCGCCGCGTCAAGCTGGAGCGTGCCGATGCGATCGCTCTTGAGATGACCACTGCCATTGCCGGGGATCTCGACGCCCGCGAGGGCAACGAAGCCCTGCTTCTCGTCAATGGATTTGGCGGAACGCCCGCGATCGAACTCTATCTGATGTACAATGCGGCGCGGCGGATGCTCGAAAAGCGCGGCTTGCGCATCGCCCGCTCGCTGGTCGGCAGCTATGTCACCTCGCTGGACATGGCGGGGTGCTCGCTCACCGTGAGTCTGCTCGATACCGAGACCCGTGCGCTTTGGGACCATCCCGTGCGCACGGCCGCGTTGAAATGGTGACGGCGGCTGCTAACGACTGCTGATGATTTCGATCGTGCTCCGGCGGATGATTGGCTGGGGCCACGCCTCACGCATGCATCGGGAATTTTCCCGGTTCACCCTCCCTGAAACTTGCCGTGTCCTTCGGACACGGCTTCTTTTTGAGGCGGTAGAATATTTCCCTGGCCGTCCCAGGCGCGGGGTGCATAGCGGCTGAAAAGGACTCCGTGTCGGCCGAGCATCCAAATCGATCCATCTCGGTCCGCGCCGATTGCTGCTCGTGCTTGGTTCCGAGGGTCTTCATGGTCAAGTGGGCCGCGCCTGCCGGGTAGCGACAAGGAACAAGATGCCGGCGATCACGCCCAAGATCCCCGGAGATGGGACCAGCAGCAACGTCAACAATGCGAACCAGATGGTCACCGTCCAGCCGAGCCACGCCCCAGGCGTGATGCCCCTTCCGGCAAGCGTCCACTGGAGAACGCCCAGCAACATCGAGGGTATCGCAAAGCTGCCTATGCTTGCCCAGAAGACGACTGCGTTCTGCAATGATTCGATACTGGGCTGCGTGCCCTTGAGCGGCACCGCCGCCCAGAGGCCCTGGGTGACCCAATCAAGCATTTTTGGCCCTCGGAAGATGATCATGAGGATGAGGTGACCAACGCCCAGTGTGATGAGGAGTGCCGAGCCAATTCGTTGCAAAACCTTCGTTGCCATCATGGAATTCTCTGTGTGTGGGTCGCTCGCATTGTCCAGTCGGAATTTACGCGCGTGTTGGATAGTTTTGTGATGCATGAATAAAAGCACTGGCTCGCCCACATCCGGTGGACACGAAGGCGCAGCGATTGGCCTGGAATGTTGCCTCCGCGAAATGGAAGCCGAGGCGACCATGCGCCCATGCGCATTCATAGGAGATTGACTGGGCATCGATCACGGGGCGGTGGGGCGACGTGCTCCGGTTAGTTCAGCGTAGGTTTCGCGCGTTGCGCGAATGCTCGCTATTGCTGCCGCGCGCACGAGATTGTCGATCTCGGGCGGCGGCGCTTCACCGCGCGAGATGTGCGGGCGCACCCCGGCATAGGGGATGTCAATGATCGCGAATCTAGTCGCGCGTCTCAACGTGGGCGAAACCTCGCCGAATAGCCGTCGGGTTATGTCGTCCAGGACAACGTCAAACTCCTTTCCCAGGCGCCGTGCTTCGCGCTCCATATCTGGCGGCCAGCCACCTCCTACAAACTCCTCCCTCCGATGCATGATCGCGATCCGAGCACCTGTTCGATCCGACCTGACCCACTGAGGAACGAACAGACTGGCGGCGATGGCGGCCTCGTTGGGATCGTCGTGTTGGAGCGCCGCTGAAAACCCCCGGTGAAATGCCGCAATCTTACCGAGCCACAGGCGGCCCAGCAGTTCATCGCGTGATTGAAACCGGTGATAGATCGATCCGGACGGCGCCCCAAGCGCATGGGCGATCGCGGACATCGTGGCGGCGGCTATGCCAGAGTTCGCGATGATACGCGCTGCGCTATCCAGAATCTGATGTTCGGTGAACTTCGATGGCCTGGGCATCCGAATTAGATACTAGATTCTATAATTAAAAACAAGTAGAGTCGCGAACGCCGTGCAAACCAGGAGGTTACCGATGACTGTCGCCGTCACGGGCTCATTGGCAGATCAGGTCAGACACGACAGAGTTCCATGGTCGATCGGCCCTAACGCTAACTCGCGCAGTCAGCCGAATGCGTCAGAGCGCAGGGCGTCTCACGCAAGCCTTCGAGGTCACGGGCGATGACCTTGCCACCTGGCCAGCGCCCGATCGCTTCCTTTCCGCGTTTCGGGTTACTGCGCTTCGCGAAGCGCTTTCCCAGGAAACCAGACACGGTGCGATTTGAATTGAGCAGTGATGGTCGTGTCGTCGGCGAAGTAGGGCCGGATCGTTGGGGAGCGTTGCCGCGAACGATCCAGCTCAGCGACTTCCATTGCGTCACAACCTGGAGCAGTCTCGGCCACCGCTGGGAAGGCGTTGGCTTTCGGGACTTCTGCACCGCGTTCGCTTTAATTCAAGCGTGCGAAGACCAACTGGTTGTGTTCCGCGGAAGCGATGGCTACCACGCCGCTTTGCCGCTGGTCGACCTGTTGCAGCCGGAGGTGCTGCTGGCCGATCGTTTGGACGGCGCGCCGCTCCCGGTGGCCCATGGAGCGCCGCTGCGGTTGGTGGCACCGGCCCACTACGGCTACAAGAACGTCAAACATATCGAGCGAATAGAGTTCGGCGTCCATCCGCGTCGCTATCGCCCGGCAGGGCCGGGCTTCATATTCCATCCGCGGGCTCGTGTCGCGATGGAGGAGCGCGGTGTCGGGTTTCCGGGGTGGCTCCTGCGGCGTGCATATCGGCCTTTGATCGCCCCCACCATAATGCGTTGCGCGGAAGCGCTCGAAATGTATCAGGCGAAGAATCATTCGCCAACGACGTCTGAGCATACGCCGAGACAACCTGCGTCGAAGTTGAGGTCAGGCGGTCAATGACTGATAACGGCCCGACATGAACGCGTATAAAACCTAATACCCGGAAGGCCACGTGAAGTTCGTCGCCGTCACCTATGGCACCGAGGGCGATACGCGCCCCATGGCGCTGCTTTGCCGGGCACTGATGGATGCCGGCCACCGTGTCCACCTGCTGGCCGACGTCGCCACGCTCGGCTACGCCGCGGCCCTCGGTGTACCGGCAACCGGCCTCGCCGGCGACATTCGCTCCGCGCTCCGGCAGGACACGCTTGCTAAAAGCGGCGGCGGTTTCGCCGACACGGCGAGCGCATTTGCCCGCATCGCCACCGCCAGATCCGAAGCGTGGCTCCGCACCGCGGCCGCCGCTGCAGAAGACTGCGACGCCGTGGTTCTCGGCGGTCTGGCCGCCTTCGTGGGCCTTTCTGCTGCGGAGGCCTTCGGCATTCCGGCCATCGGCACCGGGCTCATCCCGATTACGCCGACGCGTGAATTCGCCTCACCATTCGTGCGCCCGGGTACTGTGCCGCGCTGGCTGAACCGGACGAGCCACAGGCTGGTCAATGCATTGCTCTGGCGCATCTTCAAAACGTCCGTCAACGCGGCCCGCGCTGCCGTGTGCGGGCTGCCGCCACGCCGCAGTGTCTGGACCGACCATCCGATGCTCTACGGCATATCCCCAAGCCTCGTGCCGCAGCCAGCCGACTGGCCACCAACCGCGCGGATCTGCGGCCAGTGGCTGGCGCCCGTGACCGACTGGTCGCCACCAGCAGCGTTGGGCGAGTTCCTCGCCGCAGGCGAGCCGCCAATTTATTTCGGTTTTGGCAGCATGGGGGGCCTGGGCGGCGCGCAGTTGATGCGCGAGGCGCTGGCGGCGCTGCGCGGTCGGCGCGCGCTGTTCTACCCCGGCTGGGGCGGCGCAGTGGCCGCCGACTTGCCTGCTAACGTCCATCTGTTGGCGGACGTGCCACATGGCTGGCTATTTCCCCGCGTGGCGTTGGCGATCCATCATGGCGGTGCCGGCACTACCCACGCCGCGGCCCGTGCCGGCGTGCCCTCGGTGGTAGTCCCATTCGCGGGCGACCAGCCTTTCTGGGCTGATCGCCTGCACAAAGCTGGCGCTGCCCCGTCGCCTGTGCCCGCCAAAAGCCTGAGTACGGATCGGCTTGCGCGCGCCATCGACGAGGCGAACAGGGACGCTCCACGCGCCAGTGCCACGGCGCTCGCCGTGTCCATCGCGCGGGAGGATGGGTTGAAGGCGGCCGCCACGGCGATCGTAACTCTGGCGCGGCGCGACGTCTCGGGATGCGGCCTTCAGTGAAAATCGATTTGTATCGCTAGTGGCAATGCCCCTCGGTGACGCATAGGTTTGTGCGCGCCAGGTTGTGTCCTGAGGTGAGGGGCGCCGGTCCGAGTTGAAAAGTCCGTTGGACCGCGGCAAACCAGACGCGATCCATTCAGCCCAGCAATGCTGATTGTCCCGCTGCCCCCGGGAAGTAGGTAAGGTCGAGCGCTGGCGGCGTCACGGCCGTCTGCGAAAGCAGGGCGTGGACCTGTCCGCGATGGTGGGCGTGATGCAGGAAGAGCTGCGACAACACGAGGGCATCTGCCTTGGCGTGCCGTCCATGCTGTTGAATGACAGGTTCCCAGCGCAGCCATCCTTATCCAAGATGACGTCGGTAGTTTCGACGATCCGCACGTCTTCCACGAAGCGGGCATCGCGGAGGCTGGAGAAATCGACGCAGACCTCATAATCGAGCGATGGAATGTTGTGCGGCTCGCCGGTCAATCGAGCGAGCCAAATTCTGTCTGTGGCCAACAGATGGTTCAGCGTGCGATGGATCGATCCAAATGCACAAGCGCGGGGGCGAAAGTATTCGGTCGGATCTAATTCGGAGCACGCGGAGTAAATCCGCTGATTGGCCCAGCCTGTCCAGCGTGCTAACGTTCGGAAGCTGTCGAACATCACTTACCCCCAAGTTGCTGAAAGCTAGCCAGATCAGACGGGGTGTGTCGAATCGATTTCCCTAATCGAGAGAGAAGCCTCGCTAATGCCCGTGCGCCGCGACCTTTCGCCGACCCATTTGCTGCGCGCTTTCTCCGTATTGGCCCGCACTCGGAATTTTGGACGGACGGCCGCGGAACTCGGACTTACCCAGAGCGCCGTAAGCCAACGAATTGCGGCGCTGGAAGCTCGTCTCGACGTCCGTCTGTTCGACCGTCAGTCGAGCGCCCTTACCAAGGCGGGCGAGGCCTACCTTGAGGCGGTCGTGCCTCTGCTTGAGCAACTGGCAGCCGCGGAGGAACGCCTCGCGTCCGATTGGTCGCGAAGTCGGAAGAACGTCGTTCGGCTAAGCATCGCGCCATCCTACGCGCGCTGCTGGTTGATGCCTCGTTTGTCAGCCCTGACCATGGAGTTGCGCGAGATCTCCCTCTACGTCCATGCCACGGACGCCCGAGTCTCCCTTGATGACGGAGAATTCGATCTCGCGATCCGTGTGCAGCCTACCAATGCGGCTGCGGGCGATCGGATGACCCGAGAGGAAGACGTATTGGTTGCGGTCGCCCCGCCGACAATGGTCAAGTCTGCTCAAGCAGATCCTTTTCAAGACACCGTTTTGTTTGATGATGACTGCGGCCTTTTGGGCGTAGCGCCCGGTCATTCCTGGCAGGAATGGTACAGTGCGACAGGATACGAACGTCGACAGACTGGTCGCATGGTTCAGTGCAGCGACGCTGGATTGATCGTGGAGGCGGTACGCAACGGTGCGGGCGCAGCGCTGGTCCGTCGTTCACTTGTCCAGGGAGACCTTGAGTCCGGCCACCTCGTTCAGGTCGGTCCTTCCGTCGCCAGCGCGGGCCAAACTGTTTTGCTGCAAAGGCCAAAGCAAAAACGAAGCAGAGCTGCTACGTCGGTTGCGCGTTGGCTCTCCGAAGAGGCCCTCAGCACCTCAACATAGCGGGGCACCTGTCGCCGATCGCGCTAGGCGACCGAACGCCTGGCTTGATCTGGATCAAGCCTCCGCGGTGGCCGCCCCGCTAGCTGCTCAGCAGCCGTCTGCCGGCCCGGAGGCAATGAGCCTTGAAGACGCTTCGTCAGCTTCTGTCCGCGGAGGACGTTGTCCAGCTCGTGATCCGGCTGGGCTTGCTCGGGCTGCTGATCTTCTGGACCTTCCTCGTGATCCGGCCGTTCGTGCCGATCCTGAGCTGGAGCGCCGTGCTGGCCGTGGCGTTTCATCCCGTCTTCGCCTGGCTCGCCCAACGCCTCGGTGGCCGGCCCCGGACAGCTTCAGCCGTTCTCACCCTGGTCACGCTGGGCACCGTCATCGGTCCCGCCGCCTGGCTCGGCCTCAGTGCAGTCGAAGGGATCCGGGACCTCGCGGGCCAGATCGGCAGTGGCGATCTCGCGCTCCAGGCCGCACCGGAGCAGATCAAGAGCTGGCCGTTGATCGGTCCTCAGCTCTACGCGATCTGGAACGAGGCCTACACGAACATCCGTGCGGCGTTGCGCGAGGTGACGCCGTACTTGAAACCGCTCGCCGGAATGATGCTGTCGTTTGCCGGTGACACCGGAATTGGAATGCTCCAATTCCTGCTGTCGGTGATCGTCGCGGGTTTTCTGCTTCCGCACGGTGCGCAGTTCGTCGCCGCGCTCCGCGGCTTCCTGTTGCGCATCGTGCCCGGCCAGAGCGAGCACTTCCTCGAGCTCGCCGGCGCCACCATACGCGCCGTCGCGCAAGGCATCATCGGCGTCGCCATCCTTCAGGCCCTGCTGGCGGGCATCGGCTTCAAGCTCGCAGAGATCCCGAGCGCGGGACTGCTCGCGCTCGTCGTGCTCCTGCTGTCGATCGTCCAGATCGGCGCCGCCCCCGTTCTTCTCCCCGTGCTGGTCTGGATCTGGATGGACAAGGACGTGACCGTCGCCGTGCTGTTGACGGTCTATCTCGTCGTGGTCGGCCTGCTCGACAACGTGCTGAAGCCGCTCCTCATGGGGCGGGGCCTGACGACGCCGACGCTCGTCATCCTGATCGGGGTCATTGGCGGTACGCTCGCGCATGGGATCATCGGCCTGTTCATTGGGCCGATCATCCTGTCGGTGGCCTGGGAGCTTTCGACCGCGTGGATGGGGATCGGCCGCGCTACGCCCGCACGCGTCGATCAGGCGACCGTTGTCGCGAAGGATGCCGTCGAGGCGCGATTGACCTAGATTGAAAGGTTGACTTCAACCCGATGATGCTCCAATTCCTTGTCGGCACGCTCGTCAGCGTGATCAATATCGGAATCCACGCGCTCGTGACGGTGGTCGCCGTCACCATCGCCCGCAGTGCCGTCCCGCGCCATACCAGGCGGCCGCGATTGCACCTGATGAGCGCCATGATCGCGGTCGCCGTCGTGTTGAAGGCCGCCCACATGCTCGAAATTCTGACATGGGCGGTGACCTATCATGTCGTGCAGGCCGCCGCCGCCGACGCGGATATGCTCTACTTTGCGTTCGTCAACTACACCACGCTCGGCTATGGCGATGTCACGCCGGTACGCGAATGGCGGCTGATCGGCCCGCTGACTGCCATGAACGGTGTTCTTCTGTTCGGCTGGTCCGCCGCCATTCTGTTCGAAGTCTTGCTCAAGTCCCTCGACCGTCTCGGGCTCACGGAAAAACCCGGTGCGGACCTGCCGCGCACCTGATACTGTCGCCTCGGTCAATCGCGACCTTACGGATCGCGAACGGCATTTCGCCGGCTCAGGACTGCAGATCGAGGCTTGCGAGCTGGTGCCGGTCGAGCAGAACGATCTGGCGTTGGGTGTTGCCGATGAAGCCGAGAACGCCGAGCTCATGCAGTCGCGACAAAGCCCGCGAGACGGTCTCCAGCGTCAGGCCGAGATAGTCGGCGATATCGCGTCGCGACATCGGAAGCGCCATGACGCCGGCGGCCGTCAGGCGCTTGTCCATTTCGAGCAGGAACGCGGCGACGCGCTCCAGGGAGGTCTTGCGGCCGAGAAGCAGCATGTGGTCTTCCGCGTGCTGGAGGTTGCTCGTGGTCATGCTGAGCAGGTTTCTGGCCACCATGGCATCGCCCTCGGCCACGGTTTCCAGGCTTTGGCGTTTGATCAGCCGCACCGTGGTGTCGACGATGGCTTCCGTCGTGAACCGATGCTCGCTGCCGTTCTCGAGCCCGAAAATGTCGCCGACGAGGTGAAATGCGCCGATTTGCCTGCGGCCGTCCGACAGCAGTTTGTAGCTTCGCACCGCACCGGACTTGACCTGGTAGACATACTCGGCCGGCTCCTTCTCGCCGTAGATCTCGGAGCCTTTTCGGTAGGAAAATTCGCTTAAATTGACCAGCGCATTTGAATGACTTGCCATGCCGAGGTCGCGGAGAGTATTGGGACGCAGCGTCGAATCCGTCGTGATGCGAACGAACATAGGCCAACTCCTCAGCTTTTCCGCCGAATTGGTCTGTCAAACGAAATACTTTGCCGAGAATGCGCCGCGCAATCCCACTCCCGCCGAAGTTGATTTTCGGCCAAGGAAGTATTCTTATCCATTGTCCCGAGGTTCATTGTACCAAAGGACAGCACTGGCGATTGCTGCGCTGGATGATAAGCCCGGCCACAGGGCGATGCGACATATTGCGAAGCAGATATTTCGACCTTCAAACGTGAAGATCGATTTGAAAAATGAGAAGGACGTCGGGCGTCCCAATTGATTTTTGGTGAGAGGTAGAGTTGCCAGGCCTTGTTCACGTTGTTGACGACGATGCGTCCTTTCGGACCGCGATCGAGCGCCGGCTGAAGCTCGCGGGATACGAGGTAGCGACCTATGCTTCCGCACTGGAGCTGCTGGACTCGCTATCGGATGAGGAGCAGGTCGGGTGTATCCTGCTCGACGTCCGGATCCCTGGCCTGAGCGGTCCGGACCTGCAGGCCCGGCTGGTCGCGTCCGGTTCGATGTTGCCCATCATCTTCCTGACCGGTCATGCCGACACGCCAACGACGGTACGTGCGATCAAGGCCGGTGCGGAAGACTTCCTGACCAAACCGGTGTCGTCCGAGCAACTGCTCGATGCCATCGAGCGGGCGCTGGCCAGTCAGCGGACGGCGCGCGCCCAAGCCAGCAGGCTCGATTTGCTTCGTCGTCATCTGGCCGCGCTGACGCAGCGCGAGCGGCAGGTGTTTGATCTGATCGTGCGCGGCCGGATCAACAAGCAGATCGCGCATGAGCTGGGGACCACAGAGCGCACGGTGAAGGCGCACCGCCATCAAGTGATGGAGAAGATGCAGGTTCGCTCGCTGGCGGAGCTCGTTTCGATCGCAGAGCGTCTCGGAATGCTCGATCCGGACGAAGGCTGACGGCTTCAGGACGGCGTGAAGTTCCCTCAATCTGCCTGTCCCAAAGGACAATGCCAAGACGTGTTGACAGTGCGCGGCGAGCTGTGTGCTATAATGCACATACACCCGCGCAAAGAACGCGGAGCGATCGTATCCAATATCCCACCGTGGTCTTCCAGAAAGGCAAGTCGCCTTGCCCCTGCGCGAGTCCGTCTTTGTCGTAGACGACGATCTGTCCATGCGTACCAGCATGGACAGGCTCCTGCGAGGACACGGCTTCGCTACCACCCTGTTCGACACGGGTAGCGCCTTGCTCGATCACGGCAGGTTCCACACCGCGATCTGCATCATCCTCGACGTCAATCTGGGTGCAAAGTCCGGCATCGAGGTGCGGCGAAGCCTGGCCGACAAGGGGATCGCGGCGCCGGTGATCTATGTCACCGGCAATGACAGCCCGGCAAACCGCGCCGCGGCGATTGCCTCAGGCTGCATCGCCTATCTGATCAAGCCCTTTGCGGCGCAGTCCTTGATCGAGTCCGTCGAGCGCGCCCGCGTCTTTTAGCTCCACGCCGGCCGTCATTCGTCGACATATTGCTCGAACGTCCTGGTCGGCGCCCCCGTGTGGGCGGAGGCAAATTGCGCCAAGGGAATCGAGGCCGTCAGGGCAAGAAGATTGGAATCGACGAGTTCGAGCAGAAGCGTCTGACCCTTTTCCATCTCCTCGACGATTGTTGGCGCCACGACGTCGGCCGCGATGCATAAATTGGTGAGACACCAGGTATAGGGAATGCGGAACGCGGCGCCATGGTCGACGGCCAATTTCGGTGATTGTTGCAGGTACATCCCGACCGGTACGAAAAGTTGCAGGCGGGCCGTGGGCGCGTCCTCCCGCTCGATCAGATCGATGCGCACGGCCGTCTGCCCGGTCGCGAACCGGCCGGTGATCGAGGTTCGGCAGAGGGTGGGCGCGCCGCCGGCCTTGAAGCACAATTTTTGCCAGCTGCCATAGCTGATGTCGTTTGCATCGCGCTGGCCGCGCGTTGCGAACTCGGGGGGCTTTTCGGATTGTGCCGCCTTGGACGAAGCGACAGCAGCGATCGTGGCGGCCCCGACTGCTGCAACAACCAGAAGGCCAGAGAGACAATCAAGAGCACGGGCCATCGCTGCAACTCCGAGATCGAGACTCAGTTCTGCGCATCGAGAAATTTGGCAACCAATGGCGACCAGAGCGGAACCGCGTCCGGCGAACCGATGAAGAAATGTCCCTCGTTGCCGAACGGCGGCATCAGGTGATATTCGGCCCGGCCGCCCGCGGCGATGAAGGCAGCGTGCATGCGCTTTGACAGGTCGGGACCGAAAAACGTGTCGTTCCCGATGTAGATCCACAGCATCGGCAAGCGCGATGTGCGGCCGAAATCGGCGGTGGCCTCGACCAGGCGGTCGGGAGCGCAATTGTTGTTCGGCTTGCCGTCGACGCGTCCACCGCGGCCCCCGGCAAAGACAATGATGGCCTTCACCTGCGGCGGGTTCATGCTCGACAGGGCGATTGCAGCCCAGCCGCCGGCGGACTGCCCGACCACGATCACGTCTGTGGGAATGATGCGCTTCTCGGCGGCCATATAGTCGATGATCCAGAGATCGACCTGGGCGATCGCAAGGCCGGCGTCATGGAAGTTCGGATTGGTGCATTTGCCGACCTTCGAGAAGAACGGCCCATAGAGCGCCCGCTCGGGGATATCGATCGCTGCTGCGCCATACCCGCTGCCGACGGGCGCCACGACGAGATAGCCTCGCCTTGCGAACCATTTGGCGGCGTCGCGAAATTCCACCAGCGGAAAAAAGCTGCGATTGGTCGGGTTGAGCGAGACACCATGGTTCATGATCACCAGCGGAAACGGTCCGTCGCCGACCGGGCGCACCAGATAGGCGAACATCGGCAGCGGCAGGGGCAGCGCCCAGATTTCCTCCTGGATGCGGACCTCGTCCCCGGCGCGCGTGGGCGATACGGCCATGAAGAGGGCGAGGAAGGTGATCGCGAGACAATGGAGCAGGGCAGGTCCGCGTCGCATCCCCCCCTCCCTCAACCTGCGTAGGTTGCGGCCACGACGATCGGGCCGAGTACCGTGAGCACGACATTGCCGACCGCGTAGGGGACGGCGACGCCGAGCACCGGTGTCTGGCTCTCGGCAACGTCGCACGCGCCGGTGACGGCGGCATCGACCGTCATCGCGCCGGCGAGCGCACCGCAGGTCACGACGGGGTTCATGCGCAGCAAATAATAGGCAACGAGCGTTCCGACCACCATCGGAACCAGCGTGACCACGATGCCCATGCCGACCAGCAACAGGCCGTGGGCCTGGATCGCCGACCATGCGGCGAGGCCGTTGCCGAGTCCGATCGCCGCGATGAAGCCGCCGAGGCCGATGTCGCTCAGGGTCTGCTGCGCCGCCGGCGGCATTGCGCCGATGCCGGGCCGGCGCGTCCGCAGCCAGCCGCAGACGAGCCCTGCGATCAGCGCGCCGCCGCCGCCACCCAGCGTCAATGCGACAGTGCCGATTTTGAAGCTGGCAAGGCCGGCCAGAAGACCCACTGCAATGCCGGCGGCGAGATAGGCGATGTCCGTGCGGTCGCTGGTATTCAGGGCGTGTCCCACGTGCGCCGTTGCGCGCGCGATATTGCTGGTGCTGCCGACCAGCGTCATGACGTCGCCGAGATAGACCCGCGTGTCGGGACCGAGAGGCACTTCGCGGCCCATGCGCCTCAGCGCACGCAGGAATACGCCGCGTGCATTGTCGCCGAGCCGGTCAACGATCTCGCGAAGTGAGCGGCCGTGCAGCTGGGGATCTTCGACGAGCACCTCGATCACGTTGCCCGGCAGGTTGCGCAGCAGCTCCTCCGCGTCGATCTCGGCCCCGAGGATCGGTTTGGCCGCGACGATCGCGGCGGTCGGACCGGCAATGACGATGTCGTCGCCGGCCTCGAGCACGGTGTCCTGCTGCGGCTTGATGTCGGCCCCGCCGCGCACGATCCGCTCCACGACCGTGCGACTGCCGATCTCCGCCTCGATGGCACCGATGGCACGACCAGCGGCGGCCGAGACGCGATAGGCGCGGGCCTGGAATTTGCGATAGGACAGGTTTTCCGTCTTTGGCGGCGCACCGCCGGCGAGCTCCGCCTCGAGTTTTTTCGCCTCCGTCTTCAGATCGATCCGCATCAGCCGGGGCGCGATGAATGGCACGAACAGGAGCGTCAGGATGTAGCCGAGCACGTAGGTCACTGCGTAGCCCGCCGCGATGTTGGCTTCCTGCTGCTTCAGCACGTCGCTCGGCAGGCCGAGCTGCGCCAGGGCGCCAGATGCGGTGCCGATCACCGAGGATTGCGTCAGCGCCCCGGCCGTCAGTCCCGCCGCTGTCCCTGTATCCAACGTGAAGACACGCGCGAAGATGAGCACCAGGACGAGCCCGGTGGCGCCGATCACCAGCGCCAGCACGACCTGCGCCAGGGTCCGCAGGCTCAGCGAAGCGAAAAATTCCGGTCCAGAACGGTAGCCGATGGTGAACACGAACAGGCTGAACAGGATCGCCCTGAGGATCGGCGGGAACGTAAAACTCCCGAGTTGTCCGATCAGCACGGCGACAATCAGGATGCAGGCGGTGGTTCCGATCGAGAAGCCGCGGATCCTGATGCGGCCGAGGATGGTGCCGATCGCGATCGCGAGCAGCAGGAAAATTTCCGGTGCGGTGGCAATGATCCACCTGACGGTTTCCATGGCATTCCCCGGCGCTTTGGCATGATTTGATTGATGGCGGCGGGGGTGTTGCTTGATCCAGATCAAGCCTTCGCGGCAACGTGGCGTCGCCTATGACGCAATGGAATGTGCGCGACAGCCCGTATTGCCGACATGAGTACCTTTGACGTCGCTGCCGGCGCGATCCGCCGCGATGAGACGGTCGAGATCGTCCTGCTGCTCGCCTTTGCCGGCGGCTATATCGACGCTTATACCTGGATCATCCACGGTGTGATGGCGAACGCCCAGACCGCAAATCTGGTCTTCCTCTGGGTCTATGCGACGGCCGGCAACTGGGCGAAGGCCTTGCACTTCGTTCCGCCAATCCTGGCTTTCGCGATCGGAATCGTGCTTGCAGCCTGGCTGCGCCGCGTCGCGGGCGAGCGGGCCAGCGCGATCAGCACATTGATCGAGATCCTGCTCTTGATAGCGATCGGTATCCTGCATAATCGGCTGCCCGATCTGGCCGGAACGCTCGGTATTTCCGCCGTGGCGGCGATGCAGGCCGCGATGTTCCTCAAGGTCGAAGGCACAGCGTGCAGCACGGTGATGATCACCGGCAATATGCGTCAGGCTATCGAGAACGTCTTCGCAGTCGCAGCAGGGGGCGCGCCACTGGGAACGCTGCGGCGTTCGGGCATCTTCTTCGCACTATGTGCCGTGTTCGGCTTCGGTGCCGCGGCCGGCGCTCTTGCCACCAAGAACATTCCCGATCTCGCGTTGGGCCTGCCCGTGGTCGCGCTGTTGATTGTGTTGCTGCGCTGCGAAGCGTCCCGCTCGGAGGACGGGCGATGAACCGCTCGATGTCCGTCAGGAGTTTCTGGGACTGGGCGCCGAACCTCGCGGCCGCCTTCGGCCATGGCTATCCCGTTGCGGGCGGCCTATCGCGATCGGCGCTGAACGACAATGCCGGCTGACGGACGCCGCTGGCACTGGTGACCTGCCCGGCGATGATCAGGCGAGTGTCGCACAACGAACGGCCTGATGTTGTCGTGTTGCGCTGCGAACGCATGGCATCGGGTCGCATAATGCATGCGACCGTTGACTTGGATCAACGGAGCGAGCAGCGCCGCACCCACCATCCCGCATTACCTTCGGTAAAAAGGATCGGGAGAGAGAGATGTCCAAAGACGCCAAGCCCGCACAGAAGCGTATCGACCAGTTCTTTTCCGGCCCTGGTGCACGGGCAGACGACTGGCGCGACCTAGTGGAAGCAGCAAAGACCTGGGCGCGCGTCGGCAATCGCACAGCCTATGACGCGGCACTGGCCGATCTTTCGATCACCGAAGAGTTTCACGGCTATCCCGGTCCGCACCTCATGGCGGCGCTGCGGGAAGCTGCGGCCGCCGGCGACGGCGCGTCATCGTTCGCCCTTGCGACGAGAATTGCCCAGGCGCTGGCGACCCGGTCCTTCCGCCAGCATGCCGGCGACTGGAACGCCAAGGACGACGGCAATGGTGACGCACCCGAACTGGTGCCGCCGGCCTTTGGCGCGCACAGCGCGCGCAGGCCGTATTTCGAGACCCTGATCGTCACCGGCGTATCATCCAGCCAATGGCCGGCGCTGGCCGCCGAATGGCGCAAGCTGCGGCGCCCGGTCGACGCATTCATCTATGAACCCGTCATCGTCGGCAGCCTGGAGGACGCCTTCTGCGCGACGATGCTCAATCCGAACATCGGAGCAGTCATCATCAACGAGGGTTTCGGCCTGCGTTCGCGCCACGATGCGCCGGTGTTGCGCTCGATCATGGCCACGGCCGGTCTCAACGACGAAACCGATGCCTCGGCGCTGCGGCTCGCCCAGATCATCAAGCGCGTCAGGCCCGAGCTCGACCTTTACATGATCTCGAACCGGGACGTGGAGGAATTGGCGGGCAATCCCGAGGCGGATGTGGTCCGCCGCATCTTCTATTCCGTTGAAGAGCTGCTGGAACTGCATCTGTCGATCCTGGAAGGCATCCAGGATCGCTACGACACCCCGTTCTTCGACAATCTCAAGAAATACGCCCAGCGTCCGATCGGCACCTTCCATGCGCTGCCGATCGCGCGCGGCAAGTCGATCTTCAAGTCCGACTGGATCCGCGACATGGGTGAGTTCTACGGCCCGAACCTGTTCCTGGCCGAAAGCAGCGCCACCACCGGCGGTCTCGACAGCATGCTGGAGCCGACCGGCAACATCAAGAAGGCGCAGGAGAAGGCGGCGAGGGCGCTCGGTGCCGATCGCGTCTTCTTCGTCACCAACGGCACCTCGACGTCGAACAAGATGGCGGTGCAGGCGCTGCTAGCGCCCGGCGACATCGCGATCGTCGACCGCAATTGCCACAAATCGCATCACTACGGCATGGTGCTGGCCGGTGCGCAGCCCCTCTACGTCGAAGCCTTCCCGATGACGGAATATTCGATGTACGGCGCGGTGCCGCTGAAGACCATCAAGCAGGCGCTGCTGGGCGCCAAGGCCGACGGCCGGCTCGACCGCGTCAAGATGGTCGACCTGACCAACTGCACCTTCGACGGCCATATCTACAACACAAGGCGGGTGATGGAGGAATGCCTCGCCATCAAGCCCGATCTGATCTTCCTCTGGGATGAAGCCTGGTTCGGCTTCGCGCGATTCTCGCCGTTCCTGCGCCGCCGCACCGGACTTGGCGCCGCCAACGAGATCGAGGCATGGATGCGCCATCCCAAGTCGGTCGAGGCCTATGAGAAGCAGCAGGCCGAGCTCGGCAAGAACCCGTCCGAGGAGGCGCTGCTCAAGACCCGCCTGATCCCGGATCCCAGACAGATCCGGCTGCGCGTCTACCAGACCAACTCGACCCACAAGTCGATGTCGGCGATCCGCCAGGGCTCGATGCTCTCGGTCAAGGACGTCGAATTCCACACCGTCGAGCAGCAGTTCAAGGAGGCGGTGTTCACCCATGCCTCGACCAGTCCGAACCAGCAGCTGATCGCCAGCCTCGACATCTCGCGGCGGCAGATGGAGCTGGAGGGCTATGGCCTCGTCGCCAATGCAATCGAGATTGCGTTCGCGATCCGCCAGGCCGTCAACAACAATCCGCTGATCTCGAAATACTTCCGCATTCTCGGTGCCGACGCCATGGTGCCGGCGCAGTATCGCCAAAGCGGCTTCACCGACTTCCTCGCCCCCGGCGTCAACTGGGCGAATACGCTGAAGAGCCTGAACGAGGACGAGTTCTGCCTCGACCCGACCCGCATGACGCTGGTGTGCGGCATGGCCGGCTATGACGGCACGCAGTTCAAGGGCATTCTCGCCAACGAGTACAACATCCAGGTCAACAAGACCTCGCGTAACTCGGTGCTGGTCCAGTCCAACATCAACAACACCCGCAGCGATGTCGCGCATCTGGTCCGCGTGCTCGCCGAGATCGCGGGCGAGATCGACCGCGGCCTTGCCCAGGGCGGTACCAATGCGCGGAAGGTCTTCGAGACACGGGTGACGAGCCTCATGAAGGATGTGCCCGACCTGCCGAACTTCTCGCATTTCCACCCGAGCTTCCGCGGCGACGCCGGCACCAAGACCAATGAAGGCGACATCCGCAGCGGCTTCTACGCGGCCTATGACGTTGCCGGCTGCGAGCACATTCGCCTCAACGATCCAGAGATCGACCGGCGGCTGAAGGCCGGTCCCGAGCTCGTCTCGGCCAACTTCGTCATTCCCTATCCGCCGGGCTTCCCGATCATGGTGCCCGGCCAGGTCATCACCCAGGAGACCATCGACTTCATGCGCAAGCTCGATGTGAAGGAGATCCATGGTTACGACGCCAAGGAAGGGCTGAAACTCGTACGGACTGAAGCCTTGGCCAAGCTCGGCAGGCCAAAGCCCAGCGCGCAGCCAAAGCTCAAGGCCGCGTCATAGGCCGGGAGGGGACGAACATGCAGGCATTTTTCGAATTCTTGCAGCAGTACCCCTATTTGCTGCTGTTCTTCGTGGTCGGTCTCGCCGTCTATATCGGCCGGGCCAGCATCAAGGGCTATGGCCTCGGCATGGTCGCTGGTGCCATCGTGGTCGGCGCGGGCCTCTCGGTCTGGGCATCCAGCTATGGCGTGAAGCTGGAGCTGAATAACTTTGCCAAGAGCCTGTTCTACTATCTCTTCATGTACGGCGTCGGCCTGCGCGTCGGTCCTTCCTTCGTCAACAGCCTGAGGGGCGACGGGATCAAGTTCCTGTTCCTCGCCGTGGTGTCGAGCGTGGTCGGCCTGGCGCTGGTCGTGATCGGTGCAAAGCTGTTCGCGCTTCCGCCCGGTGCGGCCGGCGGCATGCTGGCGGGTTCGCAGACCATGTCGGCGGCGATTGGTTCGGCCGAGCAGGCCGTCACGTCGGGCGTCGTGAAACTGCCTGCCGGGATGAAGCCAGAGGATGCCTCCGGCATGATCGCCTTGTCCTACGGTATCACCTACATTTGGGGCACCGTCGGCATCATCCTGATCTGCAAATATCTGCCGCGCTGGTGGGGCGTCGATGCCAAGGCTGCCGCGAAGCAGTATGAGCAGGAGTTCGGCGTCAAGGATCTCGAAGGCGGCGCTCTGACCGGCTACCGTCAGTTCGGTCTGCGGGCCTACCGGCTCGAAAATCCCGCGACGGTGGGGATGAGCATCGCCAAATTCCGCGCGGTCAATCCGGAATACCGGATCGTCAACGTGGGGCGTAATGGCGAGCCGCAGGGTGCTGATCCCGAGCTCGTGCTGCAGAAGGGCGATATCGTCGCGCTGGGCGGCTCGACCGAGCATCTGACCGAGAAGATGGGCCTGATCGGTCCGGAGGTCGCCGACGCCAAGACGCTCGGTATACCCATGGACCAGGCTGAAATCGTCGTCTTCAACAAGGACGTCGTCGGGCGTACTTTCGAATCCTTCCGCGACACGGCCATCGCCGGCCAGCTGCAGGTGACCAAGGTCGAACGGGGCGGCGTGCAGATCCCGGCCGGTCTCAAGACCAAGCTGGAACGCATGGACATCGTCTCGGTGGTCGGCCTGAAGTCGGCGGTCAACGAGCTCGGCGAGATGTGGGGCCGCATCGCGCGCGCCAACACCTCGACCGACCTGCTGACCCTGTCGGTCGGCATGATCATCGGCTTCCTGATCGGCATGATCGAATTCCCGGCCTTCGGCGCCAAGGTCGGCCTCGGCAATGCCGGCGGCCTGTTGCTGTCGGGCGTGATCGTGTCCTCGGTCGTGTCGCGTCTGCGCTTCTTCGGCAATACGCCGAATGCGGCGCGAAACGTGCTCGAGGATCTCGGCCTCGTCGTGTTCGTCGCGATCGTCGGCGTCAATGCCGGCGCCGGCCTGTTGGCTCAGCTCACCGGCGCGCTCGCGCTCAAGATCTTCATCGTCGGCTTCATCGCGTGCACGATCCCGCCGTTCATCGTCTGGGCGATCGGATTCCACGTCTTCAAGATCAATCCGGCGGTGCTGATGGGCGGCGTTGCCGGCGCGCGCTCGCATTCCGGCCCGTGCCGCGAGGCCGCGGTCGAGATCCAGAGCTCCGTGCCCTGGATCGGATTCCCGGTCGGCTATGCCGTCTCGGGCATCCTTCTCACCATCTTCGGCTACTTCGCCATGATCCTGGCTCAATAAGGGGAAGACACGTCATGAGAAAACTGATCTTCGGCGCCGTCCTGGTCGCCTCGCTCGCAACCGTTGCCGGCTTCAGCACGCCGACGCATGCCGATACCGGCCAGGTTGCGGTCGTCTTCACCAAGGGTGGCTTCATCGTCGGCGCCGGTGGCGGAGAGGGCGTTTTGGTCTACCGGGGCAAGAAGTATCCGTTCACGGTGTCTGGCATGAGCGTGGGGCTCACCATCGGGGCGTCGACGACGAAGTTCGTCGGTCGGGCGCTCAATCTGAAGGGGCCGGCATCCATCGAAGGCTCCTATGCCGTGGGAGGAGCGGGTGGGGCAATCGCCGCAGGTGCTGGCGCGGTTCAATTGCAGAACAGCAATGGCGTCATCCTCCAGCTCAGCGGCCCCAAGGTCGGTGCGGAAGTATCGGCTGCCGTCGGCGGCGTCACAATCCGCCTGAAATCGAG
The DNA here is from genome assembly GCF_025200865.1 of Bradyrhizobium sp. NC92. Classification (NCBI taxonomy): domain Bacteria; kingdom Pseudomonadati; phylum Pseudomonadota; class Alphaproteobacteria; order Hyphomicrobiales; family Nitrobacteraceae; genus Bradyrhizobium; species Bradyrhizobium sp. NC92. The sequence goes on from NZ_CP104171.1 coordinate 3,317,830, forward strand.
TTGAACGAGCCGCGCAGCGCGCCCGTTCACGCGCGCGCTGCAGGAGCCCGCCTCACAAAGCCTTCGTCTTGTTGATTCAAATCAAGCTCGAATCGGATCGGTACCCGACCTTATCGTCGGGTGCCTATCGCGGTCGTGCGGCGGCATCATCCAACAGCGAGTGATGGCACCCCAATCATAGGAGGAGATGCCATGCTTCGTTATCTTCTGGCTGCTCTTGCGGCCTTTGTCCTGCTCACCGTCAGCCTCATTCCCGACGATGCTTTCGCTCGTCGCGGTGGTGGCGGCTTTCATGGCGGCGGCGCCCGTGCAGGTGGCTTTCATGGCGGAGGTGTCCGCGGTGGTGCTGTTCATGCGGGCCGCATGCATGGTGGCCATCGCGTCGCCGGAGGTCCGCGCCCTGCTCATCCGATAGCCGGTCGTCCCGGCCGCTATCCAGTCGCAGGTCGTCCGGGTCGTCCGGTCGCCGGCTATCCGGGATATCGTCCTGGCTACGGCTACGGCTGGGGCCGCGCGGCCGGCGCCGCCGCAGTTGGGGCTGCAGCAGCGGGCGCTTACGGCGCTTACGGCTACTACAACAACAGCTGTTATCAGGACACCTACGGCAATTGGGTCTGCCCGCAGCAAAACCGGTATGGCTATTGAGCGATTGACGGCAAAGCGCGATGACGATTCATACTAATCGCATCGCGCTTTAGCGGCCTGATGCTGCTCAAAAGCGCTGCGCGACGAAATTCATCCCCTTGAGGCTGGTCTGGTCGTTGTAGCGTCCCTTGTCGGAGCGCTTCGGCAGCTTGATCGTGTCCTTCTTGATGCGCTTGTAGGGGATGGCGCCGAGAAGGTGGGCGATGCAGTTCAGCCGCGCCCTTCGCTTGTCGTCGGAGCGGACGATGTGCCAGGGTGCTTCCTTCGTGCTGGTCTTCTTCAGCATCAGGTCGCGTGCCCGCGAATAGTCGTACCACCGCCTGAAGGATTCCAGATCCATCGGACTGAGCTTCCACTGCCGGACCGGGTCTTCGATACGGGCCTTGAAGCGGCGCTCCTGCTCGTCCATGCCGACCTCGAGCCAGATCTTGATCAGGATGATGCCGCCGTCGATGACGTATTTCTCCATCTGTGGGCACAGGTTGAGGAAGCGCTCGTGTTCGGCGGGGGTGCAGAAGCCCATGACGTATTCGACGCCGGCGCGGTTGTACCAGCTCCGGTCGAAGATCACGATCTCGCCGCCGGCCGGAAACCGCTCCATATAGCGCTGGAAGAACAATTGCGTCTTCTCGCGGTCGGACGGCGCGGGGAGGGCGACAACCCGGAATACGCGCGGGCTGACCTTCTCGGTGATCGCCTTGATCGTGCCGCCCTTGCCGGCGGCGTCCCGGCCCTCGAACAGGATGATGATCCGGAGCTTGTTCTCCCGCACATAGTCCTGGAGGTGGCACAGCTCGACCTGCAGCTTCTCGAGCTCTTTCTCGTAATCCTTCCGCTTCATCCGCTCTGCAGCTGCGTCCTTGGCCATGCCTACCCGTCCTAATCGTCCCAGGATATGGTCACGCCGATGTCGCCGGGCACGCCGCCGGGAAAATCGATGACCTGATAGGCAATGCGATAGCCGCGCGGTTTCAGGTAATCGGTCCAGAGCTGGAAGATCTCCTTGGGGATTCCGGTCAGGGTGTTCTCCCAGCCCTTCTCCATCTGATTGATGGCGCGGCCCTTGTCCGTGCAGAGCGAGTTGGGGAAGCGATAGACCAGCACTTCCGTCAGGCCGTTTCGCACCGCGCGCTGGATGATGGTCGAGGCGAGCTTGATCTTCTCTTCCTCGGTCTTGCCCGACGGCTTGCTCAAGCGCTCGATCAGCGCACGCTTCTCGGCCTCGGCGGCGGCGGCGAGGCGGACATATTCCTCCGCCTTTTCAGCCTCCTTGAGGGCGGCTTCCTTTCGGATCTGGGCGGCGTTGGGGATGAGATCGTCTAGGCCGGGCATGGCGGGCGGCTCCTGATGGTTATCCAATCAGCACGCAGAAAACGCTAGGTCCGGCGCAAAAGCGTTCCCTTGATTCAAATCAAGCAAACGCGGACCTATCCGCACACAGTGCTGCACATGCATGTCTTGACCGGGAGAGACGCTTGAGCGACCAGCTTCATCCGATGGCCCCGCATCATCTGCCGTTCTATCTGGCGCCCGGGAGCGGGACCGACACACTGATGGTGGTGATGGGCGTATTCCTGATCGGGATCGTGCTCTGGGTCGGCACGCTCTACTGGAAACTGCACAGCCTGCCCGAGCGGATGGCGCACAAATCTCAGAAATTGCAGTTCGAGCTCGTTGCGGTGCTCGGCTTGATCTCGCTGTTCACGCATATGCATATCTTCTGGATTGCCGGACTGCTCCTTGCGTTGATCGACATCCCGGATTTCGGCACGCCGCTGCGCAGCATTGCCGGATCCGTCGAAAAGATCGCGGATGCAACGCCGGTTTCCGATGGCGGGGATGTCTTGCCCGAGGCCGCTGCGACGCCGCTTCTGCAGGATAAGCCGGGACCCGCCAAGGAGAAGGAGCACAGCCATGTTTGAGCTGATGTTCTGTTCGCTGCTGACGATCCTGCCCGATTACCTCTACCGCCGTTATGTTCAGGGCAAGCGGTTCGGCAAGGAGATCACCTTCTTCTCGATCTGGTACGAGTTGCGCTGGGGCATCACCGCCTGCCTGATGCTGACGATCTCGTTGATTACGATGATCTTCTACTTCCATCCCGCAACCTCATCCGCGACGTTGTACTTCCGCACCGTGCCGATTCTGCCCGAAGGCTCGGGCCGTGTCGCCGAGGTGAAAGTCGGGTTCAGCGCGCCGGTCAAGAAGGGCGATGTTCTGTTCACGCTCGACAGCTCGAAGCAGCAGGCTGCATTCGAGACCGCCAAGCGGAAGGTTGCAGAGGTCGATGCCGCTATGCAGACCGCACAGGCGGATGTGGTCAAGGCCGAGGCGCAGATCGGGGAGGCGAAGGCCAACTACCAGCAGGCCAAGGACGAACTCGAGGTCAAGTCCGAGCTCCAGCGCCGCAATCCGGGCATCGTTCCGCAGCGGGATATCGAAAAGCTCCAGGTCCTGGTCGACCAGCGCCAGGCGGGCGTCGACGCCGCAACGGCCGTGAAACAATCCGCATCTCTGCAGGTCTCCGTCCTGCTGCCGGCCCAAAAGGCCAGCGCCGAAGCCGCGCTCGACCAGGCTCAGGTCGATCTCGACAAGACCCTCGTACGCGCCGGCGTCGACGGGCGCGTCGAGCAGTTCCTGGTTCGCCCCGGCGACGTCGTCAACCAGCTGATGCGTCCGGCCGGCGTTCTCGTTCCGGAGGGTGCGGGCCGCAAGGCGCTCCAGGCCGGTTTCGGCCAGATCGAGGCGCAGGTGATGAAGACCGGCATGGTCGCGGAAGCGGCCTGCATCTCGAGGCCATGGGTGATCATCCCCATGGTGATCACGACAGTGCAGGACTACATCGCGGCCGGACAGTTCCGCTCCGGCGAGCAGCTCATCGATCCGCAGAATGCCGTCCGCCCCGGCACGATCCTCGTGTTTCTGGAGCCGCTCTACAAGGGCGGCCTCGACGGTGTCACGCCCGGCTCGAGCTGCATCGTCAATGCCTACACCAGCAACCACGAGGAGATCTCGGCCAAGGACACCCCGACCAGCCGGAAGATCGCGCTGCACGTCGTGGATGGCGTCGGCCTCGTGCATGCGCTGCTGCTGCGCATTCAGGCGCTGTTGCTGCCGATCCAGACACTCGTGTTGAGCGGCGGCCATTGAACGAGAGAAGCGGACGGAGCAGACTATGGGCGGGTCGTCACGCGCTGCTGAGGCCCGCCTCGGGGCTGTCCGTGCGCTGCAATCCGCGCTAAAATTGCCGGAGATCGCAGCCGGCGAAAGCTGCGGGGAGTGGAGCTGAGCGGGCGCATGTCCAGGGATGCGGTCAGGCCGGTTGCGGCTGCGTGGCTTTGTCTCGGCCTCTTGCTCGCCGCGTGCATGCTATGCGGTCCTGCGCGCGCGCAACCGGCACCGCGCAGCGAGCCCAAGCGTGTGCTGATGCTGCATTCCTTCGGGCGCGATTTCTTGCCCTGGAGCGAGTACGCACGCAGCATCAAGACCAATCTCGAGGAGCGCTCTCCTTGGCCGCTCGATATCCAGGAACATACGCTTCTTACCGCCCGGTTCATCGCGCCGGGTCCTGAGGGGCCCTTCGTCGAATATCTTGGCTCGCTGTATGAAGGGCGGCCACCTGACATCGTGATGAGCATTGGCGGGCCAGCGGCGGGATTCGTGCAAAGGCATCGCGAGAAGCTATTTCCGAAGGCGCCAATGGTCCTTACGACAGTCGAGGAACGATTGATCGACCGCTCACGCCTGACCCGGAACGACGCGGTAGTGTCAGTCCGTAACGAATTTGTCACGGCCTTCCGCAACGTTCTGCAGGTGCTGCCGGACACGCAGACGATAGCACTCGTCATTGGCGCGTCTGCGTTGGAGAAATTCTGGCTCGAAGAGGTCAAGAGGGACGTCAAGCCGCTCGAAGGCCGGGTTTCGTTCGTTTGGTACGGCGATCTGTCGTTCGAGGACATCCTGAAACGGGCATCGACGCTTCCCCCGCACACGGTTCTGTTCTGGGGGTTGATGTCGGTCGACGCGGCGGGTGTCGTTCATGATGGAAATCTCGCCCTGCATCGCCTTCAGGCCGTCGCGAACGCCCCAATTTTCTGCTTTGAGGAGTCGTTTTTCGGACGCGACATTGTCGGCGGTCCGATGCATTCAATTCCTGAACTCGGCCAAAAGACCGCCGATGCGGCACTGCGAATTCTGGGCGGGGAAGAGCCTGCAAACGTCAGAATTGAACCGATCGCATATGCCGCTCCTAAATATGATTGGCGGGAGTTGCAGCGCTGGGGCATCAGCGAGAGTCGCCTGCCGCCGGGAAGCACCATCCTGTTTCGCGAGCCGAATATCTGGCAGCGCTATCACTGGCAGATGTTGATGATCTCGGCCGTATTCCTGGTCCAGGCCGGACTCATCAGCGGGCTCCTGCACGAGCGTCGCCGCCGGCGGGTTGCCGAAGTCGAATCGCGTCAGCGGCTGACGGAACTCGCCCACGTCAACCGCTACTCGGCCGTTGGCGAGCTGACGACCTCGATCGCGCATGAACTGAACCAGCCCCTCGGATCGATTCTGACCAATGCCGAAACGGCAGAGCTCATGCTGAGGGCTGCCCAGCCCGATCTGGTCGAGCTCCAGCAGATCCTCGCCGACATCAGAAGGGACGACCAACGGGCGAGCGAGGTGATCCGCAGGCTGCGCAGCGTTTTGAAAAAGACCCCGTTCGAGGTCAAGGACATCGAGCTCAACGATACGGTGCGCGAAGCAATTGGTCTGGTGAAGGCGCTCGCCCAAGGGCGCCGGATCACGTTGAGCTATCTGCCGGTCATGGTCGACCTTCACGTCAAGGGCGATCCGGTCCAGCTTCAGCAGGTCCTCCTCAACCTGATCATCAACGCGTTGGATGCGATCTCCGATGCGGACACCGGAAAGCGGGAGGTCAGCGTCGCGACTCTGCGTGCCGGCCATCAGGCCGAAATCAGGATCAGCGATACCGGGCCTGGAATGGCCGCCTCCGACGTCGCGAACGTCTTCGATCCATTTTTTACGACGAAACCGCAAGGCATGGGCATGGGACTGGCGATCGCCAGGACCATCGTCGAGGCCCATCACGGCACGATCGCTGCTGCGAACCAGCCTGCGGGCGGCGCGCTGTTCACGATCCGGCTTCCGATCGCGCGCTGAGAGATGATGCGCGTTTCTCAGGGGCGGGCTGTCTCGACCGAAAATCCTTGTCGAATGCTCGTGCGTCCTTGCGCTGCAGCAGCCGCGACGGCCTGGTTTCGTTGATCTCGATCAACAAATGCTTGCGCCCCGGCTTGATCCTGCCGCACTGGAAGTCAGACGGAGGATGTGATGTTTCGTTGCGGCAAGACCCTGATGGCGCTGGCGCTCTTGATGGCGACTTCGGTCGCTGCAACGGCACAGACCACAACGACACCTGCAGCGCCGGCGCCGCAGGCGCAGCCTGCCAGTACGCCTGCGCCGACGGCCGAGCTCTTGAAGCCCGAGCAGCTCGAAGCCCTCGTCGCGCCGATCGCGCTTTATCCCGACGAGTTGCTCGCCAACGTACTGGCCGCCTCGACCTATCCGCTGGAAGTGGTGCAGGCCGACCGCTGGCTGAAGGAGCGCAAGAGCCTGAAGGGCGATGCGCTGAAGACGGAAGTGGAGAAGCAGGGCTGGGACGACAGCGTCAAGGCGCTGGCCAGCACCGCCGACGTCCTCGCGATGATGAGCGAGCAGCTCGACTGGACCAAGAAGCTGGGCGATGCCTTCCTCGCGCAACAGCCCGACGTGATGGACGCGATCCAGCGTCTGCGCAACAAGGCCTATGACAACAAGAAGCTCGTCACCACCAAGCAGCAGAAGGTCAGCGTCCAGTCTCAGGAAGGCAAGCAGGTCGTCGTGATCCAGCAGGCCGATCCCGCGGCGATGTACGTGCCGTATTACGACCCGGCGACGGTCTACGGCAGCTGGCCCTATGCGGAATATCCGCCCTATTATTGGGGCTACCCGTCCTATATCGGCGCCGGCATGGTCGCGGCCGGCATCGCCTTCGGCACGGCCTGGGCGATCGGACGCTGGGGCAATTACTGGGGCGGCGGCTGCAACTGGGGCAACCGCAACGTTTATGTCAACCATCGCACCACGAACATCGGCAATGGCTGGCAACACAATCCGGCACATCGCGGCGGTGTCCGCTACAACAACAGCAATGTTCAGCAGCGCTTCGGCAACAACAATCTGAAGGCCGGCGTGTCGGACCGGATGGATTTTCGCGGCCGCGACGGCAACCAGGTGCTGCGCCCCAATCAGGGTGGCGGGGACCGTGCGGGTGATCGCGGCGGTCCAGGTGATCGCGCCGGCAATCGTGGCGACCGTCCGGGCGCGGGCGATCGCCCCAGCGCAGGTACGCGCGACCGGCCCGGCGGCGGCGATCGTGCCGGTGCGGGCGATCGCGCCAAAGGTGCGAACAAGGGCGCGAGCAAGGGCGGCGGCGATCGCGCCAAGGCTGCGAACCGCGCCGGCGGCGGTGCGGCCAATCGTGGCGGCGGCGCCAATCGCGGCGGTGCCATGAACGTTTCCTCCGGCCGCTCGGCTGCCGCCGCATCCGCGCGCGGCCGCAGCAGCATGGCGAGCATGCCGCGCGGTGGCGGCGGCGGACCAAGCTTCGCCGGCCGCGGTGGCGGTGGCGGCATGGCGATGCGTGGCGGCGGTGGAGGAGGCGGCTTCCGCGGCGGTGGCGGCGGTGGCCGGCGTTCCGACATCGCGTTGAAGCATGATGTCGTCCTGCTCGGTCATCTCTCGAACGGCCTTGGCTATTATCGGTTCAGCTATATCGGCAGCGGCAAGGCCTATGTCGGCGTGATGGCGCAGGAGGTCGAGCAGGTGATGCCCGATGCCGTGACCCGCGGCAGCGACGGCTATCTGCGCGTCCATTACGAAAAACTCCGCCTGACGTTCCGCACCTATCGCGACTGGCTCGCTCGCGGCGCGAAAATTCCTGCGGAGGTGATGCCATGAGTGCTCTGAAATCGTTTAACCGTGCGCTGCTCCCCGGCGTGCTCGCGCTCGTGCTGCTCGGATCGGCCTCTCTCGCGCAGGAAACCTACAAGACACCGGAAGAGGCCGCCTCTGCCCTTGCTGCCGCGGTCAAGAGCGGCCCGAAAGACATTTTGAAGGTGCTCGGCAGGAACGCGGAGGACATCGTCTCATCCGGTGACGAGGTCGCCGACAACGATATACGTCAGCGTTTCACCTCGATGTATGACGCCAAGCATAGCATCAAGGCGGAGGGCAACAAGTCTGCCACCTTGATACTCGGGCCGGACGACTTCCCGTTCCCGATTCCGCTGGTCAACACCAGGACGGGCTGGGCGTTCGACACCGACGAGGGACGGATCGAGGTGCTGCGCCGTCGCATCGGCCGCAACGAGCTCGACGCGATCCAGACCGCGCTCGCCTTCGTCGACGCGCAAAACGAATATGCCGAAAAGGACCGCGGCGAGGGCGTCGGCGTCTACGCGCAGCGCATCGTCTCCTCGCCCGGCAAGAAGGATGGTCTGTTCTGGCGCGACGACAGTGATCCGAGCCCGCTCGGTGCGCTCGCGGCCGAAGCCTCGAAGGAGGGCTATCGCGGCGGGGACGTCGGACCTGAACCTTATCACGGCTATTACTTCCGGATTCTCAAAGGGCAGGGGCGGGACGCGCCTGGCGGCGCGCTCAACTACGTCGTCAAGGGCAAGATGATCGGCGGCTTCGCCCTGATCGCCTGGCCCGCGGAATACGGCAATTCGGGCGTCATGACCTTCCTCGTCAATCATGACGGCGTCGTCTATCAGAAGGATCTCGGCCAGCGCACCGAGTTCATCGCGCAGCGCATCACGCTGTTCGATCCCGACCAGACCTGGAAGAAGGTCGATGCCGCAAAACCCTGAGCCGCGCCTGCGCGGGCGCGCATTTCGCCTGATCGTGTTGCTTCTGCTCGCGTTCGGGCTGACCCTGCCGGCGACGCCGTCCTTCGCGCAAGCGGCCGGTCAGGTCAGAGTGAAGATCGTCAAGGCAGGCCTCCTGGTCGGCGGTGGCGCCGGCAGCGGCGTGTTGACGTACCGGGGCAAGACCTATCCCTTCAAGGTCAGCGGCCTGAGCTTCGGCGTCACGGTCGGTGCAACTTTCAGCCGTCTCGACGGCTGGGCATCCGGCATCCGGGAGGTCGGTGATTTCGCCGGCACCTACAGTTCCGTCGGCGGCGGCTTTGCGCTGGTCGGCGGTGCCAACGGTGTGCACCTCCGCAACGAAAAGGGCGTCACGATGGTGTTGCAAGGCCCGAAGGCGGGACTCGAGCTGGCGGCCAATATCAGTCAGATCACGATCGCTTTGAGGTGAAGGCTCAGGCCGGGCGCGCGGATGCAAGTGAGAGCGACAGGCGCACCGTTCTCGGATCTTCACTCCGTCCAGGCCTGAATCCCGCCTTCGCGAACACGCTGCGCATGGGCGTGTTGTCGGACAGAACCTCGGCCGTGAGCTCTCTTATGCCCTGTTCGCGCGCGATGTCTGTCAGGTGTCTCAGCAGCAGCGAGCCTACGCCGCGACCTTGCCAGGCATCCACCACGACGAAGGCCATCTCGGCCTGACCGGGCTCGACGACAACGTACCGGCCCCCGCCGATAATGGCGTATCGACCCTGTTCTTCTGCGAGAGCGGCCAGCGCAACGTGATTGCTGAAATCCACGTCCATAAAGTAGGCGCGCTCCTTCTCCGAGAAGTGCCGTTTCAAAACGAAGAACCGGCTCTGCAGCGACTGCGGGCCGGTACGCGCGATGGCAGCGAGCATATCCGCCTCGTCGCTGGCGCGAAGCGCGCGGATCTGGATCGGAGTGCCGTCCTTCAGGACGGTTTGCACGCTGTAAGTTGCAGCTTGTGACATGACGATGTTGCTCGTCCAAACCGTCCAGCCGGGTCTCATGCCTTGTGATGCAGGATAAAGGCCTCCCAAGCGTGCAGATGATCTTGACCTAGATCAACGTTCGTCCTCGCCCAGCGCCGTCAATTGGCGAGGGCGACGGAGAGGTCGAGAACATGTCCATGGACAACGTACAAATTCCGGGCGGCCCCATGTCGGGGCTGGTCGCCTCGGCAGTCGAATACCTGGTCGATGCGGGACAGCGCAGTGTCCTGTTCCTGGATATCATGCGCCGGCGCGGGGATCAGTACAGGCAGCATGTCGCGCAAACCGCGCCGCATGTTCTGCAATATGCGGCCGAATTGATCATGGACGGGCGCCAGCTCGCCGAACCCGTCAATTACGCGCTGGTACGCATCGTTCCGCCTGCCAACGTCGAGATCGACATGAGCCGGCGGCCGTTCGTCGTGGTCGATCCACGTGCGGGCCACGGCCCCGGCATCGGCGGCTTCAAGGCCGACAGCGAGATCGGGGTGGCGATGAAGGCAGGCCATCCCTGCTACTTCATCGGATTCCTGCCGGACCCGATGCCCGGTCAGACCATCGAGCGCATCGCGCGTGCCGAAGCCATCTTCATAGAAAAGGTCATGAGCCTTCACCCGGATGCCGACGGCAAGCCCTGCGTGATCGGCAATTGCCAGGCCGGATGGGCCGTCATGATCCTGGCCTCGCTGCGTCCCGAACTGTTCGGCCCGCTGATCATCGCCGGCGCGCCACTGGCCTATTGGGCCGGCGTGCACGGAAAATATCCGATGCGCTACTCGGGCGGGCTACTTGGCGGAAGCTGGCTGACGGCGCTGACGTCTGACCTCGGCGCTGGCAAGTTCGACGGCGCATGGCTGGTGCAGAACTTCGAGAACCAGAACCCTTCGAATACGCTCTGGACCAAGCAGTACAACGTCTATTCCAAGGTCGACAGCGAGGCAGATCGCTACCTCGAATTCGAGCGTTGGTGGGGCGGCCACGTCAATTTGAACGCCGAGGAGATTCAGTTCATCGTCGATGAGCTGTTCGTCGGCAATAACCTCGCCGCCGGCAACATCGAAATGTCCGATGGCCGGAAGGTTGATCTTCGCAACATCAGATCCCCGATCGTGGTGTTCTGCTCGGAGGGCGACAACATCACACCGCCGCAGCAGGCGCTGCATTGGATCCTCGATTGCTATGCCGATGTCGATGAGATCAGGGCCTACGGCCAGACCATCGTCTACACCGTGCACCAGAGCATCGGCCATCTCGGCATCTTCGTCTCCGGCGGCGTTGCCAAGAAGGAGCACGCGGAATTTTCCAGCAACATCGACCTCATCGACGTTCTGCCGCCCGGGCTCTATGAAGCAACATTCGAGGCGAAGGACGAGGAAACCGCAAGTTCGGATCTGGTCGTCGGCCAGTGGGTGATGCGATGCGAGGCACGGACGCTCGACGACATCCGCGCCATGGGCGGCAATTCGCCCGAGGACGAGCGACGCTTTGCCACCGCCAAGCGGATTTCGGAAATCAACCTGGCGGCCTATCAGAAATTCGTCCAGCCGTGGGTCAAGCGCATGGTGACACCACGGATGGCGGAATGGGCTCACAACATGCATCCGCTGCGGCTGCAATACGAGCTGTTCAGCAGCCAGAATCCCTATATGGCGGCGGTGAAATCATTGGCCGAGAAGGCCGCCGAGGAGCGCAAGCCGGTCGCTGCGGACAATCCGTTCCTGGCGTTCCAGGAGCAGATCTCGAAGCAGGTCGTTCACGCCCTCGACAGCTGGCGCGATTCACAGGAGGCACTCAGCGAAGCGATGTTCCTCAGCGTCTACGGATCCCCGGCACTCCAGGCGGCGGTCGGGATCGACCCGACGTCCACGCCGTCGCGTCGGCGTGAGATGTCCGCCGAGCATCGCGCCATGCTCGAGAGGCGAATCGCCGATCTGAAGTCGCGGATCGGTGAAGGCGGCCTCCGTGAAGCGGCGCTGCGCGCTTTGCTCTATGTCGGCTCGGCACGGGGGATGGTGGACGAGCGCAGCATCGAGGCTCTGCGCCAGGTTCGCCGGGATCATGGCGGCGCACGCATGTCGCTTGCCGAGTTCAAGATGCTGGTACGCGAGCAGTTCTTCATGCTGTTGCTCGATCGAGAATGGGCGCTCGCCGCAATACCGAAATTGCTGCCTGACGACATGAACGTTCGTCGCGCAGCATTTGAAGCGATCGAGCAGGTGCTGTCAGCCAGTGCGGATGTCACGGGCGAGCGCGCAAACCGGCTGCGGCAGATCGCTGGCCTGTTTGGCCTCGAGACCGCGGACGGTTCCGAAAGGGCGTCGAACGTTGCCCCTTTTGATCCCAAGGCGAAGGCATCGTAGCGCGAGTTGTGAGGATCGGGAGCGACATCATGTCAGCAGATGCGACGGCCACGCAGTCTCCCAGCAAGTATGATCGCCTGATCGCCGCGGCCAAGGCGATCCCGCCGACGCCGACCGTCGTCGTGCATCCCTGCGACGAGACATCCTTGCGGGGCGCCGTCGACAGCGCGTCTGCCGGCATCATCCGGCCGCTCCTGGTCGGGTCGGAGCGCAAGATCAGGGATACGGCTGCCAGGTTCGGCCTGGACATCGCGGGTTGTGAGATCGTGGATGCCGCACACAGCGACGATGCCGCCGCGAAGGGTGTCGAATTGATCCATGCCGCGCGCGGCGAATTGCTCATGAAGGGCAGCCTCCACACCGACGAGCTGATGCGGGCCGTCACGGCCAAGGTCGGGGGATTGCGGACCGACCGGCGCATCAGCCACGTTTTCGTCATGGATGTGCCGGCCTACGCCGAGACGATCTTCGTCACTGACGCCGCGATCAACATCTTCCCCGATCTGGACGCCAAGCGGGACATCATTCAGAACGCGATCGACCTCTACAATCAGGCGGGCTTCGGCAAGTCGCCGCGGGTGGCCATCCTTTCAGCAGTCGAAACCGTCACGTCGAAAATTCCCTCCACCATCGAGGCCGCGGCGCTCTGCAAGATGGCGGATCGCGGCCAGATCACGGGCGGCGTGCTCGACGGGCCGCTGGCCTTCGACAATGCGATCGACCTCGAATCGGCGCGGATCAAGGGCATCAAGTCCGAGGTGGCCGGCCGCGCTCAGATCCTGGTCGTGCCCGACCTCGAAGCGGGCAACATGCTGGCCAAGAACCTCGCCTATTTCGCCAAGGCCGACGGCGCCGGCATCGTGCTCGGCGCGCGTGTACCCGTGGTCCTGACCTCGCGTGCGGACAGCCCAAGAGCGCGGATGGCGTCCTGCGCGGTTGCTGCACTTTATGCTCACGCGCGGCGCCAGAAGGCGCCGACTATCGCGGCGTGACCGCCATGGACAGCATCCTCGTCGTCAACGCCGGCTCATCCAGCGTCAAGTTCCAGGTCTTTGCGATCGAGGGAGAGGGCATTCTGCGCCGCCTGATCAAGGGGCAGGTGGACGGCATCGGCAGCCGGCCGCGCTTGCGGGCAAGCAGGCCAGGCAACGATCCCATGGCGGATCGGGCCTATCCCATCGAGGCCATTCCGGACGTGCCGGCGGCGATGGACATCGCGGGGACATGGCTCCGGAACGAAGCGCGTATCCATCCGTTGGCGGTCGGGCATCGCGTCGTCCATGGCGGGCCTGATTATGAGCGGCCGGTTCTGATCGACCACGGCGTGGTGGCGCGGCTGGAGCGTTTCGTCACGCTGGCGCCGCTGCATCAGCCGCACAATCTGGCGCCGATCCGCTCGATCCTGGCCAATTTCCCGACGATACCGCAGGTCGCTTGCTTCGATACCGCGTTTCACCGCACCCACGGTCCACTGGCCGATCACTACGCCATCCCCCACCAGCTCCACGCTGAAGGTGTGCGGCGCTACGGCTTTCACGGGCTCTCCTATGAGTACATCTCCAGGACCCTGCCGCAGATCGCGCCAGACATCGCAAAGCGCCGGGTGATCGTCGCCCATCTCGGCAGTGGCGCGTCGATGTGCGCGATGAAAAATGGGCTGAGCGTCGAGAGCACGATGGGATTCACCGCGCTCGACGGGCTGCCGATGGGCACGCGCCCGGGCCAGCTCGATCCGGGCGTCGTGCTGTATCTGCTGTCGGAGAAGGGAATGACGGCAGCGAAGGTGCAGGATTTTCTCTATCGCGATTGCGGATTGAAGGGGCTTTCCGGGATCAGCAACGACATGCGCGAGCTGGAGGCGAGCCTCGATCCAAAAGCGAAGCTGGCGGTGGACTATTTCGTCTATCGCATCGGCCTCAATGCCGGCATGCTGGCGGCGGCGCTGCAGGGGATCGATGCCTTCGTCTTCACCGCCGGCATCGGCGAGAACTCGAGTGGCATCCGCGCACGTGTGGCGGAGCAGCTCGGCTGGCTTGGCGTGGCACTCGACCCTGCCGAGAACACGCGCCATTCGCGGCTGATATCGACAAGGACGAGTCTCGTTCCGGTCTACGTCGTCCCGACGGACGAGGAGCTCATGATCGCGCAGCACACGCTGACGCTGTTGATGAACGGCCAATCGCCCACCAGACAAGAGAGGGTGTCATGATTCCAGTATTTCCGGACAGCAAGGTCGCTCTGAAGGGGAAGAAGGGCCTCGTCGTCGGCATCGCCAACGACCAGTCGATCGCCTGGGGCTGCGCCAGGGCGTTTCGCGCCCTCGGCGCCGATCTCGCCGTCACCTATCTGAACGATCGTGCCAAGAAGCACGTCGAGCCGCTGGCGCAGGCCCTCGAAGCGCCGATCTTCCTGCCGCTCGACGTCATGGTCGAAGGCCAGACCGAGGCGGTATTCGAGCGGATCAAGTCGGAGTGGGGGCAACTCGATTTCCTGCTTCATTCGATCGCCTTCTCGCCGAAGGAAGCACTGCATGGTCGCGTGGTCGATGTCGGCCGCGACGGCTTTCTGAAGACCATGGACGTCTCCTGCTGGTCGTTCCTGCGGATGGCACATCTTGCCGAACCCCTGATGAAGAACGGCGGCACGATGTTCACCATGACCTATTACGGCAGCCAGATGGTGGTGGAGAACTACAACATCATGGGCGTCGCCAAGGCGGCGCTCGAGGCCGCGGTTCGCTATGCCGCGGCCGAGCTCGGTCCGAAGGGCATCCGCGTGCACGCGATCTCGCCAGGACCGCTAGCGACCCGCGCGGCCTCGGGCATTCCGGAGTTCGACGAACTGATGGACAAGGCGCAATCCAAGGCACCCTCGCGCAGCCTCGTCAGCATCGACGATGTAGGCAATGCCACCGCGTTTCTGGCGCTCGACGGCGCCAAGCTGATCACCGGTGGCGTGCTCTACATCGACGGCGGCTATCACATCATCGATTGAGCGCGGGTTGCCGCCGCGCTGAGCAGACCGGCGACCCATGGGCTGATGTGGCATATTGCAGGTGTTTTGCCCGACGGTGCAACCGGGCTCTGGAGCGAAAAAAGAAAACCGCAGTCAAATCAACCACATGTCTACTGTGCATGGGGTTGTTTTTCGACTTTTTGATTCACCGATAGTGCAGTGCGATCAATTCGGCCACGCAGGCCGGCTTCTTGCCGCTCTCGATCTCGATCACGAGGTGGTAGTTGACGCGCAGCCCATCCGGCGGCACGTCCTCTGCTTCCGCAATCGTGACCCGGCCGCGCAGCTTCGAGCCCGCCGGCACCGGCGCGAGATATCGGATGCGGTCAGCACCGTAGTTCAGCGTGTTGCGCAGGCCTTTCAGGCCGATGACCGAGCGGATGAATAGCGGGGCAAGGGCAAGCGAGAGCAGGCCATGGGCGATGGTCTTGCCGCCCGGCATCTCCTGCTTGGCGCGCTCCTGGTCGACATGGATCCATTGCTCGTCGCAGGTCGCCTCGGCGAACTGGTTGATGCGGTCCTGCGTGATCTCGATCCAGTCGCTGGCACCGATCTCAGTGCCGACCGCGGATTTGATCTCGTTGAAGTCGCTGAATATTCGCATGAGTTGACCCGTTTAGATCCTCATCTCCGGAACATTGTCGGGAATGGCGAGGTCGGCCTCCGTCAGCGCCAGAACCTCGCCGACGCTCAGGCCGGGCGCTGTTTCCAGCAACGTCGGCTTGCCATCGGGAAAACCGATCACGGCCATGTCCGTCACGACGAGGTCGACCGGGCGTGCCGAGGTCAGCGGCAGCGAGCATTTCGCCACGATCTTCGACTTGCCCTTGGCGGCGTGCTGCATGGCGACGATCACGCGCTTGGCGCCGGTGACGAGGTCCATTGCGCCGCCCATGCCGGGAACCATCTTGCCCGGGATCATCCAGTTGGCGAGATGGCCATGCGCATCGACCTGGAGGCCGCCGAGCACGGTGATATCGACGTGGCCGCCGCGGATCAGTCCGAACGACATCGCGCTGTCGAACGTGGAGGCGCCCGGCAGCGCGCTGATCGGGCGCCCACCGGCATCGGTGAGTGTCGGATGCGCCATGCCCTGCTCGGGGATCGGCCCGGTGCCGATCAGTCCGTTCTCTGACTGGAAGAAGACCTTCAGGTCCGACGGCACGTAATTGGCGACCAGCGTCGGAATTCCGATGCCGAGATTGACGAGATTGCCGTTCCTCAGCTCCTTGGCGACGCGCCGGGCGATGATGATCTGGGGATCCATGGTGTCACCCATTGGTGATGAGATAGTCGACGAGCGGCGCGGGGGTGACGACGTGATCGGGTGCAATCACGCCGACCGGGACGATATGCTCCGCTGTCACGATGACGGTGTCGGCCGCCATCGCCATGACCGGGTTGAAATTTCGGGACGTGAGCGCGTAGGCGAGGTTGCCGAGGTAATCGGCGAGGAAGGCGTGCACCAATGCGAATTGCGCCCGCAGCGCCGTCTCCAGCAGGAACGGCTTGCCGTCGACTTCGATCTGACGCTTGCCTTCGGCCACGAGCGTTCCGACGCCGGTCGGCGTCAGCACGCCGCCGAGACCGCATCCGCCGGCGCGAATGCGCTCGACGAAGGTGCCTTGCGGCACGAGATCGACGGCGATCTGGTTCGCCAGCATCTGCTGCTGCGCCTTCGGATTGAGGCCGATATGCGTTGCCGTCAGCTTCGACACGAGGGCCTGATCGAACAGCTTGCCGACGCCCTTGCCGGGCGTGGCCGCGTCATTCGAGATCAAGGTCAGACCTGTCTTCCTCTGGCGCACGACCTCGTCGAGCAGCCGCTCCGGCGTTCCGACTCCCATGAAGCCGCCAACCATGACGCTGGCGCCCGCCGGGATCATCGCAACGGCTTCTTCGACGGATACGGCCTTCATGATCGAAACTCCCGGTCGGCCGACGATGGCTGAAGGGCGGTAAAGTGCGGATGTTGGCGGGTGGGGGGCGGGCTCCCTTGATCTGGGTCAAGGCTTCCGGATCATTCCGCTCCGGCTGCGTCGATGCCGAAGCTTTCGAGTGTCTCGCGCCAGAGCTTGCGAACGCCGACGTGGCGCTGCTCGAGTGCCGCGCTTGCCGCAGCTCGGCATGGAGCGCGGTCGGGGCTACGCAGCCGCGCTGCACAGATTTGCTGCATGGCGATACGAATTGCAGCAATCTGCGCTGCAATAACGCGCTTCGCGGCGCTCGCGCGCAAGCATGACAGCTACATCGTCGTCGGCATGCCTGACCGCTGGTCGACACCACCAATCTCGATAGCATCTATCCGACCAATGTCGCGGCGTGCAGCTGCAGGCAGGCCGTATCGACACTTGTTTCTCGCTAGAGCTTGCTGTTCCAAATTGGCCCGTGATGGATTGGAGCGCGACCGCGGCCTTGAGACGCCGGGAGCGCCGAACTCCCCTACATCAACGAAGATCCAGAAAGAACGCTTGCAATTCCATGCGGGTCTTCAATTCCAGGGAGCATGGTCGTCAGAAATGCCTTGAGCTGCGGATACCTTGCATGTGATGTCTCATGCTCGGGCCCTTCGGGCGCGCGATGCCGACGCTGATCGTCGTCTTTGTCCGGAGCGCCGTGCTTCCGCCCTTCGTACTCTCTCGCGGAGCCGCCTCAATTGAGCCAGCAGGCTCACGAGCTTGATCTTTGTGTCACGCAGAACAGCCAGGCTGCAAACCCCACTACTCACTACAACACCCCCAAACAGGCCCTTGCCGAATTCCTGACGGAAGCTCGGATTTGTGGCGACATGCCAACAACGTCTAAGCGATGGCCGCCGGAGGCGTCGGTTCGTTTTGCGACAATGCGCGAAAATATTCTCAGGGGTTGCAATGCGTTGCAGCAGCAACGCGCTATCGGAAGGAGCATTTGGATACGCTCTCCGAAGCGCGCGCGTCATTTGCATCAGCACGTTGGCGCCGTACCAGCGGCCGCTACCGTTCTGACGATCGCCTCCTCGACCCAGGCCTCGCGGGCAAACCAGTTGTGATTGGCCCGACAGTCCGGACAAAGAGTATTGCCGAAAAACACGATGCTTCGCAGGAAAGTCTCACGATCGGATTTGATGCCGGTAGGAATCGCGCGGCCGGATTGCGGACACTTGACCATGATCATGCCCATACGAGCCTCCCTGAAACAGGCGTTTGTCGAGCAAAAGGGCCGGCCGGCTGGAGTGCGCTCTCGTCGGTGCGGGTGACTTGGGGGGCATCGCACCTGGGGTCGTTGTTCGAGCAAAGGGCAGCTTGCTCGTGACGACGCTTCTCCAACCGACCGGATTCCTGCTTGGCGAATTCTTGGGATACTGCCGGCTTTCGCCGCAATACCGAATGATGTCCGACCTCAACCGAAAGCTTCTGGAAGGCGCCAAATAATCGTCGTGTCGAAATACCCGCGACTTCGTGCGGAACGTTCCCCCTGCAACGAAACCATCAATTTCCCCTCGACGGACAGGTCAGCCAACCGGATCACTGGTGTCACTCCCCTCGGTGCAGTTCGTTAACTATTCTCTTTTTCATTTAATGTGCAAATTAAAATTGGCGTTGTCGGTCTGATTTGCGACTCTCGGCTGATTTATTTTATGCGCGGCGCGATGCATTGCCGAAGAACGTCAGTCCTTTTCTCCAGGCTTCAGCAGCCCTCATTCTCAAGTCAGTTCGGCGCGTGCTGCGCTTTACCGGTTGTGCTGAATGGTCGCACCAGGTTCAAATATGAAACAAATTTTGATTATAAGAAAAATCAGTAAATCTCGTTGTTAATTGCTGCCGATCACGTAAGCTAAAGTCGTCCAGGTTTCTTCGGCTGGAGGAGACGATGTGGGAATTAATTCTTAACGAGTACAACCTCACCTCGGAGCCGCTGCAGTTGGCTCAGATGCGCGCAGAATTGGTCAACATTGGCGAGAAGGAGCGTATTCTGAGAGAACGAAGTGCCGATCGCGAAGCTTATCGGTACCTCTTGGATGCTCATCGGTTGACCGCCAGAGCGAGCCTCCCTGGAGAGCAGGGGTTGAACATTTCTCCTCAAGACGGGGGCAAGGACGGTCAGCTCGCGGCATGACCGGCCGGATTGACGTGTCGAAGCGAGCCGGACCGGGTGGCGTGTATTCGGGTGAATGGAAATCGCAGCGTCGCAGGCCGGGCTAGATTGAATGTCGCAGGCGGCGGCCGTTCGCTTGTCGGGTGCCGCGACAACATCGCATCCCGGAGGCTGTCGCCGCCTCGCCGGCACAGGCGCGGCAGAATGGGTTCACATTGGTGGAAGGCGTGCTGGAAAGATCGTCGGCAGAGATAGAGATAGTGTTGAGACCGGCTCCGGATGCAGTATTCGCGCTGTTGGATGGCCGAGCAATGATCTTCAGCGAAGCCGGGCAGAAGATCTTTGAACTCGACCGAGTAGGGGCATTCATCTGGTGTAAATTGGGGAAAGGCGCCTCGCTGGGAGACGTTTATCGGGCGCTTGCAGCGCAAGGCATTGACGAGCACGCGGCACGCCAGTTCACGCGACAGGCCGTAGATGTCTGGATCGATCGAGCGTTGCTCGAAGTCGATTGGCGAATGCCGACCGATTGCGTCTTCTCAGCTCATCTGGGTCGGCACAAAATAAGCGTCCGGGCTGCAAATCGGGACCTCTTGAGACGGCTGCTGTCGCCATTTTGTGTTTCGGACCAGAGTGCCGGCGGCGACGGCGACATCGCGATCGAGGCAATGATGCTGGATGAGCAAGTGTTCCTGCGCGCGGAGGATTCCACCATTTCCAGATGCGAAGTCGAAGCATTGGCCCCTATGATCAAAGCTCACGTCACCGAGCGGCTTATTCGAAGCGATCGTTGGGTATTCTCCCTACATGCCGCTTCTCTCGTGAAAGACGGCATGGGCCTGCTGTTATGCGGCCATCCGGGAGCTGGAAAATCTACCCTCACGCTGCAGCTGGTGGACGCCGGATTCCGGTACGCAGGCGATGACGTCGCGCTGGTTGGCGCCGACGGAACGATCTGCGGAGTCCCGTTTGCGATCACCCTCAAGGAGGGATCGTGGGACTTACTCTCGCGACTACATGGCGATCGCTATGACGCGACGCATTGCCGCTCCGACGGCGTTCGGGTGCGGTACGTACCCATTCCGGATGCACAGAACGAAAGCTTCTCCACAGGCTGGATCATCTTCTTGAACCGGGTCGCGAGCGGGCCGGCCGAACTGACCGCAATAGATCGTTTGGACGCGATGAAGCGGCTCATCGAGAACGCATTTTCCAGCGATGGTAGACTGTCGCAGACTGGCTTTTTGGCTCTAAAGCGGATGGTCGCGGGCGCGCAATCGCTTCAACTAACCTACTGCGAGGCTGGAGAGGCTCGGCATCTGCTTAGGGAATTGTGCTATGGCAAGGCATAGCAGCGCGCTCACGAGCCTCTGCAATTGCTTGCGGGGCATGCCGCCGGTCGAAGTAGAGTGGACGTCCGTCATCGGACTTGCAAATCAGACCCTGACGACGCCGGCGCTCATCGACCTTGTCGACAAATTCGCATCGATGCTGCCGGAGGACGTCTGCGCCTATATTCGCCATATCCACCGCCGAAATGGGTTGCGCAATGACCGCCTCGTCGTTCAACTCGAAGAGGCCGTCGTTGCTCTGAATGGTCACGGCATTACGCCGGTTCTACTCAAGGGGGCATCGACACTGGCGACCGCGCCCGAGGCGCGAAGAGGCGTTCGGATTATGTCCGATCTGGACATCATGGTCATGCCGGACGACGCCAGAACGGCAGTCGCCGCGCTAAGTGGAATTGGTTACGATATTCATGAGCAGACCCCTCCCGAAAGCCGGAGATGGCATGTCGATCTGAATCGCCCGCAGGACGTCGGGTCCATCGACCTGCAAGAGGCAGCTCCAGGGCCTGCGTACCTCTACCAGAACTTCGGGCATGTGCTGAACCATTGTGTTCCTGCGCCGCTCGGACAGGCGAGCGTATATATCCCCACGCCTATCTTCCAAGCGGTCACGTTGATCGTCCACGATCAGTTTCAGGACTATGGTTATTGGCTCGGCGACCTCGACCTGCGGCACCTTGTTGAATTGCGCGATCTAAACGCTTCCGCCGAACCTCTCGATTGGGAGAAGCTGACCTCTCTTGCCTCGAGCGACTTGATGAGGAACGCGGTCGAAACTCAGCTGATCGCTCTTGCCGAGCTGCTTGGCGTCGACATTCCGCATGCGTTGCGCTCCCGACTGATTCCTCGCCTCCAGTTCATGCGACAGGTGATGCAGGCACGTTTTCCGGCTACACGCGTTCCCTTCCTCGCAATGATGGTACTGGATCTCGGAAATCATCGGAAAGCGGCACGCGGCGCCGGGCAAGCTGCTGTGCATCCGCGTGGACTGTGGTCCCTACCAAGGGTGGACACCGTGCAGTTCCTGTTGAAGGCGGCCTTCGCGGAGCGCGCAGGGAAGGTCTAGATCACAAATGCGTTCGGTCGGGCGGCAGGGCCATCAATGCTCGTGACCACCAGCATTCCGGCTCGGCGCTTCGCCGTTCTCGCGAATCCTGAACTCCTCCAGCGTGTGCCCTGATTGGAGCGCTGCGACCAACCAGCGCGGCTGTTTGCCACGCCCAGACCAAGTCTCTGTGGGCTTGAGGGGATTGAAGTATTTCGGAACGACCTTCGGGTATTTGCGACGAGGGGGCTGACTTGAGCCAGTCGTTGTCGCCCCGCCCTCCGCCCCGGCGAATTGATCCGGCTGATTGAGTTGCGCAAGGCGCTTTTCCAATTCCCGCTTTTCGGCTGTGATCTTTTCAGCAAGAATCTTCGTCAGCTCCTCGTGGAGGAGCCAAAGTTCTTCAAAATCCATGGCTTCGAGATCCTGCCTGCGCATAAGCATTCTCGTCACCGTTCGACCGGCACCTTGCGTACCTGTCTGTCACCTACGTCGAAGATCGCGGCGAACAATGGGCAGGGGAGCAAGGCTTGGTCTTCAAAATTGCCACGACAATAAATAAATAATATATTATTTAATATATATTGCGAGGATTATTTTCATGTATTTATTGCGGAGGAGAAAACCTTGCCGGAGCCTCGAAGAGAAGCATTGGAGATTCGCGACTGTCCACCGATCCGTCCTCAAGCGGCGATCACTCGGTTTATCGCGCCCTCGGCCGCAGTGGCCGATATCGAGGCGTCGAAGCTACAAATGCTGACGTTGCCGACGGGGCGGCGGAGCAGAGTGAGCTCGCGCTCCGCTTTCCGTTTAATGAGACGCCCCTCGCTTGAACCGCGTCTCGATACTCGCGCAGCGCGTGTTGTTACTGCAACCGCTATTAAATTCAGCGGATAATCACATTTTTAGTCTTGATTGGAACCGGCGACGCAGCTATGTGGAGCACCGAACTTGCCATTCGGTTCCACGTTTTTTTACACCGACCCAACCTAGCTTCTTGATTACTAGGCCGGGATTGTATTAAATGGGCGCAACCACAGGATGCCAGTATGTCGACCAAGAAGCTCGAACTAGAAGCGATGTCCCTTGATGATCTCTGGTCGCTTCATGAGGAGATTAGCGGCATTTTGTCGGATCGGATAAAGGCGGAAAAGCAGGAACTTGAGAAGCGTCTGGCGGTTCTCGGCGGCGGAATGGCTGCGTTAGCCGAAACGAGCGGGTTGGGCGTCTCTCCCAACGGCAAGCAGAGACGAAAATATCCGCGTGTACTGCCGAAATATCGTAACCCGCAAACTTCCGAAACTTGGTCGGGACGCGGCAAGCGACCGCGTTGGCTGGTTGCTGCCATGAAATCGGGCCGGCGGATCGAGGAGTTTCGCATCGGAGAGGCGGCTCCGAAGCTTCGGCAGCGGGCGTGAGAACTTGCTGCGCCACGAACTGGTGCAGCTCGGCGCCTTACGTCGAGATCGAGCCTAGTAGGCATTGCGCCCTCGCAATACTTCCATGGGAGTTCGCAACAGGATTGCGAGATCCAGTCGAATACTCCAATTGTCGATGTACCAGAGGTCGTACTGGACACGTGTTTCGACCATGACTGCTGTAGGGGTTGGGCCCCGGCACCCATGGACTTGGGCCCAGCCGGTCAATCCTGGCCTGACCCGGTGGCGGAGCGCGTAGTTTCGCACGAGCTTGTCAAATTCACTGTCGTGAGCCACGGCATGAGGACGCGGGCCCACCAGCGACATGCTGCCGTCGAGAACATTTAGGAGCTGTGGCAGTTCATCGAAGCTCGTCCGGCGCAGCCATTTGCCGACGCGGGTAACGCGTCGATCGGCGCGGTTGGCCTGGAGGATTACAGGCCCGTCCTCGAGCACATGCATGGTCCGGAATTTGCGGATCAAGAATATTCGGCCGTTGAAGCCACAGCGTTGCTGCCGAAAGAATATAGGGCCGGGAGAATCCAGCTTGATCGCGACTGCAGCCAGCGCAAGCAGCGGGGCGAGCATCGCCAGGCAGAGGCCAGCCCCCATAATGTCAATCGTCCGCTTAATCGCGCGCTCCAGCGGCGTCAGGGGGCCACGCTGGAGTTCTACACAAACGGCACTTCCAAGACTTCGCTTGGGGTGTCGAAGCAATTCGGACGTTGTGCCGACGGGCACGAAAATGATCGGGAACGGCAAAACGCGCAAATCGGCAACAAAGGCTCGCAATTCGGGCCATCGCTCCGGGTCAGCTTCCACCACCACCTGATCGAGCCGGTAGGTGCGGATGTGGTCGATGACACGGGCCGTGAGCCGCCTTCGGCAGGCAGGACCGAATCCGAACGGAGGCAAGCTGAACCTTTCTTTGACGAGATACCCGTGCATCGACAAGGTTTCGGACAATCCCACGTTCTTCGACAAGGGTTGATCGCTGATCAGGACAATATTCGTATTGGCGAACTTCCTGCCGCTCAGGGCCCTCCCGAGAAGCACCTTAACTCCCCACCGCTCACCCAAAAGTAAGCCCAGGGCCAAGACGGCGAAGAGCAGGCCTCGGTGCAGAGAGCTCTCCGGGCGGATTGCGAAGCCGAACACCGCCAAAATGAAAAGCACCGAAGACATCCAAGCCAAACAGACCGCGCGGATCTGATTTCGGAGCGCGAGGAGCTCAACCGGCTGATAAAGCCCGTAGGCCTTCAGCAGGCAAACGAGACAAACCGCGCTAACCAGCGCCAAGCCAAGCGCGTTGCCCAAGTTGGCCGCGGCTTGGCCATTCTGCGCTTGGTACAACAACGTGGAGACGATGCTCGCAAATAGGATGGTCGCAATATCAGCACCGAGCACTACGTGCTCGACCGCGTCATAACGGAGGGGCCATTTGGGCTCGGGGGATACTGTCGCTTCGGGACTGATACGATCCGTAACCTCCCGATCGGGGAAATGTCGGTTCACGAAATTCATGGCCGGGGCTCTGCGATTTAATATTAATTATTTATTAATTAAAGGGGTTTATCAAGTAAAATCCGCAGCTCCGCCTATTTAATGACGTGTGCCCCTTTGTCGCCGATCTGCGATCGTGGCTTGGGCTGAGCTCGCGGCTCTTGAGATTATCGAGAACCCATGCGGGAACTCCGCGCGTGCACCTGGTCGAGGAACGCCGGATCGAGTTCCGAAATCAGGCCCTCGAGATAGATCTTCCCATCAGCCGAGGCTGACCGGTAAGCGGTCACAAGGGCTGGCTTGAGGGCAGGCCGATGTCTAACGACGAGGCTGACGTCCCGTTTGATCAATTCACGCAGGTCAGTGTCCCGCACCATGGCATCTGCGGCGAGCGCGACCGATACGCGCAACGGAAGCAGGTCCAAATCATTCGGCGCGGTATAGTATGACATTCTGAGCATCGCTGCCGTGCTGGGCTGGGGCGAACTGTGCTTCGACGTCGCCGCGAGCAGGAGCCAAATGTCACCGCGGAGCGGCGAAGAGCGCAATGCACGAGCAAACTGGTCCGAAGTCATGGGAGGAGCCGTCCTTTGCTCGTCGGCAGCCAGAGCCGAATCCCGGGTAAAGCTTGGTCCCCCGCGGATCCATAAGTCTTCACGCGCTGCCGCGAGGGAAACCGTCTTCGACATCGCGTTCGGCCCTGCCGCTGCAGTCGAAAGAACTGACGGCAAAGACGATCTTGCACCGAAGTACCGGTCGGGGAGCGCCATCCATGCTGCCTGCACGATCAACACAATACCAAGCACCATCAGGCTAACGCGGGGCCAAATGGTGACTGACGCTGAGGTCAACCTTCGGCGAGGCGCAGGTGCTTGATTTGCAATTTGGTCGGACGTCGCTTTCGTCTCAGACGATATGGCGTCACGTTCCGCGCCGGAGAGGCTTTGACCGAAGGCCAGGCCAAAAAGCGCAGCGACCAGAAGCGATGCTCCTAAACCAAGAATTCCATGATCGGAAAACGCGAGTATCGTCACTGCAATCAAAGCGCCGGCGCCCAGCGCTGGGAAGACGTAATCGTAAGTACGTGACAGAGCACGTCTGATCAGAATAGAAGCGCAGAGCAACGCAGCAACCACCAGCGCGCAGAGAAAAGCCCACCCCATGTCTATAACGATCGTGGCGGCGGCGGTTGGCCTTTCTGGCGAGTCGCCAACTCCAGCGTCCTGGTAAATCGGCAAAAGTACCGTCGAAGCACCCGCACCGGATCCTGCCGGCGCGACGTCCTGCAGCATCCGTTCTGTTGCGGCCTGACTGCTCGTTGACAAGACGATCGTCAGATCGGTGTTCGTTCTGAAGGGAATGACCGTAGCCGTGGCAATAAAAATAATCGTGGCAGTTGCAAGGACGCCAGCAGTACCCCACAATCCCGGGAACCACCTGCGAACCGCGAACACCGAGAGCAAGATTTCTGAGCCGAGGAGCGCCGCGACGACTGCAGTTGAGTTGGCTCGAATGAGCAGCGCGGCCATGCAGATAATCATTGCGATGATCGCGGCGGACAGCGCAGGGAGCGGGCTTAGCGCAATTGTTCCTGGCCGACTGCGTCGGAGTACCTGATCGACCGCACGAATTGCCGTTGCGCAGGAGAGCAACACACCGAGCACCGCGATGGTTGAGCCGTCGGGCCCAGCCACACCGGTTATTTCCCTGCCGAACCACATGGCGGTAACGATTGTGGCTATCGACAGCAGAATATGTAGCAGTTGAGCTGCGCGATATCGGTCAAGCGCAATGGCTGCAGCAATGAGAGCTGCAGCGAGCACAGCGCAATACTGCACGAGCGACAACATGGTCGCCGTGGTGTCGACTGTGATTTTTTCAGCGAGGGGCTCGTTTAAGGTCGCCGATGCAGTTGCCCAAATGGGATTGCCGAGTTTGTCAATCGGCATCGGCACCGCCTGCAAGGCCATCCAGAGCGCCGGAGTCGCGAGTACAGCGACGAGACTAGGACGGAGCAGTCTGGCAAGCCCGAGGGAGGAGGGCGGTAGAAAGATCGCGACCATTAGCGCCGCCGTTGCGAGTACCAACGACATCAACACCCAGCCTTGCAGGCTTTCCGGCATTGCGAACGCCGCGGCAATCGCCACCAACTCGGCCAATATGACAAGCCGGACCATCATGTAAACACCGTGGTGTGGTGCGGCCACTCCGCTGGTCCCTCGGGCCAGCTAACGGGTAGGCCGCTATGAACCAGCCTCAAGAGCCAGAAAGACCATAACGGATGTAATGGCTATCATGGTAATAGTAGCTCCGATGTCCGTCATATCGAGCCATCGCCTTGGTATCGGTCTTGCTGAGAACTGCCCCAATCAGAGATTCGTGAATGTTTGGTGCCGTGTGCAGTGCGTGTTGCACTACATCAATTTTGGTCCGGCCCCATTCGACAACGAGAATGTAGCAGTCAATCAGAGATGAAGTGGCTCGAACATCCACCAACGGTGTCAAGGGCGGAAGGTCGACGATGACGTAGTCATACTCGGCCCGTAAACGGTCGAAGAGTTTGCTTATCGAGTCCGCGCAAAGAATTTCGCTGGTGTGGAGCAAAGGTCCCCGACGCACGGCGGGCAGAAATGCAAGATTGGTCGTCGGGTCCCTCCAAACAGCGTCGGCGAGCGACCGGCTACCGTTTGCAACTTCGATGATGCCGCAGGCCGCCTTGGGCGCAAAGATGCCGGTCAGCGAGGGATTCCTGAGGTCGCAATCGACGATAATGGCTCTCTTTCCGGTGTGTCCGATCAATTGCGCGAGCGAAGCTGCAATCGTGGTCTTTCCCTCATTCGGTAACGCAGAGGTAATGCCGATGACCTGGGAAGAGATTTTCGCCGGATTGTGGTCGATGGCTAGCTTGATGGAACGAATGGCCTCCGTATATCGAGATAGCGGCATCCCGACCACCGTCTGATGAATTGCGGCTGGAGACGAAGAGATCCGTCGCTGAACATCATCGTCGGTTTTCTGGAGGCGGATTGGTGGCTTGGGAGATTTGCGGGCCGGCAACAACGGGACCAAAGACAGACAAGGCAACTCCAGTACGGTTTCCACCTGTGAAGAGGTCCGAAAGACGCGGTCCATGAGGTCTCTGAGGAGCGCCAAGCCGATGCCCAGCGCGAGACCACCGAGAATGCCAAACGCCAGGATCAACCTTGTTTTCGGCTTGCTCTTGCTCGCCGGTGGCGAAGCCGGAAAAAGTACCCGCGTATCCGAGGTGGGAAACGTCTCCTGCTGTGTGGAGCCCATGTAGCGCTGAAGGAAAGTCTCGTACAAGCTATGCAGGCCCTTTGCCCTGCTTTCCAAGTCTTTGATGGTCAGCTCAGCAGAATTGACCGAACGGGACTGCGAAACGGCTTTGGATAATTGCTTTTCGATTTCTTCCTGGCGCTGTTTGGCCAGTTCGAATTCGCTTCGGCTGACCTCGGCAAGTCGCCTGACTTCGTCAAAAATGGAGACGCGGAACTCTCGCGCGCGGTTCCGGATATTGACGACTGCCAAGTGGTCACGACCGACCCTCGCGGCCAACTCGGCCTCACGTCTGGTGAGCTCCAGATATTGCTGGCGCAGCCCCGTGATGATCTGGCTGTTCAGCGCATCGGTCCCGATAGCATCCAGATTGTCTATCGAGGACGGCTTTTTCGGGTCGATGGCAAGGAGAGTTTCATAACGAGCCAACTTGGCCGTGGCTTCAGATGTCTGAGCACGTGCGGCGGCCAATCGATTGTTGATCTCCGTGATCTGCTGCTCGTCGATGGGTTTCCCACCCAGAGAAACAATGTTGTTTTGAGCCTTGTAGACGTCGACGGCACGTTGCGCGGCGAGGGCTTGGTCGCCCAGATCACGCAGCCTCTCCTGCAGCCAGCTGGTTGCCTTGCGATTGGCCTCGAATTTTGCATTGAGCTGGTCTGCAACATAAGTGTTGGCGATCGCATTCACGATCTCCGCGGCTCGAGCTGCGTTGCTCGAGCTGAAGCTGATCTCAATGACGTGGCTGTACCCGACGCGTCCAGCGGAAAGCCGACTGAGGAATGCGTCTACGAGAGTGTCCGATGGTTCGCCATTCGTCTCGAGTGGCGCATCCTTCTTCGATTTAGTCGAGGCCCAAGGCCAAACTCGTTGCCAGAGCGCCTGCAAAGAGAGGCCGGATGCACTAAAGTCCGGATCGTCGGCCAGTTTCAACTGCTCGATTACCGCAACCGCATTGGCCTTTGATCTCAGGAGCTGAAGCTGGGTGTCGATTTGACTGAGATCGAAGGCCGGCTCGGCGACGAGTGACTGCTGCTGGACAAACTGAGGCCTGGGATTGGCCAACAGGATCTGAACCTGCGCCGTATAGGTTGGAGAAACCAAACGGAGATAGAGCAGGCTGGCCGCAGTGGCGAGTACGGCAGTAACAAGGATCACGAGATACTGGCGCCGTAGAAGCCCGATGCCGAAATTGATGACGTCGGTGATTCCTCCGCCGTCTGCCTGGGCGGGTTGAGCCGGTCCGTTCACCGGCAGCCGCATCCTATCCGCATGTTGAAGATTGTTCTGAAGCATCACGTACCTGTCCGACGATTGGTCACGTTGCGGCCGCCCGCCCGCAGGCGGCATTTAAAGCGATCTGCGAGATAGTACGAATTATATACCTTATAAAAACTCACTTGCCAAATTAAATAAACAATATATTAATCGAGGCGAAGATGGAAAATGCAGGTCCTGGCGGTTTTGCTTAGGCGTGCGTTCGCGAATTCCCAAATTATTACGTGACTTACGTCTGGTCTAATGGCTTCCGCCGAAATCGTGCGACCGTTTTCGTGGTGGATTGTGAGGGTGGAAAATTAATCTCGACGGGGATTATGGTCCACCTTATCGAAGCCCGATCTGAATTGAGAGGGCAGAAGGGTACCCAATGTTGGAACTGCGATCCTTGGCGATCCCTGATGTCAAAGTCATTCGCACAGATCGGTTTTCCGACGCCCGCGGCTACTTCTCGGAGACCTTCCAGCGATCAGCGTTTGCAGAGAAGGGAATTCTCCATGACTTTGTTCAAGACAATCAGTCCAGCTCGGATCGGATCGGCACGGTGCGCGGCTTGCACTTCCAGCGGCCGCCCTTCGCCCAGGCGAAGTTGATACGGGTGTTGAGCGGGGCGATTCTGGATATTGCAGTTGACCTTCGGCGTTCATCGCCCAGCTTCGGCAAGCACATCGCGATCCAGTTGGATAGCGAAAGCGGCGAGCAGGTGTTCATTCCGAAGGGATTCGCGCACGGCTTCTGTACGCTGCAGCCCAAGACCCTCGTCTTATACAAAGTCGACCAGGTCTATGCCCCAAGTCACGACGGTGGAGTCTATTGGGCCGATTCAACGTTAGCGATCGAGTGGCCCGTGAGGCCCTCAGAAGCCCAGGTGTCGCCAAAGGACCAGGCCCTTCCTACGCTCAGCCAGCTCGGTTGCGTTTTCGACTAGTGGAGGCGGTAGTATGCGTATCTTGGTGACCGGCGGAGCGGGATTTATTGGTTCTGCGGTCTGTCGCCGTTTGGCGCTCCAGGTGGGTGCCGCAGTGATCAACATCGACAAGTTGACATACGCAGCCAACCTGACGTCGCTCGCGAGCATCGAGAGGCTGGAGACCTATGTGTTCCTGCAATCCGACATTTGCGATCGCGAGACTATGGATTGTGCGTTCGCCGACTACGAGCCGGATGCGATCATACATTTGGCCGCCGAAAGCCACGTCGACCGCTCGATTAACGGACCTCAAGCCTTCGTCAATACCAATGTGGTTGGCACCTACACGCTATTGGAGGCGGCCAGAGCCTACTACGAACGTCAACCAGCTTCGAGGCGGAAGCATTTCCGCTTCATCCACGTGTCGACGGACGAAGTCTACGGCTCATTGGGACCGGACGACTTGTTTCGAGAGGATACGCCCTACAGGCCGAGCTCGCCCTACTCGGCGAGCAAGGCCGCCTCGGACCACCTCGCGCTCGCGTGGTTTCGAACCTACGGCCTGCCCGTGATCGTGTCGAATTGCTCGAACAACTATGGGCCGTATCAGTTTCCGGAAAAGCTCATCCCGCTGACGATTCTCAATGCGATCGATCGGAAGCCTCTGCCGGTCTATGGCGACGGAAGGAATATCCGCGACTGGCTTCACGTCGATGATCATGCCGCGGGCTTGATACGACTTTTGCACCAAGGAAGGCCCGGCGAGAAGTACAATTTCGGCGGAGATGCCCAGCGATCCAACCTGGAGGTCGTCACCCGGATCTGTGACGTTGTGGATCGATTGTCTCCGGGCGCGGGGTGCAGACGTTCTCTGATTACGTTCGTGCCGGATCGTCCGGGCCATGATGCGCGCTATGCAATCGACGCATCGAAAGCACATCGCGAGCTCGGCTGGAAACCGACCAGAACCTTCGAACAGGGCCTGTTCGAAACCGTCGGATGGTATCTCAAGAACCGAGCGTGGTGGGAGCGTGCTCGCAGCGGTGTCTATGACGGCTCGCGTCTGGGTCTCCTGGCGGCCCAAGGCTGAGGTGAAGATGACAGATCGACCAATCCTCTTTGCTGGACGGAATGGTCAGCTGGCAATGTGCCTTCGTGATCTTGCCACAGTGCGCGGCTTGCCTGCGGTGGCTCTCGGGCGCCCAGAACTCGATCTAGAGAACCGGGAAGGGATCGACAAGCTCATTGCGTCGATCGGGCCGTCTGCAATCATCAACACGGCCGCCTATACGGCGGTAGATCAGGCCGAATCTGAAGCAGCGAGGGCCTTCAGCATCAATCGTGATGGCGCGGCCGCGCTGGCGGATGTCGCGTGGCAACTGAACATTCCGCTCATCCATCTGTCGACCGACTATGTCTTCGACGGTGCGAAACCGGATGCGTACGACGAAAGCGACATTCCAGCGCCGTTGAACGTCTACGGCGCTTCCAAGCTTGCCGGGGAGGCTGCTGTATTGGCAGCGCACCCGCTCGCGACCGTGATCAGATGCTCCTGGCTTTACAGTCCCTATGGCAGCAACTTCGTCCGAACGATGCTGCGGCTATGCGAGACGCAGCAGGTCGTAAGGGTTGTCAGTGACCAGCATGGTAACCCGACTTACGCGTTCGACCTTGCAGACGCCGTCCTCCGGATCGCACAACGGTCAGTAACGGACGATCGCAGGGCCACGGCCGGCATCTTTCATCTCGGTGGCCAAGGCGAGGCAAGCTGGCACGATTTTGCGCAGGCAATCTTCCACGAGTGTTCCCGTCGCGGTGCCCGGATTCGGGCGCTCGAGGCGATCACGACCGAGCAATTTCCGACCGCTGCGCGTCGACCTCGGAACTCGCGCCTTGACTCATCCAAGGCCGAACGCGTGTTCGGGATTCGCTTGGCGCCTTGGCGCCATTCACTTCAAGCTTGTCTGGACCAGCTGGTCGGAGAAGGAGAAACCGATGCTGAAGGGAATCGTGCTGGCTGGCGGCAGCGGAACGCGCCTCTATCCGATCACGCGCGTGGTCAGCAAGCAGTTGCTCCCGATCTATGACAAGCCGATGATCTACTATCCGCTGTCGACGTTGATGTTGGCAGGGATCCGCGAAATTCTGATCATCACCACGCCTTCAGACCGGTGTCAGTTCGAGCGATTGCTGGGCGACGGCAGCCAATGGGGTATCCGGCTCAGCTACGCGGAACAAACCCGACCCGCCGGTCTCGCGGACGCGTTCATTGTCGGTGCCGACTTCATCGGAAACGATCGCGTAGCGATGGTGCTTGGAGACAATATTTTCTTCGGCGACGGCCTGAGCGAATTGCTTGCCAGGGCAGCAGGTCGCGAAGAAGGCGCAACGGTTTTTGCCTATCACGTGCGAGACCCAGAACGATATGGCGTGGTCGCGTTTGATGAAGCGGACCGCCCGGTGTCGATCGAGGAGAAGCCCAAACGGCCGGCTTCGAACTGGGCGATCACGGGGCTGTATTTTTTCGACAACCGCGTCGTTCGCTACGCTCGCCGCGTCGAGCCATCGGCGCGCGGCGAGCTCGAGATTACCGATCTTCAGATGCGTTACCTTTCGGCCAATGCGCTCCACGTTGAACGCATGGGGCGGGGATTTGCGTGGCTGGATACCGGCACGGTCGAATCTCTCATCGATGCAGGGACGTTCGTGCAGACCTTGGAAAAGCGACAGGGAATGAAGATTGCCTGCCTCGAGGAGGTCGCGTTCAGGCTCGGCTTCATCAATCGCGATCAACTTCTTGCGCTGGCGCAACCGCTGGAGAAGAGCGGCTACGGCAAATATCTCAGCGAAATCATGCGACTGCCGCAATTCGTCCCGCGCTAGCGCCACTCAGTCGATATTCGAAACCGAGTTAAATTATGTGTATTGAATTGACCGCAGTTTAAAAGGCAATTAAAATATAGAGAGGCGATTATTTATTTAATCGGTATGGTCATGCTGGTTCAAAAGGCGAACGCCTTCGGCCGGGGAACTCGGTACGTTTGGGGGGAGGATATTCCAGCCCTTTGGCCGGAATCGCCGTTCGTGAGCGCTTTCGCGGGTTTCGACGCACTTGGCCTCTGGGCTCCGCGGCTCGTTGATCGGCCAGTAAGCGGATCATTCACTCCCGGGGGGGGCGCCTCGTTCTTCGAACAGACGTTTCGGACCGACTCGGGTGATCCGTCGGGCTTGCGCGGCGCTATGCCCGCTCTCTTCGCCGCACCTTCCCGGTCGCGGTTGTCTGCGCTTCTGTCTTCGACGTCTTTGACGAGCGGTCATAATGGCCTGACGCCAACGTTCTCATCTGTGGCGAACGAAGCGGCGCAGAAATCTCAATCGGTTTCCACTCCTGGCGCCACTCACTGGGTCCATCCGACTGACGGAGCCTGGAATGTCGCAACGAATTGGAGCGCCGGGCTTCCGGGGATCATCGATGCCGCGTTCCTCGATGCAGCAGGAACGTATGTCGTCACGAGCTCGGCCGGTGTCGACATTGGGAGCCTGGTCCTCGATGCAGGTGCGACGCTTTCGTTGGGGGCCGGCTCGCCGTTTGTCGTCGAAGGCGATGTGCTGAACAATGGGACAGTCGAGGTTGGAGCGTTCCTTGGCAATCGCATTACGACCGGGGAGTTTAGGGGTGACGTCAGCGGTACTGGATCTTTCGAGATTGCAGACAAGGCGATCCTGGAGATCGGAGGGTCGGTTTCCGGCCAGTTCCTGAATGGATCGTTCTCCGGCATAACCGTGTCGTTCGAAACGGGAACTGGTACGCTTGTCCTCGATCAGTCGGCCAACTTCGCCGGGTTGATCACAGCTTCATCGCCGGGAGCATCGCTTTCGCCGGGGAATCTAGTCGACCTGAGGGATCTGCCCTTCACATCGTCGATGTCGGCGACCGTCTCCTACGATAGTAGCTCGAATATCAGCACGGTGGATTTCAGCAACGGTGCGGCCAATGTCACCTTGCTGTTCTCAGGGATGGACTTGAACTGGAATTTCAAGAGCGATGGGCTGGGCGGCACCATCGTCTCCGATCCTCCGACGAATCCCACCGTATTGGAAAACCAGAAGCCAGGCACGCCGAGAAGTGTTTGGGAGATCCAGCCGGGCGACAATTCGACTCTGACCCAGGGGTTTGCGACAGCAATCAGCACCAATGTCGGGGGGACGGTCCAATTCAAGATCAACAACCTGACCGGAAATCCGAATTATCGCGTCGATGTTTACCGGCTGGGCTATTACGGTGGCAATGGTGCCAGACTGGTTACGAGCCTGCAGCATCAGGCTGCAGCCGCGGTCGTCCAACCCGCTCCCTTAAGGGACGCGTCGACCGGTCTCGTAGATGCAGGCAACTGGAGTGTAACCGATTCCTGGAGCGTGCCAACCGATGCCGCCTCGGGCGTCTACATCGCCAACGTCATCAACGGTACCGAGATTTTCCAGATTCCATTCATCATAAGGAACGATGCTTCGCACAGCGACATCGTCCTGCAGACAAGTGATCAGGATTGGCAAGCCTACAACGGTTGGGGAGGGGCCAACCTGTATTTCGGGAACGGCCCCGGCATCAATGGATCGGCCTACGCGGTCAGTTACAATCGCCCCCTCGTGACGCGCGACGGCACCGGAACCTTCTCCGAGGGGGGAGATTCCCCCTTCACGGCTGAGATCGCGGCCATCTATTGGCTCGAGCAGAACGGGTACGATGTCTCTTACATTTCTGGGATAGATGCTGCGACAAACGGCTCGTTATTGCTCAATCACAAAGTCTTCATGGACGCGGGGCATGACGAGTATTGGACCGAAGCTCAGCGCGCCAACGTAGAGGCCGCAGCGCACGCCGGCGTGAACCTTGCGTTTCTCACAGCCAACGAGATCTTTTGGAAAACGAGGTTAGCGCCCAGCATCGATGGCAGCGCGACACCCAATCGCACGCTCATTAGCTACAAGGATACGCACGCAAATGCGCTGATTGATCCGTCAGGACAGGCGACCGGAAACTTTTCCGACCCGCGGTTCGGGGCTCCTCTTCCCTCGAATCAGCTGACCGGCACATTGTTCGCGGTCAACGCGTTTCGGTACGATACGATCACGATACCGTACCCGATGACCCAATTGCGCTTCTGGCGCAATACGGCCGTCGCGCAAACCCCAGCCGGGCAGACTGCCTCGCTCGTACCTGGCTTATTGGGCGTTGAGTGGGACATCGCGCCGGACAATGGATTCCGTCCAGCCGGGTTGGTCAGTGTCTCGTCTTCCACAATCAATGTGGACGGGAAGTATCTGCTTGACTACGGCAACACTTTCGGAGCGGGCACGGCGACCCACAATCTCGTGCTGCATCGTGATCCTGTCAGTGGTGCACTGATCTTCTCGGCCGGTTCTATCAACTGGCCATGGGCGCTTGCTAGCGACCACGACGGACCGGCGACGCCTGTTGATCCGAACGTTCAGCAGGCGATGGTTAATCTTTTCGCCGACATGGGGGTTCAGCCGGCGACGCTGCAGGCGAGCTTGACTGCCGCAATCCGGTCGACAGACGCTGCGGCGCCGAACTCCAGCATCACCAATCTTTCTGCCGCCACTGTTGTCGAGGGGCAGTCGATCACGGTGACGGGGACGGCCAGCGACGCGGGTGGAAAGATTGCCGGCGTCGAAATTTCCACGGATGGTGGAACAACCTGGCACCCAACCAACAGCAATGTTGGCGCGACGAACGTGACGTGGTCATATACGTTCGTCACAGGCGCGCAGGGGACATATGGTCTCAAGACCAGGGCGGTCGACGACAGCTTGAACCTGGAAACACCTGGTGCGGGCACGACCTACACGGTCACGCCATCTTCCAACCTGACACTCTTCAGTCCGACTGATACGCCTGCGGTGATCTCAAACAGCGATTCCGGAGCAGTCGAGGTCGGCGTCAAATTCATCCCCGCTGTGTCGGGCAAGATCACCGGCATACGTTTCTACAAGGCGTCTGATAATACCGGAACTCACATCGGTGACCTCTGGACCACCAACGGGACGCTGCTTGGGAGCGCCACGTTTAGCAACGAAACAGCGAGCGGCTGGCAGCAGGTTGATTTCGCGACTCCTGTCAATGTGCAGGCGGGCGTCACGTATGTCGCTTCCTATCACACGAACACTGGCCACTATTCGTCGACCGACTACTACTTCATCGACTACGACGGCCTGACGAAAGGTGCGCTCACCGTACCTGGTAGCAGCCTCAACGGCGTCTACGCCTATGGGAGTAGCCCCGTCTTCCCCAGCAACGTTTCCTATGTCAAGGCCGCGAATTACTGGGTCGACGTCGTTTTCAGCGATTCAGGCCTGACGTCGCCGCAAGCTCACGAAGACAGCGGCTTTACAGTCAGCCAAAATGGCGTGCTGAACATTCCGGCATCGACGCTGCTTGCGAACGACACCAACCCGTCCGGGCTCGCTTTCTCCATTACCAGTGTCGGTAACCCGGCCAACGGAAGCGTAAGCTACAATTCACAGAACCAGACGGTGACCTTTACTCCCAGCGCCGGTTATGCCGGGGCGGCCAGCTTTACCTACACGATCACGGACACGAGTGGCCAAAGCGGGTCCGGCCAGGTCTCGCTCAAGGTCAACTATCCGGCCTCTGCACAGAGCCTGTTCGGCACCAATGATGCACCGAGCGCGCCTAATTCCGGCGACACCAGTCCTATCGAGGTTGGCGTCAAGTTCACCGCATCCGTGAGCGGAACGATAACCGGCCTGCGATTTTACAAGGGATCGTTGAATACCGGTCCCCATATTGCGAATCTATGGAGCTCGACCGGAGCCCTGCTTGCGACTGCCACGTTCACCAACGAGACAGCCAGCGGCTGGCAACAGGTCAGTTTTTCCAATCCCGTCGCCATCACGGCAGGGGCAACCTACGTCGCCTCCTATCACACCAACGGCAACTATTCCGGCACTCAGAACTATTTCGTGACATCGCTTGCCAATGGCCAGTTGACGGCTCCGGCTGGCGCCAACGGAGTCTACAGCTACGGATCCGGAAGCGCGTTCCCGACCAACACGTACAAATCCTCCAATTACTGGGTCGATGTCGTCTTCAACGGCTCCTCCTCGACCAGCGTGCCGCAAGCCAACGCCGACGGCGGCTTCACGGTTAGCCAAAATGGTGTGCTGAACATCCAGGCATCTGCGCTGCTGGCGAACGATACCAACCCGTCCGGGCTGGCTTTCTCGCTTACCAGTGTCGGCAATCCAGCCAATGGAAGCGTAAGCTACAATTCGCAGAACCAGACTGTGACCTTTACCCCCACCGCTGGCTATGCCGGGGCGGCGAGCTTCACCTACACGATCACGGACACGAGCGGCCAGAGCGGGTCCGGCCAGGTCTCGCTCAAGGTCAACTATCCGGTCTCCGCACAGAGCCTGTTCGGTACCACTGATGCGCCAAGCGTCCCCAACTCCGGCGATACCAGCCCGGTCGAAGTCGGGGTCAAGTTCACCGCATCGGTGAATGGGACAATAACCGGCCTGCGGTTCTACAAGGGATCGTTGAATACGGGTCCCCATATTGCCGATCTCTGGAGCTCGACCGGAACCCTGCTTGCAACTGCCACTTTCACGAACGAGACAGCCAGCGGCTGGCAGCAGGTCAACTTCTCCAATCCCGTCGCCACCACGGCAGGCGCCACCTATGTCGCGTCCTACCACACCAATGGCAATTATTCCGGTACCCAGAACTATTTTGCGACGTCGCTTACCAATGGTCAGTTGACGGCTCCGGCTGGCAGCAACGGAGTCTATGCTTACGGATCCGGAAGCACGTTCCCGACGAATACATTCAAATCCTCCAACTACTGGGTCGATGTCGTCTTCAACGGCTCCGCCGCCAGCAACAATACCCCGCCAACCGCGGTTGCTGACAGCGCGGACGCCATCGAAAAGGGTGGCATGAACAACAGCACTGGCGGTTCGCCCGCGACCGGCAACGTGCTGGCCAACGACACCGATCCCGATTCTGGGGACACCAAGACCGTCACTGCATTCAGCTTTGGCACGACCAGTGGGACGTTCCAGACGCCTCTCGCGGGCGCGCACGGCACGCTCTTGCTCACTGCCTCGGGTGCCTTCACCTACACGGTGAACGAGAACGATCAGGCCGTGCAGGCCTTGCGGCAGTCGACCAATACGCTGACCGATGTCTTCAGCTATACGATGCGGGACGCCGTGGGCGCCGCCTCGTCGACCACGCTTACTGTCACCATTCATGGTGCCAACGACGCGCCGGTACTGGCGATCCAGACTAGCAACCAGGCCGTGACCGTTGGCTCGGCGTTTTCGCTAACGTTGCCCGCCGGCACCTTTACCGATGTCGATGCCGGGGACTCGCTCACCTACAGCGCAACCGCTGGCAGTTCAGGGCTTCCGGGCTGGCTCACGTTCACTCCATCGACCCGAACCTTTACCGGCACGCCGACGTCCGCGGACGTTGGCACGTTCAGCGTCACGGTGTCCGCTGCCGATCTCGGCAACCTCACGAGCAGCGAGACATTCAATATCGCAGTTTCGGCGGTTCCTTCGACCGTGAGTCTATTCTCGAGCACCGATACTCCGGCGATCCGATCGGGGTCGGACACTTCCCAAGTCAACCTCGGGATGCAATTCACGTCGTCCGTCGCAGGCACGATTACCGGCATCAAATACTACAAGAGCGCGAATGACCCCGGAACCCATACGGGTTCGTTGTGGAGCAGCACCGGCGCGCTACTGGCGACCGCGACTTTCACCAACGAGAGCAGCAGTGGTTGGCAGACAGTCACGTTCAGCAATCCGGTGTCCATCACAGCCGGCACCACCTACGTCGCAAGCTATCACAGCAACGGCCACTACGCCTCCACCACCAGCTACTTCACTGCCGCTCGCACCAATGGGCCGCTCACGGCTCCCGCGAACGTCAACGGCCTTTATACCTATGGAACGAGCAATCTGTTCCCAACCAGTACCTATAACGCGACCAATTACTGGGTTGACGTCGTGTTCAACAGCTCCAGCGGCGGCCCCAACCGGTCACCCGTCGCCGCGAACGACAGCGGCTTCGACGCCACGCAGAACGTGCCCTTCGGGATCCCGGCCTCGGCACTGCTCGCCAACGATACCGATCCGGACGGCAATACGCTTACGATCACGGGCGCGAGCGGCGGTGTGAACGGCGTCGCCAGCTACAACGCCCAAAGTAACAGTGTGGTCTTCACACCGACGACCGGCTACACGGGGCCGGCGTCGTTCAACTACAGCATCTCCGACGGCCAAGGTGGCTCCGCCAGCGCATCCGTCGCCCTCGATGTGAATGCTGCGTCTTCAACGGCTGTGCGCCTGTTTAGCGCAAGTCAGGAGCCTAGCATTGTGGCGGC
Source organism: Bradyrhizobium sp. NC92 (assembly GCF_025200865.1). Classification (NCBI taxonomy): domain Bacteria; kingdom Pseudomonadati; phylum Pseudomonadota; class Alphaproteobacteria; order Hyphomicrobiales; family Nitrobacteraceae; genus Bradyrhizobium; species Bradyrhizobium sp. NC92. Next base: position 3,357,102 of record NZ_CP104171.1, read on the forward strand.
CAATGATCCTAAGTCTGTGGAGCTGGGCGTCAAATTCCAGACGTCGACCCCGGGCGATATCATCGGCGTTCGCTTCTACAAGGGGCCAACCAACACGGGCACTCACGTTGCAGATCTCTGGAGCAGCACCGGGACTTTGCTGGCAACTGCGGTCTTTACCAACGAGACGGCCGACGGCTGGCAGCAGGTCAATTTCGCCACGCCCGTGACGATCATGCCGGGAACCACCTATGTCGCCTCCTATCACACCGCCGGGAACTACGCGGCCGATCCAGGCCTGCTCGCCAACGCAATTACCAACGGACCTCTGACGGCCCCATCCTCGGGCTCGATCGGCGGCAACGGTGTGTTTGCGTACGGGACAGATAGCCTATTCCCGACCAACACCTACAACTCAACGAGCTATGGCGTTGATGTTGTTTTCAGGCCTCAGCTAGCAGCATAGGAGACGTAAAGATGCACGCCGAACTTTATACCGATGGAATCGAAGAAATTACCGTCAGCGGAACCATCGTCCGCATCGATCTGGTCAGTCTTTCACCGACAGAGCGTGACGCCAACAACGCCCCGAAGCGCGTATTTTCTCAGCGGCTGATCTTTTCGGTCGAAGCTTTCGCCAATTCGGTCGACGTGATGCAGAAGGCGCTTCAGGGCCTGGTTGATGCGGGCGTGGTCCGGCGGAACCAGCCAGCTGGATCGCAAAACGGTGCGTCGGGAGTACGTGATGCGCTGGCGCCCAACACACGGTCTCTGAATGTCTCTTCGAATTTCCGCTGAAATCGATGCCGCTGGCGGCGCGAAGGACCGGGTTGCGGACGCGCCCGCACCCGGATTGTCAACCCAGACGGCATTGGAATGCCTGTCCAAGGTATCCAGTCACCATGGCATAGATCTGCCGGTCGAGCGCTTGAAGCACGCCTATGCGGTAGCCGGCCCGCTCTCGTTGAATCTCCTGTTGCGCATGGCGAAGGATGCAGGCCTGCGCGCGAGAAGCACGAAGCTCGATTGGAGCGCACTGATTCGTCTCGGAGAGGCCTATCCTGCGCTGGCGAGGCTCGCCAATGGCAACTGGATCGCCGTCCTTGGTGCGGGGCGGCGAACTGATGGCACCGAGGTCGTCAGCATCTTCGACCCGCTCGCCGACCGCAAGCACGAGGTCTTGGTTGTCGACCGCGATCGCTTCTGTGCGCAGTGGGCCGGTGACACGATCCTGATCAAGCGCGAGCAGTTGACACAGGATAGTCGAAGGAGTTTCGGCCTCCGGTGGTTCGTGCCGGAACTGCTTCTTCAATGGCGGCTGTTCAGGGACGTCGCCATTGCCGCCATCCTGCTCTATGCGTTGGGCCTCGTCGTCCCGATCTTTTTCCAGCTCGTCATCGACAAGGTTTTGGTTCACGAGAGCTTCACCACTCTGTACGTACTCGCGGCAGGCGCGGCCGTGGCGCTCGTCTTTGACGCGATATTCGGCTTTCTGCGGCGCTACTTGCTGCTATATGCGACCAACAGAGTCGACATTCGCGTTGCGACGAAGACGTTCGGTCATCTCCTCGGGCTGCCGGTCACGTTTTTCGAACATATGGCCGCGGGGGTTCTGGTCAAGCACATGCAACAAGCGGCGCGGATCCGTGAGTTTCTGACTGGCCGCCTGTTTTTGACGACCCTCGATGCGCTCTCGTTGTTCGTCTTCCTGCCGGTCCTTGCGCTGTACAGCGTCAAATTGACTTTGATGGTCCTGGCCTTCACCGCCGCGAGCGGCGCTGTTGTCGGCCTGCTCATGGGTCCATTTCGGCGACGACTGTACGATCTATACCAAGCGGAAGGTGCGCGGCAGGCCCTCCTCGTCGAAACAGTTCACGGCATGCGCACCGTGAAATCGCTGGGGATGGAGCCAGTGCAGAGCAGGGTTTGGGATAGCCGCTGCGCGCAGTCCGTGACCATGCGATTTGGTGTCGAGAAGATTTCCGCAGGCGCCCAGGCGCTCACCGGATTTCTCGAGAAGATCATGACGCTTGGAATCATTTCTGTCGGAGCACTCGATGTCTTCGCTGGAGAAATGACCATCGGCGCCCTGGTTGCTTTCAACATGTTGGCCGGCAGGGTCTCCGGACCGCTGGTCCAGCTCGTGACCATGGTGCACGAGTACCAGGAAGTGGCTCTTGCCGTGAAAATGCTCGGCGAGGTGATGAATCAGAAGCCTGAGCGCGACGGTCGGAAAGATGGGCTGCGGCCCGACCTTGCCGGCAAAATCGAGTTCGAAAGTGTCTCTTTTCGCTACGGATCCGACGGATCGCCGGCGCTTGATGATGTCTCCTTCACCGTCGAGCCAGGATCGATCTTCGGGATCGTGGGACGGAGCGGCTCAGGCAAGACGACTCTCACCAGGCTGATTTCGGGCATGTATCCGGTGCAGCAGGGGCTCCTGCGCATCGACGGATATGACTCGAGGGAGCTCGACCTCGCGCATCTGCGCCGAAACCTTGGAATCGTCCTGCAAGATAATTTCCTGTTTCGCGGGACGGTTCGCGACAATATCGCCTGCGTGAAACGTGATGCCACTTTTGCCGAGGTCGTCGCTGCAGCGCAGCTCGCAGGCGCCGACGAGTTCATCGAACGGTTGCCGCGTGGCTTCGACACCATGCTTGAGGAAGATGCCTCGAACCTGTCCGGCGGGCAGAAGCAGCGGCTCGCGATTGCAAGAGCTCTGATCGTCAATCCAAGGATCTTGATTTTGGATGAAGCGACGAGTGCTCTCGATTCCGAAAGCGAAATGATCATCAGGCGCAATCTCCGCCGCTTGGCGGCAGGGCGTACTGTCATCATCGTCTCGCATCGGTTGTCGATGCTCACTGAAGCAAGCCAGATACTGGTGATGGACCGCGGCCGAATCGTCGATGTGGATCGCCACGACCACCTCCTGTCGAAATGCACAATTTACAGGCACTTGTGGAATCAACAGATGAAGCAGATTGCATGAGGGAGACAGGGCCATCACGCGCGGATGTGAAGCCGACCGCTCTTGTTCCGGCCAGGCCGGTCGAGCGCCGCCGCAAGCTATTCAGGCCAGGGCCGAGGCGAGCGCCAGTCATCGCCGAATTCCAGTCCGATGCCACCGAACTCGAGCAGCAAGCGCCACCGCGGCTCGCGCGTTTCACCCTTTACGGCGTACTTGCACTGATTGCTTTCGCGGTCATCTGGGCTTCCGTTTCGCAGGTGGAGATGATCGTCACGGCGCAGGGAAAACTCACCACGACGCGTCCCAACCTGGTTGTGCAGCCGTTGGAAACGTCGGTCATACGCGAGATCCACGTCAAGGCCGGTGATCGCGTCAACCGCGGCGACGTTCTGGCGACCCTCGATCCGACGTTTTCGCAGGCGGATTTCGACCAACTGCGCGGCAGAGTGGCTGGATTCGATGCGTCGATCGATCGTCTGAGCGCTGAATTGAATGGAATCGAGTACGCCGTCAAGGAGCTGACGAATTCGGATCAGATCCTGCAAGGCAAGTTGTTCTTGCAGAGGAGAGCCGCCTACGAGGCGCAGATCCAGAACTACGACGCACAGATCGCTTCCGCGCAAGCCAATCTCAAGACAGCACAGAATGAAGAGGCGGTTCTCCTTCAGCGGCTCGACACGATGCGTTCGATTGAAGCGATGCGAACCACGCTGATGGACAAAGAGGTCGGTTCGAGGCTGAACTTCCTACTGTCTCGCGATGCACGGCTCGAGGTCGAAAGCAATCTGGCGCGTGTTCGCGGCAGTATCGCCGATAGTACCCATCGGCTGGAGAAGGCACGCGCTGATCGGAAAGTATTCGCCGAGGAGTTTCGTCGCACCACCTATCAGGAACTGGTGGAGACGCTGCCGAAGCGCAATAGCGCAGCAGAGGAATTGAAGAAGGCCGAGCTTCGTCGACAGTTGATCGTCCTGCAGGCGCCGGCAGATGCCGTGGTGCTGGATATCGCGAACCGGACCGTCGGCTCGGTGGTTCGCGAAGCCGAAACGCTGTTCGTCCTGGTTCCGCGCGACGTTCCGCTTCAGGCGGAGGTCAACGTCGAGGGGCGGGATATCGGTCAGGTGACGCTCGGACAGTCGGTTCGGATCAAGTTCGAAGCGTTTCCCTTCCAGAAGTATGGAACTGCAACGGGAGAAGTCCGCGTCATCAGTCAGGATACGTTCTCGCCGGATACGAAGGCCGAAGGTGCGCGCCGCGCGCCAGCTCCCTATTACCGCGTACTGGTCGATTTGTCGGACACGCACCTTCGGCTGCCGGCTGAGCGCATCCAACTGATTCCGGGTATGGCGGTGACGGCCGAACTGAAAGTCGGCAGGCGCACCGTGATTTCGTACTTCCTTTATCCGCTGCTGCGCGGATTGGATGAAAGCATTCGAGAATACTAACCCGGCTTGGAATGGCGATCGACCATGATGATTAGTCCGAATTTTGGAGTGAAGCTCGTGGTGCCTACCGTGGAGAGTAAGCTCTCGCGAAATGCACCATTGGTGGACTACGCGCTCAAGGGGCTGGAACGTTGTTGGTTGCCTGAATACCGCCGGTGGTCGCACATCTACCATCTCGATCGACGTTCTTCACCAAACGAATCGGTACCGAGCAGCGACGTATTTTATACTCTCAATGTGCTTCTTGGAATGTCGCGCGTTGCCGAAATCCCAAGTGGCATTGATATACCCGAGATATTTCATCGCAACGTTCTGCAACTCACCAAGCTTCCTGTACGCAAGTATGCCTTCGGTATGGCGCTATGGAGCGCGGCCGAGCTCGGGCTCGAAATTCCGGACCCGGTTAAATGCGAGTTGAGAGCCATTCTTTCCGATGAATCCCGGTGGAGGAGCTTCCGTGCGCAGGATCTTGGCATGTTGCTCACGGGAGTCGTGAGTCAGGCGAGGGCAGGCGAGAACGAGTGGTGGCGCTATGCCAAGCCGCTTTATCGCCTCCTGAAGGAGCGCTTTCACAGCGAATCGGGAATATTCTTCGATGCACCGTTTGGGCTTCGTCGCCGTTTCTCGTCCTTTGCAACGCAGACCTACCTCTCGATCGCCTGTTATCAGTATGGCGAATTTTCCGGTGATGCGTCCGCACTTGTCATGGCCGATACTTGTGTGCGCAATCTGATCGCGCTTCAAGGCTCGCAAGGCGAATGGCCTTGGTTTTTCGACGCGCTGAGCGGCCGCGTCATTGACTATTACGAAGTCTATTCGGTCCATCAGTATGGAATGGCTCCGGCGCTGCTGGAATGGGCCGAGCGCTTTGGGCAGAGGCAATCGCGGGATGCCTTGGTCAAGGGATTCAACTGGGTCCTTGGGTGCAATCAACTGCGCCGGCCCATGCTCGTCCCTGAACTGAACCTGACTATCCGCTCGCAAGTTCGCAAGGGTGAATTGACAACAAGGACGCCGAGGGTGTTCCGCGCCCTCAAGAACGCCTGGCTCGGACACGGGGAGCGGCTGATCGACGCTGCGGATGTGGAAGTTCGGCTTGAGTGCCGCAGCTACGAGCTGGGCTGGATTCTGTGGTCATTCGGCCGGCGCACCGACTTGCCGGAACTGACTTACAATGTCGCCTTTGGCTGCCCCTGACAGAATTGCCGTTGCGCTAGTCTAACGATTCCAGGCTACTGCTCGCCTGCTCCGTAGGTGCGAGAGCATCGTCATGGCGCGGTGCGCCCGGACGGCACACAATACGGCAATGGCTTTGAGGCGGACGCCGCTGCCATGCAGACGGTCGCTGGTCAGCACGGTCACAGCGTTTGGCGCGAGAGATGCGAAGACGAGCAAGGCTTGCGCGAGCCAGCGCAATTGCCAAACAGGTTTGCCTTCCGCCATGTTGCGATAGTGCGCGATGTGTCGATCCCATTTGGCGTAGAGCTCCTGCAGAGAGCTCCGGGCCGGGTGGAAGACGATCATCTCGGGGGTGTATCGAAACCGAAGCCCCGCACGCAACGCACGCTCTCCCCACTCCATATCTTCGGCGACCTCGATGCCAGCAAAAGGGCCGACGCGATCGAAATCGCGGCGAAACACCGCCATGTTGCCAGTGCCGGAATAACCGTGGCGCTCAATATAGAGTTTGAAGCGATAAGCGAAGACGCTCTCGTAAGCCGCAATGGCATCGAGCTCCGCATTTTCCGCGCGCCAAATGCGAACGTCGCCCCCGAGAACTGTGCCCGCCGGCGACAAGTTGGACCATTTCACCACGCTGCTCAGCCAATCCGGATGCGCCCTGCAGTCGGCATCGATGAAGGCGAGGATCTCGCCGTTGGCCGCAGCGACGCCTGCGTTTCGCGCCGGTCCCGGACCCGGCTGCGATTCGTGCTGCAGCCGTACACCAGGATGGCCGGCAACGATGTCCGTTGGGGGCGTTGACGAGCCGTTGTCCACCACGATGACCTCGAACGCCTGACGAGGCAGGCTCTGCGCATCCAGGGTGCGCAAGCAGACTTCCAGCGCATCAGACTGGTTCAGATGCGGAATAATGACTGAAATCACTAGTTAAATCCTCTATTTAATTTGCGTTGGGTTGTGTCGTCCGTCCTCTAGCGCTGGAGCCCCGATATCCGGCTTCCAATGATGCAGTCAGTCCTATTTAAATGTTGCAATTAAATATCTCGCGCGTATTATCTAGATAATAATCTTAAATGCAAACTTAAACAGGTCGTATTTTCCGAGAGGTAACTCCAATGCGCGCCTCGTTCCTGGGATGTCCCGTCGACCTGCTGACAATGGCAGAAACCGTGGATCTTGCGCGCGGGGCCATGCACAGCCGGATAAGGCTGCAACATGTGGCGCTGAACGTCGCCAAATTCGTCAATATGAGGGCTGATCCGGTGCTCGCGGCCGACGTCGCCAACAGCGATATCGTCGGCCTGGACGGCATGGGAATCGTTTGGGGCGCTCGAGCGCTGGGGCTTCCGGCCACGTCGCGCGTCGCGGGCGTGGATCTCCTCGCCGAGTTGCTCGCAGTATGCGCGCGCGAAGGCTTCAAACCTTATTTCCTGGGAGCGACTCCCGGCGTACTGCACCAGGCGATGCAGAACGCGCGCGAGAGCCATCCCTCACTTGTCTTTGCGGGCTGGCACGACGGCTATTTCAAGCGCGAGCAGGAGAATGACGTCGTGCGGGACATCCAGTCCAGCGGCGCCGATTGCCTTTTCATCGGCATGCCGACGCCCCGGAAGGAGCGCTTTCTGGCCGCTCACCGCGACAATCTCGGCGTACCTTTCATCATGGGCGTGGGTGGTGCATTCGACGTTCTGGCAGGCACCGTTCGGCGCGCGCCGGTCCAGGTTCAGAAGCTCGGCCTCGAATGGCTGTACCGGATCTATCAAGAGCCTGGGCGGATGTGGTGGCGATACGCCAAAACGAACACGCTGTTTGCGGGCGTCCTGGCGCACGCGCTCATCAGGCAGGGGCTTCGGCACCCGCTCGGTGCGCCCGGCGCCGTTCCCCCTGGTCCGAGCCGGATCGGGGGGTGAAGCGTGCGCAAGCATTTTTTCATCCTTCTGGGAACCCGTCCGGAAGCAATCAAGCTCTTTCCGGTCATCAACCGGCTCAAGGCCGAGAAGCGTAAGGACATCTCCGTAACGATATGTGCGACCGCACAGCATCGGCAGCTGCTTGATCAAGTCCTCAAGTTGGCCAATGTGGTTCCGGATTTTGATCTCAACGTCATGACGACAAATCAGACGCTGGATCATCTGACCGCCCGGCTGCTCGGACAAGTCGGCGAGCTCCTCGAAAAAGTGAAGCCCACCAGGGTCATTGTCCAGGGCGACACCGCGACTGCTATGACGGGTGCACTGGCATCCTACTATCACCGTATACCGGTCTCGCATATCGAGGCCGGACTGCGCAGCGGCGACATCTTCGCTCCATGGCCGGAGGAGGTGAACCGCAAGATCGTCGGCTCGATCGCCGATCAACATTTTGCCCCGACAGAACGCGCCGCCCGAGCGTTGCGTTCTGAGAACGTGGCCGACGATCGCATTCACGTCACCGGAAACACGGTGGTGGACGCTCTCATCCTCGCGAAAGCGATGGTCGAATCCGATCCGGGACTGGCGTGCCGCTGGGACGGCATCAAGCAGCGTCACGGCAATCGGCGCATCATCCTGGTGACCTGCCATCGCAGGGAAAATTTCGGTGGCGGCGTGACCAACATCGTGAACGCGTTGGAGACCATCCTGCAGCGGGAGGACGTCGCCGTGGTGCTGCCCGTGCACCCGAATCCGAATGTCCGAGACCTGTTTGCGTCTCGGTTGTCGGATCACCCGCGAGTTGTCCTCATTTCTCCTCAGGAATACACGGATTTCGTGAGCCTGCTCTCGATGTCATATCTGGTTCTGACAGATTCAGGCGGCGTCCAGGAGGAGGCCCCCACCTTCGGGAAGCCGGTCCTGGTGATGCGCGAAACAACCGAGCGTCCCGAGGGCGTGGAAGCGGGAACGGCGCGCCTGGTCGGCGCCAATTACGACAGGATCGTTGCAGAGACATTTCGCCTCCTTGATGATGACGAGACCTATGCTGCCATGGCGCGTTCGCACAATCCGTTTGGTGACGGGCACGCGAGCGAGCGGATCGTGAAGGTGCTTCTCGATGCCTGAATTCCAGAAGATAAATGTCGTTGGGCTTGGTTATATCGGGCTGCCGACCGCGGCTTTGATCGCGAGCCGTGGACTGCAGGTGGTTGGCATCGATACAAACGAACGCATCGTCGACACCGTTGCGTCTGGCAAAATTCACATCGCCGAGCCCGATCTGGACGGTCTCGTCTCCAAGGTCGTGTCAAGCGGTGCGCTCACGACGTCCAGAAAGCCGCAGCCGGCCGACGTGTTCATCATCGCGGTGCCGACCCCGATCGACCACGAGCACCGTCCAGACTTGGCGAGCGTCAACGCCGCAGTCGAAAACATCATAGATCTTCTCGCGCCAGGTAATCTTGTCATTCTTGAATCGACGTCGCCGATCGGGACAACCGAAGCCATCGCAAAGCGGATCGTTGAACGCAGGCCAGAGCTGCACATAGGCGTCAACGGCAGGGACGACGGGGCGATCTACGTCGCATACTGTCCAGAACGCGTGTTGCCGGGAAGGATCCTGACCGAGCTCATCAACAATGACAGGTGCATTGGCGGGATCACGCCAACCTGCACGCGACGTGCTCAACGTTTCTACAAGATGTTCGTTCGCGGCGCTTGCGTCGGCACCACGGCGCGCGCGGCCGAGTTGGTCAAGCTGACTGAAAACGCCTTCCGCGACACCAACATAGCATTTGCCAACGAACTGTCGTTGATTTGCGACCGGTTCGACATCAACGTCTGGGAGGTGATTGATATCGCCAACCGTCATCCTCGCGTAAACGTACTGCGGCCGGGCCCTGGTGTGGGCGGGCACTGCATTGCGGTCGATCCCTGGTTCATCATTGACTCGGCGCCCGACCTCGCGCGTGTGATGCGGACAAGCCGCGACGTGAACAACGCCAAGACACGGAAGATCATCGAGCACGCAGAGGCGCTGATCGACGATCATCCCTACGCGAACGTTGCCTGTTGCGGATTGACGTTCAAGGCGAATGTCGACGACGTGCGTGAAAGCCCGGCTTTGGAGATTGCTATGCATCTCGCGGCCAAATACGGCGAACGGATCAAGGTTGTCGAACCGAATCTGCGCCGTCTGCCGTCTCAGTTGGCCGATTATCGCGTCGCATTCGTGACCATCGACGAAGCCCTGCGCAGCTGCGAAATTGCGGTCCTGCTCGTTGATCACGATGAATTCAAAATGGTGCCATTGGCCGAGCGCCGGCACCTCGACGTCATCGATACGCGAGGCATTTGGCAGGATATGCCCGCGCGCACCTAACCAACAAAATCGAAGTTTCCCGAATGGATCGAGGTCAGTATGCGAGATAGTCAGCTGGGAATCGGGGTCGTCGGCTACGGCTATTGGGGCCCCAATCTCGTTCGCAATTTCTCGATCAATCCCGCCGCCCGCGTTGTCGGCGTCAGCGACCTTGATCCAGGTAGGCTGGCCGCCATCAGGCAGCTGTACCCAGGGGTAGCGACCACCGCTCGATATGACGATCTGCTGAAGGACTCCTTGATCGACGCAATCGCCATCGCTACGCCGGTGCACACGCATTACGAGCTGGCAATGGCGGCGTTGAGAGCTGGCAAGCACGTGTTGGTCGAGAAACCACTTGCGCCGAGCGCGGAGCTGGTGTCCCGCTTAATCGACGAGGCGGACCGACGCGGATTGACGCTGATGGTCGATCATACCTTTCTCTATACTCCGGCGGTCCAGAAGATTCGTGAGCTCCTGCTGAAGAGAGAGCTCGGGGACATCTACTACTACGATAGCATACGCTCGAGCCTCGGACTGTTTCAAAGAGATGTAAACGTGATCTGGGATCTGGCGGTACACGACATCTCGATCATCCATCATATCCTCGATCAAGAGCCGGTTGCGGTCTCGGCGACGGGCTCGTGCCATGTTGTCGGTTCGCCGGAGAACATGGCCCATATCACTTTGTTCTTTGCCAACGCATGCGTGGCTCACGTCAGCGTCAACTGGCTCTCGCCTGTCAAGGTGCGGCAGACGTTCATTGGAGGCAGCAAGAAGATGATCGTCTACGACGATCTCGAGCCGACCGAGAAGGTTAAGGTCTACGACAAGGGAATTACACTCGATAGGCCTCCCGAGAGTGCACATCAGTTCCGGATCGGATATCGCGCTGGTGACATGTGGGCTCCGCATATCTCGCCCAAGGAGGCGCTGCAAACGGAGGTCGAGCATTTTGTCGACTGCGTCCGCACGGGGACGAAGCCGATTTCCAGTGGCATGTCGGGGCTGCGGGTGATCGAGGTGCTCGAAGCAGCTTCTCGTTCGATCGCCAAACAGGGCAGGCCAATCCCGATCAGGCAGTTGCCGCGTATACTACCGGAGGAGACCCGGGCCACGGCTTGATTGGCGCCTTGGCCGTGGCTGTTGGCCAGCCGAGCCCCGCGACGGAGTCTCGATGAATTCAGTGCATCGTTCGGTTCTATTTTCTGGGGTGGACCGCTATGCCGCCCTTGTGCTGTTCGTTGTCTCGACCGCGGTGCTCTCGCGTCTGCTGACGCCGAGCGAGTTCGGGGTCTTTGCGGTTGTCAACGCGCTTACCGCTATTGTCGCAGCCGCATTTCAGGAATTTGGAGGGGCGAACTACCTGATTCAGAAGCATGAGTTGTCGCGCGGAACCATTCGCACGGCGTTCACTGTGATCTTGGGGGTCTCGCTGGCAGTTGCCCTGATCCTGTTAGCCTCGGCCGACGTCGTATCGCAACTCTTTGGGCAGGACAGCCTGAGGCGAGGTATCCAGGTTTCTACGCTTAACCTTCTCCTTCTGCCGGTCTCCGGAACTTTGATCGCCTTGTTTCGCCGTGACATGCAGTTTGGGACGCTCGCGATCTGCAATCTTGCAAGCAACATGACGGTTGCGCTGGTTTCGATCGGACTGGCGGTATTGAACTTCAGCTATATGGCTCCGATCTGGGGTGGTGTGGCGGGGAGCATCGTTCTCACGGCTACGCTGCTGGGCTCCTATCAGGATTTCGGCGTGTTGCGCCCTTCGCTATCGGAATACCGCGACGTCCTCAGATTCGGTCTCTATTCCAGCGGCGTCAGTGCCATCAATATCTTCTACAACCTCGCCCCCCAGCTCTTTCTCGCAAAGATTCTCGATTTTTCTGCTGTAGGTCTCTATAGCCGGGCCACCAGCCTTACCCAGGTTTTTGACAGGCTCGTCACGCAGGTGCTGAACCCGGTCATCATGCCGGCGATCGTGACGAGGCGTGCAACCGGGGCAGATCTAAAGGGCGTATATCTGGACGCGGTCCAGCTGCTTTCCGCAGTGCAGTGGCCGTTCCTCACATTCGTAGCGATTATGGCAAAACCGATCGTTTTGATCTGGCTTGGTCAGGCTTGGCTGGAGGTCGTGCCGTTAGTGCGCATTCTCTGCCTCGCAAATCTGGCATTGTTCGCTGCGTGCCTGACTTATCCTGTGTTCCTGGCGGTTGGTGGCGTGCGTGACGCGCTTGTCTCGTCCTTCATCTCGCTGCCACCGTCGCTCCTTGCGCTCCTGGGCGCGTCCTTCTTTGGCGTGGAGGCAGTCGCGGCGTGCGCGTTGCTAACCTTGCCGTTCCAAGCGGCAGTAGCGATATACTATCTCAGTCGGCATCTTGCGCTGCGGCCGCGCGAGTTTGGCCGTGCCGTTCTGAAGAGCGGTGTCGTCACGATGGCGACCGCCTCGGGCGTAGCCGCCTGTGCGGTGTTGATCGAGACAGGAATTCTCAATTTCTTCGTCGGCCTTCTGTCAGCGTTTGTGGTCGCCGCCTTCTGCTGGGGGTGGGGACTGATCGTCACAAGGCACCCTCTGCTGCAGCACCTTCGTCAAGCGGCCGCGGGTCTCGTCGAGATGGCGCCCAGGCTGCGCCCGTCACGCTCAGTACTGTAAGGGTTTTGCCGGACTGTAGAGACAGGGAAACTGACATGCCAATAAAGGATACCCAGCTTGGTCGCGATGTCCGCATCCTGCATCCGGACCTGGTCAATCTGTATGGTTGCACCGTTGGTGACGAAAGCAGGATCGGAACTTTCGTCGAGATCCAGGCGGGGGCGGAGATCGGTGCGCGTTGCAAGATATCGTCGCACAGCTTCGTCTGCGAGGGCGTCACGATCGAGGACGAAGTGTTCATCGGTCATGGCGTGATGTTCACAAACGACAAATACCCGAAGGCAACAACCGCGGACGGTCGTCTTCAGCAGGCGTCGGACTGGACGCTTCAGCGCACTCACGTCGGCAAGGGGGCGTCCATCGGTTCGAACGCCACCATCCTCTGCGGTGTGACGATCGGAAAGGGAGCCTGCATAGGCGCGGGTGCAGTCGTGACGAAAGACGTTCCGGACGGCGCCATCGTCGCGGGAGTGCCCGCTCGGGTTCTGTCCGCAGCTGAGGAGACGGTCCTGGGTGCCCTCGGCTCATTCGAGGCGCAGCGGAAAGAGCGTCGTTAATATTCATCCCGTGCGAATTTAATGCTTGATTTAATATGATGATTATATTTAAATGTGGATATAATTTCAATCCAATCCAAGGTCTTGAATCTTGATACCCTTCCTGGATCTGAAAGCCCAATATAGCCAGATTAAGCCCGAAATCGACGCGGCTGTGGCGAGGGTCATCGGGAGCGGGCACTTTGTGCTCGGGCCTGAGGTGACGGCCTTCGAAGGACGCTTTGCGGAATATTGCCGGACTGCCCATTGCCGCGCGGTGAACAGCGGAACTTCGGCGCTTCACCTTGCCTTGCTGGCGGCGGGCGTAAGGCCCGGTGACGAAGTCATCACGGTCTCGATGACCTTCGTCGCGACGACCGCGGCCATTCTCTACAGCGGCGCCAGGCCGGTGTTCGTCGACGTCGACCCTGTGACGTGGACAATGGATCCCGGCTTGGTCGAAGCTGCGATAACGCCGCGAACCAAGGCTATCCTGCCGGTTCATCTCCACGGGTTGATGGCCGACATGGATCCCATCATGGAGATCGCGCGTCGTCACGGCCTGGTCGTCATCGAAGACGCCGCGCAGGCGCACGGCGCGGAGTATCGCGGACGTCGCGCAGGCTCGATCGGCGATCTGGGATGCTTCAGCTTTTATCCCGGCAAGAACCTTGGAGCGTTTGGCGAGGGTGGGGCGGTCGTCACTGACCGGCCTGAATTTGCACGCCGCGTGTCCCTGTTGCGGGATTGGGGGCAGGAGGCGAAGTACGACCACGTCATTGCCGGATACAACTATCGCATGGACGAAATCCAGAGCGCGGTACTGAATGTCAAGCTGGACTATATTGAGCATTGGACCGATGCACGTCGGTCGCTGGCTGAGCGATACAATGCACTGCTTTCTGGTCTTCCATTCGCGCGTCCCCAGCCGCCCCAGTACGCCCGCCACGTGTATCACGTCTATGCGGTCAGATTGGAGCGCCGCGACGACGCGCTGAAGCTATTGCGTGATGCCGGAATTGGCGCCGGGATTCACTATCCCGTCCCGGTGCATCTGCAGAGGGCGTATGCAGAACTCGGCTATCGCGCCGGTGATCTCCCCGTCACTGAGATGCTCGCGAACGACTTCCTTTCTCTTCCCATCTATCCCGAGTTGCTGCCGGAACAGGCGGCCGAGGTTGTCGGAATATTGAGGAGTGCGACGGCGCTGCAGCCTAGCGTAGCCATCAGCACCCGGTCGGAGCATCCACAAAGCTTCATGACATGGTCCCACAACAGGAGAGCGTCTTGATTGATCTCAAGGGTAAACGCGTTCTGGTCACCGGCGGGGCCGGATTCATCGGCTCCCACATCGTTGATCTGCTCTGCGACGAGGGCTGCATCGAGATTGTTGCCCTCGACAACATGATCAGAGGCCGGCCGGAAAATCTCCGGCGCGCGCTCGGGCGTGGGCCGGTGAGACTGGTTCATGGCGACATTCGCGATCGCAAGCTGATGGAAGCGTTGGTCAAGGCGGCCGATATCGTCTTCCACCAGGCCGCGCTCCGCATTACTCATTGTGCGGCCGAACCGCGTCTGGCCAAGGAGGTCATGGTGGATGCCACCTACGACCTGCTGGAACTGTGTATCAAGCACGATATTGAGAAGATCATCGCGGCCTCTTCGGCATCGGTATATGGCATGGCCGAGGAGTTTCCGACGACAGAGCGGCAGAATGCCTACAATAACCGAACTCTCTATGGGGCCGCCAAGGCGTTTAACGAAGGGCTACTGCGGGCTTTCAACGATGCATGCGGCCTCGACTATGTGGCATTCCGGTATTTCAACGTCTATGGCAGCCGGATGGACATCCACGGACGGTATACCGAGGTCTTGATCCGCTGGATGGAGCGGCTGGAAGCTGGATTGCCTCCCGTTATCTTTGGCGACGGCCGTCAGACCATGGATTTCGTTCACGTCCGCGACGTCGCGCGTGCCAACATCCTTGCCGCCAGGGCAAAGATTACCGATGAGGTCTTTAACGTCGGGAGCGGCACTGAAACAAGCCTGACCGAGCTGGCTACGGTGCTCGCGTCGGTGATGGGACACCGCGGCCTCACGCCCGAATTCGCGCCGGAGCGCTCGGTCAATCCAGTACCGCGACGTCTGGCCTCGACGGGCAAGGCAGAGCGCTTGCTGGGCTTCCGCACCACGGTTTCGCTGGAGCAGGGGCTCTCCGATCTCGTGAAATGGTGGCGATCCGAGCGCGAGCTCGCTTCGGATCATCATCGGCAGGCGGCGGCATCGTGATTCCGATCGCTGCGCCGCTACTTGCGGAGGAAGAGGCTGACGCTGCGCGCGCGGCCGTGCTGTCGGGCTGGGTGTCGCAAGGTCCGCAGGTGGCCGCGTTCGAGCGCGAGTTCGCTGCGCTTGTCGGCGCTCCGCACGCCTGTGCCGTCGCGAACTGCACGACGGCCCTGCAACTCGCCTTGGCGGCATTGGACATCGGCGCCGGCGACGAGGTGATCACGGTAAGCCACTCCTTCATCGCGACCGCAAACGTCATCCGACACCAGGGCGCCACTCCGGTTTTCATCGATATCGAGCCGGAGACATATAATCTGGATTGCGCTCGGCTGGCCGAAGCGATCTCGGATCGCACGCGTGCCGTGATCGTCGTCCATCAGATGGGCATGCCCTGTGACATGGCCGCGCTTCTGCCGATAGCGCGCCGCCACGGCATCGCCGTGATCGAAGACGCGGCCTGCGCCGCCGGATCGCAGATCCGGATGAACGGGGAATGGGAGCCGATCGGAAAGCCGCATGGAGACATTGCTTGTTTCTCCTTTCACCCGCGAAAAGTGATCACCACGGGTGAGGGGGGGATGCTCACCACGGCGAATGCCGAGCTTGACCGCAAGTTCAGGCTGCTGCGCCAGCACGGCATGAGCGTTCCGGACACGGTGCGGCACAATTCGTCGTCCGTGATCTTCGAGGAGTACGTCGTTCTGGGTTACAACTACCGAATGACGGATATGCAGGCCGCAATTGGCCGCAAACAGCTCGAGCGGCTTCCGGAGCTGGTAGCACGCCGGCGGGCCGTTGCCGCCAAATATGCCGAACAGCTCGGCAATCTGGAAGGACTGCGGTTGCCAACCGAGCCGACGTGGGCCAGATCCAACTGGCAGAGCTATTGCGTGCGTCTTCCAGATCGGCTCGACCAGCGCATCGTTATGCAACACCTCCTCGATGACGGCATCGCGACCCGGCGAGGCATCATGTGCGCCCACCGTGAGGCGCCATATTACGATGTCACGCAGGGTCAGGATCTGCGCCAATCCGAGCTCGCCCAGGATCGGGCCATTTTGCTGCCCATCTACGCACAGATGAGCGCGGAAGATACCTCGACGGTGAGTGCTGCGTTGCGGGCAGAGTTGGAGCGATGACCTCGGGGATCGCCGAGCGAAAGTCATTGCGACTTCTGGTCGTGATCGCGAGCTATGGGACTGCAAACAACGCCTACCTGGATCGGGTGATCCAGGAGTACCGGTCCATGTCGTTCGATGTGGACATCGTCATTATATCAAACATTGATAAAAGGCCCGCTGCAGACGTCGAATGCATCGTTGGCCTCCCCAACAAGAATCCGTGGTCGCTCCCCTTCGCGCACAAGGAGCAATTTGTAGCGCGAGCTGATCAGTACGACATCTTCATATATTCCGAAGACGACATCTTGATAACTGAAAAGAACATCAGAGCGTTCCTTGACGTGACTTCAGTGCTGCATGAAGACGAGGTTGCCGGGTTGATGCTCGTCGAGCAAGCTTCAAGCGGCGAACTGAATTATCCGCAGGCCCATGGCTCCTTTCATTGGGATTGCACGTCGGTAAAGATCAGGGGGGATTACTGCCTCGCCCAATTTACCAACGAGCATGCCGCTAGCTATATACTCACCCAGCAGCAGCTTGCGAGAGCGATCGCGTCCGGCGGATTCCTGGTCGGACCGCACGAAGGCAAGTACGACCTGCCTTGCACCGCTGCAACTGATCCATACACCCAGTGTGGTTTCAAGAAGCTGATACCGATTTCCAACATCGATGATTTCTCGGCCCACCATTTGCCGAACAAATATATTAACCGGCTCGGAGTCGATCGCCAGCAATTGGACGCTCAACTCTCGGTCCTGATGCAGATTGCGCGTGAGGGCAGCAATGCGGTCCCGCTATTCAGCGCCGAGACCCGGCTTTGGCATGGCATGTATTCAAAGGACTATTACGAGCCGGCCAGGGACGAAGTGTTGTCCGGTGTTCCGGAAGGCGCGGTGGTATTATCGATCGGATCATGCTCGGCTGCAAACGAGCGTCGACTCCTGGAACGAGGACACCGTGTGGTAGCTGTACCCCTCGACCCCGTGGTGGGCGGTGGCTTGGCCCAGTTCGGGGCTGAGGTCGTGTTGGGCGACGTCACGATGGCACCCGCGAAAATTGCAGCGGAACATTTCGACCGGTTGCTCTACGTTGATGTTCTGCAATTCGTCCGTGATCCGGCCTATCTGCTCAGGCTATTTTCCGGTCTCTTGGCTCCGGACGGCAAAGTGATCATCTGCGCGCCCAATCGCCCCAGCCTTCGTTACGCCTGGGAATGCGCGAAATCCGGCAAAGTCTTTCGGCCATGGGGGACGTTCGAGGCTGTAGGGATTCACGATACGACAATCGGTAGAATTCAAAGGTGGTGCGCGGAGGCCGGTCTGGTGATCGAAAAGATCGAAAGATGCGGTTCAAAAGGAACTGGTCCGATGTTGCAGCTCCTGTCGCCTATACTTGCGACAGACCTGATTGTAACCGCCAAGAGACACGAAGCGTGGAAGCCTTTCTTTCGTGGCGGGCACGAGATGGAAAGAATGGAGGTTTCCAGAAGGAGCGTCGCTCAATGAGCTTGGAGACCGCCAAAAGAATCGAAATGGGTGACATGCAGGGACACAGGGGTCCTGCGCAAGTCTCGGCTGCGAAGGACTACTATAGCCGCTCTCGCCGCGAGATACGGTCGTTGCTGCCCAGCCGCGCCTCCCGCATACTCGAAGTGGGACCTGGCGCAGGCTTCACGCTTCTGTGGCTTAAGTCGATCTACCCTGATGCCACGACGTTCGGGGTCGAACTCAATCAAGCGCTCGAGGCCGACCTGCGAGAGCATGCCGATGTCGCGATCATCGGAGACATCGACGAGTTGATATCCCGCGTAGGCAGCAAGTTTGACCTAATTCTGTTGCTTGATGTGCTTGAGCATGTCCCGGACCCAACTCGCACGCTTCAGGCGATCACCAGAAAGCTCCTCATGGACGGTGGTCGCGTGATTGTTTCTGTTCCGAATATCGCGCATCTGAGCGTGACCGTTCCGCTGCTTTTCCAACGTCGATTTGCCTACACGGATTCTGGAATTCTTGACCGCACCCATCTGAGGTTCTTTGTCGAAGACACCGCCGTTAAGCTTTTCAACGACTCAAATCTGATGGTCAAGGATGGTCTGATCACGGGCCTTGAAGGTCCAAAGTCCATGATGTTGGACCGATTGACCCTCGGCCTCCTGACCCACCACTTGGCAAAGCAATACATCATGGCGGGCGAGCTGACTGGTGGGCCTGTCGCACAGCCAAGAATAAATTGGAAGAAGAGCCGGCTGATCAGCTAGAAACACGATAGGTAAGAGGTGGACTGCCTTGCTTCCCGAAGGTGCCTAGCACGCTCCCGGGACCATCGGCTATGGGCGACCATAATCGGCGAGCTGACTTTCGGTCGCAGATCGTGAAATCGCCGAAAGAAGGACTTCCGCGTGGCGTCTGGAACATATGACGGGATCGAAGATGCTTTGTGAATCCGCGGATAGTTGTTCGCGTACTGCGGACCAATGATCTCGACGTGCGAGCACTGACTTCATGGCAGAGACGAGTTCTTCCTTATTTTTCTGTGGCCGAAATCGCATAAGACAGGAGCGATGCCAATTCGCCCTTTCGGGATCGCCGACGGGGTTCGCCACAACGAATCCGCGGCTGCCGTCCATACCGATTTGCTCACGCGCGCCTCCGACATCACTCACGATTGCGGGCAGCCCCGCGCTCAAGGCTTCCATAGAGGCCAGAGACCATCCCTCGAAAAATGAGTTTAGAACAAAGCAGTCGGCGGCGGCTAGCAGGATCGAAGGAGTCGGAAACGACTGCCGGAGGTGAATGCGGTCCTTGCAAGGCATCGTGTCGCGAAGAGTGCGCACTTGACGCGTGTACACTGCATCATCCAGGCGGCCGGCGATCAGCAGATGTGCCTTGCGATCATTCTCGGCGACCTCGGCAAAGGCCCGGACCAGGCCGTAGGCATTCTTCTGAACCGTATGACGACCGAGCGAGAGAAAGAGAAACTCGTCGTCAAGGCCTAGCCAAGCTCGGGCTTTCGAGCGGTTCACCGCCGGGCGGTGTGTCTGGTTGAACGCGTTCGGGATGGTGATGACCGCGGAATCGGGATAGGACGGATTGCCTGAAAGGTACTGGCGCCTCACGAGCTCGCTTACCGCAACAAAGCGGACAATGAACTTCGATCTCCGGCGTTCTTCCCTCCAATTCGTGCTTATGGGCGTTGGAATGCCATGGAGCGTTTCCACGACCGGAATGCGGGCAGCGCTGGCTGCCCGCAAGAGCCAACCGGGCGGATCGTGCGCGCTGATGACGTCAGGGCGGTTCGTCTCGAACCATAGACAGGCGTCGTTTGGCGAGGCGGCAACCGCTTCGGTTCCCTCCCTCTGCAAAGTTGTGAACAGTTCTCCGGCAGGCGCCGCCGATGGATGTGCGCACATAACCGTCACGCGAAATCCGAAGTGAGGGAGGCGTCTTGCAAGAAACGCGACAAATTCATCAAGCCCGCCGGCATCGAGCACGGGAGTGACGATCAGGCAGTGCACACTCCCTGGCGGTACAAGCAAGTCGTCCTGCTTCCACACGCCGCCGGTCGGAATCGAGGCGGGCGCAACCGGTGGATTCGGTGTGACGCTCTTATCGTATGGCACGAGGGGTCTGGACCAGTCGTCAACAATACCGTCACTTGCGGAAGCCAGCTGGGTGCTGATCAAAAGCTTTTTTGCGATACGTCTCACGCCTCGCGGCAGCCGCCAAGAGTTTCGTTGGGCCCAAAGTGTCACGCGTCCGCGCAAAGAGATGTCGTTTTGACTGAGGCCCATGGGTTCGAATGCCGTTGTCTCGTGCCGTCGGGGAATGGCAGTACGTCAATTAAAAATAATAATATATTGCCTTAATACAAATATCCAATTAAATGAGGGTGGTTTTATTTGGGCTGCCACTTTGGGTGTACGCGATCGTATGTCGGTTCGTGACCTGATGAACAGCCGACCTAACATCGTGCGCAACCGATTTTCTCTTGCAGGGCTCTGAGACCAACCAAACCGCTTCCCCCGGAGACCTTCATGAGTTCCGTCGATGCGATCATTCCTTGTTATCAGTATGGGCATTTCCTCAGGGAGTGCGCTGAAAGCATATTGAAGCAGTGCGGACCCGAGTTGCGCTTGCTGATCATTGATGATGCGTCCACGGATAGTACAGCCCAAGTAGCGCAAGAACTGGCCTGTTCAGATCCTCGGGTCGAGTTTCGCAGACATGCCACTAATCGCGGCCATATTGCTACCTTCAATGAGGGGATCGACTGGGCCGCTGCCGACTATATGATTTTGCTCTCCGCGGACGATTACTTAATGCCCGGCGCGATTGAGAGGTCAGTGAGGCTGATGGATGACAATCCGTCGGTCGGCCTCACGTTTGGCGGGGCGGTCGCACTCCAAGAGGGGCGGGAGGAGATCCTGGCACCGCCGGCGGAACTTGGGCCCGGAACAAGGATACTGTCTGGCCACGATTTCATCAGAATTAGCGGCGCCAGGAATATAGTGTTGGCGCCGAGCGTGGTGGTGCGAACGAGCCTGCAGAAGAAAGTGGGGGGATACTTACCCGATTTGACGCACAGCGGTGATATGGAGATGTGGCTCCGGTTCGCAGCGCATGGTCCCGTCGGGTATATCGATGCCATCCAGGCTGTGTATCGGCGACATTCAACTAACATGTCGGGCGGATATTCCGCCGAGCAAGACTTCCATCAACGCAAATTGGCGTTTGAGCGGTTTCTGGATCGCTGTGCCGCCGTGCTTCCCGACGCCGATGAGCTCAGGTTCTGGCTGATGCGCCATTTAGCGCTCGACGCGATCAGTTGTGCGAGCCGTGCCTTCAATGAGGGAGACGTTGGGTTATCGGAACGGCTCTCGGCGCTTGCGTCGAAGCTGGACCCGGAGGTTACGCGATCGCGTCGTTGGTGGCTTCTCGCCTGCAAACGGCGATTAGGATCGCGGGGATGGCAGTTGCTGCGGCCGGCAATCGAGCGGTTAAGGACGCCGTGATCGGCTCCGAGCTTCTGGGATGCGTCAAGATCGGCATTCAACGCCGATCGCAAACGGCTCACGGTGCTGCCGCGAGAACATTCTGGCGCGTTTGCCGGGTTCAAGCCTGGTACATCGAGAACTCGCGCAGCGACGCCCTGATGCCGATGCAAACTCCCCAGAATATCCAGAGGTAGTTCCAGTAATGAACCGTTAGCCCGGTGAACATGAGCATCACCACCGCGATGGTGAACGCGATGCGCAGAGTTGGCGCGCTGGGATCCTCCATGACGCCGTTGAAGCGGCGTTTTACCGGCAGGACGCTCGCCATATTTGTCAGGGCAAGAAGGAAAATCATCGGAAGTCCGAACCGGAGCGCGAATACCAGCCACACAGAATCGATGGTGGTATCGAGAATGTCGTGATTGAGTCGGTCGAACGCGTATCCGGTGAGAGGAGACTCCATGATCTTTTGGGTGGCCGCGTCCCAGATCAACATTCGAAAGTATCCCGACACTGGATCGAAGGTCAGGTGCGAGATGATCCAGCCAAGCGGGTGATTGGCGACGGCCATTATCACGACAACGATGGTAGCGAGACACATCTGGAGCGCGGACCAACGCCCGGAATATTCCTTCAGTGCCGCATTATAGAGGTAGAGCATCAGGACAATGAGACACGACAAAAGGGGCGCGGAGGACAACGACAAGAGGCAGCCGAAAACACAAAGTCCCGCCCAGAGCAGTTTTGACAACGGGCGTTGCTCCGAAAACAGAAAGATGCCGCAAGCAACGGTGCAGTAGGTGCCCAGCAGAATTGGGTGGTCAAACGTCGAGGCAGCTCTTACCCAGTACAGCCTGAAGTCGGGCGAGAGTGGCGCTTGGCCGCCGAAAGCGGCAGAAAACGCTTCTTGAACAATGAGCCGGCCCGAAAGGTTATCGAAGAGCGCCAGCAGGACGACGTAAGCAGTCACGATCCTGAATGGTTGGATGAAGCTATAGATCGCCGCCGGGCCAAAGAAGAAGCCGCGCGCCACAAGGTAGCCCCCAAGAAACTCGAGGCTCTCGGCGCCCGTCGACGAGAGCGCACTCGGGCCGCTCGTGTAGTAGGCTGCCGCGAACATCCATGTTGCCACGCCGAATGCAAGATAGTCCGAGGCGAGCATGTGACGACCGGCCCTGACTAGCCTTGCCACCGCAGGTACTATGAGGAGCAGGATTCCGATCCGCCCAATCGTCAATTTCGCATCGGCGAGGTATAGCTGGACTTGCGCCGCCGGCAGAACGAGTCCGATCAGCAGCAGCCAAGCCGGCAGCGTACTGCATCGCTCGGGAACTCTCGGAGAGGCTGTTCTCGTCAGCCCGAACTCGCCGCCTGTAACCGTGACGCTCATGAGAGGGTCGCCTTGCCCGGCGATGCGGTTTCGATCTGAGCGCGGCGTCTGTGATCGTCAGTCAAATACCACGTGAAGGTGACTGAACGCGGCGCCAGCCCCTTCACGAAGCGTCGATCCTGAAAGACGTAAGGCCGATAGCCGATGTCGGAAACGAAGTGAGAAATCTCGTCCGATGCAAATGCGCACATCAGTGCTGGTTTGTATCGGCCTAGCGTGTGTACTGATCCTCGCAGGATGTCCAGTTCGGCCCCCTGAGCGTGCACCTTGATCAGGGAGGGTGCCATCGCAAAGGAATCGAGGGTGCGACATTCGATTCTGTGTTCGCCCACGGTCAACTTGGACTGATCGAAGCGGTACATGCGGCCGGAATCGCTCAGCCATTCGGTCGCGGCCTCGCGGGAGGTGGCCGCCATACCATCGCACGCCCACCAACCGTATGATGGAACGAAGAATGTAATGGTGCCCGGCCTGGCCCCCAGCGCGTAAGGCAATACCGAGATGGACCGATCTTCGGAGAATCGAGTCTTGAGCCGCTTGGCCGAGAGGGGTTCCGGCTCGAAAGCGACGATGCTCGATTGTGGTCTAAACCTCTTGAAGGCCTGAATGCTTTGTCCGCGGTTCGCCCCGATATCGATAATCAGACCATCTGCTCTGGCGGTCCACGTGACACCCCTATACTCGGGTTTCGGGAGGTATGAGGCCGCCGCGTCCTTGAAGGCAAATCGCGCCGCCGCCACGCCGGGGATGTTTGCATATGCAAAACGGGCAAAAGGCTTCAGATTCATCAGGATAGGACCTCGGCCCCATTGCGCGGCAATCACTGCGTCAGATTAAACAAAATAAATCCAATTGCAATAAGTGGCATTTAAAGATATCGAATATATATAATAATTTAAATGTCAACGTGGAAGTTCCCATGGCGATCGGATTGAAAACAACCGAGATGGATGCCTCGTATGGATTGGCGGAAAGTCTCGTTTCCGAGGTCGCGGTGCTTATCGTTGGCTATCGCAACCCGCATGACATCGTCGAATGTCTACTGGCATTGTCCCGTGCGACCACTTCGCCGGCCTTCGACGTCTTCATTTGCGAGAATGGTGGCGAGGATGCCTATTACCACTTGGTCTCAGCTCTGGTCGGCGAGGGAGGCCCTTGCCTGCGGGGCGAAGCTCGCGGAACCGGAATAGGTGATAACATCAGCCGATTTACCGGCGTGGAGCGCCTGGTTCTGCGAGCGAGATCGTCAAATGTCTGGGTTGCGTGCGCCTCCGACAATTTTGGCTATGCCGGTGGGATAAATGCGTGGTTGCGCCCACTCTCTGCAATTCCCACTTGGCGGGCGATCTGGATCTTGAATCCAGATACCCAGCCGACCGAGTCCGCGCTGGCCGCGCTACACAAACGGGCGGAGTCCGGTCGAAAGGCAATGGTGGGCAGCACTATTCTCGACAGCCTCGATGCGGATCACGTGAGATTCCGCGGTGGGCTCTCCTGGCAGAAGCTGGCCGCGAGAGACGTTGCCATCGGCCTGGGAGACCTTCTCAATGCATCCTGCAACACCGCGGCCGTCGAAGACGCGATGGATAGCCCTTCGGGGGCATCGATGTATGTGACCCGCTGGTGCATCGAACGGATTGGTCTCATGGATGAGAGCTATTTCCTGTTTTACGAGGATATGGATTGGGGACTGCGCGCAAGACATTTGGGACTCGGTTATGCCGCCGACTCGATCGTCGTTCACAAGCGCGGCACCACGACGGGATCCGCCAAAGGTTCATCGGCCATACCGGTGCTCTCCGTTTACCTCCAGCACCGCAACTGCGTTCGCTTTGTACGCCGACATTTCCCATGGTCACTGCCTCTTAGAGTTGCGGTCTCCGTCCTTTATGCACTCAGGTTCTTACTGCAGGGAGCCCCAAGCAACAGCCGTGCAGCGATCGAAGGGCTCGTCGCTGGATTGAGAGGCGAGATGGGCCGGCCGAAGGAGCGGATGGCACAATAACGGACGCAAGGGCACCTGCGGATGCGACGGTCGATCTTCATTCAATCGCTCTTGTTGCTTTTAGTCGTGAGCGCCGGGGAAGACGACATTGTTGCGCGCGCGGCGGAGCGCGACCCGATACCCACGGCCGAATGGCCCAACCCTACGAATACGGGGGTGCGTCCGCATGTCAAGCTAACGCGTTCCGGCGACGTTGTAGCGGACCAGGCCGGCGTCACGATTTCGGGCCTCGATATTGAAGGCCGCGTCTATATCAAGGCACCGAACGTAACGCTGATCGATTCCAAGGTGACTTCCGCCTCCTTCTACATCGTGAGAATCGAGCCCGGTGTCACTGGCACAGTGATCAAGAACTGTGAGATCAACGGCGGTGGCTCCGGCAATGATGGCTCCTATGGCATAGTAGGTCAGGGTACGTTCATCGCAAACAACATCTACAATGTGGAGAACGGAATCGGTGTGTCTGGGTCTGATACGCTCATTCAGGACAACTACATTCATGATCTCCTTGCGTCCGGCTCTCCGCACTATGACGGCATTTCGATCGATGGCGGCAACGCCAACATCGTTGTCAGGCACAACACGGTCATCAACAGGCACACGCAGACATCCGCGGTCATGATCGACAATTATTTCGGACCGATCTCCAACATCGAAGTCGACGGCAACCTGCTGATGGGCGGTGGATACACGGTTTACAGCTCGGCGCAGTTCAATGGCGGATCGGTCGAGGGGGTTTCGTTCACCAAGAATCGCATGGGCAGAGGGAGGTGGGGCTATAGTTCGATTGTGAAAAACCTCCCGGTGTGGCGGGAAAACGTAGATAGCGCGACCGGGCGCACCATTGGTCCTCGGTAGATCATCTGCGGCCTCAGGTCGCCTACTTATCCACACGCCGGAACCAGAATGATCCTGGCTCCCGGCACGGTTCGCGCATCAGAACCGGACATGCGTTGTTCAGCCTAGTCTTGTGATTGCGTGCAAGCCAGTTAACTGCGCCAATGATCTCGAAATGTGCGTTGAAACTCAGGAAGGCCTCCAGGAGATATTGCTCATTCCATAGCCAGCGATCGCGAAGGAGCCATTGAGCAGGGTAATCGTGCGGCGTGAAGACGTCGTGGACATGCACGATCACGTTGGGACGGAGGAGGCCGAGTACGTGCAGGTATTCGTGCAGGACGTCGCCCTGCGGGCGAATGATGTGTGAGGAGTCGATGAAGAGAATGTCGTTCTCCCCCAGCGCCTCAAAAAGGCTGTCTGGGCAGCACTCGACCTTTCTTCTCAGGACCGTGACGCCCGCCGATTCGAGCCACGGTTGCTCAAACGGTTCAATACAGATCTGCTCGCATCGATAGCCCGGGCTGTCCCTCCCGTTCGCCTCTATCGCGAGGCGGGCCATGAGGGTCGAATTGCCACTCCCGACCTCGACGATCCGTTTGGGTTTGAAGTGACGTATCATGTTATAGAGAAATTCGGCGTCTCCAGGCTCGAACGAGCCGTTGTGGTATCCGAATTCGTCGGGTCCCTTTTGAACGGTTGGAATTTTGAGCAGTTCGTCGCGGTACTTAAATTGCTCGACCAGCTCAAGCTGTGTCGCTTCGTTTAGATCCAGTCCGGCGATTTCTCGCGGAAGATCTAGGTCGCGCTTCAGGTCTTTCGCGAGAACGATCGGCTCATAATAGTGATGCCGCACGATGGCGAACTGAAATCTGTCACAGATTGACCTCGACAAGGGAGCTCGATCACGGAGGCGACCAAGGAGGACTGCTAGTGGAGCAAAAAGTAGAACGACCGGCGTCAAGATCAGATCGAGTACTCGGTAAACGGACTCGCGGAAATAGTGCATGGATCATCACTTCCGATCTGTAGAAATGGGACAATCTTCGGCCTAGCAAGGCTCCACTTCGATGCACGAGAATATTGTGGCCCATTGCCATTCCGCCGTCCAGACCAGATCGCTCGCATGTGAGGTCGTCCAGGGCAGTGGAAAACCGGCGTCTTCACCGGGAGGGAATGGCTGTATTCTCATTCGCTACCGTGTCCCGACTACGCGGCGAGCCTCGCCTCAGCGGCGATCGATTTCCGGGCATGAGGACTCGCGCGCTTCAAGGCTACGGATACGCAACCGAATTGATCTCCCTCCAAATAGCTCCTCGACAGCCTTCGACTGCCACACCTCAGAAGAGCGCCTGTGTTCCGCTGTCCCCGGCAGAACTCTGCTGACGAGTTCGCGCGAGATCCGTCGAACGGAGAGAATCGATTCCCACCCAATCGTGGTCTGGCGGTCTTTTTGAAGCGAGCCTTTGGTGAGGTTGTTAAAAATATATATCCGCAATTAAATTGCGAAAATGCCAAGAGGCGATGAGAAGCTGCGCGCTCGTTGCCGTCTTCGAAGATAAAGGTGAATAAGTCGGCAGTGTGCTCTTGCGGCAACGCGCGAACACTCGCACTCTGCCGCGGCTTATATCGCGGTGTTACTTCGGGTTTTTTTAATCGCGTTGAATTTGGTCGCGCGTTGCACCCAAAAAATGACCCAAGTGGCGCCCCCATCTTGTCCCAAAAAAGCCCCCGCCGATGGAGCATGACACCGGCCGTGGCGCGCCTTTGGGGATGGCGCACCTGCGTGCGCTGCACGTTCGATTTAACTGCGAAGGAGAAAAATATCTTGGCAACGACGACTGCGTGGCCTGATGCTACGAACACTGGAGTGTCGGCGGGCGTGACCCTCACTCCTTACTATGGGGACCTCGTCATCAATACCGCGGGAGCCGTGATCAGCGGCCTCGACATCCATGGATCGGTCTACATCAACGCTCCGAATGTCACCTTGGAGAACTGCAAGGTCACGACGGATGCGTTCTACGCCGTGAGGGTTGCGACGGGGGTAACGGGTGCGGTGATCCAGCACAATGAGATCAATGGCGTCGGCTCGGGCAACGACGGCGACTATGGAATCATGGGTCAGGGAACGTTCATCGCCAACAACATCTACAACGTTGAGAACGGGATCGGCGTGGATGGAGGGAATACCCTCATTCAGGACAATTACATCCACGACATGATCGCATCGGGATCCCCGCACTACGACGGTATCTCGATTGACGGGAAAAACTACGACATCACGATCCGCCATAACACGGTCATTAACGACCACACTCAAACGGCAGCGATCATGATCGACAATTACTTCGGACCTGTCTCGAACGTCGTTGTCGACAACAATCTATTGTATGGTGGTGGCTACAACATCTACAGCTCGGCCCAGTTCAACGGCGGTTCGGTCACGGGGGTCTCGATCACGAACAATCACATGGGCGGAGGTTATTGGGGCCCGACCGCATTCACCGGCAACACCCCAGTTTACACCGGCAATGTGGATGACAGCGGGAGCCTTATCGCGACCCTCAACACATCGGCGAACAGCGGCTCGGGCTCGACGGCCCCAACTGTGCCGGATGCTCCCATCATCGCGTCGTTCTCGACCGACAGCGGCACCGCCGGCGACAAGATCACCAACGACAATACGATCGAGCTCAAGGGATCCGCTGCTGCCGGCAGCACCGTCAAGTTCTACGACGGTGCGACCCAGATCGGTTCGACCACTGCGGACTCGAGCGGCGCCTGGGATTACATCACAAAGGTCCTGACCGACGCCAAGCATACGCTGACCGCAACGGCAACCAGTTCGTCGGGTCAGACCAGCGTGGCGTCGTCTGCGTTGGCAATCACCGTCGATACCAAGGCTCCGACTGCACCGACCATTGCTAGCCATACGGTGAACACCGCCAATCAGGTGGTGATGTCGGGCAGTGCCGAAGCGAGCAGCGTCGTGAAGGTGTTCGACGGCACGACCCAGATCGGGACCGCGACGGCAAGCAGCACTGGCGGGTGGAGCTATACAAGCAGCGCCCTTGCGGCCGGTTCGCATAGCCTTACCGCGACGGCAACGGACGCAGCAGGCAATACCGGCGCGGCGTCCACCGCCTTCACGGCCAGCATCACCGGCACCTCCGCGCCAGCCACACCGACCTCGCCGACGTCACCCTCGTCGCCGACTGCCGGCACGGTCGTCGAGTCAGCTGGCGCCACAACTCTCGTTGAGAGCGGCGGCAAATATTACCTCAAGGGCAGCACCGGATCGGGCCCCACGCTGAAGGATAACGGTGTGGAGTTTGTGAACGGGTCGGATGGCACCTGGGCACCGATTGGTGCTGAGAAGACCGCGACGGGCTATGAGGTTGTCTGGAAGGAGGCGAGCACCGGTCAGTACACGGCGTGGAATACTGACAACAATGGCAACTACGTGTCCCATGTCGACAGCCTGACCGGCTCCACGTCGGGTGGTTCGGTGTCGGGTACGGACTCCGGCCTTAAGTCGCTCGAGACGAGCTTCCATCAGGATCTTAACGGTGATGGGCAGATCGGTACTTCTACTGCAACTACCCCGACATCGCCAACGCCGACGACTGGCAAGGTCATCGAATCGGCTGGTGTGACAAGTCTCGTTGAGAGTGGCGGCAAATACTATCTCAACGGCAGCACCGGATCGGGCCCCACGCTGAAGGACAACGGTGTGGAGTTTGTGAGCGGGTCGGATGGCACCTGGACTCCCATTGGTGCGGAGAAGACGGCGACGGGTTATCAAGTTGCCTGGAAGGAGACGAGCACCGGTCAGTACACGGCGTGGAACACCGACAACGATGGCAACTACGTCTCCCATGTCAGCTCCCTGACCGGCTCCACGGACGGTGGCTCGGTCTCGGGTACGGACTCTGGCCTCAAGACGCTGGAGACCAGCTTCCATCAGGATCTGAACAGTGACGGGCAGATCGGTACTTCCAGCGTAGCTACGTCGTCCACTGCAACCAATAGCACCGCTCCCATTGCGGGCAGTACGTTCATTGCTTCGCCGGGCAACACTACTCTGACGAGCACGTCCGGCGATGACACCTTCGTTGGCAGCAGCCAGGCCGACACTTTCGTGTTTGGCGCGAACTTCGGCAACGACGTGATCAAGGGCTTCGTTGCCCGCGGACCTGCTCACGACACGATCGAGTTCAGCAAGAGTGTGTTCGACAGTTTTGCCAGCGTTCTCTCCCACGCGACCCAGTCAGGTACCGATGTCGTGATCGCGACGGGGAGCGATACGCTTACGCTGAAGAACACCAAGGTCGGCGCGTTGACCAGCAACGACTTCCACTTCGCGTAAGGGACGGCATCCACACAGAGTAGTCTTCAACAACTGCCTTGGTGATCTCTTGGGAGATCTTCCAACAATGGCGTAGTTCAAGGGCAGCAGCCATGATTGACTTTGGACGGCGGGGGGTATTCCCCCCGCCCGCGAATCTCTATCGAATTCCACTTCTTCACATATCAGCACTCTGGACAGCCGGACGGCAGCGAGCAGAAAACGCTCAACTGCAGACGCCACAGCTGATTGGCTGGGCAAAGGACCTGCTCGAAGCGGTGCGGCAACGGATATTCGCTGGTCGACCCCGGCCAGAGGATCACTATGACGAGTCGCAGTCAGAGTTGTCCGCTTTCCTGCGGTCTTGCCGCCGGATTTTCTGGGCACTCGCGGCCTTCAGCGGCATGAGCAATCTACTCATGCTCACCGGCTCGTTCTTCATGCTGCAAGTCTATGATCGGGTGCTGCCCGGACGCAGCATACCGACTCTGGTCGCCTTGATGGCTCTGGCGACGGTGCTTTACCTGTTTCAAGGCGGGCTCGATCTCGTGCGGAGCAGGATTAGCTCCCGGGTCGGACGGTATTTCGATGAAAGTCTCGGCATTCGCATCTTCGATGCGCTTGTTCGCTTGCCTTTGAAGACCAGAGCGGATGGCGACGGCCTGCAGCCGGTGCGGGACCTCGATCAGGTCCGCAGCTTCCTGTCGAGCGGAGGGCCGACGGCGCTCTTCGATCTGCCCTGGATGCCGATCTATCTCGGCGTCTGCTTCTTCTTTCACTTCTGGATTGGCGTCACTGCGCTGGTTGGCGCGCTGGTGCTGGTCGGCATTACGATGCTCACGGAAACGCGTACCCGAGGCCCAGCGAAGGCGAGCTCGCGTCTCGCCGTTTCGCGAACTGCCCTCGCGCTCGAGGGACGGCGCAATGCCGAAGTTCTGCAGGCCATGGGCATGCGGCAACAAGCGGCCTTGCGTTGGCGGGATGTCAACGCGAAGTACCTCGCGGCCCATGAACGGGCCAGCGATGTCGCAAACGGACTCGGTGGTGCCTCGAAGATTTTCCGGGCGATCTTGCAATCGCTGGTTCTTGCCGTTGGCGCCGTCCTCGTCATCAACCAGGAATCGACGGCCGGCATCATCATTGCCGGATCGATCCTCACCGCGCGGGCCCTTGCGCCTGTCGAAATGGCCATTGCGAACTGGAAGGGATTCGTCGCCGCGCGACAATCGGGGCAACGGCTCGATCACTTGCTGAAGCTTCTGCCTCACGAGGAGGAGCGGTTGGCATTGCCTGCGCCTGTTGCAACCCTTACCGCCGAGAACCTCTATATCGGTGCTCCGAACTCCGAGAGACCCACTCTCAGCGAAGTGTCATTCCAGCTGCGCAGTGGGCAGGCGGTCGGAATCATCGGTCCGAGCGGATCCGGCAAGTCGACGCTGGCGCGTGCGCTGGTTGGGGTGTGGCCGTGTATTCGCGGCAGGATCCGGCTCGACAACGCCGCCCTCGAGCACTGGTCTTCGGACGCCCTCGGCAAGCACATCGGTTATCTGCCCCAGGACGTAGAATTGTTCGACGGCAGCATTGCGATGAACATTGCGCGCTTCGACCCGAACGCAACCGCCGCCGCTGTTCTGGAAGCCTCTCATGCCGCGGGCGCACACGAGCTCGTCCTCTCCCTGCCGGACGGGTACGGCACGAAGATCGGCGAGGGAGGGCTGGCGCTGTCGGCGGGGCAGCGGCAGCGTATCGGGCTTGCGCGCGCCTTTTACGGCAAACCCTTCCTGGTCGTGCTTGATGAGCCCTCTTCCAATCTCGATGCGGAGGGCGAGGAGGCCCTGACCGAGGCGATCCTGAACGTGCGGCGACGCGGAGGGATTGTGGCCGTTGTCGCGCATCGGCCGAAGGCGCTGGAAGGTGTGGACCATGTCTTGTGCCTCGGCGAAGGCAGAGTTCAGTCCTTCGGCAAGCGAGAGGAGGTTCTCAAGAGAGTGTTGCGGAATCCGGTACCGCTCAAGGTCGTCGCGGAAGCTCAAGGAGGCGGCCGATGAACGGTCAGGTAGCGCCGGCGTTGCAGTCGATCCAACGTTACATGATCGTCGGAATGATCATGCTCGCTCTGGTGACCTTTGGGGTCGGCGGCTGGGCGACGACGACCCAGTTGTCTGGCGCGGTCATCGCTCAGGGCGTGGTCGTGGTGGATTCGAGCGTCAAGAAGGTCCAGCACGCCACTGGCGGAATTGTGGGAGAACTGCGTGTGCGCCAGGGCGATCGGGTGAATGCAGGCGACGTTTTGATCCGCCTCGACCAGACGCAGACGCTCGCGAATGCGACGATTGTCACCAACAGCATCGATGAGCTGCTGGCGCGGCAGGCTCGTCTCGAAACCGAGCGCGATGGTGCCGAGCAGGTCGTGTTTCCCAAGGTGCTGCTCGACCGGGCCAAGGAGAGCAACTCCGAGGCGAGCCGTGCGATCACTGCGGAGCGGAAGCTGTTCGACCTCCGGCGCCAGGCAAGGAGCGGCCAGAAAGCGCAGTTGCAGGAGAAGAGCGCGCAGCTGGAAAACGAGATTAAGGGCTATATGGGGCAGTCCGAGGCCAAGCAGAAGGAAGTGGAATTCATCCGCCAGGAGCTGGAGGGCGTACGCAGCCTCTGGCAAAAGAATCTGGTGCCGATCACGCGGCTCAATTCCCTCGAGCGCGACTCCGCCCGCATCGAGGGCGAGCGCAGCCAGCTTGCAGGGATGATCGCGCAGTCGAAGGGCAAGATCTCCGAAATTGGACTCCAGATCATTCAAATCGACCAGGACCTCCGGACGGAGGTCGGCAAGGACTTGATTGAAACGCGCTCGAAACTCTCCGAGCTGGGCGAGCGCAAGACGGCGGCGGTGGATCAGTTGAATCGCGTCGATATCAGAGCGCCACAATCCGGTCGCGTCCACGAGCTCAGCGTGCATACGGTTGGGGGGGTGATCTCTCCCGGCGAGCAAATCATGCTGATCGTCCCTGATGCGGACTCGCTTGCGGTCGAGGTCAAGATCGCGCCGAAGGATATCGACCAGGTCTATGTGGGGCAGACCGCGACAATGCGCTTTGCAGCATTCAACCAGAAAACCACGCCCGAAATCGATGGCGAGGTCAGCATGGTCTCGGCAGACATCACGCAGGATCAGCGTGCCGGCACCAGCTACTACACAGGCCGCGTCCTGCTAAAGCCGGAAGAGCTGGCGAAGCTCGGCTCGGCCAAGTTGCTGCCCGGCATGCCCGTCGAGGTCTTCATCAAGACTGCAGGGCGGACCGCGCTTTCATACTTGCTCAAGCCGCTGCAGGACCAGGCGGGGCGGGCGTTCAAGGAGCGCTGAGCTCGTGCAAGATGGCAGCAGCGCTCGACTGCATGTTTTCGCAACCGGCGCCCTTTCCCTGGGCGTCGGTGTTGCGACCAGTTCCTGAAAGCAAGGCCGGACGGTCGCAAGCATGAGGGGCGGGCGTGTCGGCCCGACGCGCGCGCGTCCCAAACCGGACCCGCGTCTGCACTCCGATTTGAAGGATCCGCCGTAGCATTTGGGCGATCGGCGCGCCGTGACAAATCCGGTGGAACGAACGTGACGAGATCGCCCACCTCGCGGTCAACCCCACTAAATTGCGTACCTTTCGATCGGGCGAGCGCGGTGGTTGCCCGTTCCCTCCATGCGGGACGATGGGGCGCTCGAACGATCGTCCGCTCAGAACGTCCATTCGCTTGGCATGCAGGGTCATGGCGGCGACGAAGCCGAGTATGGAAGCTTCAGCTCCCAGAATGACGAGTAGCTCGACCGGCATGCGAATGAGGTCCTGTTCGAGAAGGCCCGTTTGGCGCGCATAATGATTTAAAGCAATGATTAAAAATATTTGGTGGCAAATAATTGTCCACCGGTGCACAGAGCGCGACTTGGGGCGCGCCGCACGTCAACGACTCTCGCCGAGAACAACTGGGCGTCGATTGAGGCCGTCTCGCTCCATCCCCTTCATTCATTCTGCTCGTCTTCCCCAGTGTCACTGCTGTGTTCTCGCGGTCGGCGGCTTATTTAATATTTATTGTCATTTAAATATATTTGAATTATAAACGATGAATTAAATTGTTTTGTGTGACTCGGCGCGCGCCGGGTGGACCCGACACGGTTTGGCGTACGGAGGGGGATCCGCAGATGCAGCGAACCTCG
Source organism: Bradyrhizobium sp. NC92 (assembly GCF_025200865.1). Classification (NCBI taxonomy): domain Bacteria; kingdom Pseudomonadati; phylum Pseudomonadota; class Alphaproteobacteria; order Hyphomicrobiales; family Nitrobacteraceae; genus Bradyrhizobium; species Bradyrhizobium sp. NC92. The sequence continues at coordinate 3,391,321 of NZ_CP104171.1, forward strand.
GGCCCGGTCATCGCGGCAGCCATAGCAATTGTGATCGGTGGCGTTCAGTGGGCGCGTGCGGCATTGCTGGTCATGCCAAGGGCCCCCCAAGCGGACCTTGCGCATATCGAGCTGGGGCGCCCCGCTCTTCCGCCCCTCACTTACACGGTGTTTTGCCTGCGCTATCACGCCGAATGTCGCCCGCGCCGCTTCTTCCGCGGCGGGCCGGTCGGGTTGACGAGGGAACGATGGGCAGAGCTGAAAGCAGTCAATCGCGCCGTGAACCGCGCCATTGTTCCGCAGCCCAATCAACTGGGCCTTGCAGGTGAGGAGTGGATCGTCAACCCCGATCGCGGTGATTGCAACGACTATGCAGTAAGCAAGCGTCACGAACTGCTGCAACGCGGCTGGCCGGCGCGGGTCCTGTTATTGAGCGAGGTGGTCACCAGTTCTGGAGATCATCACCTTGTGCTGGTGGTGCGCGCCAGGAGCGGCGATCTGGTCCTCGATAATCTGACGCCCGAGATCAAGTCCTGGTCGCAAGTGCCATACGGCTGGGTCCGCATGCAGATGCCGAGCGATAGCCGGATGTGGGCGACGATTGGCCGCCCGGGAGCTTGAGCATGCCTCCTGCCATGCCGCCGGAATCACGCTGGGCTGCGCCGGCGGGACGCCTGAGCCAAGCGTGCAAGTGCGGTGTTGGCATCGGCTCTGTCGTGCCCCGTTGACCTACACAAGTCTTTCAAGCTGCACCTTCTCCAGGCGCGCCCGCCGTCATGACGCCGCGAGGCCCAGCGCGTTGGGGGCGGCCGAGGGGTCGACCCAACGTCGGATCGTGCCGTCGTATATGTCGGCGCCGTAGAGCCAGCCGTCGGGCCCCTTCTGTAGATCTACAATGCCCGGCACGGTGTCCACCAACTGGACGGTTGCGACCTGGCGGCTCGCATTCAATGTCGCGGCGAAGATCGTTCCATTGTAGACGTCATCGAAGAACATCGTGTTCTGATTGTAGAAGTCTCCCGCGGTGATCACATGGGCATTGTCTGGCGCCCCGTGGCTGAGAGGCAGGATCGGGAACACGGCAGGCGGATCGGACAAATTGTTGCGGTTGCCATTGTTGTAGAAGGTGATCGCCTGAGCGAGATTCTGATAGCTGGCTGTTCTGTCCGGACCTTCAAAGTAGGGCCATCCGAAATTGGAGCCGGCGGGACCGGTATCGATCTCTTCCCAATTGTTCCAGCCGACGTCTCCAAGCACAGGCAGATTCGTGACGGGATCGAAGCTGAAGCGGTAGGCGTTGCGGACACCGTAGTAGAACACTTTCGATTGATTGCTGTTTGGATCGCTGGCCTGATAATACGGATTGCCCGGCGCTCCCTCACCCGTGACGGGATCGATCCGCAAGAGCTTGCCCGAGAGATTGTGGATGTCCTGGACCCGCACTGCGCGGGGATCGACGAAGTTGTACGACGTGCCATCCCCGACCGTGAGGTAGAGGTAACCGTCGGGCCCGAAATGAACGGCACCGATCGAATGCGAGTCGCTGTCGGTCGCAAGATAATCACGGATGTTCTGGTTCTGGATGCCGGACCTGTCGGGATCGTTGTCCTGCGCTCCTGTCTCGATCTGGCTCACGGGAGCCGTGATTGTGGTGCCGTTGACGATCCCGGAAGGAGCGATGCTGGGATCACCTCCGCTGTTTGCGTCGGGACGGCTGGTATAGGCCCATACGCTGTTCTTGCCGACCAGCACCACTTTACTGGCTGGATCGGCAATCATTGTGGTGGGGTCGACGGTGACTCTCACCAGACGACTGGGTCGGTTGCCGCCCCCATCGGCCGCCGCGAGACCGCTCTGGGTCGCCGTCTCGGGCGGATCATAGGTGTAGAGCAGGTAGACGTAGTGGTTACTTGCGAAATTCGGATTCACCGCGATTCCCAGCAGCCCGCGATCGCCGAAATCGTTCACTTCACTCGCGAGGTTGATGAGCGGAGTCGATCGCAATGTGCCGTTGTCCACCACGCGCACCACCCCGTCCTTCTGCGCGATCAGCATGTAGCGGCCGTCGGGCGTCCAGTCCATCGCCGCAGGCTGGTTCAGACCCGTCACCGCTGTCTCGCCCACCAGGTTGCCGAGAGCGGGGTTGTCATTATCCAGGATCTTCACTGTCGTCGTCGCCTGGGATCCGAGAGTGGCGCCCGTCGGGTTGCTCAAGGTGACGGTGAAGGTCTCGTCGTTCTCCGGAGTCGTATCATTGACGATCGGCACAGAGATGGTCTGGCTCGCCTGTCCGGCGGCAAAGGTCACCGTGCCTGATGTGGTCGTGTAATCGGATCCCGCGAGTGCGCTGCCGCTGCTCGTCGTGAAGCCGACCGTTGCTGCTTGATTGACGGGCCCGCTGCGCAGCAGCGTGATCGTCGCGGTCGGACTAGTCTCTGCAACACTCAGCACAACGTCAGCCATTGCGATTGTAGCGGGTGAGTCGTCGTCGATGATGGTCACGAGCACAGTGCGTGGAGCTCCGAGGGATCCGGAGCCGGGATTTTGAAGTCCGACAGCGAACGTTTCGTTGCCCTCGGTCAGTTGATCGTTGACGATGGGGATGGTGAAGCTCTTGGTGCTCTCTCCCGGTTGGAACACGATCTGGCCGGTGTTCGCCCGACCATTGAAGGTGGGCTGGATAAAGTCCGATCCGGCCGTCGCACTTCCGCCTGCGCCGACTTCGTTCGTCGTGTACTCAACGGTGTTTTGAGACTGGAGGTCGCCGGAGCGGGTGACGGTGACGGTGACCGTGCCGGCCGCTTCACTGACGTAGATCGTGGAAGTGTTGAGCAGAGCGATGACGTTGGACGGGGCGAACACGACGTCGCGGAAATAGTTTGCATTCTGATAGACGTTGGTGGGGAAGACGCCCGCGCTGTAGTCGAACACGCCAGCGCCGACGGGCGCGTTCAGGCCGCCGTTGCTGATGCCGGACGCGAAGCCCTGGGTGGTGGAGACGTAGTAGCTGTTGATGTTGACCGAGACCACGTAGGTCGTGCCGGCCGCGATGGTGAGCGGCGTGGCCAGCGCCTGCTGCTGCCAGCCCGATGTGCTTTCGTTGGTGAACGTGACGGTCGCCAGCTCCTGGCCCGTGGCCGACCAGATGTGGCCGACATGGGTGCCGGTCTCGTTCGAGGCCTTGTAGTACCGGATCGCCTGGATCACGCCGGACGTGTCGGCGGTGAAGCGCATCCCCAGCTCATAATCCGCCCCAATTCCGTCGGTGGCATTGGTGTTGGCCGGCGTCTGGGTGGTGAACAGGGTGGTGGTGGCACTGGCGGCTGCAACGATCGCCGTGGCCGCGCTGGTTGTGTTCTCGTTGGTGCTGAGCAGATCTGTATAGGTGGCATTCACCCGGATCCGCTTGCCGACAAGGCTGCTGTCGAGGGTGAGGCTCGCGGTCGTGGCGGACAGATTGGTCCAGGTGGTGCCGTCGGGGCTACTCTGCCAGCGATAGGTGATGTTTGCCGGGACGCCGTCGGGGTCCGTGACGCTGGCCGTCAGCGTCTGGTTCTGGGTCGCCGTGCCGTTGATCGTGACGACACCGACGTCGTTGACATTGGCCACTTTGGTGGCGGTCGCAGCGCTCACTGGGGTCTCGCTGCTGCCCAGCTGGTCCGTGTAGAAGGCGGTGACACGTACGAAGCTGCCGACCTGGGCCTGCCCGAGGGTCAGTGTGCTCGCCGTGGCGCCCGTGATGTTGCTCCACGTGGTGCCGTTCGTGCTTTGCTGCCATTGATAGGTGACGGTGGCCGGCACGCCATCGGCATCGCTCACGGTCGCGGTCAAAGTCTGGTTCTGCGTCGGGGTCCCGCCGACGCTCACCGTACCGGGGTGATTGTTGGGCGTCGAGGAGCTCGCAGCGAACACGACGTCGCGGAAATAGTTTGCATTCTGATAGACGTTGGTGGGGAAGACACCCGCGCTGTAGTCGAACACGCCAGCGCCGACGGGCGCGTTCAGGCCGCCGTTGCTGATGCCGGACGCGAAGCCCTGGGTGGTGGAGACGTAGTAGCTGTTGATGTTGACCGAGACCACGTAGGTCGTGCCGGCCGCGATGGTGAGCGGCGTGGCCAGCGCCTGCTGCTGCCAGCCCGATGTGCTTTCGTTGGTGAACGTGACGGTCGCCAGCTCCTGGCCCGTGGCCGACCAGATGTGGCCGACATGGGTGCCGGTCTCGTTCGAGGCCTTGTAGTACCGGATCGCCTGGATCACGCCGGACGTGTCGGCGGTGAAGCGCATCCCCAGCTCATAATCCGCCCCAATTCCGTCGGTGGCATTGGTGTTGGCCGGCGTCTGGGTGGTGAACAGGGTGGTGGTGGCACTGGCGGCTGCAACGATCGCCGTGGCCGCGCTGGTTGCGTTCTCGTTGGTGCTGAGCAGATCTGTATAGGTGGCATTCACCCGGATCCGCTTGCCGACAAGGCTGCCGTCGAGGGTGAGGCTCGCGGTCGTGGCGGACAGATTGGTCCAGGTGGTGCCGTCGGGGCTACTCTGCCAGCGATAGGTGATGTTTGCCGGGACGCCGTCGGGGTCCGTGACGCTGGCCGTCAGCGTCTGGTTCTGGGTCGCCGTGCCGTTGATCGTGACGACACCGACGTCGTTGACATTGGCCACTTTGGTGGCGGTCGCAGCGCTCACTGGGGTCTCGCTGCTGCCCAGCTGGTCCGTGTAGAAGGCGGTGACACGTACGAAGCTGCCGACCTGGGCTTGCCCGAGGGTCAGTGTGCCCGCCGTGGCGCCCGTGATGTTGCTCCACGTGGTGCCGTTCGTGCTTTGCTGCCATTGATAGGTGACGGTGGCCGGCACGCCATCGGCATCGCTCACGGTCGCGGTCAAAGTCTGGTTCTGCGTCGGGGTCCCGCCGACGCTCACCGTACCCGGGTGATTGTTCGGCTTCTTCGAACCGGCCGTGTACACGACGTCGCGGAAATAGTTTGCATTCTGATAGACGTTGGTGGGGAAGACACCCGCGCTGTAATCGAAGACGCCGGCGCCAACGGGCGAATTCAGGCCGCCATTGCTGATGCCCGACGCGAAGCCCTGGGTGGTGGAGACGTAGTAGCTGTTGATGTTGACCGAGACCACGTAGGTCGTGCCGGCCGCGATGGTGAGCGGCGTGGCCAGCGCCTGCTGCTGCCAGCCTGATGTGCTTTCGTTGGTGAACGTGACGGTCGCCAGCTGCTGGCCCGTGGCCGACCAGATGTGGCCGATATGGGTACCGGTCTCGTTCGCAGCCTTGTAGTACCGGATCGCCTCGATCACGCCGGAGGCATCAGCTGTGAAGCGCATCCCCAGCTCATAATCGGCCCCAGTCCCGTCGGTGGCATTGGTGTTAGCCGGCGTCTGGGTGGTGAACAAACTCGCCATTTTGTTCTCCCGCGCAGTCGAATTCCCGAACTTGGTGATTTACAAACCAAACGGCAGACAGTGCATTTAAACCAAATTAAGATTAAATGTGTCTCATTCTTTATTGCACTTGGGAAGCAGCCAGCGTGAGCAAGGATGTCAATTTCTCTTGAAGGATGTAGTCGCTGTCGGCCTCTACTCAAGAAAAGCTGGTTGGCGGGCGTCCGCTCGCTCTCAGACGAGCGGTCGCCGGGGCGGCTTTGCGAAGCGGTGCGGAGTACGCCGACAGATTGGGGTGCGAGACACCAAAAGCGGCGGTGCGCCACGTATTCCCGCGTTTTACCCTCGAGGTCCACCTTTTATGGTTCCATCCGCTTCGCGATCAGGTCGGCGAGCTCACCCAGGTTCCGCGCCGCCTCGACCTCGCCAATGCGAAAGCGGACGCGAAACTTCTGCTCGACGGCGATCACGAGCGAGATCTGCATGAGCGAGTCCCACTCATCGACATCCGCCGCCGAGAGCTCGGGCGTGGCCGCGACCTTCTCGAGGAAGATGCCGTCGAATACCTCCTGCAACTTCGCTAATACTTCAGCCTGCATCATAAGCTCTCCGGGCCACATCTATCATTGTCGAACGCAACTGATACTTTCTCACCTCCAGCTCGAACACTTTTCGGGCTGCGGAGTCTTCCGTACGCGCGAAACCAAACTCCTCGTAAATTTCCGCGACGATACCGTTCTTGGTTGTCGGAAGATAAATGCCGCGTACTGTCGTGCAACCAGCCACCTCTGCGAGCCGAAAAATCTCATTCATGATCTCGTCCTCGACCTGGCGCTTCAGCACGCGGCAGCTCATGAGCCAGGTATCGAGAACGAAGACGCCGCCCTCGATCTTTGCAATGACTACGGAGATGAGCCCGGAATCACCGAACCTATCCTCGAGCCGCATCGTGAAGCACCGGTAGTCCAGCCTTCCTAGGAGTGCCTGGATCTCAGTCTCGGACCGACGGATCGTCGTCAGGTTGAACTGGTTGCTGCGCGCGATCAGCTGGGCGATGCGGGGAACGTCGAGCGAGTCGAACTCTTTGATCGTGCCTCGCATCTCAAGCGAGGCGAGGTAGGCAGGCATGTCGGTTACGCTCGCTGCGAGCTCCGTACGTCGCCGTTCTTGCCTGTACTGCGCCGTCCGTTCGAGATCCTCCTCGGTGACGGTCCGTGGCTCGAAATGACGTCCGGCCTGGATGCGAACGATGAATTCGGCGGGGTCCGGCCCGAGGAGTACACCTGTAACCAAGGGCTGAAACTGGCGCACGATCTCGATTTCCGCCGGGTTGTCGTCGGCAAACACGAAGCTGTCCAGGCCAAGGCGGAGTTCCTCCGCGATCCTCTGCAAGTTGTCGGACTTCGGGTCCCAATTGGCTTTGAAGGCCGCGAAGTGCTCCAGCCGGAGAACCATCTCGGGATGCTTCTCGAATACCTGGATTGCGCGTGCATGGTCGTTCTTGCTGCATACCGCAAGCAGGACGCCGCGTTGGGAAAGTCCAAGCAGGTATCTCTGGAAAGCCTTGAAAGCTTCACCGCGGGGGGATGAGTCGCCAAGCTCGATTCCCTCGATACCGTCTTCCGCGATCACGCCGCCCCATAGCGTGTGATCGAGGTCGATTGCCAGGACCTTCTTGGGGCCCTGCTTCCGGGAGGCGATCAGATGGCTTAGCTCTTGCGCAATGTCGACGAGAAAGTCAGGTGAGCCGAGCTGCTTCGATTCATACCACGCTCGCGCATCCGCCGCGGCTGAGATCCCCCGGCGCGCCGAGAGGAACTCGACGTCGCAGATCTGCACTTCAGCTGGGGCCCGAAGCCCGAGCTCGAGATTGACCGCCTTTCGGAAACTCCAGTCGGTGCCAAGCGTGCGTGAACGAAACGAGCCGAGATCGAGGTCGCCGGGCAGCGCAAGGTTGGCGAGGATCGCCGCCGCACCGGAGCGCGCGGTGAAAGTCTGCGCGAGGTTGAGGAGGTGCTCGGCGGCGCGGACTGCGGCTTCGCGCTGATGTTCGACGGCATCGAGGAGCGAGCCGGAAAACCGGGAGTGGCTCGCGTTCGGCAGTATGAAGGCGAGATCCGGCCTGAAGGCGTACAGTGAGCTCGAGCCGTCAAGGATCTCCGAGACGAAATTATCGTACTCGCCGAGGAAACGTTCGCACTCGATCCCACGAATGGCCAGGAGATGTTCAACCAGTTCGTGCAACGGATAAAGGTTGTAGCCGCCTATCAGGGCGAGGCGGAGTCTTGGCTGGACGCTTTCGGGTGCATAAAGCTTCGCCTTTTTTCGAAGCGTCGACAGAAAGAGCAGCTCGGAGAAGCTCGTCGCTTGCCGCGAGCGCGCGACAAGATGCCCCCAGAACGTGGCATCGCCCGACAACGCCCGGGACTTGAGTTCGGCATCATTGATGGGCCGGTCCGGCACGGGTACTGCAGCGAGAATGGCGAGCCTCCGTCAGAACAGCGGCATCATTTGATTGTCCTTCACATTAAATGATGATAAGGTTCTGGTCAATTAAATGTATTTAAATTACACATTATTAGGGTGTAATAAATAGATGGTGGCGAATATCAGACCGAAGCCGGTGAGCCCAAGCACGCTTTCCACCAAGGCTGAGAATCTCAAGCAGCTTCCCGGAGGAAATAACCTGCTTCTCCGAGAGGTCCGGCTGGAGGACTCCGCGCAAATCATCGCTTGGCGGAATGATCCCGTTCTCGGCAAGTTCCTGACTCGCGAGAAGCTGACCTTGGCTCAGCAGGAAGAGTTTTTCCGGAAATATCAGGCGAGAGTGGACGATTACTATTTCATTGCCGAATTCAAGCGCTCGAAGAAGCCGGCTGGCAGCATCGCGCTTGCGAACCTGGATTTCGCGGCGGGACAGGGCGAAGTTGCGCGGTTGATCGTCGATCCTGGCGCGCGCCTCTTTTTGGCAGAGATATTCGACCTTTTACTCGAATTCGCGTTCGAGCAGCTGGAGCTTACGGCCGTCGTGGCCAACGTTCAAAGCAGGAATAAGGCCGCGAAGAACTTTCATATCCGCCTCGGCTTCCAGATTAAAAAGGTTGCGCCGAAAGCTTGGTGGAACGGCGACGACGTGATTACGTTTCGGATGTCGCGCGCAGACTATCCACGGCTAAAACAGGTCTGGTCGGCGCTGCTCCTCGATGCACGAGAAAGTTAACTGTCGGAGCAACCGGCCAGATTCCGTTCGACGCCGCCCGTCTCCTTTGGCCGGCAGGGAAGGGAGGAGCAGCGCATGGACTTGCGCTTTCATCACGTGGGAATGGCGTGTCGAAAGATCGCGGCGGAGCTGCCCGAGCTCGCAGTCGTTGGTTACAGTGCTGAAGGCCCCATGTTCGAGGACCCGATCCAGCAGGTTCGGATTCAGTTTGTATCAGGCGGCGGTCCGCGCCTGGAGCTCATTGAGCCGGCCGGCGCACAATCGCCGGTGGCGGGTATCTTGAAGCGCGGCAGCAAATTCTATCATCTTGCTTACGAAGCGGCTCGCTTCGACGACGCGATCGCCAGCTTCAGGGCGCAGCAGTATCTTCCTGTATCGTCACCCGCGCCGGCGGTCGCGTTCGACATGCGCCGCATAGTGTTTCTTGCCTCCGCGACGCTCACGCTCGTTGAGCTCATCGAGGCGAGGACCTAGCGCGAATTAGCGATTGATCCGGATGCTGGGGTAACGATTTGCGCGAATCCGTCAGACGAGACAGATCCGCTGCGCCGAACCCATTCAGCAGCGCGCAGGCCGCCGGCCTGCAGTCTCACGACCGGCTCGGGGCCAAGCTCCGACAGTAGAATGCCCATGTGCCCCAATCCCGGAGGCGTTGTTGGCCAAACGCCCAACCCGTTTGCTGACAATACGGTTCGATCCATGTCGCCCCAAAACTGCACGACAATGGCGCCAGCGGGCGCGCACGCAGCGAGGTGAGCTGCTTCCGGCGAACCGATGCGAGGCTCAGCCGTCGGTCTCAGCGCGACGATGATTGCGTCCCATTGGTCGCGATAGAGGGTCTGGACGTCCTCGAAGACGTCCACGCTCGCTCCGGAGCTCGCCAGACCGGAGCGAAGCGAGCCAATGAAGTCGTTGTCGCACAGCAGAGCAATGCGATTCTTGTAAACGGATAAACCGCTATCGTGCAGTTGCTTCACGCACAGCGGACCGAGAAACGAGAAGACATCGACTGACGGGTGACGTTCGTTCACGCCGACGATTGGAATTCCGCGCCGCAAGCATGCGTCCATGTCGAGGTCCTCGGAGCGAAATTCCCAGGCCTCGAACATCAAGGCGATGACGGCCTCCCTTGGCAGCTCATCAATAAGCGCGGCGGTAAGAGGCCGAAGATGGCCGCTGTTGGTTATGATGTCCGTTTGATGGAGGATATCCGGGGTGATCTGCTCCAGGATGTCGATGCGATTGGCCACACCGACCGAATCTGCGAGCTTGAGGGTCTGTTCCCTGGCCTCAGCTGAGGTGCCGTGCCGCGTAGTTTTCGTAAAGGCATAGACCTGCCTGGCTCCGGCCATCGCCGCAAGAACGGCCGTCACGGCATACGCGCCGGTCGCAGCCTCGGTGAGAACCGTTAGTTCCGAAAGGTCTAAGAGAGTTTCGGTGAGGGCGCGGCCCATCAGGGCGCCCAGACGTGGCAATGAGAAGCCTGGTCGGAAGGTGGTGTCGAAGCGAGACCGCAATTGCCCGAATGCTACACCGGCCTCGGCTCCGATCATGAACTGCCCCTCGTTCTCGCCAGTTGGGAAGTGGTCGTTTGGGCGCATGTGCCGGGACTGCTCTAGCCTCGTTTTGTGCCGAAGCGGCGGCTAAAGAGGTGCCGTATCATTTAATGTATTTAAAATTATAATAGCTCTAAGAGCGCCCTGTGCATATAAGGCGTTTGGTATAAGCTGCTTCCGAATCTCGCTTTGCGCAGGAGCTCACCTCAACGCTCTGCGCGCGACGGGAGCGTCGGCACGCGATAGCTCTTAAGATGTCGTTTGCGGGCAGACAATTTAAACGGGGATTAACATATTTAACTTGCGACGCATCCAAATCAGCTTATTTTCTATCCTCGACCATCGCAGGGATAGCGCCGATGAACCCGCTCGACTCCAACAGTGAAGACCGCCGTGAGTTCTTGAGAAGCTGCGGAAAATTTGCCGCCGTCACTCCTCCCGTGATGACGCTGCTGCTTTCGACCTCTCTGACCTCGACCGCCATCGCTAGTTCTGGCGGAAAACTTGTGCAGGGCAACAATGGCAAGGGTAACCTTGGTAGCGACGGCAGTCCTAACGGGAAAGAGGACGTTACTCGCTAAAGTGGCGCCTGCGGCCCCGGTCCCGCCACCGCCGTCCCGGTGACGGGTTGGAGGTTCAGCCGGCCCGGCGGCGCCTTTGCCCGGACGGGCGGTCAATCAGAAGGTCATTCAGCTTCTTGCCGGCTCGAAGCTGGGCTTTCAGCCATCGGGGTTGCTTACCGCGACCGGACCAAGTTTCGGACGGATTCTTGGGGTTCTGGTATTTCGGCAACACTGGAGGGTAGGGGCGCCGAGGACGTTCCCCGTTCTGGGCCGAAGCGGCCGTCCCCTCAATCTTGCGAAGCCGCTCTTCGAGCTTGGCTTTTTCCGCGGTCATCCTGCGACTAAGAACAGCAGTGACCTCATCGTAAAGTCGCCACAGCTCAGCTGTGGTCATGGATGCCCAGTCATCGTTCTCCATGGAAGCCGTCCCCACTACCTCCGAACCGAAACAGGAGGGGGGATTATCAGGTCAAACCGGGGTCCGGCAAGCACGATCCACCCGTGCCGCTGCGCCAGCGTGCAACGTGGTGGTCGGAGTTACCGGCTGGGCCCCTGCCTCCGAACCAGCGGTCGCTTTGCCCTCCGCCCCCGGACTCGTCGCCTTGGCGCAAGCAATCGCTGCTCGGCCTTCAACACGCGGCTACGTAAGTTCTGCAATTCAGTGAATTGAACGATGAGAGCCTGATGAGTTTGACGCAAAACTGCTGAAGAATACATGTGACCACCTTACTCATTGCCAACGATGCCCTCCATGACCGCTCGTTGAAGTTGCCGACGAATATGCAGCTCCAATTTGGGTGACCGGTTTTCATCGTTGCTACACACTTGGCTGCGCAACGCAGCCATTTTCCTGCTTCATTGCCCGGCTTCGCCTTGATGAATAGTATTACTTTTCCTCCTTTCAGAAGCGCGGCTTTTGAACGGTCTCGCGTTCGTCGAAATTTCGTCGAATGTTAGATTTGAATCGTGAATAGCCCAATATATCGTTGGTAATAACGGTGCCAACGAAGTTAATTGAATGTTGACCATCATGACACCTTAGCTGATCGGTGCCCCGACGACATTCTCTGGGGGAATTTGTTGATTTAATCTATCAGGCGTTGTCGAAAGTGCGTCGCTTTCGTCGAGGAGCTTGCAGCCTTGAATTTTGAGCACCGCATTCTTACGGTGCTGCGCGCAATTGCCGGTCAAGTTACCGTGGCGCAGTCGTCGAATGTTGGGCTGTCCAGGATTTGAGGCGGTGTGACGCTTTGGCCGAGCGGACTGGTCATCTTCGCGTTTCGAAGAAATTGTTGGATTAAACGGCCGCACGGGGGGTTGTTAGCGATAGGCAGGGGAAGCATGCACCGCACCAGAATTGTCATCGCGGATCGACATCCGATCGTCTTGCAAGGGATCAGGAGCGTTCTTGCGACGCAGCGTGATTTCACGATCGTTGCGTCCTGCAGCGATGGTGCAAGCTGCAATGAGGCAATCCGATTCCTTGTGCCGGACGTCGCACTTGTCGACGCTGCGCTGCCCGATGTCGGCCGGCAGCTGATCCTCGCTCGTGCGAACGATTCAGGCCCAGGACCCGCGGTAGTCTTCTTCGCCGGTGTCGCGGCCGATTGTGAGTTGCAAAGGCTGGCCTTGGAGGGCGGCTGTATCGTCCTCTCGAAGGATTCGGATGCCGAAATGCTGGTCTCAACCCTGCGGAAGGCCGCCCAGGGCCAAGCAGCGGTCTCGCCGAGCGCCCGGCCAGCCAAAGATGAGGCCTGCCCCGATGAGAAGCTCCTGACACAACTGACGGACCGGGAGCGGCAAATCATGCGGCTCGTGTCGGAGGGTCTATCGAATAAGGAGATTGGACGTCGGTTGAACCTTGCCGACGGTACGATCAAGGTCCACCTTCATCATATCTTCCAAAAGCTGGACATCAGCAATCGCACGGTTCTCGCGGCATTGGCGATTTCGCGAAACGAGCTGCATGCCGCGTCACGTGAGATGGATCTCCCTGATCTGTTGCGTCAGGATCCGGCGAGCGTGAAATGATGAGGGTGTCTGGCTTCTTCCGGAGCGTGCGCGGGGGGTTATCGTGGCGCCAGATGCCCAGCCATGTCGCTGCAGGCGTCTTCGGCCTCGGCTAACGTTCGAAAGGGCGAGCCGCCAATCTTGATTGCGGCCTGGTTTTTGTGGAGCGGACGCCAACTCGCCAAATAGCCGGCGCGTCCATGAAAGCCGGGGCCTCTCGGGCTTTCGAAGCTGATCACGAACGAGAAGCCCTCGCTAGTCGCGCTCCAGATCTCCATGTCCCGGACGGACCGATGGAATTGCAGTGGCATCGTCATGATCCGTTGCAATCGAGCTCCGCGCTCGACTTCCGTTAAAAACAAATTAATCGCATTAAATGGCGAGCGCAACTCCGAAACGGCGCCCGACAGGCAGGAGTGAGCCAGGAAGTGCAAGAACGAGCACGGAAATTGCCGACGATCAGCTGATGGCGCACGTTAAATAACGTCAGCAGCATAAAGAAATTATCGGTTGAAAGTGTATTTAATATATAATACCGTAAATAGAATTTTAAACCAAGGAGAGCGTGTTGTGACCCGGGACGGTAACGAAGATGACGACCGGCGGGCGTTTTTGAAAACCTGCGGAAGGTTTGCGGCCGTGACACCCCCAGTGATGACCCTGCTTCTGTCCACTTCCCTGACCTCGAGAGCCATTGCAAGCTCGGGGGGGCTGCATGGAGTGACGCGGAAGGACGGGAGGCAGTCGTCGTTCTTTGACAACGACCGGTCGTCCGTATCAGGGCCGGGGAGCTCCAGCGGCGGGTCATCAGGGGGCGGGGGAGCCCCTGCTGGATCATCTCGCGCCGGAGGGGTAGCCGGCGGTGGCGGATCCAGCGGTAGCGGTGGGTCTGGCGGTGGCGGAGGCAGTGCGAAAGGGCCTTTCGCAACCGGCGGCTCTGGAATTCCAAACGCAACTGGAGGGCTCGATTGCGCAGACGAAGAAAACGAGGAAAAGCGCAAGGCCGATTGCCCGGGAGCTAACACGAGGATTTCGAGTGCGACCGAGTCCGGCCGATAGCAGTCTTCTCAGCCCATGCGTGAGCCTGCGGGCCACCGCATGGCTGGCAGGGCTGGACCCTTTCTCCCTGCCTAAATGCCCGGCCGAGTGATCCCTTGTTGCGCCGCAGCAACGCGTTGGCGGATGCAGCATGCCAAATGTTTAGTGCTGTTAGTGCGATTGTGCCGCAATTGCATAGTTTTCCCGACTCGTCAGTGGGGGACTTCTCCTCAAGACGTCGATCAGGAGGCGTGTCATGAATAGCCGCGTTCGAGCGGAGGGGCCTGCCGCTATGCTTCGCGAGCGTCTCGAGGCGCTGGTCGCACAGCTCGCGGAACTTGAGAGGCTCAGAGAGCGGGTAGGTCGAGAGGAAAATCTTCAGCGCGAGCTGCGTAGGGCGGGCCGCGCCTATAACCGCGCTCGGACCGCGAATGGGCGTTCCAGCTTCGCATAGGCAAAGCTCATGCCTGTGCTGCTTAGTCGCGAGAAGTCGGGCTGTTGTGACGAGCATCCCGAGGCGAATGGGGGACGGACTTCTCGTCCATCGTTCGCTTCGGCCGGGGAGCCCGGCCGCAAAGCTGCAAAAATCTTGAACTCGCTTCTACGCAGGATTGGGTGTTTGCAGCGGCCGAGCCTCACGCGGTTTTGCCGATTGGCGAGGGTACATGCGGTGTGGTTCGCGAAAACGAACCGGTTCTAAGAGCCTGTTCCGGCTATTCGGCTGCCAGGCGAGCGGGAGGCGCTCCGCGCTGAAGGCCTATGAACGAGCCCGACCGTGCTCTGCGAGACTATTCGATCGATTCTGCGGCTCATGACCTTGTAGCATTCGCATGCCATGGCTTCGAGCCGCGGCCGATCGATTTCGAGTTGGCCACGTCGATTGGATCTTAGTGCTCTTGATGCCCGCATTGTGCTCACGACATGTGTGACGGTGGTGCGGCGGACGCCCAGCAATTCCGACAACGTTTCCTGGGTCAGCGGGAGGAGATCGCTGCCATTTGCCCGATCGTGAATGTGAAGCAGCCAGCGCGCCAGGCGGGATTCGACGGAATGTAATGCGTTGCAAGCCGCCACGTGCTGGAGTTGCGTCAGCAACGATCTCGTGAAGACCTGCACCATGGCTCCGACGGGGGCGCTGCAATGTTGCGCCGTGAGGAATTGCGCGGGCGATATTTGCAGCGCGGCCCCCGAGATGCGAACAACGGCCGTCACGGGCGAGTGGGATGCGCCAAGCGCTGTGGTCAGACCCACAGCCCCTTCATGGCCGACTATCGTCGTGGCGACCGTCTGCCCGTTCGGCAGCTCCATGATAGTGGCTATCGCGCCGCTCAGGGGGAAGAGAAGATGCTCGATCCGATCGCCTGATCGGACGAGCACCGAATCGCGCTCGATCACGATCTTCCGCAGATGAGGCGCAAGCAAAGCAAAATCCGCTGGCGGCAACGCTGCTAACAACCGATTACCAACCCTGGTCGCGTGGTCCATCATGGGATCGACCCCCGACGGATGCCCGGCGCGAGAACTCATGCCGGCTCGTCGAACTGCTCGCCTGCGTGCAGCTCAACAGCAGTTAACTGGCAACCACAGATATGGTTCCCAGGTTGAAGGCGGATGCCAATCGCACGGACGGCCTGCGCCCGCGACTCCAGCTTGCGTCAATGCAGACCTGTCGCGGACGCGCAATCAATGCTGTCGACTCGCCGACGGCAGCCTGCGCGGCGGCTGAACAGCGTCCCAGCCAACGATCATTCTCCGAACAGCTGATAGGCCGCGAGTTGTGAAGCGCGCCAGGTGCGGATCGCGAGCGCGCTCTGAAAGTCTCGTCTCAGGTCGAACAATTTCTAAGGTGGTGTTCTGGCCCCGGGACTAACAGTGTTGGAATGAAGGCCGTGACGCGTTCGAGGTGCCCACTCGAAGCCAACCAACGGCGTGGCGTCGCTGTACCGTTCGGCAAAATGAACACATTCGGCAAATGTGCACATTTCCCGCTCGAAACTAACGATTTTAGGTATGGTTAAACCAATTAAATCTCTTTCTTTATTCGATTAGTTGTATTTTAATGCCCTCACTCGGCCTCGGCTATATGCCGAAGGACATAGACGGCCGGGTCGAGGCAGGGTCCATGTTAGACACGTCTGCGAAAGAGCGGATATTCAAGCGCATCCGGCTTGTGATCGTAGACCGACAGCCGATCGTTCTGCAGGGGCTTAAGTCGGTTCTCGGGGCACAGCCGGACTTCGACGTTGTCGCGTCGTGCAGCGACGGGACAAGTTGTATCCAAGCGATCCGGAATTTGACACCCGACGTTGCACTTCTTGCCGACACCCTGCCAGATCTGACGGCATCCGAGATCCTCGCCATTGCGAAAGCTGAGCGCCTGCCCACGCGCCTGGTGTTCTTTACGGATTCCGACACGGACCACGATCTAACCTCGGCCATCGCTGCTGGCGCGTGTTATGCAATCGCGAAGTATGTCGCACCGGACGCTATGCTGCGATCACTGCGACTGATGGCGAAGCGTAGCTTTTTGGAGCAGTCCGATCTCTCGCCAACCGCAGAGGAAACTGACAGCGGCAAAAACGAGAACCTGCTGGAGCTATTGACGCCGCGCGAACGTCAAATTGTACGACTTGTGTCAGAAGGAATGTCGAACAAGGAGATCGCGCACCAGCTAAACGTTTCCGATGGAACCGTTAAAGTACACCTGCACAACATATTTCAGAAGCTTGAAATAACCAACAGGACGGTGCTCGCCACCCTCGCATTGCTACAACGCCCGTCTGGGTTCGGCATGCTCTCGCTGGCTCTCCTGGCGGTCGCCATTGCGGACGAACTCAAGGCGTCGGAGGCGAACGACCTGCTTCCGCACGACGACAGTATCGGCTCCGCAGCGGAGCATGCTGAATATGAGCTCTGGAAGCGAGCTATTCTCCGTCACGTCATCGTCGCGGACTCTGACGAAAAGCCGTCGCTCACTCAGAGAGGTGTCCTGGTCGGGGCGAGCCAAATCTCGACCGCGGCATCGGCAATAGAAGCGCTTCGCACCGCCGAGCAATCCGCAGGTTCGAAATCGTGGAAGGACTACAGTTCTGTTGGATCAAGCACGCCCGGTTCGGCCACACCTTCCCTGCGAGGAATGAACGACGCGCAGATTGGCGGTGAGTCCACCGCGGAAAATCTATTCTCGCGGCTTACATCCAATCCGACGTTGGTTCACGGAGGGTATGGTACTTTCGCCACTCTCACCGGTGCGTTGATCTACGCACTCAGCGATCCCCATTTGGCATTGCTGTCGCATGACCCGGCCAAAGCGCCGCACGACAGCTTCGTGGACGTTACCGGATACAAGGCGGCCACCAAACTGGCTGCGATCAGCAATGCCGACGATAATCATGTAGACGATTCAGTCCCGGGTTTCCGTGCGCACGATTCTCGCCTGTCTTCCGCGTTTGTGGCCGCTGAAAACGAAAGCGCCGCCGGAGAAGTGGAGACCCTCCAAAAACTTGCTGGCCTCGTGCACTTCGGTCACGATGCCGGGAGTGGCGGATATAGTGGCGATAAGCTGATGGGCGGCAACGTCGCTGAAAACGTCGTTCATCGCGACCCGACCGATTCCAATTCTACCTCTTCCGGCTTCCACTTCGCGTCTGGGCCGAGCAGGATCAATCTTGCGGCCTTCGGAGCCCTTGCCAGGCTTCATATGACAGCAGCAAGCAAGTCCATACCGCCACACACCATCGCTTGGATCTTCGACTCCGCAAGCAATGAAACGATCGTCTATGTGAATGCGACCGATCATGTTCTGAAGATCGGAGATCGCGACCTGTTGGAAATCCATCTGCAGGGGGGTGTATCCATCGCAGAATCGGATTTCGTCGGCCAGCCGACGGCCGCGGCCGCCGCTCTCACCTTGGAGCAGCTCGAAGAAGCGCTGACATCGGTGACTGCAACCGAAACTGTTCTGAGTACGGACAGTGTCCATACAGTTATCGGTACGAGGGAGAGCGCATTCGGGACCGCTGGAGTCTGGGACATTCTGGCTGATGTCGACTGGAGGACCGAATTCGCGCCGGCCCGCACAACGGAAGAGAGAGTCGATCGGGCCGACGGGTCGGCTCGAACATCACCGATCGTGCTTGCTCATGCTGCGGCGGTCACGGCAGTTGAAAGTCTTACATTTAAGAGCCAGCGGATCGATGCAGATACCGGTCCTAGCATAGCCGGTAGCGCGGGCGGCAGTAACTCACAGCATGTTCTGGAGCCATGGCCTGCAAAGGAAACGGGGGCGGAGCAGATAGAAGCTGGCTTCATACCTGGGAGTGATGTCGGTGATGAGAACGCGCATCAATCCCCGGCGTCGGACCCTTCGGGAAGGTCAGCGAAGACGGCAGAAACAGACCGCGTGGAACATGGCAATCCGGTGCATTCAACCTCTACAAACGCACCAGAAGCAGCCGAGTTTGGTGAATCGAGCCCCGCGACAGCGCACAGGGACGACCGCGAAGGGGCGCGGCACGCTCCCGAGCAAATGTCTGCAAGGGCGGGCGCCAGAGATGTGGCTGAACTGAAGTCCATGCCGGGCAATCGCGCCGGCAATGACAACGCGCATGATTCACCGGCTTCGGACGATTCGTCAGGGCCAGCGAAAACGGCCGAACCAGGCGGCCTGGACCACAGCAACCCGCACGCATCGGAGCGAGAATCTGCAAAGGCAGCCACGGAGACGGCCGAAGTGAAGTCCATGCCGGGCAATCGCGCCGGCAATGACAACGCGCATGATTCACTGGCTTCGGACGGTTCGTCAGGGCCGGCGAAAACGGCCGAACCGGGCGGCCTGGACCACAGCAACCCGCACGCGTCGGAGCGAGGGTCGGCAAAGGCAGCCACGGAGACGGCCGAAGTGAAGTTCATGCCGGGCAATCGCGCCGGCAATGACAACGCGCATGATTCAGTGGCTTCGGACGATTCGTCAGGGCCAGCGAAAACGGCCGAACCAGGCGGCCTGGACCACAGCAACCCGCACGCATCGGAGCGAGGGTCTGCAAAGGCAGCCACGGAGACGGCGAAAGTGAAGTCCATGCCGGGCAATCGCGCCGGCAATGACAACGCGCATGATTCACCGGCTTCGGACGGTTCGTCAGGGCCAGCGAAAACGGCCGAACCGGGCGGCCTGGACCACAGCAACCCGCACGCGTCGGAGCGAAGGTCGGCAAAGGCGGCCACGGAGACGGCCGAAGTGAAATCCATACCGGGCAATCGCGCCGGCAATGACAACGCGCATGATTCACCGGCTTCGGACGGTTCGTCAGGGCCAGCGAAAACGGCCGAACCAGGCGGCCTGGACCACAGCAACTCGCACGCATCGGAGCGAGGGTCGGCAAAGGCAGCCACGGAGACGGCCGAAGCCATGGCCATACCGGGCAAGGACGTTGGCAATGACAATGAGCATCATTCCTGGACTCCGGCGGATACGCCTGGGTCCGCGAAAATGGCAGAGCCCGGCGGCGTGGAGCACAGCAACGAATGGGGGCACTCGGCCTCTGCCCACGGGCCGAAAGATGACGAAAGTGCTGCAGCGGCCGGTAGCGCGGACCGAGTTGGCACGCAAAATGTCGCGGAGCCGGAGCCTGCAAAGGCGGCGGCAACCGCCGAGTTACCTGAAACTCTCTTCACATCCGAGAAGGGTGTCGGCGATGGCGACAATCATCGTGCATCGAACGCAAGCATGTCGGCAACAGCGGCCACAGCTGACCTGCAGCACAGCAATTCGGGATACAATTTACCCTCGACCTCGCCAAACGCATCAGCAGCAACCGAGATTGCCGAATCGAGCGCCACAAGAGGCGATGGCGCAGGGAACGGAAACCCGCAGCACGCTACGCAACCTGCTGCGATCGCATTAGCGGCCGCACAGCCGGCTAACGCTGCGTTCGAGACCGGCGGCGCCGATCAAGAACGGGTGTTCCGGTTCGATAGCGACGCAACTCCTTTCACTCTCATCGTCAGAGCTGAACCTAGCGAGGTCCACATTCCGCTCGATCCACACGTCCAGCCCGGTCAGGTGGCCACCTCCGATATCCTCGTCAAAATCCTCCCCAATGCACTGGACGAACATGCGGCCAACCACGGCAATAACGGTCCGCATCACGCCACTGTACCTGCGCATCATGACCTGCTGATTTGACGTGTTGCATTGTCGTCGACTCAAACCGAGCAGGACGCAGGGCCGATGTTGAACAGCCTGTTCCGTATACTGGTCTGTTGATATGCGGCCTGGATCCTTATCCGAACTATTCGCACTAGGGCTTCGATGATGAGCAGAAGGAAGCCTCTCGCATCGTGTTGCGACCGCATGGCGACCAAATTCGATGAGCCGCTCCACGGCTTCTTCGACGGAAACGGCCGTCATGATCGAAACTCCCGTCGGCCGAGATGGGCTGAAGCGCGGTAACGTGCGGATGTTGGCGATCTGGGTCAAGGCTTCCGGATCATTCCGCTCCGGCTGCGTCGATGCCTATGCTTTCGAGTGTCTCGCGCCAGAGCTTGCGAACACCGACGTGGCGCTGCTCGAGGGCCGCGCTCACCGCATCCCGGTATGGAGCAAGGTTAGGGCCTCTCAGGAACAGGATCTGCGCTTGCAGCAGCCGGCCGCTCTCGAACTCGATGCGGCGCAACGCCATGACGAAAGGATCCTGCGGATTGGCTTCGACCGGGACCAGCGCCGCCGGCCGGATAGCGGCGTGCACGGCATGGGCGAGCGTTGCGAGGTGAACCGCCTGGGCGAGGGGAGGGTCCGTGATCTCTGCGATCGGCGCAGGAAGCCAAGCGGTCTCCCAGGTCATCAGCATGTATCCCAGGGCAACATCCGGGACCCAGGAGGTGGCGCGCATCAGCAGGGAGACGATCTCGGTCTCGCGATAGAACTGCGCGTTCAATTCGGTTTGCCAAGCCACTTCAAGCCTCGCCGGCAACGCGAGGGCAAATTGCCGCGCGAGGGCACCATGCGCCGAGATCAGGAACGCCGCGACCCGCGTCTGCTGGCGCGGAGGGATGCGGCTGTCAGGATCGAGCGGGCCTAGGAAGCCGCTCATGGCATCGCTCTTCTGACCGGGATGGCACGCAGATGGTCGTAACCCTCGGGAAACGGTGTCAGCTCCCCACCGGGCTCGTCCGACGCCACCCAGACGGTCTTGTTGCCTTGCCATCGCCCAGCCAGCACGTCATCGGCGAAGCGCGCCAGCAGGTCCGCCGTCAGCGCGCCCTTCTCCAGCGTGAACGCGTGATAGGCCTTGGGAATGATCACCAAAGAGCTGTTGGGAATCTCGACACGCAAGGTTTCGTGGAGACCCCGCGGCGTGAGAAAGTCGAACTCGCCGTTGAGGATCATGGTCGGAACGGCGATCGCCGACAGCCGCGGCGTGAGCGGCTGGAAGTCGAGGAAGGATTCCATCAGGTTCTGCAGCGCGTAAACGTCGTTGACCAGCCAACCTTGCCGCTTCACGCTATCGAGCTTGTCCAGCAGCGGCTTCAGCCATTGGTCCGAGAGGTTCATGGGCAACAGGAGGTCCTGGAGGTAACTGGTGCCGCCGAGGATCAGCGCGGTCCGCAGCGCATTGCCGAGCAGCAAGAGTTGTGGCGACAGCTCCGCAAAGCAGCTCATCGGCACGAGCCCGGCCAGTCGCTTGCCCTGCTCGATCGCATATCGCAGTGCAATCAGGCCGCCAAAGCTGATCCCGCTCAGAAAAACCGGACCGTCCCCCAGCTCGTCGATCAGGAGGCGCAAGGCGGCGACCTGGTCGTCCTGGCTGATGAAGAGCCTCGGCTTGTCGGAGGCGCCCTGGCCCAGCAGATCGAAAGTCGCAACGCGAAAGCCTCGCGCGGCCAAGGCCTCGCGATAGGCGCCCCACAATTCGGAATATTGCGTCAGCCCGTTCACGAGGACATAGGCCGGCGCGCCCGCCGGCCCGTCGAGCTCATAGCGGATCCGATATGAGCCGAGGCTGAGGAAGGGCATCGCGAGGGTACTGCCGGTGTTTTGATGCCCGCGATCCTCGATCCCTCCGAACGGATTCCATTGAGTTAGATCAAACCTCCCCCGGCCGCCGCTGCCTAGCGTTTCAGAAAAATCTTCCAGGGAGGACTGCGTCATGGCCGGACAAGACGCGATGAAGCGCTGCTTCATGAGCCTGATCGTGCTGCTGCTCGGAACCGCGATCGCAACCGCACAGCCCTTCACGCGCCGTTCGTCGCAGGTGCAGCATGATGGGCTGAAGAAGACCTATGAGATCGCCAACTTCCGTCTTGGCGGCAAGTACGACCTGTCCGACCCCTCCAAATGGGAGAACGGCGGCGAGGGCGGCGTCACGCTGGAATCGCTCGGCGTCGGCAAGCTGCGCACCGCTTACATCGCCGTCGGCAACGCAAGACGTAACGCCGCCGGCGAGATCACCAATGCCATCGTGATCAACTCCTATTATTCCGGCGATTCTACCGACATGTATGAACAATGGGTCAAGGGTGCGGCGTTGTCGGGTGGCGTGCCCATCATCGGTCCGGGCCGGCCGATCGACACGGATCGTTATTATGTCATCATGGTCGATCCGCTCGGCACTTGGGGCGCGAGCAAGCCGTCCGACGGACTCGGCATCAAGTTTCCGCAATACAGCTACTACGACATGGTGCAGGCGAACTACCGCCTGCTGCGCGACGAGCTGAAGGTCGCGCGCGTCGCACTGGTGACCGGCGTCTCGATGGGCGGCACGCAGACTTACGTCTGGGGCGTGATGCATCCGGAATATGTCAGCGCCCTGATGCCGATCGGCGGCACGACGCAATCGGATGGCGACGATCCCGTCGGCAACTGGACCTTCCAGATGATGACAGCCGCGATCCAGGGCGATCCGGTCTGGCAGGCAACCAAAGGCGACTATTACAAGCTCCCAAAGGAAAAGCATCCGGTGCCTGGCGTGGCCTTCGGCTGGTCGATCCTCGGCATGACGGGTTATGACTTCGCGTTCCGTACGACCCAGAATTGGGCGGCGGTGCAGCCTGAAATCTTCTATTGGGATCCGCCGAACGAGAAGGCCGGTCTCAACGTGACCAACCGTGCCAAGCTCTACGATGCCGTCGACCTCGTCTGGCGCAACAGGGTCGGCGAGACCCACAACGTCAATCCCTATCTCGGCCGCATTCAGGCCCGCACGCTGGTGATGCACATCACCAACGACCTCTGGCTGAACTTCAAACTGGCGCAGAAGGCTGTCGATCGCGTGCCCGGCGCTGATCTCATCGCGCAGGAGAGCCCGGTCGCGCATTATGGCGTGTTCCCGATCATCAACCAGCGCAAGAACGATCCGAAGTTCGTCGCTTTCATGGATGACGTGGCGGCCCTCGATCGCGCCCAGAAGTTCGTCGACAAGAATTACCGCGTGCCCGACGTCGCCCAGACCATCGATCCCAAGAAGTCGTTCTGGAAGGCCTATGTGACCTATCCCTATCCGGTCAAATTCGGCAGTGCCAAGGACAAGAGCGGCAATTCCTGGGAAATCGGCTACATGGACGAGTATGCCGGCACCGACAAGGATCCGAAGGTGCTCGTCATCATCCACGGCAAGGGCGCGTTCGGCGGCCATTACGGCAACATCATGCAGTACGCGCTGCGCAGCGGCCTGCGCGTGATCGTGCCCGACCTGCCGCATTACGGCATGTCGGGGCCTGGCAATCTCGACAAGAACCCTGCTCGCACCATGCAGGACATGCGCGAGGTGATCTACGACCTCGTGGTCAACCAACTCGGCGTCAAGAAGGCGTACTATCTCGGCCACTCGCTCGGCGGCCAGTTCGTCGTGGGCTACGCCCTGACCTGGCCGGATGCGGTGCAGGGCCTCGCCTTGGAAGCGCCCTCCGGCCTCGAGGAATATCCGCGCGAGATCACCATCGCCAAGGACAACAAGGCGCCTCTCTTCGCCGACGGCCTCGGCCGCGACTTCGACAAGTGGAAGCAGGTCTGGGACCAGACCGGTATTCTCGCTGCGGAAAAAGCGCGGAGCGAGCAGAACATCCGCGACTTCTTCTATTTCAAGAAGCGTGATCCCGACACCGGCGTGGTGTCGGCTGCGAAGAGCGGTTACTTCTTCAGTGACAGCGAATATGCCCGCTTCCATACCGAGCAGCGTGTCGGGCTGACCAAGGGCAACCCGAAGGAGCTCGATCAATGGTGCAACGTCTTCATTTTCGACATCTACACGATCGGTGCCGAGCTCCAGCAGGATGATCCGAAGAACCTCTATGAGCGGGTCACCCAGATCAAAGCGCCGATCTTCCTGGCGTTCGGCGACAAGGAGCCGTTCATTCCGACGCCAGCGTTCAACGGGCTGACGGACCTCGGCCGCGACGTCATCACGCCGTTCATGACTCGTATGACCAATTCCGGCAACCGGCCGATGCTCAAGGTCTATCCGGAGACCGGCCACTTCATTCACACCGACAATCCAGTGGAATACGCTGCCGATGTCGTGGATTTCGTGACCAAGGGGGCGATCGACACATCATCGCCGCTCGGTACCGATCGCATGATCAAGGGCGCCGTCGTCTCTGCCCTGCCAGTGGCGCCGACTCCGCCCGGAGCGGCGCCGACGGCTGGCCTCAACAAGTAGGGCCCGGCGATGCCGAGGGTGCAGGCGGGCGAAGTCCAGCTCGGCTGGCGGGAGTGGGGAGGAGGCGACGTCACCGTCGTCTTCATCCACGGAAATCTCGCCAGCAAGGACTGGATCGAGCTCGCCGCGCCGTTGTTCCCGACCGGTCTGCGTGTGGTTGCAATCGATTGGCGCGGCTGCGGCGATAGCGACCGGCCGAAGCCGGCGGCCGACTATTCCAACTACTCCATGGCGCAGCACGCCGAGGACATGCTGGCGGCGCTCGATGCGCTTGAGATCGGCTATTGCCATCTCGCGACACATTCCACCGGCGGCATCATCGCGGCCAGGATGCTGCTCAAGCAGCCGCAGCGCTTCGGCCGTGTGTTCGCGCTCGATCCGGTGACGCCGCTCGGCATGGCCTTCAATGCCGACCAGATCGGATTGTTCAGGGCCATGATGTCGAGCAAGGAGCTGACGCGGTCCGTGATGGCGACAGCCGCTTCTTCGCTGTTTGTCCCGGAGAGCATGGGGCCGAACGTGATCCCCCGCTTTCGCGAGGGGCTAGGGGAGATCCAGGCGCTGTTCGACCGGATCATCGAACAGACCTTCGGCGTATCGGAGGGGATCTGGATAGGCACGCCGGTGAACCTGACGCGGGAGAAGGAGAGCCGTGAGTTGGAGCGCCGAATGCCCGAGATCCGGCACCCGCATCTCGTGCTGTGGGGCGAGTGCGATGGTTGGATTGCACCTGCTGACCTCCGCACCATGGCCGAAGCGATGCCGGTTTGCCGGCTGGTGATCGTGCCCGGCATCGGGCATTCGATGAATCTCGAACGCCCGGCGCTTTATGCCGGCTATTTCGGGGCGTGGTTCGGCGGACTTGCCGCGTAGCAGCCGCGCCAGAGAGGCAGTGGGATCGAGCGAACTTGAGGATGATGTTAGAAAGCGCTAGGAGGTGCAGGTAACATGCTCAAGTCGCACCTTCTTCGTCGCAGGTAAATCGTTGAGATTTCGATATAATCGCTTCTCCGTCGCCCCCATGATGGATTGGAGCGAGACCTCAAGTCTTTCAATCGGTTAGAAGGCGGCGCGTGCACGACGTGTGCACCGGGAGATCAAGAAAAATCTTGTGAGAGCCAATGTGAGCGGGGCTCCGAAGCTGGCGGGGCGCGTCTGATCAGCAGTGGGCATGGGCGCTCGCGCCACTGAGGGCGCCCGTTCCGTTAAATTAGGTAGTTTAGGGGCGCAAAGCGGACGTTCGCGACGGCGCGAAATGGCGCCGTCTAGCTGAAGCTATTGGGACAGACCCGATCTGTAGCGGCAGTGTGTATTAGCCCGCCTCAGAGATCTGCCTCAATTTGAAGATCGTGGCGCGGCAATGCGTGGTGGCCAATCGACGGATCACCGCTCCTCCAAACGGGAATGACCAAGGCGTTGCGGACTCTAAATTTTCGGCGGGGTGAGGCGCGGCTGACGTTAGTAACTACGGTTACAAGCTACAGATTTGCTCGCCGCTACGAGCGGACCCGAAGGGCAGGGCACTACGTATTGCTCAAATCGCAGAATTCGGCCGAACGCTTTCGATAGCGTTTCGATATCAACCAAGCAGACGATGGCTGCTTGCAGCGCATTGCCGAAGTCATCGGGAGTGACTGCCCCGTCTTCCGTCACCCCCGGCAAGACCCGCCGCAAACTCCTCTCCGCCATAGCGCGACGCCAGCCGTCCCGTGTTGGCAGTAGCATGGTCGCCGACGCAATACGTCTGCTGGCGCAGCTCCGCTAGCCCATTTCAATGACTGAGTTGCAGAGGGCGAGTGGATGAAGTCCGGAAAGATCGAGACAAGGCTCGTTACCTTCGAGCGGCCATAGGGGGGACGCCAAACAGGTGTCAGATAAAACCCTCGATGTATGCTCTGACCGCCCAAGTGTCCCCAACCGCGGCGGCACAGATGCCGAATGCATGGATCTCACGAGGCATTGAGCAGCTCGGGCTTTTGAGGATATCCATCATCATCGAAGAAACAGCCTCGCGTATCCGGCCGGCGCTCAGAAGCGCGAGAGCGTTTTCCTTGCTCTGTTCAAGATATTCTTCTCGCGTTAACATCGAAGCCTAGACCCAAGGCGAATGACGTAAAACAGATTGTTCTTTAGTGGCTTGGCGGTCAATCCCTTTAGAATGCCAGCGGCCGAGCCCCCGACGGATGCTGCCGCGCGATGTCTGCTTTAGGGTCAACCTGAAGAATTCAGGTCGAGCAAATTTGGTCCGCTCTGCCGTCATGAGCGGACCTCCGTCAGGCGAGGCGCGACTTCGCAGATGGGCCCAATAGGAGACATCCGCACCGCAGAGGAAGTCAAAGAACTTGCCTTCTTAGTCGCCCGTTGGGGTGATGCGAAACTCAACTACTTCGGGTAGGTCGCGCAAATGTTTTGCGAGTCGTTCGGCGTTGAGCCTGTCGCGGCTTTTGATGGTCATCCGGTACTCAAACTGCTGCCCACCTTCGCTTAATCGCGATGATAAGTTGGCAATCGTAAAACCGTGATCGCCGATCATCTTGTGGACCTCGCTTTCTCCCATCACCCGATCCCGCGCAAAACGCAGCATGTGGTGAGCATAGAACTCGCTCGGCAGTCGCGCCTCGATGAGCCTGAATAGCGCGAGCACCATGAGAGTCGCCAAAGCGCCTACGAAGGCAGCAAACCAGAACCCAATTCCAACCAAAATGCCGATAGCGGCCGTGACCCAAATGGACGCGGCCGTCGTTAGTCCCCTGACAGTCAATCCCTCTTTGAAGATGACGCCCGCGCCCAAAAAGCCGATGCCAGTCATGATGCCTTGGGCCATGCGGGTGGGGTCGGTGCGGATCGCGTCATGCTCGAGCAGGGTCATCCACTGATTTTGGTAAACCGTCACGATCATCAGAATAGAAGAGGCAATGCAGACAAGGGAATGTGTTCTAAAGCCTGCCGGACGTCCGTGAAACGTGCGCTCGAACCCGATCATCGCGCCAATCGCGAGGGCTCCGGCCACTCTGACAATAATCACCAGTTCGTCGTGACCCATGACTTAGCACCTTGGTCGACAGGGCTTACACCACCTCATGCTCATCTCGATTCAGAGCAAGCTCTCGGGCCGGCAGTCGATCAGCCACGCAACCGTTTTGCGCGTGTCCAAGCGTGCCGGAGATATCGCTTTCGAGCTTTCGGCGCATCAACTTTGAGGCCCCAAACCCTCACCACCTGCTTTGAACAGCCGGAAAGCTCCGCGATCTCTTTGTAACTCGCGAGGCCGTTCCTGAGCATGTAAAGCGCAGCGGACTTCGTAGCGTCCCAATCTGGCTTGTGCGTTTTCACCAACAGCCCATGGACAATATCCGATTTGGACAAGAAGCCCGCCTCGCGGCGGGAATTCAGCAGGCGGGAAGCAACTCAGAGCCACAGAGGCACGGCTCCTGCCGCCCAAATTAACGCTAACACACTGATCGTGCACGCCAAAGCGTATTGGCGGCCGATACCATGAGCCAATCCACAGGGAAGGTCGCTTCGCACCACAAAACGAAGTGGTCATTTCGGCCCAGCGCCTGCTCCCGGTCAGAGGCTATCTTTGCCAGCCCTGCATGATCCTGTTCGGGCCACCTTCAGAAAGCAGACCTTATGGCGCTCTGATTTAGGGTTCATCGGGGCCAACAACAGGCATCCCCGCGGCACCTTGGGAGATTTAGCCACGTTCGCCAGAACGCGAAAGGTATCACCGGCGACCTCGGCCGCTTGGCCATAGAATGATGACGCCGATGACGATCGGAGCCAGCCCAAAAGCCAAGGCCACCCAGAACATGGGTTCTTGGACGATGTAGAAGATCTCGAGCATGCGTAAGCATAGCTGCGCCTGAACACGTGGTCACGACGTGTCGGTTGGCGCCGCGACCTTCGTGGTCCTTCGATCTGCATGCGGAAAAACCCCGCCTCCAAGAGGAAGCGGGGTTTAAGTTAGAGGGAGGTACTTGCTTGGCCAGCGCGTACCCCCGCGGCAAAGCTACCACAAGACGGGTATGCATCAACAACCAGGTTGACTGCGAGAAACCTGTCGGCGCCCACCGCTCGGGCTGCGTATACAAAGGCCGCGCCCCTCATTCGTCGTGTCCAATTGCCAGGGCCCGTCAGGGGCGTCGTACTTCGAAGTATGTTTTGCCTCCGCGCTCGAAGCCCGCGCCTTCATAGAAGCGCAGGGTCGTTTCACGCTTCGAACCTGTCGCCAAATGAACCTTATAGCAATCAGCCCGCGCGGCGAGATCAAGAGCGTGGGCAAGAACCCGTCGACCCAGACCGAGCTTTCGGTATTCTGCGTGGGTGACCACATTTTCAATCACCCCATACGATCTACCGCCGCGAGACAGATTCGGCACGATCGCGAGAGTGCACGAAGAGGCGAGCAGATCTGCTGTTTGCGCGACAATCACGGTCATGAAGCTGGAAGCAAGCAGGGTCGTCCAAACGCGCTCGGCTGCTGCCGCCTCCGGTTGAGCCTCATGCGGATGAAGGTGCTGATAAAGTTTCAACACCGCAGGTAGATCGCATTGCGTGGCGGCACGGATAATGATTTCGTTCATTCAATGACCACACAGGCAGGAGTTTGCCGCCGCAGAACGAGGCGCTCACTGAGTCCGCGCGTTAACCCCGCTATTGAGGAGGTGAAGGGCCTCTTCATGAAGACCGGCAGTTGCTGAAGCTAAGACTGGGCCACCCTCCTCGGCCCTTTCCCGTCAATCCGCGTCACCACTCCGCCCGCCTTTTCGATGATCGGGATTAACGCGACGATATCGTAAGATTGGAGCGAAGGTTCGACTGCGAGGTCAATACGGCCAACAGCGACCATCGCAAAGGCATAGCATTCGCCACCGTAGCGAGTCATCCGAACCGAGGCGGCAAGGCGCTCGAAGCCCTGCTTGAGCTCACCTTGATAACGCTCAGGCGAATTCGTATGCAGGATGGCCCGCGAAAGCGTGCCGACGTCTCGGGTGGACAGTCGCTGGCGCTTACCTGCATATTCGCACCAGGCGCCATCGGACGAGGCCCAGAAACGCTCACGCGTGAAGGGCTGGCTCATCATTCCCAGTTCGGCTCGGCCATGTACGGTGAGCCCGATCAGCGTGCCCCAGACAGGAAGGCCGCAGATGAAGGGACGCGTCCCATCCACGGGGTCCAAGACCCAGCGGCAAGAACCGCTTCCGGTTAGACCGAGTTCTTCGCCCAGAATAGCATGGTCAGGATATTCGGCTTCGATCGCTGCTCGAATCGCAATCTCGGCTTGTCGGTCAGCGTCGGTCACCGGGTCGAAGTAACCCGCCCCCGTTTTGGAATCGACGGCAAGGTCGGTTCGAAAGCGTGGCAAGGTTTCGCGATCGGCGATATCTGCTAACCGATGAAGAAAATCGGCGCCCGGCAGTTTCGGCATAAAGTATCTCCAATCGTGCACACTCGCTGCCGTTGTATACGGGCAACTGTCGAATTACATCCTAAACTTGCATAATGATCCCGCTGTGATCATGAAGGTCGCCGCCGACACGCCGCTAGAGCGAGACCAAAGAATGGACCGCGTCAGGGCTGGTTGCGAGGTCAACATAACGAGGCGGTCGCCCGACTTGGCGGAATCTCACCAGTTCGCGGCGACCAGGACGCGATCGAGGAGGAAGGCGAGCCCAGCGACCAGCACGAGCGCGGAGAGCGCCGTCACCGCCCGCCGCTCCCACGCGGCGCGCCGAAACCAGAGTAGGACCGGCAGGAAAGCGGCGATCACCGCTACTTGGCCGGCTTCAACGCCGAGGTTGAACGACACGAGCGCGCCGGCCAGGGCGCCCGGGGGCAGATCGAGATCGAGCAACGCGCCGGCAAAGCCGAAGCCATGCACGAGGCCAAACGCGAAGCCCACGGCCCAGCGCCACGACGCCGTGCGTGTGAGGAAAATGTTTTCGGCCGCGACGTAAACGATCGACAGCGCGATCACCGGCTCGACGATCCAACTAGGCGGCGACGCCGCGCCGAGTACCGCCACGGCCAAGGTGATGCTGTGCGCCGCCGTGAAGGCGGTGATGACGGCGAACAAGGATCCGATTCCTCCGCCGCCCAGGACGAGGGCCAGCACGAACAGGAGGTGATCAACTCCCGTCAGGATGTGCTCGATGCCGAGCCGAAAGAAGGCGAAGACGCCGCTCCCGGCGGTAACCTCGGGCGCCGGGCTCCCGCTCGATGCTGCGACAGCGAGGCGAGCCTCGCGCCGGTCGCGTTCGAGGGTGTATTGCTGCACGCTCCCCAAGGCTTCGACACGGACAAGCGTGTGGTAGTCGTTGCCGAGCGCGTCGGACAGGTCGTCGCGCAGCAAAAGTTCGTGCGGCGGACCGGGGCAGGCGTAATCGACGATTACCACGGCGTTGGCGCGGTCTGGCGTGGGCGGCGTGACCGTCCCGGGCACCGGCTCGCACTTCACCCCGTTTGCGGAAATCGAGACTTTGCGCGCGACCAAATCGGCCAGCGTGGCGTAGCTTTCACGGCGCTGCGGCCATACGCCGGTGGCCGTCTCGGCGACGGCCGCCGCGAGCGCGTCGGGACCGAGCGTGAGGCTGTATCGGACAGTTCCGCCGGACAGGCTCACCGAGGCATAGCCCATCGATCCGGCGACGTGTCCGTGCGCTGTTCCGAGCAACAGCAGCAGGGCAAGAGCGCCCCACGGCGTCGCCCGATGGGGAGAGGCGGGCGGCGTCATCGCGCTTCCGCTCCAGTCATGACCTCGGCCCATTCGCCGCCGACGAAGCGGGACATCAGGTAGAGCCGCGGATTGCCATCGATGCGCATGTACTGGAGGTACCCCTCGGGGTTGAACTCACCGAAGCTGGCGGCAAGCACCAGATCGCCGTCCCTTCCGTAGAGCTTCACGGAGAGCCGCGGCGGGTCGAGGCCGAATGGCGCCGGATCGCTCCCCACGAGCCCTGCCGCCTCGATCTCGCGGACCGGCCCGGAATTGTGCATGATTTGAACGGCCTTGCTGACCTGAAGCCCTGCGGCGCCGATGTTGACGCCATCAGGCGTCACCCACTCAGTCTCGCCCGCACGGAGCAGGGTAACGCGCCGTGTGCCGCGGCTCAACTCCACCCGCTTGACCTCTTCGGGCACGCGCTTGAGCAAGCCCTTAGCCTCGAACCGAACGAGCTGGCGCTGCACCGGCATAGCGCCGCTCACCACCATCGCCGCGAGGTAGAGCAGCGCGAGCGCCGCGAGGACGGGATGCAGGACGTGCCGCCTCATCGCCGCCGCCACCAAACAACGAAGCCGAGCGCGATCACCAGCAGCGGCATTGCAACCACGACCATGAAGAACACCGCGTTCGACTGCCGCCCGGTCAACACGATCAGCGGAGGCACGGGGACGCGCGCGGCGACGGCAGTCGTGCGCTCCTCACGTGCCAGCCACCGGGCTACCGAGAGCAGAAGGTCGCTATTCGCCATATAGGGAAAGAACGAGTTGCTGGCGAAATCGCTGTCGCCGACGACGATGGCGCGCATGGGTTCGGCGCCGCGGTCTAGGCGCCCTTCTACGGCGACGCCCAACACGCGCGCGCCGGAGACCGGAGGGGAGGCCGCGTCCTTCTCACCGGTCGCGTCAGGCTCCACTTTGTGCGACGCCACCGGCTTCACCGGGCGCGTGTAGCTGTCGCGGCTGCTGAGCAGCAGCGGGGTGACGCGGAGGTCGCTCGCCGGTGGCAACAGCGTGATCGAACGGACGCCGGGATAGAAGGTGAGCGAGACCGAGCGCGTAACCGGATGGGGGTCGTAGCCCGTGACCGCCACGATCTCGGGGTTGGTCGAGTAGTGGCTCAACGGATCGACGACGACATCCTGCTCCGGGCGGACGCCGAGCTCGGCCACAAGCCGGGCGAGCCCGGGTTCGAGCACGAAACCCAGGTCCAGCAGGAGAAGGGCCGACCCACCGCGCCGCAGATAGGCGCGCAAGGCCGCGCTCTCAGCCGGCAGGAACGTGGTCCGCGGATTGGCTGCGATGAGGAGCGTGCAGGCGGCGGGCACGTCGCCCTCGGTGGCGAGGATGAGCTTCCGCGCTTCATAACCCTGCGCTTCGAGCGCGCGGCGCAGGCGCCCCGCGCCGTGGCCCGGCATCTCCACCACCTGCGAGCTGGCGTCGTCGTGGCTGTGGCCAGCGCCACTTTCCAGGTGCGTGTGATACTCGAAATTGTCCATCGGCAGCTCGCCGTGGCCCTCGAGGAAGCAGGCCGTAATTGCGCGCCCGCGCAATGCGCGCTGGATACCGATGGCGATCTCCGTCTCGTCCGTGCCTTGCACCAGCACCCGACGTCCCTCCGCCTCCACGACCGCGGCATTGTAGATCTGGATTGCCTTCTCGCGCGCCAGTCTCGGGTCCCGGTCTGGATCGACCGCGACGACTTTGAGCAGCGGGTTGCGCCGGGCCATGATCGCAAGGAGGTCGCGCGCGCGCCGCCCGGCGGGATCCTGCGAGCGATAAAAGTAGGTGACGGTTACCTCGCGGGAGACCTCGTCAATGGCCCGCATGGCCGCCCCTGAGGGCGTATAGACCTTCTCGCGAGTCAGGTCGAAGTGCACGTCATGCAGATGCAGCGCGACATTGGCCAGCACCGCGGCGCCGAACGCGATGAGGATGACTCCGGCCGAATAGGCCCGCCCCCGCCAGCCCGCGAGCCCGGTCTGCAGCGGCAGCCTCAGCCCGGTCGCGAACAGCACCAGGACGGCGGCGAGCCAGCCACCAGCCCAGAGCAACGCGTTCCAGTCGAGCTCCGGGTGCTCCATGGCGTCAGCGCCGGGCCAGCCCGCGCACGGCGAGGAACAGCCCGAGCAGGGTCACCGCGAGGAAGAAGCCGAAATCCGAAGCGTACATGGCGCCGAGGGCAAAGGGCTGGAAGCGCGCCAGCAGCGACAGCCCGAGCACCCAATTGTCGATCGGCGACGGCAGCAACGCGGCCCAGGCGTCAATCGCCCACAGCATCCCGAACACGCCGAGCGAAACGACCGCGGCCACGACCTGGTTGGCGGTGAGCGCGGAAACGGCAAGACCGATCGAGACTAGGGCGCCGGCGAGCAAGGTGAGGCCGAGGTAGCCGCTGTAGATCGGGCCCCAATCGGGAGTGCTGAACCGCGCCAATATCAATGAATACACCAAAGTGAGCGCGACCATCGCGAGCAGCATGCCCATCGAGGCTGCGAACTTGGCCAGCACGATGTCGCCCTCGCGCACCGGCGACGTCAGCAGCAGCTCGAGGGTGCCGCCCCGGCGTTCCTCGGCGAACTGCCGCATGGTAACGAGCGGCACGAACAGGACGAGCTGCACGGCCGCCTGAAAGAAGACGTTCACCAGCGTCGCCTGCTTGGTGGCGATGAGCGTGACGGCGAAGCCGTAGCCGTTGAGCACAAGGAAGACGGCGATGACGGCGTAAGCGATCGGCGAGACGAACAGCGCGCGCAACTCCTTGGCAACCAGGGCGAGGAACGCCGTCACTGGAGCGCTCGGCTCGCCGTTAGCC
Organism: Bradyrhizobium sp. NC92; assembly: GCF_025200865.1. Lineage (NCBI taxonomy): Bacteria > Pseudomonadati > Pseudomonadota > Alphaproteobacteria > Hyphomicrobiales > Nitrobacteraceae > Bradyrhizobium > Bradyrhizobium sp. NC92. Next base: position 3,425,271 of record NZ_CP104171.1, read on the forward strand.
GGAGGAACAGCTCCTCCAGGTCTGAAGCCGTCTCAACGGTCTCGACGCTGGCGATGCCGGCGAGGCAGAGGACGGCGGCGACATGGGGCGCTGCGCCGGCCTCCGACACCTCCACCCGCCAGCCGGCGAGGCCGCCCTCCGGCTCCTCCCGGGTCACGCCGCCGATCCCCGCCAGGCCGGACAACGCCGCCGCGACCTCGTCCGCCCGATCGGCTCGGGCGCGGACGCGAAGCGAAGTGCCGCGCCCCGCGCCGGCCATGGGGTGGACGGTGAGCAGCCGCCCGTCGAGCAGGATCGCGACCCGATCGGCGACGCGTTCCATCTCGGCAAGGACGTGCGAGGTGACAAGGACCGCGCTGTCGCGGGCCAGAGTCCGCAGCAACCCGCGCAGCTCGATGACTTGACGCGGGTCAAGGCCGTTGGTCGGCTCGTCGAGCACCAACAACTTGGGTTCGTTCAGCACGGCCTGAGCGATTGAGACGCGCTGCCGATAGCCGCGCGACAGCCGGCCAATCACGGCGTCGCCGACCGGCTCGAGCGCGAGTCGCGCGCGGGCGGACTCGATGCCTCGGTGCAACGCATTTCCCCGCAAGCCCCGCAACCGTCCCATGAAGTGGAGAAATTCGTCCACCCTCATATGGCTGTAGAGCGGTGCGTTCTCCGGCACGTAGCCGATCCGCGCACGCGCCTGGTGTCCGTCGCGGACCACGTCGAAGCCGTCGACGCGGACAGTACCTTCGCTCGGCCGCAGATAGCCGGTTATGACGCGCAAGATGGTGGTCTTACCCGAGCCGTTGGGGCCAAGCAGGCCCACCACTTCCCGCTCGTTCACCTCGAACGAGACGCCGTCCACTGCCTGACGGCGGCCATAACGTTTGCCCAGCCGTTCGACGGAGGCGACGGCGACGCCGTGCCGCGAGCTTTCAGCCGGCGCAATGCCAAGCCCCGCCGGGGCTCGGCGCGGTCGATCGGTCAGGTGCAGGTCCAATGTCGGCGTCGATCCGGTCAATCGTAGAATTCCGGCGCCTTCTTCATCGCCTTGAACGCGTCCGGATCGTGGGCGGTGAAGAAATTTGCCTTTTGAGTCGCCATCTCCCGCCTGATCCACTCGAAGGCCGAGTAGAATCCCGCTGTCGAATAGACCAACGGGGTGCTCGGCGGTATGTTCTGCTCGACGTTCTCCCGGAAATAGACGTTGTCCCCGGTGAGGATGGTGAGGCCGGTGTTCTTCAGCCGCACCGTCATCATTTGGCTGCCGGGCGTGTGGGCAACCCACCGCTTCACGACGAGCGTGCCATCTCCAAACAGGTCCTGATCGCCTTCGAGCTGCAACATCTTCACCGCGTTTGCGCTAGGTGTCATGTTCCCGCGCAGCGGCAGGACGTCGCCGAGAACGTAATTGGAGCCGGTGCCGGGCTCCGGCCAAAAGAAGTTCTGAAGCTCGCTCTTTTGCACGACGAGCGTCGACTTCGGGAACTTGGCCACGTTGCCGCCGTGGTCGAGGTGGAGGTGGCTCACCACGACGTAGGTGATATCGTCGGGCGTAAGATCGATTTTCTTCAGCTGCGTATCGATCGCGACATCTGGCGTGTTGACCGGCTTCAACCCGGTGAACGCGGCACCCCAGTAGCCTGGGTCGGTGATAATCTTATCGTTGTTGCCCGTATCGAAGAGAACATTCCCTTTCGGATGTTTGATCACGTAAAAACCGACCGGAACCTGGATCGCCGGCTCCATGGGTGCGCCGTTCACCAAAAATCCTTTGCCGAGAGTCAACGCGCCGGAGCTGAACGCGTAGAGCTTAAGGTCTTGCGCGCTTAGTGCCGTACTCGACAATACGCTCCCGAGAAGAGCGACCATTGCCGTCAAATATTTGCGGGTCATTCTTTGCCTCCCTCGTCGCGAATTTTGTTATGTTTCGCTTCTGTGCAAAGCCGCAGAGGCGCCGGCAGGATGCACTTAAGTTCATCACGCCGCAGTAGACCTGTCAATAATTCTGGACGGAGGCTCGGTTCACCCGACGTACTTCGGGGCCGGTGGTCAGGACTGGCCGAGCTCGTTGCGTGAGTGGATGGCTGGGGGGTAGGGGCATTCCTGCTGAATCCAGTAACCGCAGCTCTATCCTCGCCTTCAACGAAGCGTCCCATCCCTAGGTCAATCCACAGGGAACGTCACTTCGCACGCGCAAAACCAGTGCTCATTTCGACCAGCGCCCAAGTTGCGGACCCAGCGCACCGCCCTCGCCGAAACCAAGGCCAGGAGGCGCGTCTTGCGCTCGCGGACGACCTCGGCGAGCGCGACCGCCAGCTTGCGGACCTGCAGCAGATGCTCGCCTCAACAATGCGAAGCTTGCCGAAGCGCAGAAGGGTCCAGGCGGAGATTATGCGCAGGGAACGCGAGCTGGAGGACTTAGTGGGGGCTGCTATACCTCCGGAAAAGATCGCTACGGGCGCGACCTCGCGAAATGCTCCATCGACAAGCAAAGCGTGAACGCTGGCCGGTACGCGAAGGACAGGCCATGGCCTTTCGAATGGCGGCCAAGAGGGCTGGCAACACGCGACAATTATAGTAGCGTTGTTGCAAGAAGAAGCGAACGGCGGCTGAAGCCGGCCGCAACGAATAGAACAGGGAGGACTTTCGATGCAATTTCTCAAGGCTGCGGTTGCGGCCGGACTTGTAGTTGTGACCTGTACGGGCACCTCGCTTGCGCAGAACAAGCCGTCGGAGCTCAAAATTGGCATCACGACGTTCCTGTCGGGCCCTGCGTCAGTCTTCGGTGTGCCGGCGAAAGCCGCGGCGGAGATGATCGCGGAGGATCTCAACAAGAAGGGTGGCATTGGCGGCGTGCCGGTCAAGCTCTCCTTCATCGACGAAGGCGCGGGAGGCGAAGCGCTCGTCTCGAACTACCGACGCGTGGTGCAGGACGAAAAGGTTGATGCCACGTTTGCTTCGATCTCGTCGGGCAGCTGCACCCAGTTGGTTCCGGTCGCCGAAGACCTCAAAGTCATGAATTTCATGTGGGACTGCGGTGCGGCCTCCATCCTCGAAACCAAGAAGTACCGCTACAATTTCCGGACTCAGGCGAACGGCACGCCGGAGATGCTGGCCGTGCTCCTTTACCTGCTGAAGACCAAACCCGACTTTAAGACGATCGCGGTGGTCAATCAGGATTATGCGTGGGGTCGGGAGAGCTGGGAGATCTTTTCGACAGCGCTCAAGTCGATGAAGCCGGACGTGCAAGTCGTGGCGGAGCTCTTCCCGAAGTTCGGCGCACCGGACTACTCCACTGAGGTTTCCCGTCTGTTGGCGCTGCGGCCGGATGTGGTTCTGACCACGTCTTGGGGCGGAGATCTCGACACGCTGGTCCGCCAGGCCGGTCAGCGCGGCCTGTTGCAGCAGTCGACCTTCGTGCTCGGGATCGGCGAATCATCGATCCAGCGGTTGGGCAAGGACTTGCCTGAAGGCCTGATCGTCGGCGCGCGCGGAGACCACTGGTTCCTGCATCCCGAGAAGAAGAACGACGCGGCCTTCAAGGCGTTCAATGAAGCCTTCAAGGCGAAGACCGGTGCATGGCCGATCTACCCGGTCTATCACATGGCGCAGGCGTTCAAGGCCCTGCAGACGGCCTACGACAAGGCGATCAAGTCCAACGGCGGCAACTGGCCCACGCGCGAACAGGTCGTCGACGCGACGGCGGGCACCGAGTTCGCCACCGGCTTCGGCCGTCCGATTACGCTGCGGCCCGAGGACAACCAGGGTCTCGAAGCTCAGCTGGTCGGCGTCACCAAGTCCGTTCCGGGGTACGACTTCAAGCTGCTCGACAACATTATGATCTTCGATCCGAAGACGATCACCAATCCGGCTGGCGTACGGTCGGTTGAGTGGCTCAAGACGCTCAAGCCGGACTTCGTCAAGATGGATGTGCCGACCTTCAAAGCTCAGTAACGGCACGCTCGACTTTTGATCCCGTCCTCCGAGCCTCGTCCCGGAGGACGGACCTTTTCCGAAGGCGATCATGAACTCGACACTCGCTATCTTGGCTATCCTCGATGGGATCAGCTACGCCGCACTGGTGTTCTTGGTCTCGGTCGGGCTCAGCCTGATTTTCGGCGTGCTGCGCGTGGTCAACGTCGCGCACGGTTCGCTGTACGCGTTCGGCGCCTACCTGGCAGCGACGTTCAGCCTTGCAATCGCGCCGATCTCGCCTTGGCTCACCTATCCCGCGCTGTTGGCCGCTTCCATCGTGATCGGCATCGTGTGCGGCGGTTTCATCGAACGGTTTCTGCTGCGACCGCTCTCCGGACAGGAGGACGTCCTCCAGCTTCTGATCACTTTCGCCGCCTTCATGATCATGGACAACCTGCAGCGTCTGATCTGGGGCGTGCAGCCCATCTTCGCCGCGGAACCGTTGAGACTACTTCCCAACGTCGCCGTGTTCGGCGTCAGCTACACGTCGTACCAGGTTATTCTGCTGCCCGGCGTCGCATTGGCGACGCTGTTCGGGCTCCGCTACTTCCTGCGCAGGACGCTGTCGGGAGCGGTGATCCTTGCAGTCACGGAGGACCGCGAAGCCTCGACCGCCATCGGAATTGACGCAAAACGCGTATATTTCGTGACCTTCGTCATCGGCGCGAGCCTGGCCGCGTTAGGAGGAGCGCTGGCCTCGCCGACCACCTCGCTGGTCCCTGGTATGGGCGCCGATATGATCGTACTTTCCTTTGCCGTAGCTGCGACCGCGGGTCTCGGCCAGATCGAGGGCACCGCGCTCACGGCGCTGATGATCGGCCTGACCCGTGCCTTCGTGATCTATCTCCAGCCGGAATTCGAAGTTCTCGTTCCCTATCTGCTGATGGTGCTGGTGCTTCTCGTGCGTCCGTTCGGCCTGTTCGGCGCCGTGCAGGTAAGGAAAATATGATGAGCGGTCGCATCAAGCCGGTCACCACGGTCGCGATCATCTTCTTTCTGGTCAGCGCCGTCGCGCCCCTTTTGGTATCGAGCTGGGCGACCTTGTTCGCGTTGATCCTCGCGAAGGGCATCGTCGTTCTCGGTATCATTCTTCTGCTGCAGGCGGGGCAGGTGTCGTTCGGACATGCAATGTTCTTCGCTACCGGGGCGTATATCGCGGCATTCTGGGGCAAGTACGTCGGTGGCGGCGACATCGTGCTCTTCATCGCGCTGGGCGGCACAACCTCCGCCGTCTTCGGCCTCATCGTCGGCCTCTTCGTCGTGCGCTACCGGGAAATCTTTTTCGGAATGCTGAATCTGGCGTTTTCGATGGTGCTGTGGTCGCTGCTGGAGAAGATGTTTCATTACACCAACGGCGCCGACGGCATCCGGGTCCCTCGTCCGGCCCTGTTGGGGCTGTCGTTTACACCCGAAACCTTCCAGTACGTCATTCTTTACGTGAGCCTTTTGATCGCGGTCGTCGCCTTCTACGGCGTGCAACGCTATCTCGATAGCCCGCTCGGACACATGCTGCGTGCCATCAAAGCGAACGAGACCCGGCTCGAGTACCTCGGGACGTCCGCACGGCGCGTGCTTCTGATAGGCTACGTGATCTCGGCTTTTCTCGGCGGCATCGGCGGCACGCTGGTGGCGATCGTCCAGCAGATCGCTACGCCCGAGTTCGGGTTCTGGACGAAGTCGGGCGAGTTCGTCTTTATCGCGATCCTCGGCGGCAGCACCCACGCCTTCGGAGCGTTCGCCGGCGCGGCGATGTTCGAGTGCGTGCGCTTCTATGCGGCGGCCCACCTGGCCGACACCTGGCAGCTGATCCTCGGCGTGGTCTTGATCGTCATCATTCTCTATGCGCCTAACGGACTGATAGGTCTCAGGCAGCGCTACGGCCAGGCGAAGCAGGGAGGACATTGATGGCCAACGTCCTCCTTTCCGCGAAGGGCATCAAGATCCGGTTCGGCGGCGTCGTGGCCGCCGACGGTATCGATTTGGACGTGCTCCAAGGCGAGAACCTCGCGATCATCGGACCGAACGGCGCCGGAAAGACCACCTTCCTCAACATCTCGACGGGTTATCTGCGGCCGCAGGCCGGAAGCATCACCTTCCTGGGTCAGGAAATCACGGCGCAGCTCCCGCGCACGATCACCAAGCTCGGCATCGCGCGGGCCTTTCAGATACCGCAGCTTTTTCTCGATCAGACTGTGATGGAGAACATGCTGATCGCCGCGGCCTCGCGGCTGGGAAGCCCTTCCGGCTTCACGGCTCTTTCCGCCCTGCCTGAGCTGCCTGAAATGGAGCGCCTTCTGGATCTCGTCGGCGTCAAGTTGTACGCGTCTCGCAAGGCGAGGGAGCTACCCGAGGGACAACGCAAGCTGGTCGACATCGCTCTGGCGCTCGCGCTGAAGCCCAGACTGCTGCTGATGGACGAGCCGACCTCGGGCGTCGCCTCCGCCGAGAAGCTGGAGATCATGGACATCCTGACGTCCGCGCTCGCCAAGGAGAATGTGACTTCGGTCTTCGTCGAGCACGACATGGACATGGTAGAGCGCTATGCCCACCGAGTCGCGGTGTGGAACGTCGGGAAGATCCAAAAGGTCGGCACGCCGGCGGAGGTTCTGGCTGATCCCAAGGTCCGCGAACAGGTGATCGGCATATGACGGCGATGCTGGACTTCGAGGACGTCAACGTCGCGATCGCCGATGCGCCGGTGCTGCGCAGCGTCAGCTTCTCGCTGCCGCCGGGTGCAACCGCCGCGCTCATCGGGCGAAATGGCGCCGGCAAGACCACGACGGTACGGACCATCATGGGCTTCACGAAGGCGAGCGGCACCGTGCGCCTGGCCGGTCAGGACCTGGGACATGTTCCTCCGCACCGCCGGCCCTTCTTAGGCATCGGCTACGCCCCCGAGGACCGTCGTCTCTTCTCGGCCTTTACGGTGGAAGAAAACATTCTTTTGCCCGGTCGCGTCGCGAAACTTCGCTCGGACGAGGCGCGCCGGCGGCTCGAGCGAGCCTACTCCGTCCTGCCGGAGCTCAAGGAACTGGCGAGTCGCCCGGCGGGCTCCGTGTCGGGTGGCCAAGGCAAGATGGTCGCCCTCGGGCGCGCCCTGATGCTAGGCACCTGCCTCATCATTCTGGACGAGCCGTTCCAGGGCCTCGCCCCTGTGCTGGCGCAGAGGTACGCCGAGGCGCTGCGTCGGCTTCGTTCGCAGGACCGGGACATTACCCTTCTGATCACGGAGTCGAACCCGAAGCTGCTCGAGACCTTCGCCGACGTGACGCTGACGATCGAGCGCGGCGAAATCGAAAGCCGGGTCCGGGTGTAGCGCTCGCCCGGTTCGGCGCGCAAAACAGACGGACAAGCCAAGCTCCATCGAGGCTTGCCGAACAGACGAATCTACTGGCGCTCAATGCAACACGAGACGGCCCGCGCCGGCGAAGCGGCAGGGGATTTGCGGTAGTCGCACAACGGCCGCCTGACGGCCCAGCGGCGAAGCATGCTCGGCGAGACCCGAGACCACCGCGGCACGTCCTTCGGTCATTCTCAAGGGCGCACCATGCTCTTAAAGCGCACTGTGGCGGAAAGAGCGGGACTGTAGGTCCGCATCATCGGCCCGGAGGGCGGCTCCAGCACACACAGGCGGAGGCCAACTCCCCTCTCCGGTGGCGCAAAGAAGGCATCGAACGGCAGGGCCGGCTGCAGCCGGCTGGCGGCCTCTATCCGGCCAGACATGTCCCTTTGGTATGGTAGGGCTGGGGTGTTTTCGGACCGCTCACACGGTTGGGAGCCTCGGGACGATTTTGGTAAGGGATGGTAGGCTGAGAGAGCGTATAGAAAAAAGATGTGGCCTCTCGAGTCCAAGAAGATGGGTTCGATCTCCCTGCGGAGCGCCACGATGCTCGCGCGCCGTCAGTTCGTGGTGACACGACTCTGCGGCGTGCACGCGGGCGACGCGTCACGCACGTCAAAAAAGTATCAATTGCACACTGAAATCGTGGTGGCATGCCCCGACACTGCTCGCTACGATCCTGGGAAGAGGAAACGCTGAGCAAATTTAGCCGGAACAGGGGCGGTCATTGCAAGCCGCGCCGGCCGGGAGGAGCGGACATGGAACCGGACCTGGAAGTTGTCCAGATACGGCGCGGCGAGTCGTTCAAGGCGTGGTCGCATGGCTACCCATTTCACACCGTTCGCTGGCATTTCCATCCTGAGTACGAACTCCACCAGGTTGTGGCGACCAGCGGTCGCTATTTCGTCGGCGACTTTATCGGCGAGTTCGAGCCCGGCAATCTAGTCCTCACCGGCCCTAACCTGCCGCACAATTGGGTGAGCGATCTTCCGGCAGGGGAAACTATCCCGCTCCGCGGCCGCATCCTTCAGTTCAGTGAAGAATTTATTGGCGACTTGACGAAGGTCGTGCCCGAGCTTTCGGGTCTTTCCTCGCTGCTGGAATTTTCCCGGCGCGGCGCGCTCTTCACCCGCAGTACAAGCGACCAAGTCGCGCCACTGATGGAGGAGATCGTGGGCGCGAATGGAGTGCGTCGGATCGAGCTGTTCCTGATGATCTTGGGGATGCTGTGCCGCGCCCGAAAAGCGCGCCCGCTCTCCAGTCCCAACTATCTCCCCGACCCGTCCGGTTACATGTCGGCGGGCATGAACAAGGCGCTCGCCTTCATCCGTACCAACCTAACGCAGTCATTCAGCGAAGCTGAGCTGGCAGCAATCGCGGGCCAGTCGCAAAGCGCGTTTTCGCGCTCCTTCCGCCAGCACACTGGCATGTCATTGGTCCAATACGTCAAACGTCTCCGCATCAATCTCGCCTGCCAGATATTGATGAGCGACGAGCAAGCTTCGATCACCGACATCTGCTTCGAGGTCGGTTTCAACAACGTCTCGAATTTCAACCGTCAGTTCCTGGCCGAGAAGGGCATGCCGCCTTCGCGATTTAGACGATTGTTGGCGCAAAACATCAACGCGGCACGTGCTGCATAGTCGGTAAAGGAGAAAAAGGGGACGAGGTCACTACGGCAAGGAAAGGAAGGACGCGGGCCCGCTGATAGCGGCCTGCGACTGGAAATGTTTGTCCAGATTTTTGGTGGCTTCACTGCATCGGCGTCCATCGCTGGTCACGGAAGCAGCGAAGGCGTGTGTCTTTGATGAATGAACGAGAGCACTCTAACATTCAGTTCCGGAAAGGAAAGTCCGAATGAAAAAGTTGTCGCCTAAATATTGCACGATCGCCTTGGCCGTGTCGCTTCTGGGCACGACAGCCACCTTCTCTCAGGCCGCGGAGGTGAAGGACGCGACGGTGGCCTTCCTTATGCCCGATCAGGCCTCCACCCGCTACGAGCAGCACGATTATCCGGGCTTTGCGGCCGAGATGAAGAAACTCTGCGCCAGTTGCAAGGTGATCTACCAGAACGCCGGCGCGGATGCGGCGCGGCAGCAGCAGCAGTTCAACTCGGCAATCTCGCAGGGCGCCAAGGTGATCGTGCTGGACCCCGTTGACTCGACAGCCGCAGCCTCCCTGGTCAAGATGGCACAATCGCAAGGCATCAAGGTCATCGCGTATGACCGGCCGGTCCCCGATGCGAAAGTCGATTTTTACGTGTCCTTCGACAATGAAGCCATTGGCAAGGCTATCTCCGAATCCCTCGTCAAGCATCTCAAGGCTGCCAACGTCACAGCCAAGGAAGGCGAAGGCGTGCTTGAAATCAATGGGTCGCCGACGGATGCCGCTGCGGGACTTATCAAGAAGGGCATCCATGAGGGCCTCGATAAGAGCGGCTATCCCATTCTCGCGGAATACGACACGCCGGACTGGGCGCCGCCCAAGGCGCAGCAATGGGCGAGCGGCCAGATCACCCGCTTTGGCAAGAAGATCCTCGGCGTAGTGGCCGCCAATGACGGGACGGGCGGTGGTGCAATTGCCGCTTTCAAGGCCGCCGGCATCGATCCGGTGCCGCCGGTGACAGGCAACGACGCGACTATCGCCGCGCTTCAGCTCATCATCGCCGGCGATCAGCACAACACGATTTCCAAACCCAGCGAGATCGTGGCCGCTGCTGCGGCCCAATCGGCGGTGAAATTCCTCTCCGGCGACACGCCCAACGCGGAAACCACGCTCTTTAATGCGCCGTCGAAGCTCTTCGTGCCGGCGGTCGTTACGCAGGAAAACCTGAAGGCGGAGATCATCGACAAGAAAATCCAGACGGCCGATCAGCTCTGCACGGGCCGATATGCCGCCGGCTGCAAGAAGCTAGGCATTACGCCGTAACTACGTTCATCCCGGCCGCTTGACGGCGGCCGGGACGAACGACGAGCAGGGACCTTGGAAATGACCGCGATCTCGGATGTGGATCACCCGCAGGGCGAACCGCGCAAGCCAGTTCTGAGCCTTCGCGGAATTTCCAAGCATTTCGGCGCCGTGTCCGCCCTCACCAATGTCGACCTCGACGTGCATGCCGGCGAGGTCGTCGCGCTCGTGGGCGATAACGGCGCCGGAAAGTCCACGCTCGTGAAGATCCTCGCCGGCGTGCACCAGCCTAGCGCCGGAACGATCGCCTTCGATGGCGAACCTGTCGTCCTGGCCGACCCGGCCGCGGCGCTCAGCCTCGGCATAGCTACCGTCTTCCAGGACTTGGCGCTCTGCGAGAACCTCGATGTGGTCGCAAACATCTTCCTCGGCCGCGAGCTAAATCCATTTCGACTCGACGAGGTCTCCATGGAGCTGCGCGCCTGGACCTTACTTAGCGAATTGTCGGCGCGGATCCCGAGCGTGCGCGAGCCCGTGGCTTCGCTTTCCGGCGGGCAGCGCCAGACCGTCGCTATCGCACGTTCGCTGCTGACCGAGCCGAAGCTCATCCTGCTCGACGAGCCAACCGCAGCACTTGGCGTCGCCCAGACCGCCGAGGTGCTCGACCTCGTCGAGCGCGTCCGCGCCCGCGGCCTCGGCGTCATCATGATCAGTCATAACATGGAGGACGTACGCGCGGTGGCCGACCGGATCGTGGTGTTGCGTCTCGGCCGCAACAATGGCGAATTCGGACCGGACGCCTCCAATCAGGATCTCGTCACTGCCATTACCGGTGCGGATGAGAACTCGGTCTCGCGGCGCGCCGGCCGGCGTCGCGCCCATCAGGCGGCGGAGCAGCAGCGATGACCAGCGACACGCAACGGGTTTCGGCGGCGCGCCCGCTCGACCGGAGCGACGAGCGGCTCAAGCACGCGGACACGCTCGGGAGCGTCGTTAGCGCTTTCGTGGACCGGGTGCGATCGGGCGACCTAGGTTCGCTACCCGTGGTCGTCGGGCTCATCGTCATCTGCACGGTCTTCGAGAGCCTCAACCCGGTTTTTCTGGCGCCGAACAATCTGGTCAATTTGCTGTTCGATTGCTCGACGGTGGGCGTCATCTCGCTCGGCATCGTCTGCATCCTGATGGTCGGCGAGATCGACCTTTCGGTCGGCTCGGTCAGCGGGTTCGCTTCGGCGCTGATTGGCGTGCTTTGGGTGGGTCAGGATTGGCCGGTCGCCCTCGCCATCGGCACGGCGCTGGTCCTGGGCGCAGCCATCGGTGTGCTCTACGCATTTCTGTTCAATCGCCTGGGGATGCCGAGCTTCGTCTCGACGCTGGCCGGCTTGCTGGCCTGGCTCGGGCTGCAGCTGTATCTGCTCGGTTCTTCGGGCTCGATCAATCTTCCTTACGGATCGCCGCTGGTCGACTTCGGGCAGATGCTCGTCATGCCGCCGATCGTGTCCTACGCGCTGGCGGCGGTCGCGAGTCTGATCATGTTCGTGACCGGCTATCGCACGGCCGTGCGCCGCCGCCGGGCGGGACTGTCAGCCACTTCGCCCGGCCGCATGATGCTGAAGGCGCTGCTGGTTACCGTCGTGCTCGAATTCGTCGTCTACTATCTCAATCTCGGGCGGGGCGTACCGTGGATGTTCGGTCTGTTCGTCGGCTTGTGCGTGGTCGTGAACTATGCGTTGACGCGGACTAAATGGGGTCGCTCGATGTCTGCGGTCGGCGGCAATCGCGAGGCAGCCCGACGGGCCGGCATCAACGTTCGCCGGGTCTATTTGAGCGCCTTCATGCTGTGCTCGACGTTGGCAGCCGCTGGCGGCATTCTTGCCGCGGCGCGACTGGCATCTTCCAGCCAACAGGCTGGCACCGGAGACGTCAACCTCAACGCGATCGCCGCCGCAGTCATCGGCGGTACGAGCCTTTTTGGCGGCCGGGGCAGTGCCTATTCTGCGCTCCTCGGCATCATCGTCATCCAGTCCATCGCGAGTGGCCTGACGCTGCTCGATCTCTCCTCGTCGCTCCGGTACATGATCACGGGCGGGGTCCTTGCCGTTGCGGTCATTGTCGATTCGCTGGCACGTCGCTCGCGTCTGTCCCATGGCCGGGCTTGAATAACTCTCACAAGAAGGACAAGCCGTGGCCCAGGAACTCGCAGGGAAAGTCGCCGCGATCACCGGTGCCGCATCGGGCATCGGTCTCGAATGCGCCAGAACATTCGTCGCGGCGGGCGCACGGGTGGTGCTGATCGATCGTGCGGAAGAGGCGCTGGGCAGCGCCTGCGCCGAGCTGGGCGGCCAGGCGATCCCGTTGCGTGTCGACCTGACCGATCCGCAAAGTATGAAGGCCATGATGCCGCAGGTGCTGGAGCAGGTGGGCCAACTGGACATCTTCCATGCCAACGCAGGCGCCTATGTCGGCGGCGAGGTGCTTGGCGGCGATCCCGACGCCTGGGACCGCATGCTCAATCTGAACGTCAATGCGCTGTTCCGGTCTGTCCATGCGGTGCTGCCACATATGGTCGAGCGCAAGAGCGGCGACATCATCGTCACCAGTTCGATCGCAGGTCTCGTCCCCGTGGTCTGGGAGCCGATCTATACCGCCTCGAAGCACGCCGTGCAGGCTTTCGTGCATACGCTGCGCCGCCAGGTCGCCAAACACGGCTTGCGTGTCGGCGCCGTTGCGCCCGGTCCGGTCGTGACCGCGCTGATTAAGGACTGGCCTAAGGCGAAGATCGAGGAGGAGATGGCGGCGGGCGGCTTGATGCAGCCGGTGGAAGTCGCGCAAGCGGTGCTTTTCATGCTGACCCGTCCGAGAAACGTCACCATCCGCGACCTCGTCATTCTGCCGCAGAGCAACGATCTGTAGCCATCTCTAATCGATATCCAAATGAGCAAGCCATCCGCTAACCGCCATTTTCTCGGCATCGATGTCGGCACCGGCAGCGCACGGGCCGGCCTGTTCGATCGCTTCGGCGTGCTCCTCGCGAGTGACAGCGCCCCCATCGCACTTTGGCGGGAGGCCGGCGACGTCGTCGAGCACTCGAGCGAGGATATCTGGCGTGCCGTGTGCCGCAGCGTGCGCAGCACGGTGGCGCAGTCAGGTATCGCGCCAAACAGCATCGCCGGGATCGGCTTCGATGCGACCTGCTCGCTGGTGGTGCTGGGCGAGGGAGGCGCGCCGCTGCCCGTCGGGCCGTCCGGCGATCTCTCCCGCAATGTCATCGTATGGATGGATCACCGCGCCGCCGATCAGGCGCGCCGGATCAACCAGACCGGCGAAAAAGTTCTCGACTATGTCGGCGGGACGATCTCACCCGAGATGGAGACGCCGAAACTGTTGTGGCTCGCCGAAAACATGCCCGACACGTTTTCCCGGGCGTGGCAGTTCATGGACTTGACCGACTTTCTCACCTGGCGTGCGACAGGCAGCCTGTCCCGCTCCATCTGTACCGTGACGTGCAAGTGGACCTATCTGGGCCACGAGAACCGTTGGGACGATCATTTCTTCCGCAAGGTCAGCCTCGGCGTGCTGGCGGACGAGCAATTCCGGAGGATCGGCACGGAGATCGTGCCCGGCGGAACGAGGCTGGCGGCGGGTCTGACGGCGGAGGCCGCGGCCGATCTCGGCCTCACCGCGGGTACGGCGGTCGCTGCCGGCCTCATCGACGCGCATGCCGGCGGCGTCGGCACCGTGGGCGCGCGCGGCACCGCGGGCACGGTGCTGACGCGCATGGCCTATGTGTTCGGAACGTCCGCCTGTACCATGACGACCACGCCGGATCCGTCCTTCGTCCCCGGCGTATGGGGACCCTATTTCTCCGCTATGGTGCCCGGGTTTTGGCTCAATGAAGGCGGACAGTCGGCCGCCGGCGCTGCCATCGAGCATCTGTTGCAGATGCATCCGCATTCTGCGCAAGCGACAGAGGCTGCACGCCAGAAGCAGCAGACGCTCGCCGATTGGCTTGCCTCGGAAACCGAATCTCGCGGCGGTGCCGGAGTGATCCCGCAATTGGTCGGCGAGGTTCATGTCGTCCCCGAATTCCTCGGCAATCGCGCGCCCTTCGCAGATCCTGACGCGCGTGCGCTGATTGCCGGGCTCGATCTGCGCTCGGATGTGGAGAGCCTGCTGGCGCTCTATCTTGCCGGGCTGTGCGGTCTCGGCTGCGGGGCGAGGCAGATCGTTCGCGCCCAGCAGGACAGGGGCATTGCTGTCGACACGATCGTGGTCAGCGGTGGTGCTGCAAAGAGTCCCCTCGTGCGGCAAGTCCTCGCCGATATGACGGGCCTGACGGTCGCTGCTTCGGCATCCCCGGAGGCCGTCCTGCTCGGCTCCGCGATGCTTGGATCGGTCGCCTCCGGCGATCATGCTAATCTCGGCGAAGCAATGGAGGCAATGTCCGCTTTGGGAGACATCTCTCGACCCCAGGCCGCTCTCGCAGGCTGGGCCGAGCGACGCTTTGGAGCCTTCGAAGCCCTGCAGAAGGTGGGCCGGGCAATTCGAAGCGCTTCGTAGCCCCTTTTGTCGAGCTAATCCGGGCCCCTAGGCGGGGCCTGCCTCCGACGCCGGCACGATCCGAAGGAGAGGCGTTCGATCCTCTTTCATCATCTCGACACATATGTCATGATATAAATACAAATGTATAGGCCGAGCATTTTGCCCGGCTAGGGAGGACTGCCTATGGGTAGAAAAGTCGCATTCATTGCGGCCTTGTTCGGCGCGTTGGCATTGGTTGGTCCGGCGCAGGCGCGGGTCGAGGTCCAGTGGTGGCACGCCATGAGCGGCGTCCTCGGCGACCGGCTCAATGAGCTGGTCGAGAAGTTCAACACGTCGCAAGACAAGTACACGGTCGTCGCGGTTGCAAAGGGGAATTATGACGAGGTGACCAACGGGGTGATCGCCGCCTATCGCGCCAAGCGGCCGCCGGAGATGGTGCAGATCGCCGAGCGCGGTTACATGACGATGCTGCTTTCAGGAGCCATTGTCCCCGTGCAAGACCTGGTGGAGCAGAAGGGTTACAAGATCGACTTCTCGGACTTCATCAAACCCGTGGCAAGCTTCTGGAGCTACAAGGGCCGGATGTCGGCGATGCCCTTCAACTCGTCGACGCCAATCTTCTGGTACAACAAGGATCACTTCCAGAAGGCCGGCTTCGACAAGCCGGCCGACACCTGGCAAGAGTTGGAGAAGCAGCTCTACGCCATCAAATCCAAGGGGATCAGCGAGTGCGGCACGGTGCTGCCCGGCGATTTCTACTGGAGTCTCCTCGAGAACTACAGCGCCATCAACAATCAGCCCTACGGCACGCTCGCGAACGGCTTCGACGGGCTCGGCACCGAGTTCGTCTACAACAAGACGAAGGTGGTGTCGCAAGTCGCGCGGCTCAAGAAATGGCTGGACGACGGCGTGATGCAGATCGCAGGCCAGGGCTTCAGTCCCGAGCAATTGTTCACGTCGGGCCGGTGTTCGACCTTCGTCAACTCGACCGCATCGCACGGCAATATCGAGCGCAATGCAACCATCAACTGGAGCGCCACCTTCCTGCCGCACGAGAGCGACATTAATCCGCCTCTCAACAGCACCATCGGGGGTGGGGCGATCTGGGTCATGAAGGGACACACGCCGGAACGATACGAGGCCGTCGCAGCCTTTCTGGACTTCGTCGCGCAGCCGGAAACCCAGGTCTGGTGGCATAGCGCGACCGGCTATGTTCCCGCCACCAACCGTGCCTATGCGCTCGCGCGGGAGAGGGGCTATTACAAGGATCATCCGACCAGGGAAATCGCGGTGCTGCAGCTCTCGCGCGGCACGCCGAACGAGAACTCGCGTGGCTTCCGCTTCGGCAACTTCGTGCAGACGATGCTGGCCCAGCGCCAGGAAGTCGAGGCTGTGTTCGCCGGCCAGAAGCAGCCGCAGCAGGCCATGGATGATGCAGTCAAGCGGGGTAACGAGATTCTGCGGCAGTTCGAGAAGCTCAATGCCGGGAAGAATCCGGAAACCGAGCGTCCATGACGCTGCGCCTGTCCATCCCGTGGCGTGATGCGCGCACACCCGTGCTTTTGCGAAGGCACGGGGGCGGCGGGTCCAAGGCAGTGCCAGCGGCAGCCGCCGGTGGCTCGCGCGTGTCGGCAAAGACGCGGCGGCGTGAGGAGGCCGGACTGAAGCGAGCCAATTTCGGCGACGGTCCCGGCTTGCCGACGCTGCTGTTGCTGCCGCAATTGCTGATCCTGCTGTTCTTCTTCTTTATTCCGTCGCTGCGGGCGCTGATGCAATCCGTCCTGCTCAGCGATCCCTTCGGGACCAATGTCCAGTTCGTCTGGTTCGACAATTTCAAGACGCTGCTCGCGAGCAGCGACTACCGTCAGTCGATCGCGGTGACGTTCTGGTTCACGGCGGCGCAGAACGTGCTCACATTGGGCAGCGCGCTCGTGCTGGCATTTGCCACCGACAGGATCGTGCGCGGCCGTTCGGCCTATCGCACGATCATCCTGCTGCCTTATGCCATCGCGCCCGCGATCGCGGGCATCCTGTGGGCCTTCCTGTTCAATCCTGCGGTCGGCCCGCTGGCGCAGGTGCTGCACAGTTTCGGCATTGCATGGGACCCCAACCTCAATCCAACCGATGCGCTGCTCCTGGTGACGCTGGCCGCGTCATGGAAGCACATCTGCTACGACTATATCTTCCTGGTCGTGGGCCTGCTCGCAGTGCCGGTGTCGCTGATGGAGGCTGCCGCCGTGGATGGCGCGGGACCGATCCGTCGCTTCGTCTCGATCGCGCTGCCGATGCTCGGGCCCACCATCTTCTTCCTCACGGTGATGAACTTCATCTATGGCTTCTTCGAAACTTTTGCCATCATCGATGCCGTGACAAAAGGCGGCCCCGCCGGTGCGACCAACATTCTGGTCTACAAAGTCTTCGTCGACGGCTTCGTCAATCTCGACCTCGGCTCTTCCGCGGCGCAGTCGGTTCTCTTGATGAGCTTTGCCCTGATCTGCACGCTGCTACAATTCCGCTACTTCGACCGCAAGGTCAATTACGGAGTCTAGCCGCATGGTGGAACGCTCACCGGTCCTCAACATGATCTGCCATGCGATCCTGATCGCCGGCGCGCTGATAGTTTGCGTGCCGCTGTATTTCGCATTCGTGGCCGGCTCGCTCACGGTGGCCGAGGTGCAGAAGGTGCCGCTGCCATGGCTGCCGGGGGGGCGGTTCTTCGACAATCTGCAGCTGGCCTGGAACAAGGGCAATTTCAGCCGCACCTTCGCCAATTCGATTATCGTGGCGCTCGGCATCACGGCCGGCAAGATTGCAGTATCGCTGCTCTCCGCCTTTGCCATCACCTACTTCCGGTTTCGCTACAGGATGCTCGCATTCTGGCTCATCTTCATGTCGCTGATGCTGCCGATCGAGGTCCGGATCGTGCCGACCTTCGAAGCTGTGGCAAATGCTGCGCTGCCGCTGCAATGGATCTTGGACACGCTGCATGTCACCGATCTCTGGCTCTGGATCAGCGGGCACGAGGTCCTGATCGCGCTGGAGTGGAACATGGTCAACACCTATCCTGGGCTGATCCTGCCGCTGATCGCCTCGGCCACTGCCACGTTCCTTTTTCGCCAGTTCTTCCTGACGATCCCGGAGGAGCTGTGCGAGGCGGCGAGGCTGGACGGCGCCTCGCCGTTGCACTTCTTCTGGAGCATCCTGCTGCCGCTGTCCGTTCCGAACATGGTGGCGCTCGCCATTATCCTGTTCCTGTTCGGCTGGAATCAGTATCTTTGGCCATTGCTGTTCACGACCGACAAGGACATGGCAACGGCGGTCATTGCGTTGAAGGGTCTGATCCCCCGCTCCGACAGCGAGCCCGCCTGGAACGTCGCCATGAGCGGTGCGCTGCTCACGATGCTGCCGCCGGTGTTGGTCGTCCTGCTGTTGCAGCGCTGGTTCATCAAGGGTCTTGTCGACAGCAGCAAATAGGGGCTGATCATGGTTTTCATCGCCGGGCATCGGGGCGGACGCAATCTTTGGCGGGAGAACAGCCTGACGGGCTTCCGCAACCTGTGCAAGGAGAGCGTCGATGCGGTCGAGTTCGATGTCCATCAGAGCACGGACGGCGGTGTCGTTGTGATCCATGATCCGCTGCTCGACCGCACCACATTCGAGAGGGGGCCGGTGGGCGAGCGCAGTCTGCGACAACTGACGGCAATGCGTCTTCGCGATGCGGACGATGAGTGCATTCCGACCCTGGATGAGGTGCTCGATGTATTCAGCGAAACCACACTCGAGCTCCACATCGAGATCAAAACGGATGCGCTTGGCAAGGCCTATTCGGGCCTCGAGGCGCGGCTGATCGAGCAGATCAAGCGGCGGGGCCTAGAGCGGCGTGCGGTCATCACCTGCTTCGTGCCCAGCGTGATCGAGACCGTGCGGCGGCTGTGGCCGAAGGCGCGGGTGCTCGTTTCGCTCGACCGTCGTTCGGCAGAGATGATGGGCGGAATCGAGCCCGCGTTGGCTCAGTTGGCCGTCATTCCGCGCTGCATCGTCGCGGTCGAAAAATCGCTTCTGGGGCTCGCGTTGCCGCTTGCCCTCAAACTGCTCGGCTCCGAGCGTCTCGGTGCATGGGTGACCAACGAGCCGGAGGATATCGCTTACTGGCTTGCCCAACCGGTGCGGCAGATCACGACCGATCGGCCGGACCTCGCCGTGAGCATTCGCCGCCAGCTCGAAACGATGCCGGAGCGCCCATGATTCCCCGCCGTCGGTTTCTCGTGGGATCGCTGGCGAGCGCTGCGCTCGCCGCGCCCTCCGGGTTCGTGCGAGGAGCGCCGGTGTCGTTCAGCGCAGATCCTTTCACGCTCGGCATTGCCTCAGGATGCCCGCGCGAGGATCGCGTCATCCTGTGGACCCGCCTTGCGCCGCAACCACTCGACGGCGGTGGCATGAAGGATGCACCGGTTGAGGTTGAATGGCAGGCTGCGGAGGATGAGGCCTTCTCACGAATCGCCTCCCACGGCGTCGTGCGGACGACCACGGAGCTTGCGCATTCCGTGCATGCCGAGGCGACTGGGTTGCTGCCGGACCGCGTCTATTGGTACCGCTTCCGCGCCGGTCCGGCGCTCAGCCCCGTCGGACGCACGCGCACCGCACCGGCCGGGTCGGCACGGCCTTTCCGTTTTGCTTTCGCATCCTGCCAGCAATACGAGCAGGGCTATTTCACCGCCTACCGCGACATGGCCGCGCGTGATCTCGACCTCGTCGTGCATCTCGGTGACTACATCTATGAGAAATCCTGGGGATCGCGCCACGTCCGCCAGCACGGCGTCGGAATTCCGACGACGCTCGAGGAATTCCGCAACCGCTACGCGCTCTACAAGATCGATCCCGATCTGCAGGCGGCGCACGCCGCTTTTCCCTGGCTTTCGGTCTGGGACGACCATGAGGTGATGGATGATTATGCCAATGATCGCTCCTACACCATTCGCGATTCCGCCCAGTTCTTGAAGATCCGCGCGGCAGCCTATCAGGCCTATTACGAGCACATGCCGCTGCCGCCCTCGGCGCGCCCACGCGGCGCGGATGCCACGATCTACGCACACTACCGCTTCGGCGACATGCTCGACGTCCTGCTGCTCGACGACCGGCAATATCGCTCGGCATCGGCCTGCGTCGGAAGCGGGCGTCCGACCTGGCTCGCTGGATGTGCAGGCCGGTCGGACGAAGTCCGGACCATGCTTGGCGAACAACAGGAGCAATGGCTCGATGCGCGTCTGCGCGACTGTCGCGGGCTCTGGACGATCATCGCGCAGCAGACGTTGATGGCGCAAAACAAGCGGGAAGGGGATGACGGCGCGCATTTCTGGATGGACGGCTGGGACGGCTATCCCAACGCCCGCCGCCGGCTCCTTGATTCGCTTGTGGCACACCGCCGGCGCAATCCGATCGTGATCGGCGGCGACCGTCACGCCTTCTTTACCGCCGATCTGAAACATGACTTCGCCCGCCCGGATCGCCCGACCATTGCGACCGAGTTCGTCGGCACGTCGATCACCTCGGACGGACCGAGCGAAGCCAGCGTGCGCAAGGCATTGGCGGAGAATCCGCATCTGCTCTATGCGCGCGGCGACAAGCGCGGCTATGCGACCATCGAACTCGACGTTCGGCATTGCACCGTGGGATTCGAGGCGCTCAACGACGTCAAGGATGCCGGAAGCGCGGTGCGCCGGCTGACGAGCTTCGTGGTCGAGGAAGGCGTGCCGGGCGCGAAAGCCGCATGACGAGATCCGGACGGCACAGATTTGACGACCAACGAAAGATCGCCTCAAATGCTCCGACGTCTGACTGTGCCGAGACCGCTGCGGGGGGCTGCGCCGTGACTGACCAGACCATTCTGCGGGTCGCCTGGCTCTACTACATGGAGAACCTGACTCAGGCCGAGATCGGCGAGCGGCTGGGGCTGACCCGCGCCCGCGTCAACCGCATGCTGTCGGATGCCCGCCAGACCGGCATCGTCAACATCCGCCTCAACTCCACCTTTGCGAGCTGCACAGAGCTGGAGCATCGATTGCGCCGGGAATGCGGGCTTGAGGACGCCGTCGTCATTCCGAGCCCGGAAAATCCCGAGCAGGTCGGCAGCCTGATCGGGATGGCGGCGGGAGCCTATTTGTCGAAATTCCTCGAACAGAAGCGGCCGCGCATCATCGGAATCGGCTGGGGCGCGACCTTGCGCGAGACCATCCGTTACGTCACACCGGCGGACTATCCGGAATTGTCCATCGTCTCCATGATGGGCGGCCTGTCGCGCGGCCTTGAGCTCAACACCTTCGAGATTGCCGGTGAGCTCGCGCACCGGCTGCACGCCCAGTGCAGCTATCTGGCCGCGCCGATCTTTGTCAGCAGCCGGCGCTCGCGCGACACGTTTCTGACTCAGGAGGTCTATCAGGAGGTGCTGGACAGCGTCGAGAAGATCGATCTAGCGCTGTTGAGCATGGGAGATCTGACCCCGCGCTCGCTGCTGATGCGGCATGGGTTGCCGCCGGACGTCCGCGCCGAGCACCTACGGGCGGCAGGCGCCGTTGGCGACGTCCTGGCGCAGTTTCTCGACAAAGCCGGCCGGCCCATCGATCATAACATCAACAGCCGAGCCATTGCGCTGCCGCTCGAGAAGCTGGCGCGCGTACCGACGTCCATGCTGATCGCCGGGGGACTCAACAAGGCGCCGATCATCGCCGCGGTGCTGCGCGGCCGGATCGGCAAGGTGCTGATGACGGACGAGAACACCGCCGTCGCCGCCCTGAAACTGATCGACAAGCAGAAATAGCCCGATTTCCTCTGCAGAGAAGGGGATCCGCGCCTTCGAAACCGAGCGCGCGATAGCCGGCGTGTGCGCTGAAAGGCGTGCAAAAGCATTTGTCACCTCGTCATTACATATGTAACATACCGGAGACAATTGCTCAGAAGGATGGCGTCGACATGCGCGCTGCGGTGCTCCAGGACATTCGTGATATCCGCGTCCTCGATATCCCAGAGCCGAGGCCGCTTGCGGAGGACGAGCTCATCCTCCGCGTCAAGGCTGTCGGCGTCTGCGGCAGCGACTTGCATTCCTATCTTGAAGGCGGAACAACCGGCCCGACGCAAGTCAGGCCATTCGTGCTAGGCCATGAGTTCTCGGGTGTTCTCACGCCGGACTCGGCGCGCAAAGCGGGGCTTTCGGCTGACGCGCTGGTGGCGGTCGATCCGTCCATTCCCTGCGGCCATTGCGAATGGTGTCATCGCGGTCACACCAATCTCTGCCCCAATGTGAAATTCCTCGGCTATGCGCCTCACAACGGCGCGATGGCCGAATTCGTCTGCGTGCCCCGATCCGCCGTGCATCTGGTGCCTGACAGCATCGACCCGGCCGGTGCTGCGATCCTGGAAACGCTTGGCGTAGCGATCCATGCGATGGATCTGGCGCGCCCGCGGCTTCTGGAAAGCGTGGCGGTGCTGGGCTGCGGGCCGGTGGGATTGCTGCTCGTGCAGCTGGCGCGACTCGCGGGTACCGGGAAGGTCATCGCGATCGACCCCGTCGAGCAGCGCACGGCGCTCGCCTGCGACCTCGGGGCGGACGTGGCATGCCGCAGCTACGCCGAGGTCGGGGACGCCACCGAAGGCCGCGGCGTCGACCTGGTGATCGAGGCAACCGACTCCTCGCACGGCTTTGAGCATGCTGCGCGCTGCGCCCGTATCGGCGGCCGGATCGTTCTCGTTGGCATCCCGGAGAACAACCAGTACATCCTCAGCGGCGCGGAGTCGCGTCGTAAGGGCCTGTCCATCAAGTTTTCACGTCGTATGCCGGAAGTCTATCCGCGGGCCATCGCGCTTGTGCAAGGCGGCCAGGTCAAGCTGGCGCCGCTCGCCACGCATCGCTTCTCGCTCGACCAGACGCCCGCCGCGTTCGAGCAGCAGGTCGCGCGGCGCGATGGGATTATCAAGGCGATCATTTGCCCCTAATCGAGCGGCATCTCGCCAAAGAGCCTGGGGTAACGGAAGCAGGGATAGATGCGGGGCCGGTCGTGATGGCGAAATCCTCGAAGCTGGTCGTCGCCCGGAAGGGGCGCGTGCTGATGGTGAGACGCAGGCGCGACGGCCTTTGGATGTTTCCAGGCGGACGGAGGCGGGCAGGCGAGAGCGACAGGAGCTGCCTGCGTCGCGAGATCAAGGAGGAGCTTCCCAAGCTCAAGCTCGGGTCGTTGAAACTGTGGACGGAAGTGAGAGCGAAGAAGAGCCGAACCGGCCGGCGGATGAGTGATGCCATTTTCCTGGCCAAGAAGGTAACGGGACGGCTGAAGGTCGGGGACAAGAAGGAGATCGATCGTGCGGTCTGGCGCAAGCCGCGTGGCGCCAGATTGACGCCGACTTCGCGCTACATCCGCGACAAGCTGTTTCCCAGGCGAGGCCGCCGCTAGGTCGCCGGCGCCAGGCGATTCCTTCGGATTAGGGTCTGCCCGTCATGCGCGGCTAAAAATGCTCGTCATTGCAGCGCCTGCAGGCATTCGGCCGGTCTTCAGTTCGTCCGCGTGAGAACCCGCTGGGCTTCGTTGTGCTCTCCTCCGACGTCAGTCATTTCTACGAGAACATGGCCAGCGAGCGCCCGTTCACGACCGCCTTTCATGTCGGCGACATGCTGGCGGGTTTCGACAAGCTCCGCGCTGTCGCACCCGACGCGGACCACATCGTGCCCGGTCACGATCCGCTCGTCATGAAGCTCTATCCGGCGCCGAGCCCGGACCTCAGCGGTGTCGCGGTCCGCCTCGACGTCGCGCCGTCTGTGGGTGCTCATTCCTGAGACGGCCGGTGGGCGCCGGCGTAACCTGGGCTTGGAAAATCGATTTTCTAAGCCGTCGTGCCCGGTTCGAACAAGCCTGCTGGCTATTCCGTCCGGGTAGGGAACGGCTCATACGCGGCTCATGGATTTACGCAAAGCGTCGACCAGTAGCCAAAATTGAGCGTTCGTCGTGTTTTTCCGCTGCCGCCTTGTGTTGATCCCGAACAAGCTTCTACGATAGCTCGTTCCCATCTCGAGTTGGGCGCAGCCGCCAATTCTTGTCTTGTTTGCGATGTTGTCTGGGAGACTGCCGTCAAGCATAGGGTTGCTGGTAACCTCGGCCGGGATTCCTGCAGCATCCAATTCTTCCAGAACGATATCGCGCAACTCGTCGTCCAGTCCGCCGAGCTGAATTCTTCCATTCGCCTGGGTGTCCGTACAGCCGTGCAAGCTGATACAACGTTGAGCGTTTTCGACCAACTTCGTGGCTATTGGCTCATCGTAGTGGGAAGCCGTCACATGCAGGTCGCCGTTGCTGGAGGGCAACAACCCTTCAAACAGCCAGAGGTCATGCAATCCAAGACCATCAACTGCGGTCGCCAGCGTAGCCGGATGATAGCCGGCCGTAGCTAGAGCGATCTCGCTTGTGCCGGTCTCAATGCCACCTCCGTGGAGGGCCATGATGATCTTTTGTGTTTCCGTGTTGTCCGTAACCTGTTCTTCCCCCAGTTGGCGCCACTCATGACGTAGCCATCTTTTTCCATATGCCATCCCTTGGACGTTGTTCGGATCATCGTACAGAGCAGTCATGGAATCATACTTGTCCGGTCCTCGCGGCATATCACCGATCTCCGTGCAGTCGGCTTGAATGATCAAGAGCCAGTCGCGGCGTGCGGCTCTTGCTGGCGAATGGTGGACCTCCGGACACGATAAGGCTGCGGCCCTGACTTCTTCGAGAACGCGTCGCCCGGACCCGACTGGCGATCCGGATCGGACCATTTAGGTTGCAGGTTTCAGTTCGACATTCTTACCCGCCACCCGCCTTCTCGATCATGCGCATGACGGCATGGAGCTCCCTCTCGTAAGTCGGTCCGGTGGCGTAGCCCGCGCGAGCGACTTCGGTTGCGAAGGCGTATGGGTCGTGGGTGACCGCGAACGCCTTGGCGTACCGCTTGTTGCGCGCCAGAAATGAGCCGTGCTCGCTGAACGCGGTGGCAGCGTCGGGATAGACGCGGAACCAGTCGCGCACGACATAGTCGTACTTGCCGTCGGGCCGCGGCGTCACCGAGATCACTTCGGGGAATTTGGCGTCGGGCCGCGACATGACCTCCTTGGTCTTCAGCAACTGCCGCATGTTTTCGGGCATGCTGGCTTTTGCCTTGATACCGAAAAAATTGAAGCCGGGCGCATGCGCACCCCAGCCGGATTCCAGCGCTGCCTGGCCGAGCGTTACCAGGGCGGGTACGCGGCTCGCCGCCTGCGAAGCCCTGGCTGACTCGCCGAACGTGGCGACGAACGCTTTCGGCGCGAGCTTCTTGCCCGGCGCGTAGGGCAAGGGCGTCGGCGCAGGAGGCGTAGGAGCGGGGGCGGGCGGCAGCGACCGGCCACCCAGCGCGGCGCCAATCGCGGCCTTGGTCGCCGCGCCGACGACGCCGTCGGCCTCCAGCCCGCTGCGCGACTGAAACCCACGCACCGCGCGTTCGGTGTTCGAACCAAAATCACCGTCCACTGCCAAATCGTAGCCGAGCCCGACAAGGGCGCGCTGCAGGCTGCTCACGCCGTCGCCTTTGCTGCCCCGGCGCAGCGTCGGTCCGAGCATGAATTCGGCAACGCCTTTGAGGCGGTCCACCAGCCCCGGATCGCCTCCCGCTTCGCTCGCGAGCAGGGCTTCCAGGGTGAGGGTCTCGTCGGCTGGAGATTCGCCCTCGCAGGCGGCGCGCACGTCCTCACCGTCGCTGAAATTCTCCTGCCAGTTCTCTTGCCAAGTCTCCTGCCATCCCTCGTCCTCGGCTTCGCTCTGCGCGCCCGGCAGCGGCGCGAGGTCGAGGTGGAAGTGGATGATAAGGGGATGCGGTCCATGCCAGTTGAGCCCCGTCACGCGCTTGTTCTTGTCTTTGCGCGTTGTGCCGACGAAGATCACGTTGCGCTTGCCGGTCTCCCGGTTGATCTCGTCGGCGACCGCGAAATCGTTGTAGATGATCCGCCATTTGGCCGGCATCGCCTTCGCAGTTTCGTTCACCGCGCGCAGCAACCTCAAGGCATCGTCGCGGAGATAGAAGCCGCGAGCGTCGCGCCTGTTCAGGAACAGATCGAGCGAATAGCCGCGGTCGTTGAAGCTCCCGCCGCCATGTCCGCGATAGGTACCCGCTCCGAGGCCTGCGCCGTAGCGGCGGCGCAGCTCGGCAAAGAAGCGGACCATGATCGGCGCGACAGGCGCCTTGTCGCTTCCGTCAATCGGCGCGTGACTGACCAGCTCCACCCGCTGCGCCGGCGGCCCGAAATCGCCGAGCGAGCCGCCCGATGGCTCGGTGCGGAAGCGCATCTCTTCCTCGCGGCTGATCATCCAGGCGCGGCGGAGAACGTCGTCGGCGTACTTCGTCCCGAAGCGCATGCGGGCGCCCTTCAGCGTATCCTCGTAGTCGCCGCGCAGCGCCGCGCTTCGTTCGTCGGCCGAAGGCTTTCCGCCCGTCCGCCGCGACCACTCCGCAGCCAATCTGGCAATGAAGGCATCGAGATCCTCGTCGACAGGAAGCGGCGCAGGCGGGGTCGGTGCCGGCGGGATGGGAGCAGGTGGAGTAGGTAGCGGCGCGATCTTGCCGCCGAGCGCTGCGGCGATAGCCGCCTTGGTGCGCGGGCCGACCACGCCGTCGGCGGAGAGGCCTGCGCGGGACTGAAAGGCGCGGACCGCTTTTTCGGTTGCATCGCCAAATCGTCCGTCGATTTCGCCCGGCGAATGGCCGAGTTGCGCCAGCGCGCGCTGCAGCGCTTCGACACCGGCGCCGCCGTTGCCGCGGCGAAGCGTCGGTCCGACCACAAGAGCCGAGGCGCCCTGCAAGAGGTCGGCGGCTCCACCGGCCTCGGTGTCGAATGCGCGCACGCCGACGCCTGCAGGCCATCCTGCGTCATCCGATTCCGGTTCGAACCACTCGGCCTCGAATTTTCGGGGCGCCGAGTGGGCGCCGCACCCGCATCCGCACCTTTCGTGCTCGATTTCGTCCTCGGACGATTCAAGCCAGCGCGTGTCGGAGAAGTCTTCGTCGAGCTTGTCGCCAGGAAGGCTTGCTTCCACGTCCAGCCAAGCTAACGATTCCCCGTCGGCTCTCTCGAAATGTGTTTCCGCGCTCGACATCGCATCGAAATTCTCAAAGGCCTCGCCATCCGAGGCTGTGCCGAGCTCGCTCAACAAGGTCGGGAGCAGTTTACCGGGCAGCGCGCAATGGGTGATCGAATTTGGCACGGGGCGCAGCGCCACCGCGCCCGCATTGGCGCGGCCGTCGAATTTGTCGGTCGGAGATTTGGCGCGGTAAACGATGTCCACGCCCAAACCCGGCCGGGCTGCGGAGAGCGCCTTGAACGCCGCGATGGGCGGGCTTCCGTAGGTGGCGTCAAGAACCCACACCTTGACGAGCTTCGCAAGCGCGCCGGTGCCGAGCGCCGTGGATTTGTTCGCGTTGGCGAGCGGATAGAGCACGCCGTAGGCGCGCGAGTGCCCGGAAATGACGAGCCGGCCGATTTGCGTGCCGCTCCGCTCGAGGCGGCGGTCCGCCTCGCCCAGCACTTCGGCAAACAGCGCATTGAGCTGCGCAGGCCGGTCGAGGCCGTGTGCACTCCAGCCTGCGTCGCTCCCAATCTGGAGCTGCGGCACGATCAGCAGCATCGGCCGGCCGCTGTCGGTCACGATCTTGCCGAGCCGGAAGGTCGCCTCCGTCACGATGCCCGCAGGCATGGCTCGCGGCACGCCGCAAGGACTGAGCAGCCCGTGGATGTAGAGCAACATGTCGACCGGCCCGCTGCCTCGAACGGCCGCAGCCGACGCGAATACGGCGATCTTTGTGCCGGTGACGCGGGAGCGGTAGATCCATAACGCGCCGTCAAGATACGGCTTCGTGGACGGAACGACGGCTTCGCTTTCGAACTCGCTCGTGATCGTCGGCTTGCGGCGAAACTCCCAGTGCCATTCCTCGGTCGGCAACTGCTCGAAACCGTAGGCCGCCGCGTTCTGCTTCAGCCATCCATAGAACCAGCTCCTGCGCCAGGCCGCTCGCGCTGCGTCACTGCTACTGTTGGCAACCTCGAATCCCGCTTTTCTGTTCTGATAGAAGTCGACGGCAATTCCGTTCTGGTGATTGCTGTAGCCTGGCGCCGCAATCCGGCCACCCAGGCCAAAGCCGCCGAAGGCCTTCGACTTCAGCATGTAGGCGGCTGCTGCCTTCGAATGTGGACCTTCGGCAAGAGCTTCGCGGTGCGCGCGTGTCCGGTTGTAGTAGCCCTTGAAATACCCGAGCCACAGCGAGCGCTGGTGCTCACTGCCGCGATAGCCGCTTGCTGCCGTCAATCGTTTCGTTCGCAGCGCATCTGCATCAGCCGCAATCTGAGCCTT
Source organism: Bradyrhizobium sp. NC92 (assembly GCF_025200865.1). NCBI lineage: Bacteria > Pseudomonadati > Pseudomonadota > Alphaproteobacteria > Hyphomicrobiales > Nitrobacteraceae > Bradyrhizobium > Bradyrhizobium sp. NC92. The sequence continues at coordinate 3,453,426 of NZ_CP104171.1, forward strand.
CTGCAGATCTGCATTTGCAGCGGCGAGCAGGCGGCCTGCGGCCCGCGCAGTCTCCGGCCGCGTCTTGACGCTGGTGCCCGGGATCGTCTCGACCTGAGTGCTGCTCAGGTCGGGCAGGGGAGCACCCCTGGCCTTGCGGCTGCGGGCGATATGCTCGGCGAGCACATTGTTGCGAAAGGCGATTTGCTCCGCTGTTGCGGTCCACGCCTCGGACTCGAGATACTCGTCCTCACCTTCGTGTTCGTCTTCGGCGCAGCGGCTGGCTCCGGACTCCAGCTCGCGAGCCTCCTCGAGCTCGCGCGCCCAAGGCTCCGAGCTTTCGTCTCGCGCGGCATCGTTGTCCGCGGAAAAGCCATCCGAATTCCACGGCTGGGCTTCAAGCCCTGTGAACGAGGTTTCATCGTAATCTTCCGACAGCGAGCCTTCCAGCTCCGGCTCGAAGCTCTCGCTCAGCAGGGTCATGCCCTCGACGGCGAAGAAGGCGTAGCTATCCGCGTTGTTCAGAGCCTGCTTCGGGGACAGGGTCGAGTATTTCGGTTCGTGCTCGTAGGCCTGGTCCTTGATGCCGACATAGCGATGCGCGACCTCGTGGATGAGGGTCACCTCCTGCGTGTCGGGCGCCAGCGCGCTGAAGTTGCAGTGCCTCGGCCGCGTGTCGAAGCAGATGTGGACTTTGCCGAAACCGCCGAACAACTGCGTCGTCAGGGCATAACCGCAGACGGCTCCCTTGCCGTCCGTGGCGCAGTCGGTCTCGCCGCGGAACTTGATTCCATCCTTCAGCGCCTTTTCGATCCGCATCAGCCGTGTGACGATGTGATGGAGATCGTCGTGCTTCGTGGTGTGAAAATGCCGCAGCAGCAGCTGCCGCGTGGCTGCGCCCATCCGATCCGGCCGTCCGTACGCGCTGCCGACGAACGAGGCCGCATGCTGCACTGCGCGCAGACACCGTTCGGTGACGTCAAGCAGCAGCTGCTTTTGCGTCGACGTACAGTTCGCGAAGGAGTGGGGTGAGCCCAGTTCTCCCTCCTCGAGGGACTGGGATTCGCCCGCACCAGTCCACTCCGCTTCGCCCGAAAAGGCCACGAACGGGTTGTCCTCGAGCGTGGCGAACGCTTCAATTCCGCTGTGGTTCTCCGGCTCGGACGTCTCCGCGAACGGAGCGTCGAGGCCGAGCGGGTCGAGCGATTGGAAATCCTGCGTGGACCCGTGCATCGTCTGCCTCCTGCGTTGACCTCAACGTGCGCCGACGAGCAGTGGCGGTCGGGTCGGCGGCCGCATCTCGATCGGCTTTGCGCGTGTCTTCAGATCCTTGCCAGTTGCGGATGCCCACTCAGTGATGACCCGCCTGCTCGAAGCCCCGATCGGCGAAGCTGCGCCCGGCGGCGAACCGACCGGCGGCTGCTCGAGGTAGAGAACCCACGCCAGTTCAGGTCCGGACACGACGCCGGACTCGACGATGCGCAGGAACCGGGAAAGATCGCCAGCCATCGAGAACAGAGCCGACGACCTGCTGTGCGGTGCGAGCCCAACGCGCTCGCCGATCATCCGCAGGCGCTCGTAGGGGCTCGTGGCGTTGGCAACCAGATCCTCGACCACCGGCGTGTTGGCGCTTAGCGTCAATTCGGCCCAGCCGAGGGCCGTTGCCGCGACCAGCTCCTCCCGACTGAGCAACTGATTTTGCCGCCGGGCGCGCAGTGCAAATCGCAGTGCTTCGGCGATCCTGAAAATCCGATCGTCGTCTGAGGCGTTCACGCCGGATGTGTTGCGAACGTTGGTGATCGCCTGCCACAATTCAAAAAGGAGTTCCTCGAACACCTGGATGAATGACGCGTTCGCGTGCGTGGCCTTGTCGTAGGTGGGCGGCCGGTTGTCGTCGGTGCCGAATGCCAGGTCGAGGCCGAAGAGCCGCCAGTATGCGTTGCGCCGTACCGCCTCGGGATCGGGACGGATGACACTGGTGGACAGCCACGGGGCAAGCGGATTGGCGGCACCAAACAGCAGCACCTCGGTGATCTCGAGCCAACGCTGGGTCGCGATTGACGGGATGCCCAATCCCTCGCCGGAGCGATACTCCCGGAGGACGCGGCGCAGGATCTGGATGGCGCGTGTGTTCTCCAGAACGTAGCTGTAGCCGAGGTGGTCCCATTGCGGGACACCGGCCAACGACGGATCCGGGATGAATGGCGCGAATGCGCCGATGTCGTAGCGGAGGAAGGCCAGCCGGGCCGGGCTGGCCGGCTGCGGATTCGGCGGCGGTCCCCATACGCGAAAGGCGTTCCAGACCTGTTCCATGTGGAGCAACAGATCGAACGGATCGCACATGAGCACTATTGCGGCCGCCGCGTCGCGCGACATGTTGGACGGCGGCGCCATCATGCGGTCAATCAGCTGCTGGATCATGACTAGTACCTTTCGTTGTCGCGTGGGCGCGGAACGACCTCGCCGATGAATGGAACGGGACGCGTTGGTATCGGCACGGTCGATGCTCCCGACCAGCTCGGCCGCGCTGTGGCTTCGATCATGCTTGCAAGACGCGCGTTCACAGCGCCATCCGCGATCGGAACGCGATGAGGTCCGATCTCCGCCAGCGGTGCGAGCTTGGTGGACAGTTCCTCGAATCCGTTGGTCAGGATGCATTCGATCGCGCTCATCTGCGACAAGCGGCTCAGCGCCTGATTCAAGTGGCACAGCTCCTGCTCGCGCTTCGCATCGCGCTCGTGCAGTTCGTTGATGGTCTGCTTGAGGAGGTCGATCTCCTCGTTGCGCGGGTGCCCGTCCGATTGGCGTTTGGCAAGCTCCAGCACGGACTCGGATCCTGCCGAAGATGAAGGCTTCTTGGCCATGTCGTATTCCTTTCTCAATTCACGCCGCTTCGGCTTGGTTGATGAACCAGCTGCGTGCGCGTTCAATCCACATCGGTGCAGTCTCCGGACATTCGGCCTCGCGCAGACCGGCGAGTGCGACGATCCGTATTCCCTCACGCTGCCGCCACGCCGGCGACGTCCAGAGCGCTGCGCCAGCGGTGTGTTCGAGCTCGGCAAGCGCCTGGGGGGAGACGCGTTTTGGATCGAGCGCGTCGGTCATCGGCCGGCCGCCGAGCCCCGGTACGGGCGCTGAGAGACACGCTTCTGCGATCCTTGGCATCGCGGCCTTCGAGCGGGCGAGCAGGGGCTGCAGCGTCTCTTCGGCGAGGGCGATCGGATAATGCGCTTCCATGGCCCGTTGCAGGGCATTCCATGGGCCCTTATCGCCGAAGCAGAGGCGTGACATTGCGCAACCGAGGACTGTGCGAAGCCACCCGATCGGGTGCGGGTCGCCCACCGGCCATTGCAGGATGGTGTCGGCATTGCCGACGACGTCGTAGAGCGCCGCCGTCGAGGCATAGCCGGTGTGAAGAAAGGCAAAGACGTCGGCACCGATCTCGGAGGCCCAGGGTGTCCACATCGCCTGAAGCTTTTCATCGTCCTTCAGCGCGCGCGCTATGGCCGCTCGCACGGAGGGCGTCCAGCCGGTGAGGTGAGCGACCTGATGGCCAGTCTCGTGAAAGAGCGAGGTGGGGCGATAGAGATTGTGGCGCACGATCTTGATGGCGGCGACCGGCATGATGACCCCGGGCGCCCAGAGGCGGACGCCCGCGCGCAGGATCGATGCGCCGGTTCCCTTGTCCTGGTACACCAGCACTCTTGGCACCGGCTTCCTCGCCCGCTCGAGCACGCCCTGCATGCTCGTGACCGCAAGCCGGTCGAGCGTCGTGAGCGCCTCGCGCAGAGGCGCACTCGTTCGCGAGTTCACGGCATCTCCGAGGAAATCGAGCGTGGTGTCGACCTGGACGTAGCGGCGACGGAAGCGCTGGACACCGGTCGAGGCGGCTGGAATGCGGGCCGGATTCTTCCGCGCCTCGGCAACGACCCGCTGCGTCGCCTCACCGAGCTCGATGAGTTCCTCGACGACCGCGTTGATCTGCTGGCGCAGCGGCGCACCGGTGTCGCGTTCCACCGACTTCCAGGCCTCGATCGAAGCAAACTCCTCGGCATCGCGAAACGTGCGAGCGGCCGCCAGCCAGTGGGCGACCTGCCGCTGGAGGTCCGAGGTGACGAGATGCTGGTCGATGTCACGCGTCACTTGCAGCCTCGCCCAGGTGTGACGGAGATGGCGATGCTCGGTGTGCCGCGCAGCGCGGCGCCGGACGGCGCGGACGCACCGCCGCGCAGCATCCTGCGGATCGCGTCGAGCCCGGGGACCGCGGTGAGGCGGATGCGAACCGTTACACCGGGATCGGGATGTCCGGCTGCGCGCACGAACGCTTCCGCATTGGCTCGCGCCCATTTCGTCAACGCCGGGATCACCCAGGCGCGCAGGCGCTGGCGCAGCTGAGCGGTCAGGCCGGGCGGCAGCAGCTTGCCCCTGTGGGCAGCGAAGTCCTCGAAAGTCTCGCCGTCCTCGCCATCCTCGCGCAACATCCGGAGAGGAGCCTGGCCGCCGGCGGAGAGTCGCTCCATGTCCTGGTAGGTCCTGGTGAGCGCCTGCAGCAGCGGGAGGCTTCCCTGGCCCTTGCGGATCGCCGCGACGATCTTCTGCGTCTCCGCCTCCGACAAGTAGATTCCGACGGTGATGCGCGCCTGGCGCATATTCACCGAAGCCCAGGCACAGCTTGCGCGCAGACGCCTGGCCGCGGCCTGTCCCGCCGGGCCCGCGGGCAAAGTTGGCGGCGCGCCGGCGCCGACCGGCTCCAGAATGTAGAAGCGCTGGCCCGCGGCGATCCGCTGTCGCGAGCGAAGATATGCGGCGGGCACCGCGACACCGAGCTTCGGTTCACGCAGTAGAACGCCGGCCGCCGCCGGCGTCAGCGGATGGACGTTGGCGGTGTTGATGTAGCCGCGGCCTGCGCCTGCGCCCGACCGGTCGGTGCGCACCATGCGCTGGAGCGTGGTGCCGGGCGCAGACTGATAGATGTGCATGCGCGCGCGGATCGGAAACTGCGCGCCCGCCGCCCGCATCGCCGCGCCGACCGTCGATCCGCCGAAGGTGGGCAGCGTGTCCGCAATCTGCGACGTCACCTGGATATCGGGCGTGCGGTTGTACTTGCGATAGGGCCGGAGGCTACGCGGGCGGCGGCTCACGAAGGTTCCGCCGAGCGACGGGGCCTGCTGCAGCGACGCACGAACGAAGCGAGGCGGGAAATGCGTTGCAACGGCTTGGCTAAACGCTTCTGCGGTCGCGAGCTGGGTCAGCTCTTCGTCCTCGAACACGTAGTCCTCGTTCTCGGCGAACTGGCGGACCGTATCCTCGACGACGCTGGCGAGCGCGACCGGCGCCACCTCGTCGCTGCGCTCGAGCTGCGCCCGGTCCTCGGCCTCGAGCGAGATGAGCCTCAGACCGGTATCTACGATGGCGTTCGACAGAGGCCCTTTGAGCTGCGGTCCTACCCATTTGCCGATCAACTGGCCGAGATAATTGGCGAGGAAGCCCACCACCTTCGGTCGACCGACGAGGTTGATTCCGAGCCGCAGCGCGCCGAGCAGGGCGGGAACGAATTGCTCGATCGCCGGCGCGAGATCTTCGTCCTCGTCGGCGTCGCGCAGCCGTTCGATCAGTGCGCCGCGGGCTTCGGCGAGCACCTCGAGTTCCCGCGTCTCGATCTCGCTCTCGTCCGTCGCACCGAACGCCTCGCCTTCGAACTCGGCTGCCGCATCGGCCGCCAGTACCTCCGCGATGGCCGCGTCGAAGGATTCGGCGAGCGACTCCATGTCGGTCAGGTTCGCCGGTGACACCTGAGCTTCGTCGATGCTCTCCTCCGCAGCCTCGGACGTGAATCGGGCGGCGAGCGCGCGTGCGTGCGGCTGCAGAGGTGCCGGCAGCCGGCCGATGGCGAAGGACAGGACGCGCCGGAGCAGGGGATTGATCAGGCCGCGCAGCTTGTTCAGAACCGGCCCGAGCAGCGACCCCGCGACCTTGCCGACGCTCTTTGCCACATTGGCGACGGTCTTGACGACGCCCTTGGCTTTCTTGATGAGCTTGCCGATGAACTCCTCGCCGGCCGGCGTCAGCTCTCCGATCGATGGGTCGAATCTCTCCAGCACCTCATCGAGCTGTTGCTCTGAAAGGGAGCCGACGTCCAGGCCGGCCATCCCTGCTTCCAGCGTCTGCAGATACTGTTGCGCCTCGAAGCGCACCGGGGCGAGGTGCGCGTCGGCATAGCGTTCGCGCTCCTGTGCGGACGCCGGCGTCTCGCCGACGAACCGCTCGTCGAGTGCCTGCTCGGTCTCCTCTGCCAGAAACGCAAGCGCTTCATCGAACGCTTCGTCGCGAAGCTCGGCATAGACTTCGGCCACCAGGCGGTCGGTCTCGGACTGGCTTGCGCCGCCATCGAGCGTCGCTGTGAATGGTGTGAGATTCTCGCTCCACGGAGCGAAGCCGATCGCCGCGCCGTTGCCGGTTTCGGCGAAGGCTTCAGCGAACGGGTTTTCCTGCGCGGCGAAGAGATGGGATGACTCTTGTTGATTCAGCATCGCGCGACTCCGGCCTCCTGAACATCTGCGGTGCAGTTGAGCATGACCGCCGTCCGCCGCTGTGTGTGCCGCCGTCGCCTTGCCGTCTTGTTCGCGCGCTCAGTGCGTATTGCTGCCGTGGCCGCGGCGCTTTCCGAGGCGTCCACGCAGCGTCGCAGGATCGTCCACGGGCAGACGACGGCCGTCCCTGCAGACTCCGGAAAAGGAAGAGACAAAAAGGGAAGGGGAAGCTAGTGCGCGGTGCGTGAGGCGGGACAAATGCCGGCCACGCGCTTCGCCAGCGCCTCATCCGGGGCCACGCCCAGCTCGCAGGCAAGGCGCTTTGCCAGCGAACGGTAGCACTGGACCGCCTGGTAGCGATTGCGCTGGGCGAGATATGCATCGATCAGCGCTTCGGCCGCCGATTCGCGCAGCGGCTCGGCGGCGAGCGCGGCGACCCCCGCCTGTGCTGCCAGCGCGAGATCGCCACACGTCGTCATGATCCGGCAGGCCGCCTCGAGCGCCTCCACCCGCAGCAGGCGAAACGCCTCCTGCCCGGCGATCAGCCACTCCTCATGCCAGCCGGGCAGAACGTCGTTCGATAGCAATACGATGTCCTCGAAGGTAAGCGCTTCGCCCTTGAGGGCACGGGCCGCGGTGGCCTGTGCGCGCGAGAAATCAACGTCCGCCGACAGCACCAGCTCGTCGCCCATGGTCTCGATCCAGCCGGGCGGAACGTGCCACAGCGCGCGGCGGAGGTTGGCTCGGCCCGCGTCTTCGGCGAGATCCAGCCAGAGATTGCTAGCGGCTGCGGTGCGCGAGACCGGCCGGCCTTGAAGCGCGAGAAAGGCGAGAAGCCGGCGCGCCGGGAGCGAGAGGCGAACCATCGGGTGGACGCCAAGCCGCCCGAGAATGGCGACCTTGCGCTCCACTATCCTCGCACTGATGCCCCCCGTCATGAAGAGCCTTCCTGGTCGCGAGATTATGAAAAGTTCGACCGAGCTCTGGCCGGCCGAGTAAAATCTTCTGTTGGGCCGTTCGTATTCCGGCCGGTCCTTAAATTCTCGACACTAGGCTGACAACCGGCGTGGAATGGTACGCCCGCCGCCCGTCGTGGGCAACAAATCGGGTTGGAGCCCGAGGCCGGGACTTAGCGATAGATTTAGTCGCGTTTTACTGTTCAATGGCGCGGGTGCGTGCGTATGCCGACAACCTTGTCCGAACACTATGGCTAACACGAGGCTTGGTGGCAGTTCGCCGCGCGCGCAGAATTTGCCGCAGATATTGCACATGGGCGTGCCCAGTCCTGTGCACATGTGAACCTCACCACAACTCCGACACGCGTTGACCGAAATCAGGCTCGACGGATTTGCCGCCAGAGCAACCTGTGCTCGCGTGGGATGCGCGAGGCGGAACCCAGAGAAAATTCCGACCCGGACCTCGCCCGATGCAGATCAGTTCGTAACGTAGCGGTGTTTTCTATCCCGATAGTATGAACTAGTTCATTCTTGAGCCGCAACCAGAAGCTTCACGTCGAGTATGGCCGGTTCGATGCAAGGATCGGTTGCAGAAATGAAGCGGCGCACGCATCTGACAAGAGTACTGCCTTGACCGTTTGAGGAGGACGCGGCTGTTCACGCCAGCTAGCCGCAGTATCCAATTTAGTTAAGTAGTGCCGACGTTTGACGCGAAGGCGGCGGTCGACTACCGCTTCGCGGCAAAGAATGAGCCCGGTAAGACCCGAATGCGATCGTCGACGGGATCACGTAAGCGACACGCGCGCGAAGGCGGACCAAGCTCTGCAGGCAGCCTATCGTTCGCAAGGCCTGGAGCCGGACAGTGACTCGAGTGCAGACAATTTAGCGTTTTGTTGAAGCGACGCCCGCGAGCCTGGGTCCGGTGATAAAGTCGATTGGGCTCAAGTCGGGGCAAGTGACTGGCTCGGTCATAGATTGGTGCGCTTTGCGTCCATGAGAGAGCAACCGCGGCACGTCTGAGAAGAATTTCCACGCAAACGCACTTCTTGCGTCAATTTTGTATTGCTGCTTGAGAACTATGGATCCTGGTAGCAAGTCCCTTCCCCTTACCAGCAAAGCTTATGCTGCCGAGTTCTCGCATTGCAGCGGTGCACTTGGACGCCGCGCGCTAGTGTCTGGGATTTAGAGCACTGTTCAGGCCGTCGCCGATGAGGTTGAAGCCGATCACGAGCGTGATGATCGCAAGGCCGGGCCAAAGCGCCATCCATGGTGCCTCGCCGAGAAACTGGCGCGCGACATCGAGCATGGCGCCCCAAGAGGGCGCGGGCGGCAACTGACCTAGCCCGAGAAATGCAAGGCTTGCTTCTGCCAGAACTGCGATCGCCATGGTGAGCGTCGCCTGTACGATGGTGGGCGCCAGAACATTTGGCAGCACTTGCCCGGCCAAAATGGCGAAATGACCGAGCCCTTGGGAACGGGCAGCCAAGATATAGTCCTCTGTGCGCACAACCAGGGTCTCGGCGCGTGCAACGCGGACGAAGACCGGAACGGCAGAAATGCCGATTGCGATCATCGCATTCTCCAGGCTGGGGCCAAGAAATGCGGCCAGCGCAATCGCGAGCACGAGAAAGGGGCAGGCGAGCAGGGCGTCCGCAAGGCGCGAGATCACCATGTCGGCGAGGCCGCCGAAATAGCCGGCGATGAGCCCCAAGGGAAGTCCGACAAAGACCGCGACGGTTACCGAGATCATGCCGGCAGCCAGCGAGGCTTGCGTGCCGAAGACGACACGCGAGAGTACATCTCGACCGAGATCGTCCGTCCCAAACCAATGTGCCGCACTGGGCGCAGCACGCACGGCCATCCAATCGGGTGTGTTTGGATCGTAGGGCGCGAGCCAGGATGCAAACACGGCCAGCACGATGAAGAACAGGATGATCGCGCCACCGATCAATGCGGAAGGCTCGTGGAGCAGCCGGCGAAGTTCGGAGCCGCGCCCATGCGCCTGGGCTGCAATCGGCTGCGTCTCGATTGTGCTCATGATCGAAGCCTTGGATTGAGCGCGGCGTAGGCGAGATCGGCAATGAGGCTCATCAACAGAAAGATGGCTGCGGTACAGAGCACGACTGCTTGCACGACAGCGTAATCGCGGCTGAACACGCCATCGACGACCATCTTGCCAAAACCCGGGATTGAAAACACCTGCTCCGTCAGGACCGCTCCCGCCAGCAGTTCGCCGAATTGAAGCGTGCCGAGGGTGACGACCGGGATCATTGCGTTCGGCAGGGCGTGACGCAGCACGATCGTGCCTTCGCGGACACCCTTGGCGCGGGCCGTGCGCACATAGTCCTGCTTCATGGCCTGGATCATCGCGCTGCGGACATGGCGCATCATGATTGCAGCGGTGCCTGTGCCCAGCACAAGCGCTGGCATCAGCATCGTCAGCAGGTTTTGCCCGATGCTTTCGGAAGGTGGAACGAAGCCGCCTGCAGGCAGCCAGCCGAGATTCACGGAGAACAGCAGGATGAGCATGATGCCCAGCCAGAAGTGGGGAATGGAAAGTCCGGCCAGTCCAAACATGCTGGCGCCGTAGTCGAGTGGCGTCCCGCGCCACAACGCGGCAAAAATGCCGATCGGAAGGCCGATGACCAGGGCGACCAGCATCGAGAGGGTCGCGAGTTCGATCGTCACGGGTAGCTTCTCAACCAGCATCTTGCCGATCGGCAAGCGGGTTCGCACCGACGTTCCGAAATCACCCTGAATCACGGCTTTGAGCCAGATGGCGTACTGCACCGGAACCGGATCGTTGAAGCGATACTTCTGCCGCAGGTATTCCACGACTTCCGGATTGTGCTCTTCACCGGCCAGCGCCAGTGCCGGGTCGCCGGGCAGCAGCTTCTGCAGCCCGAAGACCATCATCGACACCAGCAAGAGGGTCGGCAACGAGATGGCGAGCCGCCGAAAAAGCAGGGCCTTCATCGACGCAAACTGTTGCTCACGCGGTCGGGGTGCTGCATGCGGTGCGCCTCAGTTCGTCGGCTTGACACCAACCAGACGGAGAAGGCCATCCGGAACCATTACGATGCCACCGACCGACTTGCGCGCCGCGAAGAACCAGTTCGGGTGATAGAGCGGGATCGATGAAAGGTCACCGAGATATACATCAGTGACCTTGGCGTAAAGCGCCTTGCGCTTGGTCTCGTCGGCCTCGGCCCGGGCCTGATTCAGGATCACATCGAGATCCTTGTTGCAGTACTTGTTGACGTTCTGCGAGCCCGCGCAGCTGAAGAAGGCAACCAAGGTCGGATCCGGATCCGCGCGGCCGCTCCAGTTGCCGATATAGGCTTCGAAATTGCCGTTCATGTAGCGCTCGATCGCCGTGGCCGTTTCCATCGGCAACAGCTTGACGTCGAAGCCGGCCTCACCCGCCATCGACTGGATGATCTGCGCGACGCGGGAATCTCCGGCCGTGTTCTCGAACTGCAGCTCCATCGGCACGCGGGTCATTCCGGCGGCGGCAATCATCGCATTCGCCTTGGCGACGTCCCGCGCAGGCGCCTTGTGTGCGGCGTCGTAGTAGGGCGAGGAGGGCGGAATCATCTGGTTGTCGGCCAAGAACTCGCCGTTGAAGGCGACCTTGTTGATGACGTTGCGGTCGATCGAGAGCTCAAAGGCCTGGCGCAGCGCCGCGTTCTTGCCCAGCGGCGTGTCGGCCTTTGCGCCGGCTCCGACGTTGAACATCAGATGCGAAACGGCAAGCCCCTTGCCGGAATGCAGCGCAAGATTGGAATCGTCGCGGATGGTCTTGAGGTCGGTCGGCGCGACGCGCTCGGCGAGGTCGAGATCGCCGGCCCTCACCCGTGACAGCCGAACCGTCGAGTCGGGGACATAGAAGTAGACGACCTCGTCATAGCCGATCTGTCCGACGTTCCAGTAGCCCGGATATTTCTTGACGCGAATGAGGTCGCGCGACTTGCGCTCGACGAATTGATACGGACCGGCACAAACCGGCGCGGCGGCAAATTCACCGGCTTTTTCCATGGCGGCCTTCGGCGACACCATCATGCCAGCGCGGTCGCTGAGGTTGGCAAGCAGCGGGACGAACGGCTCCGACAGATTGAACTTCACCTTGTCGGCGGCGAGCGCCTCGACGCTCTGGACCGGCGCAAGCTCTGACTTTCGCTTGGAGTCCGGCATCGTCTTCATGCGCTCGATGTTGAATTTGACCGCGGCCGCATCGAACGCGGTGCCGTCATGAAAGGTGACGTTCTTGCGCAGCGCGAACGTGATCGACTTGCCGTCTGCAGCCCATTCCCATGATTCCGCGAGCTGCGGCACGATTTTCAGGTCGGGCGAGATATCAACGAGCTTGTCGCAGAGCGCCGCGAAGACAAAACGTCCCGTGTAGGTGCCGCCAAGTGCCGGATCGAGCGCATCGGGATCGTCCTGAATGCCGACCCGCAGCGTCGCTGCATTGGCTGAGGCCAGGCTCGATGCAATCGTGAAAAATGCCGCCAGCGCGATTCCGATCCGTTTCATCCGGAGGTCCTTTCGTCCCTAGGCTCTGCTTCCGCGGCGGAAGACAAGCACGGCCGGGTCCATTTGTAAATATGACGAACAAATGGGCGTCCTGATACGAAATGAGGTGCCAGCCCGCTGGGGTATATGACGGAAAATCGAAAAAAAAGACCCTTGACGGAGGGCTGATCGAGCGATTTAGTTCTGAGAGTGGACTAATTGGACAGACTCATGCAGGACGCCCCGTCTTCGCCCGTTGCCCGACAGCAATCCGTGCGTCTTGTGGTCGAGCGTTTGCTGCGCGATCGATCAGTCTCGCGCGCCGAAATCGCGCGCAGCACCGGCCTGTCCAAGCAAACCATCTCCGAAGTGATGCGCGAGCTCGAGCGCGACGGCTGGGTGCGCGAGGACGGGCAGATCCAAGGCAACGTCGGAAGAAGTGCGGTGACGTACGCGCTTCGGCCGGACGCCGCCTTCGTCTTGGGCATCGACCTCGGCGGTACGAAACTGCATGTCGCGCTCGCTGATCTGCACGGCGAGATCGTTGCCGAGAGCATCGAACCCACCTCCAACGACGGCGGCCGTGCCGTCGTCGCCCAGATAGGGCGTATGAAGGATGCGTTGCTGGTGCGGGCCAATGTCTCTGCGCAGCGCCTGCGGGGTGGCGTCATGGGAAGTCCCGGCATGGTTGATCCGGGATCCGGCAGCATCGTCATTGCGCCCAACATTCCCGGACTTGATAGCCTGGATGTAAAGGCTGCCTTGCGCGAGCAACTCGGCATCGAGGTCCTCATCGAGAATGACGTCAATCTCGCTGCGATCGGGGAGCATTGGCGCGGCAGCAGCCGCGCAATCCGCAGTTTCGCCTTTATCGCGCTCGGCACCGGCATCGGCATGGGCATCTTTTCGGATGGCAGCCTTGTGCGCGGCGCACGGGGGAGCGCCGGCGAGATCGCCTATCTGCCGCTTGGCGGCGATCCCTATGACGCACGTGGTCTGAAATACGGCACGCTGGAGACCGCCGTCGGCAGCGCCGGCATCGTCGAGCGCTATGTCGGTCTTGGCGGCGCGCCCGCCAGCACGGTGCGCGACGTCTTCGACCGGCTGCAAGGCGAGGAGGCAGCTCGGATCACCATCGATGAGATCGGCCGGATCCTCTCGACCGCCATTCTGGCCGTGCACAGCGTGCTGGATCCGGAAATCATCATTCTGGGCGGGAGCATCGGAGCGCGGCCCGAGTTGAAGCATCGTATCGACGACTATCTGGAGCGCTGCATGCTTCAACCGGTTCGCATTGAGCTCAGCACGCTCGGCAATCGCGCCACGCTGATCGGCGCGATCGGTAGCGCGATCGACCTCATGCATCGGTCGCTGTTCGGCATCGGCCGCGGGTCGGGCCCCCTCGCGCTGCCATTTGCGGCAGCAGAAGTCGCGGCATGAAAGAGTACGCACCGAGGATCGAGATCGTACGGAGCGCCGCTGCCGCAGCTGCCGCGGAACGGGGGGCTGAACGCATCGTTGCCTGCATGCGCAATCGGACGCAGCTGACCCTCGGCCTTGCGACGGGCGCGACGATGACGCCGCTCTATGCCCGTCTCGTCGCGGCAAGCCGTGCGGGCCTGATCTCGTTTCGCGAGGTGACGTGCTTCAACCTCGATGAATATGTCGGTCTTGCGCCGAGCTCGGGGGGAAGCTTTCATCGCTACATGCATGAACATTTGTTCGGGCACGTGGATATCGAGGCCGGGCGCGCAAGGCTCCCCAACGGCATGGCCGAAGATGTCGCGGCGGAGGCAGCCGCCTATGAAGCGCAGATCGCCGCAAGCGGAGGCATCGATCTGCTGCTCCTCGGCATCGGCGCCAACGGCCATATCGGCTTCAATGAGCCGGGCTCCGATTTCGCCTCGCGGACCCGCGAGGTCGAGCTCGATGAAGCGACGCGTGTTGCGAACGCAGGCGGCTTTCCGGACCTCGCTCATGTTCCGCGGCGCGCGATCACGATGGGGATCGCGACAATACTGCAGGCCAGGAGCATTCTTCTGGTCGCAACAGGGTCGGAGAAGGGGGCCGCAGTCGCAGCCGCAATCGAAGGTCCGATTGGACCCGCGTCCCCGGCCTCGGCGCTTCGACTGCACCGCAACGTCGAGATCATCTGCGACGAGAAGGCTACCGCTGCACTGGCCAAACGGCCCCGGAACGAGACTCGGAGAACCGCTTGAATTGGCGACAGCGCGATTTCATGGTGCCGGGACGGTCGCTCGCGGTCGGTGATCGCGGCATGGCCGCGGCCTCGCATCCTGCCGTTGCGCTCGCGGCGGTGGAGATGTTGCGCAGCGGCGGCAATGCCGTCGATGCCGCGATCGCTGCGATTGCACTCCAGGGCGTCATCGATCCGCACATGACCGGCGTGGGCGGCGATTGTTTTGCAATCTATGCGCCCGCGTCCGGAAAGCCCGTTGCCGTCAACGGCTCCGGCAGGGCGCCGCAAAAGGCCGAGCTCGGTTGGTTTCAGCAGCAGGGACTGACATCGATTCCTGATGACTCACCCCATGCCGTCACGGTGCCGGGGGCCGTCGATGCGTGGTGCCGGCTCTCTGCCGACCATGGATCCAAAAGCTTGGATGAGGTCTTGGCGCCGGCGATCCGCGCGGCCGAGACCGGCTTCGTTGTCACCCCGCGCGCCGCGCTGGATTGGGCGCGCTACGCCAATCGTCTCGAACGACATCAGGCCGGCATTCCCGTCTACCTGCCCGGTGGCGCTGCGCCTGCCGTCGGCGCCAGGCTCAGCCATCCCGCACTCGGCGCGACGCTGCGGCGGATTGCGCGCGAAGGGCGCAGCGCGTTCTACGAAGGCGCGGTCGCAGAGGAAATCGTCGCAACGCTGAAGGCGATGGGCGGGTTGATGCAACTCGAAGACCTCGCGAGCGCGCGACCCGACTACGTCACGCCGATTTCCACCGACTATCGCGGCCACGAGATCTGGCAATGTCCGCCCAACGGGCAGGGCGTCGCCGCGCTATTGATCGCCCGCATTCTTGCCGGCTTCGACATGGCCGACCCGTCGCTGAGCGAAGCGGATCGCATCCATCTCCTTGCCGAAGCGACCAAGGCGGCTTATCGGCAGCGCGACGCGCTGGTCGCCGACCCCGCATTCCATCCGCTCGACGTCGATGCGCTGCTCTCGGAGCGAACAGTCGCGGCCTTGCGCGGCCGCATCAGCAGGGAGCGCGCGAGCGAGCCGACGGTGTTCGACATGCCGGTCCATCGCGATACGGCCTACGTTGCCGTCGCCGATCGCGACGGCAGGATGGTCTCCCTGATCAACTCCCTGTTCTTCGCCTTCGGGAGCGGTATCTACGCCCCGCGATCGGGCGTGCTCCTCCAGAATCGCGGCGCGGGGTTTTCCCTTGTCGAGGGACATCCCAATGCGATCGCGCCGCGCAAGCGCCCCTTCCACACCATCATCCCGGGCCTGCTCTCGAAGGATGGCAAGCCGACCATGGTTTTTGGCGTCATGGGCGGACAATATCAGGCCACCGGACATATCCAGATCCTGAGCGGAGTGCTCGATCGCGGCCTTGATGTGCAGCAGTCCTCTGATGTGCCACGAAGCTTTGCCTTCGATGGTGTGTTGACGCTCGAGCCAACGATTCCCGCGGCTGTCGCCGACGATTTGACCGGGCGCGGTCATCGCGTGGTCTGGGCGGACGAGCCGCTCGGAGGTTGCCAGGTCGTGCACCTCGACAGATCCAGGGGCGTCATGTTCGGCGCGTCGGATCATCGCAAGGACGGCATCGCGCTGGCAGTTTGAGCGAAGGGGCGGGCGACGATGGTGGATCGGATGACATGAACGGGATGGCAAAGGCGATCCTATCCATCGAGCACCTGACCCTGGCGTTGCCGCCGGGCGCGGATCGCGCTTTTGCCGTCGAGGACATTTCGCTCGCCCTCCACCCGCGACAGATCCTTTGCGTCGTCGGTGAATCCGGCTCGGGCAAATCGGTCTGCGCTTCCGCGGTGATGGGGCTATTGTCGAAAGACATTCGCTGGACCGCGGGCAGTATCCGGTTCGAGGGACTGGACTTACGTGCTCTCTCTCCGGCAAAGTGGCGGAACCTGCGCGGCCGGAAGATCGCGATGATCTTCCAGGAGCCGATGACCGCGCTCAATCCGGTGATCCGGATCGGTGCCCAGATCATCGAGGCGTTCGAAGCGCATCACCAGCTCACGCCGGCCGAACGCGAGGTGCGCGTGCGCGCGCTGCTCGAGGAAGTCGGCCTCCGCGATCCCGAGCGCATCATCCGTAGCTATCCGCATCAACTGTCCGGCGGGCAGCGTCAGCGCGCCATGATTGCGATGGCTCTGGCGCTCGAACCCTCGATTCTGGTGGCGGACGAGCCGACCACGGCGCTCGACGTCACCACGCAGGCGCAGATCCTCAAGCTCATCCGAGACATCCAGCAGCGGCGTGGCATGGCGGTGCTGTTCATCACCCACGATTTCGGGGTTGTGGCCGACATCGCCGACCGTGTCGCTGTTATGGAGAAGGGGCGCGTCGTCGAAGAAGCTACGGTCGACGAGGTGCTTGAGCGCGCACAGCATCCCTATACGCAGAGGTTGCTGGCAGCCGTGCCGCGCGGCATTCCGCGGGCAAAAGTCGAGGACGCAGACGCGCCCACCGCCTGCGCGGCATCAGGACTCGTGAAGACTTATAAGAGCAGCGACTGGTTCAGCCCGCCCGCGGAAGTTTCCGCCGTGAAGAGCGTCAGCTTCGAGATTCGTCGCGGCGAGACGCTCGGCCTGGTCGGGGAGTCCGGTTCGGGCAAGAGCACGATCGGCCGGCTTGTCATGCGGCTGACGGACGCGGATGCAGGGGTCGTCCACATCGGAGAATTGAATTTCTCGGACGCCCGCGGATCGGAGCTGCGCGCCGCGCGCAAACACATCCAAATGGTGTTCCAGGATCCTTTCGCCTCGCTCAATCCGCGTCGTCGAGTCGGGCAGATCATCGCCGATGGACCGATTGCGCATGGGGTGCCCGCCGCGCAAGCGTTTGCGCGCGCCAGGGAATTGCTGACGTTGGTCGGGCTCGATTCCGGCGCGGTGCAACGTTACCCGCATGAGTTCTCCGGCGGACAACGCCAGCGGATCGGCATTGCGCGCGCGCTTGCGCTGGATCCCGAGGTGCTCGTGGCCGACGAGCCCGTGTCGGCGCTCGATGTCTCGGTCCAGGCGCAGGTGCTCGCGCTGCTCGAGAGGTTGAAGAAGGAGTTGCGGCTCGCCGTTCTCTTTATCACGCACGATCTCAACGTTGCCGCCCAGGTCTGCGACCGGATCGCGGTGATGCGGTATGGCGAGATCGTCGAAGTCAAGCCGGCCGCGGACCTGTTGAGCCGGCCCGAACATCCCTATACCCAGACATTGCTGGCGGCTATTCCGGGTCGGCAGCGGAGAAAGTCGCATTGAAAAAAGACGGCGATTGTCGCTGAAGGAGGCGTCTTGAATGCAGAAGTTCGCGGAACTTCCGGTGCTGCGCGTCGGTCTCGTCGGAAGCGGCTTCATTGCCGCATTTCATCTGCAGTCCATGCTTGGCGTGCGCAATGTCAGCATCGGCGGTGTCTACAGTCGGTCCGCCGAGCGACGAACGCGCATCGCGGAGAAGGCCCGGAATCTTGGCCTCGGACCGGCGCATGTGTTCGATAGCATCGAGGCCATGGCGACTTCCGGTGAGGTCGATGCGCTTTGGATCCTGACGCCGAACGATACGCGCCTCGATATCATGCGCGAGATCCATGGGGTGACGAAGTCGGGAGCTCCCTTGCGCGCCGTGGCCTGCGAAAAGCCGCTGGCGCGCACGCTCGCCGAGGCGCGCGAGATGCGCAGCCTCGTCGAGGATGCTGGCCTGCTCCACGGCTATTTGGAAAACCAGTTGTTCTCGACCGCGGTGACGCGTGGCAAGGACATCATCTGGCGGCGTGCCGTACCTGGAAGCGGGCGTCCCTATCTCGCCCGTGCCGCGGAGGAACATTCCGGACCGCATGAGCCCTGGTTCTGGCAGGGCGACAAGCAGGGCGGTGGCGTGCTCTCCGACATGATGTGCCATTCGGTCGAAGTCGCGCGCTTCATGCTGACGGCGCCCGGCGCGAGCCGCGACAGCCTGCGGCTGGTCAGTGCCAGCGCCACGACGGCCAATCTCAAATGGACGCGCCCGCGCTATGCGGCCGATCTGAAGACGCGGATGGAGATCGATTTTGCGAAACGCCCGGTCGAGGATTTCGCGCGTGGCATCCTGACGCTGGAAGACATGGATGGGCATCAGGTCCTGATCGAGGCAACGACCTCCTGGGCCTATGTCGGGGCCGGCCTGCGCATCCAGCTCGAATTGCTCGGGCCCGAATATTCGATGGAGTTCTCCTCACTCTCAACGGGCCTCAAGGTGTTCCTGGCCCGGACGCTCAGCGGTTCCGAAGGCGAGGACCTCATCGAGAAGCAGAATGCCGAGCAGGGTTTGATGCCGGTCGTCGAAGACGAAACAGGCATCTACGGCTATACTGATGAAAATCGGCACATGGTCGAAGCGTTTAGGCGCGGGCTCAGTCCTGCCGAAACGTTCGATGATGGCGTCGGCGTCATGGAAATGTTGATGGCGCTCTATCGGTCCGC
Organism: Bradyrhizobium sp. NC92; assembly: GCF_025200865.1. Lineage (NCBI taxonomy): Bacteria > Pseudomonadati > Pseudomonadota > Alphaproteobacteria > Hyphomicrobiales > Nitrobacteraceae > Bradyrhizobium > Bradyrhizobium sp. NC92. The sequence goes on from NZ_CP104171.1 coordinate 3,472,069, forward strand.
CGAGCTCGGACGCACCGTGCATTTCCCGGACCAGGAGCTAGAGCACTACGTTCCCCAGGTCGCGCGCTAACAGCGCGCGCAGTGTGCGGGACTTGAAGCATGATCGGTGATCCGGTCCAAGGAGGCCATCGCGGCTTGCCAAATGCGCTCGGGCGCCTCGGCGTTGTCTGAATGAGTCTCAGCGTGGAGTTCTACGGCTGCCGGTCTGCGACGACATAGAGTGGGAGTAGTGCTGCTAGCTCTTATTTCTTACCTTGCGTAGCTTTAGAAATGTCGCTCTCATTAAAAATCCCCCTGACCAAGTACCTTGAAATTGGCTTAGCTTGGTTGGACTCGGCTATCAACGCCGCTCTGAACAAAGAGCGCGGCAGCGCAGTGGCGCGTGCAGAAGCGAAGGGTGTCGCTACGGTGCTCAACACGTGTTTGGTGCGGCGGCAAACGATAGACCGGGATCGAGAAAGTGGAGTGCGCCGCGCAGTTGGTGTGTCCGACACAAACATATGCCCTCAGTGCCTTGGTTCTGCGCGACTGTCTGAATAGACTCGGATTCAAAACATAAAAAGGGGGCATAGGAAATTGCGGCCCGTTTCTCGCAACAGGAAGCAATCTAACCCGTCGCGCGTGGCAGCATACCCCTTGCCGTTATCTGCGCCGAGAGTTCTTCGATCGTCTTGCGCTGCTCCATCGCGGTTCTGCGGGTCAACGCAAAGGCGGCAGGGCTCGGCGAGCGTATGCGAATGCATTACCTGAAGAACGGCGGCAAACACGAGGCGACGTGCCCGCAGACGCTGCTCGAGCTTGAGAATTTGTTGCTTGTGCGTTCGTTCCGCTCGAAAGCCATGACGAGCGCTGCGTAGATGCCGGCCGATCGCAAGGGCTTGATGAGGAACGAAGCTGGATCGAGTTCGAACACCAGCTTGAGTCGGTTTGGTGTCTCGGTGCCGAGCAGGGCGATGACAGGCGATCGCGCCAGGGATGCGCGTTGCGCCGGACTAGCTCCAATCGGAGCTCGATTGCTGGAGCTAGCTCAAATTGGCCCGTGATGGATTGGAGCGAAAGTTCAAGTCTTTCAATGGGTTGGAAGGCGGCGTGTGCACGGCATGTGCACCGGGAGATCAAGAAAAATCTCTTCACAGCTAACGTGATCAGGCGTTCCGTTGTGGATGGCGCCGCATTGGTGCGCCGACTGCTCGTCCGCCTGTACTACTCGAAGATTTTGGTCGAGGCGCGGCGTCGCGGATACGCCGTCCGCCGGTTCGCGGGGGCCGAAAGAGGCTCGCGCGCGGAGCGCAGCGCTAGCTGCATCGAGCGACAATCGACAGAACTCAGGGTCGCCATAAGAAATCGCTATGGCGGCAGACCGCAGTCGGTGCTTCCCCTGTCATCAAACGTAAATCATTTTTTTACCGTCGGCCGCAGCAAAAAATTCCAAGGGCAAGACCACGGAAGTGGCGAGGTTCGCGGGCGCATCATTTTGTAGCAGCAACGGAGCGGGCAAATGACGATCGAGTTGAGCCGACGGGGATTTTGCATCGGAACTGCCCTGATAGGACTCCAGACGGTTTCCTCCAGCGCCTTCGCGGCGCGAAGCGAAGACGGGACGGTCAGACTCGGTCTTGTCGCGCCGATGAGCGGGCCGAATGCCCGCTACGGTGCCTTCTCGCTGCGCGGTGCCCAGATGGCGGCGAAGGAGATCAACGGCGCCGGCGGTATCGGTGGGCGCAAGATCAACATTCTGGCCGGTGACAGCCAGGGGACGCCGGTCGAGGGCGTCTCGGCGACCCGGCGGCTGATCGACCAGGACCAAGTCGATTTCATCATCGGCGACGTCTCGAGTTCGGTGACGCTGGCGATGCAGCCGGTTGCCGAAGATGCAGGCGTGCTGCTCCTCAATGCCGCCTCGTCGAACCCGAAGATCACCTACAAGGCGGGTGTCGGCGGCTTCAAATGGACCTATCGCAACTATCCGACCGACGAGAACCGCGCGTTGATCGTGCTGCAATACGCCGCCGAGAAGAAGGGCTTTACCAAATACGCCGTGCTCTCGGTCGACAGCGATTACGGCCGTGCGGCCATTGAGTTCACCAAGAAGTATCTCCCGCGGTTCAAGAGCCAGATCCTGACGGAAGACTATTACAAGGAAGGCGAGGTCGACTTCCGCAGCGTGCTGTCAAAAATCCGCGATGCCGGCGCCCAGGCCATCATCATGTATGGCAACGCCGATTCTTCGCCGATCGTCGGACGTCAGATGATAGAGGTCGGGATCGCCGGCAAGATCCCGTTGAATACCGCGAGCACCATCAAGGCGGCGCCGAAGGCAATGGAAGGCGCGATCGAGGCGGCGGCCTGGCTGCCGGCCTATGACTCGGAGAAGAGCAAGGCCTTCGTCGAGAAGTTCACTGCCGAGTATCGAGAGGCGCCGAACAACCACGCCTATGTGCACTGGGAGACGACGCATCTTCTTGCCAAGGCGATCGAGCAAGCTCAGAGCATCGATCGTGAGAAGGTCCGCGCCGCACTCTCCAAGATCCACTATGCAAGTGCAGTCGGCGAAGTGACCTTCGACGATCACAATCAGGCGCGGCTGCCGATGATTCTGCTCGAGATCGAGAACGGCAAGCCTGCCATCAAGGGTGCCTATTCCGCCGAGATCGACTATCCCAAATAGGCGGCACGCACATGTTCTACACGATCATCGAGCAGGTCGTTAACGGCATCGTATCCGGATCGGTGTACGCGATCGTTGCCGTCGGCATGACGATGATTTTCGGCGTGCTGCGCGCCATCAACTTCGCCCATGGCGAATACTATATGCTCGGCACCTTCGGCGCCTGGTTCGCCATCGAGTATTTCGATCTGCCGTATCCGGTCGCGGTCGTGATCGGCGTGGTGGCGACTTCTGTCATTGCGGTCGTTGTCGGCAATGTCGTGATGCAGCGCATCGTGGGCGCACCGGCCGAGGCCGGTGTGCTGGCAACCCTCGGTGTCGCGTTGATCCTCCAGAACACCATCATCCTGGTGTTCGGCGGCAGCTACAAGTTCTTCTCCGGCGGCTACATCGAGCCGGTGACGCTGTTCGGCTTCACCCTGGCAGAGCAGCGTATCCTGATCATCATCGTCGGCCTCATCGTCTTCGTCGGCCTCGAGCTGATGGTCACCTACAGCCGGATGGGCAAGGCGATGCGCGCTGTATCGCAGAACATCGAGTGCTGCGCGGTGGTCGGCATCGATGTCCGTCATATCGCGCTCTGGACTTTCATTCTCGGTGCAGGTCTTGCCGCGCTGTCTGGCGTGCTGACCGCGCCGGTCAATGTCAGCGTCTATGGCGGGATGGGCGAGCTCATCACCTTCAAGACGCTGCCGATCATCATCATGGGCGGGCTCGGCAACGTTCGCGGCACCTTCGTCGCCGCGATGATTTTAGGCATCGCCGAGAGCCTGGTTGCCACTTATGTCGGCCTCCAGTTCCGCGACACCGTGGGATTTGCGACCTTGATGCTGGTGCTGATGTGGCGTCCGCACGGGTTGTTCTCCGCGCAGGCGCGCTTCTGATCGCAGGGATGTGACACCTTGACCGAGATCGCCCGAGACCAGACCGTGACCCAAGCCGAGAGCCCAGCTGCGACGGGACGGGATCTCCGCGCTCCCTTCGGCCTCGCGCTGCTCGCGCTGGCCTGCATCGCGCCGTTGTTTCTGGGTAATTATCCGCTGCACGCGATCATCATCGCGCTGATTTTCTTGCTGCCGGCGCACGGGCTCAACCTGCTGCTCGGCTATACCGGGCTCCTCTCGCTGGCGCAGGCGGCGTTCTTCGGCATCGGCGCCTATACGTCGGCGCTGCTGGCGGTGCATTTCGGCACGCCGTTCTACCTGAATTTCCTCGCCGCGGGCCTCGTGACCGGCGCGGTCGCGCTGCCGCTCGGAATTCCCGCCCTGCGGCTGCGTGCGACGTCCTTCGTGATGTGCACGCTCGGCTTCGTCATCATCGGCCAGGCGATCGCCAAGAACTGGATCAGCCTGACCCGCGGTGACATGGGGCTGGCGGCGATCCCAAAGCCTTACTTCGCACTGGGACCGGCGTCGTTCACGGTCTCAGGAACAGTCGGCTTCTATTACCTGGTGCTCGCCATCGCCGTGCTCGCTACGCTTGCCGTCTATCTGATCGTGCGATCGCCGGCGGGGCGCAACATGATCGCCATTCGCGAGAACGAGACGCTGGCCGAATCCGTCGGCATCCCGACCTGGCACTACAAGCTGGTCGTGTTCATGATCAGCGCGGCCTTTGCCGGGCTCGGCGGCAGCCTCTATGCGCATTATTTGACCGTGGTCAGCCCGCTGACCTTCCAGATGTACTACTCCACGACGATGCTGATCATCGTGCTCGGCGGCGGGGCCGGGACGATCTCGGGCGTGATCTTCGGCAGCCTGCTGTTCGTCGGTCTCACCGAGGCGCTGCGCGTCGCCCCCGAACTGCGCATGATCGCCTACGGCTTCTTCCTGCTCGGCCTGGTGTTCTGGTTCCCGAACGGGTTCGCGCCGCTGATCAGCCGCTGCTCGTCGTTCCTGGAGAAGCGCAAATGAGCGGGCTGCCGATGCTCGATATATCCGGCCTCTGCAAATCCTACGGCGCCGTGCGCGCGGTCGACGGTGTCGACCTTCATGTCGATCGCGGCGAGATCTGCGGGCTGATCGGCCCCAACGGCTCCGGCAAGTCGACCTTCTTCGATTGCGTCACCGGGCTTGCCAAGCCGAGCGCGGGCGCGGTGAAGCTCGACGGGCAGGACATCACGGGCTGGGCGCTGAACGATATCGCGCGGGAAGGGCGCATGCTGCGCTCGTTCCAGAAGACTGTGGTGTTCTCCGCGCTCGACATCGAGGAGAACCTCGTGATCGCGGGCCAGATGTTCACCTTTCCCGGCGTTCTGTCGACCTTCGGGATCGGCGCCGCCGCGCGCAATCGGGTCGCGGCGTTGCGGGAGCGGGCGCGCGAGCTGATCAAGATCGCTGGCCTCTGGGATGTCCGTTTCCAGCCGGCCGGAAAACTCTCCGGCGGACAGCAGAAGCTGATCCAGTTCGCCTCGATGCTGATGCCGGAACCAAAGCTCATTCTGCTCGACGAGCCCATGGCCGGCATCAACCCGAAGCTGATCGAGCGCGTGGTGGACAGCATCCGCCTCGCCAACACCTCCTTCGGCGTCAGCTTCCTGATCATCGAGCACAACATCGACGTGGTCACGAGTCTCTGCAAGCGGGTGGTGGTGCTCGACCAGGGACGCAAGCTCGCGGAAGGCACACCGGACGAGATCGTGCAAAACCAGGCGGTACGGGAGGCTTATCTCGGTGGCTGAAACCTCTCTCTCCATCAAGGGGCTGCGCGCGGGCTACGGCTCGCTCGACATCCTCAACGGCGTCGATCTCGACGTGCCGCAGGGCCAGTTCGTCGCGCTGATGGGGCCGAATGGCGCCGGCAAGTCGACACTGCTGAAGACGCTCTATGGCATGACCACGGTCAAGGGCGGCAGCATCAACTGGCAGGGCAAGGATATCTCGGCCTTCAAGTCGCGCGCGATCCTGGCGGAGGGCATCTCCTGGGTGCCGCAGGGCCGCTGCAATTTTCCGGTCATGACGGTCGACGAGAATCTGCAGATGGCCGCCTATACCTTGCGCGACAGCAGGGTGAAGGCGGAGCGCGACTATGTCTACGACCTCTTTCCGATCCTGAAGACGCGCCGCAACACGCTGGCGGGCAACATGTCCGGCGGCGAGCAGCAATTGCTGGAGGTTGCGATGGCCGTGCTGCAGCGGCCAAAGATCCTGCTGGTCGACGAGCCCTCGGTCGGGCTGTCCCCGACCGCGATCGGCATCGTGTTCGACGAGCTCGCGCGCATCAACGCCGCTGGCCAGACCATCCTGCTGGTCGAGCAGAACACCAAGAAAGCCATGCAGGTGGCCCAGCGCGCCGTCATCCTGCGGCTCGGCAAGGTGATCTGGGACGGCCGGCCCGCCGATATCACCCATGACGAGCTCGGCGAGCTCTTCCTCACCGGCCGCATGCGCGGTGAGACCGACGTCGAACACTGACTGCAACTCAAAGGACGACCACAGTGACGATCTTCGTGCCGGCCGCGCGCGTCTCGCGCATCAAGATATCTCCGACAACGGCGGCGTCCGCGCGGGTGCGCGAGCTGAAGGCCGCCGGCCGCGACATCGTCGACATGGCGATCGGCGAGCCTGATTTCGACACGCCCGATGACGTCAAGGCGGCGGCGCATGCTGCGATCGATCGCGGCGAGACGAAATATACCGCCGTCAACGGCACCGTGGCGCTGCGCAAGGGGATTATCGCCGACTACAAGTGGCGCCTTGGCCTCGAATATTCCGACAACGAGATCTGCGTCGGCGGCGGCGCCAAGCAGATCCTGTTCCTCGCGCTGATGGCGAGCGTGGAGGAGGGGGCGGAAGTGATCATTCCCGCGCCCTATTGGGTGTCCTATCCCGACATGGTGATCGCCAATGACGGCAAGCCGGTCATTGTCCGCTGTTCCGAGAATGAGGGATTCAAGCTGACGGCGGAGGCGCTGGAGGCGGCGATCACGCCGAAGACGCGCTGGCTGATCCTCAACGCACCGTCGAACCCGACCGGCGCGGCCTATTCCCGCAGCGACCTCGAAGCACTCGGCGCCGTGCTGCTGCGCCATCCCAACGTACTTGTGCTGTCTGATGATATCTACGACCAGATCTGGTATCGCGACGAGCCCGCGACGACGCTTGCCGCCGCGGTGCCCGCCTTGAAGGATCGCATCCTGCTCACCAACGGCGTGTCCAAGACCTATGCCATGACGGGATGGCGGATCGGTTATGCCGCGGGTCCCGCGCCGCTGGTCTCGGCGATCAACAAGCTGCAATCGCAGATGTCGTCCTGCCCGTCGTCGATCAGCCAGGCGGCAGCGGCCCATGCGCTGACCAGCGACCAGACGTTCGTGCGCGACAGCGTCAAGCTCTACAAGGAACGCCGCGACTATGCCTGCGCGCGCCTCAATGCGATCCCGGGCCTGTCGTGCCTGGTACCTGACGGCGCGTTCTATCTCTATCCCAGCTGCGCTGGCGTCATCGGCAAGTCCACGCCGGAGGGCAAGGTCATCGAGAACGATCTCGACTTCGTGCTCTATCTGCTCGACGGCGTCGGCGTCGCCGCCGTGCAGGGCGCGGCCTATGGGCTCTCGCCGTATTTCCGCCTGTCGATCGCGACCTCGATGGAGACGATCAAGGACGCCTGCGATCGGATCGAGCGGGCCTGCCGGGCGCTGCGCTGAGCGGAAAGCTATGAAACCGATTGAAATCAACGGGCTAGATAAGGGATAGTGCCTGTCAGGAGTTGTTTCCAGAGCAGCATTCGATCCTCATGAGCGTCGATTTCAGGAAGCTGAAGAGCTTCGTCAAGGTGGTCGATGCAGGTAGCGTGTCGCGCGCCGCCGGCCTGTTGCGCACCGCGCAGCCGGCGCTGTCGCAGCAGATTGCGGCGCTGGAGAGTCACTTCAAGCACAAGCTTCTTCTCCGCAGCAATCACGGCATCGTCCCCACCGAAGCCGGCCTGATCCTCTATCGTCACGCGCAATTGCTGCTGAAGCAGATCGAGCAGGCGCAGATCGACATCGATCAATCGACCAAGGCGCTGGCCGGGAGAGTGTCGATTGGCCTAGCGACCTATTCGGCGTCGAGCACGCTGTCGCTGCCGATCCTGAAGGAGATGTCGACGCTGCATCCGCAGATCATCGTCCACATCAACGACAGCTTCGGCCATGTGCTGAGCGAGCTGATCATGACCGGCAAGATGGATATGGCCATGATCTACGGCTCCGGCCCGATCAAGGGCGTCAAGCTGCAGCCGCTGTTTCGCGAGGAACTGTATCTCGTCTCGCGCGCCGAGACGGTGGCGGACAAGCCGGCCAACGAGCCGCTGCCGCTATCGGCGCTGGCCGACGTCAAGCTGCTGCTGCCGAGCCAGGGCCATTTCCTGCGGCGGCTGATCGATGAGTCGCTGGCGCGGGCGCGGGTGACGCCGAACGTCGCCTCCGAGATTGAGTCGGTCTCCGCGCTCGGCGCGGCCGTGACCGAGGGGCTTGGCTCGACCATCCTGCCGGCCTCGGTCGCCGCGGCCAGCGCGTCGAGCTTTGCCGGTGTCGAGGTGCGGCGGCTGGTGCGCCCGGCTATCGAGGCGACTGTCTCCTTGTGCGTCTCCGATCATCTGCCCTTGTCAGAGCCCGCACTTGCCACGCGCTCGGTGCTTCTGACCGTCGTCGAGAGGCTGATGCGAAGCCATCCGCAGGGTATTCGCGCGGTCTAAGCAACACGCCCGCGATTAAAAAGCCGAGTGCAGCCGTGCTCGGAGGCTGCATCGTGCCGGTTTCTCAAGGCCATAAACAAAACCTATGGCGGCAGACGGGAGTTGTGGTGGTCGCGTGCGGGCGCATTCCCTACCCTCGAAGACAATCGCTCCGAGGAAACAGATGGCCAAGCTCGCATTCGATACCGGGGGAACTTTCACCGATTTCGCGCTGCTCGACGACAAAGGCGATCTGCATCTGCACAAGGTACTGAGCACGCCGGCCAACCCGGCAGAGGCCGTGGTCCGCGGCGTGTCCGAACTGCTCACGCAATTTGGCGACGCCGTCGATCTCGACGGGCTGCAGGTCCTCGGTGCGACTACTGTTGTCACCAATGCGGTGCTCGAACGCAAGGGCGTCAAGACCGGCTTCATCTCGACGGCCGGTTTCCAGGACATGCTGCGGATCCGAAACGAAGGACGTTACGATCTCTATGACCTGAACTTGAAATATCCCGATCCGCTGGTGACGCGCGCCAACAGCTTTGGTGCGGTCGAGCGGATGTCCGCAGATGGCGAGGTGATCACGGCGCTGGAGGAGGGCACCGTCCGCGAGATCGCCGGCCGGTTGCGCCATGAAGGCATCAAGTCCGTCGCCGTCTGTCTGCTGCACGCCTACAAATATCCTGACCATGAGCAGCGCATCGCGGCGCTGCTGCGCGAAGAGGATCCCGATATCTTCGTGTCGCTGTCCTCCGAAGTCTGCCCCGAGGTGCGCGAGTTCGACCGCGCGTCGACCACCGTCGTCAACGCCTATACGCGGCCGCAGATGTCCGGCCACGTCGCCCATCTCGAGCGCGAATTCGCCGCCAAGGGCATCGACCGCCAGGTGCTGTGGATGACCTCGTCGGGCGGTCTCGTGCCGAGCAGCCGCGCAGCGGAGCTGCCGGTGCGCCTGATTGAATCGGGCCCGGCCGCCGGCGCCGTCGCCGCTGCGGAATTCGGCCGCATCGCCGGCGAAGGCAGCGTGCTGTCCTTCGACATGGGCGGCACCACCGCGAAATTGTGTCTGATCCCGAACGGCGAGCCGACGATCGGCACCGACCTTGAAGTCGCGCATTATCATCGCTTCCGCAAGGGCTCGGGCTTTCCCCTCAAGATCCAGTCGATCCGGATGATCGAGATCGGTGCCGGTGGCGGCTCGATCGCGGCCAAGAACCCGCTCGGCCTGCTCGACGTCGGACCGCGATCGGCGGGCGCGATGCCGGGACCGGCCGCCTATCAGCGCGGCGGCACCGAGCCGACCGTGACGGACGCCGATATCCTGCTGGGTTACATGGGCACGGAATCCTTTGTCGGCGGATCCTTCAAGGTGTCGAAGGATGCGGCCCTCACGGCGATGACGAAGCTTGCCGCCTCGCTCGATGTCAGCGTTCCCCGCTGTGCCTTCGGCATCCACGATCTCGTCAACGAATCCATGAGCAAGGCGGCGGCGGTGCATGCAACCGATCTCGGCGTCGATCCGCGCAGCCTGCCGATGGTCGCCTTCGGCGGCGCTGGTCCGGTGCATGCCTACGGCATCGCGCGCAAGCTCGGCATCAAGCGCATCATTTGTCCGACCGGTGCCGGCGTCACCTCGGCGATCGGGCTCTTGATCGCGCCGGTCGCGGTCGATCTCTCCGCGAGCTTCCCCATGCAGGTCGACAATTGGAGCTTTGAGGTGATGGACCGTCTCCTCGGCGATCTGTCCGCGCAAGGTGCGGAGGTCGTCCGCGCCGCCGGCGTCGCACCGGAGACGATCACCAACACCTATACCGTCGACATGCGTCACGTCGGCCAGGGCCACGAGATCACGGTCGCCTTGCCGGATCGCAAGCTTCCGCCGAAGCAGTTCCACGAGGAGCTGCTGGCCAACTTCTACAAGCTTTACCGAGAGCTCTTCGGCCGAACCGTTGCGGGCTCTTCCGTCGAGGTGATCACCTGGCGCCTGCGCTCCAGCGGCGAGAAGGATCAGGTGACCCGCCCGCATACGCGCCATGCGGCTGATGCCAAGAAGGGGACGCGTTCGGTCTATTTCAGCGAGCGCGGCGGCTTCGTCGAAACGCCGGTTTACGATCACTACAAGCTGCCGGTCGGCGAGGTCATCCAAGGACCCGCCATCGTCGAGCAGCGGGAGTCGACCGCTGTCGTCGGACCGAGCGGCACCGCTCACGTCGACATCAACGGCAATCTCGTGATCAACATCGCCTAAGGAAGACGCCTCCATGTCCGTGAACGCTGCCGATTTCAACGATCCGATCAACTTGCAGGTGATGTGGAATCGATTGATTTTCATCGCCGATCAGGCCGACATCGTGCTCGGCCGCACCGCATTCTCGCCAATCGTGCGCGAGAACCACGACTATGTGACTGTGCTGCTCGACAGCCGCGGCCGCGCGCTGGCGCAATGCACCTGGTCGATCCCGGTGTTCATCACCTCGCTGCCGGTCGCCGCGCAGAAATACTTCCTGCCGAAGTTTCCGGCCGAGACGTTGCAAGAGGGCGATGTTCTTGCCACCAACGATCCTGAGATTGGCACCGGCCATCTGCCTGACGTCACGATGATCACGCCGATCTTCAAGAACGGCAAGGTCGTGGCCTTTGCCGGGTCGATCGCGCATCTGCCCGACATCGGCGGCGCGCCCTTGCACTCCGAGGCCAGCGACATCTTCGAGGAGGGCATTCGTTTCCCGATCGTGAAGCTGCACAAAGCCGGTGTTCCCAATCAGGACGTGCTCGACATCATCGCCGCCTCCGTTCGCCTGCCGACGGAGGTGATGGGCGATCTCGAATCCATGGTCGCGGCCAACAACGTCATGGGCCGCGAGCTGGTGAAATTCCTCGACGAATACAATCTCGACGGCATCGACGAACTGGCCGACGCGATCCATACCCGATCCGAAGCGCAAACCCGCCGCGCAATCCGGCAATGGCCGAACGGCACCTACAGCGCCGAGGTCCTGCTTGACGGCTACGATACCGATGTGACGCTCAAGGCCGCCGTGATCGTAGGTGACGATTCGATTCACGTGGACTACAGCGGGACATCCGAGCAGATCCTTCATTCAATCAATTGCCGCACCAACTATCGTTACGCCCATTCGGTCTATGCGCTGAAATGCCTGCTCGACCCCGATACGCCGAACAATGAGGGCTGCATCACGCCGATCACGGACGAGGCACCGCTCGGCTCGATCCTCAATCCGGAGGAATGGACGGCGGGTAATTCACGCAACCTGATCGGACATGTGATCCCGTCGCTGATCTTCAAGGCGTTAGAAGGCGTGGTGCCGAGCAAGGTGATGGGCGACAGCGGCGGCGCGCCGATCTGGGCCGCCAATTGTGTCGGGCGGCGCGACGACGGTTCGCAATATGGCTCGGTGCAGAATTTTCACGGCGGGCAGGGCGCCCGCGCCGAATTCGATGGCTTGGATACGTTGAGTTTCCCGTCCAATTGCAAGGTGACGGCGATCGAGATGTTCGAGATCGCGGTGCCCGCGCTCACCGAATGCAAGGAGCTGATTCCGGACTCCGGCGGCGCCGGCAAGAGCCGCGGCGGCCTCGGCCAGCGCGTCGTGCTGCGCAATCTCGGCCGCAATCCGATGAACATCTATCTGGCGTCGGAGCGCGTGCGCCACCCCTGCTTCGGCGTCGTCGGCGGCAAGTCGGGCAGCGCCGGCAAGGTGTACCGGAATGGCGAGCCGCAGTTTCCCAAGGGCAAGGTCGTCCTGAAGACGGGCGATCGCCTGGAAGTCGAGACGCCGGGCGGCGGCGGATGGGGACGCACAGCCGAGCGCGCGGCGGCGGCGATCGAGCTCGACCTCGCCGAAGGCTTGATCACACCTGCGGCAGCGAGGCAGATTTACGGCTATCAGCGCTCAAGCGTGGCGGCGACCGCCGCCGAATAGGAACATCATGGGTCTGCTCGATGGAAAGATCGCACTCGTCACCGGTGCCGGAACGGGCATCGGGCGCGAGACCGCGATCCTGCTGGCACAGGAAGGCGCAACGGTCGTCCTGACCGGGCGCCGGATCGATCCGCTGCGCGACGTCGTCACGGTCATCGAGAAGGCCGGCGGCAGGGCCGTCGCTCATGTGCTGGATGTGGCGTCGCGCGAGGCAATCCTTGAGACGGTGGCCTTGGCCAAGCGCAACGTCGGGGTGATCGATATCCTGGTCAACAACGCCGGCAGCGCGAGCAAGGTGCTGAATGCACGCTTCCTCAGCGAGGACGAGTGGAACGCCACGGTGAACGTCAATCTCACCGGGGTCTTCAACCTGACCCAGGCGGTGCTGGAGGACATGATCGCGAAGAAGGCAGGCACCATCATCACGGTGTCGTCGCTCGCGGTGGTCAATCCGAACCTGCTCGGCGGCGCCGCCTATGGCGCGGCCAAAGCCGGCGTGAAGAATTTCATGACCTTCCTGCACAACACCTACCGGAACCAGGGCATCCGCGCGACGACCATCCTGCCCGGCGAGACCGACACGCCGATCATGGACAACCGTGCGCGTCCGCCGCTCGAGGGTGAGCGGGCCGTGATGCTCAATCCGCACGACGTCGCGCGCGCAGTGCTGCTGTGCGCCAGCCTGCAGCAGGGCGCCATGATTCCCGAGCTGCACATCTGTCCGACCTTCATGCGCGACACATCGGCCGACATCGAGGTGGCCCGCTGGGTTGGTGCGCCAGAAGGCCTGAAGCCGAAGTCTTGAGAGAGGATTGTCCATGAACGGAGCCAAATTGCGCGAGCGTCTCGCCAAGGGCGAGGCGGTCACCATGTTCACGCCGCATCATGCGTCGTCGGGGCTGGCTGTCCGCCTGGTCGAGCTCGGCGCGGACGCGATCTTCGTCGATTGCGAGCATGGCACCTGGAGCTTCGAAGACGTGCGCGTCACCGCGCAGGCGATCCGCGGCGCCGGGGGTGCGGCGATCGTCCGGCCGCATTCGCATGAACGGCCGCTCCTGATCCGCTATCTCAACGCCGGCGCCGACGGCCTGATGGTGCCGATGGTCGATACCGCGGAGCAGGCGCGCGCGATCGTCGACGCCGTGCGCTACGCATGCCCGGCCGATCACGAGAAGCGGTTGATCATCGCTATGATCGAGACGCCCAAGGCGATCGACGACATCGAGGCCCTGCTCGCGGTGGAAGGCGTCGATGTCTTCTTCATCGGGCCCGGCGATCTCTCGCAGAACATGGGCTATCCGCCCGCGCCGCAGTTCGGGCAGCCGCGGCCGGGAGCGGTGATGGAGCGGGTTGCTTACGCTGTGAAGAAGATCCGCGCGGCCGGCAAGGTTGCCGGAACGCTCGTGACGTCGGACGAACTGCCCTCCATGCTCGAACAGGGTGTGCGGTACTTCTACATTCACTCAGATCCATTCTTGCGTGTCGGCCTGGCCGGCGTCAAGAGGCTGCTCGCCCGCTGAGCGCGGAGGTCACGCCATCTGCGAGAGTCCAGATGGCATTCGAATTGTTCAATCTCGCCGGCCGCCGCGCGCTGGTGACGGGATCATCGCAAGGCATCGGTCTTGCGATCGCGCGCGGACTTGCCGAGCACGGCGCCTCCGTGGTGCTAAATGGACGCGATCGCAACAAACTGGACGCGGCCGCAGCGAGCGTCAGGGCCGGCGGACACGAGGTCGCCGTGACGAGCTTCGATGTCACCCGCCCCGACGCCGTTCGCGGGGGAATCTTGCGCATTGAAGAGGCGATCGGCCCGATCGACATCCTCGTCAACAACGCCGGCATGCAGTTCCGGACGCCGTTGGAGGATTTTCCGGCGGAGAAGTGGGAGGAGTTGCTCAAGACCAACGTCTCTAGCGCCTTCTACGTCGGCCAGGCGGTTGCCCGCCATATGATCCCGCGTGGGAAGGGCAAGATCATCAACATTGCGTCGGTCCAGAGTGAGTTGGCGCGGCCCGGGATTGCGCCGTACACTGCGACCAAAGGCGCCATCAAGAACTTAACGCGCGGCATGTGCGCCGATTGGGCCAGGCACGGTCTCCAGGTCAACGCGATCGCGCCTGGCTATTTCAAGACTCCGCTGAATCAGGCGCTGGTGGACAATCCCGAGTTCTCGGCCTGGCTCGAAAAACGCACGCCTGCCTCGCGCTGGGGCAACGTCGACGAGTTGATCGGCGCCGCCGTGTTTCTGTCGGGCGACGCGTCTTCCTTCGTCAATGGCCATACCCTCTATGTCGACGGCGGCATCACGACCTGCCTGTGATTCCGGCGCTCCATCGCCTCCCACAACACGACGGTCTTGCACCGGGTTCGAAAGGATTCGCGCACCATGTCGACGAAACCCGAAGTCTTGATGATTGGACCCTATCCCGCCTGGGATATGGAGGATATCGACGCACGCTATGTCGTGCACAAACTCTGGGAGGCGGCGGATCGCGACCGCCTGATTGAGGCTCATTGCCGCACGATCCGGGCGATCGCAACTCGGGGCGAGCTCGGTGCATCCGCCGACCTCATAAGCGTTTGCCAGCGCTCGAGATCGTCTCCTGCTATGGCGTCGGTACCGACGCCATCGACCTGGCTCATGCTAGAGCGAATGGAATCCGGGTGACCAATACGCCGGACGTGTTGACCGCCGATCAGGCCGTTGGCCTGTTGCTGGCTGTCGCGAGGAAGATACCGAATGCCGACCGATTCGTGCGCGAGGGGCGCTGGGCCTAGGGTAACATGCCGCTGGTGACCAGGGTCACCGGCAAGACCGCCGGCGTGGTCGGGATGGGCCGCGTCGGCGCGGCGGTCGCAAAGCGGCTCGCCGCATTCGATTGCGAGATCGCTTATTTTGACGTCTCTGAGCGAGCGGATCTACCCTATACATTCGTGCCGGACCTCGTGGAATTGGCCCGGCGCGCTGAAATCCTGATCGTCACGCTCGCGGGCGGCGAGAGCACGAAAGGTATCGTCGATGCGCGCGTGCTCGATGCACTCGGACCTGACGGCATCCTAATCAATGTCTCCCGGGGATCGACGGTGGACGAAACGGCTCTGCTTCGCGCGCTCGAGACCAAGCTGATCAAGGGCGCAGGCCTCGACGTGTTCTGGAGCGAGCCGAATATCGATGAACGACTCAAGGCCCTCGATAGCGTCGTCCTTCAACCGCACCACGCCTCGGGCACGACTGAGACACGACGCGCCATGGGCAAGCTCGTCCGCGACAATCTTGCCGCCCACTTCGCAGGTGCGGCCCTCATAACACCCGTTACGTGAAAGCTGCCGTAGTGCGTAGCGCGCTGCTTCTCGAACTACTGCTTCGGTAGTTCAATGCCGAGCGAAATATCCGTATTGTTGTTGTGGCCACCAATAGGAACTGACGCGCTGACTATCTGGTCGGCGACGAGTCGGATACGAAACCGCGCAAGCGGCAGCTCTTGGTGCTAAGCGCATATCTTGAAGACTCACCAGTTCCGCTAAGGGCGAACGGCTGCCTAGCTGACCCGCATGATTTTGGTCCGCTTATCCCTCGTAAACGTGCATCGCAGCAGTCTGACCGAAGGTCACCCACCGGCCAGACGCAGTTAAATCCTACTTGCCGCGATATCTGAGCGCCTCGACCAGCAGGGTGAACGCGGGCGAGGGTTGCCGACGGCTCGGGTAGTAAAGGTGGTAGCCCGAGAACGGCGGGCACCAGTCCGCCAGCACGCGAACGAGCCGGCCCTCCGCGACGTATGGCCGAACGTGTCCCTCGGTGAGGTACGCCAGGCCCATCCCCCTCAGGGCCGCGTCCAGAAGAAGCCCGGCGCTGTTGAACACAAGTTGCCCCTCAACCCGCACATTGAGTTCGCGTCCGTCCTTCTCGAACTCCCAGGCATAGAGACTGCCTCCATGGGTGGGCAGGCGGAGGTTGAGACAGTTGTGATGGGTAAGATCCTGAGGCTTTTTGGGTCGCTTGCGCTCCGCGAAGTACGATGGCGAGCCAACGACGCCATCCGAAGATCCGGACTGACCGGGACAGCGATCATGTCCTTCGCGACAAGCTCGCCGGGACGGATCCCGGCATCGACCTGCTGGGCCACGATGTTGGTGAGGCCGTAGTCGACAATGATCTCGACGTGAATATCAGGGTATTGCGGCAGGATGTTGCGAAGCGCCGGGAGCAAGATCGCGCTCGCGGCATATTCGGTGGCCGTCAGGCGGACGGTGCCGGCGGGCTTCTCGCGCAGTTCGCTTAAGGCGGCGAGATCGGCGTCCATCTCGACGAACTTGGGGCCGATGTTTTGGAACAGCCGTTCTCCGGCATGAGTTGGGGTCACGCTGCGCGTCGTCCGGTTCAACAGCCGGACACCGAGGCGTTCCTCGAGATTCCGTATGATCTGGCTGAGCCCCGATTGGGTTATGCCGAGCTTGGCTGCGGCACGGGTAAAGCTGCGCTCCCTCGCCACAGCGAGGAAGGCAAGGAGATCGCTGGCGTCGTCACGGGTCATTGATAAGCGTGTCTACTGACTGCATTCGAAATCTATCACCTAATCGGCCGAAGGGAAAACGCTTAGGTTCGGTCAGCAATCGGCCAGTCAAACCGCCAGCGAAAAAAGGCCAAGGACCTCATGAGAGACGGAATCAGGCACAAGCCCGTCGCGGTCACGGGAACAAGCAGCGTGTGGCGCAAGCCCACTGTGGGGCTGCCGACTTGGCAGAAGATCTGAGGCATGTCGGTCACAACCGTCCAAGAGCCCGTTCCGGCTGCGAGCATCACCGTCACCTTGCTTCCCATCATGGGGGTGGTGTTCGTGGGCTTCCTGGTCATCGGCATGGCCATGCCCGTGCTTCCTCTCCATGTGCACGACGGACTGGGTCTCGGCACGTTCGTGGTGGGCTTGGTCGCCGGCAGCCAGTTCGCCGCATCCTTGATCTCGCGCCCATGGGCCGGACACGTCTCCGACGCTCATGGTGCAAAGCGCGGGGTCGTCATCGGCCTGTCGGCGGCGACCGTGGCCGGATTGCTTTATCTGCTCTCGTTCGTCCTCAGAGGATCTCCGCTAATTTCGGTCGTGATCCTGCTTGCGGGACGCGCGCTGCTTGGCGGGGCGGAGAGCTTCATCATCACGGCCGCCGTGAGCTGGGGACTGGCCCTCGTTCGTTCCAGCAACACCGGCAAGGTGATCGCCTGGATCGGGTCGGCCTTGTTCGCGGCCTTTGCGCTCGGCGCTCCCGCTGGCTCCGCGATCTATTCGGCCTACGGTTTCACGGCGATCTCCCTGGGTACTGCCTTGGCGCCGCTCGCTGTGCTGCCGCTCGTCGCTCTGCTTCCGGCGATCGCGCCGGTGAAGCACGCGCGCGCTTCGTTCGTCGAAGTGATCGGGGCCGTCTGGGTACCGGGTCTCGGCTCAGCACTCGGTAGCGTTGGTTTCGGCGCGGTGACGACGTTCGTCGCCCTGCTGTTTGCGACCAAAGGGTGGGCAAACGGGTGGATGGCCTACACCGCCTATGCGCTTGCCTTCATTCTGGCGCGAGTGTTCTTCAGCCATCTCCCCGACAGGATCGGCGGCGCGAGGGTTGCTGTCGTTTGCGTGGGCATCGAAGCCAGCGGCCAGGCGCTGATCTGGCTGGCGGTGAGCCCCGAGATGGCGCTCGCGGGCGCCGCGCTCACCGGCTTCGGCTTCTCGCTGGTCTATCCCGGCTTCGGAGTCGAAGCCGTCCGCTGCGTTCCCGCACAGAGCCGCGGTCTTGCCATGGGCGCCTACACCGCTTTTCTCGATCTCGCCCAGGGGGCTCGCAAGCCCCGCCCTCGGATTGATCGCAGCCGGATCGAAACTCAACACCCTTTTTCTGGTCAGTTCGGCGACGGTGTTGTGCGCTTCGCTCGTCGCGTGGCGGCTGATCGCAAAGCCCCCAGTCATGGAAGGATCTCCGCAATGAGAACGTTCGCAGCGACTTTTTTTTACCTATGTCTGTTCGCCGACGCAGCCGTCGCTCAGACGCCTATCAAAGGAGTAAATGCCATGTTCAATCCGGAGGACATCCGCGCCGTCGCGCCGGGGCTCGAAGCATACGCGCAGAAATTCGTTATCGGCGATCTCTGGAAGCGGCCGGGCCTTTCTCCGCGAGACCGCAGCATCGTCACAATTGCCGCGCTGATCGCGCGCGACCAAACGATCGAACTGCCCCGCTACCTGACTCTCGCGCTCGACAACGGCGTGAAGCCGTCGGAGATCTCGGAGATCATCACGCACCTCGCCTTCTACACCGGCTGGGCAAACGCGATAAATGCGATCCCCGCGGCGCGGGAGGTGTTCAAGAGCCGCAACATCGGAGCCGATCAGCTCCCGTCCTCCTCGGGGCCGCAGCTCCCCCTGGACGAAGCGGCAGAGAAGCAGCGGGCCACGCGGGTCGGAGAGCAGTTCGGCCAGTTCACCCCGAGCCTCGTCCAATACACGACAGACGCGCTGTTTCGCGATCTCTGGCTGAGGCCGGCGCTCGCGCCGCGCGACCGCAGCCTCGTCACGGTCAGTGCGCTGATCGCGACCGGTCAGGTCGCGCAGATCACCTATCACCTGAATCGCGCGATGGACAACGGACTGACAAAGGACGACGCCGGCGAGGTGCTCGGCCATCTCGCTTTCTACGCCGGCTGGCCCAATGCGTTCTCTGCGGCACCTGTCGTCAAGGATGTGATCGAGAAACGCCGGTACTGAGGGAGGACGCATGATCTCCCGCCGAGTCGTGCTGATCGCGGGCGTCGCCGTATCAATGAAAACCACAGCGGCATCGGCACTTGCGCCCGAGCTGCACAAGGAGATTCCAATGGACATCGAAATCAAGAGAAACGGGTCCCGTCCTTCCCAAAAAGGATCGGAAGACTGGTTTACGGGGAATGTACGCGTCGACGCTCTGTTTCAGGCGCCGGATCCCGCCCGCGTCGGCGCTGGCCAGGTCACCTTCGAACCCGGCGCCCGCACCGCCTGGCACACGCATCCGCTCGGTCAGACGCTGATCGTAACCGCTGGGTTGGGCTGGTTACAACGCGAGGGCGGGCCGGTCGAAGAAGTTCGTCCAGGGGACGTGGTCTGGTTTCCGCCGGGACTGAAGCATTGGCACGGTGCGTCGCCGACGACGGCGATGACCCACATCGCGATACAGGAGTCCGCCGGAGGCAGGAACGTCGACTGGATGGAGAAGGTCAGCGACGGGCAATATCGCAAGTGATCGGATTCCGCCTGACACCGACCGTCGCGGACGGCGGATTCACCGCCCACTGAGCGCGGGGACCGCATCGTTGGTTGTTTCACGCCTGATCGTTACGGACTGAGGGTTTGGCCAGCCGTCGTGGGAAGCAAAGAGCAGAACACCAAGTCCGCTAGGGAGAACAGGTTGGACACGAAGCAGCTCTTGATGATTGGTGTTTCACTGCTGGCTTCTGCAGCAGCAGGACCCGCGCTTGGCCAGGAAAAGCAAGAGCAGTATATCCAGGTCGCGGAAATCGAAATCGATTCTTCGCAAATCGACGCCTACAGGACCGCGGTCAAGGAACACATCGAGATGGCCGTCCGGGTCGAGCCCGGCGTCCTGACGCTTTATGCGGTTTCTGACAAGGACGATCCCAGTAAGGTGAAGGTGTTCGAGATCTATCGGGATGGAGAGGCCTATAGACGACACCTCGAATCCGAGCACTTCAAGCGATACAAGGCCACGACTCAAAGCATGGTCAGGTCGCTCAAGCTGATCCGAACCGACGCTATTGCACTTGGCGCCAAGGCGAGGTGATCGTTCGAGAGGAGTTGACTATGAAGAGCCTATTCGCAGTGATCGCTGCCTTGCTCTTGGGGATTGGAAGGCGAAACTTCTTACTGCCCAGATGCCTACACTTAGACGTGGAGGGGACCTCGCCTAGTCGGCTGAAGTTGGCTTGTGACGGAGAACTGAGAGCCTGTCCATACTCCGATCAGGCGTGCACCGGCGATTCGCAGTTCGGCCCCATCGGCGTGCCTAGCAGCGGCGACTTTGATCAGCTTGCTTCCTCAGACAATCCCCCGGGCCGCTGTACATCGAGATAAAACGCGGCGCATCATTTTGGACGATAAGGATAATTGGCGCGCCCTACACGATTCGAACGGGTGATCTTTGCCTTCCGAGGGCAAACGGTCATTCGACCGTGCCCGATCGGCACTGTTCTTGCGTCGGCGCGATTGCCGATATCATTAGCTTGGGCCTTGTTTGCTGGAGCTAGCTGAAACGGGCTCATGATGGATTGGAGCGAGAGCTCAAGTCTTTCAATTGGTTAGAAGGCGGCGTGTGCACGACGTGTGCACCGGGAGATCAAGAAAAATCTCATCATCGCCACTGTAAGCAGCCCGAGTACCCTTTACGATCGTGCGCGCTTCGCGCGGCTTTGTACTCGCGCCCAGGTTCACTCGTGATCTGACCTCCCTGCGAGAGAGCGTCGGGATCGCCATCGACGTACGGATCAGCCCAGCGTCATCTGTGCATGTGTTCGTGAGACCAGAACAGATTGGTCACTGATCTTCGCTTGTTCCAGCAAGGCTCGGCCGTGATGATCGGCGTCGAGCGTCTCAACTCGAGTGAGGGGGCAGAGCGCGAAGCAAAGTCAAAGAGGAGACGTCCGCTTACAGCCAGGTTGCCGTCGAATTGTTGGGACGATCCAATCGGGTCAGGTGCATGTCAACCACCCCGAGTGGGACCCCAATGCTCCTTTCGGCGGATACAAGCGGTCCGGCAACGGCCGGGAATACGGGCGCGATGGCATAGAGGACTATCTCGAGACAAAGGCCGTGCTCGGGTTCTACTGACACGAATCCTCATCTATTCGGCCGACCAGCACGTGGCGGCCCGAGCACGCAGATCGGCTTAAACAAGGGGAGAGTATCACGGAAGGTCGTGCTGGGTTTGCGGGAGATCGGAGGGCCTTCTGCTGAACGACCATGCATTGCGGCACATTCTGCCAGATTCCTTAGGCTATGCTCGCGTCGTCAGAAAACTGATAGGACCAACGACATGGATCGCTTCCGACCGAAGTACGTCACGTTTGATTGTCACGGCACGCTGATCAATTTTCAGATGGCGGAAGCCGCGCGTGATTTGTTCGGACATCTTCTGGCTGGGCGACGCATGGATGAGTTCATCAGAAACTTCCAGGCCTACCGCATCGACGAGGTGTTGCAGGACTGGAAGCCCTATGCCGACGTCGTTCACAACGCGCTGGAACGCACCTGCCGCCGCAACAACGTTGCGTTCCGTGCCGGAGATGCTGAAACGATCTACAACCGCATTCCGACCTGGGGACCGCACGAAGACGTTCCCGAGGGCTTGGCAAAACTAGCCAAGGAAATTCCACTGGTGATCCTTTCGAACTCCATGATGGCCCAAATTCCGTCGAACGTCGCAAGGCTTGGTGCGCCGTTTCATGCGGTCTACACCGCTGAACAAGCGGGGGCGTACAAGCCGCACTTCAAGGCGTTCGAATATATGTTCGACATGCTGGGATGCGGCCCAGAGGACGTGACTCACGTCTCCTCGTCTTTCCGCCACGACCTGATGTCGGCCTATGATCTCGGGATCAAAAGCAAGGTCTGGGTCAATCGCGGCCATGAGCCGGCCAATCTCTACTATGAGTACACCGAAATCGCCCATGTGACGCAGCTCCCAGGCGTTTTCGGGCTCTGAGCAACGAAGATGGGCCGGAGCTTTTCACGGCTGGCCGACATGAAAGACGCCGTGTCCGACACGCCGAAACGTCTCGAATTGGGTGCTTGTGATGATCTGATGCCCTGTGGGGAAGCAGGTCAGCGCAACGGCCCGATGGCTGCGACACACGAAGGACCATCTTGCGCGGCAGCCGCGACCGAAACCTATTTTCGCGCCGCCGCTTCGGTCCTGGCCACGCGGTCGGGCGCCTCTGATCCGGACATGTCGGCGACACTACTGAATCGCCACTACGGATTGACGGGATCGGTGGCGACACTGTCCTCCGAGGTCGAACGCACCGTCGGGGTCCAACTATCGAACGGCCATCGGTTGATCCTGAAGACGTCGACAAGACCGGAGGCGGTCGACAGCTTTCGCTTTCAAGCCGCCACTCTGGCAGGATTGCAGGGGGCCGCGGGCTTCGTTGCGCCCGAAGTGCTGCGTACGAGCCTCGGCGAATTGATGTTCGAGCAGGAGGGCGTATGCGGGTACTTGCAGACCCGGATTGACGGCGTTCCGCTGCACCAGGCGATGCCCACTCCAGACTTGCTCTTTCGAGTTGGCCACGCTCTGGCCCGGCTGGACATGGCTCTCGAGCGGATCAGTGTGCCTGCGGCCCATCGGCCGGTTCTCTGGCATGTCGGATGCTGGCCGCGGTTGATGGAACTAGAGCGATATCTGCCATCCGCGAGCGTTGCCGATAACGTTCGCGTCGCTATGGGAGAATATGTGGAGTTTGTTGAGCCACAAATCTCGAATGTGCCTTGGCAGGTAACCCATAACGATCCAAGCCCATTCAATGTGATCATGGCTGGTCGGGGGCTGGCTTTCATCGATTTTGGTGATGGCTGCTGGAGCCCCAGGATTCAGGATCTGGCGATCGCAGCAAGTCACGTCGTGACGGATCCGGCCCTTGCTTTGGGGGGCGCCGAACATCTCATTGCCGGCTATGCCTCTGTCATTGCGCTTTCAAGGCTGGAGGCAAGACTCCTCGTCGGACTGATGCGGGCGCGACAAAGCGCATTGATCCTGGTCAACTACTGGCGCGCCCACCTTTTTCCGGTCGACGCTCAATACATCAAAAAGAACGTCGCGCGTGCCGAGCACGGCCTTTCGATCCTCGCGTCTCTTGATGTCACATCGGCCGAGGCGGCAGTCCTGGCGGCTGTGTCGTCGTTCTTGCCGTAGCGCGTTTGGATCGCTCGATCGACAGGGTCTTAATCTTGCGAAGTGACCAGGGTACTCTTGCAAAGAGGCAGCAGCTCATGTCCACAGATCTCATGCCAAATCGTTACAGGCCCGGCGAATCCGACCTTCCAAGGCGCGAATCCGAACTGATTTGTCGCCGTGACAAAGTTCTCGGCGCTTCTTATCGGCTCCAGTACCGCCGGCCCGTGCACTTCGTTCGCGGTGAAGGCATGTGGCTCTACGATCCTGACGGACGGGCCTACCTTGATTTCTACAATAACGTACCGTGTCTCGGTCACTGCCATCCGGAAGTAAACGCGGCCATGGCGGAGCAGGCGGGCCGAATAAGCGCCAACACGCGCTATCTCGAGCCAAAGCTTATCGACTATGCCGAGCGGCTGGTCGACACGTTCCCAAACGAGCTCGACCGGGTGGTCTTTACCTGCACGGGGAGTGAATCCAACGATCTGGCCCTGCGTATTGCGCGATGTGCAAGCGGCAACGAAGGCGTGATCGTATCCAGCTATGCCTATCACGGCACCAGCGCGGCGACTGCCGCGGTTTCCCCGAACCTGGGTGACGCAGTCGAGCTCAGCCCGTTCGTGCGCATGGTATCCCTCCCTGGGCCAGCGGGCGTGCCGGCAGCCCAGGCTGCGGACCTTTTCGAGACCCAGATTCGTTCAGCCATGATGGATCTGAGCCGTCGTGGCATGGGCGTTGCGGCCCTGCTCATCGACAGTATTTTTTCCAGCGACGGCGTATGGGTAGATCCGCCTGGATTCATCGCGAGCGGAGTTGCGGCGGTGCAGGAGGTTGGTGGTCTGGTTATTGCCGACGAAGTTCAACCAGGCTTCGGACGAACTGGCGCTCATATGTGGGGCTTCGAGCGCCATGGGATCGTTCCGGATCTTGTTACCCTCGGCAAGCCGATGGGCAATGGATTTCCGATTGGCGCCGTCGTTGGTCGCAGAGCATGGATGGACCAATTTGGTGCCACCTCCCGCTACTCGAACACATTCGCTGGAAACACAGTCGGAATAGCAACAGCGAGCGCCGTGTTAACGATCCTGCAGCGCGACCAAATCCCGCAAAAGGCGCTTGCGATGAGCCAGCGCCTCCGCGCCGGACTGGAGAAGCTCGCAAAGCAATGTTACGAAGTTCGCGCGATCCGAAACGCTGGTCTCTTCTTTGGCGTCGACATAGGATCTGAGGGAACCCCGGCGTCAAGCCGTCGTGCCATCGCTTTGGACCTGGTCAACGCAATGCGGGATGACGGCGTGCTTATCAGCACGACCGGGGCCAATGAAGATACGCTTAAAGTGCGCCCTCCGCTCGTTTGCGAAGCCGAGCATGTTGACCTCTTCCTGGCGACCATGGAGCGGGCGCTCATCAAGATCGCAGGTTAGATTGCTGGCTTTATTGGAGCAGCACCCGTTTCCGGTGGGTGCCGCGGCGGAGCTGTCAAACCTGATGCCTCACGATTTAGGGGGAATTTTCAGACATTCAGCAAGACCGTGTGTGGACGGGGGCCACATGCGCGATCCAACGGGCGAGCAGGTCGCGCCGACCTCCGCCGAACCGGGACTCGGTCGGGTTAGAGCAGCATCGTTCGATCAAGCGGTCAAAAGCCTGTACGTCTTGCGAAGTTCTGGAGTTCACTGCCGCCGAGCTGGCCGAGGTTATAAACGCCGTAAAGGCGCGAGGCTATTCCAAGCCGGAGGGCCTGCTCAATATTGGCCATGCCGCCATGTCGTCCCCAATCATTGACTGCGAAGGCAGGCTCGCAGGCGCGCTGACCCTTCTAGGTCCGGCAAGCGATTTTGATCGTCAAACCGAGCTGCGATTCAGCAAGCTCCTGCTGACTCATGCGAACGCGTTTTCGGCATCGATAGGCCACCGCGGATAGTCGCAGTACTCAATCTGGTTAAGTCAAATTCGACAGCTATTTACTAAACGCGGACGAATTGGAGGAGAACAGGAAGGCGGTTAGGGTCGTCGGTGTTCTTGTTTCGACCGGCCCCCTCGCATCACCTCGCCGAGGACATAACGGCTTCGATCGGTCCTCCGCTACGGTCGGCCCGTTGCGCGCACAAGTCGGCGGTTCGTGCAGGTGACCTCGCGTGTCTCAATGATCCCGCTTTGGAAATGCTGACGGCCGAGGATTGCTTGGCCACGAGGGGACCGATCGCCGAACGGAGAGCCCCGGTAGCGGCGTTGGCGGTCGTTGAAGGGCGACAATCAGCCCATCGAACTGGCGGTCTGGCCTAGTCTTCCCCTTGAGCTTTCCTCGAGGTCACCGAGCGCATTGCTCAGAAGGTCGTACATCCCTGCCGATCGCGCTGCGGATCGAAAGCTCCAAGTATCGGGCGCTGCGGCCACGGCTCTCGATCTCGAAGACTGCTGGTTTACGGCAGCGGCCCTTGTGTAGCCGACCGACTACACAATGAGATGATGAGGGTCGTGAAGTAAGGGAAACCAAGGCGACGAGCGCGGAGGGCGCCTCGGACGAGTAGGGGCATCTATGCAGTCATGCCGCTCACTGCAGTTTCGCGATGTTCTGCCAGATAGCGAACCGGAGGCTTGCCTAAGGTCTTTCGAAACATATTGACGAAGCTGCTTGCGTTCTCGTATCCGAGCTCCAAGGCGACTGTCTTGACGCTGTCGCCGCGCGCCATTCTTTGCAATGCCAGGATAACATGAAGCTGGTGGCGCCAGCGTCCGAAGCTCATTCCGTGAGCGGCCCGAGACATAGGTGACAAATCGTACCGGACACATGGGTTACACTTTCCGCTTTTGTTCTGCGGGAGGTGTGGATGCCGTGGAAAGCGAGTTCGGTAATGGAAGAGCGCCTGCGATTTGTCGCCCGGCTTCTAGATGGGGAAGCCATGACCGAGGTGTGCCGGGAGTTCGGCATCTCCCGCAAAACCGGCTACAAGATTTTCGACCGCTACAAGGAGCACGGGCTGGAGGCGTTGAGCGACCGCTCCAGGCGGCCGATACGCTATGCCAACCAGCTCCCGCAGCAGCTCGAGACCCTGATCGTCCGGCTGAAGAGCGAGAAGCCGCACTGGGGCGCCCGCAAGATCCGCGAACTGCTGGTGCGCCGGCTCGATGGCGAGGTCAGGGTTCCCGCCAAGAGCACCATTCATGCGGTGCTCGATCGCCATGGCCTAGTCAAGCGCGGCGGCGGGTCGCGCCACCGCGCGCGCGGCACGCCGCTGTCGCAGGGCACGCTTCCCAATGATCTGTGGTGTGCCGACTTCAAGGGCGAGTTCAGGCTCGGCAATGGCCAGTACTGTTACCCACTGACCGTCAGCGATCATGCCTCGCGCTTCCTGCTGCTCTGTGAAGCGCTGGACTCAACGCGCGAAGACCCTGCCATTACCGCCTTCGAGCGGCTGTTCCGCGAACGCGGTCTGCCGCTGGCCATCCGCTCCGACAATGGCGTGCCCTTTGCCAGCCCCAACGCCTTGTTCCATCTCTCCAAGCTGTCGGTGTGGTGGCTTCGGCTGGGCATTGCCATCGAGCGGATCAAGCCAGGCCATCCACAACAGAACGGCCGTCATGAGCGCATGCATCTCACGCTCAAAAAGGAAGCGACTAGACCGCCTGGGTTCAACAGCCTCCAGCAGCAGGATCGCTTTGACAGCTTCCTGCACGAGTTCAATGAGGAACGTCCCCACGAGGCGCTCGACATGAAGTGCCCTGCCGAGCTCTACACCGCTTCAGCGCGCCACTACGATGGCCTGCCCGAACTGTCCTATCCCTTCCACGATCGCGACGTCATCATCACATCCTGCGGCCGCCTTTGCCTGCATCGCAAGAAAATCAACATCTCCATCGTGCTGGCCGGCCAGAAGCTCGGTATCAAGGAAGTCGACGACGGCATTTGGCTCGTCAGCTTCATGCACTACGACCTGGGATACTTCGACCTGGAGCAAAAGACCTTGCAGCCCCTCGACAACCCGTTTGGTCCGAGGCCTGTCACCGATGTCTCGGGTACGACATCGTCTCTCTGACCGAGATAGGCACTCTTGCTCATTCTTGGCATGGCAGCCACTTGCTTGGCCGCACTGAGCAGTCAACCCCCGAAGCCCGCAGGGGCGCGCCCCTTGGCGCGCGGGGTTGACGGCGAATGTGCGGGCCGAGCAATAGTGGTCCGCGCCATGAGTGCGTGGAGTGACCCCGCAACCTCGACACCCGTTCGGCACGAGGTTGTCACCCATGTCTCAGGTACGTTCTGTTACCTATGTGTCCGGGCTGGACACCGATTTCCTGTACAAGCAGGCAGGACTTGAACCTGCAACCAGCCGGTTATGAGCGGCGCGGCCAAACAGACCTCGCGTAGGGCAGGGCTCTTCTTGAGCGGTTTTGGCAAAAAGGCACTTTTGCGCGCGAAATGCACCCAAACTCAATACCCTCTGCTGTTGAAATTACAGGAAATGCGACCGCCCTCCGAGCGCACTATAAGATGGGTAACTCGCGTCCTTGATCTCTAGTCCCGTTTTCGGACCGCTGCCGTCGCAGGCTCGTTTGTCGCGAGCGTTTGGATAAACTCTTCCAAAGATGGTTGTGGCACTTTTTGTAGCTTGTGGAGCTCTTCCGGCTTCAGCTTGGTGTAGCGCCGCAGCGTGCGCCAATCCTTGTGGCCGGTCACGAGCGCGACCTTCTCAATTGTGAGCCCTGCTTCAAAAAGACGGCTAGTGCCCTCGTGTCGCAGGTCATGAAAATGTAGATCTTCGATCTTCAGCTCGTCGCAGGCCCGCGTGAACGCCGCGCTTACTGAACGGTGGTTGTACGGAAATACGCGACCCCAACCTCTCGTGATGATGCGCTGTTGGAGCAAAATCTCCCACGCATCGAAGCCCGTTAGGTTGAGTAGCGGCACTTTCTGATCGTTGCCGTCTTTAGCTCGCGGATCCTTGCGGTCGCGGATGATGAGTACCCGCGTTTTCAGATCTACGTCCGGCCAACCTGGACGGCATATTTCCTCCTGTCGCATCGTTGTCGCGACCGCATACCGAACGATCCGACCCATCGGAATGACCTGTCGAGGATTGGTCTCAAAGTACTCGATAAGCTCGCCGAGCTCATCTTCGGTTGGGCGTCGGTCCCGCTCTTCCGAGTTGCCCACAAGGCCTAAATGCTTCATCGCGTATCGCGCTAATCGAACCTCTTCGGCCGAGATTTCAATGCCGTGAACGGCTGAAGCGTGCGTAGCGACGGTTCTGATAAAGGAGAAGTCGATTGCCAACGTAGCTGGACCGGCACCTTCCTTCGCGCGCTGGCGGCCAAATTCGATAAGCCGCTCGCGATTGAGCTTGGGCAATTTTACTGTCCCCAAGGCTTCCTTTAGTGCCTCTAACACTGCGGCCTTGGAGCGGCGGGGAGGGCGGCCGACCTCCTGCATGTCCTCGATGTGCAGATCGATGATGTCGCCGAAGGTTTTGGCTTGGACCGCGGCGCGGGGCTTCGGCGATCCACTGCGGTCGATATTGCGCTCCATGTCGAGCGCCCAGTCTTCGCCGTCCTTGCGCCGGCGGAAGGTCTCTGACACGTAACGGTTC
This sequence comes from Bradyrhizobium sp. NC92, assembly GCF_025200865.1. Taxonomy (NCBI): domain Bacteria; kingdom Pseudomonadati; phylum Pseudomonadota; class Alphaproteobacteria; order Hyphomicrobiales; family Nitrobacteraceae; genus Bradyrhizobium; species Bradyrhizobium sp. NC92. The sequence goes on from NZ_CP104171.1 coordinate 3,500,844, forward strand.
TTGCGGCGGACCTGGACGCGCCAGTTCCCGGAAGGCAATTGAGTGAAGCTGGCCACGGCCGTGTGCACTCCCCAATTCGTGTGCGCTACGTGTGCACTGAGAGGTCAAAACAGGTACAAACGTGTGCAATTTCGACTAGTTTGGAGTGCACATGTTCCGGGTTCATCCCATTGAGAACATAAGGTAAATCATTGAAATCGCAAGACTATCGCTTTTCTGTGGCTCCGATGATGGATTGGACCGACCGGCACTGCCGGGTGTTCCACCGTCACCTGACGCGGCGGGGATTGCTCTACACGGAGATGCTGACGACCGGCGCGATCATTCATGGCGACCGGGAACGGTTGCTTGGGTTCGACGCGGTCGAGCACCTCGTGGCGCTTCAGCTTGGCGGGTCGGATCCGCGCGAGCTCGCGCTGGCGGCACGTATCGGCGAGGACTTCGGTTATGACGAGATCAATCTCAATGTCGGCTGCCCGTCGGATCGTGTGAAGGATGGCCGTTTCGGCGCCTGCCTCATGGCTGAGCCGGAACTGGTGGCGAGGTGCGTTGACGCCATGAAGCGCGTGGTCGCCGTTCCCGTCACGGTGAAGTGTCGCATCGGCATCGACGATCAGGATCCGGAGGTCTCGCTCGATGCGCTGGCGCGTGCGGTGGTCGCCGCAGGCTGCGATGCGTTGATCGTGCACGCCCGCAAGGCCTGGCTCAACGGCCTGTCGCCGAAGGAGAACCGCGATATCCCGCCGCTCGACTATGATCGCGTCTACCGGCTCAAGCGCGCGATGCCCGATGTGCCCGTCATCATCAATGGCGGCGTTCGGAGCATCGACGAGGCAAAGGCGCATCTTGCCCATGTCGACGGCGTGATGCTCGGCCGCGCCGCCTATCAGGAGCCGTGGCGGCTGCTCGCGGTCGATGCCGAGATCTTCGGCAGGCCGGCGCCGCACGCGACCATGCAGGACGCGCTCGAGGCGATGATGCCCTACATCGAGGAGCAACTCGCGCACGGCACCCGGCTGCACGCCATCACGCGACATTTCGTCGGCGCCTTCCACGCGGTGCCCGGGGCGCGCGCCTTCCGCCGACATCTGGCCGAGCAGGGTGTGAAGCCGGGTGCAGGTCTCGACGTGCTGCGCGAAGCGATCATGCGTGTTGGTGTCCGCGCGCCGGCTGAGGCGGCGTAAGTCAGCTAGTCGACCGCCGCACGCGCGCGACGGTGGTTGCCCTGCAGCTCCGGATAACCGGTCAGCATCAACGTGTCGGCGCGCACGCCCCAGCTTTCCAGGCGGTCGAGGAAGCTCATGCCGAGCAGATTGGTCTTCATCTGGCCGCGCTGCACGACGAGGGCCGGCACCGACTTCTCGACCAGCTTGCCGACGGAGAGACGGTCGAGCGTGAGCCGGGCCGCCTTGGTGTGGCCGCCCGCTGTCTCGAGGTCGACGTCATATTCAAGCATCTCGAGCGGCAGCCCGATCGCCTTTGCGGTTTCCCATGTCAGCACCACCGACGTCGCTCCGGTATCGATCACCATCGGTGCAGTGACGCCGTTGATCTTCGCACGCAGCGTGAATTCACCGCCCTGGCCGCGCGGGATCTGCACGGCCGGCGCCGGGGCGGCGGCTTGTGCGCGAAAAATGTGCGAGACCTTGTGGCCGGCGCGCGCGATCTGGTCAGGATCGCCATAGGCGACGACGGCACCCGCCGTGCCGGCGAGCATGATCAGGACGAGCAGGAAGCGGATCATCGCGCGCCTCCAAGGGCACGCAGGCGGATCAGACGCGTTTTGGAGATCCCGCGAGCGGCACCAGTCCAGCTTCCGTCATGCGCTCCGGCAAGAGGGCCATGATCGCGAGCCGGTCTGCGCTTTCCATGGCGTGCCAGCGCGCGATCTCGGGCAAGGTGCGGCCGCAGCCGAAGCACAGCTTGGTCTTGGGATCCATCATGCAGACGGCGACGCACGGCGTTTCTTTGCTCATACGGACATAGTGAGGGATGGTCGGGCATGTCTGCAAGCATCTCGTTAAGAGCCTGTGCCAGCACTCATGATCGGCTTGTGGCGCGGCCGGCGCTTCTCGTCCGGCACAACGGAGCTCTCCGGCTGGAGCGGCGGAGAATCGTCCGAGAGCGGCGCCAGCGCACTCATCACGCGCTCCGGCGGGAACGTGACGATCACCTCGGTGCCGATGCGCAGCTTCGATTTCAGCGTGAACGTGCCGCCGTGCAGGTCAATCAGGTTCTTGGCGATCGGCAGGCCGAGGCCGGCGCCCTGTTCGGCCGACTTGATCGAATTGGAACCCTGGCCGAACGAGGCGAGCACGACCGGGATCTCGTCCTCAGGGATGCCGGAACCGGAATCCCTTACCGAGAGATATTGTCCGCCGGAGGCGGTCCAGCCGGCCTTGAGCCAGATCTCGCCGCCTTGCGGGGTGAACTTGATCGAGTTGGAGAGCAGGTTGAGCACGACCTGGCGGATCGCGCGCTCGTCGGCCCAGAGCCGCGGCATGGCCTGCTCGAACACTTCGTGGATGGTGATGCCGCGGCTCGAGGCGCGCAGCTTCATCAGATGATGGCAGTCGGCGACGATGCCGACCAGGGACACCGCTTCCTCGTTGAGCTCGTAGCGGCCGGCTTCGATCCGCGACAGATCGAGGATCTCGTTGATGAGGTTGAGCAGGTGCACCCCGGAATTATGGATGTCGGCGGAATATTCCTTGTAGACCGCCACGCCATGCGCGCCGAAAATCTCGCTCTTCATCACCTCGGAGAAGCCGAGAATGGCATTCAGGGGTGTACGCAGCTCGTGGCTCATCTGCGCAAGGAAGCGCGACTTGGCGACGTTGGCGGCTTCGGCGCGATGGCGCGCTTCGTCCGAGATTGCCTTGGCCTGCTCCAGCTCGCCGATCAGCGCGTCCTTCTCCGCGCGCGCTTCCAGCGTGGCGAAGGTGGAGGAGTGCAGGCGATGCGCCAGCAGGACGAAATAGCCTTCGGCGGCGAGGGCCAGCGCTGCCAGGATGTAATTGTCCAGCGAGCCGGTCGTGACGAAGCTCAGCGCCATCGCCACCGCGACCGGCGCCGTGGCGGCAAGGGCTGCGATCGGCAGATTGGCCGCGAGCATGCTCGATACTGCGATCACCAGCAGCATCAGGAACATCATCAGCGTTTCCGTGACCATGTCGAGCACGGGATGGATCAGGATCGCCATCCAGCACAGACCATAGAGCAGGTCGAGCACGACGAAGCGCGTCCGCCATGCGCGCGTCGCGGCCGGAGAGGCCGGCTCGGTCAGGAAGCGCCGGCAACTGCGGATCATGGCGCTATGGATGCAGAGCATGCCGGCGGTCCAGGCCGCGGCCGGGATCGGTTGCATCCACAGCCCGAACAGTACGCCGGTCGCCACCACCAGCAGCATCACGACATAGGAGGCAGACAGCCGGGTCTGGGCGTATTGCCGCAGCATCTCGGCGTCGAACGCCGGCCGGGTTCCACTGGTCGACGTTAACTTGTCGCGCGCCTCGCGCACCCGCTGCGCCGCAGCCCTTCGGCTGCTCGCCGATGGCACGCTCACCGGCTCGGCCGGAAGCTGCACGACCTCAGGCTTTTCAGCGGGGTTACTCATCAAGCAACACGGATTCCTGCCCGCGCCGGACGCGGGCTTTCTGCATTGTCTATCTCTGGCAAGAAATCCTTAAGAGCTGACTTAAGGAGCTAAAGAATTACGTTAACCCGGCGTTAATTTGGATCCCGCCGGTGCCGCTCAATGCAGCGCCGCGTACTGCGCGATGTAGACCATCGCTCCCGTCAGATAGCCCACGAGTGCGGGGCCTGCAATGCGGCGGGCGTACCAGAAGAACTCGATCTTCTCGAGTCCCATGGCGGCAACGCCTGCGGCGGAGCCGATGATCAGGATCGAGCCGCCGGTGCCGGCGCAATAGGCGATGAACTCCCAGATGAAGCTGTCGGGGGGATAATGCGCGAGATCGTACATGCCCATGGTCGCGGCGACCAGCGGCACGTTGTCGATGACGGCGCTGAGCAGGCCGAGCAAGACGACGATCACGTCCTCGCGGCCGATCGCGGTGTCCAGCCAGCGCGCAAGCATCGACAGCAGGCCGGCATGCTCGAGGCAGGCGACCGCGAGCAGGATGCCGACGAAGAACACGACCGAGCTCATATCGATCCGAGTCAGCGCGTGCACCAGCGTAAGAGGCTTGCGCACGTGTTCCTCCTTGTGGCGATGCACGATTTCGCCGACCAGCCAGAGCACGCCGAGTCCAAACAGGATGCCCATGAAGGGCGCCAGATGCGTGACCGCCTTGAACGCCGGCACCGCGATCAGTGTGCCGAGGCCGAGATAGAACATCAGGTTGCGCTCGAACCGGCCGACGGCGAGCAGTCCGTTATCTTTCGGCGGCGATGCGATGCTCTTGCCCCTGAGCGAGAAGCTGATGAAGACGAGCGGCACCAGCAGATTGAGCAGCGAGGGCAGGAACACCGCGCTCATGATCTTGACCGGCGAGATCTGCCCGCCGATCCACAACATGGTCGTGGTGACGTCGCCGATCACGGTCCAGGCGCCGCCGGCATTGGCGGCAATGACGATGAGGGAGGCGAACAGCAGACGGTCGTCGCGGCGGGCGATCAGCTTCTGGATCAGCGAGATCATGACGATCGTGGTCGTCAGATTATCCAGAATCGCGCTGAGGAAGAACGTCACGAAGCCGATCAGCCAGATCAGCGTGACCTGGCTCGTGGTGCGGATCAGAGAGGTGATGACCTCGAAGCCGTCATGAGCGTCGATCACCTCGACGATAGTCATGGCGCAGATCAAGAAGAAGACGATCTGCGCGGTGGAGCCGACGGACTCGTCGAGCTGGCGGCCGACCAGCGCGTGGTCGCCGGTTGCGACCGCGTAGATGGTCCACAGCAGCCCCGCGCCGAGCAGCGCCGTAGCGCTCTTGTTGACGCGAAGCGGGTGCTCGAGCGCGATCGCCGCATAGGCGAGGACGAAGATGGCGGCGATCGCGATCAGCAAGGTCGTTTCAGGTCGTCAGCTATCAGCGATTAAGGCGTGCGAGCAGGCTCGACGTATCCCAGCGCTTGCCGCCCATCTTCTCGACCTCGGCATAGAACTGATCGACCAGCGCCGTGACGGGCAGGCTGGCGCCGTTGCGGCGGGCTTCTGCCAGCGAGATCGAGAGGTCCTTGCGCATCCATTCGACGGCGAAGCCGAAATCATACTTGTCCTCGTTCATCGTCTTGTAGCGATTTTCCATCTGCCAGGACTGGGCAGCCCCTTTCGAGATGGTCTCGATCACGGCGGCGACGTCGAGGCCGCTCTTCTTGGCGAAATGGATGCCCTCGGAGAGACCCTGCACCAGACCGGCGATGCAGATCTGGTTGACCATCTTGGTCAGCTGACCGCTTCCGGCGGGGCCGAGCAGCTTGCACATCCGGGCATAGGCGCCCGTGATGATCGGCTCGGCGCCGGAATAGGCATCCTCCGCGCCGCCGCACATCACCGTCAGAACACCGTTCTCGGCGCCGGCCTGGCCGCCGGAGACGGGGGCGTCGACGAATTTGAAGCCGGCCTTGGTGGCAGCCGCATCCAGCTCACGTGCGACCTCGGCAGAGGCCGTGGTGTGGTCGACGAAGGTCGCACCCTTCCTCATGCCGGCGAACGCGCCGTCGGGGCCGATCGTGACCGCGCGCAGATCGTTGTCGTTGCCGACGCAGCACATCACGAAATCCTGCCCCTCGGCGGCGGCCTTCGGCGTCGGTGCGGTCTTGCCGCCGAACTTGTCCGCCCATTCCTTCGCCTTGGCCGCGGTCCGGTTATAGACGGTGACCTCATGGCCCCCTTTTTTCACGAGGTGTCCGGCCATGGGGAAGCCCATCACGCCAAGACCGAGGAAAGCGACTTTAGCCATTGTGGTACCTTGTCCGTAGTTTGGGTTTACGGTTCTTGCCAGGCGAGGGATGCCTGGGTTCCGCGGCGGGGCGGATCGGAGGCGCACCATAAACCCTTGAGGCCAGAGGGCAACGGCTTCGTTTGGCGGCCTGCTGTGCTAGGCTGGCGGCCCCAAGGACTTCAAAACAAGGGAGCGAGAGCATGGGCGGCGTGAGCGTGGGCGTCCTCGATCATTTCAACATCCGGACCCGGAATCTGGCCGAGACCGTCCGCTTCTACGAAGACGTGCTGGGCCTGGAAAAAGGCGCACGGCCGAATTTCGCCTTCCCGGGTGCCTGGATGTACAGCGAGGGCAGGCCGGTGGTGCACCTCGTCGACATTTCTCCGACCGCCGAGCCACAAAAGCCGGATTCCGGCGTTGTCCACCATGTCGCCTTCGCCAGCCGCGGCTTTGACGGCATGAAACAGCGGCTGGCGTCAAAGGGGATGAAGTTCGAGTCCCGCCAGGTGCCCGGCGGCGATCTCTGGCAGATCTTCGTCCACGACCCCAACGGGGTCATGATCGAGTTGAATTACGAGGCCGCCCGGGAGCAGGGGGCGGCGCCTGCCGAAAAGGCTGACGATATCGGCAGGCAGTAGCCTTTTGGGCGTTTCCGCTCTAATGGGGCATCCTCAACTCCAGGAGATGCGCTTTGAGCGTGACGCAGCAACAGGTTCTCGACAGCCTCGCCAGGGTCCAGTCGCCCCGCGGGGTCGCGCTTCCCCATGCCAATGTGCTGAGCGCGATCAGCGCCTCCGACGGCAAGGTGTTCTTCTCGATCAATGTCGACGCCGCCGAGGCAAGGGCCTGGGAATCCGTCCGGGCCGAAGCGGAAGCCGCCGTGCGCAGCATTCCCGGCGTCACCACCGTCATGGTGGCATTGACCGCGGAGCGCAAGCCGGGCTCCGCGCCGCCGCCACCCCCGCAGCCGAGCCGCGGCACGCCCGGCGTGCAGCCGGCCCATGCCCACAAGCCGCCGCAGGGCGGTGGGTCGCCGATGGCGCGGCAATCGGAAATTCCCGGCGTTGCCGCCGTGATCGCGGTCGCCTCCGGCAAGGGCGGGGTGGGCAAGTCGACCACCGCGCTCAATCTGGCGCTCGGCCTGCGCGACCTCGGCCTCAAGGTCGGGCTGCTCGATGCCGACATCTACGGCCCCTCGGTGCCGCGCCTGACGGGCCTGCGCGACAAGCCGGAGCTGAACGAGGCGCGCAAGATGATTCCGCTTCGACGTTTCGGCCTTGCCATCATGTCGATCGGCTTCCTGGTCGAGGAGGAAACCGCGATGATCTGGCGCGGCCCGATGGTGATGTCGGCGGTGACGCAGATGCTGCGCGACGTCGAATGGGGCAAGCTCGACGTGCTGGTCGTCGACATGCCGCCGGGCACCGGCGATGCCCAGCTCACGCTGGCGCAGAACGTCCCGCTCAAGGGCGCCGTGATCGTCTCGACCCCGCAGGATCTGTCCCTGATCGACGCGCGGCGGGGACTGGCCATGTTCAAGAAGGTCAACGTGCCCGTGCTCGGGATTGTGGAGAACATGAGCTACTTCCAATGTCCGCATTGCGGCACGCGATCAGACATTTTCGGTCATGGCGGCGCCCGACATGAGGCCGAGAAGCTCGCCGTGCCATTCCTGGGCGAGATCCCCCTGCACATGGCGATTCGTGCCACTTCGGACGCCGGCAATCCCGTCGTCGACAGCGAGCCGGACGGCCCTCATGCGGCGATCTACCGCGCCATCGCGGGCCAAGTCCGGGACCAGCTCAAGGGCGTCATTGCCGCGGCCTGACCGGTCGCCGCGGCACGCTCCGGGGGCATGCGACTTTTGTAGAGCCCCGTCATGCCATTGTCGCGTTCCGAAACCGGGCTGGTCGTGTTAAAGGCCCACGGCAGTCAAGCCCCTTCGGTTCGACGCGACCTCAACGCGTCGCCAGAATGCGCGGCGGCATAAGAGAAGCCAAGGGGAAACGCCCCAGCAAGGAGAGACCTGAAGATGAAGCGTCGTGATTTTCTCAAAGTATCGGCAGCAGGCGCGGCGGCGACCGCGGTGGCCTCGCCGGCGATCGCACAGTCCTCACCCGAGGTGAAGTGGCGCCTGACGTCGAGCTTCCCGAAGTCGCTCGACACCATCTATGGCGGCGCCGAGCAGGTGGCGAAGTACGTCGCCGAGATGACCGACAACAAATTCCAGATCCAGGTGTTCGCGGCCGGCGAAATCGTCCCGGGCCTCCAGGCGCTCGATGCGACCTCGAACGGCACGGTCGAGATGTGCCACACCGTCTCGTACTATTACGTCGGCAAGGACCCGACCTTCGCGATCTTCGCCTCGGTGCCGTTCGGCCTCAATGCGCGCCAGCAGAATTCGTGGCTCTACCAGGGCGGCGGCAACGAGCTCGCCAACGAGTTCTTCAAGAAGTCGAACGTGATCGGCTTCCCCTGCGGCAACACCGGCACCCAGATGGGCGGTTGGTTCCGCAAGGAGATCAAGACCGTTGCCGACCTCTCCGGCCTCAAGATGCGCATCGGCGGCATCGCCGGCCAGGTGCTGCAGAAGGTCGGCGTCGTGCCGCAGCAGCTCGCGGGCGGCGACATTTATCCCGCGCTGGAAAAGGGCACCATCGACGCGGCCGAGTGGGTCGGCCCCTACGATGACGAGAAGCTCGGCTTCGCCAAGGTCGCCAAGTACTATTACTATCCGGGCTTCTGGGAAGGCGGTCCGACCGTCCACGCCTTCGCCAACCTGGAAAAGTTCAATGCGCTGCCGAAGAACTACCAGGCGATCCTCACCAACGCGACGGCCAACGCCAACAGCTGGATGGCCGCGCGCTACGACATGCAGAACCCGGCGGCGCTGAAGCGCCTGGTCGCGGGCGGCACCCAACTCCGTCCTTTCACCAACGAGGTGCTGGAAGCCTGCCTCAAGGCGACCAACGAATTGTGGGCCGAGGTCTCCGGCAAGAACGCCGACTTCAAGAAGTCGATCGACGCCATGCAGGCCTACCGCTCCGACGAATATCTGTGGTGGCAGGTTGCCGAATACACCTACGACAGCTTCATGATCCGCTCGCGCACCCGCGGCTGATCTACGGCTTAGGTCCCAAGACCGGATGGCCCGGCCTCGCTCGCGAGGCCGGGCTTTTTCTTTGCCGCAGTGCGATCGGGATGGCATTCGGTCCCGTGATGTTCCATTCTATCGGCAAGCCTCGGAAAGAAGGCTCCACAATCAGATCCATCAGGGCAGGAAATCATGAAGAGAAGAGACTTCATCAAGGTCACAGGACTTGGTGCGGCCGGCGCCGCCACGCTCGCGGCTCCCGCGATCGCGCAGTCGATGCCGGAAATCAAATGGCGCATGCCGACGAGCTGGCCGAAATCGCTCGACACCTTGTTTGGCGGCGCCGACATGATGTGCAAGATGGTCGCGGAGGCGACCGACAACAAATTCCAGATCCAGATCTTCGCGGCCGGCGAAATCGTGCCGGGCCTCCAGGTGCTCGATGCCGTGCAGAACGGCACATGCGAGATCGGCCACACCGCGTCGTACTATTACTTCGGCAAGGACCCGACCTTCACCTTCGGCTCGGCCGTGCCGTTCGGTCCCAACATGCGCATCAACCAGGCCTGGTACATGCAGGGCGGCGGCCGCGATGTGCTCAACGAGTTCTACAAGAGCTACAACGTCATCTCGCTGCTCGCGGGCAATACCGGCTGCCAGATGGGCGGGTGGTTCAGGAAGGAGGTCAACACGCCCGAGGATCTCAAGGGCATGAAATTCCGCATCGGCGGCTTCACCGGCCGTGTGCTCCAGAAGCTCGGCGTGGTGCCGCAGCAGCTCGCCGGCGGCGATATCTATCCGGCGCTGGAGAAGGGCACGATCGACGCCGCCGAATGGGTCGGCCCCTATGACGACGAGAAGCTCGGCTTCTACAAGATCGCGCCGCACTATTATTATCCCGGCTGGTGGGAAGGCGGACCGATGCTGATGGCCTTCGTCAACCTCGAAAAATGGAACGCGCTGCCGAAATATTATCAGAGCGTGCTGGAGCAGGCCGGCCACTACGCCAACAACTACATGATGGCGCGCTACGACAACGCCAATCCGCTGGCGCTGAGAAAGCTGCTGGCGGGCGGCACCAAGCTGCACGCCTTCTCGCCGGCGATCATGGATGCCTGCTACAAGGCCGCCAAGGAGCTGCACGCCGAAGTCGGCGCGACCAACGCCAACTTCAAGAAGGTGCACGACTCGCTCGCCAAGTTCACGAGCGACGGCTACGCCTGGTTCCAGGTGGCCGAGGTCGGCTACGACATCTTCATGGCGCGGCGGTCGCAGAGCTGATCACGCTGTCCGTCGCATGCAGCGCCCCGGAGCGATGGCTCCGGGGCGCTGCCTTTGCAAGCCTCCGAAGGGTCCAAACAAAAACCTGCAAAACAACCCCATGCACAGTAGACGGGGACAGGTTTATCAATGGCTTGGCGGCGCAGCGCGAGATTTTGCTGAATTGCCGAAAGGGCTTGATGCGTCGGGCAAAACAGTGGTAGAAACTTATGATCGAAAAATCCGAATTGCGGCGGTGCGAGCCCACGGGATCAAATGAGATTCGATCCCGATGAGCTGCCGACCCATCACATCTTAGGCCGCTCCAGGAGTCCTTTCATGTTCGGCGCAATCTTCGTCATCCTCTCCATCGGGTGCGTTCGCAGCCGGTCCGACGATGGTGCTTGAACGCACGTTGTGAAGCCGACACGCGCATGCGCGAAGCGTGACGGGGATCTAACCCTTGACGTCGTACTGCTTGCTGAGATGATCGCCGATCTGAACCAGCATGGCCACACATTCCGGATAACCCGGCCGATCCGCCGTGGCCTGATCTGCGCTGGCTCGAAACTCCCAGGAGCTGCCATCGCGAATGATGGAAATCGTCATTGCGTCCGGACAGTCGGCGTGAACTTTCAACTCGGCTTTGGCCATTGCAATCAGCTCGCTCTCCGTTTTCAACGGTTTGCTCATGAAGCTCATCCTTTCGCCCTGAGGCTAAATTCTGCTGGTGTCGCCCAAATCACCAGAACACATCTGATCGACTTACACGAAGCTGACAAGAGGCGGGCGCGTCACAATTGCCCATGAAATCGTCGCGGAAAGCCTCTTCAGCCTCGGGTCTTCAGCCCCGACGCGGCTACTCATGTTCTCGAACGCTGGAGACTTTGCGCCCAGCATCTCTAGGTAAGCGTGGTAGGTAGTTTTTCGGTGTTCCTTTTACGGAACGATCAAGCTATCGGAATCTGGCAATCGGGCTGAAGTCGCTTGCGGTGTGTTTCGAACCTCCGGCTTCACGGTACGGTATACCGGATTCAACCAGTCCCGACGGGAATGCATCTTTCACCGAACACGGCGGCGTTCGATCGTTGATCGAGGTGCCAGGGCGGCCGTTTCCCGTGGGATCTCTCAATGAGACTGGCAATTGAAATCGTACAACTGCTGATACAATCGGCCGACACCTGGCTCTTTGAAGAGACTTTATCGGGTCTGAGCGATCGGGAATGGATGGCGTTGCGGTTTCTCGCCCGCGCAAACAGGTTTTCGCGGACGCCGACTGCTCTTGCGAGCTTCCTTGGCACGACCCGCAGCGTCGCATCGCAGATCGCCGCCGTGCTGCAGAGCAAGGGATTGATGGTCCGCAAACCATCAGCAGAGGACAAGCGCTCGATTGCGCTGTGCATCACAGGTGAAGGGGAGAGGTTCCTGGAGCGTGACCCCATCAACGCCCTGCGGGATCAACTCGTGTCCCTCGAACTGCCCGATCGATCGCGGTTGCGCGATACGCTTCGCCACGTTCTGGATGGGCTCGATGCTGGCAAGCGCCGTCACCGTGCCGACGTTTGCAGCCAATGCGTGTTCCTGATCGAGAGCGGAGCGGGGAAGGAGCGTAGCTTCAAGTGCCGGCTCTTTCGAAAACCCATCAGGGAGAAGGAGACGACCTTGCTGTGCACCTATTTCGAGGGGCGGAGCTAGAAAGCTCAGGTGCTCACGGTGCCTGTCAGGCAGGATGGATTGCCCCGGGGTTGATTGTCTTACACGAACCTGACAGGCGGCCAGCCTGGTCGGGCACTTTTCGCTGGCCGAGGTGGCCGGAATGGTGGAAGAGAGCGAAGATGCTGTGCGGTGACCTTGGGTATTCGTCGGGACTAGGATGCGCCTTCTGATCGTCGAGGACAATGCCGAGCTGTCGCGGCTCGTTGCCGGCGGGCTGGCGACGGCCGGCTATGAGAGCGACATCGTGGGCAGCGCAGCCGAGGCGCGCGAGGCGGTGAGCTGCGTGAGCTATGCTGCGATGATCCTCGACCTCGGCCTGCCCGACGGTGACGGCCTGTCGGTGCTGCGCGAGCTGCGCCTCAAGATGGAGCCGCTGCCGGTGCTGGTGCTGACCGCGCGCGGCGGGGTGCAGGACCGTGTCAGCGGCCTGCGTAGCGGTGCCGACGACTATCTCGTAAAGCCGTTCGCGATGGAGGAGCTGGTGGCGCGGCTCGAGGCCATCCTGCGCCGTCCCGGCCAGTTGCTCGGCCGTTCGCTCAGTCTCGCCAACCTCGTCTACGACACCGAGAGCCGTCAGATCTTCGTCGACGACCAGCCGCGGATCATCTCCGCGCGCGAGACCTCGGTGCTCGAGATCCTGCTGCGCCGGCAGGGGCGGGTGGTACCGAAGAAGAACGTCGAGGACCACATCTTCGGTCTCGAAGGCGAAGTCGCCTCCAACGCGATCGAGGTCTATGTGTCGCGGCTGCGCAAGCAGCTGGCCGAGCACGGCGCCAAGGTCGTGATCCACACCATCCGTGGCGTCGGCTATCTCATGACCGAGGAGAAATAGCGTGGCCGCCGCGGGCCGTGCCGGATCGCTGACGTTCAAATCGCTGATCTCGCGCATCGTGTTCCTGCACATTGTCGCGGTCGCGGTGGTCGCGATCTTCCTGCCGCTGGTGTTGTTCTGGCTGCTCAACTCCGAGATCGACCAGCTGCATCGCGATGCCATGCGCGCGCAAGCCGAGGTGCTGGCGGAGCGCATCGTCGCGCAGCCGGACGGCACGTTGACCTTCAACCTGCCCGACAGCCTCAAGGGGCTCTATTCGGACGCTTACGGCCGCTATCAGTTCGACATTCGCGATTCCGACGGCCGGTTGCTGTTCTCCTCGCACCGGCGCACCGCCGCGGCGGCGGCGCCACGTTTTTCCGAGACCATCTCGGGCGCGGGCGTCAGCCGGGATATTGCCGGCAAGACGGTGCGCATCCAGGTTGCCGAGGACCTCGCGCACCGCGACGTCATCATCGACGACATCGTCTCGAACTTCTTCCGGCGGGTCGGGTGGATCACCATTCCCATCCTCCTGGTCCTGCTTGCCACCGACATCATCATCTTCCGCCGCGCCATCGCGCCGCTGTGGAAGGCATCGCAGGAGGCCAGCAATATCGGCCCGGCGCGCACCGACATCCGGCTGCCGACGGCGCGGATTCCGCGCGAGATCGTGCCGCTCGTCACCGCCGTGAACCAGGCGCTCGACCGCCTCGAGGGCGGCTTTCGCGTGCAGCGGCAGTTCACGGCGGATGCCGCGCACCAATTGCGCACGCCGCTCGCAATCCTGCGCACGCGGATCGAGACGCTCGGCGACGGCGCCGAACGGCAGGCGCTGCATGCCGACATCGAGGCCATGAGCCGGATCGTCGCCCAGCTGCTGGAGATCGCCGAGCTCGACACCCTGGTGCTCGATCCCGGGGAGACCGCGGATTTGCGCGCCGTCTGTGCCGAGGTGGTCGGCTCGATCGCCCCGTTCGCGATCGCGCAACGCAAGGACATCGCGCTGAAGGGCACTCATGCACCGGTGCTGATCCACGGCAATTCGGAGATGCTGCAGCGCGCGGTTTTCAACCTCGCCGAAAACGCCATCAAGTTCACCGCAACGGACACCGCGGTCGACGTCGAGGTGGGCGAGGACGGCTCGGTGCACGTGCGCGATTGCGGTCCCGGCGTCGCGGAGGCTGAGCGCGATCTGATCTTCCAGCGCTTCTGGCGCGCCGATCGCCGGCGCAGCGACGGCGCGGGACTGGGCCTCTCGATCGTGCGCGCCGTGGCCGATGATCACGCCGCCACGGTCGCGGTGGAGAACCTCCCCGGCGGCGGTGCAGAGTTCACGCTGCGGTTTCGGCTGGCGGATGCGCCAAAGCCTGTTGAGAAGAAACTGGCGCGGCAGTGACGCTGCACCCTCTCCCCTTGTGGGAGAGGGTGGCGCGCCGCGTTAGCGGCGAGACGGGTGAGGGGTTCTCTCCGCGAGTCCCACTCTCGATTGAATGCGCGGAGAGAGACCCCTCATCCGGCGCGAACTGCGTTCGCGCCACCTTCTCCCACAAGGGGGAGAAGGAAAGAAGCGCAGCCGCTATTTCAGCTTGCCCGTGGACAGGTCCATGATCATCCGCGTCGCCAGATAGAGCCGCGGCACGATGCTGTTGACCTGCACATATTCGGCATCGTTGGAGTGCGCGCCGAAGCCCGACAGGCCCATGCCTTCCACCACGGCTCCTTTGGACTGCAGCGCGGCAAAAGCCGCGTCGGTGCCGCCGCCGGTCGCCTTCTCGTCGACCTTGAGGGTTAGTCCGATCTCCCCATAGATCGTCTTGCCATGGGCCGCCACGCGGCGCGCGGCCTCGCTGGCTTCGAGCGGCGGGCGGCGCACCTCGAATTTCAGGTCGACCCTGGAATCGGGCAGCAGGCGATTCTTGATCTTGTCCTGCAGCGCCTTTTGCAGCTCGTCGAAGTCGGACACCTTGAGCGCGCGTGCGTCGGCCTGGGCGGTGGCCTCGGCAGGGATCACGTTGCGGTTGGTGCCGGACTTGGACACCGTCCAGTTCAGCTTCAGGCCCTGCTCGGGCTTGGACAAGTCCTTCATCTGCAGCACCTGGTGCGAGAGCTCGTACAGCGCATTCACGCCGCCCTCGGGCCGTGCGCCGGCATGTGACGACTTGCCTTGCACGCTGAGATAGGCCGAGCCGATGCCGCTGGTGGCGAGGCGCAGCGTGCCGTCGGTGCCGCCGCCCTCGAACGAGAACACCACGTCCTGGTCTGACGCGAGCTTGGTGATGGTGCTGCGCCAGCCGGGCGAGGAGATCTCCTCGTCGCCGTTCGTGAGCACCGTGAGCGTGCCGTAATCCTTGAAGTTCAGCTTCTGCAGCAATGCCACGGTATGGAGAATGAGCGCGACGCCCTGCTTGTCGTCGGCGATGCCGAGGCCGTAAGCCTTGTCGCCGTCGAGGCGGAACGGCTGGTCCTTCAGCATGCCCTTCAGGTACACCGTGTCCATGTGGGCAATCAGCATGATCTTCCTGGTCCCCGTGCCCTTGAACACGGCGTGGACGGCCGGTCCGATCTTCTCAGGGGTGTCGTCGAGGCGATAGATGTCGGTGGGTTGCAGGATCTCCACCGTGCCGCCGAGCTGCTTGAGCTGACCGGCAATGCGCTCGGCGATCTGGTTCAGGCCTTCGAGGTCCTTGCTGCCGGATTCGATATTGACGAGATCGCGCAGCGTGTCGAGCAGCGGCTGCTGCTCCTTTTGCGCCAGCATCTGGACTTCGGCGACCGGCTCGGCATGCACCATCGTTGCGGCACCTGCCAGCCAGAGTGAAGCAAGCAACGGAGCGACGAGCGAGGGAACAGGGTGCGATCGGGGCATGCGCGGCCATCCATGGAGGTTGGGGACGGCCCGGTATGCCTCCGATTCCGGTGCTTGTCACGCGCCGAGGCGTGTCATGTGCCGCTTCAGCGGAGCATGACGGCGAGCCTCGTTCCCGCTACTTCTGCGGCGGGCCGAGATCCAGCGGCGGCAGCTCGATCTGCGGCACCTCGATCTTGACCTTGTCGAGATCGACGTTGAGCGGCTTGTCGAGCAGGCCCGTCACCACGGACGGGAAGATGATCACCAGCAGCACCATGATCATCTGCAAGCCGATCCAGGGCACGGCGCCCCAGTAGATGTCGGAGCTCTTCACTTCCTTCGGCGCGACCCCGCGCAGGTAGAAAAGCGCGAAGCCGAACGGCGGATGCAGGAACGAGGTCTGCATGTTGACGCAGATCATCACGCCGAACCAGATCAGGGCGGCGTCCGGTCCGACCACCGGCGCGAGGATCTTCTGGGCGATCGGCGCGATCATCGGCAGGATGATGAAGGCGATCTCGAAGAAGTCGAGGAAGAACGCCAGGAAGAAGATGAAGAGATTGATGAAGATCAGGAAGCCCCAGACGCCGCCGGGCAGCGAGGTCAGGAGATGCTCGAGCCAGACGCCGCCGGAGACGCCGAGAAATACCACCGAGAAGCAGGTCGACCCGATCAGGATGAAGGTGACCATGCAGGTGAGGCGCATGGTGGACTGGTAGCCCTGCGTGATCAGGTCGCGCAGGTCGGGGATGCGCGCGGCCCGAATGCAGATCCACACGATTGCCAGATAGGTCAGCGCGAAGGCGATCTTGAAGATCAGATTCTCGCTGAACAGGATCGCGACGATGGTGCCGATGCCGGCTGCGATCACGCCGATGATCAAGATCTTGTTGTCGGTCGAGGAGAAGTCCTTGTGGTGGATCGCGGCGAGCACGATGGCGCCGACGGCGCCCATCGCGCCGGCTTCCGTCGGCGTCGCCAGACCCATCATCATGGTGCCGAGCACGACGAAGATCAGCACGGCCGAGGGGATGATGCCCATCAGGCACTTCTTCCACAGCGCCCAGCCGGTCAGCGTGCGCGCCTCCAGCGGCACCGCCGGCACATGGCTCGGCTTGATCAGGCCGAGTACGAAGGTGTAGCCGGCGAACAGAACGATCTGAAACACCGAGGGGCCCCAGGCGCCGAGATACATGTCGCCGACCGACTTGCCGAGCTGGTCGGCCAGCACGATCAGCACCAGCGAGGGCGGCACCAGCTGCGTGATGGTGCCGGAGGCGGCCAACACGCCGGTGATGTAGCGCATGTTATAGCCGTAGCGGATCATCACCGGCATCGAGATCAGCGCCATGGCGATCACCTGCGCCGCCACCGTGCCGGTGATGGCGCCGAGGATGAAGCCGACGATGATCACGGAATAGCCGAGGCCGCCGCGGACCGGGCCGAACAACTGGCCCATCGAATCCAGCATATCCTCGGCGAGGCCGCATCTCTCCAATATGGCGCCCATGAACGTGAAGAACGGGATCGCGAGCAGGAGCTCGTTGGAGAGCACGCTGCCGAACACGCGGCCGGGAATGGCCTGGAGGAAGTTGAGGTCGAAGAAGCCGAGGTGGATGGCGAGGAAGCCGAAGGAGAGACCAACCGCGGCGAGCGTGAATGCCACGGGGAAGCCGATCAGCATCGCCAGAACCAGGCCGCCGAACATCAGCGGCGGCATCATCTCCAGCGTAATCATTGGGTCGGCCTCTCGTACTTGGCGTCGATCGTCACATAGCCCTGGAGAGCCGCGATACGCTTGATGACCTCGGAAACACCCTGGATCGCCAGCATCACGAAGCCGGCGGGGATCACGAACTTGATCGGCCAGCGGATGAGGCCGCCGGCATTGGCCGACATCTCGCCGACGCTATAGGCCTGCATGAAGAACGGCCAGGACAGATAGGCAAGCAGGAGACAGGAGGGAATGAGAAAGAACAGGGTGCCGATCATGTCGAGCCAGAGCTGGCCGCGCTCGGACAGGGTCAGATAGAAGATCTCGACCCGCACATGCTCATTGCGCTTGAAGGTGTAGGCCGAGCCGAACATCACGAGAATGGCGAACATGTACCATTGCAGCTCCAGCCAGCCGTTCGAGGAGTCGTTGAAGGCGTAGCGGATCATGGCGTTGGCCGCGCTGACCAGGCATGCCAGGAGCACGAGCAGGTTACAGACGTACCCAATTTTCTCGTTGAGGGTGTCGATGGCGTTACTCAGCGCCAGCAATGGACGCATCTTACTCTCTCTCCGTCGCGGCCTAATACTTCACGGCAGGCTTCAACATGCATCGCTCGGCTCGCATGCAGAAAAAGCACACGACCGCACGGATCATATTCCGAAGCGATTGCAGCGTCAGTCCTCCCCTCGCGCCTTGCCGTCTTGACCGCGACCGCCGACGGGCGGGCCGGCTTATGTTGCCGGGCAAGCAAAGGCGGTCGCACCAAACCAGCGGCTTGGCGTGCCGTCAATCGGAAAATGGACAAATTGACGCGCCGTCAAAAGCTTAGGTTAGCGAGGCGCGGGGCACGCTTTCAGCCGCCCGTCACGCTCATGTGCCTGGAGACGCTGGGGCGGTCGTGGCGGCGGTCGATGATGAAATCATGACCCTTGGGCTTCAGCCCGATGGCGCGGTCGATCGCATCCGCAAGCAACAGGTCGTCGCTCGATGCACGCAGAGGTTTGCGCAAGTCCGAGGCATCCTCGTGGCCGAGACAGGTGTGCAGCGTTCCCGTGCAGGTGATGCGCACCCGGTTGCAGGATTCGCAGAAATTATGGGTCATCGGCGTGATGAAGCCGAGCTTGCCGCCGGTCTCGGCGACGCTGACATAGCGCGCCGGTCCGCCGGTGCTCTCGGCCAGATCCGTCAGCGTGAATTGCTGGGCGAGGCGGGCGCGCACCAGCGACAGCGGCAGGTATTGGTCGATCCGGCCCGAGCCGATCTCGCCCATGGGCATCACCTCGATCAGCGTCAGGCCCATGCCCATGCCGTGGGCCCAGCGCATCAGTTCGGGCAGTTCGTCCTCGTTGAGGTTCTTCAGCGCGACGGCGTTGATCTTGACGGCAAGCCCCGCGGCGCGCGCGGCCTCGATGCCTTCCAGCACCTTGTCGATCTCACCCCAGCGGGTGATTTCGCGAAACTTCTGCGGGTCGAGCGTGTCGAGCGAGACGTTGATGCGGCGGACGCCGCAATCGGCGAGTTCCTGCGCGTGCTTCGCAAGCTGGGTGCCGTTGGTGGTCAGCGTCAGCTCGTTCAACGCGCCGCTCGACAGGTGCCGCGACAGGGAGCGGACCAGCGTCATGACGTTGCGGCGGACCAAGGGCTCGCCGCCGGTGAGGCGCAGCTTCTTCACGCCCTTGGCGATGAAGGCCGTGCAAAGCCGATCGAGTTCCTCGAGCGTCAGGAGATCGGCCTTGGGCAGGAACGTCATGTCTTCCGACATGCAGTAAAAGCAGCGCAGGTCGCAGCGGTCGGTGACGGAGACGCGCAAGTAAGTGATGGTCCGCCCGAACGGATCGGTCATCGCGCTCGACAGCGCGGCGCGGGGGCTCGCAGGAAGTCCGTTCATAGCAAATGCCTTGTCCCTTACGGCGACGGGCGCACCTTTGCTTCAAAGGTGCGGTCGAAGCAATCTAAGCATCGGACGCGGCTAGGACAATCGGTTGGTATACGTAACTCAGCGCTTGCCTCCATTCAGATCGGGGAAGGGGAGCTCGGTGCGGGTGCAGCATTGGCCGGCGCCGCGACGGGCGCGGCCGGCTGCGGTTTCGGCTTCGGATTCTTGGGCCGGTGCGGCCTGCGAACCGGCTTCGGCGGCACGGCCGGCTGGAGTTCCGCAAATACCGGGTTCGGAACGGTGGTGATCGAGGCGGGCGTGGTGAAATCGCCGGGATTCTTGATCACGTTCACCGGCACGCTGGTCGGCTGGTACTTGGGAAACGCGAAAGCGACGGTGATCCTGTGAATATATCAAATAAATCAGCGGCTTGCGGTGGGTTGAGCGCTCATCAGGCTGATTGCGGCCGCCGGCAGGTCGCGCATGTGATGGATCAGCCGGTCGGGCTTCAGCTCGGCGATCGGCACGTCGGTGTAGCCGAAGCTGACCCCGATCACGGGCACGCCGGCGCGCCGGGCGACGCCGACATCGGTTCCGGCATCGCCGACCATGATGCTGGCCTTCACCTCGCCGCCGGCGCGGGCCACGGTCTCGCGGAAGATGGTCGGATCGGGCTTCTGGACGCCAAACGTATCTGCGCCGCAAATCGCCGCGAAGCGGCGGCTGAGGTCGAGCTGGTCGAGCAGGCGCTTCGACAGCCATTCCAGCTTGTTGGTGCAGACTGCGAGGCGATGGCCTTCTGCCGAAAACTGGTCGAGCGCGGCCTCGAGCCCCTCGAAGGGGCGGGATTCCACCGCGATATGGTCGGCGTAATAGGCGATGAAATCGGCGGTCATCCGGTCCATGTCCGCGGGCGTGACGGTGCGGCCCTCCGCTTCCAGCCCTCGCTCGATCAGCTTGCGGGCGCCGGCGCCGATCATGTTGCGGGCCGAGGCCATCGGCACCGGCGGCAGGCCTTCGCGGTCGAGCACGTAGTTCAGGGCGGTGATCAGGTCGGGCGCCGTATCCACCAGCGTGCCGTCGAGATCGAAGACGATGGTGTGCGGGGCAGTCGTCTTGAAGGAGGTCATGATTCCCAAGCGCTACCGGCCCGGTCATATCCGCGCAAGGGGCGGGCCCATAAGATCACCTTATAGTCCTGTTCCCAGACCCTGTTCTCCGGGGAAAAACGAGGCTACATAGGCCGCCGAAAGCGGCCGGAATCGGCCGCACCTTCGAGACTTCACAAGGCAGGCGCACACGTGAACATGGACCAGTTGAAGCGGCAGGCTGCGGCGCGTGCGCTGGAGGAGGTGCGCGACGGCATGCAGCTCGGGCTCGGCACCGGCTCGACCGCCAAGCATTTCGTCGAGCTGCTCGGCGAGCGCGTCGCCGCCGGGCTCGAGGTGATCGGCGTGCCGACCTCCGAGGCGACGCGCGCCGATGCGGAACGCTGCGGCGTGAAGCTGACGACGCTGGATGAGATCGACCATCTCGACCTCACGATCGACGGCGCCGACGAGATCGATGCCGAGCTCAATCTGATCAAGGGCGGCGGCGGTGCGCTCTTGCGCGAGAAGATCGTGGCGGCCGCCTCGGATCGCATGATCGTGATTGCCGACGACACCAAATGGGTGCCGACGCTCGGCAAGTTTCCGCTGCCGGTCGAGGTCATCCCGTTCGGGCTCGGTGCGACGCGCCGCGCGATCGAAAAGGCATTTGCCGAATGCGGCGTTTCCGGGCAAATGGCGGTCCGCAAGGCCAAGGACGGCCACGTTTTCGTCACCGATGGCGGCCACTGGATCGTCGATGCCCAGCTCGGACGTATTACGGATCCCCCCGGTCTCGCCAAGGCGTTGAGCGCCATTCCCGGCGTGGTCGAGCACGGGCTGTTCATCGGTTTGGCCAGCTCGGCCGTCCTGGCGGGCGGCGACGGAATTCGCGTGATTGAACGGCGCAAGCCGAAAGGAGACCAGGAATGAAGAGCGTGTTGAAATTCTTGCCGGCTGCGGCTCTCGCTGCGGGATTGGCCGTTTCGGCCGCCCCGGCCGTGGCCCAGCAGGCGGGCCAGAAGGCTCCCGCGGCGCCGGCCCAGCCAAAGGCCTCGCCCGCGGCGATTGCGGCGGCCAAGGAGATCTTGCAGATCAAGAACGCCGCCGGAATGTATGCGGGCGCCGTGCCGGGCATGGTCGAGAAGACCAAGGGTGCGCTGATCCAGCAGAACCTGAATTACCAGAAGGACCTCAACGAGGTGGCCCCGATCGTGGCCCAGCAGCTCAACGGCCGCCAGAACGAGATCGGCGAAGGCATGGCGCAGATCTATGCCAGCGAGTTCACCGAGCAGGAGCTGAAGGACCTCGTCACTTTCTACAAGTCGCCGTTGGGCAAGAAGCTGATCGATGCCGAGCCGCGCGCGATCGGGCAGAGCATGGCGTTCATGAACAGCTGGGCCCAGAGCTTCTCGGAAACCGTGATGGGTGCCTTCCGTGCCGAGATGCGCAAGCGTGGCAAGGAGATCTGAGCGCACCTATCTGAAAGGCGTTTCTTGAAAGGGGTCGGAGTGGACAATGGCTGAATTCGACGTCGACCTCTTCGTCATCGGTGGCGGCTCGGGCGGCGTCCGTGCCGCCCGCATCGCGGCCGGCTACGGCGCCCGCGTCACGATCGCGGAAGAGTACCGCATGGGCGGCACCTGCGTGATCCGCGGCTGCGTGCCGAAGAAGCTGTTCGTGATCGGCTCGCATGTCCGTCAGGAGCTCGAGGACGCCGCCGGTTTCGGCTGGACCGTTCCGCCCGCGAGCTTCGACTGGCCGACGCTGATCGCCAACAAGGACAAGGAGATCGCGCGACTGGAGGCGGCCTACACCGCCAATGTCGAGAAATCAGGCGCGCAGATCGTCAAGAGCCGCGCGGTGATCGAGGACAAGCACACCGTCCGCCTGCTCGAAAACGACAAGAAGGTCACGGCGAAGTACATCCTGATCGCGACCGGCGGCGCGCCCAACCATGGCGCGGCGATCCCCGGCATCGAGCACGTGATCTCCTCCAACGAGGCGTTTCATCTGAAGAAGCTGCCGAAGCGGATCGTGATCCAGGGCGGCGGCTATATCGCGCTGGAATTCGCCGGCATCTTCGCCGGCTTCGGCTCCGACGTCACGGTGATCTATCGCGGCGACAACATTCTGCGCGGCTTCGACGAGGATGTCCGGACCCATGTCCGCGCCGAGATGGAGAAGCAGGGCATCACCATCCTCACCGGCTGCACCGTGACCAAGGTCGACCGTCACGGCGAGGACTTCACCACGCACCTGTCGAACGGCTCGAGCCTCGCCTCCGATCAGGTGATGTTCGCGATCGGCCGCCATCCGAACCTCGCCAATCTCGGCCTGGAGAATGCCGGCGTCGCCATCAATCCGGCGAACGGCGGCATCGCGGTCGACCATTTCTCCAAGAGCTCGGTCGACAGCATCTATGCCATCGGCGACGTCACCCACCGCTTCAACCTGACGCCGGTCGCGATCCGCGAGGGCCATGCCTTCGCCGACACCGTATTCGGCAAGCGCGAGGTGCAGGTCGATCACGCCAACATTCCGACGGCCGTGTTCTCGCAGCCGGAGGTCGGCACGGTCGGCCTGACGGAAACCGAGGCGCGCGCGCAATTCAGCCACGTCGACATCTACAAGACGACGTTCCGGCCCATCAAGGCGACGATGTCGGGCCGCGACACCCGCGTGCTGATGAAGCTCGTGGTCGACGGCGCGACCGACCGCGTGCTCGGCTGTCACATCGTCGGCGATGCCGCCGCCGAGATCACGCAAGCCGTCGCGATCGCGGTGAAGATGAAGGCGACCAAGGCCGATTTCGATGCGACCATCGCGCTGCATCCGACCGCCGCCGAAGAACTCGTCACCATGCGCACCCCGACCGCACGGCACGTGCGGCAGGCGGCGGAGTAGCCTCAGCTATACAAATACCCGACCGGCTTGCCTTCGGTGCGCAGGGGACGCACGTCCTTTTGCGTGATGATCTGACCGGCGAGGCCGTCGATCTCGTCGCGCTGGGTCGGAGTCCAGCTGCGCAGCTCGTTCATGCCCTTGAGCAGGCCGAGGCGGAGGACCTGGGTGTTTTCGCCGACGCCGATGAGGCTGATGGAATCCTTGCCCGCCGTCACCACGTCGCCGGCGGAGAGTTCAAAGCTCTCGCCGGACTTTTTCTTGAACTCGGCCGTGCCGCGAATGACGCGATAGATCACGACCTCGCCCTTCGCAAAACAGGTCGCGTCCGCTGCGGCCGACGTGCTCTTCGGCAAGAGTGCGTGGCCACGCGGGTCGGTCGCGATGATGTGGCCCGTGACGAGATGCCCGCTCGGACTCTCGATGCCGATATCGCGCACGTAGACCGGCATCGCCGACCTGACAGAACCATCGGTGAGCGGCTTGAACAGCGCGTCGAGCGCCAGGGGATCCTGAAGCCAGAAGCCGGCATCGGCCGGGCGGTCATGCAGCGGATGGCTCCAGGCCACGCGCGGCGTTTCGTCCTCGTTGATCTGATCCGGACCGACAATGGTCGGATTCGGAAAGGTGGTGGGATCGGTGATGAAGGCTTCGAGGAATTTGCCGGAATAGCCCATCGAGATCGGATCGGGCACCACGGTCTGCGGCGTCTTCAAATTCTCTTCGGTCGACAGGCCCGACCAGGTGTAGAACAGCTGGCGATGCACGATCGCGCTTTGCAGCATCACCGCGCCCGGGCCGACATTGTACCAGCGGCCGTCATAGTCGAAGGTGAACGCGCCCGAGGTGACCAGCACGAGCTGAAAGCCGCCCGGCGGCAGATGCAGATGGAAATCGGTGGGGCCGGTGTCGGGCCGATAGATCGGCAGATTGGTCGCGACTTCGTGCAGGAGGAAGGTTTCGTTGTTGGCGTGGAAGCCTTCGTTGGCGCGATTATAGAGGGCCTGCGGCCGGTAGGTCGCCTCGAATTTTGCATTCTTGTCGCGATCGATCGCCACGAAGTCCTGATCGTTGAGGCGCAGCCGGGCGCCGTTCGGATGGGTGAGACCGGCGAATTTGATATCTCCGGCAGCATGCACGTTCATGGCATTCTCCGATCTGAGGCCAGTCATCCCGGAGCCGAGCGCACGTAACTTGCCGCTCCTCATCGTGGCGGGGCAGGGACTTGGCTTGATGTCATCTTGCGAATTTCAGGCCAGTCGGAGCGCGATGCAGCGCGTCGGCCCGCCGGCTGCACGCGGCGCGCAAATAATCGAGATTGCACGGGGGGTTAGACGATAGGTGCCGCTGACGAGACTTACTCGTCCGCGCGTGCCGCAAGGCGGGTGGGGCGGCTTGCCTTGTCTAATTTGTCGGCATGTCCCGCAAAAGTGCATGCAGCCGCGACGGGCAAACGCCGGCGGCTCAGCGTCTGGTGCGGCTCAGTCGAATGATCGACGGAGCGTCGGCGCGGGCTTGCCGGATGGGCTGTCAGCCCATTTCGCCATGTCCAACGCGCGCGCGTGGAAGCCTTCGCACCAGAGGCAGCTCGGCTCGGCGCGGCCTTTGGCCGTCAGCATCGGGACAAGCGCATGGCCGCAGCCGGTGCAGGATATGATGCGATTCATGTGCTTCTCCACGATCGGCGAATTCAGGAATGGCAACTTCGTCGCCGAAGCTTGCGCGGGCGCTATGACGACGCAGGAGCGCTGCGTTGAACAGGCGCGCTCGTTCCGGACAGCGTCGAGGTAGCAATCCATTGTGACACGGCTGCGATGTCGTCGCCGCTTTCGCGATAGGCGCGAAGCTGGAATTCCGCCGAGCTGCCGCGCTCCACGATGGTTCGGCAATGCTCGATCTCGGCGGAGCAGTTCAGTGCGGCTGCATCCTCCGCAATATCGTCGATCAGGCGAGTGAGCAGCTCCGAGATCGTCACCGGTCCGTCCTTGGAGGCGAAGATGCAGTCGGTGCCATAGCGCTGGGCGCGCCATTTGTTCTCGACCGCAATCGCGCGTTCGACCGCGGTGACCTCCCGGGACAACTGAGGGCGCAGATAGAGGTGCCGCGTCAGGCAGCGGTAGAGCGAGGCAATCGCAATCGCGTCGTCGACGAAGGTGCAGGTGTCGGGCGCGCGAAGCTCCAGGGTCGGATGCTTCATGGAAGGACGCATCGCCCACCAGATGTGGCTTTCGTCCGGGATCACGCCGGAGCGCTGCAACGCGCCGACATAGGCGTCGAAATCCTGCTTGCCCTCGAACAATTCGGGCAAGCCGGTGCGCGGCAGCTCGGAATAGGCCGCGAGGCGGTAGCCCTTCAATCCGGTCTTGTGCGAATTCCAGAACGGTGAGGACGCCGACAACGCGATGAACAACGGCAGGTGCGGCAGCATCGCCCGCATCACCGCCATGCGCTTCTCGGGATCCGGCAACTGCACGTGCACATGCATGCCGCACATCATGTTGCGGTGACCGATGCTGCGCAGATCCTCGATCATCTCCTCGTAGCGCGGTTTCGGACTGGGCTGGGACATGCGCCAGACCGCGCTCGGGTGCGTGCCGGAGGCCATGATCACGAAGCCGTATTGCGCAGCGACGTTCGCGACCTCGCGCCGCAGGAAGCGCAGCTCCTCGCGCGCATCGTTCACATCGACATGAACGTTGGTTGCGACCTCGAGCTGCGATTGCAGCATCTCGCGCATGGCCTGGCCGCCGGTCGACCAGTTTGCCGATTCGAACAGCTCGTTGGGCGTGTGGATCGCGACCTCGAAGCTGCGGCGATCGGCGAGGAAGTATTCCTCCTCGATGCCGAAGGAATATTCCGCCGGATTGCCGCCGCCGCCGGCAGAACGGATGACGACGTGCTGCCTGTCCTCGGAGGGGGTGAGGCGCAGCAGCTTTGAAACGTCTGAAGCAAATGTCATTGGCCACCGGCGCAGTCACTTACCTGCGGGCGATAATCCGTCTGACTGTGGCCGGTTCCGCACCCGATGTACTGGAAATTGCAGGATCGAACGGAACAATTTTGACGGCTTCGGACGCTCGCGCGATCAGGGCGTGATTCGGCGGGACTTCCGCCCAGCTCGATTCCTTGTCGAACGGCTCGGAGACGACGATGACCTGCCCGCCGTCCTCGCGGAAGTAGAGCGTGTTGGCGGCATCGTTGACCGAGACGCGAAAGGCATAGAGGTCGCGGCCGTTGGCGATCGCGCTGGTAAAGCGCAGCCGTTCGCGAAGCCCACCTTCGTTGACCAAGCCGACGAGGGATTGCAGCACGGATTGCGTCGCGCCGAGTGGATCATGCTCGAGACCGGCCCCCATCATCGCCAGGAACACGGCTTCGGAGTCGGTCGTGCCCAGCCGGGACGGGTAATGGGCATCGGGAATCAGCGCCTCGACCTTGCGTCGCAGCCGATTCCAGCTGCCGACGAATCCGTTGTGCATGAACATCCAGTGTCCGCAGGCAAAGGGATGACAATTCTGCCGCGTCACGGCTGTGCCGGTGGCGGCACGCACATGGGCGAAGAACAGATGAGAGCGCAGATGCCGGCAGAGATAGCGCAGGTTTTCATCCGACCACGCCGGGCGCGTCTCGCGATAAAGGCCCGGCTCAGGGTGCTCGCCATACCAGCCGAGACCAAAGCCGTCGCCATTCGAGCCCGCCGTGGACTGAAGCGAGCGGATGCTCTGCGCAATCAGCGAATGCTCGGGTTCGGTGACATAAGGCTCGAACGAGGTGGTTTCGCCCCGGTATGCGATCCAGCGGCACATGCGGGTTCCTGCCAGTCGATTGACGTGTCGCGAGGTGCACCAACACTCGGTGCTGCTGCATGGTTCCCGATGCAAGGGACTGCTTAACCAAAACCAGCAACGCCAATCCGATGCGGCCGCTGGTCGCAGCGGGATCGCCTTGATTCCGACAGGTCCACCTTTATCTCTGAGGCGAACAAGAATCCGGGCCCCTCTGGCGAGGACGCCGACAAACGTCGGCAAACCTCGTGATGTCGGATGACCTGTCCCGCGCGAATGCGATGGATCGGCCGATTGTCGGGCCCCTGTTCCTTCTCTCCGACCATTCGTCTCCATCGCAGCTCCGTGCGGCCATTTCGCAAGCTAAGGGAGCTACGATGTCTGACACCAAAACCTCAAATCCGATCGAGATCACGGAGCCGTCCAGCCTGAACGAGCAGGCCGCGGCCGCGTTGGTGATCGTGGGCGCGCTGGTTGCGGTTGCCGACCGGCGCGTCTCGCCGGTCGAACGAGACGAGGTGATCCGTTTCATCAGGGATCGCAAGCTGGCGCCGCACATCGCCGACGAACGGCTCTTTGCGATGTTCGACGAGCTGGCCGAGCGGCTCGATGAGCCGGATTTTGCCAACGTCGTTATCGACACGCTGCGGCCGGTTTCGAACCTGCCGCTCTCGGCCCATCTGGTGGAGCTGTCGGAGCGCGTTGCCGCCGCAGACGAGGACGTGCATCCGCACGAAGTCCAGGCGATCAAATTGTTGCGCTTGCTGACGCTGGTGCTGCCGCGCGCCAAGCCTGTCTTGGAAAGTGCAGCGGGCCCCAAGCTGCAGGCCGCCGCCAAGGAGTAAGCATGAGCACGGTTTCGAATGAGCGCGCCAGGCAAACCGAGGGCACCACCGGCCAGATCGCCGGTGGAGACCCGCGCCTGGCCAAGCTCGTCGACCGCCTGCCGCCGCGCATGGCCGACACGGTGACATATCTGCTCAAGCCGTCGAGCCGCTGGGTCAGGATTCCCTCGGGCGCGCTGCTGGTCGTCGGCGGTGTGCTCGCCTTCCTGCCGGTACTCGGCGTCTGGATGCTGCCGCTCGGCCTCGCGCTGCTCGCCGAGGATGTGCCTGCGCTGCGCTCCTCCCGTTCAAGGGTCTTCGACTGGATCGAGCGCCGCAAGCCGCATTGGCTCGATCCGTCGGCATCGAAGAATGATCAAACATGACAGAATTAATCACCCCCGAAGCGCTGACGGCGCTGTTCCAAGTCATCCTGATCGACCTCGTGCTCGCCGGCGACAACGCTGTCGTCATCGGTCTCGCCGCGGCGGGCCTGCCGGCCGGGCAGCGCCGCCGGGCCATCATCGTCGGTATTGCCGCCGCCACTGCGCTGCGCATCGTCTTCGCCGGCGTCGCGACCCAACTCCTGCAGGTCATCGGCCTGCTGCTCGCCGGCGGCGTGCTGCTGCTCTGGGTGTGCTGGAAGATGTGGCGCGAGCTGCGCGAGCAATCCGCGCATTCGCGGCAACTCGCGTTCAGCCATGGCGGCGGCCCGGATGCTGCGCCCGTGCAGCGAAAGACCTTCGGCCAGGCGGCGGTGCAGATCGTCGCTGCCGACGTCTCGATGTCGCTCGACAACGTGCTCGCAGTCGCGGGCGCCGCGCGCGAGCATCCCTACATTCTGGTGTTCGGCCTGTTGCTGTCGGTCGCGATGATGGGCGTCGCCGCCGATCTGCTCGGCCGCGTGCTCCAGAAGCATCGCTGGGTCGGCTATGTCGGCCTTGCCATCATCATTTACGTCGCCTTCGAGATGATCTATCGGGGCTCCCTCGAGCTCGCGCCCGTTATCGCGAGTCTCTGAGACGCATGCCTGTCTGCCATCCGGAGTGATCAATGACGTCTGAACCCAAAGCACCTTCGGCGCCGCTGCCGCCGGTCGGCCTGCTTCCAAAGCTGATCTTTGGCTCGCGCTGGCTGCAATTGCCGCTCTATGTCGGCCTCATCGTCGCGCAGGCCGTCTATGTCCTGTTGTTCCTCAAGGAGCTCTGGCACCTCGTCCTGCACTCGTTCGACGCGAGCGAGCAGCAGATCATGCTGGTCGTGCTCGGGTTGATCGACGTGGTCATGATCTCGAACCTCCTGATCATGGTGATCGTGGGCGGATACGAGACTTTCGTTTCCCGGCTGAACCTGAGCGGCCATCCCGACGAGCCGGAATGGCTCGGTCACGTCAATGCCAGCGTGCTCAAGATCAAGCTCGCGATGGCGATCATCGGCATCTCCTCGATCTCGCTGCTCAGGACCTTCATCGAGGCCGGCAACCTCGGCACGACGCGAAGCAATTTCACCGAGACCGGGGTGATGTGGCAGGTGCTGATCCACATGACCTTCATCATCTCGGCGATCGGCATCGCCTGGGTCGACCGCCTCAGCGAGAGCGGCCATCGCAAG
Source organism: Bradyrhizobium sp. NC92 (assembly GCF_025200865.1). Classification (NCBI taxonomy): domain Bacteria; kingdom Pseudomonadati; phylum Pseudomonadota; class Alphaproteobacteria; order Hyphomicrobiales; family Nitrobacteraceae; genus Bradyrhizobium; species Bradyrhizobium sp. NC92. The sequence goes on from NZ_CP104171.1 coordinate 3,530,290, forward strand.
GAGGCCGAGCACGGCTGATCTGGCCGCACAAAGACCTCCCGGCGGCCAATCCTGGAGCCCGCCTGATCATCCGCTCGGGCGGGTTCTTCTTTCGAGATCGATAAAATTGTCTGCAATCGGTTCAGCGCCGGCAAACGCTGCGGACAAGAAGCGTGGCGCCTTAAACCAGGCCTTTGGAACCGATCTGCATCCTGCCCGCAAAAGGGCAGGGCTATCGGATGACAATTCTCAGGGAGATGGTCGCAGCGGTCGCGGGAGTCTACGCGCTCCTGCTGGTCTGTGACGCATTGTTCGGCGTCGGCGAGGCGCGCTTCGACGACGCTTATTACCGCGCCAGCTTCTACGCACCGCGGCCGAAGGAGTTTCGGTTCGCGAGCGACACGCCACCGGCGGTCCGCGTCAGCGACGCCTTCGCACAGTTCGCACCTAGCGAGGCCAAGCCGAACCGGCGCTACTCGTCGCTGACGACGATCATCCGCTAGTGGTTGATAATATCGCGCTGGGTCGGCTTGCTCCGCTACACCTCTCCCCAGCGGGGAGAGGTCGGATTGCGCAGCAATCCGGGTGAGGGGCCGCGGTAATTCGGTGAGACCGTAACCCCTCACCCGGATCGCATCTTTGATGCGATCCGACCTCTCCCTTCGGGAGAGGTGAACAAATCTCATTCCCCCTGAATCCATTCCGCGACGCCGCGCCAGAGCGTGTCGCGGTGCTCGGGGCGGAAGAAGCCGAAATGGCCTATTCCCTTGGCGCCGACGTCGGACGGTCTGACCGTCAGCACCTCCGGCTTGATCGCAGTGAACCCGCCCGTGAGCAGCTCGACCGCGGGGCGCGTCGCCCAGGGATCGTCGGCGAAGCACAGCGCCCGCAGCTCGCCCTTGAAATTCGTGAAATTCGCCAGCGCCGGCAGCTTTGAATCGAAGAGATGGCGGGGGCTCGAGACCCATTCGGTCCATTGCAGGAAGACACCCCTGGGCAGGTCCTCGCCGACACCGGCCCAGCCCGGTGCGTAACCGAGTGCATGGACCAGCGGCACGCCGACAAAATTCATGAAGGCGTAGACGCGGTACTTTTCCGGCGAGGTCATCAGCCGCCATGTCGCGGCCTGCGAGGCCACGAAGGCGGCGCGCGAGATCTCGGTGTTGTTCGCGATCAGCCCGAGCGCCTGGCCGCCGAAGGAATGGCCGATGTAAGCGAGCGGCAGGGCATGATAGCGCTCGCGCATCCAGCTGACCGCGGCGGTGACGTCGAGCGCGGCCCAGTCGGACATCGAGGCCTTGAAGCCGACCAGCGATTTCGGCTGGTTGTAGCCGACCATCGCCGGCAGGCGGGAATCGCCGATGCCGCGATAATCGTAGGTCAGCACCGCGCAGCCGCGATGGGCGAGGTAGGAGGCAAAGCCTCGATAGATCTTGCGCGGAACGGCGGTCGCCGAATTGATCAGGACGGCATGGCGCTTGGCGCCGCGCGGCAGGAACAGGGTGCCTGCCAGGGCATAGCCGTCGGTTGCCGGGAAGCTGATCTCGTCGATGAAAACGTCGTCCAGTGCCGCGTCCATGGCGGTCGGTGTCCCGTCGGATTCCTTAGCCGGCCCAAGCAAATGCGAATTCGGCTTTGGCCGCAAGGGTTTGCGCTGCGAAATGGATTTACAACTGGCGGGGCGTGGCCGGCCTGTGTATAAGGCGGCCCTCGCAACCCCTAGATCAGGTTGTGGTTTTTGCTTCACGGAGAGATTGCGATGTCCGAGCGGTGGACGCCCGAGTCCTGGCGCAGCAAGCCGGTGCTACAGGTGCCCGATTATCCCGACGCCAGGGCTTTGGCCGACGTCGAGGCGCAGCTTGCGACCTTTCCGCCGCTGGTCTTCGCAGGCGAGGCGCGCAACCTGAAGAAGGCCTTGGGCCGCGTCGCGGCCGGGGAGGCCTTCCTGCTCCAGGGCGGCGACTGCGCCGAGAGCTTCGCCGAGCATGGCGCCAACAACATCCGCGACTTCTTCCGCGTGCTGCTGCAGATGGCGGTGGTGCTGACCTATGCCGGCGCCGTCCCGGTGGTGAAGGTCGGCCGCATCGCCGGCCAGTTCGCAAAGCCGCGGTCGTCGCCGACCGAGAAGGTGAATGGCGTCGAGCTGCCGAGCTATCGCGGCGACATCGTCAACGACATCGCCTTCACCAAGGAAGCGCGCATTCCCGATCCGCAGCGCCAGCTGATGGCCTATCGCCAGTCGGCGGCGACGCTGAACCTGCTTCGCGCCTTCGCCACCGGCGGCTTCGCCAATCTCGGCAGCGTGCATCAATGGATGCTCGGTTTCCTCAAGGATTCACCGCAGTCCCGCCGCTACAAGGAGCTGGCCGACCGCATTTCGGACGCGCTCAACTTCATGCGTGCCTGCGGCCTCGATCTCGAGAGCCATCCGGAGCTGCGGGCCACCGATTTCTACACCAGCCACGAGGCGCTGTTGCTCGGCTACGAGCAGGCCATGACCCGCGTCGATTCCACCACCGGCGACTGGTACGCCACCTCGGGCCACATGATCTGGATCGGCGACCGCACCCGCCAGCTCGATCACGGCCATGTCGAATATTTCCGCGGCATCAAGAACCCGATCGGGCTGAAGTGCGGCCCCTCGCTCAAGACGGACGAGCTGTTGAAGCTGATCGACGTGCTCAATCCCGACAACGAGCCGGGCCGGCTGACGCTGATCGGCCGCTTCGGCTCCGACAAGATCGGCGAGCATCTGCCGAACATGATCCGCGCCGTGAAGCGCGAGGGCCGGGTGGTGGTCTGGTCGTGCGATCCCATGCACGGCAACACCATCAGCTCGACGTCCGGCTACAAGACACGGCCGTTCGACCGCATCCTGTCCGAAGTGAAGTCGTTCTTCGCGATCCATGCTGCCGAGGGCACCCATGCCGGCGGCGTCCATCTGGAGATGACCGGCCAGGACGTGACCGAATGTCTCGGCGGCGCCCGCGCGATCACGGACGAGGATCTCAACGACCGCTACCACACGGTCTGCGATCCCCGCCTCAACGCCGAGCAATCCATCGACATGGCTTTCCTGGTGGCGGAGCTGCTCAAGCAGGAGCGCGCCGGCAAGACCCAGCCGATTCCGGCCGCAGCGGGGCTGTAAGACCTTGCTGCGGATCTGGAAGGCCACGATCAATTCCCGCAACGGTCTGGCCTTTGCGTTCCAGTCGGAGCAGGCCGTCCGCGAGGAGATCTTTGCGCTGCTGCTGTCGGTGCCGCTGGCCTGGTTCATCGGCGCGACCGCGATGCGCGCGGTCGAATTGGTGTGCTCTGTCGCGTTCGTGCTGACGGTCGAGCTGCTCAATACCGCGATCGAGAAGCTCGCCGACCGGCTGACCATGGATCACGACAAGCAGATCGGCCGCGTCAAGGACATGGGCTCGGCCGCGGTCGGCATTGCGCTCTTGATGACCGGTGCGTTCTGGATCATTGCCGTCATCGAGCGATTGGGGTTCCTGTAACTCGGGATCGGATGGGGCGGCCATGACCGAACGTTTCGACACATTCGCGGTCACGCTCGCCCAGCTCAATCCGACCATGGGCGACGTGGACGGCAATGCGGCCAAGGCGCGCGCGGCGCGGGCGCAGGCCAAGTCCGACGGCGCCGATCTCGTGCTGTTTCCGGAACTGTTCATCGCCGGCTATCCGCCGGAAGACCTGGTGCAGAAGCCCGCCTTCCAGGCCGCCTGCCGCGCCGCGATCGAAAGCCTCGCGCGCGAGACCGCCGATGGCGGGCCTGCGATGCTGGTCGGCACGCCCTGGGTCGAGGAGGGCAGGCTGTACAATGCCTGCGCGCTGCTTGATGGCGGCCGCATCGCGAGCCTGCGCTTCAAGTGCAACCTGCCGAATTACGGCGTGTTCGACGAAAAGCGGCTGTTTTCGCGCGGCCCTGCCGCCGGCCCCGTCACCGTGCGCGGCGTGCGCATCGGCGTGCCGATCTGCGAGGACATCTGGCTGGAGGAGTCCGAGGACTACGAGAACGTGGTCGAGACGCTGGCCGAGACCGGCGCCGAGATCATCCTGGTGCCGAACGGCTCTCCTTATGCCCGCGACAAGAACGACGTGCGCCTGTCGGTCGCGGTGGCGCGCGTGACCGAGAGCGGGCTGCCGCTGGTCTATCTCAACCAGGTCGGCGGCCAGGACGAGCTCGTCTTCGACGGCGCTTCCTTCGCGCTCAATGGCGATCTCTCGCTCGCGGCGCAGCTGCCGGCCTTCGAAGAGAGCATCGTCACGCTGCGCTTCAGCAGAAACGGCGACGACTGGCGCTGCACCGGGCCGATCGCCGAACAGCCCGAGGGCGACAAGGCCGACTACGCGGCCTGCGTACTGGGCCTGCGCGATTACGTCGCCAAGAACGGCTTTCCCGGCGTGCTGCTCGGCATTTCCGGCGGCATCGATTCCGCGCTTTGCGCGGCGATCGCGGTCGACGCGCTCGGCGCCGACCAGGTGCATGGCGTGATGCTGCCTTACCGCTACACGGCCGCACACTCCATCGCGGATGCCGGCGAGCTCGCCGGCCATCTCGGCGTCCGCTACGAGGTGCTGCCGATCGCGGAGGCCGTGACCGGGTTCGAGACGATCTTGTCCGGCATCTTCAAGAACCTGCCGCCCGATATCACCGAAGAGAATCTCCAGGCCCGCACCCGCGGCACGCTTCTGATGGCGATCTCCAACAAGACCGGGCTGATGGTGGTGACGACCGGCAACAAGTCGGAGATGTCGGTCGGCTACGCCACGCTCTATGGCGACATGAACGGCGGCTTCAACCCGCTCAAGGACATCTACAAGACGCAGGTGTTTCGGCTGGCGAACTTGCGTAACAGCTGGAAGCCCGATGGCGCGCTCGGCCCCGCGGGCGAAGTGATCCCGCCCGACATCATCACGCGCCCGCCAACGGCGGAGTTGCGCGAGAACCAGACCGATCAGGACTCGCTGCCGCCCTATGACGTGCTCGATGCCATCCTGGAGCGCCTGGTCGAGCGCGAAGAGCCGCTGGATCAGATCATCGCCGCCGGCTTCGACCGCGAGATCGTCACCCGCATCGACCATCTGCTCAACGTCGCCGAATACAAGCGCCGCCAGGCCGCGCCCGGCGTGAAGGTGACGCGACGGAATTTCGGCCGCGACCGCCGCTATCCCATCACCAACCGCTTTCGTGACAAAGGCGAGCCGTTGCCCGCCGCGGATGAGGCGCTGGTGTCACGTGGCAGCACGGCGTCCATCGACGCGTTCGAGGGCTGAACTCCAGCTTGAGCACCGGCAGGCGCTACGACGGGGTTGCGAAAAACAGCACCCTCAGGAAGTGCGTGTATTCGGATTCGAGCACCATGATCGACACAAAAACCAATACCGCGACCGGCGGCAGCAGGATGGCATAGGTCAAGGCCAGCCGCTCCCAGGCCATGTGCATGAAGACGGCGACGATCAGGCCGGCCTTCAACATCATGAACAGCAGGATCAGCGACCACCGCAGATAGCCATGCAGGCCAAAGTAGTCGACGAGGTAGGAGCACGTGCTGAGGACGAACAACCAGCCCCAGACCACGAGGTAGAGCTTGATCGGGTGCTGTTGCCCCTTGGCGTGAACGGCTCCCGTTGCGACTGCGCCATGCGCCGGAGCGTGGAGCTGTCCTTCCATGTGTACCACCGCGTTTGTCATGCGCCGACCTCACCAAAGATAGAAGAATGCGAAGATGAACACCCACACGAGATCGACGAAGTGCCAGTACAGGCCCGTGATCTCCACGATCTCGTAATACCCCTTGCGGCTCGTGAAGAAGCCGCGCCTCTCGACGTCGAAGTCGCCGCGAAAGACCTTTCGCGCAATGGCGATCAGGAAGATCACACCGATCGTCACGTGGGTGCCGTGGAAGCCGGTGATCATGAAGAAGCTCGCACCAAACTGCGGCGCACCCCATGGATTACCCCAGGGCCGGACGCCCTCCATGATCAGCTTGGTCCATTCGAAGGCCTGCATTCCGACGAAAGTTGCACCGAATGCTGCAGTGATCAGCATCAGGATTGCGGTTCTCACGCGGTCGCGGCGGTAGCCGAAATTGACGGCCATCGCCATCGTGCCGCTGCTGCTGATCAGGACAAACGTCATGATGGCGATCAGGATCAGCGGAATGTGCTGTCCGGCGATGTTGAGAGCGAAGACCTCGCTGGGATTGGGCCAGGGTACGGTCGTCGACATCCGCGCCGTCATGTAGGAGAGCAGGAAGCAACTGAAGATGAAGGTGTCGCTGAGGAGGAAGATCCACATCATGGCCTTGCCCCAGGACACGTTCTTGAAGGCGCGCTGATCGGACGCCCAGTCGGCGGCGATGCCGCGCCAGCCTTCAAGCCGCGCAGGCGATTGCCCCGGATTTGTCAGCACGGTCTCAGCCATCTGGTCTCGCCTCCCTAGCTCAGCAATTGGCGGCAAATGTTGACGAAATCGTCGGTCCAGCCGGTGAGAAGACCGAGCAGGACAAGCCAGACCAACAGCAGGAAGTGCCAGTAGATGGCGCACAGCTCGACGCTCAAGCGCATGTCGGCGATCTCGGCGCCGCGCCACATCTTGGCTGAGGTTCGGCCCAGGGCCACGAGACCGCCCGTCAGATGCAGCCCATGCACTGCGGTCAACACGTAGAAGAAGGAATTCGCCGGGTTGGACGCCACGAAATATCCCGCAGCCCCGAGCCGTTGCCAGGCCAGGAGCTGCCCGGCGAGGAAGATCACGGCAGATGCTCCGCCGGCGAGCAGACCGACCATAACGGTCTCAGTATCGTGGCGGCGCGCGGCCGCGTACGACCATTGCAGCGCGACACTGCTCAGGACAAGGACGCCCGTGTTGACCCACAGCAGCCGCGGTATCGGCAGCGGCCGCCAGTCCACCACGCTCATGCGCATCGAGTAGGCGCTGATGAAGAGGACGAACAATGCGCTCGCGACCGCGAGAAACACGCCAAGACCGACCTTCGCTGCCGGCCAGGTCATGGCATCGCCGCCGGGGAAGTCGCCTGCCGCGCCTTCCTCCAGCCAGGGCTTGGCCGTCAGTCGCTGCTGCGACAGCCACCATCCGGCGATCACCGCAAGCACAGCCAGGAACAGGATGACGGCGCTCACGAAGCAGCTCCTTGAGCGAGCTGCGTCGCGCGCGGCGGCTGGTTCTGCGGAATGAAATCCTCCGCGGCGCCGGGCACACTGTAGTCATAGGCCCAGCGGTACACGACCGGGAGCTCCTTGCCCCAGTTGCCGTGCCCTGGGGGCGTCTCCGGCGTCTGCCACTCCAGCGTCGTCGCCCGCCACGGGTTGCCGCCTGAGGCCTCACCTTTGAACAAGCTCCAGACGAGGTTGAACAGGAACACCATCTGGCTGAAGCCGACGGTCAAGGCCACCACCGAGATGAAGGCGTTGAGTGAATGGGCCGAGGACGGGATGAAGGTCGTATCTCCGAGTTCGAAATACCGGCGCGGGACCCCGAGCAGTCCAAGATAGTGCATGGGGAAGAAGATCAGGTAGGCGCCGAGGAAGGTGACCCAGAAGTGAAACTTGCCCATGGCCTCGTTCAGCATCCGCCCCGTGACCTTTGGGTACCAATGATAGATCGCGCCGAGCACGACCATGATCGGCGCCACGCCCATCACCATGTGGAAATGGGCGACCACGAACATGGTATCCGAGAGGGGCACGTCCACGACGACGTTGCCGAGGAAGAGGCCGGTGAGCCCGCCGTTCACGAAGGTGATGATGAAGCCGAGGGCGAACAGCATCGGCACCGTGAGATGAATGTCGCCGCGCCACAGGGTCAGCACCCAGTTGTAGACCTTGATCGCGGTGGGGATTGCGATGATGAGCGTCGTGGTGGCGAAGAAGTACCCGAATTGCGGGAACATACCGCTCACATACATGTGGTGCGCCCAGACGATGAAGCTGAGCGCGCCGATGGCTACGATCGCCCAGACCATCATGCGATAACCAAAGATGTTCTTGCGCGCATGCGTGCTGATCAGATCCGAGACGATGCCGAAGGCGGGCAGGGCGACGATATAGACTTCGGGATGGCCGAAGAACCAGAACAGGTGCTGGAAGAGCAGCGGGCTGCCGCCGCCATATTTCGAAAGCGTACCCATCTCGACGAGGGAGGGCATGAAGAAGCTGGTTCCCAGGAGACGGTCGAGCAGCAGCATGACCGAGGCAACGAACAGTGCAGGGAATGCCAAGAGCGCCATGACGGTCGCGGTGAAAATGCCCCACACCGTCAGGGGCAGGCGCATCAAAGTCATGCCGCGCGTGCGCGCCTGCAACACCGTGACCACATAATTCAGCCCGCCCATGGTGAAGCCGATGATGAACAGGATCAGGGACGCCATCATGAGAATGATGCCCCAATCCTGCCCGGGCGTTCCGGAGAGGATTGCTTGCGGCGGGTACAGCGTCCAACCGGCGCCGGTGGGGCCGCCGGGCACGAAGAATGTCGAGGCAAGCACCAGGACCGCGAGCAGGTAGACCCAGTAGCTCAGCATGTTCACATAAGGGAAGACCATGTCCCGGGCGCCGACCATCAGCGGGATCAGGTAGTTGCCGAAGCCGCCCAGAAACAATGCGGTGAGCAGGTAAATCACCATGATCATGCCATGCATGGTGATGAATTGCAGGTACTGATTGGCATCGATGAAAGAGAAGGTGCCGGGGAATCCCAGTTGCAGCCGCATCAGCCACGACAGCACCAGGGCCACCAGCCCGATGGCCGTGGCCGTCAGCGAATACTGAATGGCGATCACCTTGGCGTCCTGCGAGAAGACGTATCGTGTCCACCAGCTCCGCGGATGATAGAGCTCGACCTCAGGTACTTCGGCAGGCGGGATGCCGCGGATTCCTTCATATGGAATATCGACCATAGAAACCTCCTCGGTCGTTTCCATCGGGGGTGAGGCGTTGGCCTCTTGCGCCCGATCTATCTGCGGCGGCAGCTTGCTACTTGCCGCCGGATTGGTACGTCGCCTTCACGACGGCTTGCGCCGGCGATAACTCTGCGAACGTTTTTTGTTGCTCCAGCCAAGCGTGATATTCACCCTCTTCGTCGACGATGACCTTGGCCCGCATCTGATAATGAGCAGCGCCACAAAGCTCCGCACAGAGAACATCGAACGTTCCGGTTCGGATCGGCGTTATCCAGAAATAGGTCACCATGCCTGGAACCATGTCCATCTTGGCCCGGAATTCGGGCACGTAGAAATCGTGCAGGACATCAACCGAGCGGAGGAGAACCTTGACCGGCTTTCCGACTTGAAGGTGCAGGTCGCCGTTCTCGATCACGACATCGTCCTGCGCGTGCCGGTCGTCACGATTGAGGCCCATCGGATTGTCGGAAGCGATGTTGCGGACATCCGATGTGCCCAACTTCCCATCCTTGCCCGGAAGGCGGAAGCTCCACTGCCATTGCTGGCCCATGACCTCGATCTCGGTGGCATCCGCAGGCACCGTCACGAACTGGTGCCAGACCACGAGGCCAGGCGCCAGCATGGCCGCGACGCCGACGCCAGTCCCGACGCTCAGCCACCATTCGAGCCTTTTGTTTTCCGGATTGTAGTCGGCCCGTCTTCCCTCTCTGTGGTGAAAGCGGAAGACGCAGTAAGCCATGAAGGCGATCACGGCGACGAAAACAAAGCCCGTGATCCAGAATGTGATGTTGATGGTGTGGTCGATATAGGCCCAGTTCGTGGCGATCGGCGTCCACCACCACGGGCTGTAGATGTGAAACAGCACCGAGCCGATCGCGACCAGAAGCAGTATCAGTGCGACAGCCATCCTGATCCATCCTTGCCATCGAAGGCTACGGATACGAATCCAGGGCGGAGCTCATGTCTGTCGCGATGGCTGGCCTTTCTTGGCATATGCCATCGCCGGCCTCTTGCCTCGCCCATTCCACTGATCGCGAAATCAAGAGAACGCTCGCGACCATCAACTCTAAGGGCGTCTGCGTCTAAAATGATACCAGCCCAATCCGGCGTCAATAGAGCAATGTGGGTGTCCGAATTGGTGTGATTGCCGTGCTGGCAAACCAACCATCAGGTGCGCATGTTTGGGTTTGGGTGATGCAACGCACAAATCCGTTCTGGTGCGCAATTCACCCAACCGTGAGTGCAGCCGTGCTCCGCGCGCGCTAAGCTTGCCAGGCAGGTCGCGACGGGTTCCGTCCGGCCAGGCTCGGTTGCTGAACCTGGGTTGCCGTACCCGACCCATCGCGTTTCCTGCTCGTCAGGCGGACACGCGTGGCTGAAGAGCGCGTGTTGTCGAAAACCGCGATTTTCAGCACGGGAGGCTCCGTACATGGCCACTCTGTACTCCCACGACATCAGGCGGCACGCATTCGGCGAAGCGGCCTCCTATCCCATTCGCAAGATCAGCTTGTCCGACTTGACCGAGGCCCTGCGCCTGGGCTGGGACGATTTCCAGGCGATGCCGAGTCACGCGATCGTCGTGTGCCTGATTTATCCCGTTCTCGGTCTCGTCCTGTTCAGGATGGTGCTCGGCTATTCGGTGCTGCCGCTGCTGTTTCCGCTGGCCGCCGGCTTTGCCTTGATCGGTCCTTTTGCCGCGATCGGTCTCTACGAACTCAGCCGTCGTCGCGAGCGCGGCGAGGAGGTCGAAGCATGGGATGCGATCAAGGTGCTGCGCGCACCGTCGTTCGGCGCCATGATAGAACTCGGCGTGCTTCTGCTGGTGCTGTTCGGGGCCTGGATCGGTGTCGCGAACGCAATCTATGTCGCGATCTTCGGCCACGCTGCGGCCGCAAGCATTCCCGACTTCGCAACGCGCGTGCTGACGACACCGGAAGGCTGGTCGCTCATCATCGTCGGTTGCGGTGTCGGCTTCCTGTTTGCGGTTGTGGCATTGTGCGTCAGCGTCGTGTCATTTCCGTTGATGCTCGACCGCCATGCGACTGCGATCGACGCGATCCGCACGTCGCTCCGAGCGGTCGCGGCGAATCCGGTTGCGATGGCCGGATGGGGCCTCATCGTGGCGGCGCTGCTCGTGATCGGCTCGCTGCCGCTCTTCGTCGGTCTCGCCGTCGTTCTGCCGGTGCTCGGTCATGCCACCTGGCACCTGTATCGGCGGGTGGTCGAGCCCAATCCGAACCCACCGGACGCACCGCCGCCGCCCCCGAAGGGCAGGCGCTACGCAGCAGACTTTCCGGCCAATCTGTTCCCGTGGAGCCGCGAGGGCGAGCCTTAACAGCGGAACGGCTGCGCTGGGACGCCTGCGCGGAGCATGACAGAGTGACGGCCTACTTCTGCTGCTGCGGCAGGAAGGTCGGGCCGACCGAGCGGATCGGCTTGTTCTCTGAACCCGCCGCGGGCGTGCCGGTGTCCGCCGGCGGTGCCGCCGGTGCCGTGGCCGTCGTCGGAGGGGGCGCGCCCTTCTTGGCATTGGCAGGCTGCGGCGCGCCCTTGTTGAGCCGCTGCTGCTGCATCTTCCTGGCACTTTCCTCGGTGACGATGATGTCGCCCTGCTGCTCGACGCTGGTCTTGTCGTCGGCGGATTTCAGCGCATCCGCCCAGGTCTGGCCTGCCGCCTTGCAGGAGCAGGACGGGTTGAACTCGCTGCGGAATTTGAATGCGGTCGGCAGCGCCGTGTAGGGCTGGCCGCCGATCGAGACCGCCGCGTTCATGTCCTCGCCGGGATTGCGATGGGTGTAGAGCACGGCTTCCGCGGCCGGACACAGCGCCTTGCAGGTCTTCTCGTCGTCGCCGAAGCGCGCCGGCACGGTGGCAAAGGAGATCGGGAAATAGGCGCCGTCGCAGGTGCGCACGCAGACGGTGCGGAAGGTGCCGGATTGCGGGCCGAGATCGGAGGGCGGCATGGCTTGCGGATTGTTCGGGTTGTTGCCGCCGAACAGATTGCTCAGGAAATTGCCGCCGCCTTGCGATTGCGCGGCGTTGGCATATTGCGGCCCGCAATTGTTCTGCGCCAGCGCCATCAGCACCGAGCGGCGCTGGTTATCGCGCTCCGGGCTGGCGCCGCTACCGCCGCGCAGCCGCTCGAGATTGCCGGTGATCTGGTCCAGATTGGCCCGCATCTGCTGGATCTGGGTGTTGACCGGACCGCATTGCGCCTGCTGGCCACCGAACAGCGAGAAGAAGCCGGAGGAATCGCAGCCCATGCGCTTGGCTTGCATGGTGACGCGGTCGAGCTCGGCCTGCTGCTTGGCCTGGGAATCCTGATAGCGGCGGATCTGCTCCTCGCGCGCGGCATCACCCCCGCCGCCGCGATCGAGCGCGGCGAGCTGGGCCTCCAGGCGCACGCACATCGGATTGGGTCCGAGCCCGTTCTGGCCCGGCTGGGGCGGCGGGCCGGCCTGCGCGAATGCGCCTTTGGCGAGCACGACGGTGCCGAGGAGCACGGTGCAGGCAAGGGGGGAACGGGCACGGAAGAGAGAGAGGAATTCAGGCATATCCGCCATTCTAGCGAGGTCACGGCCCAGCGTGATCGTCCAAGTGACTTCCCAAGCGAGTTGGGGGCCGAAGCGCGCCCTCCCAATAGCCGCTTCCTGCGGCATCGTCACGTCGTTTCAGGGGCCGAAGACTGGTCCTAAGGTCCGCCAGCTCCGAGCGAATTCAGCGCTGGCAGGTGATTGCGACATATTCGTCGCAATGGCCATGGGAGCAGTTTGTGCCGGTTTTGGGGACGGAGCCGGTAATTTCGTCGGGGTCGACCCGGCGATAGCTTGATGCCTTTGCAAAATCTCGTGACTGGCAATAGGTCCGCGCGGCGGAGGCGCCGCATGTGTCGCCCTTGGTGTCGCTCTTGGCCATGCACTGGTCGGCGATGATGAAGACGCGGCTCTCGGCGCACGCCTGAGGTGTTGCAAGGAGCGAGGCGCCAAAAATGAGCGCGAGCAGGGATCGCATGAAAATACCGGGGGCAAAAAATCAGGGAACCGCAGGTTCCAGAATGGGCTCAAATGGTTAGGGGATCATGAACCCTGAAGGCCGGCCGCGCCCTTTGCGGAGGCAAAAACGGCATTTTCGCGGCCCTTGACGCCGGGGCCCGTGGTGGCCCATATGTGACCGCATGAACGGTCTCCTCGCCATTTGCGCCATTTGCCGCGAGATTACGAGCTAGCGATTCGCTGGCTGGAGCCGTCTTTTCTCAAACACATTGAGAGCCTTGGACGCCCGGCCGAGAGGGATGGGTTGTCATGGAATTGCGTCTTTACGATACGCTGAGCCGGGAAAAGCGCACCTTCGTGCCGCTCGATCCGAACAACGTCCGCATGTATGTCTGCGGACCGACGGTCTACGACTTCGCCCACATCGGCAATGCCCGGCCGGTGATCGTGTTCGACGTGCTGTTTCGCCTGCTGCGCCACCTCTATGGCGAGGCGCATGTCAAATATGTCCGCAACATCACCGACGTCGACGACAAGATCAACGACCGCGCCGCGCGCGATTTTCCCGGCCTGCCGCTGAACGAGGCGATCCGCAAGGTCACCGAGCAGACCGGCAAGCAGTTTCACGCCGACGTCGACGCGCTGGGCGCGCTGCGGCCGAGCGTCGAGCCGCGCGCGACCGAGCATATCGGCGAGATGTGCGAGATCATCGAGCGGCTGGTCGCCGGAGGCTTTGCCTATGTCGCCGAGGACCACGTGCTGTTCTCGCCGCAGGCGATGAATGCGGCCAATTCCGCGCTGCCGCGCTATGGCGCGTTGTCGAAGCGCTCGCTCGACGAGATGATCGCGGGCGCGCGGGTCGATGTTGCGCCCTACAAGCGGGATGCGACCGACTTCGTGCTGTGGAAGCCGTCCAAGCCGGGCGAGCCGTCCTGGCCGTCGCCATCCGGCATCAGGGCGGAGGGGCGTCCGGGCTGGCACATCGAGTGCTCGGCGATGGCCTGGAAGCATCTCGGCGAGCACTTCGACATCCACGGCGGCGGCATTGATCTCGTGTTTCCCCATCACGAGAACGAGGTCGCGCAGACCTGCTGCGCGTTCCACCGCGAGCGCATGGCGAACTATTGGATGCACAACGGCTTCCTGCAGGTCGAGAGTGAGAAGATGTCGAAGAGCCTCGGCAATTTCATCACCATCCACGAGCTGCTTGGGGATTGGCCGGGTGAGGTGCTGCGCCTCAACATGCTCAAGACGCACTATCACTCGCCGATCGACTGGACCATGAAGTCGCTGGAGGAGAGCGCCAGGACGCTCGACGACTGGTATCGTGTCGCGGCCGACGTCGCGCCCGGCGAGCCGGCTGCGCCCGTCGTCGAACCGCTACTCGACGACCTCAACACGCCGCAGGCGATCGCGGCGCTGCACGGCCTGCGCGGCAACGACATCGCCGGTCTTGCGGGCTCGTTGCGGCTGCTCGGATTCCTGTCCGAGAGTGCGGCGCAGTGGGAAGGACGCAAGCAGCAGGCGAGCGGGGTCGATGCCAAGGAGGTCGAGCGTCTGCTCGCGGAGCGGGCAGCCGCCCGTAGCCGGAAAGATTTCAAGGAGTCCGACCGCATCCGCGATCTGCTCGCTGCGATGGGCGTTGCGATCAAGGACTCCAAGGAAGGCACGACCTGGGAGATCGCGCGATGAAGCGGCCCGACACGCCATTTCCGCGGCACTGGCTCTATTACATCGCGCTGAAGATCGCGCTGCTCGCCGGCGCGGTGGCGATCGCGCTCAAGCTCTATGGGATGTGGTGAGGACGATGGGACAGACTTTGCCAAAGCCCGCATTGAGGCCTTTCCTGCCGGCGGATGTGCCGATCCTCGCCGCGATCTTCGCCGCCAGCATCGAGGAATTGACCGGCGACGACTATAGCGAGGCGCAGCAGGAAGCCTGGATGGCGGCGGCCGAGGACGAGGAGTTCGGCAAGCGGCTCGCGTCCGACCTGACGCTGATCGCGACGCTGGAAGGCTCGCCCGTCGGCTTCGCCTCACTGCGCGGCAACGATCATATCCGCATGCTCTATGTGCATCCGGCCGTGGCCGGGCAGGGCATCGCGACCATGCTGGTCGACGCGCTGGAGAAGCTCGCCGGCGGCCGCGGCGCCAAGAGTCTCTCGGTCGATGCCAGCGATACCGCGGAGGGCTTCTTCGCCAAGCGCGGCTACACCGCCCAGCAGCGCAACAGCGTCACGATGAACGACGAATGGCTCGCCAACACCACCATGAAAAAGACGCTCGGAGCGGGGCAATGAGCAAGGAGCGTCTCTATCTGTTCGACACCACGCTGCGCGATGGGGCGCAGACCAACGGCGTCGACTTCACGCTGGCCGACAAGCAGGTCATCGCGGCGATGCTCGACGATCTCGGCATCGATTATGTCGAGGGCGGCTATCCCGGCGCCAACCCGCTCGACAGCGAATTCTTCGCGACCAAGCCCAAGCTCAATCATGCGCGCTTCACCGCCTTCGGCATGACGCGCCGGGCAGGCCGCTCGGTCTCGAACGATCCGGGCGTCGCGGGCCTTTTGGAAGCCAAGGCGGACGCAATCTGCTTCGTGGCGAAGTCGTCGGCCTATCAGGTGCGCGTCGCGCTGGAGACCACGAAGGAAGAGAACCTCGCCTCGATCCGCGACAGCGTCGCGGCGGCGAAGGCGGCCGGCCGCGAGGTGATGCTCGATTGCGAGCATTTCTTCGACGGCTACAAGGAAGACGCCGCCTTCGCGCTTGCCTGCGCCAAGGCCGCCTATGAGGCCGGGGCACGCT
Organism: Bradyrhizobium sp. NC92; assembly: GCF_025200865.1. NCBI lineage: Bacteria > Pseudomonadati > Pseudomonadota > Alphaproteobacteria > Hyphomicrobiales > Nitrobacteraceae > Bradyrhizobium > Bradyrhizobium sp. NC92. The sequence continues at coordinate 3,546,003 of NZ_CP104171.1, forward strand.
GGGTGGTGCTGTGCGACACCAATGGCGGCACCATGCCCGATGAGGTCGAAGCCATCGTCAGAGACGTGACCAGGCACATCCCCGGCGATCACGTCGGCATCCACGCCCATAACGACACCGAGCAGGCGGTGGCCAATTCGCTCGCGGCGGTGCGTGCCGGCGCGCGGCAGATCCAGGGCACGCTGAACGGCCTCGGCGAGCGCTGCGGCAACGCCAATCTCTGCTCGCTGATCCCGACGCTGAAGCTGAAAGCGGGGTTTGCCGAGGCTTTCGAGATCGGCGTCACCACGGAGAAGCTGGCGACTCTCGTCAAGGTGTCGCGCACGCTCGACGATATGCTCAACCGCGTGCCGAACCGGCATGCGGCTTATGTCGGCGAGAGCGCCTTCGTCACCAAGACCGGCATCCATGCCTCCGCCGTGCTGAAGGATCCGCAGACCTACGAGCATGTCTTGCCGGAGCTGGTCGGCAACCACCGCAAGGTGCTGGTGTCCGACCAGGCCGGGCGCTCCAATGTCATCGCCGAGCTCGACCGCGCCGGTATCTCTTATGAAAAGAGCGATCCGAAGCTGACGCGTCTCGTCGAAGAACTGAAAGAGCGCGAGGCGGCCGGCTATGCCTACGAATCCGCCAACGCCTCGTTCGAGCTCCTGGCGCGCCGCACGCTCGGCAAGGTGCCGCATTATTTCGAGGTCGAGCAGTTCGACGTCAACGTCGAGCAGCGCTACAACGCGCTCGGCGAGCGCGTCACGGTGGCGCTCGCGGTGGTCAAGGTCGACGTCGCCGGCGAGCATCTGATCTCGGCCGCCGAAGGCAACGGTCCCGTCAACGCGCTCGACGTCGCGCTGCGCAAGGACCTCGGCAAGTACCAGAAATTCATCGAGGGCCTGACGCTGATCGACTATCGCGTGCGTATCCTCAATGGCGGCACCGGCGCGGTCACGCGCGTGCTGATCGAGAGCGAGGACGAGAACGGCGATCGCTGGACCACGGTCGGCGTATCCCCGAACATCATCGACGCCTCGTTCCAGGCGTTGATGGATTCGGTGATCTACAAGCTGGTGAAGTCGGGGGCGCCGGCTTAGACGGGCGCGACCACAAACACCGTCATTGCGAGGAGCGAAGCGACGAAGCAATCCAGACTGGCTCCGCGGAAAGATTCTGGATTGCTTCGCTTCCGCCGTCGCTCTTCGAGCTATGGCGGACAAGTCGCTCGCAATGACGAGGAGCGAGGGGAGCGCGACCAATGATCGATCACATCTCCGTCGGCGTCAGCGATCTCGATCGCGCCGCAAAATTCTACGAGGCGACGCTCGCCGCACTCGGCCTCACGCGCCTCGTCACGCGGCCGCGGACGGTCGGGTTCGGCAAGGCCTATCCGGAGTTCTGGATCAATCTGCGCGAAGGCATGCCGCCTGTCGCGCCGGAGAGCGGCGTGCATATCTGCCTGCGGGCGAAAACCACGGCCGAGGTCGATGCGTTTCACGCAGCGGCGCTGTCCGCTGGCGGCGCCTCCGACGGCGCACCGGGCATCCGCCCGCACGATCGCGTGCGCTATTACGCCGCCTTCGTCACCGATCCCGATGGCAACCGGATCGAGGCGGTGACGTTCCCGGCAGAGTAGGCGTTACAACTTACGCGCCACTTCCGGCGCGAGATCGCGCTGGCTGTCGGGAATCTGCGCAGCTGCAGAGCGCAGCCGCGGGATGATCTCCTCGACCTTGTCCGCCTTGAGGATGTCGACCGAAAGGCCGGCGCGGATGAACTCGGTCTGGCGCATGTGGTACACCAGCGAGAGCAGCGGCTCCCAGAAATTATCGATGTTGGCGAGCAGCACGGGCTTGGCGTGACGGCCGAGTTGCTGCCAGGTCAGCTGCTCCACCAGCTCCTCGAGCGTGCCGAGCCCGCCGGGCAGGGCCACGAAGGCGTCGGAGCGCTCGAACATCAGCCGCTTGCGCTCGTGCATGTCGGGCGTGACGACCATCTCCTGCACGCGCGTCAAGGCGTTCTCGCGCATCCGCAGGAAGTCAGGGATGATGCCGGTGACCATGCCGCCGTGATCGAGCACGGAGGTTGCGACCGCCCCCATCAGGCCGAGCGAGCCGCCGCCATAAACGAGGCGGATCTTGCTTTCCGCCAGCGCTCTGCCTAGCGCCTTCGCCGCTGCGATGAAGTTGGGATTTGTTCCAGGGCCGGAGCCGCAATAGACACAGACGGTTTTGATCGTGCTCATTGGTGCCATGATGCATTGCAGCGAAGTGGCGTCAAGCCCAAACGGTGATTCGGTACTTCCGGGAATCTACCGGTAAATCGCGACAAACGATCCAGGATTCGCCATCTGGCGGGGTGCGCGGGCATCGGGAAGGCTCTATATGACGGGCGAAAATCGTTAATCGCAGTTGCGCCCGCGCCCGGCGGGCTTTCAGGTTTCTTGATGGACCAACCTCAATCGTTCGACGGCGCCGACGTTCCTGATCCTGCCGCGGCAGGACCGCAGGCCGGGGCCACGCTGATGGGTACGCTCGCGCATCTGTGGCCCTATATCTGGCCGGGCGACCGCTTCGACCTGAAGATGCGGGTGGTCTGGTCGCTGGTGCTGCTGCTCGCCGCCAAGCTGATCACGCTCGCGGTGCCGTTCAGCTTCAAATGGGCAACGGATGCGCTGACGGGCGCCAACACCGCGCCGGTCGCGGCCGACAATTGGCATCTCTGGGTGATCGCCTCGCCCTTGCTGCTGACCGCGAGCTACGGCGTGATGCGCATCCTGATGGCGGTGCTGACGCAATGGCGCGACGGCATCTTCGCCCGCGTCGCCATGCATGCGGTGCGCAAGCTCGCGACCCTCACCTTCATCCACATGCACGAGCTGTCGCTGCGCTTCCACCTCGAGCGCAAGACCGGCGGTTTGACGCGCGTGCTCGAGCGCGGCCGCGAGGGCATCGAGGTCATCGTGCGCATGGTGATCCTGCAGCTGATCCCGACCATCGTCGAGGTCTCGCTGCTGCTGGCGGTGCTGCTCTGGCAATTCGACTGGCGTTACGTGGTCGCGACCCTGATCACGGTCACGCTCTACATGTACTACACCTATATCGCGACCGAGTGGCGGATCGGCATCCGCCGCAAGATGAACGATTCCGACACCGAGGCGAACACCAAGGCGATCGACTCGCTGCTCAACTACGAGACGGTGAAGTATTTCGGCGCCGAAGCGCGCGAGGCGCAGCGCTACGACAAATCGGTCGAGCGCTACGAGGAGGCGAGCGTCCGCACCTATACGTCTCTTGCCGTGCTCAATACCGGACAAGCCGTGATCTTCACGCTGGGCCTGACCGCAACCATGCTGATGTGCGCGATCGGGGTGCGCAACGGCACCAACACGGTCGGCGATTTCGTGCTGGTCAATGCCATGATGATCCAGCTCTACCAGCCGCTGAACTTCATGGGCATGGTCTATCGCGAGATCAAGCAGGCGATCATCGACATCGAGAAGATGTTCGGCGTGCTGGGCCGCGAGGCCGAGATCAAGGATGCGCCTGGCGCGAAGCCGCTGGTCGTCTCCGCCGGCACGGTGCGCTTCGAGGACGTGCACTTTGCCTATGAGCCGACCCGCCCGATCCTGAGGGGCATCAGCTTCGAGGTGCCGGCCGGCAAGACCGTTGCCATCGTCGGCCCCTCCGGCGCCGGCAAGTCGACCATCTCGCGGCTGCTGTTTCGCCTCTATGACATTTCCGGCGGCAGGATCCTGATCGACGGCCAGGACATCCGCGAGGTCACGCAGGCCAGCTTGCGCGCATCGATCGGCATGGTGCCGCAGGATACCGTGCTGTTCAACGACACCATCCGCTACAACATCCGGTATGGCCGCTGGGACGCCGGCGATGCCGAAGTCGAGGAGGCCGCACGGCTGGCGCAGATCGACCACTTCATCCGCATGGCGCCGAAGGGCTACGAGACCCAGGTCGGCGAGCGCGGCCTGAAATTGTCGGGCGGCGAGAAGCAGCGCGTGGCGATCGCGCGCACGGTGCTCAAGGCGCCGCCGATCCTGGTGCTGGACGAGGCGACCTCGGCGCTCGACACCCACACGGAGCACGAGATCCAGGGGGCGCTCGACCGCGTGGCCAAGAACCGCACCTCGCTGGTGATCGCGCATCGGCTTTCCACCATCGTCGGCGCCGACGAAATCATCGTGCTGGACCAGGGCCGCATCGCCGAGCGCGGCACTCACGCGAGCCTGCTCGCGCAGGGCGGGCTCTATGCCAGCATGTGGAACAGGCAGCGCGAGGCCGAGGCGGCCCGCGAGAAACTGGCCAAGATGGCCGACACCAATGCCGCGCCCAACCGGGAGCCGCCGCCGGTCGACGACATCCTGACGACGCCCGCGGCGGCGGAGTGACCTTGTCTCCGGTCCCAAGTCTGGCCTAAACAAGCCCGCGCGACGACCCGTGCCATCAACCCCGAACGGCAGATAGCGATGTCCATTCTCGATTCGATCCAGCGTCAGATCCCGCCGATCCACAAGGAGGGCTATCCCTTCATCGGCGGCTTTGCGGTGGCGAGCCTGATCCTGTTCTGGCTGTGGTCGCCGCTGGGGTGGATCGGCACGGTCCTGACCGTGTGGTGCGCGCTGTTCTTCCGCGATCCGGTCCGTGTGACGCCGGTGCGCGAGGGTCTCGTGGTGTCGCCGGCCGACGGGCGCGTCTCGATGATCACCATGGCACTGCCCCCGGCCGAGCTCGGGCTCGGCGACCGGCCGCTGCCGCGCGTCTCGATCTTCATGAGCGTGTTCAATTGCCATGTGAACCGGGCGCCGGTGGCGGGCAGGGTGGACCGCATCGCCTATCGGCCCGGCCTCTTCATCAACGCCGAGCTCGACAAGGCGAGCGAGGACAACGAGCGCAACTCGCTGGTGATCACGACGCCGACCTCGCGGATCGGCGTGGTCCAGATCGCTGGCCTCGTCGCCAAGCGCATCGTCTGCTTCGTCAGGGAGGGGCAGGCGATCGGCGCCGGCGAGCGCTTCGGCCTGATCCGCTTCGGCTCGCGCCTCGATGTCTACCTGCCCGTGGGCACCAAGGCGCTGGTCTCGGAAGGGCAGACCGCGATCGCCGGAGAGACGATCCTGGCCGACCTTGCCGGCGACGACCCGGGCCGCGCGTTCCGCGCCAATTAACCAATAGTCGGTGCTTGCAGGCCTTCCGCCGCAATGGCGGAGGGCGGCTTGGCTTGCTATATCTCGCCTCGAGATAAGGACGAGCCATGACGCCTTACGACTCTAGGGATCCCGACGTCCGCCGCCGGCGGTTCCGCCCCATTCCGGTGCGGATGCTGGTGCCCAACGTCATCACGCTGCTGGCGATCTGCGCCGGCCTGACCTCGATCCGCCTGTCGATCGAAGGGCGGATGTCGCTCGCCGTCTACGCCATCGTGTTCGCGGCCGCGCTCGACGGCATCGACGGCCGCATCGCGCGCATGATCAAGGGGCAGTCCAAGTTCGGCGCCGAGCTCGACAGCCTCGCCGACTTCGTCAATTTCGGTGTGGCGCCCGGCCTGATGCTGTATTTCTGGCAGCTGCACGAGCTCGGCAATGCCGGCTGGATCGCCGCCATGGTGTTCGCGATCTCCGGCGGCCTGCGGCTCGCCCGCTTCAACGCCACCATGGACGATCCGAACAAGCCGGCCTTCGCCGCCAATTTCTTCACCGGCGTGCCGGCGCCCGCCGGCGCGATCACCGTGCTGCTGCCGATCTATGTCGCGTTCCTCGATCTCGGCCGCACGCCTGCGGCGGTGACCGCGGCCTACACGCTTCTGATCGCGTTCCTGATGGTGTCGCGCCTGCCGGTGTTCTCCGGCAAGACCAAGCGCATGCGCGTGCCGCCGGAGCTGGTGCTGCCGGCCTTCGTCGCCGTAATCGTCTTCATCGCGCTCCTGATCGCCTATCCCTGGCACGTGCTGTCGATCGGCACGGTGCTGTACCTTCTCGCGCTGCCGCTCGGCTACAAATCCTATCGCGACCAGGCGCGCGCGGTGGAAGCCACCGCGCCGGCGGGAGGCGAGGTCCCGTCACCGCCGTCGGCACCGACGCTGGCGAATTTGTCGGAGCCGCCCCAGGACGACAGGCCCGGGCGGCTGCACTAAAGCGCGATGGGATTCCTCGCGCTTTAGGTTGTTGTTTGAGCATGATCTTTTCGGAAAACCGCTACACACTTCTCCGGATCATGCTCTAACGGCCGCACGCAGATATCTGCCATGAGGCCTGCCTGAGTTGGGTCGAGGCCCGATCTCGGCTATATCGCCCCTAGTGCCGGCGGCATCGCGCAATCAACCGCCGCCAATCTGGGAGAGAACGCCGTGACCAATTCCGCGACCGGGCCGCTGCCCGCTTCCGTCCTCGAAGCGCTGGGCCGCTACGACACGCCGACGATCTGCAATGCCATGGAGATCGTGGCGCCCGAGCGGCGGCTGATCGGCTACACCACCAAGCAACTGGTCTGCCCGTTCCCCGACCTGCCGCCGATCGTCGGCTATGCCCGCACGGTGGCGATCCGCTCGGTGCTGAAATCATCGCTTCCGGCCGAGGAGCAGTCCAGGCGCCGCATCGAATATTACGAATATGTCGGCACCGGCCATGGCCCGCGCATCTCGGTGATCCAGGACATCGACGGACCCGATGTCGGCTATGGCGCGTTCTGGGGCGAGGTGCAGAGCAACGTCCACAAGGCGCTCGGCTGCCTCGGCGTGATCACCGACGGCTCGATCCGCGACATCCCGCAATGGGCGCCCGGCTTCCAGGCGCTGGCCGGCTCGATCGGCCCGTCGCACGCCTGGGTGCACGCGGAAAGCTTCGGCGGCGAGGTGCGTGTCGCCGGCATGACCGTGAAGTCGGACGATCTCATCCACGCCGACCGCCATGGCGCCATCGTGATCCCGCTCGACATTGCCGCAAAGCTGCCGGAGGCCGCCGAGCTCTGCGGCCGCCGCGAGACGCCGATCCTGGAGATCGCCCGCAGTCCGGATTTCTCGCTCGAGAAGCTGAAGGCGGCGCTGAAGCGCTCGGCGGAGATCCACTGACGGCCGATGGGGCGATCTACGGCCGCGATTCCGGCCGTAGATCGCCTTGCTCGGTCAGAAACAAGGCGGCCTGATCAGGCTCGCCGAGCACGGCGGCGGCGCATCCGATCAGGGTGAAGCCGCCGGCAAAATCCCACATTGTTAGGTCATCTGCGCTGTCGGGGCTGTGCATCAACCGTGCTGCGATCACGGCGAAGGCGGCCTCGACGAAGAGCAGCACGCTGAACGCCGGAAGCACGAGCTCCGGCTCGAGCAGGTGGAACGCCAGCGCCGCGGGCAGCGCCGTGAGAAGACTGAACAGCGTCAACATTGCGATGGCTCCACGATCGGCCATGTCGCAACGCCAGCAAACACCAGCTGATCCCCGACCACGATGTGGCGGAGGGCCGCAGCCGATGTGACGTCGTGGCGCGGCTCCTTATGGTTAGCGAAATGTTGAAATTCCCATCGCTGGACGGCAATTGCGGCGGTGGGCGGCACGCGGTCCAGACTTAACCTTTACGCGGCTTTAAGGGCGGCGCTCTAGGGTTTCCGATGCGGTTCGGGGTTGGGCCGCGCCAGCGGCCAGGACGGCCGTTGTTGCGTACGCGTCGGAGTTTCCCATGGATATCATGACGAGCGTCGGGCTCATTGCGGGCACCATCGTCATCGTGGCGATGATCTTCATGGGCGGCGATCTTCACATGTTCATCTCCGAACATGCGATGATCATCATCTTCGGCGGCTCGATCTCCGCCACCATGATCCGGTTTCCGCTTTCGGCGCTCCTGCACGGCCTTCCGCTCGGCGCCAAGTTCGCCTTCACCATGAGCCGGCTGTCGGCCCACGACCTCGTCGACGAGCTCGCCCGCATCGCCGAGATCGCCCGCAAGCAGGGCCCGGTCGGACTGGAAAAGGTCGAGACCGACGAGCCCTTCCTCGCCAAGGGCATCCGCTACGTCGCCGACGGCTACGACCTCGACTTCATCCGCGACAATCTCGAGCGCGACCGCGACAACTTCCTCATGCATCTCGACGAGGGCAGCAAGATCTACCGCGCCATCGGCGATTGCGCTCCGGCGTTCGGCATGATCGGCACCTTGATCGGCATGGTGCAGATGTTCGCCAACATGACCGATCCTTCCAAGCTCGGCCCGTTCATGGCGACCGCGCTGCTCGCCACCCTCTACGGCGCGCTGGTCGCGAACCTGTTCTGCCTGCCGATCGCCGACAAGCTGCACGGCAAGCTGCTGGACGAGGAGACCAACCGCACTCTGATCATCGACGGCATCCTGATGATCCGCGACTCCAAGAGCCCGACGCTCGTGCGCGAAATGCTGCTGGCCTATCTGCCGGAGAAGCATCGTCACGCCGATGGCGAGCCGGTGCCGGCGTAAGCCGCCCGCCGGGATTTGAGACATGGCCAAGAAGAAACGCGGCGATGCGCATGGAGGCGGTCACGGCTGGTTCGTGACCTTCGCCGATCTGATGGGCCTGATGATGAGCTTCTTCGTGATGCTCGTCGCGTTCTCGACGCAGGACGCCAACAAGCTGAAGATCGTCGCCGGCTCGATGCGCGACGCCTTCGGCGTGCAGAGCGAGGCGCGCTACGCCGGTATCGTCGAGTCCGACGGCCTGCCGACCCGTCCGCGCCTGAAGAACGTCGATCACATCCAGCCCGAGGACGCCTCCAATACGCCGACGCCGGACCAGGAAGACCGCGACAAGACGTCCGGCGCGAAGATCAAGGTTGATCGCAATTTCGCGCTCGCGGCAGCCTCGCTGCGCCAGGCGCTGCAGGACATGCCGGAGCTGACCGAGATGTCCAAGCACATCATGTTCGAGGAGACCAAGCAGGGCCTCAACCTGGAGATCGTCGACCAGGACGGCCGCTCGATGTTCGCCGACGGCTCCAAGGTGCCCTACGACCGCACCCGCCGCCTGATCGAGAAGCTCGCGGTCCCGCTCAAGGCGACGCCGCTGCGCGTTTCCATCGCCGGCCACACCGCGGCGGGGTTCGTGCCGACCCGCAGCGACTACGGCGCCTTCGATCTGTCGGCCGACCGTGCCAATGCGGTGCGTCAGATCCTCGAACGCCAGGGCCTGCCGCCGTCGCACATCTTCGCCGTCTCCGGCAAGGCCGATACCCAGCCGCTGTTTCCGGACGATCCCTCGCTCGCCGCTAACCGGCGGGTGACCATCACCCTGATGCGCGAAGATCCGCCGCTGCCGCCGAATCTGAAGCCGTAACCCCCTTGCGCTACCATCTTACCTGAGGCATGTCGTCGCGCTGGCGATGAACGTTGCAGCCGCGTCACAGCTTCTGTCCCTGCGCCTGCTAAGGTGATGGGCGATTGACAGGCGCGGCGGAAGCGTCAAAAGGCGCCGGATCAAAATCAGGGACGAAGCGTTTTCCATCCTCATGACGGCGAGCATCACATCGACTGAGACCCATGAAGGGCCGGTCAAGTCGGGCTTTTGGTCCCTTACGCTCGGGAGCATCGGCGTCGTCTTCGGCGATATCGGCACTTCGCCGCTCTACGCATTCCACGAGGCGGTCAAGGCCGCGGCCCATGGCGAGCCGGTCTCGCGCATCATCGTACTGGGCGTCCTATCGTTGATTCTGTGGGCGCTTCTGATCGTCGTCACCGCCAAATACGTCCTCTTGCTGCTGCGCGCCGACAATAACGGGGAGGGCGGCACGCTGTCGCTGATGGCACTCGGCCAGCGCGCGCTCGGGCGGCGAAGCTGGGTTCTGCTTGCGCTCGGCGTGATCGGCGCCTCGATGTTCATCGGCGATTCCATGATCACGCCGGCGATCTCGGTGCTCTCGGCGGTGGAAGGTCTGAAGCTCGCAACCCCCGCGCTCGAGCACTATGTCGTGCCGGTCACCGTCCTCATTCTGGTGCTGCTGTTTGCGGTCCAGAGCAAGGGGACCGCGCTGGTCGCCTCGGCCTTCGGGCCGGTGATGGTGATCTGGTTCACCGTCATCGCGGTCATGGGGGCGGTCCACATCGCCGACGACCCCTCGGTGCTGGCGGCCATCAATCCCTATTACGCGGTGCAGTTCGTGCTGTCGCACGGCACGATCGGCCTCGTGACCCTCGGTGCCGTGTTCCTGGCGGTGACGGGGGGCGAGGCGCTTTACGCCGATCTCGGCCATTTCGGCCGCAAGCCGATCCAGTCGGCCTGGATGTTCTTCGTGCTGCCCGCGCTCCTGATCAACTATTTCGGGCAGGGTGCGCTGGTGCTGTCTGATCCCAGCGCGATCCAGCATTCCTTCTATCGCATGGTGCCCGATAAGCTGGTGCTGCCGCTGGTCGGGCTCGCGACGGCCGCCACCGTGATCGCGAGCCAGGCGGTAATCACGGGCGCCTATTCGCTGGTCTATCAGGCCGTGCAGCTCGGCCTCCTGCCGCGTTTCGAGGTGCGCTACACCTCCGAATCCCATGCCGGCCAGATCTATCTGCCGCGCGTGAACCGGCTGCTGCTGATCGGCGTGATGCTGCTGGTGCTGCTGTTCCACACCCCCAGCAATCTGGCCTCGGCCTACGGCATTGCGGTTTCAACCACCATGGTGGCCGACGGCATCATGGGCTTCGTCGTGATCTGGAAGCTGTGGAACTGGCGTGCGGCTGCGGCTGCGGCGGTGATCATCCCCTTCGTCGTCGTCGATTTGAGCTTCTTCAGCGCCAATCTGCTCAAGCTGCTCGAAGGCGCCTGGGTGCCGCTGCTGTTCGGCATCGTCATGGCGGGGACGATCTGGACCTGGCGCAAGGGCTCCGGAATCCTGGTCCAGAAGACGCGGCGGATCGAGGTGCCGCTGGACGATCTGATCCGCAGCCTGGAGAAGCGGCCGCCGCACATCGTCAAGGGTACCGCGGTGTTCCTGACCAGCGATCCCTCGTTCGTGCCGACCGCGCTCCTGCACAATCTCAAGCACAACAAGGTGCTGCACGAGCACAACGTGATCCTGACCATCGAGACCGCGCAGACGCCCCGGGTCGATCTGTCGGAGCGGTTCAGGATGGAGAAGATCAGCGACAAGTTCTCCAAGGTCCGCCTGCGCTTCGGCTTCATGGAGCAGCCGAACGTGCCCAAGGCGCTCGCGATCGCGCGCAAGCAGGGCTGGCAGTTCGACATCATGTCGACGTCGTTCTTCGTGTCGCGACGATCGCTGAAGGCCTCGGCGCAGTCGGGCATGCCGCTCTGGCAGGATCATCTGTTCATCGCGCTGAGTCGGTCGGCCAACGATGCCACCGACTACTTCCAGATTCCCACCGGCCGGGTGGTGGAAGTCGGAACTCAGGTCACCATCTAGAATGCAACTGGTGCAGCCATGCATATCTGCATGGCTATGGCCCAGAATCGGGCTAGGCTATGCCGGTGGCGCAGGACTATAAGCCGCGCGCTCTTCCGCCATTGTGCAGTGAAGCATTCTAGAGGCCACTGGGCTCTCCCATGACAAGCGACATAGCAGTTCCCGCCCCGGAAACGGTGGCGGCTAATGGGCATGGCGATGCCCACACCACCGCCCGTTTCGGCGCGCTGACGCTCGGCAGCATCGGCGTTGTCTACGGCGATATCGGCACCAGCCCGCTCTACGCGTTCCGCGAGGCCGTGATGGCCGCCTCGGGCGCGGAGGGGTTGCCGACGCCGGCAGCCGTGCTCGGCGTGGTGTCCCTGATCCTGTGGGCCCTCATCGTGGTGGTGACGCTCAAATACGTCGTGATCCTGCTGCGCGCCGACAATAATGGCGAGGGCGGCACGCTGGCGCTGATGGCGCTGGCCCAGCGGGCGGTTGGCACCGGTGGGGCGACCATCGTGCTGCTCGGCGTCATTTCCGGAGCCTTGTTCTACGGCGATGCCGTGATCACGCCGGCGCTCTCGGTGCTGTCGGCGATCGAGGGCATGAAGGACGTCACGCTGAGGTTCGAGCCCTACATCGTTCCGCTGACGGTGGTGATCCTGGTCTGCCTATTCGCCGTGCAGTCCCGCGGCACGGCGCGCGTTGCGGCCTTTTTCGGCCCGATCATGTGCGTCTGGTTCGCGGTCCTCGCGGCCGCAGCGATCCATCCGATCATCCAGCAGCCGCAGGTGCTGTACGCGCTGAACCCGCTCTACGCGGTGAACTTCATGCTGCACCATGGCATCATCGGCTTCGTGACGCTGGGCGCGGTGTTCCTGGCCGTGACCGGCGCCGAGGCGCTCTATGCCGATCTCGGCCATTTCGGCAAGCGGCCGATCCAGACCGCCTGGCTGTTCATCGTGCTGCCCTCGCTGGCGCTGAATTATCTGGGGCAGGGTGCGCTGGTGCTCGGCGATCCCGGCGCGATCGTGAGCCCGTTCTTCCAGCTGTTCCCGCAAGGCTTCTTCCGCGGCTGCATGGTCGTGCTGGCGACCATGGCGACCGTCATCGCGAGCCAGGCCGTCATCACCGGGGCCTATTCGCTGACGCGCCAGGCGATCCAGCTCGGGCTGCTGCCGCGATTCGAAATTCGCCATACGTCGGAAGCCCATTCCGGCCAGATCTTCATTCCGCGCATCAACCAGCTGCTGCTGGTCGCGGTGGTGCTGCTGGTGCTGCTGTTCCGCTCGTCCAGCGCGCTCGCGTCCGCCTACGGCATCTCCGTCACCGGGACCATGGTGGTCACGGCCATGATGGGCTTCGTCGTGGTCTGGAAGGGCTGGCGCTGGTCTGGGCTCGCCGCCGGCGCGCTGATTGCGCCGTTCCTGTTTCTCGACCTGACCTTCCTGACCGCGAACCTGTTGAAGGTGTTCGAGGGCGGCTGGGTGCCGCTGGCCCTCGGTGCCGTCATGATCATCCTGATGTACACGTGGCGGCGCGGCAGCCGGCTCTTGTTCGAGAAATCGCGCAAGCTCGAGTTCCCGCTCGCCGATCTCGTGGCGATGCTGGAGAAGCGACCGCCGCAGCGCGTGCCTGGCACCGCGGTGTTCCTGACCTCGGATCCGCTCAGCGCGCCGACCGCGCTGATGCATAGTCTGAAACACTACAAGGTGCTGCATGAGAAGAACGTCATTCTCACTATCGAGACCGCGCAGACCCCGCGGATCGATCCGGCGGAGCGGGTGAAGCTGGAGCAGATCTCACCGACCTTCTCCAAGGTGACGCTGAAGTTCGGCTTCATGGAATCCCCGAACGTGCCGAAGGCGCTGGCGATCGCCCGCAAGCTGGGCTGGCAGTTCGACATCATGTCGACCTCGTTCTTCCTGTCGCGCAGGGCGCTCAAGCCCGCCGCCCATTCCGGCATGCCGCGCTGGCAGGACCGGCTGTTCATCTCGCTCAGCCGCTCCGCCAACGATGCCACCGACTATTTCCAGATCCCTTCCGGCCGCGTGGTCGAGGTCGGAACCCAGGTGACGATCTGACTCCACCGCTGTCATCGCCCGGCTTGACCGGGCGATCCAGTATTCCAGAGGCCGGCGTTGAAGAGCTCGCTCTCGCCGCATCCGCCGCGGCGTACTGGATCCCCCGTCGCGGGGGATGACATCGAGTGTGAGCCCCGAAAGCCGGACTTCAAGTCGCTGCGATTTAGCTTTAACTTGCGCCGCGCGGCTCAAGCCTTTGTGGCGCTTGATTTTCGTCTCCCGAGAGGCGAGGTTGCCGCCGGCCGGGATCGCCCCGGCACGCGGCCCGCGACGTTGGAGGATGATGTGGCAAATCAAGTGCAGGATCTGACCCCGGACGAGGTCGCCAAGGGTGTCGCGGAAGGGCGCTATCTCCTGGTCGACGTCCGTGAGCCGAACGAGGTCGAGGCCGAGGCCTATCCTTACGGCGTCGTGGTTCCGCTCTCGACCTTTGATCCCAAGGCGATCCCCGATCCCCAAGGCAAGGAGGTCGTGTTCGCCTGCCGCTCAGGCAAGCGTTCGGTGACGGCCTCGCTGGCGGCACAGGCGGCGGGCCTGCCCTACGACAAGCATCTGGCCGGCGGCATGCTGGGCTGGAAGGCGGCGGGGCTTCCCAGCAAGGTCGGTGGCTAACCGCGCAATGACGACCAAGAGCTCTTCGCTGAACAAGGTCTTCGCCGACCTTCCCGTCACCATCTTCGAGGCGATGTCGCAGGCCGCGCGCGACAACAATGCCATCAATCTCGGCCAGGGATTTCCTGACGATCCCGGCCCCGAGGATATCCGCCGCGCCGCGGCCGAGGCCTCGCTGAACGGCTACAACCAGTACCCGTCGATGATGGGCCTGCCGGAGCTGCGCCAGGCGATCGCGACCCATTACGGCCACTGGCACGGCCTCAAGCTCGACCCGATGAGCGAGGTGATGGTCACATCAGGCGGCACCGAGGCGCTGACCTCGGCGATCCTCGCGGTGGTCAGGCCCGGCGACGAGGTGGTCTGCTTCCAGCCGGTCTATGATTCCTATCTGCCGATCATCCGCCAGGCCGGCGGCATTCCGCGGCTGGTCCGGCTGGAGCCGCCGCATTGGCGGCTGAACGAGGACATGCTGAAAAGCGTGTTCAATTCAAAGACCAAGGCGGTGCTGTTCAACAACCCCTTGAATCCTTCGGCGGTGGTCTATCCGCGCGAGGACCTCGAGCTGCTGGCACGCTACTGCCAGGAGTTCGACGTCATCGCGATCTGCGACGAGGTCTGGGAGCACGTCACCTTCGACGAGCACAAGCACATCCCGCTGATCACCATCCCCGGCATGCGCGAGCGCACCATCAAGGTCGGCTCGGCCGGCAAGATCTTCTCGCTGACGGGCTGGAAGATCGGCTTCGTCTGCGCCGCGCCGCAGCTCTTGCGCGTCGCCGCCAAGGTGCACCAGTTCCTGACCTTCACCACCGCGCCGAACCTGCAGGCCGCGGTGGCCTACGGCCTCGGCAAGTCCGACGACTACTTCCTGTCGATGCGCAAGGATTTGACGCGGAGCAGGGACCGCCTGACCAAGGGCCTGGAGAGCCTCGGCTTCCCCGTGCTGAAGTCGCAAGGTACCTACTTCCTCACCGTCGACCTGTCGCCGCTCGGCCTCAACGAAAGCGACACCGAGTTCTGCTGGCGCATCGTGAAGGACTACAAGGTGGCCGCCATTCCGGTCTCGGCGTTCTACGAGCAGGACCCGGTGACCTCGGTGGTGCGCTTCTGCTTTGCCAAGAAGGACAAGACGCTGGACACCGCGCTGGAGCGGCTGTCGGACGCGGTGCGTGGACGCAAGAGGTAGATCGAGATGACGAACGTCGGCCGCTCCGGGATTGGTTTCGCGATCGCCGCGGCACTGACGTTGCTCTCCGCTCCCGCGGGGGCCGAGGAGCGGGTCGTCAACTTCTACAACTGGTCCAACTACATGGCGCCTGACGTCCTGGAGGCCTTCACCAAGGAGACCGGCATCAAGGTGGTCTACGACACCTTCGACGCCAACGAGACGCTGGAGACGCGCCTGATGGCCGGAAAGTCCGGCTATGACGTCGTGGTGCCCACCGCCTATTTCCTGCAGCGCCAGATCAAGGCCAACATCTTCCAGAAGCTCGACAAGTCGAAGCTGCCGAACCTTAGCCATGCCTGGCCGGTGGTGACGCAGCGCCTCGCCACCTACGATCCCGGCAACGTCTACGCCGCCAACTACATGTGGGGCACGACGGGCATCGGCTACAACGTCGCCAAGGTGAAGCAGATCCTCGGGGCGGACGCGAAGATCGACAGCTGGGACATCGTCTTCAAGCCGGAGAACTTGGCAAAATTCAAAGACTGCGGCGTGCACATGCTGGACTCCGCCGACGACATCTTCCCGGCGGCGCTGAGCTGGCACGGGCTCGATCCGAACTCGACCAAGCAGGCCGACCTCGAGAAAGCTGCCGACGCCGTGGCAAAAGTCCGCCCGTCAGTGCGGAAGTTTCACTCGTCCGAATATTTGAGCGCGCTCGCCACCGGCGAGATCTGTTTCGTGGTCGGCTGGTCCGGCGACATCATGCAGGCCCGTGCCCGCGCGGCGGAGGCCAAGAGCGGCGTCGAGATCGGCTACACCATTCCGAAGGAGGGCGCGCAGATGTTCTTCGACAATCTCGCGATCCCTGCGGATGCGAAGAACGTCAAAGAGGCCTACGAGCTGATCAACTATCTCTACCGCCCCGACGTCGCCGCCAAGAACTCGGACTTTTTGTCCTACGCCAACGGCAACCTCGCCAGCCAGAAGCTGGTCGACCCGAAGATCCTGAACGACAAGAACATCTATCCGGACGAGGCGACGCTCGCAAAACTGTTCGTCATCACGGCGCGCGAGCCGGCGACCCAGCGGATCATCAATCGGCTCTGGACCAAGGTGAAGACGGGGAGGTAGGGCAGATGGGTTCCAAATTCGCCGTGCGGCGGGAATTGGTGTACTATCTGCTTCAGATTGAACGAACTAGGCCTTTAGCAATGACCGATCATTCTCGCATCTCGCTCGCACCTGATGTCCTTGCTGGCAAGCCCGTGATTAGTGGGACCCGCATTGCGGTCGAGTTCATCATCGGATTGATGGCAGACGGTTGGAGCGAAGCCGACATTTTGGCCAACTATCCAGGCCTTTCGCGCGAGGACATTCTCGCGTGTCTGGCTTACGCACGCGATTCCCTTAGCGGCGAACGGGTTCACCCGACCGCAGCTTGAGACGCGTTTTCTCGCGGACGAGAATTTTCCTGGCTCCGCCGTCGATGCACTTCGTGCATCAGGTCACGACGTCATCTGGATCAGAGCTTCGGCGCCTGGTAGCAGCGATCGCGAAGTATTGGCGCAGGCGTCGCACGAACAACGGATCCTAATCACCTTTGATAAGGACTTTGGGGAGTTGGCTAAAGCGTCGTCGCTCCCGACCGCATGCGGTATCGTATTGTTGCGCATCCCACCGCCGGCACCCGGGCGGATTGGCAAGGTGCTCGCCGACCTGATCTTGGCCCGTGACGATTGGGCGGGCCATTTTTCCGTGATCGAGCCTGGCCGAGTCCGAATGCGGCCGCTGAGCAAATAGCGCCAGCGCCTACCGCCACCTTCTATGCAGCCACAGCCACTGCTCGGGATGCTCGCGCACCCAGCTTTCCACCACGCTGGTGATCGCCTGCGTCGTGCCCTGGATGTCGATCCTGCCGTCGGCATCGCGCACCGGCTGGATCTCTTCGGTGAGCTCGCCGCGGAAGCGGCCGTCGGGCAGGCGGATGATGCGCACGCCGTGGATCGGGCATTCGACCTGGCGCAAGAGGCGCGCCAGCATCGGATTGGCGCGGGTCTTGCGGCCGAAGAACGTGACCGCGACGCCAGCCGTCAGATACTGGTCGATCAGCATGGCGACGTGCTTGCCGTCCTTCAGCGCCTGCGCGAGCCGCAGCGGCGCCTCGCGGCCGGCCGGAATCAGCGTGCCCATGTTGACCTGGCGCATCTCCTGGATGATGCGATCGGCCGAGGCGATGTTCGGGCGGCGATAGAGGATTGCGGTGTCCAGTCCATGCGCGACCGCGGCGAGCGCCGGCAATTCCCAGTTCGCAAGATGCGCGGCGAAGATCAGCGCCGGCTTGCCGTCGTCGCGGATCTGGTCGAACAGCTCGATGCTGCGCGGGGAAATCTCGATTCGACTCTTCTCCGGGGCATCCCGCTCGTAATTCCAGACCTGGTCGATATGGGCGAACTCGGCGCCGACGCGGCCGAGATTGTCCCAGACGCCCATCAGGATCCGTTCGATCTCTTCCGGTGACTTCTCGGGGAAGGCGGCGGCGAGGTTGGCGCGGCCGATGCGGTGCTCGCGCAGGCGCGGTCCGATCAGCTTCACGGCACGCGCGAAAAAGTCCGAGGTCTTGGCCGGATCGAAATAGCGCGTGGTGCGCAGCATCGCGACGGTCGCGGCGCCGATCAGGCTGCCGCCGAGCGATTTGGCAGCCTCCCGCGCGCGGGCCTTCGTGCTCGCAGGAAGCAGCCTCATGCGTCCGGTCAGGCCGGTTCGCGGGTCAGGATCAGCGAAGCGTTCTGGCCGCCGAAGCCGAACGAGTTCGACATCACCGCAGTGACGCGGGCATCGCGCGCCTTGTTGCCGACGACGTTGAACAGGATCGTGGGATCCGGATTGTCGTAGTTGATCGTCGGCGGAATGCGCTGATGCTCGAGCGTGAGCAGCGAGAAGATCGCCTCGACCGCGCCGGCGGCCGAGATGGTGTGGCCGACCATCGACTTGTTGGAGGTGACCGGAATCTTCTGCGCGAGCTCGCCGAACACCGCCGACGTCGTGTTGAACTCCATCTTGTCGTTCTCGGGCGTCGCGGTGCCGTGCGCGTTGATGTGGTCGATCTGGTCCGGCGTCATGCCGGCGTCGGCCAGCGTCTTGTTCATGCAGCCGATGATCGGCTTGCCGTCGGGCGAGGAGCGGGTGCGATGGAACGAATCCGTGAGCTCACCGCAGCCGGCAATCACGCCGAGAATCTTTGCGCCGCGCGCGGTGGCGGCTTCATAGCTTTCAAGCACGAGCGCGCCGGCGCCTTCGGCCATGACAAAACCGTCGCGGTTCTTGGAGAAGGGACGGGAGGCCGCCTGCGGCGGGTCGTTCTGGGTCGACAGCGCCGACAGCAGCGAGAAGCGCACCAGCGCTTCCGGGTTGACGGTGCCGTCGGTCGCGACGCACAGCGCCGCATCGGTCTCGCCGCGGCGGATCGCCTCGACGCCGAGCTGGATCGAGGTGGCTCCGGACGCGCAGGCCGTCGACAGCGAGATCGGCGAGCCCTTGGTGCCGAAGGTCTCGGCGAGAGAGGCGGCAACCGAGCCGAACATGAAGCGATGATGATAGGCGCTGAACTTGCCGCCGCCGGAGATGCGGAGCAGATCGTCGTAGCTGATGTCTTGCTGGCCGACGGCGCGACCGAGCTCGCGACGCTGCGGCCATTCGACCTCGACCGGTGCAACCGCGAGGAAAAGCGGACCCGGGAAATCGGCCTTGGCGCCGATGCCGGCCTGCTCCAGCGCTTCCTGCGTCACCAGCTCGGCCATCCGCTCGGACAGGGCGGTGGACGAGAACGGATCGGCGCTGACGAAATCGACCGTGCCGGCCATCGTGGTCTTGAGGCCGTCGACCGGAAAACGCGTGATGGTGCGGATGCCGGATTCGCCGGCGACGAGCTTCGCCCAATTGTCGGATTTACCGGCACCGAGCGAGGTCATGATGCCCATGCCGGTGACGACGACGACGGGACGCCCGAGTTTGTCGCGTGGTGCAGTCATGTCGATCCCCGCTTGAGCTGGTTAAACCGCCTCGACCAGCGCCATGCCTTCGCCGCGCCAGTGTCCGGCTCCCACCACCACGATCTGGGTGGGCGCGCCCTGCATTTCAATCTCGGTCCCCGTGGAATCATTCGGTGGGAACAGCGCGCCGCGCGAGATCGACAGTGCTGCGAGGGCAATGCCGAGCGGAAATTGCGTTTCCATGGCGTGGCCGAACACCGTGCCGGTCGAGCGCACCGGAAAGTCGGCATGGCTCTTCAGGAAGTCGCGCTCGTCCGAGGTCGCGGGCTCCGCGCCGGTCGCCCCGGTGATGATCGCGCCCTTGCCCTCGCGCCTGGGCAGCTTGGCCCACAGCTTCTCGAGTGTCGCGGTCATGTCGCCGGGCTGTTTGCGTTTGGCGAGGTCTGCGACGACGCTCGACAGCTTTGCGAACGGCTTGGCGCCGCGCGCTTCCGCATGGGCCTTCGATTCCAGCACCAGGAAGGCGCCGGCCGAGCCCAGCGCGAAGCCGGGATGGTCCTTGCGCGCCCAGACGGGCGCGAACTTGTCCTTCAGGTTGAAATCGCCGAATTCGTAGAGGACGAGCAAGTCCTTGCGCTCGCCATTGTGCGAGCCGCCGACCAGCGCGATGTCGCTTTCGCCCGAGGCGATGCGCGCGAGCGCGATGCGGGCGGCATCCGCGCCGGCGACCTCTTCGCCCATGAAGGTGCGCGAGGTGCCTCCTAAGCCGTGCACGATGGCGATGTTGCCGGCGAGCAGGTTGGAGAGCTGGGCCAGGAACAGCGTCGGCCTGAGATCGCTCATCAGCCGCTCGTTGAGGAAGCCCGGCGCGTTGGCGCCCTTGGCCTCGGCGGTGAGAATGCCGCTGTCCACGTTGATGTCGCGCTCGCCGCCGCCGGCGGCGACGACCATGTCGATCTTCGACAGGATGTCCTTGTTGCCTTTGATGCCGGCGGAATCCAGCGCAAGACCGGCGGCGTAGGTGCCGATGCGCTGCCAGGCTTCCATCTGGCGCTGGTCGCCCTTCTTCGGAATCTGGCTGTCGAAGGATACGGGCATCAAGGGATGCACGATGTAGGGCGCAAAGACCTTCTCGTCGACATTGATGCGCTTCTCAGAAAGCGCGGCCCAGTTGGCGTCGAGGCCCTCGCCGAGCGAGGTGGCGAGCCCAATGCCGGTGATCCAGACCTCGGTCTGGCCGGGCCTCGAAGCGGTGTTAGTCATTGCGATAGGACCTGTTGCGGAAACCCGACGCGCTCGGCGACCTTCGCCATGTATCCGCGCATATCCGCATTGGGGAAGGGGATCAACGTGAAGGTGAGCGCGGAATTGGCGCGCAGCTTGCCGCCGACCCGGATCTTGGCCTCGGTCATGGCATAGCCGGAGCCTTCATGGGTGAGGCTCGCCTCGATGCTCATAAGGTCGCCCGGGAAGACCGAGCCGCGGACCTTGGCCTCCTTCACGGCGGCCAGGATCGGCATGCGTTCGAACCTGAAAACGCCGAGTTGAAGCCAGCCCGAGGCCTGCGCCATCGATTCGATCAGGAGCACGCCGGGCATCAAGGGATAACCGG
This sequence comes from Bradyrhizobium sp. NC92, assembly GCF_025200865.1. Lineage (NCBI taxonomy): Bacteria > Pseudomonadati > Pseudomonadota > Alphaproteobacteria > Hyphomicrobiales > Nitrobacteraceae > Bradyrhizobium > Bradyrhizobium sp. NC92. Next base: position 3,566,824 of record NZ_CP104171.1, read on the forward strand.
GGAAGTGCCCCTCGAAAATGGTGCTTTCCTGCGGGACCTGCGCTTCGACGACGATCGTCTTCTCGTCGACCTTGAGGTCGACGATGCGATCGATCATGTGGAAGTATTCGAGTTGCATGACTGCGCCCTTAGGCGCTCGCGCCCTTGGCCGCAACCAGTTCGTCGATGCGGGCGCACAGGTTCTTCAGCACGAAATATTGCTCGGTGGTCGCCTTGCCGTCGTTGACTTCCTGAGTCCACTTCTCCAGCGGCAGCTTGATGCCGAACTGCTTGTCGATCGCAAAAGCGATATCGAGGAAATCGAGGCTGTCGATGCCGAGGTCATCGATGGCATGACTATCCGGCGTGATCGTGTCGCGCGGGATGTCGCAGGTTTCAGCGATGATCGTGGCGACCTGATCGAATGTGGAGGACATCACTAAGCCTTTGATATATTGCAGGTATCTGTCAGATTGTCCAGAGTGGCACGGTGGCTGGGCATCGCGCCCCTGATGACGCCCTCAAACCCCCCTCTGGCCGGGTCGAAAGCCCGTATATCGGAGCGCCGCCCTGAGTTCAATGGAGCCGGGCAGGCCCCGGGGGACAGCAACGGACGGGGCTGGGGATGCCGGCTGGGACCCTTCCGCCGCGAGGTCCGCGCCGGGCCGGTCCTAAATGTGCGGTGTCGTGATCTTGACGCAGTCGCGGCGGCCCATCAGCACGCAATCCTGAGTCCGGCGCAGGTCGGCGATGCTGACCGCGAGCCAGATCCCGATCGCGGTCAGCGCGATGGTGAAGGCGAGCGCCGCGATATTGGCAAGCATGCGCTGGCGGAAATTATCGGGCTCGGCGCGCGGCTGCTCGTAGCGCGACAGGTCCAGCCGTTCGGGCGTGGCGCGCAGCGGCTGCACGCTGGCATCGCCGCGCTGGACCCTTGGGGAAGGCGGGGTGCGCGGCCTGAACTGGAGCACCCGGTGCTCCTCATCAGAGCTTATGGGCCGCTGGTTGTTCATGGGGCGGGGATCACTCCGAAGCAGCAATTTAGATAGCATAGGTGAGGCACGCGTTGCAGAAAAACTTCTCAATTCCCGCGTGTATTCGTGCGTTCGTACCATTTGTGCACGGGCCGGTGTGCAGCGATCTGGAAACCGGCCGTCGCGCCCGTGATCCGCGCGTTGCGCTGCAATGCGGGCACAGCGACACCGTCCTTCGTCCGATCGGTATCGACTTGTGATCTGCGCGTGCTTCGAACGGATTTTGCCGCCCTGGGGCCCATGGCATAGTCGCGGGAACCCGAACCGCTAGTTGCATCCATCCGAGGGGCTTCGATCATGACCACGACCAACGCGCGCGAGCCGAGAGTGCATCCGGTTCCGATCCTGTCGCTTCGGCCGACGCAGATGACGGTCGGCATGCGCGAGGTCAAGGAGAAGCGGAAGCGCTGGCGCGAGCATGACAAGAAGAAGCAGGCGGATCTGCTCGGCAAGCATATGATCCCCGTCGTTTACGGCCCCGATGCACGTTACTACGTGATCGACCATCATCACCTCGGCCGCGCGCTGCACGATGAAGGCGTCAAGGAGGTGCTGGTGACCATCGTGGGCGACCTCAGGATGGTCGAGCGCGAGGCCTTCTGGGGCGTCATGGACAACAAGCGCTGGGTCTATCCTTACGATGCCAAGGGCGAGCGGCGGTCGTTCCGCGACCTGCCGAAATCGGTCGCCGACTTGAAGGACGATCCGTTCCGCAGCCTTGCCGGCGAATTGCGCCGCATGGGCGGCTTCGCCAAGGACACGACGCCATTCTCCGAATTCCTGTGGGCCGATTTCCTGCGCCGACAGGTCTCGCGCAAGGCGGTGGAGGCCGATTTCGACAAGGCGCTCGAGAAGGCGATGGCCGCCGCCAGAAGCAAGAATGCGATCTATCTGCCCGGCTGGTGCGGCCCGGCGGACGACGATTAAAAGTATCTCGTCAGTCGCGCTGGAAGATCCTGGCGCCGGGGTAGGCGCGGCGGGCGTAAGTGACCACCAGCGCGCGGTCCTGGGTGTCCAGGAACGGCGTTCGGATCTGGGACGATCCGACGATGAGGTGCCACAGGCCATTGAGCTTCTGGATCACGATCTTCATTTGCGTAGTCCTCGATGACTCCCATTCCAGCGAATGTTGCTTGTCGCCGCAGTGCCCGGAATCGCGGTCGCGGATACGAAATTCCCAACACGGCCGGCGCTCCAAAACACGTCGACCCTTGTTAGTTGGTTACGGAATGCCCCCAGATAAGCCGGATCTCATCACAGCCGCTTGAGCGAAATCAATTTCCGCGCCCACGAAACCGTCCTGAAACAGAGCCGTCCCATTTCTATGGAGTAGTCGAGCTCACACAGGAGGCGAACATGCGCCGTCTGGCTTTCGTAGTTGCCGTGCTCGCGGTCGCTTCGGCGGGAATCTCTGCATCCTTTGCCGCGGTCCACCACGCCAAGACGTTGACGTTCGCGGAGCGCTTTGCTCCGGCGCTCGAGTTGATGGCGAAGCGCTAGCGGCATAGCGCCGCGCGGCCGTGAGCGCGGCTGCGCGCTCCGAGGCGGACATCGCGTCGCACCCGCCGGCAGATGATGGCCGGGCCAGGCTTGACCTGTCGCAAAGGTGCTTCGCCCTGACCGGCTAAAGTCTGCCTGCATGGTTGCAGAGACAGCGTTGTGCCCCGATGTCGGGCCCGGGCTCCAAGTCATGCAGATTTTGGAGGCACGGCCATGAGCGTCATCTTTCGCATCCTCTTTGTCCTCGCCGGCGCGATCACGGCGCTGTTCGTCGCGCGTGACGCGCTGAATTTCACCATCATCCAGACCTTCGTCGCCGTCCTGCTCGCGACCGCAATCGTCGGTGCCGGCAGCTTCTGGAGCCTGCGGCGGAAACCGTGAGCGAGACGGAACGCCGCAGTTCGGCCGGCCTGAGCGAAACCGAGGCCCGGGCGAAGCTCGCGGCAGACGGCCCCAACGAATTGCCTCGGCCGGAACGACGCAGTCCCCTGCGCATCGTGGTGGAAGTGCTGCGCGAGCCGATGCTCCTGCTGCTGCTTTGCGGCGGGCTGATCTATCTCGTGCTCGGCGATCTCAAGGAGGTGCTGATCCTGTTGGCGTTCGGGGCGATGTCCATCGTGATCACGGTGGTGCAGGAGACCCGGACCGAGCGCGTGCTGGAAGCCTTGCGTGACCTGACCAGCCCGCGGGCGCTGGTGGTGCGCGACGGGGTGCGCCGGCGCATTGCCGGCCGCGAGGTCGTGCAGGGCGACCTTCTCGTCCTCGGTGAAGGCGATCGCGTCCCCGCCGACGTCGCGCTCGTCGAGGCGCGGGACCTGCAGATCGACGAGTCCCTGCTGACCGGCGAGTCGATGCCCGTCCGCAAGAAGACGGCCGACAAGGTCACCGAGGCCGGTCACCGGCCCGGCGGCGAGGATCAGCCATTCGTGTATTCCGGTTCGCTCGTCGTGCGCGGCGAGGGGCTGGCGCTGGTCGAGGCCACCGGGCCGCGCAGCGAGATCGGGAAGATCGGGCTGTCGCTTCGCGGCTTGCAGGCCGAGCCGCCGCGGCTTCAGCAACAGACCGCAAGGCTGGTGCGGCTCTGCTTTCTCGGCGGCGCCATCATCAGCCTGGCCGCGATTGTGCTCTACGGCGTCTCGCGCGGCGACTGGCTGCAGGCGCTGCTCGCAGGCGTCGCCATCGGCATGTCGATGCTTCCGGAAGAATTTGGCGTCGCGCTCACGGTGTTCATGGCCATGGGCGCGTGGCGGATTTCGCAGGCTCGTGTCCTGACGCGGCGAGCCGCCGCCATCGAGGTCCTCGGCTCGGCGACAGTCCTGTGCACCGACAAGACCGGGACGCTGACGCAGAACCAGATGTCGGTCGCCGAGCTGCGGCTGCGCGACGGCGCGCGTCTGCGTGCGGAGGCGTCCGGTCCGGATCAGGTCGGGCCCGAATTCGCCGAGCTGGCGCGCTGCGGGGCGCTGGCAAGCTCTCCGGAGCCGTTCGATCCGATGGAGAAGGCGCTGCACGCGTTTGCGCGTGATGTCCTGCGGGACGGAGACGCGATGGATGGCGGGCGGACGCTGGTGCGTACCTATGGTCTGCGCCCCGAGCTGCTCGCCATGACCCAGGTTTGGCGGACATCCGCAGCGGCGGATCTCATCGCATGCGCCAAGGGCGCGCCGGAAGCGATTGCGCGGCTGTGCAGGCTGAACGAGGCCGATCGGGAGGCCGTGCAAGCTGCCGTCGGGGCCATGGCGAAGGACGGGCTTCGCGTGCTGGGGATGGCGGTTGCCGCGTGCGATGACACTTCCCTGCCGGCATCCCAGGAGGCTTTCGTATTTCGCTTCGTTGGCCTAGTCGGGCTTACCGATCCGTTGCGGCCTCACGTTCCGGAGGCGGTTCGCCAATGCCGTTCGGCCGGCATCCGCGTCGTCATGATCACGGGCGACTATCCGGCGACCGCTCTGGCGATTGCCGGGCAAGCCGGGCTCGACGTCAATGAGGTCGTGACCGGGGAGCAGATCATGCTCGCTGACGACACCGAGCTCGAGGCACTCGTCAGGAAGGTGAACGTCTTCGCGCGGGTTCTGCCGGAGCAGAAGCTGCGGATCGTGCAGGCGCTGAAGCGCGGCGGCGAGATCGTTGCGATGACGGGCGACGGCGTCAACGACGCGCCGTCGCTGAAGGCCGCCCATATCGGGATCGCGATGGGTGGCCGCGGCACCGACGTCGCCCGCGAGGCATCCTCGATCGTCCTGCTCGACGACGATTTCAGCTCCATCGTCGCATCCATCCGGCTCGGACGCCGGATCTACGACAATCTGCGCAAGGCCATGGCCTTCATCTTCGCGGTTCACGTGCCGATCGCGGGTCTTGCGCTGCTTCCCCTGGTGTTTGGGCTGCCACTGGTGCTCGGCCCGGTTCACATCGCCTTTCTGGAGCTGATCATCGATCCCGTCTGCTCGCTGGTGTTCGAAGCCGAGCGCGAGGAGCGCGACGTCATGAAGCGTCCGCCGCGGCGTGCCGATGCGGAGCTGTTCTCGTGGCCCCTGATCGCCTGGAGCGTCCTGCAGGGCGCGGTGGCCTTCGCCTTGATCGCGGTGATCTTCGTCGCAGCGCTTCGTTCCGGGCTTCCGCCCGATGAGGCTCGCACCCTCGCATTCATTGCGCTCGTCGTCTGCGTCCTCGCGCTGGTGCTGGTCAATCGATCCTTCAGCGCATCCTTCTTGTCTGCCTTCTTCCGTCCAAACGCGGTATTGCTCTGGATATTCCTCGCGATTGCCCTTGTCCTCGCCGCAGCCCTGTTCTGGCCGCCGGCCTCCGGTCTCTTTCGCTTCGGTCCGCTGCATCTTGACGATTTGATGATCACGCTCGGCGCTGGACTATTGGTGCTCACGGCCCTCGAACTGCTGAAGCCGTTTTGGGGCCGGCGGTTACGATTCTAGATCGTGACGCGGCAGCCCGGCCATGCGCCGAGCGCGACGAGTCGACGTCCGGAAATCATGCAGGCCGCGGAAGACGCGTGCGAGATGCTGACAGCATTTCATTAGAACGGATCCAGTCTACATAGATTCTACGACGCGAACGTCCGAAACACTTTGATTGTGCGCTCGGAGTCTCTGCATGGTCGTTCCCGAAAGTTCGGGGACTGGGAATGCTGGAATTGGTGTTTGACGCACGCGCAACGAAGCGCGGGCGCGTGTCGATGTTGTGCGGTCTTGTCGCGCTTCCTTCCGCCATCGCCTTCGGCCAAAACGCGCAGGCTCAGAGCGCGAGCGGGGCATCGGTTCTTCCTCCCGTCGTGGTCGAGCAAAGCCGCCCGAGCAAGCGCCAGGTCACCACACCGCGCAACTCGCGATCTGCGGGCGCCCGCCAGACGCGATCGCGTGCGGCAGGACAGGCAGTCCAAGCAGCTTCCCAGCCGGCTGCCGCTGCGGCGGAACGCGGTACCGATCCGGTGAGGGGGTTTGTACCCGTCGTCAGCTCGGCTGCGATGAAGTCCGACGTACCGATCCTGGAGACACCGCAATCCGTTTCCGTCGTCAGCCGCGACCAGCTTGATGCGCGCTCGGTCACGACACTGGTCGAAGGATTGCAGTATGTCGCAGGTCTCGCCATCCAGCCCGGCGGCAAGGATCCGCGCTTCGACAACGTTTACATCCGCGGCTTCGACAACAACGGCTACGGCGCCTATCGCGACGGGCTTCGCGAGGTCGGCGATCCCGCCTTCTTGTCGCTGTTCCGCAACGAGCCCTACGGCTTCGAACGCATCGACGTCATCAAGGGTCCGAGCTCCGTCATGTACGGGCAGGGGGCGCCGGGCGGTCTTGTCGACGTCATCAGCAAGCGCCCGCCCGACAAGGCCTTCGGCGAGATCGTCGGCCAGTTCGGCAACTACGATCGGTTTCAGGGGGCATTCGACTTCGGAGGTCCTGCGACCAAGGATGGCTCGTTGCTTTACAGGCTGACCGGCGTGTTCAGGGATTCCGATGCGCAGATCGCCAATTTCTCGAATTTCGTGAAGGACAACCGGACCTATATCGCGCCCGCCGTGACCTGGAAGCCGACCAACGATACCACGCTGACCATCCTCGCTGACTACACGCACGATGTGACCGGCAACGCCTTTCCGTTGTCGATGGCGCATCTGAGCGGCGGTAAGGTCACCGGCATCACCGCACTGCCGCTGTTCCTCGGTGACCCCAGCTACAATAGGTTCGACCAGGAGCAGGAGCGCATCGGCTATCAGTTCGAGCACCGCTTCAACAACGATCTGATCTTCGAATCGAAGGCTCGCTACGGCCACACCGAGCTCGATTATCGCTATCTGACGTTCATCGGAACGCCGCTCGATACGGCCACGAACTTTCCGCGTCGTCGCGCGATGCGCATCCAGGAGCAAGTCGATACCCTGTCGACCGACAACCACCTGATCAGCAAGTTCGGCACGGGGCCGCTTCAGCACACGGTGGTCTCCGGCGTCGACTATCTGACGTTCAACATGACGGACCGGACCTATTCCGGAAATGCGCCGCCGCTCAGCAAGATCAATCCGGTCTACGACCAAGCCATCGCGGCTCCGACTGCGCTCGTCACCCCCTCGGCGAACCAGACAATCGATCAGGTCGGCGTCTATGTGCAGGACCAGATGAAGATCCAGAACTGGATCTTTACATTGGGCGGCCGCTACGATGTCTCCGAACAGAACACCTACGCCTTGGCGACCAACAAGACGACCGACACCAAGGACACGGCCTTCACCAAGCGTGGAGCGGTCTCGTACGTGTTCGATTCCGGAGTTGCGCCGTATTACAGCTATTCGGAATCGTTCCTGCCGACGCCGGGCACGGATTTTGCGGGGAATCCGTTCAAGCCGACGACGGCGCAGCAGCACGAGCTCGGCGTGAAGTACCAGCCGTCGCGGACCCTGCTGATGACGTTGGCGCTCTATGATCTGACGCGGCAAAACTCGCTCACGAGCGATCCATCGCATCTCGGCTTCTCGGTCCAGCTCGGCGAGGTGAATTCGCGCGGCATCGAGTTCGAGACGCTGGCGCAGATCATGCCCGGACTGAACCTCGTGGCCACCTACACCAACCAGGATGTGAAGGTGACGCAAACCACCACCGCCGCCGATCTCGGCAAGGTGCCGACGCTGGTGGCCCGCCAGATGGCATCGGCCTATCTCGACTACACGGCCCAGGGCGGGACATGGGACGGCTGGGGGTTGGGCGGCGGCGTCCGCTACAACGGGCCGACCTTCGCCGACACCACCAACACCATCGTCAACGAGGGCTACGTCGTGTTCGATGCGGGCCTGCATTATCGCCAGCCCAAGGGTGTCAACCTCGCGCTGAACGTGAAGAACATCGCCGATCGCGTCACCGTTGCGTGCACCACGAATGGCGGTTGCCAATACACCAGCCCGCGCACCATCACGGGCACGGTCAGCTATCGCTGGTAAGGATCGCCATGGTTCAGGTCCGCACGATCCGGCTATGGTCCCGCATTCACACCTGGACCTCGCTCGTGTGCATGCTGTTCCTGCTGATGCTGTGCGTGACGGGACTTCCGTTGGTCTTTCACGACGAGATCGACGATCTGCTCGAGGACGAGATCTCGGCGCCCGCGATGCCGGAAGGAACGCCGCGTTTGTCGCTCGACCGGATGATCGCGGCGGCGCAAGCGCGTTTTCCCGGTCAGTATGTCCTGCTGCTCAATCTCAAGCAGACCGAGCCACTCGTGACTGTGGCCGTTTCTCCGACCGCTGTCCCGGCGCCGGGCAACTTCCATCGCCTGACGTTCGATGCGCGAACGGCCGAAATGCTCGGCGAAGAAGCCCCGCATCAGGACGTCATGGATATCGTGCTCCGGATACACAAGGACATGTTCGCAGGGCTCCCCGGCGAGCTGTTTCTCGGGGCGATGGGACTGGTGTTCGCCGTGTCGATCATCTCCGGCATCGTTGTCTATTGGCCGTTCATGCGGCGGCTGGATTTCGGGACGATCCGTCGGCGGTCGTCGCCCCGGCTCAAATGGCTCGACACCCATAATCTCCTCGGCATCGTCACGTTGACGTGGACGTTGGTGGTCGGTCTCACCGGCATGATCAACACGCTGGCGACGCCGTTGTTCGACCTGTGGCGGGCGCAGCTCATCCCCGTCTTGCTGGCGCCTCATCTGGGCAAGCCCGTGGCTCCGATCCCTTCGGTTCAAGCCGCCGTCGAGCTTGTCCGCACCAGATTTCCGGATCGCCTCGTCACCTCGGTGACGATGCCGACCGCGGCGCGTTTCGGCAGCCCGCAGCACCTCGTGGTCTGGACCAAGGGAGCGACGCCCTTCACGGCGCGCATGCTTCAGCCGATGCTGGTCGATGCCAATGACGGCAAGACGATCGTGGCGCCCGAGGTGCCGTGGTATCTGAAGACGCTTCAGGTCTCGCGTCCGCTGCATTTCGGCGATTACGGCGGGCTTCCGTTGAAGATCGTCTGGGCGGTTCTCGACATCATGACGATCATCGTTCTCGTCAGCGGAATCTATCTCTGGGCGGCAAGGCGAAAGCCGTCGGTCCGCAAGCCGCTGCGCCCAGAACGGACCGCGGCAGTCGGTGTCTGATCCCATGCGTCGTTCCGTGTCCAAGGCGGACGTTCCGAACCTGGCCCGGCACTACAGAAGCGTGTGGGACGTGTTCTGGGCGCCGCTCCTGGTCGGCTTGGTCTGCGCCGTGGGGCTCGGTCTGGCGCTCGTCGGAGATGGGATCTGGGACGGCCTGTCGTGGCTGGCTCTTTCGCTGCCGGTTGGGCTTGCGGCGTTCTACTGGCACCGCGCAGGCCGCCGGCGCTGACGGAGAATCCGCCGAACCGACGGCTATCGGTGCTGCTCTTCCGGGGCGCCTTCGACCTCATGCGCCTCGTCCTTGCCGCCAAGCATGCGATGCAGCCGGCGCTCGAGGCGGCGGCCGATCGTCAGCAGGACGAAGGCCAGCGCAAGGGCGACGATGACGATCCTCCACTGTCCGGCGCCGCAGACGATGCCGAGACAGGCGGCAAGGAAAGTGCAGGCGGCGCTGGTGAGGCCCCGAACGCGAAACCCCGTGCTTTGGTGCACGATGACGCCAGCGCCGAGAAAGCCGATGCCGGTGAGGATGCCCTGGATGACACGGCTGGCGGCGTCGACGACCCTGGCCGGTTCGGCGAGCTGCAGCGCAAGCAGAACCACGCTCGCGGTGGAGAGCCCGACGATGCCGAGCGTCTTCAGCCCGATCGGCTTGCCGTGCAGGTCGCGGTTGAGGCCGATCGCGCCGCCGGCGAGCGTCGCCGTGCCGAGGCGCAGCAGGGTTTCGGGCCAATCGAGCTCGGTCATGGCGCCTCGATCATGTCTTCGGCAGGCGGCCCATCAGATAGAACTCCTCGTTCGGCCGCATGCCCCTGAAATTCGCCAGCCGGTTCGACAGCGCGAAGAAGGCGGAGATCGCGGCGATGTCCCAGATGTCGTCGTCGCTGAAGCCGTGCGGCGCGAGCGCGGCGAAATCGTCCTCCGAAATCCGCTGCGCGTCAGCCGAGACCTTCATGGCAAAATCGAGCATCGCCTTCTGCCGCGGCGTGATGTCGGCCTTGCGGTAGTTGATCGCGACCTGGTCGGCGATGAGCGGGTTTTTGGCGCGGATGCGCAGGATCGCGCCATGGGCGATCACGCAATATTGGCACTGGTTCGCCGCCGACGTCGCCACCACGATCATCTCGCGCTCGGCCTTGGTGAGGCCGCCGTCCTTCTCCATCAGCGCATCGTGATAGGCGAAGAAGGCGCGGAACTCGTCGGGGCGGTAGGCCAGCGTCAGGAACACGTTCGGCACGAAGCCGCTCTTCTCCTGCACGGCGAGGAGGCGCGTGCGGATGTCGTCGGGCAGCGTGTCGAGGGCGGGGGCGGGAAAGCGTTGCGCGGCGGTCTTTGTCATGGGCATGGTTCCGGCTTTTAGGCGGGAACCATAGTCGATGCGGAAGGCGGGCTCAACGTGCCAGCCGTTCTGGCCGCGACGAACGTGTGAGTTATGAGCGACGCTCCATCCGCCGTCATTGCGAGCGCAGCGAAGCCGTCCAGAAATCCCTCCGCGGAAAGACTCTGGCTTGCTTCGCTGCGCTCGCAATGACGGGGTGGAGAGAGCTTTGCCTTACCGCAGCGGCTTCTTCAGCAGCGAGAAGCGGTCCGGGTCGAGGCCCATCGACGGCTGCAGCATCGGCGCTTCGACGCTGGACATGGTCTTCGCCGGCGGCGCCGAGAACACGGGGTCGTTCGGTACGTCGCGCTGCGATGTGGCGCCGCGCCAGCGTTCGAGCACGGCGCTGACGAAATGCATGTCGTGACCGGAGGTGACCGACGGCACGCTGGAGATGGTGGCCTCGCCGCGCGGCAATTGGTGCGGCGGCACTTCCTTGAAGCGCAGGCGGGTCGGCAGCGCCACGCCTTCGCCGAACGCCAGCACCTCGCGGGTGCCGAGCGACGGAACGAAGGAGAGCAGATTCGCGGCGGCATCCGACACCGCGGCGCGCAGCAGCGCCTGGTCGCGGTCGTTGGCGAGGCGCATCGTGAACAGCGTGTTGCACTGGGAGATGATGGTGGCGTCGAGCTCGGCGGGGCGCTGGGTGATGAGGCCGAGATAGACGCCGTATTTGCGGCCTTCCTTGGCAATGCGCGACACCGCCTTGCGGGTCGGGCCGAAGCCGATGTTGCGGTCGGCGGAGGCATAGCGGTGCGCCTCCTCGCAGACGAACAGCAGCGGCGAGACGCCGTCGCTCCACAGGCCGAAGTCGAAGGCCATGCGGCAGAGCACGGACACAACCGAATCGATCACCTCGGCCGGGAAGCCGGCGAGCTGCATCACGGTCATCGGCTTGCCGTTGGCGGGCAGGCGGAACAGATGGCTGATCACCTCGGCCATGGTGTCGCCGCCGACATTGGCGTTGTCGAACATGAAGGCGTAGCGCGGGTCGTTGCGTACCGCCTCGATGCGCGAGATCAGCTTGTGATAGATGATGCGCGAGGAGCGGTTCTCGAGCTTGCCCATGCGCTCGTCGATCAGCGACAGCAGGTCGACCAGGCGATAGGGCACCGGCGTATCGACGGTGTAGCCGATCTGCTTGGGATCGATGCGCTTGAGGCCGATGCGGTCGGCGTTCTGGTACTGGGTGTAGACGCCCTTGGCGAGCGGGATGACCTCGGCCAGGATGTCGAGCTCCTCGGGCACGCCGGCGCGGCCGCCGAACAGCACGTCGACGATTTCCTCGAAGTTGAACAGCCAGAACGGCAGCTTCAGGTTCCGCGGGTTGAGCACCAGCGCGCGGTCGCCGAAGCAGCGGCCATATTCGTTGTGCACGTCGAGCAGGAAGATGCGCAGGTTCGGCCGCGCCTTCAGGATCTCGTTGAGCAGCAGCGAGACGCCGGTCGATTTACCGACGCCGGTCGATCCGAGCACCGCAAAATGCTTGGACAGCATTTCCTCGACGTCGACATAGGCGATGACCGAGCGGTCCTGCTGGAGGAAGCCGACATTGATCTGGTCCGAGCCGGTCGGCGCGTAGATCGTGCGCAGCTCCTGGCTGGTGATCAGGTCGACGGCATCGCCGATGGTCGGATAATTGGTGACGCCGCGCTGGAATTTGGCCTTGTCCGCGGCATTGAGGATCTCGCCGAGCAGGTCGACCGAGGCGATCGCGATGTAATTGTCCGAGCCCGACAGGTTCTCGCAGGAGACCTCCGTGATCATCGCAACGATGACCGAACTGCTGCAACGGATGCTGACGAAGCGTCCAACGGTGGCCCGCACCTCCGAGATCGGCATCCGGCTTTCCGCCAGAAGCCCGACCCGGGCGAGCGATCCGCGAACCGAAATCACGCGTCCAAAGGATGTCACGATGAATGAACCTGGCAAGAGCAAGGGATTTGCCCGGACTATGCCCGGCCGTCGCTGCACAAACGGTTAAACGGCGGGCGCGCCCGCTCCGTTAAATCCGTGGTAATTCGGTCCGGAGACTTGTCGCCGATGCCTGCTCATGGGCGGAATCGCCGGGAAAATACTGCATTTCCGGACCTTGGGGCCGAGATGGTCCTTAAGGAAGAATTTACCATTCGAGCAGGCCCATTCGTCCGGCGGACCGCCATTGGTCGGACAGGCGCCGTTCGCAGCAGCAAAGCTGGTTGCTTTGTTGACGGGACCTAATGATTTGTACATTAGTACAAATGAGGTCCGTCACTGTCGGCACCCGCGCACAAGGGCCCGCCCGCGCGTTGTGCCGTGCGCGTTTCAATTGCGCCGCCCGGACAGGCGGATCGCAGCCATGCTCCAGGAGGAAACCATGCAGCCTGAACCGATCCTCGATCTCGCCCATCTCGGCCACATGGAGCTGCTGACGCCGAAGCCGGACGAGAGCCTGAAATTCTTCGTCGATGTGATGGGCATGACGGTCAGCGGACAGAAGGGTGAGTCGGTCTATTTGCGCGGCTGGGACGATTACGAGCGCTATTCGCTCAAGCTCACGGCGGCGAAGACCTCGGGCATGGGCCACATGGCGCTGCGTGCGCGCAGCCAGCAGGCGCTGGAGCGGCGCGTCGCCGCGCTGAAGGGATCCGGCTTCGACATCGGCTGGATCGGCGGCGACATGGGGCAGGGGCCAACTTTTCGCTGCCGCGACCCCGATGGCCACATCGTCGAGCTCTATTACGAGACCGAATGGTATCAGGCGCCGCCCGAACTCAAGCCCGCGCTGAAGAACCAGGCGCAGCGCTTTCCCGCCCGCGGCGTCAACGTCCGCCGCCTCGACCATCTCAACTGCCTTGCCGTCGACATCAAGGCCAACCGCGAGTTCTTCGAGACCTATCTCGGCTGCCGCCTCACCGAGCAGATCGTGCTCAACAACGGCCGTGAGGCCGCGATGTGGCTGACGATGTCAAACAAGAGCTACGATTTCGCCTATTCGCTCGATCATTCGGGCGTGCCGGGCCGCTTCCACCACGTCACCTACGCCCTCGACAGTCGCGAGGAGATTCTGCGCGCCGCCGACATTTTTCTCGAGAACGGCATTCACATCGAGACCGGGCCGCACAAGCACGCGATCCAGCAGACCTTCTTCCTCTATGTCTACGAGCCCGGCGGCAACCGCGTCGAAGTCGCCAATGCCGGCGCACGCCTTATCCTGGCGCCCGACTGGAAGCCGATCGTGTGGACCGAGGAGGAGCGCAAGAAGGGCCAGGCCTGGGGATTGAAGACGATCGAGTCCTTCCACACCCACGGCACGCCGCCGGTGGAGGTGACGAAACACGCCTAATTGGCGGAGGCGCGCACCTTTGCGATCGTCTCGCGCACGCCGGTCCAGGCCGGCTTGTCCGGCGCGAACTGCCGGCGCAGGAAGCTGACGAGCTCCTCGATCTGAGTGTCGCTCATGCTGTTCCTGAACGCGGGCATGTAGCCGAGATCGCTCGAGACGGGCTCCGCGATGCCGTGCAGGATGACCTGTACGAGATTGTCCGACGTGGCGCTGTGCAGGTTGCTGTTGAGCGCGAGCGAAGGCCTTGTGCCGAACAGCGGCAGGCCGCCGACCTCGTGGCAGACGGCGCAGGCGCCTTGATAGAGGCGCGCGCCGGCGGAGGAGGCGACGGTCACTTGCGTTGCATTTTCGAGCTTGGCGGCCAGCGCATCCTGCGCCTGTTGGTCGACCGCAGTGTCATTGAACGAGTTGAGATAGACCGCCATCGCACGGATGTCCTGGTCGGGCAGCGCCTTGAGGTCCCGGACGATCGGCGCCATCGGGCCGGCGGCGACGCCGTGGTAACGCGAATGGCCGGTGCGCAAATAGGCGTACAGCTCATTCTCGCTCCACGGGATCGGCGCGTGCGAGAGCGAGGTCAGCGACGGCGCTTCCCAGCCCTCGGCGAAGCCGCCGGCGAGATAGGCGTTGCGTTGCTCGGCGCCGAGCGCGTTGCGCGGCGAATGGCAGGCGCTGCAATGGCCGAGGCCCTCGACCAGATAAGCACCGCGATTCCAAGCCTCGGACTTTGAGGGGTCGGGCTTGAAGTCGGGCGTTCGGTGGAACAGCGCATTCCAGCCCGCCAGCAGCGGGCGGAGATTGAACGGGAAGGCCAGCGTGTTGGCCGGCGTTGTCGCGCGCACCGCAGGCTGCGCCATCAGGTAAGCGTAGAGCGCCTGCAGATCGGAATCGCCAGTCTTTGCAAAATGCGTGTAGGGGAAGGCGGGATAGAGCTGGCGTCCGTCGCGATGCAGGCCATCGCGCATGGCGCGCTCGAAGGCGGGATAGGACCAGGCGCCGATCCCGGTCTCGACGTCGGGCGTGATGTTGGTCGCGTAGATCGTGCCGAACGGTGTTTCCAAGGCGCGACCGCCGGCATTTGCTGCGCCGCCGATCTCGGTGTGGCATTCCGCGCAATTGCCGAGCGCGGCAAGCACCTCTCCGCGCGCGATCGTTGCCGCTGAATAGACCGACGCATCGGGCCGCGCGATCGGCGCGATCGCGCGGCCGGGAAGAAGCGCCGCGCCGATGCCGATCGCGGCGGTGCAGACGGCTGCAATCGTTGCGAAGATGCCGGCGCGCTTGGCGAACGGATTTTCCCAGATACGAGACGGAGGCGAGGCTGCGGGCGGGGGCAGGGACTGCGGCGTCGCCGGTGCTTCGCCGTGCAATCCCTTGAGGATTCGCTCAGGCGTGAACGGCGGCTCGCGAAAGCGCACGCCGGTGGCATCGAAGATGGCGTTCGCGATCGCGGCTGCGCTCGGCACCGAGGCGGACTCGCCGACGCCGAGCGGCGGCTGATCCTGCCGCGACAGTATCAGCACGTCGATCTTGGGAACGTCGGGGAAGGGGATGATCGGATACGCGCCCCATTCACGCGCGGCCACCGCACCGCGCTCGAACGACACCTCTTCCATCAGCGCGCGGCTGGTGGACTGGATGACGTTGCCCTGGATCTGGTGGCGCACGCCGTCCGGGTTGATCATCAACCCGGAGTCCTGCCCCGCGACGACGCGCGTCACGCTGACGTCGCCGGTCGTCTTGTTCACCGCGACGTCGGCGACCCACGCCGACCACGCCGCGCCATAGCCCGGAAACTTGCTGTGGACGTAGAGCGCATAGGCAAAGCCGCGGCCGTGCACGACCTCACCGTCCTTGTCCTCGCGGACCGGCCGCGGCATCCAGCCCGCGCGCTCGGCGACCGCATTGACCAGATCGACCGCGCGCGGGTCCTTCAGATAGCGCAGGCGATATTCGATGGGATCGATGCCGGC
Source organism: Bradyrhizobium sp. NC92 (assembly GCF_025200865.1). Taxonomy (NCBI): domain Bacteria; kingdom Pseudomonadati; phylum Pseudomonadota; class Alphaproteobacteria; order Hyphomicrobiales; family Nitrobacteraceae; genus Bradyrhizobium; species Bradyrhizobium sp. NC92. The sequence continues at coordinate 3,582,613 of NZ_CP104171.1, forward strand.
TTCGGTTGCGGCCTCGTCGATATAGGATTCATGCGCAAAAGTGTTCGGCAGGGCCGAGACGCCGCGAAACCAGGAGGCACGCACGATCGGCGGCGTGTCGTGGGCGACGACGCGCATGTGCTCGTAATCGTAGGGCGGGATCGCGGTGCGGTCGCCCATCTGGAGCACCGCAGGTTCGGGCGAAAGGCGGCCGGTCAGCAGCAGCGCCAGCGTCGGCGCGGCATTCGAGGGATAGCGCGTGGCAAGGTCGTACCCGGCAATGCCGCCGTCAGCGTCGAGGCCGCCATTGACGTCGATGAGTTGTGCGGTGCCTTTGGGCTCCCAGGCGTGCTCCTGCTCGCGCGTCAGCTGGACGCGGACGGGACGGCCGACGGCGCGCGACAGCAGCAGCGCATCGGCGGTGACATCGTCGGCGCAGTTGCGGCCGTAGCAGCCGGCGGCCTCCAGCCGGATCACCTCGATCTCGCTCTCGGGGCGCTCGATCAGCAGCGCCAGATCGCTGCGCAGCACGTGCGGGTTCTGCGTGCCCGACCAGACGCGGATATTGCCGTCCTGGAAATCGGCAACCGCGCACGACGGGCCGATCGAGGCGTGCATCTGATACGGCCAGACGTAAGTGCGCTGCATCGGCTTGGCCGCGCCCGCAATTGCCTTGTCGACCTCGCCCTTGTCGATCAGCGTGCGCGGCGTCGACGGATTGGCGCGCAGCGCGGTCTCGACATCGGCAAGATCGGTGAGGGAGGGCGTCGGCTTCCAGCTCAGCTTGAGCTGTTCGGCGGCGCGAATCGCATTCTCCTCGCGCTCGGCAACGACACCGACGAAATCGCCGATGTGGACGACGGCGACGATGCCGGGAATGTCGCGCACCGAGGATTCGTCGACCGCGAGCAGGCTGGTGCCGACGAACGGGCCGGCATCGACACCGGCATAGGGCGGGCGCACCACGCGGCCATGCAGCATGCCCGGTACGCGGATGTCATGGACGAAGGTCAATTCGCCCGTGGCCTTGGCTGGCACGTCGACACGCGGGACGGAGTGGCCGACGATGGCGTAATCGCCGACAGATTTCACGGCGACGTCGTCTTCGAGCTCGAGCCGGATCTCTTCGCCGGCGATCAGCTCGCCATAGCTGACGCTGCGGTTGTCATGTCCGCGCACGAGGCCGTCCTCGATCTCGAGATCGGCGGCCGGCAGTTCCAGCCGTTCGGCCGCGCGTGCGATCAAGAAGTGCCTCGCCTGCGCTGCGGCCTTGCGCAGGGGAACGGCGGTGATCTGGATGGTCTCGCTCGCGATCGTCGCGCCCTGGTTCGGTACCACGGCCGTGTCGCCGAGCACGACGACGACGCGCGCAAAGGACACGTCGAGCTCTTCGGCGACGATCTGGCCCAGCGCAGTGCGGATGCCGGTGCCGAGATCGACATGGCCGTTATAGGCCGTGACCGAACCGTCCGCGGTGATGCGGACGAAGGTCTCGGATGTGACCTCGTCCACGCTGCGGGCGACGATGAGCGAACCTGCGCGCTCAGCTCCGTTCGAAACATAGGAGGCCATCAATCTGCGGCCTCGGTGAGCTGGCTAGAGGCGCGCATCACCGCGCGGAGGATCTCGACATGCGTGCCGCAGCGGCAAAGATTGTAGCGCAGCGCCGCCAGCGCCTCCTGCTCGGACGGCCGCGGATTGATCGCGAGCAGCGCCTTGGTGGTCATGATCATGCCGTTGAGACAATAGCCGCATTGTGCGGCCTGCTCGTCGATGAAGGCCTGCTGCACGACGTCGGGCTTGTCGCTTGTGCCGAGGCCTTCGAGCGTCACGATGTCGCGGCCGGCGCAGCCGGTCACCGGAATCACGCAGGAGCGTGCCGCCAGTCCGTCGATCAGGACAGTACAGGTGCCGCATTCCCCCAAGCCGCAGCCGTATTTCGGGCCGTTCAGCGCGAGCTCATTGCGCAGCACATAGAGCAGCGGCGTGTCCCGCGCTGCCGTGACCTCGTGGATCCTGCCGTTCACGGTGAGGCGGATCGGTGTCTGCGTCATCCTCGTTCCCAAGCCCAAGACAAAGCCAAGAGACAAACCCAAAATCATGCGATCGCGAAAATTCGACGTCGCGACGATACCGTTTGTACACAAACGTGCAAGCCGTGCATGCCGCACTGCAGCGCGATTGCCTTCTTTGTGGACAGAGCGGATAGGCAAATGAGGTTTTATGCGGCAGCGGCATCTTTTGCGCTGCACCGCCGCTTGACAGCCCCGGGGCACCGCGCGCAACATCGTTCGTATACGAATGATAACTGCGATGTCCGCCGGCTCCGACATGGTGACAGAAACGACGAGCGCCGTCATCGACAAGATCCGCTGCGATGCTTGTCCGGTGATGTGCTACATCAAGCCCGGCGCGGCGGGGGCCTGCGACCGCTATGCCAATCACGACGGCAAGCTCGTCCGCGTCGATCCGCACGTCATCCTTGAGCGCACCGTCTCGCACGGCGGCAAGCTGGTCCCGTTCAGCCGCACCGAGGACTGGGACGGCAAGATCGTCCATGAGCCCTCGACTTTCGTGACGGCGATCGGCGCAGGCACGACCTATCCCGACTACAAGCCGGCGCCGTTCATCGTTTCGGCAGAGGTCGACGGCGTCGACATGGTGACCGTCGTCACCGAGGGCATCTTCTCCTATTGCGGCATCAAGGTGAAGATCGACACCGACCGCTATCTCGGCCCGGAGACTGCGACCGTGCGCGCGCAGGGCGAGGCGGTCGGCCATGTCACCACCAGCGAATACGGCTCGCAGATGCTGTCGCTCGGCGGCGTGCATCATCTCACCGGCGGCTCCAAGAAGGAGGGCCGGGTCACCTGCGACACGCTGATGGACCTCGCCAATTGCAAGGCGGTGGAGCTGACCATCGACGGCGGCGCCAGCGTGGTGGTGCAGGCCGGCCAGCCGCCGATCGTCAACGGCGTGAAGGAAGAGCGCATGCGCGTCGGCTGCGGCTCGGCGACGATCGGCATGTTCGCCAAGCAATGGCACGGCAAGGTGGACGAGGTCGTCGTGGTCGACGACCACATCACCGGCGTGCTCTCGGAGCACCAGGCCGGCAAGCTGCTCGACATCGCCGACACCGGCATCAAGATGAAGGGCCGCCGCTCGACGCCCGGCCGCTATTTCCAGGTGGCCGATCCGGGCACGGGCTGGGGCGGCACCAACATCTCCGATCCCTTGTCGATCCTGGGCTCGTTCGATGCCAAGGAAGCAAAGCCCGGTTTGACCATGCTGATGGTCTCCACCACCGGCGAGCATTCGTCCTATTACGTGCTCGACGAGGCCCTGAAGCCGGTCGAGACCGAGATGCCGGCCGACTTGAAGTTCTCGGTCGAGCGGATCCAGGAAAACTGCGAGCCCGCGCTGTGCACGGTGCTGTTCATGGCAGGCGCGGGCGGCTCGCTGCGCGCCGGCGTCACCGACAACCCGGTGCGGCTGACGCGCTCGGTCAAGGATGCGCTGACGCGCGTCACCAGCGGCGGCGCGCCGGTCTATGTCTGGCCCGGCGGCGGCATCACCTACATGGTCGACGTGACGCAGATGCCGTCAGGCGCGTTCGGCTATGTGCCGACACCGGCCCTTGTCGCGCCGATCGAGTTCACGATGAAGCTGTCCGACTATGCCGCGCTCGGCGGACACATGGATTATGTGAAACCGCTCTCCGAGGTGCAGAACGGCGACGATGTCCGCCAGTTGCCCTGGCAGAACCCGATTCCGGGGCCCCGCAAATGACCAGGCGCCCGCAAATCGCATTGCTGTCTGATGGCCGGCGGCTGCATTTGCAGGATGGACCGATCGATCTGATCGTCGAGGCGAGGGGACGTGCGGATGCGGTGCGGGCCGCCTATGAGGCTGCGGCGCTGCGGTTCACCGGATTGCTCGACGAGCTTTGCGCAGAGCTGCCCGAATTGCGGTCCGGCGCCGGGAGGCGGACGTCGCTAAAGGGCGTCGTCGCGCGCCGCATGCATGCCGCGGTGGTGCCCTATGCCGCCGATTGCTTCATCACGCCGATGGCGGCCGTTGCCGGTAGCGTCGCGGAGGAAATTCTGGCTGCGATGCTGCGCGCTGCGACGCTCGATCGGGCTTACGTCAACAATGGCGGCGACATCGCGCTGCATCTCGGCAAGGGCGAGCAGTTTTCGGTCGGGCTGATGGATCGCCCCGGCCGCGACGGCGTCATGCGGACGATGCGGATCGATGCGGACGATCCGGTGCGGGGCGTTGCGACCAGCGGCCGGCACGGCCGCAGCTTTTCGCTCGGGATCGCCGATGCCGTGACCGTGCTGGCGGCGACCGCTTCGCAAGCCGATGCGGCCGCGACCGTGATCGCCAATGCCGTCGATCTTCCCGGACATCCCGCCATCATCCGCAAGCCTGCGAACGCGCTTCAGCCTGACAGCGATCTGGGCGGGCGCCTCGTGACGCGCGATGTCGGCGAGCTGTCTCACCATGAGATCGCCGCCGCGCTCGAATCTGGCGCAGAATGTGCACGGCATTTATTCGATCGTCGGCTGATCGAGGGTGCCGTGCTGCAGCTTTGTGGTGATATGCTTGTCATCGGACCGAAAGATATTGAGCGGCTGGAATCGCACTCGCGTCAGCTGGAGAACGCGGTTCATGCCTGAGCAGGGAAGTGTCCAGAGGAAGCAGCCATGAGCGCGATCATCCGCAAGATCGTCACTGTCGTCGAAGAGACGCAGATGGAGATGGGCCGACAGGTATCACCGCCGACCCGGCGTGCTGCGGCGATTGCCGTCATCGAGAATCCGTTTGCCGGAAAATACGTCGAGGATCTTTCGCCGCTGATCGCGATCGGCGAGGAGCTGGGCGAGCTCTTGTCAAAACGCGCGGTGGCGGCGCTCGGCATCGATGGCGCCAAGGCGCACAGCTACGGCAAGGCCGCGGCGGTCGGCGAGAACGGCGAGCTGGAGCATGCCGCCGCGATCCTCCACCCCAAGATGGGCGCGCCGGTGCGCAAGGTTCTGGGCAAGGGCGCGGCGCTGATCCCCTCGTCGAAGAAGCGCAGCGGTCCGGGCACGACGCTGGACATCCCGCTCGGGCACAAGGACGCGGCCTTCGTGCGCAGTCATTTCGACGGTATGGAAGTGCAGATCAACGACGCGCCGCGTGCCAACGAGATCATGGTCGCGGTCGCCGTCACCGACAGCGGCCGTCCGCTGCCGCGCGTCGGCGGGCTGACGGTTGCGGAGATCAAGGGCGAAGACGGTCTGAGATAGAAGTCATAAGCGAGTTCAAATTGGAGGTTGGGATGCGAGCAAGAAATTACTTCGTCGGCGCGGCCTTCGCGCTTCTGGCGAGCGGCATGGCTCATTCGGCCCTGGCGCAGGACATCAAGATCGGCGAGATCAACAGCTATTCGCTGCTGCCGGCATTCACCGAGCCCTATCGCAAGGGCTGGCAGCTTGCGGTCGAGGAAGTCAACGCGGCCGGCGGCATCAACGGCAAGAAGCTCGTCGTCATCTCCAAGGACGACGGCGGCAAGCCGGCGGACGCGCAGACCGCGGCCAACGAGCTCGTCTCGAGCGAGGGCGTCGCGATGCTCGCCGGCACGTTCCTGTCGAACATCGGTCTTGCGGTCTCTGACTTCGCCAACCAGAAGAAGGTGTTCTTCCTCGCGGCCGAGCCGCTCACGGACGCCATCACCTGGTCCAAGGGCAACAGGTACACCTTCCGCCTGCGCCCCTCCAACTACATGCAGGCGGCGATGCTGGTGGAGGCCGCCAGCAAGCTGCCCGCAAAACGCTGGGCGACGATTGCGCCGAACTACGAGTACGGCCAGTCGGCGGTCGCGGTGTTCAAGAAGCTGATGTCGGAGAAGCGCCCCGACATCCAGTGGGTCGACGAGCAATGGCCGCCGCAGGGCAAGATCGACGCCGGCCCGGTGGTGCAGGCGGTTGCCGCGGCAAATCCGGAAGCGATCCTCAACGTCACGTTCGGCGCGGACCTCGTCAAGCTCGTGCGTGAAGGCAACACGCGTGGCCTGTTCAAGGGGCGCGAGGTGGTCTCCTTCCTGACCGGCGAGCCCGAATATCTCGACCCGCTCAAGGACGAGACGCCGGAGGGCTGGATCGTCACCGGCTATCCCTGGTACTCGATCAAGACTCCCGAGCATGATGCGTTCCTGAAGGCGTATCAGGCCAAGTACAACGACTATCCGCGCCTCGGCTCGATCGTCGGTTACCAGACCATCAAGTCGGCGGCCGCGATTCTGGCGAAGGCCGGCTCGACCGATCCGGAGAAGCTGATTGCCGCGGCGGAGGGGCTGACCACGCCGTCGCCGTTCGGCGAGATCACCTTCCGCAAGATCGACCACCAGTCGACGCTCGGCGCTTACGTCGGCAAGACCGCGCTGAAGGACGGCAAGGGCGTGATGGTGGAGTCGTCCTACAAGAAGGGCGCGGACTATCTGCCTGGCGATGCCGAGGTCGAGAAGCTGCGTCCGAAGGATTGAGTTCTGCTGCCGTAGGGTGGGTTAGCCCTGCGGACTGCGCGTAGCGCAGACCGCTCGGCGTAACCCACCACTTTCGGTGCCACACGAGAAAAGGCGGTGGGTTACGCCGAGCAGATGCGCTCTGCGCATCTGCAGGGCTAACCCACCCTACGATTTCAACGAACCCGGACCGCCGATGGCCTTTTACGTCGTACAGTTTCTGACCGGTCTCGCCAGCGCGGCGTCGCTGTTCCTGGTGGCATCGGGCCTGTCGATCATCTTCGGCGTGACGCGGATCGTGAATTTCGCGCATGGCGCCTTCTACATGATCGGCGCCTACATCGCCTTCACGCTGACCGAGCGCCTGTCCGGCGCATTCGGCTTCTGGGGCGGCATCGTGCTGGCCGCGTTCGCGGTGGCGCTGATCGGCGTCATCGTCGAGATGGTGCTGCTCCGGCGCATCTATCATGCGCCCGAGCTGTTCCAGCTGCTGGCGACCTTCGGCCTCACCTTGATGGTCGAGGATCTGGTCGTGCTGATCTGGGGGCCGGACGACCTCGTCGGCCGCCGCGCGCCAGGGTTCAAGGGCGCGATCGATTTCTTCGGCCAGAACATTCCGAGCTACGATCTGTTCCTGATCGTGCTCGGCCCCGTCGTGCTCGGCATTCTCTGGCTGCTGTTCCAGCGCACGCGGTGGGGCGTGCTGGTGCGCGCGGCGACGCAGGACCGCGACATGGTGGCAGCCCTCGGCGTCAATCAGAAATGGCTGTTCACGAGCGTGTTCGCCGTCGGCGTCTTCCTCGCAGCGCTCGGCGGCGCGCTCCAGATACCGCGCGATGCCGTGCATCACGCCATGGATCTGCGCATCATCGTCGAGGTGTTCGTCGTGGTCGTGATCGGCGGCCTCGGCAGCATCGTCGGCGCTTTCGTCGCGGCGGTGCTGGTCTCCGAGCTGAATGCCTTCGGCATCCTGATCTTCCCGAAGATCTCCATCATCCTGGTCTTCCTGGTGATGGCGGTGGTGCTAATCGTGCGTCCCTGGGGCCTGTTCGGCAAGCCGGAAGCGGCCGCGCGCAAGACGCCCGGCCTCACCGTCAATCCCTGGCGGCCGCTGACCTCGAGCGAGCGGCTGATGGCGCTTGCGGCGCTCGTGATCGCAGCGATGCTGCCGCTGTTCGCCGGCAATTATCTGCTGACCGTGGGCTCGGAGATCGCGATCTTCGTGATTTTCGCCGTCAGCCTGCACTTCCTGATGTCCGTCGGCGGCCTCGCCTCGTTCGGGCACGCCGCCTATTTCGGCCTCGGCGCCTATGGCATCGCCTTCCTCGCCAAGATGGCGGGACTGCCGATGATCGTGTGTCTGTTGCTCGGCCCGCTGCTCGGCTGCATGGGCGCAGCGGTGTTCGGCTTCTTCGCGGTGCAGCTCTCCGGCGTCTATTTTGCGATGCTGACGCTCGCTTTCGCGCAGATCGTCTGGTCGATCGCGTTCCAGTGGGTGAACGTGACCGGCGGTGACAACGGCATTCTCGGCCTCTGGCCCTCGAGCTGGGTGGCAAGTCCGTCGCGCTTCTACTGGCTTGCGCTCGGCGTTGCGGCGCTGGTGACCGTCGCGCTGCGAGCCATGGTGTTCTCGCCGTTCGGCTACGCGCTTCGCGCCACGCGCGACTCAGGCCTGCGCAGCGAAGCCATCGGCATCGATGCCAAGCGCATCCAGTGGACCGCCTTCGTGATCGCAGGCACGACCGCCGGCATCGGCGGCGCATTGTTCGCCTATCTCAAGGGCAGCGTGTTCCCCGACAATCTCGGCATCTCGCTGTCGGTCGACGCGCTGGTCATGGTGCTGCTCGGCGGCGTCGAGACGGTGTCGGGCGCGGTGATCGGCGCCATCGTCTACAAGGCGTTGAACATCTGGCTGGTGAGCCAAACCGATCTATCGAAGCTCGTGCTCGGCGGCTTCATCATGTTGATCGTCGTCGTCTTCCCCAAGGGCATCGTCGGCATGCTGGAGATGCTGGCGCAGCGCCGAAAGAAGTCATCGCCGCCGGGATCCACCTTGCTCGCCAAGCCGATCGAGTCTGCCGAATGAGCGTTGCACCCCCACTTCTCGCGATCGAAGGCCTGACCAAATCCTATGGCGGCATCCATGCCGTGCGCGGCGTGTCGTTCTCGCTGCGGGCCGGCGAGATCCTGGCCCTGATCGGGCCGAACGGGGCGGGAAAAAGCACCTGCTTCGACATGCTCAACGGCCAGAACAAGCCTGATAGCGGGCACGTCCGCCTGCTCGGCGAAGAGATCACGGGCCGGAAGCCGCGTGAGGTCTGGCGGCTCGGCGTCGGCCGCACGTTCCAGATCACCGCGACCTTCGCCACCATGACCGTGCGCGAGAACGTGCAGGTCGCGCTAATCTCGCATGGGAAGCAACTGTTCAATCTGTTCGGCTCGGCGCCGAAGTTCGACCGCGCCGAGGCTGGCCGCCTGCTCGAGCTGGTCGGCATGGGCGGTTATGCGGACCGGCCCTGCGGCGAGCTTGCCTATGGCGATCTCAAGCGGCTCGAGCTTGCGGTCGCGCTCGCCAACCAGCCCAAACTGCTGCTGATGGACGAGCCGACGGCCGGCATGGCACCGCGCGAGCGCGTCGAGTTGATGCGGCTGACCGCGGGCATTGCCCGGGAAAAATCCATCGGCGTGCTCTTCACCGAGCACGACATGGACGTGGTGTTCGAGCATGCCGACCGCATCATCGTGCTCAACCGCGGGACGTTGATCGCGGAGGGCTCGCCGGCGGACGTGCGCGGCAATCCCCAGGTGCAGGCGGTCTATCTCGGCGAGGGCCTGGTCTACGATGCCCGCCATCGCGAGGGGGCATCGACATGAAGCTCACGGTGCAAGAACTCAACAGCCATTACGGTCCGGCGCATATCCTGTTCGACATCAGCTTCGAAGTCGGCGAGGGTGAGGTGGTGGCGCTGTTGGGGCGCAACGGCGCCGGCAAGTCGACAACGTTCCGCTCGATCGTCGGCCTCGTGGCGCAGCGCTCCGGCCGCATCACGTTCGAGGGCAAGGACGTCTCGTCGAAGCCGACGCACGAGATCGTGCGCGAGGGCCTCGGCTACGTGCCGGAGGAGCGGCGAATCTTCACGGACCTGACCGTCGAGGAAAACCTCGAAGTCGGCCGCCAGCCGAAGCGTCCGAACGCGCCGCACTGGACGCGCGAAAAGCTGTTCGCGCTGTTTCCGAACCTGGGCGAGATGAAGAACCGCCCGGGCGGACGCATGAGCGGCGGCGAGCAGCAGATGCTCACCATCGCGCGTACGCTGATGGGCAATCCCTCGCTGGTGCTGCTGGACGAGCCGTCGGAGGGCCTGTCGCCGAAGATCGTGGAGCAGATGGTCGATGCCATCCTGACCATGAAGAAGGAAGGCGTCAGCATCGTCGTCTCCGAGCAGAATCTGCATTTCGCGCGGCTGATTTCGGATCGCGCCTACATCATCGAGCGCGGCCGGATCTGCTTCGGCGGCACCATGGCCGAGCTCGACGCGCGCCCGGATATCCGCGACGCGCATCTGTCGTTGTGAGGGGCGCGCAGCGGATGGCGAGAAGTGTTACGGCAAAGAAGAGCGTCAAACTGGCGAAACCGCCTTACGTGCTCGACGAACAGGTCGGCTTCATCCTGCGCCAGGTCTGGCAGCGTCACAGCTCGATCTTCACCCGCGATATCGGCACCAATCTGACGCCGACGCAATGGGCGGCGCTGTCGAAACTGGCCGAGACCGGGCCGTGCTCGCAGAACCAGCTCGGCCGCCTCACGGCGATGGACGTCGCGACTATCAAGGGCGTGATCGACCGTCTCACCGCGCGCGGCCTGACCGAAACGAGCCAGGATCCGGAGGATGGCCGGCGCCTGCTGGTGAGCCTGACCCGCGCCGGTCAGCAGCTTGCCGAAAAGCTCGCGCCGAATGCGCTGGCGATCACCCGCGAGACGCTGGCGCCGCTCGATGCGAAAGAGCGCGACACGCTGATGGCGCTGCTGAACAAGCTCAGATGAAGGTGCCGTAGGCTGGGCAAAGCGAAGCGTGCCCACCATCCTTTCCCGAATCGCAAAAATCGTGGGCACGGCGCTTCGCGCCTTTGCCCACCCTACGGCAGTTGAACAAGGTGCCGGAACTGGCGACTAACCTCGATGAAGGATTTATCGAGGTTTTGGTCATGAGAGTTGCGATGCGCTTTGCGGTTGTCTTGAGTCTTGGTGCCGTGCTCGCCGGCCAATGCGCTCCTGCCCTTGCCGCGGAGCGTTACGAAGGCTTCTGGGCCTCGACCAAAAAGGACTGTCGCAACGAGGATAGTCCCAACCGCCTGAGCATCGAGGGCGGCAATCGCCTGTACTGGTACGAGACGCGGTGCCGCGCCAGCGAGATCACGGCCGACGGAAGCCTCGGTTGGAAAATGAAGCTCGCCTGCGAAGGCGAGGGCGAAAAATTTCGCTCCAACCCTCGCGTCTCCATCGCTGCGGATGGCAGATTGGTGATGGACAATGGTCCAGTTGGGCAGGTCAAGCGCCAGACCTATGTGCGCTGTGAGATCGCAAAGAAGCGCTGATCTCTTACGTCTTTCCCGGCCATTTGGCGCGGTAGCGGATCTCGCTGCCGTCACCAAGCCGCCGCCACGTTCCGAATTCCGGCGTATGCGGCGCCCGGGCCGTCAAATCGATCGGATAGATCCGGCTCGGCTGGCCCTGGATGTTGACGGCGAGCTGCCGGTACGAGGTCCGAAACGCCAGCTCGACTTCGCCGGCGATAACGGCCTGATCGCCGTCGCGATAGAACGCGGCCGAGCTGACTTCGCCCGGCATGGTGTTGAGGTCAGTCTGCAATTCGATGGTGATGCCTTGGGCCGACGTTGGCACCGTGACCCCCGCCGGAAAGCGGACCTCGAACACGAGCAGGGGATTGGCGCCGTTGCGGTTGAGCCAGGGCGTGGCGGTCGCGTAAGCGTAGGCGATGTAGGCGCCGATCCCGGCGGTGCAGAGCAGGGCGACGATGCCGAGCGACTTCAAGCTGTTCCGCGCGACGCCACCGATGCCTGCGTCCTGCCCTGTATCTTTGCCCGAACGCGTCACGAGCCAATTGGCGAGGACCGCGCCGGCGATTGCACCCATGGGTGAGTAGACGAACAGCCCCAGCAGACCCGATGCGATCGGGTCCGCCCGGTTGCCGACACCGAGCAGGGAGAACAGCACGAAGATCGCGATATAGCCCGCCACCGCGCCAGCAACGCCGGCGGCTATCCGTGATGAGTTCTTCATGTCTCCTCGATGGTGGAACAATGCGCTGCCGCCGCCGAGGGCTGCCTGCGTTAGACGCAACAGGCTTGCGACTTGTTCAATGCCTTCGAGGGACGATGCGGAGCGGCGGGCCGCTCCGGCTGCGTCACTTCGCCACCACCTCCGGCACCTTGCCGGCCGGCGGCGTGTTGCGGCTGCGCTGGGTGCGCACGATGCCGTCGATGATGGTCATGCCGATGCCGGGGAGGTCGCCGAGCTGCACGCTCTCCAGGATGTTCTTGCCCGGCGAGTGCTGCGCCTTGTCCATGATGACGAAGTCGGCGGAGCGGCCGACCTCGATCAGGCCGCAGTCGAGCTGCCGCATCCGGGCGGTGTTGCCGGTGGCAAGGCAGAACGCGATCTCGGCCGGGAGGTCACCGAGCGAGGACAGCATCGAGACCATGCGCAGAATGCCGAGCGGCTGCACGCCCGAGCCGGCCGGCCCGTCGGTGCCGAGGATGACACGGTGCAGGTCGCCCATCTCGCGCGCGATGCGCAGCGTGTAGAGCGCCGAGCGCTCGTTGCCGTTGTGAACGATCTCGAGCCCGCGCTTGCAGCCCTCGCAGATGCAGCGGATCTGGTCGTCGGGCAGGGCGGTGTGCCCGCCATTGATGTGGCCGACCACGTCGGTGTCGGCCTCTAGCACGACGTCCTTGTCGATCAGGCCGGAGCCGGGGATCGAGGGGCCGCCCGTATGGATCGTGCTCTGGATGCCGTATTTGCGCGCCCAGCCGACCATTTTTCGCGCGGTGGGACCGTCTTTCACACCACCGAGGCCGACCTCGCCGAGCAGCTTGACGCCGGCGGCGGCCATCTCCTTGAAGTCTTCCTCGACCATCTCGCATTCGATCACGGGCGCGCCGGCGTGAACCTTCACGCCGCCCGGACGCAAGGTCCAGAACGCGCGCTGGGCGAAGATCGCCATCGCCTTCAGCCCCACGACGTCGCGAGGGCGGCCGGGCATGTGCACTTCGCCCGCCGAGATCATGGTGGTGATGCCGCCATGGAGGGAGCTGTCGATCCAGTTGATCTGGTTCTGCCGCGGCGTCCAGTCGCCCGCCACAGGGTGGACGTGACTGTCGATCAGGCCGGGGGTCACCGTCGTGCCGTTGGCGTCGACGATGGTGGTCGCGCCTTCCGTATTGAGATCCTTGAAGCGGCCGATCGCGGTGATCTTGCCGTTCTCGGCGACGATGGTGTCGCCGTCCAGGATCGGCTTTTCCAAAGCGCCGGACAGGATCAGGCCGATATTCCGGATCACCAGCTTCGAGGGTCCGGTGGCCTGGGGTGCGTCATGCGCCATGGAAGGGGCTCCTTATTCGTAACTGCAACGCTTCCGATCTTGGTCAGCCTTGACCGCAGGATCAAGCCGGATTATTCATTAGTATACGAATGATCGTGTACAAACGACGCATAGCTGCCGGCCTCGGAACCGCAATTGACGCGACAGGGAAGGTGAGATGAGCAATTTCAATCAGGAAAGCGTTTTGAGCGTCCACCACTGGACCGACACGCTGTTCTCCTTCAAGACCACCCGCAGCCCGACCTTCCGCTTCCGCAACGGCGAATTCACCATGATCGGGCTCAAGGTCGGCGAGAAGCCGCTGCTGCGGGCCTACAGCGTCGCCAGCGCCAATTACGAGGACACGCTGGAGTTCTTCTCGATCAAGGTGCCTGATGGACCGCTGACCTCGCGCCTTCAGCATTTGAAGGAAGGCGACGAGATCATCGTCAGCCGCAAGGCCACCGGCACGCTGGTAATCGACAACCTGGAAGAGGGCCGCAACCTCTACCTGATCGGTACCGGCACCGGCCTTGCGCCCTTCCTGAGCGTGATCAAGGATCCCGAGACCTACGAGCGGTTCGAGAAGGTGGTGCTGCTGCACGGCTGCCGGCACGTCAAGGAGCTCGCCTATGGCGAGATGATCACCGAGCATCTGCCGAAGGACGAGGTGCTCGGCGAATACATCCAGAACCAGTTGATCTACTACCCGACCGTGACCCGCGATCCCTTCCGCAACCGCGGCCGCATCACCGACCTCATCACCTCGGGCAAGCTGTTCGCCGACATCGGCCTGCCGGCGCTGGAAGCCGCCCATGATCGCGTCATGATCTGCGGCAGCCCGGCGCTGGTGGCGGACACCCGTGTCCTCTTGGGCGAGCGCGGCTTCGTCGAGGGCAATCACGGCGAGCCGGCCCAGTTCGTGGTCGAGAAGGCGTTCGCCGAGCGCTGAAGCGTTTTCGAGCGAAGTGGATACCGGTTCGCGTCAAGAAAACGCGTCCAAATAAGAACCTAGAGCCCCGTTCCCGGGGCGCTAGGCCCGGAATTTCTGCGCGAGAAGATCGCATTTTCGCCACCGCCGGGGCGTTGCGGCGCCGATTCGGCGCGCGATACTATGTGGGACCGAATCAGCGGAGTTCCCACATGGTTGCGGACAGCGACAGCAACATCGCCTGGCACCGGGTTCAGTTGAAGAAGAACCGCGCCGAGTTGAAGGCGCTGGAGACCGCGCGCTTCACGATGGGCGAGATCGCCACCTCGAAGCGCAATGGCCAGACGCAGAAGACGATCACGGAACTCAAGCGCAAGATCGCGCAGTCGGAGCGTGTGATCGCCGATCACGACAAGCGCACGCGCCGTCCCCTCGCAACGGACCTGCAGAGCCTCAGCAATGGCAGCTGGAGCCATTGGGACGCCTACACCCAACAGCAGCGCAAGAGCGGCCAGCGCTCCTCCGGGCGCGGATAGAGCTCTCCACGCCTGCGGCCGACGCGCAGACGCGCCCTTGCGCCGGCCGCGCCGTGCACCATCTCGGTGATACGCCACCAATCGCTCCGGTGATCCCATGACAGCGCGCCTCGATTTCACCAGCGAGGCCTTCTTTCGCGATCCGCCCAAGGCGATCGCGAACTTGCGCATGTCAGGCCCTGTGGTCGCGACGCGGTTTCCTCTCGTCGGCAATGTCTGGATCACCACGACCCATGACGCCACCGCGCAGGTGCTGAAGGACGGCGCGACCTTCACGTTGCGCAAGGACGATGGCGACGTCGCGGGCTTGCGCTGGTGGATGCCGAGGTTCGTCAGGACTATCGCCAACAGCATGCTGACGATGGACGAGCCGGATCACACGCGGCTGCGCAGCATCGTGGACGAGGCGTTTCGCCGCCGCGCGATCGTCGCGATGGAGCCGCGCATCCGGGCCCTCTCCGACGGTCTGGCCGACGAGCTGTTCGCGGAGCAATGCCCGGCCGATCTGGTCCAGCGCTATGCGCGCATCCTGCCGCTCGCGGTGATCTCGGAGCTGCTCGGCCTGCCGCTGGCAGATCGTCCAAAGTTCATCGCCTGGGCCAATGCGATGTCCTCGCTGACGAACGTCGTCAGCTTCTTGTCCCTGCTGTTCGCGTTCCGCAAGATGCGCGCCTACCTCGAGCAGCAGTTGCAGCTCGCGCGCGTGCAAGGCGGCGAGGGCCTGATTGCCGAGCTGATTCAGGTCGAGCGCGAAGGCGGTCAGATCACGCCAGATGAAATGGTTTCGATGGTGTTTCTGCTGCTCGCCGCGGGATCGGAAACCACCACCCATCTCATCAGCGGTTCCGTCTACGAGCTGCTCAGGAATCCCGAGCTGCGCGACTGGCTGGAACAGGACTGGAGCCGTGTCGGGCTCGCGGTCGAGGAGTTCCTGCGCTTCGTCTCGCCGGTCCAATTCTCCAAGCCGCGCTACGTGCGGCGCGATGTCGAGGTCGAAGGCGTGCGCCTGAAGAAGGGCGATCGCGTCATGGTGATGCTTGCCGCTGCGAACATGGATCCCACGGTTCATGATCGTCCCGAGACCCTCGATCTCGAACGCAAGCCGAACCGCCACATCTCCTTCGGCACGGGAATCCACTTCTGCCTCGGCCATCAGCTTGCGCGCATCGAGGCGGCCTGCGCGCTGCAGGCGCTGTTCGTGCGCTGGCCGAAATTGAATCTGGCCGTCGATTCCGCCGAGGTCCGCTGGCGCAAGCGGCCGGGCCTGCGCGCGATCGCGAAGCTTCCTGTCACGGTAGAGGGCCGCGGAACAGAGACGACGTCACGCACGGGAACGAGAGACGATCGTTCCCTCACCGCGGCGAACTGACGTCGGCAACGCCCTTTCGGTAAATCTTTGCCGGATGTGAACGATCAGGAACGGTGTGCCGATCGTGCTGTTGTTATCCCGACATGACGCGGAGGAGAGTTCCTTGAGCGCATGTCGCAGATCGACGTCTTAACAGGAGACAAGATCATGGCCAGCAAGATGCCACCTGTTCCACCGGACAATCAGAGCCACAAGGGAACTGGAGATCGCAAGCAAACGCCCGCCGATCAGGTCCCGCACGGTCAGCAACGTGCGCAGAATCCGGATCAGCAGGGACAGCAGGGCAACATCAAGCAGAACACGACCAATCAAGGCTATCAGCAAGATCGCTGAGGAGGCGACATTGTCCACATCCACGAAGACACCGAACAGCATTCGTCAGGGCGGACCCGGCGCCTCGCACGAGAACGCGAAGGCGCCGCTTGAGGTGAAGAAACCGCCGGCGGATGATCCGCAGCGCAGCCACAGCCGGGTTTCCGGCGGCGGTGGCGAGCACGATTCCCATCACAGGCACGACGAGGCCGGAAAGGGCGGAGGTAGGTGACGATTGGAGATCAATATGCAGGGCAAGAAGACTCACGAACAGCAGGTGCGCATCCTCGAGCGGAAGCCCGATGTTCCGGATGCGCGAGAGCTCGAGCAGGCCGCCGGCCATAACCCGCAGGACACGCGCGCCCATCGTGCCAACCCGGAGGTGCGTCACAGCGAGTTTCCGGTGAGCCGCGGCGGCCTCAACCAGGAAAGCGATCACAACAAGCACAACGATCCCGGCCAGAGCGGCCACAAGCCGCCCAAGCCGACGACGGCACAACAGAAGCACTAATCTTCGCAAGACGACTGCAAGAGATCACTGCAAGAGGAGAGACTGATGCCAGGTGGCCACGGCAGCAAGACGCATTTCAGATCGGGCATGCATGGCAAGGGCGACGGCACCGGCGCGTTGACCGACGTGCCGAAGGAGATGATCGGCGACAACATGGTCCTGTCCAACCGAGACAAGAAACAGCATTCGGACATCCGCGGTATGGACAGCAAGGCCATTCAGACCGAGCAGTATCAGGATCACGCGGCCAACCGGCTCGAACGGGAGCCGGACGCCGACGAGACCTGAGAGGGGCGTTCCCCCCGCCAACTTGCGGACCGGCGTTCAGCCGGTCCGCTTTTTTGTGGACGCAAGATCGCGCTCCCAGCCGAACACCGAGCGGCCATCGAGATCCGGTGAGGCCGCACGCTCACCGGCGATGAAAGCCGCAACCGACGGGCCGCGCGCGGTCCGCTCCAGCCGCCGCGCCTGGTCGTCGAGGCGCTTGATCGCCTGCATCTCCTCCTCGCGTCCGAGCTTCGCGTTCTGGATCGCGCCTTTCAGCACCCGGATGGTCTCGTCATAGACCTTGATGGGAACGGGGTAGGGATGCCGGTCCTTGCCGCCATGGGCGAGCGAGAAACGCGCGGGGTCGGTGAAACGATAGGGCGCGCCGTGCACGACCTCTGCGACCATCGCCAGCGAGCGCACGGTGCGCGCGCCGACGCCCGGCGTCAGCAGCAGTTCCGGAAAATCCGCCGGGCCGCGCTCGGCCGCCGCGGCCAGCGTGCCGTGCAGACGGCGCGCGAACACGTCCTTCGGCCGCACATCATGATGTGCCGGCATGATCAGATGCGGCAGCATGCCTTGCGCCGGTGTGGACGCGGTCCCCGCGAGCCGTTCGAATTCTGAGACGATGCGATCCGGACCGAGATCGGAGAGCAGCTCGAGCTGCGCCGTCCGAGACATATCGGCGCGATGATCGGTGAGATTGACGATCTCTCCCTGCTGCGGCCCGTCGATTGCGCTATGCGGCGTATCGACAAAGCTCTTCAGTGCCCCGGAATGCCAGTGATAGCGCCGCGCCTGCCGCTTGTCGCCGTTCATGCCCTGCTGCACCACCGTCCATTTGCCCTCAGTGGTGACGAAGAAGCCGTGCAGGTAAAGGTCAAAGCCGTCCTGGACCGCGGCACTGTCGACCTTGGCGACCAGACGGCTGGCACGCGTCAGCTCGATGCCGTCGAATCCGACGCGCTCGCCGAGTTGCAACAGCTCGTCCGGCGTCTTGCGCGAATGCTGACCGCGGCCGCCGCAGACGTAAATCCCGAGCTCGTCCTGGAGCGGTCCGAGCCCGCGCTTCAGCGCGCCGATCACCGAGGTGGTGATGCCGGAGGAGTGCCAGTCCATCCCCATCACGGCGCCAAACGACTGGAACCAGAATGGATGCGACAGCCGCTGCAGAAACGCGTCGCGGCCGTAATGATGCACGATCGCCTGAGTGACGATCGCCCCCAGGGAGGACATGCGGCTTGCCAGCCAGGGCGGAACCCGCCCGGTGTGAAGAGGAAGATCGGCGCTGCCGGTACGTCGAGTCATGCCGGCAAGCCTAGCGCAGCTCAGCGACGGTTGCACCTGCGGGATGCTGCATTGCACGGAGCGGGGGGAGCGAAGCCGGCCAGGAGGCGTTGTGCGGTTGCGTGAATGCAATGATGGGGACAATCCATGGATTGGCAGGCCCTTACGGCCGAAATCGACGCGATGTTCGGCTGGATACCGTCATGGTTCATCGGGCTCAGCCTGGTTGGCGGTGCGATCCTTCTGGCCTTGGTGGCCTACCGGATCGCCACGTGGGTGCTCACGCGCGCTTTCGGAACGCGCCTTCCGCTGCTGAGCGTGTTCATCGAGCGGACCGCTGGCCCGGCGCAAATGGCGCTCTGCCTTGCCGCGGTCGCAATGGTGCTGCCGCTGGCGCCGCTGGACGACACGATCCGCAACCCCCTGACGCGGCTGTTCGTGGTGGCCTTCATCGCGTTGATCGGCTGGATTTCGATCCGGATCGTCGACATGAGCGCGGCGCGCTACTTGCAGAACTTTCGCGATGTCACCGAGAATTTCGTCGCGCGCAAGCATGTGACGCAGGTGCGCGTGTTCAAGCGCGTCACCGACACCATCATCGTCATCATCACGGTCTCCGCCGCGCTGATGACGTTCGACTCCGTGAAGCAATACGGCGTCAGCCTGTTCGCCTCCGCAGGAGCGGCCGGTATCATCGTCGGTCTTGCCGCGCGCCCGTTGCTGAGCAATCTGATCGCGGGCCTGCAGATCGCGATCACCCAGCCGATCCGCATCGAGGATGCCGTGATCATCGAGAACGAATGGGGCTGGATCGAGGACATCGCCTCGACCTATGTCGTGATCCGGCTGTGGGACTGGCGCCGCATGGTGGTGCCGCTGTCCTATTTCATCGAGAAGCCGTTCCAGAACTGGACGCGCGACACCGCATCCCTCATCGGCGTCGTCGCGCTGCATGTCGACTATCGCGCCGACGTCCCGCGCATCCGGCGCTGGCTGGAGGAGGCGGTGAAGGCGTCAAAGCTGTGGGACGGGGAGGTGGTGAATCTGCAGGTGATCGATGCCGATTCGCGCACCATCGAGCTTCGGGCGCTGGTCAGCGCCAGGAATGCACCGCAATCGTGGGACCTGCGCTGCGAGATCAGGGAAAAGCTCATCGCCTTCATCCGCGACGAGATGCCAGAGGCGCTGCCGCGCGACCGCGCCATCCTGATCCCGTCGGGAGACGAAGACGGCGATTTCGCGCGGCGCTTCGCACTGCCGGAGAAGATGCGGGCGAGCGCCACCAGCTGAACAGCGCCGATCTCTTGCCAGGACGCGCCTTGCCTCATTGCGCGCGGATGTTGGCGGCCTTCAGCACGGGCTCCCATTTGGCCGCCTCCGCACGCATATAGGCATCAAACTCCTTGGGCGATGAGCCGACCGGGGTGGCGCCGATCTTGCCGAGCGTCGACAGCACGCTCGGATCTTGCAGCGCCGCCTTGAGATCGGTCTCGAGCTTCGCAACGATCTCCGGCGGCATCTTTGCAGGACCAAGCACGCCCCACCAGACCGAGACGTCGTAGCCGGGCACGCCGGCCTCGGCGATCGTCGGCACGTTTGGCAGCGCCTTGGAGCGTTCGGCCGAGGTCACGGCGAGAGCGCGGACCGGGCCGCCTTCGAGCTGGCCGATTGCTTCCGCGAGCGGATTGATGCTGAGCGGGATCTCGCCGGCGATGACGGCCGTCAGCGCCGGTGCGCCGCCCTTGTAGGGGATCGCGACGATCTTCGTGCCGGACATGTGCTTCAATAGCTCGCCGGCGAGATGCGCCGAGGTGCCGTTGCCGGACATGCCATAGGAGAGCTTGTCCGGCTCCTTCTTGGCCGCGGCAAGGAGATCGCCAAGTGTCTTGTAGGGGCTGTCCTTCGCCACCACGATCGCCAGTGGCGAGGAGGCGACCTCGGTAATGGCAGTGAAATCCTTGAACGTGTCGTAGGGCACGCTCGGATAGATGAACTGGTTGAGCGGATGACCGCTGGCGACCAGGATCAGCGTGTAACCGTCAGGCGCGGCTTGCGTCAGGGCTTGCGAGGCGACGATGCCGCCCGCGCCGGGACGGTTGTCGATCACCGGCTGCTGCCCCCAGGTCTTGGCCAGCGCCTGGCCCAGCGTGCGCGCGAGCACGTCGACCGCGCCGCCGGCGGCGTAGGGGACCAGAATGTGGACCGGCTTGCTCGGATAATTTTCGGCCTGCGCGGCGCTCCCGGCCAGCAGCAAGCCGGCACCCAGCATCAAGCCGCCGATCTTCTTGTTCAAACCCAACATAATCCCAGCACTCCCTGAGGGCATTCGCGTCCATCGATGGTCTCCACGCGGTCCTGCCATCACCACGTTCTTGTTGACGAGACCTGATCTTTTGTACGATAGTACAAATCACATGGTACGCAAGCCCACCAGCAAGGAAGCGGCCCGCAAGCCGAACATGCGCGAGGCGATCCTCGCCGCCGCCGAGGAGCTGTTCGCCACCAACGGCTTCAACGCCGTGTCGGTGCGCGACATCGCGCAAGCGGCCGGAGCGAATCCGGGCAGCGTGACCTATCATTTCAAGACCAAGGACGGTTTGCTGCTGGAGATCTACCGGCGCCATTGCGGGCCGATGAACCTGCGCCGCTCCGAGCTGCTCGCGGCCGCAAAGCGCGTGCGCGATCTCCAGGACCGGCTGGAGGCGATCGTGCGCGCCTATGTGGTGCCGGCCTTCACCTCCGGCAGCGATCTCGCCGGTGGCGGGGCGCGTTTCACGCGGCTGCGCGCGGTGATGTCGGCGGAAGGCAACGAGGTCGCGCGAAAGATCATCGCGCAGACCTTCGACGACACCAGCCACGCCTTCATCGACGCGGTCCACGAGAGCCTGCCGCACATTCCGCGCACGGACATCGTCTGGCGCAGCCATTTCCTGCTCGGCGCTCTCTATTATTCGCTGGTGACGCCGGAGCGCGTGTCGCGCCTTTCGCGCGGCGAGGCCGACGGCAGCGATGCCGCGGCCGCCATCGAGCAATTGGTGCAGGCCACCGTCGCCGCGTTCCAGGCGCCGGCGCTGGACCGGACCGCGCCGGCGCGGCGGCGGCCGATCGTCGCCAGCAAGACGTGAAGCGAGCGGGCTCGCTTCGGCGGTTTACGTGATGACGATGATGTATACGCCGACCATTCCACCGCCCGATCCGAACACGCGCACGCCGAAGTTCAGGCTGCCGAAGCTGTCATGTGATGCGCATTGCCATATCTTCGGGCCCGGCGCGAAATATCCTTACGCGCCGGAGCGTTCCTACACGCCGCCGGATGCGCCGCTGGAGGATTTTCGAGCGCTGCACGCCAAGCTTGGCGTGGAGCGCGCCGTCATCGTCAATGCCAGCGTGCACGGCACCGACAACAGGGTGGCGCTCGATGCCATCGCTGAGAGCAATGGCGCCTACCGTGCGGTCGCCAACATCGACGATACCATCACCGAGCGCGACCTGCGCGTGCTGCACGAGGGCGGTTTTCGCGGCTGCCGCTTCAATTTCGTCCGCCATCTCGGCGGCGTTCCCGACAAGCGCGCATTCGACCGCATCGTCGCGATGGTCACGCCGCTCGGCTGGCACATCGATCTGCATTTCGATGCGATCGATCTGCCCGAATATGCCGACATGCTGACGAGGCTGCCGCTGACTTACACCATCGACCATATGGGCCGGGTCAAGGCGGCGGACGGGCTCGACCAGCTGCCGTTCAGGATCCTAATCGAGCTGATGCAGCGCGACGAGAAGTGCTGGGTGAAGATCTGCGGTTCGGAGCGGGTCTCTTCGGCCGGTCCGCCGTTCACCGATGCGGTGCCGTTCGCGCGAAAGATCGTCGAGACCGCGCCGGATCGCGTCATCTGGGGCACGGACTGGCCGCATCCCAACGTCAAGGTGATGCCGAATGACGGCGATCTCGTCGATTTGATCCCGCTGTTTGCGCCGGAGCCGGAGCTCCAGACCAAGATTCTGGTCGACAATCCCGCGCGCCTGTTCGAGTTCGAGGCGTGACGCGCCTTCGCGACCGGCACGCTGCGCGGACATGCGCTGTGGCCGCATGCATACGAACGAAAAGGAGTAGCCCATGAAAACAGGCCTCGTCGTCACAGCCCATCCCGGCGATTTCGTCTGGCGCGCCGGCGGCGCCATCGCGCTGCATGCGAAGAAGGGCTATCGGATGAAGATCGTGTGCCTGTCCTTCGGCGAGCGCGGCGAGAGCCAGTTCGCCTGGAAGGAGAAGGGCGCGACGCTGGAATCGGTGAAGGCCGGCCGCAAGGACGAGGCGGAACGGGCGGCCAGGCTGCTTGGCGCCGAGATCGAGTTCTTCGACTGCGGCGACTATCCGCTGAAGCTGACGGAAGCGCATTTTGACCGGATGGTCGACATCTACCGCGAGCTCAATCCGAGCTTCGTGCTGACGCATGCGCTGGAAGACCCCTACAATTTCGACCATCCGAACGCGGCGCATTTTGCGCAGGAGACCCGCGTGGTCGCGCAGGCCATGGGCCACAAGCCCGGCGCGCAGTACAAATATTCGGCCCCGCCGGTTTTCCTGTTCGAGCCGCATCAGCCCGAGCAGTGCAACTACAAGCCGGACACCATTCTCAAGATCGACGAGGTCTGGAAAGAGAAGTACGAGGCGTTCCAGATCCTCGCCGCGCAAAAACATCTCTGGGGCTATTACGAGCGTGTCGCGCTCAACCGCGGCATCCAGGGTAGCCGTAACACCGGCGTTCCCATGACCTATGGTGAGGCCTATCAGCGCCTGTTTCCGACCGTGGCGGAGGAACTCGCGTGAAGCCGGTCGTCGTTCGCAACATCAAGCGGGCCGATCCCGCCGGTATGGCGGAGTACGGCGTCTCCACCGTGCACGAGGCTTACGGCCGCATCGGCGTGATGAAGCCTTACTTGCGTCCGGTCTGGGCGGGCGCGTCGATCGCCGGTCCCGCGGTCACGGTGCTGGCGCAGCCCGGCGACAACTGGATGATCCATGTCGCCGTCGAGCAGTGCCGGAAGGGCGATATCCTCGTCGTCGGCTGCACCACTGACAATACTGACGGCATGTTCGGCGAATTGCTCGCGACCTCGCTTCAGGCGCGCGGCGTGCAGGGGCTGATCATCGATGCCGGCTGCCGCGACGTCAAAGCGCTGCACGAGATGAAATTCCCGGTGTGGTCGCGCGCGGTTTCGGCCAAGGGCACGGTCAAGGCGACGCTCGGCTCGGTCAACGTCCCCGTGGTCTGCGCCGGCGTCAATGTCGATCCCGGCGACATCGTCGTCGCCGATGATGACGGCGTCGTGGTGGTGCCGAAGCGCTATGCGGCCGAAGTCGCGGAGAAGGCGAAGAAGCGCAACGCGGATGAGGGCGGCAAGCGCAAGCGCCTCGCCGCGGGCGAGCTCGGCCTCGACATGTACAACATGCGCGAGGCCCTGGCGAAAGCGGGCCTCGTCTATGTCGACAATCCCGAGGAAGCCTAAAGGTACAAGAAGCGGAGCGGGCGGATGGATCGTCTCAAGCTGAAAGCCGTGCTCGGCAGCCACCCTCACGTCAAGGCGGTGAAGAGCGGCGAGCTCCGCTCCGACCTGTTCGACCTCGACTTCATCGCGTACACGCCGACCAACACGGCATTCAAGCCGATGGTGCGCGAGCAGGCCTTCGACGTCTGCGAGATGGCGATCGTCACCTATCTGATGGCGAAAGCGCACGGCAAGCCGCTGGTGCTGTTGCCAGCAACCATGCTCGGCCGCTTCCAGCATTCATATGCTCTCTATAATCCGGCGCATGGGACGCTCGGGCCGTCCGATCTCGAAGGCAAGCGCGTCGGTATCCGCTCCTTCACGACCACGACCGGCGCCTGGATCAGGGGCATCCTCGCCAACGACTACGGCGTCAATCTCGACGGGATTCGCTGGGTCACCTTCGAGGATCCGCACGTCGCCGAATATGTCGACACCACTGAGCGCGCGCCGAAGGACAAGAAGATCCTGCAGATGCTGCTCGACGGCGAGCTCGATGCCGTCCTCGGCGAGACCTCCGATGACCCCAAGCTGAAGCCGCTGTTTCCTGATCCGGCCGTAGAAGCGGCCAGATGGTACGCGCGGCGCCGGGTCGTGCCCGTCAATCATCTCGTGGTCGTGACCGAGCGGCTCGCGAAATCGCGCCCTGATGTGGTTGCAGGCGTTTATGATCTGCTGAAGCGGAACAAGGAGCAGATGGGGCCTGCGGCAACGCCCGACCTCGTTCCGTTCGGGATCGAGGCCAACAGGAAACCGCTCGAGCTGATCGTCGACTATGCATTCCAGCAGGCGCTGATCCCGCGCCGCTATGCAGTCGATGAGCTCTTCGATGAGACCGCACGAGGACTAAACTGATGGCAGGTGATCCCAGGCGCTGGCAGATCGGGCTGGTCGGCTATGGCGAGGTCGGCCGGATTCTGGCCGAGGATTTGCGCCAGCAGGAGATCAATGTCTCGGCCTACGACATCAAGCTCGGAGGCGAGCAGGGTGTGCCGCTGAAGGAGCATGCGGCGAAATTCGGTGTCGCTCTCGCAACCTCTCACGCGGAGCTGACCGCAAAATCCGATTTCATCATCTCGGCGGTCACGGCGAGCCAGGCCGTTCCGGTGGCAAAGGCCTGCGCCGCGGCGATCAACCAGGGCACCTGGTTTCTCGATTTCAACTCGGCCTCTCCCGGCGCCAAGCAGCGCGCGGCGGCGCTGATCGATGGTGCAGCTGGGCGTTATGTCGAGGGCGCGGTGATGACCTCGGTGCCGCCTTATCGCATCAAGGTGCCGCTCTTGCTCGGCGGGCCCGGCGCCAGAGAGCTCGAGCCGCTTCTGAACGTGATCGGCTTCGCGGCCAAGGTGGCCAGTGACAAGCTCGGCGTGTCCTCGGCCGTCAAAATGTGCCGCAGCATCATGATCAAGGGCCTCGAGGCCATGGTCATCGAGAGTTTTACGACCGCGCGCGCCTATGGTGTCGAGGATGCGGTGCTGGCTTCGCTTGCGGAAACGTTTCCCAGCATCGACTGGGAGAAGCAGGGTGCCTACTGCTTCCAGCGGGTGATCGAGCACGGCCGCCGCCGGGCCGAGGAGGTGCGGGAGGTTGCCGAGACCGTGCGCGAGGCGGGGCTGACGCCGTGGTCGGCGCAAGGCACGGCCGAGCGGCAGGCCTGGATGGCCGATCTCGCCGATGAGGGGCTGTTCGGGTTGAGGGGCAGCAGCGAGTTCGCCCGCAGTGCGGATTGGCGCACCGAGGCCGACCGGATACTTACCAGGATCAATCGGACGAAATAGTCAGCTCAGGACCGGGTCGCTGGCTTCGAAGCTCCCGACCTGGTCACGCGCGCGTTCGATCAGGTCGATCAGATTGCGGGATTTACGGACGAGCTGCTCGGTGGCCGGCTGAGTGCGGAACTCCGCCAGCACGGCGCGAACGCACTTGCTGGCGGCATCGAGCGTCCAGAGCGTACGGTTCACGTCGGCCTGGGTCTGGATGGCCGAGATATCGAGACCCGAGAGAACGTGGCCGATGCCGTCCAGCCGCTTCACCGCCGTATCGGTCGGCGTTCGGGCCTGGACGGAATGATCGATGCTGCTGAATGCGCTGAACAGACTCATACTTCCCCACTGAACGCAGATGGTCAGTGCACGTCCTAGTTATGGCGGGCGTGGCCTGCCTCGCAATGCGTTGGGCTACGGTCCGGGATTCTACCGAACTCGGGTGGGCTCGAACCGGCGGTAAAATCGAACTGCAATGGCTCCGCCGCCTACAGGTTCGGCGCGCGATTGCCGGGATATCGGGCGCCGAACCGCGGTCAGCTCTTGAACAGGGTCGGCCGCGCCCGCGCAAATGTCTGCCGGCCGCCCTTGAAGCCCATCAGGACGTCAGGCAGCTCGGCGATGGCGAATCGGCTGTCCTTCGTATCGAGCACGATCAGATCGGCGGGATTGCCGACCTTGATGCCGTAGTCGGCGAGGTTCATCAGCCGGGCCGGCAGCTCGGTCACGAGATCAAGGCAGATGTCGAAATCGCTGACCGAGGCGTGCGCGACATTGGCGTAGAAGTTCGCCATCCGCAGCAGCGAGGCATCGCCGAACGGCGTGAAGGGGTTGAGCACGTTGTTGGTGGCGACCGAGCAGAGCACGCCGTTGCCGGCAAGCTTGTGGGCGAGGGTCAGCCCGCGCGGCGCGTTGTGCGTGGCCTCGCGCCCCATCAGATAGAGATCGGTCGCGGGCAGCACCGTGACCGCAACGCCCGATCTTGCCAGTTGCGCAGTGGCCGCCTTCATCCGCTCCGGCGGCAATGCCGACAGTTTTGTCGCATGGCCGATCGCGACGCGTCCGCCGTAGTTGCGCTGCTCGGTCTGGCGGCAGACCTCGTCGAGATGCCACCAGGAGGGATCGAGATCGAAGTCGAGATGGAGATCGACGTCGACGTCGAATTCCTGGGCGAGATCGAAGATGCGCGCGAGATGGGCGTTCGGGTCGGTGTCCACGTAGGGGCAGCCGCCGATGACCTCGCCGCCGTCGCGTAGCGCCTGGGCCAGCAGCTCCTCGGCTCCGGGATCGTTGGTCAGGCCTTCCTGTGGGAAGACGCAGAGCTCGAGATCAATCGCCCAGGCGTAATCGCGCTTCAGCGCCTTGACCGCCTCAAAGCCGCGGAGGCCGATGCGCGGGTCGATCTCGACATGCGTGCGCATGCGCGTCGTGCCGTTGACGATGGCGCGTTCGAGCACTCTGGCGCCGCGCGCGTAGACGTCCTCGATTGTGAAGTCCTTCTTCATCCCGGCGACGGCGCGGATCACCTCCGAGACGCTGCCATGATCGTGGCCGCAGCGGCCGAGCAGGCAGGCCTTGTCGAGATGGATGTGGGTGTCGACGAAGCCGGGCAGGGCGAGGAGGCCGCCGAGATCGACCTCGGCGGCCTCGCAGGCCAGCTTTGGCGCGACCGCGGCGAAACGGCCGTCCTTCACGCCGATATCGACGGGTGCGGCGGAAGAGCGCAACAGCACGTTGCGGAAGATCAGGTCGAAGGCGGTTTGGGTAGCCATGGCGTTGGATTCAGCCGGGGCAGCCTAGCGCACGCCGTTGGAGCGGGCAGCTCCAGATTGTGTGCAAGGCTCGGGTCAGATTGTCCAAAAAATGTGCATACACTTTGAGGCTCTGATTGTAGAATGGCGGCATCCGGAGAACCCCGCGATGTCCACTCCCGCAAAAGCCGAAAGCCCGATGACTGACGCAGAGATTGTCGAAGCCTATCTCACCGCTTCGATGATACCGGATCCCGACGCCGCTGCGGCCTATCTGAAGCCGGGCACGGTGATCACGTTCACCGGCGGTCGAACGTTCGACCATCCGCGCGGGCCGACCGGCTTCAACGCGAAGCGCTATCGCTGGGTCAAGAAGAAGATGGACCGGTTCGACGTCTGTCCGGGCCCGGACGAAACCGTCGTCTACAGCGTCGGCACGCTCTATGGCGAGTGGATGGACGGCACGCCGTTCGAGGGCAACCGCTATGTCGATCGCTTCGTGGTGAGGGGTGGGCAGATCGTGAAGATGGACGTCTGGAATGACAGCGCCGAGCGCATCCTCGTCCAGCGCGGGATCGAGGCCTAACTTCTTCGAGCCACCTTCGGCAGCTTGATCACCCGATTGCTCGTCACCTCGTCCGCGTAGGGTGCGAGGATGTCGAGCAGATCGCGGCCGCGCTGCGGAGTGGGGGCGACCAGTGCGCGATTGGCCACGGAATCCAGGTGATGATGCATCAATTCCATCACCTTGGCCGCGTCGCCCTTCGCCAGCGCTGCGATGATGGCGCGGTGCTCGTTGATGGCGCATTCGGTGGAATGCGGCCGGCTGTAGAGTGACAGCGTCAGGCAGCAGCGATAGGCGACCTCGCTGACATAGCGCACCAGGATCGGGCTGTTCGTCATGTGGGCGAGCAGAATGTGGAATTCGGTCGCGAGCCGGATCGACACCGCATCCGTCCCGCCGCGGGCGCGATCCTCGGCATCGACATGGGCGTTCAGCTCGGCGATCTGCGCCTTGGTCAGCTTGCCCGCGAGCTGGCGCACGACGAGGCGTTCGAGCTCGATGCGGATGTCGAAGGCATCGCGCGCCTCCTGCCAGCTCGGCGTCGCCACCACCGCGATCCGGTTGCGGCGGAGCTCGACGAGGCCTTCGGCGGCGAGTTGGCCCAGGGCATGGCGGGCAATGGTGCGGCTGACGCCGAAGCGTTCGCCGAGCGCATCCTCCGGCAGCTTGGCGCCGGGCTCCAGCGCCTGCTCGATGATCGCGCGCCGGAGCGCGCGGCAGATCACGCTGACCTTGTCCGATGATTCAGAAGTCTTGCTGCTGGCGCGCGCCGCCATCGGCGAATCCCATAGGAGGTGACATCTCTCTTTAGCACAGGCTCGCGTCGATTCAGCGCTCCAATTGCATGCAGTTCGGCTCCCAAACTGCCTAAATCGAATCCGGCGGTCTGGCGTGGGTTTGGGCTAGGTCGTTGATTTAGCAGGCCCCGGCCGCTGGCATCCAGCTTGCATGCACTTTGCCTGTGATGCGCATGCAACCCAACGCCCAGTTCGACGGCCAGCCCGTTCCCGAAGGCTCTGCGACGACCGCCATCGAGCTGTCCGAGGCCTCGGTGACCTTCGGACGCGGCGACCGCGCCGTGCCCGCTCTGTCGAAGACCAGCTTGCGGATCGCCGACGGCGAGTTTGTCGCACTGGTCGGCCCGTCCGGATGCGGCAAATCGACCATTTTGCGTCTGGTCAGCGGCCTGGTGCAGCCGACCAGCGGCGTCGTCATCGTCGGCGGCCGCGAGGTCGCGGCGCGGGCGATGCGGGTCGGCATGGCCTTTCAGAACCCGACCATGCTGCCGTGGATGACGATCGAGCGGAACATCATGCTGCCGCTGAAGATCGTCGAGCCGTTCCGCTCGAATTTCCGCAAGCTGCGCAAGACCGAGTTTCGCGATAAAGCCAATGCCCTGCTGGAGCAGGTCGGCCTCAAGGGTTTTGGAAATCGCTATCCCTGGCAGCTCTCCGGCGGCATGCTCCAGCGCGCCAATCTCTGCCGCGCGCTGATCCACGAGCCGCGCATGCTGCTGCTCGACGAGCCCTTCGGCGCGCTCGACCAGTTCACCCGCGAGGAGCTGTGGGCGATCCTCCAGAATCTCTGGATGACGCACAAGCCGACGGTGCTGCTGGTCACGCACGATTTGCGCGAGGCCGGCTTCCTTGCCAGCCGCATCTGCGTAATGAGCGCGCGTCCCGGCCGCATCCTCGACGACAGCCGCGTGGAGTTCGCGCGGCCGCGCACCGTGGCGATGACGTTCGAGCCGGATTTCGTCGCGCTGAACCAGAAGCTGCGCGCTTTCATCGAGGACGCGCGCAGCGCGGCCGAGCAGGGAGCAGGCTGATGTTCGGGATCGATGTCAGGCAGAAGGCGTGGTCGGCGGGGCTGATCGTGCTGTTCTTTGTCGCCTGGGAGCTGTTCTGCCTGATGACCGGCATGTCCGACCTGGTGCTGCCGCGGCCCTCGCAGGTGTTCGTGACGCTGGTCCAGCGCTTCCCGATGCTGTGGCCGCACATCATGCAGACGCTCGCCACCACCATGTTCGGATTTGTGCTTGGCGTCGTGCTCGGCGTCGCCCTCGGCGCGATCATCGGCGTCTCGAAGACGGCCTACGACACCTGCTATCCGCTGCTGATCGGTTTCTCCTCGATCCCCAAGGTCGCGGTGGTACCGATCTTCGTACTGTGGTTCGGCTCCGGCACGGTGCCGGCGGTGCTGACCGCGCTGTCGATCTGCTTCTTCCCGATTGTCGTCAATATCGCGACGGGCCTTGCCACCACCGAGCCTGAGCTGGAGGACGTGTTGAAGGCGCTTGGCGCCAGTAAGCTCGACATTCTCTGGAACGTCGGCTTGCCGCGCACCATGCCGTTCTTCTTTGCATCGCTGAAGGTTGCGATCTCCTACGCCTTCGTCGGCGCAGTGCTCTCGGAGACTGTCGCCTCCAACCGCGGCATCGGCAACGTCATGATGTCCGCGTCCTCCAATTTCAATGTGCCCCTGGTGTTCGCCGGCCTGTTCGTGCTCGCCGGGCTCGGCGTCGCACTCTACGTCGTGTTCTCGCTGATCGAAGGGCAGGTCACCGGCTGGGCCACCCGCAAGAACGACGTGATCGCCACCTGATTTCTTGAACCGTCACGCAACGAAGCTGAGGAGGTCTCGATGTTGAGGAAAGTCACCGCCGCGCTGCTGGGATTGGCGCTGTCCGCAGGCGCCGCCACGGCGCAGGACACCACGATCAAGTTCACGCTGGGCTGGAAAACCCAGGGTAGCGATGCCGCCTTCTTCTATGCCAAGGACAACGGCTTCTTCAAAGAGGAAGGCCTCAACGTCGTCATCGACCAGGGCGAGGGCTCCGGCGCCACCGTCACGCGCGTGATGTCCGGTGCGTACGACGCCGGATTCGGTGACGTCAACGCCATCATCCAGAACGCCTCGACCAAGCCGCAGGAGGCGCCCGTCATGGTCTACATGATGTGGAATCAGCCGCCATTCGCGATCGTCGCCAAGAAGACCAGCGGCATCAACACGATCAAGGATTTTGAAGGCCATACGCTCGGCGGTGCGCAGGGCACGCCGACGACGCGCCTGTTGCCGGTGTTCACCCGCAAGAACGGGCTCGACGGCGAGAAGATCAAGATCTCCAACATGGCGCCGAACCTGCAGGAGCCGATGCTGATCAAGGGCGACATCGATGCGGCCCTGGTCTTCAACATCACCAGCTATTTCAACCTGGTGCTCAACCGCCAGGATCCGGACAAGGACTTCAAATGGTTCTCGTTCGGCGAGTATGGTCTCGATCTCTATTCGAACGGCGTGATGGTCTCCCGCAAGCTGATCGCCTCGAACCCGAAGGCCGTCGCGGGCCTGGTGCGCGCCATCAACAAGGGTGCGATTGCGGTTGCCAAGGACCAGAATGCCGGCATGAAGGCGGCGCTGAACTACGACAACCTCATCAACGCCGAGGTGGAGAAGCGCCGGCTGCAATATTCCTTCGAGAAGCTGATCGTCTCGGCGGAGATGAAGGAGATCGGCATCGGCGACATCAAGGACGACCGCATGACCCGCGCCATCGGCATCGTGGTCGAGGGCTATCAGCTCGCCCGCGCCCCGACGCCGGCGGAGGTGTTCTCGCGCGAATTCCTGCCGCCGCGCTCGGAGCGGGAGCTGGTGTATACTGCCAACTGAACTTGGAGGGACAGCGATGGCCACGGAGATCTCGGCAACCAGCCTGTTCCGTGGCCCTGACCGTGGCGTCAGCGACAACGTCGTGCTGCAGCACGACGGCGGCGTTATCACCGATATCTCGGAAGGAGCGGGGCCGGGGCCGCGCTCCTTCGTCATCCCCGCCTTCGTCAACGCCCACGATCATGCCCGCGCCATCGCCTCGTCCTTCGGCGCTGTCGGCATGCCCCTGGAAAGCTGGATTCTGCGTACCGCGCTGGGCGCGCCCGTTGATCCCTATCTGACCGCCGTCTCTGCGCTGGCCCGCTCCGCCAAGGCAGGCTGCGCGGCGATGATGGTCCACTACACGCGCCCGAGCGGGACGATGCCGCTGGTGGACGAAGCCAAGGCCGTTGCGAAAGCCGCATCCGACGTCGGCATCCGCATCGCGTTTGCATTGGCGGTGCGCGACCAGAACCCCATCGTCTACGGTGATGCCGAGCCGGTGCTTTCAGGGCTCCCCGGGAGCGATCGCAAGACCATCGAGGATCTCTTCGTTCGCGCGCCGATGTCGCCGAAGGCCTATATCGAGCTGACCGATGCGATTGCCGCAGCCATCGCCGGGCCGATGGTCGACGTGCAGCTTGGACCCGCCGGCGTGCAATGGTGCTCGAAGCCGCTGCTGGAGGCGGTGGCGGAGAACTCCGCGCGGACCGGCCGCCGCATTCACATGCATCTGCTGGAAACCGTGTACCAGCGCGCCTGGGCCGACCGGCACTTTCCGGACATGGTGCGCTGGCTGCGCGATGTCGGCTTTCTCTCGGAGCGGCTGACGCTGGCGCATTGCATTCACGCCCGTCCCGAAGAGCTCGAGATGATCGCGGCCTCCGGCGCGCGCATCGTCACCAATTTCAGCTCGAACATGCATCTGCGCTCGGGCCTCGCTCCGATCGCCGCCGCGCACAGATGCGGCTGCGCCATCACCGTCGGCGTCGACGGCCTGGCGCTGGACGAGGATGACGACATCTTGCGCGAGATGCGGCTGGTGCAGATGGTTCATGGCGGCGTCGGCTTCAAGGCGACGTGGACACCGGCCGAGATGTTTTCGCTCGCCGTCCGCAACGGCCGCCGCGCAACCGGCGCGCCTGGAAGTGGGGAGCTCGCCGCCGGCAATCCGGCCGACTACGTCGCGATTGATCTCGATCGGCTCGATCGAGACCAGATCATGCCGGTCGATCCCATGGCGCTGCTGTTTGCGCGTGGCAACGCGTCGCTGGTGAGGGAGGTCGTCGTCGCCGGCAAGACGATCGTGCGGGACGGGATCTGCGCCGGCGTCGACCTGCCAGCCGTCGAGCAGGAATTGCGGGCGATGTACCGCGCCAATGTCGGCAAGCTCGACAGCTTCCGGCGGATGTGGCCGTCCCTGTCGGATCGGCTGAGCGGCTGGTTCGAGCAGCAGCTGACCTGCGAGTGACGCGCCGATGGGCCGCGACGGAATGTATATCAAACAGCGATAGCTGGTAGACGCAGCCGCGTCTGGCGCTCGACTGATCTGTAGGCTATCAGCTCCTCGATAGCTCGACGCCAATTCCCTTCGAGGAGCCCCTGATGCGCTTACCGACCGTTCTCCTGGCCCTGACATGTCTTGCGGGCGCAGCGTCAGCCGAAGACCTCACGGGCACGCTTCAGAAGGTGAAGGAGACCAAGAAGATCACGCTGGGCTATCAGGAGGCCTCGGTCCCGTTCAGCTATCTCGACGGCAACCAGAAGCCGGTCGGTTTTGCCATGGACATCTGCCTTGGGATCGTTGATGCCGTGAAGAAGCAACTCGGCATGCCCGACATTTCGGTCGAAACTGTCGCGGTGACGTCCTCGAACCGGATTCCGTTGATGGTCAACGGCACGCTCGACCTGCATTGCTCGGCGACCACCAACAATGCCGACCGCCAGAAGCAGGTCGCCTTCACCAACACGCATTTCCTCAGCGCGACGCGGTTCGCGGCCAGGAAGGCGGCGAACATCAAGACCATCGACGATCTCAAGGGCAAGGCGGTCACGGCGGTGGCGGGATCTGTGAACCTGACGCAGCTCGCCAAGGTCAACACCGAGCGCAATCTCGGCATCAACATCATGCCCGCCAAGGATCAGGCCGAGGCCTTCCTGCTGCTGGAGACCGACCGCGCCCAGGCCTATGCGCTCGACGACGTCCAGCTCGCGGTCGCGATCGCGCGGTCGAAGGAGCCGCAAGCCTACATGATCGGCGAGGAGGCGTTCTCCAAGCCCGAGCCTTACGGCATCATGCTGCGGCGGGAGGACGCGCCGTTCAAGGCGCTCGCCGATCGCGCCACCGCGGAGCTTTATGCCAGCCCCGAGATCGAGGTGCTCTACAAGAAGTGGCTGCAATCGCCGACGCCGCCGAACGGCCTCAACTACAACGTCCCGATGTCATCCGCCTTGCGCAACGCCTTCAAGAAGCCGAGCTCGAGCGCCGATCCTGACGTGTACGCGGTGAACTGAGGCGAGGCGGCCTGGGCGCTGACGGGCGTTATGCGACCCTGTACTCCCTGAACCGCTCGCGCAGCGCCGATTTCAGCACCTTGCCAGTGCCGGTCATCGGGAATTCGTCCAGGAATTCGACGGCGTCCGGCAGCCACCAGCTCGCGAGCTTCGGACGCATGTGCTCGAGCAGCGTCTTGCCGTCGACCGTCGCTCCCTTCTTGCGGACGACGAGGAGCAGGGGGCGCTCCTGCCATTTCTCGTGGCTGATCGCGACGACGGCCGCTTGCAGCACATCGGGGTGGGACAGGGCGATGTCCTCGAGCTGGATCGAGGAGATCCACTCGCCGCCGGACTTGATCACGTCCTTGGAACGGTCGGTCAGCGTGACGTGGCCTTGTGGGTCGATCACGGCCATGTCGCCGGTGATCAGCCAGCCGTCGCGGTCGAGGCCCTCGTCCAGCTTCATGTAGCCGGAGGCGACCCAGGGGCCGCGGGCGCGCAGATGCCCGACCGTCTTGCCGTCGCGCGGCAGCTCGATGCCGGCGTCGTCGACGATGCGCAAATGCGTGCCGAAGCAGGCGCCGCCGGAGACCTGACGGCGGTCGAATTTCTCCGTCTCGCTGAGATGCTCCGAGCCTGGCCGCAGCCCCGGCATCGAGCAGCCCAGCGCCTCGGTCATGCCCCAGGCCTGGATGTAATCGACATTGTACTCGCGCTTGAGCTTCTCGACCATCGCGCGCGGCGGGGCCGAGCCCGACGACAACGTCGCCCGTAAGGTCGAGAATCTGTTGCCGGTCCGCCCGAGCCAATCGAGCAGGATCAGCCAGAAGCTCGGCACGCCCGCCGACAGCGTCACCTTCTCGCCTTCCAGCAATTCGTAGAGCTTGTCCGGCTCGTAGTTGCGACCGGGCAGCACGAGCTTCGATCCTGTATAGGGCGCGCTGAACGGCATGTTCCAGCCATTGCCGTGAAACAGCGGCGCCATCGGCATCATCACCTCGCGCACGCCTTCGACATGTCCCGACAGGAAGTCGAAATTGCAGCAGGTCATGGTCTGCAGGATCGCGGCGCGGTGCGAATAGATCACGCCCTTTGGATTGCCCGTCGTGCCCGAAGTGTAGCAGATCGTCGAGGCGGATTTCTCGTCGAACTCCGGCCAGGCGAAGCCGGCATCGGTCTCCTTCTCAAGAAGCTCTTCGTAACAATGCACATTCGTAAGCTTCGTCTCGGGCATTCGCTCGCGCGAGGACATCACGACATAAGCCTCGACCGTCTTCAGCTGCGGCGCGATCGCCTCCACGATCGGCAGCGTGGCGCGGTCGATGAAGAGCAGGCGATCCTCGGCGTGGTTGATGATGTAGACGAGCTGCTCGGGAAACAGCCTGGGATTAACGGTATGCAGCACGTAGCCCATGCCCGGCGCCGCATAGAACATCTCGAAATGCCGGTGCGTGTTCCAGGCCAGCGTTCCGACGCGGTCGCCTTGCCTCATGCCGAGCCGCTTCAGCGCCAGCGCCATGCGCCTGATGCGCGGATGGGCCTCGGCATAGGTGTAGCGATGGATGTCGCCCTCGATCTCGCGTGCGACGATCTCGGCTTCGCCATGATAGTCGGCCGCATATTGGATCAGGCCGCTGATCAGCAGCGGCATGTCCATCATCAATCCCTGCATGTTTCCCTCCGGATTGCCACGTCGTTGCATGGCGTAGGCTTGTGATTTGCGCTTGAGGTTAGCGGAACGTCACGCAGCGTTCACGTAAAAAACAATCAGCGTGATTGCATGCCGCGCTTTTTCGGCGCTAACGTGTCCGCGCTTTTTCGGCGCTAACGTGCGGTGAGCTGCCGGCGAAGCAGCATGGGCGGGAGGAATCGAATGTCAGCGGAAAGACACAAGACCGATGCAGCCGGCGCATCTACGGTTGATATTTCCGCCCTGCGTGCCCGTTATCGCGACGAGCGCGACCGCCGTCTGCGCGCCGAGGGCAAGGCGCAATATGTCGAGGCGACAGGCGAGTTCGGCCGTTATCTCGACGATCCCTGGGCCGATCCCGGCTTTGCGCGCGCAGCGATCAGTGAAGCGACCGAAGTGCTCATCGTCGGCGGTGGCTTCGGCGGCCTGCTGTGTGGCGCGCGGTTGCGCGAGGCCGGCATCGCGAATTTTCGCATCGTGGAAAAGGCCGCCGACTTCGGCGGCACCTGGTACTGGAATCGTTATCCCGGCGCCGCCTGCGATACCGAGAGCTATATCTATCTGCCGCTGCTGGAAGAGACCGGCTACATGCCGGTGCGCAAATATGCCCGGGCGCCGGAGATCTACGAGCATTCGCGCCGCATCGGCCGGCATTTCGGGCTGTACGAGCGCGCGCTGTTTCAGACCGTGATCTCGCGGATGACATGGCAGGAGCAGGAAGCGCGTTGGCTGGTCGAGACCGATCGCGGCGACCGGATCGCCGCGCGCTTCGTCATCCTCGCCGGCGGACCGCTCAGCCGTCCGAAGCTGCCGGGCATTCCCGGAATCGAAACGTTCAGAGGTCACAGCTTTCATACCAGTCGCTGGGACTACGGCTACACCGGCGGCAATGCGGACGGTGGCCTGACCGGCCTTGCCGACAAGCGCGTCGGCATCATCGGCACCGGCGCCACCGCCGTGCAATGCGTGCCGCATCTCGGTTGTTCGGCCAAGGAGCTCTATGTATTCCAGCGCACGCCGTCCGCGATCGGCGTTCGCGACGATCGTCCGACGGAGCCGGACTGGGCGCAGAGCCTCAAGCCAGGCTGGCAGCGCGAGCGCATGGACAATTTCACGGCCGTGATTTCAGGCGAGCCGTTCGAGCAGGATCTGGTGCAGGACGGCTGGACTGGCCTGCTCGGCGAGATCCTGCTGGCGCCGCGCCGGCAACCCCAGCCGGTGACCTCGCTGGAGGAGGCGCTGAAGGTGATCGAGCAGGCCGACTACCGCAAGATGGAGGAGATCCGCGCGCGCGTCGACACGGTGGTCAAGGATGAGGCGACCGCGGCAGCGCTCAAGCCCTGGTACAAGGCGTTCTGCAAGCGCCCCTGCTTCCACGACGAATATCTCGATACGTTCAACCGTCCCAACGTGCATCTGGTCGATACCGGGGGGAAGGGCGTCGAACGCATCACCGAGAACGCCGTCGTCGCCAATGGCAAGGCCTACGAGCTCGACTGCCTGATCTATGCCAGCGGCTTCGAGGTCGGCACCGATTACGCGCGCCGCATGGGCTTCGAGGTCTACGGCCGCGACGGCATGAGCCTGTCCGAGCGCTGGCAGGACGGCGTCAAGACGCTGCACGGCTTCTACAGCCGCGGCTTTCCGAACTGCTTCCTGATCGTCACCGTTCAGGCGGGACAGAGCGCCAACTTTCCGCACATCATCGACGAGCAGTCGCAGCACATCGCCTATGTCGTCAAGGAGGCGCGCGAGCGCAAGGCACGCGCCCTGGAGCCGACGCATGCCGCCGAGAACGCCTGGGTCGAGGAGGTCGTCAAGGCCGCGCTCGGCCGCCAGACCTATCTCGCCGAATGTACGCCGGGCTACTACAACAACGAAGGCGTGTTCGATCCGATCGCGGCGAGAAACAGCCAATATTGGCGCGGGCCGGTGGCATTCCTGCGGCTGCTCGAGAAATGGCGCAAGGAGGGCAATCTGGAAGGTCTGGAATTGAGCTATGGGACCGCCGCGCCGGCCCAGGCTTGAGCGGCATGATCCCGGCCCCCACAGGTGCGACGCGACTCTACGTCATCGTCGGCGATCCCATCGCGCAGGTGCGCTCGCCGGCGGGCGTATCGGCCGCCTTTGCCGCGCGCGGGCACGACGGTCTGCTCGTGCCTGTCCAGGTGACGCCAGGGGATCTGCCTGACTTTCTCTCGGTGGCCGGGCGGCTGAAGAACCTCGACGGCATCGTCGTGACCATCCCGCACAAATTTGCCTGCTACCAGGCCTGTGCGAGCGCGACGGCACGCGCGCATTTCCTGCGGACCGTGAATCTGATGCGGCGGCGTCCCGACGGGGGTTGGCACGGCGACATGGTGGACGGCCTCGGCTTCGTCGGTGCGGCGCGGGCGACGGGCATCGATCCAAAGGGCATGCGGGCGCTGCTTGTCGGTGCGGGCGGGGCGGGCTCGGCGATCGCACTCGAACTGCTCGAGGCCGGCGTTCGCGAGCTTGCGATCCACGACAGTCTGTCCGAGCGGCGCGACGTACTGGTCGGCCAGCTCAACAGACTAGGCAAGGCACCGGTCCGGGTCGGCTCGGAGGATCCGGCCGGCTTCGACTTCGTCGCCAATGCCACGCCCGCCGGAATGAAGGATGGCGACCCGCTGCCGGTCGATGTGGCGCGGCTCGTACCGTCGACCTATTGCGGCTGCGTCATCACCAAGCCCGAAGTATCGCCCTTTATCGCAGCGGCCCGCAGGATCGGCTGCGTCACCGGGACCGGCACCGATATGTACCAGCAGCACCAGAGCATCATGGTGGATTTTCTGCTGGGCGCGGAGGGGACGTAAGGCGCCGGTGTCAAGGGCTTTGCGTGTATTGATTGTAGCATCCGGGACTTGAGCGAGTGCAACTGGCGTAGGATCATGCGATCTCGCGCGAGCCGGTCGCGCCATCCAGAGAGGACACGTAATGATGAAGGGCAGGACAGTCGCAACCGCGGTGATTGGCGCGACCGCGCTGCTTCTCTCGCTGCCTGTGGCCGAGGCCGCGCAATGCGGCAGCTCGCCGGCCGGCTTCGAGGCCTGGAAGCGCGAGTTCAGCGCGGAGGCGCAGGGCAAGGGCATCGGTCCCACCGCGCTGTCGGCGCTGATGCAGACGAACTATGCCAGCGCCACCATCGCGGCTGACCGCGGCCAGCGCAGCTTCTCGCTGACGCTCGACCAGTTCCTGGCCAAGCGGGGTGCCACCAC
Organism: Bradyrhizobium sp. NC92; assembly: GCF_025200865.1. Lineage (NCBI taxonomy): Bacteria > Pseudomonadati > Pseudomonadota > Alphaproteobacteria > Hyphomicrobiales > Nitrobacteraceae > Bradyrhizobium > Bradyrhizobium sp. NC92. Next base: position 3,621,614 of record NZ_CP104171.1, read on the forward strand.
CATCGTCGCCAAGGGCCGGCAGCTCAAGCAGTCACAGGCCGCCTTGTTCGCCTCGATCCAGCAGCGTTATGGCGTGCCGCCCGGGCCGCTGATCGCGATCTGGGGCATGGAGACCGGCTTCGGCAGCCAGCGCGGCAACCAGAACATGCTGTCGTCGATCGCGACCCTCGCATATGATTGCCGCCGTCCCGAATTCTTCACCGACCAGCTCTATGCCGCCCTGAAGCTGATCGACCGTGGTACGCTGTCGGGATCGACCCGCGGCTCCATGCATGGCGAGGTCGGCCAGACCCAGTTCATGCCCAAGAACATTCTGGCCTACGGCACGGGCAATCTCGAAGTTGCGGCCAATGCGCTGAACTCGACGGCGAATTTCCTCAAAGGCCATGGTTGGCGCGCGGGAGCCGGATACCAGCCGGGCGAGCCCAATTTCGCCGCGATCGAGGCCTGGAATGCTGCGGGCGTCTATCAGAAGGCGATCGCGCTGATGGGCCGGCAGATCGACGAGGGCGGGGGTGCTGCGGCCTCGCGCTGAGCTCTGGCTCAGCGACGTGTGATGCGACGGTGCGAGAAAGTTGTTGCCTTCTGGAACCGACGGCACGAGGTTTGCTTTGATCAAGTTCAGGGCTGGGCATGAGGAGACTCAACATGGCTACCCAGATCGTGATGGACCAGACTGGCGATACGCGCCACGAGTTTGATCCTGGCAATGCCGAAGCGCTGGCGCGAGCCGAACGGCGCTTTCGGGAGCTCACCGGAGCCGGCTTCACCGCCGCGCTTCGAACCGGACCCGGCGAAGTGACCCGGATCCGATCATTCGATCCGACCGCGCAGGAAACGCTGTTCTATCCCCGCCTGGTCGGCGGTTGATCTGAGCTGCTCATGATCGCGGCAGTTTGGCTTCGCGCGCCAGCGCGTGCGCGTCTGCATGCGCTGCGTGAACTCTATCGCCGCTTCTTCGGCGAGAATACGCCGGATGCCCGCGGCCGCCGGCTTCTGGCCGAATGGCTGTCGCCGGCGCAGCGCGCGCAATTCGAGCAATACCGGTATTTCGACGTCGTCGGTTGCGACACCGGCAGGATCTATCGCATTCACTACGGCACAGCCGCCAACGTCCACGAGGTCGACAGTGACGGGCGTGCGACGATGGGGTGGTGCTTCGTCCCGTCAGGCTTCCTGGTGCCGGGCGACGTGATGCTGGCGCAGAAGATCGCGCTCGAGACGGACGAGAAGGGGGCGCTTGCGCTCGCCAACCGGTTTCCGCCGGCGACGCATTCCGAGCACTTCTACCGACGGCCTTTCTAGCGTCGGGAAGGGGGCAACTTTCAGGAATGCGTGGTGCGGTAGGCGTCGAGCGCATGCGCCGCGAAGACGCCGATGCTGCACAGTGCGAGCAGGGCTGAGATCAGCTCGATCATCGCTCGTCCTCCCGTAGCGGCTGGGCAACGAGGTTCTGGCAGCACGAATATTCGTAGATCAGGTCGAGGATGAACTGCATGGTGGCCGTCCCTGTATTTATTTTGACAACCACTTAAGCCGCGATCTGTTTCAGGCGTGTTTCGTCGCATCGGGAAAGGGGTTTCACGAGGAACCTTGCGCTGGTTTGTGCGCTGCGGGCCCGCTATATCCCTCATGGCTCAGGCGATTTTGAGCCGTCTCTTCGGGAGCGGCGCATCATATTGCGAGGCAAAATCATGGCGCAGGTCGAGTGGTTCGACGATCTCACCATCGGAATGCGGTTCAAATCCCCCGAAGTCGTGGTCACCGAGGCCGACATCAAGCGCTTCGCTGCCGAGTTCGATCCGCAGCCGATGCATCTCGACCACGAGGCGGCGAAGCAGACCCTGTTCAAGGGGCTTGCCGCCTCGGGATGGCACACCGCCGCGATCGCCATGAACCTTGCGATCCAGACCCGTCCGTTCGGCCCGCATCCGCTGATCGGCGCCGGTGTGGACGGCCTGCGCTGGACCATGCCGGTGCGGCCCAACGACCGCCTGCATCTGGTCGGCGAGGTCATGAGCCTGACGCCGTCGAAATCGAAGCCGCAGGGGATCGCGCTGGTGAAATGGACCATGTTCAACCAGAACGGCGAGGAGGTTTACACCTTCACTCCGATCGCGATCGTACCGCGGCCGGGATAGGACGGCCGCCGGCCATTGGCCTCGCCCTCTTGCGAGCCGCCGGCGGAGGTGGTCATCTCGGCGCGGGGAACGCGCTGGAGGCCGACATGAAACGATCTCTTCTCGCCGCCGGAATTCTCGCTTGCGCCTTGAGCGCAACCGTGTTGGGCCCAAGCGCTGCGCTTGCGCAACAATCCAAGGTCGGCGACTGGACCATCGAGAAGCGCACGCAGGACACCCACTGCAATGCCAGCCGCGGCTACAAGGACAAGGATGACGAGAACCGCGACTACGTCATCGTGATCACCTATTCCGAGCAGGCGATCGTGATCGTGATGATCTACGACGGTTGGGAATGGGACAAGGTCGGCGAGATCCTCCGGGCCGATGTCGGCACTGACGATGCCGACATCATGAAGAAGGCCAAGTGGGAGGTCATGGACAAGACCACGGTGCGCGGCATCTTCGCATACGATCAGTCGATCATGGATCGCCTCGCGAAGGCCAAGCGCCTCACGCTGGATTTCGAGGACGACGACGATGACAGCATCGAGATGCAGATCCCGCGAGCCGGCGAGGCGCTGGCGGCGCTGAAATTCTGCGAGGAGAACCGGAAATAATCGATCGACCTTGTTGGTCCCGCCGGGGGCGCGGCGGGACGCTGTTCACTCGGCAGGCCCGTGGACCGGGGCCGCGCCGACGTCGCTGCCGTGATGGATCAGCGGCTTCATGCCCGTGACGGTTCGGAGCAGCACATAGAACACCGGCGTCAGGAACAGGCCGAACACGGTGACGCCGATCATCCCGGAGAACACGGCAACGCCCATCGCGCGCCGCATCTCCGAGCCGGCACCGGTCGAGAGCACCAGCGGCAGCACGCCCATGATGAACGCCATCGACGTCATCAGGATCGGGCGCAGCCGCAAGCGACTGGCTTCGATCGCGGCCCGGATCGGCGTGCGCCCGGCGAATTCGAGTTCGCGCGCGAATTCGACGATCAGGATCGCGTTCTTGGCGGAGAGGCCGACCAGCACGATGAGGCCGATCTGGGTGAAGACGTTGTTGTCGCCCTTGGAGATCCAGACGCCGAACATCGCGGCGAGCAAGCCCATCGGCACGATCATGATGATCGACAGCGGCAGGGTCAGGCTCTCATAAAGCGCGGCCAGCACCAGGAACACCAGGAGGATCGCCAGCGGAAACACCCAGATGCCGGAATTGCCGGCGATGAACTCCTGATAGGTCAGGTCGGTCCATTCGAAGGCAAAGCCCGGCGGCAGCACCTCCGCGGCGATCCGCGTCGCCGCCTCCTGCGCCTGTCCCGACGAGAAGCCGGGCGCAGCCGCCGCGTTGATGTCGGACGACAGGAAGCCGTTGTAGCGGATCGCGCGTTCCGGCCCCGCGCTCTGGCGGATGTTGAGCAGCGCCGACAATGGCACCATGTCGCCGGACGACGAGCGCACCTTCAACTGCCTGATGTCGTCGGCGCGGGCGCGGAACGGCGCGTCGGCCTGCACGCGGACGGAATAGGTGCGCCCGAACTTGTTGAAGTCGTTGACGTAGTAGGAGCCGAGGTAAATCTGCAGCGTGTTGAACACCTCCGTCACGGGCACGCCCAGCTGGAGCGCCTTGGTGCGGTCGATGTCGGCGAACAGCTGGGGCACGTTGACCTGGAAGCTTGAGAACACGCCGGCGATCTCCGGCGCCTTCTGCATCGCCGCCATGAAGGCGTTGGTCGCCTCGTTCAGGGCGTCATAGCCGAGACCGGCGCGGTCCTCGATCTGCAGCTTGAAGCCGCCGATGGTGCCGAGGCCGTTGACGGGCGGCGGCGGGAACATGGCGATGAAGGCTTCCTGGATCCCGGCATATTTCTTGTTCAGCTCGGCCGCAATCGCATTCCCGCTCAGGGCCGCATCCTTGCGCTCGTCGAACGGCTTCAGCGTCGAGAACACGATGCCAGCGTTGGAGGAGTTGGTGAAGCCGGAGATCGACAGGCCCGGGAAGGCCACCGAGCTCTCGACACCGGGCTGGGTTAGCGCGATATCGCTCATCTTGCGGATCACCTCCTCGCTGCGGTCGAGCGTGGCGCCATCGGGCAGGCGGGCGAAGCCGACGAGGTACTGCTTGTCCTGGCCCGGCACGAAGCCGCTCGGCACCTGCTGGAACAGAAACGCCGTCAGTCCGACCAGCACCACATAGAGGCCCATCACCGCGGCCTTGCCCAAGATCACCTTGCCGACGGTGCCGCTGTAATTGTCCGAGGAACGCGTGAAGGCCTTGTTGAAGCCGCGGAAGAACCAGCCGAGGCTCTTTTCCATGATCAGCGTCAGCCGGTCCTTCGGTTCGTTGTGGCCCTTGAGCAGCAGCGCCGACAAGGCCGGTGACAGCGTCAGCGAGTTGATGGCGGAGATCACGGTCGAGATCGCGATCGTCAGCGCGAACTGCTTGTAGAACTGCCCGGTGAGACCGGAGATGAAGGCGAGCGGCACGAACACCGCGATCAGCACCAGCGCGATCGCGATGATCGGGCCCGAGACCTCGCGCATCGCTTGATAGGTGGCATCCCGCGGCGACAGCCCCGCTTCGATGTTGCGCTCGACATTCTCAACCACGACGATGGCGTCGTCGACGACGATACCGATGGCGAGCACGAGACCGAACAGGCTGAGCGCGTTGATGGAGAAGCCGAACACGTGCATCACCGCGAACGTACCGACGATCGACACCGGCACGGCGAGAAGGGGAATGATCGAGGCCCGCCAGGTCTGCAGGAACAGGATCACCACCAGCACTACCAGCGCGATCGCCTCCAAGAGCGTGTGGATCACGGCCTCGATCGAGGAGCGGACGAACTGGGTGGGATCGTAGACGATCTGGTAGGACACGCCCTCCGGCATGTTCTTCTTGATCTCCGCCATGGTGGCGCGGACATTGTCGGAGATCTGCAGCGCGTTGGAGCCGGGCGCCTGGAAGATCGGGATCGCCACCGCCTGCTTGTTGTCGAGCAGCGAGCGCAGTCCGTATTCGGAAGCGCCAAGCTCGATGCGCGCGACGTCGCGCAACCGCACGACCTCGCCGCGCGTACCGGTCTTGACCACGATGTCGCCGAACTGTTCCTCGTTGGCGAGCCGGCCTTCCGCATTGACCGAGAGCTGGAGATCGATGCCTTTGACGTTCGGGGAGGAGCCGACCACGCCGGCGGCGGCCTCGACGTTCTGCGCCTGGATCGCCCGCACGATGTCGCTCGCGGTGAGCCCATGCTCGGCGGCCTTCTGCGGATCGACCCAGACCCGCATCGAATAGTCGCCGGCGCCATAGAGCTGGACGTCGCCGACGCCGTCGATCCGCGCTAGCCGGTCCTTGACGTTGAGCACCGCGTAATTGCGCAAATAAGTCATGTCGTAGCGGCCGTTCGGCGACAGCAGATGCACGACCATGGTGAGGTCGGGCGACGACTTCTTGGTGATGATGCCGAGCTGGCGCACCACGTTGGGCAGGCGCGGCTCGGCCTGCTGCACCCGGTTCTGCACCAGCTGCGTCGCTTTGTCGGGATCGGTGCCGAGCCGGAACGTCACCGTCAGCGTCATCGCGCCGTCGGTGGTCGCCTGGCTCGACATGTAGAGCATGTTTTCGACGCCGTTGATCTGCTCCTCGATCGGGGTCGCCACCGTCTCCGCGATCACCTTGGGGTTGGCGCCGGGATAGGTCGCGCGCACCACGACGGAGGGCGGCACCACGTCCGGATATTCCGAGATCGGCATCGCGAACAGCGAGATCAGCCCGGCGAGGAAGATCAGGACCGACAGCACGCCGGCGAAAATCGGACGGTCGATGAAGAACTTTGAGAGATTCATGGCCTTGCCCCCTCCGTCATTCCGGGGCGCGCGCGAACCCGGAATCCAGAAGTGAAGTAATCGGAGTTTCGTAACTGCGAGATCCCGGGTTCGGGCTTCGCCCGCCCCGGGATGAACTAACTAGCGCTGCACCACGTCCTGGTTGCTGTGGTTTGACGCCTGCTGCGGCCCCCGCGCGCCCATCGCTGCCACCTCCGTCTTGAGGAGGGCGCCCGGACGCACGCGTTGCAAACCGTTGACGACGATGCGGTCGCCGGACTTCAGGCCCGAGGTGACGATGCGAAGTCCATCGACGGCACCGCCGAGGGTGACCGGCCGGTAGACGGCGCGGCTGTCGTCGCCGACCGCCATCACGAACTTCTTGTCCTGGTCGGTGCCGATGGCGCGCTCGTCGATCATCACCAGTGCCTGCTGCTTGGGCTGGCCCATGCGCACGCGCGCGAACTGGCCGGGAATGAGGCGTCCGTCGTCGTTGCGGAATACAGCGCGGACACGGATGGTGCCGCTCTGGCCGTTGACCTGGTTATCGATGAGCTGGATGTGGCCCTTTGCGGACAAGCCGCCCGACGTCGTCATCTCGACCGGGATCTGGTCGAGCTTGCCGCGGCTGCCGGTGCTATCTGCGATCGAGTTCAGTGCGCGCAGCACCAGCTCTTCGTCCGCATCGAACGAGGCGTAGATCGGATTGACCGAGACCAGCGAGGTCAGCACCGGCGAAGCGGTGCCGGCGGCGACGAGATTGCCGACGGTGACCTCGATCTTGCCGACGCGGCCATCCACGGGGGCGCGCACTTCGGTGTAATCGAGATTGAGCTTTGCGGTCTGCAGCGTCGCCTCGGCCGCCTTGACGTTGGCGATCGCTTCGCGATTGGCGTTGTCGCGCTGGTCGTAGTCGCGCCGGGTGACCACGGCGTTGCCGACGAGCTGCGCGCCTCGCTCGAGCTCGCTCTGGGTGAAGACGACGCGCGCTTTGGTCGCCTCGAGCTGGGCCGCCGCCTTGTCGACCTCGGCCGCATAGGGGGCTGGATCAATCTTGAACAGCACGTCGCCGGCCTTCACCAGCGCGCCTTCGGTGAAGTTCGCCGACAGGATCGCGCCCGCGACGCGCGGGCGGAGCTCGACGCGGTTGATCGCCTCGAGCCGGCCGGAGAAATCGTCCCACAGCACGGTCTGCCGCGGCTCGATCATCGCCACCGTGACGGAAACAGCCTGTTCAGCTGCGGCCGCCGGTGCGGTGGCTTGCGCCGCATGAAAATAGCGGCCGGTCACGACCGAGCCGGCGGCGGCGAGGGCGCCCACGATGGCGACGCCACCCAGAAGGCGGCGGAAACGGCCGGTGCGGGAGGTGTTTTGGGAGGGGGGCATTTGCGCGCTCCAGATATGTAGTGTTCACTACAGATGTGGAGCTGGATACCGCAGTGCAAGATACTTATGTACCATTCACTAAGAAAATTGTACGGCGATACCGCGACGATTGGAAGACACAAGAAAAAGAAAGCTAGAACAAATAGATAGGATCCTGCGTTAGGCTGAGGACAAACGCCGATCCGAGGAGACAGGCACATGGGCATGGGACGCCCCCGGGAATTCGACGCCGAAATGGCGTTGGACCAGGCGATGGAAGTGTTTTGGCGCCATGGCTATGAGGGCGCGACCATTGCCCAGCTCACCGAGGCCATGGGCATCAATCCGCCCAGTCTCTACGCCTGCTTCGGCAACAAGGAAGGGCTGCTGAAGGCCGCGCTCGATCGCTACACCAGGCTGCGCAACATCTGGATGGACGAGGTGGTGGCAGCCCCCACCGCCCGAGCCGTGGCCGAGCGCATGTTGATGGGCATCGCCGACAGGCAGACCGATCCCGCCAATCCGCCCGGCTGCCTGCTGGTGCAAGGCGGCATTGCCTGTGGCACAGGCTCCGAGAACGTCCCCTTCGAGCTCGCCGCGCGCCGCGCCCAGAACGAAGACCAGCTCCGCGACCGTTTCGTCCGCGCCAGGGCCGAGGGCGATCTCAAGGAGAGCGCCGATCCGGCTGCGCTCGCGCGCTATGTCTCGGCGGTGTCGGTCGGCATGGGCGTGATGGCGTCCTCGGGTGCCGATCGCGAAGCGCTGCGGCAGGTCGCGAGCGTGGCCGTGCAGGCCGTCGAGGCGCAGTCGGTCGATCGAACGTAGACCAGCGTGGATCAGGCGCGCGCACGGCTCGCGCAGAAGCAACCATGCCTTCCGATCGGTTAATGGCCAGACGGGCGATCATGCAATCGTGCCGCTGTTTTGCCCGACGCATCAAGCGCCCCCACTAGGCTCGACTCACGAGGCGAAATTCTTCAACGATTTCTACTTTGCATGGGGTTGTCTTCGCATTTTTGTTTTGAGTGACGGCCAGGGCATCATCGCCGAAACGGATCGACACGAAAGCTCCTAAGAGTTTCTACACACAGTTCTGGCACGTTCCGCGCGTCAAGACCCGCAACCTGCATCGTCGCCTCTCATTGCGCGCACGAAAAGATGGGACCCGCGGGCATCGAGGGGGCGTAAGCCATGACTGCACTTGCTTCGGACGCCGGTCGCGCCAGGAGTGGGATCGTGCCGATCCTGTTGTGTGTCGTGCCGTTCAGCCAGATTCCGCTCGATGCCTATACGCCAGGCCTGCCGCAGATGGTGGTGGATCTCGCCGCCGATCCGGCCTCGATGCAGAACACCGTTACCGCTTACATGCTCGGTATGTCTCTGGCGCTGGTGCCGGTCGGTATTGCCTCGGACACAATCGGCCGCCGCAACGTGCTGCTCGCGGGCCTGTCGGTGCTGATTGCGATGAGCATCGCCTGTGCGCTCGCCACAAGCGCCTCGCTGCTGCTGGGCTTGCGCTTCCTGCAAGGCATCGGCGGCTGCACTTGTCTCGTTGTCGCCTATGCGGTCGCCGCTGATTGTTTCCGCGGCCGCGAGCTCACCGCGATCTCCGGCCTATTAGGTGCCGCCTGGGGCCTTGCGCCGGTGCTGGCGCCGGCGGCCGGTGGCTTCATCGTCGAGCTGACCTCGTGGCGCGGTGTCTTCGTCGTCATTGCCCTCGCCGCGGCGATCGTTGCCACGATCGTCGTATTCCTTCTGCCTGAAACATTGCCGGCCGAGCGGCGCGCGCCGTTCGATCCGCGCCGCACCGCCGGCATCTTGCGCGATGCGCTGGTGCGGCCGGGCTTCCTCGCTTTCGTGCTGGTCTTTGCTGCCGCAGCCAGCGCGCAGCTGGCGTTCGGCGTCGTAGCGCCGTTCTTCTACCAGACTGGTCTTGGCTATTCGGCGGCCATCTACGGCCTCGTCGCACTCGGCCTTGGCGGGGTCAATCTCGCCGGCGAGCTCGGCTGCGCGCATTTCGCGCGCTTCATGCCGGCGCGCATGCTGGGCTTCGGCGCCTTCGCGCTGTTCCTCGCCGGCGCCGCGGCCCTGACCGCAACAGGCATGACCCTCGGTCTCGATTTCCTGTCGATCACGATCGGCGGCGCGCTGGTGCTCGGCGGCTGCGGTGTGCTGTGCCCGATGATGTACGGCATGGCGCTCGGCCTGTTCGAGCGCGACCACGGGCTGATCGGCGGCCTCATCAGCGCGCTCTGCTATCTCGCCGTCAGCGGCGCCATGGCGATCACGGCGGTGTTGCCCGAAGCGACGCAGGCGCCGATCGGATGGCTCTATCTCGGCCTCTGCGCCGTCGCCGGTACGCTGCTCGCGATCTCGCTGCCGTCGGCGCGACAGGCCACGCAACCTTAAGGAAGGAACCAGTTCATGACCACCGTCGGTATTCGCGGCACGTTCTTCGACTTCGTCGACGATCCCTGGAAGCATGTCGGCAACGAGCAGGCCTCCGCACGCTTTCACCAGGACGGCCTCATGGTCGTCGCGGACGGCGTGATCAAGGCCTTCGGCCCCTATGACAAGATCGCCGCCGCCCATCCGGGCGTCGAGATCACCCACATCAAGGACCGCATCATCGTCCCCGGCTTCATCGACGGCCACATTCATCTGCCGCAGACGCGCGTGTTAGGGGCGTATGGCGAGCAGCTCTTGCCGTGGCTGCAGAAATGGGTCTACCCGGAAGAGCTCAAATACCGGGATCGCGACTACGCGCGCGAGGGCGTAAAGCGTTTCCTCGATGCGCTGCTCGCCTCCGGCACCACCACCTGCCAGGCCTTCACGAGCTCCTCGCCAGTGTCGACTGAGGAATTGTTCGAGGAAGCAGCTCGCCGCAACATGCGCGTCATCGCGGGCCTCACCGGGATCGATCGCAATGCGCCGGCCGATTTCATCGATACCCCCGAGAATTTCTATCGCGACAGCAAGCGGCTGATCGCGCAGTACCACAACAAGGGCCGCAATCTCTACGCCATCACGCCGCGCTTCGCCTTCGGCGCTTCGCCGGAACTGCTGAAGGCGTGTCAGCGCCTCAAGCACGAGCATCCGGATTGCTGGGTCAACACCCACATCTCCGAGAACCCTGCCGAATGCACCGGCGTGCTGGTCGAGCATCCGGACTGCCAGGACTATCTCGGCGTCTACGAGAAGTTCGACCTGGTCGGGCCGAAATTCTCCGGCGGCCATGGCGTCTATCTCTCGAACAACGAGTTCCGCCGCATGTCGAAGAAGGGCGCGGCGGTGGTGTTCTGCCCGTGCTCGAACCTGTTCCTCGGCAGCGGCCTGTTCCGTCTCGGACGCGCCACCGATCCCGAGCATCGCGTCAAGATGTCGTTCGGCACCGACGTCGGCGGCGGCAACCGCTTCTCGATGATCTCCGTGCTAGATGACGCCTACAAGGTCGGCATGTGCAACAACACCCTGCTTGACGGCAGCATCGATCCCGCACGCAAGGACCTCGCGGAAGCCGAGCGCAACAAGCTCTCGCCCTATCGCGGCTTCTGGTCGATCACGCTCGGCGGCGCCGAAGGCCTCTACATCGACGACAAGCTCGGCAATTTCGAGCCCGGCAAGGAGGCCGATTTCGTCGCGCTCGATCCGAACAGCGGGCAGGTCGCGCAAGCGTGGCATCAATCGCTGATCGCCGACGGCGCCGGCCCGCGCTCGATGGATGAGGCCGCGAGCATGCTGTTCGCCGTCATGATGGTCGGCGACGATCGCTGCGTCGACGAGACCTGGGTGATGGGCAAGCGTCTCTACAAGAAGAGCTGAGACGGCCGCCGATGAGCGCATCTCCTGAAACAGCCGGCCAGCCGGTCGCCCTCGTCATCCAGCGCCGCATCGCCGACGACGGCTTTGCCGCGTTCGCACGGTGGAACGGTGAGGTCGGCGAAGTGCTCAAGGCCTGGCCCGGCTTTCTCAGCCAGGAGGTGGTGCCGCCGCAACCCCCCGCGCATGTGGACTGGGTGACGATCCTGCGTTTCGCCAGCCCGGCTGCAGCACGTGCCTGGCTCCAGAGCGATGTACGGGCGCGCCGCATCGCAGAGGTGCAGCGCTTCTTCGTCGGCTCGGAGGACGTCCATATCCTGCCCGACACCGGCGTCCAGCGCGACAGCGCGGTCTCGGCGGTGATCTCCTTCAAGGTCCCCGATGGGCTCGAGGATGCGTTCCTGAAATGGCAGCAGCGCATCCAGGCGGCGGAGGCCGAGTTCAAGGGATTTCTGCGCCACAAGATCGAGCGGCCGATTCCGGGCCTGCACGAGGAATGGATCATCATCCTGTCGTTCGACAGCGATGCCAATCTCAATGCATGGCTCGACTCGCCCTTGCGGCAGACCCTCCTTAAGGAGGGCGAGCGCTTCAATGCCGGAATGCACGTGAAGCGGGCGGGCTACGGCTTCAATTTCTGGTTCCCGGCCGGCAAGACGTCGGCCCCCGAGCAAGGGCCCGGTTTCATCTGGAAGAGCAACCTGATCGTTCTCCTGGTTCTCTATCCCGTGGTGTACCTCTGGGGCTTTTTCATCAGCAGGCCGCTGATCGATAGTCACGGCGTGCCGGTCTGGCTGTCGCTGTTCGTCGGCAATCTCGTCAGCACCCAGCTGCTCGGCTGGTGGCTGGTGCCCGCGGCTTTCAGGGCGCTCGACTGGTGGGTTACGCCGAAGGCTGCGATCAGTCGCCAGATCGGCGGCTACGTGCTGCTCGCCGTGCTCTATGCCGCCTCGATGGGCCTGTACGCGCTGCTGCTCGCGTGGCATTGGGGACGGTGAGACCGTCGACCGCGTTGTCGCGGAGAGGGGCGGTCGCTGGATATCGACGACCATGTTCGCCCTGACATTTCTCGGGACATCGGCCAGCGTTCCCTCAGCGGAGCGCAACCATCCAGCGCTGCTCGTGGAAGCCGCAGGCAAGCGCGTCCTGGTCGATTGCGGCGAGGGCACGCAGCGCCAGTTGCTGCGCAGCGGCGCCGGCTTCCGGCGGCTCGACCGCATCCTGCTCACCCACGCCCATCTCGACCACGTGCTCGGCATCCCCGGACTGTTCTCGACGCTCGGCTTGCGGCAGACGTCCGAGGCAATGACCATTCACGGCGGCGAAGGCACGCTCGACCTCGTCGTCCGCATGCTCGCCGGCCTGTGGGGCCCGGGCAGGGCGCCGATCGCCGTTGAGTTCGCTGTGCTGACCGAGGGACAAGTCATCGACGCCGGTGAATTCACCATCGGCTGTTTTCCGGTCCGCCACCGCGACACCGACAGCTTTGGCTTCGTCTTCCAAAGCCCCGCCCGCCGTCATCTTTGGCCTGATCGCCTCATCGCGCTCGGTGTCCCCGACGGTCCCTTGCGCGGCGAGTTGGCCGCTGGCCGACCGATCGTGCTTGCCAACCGAACCATCGATCCGGAAGACGTCCTCGGTCCGCCGAGCGGCGGCAGCAAGCTCGTCGTGATCGGCGACACCGAGACCACCGAGGGGCTGTCGCAATACGTGGCCGGTGCCGACACGCTGGTGATCGAGGCCACGTTCCTCGATCGCGACGCGCCGACCGCGCGGAGTTACGGCCATCTCACCGCGGCAGAAGCGGCCTGCTTTGCGGCCACGAACAAGGTCGGACAACTCGTGCTGACGCATATGTCAGGACGCTACGAAGACGCGGAGATTCTCGCCGAGGCGGCAGGAATCTTCCCGAACACCCGGATCGCCGCAGATTTCGATCGCATCGTCGTCTGATCAAGCTGGCCTTGGCTCGATCATGCAGCGCTTGCCAGCCCAGATGCGAGCGGGTAGAACGCTGCCACGCCTGAGCCGTGATTTGCGCGCTGCGCTTCCGGCCACAGTCGAGCAAGTCAGGCAAGCCTTTGAATTTGTTCGGCTATTCCGTTGGGGAATGGTGTAACGGTAGCACAACAGACTCTGACTCTGTTTGTCTTGGTTCGAATCCAGGTTCCCCAGCCAGCTCCGGGCAGTTTTCGAGGGCATGATTCCGAAGCGCTCCGGCGTCGACATTCACGCGGCGGTTTGCCTCACCTGACATTCGCATGTCCAAGTCGGATCGCGGCACGCTCCATCGTCCTTGGGCTGGACAAACCCAAGGAGATCGCAAATGCCCTATGTCGATGGTTTCATTCTCGCCGTGCCGAAGGACAACATCGAGGCCTACAAGGCGCTGGCGACGAAAGCCTGCGCGATCTGGATGGAGCACGGCGCGCTCGACTATGTCGAATGCATCGGTGACGACGTTCCCTATGGCGAGCTCACCTCATTTCCGCGCGCGGTGATCGCGAAGGAGGACGAGATCGTGGTGTTCGCCTGGATCCTCTATCGGGACCGGGAGAGCCGCGATGCCGTCAACAAGAAGGTGATGGCGGATCCGCGGCTGAAAATGGAAGGCATGCCGTTCGACGGCAAGCGCATGATCTATGGCGGCTTCACGACGCTGCTGCGGGCGGGCGACATCGCGACGTGAGGAGAACCCGCTACTTGATCTTGTCGTAGGCGGCCGCGAAATCGCCGAGCGGCATCGGGATCGCGATCGTCTCCTTGGCCATGTTCTGGAACGAGACCTTCAGCTGCTTGCCCGAGCGCAAGGCGGCGAGCAGGTCCGGTGCCATCGGCGTCGAGGCGTAGCAGCCGCGGTTCTCGCAGGTCTGGATCTGGAGGTCGAACATCTTGCCTTCGTCGACCTGGAGCTTGGCCCCGACGGGAAGGTTGAGGCCAAGCGGCAATTGCAACAGCGCGATCGGCGTGCGGGTGTCGGGCGCAATGCGGATGTTGATCAGGACGACGGTCTGGCCGGTCTTGGTCAGCACCGCGTTCTGCTCCATCGCGCATTCGAGCGGCGCGTCACGACTTGCGCTGGTGCAGCGGACGATCCAACCGGGCTGTCCGGAAGACCCGTCAGCCTGCGCCTGCGTCGGGGCGGGCGCGGGCTGCGCGGCCGGGGCGGGCGCGGCGTTCTTCTTAGCGCCCTGCTGGGCATGTGCGGCGCCAGCTGACAACAGGACAGCAGCGGCAAGGGCGACAAGTCTGGATTGCATAGGCATGGGAAACCGCATTTGCGAACCGGGGTCTCGCTGTAGCGTCGCGGCAGGCGCGGCGCAAGCTTACTCGGCGGCTTCCTTGACGCTGCCGTGCTCGGGCGCCTCCTGGCCCTCGTCGCCCGAGCGGCCCCAGGTCGAGAACCAGTTGTTGAGCTTGTCGAGATAGAGATAGACCACCGGCGTGGTGAACAGCGTCAGTGCCTGGCTGACGATCAGGCCGCCGACCATGGCGTAGCCGAGCGGCTGCCGGATTTCGGCGCCGGTGCCGTGGCCGAGCATGAGGGGCACGCCGCCGAGCAGGGCCGCCATCGTCGTCATCATGATCGGGCGGAAGCGCAGCAGCGCGGCCTGGCGGATCGATTCCTCCGGCGTCTTGTGCTCGTCGCGCTCGGCGGCAATCGCGAAGTCGACCATCATGATGCCGTTCTTCTTCACGATGCCGATCAGGAGGATGATGCCGATCAGCGCGATCAGGCTGAAGTCGAAGCCGGCCGCCATCAGGATCGCGAGCGCGCCGACGCCGGCCGAAGGCAGCGTCGACAGGATCGTGATCGGATGGATGTAGCTCTCGTAGAGAATGCCGAGGATCAGATAGACCACGACGAGCGCGGCGAGGATCAAGAGCGGCACGGTGCCGAGCGACTGCTGGAAGGCCTGCGCGGTGCCCTGGAAGCTCGAATTCAGCGTCGCCGGTGCGCCGAGCTCGGCCATCGCCCGCTGCACGGCCTCGGTGGCCTGGCCGAGCGCGACGCCTTGCGCGAGATTGAAGCTGATCGTGATCGACGGGAACTGGCCTTGATGGCTGATCGAGAGCGGGCGGACCGGATCAGTGGTCCAGCTGGCGAAGGTCGATAGCGGCACCTGGTCGCCGGTCAGCGGCGATCTCAGATACAATTTGTTCAGCGTCTCGAGATCGCCCTGCATTTCCGGCAGGACTTCCAGGATTACCTTGTAGGTATTGAGCTGCGTGAAATATTGCGTGACCTGCCGCTGTCCGAACGCATCATACAGCGTGTCGTCGATCAACTGGGGTTGGATGCCGTAGCGGGCAGCGGTGTCGCGGTTGATCTTGAGCTGGACCGTCGTGCCCTGCGTCTGCTGGTCGGTCGCGACGTCGCGCAACTCCGGCAGCGTCTGCATCTTGGCGAGGATCTTCGGCGCCCATTCGTTGAGCTCGGCGAGATCTGCGTCCTGCAGGGTGAACTCGAACTGCGTGCGCGTCGGCCGGCCACCGAGCCGGACGTCCTGGGCCGCCTGCATATAGAGGCGCGCGCCCGGCACTTTCTCGAGCTTCGGACGCAGCCGTGCGATGATCTGCTGAGCGGACGCCTCCCGCTCGTTGCGCGGCTTGAGCGTGATGAACATGTTGCCGTTGTTGCCGGCACGGCCGCTGCCGCCGATGTTCATGGCGATCGTTGCGACGTCGGGGTCGTCCATCACGATCTTGCCGAGCTCGACCTGGCGGCGCTGCATCTCCTTGAACGAAATGTCCTGCGAGGCTTCAGACGTGGCCGTGATCAGGCCGACGTCCTGCTGCGGGAAGAAGCCCTTGGGGATCAGCACGAACAGGTAGACCGACAGGCCGAGCGTGACGAAGAAAATCGCGAGCGTGGTGCGCCGCCAGGCCAGGGCGTGGTCGAGCACGTATTCGTAGCCGCGCAGCATGCCGTCGAAGGCGCGCTCGCTCCACTGATAGAGCTTGCCGTGGGTGACCTCGCCATGGGCGCGCAGGAAGCGCGAGGCCATCATCGGCGTCAGCGTCAGCGACACGAACATCGAGACGAAGATCGTCATCGCCAGCACGACGGCGAATTCGCGGAACAGGCGCCCGATGATGCCGCCCATCAACAGCAGGGGGATCAGCACCGCGACCAGCGAGATGCTGATGGAGACGATGGTGAAGCCGATTTCCTTGGAGCCTTTGAAGGCGGCCTCCATCGGAGAGTCGCCTTCCTCGATGTAGCGCGTGATGTTCTCGAGCATCACGATGGCGTCGTCGACGACGAAGCCGACCGCGATGGTGAGCGCCATCAACGACAGATTGTCGAGCGAATAGCCGGCCACCCACATCAAGGCGCAGGCACCCAGCAGCGCCAATGGCACCGTGACCGTCGGTATGACCGTTGCCCAGAAGCTTCGCAGGAAGATGAAGATGACCATGACCACGAGGGCGATGGTCAGCAGCAGCGTGAACTGGACGTCCTCGACCGCGGCGCGGATGGTGGTGGTTCGGTCGCTGATGAGCTCGATCTTGATCGCGGGCGGGATCGCCGCCACGAGGCGGGGCAGGGTCGCCTTGATCCGGTCCACGGTCTCGATGACGTTGGCGCCCGGCTGCTTGAAGATCACCAGGAACACGCCGCGCTTGCCGTTCGCCCAGGCCGCCTGCTTGGCGTCTTCGGCGGCGCTGACCGCCTGGCCGATGTCGCGAATCCGCAGCGGAGCGCCGTTGCGATAGGCGATGATGACGTCGTTCCAGTCCTTCGCGTGCGTGAGCTGGTCGTTGGCGTAGATCGTATAGGCGCGCTTCTCGCCGTCGATATTGCCCTTGGGGCTGTCGACCGTGGTGATCGCGATCTGGCTGCGGATGTCCTCCATCGACAGGCCCTTGGCGACCAGCTTTGCGGGATCGACCTGGATGCGGATGGAAGGTTTCTGCTGGCCGCCGATGAAGACCTGGGCGACCCCTGAGAGCTGGCTGATCTGCTGGGCGAGCTGGGCGTCGACCGAGTCGCTGACGGTCGTCAGCGGCAGCGTCTCCGATGTCGCCGACAGCAGCAGGATCGGCGCGTCGGCGGGGTTGACCTTGCGGTAGGTCGGGGGCGACGGCAGGTTTTTCGGCAACTGGCCGCTGGCCGCGTTGATGGCGCCCTGCACGTCGTTGGCGGCGCCGTCAATGTTGCGGTTGAGATCGAACTGGATGGTGATCGACGCCGTGCCCAGATAGCTCGTCGAGGTCATCTGCGCGATGCCCGGGATCTGGGCGAATTGCCGCTCGAGCGGCTGCGCCACGGACGAAGCCATCGTTTCAGGGCTGCCGCCGGGCAGGTTGGCGGTGATCTGGATGGTCGGAAAGTCCACCTGCGGCAGCGGCGCGACCGGAAGCAGGGGATAGGCGACCAAGCCGACGAAGAGAATGCCGGCCATCAGCAGCGAGGTGCCGATGGGATATCGGATAAAAGGTGCCGAAATCCCGCCCTCGGTCATTGCTGTCGTACCTTGTTCTGGGCCGGATCCGAGCTTGCCACCGCAGTCGACACCAGGCTTCCGGGCTGGACCTTGAACTGACCGCCGACGATCACCTGTTGGCCGGGGCTCAAGCCTTCCTCGATGACCGAACGCCCGTCGATGCCATAGCTGACCTTGACCTTGCGCAGCTCGGCCTTGTTGTCCTGATTGACCGTGTAGGCGTAGAGCCCGTTGGTGGAGTGCTGGACCGCGTCATCCGGAACGACGGTCGCATCCTTCAGCGTTCGCACCAGGAGCCGCGTCGAGACCGATTGGCCCGGCCACAGCGTGTTTTCCTTGTTGTCGAACACCGCCTTGAGCCGGATCGTGCCGCTGCTCGTGTCGACCTGGTTGTTGATCACAGCGAGCTTGCCCTCGGCCAGCGTCTTCTTGCCGTCGGTGGTGAGGGCGATCACCTTGAGCGCGCCGGCCTTCTGGCCCTCGCTGATATAGGGGAGCTGGTCTTCCGGCGCGGTGAAGATCACCGCGATCGGCTCGACCTGCGAGATCGTGACGATGGCGGTCTGCGAGGAGGCGTTGACGATGTTGCCGATGTCGACCTGACGCAGGCCCGCAACGCCGGTGATCGGTGCCTTGATCTGGGTGTAATCGAGCTGGGTCTGGGCGTTGGAGATCGCGGCATCATCGGCGGCGATCTGCGCGGTGAGCTGAGCCACGGTGGTGCGCTGGGTGTCGACGCGCTGGGCGGTGGCAAATTCGCCGAGCTTCGTGGCGCGCTGGAGCTCGAGATTGGCGTTGGCGAGACTGGCCTCGTCCTGCGCCTTCTTGGCCTTGGCCTGGTCAAGCGTGGCCTGATAGGGGCGGGGATCGATCGAGACCAGGAGATCGCCCTGCTTGACGATCTGGCCTTCCCTGAATTCGAGCTTGTCGATCTGGCCATCCACGCGGGTTCGGACCTGGACCGTGTTGAAGCCCTGAACCGTACCGAGCCCGGTCAAATAGACCGGAAAGTCGGTCTTCTGGACCGGCGCAACGCTGACGGGGACGGCGGAGGGGCGAGGCGGGCCTTTTTGAGCGGTTTGTGCGGTCTGGACTTTTCCAGCCTCGGACGAGCCGAATTTCTGCCAACTATAATAACCCGCGGAGGCCACGGCCGCGATGATCAGAAGCCAAAGGATCGGCCGGGACTTTTTCATGTCGTCTCGTATCGGCTCGCATGCCCTCGGCTACGAATATCGGGGCAATCGTACGGTTCCATATGATGTATAATACACGCCAACTTCCAGTGTAAACAGCACTATCAGTTGAGAATCCTAAACAATTGGAAAGCTTTGCACCGTGTAGGCAGCTCGCTGGCGCGCCGGTGTGCAGGGCTGCATTTTCGCGCCGCGAGCGTTCGGCGTGCCATGCTTGCGCAGCACGCGCAGCGGTGTGCTCAGGGCCGATCGGCTTCGCGCCGGGCCGTGGTTCG
This sequence comes from Bradyrhizobium sp. NC92, assembly GCF_025200865.1. Taxonomy (NCBI): domain Bacteria; kingdom Pseudomonadati; phylum Pseudomonadota; class Alphaproteobacteria; order Hyphomicrobiales; family Nitrobacteraceae; genus Bradyrhizobium; species Bradyrhizobium sp. NC92. The sequence goes on from NZ_CP104171.1 coordinate 3,640,674, forward strand.
GATCAACCGCAAGAACGGTTCTAAGTTGCGTCGTGGCCGTTTCGGTTGTCAGGGATTTCGGCATCGTCCATATCGGCGCCGCATCAACGGAGCGAAGCATGGACGAGCTGAACGGCAAGCTGATCGCGTGCCAGATTCTGATCACGGGATTGATCGCGCGTGTCGCCAACGAGCAGCGCGATCCCTTGCGCTTCCTCACCGACTTTCGCGACGAGATCAAAGCCGTCGTCAGCGGCGTCAACATCGCCGGCATGGACAGCACCGATCGCGTGCGCGCCGTTGCGCAGAAGACTGTCGACGAATTGTTCTCGCTGATGAAGCCGCCGAGCAGCGACTGAGAGCGATGCGCGATCGCCGCTGTTTAGAACGAGTCCAGTCTCGTCTTAGAACGATTTCAAACTGCAGTTTAGAATCGTTTTGATCTGGACCAATTCAAAGGTTCTCGCGAACGGCTCGCATTGACCCGCTATTTTGCGGCCGATACCAACAGCCCATCGCTCGTTCGAAGTGAATGAGCGAACAGGAAGATGGGGCGTTTGGTAATGGGGCAGGTGGTCGCACCGAAGTCGTTGCGTTCGGTCGTAGCGTTCGATCCGATGGATGAGAGGTCCGCGGGCGTTTCCGGCAAGAAAGTTTCAGCGGTCGCGAGCTTGATCGCGGTGGCGTCGGTGTCGAGCGGCGCGCAGGCGCAGCAGTCGAATCTGCCGCCGGTGACGGTCGATGCTCCGGTCGAGCGTCCGCGTCCGACGGCCTCGAAGCCTTCGCCCGAGCAGGTCCGTGCCCGCAACGCGCTTCGCCGTGCCGCGCAGCGCCAGCCGGTGCAGCAGGCGGCGCCCGCCACGCCGTCCGGCGCTCCCGACAGCAATCCGTACGCGGATCCGGCTGCGCCGTACAAGGTCGATCACGTCCAGGCTTCGGGCAAGTTTCCCGAGAAGATGCTGAACACGCCGAAGACCATTACCGTGCTCAGCAAGGAGGTGCTCGAGGACAAGAACGCCACGACGCTGAAGGAGATCGGGCGCTCGACCGCAGGCGTGACGCTCGGCACGGGCGAGGGCGGCAACGCGTTCGGCGACCGTTTCTTCATCCGCGGCTTCGACGCGCGCAACGACGTCTTCATCGACGGCATCCGCGATCCCGCCGTTTCCATCCGCGAGAACTTCTTCACCGAGCAGATCGAGATTCTGCGCGGACCGGCATCCTCCTATGCCGGCCGCGGCACTGCCGGCGGCGCCATCAACATCGTCACCAAGCAGGCCGGCGACGTCAACTTCAAGCGCATCGACAGCGAGTTTGGCACCGACATGACCAAGCGCGTCACGCTCGACGTCAACCAGGTCATCGATCCCACCTTCTCGGTGCGCGCCGGCGGCCTGTTCCAGGACGCCAACGTCGCCGGGCGCAACTACGTGACCGACAATCGCTGGGGCAGCTTCATCTCGACCAAGTACACCCCGACCAACGACATCAAGATCACGACGAACTACGTCCATACCGACCTCAGCGGCTATCCCGATTTCGGCGTGCCCTATTACAAGCAGGGCAACGTGCCGGTGACGTCGGCGGGCATTCCGCGTGGCAATTGGTACGGCTTCCTCAACCGCGACTTCCAGACCGCGCGGCAGGATTTCGGCACCGGTACCATCGAGTACAAGGTCAACGAGGCGATCACGCTGACCAGCAAGGTGCGCGGCGAGCACTCGCTGCTCAACTACATCGGCACGCTGCCGCAGAACCCGAATACGACAAGCCCCAACCCGCTGCTCTGGACCACGACGGCGAGCGCGCAGAGCCGTTACCAGAACGTCGACGTATGGGCCAACCAGAACGAGGCCACGTTCAAGCTCGACACCGGCGGGGTCAAGCACACGGCGGTGTTCGGCGTCGAATATTCGAACGAGAACATCTCGATCGATCGTTATGCCGGTCTCGCGTCCGAACTGGCCGGTTCGCCCTTCACCAGCACGGGCGCGGTGACGGGTGTCAATCTCTACTCCCCGCAATACACCAACATTCCCTTCGGCATTCCGTCACTCGTCGGCAATCCGACCCGCTACGGCGTCAACACCAGCAGCGTGTATGTTATGGACACCGCGAACTGGCAGGACACGATCATCGTCAACGGCGGTGTGCGCTACGACGGCTACAGCCAGAGCGCATCCAACAATTCGAGCTATGTGAAGCAGAACGCCGATCTGGTGAACTACAATGTCGGTGTGGTCTACAAGCCGATGTCGATCGGCAGCGTCTATGCAGCCTATGCGACTTCGGCCAATCCGTTCGGGTCGGAGCTGGACGCGACCGGCACCGACTACGGCGGTGTTCCTCCCAACTCGACCTTGTTGCTCGGGCCCGAGCGCAACAAGGCGATCGAGGTCGGCACCAAATGGGAGCTTGCGGATCGCCACCTGCTGGTGACCGGCGCGCTGTTCCAGACCACCAAGGACAACGCGCGCGAGACTGTCAACAACCTGCTCACATCGGGTGCAGCCTACAGGATCCAAGGCATCGACATCGAAGCGGAGGGCAAGATCACCGACCGCTGGAGCATCTTCGGCGGCCTGGTGCTGATGCAGTCGAAGGTCACGCAGAGCGGCGTTGCTTCGAATCTCGGGCTGCAACTCGCCAACATCGCGCACCAGTCGTTCAGCATGCTCACCAAGTACAAGTTCGACGGCGGTTGGGAGCTTGGCGGCCAGGCAGTGTATCGCTCCAAGGTCTATGGCGGCACGTTCGCGGCCAACACCAACGAGCTGCCGAGCTATTGGCGCTTCGACGCGTTCGTCGAGAAGAAGATCGACCAGAACTGGAGCATGAAGTTCTACGCGCAGAACCTGACCAATAAGCTCTATTACGACTCGTTCTATCGCAGCAACGTGCCGTTCGTTGCGGTCGCGCCGGGACGAGCGTTCTACGTCGTGACCACAGCGAAGTTCTGATCATGTTGACGTGCTTGCCTGGCGTTCTCAGCAAGGATGATGTGGCGGATTTCCGCCGCATCATGGACGCCAGCGAATGGGAGGACGGCCGCTCCACCGCCGGCGCGCAATCGGCGATGGTCAAGCGCAACGAACAGCTGCCACCGGACGGCGAGGTCGCGCGAAAACTCGGCAACCGCATCATCTCGGCGCTGACGTCCAACCCGCGCTTCATTGCGGCGGCGATCCCGCTGCAGATCTTCCCGCCGCTGTTCAACCGCTATGCGGCCGACAGCGGCCACCATTTCGGCCTGCACGTCGACAATGCGATCCGCGGCGACCGCCTGACCGGCCTTCGCATCCGCACGGACCTGTCGGTCACGCTGTTCCTCGCCGAGCCGGAGGATTACGACGGTGGCGAACTTGTGATCGAGGACACCTACGGCTCCCATGAAGTCAAGTTGCCAGCCGGGGACTGCGTGCTCTATCCCTCGACCAGCCTCCACCTCGTCACGCCGGTGACCAGGGGAACGCGGGTTGCGTCTTTCTTCTGGCTTCAGAGCATGATACGGGACGATCAAGCCCGGAGCATGATCTTTGACCTCGACACCGCGATACAGGCGCTGGTGGAACGGCTCGGGCGTGACGATCCCGAAACGGTCAAATTGACGGGTATCTATCACAACCTCATTCGCTACTGGGCCGAAGTATGAAGACCATGTCCTTCCAAGCAAGCCTTGCCGCAGCCTTGATGCTGGCGGCCGCCTGGTTCGCGTCCCCCGTTTCTGCCCAGACACAAAGCCCGCCGGCAACGGCCCAATCGGCGGCTCCGCCGTCCACGGCCGGAACCGTTCCGCCGGCAGCCGCGCCGGCTGCGCCTGCGGCCTTGACGGCTCCCGCCGTTGCCGGCGCTGCCCCCGCGGCCGCCAATTCCGCGAGTGCGAAGCCCGAGGCGGCGGCCATCGCGCCGGCCATGAAGGAATTGTCGCCCTGGGTGATGTTCATGTCGGCGGACGTCATCGTGAAGGCGGTGATGATCGGGCTCGCCTTCGCCTCGCTGATGACCTGGACCGTCTTCATCGCCAAGTCGATCGAGCTGTCGGTCGCCTCCGGCAAGCTGCGTTCGGCGTTGAAGAAGATCGCGGAGGCGCGCTCGCTCGCTGAAGCGCAGATGGCGCTTGGCACCAAGGAGGGCATCCTGCCGTCGTTCCTGGCGGCGGCGCTGCGCGAGGCGCGGATGTCGGCCGGCCTGTCCAGCGATACCGGCATCAAGGAGCGCGCCGCCTCCAGCTTTGCCGAGATCGTGCGGGCGGAGCAGCGGCGCATCCGGATCGGCATGGGCGTGCTCGCCACGATCGGCTCGACCTCGCCCTTCGTCGGCCTGTTCGGCACGGTCTGGGGCATCATGAACAGCTTCATCGGCATTTCGAAGTCGCAGACCACGAACCTTGCCGTGGTCGCGCCCGGTATCGCCGAGGCGCTGCTCGCCACCGCGATCGGCCTCGTGGCCGCCATTCCCGCCGTCATCATCTACAACCACTTCTCGCGCGTGACGAAGGGCTATCTCGAGCTCGTCAGCCGCGCCTCGGGCGCGGCAGGGCGGCTGCTCTCGCGCGATCTCGACCGCAGCCACGGCAGCGTGCATTCGCGCGCGGCGGAGTAGACCATGGCCGTTTCGCTCGCAGACAACGACGACGACGACGATTTCTCGGAAACGCATGACATCAACGTCACGCCGTTCATCGACGTCATCCTGGTGCTGCTGATCATCTTCATGGTCGCCGCGCCGCTGTCCACCGTCGACCTGCCGATCGATCTGCCGACGTCGAGTGCGACGCCGCAGAAGAAGCCGGACAAGCCGACCTATCTCAGCATCAAGCCCGACCTGACGCTCGCGATCGGAGAGAACGCTGTTCACCGGGCCGAGTTGATCGGGACCCTCGACGGCCTTTCCGACATGAGCAAGGACAAGTATGTTTTCCTGCGCGCCGATCGCTCGGTGCCATATGGCGAGTTGATGGGTGTGATGGAGCTGTTGCGCTCGGGCGGCTATACGCGGGTGAAGCTGGTCGCGCTGGAAGGCGCGCCGGGGGCGCCTGCGGCAGGCGCCGCTCAGCCTTAAGGGCCAGCCATGTCGGACGAACCGAGACCATCCCGAAAGCTCTGGATCGTGGCGGCGGTCGCCGCGCTCGCGCTCCATCTCGGTGGTGCTGCGCTCGCGCTGGCGCATTTGCGCGCCGACGACGACGGCGATGGCCTTGGTGCGGCCGGTGCGGAGTTCGCGGTCGAGATGGCTTCGCCCAAGGTGCCCGATACCGATCTGCCGCCTGGGCCTGACAGCGAAGCGATGCAGGAACAGCAGGCGCTTCCCGAGCAGAAGGCCGAGACCAAGGAGACGGAGCTTCCGAAGGACCAGTCGCAGGAGGTCGAGGATCCTGATCGCGTCGTGACCGAGAACAACACGAAGAAGCCAACGGAAGACGATCCCAAGATTCAGGCGGTCGAAACGCCCGCGGCCGAGGCATCGCCGAAGTCGGTGGCAAGTGCGCGGCAGACGCTCGACGAGGACGCGCGCGAAGCCGAGAAGGCCCTGGCACCGGTCCTGGGGCTTGGCAAGGACATCCTGAAGATCACGGCCGACTGGAACCGCAAGATCAGCGCGCATCTCGCGGCTCACAAGGTCAATCCGGAGGGCAAGCAGCCCAATAACCAGAAGGTCAAGGTGAGCTTTGCGATCAACCGAAAAGGCAACGTGCTGTCGGTCGAAGTCGCGGAATCGTCGGGAGATGCAGCCTACGATGCTGCGGCGCTGTCAATTGTCCGCAAGTCCGATCCGATCCCGCAGCCGCCTGCCGGACTGACCGACGACCGGTTCGAACGGACCGTGGACATCATTTTCACGCCGCCGGATGCGAAGAAGAAAAAGACGGCTCAGCGCCAGTAGAGCCGGATCCCGACATAGACCACGACCAGGCATGCGAAGATCAGCGCCACGGGGAGGGGCCGTTTCTGGGCCCCGCTGGCCGCGCCTGCCGCGAAGAAGCCAGCGCTCTTCGGCTTCGGCGCCGGGCGCCGGAAGGCGGTAACATTGTCCGCTGCCGGCTTGGCCTGGCGGGGACGGACGTCGGGCGGCGTTCCAGCGCCGCCCATCTCGACGTAATAGGCCTTGTAGATCGCACCGATGGTGGCCTCGGTCGCTTCGCCCTCGCTCATCTGCGCCAGCAGGTTTTGATAGCTCGCCAGGAACTCCTGGGCCTCCGGAGGCAGCGCGGACGCCCCGTTGAGCTTGGCCATCATCTTCCAGGTGGCGAAATCGGCGCGGGCGCGGGTGTCGGCGCGTCGCGCGATCAGCATATCGGCAGCTTTGACCAAGTCGGCCTCTGGCCCTTCGGCATGGGTTCGGATCTCAGGTTCAACTACGCGTTGCCGGTCAGGAAGAGAACAGCCTTAATCACATAACCGGTCAACGTTCCCAGTATTGCTGAAATAACATCAAGATTTAGACCGAACTGCGAGCCCGCGAGCGGCAGCAGGATCAAGAGCCCGATCAGGATCAGCATACCGAACGGCTCGAGCCGGGCCAACGGCAAGGCGAGGGCCCGCGGCAGCAGGCCGACCGCGACGCGCCCGCCGTCGAGCGGCGGGATCGGCATCATGTTGAAGACAGCCAGGATGGCGTTGATGATGAGCGCATTCTTGAGATTGTCGGCAACCCACTTTGCCGAGCTTGCGGGCACCAGGGGCAGGGCGTGGAAGGCGACGGCCGCGGCGAGCGCCAGCAGGATGTTTGTGACGGGCCCGGCCAGCGCCACCCAGACCATGTCGAGCCTGGGGTTGTTGAGCTTGCGAAAGTTCACCGGCACCGGCTTGGCATAGCCGAACAGGAACGGCGAATGCGCGAACAGCAGCATCGCCGGCAGGATCAGGGTGCCGAACGGGTCGATATGCCTCAGCGGGTTGAAGCTGACGCGGCCGAGCTGCGAGGCCGTGTTGTCCCCGAGCCGGTCCGCGACGAAGGCGTGCGCAGCCTCGTGGAAGGTGATGGCGAACACCAGGGGCAGCACCCAGACGGAGAGGTCATAAATGTTCAAAGCGCGTCCGCTCCGTCAGTCTTGTTCTTAGCCGAAATAGTGCGCCGGCGATGATCTGCCAAGAGCGCCGGACGCGAGTTGCGGAGCAGAAGAAAGGCGCAAACGGTGGTCGGGCAATGCCGCGATGCCCCGTTCACGTCTTCCTGCGGTAGAGAATGAAGCTGGCTGATTCTTCGGTGCGTTCAAACTCTGACGATAGGATTTGCTCCGTTATCGTCTTGAGCCAGTCATACTCGTATGTTGCGCCGCGCTCCAAAATGAAGTGATCGGACCCGGCAAAGCTGCGAGTGACATGTTCGGGGCTGAACGTATCCCGGAACGGAAGAAAGTAGCTCTTGGGCGCTCTGCCGGCGGTTGCGAGAACGAGCCAATCACGGTCCGACAGCAACAACAGGCGACCGTGGGGCGGCACGGCCTTGTTGATCAAGTCGATGTCGCTGCGATCGAGGTGCAAGTTGACCTTTCCCGCTCCGCGTCCCAACTTCAGGCTGGCGATGCTCGGATACTGCAGATAGGACGGCAGCCCGATCGTCACGTTCTGTTGACGATCCCTCGCATTGAAGAGCACGGCGAACGAGAGCACGGCCGTTGCCGCCAGCGAAACGGCAGGGATGGTTTGCGACGTCTGGCGGCCGAGGACTGCGCGGAATGCCGCCCGGCACCACCACGCGCCAATGGCAAGAAAGGCAAAGGCGTTTTGCTGCCATACCGCGTCAAGCGACCGATTCATCCATTTGGCCATGAAGACCAGTGCGACGATCGAGAGGACGAGAAGATAGGCCCGTTCGATCGAGCGAGATCCTGCCCACGTTGCGGCAACGCTGATAGCCGTGCCGATAGCCATCGCCGGAAAGATCAACTGATAGAATGTCCCGAAGCCGGGCTCCCACTTGATCGGCACGCCGACCCAGTTCGAGACGCTGTGCAGGGCGATCGGCGCAAGCAGGACGCGCAGGAAGTCCATCGTGAGAACGGCAGGACCGTAGGCCGCGCCGAACAACGCGAGCAACATTACGGCAGACAGTCCGGTGAATGCCGCGACCTCCCAGGGCCAGCGTCTTTCGAGGATCCGCGCCGACAACACCGCGCACCCCACGACCCAGGTATAGATCCCGGTCTCGGTGTTCCAGAATATCGAGATCGCGCAGACGGCGGATAGCGCCGCCAACGACCAACCCGAAGGCTGGACCATGAGGTGCGCGAGGATGCCCGTGGCGATGAACACGAACATGTACCTGATTGCGAGAGCGGATGGTCCGGAGAATCCTTCGGCCTCGCCGAACTGGCAGATTGCAAGAAATACAGCCGTCAGCACGAAGGGCAGCGCCTTGCTCTGGAAGAAGTCGCGCAGCACCCAATACGCCGACAGGTGATAGATTGCGATGCAGGTGGCAACGAAACCGACGTAACGCAAATATAGAACGTTCGGGTCGGGGGGCAGGAGCATTCCGAACAAATGGGACGGTCCGTATCCATAGAAGGACAGGAAGTCCCGGCCCGGCACCATGCCATCGCTAAATTGATAGAGGGCCGGTCCGACGAGGAACGATACCGCGTGAGGATTGGTTGCAGCCTGGCCGGCCAAACGTTGTACGCTCAAGGGCAGTGTCAGGGCCAGCAGTGCCGCGATCAGCGCAGCGTCGATCCGCCCAAATTCAAAAAAGGTGATCGGCCTGAGTTCTGGCGCACCCTCGATGCTTCCGTGGGGCCGGATTTGCTTCACGAAGGGTACGAAGATCGCGAGGACCGCGACGGTCAACGCCACAATGTGAAGTTCTTGCTGGAACGCGTCCCGGAGGAATGTCTCCAGGGACAGGACCATCGTCAGCATCGAAACGTAAAACAGAACGAGCGACCGCCCTTCGAACGGTCTCCGGAGCCTGAGCGCCGCGAAGGCCAAGACAGCGCCGAACACGTAGAACAGCAGATAGAAGATCTTCTCGGCACGCTTGATTGCCGCATCGCCCGTGACATGTGCCTCGATGACGGGAAAGTCCTGCGCGAGATTTACGCCCAGGCGCAACTTGGTGGCGTTCAAGATGAGATAGGCAACGATACCGGCCGCAACAGCGCCGATGCATGCCCCCCACATCGCCAAACTCTGAAACCGCCAAAGTCCAAGTTCTGATTCTGTTATCGGCTTAATGAGACGCAACAGCATTCCCCGCAGGCTATCCGGAAGGAACGTAAGGCAAACGAAATCTGCTGGCTAGCCGCGCAAGACGGAAAACCGGTCATCCCTGGATCGAGGCGTCACGCGACGACGCAACAGAGCTGTCCTAGCAGCCGGCGCTTCTCGGAGTGGCTGAGGCATTGGCAGGATAGAGATTGCGATGACGAGGGGGTCTGCAGGTTCGGCCCCGAGCGCCTAACGTCACGCCGGAATCGTCGTCTCGTATTGAGTCAAGCCGTCGTCGAGCTTCACCCAGGCGAGCTTCTCGCTGACCCAGATGTGCTCGGTCGGGGCGAAGGCATTGCGATCGTCGAAAGTGGCCAGCGCCACGCCCGCCAGCGTGCCGTTGCGGCGCCAGGCAAACAGCCGCGTGCCGCACTGCTTGCAGAACACGCGGTCGATGTTTGCGGACGAGGCGTAGCGTGCGGTCTCGCCCTCGACGCTGAGCGCACGCTGGTCGAACTGCGCGCGCGCGAAGTAGGGCGAGCCCATCGCCTTCTGGCAGATGCGGCAATGGCAGATGCGGACGTTGAGCGGCTCGCCCTCCGCCTTGAACCGCACCGCGCCGCACAGGCATCCACCTTCCCGGATCATGATGTCCTCAATAGGTTGCGCGCCCGCCCGAGATGTCGAACACAGCGCCGGTCGAGAAGGCGCAATCCTCGGATGCGAGCCAGGCCACCATCGCGGCGAGTTCTTCCACGAGGACGAAGCGTGCCTTCGGGATCTTCGACAGCATGAAGTCGATATGCTGCTGCGTCATCTGGTCGAAGATCGCGGTCTTCGCCGCGGCCGGTGTCACCGCGTTGACGAGGATGTCGTGGGCGGCGAGCTCCTTGCCGAGCGACTTCGTCAGCGCGATCAGGCCGGCCTTGGAGGCCGAATAATGCGCGGCGTTCGGATTGCCTTCCTTGCCGGCGATCGAGGCGATGTTCACGATCCGCCCGTATTTCTGCTTGAGCATTTCGGGCACGATCGCCTTGCTGACGATGAAGGGGCCGTCGAGGTTGATGCGCAGCACCTTGCGCCATTCATCGAGGTCGGTCTCCCAGACCGGCTTATTGACCCCGGCGATGCCGGCATTGTTGACGAGGATGTCGATCTTGCCGAAGGCCTTGAGCGTCGCATCGCGTGCCTGCTCGACGGCGGCCGTGTCGGTGACGTCGACCTTGAAGACTTTTGTCTCGCCGCCGATCTCCTTTGCGGTCTTCTCCGCCAGCGCGGCGTCGAAGTCCCAGATCGCGACTTTGGCGCCGGAGGCGACGAAGCGCTCGGCAATGGCGCGGCCAAAGCCCTGCGCACCGCCGGTGACGATGGCGATGCGGCCGTTGAGATCGATCTTGTTCATGCCGGCGGCCTTCTCGCGTCAGAGCATGTAGCCGCCGTCGACGACGAGGTCGACGCCGGTGGTGAAGGCGCTCTCGTCGCTGCCGAGATAGATCGCCATCGCCGCGATCTCCTCGGCGGTGCCGAGCCGGCCCATCTTCTGGCGGGAGATGAACATCTCCTTGCCCTGCGGTCCTTGCGCGGCGGCGCGGTCGAGCATCGAGGGCGTCTCGACGGTGCCGGGGCAGATCGAGTTGCAACGGATGCCCTTGGTGATGAAGTCGAGCGCGACCGCGCGGGACAGCAGCGACACTGCCGCCTTCGACGAGCTGTAGACGTAGCGGTTCGCCGGCGGCCGCAAGGCCGCGCAGGACGAGATGTTGACGATGCTGCCGCCGCCGCCCGCGATCATGTCGGGCAGGAAGGCCTTGATGGTCCGGTGCATCGACTTGACGTTCAGGTCGAACGAGAAATCGAAATCCTCCTCCGAGCAGTCCAGGATGGTGCCGTGATGCACGAAGCCGGCGGCGTTGAGCAGGATGTCGATCTTGCCGATGCGCTTGGCAAAGGCGTTGACGTCGGCGGTGTTGCGGACGTCGAGTTTTGCGACCTCGGCGATGCCTTCCTTGGTTAGGCTAGCGATGCCGGCCTCGTTGATGTCGGTGGCGATGACGGTTGCGCCTTCACGCGCGAATGCGATGGCGCAGGCGCGCCCGATGCCAGCGGCTGCAGCCGTGACGACGGCGCGCTTTCCTTTGAGGCGGTCTGCCATGTTGTTGTTCTCCTCACCAAGATCTGTTTGTTAGTTCGTCATTGCGAGGAGCTCTTGCGACGACGCAATCCAGGGGCTCTCCGCGGAGGCAGACTGGATTGCTTCGCTTCGCTCGCAATGACGGTGTGGCTGTCAGTGATTGTCCCGCGCCACACCGAACGTGCCGGCGACGTTCTGATAACGCGTCGCGAGCTCCATGCAGGCGCCGGTCGATTGCTGGCCGACGGTGTTGCGGTAGATCTCCTGCCACGGCGTCTGGTTCGGCGGATGCTTGAAGCCGCCGCTGGCCTTGAGCTCGGCGTGGCGCTTCTTCAGCTCCTCATCCGAGATCAGGATGTTGGCGCTGCCCTTGTTGAGGTCGATGCGCACCTTGTCGCCGGTCTTGAGGACGGCAAGCCCGCCATTGGCGGCGGCTTCCGGCGAGGCGTTGAGGATCGAGGGCGAGCCCGAGGTGCCGGACTGGCGGCCATCGCCGATGCAGGGCAGGGACAGGATGCCGCGTTTGATCAGCGCCGCCGGCGGCTGCATGTTCACGACCTCGGCGCCACCGGGGTAGCCGATCGGGCCGGTGCCGCGGATGAACAGCACGCAGCGCTCGTCGATGTCGAGCGAGGGATCGTCGATCCGCTCGTGGTAATCTTCCGGGCCCTCGAACACGATGGCGCGGCCCTCGAAAGCATTGAGGTCCTTCGGATTGCTGAGGTAGCGGTCGCGGAATTCCTTGGAGATCACGCTGGTCTTCATGATCGCGGAGTCGAACAGATTGCCCTTCAGCACCAGGAAGCCGGCGTCCTTCACCAGCGGCTTGTCGTAAGCCCAGATCACGTCGTTGTCGGGTGCGGGCGCGTTCTTGCAGTTCTCGCCGATGCCGCGGCCGTTGACAGTGATCGCGTCCTCATGGATGCGCTTGTGCTTCATCAGTTCGCGCACCACGGCAGGCACGCCGCCGGCGCGGTGGAATTCCTCGCCGAGATAGAAGCCGGCCGGCTGCATGTTGACCAGGAGCGGCACGTCGTGGCCGAACTTCTGCCAGTCGTCGATCGACAGCTCGACGCCGATATGGCGGGCGAGGGCGTTGATGTGGATCGGCGCATTGGTCGAGCCGCCGATCGCCGAATTGATCACGATGCAATTCTCGAACGCCTTGCGGGTCAGGATGTCCGAGGGCTTCAGGTCCTCCCAGACCATCTCGACGATGCGTTTTCCGGTCTCGTAGGCGATCTGGCCGCGCTCGCGATAGGGGGCCGGGATCGCCGCGCAGCCCGGCAGCGAGAAGCCGAGCGCTTCGGCAAGCCCATTCATGGTCGAGGCCGTGCCCATGGTGTTGCAATGGCCGACCGAGGGCGCCGAGGAGGCCACGATCTCCATGAATTCTTCATAGTCGATCTCGCCGGCGGCGAGCCGCTCGCGCGATTTCCAGACGATGGTGCCGGAGCCGGTGCGCTCGCCATTGTGCCAGCCGTTCAGCATCGGGCCGCCCGACAGCACGATCGCGGGCAGGTTGACCGTCGCCGCCGCCATCATGCAGGCCGGCGTGGTCTTGTCGCAGCCGGTGGTCAGCACCACGCCGTCGAGTGGATAGCCGTAGAGGATCTCGACCAGGCCGAGATAAGCGAGGTTGCGGTCGAGCGCCGCAGTCGGGCGCTTGCCAGTCTCCTGGATCGGATGGGTGGGGAATTCCATCGCAATGCCGCCGGCCTCGCGGATGCCTTCGCGAACGCGGTGCGCGAGCTCGAGATGATGGCGGTTGCAGGGAGACAGGTCGTTGCCGGTCTGGGCGATGCCGATGATCGGCTTGCCGGATTGCAGCTCGGCGCGGGTGAGGCCGAAGTTCAAATAGCGCTCCATATAGAGCGCGGTCATGCCCGGATTGTGCGGGTTGTTGAACCATTCCTGCGAGCGAAGATGGCGGCGGGTACCGTTACTGCCGGCGGCGTGCCCGTTGGTTGGTTTCTTTGTCATTGGTTTCTCCTGCAATGCAAACGCACTGGCGTCCGTCTCATGGTGGCCGCATGTGCGGTGCCCAACGGCGCGCGCGATGGATCTGCCTTCCCGCTGGCGGGTCGTTTCCTCACAATTCCGATACTAGTCGTGGCTGCTTGGTAACGCTACCATTATGTTCGCCGCAGCCCCGCCTGGTACGGGTGGCCTGCTGTCCGAACGCCGGGCCGACGAGCTTTGCCGCTCGATCACCTTGAAGCCGAGATCGAGCACCGGCTGCTCCGGGCGCCGGCCCTCGATCGCGTTGATCAGCATGGTGGCGGCCGTCTTCCCCATCTCGTAGCGATTGGTGCGGACGCTGGTGAGGGTGGGGACGGCGGAGGCCATGAACTCGAGGTCGTTGAAGCCGACGATGGCGATCTGCCCGGGCACTGCGATCTCCCGGCGCCGGCATTCGAACAGCACGCCGAGCGCGAGGTCGTCATTGGCGCAGAACACCGCGTCGATGTCGGGCTCGCGCGCCAGCAGATCGGTGAACAGGGCGCCGCCAAGCGTCACCGAGGTCGGTGTCGCCGTCGTGACCACCAGGCGCTGGTCGAACAATCCGGCGTCCTTCATGGCCGAGACATATCCGTCCAGCCGCCGCTGCACCCTGGGATCCATCCGCGCGCCAACGAAGCCGACCTTGCGGTGACCTTGCTCGAACAGGTGCGCGATCGCCGCGCGGGCCGCATCATAGTGTGAAAAGCCGATCATCATGTCGACGGGGTCCGGGCCGATCTCCATGATCTGCACGATCGGGCAGTCCGCGGCTCGAAGCATCGCGCGGGACTCCGTCGTCTGATCGATGCCGGTGACGATCAGCCCGGCCGGCTTCTGCGCCAGGAACAGACGCAGCAACTTCTCTTCCTGGAGAATGCTGTAGCGCGTGTTGGACAATTGGATCGAGTAGCGGCTGCCTTCGGAGGAGTCGTAGATGCCGCGCAGCACGTCCGAGAACACGTTATTGGTGAGCGATGGGATCAAGACACCGATGACCTCGGTGCGTTGCGAGGCGAGGGCGCGTGCGGCAAGATTGGGCACATAGCCGAGCTCCTTGGCGGCGCTCTCGACCCGTGTCCGCTTGGCGACCGACAGGGCCTCCGGATTGCGGAAAAAGCGCGACGCGGTAATCGGGCTGACGCCGGCGAGCTCGGCCACTTCGGCCAGCCGGATTTTGCCTGACTTGGTGCGTTTTCGACCCATTTGCTGCTCTTAACACAGTCAGTCCCGCAAACAAAGGAACGTTGACAGCGCTACCAGCAACGACTAACCAAAGACAAATTGCCAAAACCGCACAAACTACCGACAATGTCGCCCGCTAAGCTCGGGCTTCGTTCGGTGAAGTCCGAAAAACAAGACGGTCGCGGCGCGAGAGGCGCCGTGGACTTTCGAGGAGGGAGCTAGATGTCGTCTGTGCAAATCCGCGACGTGCGGAAATCGTTCGGCAATTTTGAAGTCCTGCACGGCGTCACGATCCCGATCGAGGACGGTCAGTTCGTCGTCCTGGTCGGCCCCTCCGGCTGCGGCAAGTCGACGCTTCTGCGCATGCTCGCAGGCCTCGAGAACATCACCTCCGGCACGATCTCGATCGGCGACCGCGTCGTCAACAATGTCCAGCCCAAGGAGCGGGACATTGCGATGGTCTTCCAGAACTACGCGCTCTATCCGCACATGACGGTCGCCGACAACATGGGCTTCTCGCTCAAGCTGCGGAATGCCGGCTCGGACGAGATCAACAAGCGCGTCAAGCGCGCCGCCGAGATCCTCGCATTGTCGCCGCTGCTCGACCGCTACCCGCGCCAGCTCTCCGGCGGCCAGCGCCAGCGCGTCGCCATGGGCCGCGCCATCGTGCGCGATCCGCAGGTCTTCCTGTTCGACGAGCCGTTGTCGAACCTGGACGCCAAGCTGCGCGTCGCCATGCGCACCGAAATCAAGGAGCTGCATCAGCGCCTGAAGACGACGACCGTCTATGTCACCCACGACCAGATCGAGGCCATGACCATGGCCGACAAGATCGTCGTCATGCATGACGGCATCGTCGAGCAGATGGGCACGCCGCTCGAGCTCTACGACAAGCCCGACAACCAGTTCGTCGCCGGCTTCATCGGCTCGCCCGCGATGAACTTCCTGAAAGGCCATGTGCGCGTCAACGGCGTTGCGACCTTCGAAGGGCCGAACGGCGTCAAGCTCCCGCTCAAGAGCGCGCCGGCCGGCTCCGACGGCCGTCCTGCGGTCTACGGCGTGCGGCCGGAGCACTTCACCATCGCCGATGACGGTGCCGAAGCCGAGATCATCGTCGTCGAGCCGACCGGCTCGGAAACGCAGGTGTTCGCCAAGGTCGGCGGCGAGCAGGTCGTCGCGGTCTTCCGCGAGCGTCACCAGTTCAATCCGGGCGACAAGGTGCGGCTGAAGCCCGATCCGTCGCTGGTCCATCTGTTCGACGATGCGACGGGCAAGCGCATGAACGCCTAGCGCATCAGACGACAAGGAATAAGACAACAAAAAGCATTACAGGGAGGACAACATGCAAGACTTTACCCGCCGGTCTCTGCTCCAAGGCGGCACCGCTCTGGCCGCAACCGGCATGCTGACGGGGCCGGCACTGTTCGACTTCGCCAGGGCCTGGGCGCAGAGCGCGCCCTGGAAGGCCGAGCCCGGCGCCAAGCTGACCGTGATGCGCTGGAAGCGCTTCGTGCCGGCGGAGGACGACGCGTTCAACGCGATGGTGGCGGCATTCAAGGCCGCGACCGGCACCGAGATGAACGTATTCAGCGAGTCCTTCGAGGACGTGCAGCCGAAGGCATCCGTTGCAGCCAACACGGGCTCCGGCCTCGACGTCGCCTGGGGTCTGCACACATTGCCGCAGCTGTTCCCGACCAAAGTCCTGAAAATGAACGATGTCGCCGACTATCTCGGCAAGAAATATGGCGGCTGGACGGACGCTGCAGCAAAGACCTGCAAGCTTGGCGAAGACTGGCTGGGCATCCCTGTCGCGACCAACGGCGGCTATATGACCTACCGGAAGTCGGCGACGGACAAAGCGGGCTTCAAGGAGTTCCCGAAAGATTTCCCAAGCTTCCTGGAGATGTGCAAAGCGCTCAAGGCGAACAACACGCCGGCCGGCTTTGCCCTCGGACATGCGAGCGGCGATGCCAACGGCTGGCTGCACTGGATCCTCTGGGGCCACAATGCGTGGACTGTCAATGAGAAGGATCAGGTCAGCATCAATTCGCCCGAGACCGCAAAGGCGCTAGAGTATTGCAAAGCGCTTTACGAGACTTTCATCCCAGGCACGCCTTCCTGGAACGACTCATCCAATAATAAGGCGTACCTGGCCGGAGAACTCTATTGCACCCTCAACGGCATTTCGATCTATGTTGCCGCCAAGACCGATCCTACCAAGAAGGAACTGGCGGAAGATACCTATCACGCGCTGCACCCGGTCGGACCGATCGGCAAGCCGACCGAGCTGCAGCTTACGCTGCCGATCCTCGCCTTCAACTTCACCAAATATCCGAACGCGGCGAAGGCCTTCGTCGCCTTCATGCTGGAGAAGGAGAACTACGAGAAGTGGCTGGATGGCGCGCAAGGCTATCTGCAGCAGACCTTGAACGCCTATGAATCGGCGTCGGTCTGGACGGCCGATCCCAAGAACGCCGTGTACTCGCAGGCCTCCAAGCGCACGCTGCCGGCGTCCGGCATCGGCACCGTCGGCGAGAAGGCGGCGACCGCGATCGCCGATTTCATCGTCGTCGACATGTTCGCCAATTACTGCACCGGCGCCAAGGATGCGAAGGGCGCGATGGCCGAAGCCGAGCGCCAGCTGAAGCGCATCTATCGCTGAACGGTCACGGGGCGGGCGGCTCTTGGGCCGCCCGCTCGTCAACATTTCGATCAGGGATATCGGGCATGGCTGATGTCGCAATTCCCCGGGCCAAGCCTCAGTTGAGCGAGGACAGCGTCTGGACCCAGCTCAAACACAATCGCAACTGGCTCGGCTTCTGGTTCATGGTGCCGGCCATGGCCTTCCTGATCTTCTTCCTGGCCTATCCGCTCGGGCTCGGCATCTGGCTGTCCTTCACGGACACGCGTATCGGCAGGGTCGGGCACTTCGTGGCCACCGAGAACTATGAGTGGTTGTGGGACGATTCCATCTTCTGGCTGTCGGTGTTCAACACGCTGCTCTACACCTTCGTCGCCAGCGCTCTCAAATTCGCGATCGGCCTCTACCTCGCGCTGCTGCTGAACGAGAACATGCCGTTCAAGGCGATGCTGCGCGCGATGGTGCTGATTCCGTTCATCGTGCCGACGGTGCTCTCGGCGCTGGCGTTCTGGTGGATCTTCGACTCGCAATTCTCCATCATCTCCTGGTCGCTGAAGCATCTCGGCTTGATTAACCAGAACATCAACTTCCTCGGCGACACGACCTGGGCACGCATTTGCGTGATCTTCGCCAATATCTGGCGCGGCGTGCCCTTCGTGGCGATCACGCTACTCGCGGGACTGCAGACCGTCTCGCCCTCGCTCTATGAAGCGGCGACGCTCGACGGCGCCACGCGCTGGCAGAATTTCCGCTACATCACCTATCCGCTGCTGACGCCGATCATCGCCGTGGTGATGACGTTCTCCGTGCTCTTCACCTTCACCGACTTCCAGCTGATCTGGGCGATGACGCGTGGCGGCCCGGTCAACGCCACTCACCTGATGGCGACCCTGTCTTATCAGCGTGCGATCATCGCCGGGCAGCTCGGCGAGGGCGCCGCGATCTCCAGCGCCATGATTCCGTTCCTGCTCGCCGCCATCATGGTCTCGTGGTTCGGATTGCAGCGCCGGAAGTGGCAGCAGGGAGAGAGCAATGACTGACCTGCCCACCAGATCCATCGATCTCAAGAATGTGCTGTCGGGCTCGGCGCCTACGGCCGATCACAGCGAGGGCATGAGCTATCTGCAGTCGGTGCCGCGCAGGATCGTGACGCTGTATCTGCCGCTCACGATCATCGTCGTCGTCCTGCTGTTCCCGTTCTACTGGATGGCGCTGACCTCGGTGAAGCCCGACGAGCAGCTGCTCGATCTCGACAAGTACAACCCGTTCTGGACCTGGAGTCCGACGTTCAAGCATTTCTACAAGCTGCTGTTCGAGAGCTATTATCCGCATTGGCTCTGGAACACGATGTATGTCGCGGTCTGCGCCACGATCCTGTCGATCATCGCATCGGTGCTCGCGGCCTACGCCATCGTGCGCTTGCGTTACAAGGGCGCCAATCTCGTCGGCGGCCTGATCTTCCTCGCCTATCTGGTGCCGCCGTCGATCCTGTTCATTCCGCTGGCCACCGTCGTGTTTCAGTACGGCCTGTTCGACTCGCCGCTGGCGCTGATCCTGACCTATCCGACCATCCTGATCCCGTTCTCGACCTGGCTGTTGATGGGCTATTTCAAGACCATCCCGTTCGAGCTCGAGGAATGCGCGCTGATCGACGGCGCGAGCCGCTGGCAGATCCTGATCAAGATCGTGCTGCCGCTCGCAATTCCCGGCCTGATCTCGGCCTTCATCTTCTGCTTCACGCTGTGCTGGAACGAGTTCATCTACGCCCTGACGTTCCTGCAATCGACCAGCAACAAGACCGTGCCGGTCGCGATCGTCAACGAGTTCGTGGACGGTGACATCTACCGCTGGGGCTCGCTGATGGCGGGCGCGCTGGCCGGCTCGCTGCCGCTCGTGATCCTTTACGCCTTCTTCGTGGAGCATTATGTGTCGGCGATGACCGGCGCCGTGAAGGAATGATCGCGGGGCCTGCCGGGGGCGCGCCAATGGTTTCAAGAGCGGCGCGCTCCGGCCAATAAGAAGGAGTTGAGCTCTTGCACATTCTGGTTCTCGGCGCCGCCGGCATGGTCGGCCGCAAACTCTGTGACCGGCTGCTGCGCGACGGGCGGCTCGGCAAGAGCGACATCACGAAATTGACCATGCACGACGTGGTCGAGCCGAAGAAGCCGGAGAAGGCCGGTTTCCCGGTCGAGACCGTGTCCGGCGATTTCGCCGTCCCGGGCGCCGCCGAGAAGCTGATCGCAGGCCGCCCCGACGTGATCTTCCATCTCGCCGCGATCGTCTCCGGCGAGGCCGAGCTCGATTTCGACAAGGGCTATCGCATCAATCTCGACGGCACGCGGATGCTGCTCGATGCGATCCGCCTAGCGGGCGGCGGCTACAAGCCGCGCGTGGTGTTCACGTCTTCGATCGCGGTGTTCGGCGCGCCGTTTCCCGATGCGATCGGCGATGAGTTCTTCCATACCCCGCTGCTCAGCTACGGCACCCAGAAGGCGATCGGAGAGTTGCTGCTCGCCGACTATTCCCGCCGCGGCTTCCTCGACGGCATCGGCATCCGCCTGCCGACCATCTGCATCCGGCCCGGCCTGCCCAACAAGGCGGCATCGGGCTTCTTCTCCAACATCCTGCGTGAGCCGCTGGCCGGCAAGGAAGCGGTCCTTCCCGTATCCGAGGACGTCCGCCACTGGCACGCCACGCCGCGCTCGGCCGTCGGCTTCCTGCTCCACGCCGGCACCATGGATCTCGCCACCGTCGGCCCGCGCCGCAACCTGACCATGCCCGGCCTGTCGGCGACGGTCGGCGAGCAGATCGCCGCCTTGAAGCGGGTTGCGGGCGAGAAAGTCGCCGCGCGCATCAAGCGCGAGCCCGATCCCTTCATCGTCGGCATCGTCGGCGGCTGGCCGCGCAATTTCGATGCAAAGCGGTCGCGCGAGCTCGGCTTCACCACCGCCGAGAAGACGTTCGACGATATCATCCGCATTCACATTGAAGACGAGCTCGGCGGCAATTTCGTCGCCTGATCTCCGACTGAGCGGGTCCTGATGATGGCGAGCGTTGCTTGCATCGGTGAATGCATGGTCGAGCTCCGGCAGGCCCAAGGCGGCGCGTCTGCCGGGCAGGGCGGTGGTCTCTACTCACGCGGCTTCGGCGGCGACACCCTCAACACGGCCGTGTATCTGGCCCGGCTGGACGTCAAGGTCGACTATCTCACCGCGCTTGGCGACGATGCCCTGAGCGATGAGATGGTCGCGGCCTGGAATGCGGAAGGCGTCGGCACGCGGCGTGTCGTGCGGCTCGCGGGCAAGCTGCCCGGCCTCTATATGATCCAGACGGATGGCAGGGGCGAGCGCCAGTTCTTCCACTGGCGCGACAGCGCGGCGGCGCGGCAGCTGATGAGCCTGCCGGAGACCGACGAGCTGCTCAACTCGCTGATGAGCTACGACATCGTCTATCTCTCCGCCATCACGCTCTCGATCTACGACGCGGCCGGGCGCGATCGGCTGTTCGGCGCGATCAAGCGCGCGCGCCTGCTCGGCACCCGCTTCGTGTTCGACACCAATTTCCGCGCGCGCGGCTGGCCGGACCGAGATATCGCGCGGGAGGTGTTTGCGACCGCCTTCGCGGCCGCCGACATCGTGCTGACCTCGACCGAGGACCTGCTCGCGCTGCACCCCGGAGAAAGTCAGGACCAGCTGATGGCGCGCATCCCGACCCCGGAGCTGGTGTTCCGTCTGCCCGAGCCGGTGAGCCTGTTGCGCTACCCCGGCGGCGCCAGCGAGGTCCGCGCCGAGCCGATGACCAAGCCCGTGGTCGATACCACCGCCGCCGGCGACAGCTTCGCCGCCGCCTATATCGCGGCCCGGCTCGCCGGCGCCGAGCCGCTCGAGGCGGCCGAGGCCGGACATCGCCTCGCCAGCCTCGTGATCTGCTATCCCGGCGCCATCATTCCGGGCTATGCCATGCCGCCGAAGAAGCGGCACCGGCCGGCGGCCTCCCGCCAGGCCAGCAAGTAAACAGCGACCAAATGAGTCGAGAGCTATGACCACGGCTGCCCAACAGAACCATCTCGTCGCGCTGTTCAAGGCTGCGACAGTCATTCCCGTCCTCACCATCGAGCGCATCCAGGACGCCGTGCCGCTGGCGCGCGCGCTGGTTGCCGGCGGTGTCCGCACGCTGGAGGTGACCTTGCGCACGCCCGTTGCGATCGAGGCGGCGCGCGCGGTGATGAACGAGGTCCCTGAGGCGGTCGTCGGCATCGGCACCATTCTCAATCCGGCCGACTTCAGCCGGGTCGAGAAGCTCGGCGTCGCATTCGGCATCAGCCCGGGCCTGACCCCCGATCTGCTCAAGGCCGCGACCGACAGCTCCTTGCCGTTCGCGCCGGGCATTGCAACGGCGTCCGAGCTGATGATGGCGCTGTCCTACGGTTTCGACGTCGCGAAGTTCTTCCCGGCGGAGCAGGCCGGCGGCATCAAGGGCCTGCGCTCCCTCGGTGGGCCGTTCCCGAACGTGCGGTTTTGCCCGACCGGCGGGGTGGGCGAGGCCAATGCCGCGACCTGGCTGGCCGAATCCAATGTCGTTGCGGTCGGCGGCTCCTGGCTGTGCCCGACAGGGGAGATCCGGGCCGGGAACTGGGCCGGCATAACTGCCATCTGCGAGCGGACCCTCAAGGCGCTGAAAGCCGCGTGAAGTCTTGTCATCCCTGGGCTAAGACTTAGCTCAGGACAAGACCTGCAGGGAGAGACGACCATGACCGCCAGCATCGTCGGATGGGCGCATACGCCGTTCGGCAAGTTCGACACTGAAACCGTCGAAAGCCTCGTCACCCGCGTCGCCAATGAGGCGCTCGCCGATGCCGGCATTTCGGCCTCCGACGTCGACGAGATCGTGCTCGGCCACTTCAACGCCGGCTTCTCGCCCCAGGATTTCACCGCCTCGCTGGTGCTGCAGGCCGACCCCAAGCTGCGCTTCAAGCCGGCGACCCGCGTCGAGAATGCCTGCGCCACGGGATCTGCCGCCGTGCACCAGGGCCTGCGCGCGATTGCCGCAGGGGCTGCCAAGATCGTGTTGGTCGTCGGCGTCGAGCAGATGACGCGCACGCCGGGCCCGGAGATCGGCAAGAACCTGCTCAAGGCGTCCTACCTGCCCGAAGACGGCGACACGGTCGGCGGCTTCGCCGGCGTGTTCGGCAAGATCGCCAGCTCCTATTTCCAGAAATACGGCGACCAGTCAGATGCGCTGGCGCTGATCGCGGCCAAGAACCACAAGAACGGCGTCGCCAATCCCTTCGCCCAGATGCGCAAGGACTTTGGCTTCGACTTCTGCCGCGCCGAGAGCGAGAAGAACCCTTACGTCGCAGGCCCCCTGAAGCGCACCGACTGCTCGCTGGTCTCCGACGGTGCCGCCGCCCTGGTGCTGGCCGATGCCGAGACGGCCAAGGGCATGACCAAGTCGATCGGCTTCCGCGCCACCGCGCATGCCCAGGACTTCCTGCCGATGTCCAAGCGCGACATCCTGCAGTTCGAGGGCTGCACCGTAGCCTGGCAGCGCGCGCTGGAGAAGGCCGGTGTCACGCTGTCCGATCTCTCCTTCGTCGAGACCCATGACTGCTTCACGGTTGCCGAGCTGATCGAGTACGAAGCCATGGGCCTGACGCCGAAGGGGCAGGGTGCCCGTGCCATCAAGGAAGGCTGGACGCTGAAGGACGGCAAGCTGCCGGTCAATCCGTCCGGCGGCCTGAAGGCCAAGGGCCATCCGATCGGCGCCACCGGCGTCTCCATGCATGTGATGACCGCGATGCAGCTCGCAGGCCAGGCGCCCGAGGGCATGCAGCTCAAGAACGCCAAGCTCGGCGGCATCTTCAACATGGGCGGGGCGGCCGTCGCCAACTACGTTTCGGTGCTCGAGCCGCTCAAGTAGGCTCTCGTAGGGTGGGCAAGGGCGCGAAAGCGCCATGCCCACCTTTTTCCTTGCGCTAGATCATGGTGGGCACGCTGCGCTTTGCCCACCCTACGGCTCCTGATTGAAAGACGAGACGCGCATCATGAGCAATGCCTACGAAGACTCTCTCTCCCTCGAAGCACTCAACGATCGTATCGCGATCCTCGAGGACAATATCCGCCAGCTCATCGAGCAGGCCGCTGCCGCTTCCGGCGAGCAGAACGAGTCGCGCATCGCCGACCGCATCAACCAGCAGAACGACGAGCTCGAGCGGCTCCTGAAGATCCGGGAATCCCGTCAGAAGAAATAGCGGCCGATGTCGCTCCGCGGCGCATGCCGCCATACGCCGGCCGCCCTTGCGCGCGCGGCGCCACTGCCGTTAGCTGGACCGAAATCGCCGGGCATTTGAGCCCCGCGCAATCGGGAGCGAACGATGGGGCCGCTGAAGGGCGTCAAGGTCATCGACATGACCACCGTGCTGATGGGGCGACCCAGATGCTCGGTGATTACGGTGCCGACGTCATCAAGGTGGAGTCGCTGGATGGCGACGTCACCCGCCTGATCGGCCCGATGCGTCACGCCGGCATGGGTCCGGTGTTCCTCAACACCAACCGCAGCAAGCGCTCGATCTGCCTCGATCTGAAGAAGCCTGCGGGGCGCGAAGCCGTGCTGCGGCTTCTGAAGGACGCCGACGTCTTGGTCTACAACGTCCGCCCGCAGGCCATGGCGCGGCTGCAGCTCGGCTACGACGTCGTCTCCGCCATCAACCCGCGCCTCGTCTATGCCGGCGTGTTCGGCTTCGGCCAGGACGGCCCTTATGCTGCAAAACCCGCTTACGACGACCTGATCCAGGGCGCCACCGCGCTTCCGGCACTGATGGCGCAGACCGGGGACGGCGTGCCGCGCTATGTGCCGAACGCGCTCGTGGACCGCATCGTTGGCATCACCGCGGTCGGCGCGATCTGCGCCAGCCTCGTGCACCGCGACCGCACCGGCCGCGGCCAGCGCGTCGACATTCCGATGTTCGAGACCATGGCCGGCTTCGTCATGGGCGATCACATGGGCGGGCTGACCTATGAGCCGCCGCTCGACAAGGGCGGCTATGCCCGCCATCTCTCGCGCGACCGCAGGCCGTACAAGACCTCTGACGGCTATCTCAGCGTCATCGTCTACAACGACAAGCAATGGGAGAATTTCTTCAAGGCCACGGGACGCGACGACCTGCGCGCCGATCCCAAGTTTGCAACCTTCGCCGGCCGCGCCGCCAATATCGACATCGTCTATGCCGAGCTCGCCCGCATCTTCGAGACGCGTACCACGGCGGAGTGGATCGATCTGCTGACGAAGGCCGACGTGCCCGTCATGCCGATGCACGATCTCGCCTCTATCCTGCACGACGAGCATCTGGAGGCCACCGGCTTCTTCCCGGTGGTCACCCATCCGACCGAAGGTCCGATCCGCAGCATGAAGGTGACGGCGACCTGGTCGGAGACAGAGGCAGAGCCGGTACGCCTGGCGCCGCGGCTCAACGAGCACGGCGCCGAGATCTTGCGCGAGATCGGATACTCGGCCGACGAGATCGCCGCCATGGTGCGCGGCGGCGTTACGCGCGGAGCGCCGGAGTAGGGGGAAGGTATGGCGCGCAATCTCTCATCCGTCATTCCGGGGCGCGACGAAGTCGCGAGCTCTGGTGCGCAGTTGCGCACCTGAGAATCCATAACCACGATCGGGAGTATGGATTCTCAGGTGCGCAACTGCGCACCAGAGCTCGCGCCAAGGGGCGCGCCCCGGAATGACAGAGGAGAAAGCCGGCCATGAGCTTCATCACCGGCGTCGGCCTCACATCTTTCGGCAAGCACGAGGGCTCCTCCTCGCTGGACCTGATGAGCAAGGCCGCCCAACTTGCGCTCGACGATGCCGGCCTCAAGCGTACCGACATCGACGGCATCCTCTGCGGCTATTCCACCGTCTCTCCGCACATCATGCTCGCCACCGTCTTCGCCGAGCATTTTGGCATCCGCCCGTCCTACGCCCACGCCGTGCAGGTCGGTGGCGCCACCGGCCTCGCCATGACCATGCTCGCCCATCATCTCGTGGAAGCAGGCGTCGCAAAACACGTGCTCGTCGTCGCCGGCGAGAACCGGCTCACCGGGCAGAGCCGCGATGCCTCGATCCAGGCGCTGGCGCAGGTTGGTCATCCCGACTACGAGGTGCCGCTGGGACCGACCATCCCGGCCTATTACGGCCTGGTCGCCACGCGCTACATGCACGAATACGGCGTGACCGAAGAAGACCTCGCGGAGTTCGCGGTGCTGATGCGCGGGCACGCCTGCAGCCATCCCGGCGCGCAATTCCACGATCCCATCACGGTCGCCGACGTCATGGCCTCGAAACCGGTGGCGCTGCCGCTCAAGCTGCTCGATTGCTGCCCGGTCTCCGACGGCGGCGCGGCCTTCGTCGTCAGCCGCGAGCGGACGGGGAAAGTGGGCGTGCACATCCGCGGCTGCGCCCAGGCGCACACGCATCAGCATGTCACGGCAGCGCCCGTCCTCAGCGAGCTCGGCGCCGAGATCTCCATCGCCCGCGCGAAGCAGGCCACGGGTCTGGCGATTTCCGACGTGCGCTATGCCGCGATCTACGACAGCTTTACGATCACGCTCGCGATGCTGCTGGAAGACCTCGGGCTCGCCGGCCGCGGCGAGGCGGCCGCGCGCGTGCGCGCCGGCCTTTTCGGCCGCGACGGCGCGATGCCGCTGAACACCCATGGCGGCCTGCTCAGTTACGGCCATTGTGGCGTCGGCGGCGCCATGGCGCACCTGGTCGAGGCGCATTTGCAGATGACGGGGCGGGCGGCGACCCGCCAGGTGCGCGATGCCTCGATCGCGCTGCTGCATGGCGAC
This sequence comes from Bradyrhizobium sp. NC92, assembly GCF_025200865.1. NCBI lineage: Bacteria > Pseudomonadati > Pseudomonadota > Alphaproteobacteria > Hyphomicrobiales > Nitrobacteraceae > Bradyrhizobium > Bradyrhizobium sp. NC92. The sequence goes on from NZ_CP104171.1 coordinate 3,666,600, forward strand.
GGCGGCGTGCTGTCGTCTCACGTGAGCATGTTCCTGGAGCGGGTGCGATGAGCGAGCGTCTGGCGGACTGGACCACGGGCGAAGAGGCCATCACCTACCAGACCTGTATCTCATGCGGGCATGTACAGTATTTCTACCGCGCCTTCTGCGCGGCTTGTGGCGAATCGGACCCGCGCGAGGCGCGCGCCAGCGGCAAGGGCAGGGTGTACGCGACCTCGCTGGTCTGCCGCGCGGCAACGCCGGAAATGCGCGCGCACGTGCCTTACAATATCCTGTTGGTCGATTGCGCCGAGGGTTTTCGCATGATGGCCCATGGCGAGAACGACCTCGCCATCGGCGATTCGGTGGTTGCGTGCTTCAAGCCCTTTGCCGGCAGGCTGGTGCCGTTCTTCGCCAAACAAAAATAGTGGGATTCGTCATTCGAGGGCGGTCATACGACCGAGCCTGGAACGGGTATTCTGGGCTTGGCTTGCTAGGGCCGCGCGTTGCGCGGTCCCTGGAGAGCCACCCCGGAATGACGAAAACTCTTAAAACGCGAACTAACGCCCGTAGAACAAGATGCTGGCGATGACGAGCATCGCCGTCACCGCCAGCATATGCGCGAGCGCTCCCGAGGCCGCCCCCTTGGTGGCTTCCTTCATGCCGTTTTCTCCCTAGACTTGGGCGTGACTCATCGTTGCGCGGTTAGCGCACACGACGGCCAATTGTTTTTACTCGGAACACCCCTTGCGAGTATCCGCCGCGATTTGTCCCCACGCGGCGAATATCGACTGTGTCAGGGTCGATCAGCAATGCGGCGGCAATTTGACTCGATGATGTTGCTCCTGCGTCCACCCGCGAATAGAGTCTGCGGAAACCTGCGCCGATGGCGACAAGAAGCATCAAAAGATCAGGGAAAACTTCAGGAAAATCATGGCCCGCATTCAGTACAGCGACCCGTCCAAGGCATCCGACCGCACCCGCGAAATCCTCGACAAGAACCGTCATGCCAACATCTTCCGGATGATGGCGCATTCGCCGAGCTACTTTGAGCAATATTGCCGCCTCGGCGGCGCCATCCGCCACAAGGGCGAGCTCGATCCGATCGTGCGCGAGCTTGCGATCACCCGCACCGGCATCCTGTGCGAGGCACCCTATGAGATCGTCGCGCACAAGCGCATCGGCAAGAATGTCGGCGTCACCGACGAGCAGAACGAGGCGCTCGAGAACTGGCAGGCAGCATCCTGCTTCAACGAGGTGCAGCGCGCCGCGCTCGCCTTCACCGACGAGATCGTGAATCTGAAGAAACCGACGGATGCGACCTTCAGGGCGATCGCATCGAAGCTGACGCCGGCCGCGCTGGTCGAGCTCCAGCTCTCGGTCGGCTTCTACATCATGACGTCAAAGTTCCTGGAGACCTTCGAGATCGATCTCCAGCCCGTCACCGAAGTGGTGGGCTGAATCGACGCAAGCGGCGGGGAATGCCGATGACGATCGATGAATATGCGGCCTGGGCCGCAACCATTGCCAAAGTCGAAGAGCATCCGTCCAACGAGCGGCTGTCCTACCTCGGCCTCGGCCTTGCCGGTGAGGCGGGCGAAGTCGCCGAGCACATCAAGAAGCTCTTGCGTGACGATTGGCTCGACAAGGCGGGTCTCGTCGAAGAGCTCGGCGATGTCGTCTACTACTGGGCCTGCCTGTGCGCCGCCACCGGCCAGCAGCCATCCGCGCTGCTCGATGCCAGTGCCGCCAAGATCAAGCGACGTATCAGCGAAGCCGCGAGCCGGTAAGCGGTGAGCTGGGAACTCCGGCGTCATGGCCGGGCTTGTCCCGGCCATCCACGTCTTGCCAAGCGGTACGAAGAACGTGGATGCCCGGGACAAGCCCGGGCATGACGACTTCTTGGGGAGCAACGTCGGCGTTCATTACGTCGAGGTCAGAATATCCACCTTGGCGTTGGCGACGATCAGGCGGTCGGCCAAGAGCTGGGCCAGGTTGCGCATGATACATTCGCTGGCGCGGGGGTGCTGCTTGCGGAAGCGCTCGAAATCCTTCAGCGGCACCTCGCAGGCCGTCGCGGCCATGTCGGCGAACACGTCGGCGGAGCGGGTCTGCTCCAGCAGCGCCATCTCGCCGAACGCCATGCCGGCGGTGAGCGTGGCCAGCCTGACGCCGTCGGGCAGCGTGACATGCACGGCGCCGCTGCGCAGGAAGTAAAGGGCATCGGCGGGTTCGCCGGCCGTGAGAATCTTCGCGCCCGATTGATAGGTCCTGATGGTGCAGAGCGAGGCGAGATCGGTCAGCTCTTCCTCGCTCAGCCCGGTCAACAGGGGCTGCTCGGCAAGCTCGGTGGTCTCGTGAAAATCGATCGAGCCGCCGTAGCGATAGACGATCTGGTCTTCGGCCCATTCGATCGCCGTGTCGAGCAAATAGAAGTCGCGGACGTTCTTCAGTTCGGCGGTCCATTCCCGCAAGCTGTTCCATTCCTTGGAGGCGCGCCGGACGCCTGACAGCACGACGGTCACGTTCAGTGCCGCAAGCTCCTCGAACGCTTCGGCCACCAGCCGTGCGCCGGCGCGTGTAGTTGAGGTCACGCGGTGAAGATCGAAGATCACGAATTGCGGCCGCGGTCGTCCGGCAAGCCGGCGCGAGACGTAATCGACCGCCGACAGCGACAGCGTGCCGACCAGCTCGATGATCCGCACCTCCTGCTCGTGGGCCGCCAGGATCTCGCGCTCCTGCGGGCGGCGCACGCGGCGAGAGGGGCTCCTGCCGATATCGTAATCCGCGATGACGGCGTTGCGCGCGTCGTCGCTGCGGTTGAGCATGTGCAGGTCGTAGTGCGATGACAGCGCCTCGCAGACCTTGATGCCGCGCACGCTGTTGCCGTGCTTGTCGAGCTTCGGTGAATAGCTGCCGAGGCCGAGGCGGGCAGGGAGCGCCGCCAGGATGCCGCCGCCGACGCCGCTCTTGGCGGGGATGCCGATGCGGTAGATCCATTCGCCGGCATAGTCGTACATGCCCGAGGACGTCATCACGGAAAGGGTACGCGAGATCGCGTAAGCGCTCAGCACCTGCTCGCCGGTGACGGGATTGATGCCGCGATTGGCGAGCGTCGCCGCCATCACCGCGATGTCGCGCGCGGTCACCAGCACGGCGCATTGGCGGAAATAGACGTCGAGCACGCCCGCGACATTGTCCGAGATCACCGCGTTGGTCTTGAGCAGATAGCCGATGGCGCGGTTACGGTCGCCGGTCTGGCTTTCGGAAGCATAGACCGCTTCGTCGATAGAGAGATCGCGTCCCGCAAAACGGCTGAGCGCAAGGCGAATCTGCTCGAAAGCGTCGGTACCCTTGCTGTCGTAGATCAGCCCGGTGCAGGCGATCGCGCCGGCATTGACCATCGGATTGAACGGATGGTTCTCGGAATTCAGCCGGATCGAGTTGAAGGGATCGCCGGAGGGCTCGACGCCGATCGCGCCTTCGACCTTGCCGGCGCCGAGCAGGTCCAGCGCCAGCGCGAACACGAAGGGCTTCGACATCGACTGGATGGTGAAGGGCACCCGGCTGTCGCCGACTTCATAGACGTGGCCGTCCAGCGTCGCCAGGCTGATGCCGAAATAGGCAGGATCGGCCTTGCCGAGCTCGGGGATGTAATCGGCGACATGGCCTGACGTCTCGGCCGAGAATTCGCTAAGGCAATTGTCCAGAAACCGCAGCAAGGGCGGCTTCGAACGGGTCCAGGCGGTGGCGAGAGGCGAGAGCGGTTTCATCGCCTCCCTTGTGCAACGCAATCAGGGCACGCGCAACCCGTCCGGCATCACAGGCTGGCGCCGGACCAGGAGAAGCGCGATCAGGATCGTCGGCAGCAGGATGCCAAGGCCCAGCAGCGTCACCTGCATCTGCGACAACGGCATGATGCCGCCGCCGGGGGTGGCGACCACGAAGCCGCCGATCACGAGCAGCACGCGGATCGGCCATTCCAGCATCCCGGCGCGGCGCAAGTCGCCGACGAAGGACTGGTAGCCCTGGATGCCGCCGCAGATGAAGAGGATGCCGAAACAGGCAAGTCCCGTGAGTCCAAGCGCCTCCAGATAAGGATTGCTGCCCTGGAGCAGCAGCGCCGGGTTGAGCACGAAGAAGAACGGGATGAAGTAGATGATGCTGCCCACCCACATGCTCTCCCAGCCCGTCTTCATCGCCGGCGCACCGGCGATGCCGGCCGCGGCGAAAGAGGCGATCGCCACCGGCGGGGTGATCGAGGACAGCATGCCCCAGTAGAAGATGAACATGTGCACCGCCATTTTGTTCAGCCCGAGCTTCTCCAGTGCGGGCGCGACCAGGATGGCGAGGAAGATGTAGCAGGAGGTCGTGGTCAGCCCGAGCCCTAGGATCAGGCTGGTGATTGCGCACATGATCAGCAGCAGGAAGGCATCGCCGCCCGCGATGCTCAGCAAATCGTTGGCAAGGCTCGAGATCACACCGGTCAGCGAGAAGGCGCCGATCAACAGGCCGCAGCCGGCGAGGATCGCGATCAGCTCGACGAACGTCTTGCCGTTGAGCTCGAGGAATTGCAACCAGCGCGCGCCGCCCCAATTCTTGCCGGGGAAGAATTCGTTCAGCGCCGCCAGCAGGCACATGCCCCACAGCGCAGCGTTGAGCACGCCATACCAGAACATTGCGGCCGTCGCCGCGATCGAGCCGGCGAGGACGAGCGTGTTTCCGAGCTTCCAGCGCGCCGGACCGGACCATTGGTGCAGGATCACCAGCAGCACGGAGGCATAGAACGGCGCATGGCTCTCGCGCTTGAAGTAGAGCAGCATCACCACGAGCACGACGATCACGAAGAGATAGTACCAGCCCTCCTTGAACGCATCCCAGAACCGCGGCAGCTCGGCGCGCGGCAGGCCCTTCAGCTTGTGGCGGGCGGCATAGGCGTCGACCTGCGCGAACAGGCCGACATAATAGAGGATCGAGGGAATGGTCGCGGCGAGCGCGACGTCGGCATAGCCTGTGTTCATGAACTGCGCCATGACGAAAGCCGTGGCGCCCAGCACCGGTGGCGCCAGCACCGCGCCGGTCGAGGCGCAGGCCTCGATCGCGCCGGAATAGGACGGCGTGAAGCCGGTCTTCTTCATCGCGGGGATCGTCATCGTGCCGGCGGTCAGCACGTTGGAGACGATGCTGCCGCCGACGGTGCCGAGCAGGCCGGATGCGAACACACAGACCTTTGCCGCGCCGCCGCGGAAGGTGCCGCACATCGCGAACGCGATATTGATGAAGAATTTTCCGGCGCCCGTCATCATCAGCGCGGTGCCGAACACCAAAAAACCGATCACGGTGTCGGCGAAGGCCTGAATGGGAATGCCGAGCAGGCTCTCGCCGGAGAGCATGTGATAGGAGGTCGTCTGCTGCAGCGTCGATTGCGTGCCGCGGAACGGCCCGAGCCAGCTCGAATCCGCAAACAGCGGATAGAGCGTGAAGGGCAGCACGCTGAGCAGCAGGCTCCAGCCGCCGGTGCGCCGAAGCGCCTCCATCAGCACGAACCACATCACGAGCCCGGCCGCGATGACGTTGGTGGGCGCGCCGTCGAACTCCCAGCCGAGCTGCGCCGCCTTGCGGATATTGAGCATCAGCCAGATCGCCGAGCCGAAGGTCGCCGCGAACAGCGCAAGGTCATGCCAGGGGATGCAGTCGAGCGGCGCCTTGTCCGACCCCGGGAAGATCAGGAAGGTGAACGGCAGCATCAACGCGATCAACAGATAGAAATATTCGGTGTTGAGCTGGGTGTAGTCGATGAAGAACCGCAGCGAGAATTGCTGGTTCACACACAACAGAATGGTGGCCGCCGTGGCCGCCATCAGCACCCAGCGCCACGCGCCCTTCAGGGTGCGCACGCGCGTGACCTCAGCCTCCTGCAAGTCAGCGGCGGCGCCGAGATGCGGATCTGCGAATTCGACGCGCCTTACTTCGTCCTGGGGGCCGCTGGAGATTGAAGCAGACATGATCGATCCCGGACGTGGGCTGCAAAGTCGCGACTAGGCGAACGATTGTTGGTTGAAGCGGTCGCGCCGCAGGCTCCTCAACCTCTCCCGCGTGCGGGAGAGGTTGGCGCGCAGCGCCGGGTGAGGGCTTTCTCCTCTGGGGGAATCCCACCGTGGAGACACCCTTTCCCCAACCTTCTCTCGCACGCGGGAGAAGGGGCGCACTTCTCGCGGGGCAGCGATCAAGCCCGACAGCATCTCGCTCTATTCCTCGAACCCATTCGGCATGCCGGCTTTCGCCAGCGCCGCGGCGCGGGCCTTCATCCAGCCGTCGAGGAACGCCTTGTCGTCCGACGGCGGGTTGGACTTGCCGTATTCGGTCCAGGCTGCGCCGAGCACTTCCTGGCGCTTGATCAGCTGGTTGTTGTGCGCCTCCTGCGCATCGCTCCATTGTCCGGCTTCCTTCAGCGCTTTCACCGCACCGGGATGCACCGGCACCACCCAGTTCTTGGTCTGGCGGTCGGCCGCGAGCCCGCCGGCGCCGGGCGCGGAATCCTTGTAGGCGTCGTAGTTGACGATCATCGCCTTGGTGATGGCGTAGACCTGGTCGGCCGGTTGCGAGGCATAGGCGACGAAGATCGGGTAGGGATAATTGCCAAGCTCGACCGGCTTCTCCGGCGAGATGCCGGCGCCGCAGGTGGCAAGCTGCGGGAAGAAGAACGAGCCGACCTTCTGCATCCGCGCCCAGCCTTCCTTGTCCTTGGCGGGCAGCGGCGGCCAGGTCAGGCCGCGCGGCGAGGTCTCGGCCTCCTTGGCCGGACCGGTGATGGTGGTGCCGAAGGCGGCATCGACGTCGTTGTTGATCAGGCCCTTCCACATCGCCCCGTAGCTCGCGAACTCGACGGCCTTGACGTCGTTCTTGGTCAGCCCGGCGAAGGCGAGCACCGCGAGCGAGTTCTGGTTCAGCGCAGGCGAGCCGACCACGAAGCCGACGCGCTTGCCCTTGAGGTCCTTCAGCTCCTTCACGCCGGTGTCGGCGGCGACCGCGAGCGAGCCGCAATTGCAGTCGACGGACGAGAGCAGGATCTGCAGCGGCTGCGGCCCCCATTCCTTCGAGCCGAACTCGAACACGCCTTCCTGAGCGAAATAGGTGCCCGATCCCATCGCCGCGGAAGCCGCGCGCTTGGCGCGCAGCGGCGCGAGGCGAGCAACGTCGTTGCCTGCGGGCAGCACGCGCACGTCGGTGCCGTATTTGTCCTTCATCATCTTGCCGACGCCGACCGCGATGTTGAAGCCGGCGGTGCCGGTGTCATAGGCGGTGAACGTCAATGTCGCCGGCAGCTTGGTGTCTTCGGCAAGCGAATAGCGTGTAGACGCAAAAGAAATGCCCGCCACCAAGGCAGGTGCGAGCACGAGCAGCCCACGAAGCATGTTTTCCCTCCAATGATCCTCGCTTTGGCGCGAGGATTTTCGTTCTTTGTTTGAAACAACGTTTTGTTTGAAACCGATCATGTCACCGCGATCAAGCGATGGCAACGCCGCACCGCGCACGCAGGAATGCGACTGACAGATTGTCGCGGAAACGAACGGACAACGTGTTTAACTCGCGACGATCGCGATCGCCTGTCCCTCGGCAACGACGTCGTCGACCTTGACCAGAAGCGATGTGATCGTGCCGTTCGCGGGTGAGGGCACCGGGATCTCCATCTTCATCGCTTCGACCACCACAACGTCATCGCCATCCGCGACGGTTCCTCCAACTTGCACGGGAGTTGCGCAGATCCGTCCCGCGACCTCCGTGACGATCTTAATTTCTGGCATGCCATCGCCTTTTTGTTGTCGTCGCAAAATGCCTGAGGTAGCGTCGTCTGCAAGTGGAATTTAATTCCGCAGAGCGGAACATAACGGTAGGGATCATGGGACGACGTTCGGAGCGGTTGAGCAGGCAAGGTGCGCTCGCTGGTGAAGCCGGTGAGGGTGATGTGATCCAGGTGGTGTCGCGCGCGTTCGACGTGTTGCGATGCTTCGAGGGCCACGAGGCGCGACTCGGCAATCTCGAGATTTCAAATCGCTGCGGTCTGCCGCGCTCGACGGTATCGCGGCTCACGCACACGCTGACCCGCATGGGTCAGCTCGTGTATCTCCCGCGCGATCAGAAGTATCGCATCGGCCCGAGCGCGGTGGCGATGAGCGCTTCGATGATGAAGGGCGCGCAGCTGCGCAGCATGATTCGCCAGCGGCTGCAGGAAGTCGCCGAGCAGTTGCCGGGCACGGTCGGATTCGTCGTCCCCGACCGCTTCCATCTCGTCTATCTCCAATTCGCGCGTTCGCCGACCGCGCTCGGCTTGCACGAGGGTACCGGCAGCCGCATCTCGATGGCCTCGACCGCCGCAGGCGCGGCCTACACCGCGGCCCTGGCGCCGGAAGTCGGCGATGCCTTCGTCGCAGACATGGAGCGCGAAGCCCCCGAGGCTGCCAAGATTCTCAAGCCCCGCATCGAGGCCAACCGGCAGATGCTGCGCGAGCGCGGCTATGTCGTGGCCTGCGGCCTCTGGAGCCCGCACATCAACGGCCTCGCGGTGCCGATCTGGTCGCCGCAATACCAGACCTTCGTGGTCATCACGATCGGTCTTCTGTCGGCGATGTATGACGAGCAGCGTCTGCACGACGAAGTCGCGCCGCTGATGCTCCAGCTTGGCCGCTCGCTCGGCAGCCTGATGGAAGGCGCGGAAGGCGACGCCTTCAACAACCGTATCTCGCGTAAGCCGGTCGCCATGGCCGTGCACAACAATAACAAGCCGATCCATTCGGAGGGAGTGAATGAACTGGAAGCCGGAACTCGACGAGCTCGCCCGGCGCGAAGCCTTCGCGCGGGAGATGGGCGGCGTTGACAAGGTCAAGCGACAGCATGACCAGGGCCGGCTGACTGTTCGGGAGCGCATCGACAAGCTGATCGACAAAGGCAGCTTTCACGAGATCGGTGCCGTCTCCGGCATCGGCGAGTACGATTCCAGCGGCGATCTGAAGAAGCTCACGCCGGCCAATTGCGTATTCGGCCGCGCGCGCGTCGACGGCCGCACGTTGGTCGTGGTCGGTGACGATTTCACCGTGCGCGGCGGCTCGGCGGATGCGTCGATCTCGGCCAAGCCGCTCATGGCGGAGGAGATGGCGCACGATTTCCGCCTGCCCATCGTCCGCATCATCGAGGGCTCCGGCGGCGGCGGCTCGGTCAAGACCATCGAGACCAAGGGCGCGGCCAATCTGCCTGGCGGCATTGGCGGCACGCGCTGGTATCGCTTCACGACGGAGAACCTCTCGCGCGTGCCGGTGGTCGCGCTCGGCCTCGGCTCGGTGGCGGGCTTGGGGGCCGCGCGTCTTGCCGCCAGCCACTATTCCATCATGACGCGGAAGTCCGCGATGTTCGTCGCAGGCCCGCCGGTGGTGAAGGCGCTGGGGCAGGATCTTACCAAGGAGGAGCTCGGCGGCGCCGACATCCAGACCCGCGCCGGCGCGGTCGATCACGCCGTCGACACGGAAGAAGAAGCGTTCGCCTGCGCGCGGCGCTTTCTTTCCTACCTGCCGTCTTCCGTCTACGAGCTGCCGCCGACCTTGCCCTGCACCGACAACCCCGAGCGCAGCGACGAAGCGCTGATGAACGCGGTGCCGCGCAACCGCAAGCAGGTCTACAAGATGCGGCCCATCATCGAGTCCGTCGTCGACAAGGGCTCGTTCTTCGAGGTCGGGAAGAACTTCGGCAAGCCGATCATCGTGGGCCTCGCGCGGCTCGAGGGCCGGGCGGTGCTGCTGCTCGCCAGCGACAGCTTCCACTATGGCGGCTCCTGGACGGCCGATGCCTGCCAGAAGGTGGTGCGCTGGGTCGACTTCGCCGAGACCTTCCACCTGCCGGTGGTCTATCTCATGGACTGCCCGGGCTTCATGATCGGTCTCGATGCGGAGAAGGCGGCCACCATCCGCCACGGCGTGCGCGCCATGGCGGCGGTGAACCAGACCACCGTGCCCTGGTGCACCGTGATCCTGCGCAACGCCTTCGGTGTCGCCGGTGTCGTGCATCAGCCGGCCGACCGCTTCTCGATCCGCTACGCCTGGCCGTCGGCCTATTGGGGCTCGCTCCCGCTCGAAGGCGGCATCGAAGCCGCCTACCGCGCCGACATCGACGCCGCCGAGGACAAGGCGGCCAAGCTGAAGGAGATCGAGGAGCGCCTCAACAAGCTCCGCTCGCCGTTCCGCTCGGCCGAAAAATTCTGGGTCGAGGAGATCATTGATCCCAGGAAGACGCGCTCGCTGTTGTGCGAGTTCGCCCGCCTCGCCGAGCCGCTACGCAAAGTGGGGCCGCCGGAGAACATGACGATCCGGCCGTAGCATTGATCCGAATTGGTTGCATGCCGCGAGCTTGACGCGCTGATCGAGCATTCGTGCGCTGCGAGTTAATCATCTCTAGCGCTACGTGTAGGCTATGAAATCTTGCAGTTGTTGCGCGCAAGCGCAACCACTTTCAGCCGCTGTTTAGGCCCATTTCAGCCAAACTGTTATTGGTTTCTCGTTGCCCGGGGCAGGGTCTCTCATTTGGAGTCCTGCAATGTTCAAGCGAGTATTTTCTGCGTGCGTCTTCGTTGCCTTGGGTTCTGTCGCTTCGGAAGCGCGCCCTTACCGAACTCATCAAGCTCCTGAATGCAACGTCACCATGCCCTGCGACTTCTCGTTTTCGCAGACGCGACGCGAGCGGGCTTCCAGGCCCTCACTAGCTTCCAGATCTTCGCCGGTTTCCAGCCCCACGCTGCAAGCGTACCGCTCCGCACAACTGACAGTGACTGATGCTGGGGGCACGACCACGCCGGCGACGGTCTCCGGTGCTCACGGCGCTCGCGTCGTCGGCGGCCGTCCGGCCGGTTGCCCTTCCTCGTTCTGCGGCTGCGGCGCGGCTCTGCGCGTGTTCGGCCGCATCGTGCCGGAATTGAATCTTGCGTCCAACTGGCTCCGCTTTCCCAGGACATCACCCGCACCGGGAATGGTTGCTGCGCGACGAGGACACGTTTTCGTCCTTGAGCAGCACCTCGGAGGCGACGTCTGGATGGCCTATGACGCCAACTCGGGCGGGCGCACGACGCGAATCCACGCGCGCTCATTGCGAGGGTATACGGTTGTCAATCCGCGCGGCGGCTCGGTGGCTTGAGGACAGCGGATAGCATTCCGGGAATCGCGGGCGGGTCGCAACATCTTTGCGACCCGCCAACGCCGAACAAATTGTTGGCGCCGGGCTCGCAGTCGATCACAGCCGGAGCACCTTGCCGGGATTCATGATGTTCTCAGGATCGAGCGCGCGTTTGATGCTGCGCATGATGTCGAGCTCGGTCTTGGAGCGGTAGTGGCTGAGCTCGTCGAGCTTGTCGATCCCGATGCCGTGCTCCGCCGAGATCGAGCCGCCCATGGAGGTGACGAGATCGTTCACGGCCCGCGTAATGGCGGCCGTGTATTGGTTCAGCGTCTGCTGGTCCATGCCCTTCGGCCCCATGAACGAAAAGTGCAGATTGCCGTCGCCGATGTGCCCGAGCGGATAGGGCCGGATGGTCGGGAGAATGTCGAGCACGGCCCTGAGGCCCTTGTTGATGAACTCCGGAATCCTGGAGATCGCAACCGACACGTCGAAACTGATCCCCGGTCCTTCGGCGCGGGAGGCCTCCGCCATGGCTTCTCGGATGCGCCACATGTTGCGCGATTGAGCGAATGTGTGCGCGATCGTCGCATCCAGCACGCGGCAGGCTTCGAGTTGATCGGCGAGAAACTGCTCCATCTTGCCGGACATGCCCTCGGTTCCGTCCTGGCGCGGGCGCGCCGACGACCATTCCAGCAGCAGATACCAGGGCGTGTCCGCCTTCAGCGGATCCTGCGTGCCGGGAATGTGGCGCAGGGAAAGGTCAATGGCGGCCCGGCTGAGCAGCTCGCAGGAGCCGACATTGTCCTCGGATGCCGCGTGCGCCTCGGACAGGATCTCCAGCGCCGCGCGGGGATCGCGCACCGCCAGCCACGCCGTGCAGACGTCCTTTGGCGCCGGCCACAGCTTGAGCACGGCCTTGGTGATGATGCCCAGCGTCCCCTCGGCGCCCATGAACAGGTGCTTGAGGTCGTAACCGGTGTTGTCCTTCTTGAGCGCGCGCAATCCGTCCCAGACCTCGCCGCTCGGCAGCACGACCTCGAGCCCCAGCACGAGGTTGCGGGCATTGCCGTAGCGCAGCACCTGCACGCCGCCGGCGTTGGTGGAGAGATTGCCGCCGATCATGCAGGAGCCCTGAGCACCGAGGCTGAGCGGCAGGAAGCGGTCGTGCTGGCTTGCGGTCTCCTGAAGCGTCTGCAACACGCAGCCGGCCTCGACCGTCATCGAATAGCCGACGGGATCGACCTCCAGCACGCGGTTCATGCGGCCGAGCGACAGCACGATGCCGGTGTGCGCAGGCCAGGGCGTCGCCCCGCCCATCAGGCCGGTGTTGCCGCCCTGCGGCACGATCGCGACGCCGTGCTCATGGCAGAGCCGGACCACTTTCGAGACCTCCTCGGTGCTCCCAGGACGAACGACGGCGCCGGCGCTGCCGACCAGCAATCCCCGCCAATCCGTCACGAACGGGTGCTTGCCGTGCTCGTCCTCGATCAGGCCCTTCTCGCCGACGATCGCGCGCAACGCATCGCGCATCTCGGCGGTCAAGGGGGCGGTTGGGATGGCGGGTGGGGACGACGGGAAGGCAGCCGGCATTTGTTTCCTCTGGCGCATCTTGGTGTGCACTGCGCACGGTGACGTGCAGAGGGCATTGTCCACGTTTGGCGCGAGGAGTCTAACGGGAATGTGGCCGAGCGCGTCTTGCGGATGGTGACGCCGCCGGGTCCGGCGTCACCATCACGATCGGGTCGTCAGCCGGCTTCAGGCCGTCGCCGGCTGCAGTTTCGGCTGCCGCGACAGCGCCAGCACGATCAAGGCCGCGAACACGCAGAGCGCACCGGCGATGAAGAAGGCGGGCAGGTAGCTCTGGTAGACCGTGCGCGAGAAGCCTGCGCCGAACGCCGCGGTGCCGGCGCCGAGCTGATGGCCGGCGAAGATCCAGCCGAACACCAGATTGGCGCGCTCGGGCCCGAACTTTTGCGCAGTGAGCCGCACCGTCGGCGGCACCGTTGCGATCCAGTCGAGACCATAGAACATCGCGAAGACCGAGAGGCCGTAGAACGAGAAATCGCTGAACGGCAGGAAGATCAGCGAGAGCCCGCGCAGGCCGTAGTACCAGAACAGGAGCCAGCGGTTGTCGTAGCGGTCCGACAGCCAGCCCGACATGATCGTGCCGAAGAAATCGAAGATGCCCATCGCGGCGAGCAGGCTCGCCGCCTGCACCTGCGGGATGCCGAAATCGAGGCACATCGGGATCAGGTGCACCTGCACGAGGCCGTTGGTGGAGGCGCCGCAGACGAAGAAGGTCGCGAACAGGATCCAGAACGCCATCGATGTCGAGGCGTCGCGCAACGCGCCGAGCGCAACGCCCGTGATCGAGCCGTGGCTGAGCGGCGGCGCGGGCAGCGGCTCGGTGCCTTCGTCGCCGAACGGCCGCAGCCCGACGTCGCTGGGGCGGTCGCGCATCGCGAGCAGCACGGCCAGGGCGGAAACGCCGAGCATGATACAGACGAAGCCGAGCGCGAGCCGCCAGCCGAAACGTTCGGTGAGGCTTGCGAGCAGCGGCAGGAACACGAGCTGGCCGGTGGCGACGCTCGCGGTCACAATGCCGACGACGAGGCCGCGCCTTGCCGCGAACCAGCGCGTGGCGATGGTCGCGCCGAGCACCAAGGCCGTCATGCCGGTGCCGATCCCGATCACCACGCCCCAGAGAGCAATGAGCTGCCAGACCTCGGTCATGCCGAGCGAGAGCACGAGCGCCGAGACCACGATCAGCTGAGCGGCCAGCGTGACGTTGCGCAGGCCATAGCGGTTGAGCAGGGCGGCCGCGAACGGCGCCATCAGCCCGAACAGGATGAAGCGGATCGACAACGCGGAGGAAATCTCCGCCGTGCTCCAGCCGAACTCCTTCTGCAGGGGCACGATGAACACGCCGGGCGCGCCCACCGTGCCGGCGCTGATCAGCGCGGCGAGAAATGTCACGCCGACCATCACCCAGCCGTAATGGATGTTGCGGCGGGACAGTGCTGCCGCGAGCCAGTTCGAGATCATCGGGCCTCAATTTGGTTGGCGGGCCCCAGAGAGACCCGCATCATCGTTGCAATCTGGCACAGACAAGGAAAGTCTAAAATGCCAAGACTTCCCTCAATTTCGGACATTGGCGGTCAGCGAGCTGACCGTTCGACTGCGATTGCGGTGGCTTCGCCGCCGCCAATGCACAGCGCCGCGATACCGCGCTTGAGGTTGTTGGCCTCCAGCGCATGCAGCAGCGTCACGATCAGCCGCGCCCCGGTGGCGCCGATCGGGTGGCCCAGAGCGCAGGCGCCGCCGTTGATGTTGAGCTTCTCGCGGGGAATGCCGAGATCGCGCTGCGCCGCCATCGCCACCACGGCGAAGGCCTCGTTAATCTCGAACAGGTCGACGTCGGAGGCAGCCCAGCCGACCTTGTCCAGGAGCTTGCGGATCGCCGGGATCGGCGCCGTGGTGAACCATTGCGGCTCCTGGCTGTGGGTGGCGTGGCCCTTGATCTCGGCGAGAACGGGCAGGCCGCCCCGATCTGCAAGCGAGCGCTTGGTCAGAACCAGCGCGGCGGCGCCGTCGGCATTGGCGGAGGAGGCGGCCGGCGTGATCGTGCCGTTGGCGCGGAATGCCGGTTTCAATCCGGGGATCTTGGCGGGGTCGACCTTCAGCGGATGCTCGTCGTTGGCGATCACGCGCGGTCCGGCCTTTTCGGTCAGCGTGATCGGCGCGATCTCAGCCTTGAATGCGCCGCCCTCGACGGCCTTGCGGGCGCGGCTCAGCGTCTCGATCGCATAGGCGTCCTGGTCCTTGCGAGTGAACTGGTAAGCCTCCGCCGTGGCCTCGCCGAAATCGCCCATGGACCGGCCGGTCTCGTAGGCGTCCTCCAGGCCGTCCATCATCATGTGGTCGATGATGCGGTCATGGCCGACGCGATAGCCGCCGCGCGCCTTGGCCAGCAGGTAGGGCGCGTTGCTCATGCTCTCCATGCCGCCGGAGACGACGATGTCGGCCGAGCCGGCGCGGATGATGTCGTGCGCCAGCATGGTCGCTTTCATGCCGGAGCCGCAGACCTTGTTGACGGTGGTGGCACCGGTCGCGTCAGGCAGACCCGCGCGGCGCGCCGCCTGCCGCGCCGGCGCCTGGCCCTGACCGGCCGGCAGCACGCAGCCCATGAAGACCTCGTCGACCTTCTCGGGCGCAAGCTTGGCGCGCTCCAGCGCCGCACCGATCACGTGTGAGCCGAGCTTGTGCGCGGGGAGCGGCGACAATTCGCCCATGAAGCGGCCGAGCGGGGTACGTGCGGCGGAGACGATGACGACGGGATCGGCGGCTTCGGCCATGATGGGCTCCCTGGCGATGATAGGTAAGATGACGATCATCATATGATGCGGCGCAAAAAATGCAACCGCGGCAGGGATGAGAAAATGTCGTGGGCCGGATGAGATTTGGTCGTTCGATCGGGAAGGTGTCAATCGACCGTACACTGTCATCACCCGCGAAGGCGGGTGATCCGGTATTCCACAGACGACGCGGTTAGAACCGAGAAGGCGCGGCGTACTGGATGCCCCGCCTTCGCGGGGCATGACACCGGTATCGAAGCGTTTACCGCTTCCGGTTCACAAACGCGCCCATCAACCGCGTTGGCTCATCCGTCAGGAACGACTCGCCGAACACTTTCACGCTCAAATTCACCGACTCGGTCAGAGGCAGCTCTTCCCACTGCCGCAGCAGCGCCTTCTGCGACCGCAGCGCCTCGGCGCCGCATTCGAGCAAGGCCTTCACCAGGTGCTCGATCTCCGCATCCAGCCCGCCCTCCGGCGCGACCTTGTCGATCAGCCCCCAGGCGAGCGCAGTGGCTGCATCTATGTTCTCCGCCGTCATCACCAGCCAGCGCGCGCGGGCCCAGCCGATCAGGCGCGGCAACAGCGCGGCGTGAATCACCGAGGGGATGCCGACGCGCACCTCGGGCATGCCGAAATGGGCGTCGTGCGCGGCGATGCGGAAGTCGCAGGCCGCTGCCACTTCGAGCCCGCCGCCGAGGCACCACCCCGGCATGCGTGCGATGACCGGAGCCGGGAACTGGCGCACCGCCTCGCAGAGATCGCGCAGGCGGCTGATGAAGGCTTCCGCGGATCTCTGGTCGAGCCCGGCCATCTCCTTGATGTCGGCCCCGCCGATCAGGCTCTTCTCGCTCTGGCCGCGCAGCACCACGACGCGGATGCTGCGGTCGGAGCTTAGCTGCTGCAGGCCTTCGCGCACGGCGTCGGTCACCGGCGAGCCGAGAATGTTGAGCGGGCCGGCGTTGCAGATGGCGACGTGAACGACGCCGCGCGCATCGCGCGTCACGCCGCAGTGGTTGTTGAGCATTTCCATCGTGGAGTCTCGAGGTTTCGTGGACATGCGCAAGGTGCGCCGGTCGGGATCACTTCCGGGCCGAAACCCCCGGCTTGTCAAGCGGGCAGGGCAGCGGAGTTGCCAGCGTGAAGTCCGTGGCATAGTATGATGCAGATCATCTAAAGAGGCTGCCATGACCGGTAATGATCGACTCGACCTGTTTTCGCCCACGCAGCGGCGCGAACGCGTGGTGGACTGGCAGGTGCCTGCGCCGGTCGCCAAGGTGGCCATGGGTCTGTCGGGCATGGAGGCCATGCTGGGCATCCGTGACGGCCGGCTGCCGCCGCCGCCCTTCGCAAAGCTGATCGGGTTCATCATGGCCGTGGTCGAGCCGGGCCGGATCGTCATGGAACTGGAGCCGCGCCAGGATCTCGAAAACACCATCGGTCTTCTGCATGGTGCGACCGCCGCGGCGCTGCTCGATACGGCCATGGGATGTGCCATCTCGACCCGACTCGAGGCCGGACAAAGCTCGGTGACCCTCGATCTGAAGCTGACCTATCTGCGCCCGCTATCGGTTCGCTCGGGGCTGATCTCGGCCGAGGGCAAGATCATCAAGCTCGGGCGCCAGACCAGCTATACCGAAGGCTTCGTCCGGGACGGCAAGGGGGCCCTCGCGGTGCACGCAACTGCAACGTTCTCCATGATCGGAAGCAACTTAACATGAATTAATGCACCCATTTCGTCATTTGCATGTTATGAGATGATCTCCGACATCCAATGAGCTCCGCATGCGCTATTCCCGGGAACACAAGCAGGAAACCCACGACCGCATCGTGAAGAAGGCCTCGGTGCGGCTGCGGGAGAAGGGTGCCCATGGCATCGGCGTCGCCGACCTCATGAAGGAGGCGGGCCTGACCCACGGCGGCTTTTACGCGCATTTCGACTCCCGTGAGGCGCTGGTGATCGAAGCCTTTGCCTACGCCATGGACCGTTCGATGGAACACTGGCGCAAGCTCACCGGCGAGGCCTCGCCGGAGAAGCGGCTGGCGCTGATCGCCGAGGCCTATCTCTCGGCGCTGCACCGCGACAATCCCGGCCACGGCTGTTCGATCCCTTCGCTCGGCGCCGAGATCGCTCGTGAGAGCCCGAAGACCAGAAAGGCCTTCGCCGGCAAGCTCGACGAGATGATCGAGCTGATGACCGACTACATTCCGAACGCGCCGCGCAAGGCAGCCCGCAAGCAGGCGATCGCGACGCTGGCGACGATGGCCGGTACCATGCTGCTGGCGCGCATTGCCGGCTCGAGCGAATTGTCCGACGAGGTGCTGAAGGCGGGTCGGGACCACGCGCTCGAGGGAGCGAAGCGTGAGCCGAAGGGGGCGGCGGCGAAGAAGGCGAAGCAGAACTAGGCGAGGTGCCGTAGGGTGGGTTAGCCATGCGATTGCGCGAAGCGCATTCGCTTGGCGTAACCCACCACTGTGTCTGTCCGCGGAGACAGAAGAGGTGGGTTACGCCTTCGGCTAACCCACCCTACGGCAGCGGTGCTACCGCCCTGCAAACAACGCCCGCTCGCGCTCGACAATCTCCGAAATGTAATCCGCCACGGCCCTGATCCGCGCCAGGTCCTTGCTGTCGGCGTGCATCAGCATCCAGAATGTCCGCGTGATCGAAATCTCCTCCGGCAGCACGGCCACCAACTGCGGATAATCGCTCGCCATGAAGTGGGGCAGGACGGCGATGCCGAAGCCTGAGAGCGTGGCGTTGAGCTGCGCGATCAGATTGGCGCTGCGAAAGCGCGCCGAGATCCGCGGCGACACCTGCGGCAGATAATCGAGCTCCGGCGTGAACAAGAGTTCCTCGATATAGCCGACGAAGCGGTGCTGCGTCAGGTCCTGCCGCGAGGCGATTTTTGGGAAGCGGTCGAGATAGGCGGGGGCCGCATAGAGTCCAAGGCGGTAGTCGAGCAGCTTGCGCCCGACGATGCGACCTTCCTTCGGCATGGTCAGGCTGATGGCGATATCGGCCTCGCGCTTGGAGAGGCTGAACAGCCGCGCCGTGGCCACAAGTTGCAGATCCAGATCGGGATAGCGGTCCGCGAACGGCGCCAGCCGCGGCGCCAGGAAGGCGGTGCCGAACCCGTCGGGTGCGCCGATCCGCACCGTTCCGGTCAGCCGCGCGACCGAGCCACCGACCTGCTCCTGGTTGGCGACGATGGTGGATTCCATGGCTTCGGCGCTGTCGGCGACGCGTTGGCCGGCCTCGGTGAGGAGGTAGCCGGTCTTGCGCCGGTCAAACAGCTTGGCCGAGAGGTGCTTCTCCAGCCGGTCGACGCGGCGGATCACCGTGGCATGGTCGACCCCCAGCTGTTTTGCCGCAGCCGACACCGAGCCGCCCCGCACGATGGCCAGCACGAAGCGAAAGTCGTCCCAGTCGATGGTACCTTGATCCAGCATTTTCGCACATCTATGGTGCATTATCTCAGACTTGAATCCCAATAAATGCAGGTCGATAGGATTTGTCAAAGCGTTCAAGCTCGACCTCAAGGAGATCATTCCATGCGTTCAGTCGGACATTTCATCGGTGGCAAGGAAGTTAAGGGCACCTCGGGCCGCACTGCCGACGTCTTCGAGCCGATGACCGGCGACGTACAGGCCAAGGTCGCGCTGGCGTCCAAGGCCGAGGTTCGCGCCGCCGTCGAGAACGCGCGCGCCGCGCAGCCGGAATGGGCCGCGACCAACCCGCAGCGCCGCGCCCGCGTCATGTCGAAGTTCGTCGAGCTGGTGCAGCGCGACTACGACAAGCTCGCCGAGCTGCTGGCGCGTGAGCATGGCAAGACCGTGCCCGACGCCAAGGGCGACATTCAGCGCGGCCTCGAAGTCGCGGAATTCGCCTGCGGCATTCCGCATCTGATGAAGGGCGAATACACCGAAGGCGCCGGCCCCGGCATCGACATCTATTCGATGCGCCAGCCGCTCGGCGTCGTCGCCGGCATCACGCCGTTCAACTTCCCGGCGATGATCCCGATGTGGAAGTTCGCCCCTGCCATTGCCTGCGGCAACGCCTTCATCCTCAAGCCGTCCGAGCGCGATCCCGGCGTGCCGATGCTGCTCGCCGAGCTGATGATCGAGGCGGGCCTGCCGGCCGGCATCCTCAATGTCGTCAATGGTGACAAGGAAGCGGTCGACGCCATCCTCGACGATCCCGATATCAAGGCCGTCGGCTTCGTCGGGTCGACCCCGATCGCGCAATACATCTATGAGCGCGCAGCCCAGACCGGCAAGCGCTGCCAGTGCTTCGGCGGCGCCAAGAACCACGCCATCGTCATGCCCGACGCCGACATGGATCAGGCCGTCGACGCGCTGATCGGCGCCGGCTACGGCTCGGCCGGCGAGCGCTGCATGGCCGTCTCCGTCGCCGTCCCCGTCGGCAAGTCCACCGCCGACCGGCTGATGGAAAAGCTGGTCCCGCGCGTCGAGTCCTTGAAGATCGGCACCTCGATCGATCCGTCGGCCGATTACGGCCCACTCGTCACGCGCGAGGCGGTCGAGAAGGTCAAGAGCTATATCGACATCGGCATCAAGGAAGGCGCGACGCTGGCGGTCGACGGCCGCGGCTTCAAGATGCAGGGCTACGAGAACGGCTTCTATCTCGGCGGTTCGCTGTTCGACAACGTCACCAAGGACATGCGGATCTACAAGGAAGAGATCTTCGGCCCGGTGCTCTCGGTCGTGCGCGCGCATGACTACAAGGAAGCGCTGGCGCTGCCGTCCGACCACGACTACGGCAACGGCGTTGCCATCTTCACCCGCGACGGCGATGCCGCGCGCGACTTCGCGGCCAAGGTCAATGTCGGCATGGTCGGCATCAACGTGCCGATCCCGGTGCCGATCGCCTATTACACCTTCGGCGGCTGGAAGAAGTCGGGCTTCGGCGATCTCAACCAGCACGGTCCGGATTCGGTCCGCTTCTACACCAAGACCAAGACGGTGACCTCGCGCTGGCCGTCCGGCGTCAAGGAGGGTGCGGAGTTCTCGATCCCGCTGATGAAGTAAGGCTGTAGCCCAGCCCGTCATTGCGAGCGCAGCGAAGCAATCCAGAATCTTTCCGCAGAGACAGTCTGGATTGCTTCGTCGCTCTGCTCCTCGCAATGACGAGGAAGGTGAGGAGCCCAGCATGCAATTCGCTCTGAACGAGGATCAGGTCGTCCTTCGCGACATGGCGCTGGCGTTTGCGGGGGAGAAGATCGCGCCGCATGCGCTGCGCTGGGACGAGGAGAAGCATTTCCCCGTCGACCTGATGCGCGAGGCGGCTACGCTCGGCATGGGCGGCATCTACATCCGCGAGGATGTCGGCGGCTCCGCCATGACGCGGTTCGACGCGGCGCTGATCTTCGAGGCGCTGGCGACGGGCTGTCCGACCACCTCGGCCTTCATCTCCATCCACAACATGGCGAGCTGGATGATCGATGCCTTCGGCAGCGACACCCAGCGCCATCAATGGCTGCCAAAGCTCTGCACCATGGAGCTGATCGCGAGCTACTGCCTGACCGAGCCGGGCGCCGGCTCGGACGCGGCAGCGCTGCGCACCCGCGCGGTACGCGACGGCGATCATTACGTCCTCAACGGCCAGAAGCAGTTCATCTCCGGCGCCGGCCGTACCGACGTTCTGGTCGCGATGGTCAGGACCGGCGGCGATGGTCCCGGCGGCATCTCGACCCTCGTCATCGACGGCAAGACACCCGGCGTCTCCTTCGGCGCCAATGAGCGCAAGATGGGTTGGAACGCGCAGCCGACCCGCGCGGTGATATTCGAGAACGCCCGCGTGCCTGTGGCCAATCGCCTGAACGAGGAGGGCACAGGCTTCAAGATCGCGATGGCCGGCCTCGACGGCGGCCGTCTCAACATTACGGCGTGCTCGCTCGGCGGCGCGCAGGCCGCGCTCGACAAGGCGCGCGCCTACATGAAGGAGCGCAAGGCGTTTGGAAAGCGGCTGGACGAATTCCAGGCGCTGCAATTCCGTCTTGCCGACATGGCGATCGAGCTCGAGGCCGCGCGCACCTTCCTGTGGCGTGCTGCGGCGGCGCTCGACCGCAAGGACCCCGATGCCACCATGCTATGCGCCATGGCAAAACGCTTCGGCACCGATGTCGGCTTTGAGGTCGCCAACCATGCGCTGCAGCTTCACGGCGGCTACGGTTACCTCAGCGAATACGGCATCGAGAAGATCGTGCGCGACTTACGCGTGCACCAGATCCTCGAAGGCACCAATGAAATCATGCGGCTCATCGTGGCGCGCAAATTGATCGAGGGCGCGCGATGACGGCAGCGGAAGAGGGCGATCTCGTCGCCCGCGTCGAGGGCGCCGCCGGCATCATCAGGCTCAACCGCCCCAAGGCGATCAACGCCGTCACGCTGGAGATGTTTCGCGACATCGACAAGGCGCTCGACCGCTTCGAGGCTGATCCTGCCGTTGCCGTGATCCTGCTTGAAGGCGCCGGCGAGCGCGGCCTCTGCGCCGGCGGCGACATCCGCACGCTCTGGGAAAGCTCGAAGGCTGGTGGCGATCTCGGCAAGATCCTGTGGCGGGAGGAGTATGTCCTCAATGCCCGAATCAAGAAGTTTCCAAAACCCTATGTCGCCTTCATGGACGGCATTGTCATGGGCGGCGGCGTCGGGCTTTCCGCGCATGCCAGCCACCGCGTCGTCACCGATCGCACGAAGCTCGCGATGCCCGAAGTCGGCCTCGGCTTCTTCCCCGATGTCGGCGGCACCTATCTGCTGTCGCATGCGCCGGGCGAGATCGGCACCTATTTCGGGCTGACCGGCCAGACCATGAACGGGCCGGACGCGATCCATGCGAAGTTTGCCGATTGGGTTGTGCCGGCGGCGAGATTGCCGGAGCTGCGCGAGGCACTGACCAAGGTGCGCCTTGGTGCGACCGCTGACGATGTCGGCAAGCTCATCAGCGGCTTTGCGACGGGCGAGACTGCGGGGCCGGTCGCCGCCAAGGAGCCGATCATCGATGCGTTGTTCGGCTTCGACCGCATGGAGGACATTTTCGCTACGCTGAAGCGCGATGGTTCCGAGTTCGCGCTGGCCACGCTGAAGACGCTGAACGAAAAATCGCCGCGCGGCATGGTGGTGACGCTCAAACTGCTGCGGCTTGCGCGCGGATCGAGCCTGGAAGAGTGCCTGGTGCGCGAATACCGCGCCGCGCTGGAAGTGTTTCGGAGCGATGATTTTCGCGAAGGCGTGCGCGCCGCCGTGATCGACAAGGATCGCAACCCGACCTGGTCGCCGCGAGCAATCGAGGATGTGAGGCCGGAGATGCTGGCGCCCTATCTCGCCGAAATCGGCGCCGACGAATTGAAGTTCAATTAACAACGCGACAGCGGAGGAAACGACAATGGCCACGATCGCATTCATCGGTCTCGGCAACATGGGCGGCCCGATGGCGGCCAACCTCGTCAAGGCGGGCCACAAGGTGGTGGCGTTCGATCTGGTCGAAGCCTCGCGCAATCAGGCCAGGGCCGATGGCGCCAGCATTGCCGACAGCGCGCCCGCGGCGGTGAAGGGCGCCGATATCGTGGTCACCATGCTCCCCGCAGGCAAGCACGTGCTCGGCGTCTGGAACGAGGTCGTGCCTGTCATGACCAAGGGGACGCTGATCATCGACAGCTCCACCATCGACGTCGAGAGCGCGCGGGCCGCGCATGCGCTCGCCGCCAAGCACGGCGTGCTCTCGGTCGATGCGCCGGTCTCCGGCGGCACGGGCGGCGCCAAGGGCGCGACGCTCACCTTCATGTGCGGCGGCGAGGAGAAGGCATTTGCCGCGGCAAAGCCCGTGCTCGAGAACATGGGCAAGAAGATCGTGCATTGCGGCGGGGCCGGTGCGGGCCAGGCCGCGAAAATCTGCAACAACATGATCCTCGGCATTTCCATGATCGCGGTGAGCGAAGCCTTTGCGCTCGGTGAGAAGCTCGGGCTCTCGCATCAGGCGCTGTTCGACGTCGCCTCGACCTCGTCCGGCCAGTGCTGGTCGCTGACGACCTATTGCCCGGTGCCCGGCCCGGTGCCGACCTCGCCGGCCAACAACGACTACAAGCCGGGCTTTGCCTCGGCGCTGATGGTGAAGGACCTCACCCTGGCGCAGGATGCGGCGAAAGCTGCGGGCGCGGCGACGCCGCTCGGCAAGCATGCGCAGGAGATCTATCAGTCTTTCGACGCAGCCGGCCAGGGCGGGGTGGATTTTTCCGGAATTATCAAGCACGTTAGGAGTTTGGCCGGGAAAGCTTGATGACCACATTCCAGGAAGCACGCGCGTTCCTTCTGCAACACCGCACGGATTACGAAGCAGCGGTCAAGGGTTTCCGCTGGCCTGATCCGGTTCCTTTCAACTGGGCGCTCGACTGGTTCGACGCTGAGCTCGCGGCCAATGCGGACAGCAAGGATCGGCCTGCGCTCTGGATCGTCGACGCCGCCCAGGACAAGCAGACAAAGCTGTCTTTCGCGGCGCTGTCGCGTCGCTCCAACCAGGTCGCGAACTTCCTTCGCGCGCAGGGTTTGAAGCGCGGCGATCATCTCCTGCTGCTGCTCGGCAATGTGGTACCGCTGTGGGAGACGATGCTCGCCGCGATGAAGCTCGGCGTGGTCGTCATTCCCGCCACGACGCTGCTGACCGCCGACGAGCTGCGCGACCGGCTCGATCGCGGCAAGGCGAGGGCGGTGATCGCGGCGCAGGACCAGGTCGCAAAATTCGCGAGCTTGGGCGCGGAGAATGTCGTCCGCATCGTCGTCGGCACGGCCTCCGACGGTTGGCTTGCATTTGACGAGGCGGCCAAGGCTTCCGAAAGTTTTGCGCCTGATGGTCCGACCCATGCCGACGATCCGATGCTGCTCTATTTCACCTCGGGTACGACAGCAAAACCAAAGCTCGTCAGGCACAGTCAGCGCAGCTATCCCGTCGGCCATCTCTCGACGATGTACTGGATCGGGCTGAAGCCCGGCGACGTCCATCTCAACATCTCTTCGCCCGGCTGGGCCAAGCATGCCTGGAGCTGCTTCTTCGCGCCGTGGAATGCCGGTGCGACCGTGTTCGTGGTCAACCAGCCGCGCTTCGACGCCAAAGCGCTGCTCGCCACTATCGGCCGCTGCGGCGTCACCACGCTGTGCGCGCCGCCGACGGTGTGGCGGCTGTTCATCCAGGAGAACCTGGCTTCCTTCAAGGTGGCGCTTCGCGAAGTCTGCGGCGCCGGCGAGCCGCTCAACCCTGAAGTGATCGACCAGGTGCAGGCCGCCTGGGGCCTCACCATCCGCGACGGCTACGGCCAGACCGAGACCACGGCGCTCGCCGGCAACTCGCCGGGGCAGCCCATCAAGATCGGCTCGATGGGCCGGCCGCTGCCGGGCTATCGCGTGCAGATCAGCGATGCCGACGGCAATCCCGCAAAGGAGGGCGAGGTGACGTTGGTGCTGGACGCTGACCGCCCCGCGGGCCTGATGCAGGGCTATCAGGGCGACGACGGCAAATTGTCCGGCGCCGAAGGCGCGCTCTATCGCAGCGGCGACGTGGTGTTTGCGGATGAGGACGGCTATCTCACCTTCGTCGGGCGCTCCGACGACGTGTTCAAATCCTCGGACTACCGCATCAGCCCGTTCGAGCTCGAGAGCGTCCTGCTCGAGCACGAACTCGTCGCGGAAGCTGCGGTGGTGCCGAGCCCGGACCCGATCCGGCTTGCGATCCCCAAGGCCTTCGTGCTGCTGACCGCGGGCGCAGAGCGGACGCCGGAAACCGCGCTCTCCATCTTCAAGCACCTGCACGCGCGTCTGGCGCCGTTCAAGCGCATCCGCCGCCTCGAAATCGTCACCGAGCTGCCGAAGACGATCTCTGGAAAGATCCGCCGCGTCCAGCTACGACGGCTCGAACGCGACGATGATCGGAGCGATCCCTTGCGCGGCCGGGAATTCCGTGAGGAGGATTTTCCGGAGCTGGCGAAGACACGGAGTGAGACCTAAGTGAACGAAGTCTGGAAGAAGCCGCCTGTAACGCTCGAAGCCTATCAGGCCATGGTCGGCAAGGAGATCGGCGTGTCGTCATGGCATCTGATCGATCAGCCCCGCATCGACACCTATGCCGACGTGATCGAGGATCGCCAGTTCATCCACGTCGATCCGGAACGCGCGAAGAAGGAGACCGCCTTCGGCACCACCATCGCGCACGGCTTTCTCACGATGTCGCTGCTGTCGATCATGTCATACGAGGTGATGCCTGTCATCGCCGGCACCACGATGGGCGTGAATTACGGCTTCGACAAGCTGCGCTTCATCTCGCCGGTGCGGTCAGGCAAGCGCGTGCGCGGCCGCTTCGTGCTGGCGGAAGCCAAGCTCCGCAAGCCGAACGAATTGCAGTCCCGCACCAACGTCACGGTGGAGATCGAGGGCGAGGACAAGCCGGCACTGGTCGCCGAGTGGCTCGGCCTGATCTATTTCGAATAGGCCCGTGCCGCCGTTGCCGGCCTTGACCCGGCAACCCATCGCTGCTCAAAAGCTGCATAATTCACGCTCGGTGCACCCTCTCCCCCTGCGGGAGAGGGTGGCTTCGCGGAACGCGAAGCCGGGTGAGGGGTATCTCTCCACGAACTCGGCTGCCGAGAGATACCCCTCATCCGGCGCGCGTTGCGCGCCACCTTCTCCCGCAAGGGGAGAAGGAAGAAAGGAAACGCACTCATGGCAATCAGGTTCGACGGACGCGTCGTCACCGGCGCGGGCAATGGTCTCGGACGCGCGCATGCGCTGGGGCTGGCGAGCCGCGGCGCCAAGGTCGTGGTCAACGATTTCGGCGGCGCGCGCGACGGCACCGGCGGCTCGCTGTCGCCGGCCGAAGCCGTGGTCGAGGAGATCCGCAAAGCGGGCGGCACCGCGATGGCCGACGGCGCCGACGTCTCCAATTTCGAGCAGGTCACCGCCATGGTCGAGCGCGCCACCAGGGAGTGGGGCAGCGTCGATCTTCTGTGCGCCAATGCCGGCATCCTGCGCGACAAGTCGTTCGGCAAGATGGAAGTCGCCGATTTCCAGAAGGTGCTCGACGTGCATCTCGTTGGCACCTTCTATTGCTGCAAGGCGGCCTGGGCCGGCATGCGTGACCGCAATTACGGTCGCATCGTGCTGACGACGTCGTCCTCCGGCCTCTACGGCAATTTCGGCCAGGCCAATTACGGCGCCGCCAAAACCGGCATGGTTGGCCTGATGAACGTGCTCGCCGAGGAAGGTCGCAAGAACGACATCCGCGTCAACATCATCTCGCCGACGGCGGCGACGCGCATGACCGAAGAGCTGCTGCCGCCGCAGGCGTTGCAGCTGATGAAGCCGAACGCGATCACGCCCGCGGTCGAGTACATGCTGAGCGAGGATGCCCCGACCCGCACCATCATGGGCGCCGGTGCCGGCTCGTTTGCGGTGATCAAGATTTTGGAGAGCGAAGGCATCAACCTGCCGGAGAGCGAGTGGACGCCCGATGCGATTGCCGCGCATTTCGCCGAGATCAGCGACATGTCGAAGGCCAGAGCGCTGCAGGGCGCGTTCGAGCAGACGCAGAAATACGTCGCGCAGGCCGCGGCGCGGGCGGGGATCAAGCTCTGACGGCCGTCGCCGTCATCGGCGCAGGTCCCGCCGGCCTGATGGCGGCGGAGGTGCTGGCGTCAGGAGGCGCGCGCGTCACGGTCTACGACGCGATGCCGTCTGCGGGGCGCAAGTTCCTGATGGCGGGCCGCGGTGGGCTCAATCTCACCCACAGCGAACCGCTGCCGCAGTTCACGGCGCGCTACCGCGAGGCCGCACCGAAGCTGCAAGCGGCGATCGACGCGTTTTCACCCGATGCGCTCCGGGCCTGGTGCGAAGCGCTGGGCGAGCCGACCTTCGTCGGCAGCAGCGGACGCGTGTTTCCCAAGGCCTTCAAGGCTTCGCCCTTGCTACGCGCCTGGCTGCGGCGGCTCGATGCCGGCGGTGTCGGCTTTGCTTTTCGCCATCGCTGGATCGGCTGGGACGGCGAGGGACGGCTGATCTTTCAGACGCCGAAAGGTGTCTCCGCCATCGAAGCGAACGCCACGCTGCTCGCCCTTGGCGGCGCAAGCTGGCCGCGGCTCGGATCGGACGGAAGCTGGGTCGAGATCCTCACCGCAAGAGGCGTTGCCGTCTCGAAGTTGCGGCCCGCCAATTCCGGCTTCACGGTCGCCTGGTCCAAAGTGTTCCGCGACCGTTTCGAGGGCCAGCCGCTCAAGAGCGTGGCGCTGACGATCGGCGCACACACGGTGCGCGGAGAAGCCATGATCACCCGCAGCGGAATCGAAGGCGGCGCGATCTATGCGCTCTCGTCAGAGCTGCGCGAGGCGGTGCTGAGTCTCGGGCAGGCGACGCTGATGATCGCGTTGCGGCCCGACCTCGACGCCGCGGCGCTGACCACGCGGCTGTCGGGCGTGCGCGGCAAGCAATCGCTGGCGAACTTCCTGCGCAAGGCCGCGCAATTGTCGCCGGCCGGCATCGGCGTGATGCAGGAAGCGGCCATCGCCTCTGGCCGGCCGCTGGCCGCGTTCTCGCCGGCCGAGCTGGCGCAGCTGGTCAACGCCATTGCGCTTCAGCTCACCGGCGTGGCTCCGATCGATCGGGCGATCTCGACGGCGGGCGGGATCACCTTCGACGAGCTCGACGCACACTTCATGCTGCGCAAGCTGCCCGGAGTGTTCGCCGCAGGCGAGATGCTCGATTGGGAAGCACCAACCGGCGGCTATCTGTTGCAGGCTTCGTTTGCGACGGGGGCCGCGGCGGGCAGGGGTGTGCTGGAGTGGCTCAGTCGCTAACCACCGTCATTGCGAGCGCAGCGAAGCAATCCAGAATCCCTCCTCGGACGTAGTCTGGATTGCTTCGTCGCAAGAGCTCCTCGCAATGACGGCCGTGGGAACGGCGCGAACCCTACCGCAGCTTCCCCCGCGCCGCGACCGGCAGCGTGCCGATGATCTCCTCGCCGCGGACCATTACGACCTCGTCCATCATGTTGACGACGACGCAGACGTGGTTCGGTACGATGCGGACGACGTCGCCGACATTCGGCCTTGTGTTGCTGCGGGAGAGATCGAGGAAGCCGTGCTCCTCGGCGAACTTGGCGATCTTCGCCTCGGGATGCTCCAGGATCAGGCCGTGACCGTCGAGCCCGCCGGTATCCGTGGTCAGCGTCTTCGAGCCGGCGTCCAAAATACCGCGCTCGGGCGCGGCGCGGCTCACCACCGTCGAATAGATGTGCAGCGCGCAATCGTCCCACGTGGCCGAGCCGGCCGCGACCTGCATGCGGTCGTTATAGATGTAGGTGCCGAAGCGATGCTCGGTGCCGCCTTTGAGCTTGCCAATGTTGACGAGGTTCGGCGTGCCGCCGGTCGAGACGATTTTTGCATCGAGCCCGTGCGCGCGCACGCCGGCCAGCGCCTCGTCGTAGAATTTCTGCGCGTCAGCCCAGCCGGTCTCGGTCGGGTAGAGCATGAAGCCGGCAAACTCCAATCCCTTGGACGCGGCGATCTCGCGCGCCAGCGCGATCGCCTCCGCGGGCGTCTCGACGCCCGCGCGCTTGCGCCCCGTGTCGCATTCGACCACGACCGAGAGCGGACGGCCCGAGGCCGCGGCGGCCTTCGGCAAGCCCGCGACGACTGTCGAGTTATCGGCCGCCACCGTCATCTTGGTCTTGGCATTTAGCGCGCCGAGCCGCGCCATCTTCTCTTCGCCCAAGAGATTGTAGCTGATCAGGATGTCGTCGATGCCGGCATTGGCCATGATCTCGGCCTCGCCGATCTTCTGGCAGGTGATGCCTTTCGCTCCAGCCGCGACCTGCATCTTGGCGATGGTCGGGTTCTTGTGCGTCTTGATGTGCGGACGATTGGCGATGCCGGCATCGTCGCAGGCCTTCTGGATCCGCGTGATGTTGCGCTCGACCCTGTCCATGTCGATGACGGCGCAGGGCGTGCCATATTCGCGGGCGATTTTTGCGGCGAGAGTTGTTGTCATAAGTTATGCCTGTTCAATCTCTTCACGGAGCATTTCGAGTTCGAGCCAGCGCTCTTCGGCGGCGGACAGTTCTTCATGCGCCTTGGCGATGGCGGCCGAGGTGTCGTCGAATTTTTTGCGATCCTTCGCATAGAGATTGGGATCGTCCAGCACGCGCTGCAATTTTGCAATATCGGCGTGCAACGTTTCCATCTTCTTCGGCAGCGTTTCCAGCGCGTGCTTCTCGTTGAAGCTCAGCTTCCGCTTGGGCGCCGACGCGGCCGGAGCAGCGGCGCGCTCCTCTTTCTTCTCCACTGGCGCTTGCGCCTTCGCCGTCTCGCGCTTGAGGTCTGCGCCGCGCTGCGCCAGCATGTCGCTGTAGCCGCCGGCATATTCGATCCATTTGCCGTTACCCTCGGGCGCGATCACGGAGGTGACGACGCGGTCGAGGAAGTCGCGGTCGTGGCTGATCAGGATGATAGTGCCCTCGTAGTCGCCCAGCATCTCCTCGAGCACGTCGAGCGTTTCGAGATCGAGATCGTTGGTCGGCTCGTCCAGCACCAAGAGGTTTGACGGCTTTGCCAGCGCGCGCGCCAGCATCAGGCGGCCACGCTCGCCGCCGGAGAGTACTTCCACGGGCGTGCCACGCTGCTCCTGGCCGAACAGGAAGTCCTTCATGTAGCCGACGACGTGCTTCGGCTTGCCGCCGACCATGATCTGATCGCCGCGGCCGCCGGTGAGGGCTTCTGCCAGTGTCGATTTGGGATCGAGGCTTTCGCGGTGCTGATCGAGCGTGGCCGTTTCCAGATTGGCACCCAGCCGTACGATGCCGGAATCGGGTTGCCCGCCGCCGGTGAGCAGATTGACCAGGGTGGTCTTGCCGGCGCCGTTCGGGCCGATGATGCCGAGCCGGTCGCCGCGCTGGATGCGCGTCGAGAAGTTCTCGACGATTTTTCTCTCGCCATAGGCCTTGGTGATGCCCTTGGCCTCGATCACCAGCTTGCCGGATTGTTCGGCTTCCGCCGCAGCGAGACTCGCGGTGCCCGCCGTGCCGCGATAGTTGCGGCGCTGGTCGCGCAGCGCGTGAAGATTGGCGAGGCGCTTGACGTTGCGTTTGCGCCGTCCGGAGACGCCGTGGCGCAGCCAATGCTCCTCGTCGACGATCTTGCGGTCGAGCTTGTGCTGGTCGCGCTCTTCTTCCGCGAGCACCTCGTCGCGCCAGGTCTCGAACGAGGCAAAGCCGCGGTCGATCTGCTTGATCTTGCCGCGGTCGAGCCATGCCGTGGAGCGCGACAGATTTGTCAGGAAGCGGCGGTCATGACTGATGATCACCAGCGCCCCGCGGCGGCTGTCGAGCTCCTGCTCCAGCCACTCGATGGTGGAGAGGTCGAGATGGTTGGTGGGCTCGTCCAGCAGCAATATGTCGGGCGAGGGCGCCAGCACACAGGCGAGCACGGCGCGACGCGCCTCGCCGCCGGAGAGATTGTGCGGGTTCTCGTCGCCGGTGAGGCCAAGCTGCTCGAGGAGGTAGCGCGCCTGGTGATGGTCGTCGCCCGGCGCGAGCCCCGCCTCGACATAGGCGAGCGTGGTCTTGTGCTCGCCGAAATCCGGCTCCTGCGGCAGATAGCGCACGGTCGCGCCCGGCTGCACGAAGCGCGTGCCGCTGTCGGGCTCGACAAGGCCCGCCGCGATTCTGAGCAGCGTCGACTTGCCCGAGCCGTTGCGGCCGATCAGGCAGACGCGCTCGCCCGGCGCGACATTGAGCTCGACGCCCGACATCAGCGGCGTGCCGCCAAAAGTCAGCCGGATGTCTTTCAGTTGGATCAGCGGCGGCGCCATGAATCAGCCTTGACCCGAATTCTGGCTCGTTGCGGCAGCGTCAGTGGGGCGGCGCTGGATCCGGCGCAGCGTCTGGTCCAGGGCCGAAAGGAACGCGGAGCGATCGCGCGGCGCGAACGAGCGCGGGCCGCCGGTGACTTCGCCTGCGGAGCGCAGATCCGTCATCAGATTGCGCACCGCCAGGGTCATGCCGATGGACTCCTCAGTGAAGGGCTTGCCGTTCGGGGCGATCACGTCGGCGCCGGCCTTGACGCAGCGGCTCGCCAGCGGAATGTCCGATGTCACGACGACGTCGCCGGCCCTGGCCCGTTCGGCAATCCAGTCGTCGGCCGCGTCCATGCCGGCACCCGCGGCGATGCGCTCGATCAGCGGGTCCTGCGGCACGCGAATAAAATTGCCGGCGACGACGCTCACGGGCACGCCGTGCCGGAGCGCCACGCGGTAGATCTCGTCCTTCACCGGACAGGCGTCGGCGTCGACATAGATGCGGGTGAGAGCGTCGGTCATTCCGCCGCGTGGTACCCCATTCGGGCTGCAAAGGCGAGGGGATTGACCGATGTTCCCTGGGCCCTACGATCAGCCCTGAAACAACAAGAACAGGGAAGATGACCCCATGCCGAACCGGCTCGAAACCTACCGCGTCGAGGCCTACAACACCGCCAAGCAATCCGAAAACAAGATGCACGACGACAATGTGGCGCGCCGCTTCGGCTTTGAAGGCGGGCTGGTCCCGGGCGTCGACGTCTTCGCTTACATGATGCACGTGCCGATCGCGCGCTGGGGCCGCGATTTCCTTTCCCGTGGGCTGGTCGAGGCGCGCTTCATCAAGCCGGTCTATGACGGCGAGACTGCCGACGTCGACGCGACCGAGCACAACGGCTTGCTGACCATCGAGGTGTTCAGCCGTACCGAGCTCTGCGCGACCGGAACGGCGTCGCTGCCGGCGGAGGCGCCAGTGGTAGCATTGAGCGACTATGTCGAAGTCCCCGCTGTCGCCGAGCGCAAGCCGGTCAGTCCTGCGACGTTCGAACTGGGCAAGTGGCTGGGCACGACGCCGC
Source organism: Bradyrhizobium sp. NC92 (assembly GCF_025200865.1). Taxonomy (NCBI): domain Bacteria; kingdom Pseudomonadati; phylum Pseudomonadota; class Alphaproteobacteria; order Hyphomicrobiales; family Nitrobacteraceae; genus Bradyrhizobium; species Bradyrhizobium sp. NC92. The sequence continues at coordinate 3,699,007 of NZ_CP104171.1, forward strand.
GCCGCTGGGCCGGGCAGGACGCGGCCGACTATCTCACGGATGTCAGGGAGAAGGATCCGATCTTCGCGCGCGAGAGCCTCGGCCATCCCGGCCTGATCCAGCGGGTCATGAACCGCGTCCTCGTCGACAACACCATTCTGGGGCCCTGGATCCATGTCGGCAGCCGCATGCAGCTGCTGTCCGCCGCGCGCGCCGGTGACGAGATCACGGCGCGGGCCAAGGTCACCGCGAACTACGAGAAGAAGGGCCACCGCTTCGTCGAGCTCGACGCGCTGGTCGTCGCCAACGGCACGATGCCGCTCGCCCACTGCCTGCACACCGCAATCTACCAGCCGCGCGAGCAGGCGGCGGCGTAGCGGAGGCAAGCCTGTCACCACAAACGCGGTGTCATGCCCCGGCTTGACCGGGGCATCCAGTACGCCGCGGCCCATCCGTGAATCACGATTGCCTCGGAGTACTGGATCGCCCGATCAAGTCGGGCGATGACAGCTGTGCGTGTGGACGCGGCGAATGACCTTCTGCGATAGAGCCTCTTACGCCGCCTTGGCCTTCGCCTCCTGGATCGCGCGCCACACCCGCTCCGGGGTCAGCGGCATGTCGATGTGCTTGATGCCGTAATCCGACAGCGCATCGAGCACCGCGTTCACCACCGTCGAGAGACTGCCGGCGCAGCCTGCTTCGCCGCAGCCCTTGCTGCCGAGCGGATTGGTGGTGGCGGGCACCGGATGATCGCCGACCGTCATGTTGGGGACGTCCTCGGCACGCGGCAGGGCGTAGTCCATCAGCGAGCCCGTGATCGGCTGGCCGCTCTCGTCGTAGCGGATGTGCTCCATCAGCGCCTGGCCGATGCCCTGGACCACGCCGCCATGGAGCTGGCCCGCGACCAGCATCGGGTTGATCACCGTGCCGAAATCGTTGACCGCGCTGTAGCGCACGATCTGCACCACGCCGGTGTCCGGATCGATCTCGACCTCGGCGACGTGGCAGCCATTCGGGAACGCCGAGGCGACCGGATCGCTGGTGTGATCGACGTCGAGCGTATCAGGCACGCCCTCCGGCACCTTGCCGTCATGCAGCTTCTTCGCGAGCTCCATGATGTCGATGCTGCGATCGGTGCCGGCGATCGTAAAGCTGCCGTCAGCAAACTCGATATCGGCCTCGGACGCTTCCAGCATATGCGCGGCGGCGCGCTTGCCCTTCTCGATGACGAGCTTTGCGGCCCCCACGATGGCTTGGCCGGTCGCCGTGATCGAGCGCGAGCCGCCGGTGCCGTTGCCGGTGTGGACGATATCGCTGTCGCCCTGCACGAGCTTCACGCTCTCGAAGGGGACGCCGAGCTGCTCGGACAGCACCTGCGCGAACGGCGTGGCATGGCCCTGGCCGTAATCGAGCGTGCCGGTGATGAGCTGCACGGTGCCGTCAGCATCGAACACGATCTTGCCGAGCTCGGGGCTCGGCGGCGCCGTGACCTCGAGATAGGAGCCGACCGCGATGCCGCGCAGCTTGCCGGCCTTCTTGCTCTCCTTCTTGCGCTTGGCGAAGTTCTCGTGGTCGGAGATTTCGAGCGCCTTGTTGAATACGGCCTGGAAGTCGCCGCTGTCATAGGTGACGCCGGAGGAGGCCGCGAACGGGATCTGGTTTGGCTTGATGAAGTTGCGCTTGCGCAAGGTCAGCCGGTTGATGCCCATCTCGTCGGCGGCGCGGTCGATCAGGCGCTCCATGTAATAGTTCGCCTCGGGCCGGCCGGCACCGCGATAGGCGCCCATCAGCGTGGTGTTGGTGAGCACCGTCTTGATGTCGACCGCCATCAGCGGCGTGCGATAGACGCTGGAGAAGTTCTTGCCGGTGTTGAGCGAAAGCGGCCCCGGCGCGACGCCGGTGATGTAGGCGCCGAGATTGCCATAGCCGGACAGCTTTGCCGCGAGGAAGTGCCCCTCGGCATCGAGCGCGAGCTCGGCATGGATCTTCTGCGCGCGGCCGTGGCTGTCGGAGAGAAAGCTGGTGGAGCGCTCGTCCAGCCACTTCACCGGCCGTTCCAGCGCCTTCGCCGCATACAGGATGCACATGTACTCGGGATAGTTGATGTTCTTCATGCCGAAGGAGCCGCCGACATTGGCGGTGAGAATGCGCACCTTCTCGTTCGGCACCTTCAGGTTCTTGGCGAGATTGGCGCGATTGCCGGCGACGCCCTGGGTCGGCACCTGAAGCGTGTAGCGCTCGGTCTTCTTATCGTAGGAGGCAAGCCCGACGCGCGGCTCCATCGAGACCACGGCGACGCGGGTGTTCTCGATGTCGAGCCTGGTCACATGAGCGGCGCTGGCGAAGGCCGCGTTGACCTTGTCCATGTCGCCATAGTGGTAGTCGAGCGCGACGTTGTTCGGGATGTGGTCATAGAGCTGCGGCGCGCCGGGCTTGGCGGCTTCCTCGGGATCCGTCACCGCCGGCAGCGGCTCGATGTCGAGCTCGACCGCCTCGGCCGCGTCGCGCGCCTGGGCCAGCGTCTCCGCCACCACGAAGGCGACGGGGTCGCCGACGAAGCGGACCTTGTCGGTCGCCAGCGGCTGGCGGTTGGTCTGGAGCAGGGGCGAGCCGTCACGGCTCTTCAGCGGCAGGCCGCAGGTGAAGGGGCCATAGCCGGCGGCATCGAGGTCCTTGCCGGTCCACACCCCCAGCACGCCCGGCATCGCCTTGGCGGCATCAAGGCCAATGCCACGGATCATGCCATGGGCATGGGTGGAACGGACGACCACGGCATAGGCCTGGCCGGGCAGGTTGAAATCGTCGGTGTAGCGGCCCTTGCCGCGCACCAGGGTGTCGTCCTCCTTGCGGCGGACCGGTTGCCCGACGCCATATTTTTGCAGTGCAATAGCGTTCTCGAGCGTGGACGATTTGGTGTGTTCTTGCATGGAATTGACCTGAAAAGCCGGCATTTGCGCATTTTCGCGGCAGCGGAGCACCGGACTCCCTTGAGATAACCCACCACCCCCGTTCACGACAACGCACGATTGGGCATGGTCCCATGTGATGCGTTGTTGCGCAGGCCTGCCGCGCTGCTAATGTTTCAGGCGAATAATCAATTCCAGACCGGCCCGACCGGCCGCGGAAAGACAGTTTGTATGAATGACCACACGCGGCTCCGCGACGGCCATGTTAGCCAACATGGGCCGCACGGTGAGCTGAATGGGTCGATGGCGGCGGTGGCGTTGGCCACCGATCCGGCCGTCGGCGCGCAAGCGCCGGGAACCGGCGTCTATGCGGCGCTGGACCTCGGCACCAACAATTGCAGGCTGCTGATCGCCTGTCCGACCCAGGACGGCTTTCGCGTGGTCGATTCCTTCTCGCGCATCATCCGGCTCGGGGAGGGCGTCTCGGCGACAGGTTGCATCAGCGACGCCGCGATCGAGCGTGCCATCGCCGCGCTCAGCATCTGCCGGGACAAGATCAACTTACGGAAGGCGCGGCGGCTGCGGCTGATCGCGACCGAAGCCTGCCGCGCGGCTTCGAACGCGGAAGGTTTTCGCAGCCGCGTTGCGGCCGAGACGGGCATCGAGCTCGAGGTGATCGACCGCGAGACCGAGGCCACGCTCGCCGTGCTCGGCTGCTCGCCGCTGGTCGACCCGAGGGGGCGCGGCGCGATCCTGTTCGACATCGGCGGCGGCTCGACCGAGCTGGTGCGGATCGAGCGCGACCCGGAAAACCCGGAGCCGCGCATAAAAGCCTGGATGTCGATCCCCTATGGCGTGGTCACGCTCGCCGAGCAGTTCGGCGGACGCGACGTCACGCCGGAGATCTACGCCGCGATGGAGCAGGAGGTCGCAAGCCACGTCGCGCCGTTCGCGGAAGAGCACGGCCGCGATCTCGCCGACATGCACCTGCTCGGCACGTCGGGCACGGTGACGACGCTGGCCGGGATCCATCTCAATCTGGCGCGCTATGACCGACGCCGCATCGACAGCATCTGGATGAACGATGCCGACATCACCGCGACCATCAACAAGCTGCTCGGCATGAGCTACGAGGAGCGCGCGAACAACAGCTGCATCAGCGTCGAGCGTGCCGATCTCGTGCTCGCCGGCTGCGCCATTCTCGATGCTATCCGCCGCGCCTTTCCTCTGCCGCGCCTGCGCGTCGCCGACCGGGGCTTACGCGAAGGCATGCTGGTCGAGATGATGCGCGAGGACGGCGCGCTCAGGAGCTGGTGAGTATGGCCAAGGACACGACCGGCCGCTTGCACGTCCAGGTCAAGACCGGCGGCAAGCGCAAATTGTCGTCGAAGCTGTGGCTGGAGCGGCAGCTCAACGATCCCTATGTCGCGAAAGCCAAGGCTGCGGGCTATCGCTCGCGCGCCGCGTTCAAGCTCTTGGAGATGGACGACAAGTTCCGGCTCTTGAAGCCGGGCATGGCCGTGGTCGATCTCGGCGCGGCACCCGGTGGCTGGAGCCAGATCGCGGCCAAGCGCGTCGGCTCGACCGAAGGCAAGGGCAAGGTCGTCGCCATCGATCTGTTGGAGATGCCGGAGATTCCCGGCGTCGATTTCGCGCAGCTCGACTTCATGGACAACGACGCGCCCGAGAAGCTCACCGCGATGCTCGGCGGCAAGGCCGACGTTGTGATGTCCGACATGGCCGCCAACACCACCGGCCACCGCAAGACCGACCAGCTGCGCATCGTCGGCCTGGTCGAGACCGCCGCGGCGTTTGCCTGCGACGTGCTCAAACCCGGCGGCGCGTTTCTGGCCAAGACGTTCCAGAGCGGCGCCGATGCCGATCTGCTCGCCCAGCTCAAGCGCGACTTTGCCACCGTGCGTCACGTCAAGCCCGCCGCGAGCCGGCAGGATTCCTCGGAGCGCTACGTGCTGGCGACGGGATTTCGGGCACAGGCGAGATAGTGGTCGCCGTCTCTTACTACTCTCCAATCAGTGCGAAGGCACCCCAGTAGCTTGGATTGGCACGACGCCCCCCGGATTTCGATGTGCTTAGCATAGCTTGGCGCAGAGCTTCAGCACGACGAATTTTGGGATCCTGCTGCAGCAGTCGGAATGTCTCAGTGGTCAGGCTGACTGCAGCTTCCGACTCGACCGCCCAATGCGAGGCGAGAATGGATCGGGCGCCCGCGTAGAAGAACGATCGAGCAAGGCCGGACAAGGCTTCACCACCCGGAACATCACCCGCCAGTGTGTTACAAGCCGACAGAACGACCCAATCGGCGTTGAGCTTGAGTTGGGATATTTCGCTCGAGGTCAGAAGCCCGTCGTCTAGCTCGCTCGGATCTCTTGGCAGGGTCAACGCGAGTGACGGCTCGGCAACTCCCTTGACGTCTCCGGCAACCAAGCCATGCGTCGCGAAATAGACTATGCGGTAGTCCGATAGCTTACTGCGTTTGACAGATGTTTCGGTGGCTTCCGATCCGAAATAGAGCGAGCTTGCCCCGAAGCCCACCGCCTTTGCGACGCTAGTCAACTCCTGCTGGGTTTCCGGCAGCGGCGTGAGTGCAGTCGACAGCTTCTCCCGGTCGATTTCGACGCCTTTCCAGAACTCGCCATATGATCGGCTGACAGAGACGCGCTTTGCGCCTGTCGACGCAGCGCTTGGGCTCTTTGTGGGAGGCCGATTCCTGCGATCGTCTGTGAAGGAGGGGTTGCCGAACCCGACGAGAGGCCGGGGCGCGATGTCCCTTTGCGAAGGGCTGCGAAAGATGTCCAGGCTTGAAACAGAGGGCAGGACAGAGACGGCGTGGTGGCTGATCAGCCAGGATATCTCGGAGTAAGTATAGGCAAGGCCGGCTTTGACGGGGGCCGGCGGTTCGGTGACCAGTAAGTGAAACGGCATTGCCGTCCAGACACCCGCCGGCGCGATGAGCAGGTTACGCTTGTCGCGGATCACGCCTTCCATCTTGCCTAGCGTCTGCTGGTACAGATTGTACGAGTTGCCGGCATCAAACGACGCATCGTCGCCGCCGAGAAGCCCCGAGCGGAACGACTTAATGCGATCTTCGGGGTTCGGAACATGAATGTACTCCCACTCGAAACTGTCGGGAGAAACGGCAAAAACAAGGCCGATGTCGCCCTTGATCTGCCAAATCGAAACGAGAGCTTCGTCGCCCCGAAGCCTCCTCTGCACATCCGCTACCGAGGTCGGTTTTAGCCCTGCAATATCGAAATAAGCGGGATAGTCGTGTTTGAGTCTCTGATTGAGCTCAAGCAGCCTGTTCTCGATCCTGGCCAGTGCATCCAATGGGGGCGCTGCATTCGCCCCCGGAAGGCTTGCGGCCTTAGAGAGTTCGCCCCGCCATCGTTCGCGCTCCGCAAGAGCATCCTGGCGCTCGCGCACGATGGCCGCGATGCCGGGATTCTGAGTGCCGAGGCGGACGGTCATCTGCTTCATGGCGATTGAAGCGGTCGACTGACTGACCCACTGGGCAACCTCGAAGAGCTCCCGTCCGTTGCGCTCGTAAGTCTCCATGTCGACCCGGCTCGACAAGGTCAACGCGATGGCGAGGTTGCGGAACACGCCGATGCGGCCGTCGAGCGTATACTTTGCCGAGCCGTGGTCATCGATCGAAAGCTCCTGCGCCGAATGCTTGAGCACAAGGTCCACGGCCCTGCGTCCAAAATCGACCGCAGCTTCATACCTCTTCGTTTTCGTCATTAAGGTCGACAATTGGTCCAGCACGCGAACCGTATCCGGATGGTATGCGGGAAGCCGCGATTCGCAGATGGCGAGCGCCCGCTTCGAGATTTCAATGGCCTTTTCAGGATCCCTTTCGTGATAGGAGAATGACAGATCGACGAGTGCCCCGATCAGCGCCGGCGACTCCGAGCCGCTGACTTTCGCTTGGATTGCAATGGCGCGTTCGAGCGTAGCGGCTGCCCGGTCGAATTCTCCGCCTTCGTTCAGTCGGACGGCGAGATTTACGAGCGGCCCTACGAGCTCGAAAGAATCCGGAGCATAATGCTTTTCGGCGATTGCGAGCGCTCGGTCCAACAACGTCTTGGCTTCGGTTTGGCTTTCAGCCGTGATAGCCCGGTTGTTCAGTAACGTGAGCAACTCCGGCGAATCGTCGGCCCCCGACAACTGTCGCTGAAGGGCGTAGGCACGCTCGAACACGGCGCGCGCATCGCTTACGCGTTCGGTTTCGCGCAACAACAAGCCGAAACTATTGAGCGTATTGACGAGGCTCTTCTTGTCGCCGACGGATTGCGCGATCGCCACAGCGCGCTGCAAGTACCCGCCGGCGGCGCTGTATCGACCCTGCTGCAGGCAAGTGTTTGCGAGGCGATCGAGAAATGGCAGAAGTTCTATCGGCTGTGCCGCGATGTCCGCTTCAATTTGCCTGACGGAATCTTTCAGCACGGCTTCCGATTCCGCGTATTGTCCGACAACATCTAATAACTCGGCTAGCAGAAGATGCCCAGAGCGAGCCTCGCGCGTGTCGCCACCCTCTTTCTCGATGGCGATGATCCGGATTTGCGTTGCAATGGCGACAGAGTATTTGCCGGAAAAGATCTGCAGACGAAGTAGCTTTTGCAGCGCCGGGACGATTCTCGGGTCACGTTGCCCGAACTGGTGCTCCTTGAGCCTCACAAGTCGTTCAGATGCTGCTATCGCTTCGTCATTCCGTCCGGCGGCAAAGGAGCCGACCACGAGATTGCTGAGCGGAAGCTCGAGGAATGGGTTGTCTGGCCCCAACCGCGGATCGGACTCGACCAGTTTTATCGCCCGGCGGCTGACGACGACGGTTTCGTCGTAGCTTTTCAGTTCGTTCAAAGCCCGGCCAAGCTCGTACAAGATGATGGCGAGCGTAGCCGAGTTTTCACCTTCATTCTGTTCGCGGAGCTTGAGGGCCTGACGCATGTGGTCGCGCGCATCGGATGTCTTGCCGAGCGCGAATTCGGATTCCCCCAACTTCAAGAGTTGGAAGTCGAGCTGCCCGCGTTGCTGGTCGGGCGGCATCACTTCGAGCGCGGCGATGATGCGACGCCGAACCGCGATTGCCTGCTCATGCAGATCCTGTTCGGCATAAAGATACGCCAGCCGAAACAGGATTCTCATGTCCGGCTCGGATACCGTCCCCTGCTTGGGCAGGAGCGTGGAAATGCGGGCGTACCACTCGATTCCGCCTTTCTCGTCCTGCAGCAGGTCTGCCGCCGTGGCGAGGCATTCCAGGATACTCCTGAGAGCCGGATTGCGGGCACCCATGACGGCTTCGCCGATTGCCAGTGCCTGACGGCATTTGAGACCAGCCTGGTGGGCCTCGCTCTTGCCGTTCAAGGCCGATCCGACTTGCTGCAGAACCGTCGAGTGTTCCAGCGAGTTCGCACCGAAGTACTGGATGATCGCATTCTCCAGCGCCGGCGCGAGACTCAGCGCGTGATCGTAGTCCTTGCTCTCAATTGATGCGTCAAACTGGCGTTGGAGCGCGGCAATGTCGGCGAAAGAGGGGATTGGCGCGGCCTTCCGCTCCGACGAGGCCGCCCGCTTGTTCGATTGCGGCGCCGCACCCGCGCCGCTGTAGGACGCGGCGAGCAGGATTTGAGTGGCGATGACGGCGATCGTTCGGCGGAGCATCGGCGAGTCCGGAAGGTGTCGAACCGTTGGGAACTGTAGGGCCCGCGGCCTCGGCGCAAATTACTTCTTGTAGGGCGGGAGGTAGACGATTGTCGCTTTGTCGCGCAGGTGCTTGAGATAGCTGTCAACGACCTCCTTCGCCATTTCCTGGCGCAATTGCGCCTCGACCTGCTCGAATGGTGGGATATAATTCTCGTTTCGATCCTCGATCAGCAGAACGTGCCATCCGAAGCCCGTTTTGATCGGCTTGTTGACGACCTTGCCGACGGGCGATGAAAAGGCTGCCTCGGCAAACTCGGGAATCATGGCCTCTTTTCTGAACCAGCCGAGTTCACCGCCTTGATCCGCGCTGGGACCCTTGCTACGGGCTTTCGCGACGGTGCTGAAGTTCTGGAAAGTGACGGACTTCATGATCTCTCTGGCTTCAGCTTCGGTCGGCACGAGGATGTGCTTGGCCTTGACCGCTGGAAAACCGAGGTTTTGCTTGACTGCCGCGTAGCGCTGTCGGAGCGAATAATCGGTGAGCGATTCCTTGACGTAGCGTGCGACGACCGCATTTGCCTGTAACTGCAGCTTCACAAGTTCGAGTTGCTTTTGATAGTCCGGGTCATCCTCGACCTTTAGCCGGGTAGCTTCTTGCGCGACAATCTCCTGATCGATCACGCGATCCAACACTTGGCGGCGAGTTTCTTGCTCGCGCCCCTTGAGAAGATCCTCCGAAATCTGCGCCATTTGGTCGTCGATGCGCGACTGCCGTACGGCTATGCCGTTAACAGTCGCGACGATGGCGTTCGGAGCTTGGGCGAGGGCGGGCATGGCTACGAAGATGGCGAATAGACCTGCGGTAAAGCATTTCACGAATTTCATAATAAATGTCCCCGTCGGACCGCGAGACGAAGGGCGGCCCAAAGTCCTAATTGCTCAATTTCGATACCACGGGATGTGATGTGCGGCACAGAATTTTGGCAATGTGGGGTTGCGCTCGCATAGTGACCGACCAAGGTCTTTGGGGGCGCTAACTACCCCAACCTCTGATCCCGCACGTCCTGGGTGTCCTCCGTCGCGGTCTTGACCGCCGCCTTTTCCGCACCCTTGCCCGCGCCCTTGCGGCTGGCGATCTCCACGGCCTTGCGACCGGAGATCTCGTGGCCGGCATCCGCGGGCATCTGCCAGAAGAACCAGCTCGATGCCGCCGAGGTCAACGCGACCACGACGAAGGCCGGCGCGAACACCGTGGCGTCGATCTCGCTGATATGGTGGAACCACATCGTCGTTTCCACGCAGGCCGCGCCGACGGCGACGCCGGCGGAGACCGCGAGCTGCTGGTTGACGCTGACGAGGGTGGTGGCGCGGCTCATTTGCGCGGTCTCGACGTCGGCATAGGCGACCGTGTTGATCGCGGTGAACTCCAGCGAGCGGAAGAAGCCGCCGACCACCAGGATGACCATGATGATGAGCAGCGGCGTCGTCACCGTGAACAGCGCGCAGACGGCAAGAAAGAACGCGCTGATGATCGCGTTCACCGTCATCAGGTTGCGGAAGCCGAAGGTGCGGATGATCCGCGCGGCCAGCGTCTTCATGCCCATGGCCCCGAGCGAGGAAGCAAAGGTGACGAGGCCGGAATGGAACGGCGACAGGCCGAAGCCGATCTGCATCAGGAGCGGCAGCAGGAACGGCAGCGCGCCGATGCCGAGCCGGAACAGGAAGCCGCCGAACACGGCTGCGCGCAGTGTCGGCAGCCTCAGGAGCGAGAAGTCCAGCACCGGCGATCCGGTCCGCCGCGCGTGGATGACGTAGAGCGTCATCGAGATCGCACCGCCCACGACCAGCGCGGCCACCGTGCTCCATGGCAGCAGGTTGAGCCCGGCGACTGAAAGGCCAAAGGCGATCCCGGCAACGCCGATGCCGGCGAGCACCATGCCGTAGAGATCGAACGGCTCCTGCGCCTCGCTCTTGATGGGATCGATGAAGCGCAGCGCCATGAAGATGCCGAGCAGGCCGATCGGGATGTTGATCAGGAAGATCCAGTGCCAGGACGCATAGGTGGTGATGAAGCCGCCGAGCGGCGGGCCGATCACGGGGCCGATCAGGGCAGGGACCGTCACCCAGGCCATGGCGTTGACCAGCGCGCTCTTGTCGACTGAGCGCAGCAGCACGAGGCGTCCGACCGGCGTCATCATGGCACCGCCCATGCCTTGCAGGATGCGCGCGAATACGAAATCGGTGACCGAGGTCGAGAGCGCGCAGCCGACCGAGCCGACCATGAACACGCCGACCGCGATCGCGAATACCATCCGCGCGCCGAACCGGTCGGCGGTCCAGCCGCTCGCCGGGATGAACACCGCGAGCGACAGCAGGTAAGATGTGATCGCGAGCTTCAGCGTCAGCGGGCTGGTGCCGATGTCGGCCGCGATCGCCGGCAGCGAGGTGGCGATCACGGTCGAATCCATGTTCTCCATGAACAGAGCCGTGGCCACGATCAGCGGAATGACGCGTTGCTTGTCGACCATGAAATTAATGAAAGCTGAAGGAGGGGCGGAGTTGCGGCTTATCACCGCCGTCCGCCGCCGACCATTGCGGATCGGCGCATAGCACCTAAGTCCCGCGTAACAACGGTGTGACCGTCTTTCGTCATTCCGGGGCGCGCCCCGTGGCGCGAGCCCGGAATCTATTGGGCCACAGCGTTGCTGCGCGATGGATTCCGGGTTCGCGACTTCGTCGTGCCCCGGAATGACGCCGGAGGGGACGGCGGACGGAGCCGACCCCGCTAAATCGGCCCAAAAAAGCCTGTGCATGGCTGGCCAGCGGCCCGAATTGCTTTGATTCGTCACGCGGCCGTGCTATCGACCCGCGTCAACCCCACCGATGGGCTCCGATTCTCAAGGCGTTGCCGCAAGGGACGCCGAGGGCGGCGCTCATCCATTAGCATTTGCGGCAAGGCCGCAGGAAGGAGTTGGCAGATGGCCACGGTGCAACTTCAGGGCATCCGCGAAGCCTTTACGTTCGACGACGTGCTGTTGAAGCCGGGCCTGTCGGACGTCATGCCGGGCGAGGTCGACATCCGCTCCCGCGTCACCCGCGCCATCCCGCTCAACATCCCGATCATGGCCTCGGCCATGGACACCGTCACCGAGGCCCGCATGGCGATCGCCATGGCGCAGGCCGGCGGCCTCGGCGTCATCCACCGCAATTTCGATCCCGAAGGGCAGGCCGCCCAGGTGCGGCAGGTCAAGCGCTACGAGTCCGGCATGGTGGTGAACCCGCTCACCATCAGCCCCGACGCCACGCTCGACGATGCGCTCAAGCTGATGAGCGATCACGGCATCTCCGGCATTCCCGTCGTCACCGGCGCCGGCAAGAACACGCCCGGCAAGCTGGTCGGTATCCTCACCAACCGCGACGTGCGCTTTGCCACCGACCGCCGGCAAAAAGTCTCCGAGCTGATGACGCATGAAGGGCTCGTCACGGTCCGTGAGAATGTCAGCCAGGACGAGGCGCGGCGGATGCTGCACCAGCACCGCATCGAGAAGCTGCTGGTGGTCGACGATCAATATCGCTGCGTCGGTCTCATCACGGTGAAGGACATGGAGAAGGCGGTCGCCCATCCGCTCGCCTGCAAGGATGGGCAGGGCCGCCTTCGCGTCGCTGCCGCCACCACGGTCGGCGACACCGGCTTCGAGCGCACCGAGCGGCTGATCGATGCCGGCGTCGACCTCGTCGTCGTCGACACTGCGCACGGTCATTCCCGTCACGTGCTGCAGGCGGTGAACCGCATCAAGCGCCTGTCCAATTCGGTGCAGGTCGTCGCCGGCAACGTCGCCACCACGGAAGGCGCGCAGGCGCTGATCGACGCGGGCGCGGATTGCATCAAGGTCGGCATCGGCCCGGGCTCGATCTGCACCACCCGCATCGTCGCCGGCGTCGGCGTTCCCCAGCTCACCGCAATCATGGATGCGGTCGACGCGGCGAAGAAGGCCGATGTCCCCGTCATCGCCGACGGCGGCATCAAATATTCCGGCGACCTCGCCAAGGCGCTCGCGGCCGGCGCCGACATCGCCATGGTCGGCTCGCTGCTGGCCGGCACCGATGAGACGCCCGGCGAAGTGTTCCTGTGGCAGGGCCGCTCCTACAAGGCCTATCGCGGCATGGGCTCGGTCGGCGCGATGGCGCGGGGATCGGCCGACCGCTACTTCCAGCAGGACATCAAGGATACGCTCAAGCTCGTGCCTGAAGGCATCGAGGGCCAGGTGCCCTACAAGGGCCCGGTCGGCAATGTCATGCACCAGCTCGCCGGCGGCCTGCGCGCCGCGATGGGCTATGTCGGCGCGCGCGACATGAAGGAGCTGCACGACAAGGCCCAGTTCGTTCGCATTACCGGCGCCGGCCTGCGCGAAAGCCACGTCCACGACGTCACGATCACGCGCGAGAGCCCGAATTATCCGGGCGGGGGTTAGTCGTTCCATTCTCGGCGTCATCGCCCGCCTAGTGCGCACTTGCGCACAGGGGCGGGCGATCCAGTACGCCGCGGCTTCTCGGTCTAACAACGATTGTCTCGGAGTACTGGATGCCCCGCCTTCGCGGGGCATGACAGCGCCTGTGTGGCGTGCGCGTGCCACAAGCTCGTCATTGCGAGCCAACGGGTCCGCGCGAAGCGCGGCCCGATGACAGGCTCCGCGAAGCAATCCAGTCCTTTTGTATTGACGCGGCTGGATTGCTTCGCTTCGCTCGCAAGGACAGAAAAGTGGAGGAAGCCAATGGCCCAAGCCAAACGCATCGTTCTCGCCGCGCGTCCCGTCGGCGAACCCAAGCCGTCTGATTTTCGCCTGGAGGAATTCGCCGTGCCGACGCCAGGGCAGGGCGAAGTCCTGCTGCGCACGATCTGGCTGTCGCTCGATCCCTATATGCGCGGGCGCATGAACGATGCTCCGTCTTATGCCGCGCCGGTGCCGGTCGGCGGCGTGATGGAAGGCGAGGCGGTCAGCGAGGTCGTGGCCTCCAACAATTCCGATTTCGCGGTCGGCGACATCGTCCGCGCGCGCACCGGCTGGCAGTCGCACGCGATCTCGAACGGCAAGGGCCTGATCAAGGTGGATCCCAAGCTCGGTCCGATCTCGACGTCGATCGGGGTGCTCGGCATGCCCGGCATGACCGCCTATACGGGCCTGCTCGATATCGGCAAGCCGCAGCCGGGCGAGACCGTCGTCGTCGCCGGTGCGTCCGGCGCGGTCGGCTCGGCGGTGGGGCAGATCGCCAAGATCAAGGGCGCACGCGCGGTCGGCATCGCCGGCGGCAAGGACAAGTGCGACTACGTGGTGAAGGAGCTCGGCTTCGATGCCTGCATCGATCACCGCGATCCCGATCTCGCCGCCAAGTTGAAGGACGCCTGCCCTGGGGGTATCGACGTCTATTTCGAGAACGTCGGCGGTGCCGTGTTCGAGGCGGTGTTCCCGCTGCTCAACCCGTTTGCGCGCGTGCCCGTTTGCGGCCTGATCGCGCACTACAACGACACCGAGGCCAACCCGCCGAAATGGGCCGCCCGCCTGATGTTCGCGACGCTGACCAAGCGGCTGACCTTCCGCGGCTTCATCGTGTCGGACTTTGCCGCCCGCCATGGCGACTTCCTGCGCGACATGTCCGCCTGGGTTCGCGAGGGCAAGGTCAAGTACAAGGAGTTCGTCACCGAGGGCCTGGAGAGTGCGCCCGGCGCCTTCATGGGCCTGCTGAAGGGGGCCAATTTCGGCAAGCAGCTGGTCCGGGTCGGGCCGGACAAGGCCTAGCGCGACAGGGAATGGGACTCACGTGGCCCCGCGGCCACACGCCGGGTGGGGATAGTTAAGAGAGAGTCACCAAATGGTCACACCTGCCCGCAAAAGCCGCAGGTGTGACCGCCTGTTCATTGACGGCCGGAGGAAGGCATTGAATCATCGCGCATATTTTAGGTGCTGCGATGTTAGAGATTGGTATTTTCTGCGTAATCCTCCTGGCCGCCAGCTATTGGGCGACCATGTTCATCATGGGCCGTCGCGACGACGTCATCCATGGCAAGTTCGTTCACGCCGAGAACGAGGGCGAATTCACGCCGGCCGCAAGGCCTGCTCCACCGCCATTCCCGAAGCGCCCGGTGAAAGCTGCGCAGCCCGCCTCTGTTCAGCCGGTCGGCACCGCGGCCAAGCCGGTGAACAGCGCCGCGCTGCAATCGCTGCTCGCTGCCATCCAGCAGGATCTCAAGAGCGTCGCGTAAGCCGCAACGCTCAGACGCTGCCGCGCTCGACCAGGAACAGATCGACCGCGAGCCGCTGCTCGGCGCGCGGCGTGCCTGAGAGCCGCGCCAAAAGCAGTTCGCCCGCGAGACGTCCCACGGCCGCCGCGTCGAATGAGATGGTCGTAAGGCCGGGCATGATTTGATCGGCGACGTCGTTGTCACCGAAGCCGAGCACGGCCAGATCGCGCGGCACCGACAGGCCGCGGGCGCGAGCCTCGATCAGCGCACCGGTCGCGAGCAGGTCGTTGGCGCAGAACACGGCGTCGACGTCGCCGCTGCGCTCGAGCAGGGCGGTGAAGGCGGCACGGCCGTCGACGAGGCCCGTCACCTCTCCAACGAGGATTTCGTGAACGATCGTGAGGCCGAGCTGTGCGGCGGCGGCGCGAAAGCCGTCGCGGCGGAGTGCGCCGCGGCCGCTGCTGCGGCCGATGAAGGCGATGCGGCGATGTCCCGCCTGCGCCAGCCGGCGCGCCGCCATCGCGCCGGCATCCGCATTGGGCAGGCCGACCAGCATGTCGATGGGGTCGCGCGGAAACGCCCAGGTCTCGATCACGGGAATGCCGAGCTCGGCCAGCGCCGTGCGGTTCTCCTCGAGCTCGATGACGCCGGTGAACATCACCGCCGCGGGGCGGATGCCGCGCAGCGACTGGATCATCGCGACCTCCTTGGCATAGGAGTAGGAGGTCTGGCCGACCAGCACCTCGAAACCCTCCGGCTCGAGCGTCGCGGCAAAGCTGCGCACCGCAAGGCCAAACTGCTGGCTGAGGATGTTGGAGACGAAGGCGACGACCACGTTCGAGCGGCCCGAGCGCAGCGCGCGGGCATGCGGGTTGGAGGCATAGCCCGTCGCCTCGATCACCTCGAGGACTCGCTCGCGGGTCTTGCGATTGACCTTCTCGGGGTGGCGCAGCACCCGCGACACCGTGATCGGCGCGACGCCGGCGCGTTCTGCGACTTCCTCGATGCGCGGCGGCCGTCCGGTCGCATTGCTGCGGCCGGGCGGCGCCGGAATGCGCACGACGTCGTCATAGCTCGGCTTGGCCCGATCGGTCATCGAATTCCTGAAGAGACGTCAGGTTAGAGCATCATGAGATCAGATCGTACTGCAACCGCATTGGCACTGCGCTCCCTCCCCCGCTTGCGGGGGAGGGTTGGGGAGAGGGTGTCTCCACGTCGGGATCGTCCAAGGTTACGGACGAAATCCCCAAGAGGAGAAAGCCCTCACCCGGATCGCTTTCGCGATCCGACCTCTCCCGCAAGCGGGAGAGGTGCAATGAGCATGCGGCCGAAGCTCACCGTCCCAAAACTTCCTCACGCTTCAAGGCGCGGCCGACCTGCACCAGGCAGTCGCCGCTCTGGCTGTCGGTGTGCAGGCGCTGCGAGATCACGATGCCGTCGGCGGGGAAGCGCAGCACCTCTTCGGCAAGCTCGGGGCGCTCGAAGTCGTGATACCAGCCAGCGATGTCGCCCGCCTTCACGCGCGCACCGACGGTGACAGCGGGCTCGAACCAGCCACGGCGCGTCGCGAACACGGCCTGGGCATGGCTCTGCAGGGCCAGCAGTTCGGTCGCGCGCTCGACCGGCGCATGCGGCCCGAGCACGGGCGCCTGGACGAGGCCGAGCGCGAGCAGCAGCCGGTCGACCGCGCGCGCGGTGAACGCCATGGTCTGCGGCGTGACAGTGCCGCCGCCGCCGAATTCACCGGAGAGCCCGATCGCGCCGGCGCGCGCGGCCGCCGCCATCGAGGTCGGCGCCGTGGCGCCGTTCTCGGCGACGAAGGCGAAGGGCATCCCGAGCCCTTCCATCAGGCGCAGCGCGTGGCCGAACATTTCTGGCGGTCCCTGCCGCTCGATCAACGCGCAGGGCACGTGCGCCATCGACGTGCCGCCGGAGTGGATGTCGAAGACGACGTCGTGGCGCGGAAACAGCTCGTGCTCGAGGAAATGCGCCAGGCGGAAGGTCGGCGTGCCCGCGGCATCGCCCGGGAAGGCGCGGTTGAGATTGCCCTCGTCGAGCGGCGAGCGGCGCCGTGCCGCCATCACGGCGGGCCAATTGGCGAAGGGCAGGATGGTGATCTCGCCCTTGATGGCGCGCGCATCGAGCCGGCGATACAGCCGCGTCAGCGTGATCTCGCCCTCATATTCGTCGCCGTGATTGCCGGCCATCAGGAGCAGCTTCGGTCCGGCGCCGTTCTTGATCCGGAAGATCGGGATCTTGAGCTGATAGTAGGGGGAGCGATCGATCGAGAAGGGAATGCCGAGATGGCCGGACCATTTCTGGTCCTTCTCGAAATCGATCTCGTGAAACAGTCCGGTATGCATGGGAGGCCTCGTGGCCGCGCCGTCGCCGGCGCCGGCCGAAGGTTGAAAGAAAGGCGGCGGCTTAGAGCAAGGCGACCGCGGTCATCTCGACGCGCAAATCGGGATCGGCGAGGCGGGCTTCGACGCAGGCGCGCGCCGGCGGATTGGCCGGATCGATCCAGGCGTCATAGACCGAGTTCATGGTGTCGAAGTCGGTGATATGCGGCAGGAAGACGTTGACCGCGATCAGCTTGGAGCGGTCGGAGCCGGCCTCCTTGAGCAGCGCGTCGATCTTGCCGAGCACCTGCTCCGTCTGCGACACGATGCCGGCCTTGCGGTCATCCGCAACCTGGCCTGCGATGTGCACCATGCCGCCGGCGGCGACGGCCTGGCTCATGCGCGATCCCACGACGTAACGTTTGATCATCTCAATTCTCCTCGTAAAGGTGGGCTCTCACATAATGCGAGAGCCCGTCCAAAACTCACAGCGTCGGCAACGACTGCTCTTCCTTGAACCATTTCAGCTGAAGTGCGCCGAGCTTGCCGTTGAGCTTGTTGAAGAAGATGTCGGTGTTGATCCAGTTGAGCAGGTTCTGCTCGCCCTGGCGGACGCCGACATGGGCCGGCGACTGGCGGATCAGGAATTTCAGCTCGACCTCCTTGGTCGGGTTCTGGTCCTGCACCTTCAGTGCGATGGCGCTGTTCTCCGCGAACGTGTCGGCCTGTCCGGCGAGATAGGCCGCAATCGCAGCCGGAGTGTCCTCGAAGCGCACCAGCTTCACCTTCGGCGCGTTGTCGGTGAGCCAGACGTCGAGCGTCGTACCTTTGGCGACGGCTACCGTGCGGCCCTCCAGATTGTCGGGCTTCTTGCCGGTGGCGGAGGGGAGCGACTTGGCGCCATAAACGCCGAGATTCACCACCGCATAGGGCTGCGAGAACATCACCTGCTGGGCGCGCTCCGGCGTGGCGCCGAGACCGGCGATCAAAATGTCGAGCTTGTCCGAGAGCAGGCTCGGGATGCGCGCGGCACCCGTCACCGGCACCAGTTCGAGCTTCACGCCCATGTCGGCGGCGATCAGTTTTGCAAGATCGGCATCGAGGCCGGCGATCTCGCCCTTGTCGTCCTTGAAGCCCCACGGCGCGGCATCGGTGAGAATGCCGACGCGAATCTTGCCGGCGCCGAGCACGTCCTGGAGCTTGTCGGCCTTGGCAAGGCCGGGTGCGGCGAGGACGGCGAGGGCCGCCGCTGCAATGGTGAAGAGGGACTTCAACTTTCTCATGACTCTCTCCTTGAAGGGGACGGTTTTCACTTGGCAGATGCGATGAAGCTTGCGAGCTCGGGTGTCTCAGGACTGGCGAACAGTTTTGCCGGTGGGCCCTGTTCCCAGACGCGGCCCTGATGCATGAAGACGATGCGGTCGGCGACGTTGCGGGCAAAGCCCATCTCGTGGGTGACCAGGATCATGGTCATGCCCTGTTCCGCCATCGCTTCCATGACCTTCAGGACTTCGCCGACGAGCTCGGGGTCGAGCGCCGAGGTCACTTCGTCGAACAGCATGAGGTGGGGCGCCATGGCGAGACAGCGGGCGATGGCGACGCGCTGCTGCTGGCCGCCGGAGAGTTGCTCGGGCCAGGCGTCGATCTTGTCGGCGAGCCCGACGCGGGTCAGCACGTCCTCGGCCAAGGCCCGCGCTTTCGTCCTCTCGATGCGGCCGGTGAGCAGCGGAGCGAGCGTGATGTTGCGCTCGACCTTCAGATGCGGAAACAAATTGAAGGCTTGGAACACGATGCCGACGCGCTGACGGAATTTCTTCAGGTCTGGCATTTTGGCGTGAACCTTCTGGCCCTCGACCCGGATCTCGCCGGAATCGACGCTCTCCAGCGCGTTGATGCAGCGGAGCAGCGTCGACTTGCCCGAGCCGGAGCGCCCGATGATGGTGACGATCTCGCCTTCCTCGACCTCGAGCGAGACGCCCTTGAGCACCTCGACCTTGCCGAATGTCTTGCGCACGTCGCGGATTTCAACGAGAGCCATCGAGGCGGGCCTCCAGGGAGCGGGACCAGAGCGTGAGCGGCAGGCACAGCGCGAAATAGATCGCGGCGACCAGGGCGTAGGTGAGCAGCGGCTGGAACGTCGCCGCGCTCACCACCTGTCCGGCGCGGGCGAGCTCGACGAAGCCGAGGATCGAGGCGAGCGAGGTGCCCTTGATGAGCTGCACCAGGAAGCCGACGGTCGGCGGCAGCGACAGCCGCAGCGCCTGCGGCGCGATGATGTGGCGGAATTGCTGCCAGGCGGAGAGGCCGAGACAGGCGCCGGCCTCCCATTGCGCCTGCTTCACGGCCTCCAGGCCACCGCGCCAGATCTCGCCGAGGAAGGCGGCGGTGTAGAGCGTGTAGGCGACGGTCACGGCGATGAGCGCCGGCACCTGGATGCCGAGGAAGACCGGCATGCCGAAATAGAAGAAGAACAACAGTCCGAGCAGCGGCACGCTCTGGATCACCTGGATGCACGCCGCCATCGCCCAGCGCAGCCCTGCGAACCGGCTGATGCGGCCGAGCGCAAGCCCGAGCGCCAGTGGCGCACCGAAGAGAAGCGCGAGCACGACGAGGGTGACGGTCCAGCGCAGCGCCGCGAACAGCGAGACGAAATCGATGAGGGAGAAGGATCGCATCGCTTCGCTCCTCAGCGCCGCCGCGGCCAGCGGAAGGCCGCCAGGCCGATCACGGCGAACAGCGCCTTGAACGCCATCGCCATCGCGAAATAGACCGCGCAGATCACGGCATAGACCTCGAAGCTGCGATAGGTGCGGCTCTCGATGAAGCCGGCGACGTGGAACAGCTCATCCGTGGCGACCTGCGAGGCGAGCGAGGTGCCGAGCAGCAAAAGCACGAACTGGCTGGTCACGGCCGGATAGGCGTTGCGCAGCGCCGGCGGCAGGATGATGTGGCGAAACACCTGCCAGCCCGACAACCCCAAGCACTGGCCGGCCTCGACCTGGCTGCGCGGAATGGAATCGAGACCGGCGCGGATGATCTCGACGGAATAAGCGCCGAAATAGAGTGACAGCGCGACGGCCGCGGCCTCGAAGGCGGGCAGCTTCAGGCCGAAGTTCGGCAGCACGAAGAAGACGATGAAGATCTGGATCAGCGAGGGCGTGTTGCGGAACAGCTCGATGTAACCGCGCACCAGCCAGCGCAGCGACGTGATCCGCCCCTTCAGCGCGACCGCGCCGGCGATGCCGATCACGAGCCCGGCGAGCGCCGAGATCACCGTCAGCTCCAGCGTGACGATGGCGCCGTCGATGAGCTGGTTCTGATAGCGCCAGAGCGGCAGGAAGTTCATCGCGCCGCTCTCAGCCGAACTGGGTGGGGAGGGCGCGCGCCACGACGCCGTCGGCATCGAGGCCGAAGATCACCCGCCAGCGGTCGAGGCAGGTGCAGGGATGCGAGATGCCGAAGGCGATGATGTCGCCGACCGCAAGCGCAGCTTCGGATGCGACCGAGAGGAACGCGTGCTGGTCGTTGAGGCGGGTTACCGCGAGCGCCGCGGCAAGGCCTTGCTGCTCGACTCCGTCCCGGAACACGCGCAACGGCACGGGCAGTCCCTGGTCGAAGGAGGCGTCGCGCATGCCGAAGCCGGCGATCGCAAGTCCGTCTTCGGGCCGCGACAGCACCTCGGCCCAGAGCGTCAGCGTGGGCCGAAAGCTCTCCACGGCCGAGTGGTGCAGGCCTTCGATGAGGAGGCCGCCGCGCCGGTCGACTTCCGCGAAGGCGCGCGCATAGATGCCGTGATCGGCGAAGAACAGTGCGCCCGAGCGCAGGATCACACTGGCGTTGCCGTCGGCCTGAGCCGCGGGCGCAAGCGTCCGCGCGACGACATCGAAATAGGCCGAGCCGCCGGCACTCAGGATCAACGGCCGCTTCGGGGCGGCCGCGCGCACCAACGCAAATGTCTCGATGGTGAGCTCCAGCAGCACCGCGATGGCGCGCATCGTCTCGTCGGTATCGGACGTTGCAGCGGCGCCTTCGTAAGTGGCGACGCCGCCGAGCACGAGCCGGTCGGCGGCGAGCACGGCTGCGATCGTTGCCTCGACCGCGGCGCGGTCGCGCGCGCCGGTGCGGCCGGCGCCGAGTTCGACCAGCACCGATAATTCACTGCGTCCCGCGATCCGCGCGGCCTCGGCGAGAGCTGCCACCGCAGCCGGTGAATCCGCAAAAGCGTGAAATTCGACGTCGGGATAGGCGCCGAGCAGCGTGCCAAGGCGGCGGCCGGCGGCAAGCCCGCCGATCTCGTTGGCCAGCAGCAGGCGTCGCTCGCCGCTCGCGAGCAGCACGGCGGCCTGCTGGACGTTGGCAACCGTCGTGCCCCAGGCGCCGGCGGCGCGCAGCGAGCGGGCGAGCTCCGGCGACATCGGCGTCTTGGCGTGGGGCGCGACGGCAACGCCTGAACTCGCGCACCATTTCAGGAAGAGATCGCGGTTGGCCGCGAAGGCGGCTTCATCCAGGGTGAGGACGGGCAGGGCGAGATCGCCGTGTGCAGGCGACCAGCGCTGGTTGCCGATGTCCGCAGTGGCAACGCCATCGACCATGGGAATGCCCCGCACGGTCGCCGAAAGGCGTTGGTTCTCCCACCGGGACAAGAACTGCATCATCGCTCCCTCAGCGGCCCTCGACCGCTGCCAGGAAACGATACGGCTATATGACAACGTTGTCATTAGCGGATTTTAGCCAATCTGAGGCCAAATTCGGTGCAATGAGGTATCAAGGTAAGGTACGCTGCCCCTGGAGTAGGCTAATGCTCGCCGCCCATCTGGATGAGCAGCTCCTCGATGTCGACATCGACCTGGCCGGCGGCCCTAACGTGACGGACCTCCAGACTGTCGGGCTGGAAGCGGTATTCGACGAGGCCGACTTCCTTGATCGCGATCCGGTCCTGGCGCTGATCGTTGATGACGAAACCCGCTGAAGGCGCCCAGACGTGGCGTGTATGGCGAAAGGTGAAGTCGCGGCGCTGGTGCACGTGGCCGCTGGCGACAAGACGCAGGTCGACATTGCCGAACAACTCGATCAGCCGCGCCCGCGCTGGCTGCGGCACGTAGCGGATCGACGTCTCCGGCGTCTCGGCATCGTCGGGCAGGTTGAGAAACAGCGGCTTGTGCAGGAACAGCGCGACCGGCCTGCCGTTCGTGCGCGAGATTTCCTGAGACAGCCAGTCGAACTGCTCGGCCTCGAAGGCGAGGCCCGAATTCATCACCAGCGAATTGAGGCCGATGAAGCGCCAGCCCGCGGCTTCGAACGACCAATGGTCTTCGCCGATGATGTCGCAGAACTGCCGGCGCTGCGTCTCGCTGACCGGCGGCTTCGGCGCCGGCCCGATCGCGGTCGGATTGTCGCCGATGTCGTGATTGCCGGGGAGATAGCGGCAGGTGACGGGCAGCGCGTCGTGCAGGCCTTTGGCGAATTCGACGTCGTCGCGGCTGGTCGGCCCGTCGAACGAGACGTCGCCGGTGTTGACGACGAGATCCGGCCTGCCGGCGTCGATGTGCTCGCTGATGCGATGGAAGTTGGCGATCAGGCCGGGGAAACGCCGGCCGAGATGAGTGTCGGAAATCTGCGTGAGACGAAATTCGGACATGCGATCATCCTACCGGTCGCCGCGCGTCGGAACGATGACGGGCCGGGCATGGATCGCACCGAACAAAGTTTAAAGCACGCGGTAGCGGATGGTGTAGCCGTCCTGCGGGGCGACCGCGCCGGCGAGCGGGGAGGCGATGCGGTCGGCGAGGTGCCAGGGGCCGAACTCGACGGAACGATGCGGCTCGGCCGGCAGGCGGAGGCGGAACTCGAAGATGCCCTTGCCGGACAAGTTCACGACCAGAACGCGATCGGCCGTGCGGTGGTTGAGCACCACTGCGCCGCGCAGCACCGCCCGGCCGTCCGCGAGATCGCGCACGCCGTCGACCAGCGCCAGCGTCTGATTGCGATCGGTGTGCAGCTCGATCTGGCTGTCGCTCACCGCCGTCAGCATCTCCCGGGGCATGCGGATCTCGAACTCGACGGCAGGCTTGGAGGGATTGAGGCCGAGATAGGCAAGCGCAGCGTGGCGCATGTCGTAGGCGGCGAAGGCGAACAGGGCGACCGCGGCCAAGGCAGCCAGCCCATGGCGGGCGACGTCGCGCCAGGTCCGATAACTCAGGCGGAAGTAGACCGTCATGGCCAGTGCGACCGCGAGGGCTGCCGCGATCCCTGATAGGGCCGACATCAGGATGCCGAGCTGGCCATCGGCGGATTCGGTGAAGAAGCTGGATAAGGAATTCATGGCGCTATCTCGCCTGGGGGTCCACGGGCCCGAAATCGCTCTAACAATCTGTGGTTGGTCGCAGAAGCGGGAACGCCGGTTCAACTCGCTGATTGTCAGCGTGAGAAGCCGCGGCTAATGACGTCTGAGGCGTTCCGCCTTACGGGAAAGTTCCGATGTCCGTTCAAATGGTCTTGCTGCCGGTCTTCGTGCAGGTCGCTCTCACCTTCGCGCTGCTGATCGGCATGGTCCTGGCGCGCCGCAAGACCCTGGTCGCCGGCGAGACCAAGATCCGCGACATTGCCCTGGGCGAGCCGAACTGGCCGAAGGGCGCCACACAAATCGCCAATTGCTACCGCAACCAGTTCGAGCTGCCGGTGCTGTTCTACGTCCTGATCGCGCTGGCATTGCCCTTGCGCCGGGCCGACCTCTTCATCGTGCTGATGTCCTGGGTGTTCGTGGTGACGCGCTTTGCCCATGCCGGCGTGTTCGTCTCCTCCAACGATCTCGGCCGCCGCTCCACGGTCTGGCTCGCCGGCGTGCTGGTGTTGCTCGCGATGTGGATCTACTTCGCGCTGAAGCTCTTGTTGCTGATCTGAGCCTGACGCGCCGGATCCCATCTGAAAGATTTGAAATGACCCCCGCTGCCCGGCTGTCCGCAGCCATCGAAGTCATCGACACCATCGAGAGGGACCGCGTGCCCGCGGCGAAGGCGCTGAAGGAGTGGGGTACCGCGCACCGCTTCGCCGGCTCGGGCGACCGCGCCGCCATCGCCGGCCTCGTCTGGGACGTGCTGCGCCGCTACGCCTCGAGCGCCTGGCTGATGGATTCCGATACCGCGCGGGCCCGGCTGATCGGCATGCTCCGCCTCGAGCGCAACATGGACATGGCAACCATGGGCGCCTTGTTCGACGGCAGCCGCTTTGCGCCGGCGCCGCTGACCGAGGCCGAGCAGGCCGCACTCGCCTCGCGGTCCCTCGCGGACGCACCTGCCGCGATCGCCGGCGACTACCCGGAATGGCTCGACCCGTACCTTGCCAAAGTGTTCGGCGAGACCCGCCCGGCGGAAGCCGCGGCGATGGCGAGCCGGGCGCCGCTGGACTTGCGCGTCAACACGTTAAAATCCAATCGCGACAAGGTGCTGAAGGGGCTTTCTCATCTTCATGCAAAACCGACGCCCTGGTCCGCAACCGGCCTGCGCATCGAGCTTTCCGCCGATGCGCGCAACCCCGGCATCCAGGCGGAAGAGGATTTCATCAAGGGCGCCATTGAAGTGCAGGATGAGGGATCGCAGCTTGCGGCCCAGCTCGCCGCGGCAAAACCCGGCGAGCAGGTGATCGATCTCTGCGCCGGCGCCGGCGGCAAGACGCTGGCGCTCGCCGCCCTGATGCAGGGCAAGGGCCGGCTGATCGCGACCGACCGCGACAAGCGCCAGCTCGCCCCGATCCATGAGCGGCTGTCGCGCGCCGGCGTCCACAATGCCGATGTCCGCACGCCCAAGGGCGAGGCCGATCCGCTTGCCGACATCCGCGGCTCCGCCGACCTCGTCGTGATCGACGCGCCCTGCACGGGAACTGGCACTTGGCGCCGCAACCCCGATGCCAAATGGCGGATGCGCCCCGGCGCGCTCGAGATCCGCCTGCGCGACCAGGCCGAGGTGCTGGAGCGTGCGGTTCCGCTGGTCAAGCCGGGCGGCCGCATCGCCTACATCACCTGCTCGGTGCTGGCGGACGAGAACGGCGATCAGGTGAGGGCTTTCGTCGGCCGCCATTCCGAGTTCACGGTCGTCCCGCCCGAGCAGACCGCGAGCGTGCTCTGGAACCAGGCGGACGCTTTTGGCGAGGCCGCGCTGCAGTCCGCCGAGGGCTGGCTGATGACGCCGCGGCGCACCGGGACGGATGGGTTTTTCGTTTCGGTGCTGAAGAAATCGGGCTGATTTCTCTCCCCGTCATTCCGGGGCGCCCGCAGGGCGAGCCCGGAATCCATCGGGCGGCAGGGTCTGCGGCTCAATGGATTCCGGGCTCTCGCTTCGCGAGCCCCGGAATGACCGGGGCAAACAAAAGCCCCGCAGACCGAACCCGGTCGCGGGGCTTTCGAGTTCCAACGTTCTGCCGGTACGTCCGTGGTCAGAACGCTGCGCCGGCGTTAGCCGACGCGGAGATTGTCAGCCGACGACTTGCCGCTGCGGCGGTCGGCGACGATGTCGAACGAGACCTTCTGACCCTCGTTGAGGGAGGAGAGGCCAGCACGCTCGACGGCGCTGATGTGAACGAACACGTCCTTCTGGCCGTCATCCGGCTGGATGAAACCATAACCCTTTTGGGTGTTGAACCACTTCACGGTGCCCATAGCCATGGGAATTTCCTTTAGTTAGTTAGGTTGAGTACGCACGCAGACCGGTACGCAGCGTTGCGCCCATGGTCCCTGATGAGTCGATGTTTGGAGAATTCATCTGAAGCGTGCGCGCCCGTCAGCAACGAAGCGAAGCGGCCCAGTCGTTCGGCCAAGTATCGATGATCACAATATAGCGAGAATTTGGGGCCACTTCAAGGCACCACCCGCGGCCCGAAACCTCGCGCCACTTTGCTATTTTGCGGTGCAAATTAACCACGCGCTCGCGTCTCAGTCGACGATGAAAAGCGTCGCCCCCACAGCCGTCGAGGACCGGTGCGCGGCGTCGCCGAAATCCGACACCTGGTAGCTCATGCCCGTGGTGAGCTTGAATTTGCGCCCGTCGCGCAGCTCGCTATCGAGCTCGCCCTTCAGCACGTAGAGCACGTGGCCGCGATCGCACCAATGATCGGCCAGATAGCCCGGCGAGTACTCCACCATCCGAACCCGGAGATCGCCGATGTTGAGCGTGCGCCACTTGGCCTCTCCGCGTTCGCCGGGATGCGTGGTCGGCTCGACCTTGCTCCAGTCGGTGACGGTGAAGGGGGAGGCGGGGAGTTTCATGGGGAATCCTGTCTTGGAGCCGGCGGGCGCAGTGTTAGCGCACAGGCGTGCCGCAGTCTCCGTCATTGCGAGCGCAGCGAAGCAATCCAGTGATGCATCCGCGCCGGCAGTCTCGATTGCTTCGTCGCACCAGCGCAAAATTGCTTTGCAATTTTGTCGCGGGCTCCTCGCAATGACGGGGATAGTCAATGCGCCAAATGGTTCGCCGAGCCCTGCACGATCAGCCCCGCCTCATTCACCCGCAGATATTCGCAGATTTTCTTGCCCCGCTCGTTCTCGTAGAACACCACGAGGCTGTCCGGGCTGACGAACAGATCGATCAGCGAGAAATGCAGGTTGGGCAGCAGGGGCAGCGCCTTGCCCCAATAGGCGCGAAGGGCATCCTTGCCGCGCACCGTGCCGCTGGGGTCGAACCCCAGCATCGGAATGCGGTCCGAGGTCATCACGGCTGCCTCGTCGTAGAGCATGAGCACGCGGTCGAGATCGCGCGCATTCCAGGCCTCGACCCAGGTCCGGCCGAGCGCGGCAAGTGTTGACGGCTGATGGTGCTGTGACATGGCATTCTCCCTGATCGGCCCCTTTCTGAAACGGGGCACAATAGGTCAATAATACTTACCTATACCCCTTTGTCCATGCCCAAAGAAGCATGTGGGCGCACTGCTGCCGCGGTTGCGGCCCGCGCGCCGCCAGCGTATTGGCTGGCCATGACAGCAGCACAGAACGACCGCTCCGCGTCGACGCCCTCGGTGGCCTCGGCGCACGACAAGATTCTCATCGTCGACTTCGGCAGCCAGGTGACGCAGCTGATCGCGCGTCGCGTGCGCGAGGACGGCGTCTATTGCGAGATCGTCCCGTTCAACAAGGCCGAAGGGGCCTTCGAGGAGATGAAGCCGAAAGCGGTGATCCTCTCCGGCGGCCCCGAGTCGGTGCATGAAGCCGGCTCGCCCCGCGCGCCCCAGCTGATCTTCGCCTCCGGCGTGCCGGTGATGGGCATCTGCTACGGCCAGATGACCATGGCGGCCCAGCTCGGCGGTGAGGTCGAGGGCGGCCATCACCGCGAGTTCGGCCGCGCCGATGTCGAGGTCAAGGCCGACAGCCAGCTGTTCGCGGACGTCTGGTCGTCAGGCAGCAAGAACCAGGTGTGGATGAGCCATGGCGACCGCATCACCAAGATGCCGCCGGGCTTCTCCGTCGCCGGCACCTCGCCGAACGCGCCGTTCGCGATCATCCAGGACGAGAAACGCAAATATTACGGCCTGATGTTCCACCCAGAAGTGGTGCACACGCCCGACGGCGCAAAGCTCATCCGCAACTTCGTGCGCAAGATCGCCGGCCTCACCGGCGACTGGACCATGCGCGCCTTCCGCGAGGAGGAGATCGCAAAAATCCGCGCGCAGGTCGGCAAGGGCAGGGTGATCTGCGGCCTCTCCGGCGGCGTCGATTCGGCCGTGGCGGCAGTGCTGATCCACGAAGCCATCGGCGACCAGCTCACCTGCGTCTTCGTCGATCACGGATTGATGCGCCTCAACGAGGCCGAGCAGGTCGTCGACCTGTTCCGCCACCACTACAACATCCCGCTCGTGCACGTGGATGCCTCCAAGCAATTCCTCGGCGAGCTCGAAGGCGTCACCGACCCCGAAACCAAGCGCAAGACCATCGGCCGCCTCTTCATCGAGGTGTTTGAAGCTGAAGCCAAGAAGATCGGCGGCGCCGACTTCCTGGCGCAAGGCACGCTCTACCCCGATGTGATCGAGAGCGTCTCCTTCACCGGCGGCCCCTCGGTGACGATCAAGTCGCACCACAATGTCGGCGGTCTGCCCGAGCGCATGAACATGAAGCTCGTCGAGCCCCTGCGCGAGCTGTTCAAGGACGAGGTGCGCAAGCTCGGCCGTGAGCTCGGCCTGCCCGAAATCTTCGTCGGCCGCCACCCGTTCCCGGGCCCGGGCCTTGCCATCCGCTGCCCCGGCGAGATCACCAAGGACAAGCTCGACATCCTGCGCAAGGCTGACGCGGTCTACATCGACCAGATCCGCAAGCACGGCCTCTACGACGAAATCTGGCAGGCTTTCGCCGTGCTGCTCCCGGTGAAGACCGTCGGCGTCATGGGCGACGGCCGCACGTATGACTATGTGGTTGGCCTGCGCGCCGTCACCTCCACCGACGGCATGACCGCGGACTTCTACCAATTCGACATGAAGTTCTTGGGCGAGACCGCCACGCGCATCATCAACGAGGTGAAGGGCGTGAACCGGGTGGTGTACGACGTGACGAGCAAGCCGCCTGGGACGATTGAGTGGGAGTAGGGTGTCGCTTATCTGAGACATTGACTAGCCTTGCGCGTCGAGGGCGACTTCTATTAAAGCGCAGTTGGTAGGATGGGTAGAGCGCAGCGAAACCCATCGCGTTTGCAAAACGAACTTGATGGGTATCGCTTCTCTCCACCCCTCCTACGATCTACTTGTTTAATATCTCCGCTTCGTCAGGGATCGTTCACTGAGGCAACGAAGCGGGCGCCGGGCTGGAAAGCACTCTGAGGCGGGTACGGCCAAGCCGTCTTGAAAATCGGGCAGTTTACCTATATGACTACTGTAGTCATATAGGTGTCCCATGCGCGAAATTCAGCTTCGTGATGCGAAGGCCAACCTGTCCGCAGTCGTCGATGAGGCGGTCGACGGCAAGCCTGCGGTGATCACGCGTCACGGCAAGAAGCAGGCAGTGGTCTTGGGCTACGAGGAGTGGCAACGGCTGTCGAAGGTCCCAAGCTTCGGGCGGCTCCTGATGGCGGCCCCCACGAGTGCGGGCGATTTGCCGGCCCGGAATCGATCTAAGCTGCGCAAGACCGATTTTTGAGACGTGTACCTCGTTGACACAAACATTATATCTGCGGTGTCGCCGAACCGGCCAGTACCTGCGGCGCTGGTCGAATGGATGGATGCGCAATCCGGCATCCTCTATTTGTCGGTGGTGACGATTGCAGAAGTCGAGGATGGAATAGCAAAGCTGCGGCGCGAAAAGGCTACACGCAAGAGTAAGGACTTGGCGCAATGGCTTGACGCCGTGCTGCACCTCTACGGCGATCGTATCCTGCCGTTCGACATGCCGACCGCGCGGCTCGCGGGGCAGCTGTCGGATCGGGCTCGCGGGCTGGGGCATGCGCCTGGATTTGCCGACATCATCATTGCTGCGACGGCGCGCCAGCACGCGCTGATGATCCTGTCCCGCAACGTCAGGCATTTCGAGCCACTCGGCGTGCCCGTACTCGACCCCTTCACTAAATTGCCGCTCTCCTGATTGTTGCGCAGGTGATGCGCGCTTGCGTCGGGTGTGCGCTGTGGTGGTCCATGATACGACATCTGCATCACCTTTCCGGAGCCAAGCTTGATGTCGATTGCGCCCGCCGCCACTCAGCCTGCCACCACCACCGACCCCGAGCCCCTCGGCTGGATGCGCGGCTTCCCGCCTTCGCCCGACCGCACCATCGCCTTCCATGACGGCTCGTTCCGTAGCTTCCCCGAACTGCGCTGGGCCTGGAGCAACATCCGCCAGCTGGTGCCCACCGTGAACGTCTGGCGCGGGGCAGGGCCGGCGTCGCCTCTGCCGCGCGCGGACCACGACATCGGCGCGGTCGCCTCGACCACGATGGACGGCCGGCCCATGACCTTCGCAAAAATGCTGGAGGAGACCTACACCGACGGCATCGCGGTGCTGCATCGGGGCAGGCTGATCTATGAGCGCTATTTCGGCGCGTTGAAGCCGCACAAGCCGCATATCGCGATGTCGGTGACGAAGTCGTTCACCGGCGTGCTCGCAGGGATGCTGGTCGCCGAGGACAGGATCGATCCGCAGGCGCCGGTGACGGACTATGTGCCGGAGCTGAAGGCAAGCGCGTTCGGCGATGCGCGCGTGCGCGAGGTCATGGATATGACCACGGGGCTGCTCTACACCGAGGTCTATACCGACAAGAATTCGGACGTGTGGGGCCTGCGGCGCGCCAACGGCATGGCGCCGATCCCTCAGGGCTATGACGGCCCGACCACCATCTTCGATTTCCTCATCGCGCAGAAGAAGCAGGGCGAGCACGGCAAGGCCTTTGCCTACAAGACCGTCAACACCGACGTGCTCGCGTGGATCTGCCGGCGCGTTAGCGGCATGTCTCTCTCCGATCTTCTCTCCGAGCGGATCTGGCAGCCGATGGGTGCGGAGGAGGACGCGTATTATCACGTCGATCGCATCGGCACCGAGAGTGGCGGTGGCGGCCTCTCGACCTGCCTGCGGGATCTCGCCCGCTTCGGCGAGACCATGCGCAATCACGGCCGCTTCAACGGCCGCCAGATCGTGCCGTCGTCCGTGGTCGAGGACATCGCGCGCGGAGGCGACCCCGAAAAATTCAAGCCGGCCGGCTACACCACGCTGCCGGGCGCGTCCTACCGCAATCAATGGTGGGTGACGCACAACGAACACGGCGCCTACATGGCGCGCGGCGTCCACGGCCAGGGCATCTACATCGATCCCAAGGCCGAGATGGTGATCGCCCGCTACGCCTCGCATCCGATGGCGGGCAACGCCGCCAACGATCCCGTGACGCTGCCGGCCTACATGGCGCTGGCGAAGGCGCTGATGGCGGGCGGGTAGGGTGGATTAGCCTGCGGCTGCGCGAAGCGCAGTCCGCCGGCGTAATCCACCATCTCTCGCCGCGCCGTGTTGCCAGATGGCGGATTACGCCTTCGGCTAATCCGCCCTACGAGCTGGCGAAGGCGCTGATGGCGGGCGGGTAGTGCATCGCGAGGCTCGCGCCTCACTCGCGCGCCTCCTGCCAATGCGGATAGGTGACATAGGCGGTGAGGGCGCCTTGCTCGTTCGAGCGGATCGTGACCGTCTCGCCCTTCGGCATGTAGACGATCTCGCCGGGACCGGCGGTGACGGTGCTGCTGTCGCTGGTGACCGAGAGCTTTCCTTCCAGGACGAGCATGACGTCGTCGACTGCAAGCGTCTCGTTCAGGCTCTGGTTCGGCGCGTAGCGGCCGAAGCCGATGGTGATCGGTCCGCCGTGACGCTGATCGATCACATTGCCGGCGAAGATATCGCCGTCCTGTCCCGGCGAGCGTTCGAGCGAAGCATCGGCGATGGCGAATTTGCGAACTTTCATGAGTTCCTTCCGTTCTAGGCGGGGCTTGGTGGGAACAGGGCACCGATAGACGCCTGGACAGGTGTTTGGTTCGCGTCGGCGTGCGAGGCGGTTTGACGCAGTAGCGTCACTGAATATAAGGATTGACTTATATTAGTGGTGATCGATATTCATGACCTCACACGAAAGCGACAGGGAGAAGCGCCAATGGAATTCGACGTCGCCAGGGTCCTCGGGCTCGTCACACGTTCGGTGAGGAATTTCGCCAAGGATGGGAAACCGGCGAGCGTCGTGACCCTCACGCGGCTCTACGACACCGGCGTCGACGATCTCTGGGACGCCGTGACCAGCAGGGAGCGGATCCCGCGCTGGTTTGCGCCGGTCGAGGGCGACCTCCGGCTCGGCGGACGCTATCAGGTCAAAGGCAATGCGGGCGGCACCATCACGGCCTGTACGCCGCCGACCCATTTCGCCGCGACGTGGGAATTCGGCGGCTCGACGAGCTGGATCGACGTCAGCCTGACAGCCGAGCGAAGCCAGGCGCGCTTGACGCTTGAGCACACAGCGATCATCGAGGATCATTGGAATCAGTTCGGTCCGGGGGCGGTCGGTATCGGTTGGGACCTCGCGCTTGCGGGACTGGAGCGTTATCTTGCGACCGGGGCATCGGTCGATCATGAAACGGCGGAGGCCTGGATGGTCTCGCCCGAGGGCAAGGACTTCATGACGACGAGCGGCGAGCATTGGCGTGCGGCGCATGTCGCAAGTGGGGTCGATCCTGCCACGGCAAAAGAGCGCTCGGACCGCACCATCGCGTTCTACCGCGGCGAGATGCCGCCCGACATCGTTCATCCCGGCACCGGAAGCTGATGCACGCCTTCGAAGTCCTCGCCGATCCCGTGCGCCGCCGCATC
Source organism: Bradyrhizobium sp. NC92 (assembly GCF_025200865.1). Classification (NCBI taxonomy): domain Bacteria; kingdom Pseudomonadati; phylum Pseudomonadota; class Alphaproteobacteria; order Hyphomicrobiales; family Nitrobacteraceae; genus Bradyrhizobium; species Bradyrhizobium sp. NC92. The sequence continues at coordinate 3,731,428 of NZ_CP104171.1, forward strand.
CTCGAGCTGCTGGCGCCCGGTGAGTTGGCATCCGGCGAGGTCGTCGAAATCATCGGGGCCGAGTTCGGCATCACCCAGGCGGCGGTCTCGCAGCACCTCAAGGTGCTGCGCGAGAGCGGCTTTGCGAGCGTCCGGGCCGAGGCGCAAAGGCGGCTCTATTCGGTCGACGCGGCTGGGCTGCAAGCGGTCGATGCCTGGGTCGGCCAGTTCAGGAATTTCTGGGAGCCGAAGCTGGAAGCGCTGGCAACCGAGATCGCGCGCGGCAAGCGCGAACGCCGCAACGCGCCGATCACCAAGCGGAGCGGGAAGAGGGCGTGAGGAGAGAGAACGCGTAGGGTGGATTAGCAGACCGCTGCGCAGAGCGCGGCGGGCGGCGTGATCCACCATCTCCCTCGTTGCGTCATGTTCAGATTGGTGGATTACGCTTCGCTAATCCACCCTACGAATTCCGCGCCATCTTCTCGTACTTTTTCACCAGCCGCTCCCGCTTCAGCCGCGACAATCGCTGGATCCAGAATAGGCCGTCGAGTTGGTCGATCTCGTGCTGATGGCACACCGCGCGCAAGCCATCCGATTCCTCGGTGTGCATGTTGCCGTCGAGATCAGAATAGCCGATCCGCACCCGGGCATGGCGCTGCACCTCGTCGTTGACCCCTGGCATCGAGACGCTGCCTTCGCGATGCATGATCATCTCGGACGAGGCCCATGTGATCTCCGGATTGACGTAGGTCTGCGGGCCGTCCTTCGCGTCGAGCTCCAGCACCACGACGCGCAGGGGCACGCCGATATGCGGCGCAGTGATGCCGATGCCGGGCGCGGCGCGCATCGTGTCGAGCAGATCCTGCGCGAGCTCGCGCAAGGCATCGTCGAACACAGTGACGTGGCGGGCCGGCAGCGCAAGCCGGCGGTCGGGATAGCGCACGATCGGGCGAATGGTCATGCAGGCTCCTACCACTCGCTCACGGATCATTGAAGCATGTCTGCTTGACCATCTACCTACTGGAAGGTAGTTAAGCGCCATGAGCACCGTTTCCTCGACTGCCGACGACATTCTTGCCTGCGCCCGCACGCTGATCATCGCCGGCGGCTACAACGGCTTCAGTTACGCCGACATCGCCGATGTCGTCGGCATCCGCAAGCCGAGCATCCACCACCATTTCGCCAGCAAGGTCGACCTGGTCCGCACCCTCGTGTCGCGCTATCGCGAGGAGGCCCAGGCGGGACTGTCGGCGCTCGAACGCAATGTCGCCGACCCCGCCGAGCAGCTCAAAAGCTACGTCGCCTATTGGGAGGCGTGCATCAAGGACGCGACGGCTCCGTTCTGCGTCTGCGCGCTCCTTGCCAGCGAGCTTCCGATCCTGCCCGAGGAGGTGGCGCTCGAAGTCCGCGCGCATTTCCGCTCGTTGTCGTCCTGGCTGGCTGCGGTGATGGAGCGCGGCAAGCGGCAAGGCCGGCTCCATCTCTCCGGCACGGCGCGGGTCGAGGCGGAGGGATTCATGGCAACCGTTCACGGCGCGATGCTGTCCGCGCGGGCCTATGGCGATCCAAAAATCTTCGCGACCATCACCCGGCCGCTGCTGGAGCGGCTTTCCACCAGGCACTGACGTGATCGGCACAGGCCAGGGCGGTTCGAACCTTTCCGCTTCCACCAAAACTACCAACTAGTAGGTAAGGGATAGGCTATGAGAAACAGCGAGATGGCTTTGGGCGCCGATCCGGCGCAATGGCTGAAGCAGTACTATTTGATGCGTGCCGCGTTCTCCGCCGCCTGGGTTGTTGCGGCCTTCGCGCTCGCGCCCTCGTCGGCGGCGATCTCGGCGGCGTTGCTCGTCGCTTATCCCGCGTGGGACGCCGCGGCCAATTATCTCGACGCCCTAAACAGTGGCGGGCTGAACCAGAACCGCACGCAGGGCCTCAACGTGCTGGTCAGCCTCGCGACGACCATCGCGGTCATCCTGGCCTTGCAGGTCAGCATGAACTGGGTGCTCGGAATCTTCGGGGCCTGGGCCATCCTGTCCGGATTGCTCCAGCTCGGCACGGCCCTGCGGCGCTGGAAGCGTTTCGGCGCGCAATGGGCCATGGTGCTCAGCGGCGGCCAGTCGGCCCTGGCGGGCGGCTTCTTCATATTTCAGGCCGCGATGCCCGCGGTGCCGTCGATTGCGAATGTCGCGGGCTATGCCGCGGTCGGCGCGATCTACTTCCTGGTCTCGGCCGTGTGGCTCACGGTCGGCACCTGGCGCCGCAGCGCGGCCCTGTGAGCCGCGATGTCACTTGCGGATAAGGCGTGCCGTCCTTGTGCAGAAAGCGGCCGTCGGATGCCGGGCTCATCATGTCGATGTCGGAGCAGGTGATGAGGTCGCCTGGCGAGCGCGAGCCGATCTCGAGGTAGACCGCGGTGGCGTCCGAGCGGTTGATCATGTGATGGCCGTTGCCGCTGGCCTTGGGGAAGGCGGCGCAATCGCCGGCGCGCAGCACGGTTTCGCCGCCATCCTCGATCAGCGTCACTTCGCCTTCGAGAATGTAGACGAACTCGTCCTCGTGCGAATGCCAATGCCGCTGGCTCGACCAGCCGCCCGGTGGCAGGCGCATCAGATTGACGCCGAAATCCGACAGGCCGCCGGCATCGCCGAGCCGTTTGCGAATGCGCTCGGCGCAAGGCGCGCTGAAGGGCGCCGGATAGCCGGAGCCCTTGCGGGCCGGCACTTTGGCGACGTCGATCTTTGGCATGAGGGGACTCCAATCGTCGGTTACCGAGGTCGGCGCATTCGCGAACATCTTGCGATGTGTTACATAAGGGCGTATGTAAGTCAGCATCATGGCCCATATCAGCATCCGCGATCTACAGAAGATTTCCGGTGAAGCCATTGGTGCATTGCCCGGCCCGACGGCGGTGAAATCGGGTGAGCGAACGGTCGGGCTGCTCATCCCGCTCAAGGCGACCGATCCGGAGCGCTTGGCTGCCGTGCTGGCGCGCGCGGACCGGCTGGCCAAAGGGCGCGACGCGGCGGCGGACGATGCCGCGCTGGCCGAGTTCGGCGAGGTCGATCCGGTCGATTGGTCGATTGCTGCGGTGAAAGCCCTGACGCGCAAGCGGAAGACGTGAGACCACCGTCGGCAACAATCGTCATCGATGCGGCCATTCTGGTCGCCGCTGTTCGCGGTCGAAGTTCCGGGGCGCTTTTGGCCGCCGCGGAGAAGGTGGTCTTCGTGACAACGGACCGTGTCGTCCAGGAGGCACGCCGGCGCATCGCGCTCGGCATGCAGCGCCCCGAACTGCTCGATGTGCTCGACGAGCTCGCCGAGCTGTTGACGATCGTTCCCGTTGCGTCGCTGGAGCCGGTCATGGCCCGGTGCGAGGAGACCCTTCGCGATGCCGTGCCGAGCCGCAATGGATCGGTGCGCGATGCCCACGTGCTCGCGCTCGCGTGGAGCGTCGATGCCGATGTTTGGACCACCGACCGCGACTTCGCAGGAATCGGCGTGGCAACGTGGTCGACTCCCAATCTCGTGCGTGGTCTTGGCGAGATCTGAGCATCGAACCGCACAGCATGCGTGGCCCAGCGATGCTCTCGAATGGGGGGATGATGCCGTTATGCCGGTGTTTTGCCCGACGGGTCAACCCGCGCCTCGACCTTGCAAATGGCCGTTCTCGTAAGCCATTGATCCCGCTGGCGCCGGCTACTGTGCATGGGGTTGTTTTTCGAGTTTTGTTGGCAGGTCACGAAAGCGTGCGGCAAAAACGACGCCGGCCTGTCGGCCGGCGCAGTTCCCATTCGTCTTCCACGCGAGGCAGACCTGACGGGAGACTGAAATGACTTCTTCCAACTATCGCTGGGTGATCGTCGCCGCCGGCGGCGTGCTTGGCTGCGTCGCGATCGGCGGCATGTTTTCGCTGCCGGTGTTCCTGCAGCCGATCACCAAGGACACCGGCTGGTCGGTGACCGGCATCTCCAGCGCGATGACGATCGGCTTTCTGGCGATGGCCTTCACCAGCATGGCCTGGGGCACGCTGACGGACCGGTTCGGGCCGCTGCCGGTGGTGCTGACCGGATCGACCGTGCTGGCGCTCAGCCTGTTCGCGGCGAGCCTCGCCACCTCGCTGATCGTGTTCCAGATCGTGTTCGGCCTGTTGGTCGGCGCCGCCTGCGCGGCGATCTTCGCGCCGATGATGGCGACCGTCACCGGCTGGTTCGATACCAATCGCGGCCTTGCGGTGTCGCTGGTCTCGGCCGGCATGGGCATGGCGCCGATGACGATGTCGCCGCTGGCGGCCTGGCTCGTCTCCGGCCACGACTGGCGCACCTCGATGCAGATCATTGCGCTCGTGGTCGGCGCCATCATGATCCCGGTCTCGTTCCTGGTGCGCCGTCCGCCGGCGCTCGCGCAAGGCCCGGCGGCGCCCGTCGGCGAAGCCGCCGCCGGACAAAACGAGATGTCGATAGGTGAGGCGCTGCGTTCGCCGCAATTCCTGATCCTGCTCGCCACCAACTTCTTCTGCTGCGCGACGCATTCCGGCCCGATCATCCACACCGTCAGCTATGCCGTGAGCTGCGGCATCCCGCTGGTCGCGGCGGTGACGATCTACAGCATCGAGGGGTTTGCCGGCCTCGGCGGGCGCATCGCCTTCGGCCTGATGGGCGACCGCTTCGGCGCCAAGCGCGTGCTGGTCTCGGGCTTGCTGCTGCAGGCCTTCGGTGCGCTCGCCTATGTCTTCGCGCAACAGCTCACGACGTTCTATGCGGTCGGCGCGATCTTCGGCTTCATCTATGCCGGCACCATGCCGCTCTACGCCGTGCTCATCCGCGAGAACTTCCCGCTCAAGATGATGGGCACGGTGATCGGCGGCACGGCGATGGCCGGCAGCCTCGGCATGGCGACCGGCCCCCTCGCCGGCGGCCTGATCTACGATGCCTTCTCCAGCTATGCCTGGCTCTACATCGCCTCCTGGGCGATGGGCCTAGGGGCCTTCCTGATGGCGATGACGTTCCGCCCGTTCGCAAAGCCGCAAGGCGAGGTGGCGCCGGCGGCGGCATGAATTCGCGATCGAGGCGCGGCGTCAGAGCTGCGCCTCGATCGCGGCCTTGTCGATGACCGACCAGACCCGCCGGATCTTTCCGTCGCGAAATTCGTAGAACACGTTTTCGCAGAACGACACGCGCCGCCCGTTGACGGCAAGACCAAGGAACGGTCCAGCCGGCGTGCAGTCAAACTTCAATCGGACGGCGATGCGGGGAGGATCTGAGATCAGCATCTCGATGTGGAACTGCAGGTCGGGTATCTGCCGAACATCCTGCTCCAGCATCGCGCGATAGCCCTCAAGCCCAAGCGGCCGCGCGTTGTGAGCGACCTCATCATGCACGAATTGTCCGAGTGCCGGCCAATCCCGCCGATTCAGGCAGGTGATGTAGGCGCGGTAGATGTCGGCGAGGTCGTCTCTCGTCATATCGAAGCTCCCACTTCGACCTAACGCGCGAGGATCGCGAACCGGTCCGGCATCAGAGCCGCTTCTCGAAGAACAGGTCCGGGTAGGGATCGTCATTGAAGCGGGGAATCTCGCGCCAGCCGCTGGTGCGGTAGAGCTGGGCGGCCTCGGGCAGCGCGCTGTTGGTGTCGAGCCGCAGCAGCGTGATGCCGAGTTCGCGTGCTGCGGCCTCGGTCGCGTCCATCAGGCGCCGGCCGAGCCGCAGCCCGCGCGCGGCCGGGGCGACCCAGAGCCGCTTGATCTCGGCGTAGCCGTCATCGGTTCCCTTCAAGCCCACGCAGCCGATCGGCAGCGTGTCCGACATCGCGACGATGAAGGTGCCGCGCGGCCGGCGCATGTCCTTGGCATCGGGATCGCGCGACAGCGAGACGTCAAAGCCTTGTTTGAAGCGGCGGCCGAGCTCGGCATAGTACGCGCCGAGACAGTAGCGAGCTTGTTCGGACTGAGGGTCGATCTCGTCCAGCGAAACGCGCTCTCGCGTCAAGGCGGATGCGATCAGGTCCATCGCCGCGAGCAAGGCCTCGGATTGCGAATTCTGAGCGAGGAAGCCTTCGGCCTGCGCGTTCGAGAGCGCTTCGTAGGCTGTGAACTCGCGCCGGCCCGTGCGCGTCAGCCGCGCCACGCGGCGGCGCGCATCGTCCGCATGCGCGGTGGTCTCAACCAGTCCCTCGTCCTCGAGGCTGCGGAGCAACCGGCTCATCAGCCCGGAATCGAGCCCGAGATAGTCCCGGATCTCGGCGACGTCCGAACGCCCGTGCCCGATCGCATTGAGCACGCGCGCCGCGCCGAGCGGCCGACCGCGCCCGAGAAACGACGTATCGAGTGCTCCGACTGCCGAGGTGACGGCGCGGTTGAAGCGGCGAACGCGGGAGACGGCGTCGAGCATGATGTCTGACTTTAGTCAGATATCACGCGCAGGTCAATCGGGGGAGCGCCGGCGTCACTTCGCCGGCGTCAGCAGCGGCCTGTCCTTGGCGACGATATAGGTGGCAAGTTCGCTGGCGGTCTCACCGCCGACGTTCTTCGCCGCAGGCACCGTGCCGGCAGGGATGAACAGCACGTCGCCGGCTTTCAGCGTCACCGGTGGCTTGCCCTCGACGTCGTATTCGATCGCACCCGCCAGCACGTAGATGATCTCTTCGCCCGGATGGGTGTGCCGGCGGAACGCCACGCCCGGGGCAAGGTCGACGCGCACCTGCACAGCCTCGCGCCCGGGCGCGCTGAGATCGTGGCGCTGGAGGTCGGTGCGCGTGACGCCGGCCTGCGCCGCCGCGGCCGGCAATGTGAACAGGTTTCCCGCGAGCAGGACCGCGCTCGACAGCACGCGGAGGGTTCGCAGATGACGATGGCTCATGGTCGGATCCTTGTGGTCACGAGATTGTCCGCGCCGCGCGGGCCCGGCCGATGCCGGCCGGTCCGCGGCGTGGCGATTCAGACGAGGGTGGTGGTCACCTCGATATTGCCGTGCACCGCCTTGGAGTAGGGGCAGATGCCATGTGCAGCTTCGATCAGCTCCTGCGCCACCACGCGATCGACGCCGGGAACGCTGACGTCGAGACGGGCACGGAGGAAGAAGGCGCCGCCGGCGTTGTTCAGGTCGATCGCGGTGTCGACCGACGGCTCGCTCGGCAGCTTGACCTTGCGCTGGGCAGCGGCGAGCCCGAGCGCGCCGAGATAGCAGGCCGACCAGGCGGCGGCGAACAGGTTTTCGGCCGCCGGGTGCGGCTGGGCCAGCTTGACGTTCAGGAATCCGTCACTGGAGTGCGCGGTGCCGTCGGCGCCCGAGGTGACGTGGGTCTTGCCGGTGAAGAGAACCTTTGCAGCGGAGGTCATGGTCGTATCCTTCGGTTGAATTATTGGTCGTATCCGATCTAATCGGATGCGCATGGAAATATACTCGCCGCACCCATCGGTCAAGCTCTTCCGATTTAATCGGATACGATTTATATTGGTCGGCAGATCACGAATTGCGGAGGTTCCCGTGGCCCGTTCCCCCAAATCAGCCGGCAAAGACCGGAAATTGTCGAATTTCCTCTGCTTTGCGATCTATTCGGCCAATCTCGCTTTCGGCCGGGCCTATAAGCCCCTGCTGGACAAGGTCGGCCTGACCTATACCCAGTACATCGCCCTGGTGGCGCTGTCGGACGAGGATGAGCAGACCGTCAGCACACTGGGCGAGAAGCTGTTCCTGGAATCCAACACACTGACTCCGATCCTGAAGAAGCTCGAGCAGATGGGGCTGATCAAGCGCCACCGCGATCCTGCCGACGAGCGGCAGGTGCGCCTGAGCCTGACGCCCGCGGGGCGCAAGCTGATCGAGCAGGATCTCGGCGGGGCGCTGATTGAGGCGACAGGTCTTGGCGACGATTTTCCGGTGGTGCAGAAGACGGTGAGCAGATTGCGCGACAATCTGCTGCGTGCGACCAAGGCCGATGACTAGCACATCGAGACAGGACAGATCGGGAGTCCCCGCCGCGGCACGCCCGTTGCCGAGGCCGGGCCCCATTACGGGAGGACATCGTGAGCAACGCGAGTGAAGCGGCGGACCGGTTGATCGCAGCCCGAAGCAAAGGCGGATCGGTCGCCTGGCGCGCCATTCTCCCTTCGGATCGTGCGGTCGCCTACGCCATCCAGGATGCCACGCTTGCCCGGCTCGGTCCGCTCGGCGGCTGGAAGGTCGGGGCGTCGGGCCCGGATGCCGAGCCCGTCTGCGCGCCGCTGCCGGCATCCGGCCTGCTTGCCTCCGGCGCGCGGCTCGGTCCTGAATTCCGCCTGCGGGGTGTCGAAGTGGAGGTTGCGCTCCGGGTCGGGCGCGCGCTCGCGGCTGACGACGCCGCGTTGCCCGATCGCGAGCTGGCACGCGCCTTCGACGCCGTCTATCCCGCCATCGAGATCGTCGAGACGCGCCTCGAGGATTGGACGAACAGTGCCGCCCTGGCCCAGCTCGCGGATTTGCAGAGCCACGGCGCGTTGCTGATCGGAGCAGCCTCGACAGTCAGCCCTGCTGCCATCGATCTGAGGGCCGTCGAGGCGGATCTCTCGATCGGTGAAGACATCAGCCCTCGAACCACTGGCGGCAATCCGGCAGGAGACGTCTGGCGTCTGCTGCGCTGGCTCGTCCGTCATTGTGCGGACCGGGGTCTGCCTCTCTTGCCGGGCCAGATCGTCACGACCGGTTCGTGCACCGGCATGGTCTTCGCAGAAGCGGGGACCAGCGCCCGTGCAGGCCTTGTGGGTTTCGGCGAAGTTACTGTCGATTTCTGAGCAACGAGGCTTGCTTCGCTTCGGCGAGCCGCGACGCGCTTTCCGCATCACGCTCAGCTTTGGGGGCGGATCAACTTGATGTCCTGATCGGCTGCCCACGCGGCGACGTCCTCGCGCTTCAGCGCGGTCGCCATCAGATCCGGAAACTGATCCGGCGTGCAGGCGAAGACGGGGATGCCGAGACTTGCGACCTTTGCCGACAACGCAGGATCATAGGAGGGATGCCCTGTGTCGGTCAGTGCCAGCAGCACGATCACATTGACTCCGCGCGTTGCGAGCCGCGCCAGCCGGTCGACCAGCTCATTTGCATTGCCGCCCTCATAGAGGTCGGTGATCAGGACCAGATGCGCTTTCGACGGCCGTTCGATGCGCTCCTCGCAATAGGCGACGGCGCGGTTGATGTCGGTGCCACCGCCTAGCTGGACGCCGAACAGCACCTCGACGGGATCGGCGAGCTCCTCCGTCAGGTCGACGATCGCCGTGTCGAAACAGACGAGCTTGGTTGCGACCACCGGAAGCGAAGCCATCACCGCCGCGAAGATCGAGGCATAGACGACGGAGGTTGCCATCGACCCCGATTGGTCGACACACAGGATCACCTCGTCGAGATCGACGATGCGGCGCTGCTGGCGCAGGAAACCGATCAGCCGTTCGGGCACGATCGTGCGATGCTCCGCCTGATAGTGGCGCAGATTGGCCTTGATGGTGCGCGGCCAGTCGATGTCGGCAAAACGCGGGCGGTTGGTGCGCAGCGACCGGTTGAGGGCGCCGCGGACCGCATCCGCGGTGCGCCGCTCCAGCCGCTCCATCAGCTCGGCCACCACCTTGGCGATCACAGTGCGGGCGGTGTCCTTGGTCTTCTCAGGCATCACGCCGCGCAGCGCGACCAGATCGGCGATGAGGCTGACATCGGCCTCGACGGTCGCGAGGAATTCGGGCTCGACCAGCATCTGGCGCAGGCCCTTGCGCTCGAAGGCATCCTTTTGGATCACCTGGACCACCGGTGCGGGGAAGAACTCCCTGATATCCCCGAGCCATTTTGCGACGCGCGGTGCCGAGCCGCCGAGCCCGCCGCGGCCTTTCTTCGGGGCTTCGTCGCCGTCGCCGTAGAGCGCCGTCAACGCCTCGGACATGCGGCGATCGCTGGCGGACAGAGCAGGGCCTTTCTCGGCGCCTTCGGGGTCGACGCCGAGGGCGAGCGTCCAGCGGCGGCTGCGTTCATCGGCCTCGCTCATCGCGCCGCTCCCGCCTTGACAAGTTCGAGTACGCGGACCTGATGCGCCGGCCAGATCTCGTTTGCGCCGGCGATCAGCCGATAGCCTTTGGCGGCACCAGTGCTTCGCGCGAAGAGCGCGTCCATCAGCCGCCGGCGCTCGGTTCGGTCCAGGGCCGAGAAGACGCGGCGGAACAAGGGCAGGCTGGCGGTGAAGGCCTCCTCGTCCAGCATCATCAACCAGGCATCGACCGCGCCCCGTAGCGCCGCATCGTGGATCAGCCGTTGGCCGGCGCCCTCGAAGAAGCCTTCGAAGAATCCCGCCGCTTCCGCGACCGGCGTTCCGGGCGAGAGCATTCGGGTCAGCAGGTCCGCGGCATGATCGGCTGTCAGCAGTTCGGCTTCGTAGAGCAGCCGCGCGGCGGTGCCGGCGATCAGGCGGGTCGCGTGATCGTCATTCATCAGTGCCCGCAGCGCATCGCGCCAGCCGGCCACGATGTCGGCCTCGATCTGGGCGAGCTGGATCGCGGCGTCGGCCGCAAGGAGCGCACCGCGCAGCTTGGCTGCCGCCGGCTCATCGAGATTGCGCGCAGCATAGGGCAAGGCAAGTGCCGCCTGCACCACGATACGCGGCATCAGCGCCGTCAGATGCTCGACCGTGCCGGTGCGCGCCTCGCCATAGCGCAGGATATCGGCCATCGGGGGCAGTGCGGCAAGGAGCGACGGGCCGTCGCTCGTCAGCGCCGCCTTCGTCTCCAGCGCGGCGATGCCGAACTCGGTGGCGCGCGCCAGGTCGGCGATCATGGCATTGCGCACCAGGCTCGCCAGCGGGCCAAGCTCGGCTTCCTTGCCCATCGCTTCCATCAGGCGCCCGCCCGCGGCTTCCGCGATGGTCGAACCGTAGAGCAGATTTTCCACCAGCCTGACCGCGAATTCCGGCTCCCAGCGCAATTGCCAGTTCTCGCGGAACGTACCCCGGCTGCGCCCCACATCCGTCAACCGTCCCCAGGGCACGTCGAGCGCGTTCAGCCGGTGCAGTAGCGTGGAACGCATCAAGCCGCTTTCGCTGCGCAGATCGATTGTGAGCGCCCGCTCCAGCGCCTCCGGCTTGAGGCGCGTCGCTTTCTGCTGACGCTGGAGATCTTCGAGCAGCGGCGCGAGCGGTGTCGATGCTGGGATTGCACCGACGCCCGCGCCGATCAGGAGTTCGGCCGAAATGTCGTCCCACATGGCGCGCTCGCCGTTGCAGAGGCAGGCGATCGCCGCCTCGCGCAGCTCTGCAAAGCCCGGCGCGGGCCGGTCGCGCAGCGCCGCGAGTGCCGTCCCCAGCCGCTGCGCCTCGATCACCGAGGCGGTGGATACGAAATGGCCGCGATCGCGCAGCGCGCGCGTCACCTTGGCAAGCCACTCGGCAGCGCGATCGCGGTCGCGCGTGTCCCAGACATGTGCGCACCATCCCGGCGCCACGACGCCCGCGCCATAGCCGCTGGCGCGCGCCAGCCGCGGCGCGGTCCATGGCGCCCAGGTCGCCTTGATCTTGGTCCTGGGCCGGCCCTTGAGCAATTCGCGATCCGCAGCAAGGCTGCGGCGCTCGGCGAGCGCCGGCACGTGCCAGGCGCCGCAGACGACCGCAACGGCGCCGTCGCATTCTTTGGCCGCCTTCGCGATCTCGATCCGCATATGGGCTTCGCGCGCGGCCTCGCGCGCCGACAGTGATTTTTCGTCCGCACGCAGCGCGGTCATCGCATCGGCAACGGCCGTGAAGATCGGGCCCGTTGCGGGATTCTCCTCGATGACGTCGGACCACCAGGATTCGCCATCGTCATAGCCTGCGGCAGTTGCGAGCGCGCCGATCGGATCGTGGCTGACCGGGTCGGCCTCGGCCCTTGCTGCGATCTCCTCCGCGATATCGCCATCGCTGGCACCCAGCCGGTCCGATGCCGGCAGGTCGATGAAGCGCAAGGTCGCGCCGTGACGCACCGCCCAGCGTGCGGCCTGGTATTCCGGCGAATAATCGGCAAAGGGAAAGAAGCTGGCATTCGCCGGATTGTCCTCGGCATAGGTGAGGAGGGCCACCGGCGTTACCAGGTCGGGATCGGCGAGCATCGGCAGCAGCTCGGATGCATCCGCCGGGCCTTCGATCAGCACCGCCACAGGTTTCAGCGCGTCGAGCGCTTCCACCAGCCGCCGCGCAGAGCCGGGGCCGTGATGCCGGATGCCGAAGAGAGAGACCTGGCCCGCCATCGCTCGCGCCGCTCCGTCAGATCAAGTCGGTCAGCGACGCGTAATAGCCTTCGAAACCGCATCGCTTCTTCAGCACGGTCTCGAGATATTCGCCGAGCACGGCCGTGTCCTGCACCGGGTCCTTGACCACAGCGCCGATCATGTTGCTGGCGAGCGTTTGGGGCGTCAGCTTGCCGTCATTGAAGAAGGTCGCCTGGCTGATCCCGCCGATCATCACCGCGATCGCCTCGGCCGTCGACAAGCCGCCCGAGGGCGACTTCAGCGCGACCTTGCCGTCCTCGGTCGAACCCGAGCGCAGCTCGCGGAAGATCGAGACCACCCGCGCCACCTCGTCGGCGACGTTCTTCGGCGCCGGCAGGTCGAGAGTCTGCGCCATCTCGCCGACGCGCTTGACGATGATCGCCACTTCCTCCTCGGCGCTGTCTGGCAAGGGCAGCACGACGACGTTGAAGCGGCGCTTGAGCGCCGAGGACAGTTCATTGACGCCCTTGTCGCGGTTGTTCGCGGTCGCGATGATGTTGAAGCCGCGCTGGGCGTACACGGCGGTGTTGAGCTCGGGGATTGGCATCATCTTTTCCGACAGCACGGTGATCAGCGTGTCCTGCACGTCGCTGCCCATTCGCGTCAGCTCTTCGAAACGGCAAAGCTTGCCGCTCTCCATCGCGCGCATCAGCGGAGTAGGCACCAGGGCTTCGCGGCGCGGACCGTGTGCGAGCAATTGAGCGTAGTTCCAGCCGTAGCGGATCTGGTTCTCGTCGGTGCCAGCCGTGCACTGGATCACCAGGGTGGAGTCGCCGGTGATGCCCGCGGCGAGGTGCTCGGAGACCCATGACTTCGCCGTGCCCGGTACGCCCAGCAGCAACAGCGCGCGATCGGTCGCGAGCGTCGCAACGGCGGTCTCGATCAGACGCCGGTCTCCGACATACTTGGGCGTGATCACAGTGCCATCAACCGCCTTGCCGCCCATCAGATAGGTTACGACCTGCCGCGGTGCGAGTGCCCAGCCCGGTGGGCGATGCTGATCGCCCGTCGCAAGCGCCTTCAGCTCCGCCGCATAGCTCTCCTCGGCGGGCAGGCGCAGTTTCTCGCTCATGGTTTTGCTCCCTTGTCGTCCAACGCGGCGTTGAGCCGCAGCATGTCGAGGCGCGGGTCGCCTTGCAGCAGGCCTGCACCGGCTAGACCATTCAGCGCGCCTCGCGCGCCCTCGCGTGAGGCAATCAGGCCGAGCGCATGAAATTCCTCAGCGTCGTCGGAGGGCCTCGCATCGTCCCGCTGGAGCGCCGCAAGCAGCGTCTTGCCCGCAGGTGCGGACAGTGGATCTCGGAGCCGCGCAGCCGTTCCCGCGATCAGTTGCGCCAGCTCGAAACGGATGCCGCGCGCGTTCAAGGCCGCCTCGGCGTGCCTTGCGCGCTCGGCGGGCGCAAGCCGGGCAGCCAGCGATATGATGAGGCCAGTCGCATCGTGTTCGCTGACGGCGTCGGCCGCTTGCGAGACTTGCGCATCGGCTCCCGTGGCCACGATCAGATCGACCAGCGCCGCATCGGCGGTCTGGTCTGTGTTCCAGTCCCAGGCCGCGATCAGCTCCTGCGGTGCAAGGCCCAGCGCGTCGGCGAACGATGTAAGGTCGGCGTCATCGAACAGCGCCTTTCGGCGCAGCGATTGTGCCGCCGTCTTGAGCGGCTCGGCCTGGACCACGCGCGAGCGGCGCAACAGGCCCTTGGTCTTCACCGCAAAAAATCCGGCGAGCTCCGCCGTGTCCTCGCCCGCAGCAGGGCCGCGACCAAGGCGTGCGAGCAGCGAGGTCGCAAGCGCCTTGACCTTGGGGGCACGATCGTTCGCCGCGACGTCTTCGAGAAAGGCGAGATCCTCATCGGACAGGCGTTCCGTCAGCAAAGACAACAGGCGCCACCGCGTGTCGGCAGTCTCACCGGCGAGCTTTGCCTCCAGCACTGCGCGCGCCGCGGACGGGTCGCGCCTCCTGAGCTCGACCAACGCGACCTTGCGCGCTGCTGGGCAGAAATCGTCCCAATTCTCGGCGCTAAGTCGGTCATCCGTCTGCCGCCGCGCGGCGCCATCGGACGCTGCAATCGCCGCCCAGTCGCGCCACCCGGCATAGAGATCGGGCGCATCGTCATCATCGGCTTGGGGCATCCAGTCGGCAGGATGCATCGCCCAGCCGCGCGCCGCGAGGAAGTGGACGAGGTCGGTCTTGACCTTGCCCTGCTTCTTCGTGATCAGGATCCGGCGCACCAGCGGACGCAAGGTCTCGGGCACAGTCGGCAATGCAAGCGCGGGAATGTCGGGCAGAATGCGAAGCGATGAGGAGGGCTCCATCGTCAACGCGGTGCCGAGAAACTGACCCGAAAGTGCAAGCAGCCGCAACTCGGCCTCGACCGCATCGTCGCCGAGCTCGGCACGCCAGAACGAGGCTGCTGGCGCGGCTGGTGATCCCATGGTCCAGCGCGTGAGCACCGCACCCATCGCATCGTAGATCGTCTCGGCCTTGATGACATCACTCATCACTGCCGATCCGTCCCCAGGAGGTCTGTGCGGCCAGGATCGTGAGCCGGTTGCCCGACCAGATCGCGGCTGTGCGCATCAGCTCTGTTCCGGCCAGCAGGCCCTCCGCGTTGCCGGCGACGGGCAGCGTGGCGGTGCCGTCAGCGGCGCGCCACCAGGCACCCCCTGTCTCGTCGCGCGCGATCCGCCCCTGCGGCAGCAGCAGCGGCATTTCGATCACCCACGGCTCTGCGAGCAGGGGGCATGTCAACGCGTCGCCGAGCGCGCTGTCTGCAGCCGGCCATTCCAAGGCAGGTGTCTCTTCGCTCGCATCGCGCCGCACGAGCAGGGCGCGCAGCGGCTGCTGGGACGGATAGAAGACGAGCTCAGCCTGGAATCGGTCGCCGGGCGTGAATACCGAGCCGCGTCGTCCGGCACTCGCCGGGAAGAAGTCGAGCAGCATCGCAAAGCGCGGACCGTTCGGAGCCAGATTGAGCAGCCAGGTCGTTTGCGACACCAATCCGTCGCGGCGCGTCTGCACATGCTCGGTCAGGACCTCCCAGCGCGCATCGACCCGCAGCGCTTGCGGATCGCTCAGCACGGTCTCGCGCGTTTCCGATGCGGCGACGGCGCGCCTGATCTCGGCATCGCGCGGGGCGGCACGGAAGGCGCGCGCGAGCAGGACCAGCTTGCCGAGCTCGACCACGGCGGCACGTGGCCGGTCGCCTGCGGCAAGTGCGAGCAGGCGGGACGGCAGTTCGTCGATCCGGCCGGCGAGCACCGCGGCCTTGCCGTCGACCAGCCGTGCCGCGATCCGCCGGCATCGCGCGGTGGCATCGTCGATGAAGCCCGACAATCCCAGGCGCAATTGATCGCCGATCCATTGCTCGAGCGCATCCAGCGCGTCGAGAATGGCCCGCTCGGTCTCCTCGCTGCGTCTGGCGGCCTGGGCCTCGCGCCGCGCTATATCCTTTGGATCCTCGGCCACTTCGGGGTCGGCCGCGCGCGCGGCGCGCAAATCCTTGTCGCCGGCGGGCGGCGCATTGCTCCCGGGCTTTGCCGCGGACGTGCCGCGCCGGCGGCCCAGCCAATCGCTGACCCAGGCCGGTGTTTCCGCGGGCACGAACGGCACGATCGCTTCTGCATTCAGCCACAACAGGCCGAGCACGTGCTTGCAGGGGAATTTGCGCGAAGGGCAGGTGCACTTGTTGCCGAGATCGCGCAAGTCGGCCATCACGCGGTACGGATTGGCGCCGGAGCCCGCGCATTCGCCCCAGATCAGCGCGCCATCCTGGCTTGCGCCGACGCCGGACCATTTGGCGGGCTTGGCGAGGCCAGCTGCCGCCTTGAGCGAGGATTGATCGGTAGCGAGTTGCTCGACCGCTTTCAGATCAATCGCCACGCCGCTGTCCCAAATCGAATCCAGGAGCGGCAGTATATCGGTCCAGGATGAAAGCTCAATGTCGCCGCGAGCGATCCAGGTGCTGCACGCGGGGATGGTCGTGTCGCTCGGCTTCCGCCAAGTCGAGCTCAAGCTCATGGCGGACCTTCCGCGAGAGCTTTGCCGCGATCAGCACATGCGCCTGCATGAGTTAGGTCGTGAGCTCGGCGTCCGGCAGGGTGCTGTTGCTCGCATGGCAACAGCGAAGTTGATGTGCTGCCGCTCTTTGTGAGTTGTGCCGGGGCAGCGGACCGCTACCATGCGCCGGCTCTACTGGAACTCGAGAGCCAAGCACAACGAGCGGAGGCGACATGAGCGGCCAGCAACGCAAAGCGAAGGGATCGGACCTGTTCGTCGCGGCACTGGAGAATGAAGGTGTCGACCGCATCTTCGGCATTCCCGGCGAAGAGAATCTCGATCTGGTCGAATCGCTGCGCGCCTCCAGGATCGAGCTGGTCCTGACCCGCCACGAGCAGGCCGCCGCCTTCATGGCCGCCACGCATGGGCGGCTGACCGGCAAGCCCGGCGTTTGTCTGTCGACGCTCGGCCCCGGTGCACTCAACCTGTCCACGGGCGCCGCCTATGCGCATCTCGGTGCCATGCCGATGATCCTGATCACCGGCCAGAAGCCGATCATGAGCAGCCGGCAGGCGCGCTTCCAGATCGTGGACGTGGTCGCGACCATGAAGCCGCTCACGAAACTGTCGCGGCAGATCGTCAGCGCCTCGAGCATCCCGACCGTGGTGCGCGATGCGTTCCGCGCGGCGATGGAGGAGCGTCCGGGTCCGGTGCATCTCGAGCTGCCCGAGGACATCGCCGGCGACGAGGTGCCCGATGTCCCGGTGATCCCCGTTCACCCGATTGAAATCCCGGTCGCCCATCGCGCCGCGCTCGACCGCGCCGCCGAGATGATCATGGCCGCAAGGCGCCCGCTGGTGATGATGGGCGCTGCGACCAGCCGGCCGCGGTCGACGCATGGCATCGCAAGCTTCGTGCGGCGGACCGGCATTCCGTTCTTCACCACGCAGATGGGGAAGGGGACCGTGCCCGGCGGCACTAATCTCTACATGGGCACTGCGGCGCTGTCGGAGCGCGATTACGTTCACGACGCGATCGATGCCGCCGACCTGATTGTCGCGATCGGTCACGACCCGGTCGAGAAGCCGCCTTTCATCATGGGGCCTTCAGGGCCAAAGGTGATTCACGTCAGCTACACGCCGGCGAGCGTCGAGCAGGTCTATTTCCCCGATGCCGAGGTCGTCGGCGACGTCGGCCCGAGCCTGGAACTGCTGGCTGACCGGCTCGAAGGCAAGCTGCCGCAGGCCGCGGCGCTGCTCCCGCTGCGCGAAGAGATCCTGAAGCACATCGCCGACCGCGCCACCGAGGCGCGCTGGCCGCCGACGCCGCAGCGCATCGTGCACGACATCCGCCAGGTGATTCCCGAGAACGGCATCGTCGCGCTCGACAACGGCATGTACAAGATCTGGTTCGCGCGCAATTACCGCACCCGCGTCGCCAACACGCTGCTGCTCGACAATGCACTGGCGACCATGGGCGCCGGCCTGCCGTCGGCGATGATGGCTGCGATGCTCTATTCCGACCGCCGCGTGCTTGCGGTTGCCGGCGACGGCGGCTTCATGATGAACAGCCAGGAGATGGAGACGGCGGTCCGCCTCAAGCTCAACTTGGTCGTGCTGGTGCTGGAGGACAACGCCTACGGCATGATCCGCTGGAAGCAGGCGGTGGATCATTTCGCCGATTACGGCATGACTTTTGGCAATCCGGACTTTGCGCTTTACGCCAAGGCCTACGGGGCGAAGGGACATCGCATCGAGAGCATCGACAGCTTCGGCCCGACGCTCGACGCCGCCTTCAGGGAAGGCGGCGTGCATCTGGTCTCGATCCCGGTCGACTATTCGGAGAACGTGCGGGTGCTCGTCGACGAGCTGCGGGCGCATGAGAAGGCGAAGGGGTGATTGATGAGGACAAAACTGTTTCCACATCGTCATTGCGAGCGCAGCGAAGCAATCCAGACTGTCTCCGCGGAAAGATTCTGGATTGCTTCGCTGCGCTCGCAATGACGGGCGCTATCGGCGGTATCTCCAGCCAACTGAGATCCGCACTTGTACTGCGGATACCGATCCCCGACACTCAGTCATTCACCAACCACAGGACTATGAAATGACCCGCATTCGTTGTGTCACCGAGATGGGCATGGGCGTCGACGTCCACGGCCGGGACGCCACCAAGGCGGCGAAGAGGGCGGTGTCGGATGCCATCAGGCATTCCAGCCTCGGCTTCTTCCGGATGATCGGCAAGACCGCGAACGACATGTTCGTGGACGTCACGATCGGGGTTCCAAATCCCGAAGCCGTCGACAAGGAGGCTGTCGCCAAGGAGCTGCCTTACGGCACGGTGACCGTGACCGCGGTCAAGGGCGGGCTCGAGATTCCCTCGGCCACGGAAGTCGCCAACGACCCCATCCTCATTGCCAATGCCGCCGTCATCGTTAGCTTCGACAGGGACTAGGCCGATGTCGGCGAGCAATGAGGCGCTGCTGGATCGCCCGATCTGGAGCGCGTTGACGACGAGCCACAAGCATCTGGCGGAGGGCGGCCCGCAGGCTCTGCGCTATCCCGTGGACATGACGCCGTTTGCCGATATGCCAGACATGTCCGCCGCAAGCTTTGCGGCGCTCGGCGAACTCATGTCGGGCTCGCAAGTCGCGGTGCTGTTCACGCCCGAGCCGGTCGAAATTCCCGCCGGCTTCAAGGTGCTGCTCGCCGAGACCGGCGAGCAGATGATCGGCTCGCCCGCCGACACGTCGCTGCGTGATGCCGAGATCGTCCGCCTGGGCGCGGCCGACGTTCCCGCCATGATGGCGCTGATCGAGCTGACCAAGCCCGGGCCGTTCGCGGCGCGGACACACGAGCTCGGCACCTTCCTCGGCATCCGCGCGCACGGCGAGCTGGTCGCCATGGCCGGCGAGCGGATGAAGCCCGGCAATTTCACCGAGATGACGGCGGTCTGCGTGCATCCCGATCATCGCGGTCGCGGTTACGCGCAGGCGTTGCTCGCCGCCGTCGCGCGCCAGATCGAGGCGCGCGGGGAAATTCCGTTCCTGCACGTGTTCTCGAACAATACGTCGGCCATTGCGCTGTACCAGCGGCAGGGCATGCGGATTCGGCGGCGCCTGCACGTCACCGTGCTGATGAAGCAGGTCTGAGCTGCGCGGTGGGCTTCATATTCCGGCAAATCGCGCTATATCGATTCCAACCACAATTGGGGGGAGCACATGGACGCCAGAACGCCTGATTTTTCCGCCGTACGGACGGCGATGCAACGCTACGTCGATCAGGAGATCATTCCGGGCGTGTCCTGGGCCGTGCTGCGCGGCCGCGAGGTGGTCGATCAGCAATGCGTCGGTTTTGCCGACCGCGAGGCCAACACTGCGCTGCGGCCCGACCACATCTTCCGCGCGTTCTCCAACACCAAGATCTTCGTCACCTGCGCGATCATGCTGCTGGTCGAGCAAGGCCGCATCGGGCTCGATGATCCAGTCGAAAAGTTCCTGCCGCAGCTCGGCAACCGCAAGGTGCTGAAGCAGGACGCTTCAAGCCTCGCCGATGTCGAGCCGGCAAAGAGCCCGATCACGATCCGCCAGCTCCTGACCCACACCTCCGGCCTCAGCTACGGCATCTTCGATCCCGGCACGGTGCTGTTCAAAGGCTACAACGAGGCGCGGGTGCTCAATCCGCTGACGCCGCTCAGCGACATGATCGACAAGCTCGCCGACCTGCCGCTGTCCTATCACCCAGGTACGGCCTGGGAATATTCGGTGGCGACCGACGTGCTCGGCCGGATCGTCGAGGTCGTCTCCGGCCAGCCGCTCGATGCCTTCCTGAAGGCGCGCATCTTCGATTCCCTCGGCATGACCGACACCGGCTTTTATGTCCCCGAGGCCCGGCAGGGCAGGCTGGTCGCGCTCTACAATGGCGCCGATGTGCTCGATCCCATGAAGCCCGGCCTGACGCGCGCGGACAATCTGCCGTTTCCACAAGCCTATCGACGGCCGTTCCCGCGGCTCTCGGGCGGCGGTGGTCTGGTCTCGACCCTGCCGGACATGCTTGCGCTGGTCCGCGCGCTGCTGCCGGGCTCGGACGCGCTGCTGAAGCCGGAGACGCTGCGGCAGATGATGACGAACCAGCTGCCAGCGGGGCAGACCATCCGCTTCGCCAATCTCGGGCCGATCCCCGGCAAGGGTTTTGGCCTCGGCGGCGCCGTCACCTTCGCGCCGACGCCGTTCGATCCGCCGAACTCGACCGGCGAATTCCAATGGGGCGGCTTGGCCGGCACCCATTGGTGGATCTGCCCGGAGGCCAATACGGCCGGCGTCCTGATGGCCCAGCGCTATATGGGCTTCTGGAATCCGTTCTTCTTCGAGTTCAAGCGCCTGGCCTATCAGGCTGTCGGAAGCTGATCGCAAAGAATCTTCCGTCAGCGCGAATCCTTTTTGGCCGTCGCGTCCTCTTGATGGTCGAGGCAATCGGTCTCGGCCCATGTCGGAGGATGTGATGGGATTCTATCGAAAGAACATCGGCGGACTGCATCAGGCGGTGCGGGTCGTCCTGGGTATCGCGGTCGCGGTTGCGGCGTTCGTTTATCTTGCCGGTGCGGCGGCATGGCTGGTCGCGCTCGGTGGCGCCGGCTTCGCGCTGACCGGTCTCGTCGGTTATTGCCCGATGTGCGCGATGGCGGGCATCGGCAAGGGAGGGATGTCGAGAGTGCGGCGGCGATCTCGCCAAGTCTGTTCGAGGCCGCACGGCTCGGCGATATCAGGGCGATCGCGCGCCTGCTCGAGACGGCACAGCCGGACATCCGCCGCTACGCGCGCGCGACCTGCCGCAGCTCGGCGGACGCCGAGGATGCGACGCAGGAGGCGCTGTGGATTCTGTTCCGTCACGTCGGCACGATTCGTTCGCTGCTGGCATTGTCGGCCTGGTTGTTCAGCGTTGTCCGGCGCGAATGCCTGCGGCTTGCGCGTCGGGCCGGCCTTATGCCGGCTGTCGATGAGGGCGAGGCGGAGGCCGCACTGCTGTTGCGCCCTGAGGCCGACCTGCGGCTCGACGTCGCCGCGGCGTTCGAGGCGCTGCCGCCGCACTATCGGGATGTCGCGCTGATGCGCGACGTCAAGGAGATGACGATCGATGAGATTGCCGCCGCGCTCGGCGCGACCAGGCAGACCGTGAAGGCGCGGCTGCATCGCGCCCGCGCGTTGATGCGCGAATATCTGACGAGATGAGAGACGATCGAATTCAGAAAAATATGAAGTGACGTGGGCGGGAGACATCGCCTCCCGCCCACTGTTTCGCTTCAATCCTTCCACGGATCGAACTCGCCTTCGCCGGCCATGGCGACGGCGAACGGCCGCAGCGTGTGCAGCACCCGCACGGTGCCGGCATGCTGCGCGAGCACGTCCGGCAGGCGGCGATAGGCCATCGGGCTCTCGTCGAGGTCGGCACCAATCAAGGTGACGCCGCGCTCGTTCAGCCAACGGTCCATCTCCTCGCGCGAGAAGCGCCGCTTCGCCTCACGTCGTCCGAACAGGCGGCCGGCGCCGTGCACGGTCGAGTAGAGCGAAGCCTTGGCTTCCGGGCTGTCGACGCCTTCGAGGATGACGGCGTCGTCGCCCATCGAGCCGCCGACGAATCCCTTCTGGCCGGGAAACGCCGGGGTCGCGCCCTTGCGCACCACCCACAAATCCTTGCCGCCGTGGGTCTCACGCCAGGCATAATTGTGGTGGTTGTGCACGCTCTCGGTGACGCTGCCACCGATGATCCGGCGGACGCGCTCGACGACCCACTCGCGGCCCGCATAGGCGTAACGCCCGGCGAGCTGCATCGCCGCGATGTAGCGGCGGCCGAGCTCGCTGTCCTCGTCGACTACGGCGGGCGGGACGTTCATGCCGTCCTTTCCGCCGGCGGCCTTGAGGTAGCGCGTCGCGGAGGTGTGTCCGAGGCCGCGGCTGCCGAAATGGACGCCGATCCAGACGAAGCCTTCCTCGTCGCGCATGAGGTCGACATAGTGGTTGCCCGATCCGACCGTGCCGAGCTGCTTCACCGCCTTCTGA
Organism: Bradyrhizobium sp. NC92; assembly: GCF_025200865.1. NCBI lineage: Bacteria > Pseudomonadati > Pseudomonadota > Alphaproteobacteria > Hyphomicrobiales > Nitrobacteraceae > Bradyrhizobium > Bradyrhizobium sp. NC92. The sequence goes on from NZ_CP104171.1 coordinate 3,753,701, forward strand.
CGGTAGTCCTCCATGTCGCTTTCGCGCCAGGCATCGCCGTCGTCGAACAGGTCGTGTTCGGCCCGTTCCGCGTTGGCACGTCCGACGCCGAACGAGATCACCTTGGCGACGTCGCGGATGATCGTGGGAGCGATCTCCGCAATGTCGTCGAAGCGGGTGTCGAGCCGGGCCGCCATGTTGCCGCAGCCGATGTCGAAGCCGACGCCGGAGATGCTGATCTGCTTCTCGTAGGCGATGACGCCGCCGACCGGCTGGGCGTAGCCGAGATGGCCGTCGGCGCAGATCACGCCGGAGACGACGTTGCCGATCGCCATGCAGTTGCGCATCTGCGCGATCGTCGCATCCTCGTGCGGGCCGAACACCTTCAGGGGCGCGTTCTGGAAGCGGGCGTCCTGCGTCCGGAACTCGGCGATCGAGCTCGCGGTCGCATTGGCCTCGCGGGCAAGATGCTCCTTGCGCGCGGCGTCCTTGTACAGGCACCAGGCCGGCTGGCCGCGTCCTTCGCCGACGCGCGAGTCGGGATCGACACCGGCGGCGAGGCAGAGCTCGCGGGCGCGTTCCATGTAGGGATCGGGTCGTCGCATGGTCCTAGGTCCTTGTCATTCCGCGCGCGCCATAACGGGGCGGGCGGTTCATTTCAGGGATTTGCTGGCCCCGGGCGCGGCTCGCGTCCGGGGCCATTGTCGTTGCGCTCAGTTCAACGCCGTCTCCGACGCCGCGATCCACGCGACCACGGCCTCGGAGAAGCCGTTGACGCGGGTCCAGGCGCCGTGGCCGACACCGTGCTGATACGAGGCCACGTTCACCATCGTGCCGCGCGCTTTGGGCTCGGGCACCTGGTCATGGCTCTGCTCGTCGGTGAAGACGATCAGGCGATCGCCCTTGCGGTCGATCTCCGCCACCGCCTTGCCGAGCCAGGTTCCGCTATGCGGCTGCGAGTCGATGATCGCATCTCGAAGCGCGAAGCCGCGGCGGGGAGGGACCTTCACCACCCTGTCGGAGAAGGTGAAGATCTCGACCTCGTCGCAGATCTCGCGCGCGAGGATGGAAAGGCCACACGCCGCCTCCGCGCGCGTCATTTCCGACTGCGCGGAGAGCGTCGCGAACATCGAGCCCGACACGTCGATCAGGAGCCGGGTACGGCCCGGAAGCCGCGCATGGTCCTTGACTGACTTGAGCATCGCGGCCTCGAGCTCGGGCTCGAAGTCCGGCGCATAGCGTGCCGCCGTGATGAAGCGATAGGGAAGGATACGATCCGTCCGCATCGCCTCGATCGCGCCTGCGATGGTCTCGCGCGGGACCTGCGCAGTCTGCATCAGGCGCAGATTGCGCAGCAGCGCGAGGCCGCCGAGCTTTCGCTCGGCGATCAGCCGCTCGAAGGTCTCGCGCTTGTCCTTGCCGGCCGAGAGCGAAACCTCCCAGGTGTCGGGGGAGGCGAGCTCGCCGTCGACGAGCTGCTTCCACACCTTCGCCTGTTCGGCATCCCTGGGCTTGGCGTGCACGAGGAACAAGACGTCCCTGATCCGCACCGCACCGTCGCGGTCCCACTTGGCGAGCTGGTAGGCGTCGAACTTGGTCAGCGCCCGGGCAAGACCCTTCTTCACCTGCGCCGACACCGGCTGCCGCTTGCGCTGCTGCATTGGCCCCAGCGCATCCGCCCAGTAGATCGCGAGCAGCTCCGTCATCTCGTCGGGACGCTGGATCACCTGAGCGAGCGTGTCCGCGACGAGGCCGCGGTGCTTCTCGTTCCGCGCCATCTCGCGGATGACGAGCAGCGGTGCGTGCCGCAGCTTCATCACCTCGCGGGCCTCGATCGCGAGCTGCGCGACGCGCTCCGGCGCCACCTTGGGCACGAGGGCCTTGATGCGGTCGGCGATCGCAACGCCGTCCTCATAGAACTGGTCCTCCCACAGGAGGCAGTTCATCAGTGCCCGCTTCAGCTCCATCTCGGGCGTGAAGCGCCTTGCACGCGCGCCCTCCCGCGTGAAGGGCGAACGATCTTGTTGAGCCTGACCATGACGGCCTCCTCTTGGGTTGACGGGGACATGAAACGGTGCCGGGGAACAGTCGAGGCTGTCCTGCCCACGAGGGGCTCCACATGCTCTACCGCTGAGCTACGGACTTTCGTCCGGAAGGAGTCGAACCTTCGACAGTGTGATCACGAAGTAACAGCACTCTTCACCACCGGCGGTGGCAGAACGGACACGATCCGGGAACAGGCGATTGCTGTACCCAGCGAGCCGAAGCTCGCCGGAAAGCGCTCTATCCTCTGAGCTACCGGTGCATGGAACACCGGGCGGGATTCGAACCCGCGACCTCTCGCGTTGCAGGCGAAGTAACAGAAATCTTCACCACGGACCGTGATGGGGTTAGCGGGGAACGATCGATGCTGTTGCTGCCCTTGCGGGCGATCCGCCTTTCGGCGCGCAGGGTTCGAACCTGCTCGGCGCTTTCGCGCCTTCACCACGAAGTAACAGACATCTTCACCACCGCCAGGCCGACGCCTTCGCATCGGCCGTTGATGGGTACGCTGGGGAACGGGCGATATCGCCTTGTTGGGATGGCAACCAGGTGTCCTCCACCCGTGACAATAGCGCAGAGCGCGTAAGTCAGAGGCGAAGTTCGAGCCCGCTCTTCCATCGTGTGAAGTATTCGATATCCTCACCACCAGCGTCGGTTGAGCCGCGACCACTCGCGGCAAACCGAGTTACATTCGATCGCGGCGCTGTCGACGCGCCGCATGTTGCGAACCCTGAAGGGTCGCTCTGCCATCGGTGTCCGGCTCATCGCCTCGTTCCCTCCGGCAGGCCCCGCGCACTTGGACACGCGCCTTCTCAGCGCGAGCCCGGGATCCGGGTCTCCCGTTCCGGCCATTGCCGGGTTGTTCGGTTGGGCCGCGCGGCGGGCAACAAAAAACCCTCCGGAGCGGCAGGCTCGGGAGGGTCCGTGAGAAGCGGACTGTCGATCTTGCGGTCAGGCAAGATCGCTCCCATGAGCCGGGCATGCGCAATCGAATAGCTTGTGGCTATTCGGCGTGCGGACATTTCTTTCGTAGCGGTACGACATCGCTCGGTTCATGGTGTCTGTCGCAAACGGAAGTGCTTGCGAGGGCGCGGGACATACGCCCGCAACTTGCGGATGTCAAGCGAGACGCGTGCGGAAACTGAAATTGACGGACGCATGACTTGCCAAAATTATTTGGGGCTCGACGGATTTCGTTTCGGCTGGGTCGCAGCGTGGATCGACGCGCGCGGCGATCACGGCTTCGATTATTCGCCTAGCCTGACGCGTCTGCTCGCATTGCCGCACGCCCGCGCGATGATCGACATGCCGATCGGACTGAACGTGAGCGGCTATCGTGCCTGCGATTTGCGCGCACGGGAGCTGATCGGCCCTGCCGTGTTTCTGGGCGCGCGCCGCGACCTCTGGACCTTTCCGGACCTGGCGGCGGCCAATCGCCATTACTGGAAGCACGAAGGCGAGGGCAGGGGCGTGTCGGCGCAGCTCTGGAATATCAGGGACAAGATCAGGGAAGTCGATGAGGCCATGACGCCGGCGCGGCAGGCGACGATCGGCGAAGCGCATCCGGAATTGATCTTCTGGAATCTGGCAGGGCGCGTGCGGCTCGAACCGAAGACCTCGCCGCGGGGGCGAGAGCAGCGTATCGCGTTGCTGGGAGACCGCGGCTTCACTGAGGTCGAGAGATGGCTCACGCTTCGCCACGGCACCGGGATCGGTCGCGACGACCTCATCGACGCCTGTGCCTGCGCCGTCGCAGCGCGCGACAGCGCGCAATCCGTTGGCGACGGCAGGACCGATCCGCGCGGATTGCGGATGGAGATCAACTTCTGACGGCGATCAGCCCTCGACTTCGCCTTCGAGCTGACCGCGGCTGTCGGGGTCTGGATATGAGCCGCCCTCGTCGTCCAGTCTCGTTGCTCGCGATTCGTACTCGTCGGCCATCGTCCGCAACCGTTGCGCGGCTTTGCTGTGCTCGAGATCGTTCGCGACGCGGCGACAGCGTTCAGCGTGGTCGAGCAGGGCGCGTTTCTCGATGTTCATCGAGCGACAACGCGCGAGGGGGCCATTGGTCCCTACGCAAGCCGCCGGAACAGCACGATCGCTTCGCAGCGAGATCGGGAAAAAATAGCAATATTTAGTGCCGCCTGGAACGTGACGCCTGAGCCGACGTTCTACGCCAGAGGCTGTCGAGGGACATAATACCATGTACGACGTGTGCCAATTGGCGACCGCGATGCTCGCGATCGCCTTTACGGCCCTGCTGTTGATCACGGGTCAACGGTTCATCGAATCTCGGCTGCAGCGTGAAGCAAAGCCCCCGATCGTAGCGATGGCGACGCTGCCGCCATAAGCACAGCCGGAAGTCACTTGCGCACTGCGGTATCTTGCCTAGATTGAGCACGCCTCAGTCCATGCAAAGGTCCCGATGTCCGATCTGTCCGTCTTCCCCATCACCAAGCGTTGGCCAGCCAAGCATCCCGAACGACTCCAGCTCTATTCGTTGCCGACGCCGAACGGCGTCAAGGTCTCGATCATGCTGGAGGAGATCGGGCTTCCTTACGAAGTCCACCTCGTCGATTTCGGCAAGGACGATCAGAAGACGGCCGAATTCCTCTCGCTCAATCCGAACGGCAAGATCCCGGCCATCCTCGATCCGAACGGCCCCGGCGGCAGGCCGCTGCCGCTGTTCGAATCCGGGGCGATCCTGCAATACCTCGCCGAAAAGACCGGAAAGCTGCTGCCGCAGGATGCCGCGCGGCGTTACCAGACGCTTCAGTGGCTGCACTTCCAGATGGGCGGCGTCGGGCCGATGTTCGGCCAGGTCGGCTTCTTCCACAAATTCGCCGGCAAGGATTACGAGGACAAACGGCCCCGCGACCGCTACGTCGCCGAAGCCAAGCGCCTGCTCGGCGTGATGGATGTGCATCTCGCCGGCCGGCAATGGTTCATGGACGATGACTACACCATCGCCGACATCTCCATGCTCGGCTGGGTGCGCAATCTCATCGGCTTTTATGGCGCCGGCGATCTCGTCGAGTTCACCCAGTTCAGGGCGGTCGGTGACTGGCTCGAGCGCGGGCTTGCGCGTCCGGCGGTGCGACGCGGATTGAACATTCCGCAGCGGCCGTAGGCCATCCTAGAACAGGCGCCCGCCGTTCGGCACCGGCTTGCTCGGCTGCACCAGCACGACCTTGCCGTTGGCATCGGGGAAGCCGAGCGTCAGCACCTCGGAGACGACCGGGCCGATCTGGCGCGGCGGGAAATTGACGACGGCCGCGACCTGTTGCCCCACGAGGGTTTCGAGCGGGTGGTTTTCAGTGATCTGGGCCGAGCTCTTGCGCACGCCGATGGCGGGGCCGAAATCGATCCACAGCCGCCACGCCGGCTTGCGCGCTTCCGGAAACGGTTTTGCGTCGACGATGGTGCCGACACGGACGTCGACCGCGAGAAAAGTGTCGAAATCGATGGTCGGTGCGGCGGCTGCGGCGGGATCGTGGGTGACGTGCATGGTGATGTCCGTTTAAAGAGTTGGCGCGTGCCGCAATATTGTCGCGCGACGCGGAGTTTCGTACAACGCCACGCACATCACCGATACGCCATGCGCGAGGACTGTCTTGCCCACCATCATCTACGGCATCAAGAACTGCGACACCATGAAGAAGGCCCGTGCCTGGCTCGATGCCCATGGCGTGGCGTACGCGTTTCACGACTACAAGGCCGCGGGTGTGGAGAAGGACAGGCTCGAGCAGTGGACCGACAAGGTCGGTTGGGAGACCCTGCTCAATCGCGCCGGGACGACCTTCAAGAAGCTCCCCGATTCTGACAAGGAAGCCCTCACCGAGAAGAAGGCGCTGGCATTGATGCTAGCGCAACCATCGATGATCAAGCGGCCGGTGCTCGAAATCGGAAGCAAGCTGCTGGTCGGCTTCAAGCCGGATATCTATGCCAAGGAGGTCGGTGGCAAGGCCCGCTGACGGCTAGTTCAGCTCGATGATCTCGTTTGAAATAGCGGGGCCCGGCTGGTCCGCGAACTCGACCGTCTCGGCGGGTGCGATGCGGCCGGGGGCGCGATGAAACAGCTCGCGGTCGATCACGGCCCGCAGCTTCGGGCGCGGCAGCGCGTCATTTCCGCGCATCAGATTCTTGATCTCGAAGCCGCCGTCCTCGCAGAAGGTCTTCACTGACGCGATGACGTGGCTGACTCTGCCGTCGGTCAGGAACGGCAGCAGCAGCCGCTCATACGCGACGATGCGGCCATAGGTGTCGTCGACGTCGGCAACGCTGTAGACCGGAAGGCCGCGCGCGACGCATTCGAGATAGACCGGCACCACGTAGGGTGCGAGCCGAGGTCCGACATAGTCATCGAGCGAAACGCCCTTGCCGGTATGCCCATAGGCGCGCGAGATGCGCGTGCCTTCGCTCTGGATGACGAGACGCGGCGTCGGCGTCGAAAGCTCCACCGTATAGTAGATCAGATCCGACAGCTCCTCCTCGAGCCGTGCGGGCTGATACTCCCAGATCGCCGGAGCGATCTGCTGACGCGCATAAAGTCGCAGCCACGTGTTCAGGAGATCGCGCTGCCGGATCGACTTGACGACGGAGGGAGCCGCGCTTGCAAAATCCAAAGCAATATTCTCCGCACGTGAAAACCCGCGCATGATCGGGCTTGCGGGGAAATTATTGATGAAGGCTGGCGCGGGAGACGAAAGACCGTTAACGACGGCTTGATGGCCGGTGCCTTGCGAACCGGGAAGGCCGGGCAGGCACGACATCGACCTCTGCGACTAAGGGAGCATTTGTATCCCAGCCGAAGGCTTGACCTGCTCAGCTTTCCGCCTTGCCTAACCCCCGTCACCTCCGGCATATTCCGCGCCCGGAGGCGGCGCCCCGGTGGGCTGCAAGTCCTCCGGACAGCCGAAGCAACAAGGACAGCCACGCGCCGCGCGGGCAGGGGGAAAACTGTTTGGCCGATGAGTTCATTCTCGAAACGGAAGGCTTGACCAAGGAGTTCGCGGGCTTCTTCGCCGTCCGCGACGTTGCGCTCAAGGTTCGCCGTGGGAGCATTCATGCGTTGATCGGCCCGAACGGGGCCGGCAAGACGACCTGCTTCAATCTCTTGACCAAGTTCCTCAAGCCGTCGGCCGGGAAAATCCTGTACAAGGGGCAGGACATCACCGCGATGGCGCCGGCGGATGTGGCCCGCATGGGTCTGGTCCGTTCGTTCCAGATTTCGGCGGTGTTTCCCCATCTCACCGCGCTGGAGAACGTCCGCGTCGCGCTGCAGCGCCAGCATGGCTCCTCGTTCGACTTCTGGCGCTCCAAGTCGGTGCTCAACCGCTTCAACGATCGGGCGCGCGAGCTTTTGAGCGACGTCGGCCTCAGCGAGTTTGCCAGTACGCCTGCGGTCGAGATGCCCTATGGGCGCAAGCGGGCGCTCGAGATCGCAACCACGCTCGCGCTCGACCCGGAGATGATGCTGCTCGACGAGCCGATGGCCGGCATGGGCCACGAGGACATCGACAAGATCGCGGCGCTGATCAAGCGCATCTCCGCGAAATACACCATCCTGATGGTCGAGCATAACTTGAGCGTCGTGGCCAACCTCTCCGACATCATCACCGTGCTGACGCGCGGGCAGGTGCTCGCGCAGGGCCATTACTCAGAGCTCACCAAGGACGAGCGCGTCAAGGAAGCTTACTTGGGAGCCGGTCATGCCTGACACTGCGATCGCCGAGGCTCCGGCCAAGGCTGCGACCGGCGGGAACATCCTGCAAGTCCGCAACCTCGAAGCCTGGTACGGCGAGTCCCACATCCTGCACGGGATCAATTTCGACGTGAATGCGGGCGAGGTCGTCACCCTGCTCGGGCGTAACGGCGCCGGCAAGACCACCACGCTGAAGTCGATCATGGGCATCATCGGCAAGCGTGCCGGTTCGGTGAAGTTCAACAACCAGGAGATCATCCGCGCGACCTCCGACAGGATCGCGCGCATGGGCATTGCCTTCTGCCCGGAAGAGCGGGGCATATTCTCCAGTCTCGACGTCCGCGAGAACTTGATGCTGCCGCCGGTGATCCGTGAAGGCGGATTGTCGCTCGAGCAGATCTTCGAGTTGTTCCCGAACCTGAAGGAGCGGCTGAACAGCCAGGGCACCAAGCTCTCGGGCGGCGAGCAGCAGATGCTCGCGATCGCGCGCATCCTGCGCACCGGCGCGAGCTTCCTGATGCTGGACGAGCCGACCGAGGGCCTCGCGCCCGTCATCATCCAGCAGATCGGCCACACCATTGCGCGGCTCAAGAAGGAGGGCTTCACGATCCTTCTGGTCGAGCAGAATTTCCGCTTCGCCTCCACCGTCGCCGACCGCTATTACGTGGTCGAACACGGCAAGATCATTGACGGATTTTCCAATTCCGAGCTTGCCGCCAACATGGACAAGCTCCACACCTATCTCGGTGTGTAGCCGAGCAGGGCGGACGATCGAGAGTAACTATCAAATGAATATTGGGAGGCTGATTATGAAGCACGGCATTTCGGCAATGTTGCTCGGGACGGCCCTGGCGCTCGGCGCGGCAGGTGGCGCAGTCGCGCAGGACAAGAACATCAAGATCGGCGTGCTGACCGACAATTCGGGACTTTATGCCGACCTCGGTGGCGCTGGCTCGACCGTCGCCGCACAGATGGCGATCGAGGATTCCGGGCTCGCTGCCAAGGGCTGGAAGCTCGACCTGATCTCCGCCGACCATCAGAACAAGCCCGACATCGGCTCCACGATTGCTCGGCAATGGATCGACGTCGAGAAGGTCGACATCTTCATGGATGTGCTGAACTCCGGCGTTGCGCTGGCGGTGAACAACATCGTCAAAGAGAAGAATTCCATCCTGATCAACACAGGTGCAGCGACGTCGGATCTCACCAACGCGCAATGCTCGCCGAACACGGTCCACTGGGTCTATGATACCTATATGCTGGCCAACAGCACCGGGCAGGCGCTGGTGAAGGCGGGCGGCGACACCTGGTATTTCCTCACCGCGGACTACGCCTTTGGCCATGCCCTCGAGCGCGACACCGCCGCGGTCGTGGTGAAGTCGGGCGGCAAGGTGATCGGCAATGTCAAGCATCCGCTGAATACTGCCGACTTCTCGTCCTTCCTGCTTCAGGCGCAGGCCTCCAAAGCCAAGATCATCGGCATGGCGAATGCCGGCGGCGACACCACCAACACCATCAAGCAGGCAGCGGAGTTCGGCATCGTCTCCGGCGGCCAGAAGCTTGCGGGCCTGCTGCTCTTCATCACCGACGTGCACTCGCTCGGTCTGAAGGTGGCGCAGGGCCTGAACTTCACCGAGACCTTCTATTGGGACATGAACGACGGTACGCGCGCGTTCTCCAAGCGCTTCTCCGAGCGCATGAAGAACAAGGCGATGCCCTCGATGGTGCAGGCCGGCGTCTACTCGGGTCTGCTGCATTATTTCAAGGCGCTGGAGGCGATGGGCGGCAACCCGCATGACGGGGCCAAGGTGGTCGCCAAGATGAAGGAGATGCCGACGGAGGATCCGCTGTTCGGCAAGGGAACGATCCGTGCGGACGGCCGCAAGCTACATCCCGCCTATCTGTTCGAGGTCAAAAAGCCCGAGGAATCCAAGGCGCCCTGGGACTATTACAAGCTGATCGGCACGACCCCCGGCGACCAGGCCTTCCGGCCGCTGTCGGAAAGCGCCTGTCCTCTGGTGAAGAAGTAACGGTGAACGATGCAGGCCGGTGCGCAACGGCGCCGGCCTGTTGTTGAGGAATAAAAGGGACCGGGTGCGGGATCGATGCAGGCTCTTTACGCTCAGCTACTGGTGGGACTGATCAACGGCTCGTTCTACGCGCTGCTCAGCCTCGGGCTTGCCGTCATCTTCGGCATGCTCAACATCATCAATTTCGCCCACGGCGCGCTCTACATGATGGGCGCCTTCGTCGCCTATTTCCTGTTGAACCTCGGCGGCATCAATTATTGGTGGGCGCTGCTGCTGGCGCCGATCATCGTCGGCATCTTCGGCATGATCCTGGAGCGGACCATGCTGCAATGGCTGACCGGGCTCGATCATCTCTACGGCCTGCTCCTGACCTTCGGCATCGCGCTGATCGTGCAGGGCGTGTTCCAGAACTATTTCGGCTCCTCGGGTCTGCCTTACGCCATTCCCGACCAGCTCAGGGGCGGCATGAATCTCGGCTTCATGTTCCTGCCGATCTACCGCGGCTGGGTCGTCGTGTTCTCGCTGGCGGTGTGCCTTGCGACCTGGTTCCTGATCGAGAAGACGCAACTCGGCGCTTACCTGCGCGCCGCCACCGAAAATCCGACGCTGGTGCGCGCCTTTGGCATCAACGTGCCGCGCATGATCACGCTCACCTACGGTCTCGGCGTCGGCCTTGCCGCGCTCGCCGGCGTGCTCTCCGCGCCGATCAACCAAGTGCGGCCGCTGATGGGCGCCGACCTCATCATCGTCGTGTTCGCGGTGGTCGTGATCGGCGGCATGGGTTCGATCATGGGCTCCATCATCACCGGCTTCGCGCTCGGTGTGATCGAGGGCCTGACCAAGTATTTCTACCCCGAGGCCTCCAACACCGTCGTGTTCGTGCTGATGGTGCTGGTGCTCCTGGTGAAGCCAACGGGATTGACGGGAAGGGCGGCCTGAGATGACAACCCTGACGGACGACACGCTGCCGACAACCCCGCGCGCGATGCGCGACGAGATGACCGTGTTCGTGGCGATGGCGCTGCTGCTGGCAGCGGTGCCGTTCACGGGCCTCTACCCGTTCTTCGTGATGCAGGCGCTGTGCTTTGCGCTGCTCGCCTGCGCGTTCAACCTGCTGGTCGGCTATGGCGGCCTGCTGTCGTTCGGCCACGCCATGTTCTTGGGGACAGCCGGCTATTGCAGCGCGCATGCGCTGAAAGTGTGGGCGCTGCCGCCGGAGCTCGGCATTCTCGTCGGCGTGGCCGCGGCGTTCGTGCTCTCGATCATCACGGGCTACATCTCAATCCGCCGCCAGGGCATCTATTTCTCGATGATCACGCTGGCGCTGTCGCAGCTGTTGTACTTCATCTATCTCCAGGCCCCGTTCACCCATGGTGAGGACGGCATCCAGGGCATCCCGCAAGGACGCATGTTCGGCCTGCTCGATCTCTCCAAGCCGACGGTGCTGTACTATGTCGTGCTGGTCGGCTTCCTCGCCGGCTTCCTCCTGATCTTCCGCATCATCAACTCGCCGTTCGGCGAGGTGCTGAAGTCGATCCGCGAGAACGAGCAGCGCGCGATCTCGCTCGGCTACCGCACCGACCAGTACAAGTTCCTGGCCTTCGTCCTGTCGGGGACGCTCGCCGGCTTTGCCGGCGCGCTGAAGGTGTTCGTGGCGCAGAACGCCTCGCTCACCGACGTGCACTGGTCGATGTCGGGCGAGGTCGTGCTGATGACCCTGGTCGGGGGGCTCGGCACCATTTTCGGTCCCGTGGTCGGCGCCTTCGTGATCATCGCCATGCAGCAATATCTGGCGGGTTTCGGCCAGTGGGTGACGGTGATCCAGGGCGCGATCTTCGTGGTCTGCGTGCTCACCTTCCGCCGCGGCGTCATCGGCGAAATCGCGCATTACTTCCGGCGATCGCTCTAAGTGGCTGATATTGCATCAATTTCATTGGTGCAGGAAAGCGGTGGATGATCCGGCTCCGCGGGCGTGAGATGACGCGCGCGGATCGAAAATGGTCTATGACAGTTTTATGACAGCCCCTCGCGGGCCTGACCATTTTCAACCGGTAGCCTATCCCCATGATGCGATGGTTTCGTGCGTTCCTGCCCAAGGAAGAACGGTTCTTCGACCTGTTCGACCGGCATGCCCAGACCGTGATCCAGGGCGCAATCGCCCTGCAGGGCATGCTCAATGGGGGTGAGGAGACGCCGGTCTATTGCCAGCGCGTCAACCAGTTCGAGAACGACGCGGATAACATCACCCGCGAGGTGCTGACGGCGGTGCGCCGCACCTTCATCACCCCGTTCGACCGCGGCGACATCAAGAACCTGATCACCTCTCTGGACGATGCCATCGACCAGATGCAGCAGACAGCCAAGGCCGTGATGCTGTTCGAGGTGCGCGCCTTCGAGCCGCCGATGCGCGAGATCGGCGGACTCCTGATCGAATGCGCCAATCTGGTGGGACGCGCGCTGCCTTTGATGCAGTCGATCGGTCCGAACGTCGCCATGCTGACCGCGATCACGGAAGAGCTCGGCAAGCTGGAGGGCCGGGTCGACGATCTCCACGATATCGGGCTGAAGGAGCTGTTCCTCAAGCATCGCGACGGCAATGCGATGGATTTCATCGTCGGGGTCGAGATCTACGACCATCTCGAGAAGGTGGCCGACCGCTTCGATGACGTTGCGAACGAAATCAACAGCATCGTCATCGAGCAGGTATAGGGCCTCGCCGTGGATGCCGCGTTGGGTCTTCCCGTCCTGGTCGGCTTGATCGCCGTCGCGCTGCTGTTCGACTTCCTGAACGGCCTGCACGACGCCGCCAATTCGATCGCGACCATCGTCTCGACCCGCGTTCTGCGGCCGCAATTCGCGGTGTTCTGGGCTGCCTTCTTCAATTTCATCGCCTTCCTGGTGTTCGGGCTGCACGTCGCCCAGACCATCGGCACCGGCATCATCGATCCCGCGGTCGTCGACGCCCAGGTGATCTTCGCAGCGCTCGTCGGCGCCATCGTCTGGAATCTCGTGACCTGGGCGCTCGGCATTCCGTCCTCGTCCTCGCACGCACTGATCGGCGGGCTGGTCGGCGGCGGCATGGCCAAGGCCGGCATCTCGGCCGCGGTGTGGAGCGGCCTGTCCAAGACCGTGCTTGCGATCGTACTGTCGCCGCTGGTCGGCTTCCTGCTCGCGATGTTGCTGGTGGCGATCGTGTCCTGGGCCTCGGTGCGCTCGACGCCGTTCGCGGTCGACCGCGCCTTCCGCATCCTGCAATTCGCCTCCGCCTCGCTCTATTCGCTCGGCCATGGCGGCAACGACGCGCAGAAGACCATGGGCATCATCGCGGTGCTGCTCTATTCGCAGGGCCATCTCGGCAGCGACTTCTCGGTGCCGTTCTGGGTGGTGCTGTCCTGCCAGGCGGCGATGGCGCTGGGCACGCTGATGGGCGGCTGGCGCATCGTCCGCACCATGGGCCTGCGCATCACCAAGCTGACGCCGATGCAGGGCTTTTGCGCCGAGACCGGGGGCGCGGCGACGCTGTTCATGGCGACCTATCTCGGGGTTCCCGTCTCGACCACCCACACCATCACAGGCGCCATCGTCGGCGTCGGCGCCGCCCGCCGCGTCTCGGCGGTGCGTTGGAACGTCGCCAGCTCGATCGTCTACGCCTGGGTGATCACGATCCCGGCCTCGGCCATCGTGGCCGCGCTGACCTGGTGGGTGGTCCAGCTCGTCAGGTAACGAGCTTCAGTCCGATGATGCCGGCGACGATCAGGCCGATGCTGGCGAGGCGGAAGGCCGTAGCCGGCTCGCCGAACAGGACAATGCCGAGCGTCGCCGTGCCGACCGCGCCGATGCCGGTCCAGACCGCATAGGCGGTTCCGACGGGCAGGGATTTGAGCGCAAGCCCGAGCAGGATGACGCTGCCGGCCATGGCCGCAAGCGTGACCGCGGACGGAACAAGCTTGCTGAAACCTTCGGTGTATTTCAGGCCGATCGCCCAGGTGATCTCGAGAAGACCGGCGACGAACAGGATGCTCCAGGCCATGACGACCCTCCATCAAGGCAGGGTCGTCCCCGCGGCTGAGGTGCTGATGGGCGGGGAAGGCCGTCCTCCCCCAAGACTGATATAATCAAGCGTCGATATGGGGCTGGCCGGAAGTCCCCGCAATCACCAAATGAGGCTTGATCAGGCCCGTTTTCCCTGCCACACGCTCCCGCCATGTCCGACATCGCCACCACCACAGCCGAATCGCCGGCCCGTTCCCCGCTTGCCGCTGAGGTGGCGCGGCGGCGGACCTTTGCGATCATCTCCCACCCCGACGCCGGCAAGACCACGCTGACCGAGAAGCTGCTGCTGTTCGGCGGCGCCATCAACCTCGCCGGCCAGGTCAAGGCCAAGGGCGAGCGGCGCAACACGCGTTCGGACTGGATGAAGATCGAGCGCGAGCGCGGCATCTCGGTCGTGACCTCGGTGATGACCTTCGAGTTCGAGGGCCTCGTGTTCAACCTCCTGGACACGCCGGGCCACGAGGACTTTTCGGAAGACACCTATCGCACGCTGACGGCGGTCGATTCCGCCGTGATGGTGATCGACGCCGCCAAGGGCATCGAGGCGCGCACCCGAAAACTGTTCGAGGTGTGCCGGCTGCGCGACATCCCGATCATCACCTTCATCAACAAGATGGACCGCGAGAGCCGCGACGTGTTCGAGCTGCTCGACGAGATCGAGAAGACGCTGGCGCTCGACACCACGCCGATGACCTGGCCGGTCGGCCGTGGCCGCGACTTCCTCGGCACCTATGACGTCGTCAATGGCGGCGTGCGCCTGCTCGAAGGCGGCGGCGCCAAGACCGGCGCGGCGCAGCAGATCGCGATCGAGGAATTGGCCAAGCTCAACGCCAATCTCGACGTCTCCGCCGTGAAGGACGAGCTCGAGCTCGTCACCGCGGCGTCGAAGCCGTTCGAGCTGGAAGCGTTCCGCGAGGGCCATCTGACGCCGGTCTATTTCGGTAGCGCGCTGCGCAATTTCGGCGTCGGCGATCTGCTGGAAGGTCTCGGCAAGTTCGCGCCCGAGCCGCGCGCGCAGGACAGCGACCAGCGCAAGGTCGAGGCCACCGATCCGCGCATGAGCGCGTTCGTGTTCAAGATCCAGGCCAACATGGATCCGAACCACCGCGACCGCATCGCCTTTGCGCGCCTCTGCTCCGGCAAGCTCAGCCGCGGCATGAAGGCCAAGCTCGTGCGCACCGGCAAGAGCATGCCGCTGTCGAGCCCGCAATTCTTCTTCGCGCAGGACCGCTCGGTCGCGGACGAAGCCTTTGCCGGCGACGTCGTCGGCATTCCCAACCACGGCACGCTGCGCATCGGCGACACGCTGACGGAAGGCGAGGAATTCAACTTCGTCGGCGTGCCGAGCTTTGCGCCGGAAATCGTCCGCCGCGTCCGTCTCACCGACGCGATGAAGGCGAAGAAGCTGAAGGAAGCGCTGCAGCAGATGTCGGAAGAGGGCGTCGTGCAGGTGTTCCGCCCCCGCGATGGCGCCCCGGCGCTGGTCGGCGTGGTCGGCGCGCTGCAGCTCGACGTGCTCAAGGCGCGGCTCGAGGCGGAATATTCGCTGCCGGTCGAGTTCGAGGTCAGCGAGTTCCAGCTGGCGCGCTGGGTCTCTTCGGAGGACCGCAAGAAGCTCGACACCTTCATCGCCGCCAACACCTCGAGCATCGCCGACGACGTCGACGGCGATCCCGTCTATCTCGCCCGCAACGAGTTCTATCTCGGCTACACCCGGGAGCGGGCCGAGGGCATCGAGTTCAGCAATGTCAAGGACGTCAAGAAGAAGGGGTAGGGCGGCGCGCCCTCCGCTGGGCGGCCACATACCCGCTGCGCAAGCACACCCTCCGCTGTCACGCAAGCACACCTTCCGCTGTCATGCCCCGGCTTGACCGGGACATCCAGTACGCCGCGGCCTGTCGATTCAGCCACTACCGTCTCGGAGTACTGGGTCGCCCGGTCAAGCCGGGCGACGACAGCGTGCCTGAACGCGAGCATGTGAACGCGCGCGGACTTGACGCGTTCATGGACAGCGCCACTTTTCTCGTGACCTTGCGAGCTCACTCCATGTGGCGCGGCATTCTCGTTCTGATCCTGCTGACGATCTCAACGATCGTCGTCGACGCACGGCCGCGCCAGATCAATCCGATCCCGTTCGCGCACGAGCCTTGCAGCGTGCTCGACGGCGAGCCCTGCACGCCGTCCTATTGCAGCCCGCTCGAACCCGGGCCATGCATTCCCGAGATCGATTACCCTTACGGCCAGAACCTCCAACTCACCGTCGAAAGCGTGCCGGCGGAAGCTGATCGCGCCAAATATCAAAAGCCCGATCACGACCTCGATACGATCGGCGACCTCTTCGCCGCGCTGCGCAGCTGCTGGTCGCCGCCATCGGACCGTGCGCGCACGGGCATGCAGATGTCGGTGCGTTTCAGCTTCAACAAGGCCGGCGGCCTGATCGGCCCGCCGCGCCTCACATACGCGACTGCGGGTGTGCCGGCGGATATCCGAACCACCTATCTCAACGCGATCAATTCATCGCTGAAGGCCTGCCTGCCGCTGAAGTTCACGAGCGGTCTTGGCGGGGCGTTGGCCGGGCGACCCATCGCCATCCGTTATGTCGACAATCGGGAGCTCGGCAAGTAGCGCGAGTTGCGAGCGGCAGCCAATCGATGATACCTCAGAGCCGGGGGCTGCTTTGCGGGGAGGGTGTCGTGGGTCTGCTGGTCATGATCCTGGGGCTGGTGCTGTTTTTTGCATCCCATATCTTCACAACCAAACGAGAGGCACGGGCGCAGGCGATCGCGAGGCTGGGCGAGGGGACCTACAAGCTGCTCTATTCGGCGGTCTCGCTGGCAGGGCTGGCGCTGATCATCTGGGGCTATGCCCACTACCGCAGCTCCGGCTGGATCGACGTCTGGTATCCGCCGAAGGCGATGAAGCACATCACGCTGGCCTTGATGCTGCCTGCAGTCATCCTCGTGGTGGCGTCCTACATGCGTGGCCGCATCTACGCGACGCTGAAGCATCCAATGCTGGCCGGCATCAAGCTGTGGGCCGCGGCGCATCTTTTGGCCAATGGCGATCTCGGCTCCATCATCCTGTTCGGCTCGTTCCTGGGCTGGGCGGTCTATGACCGCATCTCGCTTAAAGCTCGCACCGACGCCGGCGGCCCGCCGATTCCGGTCGGCGGCGTCACCAACGATCTGATCGCGGTCGCGGTCGGCGTGGTCGCCTATCTGGCCCTGGCCTTCGCGTTCCATCCGGTGGTGATCGGTGTGCCCGTGATCGGGGTCTAGCGCATGATCCGGAAAAGTGTGCAACGGTTTTCCGATAAGATCATGCGCAAGAATTAAGTCAGCTGGTCAGCACAAGACGAAACCCGGATGTCCATGCGCGGAAGATAAGAAGATAACAAGATAACAAGAGCAACAAGCCGAGGGCATCCCGATGGACTGGTCGCAATCTCAGATCCCGCCGATGGGGCTCGTGGCGCGCTTTGGCGATCGAGTAGTGCCGGCGTTTTGCGATCGGCCATCGAGCCTCTGGGCGATGATCGCGGACGCCTGCGCCCGCAATGCCGAGGGCGAAGCGTTGATCTGCGGCAATGTCCGCCTGAGCTGGGGCCACGCGGTGGAGCAGGCCGCGCGGATCGCTGCGGGATTTCGCAAGCTTGGATTGCAGCGCGGCGATCGTGTTGCGATCCTGCTCGGCAATCGCATCGAATTTCCGCTGCTGCTGTTTGCCGCCGCGCATGAGGGGCTGGTCACCGTGCTGCTCAGCACACGCCAGCAGAAGCCGGAGATCGCCTATGTGCTCGCCGATTGCGGTGCCAAGATCCTGATCCACGAAGCCGCGCTCGCCGAGCGGCTGCCCGATGCGCATGATGTGCCCGATGTGATCCATCGCATCGCCGTCGCCGATGATCCGGCTCTGTCGCGTTTCGCAGGGCTCGCCGACAACCCGCCGGCCGTGGCACCGATCGAGGTGGGCGAGGAGGACACCGCGATGATCCTCTACACCTCCGGCACCACGGGCAAGCCGAAGGGCGCGATGCTGGCCCATTGCAACATCGTCCATTCCTCCATGGTGTTCGTGTCCTGCCTGCAATTGACGGAGGCCGATCGCTCGATCGCAGCGGTGCCGCTCGGCCATGTCACGGGCGTCGTCGCCAACATCACCACCATGATCCGCTGCGGCGGGGCGCTGATCATCATGCCCGAGTTCAAGGCCGCCGATTACCTCAAGCTCGCCGCGCGCGAGCGCGTGACCTACACGGTGATGGTGCCGGCGATGTACAATCTCTGCCTGCTCCAGCCCGATTTCGACGGCTGCGATCTGTCGAGCTGGCGCATCGGCGGCTTCGGCGGCGCACCGATGCCGGTCGCCACCATCGAGAAGCTCAAGGCGAACATTCCCGGCCTGAAGCTGATGAACTGCTACGGCGCGACCGAGACGACCTCGCCCTCGACGATCATGCCGGGCGAGCTGACCGAGAGCCACATCGACAGCGTCGGCCTGCCGTGCCCCGGCGCGCGCATCGTGGTGATGGGCCCGGACGGACGCGAGCTGCCTCCCGGCGAGATCGGCGAGCTCTGGATCCAGAGCGCCTCCGTCATCAAGGGCTACTGGAATAATCCGAAGGCCACCGCCGAAAGCTTCACGGGCGGATTCTGGCATTCGGGCGATCTCGGCTCGGTCGATGCGGAAGGGTTCGTTCGCGTGTTCGACCGGCAGAAGGACATGATCAATCGCGGCGGCCTGAAGATCTATTCGGCCGAGGTCGAATCCGTGCTCGCCGGCCATCCCGCCGTGGTCGAGAGCGCGATCATCGCCAAGGCCTGCCCGGTGCTGGGCGAGCGCGTCCACGCCGTGGTGGTGACGCGACAGCCGGTGGCCGATACGGACCTGCGCGCCTGGTGCGCCGAGCGCCTGTCCGACTACAAGGTTCCCGAAACCA
Organism: Bradyrhizobium sp. NC92; assembly: GCF_025200865.1. Lineage (NCBI taxonomy): Bacteria > Pseudomonadati > Pseudomonadota > Alphaproteobacteria > Hyphomicrobiales > Nitrobacteraceae > Bradyrhizobium > Bradyrhizobium sp. NC92. The sequence continues at coordinate 3,772,449 of NZ_CP104171.1, forward strand.
TCGCGATCACGGCAGACCCGCTGCCGCGCAACGCCAACGGCAAGGTGCTGAAGCGGCAGCTGCGGGAGCTGCTGGGAGCTTGAGCCGGGCAGCGGCATCCGGGCTGTCCCGGGTGGTTAACGCCTTGATCGGGCTCGCTTTGCCTTGCCACCGCCATATCGTTAGGCTACCTCGCCGCCACGCGGGGACGGGATTCCTGACGCGAACGCCTTGGCGCGCGCACCCGGACGGGCATGGGATTAGCATAAGTGTCTGAATTCTTTAACGAAGTCGACGAGGAAGTACGTCGCGAACAGCTCAAAAAGCTGTGGGACAGGTATTCGATCTACTTCATCGCCCTGATGGTGCTGGTCGTGGCCGCCGTCGGCGGTTGGCGCGCCTATCAATATTTCGAGGCCAGGAAGGCCGCCGAGGCCGGCGCCGTGTTCGAGAAGGCCGTCGAGCTGTCCGAGCAGGGCAAGCACGAGGACGCCGAGAAGGCGTTCACCGAGCTCGCTGCCAAGGCACCGTCCGGCTATCGCACCTTGGCGCGGCTGCGCGCTGCGGCCGAGGCCGCGAGCCGCGATCCCAAGGCGGGCGCGAAGATGTATGACGACATTGCCGCGGACCGCAGCATTGGCGGTGAGTGGCAGGATCTGGCCAAGATCCGCGCGGCCGGCCTCGTGCTCGACAGCGCCAGCTACGCCGACATGCAGCAGCGGCTGGAATCTTCCGCCGCGCCCAAATCGACCTTCCGCCACAGCGCCCGCGAGATGCTGGCGCTGTCGGCCTGGCGCAACAACGACATGACCGCAGCCCGCAAATGGCTCGAGGCGATTGACGGAGACGGCGAAACGCCGCCCGGCCTGCGCTCGCGCGCCGAGGCGCTCCAGGCTTTGTTGCCACCCGTCGCCAAAAGCTGACGACGGTTCTCTGACGTAACGAGACACCAAGATGCGCCGCACGCCCCGCTTGATCGCAGCCGCCGTCCTGATCGCCTTCACCGGCGCCCTGGGCGGCTGCTCCAGCTTCGATCCGAGCGACCTGCTCGACTTCCTCGACACCAAGAAGAAGCTGCCGGGCGACCGCAAGCCGGTCTTCCCCGAAGGCGTGCCGGGGCTCGAGCAGGGCGTGCCGAGGGATCTGTACAAGGGCGCGCAGCAGCAGCAACCCGACCCGAACGCACCTGCCGTGGCGGCATTGCCCGCGGAGCCGGAGCCGGCCAAGCCGGCGAAGGGGGCCAAGGCAAAGCATACCAAGCAGCCCGCCACGGCGGCCGCGCCAGCCGCAGCACCCGCCGGCGAGGTCGATGGCGAAGCCCAGCCGGAGGCCGCGCCAGCGACGTCCGCTCCGCCGCCCAAGCACAAGATCGTCCGCAGGCGCACCACCGCGCCGGATCAGCCGGCGCAGCCGGCGCAACCCGCCCCGGCCGCGCAGCAGCAATCGCAGAGCGCCTTCCCGGCGCCGCTGCCGAGCGGCAGCTTCTCGCGCTAGTAATTCCACCTGCATTGACAGGCGCAGCCCCGGCAGCGCACGAATGACCGATGTCCTTCACGATCGCCATCATCGGCCGGCCCAATGTCGGCAAATCGACGCTGTTCAACCGCCTGGTTGGGCAGAAGCTCGCGCTGGTCGATGATCTACCCGGCGTCACCCGCGACCGCCGGGAAGGCGAGGCCAGGCTCGGTGATCTCCGCTTCACCATCATCGATACCGCCGGCCTCGACGAGGGCGCCAAGGGCTCGCTGACGGCGCGCATGCAGGAGCAGACCGAGACCGCGATCGCGCAGGCGGACGCGCTGTTCTTCGTCGTCGACGCCCGCATCGGCCTGACGCCGACCGATCGCGCCTTCGCCGATTTCGCCCGCAAGGCCAACAAGCCGGTGCTGCTCGTCGCCAACAAGAGCGAGGGCAAGCACGGCGATGCCGGTGCGATGGAATCCTTCGCGCTCGGCCTCGGCGATCCCATCCAGATCTCGGCCGAGCACGGCGAGGGCATGGGCGAGCTCTACGATGCGCTCGCCGGCCTGATGCCGGAGCCCGTCGAGGAAGACGAGGATGAGGACGACGCGCCGCTCACCGAGGAGGAGGCCGCGACGCGCCCGATCCGCGTCGCCATCGTCGGCCGGCCCAATGCCGGCAAGTCGACGCTGATCAACCATCTGCTCGGCGAGGAGCGCCTGCTGACGAGCCCCGAGGCCGGCACGACGCGCGACTCCATCGCCGTCGAGATCAACTGGAAGGGCCGCGACTTTCGCGTGTTCGACACCGCGGGCCTGCGCCGGCGCTCGCGCATCGAGGAGAAGCTGGAGAAACTCTCGGTCGCCGACGCGCTGCGCGCGGTGCGCTTTGCCGAAGTGGTCGTGCTGATGATGGACACGCAGAACCGCTTCGAGGAGCAGGACCTGCGCATCGCCGACCTGATCGAGCGCGAGGGACGGGCGGTCGTGCTGGCCGTCAACAAATGGGATCTGATGGAGACCAAGGGCGGCGGCGCGATCTCGGGCCTGCGCCGCGACGCCGACCATTGGCTGCCGCAGCTCAAGGGCGTGCCCATCGTCGCCGTCTCGGGCTTGATGGGCGAGGGCATCGACCGCCTGATGCAGGCGATCCAGGACGCCTATGCGATCTGGAACCGGCGCGTGCCGACCTCAGCACTCAATCGCTGGTTCGAGCAGGCGATCCAGGCCAACCCGCCGCCCGCGGTCTCCGGCCGCAGGCTGAAGCTGAACTACATCACCCAGACCAAGGCGCGCCCGCCGAGCTTCGTGCTGTTCTGCTCGCGCGCGGACGCCGTGCCGCAATCCTACTTGCGCTATCTCACCAATTCGATGCGCGAGACCTTCGAGCTGCCGGGCACGCCGGTGCGCATCACGCTGCGCGAGAAGGCCAATCCCTTCGCGCACAAGCGCAAGCGGCCGTCGTGAGCGACGGCGCGGGCGAAGTGGTGGTGCACGGCGCAGCGCCGGCCAGGGGCGGCGCCGTCGCCTTCATCTTCGTCACCATCCTCCTCGACATGCTCGCGCTCGGCGTGATCATGCCGATCCTGCCGAAGCTGATCGAAAGTTTCGTCGACAACGACACCGCACATGCCGCGCGCATATTCGGCGTGTTCGGCACCGCCTGGGCCTTGATGCAGTTCGTGTTCTCGCCGGTGCTCGGGGCGCTGTCCGATCGTTTCGGACGGCGGCCGGTGGTGCTGCTGTCGAATTTCGGGCTCGCGGCCGATTACGTCTTGATGGCGCTGGCGCCGTCGCTTGCGTGGCTGTTCGTCGGCCGCGTCATCTCCGGCATCACCTCGGCGAGCATCTCGACCGCCTTCGCCTATATCGCCGACATCACGCCGCCGGAACGGCGTGCGGCGGTCTTCGGCCGGATTGGGGCGGCCTTCGGCGCCGGCTTCATCTTAGGGCCGGCGCTCGGCGGCCTGCTCGGCGATATCGATCCGCGCCTGCCGTTCTGGGCCTCGGCGGCCCTGAGCTTCGCCAACGCGCTCTATGGCCTGTTCGTGCTGCCGGAGTCGCTTGCGCCCGACAAGCGCGCGCCGTTCCACTGGCGCAGCGCTAATCCGCTCGGGGCGCTGCAGCTGCTGCGCTCCAACGCGGTGCTGGCCGCCTTGTCGATCGTCAACTTCATCGCGCAGGTCGCCCACGTCGTGCTGCCCTCGACCTTCGTGCTCTATGCGACCTATCGCTATGGCTGGGATTCCAAGACGGTCGGCTTGACGCTCGCCATGGTCGGCATCTGCGCCATGGTGGTGCAGGGGTTTGCGATCGGCCCCATCGTGCGCGCGCTCGGCGAGCGGAATGCGCTGCTGCTCGGCCTGTGCTGCGGCGCGGTCGGCTTCGTGGTGCTCGGCGCTGCGCCGACCGGACCGCTGTCGTGGCTCGGGATTCCCGTTCTGGCGCTGTGGGGCATCTCCGGTGCCGCCTCGCAAGCGCTGATGACGCGGCTCGTCGCGCCGGATCAGCAGGGCCAGCTGCAGGGCGCGACCGCGAGCGTGCAGAGCGTATCGCAGCTCGTCGGCCCGTTCCTGTTCACGCTGACGTTTTCCTACTTCATCGGCGCCAGCGCGCCGCTGCATCTGCCCGGCGCGCCGTTCCTGCTCGCCGCGGTGCTGATGGTGGTGTGCGTTGCGATCGCGGTGCGCTCGCTGGGCGTTACGAAGACGGTCTCGTAAGATGGGCAAAGGCGCGTAAGCGCCGTGCCCACGATCTGTTCATGCTACGAAACAGTGGTGGGCACGCTTCGCTTTGCCCACCCTACGGCAGTGTCGCATGTCGCGCGAGATCCCGGGTCTGGTGCTGCGGGCCGCGCTTCGCGGTCCCGTGCGCACCATCCCGGGATGACCGCTACACGGTCACTTCTTCACCAGCGGGCAGTCGCTGTCCTTGAGCGGCTTGGCCGCATCTTCCGGCGCGATGGTGGCGACCAGCTTGTAATAGTCCCACGGTCCCTTCGACTCCTCGGGCTTCTTCACCTCGAACAGATAGGCGGGGATGAGGCGGCGTCCGTCCTGGCGCAGCGGGCCCTTGCCGAACAGCGGATCGTCGGTCGGCAGCTCCTTCATCTTGGCGACGACCTTGGCGCCGTCATGCGGATTGCTGCCGAGCGCTTCCATTGCCTTCAGGTAATGCAGGATCTCGGCGTAGAGCCCCGCAACCGTCATCGAGGGCATCGAGCCCTTGGGCGAGACCTTCTGGAAGCGCTTCGACCATTCGCGGGTCTGGTCGTTGAGGTCCCAGTAGAAGGATTCAGTGAAGGTCAGGCCCTGCGCCGTCTTCAGGCCGAGCGAGTGCACGTCGTTGATGAACAGCAGCAGCGCGGCGAGCTTCTGTCCGCCCTGGACGATCCCGAATTCGGCGGCCTGCTTGATCGCGTTGGTGGTGTCGCCGCCCGCGTTGGCAAGGCCGATGATCTTGGCCTTGGAGGACTGGGCCTGCAGCAGGAAGGAGGAGAAGTCCGCCGTGTTCAGCGGGTGCTTGACGCCGCCGAGCACCTTGCCGCCGGTCGCCGTGACGACCGCGCCGGTATCACGCTCCAGCGCATGGCCGAACGCGTAATCCGCGGTGAGGAAGAACCAGCTGTCGCCGCCCGCCTTGGTCAGCGCCTTGCCGGTGCCGTTGGCGAGCATGTAGGTGTCGTAGGTGAAGGACACGGTGTTGGGCGTGCAGGCCTTGCCGGTGAGGTCGGCGGTGGCCGCACCTGAATTGAGCAGCACCGCGTTCTTTTCCTTGACGAGGTTGCTCACCGCGAGCGCCACGCCGGAGCTCGGCGTGTCGGCGATGGCGTCGACCTTGTCGGCGTCGATCCATTGCCGGGCGATGTTGACGCCGATGTCGGGCTTGTTCTGGTGATCGCCGGAGAGCACCTCGATGGTCCAGCCCTTCGCCTTCAGGCCGGAATCCTCGACCGCCATCTTCACTGCCGCGACCGAGTTCGGACCGCCGATGTCGGCATAGAGGCTCGACATGTCGTTGAGCACGCCGATCTTGATGGTCTTGTCCTGCGCGAAGGCGGATGTGGCAAAGCCGAAAGCGGCACAGGCCAGAAGGGCCGCGGTGCGGCGTGCGGGCATCGTCATAAAAGGCTTCCTCCATTGTCAAATATGCGAACGGCTCTCTTTGGGAGCCTTGTTCCAAGTGATCGCTCTACCGTGTCCCACGGCCGACGGCAATGCACCTAAAGCCGGATGACGCTGCGTCCTAGCGTCATCCTTCGGTTAACTTTTGGGCAAAATGCGTTGAGACGCTATTTCAGCGCGTGAGATGTCAGCGTGAATTTCTGATTGCGCTTTCCGGCACCGACTTCGGCGGTATGGCCATGCCCCCGGGCATGGCGTCCGAAGGCAATCAGGCCGGAGCGCGGAAGCTCATCAGGGTGCGGGTCTTGTAGTCGTAGAACTTGCCGGTCTCGGTCCAGTCGGGCGCGCACAGCGGCACGATGAATTCGGCAACCTGCTCGGGCGTGTCGAGCGTCGCCGGATCCTCGCCGGGCATCAGCGTTGCGCGCATGCGGGTGCGCACCGGGCCGGGATTGAACAGATTGACACGCAGCTTCGTGTTTGCGGTTTCCTGTGCCCAGGCGCGTGCCAGCGTCTCCAGTGCGGCCTTGGACGCCGCGTAGGGGCTGACGTAAGCGGTGGCCTTGTTGGCGGCACCCGAGGTGATGAACACGGCGCGGCCGGCATCGGACTGCTTCAGCAGCGGCTCCATGCAGCGGATCAGCTGGAAATTCGCGGAGACGTTCACCGCCATCACCTCGTTGAAGGTCTTCAGCTCGATATGGCCGATCGGCGAGGAAGGGCCGAGCACGCCGGCATTGCCGACGAGGATGTCGAGCTTGCCGTAGCGATCGTGCAGGCCGGCGCCGAGACGCGCGATGCCGTCGGAATCGGTGAGGTTGAGCGGCACCAGGGTGGCACTGCCACCCTCTTTCCGGATCTCGTCGTCGAGCTCTTCGAGCCCGCCTTGCGTACGCGCGGTGGCAACGATATGCGCCCCGGCTTTGGCCAGTGCGATAGCGGTGGCATAGCCGATGCCGCGCGAGGCGCCGGTGACGAGAGCGATACGGTCAGCGAGGGGCTTTGTCATGGCGGGGTTTTACAGCCGTGGACGGCCGGGACAAGCCCTCCGCATGGTCGTCATTCCGGGGCGATGCGAAGCATCGAACCCGGAATCCAGAGGTTTGAGGCAACATGTCGAGATCCTCAGGTGCGCAATTGCGCACCATAGTTCGGTCCTTACGGACTGCCCCGCGATGACGCGTTCGCCGTCAGCTCGCCTCCGCCAGCAGCGACAGCTGCCGCGGCTGCGGCTCGGTCTGGGTCTGGTCGGTAAGATGGGTCGGATAGACGCCGGTGAAGCAGTGATCCGCGAACTTTGGATTGGCGGGATCGCGGCCGGGCTCGCCCATGGCGCGGTACATGCCGTCGATCGACAGGAAGGCGAGTGAGTCCGCACCGATGAGCTCGCGCATCTCCTCCAGCGAATGCGTCGCTGCCAGCAGGCCGCCGCGGTCGGGCAGGTCGATGCCGTAATAGTCAGGGTAGAGGATCGGTGGCGAGGCGAGACGGAAATGCACCTCCTTGGCACCGGCATCGCGCATCATGCGCACGATCTTCTTCGAGGTGGTGCCGCGCACCAGGGAGTCGTCGATCAGGATGATGCGCTTGCCTTCGATCGCGGCGCGGTTGGCCGAGTGCTTCATGCGCACGCCGGATTCGCGGATCGCCTGCGTCGGTTGGATGAAGGTGCGGCCGACATAATGGTTGCGGATGATGCCGAGCTCGAACGGCACGCCCGAATGCTGGCTGTAGCCGACCGCCGCGGGCACCCCGGAATCCGGCACCGGCACGACGACGTCGACAGGCACATGGCTCTCGCGTGCGAGCTGCGCGCCGAAATTCTTGCGCACCTCGTAGACCGAGCGGCCGTGGACGATGGAATCCGGTCGCGAGAAGTAGATGTATTCGAAGATGCAGGGGCGCGGCGCCATCGGCGGGAACGGCTTGTGGATGTCCTGGCCGTTCTCGTCGAACACGATGACCTCGCCGGGCTCGATGTCGCGCACGAAGCGGGCGCCGATGATGTCGAGCGCGCAGGTCTCAGACGTCAGGATCGGGCAGCCGTCGAGCTCGCCGAGCACCAGCGGGCGGATGCCGCGCGGATCGCGCGCGCCGACCAGCTTCTTGTTGGTGAGCGAGACCAGTGCATAGGCGCCTTCGATCTCGCGCAGCGCGTCGATATAGCGCTCGATGAAGCGGCTGCGCCTCGAGCGCGCCACCAGATGCAGGATCACCTCGGTGTCGGAGGTCGACTGCATCATCGCGCCGTTCTTGACGAGTTCGCGGCGCAGCGTCAGGCCGTTGGAGAGGTTGCCGTTGTGGGCGACCGCAAGGCCACCGGCATTGAGCTCGGCGAACAGCGGCTGCACGTTGCGCAGGATGGTGGCGCCGGTCGTGGCGTAGCGGACATGGCCGACCGCGACACTGCCGGGCAGGCGGTCGATCACCTCGCGGCGGGAGAAGGTGTCGCCGACGAGGCCGAGGCGGCGTTCTGAATGAAAGCGGCTGCCGTCGTAGGAGACGATGCCGGCGGCCTCCTGGCCGCGATGCTGCAGGGCGTGAAGGCCGAGCGCGGTGATGGCGGCCGCATCAGGATGGCCGTAGATGCCGAAGACGCCGCATTCCTCGCGCAGCGTATCGCCTTCCAGATCGTCCTGAAGCTCGAGTGCGGCCGGGCCTGGACCGGCGTTTGGATCGAGATCAAGCAGGGCGTCCTGGTCAGGGTGTCGCATCTCGTTCTCGCCTCTCTCTAGGGCTGTATCAACGCGCCGCAGGTTTCTCGATCAGCTTTTTCATGCCGTCACGAGCCGATTTACTGTACCCGTCGCCACTGCCCGAAGGCTGCTGCTCGGATTCAGCTTGATCATCATCTGGTTTGTTTTTCTTGAATCTCTTCAAGATGGTGTTCTCGGGGTCGTCAGGCAAGAGGGCCATCAGCCAATCGCCGGTTCCCTGGAGCACGACGCGGGACTTGGCCCCGGTGACCCAGTCCGGCCGCTGCTTGTCCGGCACCAGCCAGGTGAAGAACAGGAAGGCAACCACCACGATCAAAAGCCCGCGAGCCAGCCCAAACAGGAAGCCGAGGGTGCGATCCAGCGCGCCGATCCGCGAATCCAGGATCATGTCGGAGATCCGGACCGTGATGACGGAGACCACGACCAGGGTGCCGACGAACACGCCCGCGACCACGACCACGCTCGCGACCGTATCGTTGTTGAAATAGCTCTTGGCGGTGGGCAGCAGCTTCGAGAAGGAATACAGCGTCACGATCGCCGCCGCACCCCAGGCCGCGATCGACAGGATTTCGCGCATGAAGCCGCGGACCATGGCGAGCAGGCCCGAGATCAGCATCACACCGAGCAGGATCAGGTCGAGGAGTGTTACTGGCATCGGCTGGTCTGGTCCGCTCGTACTTCAAAGGTGCTCTAGCGAATCGGTGTTTGGCCGCTGCCCTAAAAGAAGGGCAGACGGCGTTCCCGGCAAGGCCGCAACCACGCAATCCCATGCTGCTTTTGTGACGGCTGTATAGCGGCGAGGGCCTCCGGCGTCACCTCCACCTAACCCTCTCCGCGGCGGAATCTTGCCGGTGTGGCATTTTTCTCTGGCTGCGCGCTGGATTCGCCCCGGCGGGAGCCCCGGGCTGCGATCTCGGCGACCAATGTCGTCAGGCTGTTCACCGTGTTCAGGGACAGGCCGGCGTCGCCGCCCGCATCGCCCCGTGCCGATTCGGGCAGCACCGCGCGCTGGAAGCCGAGCTTTGCCGCCTCCTTCAGCCGGGCCGGGGTCTGCGCCACCGGGCGCACCACGCCCGACAGCGAGATTTCGCCGAAATAGACGGCATCGGTGGGTAACTGCGCATTAACCAGCGACGACACCAGGGCCGCGGCGGCGGCGAGATCGGCCGCGGGCTCGTGGATGCGCAGGCCGCCGGCAACGTTCAGATAGACGTCGTGGCCGGACAGCTTGACCCCGCAATGGGCCTCCAGCACGGCCAGCACCATCGAGAGCCGGCTCGGATCCCAGCCGACCACGGCCCGGCGCGGGGTGCCGAGCGAGGTTGGGGCCACCAGTGCCTGCAATTCGACCAGAACGGGCCTCGTGCCCTCGATGCCGGCGAAGACCGCCGTGCCGGGCGTGCCGAGATCGCGCTCGGACAGGAACAGCTCCGACGGGTTGGTGACCTCGCGCAGGCCAAGGCCGGTCATCTCGAACACGCCGATCTCGTCGGTCGGACCGAAGCGGTTCTTCACCGCGCGCAGGATGCGGAATTGCTGCGAGCCTTCGCCCTCGAACGACATCACCGCATCGACCATGTGCTCGACCACGCGGGGGCCGGCGATCTGGCCGTCCTTGGTGACGTGGCCGACCAGGATGATGGCGGCTCCGGTCTTCTTGGCGAAGCGGATCAGCGCCTGCGCCGAAGCGCGCACCTGCGTCACCGTGCCGGGCGCCGATTCCACCGTGTCGGTCCACATGGTCTGGATCGAGTCGATCACGATCAGCCGGGGCACTGCGCCCTCCGACAGCGTCGAGACGATGTCCTCGACCGAGGTCTCGGCCGCGAGCTGCACCGGCGCGTCCGACAGCCCGAACCGCTCGGCGCGCAGGCGCACCTGGGCGACCGCCTCTTCGCCGGAGATGTAGACGACGCGGTGGCCGGCGCGCGCCAGGAGACTGGTCGCCTGCGTCAGCAGCGTCGACTTGCCGATGCCGGGATCGCCGCCGACCAGCAGCACCGAGCCGCGCACGAAGCCGCCGCCGGTGACACGGTCGAGCTCGGTCATCCCCGAGGACAGGCGCGGCGCGTCCGGGCTCTTGCCGGCAAGGCTCTCCAGCGCAAACGTTCGGCCCTTGCGTTTGGAGCGGATCGACACCGGCACGCTGCCGCTGGTGTCTTCTTCCGCGAGCGTATTCCACTCGCCGCAGGACTCGCACTTGCCCTGCCAGCGGTTATAGGCCGCGCCGCAGTTCTGGCAGACGAAGGACAGCGTGGATTTGGCCATGGGGAGCGCGAGTCGCGGGTTTCGGATGTGCTGATAGCACGGAATGGCGGGCCGATCGCCGGAGCTTCGAATATCTCAATTTGGCACCGGAGATATACCCTTCGTTAGCTCTGTGCCGCCGTGCCCGGCTGGATTTTGCCAATTCTTAGCGGACGGGGGCCCAATCTCGGAACCAACGGGGGCGGCGAAGATGACGAGATTTCTGCGAATATTGCTCGCGGCGGGCGTGGCCTGCGGCGTTTTCGGGTCCGCTGGCCGCAGCCTTGCCAAGCCCCTCAACATCGTCTTCGTCAATCCCGGCAAGTCCGGCGAGGTCTATTGGGACATGGTCGCGCAGACCATGCAGGCTGCCGGCCGCAAGCTCGACGCGCATGTCGAGGTGCTGACCAGCGAGCGGAACTACCGCACCATGCAGGAGCTCGGCTTCGGCGTGGTGGCCCGTGCCGACAAGCCGGACTTCCTCATCCTGTCGAACGAGGAATCCGCCGCCGTTCCCATCCTGGAGGCCGCCGAGGCCGCGGGCGTCAAGACGCTGCTGCTTTCGAACACGCTGATCGGCGAGGACGCGGTGCGTCTTGGACCGCCGAGGCACAAGCTCAAGACCTGGCTCGGCGACATCACGACCGATCTTCAGATTGCGGGCGCGCGGATGGCCGATGCGCTGATCACGGCCGCGCGTGCCGAGAAATGGCAGAGCGCGGACGGCAAGATCCACATTCTCGGCATCGGTGGCGACGAGACCACGCCCGCCTCGATCGCCCGCAATGCCGGCCTCAAGCTCGCGGCGGATGCTGCGTCCGACGTCGTGGTGGACCGCATGCTGTTCGCCAACTGGACGCAGTCCGAGGCCGAGCGGGTTACGGCAAACTATCTGAGCTGGGCCGCACGCAAGGAAATCCGGCCTGCCGGGATTTGGGCTGGAAACGATCCGATGGCGCTCGGCGCGCTGCGTGCGGCAATCGCCGCGGGCCTCGTGCCCGGCCAGAACATCCAGGTGGTCGGCCTCAACTGGTCGGAGGATGCGATGCGCGAGATCAAGGCCGGTCGCATGCTCCTGACCGATGGTGGGCATTTCCTGCTCGGCGGCTGGTCCGTCGTTCTGCTGCGCGACTATGCCGACGGCTGCGATTTCGCCGCCGTTTCGCCCCGCGTCGAGGTCAAGACGTCGGCGATCACCCGCGACAATCTCGCGTCTGTCGGCGACCTCATCAGGACCCGGGCGTTCGACCGGATCGACTTCACGCGGTTCCGGGCGCAGGCCGGGCGCTGCGGCCAATATGACTTCTCCCTCGGTGCGCTCATCTCGTCGCTGCCGCTTGCCGAAGGCGTCGCGGATTGATGCGCAAGGGTGAGGCGATGACCGATCCGGATCGCAAGCAGCAGGCAGCGCCACCGCGCTTGCGCTCGGTCGTCCACGCGATGATCTGGGCCACCGTGCCCGTTCTGCTGCTGGTGCAATTGCTCGCCTCCGCCGGCGTCGAGGCATCGAGCTTCTGGTCGCAGCTGAGGCAGCTCGACGCCCGCATGGCCCGCGTCGCCGAGAGCCGCGCCGAGCTGATCGCCGAGCCGCTCTGGAAGATGCGTTACGACCAGGTCACGGGCGTGCTCAACGAGATCATGCACGACGAGACCATCGCGGCGGCGGCCGTCTACGACGATACAGGCGCCGCGATCGCCCGTGTGGTCGCGCGCTCGGAAGGCCAGTCGGTTGCTGAGGTCTCGCACCCGATCCGCTACAGCAACGGCAATATGGCCGTTCAGGCCGGCCGCATCGCCATCGCCTATTCGCGTACGGCGCTCTACGCGGATGCGGGCAGCCGCCTGATGCTGCTGCTCGTCGTCGGGCTGCTCGCAACCTTCGCGACCCTGATCGCCATGCGGATCTCCGCCAACATCTTCATCGGCAGGCCGCTCGCGGCCATGATGTCGGCGATCCAGCGCAGCAAGCAGGACGGCCGGGCCTATCCGGCTGATGTCACGTCCTCGAACGAATTCGGCCAGCTCGCGCGCGCCTTCAACGCCATGCAGCACACGACGTCAGGCGCGCTGGACCGGCTCGGGCACATGGCGACGCACGATCCGCTGACCGGGCTGCCGAACCGGCGCTCCCTGACCGAGCGCCTCGCCGTGACGAGCCAGAATGGAGGCGCGGCGGATACGCTGGTCGCGTTCTGCTTCATCGATCTCGACGACTTCAAGGGCATCAACGATACCTTCGGACACGAGGCCGGCGATGCGTTCCTGGTCCAGATCTCGCGGCGCCTTCGTCGCGCGGTCGAAGCCGAGGACTGGGTTGCCCGGCTCGGCGGCGACGAGTTCGTCGTCATTCGCCCCGAGGTGCGCGACGAACAGGCCGCGCACGCATTCGCTCAACGCGTGCTGGATGCCATTTCCGAGCCGATCCGCCTCCACGACAAGCAGGTGGTGCCGCGCGCCAGCATCGGCCTTGCCGTGCGCCACGCCGACGATCCGGAGCTGTCGCATCTGCCGACGCTCGCCGACATCGCGCTCTATCATGCCAAGAGCAAGGCGCCCGGCACGGTCGCCGTGCTGGACGAAGCGCTCCAGCGCGACTATCGCCGGCGCAGGGATCTCGAGCTCGCCATTCCCACCGGCTTTGCCGAGGGCCAGTTCGAGGTCTGGTACCAGAGCCAGGTCGATCTCGACAGCCATGAGGTGGTCGGCCTGGAAGCGCTGATCCGCTGGCGCCATCCCGAGCACGGCGTGATCGGCCCCGGCGAATTCCTGTCGCTGATCGAGCGCAGCGGCAACAATGCGCGGCTGACCCGGTACGTGCTGACCGATGCCTGCCGGGCCTTGCAGCAATTGGCGGCTGCGGGCAGGCCGCAGATCCGGATCGCGATCAATCTGCCGCCGTCCGAGCTTGCCGACCATTCGCTCGCCGCCGAGCTGCGCGCGACCTGCGCGCGCTTCGGTGTCGCGGCATCGATGCTCGAGCTCGAGATCACCGAGGGATCGCTGATCAACAACATCGCCAGCGCCTCCGAAACGCTGCATCGCCTGCGGCGCCTGGGCGCCACGATCGCGCTCGACGATTTCGGCACCGGCTACTCTTCGCTCGCCCATCTGCGCCGGTTTCCGCTCGACAAGGTGAAGATCGACAAGGCGTTCATCAGCGAAATTCCCGGCAGCGCGGAGGACAAGGCGATCGTCGGCGTCATCGCATCGCTCGCCGCCACGTTGGGGCTGACATTGGTCGCCGAAGGCATCGAGCGCGCCGAGCAGGCCGCGGCCATGCGCGAGATGGGCGTGCGGCTCGGACAGGGATTCCTCTACCAGCGGCCGCAGCCGCTCGAGGCCGTGCTGCAATGGCTCGATGGCCAGCCGGCGGCGGCGAGCCGCGTCATGGCTGACAGCCCATCGATCACCCCGGAATTCGCCGCCTGAGCCGTGGCCGGGTTACGGCTGCGCTGCGTTCCAGAGCATCGAGAGCCCGGCCGCGATCATGATCGCGTCCATCACCAGGCGGAACACGTCCGGCTTCAGGTGCAGCACGAAGCGCTTGGCGATGAAGGCGCCCGACATCAGCGAGGAGCCCGCGATCAGGCCCTTGATGAAGACCTCGCCGGTCAGCGCGCCGAAACGCTCGAAGGTCACCGACTTCGCGAAATAGAGGCCGAGCGAGGAGGCCGCCTCCGTGGCGAGAAAGGCGCCCTTGGACAGGCCGTAGAACAGGAACAGCGGCACGCTGAGCGGCCCGGTCGAGACCACGATGCCGGTGAGATAGCCGATCACCGCGCCGCCGATCGCAAGATGCCAGAGATTGGCCTTGAGGTCGTGCCGCGCCAGCCAGTGCCGCACCGGCACCATCGCGATCAGGAAGAGGCCGATGGCGAGATCGACGGCATGCGCGGGCAGTGCCAGCAACGTCCGCGCGCCGAGCGCCGCCGCCGGAATGCCCGTAACCGAATAGGCCGCACAAGCCCGCCAATCGACCTCGCGCCACCACGCCAGGATCCGGGAGAAGTTCGCCATCACGGAGGCCACCGCCATGATCGGCACGGCCTCCTTCGGCCCGTAGGCATAGACCAGCACCGGCATCAGCATGATCGACGAGCCGGTGCCGACGATGCCTGAGATGGTGCCGGCAATGAGGCCGGTGGTGAGGACGAACAGGAAGGCCAAGGGGAGCGCTCCGGGAATCGGGGCAGTGTAGCCGGAGGGGCTGGAGAGGGCGAACATTGTCGCGAGTGCTGCCTCGTCTCCTCGTTCCTGAATTGCGCGCGCCATTCTTTCGGGGGCGGCAACGTTCTGCTGCTCCGGCAGAAACAGCGCGATTGGGGCGGACCTTGCGGCACCCGTTCCGAGTTGGCATCATTCGTGCGAACCGCGATCATGGTGCCGTGACCATAACGTCTCTCCGAAGCAAGGTCCGCCGCCTTTACGAGGGCGCAACGCCGGACGGCGTGCGCTTCCGCTATGCGCTGCTCGTCTTCGATATCGTGACGGTGCTGTTGATCATTGCAACCTCGTTCCTGCAGCCCAGTGACATCGTCGAGACGCTCGATGTTCTGTTCGGCGCCATACTGCTTCTCGACTTCTCGGCTCGGCTCCTGGTCGATCGGCATCCGCTTCGGAAGTTCACCCAGCTCGCGACCTGGGCAGACATGGTCGCGATCGTGTCCTTCCTGGCGCCGCTTGCCGGCGAAGCGGGCGGCTTTCTCCGGATCCTGCGGACGTTGGGGCTGCTTCGCGACTACCAGATGCTGGTGAGGCTCCGCCTCGATTCTCCATTCTTTCGTCGCAATGAAGACGTCATCTTCGCCGTCACGAATCTGGCGGTCTTCATCTTCGTCATGACCGGCGTCGTCTACGAGACCCAGAAGTTTCGGAACGATGAGATCCGGAACTATGCCGATGCCCTGTATTTCACCGTCACGGCACTGACGACGACCGGCTTCGGCGACATTACCCTGCCGGGCACGGTCGGCCGCTTGATCACCGTCGTGATCATGATTTTCGGCGTCACGCTGTTCTTCAATCTCGCCCGCGCACTGCTCAGTCCGCACAAGGTGCGATTTCCGTGCCCGACTTGCGGACTCCAGAGGCATGATGCCGACGCCGTCCATTGTAAGGCCTGCGGCAATGTTCTCAATATTCCCGACGAGGGGGCCACCTGAAGAGCCTCTCACGCCGGCGCGGTGCGCTGTGTGACCGGACTGAGGTCTCCTACTGTGCATGGGGTTGTTTTCACCTTTTTGTTTTGACCGTGCCGCTGCTGACAGCATGTTGGCAGCAGCGGCCGGCTACGACCGCGCTCCTGACAAAACGGGAGCGGATCATGCCGATCGAGGCAAGCTGTCATTGCGGTGAGACGGTGTTCGAGGTGACGGAGGCGCCTTCGAGCGTGACGCGCTGCACCTGCACGCTCTGCGCCAAGCGCGGCGCGCTGTGGGCCTATTACAAGCCGGCGCAGTTCCGATTGCTGTCGCCGCCGGAGAACGTGGCGACCTATCTCTGGGGCAGCCGTACCGTCAAACACCATTTTTGCGCGACGTGCGGCTGCGGCACCTTTTCGGAGTCGCCGGACTGGTCGAGCGGCAAGCCCGATTTCGACAATCCCAAGGTCGCCGTCAACGCGCGCCTGTTCGACGATTTCGATCTGGAGGCCGTGCCGGTGAACGTGATCGACGGCAGGAATTTGTGGTGAGGGTCACCGCAACACCACCCACGCCGGCGCGTGGTCGCTTGCGCCATCCTCGCCGCGGATCTTCTTGTCCACCCCGGCCTTCGTTAGCCGTGAGGCCAAGGCTGGGCTGAGCAGGAGATGGTCGAGCCGCAGGCCCGCATCGCGCGGCCAGCGGTTCCGCATGTAGTCCCAGAACGTGTAGATGCGCTTGTCCGGATGCAATTCGCGGATCGCGTCGCACCAGCCTTGCTCGACCAGCGCGGCAAAGGCCGCGCGGCTCTTCGGCTGGATCAGCGCATCCTTGTCCCATGAACGCGTCGGATAGATGTCGATCTCCGTGGGCGCGACGTTGTAGTCGCCGGCGAGCACCACCGGCAGGTCCTGCTTGATGAAGGTCTTGGCGTGGCGCCGCAGCCGCGCGAACCAGTCGAGCTTGTAGTCGAATTTCGGTCCCGGCTGCGGATTGCCGTTGGGCAGGTAGATGCTGGTGACGATGACGCCGCGCACGGCGGCCTCGATGTAGCGCGCTTCGAGATCGGCGGGCTTTCCCGGCAATCGGTCGCGCGTCAGCACAGGCTCGGCGTTGCGGGCGAGGATGGCGACGCCGTTCCACGTCTTTTGTCCACGCCACACCGCGCCATAGCCGGCCTTTTCGATGGCGGCCGCCGGAAATTCGCCATCACTTGCCTTCAACTCCTGAAGCGCGACGACATCGGGCTTCGCCGCGCGCAGCCATGCCAACAGATTGGGCAGGCGGCGGTTGATGTTGTTGATGTTGAATGTCGCGATCTTCATGTAGAGCTACCGGCTCCTGCCTTCCGTCCTCGGAGATACAATGTTCAAATTGAGCTTTGCCGCTACTGCATTCGTCGTCGCGTTCTCCGGGGCCACGGCACAGTCAGCCGAAACGCGCGGCGCGTGCAAGGCGGACTATGACAAATTCTGCGCCGGCATCGCGCCGGGCGGCGGCATCGTCGCCTGTCTCAACGCCAAGCGCGACCAGCTCAGCGCCACCTGCAAGACAGCGCTGGACAGCAGAAAGAAGAAGTAGCCCTCGTGTCCCGGACGCGCGGAGCGCGAGCCGGGATCCAGAAGGCGACACGGCACACTGTCGAGAGATGGGCCCCGGCTCTGCAGCGGAGCGCTGAAGGAGCGCTGCACTGCGTCCGGGGCACGAGAGCGTCGCTTAACTTGGCAGCGGCGGCAACGCCGGCGGCTGCTCGATTGGCGGGGCGGGCGGCTGCCCGGCGTTCGACGCGGGCTCCGGCTTCGTCAGCGGCTCCTCGACATTGCCGCCCTTGTAGACGCGGGCATAGCGGTGGCCGAGGCTGGTCAGCACCTCATAGCCGATCGTGCCGAAATGGTGCGCGAGCTCGTCGACGGTGATGCCTTCGCCGAACAGCGTCACCATGTGGCCGCGCCGCACCGCGTTCGGCGCCAGATCGGTGATGTCGATCGCGATCAGGTCCATGGAGATGCGGCCCGCGATAGGGCAGCGCTTGCCGGCCACGATGACATCGGCGCCGCGGGTGCCGTCATTGGAGCTCGCAGCACGGAAATAGCCGTCGGCGTAACCGACCGCGATGATCGCGAGTTTCGTCGGACGCCGCGCGGTCCAGGTGCCGCCATAGCCGACGGTCTCGCCGCGATCGATGGTGCGGATCTGCACGATGCGCGCCTTGAGGTCGACCACCTGCTGCATGGGATTGTCGGCCTCCGGCGTCGGATTGACGCCGTAGAGCGCAGCTCCCGGCCGCACCAGGTCGAACTGGAACGGCGCGCCGAGGAAGATGCCGGAGGAGTTGGCGAGCGCCGCCGGCACGCCTGTGAACTCACTGGCGATGCTGCGGAAGGCCGCGAGCTGTCTGGCATTGATCGGGCTGTTGAGCTGCTCGGCCGAGACCAGATGGCTCATCACCAGCGTAATGCCGTGATCGCCGGCATTGATGCGGGGGATGATGGCCTGCGCTTCCGACAGCGTCAGCCCGAGCCGGTTCATGCCGGTGTCGATGTGAATAGCAGCGCCCCCGTTCCAGCCGGTGCGGCGGCAGAACACGTCCCATTCGGCGAGCTCGTTGAGATCGCCGATCACCGGACGGCAATTGATCTTGGCGTAGTGCTCGCCGGTGTTCTGGAAGTAGCCGCCGAGCACGTAGATCGTGGGCTCGGGAACGGCGGCGCGCACCTTGCGCGCTTCCTCGATGGTGGCGACGAAGAAGGTCTTGCAGCCGGCTTTGCTGAGGGCTCGCGACACCTGCTCTGCGCCGCAGCCATAGGCGTCGGCCTTGATCACCGCCGAACATTCGGCCGGCACCGCCGTCTTCTCGAGCTTGCGCCAATTGGCGATGATCGCGTCGAGATCGACGGTCAGCACGCCGCCATAGGCCGCGAGCGCGGCGGCCTGGTTGGCCTCCGCGGAGAGTGGGCCGGATTGCGGGATCGATTTCGGGGCGGACGCCATTGTCATGGCGCCGTTTTACGCAAGAGGTAGGTCCGGTTCAAGGAACTCAGTAGTCGTTGTCGCTGCGAGCCGGCAGCTGACTGTCGGGTGCCAGGTCGCCGAACCGCGTGACCGAGGCTTCGAACGCCAAATCGACGGTGCCGGTCGGGCCATGGCGCTGCTTGCCGATGATGACCTCGGCCTTTCCGTGCGCAAGACTCATGTCGAGCTGCCACTTCTCGTGTTCAGGCGTGCCTGGGCGGGGTTCCTTCATGGCGAGGTAATATTCCTCGCGGTAAACGAACAGCACAACGTCGGCGTCCTGCTCGATTGATCCGGATTCACGCAAGTCTGAGAGCTGCGGCCGTTTGTCGTCGCGGGACTCGACTTGGCGCGATAGCTGGGACAGCGCGATCACGGGAACGTTGAGCTCCTTGGCGAGCGCCTTAAGGCTGGTCGTGATCTCCGTGATTTCCTGCACGCGGCTGTCGCTGGCGCGTTTGCTCGAACCCGAGAGCAGCTGGATGTAGTCGATCACCAGGAGATCGAGACCCTTCTGGCGCTTCAGCCGGCGCGCGCGCGCCATCAGCTGCGCGATCGACAGGCCGCCGGTGGCGTCGACATAGAATGGCAGCGATTGCAGCTCGATCGAGACCTCCCGGATCTTCTCGAAATCGGCTTCCGAGATGCCGCCGCGGCGGATGTGGGAGGAGGGAACACCGGTGCGCTCGGCCACGATACGCGTGGCGAGCTGGTCGGCCGACATTTCGCAGGAGAAAAAGCCGATCACGCCGCCATTGGCGGCCTTCGTGGTGCCGTCGGCCTGGAGTTCCGGAACGTAGGCTCGTGCGACATTGTAGGCGATGTTGGTCGCGAGCGAGGTCTTGCCCATGCCGGGACGGCCCGCGACGATGATTAGGTCGGAGTGCTGCAGGCCGCCCATCTTGGTGTCGAGGTCGCGCATGCCCGTCGAGATGCCGGACAGTTTTCCGTCGCGCTGGAACGCCTTGGCCGCGAGATCGACCGCGACCGCCAGCGCCTGCGAGAACTTCTGGAAGCCGCCGTCATAGCGGCCGGATTCGGCTAGTTCGTACAGCTTTCGCTCGGCGTCCTCGATCTGTGCCCGCGGCTGGAAGTCGACCGGCGCGTCATAGGCGACGTTGACCATGTCCTCGCCGATGCCGATCAGGTCGCGGCGCAAGGACAGATCGTAGATGGTGCGGCCATAATCCTGGGCGTTGATGATGGTGGTCGCTTCGGCCGCAAGCCGCGCCAGATATTGGCCGATGGTCATGCCGCCGACGTCGGTATCGGCCGGCAGGAACGTCTTCAGCGTGACCGGGGTGGCGATCTTGCCCATCCGGATCAGGCTGCCGGCGGTCTCGAAGATGGTCTGGTGCAGCGGCTCGAAGAAGTGCTTCGCCTCCAGGAAGTCGGAGACGCGGTAGAAGGCGTCGTTGTTGACCAGGATCGCGCCCAGAAGGCTCTGTTCCGCCTCGATATTGTGCGGCGCGCTCCGATAGGCGGGAGTTCCGGCATCGGGCGCGAGTTTGAGAACGTTCGAATCAGTCAGTGCCATGGTCGGACGTGCTTAGCAATTTTCTTGGGCGGATGCGGGGCCGGGATAAAGCGCCGCCTCGGTGCAAAGCGGAAGCGAAAGCTGACCGCTATCAACCGCTCAGTTAAAATGGTGGATGATTAGCAGCCGCAGCATGCGCCGCGCTTGACTGGATTTTGGCGGAGCTCGCTCGTCCGAAAGGGGCCGCGGTCGCGCGTTGGAAAAATCCTGAAACCCATGAACCCTGTCGGCTGGCGCGCAGACCTATGGGGAGGCGCGCGAAATGACGCAGCGCAGCCGCATTCGGCTCGGCTTTAGACCAGCAGGAGGTAGACCAGCGCAACCAGGGCCGCCCCGACGCCGGTGACGATCAGGGCGTAATCGGTGCGGAGGTCGTCCTGCACGTCGAATGAGGTTTGGGTCTCTTTGCTCATGGCGACGGTCTAAGCCAGGCCCGACCAGACTTATGTGAAACAGATCACATCTCCCCGGATTCTTTCGGGGGCATGCCGGAACAGGCAGGCGGGCAGAGGATTATCTCATTCCCCGCCGACAGGGATACGAGGCGAGCGATGCAGCCAGAACGGCAGCACCAGAACTGGCGAAGCGAGGCAGGCAGCCGGCTTTGGCTGTCCGGGTTGATCGCTGCCATGAAGCATGCGGAGCGGCCCGAGGTGCGTCGCCAGCCGGTCGCCCCCGAAATCCTGCTGGAATTGCGGGCGCAATTGGCGTTAACGGCGTCTTTCCGGACATCCAGGATTTCGACGCTTCGTCACTAGGATCCGGACCTATTCACCAGCCAGCTTGAGCCTCGGCGTGGCCGCGCCCTCCCGCGCGCGCAGCCGGGCTTCCTCCCGCGGGACGTAGTCGCGGGTCATCGGCACCACGCCCTGGCGACGGGTGATCTGGATCTGGAAGTTCATCATGGCTTGCTTGCGGAACGTCATCTCGCAGGCCGCCAGGTAGAATTCCCACATCAGGGCGAAGCGCTCGTCGTAGAGCTGCACGGCTTCCTCGCGCCGCGCCATGAAGCGCTCGCGCCAAGCCCTCAGCGTCTCGGCATAGTGCAGGCGCAGAATCTCGATGTCGCAGACAAGGAGGCCCGCACGCTCGATCGCCGGCAGCACCTCCGACAGCGCGGGGATGTAGCCGCCGGGGAAGATGTATTTGGCGATCCAGGGATTGGTCGAATCCGGGCCCTGCGAACGGCCGATCGAATGCAGCAGCATGACGCCGTCTTCCTTCAGCAGTTCGGCGCAGCGCTGGAAGTAGGCGTCGTAGAACCTTGCCCCGACATGCTCGAACATGCCGACGGAGACGATGCGATCGAACGTACCGTCGACGTCGCGATAATCCTGGAGCAGGAATCTGGCCGAGCCCGCCACGCCCTTTTCGGCGGCGCGCGCATTGGCGACCTGCAGCTGTTCGGTCGACAGCGTCACGCCGGTGACGTCGGCGCCTGCAATCTCGGCGAAATAGAGCCCGAGGCCGCCCCAGCCGGAGCCGATGTCGAGCACGCGCTGGCCGTCCCTGACGAGAAGCTTCGCGGCGATGTGCCTTTTTTTGGCAAGCTGCGCGTCGTCCAGCGACATCTCGGGCGTCTCGAAATAGGCGCAGCTATATTGCTTGTCGGCGTCGAGAAAGAGCGAATAGAGCCGGCCGTCGAGATCGTAGTGATGCGCGACGTTTTGACGGGAGCGGGGGCGGGGATTGAACTGCTTGAGGTGCCGCGTCAGGTAACGCAGGTGCCACCACGGCTTTGCCCACTGCGGCAATAGGTCGGGTTGATCGAGCAGGATCGCGAGGGCATCAGCTATGCTGCCACGCTCGACTACGAACTCGCCGTTCATGTAGGCCTCGCCAAGCCCCAGCTCGGGATTGATGAGGACCCTCCGCTCGGCGTCCGCGGTGACGAAGCGGACCGCGACCGGCTCGCCGGAGCCGTCGCCGACGGTGAACTTCGATCCGCTGGCGCCGGTCACCGTCAGCGAGCCGCGGCGGATGAATTGAGACAGGAATCGACGCAACAGACGGTCCATCGGCACTCCTCTCGAGCGAACCCGAAAGATGCGACTAACCCGGCCTTCATATCTGACGCCCAGGCGCCGCAGCGGTTCCTATGCGTTTGCATCTAAATCTAGCGAGCCGGTTCCGGCCGCGCTATTGCACTGTATTCAAAGTAGATATTCGAAAACCGCTTAACCACATCCTTGCGCGTGGACCTGCTTCCATTCGCGGCTCAATCGGTTAAAAGGTGACCGCCGCCGCACCGGATGCCGGCTGCTTCGCAGTAAAATTCAACGGAGATCATGGGAATGTCGAGCCGAGCGCTCAGCCTCGCGACGGTGATGCTTCTGATTGGCTTCGGTGCGGCCGATTCCGTTCTTGCGCAGGCGACGAACCTCGAGGCCGGCAAGTCCCCGTCCCAGCTGTTCGCGCAAACCTGCAATGCCTGCCACAAGAGCCCGCGCGGACTGTTGAAGTCCGTGTCGCCCGGCTCGCTGTCCGGTTTCCTGCGCCAGCACTACACCACAAGCTCGGACATGGCGGGCGTCCTCTCCGCCTATCTGGTCTCCAATGGGGCCACCGACACCCGCTACCAGGCCAAGGACGGCAAGAAGGACGGCGCTTCGCCGGAGCAGCAGGGCCGACGCCCGCGCGCGCAGGAGGCCGCCAGGCCCGAGGGCGAGGGCGCCACTCCGGCCGCCGAGGGCACGCGCCAGAAGCGTGCCGCACGGCCGGCCGATGACGGCGCGAAGCCCGAGGGACAGGCTGCGCCCGAGGGACGCAAGGGCAAGCGCCGCGCCAAGCCCGGGACCGAGGAAGCCCCGAAGGTCGATGCGGCCGCACCGGCGGTTGACGACAAGAAGAGCGAGCCGAAGCCGGAGGCCGTCAAGCCTGACAGTGCCAAGGCCGAGCCAGACAGCGGCAAGGCATCGGAGAAGCCGGTCGAGGCCAAGCCTGATAGCGCCAAGCCTGATACTGCGAAGGTCGAGCCGCGCGGCGACGCTCCGGCCTCGCGACCCGACCCCGTCCCGCAGGTGACGCCGGCTGCACCTGCCGCCGCGAAGCCTGCCGAGCCGGCGGCGCCAAAGCCGGCCGAAGAGGCTGCTTCCAGGCCGGCCGCCCCCGCAGCCAGCTCCGAGCCGGCGGCCAGGCCGCAGCCGGCCCCGCCCGCGGCGCCGGCCGAGTCCTCCGGTCCGCCGGCACCGCCAATCTCGCGGTAAGTCTCTTACAGTCCTTAGACAGGCGAGCGGAGGCCGCCTTCATGGCGGCCTCCGCTTCGTATTGACCGGCTCTAGAGTATTGCTCTAGAGTAATACTCCAGGAGGCGCGATGGCAGCGGGCGTGCGAGACGATCTGTTGGCGGCCGGGCTGATGGTGTTCGACCGCGTCGGCTTCGAGGCCGCGACGGTGGCCGCGATCCGCAGCCGGGCGCGCGCCTCCAATGGCAGCTTCTTCCACGTCTTCGCCTCGAAGAAGGAGCTCGCCGGTGCGTTGTTTCTGGACGTTCTGCGGCACTATCACGCCGCGGTGCTGGCCGCGCTCGATCCCGTGCCCGATGCCGAGCACGGCATCGATCGCTTGATTCGGGCGCATCTCGACTGGGTCGTCACCAGCCGGCGCGAGGCGCGCTACCTCTTCGAGATCTCGCGCAGCGAATGGGGCGAGGACGTGCGCGACGCCCAGCGGGCGCAGAATGCGCGGCTTGCCGAAGGCATCGAGCGCTGGCGCGCGCCGCTGGTCGCAAGCGGCGAGCTTCTGCCGATGACGCCGGCAATGTTCATAAGCCAGCTGATCGGTCCGGCGCAGATCTTCTGCCGCGCCTTCCTGTCGGGGCGCGACCGCACCGATCCGCGCATCGAGGCGGACACGCTGATCGCCTGCGCCAAGCGCGCGCTGAGGCCGTTCGATCGCATCAACAAGCAATAAGGGGAGACCGCATGCGGGCCGAAGCTGATCCGGAATTTGCGCCGATTGCCGAGCGCATTCACGCCAATGTCGGCCGGCAGGGTTTCATGAACCTGGTCGGCGCCGAGCTCTCCGAATTGTCGCGCGGCACCTGCACCATCGCCGTACAGCGACGGCCGGAGCTCTTGCAGCAGCACGGCTTCTTCCACGGCGGCGTCACCGCCTTCCTGGTCGACAACGCCACGACGATTGCGGCCGCCACCTCGCGCGGCCAGCCGGCGCTGACGGCGGAATACAAGCTCAATCTGTTGTCGCCCGCGGTCGGCGAGAAGCTGATCTGCCGTGCCAGGGTGATCAAGCCCGGCCGCCAGGTCGCGGTGGTCGCGGCTGACGTGTTCTGCGTCAGCGACGGCGTCGAGAAGCATACGGCCACCGCGCTGGCATCGATCGCGTTGCTGAGCGAGGACGTCGCTGCAAAAACGAAAAGCCCGGCCGCGTGACGCGACCGGGCTGATCCATATCTCGAGCTTCCGGGTCTGGTCCTTCGGACCATCCCGGAATGACGTGATCGGAGTTACTTCTCTTCCGCGGCCGGCGCCGGCGCGACGTCGTCGTGCTGGGCTTCCGGATCGAAGAACTCGCCGGCGGCGGCGATCGCTTCGGCAGCCGCATCGCGATCCTCGTTGCGGGTCGAGATGTCCTCGCCGCGGTTGATGCGCTCGGCCTCGTCCTGGCTGCGTGCGACGGTCACGGTGATCTCGACCTCGACCTCGGGGTGAACGGCAACGGTGATCGAGTGCTTGCCGATGGTCTTGATCGGCGCGTCGAGCTGGATCTGCGGACGGGCGAGCGAAACGCCGTCGGCTTCGAACGCGATCACGATGTCGCGCACGTTGACCGAGCCGAACAGCTGGCCGGCTTCCGACGCCTGACGGATCACGATGATGTTCTTGCCCTCGATCTTCTCGGCGACCTTGGACGCCTCGGCCTTCGAGGCGAGATTGCGCGCTTCGAGCTCGGCCTTCATGCCGTCATACTTGGCCCGGTTGTCGGCGGTGGCGCGCAGCGCCTTGCCGCGCTTGAGCAGGAAATTGCGAGCGTAGCCGTCGCGAACTTTCACGACTTCGCCCATCTGGCCGAGCTTGTTGACGCGTTCCAGCAAAATGACTTCCATATTCGTTCTCCTTTTGAAGTGCTCTGTAGGGTTTCAGTTTCGGGGTTGAACTCAGGGGGTAGGCAGTGGTGGCGGCTGCCGGCTGCGCAGGAAGCGCTCGCGGAAGCCGAACACGGCGTCCGCAAGGCCGAGGATCACCATCGCGATCACGGGCCACCCGAACACGACGACGGCGGCGTAGGTCGAGCCGAGCCAGAACGTGCGGCCGTTCAGCGCGAGCGTCAGCGTATGCAGCACGGCGAAACCCGCCAGCGCATAGCTCATCATCAGCGCAGCGGTGGCGATCTGCGCCACGATGGCCAGCAGCCCACCGGTGAAGCAGAAGGCAAGCGAGATGCACAGCACAACCAGCGTCATCTGCGGCAGCTCGGTGGCCTTGAGATCCGGCCAGGGACGGCGCAGCCGGCCCGATGTCGCGGTCACCTTGGCGCTGAGCCAGAGGTTGAGAGTGAGCGTCATCGTCGCAGCGATGGTGGCGGCGGCCGGTGCGATGCGCACCAAGGCGTCGACGAACTGACTGGCTTCACCCGAAGTTTGCGGGTCGGTGGCGCGCAGGAGGCGCATCAGGCCACGGCGCAACGTGCCGGTGATGGTCTCCGCGTCGGTCCCAAGCGTGAGCAGAGCGGCCATCGTGGTCAGCGTGGCGAAGCCTGCAATCCAGAGCAGGATGCGGCCGACCGGGTACCACTCGATGTCCGGCTCCGCGGCGGGCGCCGTGCCGGTCGCAGGCGCTGTGCTTCCCACCTGACGCCCGAGCAGGACCAGATGGCCGAGCCACCACGCCGGCAACGCGACGGTGACGGCGAAGGCGATGCAGTAGGGCAGGCCGAACAGGGCGCCAAGGCCGATCGCGGCAGCGATGCCGCCGAGGCTCGCGCAAAGCGGGCCCCAGCCGATCGCGGCGACCATCAGAGGGAGCGGAGCGAGATAGAACAGGACGAGCGAGATCAGCGCGCCCGAAATGATCGAGGCGAACATCAGGGCCGACGCAGCGCCGGCGATCAGGGCTATCAGTCCAAAGGCCATCATCAGCTGTCCCGCTCCCTTCGAGCGGTTAGAGGCATCGTTTGCCCCAACCATCGGCGACCGGACGACCCGGAAGCCTTATGAGTTCGAAGTCGCGACCGGCGGCTGAGCGGCCGCCGGTCGAATTGGTCGTATCAGCGAATGACGTAGGGCAAGAGGCCCAGGAAGCGCGCGCGCTTGATGGCGCGGGCGAGCTCACGCTGCTTCTTCGCGGACACCGCGGTGATGCGGCTCGGCACGATCTTGCCGCGCTCGGAGACGTAACGCATCAAGAGCTTGGAGTCCTTGTAGTCGATCTTCGGAGCATTGGCGCCCG
This sequence comes from Bradyrhizobium sp. NC92, assembly GCF_025200865.1. Lineage (NCBI taxonomy): Bacteria > Pseudomonadati > Pseudomonadota > Alphaproteobacteria > Hyphomicrobiales > Nitrobacteraceae > Bradyrhizobium > Bradyrhizobium sp. NC92. The sequence goes on from NZ_CP104171.1 coordinate 3,799,073, forward strand.
TGAACGGGCAGCTCTTGCGACGACGGAAAAACGGGCGGCGTGCACCAGCTTCAGCCATGATTCTTACTCCCCATCCGTGGTTTCAGCTTCGTCACGCGGGCGGCGCGGGCCGCGATCGCCGCGGAAACCGCCCTCGCGGTCGCCACGGAAGCCGCCTTCGCGCTCACCGCGGAAGCCACCGCCACGGTCGTCACGCTCGCGGTCGCGATCGGCCTTGCGCATCATCGCGGACGGGCCTTCCTCGAGCTCCTCAACGCGGACGCTGAGATAGCGGATCACGTCCTCGCTGATGCGCTCCTGGCGCTCGATCTCGGCGATCGCCGCGGACGGCGCGTCGATGTTGAGCAGCACGAAGTGCGCCTTGCGGTTCTTGTTCATGCGGTAGGTGAGGGACCGCACGCCCCAATTCTCGGTCTTGGTGATCTTGCCGCCGAGACCCTCGACGATACCGGTCATCTGCGCAGTCAGCTCTTCGACCTGCTGCGGGCTCGCGTCCTGACGCGCGAGAAAAACATGCTCGTAAAGAGGCATGGTCGTCCTTTCCTCATGTTGGCGCATCGCCCGGCGTCAAACCCTTAAGAGGCCTTCGGAAAGGACTCTGGGATCAAGCTCAGAAGGCGGAAACACGGGACGACGGGCCGACTGGCCCTGCCACACCAAAATCACGAATGATTTGCTGAGACCGTCCGTTCAGCTCCCGGCCGGGGTCTGCGGATGGGCGCCTTATACGGATTTTGGCCGGCTTTGCAAGGTTGGAGGGGCATTTTCGAGCCGTGTTCTCCCTTCCCACACCGGCAGGACCCCCATCCTCCAATACCAAGATTCGCTTGATCTATTTGTTTGTATGACATACAAATAAGCCAGCGGAGAGGATCCCATGGCGGAAACGTCGGCCGATGCGCCGATCGAGGCGGCAGGCGACCCCAAGCACGCCGCGCGCGCGACGCGCTCGGCCGGCCGCAAGATGCGGTCGCTGCTTCTGGATGCTGCGAGCCCGCTGTTTCGGGAGCGGGGGCTGTCCGGCACGGCGATCACCGACATCGCGGCCGCCGCGGACGCATTCCCGAGCCAGATCACCTATTACTTCCGCACCAAGGAGGCGCTGTTCGTCGAATGCGCCTGCCGCGATCTCTTGTACCTGGCGCGTGCCACCGAGCAGGCGGCGCTGAAGGCGAAGACGCCCCGGGAATACACCCGCGCGCTGGCCGAGACCGTGACGGCGAGCGATTCGGTCGCCTTCTTTGCCGAAGCGCTGACGCTGACGCGGCGGCGCCAGGATCTCGCGCCATTGGTCGAGCGGACCATCGAGCGCCTGCACAGCGAGGGTGCGCGCGCTTATGCGGGACAGGTCGAGCGGCACGGCTGGCGCTCGCTGCGCGCGCCCGACGAAAGCTCGCGGCGCTTCTGGGCCGTCGCCATCGGCGTCATTCTCGAAGGCGATGCGATGGGCCGTTCGCCCGAGGCGCTCTGCGCCGAGATGCTGCGCGTGCTGGGCGAGCAGGCGAAATCCACTGAAGACACCGGGCGCCTGCGTCTCGTCGAGGCGCGTGAAGCATCCGACAATTCGAATGGAGAGGGCTAGGCCATGACCGCGCTTCGCATGCGTGCCCGCGATTTCCTGACCGATGATCAATTGGCGGAGGTGCGTCAGCGCGCGACGTGGAAAGGCGCTGCGCTGATCGCGCACGCCTGGGCACTGATCATTGCTGCCATCGCGCTGGTGGCGTGGTGGCCCAATCCGCTCACCTATATCTTTGCCGTCGCCATCATCGGCTCACGCCAGCTCGGCCTTGCGATCCTGATGCATGACGGTGCGCATGGCTGCCTGTCCGCCGACGAGAAAACCAATCTGGCGCTGAGCCAGTGGTTCTGCGCCTATCCGCTGTTTGCGGAGACACGCAGCTACCGGCGCTACCACCTTCAGCACCATGCGCGCACCCAGCAGGAGGACGATCCCGATCTGGTGCTGTCGGCGCCGTTTCCGATCACCAAGCTGAGCTATCGCCGCAAGTTCATCCGCGACATCACCGGGCAGACCGGCTATCAGCAGCGCAAGGCGCAGCTGCTCAACGCGCTTGGGCCAAGGAACTGGTCATGGCGGCAGCGTGCAGCGCATTTCTGGGAGATGCTCGGCCCGCAATGTGTGGTCAATGCGATCATGTTTGCCGCGCTCGCGGCGGCCGGCGTGTGGTGGGCCTATCCGCTGCTCTGGCTGGTGCCGCTATTGACCTGGATGATGGTCATCACCCGCATCCGCAACATCGCCGAGCACGCCGTCGTCCCCGATAGCAGCGACCCCTTGCGCAACACGCGCACGACGCACGCCAATTTTCTCGAGCGCCTGTTCATCGCGCCGTATTACGTGAACTATCACCTCGAGCATCATCTCTTGTTCTACGTGCCCTGCTACAATCTGCCGAAGGTGCATCGGCTGCTGAGTGCGAGCCGGTACGCGGGCCGCATGGAGGTGCAGCCGAACTACGCTTCGGTGCTGCGGCTGGCCACGGCAAGGCCGGACCGTGAGGATCGGCCGGGGCAACTCGTCAACAGTGCGCGCCGCGCGCGGGCCGGGGCGGACGTTGATGCCAACCAGACCGCCGGCGGGTTTTGAGGGGGCTCATTCCCCGTCGAATGCTGCTCCAGGTTCCCGTCTCGGCTTGACAGTGCGGCCCCGGACGGTGTCTACGGCCCCCTTTGGAGCATGATCCGGAACCATGGCCCAAGGAACCATGGCCAAGGAACCACGGACCAAGGCCGCGCGTAATCGGCTGCCGGTTCTCGAAAGGGATCATGCCTGACAAGCAGGGAGCGCCGATGACGGCTGCATTCACATTTCCTGGGCAGGGTTCCCAGGCGGTCGGCATGGGCAAAGCCCTGGCCGAGGCCTTTCCGGTGGCGCGCGCCGTGTTCGACGAGGTCGATGCCGCGCTCGGCGAGAAGCTGACGGCCATCATCTGGGAAGGTCCGGCCGAAACCCTCCAGCTCACCGAGAACGCCCAGCCGGCGCTGATGGCGGTATCTGTCGCGACCTTGCGCGTGCTCGAGGCTGAGGCTGGTTTTTCCGTGGGACGAGACGCGGCCTTCGTCGCCGGCCACTCGCTCGGTGAATATTCGGCGCTGGCAGCGGCCGGCAGCCTGACGGTGTCGGATACTGCGCGTCTGCTTCGCACCCGCGGTCTCGCAATGCAAAAGGCGGTCCCGGTCGGCGCCGGCGCGATGGCCGCGCTGCTCGGTCTCGACTACGAGGCCGCCATGGAGGTCGCCGGCGAGGCGGCGCAGGGGCAGGTCTGCCAGGCCGCCAACGACAATGGCGGCGGCCAGGTCGTCGTCTCCGGCGACAAGGCCGCGGTCGATCGCGCCGTCGAGATCGCCAAGGCCAAGGGCGCCAAGCGTGCGATGCTGCTGCCGGTGTCCGCCCCGTTCCATTGCAAGCTGATGCAGCCGGCTGCGGATGCCATGGCGGAGGCGCTCTCGAAGGTCACGATCAAGGCGCCGGCGGCACCGCTGGTGTCGAACGTGCTGGCGAGCGCCATCACCGATCCCGACGAGATCCGCCGCCGTCTGGTCGAGCAGGTCACCGGCACGGTGCGCTGGCGCGAGTCGGTGGCCTATATGGCCGGGCAGGGCGTCACCCGCTTCTTCGAGATCGGCGCCGGCAAGGTGCTGACCGGTCTCGTCAAGCGCATCGCGGACGGCGCCGTCGGCATTGCGGTCGGCGGCCCGAACGACATTGCCGCCGCCAGGGATGCATTGGCCGCTGCGAAGCAGGCTTAGGGAGTCATCAATGTTCGATCTGACTGGCCGAAAGGCGCTCGTCACCGGCGCGACCGGCGGCATCGGCGGCGCGATCGCGCAGGCGCTGCACGTGCAGGGCGCCACCGTCGCCATATCAGGGACGCGCAAGGAGGTGCTGGACGAGCTGGCCGGCAAGCTCGGCGAGCGCGCCCATGTGCTGCCCTGCAATCTCTCCAAGGCCGATGAGGTCGAGGCGCTGGTGCCGGCTGCGGAAGCGGCGATGGGCCAGGTCGACATTCTCGTCGCCAATGCCGGCATCACGCGCGACAATCTCTTCGTGCAGCTTCGCGACGAGGACTGGGACGAGGTCATCAACGTCAATCTGACCGCGACCTTCCGCCTGGCGCGCGCCGCGACCAAGCTGATGATGCGCAAGCGCTTCGGCCGCATCGTCGCCATCACCTCGGTGGTCGGCGTCACCGGCAATCCCGGGCAGGGCAATTATACGGCGTCGAAGGCCGGCCTGATCGGCATGATCAAGACGTTGGGGGCCGAATACGCCAAGCGTGGCGTGACCGCGAACTGCATCGCGCCGGGCTTCATCAAGACGCCGATGACCGATGCGCTCAACGACAAGCAGCGCGAAACGATTCTGACCAAGGTTCCGGCCGCCCGCCTGGGAACGCCCGAGGACATCGCGGCGGCGGCCGTCTATCTGAGCTCGAACGAAGCAGCCTATGTCACCGGGCAGACCATCCACGTCAACGGCGGCATGGCCATGATCTGATGTCTCGTGCCGCAGCGCCCGTCAGGGCGGTGCGGCATGCGGCAAACGGCCGTTTCCGGAGCGAAATGAGGCTTGTAGTCAAGGCAATTGAAGTATGATAACCGGACCTTCAACGGATGGGCAAAGAACGCCATTGCAGGTTTTTGAAACCCTGTATATTGGCGATGCGGAGCCTTTGGCCGTCGTTCGCCGGAGCCTCCATCGGTTAGGATGGGCCAAATCAAGTTCGTAAGCGAAGGCAGTCAAACGACCACGAGGCTCGTATCGTCCCGGGGGGTCGGGTCTACAGGGAACAACACGAGGTTAAGCAATGAGTGACATTGGCGAGCGGGTTAAGAAGATCGTGGTCGAACACCTTGGTGTTGAACCCGAGAAGGTTGTCGACAACGCGAGCTTCATCGACGACCTCGGCGCCGACAGTCTGGATACCGTCGAGCTGGTGATGGCGTTCGAAGAGGAATTCGGTTGCGAGATTCCGGACGACGCTGCGGAAACGATTCTCACCGTCGGCGACGCCACGAAGTTTCTCGAGAAGAACGCGAAGAGCTAAGGCTCTTCATTTCGCGGGGACAGCATTGAAACCGGACGGGCCGCTTCGCAGCGGCCAGCCGGTTTCTTGTTATTGGCCGTGAATCTTTCGATGCGGAGTTTTCGGATATGAGGCGGGTTGTCGTCACGGGTCTCGGCATGGTCTCGCCACTCGGCTGTGGCGTCGAGCCGACCTGGAAGCGCATCCTCAACGGCGAAAGCGGTGCGCGCAGGATCGAGAGCTTCGATGTCTCCGATCTGCAGACCAAGATCGCCTGCACGGTCGTGCGCGGCGACGGGTCGAACGACAGCTTCAATCCGGACAAATGGATGGAGCCGAAGGACCAGCGCAAGGTCGACGACTTCATCATCTTCGGCATGGCCGCGGCCGGCCAGGCGCTCGACGACGCCAACTGGCATCCCGAGACCGAAGAGGACAAGTGTGCGACCGGCACCATGATCGGCTCCGGCATCGGCGGCCTCAACGGCATTGCCGACACCGCGATCCTGCTGAAGGAGCGCGGACCGCGCCGGGTGTCGCCGTTCTTCATTCCGGGCCGCCTGATCAATCTCGCCTCCGGCTACGTCTCGATCGCGCACGGGCTCAAGGGACCGAACCATTCGGTGGTCACCGCCTGCTCGACCGGCGCGCATGCGGTCGGCGATGCCGCCCGCCTGATCGCGCTCGGCGATGCCGACGTGATGGTCGCGGGCGGCGCCGAGTCGCCGATCAGCCGCATCGGCATTGCCGGCTTCAACGCCGCGCGCGCGCTTTCGACCGGTTTCAATGAGACGCCCGAGAAGGCCTCGCGCCCCTACGACAAGGACCGTGACGGCTTCGTGATGGGCGAGGGCGCCGGCGTCCTCGTGCTGGAAGAGCTGGAGCACGCCAGGCGCCGCGGCGCGAAGATCTATGCCGAGGTGATCGGCTACGGTCTTTCCGGCGATGCCTATCACATCACGTCGCCGTCGCCCGATGGCGATGGCGGCTTCCGCAGCATGTCGGCCGCGCTCAAGCGCGCCGGGCTGACGCCGTCCGATCTCGACTACATCAACGCGCACGGGACCTCGACGCCGCTCGGCGACGAGATCGAGCTCGGCGCGGTCGAGCGTCTGCTCGGCAACGCCGCCTCCAAGGTCGCGATGTCCTCGACCAAGTCGTCGACCGGCCATCTGCTCGGTGCGGCCGGTGCCATCGAAGCGATCTTCGCGATTCTGGCGATTCGCGATAATGTCGTGCCGCCGACGATCAATCTCGACGCTCCGTCGGTCGAGACTGCAATCGATCTCGTGCCGCATAAGGCAAAGCAGCGTGAGGTCAACGTCGCGTTGTCGAACTCTTTTGGTTTTGGCGGTACCAATGCGTCGGTGATCGTCCGGCGCCTTGTTAGTTAGTTTGTGTTTGAGACGAATCCACCGTTTTGCCGTATTCGGCGATAGTCATGGACGTGGGCGCGTGCGTTTTTGGCAGGGCAAGCGATTGTCGGGCCGCGATTGAACCGGCAGGATTCAGGTTGTTTCGATGAGTGAAAGGCCGCCCATTTCACCCCGGAGTCCGCGGGCCGCGCTCGAGCCCGAGCAACTCCCGCCGCCGCCCAGGCGGTCGGACCGTGCGCGCAATCCGTTCGTCATCGTCGGCAACGCCATCATCACCCTTCTGCTGATCGCCATGCTCGGCGCCGGCGGCGTCTATTATTACGGCCGCCAGGTGCTTGAGGCGCCCGGACCGCTGAAGGAGGACAAGATCGTCAACATCCCGCAGCGTGCGGGCAAGCGCGACATCGCCGAGACGCTGAACCGGGAAGGCGTGACCGACGTCAATCCCTGGGTGTTCATCGCCAGCGTCGCCGCGTTGAAGGCGAGCTCGGACCTCAAGCCAGGTGAGTATTCGTTCCAGAAGAACGCCTCGCTGCGCGACGTCATCGGCACCATCGTCGAGGGCAAGGTGGTGCAGCACGCCGTCACGATACCGGAAGGGTTGACCTCCGAGCAGATCGTGGCGCGGCTGTCCGACAACGACATCTTCACCGGCAGCGTGCGCGAGCTGCCGCGCGAAGGCACGCTGCTTCCGGAGACCTACAAATTCCCGCGCGGCACGCCGCGCGAGCAGGTGGTCCAGCGCATGCAGCAGGCGCACAAGCGCGTGCTGACGGAGATCTGGGAACGCCGCAATCCCGACATTCCGGTCAAGACGCCGGAGCAGCTCGTCACGCTGGCGTCCATCATCGAGAAGGAAACCGGCAAGCCCGACGAGCGCAGCCGCGTCGCTGCGGTGTTCGTCAACCGGCTGAAGCAGCGGATCAAGCTGCAGTCCGATCCGACCATCATCTACGGCCTCGTCGGCGGCAAGGGCACGCTGGGCCGGCCGATCAAGCGCAGCGAGATCACACAGCCCTCGCCCTACAACACCTATGTGATCGAGGGCCTGCCGCCGGGCCCGATCGCCAACCCCGGCCGCGCGTCGCTGGAAGCCGCCGCCAATCCGGCCCGCACCCGCGACCTGTTCTTCGTCGCCGACGGCACCGGCGGGCATGCCTTCACCGAGACCTACGACGCGCACCAGAAGAACGTCGCCAAGCTGCGCGCGATGGAGAAGCAGATCCAGAACGACACGGTCGAGCCGGCCGAGGACGCGCAGCCGCCGGCGGCTGCCGGGTCCGGCGCTGCCGACGCGCCGACCGCGACCACGCCAGCGCGGCCCAATCAGCAGAAGAAGCCGCCGGCGGCACGCCCGGCTGGCCCAGCCAATCCCGCACCGGCCCGACAGGGCGCAGTGCAGGGCTCGCCGCCGGTGGTCCAGCGCTAAAGCCCGCGCGCAGACCAGCTGCCGGGCATTGCTGATTCCACTTTCCGGCAAAATAGTCTTAAGATTCGCGTGGCTTGATGGCCTCGCGAATCCCGTGTTCGTGGAGAATCTGAACTGATGGCGCTGTCGTCCATGACCGGCTTTGCGAGATGCCACGGCACGAGCGGGCCGTATACGTTCGAATGGGAGTTGAAGTCGGTCAACGCCAAGGGCTTCGACTTGCGCGTGCGGCTGCCGCAGGGCTTTGACGAGCTCGAGGCCCATGCCAAGAAGCGCGCCGGCGAGCTGCTCTCGCGCGGCACCGTCTACGCCAATCTCAACGTCAAGCGCACCAACGCCGCCGCCACGGTGCGCGTCAACGAGGACGTGCTCAACGCCGTGCTGAAGGCCGCCGCGCTGATCTCGGGGAAGGTCGACGCGGTGGCGCCGAGCATCGATGGCCTGCTCGCCATCAAGGGCGTCGTCGAGGTCGCCGAGCCCGAGGGCGACGAGGAGGAGGACAAGGCCGCGCGCGCCGCGGCCGCCGAGGCCTTCGACAAGGCGCTCGACGAGCTCGTCGCGATGCGCAAGCGCGAGGGTACCTCGCTCGGCCAGATCCTGACCCAGCGCGTCGACGAGATCGAGCAGCTGGCGAGAAGAGCGGAAGCTGCGCCCGGCCGCAAGCCGGAGGCGATCAAGGCGAAGCTCACTGAACAGATCGCAGCGCTGCTCGACACCTCCGACCGTTTCGATTCCGACCGCCTGATGCAGGAGGCGATCCTGATCGCGACCAAGGCCGACATCCGCGAGGAGCTCGACCGGATCGCCTCGCACATCGCGCAGGCGCGCGAGCTGATCGGCAAGGGCGGCCCGATCGGCCGCAAGCTCGATTTCCTGGCGCAGGAGTTTCACCGCGAGGTCAACACCTGCTGCTCGAAGTCGAACGACATCGAGCTGACCAATACGGGCCTCGCCATGAAGAACGTGGTCGAGCAGTTCCGCGAGCAGGTCCAGAATCTGGAGTGATCGATGACGACGGGCGGTCACGGAACTGACGGTGTCGAACGGCGCGGATTGATGTTCGTGCTGTCCTCGCCATCAGGCGCGGGCAAGACGACGCTGTCGCGTCTTTTGATCGAGCGGATGCCCGGCCTGAAAATGTCGGTCTCGGCGACCACGCGGCCGATGCGCCCCGGTGAGGTCAACGGCAAGGATTACACGTTCGTCGACAAGGCGACGTTCGATGCGATGGTCAAGGCCGACGAACTGCTGGAATGGGCGACCGTGTTCGACAACAGCTACGGCACGCCGCGCGGCCCTGTCGAGGCGGCTCTGTCGGCAGGCCAGGATGTGCTGTTCGACATCGACTGGCAAGGGACTCAGCAGTTGAAGCAGAAGGCGCGCGCCGACGTCGTCAGCGTCTTCATCCTGCCGCCCTCGGCGGCCGATCTCGAGAAGCGCCTGCACTCGCGCGCGCAGGATTCCGACGAGGTGATCCGCAAGCGCATGAGTCGCGCCAGCGACGAGATGAGTCACTGGGCCGAGTACGACTACATCGTGATCAACCACGCGGTCGACGAGGCGTTCGCGGAGGTGCAGTCGATCCTGAAGGCCGAGCGCCTCAAGCGCGAGCGGCGGATCGGCCTCGTAGGCTTCGTTCGAAGTTTGCAAGGTCAGCTTCAAGGTTAGGCCGCGACAGTCGCGGCCCTTGCTTGGCCAGCTGTTCCAGCATCGTCGTGATGCCGTCGACGTCGACGGCATCGGCGTCACGACCTGCCGACGCGTCATCGTGATCCTTGCCGATCTCGCCAGCGGCGAGCTTGGGCGCTGCGGCGACGGGCTGGAATATCTTCTCGACCATCTCGACCTTGTTGCTTCTGGTCTCGACGGGTTCTGCGGCCGGAGCGGCGGCACGTTGTCTGCGCGCGTCGATCAGCTCGATCTCGCGGCCGATCGCGGCAAGCTTCGTCGCTTGTCTTGTCGGTTGCGGACGTGCCGCATCGAAGTCGATCGGGCGCGGCGGCTGGGCGGCGGCCGGCGGTGAATCGCGCCAGGGCGCACGGCTTCCCTCCTGGGTCTGCGCCTGCCAATCGTCCCAACGCCCGTGACGGTCCGCCGACCGGAGCCGGACGCGCGCGCCGGCGAAGCGGTAGATGAGGCTGGCCAGGATTCCAGCGAGCGCGAGCGCGCCGCCGATCACGAGCAGCAGCATCTGCAGCGAGCCGGTCGGCTTCTCAGTCGTGCTGTTGTCTGCCGCAGCGAGCGCCACGGGCGAGGAGGATTTCGACGGCTTTGCGCTCGGCTGCGCGGCTGCCGCGACAGCGGTCGGTGCCGGCGACGACGCGGGGGGAGCGGATGCAGTGGAGACATCGGGCCAGGGTGCGGCGCCAGCGGGTTGCTGCGCGTTGCCGTCAGCGGCCTGGTCCGCGGATTGTTGCACCGGCGCCGCAGCGGCGGCTTGCATCGGCACGTTCGCCGTCTTGGCAGCAGCAGTTCCGCGCGGCGTCGGATATTCGGCGCGCGCGTCCTGCACCGGGTTCTGCTGCGGCGCCGGCGCGTCCGCGGTCGATGGATCGCTCACGGCCGGGGCGGCCTGCGCGGTCCTTGCGCTCTCCTTCTCACCGGCGGCGCGCAGATACCAGCATTTCCGCTTCGTCGTGCGATCCAGGCGATAGTACCAGTGCTGGCCCTGCGGCGCGGCATCCTTCGGCGAAGCCAGGCAGTCGGGGGCCGCGTTGGCGGTGCTCGATGGTGCAGGCGCGTTCTGCGACACGGCGGCTAATGGCGCGCCGGCAAGGATGCTGCCAACCAGCGCGGATACGAACTTTGCGGTGCGGTTGCCCATCCTGGTCTCCCGGTTACGCATGACGCAACTCTTAACCACCCCTTTGTCATCAAAGACTTGGGTGGCAATGAGCCGCAAATCCGGAGAGGATGTGGCTTGAATCGGGCCTGCGCGGCGTTCGTTCCGCCGCCGGATGAGACTCTTCAACACCAGGATCAGAGTTCCACGCCCGCGACCCCAGCCGGTTGACTTGATAATTAGTTTATACTAATCATTAGTCACGGCTTATTATGTGGCGAACAGGCGTGGCATCGGGCGGCGAGTTTCTATGGCTAAAGACAGCGCACAACTGGCTGCTCTCGGCGATCCGACCCGCAGGCGGATATTCGAGCTCGTGGGTGCACGGCCACGCACCGTCGCTGAGATCACGCGACAGCTGACCGTGTCCCAGTCGGCCGTCTCACAACATCTCAAGGTGCTGCGCGAATCTCGCTTGGTTCGTGCAGAGCCGAAGGGTGCCAGCAACGTCTATCACGTCGATCCAGCAGGGCTCGGCCAGATGCGCGCGTGGCTCGACCGGTTCTGGAGCGACACGCTGGCAGCCTACAAATTAGCCGTCGAAAAACCATCGGAGGGATCCAAATGAACACACGTGTATCGGCTGCGCCCGTAAAACATTCCATCGTCGTCGAGGCGCCGATCGAGCGCGCGTTCAAGGTCTTCACCGAAGACTTCGGCAGCTTCAAGCCGCGCGAGCACACTCTACTCGCCGTTCCCATTGCGGAGACTGTATTCGAGCCTCGCGTGGGCGGAAGCATCTATGATCGGGGGATCGACGGCAGCGAATGCCGCTGGGCACGCGTGTTGGCGTTTGAACCACCCAACCGAGTCCTCTTGAGCTGGGACATCAGCCCGCGCTGGCAAATCGAAACAGATCCCGCCAAGACGAGTGAATGGGAGGTCCGGTTCATTGCCGAGACACCAAGCCGGACCCGCTTGGAGCTGGAGCACCGTCACCTCGATCGGCATGGCGAGGGCTGGGAAGGCGTCCGCAGCGGCGTTGACAGTGATCAGGGTTGGCCGCTCTATCTGCGGCAGTTTGCCGAGCTGATGGCCGGCAAGGGTTGACGCGCCTTTCCAACGCCGCGTCATGATGAGCTGGCGAGGCCCTATCGAGCCTTGCTCCCGATTGGGCCTGGAAACTTCTCACCTCCGCAGCCGTTATGTCGCGGCTGAGGAGACGTCATGCCGGTCAAGGATCAGATCAAGAATTTCGCCAAGAAGCTGGTGGAGGAGCAGCCCGATGCGGCGACCCTGCGGGCGGTGGTGCGTGCCCGAAAGCCGACCGCCATGCACTTTCGCGACGACGGCATCGTGCCGAACAATCCGCGCTTCCCGGCGCTGCTCTATCGCCGGGCGGTGAAGCTGAACGGCCGGCGCTTTCCGCCGGAGGTCGTCATCGACACGCTGTTCGACACGAACGGCTGGGGCCGGTCGTGGCGCGACACCGTGTACGACTTCGTCCACTATCATTCGCAGATCCATGAAGTGATGGGGGTGGCGCGCGGTGCGGCGCGGATCGAGTGCGGCGGGATCAAGGGCCGCATCCTGAATGTGAAAGCCGGCGACGTTCTGGTCCTGCCCGCGGGCACCGGCCACCGGCTGATCGAGTCCAGCCGGGACTTTCTGGTCGTCGGAGCCTACCCGCAGGACGGCACCTATGACGAGTGCACCGACACGCGCCAGCGTCCTGACGCGGTCAAGCGCATCGCCAAGGTCCGCAAGCCGAAGACGGATCCCGTGCTGGGGAGCGACGGGCCGCTGCTCGCCGCGTGGCGGAGCGCTCAGCTCAGATAATCCGGCGTGAAATCCGCCAGTCTGCGCAACTCGTCGGGCTGCAGCAGCTCGATCTCGCTGCCTTCCCAGGCGATGAACCCGCGATGCCTCAGCTCCTGGATGGTACGATTGACGTGGACGATCGACAGTCCGCAGGCGTCCGCGACGTGCCGTTGCGTCATCGGCATCTGGAAACCGTTCCCTTTGACGAGGCCGACGACCGCCAGCCTTGCGGCCAGCTCGCAGATGAGGTGCGCAACCTTGGGCAACGCCGCCTGCGCGCCGAGGCGGGCGATCCATTGCCGGGAGATCGCCGCGTCGACCAGCGTCTCGCGCCAGAAGGCGCGGGTCAGGTGGATCGAGCTGTCGAGCAGCTGGCGGAGCTGGCTGTGGGCGACGGTGCCGACGATGGTCGGGCCGAGCCCCACCAGGTCCGCGTCCGTCGGCGAGACCAGCAGCGTGTGCAGGCACGGCATGTCGCCGGGAACATGGAAGGCGAGGGTCTGGCTGCGATCGCCGACGATGCGCGACTGGTACAGGAAGCCGCTGACGACGAAGACGCAGCGGGTCGCGGCCTCGCCCTGGTGCAGCACGATCTCGCCATCCGAGACCTGGCGCAGCGTGGACGGCAAGCCCGCGATCTGTCGGCGCTCGTCCTCGGACAGGCCTTCGATCGCTTGCAGACGGGCGATGAACTTCGGATGCGGCATGGGCCTCGCGTGCCGCTTCAGCCGTCCCGCGGCCCCGGCGCCTCGGCCAAGCGACGCGACAGTTTCGCAAGTGTCCCGTCGGAAACCGGCGCGGATCGGAACTCGAGGATGGCGCGGGCGAGCTCCTGATCCGACATCGGCCGGACCGGCTCCTTCAGCCCCTTCAGCAAGGCATCGTTGATGCTGTCCAGATGCTCGCCCGCCTCGGATGCGAACAGGCGGCGGATGCGCTCCAGCAGAGTGGTACTTTTCATAAGGCCGGCTCGTCCGAAATCGGGGGGATTGGCGTGGCTGCGATCGGTGCGTCGCAAGCCGGTTAGCAACCTGTGCTTCCGATCTGCGTTCTAGTCCGCTGAACGCAAGCCGGACGTATCATTTGATAGAACCGGCGCGATTATTGGCGGCCCCATGGAAAAAGCTCACGACGTGCTGATACGGAACCTCGGCGAGCACACCGCGCTCGCAGATGAGGATATGGCCGAGATTCGCGCGCTGACCTTGTTGCTGCGCGATTTCGCGCCCAACGAGGATTTCATCCGCCAAGGCGACGAACCCGAGCATTCCGCTTTGGTCGTCTCCGGCATGGTCGCCCGCTACCACCTGCTCGGCAGCGGGCGGCGGCAATATCTGGCGTTCCATCTCACCGGCGATCTCCCGGACGCGCAGGGGCTGTTCATCGACCAGATGGATCACGGGCTCAGTGCGCTCGGGCCGGCGTCGGTCGCGTTCATCCCGCACCGCGAATTGTTCATCGCGTTCCGGCGGCGGCCGACCTTCAGCCTCGCCGTCTGGCGCGAGACTCTGCGCGATGCCGCGATCTTTCGCGAGGCCATCACCAACAACAGCGCCCGGCCGATGCAGGCGCGCATGGCGCACCTGTTTTGCGAGCTGTTCTACCGCGCCCGCGCGGCGCAGCTGGTGCGCGGCAATCGTTGCCGCGTGCCGATCAGCCTCGCGCAACTCGGCGAGACGCTCGGCATGGCGATCGCGACCGTGAACCGGACCCTCGGCGATCTCAGGCGCAGCGGAGCGATGGATCTTCGTGACGGCGAACTGATCGTGCTGAAATGGCGCGAGCTGCAGCGGCTCGGCGATTTCAGTCCGGCCTATCTGCATCTGAAGCGGCAGTCGCCGCCGCTTGGGTGAGTCGGAGGCGTCAACCCTCCGCGGTTGCCGCTCCACCGCGCACCTCGTCAAAATGCTTCTTCACCCAATCGTTGCAGCAGCAGGCCCTTGCTTCGAGCGCTGCTGCATCGAGGATCAGGATGGCGCCGCGGCGGGTCGCGAGGATGCGCCGCGCCTTGAACATCTGGATGACGCGGCTGGCATAGCTGCGGGAGACGCCCAGCATGCCGGCGAGCTGCTCGTGCGTGAGGGGAATCTCAGCTCCGCCGATATGTTCATGCGCGGAGATGATCCACTTGGCGGCACGCTGCTCGATCGAATGTGCAGCGTTGCAGGCCGCGGTCTGCAGCAGCTGCGCGAACTGGCAGTCGGCATAGCGCGCGAAGGCCTCCTGGAGTGTCGCCGACCTCTGCTGCGCCTGCTCGAGCGCGCGCAGCGGCAGCCGCACCAGGGTGCCGCCAAGCTTCACGATCATGCGCGAATAGGCGAGCGAAGGGCTGCGACCGGCGGCGATCCCCACCGCGCCCTCGCGCCCGACCAGCAGGCTTTCCACCTCGCGATCGTCCTCGACCGGCACGGCGAACGACACCAGCGCGGGCCCGCATGGAAAATGGACCGCGGCGACATCGTCGCCGGCGTGATGCAGGACGTGGCTCGCCTCGAGTTCGACCGGCTGGAGGTGAGGCGCGAGCAGCTCGAAATCCGGATCATTGAGCTGCCGGAGCAGATCGTTCTGGGGCCGACCGGTCACATCGTGTTCTCTTGGGCGGGCCGGGAATCGGCGCCAGCGGCAAACCTACGTTTCCGCGGCGGAACCGACGGTTCCAAAGTGCACACAACGGGCGGTCGGGCGTTGAAAACTACAGCACGACGTCGTGTGCTTCAGCTGGCTGGACGGCAGCGAGGATCGTCAGCCGCAGCGGACTTCGCGATCCCCCGCCAGTCGGCCTTGTGCCGCAGCCGCGCGGTAAGCGTCGATCGCCTTGTTGGCGAGCATCAATTGCCGGCGCTCACCGGTTCGAAGCTGGGCCTCGATGGCGTCGAGCAGGAAGTTCGCGCTCGCGTCCGGCGGCCCGAGCTCGCCGCTCTTCTCCAGGCAGCTCCAGGCGATGAAGAACGCGCTTTCGACGGTGCAACGGATCGACATGCGCAGCCAACGCGGCGCGGCCGCAGGCGTTCCGTGCGGCGGGCGAGACTTGCGTCGGACCCGCCGCGCTGTTGTCAGTTCTTCAGCACGATGCGGCCGACGACCTTGCCGGCGCGCAATTCGTCGATCCATTTCTGCACGTCGCCCATCGGCTCCTCGCGCATCGGCGTCGGCTTGATCTTGCCGGCGCGGGCGAGCGCCATCAGCTCGTGGGCTTCGGAGAGCGTGCCGACCATGAAACCTTCGATGGTCATGCGCTTGTACACCCATTGCACCATCGGCAGCGTGAACTGGCCGCCCATCAGGCCGGACACCACGATCTTGCCGCCGCGCGCGGCAACCGCGACGGCAAAGGCCATCGACTTCTCGTTGCCGGCGAAATCGACGATCTCGTCGAAGCCGCCCTCGGTCTCCTTCAGGATGCGCTTGATGACGTCGGGCTCGGCCGGATCGTAGGCCACCGCGGCACCGTTCTTGAGTGCGGTCTCGCGCGCGGCCGGCGAGAGGTCGGCGACCGTGATCGGCTGCTTGAACATCGCCTGCGCGAACGACAGGCCCATCATGCCGACGCCGCCGAGGCCGATCAGCAGCAAATTGCGTTGGCGTGGCCGGTCGACCAGGCGCTTGAGCGCGCCATAGGCGGTGACGCCGGAGCACATCAAGGTCGCGGCCTGGTTGACGGGCAGGGGATCGTAGTCGAGCAGGTACTTTGCGTCGGGGACCAGAACGTGGGTGGCGAAGCCGCCGTCGATGGAGACGCCGAGGAAGCGTTGCTTCACACAAAGGTTCTCGTCGCCATTGGCGCAATCGCGGCACTGACCGCAGCCGATCCACGGAAACACCGCCTTCCTGGCGCCGACGAGGCTGGAGGGAACATCGGGGCCGACCTCGTCCACGACGCCGGCGATCTCGTGGCCGAGCGTGAAGGGCAGCGTTATGCCGCGCGTGGTGTCGAGCTTCCTGCCGCCGCCGAGATCGGCATAGCCGTCCTGGATGTGGAGATCGGAGTGGCAGAGGCCGCAGCGCTCGATGCGGACCAGAACCTCGGCGCCTTTCGGCTTCGGCGTGTCGACGATGGTCTCGCACAAGGGCGCATCGAACTTGACCAGGGACTGCCGACGCATCAACGCCATTTTCTTTCCTCCGGAATTCTTGGTTACTCGGCTTCGCTGCGTATATCCGCCAATTCACGGGCCATGGCAACAAAGCCGGAGATGGGAATGGTCTCGGCGCGCCGCGTCGCATCGACGCCGGCGGCCTGCGCAAGCCGTGCCGGATCGACGCCGAGCGATTTGAGGCTTTGCCGCAGCATCTTCCGGCGCTGGCCGAACGCGGCGGCGGCGACCTGCTCGAGCAGCCTGCGATCACACGGCAGCGGCTCCGGCCGCGGCTTGAGGCGCACGACGGAGGAGGTGACCTTCGGCGGCGGCACGAAGGCCGACGGCGCAATGTCGAACAGGATCTTGGTCTCGCAGCGCCAATTGGCGAGCACGCCGAGCCGGCCATAGGCCTCCTCGTCCTCGCGCGCGACGATGCGCTCGCCGACCTCGCGCTGGAACATCAGCACCATCATCTCGTACCAGGGCGGCCAAGGATCGGTAATGAGCCAGTTGATCAGAAGCTGGGTCGCGATGTTGTAGGGCAGGTTGGCCACGATCTTGGCGCGTTCGCCCGCTAGCAGCGGACGCGGGTCGAAGGTCATGGCATCGCCATGCACGATTTCGAGCCTGTCGGGATAGCGCGCGGCAATATCCTGCAAGGCCGGGATCGCGCGCTCGTCGTGCTCGATGGCGATGACGCGCCTCGCGCCGAGTGCGAGCAGCGCGCGCGTCAGCCCGCCAGGACCCGGGCCGATCTCGACGATGGTGGAATCTTCCAGCGGTGCCGCCGCACGCGCGATGCGGGCGGTGAGATTGAGGTCGAGCAGAAAGTTCTGGCCGAGCGATTTGCGCGCCGATAGCGCGTGCTGGCGAATGACCTCGCGCAGCGGCGGGAGGTCGTCGATCGCGCTCATCAGCTTTGCGAGGCCGCCATGCGGCGCGCAAGCTTGAGCGCGGCGATCAGGCTCGCCGGATTGGCCTTGCCGGTGCCGGCAATGTCGAAGGCGGTGCCGTGATCGGGCGAGGTGCGGATGAAGGGCAGGCCGAGCGTGACGTTCACCGCGTCGTCGAAGGCGACGGTCTTGATCGGGATCAGCGCCTGGTCGTGATACATGCAGACCGCGCAATCATAGGTCCGTCGCGCCGCCTCGTGGAACATGGTGTCGGCAGGCAGTGGGCCTCTGGCCTCGATGCCGTCGTTGCGCAGCATTTTCAGCGCCGGGGCGATGACGGTCTGCTCCTCGTGGCCGAGCGAGCCGTCCTCGCCGGCATGGGGATTTAGTCCGGAGACCGCGATGCGCGGCGTTGCGATGCCGAAGCGCGACTTCAGCTCGGCAGCGACGATGCGGACGGTCGAGACGATCAGCTCGCTGGTGAGCTCTCCCAGCGCATCGCGGAGCGAGACGTGGATGGTCACCGGCACGACGGCGAGCTGCGGCGACCACAGCATCATCACCGGCTGCGGCACGCGGCCGCTCTCCGCGGCGAGCTCGGCGAGGAATTCGGTGTGGCCGGGATGACGGAAGCCGGCGCGGTAGAGCACGCTCTTGGCGATCGGGTTGGTGACGACGGCGCCGGCACGGCCTGCGCGCACGTCGATGACCGCCTGCCGGATCGAGGCGAGTGCGGCCGGCGCGCTGGATGAATCGGGCTTGCCGGGCTCGGCGGTGGCGCGCTCGCCGGTCGCGACCACGGGCAGGGCATCCTTGAAGGCGGACGTCGCCTCTCCGGGGCTCACCGTGGCGATCCTGATGTCGGTGCCGAGTGCCTTGGCGCGGCGCGCGATCAGCGCCTCGTCGCCGAGCAGATAGAAGGCGGGCAGGTTCAGCTCGCCCCGGCTGCGCCAGGCTGCGATCGTGATGTCGGGACCGATGCCGGCGGGCTCTCCCAGGGTGAGGGCAAGGGGCTTGGCTGCGGACCTGGTGGAGGGCTCTGGGTGGGGCTTGGCCATCAGCGGTTGCGATATTCGATCATCGCCGCCTTGCGGAGCTCGTCGAGATAGGCCTTCTGCGTCTTCTCGTACTTCTCCTGATACATCTTCTCGCGGACCTCACGCTTCTTCGGCGTGTCGATCATGGTCGGCTTGCGCGAGCACAGCACCACCATCTCGATGCCGTTCTTGGTCATCTCGGGCGCGGTCAGGTGGCCGATCGCGGTGTCGTCGAGCACCTTGCGCAGCGGCTCGGGCAGCTCGGCGGTGGTCTTGGTGACGGCGTCGCGGATGGTGGCGTTCGGGGTCGAGCGGAACAGCGAATTGGCCTCCTCGCAGCTCCCGACGCGGGCGCGATAGGACTCGGCTTCTTTCTTCCGAGTTTCCAGGAACGCCGCCGACGAGCCGCGCGGCACGATCAGCACGATCGGCTGCATCTTGTACTCGATGCCCTCGACCTGCAGCTTATCGCCGGTCTGCGCCTGCACGGCCTGCGCGACGTCGCGCTCGCCGACCAGCAGCTTCTCCTTGAAGCGGCCGCGCACGAGGCTGCCCCAGACCATCTCGGCCCTCATGCGGCTCTTCAGCGTCTCCGAGCGGACACCCTTGGTTTCGAGCGTCTTGGTGAGCTGGTCCGGTGTGATGCGCATGCGCTGCGCCATGCCGTCATAGGACTGGTTGATGTCGGACACGCCGGGATCGACGCCGTACTTCTTGCCTTCCTTGATCTTCACCTTGTCGTCGATCAGCTCGTTGATGACCTCCTGCCGGCTCGGGGTCTTCTGCGTCGTCAGCTGGTCGAGCTTGGTGCGCTGCTCGATGTCGAAATCGGTGATGGGATCGCCGTTGACCATCACGACGATGTTTTGCGCGCGCGACGGTGAGGGCAGGGCGGCCAACATCAGTCCGGCACCGATGGCGAGAAGGAGGCGGAAGATAGGCAATGGCGTCGTCATGATGTCGCTCGCATGTCGACCGCGTTGAGATAGGGCAAACGCGGCCGACACTTTAAACTGTTCACTGGAGGCCGGCGGAACTGCTGCTCGTCGACGAGTTCGCCAGCGTGCGCAGGCCGATTTGGAACATGAACGCGTGGCTCAGCGTGGGCGGTGCGGTGCCCGCGGAATAGCTATACGAAGTTACGTAATTGGCCGCCAGCACGAAGCAATCGTCGACATAGCCGGCACCGAGCACATATTGGTTGATCTTGTTGGCCTCGAGGTCCCAGCGCGCCGAGCCCGACACCACCCAGTTGGTCGCGACCTTCAGCGAGCCCGTCGTCAGGATGCCCTCGCGGCGGGTCAGATAGCCCAATTCCGGCTGGGCTGCGTAATTGCCGTACAGCACGCTGACCGACCAGCGATTGAAGTTGGCGCGGCCTTCCGCCTCGAAGCGCTGCACGTTCCAGGTTTGCTCGTCCATGCGGGAGCGGACGCTGAACGTGTAGGTGCTGTTCGGCGAGTAGCTGGCGCTGGTGACGTAATCGGACCGCGGCTTGTCCAGGCCGGAGTTCAGGCCGGTGTTGATGGCATCCTGGACCGCGAAGGAGTTCAGGCCGAACAGGTGGTAGGACTGGCCGAACAGCACCTTGACGGCGCCGCCCCTGTCGAACTGCGTGGTGGACTGCACGCCGACATTGGCGCGGCCGCCGCCCTCGACACGGTCGTAGCCGGAGAACTTGTCGACGTTGAACAGGTTCGCGGCGTCGAACACCAGGCTCTGGGCGTCCTCGTTCGGCAGCCTGCCGGCATAGGTCTCGTTCGGGCGGATGATGATCTGCGCGATCGGCTCGAGCGTGGTCGAGCCCCAGGGCTGAACGTTGATGAACGGATAGCGGTACTCGAGGCCCACGGTCGGCATCAGGCGGAACGCCTCGGTGTCGCCGACGGGCAGGTAGTTCGACACGCCGGGCTGGTTGGAGACCGAGGATTTGATCGCGTCGGCGCGCAGGCTCGCGAACGGCGTCCAGATCTGGCCGAACGGGTCGGTGAAGGACTTGCGCCACTGCGCTTCCGCCGAGAGGCGGGTGTAGGTGCCGGGGAAGCCGCGCAACAGGCACTGCGAGGGCATCCGCGCCAGCGGATCCGCCGATGCCGTGGTGCACAGGCCGTTGGTGTTGGCGAGCGTCGTGATCGGGTCGAACACCGCATCGTCGCGCGACAGGTTCACGAAATTGGTCTTGTAGCTGAACTCGCCGCCGAAGACGGGATAGTTGAGCACGTTGGAGTAGTCGATCACCGGGTAGACGATCGGCACCTGGCTCTGGTTGCCCGAATAGCTCAGCCAGTACATCGTGCGCGCATCGAAGAAGCTGCGGTTGCCGACGCCGGTCAGATAGAGCTGCGACAGCGCTTCCGTCGGCAGCAACAGGAACGAGCCGAGCGGATCGCGGTATTGATAGAGCCGATAGTCCGAGAAGAAATAATAGTCGGACATCAGGACGCCGTCCCAGCCCCAGACCCATTTGTCGTTCAGCGCGAACTGACCCTTGGTGTCGATGGCGCCGCGGAACTCGCGGTCGCCGGGCTGCCCGGCGAATGCTCCGGGATCGAGCTGGTAGATGCCGTAGGCGCGGATCTGGTAGGCGCCGTCGATCAGGCGCTGGCGGAATTCGCCCTGCAGCAGCGCGCCTTGCCGCGACAAGAAGCGCGGGGTGATGGTTGCGTCCATGTCGGGCGCGATCGCCCAGTAATAGGGAACCTCGACGCCATAGCCCGTGTTCGTCGTGCCGGAAATATAACCCGGCATCAGGAAGCCGGATTTACGCTTCACGGTGGGGTCGGGGGTCGAGAAATAGGGCATGTAGGCGAGCGGCACGCCGAAGAATTCGAGCTGCGCCGTCTCGAAATACAGCATCTTCTCCTGCTGATCGTGGATGATGCGGGCACCCTTGACCTGCCACAGCGGCGGCTTCTTCGGATCCTCCTTACACGGCGCGCAGGCCGTGTAGACGCCGTTCTCGAACACCGTGTAATTGCCGCTGGAGCGGTCGGCGCGGCTCGCGGCCATACGGGTTTGATCGGCCGTGTCCACGCGCAGCGAATCGACGAAACCGTCGCGGTAATCGTCGGAGAGATCCATGATCTCGGCATAGGTGATCTTGCCGTCGGCATCCGTCATGCGGATGTTGCCTTCGGCATGCAGCCGCTTGGTCTTCTGGTCGTAGATGACCCGGTCGGCCTCGACGCTCGTGCCGTTGTAGAACAGCTGCACGTTACCGACGGCGGAGACGCGCGAATTGTTGTAGTCGTAGTCGACCTCGGTGGCCTGAACCAGCATCTGGTTGTCGTTGGGGGCCCTCGGCGGCTTCGGACGCGGCGGCAGCGGATTGTAGGTGAAGCTCTGGGCCTTAGCCGGCGCCACGGCAGCGTCGATCAAGCCGCCCAGCGAGGCAGCCGCGACGACGGCAAGCAGGAGCCTGCGGACGGACAAGCCGCACCCGTTCGCGCGCACCCATGTGCGCCGCGTCAAACGAGACACGAGCCCTCGGCGGACGGCAGTCACTATCCGTCCTCCTGATAGAGCAAGGCCAAAAAGCCGGTGAGGCCGCCCACCACAACGGGCAACCACGCCGCAGCGATCGGATGCATCAACTCAGCCTTGCTCAAGTCCTCAGTTACTTTCGACAGAACGTAGAGCAGAAAGCCTGCGCCCACGCCACTCAAAACCATCTTCTGCACGCCGCCCATCCGGAAGAAGCGCAACGACACGGAGGCCGCGAGCATCACCATGGCTGCGAGCAAAAACGGCTGTGCCAGAAGCTTCTGATACTGGAGTCGGTATCCGGCTGTCGCGAAGCCCGAGCTCTCGGAGGAGCGGATGTAGCTCGGTAGTTGCCAAAAGGACACAGTCTCGGGGGTGGAAAAGCTGTTGCGGACCTGCGCCTCGGTCAGCGTGGTCGGTATCTCAAGAACGGGCTGGTCGATCGGCGGTCCGTCCAGCGAGAAGCGGCGGACGCTCTTGAACAGCCAGCGGCCCGACTCCAGCGTCGCCTCGCGCGCCTCGACCCGCTCCTTGAAGTGCTGGTCCTGGTCGAACCGGAACAGCGTCAGCCCGGTGAGCCGGATGCCCTGCTGCTCGCTGCGCGCCGCATTGATGATGGTCTGGCCGTCGTTGGTGAGCTGGTTGAGCCAGAAGCCAGAGGCGTCCTGAATGCCGCCGCCGGGCGCCGAGCCGAACAGCTCGGCCTCCATGCGCTTGGACAGCTCGCGCAAATTGGCCGACATCGGATTGTAGGCGACGGTGGCGATCACCCCGATCAGCAGCGCACTGCCGAGCGCCGGCGAGATGAACTGCCAGGCGGAGATGCCCGCCGCGCGCGCCACCACGAGCTCGAGCCGGCGGGAGAGGGCGAGATAGCAGGTCATGGCGCCGATCAGCATGCAGAACGGCGTCAGCTTCTCCAAAAGCTGTGGTACCCGGAACAGCGAGGTCTCGGCCACCATGATCGCGGAGGCCGAGGCAAGGCCCGAGGTCTTGCGCACCATCTCGATGTAGTCGACCAGCACCAGCAGCAGGAAAATGCCGCCGAAGACGCCGAGCGCGGCGACCACGAAGCGGCCGGCGAAATAGCGCCCGAGTGTGTTGGTGAGCATGCTCATGCGGTGGCCGGACGTCCGAACAGCCGCGCGATCCGTGCGTTCGACCTGTTGATGGCCTCCATCAGGCCGGGAGGCGCTTCGACCACGACGCCGCCGATGATCATCCACAGCCCAGCGCCGATCGCGCCGAAGACCATCGCATATTGGACCAGCACCGGGCTCGGCGACTTCACCGCCATCACCGAGCAGGCAAAGCCGGCCATGCGCAGGCCGAACACCGCGACGATCGACGAGGCGATCGAGAAGTTGCGGCTCTGGCGGGTGGTGCGCGGCGCTCCGAGGAAGGCAAAGGTCAGCACCGCAAAGGCGAAGGGATAGATCGGCGCCAGCAGGCTGTCGTGCAGGGCCGCGCGGAACTGCCCGGGAATCTCCTTGTAGACGGGATCGGTCTCGGATGGCCAGAGCAGCTCCCAGAGATAACGCTCGCGGATGCCGAGGGTGACGTCGCGGCCCTTCGAGAATTTCGACATGTCGAAGCCGTAGCGGCCGAAGGCCACCAGCGCCGGATCGCGCTTGCCCGCCTCGAAGCGCTGGAGATTGCCGGTCTCCAGCACCAGGAACGAGCCGGTCTCGTTCTTCACGACCTCGCCGCGCTCGGCGACGATCGAGACGCGCTCGTTCCGATCGCGCCGGTCGTCGATAAAGATGCCGGCAAGGATGCCGCCCGGCTGGCGTTCGCGAATCCGGATCGTGAGGTTCTCGTCGAGCCGGGCGAAGCGGCCGGGCTGCAGGATGTTGGTGAGCACGTCGGCGGTGATCTCGGCATCCCACTGCTTGATCCGCCGCATGCCGTCCGGGGCGAGATAGGCCGCGATGAAGGCGACCAGCAGGGCCACCACGCAGGTGGCGTAGAAGAACGGATAGAACAGCCGGAACGGCGAGAAGCCGGCGGCATTCATCACGATGATCTCGGAATCGGTCGCGAGCTTGTTCAGCGTGTGCGAGATCGCGATCATCAGCGCGATCGGCGAGATGATCAGGACCAGGGCCGGGATCACGAGGCTGGTGATGCCGAGGAAGGTGAGAATGGTCTGACCCTGGCTCGTCATCAGGTCGATGCCGCGCAACGCCTGCGTAATCCAGATCACGCCGGTGAGGCTGACCAGGACCAGCGCAAACGACGCCAGCGTCGTGCGGAAGATATACCTATCGATCGACCCCATGCGCTACCGCACGAACCCACCCAAGTCCCCAATGTCGACCAGAATTCCGGCGGTCCAACCAATCCCCGTCAGGGGATCCCCAAGGTCGGCCGACAGCTCTTCCGGCGGTTCATTCTCTCACTACCATCCCTTTGATCCGTCAACAAAATGGCTGCCCCGTGGCACCCTCATTATATGGTTAATATTTCGGGCGTTGTGGCCCCGCGGCCACGGCGGCGCTTGGCATCGGGCTGGCCGCTGGCCCATAGTGGGGGAAGCCTCAGTGAATCGCCGTTCAGCTCCGGCTTGTGCTCGGACCCCCGAACGACGAAAAACCCCATGTTTTGGAGGAGTTATCCATGTCCGATGCCATCAAGGTCGGCTTTGTCCCGTTGTCTGCCGCCCCCCGTGGCATCCTGGTCGTGTTTTGCGACGACGGCCTGAAGCTCGGCCCGGCGACGGCCAAGGCGCTGGGTGGCGCTGCCGACATCGTGAAGCGCGCGGCGGCCGCGGCCGCCTTCAAGGGCAAAAGCGGGGCCGCGTTGGACATTCTGGCACCGGAGGGGGTGAAGGCGACCCGGCTGATCGTGATCGGCGCCGGCAAGGCGACCGGCCTCAAGGCGAATGATTTCCTCAAGTTCGGCGGGGTGGCCGCCAGCAAGCTGCCCGTCGGCACCAGCGCCATGACCGTCCTCGCGGAACTGCCGGGTGGCTCTATGACGAGCGAGCAGGCGGTTGCGATCGCCTCGGGCCTGCGCTTACGCGCTTACAAGTTCGATCGCTACAAGACCAGGAAGAAGGATGGCGAGGAGGGCGGCGCGCGCGCCGACGTCTCGGTTGCGGTCGGCGATGCCGGTGCGGCGAAAAAGGCGTTCGCTGCGGCCGGCCACGTCGTCGACGGCGTGATCATCGCTCGCGACCTCGTCAACGAGCCGCCGAACGTGCTTTTCCCGGAGGAATTCGCCCGCAGAGCCGGTCAGCTGCGCAAGCTCGGCGTCAAGGTCGAGGTGCTCGACGTCAAGGCGATGCAGAAGCTCGGCATGGGCGCGCTGCTCGGCGTCGGCCAGGGCTCGGCGCGGCCGAGCCGCACCGTGGTCATGCGCTGGGACGGAGCCAAGAAGGGCGAGGCCCCGGTCGCCTTCGTCGGCAAGGGCGTCTGCTTCGACACCGGCGGCATCTCGATCAAGCCGGCCGGCAGCATGGAGGACATGAAGGGCGACATGGGCGGGGCGGCCTGCGTCGTCGGCCTGATGCATGCGCTCGCGGCGCGCAAGGCGAAGGTCAACGCGGTCGGCGCCATCGGCCTGGTCGAGAACATGCCCGACGGCAACGCGCAGCGGCCGGGCGACATCGTCACCTCGATGTCCGGCCAGACCATCGAGATCATCAACACCGATGCGGAGGGCCGCCTCGTGCTCGCCGACGTGCTCTGGTACGTCGCCAAGAAGGTGAAGCCTAAATTCATGGTGGATCTGGCGACGCTGACCGGCGCGATCATGGTGGCGCTCGGCACCGAGCATGCCGGCATGTTCTCCAACAACGACGAATTGGCCGACCGGCTGCTCACGGCCGGCATCGAGAGCGGGGAGAAGGTCTGGCGCATGCCGCTCGGCCCCGAATACGACAAGCTGATCGATTCCCAGTTTGCCGACATGAAGAACACCGGCGGCCGCCATGGCGGCTCGATAACCGCCGCGCAATTCCTGCAGCGCTTCGTCGACGGTGTGCCCTGGGCCCATCTCGACATCGCCGGCACCGCGATGGGCGCGCCGAAGACCGACATCAACCAGAGCTGGGGAAGCGGCTACGGAGTCCGCCTGCTCGACCGCCTGGTCGCCGACCATTACGAGCGCAAATGATCCGACATGACTGAAGTGCTGTTCTACCATCTGCAAAACATGACGGTGGAGAATGTGTTGCCGCCGTTGCTCGAGAAGTCGCTCGAGCGCGGCTGGCGCGTCGTGGTGCAGTCGACCTCGGAGGAGCGCGCCGACGCGCTCGACTCGCATTTGTGGACCTATCGCGACGATTCATTCCTGCCGCACGCGACATGGCGGGTGAACGATGTTGCCGACCAGCCGATCGTGCTGGCGATCGAGGGCGGCAATCCCAATGGGGCCAATGTCCGCTTCCTGATCGACAACGCCGCGCTGCCGGAGGACGCACAGGGCTACGAGCGCATGGTCCTGCTGTTCAACGGCGACGATCCCGACGCGCTCGCGCTCGCCCGCACGGCCTGGACGGATTGCAAGGCGCGGGGATTTGATGTCACCTATTGGCAGGCCGACGACCGGGGCCGGTGGCAGAAACGCAATTAGCCGCAATTAATGATAATTTGCACTTTTCGGGCGATGCTGGCTTCGGCCACCTTCGTGCCGCAAAGGGATGTTGGGACAAACGCTTAGGGCTGGTCCTTCACGCGGGGAATTAGTTTATCGTGCGACATCAAAAGCTTCCCGGCTCGCTCATGATTGCGCTCGTTGCCGTAGCACCGCTGGTCGCGGGCTGCTCGGGCGGCACCGACCTGCTGTCGAAGGACGCCGAATGGTTCCAGAAACCCGGCCGTCTCTTCATCAAGAACATCTCGATCGAATCGCCGCCGCTGACCCCGGACAAGCCGGTCGGAGCTGAGGATCTCGTCAGCGCCGACGGCGCCTGTCCCGGCATGGCGCCGCCGCCCGGACCGGCCGATGCCAATGCCTCGACGACCGCGCCGATGGGCGGCACGGTCGCGCTCGGCCACACCGAATGCGACGTGGTGCGCGGCATCGGCGCGCCCTCGAGCATCAATCTCTCCAACGATGCCGCCGGCCGCCGCGTCGCCGTGGTCACGTGGACGACTGGTCCGCGCGCGGGCGTCTACACGTTCACCGCTGGACGTCTGTCCTCGATCGAAGGCAATCCGGACCCGCAGCCGATGCCGAGGGCGGCCAAGCCGAAGAAGAAGCACGCGTAGTCGGGGATCGCCTGCGCCGCAGTGAAACGGAAGAGTCTCCGATCCAGGAGGTGAGCGGGGCGGACCCGATGCAAAGCAGGCTTGGCGGCGCGCTCAGAGGATCGGCTTGGTGTTGGAGCGATCGGGCTGGCGAGCGCGGAAACGGCCCTTCATCTTGAAGCCGTCGCGCATATTGAGGCCGAGAAGGGCGATGTTCATCGCGCCGGCAAACAATTCGAGAGTCTGCACCGCGTAGAACGTGGTGTCGAACTCCGCGGCCTTCGCCTTGGAGGCAAGAAACAACGCGGCGGGAATCAGAACCAGGATGCCGTTGCCGGCGATGAACGGCATGCGCTTGATCTTCGCACCGATCAGGCCGGCGAGCCGCTCCTGTGCCAAGACGAATCCCGAACCTCCCGTCGCCGCGAGCATCGGAATGAGCAACAGGAAGCCCCACGGTATGGCGGTCTTCACCATGGCGATGGTCTGGTGTGACGCAAATAGCTCGGTGAGAGCCGTGGAAAGCCAGAAGGTCGCAATGGTCGTCAGTGCGACCGCTCCCGCGATTGGGTGGATGATCCTGGTCATCGGGTCTGCCGTTCTCGAAGCGAGCTACGCGACGCAAATGCCGGGCACCGCGACCTTCTCGAAAAGGTGCGGGGAGGCGACGGCGGATGCGGGGTAGGCCGAGATCTTCGACCTGAACTCGGGGTGCGTGAACGCAGCCCGGAAGTCGGCGGTCGTCTGCCAAACCGCATAGTTCAGATACGTGGGGCTTTCGCCAATTGCTCGGTGAAGCTGGGTGGAGATGAAGCCCGGCTGCCGCTTCATGAAGGCGGCATCGTCTTGCCAGATCCGGAGAAAGCTTTGTTCATCGGCCTTGTCGAGCGTGAACAGATTCACCAGCACCACGGGGCCGGTGTCGATGCCGAGCTGGCGCTCGATGGGACAGTCAGGGTCCAGTGGGCGTAGGCGCGCCATGACGAACTCCGTCGAGATGGTTTTATGATGTCAATCTGGTACTATGGATAATCTAGCGATTTGACATCATGATGTCAATAACTGTCTATGGTGACGGATGCGAAAATCCCAACGAACGCCGGCCGGCGATGCTCTGACCGACCTCATGCTTGACTTGTTCCGGCTGAACAGCCTGCTCTTGACCGCTGGCGACCGCTTGGTGGCCCGGCTCGGGCTCACCAGCGCCCGCTGGCAGATTCTCGGCGCCATCGTGCAGGCGGAGCGGCCCCAGCCGGTGGCCTGGCTCGCCCGCGATCTGGGCGGCAATCGTCAAAACGTGCAGCGGATCGTCAACGACCTCCACGGGGAAGGCCTCGTTGCTTTCGAGGCCAATCCGCACCACCGCCGAGCGCAGCTCGTCGTCCTGACCGACAAGGGGCGCCGTGCTTTCGATGCCGCCATGGCCCTGCAGATGCCGTGGGTCAACAGCCTTTCCGAAGGGGTTGCGGTCAAGGATCTGCAAACGGTTCATCGCATCGTCGCGGCACTAAGGACGAAGCTCGAGAGCGAAGCCGAGGCGCAGACGTAGTGCTGGGCAAGCGCCAAGGTCACGCGCGGTCGCACCGAATGCGATGTGCTCGGCCTCGGCGCGCGCTCGACCGCTGCAAGGTTCCTGCTGACGTCGCTTTCGTGATGGCCGCGCGCCCCTGAATGCGCTTTGATGGCGCAAACAACAATCCGGAGGAAACTATGCGGTTCATTGCCCTCGTATCGGCGCTGCTTCTGACGCTCAGTGCGGCATTCGCCCAGGACTATCCGACCAGGCCCATCACCATGCTGGTGCCATTCGCTGCGGGCGGGCCGACCGACACCATCGCCCGGCTGACCGCGGCGGGCATGGCGAAATCCCTGGGACAGCAGGTCATCGTCGAGAACGCGACCGGCGCCGGCGGCACCATCGGCACGACCCGGGCCGCGCGCGCCCAGCCGGACGGCTACACGCTGCTGATCCATCATGTCGGCATCTCGACCGCCGCGACGCTCTACCGCAATCTCAGCTACGACACCAAGACGGCCTTTGCGCCGATCGGGCTCGTCACCAACGCGCCGATGACCATCATCGCGCGGCCCGATTTTCCGGCCGACACGCTCAAGGACCTGGTCGCCTACGCCCAGCAGCAGGGCGACAAGCTGACCTATGCCAATGCCGGCCTGGGTGCGGCCTCGCATCTGTGCGGCATGCTGTTCATGACCGCGATCCAGAAGCAGCTCACCACGGTGCCTTACAAGGGTAACGGCCCGATCATGAACGATCTGCTCGGCAAGCAGATCGATCTCACCTGCGATCAGGCGACCAACACCACGGGGCCGATCACGGCCAAGCAGGTCAAGGCCTACGCGATCACCACCAAGGAACGGCTGAAGAGTCTGCCGGATCTGCCGACCGCCGACGAGGCCGGCCTCAAGGGTTTCGAGCTTGGTGTCTGGCACGGCATCTATGCGCCCAAGGGCACGCCGCCGGCGATCGTTCAGAAGCTGACCGCGGCGCTGCAGACCGCGCTTAAGGATCCCGCGCTGATCGCCCGGTTCAACGACATCAACACCGAGCCGGTGCCGCAGGACAAGGCGACGCCGGAGGCGTTAGGTGCGATGCTGACGAGTGAGATCGACCGCTGGGCCCCGATCATCAAGGCGGCCGGGCAATACGCCGATTGAGCTTTTGCGCCCCGCGAGGCTTGCCGCCGAGCGGGTAAAAAGCAGCTTGTTCAAAGGCTAGTTCGCCGGTGCCATAATGCCGGTACTGTGCATGGGGTTGTTTTACACGTTTGGCTGGAGCGCGGTGGAGGCGCTAACCCGCCGCCTCGTCGAATTGCGCGCTCGCCTCCAGCCATTGCTCCTCGGCGCGCGTCAGCGCGTCGGCAGCATTGGCGCGCGCCTTTGACAGCTGCGCCGCCTGCTTGGGATCGCGCGTGAAGATGTCGGGCAGGGCCAGCGCCGTGTCGATCTTGGCGATGATGTCGCTGACGCGCGCGATCTCGGCCTCGGCTTCGGCGATGCGCTTCTTCAGCGAGCCGCGATTGTCCGATTTCGGGCGCTGCAGTTTCTCGCTTGGCGCGCTGCGCTCGCGCGGGGCTTCGGCGTTGCGCGTCGACAGCACCAGGCGGCGATACTCGTCGAGATCGCCGTCGTAATTGGTGACGGTGCGATCGGCGACGATCCAGAGCCGATCGGCGCAGGCCTCGATCAGATAGCGGTCGTGCGAGACCATGATCACCGCGCCGGGAAACTCGTTGATCGCTTCCGCAAGCGCCCCGCGGCTGTCGATGTCGAGATGGTTGGTCGGCTCGTCCAGGATGATCATGTTGGGGCCGAAGAAGGTCGCAAGCCCCAGGAGGAGGCGCGCCTTCTCGCCGCCTGACAATTGGCCGGCCTTGGTGTCGGCGGCCTTGCCGGAGAAGCCGATCGCGCCGGCGCGGGCGCGCACCTTGGCCTCGGGCGCATCGCCCATCAGCTTGCGGACGTGATCGTAGGCGGAAGCGTCTTCATTGAGCTCATCGAGCTGATGCTGCGCGAAATAGGCGATCGACAGCTTGTCGGCGCGCGTCACTTTTCCCGAGAAAGGCGCGAGCCGTCCGGCGAGCAGTTTCACCAGCGTCGACTTGCCGTTGCCGTTGGCACCCAGCAGCGCGATGCGGTCGTCATTGTCGATGCGCAAGGTGACGCGGCCCAGCACCGGGCTCGCCGGATCGTAGCCGACCGAGGCGTTGTCGACGGCAATGATCGGCGGCGACAAGATCTTCTCCGGCGTCGGGAAGCTGATCTCCCGCACGTCCTCGGTGACCAGCGCCGTGATCGGCTTCAGCCGCTCCAGCATTTTCACGCGAGACTGTGCCTGCCGGGCTTTCGATGCCTTGGCCTTGAAGCGGTCGACGAAGGCCTGGAGGCGGGCGCGCTCGGCCTCCTGGCGCTTGACCGCCTTGGCATCGAGCAGCTCGCGCGCGGCGCGCTGCTCCTCGAACGAGGAATAAGACCCCTTGTAGAGCGTGAGCTTGCCGCGCTCCAGATGCAGGATCTGGTCGACCGAGCTTTCCAGGAGGTCGCGGTCGTGGCTGATCACGATCACCGTGCGCGGATAATGCGCGAGGTGATCCTCTAGCCACAGCGTGCCTTCGAGGTCGAGATAGTTGGTGGGCTCGTCGAGCAGCAGAAGGTCGGGCGCCGCGAACAGCGTTGCGGCGAGCGCGACGCGCATGCGCCAGCCGCCGGAGAATTCGGCACAGGGGCGGAGCTGATCGGCGGCGGAGAAGCCGAGGCCGGAGAGAATCGCGGCCGCCCGGCTCGGCGCCGAGTGGGCGTCGATGTCGACGAGGCGGGTCTGGATCTCGGCGATGCGGTGCGGATCGGTCGCGTGCTCGGCCTCGGTGAGCAGCGCGTCGCGTTCGAGGTCGGCCTTGAGCACGACCGAGATCAGGCTTTCGGGGCCGTTCGGCGCTTCCTGCGCCAGGCTGCCGATGCGCCAGCGCGGCGGCAGGGTCACCGAGCCGTGCTCGGCCGCAAGTCCGCCGCGGATCACCTTGAACAACGTCGACTTGCCGGTGCCGTTGCGTCCGACCAGGCCGACGCGCGATCCGGGCGTGATCTGCACGGAACTCTGGTCGATCAAAAGGCGTCCGGCGAGGCGGATGGAGAGGTCGTTGATGGCGAGCATGCGGCCTTGTCACCGCAAGGCGCGTCGAACGCAACCCGTTTTTCCGTCAGTGCGTCTCGCGTTCACGCCGCCGCAGCTCGTTCAGGAGCTGCTCGAGATGGGTCGGAAGGCGCGGCTCGGGCCGGAGGCTCTGCTGCAGCCGTTCGCCCACGGCATCGCAAATCGAGCGGCTGGTGCGCCGGTCGATCTGTTCGCTGTCACTGGCAAAAGGCCCAGCCATCGCAAGGTTCCGTGTTCTCGAAGTAAAGACACGGTACCAAGTCATTGCCGGCGAAATGGTTTCGCCGGCTGCAGGGAATGCCGGACATTCTCGTAAAAATTGTATGAGCTGCGCATTGTCCGCTCAAGGCAAAGCCCCGGCGAGGGGGCGCCGGGGCTTCTCTTGGCAGGTACCTTGGGGGGCTTAGGTACCCTTCGAAAGGTGCTGACGGGTTCAGTAGCAGCGGTTGATCAGCCGCCAGCGGGGTCCCCAGGGGGTCGGGACCAGCCGGCGCACATAGCAGCCGCCATAACCGTAGGAGACGGGGGCATAGTAGCGCGGACCGCCCCAGCGGTAGCCGCCGTGCCAGCCGCCACCGCCATGCCAGCCCGGGCCGCCGCCATGCCAATGAGCGGAGGCCGAGGTCGGCGCCAGCGCGGCACCGAGCGCAACCGCGGCGACAGCGGCAAGCGAAAGTTTCCTCAACATGGTGATCTCCTCAAAACTGCCCGGCGCGGGGGAATCCGCGTCGATGGAAAGGCCTCCGAAACGGTCCGCCTGACGATCAGGCTTCGGTTTCGATGGAGCCACCCTACGCTGGCGAAGCTGAACCGGACCCTCACGGCGGTTTCAGATTGGGTTCATCTGGGTGAAATTGTTGTCATCCAAGCCGAAATCGGACGCCGGCCGCCTGCGGCGAAGCGCCTGTGAGGCCGTTTCGGCGGTCGCTTGCCGTCCGGCAAAGGCGCCGATATAAGCCCCGCAACTCGACAACCACCCGCCTTCTTCCCCAAGGACAATATTATGGCCATCGAACGCACGTTCTCGATCATCAAGCCCGACGCGACCGAGCGTAACCTGACCGGCGCGGTCAATGCCGTGATCGAGAAGGCCGGCCTGCGCATCGTGGCGCAGAAGCGCATCCGCATGACCAAGGAGCAGGCCGAGACCTTCTACGCCGTCCACAAGGCGCGCCCCTTCTTCGGCGAGCTCGTGGCGTTCATGACCTCCGGCCCGGTCGTGGTTCAGGTCCTGGAAGGCGAAGGCGCGATCGCCAAGTACCGCGAGGTGATGGGCGCGACCGATCCGTCCAAGGCCGCCGAGGGCACCGTGCGCAAGCTCTATGCCAAGTCGATCGGCGAGAACTCGGTGCACGGTTCGGATGCGCCGGAGACCGCCGCGATCGAGATCGCGCAGTTCTTCTCGGGCAACGAGATCGTCGGCTGATCCAGCCGGCAGGTTAGAAATAACGGGCGAAAGGACTCATTGTGGACTGGCTCTGGCAGATCTTCGATCCCGCTACGATCGGGGCATTCTTCACCCAGTTCCGCAACGAGATGGCTGCGCCGACCTTCTGGATCGCGGTCGGCAAGATCATCTGGATCAACATCCTGCTCTCCGGCGACAATGCGCTGGTGATCGCGCTCGCGTGCCGCGGCCTCTCGCCGCGGCATCGGCTGTGGGGCATGATCTTCGGTGCCGGCGCAGCGGTGATGCTGCGGATCATCTTCACCGGCATCGTCGCCACGCTGATGGAGTTGCCGTATCTCAAGCTGGTCGGCGGCCTTGCGCTGATCGTGATCGCGGCCAAGCTTCTGGTGCCGGAACACGATGACGATGACGACGTCGACGCTGCCGCGCATCTGTGGCAGGCGATCCAGATCGTCGTGGTCGCCGACATCGTCATGAGTCTCGACAACGTCATTGCGGTCGCCGCCGCGGCCAATGGCAGCGTGCCTCTGCTGATCCTCGGCCTTGCCATCAGCGTGCCGCTGATCGTCGCCGGCGCGGCGCTGATCATGGCGCTGCTGGAAAAGCTGCCGGTCCTGGTCTGGGCTGGCGCGGCATTGCTCGGCTGGATCTCGGGCGAGGTGATCGCGACCGATCCCGGCGTCGCGCCGCGACTGCACGCGCTGTTCGAGGGCCCGTTCGGCGCCTCGCTCGACGCCATGCTCGGGGTATTCCGCATCCCGCCGCAATTCGGCCATGGCGGGGCCGGCCCCGAATTTCTCTGCGCCGCACTCGGCGTCCTCGTCGTGCTGGTGGTCGGCACCATCTGGCGCCGGCGCAGGCTGACCGCCGTCGCGCTGGCATCCTCCGAGCAGCACGCCAAGGCTTCAGCGGAATAGAGTTTTCCGAGGATTGCTGTTCAGCTCTCCCGCAGGGAGAGGCGAGCACTCGCCGCCATTGTCAGCGCCGCACGATCGATCCCGAGCGGCCGATCAGGCGGGCGAGCTGACGGAAGCGGCTGCCGACGCGATCGGCGACGAGGTCGCCGAGCCGGTGCTCGAACACCAGCATCAATTTGCGGCCCTGGCTGCGGAAATGCGTGGCGGGCAGCACGCCGGGACGTGCAGCCGAGATCAGATGCGCGACGCGGAATGCAGCGCCCAGGAGGCGCGCGCGTTCGAGTTGCGCCGGCGTCAGCAGCTCCTGCATGGTGGCCGGCGGCTGGTTCTCCTCGCTGAGGCCGGCATAGCGATAGAACACCGACAGGCCGACGAAGGCGCGTTCGGTGTGGGTGATCGCGCCGAAATTGCCGTTGACGACGAGGCTGAGCGTCTGTTCGCCGCGATGATCGGGATGCACGCGCCAGCCGATGTCGGAGAGCAGGCAAGCGGTGTGGCGGAGGCGACGGTCCTCTTCCGTCTCGCGCAGCTTGACGACGCGCACCAGGCGGTCGGTCCAGGCGATCAGCTCCCGCGCGTGTTTGGCTGAACGCGACAGCAGCTGGTTCAGCTCCTCGGCCGCGCAGATCAGCCCGTCCTTGGTCCGTTCGGACTCCGACAGCTTCTCGTGCAACAGGCCCTCGCGCACGCCGAAGGTCGAGAACACGATCGTCTTGGGTTTTGCGACCCGGATGATGTGCTCGAGCACCAGCGCCGCATAGGTGAGGAGAGGGCGCCGCGCATCGGCGACGATCTCGATGTCGGCAAGCATGTTGGCGGCGGCGAGGCGCCGCAGGCGGCGCGAGAAGTCGAGCGCTTCAGCAGCCGGGATGGAATAGCCGTGCATCACCTGGAGCGGATAGCCGCTCTGGATGATGTGGATGCGCGCGAGCGCGCGCCAGGTGCCGCCGACGGCGTAGAAGGTGCGGCCGCGGCCTGCCGTCAGCTGCGGCACCTCGTCGATCTCCTCGCGCACGATGCGATCGGCACGCTTGAGCGATTTGTGCGCGAGATCCTGGAGCGCGAGACCGCCGAGCGGCAACGTCACGCCGCTGCGCACCGCGTTCCTGCGCACGTCGATCAGCTCCAGCGAGCCGCCGCCGAGGTCGCCGACGATGCCGTCGGGGAGGTGGATGCCGGAGATCACGCCGAGCGCCGAGAGCCGCGCCTCCCGCGGGCCCGACAGGATCTCGATCTTCACCGCGCAGATGCGCTCGGTCTTGGCGATGAAATCGGGACCGTTGGAGGCGTCGCGGCACGCCGCGGTCGCGATCGCGAACACGCGTCCGACCTGCATCACCCGGCAGAGCGCGCGAAACCGTTTCAGCGAGGTCAGGGCCTTGTCGACGGCGTCGGGCGCAAGCAGGCCCGTGCTCTGCACCTCGCGTCCGAGGCCGCACAGCGTCTTCTCGTTGAAGATCGGGATGAGGCTGCGCGCCAGCGCCTCGTAGACGACGAGGCGGACCGAGTTGGAGCCGATGTCGATAACCGCGACGCTCGAGCCGCGCTTGCGCGGCCGCTTCACGTCGCAAATCCCCGATCAGGATTGATGGCGTTCGTTCCGGCGCGTGAGACGACGCGGCGAGGATTCCTTGAGCGACTTTCCACGGCCAGACAGACTCGGATTCGTCATGAAGTAGTTGTGGACGTTGAAAGGCTCCTCGCCCTTCGCGGTCTTCATACGCGTTGAAGACCCATCCGGCAACAACTGCCAGCTCTGCTCATTGTCCTTCAGGTTCGCGACCATGATCTGTTCGAGAACCTGCTGATGCACCGTCGGATTTTGCAGCGGACACAGCACCTCGACGCGGCGGTCGAGGTTTCGCGGCATCATGTCGGCAGAGGAGATATACACAGCCGCTTTCGCGCTCGGCAGGCCCTGGCCCATGCCGAAGCAGTAGATTCGGCCATGTTCCAGGAAGCGGCCGATGATCGACTTGACGCGGATGTTCTCCGACAGGCCGGGAATGCCGGGCCTGAGGCAGCAGATACCGCGCACCACGAGCTCGACCTGGACGCCGGCCTGGGACGCCTCGTAGAGCGCATCGATGATGTCGGGGTCGACCAGCGCATTCATCTTCATCCAGACCGCGCCCGGACGGCCGTGCCGCGCATGCGCGGTCTCGCCCTGGATGTGCTCGATGATGCGCTTGCGCAAGGTCAGCGGCGACACGGCCATCTTTTCCAGATCGCTCGGCGCGGCATAGCCGGTGATGAAATTGAACACGCGCGCGGCATCGCGGCCGATGGTCGGGTCCGAGGTGAAGTAGGAAAGGTCGGTGTAGATGCGCGCGGTGACCGGGTGATAGTTGCCGGTGCCGGTGTGGACGTAGGTCGTCAGGCTGCCGCCCTCGCGGCGCACCACCATCGAGAGCTTTGCGTGCGTCTTCAGTTCGAGGAAGCCATAGACGACCTGCACGCCGGCGCGTTCGAGATCGCGCGCCCAGCGGATGTTGGCTTCCTCGTCGAACCGCGCTTTCAGCTCGATCAGTGCCGTGACGGATTTGCCGGCTTCGGCCGCTTCGGCGAGCGCGCGCACGATCGGTGAGTTGTTGGAGGTCCGGTAGAGGGTCTGCTTGATCGCGACGACATCAGGGTCGCGCGTGGCCTGCTGCAGGAACTGCACGACGACGTCGAACGACTCATAGGGATGATGGACGATCAGGTCCTTCTGCCGGATCGCGGCAAAGATGTCGCCGCCATGCTCGCGCACGCGTTCGGGATGGCGCGGCACGTAAGGGGTGAATTCGAGGTCGGGGCGGTCGAGCCGGGTCAGCTGCGAGAGCTCGTTCATCGCCTGCACGCCGTCGACCAGGAACACCTCGTCGTCGGCGGCCGAGAGCGCGTGCTGCACGAAGCTGCGCAGCTCCTCCGGCATCTTGGCGTCGATCTCGAGCCGGATCACCGATCCGCGGCGGCGGCGCTTCAGCGCGGTCTCGAACAGGCGGACGAGGTCTTCGGCCTCTTCCTCGATTTCGAGCTCGGAGTCGCGAATGATCCGGAAGGCGCCATGGCCGTGCAGATTGTAGCCGGGGAACAAGCGGTTGATAAACAGGGCGGTGGCCTGTTCCAGCGAGATCAGGCGCACCGTGCCCTCCGCCGGCAGGCGGATGAAACGGTCGATCTTGCCGGGCATGCGGATCAGCGCGTTCATCTGCTTGCCGTCGGCGGCGCGCGTGAGGTGCAGCGCGATGGTGAAGCCGAGGCTCGGAATGAACGGGAAGGGGTGGGCCGGATCGATCGCCAGCGGCGTCAGCAGCGGGAACACGTTGTTGAGGAAGTAGTCCTCGATCCAGGTCCGTTCAGCCTTGGTGACGTCCTTGCCGTCGACCAGCACGATGCCGACATCGGCCAGCGTGCCGCGCAGGTCGCGCCAGATCGCCTGCTGGTCGGAGGCGAGCTGGGAGACGGTGCGGTTGATCAGCGCGAGCTGCTCGGACGGCGTCAGGCCGTCGGGGCTGCGTTCGGCAATGCCCTCGCGCACCTGGGCCTTGATGCCGGCAACGCGGACCATGAAGAACTCGTCGAGGTTATTCGCCGAAATCGACAGGAATCGCACCCGCTCCAGCACGGGGTGGCTGGGGTTGACCGATTCCTCCAGGACGCGGCGGTTGAAATGCAGCCAGGACAGCTCGCGGTTGATGAACCGCTCGGGGCTGGACGCGATTGCCGGGAGGCCCTCGGTTTCCGGGGCTTTCTCTTTGGTTTCAAGAGCTTGCGCAGAGTCCATCAGAAGTCGGTCCATCCAGTTCACCCAATTGCGACTTAAGCGCAAAATCGGCGGGAGCATGTGTTAGAGCGATGACGTTTCGATGACATTGATGTTCCGCCGCCGCCCCGCGTCAAGCGGGCTTCAGGGAGGCCTGCGAGCCGGTCAGGCGTCCCGGAGCAGCTCGGCGGCCAGCGCCCGGGTGACGGGACGGCCGAGCCGCAGGGCTTCGCTGTCGAGCAGCTCGATGGCGCGGCGGGCGGCGGCCGAGGACCGTTCCAGGCGGGTGGCGAGGTAGCCGACCACGCTCTCGTCCACATTGAGCTGGCGGTCGGCGCAGAACTTGACGATGAGGCCGCGGAACAGCTGGTCGTCGGGCGGCAGCAGCGTGACCACCGGAACGGCGCGCAGGCGCGAGCGCAGGTCGCGCAGCTCGATCTGAAGCGCGGCCGGTGCCTCGCGCCCGGTGAAGAGGACGTAGGCGCCGTCCTCGCGGGCGAGATTCATCAGGTGAAACAGGGCGCGCTCGTCGAAGTCCCCAGCCTTGAGATCCTCGACCACCAGCGCGCCGGTAGCGAGCGCGCCGGGCACGGCCGCCGCGGT
Organism: Bradyrhizobium sp. NC92; assembly: GCF_025200865.1. Lineage (NCBI taxonomy): Bacteria > Pseudomonadati > Pseudomonadota > Alphaproteobacteria > Hyphomicrobiales > Nitrobacteraceae > Bradyrhizobium > Bradyrhizobium sp. NC92. Next base: position 3,837,567 of record NZ_CP104171.1, read on the forward strand.
CAGCGCACTGGCGGTGGTCGAACGGGCGCCAGCGTCCTCGGCCCAGATCGCGGCGAGATGGCTCTTGCCGCTGCCCTCCGGGCCCGCCAGCCACATGATCCGGTTCGGCCATTCCGGCCAGCTGTCGATCAGGCCGAGACCGGCCGCGTTGGCGGGGCCTTCGAGGAAGTTGTCCCGGCTGAGGCTCTCCGCATGCGGAAGTGCAAACGCCAATTGTCGGGGATGAACGCGGCCTGCCACGCTTGCTTTGCTCCATGCCGGCGCGCCGGCCGGTTCGAAGAGAATTCGATTTGATCGAGCGGAGATGGCCTTTACGAGGCCGCTTCCACTTTCATTTGGCCTCGATCGTGCTCATGTGCCGCAGCCACTCGACGAGATAGAGCGACACGGAGGAGAGCGTGAGGACCGTGACGAGACCCATCAGGATGATATCATAGGGCGCGGGCTTGAAGCCGAAGGCAAGCGCCGCCAGCACCAGGGCTGCGAACGCCACTTGCGCGACCGTGTTGAGCTTGGACACTTTCGACGGCTTCATCTCGACCGGCCGGTCGAACAGCCAGGACACGATCACGGCGGCGACGATCATGATGTCGCGCGAGACCACCAGGATCACGATCCAGCGCGGGATCGCGCCCCAGATGCCGAGCGCCATGTAGATCGAGACCAGCAGCGCCTTGTCGGCGAGCGGATCGAGCAGGGCGCCCAGCTCGCTCGTCATGTTGAAGCGCTTGGCCAAGAACCCGTCCACGGCATCGCTGATGCCGGCGATGAGGAAGACGGCGAACGCGACCTCCATTTGGCTCGATACGATGGCCCAGACGATGATCGGGACCAGCATGATGCGGCCCAGGGTAATGATGTTTGGAATACTCACGCAGCGCTTCCCGGCACCGGTTCTGACCTCAAATCCGGCCCGTTGCAGGCTGAACCGGTTGATATGTCTACATAGTATAGCGGGGAGCGCCATGCGAGCCATTGCGCGTCCCCGGAATTCGACGTAACCAGCCGCAAACCCACTGGAAATCGGGCATGACCGACCGCAAAAACGGCCTCACTTACGCCGATTCAGGCGTCGATATCGACGCGGGCAACCGCCTGGTCGACCTGATCAAGCCGATGGTGCGCGCCACCGCACGGCCGGGCGCCGATGCCGAGATCGGCGGCTTCGGCGGCCTGTTCGACCTCAAGGCGGCCGGCTTCAAGGATCCGGTCCTCGTGGCCGCGACCGACGGCGTCGGGACCAAGGTCAAGATCGCGATCGAGACCGGGCTGCATGGCGGCATCGGCATCGACCTCGTCGCCATGAGCGTCAACGACCTCGTGGTGCAGGGCGCCGAGCCGCTGTTTTTCCTGGACTATTTCGCCTGCGGCAAGCTCGACCCCGAGGCCACTGCGGCGATCGTCGCAGGCGTTGCAGAAGGATGCCGCGAATCCGGCTGCGCGCTGATCGGCGGGGAAACCGCCGAGATGCCCGGCCTCTACAAGGACGGCGACTACGACCTCGGCGGCTTTGCCGTCGGCGCCGCCGAGCGCGGTACGTTGCTGCCGCGAAAGGACATCGCCGCGGGCGATGCCGTGATCGGTCTCGCTTCGTCCGGCGTGCATTCCAACGGCTTCTCGCTGGTCCGCAAGATCGTCGAACAGTCGGGCCTCAGCTTCGAGGCGCAGGCGCCGTTCGCGCCGGTGATGACGCTCGGCGGCGCGCTGCTGACGCCGACCAGGCTGTACGTCAAATCCTGCCTGCGCGTTATCCGGGAGACCGGCGCGGTGAAGGGGCTCGCCCACATTACCGGCGGCGGCTTCACCGACAACATCCCGCGCGTGCTGCCCAAGCACCTCGGCGTCGGCATCGATCTGGCACGCCTGCCGGTGCTGCCGGTGTTCAAATGGCTGGCCGCGCAGGCCGGCATTGCCGAGCTGGAAATGCTGCGCACCTTTAATTGCGGCATCGGCATGATCGCGATCGTCGAGCCCGACAAGGTCGACAAGGTGATCGAGGTCTTCACCGACGCCGGCGAGACCGTGGCGCAGCTCGGCACCGTGATTCCGGCCGAGGGCGAGCACCGCGTCGTCTATAACGGCCATCTCGACATGGCGCTGTGATGAAGCGCCGCGTCGCCATCCTGATTTCCGGGCGCGGCTCCAACATGGCCGCGCTGATCAGGGCAGCCGCTGCCGCCGATTTTCCGGCGGAGATATCGCTCGTCATCTCCAACAAGGCCGATGCGCTCGGCCTCGAACGTGCCCGGGCGGGCGGCGTGACCACGGAGGTGATCGAGAGCAAGCCGTTCGGCAAGGACCGCGCCGGCTTCGAGAAGGAGCTGCAGGCGGCGCTCGACAAGCACGGCATCGAGCTGATTTGTCTGGGCGGCTTCATGCGCCTGTTCACGGCCGAGTTCACAAAAGCCTGGTATGGGCGGATGCTCAACATCCATCCGTCGCTGCTGCCGTCGTTCCCCGGCCTCGACCCGCACGGCCAGGCCCTGCGCGCGGGCGTCAAGCTGTCCGGCGCGACGGTGCACTTCGTCATCCCCGAGACCGATGCCGGCCCGATCGTGATGCAGGGCGCGGTTCCCGTCAGCGACCACGACACCGCGGAGACGCTGTCCGAGCGAATCCTCGAGGTCGAGCACCGCATCTATCCCGAGGCGCTGCGGCTGCTCGCGACCGGCAAGGTCCGGATCGAGGGCGATGTCTGCAAGACGGCGGGAAGCGCGGCGTCGGAGAATTTCTTGGTTGCGCCGGTGGTGCGCTGAAGAGCCGCCCCGTCCCGTCATTGCGAGGAGCTCTTGCGACGAAGCAATCCAGAATCGCTCCGCGGAAAGATTCTGGATTGCTTCGCTTCGCTCGCAATGACGGAATATGTGGCGCGTGCGAGCCGAACCATGAACCTACGCGCAACGGGCGAGCCCCAAACAAGATCCCCCGGCAGAGCCGGGGGCAACGTCATGATCGCTCGCTTGCCGCGAGAGACATCAGGAAACCTTGAGGTTCTCCGCGGACGACTTGCCGCGGTTCTCCACGAGGTCGAATTCAACCACCTGGTTCTCGTTGAGGGTGGAGAGTCCGGCACGCTCGACCGCGGAGATGTGGACGAACACGTCCTTGTCGCCGCCGTTCGGCTTGATGAACCCATAGCCCTTGGTCGGGTTGAACCATTTGACGGTGCCCTTTTGCGGCATCGCTCGTCTCCTCCACTAGATATAAAAAAGACGCGGCCGCTTTTCGCGTGCCACGCCACAAACGGTCTTCCGGAAGTCTGTTCGAGTCTTGAGGCGCAATGTCGCGAAACGCACAGCCAAGCGGCCAATTCCGATTGTGACCGATATTGCAACATGAAAATCGTCGCCTAGCAAGCCACGCGGGGATTTCAAGACCAGGCCAGCTGCCTTCAAGCGCAATTTGCGACCTGTGGCAGCAGAACCACAATCAGTGCAATAGCCTTGGCCGTCATGCGCCGACCGGTTGACCCCTCGTGGCAGTTCGGCACAAATCGCCGCTAGCGCCGCAGACCGTGTTGCATTTTTGCGCGCCGCCACTTCGCTACGGGATTCATGGTCATGCGCTGCGCCGCGCAGCTCTCCGGGACACGGCAGGCGATCGGGCTGGACCGCGTCCGCCGGATCGCCGCTGCGCTTGCGATGGCGTTTGCGCTGGTCGTGACCATGGCGGCGGTGAGCCCCAGCTTCGCGCAAAGCCCGACGCCGACACCCACCCCGACGCCCACGCCGTCGCCAACGCCGATTCCGTCGCCGACCTCGACCAATCAGGATCGGTCAGCCGGCAACAGCGCGCTCAATCTCGGCTCGGGCTTTCTGGAGCGGCTCGGCAACCAGGCATCCGGCGGCGTCAACCGGGCGTTCCGCACCAATCCGGGCGGCGGCGGTGCCTCGGCCGGCACGGAAGATCCCCGCTACCGCACCTGGTTCGAGGGCTACGGCCTCTCGGTCCGGACCGATGCGCAAGGCGATTTCGTCGGCGACAAGCGCAAGACCTTTGGCGGCGTCGCCGGTTTCGGCGCGCGGCTCGCACCCGGCGTCAACATCGGATTCTCGGTCGACCACAGCCACACCGACATCGACGTGCCGCTGGCTCTGCAATCCGCAACGCTCGACCTGACCCAGCTCGGCTTCAGCGGCTCGGTCGACAGGGGCCCGTGGACCTGGGCCTTTGCGGTGGTGCACGGCTTCGGCAAGGTCCATTCCAGCCGCGACACCGGCCTTGGCCTTGCGACCGCGGGCTATCGCGCCGCCGTCGACGGCGCGCTGACCGAGATCAGCTATTACTGGACCAAGGACCAGATGCGCATCGTGCCGAAGGGCGCGCTGGAATATGTGCGCGCCACCAGCGCCGCGTTCAGTGAGTCCGGCGGGCTCGATCCGCTCAGCGTCGGCGCGACGGCGCTCTCGCGCGCGCGCATCATGATCGGGGCGGAGATCGGCCGCTACTTCATTATCGACCAGAAGATCCTGGACCTCTCGGCCTACGGCAAGTTCGTCGACAATTTCCATCAGGACCTGGGATCCATCCAGGTCAGCCTGGGCGCCCAGAACATCATCGTTCCCGGCATCGGCGAGAGCCGTTACGGCGCGGATGCCGGTGCCTCGGCTTCGCTCAGCCTGACCAACGTGGCTCGGCTCTACGTCAATTACGACGGCAAGTTCCGCAACGAGCTCACCTCGCACCAGGGCACAATCGGCTTCGAATACAAATGGTGAGCTGACGCTCGCCTGCGTTCAGGTCGGCGCCGTCGCCACATATCCGGTCAAGCCAAAGCCCTCGCGCGCCGCCGTCATCATCGGCACCAGCGCGTTCGGATGGATGAACTCGTCGCGGAAGCAGGGATAGGTCCTGGGATCGAAGATCTTCTTCAGCCAGTCGACCACGATCTTGTGGCGCTCGGAGGTGCGAAACTCCTTGTGATAGGTGAGCCAGAGATCGGCGTGGTGGCTGACGCCGAGGTCGACGGCAACGAGCGGCGCGCCGAGCGCAGTCGACACCGTCGGCAGGAAGCCGATGCCGGCGCCGCGCTCCACCGCATAGAGCACGCCCACCGACGAATTGGTCTTGATCCCGACGATGCCCTCGAGCGACTTCAGCCCGAGCACGCGGGCATAGGCGCCGTCGTCGACCTGCGGCGCGCTCTGCTTGATGATGCGGTGGTTGTTCAATTCGGCGAGCGTTGCCGGCACGCCGTAGAGGCTTTCATATTCCTTGGAGACGAAGGGATAGATATGAAGGCGGCCGAGCTTGGCGACGATCAGATCCGGATTGGTCGGCGGCTCGAGCTGGATTGCGATGTCGGATTCGAGCCTCGCGACGTCGGCCTGCTCCATTGCGCAGCGCAGATCGACGGTGATCTTGCGGTAGGTCTTCTGGAAATCGATCAGCCGCGGCAGGATCCAGAAATTGCCGGGGCCTTCCGTCACGGCGACGCGCACGGTGCCCGAGGTGTCGTTCGATGTCCGGGCGGCGCGGCGGAAGACGTTGAAGGCGTGACGCTCCATATGCGTGACGTCGGCGATCATCGCGTTGCCTTCATCGCTGAGCGTAAGCCCGCTCTGGTCGCGCAGGAACAGCTTGCAGCCGATGCTCTCCTCGAGCCGGTCGACGCGGCGCATCAGCGTTGTGGAGGTGAGGCCGAGCTCTTCGGCGGCATTCCGAAAACTTTTATATTTTGCGCACGCTAAAAACAGCTTCAAATCATCCCAGGACGTGCCCAGGGCTTCTTCACGGTGCTGCATCATCGCAGCACCCCGGTGCAATAACTGCTGCATACTCCTGATCCCCAACCGCTAAGCTCGTCGTCATAGCGGGGCATGAAAGCCTTGAACGATAGAGGCGTGATATGAGTATGGAAAGGGGCTCGTTTGCCGCAAGACACGATTTCGATGCCCTGCCTCTGAGCCCGGACATCGACGTCCGCTGTGCGCAATTTTCCGAAATTGAGGCGCTTTCGGAGATGGCGCACCGGCTGGTGCCGGGCGTGCAGATTGGGACGGCGGAGCTTGCCAAATATTACCTTTTCGATCCCCAGAGCATCCTGACATTCAGCCGCAAAGGCAAGCTCGTCGGCGGCATGGCGTTCCTGTTCCTCAATGATCGCGGACACGACGCGCTGCTGCTCGACGAGATTTGCCTCACTGCGCCGGAGACGCGCTATCTCGCAGCGGCGGACGACGACGTCGCCGCCATCTACATCTGGGCGATCGCGGCGACGGGCCGCGGCATCGTCGGTCTCGGCAAGGCCGCGGCGCATCTGCGGCAGATAAGGTTTCGCAGTGCGGACTGCTATGCGCAGCCGTCAACGGTGGCTGGACGCGACATCATGAAGGCGACAGGCTTTGCACCTGTTCCGAGCTTTCAACCCGACCTTTGGTGCTACGAGCGGCCCTGGCATCGACGGCCGCTGCGCATGCCGGGTGCGATCATCCAATCAAGGAGCTTTGCAGATGCACGGTACTAGGATTCCTGTCGCCACGCCCTGTTCCCGCGCCATCACCATCCGCCTCGCGCGCGACCCAAGCGATCTCATGCTGGTGACCGCCATCCGCTCGGCGGTCTATCTCGCCGAGCAGGATTGTCCGTTCGAGGAGGAGTTCGACGGCAACGACATGGTCGCCGCGCATTTCATCGGCTTCGTCGGCAACGAGCCTGCGGGCTGCCTGCGGGTGCGCTTCTTCGGCGATTTCGCCAAGGTGGAGCGGCTTGCGGTGCGTCACCAATATCGGCGCTCCCGCGTCTCCTTCAAGCTGGTGCAGGCCAGCGTCGATTATGTGAAGCGCAAGGGCTTTCGCAAGATCTACGGCCAGGCGCAGGACCGGCTGGTCGATTTCTGGGCCCATTTCGGCGCCAAGCCGCTCGGTCACAACCGCAAGATCACCTTCTCGGATTTCTCCTACACGGAGATGCTGCTGGAGGTCGAGCCGGGCCCGGACGCCATCACGCTCGACAGCGATCCCTATGTGATCATCCGTCCCGAGGGCGATTGGGACCGGCCTGGCGTGCTCGATGCGTCGGCCGGGCGGGCAGTGACCTCACCGCTGCGGGACCTCGCTCTCGCCGACCGCTGAAATAGGTGCAGCTGCGCGCAACACGATGCTGGTTTCCATGCACGATGATCCGCCGATCCTGGTCTGTGCGGATCTTCAGGTCGAGTACCTGACCCCCGGCCGCCGCCACGTCATCCGTGACGGCGATGCGACGATGGCGCGCTGCCTGGAACTTCTGACGCTGTGGCGCAGCAATCTGTGGCCGGTGATGCATCTGAAGCGCATCGCGCAGGCGGCCTGGTTCAATCCGTCATCCAGGCTGACCGATTGGATCGCAGAGGCCAGGCCACGGCCGGGCGAGATGACGTTCGAGCACCCGCTGCCGTCCGCCTACAGCTCGTCGCGGTTTGTCGGCCACATGTCCGCTATCGGCGCCATGCGCTGCATTCTGGTCGGCTTTTCCCTGGACGAGACCATCCTGGCCACCGCCGTCGAGGGGTTTCACCGCAGCCATCGCTACCATGTGATCGATGACGCCGTGGCTTGCCGGCAGCCGGGCACGGACGATGCCGCCGCCTACCGGCATGCGGTAGTGAATGTCATCGCGAATTTTGCTACAATCCAGTCCAGCGCCGAACTGATCAGAACCAGCGGCGCCGTCGCGGTGTAGGCGTCCGCGGCCGGTCGATGGGGTTGAGAATTGTCGCGGGGAGACGAGCTCAAGGAGCTGGTGAGCGATCTGTCGCATGCCGCCGAGAAGGCGCGCAGGCTGGGGCTGCCCACGACGGTCTACTTGCTCTCGATGGCGCTGGTGGAGGTGAGGGAAGCCGTTGCCGCCAGCGACGAAGGGGACGACGGCGGCGCGGCGTGAAAGCTGCCCGGCCCGGCTTCTGCGATCCGTGGTGCCGTCATGTGCGGCTTTGTGCATCCCTGCTGAGCGCTTGCCGCCGACGAATTGGCGTTGCAAGTTTCGCGTCGTGGCAATAGCCACGTACTCAAGACAAGCAGTTGCCATCGAGTGATGACGCCGGCCGAGCCGGCGGCGTGACGCTTTCAAGGATCTTCGCAAATGTCCATGCTGCCCAATTCGCAAGAGGCCCGGGATGTAGCCTATCAGCTCCATCCCTACACCAATGCGCGCACCCATCAGCAGGCCGGTCCCCTGGTGATCGAGCGCGGCGAGGGGCCCTATGTCTTCGACGCGTCGGGCAAGCGCTATTTCGAAGCGATGGCGGGCCTGTGGAGCGTCGGGCTCGGCTTCAACGAGAAGCGGCTGGTCGAGGCGGCGTACAAGCAGATGCAGGCGCTGCCGTTCTACCACACCTTCTCCGCCAAATCGCACGGTCCCTCGATCGACCTCGCCGAGAAGCTGGTCGCGCTCGCGCCTGTACCGATGAGCAAGGTGTTCTTCACCAATTCCGGCTCGGAAGCGAACGACACGGTGTTGAAGCTGATCGCCTATCGCTCCAATGCGCTTGGCCAGCCCCAGCGCAAGAAGGTGATCAGCCGCCTGCGTGCCTATCACGGCGTCACCATCGCATCCGCCAGCCTGACGGGCCTGCCGAACAACCACCGCTCCTTCGACCTGCCGCTGCCGAACATCCTGCATACGGGCTCGCCGCACTTTTATAAGGACGGTGCCCCCGGCGAGAGCGAGGAAGCCTTCGCCACGCGCCGGGCCGAGGAGCTCGACGCGCTGATCCAGAAGGAGGAGCCGGATACGATCGCGGCTTTCTTCGGCGAGCCGGTGATGGGGGCGGGCGGCGTCGTCGTGCCGCCGGCGACCTACTGGGACAAGATCCAGAAGGTGCTGAAGAAGTACGACATTCTCCTGGTCGCCGACGAGGTAATCTGCGGCTTCGGCCGCACCGGCAAGATGTTCGGCTGCGAGACTTACGGCATCGAGCCGGACGCGATGGTGGTCTCCAAGCAGATCACCTCGAGCTATTTCCCGCTGTCGGCGATCATCCTGAACGACCGCATGTTCGAGCCGATCGCGGACGAGAGCAACAAGATCGGCGTGCTCGGCCACGGCTTCACCGCCGGCGGCCATCCCGTCGGCTCGGCGATTGCGCTGGAAAACCTCAAGATCATCGAGGAGCGCGGCCTTGTCGCCCACGCGGCCGAGCTCGGCGCCTATATGCAGGGCCGCTTGCGTGAGCTTACGAGCCACCCGCTGGTCGGCGAGGTCCGCGGCGTCGGCATGATCGCCGCGCTCGAGCTCGTGCTCGACAAGGGGCGCAAGACCGCCGCCAGCACGCCGGGCGCCGTCGGCGGCATCGCCAGCCGCATGCTCCAGGAGCGCGGCGTGATCTCGCGCAACATGCTCGATGCCATCGCCATCTGCCCGCCGTTGATCACGACCAAGGCCCAGATCGACGAATTGGTGGACGCAATCTCCGGCGTGCTGAACGACATGAAGAGCGAAGTGGCGAAGCTGACGCCGGCGTAGGGGCTCTCTCCCCGTCATTGCGAGGAGCCCTTGCGACGAAGCAATCCAGACTGCCACTGCGGAAAGATTCTGGATTGCTTCGCTGCGCTCAATGACGCTGTGGAAACAGCGGCCGCCTACGCCCGCTGCACCCCGATCACGCGGCCCTTCTCGATCGCCAGCGCCAGCTCGCCGCGCTTGAGCTTCAAGGCGGCGTCGCCGAACAGCTCGCGGCGCCAGCCGCGCAAGGCGGGGACGTCGGCCTCATCGTCCGCCGCGATCTCTTCGAGATCGTCGACGGTCGCGATCACCTTGCTTGCGACTGCGTGGCGTTCGGCGGTCATCCGCAAGAGCACCTTCAAAAGCTCGACGATGGCCGCGCCGTTGGAATTGTTGCGCGGTTTCTCCAGCTTGGGCAGCTTCGTGAAGTCCCTCGCGAGCCCACGCTCGACCGCGGCGATGATGTCCGCGCCCCATTTGGACTTCTCGAACCCCTTCGGCACCGAGCGCAGATGCGCGAGCTTCTCCAGCGTGGTCGGCGCGTGGGTCGCGATGTCGGTGACGGCTTCGTCGCGCAGCACGCGGCCGCGCGGCACGTCGCGGCTCTGCGCCTCCTGCTCGCGCCAGGCCGCGACCTCCATCAGCACCGCGAGGTCCTTGGGCTTGCGGACCCGCGTCTTCAGCCGTTCCCAGGCGCGCTCGGGGTGGAAGTCATAGGTGCGGGGCGAGGTCAGGACCTCCATCTCGATGGAGACCCATTCGCTGCGGCGGCGCTTCTTCAGGTCGGCGTCGAGCGCGGCGAAGACGTCGCGCAAATGGGTGACGTCGGATACAGCGTAATGCATCTGCTCCTTGGTCAGCGGCCGGCGCGACCAGTCGGTGAAGCGGTGGGTCTTGTCCGGGCGGTGGCCGGTGACCTTCTCGACCAGCGCGTCATAGGCGATGCTGTCGCCGTAGCCGAGCACCATCGCAGCGACCTGGGTGTCGAACACCGGGTGCGGGATGATGCCCGCCTGGTGCCAGATGATCTCGATGTCCTGGCGGGCGGCGTGAAACACCTTCAGCACGCCCTCGTTGCCCATCAGCTCGAAGAACGGCTTGAGATCGATCCCCTCGGCCAGGGCGTCGATAACCACGGCTTCCTCGGCGCTGGCCATCTGCACCACGCACAGCAGCGGGTAATAAGTGGTCTCGCGCAGGAACTCGGTATCGACTGTGATGACGGGGTGCTTGGCCAGCCGGCTGCAGGCAGCCGCGAGGTCAGCGGTGGTGGTAATCAAATCCATGAACGGCCCATGACACTGAATACAGCCGTTCTGCCGAAAGTGCTGTGATGTCAAGGGGCTCTAAGCGAATTCGAGCCTTGCATCGGGCCGGAATCGTCCCTTTCCGACCAAATTCCTATTCGTAACGGACCCGCTGCGAGGGTTTTCGCGCGCAGGGCAGCGCCACCACGATCACGCACATGGCGACCAGCGCCAGTCCCAGGAACTCGAAAACCAACAGATCCACGGCGAAATCTCCAGAAACATGGATAGATTTGTCGGGGCTGCGTTGAGGGTCTGTTAATTGCGATGGTTACCGGCGGCGGGCCGGGAGCGGATGGTGGATGGAGGGTTAATGGCGCGCCGCAGCCATGGTCATGCCATCAGCTTCGGCAGGCCGGCCGCGAGCATGTCCACGGCCGCGCGCACCTTCGGCGGCAGCCGGGGCGAGCGCGGCCAGAGCGCGTGGCACTCGTAGAGGAATTGCGGCTGACGGCTGAAGAGACTGACGAGCGCACCAGTATCGAGGCGCTCGCGGACCAGCCAATAGGGTAGCCACGCAAGGCCCATGCCTTGCGCCGCGGCATCGGCAATCGCCTCCAGATCGTCGAACCTCAGCCGGCCCGATGGCATGATCTCGCGCGGAATGCCGCCCTCCTGCGGAAACAGCCACGGCCGGACACGCCCCGAGCCGCGATAGATGATCGCTTGATGGTTGGCGAGATCGTCGAGCGATTTCGGCTTGCCGCTCGTGCGCAAATACGACCGCGCACCACACACCACCATGCGCTGGCTTGCGATGCGCCGCGCGATCAGACCGGACTGGTCGTCGAGATCGCCAGTCCGGATTGCCAGATCGTAGCCGGCCTCGACGATGTCGGCGATCGGATCGCCGAACGAGAGGTCGAGCTCGAGATGCGAATGTTTCCGCGCCAGCCTCACCAACAAGGGCGCGATGCAGTGCCGTCCCAGCAGGGCCGGCATGGTCACACGCAGTCGGCCGCGCGGCTCCGACAACTGGTCGGCAACGACGCTATCTGCGGCTTCGGCCTCGCTCAGCACCGCGCGGCAGCGTTCGTAATAGGCCTGGCCGGCGTCGGTCAGGCTCTGGCGCCGCGTGGTGCGGTTGAGGAGCCGTGCACCGAGGCGTTCTTCGAGGAAACGGACGTGCTTGCCCACCATCGGCCCCGACATCTCCAGGGCGTCGGCCGCGGCCGCGAAAGAGCCGAGGTCGACGGCCCTGACGAACACGGCCATGCTGGTCAGGCGGTCCATGATTGAAAACTCCTGGTTTCGACTGTTCAGTTGTTTGAGCGATTTATTCCTTTCGCGCGGACCGGCATAGCTCCATTCGGTTCAACTGTTTTGGAGTGCATCCATGGCCCGCGCCGTTCGCTTTCATCACCATGGTGGTCCCGACGTGCTGCGCATCGAGACCGTCGATGTCCCGCCGCCGGCATCGGGCGAGGTGCAGATTAGGGTCAGGGCACTCGGCCTCAACCGCGCCGAGGCCCTGTTGCGAAGGGGGACCTATATCGAGCGCGCGACTTTTCCGTCGGGGCTGGGCCTGGAGGCGACAGGCATCGTCGAAGCGGTCGGGGATGATGTGACCAGCTTTGTGCCAGGAGATGTCGTGAGCATCGTGCCGCCTCTGTCGATGGTGCGATGGCCGGCCTATGCCGAGCTCGCGACGTTTCCGGCCGAACTCGTCGTGAAACATCCGCCGGAGCTCGGCTTCGAAACGGCGGCTGCCGTGTGGATGCAGTATCTGACGGCCTACGGCGCTTTGGTTGATATCGCCCGACTTGGCCGAGGCGACGTCGTTGCCATCACCGCGGCATCCAGCAGCGTCGGAATCGCGGCCATTCAGATTGCGAACCGGGTCGGCGCGACGGCGGTCGCGCTGACACGGACCTCGGGCAAGATTGGGCCTTTGCGCGATGCCGGCGCTGCCCATGTCGTCGCCTCGGACGAAGACGATATTCGGGCGCGGCTGGAGGCGATCGCCGGATCAAACGGGGTCCGCGTCGTCTTCGACGCCGTCGGCGGTCCCGCGTTCGAGCCGCTGACCGCGGCGATGTCGCCGGGCGGAATCCTGATCGAATACGGCGGATTGAGTCCCGAGCCGACGCCGTTTCCGCTTCTCAACGTGTTGACCAAGAGCCTGGTGTTGCGCGGCTATCTCGTGCACGAGATCACCCGCGATCCCGTGCGCCTTGCGCAGGCAAAGGCGTTCATTCTCGACGGGCTGTCGGATCGCACGTTGCAGCCGGTCATCGCCAGGACGTTCCGGTTCGAGGACATCGTCGAAGCGCATCGCTTCCTGGAGTCGAACGATCAGTTCGGCAAAATCGTGGTGACGATCTGATGAGGGGACCGTAGAGCCTGTGAGCCAATTCGTTTTGTTTCGGCTTCGGCATCAAGGGGTGGTATCGCCCCTTGATGGGGGAAGCCGGCGGCGTCAGGCTGTTGGTTATCTATGCTTTTGCGAGACGATGCCCTTGCAGGATGTTGTTGGTGAGGGCGTACCAGAGCACGACGGCACGGACCTTCTCGATGCCGCGCACGGTCAGTTGCCTGAGGTCCCAGTTGCGCCAGCGGGCATGGATGCATTCGCAGATGGTACGGGCCTGGTACTGTGCCTTGCCGGCTTCGCTGGCCATGCGAGCACGCCAGGCCGCTATGCCAGGACCGTCGCTGCTCCGGGGTAAGAAGGGATCGACACCGCTCCTGGATTGGGGCGGTGGACAGTAAACCTCGATGCCCTCGCCATGCGCCCATTCGATGTCGTCGCCAGTGCAGAACCCGCCATCGGCGAGGTAGCGGCGTGGCAAGCGCTTCAGCCGAGCGCGCGTTCGCTCCAGCATCGGGCGCATCAAGCCACGATCTGAGCCGCTGTTGTCGACATCGATCGCGACCACGATCAGTTCGCCAGCCGCGCTAGCCACCTGCACATTATAGGCCGGACGGAAGCCGGCATCGGCCATCTTCATCACCCTGGCCTGCGGGTCGGTGGTGGAGGCCCGAGGCTCCTTCGGCTTCTTGCCATTGCCGCCCTTGTCGTCGAGCTGTTTTCGCTTGCGCTTGATCTCGGCCAGCGCGGCCTGCGCGGCTTGCACCCGCTCGCTGCGTTCGCGCGCCGCCCGCTCTTTGGCGGCCCGGATCCGCCGATTGCTGGCTTCCGGGTCCGCATCGACCTCGCGCTTGAGCTCTTCCACAATGGCCTCGGCCTGCGCCATCTGCCGATCCAGCGTCGCCTCCCGCCGGAAAGATCCGGTCCCGGCATTCGCTCGTATCCGCACCCCGTCCTGGGTCAGCTTCTCCAGATCGACCAGCCCTGCCTCGTTCAGGGCCACCAGATGTTCAACCAGCAAACGGTCGAGCAAGTCGGCACAGCCGACCCGGAAGTCCGACAGCCCGTGATGGTTCAACGACACGCCACCGCAGAGCCAGCGGTAGACGTCGTGGCTGTCGCAGAGCCGGTCCAGCGCCCGCGCGCTGCCAACGGCATCGCTCGCGGCGTACAGCCAAAGCGCCAGCAACAACCGTGGCGATGGCGCCGGATGGCCCGGCCTGTTTTCCCGTGCCTTGACGCGATCTTCCAGCTCGCTCAGGTCCAGCCCTTCGACATAAGCCCAGATCACCCGCGCTGGATGATCCTGCCCGATCAGGCTGTCGATATCGACCGCTCGCAATTCGACCTGATTGCGCACAGGCTCGCGCAGCCGAGGTGCGCCTTGCGGCACCGCTTCGGTTCGTGCCGACTGCTCCGGCAATTCACCAAAAAGTCCGTCGTCAGCCATCATCCTCTCCAGCAGATCAGTCTGCCCAGAGAATCACATTCGTCTGACGCGCGGTACAAAAGATTCACAGTCTCGTAGGGTGGATTAGCCGAAGGCGTAATCCACCGCTGTCCATATCCGCAGACGCGGAAGAGGTGGGTTACGCTGCGCGAACTGCGCTTCGCGCCTCGCGCAGCTAACCCACCCTACGACGAATCAGGGCAGCTTCAGCGACGTCTCCGCATTGTACGGCTTCAGCGTCTCGTCGGCGGCCTTCTGGGCGGCGGCGAGGGCTTCCTTCGGCTGCTTCTTGCCGTTGAGGACCAGCATCACCTCGTCCTCGAGGTTCTTGCGCACCGGGACGGTCTTGTAGGTCGCAAACCACGGCTTTGCGACGTCGAGCTGCTCGACAGCGGTCTTGGCGTCCGGGTTCTTGCCCAGGAATTCGACCATCTCGGGCGTCTTGTAGGCGGCCATGTTTGGCGCGAAATAGCCGGTGGCGCGGCTCCACCAGCCGCTCTTCTCCGGCGAGGTCATCCACTTGATCAGCGTCCAGGCGGCCTTCTGCTTGTCGGCCTCGAGGCCGGCCGGCATGATCAGTGAGGCGCCGCCGATCGGCACCGCGTTGCGGACGTTGCGCGGAATGAAGGCGACCTTGTAGGCGAACTTGGCGTTGTTGCGCACGTAGGTGAGCGAGCCCGTCGACAGCATCATCATCGCGGCATTGCCCGAGATGAAGGAGGTGCTGACGGCAGGGCCGGGCGTGGCGCCGGGCGTATGCACCTTGTGCTTATAGATCAGGTCGTTCCACCAGGAGAGCGCGCCCAGCATCGAGGGCGTGTCGTAATAGACCTCGCCGCCGAACTCCTCGTTGTAGTAGCGCCCGCCATTGCTCATGGTGAGCGTTTCCATCATCCAGCCGCAATAGTCGTAGGCGCAGGGGATCGCGATGCCCCATTGGGTCACCTTGTCGCCCTCGCGCTTGGTCAGCTTCTTGGCCCAGTCGGTGAGCTCGGCCCAGGTCTGCGGCGGCTTGCTCGGATCAAGGCCGGCTTCCTTGGCCTTGTCGGCGTTGATGTAGAGCAGCGGCGTCGAATTGTGGAAGGGCACGCCGTAGACCGAGCGGTTGATCACCGCGTTGCCTTGCAGCGCCGGGAAGAACTGGCCGAGGAACTGCTCCTTGGTGATGCCGTCCGCCTTGATCAGCGCATCGAGGTTGGTGAGCTCGTTCTCGATCTGCATGTCGAGCAGGAAGTTCGCCGACATGATCACGGCTGCCGGCGGCTTGCCGGCCTTGATCGCGGCGCGCGTCTTGATCAGCGTGTCGTCGTAGGAGCCGGTGTAGACCGCGGTCGCCTTGACGTCGGGATGGGTCTCGTTGAACTCCTTGATCAAGGTGCCCATGTCGCGGGCGAGCTTGCCGTCGACGGGGACGGGGAAGAACAGGTCGACCTCGGTCGGACCTTCGCCGGCGAGAGCCGGAAAGGCGAGGGCGCCTGCCATTGAGCCGGCCATGGCGAGGCCAAGCACGATCCTGCGGGAGAACAGCATCGGAAAATCTCCTATTTGATGCCTGAGGTGACGAAAGAGCTGATGAAGCGTTTCTGGAAGATCAGGAAGGCGACGAGCAGCGGCGCGATCACCATCAGCGTACCCGCGGCGATGGTGCCCCAGGCCTGCGTGCCTTCGGCGGTCTTGGTGAAGACGGAGAGGCCGACCGTGAGCGGCCGCTTGTCCGGCGAATTGATCACCATCAGCGGCCACAGGAAGTCGTTCCAGTGGCTGGTCACGGAGATGATGGCGAAGGCCGAGAAGCTCGGCATCGACAGCGGCACGTAGATGTGGCGGATGCGCTGGAACAGGCCGGCGCCGTCGATCAGGGCGGCGTCTTCCAGCTCGGTCGGAATGGCTTCGAACGCCTGGCGCATCAGGAAAGTGCCGAAGGCCGAGGCGAAGAACGGCATCATCACGCCGGTGAGCGTGTCGTATAGGCCGAGCTGCGCCACCAGCGACAGGTTCGGCACGATCAGCAGCACCGGCACCAGCATCAGCTGCATCAGGAACAAATAGAAGATCAGCGTCTTGCCGGCGAATTCCAGGCGCGCGAAGGCAAAGCCGGCCAGCGTGATCGCGACGAACTGCACCAGGAGGATGCCGGTGCAGATGATCGTGGTGTTGATCGTGTAGCGCGGGAAATCGCCGATTTCCCAGGCATCCCTGATATTGTCGAGCGTCGGCTTCAGGCTCGGCATCAGTTCGGCCATCGTGTTGATGCCGTCGGAGGCCGGGCGCAGCGTCGCAACGCCCATCCACAGGAACGGGATGAGCCAGACGATCGCGAGCAGCACTGTCAGCGCAAAGCCGAGCTTGGGCGTGATCTCGCCGCGGGTGGCGAGCGGAGCGTCCTTCCACAGCGTATCGATCAGCTTCATGGCCCGCCCTCGCGGTTGGCCATCGTGCGGAAGGACAGCGCGGTGAGGCCCATCAGCGCGGCGAGCGTCAGCAGCGTCGCCGCCGAGGCCTTGCCGATGTCGTAATGCTCGACCGCCTGCTGGTAGATGTAGAACAGCACGAGGTTGGTCGCGTTGGACGGCCCGCCCTGGGTCATAACGAAGACGTGGTCGACCTGCGTCACCGCGTTCAGCGTGGCGATGACGGTGACGAACAGGAAGGTGGGCTTGAGCTCCGGCAGGATGATGTGGCGCAGGCGCATGTAAGGCCCGGCGCCATCGAGATGCGCCGCCTCCATCACATCCTCGGGCACGGCCTGGAGGCCGGCGAGGAAGAACAGCATGTAATAGCCGGCATTCTTCCAGATCGTGATGACCATGATGGCGTAGAGCGCGATGTCGGGGTCGCCGAGCCAGTTCGGCAGCACCGGAAGCAGCCGGCCGATGTAATAATCGAGCAGGCCGACATTCGGCAGGAAGATGAACAGGAACAGCGCGGAGGCTGCGACCATCGGGATCAGCACCGGCAGGAACAGCGCGGCGCGCAGCGCGCTGTTCACGGCGTGGGTGCGTGACAGCGCCAGCGCGAACAACAGCGCAAGTCCGATGCTCGGCACCGCCGTGCCGACGGCGTAGATCAAATTGTTGACGACGGCGCCGGTGAAGGCGGGGTCGGCGAGCACGGCGCTGATATTGTCGAGGCCGACGAAACGCACCGGCGCCTTGGGCGTGGCGCGCTGATAGAGCGCGTCGATGAGGACGCGTCCCATCGCGCCATAGGTGAACAGCGCGAGGAAGACCAGCGAGGGCAACAGCAGCAGATAGGCCGGCAGCGAGGTCTTGAAGCGCTCCATGAACCGCTTCAGGACGTTGAGACGCGGTGCCGCCGACGTCGCGACCGGGAGAGCCGCGGGTTCAGCGAGGCTCATCTCATCGCGCCGGGAAATTGAGTGCATAGTCGCGGCCGTCCACTCCTGCCGGTGGTTCGAAGGGGAAGCGCAGACTTTCGTCGAGGAAATCGTGGCTGTGCACGACGAGGTTCTCGTCGTCGATCAGCACGACGCCATAGGCCGGCGGCTCGTGGCTGGCGAGATGCTCGCTGGCCGCAACGTCGAGCTCGAACCAGACCTGGTGGTTGGTGCCGCGCAACGTCGAGAACGGGATCTTGCCGTAGCTGCCGAAGATCGGCCGGTGCACATGGCCGAAGAACAGGTGGCGGATGCGCGCGCGATAGGGCGCTATCACCTCGGCGAATTCGGCGCTCTGCTTCAGCGCGATTTCGTCCATGGCGTGGACGCCGACCGGGAAGGGCGGATGGTGCATGAACACGACGAATTCTTGCTCGGCGGGGGCGGCCGCGAGCGTATTCGCCAGCCAGCCGAGGCGCTTTGCGCACATCTCGCCGGCATGGCTGGTCTCGTCCAGCGTGTCCAGGAAGACGAACAGGCCATGTTCGGTGGTGCGCGTGCCCTGCACGAAGCCGTTGGCATCGCGCGGCGCGGCCTTCAGCGCGTCGAGGCAGATGACGCGCTTGTCGTGATTGCCGACCATCGCGATGTAGGGAATCTTCAGCGCCGCCATCGCCTCGGCGAAGTTGGCGTAGGACTCAGCCTCGCCCCAATGGGTGAGGTCGCCGGTCACCACGGCGAACGCAGCGTCGGACTGGTGCTTGTTGATGTCGGCAATCGCCGCATCCAGCCGGGCGCGCGGATCGAGCCCGTAGAGCGTCAAGCCGGGGTTCGCGAGGTGCGTGTCGGTGAGGTGGATGAACTTGAAGGGCATGGCGCGCCTAAATCGGGACGGTTGGAGGATCGGCGCCTCCGGCAAGACGGCGCTGCCAGCCCGTTAGAGCGCGTGTGTTTCAGTTTGATGACAGCGGTTCCCGTGTCCACAAGCGCCCGTGTCGTAGGGTGGATTGGCCGAAGGCGTAATCCACCACTGTGAGCCAACCTCAAGTTGTGCTATCGATGGTTGATGCCTGACTATCGCCGCGCATTCATCCCCGGAGGACGCTGGTTCTTCACCGTGAACTTGCTTGATCGGCGGAAATCTCTTTTGACCGAGGAGATCGAGAGCTTGCGGGACGCAGTCGCCGCTACCCGCCGGAGCTATCCTTTCGAGATCGATGCTTTCGTGGTCCTGCCGGATCATCTCCACGCGATCTGGAAGCTGCCGCCGGGCGATGCCAATTTTTCTGGGCGTTGGCGATTGATCAAGGCACGGTTCGTCAAAGCACTCCCGGCGACCGAGCGTCGGAGCGCAGTCCGTGCCGCGCGCAACGAACGCGGTATCTGGCAACGCCGGTTCTGGGAGCATGTCATTCGCGATGAGGCCGACTTCGCTCGCCATGTCGAGTATTGCTACTACAATCCCGTCAAGCACGGGCACGTGTCGAAGGTTTGCGACTGGCCGTACTCGTCGTTTCATCGCGACGTGCGGGCGGGATTGTTTCCGGAGGATTGGGGCGGGGACGTCAGGATCGCAGGCGAGTTCGGTGAGAGGGCATGATCAGCGTCAGTCTGTAGGGTGGATTAGTGAAGCGTAATCCACCTCTTCACTTTCTGCTCGGTGGGAATGTGGTGGATTACGCCTTCGGCTAATCCACCCTACGCACCGAGTTTGTCGCTACGTCCCGCAGAACGTCTGCAGCACCCGCTGGTCCGGCAGCGGCGGATCGGCGTAGGCCGCATACTCTGGCTGATCCTCGTAGGGTCTCGCCAGCACCTTCACCAGTTCCTCGAACGGCGCGTAATCGTCGTCGTTCACGGCGGCCTGGATCACGGCCTCGACGCGGTGGTTGCGCGGGATGAACATGGGATTGACCGCGTGCATGGCCGCTTGCCGCTCGGCGGCGCCTTGCTGTTCCAGCGCGATGCGCGCGCGCCAGCGGCCGGCCCATTCGTCGAAGGCTCCGGGCTCCATGAACTGCGCGCGCACGTCCGCAGCCTCATCACCGGCGGCATCACCCAGCTTGCGGAAGGTGAGGGTGAAGTCGGCCTGGTTCTTGGCCATGGCATCCAGCAGGTCCTGGATCAGCGCTTCGTCGCCGTCACGCTCGGTGAACAGGCCGACCTTTTTGCGCAGGCCGGCCTGATAGGCGGCGCTGAACTGATCGGAGAACGCGCCGAGAATATCCTGCGCCTCGGCGACCGCCTTCTCCTGCTCGTCCGAAAACAGCGGCAGCAGGCATTCGGCGAGCCGGGTCAGATTCCACAGGCCGATGCGCGGCTGGTTGGCATAGGCGTAGCGGCCCATCTCGTCGATCGAGGAAAAGACCTGCGCCGGGTTGTAGGCGTCCATGAAAGCGCAAGGGCCGTAGTCGATGGTCTCGCCCGAGATCGAGCTGTTGTCGGTGTTCATCACGCCATGGATGAAGCCGACCAGCAGCCAGCGCGCGATGAGCTCGGCCTGGCGCGCGACGACTGCGGCGAGCAGGTCGTGATAGGGCCGCTCCGCATGCAGCAGGTCCGGGTAGTGGCGCGTGATGACGTGATCGGCGAGCCGGCGGATCGCCTCGGTGTCGCGGCGGACGGCGAAGAACTGGAAGGTGCCGACGCGGATGTGGCTGGCGGCGACACGGGTCAGCACCGCGCCGGGCAGCGCGGTCTCGCGGATGACGTGCTCGCCGGTGACCACCGCGGCGAGCGAGCGCGTGGTCGGGACGCCCAGCGCATACATGGCTTCGCTGACGATGTATTCGCGTAACACCGGCCCGAGCGCCGCGCGGCCATCGCCGCGGCGGGAGAACGGGGTGGGGCCCGAGCCCTTGAGCTGGATGTCGCGGCGGACGCCGTCCTTGTCGATGACCTCGCCGAGCAGGATTGCGCGGCCGTCGCCGAGCTGCGGCACGAACTGCCCGAACTGGTGGCCGGCATAGGCCATGGCAATGGGATCCGCTCCGGCGGGAACCGTCTTGCCGGCCAGGATCTCGGCACCATCAGGGGTCTCCAGCAGATCGGGATCAAGCCCAAGCTGGACCGCCAGCGGCCGGTTCAGCTTGATCAGCCGGGGCGCGGCGACCGGGGTCGGCGCGACGCGCGCGAAGAAGTTTTCCGGCAGCGCCGAATAGGAGTTCTGGAAGGGGAAATGCACCGTCATGACCTCAAGATAGGGCTGGAACGGGCATCGGCAAAGGCTCCGGGCCCGATAAGCCAAAAATGGGCCCCTGAGGTCCAAATCAGGGCGTTCCCTTGGTTGCCGCCCCCGTCCTGCCGGGGTAAACCCTGCCGCAACTTCGGACCGGCCATCACGGGCCGTTCGATTCGCTTCCTTCAGACATCGATTTTGGGACGACCATGCATCGCTACCGGTCACATACATGCGGCGCGCTCCGCGAGAGCAACATCGGCGAGACCATCCGCCTCTCCGGCTGGGTCCATCGCGTCCGCGACCATGGCGGCGTGCTGTTCATCGATTTGCGCGACCATTACGGCCTGACCCAGTGCGTGGTCGATCCGGACTCGCCGGCTTTCTCGCTGGCCGAAAAGCTGCGCTCGGAATTCGTGGTCAAGATGGACGGCAAGGTCCGCCGCCGCCCCGAAGGCACCGACAACGATGATCTGCCGACCGGCAAGGTCGAGGTCTATGTCAGCGAGATCGAGGTGCTGGGACCGGCCGGCGACCTGCCGCTGCCTGTGTTCGGCGACCAGGAATATCCCGAAGACATCCGCCTGAAGTACCGCTTCCTCGACCTGCGTCGTGAGAAGCTGCACCAGAACATCATGACCCGCGTCGAGATCATCAAGTCGATGCGCCGGCGCATGGAGGGGCAGGGCTTCTTCGAGTTCAACACCCCGATCCTGACCGCGTCCTCGCCGGAGGGCGCACGCGACTTCCTCGTCCCGTCGCGCATCCATCCCGGCAAGTTCTACGCGCTGCCGCAGGCGCCGCAGCAGTACAAGCAGCTGCTGATGATGTCGGGCTTCGACCGCTACTTCCAGATCGCGCCCTGCTTCCGCGACGAGGACCCGCGCGCCGACCGTCTGCCCGGCGAGTTCTACCAGCTTGACGTCGAAATGAGCTTTGTCACGCAGGAAGACGTCTTCGCGGCGATGGAGCCGGTGATCACCGGCGTGTTCGAGGAGTTTGCCAAGGGCAAGCCCGTCACCAAGGGCTGGCGCCGGATTCCGTTTGCGGAGGCCTTGCGCAAATACGGCAGCGACAAGCCGGACCTGCGCAACCCGATCGAGATGCAGGACGTCTCCGAGCATTTCCGCGGAAGCGGCTTCAAGGTCTTCGCCCGCATGCTCGAAGATCCCAAGAACCAGGTCTGGGCGATCCCGGCGCCTGGCGGCGGCAGCCGCGCCTTCTGCGATCGCATGAACTCGTGGGCGCAAGGCGAGGGCCAGCCCGGCCTCGGCTACATCATGTGGCGCGAAGGCGGCGAGGGCGCCGGTCCCCTTGCGAACAACATTGGGCCCGAGCGCACCGCCGCGATCCGCGCACAGCTCGGCGTCAAGGAAGGCGATGCCGCCTTCTTCGTCGCCGGCGATCCCGACAAGTTCTGGAAGTTCTCAGGGCTTGCCCGCAACAAGGTCGGCGAGGAATTGAACCTCACCGACAAGGAGCGGTTCGAGCTCGCCTGGATCGTCGACTTCCCGATGTACGAGTACAACGAGGACGACAAGAAGGTCGACTTCTCGCACAACCCGTTCTCGATGCCGCAGGGCGGCCTGGAGGCGCTGAAGTCGCAGGATCCGCTGACCATCAAGGCGTTCCAGTACGACATCACCTGCAACGGCTACGAGATCGCCTCGGGCGGCATCCGCAACCATGTGCCCGAAGCCATGGTGAAGGCGTTCGAGATCGCAGGTTACGGCGAGCAGGAAGTGGTCGAGCGTTTCGGCGGCATGTACCGCGCCTTCCAGTACGGCGCGCCGCCACATGGCGGCATGGCCGCGGGCGTCGACCGCATCGTGATGCTGCTCTGCGGCACCACCAATCTGCGCGAGATTTCGCTGTTCCCGATGAACCAGCAGGCCATGGACCTCTTGATGGGCGCACCGTCGGAAGCGACGACGAAGCAGCTCCGCGAGCTGCACATCCGGGTGAACCTGCCGCAGAAGTGAAGCTCTTACCTCTCCCTGCTTGTCCCGCCGAAGCTTCAGCGAAGGCGGATGCAGGGAGAGGCCACGCCCTCTCCACATCGTCATTGCGAGCGCAGCGAAGCAATCCAGAATCTTTCCGCGGAAGGACTCTGGATTGCTTCGCTGCGCTCGCAATGACGGGGAGGGATTTTCGCCAGGCCAGCTGCCGCCACTTTTCGCAGCAAAACAGGCCTACAGCCCCGTCGAGGCCTCGATCCTGAACTGCGCCAGCGCGATGATCGGTTCGTGGTCGAGGACATCGACCAGCTGAAGCACCGGCAGCTTGCCGAGCGGTGTCAGCCTGATGCTCAGCGTTTGCCCTGAGGTCTCGACGAAGCCGGCGAGGGCATCGACCGCGACCTTGGCATCGAGATTGGAGGCCGCGATCTTCTCGCCCTGGGCCCGGATCATCGCGACGATGGCGCTGCGCGCGGCGTCGCGGCTGACATTCTGCATGCGCGCGAACTGGGCCACGACCAGATCGACCACGCCGCGATCGCGCAAGGAGAGCTCGATGGCGCCGGTCTCGACCTGCGCCAACTGCTCCATAGCCTCGGACGGGTCCGTCGTGGTGAAGAGGTCGCGCGGCACCTTGGCAAGGGCCACGCTCAGCTGGGCCTTGGCGAGGTTGCCGAGATCGAGCGTGGCGGGGGCGAGCGCGAACGCGCCCGACGATTCCGTCCAGGCCGCGCCGAGATCGAGGTCGATCGCGAGCTTGTCCACGCCTGCCACGATCAGCGGCTGCAGCGCCGGATTGGCGGGATCGGTCGGCGTGACCATCTTCACGACCAGACTGGCCCTGCTCGGGATCGATCCGACCAGCTGGCCCCAGTTCATGCTGATCGTGTCGACGGTGATGGGCTGCCGCGCGTTGTTATGGGGAGCCACCACGCCCTTGATCTCGGCGCCTTCGAGCACCCGGAACAGGCCCAGCATCTGATCGGGCGAGGGCGGCTGACCGTGCTTGCTGAGGCCGGCCGCCCAGCGCATCAGGTTTGCCGCGCTGAACGATTTCAGCGCGAAGCGCTCCATCTTGAACTGCCCTTGCGGAGACGGCGTGTCGACGCCTTCGACTGCGAATTCGCCGTCGTTATATCTGACCGCCTTGATCCTGGCCGTTCCCTGTGGAAGGCCCATCGACATCGTGCCGATCTCGATCCGACCAATGCGAAGACCCTCATAGAATCCGGCGAGCTTCTCCATCATCTCGCGCGATTGCGCGGCGGTCGCGACGACCGACCGGTCCGTCGGCACGAGTGCAACGATCTCGGCCGGCCGGAATTTGGAGGGCTGCACCGCGATGTCCTCGAAACTGACCCCGTCGATCTCCATCCGCAGGCCCTGGGTCGATTTGAGCACATAGCGGCCGGCCGAGATCTGCCGGTAGATGCGGTGATAGCTGTCGTCGCCGGCCTTCTGCGGGTCGAGCGCCGCGGCGACTGCTGTCGCGTCGAAATCGTTGATGATGATGTTGGAGAGGTCGCCGGTCAGCTTGTCCTGTTTGCCCGGCTGCGGCACGTCGATGGTGAAGACGGCGCGGTCGGCCTTCATCGCCTCGACCTTGCCGCGCTTGAGAGTCTGGACCGCCAGCCCGGAATAGGTGATTTCGCCGCTTCCAGCGGCGCTGCCGCTCGCGTCGAAGGTCATCGTCAGCGTCGGAGCCGTGACGGATGATGCCGTGATGCTCGAATATTGTTCGAGCACATAGCGATAAATGTCGATCAGGGAGCGGTCCGTCGGCGGATTGCCGCCGCGAATGGGGCCGGCATAGTCCCGCAGAGTGAGCTGCGGGATCTTGTAGGATGCCTTCAGCTTCGCGGCGCCGACCTGGTCCAGGGCGACTTCGAAACCGCCGACCTCGATGATGTCGGCCGAGAAGCTGGTATCGTCGATCAGGCGAACGCCGGTACCCTTGATGCCAGTAATCTTGATCTGCGCTTGCGGCTGGCCGGCGGGGGTGATGGCGATGTCCTCGATCGTCAGCATCCGGGTCGCGAGCTCGAAGGTGATCTTGCCATGGCTCGCCTTGCCGCCGCCCGAGCGGATCTGCTCGAACGCCGCCTCGACCTCGCTGGTGGCCCGATGCTGGACATAGAGGTTGAAGCCAAACCATCCGCCCGCGCCGAGCACGGCTGCCACGATCAGGCCGATCAGGATTCGCTTCATTCCCAGCTCCAGTTGCTCATTTTGCACCGCGCAACCTGCCATATTCAGAAAAAGTCGCGCGGTCCAGGGAAAGCTATGCTTTTCAAATATTTGACGGCGCGCCCTGTTGATGGGGGCGCAATCGGATGTTGCCACCGAGGCGCCCGGCGTGCTTCATCGCCCTTCCATGACCCGGAAATACGGTTCGCTTGGACAGCGGCCCCGGATCATGCATTTTGAGGCCGGTAACGCGAGGCGAGACACCGCATGTCGTCCTATTCTGATGATCTCCACCAGGCGGCGCTCGCCTACCATCGTCTGCCGCGCCCTGGAAAGCTCGAGATCCAGGCAAGCAAGCCGCTTGCCAACCAGCGCGACCTCGCGCTGGCCTATTCGCCGGGCGTCGCCGCGGCCTGCACCGAGATCGCCAAGAACCCGGCTGAAGCCGCGACGCTGACCACCCGCGCCAACCTTGTTGCCGTGGTTTCCAACGGCACCGCGGTGCTCGGCCTCGGCAATATCGGCCCGCTGGCCTCCAAGCCGGTGATGGAAGGCAAGGCGGTCCTGTTCAAGAAATTCGCCGGCATCGACGTGTTCGACATCGAGATCGCCGCCGACACCATCGACCGCGTGGTCGAGACCGTGGCCGCGCTCGAACCGACCTTCGGCGGCATCAATCTGGAGGACATCCGCGGACCGGAATGCTTCGAGATCGAAGCGCGCCTGAAGGAGCGCATGAAGATCCCGGTCTTCCACGACGACCAGCACGGCACGGCCATCATCGTCGCAGCCGCCATCACCAACGGTCTCCGCCTGAACGGCAAGAAGCTGTCCGACGTCAAGATCGTGGCCTCGGGGGCAGGGGCGGCCGCGATCGCGACGTTGAATCTGCTGGTCTCGATGGGCGCGCAGCGCAAGAACATCTGGGTCTGCGACATCGACGGCCTCGTGCATGAAGGGCGCAACACCTCGATGGACCGCTGGAAGGCGGTCTATGCGCAGAAGACAGACAAGCGCACGCTCGCCGACGTCATCGGCGGCGCCGACATCTTCATCGGGCTCTCGGCACCCGGCGTGCTCAAGCCGGAGATGGCCAAGGCGATGGGCGACAAGCCGCTGATCATGGCGCTCGCCAATCCGACACCGGAGATCATGCCGGAAGAGGCGCGCAAGGCGCGGCCCGACGCCATGATCTGCACCGGACGCTCGGACTACCCGAACCAGGTCAACAACGTCCTCTGCTTTCCCTTCATCTTCCGCGGGGCGCTCGACGTCGGCGCCACCGCGATCAACGAGGAGATGAAGCACGCCGCCGTCGAGGCCATCGCGCAGCTCGCGCGCGAGGCGCCGTCGGATGCCGTCGCGCAGGGCTTCGACACCGGCGAGACGCAGGGCTTCGGTCCGGGCTCGCTGATCCCGAGCCCGTTTGATCCGCGCCTGATCCTGCGCATCGCGCCGGCCGTGGCGAAGGCGGCGATGGAATCGGGCGTCGCGACGCGGCCCATCACCAATTTCGACGAGTACAGGGCGCTGCTCGAGCGCTTCGCCTTCCGCTCTGGCCTCGTCATGAAGCCGATGTTCGCCAAGGCCAAGACCCAGCCGGTGCGCGTGATCTATGCCGAAGGCGAGGACGAGCGCGTGCTGCGCGCCACGCAAGTCGTGCTGGAGGAGAAGCTGGCGCGGCCGATCCTGGTCGGCCGTCCTTCGGTCGTGGAGGCGCGCCTCAAGCGCTTCGGCCTCTCGATCAGGGCGGGCAAGGATTTCGACCTGGTCAATCCCGAGGACGATCCGCGCTACCGCTCCTACGTGCAATCCTATGTCGAGGTCGCCGGCCGCCGTGGCGTGACGCCGGATGCGGCGCGCACGGTGGTTCGCACCAACAATACGGTCATCGCGGCGCTTGCGGTGACGCGCGGCGAGGCGGACGCGATGCTCTGCGGCGTCGAGGGCCGCTATATGAGCCATCTGCGCCACGTCCGCGAGATCGTCGGCTTCTCGCCGGGGATCAGCGACTACGCGGCGCTGGCGCTGCTGATCACCAGCAAGGGCGCCTTCTTCATCGCCGACACGCAGGTTCGTCCCAACCCGAGCGCGGAGGAGCTTGCCGAGATCGCCTCGCTCGCCGCGGTCCACGTGCAGCGCTTCACCATCAAGCCCAAGATCGCCTTCGTCTCGCATTCGGATTTCGGCAGCTACGACACCGAATCCTCGCGCAAGATGCGGCGGGCGACGCAGCTATTGAGAGAGAAGCATCCGGAGATCGAAGCCGACGGCGAGATGCAGGGCGACACCGCGCTCTCCGCCACTGCGCGACGAATGGTGCTGCCGCACTCCAAGCTCGAGGGTGAGGCCAACATCCTGATCATGCCGACCCTGGATACCGCCAACGTCGCCTATCAGATGATCAAGTCGCTGGCGGACGCGCTGCCCGTCGGCCCGATCCTGGTCGGCCCGGCGCGCCCCGCGCACATCCTCACCCCCTCGGTAACGGCGCGCGGCATCCTCAACATGACCGCAGTTGCCGTGGTGGAAGCGCAGGAACGCGCCTCGCGGCAGCAGCCCACGTTGTTCACGTAAGGGCCGGGCTCTCACGGCGCTGGAGGTGCAATCCCTTCTCCCCTTGCGGGAGAAGGTGGCGTAGGCGGCCTTCGGCCGCCGTTCTCAAGAACGCCGAAGCGAAGCTTCGGCTATGGCGCCGGATGAGGGGTTGTTTCCGCGAGTCCGGATCTCGCGAGTTTCCCCATGCTGATAGATACCCCTCATCCGTCTCGCCGCTTCGCGGCGAGCCACCTTCTCCCGCAAGGGGAGAAGGGAAGAAACCGCCACCTTTGAATTCCTTTCAGCTCGCCATTTCCCCGTTTGAAAAGCCCAAACGGACTCTTCATAATCGACTTAAGCGTTCCGTGCGGTAGCGCTTTGCCAAGAGGCCGATCATGCCAGCGTTCGTGACTTTCGGGCGAATCCTGTTCGCCGTGCTGTTCATCTACACGGGCGCGACCAAGCTCTTTGCCATGCAGGCGACCGCCGACGTCATCGCCGCCAAGCTCGTGGTGCCCGACATCATCGCGCCCTACGCCAAGCAGATCGAGACGGCGACCGCCATGACGACGCCGCAGCTTTTGGCGATCGCGATCGGCGGGCTCGAGATCATCGCAGGGCTGATGATCGCGCTGAATTTCGGCGCGCGTTTCTTCGCCATGCTGCTGATCGTCTACGTCGCCGTCGCGACCGTCCTGTTCTACGATTTCTGGAACATGGCGGCTCCCGACAACGCCAAGATGCTGGTCGACGCGCTCAAGAACCTGTCGATCATCGGCGCGCTCTGCATGATCATCGGCTACGGCCGCACCACGCGTCCGGCCGAAGCGGCCTACGGCGACGTCTAGCGGTCAAATCCGCTCTCGGCGGCGCGCGGCGCGGGTGTGGCGCTGCAGGCGGTCTCGATATGTGGGGGGCGGCGGCTCGGCTGATTCCGCACAAGAAAGCAGCAAGGTACGCAATGGTATTCTATTGCCGGTACTGTGCATGGGGTTGTTTTGCCAGTTTGAATCGGAGCCTTCGGTGTGAGCGACGTCGGTCATGCCGAGAGGCTAACCCGGCCGCCACGGAGTCACGGTCACCTCATGCGCCGCGTCGAGAAGGTACGGCGCGCCCGGCTTCATCCCGTGCGCAGCCAGTACGTCATGCGGCGTCCGCTGGGGCACGCCGACGAAGCATCCTTCGCCGCCGGGCAGCCGCACATGCGGCGCCTCCGATAGCCAGAACGTGTCGTAGCGGTCCATGAACATGTCGAACACGACCGGGCCGCCGATGATGGCGACCATGCCGGAGGCGACGCCGGCGAAGGCGCAGGCCTGTTCGAAGCTCGCATGCGCCGGATTCCACAGCGTCGCGTTCGGCATCTCTGGATCGACGGTGAGGTCCTTGATCTTGCGGGTCAGGATCAGCCGCTTGCGCTTGGCCGAATTCGGCTGCTGCTCGTGCGAGTTGCGGCCGTGCACGATCAGCGCGGCGCGATCCAGCGCCTGCTCGAAGAACAGCTTGTCGCCTTCGAACTTCAGGCTGTCGGGCATGACGCGACCGGCGTCGGCAAGCATGCCGTCCGCCGAGACGATGACGTAGCCTTCGAAGCGGAAAGACAATGGCCTTCTATTCGGAAACGGTCGTCACCACGGAATTGACCGGGCGCTGGCTCACCGTCGGCAGCTTGATGTCCTTGAGCAGTTCCTGGTCGTATTCCGGCAGCGTCGAGACCGGGAACTTGGCGCGCATCGCCACCACCTTGTAACCGCCGGCCTTCAGCCGCTTGAGCAGCTCGGGCAGCGCCTCCGCGGTGTGCTTCTGGAAATCGTGCATCAGGACGATGCCCTTGCCCCTGGTCTCGAGCTTCTTCATCACGGTCTCGACCACCTTCTCGGGCTTGGAGGCCTTGAAGTCGAACGAGTCGATGTCACAGGAGAAGATGCCGACATTGCGGTTGCCGAGATAGGTGACCATCTCCGGCGGATGCTGCAGCGCCGGGAAGCGGAAGAACGGCGCAGGCGAGATGCCGCCGAGCGCCCACTTCACCGCCGCAAAGCCCTTCTCGATCTCGTCCTTGCGCTGCGCGTCGTTGAGCTTCTTGTTGTTGAGGTTGGCGTGCGACCAGGTGTGGGCGCCGACGGTGTGCCCGGCCGCGTAGACCTGCTTCAGGATCTCCGGCTCGTAGGTCGCGTGCTTGCCGATAGTGAAGAAGATTCCGGTGGTGCATTCATCCGCGAGTGCCTTCAGCACGGCGGGCGTGTTCTTCGGCCAGGGGCCGTCGTCGAAGGTCAGCACCACCTCCTTGTCGCGCAGGAAGTCGAGCTCCTTGAAATGCTCGAAGCCGAAGCCGGGACCGCCCGTGGTGTCGATCTCGACGGTGCGGGCGACGCCGAGCGCGCCCGGTGTGTTGCAGGCCGCGCGGGCCGGCTGCGGCGCCTGTTTCGGCGGGGGCGGATTGACGAAGCCCGCTGGCGCCGCAGCCGCTGCTGCGGGCGTTGGAGCTGCAGGGGAAGTTGCAGCTGGTGTTGCCGCCGGCGCGGCTTGCGCTGCGGCTGCGGGCTTCGCGGCCGGCGTCTGCGACCATGCGGCGCCGGTCATCGCCACCGACATCGCACCTGCTAAAATCAGTCCTGCCGCCACACGCATGGTGTTGTCCTCGAGATTGATCCCGTTGTTCCGCCGCGGCTTTTCGCCTGCGGCCAAAACCGTCCTGCCCCAAACTCATCCTAGCCTAGATGGTGGGCCATCGCCATTGCAACGGCTGTTTGATGTCCCACCGCAATTGTGCCCAACCGGATGGCGTGCACCTGCGTCACGTGTCGGCCAGGGTTCTGGCAATGGCAGTCTTGATCCGCGTGTCGGCCGGCTCGACGGCGGATGGAAACACCTCGGCGATATAGCCGTCGCGGCCGATCAGGTACTTGTGGAAGTTCCAGCGCGGAACTTCCTTTGGTCGAGCCTCGGCGGCCCATTTGTAAAAGGGATGCGCTCTCGCACCGACCACCGTCGCCTTGGCCGTGATCGGGAAGGTAACACCATATTGGTGGTGCGCGGTCTGCGTGATCTCGCTGCTACCGCCGGGCTCCTGGCCACCGAAATCGTTGGAGGGCACGCCGATCACGGTGAGGCCGCGCCCGCGAAACTCGTTCCAGATCTCCTGCAAACCGGCATATTGCGGTGTGTAGCCACAGAGCGAGGCCGTGTTCACCACCAGCAGCGGTTTGCCGGTGAACGCTGCGAGGCGGATGTCGTCGCCTGACAAAGCGGGAAAGGAGAATGCGTAGGCCGAGACCCGGCTCATCCCGCTATCAGCGAGGGCGCGCGTGACAGGCGCGAATGCGCCTGCAAGCGTGACGCTCAGCACGGTCCTGCGATTCATCATGACGGCGTCCCCCGAGACGATCCGAGGGCAGATTACTCCGCCACTGCGACCTCACGCGTCAACACCGCGTTATCGAGCGCTGCGTGCGGGCTAGTACAGGCGGACGATGAAGTCGGTGCCTTCGCCGGTCTCGCCCTGGTTGATGCCCTGGTCGGAAACGATGATTGAGCCGCCTGACGTCAGCATCTCGTTGATCTTCGCCATCGTCTCGGTGGGGACCGAGATGCGGTCGAGGGCTTCAGCCGGGCTGTCCGGCGTCACCACCGGTTTTGCGGCAACGGGGATCACGGCTGCGCCGCGCTGGCGGCGCGCTAAGCGGCTGTCGTCCTCGCGCGCCGCGGAACGGGCGGAGACGGGCAGTGACACCACCGACCAGCGCAGCGCGTTGGCATCGGCCTTGTCGAGTTCAGCGGTGAAGACATGCGTGCCGAGCGGCCGGTCGCTCGCGGCAATCGTGACGGGCACCTCGAACAGCGGCGCAAAATTCTGCCGCACATAGAGCTTGGAATCCTTGCGGCTGATGAAGACGGCAATCTGGCCGGCCCGCTTGGGCGCGTCCGTCTTCGCTGCCGCCGCAGGATCGGCAACGCGGCCCTCGTCCTTCTTCGCATCGGGTGCGGCGGCGAGCGCCGGTGCATTGGCCTGATTGGGCGTCTTCGCGGAGTCCACCGCCTCGGTCTTGGCCGGCTCGGTCTTGACGGTCTCGACCTTGTCGGCGGGCTTGTCGTTGCTCGCCGGCTTGGCCGATTCTTCCGATTGGGGCTTGGCCGCTTCGGATGCTTCGGCCGTCTTGACCTCGGCGGCCGGTGCGGCGGCTTCCTCGTGCGCAGCCGCATTGCCGGTGGTCACGTCCGACAACACGGCGTGGCCGACGGAGGTGCGCAACTCGAGCACGCTCTCGGCGCTGGCCGTCTTGGTCTCGACCGGCTTGGCTTCGGCCGTGCCTTTATCGGCCTTGTCGGCGACATTGGTCTGCGGCGCGAGGCTCGCGGCGGGCTGCGGCGGCACGCGCATGGAGGCGAGCAGGGGATGGGAGAAGCTTTGCGGCGACATCTGGCCGGGCGCCACGATCACGCGCGCGCCCATCCTGGTCCAGTTCCACATCTTCATCGCGAACGCCATGGGCATGCGGATGCAGCCATGCGAGGCCGGATAGCCCGGCAGCACGCCGGCATGCATCGCGACGCCGGACCAGGTGATCCGCTGCATGTACGGCATCGGCGCGCCGCTATAGATGTTGGAATGATGGAATTTGTGCTTCTGGATGACGCTGAACACGCCCATCGGCGTCGAGTGGCCCTTCATGCCCGTCGACACCGGTGATTCCGCGAACACACCGGTCTTGTCGTAGACCGTTACCCTCTGCCGCTCGATCGAGACGACGATGACAAGCGGGCCTTGCGGCTTGGTGCCGGCTTCCTTCTCGACGACGACTTCCTTCTTGCTTGCGGCGCCGCGCTTTTGCGGCTTCTGGCGCGGTATTTCGGGAAGTCGCTCCTGCCGGGCGTAGTAGGACCCGTCGGAATAGTCGGTCCAATAATAAAATGCTGCGTCTGCCTGGCTGGTCGCGCCGATCGCGCCCGCCGCCGTCAAAATGGCGACCTGCCACAGCCGTACCGGCTTGGCAGAAGAACCCGACCCGTTCACGCTGTTCATCCTCGAATCCATAATCCAAATCAGACGTTAGTCTTCGCAAAGGGGATACGCGTTCACCAGCAGCGCGGTTCTGCCATCAGCTACTTTTGTTCAAGGCGTAGCAAAAAAGCCTCACGGAGCGGTAAACGGCGGCCGCGTCCGCCCCTCCGCCGCCTTCCTGACCGCCGTTTGCGTTCCTACATTGCGGGGACTTGTTACCGGAGACCTTCATGTCATCTTGTTTCCCCGGTCTTTCCAGCATCCGCTTGAAAGCCCTCGCTTTATTCCTCCTGGCTTTGATCGCGCCAACGGCGTCGGCATCCGCGGCCGATGAGCCCGATCTGATCTTCCGCCGCTCCACCGTGTTCAAATGGGTGAGCCCGAACGACAAGCTCGCGACCTATGGTCTCGACGATCCCGAGGTCGAGGGCGTCGCCTGTCATTTCACGGTGCCGGAGAAGGGCGGCTTCAAGGGCTGGCTCGGGCTCGCCGAGGAGGTCTCGGACATCTCGCTGGCCTGTCGCCAGGTCGGTCCGATCAAGTTCAAGCACAAGATGGAGCAGGGCGACGACATGTTCCGCCAGCGCCGGTCGCTGTTCTTCAAGAAGATGCAGATCGTGCGCGGCTGCGACACCAAACGCAACGTGCTGGTCTACATGGTCTATTCGGACAAGCTGATCGAAGGCTCGCCCAAGAACTCGACCTCGACCGTGCCGATCATGCCTTGGGGACCGGCGGACGCAAACGTCCAGAAGTGCGGCGAGTTCTTCACGCAGTGACGCGCGTCGTTCACTCCTGTGACGCGGTCGCGTTCACCCGGTGGCGATCGCGCGGCGCAGCAAGCCGCGACCCGGTCAGCCGCACAAATGTCTGCGGCGCCGCCTCGAAGCCCCGGCTCGATTGCAGCGCCATTGCGCCGGCGCTGCCGCGAATGATTGGTTGATCTCCGCGATCCGTCGGTGGATTTTCATCGCGCGGCGTTGCGCGATTTCCCGCCATCATGGCCATCCCTCACGTGAATGCGCCCGATGATCCGGGCGTCTCGGTTTCGATGGCTTGGGTCGTCGTTGAACCAACCCCGGTTCAACAGGATCCAGCCTTCTTTTGCCCGTCCTTTCACCAGAAAAACGTAAAATGCGTGTGAAGCGCGCGCGGCGGCGGCATGACGACAGCTGCGCGGGGCGCATATCCGTACCGGCACCGGAACTTAGCAGGCGACTTTGACCTGCCGTGAGACCTGTCTGAAATAACTGGCATTTTCCGAGATTTGTTTCGTCGCCGCGCCCGGGACGAAACAATTCTCACGAAGACGAAACCATTTTCAGCTTTTCGCGCATCACGCGCGAAACCGCCCATGGTTATCAGGCTCATAACGACGACGGCGCACCGCCGGCCAGCGAATTGGAACACACATCATGCGCGTGCTCAGCTTCATCCTTGCTTTCGGTCTCGTTCTCGCCGGCCCCTCATTGGCGGGTGCGCCCGATGGCAATCTCCCCGGTGTCGGCACCTTCCAGTACAGCGGCTCGCCCCTTGCGGTTCCGGCCGCTCAGCTCATGATCGCTGCGCGCTTCTGACCGCACACAACAACAGCCGGCATAGCCCATCATGTTGCTTCGTCTCTGCGCCGCAGCGTTCGTGTCCCTTCTGACGATCAGCTCCGTTCAGGCGCAGGTCCGCTCACCTTCCAGGCTACCCGATCCGCGCGGCGAATTCGTTCGCCAGTGCGCGCCGCGCATGCTCGGCCGCTGGGAGCATCCGGAGGAGGTCTGTGGCTGCCTGCACGATCACGCCGCCGCGGCCGTCGAGGATCGCGATCTGCGCGAAGCGCTGCTGCGGGGCATCAGCGAGACCGGCGTGCCCACCATCGAGACCGATTGGGTGCCGGCCTCCAAGCAGAGCGAGATCGGCCCGACCTTCACCAAGATCGCCAAACCGACGCTACAGTGCATGTTCGATCCGGCGAAATAGCTTTCCGGATCCTCACTTCGTTTTCGGTCCGTGCCGCGGCACGCAGGAGCTCGTGCGCGAGACTCCCTTATCGGTCATCTTCGCGCCGCGGACTTCCCTGACCTGGCCGGCGGGGCAGGTTCCGTCATCCACGAGCACACGCTGGCCGAGCTTGAGATCGCCGATGTCCTGCTCGCGTCCGATGGTGGCGGCGCTTGCGGTCGAGGCAAGCGCGATGGCGATCAGCAACGAAAGGCAGGTCGCGTGGCGCAGCGGCATGATGTGAGGTCCCGGATCGATGCCGCAATCTAGGGAGCGGCGGGCGATTCTGATAGTGAAGCTTCGTCACGCGCGGCGGGCCGATTTTCCCCTTGCGCCCAATGCCGCGCGCGATTCCCTTGCGAGACGTTCGGCGGAGGCCACGAGCTGTGGCATGGGATGTCCAGAAAATCCCAGCACGAAGCCGGGGAGGGGACGCCCGCGCGAATAGGTGTCGGCCAATAGCCAGCCTTCGGCGCCGGCCACCTGCTTGGCATGCGCAGCCACCGCCGGATCGACGGCAGGATCGAACCGGGCGACAAGATGCAGGCCCTGTGACGGTACCGGCACCGAAAGCGCGCCGTCGGATGCGACTTCCAGCGTCCCGGCGAGCACGTCGCGCGCCTCGCGATACAGTTTTCGCACGCGCTTGAGGTTCGCGGCGAAGGCGCCGGAATTGAGCATGTCCGCCACCGCGCCCTCCATCAGTGTGCCGGGAAATCGGTCAAGCGCCGCGCGCGCTGCCGTCACGTCTGCGATCAGACGTTCGGGCAGGGCGCAATAGCCGATGCGCAGGCCCGGAAACAGCGTCTTGGCAAATGTGCCGAGATAGATCACGCGCTGGAGGCGATCGATGCCGGCGAGCGACATCAGCGGCGCGCCGTCATAGCGGAACTCGCTGTCGTAATCGTCCTCGAGCACGAATGCGCTGGCCTGCTTCGCCCAGTCCAGAAGCTCGAGCCGCCGCGGCATCGACATCTGCACGCCAAGCGGAAACTGGTGCGATGGCGTGACGTAGGCCGCACGTGCGGACGGCGCCGCGATCCGGCCTTTGGCGACGCGCATCCCGTGCTCGTCCACCGGGACAGGCACGGTGCGATAGCCGCAATGGGCGATAGTTTTTCGGGCGGCGGGATAGCCCGGGTCCTCGCACCAGACCTGGTCGCTGGATTTCAGGATCGCGCTCAGCACGATGCGCAGCGCGTGGAGCGTGCCCGAGGTCAGCATGATCTGGTCGGAATCGCAACGCAATCCGCGCGCGGACAACAGATGGTCGGCGATCGCCACACGCAGCTCGCGGCTGCCGCGAGGGTCGCCATAATGCAGGTGCTCCGATCCGAATGCGCGCATGCGGCGGCCGACGAAAGCGCGAAAGCGCTGCACGGCGCGTTCGTCGATATGGGTACAGCCGAGCGCAAACGCGCCCTGCTTTGGCGCTTCGAGAACCACCTTCGGCTTGTTGGGCTCGGCCGCGCGCTTGGGGATACGCGCCGCGACGAACGTTCCGGAGCCGACCG
Organism: Bradyrhizobium sp. NC92; assembly: GCF_025200865.1. NCBI lineage: Bacteria > Pseudomonadati > Pseudomonadota > Alphaproteobacteria > Hyphomicrobiales > Nitrobacteraceae > Bradyrhizobium > Bradyrhizobium sp. NC92. Next base: position 3,873,764 of record NZ_CP104171.1, read on the forward strand.
TTGCGTCGGCAAAGCCGTCGGCGATCAGGCGCTCATAGGCGGTGACGACGGCGTTGCGGCGGAAGCCGGTCTGCCTGGCCAGCGTCCGCGACGGCGGCAGCGGCTCGCCCGGCTTGACGAGACCGGAGACGATCATCTCGCACAGCGCCTGATAGAGCCGGTGCGCGGCGGATGCGCCGGCGGTGACGTGAGGGCCGGCGAGATCGAGCGGAAGCTCGGGCTTGGCTCGGGAAGATGAATTGGTCGGAATTTTTTGCATGGAATTGGAACTATCGCAGACCAAATGCGCCGCTACAACTGCTCCGGATTTTCTTCCATCCGAGCAGGAGCGGCCGTGAGCCAGACCGAGACCTCGACTTCCTATCCGACATCGGCACGCAACCAGGTGAAGCGCCGGCACGACCGCGGATTCTATGATCACGACACGGTTCATCGCATCCTGGATTCCTCGATGCTGTGCCACGTCTCCTACGCGATCGACGGCCAGCCCTATTGCACGCCGACCTTCTTCTGGCGGCAGGGCACCAAGCTCTACTGGCACGGATCGAGCGCCAGCCGCATGCTGCGCAACCAGAGCAGGGGCGAGCGCGTCTGCCTGACGGTCGCCCATCTCGACAGCCTCGTGCTGGCGCGCTGCGGCTTCAACCATTCCGCCGACTACCGCGCCGTCATGGCGTTCGGCACGGCCTATCTCGTCACCGACCCCGATGAGAAGGAGCGGGCGGTGATCGCGATGGTCGATCGCTTCTTCCCGGATCGCACCGCCGGCCTGCGACAGAGCACCACACAGGAAATCAAGGCAACGTCGTTCATCGCAATGGAAATCGAGGAAGCTTCGGCCAAGATCCGGAGCAAGGGTGTCGCCGACGACGATGAGGACTATGCGTTGCCGATCTATGCGGAGCGCATTCCGGTCCGCACCGTGCTCGGCGCCCCGGAACCGTGTCCGCGCCTGCTCGATGGTGTGAGCCGGCCTGCGACGCTGAACGGCTATTCCGAAGGCCGGCTGCTCGAAGATGCATTGCGGGATGCATATTTTCTGGAGTACCCGAACGGCTGAAATCGGCTAGTTTGCGCGCTCCTTGGGACCATTGGAATGTCTGGAGTCGCCCGAATGAATGCCGAAACGCAGCAGAGGATTCTTGACGCCGTCGACAACGGCTTCGAAGCTCAGCTTGCAACTACAAGCGATTTCGTCGCGATCCCTTCGACCCGCGGGGCGGAGGGACCCTGCCAGGACATGATCGGCGATCTCCTGCGCGAACGCGGCTACGAGGTCGACGACTGGCATATCGATGTCGAGGATTTGAAAGATCTGCGCGGCTTCGGCCCGATCGAGCACGACTTTTCGAAGGCGCGATCCGTGGTGGGCACTTACCGCCCGCGAACCAATGGCGGCAAGTCGCTGATCCTGCAAGGGCACTGCGACGTGGTGCCGGCGGGTCCGCTCGAATTGTGGGATACGCCGCCATTCTCGCCGGTCATCAAGGACGGCAAGATGTTCGGCCGCGGTGCCTGCGACATGAAGTCCGGGACGATCGGTGCGCTCTATGCGCTGGACGCGATCAAGGCGGCTGGCTTCAGGCCGACGGCGCGGATCCATTTTCAATCGGTGATCGAGGAGGAGAGCACCGGCGTCGGCGCACTCTCCACCCTGCAGCGCGGCTATCGCGCGGACGCCTGCTTCATTCCGGAGCCGACCGGCGGCAAGATGGTGCGATCGCAGGTTGGCGTGATCTGGTTTCGCCTCCGCGTGAAGGGACACCCGACCCACGTCGCCTTCGCAGGCTCTGGCGCGAACGCCATCATGGCGGCGTATCACCTGATCCAGGCGCTGCAGAAGCTCGAGATCGAATGGAACGAGCGCGCCAAGGCCGACCGTCACTTCAAGACGATCGACCATCCCGTCAACTTCAACGCCGGCGTCATCAAGGGCGGCGACTGGGCCTCCAGCGTGCCGGCCTGGTGCGATGTCGACTGCCGGATTGCGGTGTTGCCGGGCTGGTCGATCGCCGATCACCAGAAGGAGATCATGGCCTGCGTCGCCGCCGCTTCGCGCAACCACCGCTTCCTCGCCAACAATCCGCCGCAGGTCGAGTGGTCCGGCTTCCTGTCGGAAGGCTATGAGCTGACCAATGCTAGGGAGCCCGAGGCTGCGTTCGGCAAGGCCTTCAACAGGGTCTATGGCGGCGCGCCAGAGGATCTCGTCTTCACGGCACTGACCGACACGCGCTTCTACGGCCTCAACCACGGCATCCCGAGCCTCTGCTTTGGCGCCAGCGGAGGCGAGATGCACGGCTTCAACGAGTTCGTCGATCTGGATTCATTGAAGAAGGCGACCAAGGCGATGGCGCTGTTCATCGCGGAATGGTGCGGGCTGGAGAAGGCGTAGGCCTCTCCGCCGTCATTGCGAGCGCAGCGAAGCAATCCAGCATCTCTCGGCGGCGGCAGCCTGGATTGCTTCGTCGCTGCGCTCCTCGCAATGACGGAACGGCGGTTAGGCGCTCATCCTGAGGAGCTTGCGGAGCAAGCGTCTCGAAGGGTGAAGGCACGGCCGGTGGCCTCGCCCTTCGAGACGCCGCTTCGCGGCTCCTCAGGGTGAGGAGAAACATCTTGCCGCCCTGTGCCCGAAACACGGGCTTCGCCAACTCCTTTAAGCTTAAAAGAAGGACTAGGATGCGGTCCTGACCGGTGGCAGACTGGCGTCCGGTTCGTCGGACGAGTCCTCGGGAGCAACGATGCGCGATTGGGATGACGCTTACGCCAATTCGGCCCATATCCCGGGCTCGGACAAGATGCCGGCGCTGTGGGCGGAGCGGGCGGCGGCCTACCGCGCCGGGCTGAAGGAATTTCGTCCCGACATCGCCTACGGCGCCGGCGAGCGCCAAAAGCTCGACCTGATCCTGCCTGACGGCGATAGCAAGGGTCTCGTCGTCTTCGTTCATGGCGGCTACTGGATGCGCTTCGACAAGTCGGCCTGGACCGACCTCGCCGAAGGTGCGCAGCATCATGGCTGGACGGTGGCGCTGCCGAGCTACACGCTGGCGCCGGCTGCACGCATCTCCGATATCACCGCGGAAATCACCGCCGCGATCGCCAAAGCCGCATCGCTGGTCTCGGGGCCGATCCGGCTCGCCGGCCATTCCGCCGGCGGCCATCTCGTCACGCGCATGCTGTGCGACGACAGCCGGCTCGAGTCTGCTGTCTTCAACCGCATCGCCGGCACGCTCTCGATCAGCGGTCTGCATGATCTGCGTCCGCTGCTCAAGACGAAGATGAACGACACGCTGCGCATGACCATGGAGGAGGCGAGCCTCGAAAGCGCGGCGCTGCATCTGCCGCGGGGGCATTCGCCCGTAACGGCCTGGGTCGGCGGCAGCGAGCGGCCCGAATTCATCCGCCAGTCCGATCTGATGGCCAATATCTGGACCGGCTTCGACGTGCCGACGCACCTCGTCATCGATCCCGGTCTCAACCATTTTACCGTGATTGACGGGCTGAAGGACCCGTCCTCGCCGATCACTGCCCGCCTGATCGGCCTCGACTGAGCAAAGCCGGGAAGATCGATCGAAAGGACCCGCCATGACGTCCCGCGATTACGATCCTGCAAGCGAAGGCGCCGAGACCGATTTCGCCCGGCGCATGTCCTATGGCGACTACCTTGCGCTGGATGCGATTCTTGGCGCGCAGCACCCGCTGTCGGAGGCGCATGACGAGATGCTGTTCATCATCCAGCATCAGACCACGGAGCTGTGGATGCGGCTCGCCATCCATGAGCTCAGCGCTGCGCGCCGCGCGATCGCCAAAGACGAGGTTGCCCCCGCGATGAAGATGCTGGCGCGGATGTCGCGCATCTTCGAGCAGCTCAACAACGCCTGGGACGTACTCCGGACCATGACGCCCAGCGAGTATACCCACTTCCGCTCGCAGCTCGGTCAATCCTCGGGGTTCCAGTCACGCCAGTACCGGCTGATCGAATTCCTGCTCGGCAACCGCAACCACGCCATGCTGAAGCCGCACGCGCACGATGCCGAGACGGTCAAGCTGCTCGAAGCCGAGCTCGCGACGCCAAGCCTCTATGACGAGGTGCTGCGGCTCGCCGACCGCAACGGGCTCAAGATGCCAGCGGCGGTGCTGGCGCGCGACGTTCGCGAGACGCACAGCTTCAACGAAGGCGTGCTGCAGGCCTGGCGTATCGTCTACGAGGCGCCGGAGACGCACTGGATGCTCTACGAGCTGGCCGAGAAGCTGGTCGATTTCGAGGACTATTTCCGGCGCTGGCGCTTCAACCACGTCACCACGGTCGAGCGCGTCATCGGCTTCAAGCGCGGCACCGGCGGCACCGGCGGCGTGAGCTATCTGAAACGCATGCTCGAGGTCGAGCTGTTTCCCGAGCTCTGGCGCGTGCGTACGATTCTGTAGGGATGTCCATGACCAGGCTTCGCGTCTACGACGACACCAAAGCGTTGTTCCATCTGCCTGACGGCCTGATCTATCTCGACGGCAATTCGCTCGGTGCGCTGCCGCTGGGCGTTGCCGAGCGCGTCAACCGCGTGATCACCGAGGAGTGGGGCAACGAGCTGATCCGCGCCTGGAACACCGCAGGCTGGTATGTCCAGCCGCGCCATGTCGGCGATCGAATCGCGCGGCTGATCGGGGCGGAGGCCGGCTCGGTGATGATCGGAGACACGCTGTCCCTGAAGGTCTATCAGGCACTCGCCGCCGCGCTCGACATGACCCCGTCCCGCAAGATCGTCCTGTCGGACACCGGCAACTTCCCGACCGACCTCTACATGGCCGAGGGCCTGATCGCGACGCTTGGGCGCGGCCATCAATTGCGTCTGGTGGCACCTGAGGAGATCGAGGGCGCGTTGTCTGACGAGATCGCCGTTCTGTACATCACCGAGGTCGACTACCGCACCGGCCGTCGCCACGACATGGCAAAGCTCACCGCGAGAGCGCACGCGCTTGGCATCGTCACCCTCTGGGATCTCGCCCATTCCGCCGGCGCGCTGCCGGTCGATCTCGCCGGGAGCGGCGCCGATTTCGCCGCGGGGTGTACCTACAAATATCTCAACGCGGGCCCCGGTGCGCCGGCCTTCCTCTATGTCGCGCCGCGTCATGCCGACAGCGCGCGCGCCGCTCTGTCGGGGTGGATGGGCCACGCAAAACCGTTTGCGTTCGAGCTTGCCTATGCGGCCGCGGGCGGCGTCGAACGCATGCGCGTCGGCACCCCTCCGGTGCTCGCCATGGCGGCGCTGGAGGCCTCGCTCGATATCTGGGACAAAGTCGATATCGCGGAGGTTCGTGCGCGTTCGCTGGCGCTGGGTGATCTCCTGATCAGTGAAGTCGAGCGCCGTTGTCCGCACCTCAAGCTCGTCACCCCGCGCGACTATGAGCGCCGCGGCTCGCAAGTCTCGTTCGCCTTCGACGGCGGCTACGCCGCGGTGCAGGCCCTGATCGCCCGCGGCGTCATCGGCGATTTCCGCGCGCCCGACATCATGCGGTTCGGCCTGACCCCGCTCTATGTCGGAGAGAATGAGATTATCCGGGCGGCGGAGATCATCGAAGAGGTGATTTCAGGAGAGATTTGGCGCCGGCCGGAGTACCAGGTCGTGAACGCGGTGACGTGAGCGGTCTCGTGCCCCGGACGCAGCGCAGCGCGCTTCTTAGCGGTGCGCTGCAGAGCCGGGGCCCATGCCGCATCATCGTCTGTCGCGAGATGGGTCCCGGCTCTGCGCAGCAACGCTTCGCGTTGCTGCGCGTCCGGGACACGAGAGTATGGCATTGCGTGAGGACGTCAGCACCGCCATTACCTCGGACGTCATTGCTTCGCCGCGCGGGGCAATTCACGCTGAGGCAACAACCAATTGGGAGCAGTTCCGATGACGCCGCTCGAGAAACTTAAAGCGATGAAGATGCCGTTCGCCGAGCTCAAGGGCGTCGAGTTTGTCGAGGCGGAGAAGGACCGCGTAGTGGCGCGGATGACCGTCCGGGCCGATCTCTGCACGCTGCACCATACCATCCACGGCGGGGCCGTGATGGCGCTGGCCGATTCCGTCGGCGCGGCGGCGACCGTGATCAATCTGCCCGAGGACGCCAAGGGGACGACCACACTGGAGAGCAAAACCAATTTCATCGGCGGGGCAAAGGAGGGGGCCACAATCATCGCTACTGCCACCCCGGTGCACCGGGGCCGGCGGACCCAGGTCTGGACCACCCGGCTGGAAACCGAGGACGGCAAGCTGGTTGCGGTGGTGACCCAGACGCAGCTGGTGCTGTGACTACAGCATTTTGATTCTATTAACGAATTACTCGTGCCGGTGCCCGAATCTTGGGCAGGTTCCCGTCTTGAAAATCATGGTGCGATGCACAATATTGGGGGCCTAGGGATTCGAACGCCTCCTCGAGGGACACCAAGAGGAGTTTCTGACGTGGTACTTGAAGACACCGTCCGTACCGTTCCCGGCTATGTACGGACCTTGATCCAGCAGGAAGAATTGCCGCTCCTGCGCGATCACCTGCTGAGGCTCGATGCCGCCAGCCGGCACGACCGTTTCAACGGCTTTCTCGACGACAGCTTCATCGAGCGCTACGCCGCCCGCTGCGCCGAGGACGGCACCGTGATCGTTGCCTATATGGTCGACGGCGTGGTGCGCGGTGCGGCTGAGCTGCATCCGCCGGAGGACAATTCCTTGCCGGAGGTCGCTTTCAGCGTGGAAGCCTCCGCGCGCCGCCAGGGCGTCGGCACCGTGCTGTTCCGCCGCCTGATCGCGGAGGCGCGCTGGAAGGGCTACAAGCGGCTGCGCATCACGACGGGTGCCGAGAATCACGCGATGCGGGCGCTCGCCAGGAAGTTCGGGGCCCATCTGGCTTTCCGCCACGGCGAATCGACCGGCACGATCGACCTCGCCAAGACGCCCGAGGCCGAGCTTGCCGATCTGGCGGCCTCGCCGTTCACGGCCGGACGCGCTCTTCTCAGCTTCAACAGCACGTGCTGGAAGCTGATCTCGAGCATGTACGGCAATCGGGCTGCATAGCCCGGAAATTGCGCACAGGAATCACAAAGCGGACCGGCCAGGCCGGTCCGCTTTCGTGTTCCGTGCGATGAGATGAAATGGATGCTCAGCTGCGTGTGGCGGCGCCGAAGCGGCGGACAACGCGACGTTCGACCACCACGGAGCGCTGCGCGCCCTGTTCGCCGGCGATCACGCGCGTCGCCGTGATGCGGCTGTTGGCGCGGGCCTGCTTCTTCACCTCGGCCTGGACGACGTCGAGCGGCATCCCCATCAAGGCTGCGGCGATCTCGGCCTGCTGCGCCTGGTCGTCGGTGATGCCGATCGCAGCGAAGATCGCCTCGTCGAGGGTCGGAGGATCGTGGCGCACGCGCCGTGTGCCATATTTGGTATTCCAGTCTGCGCTCATAACGGCCTCATTTCGATGCCGGATACCTAGTGCCGCCAATGTTGCATTGCAATATGGAATCGGTGTGGCATCTCAGCTATGCACCGGTCTGGTGTCACAGCGGTGACGCAGCACCTGCGCCGACCTCCACCCGTTGCTGGGGCCAACGCTTCAGGGCGGCGTGTCCGGCTTCGGTGAGCCGGTAGATTCCCCGCTCAGCGCGTTCGAACCAGCCATACACATTGTTAAGCAAGATCTTGCCGGCATCGGGGCAGCGTTCGCGCAGCGCGCGCACCTGTTTCGGCCCCTCGGCAAGCGCCGCCGCGCAGGCCAGCGCCTGCTGGCGATAGGCCGTCATGATCGGTGCGCGGGTGCTGCCGCCAAGCACGGGATCGCCCTGGCGGCGCTGATGCTCGGCAACCAGACGCGAGCGCACCTTCGGCTCGCGGCGCGGTGCCGCGGTCGGCGGCTTCACCAGCACTTCGACCTGGCCGCGATCGGTCACGCCAAGCATGCCGAAGCCGAGGCGGCGGCAGAGATTGCGATAGCGCGCATCGCTCTCGCGCCCCTTGCCGCGCGCGGACATCTTCGCTGCGATCCAGACCTCGTCGCCGGCCGGCGCGCGATCGACCGCCTGCAGGATCAGCTCGAGATTGAAGGCAAGCTTGAGCTCGCCGATCACCACGACGGGTGGATCGCCGGCGCTGAGGCCGACGAGATCGCAGCCGCCGATCTCGCCCTTGACCGTGAAGCCGAGCTCTTCGAGGAAGCGTTTGACGGGGAGGTAAAGCGCGGTTTCCAAGGGACGTCCGATCGGAGAATCAGTTGCAGACAGTCTAGAGCCTTCTCGGCCCCTATTGAATCGGAGCCGATGTCTCTAACTGTCGGATCGGAACGCGATTAGACCCGGCCGCCGACCGGGACCAGCGCGCCGGTGACGCCGCTGGCGGCATCGCTGGCGAGGAACAGGATAACTTCGGCGAGTTCCTGTGGCGTCACCCATTTGGAAAAGTCCGCCTTCGGCATGTCGGCGCGGTTGGCCGCGGTATCGATGATCGAGGGCAGGACGGCATTGACGGTAACCTTGCCCTTCCACTCGTTGGCGAGCGCCTCGGTCAGGCGATGCACGCCGGCTTTCGACGCAGCATAGGGGCCCATGCCGCTGCCGGCCTGCAGTGCGCCCATGGCGCCGATATTGACGATGCGGCCGGCCGGGGACTTGGCAAGGTGCGGCAGCGCCGCGCGCGAGGCGTTGAGCGCCGTCAGGACGTTCAGCGCGTGCATGCGCTGCCACGTCGCGATGTCGCCGTCGCCGACGGTCTCGAAGGCGAAGCCGCCGGCGATGTTGATCAGCGCGTCGAGCCGGCCGAAATGCTTCGCCGCCGCATCGACGGCATTCTTCGCTTGCCCCGCGTCGGACAGGTCGACACCGCCCATCACGATGCGTTGGGGCGTCTCTGACAATTGCGAGGGCGCATGATCGATCCCGGCAATCCGCGCGCCGCGGGACCGTGCCATCTCCGCGACGACTCTGCCGAGTGCGCCGAGCGCGCCAGTCACGACAACTACTTTCCCCTGCACGATTGCTCTCCATCGTTATCCTTCACTGACTATTGCGCGGGGTGGATTGCGCTTGCAATGGCGGCAACATCAAGACTGGGCTACAAATGCAACTTTAGATCGTTGAGGAGGTCATTTCATGTCTGACAATTTGCCAACCGTCGAATTTCCCGCTGCGATCGTCGACCTGACATATCCGCTGATGCGGCTCCGACAGGCGTTGGGAGACAAGGGACCAGTGCGCATCGTCGCCATGGGCTCGTCGTCAACAGCCGGACGAGCCGACGTCGTCCCGTATCCCTATAGGCTGGAGATGTATTTGCGGCAGTATTTCAAGGATGTGGTGCCGCGGCCGGACATCCGGATTGACGTCCTGAACCGGGGCAAGGGCGGCGAAGAGGCAACCGAAGAGCTTGGACGCTTCGATGTCGATATTTTTCGTGATGATCCGGCATTGGTCATCTGGCAGGTCGGAACCAACGCGGTCTTTCATAACGACAAGTATGACGTGGATATCGTTGCCGGGGACATCAGGAAGGGCCTGGCGCAATTACGCGCTCGCGGCTTCGAGGTTCTGGTGATCGATCCGCAATACGTGACGAAGATGCTTTGGGATGACCGCGCCGAGCTCGCTGACAAGATGGTCCGGCTGATCCGCGAAGCTGCCAATGAGGCAAGTGTGAATTTGTTTCGGCGTTGGTCGCTGATGCGGCACTGGCACGTGCAGAACAATGTCTCGTTCGATCAATTGATCGACACGAGTGATCCCGACAAGCTGCACCAGAACGATTGGAGCACCCAACAACTTTCCTTGGCGCTCAAGAATGCCATCATCAAAGCCCTCGGGCCGATGGCCTGAGGCTACCGCCGCTGGTCAAGCCTGCAGATAACGCTCCTTCAGTGCGGTGCGCTCTGCCGTGCCGAGCTTGAGCCCGTCGCGCAAATAGGTTTCGAGATCGCCATATTCGCTGCCGACCGCTTCGAAAGCGGCCGCCAGGTAAGAGGCCTCGACGCTGCCGATCGCGTCAAGGACATCGGCGGGCAGATCGGAGGCGTTCGACGGGTCGCGCTTGTAGTGCCGGTTGGTCAAGAGGTAATCGTCCGCAATGACGTCGTCCGCCACGCCCAGCGCGTGCAGGATCAGCGCGCTGGCAAAACCGGTGCGGTCCTTGCCGGCGGTGCAGTGGATCACGAGCGGCGCGCGGTCTTCCAGCAGATGGCCGAACAGCGCGCGGTAACTGTGGGTGTTGTGGCGGACATAGTTGCGGTAGGACTCGCGCATGAGCTCGAGCGCCACGGCCGCGGTCAGCGTGCCCTTCGCGAGCTCGGCGCGCAGCGCGGCCACGACGGTCGGCTCGATCGGCAGCGAATGCACCGTGATCTCGTTCACGACGCAGATGCCGGCCGCGCGCTCCTCGACACCGCGGAAATCGAAGGCGCTGCGCACGCCGAGCGCGCGGACGATCTCGACGTCGGCCGCGGTGAGCTGGCCGAGATGGTTGGAGCGGAAAATGTGCCGCCAGCGCGTGGTGCGGCCATCGGCGGTCGGGTAGCCACCGAGGTCGCGGAAATTGCTGGCACCCTGGAGGGCGAGATGACGGGCAGGGGAGTCCTTGAGGGAGGAGTCTTGCATGGGATCAGCTTGGGTTATGGTTCCACCGGATGCACGTTCGGCATCTTGCGGTCTATTACAGGGGGCGATCATGGGCCGGCACAAGGCCATTGTTTTGACGGTCAGCATGCTGGCGGGCGGAATGCTCGGTGGACGGCAGGCCGATGCGCAGACCTTCCAAACCTATCGCTGCGCCGATGGTACGCAGTTCATCGTCGGGTTTTATGACGGCGACAAGCGCGCCTTTCTCCAGATCGACGGCGAGCCGGTCGCGCTCGCCAAGCGGCTGGCGGTTTCGGGGGCGCGCTATTCGGGGGCGGGAGTTACGCTGAGGATTCCCAAGTCCGGCCCCACCACCGTCAAGCATCTGAAACGGCCGGTTACCGCCTGCGCGGTGGTCGAAAAGTCCGGGATCTAGCCCGGGGGCCGCCTGGAATCGAAAAGGGCCGAAACGCCGTTGTTTCGACCCTTGTTCAAACTGTCGCCGGCCGGTTGCGAGAGCCTGGCACTGTCGGACCAGCAGCTGGCATCAGCGTTCCCATTTGGGCTTGGCTTCGTCGACCGCGTCCTGGTGGTACCAGCTATCGCTGCAGATCGAGACGTTCGCTGGCAGCGAAGCCTGATCGGCGGGAAAGCGGGTCTCGCCATAGCGGCGTCCGGCGAGGGCCGCACGGCCGCCGACGGGGAATTGATAGATCTTTGCAGATCCGTGACTCAGACCATTGTTCATCATTGCGATTCTCCTTGGTCGAAGCGCCTTGGCCTCCATGGTGCGCCCGACTCGTTCGATTGTGGTTACTGGAATCCCCATATCGGCCCCTCGTCCCGGATTGGAAAGTGCTGAAAAGGAAATCAGTTTCCGCCCAATTTGTAGGCAGGCAGCCTTCTGCATCCTCCAAGGCACGCTGCCGCTGACCAACGCGTGGGCCATTCCGAAGGTTGCTGGGGAGGGGTGGGGGAGTTTGCGAAAGTTACCGGACGTTGATGCGCGTTTCATCGGCAACGCGCGGGGCGGTGTCAGCTGCTTCTGAATCGGGCGTTTTCCGCGGGATTTTTGCAGTGCAGCTTCACGTCAAGGTGCGCGGCTATGACGCACGGTGCCGTGGAGGCCTCGCCCGCGGCGAGGAGGAGCCGGAAGCAGTGGAAAACAGCCCGTTCTGCGGCCTTTTGGCACGCAAAATGCTTGGGAAGGGCCGGCCGATGATGGCCGGGTACAAAACGTGCGGGGGCCGCCAGGCCCCCAACCTTTCGCATCATCTACAGAGAGGCTCAATGACCAAGTACAAGCTCGAGTACATCTGGCTCGACGGATATACGCCGACTCCGAATTTGCGCGGCAAAACTCAGATCAAGGAATTCGCGTCGTTCCCGACGCTCGAGCAGCTTCCGCTCTGGGGCTTCGACGGCTCCTCGACCCAGCAGGCCGAAGGCCACAGCTCCGATTGCGTGCTGAAGCCGGTCGCCGTGTTCCCGGACGGTGCGCGCACCAACGGCGTGCTGGTGATGTGCGAAGTCATGATGCCCGATGGCAAGACCCCGCACGCCTCCAACAAGCGCGCCACCATCCTCGACGACGCCGGCGCCTGGTTCGGCTTCGAGCAGGAGTATTTCTTCTACAAGGACGGCCGTCCGCTCGGCTTCCCGACATCGGGCTATCCCGCGCCGCAGGGCCCGTACTACACCGGCGTCGGCTTCTCGAATGTGGGCGACGTCGCCCGCAAGATCGTCGAAGAGCATCTCGACCTCTGCTTGGCCGCCGGCATCAACCATGAAGGCATCAACGCGGAAGTCGCCAAGGGCCAGTGGGAATTCCAGATCTTCGGCAAGGGCTCCAAGACCGCTGCCGACCAGATGTGGATGGCCCGCTACCTGATGCTGCGCCTGACCGAGAAGTACGGCATCGACATCGAATTCCACTGCAAGCCGCTCGGCGATACCGACTGGAACGGCTCGGGCATGCACGCCAACTTCTCGACCGCCTATATGCGCGAAGTCGGCGGCAAGGAGTATTTCGAGGCGCTGATGGCCGCCTTCGAGAAGAACCTGATGGACCACATCGCCGTTTACGGCCCGGACAACGACAAGCGTCTGACCGGCAAGCACGAGACCGCGCCGTGGAACAAGTTCAGCTACGGCGTTGCCGATCGTGGCGCTTCGATCCGCGTTCCGCACTCCTTCGTCAACAACGGCTACAAGGGCTATCTGGAAGACCGCCGTCCGAACTCGCAAGGCGACCCCTACCAGATCGCTTCGCAGATCCTGAAGACGATCTCGTCCGTGCCGACCGACAAGAAGGCCGCGGCCTAAGATCCTCCCGGCCCGGGCTGGGGGCTGGCCCGGGTTGGCATTCAATCCGCCGGAGCGACAAGCTCCGGCGGATTTTTGCATTGTGATGACAGCTGTTCCTCTGCCAGTCGGCCCCGGCGCCGGGAAACTTGTCCATCGCCGCCGAAAGCGGGATAGAGTGCGTCCGGATGCGCGCAGGGCCGGGGACACGGCTGGTGTTTGAAGGCTTCTACAAGGTGAGATTTCAGCTCGGCGATTCCGTCGGCCGCAGCGTGATGCATGCCGGCAATGGCAAGATGCTCGGCGGCAATTCGGCTTTCGCCCATATCGGCAGCTACGAGAAGACCGACAGCGGTGTCGACGTCGTCATCAAGACCGTCCGCCACAATCCCGATCTGAGCTACCGCGCCATGGCCGGCACCGACGATGCGACCCTGATCGCGAAGGGCTGGGCCGACGGCGATCTCTATCGCTTCAAGGGCGAGCTCAAGGAGCTGCCGGGCGTGCCGTTCCAGTCGCTGATGACGCCGATCACCGAGGAGGAGGTGCCGATCGCGGGCGGCGTCGGCGAAGCCGGCATCAGCGACGGTCTTTACTCCATCCACCTGCGCATGCTCGACGGCCTCGACGGCGGGCTCACCGGGGTGATGCTGCTCAACCAGGGCCGCATCCTCGGCGGCGATGCGGCTTTCTACTATCTCGGCAGCTACACCGCCGCGAAGGGCCGCTGGAAGGGCCAGATCCTCAACCAGGAGCACACGCCGGCCAAGGACGATCCGATCTTCGGCGGCCACGAGGTCGGAATCGGCTTCTCCGGCAGCTACGACGCGGAGCAGGCGGTTCTGGAGGCAGCGGCGCTGGCCGGCAAGCGATCCTTGCGTCTGACCGCTGCGCTCAAGCTGATGCATCGCGCCTGATTGCGTCGGGAGCTATCAATGGAAAATGTCCGCATGCTCTCGACGCTCGGCCTGATGGGCGCGATGCGGAGCCTGTCCACCGCCTTCGAGGTCATCAGCGGCATCCATGTCGATGCCGATTTCGCGCCGACGCTGGCGCTGCTCAAGCGGTTGCGCGCGGGCGAGGCCGCCGACCTCGTCATCCTCACCCGCGAAGGCCTCGACGAGATGATCGGCGAAGGCCAAGTGGTCGCCGCGAGCGCAGCGGATCTGGCGCGCTCCTTCGTCGGCATCGCCGTGCGGGCAGGGCAAGCGCACCCCGACGTCGCCAACGAAGCCGCGCTGCGCCAGGCGTTGCTCGCCGCGCGGTCCGTCGCCTATTCGCGGCTCGGCGCAAGCGGCGTGTACTTCGCCCAGCTGATCGTGCGGATGGGCATCGCGGCAGAGATCAACGCCAAGGCCAGCATCGTCGAGCAGGGCTTTACCGCCGAGCGGCTCGTGACGGGCGAAGCTGACCTCGCCGTGCAGCAGATCAGCGAGCTGAAGCAGGTCGGCGGCATCGAGGTGGTCGGCCCGATCCCGCGCGAGCTGCAGACGCCGGCCGTGTTCTCCGCTGGCCGCATGGCGAATGCGAAACATGCCGGCGCCGCGGACCGCTTGCTGCGCTATCTGGCATCGCCCGAGGTCGCCCCCGTCCTGCGCCAGTCGGGACTCGAGCCTTGAATTTGCCGAGCCACAGACGCAACGTGACGATCATGCGGATTTTCCTCCTTGCCATGCTGCTGGCCTTCGCCGCGCCCCAGACGGCGCAGGCGCAATCGGCCGATCTCGTGTTGTGCGACCGTCTCGCCGCCGATCCCAGCGATCCCGACAAGCCGGCCGACGTGAAGGGCGTCGCGGAGATCGCGTCCGCCGACATCGCAACCGCGGTCAAATTCTGCAGGCAGGCGGCCAACGCCTCGCGTCGCGCGATGTTCGAGCTCGGGCGCGCTTACGCGGCCAACCGGCAGACGGCAGAGGCGATCGCCGCCTGGCGCAAGGCGGCCGACAAGGGATCCAGTGCGGCCATGGTCGAGCTCGGCGTGCTCTACGGCACCGGCGCCGGTGTCGCCAAGGACGAGGCGCAGGCGCGAAAGCTGTTCGAGAAGGCGGCGCAGGCCGGCAACCCGCGCGGCGTCAGCAACCTTGCCGCGCTCGGCAGTGCAGGCGGCGCCGCGCCGGCCGACCCCGCCCAGGCCCGCGCGCTGCTCGGCAAGGCCGCCGAGACCAATGCGGAGGCGCAGTACCAGCTCGGCCTGATGCTGTCTGAAGGCGATGGCGGCGCAAAGGACGACGTCGCGGCGCGCGCGCTGTTCGAGAAGGCGGCGGCGCAAAACCATCCCGGCGCGCTGGAGCGGATGGGGGCCTTCGCGCAGGAAGGCCGCGGCGGTCCGAAGGACAAGGACGCCGCCAAGGCCTATTACGAGCGCGCCGCAGCGCTCGGCGACGAGGACGCCAAGAAGGCGCTGGAGCGCATTCGCTGTCCCTATGCGATCAAGGACAAGCAGGGCAAGCTCGTCACCACGCTGTGCTTCTGATTGATCGCGCTCCCTTCAAGAGCGGCCAGTCGCAATGGGCGCGCATCGGGCAGGTGAACATCGGCCCTCATCCGGGCCGCTAAAAACAAAACTCCGAAAACAACCCCATGCACAGTAGGGCCCCCGCTGAAATCACAGCGAAATTCGCGCTTACGGATTTTACGAAGTTCGTTTGACCCGTCGGGCAAAACAGGGGTATAGTGGTATCATGGCCACCGACGTTTTCGAGCAGGGCCCCTGCGCGGAAAGGCCGGATGGAATCGGTGCGGCAGCGGTGCTAGGTAGCCCTCGATTCCATTTTGATTTGCGGGCGAATTGCATTGCTGGACGGACTCTACAAGGTTGAATACGGCGTCAACGATGCGTTCGGCTGCAGCATCATGTGCTTGCATGACGGCAAGATGCTGGGCGGCAATTCGGGCTTTGCGCATCTCGGCACCTATGTCGAGCGCGACGGCGAGATCATCGCCCAGGTCATCACCGAGCGGCACAACCTGGACCCCAGCTACAAGCCGCTGATGGGTGCCGACGTCGCCTCGATCCGGGCGCGCGGCCGGCTCTACGGCAACCAGATCCGTCTCGAGGGCGGCGCGGACACCATGCCTGGTGCCAGGTTCTGGGCCAATCTCACGCGCCTCGACGACGAGGGCTTGCCGCCGAGCGGTGCGGTCGGACCGGGCGGCATCGCCAACGGGCTCTATGGCATGAAGCTGAGCGCGCTCGACGGCGTCGATGCCGGATTGTCCGGCGTGATGCTGCTGATCGACGGACGCATCCTCGGGGGCGATGCGTTCTTCTACTATCTCGGCTCCTATTCCTCGGCGGACGGCCGCTGGAAGGGCGAGATGCTGAACCAGGAGCACACGCCGGCGAAAGGCGAGAACCCCGTGTTCGGCGGCCTCGAGGTCGGCATCGGCTTCTCCGGGACCTGCACGGAAGACAGCGGCGAGCTCGAAGGCATCGCGCTCGCGGGGAAGCGAAGCTTGCGGCTTGCGGCGTCGCTCAAGCTGATGCGAAGGGCGTAGGGCGCACACTCATTGGCATCGGGTGTCCGCTTCGTGAGCTGCATGCCTGGGGTTGGCTAGGTGCGGGTAGACCGATTCCTTCCGCCCGTATCGCAGCAAGAGCTGTCGGTATGCTCTTGCCTGGCGTCCCAGATCAGCTGCTAGATCAGCTTTCAGAACGGCGTCGTTCTCAACGGCAGCAAACCGATCGAAGGCAACTGCTCTTTCAAGGTAGTAGAATCAGGGCTCCAGTGCAGTGGCAATTCCTTGCTCGACTGGCGATTAACCTGCATCAGCAACTCTTCAAGAATGGAAGGAAAGCAGCAGTTCGCAAGGAACGGCTCGGAATAAGCCTTGTTGCCCGACATCGATGACACATGTCCCTCCCTCGACTAACCCGGCCAGCACTGCTGACCGGGTTTTTCCTGCATGGAGAGACCACCGACCCCTGCGGCTCTGCTGTCGCGCGGACTTTCTCGGTTAAGGGCGCGCTTGGTATCACCATCCCGCCTTTCGTCCTTGTGAGCGCCGAAGCCATCAACTGACGTCTCCCCTTGGCTGGTGGCTGACCTCCGCTCTGCTCGTCGCATTGTCCGCTTCCGAGGTGAGGAGTGGCGTCATGCACACCGCGAGGCATCCTTTGTCGTCGCCTCTCTGTCCAGCACGTCGTTTTTCGGGCTGCTCGTTGGTTTAATTCTCGCCCCAAAAGCACTTCACGGGAAGAATTAATTATCCTAGATTTAATACACGTTAATTATTGGAAATATTAAATACGGTAAATCACGAGCATACCCGAGGAACTTTTGGCCAGGTCATTGCGCATGCAAGTGCCCTAGGGCCCAAACTCGTTCTATCCGTACGGAGCTGGCTGGCATGGATCGAGAATACCTTGACGCGTTGTCCATGGATGAATTGTGGGCGCTGCACACGCAGGTCGATCAGATCCTCGCGGCGAGACTCGTTGCAGAAAAGCGCGAGCTCGAACGGCGGCTCGATCAGCTCGGCCAAGGAGCAAACTCGAACGAACCGGCGAAGAACTCCCCGGCGAAGCACTAGGACGCGAAGCCAGTTTTTAGCGGGACTCGGGGTTTGTTATATTTAGTGATTGAACTCGATTAACTTTATTTAATTTACTCAGATTGGCGGACGTGTTTAATTGCAAGAGTCATGAGGAGGCGCGATGTCCTCATACGAACACGACGACCGGCGCGAGTTTTTGAAGACCTGCGGAAAATTCGCCGCCGTAACTCCTCCTGCCGTGACCATGCTGATGTCGACATCAACTCGGTCGCGGCGTCTGGCGGGGAGGGCGCGGGGTCCCACGAACACCATCATCACAAACACGGTGAGATTAGCTGAGGGTCGCTCCGGGGCGCGGCTTGCCGCTCCATCTCTTCTCGCGACGAAATCAGTGGGGAACGTGCTCAGGGTCGAACCCTAGGTACGTCGCCACGCGGAGGACCCGGCCATGGGTGGTCTCCACCATATCCAGACTTCCTCGTCGGCCCCGCGGGCCGATCTCTTCAAATCGGCCAAGGTGCCTGCGGGCAATCCTTGGGCGGATGCTGCTGCCGCTGCTGCTCTTCTTCGTCACCGTTTCGAAGCGCTCGCTTCTCAGCTCGCCGAACTGGAAGCGCTTCGCGTACGAGTGCTTGAGGCTGAGCAGAAGCACGACCCGAAATTGATCTGATGAAAGGCTGGGCCGGGCATCAGTAAGCGCCGTTTAGCGCATAATGAACTCGGCCACTTTCAGCTTCTGGTGACCTATTGGCCTCTGAAGAGTGTTGCCGCGCCAAAGAGTAGGGCGCATTGGAGGCAGATATGCTCAGGTCGGTGATCAAGTCTACGGTCATAGCAACGTTGTTGATCACCCTGATTGGCCCGCCGGTCATCACCCAGGCCTTTGGCCACGGGAGCGGTGGTGGTGGTGGCGGTGGTGCTGGGGGCGGTGGTGCTGGTGGCGCTGGAGCTGGCGGTGGTGCCGGTGGGGCTGGTGGCGCTGGAGCTGGCGGCGGTGGTGCTGGTGGTGCTGGAGCTGGCGGCAGTGGTGCCGGCGGCGCTGGTGGTGCTGGAGCTGGCGGCGGTAGTGCCGGTGGCGCTGGTGGTGCCGGGGCCGGCAGCGGTGGTGCGGGTACCGCTGGTGGTGCCGGTGGCAGTTATGGCGGGGGCCATCATGATGCTGGTGCATACAGCTTGCCCTATTCCAGCCGGCTGGGCACGAACATGCAGCTGATTCAAAGGAGCAAGGCCTGGTCTGGTGGTGGCTGGATTCGTGAGGATACTTTTTATCCACTCCGCGGACGCGCTCCCCGGCTGGGGTGGGATATGTGGAGGCACGCGGCGCCCGTGTCGGACCTCCACAGGCTTCACAAGGCGCAGCGAACAAGGCTCGAGCCGCGCGACACGCGGAAGATGCTGTCGGGCCAGAAATCTGTGCAATCGTTCGGGACGCGAACCTTATTGGACGCGCGTCGCGGGGAGGGCGATGCGACGGCTAGCCGCCGACCGGTAAATCGTTCACGAGTCGAAGTACAGGTAGCGCCGCCATCCTTGATCGAGCCTAAGGAAGAGCAAACGACTGGCGCGGCGCCGGTAGATGCGTCGGCGGATGTGGTCAAGATCACCCCGCCAGCCGCGATCGAGCGCGAAAGCGAGCAAACGATCGGCGCGGCATTCGTAGATGCCTCGGCGGATGTCGCTCAAGTCAACCCGCCCTCCGTTATTGAACAGTACGACGCGTCGACAACGCTGTCACTCGACGGGCTGGTAGCGATGATGATGGCACTCGTCGCACTTGGTATCCCATTGCTCCTTCACCATAAGGATGCCCGACGCGTGTTGGCCTATGCTGCGACGCGTCGCTCCGAAGCACGCCTCGACGATGCTCGCCCCGTCTACTTACTGTGTCCACCGCGGATCGAAGCCGATCCCGATCTTGAATCTAATTGGGAAGCGTCCGTGAGAAACGTTCTCAACACAATAAAAGAGGCTGAGGTCGAGATGGCTTCCTCACGACAGCTCCGAAAACCCGCGTGAAGCCCTCCCTGAGTTTGTTGACGCTGATCGTGCCTTTGAGGTTTTGGGAGACCTACCCGTCGCCTAAACAGGTGCGTCGATGCCGGACTGTCCGGCGTGATGCTGCTGATCGACGGGCGCATCCTGGGAGGCGATGCGTTCTTCCACTACCTCGGCTCCTATTCCTCGGCGGATGGCCGCTGGAAGGGCGAGATGCTGAACCAGGAGCACACGCCGGCGAAAGGCGAGAACCCCGTGTTCGGCGGCCTCGAGGTCGGCATCGGAGTCTCCAGGAGCTGCACGGAAGACAGCGGCGAGCTCGAAGGCATCGCGCTCGCAGGGAAGCGAAGCTTGCGGCTGGCAGCCTCGCTCAAGCTGATGCGACGGGTGTAGGGCAAGTGCTCACGAACGTCGGATGCCGGCGTCGTGAGGTGAAGCAGGCCTGATGGGTCGCCCTCGCCAATGTCAGCAAGCGGTCCGATGCCAAGTTCGGCCTAATTGAGAGATCGACTGAGCTTAGGAGAGAAGGATGCTATTGAAAGCGAAAGTGGCCGCCCGCCTTCCAGCCAAGGATCTGGATCGGGCTCGGGCGTTCTATTCCGAAAAACTCGGCCTTGAGCCGATCGAACAGCGCGAAGGCGGATTGCGCTATGTCTGCGCAAATGGCGAGTTTGCGATATTCGTCTCAGCTGGCACGCAATCCGGCACGCATACGCAAATGGGCTGGGAAGTCGAGGATATCGAAGCAACAGTGCGCGAGCTTCGCGCGCGAGGAGTCAAATTCGAGGAATATGATCTGCCTGGTCTGAAGACGGTCGAGGGGATTGCCCAAATAACCGGGAACTACCCCAGCAAGGGCACCGGTGAGCGAGGTGCGTGGTTCCGCGACAGCGAAGGCAATCTTCTTGGGATCGGTCAGCCAATACGTTCCTGACGGGCGGCTGGGGCGTAGTTGGCGCTCGAGGCGATCGGCAGCGCGAGCGCTGCCTTCAACGAAGGGCGCGATGGCCTATCCAACAAGCCTGGCCAATCTCGCGGTGGGTATTGATCCGAGCGTTCGCAGAACGCGTCGTTGGTGGCTGCGGCGGGCCGGAGATTGACGGGAGCGCAAGGACTTCGTGGTGAGCTCTTAGCCAGTGTTTCTGACCGCCTCAGCCAGAACGGCGTAAAGCTGCTGCCTGCTGAATTCCTTTGTCTGCTTCCTCTCTGCTGTATTCGATGACACCTTCTGCGCGATTGGACGGGCGCAGGCTGCCGTCGACGGCCTCAGCTTCGGGGCCGGCCTTATCTGGGGCCGTGCTGTGGGCGGCTTGTGACCGCGCTTCAGGCCCAGACGATTCAGCATACCGCAAACCGCGTTACGACTGCAGCCGAGATGGCGCGCAATCTGCGCCGCGCTCTGTCCTGCGGACCAGAGCCTTTTCAGAAGCGCTATGTCTTTCGCATCCCATCCCATGAAAGATATTATAACACCGACTGCCGTACCCCGGCCAGTCTAGTCTTCTTCCGGCTCGCGCACGACCGCCGGTTCATCATCATCGTCTTCCTCATCGTCGTCCTCATCGTCTTCATCGTCCTCGTATTCATCGGGATCCCGGGGCGGCATCACGATGTGCATCAGCGTGAATAGTGTCCAGCCGATCGCTGTGGTGGAAACTGCTTCGGAGGTGTGTTGCTTCATGCCTTTGTGCTCCTCGACAAATACGTGCGCTCGCAAATTCTTGGGCGGCTCATGCAGGTGGCAGGGGCGCGATGCAGATCAGGTTGATTGCACCATCAGCGGGCGTCAGGCTAACCGGCAGCGTTTTCGGCTACTTGATGCCCGAGGACCCATTGGGCTCTATGTTCACCAAAACCTCGCCGGCAGAGATTTCGGGAACTCCAAGATCGAGGTCGGGTAGACTGGCTTGAACAAATGCCAGTATCTTGGCGTTCGCTGCGTTGGCGCTTTCGCGGTCGTCAAATATCATCACGGCGATACCGACACCGTCGCCCGCATCCAGCACATGGTAAGATCTGAATCCCGGCGATTGCCTCAGGATCTCACCAACGCCGCTCTTTGCGCGACGAGCGGCGTCCGCTACCGAACGAACCTTGCTGTACTTGCGAATGACCATGTACATGGGGCACCACGTGCCATACGCCCAATCGCATCAAAGCATTTCGGTCGCGCTCGGACTAGTGCCAACTTCCGCGATGGACCTCGCGTCCGGCCGGGCGGACCGCGCAACGCGCCTTGCCAATGAGCCATCCTCGGTGCTGAGGCTCAGGAGCCCTCGAACTTGAACGATACATTGAGCTTGGCGCGGTAGGCCTCGACCTTTCCCTTGTCATCCAGTTGCATATCGAGCTTGACGACCTCTGCAACGCGAAGATCCCGGAGAGATTTAGCAGCTTGCTCGACCGCATTGGCGGCCGCCTTCTCCCATGAGTCGGTGCTGGTACCGATCAGTTCAATGACCTTGTAGATGCTATCGGGCATGTTCGTCCTCCTAATCGGCAGGGAGCAGGAAGTGTAGCATCAGGAAATCGACGCTGATACGCCCAACGGATGCCGCGGAAAAGGTCCGACTGTCTGTCACTTTCCTGTTCGACCCAAGGAAGAACTCGGGTTGTCCTGTCGGGGATTGCGTTCGCATTTCAGCTCGTAGGATGGGGTGAGCCCTTGCGAAACCCATCATGCTTCGTCGCATATGGTGGGAGCGATGGGTTGCGCCGGCGCTCCACCGTCCTACGCGCCGGCCAGACCGGCAGTCAGCGGAGACCGCCGTTCATCCGCAAGGATCGCACGAAGTCGATCACTGCCAGCGCCATGACGCTGACAACAATGATGATGAGCGGGATGGCCTTGATCCAGGCCACCAGGATTCCAAGAAACGCCAGGACGAGCGCAAGGCCGATGATCCCGGTGATCACATTGGTCATCGCATCTTCCTTTTCGCCGCACCGGGAGCCGATTTCGCCCCGGCGCTCGGGACCTTGCACCGAGTGCCACTAGCCCTGACAAGCCAGTGCGCCGTGCGCAAGAGGCGGGCATCGTTTCCGCGGCGGCCGACAAGCTGAACGCCCAGCGGAAGGCCGGTTTCGGAGCTCATCAACGGCAGGCTGATGGCGGGCACGCCGAGATAGGTCCAGAGCGTGCAGAAAATCGGGTTGCCGGTCGTCTCAATTCCGGGCGCCGCGCCGGGGGCTGCGGGCGTCAGGATGGCGTCGTATTCGTCAAAGATATGGTCCAGCGCCTGATTGAGCGGCGCAATCCCGGACAGTGCGTTGCAATAATCCACCGCGAGATGCGTGCGACCGCGCTCGATCGCCTGGCGCAGCCGGGTGCTCAGTCTGTCGCCGCCCCGTTCGTAGTCGCGCCGCAGATTGTGCGCCATGTCGACTTCCATGATGATGCCATGCATATCGACGGCCTTGGCGAAGCGAGGGCCAAGCTCGACTTCGCTCGACGCGTCACCCAAAATCTCGATGAGCTCGGCAAAGGCATCCCGCGTCACCGGCTCGGCCTGATCCCAGACCGGAGAGTGAACGAAGGCAAATCGCGGCGGTAACGGCGGCTCGCTCGCCGCTACGGCGGTGAATGGCGGACACGCAACGGGCCGGGTGTCCGGATCCTCCTGGTCGAAGCCGACCAGGACCTCGGCGAGCAGGGCCACGTCCTCGACGCTGCGCCCAAACACGCCGACATGATCGAGCGTGCGCGACAATTCGAGCGCGCCGCTGCGCGGAATCAGGCCATGCGTGGGCTTGAAGCCGACCACGCCACAGAAGGCGGCAGGACGGATCACGGAGCCGTTGGTCTGCGAGCCGATGGCACCTGGTGCCATCAGCGCCGCAACGGCCGCGGCGGAGCCCGAGGACGATCCGCCCGGCGTGTGAGCCGTATTGTGCGGATTTCGCGTCTTGCCGGGATTGTAGTACGCGTACTCGGTGGTCACCGTCTTGCCGAGGATCACGGCTCCTGCCGCCTGCAGACGCGCCACGGCCGCCGCATCGCGACGCGGCGTGCGTCCGGCCCACAGATCCGATCCGAATTCCGTCGGCATGTCGCCAGTGTCGAAGATATCCTTGATGCCCAAGGGCACGCCATGCAGCGGGCCTACGGCCTTGCCGTGCTTGCGATGATCGTCGGCAGCCTCGGCCTGCCGAATCGCGTGGTCGCGATCGAGGAACGCCCACGCATGGATGTCGTGATCAACCTCATCGATGCGCTTGAGGCAGTCGCCGACAAGTTCCACCGAGCTGAACCGGCCGTCGCGGATGCCGGCCGCAGCTTCGGTGAGACGCAGTGCGCAGAGACTCATCTCGCCTCGTCCTCAATTCTGCGAAAGCTCGTTCTCATAGCCGGGACCAGTAGTTCGGCAGCCAAAGCGCCATGCCCGGAAAGATATACATGAGCACCATGAACGCCACCACGATCCAGATGTAGGGCATCACGCCCGAGAAGATCTGGTTGATCGTCACATGCGATGGCGCGACACCCTTCAGGTAGAACGGTGCCATTGCCACCGGCGGCGACAGGAACGAAGTCTGCAGGTTCAACGCGACCATGACGCCGAAGAACAGCGGATCGATGCCGAACTGCTTCAGGAGCGGCAGGAAGATCGGCAAGAAGATGATGATGATCTCCGTCCATTCCAGTGGCCAGCCAAGCAAGAAGATGATCAGCTGGGCCACCAGCATGAACTGCCACGCCGAAAGGCCGAGGCCGACGACAAATTGCTCGATATAGGCCTGCCCTCCCAGCAACGCGAATGCCGAGGAGAAGATCGCCGAGCCGACGAACAGCCAGCAGACCATTGCCGTGGTGCGGGCGGTGAGGAAAACCGACTCCCGCAGTTTATCCATGGTAAACGCATTGTTCGGAAGCAGCGCGCACATGACGAGGATCGTCAGGGCCGCGGCGGCGATAGGGACTGCGTTCAAGCGCGGCAGGCCGAAGTAGCGAACGCCGATCAGCCAGACGACAACGGCCGTCATGATCACGGCGTAGCTGCGCAGGATGAGCAGGTTGTGGCGCTTGGAATAGTCCGCGCCATAGCCGATCGCGAGCAGCAGCGCGCCGAAGGCGCCGATCGCCGCCGATTCGGTAGGAGTGGCCAGTCCTGCAAAGATCACCGCGAGCACGACGAAAGTCAGGATCGTCAGCGGCATGAACGATACCAGCACTTCGTAAAGCACGGTGCCAAGCGGCGCGCTACGCTCCTCCTTCGGCAATTTCGGCGCGAGCTCCGGTTTCCACGTCGCAAGTGCCATGATGTAGACGAGGTAGGCGGCGGTCAGGCCGAAGCCGGGAATGAAGGCGGCAAGATAGAGCTTGATGGGAGAAATGCCTGCGGTTGCGGCATACAGGATCAGCATCACGCTCGGCGGAATCAGGATGCCCAGGGTGCCACCGGCGCAGATGACGCCTGACGCCAGCTTGTTGTCATAGCCTGCGCGCAGCATCGCCGGCATCGCCAGCAGGCCCATCAACACGACCACCGCACCGACGATTCCGGAGGCAATGCCCCATAGGGCGCATACCACCATGGTCGCAAGGGCAAGCGAGCCGGGCAGACCGCCGATCGCAAGCTGGAGGGCGCGGAACATGCGATCGAGAATATTCGCCCGGTCAATGATGTAGCCCATGAAGGTGAAGACCGGGACCGAGATCAGGACGTCGTTCGAAGAAACCTCGAAGGCCTTCTGCACCAGCAGCGTAAATACGCGATTGGACGTGAGCTCCTGGCCTGGCACGTAGTAGGCGTAGAAACCGAAGCTGACGCCCATCGCCATCAGCGTAAAGGCGATCGGGAATCCCAGCACGATCAGAAAGATGAAGATGATCAGCATCGAAATGCCGAGTTGGGGATCGGTCATGCCGAGCCCCCTGTGCGGACGGACGGAGCCTGCCGGTCATGCTCGGCCAGATATTGCTGTTGGTGCAGGATGACCGTTTCCATTTCCTCGACGTCATGCAGTCGCTGAGGCCATTGGCCGTCGCGGATACAAAGGATGCATCGGATGATCTCGGCGACGCCCTGGATCAGGAGCAGCGTGCCGGCGAGGGGGATCAGTGCCTTGAGCGGAAAGACCGGGATGCCAGCCGGACTGAAGACGCTCACTTCGCGAAAGCCTACCGACATCGAGGCGTAGTTGAAGCCAGCATAGACCAGAGCGAGAACGCCCGGAAGAAAGAACAGGACGAAAAGAACGAGATCGATCGTCGCCTGGGTGCGTGGCGCCCACGTCCTGTAGATGAAATCGCAGCGCACGTGATTGTTGCGCGCCAGCGCATAGGCACCCGACATCAGGAAGAGACCGCCATAGGTGATGTAGCTGAAATCGAAAGCCCATGTGGTGGGTGCGTTCAAGGCATAGCGGACGAAGACCTCGTAGGTTACCGACATGCTGAGAATGAGGATCAGCCAGGCGAATGCCTTGCCGACCCAGGTGCTGAGTTCGTCGATGAAGAAGAGGAAATTTCTCATGCGAGCTTGGCCCGCGGCGAGTAGCACATCCGGATGTCCCCCAACCAATTTGGTGCCCGGGCGGCGCTTGCACAGCGCCACCCGTCATCATGCAGCGTCAGTGCTGCGCCGCCGACGTCGTCACGCCTTGAGGACCCCCGGGAAGTGATGCTCGAAGGCGCCGCGGTAGTCCGTCGCGTTGTTCATGTTGTAGTAGACCACGCGGCGCACCCATTCCTTCTGCGAGTCCATGACCTTCTTCATGAACGGATCCGAGCCGAGCTGGGCGATCAGACCGTCCCACGCCTTGATCTGGGCGTCGAACACCGACTTCGGTGTCCGCTGGACGTTGACCTTGTCTTTGTTGATCAGCTCCTGCAGGTCCTTCGAATAGTAATCCATGGCTTTCCATTCGTTGGCGGAGGACACGGCTTCGGCGGCGTATTGCAGGATCGCCTGCTGTTCCTTCGGCAGCGCGTTGAATTTCGTCCGGTTGAACATGATCTCGAAATATTCGGTCGCCTGATGATGGCTGCCCATCATGTAGTTCTTGGCGACATCCTGCGCGC
The DNA here is from genome assembly GCF_025200865.1 of Bradyrhizobium sp. NC92. Classification (NCBI taxonomy): domain Bacteria; kingdom Pseudomonadati; phylum Pseudomonadota; class Alphaproteobacteria; order Hyphomicrobiales; family Nitrobacteraceae; genus Bradyrhizobium; species Bradyrhizobium sp. NC92. The sequence continues at coordinate 3,900,142 of NZ_CP104171.1, forward strand.
CGAAGCGCCGGTCGGAGGTCGGATTGTTGAACTCGAACCCGTCGATCACGCCACGCTCCATCGCGGGCACGATCTCGCCACCGGGCAGCTGCGCGACGGATGCACCCATCGCCTGGAAGAGGTCGGCGGCCAGGCCCACCGTGCGATACTTCAAACCCTTGAGGTCATCGGCGCTGGTGATGGGCTTCTTGAACCAGCCGAGCGGCTGGGTCGGCATCGGCATGGCGAAGAAGCTCTTGATGTTGACGTTCATGATCTTGGTCTGGAGCTCCTCGAACAGCTCCTTGCCTCCGCCGTTGTGGATCCAGCCGAGGCCTTCGTTGGCGTTGAAGCCGAACACCGGGCCGGTACCGAACAGCGAGGCGGCCTTGTGCTTGCCGTACCAGTAGACAGTGACCGTGTGTGCAGCGTCGAGCTGGCCGCCATGAACGCCATCGAAGACCTGGAACGGGTGCACGACCGAACCGCCGACGAGATAGTCGATGCGCAGCCGACCACCGGCCATCTCGTTGACGCGCTTCACATAATCCTCGGCCATCTCGTTGAAGACATCGGCTTTGCCCCACGAGCCCTGCATCTTCAGGGCCACCGTTTGCGCCCGACTGACTTGCGGCATGGCAATGGTGGCGGCGCCGGCCGCGCCGGCCGTCAGCAAGAATTTGCGACGAGTGGTTCTGGTCTTCTCAGCCTTTGAGCTCATGGACGTCCCTCCCTGGCGGCCTGGTTGTTCGAACGCGCTTCAGTGCGCTTGTCGTTGTTAACCGCTGGAGGTATGCCGCATTCCAGCGACTTTGATCACAGTTTGGACGCATGGCCGGCGTCCGACAAGCGCACCGGTGTCGCACAATTGGTCTTAGGCGACTCCATCTGGTCTGTTGGCAGCCGATATCCTCGCGCTTGTCGCAGCGCAGCAAAGATGCAGCCGGACGTCCGCCATTGGCGCGGCCGGCGAAAGGCGAGAACCCCCGCGTTCGGCGGCCTCGAGGTCGGCATCGGATTTTCAGGAACCTGCAATGAAGACAGCGGCGAGCTCGAAGGCATCGCGCTCGCGGGGAAGCGAGGCTTGCGCCTGACAGCCTCGCTCACGGCAAATCAGGTCCAGCACGCGCTGGGCACGCTGGGCGCATTAAAGGCCGAAAGTCGATAGGCGACTTTCGGAGGCGCAAGGCTGAAGAAGCAGTACTTCTTTGCGCTAGCCGTTTTTCAGCGCACGAGACCGCGGCGCTAAATTCGTCTGCCGCCTTTGAGCGAAGACCGCTCGATCAAGAAATCGTCTAATTTCCGGCCGCATCGAAGCTGCGGTTGCAGCCAGCGAGGTGGCCTACCGCGACCCGACCACGTTTCTGCGGGGTTGTTCGGATTACGATACTTGGGCCGGACCGGCGGGTAGGGACGACGCTTACGATCGAACCGTATGGCCTCGTTGGCGAGTCCAATCTTGTGGAGCCGTTCCTCCAATCGTGCTTTTTGCACCAGGATTTTCTCAGTAAGGCTGGCCGTAACCTGCTGGTGAACTATCCAGAGCTCGTCAAGCGAGAGCAAGTTGAATTGCGCGGCATTCATGGCACAGATCCGGTTCTGGTGAGAAGGCCAGTCACACAAGCCGTAAAATGAAGGGACAGACAACCCGACATTTAAAAATTAGCCGTACAATCCACATTAAAGTGCGAGGTAGCAGGGAGAAAGGCGCGACGGCGGTTATATCGTGGCGGAACATTTAATTGGGTGAGGACAAGGACGCGGGCGACGCTCGGCGCTCGCGGGTGGCTCGATTTCGTCGCTTTTGCAGCCTGCTAGAGCTGGACCGACCTATTAATTTGGATAGCCGAGCGCAAAATTAATCATCGCATCGCCCAATTTAAGCCGCATGAGAGCCCATCTTGCCGCGAAGGCTTGTGCCGGATGGGGGCAACACCGGGAGTTTTCGATGTCCGGTCATTTGCGATTCTGCTTCGCCAGTTTGGTTCTTGTTGGAGCTGTTTCGGCGGCACCTGCGTCCGCCAATCCCATCACCGACCTGTTCAATACTGGTCCTCGCGAGCCCGCTGCAACGTCGCCGGTGCAGCCAGAATGCTTGCTGCGGCCCGGCAACTCGTCTGGCCCACGCCAGCGCTGGGTGTATCGGCGGGACGGCCACCGCAAGTGCTGGTTCCTGGCCGAGGGCATCGCAGTCGTGCGAAAGTCGGTTCGTGATCGCGCGGCGAAAGGCGGCGCCAGTCCCGACAGGAATGAGGCTGGGCGGCACAGGCAAGGCCCGGTGATTGATGCGCGCGCGGAGTTACTGAGGTCGGCACCGGCCGAGGGGACTTCGGCGACGCCGCCGGCGCTCGAACTCAAGGTAGCTGATGCCGCTTCGGAGCTCAGTACGCGCGCCGCCCCGACGTGGGTGGCTTCCATCGCGGAGCTCGCTGCGCCCGAACATTCAGTGCCTGGCCAAGCCGATGTAAAGCAGCCTCTCGCGGCGGGGCCCATCGCTGACGCAGGGCCTTCGTCGGATCCGCCGGCTATCGCGATCAGCGTGGTCGAGGAGGAGCGGAGCTCGGCGCTGCCCTGGTTGGGCGTGCTGCTGATGGCGCTGGGGGGCCTGTCAGTCTTAAGCTCGAGCCGCATACTTCGGGACGCGGTGCGATTGCGCCCACCGAGAGTGCGATACGCCGGGCACGTTACCTGACGCGCCGCCACGAGATCCATGAATTCAGGAGTTCGAAGTCGAACGGGAATCCGTGCGACCGCTCCATCCTGAATAGACGGCGGATCTCGCCGCCGAGTTAGCTTGCGGCTCTTGCTCCGCGACCCAGTCCGACACGCCGCCTTCTGCCGAGTGTTCTGGCCTCTACGCGTCGGAGCTTGCTTCGAAGCTTTTCGACCTCTCTAAGCTCCGCCACGAGTGCGTGGAGTCGCTCGCTCAAAACAGCACAAGTATAAACTTGACGCATACTGGACATGGCACGCCTCGAGGCAGTTCATAAAAAGAGAAAAGACAAAATTCAGTCGGCCGAAGTTCAGTGAGTCAGAGCAGTGGCCGCCAAATGTTCCCAATACTCCGCCTCTGCGAGCAGCTTCCAGCTTCTCTCGGGATAGCGCGCGGCACTCTGTCGGCAAAGCAACGCCATTGCGCGAAACCGGCGGGCAACTTCCATTCCAACCTCCCATTATATTTTGTTTTCAACATATTGTTTAATGTTGTGCTGGAGTCATCATCATTATCGGTCATAATCAAAATTATCGTTTAAGGGCAGTCAACTAGGGTTCCTCAGGCGAATTAACGGGCATTTGTTTCGGTTCGGAGTTCAGATCGGTTTCGAATGCGACGTGCTGCGTTCGCGTTGCGAGTTGAAGCGCCTCGCCACGCGATTGTGCGCTCGTCAGGAGCCTGTGGCGCAACAACACAATTGTGTTTGATCAGACTATCGGTCGGGTCTGCGCGAGTTCTCAGACAGCGGCGAGGCGAGGAGAGTGGGACCTCAGGTCGGGCACCGGAACAAAGTACTCCAAATTAGCCGACCTTCGTCAGCTCAATGCCACGCCGCCAGAGCGGCCCTGGCCAGAAGCCTCCCGAAAATCCCGAGTCCGGAGGTTTGCGGAAGCGTTCCACTGCTCCATGGCCTGAAACCATTTGGACAGCGAAATCGGAGACTTTGACACGCGCGAGCCGTTCGACTTCGACCTGCGAGGGATCCAATCGCAAGCCCAACCTCACGAACGCATGGCGTCGATCGCATGGGCGATTAGGACCGCTGCACTGACGCCGATGAGAACGACGAGCAAAAGAGTGAATAACACGTTCGCCTCCAATGTCTGGAATTGAACGCGCTCATTCGTGCACAGTCAAAATCAACCGGCCGAGATTATTAATTTCGGCTTTGGGCTGAGGATTCACGGTAACGCTTGCGTCCGTTGTCGGCCCTATCGATGGAATGCCATGAACAGAAGAACCCCGACAACGCACGCCGCGAGTGAGAGCAAGTAAATACCCACGGCAATCCCCGACTCATCACAAATCAGCATTTAGATTGGAACTCGCATCATTGCGCGGGTCAAGTGCGAGCGGCTCAACAAATTATTTAATCAATTAAATAATGCCGAAGTCAGCCGGATGTGATTTAATTTCAGGTCCCGACGTCGCGCGAGAAAGCGCATTTTAGGTTGGCTTCTTCATTCGGAGTCTCGCCATGATGGAACGTCGTGCAATGAAGCGGATAGCAATCAACCGGGCGGCGCGGCTGTCATTCGGTGAAATCATTGGGACTCATCCTTGCATGGTGCGGGACATCAGCGCCTTGGGAGCCTGCATCTCCACGCCGTACTACATATTCGCGAACGAATTTGCGCTGTCGTTCGACAGTCACTCCGGGATATTCGTCTGTCGCGTTGTGTGGAGGAAGGAGACGCTTTGCGGGGTCCGCTTTCTTCTGCGACACTGCTCGCCGAACTTAGAGAATGATTCCAGCATCACTGCACTCGCAGCGCGACTTGGCCCCCGGATGGTGTGCGGCAATGGGCCCGTTTCCGCTCACCTTTAGCGTTGCGCTGCACAGCACGCCTCTTTCGGACTTGAGAAGGCTTAGTCTCGATCAATCGTCCCAAGGCGCCGCTCGTGACCACGGCGGATATTCGGCTCCGAAAAAAACCGGCCAGCAGTGCTGACCGGGTAAGTCAACTTGGGAGGAGAGCAAGGATCGCCATCGATCTCCGACAATGAGGCGTATTCCTCGTCGTTCCTCTACGGTTGCGGGGTTCCACCGCCGGTGAAGACTCCCTGATGCAGGTTAAGCTCTCCTCGGCCCCAGTCGGAAGACACACTTCTGCGACTCTGTATCGCCGATTTCGACCCGAAGCAGACGAAGGCTTGGAAGGGTACCCGAGGGCCGAGCCCATCGAGGGGGGCCTTGGGATTGACGGGAGCGCAAGGACATTCGTGGTGAGCTCTTAGCCAGTGCTTCTGACCGCCTCAGCCAGAATGGAGTAGAGCTGCTGCTTGAAGCGACGGCACCGCGCAAGCATCAGCAGTCGCGCTCAAACATTGGGTGCCGGTAGTGGACACCATTGGGTTATTTCGAAGCCGAAGACCTCGTTTCGTGCTCGACGTCACTTTCGATTTCCAGCCATGGCTAGTCCAGGGAAGCGGCTGTTCGACGCTGTAAATGCGTTTGACGGCGATAAGAAGAGGGGCTGCTGTTCATAGAGTAACATCCGCCTGCATGTCGCCTCGTGGTCCATGCCTGACCTCCGCCGGATCGACGAAATGACTAGGCCCCGGTGCGAGCGCTCGCTTAGTCGATGCTTGTCGAAGAAGGTTCATCTGAGGATAGAAAAATTTCGCAGCTCCTCAACGCGGGAGTGTGGTCATAGGATTGGATCACCCGGGCGACGAGGCCCGAGCTCCAACGGCATCCTTTTTGGTTTCGGACGCGGCGCCGGTCGCCGATCCGCGCGTCAAGGTTTGCCTTTACCAACAAAAGCACAGAGGGGGGACCATCATGCCTGCGTTGTCACGCCGCGATTTCCTGGCACTCTCGACATCAGCCGCAGCCGTCGGGCTCGCCGCGCCCGCGCGCGGGACGATGGGGCCGAACGACAAGTACGACCTGGTGATCCGCGGCGGCGAGGTGCGCGACCCGAGCCAGTCGCTGCGCGCCAGGCGCGATATCGGCATCCGCTGGGGCGTGATCGAGGCCGTCCAGGAGACGATCCCCGCCGAGCGCGCGTTGAAGAGCATCGACGCCTCGGGCAAGCTCGTGATGCCCGGCCTGATCGATCTGCATTGTCACGTCTATCCCTACGGCTCGGCCATCGGCATTCCCGCCGACGAGCTGGTCCAGTTCCAGGGCACGACGACCGTCGTGTCGGCGGGCGATGCCGGCGTCAACAATCTGGCGGCGTTGCGCCGTTTCATCGTGGCCCAGACGCGGGCTCGGATGTACGCCTTCGTCCACATCGCCAATAACGGCCTGTCCGCGTTCCCCGTCGCCGAGCTCTACAACATCGACACCGCGCAGACCGAAGCCTGCGCGATGGCGCTGGCCGAGAATTCGGACTTCCTCCTCGGGGTCAAAGTGCGCATGTCGGAAAACGTGATCTTCAAGCACGGGCTCGAGCCGCTCAAGCGCGGCATCCAGGCCTGCGAGATGTGCGGCTGGCCGGCGAAGATGATGGTGCATATCGGCGGCGTCGAGTCCAAGGAGCTGATGTCGCAGATCCTCGACCTGATGCGCCCGGGCGACGTGCTGACGCACGCCTATTCGGGTGCCCCGAACATGTCGAGCGTCTTCACGAATATCGTCCAGGACGGCAAGCTGCTGCCTGCGGCCCTGGCAGCCAAGCAGCGTGGCGTGCTGTTCGACGTCGGACATGGCGGCGGCAGCTTCGATTTCACCGTGGCGGAAGTGGCGATCCCCGGCGGATGCGCTCCTGATACCATCTCTTCCGATATCCACGTCTTCTCCGGCAATTCGCCGGGCATTCCCTTCCTGCCCAACGTGATGAGCAAGTTCATGCTGCTTGGCTTCACGCTGGAGCAGGTCGTCGCAATGGCGACGACGGCGCCGGCGAAGATCATCAATCGCGCGCCGAAGATCGGAACGCTGCAGGTCGGTGCGCCCGCCGACGTCGCGATCATGGAGCTGGTGGAGGGACCGGTCAGCTTCGTCGACACGCGCAACAACAGGAGGGAAGGGAAAGCCCAGCTCAAGCCGATCCAGACCGTCATCAACGGCGTGCCCTTCGGGCGGCCTTATCAGGCGCCGTTCTCGGTGAGATAGAGTCGGCGCCGGTCTCGAGCCGCTTCGGGAAATGTCTGCACGTCGAGGACGGCAAGCCGCCGCTCAGCGCGGCGCACTGTTCGCCGTCGGGCATGGCGGCGGCAGTTTCGATTTCGCCGGGGCGGAACTGCTGAGGCAGCCTTGAGCGATAGCCGACTTTGGCGTTGAGCCGATTTGTTCCGGGTGCTATGTTCGAGCGACATCATTGCCCTTAGGGCTGATGGGACGGGCGGGTTATCAGGCTTACGGACTGCCGCCTGCCAATTTGGAAACTGGAATATTCTAGCCATAGGCCCCGCCTCCGGACGCATTTCAAAGTCGGCCGGAGAATGTTGATTGACGTCATTTTCCTCCGTTCTTCCCATTGACTCGGAGGCGGGCTTTTTTGTTCAACTAGAAAAAGCCATCGCCATGTCTACTTTCAGAAGCCGAGCCCGGTGCGCGGCAGGTAGTGGCCGTTCAAGCGCAAGGCGAGTTTGCAGCTACCTTTTGGCTTGCATACTCCAAGCCGCCTGCGTCGTTCCTTTCGCGAGTACCGCGTCCGCGCAATGCGCAGCCCGCGATGTCTTGCAGAACCGGCTGAAGCCCAAGTCGCACTCGGCCCCAGCGTCCGAACAGCCTATCAGGTCCGCTCGTGACGTTGCGACCTGGAAGACGATCACGATAGGTACCTTCGCCAACTCACTTACCTTGCGCAACGATCTCGCTAGCAAGGGCTGCAGTGTCGGTGGTCAGGCTGCAGAAATCCTTGCTCGGCCGGCGTTCACCGTTAGCTCTCAGAAGACAAATGTCGAGCTCGTCCATTTATCACCTGCGCAGCTTGGGTTTACCTTCGACACCGTGACCCTGGCTAACGTATACGCACGCGCCCAGCAGGTCGGCCTTAAGCTTGCTGCGGCCGAAGTCGGCCCGCAATTGCGCATCCAATATTTTGACCAACCTGTCGGCGAATTTCTCATCATCGGAATGGAGCCGATCAAGACATGGAGCGGCGAGCCGATTATTCTGAATGTGGCAAATGGCGGCGCCGGATTGATCCTAATCGGCCAGGATGGTCGAGCCGAAGCGGATATACCCGTGACCTCTCGTTTCATTTTCGTCCGATCCCATCAACCGGCAGCTAGCAGCGAAGTCGTCGGATCAGTCGCGGCATTTTTGCCGCCGTGAACGGATTGAGGCCGCCTTAGTGTCGAATGACGGCTTATGATCCGTTGGCGAGTTTCGATGCTCCTAAAAATGGCCAGCTTGTTAGGCATCATGGGATCTCTTCCTCCTAGAGCCCAGGCGTCACCCCGAAGCGGCCGAGACCAGGCAGCTTGAGCGCCGGGCGTCGGATGTCGAGCCCGAGCACGGCGCCGAAGAAATTGATCTCCAAGCCTTCGACCCAGCCGACGGAAAAGCCAACATATCCGGCAAGCGAAGCATAGATGCCTGTGCCGGACGCCGTCAGGCCGACCCACTTACCCGTGTACGGGAAGTCCTTGCCGATCGCGGTCGGCGGCAGCACGGCTCGGAGCTCGGGGACGGCATCGAGGGCCGCCTGCACGAAGGTGTTCGAGTTGGGACCGGGCCAGACGCTATAATCTCCATAGGACCGAAACTGGTAGTTTTCGATCACGTATCGGATTTTGGGGATCAGCGCCTCGGCGCGCTCTCCGTTGACGGCCACAATGATTTCTGGCGCCGCGCCGAACCACCGCCCGTCCGGAGCGAAGCCGTTGGTGCGGATCGGTTCGCCCCACGCCGTGTAGTCATAGCGGGTGTAGGTCGGGGCATTTTTCTCCTTGACGACGATCCAGGTGTGAACCGCGAAGATGCTGCGCCACCGCACCGTTCTCGCCCCGAACACCCGTATGACGGCTTCGGGATGATCGGCAGCGGGAAGCAGAAGACCTGCGCTCGACCGATCGGCGGTTTGCCAATTCTGGCGGCCATCGCCCAGCCAGAAATATCTCACCGCCGACGCGGCCAGCGGTGCCAAGACAAGGAACAGAAAGATCAGCAAGGGCTTCTTCAAGGGAGTGATGCGGCGGACGTTTGACAAACCATATAGTTCGCATGAATGCCGCCGCCAGAGCCGAAGGCGCTGAGATCAGGTGGTTGTTCCGCAACCGCAGCAGGATTGGAGCACGCGCATGGACATGAAGGAAGCTGCGGCGATGACGGAAGCCTCCGGCTTGGCAGCCAATCAGGACGGCTTGGAGCAGATCTCAAGCCCGCGGCCAGGTTCCGGAGCGGCCAAGCCACAACCCGACTCGCCTTCGCTGGATTCCGCCAGGCGATGGGCTGACCGGTTGCGAGAGGTCACGATGAAAGCGCCTCTACGGTCGCTGTTTGTCGCTTTCCTGGCCGGAGTGTGGATCGCGCGCCGGCGGTAGGAGCTGTGAGCTTGCGCATTTCGTGACAAGGAGACTGCGGCGATTTATGACTTGCTGGTAAGCGGCGAGATGATCGCGAGGATGGCGGCGCTGGGAGGGCCGCCTTCCAGAATGCCGGAGACTCCGGTCAAGGGACCGCTCACGGATTGCCCGAGAGCGGCCTTTTCGTAAGGCGCATCAAGCAGCCTTTTCTTTGAGTTCAAAATCCATGGTCCAAGTCGAATTTCCTGGCTGCTTGCGGAATATCCAGATGGTCAATGTCGAACCCGGTGGGATGACGATACTGTCACCTTCGTGCATCGTGAACTGCCGAATGTTGCTTTCGGTCGCCCAAATCGAATGAGAGTAAACGTCCTTGTCGCTGGACTTGGTGCAGACCAGAACTCCACCGTTCAAAACGGCGCGGGTGACAGTCTGGCTTACGGACGAGTCCATGTGGATGGTAGTCATCGCGGCAATCTCCAAATGATGAAAAAACGCCAGATGCTCCCTTAGGTTGTCGTGGCATGTCAAGTGTGACCGGCCCCAGTCCGCTCCTCTCAGGGAGCTGGACGCCAACCCGGAAAATTGATGGACCACCCCTTGCTGCACAGCATCAGGATGTTCGGGTTTTCCGCTCCGTTGCCGGATCCGATATAGATCTTGTGCAGGGGGCTCCCAGATCCAGATCACTCTCGGCGCATAGTCGTCTGGACGGTCTTTTTCGTAAAGCACGTCCAATCGCTTAGCTGCAAAGACCGCAACTAGAGAAAGACGATGTTCATGCCATCTCGATCATCGCAATGATCATTGGCGTAGAGCTTCGCTGTCGTCGTTATTATGCTCAGCTCGTAGGGTGGGTAGAGCGCGGGGCTGCTCGTCGTAACTCCGTTGTCATCGAGTTGGCGATCGTGATGCACGGGTGCATCGCCGGCCCTGCATCATGAGCCGCAACTCATATCCGCAGGGCCGACAGACGTGCTGCGAGGAAGTCCATCGTGGCGCGGATGCGCCGCGGCAACGCGCCGGCGCTCGAAGGTCTCGGCTGCGATGGATACTCAATCGCTGATCGGCTATGTGTTGCCAAATGGGTGGAGGAAGACGGAATGCGAGCCGAGGCGTGGACTGACATCGTTCAAGCGAATGCGTCGAGCTACGGGGGCATCGTCGTAGGCATTGATCCATATCTGCCAGATGTTCCCGCGGCTTTCGAGAGCGAGGGCGGGCGCCTCGATTGGCTGCCCCGATACCTTGATTTCGTCCTGGACCGGACCATTGGTCGGGTCGGCTTCGTGAAATTCCAATCTGCCTACTTCGAGGCATATGGCCTTGCAGGGCTCAATGCCTTGTCGTTGGCAATGAAGCGGGCTCGGAGTGCGGGTATGGGCGTGATTCTTGATGCGAAGCGCGGTGATATCGGATCGACCGCCGCGGCGTATGGGCGAGCCTACCTCACGCCTGGGACTGCTGGTGGCAGCGGCGACTTTGAGGCGGATTGCCTAACCGTTAATCCGATGATGGGACCAGACACTTTGGAGCCATTCCTCGATTGTGTTCGCAGGTATGGCAAGGGCTTGTTCATCTTATGCCGTACCTCGAATCCCGGTGCAGGCTGGTTACAAGACCGGATGACGGGAAACCGTTTTATTTCCGATCGGCTCGCTGACTTGATCGCGACTGTCGGCAAGGATTGCAATCAGGGGGCGCGCCTCAATCCGGTTGGGGCCGTGATAGGCGCGACAGTTCCACAAGAAGGAAAGCGGCTTCGTAGCCTGCTGCCGAACGCCATCATTCTAGCTCCAGGGCTCGGGCCGCAGGGAGGAGATGTGACAGCATTGAATGCATTGCGGGGCTCTCATCCGGGAGATCTTCTAGTACCGGTCTCTCGTGGTCTGCTTCGGGTGGACGATCGGTCTATTGCACTGGACGAATACGAACAACTCATCAAAGAACGTCTTGAGCTGTTCAAGGCCGTGATCGCGGCTCCATCGAAGCTTAGTGCAACGGGTTGAAGCCCACGGGAGGAGGTCCGCACGCGGTTCCTCACGCCGGCAGCGCACGCCCCACCTGCCATCCAGGCCTCCACCAGCGCGCCGGCCGGCTCTTGCCCATAGCGAGTGGGTGGCCGAAGCCGGTCGCCGATCCGTACCCCGCCGGGCTTCCCCTCACGCCCCGCATGCCCTATGACGCTGCAACGCAAAAATCCCCCCAAAGACACTCATGATCCGCCTCGACAACGTCAGCAAGCAAGCCGGCCACCAAATCCTGTTCATCGAAGCCTCCGCGGCCCTCAACAAGGGCGAGAAGATCGGTCTCGTCGGACCGAACGGCGCCGGCAAGAGCACGCTGTTCCGGATGATCGCCGGCGAGGAACTGCCCGACGAGGGGCAGGTCTCGACCGATCGCGGCATCACCATCGGCTATTTCAACCAGGACGTCGGCGAGATGTCCGGCCGCAGCGCGGTGGCCGAGGTGATGAACGGGGCTGGTCCCGTCAGCGAGGTCGCGGCCGAGCTGCGCGCGCTCGAGGCCGATATGGCCGACCCCGACAAGGCCGACCAGATGGACGAGATCATCGCCCGCTATGGCGAGGTGCAGCACCGGTTCGAGGAGCTGGACGGCTATGCGCTCGACGGTCGCGCGCGCGAGGCGCTCTCCGGCCTCGGCTTCAGCCAGGAGATGATGGACGGGGACGTCGGCAAGCTCTCCGGCGGCTGGAAGATGCGCGTGGCGCTGGCGCGTATTCTCCTGATGCGCCCCGACGTCATGCTGCTCGACGAGCCCAGCAACCATCTCGACCTCGAAAGCCTGATCTGGCTGGAGAAATTCCTGCACGATTACGAAGGCACGCTGCTGATGACCTCGCACGACCGCGAGTTCATCAACCGCGTGATCTCCAAGGTGATCGAGATCGACAGCGGCTCGCTCACCACCTACACCGGCGATTACGAATTCTACGAGCAGCAGCGGGCGCAGAACGAGAAGCAGCAGCAGGCGCAGTTCGAGCGCCAGCAGGCCATGCTCGCCAAGGAGATCAAGTTCATCGAGCGCTTCAAGGCGCGCGCCTCGCATGCGGCGCAGGTGCAGAGCCGGGTCAAGAAGCTCGACAAGATCGAGCGGGTCGAGCCGCCGCGGCGCCGCCAGAGCGTCGCGTTCGACTTCCTGCCGGCGCCGCGCTCGGGCGAGGACGTCGTGGCGCTCAAGAACGTGCACAAGGGCTATGGCTCAAAGCGCATCTATGACGGGCTCGACTTCATGATCCGCCGTCGGGAGCGCTGGTGCGTGATGGGCGTCAACGGCGCCGGCAAGTCGACGCTGCTCAAGCTGGTGGCCGGCGCGAGCGAGCCGGACCAGGGCACGGTGGCGCTCGGAGGCAGCGTCAAGATGGGCTATTTCGCCCAGCATGCGATGGATCTGCTCGACGGCGAGCGCACCGTGTTCCAGTCGCTGGAGGACGCGTTTCCGACCGCGGGGCAGGGCTCCTTGCGTGCGCTCGCCGGCTGCTTCGGCTTCTCCGGCGACGATGTCGAGAAGCGCTGCCGCGTGCTCTCGGGCGGCGAGAAGGCGCGCCTCGTCATGGCCAAGATGCTGTTCGATCCGCCGAACTTCCTGGTGCTGGACGAGCCCACCAACCATCTCGACCTCGCCACCAAGGAAATGCTGATCAACGCGCTGTCGGATTTCGAGGGCACCATGCTGTTCGTCTCGCACGACCGGCATTTTTTGGCGACGCTGTCGAACCGCGTGCTGGAGCTGACGCCTGATGGCATCCACCAATATGGCGGCGGCTATACCGAATATGTCGCGCGCACCGGGCAGGAGGCACCGGGGTTGCGGAGCTAGTCAGGGGGCCGCGGACCTTGCAATGACGGAGCTCTGGTAGGGTGGGCAAAGGCGCAATTCGCGCCGTGCCCACCATCTCGTTCTGAGCTGCGGCAGATCGTGGGCACGCTTCGCTTTGCCCACCCTACGAGATCCGACCGCGTAGCCCGAATTTCGCGCGATCGCCTACCGCAAGATCTCGCGCAGCACTTCGCCATCGACGCCGTGCGGTCTGTGATGACCGCTGCTTCAAGCGGGACTAGCCGAGGTTCTAATAGGCGTAGAACATCCGCTGAATGTCCTTGGTGTCGGTCGTCTTGGTCAACGCCAGCATCAGCAAGATGCGCGCTTTCTGGGGATTGAGCGTATCCGAGACGACGAAGTCGTGCTCATCGTCCTTGGCCTCGCCATTGCGCGCGACGATGCCGTTGCCGACACGGCTGCTGCGAACGATCACCACGCCCTTCTTGCGGGCTTCGTCGAGCGCCGGCTCGACCGCCGGGCGGGCCAGGCTGCCGTCACCGACGCCGGCATGCACGACCCCCTTGGCGCCGGCGGCGACAAAAGCGTCGATCGCGACCCGGTTCATGTTGGCGTAGCCGTAGACGATGTCGACCTGCGGCAGGACATCGAGGTTGGACACGTCAAATTCGGAATCCGCCGTGTGCCGGCGGGTCGATTGCCGATAGAAATACGGCTTGTTGCCCTGCATGTAGCCGAGAAAGCCGAGTTCAGGCGTGCGAAAGGTGTCTGCCGTGGACGTGTTGTTCTTGGTGACGTCGCGCGCGGCGTTGATCTGATCGTTGAGGGCGACGAGCACGCCCTTGCCGACGGCTTCTTCACTGCCTGCGAGGATCACCGCATTGAAGAGGTTGATCGGGCCGTCCGCGCTGATCGCGGTCGACGGCCGCATCGCGCCGACGACGACCACAGGCTTCTTGCTCTTGACGACCAGATTCAGGAAATAGCTGGTTTCCTCGATCGTATCGGTCCCGTGCGTGATCACGATCCCGTCCACGTCGTCCTGCGCGAGGAGCGTATTGACGCGCTTGGCGAGCTTCAGCCAATAATCATTGTTCATGTTCTCGCTGGCGATCTGGAAGACCTGCTCGCCCTTGACGTTGGCCACCGTTTTCAACTCGGGGACGGCGTTCAAGAGGGTCTCGATGCCCACCGTGGCTGCGGTATACCCGACGACGGTGGTGCTGCTCGCCCCGCTGCCGGCGATCGTGCCGCCGGTTGCGAGAACCATGACGTTGGGCAGGCCAGGGCCTCTGGCGTTGGCAACGTCAACAATCATGAGCAGCGCAAAGAGCACGCTCATTGTCGCCATGATGTGATCACGCACGCGGAACTGCAACATCTCGCCCATCCTTTGCTGGAAGCCTCGTCGATGCGCCCCGGTTCGCTCAGCGTTGCATCATCCGTCAGCCGCTGCGTTCTGTCTAGGGTCGCGAGGAGTTTGCTTTACGCGCACGGCGCGTGCCAAAAAACTGGCGGCGGGGAAGGCACAAGAAGCAAATGGCCGGGAGGTCTAAAGCGCGATGCGATCGGGATGAATCGTCATCGCGCTTTAGCTTATTGTTTGAGCATGATCTTTTCGGAAAACCGCTTCGCACTTTTTCGGATCATGCTCTCGCGCGAAGACGCGCTTCTGCCCGGCCATGACGGCATTTCGTTTGTGATGGCTCGCTGAAAAAGCCGGGAACGGACTGCGCGCTTACGCGCTGGTCTCGCACTTCTTCATGAAGCTGTTCTTGGCGGCGCCGGCGAGCGGCTTGCCGTCGGAGCCGACGGCCTTGGGGGCGCAGGCATCTTCCTTGCACTTCTTCAGGAACGAGGTCTTGGCGGCGCCGGCCAGCGGCTTGCCGTCCTTGCCGACAGCCTTGCTTTCGCAGGTTTCTTGCGCAAGGGCCGAGCCCGCTGCAAAGCTGGCAACGATCGCAGCGAGGAAAATCCGCTTCATCATGGGGGTCTCCTAAGCCAGAAATGGCCGGGAGATTGGAGCCGCAAATCGTGGCGCAATCAAGCAGGATGAGCACCGACCGCCCGCTCGCCCCGCTGATTTTTGCGCTTCGAGCGCGGAAGATGTCGCCTCTGTTGCACTGCTCGCTGACCTCATCGGGCGATCCTGCTAGCGTCGGTCCCTCGAGATGGAGAGGAAGCATCGTGATGGACGCCGCGATCCCGCACGACCAGGGCGCCGCTGAGCGGCATTCCCACCTGGTTCGCCCCCAGGACATGGATTGGCAGAAGACGCGCTTTCCGGGCTGCGAGGCCAAGACGCTGCTGTTTGATCGCGGCACGGGGCTGATGACCGCCTTGATGCGCTTTGCGCCGGGATCGGTGCTGCCCGATCACGAGCATGTCGGCATCGAGCAGAGCTGGGTCATCGAAGGTGCGCTCGTCGACAAGGAGGGCCCGGCCAAGGGCATTGCCTGCAAGGCCGGCGAATTCATCTGGCGCGAGGCGGGCAGCCGGCACGCCGCCTGGTGCCCGGACGGCGCGCTGATCCTCGCGATCTTCCAGGTGCCGAACAAGTTCTTCGAGGCCGACGGCCGCGTGGTCGATGCCGCCGGCCAGGATTGGGACGAGGTCTGGGGGCACACCGCGGCGCAGCGGGCGCGGAGCGCCTGATCGCCTTCACACGCCGCGCACGAGCAGCGCCTTGAAGTCGGCCCGCGCGCGCTGGGCTTCGGCGCGCGCGGCGTCGGAGGCGTCGCCCATGCCGAAATAGCCGTGGATCAGGCCGGGGCCCTCATGATGCTTGACGCGGATGCCGGCCGCTTCCAGCGCCCGCGCATAGGCCGCGCCTTCGTCGCGCAGGGGATCGAACCAGGCGGTGGTCACGACCGCCGGCGCGACGCCGGCCAGCGATGCGGCCCGCAGCGGCGAGACGCGCCAGTCGCCGGCGTGCGCGGGATCGGCGAGATAGTGGCCGCAGAACCATTCCATCGTCGCGCGCGTGAGGAAGTAGCCGTCGGCGTTCTCCGCGCGCGAGGGATAGCGTGCGTTCTCGCCCGCATCGGCATAAGCGCCGACGACGTCGGTGACAGGATAGACCAGGAGCTGCGCGGCGAGCTTGATCCCGGCATCGCGGCAGGCGATCGCGGTCGTCGCTGCGAGATTGCCGCCGGCGCTGTCGCCGGCAACGCCGAAGCGCTTTGCGTCACCGCCAAATTCCGCGATGCGGCCAAACACGTCGCTCACCGCGGCGAAGGCATCCTCGAAGGCGCCGGGAAAGCGCGTCTCGGGCGGACGTCGATAGTCGACGGAGACGACGACCGCGCCGGTCTCGATCGCAAGGTTGCGCGCCTGCCGGTCGTGGGTTTCGAGATCGCCCGCAACCCAGCCGCCGCCATGGAAGAACACCACCGTCGGTGCCGGCGTGGCGCCGACCCGGTAGACCCGCGCAGGAAGCGGACCGGCGCCGCCTTTCACCTTGATATCCTCGACGCTATCGACGGGCGGCGGCGGAATGGCGGCACGCGAGGCAGCGAGTGCGCGCAAGGAATCGCGGGCGCTCTGTGGCGTCATGACCGTGGGATCGCGCATCGGCATGAGCGGAATGATCTGGGCGATGACGGGATCGAGCGGTGCGGCCATGGGCTTTCCTCACAGGGTTCTTGGTCTTGCTTGGTCATTAGCATAGGTTTTGCGCGCCGCATCGGCAACCGGTGGTCTGTCGCAACGCCGGACGAGCGGGCAGGGAGGTTCACGAGGTGGAATTCGAGACGCTGGTCCAGTCGCGCCGCAGCGTGCGTGGCTTCAAAAACACGCCGGTGCCGCGCGCGGTGATCGCACCCGGCAGGTCGACATCGCCATGCGCTCCGACATTGTGCGCGAGGTCGCCAAGATTCCGGAAGGACGAGGTCATCATGAGCGTCGCGATGGGCTATCCCGACGACAGCTTTGCCGCGAACGTAGTTCGCTCGGACCGCGAGCACAACCACGAGTTCGTGCGTCACGTGGGTTTTGCCGATTAGCGCGAGCAAGAGGAGATTATTCTCTGGCGGAAATTTTTTTGGTGCGGCGTCGCGAGTGGCCTCTTGCAATCTCGAAGTTGCGGGAGGAACAATATGCGGACTGAGAGGTTTGTTGCTGGCGCGAGGGAATTGACATGCGGCGGCTGGCTAGCCTGGTTCGGCGGTTCTTCGGTCCGCGATTGCGGCACAAGATCGATGATGATCCAAGTCTTCCTTTCACACCCGAAGAGTTCGGCCGACTGATTCGCAGCGGCCGGCACGAGGACATGAAGCTGCTGGCCGACGGGCTGGCCTGCCGCTCCATCCCGCGCCGCGCCAGCTATCGTGCGACGCATTAAGGCGGCGTTCGAGACGGGGTACAGCGCTCATCGTGTGAGCGCGACCTGCTTGAACGAGCGGACCAGCGCCTTTTCCAGCTTGCCATTCATCCCGCACAGAACGTCGTAGGCCTCCGCGCGCGGCATGGTCGGCTTGTAGTGCCGGTGCTCGATCAGCGCTGCGAAGATGTCCGAGATCGTTAGAATCCTGACGATATCGCCAATGCTCTCGCCGCAGAGCGCATCGGGATAGCCGCTCCCGTCCAGATACTCGTGATGGTGGCGAACGGCATCGAGGATCTCCCGCGAGATTCCGTCATGGTCCTTGAGAAAGTCGTAGCCGGCGGCCGGATGCGTTTCGATCAGCGCGCGTTCCGTGGCATCGAGGCGACCAGGCTTGTCGAGCACCGCGAGCGGAATCTGCGCCTTGCCGATGTCATGGAACATGGCCGCCGAGTAGAGACGTTCCAGGTCGGCCCTGCCGACGCCAAGGCTCAGTCCGAAGTCGATGGCGAGACCGGTCACCAGCAGGCAGTGCTGATAGGTTCCTTCGTGGTGGCGCCGCACCGTCATGAGCCACTCGGTCAGGCCCTGCCGGGTGATGCGCTCGGCGATCTGGCGACCGGCCTCCTTGGCACCATCGACATCGAGCGGCTGGCCCAAGGTGACAGCCGCGAACATCGATGCGATCGCGGTCGCTGCGGTCTCGACGGCGTTGTCGGATTGCAGCGTATCGCCTGACGAAGCGGACGGCCCGTCGGCCGGATCGGCCAGTGCCGCCAGCAGCTTGGTCCGGCCGACCGTGCTGGGAAGGACCAGCGTCGCCCCGAGCGCATAGGCCTGGGAAATGCAGACGTGGGAGGTGTGCTCGAGCAGGAAGATGCGCTTCCCGACCTTCGCCAACTTGGCAGCCCGCTGCTTGATGGCGGCGATATTGTCGACGTCGCGCAGCTCCGCGCGAATGACGATGGCGACCGGTGTCTGCGACAGCCTGGAATCGGCATCGAGCCGCTCGCCTGCAATGGCGAACCTCTCCTGGAGGATCGAGCAGATGCCCGAGAGCTTGTCGGACGTGTCGGCCAGCACGTGCAGGAGGGGACGAGCCGTTGCCGTCGTTCGGATGCCGGCGTCACCATTGACGGAGCCGGATCTGGTTCGCGCGTCTTGCACGGTCTGACCTGGATTGCGACTATCTGGATGTGAAAACTGCGGGTGGATCTTCGAATTCTATTTGCCTCTATTTGACCTGGACCGCGTTCTGCCCGGGCGCTGGTGCGCCGGCAGATTTCTTCTTGCCGTCAACGGTAATGAAATGGACGCCGGCGGTGGTGCCGTCGATCCAGACCAGCTCGCAGCGCCGGTAGGCGAGGCCTGTCGACGACAGCACCATGAAGAATTCCTTGGCCTTGAGCACGTCGAGCGTGCCCTCGACCTCGACCTTCGCGCCCGTCTGCGATACGTCGAGCAGGACGCAGCTGCGCCGCCAGGTGCCGTCGGACCCCATGAGATTGACCGGCTGCCTGTGGTCCAGCTTCACGCGGGCGGCTTTTCGACCGTCGAACTTCATCAGCTAACCCCCATGCTCTTTGCGTCCCGATGACCCCGACCGCTCTCCTTGGCGTTTGCGGCAATTTCGCCCCAACGCACCGTCCACTGGCTGGTCGACAGCAGCAACGTCTCGAAAATGTGCTGTGCGCGTCCGCGCTCGGCGAAGGAAAGCCGCGTGCCGCAGCGGTTGCTCAGGATGGCGAGCGTGGTCTGCCAGTTCAGCCGCGAGGCGCGGCAGGCCATGACGAGACCCTCGCAATCCTCGTCGGTGATGACATGCTCGACGATCTCGATGGGAGTCCCCGACAGCACCGACAGCGCCGTAACGAGGTTGGCAGTCTCGCCGCGAATGGCGAAGCGGTTTACCGTGGAATCGTTGAGCTTGCCGGTGCGGTTGAGCGCGACGATTTCCGGCCGCGCGCGTGCATAAGCGGCGGCGCAGGGCAGCCTGGCGACGTTCGGCGCGGCCGTTGCGGTCTGATGCGAGCCGATGGCCTTCGGCCCTGTGCCAGATTTCGGCGCTGGCAAGGCCGACAGCAACTCCCGCATGACCCTATCGGGCGTGTCCGGCCTGAGCGCCAGAGCTTTGGTCAGTCCGTCATCCGACAGGCACTTCTCAATCAACGCAACGTAGGCGGCATCGGAGAATCTTGCCTCCCTGTTGCCGATCAGTGCGAGACAAACACTGGGGGCGCCAGACTTGATCAGCGTCTCGATCACCAGTGGATCGATCGGCGCGCGGCCGGCGATCGCACATTGTTGTCGTTCGCCGCTCGCGGCTGCGACCGACTTGAGATCGGCCGTGGACAGTGATTGCGAGCGGAGCAAGACAGGGCAGGCGACTTCCGGATCGTGGTGCGAGGCGAGACGTCGCACGGTCTTCGGCGGAGCCACTTTGAGCTCTGCGAGCGCCGCGCTGACATCAATCAGCGTGCTGGCCTCAACCCGCTCGACCAGCCGCAGCAGGACGCCGTCGGCCATGTCGGCGAGTAATTCCTGAGATCGGTCGCGGCTGCTTGTGAGCAGTTGCAATATGCCTGAGAGGATGCGAGCACACCGGTCCAGCGGACATGTTGCAACCGCGTTCTCCAGATCGACCAGACTATCAGCAGGCGAATTTGCCATCATGGCAGGAGCCTGAAATTAAATAAATTGAACGATCAAACGACGGTCATTCCGCCTCAAAGGCGTTAATTTGAATTTTAATCGTCGAAGGCTGGGGTATTGGCGCACCGGCTGCCTTGTAGGAAACGTTATCGAAATTCGGCGAGGCAGGGTTGTCCCGGATTGTTCTTTCAACCGACCTCTCTCCATTTAATCAGGACATAGTTAGGATCGATTCTGACGAAATAATCTAAGGAGGAAGCGAACCGGCACCCCGCGGCCGGACGCACATCCAGAGCGGCGCGGCATTTTTTTCTTGTTCCATGAACAGCATCGACGATGTGCCGAGGTCGGCACTCAAAACATTTCGCTTTTCAGACGTCGACGAATTTCGAAACGCCATACGCGGGCTGAACTTCGAATTCACCCCTTTTGTGCGGAAGATTTCGGCTGAGCAGACAATCCTTGCCTTGCCCGGCTGCGACGTGAATTTGACGCGCGCGTTTCCGCGGGTGGTTGACGCACAACTCGTGGAGAATTGCACTGCGATCGGCTTCACGATGGACGATCTCAACGTGCCGATTCGCTTCAACGGCTCGCAACGTGCGCGACCGGTCGTGGTCATTGGCAATGGCGGAGCGGCCTACACCACCATCGAGGAGGTGCAGCGGCAAATCGCCTCGGTGATTTTCC
The DNA here is from genome assembly GCF_025200865.1 of Bradyrhizobium sp. NC92. Classification (NCBI taxonomy): domain Bacteria; kingdom Pseudomonadati; phylum Pseudomonadota; class Alphaproteobacteria; order Hyphomicrobiales; family Nitrobacteraceae; genus Bradyrhizobium; species Bradyrhizobium sp. NC92. Next base: position 3,920,730 of record NZ_CP104171.1, read on the forward strand.
GGCCCGAGGTGAGGGATCGTGGTTGGCCGCTCACGCTCTCGAGCTTCAAGATCTTTGAAATCTCCACGGTCGGCTTGCAGCGGTTGCGCGGCGTGGTTCGCGAAGTGCTGGCCGAGGCGTCCGGCCCGGTCGAGGCGCAGGAGCTCTTGTTGAAGGGCGCGGCGATGAAGGAGTCCCTGCTCGGAGCCGTCGACGAGGCCTTTGCAGCGATCGTTGCGGCCCGCTGGACCCTGGGTCCCAACGACGGACGGAAATTCAAGATGTTCCAGGACATCCGCGCGCTGCTGTCTGAGGACCTGTCGGAGCCGATTTATAGCGATGAGATCGCGCGCAAGCTCGGGCTGTCCGTTCGCACCATGCACGACGTCGTTCGCCGCTATCGCGGCATGAGCCTGCACCGCTACTTGCGTCTGCACCGGCTGTGGCTGGTTCGCCGGCGCCTTATAGCCGGGGCCGACAGCGTCAAGGCGGTGGCGCTGGCGTATGGCTTCTGGCATCTCAGCGATTTCTCCAGAAGCTACCGCGACCAGTTCGGCGAGACGCCGTCGCAAACGCTGGACCGCGGTCGCAGAAGGTAGCGCGACAAATCGGGTAGGGCTGGGCGCCGGCTTCGTGCTACCGTTCGGCCATGAGCAATCGCATTCTCGTTCTCTACGGTTCCTACCGTTCCGACCGCATGGGCATCCGCCTTGCGAATTTCGTCATCAACCGGCTGCGCGGCCGCGGCGAGGACGTCGAGTTCATCGACGCCAAGGCGATCGGGCTGCCGATGCTGGACCGCATGTACAAGGAACATCCCAAGGGCTCGGCGCCGGAGGCGCTGGAGAAGCTGGCCGGGCAGATCCGCGACGCCAACGGATTCGTCTTCGTCACCGGCGAGTACAATTGGGGCATCCAGCCCGGCCTGAAGAACCTCACCGACCACTTCCTGGAGGAATGGTTTTGGCGCCCGGCCGCGATCGTGAGCTATTCGGCCGGCCGGCTGTCCGGCGCCCGCGCGGCGACGGCCTGGCACGGCACGCTCTCGGAGATGGGCATGGTGGTGGTGTCGAGCACCATCGGCGTCGGCCCGATCGCGCAGACGCTGTCGGAAGCCGGCGAACCGATCGGCGACGGCGGCAAGGCCCTGGAGCGCGCGTTCCCGCGCTTCGCCGACGATCTGGCCTGGTGGATCGAGGCGGCGAAAGCACAACGGGCGCGCAAGGCACCGCCGTATTGACGTCGCGCTACGCCGACCGGACCTCGCCGAGAAAGCGCTCGAACTGGCCGGCGAGATCGCGCGACTGGGTCGAGAGCTGCTCGGCTGCGCCCAGCACCTCTCTCGCGGCGGTGCCGGTATCGTCGGCGGCGCGCTGCACGCCGGAAATGTTGCTGTTGACCTCCTGCGTGCCGCGGGCGGCCTCCTGAACGCTGCGGGCGATCTCCTTGGTCGCCGAGCCCTGCTCCTCGATCGCCGCCGCGATCGCGGTGCCGATCTGGTCGATCTCGGCGATGACGTCGGCGACGTTGCGGATTGCCGCCACCGTCTCGTCGCTCGCGGACTGGATCGCGGTGATCTGCTCGGAGATCTCGGTCGTGGCCTTGGCGGTTTGGCCGGCCAGCGACTTGACTTCGGAGGCAACCACGGCAAAGCCGCGGCCGGCTTCGCCGGCACGGGCAGCCTCGATGGTCGCGTTCAGCGCAAGCAGGTTGGTCTGCTCGGCGATGCTCTGGATCAGCGTCACGACGTCGCCGATCTTCTGGGCGCCCTCGGCGAGCGTGCGCGCGGTGTCGCCGGTGCGGCGGGCATTGTCGACGGCACGGGCCGCGATCTCGGTGCTTTGCGCGACCTGACGCCCGATCTCCGCGATCGAGGAGGTCAGCTCTTCGGTGGCGCTCGCGACGGTCTGCACGTTGGTCGAGGTCTGCTCGGAGGCGGCGGCGACCACGGCGGCCTGGCTGTTGGTCTGCGCCGCCGTCGAGGTCATCGACTGCGCGGTGCTTTCCATCGCCGCCGAGGCTCGCGAGAGGCCGCCGACCAGCTCGGTGACCTTGGCCTCGAAGGCGCGGGTGAGATCGTCGAGCGCCTGGGCGCGGCGCATCTTGCCGTCGTTCTCGGCCTGCTTCTCGGCCGCGAGCCGGTCGGCCCGGATCATGTTGTCCTTGAAGATCTGAACGGCCGCGGCCATCGCGCCAATCTCGTCGGAGCGCTCGGCGCCGGGAATCTCTTCCGCAACCTCACCGTCGGCGAGCCGCGACATCCGCGTCGTCAGGCCGACGATCGGCGCGCAGACGCGGCGGCGAACCGTCACGATGAGGCCGGCGCTGGCCATCAGCACGGCGACAAGGCCGACGAGGGCGATCGTGAAGCTGGTGCGCGCGGCGGAGGAGGCCCCGGCGAGGATCTGCTCCGCGTTGTCGTAGAAGGCGTCGCGGACCTCGATGACGGTGGACAGGCCGCGCTGCGTGGCGGCGTAGTAGGTATCCACGTCGTGCTCGTACTTGCCGGTGACGGCGCCGTCCTTCGCCAGCTTGAGCTCGCGGCCGAACTCCTCGACATAGACCGAATTGAACTTCTCCAGCGCCGCGGCGACGTTGGCGGGCGTTGCCGGATTGCCGCGCAATTCCAGCAGCGCCATCACGAGCTGGTCGTTGCGGCCCTGCGAGCGGCTGATGTCGGCCTTCTCGGCATCGGTAGCCGGCTTCTTCCCGCCAACGAGATTCTTGTGCAGGCTCGAGTTGAAGCCGCCGACGTCGCGCAGCGTCATCGCGATATTGGCGTAGCTGGCCTGCCGGTAGGCGTCACCGTTCAGGATCGCCATGCGGCGGACCTGCTCGTTGAGCAGCGCGGTCACGCCGCCGTTGAGCACGGCATTGTCTGCGACGATCTTCTTGGCCGCGTCCTTGCGCGCCTCGGCGGGACCTGCCAGCGCCTTGTCGATGGCCTCGCGCAACGCGATGAACTTCGCGTTGATGCCGTCGATGTTGCTGCCGATCGTGGTGCCGTCGTCGAACGGGCCGGGCAGCTCCTTGCGCAGCGCGTTCATCTTGTCGCGGGCGCTGTCGGTCTGCTTGCGCAGCTTGTCCTGCTCGGCCAGCAGCGCGGGGTCGATGGCCGCAGGCCCGTACAGGATGTTGGTGGAATAGCCGCGCTCCGGATTGAGATAGCGCGGGATGTCGCTGACGGCACGGACGATCGCGAGCCGCCCCTGCGCCTCGGTGATCCGCTCCATCGTCTGGTATTTCGTCACGGCAACGTAGACGGCGAGGCCGCCCCCGACGGTCGAGAGCGAGACGATGGCGCTGGTCAGGAGCGTACCGATTTTCATGGTCAGTCCGGCAAATAACGGAGAATTATTTTGCCCGGACGATAGGGCGGCCATGTTAATCTGCGGTTTACGCTACCTGGCCGGCTCAGCCGGATGTCCGATCGAGCCTGGCAAGGATCTCCAGCGTGGCGCCGTCAGGCTCGCTTGCGAAATATCGGGCGAGCGCCTGATCGAAGACGGGCTCGTCGGATACCGCGCCGAACAGCGTCATCGACGAGCGGAATTTGGCGTCATCCGGCGCGCCGAGGATCGCGTTGATGGTCCGGCCCTCGACCGCGAGCACCAGCCTGGTGCATTCGATCAGCCGCCCGCCCAGGATGGGGTGGGTGAGATAGGCCTCGGCTTCAGTGCGCGAGCCGATGGCGTAGCGCTGCGACATGGCGCTAACGCCGAGACCTGCGATCTGGGGGAAGATGAACCACATCCAGTGAGTCTGCTTCCGGCCCCGGGCTAGCTCGCCCTGGACGTCGCGAAAAACCGGGTTTTGGGCGTGGACGAACCGTTCTAGGTCGAAAGTATCGGTCATCGGATACCCCCGAAGGTGTCTTACCGGCCCCGATTATGCCTAACTTTTGGCTCCCAATGTGGTAGCTGGTATAGAGTCTCCGGGTGGGTGGGTAAGCCCCCGGGGTCGATTTGGGGATCTGATGGTTTCCGACGCAGCACACGCCGAAAGGCTGTTGTCGCGCCGCCGTGTCGGGCGGGCTGAAAGGATTCTGCTGTCTCTGGCAGGGATCGCGCTGGCGCTCGGCGCCGCCGCGTGGGTCGCCGACATTAGCGATTCGACCCCGCTGGTCTCCGCCGCGTTGCCGCCGGCCAGTGCCCCCTCATTCGAGGACCGTTTCGCTTCGGCCTCCGCCGGCCCGTCGCCGCGCGAGCTCGGCCTGCGGGTGTTGGAGCGCTCGGCGGTGAATGCGGTCCAGCTCAAGCTGCGGGACGCCAAGGCGATGCTCGCCCAGAAGCTCCAGGGCGACGACTGGCGCTCGATGCTGACCGAGGACGACCGGTCCGCGGCCGAGGAGGCGAGGTCCTCGCAGCGCGCCGACGCCATCCCGATGCCGCGCGCGCGCCCGGTCCAGGCGGACTTCTCCGCCCAGATCGCCTCCAGCCAAGCCTATGCGGACACGAACCTCAGGGTCGACAACCGCAATTTCTTCGAAAAATTCACCGACAAGATCAGGCTGGCCTCGCTGACGCCCGGCGACGGCCTGTTCAGCAAGGCGCCGGATCTCGCCGCTCTCGGCTACGATTCGCGCACGGCGGTCTACGATATCTCGGCCAAGGCGGTTTACCTGCCGAGCGGCGTGGCGCTGGAAGCCCATTCCGGCCTGGGTGCGCTGATGGACGACCCTGAACATGTCGACCGGCGGATGGTCGGCGCGACGCCGCCGGCGACCTACGACCTCAAGCCGCGCGAAAAGCCATTCCACGGCGTCCGTGCGCTGCGCATGACCCCGGTCGAAGGTACCAGCGCGCTCGGCCGCGTCGGGCTGCTCACCCACAACTACTTGCTCGGGCCGCGCGGCGATTCCAACGGCTGCGTCTCGATCAAGGACTATGATCGGTTCATCAAGGCCTACGACAATGGCGAGTTCAACCGCCTGGTCGTGGTGCCAAACCTGCGCGGAGCGGCGACCGCCTCGCAGCGCGCGAGCACCGATTCCTGAAATTCGCCTGCGACGGCGGGGCTGCCGTTTCCCCTTCGTTAAGCCGTCCTCGTCCAGAAGCAGCCCATGAGTGATCCATCCAGTTCCGAAACCCCGCTGCGCACGACGTTCAAGATCAAGCTGAACGGCGACACGTTGGCGATCGCGACCGTCGGGCAGGCCTATCAATTCCTCACCAACTTCAAGTCGGTCGAGTGGATGGAATTTCGCTCGCTGCACGAGGATGCCGTCGCGGCCCTGGAAGGCGCTGCCGGTAACGCCATGCTGGCGGTGCAGGCAACCAACGCCGTGCGCGCGCTGTTCGTCAGCGCCAAGCTGCTGTGAAGCGAGCTACAGGCCGTTCTGTCGCATCTTGAACTCCGCTTTGGGAACGGGCAAACGGTCCGCGAAGGCCGTCGCCGTGCAGCCGCATGTTTGAAACTTACTTCAAGGGAGAGTCCTCATCATGAAACGCCGTACATTCCTGCAAGGCGGCGCGGTTGCCGGCGCGACGACGCTGGTTGCTGCGCCTGCGATCGCGCAGAGCGCGCCCGAGATCAAATGGCGCCTGACCTCGAGCTTCCCGAAGTCGCTCGACACCATCTACGGCACGGCGCAGACCTTTGCGAAATATGTTGCCGAGGCCACCGACAACAAATTCCAGATCCAGACTTTTGCCGCCGGCGAGATCGTCCCCGGCCTGCAGGCGCTGGATGCGGTCAGCACCGCCTCGGTGGAGATGGCGCAGACGCCGCTCTATTTCTACATCGGCAAGGAGCCCGCGCTGGCCTATGCCACCGGCGCGCCGTTCGGCATGAACCATCGCCACCAGGAATCGTGGTGGCATTTCGGCGGCGGCGCCGATCTCACCAACGAGGCGCTCAAGCCGTTCAAGGCGCACGCCATCCTCTGCGGCAATTCCGGCACCCAGATGGGCGGCTGGTTCCGCAAGGAGATCAAGACCGTCGACGACCTCAAGGGTCTCAAATTCCGCATCGCAGGCTTGGGCGGCCACGTGCTGGCAAGGCTCGGCGTCGTGCCGCAGCAGATCGCCGGTGGCGATGTGTATTCGGCCCTCGAGAAGGGCACGATCGATGCCGCCGAATTCGTCGGTCCCTATGACGACGAGAAGCTCGGTTTCCACAAGGTCGCCAAGTACTATTACTTTCCCGGCTGGTGGGAAGGCGGCGCGATGCTGCACATGGTCGTCAACGACGAGAAATGGGCCTCGCTGCCCAAGCACTATCAGGCGATCGTCAACCAGGCGGGCGCGGCGGCCGGGGCCTGGATGCTCGAAAAATACGACAGTGTGAATCCGGCGGCGCTCAAGCGCCTGCTCGCAGGCGGCGCGGAGCTGAAGGCGTTCCCGCAACCCGTGCTGGAGGCCTGCTACAACGCGACGCAGGACCATCTGAACGAGCTCGCCGCCAAGAGCGACCTGTTCAAGCGCACCAAGGACAGTCACGACGCGTATATGAAGGAGCTGTTGTTCTACACGCAGATCGCGGAGAATTTTTACGACAATTATCTGCTGAGCAAGATGCGCAACAAGAGCTGAGCGTACAGCTCTCGTAGGGTGGGCAAAGGCGCACTTGCGCCGTGCCCACCATCTTTCCGGGAATCGGAGAGAGGCGGTGGGCACGCTTCGCTTTGCCCACCCTACGGGACTACGAGATCTGAGCGAGCGGCCTACGCCGCGCCCAGGCCCAGCTTCGCGTAGATCCGCCGTGCATAGGCGCCGAACGCGTCCGTGGTCTTCAGCGGAAGGTCGCGCGGGAAGGGCAGGTCGATCGCGAAATAGTCGGCCATCTTCGCCGGGCCGGCGGTCAGCACGGCGCAATGCGACGACAGGAACACCGCCTCCTGGATCGAATGCGTGACGAAGATGATGGTCTTGCCGCTCTCGCGCCAGATCCGCAGCATCTCCAGATTCATCTGCTCGCGCGTCAGCGCGTCCAGGGCGCCGAACGGCTCGTCCATCAGGATCAGTTTTGGATCGTGAATGAAGGCACGCGCGATCGCGGTGCGCTGCTGCATGCCGCCGGACAGCTGCTGCGGATATTTCTGCTCGGAGCCGGCGAGCCCGACGAGGTTGAGCAGATCGCGCGCCCGCTCGCGCGCGGCCTTCATCGGCAGGCCGACGATCTCGGCCGGCAGCAGCACGTTGTCCAGAATCGTCCGCCACTTCAGCAGCAGCGCCTGTTGGAACACCATGCCGATGTCACGCGTCGGATCGAACGGGCTGTTGGCATTGCCTATCCTGACGCTGCCGCCGTCGGCGCCATGCAGGCCGGCCAGGATCTTCATCACCGTGGTCTTGCCGCAGCCGGACGGGCCGACCAACGAGACGAGTTCACCCTCAGCCACGTCCATCGTGACGTCGGAGACCGCCAGAAATTCGGCGCCGCCGCTCCGATAGACCTTGCGGACGCCTTGCAGGCTGATGAACGGGTCTGAGCTCATGCCAGCCATTTGTTCAAGTTGGCGGCGACGAACTGATCATCGCTGAGGTCGGCGTGCTCGCGTGTGACGCGGTCGATCTCCTCCTTCTGGCCTGGGCTGAGGCTCTCGTTCGGATCGAGGCACCACAGGCCCCGCATCAGGCCCTGGCGCCGCAAGACTTCGTGGCAGCCGGCGATGCAGCCGTGAAAATTGTTGGCCACATCGAAGAATGCGCTGTTGCAATCTGTGACGCGGGCATCGAGCGCGAGCAGGTCGGCGGGTACGCTGTCCTTGTGCCGCGCCGCCTTGCAGCGCTCGAACTGCTTGATCGCTTCGGCCGTCCAGACCGACCAGTGGCCGAGCAGGCCGCCCCTGAAATAGGTGCGGGTGGTCACGCCTTTGTCGCGAAGATCGAACGGCAGCACCAGGTCGAGCAGGATGTGATCGTCATTGCCGGTGTAGAGCGCGACGCGGTCGAGCGCGCTCGCCGCCGCGACGCCGCGCAGGACATCGAGCGTGCGGTAGCGGTTGAACGGCGCGATCTTGATGGCAATGACATTGTCGATCGAAGCAAAGCGTTGCCAGAACCGGCTCGACAGGATGACGCCGCCCACCGCCGGCTGGAGGTAGAAGCCGACCAGCGGGATTTCTGCGGCAACGGCCGTGCAATGCGCGATGATCTCGTCCTCGGAGGCGCTCTTCATCGCGGCGAGGCTGAGCAGGCCGGCGTGGTAACCGATATCGCGCGCGGTGCGGGCCTCGCTGACCGCCTGCTTTGTCGGACCCGCGAGGCCGGCGACCATCGCCAGCGGCCGCGTGGTCCAGTTCGCGGCGGTCTCGGCGGCGAGCTCGAGCACGGGACGGTAGAGGCCGACATCGCGGATCGCGAATTGCGTGGTGTGCACGCCGACCGCAAGGCCACCGGAGCCGGCGTCGATGTAATAGCGCGTCAGCGCGCGCTGGTGCGTCTTGTCGAGCTGGCGCTCGGCGGTCAGCGCGAGGGGATGTGCCGGCAGCACGGTGCCTTGGGCGATCAGCTTGCGGATTTCGCTGTTGATCTGGCTGTGGTGCATGATGTCCTATCCGAATTCGGGGCCGGCGACGGCGAACGGCGTTTCGTCCGCAGCGATGGTAGTGGGGCCGAACCGCATGCGCTGGAACGGGCGCTCGATGGTCCAGCCGGAGGCGGTCAAGCCGTCCAGCAACGCGGTTTGCGAGGCGACGGCATCGAGCAGCAGCGGGCCGGTCTCGGAGCGCATGATCGCCTCGACCAGAGCCAGAGCTGCTGCGGCATCGTCGGCCAATAGCGGGCCGATATGGCGGGCGGTGCGGCCGTCGCGGACCAGCGCAATGGCGCCATTCGCGGCGAGGATGCGCGAGCCCGGACGCTGGGCGAAGGCAGAGAGCAGGGCGGTTCGGTCGAAGCCGGTGGCCCGCCGGTCGCGCGCACAAAGCGCATCGAGTGTTGCGGATGACGATGGCGCCGCTTCGGCACGTCCGGGCCTCGCCAGCTTCAAGCGGCGCAATTGCAGCGTCGGCGTAAACCCGAGCGGTCCATAGACGGCGGCGCCGTCGGGCGTGGCATCGAGCCAGCTCGTCAGGCCGTTCTTGCGCGCGGTTTCCAGGCAGGCATCGACCAGGCGCGTTGCAAGGCCGCGGCGGCGGTGCGTGCCTGATACCAGCACCATGCTGACCCAGGCGTTGTTGCCGGAATAGGGCAGCAGTGCTGCGGTGGCGACCAATCGCGCGCCGTCGCGGATGCCGAACACGACACCATCACGCAGGAAGATGCGCCAGTCCTCTTCGGTCTGGTTCCACTGCGCTTCCGTCGAGAGCGCCAGGGCGGCGATCGCATCCTGGACGCCGAGCTTGAGGATGGGTGGAGCGTCAGTAGCGTCCATCGCGCACCTCGTATTTGGTGGGCTTGCCGAGGCTCGGCATGGCACGAGAGACCCAATCCGCGGTCCAGCCGATCAACTGCTCGGTGTCGACGACGGGCAGGCCGAACAGCTCGACCGCCTTTGATGTGTCGGTCAGCCACGCCGTCGGCTCCTCCTTGCCCGTCAGCACCGGCGCGCGGCCGAACCTTGCGCCGAATTTCTCGGCGAGATCGCGTACCGCCAGGATCTCGTGACCGCTGACATTGATCGGCGAGGTCGGCGTCGTGCAATAAGCGAGACAGCGCAGCGCCTGTGAGGACGCATCGCCCTGCCAGATGAAGTTGACGTGGCCCAGGCTGACATCGATCGGCGTGCCGGTCAGCACTCTTGTGGCGATATCGTGCAGCACGCCGTAGCGCATGTCGATCGCGTAATTGAGGCGGAACAGGCGGCCCGGCGTGCCGAACTTGCGGGAGAAATGTTCGAACATGCGCTCGCGGCCGACGCAGGACTGGGCGTATTCGCCGGGCGGGTTCGGTGCCATGTCCTCGGTCGAGCCCTGGCCGTCGACGGGAACGAACGGATAGATGCAGCCGGTCGAGAACGCGACGATGCGCGAGGACGGGAACGCCTGCGCGACCAGCGCCGGCACATGCGCGTTCATCGCCCAGGTCAGCGACAGATCGCCCTCGGCGCCGAACTTGCGGCCTGCCATGAAGACGATGTTCGGCGCCTTCGGCAGCGCCGCGATCGGCTTCTCGTCCATCAGGTCGCAATTGATGGTTTCGACCCCGCGCGCTTGCAGCCAATCCTTGACGCTCGCGTCGCTAAAGCGGGCGACGCCGATGATGCGGCGATCCGGCACGGCGGCTTTCGCGAGCCCCGCCAGCGTCGGACCCATCTTGCCGGCAACGCCGAGGATCATGATGTCGCCCTCGACCTTGGCGAGGTCGTCGATCAGCGCCTGGCTCGGCCGGCACAGGAGATCGTCGAGGGCTGCGACATCGGGGATGGTTTTCGGCAGCGTCTGGCGGGTCAAGATCATGGATTCGTCCTTGGTCTTCAGGTCTGTCTCGCATCGCCGACCACGAACATGCGTTCGAGGGCGAGCACGAGGCCGTAGAGAGCGACGCCGAGCAGCGTCAGCAGCACGACCGCCATCACCATCGCGGGCGTGTCGAGCGAGGACTGCACCTGGATCATGAGGTAGCCGAGCCCGCGCTCGGAGGCGATGAACTCGCCGACGATGGCGCCTGCGACCGCCAGGATGGCGCCGACCTTCATGCCGGAGAACACGTAAGGCAGCGATCCCGGCAGCTGGATCTTGCGGAACAGCGTCCAGCGCGAGCCGCGCAGCGATTTGACGAGGTCGAGCAGGTCGGGCTCGACCTCGCGCAGGCCGCGCGCGGTGGTGAGCAGGATCGGGAAAAAGCAGATGCTGAAGGCGATCAGGATGTTCGGCACAATGCCGTAGGAGAACCAGACGATGAAGAGCGGGCCGAGCGCGACCTTCGGAATCATGTTCAGCGTCACGAACAGCGGCAGCAGCACGAGGCTCAGCAACGGCGCCCAGCTGAAGATCACCGCGAGCGCCACGCCGACGAACGCACCCAGTGCGAAGCCGCCGAGGATCTCGATCGCCGTCACCAGCGTGTTGGCGCCCCAGGCATAGCCTGTGGTTCCCAATGTTTGGATCGTCGCGAGCGGGGAGGGCAGGATGAATTTGGGCACATGGAAGGCGTCGACCGCGACCTGCCACAGCACGAGCACGGCGAGGTGCACGATCAGGATGATCGCAAAGCTGCGCCAGCTGCGTGCGCTGTCTCCTGCCACCGACTGCTCCTGTTGTCGGCAGTCACCCTGCCGCCGGCTGCAAGCCTAGCCGTCCTCCAGGGAAGTTTCAACCAGTTGGTTGATTATGGCCGGAGCGACTGCAGCACGAGATCCGCGACATGCCGTCGCCGGGCGCGCCGTGCGCTGCGGCTCGACAGGTCCTTGCCGAAGATCGCCGACAGCGTCGGCGTGTTGGAGAAGAAGAAATAGCTGAGGCCCGCTATCGAGATATAGAGCTGGATGGGGTCGATCCCCTTGCGGAACACGCCCACGCGGACCCCTTCGTGGAGGATGTGCGAAACACTCTTCACGAGCGGTGAGTGCATCGCCTCCAGCCGGGTCGAGCCGCGGACGTGGCGGGCGCCGCCGCGGTTCTCGTCGTTCAAAAGCACGATGAAATCAGGGTTCGCCGCCAGGTGATCGAACGAAGCTTCGATCAGCTTGCGGATCGCCTTCTCCGGCGCCAGACCCTCGAGATTGAGTCTGCGCTCCTGCGCGCGGATGTCCTCATAGACCCATTCGAGCACCGAGAGGTACAGCGCGTCCTTGTCGCCGAAATAATGATAGACGAGCTGCTTGTTGACGCCGGCGCGCTCGGCGATCTCGTCGACGCGGGCGCCCGCAAATCCGTGCCGGGCGAATTCCTGGCGCGCCGCGGTCAGCAGCTTCTTGCGGGTGGCGACGGGGTCGCGGCGCTGCGGCACGGTGTCGCCAGATCGTTTTGCGGGCATTTCCAACCAAACAGTTGACAAGTGAAGGGCGGGCTTGTTGCATTGGTATCCTCACAAGGGGAGAGCGACAAGCCGGGTCGCGGCAACGAGGAGAGATGCGATGAAGCGTTTGCAGGCGGCGGGCTCTGCCCTGATGTTGGCCTTGGGGCTCGGTGTGTCGGTCGCGCCCGCGCATGCGGGAGAAGCCGTCAATCTGATCCTGAACTGGACGCCGACGGCCGACCACTCGCCCTATTATTTTGCCAAGGCGCAGGGCTGGTACGAGAAGGCCGGCATCGACCTCACCATCGAGACCGGCAAGGGCTCCGGCGTCTCCGCCGCCAAGGTCGGTTCGGGCGGCTCGCCGTTCGGCGTCGCCGATCTCGCCACCATGCTGGTGGCCAAGAGCAAGGGCGCCGACGCCGTTGCGGTGATGAGCGTCTATGCCAATACCGGCCAGACCTTCTATTGGCTGAAGAGCTACGGCGTGAACGGCGTGAAGGATTTTGCCGGGCACAAGATCGGCAATCCGCCGGGCGATGCCTCGCGCGTGATGTGGCCGGCCTTCGCCAAGGCCGCAGGCCTTGCGCCCGACTCCGTCGGCTTCGTCAATGTCGGACCGACCGCGAAGATCGCAGCGCTGAAGAGCCATACGGTGGACATCATCAGCGACTTCTACAACGAGCACGACCTCAAGGTCATCGAGTTCGGGCCCGATCTCGGCTACGTCAACTGGAAGGACATTGGGCTCAACCCTTATGGTAATTCGCTGATCGTCAACGGCGCTTACTTGCAGAAGAACCCGAAGGTCGTCGAAGACTTCGTGCGCGTCACGCAGAAGGCCTTTGCAGCCTGTGTCGCCGACGTCGCGCCATGCCTGAAGGCGCTGCTCGATCAGGTCTCGGGTCTCGACAAGGAGAATCAGGAGCGCCAGTGGGAGCGCATCAAGTTCCTGATGACCGACGAGTTCACCACGAGCAAGGGGCTCGGCTGGATCGACGGCGAGCGGATGAAGAAGGACTATGAGCTGGTCCAGACCTATCTCGGCATGGAGAAGCCGTTCGACGTGACGACGGCGTTCACGACCAGGATGCTGGACCAGAGCATCAAGATGGACGCGAGCAAGGTGAAGAAGTAGGGCGTTTGCCCATGGACGGAGTCATGCCCCGGCTTGACCGGGGCATCCAGTACGCCGCAGCCCATCGATTCAATCACAACGGTCTCGGAGTACTGGATCGCCCGGTCAAGCCGGGCGATGACGGCTGTGCTGGGGGGGAGCGCGCTCCTAATACCGTGAGCCCCGCGGAGAAATTAACCCGCCGTTAACCATATCCGCCGCATCGTTAACCATTCAATAACAGGGAACGAGTCGGCCGCCATGGAGGCTGCAGCAAAGGTCCAACGTCAAATGGTGCGCCTGCGGGGGCGCTCCTATGTGGCTTTCGTGTTCACGCCGACGGTTCCGGTCCAGGACTGGCTGCACGAGATTGATGCCACGATTGCGCGCTCGCCCGGCTTCTTCGCCGGCCGGCCCGTGGTGATCGACCTGTCCTCGGTCGATCTCAGCCAAGCCGGCATCGGCCATCTCCTCACCAGCCTCCAGGACCGCAATATCCGTGTGCTCGGCATCGAGGGCGTGGAGGAGGGCCGGCTGACGCCGGCGATGCCGCCGCTGCTGTCGGGCGGACGTAGCTGCGTGGTCGAGCCGAGCGCGCCGAAGAAGGCCGACGTGAAGGCCGAGACCAAGCCGACCTCCCTGCTGCTCGATAGCCCCGTGCGCTCGGGCCAGACCGTGATCTTCCCGGACGGCGACGTCACCATCCTCGGCTCGGTCGGCTCCGGCGCCGAGGTCGTCGCCGGCGGCTCCATCCACGTCTACGGCGCGCTGCGCGGCCGCGCCATGGCCGGCGTCAACGGACACACCAGCGCGCGCATCTACTGCCAGAAGATCGAGGCCGAACTGCTTGCAATCGACGGGTTTTACCAGACTGCGGACGACATCGACGCCGCCTTGCGCGGCAAGCCGGCGCAGGCCTGGCTGCAGGGGAATACCATGCGAATTACAGCACTGAACTGACCAGCAAAGGAGACATTTCAGATGAGTAAGGTACTGGTCGTGACATCAGGCAAGGGCGGGGTCGGCAAGACCACGACGACCGCCGCGCTGGGAGCTGCCTTGGCGCAGCGCGGCGACAAGGTCGTCGTCGTCGATTTCGACGTCGGCCTGCGCAACCTCGATCTCGTGATGGGGGCCGAACGCCGCGTCGTGTTCGATCTCATCAACGTCGTGCAGGGCGTCGCCAAACTCCCGCAGGCGCTGATCAAGGACAAGCGGCTGGAGAATTTATGGCTGCTGCCGGCTTCCCAAACCCGCGATAAGGACGCGCTGACGGAAGAGGGCGTCGGCAAGGTCATCGCCGAGTTGCGCAGCCGGTTCGACTGGGTGATCTGCGACAGCCCGGCCGGCATCGAGCGCGGCGCCTCCATGGCGATGCGCTTTGCCGACGAGGCCGTGATCGTCACCAATCCGGAAGTCTCCTCGGTGCGCGATTCCGACCGCATCATCGGCATGCTCGATTCCAAGACGGTGCGGGCCGAGAAGGGCGAGCGCGTCGAGAAGCACATCCTGATCACCCGCTACGATCCCTCGCGCGCCGCGCGCGGCGAGATGCTGACCATCGATGACATCCTGGAGATCCTTGCCACGCCCTTGCTCGGCATCATCCCCGAGAGCCAGGACGTCTTGAAGGCCTCCAACGTCGGCACGCCCGTGACTCTGTCGAATGCCGATGGAGCGCCGGCACGAGCCTATATGGACGCGGCCAAGCGCCTCTGCGGCGAGAACGTGACGATGCACGTTCCTGCCGAGCGCAGAGGATTTATGGACCGCCTGCTGCGACGGAGGGCTGCATGAGCATGGGTCTGCTTCGACTTCTCCGCGGCAAGAAGGCCTCGGCACCCGTCGCGCGCGAACGGCTGCAGATCCTGCTTGCCCATGAACGCGGAATGCGCGGCCAGCCCGATCTGCTCGGTGTGCTGCGTGAGGAAATTCTCGCCGTCGTGTCCAAGCATGTGACGCTGGACCCGACCAAGGTCATCGTCCGGCTCGAGCGCGGCGACGAGGTCTCGACCCTCGAGGTCGATATTGAGGTGCCCAACGACATCGAGCGGAAAAAGGTGGCGGTCGCGTAGGGACGCGGCCGCAGCCTCCCGTCTTGGGGTGGGTGAGAAGGCGGTCCGCCGGGCATGGCGGGCCGCCTTTGTCTTGCCGCTCGCATCGATGGGACGGAACGCGCCCCGCGCCTCGACCGTTGTAACAACCCGCGGCAGCGTTGCACCGCGGCCGGTCAGACGGGAGAGCGCCCATGATGTCCGAGGTCCAGGTCCATACCGTTGCCAGGCAGATGCTCGAAAAGCACGGCTTTGCTGCGATCGCGAAGGCCGCGGAGCAGGCCCAGGCCTGCGAGGGCCGCGGCGAGGCCGACGAGGCGAGGGAATGGCGTCACATCGTGGACGCCATGAAGATCATGCGCGGCCCGCATCAGAGCTGACATTCGAACGCGCGAACGTCTTCAACGCTCCTCGCGATCGGCGCCTTGCTGCGACGTGCGATTTTGTGTCTGTGGCTGCGCGCGCTCGCGCGATTCCCTGCAGGGCAGCGGTTCCCACGTGCCGTCCGGCGCCTGCTGATAGGCACTGCAGGACGGCGAGGTGGACTTTTCCCCGCCCTTCTCGGCGTCGGAATTCCTCGCCAGGGCGGGCGCAGTCAGCACCGCGGCGGCTGCAATCGCGCCGGCGAAAACGAAATGGATATTCCGCATGAGGACCTCCTGTTCGAATTCGGAAAGAGGCCGCATGCTTTCGAGCATTGTGACGTTTTTGGGCCGCGGCAGAGGTTCCGTCGCGGCGTGCTTAACGCGGCAATGCCGGGGCGCTAGCCGCCCTTGCTCCGGATCAGGCCGGCGAGATTGGTCTTCTGGGCTTCGCACCAGCCGGACATGCCGAGGCGGCGCTGGTCCATGTCGGTCGCCTGGGTCGCAACCGCGACTTCCGCCATCAGATCGTCGTCCTGCTTCTCGCCCATCTTGCCGCCGGTGTGCATCCAGGCGATCGCCTTGCGCACCTTCTCGGTGGTGCCGTCGGGCAGTTGCATCTGCTGCGCCCTCTGCACGAGGTCCTGATAGACGAGATCGGTGTTGGGGCACTCGACCTTGGCGGCGAAGGCCTGCAACACCATCGTCACATAGGTCGCCCGCGGTGGCGCCTCGCCCGCGAGGGCCGGCGCGGCCAACAGCAACAGGGCCGTCATCAGAAAACCGGTGCGCATCCTTGGGACCTCCTCCGTTTTCCCGAGAGGCTAGCGTCCGGCGCGCCGCTCCGCAATGGTGCGCAGTGCGATTGTCGTCCGTCGGGGCGGTGGGCTAACCTGCTGCTTCCCAGCATCGGAGCGCGACATGAGCCTGTTCAGCACGCCGTTCGATCCCGCACGCGACACCGCGCTCGTCACCGGCGCGGGCAATGGCATCGGCCGCGCCATCGCGCTCGGCCTGGTCGGCGAGGGCGTCCGCACCGTGTTCGCGGATGTGAGCGCGGAGCGGGTGCGCGCCGCGATCGGCGCGAGCGAGAGGCCTGGTCTCGCCGTGCCCTGGGTCGGCGATCTCGCCAGCCTCGAGGCCTGCGATGAGCTGCTGACGGCCGCACACGCCGCGCTCGGCGAGGTCACGCATTTCGTCCACAGCGCCTCGCCGCCGCGACGCGAGGCCGATCATGCGCTCGCGGTCGATCGCAAGACCTGGCAGGAGATGCATGCCGTCAATCTCGATGCCGGCTTTCACCTCGCTCGCGCGCTGGCAAAGCGGCTGATCGCGGCGAAGCGACCGGGTTCGTTCCTGTTTCTGACGTCGCTGCATGCGGGCACGCCGCGCAACCTGGCGCATTATTCGACGGCAAAGGCCGCCATGGCGATGCTGGTGAAGGAGCTGGCCAAGACGCTCGGACGTTACGACATCCGCGTCAACGCACTGGTGCCGGGCGCGATCGCAGCCGGCGGGTTCGTCGCCGATCCCGCGCTGGCGCGGCACATTCCGCTCGGGCGGCTCGGCGAGGCCATTGACCTCGCACCGATGGCGCTCACGGTGCTGTCGAACAAGCTGTCCGCTTACGTCACCGGCGCAGCCTTCGTCGTCGACGGTGGATTGTCGCTGACGAACTGGTTCGAGGCGCCGGCGCTGGATTAGCCTAGCGCTGCCAAGCCGGCACGGGATCGAGCGGCGTGCGATACAGCTCGTTGTGATCGCGATCGGTGACGCGCACCGCGCAGCCCTTCTGCTGCAGCTCCGGCTTCACCTGCGACAGCTCGCAAGCCAATTGATCGGCGCGATCGGAGGCAACCTCGATGTCTTCGAGGATGATTCCACCCTGGTTCTTGAACTCTTCACCAACCACGAGATCGAAATAGTAGTAGGGCATCCGAATTCCCCGGTGTGACGATCTGAGCTTCAGTGCAAGTCTCAACGCATGTCGGATGATACCACTGAGTCGATATCTATCGAACGAACAGAGCGCGCAATCTCTGAGCTTATGGCGCAGAAATGATGTGCAGTGTGCAGGGTCGTTAGGAATTTATTAAATATGCCTGCGCAATCATTAAGGCATGGAATTGCAGCAGAACCGGGCTCCGGGAACCGGGAGCTGCAAGAGAAGGCCGCCGGCATAGATCCCGACGGCCTTTTCTCTTGAGCGTGAGATCGCTTCCCGTAATTCCCCGGAGTTAACGCATCGCATCGACTCGGACAGCGTACGCGAGCGCACGACAGCGAGGCCGCGGCGTTGCTCTAAAGCGCGATGCGATGAATCGTCATCGCGCCTCAGGTTAGTGTTTGAGCATGATCTCTTCGGAAAACCGCTACGCGCTTTGCGCTAACGCGGCCCTTCGGGTCCGGATCATGCTCTAACGCAGCGGCATCGGCGGGCGCACGATCGGTCCGTCGTCATCGGCAACGGCTTGCGTCGTCGTGGTCGGCGCAGCTGACGGCGGCGCGGCAGCGGCCTGCGATGCCGGCGGCGGAGGTGCGAGCGGCGAGGGCGAAGAGGCCGGCATGTAGGTCCGCGTCACAGGCGGCTTGGGCTTGCGAACCGGCGGCGCGACAGGTTGCGGCGGCAGTGCAGCTGCGCGTGCGCGCGGATCGACCGGCGGCCGCGCTTCGGTGACCGGCTTCGGTGCAGGAGGCCTGGCCATCTCACGCGCCATCTGCTCCTGTCCGGCCTTCAACTCGGCGATGTTGGCCTTGAGCTGCTCGATCTGCTGCGCCATCGCGGCGAGATCGCGTGTCATCGATTGCACCTGCGCTGCATCGACAGGCTGTGTCGCTGCAGGCGCGGCCGCAGCAAGCTGAGCCGCGGGCGGGGTCGCAGCTTGATCCGCCGTTTGGTTGGGTGTGGCTTCGGCTGCGGGCGGCGCAGCCTCGGCGGCGGCGACCGGCGCGCTTTGCTGCGGTGTCGCAGACAGCAACGAGGTGGTCGGGAGCAGCGAGGTCAGCGCCGGCGTCCATTCGGCCAGCAACTGCTTTGCCGTGTCGCCGTGCTTCTCCCAAGCGACGCTGGCGGCCACGCTGGCGCCGGCAAGCAGGAACGTGACGAACGCGCCGCGCAGCCATTTGCGGACCGTGGATCGCTTCTTCATCACGGGACCATCGCTGGACGTGACGCGGACAGCCGTGTCGATCGACGGGGCCGCGGCGGATTTTCCGTAGACGACGTTGATGGTGGGCTCGGGGGCGCGCGCGGGCTCCAGCGTGAATTTCGGCATGAGCTTGGGCTCCGGGGCAAACTTGGGCTCCGGACGCCGCGCGATCTCCGGCGCCAGCGCAGGCGACACGCTGGTGGGGCGTGAGGCGAGCACGATCTCGGGCGAGATCTGGACCGCGTCGTGCGGATCGTTGTCCTTGACCGTGTCCTTCACGATCTCATCGACGATTTGCTTGGCGTTCAGCGTCGCGAGCATCGCAGCTCCTTTGAAGCGCAGTGTTCGAGGTTTAAGTCATCCGCATTGGCGCGGGGCTGATCCGAGGTGAGCCCATGCCGGTCCCCATGACGCACGAGTCCAGCCGGGTTTGACCAAAGCAAGGCGAGGGGATGGAGATGATGCGACAGTCTTCCGCCCTTTGTGGTGATGGAACCCAATTTGCCGAACACGCGCATGTGTTCCCGCACCGCCTTGTTTTCAGCATGATTTTGGCAATATCTGGCGCTGCTGGGGGCGCTGTTGTTCCGCTATTGGGGGGCCGGCGGTGCCAAGATCTCTACTCGTTTTGTTCGTCGCAGCCCTGTTGCCGCTGGGCGGCTGCATGCAGACGACACTTTCGCCATCGACGGATGCGAGCATGACACCGCGCGACCGTCAGTTGCTCGCGCACGCGCCTTACGCGAAGGCGAACGTGCCCGAGCAATATCTGCGTCACATCGTCGATTACCACCGCAAGGAGCAGCCGGGCACGATCCTGGTCGATACCGACGCGCGCTATCTCTATTACGTCCTGCCCGAGGGCAAGGCGATCCGCTACGGCGTTGCCGTCGGCGAGGAAGCCATGGCGTTCTCCGGCGTGGCGCGGGTCGGTCGCTTGGCGGAATGGCCGGACTGGGTTCCGACCGCGGATATCCAGGCGCGACTCGGCCCGTATCCGGCGCGCGTTCCCGGCGGTCCCGCCAATCCGCTGGGCGCGCGGGGCATCTATCTCTTTGTCGGCAACAAGGACACGCTCTATCGCATCCACGGCACCAACCAACCCGAATATATCGGGCAGGCGATCTCGTCCGGCTGCATCCGGATGCGTAACGAGGACGTCATCGATCTCTACGACCGGGTGAAGCTCAATTCGATGGTCGTGGTGCTGCCGCCGGGGCAGAGCGCGCAGGCCGAGGCGGGTGGACGCTGGCGGGGGTAAGGCCGCCCGACCGGCCGGATCGCGTTCTCGTGGATTGTTTGTGCGCGGCTACTCAGGCCGGGCGACCCGCCATTGCAGCGTCGTGGCGTTGCCGTTGGCGTCGCCCGGCGCCTTGTCGGCGGGCGAGGTATAGAGCGGGCGATACCGGTACGCCCACATCTTGCTGCCGTCGTTGCGGCTGATCACGGTGAAATCGCCGACGGCCTTGGCGTCTGCGGTTGCTGGCAGCGGGACCCAGCTCTCGGTGCACTTGCCGTTGCAGTTCGACGTCTTTCCGGTGGTGTCGCGCTCGTAATAGTAGAGCGTCATACCCTTGAGATCGACGAGCTTGGGACCTTGCTTGGTCAGGACCACCTTCGCCGGCGCAGTCGTCGCCTCGGGCTTCGGCGGCGCGGCATCGCCGCCGCCATGGCCGTTGGCGAGCGCGTGACCGGTCGAGAGCGCGATGGCCGCGGCTACAACGAGGAACCTGAACATCCGAAACTCCGCCCCGCAAAGTTAATCGCGCGTTAAGCGCCCAATGCGCGCCGACGTTAGCAGCCGAAGGTTAGTTCCTGGTTTCGTGCGCTGCGACAATTACGGACATGGCCGGAGATCAGACTTGCGCATCGCGCAGCGGCGCGCGGCTGAGCTCGTTGCCGGCGGCGATGGCCTTGCGCAGCAGCCGCATCAGCTCCTCGCCCTCTTTCGCGCTGAGGCCGCGCAGCATGATACGCTGCGCAGATTCAACGGCCGGGGTGATCTTGCGCAGCGTGCGCCGGCCCTCGTCGGTGATCTCGAGCTCGCGCGCGCGGCGGTCGCGGCTGGACGGACGACGCTCCACGAGGCCCTTCTGGACGAGGCGATCGATCACGCCGGTGATGGTGGTGCGATCGTAGGCGATCAATCCGGCGAGCGTCACCTGGTCGAGCCCCGGATTGGCCTTGATGGTCGCAAGCGCGGCGTACTGCACCGGCGTGAGATCGAATCCGGCGTCCTCGACCTCGGCCAGGAACACCGCGACCGCGATCTGCTGAAAGCGGCGCGCCAGATGGCCGGGCATGTCGTTGTTGTCTTTCACCGAAATCTCCTCTGCGGGCAGGGGCGCCGCGGGTCGTTGACAAGCATACTGATAGTCAGCATACTGAGCAATATTCAAGCAGAAACTGGCGGGAGAGGTGCTCATGCAATTCCATCTCAATGGATTTCAGCCGGGCGACCCTGAAATCGCCGATCCTGCCGCGCGCGTTCAGGCATCGGGGGCGGAGGGCGCCGTGCCTGGCGAGGTCGATGTCCTCATCGTCGGCTGCGGGCCGGCGGGCCTGACGCTCGCCGCCCAGCTCGCGCAATTCGCTGACGTCAAGACCTGCATCGTCGAGCAGAAGCCGGACCGCCTGCTGGTCGGCCAGGCCGACGGCATCGCCTGTCGCACCATGGAGATGTTCCACGCCTATGGCTTCGGCGAGCGCGTGCTGAAGGAGGCCTATTGGGTCAACGAGACGACGTTCTGGAAGCCCGATGAAGGGACGCCGGAGAACATCGTCCGCAGCGGCCGGGTGCAGGACGTCGAGGACGGGCTGTCGGAATTCCCGCACCTCATCCTGAACCAGGCGCGCGTCCATGACTGCTTTCTCGACGTCATGCGCAAATCGCCGGCGAAGCTCGCGCCGTATTACAGCCGACGTGTGCTTGATCTGAATGTCGATCCGGCCGCCGCTGCCGACAATCATGCCGTGACCGTGCGCCTCGAACGCGTCGATGCCGCAAACGAGGGCAATGTCGAGACGATCAAGGCCCGCTACGTCGTCGGCTGCGACGGCGCCCGCAGCACGGTGCGCAAATCGATCGGTCGCGAGCTGCACGGGGATTCCGCCAACCACGCCTGGGGCGTGATGGACGTGCTGGCCGTGACCGATTTTCCGGACATCCGCTTCAAGTCGCTGATCCAGTCGGCGAAGGACGGCAGCCTGCTGATCATTCCGCGCGAAGGCGGCTACATGGTCCGCATCTATGTCGAGCTCGCCAAGCTCGATGCCGGCGAACGCGTTGCCAATCGCAACATCACGGCCGACGACGTGATCGCGAAAGCGCAGCGGATCCTGAAGCCGCATCGGCTCGAGGTGAAGGAAATCGCCTGGTGGTCGGTCTACGAGATCGGCCAGCGCCTCACCGACAAGTTCGATGACGTGCCGGAAGGCGAGGTCGCTGCGCGCCTGCCGCGCATCTTCATCGCCGGCGATGCCTGCCACACCCACAGCCCGAAGGCGGGGCAGGGCATGAACGTCTCGATGCAGGATGCCTTCAATCTCGGCTGGAAGCTCGCGGCCGTGCTGCGGAGGCAGTGTGCGCCGAGCCTCTTGCATTCCTACTCGGCCGAGCGCCAGGCGGTCGCGAAGGAGCTGATCGATTTCGATCGCGAGTGGGCGGGGATCCTCGCCTCCGCCGCCAAGGCCGGCGGCGCCGATGCCGCCAAGACGCAGGACTATTTCGTCCGGCACGGACGCTACACGGCGGGTACGGCAACGCATTACAGGCCCTCGGTGCTGACAGGCGCGGCCACGCATCAGCATCTCGCGCAGGGCTTTATCGTCGGCAAGCGCTTCCATTCCGCGCCGGTGATCCGGCTGGCGGACGCCAAGCCGGTGCATCTCGGCCACGCGGCGCAGGCCGACGGACGCTTCCGCATCTACGCATTCTCGCCCGCTGAGAACCCGGTTGCGTCGGGCTCGGCCACTCGCGCCTTGTGCAATTTCCTCGCGGAGTCCCGGAAATCACCGATCCGTCGGTATACTCCTGTTGGAGCCGACATCGACAGCGTGATCGATTTGCGCTCGGTGTTTCAGCAGGACCATCGCGAGCTTGCCATCGAGGCGATGCCGGCGATGTTGCTCCCGAGCAAAGGCCGTTACGGCTTGCACGATTACGAGAAGATGTTCTGCCCTGACCTCAAGAGCGGCCACGACGTTTTCACGATGCGCGGCATCGATCGGACGGCCGGCTGCATGGTCGTGGTGCGGCCCGACCAGTATGTCGCAACCGTGCTGCGGCTCGACGATTTTGCCGGGCTCGCTTCCTTCTTCGACGCCTTCATGCTGCCGGTGGAGTGACGCCGAAAGCGCCGTGCCGATGAACGATGGATGAATATTGAACTTCGCGCGTTCGCGCGTTCTCAATCTTTCTGCTGATGCGATGATGACGGGCGGAACGCTCGTTCCGCCTGCGCGTTCCGTCGAAAGAGGAGGAACACGCCATGAAATTCAGAAGCGTTCTGGTTGCCGCATTGCTACTCGTCCCGACAGCCGCGCTGGCCGCGCCGGGCATAGTGACCATCTCGACCGGCTTGCGGGCCGGGCCGGGCACGGGCTTTCCCCTGGTCGATCGCATCCCCGGAGGCGCCCGCGTCAACATCCATGGCTGCCTGCGCGGCAAGGCCTGGTGCGACGTCAGCTTCTCCGACGATCGCGGCTGGGTGTCGTCGCAATATCTCGAATATCTCTACCGCAATCGCTACGTCTATCTCCCCGACTATGTCGACGAGATCGACGTGCCCGTCGTGCCGTTCGTGCTGACCTCGTACTGGTCGAGCTACTATGCGGGACGGCCCTGGTACCGCCGCCACGCTTATTGGAATAATTACTGGAGCTCGCACGAGCGCTTTGCGACGCGGCTGACGCTCGATCCGCGCGCAGCCCGCATCGGTCGCGCGGCGACGCGCGATGCGGCGGTCGCACTCGAGCGCAGCGGCGTGCGCGGCAAGGGCGAGGCCGCCATCTCCGGACGTGACGCCGTCACCGCGCGGCCGGACGCTGCGATCGCAAAACGCGATGCTGCGATCGGAAAGCGCGACGGCGCGATCGCAAGGCGCGACGCTGCGATCGGAAAGCCCGACGCTGCGATCGCGAAGCGCGACGCTGCGATCGCCAAGCGCGACGCTGCGATCGCCAAGCGCGACGCTGGAGTAGCAACCGACCGGACGCGCGCCGGCAGCAGCGAGCGCATCGCGCACGAGCGGGTCAATGCGCAGAGCCGCAATCCGCGCGATGCACAGGCGCGCATGATGCACGAGCAGGCTGCAGGCCGTGCTGCCGTCCGCACCCAGCCGATGCCGCGCGCGCATGAAGCACCGCGCGTGTCGGCCGCGCCGGCCGCGCGGCCCTCGATGCCGCATGCGGCGCAGCCGAGCGTCAGCCATGGTTCGCCGATGAACGCGCATGCGCAGACGCCGGCGCCGCGTGCCGCTGCGCCTGCCATGCCGCACGGCGGTGGCGGCGCTCCGCGCGTCAATGCCGCGCCGCATGGCGGCGGTGCACCGGCGGGCGGGCCCGGCGCGCACCAGAAGCGCTAGCTCCCACGAAAGCCCGGCCCTCGTGCCGGGCTCTCCGCTTGCGCGCCCTCCGGTTCCGTGCGCGTACAATTTAAGAAAGTTCTTCGCGGGCAGATTTCATCGATCGTAAGATGTCTATCCAAAGCTGTAAGCATCCACTCGGGGCAGCGGGGCACCGGAGGATGACGATGAGACAGAACCAAGCGGAGACGCGCCGTCAGCAAAATGTCGCGAAGCGGTCGATGACCAAGGAGGCCAAGCAGCTGGCCGGCTTGATTGCCGGACTGCGCGAATCCCTCGAGGAGATCCACAAGGAGCGGGCGGGTGCCAAGCTCTCGGGCGCAGAAATGGGACTACTCGATGAGCGTCGCAACAATCTGCTGCTCACCATCGCAGCCCTCAATGACCGCCTCTCGGCGGTGCAGGGCCTGATCAATCTCGGCCGCCCTCATATTATCCGCGTGCACTAGCGCCGATCCGAGGTCACGAGATCGGCTCTGTTGCGACGGCACGGGGCCGGCCACAGGCCTCGTGGACGGCACCAAATTGCCACGCTCCCGGCGAATTGCCGCCAAAGCCCGCTGCCACGAGAAGGCCGGGTGCAGGGCGACGCAAGGGGATGCGAATTGGCCTACAAGATGGTCGCAGAACGCGACAACGAGAAGTACAGTTTCGCCCGCGAAAGCCGGTTGCTCATCGTGGCGAAGGCGAAAGTGTGGGCGAGCGAAGGATGGCGGGTGGTCATCACCGACCAGGATGGCAAGGCCTACGCGCCGCCCGAATTCGATCAGCTGTCCGCAGCGTGATGGTGAGGCGGGGCCTGACTGCGCCTCTGCTCATTCTAACGGCCGCCATGCTGCCGGCGACGGCCGCCGTCGCGCAAAATCTGGATGCCGGCAAGTCGCCCGCGAAGCTGTTCGCCGAAGGCTGCGCGACCTGCCACCGCAGCCCGCGCGGCCTGGCCAAGGGACGCTTCAGCCTGACGCTGTCCTGGTTTCTGAGGGATCATTACGTGACCAGCTCCGATTCGGCGAAAGCGCTCGCCGCTTACCTGGCATCGGTTGATGAGCCGCCGCCCCGGGGGGCGGCCAAGCCCGGTGCCAAGGCGCCCCGGTCCGCCCCGCGTCCGCCCACGCCCGCTCAGAGCCGGTAACCGCGCGCGTCAACGCAACGTGGTCTCCGAGAACAGGTTGATGATCACGACTCCTGAGACGATCAGCGCAATGCCGACGAAGGCTGCGGCGTCCAGGATCTGACGGAACAGCACGAAGGAAACGGTGGCGGTCAGGATGATGCCGACCCCGCCCCAGATCGCATAGGCGATGCTCAACGGGATCACCCGGATCGCCACCGAGAGCGCGTAGAACGAGGCGACGTAGAACAGCACCATCGCCAGCGTGGGCCAGGGACGGGTGAACTGGGCGGATTGCTGCAGGAACGCCGACGCGGTGACCTCGAACACGATGGCGAGGGCGAGAGCCGTATAAGCGTTGAAGGCGGAGGTCATGAGCCTCTCGGCGTGAGGAAGATACCGCGCGGCTGTCGCGAATATCACGTGGGAATGACGAACCTGCGACACGACGGGCAGACGGGAGGCCGCCGCGCGACGATCGTGCGGCGGCTCGAGATGGCCCGATTCTTCGACCCGGCCCTAACCGATCCGCACCGAGAGTTCGACATCTTCGGCAAAGGGCGTCGACAGGTAGCCGCCGACGGGCGCGCGCACCCGTGCCAGATAGTCAGGGCTGTCGTCGGCATTGTCGGCGACGATGATCGCCCCCGGCCGCAGACGGCCTTCGACCAGATCCAGGATCTCGGGGTAGAGCGCCTTGGCACCGTCGAGCAGTACGAGATCGATCGTTTCGGGCAGGCCGGTGCTGAGCGTCTTCAGCGCGTCGCCTTCGCGGATGTCGACGAGATCGATCAAGCCGCCGGCCGAGAGGTTGTCTCGCGCCCGGGCAACCTTGGACGGCTCGAACTCGCTGGTGATGAGGCGCCCCCCGCCATTGTCGCGCAGGCCTGCGGCAAGGTGCAGTGTCGAGATGCCGAACGAGGTGCCGAACTCGACGATGGACCGGGCGCGGGAGCTGCGTGTCAGGATGTAGAGCAGCGCTCCGGTCTCGCGCGAGACCGGAAGCGGTGCGTCCTTCAGGCGTCCATAGAGATTGCGATATTCGGTTTTGCTCCGCATCATCCGCTCCCGCTCTGCGTCGGACAGGTCTGCGACTGCGGCTTCCGTTGCCTCGCTTGCTGCCTCGGCTTCGCCGAACAGGCGATCCAGCAGCGGCGCAAGCGAAGTGATGGTCGGGATGGTCATCGAAGTCTCCAGAGTTGGCGAAAGAAGCGCGTGCTTGCGCGCCGATTGAAATACGACTAATTCGTCGCGTTTCCTATTCGCATTGCCCGAGCGAGCCATGGCCGACCGTCGAAGCCGTTCAATTTCCTCACGAAAACAGCCGCAGCAAGCTCGCTCAACGGAGCTGGTGGCGGCCATTCTGGATGCGGCTGTTCAGGTTCTAGCGAAGGAGGGCGCGCAGCGTTTCACCACGGCGCGGGTGGCGGAGCGGGCCGGGGTGAGCGTCGGGTCGCTCTATCAATATTTTCCAAACAAGGCCGCGATCCTGTTTCGTCTCCAGAGCGACGAGTGGCGGCATACGAGCGAGCTGCTGCGCGGTATCCTCGCGGATCGCGCCAAGCCGCCACCGGCGCGGTTGCGCGCGCTGGTCCATGCCTTCATCCGCTCCGAGTGCGAGGAGGCTGCGATGCGCACGGCCCTCAACGACGCCGCGCCGCTCTATCGTGACGCGCCCGAAGCGCGCGAGGCCCGGGCGGCCAGCAGGGGCATCGTCGATGTCTTCATGCGAGAGGCGCTGCCCAAAGCTTCCAATGCGACGCGCGGCCTCGCCGGCGAGCTGATCACGACCACGCTCAGCGAGGCCGGCAAGCGATTTTCGGAGACCCGGCGCAGCGAGGCCGAGATTGCGCGTCATGCCGACGGGCTGGCCGACATGTTCTGCGCCTATCTCGGGGAATTGGCCCGACGCTGAAGCGCGAGATCCGGGCGACACTTGCATCGCCCCGCGTTTGTCCGTACGGACCTCCTTCATGCTCGTCATCTCGATCCAGAGCCAGGTGGTCCACGGCCATGTCGGCAACAGCGCGGCCGCGTATGCCATGCAGGCGGAGGGCGTGAACGTTGCGGCGGTGCCGACGACGCTGCTGTCCAACCATCCGCGCTATCCGAGCCTGCGCGGGCGGGTGCTGGAGACCGAGCTGGTCGCCGATCTCCTGAAGGGTGTCGAGGAGCGCGGCCTGGTCGACGAGGCTGCGGTGCTCGTCACCGGCTATCTCGGCTCGCCCGGCAATGCCGCCGTGATCGCCGATTTCGTCGAGCGGGCGCGTTCGCGGAATGCGAAGCTGGTCTATCTCTGCGACCCCGTGATCGGTGACGACGGCCGCGTCTATGTCGCGGACGGCATTTTGGACGTGGTCCGGCACCGGCTGCTGCCGGCGGCGAACCTGACGACGCCGAACCAGTTCGAGCTCGAGCTGCTCTCGGGAGCGACGATTGCAGATGCCGAGGGCCTGAGTGCGGCGTGTGCGATGCTGGCAGGGACGGGCCGCACCGACGTCGTCGCCACCGGCTGCACCCTCGCTGACACGGCGGCCGGGCAGGTCGAGACGATCCTGTGCAGCGACGGGCGATTGTCGCGCTTTGCGACGCCGCGCCTGCCGATCCGCCCCTACGGCACCGGCGATCTCCTCACCGGGCTGATCGCGGCGCATCTGGCCAAGGGCGAAGCGATGGGCTCGGCCGTGCGGCGCGCGGTCGACACGGTTTTTGCGGTGCTGGTGCGGACGCAGGACGCCGGCTCGGCCGAGATGCGGCTGGTGCCGCTGCCGACGGCGGAGCGCAAGCCGTAAACCGTCAGGTCGCGCGCTTGACGGCCGATTGCGCCGATTTCTGCGGCTTGGCCGGGCTCTTCTGCTCGCGCGCGGCGTGGGCCTTCGGCGGCTTGGCGCTGGCGATGGCGCGCGGCTTCTTCGGCTTGGCGCTGGCAACGTCCTTGCGATCGGAGGTGCCGCGCTTCGAGATATATTCCTTGCCGTCGATCGGGCCGACATGCGG
This sequence comes from Bradyrhizobium sp. NC92, assembly GCF_025200865.1. Lineage (NCBI taxonomy): Bacteria > Pseudomonadati > Pseudomonadota > Alphaproteobacteria > Hyphomicrobiales > Nitrobacteraceae > Bradyrhizobium > Bradyrhizobium sp. NC92. The sequence goes on from NZ_CP104171.1 coordinate 3,948,924, forward strand.
CGGATCGCGGCCGAGATAGGGCCTGCCGATGCCGAACGCCTTGCCGTTGGCATCGACCCACTTCCACAGGATTTCGGTCGAGACCCAGCGCTGTGCCCGATTATTGCCTTGCGTGCTGACGATGTCCGCGGCCATGCCGTGGCCATACCCGCCGCGTGTGCTGCCGCCATGATAGGAGCGGTTGGACGCGGCCTTCAGGCCGCTTGCGATCGACTGGCGATAATCGTCGCGGAACGCGCTGGTGATGCCCGGCGACAGGCCGGCAGCTTCGGCCGCGAGCATCATGCGGAACAGCTTCTGCTTGAAGCTCTTGTCCATGCCGCCGATGACGTAGTCCATCATCGACATGCCGGCGCGCTCGGCCGCGTTCGGATCCTTCCAGGTGAAGTCCTGATCGACCAGCTTGGTGAAGCTGCGCATCACCGTGACGGTCTTGCCCTTGCGCTTGATGGTGACCGCGCGCCGCTCCTGAACCTTGATCGTGTCTTCCTTGGCGGTGCGCTGATAGAGCGCCCAGAGATAGCGGTCGATGCAGGTATCCATGACGAAGCATTCGTCGAGCACGGCGACGGTGTCGGCGGGCGGAGACGCCTTGCTCGCAGGCGCGACAGGACCGCTCGCGATCGCCGCGGGCGACAATGCGTCCGTCGTCACGATCTCGGTGGGATCGGCGGATGCGAGCTTGACGGGGTCGGGCAGAGGGGCGGGGGCAATCTCGCTGACGATCGGCTCCGGTTCGGGGGAGATCTGCGGCGCGGGAGCAGGTTCCGCCGGCAGGATCAGCACCGGGTCGGCCGAGGCAAGCTTGACGGTGGAGGCGGGCTGCTCCGGCGTTGCCTCTGCTGGCGTAGCAGGGGTGGCAGCGACGGCGGCAGCGATGTCGGCGGTCAAGGCGAGGCCATCCTCGATGGTCGCAGCCCGCGGCACGTCGGCGAGGTCGATGCGGCCGTGATCCTTGGCGTGATCCTTGGCGCGCGAGATGGCGGCTGCATTGGCACCGCTGTTCTCGATCAGCGCAGGCGCATAGGCCGAGAGAGACAATGCGAGCCAGCCGGCGAGAACGGCCGAGGGACACGACACCGCCACCAGAAGAGACCGCCGATCGTTCATGATCCCTGCCTCCAAACGGTCTGTTCGAAGCGTCTGGCTCGAACAGTGGTGATGCAAACAGTCTGACGAAACAGTCTTGCACGGAAAGGCACGCAGCACGCCCATTGTTCGGGCCACGTTGTGGCGGCGCAATGGCGCAAATCGGCGGTTGCGGGCTTTTCGAGGCAGGTGTTGCCCAGGTGCAACGCCCGGTTCCATGCGGCATTGCCGCAACTTTGTTGCTGCTGGTGCGTTGGAGGCGCCATGACGCATCCCTCGCTTCGTCCCATGGACGCCTTCGACCCCACCGAGCCCGCCATCCTGCACGATCGTGTTTCGGACACGATCATTACCTGGACCGCCGATCAGGCCGAGGACTACCGGCGCGCCAGCCGGCCCGGCGCGGATGGGACCGTGGCCTGGAAGACCTACCTGTTCGATGGCTGGGGCAACGTGCTCGGTGGCTGAGCACCGCCCTGAAGCGCGAGCTAGGCCTTCCTCACGAACTCCGACTTCAGATTCATCGCGCCGATGCCGTCGATCTTGCAGGCGATGTTGTGGCCGTCGCTGGCGTCCTGCAGGCGGATGTTGCGCACCTTGGTGCCGCCCTTGACCACCGAGGACGAGCCCTTGATCTTGAGATCCTTGATCACGATGACGCTGTCGCCGTCGGCGAGCACATTGCCGTTGGCATCGCGCACGCCCGCATCCTGCGCCGTGTCTGCAGCCGCTTCCGCTGCGCCGCTCCATTCATGGCCGCATTCCGGGCAGACCCAGAGATCGCGGTCCTGATAGGCGTGCTCGGAATTGCAGGTCGGGCATTTCATCGTGTCGGTCATGACGGGTCTTGTCTCGCGGGTTCGTTCGCGGCGCGACCGTAGAGGCGGGAACCGGGAAAGCAAGGAAAAGCTGCCAACGGCGTGGGCCGAGCGTTACCTGCCGGTGCGATATCACCGAGAAACGCGCGACGAACGTGGCGAGTGAGGGCGCGGCCAAGCAAGAAGTTTTTCGAAAAACAACCCCATGCACAGTAGACATGCCTTTGGAATCCTGGGGCTTTGTTTATATTCGGTAATCCCGAACGAACATTTGACCCGTCGGGCAAAACAATGGCATGATGCCATGGTGGCGTTCGTCCGTTGCGGGGTGATTCATCAGGGCCGTCGGGTGCGGCACCATCCCGGATTACGCTGACGCTCCATCCGGGCTAGGCTCGCTCCGCAATCTGCGACGAGCCCCTCATGAGCTTCCTTCTCAACATCGATGTTCCCGACGTGGCGAAAGCCACGACGTTCTACACTGAAGCCTTCGGCCTCACGGTCGGCCGCCGCTTCGGCGCCGACTTCGTCGAGCTCAACGGCTGGCCGGCGCCGGTGTATCTCCTGACCAAGCAGGCCGGCACGGTCGGCGCCGGCGGCGATCGTCGCCGCTATGAGCGGCACTGGACGCCGGTGCATATCGACGTCGTCGTCGACGATGTCGACGCAGCCGTCGCGCGTGCGCTCGCTGCGGGCGCGATCCTCGAGGCGGACGCGCGCGATGCGCCCTATGGGCGGATCGCGATGCTGGCCGATCCGTTCGGGCACGGCTTCTGTCTGCTGGCGTTCAGCGCGCAAGGCTATGACGCGCTGCTGGGACGTGAGTAGCCCGGATTGCGCTTTGCTCCACCCGGGCTACGCTCGCTCGCGGAAAGCTGCGCCGGCATCGGAGCGACATGCCAAAGAAACTGAAGACCTACCAGACCTCGCTCGGCTTCTACGATCAGGCGATCGCCGCGCCCTCGATGAAGGCGGCGCTTGAGGCCTGGGGCGCCAGCTCCAATCTGTTCCATCAAGGCGTTGCCAAGGAGACGGACGACCCCGACATCGTCGCCGCGACCATGGCAAAGCCGGGTGTCGTGCTCAGGCGCCCGGTCGGCTCGGATGGCCCGTTCACCGAAAGCGCGGAGCTGCCGAGCGATCTCGGCGAGGGCGAGACGAGGCCCAGGAGAAGATCGAAGAGCAAATCGGGAGCGCAGAAGCGTCCCGCCAAGGCGGCGCGGAAAGCAAGCCGCGAAATCGATGATGCGGCGGCCCGCAAGGCCGCAGCGGAGTTCGAGAAGGAGGAGCGACGGCGCGAGGCCGCGCGTGCCAAGGAAGAGGCCGCCCGCGCCAGGGAGCGCGCACGCCGCGACAAGGCGGTCGCCGCAGCGGAAGCTGCGCTCGACAAGGCGCGGCGCGAGCACGACGCCAAGGCCGAGGCGATCGAAGCCGAGCGCGCCGCGCTCGATGCGCGCGCCGAGGCCGAGCAGGAGCGCTGGGACAGGCAGAGGAAGAAGCTCGAGCAGGCCCTGCGCCGCGCGCGCGAGTGACTTTCGCAGGTGGGGAGGAATTTCTTTACCATGCCGTCCGGTCCCCGCCGTTTCGCCCGACGTTTAGGAGTTGAGCCAAAATTCCGCGCTATCTTCGCCCCGATAGGAATTGCGCTTCGGGAGCCGTCATGGGTGATCATCGCGCCGCAGTCAGGCATCACACGCTGAGGACCGGCATCGTCGAATTCGACAATGGCAGCGGCGGCACGGTCAGCGTGCCCTGCACGATCCGCGACGTTTCCGCCGCCGGCGCGCGGCTGGAGTTCAATTCGTCGCTGTGGGTCGCCGAGCAGTTCACGCTGATCTTCAGGGGCGGCCTGCGCAAGGGCTGCCGCGTCGCCTGGCGCAAGGGCCGGCTGATCGGCAGCGCGTTCGCGGACGGCTATGCGAGCGCGGACGAGCAGGCGGTGATGATGACCATGGAGGAGCAGGCCCGGCACCGCCGCGGCATCGGCGCCCGCGTCAAGGCGACGCGCGAGGCCCGCGGCTACACCACAGCCCAGCTCGCCGAACACCTCAGTGTCACGCCAGCCTTCGTGGCGTCGGCCGAGCAGGGCGAGGCGGACATTCCGCTGTATCAGCTGATGCACATCGCCGATCTCTTGATGGTCGGCCTCGACCGGCTGGTGGCGGGGGCGGCGGAGGAGATGGATGCGGCGTAGGTTTCGTAGCCCGGATGAGCGAAGCGACATCCGGGACTCTGTTGGTTATTCGGAATACTTTTGCATCCATTCTCCGTCATTGCGAGCGCAGCGAAGCAATCCAGACTGTCTCCGAGGAGGGACTCTGGATTGCTTCGCTGCGCTCGCAATGACGGGGAGAGGTCGGAGCGCAAAAGCCGACAGCCCTTATGTCCGCACCTCGCGCGAAATTTGCTTGCCTTGCGCGGCATCCTTTTGCACTCTTTGAGCGAAGGAGACCACCGCATGACAAAGATGACCGCCGCCTTTGCGCTCGGAACGGCGCTCGTGCTGAGCAGCCTTGCAACATCAGGTGCGGAAGCGAGGGCGCGGAAAGCCGTCGTCGTTCGCGCCCCACAAGAGCGGCTCATCGTCACGGCGCCCGTGCTGAGGCCGACGCCGTGGGATTACAACATCGTCCCGCGCTATCGCTATCGCCCCGAGGACGACAAGGTCGATCCCTACGGCCCGCCCTTCGTGCCGTCCTACGTGCGCTATGAGGGATGGCGCTGGCCGTATTGGTGGTAGGCGGCAATTCGCAGGGTGGGCAAAGCGACTTGTCCGCCGTAGCTCGAAGAGCGAAGGCGGAAGCGTGCCCACCATTGCGTGTGATTGTGAGAGTACGTGGGCACGGCGCAAGGGCGCCTTTGCCCACCCTACGGCACCACGTCATTTGGTACGCGGACAAATTGAAGTTTGATGCCTGCCCATCTCTGCGTGCAGGGATTGCGATTGGGCAAAAATGGCAAAGTGGAGACTGTCAAGAATACATAGAGGTAGAACGGCACTTATCCCCGTAATAAACCCAATGCTGCTTGGGGTTCTGGGCGCGTATTGGGAGAACAGTCATGGCAAGTGTCGAACAATTGCACAGACGGGACGGAGTGAACTTGGTCCAACTCGAAGCCGATATCAGTTCGATCCGGTCGGGAAGCTCCATTACTTCAATTAATCTACCTGATTACGTCGAGCACACCGCGGGCGTGTCGCGCGTCGGTGCGCTCAGTGCCGAAGCGGTCATTCGCGACTATGAGTCCGCTGCGAAAGAGATCGAGGCCATGGGCACCGAGTTGATCGACGCCGCGCAAAAGTGCGAGGCGCTGACGGCCCAGGTTCATGATGCGATCGCCTTCATGCGGGAAACGGCGGCAGGCTATCGGGAAGAAGGACGGAAGATTTTCAAGCGTATCGAAGAATGCGCGCTGTTCACCGAAGACGTTCGCAAGACCTGCGAACAGGTCAAACGCAGAATGACCGACGTCTCGTTCGGCCCATCTTCCGATGAGGAGCTGGCGCCGCAAGAGCCCGAGCTGACGGGGATCGCGGCCAAGGTGACGATGAGCGAAGTCCGGTGAGGGGAGCGTAGGTCCGTAAGGGTGGGTTAGCCCTGTGATTGCGCGAAGCGCAATCACAGGGCGTAACCCACCATACCTGCCTCCGCGGAAATCAAAGAGCGGGTTACGCGAGCGGACTGCGCTTCGCGCCGCCGCAGGCTAACCACCCTACGGCACTTCAAATCCAAGCGCGCCCTTCGCGAAACGGGCTCACCAATCCGGATCGCCGTAATAGGGGCCGGCCATATAAGGCGGCGGCATCCAGGGGCCTCGCGGCGGTCTGGAGCGCCGTGGCGCGGCGTCTGGTACGTGCGCCCGGGCACGCGCATCGTTGTTCACCACGCTGCGCACGACGGGCTTGGCGGCCGCAGAGGCGGATGAGGCCGATGTTGCGCTCAGTTGCGTTTGCAGCGCCTGGACCTGGGCGGCGAGGCGCGCATTGTCCGCCGCATCCTTCTCCTGCGCGCCCCTGAGCTGCTCGATGGTGGCGGCCTGGTCGCGCAGGGTCTGCTCGCTGCGGCTCTTCAGCTGCTCGAGCTTGCCGCTGATGTTCGCAAGCTCGCTCGTGATGGTCTTGAGCGATTGCGCGAGCTCGGACGATGACGGCTCGGCCGCCGCGGCGGCAGGCCTGGAAGCGCTTTCCGGGTCCTTGGGCCCCGGCGGCGGAGACACCGGGCTCGGCTCATCCGCGGCCGCCAGCAGCACCGTCGCCGGCTGCGCCGGATTGTCCGCCGCGGACGCCTGTGGGGGTGTGCTCGCGGCCGGCGGAGCCCATCGCGCCATGATCGACTTGCCGATCGATGTCGCCTCGCCGCTGTATTGCGAGGCGACGGCGGCACCGAGCAGGCCGATCGCCAGCACGAGAATGACCAAAGCGCGCATCATGGCCTTGTCTCTCCTCAGGCCCTGATCGCGAGGCTTGGTGCTTAGAGGCTTGGTGTTGAGAGGCTTGGCATCAGGCGCCGCCGCCTTGTTTGCGGACGTGGCGGCTGCCGTGGCGGCGGCGCTTGCGTGCGAGGTCCGCGGGGCTTCGCTGCTGCGTTCCATTCCGGAAACCAGCCGGTCCAGCCGCGCAAGGTCTTCTTCTGCGCTCTTGATCCGGTCGTAGGCCCGAGTCAGCCCGCTGTCGGCACGTGTCTCGTCCGGCTTCGCTGCATCGGGCTTGGCGTCATCGGCCTTGCGGGTCTCTGGTTTGGGGTCGTTCGTGTCAGGCATCGATGCGCTCTCCATTCGGTCGGGCGTCAATGGGAGGCAGTCCGATCAAGGATAGGTCTCGCCGCTGTCCGACACAACGCGTGTGCAAAGGAGAAATTATGGCGGGCTCGGCACATGATGCGCGACACGGCGCTGTCGTGCGATCGCCTTGCTGGTCTCACCATGACCGTTCGCTGAGAGGAACGGGCGCTGGTCCATTCCGTTTTCTTTGAGGGGGCCTGTTCGAGGAGGACAACATGAAAGCAAGGATCATCGCGCTTTCGGCTGCCGTTGTCATGGCTACAGCCCCAGCCGTATTTGCTCAGGGTGTATCGAGCAAGACGCCAGGTCAGGAGATGCAGCAAATGGGTTCCCAGAAGGGCGAGCCGGGCGCTTCCAGCTACGCTCCTGGGCATAAGAAGAAGCATCAGGCGAAGGCCTCGAAGAGCACCAGCCCCGGCGCGTCGAGCTACGCTCCAGGAAAAACTACCGGACAAACCACAGGTCAAACCACCGGCGCGAGCACAAGGCCGACCACCGGCACGAAGTCAGGGTACTGAACTCCAGGCGGTCCTTAAGCGGGTAGGGTGGGTTAGCTCCGCGAAGGCGCAAAGGGCAGTCGCGTAGCGTAACCCACCTCATTCATCTCGGCGCGCGGAGAGCCGGAGGGTTACGCCGGCGCCGCAATACGCAGCTAGCGTTTAGTGACGTAGCGCGCGGATTTCGAGCGTCGTCTGGGTGAGCCTGGCCACGAACCCCTCAAGATGCATGACCCTTTGTCTGGTCAATTGTTCATGCAACTCGGTGATCTTCTGGGATTCGGCGACAAACGAGTCGCATGCCTGTTTCGCATACGCCATCTGAAGCTCAAACGCCTCGACGGGTGAGCGCGCCGTCGCGAGCTTTCCCAGGAAGTTCCAGGCTTGCTCGAGCGACGTCCTGACGTAGTCGCTATAGGCGTCGGCAATCGCCTGCGTGCTGGCCTCCAAGGGTTCGACCGGTGCGACGGGCGGGCCTGCAGCGATCTGCATCCCGGAAGCCTCGTCCGGCAGGGCTACAGCCGACGGTATCTCCGCACTGATCGGTCGGCTCGGCTCTTGCTCGGTCTCTTGCTCGATCTTTTGCTCGATCTTTTGCTCGGTCTCTTGCCTGTTCTCCGCCGAGGCATCCGGCAATTGATGCTCTGCACTGGCGCGTTGCTCGCTGGCCCCGGTCCGTTGTCCCGACTTCTTCTTGCCGCCGCGCCGGCCGGATTTTCCGGTTGGCTTGTTTCCCACCGCACTCAACATTGCAAATGGCTCCCGAATATCGATGAAGCCGCGAGCCTCCGTCGCGTTTGCGCTGAAATCGCGATTGTGGGCTGTCGCCCGCGTGGCGGCCATGTGGTGAGATTTTGCCGCTGCATCTTCGGTGTATCCGGCAAAGAGTCGCGGATCGCGATACCTGCGGATGGCCGCCTTTGTTGCCACATCCCACGAGCTCTTTTGCCGAACGCGTAATCCACCATTCTTGCTTCTGCGGAGGCGGGCTACGCCGAGCAGACGCGCTTCGCGCGTCTGCATGACGAAATCCAACCTGCGCGCTCAGATGAGGAAGTCGGTCGCGTGCAGGCTCGCAGCGTGGACGCCGTCGAGGGTGATGGTGTCGTTCGCCGAGAGGTGAACCACGGCATCGCCGGCGGCATTGTCCTTGATCTGGCTCGATAGCGCCGTCCAGTCAGCAAAGCCGTAATCGTGCACGTCGATCAAATCGTGCTCGGTCGCGGTGCTGCCCATCGCCTTGTTGCCTTGGTCGAAGTCGTTGAGCATGTCGTTGCCGGAACCTTTGTTGAAGACGAAGATGTCGCCGTTTCCTCCGCCCCAAAGCTGGTCGTCGCCGGCGCCGCCGTTCAGCGTATCGTTGCCGCCGGTGATCGAGCCTGGTGATGCAGGCGTGTAGATCCGCGCATCGCCATACATGAAGTCCCGGCCGGCGCTGCCGTTGAGGACATCGTTGCCGCCACGAGCATGACCCGCCATGACCGGCGCGTCGCCGAACAGCGACGAGCTCGCGTCAGCGTACTGGCCGGCCATCTTGACGGTCAAGATATCGTCGCCGCCCTGGGTCAGATCCATCAGGGACGTCGACGAATCCCCCGACAGGCTGGCGCCGGATATCGGGCTGTCGCCGTCCAGGGTGGCGCTCAGATTGTCGTTGCCGCCTTGCGCAAGGCCGCGCATGGCGCCGATCGCGTCGCCGCTGACGGTTGCTCCGCCATCGATGGTGAGAACGCTGACATCGATCGTGTCATTGCCGCCGTGCGAGGTGTCGATCATGGAACCGCCGGCATCGCCCGCGAACAAATTGGCGCCGCCACGCCACCCGATCGAGCCGGTGATGTCGTCATTGCCGCCCCGCGCGTTGCCCGACATGTCGTCCGCGACGTCGCCGAAGGCCGAAACGGTGGTGTAGACGGTGCCATAGGCATCCGCGACGATGGTGTCGTGGCCGCCTTTGGCGTCGTCGATCATCGATTGGGTGTCGCCCACCACGAGCGCGGTGTTCCAGCCGCCGCCGATGTCGGCAATGAGCGTGTCGTTTCCGCCTTGCGAGTGACCAAGCAGCGTCGTGTGGTCGTCGCCGAAAACAGTGAGTTGCGTATTGCGCTCGGTGACGGTGGCCGTCACGGTGTCGTTGCCGCCGACGACGTCCGTGCTTGAAGGAAAGCCGGGGTCTCCGTACACGGTCGCGATTTGACCAAACTGGTCGAGGGTGACGTCGAAGGTGTCGTTCGGCAGATGCTGCATGGCGTAACTCCCAGTTCCATTGTCGGAAGCGGGCCCGCGTGCAGATTTTCTTGCAAGTCGCGTTGTTGACCACGCTTCACCGGCAGCATTCTACCTTTGGTCGATGGCAGAGATTTGTAGGAATTCGGGAGAGAGTTTGATCGTGAGGCTGGAACTGCGGGCGCGAGCGTGGAGATGGTGCGTAGGGTGGGTTAGCCCCGCGACTGCGCGAAGCGCAGTTCGCGCGGCGTAACCCACCGCTTCTGTCTCTGCGGATACGAACAGAGGTGGGTTACGCTGCGCTAACCCACCCTACAAGCTACGAGCTATCACCAGAGATTCTGGCGACGACAATCAATAGCGCCCGCCGCTGCTCTTCTGCTGCGTGATCCAGTCCGACAATGATTTCGGTGTCGATTTCGCCGTCCGGCCCGCTGATGCCTTCGGATTGTCGCGGACGCCTTTCGCCGGACGGGTGCGCGGCGCTTGCGTTGCGCCAGCGCCCTTCAAGGCAGCCGCCGATGCCTCTGCGGCTTCCTTCTCCAGCCGCAGCTGCTTCAATCGCGCCATCTTGATGCGCTCTGCCTCGACTTCGGGGCGTTCGGCTAGCTGCGGCTTGTGTTGAGCAAGCTCGGCCGGGACCAGGACGCCGAGAATGGTCGTCTCGCCGAGCGCCTTGCAGGCCTCTAACCGATGCAGTCCCTCCACCAGAACCAGGCGGTCTCCGTCGAGCCAAACGGAAATGGGGGCCTGTTGTCCGATCTCCAGAATACTTTCCGCGATCTCCCCGACGATTTCGGGCTTGATGGCTTTCTTCTGCTTCGTGGGAACGAAGATCTTTTCGATCGGGAAGCTTTCCGGTTTGGGCATGACTTCTACTCCGCTTCTACCGGGCTCGTCGGAACCCATGCCGGTGGGGTTGGGAGTTTAAGAGGGAAGGGCTCGGCCGCAAAGGCAATTATGGCGAGGGGGAATGATGGGTAGCGAAGCCGGAGCCAAGATGCGATCAGGAGGGCAGTGCACTCAGTCCGGGGGCGCATGTGAAAGTCAGCGGAATTGGCCGATCCGGCAATAGCGAATAATATCGTGCACTCACCGTAATTCGGGGCGAAGCGTAAATCCGGGGGCTCACCAAGTTGCACTGTCCCGGATTGCGCTCCATCCGGCTACGCTTGCTTACTTCCGTTTGTCGGTCATCCGTTAAGCTCGAGCCACCGCGGTACCTGTACCGTCTTCCCGAATGTATGGCTAAAGCCTCGTCCATCCGCGTAGTCGAACGAACAATCGAGAAGGAGGTATGTTGCTTTTCTCGGAACGCGCGCGACGTAGGAGTATTTTGCGACCACGGACGGCCCTACCGTGAAGTATTCGAAAGTCTTCGGTATGAAAGATCCTTTGACGACCTTATGCGGGAACTTGACTTGCCCGCCGTATTTCCGCGTTACGTCGATACTGTCCTCTGCATAGATCGCAGCGAGGTCGAACTCGAACTTGTTTATCTTATGCTGCACCTTGCCCTTGTTATTCAGGATGGCAATCAACTCCACAATCCAGAAGTCACCCTGCGAGCCTACGAAGGTAATCTCCGAGGAGGTCTCGATGTGTGGATAGTTGTTCTCTTCAACGATATAGCGCCGGTAAGCCCAGATGCCGCCGACGATGAGCGCGCCAGGCGTGATAACATGCTGAATTAGTTCAGCCACGGTTTCCCAATATTTGATATCCATTTGGATTTTCTCAGCCGAAACAAAAAGTGTGCGTAGTCCGGTAGGATGGATGGAGCCCTTGCGAAGCCCAAAGTTGTCTTGGCCGCCGATGGGTTTCGCTCCGCTCTACCCATCCTACGAGCTGGTCAACCCTGACGGTGGGTATTGCTTCGCTTCATCCATCTTTGGCTTATTTCCTTGGCCAAGGCGTATCCGGCTCGACATGTTCAGGTAGGGGCCAAGGTTCGTGTCTTGGAGTGGGCGGCGGCGCCGGGCGAGGCTCGGGACGAGGGGCTGGGCGTGGCTCGGGGCTGGGTTGGGGCTTGGGTTGGTTACTCGTTTCAAAAGACGTGGTCACGGCCTCACTCCGCTGGGATGAAAAAACTTTCAGGAGGCAATTCTTGGCGGACCTCCTCCTCACACATCCGCTTCACTCTCTTGGACTCACGTGTTTCTGGATTCTTTGAGATGAGAATCTTTTCGCGCTGAATAGCTTTCTTCAATTCGCTCTGATGTATCTGGTCGTATTTCTGCTTCTGCTCGATTGATGACTTAATCTCCATGAGGTCGTATTCGAGTGTACGGTATCCAGACAAAATGTTTTCGTAGTCCTTTATACGTTTAGTGAGACCTAGAAGCGGCTTTGTGACAGCTGCTACCGCAGTCAGAATTCCCAGGTATTGCCATACATATTTCCCGTACTCCGTTCCCCAAAACCAGAGTCCTGCGATTGCTGAGGATGGCGCAGATGCTAGGAGCAGGAGTTCAATCCAAAAATTAGTTCTTTCGGCCAGCTGAAGGCGGCAGCTGTAATATTTTACGTTAAGCCTTGCGGAGCGCAGTTTATCGTACACCGTCCAGACGGGGTGGGTATCACGATCCATCTTCTCAAATCGTTCTGCTGCTTGCGGGTGGAAAATAGAGTCAGTTCTGAAAAGCCAAAAGACGAAATTTTCTGTTAAGTTGTCTATTGTTAAGATGCTATGCTCTGGTTGTAAATAGAAAAGGCGGCCTTTCGGCCGCCCTTCGCAGATGTTCGGGTCAATTCGAACTAGCTTCGGCGCGCTCTACCCCCTCACGAACACCCCGTCGTGCTGCCGCAAGTATCGCACTTCATGCACGTGCCATTCCGCACCAGCGTGAAGTTGCCGCACTCGCTGCACATCTCGCCCTCGTAGCCCTTGGCCTTCGCCTCTGCGCGGCGCTCGGCCTTGCTCGGGACCAGCGTTGCGGCGCTGCCGGCCTTGCTCCACTGCAGCTGCTCGAGCTTCTCCGTCGGCGACAGATCGTGCTGGGCTTCCTGCTTCAGGGCGACGGCGCCTTCGATGGTGTCACTGAGGCGGGACGAGGTGCCGTGGGCGGCCAGCGCCGTGACCCGGCTGCCGCCGGAGGGCGCGCTGTCGTTGCCTTGGCTGACCGCGGCCGAGCCGCCGCGCATCACGACGAGGTTGTCCGTGCGCGAGCGGGTGAGGCCGCGCGAGACCAGTTTTGTCGCGTGGTGGCCGCCGTCCTCGTCCGGCTCCTTGCCTTCCTCGACGCCCTTGCCGAGCGCGTCGAAGCCCGTCTCGTTGGGATCGACGTGGGCGAGGTCGAAGCGCGAGAGATAGCTCACCGCCAGCTCGCGGAAGACGTAGTCGAGGATCGAGGTCGCGTACTTGATGCTGTCGTTGCCCTGCACGGGGCCCGCCGGCTCGAAGCGGGTGAAGGTGAAGGCGTCGACATATTCGTCCAGCGGCACGCCGTATTGCAGGCCGAGCGACACCGCGATGGCGAAGTTGTTGATGAAGGAGCGCAGCGCCGCGCCTTCCTTGTGCATGTCGATGAAGATCTCGCCCAAACGGCCGTCATCGTATTCGCCGGTGCGCAGGTAGACCTTGTGGCCGCCGACCACCGCCTTCTGGGTGTAGCCCTTGCGGCGATCCGGCATCTTCTCGCGCTCGCGCATCACGACGATGCGCTCGACCAGCTTCTCGACGACCTTTTCGGCCACATGGGTGGCGCGCGCCGCCATCGGCTTCTCGTGCAGCAGCTCGACCGCATCGTCCTCGTCCTCATCGTCGCTGATGAGCTGCGAGTTGAGCGGCTGGCTGAGCTTCGAGCCGTCGCGATAGAGCGCGTTGGCCTTCAGCGCCAGTTTCCACGACAGCATGTAGGCGGACTTGCAGTCCTCCACCGTGGCGTCGTTCGGCATGTTGATGGTCTTGGAAATCGCACCCGAGATGAAGGGCTGCGCCGCCGCCATCATGCGGATGTGGCTCTCGACCGACAGATAGCGCTTGCCGATCTTGCCGCAGGGGTTGGCGCAGTCGAACACCGGATAGTGCTCGGCCTTGAGGTGCGGGGCACCCTCCACCGTCATCGCGCCGCAGATGTGGACGTTGGCCGCCTCGATCTCACGCTTGGTGAAGCCGACGGCCTGGAGCAGGTCGAAGCCCGGAGCCGCAATGGCTTCGGCGCCGATGCCGAGCTGGTCGCGGATGAAATCCTCGCCAAAGGTCCACTTGTTGAAGGCGAACTTGATGTCGAAGGCGGTCGGCAGGGCCTTCTCGACCTTGGCGATGGCTTCATCGGTGAAGCCCTTGGCCTTGAGGGTCGAGGCGTTGATGCCGGGGGCGTTGGAGAGCGAGCCGTGGCCGACGGCGTAGGCCTCGATCTCCGCGATCTCGCTCTCGCGATAGCCGAGCGCGCGCAGTGCGGCCGGCACCGCACGGTTGATGATCTTGAAGTAGCCGCCGCCGGCGAGCTTCTTGAACTTGACCAGCGCGAAGTCGGGCTCGATGCCGGTGGTGTCGCAATCCATGACGAGGCCGATCGTGCCGGTCGGCGCGATCACCGTGGTCTGGGCGTTGCGATAGCCGTGCTTCTCGCCGAGCTCGAGCGCCGCATCCCAGGCCGCCTGGGCATGGCCCACGAGATCTCCTTGCGGGCAGGAGACGAGGTCGAGCGGCACCGGGTTGACGCTGAGCGCCTCATAGCCGGAGGCCTCGCCGTGCGCGGCGCGGCGGTGGTTGCGGATCACGCGCAGCATGTGCGCGGCGTTCTTCTTGTAGCCGGGGAAGGTGCCGAGCTCGGCGGCGATCTCGGCCGAGGTCTTGTAGGTGATGCCGGTCATGACGGCGGTCAGCGCGCCGCAGAGCGCGCGACCTTCCTTAGAGTCATAGGGCAGGCCCATGGTCATCAGGAGGCCGCCGATGTTGGCGTAGCCGAGGCCGAGCGTGCGGAACTCGTAGGAGAGCTCGGCGATCGCCTTCGACGGGAACTGCGCCATCATGACGGAGATTTCCAGCACGATGGTCCAGAGCCGGCAGAGGTGCTCATAGCCTTCGACGTCGAAGCGCTTGGTTTCGGTGTTGTAGAACGTCAGCAAGTTGGCCGAGGCGAGGTTGCACGCCGTGTCGTCCAGGAACATGTATTCCGAGCACGGATTGGAGGCGCGGATGTCGCCGGACGCCTTGCAGGTGTGCCAGTCGTTCATCGTGGTGTTGAAGTGCAGGCCCGGATCGGCCGAGGCCCAGGCGGCGTAGCCGATCTTCTCCCAGAGGTCGCGCGCCTTCAGCGTCTTCGTCACCTTCCTGGAGGTGCGGGCGTTGAGATTCCAGTCGCCGTCGGTCTCGACCGCGCGGAGGAAGTCGTCCTTGAGCGAGACCGAGTTGTTGGAGTTCTGGCCCGAGACGGTGAGATAGGCTTCGCTATCCCAGTCGGTGTCGTAGGTGTCGAACTGGATGTCCTTGTAGCCTTGCTTGGCAAACTGGATGACGCGCTTGATGTAATTGTCGGGCACGAGGCTGCGGCGCGCGAGCTTGATTTCCCGGCGCAGGGCAGGGTTCTTCTCGGGGTCGAAGCAATCGTCGCCCGAGCCTTCGCAGTTGACGCAGGCCTTCAGCACCGCCTTGAGGTGCTTCTGGTTGATCTTGGAGCCCGTGACGAGGGCGGCGACCTTCTGCTCCTCCTTCACCTTCCAGTCGATATAGGTCTCGATGTCGGGGTGATCGACGTCGACGACGACCATCTTGGCGGCGCGGCGCGTGGTGCCGCCGCTCTTGATCGCGCCCGCGGCGCGGTCGCCGATCTTGAGGAAGCTCATCAGGCCCGAGGAGCGGCCGCCGCCGGAGAGCTTTTCGCCTTCGCCGCGCAGGCGCGAGAAGTTGGAGCCGGTGCCGGAGCCGTATTTGAACAGGCGCGCCTCGCGGACCCAGAGGTCCATGATGCCGCCTTCGTTGACGAGGTCGTCACCGACGCCCTGGATGAAGCAGGCGTGCGGCTGCGGGTGCTCATAGGCCGACTTGGACTTGGTCAGCTTGCCGGTGAAGGGGTCGACGTAATAATGGCCCTGGCCGGGGCCGTCGATGCCATAGGCCCAGTGCAGGCCGGTGTTGAACCATTGCGGCGAGTTCGGCGCCACCATCTGCATGGCGAGCATGTAGCGGAGCTCGTCATAGAAGGCCTGGGCGTCGTCGTCGGTCGAGAAGTACTTGCCCTTCCAGCCCCAATAGGTCCAGCAGCCGGCGAGGCGGTCGAACACCTGCTTGGCCGAGAGCTCGCTGACATAGCGCTCTTTCTCGGGCAGCGCATTGAGCGCATCGGTATCGGGCACGGAGCGCCACAGGAAGGAGGGGACGGATTCCTCCTCGACCTTCTTCAGGCGCGCGGCAACGCCGGCTTTGCGGAAATATTTCTGGGCCAGCACGTCGGAGGCGACCTGCGACCACTCCGTGGGCACCTCGACATTGTCGAGCTTGAACACGACCGAGCCGTCGGGATTGCGAATCTCCGACGTGGTCAGGCGGAAGTCGATTCCCGCATAAGGTGACTGTCCTTGGGTGGTGTGGCGCCGCTCAATCCGCATTGTCTTGCCCCGTCCTTTTCTTTGACCAGTCCCGCCCCTCGTTGTGGGCGTGCCGGGTCGTCATTGCATCTCGCGGGCGCCTTCAGCCGTTCGGCCTTGGGGCACCGCAGTTCAGCCGGTGGATCCGGCCCTGTTTTTTCCCGGCACGACCCCGATGCGTCGCATCGATCATCCCGCCGGCATGTCCACACCCATCCGCCCCCAAGGGGATGCGTGCGACATGCGTCCAACGCCCCACAACGTCACTTCGTCTTCGATGCCATCCGAGCCTGTTGCCGGCCCGTTCTGGCGCCCGAAGAGCCTGCATTCCGAGGGCAGACAAGCCCTCATCCGCAGCCTTTGGCCGGCTGGCGGAGCGGAGATTTGCGAGACCCTTTGGGGGAGTGCCGGCGGGACGCAAACTCACTCGCGCCGAACGGACCGAAAACTAGGACTCTCCGTTGCGCCCGTCAAGAACTAGTGCGAGTTCCTGAATCAAATACTAAATATGGTGGATTGTGGGGGATAACAGGGGCAGCGCCGCGCCTGTTGTGGACCCAAGTATCAGTGAGTCCTCAGGGATTCCCAACCGAAAAAATTTGCATCCCGTGATGATGCGGAAGCTTCATCCCGCTGTTCACAGGGCAGCTATATTTTTGAGCAATGGGATTGCGTCAGCAGGACTCACGTAGCCCTACGGAAGGTGAGGGCAGGCATGCCCGCCGAAGTGGTGGTGGGACCTGCGAATCCGGGCCAAGCTGACTGTCGATTTTGCCGGACTACCTGACATGCTTGATTCGACGACGCCGGGCGTGCGGCCGCGCATCGCCCCGGCCGGCCTGATGTTCCTTGCGATCACCTCGGTCGGCTGGGGCTTCAACTGGCCGGTGACGAAATTCCTGCTCGCCGAGCTGCCGCCTTTGACGCTGCGCGGGGTCACCGGCGTGCTCGGCGCGCTGCTGCTGGCACTGCTTGCGGTGATCCGCCGGCAAAGCCTGCAGGTGGAGGGCGCGATCTGGCCGCGCCTCCTCACCTCGGCCGTGCTCAACGTCACCGGCTGGATGGTGCTGATGGGGCTGGCGCTGCTCTGGCTGCCGGCGAGCGAGGCGGCGCTGATCGCCTACACCATGCCGGTCTGGGCTTCGGTCATCGCCTGGCCGGTGCTCGGCGAGCAGCCGACGCTCCTGCGCACGCTGGGGCTGCTGCTGGCCTTCGCCGGCCTTGCCACGATCATGGGCGGCAACGGCTTTGCCGCCAGCGTCGAGAAGCTGCCAGGCATCGTCATGGCGCTCGTCGGCGCATTCGGCTTTGCCGTCGGCACGGTGTTCTCGAAGAAGTACCCGATCCGCCTGCCGCCGCTCACCGCCGCAGCCTGGCAGATCGGGATCGGCTGCCTGCCGGTCTCGATCGTCGGCCTCCTGGTCGAGACCACGCATCTGTCGCAGGTGACGCCGCTCGGCTGGTGGCTCCTGGTCTATTCGGTCGTCGGGCAGTTCTGCATCGCCTATGTCAGCTGGTTCGCTGCGCTCGCGCGCCTGCCGGCCTCGGTCGCGGCGATCGGCACCATGGCGGTGCCGGTGATCGGCGTCGTGACCTCGGCCGTGGCGCTGGGCGAGCCGCTCGGGGCAGGGCAGATCGCCGCGCTGCTGCTCACGCTGGCCGCCGTGGTGATGGCGACGCGTTAGCCTTCCGGACGCTGAGATATCAGTGGTCCTGAAGCTCTTTCTCTCGCCGGCGTTGCGCCGAGCCCGGCGGTTTCAACGGCAGGTCAGCAGGTGCGACAGCAAAGACTTCGAGAGCCTGGTCGTAGCCTTTGATGCTCCGCTGTCCGAGCGAGGCCAACGGAACGCTGTCCCTTACCCTTCCGGCGATCGTGGGATCGGCCAGGATCTGCGCGTCCTTCGCGAGATTGCAGAGCCGCGATGCCAGATTCACCACGGCTCCCATCGCCGTGTAGTCCAGCCGACCGTTATAGCCAACCGTTCCTACCGTTGCCGGACCCATGGCAACGCCCACACCAAAGCCGATCGCGTGGCCGGCGTCACACCATTTGCCGGCAAGGGACTGCACCGTCATTTGCAGGTCGATCGCGAGCCGGACCGCTTGCGTTGCCGGCTGTTCGCATGCGATCGGGGCATTGACCAGGAGCATGACTCCGTCGCCATCAAAGCCGATGAGCGTTGCCTCGTGACGAGTCGTCACGGCGCCGACGGCCTCGTAGTACTCTCGCATCACGGCCATGATGACATCGGGTTCATTTCGCGTGGAGAACGCCGTGAAGCCGCGCAAGTCGCCAAAAATGACAGCCACTTCGCGTCGCTGCCCTTCGAGCAGTTCATGAGAATGCTCGACCAATTCGGCGACCTGTGACGGCAGGAACTGCTTCAGCCGTTCGATCCGCGCAGATTTCTGCTGCGAGATCGCCAGTTCAGAAGCCATTTCGTTGAAGCGCAACGCCAGTTGCTGCAACTCGTCACCGCTGAAGATCTTGATGCGATGCTCGAATTGTCCGGTTCTGATCCGCTCCACGCCCTCCTCCAGTTGCTTGATAGGACCGGACATTCTGTGCGCGCGCCAATAGGCGAGCGCCAGCGCGATAAGAACACCAAAGGCAATGAGAATTGACGAGCGCCACAAGGCCGCGCGAATTGATGCAAAGGCTTCCGAGGTCGGCTGCATCGCGATCACCGTCCATCCCACATCGGCGGCCTGAACGGATAGCGCCACCACCGGGTTGCCTCGCTCCCCGGTTATCACCGCCGCTCCGCTCGTCGCGCCAACGAGATGCTTGATCGGGCCAAAACTGCCGGAGCTGGCGCGGCCGCGCAGAACCCGACTGATATCGGGATGTGCGATCAGATGACCGGAATCATCGACAACTATGGCGTAGCCGGTCTCGCCAATTCTAATGGCTGCGATGACATCCCAGATCAGCTTCAGATTGACCTCGGCGATCGCAACCCCCGCGGCCGGCAGGCTCCCGGCAACCGCGATCCTCATATAGGGCTCTGAATCTCGCCGGTACTGAACCGGTCCGTACCAGACTTCGTTGGCGCGTGCGCCCAGAACAGCGGGATCCGTCGACATATCAATGCCGCGCCCGGTCCTGTTCAGAAGCAGCCTGGAAACAAAGACCCGTTCGGTGCCGGTCTCATCAAGAAGCGAAACCGAGACGATTGCAGGGACCTGCTGCAGGAGGCGCAAGGCATCGATCTTATGTTGCGCATCACCTCCGGCAGACCAGGGAAGCTGCACCACCCAACCCAGCTGATCTCGGATGCCATCGGTGAACGCCTCGATCCTGTCGGACGCAGCGCGAGCATCGGCCTGCAGAACCGCGCTGATCTGGCGGCGCTGGTCCCGGTACCCGAAAGAAGCCTCGACGGCCGCGCCGAGTATCAGAGGCACGACCGCAGCGACAAACAACGTCGCGAAGTACTTACAGAACAGCGAGCGACGCGGAGGCATCGTGCACGAAGAGGACTGCGCAGCACCGTCCGTCATGACTACTCTCAGGAGATCACCTTGCTGGCGCGAAACAGGATCGACGACACATCCAGCTCGATACCCAGAAGCCTGGCTGTCTTCAGATTGACTGCAAGTTCAAACTTGTCGGGACGCATGACCGGAAGATCCGACGGATCTTCACCGCGCAGGATGCGATCGGCATAAGTGGCAAGCCGAAAATAGGTCGTGCGCTGGTTTGCGCCGTAGCTCAAGAGGCCTCCAGCGTCACAATATTCAGACCAGCCAAACATCGAAGGCAGCCGGTGCGCGATTGCAAGCTCCGCAATCTTCGCACGATGCACCAGCGTCACAGCGTCGGGAAACACGAGGAGAGCATCCGCGTCCACCTTGCCGGCAGCCATCAACCCATTCTCGATTTCGCGAGCGCCAGAGAACGGAACGTAGGCTGCCTCAATGCCAAGATTTCGGCACGACTCCAAAGTCGCACGCCATTCCAGTGGCTCTCCCGGATGATCCGTGTTCGAGAACACCGCCAGTTTTCGCAGCCTTGGATAAATGTCCTTGAGCAGCTCAACGCGCTTTCCTGCCAGCTCGAGCGACAGGAATGTGCTGCCGGTGAAATTGGTGCCGGGGTGAGCAAGGCTCTTCACCACACCCAAAGCGACGGGGTCACCGCTCAATGCAAACAGCACGGGGACTTCGGTCACCGCAGTCATGACGCGTGTCGCCGGACCGCTCGAGACCACAAGGTCGACATCCCCTCGCTGCAACTCGGAGACGATCTTGCGCAGTGCCTGCGGGTTTTCAGGGGCATAATGCGTCTCGATTGTTACGGTCCTGCCCTCGACGTATCCCAGCGCGCGCATTCCCTCGCGAAAGCCGTCCAGGAAGGGATCCGGTCCGGACTGAGTCGAGACCCAGAAGATGCGATGCAGCTTGGCTCCGCCCTGCGCCCGTGCGATCGCAGGCCAGGCCAGCCCCCCGCCAATCAACAAGATGAACTCTCGTCTTTTCATGCGAGCACCTGTCGAAGCTGAGCCGTCAATTCCGGCCGCAGACCAAGATCCTAGCTGTGCATCTGATGACTGCGCTCGGTACTGCGCTCCGCAAGCGGACTGTCGCGACACCGGCTCCTACATTTGTCGCCGAGAGCATGCTCAGAGACTGGTCTGGCGAGACGATTTGTCCTTGAGGTGCGCTTGATTTTTGCTTGAGACCGACCCGATGACGATCAAAACGGCCTTACGCGGTGCATAGCGCGGTGTCAAAATACCTCCGGCGCGCGGATCCGGGCGAGCTACGGCGTCTCAAGAGGACAATTGGAACTCACATCCTGAGGCAGTGCCCTCGGCCTCATATATGGTGTGACTGCAGCGCGCCTTCGGCAGTTCACGCGCTAGCTCGCCGCCATCCCGCTGCCGTTCAGCGCCTTGCGGATCATCTCGGCGAGCTGGTTGCGGCGGTAGGGCTTGGTCAGCAGCAGCACGCCGTCATCCAGCTTGCCGTGATGGACGATGGCGTTGTCGGTGTAGCCGGAGGTGTAGAGCACCTTCACGCCCGGCCGACGCCTCGCCACCTCCTCGGCGAGCTCGCGGCCGCTCATGCCGCCGGGGATGACGACGTCGGTGAACAGCAGGTCGAAGCTCTGGCCGGCCTCGATCAAGTCGAGCGCAGCCTTGCCGTCGGACGCGGCCACCGTCTTGTAGCCGAGGCTCTGCAACTGCGCGGTGACGAAGTTGCGCACCAGCGGATCGTCCTCGACCACGAAAATGGTCTCGGCGCCGCCTTCGGCCTGCGGCGTGACGCCAGCTGCGACGTCCGCGCCGCCTTCGCCCGGCGGCAGATAGAGCTTGATCGTGGTGCCGTGGCCTTCCTCGCTGTAGATCTTGATGTGGCCGCCCGACTGCTTGACGAAGCCGTAGACCATGGAGAGGCCGAGGCCGGATCCCTTGCCGACCTCCTTGGTGGTGAAGAAGGGCTCGAACGCCTTCTGCTGGATCTCCACGGACATGCCGGTGCCGGTGTCGCTGACCGCGAGCATGACATAGGGTCCGGGTGTCACGTCGGCATTGGCCTGCGCGTAGGCCTCGTCGAGCGCGACGCGGTGGGTCTCCAGCAGCAGCTTGCCGCCGTTCGGCATGGCGTCGCGGGCGTTGATCGCCATGTTGAGCACGGCGTTGGTGAGCCTCGACGGATCGATATGCGTCGTCATCGGCCCCTGTTCCAGCACGGTCTCGATCTGGATCTGCTCGCCGAGGGTGGGGCGCAGAAGCTTTGCGATGTCGGAGATCGCGGCGTTGATGTCGACGTTGCGCGGCTCGAGCGGCTGCCGGCGCGCGAACGCCAGCAGATGCTGGATCAGCTCGGCGCAGCGCTCGGCGGCATCGTCGATCAGCCGCGCCGTGCGCTGCAGCTCGGGCTGGTCCTTCAGGCTCTCGACCAGCGTCTCGGTGTTGCCGGAGATGACGGTGAGCATGTTGTTGAAGTCGTGCGCGACGCCGCCGGTCAGCTTGCCGATCGCATCCAGCTTCTGCGACTGGTGCAGCTGCCGCTCGGTTTCGCGAGAGGTCGTCGCATCGTGATAGACCAGGACCGCCCCGGAGACGTTGCCTTGCCCGTCCCGCATCGGCCGGCCGCTGACCATGAGTTGGCGTGGCGGGTTGCCGCTGTGCGGGCGGACGATCATCTCCAGCTCTTCGAACTGCTCGCCGCGCAGCACGCGCGTCGACGGCAGCTCGTCGGCCAGAAGCGGCGTGACGCCGTCGCCGTGAAACACGTCCGACAGCGCGCGCAGATTGCCGACGTTCATGCCGGTGCGATGCAGCAGCATGCGCTCGGCGGCCGGATTGGACAGCAGCACCATGCCCTCGGCGTCGATGACCAGCACCGCCTCCGCCATGCTGCGGAACGTGCTCTGGAGCACGTTGACCGACAGGCGCAGCTCGTCATGGGCGGCGACGAGGTGCTCGGTGCGCTCGGCCACCGCCGCCTCGAGAGCGGTCTTGGCGGCCTGGGTCTGCTCGAGCGAGCTCTGGAGCTCACCCGTCGTGCGGCGACTTTCGCGCATCACCAAAGCGACCAGGAGCAGGATCAGCACGGCGCCGGCGACGTCGATGCCGAGCAGCACGATTCCGGTGCGGCGCGAATCCTGGGAGCGGGCGGCGAGCAGGCGTTCTTCCTCCGCGCTCAGACGGTCGAGATTGCCCATCACCGTGTCCATCAGCCCGCGGCCCTCGGCCTTGCTGTTGAGCGCGGCAATGCCGGCCTGGTCGTTGGCGGCGCGCAGGCGCATCGCGGTGGCGGCGATCTCGATCCGGCGCAGCGCCAGCGGCTCGGTGCCCTCCAGCAGCGCGACCTGATCGGGACTGTCGTGCACGTCGCGCTTGAGCTCGGCGAGGGCCGGCGCGATCTTGGCGTGCACCGCCTGGAATTCGTCGCTGAAGCCCTGGCTGCGATAGAGCTCGTAGCCGCGCGCGGCGCTCTCGGCCCGGCGCAGCAGCACGCGCAGATCGGAGATCTTCCTTTGCACCTGGACGGTGTGGTTTAGCCGCGCCGCGTCGGACCGCGACTTGACGTCGAGGGCGATCGAAGCCGCGGTGATGATCAGGAGGATGGCGAGTCCAACACCGAGAATGACGCGTTGCGTTGGAATCAAGGGGCTTCTTTCTGGTCCTTCGGCGGCGCGCTCGCGCCGGCGAGGCATTCCCGGATCGTGGTCAGCAGCGCTTCGGGCGTGAACGGCTTGCGCAGGCAGCGCGTTGCGCCGAGTTCCAGCGCCATGCGGAGAAAATCGGGAGAGGGCGAGGCAGACGAGGCGAAGGCGTAGCCCGACATCGCGATCAGCGGCGTGGCCGGGGCGCGCTCGTGAAAGATGCGGATGGATTCGAAGCCGCGCATATGCGGCATGAAGATGTCGACCAGCATCACGTCGAAGGCGTGCGATTCCAGCGCAGCCAGTCCTGTTTCGCCGCCGTCGGTGAGCGTGACGTCGAAGCCCTGACGTTGGAGGAGGACCTCGATGGTCGCGCCGACCATCGGATCGTCATCAACCACGAGAATACGCGGCATGACACTTCCCAGTAGATCGAAGTCCCCACTGTGGTTTGTGATATCCGCGAATCGTGGGTCGGGTCAATTTGGGATTGGATCGCGAAGGATATGCACGGTTCGGTGCATAAAGGTCCATTTGCATCGATTTGTATTTATCCTTGCACGTGCGAGCCGGTGAGGAAGACGCCGATTGCGAAAAAGGCGCCGCATCGCTGCGACGCCTTCTGCCTCACGCTTAGGCGATCCGATTACGGGCAGGGATGCCGCAGGCCGTCGTAGCCGAGATAAGTGCCCGAGGCCGGGTCGTACGATTTGTAGCGCTGCGCGCAATAGGCAGCGGAGTCGCCGCCGCTATCGGGCACCACCGCAACCGTCGGCTCGTCATAATAGCTGTCGTAGTAGTAGGGATCGTCATAGTAGCCGTACCCGCCACCGTAATAGGCGTAGGAGCCGAGGCCACCGATTGCGGCGCCGGCCGCAAAGCCCGGCCAGAAACCGCCGCCGCGACGATGGTGATGGTGGCGCCAGCCGCCGCTCCAGGTGCCGCCGCTGCCGCTCCACGTGCCCGGCGAGGCGGTCGCGACGCTGCGCGTGCCGCTGAACGTGGGCGAGATGCCGGGGCGGGCCGCCACGCCGCCTACAAAGCTGCCGCCGCTCGGACGGACCGCAGGGGCGGCCGCGAAACTGCCTCCGCTCGGACGCATCGCGGCGCCGCCTCCGAAACTGCCGCCGCTTGGGCGCATAGCGCCGCCGCCCGCCGCGAAATTGCCGCCGCCGCCATGGAAGGCCGCGCCGCCGCCACCCATGCGCGCGCCGCCACCGAAGCCGCCGCCGCCGATGTGAGCACCGCCGCCACCGCCGCCGACATGGGCGCCACCGCCCGCTCCGACCGCGGCGGCACGACTCTGTGCAAAGCTCGGGCTCGCCAAGGGAAGAACCAACGCCGCTGCTGCGGCAGCACTCAACAATTTCAGACTGTTCATGGTCAAACTCCTTTCCCGGAAAGCAAACCCTATGAATGCATTGGGGTTCCTGGGATCACGCCGGTTTGCGCGCGAATGGAGGCTCAGGCCCTGCTGCTGTACGGGGCATGAATGAATCGCGTCCGCTTTGCGGCAGGGGCGTGCGCGGTAGGCGGATTTGCGGGGGCGCCGGCGCGCCTGCCGAACTGGACATTTCGCCCCCCGGATGGCATCAGGACCCGACGAAGCAGGGCCCTTGCCGCATGAAACAATTCTTCCTCAAGTTCTTCACCTGGTGGAGTGGCCAGACGTTTGGCACCCAGCTCTGGACCAAGCGGTATGGCGAGCTGGTCGGGGAGGACGAGCAGGGCAACCGTTACTACCGCACGCGGGGCGGGGCGATCGATCCGACGCTCGGCTTCGAGCGGCGCTGGGTGATCTATAATGGCTACGCCGAAGCGAGCCGGATTCCGCCGGAATGGCACGGCTGGATCCACCACGTCGTCGACAAGCCGCCGACCGAGGTCAACTACCAGCCGCGCGAGTGGGAAAAGCCGCACCAGCCGAATCTCACCGGCACGGCCAAGGCCTATCGTCCCTCCGGCTCGACGCTCGCCAGCGGCAGGCGTCCCAAGGCGACCGGCGACTATCAGCCCTGGACGCCCGGCTAGCCTTTTCGGCGCACCCACGAACCACCATCGTCCAAAGCGGATGCATCTGCATCCGCGCCGCGCCGCTGTGGACAACGGGAACAGCGGGGACGCTGCTTGCGCGGGCGTTGCCTCGAGGCGGGCGATGCGGCTCAATGATCCCATCTTACGGAGATGGGAGACCATCGCGTTCGGTTCGGGCAACAGTTCGCGACTGTCCCGAGATGCAGCGGCCGCCGAGGAAGGACTCGATCGGGAGATAGGCCCCCGGTCTGGAAGCTCCGACATCGCCCGATGTGAATGTGCAGCCACCGTGAGACAGGAAAGGCCGCTCGGGAAACCGAGCGGCCTTTTTCTGTTGGGGCCCTCGTGAGTCTCGTGCCCCGGACGCTGCGCAGCGCGAAGTGGTGCGCAGCTGAGCCGGGGCCCATTCTGCTGCGTGCTGTGTGGCTCCCTGGGTCCCGGCTCTGCGCCGCATCGCTGCGCGCTGCAGCGCGTCCGGGACACGTGAGCGGAGTCTAGTTCACCCGCTCAGCCGCGCGCTGCACCGCTTCGAGACGGCGCGCCTGGTTCTGCGCGCCGCGCTCCCTCAGCAGCGCCAGCACCCCGGCGGGCGCGGTGTCGGGCGAGCCCGCATTGAACGGCGGGGCTGGATTGTATTCCATCTGGAGCTGGATCGCTTCGGCCGTGGTGCGATTGACCATGATCGAGACCAGCGTCAGCGCGAAATCGATCCCGGCGGTGACACCGCCGCCGGTGATGCGGTTGCGATCGACGCAGACGCGTGTCTTCGTCGGTGTCGCGCCGAACTGTGCGAGCATCTCCATTGCGCTCCAATGGGTGGCCGCGCGGTAGCCCTTCAGGAGGCCGGCGGCGCCGAGGGCCAGCGATCCCGTGCACACCGAGGTGACGTATTTGGCGCCTGCCGCCTGCTTGCGCAGGAATTCCAGCACGTCCTCGTCGTTGAGAAGGTCGTTGGTGCCCTGGCCGCCGGGCACGCAGATGACATCGAGCTGGGGGCAATCCGCGAACGTCGTGGTCGGCGTCAGCGTCAGCACGGAATCGCTCGGCACCGGCTCGATCCGCTTCCAGATCAGGTGCAGTTTTGCGTCCGGGACCATGGCGAATACCTGCAAGGGGCCGGTGAAGTCGAGCTGGGTGACGCGTGGAAACACCAGGATTCCGATCTGGAGCGGTGACGACATGGGAGCCTCCGACAATGCGCTTGACGGCGGCAGAATGGCATGGTGCCCTGCTGTCAGAAATGGCTTAATTCCCTCGCTTTCGGACATACCTGCGGCCTAGCCCATGATCGGCATCCTGATCTTCCCGGACTTCCAGCTGCTCGATGCGGCAGGCCCGATCTCGGCATTCGAGATCGCAGCGCGCTGCATCGGCAAGGCGCCGGCCATCCGCGTGCTGGCGGCCAAGCCGGGGCTGGTGCGCAGCTCGTCGGGCGTCGAGATGATGGCGCGTGACTTCAAGACGGCGAACGCGATCACGACGCTGCTCGTGGCCGGCGGCAGCGGCGTCGCGGAGGCCGCGCGCTGCGAGATCACGCGGGCCTTCGTGCAGCGGCTGGCAAGGCGCGGCGTGCGGGTCGCGAGCGTCTGCTCGGGCGCCTTCGTGCTCGCCGAGGCGGGACTTCTCGACGGCCGCCGGGCCACCACGCATTGGGGGCGGACGCGCGAGTTCGTCGCATGCTTTCCCAAGGTCAAGTTCGAGCCGGACCAGATCTTCACCCGCGACGGCAATGTCTGGACTTCGGCCGGAATCTCCGCCGGCATCGACCTCGCGCTCGCGATGGTCACCGAGGACCATGGCGAGGAGATCGCGCAGGCGACCGCGCGCCAGCTCGTGCTCTATCACCGCCGCAGCGGCGGGCAGTCGCAATTCTCGTCGCTGTTGGAGCTGAAGGCGCCGAACGGGCGCTTCGGCGCACTGTTATCCTGGGCACGCGAAAATCTCGACGCGCCGCTGACGGTGGAGGATCTCGCCGACCGCGCCGGCATGAGCGCCCGGCATTTTGCCCGCGCGTTCGCCGCGGAGACCGGCACGACGCCCTCCAAGGCGATCGAGCGGCTCAGGCTCGAAGTCGCGCGCGAGCGCGTGCAGTCCTCGCGGGAGGCGATCGAGCGCGTGGCGGAAACGACTGGCTTCCGCGATCCCGAGCGCATGCGGCGCGCCTTCATCCGCGCGTATGGCCAGCCGCCGCAGGCGCTGCGGCGCGCGGCGCAGGCGGGGTAGGGCGCCCGGCACAAGCCTCCACTTGAAGGGGCTCTGCCGGGCTTTCGGTGTGAACGTCAGCTCGCGCGGTCAGCCGAATTCCTTGCCGACCTCTCGTCCGACGGAGGCAATCACCTCGTTTTGCCCGCTCATGGCGACAGAGGCGCCCGTGAGATAGACTGCGACGATGAGCGCCGAGCGCTGAGGTGGCCATACGATCGCAACGTCGTTGTTGGTGCCGCGACCGCCCGCTCCAGTCTTGTCGCCCACGCGCCAGCCCTGCGGCAGACCGGCGCGCAATCGGCTGTCGCCTGTCTTGTTTGCGATCATCCATTTGGACAGCTGCTCCCGACCTGCCGGCGGAAGCACGTTGCCCAGCACCAGACGCCTGTAATTCTCAGCCATCGCGTTCGGGCTTGTCGTGTCGCGAGGATCGCCTGGCGCAGCTTCGTTCAACTCGGTCTCGATGCGGTCCAATCGGGTCACGTCATCACCGAGGCTGCGGGCGAAGGCGGTCAGGCCGGCAGGGCCTCCTATTTCCCTGAGAAGCAGGTTGCCGGCCGCGTTGTCGCTCCTCGTAACGGCGGCCTCGCAGAGTTCCCGCAGCGACATGCCGTCCGGTCCCACATGCTCACGGGTGACCGGCGAATATTCGACGATGTCGGATTGATCGATGCGAACGCGTCGATCGAGGCCGTCCAGCTTCTCTCCTACCTGTTTCAATATTGCTGCGGACGCGAGCACCTTGAAGGTGCTGCACATCGGAAATCGTTCGTCTCCCCTATGTTGAATCGACGCTCCGGTTTGCGTGTCGAGCACGGTGACGCCGAGCCGACCGCCGCTTTTGCTTTCAAGCTGCCTGATGGCCTCCAACAGCCGTGTTGTTTCAAGTGTCGAAGCACCCGAGACTTTCGAGAGGAAGAGCTGTACTGAAAGAACAAGTGTAGATGATCCGAACTGACGTCGCGTTAGCATCGTGAACTCCGATTGAACGTGCGCTTTTTTGCTGCGTGCTGCCGCGATTGACAAACGATGCTTCGTAAGGCCATCCATAAGTAAAACTTGGATCAGACGTGGCCCGCCGACCTCCCAACGTTTCCAGTCTTCCGCTGAACGCGCTCCGCGCGTTCGAGGCGGCAGCGCGTCACCTCAGCTTCACCAAGGCCGGCCTGGAACTCCGGGTGTCGCAGGCCGCCGTGAGCCAGCAGGTGCGAACTCTGGAGCGAAGCCTGCGTGCGGAGTTGTTCAGGCGGCTCACGCGCGGGCTTGCCCTGACAGAGGAAGGCGAGGCGCTGTTGCCTGCGATTTCGGATGCTTTCGGTCGGATCAACCAGGTGCTGGACCGTTTCGAAAACGGCCGCATGCGGGAGACGCTGATGATCGGCGTCGTCGGAACGTTCGCGGCAGGCTGGCTCGTTCCTCGCCTCAAGAGTTTCACCTCGATCCACCCGCAGGTCGATATCAAGATTTTTGCCAACAACAATCGTGTCGACCTCGGCGCCGAGGGCTTGGACTACGCCATTCGATTTGGCGACGGCGCCTGGCACGGTACCAACGCAGAGCGTTTGGTCGATGCTTTCTTCACCCCGATGTCCACGCCAACGATAGCGAAGCGCCTCAAAGACCCGATAGATCTCCATCAACAGGTGCTGCTGCGTTCCTACCGATCCGGCGAGTGGACACAGTGGTTCGAGGCGGCGAAATGCCGGCAGCCTCGCATGACGGGCCCGACGTTTGATTCATCGGTCTCCTTGGCGCACGCTGCAGCTCAAGGAGGCGGGGTCGCACTTTTGCCGGTCGTCTTGTTCTCGGAGGATGTAGCCCGGAAACGCCTGGCCTGTCCTTACGACACCCGCGTCCATCTTGGATCGTACTGGCTCACGTCCCTGAAATCAAAGCGGCACACGCACGCGATGCAGGCATTCCGGCAGTGGATATTGGCTGAATGCAAGAAGATGAAAGTTGAATGAGCATGGCGCATCGAGATGCCTTTGCTCAAAGGCATCGCGGCGCGGTGAGGGCTGGCTAGGTGATGTGGCCCGTGGCCGCCCCGCCGGACGTATCTGCGCGCACGATCACCCGCCGTGCGATCGGCATCAGCATGTACGGCGCGAGGTGAATCGGAAACTGCGTCAGCGCGAAATAGAGCCAGGTGGTGGGCGGCAATGCGCCGGCGGTGGCCGCCAGCATCAGGCCCAGATTGCGCTGTGACACCATCAGGCCGATCGCAAAGGCGCGCTCGTTGCCGGCGCGGCGAAAGATGAATGTCGTGACGGCGAGCAGGGTGAAATAGACCGCGAAGGCAAGCAGTGCGACGCCGATCGCAAACAGCGGATCGGCGAGGAAATCGTGCACCACGTCGCCCATGACGGCGGATGCGAACACCAGCAGGATGAGGATGTTGAAGCCGTCGATCGGCCGCCTGTGGCGCTGGATCGCGTCGGTGCCGAACAGTCGGCGGATGACGGTCGCGGCCAGCAGCGATGCGGCGAGGATGCCGAGCAGCTTCAGGCCGAGCGCGAGCGGCGAGATGCTGAGCATGCCGCCGAGAAAGAGGCTCGCGAACAGCGAGGCGGTCAAGGGCACGAGCGCAGTCGCGGTGACCAGCGTGACCAGCGGCAGCGTGGCGTCGAGGCCGATCAGCGCGGCGAGCGCGGGTGCTGCCATCATCGGCGAAGCCATGCCCTGGAGCATCAGCGCAAGGAAGAGACCAGGTGAGCTGCTGTCGAGCCCGCTTCCATGGGCGATGAGGCCGACGATCAGCGGCACACCGATCGTGGTCCAGGCCGTGGCGGCCCCGACCAGCGCCGGCCGGCGCAGATGTCCGTACAGCGCGACGAGATCGACGCGCATGAAGGAGATGCAGAGCAGAAGGAAGATCGCTTCGGTGACATAGGGGCGCAGCAGCGCGCCCAGCGGCGGCACCGCGACCGCGATGAAGGCGATCGCCGCCACGGCGCGCGTGCCCTGGCCGCCGAGCCAGCTCAGGGCGCGCAGGGGAAGGGCGAGGGCGGCTTCGAGGAGGAAGGGCATCTCTGTCGGGATTGTCGGTTCGGGGGCATTCCCGCTTTCGGCCCCGGGGAGGGGCTCACGACTATCCCATCCGGGAGCTGGCCTGGCCAGACCGCGCCGGGAAGGGCTGGGTTGCCGCCCTTCCCCCGCCGTATTCGGCGTGTTAACCGGAGGGCCTGCGAGCGGCGGTATCCCCTGTAGAATGTCCAACGAGCCCGATTCGCTGTTGAAGCCGCGCGAAATGTTCAAAATCTTTTCCCTGACCGGTCTTGCGGCGCTTTTGGCCGCCACCGCACTGACGGCTGCGACGCCGGCAAGTGCGCAGATCGGCACGATCTTCTCCGATCCGCCGCCGCTGCGGCCGCCCGGCAACATTCCGCGCGGCCAGCCCCAGCCGCAGCCGATGCCCGAGGACGACGAAGAGGTGCCGGAGCTGCCGCCGCAGGGCCGGGTGCTGCCGTCGCGCCCGATGCCGCCGCCGGGCCGGCAGGGCAACGTGATGCCGGGGCCGGTCGAGACCCAGCCTCTGGCGCCGCCGCCGGGCTCGACCCTCGCGCCGCCAAACCAGCCGCCCTCCGCCGCGATCGCTCCGCCCGGGCCGCAAGGCGCGCCGGGTGCGCCCGGTCAGCGCCAGCCCCAGCAGAAGGGCGGGCCGGGCGGCGCCGTGCCACAGACCCCGGCCAGCCTGCAGCCGGGCGACGAGGTCGTGACCGAGCCGCCGGCCCAGAAGATCGTGAACAAGAAGGCGACCTTCTCCGGCCTCGACAAGATCACCGGGCGCATCATCAATTTCGACGAGGAGATCGGCGAGACCGTCCAGTTCGGTGCGCTCCGCGTCAAAACCAACGCCTGCTACACGCGTCCGGCGACTGAAGCGGCCAACACCGACGCCTTCGTCGAGGTCGACGAGATCACCTTGCAGGGTGAGGTGAAGCGGATCTTCTCGGGCTGGATGTACGCGGCAAGCCCGGGCCTGCACGGCGTCGAGCATCCGATCTACGATATCTGGCTGACCGACTGCAAAGAGCCGCAGCAGACCGTCGCCACGGCGGCACCGGATCCGGCCGCGGCAAAGCCGCCGCCACCGCCGCCTGCGCAGAAAAAGGCCGCCCCCAAGCAGGTGCAGCAGCGCCCGCCGCAGCCGCTGCCGCCGATCCAGCAGCAGCAACAGCCGGCACCGCCACCGCCGCCCCCACCGGAGCAGCGCCCAGGCCTGTTCGGCATTCCCGGATTCGGCCGCTAACGAGCTGTTCGTTATTGCCGCGAAGCGATGATCTCCAGGGCGCGTGCGCCCGGGATCGCTTCGCCGGCGGAGAGCCTGAGGAAATCGCCGGGTTCGCCCGCCAGCGCCTTGTCGAGCAGCGCGGTGTAGCGTCGCCGCGAGATCTCGACTGCGCCGAAGCTCTTCAGGTGCTCGGTGACATATTGGGTGTCGAGCAGCTCGAAGCCGCCGTGAATGAGCCGCGCGACCAGATGTACCAGCGCGACCTTCGAGGCATCGCGCACATTGTGGAACATGCTCTCGCCGAAGAAGGCCCGCCCCAGGCTGACGCCGTAGAGACCGCCGACGAGCTCGTCGCCCTGCCAGGCTTCGACGCTGTGGCAATGGCCGAGCTCGAAGAGCCCGCCATAGAGGTCGCGGATGCGCTTGTTGATCCAGGTGTCCTCGCGTCCCACTTGCGGCGCAGCGCAGCCGGCGATCGTCGCCTTGAACGCGGTGTTGACGGTGACGCGAAACTGATCCGAGCGCACCGTGCGCGCGAGGCGCGAGGCGACGCGGAAGCCGTCGAGCGGGATGACGCCGCGCAGCTCCGGCTCGACCCAGAACAAGGTCGGATCGTCGGCGCTTTCCGCCATCGGAAAGATGCCGCAGGCATAGGCGCGCAGCAGCACGGCCGGCGTGATTTCAGACGGGGCGGAGTCGCGCGAAGTCATGGCTTGCCATCATAGCAGGATCGCAACGCAGTTGCGATGGGTGGCGGCCGGACCGCTCAGCTCGCCGCAGCGGTGCTGGTCTTGCCGACGCTTGGGGGCACGCGGCCGAACTTCAGCACGACCCGGGTTCCGGAATGCGTGGGATCACGCTCCACCGTCGCGTCGAGCTTGGTGGCCATGGCTGCGACGATGCGCTGGCCCATGCCGGTGGAGCGCGGATCGGCCTTGACATTGTCGCCGACGCCGTCGTCGGAGATCGAGAGCAGGAGATCGTCGCCTTGCGAGATCAGCTCGACATGGATCGGGCCGGCGCCATCCGGATAGGCGTATTTCACCGCGTTCATCACCAGCTCGTTGACGATGATGCCGACGGCGACCGCACGGTCCGGATCGATCTCGATCGGCTCGGCCTTCAGCGTCAGGCGCGACATCCGGTTGCCTTCGGCGGACCGCCTGAGATCCTCGAGCAGCGAGTCCAGATACTGATTGAGGACCACGCTCTTGAGGTCCTGCGAGGTGTAGAGGCGGCGGTGCACCTGCGCCACCGCGGCGACGCGGCCCATCGCATTGGTCAGCGCCGCCTTGACCTCGTCCTGCGCTGCGGAGCTCGCCTGCAGGTGTAGCAGCGAGGCGATGATCTGGAGCGAGTTGCCGACGCGGTGGTTGACCTCGCGCAGCAGGAGCTCGCGTTCGGCGGCGAGCGCCGCGTAGCGGTCGCGCGAAGCGTGGATCTCGGCCTCGGCTTCCTCGCGCGCCCGCTGCAGCTCGGCTTGGCGCAGCGCGCCCTCGGCGGCGACGTGGAGGAGCGGGATGAAGTCGCCCTGGACGTCCTTGACGAGATAGTCGGCCGCTCCCGCCTTGAGCGCGGTCACCGCGATGCTGGAATCCTGCGAGGCGGTGACGAACACGACCGGCGGCGCGTCCGGGATCGCCATGATCTGCTCGAGCGTCTCGAGCCCATCGAGGCCCGGCATGTACTGATCGAGCGCGACGACATCGATGCCGCCTTCGGTGCTGTTCTGGGCGGCGGCGCGGCGGATGCGCTCGAGGCCTTCCTCGCCGCTTGCGGCATGGACGACCCGGAAGCCGCGCCGCGTCAGGCCGCGATCGACCAGGCGCGCCAGCGCCTCGTCGTCGTCGATGTAGAGCAGTGTCGGCGTGGGCTGGTTCATGTGGCGGCGGGCGGGACCTGGATGACCGAGAAGAACAGCCCGAGCTGCCGGATGGCGTTGGCGAAATTCTCGTAGTTGACGGGCTTGGTGATGTAGACGTTGCAGCCGAGCTCGTAGCAGCGCTTGATCTCCTGGGAATCGTCGGTGGTGGTCAGCACCACCACGGGCGAGGCCTTCAGATACTTGTTCTCCTTGATCTGCCTCAGGATGTCGATCCCGGTCATATCGGGCAGGTTGAGGTCGAGCAGGATCAGGAGCGCGTTGCCCTTCTGCACGAGCCCGGAGCCGTCGGCGCCGAACAGGTGCCGCATGGCCTCGGTGCCCGTGGCGAAGGAGACGATCTCGTTGTTGACGCCCGAGCGGCGGATGTTGCGCTCGATCAGGCGGGCATGGCCCTCGTCGTCCTCGATCATGATGATGGTGACAGGCTGGGTCATCGATCTCGGTTCCGGTTGCTCACGTTCCAGGCGATCGGCAGCGTGATCGTGAAGGTGCTGCCCGCATTAAGTTCCGATGATACCGACATGGTGCCGCCGAGGCGACGCACAAGTGCACGCACATGCGCAAGGCCGATACCCTGGCCGGGCTTATCCTGGGTTCCCGCGCGGCGGAACAGGTCGAATATCCGCTGGTGGTCCTTCGGATCAATACCGCGGCCGTTGTCGCTGACCTCGAAGATAGCGTAGCCGAGCTTGGTCCGCCCGCGGATTCTGATCTCGCCGGGCACGCCGGGCTTGAGATATTTGATCGCGTTGTCGATCAGGTTGGAGAAGATCTGCTCGAGGGCGAGGCGGTCGCTCACGAGGTCCGGCAGGGGCTCGAGATGGATCTCGGCCTGCGCCTCGGCCGCCTGGTGCGCCAGCGTCGTTGCGATGGCCTCGATCAGCTCGCGCGTGTCAACCTTCACCGGCTGGAATTCACGCCGGCCCTCGCGGGTGAGGTTGAGGATGGCCGAGATCAGCCGGTCCATCTTGGCGATCGACGATTTGATGAAGCCGAGCGCTTCGGAGAAATCCTCCGAGAGCTGCTTGTCGGCGCCTTCGAGCGCGATCTCGCCCGGCGCGGCAGGCGCGAGCGGCGCTGCCCCCGCGGGGACATGCGCGAGGCTGCCGATGCGGCGGAAGATGTCGCCGCCGAGCTCTTCGAGCTCGCTCGTGAAGCCCATGATGTTGACGAGCGGCGAGCGCAGATCGTGGCTGACGATATAGGCAAAGCGCTGGATCTCGTCGTTGGCTTCGCGCAGATCCGCCGTGCGCTCGTCGACGACGGCTTCCAGATTGAGGTTGGCATCGCGCAGGCGCGCCTCGGCCTCGTCGCGCACGCGTGCCGAGCGCCGCACCAGCCAGATCGAGATCAGCGCCAGCACCACCACGAGGCCGGAGCCGATACCAGTCATCGAGGCGGCCAGGGTCTGGCTGTGGTCGGAGTTGGTCGTGCGGAGGCGGAACAGGCGCTCCTCCTCCTGGATCATCGCGTTCGCGACGCTGGTGATCCTGGTTGTGGTGTCCTGCGCCGCGGCCTCGCGAACCAACGCGGTGGCCCTGTCCGGCTGGCCCTGCTGCATAAAGATCATTTCCTGCGCAAACTGACCGAGACGGATTTCGATCGCCGCGCTCAGCTTCTCGACATTCGCGCGTTGCTGCGGATTGTCGGCGTTGAAGCGCGTGAGCTTGTCGAGGGCTGGAATGATCGCCGAAACGGCCTTTTCATGGTCGACCCTGAAGTTGTCCCCCTGGGTCAGCAGAAAGCCTCGGGCGCCGCTCTCGGCGCGCCGGATCTCCAGCAGCAGGGCATTGATCTGGTTCTCCACCTCGATGGTGTGAAGCACCCATTTGCTGTCCTCGCGCGCCTTGTTGACGAGGTAGACGGAGCCGGCGCTGATCACGGTCAGCACCAAAATGC
Organism: Bradyrhizobium sp. NC92; assembly: GCF_025200865.1. Classification (NCBI taxonomy): domain Bacteria; kingdom Pseudomonadati; phylum Pseudomonadota; class Alphaproteobacteria; order Hyphomicrobiales; family Nitrobacteraceae; genus Bradyrhizobium; species Bradyrhizobium sp. NC92. Next base: position 3,984,244 of record NZ_CP104171.1, read on the forward strand.
CCGCCGCGAACAGCAGGACCTGCCAGAATGCCCGCCGTCGCTGGCCTTCAGCCGTCACGACGGTTCACCTGTTTGCGTGCGATGGAGTTCAAAACGCCCCCTTGGAATTGGCCCCAACCCTCCAGAACGCGATCGGGGCCAAAGGGTTCCACAAGGGGACGAGGTTATCGCGGGGCGGGTTCCGCCTTGCCGGCCAGGTACTGCTCCAGCCAGTGGATGTGGTAGTCGCCATTGATGATGTCGGCTTCGCGCACCAGCGCACGGAACAGCGGCAGCGTGGTCTCGATGCCCTCGACCACCATCTCGTCCAGCGCCCGCCGCAGACGCATCAGGCATTCGGCCCGGGTCTTGCCGTGCACGATCAGCTTGCCGACGAGGGAGTCGTAATACGGCGGGATGGTGTAGCCCTGGTAGACGGCGGAATCGATCCGCACCCCGAGGCCGCCGGGCGGATGATATTGCAGGATCCGGCCCGGCGAGGGGCGGAAGGTCTGCGGATTCTCGGCGTTGATGCGGCACTCGATCGCGTGGCCGATGACCTGGACCTCGTCCTGCCTGGCCGGCAGGTCGCCGCCGGCGGCGATGCGGATCTGCTCCAGCACGAGGTCGATGTCGGTGATGCTTTCGGTGACGGGATGCTCCACCTGGATGCGGGTGTTCATCTCGATGAAGTAGAACTCGCCGTCCTCGAACAGGAACTCGATGGTGCCGACGCCGAGATATTTCATCTCGCGCATGGCTTTGGCGCAGGTCTCGCCGATCTTGGCCCGTGCGGCGGCAGCGAGGACGGGCGAGGGGCCTTCCTCCCAGACCTTCTGGTGGCGGCGCTGCAGCGAGCAGTCGCGCTCGCCGAGATGGATCGCGCCGCCGCGGCCGTCGCCGAGGATCTGGATCTCGATGTGGCGCGGCTTCTGCAGGTATTTTTCCAGATAGACGGAGGCATCGCCAAAGGCGGATTTGGCCTCGTTCGCCGCCGTCGACAGCGCCACCTGCAGGTCCGCCTCGCTGTGCGCGACCTTCATGCCGCGGCCGCCGCCGCCGGCCGCCGCCTTGACCAGCACCGGGAAGCCGATCTTCCTGGCGATCGCCAATGCATCGTCGTCAGGACCGACGGCGCCGTCCGAGCCGGGCACCACGGGGATGCCGAGCCGCTTGGCGGTCTTCTTGGCCTCGATCTTGTCGCCCATCAGGCGGATGTGCTCGGCTTTCGGACCGATGAAGTGCAGATTGTGCTCGGCGAGGATTTCCGCAAAGCGCGCGTTCTCGGAGAGGAAGCCGTAACCGGGATGCACGGCATCAGCGCCGGTGATCTCGCAGGCCGCGAGCAGGGCGGGCACGTTGAGATAGCTGTCCTTGGACGCCGGCGGCCCGATGCAGACGCTCTCGTCCGACAGCCGCACATGCATGGCATCGGCGTCCGCGGTGGAGTGCACGGCGACGGTCGCGATCCCGAGCTCCTTGCAGGCCCTGAGGATGCGAAGAGCGATCTCGCCGCGATTGGCTATGAGGATCTTGTCGAACATGTTGTCCTGCAGCGAATGGCGAAGTGGCGAATGGCGAGTAGGGAAGGCTGACGCCATTCGCTAATCGCTATTTCCCCATTCGCGTCACTCAATGATCACCAGCGGCTCGCCGTACTCGACCGGCTGGCCGTCCTCGACCAGGATCTGCGTCACCGTGCCGGCGCGCGGCGAGGGGATCTGGTTCATCGTCTTCATGGCTTCGATGATCAGCAGCGTCTGGCCGACCGAGACCTTGGTGCCGACGTCGATGAACGGCTTTGCGCCCGGCTCCGGCGCCCAATAGGCGGTGCCGACCATCGGCGAAGTCACGGCGCCGGGATGCTTCGACAGATCGGCCGCGGCCGCTGCTGGCGCCGCGGGGCTTGCCGCCAGCGGCAGGGCGGCCGGAGGAGCCGTCACCTGCATCGGCATGGTCGCGGCAACGCTGATGTTGCGGGCGACGCGCAGGCGCAGGCCCGCCCGCTCGATCTCGATCTCGGTGAGGCTGGTCTCATCGAGCAGAAGTGCCAGCTCGCGAACGAGCGCGGAATCCTCGCTGGAAAACTTTGCGGCTGCTTTGTCGTCTGGCTGGCGCGCCATGTTGTTTGATCCGAATGTTCTGATGGAAGGGAGCGTCAGGCGTTGGGCTTGATGCCGAGCTTGGCGGCAAGGCCCTGGATGGCGAGGCGGTAGCCCTCGATGCCGAAACCGCAGAGCGAGGCGAAAGCCGCGCGTGCGGTGTAGGAATGGTGACGAAAACTCTCGCGGGCGTGGATGTTGGTCACATGCACCTCGACCGTCGGAATCTGCACGGCGAGCAGCGCATCGTGCAGTGCGATCGAGGTGTGGGAATAGCCGCCGGCATTGATGATGATGCCCTTCATCTTGCGCCGATGCGCCTCGTGGATGAAGTCGATCAGCTCGCCTTCGCGGTTGGACTGCCGGCAGTCCGCCTTCAGGCCGAACGTCGCGGCCGTCTCCCGGCACAGCGCCTCGACGTCGGCCAGCGTCGCGTGGCCGTACTTGTCGGGCTCGCGCGTCCCCAGCATGTTGAGGTTCGGCCCGTTCAGGACGAGGATCGTGTCGGTTGCAGGTTCGGCCATTCCAATCCCGGAAGAGGTGTTTCGGCGTGGCGGGGGTTATAGGTAACAAAGCGCTTGAGGGGAAGCCTTGAAGGGCCTCGAGGGCAGCTTCAAGCACCTCATCCAGTGCGCAAAAACCTGTGCGGAAACTACGGAAATTGCTTGTTAACCAGGCCGAAGCATGGCTGCCGGGCGCATGCAAAGGGGCGGGCATCGCTGCCCGCCCCCGATTGCCGTGTTCTGCGTCAGACGTTCAGGACGGCCACAATCTCGTAGGTGTCCGGATTGATGATGACGATCTCATCGCGGACCAGGACGTACTTGTAGGTCCGCCACTCCGGATAGATGGTCACGACCCGGGACGGCAGGGCGTGCAGGGTAATGCCCTCGCGCGGGATGCGGGTGCCGACCGAGATCGAGAAGTTCACGTTCGTCACGGGGGCGACGCGCTCCTCGCGGATCACGGACGTGATCTGCGTCCGCTGCTCGGTCGAAAGCTTGGCAGCGGCGCCGGCCTGGCCAACCGTGGTCGAGCTCTGGCCCTGCACGTTCTGGGTCGAGCTGGTGCCGGTCTGACCCTGCGCGTTCTGGTTCGTGATGCCAGTCTGGCCCTGAGCATTCTGGTTGGTGCTGGTGCCGGTGCCCTTCTGGGTCTCGGCGTTGTTGGTCGAGGTGCCGCTCTTGCTGCCCTCAGCCTTCATGTCCTTCTGGTCCTTGCTGCCGGACTTGCTGGTGTCCTGGCTCATGCTCTTGGACTTGTCCTGCTGGGACTTGTCCATCTGACCCTGTGCGCGCTCGTCGGTGCGCTGGCCCTTGGTGGCGCCGGCCTTGTCTTCGGCCGCGTTCTTGTGCATCGCGCCGCCCGAGCGGTCGTCCTTCATCGCGCCGGACTTGTCTTCGGACTTGGTCGCGCTGGAGCCGCCGGCCTGGCCGACAGTGCCCTTATCGTGGCTCATGGAATCGCGACCCATCGCGCCGCCGCGCTCGGCGCCGCCGCCGGAGGGCTGGGAATGCTGCATCTGCTGCGAGCCAGCGCCAGTGTCGCGGCCCTTGTCTTGTGCGTTCGCCAGACCGGTGCCCGCGACGAGTGCGACTGCGGCAACCGAAATCATAAAGCGGTTCAACATCGAAATTCTCCTCACGTGTTCATTCGCGTCATTGCCCGCGCCGACAACGAAAGGAGATTTGAGTTGTTCCGGAACTTCGACTGTTCCACGGCATTTGTTTGTTGAATGCCAGATGAATGACTTGGCACGAAGGCGCCAACGTTCCGCGCAACAAAAAAGGCCGGCAGATCCGCCGGCCTTTGCTGTTCTCGCTAGCGTCAACGTGTGATCAGCAAGTCGCCTTGCCGCAACGGGCAATGCCGATCTTTTCCTTCAGGCTTTCGACGCCGACGGCGCCGATCACGATCTGCTTGCCGATCACATAGCTCGGCGTGCCGTTCATGCCCATCGCTTCGGCGAGCTTGAAATTCTCCTCGATGGTGGCGCGCACCTCGGGGCTGGCGATGTCCTTCTCGATGCGAGCCGTGTCGAGACCGGCTTCCTTGGCGGCCTGCATCGCGCGGGCCTTGTCGGCGGCGCCGCGACCGCCGAGCAGCTTCTGGTGGAAGTCGAGATATTTCTTGCCGGAGGGATCCTGCATGCGCACGGCGACCGCGACCTGCGCCGCTTCGACCGAGCCCTGGCTCAGCACCGGAAACTCCTTCAGCACGACCTTCAGCTTCGGATCGCCCTTCATGATGGTCAGCATGTCGTCCATCGCGCGTTTGCAATAGCCGCAATTGTAGTCGAAGAACTCGACGAAGGTGACGTCGCCGTCCCGGTTGCCGAGCACGACCTGGCGCGGCGAGTTGAAGATCGCCTCGGCGTTCTGCGCGATGCTGGCTTCGTGCTTCTGCGTTTCGGCCGCGGCCTGCCGCTTGCTGAGCTCGGCCATGGCCTCCTCGAGCACCTCGGGATGGCTGACGAGATAGTTCTTGATGATCTTCTCGATGTCGGTGCGCTGGCTGTCGGAAAAACTGTCGGCGGAGGCGGGCACGGCCGCGCCGAACATGGCGAGCGCGAACAATGCAGGAGCGAGCAGGCGCAGCGAAGGCATAGTCAAATCCTCTTATCCAAAGCAGGTTTCGAGAAACGTCCCGGCGGATTCAGGGCCCGGTGTCGTGACGTCGTGGTCGGCCGTCGTTCGAGTTGCGTCAATTGCGCGGCGGCTTCGCCGCAACGATGTCGTCGGCCTTGACCCATCCGGGCGTGCCGACAGCGAAACGGGTTTTCGCGCGCGTCGCAAGCTCGCGGGCGGTCTTGTTGTCGCCGCGCAAATAGGCGGCCTGGGCCGAGGCGAGATCTGCCTCCGCATAATCTCCCTTTCGGCCATAGGCCATCGCGAGCTGGGTGTAGCCGAGCGCCGCCTCGGGCTCCCGGGCCACCGCGGCGCGGAGAATCCGAACGGCCTCGTCGGTGTAGGCCTTATTATCGGTTCCGACCAGAGCCTGCCCAAGTAACATCTCGATGAGGGGGGCGTTGTTCGAGAGAGCGACGGCCTTGCGCAAGGGAGCGATCGCTTCGGCCGCCTTGCCGCTTTCCAGGAGCGCCTGGCCGCGCACCTCGTAGAAATACGGGTTGTTCGGCTGCACCTGGATCAGCGCGTCGATCTGGGCGAGCGCGCTGCGCAGATCGCCGTGGAGGTAGGTGCTGATGGCGCGCGCATAGCGCGCCGGCAGGCTGTCGTTGGTCTGGGGATAGCGGCGGTACACCGTCTCCGGCCGCTCCATGAAGGCGGAGATCTTGGCACGGACCATGTCGTGCCGGAGCTGGAGCGCGGGATCGTCCTTCTTGTTCCAGTACGGGCTGGAGCCTGCGAACTCCTGCAGCGCGGCGACGCGATCGGCCGGCATCGGATGCGACTGGAGGTAGGGATCGGCACCGCGCGCGGCGAACAGGCTCTCGCTGGTGAAGCGCTTGAACGTCTCGTACATGCCCTTGGGCGATTGCTGGGTCGCCGCCAGGAATTTCACGCCGGCACGGTCGGCGTTCTCCTCCTGCTGGCGCTGATAGGACAGCAGCGATCGGCGGATCACCTCCTGCGGAGCGGCGATCGCGGCCGCGCCGGCATTGGCGAGCCCGTTGTTGCCTGGGCTGCTGCGCTGGGTGCTGCCAGCCGCAATCGCGCCGGCGCCGAGCAGCATCGCGATGATCATCTGGGTCTGGGCAGCGGCGAGCTGCTCGCGCAGCTTGGACAGATGGCCGCCCGCCAGATGCCCAGTCTCGTGCGCGAGCACGCCGATGATCTGGTTCGGCGTCTCCGATTGCAGGATGGCGCCCCAATTGACGAAGATGCGGCGGCCGTCCGCGACGAAGGCGTTGAACGAGCCGTCGTTGATGATCACCATCTGGATGTTCTGCTTCTCCAGACCGGCAACGCGCAGGATCGGGCGCGTGTATTCGCGCAGCAGTTGCTCGGTCTCGGTGTCGCGCAGGACCGGCGGCCCCTTGGCCTGCGCGTGCGCGGCCGAGAACGGCGTCAGCGCGATCGCCGTGGCCGTGACGAGGGCGGTGAGGGCGGAGGCCTTCTTGCGCAATGCGATCTGGAGCGACATCAAGCGGTCTTGGTCAAACGGGCTCGGTCAAGTGTTCTTGGTCAAGCAGTTTCGTGATTGGTTTTGGTGATTGGCGGCGGACCGGATACGCGATATGCCCTTGTGAGCGTTGCCCTTATTGAGCCGCACAATGCGGCCAGTCTGGGGCGCAAGCGCCTCGTTTTCGGACCGGACGGACCGGTTCGCCAGCCAATAGCAGAAATCGATGCACGATGCGACATTGAGGAACCGGTTGGGGCAGTGGCTCGAGCCCTCCCGCCGCAGCGATGTTCCCCCGTTCATGGTGATGGACGTCATGGCCGCGGCGGCCCGAATCGAGGCCGCCGGTGGTCATGTCATCCACATGGAGGTCGGCCAGCCCGCGGCCGGCGCGCCCAGGACCGCGATCGCGGCCGCCCATGCGGCGCTCGAGGCTGGACGGATCGACTATACCTCGGCGCTCGGCATCCCCTCCTTGCGCGCGCGCATTGCGCGCCATTATCGCGACACCTATGGCAGCGACGTGAGCCCCGATCGGATCGTCGTGACGACGGGCTCGTCGGGCGGCTTCATCCTGGCGTTCCTGTCGATGTTCGAGCCCGGTGATCGCGTCGCCGTGACGGTGCCGGGCTATCCGCCGTATCGACACATCCTGACCGCACTCGGCTGCGAGCCTGTGCTGATCGAGACCACGAACGAGACGCGGCACGCGCTGACCGGCGAGGCGCTGCTCGCGGCCCATCGCAAGGCGCCGCTGAAGGGCGTCCTGGTCGGCAGCCCCGCCAATCCCACGGGCACGATGATGTCCCGCGACGCGCTCACCGGCCTGATCGCGGCGGCGGAAGACGCCGGCATCCGCTTCATCTCGGATGAGATCTATCACGGTCTCGATTACGCGTTTCCAGCCGTGACGGCGGCGGCGCTGTCCGAGCATGCGCTCGTGATCAACTCGTTCTCGAAGTATTTTTGCATGACGGGCTGGCGCGTCGGCTGGATGGTGGTGCCCGAGATCCTGGTGCGGCCGATCGAGCGGCTGCAGCAGAACCTCTCGATCTCGGTGCCCTCGCTGTCGCAGATCGCGGCGGAGGCTGCATTCGACGGCACGGCCGAGATGGAGGCGATCAAGCACGGCTATCAGGAAAACCGGCGTGTCCTGATCGATGGTTTGCCCAAGGCCGGATTGACGAGATTCCTGCCGGCTGACGGCGCCTTCTATCTCTATGCCGATGTCTCGGACTTCACCTCGGACAGTTTCGAGTTCGCCAAGCAGATGCTGGAGCAGGCGGGCGTGGCGGCAACGCCCGGCCTCGATTTCGATCCCATCCATGGCCGTTCATTCATCCGCTTTTCCTATGCCCGCTCGCTCGATGAGATGCGGGAGGCAGTTGACCGGATCGCTCACTGGCTTAAATAGCCGCCAGTTTTAGACAGCCTTCCGGAGTTCGACGTGCCTGACCGTTCCGCCGCTACGCCACATTCTTCTCTCGCCGCATTGATGTGGCCGACCCGACCGGGCGAAGCCGTCGGCACGCTGCGTGCCGTCGTGCTGATTGCGCTCGGCACCGCGTTGATGGCGCTGTCAGCCAAGGTGAATCTGCCGTTGCCCTACGTGCCGATGACGCTGCAGACGCTGGTGGTGCTGATGATCGGCGCCGCCTATGGCTGGCGCCTTGGCAGCGCAACCATGATCGCTTACCTCGCCGAGGGCGCGATCGGGCTGCCGGTGTTCGCCGGTCCCGTGGGTGGCATCGCACCGCTCGTCGGCCCGACCGCGGGCTATCTGTTCGGCTTCGTATTGGCTGCGTTCGTGACCGGCTGGCTCGCCGAGCGCGGCTGGGATCGCAGCGTGACGCTGCTGTTTGCGGCGATGGCTGCGGGCCACATCGTCATTCTCGCGACCGGGTTCGGCTGGCTGGCATTCGGCCTTGGTCTCGGCGCCGCCAAGGCCTGGCAGGTCGGCATCGTGCCGTTCATCGCGGCCTCACTGGTCAAGAATGCGCTCGGCGCGACCCTGATGCCGGCGGCGCGCCGGCTCGTCGAGCGCCGCGGGTAAAACGCGCCAACACGAGCAGTTCCAATTGACAGGGCCGGCCAAGTTGATCTTGGCTGGCCCAATGTTGTGAGGGGAGTGAAACTGATGACGACGACAACGATGGCGGGGGCGCCGGTCGCGCCGCCCGTTGCCAAGCCGTGGTACAAAGTCCTCTACGTCCAGGTGCTGATCGCCATCGTGCTCGGCGCCATCGTCGGATGGCTGTGGCCGACCGTCGCCACCAACGAATGGATCAAGGCGCTCGGCGACGGCTTCATCAAGCTGATCAAGATGGTGATCGCCCCGATCATCTTCTGCACCGTGGTCTCCGGCATCGCCCATATCCAGGACGCCAAGAAGGTCGGTCGTATCGGCGTCAAGGCGCTGGTCTATTTCGAGGTCGTCTCGACCTTCGCGCTGGTGATCGGTCTCGTTGTCGGCAATCTCGTCAAGCCGGGCTCCGGCTTCGGCAATGCGGCGGCAAACGAGGCAGCCGTTGCCAACTACGCCAAGCAGGCGGCCGGCCAGAAGTCCGTCGACTTCGTGCTGCACATCATTCCGGACACCGTGGTCGGCGCCTTCGCGCAAGGCGAGATTCTCCAGGTGCTGCTGTTCGCAGTGTTGTTCGGCTTCGCCTTGATGAGCCTCGGCGAGCGCGGCCACACCATCCGCAGCTTCATCGACGATGCCGCGCACGCGGTGTTCGGCGTCATCTCGATCGTGATGCGCGCGGCGCCGATCGGCGCGTTCGGTGCGATGGCCTATACGATCGGCAAGTTCGGCACCGGCGCGATCCTGAATCTGGTCGGCTTGATCGCGACGTTCTACGTCACGGCTGCGCTGTTCGTGTTCGTCGTGCTCGGCCTCATCGCGCGCATGGCGGGGTTCTCGATCTTCAGGTTCCTCGGCTACATCAAGGACGAACTGCTGATCGTGCTCGGCACCTCGTCCTCGGAAAGCGCGCTGCCGTCCTTGATGGAGAAGCTGGAGCGGCTCGGCTGCTCCAAGTCGGTGGTCGGCCTCGTCGTGCCCACGGGTTACTCGTTCAACCTCGACGGCACCAACATCTACATGACGCTGGCGACGCTGTTCATCGCGCAGGCGCTCGGCGTCGAGCTCTCCTTCGGCCAGCAGATCACCATCCTCGTGGTGGCGATGCTGACCTCGAAGGGCGCCTCCGGCATCACCGGCGCGGGATTCATCACGCTGGCGGCGACGCTCGCCGTGGTCGATCCGCGGCTCGTGCCGGGCATGGCAATCGTGCTCGGCATCGACAAGTTCATGAGCGAGTGCCGCGCGCTGACCAATCTGTGCGGCAACGGCGTCGCCTGCGTGATCGTCGCCTGGTGGGAAGGCGAGCTCGACCGCGACAAGCTCAAAGCCAACCTCGCCAAGGAGATCGATCCGACCGACATGGAGACGGCGATCACGACGGACTGATCCTTGCAGCGCGAGCTGCGCTGTCAGAGCTCGAAGTAATAGGGCTGGTCGAGATCCTCGATCAGTCCTTTTTCCTTGAGGCTAGAACCGCTCCGGCCGATACGGCGTAGGATCGACCGCCGGAGTTTCGCCGCTCATCATCTCCGCGAGCAGGCGTCCGGTCGCCGGTCCCAGCGTGAAGCCCTGATGGCCGTGGCCGAAATTCATCCAGAGGCCGGGGTGGCGCGGGGCGGGGCCGAGCACCGGCAGCATGTCGGGCGTGCAAGGCCGCGTGCCGAACCACGGATCCGGCTCGGCCCGCTTGCCGAGGTCGATCAGCTCGCGCGCGGAGGCTTCGGCGCTGGCCAGCTGCACCGGCGTTGCCAATGCGTCCGCGCCCGTCAATTCCGCGCCGGTGGTGATGCGGATGCCCTTGGCCATCGGCCCCATGGCGTAGCCGCCGCTTTTGTCGATGAGGGGCAGGTCGAGCGAAGCGCCGCCGCTGTAATGCATGTGGTAGCCGCGCTTGCGCACCAGCGGGATGCGATAGCCGAACTTGTACAACAAATCGGGCGACCACGGCCCGAGCGTCACGACGGCGTGGGCCGCGTCGATGCGCCCCTCGTCGGTGTCGACCGACCAGCCGGTCGCGGTCTGCCGCAAGCTCTGCGCATCACCGAGCACGATCCTGCCGCCGAGGCGCGCGAACAGCTCGGCATAGGCCGTGACCAGCGCGCCGGGGTCGGACACGGTCCAGGTGTCGAGCCAGTGGATCGCGCCCGGAAGATCGTCGCGCAGGATCGGCTCGGCCCTGGCAAGCTCGCTGCCCGACAGGACGCGATAGTTCACGCCGAATTCGCGCTGATCTTCCTCGGCGGCCTTGATCGACAGATCCAACGAAGCGCGATCGCGAAACAGCGCTCGGTAGCCGGCGCGGCGGATGAGATTGTCGGCATGCGCCTCGCGGATCAGGATGTCGTGCTCGGAAGTTGCGTAGGCGATCAGCCGTGCCCACGCCTCGATCGCCTCGCGATGCCGATTCGGCGCCGAATGCCACCAATAGCGGAGCAGGGGCTCGATGTGCAGATGAAGCGAGGAGAGGCTGTAGCGCACGTCGTTGGTGCGGCCGGTCGCGATCTTCAGGAGCGAGGCGAGGTCGCGCGGCATCGGATAGGGGCGCACCGCTTCGGCCTGGATCATCCCGGCATTGCCGTAGCTGGTCTCGCGGCCCGGCTCCCGGCGATCGACCAGCGTCACCGACCAGCCGCGCTGCTGCAGATGCAGCGCGGCGCCCACGCCCACCATGCCGCCGCCGAGAATGATCGCGCTTTGCATTGCTGCTGACCTCATCAAAATCAAAACCGCCCGGTTTGGCCGGGCGGTTTCAACTCTTTTGTCCCTTTACTCGCCGCCGCCGAAACGGCGTGACCACCAGCCAGCCCGGCGCGGGGCGGTCGGGCTTTCGCTTGCCGCCTCCGGTGCGGGCTCAGCTGCCGGCGCGGGCGCAGCAACCGGCTCGGTCGCCTCAGCTGCCGGCGTTGCGGGCTCCGGCTGGCTGTTCAGCAGGAAGCTGACCTTTTCGCGCACGGTGGAGCGGCGCCGCGCGGCCCTGTCGCCGGCAGGCTCTTCGTCCGGCGTTGCGGCCGTCGTGGCGGGAGCCGGCTCCGGCTGCTGGGCCGGCGCCTCGGTCTGCATCTCCGCGCGCGGCTCGGGCTGCGCAACTTGCGGCTCGGTGCTGGGCTCGGCTTGCGCGATCGAGGGCGAAGCCTGGCCGCCGAAACCGTCGAAATCGGCGACTGCGTCGACAGCTTCCGGCGGCTGGCCGGTGCCGAGCTCGTCGCTGATGGAGCCGGCAAGACCTTCCTCGCCGCCACCGCGACGGCGGCGTCCGCCGCGGCGACCACGCCGGCGCCGGCGATCACTGCTGCCCTGCTGTTCGCCGCGGGCCGCCTGTTCCTCGCCTTCCTCACCGTCCTGCTCGGACTCGGTCTCGTCCTCGCCTTCGGCGGCGACCATCGCGGGCTCGGGCAGGGTCGGCGCCGTATCCTCGCGCAACTCACCCTCGCGCTGGCCACCGCGACCACGCCGACGGCGACGGCGCTTGCGGCGCTGGCCGTCCTGCTCGGAGGCTGCCTCACCGCCGGCTTGCTCGTCAGCAAGACCTTCGGTCTCGTCGGTCTCGACCTCGGATTCAGTCTCCAGGTCGAAGCCGTCCTCGTCGTCGTAGACTTCTTCGGCCAGCGGCGGCGGGCTCGCCGCGGCTTGGGCTGCAAGCAGCGCCTTGGCGGCTTCGAGCGTATGCACCTGCTCGCCGCGGTCGATCACATAGGCTTGCGGGCCGCTGACGCTAGCGTCGGCGATCACCGACAGCGTGACCTTGAAGCCGTTCTCGAGGTCGCGCAGATGGCCGCGCTTGTGGTTCAGCACATAGAGCGCGACGTCGGTGCGGGTGCGGACCACGAGATTGTGGGTCGCGCCCTTCATCAGGATCTCTTCGAGGCCGCGCAAGAGCTGCAGCGCCACCGAGGACACCGAGCGCACATGGCCGGTACCGCCGCAATGCGGGCACGGATCGGTCGAAGATTCCAGCACGCTGGCGCGGATGCGCTGGCGCGACATCTCCAAGAGGCCGAAATGCGAGATGCGGCCGACCTGGATGCGCGCACGATCCTGCCTGAGGCAGTCGGACAGCTTACGCTCGACCGCGCGGTTGTTGCGCTTCTCGTCCATGTCGATGAAATCGATGACGATCAGGCCGGCGAGGTCGCGCAGGCGAAGCTGGCGGGCGACCTCTTCGGCCGCTTCCAGATTGGTCTTGAGCGCGGTGTCCTCGATATGGTGCTCGCGGGTCGAGCGGCCGGAGTTGACGTCGATCGAGACCAGCGCCTCGGTCTGGTTGATCACGATATAGCCGCCGGAGCGCAGCTGCACGGTCGGCGAGAACATCGCGTCGAGCTGGCTCTCGACGCCCATGCGCGAGAACAGCGGCTGGCCGTCGCGATACTGCTTCACCGCGCTGACATTGGCGGGCATCAGCATCTTCATGAAGTCGCGGGCTTCGCGGTAGCCGGCTTCGCCGGCGACCTGGATCTCGTCGATCTCCTTGTTGTAGAGGTCGCGGAGCGAGCGCTTGATCAGCGAGCCTTCCTCGTAGACGAGGGTCGGGGCCTGCGACTTCAGCGTCAGGTCACGCACCGTCTCCCACATCCGGATCAGATATTCGAAGTCGCGCTTGATCTCGGGTTTGGTGCGGGAGGCGCCTGCGGTGCGCAGGATGATGCCCATGCCCTCGGGCACGTCGAGATCCTGCACCACTTCCTTCAAACGAGAACGGTCCTGCGCGCTGGTGATCTTGCGGCTGATGCCGCCGCCGCGTGCGGTGTTCGGCATCAGCACGGCATAGCGGCCGGCGAGCGAGAGGTAGGTCGTCAGCGCCGCGCCCTTGTTGCCGCGCTCTTCCTTGACCACCTGCACCAGCATCACCTGGCGGCGCTTGATGACTTCCTGGATCTTGTACTGGCGGCGCGGACGGAAGGTGCGCTCCGGCACTTCCTCCAGCACGTCGTCGCCGCCGACGGATTCGACGACTTCCTCTTCGGCATCCTCGCCGTCTTCCTCATCCTCGTCGTCGTCCTCACCGGCTTGGTCTTCACCGGCTTGGGCGGCCTCGGCATGCGGCGCTTCAGTGCTTTCGCCGGCGGCGTAAACGGCATCGGCCGGCTCGGCGGCCGACGTCACGGCTTCGGCCAGAGGCTCTGCCTGCGCTTCGGCGGCTGGAGCTTCGGAAGCGGGAACGTCGAAGGTTGGGGCCGGCTGCGGCTCGGCAATTGTCTCGACCGCGGGCTCGGCGCCGACCGCCGCGACAGGCGCGGGCGTCTCGCCGGCGCGATCATGGTCATGATGATCGCGCTCGTCCTCATGGCCGTGGGCGTCATCGTGAGCGTGATGGTGCTCGTGATCATGATGATGATCGTCATGATCATGGTCATGGTCGCCGTGATCGTGATCGTGGCCCTCGTGCTCGCCGTGATGCTCCGTAGCGGCGTGCAGATGCTCGCCCTCGGCATGCTCCGGCAGTGCGGCACCTTCGACCGGCTGGGCGGCGGGATCGGCGCCGGCCTCGAGGCCCTCGACGATGTCGCTGCGCACGCGCTCGCCATGACCGCGTCGGCGGGCGTTGCGGTGGCGCGAGCGGCGGCGCCCGTGCGAGCGATTTTCGCTCTCTTCCTCGGCCTCGCGATGGGCCTGTTCCTCGGCCTCGATCAGCGCCTGCCGGTCGGCGACCGGGATCTGGTAGTAATCGGGATGGATTTCGCTAAAGGCGAGGAAGCCGTGGCGGTTGCCGCCATATTCGACGAAGGCGGCCTGGAGCGAGGGTTCGACCCTTGTGACCTTGGCGAGGTAGATATTCCCGCGCAGTTGCTTGCGTTGCGCGGTCTCGAAATCAAACTCTTCGACGCGATTGCCGCGGACCACGACGACCCGGGTCTCTTCCGGGTGGGTGGCATCGATCAACATCTTGTTGGGCATGTCTTAACTCTTGGCGGCGGCGGGCGCGATAAGCCGTGGGCGCGTATCGCGCCGCCGGGTGACGCGACGGTCCACCTGATTCGGGGGTGAGGGGAAGGCCGAAACGCCGTCTCTCGCGCCTTGCCGAACCGGAAGCTTCAGGACCATTGCGACGCGCGGGATTGTCACTCCGCAGCGTCGCGAATGCTCCTTCAGATTTCGTCGGCACAGTCTGGCGCATCAAGCGTCGGCCCGTATGAAACACTGGGCGGCGAGGCCGCCCTTCAATCAGTTGCTGCTGGCCAGGCACGGCGCGAGCGCGCTCGCCTTGGGGATCACGAACCGTCCCCTTGGGATCAAGGGACCGGGTAATGGGTTACGCCGCTGTCAGAACCGTCCCGGTAACATGAGTGGTAACCCGAGACCGTCCGCCGCCGGGGCTTGACCCGCTCCACCTCGCTGCCGCGCACCGCGCTGGTCTTAGAGGGAAACGGAAAACGCTGGAATTCCCAAACCTTGAGAGTTCCGGCGCTGCACCGGGAGGCTGAATGCGACACAACCGGAAATATCGGCCGTCAGCATTCCGTACATACGAGGAATGAGCCATCGGTGCAAGGGAGCGTCGCACGGCGGTCACAGTCGGAGAGTTTCGCGTTTCCGTCATTAAGGATCGATTAACCCTGTGGTTTTATTGCGTTAAGAGAGCTGCTCGGAGGCACGGAATTGGTGGCGAGCCGCACAAATCGACGGATTCTGCTGGGGGGCGTGTTGCTGTGCATCACGGCATTGCCGTGTGCCGATTCCTCGCGCCTGATCGCCGCCGAAAGCCGGCCGCAACCCGCTGCCGTCGCAGCGAATTTTCCGGTCGCCTCGGCCGCCCGGCTGGCTGGCGACGGCAAGCAGACCCGCTTCATCCTCGACCTCGACCAGACCGTTACCTTCCGCGCCGTCACGCTGGCCGACCCCTATCGCGTGGTGGTGGACGTGCCGCAGATGAATTTTCAGCTGCCCGCCGGGATCGGAAGCGGGGGGCGGGGGCTGGTGAAGGCCTTCCGCTACGGGCTCGTCATGCCCGGCGGCTCGCGAATCGTATTCGACCTGACCGGGCCGGCGAAGATCGCCAATTCCTACGTGCTGGAGGCGGCCAACGGCCAACCGGCTCGGCTCGTGCTCGAGCTGGAGGAGGTCGACCGCACCGCCTTCGTGTCGTCGCTGCCGGTCGAAAACCGTCCCGAGTTGCGGCCCGCGATCGCCGAAGCGCCGCCTGCCACGGTTCCGAGCGCGCCGGCCCCGGATGGCACGCAGCAGAAGCCCGACGGTCGCCCGGTGGTGGTGATCGATCCCGGCCATGGCGGCATCGACAACGGGACCCAATCGAGCGGCGAGAGCGAAAAGAACCTGGTGCTGGCCTTTGGCCTCGCGCTCCGCGACAAGCTGGAGAAGGCCGGCAAGTACCGCGTGGTGATGACGCGGGACGACGACACCTTCATTCCGCTCAATGACCGCACCAAGATCGCCCGCAATCTCAAGGCGGCCTTGTTCGTCTCGATCCACGCCGATGCGCTGCCGCGGGCCGAGGGCGATGCGCAGGGCGCGACCATCTATACGCTCTCCGACAAGGCGTCCGATGCCGAGGCCCAACGGCTGGCCGATGCGGAGAACCGCGCCGATGCGATCGCCGGCTTCAACCTCGCGGAGGAGCCGACCGATGTCGCCGACATCCTGATCGACCTCACGCAGCGCGAAACCCGCACCTTTTCAAACCGTTTTGCCCGCCTTTTGATGAGCGAAATGAAGCAGACGGTGCGGATGCACAAGCATCCCCTGAAGTCTGCCGGCTTCCGGGTCCTGAAGGCGCCCGATGTGCCCTCGGTGCTGGTCGAGATCGGCTACGTTTCCAACAAGGCGGATCTCGGGCACCTTGTCTCCGAGGGCTGGCGGTCTCGTGCCGTGGGCTCGATGGCCCAGGCGATCGACGGATTTTTGACCAAGCGGATGGCCACGGCCGGATCGTCAAATTGACGACCGGGGGGACGTCGAACTGAGCCGGCTTGTTCCTCCTGAGCCAAAGGCCCTAGTTTGGCCACAGCGGACGCTTTATAGAAAACCCGTAGAGGGTTCCGGAATCGGCGAGAATCCTGTTCGGCAAGCGTCTTAAGTCCGGCCTTGATGTGATTGCGTAAGCCGGTGAATTCGCGATGTGAGGTTGGCGCCAGTTTTGGGGTGCCAGTTTTAGGTCCCATGGGCTGAATACTGGGCTGATCCAGAGTTTGAACGGATAAACAGATAATGCGCTTGCTGGTGCGGTTCATGGGCTTCCTGTTCGCCGCGGGAACAGTGGTGTTCCTTGTCGGTGTCGGGGCCGTGGCAGGCCTGATCTGGCATTTCTCCAAGGACTTGCCGGACTACTCTCAGCTTCAGGATTACGAGCCGCCGGTGATGACGCGCGTGCACGCGGTCGACGGTTCGCTGGTCGGCGAATACGCCAAGGAGCGACGGCTGTATCTACCGATCCAGGCAGTGCCAAAGCTCGTCATCAACGCGTTCCTCGCGGCCGAGGACAAGAATTTCTACGAGCATGGCGGCATCGACTACACCGGCATGGCGCGCGCAGGCCTGCTCTATCTCCAGAATTACGGCTCCAACCGCCGTCCGCAGGGTGCCTCCACGATCACCCAGCAGGTCGCCAAGAACTTCCTGCTCACCAACGAGGTCTCCTTTGCCCGCAAGATCAAGGAAGCCTTGCTGGCGATGCGCATCGAGAAGACCTATTCGAAGGACAAGATCCTCGAATTGTATCTCAACGAGATCTATCTCGGCCTCGGCGCCTACGGCATCGCGGCGGCCTCGCTGGTCTATTTCGACAAGTCCGTGAACGAGCTGACGGTGGCGGAAGCGTCCTATCTGGCGGCGCTGCCGAAGATGCCGGCGACGCTGCATCCGGTCCGCAACCGCGACCGCGCCATCGAGCGCCGCAATTACGTGATCGACCGTCTGGTGGAGAACGGCTGGATCAAGCAGGCCGACGCCGACAAGGCGCGCAAGGAGCCGCTCGCCGTCACCAGCCGTTCCAACGGCGCCCACACCTTCGCCGGCGAATATTTCGCCGAGGAAGTCCGCCGCGACATTTTCGAGCGCTACGGCGAGAAGAAACTCTACGAGGGCGGCCTGTCGGTTCGCACCACGCTCAATCCGAAGATCCAGGTCATGGCGCGCAAGGCCATGGTCACCGGTCTCGTCAACTATGACGAGCAGCAGGGTTATCGCGGCGCCATCAGCAAGCTCGATATTTCGGGCGACTGGGGCGTGAAGCTCGCCGAGATCAAGTCGCTGTCCGACATCTCACCGTGGCGCATGGCGGTGGTGCTGGAGACCAGCGACCAGTCGGCGCGCATCGGCTTCCAGCCGAGCCGGGAGCTTGGCGGCGCCGTCAGCAAGCAGCGCGAGACCGGCATCGTCACGCTCGACGGCGTGCGTTGGGCGCGGGCCGCGCAAGGCAACGCCAAGGGCAAGACGCCGACCTCGGTCGCGCAGGTGCTTGCGCCCGGCGACGTGATCTATGCCGATCCGCTCTATTCCAAGGAGGGGCAGCCGGTCGAGGGCCAGTACCGTCTTCGCCAGATCCCGGAAGTCTCGGGCGCGATGGTGGTGATGGATCCCTGGACCGGCCGCGTGCTCGCGATGGTCGGCGGTTTCTCGTTCGACCAGAGCCAGTTCAATCGCGCCACGCAGGCCTACCGGCAGCCGGGTTCGTCGTTCAAGCCGATCGTCTATTCGGCCGCGCTCGACAACGGCTATACGCCCTCGACCGTCGTGCTCGACGCGCCCATCGAAATCGACCAGGGCCAGGGTGCCGGCGTGTGGCGGCCTGAAAACTTCTCCTCCGGCAAATTCCAGGGACCGGTGACGCTGCGCAATGCGCTGCGGCAGTCGCTCAACACGGTGACGGTGCGTCTCGCGCAGGACATCGGCATGCCGCTGATCGGCGAATATGCCCGCCGCTTCGGCGTCTATGACGAGCTGCCGAACTATCTCTCCTACGCACTCGGCGCCGGCGAGACGACGGCGATGCGCATGGTCACGGCGTACTCGATGCTCGCCAATGGCGGCCGCCGCGTGAAGCCGACGCTGATCGACCGTATCCAGGATCGCTACGGGCGCACCATCTTCAAGCACGACCAGCGCGAATGCCGCGGCTGCGACGCGCCCGGCGGCTGGAAGAACCAGTCCGAGCCGCAGCTGATCGACCGCCGCGAGCAGGTGCTGGATTCCATGACCGCCTATCAGATCACCGAGCTGATGGAAGGCGTGGTCCAGGCCGGCACCGCGACCGTGATCAAGGAAGTCGGCAAGCCGGTCGCCGGCAAGACCGGTACCACCAACGAGGCCAAGGACGCCTGGTTCGTCGGGTTCTCGCCCGACGTCGCGGTCGCCATCTACATGGGCTACGACAAGCCGCGTCCGCTCGGCAAAGGCAACGCCGCAACCGGTGGCCATCTGGCCGCTCCGATCGCGCGCGATTTCCTCAAGCTCGCGCTCGCCGACAAGCCCGCCGTTCCGTTCAAGGTGCCGGCCGGCATCAAGCTCGTCCGCGTCGTCGCCAAGACCGGCATGCGTGCCGGCCCCGGCGAGACCGGCGGAATCATCCTCGAAGCCTTCAAGCCGGGCACGGCGCCGCCGGATAATTACTCCGTCATCGGCGTTGCCGATGCCGACGGGCGCGGCGGCATGCCGGCCTCGCAACAGCAGCCGGATTCCGGTTTCCTCATGCGGCCGGGCACCGGCGGGCTGTGGTAGCGGATAACGTCTGATACGGACGAGGGGGGCGGTTGCGCTTTCGCGCCGCCGCCGTTACATCCCCAGCGCGGTGAGATGAACTGCATCGCGTCAGATTTTTGTTTGCGCATGATGCTTTCGGGAAAGCGCTGCACACTTTCCCGGATCATGCGCTAGACCAGAGAACAACATGCGCGCCGAAATCGAACGGTTGGTAGAAGAGATCAAGCAGTCAGTCGGGCTGCTGAGGAGGCATCTTTGACGTCGAGAAATCGACGGCGCGCCTCGCCGAGCTGAACAAGCTCGCAGAAGATCCCAATCTCTGGAACGACCCGCAGAAAGCCCAGAAGCTGATGCAGGAGCGCACCTCGCTGGAGGATGCGCTGTCGGGCATCGGCAAGGTCGAGCAGGAGCTCGAAGACGACATCGGCATGATCGAGCTCGGCGAGGCCGAGGGCGATGACGGTGTCGTTGCCGAAGCCGAAGCTGCGCTGAAGAACCTCAAGAAGGAAGTGGCGCGGCGCGAGCTCGAGGCGCTGCTGTCGGGCGAAGCCGACCGCTTCGATTCCTATCTCGAAGTCCATGCCGGCGCCGGCGGCACCGAGAGCCAGGACTGGGCGCAGATGCTCCTGCGCATGTACACGCGCTGGGCCGAAACGCACGGCTTCAAGGTCGAGTACCTCGAAGAGTCCGAAGGCGAAGAGGCCGGCATCAAGTCGGCGACCATCCAGGTTTCCGGGCACAACGCCTATGGCTGGCTGAAGACCGAAGCCGGCGTGCACCGCCTGGTGCGCATCTCGCCGTTCGATTCCAACGCACGGCGGCACACCTCGTTCTCGAGCGTGCAGGTGTTCCCCGTCATCGACGACAGCATCAAGATCGACATCAAGGAATCCGACGTCCGTGTCGACACCATGCGTTCGGGCGGCGCCGGCGGCCAGCACGTCAACAAGACCGAATCCGCGGTGCGCCTGACGCATATCCCGACCGGCGTCGCCGTGGTCTGCCAGGCCGGCCGCTCCCAGCACAAGAACCGGGCGCAGGCCTGGGACATGCTGCGCGCGCGTCTCTACGAGATCGAGCTGAAGAAGCGCGAGGAGAAGGCTGCCGCCGACCAGGCCGCCAAGACCGATATCGGCTGGGGCCACCAGATCCGCTCCTACGTGCTGCAGCCCTATCAGATGGTGAAGGATTTGCGCACGGGCGTGCAGACCTCCGACACTTCGGGCGTGCTCAACGGCGAGCTCGACGAGTTCATGGCCGCGACGCTGGCGCAGCGCGCCTTCGGCACCACGAGCGGCGACATCGAGGACGTGGACTAGCCATGCCCCGCGTCGCCTTCATCGGGCTTGGGCGGATGGGCCACGGCATGGCCGGCCGCTATCTCGATGCCGGCTTCACGGTGACGGTCTGGAATCGCAGCAAGGCAAAGGCCGAGGACCTGATCGCGCGCGGCGCGACTTGGGCGACCTCGCCGGAAGATGCCGCGATCGATACCGACGCGGTCGTGACCATGGTCGCCGACGACGAGGCTTCGCGCGCGGTCTGGCTCGGGCCGCAAGGAGCGGCCAAGACGGCCAAGGCCGGCACCATCGCGATCGAATGCTCCACCGTCTCCTATGACCATTCCCGTGAGATGGGCCGCGAGCTCAACGCGCGCGGGCTGATTTACATCGATTGCCCCGTGACCGGATTGCCGGACGCGGCGGCGGCCGGGAAGTTGACGCTTCTGGTCGGCGCCGACGCGGCCGATCTCGAGCGCGCGCGGCCCTATCTCGAACCGATCGGCTCGACCATCCGCCATTTCGGCGCGGTCGGCTCCGGCACGGTCTACAAGCTCATCAACAATCTCATGGGCGCAATCCAGATCGCCGGCCTCGCCGAGGGCCTTGCGATGGCCGAGCAGGCTGGGCTCGACATGAACCTGGTGCTGGAATCGATCCAGGCCGGCGTCGCCGCAAGCCCGCAGGTAGCGCGTCATTCCAAGCGCATGGTCGCCCGCGATTTCAGCGGCGCGACCTTCACCGCAGCGCTGCGGCACAAGGATGCCGCCTACGCCGTGAAGCTCGCCGAGAGCCTGCTCGCGGGCAAGCCGCTGGTCGCGCGCGCTGCGGTCGAGGCCTACGCGCAGGCGAAGGCGGTGATGCCGGATGAGGATGAAGGCAAGATGATCGAACTGGTGTCGCGGCCGAAGCAGCGGTAGGACGTGTACTCACAAACTTCTGCTTAGCGATGCAAAGCGGAAGTCTCCGACCATGAAAGCTGTTTGGCTTCTGGACCCGAAGCGGACTATTGCTCGACCGCTTGTCCCGCCGTGAGCCGACGATCAGGGCACTAGCGGCGCGACAATCCCGCGTCAGACCGATCTGTGTACCAAGTCCTTGACAAACAATGGACGTAGACGGGAGTGTTAAGGACCATTGACCTGCGCAATCAGGGGTCTGCAATGCCCGAATCGGTCGAGACCATTGTTATTGGTGGTGGCCAAGCCGGTCTTGCTGTCAGCCATCATCTTGCCCAACGCGGGCGCGAGCACATCATCTTTGAGCGTGGCCGGGTCGCCGAGCGTTGGCGCAGCGAGCGCTGGGATTCGCTGTACTTTCAGTTCCCCAACGGGATGATGCGGCTTCCGGGGCACGCTTATGCAGGAGATGACCCTGACGGCTTTAGCCGGCGTGATGACGTCGTTCGCTTCATCGCAGATTACGGTGCGCGGATCGCGGCGCCGGTGCGATGCGGCGTCAACGTCACCGGTGTACGTCAAACCGAAGATGGGCGCTTGCTGGTGCAGGCGGGGACCACTTCAATCGCGGCTCGCAATGTGGTCGTCGCAACCGGACCATACCAAGTTCCGACCGTGCCGCAGTGCGCCGCTCATTTGCCCGCCGGAATTTGTCAGGTTACAGCGAGCCGCTACACACGCCCATCCGAGCTTCCTCCTGGCGGCGTGCTGGTCGTCGGCTCCGGTGCGTCCGGCTGTCAGATCGTCGAAGATCTGCTGCTCGAAGGCAGAAATGTGTACTACGCCCTGCGTGGCCATCGGCGTCAGCCGCGACGCTACCGCGGACGCGATTCAGGCTGGTGGAACGAAGACACCGGCGCCACCAATCGAACGACGGACATGATACCTCCCGGTTTTCGCGGCCCGTTGGTCACCGGTTACAAGGGTGGAAAAACCGTTGATCTGTACGAGTTGGCGCAACGTGGCGCGAGGCTGCTCGGCAGCCTCAAAGACATCCGCGAAAATCAAATTTTGCTCGCGACGGACCTTAACGCCAACCTTGAGGTCGGAGATGAAACCTTTCGGCAATGGCTCTCCACCATTGACGCCTACATAGCCGCCAAGGGTATTGATGCTCCCCCTGGTGGGGAGTACGACGAAATTCTTAGCGCAAGGCGGGCGCGTCTCGCCGAAATTGAATCGCTCGATCTGCGTGATGCTAATATCAGTACGGTGATCTGGGCGTTGGGCTACGGCTACGATTTCAGTTGGATCGATTGCGATGTACTCGACGCGCGTGGTGCTCCACGTCAACAACGTGGTGTCACGAGCGTGCCTGGACTTTACTTTCTCGGCCTGCATCGCATGCACAAGATAAAATCGGGATTTCTTTGGGGGGTCGGCGAAGACGCCGAGTTTCTCGCAGATCATATTGAGGAACGCAGGCGATCCCCCGCGAACGGTATAAGAGCCGACGTGCAATGACCGCTTCTGGCCCATCGCTTCCGTTGGCACGTCGCAGCGAGATGTCAGCAGCCAGGGGCAAACCGGAACTGCCCGACCGCCGGTCAAGTCGGCGCTTTTGACCGAAGCGGTCATCATTGCCCACGTGCGCTGGAAACCGTTCACCGACCGGGTTTCTTAGTGCAGACCGGGTCACCCTTTGGCATGACTTTGCAATCCCAATCGGGACCGAAGCCAGTCGCCTGATGGAAATAGGGAAATCGGAGGACAACGAAAACGAACAGACACGTTACGAGAAGGGTAAGTAGGATGCCCACTATGTCACCGCGCGTTGGGTACCACTGAGGCCATCGCATTTGTCGATCCACAACTCCCTCAATCGAGCCCTGCCCATTAGGGCTTGCTCCTGATGTTGCGCCAGTATTCCTCCGCGACGTCGGGGTCGATTTCAACAGGCGAGGAGCTTTCGGCATAGAGCCGGTCTTTGCCATCTTTTCGCGGTCCTGAAATCCAAAACCTCTCTCCCGTCTCTGTGTCGAAATAGTTTGCCTTGAACCCGCTCCCCTTCAGGCTCTGGAAAGTACGCCCTCCATAACTGATCGATTTGCTCGTTTTAGAGAACGTGACACGGCCAATCCGCGCCGGCCCATTCAGCGATGCGGATTTATTCTCGATATACATGATGCGCGTCTTCGGCATGCCCGAGGCTTATCCGTTGGCATTTCCCTAGCGGTCGAATAGCACGGCGGCTTCGCCGGGCCGAGAGCCTCAGCATTCAATCATAGCGGGTATGCCTAACAATTTACTCCTTCACGCGCAGCTCTGAAAGAGCGAACCACAGGCGTTGGCCGGACGGTCTCAAATGTCTCTTCTTGGCCCGTGGCCGACCTGCGCTCGAAGAGCCGAAACGTCTGCTTGCAAGAGATGAACCGACCAAGGTGAAGCAGCCCGCCAGGGGCAGCGTTTGACCCTGGCTGTGTGAAAAGCCGCGAGTCGGTTACGATTCCTCCGTTTCCTAATGGGGGGATACGGATGGGACGCTTC
Organism: Bradyrhizobium sp. NC92; assembly: GCF_025200865.1. NCBI lineage: Bacteria > Pseudomonadati > Pseudomonadota > Alphaproteobacteria > Hyphomicrobiales > Nitrobacteraceae > Bradyrhizobium > Bradyrhizobium sp. NC92. The sequence continues at coordinate 4,007,873 of NZ_CP104171.1, forward strand.
GTTGAAGGCGCGGACAGATCCCAGCTGACGCTCTTGCCGGAATGTCTGGAGGATTGGGTAGACGAGGGCAACGCGGTCCATGTGATCGACGTGTTTGTCGAGGCGCTCGACCTGCATGGAATGGGATTTGAGCGTGTGATCGCCAAGGAGACGGGCCGGCCTTCCTATCATCCGGCAGTCCTTCTGAAGCTTTACATCTACGGTTATCTCAATCGGGTGCAATCCAGTCGCCGCCTGGAACGTGAGGCGTGCCGCAATATCGAGGTGATGTGGCTGATCGGCCGCCTGGCTCCCGATCATAAGACGATCGCCGATTTCCGGAAGGACAATGGTGCGGCGCTTCGGAAGGTTTGTGCGAAGTTCGTTGCGCTATGCCGGCAAATGGGCCTGTTGCAGACCCCAAGCGTCGCAATCGATGGCAGCAAGTTCAAGACAGTGAACAACCGCGATCGCAACTTCACACATGCCAAGATGGCGAGGCGGATGGCGCAGATCGAGGAAAGCGTCGGGCGATATCTGCGTCAACTGGATAGCGCCGATCGGCAGGAGCCATCGGAAGCGATCAGCATCAAGACAACGAGGATTAAGGAAAAAGATCGCTCGACTGAAGCAGGAGATGGGCCGCCTGGAAGTGCTCGATGCGCAGATGCGCAAGACGCCGGATCAACAGATATCGCTGACCGATCCGGATGCCCGTTCGATGGCCACCAGTGGACGCGGATCGGGTGTCGTCGGCTACAATGTCCAGGTCGCGGTGGACACCGAACACCATCTGATTGTTACGCATGAGGTCATAAACGTCGGCAATGACCGTGGGCAGCTTGCTCGGATGTCGAAGCAAGCCAAAGAAGTGCTCGAAGTGGACAAACTCGAGGCGGTCGCCGACCGTGGCTACTTCGACGGAGAGGAGATATTGGCCTGCAAAGAGGCTGGCGTTGCAGTCACGCTGCCCAAGCCCATGACGTCGAACGCCAAGGCGGAGGGTCGGTTCGGCAAACAGGACTTCGCCTATCTACCTGACGAGGACGTCTACCGCTGCCCGTCCGGCCAGGTGCTGCCCTATCGCTATACCAACATCGAGCATGGAATGACGCTGCGCCGTTACTGGTCGACAGCAGCGTGCCAAGGCTGCGCAATCAAGAGCCAATGTACGCCGTCCAAGGAGCGCCGCATCACACGCTGGGAGCATGAGCATGTGGTCGAGGAGGTCCAGAGACGGCTCGATTCCGACCCCGACGCCATGCGGAGGCGGCGCGAGACGGTCGAGCATCCCTTCGGCACGATCAAGGCCCGTATGGGGGCGACCCACTTCCTGATGAAGCGCCTACGGAACGTCGCCGCCGAAATGGCGCTGCATGTTCTCGCCTATAACCTCACACGGGTGATGAACATCGTCGGCAAACCGCGCCTGATTGCAGCCATCCGCGCCGCCTGAAGCCCGGAAAGTGCGTCCAAAAGCGCAATACCGCGTCGCGATACCTACTTTGGCCGGTCATTGGACGATCCGACGCGAGAACATCGGCCGCCTGCAATGATTGGCGACCCACGGCCGCGTGCCGACCATCCGTTTGCACACAGCCAAGACCCAAACCGGAAGTCGCCCCTCTTGGCCTATTCAACGGCATAAGGGTTGAGCTTCGGAAGGCCCTGCTTCCACTTCACCCATTCTTCGGCGTCACGGAGGGACACGAAGTCCGCAACAGGAATGTCCTCGCGATCGGGGCGACGCTCACTAACCCGCCAGCCGCCCTCGACCAGACGCTCGATGATAAAGCTCTCGACAGGCAGATCAAGGTTGGTCATTTCTAACTGTATCAATCTGTCGGCTCTAGCGGAAGCGTAGAGTGTTCATGAACGAAAATCTTGACATGGCCGAGCGGTGTGCTGAAATTTCCCAGACCACGAGCGACACGACACTTCGCTCGATATTTGGCAGGATGTCAGAACTGTATCGTCAGTTGCACGCGGAAGAGGAAAAACTTGCTGACTGGAAGAGCAAGCAAGACCCTTCGTCAACATTAGATTTCATTTTCAAGAAGCCGCGAGATTAGTGTAACGCATCGCAGTGGACGATTGGGCGAAGAAGTGATTTCCGTTTCTGGTCCATCTGCGAAGTCGCGCTGGGTCTCACGGAGGTCCGATTATCGCGGGAGAGCGGGCCAAATTTGCTCAACCTGAGTTCTTCGCGTTTTGGCCCTTCTCGGACCTCACGAAACGTCAGCTTCCACGCCGCTCATGGGAGATAAGCGGACGTAGCGGATCTTGTAAGTAGACGCGCTGACCATCATTTGACCCGTCGGGCAAAACACCGGCATAATGGTATCGTCTGGCGCTAGGCGATCACGTCTTCCTTTTCAGCCCCTCGCGCCACGATTTTCAATATGTTGTCTCCAAGCGGCCGCTGCAACGCCTTGGCTTCATCCCAAGGGGCCCGCAGCCACACGTCCCATTCCTCCGCGCTCGTCAGGATCGCCGGCATGGCCTTGGGATGGATCGGTTCAACGACCGCGTTCGGGCTCGTCGTGAGAAACCCATAGACCTGATGCGGCCCCGGAACGGGTTTGGACTTCGTGCCGCGCTCGCCGTTGAACGTGGTCCAGATGCCGGCGAACGCGTAAAGTGGGCGCGCCTCCGCAAGCGCGAACCAAACAACATCCTTCTTTTTCGTCTCCGGGTTCGGCTCGGGCGCATACTCGGCAAAGCTATTGGCCGGTACGAGGCAGCGGTGCTCGGGCTTGAGCCAGGCGCGCCAATGCGGCGACGAGGTATTGCGGATGTTGGTGACGGGCGGCCCGCCAGTGCGGGGCGGCGGCGGCATGCCCCAGCGCATCATCACCAGCTCGCGCTCGCCGCCGGCATCGCGAATGACAGGGGCGGGGTAGTCCGGAAAGACGCCGGGCATCGGCGGCAAGTTGCCTTCGTAGCGACGGACGACACGGAAGAGATCAGCGATGGCCGCCTGATTGGTCGTGATCGAATACAGATTGCACATGGGTGAGATTGTGTCTTATCGCTCGCCCGGCCACCAGGTTGTGGGCGGTTGGCTGGCTGAAATCTTTGTCGGCCGCAGTGCCACAAGCTCGCTGCGCTTGTAGGGACGCCGTCGCAGCTGCGAGCAATCCTTGCAGCGCATGTAGCGTTCGAGTTCGTGGATCGGAGTCGTTTTTGGCCGCCGAATGATCTCGAGCGCTATCGTCTGATTGGTATCGCAGCCCTGGCAGCGGACCTCGAGGTAGGGGTATCCTCCGTTGATCGCATCGCCGATGGTCGGTGAGGGCTGCGCCGGTCCCTTGTAACCGAGCATGCGGCTGTTCCACGCCACGCAGGCGAGCTTGTCAGCTTCCTTGCGCGCCTCCCTGGCGCGCTCGGCTGACATCTTGATCTGAGTGCCGAAGAGATATTGGCGCGACTTCGTGGACATGCGGTCATCAAAGGCATGAGCCGGCAGGGTTTGGCAAATTATCGATTCCTAGTAGGCGAGGGTGCCGGCGAGCTACTGCTTCTCGTGGCTGTGGACAACAAGGCTGTCAGATGCTCACCAACTGTCGGACGGTGCCTTTATGGACATTCGGTTGCCGGCTAGCCTAAGCCCGTCCAATCCACTCGATGGTAGAGCAAGAAGTCGCTTGCAGGAGCCGATTGGCATTGACCCGTCGGGCAAAACACTGGCAGAATAGCATCATCGAGACGAGTTTGTTTGCACCCGCGCCGGTTCTCCCGCCGCGGGTTTTTTGCGTCTCGATCCAGGATGATCGGAGTAAATTTCAGACGGATTTTCCAAATGACTGAAGTGGTGAACTACAACCTTCTTTCCCAGAATGCTCTCGCGAGGGCGGCGGCCCGCCGCGCTCTAAAGCAGCGCACGCTAACCGAGATCAAATCCTTGGCGCGAACTCACACGAATGTCGCCATCAAGACCCTCGTGCAGATCGTGCGCAACAAGGACGCTCCCGCCCATGCCCGTGTGATGGCTGCCAACGCCATTCTCGATCGGGGATGGGGCAAGCCGTTGCAGCCGATTGCGAGCGAAGACGAGAACCCCATAAGGTTCGTGCACCGCATCGAACGGGTGATCGTGCATCCCGGCGACGACGTGACGATGGAGGCACATATCGAGGAGAGCGTGCGAGCACCGATCAGTGTGCTTGGCAGCCTCGGCGGGGTGCGCGATGAGGATGCCGATTATGAAGAGCTTTGGCTGGAGTCGCAGGAGCAGGCATGAGCGATATACTTCAGCAGTTGCTTCAAACGCGGGTTGAACCAGGGCCGAAACCCGAATGGCCGCGATGGATCGCCGACGCACTTGCTTACAAGCCTGAGAGTCCGGCGCTGGTGGACGCCTCGCCAACCAAGCCGGTCTCACCGGAGGCCGAGGATCAGCGCAATATTCGGCGATTGACCCGCGTATCGAACTCTTGAAGCTCAAGCCCGCGGGATACCGCGGGCTTTAGACTGCCGATGTCGGCTGCTGGGGTCCGAGTGGACATGTTCTAAGGGCCAGAGCATTTCGGCGTCTGACCCGAGGCGGCCCTCAATCTAGATAATCGACGGCTTGTCCCGGCAAGACGTACCCGTACACGCGGAAGCCATCACCGGTTTCCACTGCGGGCAGATGGATCTTTTTGAGGGCGCTTCCAACCTGTTGGCGGTGAGGCTGGTCGGTCGCGAAAATATCGACATACCGAATGTCGTCGTATCCGCCTTCTTGGAAGTGATAGAACCATTCGGCGTCCGGATTTGAGTAATATCCGTTGACCCTCATAATTCGATAGATTGTTGCCGATCCAATAGCGTACATGGCATCCCGCAATTCTCTCCACTTTGTATCGTTCATTACAGGATGAAGTTCAGCCACTCTTATCTCCGGTAGGTTCGCCTCGTCAGCAGCCTAACCTTCATATCAGGACATTGCGCTTTCGGTGAGATCATTCATAGAATGCTCCCGCGACAATGATCTTCGCTGCACGACGCCAGATATCAGGCGCCTTTGCCTCAAGACCGGACGTGTCCTGCGTCGCTTCGGCCCAGGCCGCCGCAGCTTCCAAAAAAGCCTCTATCGAACCATTTTCCCAGCCGTTAGCTCCGGGTCCGTATGGCGAGCTTGGGGCCGCCAATTCCTTCTGCTGCTCATCCCCCCGATCGAATGCCATTTTTCGCAGAAGTCGAATGAAACCCTGCTCGTCAGAAACGGCATCAGCTATCGACATCAAATCCTGAATCACTGGTCCTCCGAACTATCGAAATTTCGTCGAAGGTTATCACGACAGGCCGCAACGTCGCCTATTGGCCCATGGCTGCCGCGTCCCGCGGCCGAGGATATGTCGGCTATCAGGGGCAGACCCGACTATCTCAAACGTCATCACCGGAGAGGTCGGCCACCAGCGGAGTCAGTAAACAACCGGCCGCGCGGACCTAGCCCGCGCTGAGCCGCACGCCGGCGCGCAGGAATTTCTGCGGATCGACCGCTTCGCCTTCGATGCGGGTCTCGTAGTGCAGGTGCGGGCCGGTGGAGCGGCCGGTCGAACCGACGAGGCCGATGACCTGGCCGATCTTCACGACCTCGCCGACCTTGACGTTGATCTCGGAGAGATGGCCGTAGCGGGTCGAAAGCCCGTTGCCGTGATCGACCTCCACCATGCGGCCATAGCCGCCGGACCAGCCGGCGGAAACCACCTTGCCGTAGGCGGTGACGCGGACGGGGTCACCGCTGGCGGCGCGGAAATCGAGACCGGTGTGCATCGCGGGCCGACCCAGGAAAGGATCGCTGCGCACACCGAAGCCCGAGGTGAACTCGACCTCGCCGATGACGGGCTTGCGGTAGGGCACCAGCGCCAGCGTGCGGTTGAGACGGTCCATCTCGGCGCGCGTGGTGTGGATGCGATAGAGCTGCTTCTCGAACGGTCCGGCATTCGCCGTCAGCTTGACGGGAACGAACGGTCCGCCCATCGCACTGCGCGGCACGGCGGCTTCGAGATGGGAAAGGTTCAGGCCGAGATCGCTGACCACGCTGCGCATCCGGCGCATGCGCGAATCCATGCTTTCCTCGACGGCACTGAGCGCCGCCATCTGGCGACGCTCGACCTGGTCAAGCGAGGTCGTGAGCCGGACCAGCACGTTGTCGAAACCCTGGTTCTTGGCGAACTGGCTGGTTGGCGCTGCCACGACGCTCGGCGCGCGCGATTCGAGGCGCGCTTCGCGATCCGGCGGTGCCACGAAGATCACGGTGTCGCTGATCGGCGACGGTTTGGGCGTGCTCGGGCTTGCATCGCTCCGCTGCGGGGCGGCGCGGGGAATCGAGCCGGTCACGTCGGGCATGGCGCCGAGCGCCGTGGCCCGGGACTCCAGCGCCGTCTGGCGCTTCATGATCTGGTCGAGCTTCTGGTCGAACTGTTCCTGGTCGAGCAATTGGCGGCTGGTGGTGCGGTCGACCTTGGCGCGCAGCTCGGCGATGCGGTCCTCATAGGCGTATTGCATCTCGGCCTGACGGGCGATCAGCCGGGTCAGGACGTCGTCACGGAACGCGAAATAGGTGGCAGTGGCAGCCGACCACAGCCCGAGCAGCACCACGGTGCCGACCACGATCCAGAACACCACAGGCCCGAAGCGGACCTGCTTGCCGGCATGAACGATGGTGTAGGCATCGTCGGGGGCGGGCAGGGGAATCGCGGTTGCCGGCGCCGGGACACCCAGGCGACGCTGGAAGGCCCGTCCGTGGTCGTGGGGATGATGTTGGGGGTACTGCGAGTATTGGGCAGAACTTTTCGACATCGGCACTCCCGCGCCGGTCGGATGGGTTCCTTGCGGCTCAATTGCCGCAGCAATCTGGGCCGGTCATGGTTAATTTTCCGCAAATGGGAACGCGCGAATTGAAAGGATTGGTTAAAGGCTCCTTGCCGCCTCCAGCACCTGGTCGGCATGGCCGTCGACACGGACGTTGCGCCAGATCCGCGCGACCTTGCCGTCGGTCCCGACCAGGATCGTGGTGCGAAGAATCCCAAGGAAGCTCTTGCCATACATGGACTTTTCGCCCCAGGCGCCATAGGCCTCCAGCATTTCGTGCGTCTCGTCCGAGATGAGGGGAACGCCGAGCTTGTGCTTGTCGCGGAACTTCTCCTGGGCCTTTAACGGATCGGCGGAGATGCCGAGCACCGCAGTGCCGGCGGCGGCGAAGGCGTCGGCCAGGCGGGTGAAGTCGATCGCCTCTCTGGTGCAGCCGGGCGTGTCGGCCCGCGGGTAGAAGAACAGGACCAGCTTCTGCCCGGCATAATCCGCCAGCGTGACCACGTCGCCGCCATCCCGCGGCAGGCTGAAGGCGGGGGCCTTTTGGCCCTCCGCCAAGCCGGACTTCAAGCCGGACTTCAAGCCGGACTTCAAGCCGGACTTCAAGCCGGACTTCAAGCCGGACTTGGCCGCAGCCGGAGAGGAGGCCGATTTGGAGGATTTTAACTGTTTCGATGCGGCCTTATGTGATCCTGCTTTTGCTATGGTCGCGGCTGATTTGCGTGCCGGTGTCCGCTGCGTTTTCGCGGACCTTGTTTGGATGGATGCCCGCGTTTTTGCGGTCTTCTTTTTGGCGGTCGGACTGCCGGAGGGCGTTTTGGACGATTTCTTTCGGGATTTCTTGGACATACGCCTTCCTTTCGACGCTTTCGGCAGGTCAACCGAAGCGGTATTGCAGCTCTTGTCTGGCGAGCCGGAATCGCGCCCTTGGCTGGGCAAGTCTGACGACGCCGGAGTATGGTTACAAGGAATTCCACGCACCACCCCACTGCTCGTTGAACGCGCTCCCGGGGCGAAATGACGAACAGCAGGAATATTCGAGGTATGGCGGCAGTGCCGGCGCAGGGAGCGTCACTTCCCGCGAACGGCTGCGGTCCCGGCGGCGCTCAATCCTATGACGGGCGCCTGTATCGAGAAGCAATGGCAAGGAATACGTCGCCCCAGGACTACAACCGGGATCTTGATCGGCGCGGCGGCCAAGTTGAGCCGCAGGAATGGGACGACGCCGACTGGGATCCGGATCAGGAAGCGGCGGCGGGCCATCGCGCACGCCGGCTGCTGGCGCGTTCCGGTTCGGGCTTCCTCCGCATCGGTGACGGATTCGGCGCGTTGCGCCGCCGGGCGGGTGGGGGGCGCTGGCTGAAGCGCACGGCCGTGGTCATCGCCACCATCATCGTCATTTTCGTCGGCTGTTTCGGTGCGCTGTGGTGGCGGCTCGGCGCCGGTCCCATCAACCTGGACATCGCAACGCCCTGGCTCGCAGCCGCGATCGAGGACAATATCGGCCACGGCAACACGGTCGAGGTCGGCGGCACGCAGATCGAGCGTGCCGGGCGGGTCCGCATCGCCGTGCGCATCCGAGACATCATCGTTCGCGACCGCGATCATGCCGTCGTCGCCAGCGCGCCGAAGGCCGAGGTGAAGCTGTCGGGTGCGGCCCTCCTGATGGGCCACCTGCGGGCCGAGAGCCTCAACCTCGTCGATGCCGAGCTCGCCATCCGCATTGCGCCAGACGGCACCGTCACCGTGTCCGCCGGCGACACCGCAAAGCCGCTGGCGACCGGTGTCGCGTCCAAGAAGGACGCGGGCCTGCCGCCGACATTCCCGCGCAGCGGCGTCCCTCCGCCGCCATTCGCGACCGCGCCTGCGAACCCGGACGCCTCGCAGGCCGCACCGCAGGCGACCGCGCAGAGCGGCATCCTTCAGGGCCTCGACTGGCTCGACAGCCTGAGCATGACGGGCCTCGACGGCCAGAACCTCAACGAGATCGGCCTGAAGAACGGCAATCTGATCGTCGACGATCAGCAGCGCGGCAGCAAATGGTCGTTCGAGAACATCACGCTCAGCCTGCGCCGGCCGAGCCGCGGCGGCGTCGCGCTCAGCCTCGGCGAGGAGGGCGCGCGCCCGTGGATGCTGCGCGCCACGATCGGCCCGGCCGAGAACGGCGTGCGCTCGGTCGACATCAAGGCCGACAAGGTCTCGACCTCCAACATCCTGCTGGCGCTGCGGGTCAAGGATCTCACCTATACCGCCGACCTGCCGCTCACGGGCGAGCTCAAGGGCGAGCTCGGCCGCGACGGCGTGCCGACCTTCTTCCGCGGCAAGATCGCGGTCGGCGCCGGCAACATCATCGACACCGACACGCCCGACTACCCCATGGCGATCGACTCGGCCGAGATCAATGTCGAGTGGGATGCAAACCGGCGGGTGCTGGTCGCGCCGTTCAAGATTCTCTCCGGCGCGAACCGCCTGACGCTGCTGGCGCATCTGGAGCCGCCCAACGGCACCACCAATGACTGGCAGCTCGGCTTCAGCGGCGGTTCGATCCTGCTCGGCGGCATCGACAACGAGCCGCCGCTCGTCTTCAACCGCATTGCGATCGGCTTCCGCTTCGACACCGACCACAAGCGCATCCTGCTGACGCAGGCCGACGTCTCCAACGGCGAGATCGGCGTCGCCGGCACCGGCGCGCTCGATTATTCGGGCGAGCCGCGGCTGACCCTCGGTTTTGCGGGCACGCCGATGTCGGCCTCCGCCCTGAAGCGGATGTGGCCGACGCTGATCGTCCCCGAATTGCGTGAATGGGTGATCGAGAGGATCGAGCGCGGAACGCTTCAGCGCATCGAGATCGGCGTCAACTCGCCGACCAGGAACCTGCCGCGCAAGGGCCCACCCATTCCGGACGACGGCCTGTCGGTCAATATCGTGGCGAGCGGCGTTGCGGTCCGGCCCGTGGATGGCATGCCGGTGGTGCGCGATGCGGATCTGAAGGCGCGCGTGACCGGGCGCACCGCGACCGTCAACATCGGGCAGGGCATTGCCGATACGCCCGCGGGCCGCAAGGTCACCATCTCCGACTTCGTGTTCGAAGTGCCCGACATGGCGCCCAAGCCGTCGCCGTCGCGGAGCAGATTCCGTGTCGAGGGCCCGGTGCCTGCGGCCGCCGAAATGCTCGCCAATGATCGGCTGAGCGACCTGTCGGCGACCGTCGTCGATCCCAACACCAGCAAGGGAACGTTCGCGGCGAACATCCAGCTCGGCATGCCGGTCAAGGGCGAATTGACCAAGGCCGACACCACCTATGCGGTCACCGCCGATCTCAACGGCTTTGCCGCCGACAAGCTGGTGATGAACCAGAAGCTGGAAGCCAACAACCTCAAGATATCGGCCAACAACCAGGGCTACCAGGTCAAGGGCGACGTCAAGATCAACGGTCAGGCGGCCTCGCTCGATTATCGCAAGCCGGCCGAGGGCGACGCGGACGTCAGGCTGCAGGCGACGCTGGACGATGCCAGCCGCTCGCGGCTCGGCTTCGATCTCAGCCCTGCCGTCAGCGGATCGTTGCCGATCAAGCTGTCGGGCAAGATCGCGAGCGGTGCGGATCAGACGACGAAGCTCGGCGTCGAGGCCGACCTGACCTCGGTCCGGCTCGACAACATCCTGCCCGGCTGGGTCAAGCTGCCGGGCAAGTCCGGCAAGGCCAGCTTCAAGGTTGTGCCGACGGCGCAATCGACGCGTTTCGAGGACATCGTCATCGAAGGTGGCGGCGCCTCGATCAAGGGCTCGCTCGAGCTCGACGCGAACGGCGATCTCGTGAACGCGAACTTCCCGACCTACGCGCCGTCCGACGGCGACAAGGCCTCGCTCAGAGTGGAGCGCAGCCAGGACGGTGTGGTGCGCGGCACCATGCGTGGCGACGTCTTCGACGGCCGCGGCTTCCTGAAATCGGCGATCTCAGGCAATTCCAAGGACGACAAGAACAAGTTGAAGAATCTCGATTTCGACATCGACGTGAAGCTCGGTGCCGTCGCGGGCTTCAACGGCGAGGCCATGCGCAGCGTCGACGCCAAGATGTCGAAGCGCAACGGGGCCATCAAGGCGCTCACGCTGAGCGGCAAGATCGGCCGTGACACGCCTGTCGCGGCAGATCTGCGCGGTGGCCGCGCCCAGGGCAACCGCGAGGTGATCTACCTGCAGACCAATGACGCGGGCGCGCTGCTGCGCTTCACCGACACCTACACCAAAGCGGTCGGCGGCCAGATGGTGGTGGCGATGGAGCCGCCGTCTTCCGAGCCGAACACGGCGCGCGAGGGACTCATCAACGTGCGCGACTTCACCGTGAAGGGCGAGGCGCAGCTCGAGCGCGTGGCCGCCGGCGCCCCCAACGGCACCGGGAATGGCGTCTCCTTCAGCGCGCTGCGCGCCGAGTTCACCCGGCAGAACGGCGCGCTCACGATCCGCGACGGTGTGGTCAAGGGGCCGATGATCGGCGCCACCATCGAGGGCTCGATCGACTATCCCGGCAACCAGGTGTGCATGAGCGGCACCTTCGTGCCGATGTACGGCGTCAACAACATCTTCGGCCAGATCCCGCTGTTCGGCATCTTTCTCGGCGGCGGCAACAATGAGGGGCTGATCGGCGTGACCTACGAGGTCGTCGGTACGCCGGCCGCGCCCGTGATGCGCGTCAATCCGATCTCGGCGATGGCGCCGGGCCTGTTCCGCAAGATCTTCGAGTTCAACACCGGCAAGCAGAACTCGCCGTTCGAGGAATTCCCGTCGCAGTCGAACGACGGCTCGACCGGATCGACGCGCCAGCTGTCGAGCGGGTGCACCGTCGCGCGGCGGTAGTAGCGGGGTCCGCGGTCGTACATCGCGGTCAGATTCGATTGCAGCCATGAAGTAGGATGCGCTCCCTCTCCCGCTTGCGGGAGAGGGCTGGGGAGAGGGTGCCTCCGCAGAGACTCCCGATGAGGAGAAAGCCCTCACCCGGCGTGCGGGACGATGCTTCGCATCGCCCGGAACGCCGACCTCTCCCGCAAGCGGGAGAGGTGAAGCGCAGCCTACGCCGCGCGCACGCCCTTCAGGAACGTTCCGACTTCGCCGGAGAGCTGCTCGGCCTGCTTGGACAGGTTGCTGGCTGCCGTGAGCACCATGCCGGCGGCGTTGCCGGTCTCGTTCGCCGCCGTAGAGACGCCGCCGATATTGGTGGTGACCTCCTTGGTCGCCTCCGCGGTCTGCGAAACGCTGCGGGCGATCTCGGCGGTGGCGGCGCCTTGCTCCTCGATCGCTGCGCCGATCGAGGTGGCGATGCGGCTGACCTCCTCGATGGTGGCCGTGATGCCGCCGATCGCATCGACCGCTTCCTTGGTCGCGCCCTGGATCTGGGCGATCTTGTCGCCGATCTCGCGGGTGGCTTCCGCAGTCTGGCTCGCCAGCGACTTCACCTCGGAGGCGACGACGGCAAAGCCGCGGCCGGCTTCGCCGGCACGGGCCGCCTCGATGGTGGCGTTGAGCGCGAGCAGGTTGGTTTGCGCCGCGATGTTGGAGATCAGCTCGGCGACGTGCTCGATCTGCTGGGCGCCGTCGGACAGCGCGCGCACGATGGTGTCGGTGCGGCGGGCGCTGTCCACCGCGCGGCCGGTGACCTCGGCGGATTGCGCGACCTGCCGGCTGATCTCGGTGATCGAGGAGGAGAGCTCCTCGGCGGCGGAGGCGACGGTCTGGACGCGCTGGCTGGCCTCATTGGCGGCCGAGCCGACCAATGCGGCGCGGCGGTTGGTGCCCTCGGCGGTCGACGACATCGACTTGGCGGTGGTCTCCAATTCACCGGAGCCGGAGGCCATCAGGCCGACGAGCTGGCCGACGGAGGCATCGAAGCGGTCGGCAAGCGCGATCAGGGCCTCGCGCTTCTCCTGCTCGCTGCGAGCCTTGGCCGCGACCTGCTCGGCCTCGAGCGTGCGGGCCGTGAGCGCGGTCTGCCTGAGGACTTCGAGCGTCTCGGCCATGCGGCCGATCTCGTCGCCGCGGTCGGTCTCCTCGACCGGCTTGTCGATGGCGCCTTCGGAAATCGCCTGCATGCGGTTCTTCTGACGATCGAGCGCGCCGAGCACGTCGCGCGCGATCAGCCAGGACAGCGCCGCCATCAGCAGCATCAGGCCGACGCCGACCGCAGCAAGCTCCAGCGTCAAGGAGCGCACGTCGGCGTCGATGTCGTCGACATAGAGGCCGTAGCTGATGGTCACGTTCCAGGGCGCGAACTTGCGCGCGAACACGGTCTTGCGGAGCGGCTCGGTCTGGCCCGGACGGGGATAGAGATAGGAGGTGACGCCACCCTGCGCGGTCTCGTTGCCGGCCTTGATGATGGCGTCGGCGATCAGCACGCCGTTGGAATCCTTGGCGCCGGTGATCTTGCCTTCGAGCTGCTGATTGGCGCCGTTCACGACGAGCGAGCCGTCCTGATTGTACACCACCGGATAGCCCTGGTTGCCGTTGAAGTTCATGCGACGGCCGCGCTGGTGAAACAGGCTCTTGGCCTCGGCCTGCGTCAGCTTGCCGGCGGCCACCTCGTCCTGGAGCGCCTGGGCGTAGTTGTAGAGGAGCTCGACGGCGGTCCGCATCTGCTGGACGCGGTCCTCCATCATGCGGCTCTTGCTGAGCACGGCCGATACGCCGATGATGGCTGTGAGGGTGAGCGCCGCAAGGCAGACCATGCTGGCAAGCTTGGTGCGGATCTTCAGATGGCTCAGCAGCTTCATCACAGCCCCTACGGAATGGTTGTTATTGCTCGCAGCGGTAGCATGAAGTTCTTACCAATCATGAATGGAGATATGCGACGGCCTGCCGCGCGGACAGCGTTCGCAGGCGTGTGCGCAATGGTGCAGGCAAATTGCTCTGCCGGCGGGCTGCAGCCGATCTGAGGAAGGGAATCGATCTTGGATTTTGGTGGCTATGGAGTGGAGCCGGACGCGCAATGAATCGATTCGTTCATCGCATCATCATGTCCGTGCTGCTCGTCGCGGCCCTGGTTCTCATGTGGAACGTGCTGGGGACGCGTTGAAACGGCACCGGCGGGTCCGCCGGTGCCGTCCTGCTTGCGAAGTGATCTGGAGGCGCCTCAGCGCCGCGCGAACGCGTCGCCGGCTGCGCCGCTCTCCTTGCCCATCGCGGCATCGACGCTGATCGGACCGCCGCCGGCGGCCGACAGGTAGAGGCAGGCGAAGCAGAACAGGATCGCTGCGGTACCGCCATTGAGCAGCGGCAGGAACACCGGCGCATCGCCCCTGAACATGTGCCCCATGAAGTAGGCGAAGGCCATTTCACCCGAGAGGATGAAAGCGGAGAGGCGCGTGAACAGGCCGATCATCAACAGCCCGCCAACCACCAGTTCGATCGTGCCGGCCGCGCCGTAGAGCGACATCAGTTCGACCTTCGCGAACATCGGCACAGCCGGGAACTTGAACAGCTTGGCAATGCCGTACTGGAACAGCAAGAGGCCGGTGATGAAGCGAAACAGGCTCAGCAGAACCGGTTGAAAGCGAGAGAGAAAAGAAAAGTCCATTTTGGTTTGCCCTCCATCCAATGCAGCGACTTGGACCGCATTCGGTTCCTCCTCGCAAGCCACCCGAGATTGATTCTGCGCTGACATTTTCGTCATGTCGGACATAACACCGCAGGCCGGGGTTTCGGCCGCGTGCGATCCGCATTTTTTGCGCGTATTCGTGCCGGTCCCACCCGTAATTTTCCGGTGACACGAATGCGATCAGGTTACCCCTGAGATACCTAGCGCCGCAAGGCGGGCACGATCAGGAATGGAATCATTCCGAGGATCACGCTCGCAAGTGCGAAGGCGAGCAGGGCGTTGTAGCCGTGCGTCGCGTCATGGATCAGGCCGCCGCTCCAGGAGCCGAACGCCGAGCCGATGCCGCTGCCGATCGAGATCGTGCCGTAGATGGTGCCCACGCGCTTGCCCTGGAAGATCCGCATCGCGGTCGCGCTGATCAGCGGGCCGCGCGAGCCCATCATGCTGCCGAAGCAGACGATGAAACCGGTGAGCAGCAGCATGTTCGGGGAATATTGCAGCAGCCAGAGCAGGGCGATGCCGAGGATCGAGATCGCGTAGCTCAAGAGCACGGACGGCCTTCGCCCGATCAGGCCGTCGAGCGCAGACACACCGAGCATGCCGAACACCAGCACGACGCCGGAAAAACCCCAGGCGGTCGCGGCCTGGAGCGGGGGGAAGCCGGCATCGATCAGATACGCCACGATCTGCGCGGCGATCGCGTACATGCCGACGGCGGTGAAGAAGAACGTCGAGAACAGCGCCCAGAAGGCGTGGTGACGCATCGCGCGGAGCAGCGTCCAGCCGTTGTCGACGAAATCAGGATCGGTCTTCTTCACGACATGCGGCGAGCCCGCGGCGAACAGCCGCCACGGCAGCAGCAGTAGCGGGACCAGGAGGCCCAAGGCGGCGAAGCCGAACAGCTGGTAGGTGCCGCGCCAGCCGATGTGATCGATCAGCAGCTGCGAGGCCGGCAGCAGCACCAGCACGCCGCCGCCCATCGCCGAATACACCACCGACATCGCGGTCGGCAGGCGCGGCCCGAACCAGCGGCCGAGCAGGATCGAGTTCGGCACGATGCCGATGAAGGCGATACCGACGCCGACGCAGAGGCCGATCGAGAGCTGGAACTGCCACAGGCGCTGCGCGTGCGCCGCGATCAGGAAGGCGGCGCCGAGCAGCAAAAGGCCGAGCGCATAGACAATGCGCGGTCCGGAATGATCGAACAGGCGTCCGACGAAGGGGGCGGTAAGGCCGCTCGCAAGCCAGGTGAGTGAATAGACCGAGACGATCTGCGCGCGGTCCCAGCCAAAGCTTTCCGAGATCGGCTTCAGGAATACCGTAAAACTGTCGCCGAGCCCGCGGCCCAGCACGGCCAGCGTGAAGCAGAGTGCGAGCACGGTGAGCGCGACGCGCGCGACGCCTTGCGGTGTCGCCGCGACGCCGTCACGGTGCGTATCCTTGCTCGCTTCCCTAGGCTTGTTCTGGTCCATTGCCCTCAGGGAGCGCGCTCCGGCGCCCCCTGACAAGCAGTGAAAAGCTCATACGCCTATGCAGGCTTGATGAGCACGTGCTTCTTCTTGCCGAAGGACAGCTTGATCACGCCTTCCGGCGTCAGATTGCCTGCCGACAGCGCCATCTTCTCGTCGGTGACGGGCGCATCATTGACGCGCAGGCCGCCGCCTTTGATCTGGCGCCGCGCTTCGCCGTTGGAGCCGACGAGGCCTGCCTTGACGAAGGCGTTGAGCACGCCCAGGCCGGCGTCGAGCTCGCCGCGCGGAATTTCCACGGTCGGCAGGCTTTCGGCGAGCGCACCTTCCTCGAAGGTGCGGCGCGCGGTCTCCGCGGCTTCGCGCGCGGCGTCGCGGCCGTGCAGCAGCGCGGTCGCTTCGGTCGCGAGCACCTTCTTCGCCTCGTTGATCTCCGAGCCGCCGAGCGCCTCGAGCTTCTTGATCTCGGCCATCGGCAGCGTCGTGAACAGTTTCAGGAACTTGCCGACGTCGGCGTCCTCGGTGTTGCGCCAGTACTGCCAGAAGTCGTACGGGCTGAACTGGTCGGCGTTGAGCCACACCGCGCCTTGCGCGGTCTTGCCCATCTTCGCGCCCGAGGCGGTCGTCAGCAGCGGCGTCGTCAGCGCGAACAGCTGGTGCGTGCCCATGCGGCGGCCGAGATCGACGCCCATGATGATGTTGCCCCATTGGTCCGAGCCGCCCATCTGGAGTCGGCAGCCGGTGCGCTTGGCCAGCTCGACGAAGTCGTAGGCCTGGCAGACCATGTAGTTGAACTCGATGAAGCTCATCTCCTGCTCGCGCTCGAGGCGCAGCCGCACGGAATCCATGGTCAGCATGCGGTTGACCGAGAAGTGCCGGCCGACGTCGCGCAGCATCTCGATCCAGTTCAGCTTGGTCAGCCATTCCGCATTGTCGAGCATGACGGCGTCGCTCTTGCCCTCGCCGTAACGCAGCACCTTGGCGAACACGCCGCGGATCGATTCCTTGTTGGCCTCGATCTCGGCAATGGTGCGGATCGCGCGCGTCTCGTCCTTGCCGGAGGGATCGCCCACCATGGTGGTGCCGCCGCCCATCAGCGTGATCGGCTTGTTGCCGGACTGCTGCAGCCAGTAGAGCATCATCATGGTCAGATAGTTGCCGATGTGCAGCGAGCGGGCGGTGCAATCGTAGCCGACATAGGCCGTGGCCTCGCCCTTGGCGGCGAGCGCGTCCAGCCCCTCGAAATCGGAGCACTGGTGGATGAATCCACGTTCCTGCAGGGTGTTGAGGAAATCCGATTTAAATGCAGTCATCTGTCGGCGTACCTGACAATTCTTGGTTTACCGTTTTGGGGGCAATTTAAGGGTCTTCCGCGGGAACCCGATTGGCCGCCCGCCACTTGGCGCGTTGGCATTATAAGATGTGTCCCTCTGGCACAAGATCGGCATGCCAGGGCGGGTTTCTTGAGGACGCTGGTCCATGATGTTGACGGCACTCGGTTTGATGAGCGGCACCTCGCTGGACGGGGTGGATGTCGCGCTGATCGAAACCGACGGAAAGCAGGTGAAGGCATTCGGGCCATCCGGTTACCGGCCCTACGGCCCGGCCGAGCGCAACCTGCTGCGCCAGGCGCTGAGCGAGGCCGTGCATCTGCAGCAACGCGACGCCCGCCCGGGCATTCTGGGCGATGCCGAGCGTGCGGTAACGCAGGCCCATGCCGAGGCGGTTGCGGCCTTCCTCGCCCAGAACCGGATGAGGGCGGAGGACATCGACATTGTCGGCTTTCACGGCCAGACCGTGCTGCATCGGCCCGAAAGACGGCTGACGGTGCAGATTGGCGACGCGCCGGCGCTGGCAAGGGCCATCCACATTCCCGTGATGCACGACTTCCGCGCCGCCGACGTCGAGGCGGGCGGGCAGGGCGCGCCGCTCGTGCCGGTCTACCACCGCGCGCTCGCCCATTCGCTGGAGCGCGAAGGGCCAATCGTCGTGGTCAATGTCGGCGGCGTCTCCAACATCACCTATATCGACGGCAACGATACGCTGATCGCCTGCGACACCGGCCCCGGGAACGCGTTGCTGGACGATTTCATGTACCGCACCATGAACCAGGCGTTCGATGCCGAAGGAAAGTTCGCCGCGCTCGGCAAGGTAGACGAAGCCTGGATCGCGCGGGCGCTGGAGCTGCCGTTCTTCGCAAGCCCGCCGCCGAAATCGCTCGACCGCAACGATTTTGCGGCCCTGCGGCTCGGCGAGGTGGCGCCGGCCGACGGCGCGGCGACGCTGACCGCCTTCACCGCCGCCGCGATCGCCCGTGTCATTCCGCTGTTGCCGCGCCGGCCGCGGAGCTGGATCGTCTGCGGCGGCGGCGCCCGCAACCTCACCATGCTGCGGATGCTGCGGGAGCGGGTGGGCTCGGCGACGGTCGAGGCGGCCGAAACGCTCGGCTGGGCCTCCGACGCCATCGAAGCGCAGGCCTTCGGCTTTCTCGCCGTCCGCGGCATGAAAGGCCTGCCACTGTCCTATCCCGCCACCACGGGCGTGCCGATGCCGATGACGGGCGGGGTGATTGCCAGGCCCTGAAGATTACTGCCTGACGATCACGCCCGGTTGATGCAAATGCATTGACCTTGACGGGTAGATGCAGTTGCATTTATATTTGATGCAGTTGCATCTAACCGCCGGGATCGTTGCCATGACCGCTTCACTGAAACTGATCAGCCACAAGCTTTGTCCCTATGTGCAGCGCGCGGTGATCGCGCTGAAGGAGAAGGGCATGCCGTTCGAGCGGATCGACATCGATCTCGCCAACAAGCCGGACTGGTTCTTGAAGCTCTCGCCGCTCGGCAAGGTGCCGGTGCTGGTGGTGACGACCGAGAGGGGCGAGGTCGCGCTGTTCGAGAGCAACGTGATCTGCGAGTACATCGAGGAGACGCAAGCAGGCAGCAGGCTGCATCCGGCGGATCCGTTGCAGCGGGCCGAGCACCGTGCCTGGATGGAGTTCGGCTCGGCGATCCTCGGCGACCTCTGGGGCCTGGAAACGACGACCGACGCGGCGACGTTCGAAAGCAAGCGCCAGGCGCTGGTCGCAAAGTTCGCGCGTGTCGAGGCCGCGCTCGGCGCGGGGCCGTTCTTTGCCGGTGACGCCTTTAGTCTCGTCGATGCCGTGTTCGCGCCGGTCTTCCGCTATTTCGATCTGTTCGACGAATTGACCGAGCACGGCATCTTCCGCGATGTGCCGAAGGTGCGCGCCTGGCGCGCCGAGCTCGCAAAGCGTCCGAGCGTGCGCGGCGCGGTTGGCGCGGACTATCCGCAACTCTTGCGCGCCTTCCTCGTTCGCCACGACGCGCATCTGCTCAAGCTCGCGGCCTGAGCGCATGTCGCAATCCGTGGCCTGGCTGTTGCTGGTGATCGCCGGCGCGCTCGATGTCGGCTGGGCGATCTCGATGAAGTACGCGGAAGGCTACACGCGGGCAGGCTGGAGCGTTATTTCGCTCGTGCTGCTTGCTGCTTTCGTATTCCTGCTCGGACGCGCCTTGAAGGTGCTCGAGGTCGGCGTCGCCTATTCGGTTTGGACCGGCATCGGTGCGGCCGGCACCTTCATCATGGGCGTCGTATTGTTCGGCGAGAGTTTGAGCGCGATGAAGCTTGCCGGCATCGCGCTCGTCTTGATGGGGATCGTCGCGCTCAAGCTCGCTTGAGCCGCAGCCTTCACCGCACGTTGGCGAGGCGCATGTCGAGATAGGCCGTGATGGTTTCCATCAGCGGCTCGAGCTTGGAGTCGAAGAAGTGGTTGGCGCCGGGGATGATCTGCTGGTCGATCACGATGCCCTTTTGCGTCTTCAGCTTCTCGACCAGCGTGTTGACGTCCTTGGGCGGCACCACCGCGTCCTTCTCGCCGTGAACGATCAGGCCTGAGGACGGGCAAGGCGCGAGGAACGAGAAGTCGTAGAGGTTGGCCGGCGGCGCGATCGAGATGAAGCCCTCGACCTCGGGGCGGCGCATCAGGAGCTGCATGCCGATCCAGGCGCCGAAGGAGAAGCCGGCGACCCAGCAGGCGCGCGCCTCGGGATTGATGGTCTGTGCCCAGTCGAGCGCGGCGGCTGCATCCGACAATTCGCCGGTGCCATGGTCGAACGAGCCCTGGCTGCGGCCGACGCCGCGGAAATTGAAGCGCAGCACCGAGAAGCCGCGATGCGCGAAAGCGTAGTAGCACTGGTACACGATCTGATGGTTCATCGTGCCGTGGAACTGCGGATGCGGATGCAGGATCATCGCGATCGGCGCGTTCTTCTGCTTGGCCGGGTGATAGCGGCCCTCGAGGCGGCCGGCAGGGCCGGTGAAAATGACTTCAGGCATCGATGATCTCTGATTTAAGTCCCTTGGAGGTGATCCCTGCGCAATCGTCCGATTGTGGCTCTCGCAGCGTTGCCGCCGACGAGAGCACGGATGAAAGGTGGAGAGGCGCGCCCTCGGATGATGCGCGAGTGGCGCGCGGGTGAACTGACGCGCGCTTCTAACACGAGGCCAGGGTCAAAAAGCAAGCTTCTTCGACATCTCTCAATCAGCTCAACAGCTTAGCCAGTCATTGTGCTGTCATCTCCGGCCCGCCTCCCAGGATCGGGACCTGCCTGAATCAACCGGAGCCGGCAGGGGTTGCCCGCTGCGCCGGAGGGCAGCGCTCAACCGATTGGAATCACGATTGTTTATGGATCGCCGGTGGCGCTTCCCGCCGGGGCGGTTCGGCTTCCGAGCGCGGCGACGGTCGACCGGTAACGCCGGCTGCCGCCGAGGGTCTGGCCGTTGTCGAAGGCGAGCTCGAAATCTCCTGACGGCTTGAGGTCCACGCCGCGCACCCGGTCGAGATTGGCAAGCTTGGTCCGATGAACGCGAACGATGGAAAAGCGCGCCAGCTCGCTTTCCGCCGCCGCCAGCGTGCCCCGGATGAGGTGCTGGGTGCCGTCGGCGAGGCTGTATTCGATGTAGTTGCCGGCGGACGCCACCCAGAGGATGTCGCGCGGCACCACGCGAATGCGGCTGGTGCCGTCACGCAGCCAGATCAGATCGGGAGACGGGGGCTGCGGGGCGGGCGGCGCTGACGAAGCGATCGCGGCCCTCTTCAGCTCACGCCGGCTTTCGAGCAGCCAGATCGTGGCGCCGATCAGGACAACGGCCACGGCGTCTTTCCGGAATTCGTACAGGACCGTCGCGAGCGAGAACCGGAAATCGTAGGCGCCGCCGGCGAGCCAGAGCGCGAGCTTCCGCACCCAGACCATGCCGGCGATGTGGAGGGTGGAGAAGCCGAGCAGGGCGATCGCCCCGATTGCCGCCTGTGCGGCGAGGCCCGGTGTCCGGCGCATGCGGCGGACCGCCAAGACCAGGATCGGCAGCAACAGCAGGATGACGCCGATGCTCGACATCTCCCAGAACAGCCGACGGCCGATGTCGTAGCTGTCGCCACGCCAGGCCGCGTCCTGCGCGCCTGAAAACGCATTGACGATTCCGATCGCGAGCGCGACGGCCGCGATCGCTGCGAACATCATCCGGTCGCCGCCGCTGATCCCAAAAGACCCGCGACTCGTCCCAGCTGCCGGCGGCTCATCCCCTCGCGTCCGATTCTGATCCCAAACCGGCTCGACGCGCGCCGCAGACGGAGCATTTTCGGTGTCAGCCATTTTCGATGTCAGCTCTGGCCCCAAAACCGCGTTCGTCGTCCCGTCAAGGAGCAGAAAACCATGACAACACCACAGCAATTCCAAAGCTCGGAAAGACGTATCGACCTGGACCGGGTGCGGATTTTAGCCTTCGGGCTCTTGATCTTCTACCACGTCGGCATGCTCTACGTGTCCTGGGGATTCCACATCAAGAGCGCGCACCGGCTGACCTGGCTGGAACCGGTGATGCTATTCCTCAACCCCTGGCGGCTGTCGCTGCTGTTCCTGGTGTCCGGGGTTGCCACCCGCTTCATGCTCGGCAAGTCCAGCCTGGCCTCGCTCGCGGGTGCGCGATCGGCGCGGCTCCTGATCCCGCTCATCTTCGGCATGCTCGTGATCGTGCCGCCGCAGGCCTATCTCCAGATCGTCGAAAGCCTCGGCTATCCCGCCGGCTTCCTCGATTTCTACACCAGGCACTACTTTGCCTTCGGCCCGCAGTTCTGTCCGAACCCGTGCATCGTGTTGCCGACCTGGAACCATCTCTGGTTCGTGGTCTATCTCTGGGTCTACACGATGGCCTTGATCGGCGTGCTCGCGCTGTGGCCGGCGGGGGCTGACTGGATTGGCCGTAAGCTTGCTGGCATGCTCGCCGGACCATGGCTGCTGATCGGGCCCTGCCTGCTGTTTGCGGCCTGGCGCCTGGTGCTGTTCCCGGCTTTCCCGTCGACGCACGCGCTGTTCGGCGACTGGTATAACCACGCCGACCACGCGACGGCCTTCCTGATCGGTTTCCTGCTGGCCCGGCAGGAGGGGATCTGGCGCGAACTGGAGCGCCAGCGCTTCGTGGCCCTGCTGGCGGCCGTCGCCTGCTTCTCTGCCTTCATCCTGGTACGCGCCGGCCTGTTCGCGCCGTCGCCTGCGCTGAAGTGGGCCGCGGCCTCGGCCTATGGTTGCTATCAATGGCTCGCGATCGCCGCCGTTCTGGGGTTTGCGCGGCGCCATCTCACCGCCGACAGCCCGGCGCGGCGCTATCTCACCGACGCGATCTTCCCGTACTACATCGTGCACCAGACCGCGATCATCGTGATCGCTCATCGATTGCGCGACAGCGGTCTGCCGGCCGGGACCGAAGCGCTGATTGTCATCGCTGGGACCGCGCTCACATGTGTGGCGACCTATGAAATTGTCCGGCGCGTTGCCTGGCTGCGGCCGCTGTTCGGATTGCGGGCGGTGCCGCGAACGGTGCGAAGGGTGGAACGGCAGCCGGCCTGACGAGTGCCCACGCTCCGATTGGCCGGACGACAAAAGGTGCTAAGAGGGCGAGATGCCGAACCGTGTCTATCTCGACTGGAATGCGACCACGCCGCTGCGCGCCGAGGCGCGGGCGGCGATGGTGGCGGCCTTCGACCTGGTCGGCAATCCCTCCTCGGTCCATGCCGAGGGGCGGGAGGCGCGGCGGCTGGTCGAAGAAGCTCGCGCGACGCTTGCGGCCGCGGTGGGGGCGCAGCCGCGCAACGTCGTCTTCAGCTCAGCTGGAACCGAGGCCAATGCGCTGGCGCTCTCGCCGGGCTTGCGGGGTCCGTCCGGCGGACCTGTCGCGCGGCTGCTGGTCTCGGCGGTTGAGCACGCCTCGGTGCTGGCCGGCGGCCGGTTCCCGGCGGACAAGATCGGCCTGATCCAGGTCACGCGCTCCGGCGTGGTCGACCTCGATCAGTTGAAGCGGCAGCTGAAGGACGGCCCGCCAGCCCTGGTCTCGGTCATGGCCGCCAACAACGAGACGGGCGCCGTTCAGCCCGTCACCGAGGCTGCGAGCATCGTCCACGAGGCCGGCGGCCTCCTGCATGTCGACGCGATCCAGGCACTGAGCAAAATACCGTTCGATATCAATTCGGTAGGCGCGGACCTTGCCACCTTTTCTGCGCACAAGATCGGCGGTCCCAAGGGGGTCGGCGCCCTGGCGCTGACCGAGGGGATAAGCGGCCTTGAGCCGGTGCTGCGGGGCGGCGGGCAGGAGCTCAACCGTCGGGCCGGAACCGAGAACATTGCCGGGATCGCCGGCTTCGGGGCCGCGGTAAAGGCTGCGCTTCAGGCTCTGCCGGAGGATGTGAAGCGCATGGCAAGCCTCAGAGATCGTTTGGAAAATGGCCTTCGTGACGTACCCGGGACGACCGTCTTTGCGACAGAGGTGGCGCGGTTGCCAAATACCGCCCTTTTCACCGCGCCGGGCTTGAAGGCCGAAACCGCCGTGATCGGGTTCGATCTGGAGGGAATCGCGGTGTCCTCCGGCTCCGCCTGCTCCTCCGGAAAGGTCCAGCCGTCTCACGTCCTGTCGGCGATGGGCTATGATCCCGCGGTGGCCCAGGGAGCGGTGCGTCTCAGTCTGGGCTGGTCCACGGAACCGGAGGACATCAATCGGGCGTTAGAGGCTTGGCGAAAGCTTGGTAATACCCTACTTAAGAGATGAGCGACGAAACACGGCTTGAACGGTTCTAAGCCCGTGCTTTCCGCGGAGAAATATCGTAATACTCGTCCAAGTTTGATCCACCGCGGTCCTTGAAACCGCGAGCGGAGGATGGAATGCCAGCCGTACAAGAGACGGTCGAGCGCGTGAAGCGCATCGACGTCGACCAGTATCGTTATGGGTTTGAGACCCTGATCGACACCGAGAAGGCCCCCAAGGGGCTATCGGAAGAGATCGTAAAATTCATCTCGCAGAAGAAGAACGAACCCGCCTGGATGCTGCAGTGGCGGCTGGAGGCCTATCGGCGCTGGCTGACCATGACGGAGCCGACCTGGGCCCGCGTCGACTATCCCAAGATCGACTTCCAGGACCTCTATTACTACGCGGCGCCGAAGCCGAAGAAGACGGTCTCCTCACTGGACGAGATCGATCCGGAGATCCTGAAGACCTACGAGAAGCTCGGCATCCCCTTGCGGGAAGTCGCCATGCTCGAAGGCGTCGAACCCAAGCCCGGCGAGGAGGATCCGACCCGCCGCAAGATCGCGGTCGACGCCGTGTTCGACTCGGTCTCGGTTGCGACCACGTTCAAGGCCGAGCTGAAGAAGGCCGGCGTCATCTTCATGCCGATCTCCGAGGCGATCCGCGAGCATCCTGAGCTGGTGCAGAAATATCTGGGTTCGGTGGTTCCGACCTCGGACAATTTCTATGCGACGCTGAACTCGGCGGTGTTCTCCGACGGCTCGTTCGTCTACGTGCCGCCGGGCGTGCGCTGCCCGATGGAGCTGTCGACCTATTTCCGCATCAACGAGCGCAACACCGGCCAGTTCGAGCGCACGCTGATCATCGCCGACAAGGGCTCCTACGTCTCCTATCTCGAGGGCTGCACCGCGCCGCAGCGCGACGAGAACCAACTGCATGCCGCGGTGGTCGAGCTCGTCGCGCTCGACGATGCCGAGATCAAATATTCGACGGTGCAGAACTGGTACCCCGGCAATTCGGAAGGCAAGGGCGGCATCTACAATTTCGTCACCAAGCGTGGCGACTGCCGCGGCGCCAATTCCAAGATTTCCTGGACCCAGGTCGAGACCGGATCGGCGATCACCTGGAAATATCCGAGCTGCATCTTGCGCGGCGACAACTCCCGCGGCGAGTTCTACTCGATCGCGATCTCGAACGGCTTCCAGCAGGTCGATTCGGGCACCAAGATGATCCATCTCGGCAAGAACACGTCGAGCCGGATCATCTCCAAGGGCATCGCCGCCGGCAAGTCGCAGAACACCTATCGCGGTCTCGTCACGGCGCATCGGAAAGCGACCGGGGCGCGCAACTTCACCGCCTGCGATTCGCTGCTGATCGGCGACAAATGCGGCGCGCACACCGTGCCGTACATCGAGGCCAAGAACTCGTCGGCGACCTTCGAGCACGAGGCGACGACCTCGAAGATCTCCGAGGACGTGCTGTTCTACTGCATCCAGCGCGGGCTCAGCCAGGAAGAAGCGGTCGGCCTCGTCGTCAACGGCTTCGTCAAGGACGTGCTGCAGCAGCTGCCGATGGAATTCGCGGTGGAAGCGCAGAAGCTGATCTCGATCTCGCTCGAAGGGTCGGTCGGCTAATTGCCG
The DNA here is from genome assembly GCF_025200865.1 of Bradyrhizobium sp. NC92. NCBI lineage: Bacteria > Pseudomonadati > Pseudomonadota > Alphaproteobacteria > Hyphomicrobiales > Nitrobacteraceae > Bradyrhizobium > Bradyrhizobium sp. NC92. Next base: position 4,033,438 of record NZ_CP104171.1, read on the forward strand.
ACCCTCGCGGCGCGCGCCTCGCGCACCAACATCAATTGAATTGAATAGACTGGATACCAAGATGGCTTTGCTTGAAGTGAAAGACCTCAAGGTTCGTGTCGAGGAGCGTGAGATCCTCCACGGCCTGACGCTGACCGTGAACGAGGGCGAGGTGCACGCGATCATGGGGCCGAACGGCTCCGGTAAGTCGACGCTTTCGCACGTCATCGCTGGCAAGCCCGGCTACGAGGTCACCGACGGCCAGATCCTGTTCAGGGGCGAGGACCTCTTGGAGATGGACCCGGACGAGCGCGCCGCCAAGGGCGTGTTCCTGGCGTTCCAATATCCGGTCGAGATTCCCGGCGTCACCACCATGAATTTCCTGCGCACTGCGCTCAATGCGCAGCGAAAGGCGCGCGGCGAGAGCGAGCTGATGGTGCCGGACTTCCTGAAGAAGGTCCGCGAAGTCTCGAAGTCGCTGAACATTCCGCAGGACATGCTCAAGCGCGGCGTCAATGTCGGCTTCTCCGGCGGCGAGAAGAAGCGCAACGAGGTGCTGCAGATGGCGCTGTTCGAGCCGAGCCTGTGTATCCTCGACGAGATGGATTCCGGTCTCGACATCGATGCGCTGCGGATCGCGGCCGACGGCGTCAATGCGCTGCGCTCGCCGGGGCGTGCGATGGTCGTCATCACCCATTATCAGCGGCTGCTCAACTACATCGTGCCCGATTTCGTGCACGTGATGTCGAGGGGCCGCGTCGTGAAGAGCGGCGGCAAGGATCTGGCGCTGGAGCTGGAAGCCTCCGGCTACGCCCAGTTCGAGGATGCCGCGTAAGGAATTTTCAAGATGAACGTTGCTGTGGCAAAGACCGGGGGCGGCCGCGCGGTGAGCGATCTCTTCGCCAGCGCCGAGGGCCGCTTGCCGGGTTCGCCTGATGTGGCAGCAGTGCGCCGCGAGGCGTTCGAGACCTATGAGCGTCTCGGCCTGCCGCACCGCCGGATCGAGGAATGGAAATACACCGACCTGCGCGCGCTGGTCGGCGAGATGCTGCCGCTGGCAGGCGCGCCCGATGCCGCCGCGGTGAAGCGCGCCGCGGACGCGGTCAAGGCGCATGCCATCGCGGGCGCCCGCAAGCTGGTGCTGGTCGACGGCGTGTTCGCAGCCGAGCTTTCCGACGTGAAGGCGCTTGCGTCCGAAGTGAGCTTCGAGACGCTGCGCGAGACGCTGGACAAGGATGCCGGTCTCCTCAAGACCGCGTCCAGCGATGCCGTGATCGCGCTGAACGCAGCAATGGCGACCGACGGCGTCGTGTTGTCGATTGCGGATGGCGCGCAGCTGTCCGTGCCGATCCAGATCATCCACATCGCGACCGCCGCGTCGACCTCGGCCTTCACCCGCTCACAGATCGCGGTCGGGAAGGGCGTTCGCGTCACCATCGTCGAGACTTTTGTTGCGGCGGAAGCCAAGGCCTATCAGGTCAACGACGCCGTCATCGTCTCGGTCGGTGACAACGCCGACGTCGCACATATCCGCCTGATGGACGACGCGCCCGACGCTGTGAACGTCACCTCGCAGTTCGTCACCATCGGCGCCAATGTGAAGTTCAATTTCTTCAACATGACCACGGGCGCCGCGGTGAGCCGTCTTCAGGGCTTCATCACGCTGGCCGGCGAGGGCAGTGAGCTCTCGGCCAACGGTGTCAACTTGTTGAAGAAAACCGAGCACGGTGACACCACGCTGGTGGTCGACCATGCCGTGCCGAATTGCGTCAGCCGCGAGATCTTCCGCGCCGTGATCGACGACCGCGCCCATTCGGTGTTCCAGGGCCGCATCATCGTCCGCCCCGACGCGCAGAAGACCGACGGCAAGATGATGACCCGGGCGCTGCTGCTGTCGGACGAGGCCGAAGCGGACAACAAGCCCGAGCTGGAAATCTTTGCCGACGACGTCTCGTGTGGCCACGGCGCGACCGCCGGCGCGCTGGACGAGAGCCTGCTGTTCTATCTGAAGGCCCGCGGCCTGCCGGAGAAGCAGGCCCAGGCGCTGCTGATCCAGGCCTTCGTCGGCGAGGCGATCGAGCAGATCGCCGACGATACCTTGCGCGAGCACGTGATCGGCATCGCCGAGCGCTGGCTGGAGCGGCGGTCATGAGCACGCATCCGGCGGTCAAGAACGGGGCCTATGACGTTGCGCGCGTGCGCCAGGATTTTCCGGCGCTCGCCATGCAGGTCTACGGCAAACCGCTCGTGTATCTCGACAACGCCGCCTCGGCGCAGAAGCCGAGCGCCGTGCTGGACCGCATGACGCAGGCCTATACGTCCGAATACGCCAACGTGCATCGCGGCCTTCACTACCTCGCCAATGCCGCGACCGAAGCCTATGAGGGCGGCCGCGCCAAGGTGGCGCAGTTCATCAACGCTGCGCGCACCGAGGAAGTGATCTTCACCCGCAATGCGACCGAGGCGATCAACCTGGTCGCATCCTCCTGGGGTGCCCCCAATATCGGGGAAGGCGACGAGATCGTCATTTCCATCATGGAGCACCACTCCAACATCGTACCCTGGCACTTCCTGAGGGAGCGCCAGGGCGCGGTCATCAAGTGGGCGCCGGTCGACGACGAGGGCAATTTCCTCATCGACGAGTTCGAGAAGCTCTTGAGCCCGAAGACCAAGCTGGTTGCGATCACGCAGATGTCGAACGCGCTCGGCACCATCGTGCCGGTCAAGGACGTCGTCAGGATCGCCCATGCCCGCGGCATTCCGGTGCTGGTCGACGGCAGCCAGGGCGCGGTGCATCTGCCCGTCGACGTCCAGGACATCGGCTGCGACTTCTACGTCTTCACCGGCCACAAGGTCTATGGCCCGACCGGCATCGGCGTGCTCTGGGCCAAGTACGACCACCTCGTCGCGATGCGCCCCTTCAATGGCGGCGGCGAGATGATCCGCGAGGTCTCACGCGAGGTCGTCACCTATGGCGATCCCCCGCACAAGTTCGAGGCCGGCACGCCGGCGATCGTCGAGGCCGTCGGCCTTGGCGCCGCCATCGACTACGTCAATTCGATCGGCAAGGAGCGCATCGCCGCCCACGAGGCCGATCTCACCGCCTACGCCCAGGAGAAGCTGCGCGAGATCAACTCGCTGCGGCTGATCGGCACGGCGCGGGGCAAGGGCCCGGTGATCTCCTTCGAGCTCAAGGGCGCGCATGCCCATGACGTCGCCACCGTGATCGACCGCCAGGGCATCGCGGTGCGCGCCGGCACCCATTGCGTCATGCCGCTTTTAGAGCGGTTCAACGTCACGGCCACCTGCCGGGCCTCGTTCGGCATGTATAATACGCGGGAAGAAGTCGATCATCTGGCACAGGCGCTGCTGAAGGCGCGGGATTTGTTCGCATGAGTGACACGGCCGAAATCAAAGCCAATCCGATGGAGACCCATTCGGCGCTGCCGCCGGAGGAGACCGAGCGTCTCACCACCGAGATCATCGCCGGGCTCAAGACCGTGTTCGATCCGGAAATTCCGGCCGACATCTACGAGCTCGGGCTGATCTACAAGGTCGAGATCAAGGACGACCGCTCGGTGGACGTCCAGATGACGCTGACGACGCCGAACTGCCCGGCCGCCGGCGAGCTGCCGACCATGGTCGAGAACGCGGTCGCCAGCGTCCCCGGCGTCGGCGTGGTCGACGTCAAGGTCGTCTGGGAGCCGCCGTGGTCGCCCGAGCGCATGAGCGACGAGGCGCGCCTCGTGCTGAACATGTGGTGACGGCCTCGGCCCGCATTGAATTCGCTCCGCAACGGACCACATAAACAACATGACCCAGGCGACACCAGCATCCTCCACTCCGAAGCCGCGGCGTCCGCGCCCGCAGGTGATGCGGCTGACGGACGCTGCTGCCCAGCGCATCACCGAGCTGACCCAGCGCGCCGATTCCGAGATCGTGGGCCTGCGCGTCGGCGTCAAGAACGGCGGCTGCGCCGGCCAGTCCTACACGGTCGAATACGCCCACGAGATCCGCCCGACCGACGAGGTCGTCGAGGACAAGGGCGTCAAGATCCTGGTCGATCCCAAGGCCGTGCTGTTCCTGCTCGGCACCGAGATGGACTACAAGGCCGACAAGATGCAGGCCCAGTTCGTCTTCAACAATCCCAACCAGATCTCCGCCTGCGGCTGCGGCGAATCGGTCGAGCTGCGGCCGGCCAAGATCGACGGGTAATCTCTCCACCGTCATTGCGAGGAGCCCGCGACAAAATTGCGAAGCAATTTTGCGCTGGCGACGAAGCAATCCAGACTGCCTCCGCGGCGGAAGTCTGGATTGCTTCGCTTCGCTCGCAATGACGGAAATGCTATGAAGGCTCACTTGCTTGCGCAGGGTAGCCTCCGATGGACCGCGAATTCCTGATCGACCTGTTCGCCGATTTCGGCCCGGTCACCATCCGAAAAATGTTCTCGGGCTTCGGCATCTCCGCCGACGGCGTCAATTTCGCGCTGTCACTGCGCGCCGGCCTGTTCTTCCGCGCCGACGAGACGACCATTCCCGATTTCGAAGCCGAAGGCTCGAAGCCGTTCCAGTATTCGACCCGCGCCAAGACCGTGGTGGTGAATTCCTACTGGGAGCTGCCGGCGCGCCTGTTCGATGATTCCGCAGAGCTGGCGCAATGGGCGAGGGCGGCGCTCGCCGCGGCGCAGCGCGCCAAGGTGAAGAAACGACCGAAGGCGAAGAAGGCGGTGAAGAAGAAGGTTGCGCCGAAGAAGCGTCTGGCGAAGAAGGTTGCCAAGAAGACGGTGCGTAGGGTGGGTTAGCGCAGCGTAACCCACCACTTCATCCATCTTGATAGACAAGAGGTGGGTTACGCTGCGCTAACCCACCCTACAAATGCGAGGATGAACGTCACGCCACCCGGCTGTGGCTCTCGATCGCGAATTCCGGATCGGCTTCGCAGATCACGCGGTTGCGGCCGTTGCGCTTGGCGGCGTAGAGGCAGGCGTCCGCACGCTCGATCAGCGCGTCGGTGTCGTCACCCTCCCTCAGCATGGAAACGCCGACGGAGATGGTGACGCGGCCGAGGATCTCGCCGGTCGATTTCTTCTTCAATTCCTTCGCCATCACGGCGCGGCGGATGTGATCGGCCACCGTGAGCGCCTGGCGCATCGCGGTGTTGGGCAGCACCACCGCAAATTCCTCGCCGCCGTAGCGCGCGGTGATGTCCTGGCCCTTGATGGTCTGCTTGAGCGAAAGGCCGACGAGCCGCAGCACCTGGTCGCCGGTGAGATGGCCGTAGGAATCGTTGAACGACTTGAAGTGATCGATGTCGAACAGCAGCAGCGACAGCGGCTCGCCCGAGGCGAGCGCGCTCTGCACAGCCATGCCGATCATGCGGTCGAAATATTTGCGATTTCCCAGGCCCGTGAGCGGATCGGTCAGGCTCTCGGCGCGGATCGCCTCCAGGCTCTGCTGGAGATTGCTGATCTCGTTCTTCGACAGCGTCAGACGGTCTTCCAGCGCCTTGTTGGCCTCGCGCATCTCGCTGGTCGAGCGCAGCAGGGTCTCAACGATCGCCTTGATCTGGTCGCGGCTCTCGGCCGACGACAGTTTCTCGGTCGCACCCGAGAGGCTGGTATCGTAGGCCCCGGTCATGCCGAGCGCCTCGCCGAGCACCTTCACCACGTCGTCGATCTCGCCGACGACGCGCGCGCCGACCTTGTCGATGCGGTCGGTGGTCTTGATGTGGGAGAGATAGGTCTCGTAGATCTGCTCGAGATCGGCTTCGGTCAGCTTGCCGCTGCGCGCCAGCGTCTCATTGATGATCTTGTTGAGCGGTGCGTTGTAGCCGGTCGCGTAGACGTACCAAATCTCGTAATTGCGGGGAATGGCGGTCTGTCGCAGCGATCGGATCTGGCCGAGCGCCACCTCGGCGAACGCCATCGTGCGTTCGTGTTCGTCGAGCACCTTGATCACGGAACATCCCCACAGCGGCCGACGCGCCATCGACCGCAGCAATACTTAAATTATGTTCGTAGGCTAACGGACGATTGTGAACACCCCGTAAATATACGTTCACGGGCGCATCCAGATAATTGCAAAGCGAGGATTTTCAACCGAAGTCAGGTAGTACCGGCGCGCGTCAGGCGCCGGCGGGGGAGCGGACCGGCCGTAGCAGAAAAGCCGGCAGATGCGAGTGATCGCCCGGCTCGGTATCGACCTCGCGCTGGCGGCGCGGCTCGGGACGGCCGATCGAGGGCACATGCGACGAATTCGCTTGCGGTCGCGCACCATTGCGCGGCTCGGATGGTTGCCTGGCTTCGCGCGAAGGCCGTGCCTCGCGTGCGGGCCTCGCCTCGGGAGCCGGCCGGGCCTCGCCACGTGCCTCGCGCGGCTCGTGGCCGCGTTCGCGGTCATGACCGCGCCGCTCGCCGCGCTGCGGCTTGCCGCGTCCGCCGCGTGAACGCTCGCGGCCGCGCTGTTCGCGCGGACGCTCGCCTTGTTCGCCCGCTTCGGCGAGGACGTCATAGTCGCCTTCGGCGCGCGGAATGCTCTGGCCGATCAGCTTCTCGATCGCCGCCATCGATTTCTGGTCGAGCGGTGTCACGATCGAGATCGCGGTGCCGGTTCGGCCGGCGCGGCCGGTGCGGCCGATGCGGTGGACGTAGTCGTCGGCGTGGTGGGGAACGTCGAAATTGAAGACATGGCTGACCTCGGGAATATCGAGGCCGCGGGCGGCGACGTCGGAGGCGACGAGGAGGGGCAGCTCACCCTTGCGGAACTGGTCGAGTGCCGCCATGCGGGCCGGCTGGTCCATGTCGCCGTGCAGGGCGCCGACGCTGAAGCCGTGCTTCTGCAGCGATTTGTGAACGATCGCGACCTCGCGCTTGCGATTGCAGAAGATGATCGCGTTCTTGAGGTCTTTCGCCTCGCGCAGCAGGCGGCGGAGCAATTCGCGCTTCTCGTGCGCCTCGCGGCCGGCGGGTACCTGGGCTTGCGTCACGGTGACGGCGGTCGTGGCGGGCCTGGAGACCTCGACCTTCTGCGGATTGTGCAGGAAGGCCTCGGTGATGCGCCGGATTTCCGGCGGCATGGTCGCGGTGAAGAACAGGGTCTGCCGGGTGAAGGGGACGAGCTTGCAGATGCGCTCGATGTCGGGGATGAAGCCCATGTCCAGCATGCGGTCGGCTTCGTCGATGACGAGCAGCTCGACGCCGGTGAGCAGGAGGCCGCCGCGCTCGGTATGGTCGAGCAGGCGGCCCGGGGTGGCGATCAGCACGTCGACGCCGCGCATCAGCTTGGCATCCTGGTCGCCGAACGAGACGCCGCCGATCAGGAGGGCGACGTTGAGTTTCTGGCCGGCGCCGTAGCGGTCGAAGTTTTCCTTCACCTGGGCCGCCAGCTCGCGGGTCGGCTCAAGGATCAGCGTGCGCGGCATGCGCGCCCGGGCGCGGCCCTTTTCGAGGATGGTGAGCATCGGCAGCACGAATGCCGCGGTCTTGCCGGTGCCGGTCTGGGCGATGCCAAGCACGTCCTTGCGTGCGAGGACGTGGGGGATCGCCTGTTCCTGAATGGGGGTGGGGGTGGTGTAACCGGTGGCCGCCACTGCGGCGAGGACTTTTTCGGACAGTCCGAGATCTGAAAAGGACATTGAGCCTCTGGTCGAAACCGCCGTTCGGAATCGAGGGTAATAAGGCTGTCGCGTTCCACCCCGAAACGGCGCGCTCTCAAAGAAGCTGGGGGTGCTGACTCACGCGGACAAAGCGCAAGGCTCAGGAATCGCTCTTCGATCTGAGCCGCGTCGCCCCGGAACATAGGCGGGAATTGGCCAAAGTCAATGGAGCGGGCGCGGGAAGAGCCTAAAAAACCTGAGGTTTTTGCCCAAATCACGGGCGCGGCTCGGGTTTTCCCGCGAGGACCTCAGCCCGCCCGCCCGCGCCCAAGACGGCAGCTAACGCCCGTCCGTGCCCTTGTCAGTCCCCCTTGGCCCGGAAGTCGCCGGGGGCCATGCCATAGGCGGCGTTGAACACCCGGTAATAGGTCGCGAGGCTTTCGAAGCCGCACGAGGCCGCGATATCAGCGATCAGCCGCTCCGGCGCCTCGCGCAGGAGGCGGCGGCTCTGATTCAGGCGCTCGTCGGTCACCGTCTGGGAAAAGCTCTTCTCCGCCATCTCGAACAGCATGTGCAGGTGACGCACGGAGACGCCGAGCAGGTCGGCCACCATGGCCGGCGCCAGATTGGGGTCCTCAAGGTGGCGCACGATCAGCCGCCGGGCTTGCGAGAGGCGGGCGGTCCGCAGTGCCTCCTGTCCCCGACGGCTGCCGGGCCGCACGACGCCGCGCTCGATCAGCGCCAGATGGGCCAAAGCCTGGACCAAGGAGGTCTGGACGGCAGAGGCCGCATCGTCCGCGGCGATCTCGCCGAGATCGGCAAAGCAGGCCGCGAGAAGGGATGCCAGGGCCGGATGGTTGAAGGTCCTGGGCGCAAGCTCGCGCATGCGCTTGTCCTGCACCGGGATGCTGCTCACGGGGATCTTGAGGATCCGCAGGTGGAACCCCCCGGTGCCCAGCGGCGCGGTGCGGTAGGGCAGGTCGGTATGGCTGGTGGCGAAGCTGCCATTGGCAATCGCAAAGTCGCTCGTGCGCATGCCGCCGAACCAGCCACCGCTGCCGAGCTGCTGGTAGACGCAGATCGCCTCGCCCGGGGCGTAGGCGATGTCCGACGCGCTGCGCTCGACCGCGTAGGGCGAGGCTTTCAGCTCGACGAGGCCGGCGCCGCCCAGCCGACGCAGCGAGAATTCGCCGAAAAAGTCCGCGCGCCGTTCGCGCGCGAGCTCGGCGGTGACGCCGAACAATCCCCTGGCGCGCACCTCGCGCCAATAGTCGAACCGATCCTTCGGGTCGACCTCGTCCGTACACCAGTGCAACACGGCAGTCCCTCGCTTTCAGCGAAATTGTCCAAAGGGAAACAGATTCCAGCGGAATCGGCCATAGCCGGATCGCGCAACCGGAGCTCCAGGTCCCTTGAACCGTCGTCTGGTCTCGGCCGACTATCACACAGCGGCGGGGGGTCCCATGAACTGCCGTTCGAAGATCGGCGGCAGGGCCGGTTCTACAACAGGAATTTGCGATGACGCGTCGGCTTTTCAGAATTCTGGCGGCCCTTGGCCTCGCAGCAAGCCTGAGCGGCTTCGCCGCGCCCGCCTGTGCCGAGAAGCGCGTCGCGCTCGTCGTCGGCAACAACGACTACAAGAACGTGCCGAAGCTGCTCAAGGCCGTCAACGATGCCCGCACCATGGGCGACACGCTGAAGCAGCTCGGCTTCTCGGTGATGGTCGCCGAGAACCAGAGCCGGCAGCAATTCTCCGAGACGCTGCTCGCCTTCGACAAGGCGATCGAGCCCGGCGACACCGCGTTCTTCTTCTATGCCGGCCACGGCTTCGAGATCGCCGGCCAGAACTATCTGCTGCCGACCGACGTGCCGGCGGCGACCGAAGGGCAGGAAGAGCTGGTGCGCGACGCCTCGATCCTGGCCGACCGCATCGTCGAGCGGCTTCAGAACAAGAAGGCACGGACCTCGATCCTGGTGTTCGATGCCTGCCGCAACAATCCGTTCGAGCGCAAGGGCACCCGCGCGGTCGCCGGCGGCGGCGGGCTCGCGCCGATGACGCAGCTGCCCGAGGGCGTGTTCTCGGTGTTCTCCGCGGGTCCCCGCCAAACCGCGCTCGATCGCCTCTCCAATGACGACGCCAATCCGAATTCGGTGTTCACGCGCACTTTCGCCAAGGAGCTGCTCAAGCCCGGCGAGAACCTGGTGCAGGTGGCGCAGCGGACCCGCCGTGCCGTCAGCGAGATGGCCGATACCGTGAAGCACAGGCAGGTGCCTGTTTATTTCGACCAGATGGTCGACGATGTCTTCCTCAGCGGCCTCGCCAAGGACGCCGTCGCGCGTTCGGACGATCCGCCGCCGCAGAAGCTCGCGGCGCTGCCGCCGGTGTCGGTGCCGCAGATGCCCAAGGAGGAGGCCCTCAACGCGCCGATCGCGAGCTTCTCGCGGCACAATGGCGGCTGGAGCGTGACGTTCTCCTTCGCCGATCCGACGCTCGGCATTTCCTGGCGCATGGCCGGCGCGGGCGATTTCCGCGAGACCGGCTTCATCGACACGCTCGATCCGCGCACGCGCAAGCGGATGCCGAACCCGTCGATCGAGCTGCCGCCGGATGCGCAGGCCGGCACCATCGAGGTTCGCTACGTCGACCAGTCCGGCGACATGCAGGGCCCGTTCCCGATCAGGTTCGATCCCGAGGCCGCGCTGATCCGCGACCAGCGCAAGATCCTCGACATGACCTCGACGAGCTGGCTGTCGTTCCGCGAGTTCAACGGGCTGCTCGTCTATTACACCCACCTCGTCTCCTATCGCTGCGCCATCCGCGAGGTGCGCATCGGCATCGACACCGCCGTGCCCAATCAGGTGCTGAAGATGCCGGCCTGCGACATGCGTGATCCCAGCGCAGTCAGCGCCGGCATGCCGCTCTACATGAAGCTCGCGCCAAGCACGAAATCCGTCTCGGTCGAGCTGACCTATCGCGACGGCAGCGTCTCGGAGATCAAGAGCTTCAGGAGCGCGAACCGGAGCAACAATTGATGCGCTGTTCGGCCGGCGGATTGTGACAGGATCACCTTACGGCGTGAACGAAGTTAAATCGGACAGGTCAAGGTGAAAGTGCTAGAGCCGGGGATGACAAAATTCATCATCGCAGCGTTCCTTACGACGCTTCCGGTTCTGGCCCAAACGACTGCGGCCCCCGGCGCGCCGCCACTCACCGACCGCGAACGCGTCCAAGCGGATCGGGCGAAAGCCGCTGAAGAAGAGAGGGTCGCTCCGATCACCCGACCCTGGGATCGCGACGCTGACGGCAAGCGCCCGTGGGAACGGAAGTCGCAAAAGCCCTGAGGCAAGCGAACGTCGAGTCTCTCGGAAGGAACTACTCCTGCTGACTCGGATTGTCTGCCAAACCAGGGAGACGATCCATGATCCGCAAATCCATTCTCGTGATGATCGCTTGTGCTGCAGTCTCGACGACCGCCCTTGCTCAAGGCGGAGGTGGCGGCGGCGGTGGTGCGGGCGGTGCCAGTGGTGCCAGCGCGGGATCTGCGGCAAGCTCAGGTGCCGGAACGGGCACGTCGTCCAGCAGCGCCAATTCGGGACCGTCGGCTCCGTCCGGAATGGGGACCCAGGGAACCACCACCGGAGCGAACGTCAAGACCAACAACAGCCCGAACAATCCGAATGTTCAGCCACCGACCGCGAACGGTAGGTCGCCTGCTGCCGCCCAGGCCGAGCGAAACTCCGGCGTCGGTCATGCGCCCAATGGCATGCCGATCGGCAGTCCGGGGTCCGGGACCAGCAACGAAGACCAGAAATAGTCATCCCCGCATCAAGCAAAGGCCCGCGCTCCTGCGGGCCTTTGTATGCTGCGAACGGCCCGCACGGGCTGTCGCTGCAAATTGAGACCGTCTCGCCGTGAATCGCGCTAGTATCGTCAGGTATTTCTTGATCGATAGTAGATCGCGGCGGCAATGACATCCGATCAACAGGCGAAGCGGACCATGAAAGTCCGCTGCTGCATCGTCGGCGGCGGACCTGCCGGCATGATGCTCGGCTATCTCCTGGGACGTGCCGGAATCGACGTCGTGGTGCTGGAGAAGCATGCGGATTTCTTCCGCGACTTCCGCGGCGACACCGTGCATCCCTCGACGCTTCAGGTGATGGACGAGCTCGGCCTGATCGACGACTTCCTGAAGCTGCCGCACCAGCGCCTGCAGAAGATGGACGGCCTGTTCGGCGGCACGCCGGTGCGCATTGCCGATCTCAGCCGGCTCCATACCAAATACCCCTTCATCGCCTTCATGCCGCAATGGGACTTCTTGAATTTTCTGCGCGAGGCCGGCCGGCGCTTTGCTTCCCTCGAGGTGATGATGAGCACGGAGGCGATCGATCTGATCCGCCGTGGCGAGACGATCGCCGGCGTGCGGGCGAAGACGCCTGACGGCAATATCGACATCGAAGCCGATCTCACCATCGCCTGCGACGGCCGGCATTCGACGGTGCGTGAGCGCGCTGGGCTTGCGATCGAGGAGATCGGCGCGCCGATGGATGTGCTCTGGTTCCGGGCCGGCCGCAGACCCGACGAGACCGAGAACGTGTTCGCGCGGGTCGAGCCCGGCAAGATGATGATCACCTTCGACCGCGGCGATTACTGGCAATGCGCCTATGTCATCGCCAAGGGGCAGTACGAGGCGGTGAAGGCGAGGGGGCTGCCGGCGCTGCTCGACGACGTCGTGCGGATGGCGCCGATGCTCCGCTCCGGCATCGCCGAGGTGAAGAGCTTCGACGACGTCAAGCTGCTCACCGTCGCGATCAACCGTCTGGCGCGCTGGACGCAGCCCGGCCTTTTGTGCATTGGCGACGCCGCGCATGCGATGTCGCCAGTCGGCGGCGTCGGCGTCAATCTGGCCGTGCAGGATGCGGTTGCGACCGCGAACCTCCTGGCGGACAAGCTGCAGCATGGCTGCCCGTCCGAGCACGAGCTCGATGCCATCAGGCGCCGTCGCGAGTTCCCGGTGAAGATGACGCAGCGCATGCAGGTGGTCGTGCAGAACAACATCATCAGCGGCGCCTTGCAGGGCGGCGATCGACCACTGAAGGTGCCGCTGGTCGTGCGCCTCATCACCGCGCTGCCATGGCTGCAGGGCATTCCGGCGCGCCTGATCGCGCTCGGCGTGCGGCCGGAGCACGTGCATTCGCGGGCCGCACCGGAATTTTAGCGTAGGACTTCGGTAGGGATAACGTTGCGTGAAATCGCGCGCGGCGCGTTGCGCGCCTGCAACAGCGCTACCGGATTGACGCCACGGTGCACGTTCAACCGCCACGTTAACCGTGTTGATTTCAATTTTAGTAAGGGCCGTCTGTGACCGTGCGCCCATCAAGGACACGGGGTGTACCATGCGTAATAAATTGATTGCCGCCTTCGCCTGCACGACCGCTCTGGTTTCGACGGGTGCTGCTTCCGCCGCCGATCTCGGTGCGCGCTACACGAAGGCGCCCGCTTACGTCGAGCCGCTGTTCAACTGGACCGGCTTCTATGTCGGCGGCCACATCGGTGGCGCATGGACCAACGAACAGTTCATCAACAGCGGCAACACGACGGCATTCGGCGATCTCGCTCCGGGCCAGGGCTATCGGCAGCGTGGTTCGGGCCTCATGGGCGGCGCCCAGATCGGCTACAACTGGCAGGCCAACAACTATGTGTTCGGCGTGGAAGGCACGATCTCCGGCCTCGACAACAAGGGCTCGTTCACGAACACCGCGTTTGGTGCCGGGGATGACGTGTTCTCCTGGCGCGCCAACGTGCTCGCGACCGTCGTGGGCCGTGCGGGCTTCGCCGTGCAGAACAACCTCTTCTACATCAAGGGCGGCTATGCCGGCGTGAACAACCGTCTCTCGGTCGCCGACACGGTCGCTCCGGCGACGGGCTCCGGCGGTCAGACCCACTGGGCCAACGGCTGGACCGTCGGCGCTGGATGGGAATACGGCGTCACCCGCAACTGGATCGTCGGCCTCGAATACAATTACGCGGCCTTCGGCAGCCAGACCTATCAGCTCGGCGGCACCGGCGGCAGCTACACCTTCGATGCCAAGCCGCGGGACATTCAGTGGGCCGTCGTGCGCGCGAGCTACAAGTTCGATGCCCCCACCATCGCCCGCTACTGAGCACGTCGACGCAACGCGACCAACGATCAAGAAAAGCACTGCCTAAATTAAAAGCCCCGGCCTTGTCCGGGGCTTCTTTTTTTTGCGCTATCGGCGGGCGGGCGGGCCTCAGGCCATCACCGAAAATCCGCCGTCGACCGGGATCGCCGTGCCCGTGACGAAATTCGACGCGGGCGATGCCAGGAACACGGCGATGCCGGCGAAGTCGTCGATGTCGCCCCAACGCCCCGCGGGCGTTCGCGCCAGCACGCGCTCGTGCAGCCCCGAGACCTGCTGCCGTGCGCCGCGGGTGAGATCGGTGTCGATCCAGCCCGGCAGGATGGCGTTGACCTGGATGTTGTCGGGCGCCCAGGCATTGGCGCAGGCGCGGGTGTACTGCACGATGCCGCCCTTGCTGGCCGCATAGGCAGTCGCGAAGCTCGCGCCGAAGATAGACATCATCGAGCCGATGTTGATCACCTTGCCGTTGCCGGACGCCTTCAGCGCGGGATAGGCCAGCTTCGAGCACACGAAGGCGCTGGTGAGGTTGGTGTCGATCACCTTGTTCCACTCGTCGAGCTCGAGCTCGTGCGGCGGTTTGCGGATGCTCATGCCCGCATTGTTGACGAGGACGTCGATGCGGCCGAGCTCCTTGACGACGCGCTCGATCATGGAGGCGACCGCCGCCTTGTCGGTGACGTCGGTGGCGACGGCGATCGCCTTCACGCCGCGCTGCCTGAGATCGGCCACGGCGGCCGCGGACTTGGTCTCGTTGCGTCCGACCACGGCGATATCGGCGCCGGCATCGGCGAGGCCCCGCGCCATGCCGAGCCCGATGCCGCCATTGCCTCCCGTGACGATCGCGACCTTGCCGCGGAGATCGAACCGGCTGGATGTCATGCTTGTATTCCCTGGTTTCTTTATTGGTTGCTCTGCCAGATCAGCACCAGACCGAACCCGGCCATGGCTGCGCCATAGCCGGCCCATTGCAGCTGGTCGACCATGAAGCTCGATCGGGGCCACGGAACCGTGCCGGTGCCCTGTCCGATCCAGAGCAGCCCGAGAGCGGTGGCAAACAGGCCTGCCACCAGGAGAAATCTGCGCATGCCTTCCTCCCATCGGTCCGCTTCTGTCGCGGTCCACGGCATTCAATGAATGCCGCAGCCACGAAAACTTGGCGCCAGACTAGCCGTAGCTCTGGTGCGGATACAATGGGCGGTGGCCGCAAGGCCGCGCGGAGGACGCATGTCGATGCGCAAGATCGTCCAGGGCGCGCCCGGCTCGCCGGCCCATATGAAGCGCTCAAGGTCAGTGTCGGACGATAGAACCTCAAACGAAAAAGCCCCGGCGATGCCGGGGCTTTGACGCTTGATCGTGAGATCAGATCAGTACTTCGCGACGACCGGACCGGTCCAGTTGAAGCGGTAGACCAGCGAGGTCGAGATCGTCTGGTTCCAGCTGTTAGCGCGGATGCTGTTGCCGACCGGAAGGTTGCTGACGTCGAACAGTTCGTCCTGAGTCTTGGCATTGTAGAAGGCCGAACGATACTCGGTCTTCATGAACCAGCCGGGCGACGTGATGCCGAAGATGTTCAGGCTGTTCTCGACGCCGCCACCCACGAACCAGCCATGCCGATCGTAGCTGCTGAGATGGACGCCCACGGGAGTGCCGCCCAGCGTCGTGAAGTTGGTCTGGCCGAAATGAGCGCCGGAGTAACCGCCATTGACGTAGGACAAAACGTTCGGGGCGACCAGCCAACCGAGGCGAACACCCGCAGCCCAGGAGGTTTCCAGCTTCTGGTTGCCAGTGATGCCGAGGGTCGGATCCTGGATGGTGGCGCGGATGCTGCCGAACTGACCGTCGGCGAACACACCAGCGACCCAAGTGCCGCTGAACTGCCAGTCGTAGCCGGCGCCAACCGTGCCGAACCAGCCCGAGCCGCCCTGGCGCTGAGTGATCGTCAGCGGGGTACCCGTGCCGGTATCGACAACGCTCTGGTCAGCATTCGAGAGACCGCCGCCGCCGCCGCCGAAGACGTAGAAGCCGGTCCAATTGGCGACGGGCGCCGGCATCGGGGCCTTCGCGTAGGGACGGGCAGCCAAGTCGGCAGCCGAGGCCGAACCGGTCATCGCCGCGACCGCGGTCAGAGCGAGCAAAATCTTCTTCATGTTAAAATCCCCAAACCTTGTCGGCGCGAGCGCACTGAAGTCCGTGTCATCTGATGCCCGAACTATAGACGGTTCTCGCCGAAATGCTGTTGCAGGGCAGGCACAGTCGCCGGAAAACGCCGGTGCGGAGGTATTTGCGGCGTTGTCGCGGGAATCTGTAATATCGATTGTATTTCAATAACTTGAGCGAATTCCGGCGTTTCGATTTTGGTAACGTCTCGTTAGCAAATTCGGCTTTGTCCGAAATGGAGGCAAACATGCCTCGGTCGCGGCATCCGTTGAGTCGCTGGCCGAGTCGCCTTGAGACGATCCGGGAATTAACGAAATACCGGCAGTCCACCCGGAAAGCCGGCCGGATCGGGCACCCGCTCCTCAAACGACACAGCCCCGGCTTAGGACCGGGGCTGTGATTGGCGTGTGGCCGGTTGGGTTGCCGCCTCAGACGTCCAGCAGCTCGTCGCTGGCAAACTCGGCCTTGTCCGAGATGAAGGCAAAGCGGGCCTCGGCCTTGGTGCCCATCAGCCGCTCGACCGAATCCGCCGTGGTGTCGCGGTCGTCGGCCAGCAGCACCACCTTGAGCAGCGTCCGCTTGGCCGGGTCCATGGTGGTCTCCTTGAGCTGCGCCGGCATCATCTCGCCGAGACCTTTGAAGCGGTTCACCTCGACCTTGGCGTTGGCGTTGAACGCGCTCTTGAGCAGCGCCTCCTTGTGGGCGTCGTCGCGGGCGTAGACCGACTTCGAGCCGTGGGTCAGCTTGTAGAGCGGCGGCACTGCGAGGAAGAGGTGGCCTTCGTCGATCAGGCGCGGCATCTGGCGGTAGAAGAAGGTGATCAGGAGCGAGGCGATGTGGGCGCCGTCGACGTCGGCGTCGGTCATGATGATGATGCGCTGATAGCGCAGATCCTCTTCGCGATATTGCGCGAGCGTACCGCAGCCGATCGCCTGCACGAGATCCGAGAGCTGCGCGTTCGCCGTCAGCTTGTCCTTGCCGGCGGAAGCGACGTTGAGGATCTTGCCGCGCAGCGGCAGCACCGCTTGCGTCTTGCGGTCGCGCGCCTGCTTGGCGCTGCCGCCTGCCGAGTCGCCCTCGACGATGAAGAGCTCGGAGCCGTCGGTGCCGGCATCGGTGCAGTCGGCGAGCTTGCCGGGCAGGCGCAGCTTCTTGCCGGCGGTTTTCCGCGCGGTCTCTTTCTCCTGCCGCCGCCGCAGGCGCTCCTCGGCGCGGTCGATGACGAAATCGAGCAGCCGGTTGGCCATGTTCGGATTGCCCGACAGCCAATGGTCGAACGGATCCTTCATCGCCTGCTCGACGATGCGCTGTGCTTCGGCGGTGGCGAGGCGATCCTTGGTCTGGCCCTGGAATTCGGGCTCGCGCACGAACACCGAGAGCATCACGGCGGCGCCCACCATCACGTCTTCCGAGGTGACGGAGGCCGCGCGCTTGCCCTGGCCGACGCGCTCGGCGTGATCCTTCAGGCCGCGCAGCAGCGCGCTGCGCAGGCCGGATTCGTGCGTGCCGCCGTCGGGCGTCGGCACGGTGTTGGTGTAGGACGAGAGGAAGCCGTCGGCATCAGCGGTCCAGGCCACCGCCCATTCGCAGGCGCCGTGCGCGCCGTTGCGCCCCGACTTGCCGGAGAAGATGTCGGGATGCACCAGCGTGTCGGCGTGGATCGCGGCCGCGAGATAATCCTTGAGGCCGCCGGGGAAGTGGAAGGTCGCCTCCGCCGGCACGTCCTCGACGCCCTTGAGCAGCTCCGGCGCGCAGTTCCAGCGGATCTCGACGCCGCCGAACAGATAGGCCTTCGAGCGCGTCATCTTGAACAGCCGCTGCGGCTTGAACGCGGCCTTGGCACCGAAGATGTCGGTGTCGGGCTTGAAGCGCACGCGCGTGCCGCGGCGGTTGTTGATCTTGCCGAGATCCTCGAGCTTGCCCTTGGGATGGCCGCGCTCGAACGTCATGCGGTAGAGCTTCTGGCTGCGCGCGACCTCGACCTCGAGACGGGAGGAGAGGGCGTTCACCACCGAGATGCCGACGCCGTGCAGGCCGCCCGAGGTCTCGTAGACCTTGCTGTCGAACTTGCCGCCCGAATGCAGCGTGCACATGATGACTTCGAGCGCCGACTTCTTGGGGAATTTCGGATGTGGGTCGACCGGGATGCCGCGGCCGTTGTCGGTCACGGTCAGGAACCCGTCTGCGCTGAGCTCGACTCCGATAAAGGTTGCGTGTCCGGCCAGCGCCTCGTCCATCGAGTTGTCGATGACCTCGGCGAACAAATGATGCAGCGCCTTCTCGTCGGTGCCGCCGATATACATGCCGGGCCGGCGCCGCACCGGTTCCAGCCCTTCGAGCACTTCGATGTCGGCTGCCGTGTAATCGGCTTCCCCGCCGCTTCCGCGCGGCGCCGCCTTGGCGGCGCGGGGCTTCGGCTCGTCACCGCCGAAAAAGTCATCTTTTGCTTTGGGCTTCAATTGCTTGGACATGTATCTTGATACGTTTTGAGGGCCGCGGAAGCGGCGAATCGGTTAGGCCGACTATGCCACTTCTCACCTGGAAAGGTTACCGGAGGGCGGGCCGCGCGCTGTGGGTTGGGAGCCAATCCCGGCGATTTTACGCCGCAGGCCCGCCATTTCCCGGCAATTTGACGTTCCCGCCTTAGTCATGTCGGGTTTTGTGACTTGATGTCACACAAGTCCTTGGCTTACCAGTCCTTTTCATCGAGCAGCACCTTGAGACGGGGCGGGAAGGCTTTTTTGGATGGAGCAGTTTGCGCACGCCCTGGCTGACTTCGTGCGCGTTCACCAGGCCTGGGCGGCGCCAATCGTGTTCCTGCTGGCGTTCGGCGAGTCGCTCGCGTTCATCTCGCTTCTGGTCCCGGCCTGGGGTGCGCTGGTGGCCATCGGTGCACTGATCGGGGCGAGCGGCATCAGCTTCTACCCGATCTGGATCGCCGGCGGCCTCGGCGCGGCGCTGGGCGACTGGGTCTCCTACTGGTTCGGCTACCGCTACAAGGAGAGGGTTGCCCAGATGTGGCCGCTCTCGCGCTATCCGGAGCTCCTGCCCCGAGGTGAGGCCTTCGTGCGAAGCTGGGGCATCCCCAGCATCTTCATCGGCCGCTTCTTCGGCCCCTTGCGCGCCTCCGTGCCGCTCGCGGCCGGCATTTTCGAGATGCCCTATTGGAGCTTTCAGGCCGCCAATTTCGTCTCGGCCCTGATCTGGTCGGCCGTGCTGCTGCTGTTCGGCGACGTGCTCGCCAAGATCATGGAATGGATCTGGCGGGTGATCTGACCGGGCAACCGGGCCGCCCGGTCAGGGCGTCAGGCCAAGCCTACAGCGTTGCGTTCCAGATCGCGGGGATCCAGCGATAGCCGGAGCCGTCCTTTTCCTTCTCGACCCGGACGAGACCGGGGAAGGCGGCGTGGAAGGCCTGGATCGGCATCTTCTCGGCAATCGCCATGTCGTAGAGCTTGCGCCGCGTCTGCTGTGCCAGCGGTTTGTCGACATCGGATGCGATGTTCCATTCGGGATGCTTCACGAACAGGAACGCTGCGCCCGCGGTGATATCCACCTGTACCAGCACCTTCTCGGCGCCGGAGGCGACGACAAAGGAATTGTGGCCCGGCGTGTGGCCGGGGCTAGCCACCGAGGTGATACCGGGCGCGACCTCCTTGCCGGCCTCGTATTGCGTCACCTTGCGACCGAGCGCATCGAACACGCGGCGGATGTTCTTGAAATTGTTTTCGAGGATCGGATTGCCCATTCCCTTGCTCATCTCGCCGTCGTCCATCCAGAACTTCCATTCCGCCGCCGGCACCATGATCTCGGCATTGGGGAAGGCGGGCTTGTTCTCGGCTGCCAGCAGGCCGTTGATGTGGTCGCCATGGAAGTGGGAGATGATGACGGTGTCGATCGCCGCGCGGTCGATGCATGCGGCTGCCAGGTTGTTGTGGAACTGGCCGACCTTGCCCTTGGTCTGCGCGAACTGGTCGGGCCCAAGACCGGTGTCGATGACGACGAGCTTCGGTCCGGTGTTGACGACCACGGGGTTGAATGTGTGGGTGACCTTGTCGGTCGGCAGGTGATGTTCGGCGAAGACCTTGTTGATGTCGTCCTTGCTGGCACCGGCCGCGTAATTGTCGGTCAAATTGACGGTGGCAACGCCGTCGCAGACCACCGTGACCTGATGGGTGCCGACATTGTAGCGATAAAAGCTCGCATTCTGCTTTTCGGCCGGGGGCGCGGCGGCGCTTGCGGGAGAGGTCTTCACGAAGGGCAGGAGCGCCGAGGCGGCGGCACCGGCCAGCGTAGCGCGACGTGTGATCTCGGTCATGACGATGTCCTGAGGCTGGGTTGCGAAAGGGAGGACCCGGCGAGGTTGTGGCCCGCCGGTCATTCTCGGGAACACCCACGCTTAAGGGAAATTCCGCTGCAAGCCGATGACATCCGTGCGGCAACGTGCGGTCCCGTCACCAGTGCGGCAACGTGCCGTCACCAGTGCGGCATTGTGGCGGTCGACCCCGGCATCCCGCAAGCCGATTTGGACTTGACCCTGGAACCCGCAGGCCTTATAGCCGCGCGCCATGATCAACGCCGCGACCATCATGTTCGCTCGCCGCCGCCGCCGCAGCTTAGCGGTTTGGGCGGTCGATCGCGTTTGAGATCATCGTCTTTGCCGCTGGACCCGATCCGCGGCATCCTCTCTCCTGTCAGCGCGATCTGATCCGGCGGCTCCCCCGAGGAGGCCCAGCAGGAGACCACGATGTACACGCCACCCTTTTTCAAGCAGGACCGCGCCGCGAGTTTGAAATTCGCCGAGGAGCGCGGCTTCGGCACCATGTGCGCGTTCGACGGCAGGAAGCCGATCGCCTCGCCATTGCCGTTCTATTTGACCTATGCCGCAGACGGCACGCCGCAGGCCGCGTTTCATCTCGCCCGTCACAATGCGCTGCTAAAGCAGGCGGGCGGCGATGCGTCGTGGCTGCTCGCGGTCAACGGCCCCGATGCCTATGTATCGCCGGACTGGTACGTCTCGCCGGATCAGGTTCCGACCTGGCTCTACCAATCGGTGCATCTGAGCGGTCCAGTACGGCCGTTGTCGGATGAGGAGCTCGCGGTGCAGGTCGACACGCTCAGCGACAAGTTCGAGAATTGGCTGCTGCCGAAGAAGCCATGGACCTCGGACAAGATGACGGCGGGCCGGCTGGAAGCGATGAAGAAGGGAATCGTGGGTCTGGTCATGACGGTTGAAGAGGTCGAGGGCAGCTTCAAGCTCAACCAGCACAAGTCCGACGCCGACTATACGGCGATCGCCAATGCGCTCGGCGCGCAGCCCGCGGCCGACGCCAGGAAAATCGCGCAACTGATGCAGGACGTGAGGCCGGAAGCCTTTGCGGCCGAGACCAACAAGCTCGAAAGGAGCGTTCCATGAGCCTCACCGAAACCACGAAAGCCCCGATCACCGGCGCGGCCAAGAAGCCCGCCACCGTCTTCGTCGACGGCGGCTCCGGCACCACCGGGCTCGGCATCAACGAGCGGTTGAAGCTCCAGAGCGACGTTGCGGTCAAGACCATCGCCGACGACAAGCGCAAGGATCCGGCCGCCAAGAAGGCACTGATGGAGGAGGTGGATCTCGTCATCCTCTGCCTGCCCGACGACGCCGCCAAGGAAACCGTTGCCCTGGTCGACAGCATGGGCAATCAAGGGCCGAAGGTGCTGGATGCCTCGACCGCCTACCGGGTCGCGCCGGACTGGGCTTACGGCTTTCCGGAGCTGACGCCGGACCAGGCCGGCAAGATCAAGGCCGCCAAGAAGGTCTCCAATCCCGGCTGCTATCCGACCGGCGCGATCGCGCTGTTGCGGCCGATCGTCGATGCTGGCCTGCTGCCATCGGATTATCCCCTCACCGTCAACGCGGTGAGCGGCTATTCCGGCGGCGGCAAGTCGATGATCGCAAGCTTCGAGGATGGCAGCGCGCCGTCCTTCGAGCTCTACGGCCTCGGCTTCGAGCACAAGCATCTGCCGGAGATGCAGCTCTATTCGAACCTGACGCGGCGGCCGATCTTCATCCCCTCGGTCGGCAACTATCGACAGGGCATGCTGGTCTCGGTGCCGCTCCAGCTCGACACGCTGCCGGGCAAGCCTGGCGGCGCCGACCTGCAGGCGGCGATGGCGAAGCGTTACGCCGGCTCGAAATACGTCAAGGTGATGCCGCTGCAGAGCGAGGCGAGCAAAGGCGGCCGGCTCGAGCCGGAGGCGCTCAACGAGACCAACATGCTCGAGCTCTACGTCTTCGCCAGCGACAAATATCACCAGGCGCTACTGGTCGCCCGGCTCGACAATCTCGGCAAGGGCGCATCCGGTGCAGCGGTGCAGAACATGCGGCTGATGCTGGGACTGCCGGAGGAGTAGGGCAGTCTCGTGTCCCGGACGCGGTGCAGCGCTTAGCGCTGCTCCGCAGAGCCGGGACCCATAACACGACAAGCGAAAGCAAGACCATGGGCCCCGGCTCTGCAGCGCACCGCCAAGAGGCGTTGCACTGAGTCCGGGGCACAAGCTCAGTACTTCGCGACGAGCGGCCCGCCGAACCGGTAGTTGATGCGGGCGGTGATCAGATCGACGTCCTGACCGATCCGATCGGTGCGCGAGAACGTGCCGGCAGGCGCCAGCGCGCCGGTGGAGGTCAGCGTGACGTCGCGCCGGCCCATGAACAGATGGTCGTATTCGAGGCCGACCGACCAGTTCGGGGCAAAGCCGTACTCGAAGCCGACGCCGACCGCGGCGCCCCAACGAGTCTCGTTGGCACGGTCGAACTCGGCTCCGGCCAGACCGCCCGTGCCGGCGCCCCGGTAGCGATCGCTGGTGACGGCGGCGCCGCCCTTCACATAGAGCAGCGCGCTGTTCCAGGCGTAGCCGACCTGGCCGGTGAACAGGCCGAAAGCCTCGATCCGGGTGCGGTTCTCGACGCCGAGAATGGCGCTGGCATTCCGGCCATAGAGATCGGCCCAGTCGCCCTGCGCTTCGAGACCAAACACGAAGGCACTGCTCTGCCAGCGATAGCCCACCTGGCCGCCGGCCACCGCGCCGGTCGCATCATGGCACCCTTCGGCAACGCCGGGGCCGAAGCCGGCGATCTGGTCCCAGCACTTGCGCGACGTACCGTATCCGCCATTGGCGCCGATGTAGAAGCCGCTCCAGTCATAGATCGCGGCGATCATCGGCGGCGCCTTGGTGTAGGGGCGGGCGGCGAGATCGGCGGCACTGGCCTGCGTCGTGATGGCTGCGAGCGAGAGCGCGCCGAGCGCGGATGCAATCTTCCAATTCATGTCTGCCCCGAATCAATCAATTGCGATGGGTAAATATAGCTGTGGAAGAACGAGCCAGCGCATTGGCAGAGCGGGCCGTTGCCGATTCTTCCGGACTGTCATCCTTCGGCAACAGCCTATCGGTCATCCAACCGCTGGTTGCGGCTGCGAAAGCGTGACTTCGGCGCAAGCCTGCCGCTTCAAACCAATCCGAAGATCGCCAGCGCCAGCACGGCCTGGGCGAGGAAGCCGACGGTGAAGGCGAGGGTACGGAACACCGGAATTCCGAGCGCATAGACGATGGTGTGCGCGACGCGCGACCAGAAATAGACGGCGCAGGCGAGCACCGTCCATTTCGTGGAATAGTCGATCGCGTTCAGGATCAGCACCAGGGGGGCGAAGATAATGAGGTTCTCGACCGCGTTGTCATGCGCGAACATCAGCCGGTTCGCCCATTCCGCCTGCGGCTTGTCGCCCCGCGAGGGGTTGGCCATGGCACCGCTCAACCCGCGAACCTGGCAGCGGTTGATGATGTAGGGAATCCACAAAACCCCCGTCAGGATCACCGTCAGTGTCAGCCAGAACAATTCGCGTGTCATAGTGCCGGTCCCCTGTGTCGTCGCTGGATTGAGGCGAGTCTATACGAAAGCGCGCCGGATTCCGCTACGCGCGAACTCTGACGTAGCTGCCGGGCGCGTCCTCGATCGGCGGGAAAGCTTCGCTGCCGACCGCGCGCGCCGGGACTTCCTCGGGATCGAGCTCGCCCAGCCATTGGCGCCAGTCCGGCCACCACGAGCCCTTGTGCTCCACGGCGCCCTTCATCCACTGCGCGACGTTGACGTTCTTGATGTTGTCGTTGGTCCAATATTGGTACTTGTTCGCGGCAGGCGGATTGACCACGCCCGCGATGTGGCCCGAGCCGGACAGCACGTATTTCACGGGGCCGCCGAAGAACTGCGAGCCGTACAGCACCGATTCAGCGGGCGCGATGTGGTCCTCGCGGGTGGCGAGGTTGTAGACGGGCACCTTGACCTTGGAGAGATCGAGCAGGGTGTTCTCGAGCACCATCGTGCCGGTGGAGAGCCGGTTCTCGAGGTAGCAATTGCGCAGGTAATAGGAATGGTTGGCCTGGGTCATCCGTGTCGCATCGGAGTTCCAGTGCAACAGGTCGAACGCGCTCGGCTGCTGGCCCTTCAGATAATTGCTGACCACATAGGACCAGATCAGGTCGTTGGAGCGCAGCATGTTGAAGGCCATCGCCATCTTCGAGCCTTCGAGCACGCCGGCCGTCTTCATGTCGTGCTCGAGCGCTGCGATCTGCTCCTCGTCGACGAACACGAGGAGGTCACCCGCATGGGTGAAGTCGACTTGCGCCGCGAAGAACGTCGCCGAACTCACGCGCTGGCGGCGCTTCTCGGCAAGCCAGGCCAGCGTGGTCGCGAGCATGGTGCCGCCAACGCAATAGCCGGCGGTGTGCACCTTCATCTCGCCGGTGACCTTCTCGATCACGTCCATCGCCGTGAGCGGGCCTTCCTTCATGTAGTCTTCCCAGCCCTTGGTGCCGAGCCGCTTGTCGGGATTGACCCATGAGACCACGAACACGGTGATGCCCTGGTCGACGCACCACTTGATGTAGGATTTCTCCGGCTTGAGATCGAGGATGTAGAACTTGTTGATCCAGGGCGGCACGATCAGGAGCGGGGTGCGCAGCACCTTCTCCGTCGTCGGCGAATACTGGATCAGCTGCATCATCTCGTTCTGGTAAATCACCTTGCCCGGCGTCGTCGCCATGTTGACGCCGACGACGAGATTATCCGGGTTGGACTGGCGGATCTTCAGCATGCCCTTGCCGGCGGCGATGTCCTCGGCCAGCATCTTCAGGCCGCGCGCGAGGTTCTCGCCGCTGGATGCCACCGTCTCGCGCAGCACCTCGGGATTGGTCAGCACGAAGTTCGATGGCGAGAGCGCGTTGGTGACCTGCTGGACGTAGAAGTCGGCCTTGCGGCGCGTGTTCGGATCGAGCCCTTCGGCGTCGCGCACCAGCTCCTGCGCCCATTTGGTCGTGAGCAGATAGAGCTGCATGACGAAGTCGAAGAACTGGTTCGACTTCCACTCCGGATCGGCGAAGCGCTTGTCGCGCGGCGAGGGCGCGATCGCCGGCTCGGCGTTCTGACCGGCCATGCGGCGCGCCGCCGAGCCCCAGAGGTCGAGATAGTCCTTGGCGAGCTTGGTCTGCAGATCGGACGAGCGCGAGGAGTCCGACAGCCAGTATTCGGCGACCGCGGTGAAGGTCTTGACCATCTCCGTGAGCTCGGGCGGCGGGCGGTCCTGCACCTCGCCGCTCTCGCGCGGCTTGAGGTATGCGGCGAGCGCCTTGCCGCCGCTCTCCATCGCCCGCGCGACGTTCATCGCGAAGGCTTCGGCATCGAACTTCGTCTCGGGTTTCGGCGTATCGGTCGTGGCCATACTCATGAGCAGAACAGTAACGATTCATTCCGTATTCGTCACCGCGAAGCTCGCATGTTTGACGTTAAACACTCTCGAAGATGTGTTGCACTGCGACAAATCTTCTTGGTTCCGTCACAATCGGGCCGCACGTCTCGGTTTGTTGGGCATCGGCTGTTTTCTCGCTCCTACCATTTTGGGCAGCAATGGTTTGAGCTTGGGCGCGGTCTTGGGTAAGCTTGCCCGGGGCCGTGCTTTGGGACGAGTAGGGGATTTCCCAAGTGTTGGCGGTATGGGACCTGCAAAAGACGCTGCCGATTTGCGGCGCGGTGCTGATCGCGGCGCTCGCCCTGGGCGGGTGTTCGAGCCAGTTCGCGGATCTGGCGCCTGCGGATGCGCCGCCGCGTGCCAGGGAGCCCGGCACCTATCTGCCGGTGCACGATCTGCCGCCGGATCGCGATCAGGCGATCATCCCGCTGGAGCAGCGCGCCAAGATCGAAGCCGAGCTCGCCGCCGCGCGCGACCGCCAGGCCGCTGCCGCCAAGGACGGCAAATAGGTTTGTGCCCGCGAGACCGGCAAGGTAATCGCTGGCGCGTCCGTGTTGCCGTGCTAAAAGACCTCGGTTCAGCCAAGAGTCAGGGCGAACGACTTCAGTCTTCGTCGCCGACGATTGCTCTAAGTATTTGATTTTGAGTAATTTTCGCGATGAGACCTGAGGGCTTTTGGAATGGCCCTCGCGGCCCCTCGATTCTGTCCTGACCGGTTGCCCGGAGCCCAGAGAGCCATGGAAGAATTTTACCGCATTCGCCGCCTTCCGCCGTACGTGTTCGAGCAGGTCAACCGGGCCAAGGCGGCTGCGCGGAATGCCGGTGCCGACATCATCGACCTCGGCATGGGCAATCCGGACCTGCCGGCGCCGGCGCACGTGCTGGAGAAGCTGAAGGAGACGCTGGGCAAGCCGCGCACCGACCGCTACTCCGCCTCGCGCGGCATCCCCGGACTGCGCCGGGCCCAGGCCGCCTATTACGCCCGCCGCTTCGGCGTGAAGCTGAACCCCGACACCCAGGTGGTGGCGACGCTGGGTTCGAAGGAAGGCTTTGCCAACGTGGCGCAGGCGATCACCGCGCCCGGCGACGTCATCCTCTGTCCGAACCCGAGCTATCCGATTCACGCCTTCGGCTTCTTGATGGCGGGCGGCGTGATCCGCTCGGTGCCGTCGGAGCCGACGCCGCAATTCTTCGAGGCGGCGGAGCGCGCGATCGTGCATTCGATCCCCAAGCCGCTCGCGCTCGTCGTCTGCTATCCCTCGAACCCGACCGCCTATGTCGCGAGCCTGGACTTCTACAAGGACCTCGTCGCCTTCGCCAAGAAGCACGAGATCCTGATCCTGTCCGATCTCGCTTATGCCGAGGTCTATTTCGACGAGAGCAACCCGCCGCCCTCGGTGCTGCAGGTGCCGGGCGCGATGGACTGCACCGTCGAGTTCACCTCGATGTCGAAGACCTACTCGATGGCCGGCTGGCGCATGGGCTTTGCGGTCGGCAATGAACGCGTGATCGCTGCGCTCGCCCGCGTCAAATCCTACCTCGATTACGGCGCGTTCACGCCGGTGCAGGTCGCGGCGACCGCGGCGCTGAACGGCCCGGACGATTGCATCAAGGAGATGCGCGACACCTACCGCAAGCGTCGCGACGCGCTGGTGGAATCGTTCGGCCGCGCCGGCTGGGACATCCCGCCGCCGGAAGCCTCGATGTTCGCCTGGGTGCCGCTGCCGGAAGCCTTCCGCAGCATCGGCAGCATGCAGTTCGCCACCCTGATGGTGGAGAAATCCGGAGTCGCGGTGTCGCCCGGCGTCGGCTTCGGCGAGCATGGTGAAGGATATGTCCGCATCGCCATGGTGGAAAACGAGCAACGGATCAGGCAGGCCGCGCGCGGCGTGCGCCGCTTCCTTGAAAGCGGGATCGAAACGTTGCACAACGTCGTTCCGCTCGCCAATCGGCGTTAATTCTCTTCTGCAGGTTTTCTGAAGTATCATGGTCGCACCCCTGAAAGTGGGCATAGCGGGGCTCGGCACCGTGGGTGCCGAAGTTGTCCGCTTGATCGAAACGCAAGCGCGCGTGCTGGCGGGCCGCAGCGGCCGCGGCATCCGCGTCGTCGCCGTCACCGCGCGTTCGAAGGCGAAGAAGCGCGGCATCGACCTGCGCGGCGTCGACTGGGCCAAGGATCCGATGGCGCTCGCCACGCATCCGGAGGTCGATTGCTTCGTCGAGCTGATGGGCGGCGCCGGCGATCCCGCGCTGTCGGCGGTGGACGCTGCGCTCAGTGCCGGCAAGTCGGTCGTCACGGCCAACAAGGCGCTGCTCGCCAAGCACGGGCTCAAGCTCGCCAAGGCGGCTGAAAAGCACGGCGGTGCGCTGAATTTCGAGGCAGCCGTCGGCGCCGCAATCCCCGTCATCAAGACGTTGCGCGAAGGTCTTGCCGGAACCGGCGTCAACCGCGTCTACGGCATCCTCAACGGCACCTGCAATTACATCCTGACCCGGATGGAGCAGGAGGGCCTGTCCTTCGCCGAATGCCTCAAGGACGCGCAGCGGCTCGGCTATGCCGAGGCCAACCCGTCCTTCGACGTCGACGGCCACGATACCGCGCAGAAGCTCGCCATTCTCGCCAGCCTCGCTTTCGGCACGAAAGTTGCTCAAAGCGCCGTGTATGTCGAAGGCATCTCATCCATCGCGCCGGAAGATCTTCGCGCCGCCGCCGATCTCGGTTACCGCGTCAAGCTGCTCGGCGTTGCCGTTCGCACCGCCAAGGGCATCGAGCAGCGCGTGCATCCGACCATGGTGCCGAAATCCTCCTCGATCGCGCAGGTGATGGGTGTCACCAATGCGGTCACGATCGATGGCGAGGGCATTCCGCCGATCACGCTGGTCGGCCCCGGCGCCGGCGGTGCCGCGACCGCATCTGCCGTCGTCGCCGACATCGCCGACGTCGCGCGCGGCATCCGCGCCAATCCGTTCGGCCGGCCGATCGCGCAGCTGCGCGACACCAAGAAGGCGCCGATGGAGCGCCACGAGGGCGGCTATTACATCCGCCTGCTCGCGCGCGATTTCCCCGGCACTGCGGCCGCGATCGCGACGCGGCTCGCGGAGCAGAAGATTTCGATCGAGTCGATCGTGCAGCGTCATCCCAATGGCGGCGCAGCACCCGCTGACGGCAAGGCGGTCCCCGTGCCCGTCATCCTGATCACTTATGCGACGCATGAGGACGCCGTGCGCCGTGCGCTCGCTGCCGTGCAGAAGGACAAGGTGATCAGCGGACGTCCGCAGGTCATCAGGATTGAGAAGAACTGAGCATGCTCCGGAAAAGTGTGACGCGGTTTTCCGGCAAGAGCATGCTCAAACCATAGAGCACGGTTCGAACGAACTGTGGGTGTTGCGAGTTGATGCGGACGGAGATTTCCGTCCCAAACGTTTCGAAGGAGTGAGCCGATGTCGACCCATATTGAAGTCCCCCCGCACGCCTTGCTCGAGCGCATCCTGACGCTGGAGATCGTGCGGGTGACGGAGCGGGCGGCGGTGTCGTCGGCGCGGTTGCGCGGCCACGGCAACGAGAAAGCGGCCGACCAGGCTGCGGTCGACGCCATGCGGCGCGAGCTCAACAAGCTGCCGATCCAGGGCACCATCGTGATCGGCGAGGGCGAGCGCGACGAGGCGCCGATGCTGTACATCGGCGAGCAGGTCGGCCTCAAGGCCGGCCCCGAGGTCGATATCGCGGTCGATCCGCTCGAAGGCACGACGCTGTGCGCCAAGAACATGCCGGGCTCGATCGCCACCATGGCGATGGCCGACGGCGGCACGCTGCTGCACGCGCCCGACGTCTACATGCAGAAGCTCGCGATCGGCCCCGGTTACGACAAGGGCGTCGTCGATCTCGATGCCTCGCCGGCGGACAATGTCCGCCGCCTCGCCAAGGCCAAGGGCGTCAAGCCGGAGGGTATCACGGTGCTGGTGCTCGACCGTCCGCGCCACGCCGACATCATTTCGAGCGTGCGCTCGACCGGCGCTGCCGTGCGCCTGATCACCGACGGCGACGTCGCCGGCGTCATCCACTGCGCCGACCCCGACAACACCGGCGTCGACATGTATCTCGGCACCGGCGGTGCACCGGAAGGCGTGCTCGCCGCCGTGGCGCTGCGCTGCATCGGCGGCCAGATGCAGTGCCGCCTGATCCTCGACTCCGACGAGAAGCGCGAGCGCGCCGCCAAGATGGGCGTCAACGATCCCAAGATGATCTACGGCATCGAGGACATGGCGCGCGGCGACTGCCTGTTCGCCGCCACCGGCGTCACCACGGGCTCGCTGCTGTCGGGCGTCAAATTCCGCAAGGACGGCGTGATCGAGACCGAGACGGTCGTGATGCGCTCCGTCACCGGCACGGTGCGCTACATCAAGGCCGAGCACCGCGAGTTGGCCAAGTTTCATCTGGACTGAGGTCGCGGTCATCCGCGCCCGCTTGTTCGGCGCTTTGGTCGCTGCCGAATCCGTGCTCTGCCTGCTATGGGCTGCGATGCGGTGCCGGGGCGAACATGTGCAGGTCGCGCAACATCAGAGCGAGCATGACGGCCCCCTGGAGCTGCCCAACCTCATCGGCCCAGGGCTGAAGAACGGACTTCGCCGTCGCCGTGTCTCCGCGCGCGAGCGCGCTGCGCGCGCTTATGTCGGCCTCGGCATAGGCGTCAGTTGCGATCATACGGGACAGCGCCTGCGTGAGGCCTTCATCGAAGCTCTCCAGGCGTACTTCGGAGAGGTAGTGATCAGGCTTGAGACCGATTTTGTTTCTTGGATGCGCCGGATCGAAATGCCCAACCTTTGCCAGCATGATCAGCAGGGGATGATTTGCGGCGATGGAAGGGGGAATGATCGGATAGGTCTTGTTTCTCCCCGCTCGATCATCAAGAGATGAGAAGGAGATGACCGGCCCAAGGTTGAAGCGCGACTTGCGATGGAGCACAGCGACGCGATGGTCGATCTCGGAGTCCGGTTTGAACACTTCACCGTTCTTGAAACTGGTGTCGGGATCGGCAGCGATGAGAAATGCCGAGAGCTGGGCAACCCGGCCGGTGACGGTGCGTTCGTCAAGCCCGTCCACCTCAAACTCGATCTCTCGTCCAGCGAACGCGGACAATCCGAGCGTATAAGCCCCCACGGTCTCGCCGGAACGGAAGGGAACGATGTCCATCCACAATCCGAACGGCTGATCTGGATACGCCTCGAACGCACGGCTTGACTGCTCCAGCCACATCTCGGGGGAACGGCCGACCTTTCCGCCCCAGATGACGGCGACGACACCGGGCATCGCCGCGAGCACTGCGCCTAGAAAGGCGGTCGTGAGGGGCGTGCGCTCGGCAAATCCCAGCGCTTTCGTTTCAGCATTGCTTTTGGCCGGGTCCATTGCCGCGACGACGAGGTGCGCGCGATGGCGTCCGGCGGCGTGAAAAGCTTCCGGCCATAGTGACGAGGCCCGCTCCCAAAGCCGCTGATCAAAAGGCACCGGCTCCGGTATCAGGAAGATCGTCATGACGTGATCTCCGATGCCGATGAGCATCGGACGGGCCGCGCTGTCGCTTGGTGCGACAGTGCTGCGACTGCACCGCAAGTCGGGATGACGAACCCGTATTGACTGGATTAGAGCTTCCTCATCCGGGAGACGGGCATCTTCGAGCAATATGAAAGCGATAGGAATGTTTGTCATGGAAGATGCGATTGCAAGCGATAGGCAGGCTGATCACGCCGCTCGCGCTGGGCGAGCCTGATGCGGCGGGCAACCGCTATTGTTGCATGGAACGGATCATGCTTTAAAGCCCCCAATCTCGGCCGGAGCTAGCCCGGGCCAAAACATAATGAGCGGAGCGAAGCATGACCACACCATCCGATCTCTCCGCCGTCAAAGCCCTCGTCTTCGACGTCTTCGGCACGGTCGTGGACTGGCGCACCAGCCTGATCACCGACTTCATGTGGTGGGGCAAGCAGCGCGGCATCAGCGCCGATTGGACCGCGCTCGTCGACGGCTGGCGCGGCATGTACATGGCCTCCATGGACGACGTGCGCAAACATCCCGAGCGCGGCTATGTCATGCTCGATGATCTTCACCGCCGCTCGCTGGAGCAGCTCGTCGAGAAATTCGCGATCAAGGGCCTCACCGAGGCCGATCTCGATTACCTCACCAAGGGCTGGCATCGGCTCCATCCCTGGCCCGACAGCGTCGCCGGCCTGACGCGGCTGAAATCAAAATTCGTGATCTCGCCGCTGTCGAACGGTAACGTCGCGCTGCTCACCAACATGGCGAAGTTCGCCGGCCTGCCGTGGGACCTCATCCTGTCGGCCGAGCTGTTCGAGCATTACAAGCCCGATCCGGAAACCTATCTCGGCGCCGCGCGCCTGCTCTGCCTCAAGCCGGAAGAGGTGATGATGGTCGCCGCCCACAATGGCGATCTCGCGGCCGCGCAGAAGAACGGATTGAAGACCGCCTTCGTCGCGCGACCGACGGAGTACGGGCCGCTCCAGAAGGTCGATTTCGAAGCAACCGGCAATTGGGACATCGTCGCGAAGGATTTTGGCGGCATCGCCGACAAGCTCGGCTGCTAGGATGGGCAAGGGGATTCCCGAGCCGTATCGACATCTCCGAACCTTCGCGTTCGGCGACAGCCCCGCGCTGGCGGACGAATTGGTCGAGCTCGTCGTCAAGGGCATCAAGACCGCGACGTGCAGCACCGAGGACGAGCCGAACACCTCTACGCCAGGCGAGCGCTGGGTCGTGCTCGACGGGCGCGGAGAGCCGCGCTGCGTCATCGAAACCATCGAGGTGACATACCGGCGCTTCAATGAGGTCGATGCAGCCTTTGCACACGACGAGGGAGAGGGCGACCGGAGCCTGGCTGATTGGCGCCGTGCCCATCAATCCTATTTCGGCAGGCTCGGTCGCTACAGCGACGACATGATGCTGATGTGCGAGCGATTTCGCCTGGTCGAGGTCTTCGGCGATGCCGATATCGATCCATAACGGGACGAGGAGATCCTAACTCAGGATCGCTCGCACGAGACCGGCTTGTGGGGCGCCTCGCGCCGCGAGAAACAGTCCGGGCGGCCCGCGCCGCCCGAACCTGAACTAATAGCTACAACGTCATCTTCATCGGCTCCGGATAGTAGCGGAAGCCATCTCCGGCCTTGGCGACGTGGCCATAGCCAGGCCAGGCGAAGTGATAGGACATCACCGGGATCTTGTTCGCCGCCAGCATCGTCAGCAGCTTGACGCGCGACTCGGCCGCCTGCTTCGGGTCGGAGTCGTAGGAGAACTCCATCCGTGGTTTCTCCAGCAGCAGCACCGAATGGTGCGAGAGATCGCCGAGGAATGCGAATGACTTGCCTGCCGACGAGACCATGAAGATGGTGTGGCCGACGGTGTGGCCGGGCGCCGCGATCGCCTGCACGCCGGGCAGGAATTCCTCGCCATCCCTGAAGAACTTGATCCGATCCCGGACCGGCAGCAGGTTCTTGCGGGCGTGGACGACGAAGTCCTTTGCCGCGCTGCCAAGCTTGCCTTCGTCGGTCCAGAAGTCGAAATCGCTCTGGGCAATGTAGACTTGCGCGTTGGGGAACAGCGGCTTGCCGCCCTCGTCGACGATGCCACCGATATGATCGATATGGGCATGCGAGCACACGACGGCATCGATGTCCTCCGGCTTGATGCCGGCCTCCGTCATGCTCTTCTGCTGACGTCCGGTGCTGGCGCCGAACATCTTCGATGAGCCCATGCCGGTGTCGAACAGGATGAGTTTGTCGCCGGTGTTGACGATCGGAGAATTCTGTTCGAGCACGACATTGTCCGGCGACAGGAAATTGTCGGCCAGCATCTTCTTGACCTCTTCCTTGGGAACGCCGGTGAAGGTCCCGGAGGGATCGCCGAGCGGAAGCGGTCCGTCGGATACGACGGTCACCTCGGCATCGCCGAGAACGAAGCGGTGCCAGTAGGGCGTCTGGGTGCCGAGCTTGGGCGCCCGCGCCATCGCGCTGCTGCCGAGCATGGCGCTGGCGCCGAGGCCGGCTCCGAGTGCGAGTAGGGATCGACGCGAGACGTCAAGTGTCATTCGTATCCTCCATTTTCTGTTTTGATCCGCGCGATTGTTCGCGCGTGATGTGCGGCTTTGGGCCGGCAGCGGGATGCTGCGCCGGTTCAGACAGGCTCGCAAGAGGAAACGGATTGATGATCGCGTGGCGCGCAAGCATCAATCAATGATTGTGTCGCGATTGTGTTCGCTGGATCGTCGCTGCAGAAATCTCACGCGATACGGAGCGAGGGCTCACTTGCATCCGTCTCGGCAAAGCCCGCCTGCAGCACCTCTTCGCGCTTGTGACGAAGATGCGCCCGCAGGATGTGGGCGAGGCCGACTCCGTCGCGGCGCTGAAGTGCGTTGAGGATCGCCTCGTGCTCCTTCACGGCGAGCGCCCAGCGCTGCGGCGTCATCGGCGTGACGTAGCGCGCGCGCCGGATGCGCGCGGTCACCGAGGCGTAAAGCCCTGCGAGCACGGGATTTCCTGCTGCGGTCACGATGCCTTCGTGGATGGCGCGGTTGCCGCGATAGTACTGGATCAAATCGCGGTCGCGATAATGCTGCACCATCTCGTCATGCGCGGCGGCGATCGCGTCGATCTCGGCATCGCCAATGCGCTCGCAGGCGAGTTCGCCGGCGAGGGCCTCCAAGCCCTGGCAGACCTCGAACAGGTCGCGCATGTCCTTGTCGGTCAGTTTTGCTGCGCGCGAGCCGCGATGCGGCAGCAGCTGCACGAGCCCTTCCGCGGCCAGCACCTTGAGCGCCTCGCGCAGCGGCGTGCGCGAGATTTCGAGCCGCTCGCACAGCTCGCGCTCGGGAATCCGCGCGCCCGGCGGGATTTCGCCGTCGAGCAGGATGGCGCGGATGCGGCCGACAACCTCCTCGTGAAGCATGGAAGCGCTCCGTTTTGAATGCAAAAGCGGGATTATATGGCGATATTCAGAAGTTTCCGCTTGCTAATCGCAAATTTTGCATTCAAAAATGTAAAAAACAAGAGGACATGAGGAAATGGACCTTGCTACGGAGGCGGACGACCTCGTTTTTGAATCCAACGACGGCATCGGGCGGATCACCTTCAACCGCCCGCAAGCCCGTAACGCCTTCACCTTCGCCATGTACGAGCGGCTTGCCGCGATCTGCGAGCAGGCCAACCGAGACCATGCGATCAAGGTGCTGGTGCTGCGCGGTGCGGGCGACAAGGCCTTCGCGTCCGGCACCGACATCAACCAGTTCCGCGAATTCAGGACGCCGCAGGACGCCATCGATTACGAGAACCGCATCGATCGTGTGCTGACCACGCTGGAGCGGTGCCGGGTGCCGACGGTCGCGGCGATCAACGGGTTCTGCACCGGCGGCGGCGCCGGCATTGCCGCGGCCTGCGATCTCCGCATCGGCACGAAAAGCGCAAAGATCGGATTTCCCATCGCGCGGACGCTCGGCAATTGCCTGTCGATGTCCAATGTCGGCCGTCTCACCGCCCTGATCGGCGCGGCGCGCGTCAAGGATCTCATCTTCACCGCGCGCCTCGTCGATGCCGCGGAGGCCGCAAGCGTCGGACTGCTCGGCGAGGTCGTCGAGGATCTTGCCGCCCTTGAAGGACGCGCGGACGAGGTCGCCCGGCTCGTTGCGAGCCATGCGCCGCTGACGCTGAATGCGACCAAGCAGGCTGTCGGCCGCCTGCAACGGCGGCTGACGCAGGACGAGGGCGAAGACCTCATCCTGATGTGCTACACGAGCCAGGACTTTCGCGAAGGGCTCGATGCTTTCCTCAACAAGCGCGCGCCGCAATGGCGCGGCCAATAGGATGAGCCGATGCAAAGTTCACAATCCACCTCTCGCCGTTCGGGGCCGCTGGCCGGCCTCAAGGTCATTGACCTTACCCACGTCATGGCCGGACCGACCTGCACCTTGATGCTCGCCGACATGGGCGCCGACGTCATCAAGATCGAGAAATGGCCGAACGGCGACGACACCCGCCATTCGGTGCCGCCGAAGATCGGCGACGAGGCGGCGTCCTTCCTGATGATGAACCGCAACAAGCGCGGCATCGTGCTGGATCTCAAGACCGACGGCGGCAAGGAGGTGCTGCGCCGGTTGATCGCGGATGCCGACGTGCTGGTCGAGAACTTTGCGCCTGGCGCGATGGAGCGCCTCGGCTTCGGCTATGAGGCGCTGCACGCGGAATTCCCGGCACTGATCTATTGCTCCCTGTCGGGCTTCGGCCGTACCGGCCCCTACAAGCATCGCAGGGGATTCGACCTCGTCGCGCAGGCCATGAGCGGCATCATGAGCTTTACCGGCGAGCGGCCCGACGGTCCTCCGGTCAAGTGCGGGCCGCCGCTGTCCGACATCACGGCCGGCCTGCTCGCGAGCATGGGCATCCTTGCGGCCTACACCCATCGCCTCAACACGGGCGAGGGGCAGTGGGTCGAGACCTCGCTGTATGAAGCCGCCTTGGTGCAGACCTATTGGCAGTCGACCATCGCGCTCGCCGCGGGCACCGCGCCGCGCGCGATGGGCTCGGCGCATCCGCTCAACGCGCCATATCAGGCCTTCGAAGCCTCGGACGGCTGGCTCGTGGTCGGCGGCGCCAACAAGAAGCACTGGCTGTTGATGCTGGAAGCGCTCGGCGCAAGCGAACTCGCCGACGATCCGCGCTTCGTCACCGGCGCCGATCGCATGGCCAATCTGAAGAAGCTCGAAGCCGTCCTCAGCGAGCGCTTCCGCACCCAAACGCGGGCGCATTGGCTCGCGGCGCTGGACGAGAAGGGCGTGCCGTGCGGCCCCGTGCACGACATGCTGGAGGCGCTGAGCGATCCGCAGACGCTGGCGCGGGAGATGGTTGTCGAGGTCGAGCACTCCACGCTCGGTCCCGTCAAGACGATCGGGCTTCCCATCAAGTTTTCGGAGACCCCGGGCAAAGTGCGATCAGGCGCACCGGTCTATGGTGAACACACGCGAGAGGTTCTGGCCGAGCACGGGTTCGACCAGTCACGAATCGAAGCGCTCGAAAAAGAAGGCGCAATCGTTTCCGCCCAGGAAAAGCGCGAGGAACGCGTCGCCTGAACGGACGTCGATACGACAACAATAAAAGACAAAAAAATCAGCTGGAGGAAATCATGGGTCGGACGTCAACATTTCTGCTCTCCGCAGCCGCAGTCGTGCTCGCCGGCACCATGCCGGCGCTCGCCGCCTGGCAGCCGCAAAAGCCGATCGAGTTCATTGCCACCGCCGGCCCCGGCGGCGGCACCGACAATCTCGCGCGCGCGGTGCAGAACATCATCACCAAGCACAAGCTGACGGACCAGCCGATCGTCGTCGTCAACAAGGGCGGCGGCAGCGGCGCCGAGGGCTATGTCTACGGCAAGGCCTCCGCGGGCGATCCCTACAAGGTGATCTTCGGCACGTCGAATGCCTGGCAGCAGCCGCTCGTCTCCAAGGTCGCCTTCAACTACACCGATCTCACGCCGATCGCGGCGATGGCGCAGGACGAGTTCCTGCTCTGGGTCAAGCAGGACGCGTCGTACAAGACCGCGGGCGACTATCTGAAGGCGGCCGCATCGGGCGAATTCAAGATGGGCGGCGCGCAGTCCAAGGACACCGACGAGGTGCTGACCCGCATGATCGAGAAGGCCGGCAAGGTCAAGCTGACCTACATCCCCTTCAAGAGCGGCGCCGAGACCGCCGTGCAGCTCGCCGGCGGCCATCTCGACTCCCACGTCAACAACCCCAGCGAGAGCCTCGGGCAATGGCGCGGCGGCACGCAGCGACCGCTTTGCGTGTTCAGCCCGAAGCGGCTGCCGCAGGGCCCGAAGGTCACCGCGACCGAAGGCTGGGGCGACGTTCCGACCTGCGTCGAGCAGGGCCTCGACATCAAGCAATACGAGCAGCCCCGCACCGTGTGGCTGCCCGGCAAGGTCACGCCGGAGCAGGCCGCGTTCTATGTCGACCTCATGAAGAAGGTGCAGGCAACGCCGGAGTGGAAGGACTACATCGAGAAGACCTCCCAGGTCGACACGTTCCTGACCGGTGCCGAGCTTGACAAGTTCATCAAGGAGGACCTCGAGCACGTCAAACAGGTCGCAGGCGAGCAGGGCTGGCTGGTCAAGTGAGGCCGAGGATGGCCTTCGATCGCGCAGCCGACTACAGCCCTGGTCCTCATCCTGAGGAGCCCGCCGGAGGCGGGCGTTTCGAAGGATGGCCGTGGATGCGATCTCGCCTGGAGCCGTCCTTCGATACGCGCGCCAAAGCGCGCTCCTCAGGACGAGGACTGTTTCGCCGGAGCTGCCCATGATCTCACGCCGCGCGCTTGAACTTGCGACCGCCGTGCTCACCGGCAGCTTCGGCGTGGCTGTCGTCGTCTCCAGCCTCGACAACGGCATCGGTTGGTCGAGCGCAGGCGTGGACGCCGGCACATTCCCGTTCCTGACCGGGATCATCGTCGTGCTCGGCAGCCTCTACAATCTGGGACGAGGCCTGCTGCCGGCCGCGACGCTCGCAAACGTACCGATCGCGATCACGTCCATCGAGCTGCGGCGGCTCGCGGGCCTGTTCGTGCCGGCTGCGATCTTCGTCGCCGCGATCCCGCTCGCCGGGATGTACGTCGCCTCGGCTCTGTACGTCTTCGCGGTGCTGGCGATCCCGCGGCACCAATCCGTGCCGCGCGCGCTCGCCATGGCAGGAGCCACGGCGCTCGCGCTCTATCTCGTGTTCGAGCGCATGTTCCAGGTCAGCCTGCCGCACGGCGCGCTCGCCGCCGCCTTCGGGTTCTGACGGAGGGCCCGATGGACAATCTCGCAGAGCTCCTGCACGGCTTCACCATCGCGGTCACGGCGCCGCATCTGGTTCTGATGGTGGTCGGCGTGCTGCTCGGCATTCTCGTCGGCGTGCTGCCGGGGCTGGGCGCGCCGAACGGGGTGTCGCTGCTCTTGCCGCTCACCTTCGGCATGCAGCCGGTCTCGGCCATCATCCTGCTCTCCAGCATGTATTGGGGCGCACTGTTCGGCGGCTCGGTAACCTCGATCCTGTTCAACATTCCGGGCGAGCCGTCGTCGGTGGCGACCACCTTCGACGGCTATCCCATGGCGCGCGACGGCCGGCCGACCACGGCGCTCGCGACCGCCTTCGGCTCGGCGGCGTTCGGCGCGCTGGTCGGCGTCATCCTGATCACGTTCCTCGCCTCCTGGGTGGCGCAGGTCGCGCTCGCCTTCGGACCGGCCGAGTATTTTGCGGTGTATTTCCTGGCCTTCGCCAGCTTCGTCGGCATGGGCGGCGCGGCACCGATCAAGACCGTCGTGGCACTCGCGATCGGCTTTGCGATCGCCGCCATCGGCATCGACACCGTGTCCGGCAGCGTCCGCCTCACCATGGGCGTCGATGAGCTGGTCAAGGGCGTCAGCTTCGTCGTCGCGGTGATGGGCCTGTTCGGCATTGGCGAGCTGCTGGTCGCCGTCGAGGAGGAGTTTCACGCCCGCGCGGTCTCCTCGAAGATCGATTGGCGCGAGGTGTTCCGCGCGGTCGGCCGCCTGCCGCGGCACGGCGTGGCATTGCTGCGCAGCGCCGCGATCGGCTGCTGGATGGGCATCACGCCGGGCGGCCCGACCGCGGCCTCCTTCATGAGCTACGGGATTGCGCGCCGCTTCTCGCGCCGCGGCCGATGTTTCGGCACCGGCGAGGTCGAAGGCATCATCTCGCCGGAGACGGCCGATCATGCCGCCGGGACCAGCGCGCTGCTGCCGATGCTCTCGCTCGGCATTCCCGGCTCGGCGACTGCGGCCGTGATGATGGGCGGGCTGATGATCTGGGGCCTCAATCCCGGGCCCATGCTGTTCGTCGACAGCAAGGATTTCGTCTGGGGCCTGATCGCCTCGATGTATGTCGGCAACATCGTTGCCGTGGTGCTGGTGCTGCTGACTGTGCCGGTATTCGCCGCCCTGATGCGGATTCCGTTCGTGGTGATCGCACCGCTGATCGTCATCATCTGCGTCGTCGGCGCCTATTCGGTGTCGAACTCCTATCTCGATGTTGTCATGATGCTCGGCTTCGGGGTCGTCGGCTATCTCTTCAAGAAGCTGTTCTATCCGCTGGCGCCGCTCGTGCTCGCAATCGTCATCGGCGACAAGGCCGAGGACGCGTTCCGGCAGTCGATGCTGATCTCCAAGGGCTCGCTGGGCATCTTCTTCGCGAACAAGCTGGTGACGTGCCTGATCGTGGGCGGCATCGCGCTGCTGCTGCTTCCGCTTGTGCTGCAGCTGGCGCGGCTCTGGCGCAAACCCTCTTCGCCCGCGACCGATACGCCAGTCCAGGAAAAGGTGATCATATGACCGCAAAGCCGCTGATTGCGCTGGCCATGGGCGATCCCGCCGGCATCAGCCCGGAGCTGACGGC
The DNA here is from genome assembly GCF_025200865.1 of Bradyrhizobium sp. NC92. Classification (NCBI taxonomy): domain Bacteria; kingdom Pseudomonadati; phylum Pseudomonadota; class Alphaproteobacteria; order Hyphomicrobiales; family Nitrobacteraceae; genus Bradyrhizobium; species Bradyrhizobium sp. NC92. Next base: position 4,073,559 of record NZ_CP104171.1, read on the forward strand.
GAAGCTGGTGGCGCAGGACGACATTCGCGCGAGCTGTCGGCTCGTCGTCATCGGCGATCGCCGCATCTTCGACGAGGGGGCGCGCGTCGCCGGCGTCCGGCCGGACTTGTCCACGGTGGAGCAGGGGACCGAGCTTCGCGCGGCGGGGGAGGATGCACTGTTCATCGATCTCCGCCACCTCGACCCCAGGGAGGTCGAGCCGAAGACGGCGACCCTTGCCGGCGGAAAATTCGCGCTGGCCAATTACAGACATGCGCTCGAGCTCGGCCGCGACGGCCATGTCGACGCGGTCTGTTTCACCCCCTTCAACAAGCAGGCGATGCGTCTTGCCCGTGCCGAGTACGACGACGAGATCGCGTTCTCGGCCGAGGTCGTCGGTCTCAAAACGCCGGCAAGCGAATTCAACGTGCTCGACCGGCTCTGGAACGCACGGGTCACTTCCCACATCCCGCTCAAGGACGTCGCTGCGAAGCTGTCCGGCGAACGCATCCATCGCGCGCTCAAGCTGACCGATTCCTGCATGCGCAACGCCGGCTTTGCGCGGCCGCGGATCGCGGTCGCAGGCCTCAACCCTCATGCCGGCGACGGAGGCAATTTCGGCCGCGAGGAGATCGACGTGATTGCGCCGGTGGTCGCGGCGAGCCAGCGCGAGGGCATTGCTGCGGAGGGACCGTTTCCCGCCGACACCGTGTTCCTGCGCGCCAAGGCCGGCGCCTTCGATGCCGTGCTGACGATGTATCACGACCAGGGCCAGATCGCGATGAAGCTGATGGGTTTCGATCGCGGCGTGACCTTGCTCGGCGGCTTCCCGTTCCCGATCTGCACGCCCGCGCACGGCACCGCCTACGACATCGCTGGGCAAGGCATCGCATCGATTGGCGCCAGCCGCGCGGCACTGCTGCTCGCAGCGGAGATGGCTCGGCGCACCCGCTAATGAATCAGGGATATTCAGGCCGTCGCGAGCCACTTGGCGAGCGGCGTCGTCCCGAGCCGCGCCTCGCCGAGCGGGTTCAGCGATTGGTCGTCGATGAGAGCGCCGTAATAGGGCGCCTTCGGATCTCCGACCACAGGCCGGGCGTCGCCGGATGCCCTCAGACGCCGCGCGATGAATTCGTTGAAGGGCGCCTTCTCGGGTCCGGCGATATCGATCGTCCCGTTGAGCGGCTGCTCCGTTGCGACTTCGGCGAGGCGGTCGGCGACGTCGGCTGCCGCGATCGGCTGAAACAATGCGGAGGGAACGACGATCTTCCCCTCGCGCACGCTGGTCTCGGCGATGGCGCCGAGGAACTCGAAGAACTGGGTGGCGCGCACGATCGAGTAGGGGACCGAGCCGGACTTGATGACGGTTTCCTGCGCCAGCTTGGCACGGAAATAGGCGTTGTCGGGCGAGCGGTCGGTGCCGACGATCGAGAGCGCCACGTGATGTCTCACGCCTGCTGCGGCCTCGGCCGCGACGAGATTCTCGCTCGATCGCTGGAAGAACGCGAGCACCGCGGCCGGCTCCCAGGACGGCGCGTTGGCGACGTCGACGACCACATCCGCGCCCGAAAGCGCTGCGGCAAGGCCTTCCCCGGTGACGGCGTTCACGCCGGATTTCGGCGAGGCAGCCACCGCATCGTGGCCGTGCAGCTTGAGCTTCGCCACGAGCCTGGACCCAATCAATCCGGTTCCGCCGATCACGACGATCTTCATGGCATGTCTCCTTGCGATTGCGGAGCGCGAGATGATCGAAGCCAATCGAAAGTCGCGCCTCCCACGTCACCCATATGGTGCGAAGTGACTCTAGCCGATCCACGGCGCAGGCTCTTGCCTGTAACAGGCATACCTTGGCGGAAAATGCTGCCCGCATTTTGCCCGACGTTTCAAAACGTCCTGATGAACGCAAGGTGGCGCAGGCCCCTAAAAAAGGCCAATGAAAACAACCCTGAGGCTACTGTGCATGGGGTTGTTTTCGCAGTTTGGGATTGGACGGGCGACCGCGTCCGATTTCGGGAAGGCGGCCCCTGGTCGCGTCACGCCCCGCAGACGATCACGCCGTACCAGCCGAGCCCGCGATAGGTCTCGTAACCCGGGGTGGCATGGAAAGCGACCAGCGTGCCCGTGCGGTCGTGGTAGAAGCCGGAGCGCTGGCCGTTCAGCGACAGCGAGATGCGTTCGCTGAGGATGCCCTGGCCGTCGGAGGCCGCGATCACGCGGAAATTCGAATCGACCAGCAGCACGCGGGCCTTGTCGCTGTCGCCGACGCGCACGCCCTGTACGATGGCGCGGGCCTGCGGCTCCCAGTCGAAATGGATGGCGAGCACCCCGATCGGCGCGCCGTTGGCCTGGCCGCCGGCGCGGACGCTGGCGCAATAGGTCGCGACCTGGGCATTGCCGAGCAGCGGCTGGTTCTCGACGTCGCCGGCGACATAATCGTCGCCGGAGCGCAAGGACCGCGCGTCGCGAAACCATTTGGTATGGGCGACGTTCTGGCCGACGACGCGGAAGCGGTCGGCGCGGCCGTTGGCGATGACGTTGCCGTCGAGGTCGCAGAGCCAGAGATCGAGATAGACGGTGTAGGCCCCGAGGATCACGCCGAGGCGCTGCGAGGCATGGGAGACGGCCGCAGCACTGGGCGAGGCCGCGCAATCGACCACGGCGGAATCGGTCGCCCACCAGCGCACGTCGCAGGTGCGTTCATAGAGATTGCGGTCGATCAGCTCGATCGCGTTGAGCGACAGGTCGACCATCCGCTCGCCGCGGGAGCGCTGGCTCATGCGGTCGATCGAGGCGACGAGATCGCCGGTGCGTTTGGTCAACTGGGTCTCGAGCTCGCGGGCAATGGTCTCGACCTGCTGGCCGACGCCGCGCACCTCCTGCGCCACGACTGCAAAGCCCGCGCCTTGTGCGCCGGCGCGCGAGCTTTCGATCAGCGCGTTCAGCGCCAGCATCTTCATCTGGTTGGTGATCTGCTGGATCGACTTGGTCTTGTCGACCGCGATCTGGTTGACCTCCGCGGTGAGGCGATTGATCAGCGCGGAGATGTCGGAATCATCGTCCGCAGGTGCGGTGGCGATCGGCTTGGCTTTCAGACCCAGCGCAGCAGACATCGGGAACTTCCCTTGGCAATGAGGTCTGATCTGCAATGAACCCGGAACAACAACTTACAGATCGAATACGATTCTTTTTCGAGGATTCCGCCTAACGCCTGCTTAATTTGCTGTTTGACGGAATGCCTAAATGATAGTCACTCCGGCCCGCCGACCTGCCATCCACCGCTTTGTGCGCCCCAGCCGTTGCAAATCGCCGGGGTTTCCCAGCCAATCCTTTCAAGCCAGTCCCGGCCGCGAGCGTGATCGCCCGGACCCGAGTTCCCAATCGATAGCCCTCGCCATGACGCCTCCCGCATCCGCACTGCCCGTCGAAGCGCCCCAGGCGTTCCTGGGCGTGACGCGCTCGCTCACCGACAAGCTGTGGCGCGACCGGCTCGATGCCCGCGGCGCGGCCCAGGCGCTCGCCATGGTGCAGCGGCACCAATTGCCGGAGCTGCTGGCGCGGGTGCTGGCGGGGCGCGGGGTCGATATCGACGCCGTCGCCGATTTCCTCGATCCGACCATCCGTAAGCTGCTGCCGGACCCGTTCACGGTGACGGAAATGGAGGCCGCCTCCAAGCGCGTCGCGGATGCCGCGACCAAGGGCGAGAAGGTCGCGATCTTCGGCGATTACGACGTCGACGGCGCGACCTCGGCGGCGCTGCTGGCCTGGCATCTGCGCCATTGCGGGCTCGATCCGCTGATCCACATTCCCGACCGGATTTTCGAGGGCTACGGCCCGAACGTCGAGGCCGTGCGCGGGCTCGCCGCAAAAGGCGCGACGCTGCTCGTCACCGTCGATTGCGGCACCACCAGCATCGAGCCGCTCGCCGAGGCCAAACGCCTCGGCATGTCCGTGGTGGTGATCGACCACCACCAATGCGGTCTCGATCTCCCCGAGGTCGATGCGCTGGTCAACCCGAACCGCCCCGATGATCTCTCGGGCCTTGGCCATCTCGCCGCGGTCGGCCTCGTGCTGGTGACGCTGGTCGCGGTGAATCGCGAGCTGCGCCAGCGCGGCTTCTGGAATGCGGAGATGCCCGAGCCGGATCTGCTCGGGATGCTGCATCACGTCGCGCTCGGCACGGTCGCCGACGTCGCGCCGCTGATCGGGCTCAACCGCGCCTTCGTGGCGAAGGGGCTGATCGCGATGCGTCGGCGCGACCATGTCGGCCACACTGCGCTGATGGACGTGGCACGGCTCAACGGCCCGCCGGAAGCCTGGCATCTCGGTTTCATGCTGGGGCCGCGCGTCAATGCCGGCGGCCGTATCGGCCGCGCCGATCTCGGCGTCCGGCTGCTGCTCGAAGGCGACAGCATCGAGGCGGCGCGGATCGCGGCCGAGCTCGACCGTCTCAACAGCGAACGCCGCGTCATCGAGCAGGCGGCGGAAGCCCAGGCCGAAGCCGAGGCGCTGGCCTCGATCGGGTTGGAGGACAAGCTCGCCGTGATCGTCACGGCCTCGGAAGGCTGGCATCCGGGCGTGGTCGGCCTCGTCGCCTCCCGCCTGAAGGAGAAGTTTTCGCGGCCTGCCTTTGCCATTGCGCTGGAGCCCGGCGGCATCGGCACCGGCTCGGGCCGCTCGATCGCGGGCGTGGATCTCGGCAAGGCGGTGCGGCAGGCGGTCGCTGACGGCATTCTGCTCAAGGGCGGCGGCCACGCCATGGCAGCGGGCGTGACGCTGCGCAAGGAGAAGCTCGCCGAATTCCGCGCCTATCTCGAGAAGGCGCTGGCGCGCGACGTCGCCGAGGCGCGCCACGTCAACGAGCTCTATATCGACTGCGCGGTCTCGGCGCGCGCGGTGACGCCGGAGCTGGCGACGACGCTCAACCGCGCCGGTCCCTTCGGCAGCGGCAATCCGGAGCCGGTGCTGGCACTGCCGGCGCACCAGCTCGTCTTCGCCGACGAAGTCGGGCAGGCACATCTGCGCCTGCGCTTCAAGGCGGGTGATGGCGCCATCGTCAACGGCATCGCGTTCCGTTCGATCGGCCAGAAGCTCGGCAATGCGCTGCTCGCCAATCGCGGCCAGCAGATGCACGTCGCGGGCTCGTTGTCGGTGGACCGCTACCAGGGCGCCGAGCGTGTGCAATTCCGCGTCGTCGACGTCGCGCTACCGGACCAGGGGCCATCCGTGATTAGATGACGCATGATCGACGAGATCATGCGTCAGAAGCAGGTTGCTCAAACAACAAAAAAGGGAGCGAACATGGCAGGGCAGGTTGAGGGCAAGGTCGCGCTGGTGACGGGCGGCGCCTCCGGCATTGGCGAGGCTATCGTCGAGCTGTTCGCGCGCGAAGGCGCGACCATTGTCATCACCGACATCGACGAGCTGCGCGGGCCCGACCTCGCCAAACGCGTGACGAATGCCGGCGGCAAGGCGATCTTTCTGGAGCAGGACGTCACCAGCGAGGAGCGCTGGATCGAGATCGTCGCCGAGATCGCAAGGCGCTTCGGCCGGTTCGACGTGCTCGTCTCCAATGCCGGCATCGGCATTTCCGTGCCATCGATCGTCGACATGACTCTCGCTGACTGGCGCAAGCAGAATGCGATCAATCTCGATGGCGTGTTTCTGTCGGTCAAGCATTGCCTTCCCCTGATGCGTAAGACCGGCGGCGGCTCGATCGTCCTGATGTCCTCGCTGGCCGGCCTGCGCGGCTCGCCCGGATTGTCGGCCTATTCGGCGACCAAGGGCGGCGTGCGGCTGTTCGCCAAGTCGATCGCGATGGAGTGCGCGGCGGCAGGCGACGGCATCCGCGTCAACTCGGTTCATCCCGGCATCATCGACACCCCGATCTGGGGCAAGATCCCGACGGGGGCGGCCGGCTCTGGCCAGAACGCCCCGATCGATCCGGAGGAGCGCGCCCGTGTCGTCACGCCGCTTGGCCGCGCCGGCCAGGCCGCGGAGATCGCCTCGGGCGTGCTGTATCTCGCCTCCGATGCCTCGCGCTATGTCACCGGCAGCGAGCTCGTCATCGATGGCGGCATGAACGCCGGCGGGGTGCCGCGGCGCGCTTGAACTGCGCAGGGCAGGGTGGCGGCCGCAGGGGCTGACGCGAAGGCGCCAGCCCTGTACAACACTGGCCAGCTCCCCAACCGACAGAGGTCTCCTTCGCCATGGCGCACAGCCTTCACGCGTCCTCACCCGCGCCCGCGACCTTCCGCTCCAATCGGCCGGATCTCGCCACCGACGCGATCCGCACCGCGCGCGAGGATCTCGCCGCCTGCTTCCGCATGGCCGCGCGCAACGGCTTTGAGGAGGGCATCTGCAATCACTTCTCGGCGGTCGTGCCGGGCCATGACGACCTCTTCCTGGTCAACCCCTACTGCTACGCCTTCCGCGAACTGACGGCGTCAAAGCTCCTGATCTGCGATTTCCACGGCAACGTGCTTGACGGCGAGGGCGTGCCCGAGGCGACCGCCTTCTACATCCACGCCGAGATGCACAGGCTGCTGCCGCGCGCCAAGGTCGCCTTCCATACGCACATGCCCTATGCCACGGCGCTGTCGATGACCGAGGGCGAGCCCCTGATTTGGGCCGGCCAGACCGCACTGAAATTCTACGGCCGCACCGCGGTCGACCGCGACTATAACGGCCTCGCGCTCGACAGCCGCGAAGGCGCGCGTATCGCCTCCGCCGTTGGCGATGCCGACATCGTCTTCATGAAGCATCACGGCGTGATGGTGCTGGCGCCGACCATCGCGGAGGCCTGGGACGATCTCTATTATCTCGAGCGCGCCGCCGAGGTTCAGGTGCTGGCGATGTCGACGGGACGGAAGGTGCTGCCGGTCGATCCCGCGATTGCGGCCGAGACCTACAGGCAGATGCGCGAGGGCGATTCCGAATCCGCGCGGCTGCATCTCGCCGCGATCCGCAGACAGCTCGATGCGGAAGAGCCGCAGTACCGGCACTGAGAAAGGGAGCACCAGCCACGGTGTCATTCCGGGGCGCGCCACTTGGCGCGAACCGGGAATCCATTTTTCCGCGCGCTTGCTGCCCGATGGATTCGGGGCTCGCGCTTCGCGCGCCCCGGAATGACGAGCGCGACTATCCACCCTGCCGCAGCTTGGCCAGCACCTTCAGTCCACCATAGCCGTCCGCCGGCGTGATGCCGGCGCGCTGCTGGAAATCCTTGACCGCCTTCATGGTGTCGTTGCCGACGCGGCCGTCGGTGCCGCCGGTGTCGAAGCCGGCCATGGTGAGGCGCGTTTGCATCTCCTGCACCTCGGCGAGCGTCAATGCACGCTCGGAGCCGGGGAAAGGCTGGATGAAGGGCGGAGCTCCCAGGCAGCGATCCCCGAGATGGCAGATCGCCAGCGCGTAGTTCATGGAAGGGTTATAGCTCTTCACCGAATAGAAGTTCGGTCCGAGCAGGAAGGTCGGCCCGCCCGCAACCGGCGTCCACATCTGTGCGGATGCGGAGGCTTGCGGAAACGGCTGACCGTCGGCGCGGGTGACGCCGGCCGCCTGCCAGGCTGCATAGGTGCGGCTGCCGCTCATGTTGCCGGACGCGCGCACCTCGTAGCCCCAATGCTCGCCGCGATGCCATTTGCCGCGATTGACAAGGTATTTTGCGGTCGAGCCCAGCGCGTCGTCGGGCTTGCCGAACGGCGAGACCTTGCCGTCGCCGTCATAGTCGATGCCGACATTGAGCCAGACTTCCGGCATCCATTGCGAATGCCCCATCGCGCCGGCCCAGGAGCCCCGCATTTCCTCAGGCGTGCTCCAACCCTTGTCGACGATGCGCAGTGCGTTGATCAGCTCGGTCTCCCAATAGGTCTTGCGGCGCGGCTCGTTCCAGGCGAGCGCGGCGAGCGAGGGAAACACCGGCCTCATATGGTTCTGCTGCACCAGGGGATCGCCATAGGCGGACTCGACGCCCCACAGCGCCAGCAGCGTGCCGCGCTCGACCCCGAAATCGCGCTCGACGCGGGCGAGCAGCGCCTCGTTGTTCTTCAGCGCGACCTTGCCGTTGATGATGCGCCAGTCCGAGACGCGACGGTTGATGTACTGCCAGACCTGCTCGTGGAATTCGGGCTGGTTGCGCATCTGCGCGAACACGCTCATGTCCGGCTCGACCCGTCCCAGCGCGCGCTGCCATGTCGCGGCGGAAATACCTTTTGCCGTCGCGCGTGCGCGAAAGCTGTCACGCCATTCGTCGAAGCCGGGAGGCGCGGCGAGAGCCCGGCTGGGAAGCGCAAGCAAAGCGGCCGCACCGAGCGTCGACTGGAGCAGGGCGCGGCGGGTGTGACGGGGCGAGGAATCAGCGTGCTTCATGGGCACATTCTAGCCGGAAACATGGCCCGTGTGAGTGGGTTCCAGGAACGGCAATGTGCGTGGATCGTGCCTGAGCGCATCGGCTGTTCCCACCGGAACAAGTGTCGCTCTTCCCGCATTCCCTCCGCGTCCGGAAGGAGGAGAAGATTCGGCCGTGGGCCGGTCCTGCCTTCCGTACGTCTGTTCATCGAAAAACGGGGTGGAATGAAGATACGCACGCATGCGGAAAGCCATGTCGTCGAGCTCGACGACGGATCGCAATGGAAGATCTTTCCCGGCGACCTCGCAACGACGCTGAGCTGGAAGCCCGAAACCGATTTGCGTCTCGAGCCGAGCAGTGAGCGAGTGAATTCGCACGTGCTGGTCAATACCGCGGACCAGACCCGCGTGCGGGTGATCGCGGCGGACGAGACCTGGCCCGACGGCGCAGTCAAGAACGCCTTGAAAGGCGGGTAGAACTGCGGCCGCGACAGCTGCGATGCCGGTCGCCTAGTCCTCCTGCAGGTCAGCCGCAATTCCGGCAAGCCAGCGCCGGATCGTGGTTTCCGCCTTTGAATCCAGATTTCGAGCGAGGCGCTTCTCCAATTCGAGCACACGCTGCCGGCACGTCTTCAAAAGTGTCGCGCCGCGCGGCGTCAGCGTCCATTGCTGGATGCGGCCGTGGACGGGATGAGGCGTCATGACAATGGCACCGTCGCGTTCGAGGTTGCGAATGATGACGCCGACGGTCTGGGGCGTCAGGAAGGTGAGGCGGGCGACATCGGCCCCCGACAAGCCCGGATAGGCGTTCAGCATCGTCAGCACCGCGAATTGCGGCGACGTCACGCCGAGATCGGCCAGGGTGCGCTCCATCGTCAGACGAACCGCGGCGTGGGCCTGGCGCAGCAGATAGCCCAGATAGCCTTGCTCGCCGCGCTTGCCTTCACCCGGCGCGGGAACATGCACGGCGCCGTGTTCAACTGCCTTTCGTCCCGATTGCGATCTCGTGACGTCATTCGTCTTGCGCGGCATATAAGAGCTCTTATAAGATATCCGAGCTCTTATAATAGGCCGAGGTGAATGGCAATGTCACACGCCCGCAGCGAATATGAAGATTTCAAACGGATCGCGCCCGATGCGTATGATCTGGTGCTGGCGCTGGGCCAGCTTGCGGCCAAGGCCGGCCTCGACAAGCAACTGCTCGAACTGGTCAAGCTGCGCGCCTCGCAAATCAACGGCTGCGCCTTCTGCGTGCAGCACCACGTCCTGCTGTCGGAACGGATCGGCGTTCCCGTCGACAAGGTCCATCTGGTCGCGGTCTGGCGCGAGGCGCCGATCTTTTCGCCGCGCGAGCGGGCTGCGCTCGCCTGGGCCGAGGCGCTGACCTGTCTGCCCGACGGCGTCGGCGACGAGGTCTATGCGGAAGCGTCCGGCGAATTCTCCGAGACTGAATTGACGTACCTGACCTCGGCCGTCGCCTCGATCAACGTCTGGAACCGCTTCGGCGCGGCGTTTCGCTGGACGCCTGCAAAGCGGCCGGTTGCAACGGCCGCCGCTGCGTTCTGACGGCGGCAAGGGGAGATCACGATGACAGCCATGAGCTTTTCTGCCGTGCAGTGGCCGGCGCCGTCGCGTTCGACGACGCTCGCCGTCGTCGCAGGGGTCGCCTGCGCGCTCGCGATCGGCAAGACGCTGCCGGTGACGATGGACACCGTCGCAGGCGTACTGACCCCGCTCTGCGCCACGGCCGCGGAGGGCTCGCCGCTCGACAAGGTCGAGCCGATCGGCTCCTACGCGCTGCCGAACGTCCCGGGCAAGCGCGTCACCATCGTGCGCGTGTCCTATGGTCCGGGCGGGTTTTCGCGGCCGCATCGCCACTCGGGATCCGTTACCGCCTACATCACCAAGGGCGAGATCCGCTCGCAACTCGGCGGCGGCCCGGTCGAGACGTTCGGCGTCGGCCAGTCCTTCTTCGAACCACCGGGCTCGACGCACCTGGTCTCGGCCAATGCCAGTATGACGGAGCCGGCGGAGTTGATTGCGGTGTTCGTGGCCGATGAAGGCGCGCAGCTGACGACTTTCCTGGAGTAGCCTACACGGGGCATTCGCGACGGCCGTGCTCAGGCCGATCGCGATCGCCTCAGCCGTTTCCATGCCGGTGCGAGTCCGTATTCGACGACCGGAATGGCAACCGCGCCGATGAGCAGTCCAAGCGCGCCCGAGATGGCTGCCTCGACCGACCATTCGATGATGCCGGCAACGGATGGAAGGAGATGTGCGGCAGCCTCGGTTGCGGCATGGACCGTGTCACCAATTGCGGGCGGGCCGTACTTTTCGATGCCGTGCAGGATGATGCCGCCGCCGACCCAGATCATGGCGGCGGTGCCGATCGCGCTCAGCACCGCCAGGAAGGCGGGCATGCCGCGGACGAGCGCGCGTCCAAGCAAGCGGATCGCGCGACCAACGAGTGAAGTGCCGCCGTAGCGCGCAAGGGCGATGCCGACATCGTCCGCCTTCACGATCAAGGCGACCACGCCATAGACCCCAACGGTGATAAAGACGCCGACCAGCGCCAGCACCAGCGCCTGCGTCCAGATGCTGCCCGCAGGGATAGCCGCCAGCGTGATCGCCATGATCTCAGCCGACAGGATGAAATCCGTCTTGATGGCGCTTGCGACCTTCTCGTCCTCGACCGATCGCGTATTCAACGCAATCGGCTGCAGCTGAGCTTCGTGCTGGTGCGCATGATGCGGCAGCACGGCTTCGAGCACCTTTTCGGCGCCCTCATAGCAGAGAAAGGCGCCGCCCAGCATCAGCAGCGGCGTGACCGCGGCGGGAAGGAAATAGCCAAGCAACAGGGCAACGGGCAGCAGAATCAGCAGCTTGTTGCGCAGCGATCCGATCGCGATCTTCCCGACGATCGGCAGTTCGCGCTTCGATGCAAAACCGATGACGTAGTTCGGCGTGACCGCCGCATCATCGATGACCACGCCGGCCGCCTTTGTGCCCGCCTTGGCAGCCTGGGCCGCGACATCGTCGAGCGAGGCTGCAGCCACCTTTGCGATCCCCGCGATGTCGTCGAGAAGACCGATCAGTCCGACACTCATCAACCTGTCCTTCTTCGTTCGAGCCGGCGAGATGCGCGACCAGATGCACGCTCCGGCAACGAACGAGTACGCTCTCAGTTCTCCTCGCCGCCCGCCCCCTCGCGCAAGTCGGGCTTGAGCACGTCCTGCGGCAGCGCATGGGCCACCGGTTGCGGCGTGATTGCGATCTCCGGGCCGATCTCGCGGCCGCGCGCGCGGATCAGCCGCTCATAGGCCGATACCAGCGTGACGTAGGGATTGACCCAGATCCAGCCGTCGCGGGTGAATACCTGGACGTCGAAATGCAGGTGCAGCGACGTTCCGGCGGGACGGTCGAGATAGTTCGAGACCACGCCGATCTTCTCGCCTTCGCTGACGAGGCGGCCGTTGACGAGGCCGTCGGCGTTCATCGCGTGCGGATTCATGTGCATGTAGCGGAAACGGATGTGCTCGGTGCGGCTATTGACCTGAAGCGTCGCCGCCTGGTCCTTGACACCGCGGATGACGATTGCATCACGCACGGCGACGACGCCGCGCTGCTTGGGATCGCAGGGCTCGCGGCCTTCGCCGGGCGGCGGACAGCCGGCGGCGCGGATGTCCTCGCCCTGATGGCCGTAGCCTCCGCCGCATTGCCACACTTCGAAACTGCGCGACTCGCAGAAATTGTCGCGCCAGGGAAAAGCGGTCGGGCCTTCGCTCTTGTCACGTTTGCCGTAGGATTGCGAGCGCACGAAGGCGGGCGCCTTCTCCAGCGGAAAGCGGATCTGGGCGTAGGCCATAGCGTCGGGATGGCCGCCCTGTTTGCGGTAGCCGGTGTTCGGGATGATGTCGCCGCTCGGCCGGTAGCTGAAATCCGGTGAACGCACCGCGGGGCGATCGATGATGTTGGACGCAACGTCCGTCAGTGGCCGCATGCGCTGGCCGCCAGCGATGCGCAGCGCTTTCAGGAAACGCTCGGCGACCGGATAGGCCTCCTTGCAGGCGAGCCGCCGCGGCCTCGCGACGCTGTCGAGGCACTGGATCGAGACCACATAGGCGGCGCCGAAGCGGGTGAAGGCGTAGCGCACATAGCCTTCCCGGATGAACCTGCGCAGATCCGGGTAGGCTGCTGCGAGCGGCTTGACTGGCTCGCCCTTGCCCCCGGCGGGATCGGCGATGTCGTAGACGAGCGCCGAGCCCGTGATCTGCACCTCGACAGGCCTTGCGTACACCCGGCTTGGCATGCCCTCACCGGCGCCTGGATCGAGCGAGAAGGTCGCGCTGTAGCCGGCGGGCCCGGCATCGAACATGTCGACAGGATTGAAATCGGCCTGGTAGCGCGACAGCGCGAGCGTAGCCGGCGCGCCGCTGCGCTGCGCATCGAGATACGCGGCGGCGTCGAACGGCAGCAGCACGGGGACGGGACTTCGGGTAATGCCGGTGAAGAAGCGCGAGGAGATCGCGTTGAGCTGCACCAGTGCGGGCATCGCGCGCGGGTCGTAGCGCGGCACTGTACGGCGGGGTGCGAAGATGAAGTCGCCCGCAATCTGGGGACGGCTGTTGATCTCGCTGCGAAGCTGGTCGAGCGCCGCGCGCCAGTCGACGCGCAGGGCCGTCAGGGAGGGGCTGCGGAATTCATCCGCAGCGAGCGGAGTGGCAATGAAGAGCGAAAGCAGCGCCAGAAGCAGCGAGACGAAGCGGAAACCCTTCCCAACCACTGCCTCGCCCCCCGGCGGTACCTGTTGCGATCGCTCGGTTCCCCGTCAGTCCTTGGCGCGCTCGGAGTAGGAGCCGTCTTCGGTCATCACCACGATACGGGTGCCGACCGAGATGTGCGGCGGCACGGTGGTGCGCACGCCGTTGGAGAGCACCGCCGGCTTGTAGGAGGAGGAGGCGGTCTGCCCCTTGGTCACGGGCTCGGTTTCGACCACTTCGAGCGTCACGCGCTGCGGCAGCGCCATCGACACCACATTGACGTCGTGGGTCGACAGCTTGACGGTCATGTCTGGCTGAAGATAGGCGGCCGCGTCGCCGACCACGTCCTTGGAGACCTGGACCTGGTCGTAGGTCTCGGGGTTCATGAAGTGGAAGCCGTCGCCGTCTTCGTACAGGAAGGTGTAGTTGCGCTCTTCGATCGTGGCCTTTTCGACCTGGTCGGTGGTCTTGTAGCGCTCGGAGATCTTTACCCCGTCCGAGATTCGGCGCATTTCGATCTGGCTGACCGGGGTGCCCTTGCCGGGATGGATGTTCTCGGCGCTCACGACGACATAGAGCTTGCCGTCTTGCTCGATCACGTTGCCCTTGCGAATAGAACTGGCGATGACTCTCAAAGCTGTATTTCCTGCTTGCTTGGCCCGGCTGCGGCCAGGACGTGGTCAAATTGATGGGGGACTTGGGGCCTCAAATCGGACCTCGGCGCCCGTTTCGGGCCGCAACATACTGATTTTGCCGTTGGATGCCAGCACTTTGCTGCCGGACGGGGCGGTCGGTTGATGGCTGGGGACAAGCCGATGTCGCCGTTTTGGTCGCCCTCGCGGCACCTCGACCGGCGGCCGTTCCTCCAGGCCAGGGGCGCCGTGACCGGAGCTTTGCGGGGGTTTTTCGCCGAACAAGGGTTTGTGGAGGTCGAAACCTCCGTTCTCCAGATCTCTCCGGGCAACGAGACCCATCTGCACGCCCCCCGGACCGAGATCATGCGGCCGGACGGCAGCCGGGCCAGCCGATACCTGCGGACCTCGCCCGAATTCGCCTGCAAGAAGCTGCTGGCGGCGGGCGAGACGCGGATTTTCGAGTTCGCACGGGTGTTCCGGGACCGCGAGCGCGGCGACCTGCATCTGCCCGAATTCACCATGCTGGAATGGTACCGGGCGGGCGCCCCCTATGATGCCATCATGGCCGATTGCGTCGTGGTGATCGCCCGTGCGGCGCAGGCGACCGGGATCGGGACCTTCTCCTTCCGCGGCCGGACCGCCGATCCCTTCGCCGAGCCGGAGCTCCTGACCGTCGCCGGCGCCTTCGAGCACTTTGCCGGCATCGACCTGCTGTCGACAATTTCGGGCGGCGAGGGTAACCGTGCGGCGCTCGCCGCGGCGGCAGCCGGAAAGGTCCGTGTCGCCGAGGACGACACCTGGTCGGACATCTTCAGCAAGGTCCTGGTCGAGCATGTCGAGCCGCAGCTGGGGCAGGGGCGTTTGACCATCCTGTTCGAATACCCATCTCCAGAGGCGGCACTGGCGCGGGTGAAGACGGACGATCCGAGGGTCGCCGAACGTTTCGAGGTCTATGCCTGCGGCGTCGAGCTCGCCAACGGCTTTGGAGAGCTGACCGATGCCGAGGAGCAGCGCAAACGCTTCACGGAATCGATGACGGAGAAGCAGCGCCGCTACGGCGAAGCCTATCCGCTCGACGAGGATTTTCTGACGGCGGTTGCCGCAATGCCGGAGGCAAGTGGTGTCGCGCTCGGCTTCGATCGGCTGGTGATGCTGGCGAGCGGCGCGACACGAATTGATCAGGTGGTGTGGACACCCCCTGCGGATGAGAGATGACAAAGACCAATCTTGCACGCACTCTGCGCGAGCCTGCCGAGCTGGTGGCGGAGGGGCTGGCGCCTGCATCGGCGCTGCCGGCGCTCGAACGCGTCGCCGCGCGCTATGCCGTGGCGATCACGCCTGATCTGGCCGGATTGATCGACCCGACGGATCCCGACGATCCCATCGCGCGGCAGTTCGTTCCGACCTCGGCCGAGCTCGAGGCGCAGCCGGGCGAGAATGCCGATCCGATCGGCGATCACCCGTATTCGCCGGTCGCCGGAATTGTGCACCGCTATCCCGACCGCGTGCTGTTCAAGCTCGTTCATGTCTGCGCGGTCTACTGCCGCTTCTGCTTCCGCCGCGAGATGGTCGGCCCCGGCAAGGACAATGCGTTGTCGGAGAGTGCCTATCGCGCCGCGATCGACTACATCCGGGCGCATGGCGAGATTTGGGAAGTGATCCTGACCGGCGGCGATCCCCTGATGCTGTCGCCCCGGCGAATGAGCGAGATCATGGCCGATCTTGCGGCCATCGATCACGTCAAGATCATCCGTCTTCATACCCGCGTTCCCGTGGCCGAACCTGCACGCGTCAGCGCTGAGATGGTTGCGGCCCTGAAGGTCGCGGGCGCGGCCACCTGGGTCGCGGTACACGCCAACCACGCGCGGGAACTGACGGGTCCCGCGCGCGCCGCCTGTGCGCGGCTCGTCGATGCTGGTATACCGCTTGTGAGCCAGTCCGTGCTGTTGCGCGGCGTCAACGACGACATCGCCGCGCTGTCGGATTTGATGAGAGCTTTCGTCGAATGCCGGATCAAGCCCTATTACCTGCATCATGGCGATCTCGCGCCGGGCACCGCGCATCTGCGAACGACGCTGGCGCAAGGCCAGGACTTGATGCGGCAGTTGCGCGGACGGGTGTCAGGCCTGTGTCAACCGGACTATGTCATCGACATTCCCGGCGGCGCCGGCAAGTCGCCGGTAGGGCCGAATTACGTGTTGGCGGTGCAAAATACCGCGGACGAGGCGCGTGAAGCGGAATCGGAAACGCGCTATCGTATCGTCGACTATTGCGGCGACGTTCATCTCTATCCGCCCGAGACATGAGGGGCGATGGCATGGACGCTGATTTGAGAATGGAGAAACGGACATGAAGAAGATCATGCTGGCAACATCCCTCGTGGTCTTGCTTGGCGGCGCGGCTGTTGCGCAGACCGGCGGCTCCAAGGGATCGACATCAAGCGGCGCATCGTCCGGATCGGTGTTGCCGGCGCCGGTCGGTCATCGCCAGCCGCGTGCCGGGGATGTGCCGAGCGAGAAGAATCTGAGCGATGCGAACGATCCGCTCAGCAAGGAAAACCAGGCGCTCGACAAGAAGATCAAAAGCATCTGCCGCGGCTGCTGAGACTTTCACCTCTCCCCGTCGGGGAGAGGTGAGGAACGAGCCATCTAACCCAGTGATCCGTCAGGCTGACCTCTCGTGCAGTCCCGCGCGCTGGGTGTTGCGGCGGATCTCGACGGCGTCGGCGAGCTGCTCGAGCGTCTTCGACGTCGTTGCCCAGTCGATGCAACCGTCAGTGATGCTCTGCCCATAGGTGAGCGGCTTGCCCGGCACGACATCCTGGCGGCCGGCGACGAGATTGCTCTCGATCATCACGCCCATGACGCGGCTCTCGCCGCCCGAGATCTGGCGGGCGATATCGGCCATCACCAGCGGCTGGTTCTCCGGCTTCTTGCTCGAATTGGCATGGCTGGCATCGACCATCACCAGCGGGGCAACGCCGGATTTGGTCAATTCATTGCAGGCGGCCGCAACGCTTGCCGCGTCGTAGTTCGGCTCAGCTCCGCCGCGCAGGATGATGTGGCAGTCCTCGTTGCCGGCGGTCGAGGCGATCGCCGAGCGGCCGAGCTTCGTGACGGCCATGAAATGATGGGGATGCGAGGCTGATTTCACCGCGTCGGCCGCGATCCGCACATTGCCGTCGGTGCCGTTCTTGAAGCCGACCGGGCAGGACAGCCCCGATGCCAGCTCGCGATGGATCTGGCTCTCGGTCGTACGTGCGCCGATCGCAGCCCAGGAGACGAGGTCGGCGATGTATTGCGGCGTGGTCATGTCCAGGAACTCGGTGCCGGCGGGCAGGCCGAGATTGTTCACGGCCGCGAGCACGTTGCGCGCGAGCCGCAAGCCCTTGTTGATGTCGAAGCTGCCGTCGAGGTCGGGATCGTTGATCAGGCCCTTCCAGCCGACCGTCGTGCGCGGCTTCTCGAAATAGACCCGCATCACGATCTCGAGCTGATCGGCGAGATCCTCGCGCAATTTTGCCAGACGCTCGGCGTAGTCGAGCGCGGCCTTGGGATCATGCACCGAGCATGGGCCGACGACGACCAGAAGGCGGTCGTCCTGATTGCTCAGGATGGCGTGGATGGCGTTGCGCGCGGCCATCACCACACGCGTTGCGGTGAGCGTACGGGGGACTTCCCGCATCACCTCTTCAGGCGTGCTCAGCTCTTTCAGTTCGCGGATACGAAGATCGTCGGTCGTGCTCAGCACGGCGGGCTCCTGTCTGTTCTAGAACCTGCCGGCCAATAAAAAAGCCGCCAGGTCTGGCGGCTGTTCGGACGTTTGCTGCAATGTTTTAGATTGAGCGCGATCCTCCCGCCGCCAGCGAGCTGTCGTAGCTAAAGTACCAAAAATAGCTGGTGGCGACGGTGATCATGGGAAGGCCATATAGCGTGCCGCTGGCGCCTTGTCACCCCCAAGACGGCACAAGACGCAACGCGCGTTTCAGGTGTTGTTTTTGCGTGCCGCCAGCGCCATGCCGATCAGGGTGGCACCGCCGAACAGCAGGTTGATACCGACGAGGACGCCGATCGCCCACTCCGCCGAGCTTGGCAGTCCCGTGATCACCATGAACGAGATCGCGATGTCGACGAGGCCCGAGATCAGGAGCCACGACCAGCGGCCGCTGAGCTCGCGGCGGTGCTCCAGCGCGTACATGATGGTGGCGACGCCCTCGGCGAGGAAATAGGCGCCGAGCACGATGGTCAGCGTCAGCACGGCCTGCATCGGCCGGGCCAACAGCAGCATGCCGGTGAGCACGGCCAGCGCAGCCGAGATCAGCGACCACCAGAAACCCGGCGTGCTGCGGGCCCAATAGGTCGCGATCAGTCCGCCGATGCCGCCGATCAGGAACATCCAGCCGAGGAAGATCGCGGTCGCAAGACTGGCGAGCGGCGGCAGGACAAGCGCAGCAATGCCGAGGACGGCAAGCAGGATGCCTTCGAACAGAAAAGCCTTCCAACGCGTCTTGACCGCCTGGTTCATCTCGGATTGGAGGCGAGCAAATTCCTCGGGCGATGTCATCGTCGGGCTCCGGAACGAGAGGATTACCCCAATCTAGTAGGCCGATGGCGCGTTCGCCATGCGGTGGATCAACTGCTGCCGGGCGCCGAGGAGAAGCCCTCCGCGCTGGTGCGGATGCGGTTGCGGCCGAGAATGTAGATCGCCGATGTGACAATCAGAAGCGCAAGGCCGAGCAGGATCGAGACGAAACCGATCGGGATCAGCGCCAGCGTCAGGTTACGCTCGGGGTTGATCAGCCAGTGATGGATCGAGGTCAGGACGAAGGCGAGCCCGACAAAGCCGATGCCACCGCCGGCGAGCAGCAGCGCCCACATCCGGCGCAGCTGGCTGAGCCGCTCGCGTGCGACATCGGTCCGCGGCGCATGGTGGCGAGCGACGCGCCGGACCAGGCGGATGGCAAAGGCGATCGAGCCGAAGCCGATCAACAGGCTCGCCGCGCCCAGCCACATGCGCAAGCTGGGATCGAGATCGGGCATGCGCTGGAGCGTCAGCAGCGGGAAGTCGAAGGCCGAATGCAGCGCGAGCGGGCCGGCGAAGATCAACAGCCGGCTGGACAGACGGGCCCAATCGCGATGATGGCGGTTCGCGCCCAGCGCCGTGCCGGCGCGCGCGATGGTCAGGTAGGCGCCCGCGATGATGCCGAGCGCACCGTGGAAGGGCACGGTCAGGACGCTGCGCAGCGCGGCTAGCGAGCGCCACATGTCGGCGTGCTGGACCAGGTAGGCGAGGTTCTCGTAGGCGGCGAAGCCGAGGCCGACCGCGGCTCCGTAGACCACGGTGTCCATCGGATTGGCAAAGGTCCGCCGCTTGGTGGAAGAGACCAGCACGATGGCGACCACCTTGACGGCCTCCTCGGGCAGCGCGACGCCGAAGATCGAATGCATGGCCAGCGCCGCCCAGGGGTCGTCCGGGGCGGCGACCATCTTGGCGAAGGGGGCGCGCGCGAGACCCAGGAGTGAAATGCTGGCCGCCCCCAGCAGGAATGCGGTCCAGACCTGGGCCGGCGGGCCGGGCCGCTCTTCGGCGGCGATGACGAGCCAGAGCATCAGCAGCGCCGGGGCGATGGCGGCAGTTCCAATGACGGTGGGGAGCGCTTCGATCAGGTACATTGGCGCCGAAAATAGGTTCCCTTGATCCGCTTATCTACGTTCACCGATGCGACCATGTGTCATGCGCCTGCTGTCGGGTCGCTTAACACGCGCGACAGCTGCCGTTCATGCGCTCCTCTCCCGTTACGAGGTGGAATACAAGCGCAATCAATTGCATGACAAAAGATGCTCGTCATCCATGGCAACGAGTGCGCGGCGGGCGCGGTATTGAGATTTGCAAGCCAGATCAAGGCAATGCGTTGGTTTCTTCGATTCCCGGCGCACATGGCCCGGCGGCGGCCGGTCCTAGTCTCGCTTCGCTATGCGCCCGTGGCGCGGGGCGTCGATCCGGCGTGCGCGCAACCGCTCCAGCTCCCAGAACGCGCGGACGAGGCACGTGCCGAGGCAGAGGACGATGAGCAGCAACAGAAAGGCCTGATCGACGGCAGGGATGTGTATCATGGCGATGATAAAGCAACGCCCATGCCAGGCGTTCCCGCGACGGTCCACGCTTTTTCCAGCTCAGTGCGTGGTGATCGCAGGCGGCGCGTCGGGTGCGACGTCGAAGGCGCCGAGATGGAATTCCTCGCCGGTGGAGTCGGGCGATTCGGAACTCTGCGCCAGCAACGTGAACGCGGCTTGTGGGTATCGCTTCCAGATCTCGAGATCGCCGGCGGTGATGGTGAGCCAGCCGAACGTGTACATGTAGCGTCCGGGCTCGGTGACCCGGCCGACCCTGTCCCAGGTGATCTTACCAACCTTGATCTTTTCAGCCGTGATCTTGTCGACTGCCATTCGGTCCCCCGATCGCAAGTCTGCAAAATGACGTCCGGCCCGAGGCACAGACCTGCAAAAGCTGATCCGGCATTGGGGCCGCTATAGGGCGGCGTGGCGGAGGGTCAGGCCGACTTCAGCAAGGGCGCGCGCACGATCAGGCGGCCGAGGTCGTCCCGGTCCTGCTTTTCGGCGAATTTGACCGCAAAGCCGTGGTCGAACTTGCGGATCACCCGCCCGACGCAGCCGCCGACAGCAAGCGGGGTTCCGATCGCCGGATCGTATTCGGAGGACACCGCGACGCCGGCCGTCGAGACGTCGATGATGAAGCAGGAATGGCTGCTGCCGTCCGCGAGGGTCAGGACGGTGTGCGAGATTTGCGGAACGAAACGCGCGTCACGCCGCAGCTCCCGAACGCTGGCATCCTTCTGCTTCTTCTCCAGCCAGGTCAGCTTTTCCGACATCCAGGCGCGCCGCGCCCGCGTCATCTCGAGCTCCATCAGGAAGCCTGCCTTCAATGTCGCACTGATGGTGCCCTGAAATTCGCCGAAATCCTGGAAGTAAGAGGTCAAGCGCTCGCCGACCTTGCCGACCACAGGCACGTCCACGATCATCCGGAAGGGTGAGACGCGCTTGGTCCGGCAGGCGAAGCTGCGGAGCTTGCCCTCGCAATCGTACCAGCGGGGCAGCGAGTAGCTGCCGCTGACCGCAACATCCACTGCTCGCTGCCTCAGGAATTCTGCGACGGACATGAGCGCCAATCTGCTTTGGATGACTTCCGTACTTTCACGGTAACTGCGAAACTCTAAGCAAATGATACTGAAGCCCAAGAGCAGGGGTAAATTTTCAGTAAATGCGCGGCTCGGCGGCACAGTAGGGCGCGCGGCATAAAGCCCCGTTGTGCTAGAGGCAATCGCACAGCGTTGTCCACTCAGGGTGCAGCGAAGACACGGCGCTCCGCGGCGGCCCCTAGAGGAGTCCGAACAGCACCAGAATAGTCAGCGCGGCAGCGGCCACGGCGAACTGGATCGTCCTCCACGTCGGGCCGTCCGGGCGGATCTCCCATCCTAAACGCGGCAATGCGCGCCGCAATGCGAGCGCCGTCAATGCCTCGACGACGGCGAGCAGAAGGGCAACGCCTGCCAGGGAAGGCCATGACTCGGTCGGAGGCATCCATGGTGCGAGCCACACGGGGACGGAGCCTTTCAAAGCGCCGAGCAACGCGAACCATCCGAACCAGAATACAGAGCGCTTGACGAGGTCTGGGCCGATCGTTTCGGGCTCGAGGCGGATACCGATGCTTGCCAGCGCGCGTTCAATGCGCTCGCCGTCGGTCAGGAACAGAAACGCGCCGAAATAGAGAGGAACGTGCGACTGGAAGAGCAGCCCGCCGACACCGAACAGGACGACGTAGGCGATGACATCGCTAACAACGTCCTTGGCGCTGCTGCCAGACGGCACGGGTGCGGCCGGCGCAAAATCGGCTTGGGGCCGCGGCGCCGACCGGGCGCGCGCCATGTGCTCGAGCATTTTGGCGCGTCGCTCCGGCGAATATGGCGCGGTGCGGCGCATCCATGCCAGTGGCGTGGTCGTCGTGGAGGGGAGGCCGGACTGGCCTTCCAAGGTCGGCTTGCCCTGCTCCATGAGTCGAACCAGATCCTTCAATGCGCGGCGCCGCCGCGGCGGTGGTTTCCTTCAGACATTGGTTGCGGGTGAGGGCTGGGGAGTTCATGCCGGGTAACGGATTTTGCCGCTCATCGTCGCCGGCCGAGGACGAATGGATGGCGGCATATCCGGCGATCCACGTCGATGATCTTCCTGTTGATCTCGCTCTCCAGTTGCGCTTGAGTACGATTAGGTCTGGGGGACCATATTGATGTCTAATTTGGTGGCTGCGGCGTCCTGCGCCGCGGCGTTGAATTTTGCGGTCAATTTCAGTTCGAGCAGTCTCAATGAAACCTGCATCTTGCCATGGACATGACCGCCGTCTCGGGCTGCCTGTCCCCGCGGAAGGCAGGCATTCTCGATCACGCCGACCGGATCGCCGCGGATCGCGTGGCCTGGCGCGAGAAGAACCGCTTTTTTCACGACGAGGATGAGCGCTATCTCCGGTTTCTGATCCCGCCGGGAAGCCGCGTCCTCGACATTGGTTGCGGCATCGGCGATACGCTCGCGCGTCTTGCGCCATCACATGGCGTCGGGGTCGATCTCTGTCGCAAGCAAATCACGATCGCGCGGCAGCGCCACCCCGATCTCACCTTCATCGAAGGCGATGCCGAAGACCCCGCGACGCTCGATGGGCTGCAAGGTCCGTTCGACTATATCCTCGTCCTCGATACGATCGGTTCGGTGGAGGATTGTCAGAGGTTCATCGCCCAGCTGCATCCGTTCTGTACGCGGAATACGCGCCTGGTGATCGGCTACTTCTCGCATCTCTGGTATCCCCTGCTGAAATTCGCCGAATTCGTCGGCCTGCGGATGCCGCAACCGGACCAGAACGTGCTGTCGCCGACCGACCTGCGCAGCCTTGCCAGGCTTGCGGATTTCGATCCGGTGAAGTCGGAGCAACGCGTGCTCTCTCCGGTCGGGATGTTCGGGGTCGGCCGTTTTCTCAATCGTTTCGTCAGCGTGCTCCCGGGGATCCGCCAACTGGCGCTTCGGCATTATCTGGTCGCTCGCTCCGGCCGCAGCGCGAGGGAAGAATTCGCTTCGGCCACCGTCGTCGTCCCGGCGCGCAACGAACGCGGCAATATCGAGCCTGCGGTCCTGCGAATTCCCGACTTCTGCAGCGACATCGAGATCATCTTCATCGAAGGTCACAGCCAGGACGGTACGTTCGAGGAGATGGAGCGGGTCAAGCAGGCGCATCCATCCAAGGACATCAAGGTGATGCGGCAGCCGGGCAAGGGCAAAGCCGACGCCGTCTTCACCGCCTTCGACGCGGCGCGCGGCGACGTGCTGATCATTCTCGACGCCGACCTGACGATGCCGCCGGAGCAGATTCCGAAATTCGTCGAGGCGCTGCAGGCGGGCAAGGGCGAATTCGTCAACGGATCGCGCCTGGTCTATCCCATGGACGATGGCGCGATGCGCTTCCTCAACCTGATCGCCAACAAGATCTTCTCCTATCTGTTCTCCTGGCTGCTCAATCAGCGCTATACCGACACGCTGTGCGGCACCAAGGTTCTGCGCCGCAGCGACTATCAGCGCCTGAAGGCCGGCAAGGCCTATTTCGGTGATTTCGATCCGTTCGGCGACTTCGACCTGATCTTCGGCGCATCGAAGCTCAACCTGAAGACCGTGGATCTCCCGATCCGCTATGCCGCGCGCACGTACGGCGAGACTCAGATCTCCAGGTTTCGCCATGGCTGGATGTTGCTGAAGATGGTGGCTTTCGCCTTCTTCAAAATCAAGGCGATCTAGGCCGCGGAAGCCACGGTTCGATATGTCAGACGATTGCTTTCCCGACGCACGGTTGAGCGGAAGGATCAGAACGCTGCTGATCCTCATCGTGCCGTCGCTGTATCTGGCGGCGACCTTGCTCTATTCGGCCTACCAGGCCGTTTGGGGCGTCCAGGTCGATCCGGAATCGGCCTACACGATGAACGGGCTGGCGATGGCGGCGGGATACGGCTCGCTGAAATTCGATCACCCGGGTACGACGACGACGCTGCTCGTCGCGTTGATCGTCAGGGGCTGGGCTCTGGTCGCCGGGGCCGGGGATATCGTCGCGTTCGGGCTCGAACACTACGATGCCATCACATGGGCAGGCCGAACCGGAGAGGCACTGGCGCTCACTGGCGCGTTGCTGGCGGGCGGACTCATCGTCGGTCGGACGACCCAGAGCGCGATCGCTGCGATGCTGTTTCAGGCCGGTGCGTTCGTGCACTCCGACTCGTTTCACTTCCAGACCGTGCTTGCGCCGGAAAGCCTGATGGCCGCCTTCGCGCTGTTCGGCATGGCGATCGTGATCAAGGCCGCGCTCGATGCGCGCCCGCCGGGGACGGGGCTCGGCGTCGTGTCCGGGGTCATCTTCGCCGTCGGATTTTCGACCAAATATCTCTATCTGCCGCAGGCGCTGTTCGCCGTGTGCCTGCTCAGAAACAGGCGTGCGTTCGTCGCCGCCACGATCGCCGGGGCGATCGGCTTCGTTGGCTTCAGCCTGATCTTCAATCCGGGAACGATCACGCGCGGATTCGGATGGCTTGCGCAAATCGCCACCCACAAGGGAAACTACGGCGAGGGCGAGCCAGGGTTCATTGATTTCGGAATATTCTGGTCGAACATGGCCGCGATCGTCAAAGCCGCGCCGCTTGTGCTCGCCGTGTACGTCGTCGCCGCGGCCGTGGCGCTGACCTGGTGCGTCAGGAGCCGGAGCTGGCGGGATCCGGTCAGCCTGACGCTCGGTGCCGCCGTCCTCATCTATGCCGCGCACCTCGTGGCAACGTCGAAGCATTATGCGGTCCATTACATGCTGCTGCCCTGGGTGCTGACGGGTGGCGTACTGGTCCTTGTGGTGGTGCAGGTCAGACGGCTCGTCCCGGCGGTCCCGTCGGCCGCGCTGAGCCTGCTCGCTGGCAGCCTGTGCGTGGCGATCAGCGCGGGGACGTTGATCGAAGCCCGCGGCGCAGCGCTGCATTCGTATCGCTTGAACGCGATCGGAGCCAGGCTCTCGA
Source organism: Bradyrhizobium sp. NC92 (assembly GCF_025200865.1). NCBI lineage: Bacteria > Pseudomonadati > Pseudomonadota > Alphaproteobacteria > Hyphomicrobiales > Nitrobacteraceae > Bradyrhizobium > Bradyrhizobium sp. NC92. The sequence goes on from NZ_CP104171.1 coordinate 4,098,380, forward strand.
AGGCCGTGGTCGCGGCAGGCCCCGCCTGCGCCAACGTCTCCAGCATGTTCGTGCGCGCGCCGGAAAACGACATGAACCACGGCTGGGACATGACGGTGCAGCTCTGGGGCGACAAGGCGATGCGGGACAGGTTCTCTGCGGCCTATGCGAGCGTCTTCAGGATCCCGCTCCTGGACCACAACGGCTACACGCACGTCCTCAAGAACAACTTTCGTCCGGACAGCTACGCGAAGCTCGCGGCGGATTATCCCTGCATCATCGTCCGCGCACCGGAGGCGCTCGATGCCGAAAGCTCGATCGGGCTGCTGGGCCTCAATCCCGACCATTGCCTGATCGAGGGGATCCACGTCTATATCGTCGGGCTTGCCTGCGCGAAGGTCGGCAGCAGCTTCCTGGAGCAGCGGTGAGGGGGATTGCGGACTGGCTGGCGCTCCCTAGCGGAATCGAACCGCTCTCTCCACCGTGAAAGGGTGGCGTCCTAACCGATAGACGAAGGGAGCAAACGCAGGGCCCTGCCGATTGTCCCGGCACGGCCGCTGGCCGGCCGAACAGGGTCCGGCGGCTTGCAGCGGGCGAACGTATAGTGGCCTTTGCGCTCCCGGGCAAGCCGTTCGGGAACGGTCTTTTGGCTCCGGTGGATAGTCCCGAGCCCGGGATCATTCGGAGGCGATTTCAACGGTTTGTTAGGGTTCCCTGCGTAGCGCTGGACGGGGAGATTTTGCCGATGCCACCGCCGAAGAAGCGCGCAGCCCGCAAGCTGCTGTCGCAGCACGCCTGGATTACGCTGGACGGCGGATTCGCCGCGCGGCACTGCCTGGTCCAGGACATTTCGGATTCGGGCGCCAAGATCACCCTCGACGAGGACGCAAGCCAGCTTCCCGGCGTGATCCGGATGGCCTTCGCGCGCGATGCGCGCACGGGGCGGAGCTGCCAGGTGATCTGGCGCCGCGGCAAGTCGGCCGGCGTCAGGTTCCTCTGATCGCGGACCGCCTGATGGCGCGCGCGGCCGGTCCGGGCTACAAGGCGGCGATGCGCACGCCGCTCCTCATCCTGCTCTGTCTGCTGGCCACGTCCGCGACCGCGGCCGAGAGCCTGCGCCTGCCGCCTGCCGAGCCGCCACAGGCGGGCAAGGCGCTGCCGCTGGCCGGCAGCACGGCCGGGAAGGCGAAGGCAGGCTCCTGCGCCGCTTACGGCCCGCGCTTCGCGATGGTCGAGGGCACCGTGACCTGCGTCCAGCTCGGCGGCGCGATCAGCGTCGACACCATCCGGCGCTGAAGGCCATGCCTGCGGATCTGGTGCGGCTCGACATCATCGTTCCAGTGCTGATGTATTGCGCGCTGCTGTGGTGGGTCGGCCGCGGCCTCAGCTGGACCGCGCGCCTTGCGACCGCCGCGGTGACGCTGTTGCTGATCATCGCCGTGCTGCTGGTCGAGCGCGGCTGGCGCTAGCGCACGTCAAAAGTTGAGAAAACAACCCCATGCACAGTAGCCGTCAAGCGCGGCCGTGACGCCGCGGGGCGTGCGCCGGAACGAGGATTCCCCGCGCGATCGCCGCAGCTTGACCCGCGCGAGGTGCTCACGACATCGGCGGTGCGACGAATTGCGCAAATCCCGGCCGCTTGCCGAGCTCGGCGAGCCAGCGCGTGAGGTGCGGCTGTGCCGGCCGGCTGATGCCCTCGACCCCGAGCCAGCGCCGCGCATAGGATCCGACCGCGATATCGGCCAGCGTGAACGTATCGCCCTCGATGAAGCGGCGCGTGGCGAGCAGGCGGTCGGCGATCGCCCAGACCTCGGCAGCGGCATCGGCATCGCGCTGCACCTGGATCATGTCGCGCTCGGCGGGCGCGGTGCGTACGATGCCCCAGAACACCGGGCGGTCGACCGGCTGCACCGTCGCCAGCGTCCAGTCGAGCCAGCGGTCGACCGAGGCGCGCTGCTTCGGCGCCTCGGGGTAGATCGGCGTGCCGCGCCCATGCGCCATGCAGAGATAACGCATGATCGAATTGGATTCCCAAAGCACGAAGTCGCCCTCGACCAGCGTCGGAATCCGCGCATTGGGATTCATCGACAGATATTCGGCCTCGCGCGTCTTGCCGTATTGCATGCCGGCATCGATGCGCTCGTAAGCGAGGCCGAGCTCGGTGCAGCACCACAGCACCTTCTGCACGTTGACCGAGTTGGCGCGGCCCCAGATCGTCAGCTTGGTGTCAGGCATGAAGCGTCTCCCCGCATTGTCGCTTGCTGCGGGTGATAGCGGAATTCGGCGCGCCGAGCGATGCGCGATTGCATCGTGCCCCTCATGCAAAAAGCTCCGCACGCGGCGGAGCTTTCATTGCAAAGTTCAAGCCTTTCACTCAGCGGCCGAAGAACAGCCACAACAGAATGATCACCGGGATCGGCACGCCAAGCATCCACAGCAACAGCCCTCTCGCCATCGCATCCTCCTCCAATCGCATCGCTTGGAGGGTGAACGCGGGCAGTGGGCGCTTGTTCCTGCGCGAAAGGGCCTACCAATGGCCAGTATTGGGCATCGACGCCCAGGGCTCCTGCGGCGGCTTCGGATCGCCCTTCTGCAGCAGCTCGATCGAGTGCAGGTCCGGCGAGCGGACGAAGGCCATGTTGCCGTCGCGCGGGGGACGGTTGATGGTGACGCCCGCCTTCATCAGCTTCTCGCAGGTGGCGTAGATGTCGTCGACCTCATAGGCGAGATGGCCGAAGAAGCGGTCCTCGCCATACTTCTCCTCGTCCCAATTGTAGGTGAGCTCGACCAGCGGCGCCCCGCGGGTCGGCGGCTGCTTCTTCAAGGCTTCGAGATCGTCCGCCGAGCACAGGAACACCAGCGTGAACCGCCCCTTCTCGTTCTCGATCCGCCGCACCTCCTTCAAGCCGAAAGCATCAACATAGAATTTCAGCGCGACATCGAGATTGCGCACGCGCAGCATGGTGTGGAGGTATCGCATGGTTGTTGCTCCCTGGAACGGACGGAGGGTTTTGTCTTGGGCCGGGACGGCGGGTAGGAAATAGCAGGAAACGGGGAGGAGGGGCAGGGGGAAGGCTCGCGCGAAGCCGAAGCGTCAGCGAAGATTGCCAGCCGGACACACGATGCTGACGGCACCCGATGAGTCCCTTTCCGACGGCAGCTGCAGTGATCTTCCACGAGGTGTCTCGACTTTGGATTGTTCACGTGAAAAGATGCACGTGTTCTCGTTGAGGGAACGCGACCCCCTGCATATTGCGCAGGGACAAAATTGGGGGATCTCCGTGCGCGAATTTGAAGAAGGCGCCGTATTGCACGTGCGCGCAATTGCTGGACTGCACGTCGTTACGCTGGCTTGGGACTTCGCACCGGGCCAGGAAGCCAAGAAGACCGGACTATTGGGCTTTGCCATCGAGCGCACCGAGTTCGACAGGAACGACAATATCCACGAGCGCTACTTCATTAGAGGGATCAAGCGCTTCAAGCACAAGGACGAGGGACTGGCTCCTGGAACTCCGGTGCCGACGTCGGAGCATCCGATTCAGACATTTCAGTGGGGCGACTACACCGCCAAGCCCGAGACAACCTACGAATTCCGCGTCATCCCGGTGTACGGCAAGCCAAAACTCCTCGAGCTCGATGTTGCATCGGCAACCAAAATTCGTGTGAGCACGGAGGCAGAAGAGGGTGGAAACAAGCCGGGAGAAATCACTCACGACATCTATTTCAACCGCGGCGCCGCCGGTTCTCAGGCGTTCGCACGCAAGTTCGGCAAGACCGAGCTCGATGAAAACGATCCCAGCTCGGATGCGATGAAATGGCTTTCCCGTGGCCTGTTCGAGGCACTCGTCAAGTTCATCGAATATCCCTCGACGCTGCAAAACCCCGGTGACTACGCCTTGCGGGCGATGCTTTACGAGTTTCGTTACAAGCCCGTCGGCCTGGCGTTCAAGAAAGCGAAGAATGCCGGCGTCGACGTCGATATCCGCTACGAGGCACAAAGCTATGTGGACGAAAACGAGGAGATGATAGCTGCGGCCAGGATCAAGAGCATCTGCACGCCGCAGAAGTCGCGCGCCGGAATTAGGCACAATAAGTTCATCGTTCTGCTCCACAACGACGTGCCGATCGCCGTCTGGACGGGGTCGACGAACATTTCCTCGGGCGGCATCTTCGGCCATTCCAATGTCGGCCATGTCATATGGGATGGGGAGATTGCACAGAGCTTCCTCGATTATTGGGAGCGCCTGGCTGCACCGGACGTCACGCTTGCTCCCCTGAAGAAAGCAAATCTCGCTGTCGATGCGACGCCTGCGCGCCATACTTTGCCGCCGAAGAATCGCATCTTGCAGCTGTACTCGCCGCGCGACGACAAGACGAAGCCGACGACACTGGAATGGTATGCGGATCTCATCGCCGACGCCAAGCGGATGGCCTGCATCACGTTCGCCTTCAACCTGGACGACTTCCTCTACAAGGCGCTGGCAAAAGACGATGATACTCTCCGCTACTCGCTGTTCGACAAGGATCCGGGAGACGAGTTTGCCGACGAAATCAAAGTCACGGGCAACAGCGTCATGGCGCCCGGAGCCAAGCTTTCAAAAGGCGATCTCGAATTCTTCCTCGGCGAGAAGCTGACCGGTTTCAACCGCAACTTCTATGTTCACGACAAGTTTCTGCTAGTCGATCCGCTGGGAGGCGACCCGGTCGTCGTCACCGGCACTGCAAATTTCAGCCAGCCGTCACAGAACGCCAACGACGAGAATATGCTGGTCATCCGCGGTAACACGAGAGTCGCCGACATCTATTTCGGCGAGTTCATGCGCGTGTTCGACCACTTCTACTCGCGCTATGTCGTCAAGAAGATCAAGGAGGCGGGCAAGGGCGACCCGGACGCCGGTTTCCTGAAGGAGAATTGGAAGGAATGGGTGCCCGGTCATTTCAAGGCGGGGCAAAAGCAGTTGCGGCGCGAGATCTTCATGAAGCAGGATTGATTGGAAGCTGTTGGGATTAACGTCGCCCGAAGAGGCGGCTTCGACTTAGGGTGACGTGCACCAGACTCCCGGAGTGTGGGGCGGGACGCCGGACACTGACTTAGTTCGTAGGATGGGTAGAGCACTTGCGAAACCCATCATGCTTCGTCACGCAACAAGGCTCTCGATGGGTTCGCTTCGCTCTACCCATCTACGAGCTTACGTTGCTGGCGACGGAGAGCGTCGATCGAGAAGGTTTCGCAAGGGCTCAACCCATCCTACGAGCTGCATCACGTTCGAAGCAGTGCCGCCATCTCATTCCAATGATAGATTCGCACCTTCTCCGTTTGATGCCGCGCGGCTTTGGCGATCGCCTGCGCGATGTCGTTGCCGGCGAGCCCGCGATATCGGTCGGCCGGGCCAAGGAGCAGCGGATTGAGCACGCCCCATATCGCGATGATGAGGCGCTCACGCGGGCGGTCTTCGTCGCGGGCGCCGAGGATCATCGAGGGGCGGAAAATATGCGTGTGCTCGAAATCGAGCGAGAGAATGTCGCGCTCCACCTCGCCCTTGGTCCTGAGATAGAACACGCCGGAAGCAGCGTTGGCGCCAACGGCCGTGACCAGAAACACCGACCGCGCGCCGTTCGCTTTTGCGATCTCGACCGCCAACAGCGGATAATCATGATCGATCTTGTAGTACTCGGCCTCGTCAGGGGTGTGCTTGCGCGTCGTCCCCAGCGCAATGAAGATCTCGTCCGCAACCAATTGCGGCTTGAGTGCGGGCAGGGAAGCGAGATCGCCGATCAGCACCGTGAGCTTCGGATGGCTCACCGCCAGCGGCTTGCGGGCCACCGCCACAACCCGCGAATAGTCGGGACTGTCCAACAGGTCGCGCAGCAAATGCGAGCCGATGAAGCCGGTTGCGCCGAAGACAAGTGCGGTTTTCATTCAAGCCACCGTTTCGCGTTGAGAGCCCAAAGGCCAGGTTGATGAATGCAGATCAGGAGGCCCAAGGCAAACCTGGGTTAGCTCGTAGGATGGGTAGAGCACTTGCGAAACCCATCATGCTTCGTCACGCAACAAGGCCCTCGATGGGTTTCGCTTCGCTCTACCCATCCTACGAGACTGTGAATCTTTTGTACCGCGCGTCAGACGAATGTGATTCTCTGGGCAGACTGATCTGCTGGAGAGGATGATGGCTGACGACGGACTTTTTGGTGAATTGCCGGAGCAGTCGGCACGAACCGAAGCGGTGCCGCAAGGCGCACCTCGGCTGCGCGAGCCTGTGCGCAATCAGGTCGAATTGCGAGCGGTCGATATCGACAGCCTGATCGGGCAGGATCATCCAGCGCGGGTGATCTGGGCTTATGTCGAAGGGCTGGACCTGAGCGAGCTGGAAGATCGCGTCAAGGCACGGGAAAACAGGCCGGGCCATCCGGCGCCATCGCCACGGTTGTTGCTGGCGCTTTGGCTGTACGCCGCGAGCGATGCCGTTGGCAGCGCGCGGGCGCTGGACCGGCTCTGCGACAGCCACGACGTCTACCGCTGGCTCTGCGGTGGCGTGTCGTTGAACCATCACGGGCTGTCGGACTTCCGGGTCGGCTGTGCCGACTTGCTCGACCGTTTGCTGGTTGAACATCTGGTGGCCCTGAACGAGGCAGGGCTGGTCGATCTGGAGAAGCTGACCCAGGACGGGGTGCGGATACGAGCGAATGCCGGGACCGGATCTTTCCGGCGGGAGGCGACGCTGGATCGGCAGATGGCGCAGGCCGAGGCCATTGTGGAAGAGCTCAAGCGCGAGGTCGATGCGGACCCGGAAGCCAGCAATCGGCGGATCCGGGCCGCCAAAGAGCGGGCGGCGCGCGAACGCAGCGAGCGGGTGCAAGCCGCGCAGGCCGCGCTGGCCGAGATCAAGCGCAAGCGAAAACAGCTCGACGACAAGGGCGGCAATGGCAAGAAGCCGAAGGAGCCTCGGGCCTCCACCACCGACCCGCAGGCCAGGGTGATGAAGATGGCCGATGCCGGCTTCCGTCCGGCCTATAATGTGCAGGTGGCTAGCGCGGCTGGCGAACTGATCGTGGTCGCGATCGATGTCGACAACAGCGGCTCAGATCGTGGCTTGATGCGCCCGATGCTGGAGCGAACGCGCGCTCGGCTGAAGCGCTTGCCACGCCGCTACCTCGCCGATGGCGGGTTCTGCACTGGCGACGACATCGAATGGGCGCATGGCGAGGGCATCGAGGTTTACTGTCCACCGCCCCAATCCAGGAGCGGTGTCGATCCCTTCTTACCCCGGAGCAGCGACGGTCCTGGCATAGCGGCCTGGCGTGCTCGCATGGCCAGCGAAGCCGGCAAGGCACAGTACCAGGCCCGTACCATCTGCGAATGCATCCATGCCCGCTGGCGCAACTGGGACCTCAGGCAACTGACCGTGCGCGGCATCGAGAAGGTCCGTGCCGTCGTGCTCTGGTACGCCCTCACCAACAACATCCTGCAAGGGCATCGTCTCGCAAAAGCATAGATAACCAACAGCCTGACGCCGCCGGCTTCCCCCATCAAGGGGCGATACCACCCCTTGATGCCGAAGCCGAAACAAAACGAATTGGCTCACAGGCTCTACGAGCTGATCGGTTGTTGAAAGTCAGGGGGAGTGGCGGCCGTAGGTCGTGCAGGATGCGCAACATCCGGATCGAGCCTTCCGCTACGGTATAGGCCGCGACATGGCGTGCCGACAATGACGAACTCGCCTGTGCCGGCCATTTGGCCGATCAAGACGCCGCGATGTCCGGCCCAATGAACCCCGCCAGCAGTGGCGCCGACCAAACGCCATGGCCGCATTGCTTGCAGAACTCCTGTTCGATCTCGTCAGAGCCCTCGTGGGCAGCTGGCTGAGAGAGGCTGCGTTCGCCATCGGTGCGTGGCTCGATACGAAGATTCACAGCCGCTCTGCACGCATTTTCGTCGGCCTCCTGCTCGGGGCCGCCGCCTTTTTCCTCATTCCTGTTATCTCCGGCCTGCTGGGTCTTTGATGCTCTCCGTGAGGACACACCTCGTCATCGCATTGGCCGTCGGGGCGCTCGTCTCGACGGTGCTCCTCGTCCTGGAGCCGCTGACCGACTTCGCGTTTCTTTGGCTGGAGTGGCCGGGCATCACCGCAGCGTATTTCTTCTGGGGAGCGGTTGGAGGGTCGACCTTCGCCGGCATCGCCATGTCCTGGGTCGTGAATGCACTGACCTACGGTCTCGGTGCTTTCGTCATTCTCAGCGCCTTCAAGGTGCTGAGGGAAGCATGATCCTCACGCCGTCTCGTCGTCACCCTTGGCGACGATCTCGACTTCGAAATAGCCCATGTCGCGGAGCTCGGCGGCCTTCTTCTCGGCCGCTTCCCTTGTGTCTCTCTTCAGGATGATCTGGCCCGCTCCGTCGCGGGCGCAAACGAAATAAGGCATTCTCGATTCCCAATTTCGTTTGCATACGCACGGAGCCGGGTTCCCGCAATCGGACGGCTCACTCCTCCAGCCCGGCCTTTTGCCGCATCTTGTCGATCAGCTCCGATGCCTCGGCCTTGGTCAGCTCCTGCTCGGGCAGGTCCTGGTGAGCCTGCTCGGCCAAGGTCTTGAGGTAGGATTCCTGGGCTCCGGTCATCGGATCGTCGCCGGAAACCCAATCCTTCGGGTCCTTCTGGGTGTTGTCGGCCATCGCGCATCTCCCATTCCGTTTTCCGTAGAACGTCGGACTCGACTCTTCGTTCCGTTTTTGTTCTCATGGGTCACATCTAGAATTCGCGAGGCGGAACAATGCCGGACCTGGACTTTCTCAGGCGGGAGATCGAACGGATGCGCAGCCAGATCGGCAGGCAGAGGAAGGAGATCCTCCAGCTGCAGCGGGCGGGCATCGGCACCGCCTCGGCCGGGGCGCTGCTGTCGCGGATGGAGGCGAAGGTCGAGAGCCTGTGCGCGGAACGCGACGCGCTGAAGGCGGCGGAGCCGCGCCAGATCAAGGGCCGGGTGCTCGGCGGGAGGACATGGTGAGCAGGCGGTGGTTCGACGACGAGAGAGACCTGTCGCCCTTCCTGACCGCGCTCGAGGACGTTCGCCGACGCGCGACGCGGGAAGGGTGGTGCTATGCCCACGTCCAGGCCATCATCGTCGCCATTGATCAATACGCGGAAGCTGCGACAGGCAACCGCGAGTATTTCCTGAACAAGCCGGTTTCGATCGGAGACAACCGGAAGGCGGCGGACATTCCGTGAGCGTTCCAGCGGCTCTCTGCCGCTGAGGTCCGGCAAGGCCGTCGGATGCGAATGAGCCCGCGAGCAAGTCTTGAAGGTGAGAAGGGCCAGGTCCGCGGGTTCACGAAAGATGCGTCACGTAGGCTTGCGCCGCTTCGGTTATGTCGCGAGCGCGCAAGCAACCCCAAGCATGCGCGCTTGTCGCTGCCGCCGATTAGCGCGGTGAGACGGAGGAGAGAGTCGACCTGGTGCGCCTGGGCGAGGCAGTCTTGCTTTGCGGCGAAGCAGTGCTCTTGCCGGACCTCCGACGAGCTTTTGGCGTGATCCCGTTCTGCTCATCGAACTGCTTCAGCCAGGCCGCGATATATCGCGGGTCCTCGGGACAAAGCCGCTCGAGCAAACGAAGGTTCTGCGCTCTGAATTCCACAAGGGTTTTCGGCATCACGGCTCCTCAAAACCCTGCCCGTCGCAAAAAATGCGTCTGGAGGGCTGCCGGGTCAACGGCAAAGAGCGCTTGAAATCCCGGGCGAGCTGATGCAGCGCCAAAAGCGAAAACCCCGCCCTTGGGAAGCGGGGTTCTCTGTCGAGGTGAAGCTTAGGGACGCTTCAACTGTAAGACGCGCAAGCGGCAAGAAAGTTCAAATGAGGACGCGGATGCACTCGCGCCGGGCAATTACAAATCCGTAACTCGGTTGAAAATCGACGCCCAAAAACTATCTCTGCGTCAGGCGGCAGCGTAACAAGCCGCCCTTCAACTGACACCCAGCCGCCGCGCTCAGAACAGGCGAAGCTGGGTCCTTTGACATTCTCCCGCTTAAGGTCCCGCCTCATTGGCCTCAGAGGCAAACGTCCATGGCTGCCCGCACCTACAATCACGAACGCTGGTCGGAAGACGACGACCGGCTGCTTCGATCCATGTGTGATAGCGGCAAGAGCCTCACGCTGATGATCGTGAAGCTGAAGCGGCCCATTGCATCGATCAGATCGCGCGCGATCGAGCTTGGCATCAATCTCCCGGGCACGCGCATCGGCCTGCGACGGAAGCGGCGAACCGCTTGAGCCTGCGCGTCCGGACAAAGCTGCTGAGCGACCTGCCTCCATCGCTGAAAGCCGGTGCGCACTTGCACGCCCTTGCGGCCGGGCTAGGCCGCGATCCGGTGTTCGACCGGCGTCGTCAGGAACTTGAGCGCTTCGGCATGTGCGAGATCCGGAACCGCGATCGCCGTGTGGCTGTACATCGCGTGTGTCCGCGACGCCGCGATCTTGTCCAGGATCTCCTTGCCCTTGATGACGTGGAGGCCCATGCCGTCATCGACGGGGAAGATCGCCAGCACCACGTCGTAGGCCGCGATGACCGCTCTGAGCGCTTCAGCCTTGTCTTCGGCGACGTCGACAAAAATACGAACATCAGCTGCGAGTTCACGCAGCTCGTTAAAATCCAGCACTGTCAGGATACTCCAACGCAACCAACCTGATCGAAGCTTGGTCGCGTTAGGTTACTGAAGCGTCAACAATGGGCGCCGAGCCACAAGTTTCACGCCGAGGTGACTTCGCTTTAGCGCTTGGCTTCGTTGTTGCGAAGCCTGGCCTCCGCGGCCTCGTCGACGAGGTTCAAGGTGGCGCCATCATAGCTCAGCTTGAGCCCGCGGCCGACGATCCAAGTCCAGCCGTCGCGGTCCTTGATGGCCGGTGCATTGAACTGCTCGGAAATCGATTTGACGGCAGTCTCCTGCGATCCCGGATTGTTCAGTGTTGCATTGACGCGCCAGATCGGATGCCTGGCGTCAGTCTCTTCGCCATGGGCTGTGACCTTGGCGCCGTTGATCTCGCATTCGAGGGTGTACGGACCTCGGCTCTGCCGGCAGAGATAGTGGCGTTGACTGACGAGCTTGCTCGCCTCATCGAATGTCATCCCCGGCGAGAAGCCGAAGATGTCGGACTTTTTCACGAGGGCAAGCGACGCAGGCTTCAAGAAGCCTGGCTGGATCGCGACGAGGGCTGCGACAGCGAACACGATCAAACCTGCAATGACGATAGCGACCTTCATCAGCACCCCATCGGAAAACTTGCGACCTTATAGCAGGCGCGGTGCTCTCACAGGTTCAAGAAAATTGCAGGTCTTACAACATCTTGCACAGGAAGTCCGGAACCCCGCAGAGCCCATGCTTGCGTTTTCGGCCTCGATAGGGTCTAAGCCCGATCACTTCATGACTTCTGGCATGAATCAGCAGCGCGCATTCGCGGGTCCGGCCGCGTCCCCAGCAGCAGATTGCTCCGCGCACCCATTCAAAGGAATTCAGACCATGGCAAAGATGACGAAGACCCAATTGATCGATGCAATTGCCGAGGGCACGCAGCTTTCGAAGAACGACGTGAAGTCCGTGATCGAGTACATGGCGACCGTCGGCTACAAGGAGCTCAACGAGTCCGGCGAGTTCGTCATTCCCGGCTTCGTGAAGATGTCGGTCGTGAACAAGCCGGCGACCGAAGCCCGCATGGGCGTCAATCCCTTCACCAAGGAGCCGATGCAGTTCGCGGCGAAGCCCGCCAGCAAGTCGGTCAAAGCCTCGCCGCTGAAGGTGGCCAAGGACGCCGTCTGACGTGCCGGCGATGTCGTTGCGGCGCGCTCATTGGCGCGACGCCGCAGCGATCAACCGCTGAAGACCAGGTGGTGCTTGGCCATGGCGATGCCGAACATCACCAGACCATCAGGACAAGCCGCAGCGCGCGGTGCTCGCGCCATCGGGAACGGCGAGCCCCGTTCCGTCACCATCCTCACCCGCTTCACAAGAAAAAGCCCCGCGCTTTCGCGCGAGGCTCTTGTGGCTGACGGCGTTGGGATTTCAGCGCCTGGCCGACAGCCATGGCTCCTAACCTAAAGTTGAAATTGCAAAAAGCAACAGCGCCGCCGTGACGGAATATGTTCGTCAGGCGGCGCTGCCGTGTAACTGGGCGCTGAAATCCCCAGCTTCAATGAGTGCTTGCTGCGCCGCAAAGGTTCAACGTCGCCCCGAGGAAATTTCGCCTGTGGGGGCTGGACTTTTTGTTCTCATTTTGTTCTAGTGTGAGCCGCCCAGGTGGACCGTTGGAGGTTGCTCATGACCGTCGAAAAACAGCGCGAAGTGATCAGGCTCTGGAACGAGCTCAGGAAGCTCGAGGGCCCTGCCGCGGAAGAGCTCCGCATCCAGATCCTCGAATGCTTCTCGAAGGAGAAGACGAAGCGGGCGGCCTGACCTGCATCGACGCCGCGCGGCGACGCGCAAGCGCGACCCCGCTCTGAGGGGAGCGCGCTTGATCTGTCGCCGCGTTGCTTGCCGGCGAACTCTTGCCGGCGAACTCTTGTCGCGGAGTTTTGTCGGAAGGGTCTTTATGCAGAAGGGTCTTGTTGCAGGGTCTTGCCGCCGAAGAGTCCTGCCGCGTCGAACGTGTGAGCGTGCGCGCTTTCATCGATCGTTAGGAATCGCTCTGCGCTGATTCTTGCGACTCCGATTCGTTCTTCGCGAACGAAATGGAGTCGAAGCTGGAACAAAGCGGGTCGTGTTGTTGCAGCTCATCACTGCGGAGCTGCCGGCTGCGGTCTGGCTAACGAGAGCTTGCGTGGTTGCCGATAACCCTATTCGGTTAGGTTAAAAGCCCAATCGCGTTGCGCTTGCTGCGCCTTGGAGTAGGTGTCCAGCAAAGACAAGCAAGAACGACGTTCCCAAAGAAACGACTTTGCCAAGAAGCAATTTGCCATGATGCCTTTTTCAGAGCCGTCCTTTTTTCAAGGCGACCGGCACACCTACCGGCGCGTCGCCGTCGTCGGCGCGCTGTTCTGTCTTGCCTTCGTCGTGATCAGCTTCTCGCTGCGGCCGCAGGCCGAGGACACGCGCGTTGCGGTCAAGGCCGACCGGCTGGTCCGCACGGCAGGTCAGGCACCGCGCGCCAATTAACGCTCGTCGCCGCAGCGGCGGTCGTCGGCCCGTGCCTGCGGGCATGCGGCACCGCGCGAGGCGAGCGCCACAAAGCCGGCATAGCCGGACAGGTTGAGCAAGACTTCGAGCCAGACGGGCATATCGGCCTTCTTTCCCTCCGCTCAGCGGGAGGAAAGATTCAACGTCCGCGCGTAATCCCGGTTCCGTGCTCCCGCAGAGAAATTCAAAGCGGAGAGGAGGGGTCGAGCCTTCGGCCGAGGGTGGCGACGGATTCGCTCGACGGCTGCTCCTTCAGGAACTCGGAGATCGCCTGCGCCAGCTCGCGGTCGCTCATCGGCGTCGGCGGCGGGCGCAGCGTGCCGACACCGAAGCTGCGGACGATCTCGTCGTAGTGCTCATCGTCGGATCTGGGAACCAATTTGCGGATACGGGCCAGCAAAGCGGATAACGGCAAGCTTTCCTCCTCGATCGTCGTCCCTGCTGGCAACCGTCATGGTCTGCTGCCATCTGCTCCCGTGAAACTGAAAACCCCGCCAGCATCGCGGAGATGCTGACGGGGTCTTCGTGCTGTCGCCTCAACCCGGATGGCGGAGGCGCCCGCACTCGGAACGTCAATCCGCCACAGGCGATTTCGTTCCCGCTGCATCGACATTTTTTGACCCCGATCGGTTCCCTGCGTTCCGCGCAACCATCGCAGGCGCTCGCGGTTACCCCCTGCAGCGAAGGAGGAGAGCATGAAGAAGACACTGGCAGTTCTGGCCACCGTCGCAGCCGTTGGCGTGACCGCGGTCGCGGCCCCTGCGCCCGCCGAGGCAGGTCACCGCGGCATCGGGCCGGGCCTGGCGTTCGGCCTTGCCGCCGGCGCCATCACCGCGGGCGCGGTCGCAGCCTCCCATCCCTATGGCTATTACGGCCCCCGCTACGGCTATTATGACGGCCCGAGCTATTATTACGGACCGGGTCCGTATGCCTATTACGGCGGGCCGTACTACCGACGCCACCACCACTGGCGCCATTGGTAAGTCCGGCAATTGAGTGATCGCCAATAGCGAAAAGCCCGGAGCGCTGCTCCGGGCTTTTTTCATTCGCATGTCGTCGCGCCCTGCCGGCGCGACCGATTACGGCCAGAGCGAGGGCCGCTCGACCTTGCGGGCATTCTCCAGCGTCGACACGAAGTATTCCTCGCGCTCGCGCTTGAACTTTTCCTGAGTGGCACGGAAGGCGGCGACACGGGCGGCGATCTCTTCGCGTTCGCGCTCTTTGCGCTGTTCGTCCTCGGTCATGTCAAATCTCCCCTCTACACCTTGAGTATGTGCACATCTGAACTCAAGCACTGCCGCCGCAATCACGTTGAGTCGCGTCAACACATCCATTGGCACTTCCGAATGGGGCGTCAATGGGGAGGAGGCATTGCAGGATTGTGATATGCGAAGGTCGGAAGAAATTGCCGAGCGCGTTGCGTTGGCGCTTGATAAGAGCGTCAACGATCTTGCCGCTTGCGCATGTTGCTGTCAGGCCAAACGGAGTCGGGAGGCGCGATTGATCGCATCGGATCTTCAGAGCGGTATCGAGCGGCTCGGCGACATGATCGCCGATGCCAGGACCATCGTGCCGTTCACCGGTGCCGGCATCTCGACCGAGTGCGGCATTCCCGACTTCCGCTCGCCGGGCGGAATTTGGACGCGCAACCGTCCGATCCCGTTCGACGAGTTCGTCGCGAGCCAGGAGGCGCGGGACGAATCCTGGCGCCGGCGCTTTGCGATGGAGGCGGTCTTTGCGGCAGCGAAGCCCGGCCGCGGCCATCGGGCGCTGGCATCGCTCTACCGCGCCGGCAAGGTTCCCGCCGTCATCACCCAGAACATCGACAACCTGCACCAGGCCTCGGGCTTCGCGCCGGAGCACGTGGTTGAACTTCACGGAAATACCACTTATGCGCGCTGCATCGGTTGTGGGCAGGCCTATCCGCTCGACTGGGTGAAGCGCCGTTTCGACGACGATGGCGCGGCGCCCAACTGCACCGCCTGCGACGAGCCGGTGAAAACCGCCACGATTTCCTTCGGCCAGATGATGCCGGAGGACGAGATGCAGCGCGCGACAGCGCTGTCGCAGGCTTGCGATCTCTTCATCGCGGTCGGTTCCTCACTGGTGGTCTGGCCGGCCGCCGGTTTTCCGATGATGGCCAAGCGCGCCGGTGCACGTCTCGTGATCATCAATCGCGAGCCGACCGAGCAGGACGACATCGCCGACCTCGTCATCCAGCACGACATCGGCGAGACTCTCGGGCCCTTTGTCGCAAATTGAGGCGTCAATTTGATTCGCGGCTGTGCAAGCTGTTCATAGGTTCCGGCGAATCTCTTTTTTGTCTATGCGTCGCAACCGGGAGTGTTATCTTTTGAGTCGAAAGATTCGCGTCGCGTCGAATTGAGAACATTCTCTTAAGACGCGTGATTCGAGCGCCGCCAATGTGGCGGGTTGCATGGCAGTGTGGGGTCCGGGGTTATGGGGTCGTCGGACGGATTTGAGTCCAAGAAGCTTGGAGTTCCCGGACAGGGCACCTCGCCGGGGCGCTTGACGCCGAGCGAGCATGGCAGCGCCGGCCGCGACACCGCACTCAGTCCCTTCACCGGATTGGGCGAAGCCAGCGCCAACCTCGTCGAGGTCACCGGCGTCATCAAATGGTTCGACGCCTCCAAAGGCTACGGCTTCATCGTTCCCGACAATGGTTGGCCCGACGTCCTGCTGCACGTTACCGTGCTTAGGCGCGACGGCTTCCAGACGGCTTATGAAGGCGCCCGCATCGTCGTCGAGTGCATCCAGCGCGCCAAGGGCTACCAGGCTTTCCGCGTCGTCTCGATGGACGAATCGACAGCGATCCATCCGGCGCAGATGCTGCCGCCGCGCACCCATGTCACGGTCACCCCGACCAGCGGGCTGGAGCGGGCCCAAGTCAAATGGTTCAACCGGCTGCGCGGCTTCGGCTTCCTGACCTGCGGCGAGGGCACCCCTGACATCTTCGTGCATATGGAGACGCTGCGCCGCTTCGGCATGACCGAGCTCAGGCCGGGCCAGTACGTGCTGGTCCGCTTCGGGCCCGGCTCCAAGGGCATGATGGCGGCCGAGATCCATCCCGAGACCGGATCGCCGGGATTGCAGTCGCACTAAGAATTCCCGCAATCGTGAGCAGAGGCGCGCTGCGAGTCCGGCGCGCCTCTTCCTTTTCGGGCGGTCGCCGCGTAAGGACTGACTTTAGGTCCCACGCCGCGAGAGCCCCCATGAATTCTGATCGAAAGGCCGTCTGGTCCGCTCTGAAGGGCTGGCTGGCCGCCATCCTCGTCATCGCCTTCTGGGCCGTCGCCGGCGCGCCGGTCGGCGCCGCCAGCTTCCAGCCGCTCGAGATCGTCACCAAGAATGGCGTGCAGGTGTTCTCGGTCGAGATGGCAACGACCGCGGAGGAGAAGGAGACCGGCCTGATGTACCGCAAGGAATTGGCCGACGGCAAAGGCATGCTGTTCGACTTCAATCCCGAGCAGGAAATCTCGATGTGGATGAAGAACACTTATGTTTCGCTCGACATGATCTTCATCCGCGCCGATGGCCGCATTTTGCGCATCGCCGAGAATACCGAGCCGTTGTCGACGAAGATCATCTCCTCCCGGGGGCCCGCCCGGGCCGTGCTGGAGGTGGTGGCGGGAACGGCGCAGAAGTACGGCATCCGTCCCGGTGACCGCGTCGGTCACCCCCTGTTCGGCGGCAAATAGGGCGGGCAGGGCTATTGCCGCCCCGGCCGGCGGCTTTTGGAAGCTTGCTGGCGCTCCGGGAAGCGTGTATCGACGGGGCTCGCCGGACATTCGGGGTATAGCGCAGCCTGGTAGCGCGGCAGTTTTGGGTACTGCAGGTCGTTGGTTCGAATCCAGCTGCCCCGACCAGTCCCGGGCGGCGCTGGCCCAGAGGTCAGCATCCAACCGGCAATGGCCACATCCACGCGTCCGGCCTCCGCATCGCGCGGAAATCAGCAAGACCTCATCGAACCTTCGCCCGTCGCCATCGACAAATCCGTGTTGGGGATTTCAGCGCCCAATGTCTAAACGGACGCCGCCAAGCGATGAATATTCCGCTTGTGCGGCGTTGCGCTTTTCGGGCCGCGCTCGTCAGTTCGACGCGCACCAGCCGGGCGGAAATGGGACGTACGACCAGGCCATCTGGTTGTCGTTGGCGGCTTGCGGTGGCTCTTGCGATGCCGTGCTCACGATTGACGCGGGCCGCGCCACGCGGAGCGCGAGGCGCAGACGTGCCCATTGCAATTTCAACATTATTGTCCCCCCGCAATCTACTTGCTTCCAAACGTCCGATCGTCTGCAAAGTTCAGTCTAGAAATCACTGTGCGCCGAAACGGCGCGCTCGCCCTCAAATCACGGACATTCTAGAAAAACCGGCGCCGACTTTCAACCGATCGCGCCGCCCCATCCCAAGAAGTAAGGTTGATCGGCAAGGTTAAAGGCGAGCGGCTGTTGCGGTCGTCTGCGTGGCTGTTATCACGTCGGTCCCGGCTCGCGATGGGCTGCTTTCACTCTGTGCGACCACAGATGACGGTTCGTCGCGGCGCGCGCATCTTTTGAGTTCTGCGCCAGCGAGTTCTGCCCATGTCTCTTGATCCCAACATCAGGACCGTCGGTCCGCAATCGAACTGGACCGAGATCTGGCACCTCTGGACGGTGATCGTACCGCGCCGCTCCATCAACGGGCAGTTCGTGCTCGGCAAGGTCTGGCGTCGCCACGACGGCCGCGACTGGATCTACAAGAAGTTCACCGAGTTCGACGGCGAAGAGGCGGCTTAGCCGCCTCTCTCAGGCCGCCTTCGCTTCGGCAGCCGGCTTGGCCGGCGGCGGCTTCAGCGGCTTGTCCTGCTTCTTCGACCACGAGATGTAATAGGCCACGGTCGTCATGATCGCGATGCCGGCGACACTGACGAAGATCTGCGCGAGCAGCGAGCCCGAGCTCATCGACAGCTCGAAATGACCGACGAAGGACAGGAACACGCCGACGCAGAACACGGCGAGCGACTGCTGGCCGCAGACGATCAAGGGGTCGAACACCTTCCACTCCAGCCCCGGCCACTCCTTCGGCACGAAGCGGATCACCAGGATCACGATCACCACGAAATGGAGGAAGCGGTACGGCGCGAGGTTGGTCTTGTCATTGGGGTTGAAGGCCGAGAACAGCCATTCCGGGAACATGCCGCCGAAGGCGGGGAAACGGCCGGCCATGGTCATGACCAGCGCGAACAGGAGATAACCGAGGCAGACCCACAGCGTAACAGGCGAATTGATCAGCGCGATCGAGCGGCGCGCGCCGCCCATGGAGCACCAGGCGCCGAACACGAACAGCACCTGCCAGCAATACGGGTTGAAGTACCACTGGCCGGCCGGATAGGCGGTGAGATTCCAGCCGAAATGGCGCGCGGCGAGCCACAGCACGATCGACAGGATCATCGTCAAATCGGGCTTGCGCAGCATGAACCACAGCACCGGCGGGAACAGGCCCATCAGCACGATGTAGAGCGGCAGCACGTCGAGGTTGAGCGGCTTGAAGCGCAGGAACAGGCCCTGGCGCAGCGTCTCGGTGGCGTTGTCGACGAGGCCGGCGACATTGAACTCGTTGATCATCTCGGAATCGCCGAAGCGCAGCGCGAGATAGCTGATCGAGGCAATGTAGATCACGAACAGGATGATGTGGGCGACATAGAGCTGCCAGACCCGCTTGGTCAGCCGCGTCGCGCCGACGATGAAGCCGCGGTCCAGCATCATCCGTGCATAGACGAAGGAGGCGGTGTAGCCGGAGATGAACACGAACAGGTCGGCCGCGTCGGAAAAGCCGTAGTTACGGGTCGTGATCCAGTTCACGACGTTGTCGGGGATGTGGTCGAGAAAGATCGCCCAGTTCGCGACACCGCGAAACAGGTCGAGCCTGAGGTCACGGCCCTTTTCGGGCAGCGTGGCGTTGATGTTCAGGAAGGCCATGCGACAGAAGCTCTCGAAGAGGACGGATCTGCTGGTATCGACGAGACGGCGTCGGGCGGGATCCCGGCGCGGAAGGCGGGTACGCAATTGTCACGGTGCAGCATAGTGACTATACCGTTGGCGAGGGTGCCGGGGCCGGAATCACGATCAGTTCCCAACCGGTTTCTCTATACTATCCCCGAGATTTCCACCAACTGCCACCGTGACGCATCGAAATCGAACGAAAAGACGAAGAGGCCCGGACCAGTCATGACCGCACGCATTTTCAAGCCTGCCAAGAACGCGATGCAATCCGGCCGGTCCAAGACCAAGGTATGGCAGCTCGACTACGAGCCGGAGCAGCCGCGGTCGGTTGAGCCGCTGATGGGCTGGACTTCGTCGGCCGACATGAAGCAGCAAATTACGCTGCGCTTCCACAGCAAGGAAGAGGCGATCGCCTATTGCGAGCGCAAGGGCATCGCCTATCAGGTGATCGAGCCCAAGGAGTCGATCCGCCGGCCGGTTGCCTATGCCGACAATTTCTCGTTCCGTCGCGGCGAGCCCTGGACGCATTGAGGGGCCATTCTCATCCGAAGCATCCAAAGTGCCGTCATGCCCGGGCTTGTCCCGCCTGCGCGGCCGAAGCCGCTTCGGCGAGGCGAAGGCCCGGGCATCCACGTTTTTGTAGATGAAGAACGTGGATGGCAGGGACGAGCCCGGCCATGACGAAGGGAGCGGCTGGTCGCCCGAGCCCAAGAACCCTTGCCCAAGAACCCTTGCCCAAGAACCCTTGGCAGCCATTTCCCGCCGTGCTTCGCTGGCCGCCATGACACGACCATGGCGGGGCGGGGTATGGCGGGGCGTGACCAGCTCGACGGCGTCGATCTGAAAATCCTATCCGAGCTGCAGCAGGACGGGCGGGTTCGCAACAACGAACTGGCGCTGCGGGTCGGTGTATCCGCGCCGAACTGCCTGCGGCGGCTGAAGTCGCTGTTCAGCCGCGGCGTGATCCGGGCAGTGCGCGCCGTGATCGACGAGCGGCTGCTCGGCTACGAGGTGGTGTCGTTCGTCTCGATCCAGCTCGGCAGCCAGGCCCAGCCGGTGCTGGAGGCGTTCGAGAGCTCGATCGCTGCGATCCCGCGCATCCAGCAATGCTGGCGGATCTCCGGCGATACTGACTATCTCCTCAAATGCGTGGCGCCGAGTGTCGAGAGCATGCGCCAACAGCTCCTGCATTTCGCCGCGATGCCAAACGTCAAGAACGTCCGCAGCTTCCCCGTGCTCGGGGTTGCCAAGGACGTGCCGCTGCCTTTGCAGGAGGTCGCGGTGGCGGAGGCGGCTGGGTAGGGCTTCTAATATCCCACCATCAAATCTGAAGTTCAGAGGCGCGTCTCAGCGATACCGGCCCCGAAACTCGCGCGGGCTGGCACCGGTCCAGGTCCGAAAGGCCCGCGAAAAGCTCTTCTCGTTGCGGAATCCGGCGATCTCCGCGATGCGCTTGATCGGCGTGCGGCCGCGCATCAGCTCCTGTTTGGCGAGCTCGAATTTCGCCTCCTCCTTGAGATCGCGCAGCGAGGTGGACTCCTCGCGCAGGCGGCGATGCATCGTGCGGGTGGAAAGCGCGAGCTCACTCGCGACGTCCTCGGCCCCGAGGACGCGTCCGCGCGCATTGCGCAGCACGCGGCGGACACGCTCGACCAGCAGGCGGTCGCGTCGGTAGGGCAGCACGGTGAGCCGGAGCGCGCCCTTGAGCATGTTGTCGAGATCGGCCGCGCTGCGCGTCAGCGGCAGCGACAGATAGTGCTTATCGAAGATGATGGCCGCGCGGTCCGCATTGAAGCGGACGGTCCGGCAAAAGATGGTCGGATAGACCGAGACGTGGCCGGGCTTGGGATAAGGGAACTCAGCCGCCCGGAGTGCGATCTGGGAGTCGACAGCCCAGCAGGAGAAGCCGAGCACATAGCGGAGCAGGGTGACCAGGCAGAATTCGCGCAAAGCCCCGAGGTCACGCTGCTCCCGGATTGCCACGCCCGCAGTCTCCTCGCCGATTTCGAGTTCGAGCAGCACGTCCTCGGTGAGCAGGCGGTGATGCCGGCACCAGCGCTTGAGCGCGACCTCCAGCGTCGGCGCGGTGATCGAGGCGCGGCACAGCATGCCGTAGGAGCCCCACGGCAGCCGGCGCGAGAACCAGCCGAGCGCCTCGTCATCGAGCTCGCGCATGGCGTGGCCGGCGAGGGCCTCGAACTGGGCGGCGGTGACCCGCCCATCCGGAGAATTGACCAAGTCCGGCGCAACCTGACCCCGGCTCAACGCCTCCGCGGGATCGCGGCCGTAACGCTCGTAGGCTGCGACCACGCCGCGGACGAAGGCGGCAGGGGTGACGGCGCGACGCGGGATCGCGGTTGCGGCTTGAAAAGGCATCGGAATTCCCTCCGGAAAATCCTCGCCAAGTTTGGCGGAAAATGCAACCTTTTCGACCGGAGAAGGTCCCGGACCTCGCTAGGTTCGGACCCAAATTACGGAGGAATCGCCTTGAACATCCCGAGCATCGATTTCGATCTGGGCGAAGACATCGGCATGCTGCGCGACACGCTCCGCGCCTTCGTGGAGGCGGAGATCACGCCGCGCGCGGCCGAGATCGAGAAGGCCAACCTGTTCCCGGCAGACCTGTGGAAGCGCCTTGGCGACCTCGGCCTGCTCGGCATGACCGCGCCGGAGCAATATGGCGGCTCCAACATGGGCTATCTCGCCCATATCGTCGCCATGGAGGAAATCTCGCGCGGCTCGGCGGCCGTGGGGCTGTCCTACGGCGCCCACTCCAACCTCTGCGTCAACCAGATCCGCCGCAACGGCAATGACGCGCAGCGGCAGCGCTATCTGCCGAAGCTGATCTCAGGCGAATATGTCGGTGCGCTCGCGATGTCCGAGCCGGGCGCCGGCTCCGACGTCGTCTCGATGAAGCTGCGCGCCGACAAGCGCGGCGACCGCTACGTGCTCAACGGCTCCAAGATGTGGATCACCAATGGCGGCGATGCCGACGTGCTGGTGGTCTATGCCAAGACCGATCCGGAGGCCGGCCCGCGCGGCATGACCGCCTTCCTCATCGAGAAAGGCTTCAAGGGCTTCACCCACGGCCAGCATCTCGACAAGCTCGGCATGCGCGGCTCCAACACCTATCCGCTGTTCTTCGACGATTGCGAGGTGCCGGAGGAGAATGTGATGGGCAAGGTGGGCGAGGGCG
Organism: Bradyrhizobium sp. NC92; assembly: GCF_025200865.1. Classification (NCBI taxonomy): domain Bacteria; kingdom Pseudomonadati; phylum Pseudomonadota; class Alphaproteobacteria; order Hyphomicrobiales; family Nitrobacteraceae; genus Bradyrhizobium; species Bradyrhizobium sp. NC92. The sequence goes on from NZ_CP104171.1 coordinate 4,120,712, forward strand.
TCAAGGTGCTGATGTCCGGCCTCGACTACGAGCGCGCGGTGCTCTCGGGCGGCCCGCTCGGCATCATGGCGGCGTGCATGGACGCGGTCGTGCCCTACATGCACGAGCGCAAGCAGTTCGGTCAGCCGATCGGCGATTTCCAGCTGATGCAGGGCAAGCTCGCCGACATGTACGCGACCTGGCAGGCCACGCGCGCCTATGTCTATGCGGTGGGACGCGCCTGCGACCGCGCCGACCATGCGCGCAGCCTGCGCAAGGACGCTGCTGCTGCGATCCTCTATTCAGCAGAGAAGGCAACGTGGATGGCTGGCGAGGCGATCCAGGCTCTGGGCGGGGTCGGCTATACCTCCGAATTCCCGGTCGGGCGCCTGTGGCGCGACGCAAAACTCTACGAGATCGGCGCCGGCACCTCCGAAGTTCGGCGCATGCTGATCGGCCGCGAGCTGATGGCCGAGACGGCTTAAGTCCTTCACTCCATTGGAATCACCATGCCGCTCCATTCCAGCATCGATCCGTCTTCATCAGATTTCGCGCGCAATTCCGAGGCCATGCGCGGCCTCGTCGCCGACTTGCGCGAAAAGCTTGCCCAAGTCGCCGGCGGCGGCGGCGAGGCCTCGCGCCAGCGCCACACCGCGCGCGGCAAGATGCTGGCGCGTGAGCGCGTCGACCTGTTGGTCGATCCCGGCACCTCGTTCCTGGAGCTGTCGCCGCTCGCGGCCTACGGCCTCTATGGCGGCGACGTGCATTCGGCCAGTGTCGTCACCGGGGTCGGCCGCATCTCGGGGCGTGAATGCGTGATCGTCGCCAACGACGCCACCATCAAGGGCGGCACCTACTACCCGATGACGGTGAAGAAGCATCTGCGGGCGCAGGACATCGCGCGGCAGAACAATCTGCCCTGCGTCTACTTGGTGGATTCCGGCGGCGCCTTCCTGCCGCTGCAGGACGAGATCTTTCCGGACGAGCGGCACTTCGGCCGCATCTTCTACAATCAGGCGCAAATGTCGTCGCAGGGCATTCCGCAGATCGCGATCGTGATGGGCTCCTGCACCGCCGGCGGCGCCTATGTGCCGGCGATGTCGGACGAGAGCATTATCGTGCGCAACCAAGGCACCATCTTCCTCGGCGGCCCGCCGCTGGTGAAGGCCGCGACCGGTGAGGTCGTCAGCGCCGAGGAGCTCGGCGGCGCCGATGTTCATTCGCGGCAGTCCGGCGTGACCGATCACTACGCCCAGAACGATGCGCATGCGATCGGCATCGCCCGGCGCATCGTCGGCACGCTCAAGCCTTCCACGCGGCCGAACCTGAACATGCATAAGCCGCGCGATCCGCTGTTTGCGGCGGAGGAGATTTACGGCGTGGTGCCGGTCGACGGCCGCAAGCCGTTCGACGTGCGCGACATCATCGCGCGCATCGTCGACGGCTCGGAGTTCGACGAGTTCAAGAAGCTCTATGGCACGACCCTGGTGTGCGGATTCGCCCATATCTGGGGCTTTCCGGTCGGCATCATTGCCAACAACGGCATTTTGTTCAGCGAGAGCTCGCTGAAGGGCGCGCATTTCATCGAGCTGTGCTGCCAGCGCGGCATTCCGCTGGTGTTCCTGCAGAACATCACCGGCTTCATGGTCGGCAAGAAATACGAGGCCGGCGGCATCGCCCGCGACGGCGCCAAGCTGGTGACGGCGGTCGCGACGGCGTCGGTGCCGAAATTTACGGTCGTGATCGGCGGCTCCTATGGCGCCGGCAATTACGGCATGTGCGGCCGCGCCTACGCGCCGCGCTTCCTTTGGATGTGGCCGAACGCGCGCATCTCGGTGATGGGCGGCGAGCAGGCTTCGATGGTGCTGAGCCAGGTCCGCCGCGACAATATCGAGGCCAAGGGCGACAGCTGGTCCAGGGAAGAGGAAGATAAATTCCGCGAGCCCATTCGCGCGCAATATGAGAGCCAGGGCCATCCATATTACGCAACCGCGCGGCTGTGGGACGACGGCGTGATCGATCCGGCCGACACGCGCCTCGTGCTCGGCCTCGGTCTCTCGGCGGCGTCGAATGCGCCGATCGAGCCGACGAAATTCGGCCTGTTCAGGATGTGATGCGATGGACCGCTCAATGCTCTACCGGCGTTTTCGCACCCTCCTGATCGCCAACCGCGGCGAGATCGCCTGCCGCGTCATCCGCACCGCCCGCGCCATGGGCCTGCGCACGGTCGCGGTCTATTCCGAAGCCGATCGCGATGCAATGCATGTAGCGCTCGCGGATGAAGCTGTGCTGCTCGGGCCGGCGCGTGCCCGCGACAGCTATCTCAATATCGAGCGGCTGATCGAGGCCGCGCGTAAGACCGGCGCCGAGGCCGTGCATCCCGGCTATGGCTTCCTGTCGGAAAATGCCGAGTTTGCACGAGCCTGCTTCGACGCCGGGTTGGTGTTCGTCGGCCCGACCGCCGGGATGATGACGGCGATGGGCTCGAAATCCGGCTCGAAAGAGCTGATGGAAAAGGCCGGCGTGCCGCTGGTGCCCGGCTATCACGGCGAGGCCCAGGACGAGGCGACGCTTGGGAAGGCGGCCGACAAGATCGGCTTTCCCGTGCTGGTGAAGGCCTCCGCCGGCGGCGGCGGCCGCGGAATGCGCATCGTGCGCTCGGCTGATGAGCTTGCATCCGCGATCGTCAGCGCCAAGCGCGAGGCCAAGGCCGCATTCGGCGATGACCGCATGCTGATTGAAAAGTACGTCGATAATCCCAGGCATATCGAGGTCCAGATCATCGGCGACAGCCATGGCAATCTGCTCTCGCTGTTCGAGCGCGAATGCACGTTGCAGCGCCGGCACCAGAAGGTGATCGAGGAGGCGCCATCGCCAACGCTCAATGCCGCGCAGCGCGAGACAGTTTGTGCTGCCGCGCGAAAGGCAGCGGGCGCCGTGAACTATGTCGGTGCCGGCACCATCGAGTTCGTCTCCGACGGCAAGGACGTGTTCTTCATCGAGATGAACACGCGTCTGCAGGTTGAGCATCCCGTAACGGAGCTGATCACCGGGATTGATCTCGTCGAGTGGCAGCTGCGCGTCGCCTTCGGCGAGGCGCTGCCGCTGAAGCAGGACGAAATCAAGCTCAACGGCCATGCCATCGAGGCGCGCGTCTACGCCGAGAACCCGACCAAGAACTTCATGCCGTCGGTCGGCAGAATCTCGACCTGGCGCATGCCGGCGGAAACCGGCGGCCTGCGCATCGACGCCGGCTATCGCGAGGGCGATAGCGTCTCGCCCTACTACGATGCGATGCTCGCAAAGACGATTGCATGGGCGCCCACGCGGGACGTCGCGATCGACCGCCTGAACCGCGGCCTGGAGGAATCCGATGTCCGCGGCATCGTCACCAACATCCCGTTCCTTTCCGCGCTGATCACGCACCCGAAGGTGCGGGCGAACGCGATCGACACCGGCTTCATCGAGCGCGAGCTGGCGGTACTGACGTCGGCGGCGCCGGCGCCTGGAGAGCTCGAGCTCTGCGCCGCAGTCGGTGCAATCGTCAACGAGGAGCGGCAGACGGCGCAGGCGGAAGCGAATTCGCCCTGGCAGACCTTTGGCTGGCAGCCGGTCGGCCGCCGCCAGCGCAGCTTTGCCTTCCGCGTCGGCCATGGTCCGGAGCAGAAGATCACGCTGAACTACGGCAGCGGGCCGGCGACGCTGGTGATCGGCGAGCGCGAGCTGGCGTTCACGATCGCGGCGAAGGACGGCGGCTTCGACCTGACCCTGGACGGCGTCAAATCATCGGTTGCGGCCGTGATCGGCGGCCATGAACTGTACCTGCGCACGCGCAACGGCCGGTTCGACCTGCACTGGGTCGATCCGTTCGGCGGCGAGAGCGAGGAGCATGTCGGCGAAGACAAGATCGCAGCGCCGCTGCCGGGAACCGTCGTCGCCGTGCTGGCCGAGGAGGGTGCCAAGCTGGAGAAGGGTGCGCCGATCCTCACGCTCGAAGTGATGAAGATGGAGCAGACGCTGCGCGCGCCCTATGCCGGTGTGCTGAAATCCATCAAGTGCAAGGTCGGGGACATCGTGCAGGAGGGCGTCGAGCTCGCCGTGGTCGAGCCTGCAGGAGAGTGACATGAGCGACCAGGTCCGCATCATTGAAATGGGGCCGCGCGACGGCCTCCAGAACGAGAAGACGCCTGTCAGCGTCGAAGCGCGCATCGCGTTCGTCGAGGCGCTGGTCGCGGCCGGGCTACATACGGTCGAGGTCGGCGCCTTCGTCTCGCCCAAGGCCATCCCGCAGATGGCAAGCTCGGACGCCGTGCTGCGCGGCGTCGCGCATGTGAAGGACGCCGAATTCCACGTGCTGGTACCGAACGAGAAGGGCTATGACGCCGCGCGCGCTGCGGGCGCCAAAGTGGTCTCCGTGTTCGCGGCGGCCTCCGAAGGATTTTCGCGGGCGAACATCAACTGCACGGTTGCGGAGTCCATCGAGCGCTTCAAGCCGGTGCTGGCGCGCGCCAGGGACGATGGCGTCAAGGTGCGCGGCTATATCTCCTGCGTGCTCGGCTGTCCGTTCGATGGCGAGATCAAGCCGAAGGCGGTGGCCGATCTTGCGAGCACGCTGTGGGAGCTCGGATGCTATGAGATCTCGCTCGGCGACACCATCGGCGTCGGCACGCCTGATAGGGCGAAGGACATGTTACGCGCGGTCAGCGCCAACATCCCGCCAGCAAAACTCGCGATGCATTTCCACGACACCTATGGTCAGGCGCTCGCCAATCTCTATGCCGGCCTGGAGGAGGGCGTTCGCGTCATCGACGCCGCCGCCGGCGGCCTCGGCGGCTGTCCCTACGCACCGGGCGCGACGGGGAACGTCGCAACGGAGGACGTCGTCTACATGCTCGAAGGCATGGGCGTCAGGACCGGTGTCGATATGCAGAAGCTGCTCGTGGCGACGAACGCGATGAGCGTCGTGCTGGGCAAGCCGCCCGTGAGCCGCGTGGCCTCCGCGCTGAACGCGAAGAAGAAGCGGGTGGTCTCCTAGTTCTCCGTCATTGCGAGCGAAGCGAAGCAATCCAGAGTCTTTCCGTTGAGGCGGTCTGGATTGCTTCGTCGCTTCGCTCCTCGCGATGACAAGTGAGAGAGCCTTCGTAGGGTGGGCAAAGGCGCGAAGCGCCGTGCCCACCATCTTTCACAATCGTTGGCGGAAGGTGGGCACGCTTCGCTTTGCCCACCCTACGAGACCTGCCGTTAGGCCGCCTTCAGCCCGACATCCGGCAGACGCGGCCGGTTCTTGAGCGCCTTGGCCATCATGGCCTCGACCTCGGCCTTCTCGTGCGGCAGCAGTGCGAGGCGGGGCGGGCGGGTCAGGGCGGTGCCGCGGCCCATGATGTGCTCGCACAGCTTGATGCACTGGACGAGGTCCGGGCGGGCATCGAGATGCAATAGCGGCATGAACCATTCGTAGAGCGGCATCGCTTCGGCCAAGCGTCCGGCCTTGGCGAGGCGGAACAGCGTTTCGCCTTCGCGCGGGAAGGCGTTGGACATGCCGGAGACCCAGCCGACGGCACCCATGGCGACGCTCTCGACGATGACGTCGTCGAGACCTGCGAACAGCACGAAGCGGTCACCGACCATGTTCCTGGTGTCGATGAATCGTCGCGTGTCGCCGGAGGAATCCTTGAAGCAGACCACGGTCTCGACGTCGGCGAGCGAGGCCAGGATGTCGGGTGTGACGTCGTTCTTGTAGATCGGCGGATTGTTGTAGAGCATCACCGGCAGGTCGGTCGCAGAGGCGACGGCGCGGAAATGCGCAGCGGTCTCGTGCGGCTTGGAGGAATAGACCAGCGCCGGCATCACCATGACGCCGTCGATGCCGATGCGTGCGGCTTCCCTCGCCGTCTCCACCGCAAAGGCGGTGGTGAACTCGGCGATGCCGCACAGCACGGGCACGCGGCCCTTCGCGACCGCCTTCGCGGTCTCCATGATCGCGACCTTCTCCTTGCGCTCCAGCGAGGTGTTCTCGCCGACCGAGCCGCAGACGATCAGGCCGGAGACGCCGTCGCGGATCAATCCGTCCATCACCTTGGCGGTCGCGTCGATGTCGAGCGAGAGATCGTCGTGGAATTGGGTGGTGACGGCCGGGAAGACGCCTTCCCAGGCAACGCGGCGGCTCATTGTTTTGACTCCAGGTAAATATGCCGGCGGGGGGCTGGAGCCGCCGGCTTTTGTGAAAGGGATGGGGAACCGGATCAGAGCGTCGCGCCGACCTTGCGCAGCTCGGCGAGGACGGGGGCCTTGGGCAGCCAGATCTTGTCGAACTCGGCGATCACGGCCTCGGTGTCCTTGGCATCGACCTGGCGGATCGGGATCGGCGCTTTCTTGAAGTTCTCGATCAGCGTGGGCTCGTTGCCGGCGAGCTCGTCGATCTGCGCGTCCAGCGTCGACTTGATCGTCTTGGTGATCAGCTCGCGGTCGGCGGCGGGCAGAGACTGCCAGACCCGGCCGGATACCACCGCGGCCATCGGCATGAAGACGGCGTTCATTTGCAGGATCACCTTCGACACCTTGTCGAAGCGCTGGTTCCAGGAGAATTCGAGATCGGCTTCGAGGCCGTCGACCTGGCCGTTGGCCATGGCATCGAACACCTGCGGCGTCGGAATCGGCGTCGGCGCTGCGCCGAGCGATGAATAGAAATCGCGATAGACCGGTGTCGGGTTGATGCGCAGCTTCATGCCCTTGATGTCGGCGAGGGAGTTCAAGTCCTTGGAGGAGAACACCGCGCGCATGCCGGTGATGCCCCAGCCGAGCCCGATCGTGCCGGTCTCCTGCGGCAGCACCTCGAACAGCTTCACCGCCGCCGGATGCCGCACGAACTTCGCGACCGCCGGCGTCGAGCGCACGATGTAGGGCGCGTTGATCGCGGCGATGTGCGGCACGCGCGAGCCGAGCTCGGCGGCCTGGATGAAGCCCATGTCGAGCGCGCCGGATTGCAATTGCTGCATCATCGCGGTCTCGTTGCCGAGCTGGCCGGAGTGAAACACGGTCAAGGTCAGGCGGCCGTTGGTGGCAGCCTTGAGCTCGTCGCCGAATTTGAGCGCGGCCTTGTTCCAGGAATGGCCGTTCGGCGTGATCAGGCCGAGACGGAATTCCTTGGCCTGGGCGAGCGCCAGCGACGGCGCGAACACCGAGGCGGCGGCACTGGCGGCGAGAAAGTGGCGGCGTGAAAGCGGCATGGTCGGGCTCCTTTCGGATGGGCCTATTTGACGAGGATCAGCGAGAGCGAGGGATAGAGCGAGAGCAGCACCAGGAGGACGCAGGAGATGACGAAGAAGGGCAGCGTCACCATGAACATCCTGCCGGGCTTGGCGCCGGTGACGGCGGCCGCGACGAAGAAGCAAAGCCCGACCGGCGGCGACAAAAGGCCGAGCACGAGGTTGATCACCACGACGACGCCGAACTGCCGGGGGTCGATGTGATAGATCTCGGTTGCGACCGGCAGCAGGATCGGCACCGTCATGATCAGGCCGGGAATGCCGTCGATCACAGTGCCGATCACCAGCAGGATGGCGTTGCAGATCAGCATGAAGCTGACGGGATCCTTGGCGGCGGTCTGGATCCAGGCGGCGGTCTCCTGCGGCACCTTGCCGAAGATCAGGACCCAGGAGAACACGGCGGCGGCCGCGACCAGAAACAGCACGATCGCCGAATAGATGGCGCTGCGCAGCATCATCTGCGGCAGCTGCGAGAACTCGAACTCCCTGGTCCAGAACTTTCCGACCAGCGCTGCGGCCACGGCGCCGACGGCGGCGGATTCCGTGGCGTTGGCGAGGCCGCCGAGAATGGTGCCGACGATGACGATCGGGATCAGCAGCGTCGGCGAGGTCCGCAGGATCGTCATGACGCGCTGGCGCGGCGTCTGATAGTCGGCGCGGGGATAGTTGTAGATGTAGCCCATCAGCGCGATGACGAGGCAGAACATCACGGTGAGGATGACGCCGGGCACGATGCCGGCGATCAGCATGTCGCTGACCGAGACCTGCGCCAGCACGCTGTAGACGACGAACATCACCGACGGCGGGATGATCGGGCCGAGCATGCCGCCATAGGCGGTGAGGCCCGCCGCGAAAGTCTTGTCGTAGCCCTTCTTCTCCATCTCCGGCACCATGATCTGGGCCATGATCGCGACCTGCGCAGTCGCCGAGCCCAGGATCGAGGAGATGAACATGTTGGCGAGGATGTTGACGTAGGCGAGCCCGCCCTTGAGCGAGCCGACGAAGGCCATCGCCATGTCGACGATGCGCCGCGTGATGCCGCCGCCGTTCATGATCTCGCCGATCAGGATGAACAGCGGGATCGCGATCAGGCCGTAGCTGTCGACGCCGCCGAACAGCTGAAGCGGATAGGACTGGAACAGCACCGGGTTGCCGGACGCCGCGATATAGACGAGCCCGGCGAGGCAGAGGCAGAGGCCGATCGGCACGCCGACCAGCATGAACGCCATGAAGGCTGCTGACGTGATCATCAATTGACCCCGTCGAGCTCGGAGAGCTGGAAGCCTGTCAGCGGCGTGCGCGGGACCAGCCCGAGATCTTCCAGCAGATTGGCGAGGCCGTGGATGGTCATCGACACCGCGAAGATCGGCAGCGTCAGATAGAGCACCCAGGTCGGCCAACTCAGCGTCTGGGTGCGCTCGGTGTAGAGGAAGTTGAAGGTCTCGGCGGCCAGCTTGCGCCCGTCGAAGCCGGCGCGGGCGAGGCCGACCGGGTCCATCCAGAGCACGCAGGTGATGATCAGCGCGACGCCGAACACGACGACGAGCCCGGTCGAGATCACTTTTGCAAGTTTCTGGCGCCGCGGCGACAGCCGCTCCGTCAGCATGGACACCGCAAAATCGAGCCGCAGCCGCGTCATCGCGGACGCCCCGATGAAGGTCAGCCAGACCACGCAATAAACGGCGGATTCGTCGATCCAGTAGATCGGGAAGTGCGAGTAGCGGGTGACGACGTTCACCAGGATCAGGCCGGTGAGCAGGTACATCAGGCCCATCAACACCAGCCGCTCAAACGCGAGCAGGGCGCTCGACATCCGGACGATCATGCGTCGGAGGCTGAGTGCGCGCGTGGCCGGCATGGTCTGCTCGATCATGAAAGAGGCCCCAACCCCCTGAAGATTTGTCGTGCGATTGCCGAATGTATAATTTATACATTTTGGGAGTCAAACGGAGTTTGCGGTCGTTTCGTCGGCAGGGTGCGCTTTTGCTGGGCACTTTGGTTGTGGCGCCTTGGCTTTTGCCGGGCAGCTCGACATGCAAGACAGGGACCGCGTCGGCCGCACGAGTCGGGAAGGACAACGGACGATCAGATGAAACAGCCTCTGAAGCATCGCACCCTGTCGGCTGCGATCGTCGACCAGCTCCGCCAGGCAATCCTCGACGGCACCTATCCGGCCGGATCGCAACTGCGCCAGGACGCGCTCGGCGAGGCCTATGGCGTCAGCCGCATTCCCGTGCGCGAGGCGTTATTCCAGCTCGAGGCGGAAGGCCTGGTGCGGATCGTTCCGCAGAAGGGCGCCATCGTATCCGAGCTGTCGCTGGACGAGATCAACGACGTTTTCGACCTGCGCCGCATCCTGGAGCCGCGATTGCTGGCGCAGTCGGCGCCGCGTTTCACGACTGAGGATTTCGACGGGCTCGATAACATCCACAGGAGTTTCGAGAAGGCGATCAAGGCGCGCAACGTCAGTGAGTGGGGCCAGCTCAACGCCGACTTCCACATGGCGCTCTACGTTCACGCGCCGCAGCCGCGCACCCGCGCGATCGTGCTGTCGCTGCTCCAGACCAGTGACCGCTACACGCGCCTACAGCTCTCCAACACCAAGGCGATGGGCATTGCCGAGAAGGAGCACGCCCAGCTGATCGCGCTCTGCCGCGCGCAGAAGGTGGACGAGGCCTGCCGGTTTCTGGAGCGACACATCGAAGCCGTGCGCAAGGACCTGCTGCAGGTCGTCGCCAACGCGCCGAAGTCGCGGCGAAAAGAGAACCCGTAGGACCTCCTACCCTTGGTCAAGGGGAACGTCCTTATAGGGCAATATGGTAGCGCCGTGCTCGATGCAGTCCAGGACGCTGCGCGCCGGCTTTGCCGGTGCCTTCGGCATCCTGGACAGCATCTGCGGGCGGCGCTCTGGCGCTCGGCAGGTCGGGACGAAGGAATGGTCGCCCGGCCGAACAAAGGAATGGGGCTCACCCGTTCGCGGAGTTCTTTGTGCCGTTATGGTCCGCATCGTATGGGGTCTGTCGCTTGAGCGTCGTGCACAGGGCAAAAAGCAAGCGATCTCCCACGCTGCGCAGAGCCCGCGCGTGACCGTGTCCTTTTCTGCGCAAGGCATCATACCGTCGCCTGCTGGCAGCGTCGTGTTGGATGGCGACACGCGACCAGTGATGGACGGCGCTCTGTAGCCGCCTGTTGCAGGCGAGGCGGCGGATCACGAAGCGTTGTTTGCCGCTTTGCCGCGTCACCGGCGCAGCCCCTGCCAAGGCGCGCAGAGCATGGTAATCTCGTCTGCGCAGGGGCTCTGCGGCCTCGGCGAGCAGTGTGGCGAGATTGATCCTGCCGATTCCTGGCCAGGAGCGTAGGATCGTCACGTCGCACTGCTCCGAGCTCTGCCCCGACGGCTTCTCCTCTCCTTCGAACTCGGCACATAGCCGGTCCAGGTTCTGATGAGCCTCTTTGATCTGCCGATTGACCAGGTGCAGACGTGCCGCCAGGCTGCGGATGTGAGCGCAGGCTGCCTCCGTCGTGCCGGGGGCTACGAACAGCGGTGCCTCGCGCAAAGTCCCGAGCACCGTCGCCGCATTGAGACGGCGGATACGATAGTCCCTGAGAACACCTGCGATGGCCTTCTCGCTGGCCTTGACCGCACTGGCGGGGGTCGGCACCTTCTGCCAAAGCGCCAGGAACCATTCGTCGGCGACATCGTCGGTCAACTTGGTGGCCTGGGGATAATATCGCCACAACTGCTGACGCAAGCGGTTGGCAAGCCGCGTGCGTTCCTGCTGCAGTTCGTCCGCCAGGCGCGACCACTCCCGCAGCTCAATCATCGCCGCATCGTCTGCCACAAGCCGACGGAAAGCAGCACGGTCAGTGCGCAGCGAGGCGCCGAGCACATGAGCATCGCGGCGGTCGTCCTTGGCACCGGCCACCGTGAAGCGATCGCGGAAGCGATCCAGTTGCTTGGGATTGATGGCAAACACCGCAAACCCGTGCTCGAGCAGCATCTCCACCACCGGGCCGTGCGGCATCTCGATCGCCACGGCGATCTGTCCCGGTGCGGCCTTGGTCTTCTCCAGCAGCCAGTCACGCAACTCCGTCAGCCCGGCGCCGCCATGGTCGAACTCGTGCTGCGCAACCTGTCTTCCCGCGGCATCCAGCAGGCAAACGCTATGGCTCCGCGTTGCCCAGTCGATCCCGACGAACCAGCGTACATCTTCGATCATTGTTGAGACCTCCTTGCTCGCAAGGCGGGCCACCACGATCCTGATCAGTCCCTGTACCGGCGCTCTTGGCGCGACCTCCTACCGGATCTCGATCGCGGTCGCTCCGCCGGGGCGCGGTTCCTACGTCGGTGCTCGAGGCACAGGTGGACAAGGCTGCTCCCGGCGGATCGGCCCGGACGGCCAGTCTACATCCGAAGGCCGCCACGAACCCCACAAGGGTACAGGGTGGGTTAGTCGAGCAGATGCGCGAAGCGCATGTGCTCGGCGTAACCCACCACTGTTCGTCTCCGCGGAAACAGAAGAGGTGGGTTACGCCGAGCGACTGCGCTTTGCGCAGCCGCTGGTCTAACCCACCCTACGGCAGTTGTGATTGTAGCTACCTGCTGCCGTCCGGCCCCATCACGAGGTCCGGCAGCCAGGTCGAGATTCCCGGCACGAAGCAGAGCAGCAGCACCGCGAGCATCATCAAGAGCACGAAGGGCAGCGTGCCCCAGATCACCTCGCGCAGGGGAATATCAGGCGCGACGTTGCGGATGACGAAGATGTTGAGGCCGACGGGTGGATGGATCAACCCCATCTCCATCACGATGGTCATGACCACGCCGAACCAGATGATGTCGAAGTTGGCGGCGCGGAGCGGCGGCAGGATGATCGGCGCCGTCATCAGGATGATCGAGACCGGCGGCAGGAAGAAGCCGAGCACGACGACCATGACGAGGATCGCGAACAGCAGCTCCCAGCGCGGCAAATGCATCGCGACGATGGCTTCGGCCACCGATTGCGAGATGTGCAGATAGCTCATCACGTAGGAATAGAGCAGCGACATGCCGATGATCATCATCAGCATGGTCGATTCCCGGATCGTCGACTTCATGATCGGGGCGAGGTCGCTCGGCCGCCACACGCTGTAGATTGCCGCGATCAGCGCCAGCGCCAGGAGGCCGCCGAGGCCCGCGGTTTCCGACGGCGTGGCGTAGCCGCCATAGAGCGCGACCATGACACCGGTGAGCAGCAGCACGAAGGGGATCACGCGCGGCAGCACGCTGAAGCGCTCGGCGAGCGTATATTCGTCGCGGGTGAGGATCGCAGCCTCCGGCCCGCCGTTCTTGTAGACCGCTTCGGCCGCCCTGTATTCCTGGCGGAAGCGGATCACGGCATAGGCGCCGAACAGCGTGACCAGCAGCAGGCCCGGTCCGATGCCGGCGAGGAACAACCGCCCGAGCGACTTTTCGGCGGCGACCGCGAACAGGATCATGGTGATCGAGGGCGGAAGCAGGATGCCGAGCGTGCCGCCGGCGGCGATGATCCCAGCTGCAAAGCCGCCGGAGTAGCCGCGCTTGCGCATCTCGGGGATACCGGCCGAGCCGATCGCCGAGCAGGTCGCGGGCGAAGATCCCGCCATTGCCGCAAACAGCGCGCAGGCGAACACGTTGGCGACGCCGAGGCCGCCGGGCACGCGATGCAGCCAGGCGTGCAGCGCCGAATAGAGATCCTGGCCCGCGCGCGACTTGCCGATCGCCGCGCCCTTCAGGATGAAGAGCGGGATCGACAGCAGCGTGATCGAGGCCATCTCCTCGTAGACGTTCTGCGTCACCGTATCGAGCGAGGCCGAGGGCATGTAGATGCCCATGAACACGACCGCGACCGCGCCGAGCGCGAACGCAATCGGCATGCCCGAGAACATCACCAGCAGCGTCGCAATGCCGTAGGCAAGGCCAATGCCGAAAACGCTCATGGCCGCTTGGCTCCGGTGAAGGGCAGCGCAAGCTGCACGAGGATCTGGAGGCAGAGCAGGCTCATCCCGAGCGCCATCAGCGAGTAGGGAATCGCGAGCGGCGGCGACCACATCGAGTTGGAGACCTGGCCGTCGACATAGGCCTCATGGGCCAGTGTCCAGGACTTCCAGGTGAAGAAGGCGCAGAACAGGAATGTGGCGGCATCGACCAGCCAGAGGCGAACCTGGTTCGCGAATGGCGACAGCAGGCCGACGAAGGCCTCGATGCCGATATGACCGCGATTCTGCTGCACATAGGCCGCCGTCATGAAGGTGGCGCCGACCAGGAGGAACACGGCGGCCTCGTCCTGCCAGTAATTGGCGGCCTTGAACAGCGCGCGGCTGAGCACGCTGTAGCTCAGGATGGTGCAGGCGGCGACCAGCGCAATCGCGGCGAACACGACGATGATGCTGTTGAGGACGGCGAGACCGCGATCGATCGCCGCCGCAGGGCCGGTCCCTGCGGCAACGCTCGCCTGGTCGTCACGATCCGGAAGCGGACCGTGGCTCATGCCGCGACGTCGATGGCGAGCTTGAGCAGGTTTGCGGCGGTCGCGGTCTTGGCGCTGTAATCCTTCCACGCGGTGTCGCGCGCGATGTCGCGCCATTTGCCGACGGTCGCGGCATCCAGAACCGAGACCTTGGCGCCGGCCTTCTCATAGACCTTGGCGACCTCGACGTCGTCGTCCTGCGCGCCCTTGCGGCCGAAGGCTTCGAGCTCGGTGCCGACCGCGAGCAGGATGTCCTGATGGTTCTTCGGCAGCTTGTCGAAGATCGCTTTCGACATCATCAGCGGCTCGAGCATGAACCAGTAGGAGGCGCCTGCCCCTGATGTCAGCGACTTCGCGACCTCTTCCAGGCGGAATGAGATCAGGCTGGTCGAGGAGGTGATGCCGGCATCGCAGGCGCCGGTCTGCATCGCCGCGTAGATTTCGTTGGAAGGCACCGACAGCACCGAGGCGCCGGCGGTCTGCAGCACCATGTCCATCTCGCGCGAGCCGCCGCGCACCTTTAGGCCCTTGGCGTCTTCCGGCGCGACGATCGGCTTGGAGCGGCTGGCGACGCCGCCGGCCTGCCAGACCCAGGTGAGCAGGATGATGCCCTTGTCGGCGAGGAAGTCGGTCAGCGCCTTGCCGACGGGCTCCTTCTTCCAGCGCAGGCCCTGGTCGTAGGTGGTCACCAGGCCCGGCATCAGGCCGATATTGGTTTCCGGCACCTCGCCGCCGGCATAGGGCATCGGATAGAGGCTGATATCCAGCGCGCCCTTGCGCATGGCGGAGAACTGCGCGTTGGTCTTGATCAGCGAGGAGTTCGGATAGATCTCGGCGGCAATGTCGCCGTTGCTGCGCTTGGCAACTTCAGCGGCGAACATGCGGCAGAGCCGGTCGCGGAAATCGCCTTTGTCGATGGTGCCGCCCGGAAATTGATGTGAGATCTTCAGCGTGGTCGCGGCCTGCGCGGTGCCAGTGCCGAAGCGCAGAATGGCGGGTGCCGCGACGGCGGTCGCGATCAGATGTCGGCGCGTAATCATGGTGTGATCCCTTTGATCGTTTCTTTGGACTGTTCTTGTTGGTGTGATTTGGGTCGGGTCTTGTCAGACCGGCGTTCGGGCCTATCCTAGCCGGTCTTCCACCCGATATTCTCTCATCTGATAGTTCGAGACCGAATGCCCCGGCAAGTGCCGGCCGTGCTGCGCTGCACACTTGCGATCCCGGTTGTGAGCGCGAAGCACGCCGTACAGCGGCCAGCGGATGGCTCGCCAAAATTTATAGGCAGCGGCGTAACAACGCCGACTGGCGATCCGTCGATATTGAATAGCGGCGTCCGTCGCTGACAAACACCATCTCGAAGGAAAGATGAACCATGACCATTCGCACCCGCATCGTGCTCGGCGTCTCGGCTGCCGCTCTCTCGCTAGGCCTCGCGTTTGCGCCGGCCGCTTTTGCTCAGGACAAGATGGGCAAGGACGACGGCATGATGAAAAAGGACACGATGTCCAAGGACGGCATGATGAAGAAGGACACCATGTCCAAGGACGACGGCATGAAGAAGGACCACATGTCGAAGGACGGTATGAAGAAAGACGACGGGATGATGAAGAAGAACTGATCCAGGGCCCGTCATCGCGCAACGCCCTTTGGCGGGTCGCACCCTCTCGAATTCCGGCGGCGGCCTTTGAGGCCGCCTCCGGAATGATTGTTCAGTTCAAGTTCAATTGAACGTGACCGGCGCGTCTTACTTGCGCTTCGCTTTGCGGGCGGCGTAGCGCGCATCGCGCTTGGCCTTCTGCTCGGCCTCGAGCGCAGCCAGCCTCTCGGCGGCTTCCTCGGCCTCCCGCGCGATCCGCGCAGCTTCCGCCGCCTTGGCCTCTTCCTCAAGGCGCTTCTGTTCGGCCTTTTCGGCCTCGCGCGCGGCCTTTGCCTCGGCGCGCTTGGCCGCGAGGGCCTCGCGTTCAGCGCGGCGCGCGATCACCGCCGGATCATCGGGGCCCGGCTGCGACTTGAACTTGTTCAAAAGATTTTTGCGAGCGTCCTGCGCCGCCTTTTGCCGGTCTGCAAAGCCGGGTTCCCTGAATCCACTCATCGACGAGCCTTGTCTTCCTCGCTTTCGATCCTACATCGGTGCCTGTTGGTACGTCGGCTGGGCATAGCAGGCGCCACGCGACGCAGAAGCGTGTACATCGGCGCGCGTCGCGAAGCCACCCATAATCGCAGCCGATCAGGTCAACGAAAAATCGCCCCCCGACGATCTCTCGTAGCCCGGAAAAACTGCTGAATTGTGATGTCCCTCATAAACGGGGCACACGGGCGACGCCTAGCGTCCGCCCCGTACGAGACGGAGCACGGGCATGACGATCTCAAGACCAAGCCTGAAAGCGCTGGCGATTGCCTTCGCCGTGGCAGGCGTGGCCGGCGCCGCGCTGCTGCTCGCACGTCCGCAGCCCATCGAAAGTGCCGTGCTGGGAGCGGATTGGGAATGCACCCGGACTGCATTCGTGCTCACGAGCTGCGCACCGCGCGTTCAGGAGGCAATTCCGGCGGTCGAAACCTTGCGCAAGGATGCGATCCGGCAGACCCGGGGCTGAATTGGGCCGGGTGATCGGGATGTGACGCGACGCCGCAGAGGTGGTAAAGCCAGCGCGCCAGCGTGACCAGGCGGCCATGTCGAAACCAGAGTCCAGATCCGAACGGGGCGAGGAGCCCAATCCTCGACCGAACCGTCAGCCCAAGCGTCCGTCCGGCGGCGACCGCCGCGGCGCGCTCGCAGGATTGATCATCGCGGTCGTGATCCTCGGCGTCGGCTGGTGGCTGGCCCGGGACCTGACGGCAGCCAGCAAGATGCAGGATTGCCTGATGTCCGGGCGAAGCAATTGTAACGTGATCGAGCCGGCGCGGTAGGCGCGATCCCGCACGACCCGCAGGGCTGAAAAAAGGCCCTGATCTTAATCATTTGTAACGGGACTTAGCCGATCAAGCAGGGCAGTGATTTCGGCCGGCATCAGCCCGGCGCGTGGCGATTCGTCGATCGCGCCCGGAAATCATGGCCATGGAAAGAACAGGGGGCTAGCACGCATGAGTGCGTCCAAACGCATCAAGATCATCCTTCCCGTGGTCTCCGCCATCTCGTTGCTCGCGCTGTCGGCGCAGGCCCAGGAGGCCAGGCCACCGAAAGACGCCAGCCCACCGCCGGCCGGGCCGGCCGCAGGCGCGCTGCCACAGGCCAATCCGACCATGCGCAAGGGCCCTCCACCCCAGCAGGCGACCCGCCCTGCGCAGCCGGGCGGTCAGCCCCATGCAGGTCACAATGCCGGCGGCCCGCCGCCCGGACGTCATGTTGCGCGCGGTCCTGCTCCGGCACGGGACTGGGGCGGACACAGCTATCGCGGCAATCTCGCCTGGGAGGGCGGACGCTGGCGCCACGAAGTCCGCCATGGCCGGTCCGGCTGGTGGTGGGACGTTGGCGGCGTCTGGTACTATTATCCGCAGCGCATGGCTGGCCCGCCGGCCTACATCTCAGAGGACTATATCGACGACGTGCCGGTAGCCTACGCCCCGCCTCCGGTGGCCTATGCGCCGCCACCTCCGCCGCCGCCACCGGCTGATCCCGGCGCCAGCGCGCTTGGCGGCGCGATCGTCGGCGGCCTGCTGGGCGGGCTGATCTCAGGCAATGCAACAGGGGCTGCGGCTGGCGCGGTCCTCGGCGGTGCAACGGGCGCAATCGCCGGTGCGACCGCTGCAGCCCAGCCCGGCTATTACTGGGCGCAGGGTGCCTGCTACTACCGTTATCCGAACGGCCAATATGTGCAGGCCGACCCCCGCGCCTGCTATTGAGTTTTCTATTGAGTTTTCCTGGCCGGATCGGACCATTGAGGCGGGCTCGGGCCCGCCTCATCTTCTTGCACACCGGCGGTTGCTTCGAATTGGCTCTGGCGCTCGCCGCCGCTCCACGCAAATCTCAAAGAAAAATGACGGGATGATTCGCGGGGATGTGGGACATGCTGGATGCCATCCAGATCAGCCTGGCGCTCTGGGCCATGATCGTTTGCGGCGGAATTAAACTCGCGCAGGTGCTGCCCAGCCTAATCTAAGGCAGGATCAGCGGGTAGACCGACCACGTCGCGCGTCAGGACACGAGCCAGTTGAAGAACGCGATCGAGGCCCAGACCAGGCCGGCGATCCAGGCCACCATGACGACGCCGATGGTACCGAGATAGGCGATGCCGAGCAGGTCCGCGCGATGTCGCTGCGTCGGCACGATGACTTCGGTTGCTGCTTTGCGTGTCATGACCGGACATCACCCATGAAGCCTTGGCAGCTTGTTTAGCGGAGATGTCGCGGACAGGCTGTGACGTGGTTCACAGATCGGTCCACGCGGCTGGCGGGGGACCCCGCAATCATACGGAACGAAATTGCCACGCGCTTGTCCAGATGGCCGGCTAGAGTCTGCCTCATGTACACCGAGTACGATCCGCAACATGAGGCCGAGGCCGCAATGAAGCGCGCCGCGGAGGCCGAGGGTGTCGACCGGCAACGGCTGATCCAGCTGGCCCTGGCATGGCACGAACTCGCCCGCGATCTGCGCGATGAGCAAGCCGGCGCCTCGCATCCGGCCGGACACAGACCGCCGGCCCGATAGCACTGACATGAGAAAAACCCCGTGCTCGGGGGACAAGCACGGGGTCCTTCAAAGCCGACTGGGGCTGGCGGGTCGGCACCACTCTGTTCGGTTATCAAACGCGCTGATCGCGCATTCGTTCCCGATCGATCCGCAGTGATGAAGGCCATCGAATTGCAGCGATCTTCCACCGCAGCAAGCCATCGTTAACGAATGCGCCGCGCCATCGAATTGCGGTTGCGATTCGTGCTTGCGAACGAAGCGGAGTCGGACCGTGAACAAACAAAAGCCCCGCGGGGGCTCCGTGTTTTACGCCGCTTCCGTCTTCGGAACGGCATCGGCATTCACCGACAGCTTGACGACGTCGCCTTCGACGGCACCGACATATTTCGTGTCGATATAGTGGTGATGGTCCTTGTGACCTTCCGGGCTGTCCTTGCGCGTCAGCTTGATGCGGTTGCCCTCGAGCCGATCGACGGTGCCGACATGTGCGCCGTCCTTGCCGATGATTTTCATGTGCTCTCTGATGTCAGCCATGCTGTCCTCCTTGCATGGATTCAACTGCGAAGGTGCCTGTTCGTTGCAGCAGGCGCGTTGGACCCGCTGGGTTTTCCAGACGTTGACGCCTGACTGGATCTGTCAAGAAGCGCAATGGAGACCATTCGAGCCTATCTGGAGCGCAAGCACGCGGAACTCAGGCTGTTGAACGGCAGCCTGAGAAACCCGCTCGACTTGGCGCCGCCGCGTTCCGTCGACGACGTCGTCCGATCCAAATTCCAGATCACTGCGGCGCTCAGGGCGGAGCACGAATTGCACGAGTGGAAGGCGACCGAGACAGCCTGGTCGCACACGGCCGATCCCGCCAGTGGGCCGTTCGAGTTCAGTTACGATTACCAGCGGGCCGATCTCACGGTACGCGGGCCGTCGTTCTACGCGCTCGACGGCGGTTGCACGAGCACGGCGATCTACACCGCCTCGGGAATGGCGGCGATCTCCGCGGTGCTGCTTGCCTCCCCGCGGATCGTTGCGAAGGCCGACATCCTGGTGCTGCCAGGCTCCTACGGCGAGACGCTGGAGCTGATCCGAAGCTTCATCCCGCATTTGCGGATCGAGGCCTTGACGCTGCCGCTCGGCGATGCGTTGGCACGGGTGGGCTCGCCGCGGATCCTCCTGCTGGATTCCTGCTCCGTCGCCGGCGCCATCGAAGCGGTGCTGCGCCGTGACGGCTCGGGACTCGATCTCCTGATTTTCGATACGACGTGCTTCGCCGGCAGGTCGGGTCGCATCAGGCGGGTCTCGAGGTGGGCCAGGTGGCACGGAATTCCGCTGGTGCTGGTGCGAAGCCACAACAAGCTCGACTCGCTCGGAGCGGAATATGGCAGGCTCGGCTCAGCCGTCTTCGTGCACGGGCATGAGCGTTCGCCGCGGGCAGGGGATATTGAATGGACACGTCTCGCGTCCGAAACGCGCAATGCGGTGCGGCTGCTCGGCGGTGCGGCATTGCCGGCCCACTTCCCGCCCTTCGCAGGCAGCGCGGCGTACTGGGCGCTGACGAAGCGGCGCGTGGCGGCGATCTTGCGTAACGGCCGAAGCTCGGCGCGATACTTTGCCGCCGAGATCCCGGCGCTCTCGGCTCAGCTTCGCTTCACCCACGGTCTCTACGTGACCCTTCGCGGACAGCGCGCGCTCGACGAGGCGGCAGCGCGGCAGGCTGCCGAGGACATGAGCTGCGAATTGCGCCGCGAGGGCTTTCCCATCCGCCACGCCGGCAGCTTCGGCTTCGACTTCGCCGCGACCGAATGGTTTCACGACGCGACGACGAATCAGTACAGCGTCCGGGTCGCGGTCCCGGATTTGCCGACCGAGATGTGGGACGATCTCACCGCTGCCCTTGCGCGGTGGTGGCGCGGTCATCAGCCGGCAGGTGGAGACGTGTCTGTCGGTAGCCCCGCGGAGGGCGGGTCGATCAGTCGACCGCCAGGCAATATTCCAGTTGCGGCTTCTCGCGGTCGCGGCGTGCCCATTCCTGAAGGGTAAATGCAGGCTGACGTTGTCCCGTTGCGGCGCCAATGATCGAGGCCTGGGCCAGCTTGATGGGCCGCGTGACCACATTGGTGCTCACCACGCCTGCGTCGATTGCCAGATACGATATCGCAACGACCGCGACCGCAGATGCGATCGCCATTCTCGTCAGCTCGGATTGCCGCATTCAGAAACCTACCGGGCCCGTCTCGCCCGGCGTTTACATAGTGCTGGTCGGCACCGTTCAAAGGCCGGCATATGGTTACCCACGCGTTCGTGAAGAGCGATTGATTGAAAGTGAGACGGAAGATAGTCGGCAGGCCTGCCGCATCGCTTAATTTCACGCGCTCACACTCGGCGAACCGCGCCTTATTGACGAGTGTTCGGGCGGCATTGCCACCACGTCATGACTGAGAACACACGATCTCACACCTTAAGTGCCGCTGGACGACACCCAGTTATTTTACACCGCCGCGCAAGTAGCTTTAGCGCAATCTTATATTCCAAACCTGATCATCCGGAAGACCTGGAACGTCTGCGCGTGATTTGATCTCGCCACCTCCGGTCATCCACGTGATGGTTTCGCCCCGAGATTTGCTGACGAGGCTTACATTGTCCCCGTTCTTAAGAGCGTGCGACTCCAGCTCCACTACCCGCCTCATGAGAGCTTTGAATTCCTGCATGGTAGGAACTTCGGTGCCATCGAGAATTACCGGCATCTCATTTCTCCAAAATTGACTGCAACTATAAATTGAGGGTAGCATATACGGCACTGCTTGCGCAAGTCAGGCCAACTGATCCTCGACGCCGTATCATCTTGAGGATAGCGCCTGCGACCCGTTTGGCCGAGCATTTTCAGTTTTAGCCTAGTCCTCTATCGCTGACCGGCTGAGATTAGGAAGGTCCGGCCGATCTTTTGCCATTTTGCTGTCGTGCAGCGAACTACAAACTCATTACAGATCAGTTGGCGAACTCATCGCCTGCTCGATGGAAGACGGTCGGTGTCGCTCAACGTCCCATGGGGGAAGCAAACCTCACGAGGCCGAAGTAAACCTCACAAGCCATGCAAGAGTGCCGTCGAAACAGTTTTGGCAAGGGTATAGGCAAACGCACCAGGGCGCCAAAAAGCGTAAGGTCACCTAGACTGATAGCGTGTGAATAGGCGAGCGGGTCACGAGGTGGGCCAGCACGATGTTTTGCGTGGCCACCCGGAGAAAGACAGGGCGCAACGATGCAGGAACATCGCTCAAGTCGGTCAAATCAACGTTACCAAATTGGCATATCTTCCGGAGCTTCGCGAGCCCGCGCTTATCCCTCAGGCTCAGTGGCTCTGGACTCCTAGATTCCGCAACGGCGAAGGTCCGTTTGTCGGTCATAGGCAGGGCTCCATGGGGGTCAGTCCTGATCGTCGTCAATCTGGACGGTGGGCTCCTGGAGTGCCTTGGCCATCAAGAACCGGTCCATGTCCTGACGTAGCGTGTCGAGGCACTCGAGCGCGCGCGAGTAGAACCGCTCTTGCGCCTCCGCACCAGTTCGCCAGGTGGAGAGTTGGCGGCATTTTGTGGCGATGCGCTCATCGGAAAAAGAAACGTAGGTCGTCGTGTGCGCAAAAGCATTGCGCACGTCTTTGATCAGCATCAGATCGCCATAGAGCGGGTCGTCAATTAGCTCAAAGAAATAGGCGATCTCGATCTTCCCAGAGAACGAGTGGAGCGGCCCCATTCCGGTGAAAATCCGCTTAGCAAGCTTGTTGGAGATCGGCCGCCCGGCCGTCAGCAGTAGCTTCTCAAGTGTGTCCTCGATCTGTCCGCCCACGACGAGGACATTCGCCGCGCTAACGTGCTTTTCCAGCAGTTTCTCGACGTATGGAGGGCGCGGCGGCTGTTGCTCGATCATGGGCGGGCTCGTAGCGGGTTTGGGGGAATTGGACGCCGGTCACTCCCCCATCGCGGTTAGCGGCGGGGCTGCTGTGCGGGGCGCGCTCGGCAAAGGCGGACAACCGCCGAGGGTGTGGGTTGTCCTTGGCCGCCGTCACGCCTTCCGCCGGGGTGCGGCGTCGTCCGTGTTGGACGCAGCATCACGACGCATGCTCTTGCGCAGAGCCTCCTTCAGATCGATGACATTGTCTCCGCGATTGAGAGCGAGCTTAGGCTGCTCGTCCGACGGCTTCCGGCGCGGCTTCGGTGCTGCCATCAACTTGCGGGGATCAAACGCCGCGATCATCTTTTCCACTATATGCTTCGCGAGATCGAGCATTTCCTTCGTGATTTTCACGTTGGAAATCGTGTCAAACAGCTCGCTGGGGACGCGCACCTGATCGGCGTTGCGCAACAGCGTGGCAACCATGCCATCACCTTGAGGCTCTAAGGCGAACGTGTGCTTCCCTAGTGTGGCAATGCCAATCACCTTGTTTGCCGCCATCGCCTCGCGGATGACCGCATAGGCGTCGTGACCGACGCGTCCCTCTGGGACGAGGTAATAAGAACCCGCGCAATAGATCGGCTCGATTTCGCCGGCCTTTGCAAAGTTTTCGATTTCTATAGTGATGTGGGCGCCTAGTTCGAGCTCAGGCGCATCTTCAGTTGCAAAATGAAGCCTCACAGGACACGTGACCAGTGCGAGCCGCAGAAAGCCTTGGAACGCGAACTCCGGCCGCTCGACCTCGGACTTCGGCTCCGGCGGGTTCAGCTTGTCCTCCAGCGCACTCGTTACAAACGAATTGAGGGTCACATCTTCACGTGCGGCTGCAAACGCTGCCTGCCGGTGCAGATCTGGCGGCACCCGGACGTTGAAAAGCCCCTTGAATGGCCTTGCCGGCTCCTTTCCCGCCTCGGTGCAGGTCGCAAGATAGTCTTCGACTAGCTCGGCGAAGGCCGCCTCGACGTCCGCTGCGCTTTCAACTTCTGTAGTGATCAGGTCGTCGATATGCAGCACGCGAATGAGGAGCTTGTTGTCCTCAAAATCGACCGACCCTTGGTAGTCGCGATAGCGCACGGTGCTCATAGCAGACCCAAATTTTCGAGTTGTTCTTGCAGGCGGCGAACCATCGCCGGTCTCATCTCGCCATCGTGTGGCTCGTCCAGAAAGATCATGGCCATAGTGACGCGATGCATGAACTTCCGCCTGCTGCCGGCGGTCTTCCCAGCTCTAAGTTGGTCGAAACCCATAGCGATGATCAACCGCTCGAAATCGCGATAGCGGTACGTTCCTCGGCAATCGCCGAACGAGTGCTTCAGCTTGTCCGTTTGCGACATGCCCCGCCCGCCCGATGTAACTGGAAATCAGTTACACCAACCGGCCTCGATTTGCAATCCCTGCCGCTCTCCGTGAGGGTTCAGGGCGCTGTCAACATCCTTCGATCTCGACTTGGTCGCGCCGATCCAAACCGGCTGGGCCTCGCCCGTCGACCGAACAGGTCCATCACGCGCGGCCCTTGTCCACGAGCTTAGGCGCCGCGGCGTCGCGCGTTTCCTCCGTCGCCTGGCGGACGTCGTCAACGGTTGCGGCCGTGTAAAATTCTATGTCGTCTTGATGTCGGTATGGCCCGAGCAGCTCCTGTATTTGGCTTTTGAGCGGCCCGAGACATAGGTGACAAATCGTACCGGACACATGGGTTACACTTTCCGCTTTTGTTCTGCGGGAGGTGTGGATGCCGTGGAAAGCGAGTTCGGTAATGGAAGAGCGCCTGCGATTTGTCGCCCGGCTTCTAGATGGGGAAGCCATGACCGAGGTGTGCCGGGAGTTCGGCATCTCCCGCAAAACCGGCTACAAGATTTTCGACCGCTACAAGGAGCACGGGCTGGAGGCGTTGAGCGACCGCTCCAGGCGGCCGATACGCTATGCCAACCAGCTCCCGCAGCAGCTCGAGACCCTGATCGTCCGGCTGAAGAGCGAGAAGCCGCACTGGGGCGCCCGCAAGATCCGCGAACTGCTGGTGCGCCGGCTCGATGGCGAGGTCAGGGTTCCCGCCAAGAGCACCATTCATGCGGTGCTCGATCGCCATGGCCTAGTCAAGCGCGGCGGCGGGTCGCGCCACCGCGCGCGCGGCACGCCGCTGTCGCAGGGCACGCTTCCCAATGATCTGTGGTGTGCCGACTTCAAGGGCGAGTTCAGGCTCGGCAATGGCCAGTACTGTTACCCACTGACCGTCAGCGATCATGCCTCGCGCTTCCTGCTGCTCTGTGAAGCGCTGGACTCAACGCGCGAAGACCCTGCCATTACCGCCTTCGAGCGGCTGTTCCGCGAACGCGGTCTGCCGCTGGCCATCCGCTCCGACAATGGCGTGCCCTTTGCCAGCCCCAACGCCTTGTTCCATCTCTCCAAGCTGTCGGTGTGGTGGCTTCGGCTGGGCATTGCCATCGAGCGGATCAAGCCAGGCCATCCACAACAGAACGGCCGTCATGAGCGCATGCATCTCACGCTCAAAAAGGAAGCGACTAGACCGCCTGGGTTCAACAGCCTCCAGCAGCAGGATCGCTTTGACAGCTTCCTGCACGAGTTCAATGAGGAACGTCCCCACGAGGCGCTCGACATGAAGTGCCCTGCCGAGCTCTACACCGCTTCAGCGCGCCACTACGATGGCCTGCCCGAACTGTCCTATCCCTTCCACGATCGCGACGTCATCATCACATCCTGCGGCCGCCTTTGCCTGCATCGCAAGAAAATCAACATCTCCATCGTGCTGGCCGGCCAGAAGCTCGGTATCAAGGAAGTCGACGACGGCATTTGGCTCGTCAGCTTCATGCACTACGACCTGGGATACTTCGACCTGGAGCAAAAGACCTTGCAGCCCCTCGACAACCCGTTTGGTCCGAGGCCTGTCACCGATGTCTCGGGTACGACATCGTCTCTCTGACCGAGATAGGCACTCTTGCTCATTCTTGGCATGGCAGCCACTTGCTTGGCCGCACTGAGCAGTCAACCCCCGAAGCCCGCAGGGGCGCGCCCCTTGGCGCGCGGGGTTGACGGCGAATGTGCGGGCCGAGCAATAGTGGTCCGCGCCATGAGTGCGTGGAGTGACCCCGCAACCCTCGACACCCGTTCGGCACGAGGTTGTCACCCATGTCTCAGGTACGTTCTGTTACCTATGTGTCCGGGCTGGACATTGTCGTGACTGGCGATCCCGGCAGGACTCGAACCTGCAACCCGCGGAGTAGAAATCCGCTACTCTATCCAGTTGAGCTACGGGACCGTCTTGAGCCGGCCGGTTGGGGCCGCCCGATTGGGCGGCTGGCCGTTCATGTAGCATGCCAATATGAAAAATTGGGTGTTTCGCCAAGCCTGAACCGAACCGTTTTCCTCCGTGCTGCGACAAAGCGGAACGGTGGGGTGTCAGGGTGCCGGGTTGAGCGGCAGCGGACTGGACGATGGATCACATCGCCGGGAACGCTGAACAGCTTCCGGGACACGGCCGCCGGTCGACTGGCTAAGTGTTGCTGCGCCATCAGGACGGCGTGCGCGGCAGTATCTCGGCTGGTCTCCCTGGGCTTGCCTTGTCATGGCGAATGCGACGATTTGCACCTTACGGTTCCATCGCCTTGAGTCGGTCACCTTTCCGCGCATTTCATTTGCCGCCGCGGCGTTCGTCCGCGCTTTCCGGGAGTCCTCCATGATCGGTCTTGTTCGCGCCGTCACAATCTGCGCCGCGCTGGCGCTCGGCCTTGTCGCTGCACAGGCCGCCGACAAGGCGTTCAAGCGCGACGACCTCGCCGATTCCGCGATCAAGCTCGAGGCCCAGATCAAGAGCGAGGCGGGGCCGGTCGCCAAGACCAACGCGACGCTGAAGACGGACGCCGACGCTGCCTTCCGGCGCAATGATTACCGCTCCGGCCTTTCGGTGCTCGGCCAGATCGCCGCGACCACGCCCGAGGATGCCGGCAACTGGCTGCGGCTCGCCAAGGTCGTCTTCCAGATCTCGCCGAAGAGCTCGAGCGAGCAGACCTTCCTGCTGGAGCGCGCCTCGACCGCGGCTTATATCGCCTACATGCGCGCCGGCAATCCGGGCGAGGAGGCCGACGCGCTCGCCGTGCTCGGCAAGGCGCTGGCTGAACGCAAGCTGTGGCGGCCGGCGCTGGATGCGCTGCGGCTGTCGCTCGACATGCGCGAGGTTGCCGACGTCCGCGGCCAATATGAGAGGATGCGCGACGAGCACGGCTTCCGCCTGCTCGACTACACGGTGGACTCGGATTCGGCGAGCCCGCGCGCCTGCTTCCAATTCTCCGAGGAATTGGCCAAGCGCACCGATTTCGCGCCCTTCCTGGCGCTGGCGGGCCAGGACAAGCCAGCGCTGTCGGCCGAAGCCAAGCAGCTCTGCGTCGACGGGCTCAAGCACGGCGAGCGCTACAACATCAATCTACGCGCCGGCCTGCCGTCCACGGTGAAGGAGGGGCTGCCGAAATCGGCCGAGTTCAACATCTATGTGCGCGACCGCAAGCCCTTCGTGCGCTTCACCAGCCGGGCCTATGTGCTGCCGCGGACCGGCCAGCGCGGCATTCCCGTCGTCAGCGTCAACACGCCCGCGGTCAACATCAACGTTTACAGGATCGGTGACCGCAACCTGATCAACACGGTGGTCGACAGCGATTTCCAGAAGACGCTGTCCAAGTATCAGCTCAGCGATCTCGGCGACGAGCGCGGCGTCAAGGTCTGGTCGGGTGAGCTTGCGACCGCGATGACGCTGAATCAGGACGTCACCACGGCATTCCCGGTCGATCAGGCGCTCGGCGAACTGCAGCCCGGTGTCTACGTCATTACGGCAGCGGCCAAGGGCCCAGGCTCGGACGACGACTACCAGCTCGCCACGCAATGGTTCATCGTCTCCGACCTCGGCATCTCCGCTTACTCCGGCAATGACGGCATCCATGTCTTCGTCAATTCGCTGGCGTCGACCGATCCGGTCGGCAAGGCCGAGGTGCGGCTGGTCGCCCGCAACAACGAGATCCTGGCGACGCGCAAGACCGACGAGACCGGTCACGTGCTGTTCGAGGCCGGCCTTGCGCGCGGCGAGGGCGGATTGTCGCCGGCGATGCTCACGGTCACCGGCGAGAAGGCCGACTATGCCTTCCTGAGCCTGAAGACGTCGGCCTTCGACCTGTCCGACCGCGGCGTCTCGGGCCGCGCGGCGCCCGCCGGCGCCGATGCCTTCGTCTATGCCGAGCGTGGCGTGTACCGCTCCAGCGAGACCGTCTTCCTCACCGCGCTGCTGCGCGACGGGCAGGGCAATGCCGTGACCGGCGGTCCGATGACGCTGGTGGTCGAGCGCCCCGACGGCGTCGAATATCGTCGCGCCGTGCTGGCGGATCAGGGCGCCGGCGGCCGCACGCTCTCCGTGCCGCTCAACTCGGCTGTTCCCACCGGAACGTGGCGGGTGCGCGCCTTCACCGATCCGAAGGGGGCTTCGGTCGGCGAAACCACCTTCATGGTCGAGGATTACGTGCCCGATCGGATCGAATTCGACTTGTCCGCCAAGGACAAGCTGATCAAAGCTAACGCTCCAGTGGAGCTTAAGGCCGATGGTCATTTCCTCTATGGCGCACCGGCCTCAGGCCTTCAGCTCGAAGGCGACATGCTGATCGCGCCCGCGGCCGAGCGGCCCGGCTTTGCCGGCTACAAGTTCGGCGTCGACGACGAGGAAACCACCTCGAACGAGCGCACGCCGCTGGAGAGCCTGCCCGAAGCCGACGCCAATGGTGTTGCCACCTTCCCGGTGACGCTGGACAAGCAGCCGGCCTCGACGCGTCCGCAGGAGGCGCAGATCTTCGTCCGCATGGTCGAGACCGGCGGCCGCGCCGTCGAGCGCAAGATCGTGCTGCCGGTCGCGCCCGCGACGGCGCAGATCGGCATCAAGCCGCTGTTCGGCGACAAGAACGTCGCCGAGGGCGACAAGGCCGAGTTCGACGTCGTGTTCGTCTCGCCGGAGGGCGAGAAGCTGCGTCGCGACGGCCTGCGCTACGAGCTCCTGAAGATGGAATCGCGCTACCAGTGGTACCGCCAGAACAACTATTGGGAGTACGAGCCGGTCAAGTCGACCTCGCGCGTCGCCGACGGCGACGTCACGATCGCGGCCGACAAGCCGGCGCGGATCTCGCTCACGCCGCAGCCCGGCCGCTACCGGCTCGACGTCAAGTCGAACGACGCTGACGGCCCGGTGACGTCGGTGCAGTTCGACGTCGGCTGGTACTCGGACGGCAGCGCCGACACGCCGGACCTGCTGGAGACCTCGATTGACAAGCCGCAATATTCCTCCGGCGACACCATGACGGTCTCGGTCAACGTCCGCAGCGCCGGCAAGCTCACCGTCAACGTGCTCGGCGACCGCCTGCTGACGACGCAGACCATCGACGTCAAGGAAGGCACCGCGCAGGTGAAGCTCCCAATCGGCAAGGACTGGGGCACCGGTGCTTATGTGGTGGCGACGCTGCGCCGTCCGCTCGATGCGGCTGCCCAGCGCATGCCGGGCCGGGCGATCGGGCTGAAATGGTTCGGCATCGACAAGCAGACCCGCACCTTGCAGGTGAAGCTGTCGCCGCCCTCGCTGATCCGGCCGAACTCCACGCTGAAGATCCCGGTCAAGCTCGACGGCCTCAATCCGGGCGAGGACGCCAAGGTCGTCATCGCCGCCGTCGATGTCGGCATCCTCAACCTCACCAATTACAAGCCGCCCGCGCCGGACGATTACTATCTCGGCCAGCGCCGCCTCAGCGCCGAGATCCGCGATCTCTACGGGCAGCTGATCGATGGGATGTCCGGCACGCGCGGCCAGATCAAGTCCGGCGGCGATGCCGGTGCGGGTGAGCTCCAGGGCTCGCCGCCCACGCAGAAGCCGCTCGCGCTCTATTCCGGCATCGTCACGGTCGCTGCCGACGGCACCGCGGACGTGAGCTTCGACATTCCGGAGTTCGCCGGCACCGCGCGCGTGATGGCGGTGGCGTGGACCGCGACCAAGCTCGGCCGCGCCAACACCGACGTCGTGATCCGCGATCCCGTCGTGCTGACCACGACGCTGCCGCGCTTCCTGCTCAACGGCGACCACGGCACGGTCAACCTGGAAATCGACAACGTCGAGGGCCAGGCCGGCGACTACGTCATCAATGTGAAGGCGGGCGGTCCGGTGAAGATGATCGGCAATCCCGAAACCACGGTGAAGCTCGCCGCCAAGCAGCGCAATTCGTTCTCGCTCGCGCTCGATGCGACCGCGGCGGGGCAGGCGACGCTCGACGTCGACATCAAGGGGCCGAACGGCCTCGCGCTGGCGCGTCACTATGCCTTCGACGTCAAGGCGGCGACGCAGGTGCTGGCGCGGCGCTCGATCCGGACGCTGGCGAAGGGCGAAAGCCTGACGCTGACCTCGGACATGTTCTCCGACCTCGTGCCGGGCACCGGCAGTGTCTCGGTCTCGGCCAGCCTGTCGACCGCGCTCGATGCGGCAACGATCCTGAAAGCGCTCGACCGCTATCCCTATGGCTGCTCGGAGCAGATCACGAGCCGGGCCATGCCGCTGCTCTATGTCAACGAGCTCGCGGCCGGCGCGCATCTCGCCATGGATACCGAGGTCGACCAGCGCATCCGCGACGCCATCGAGCGGCTGTTGGCGCGCCAGGGCTCGAACGGCTCGTTCGGCCTGTGGTCGGCGGGCGGCGACGATGCCTGGCTCGATGCCTATGTGACGGACTTCCTTACCCGCGCCCGCGAGAAGGGCTTTGCGGTGCCTGATGTCCTGTTCAAGAACGCGCTCGACCGCATCCGCAACTCCGTCGTCAACGGCAACGAGCCGGAGAAGGACGGCGGCCGCGATCTCGCCTACGGCCTCTACGTGCTCGCCCGTAACGGCGCAGCTCCGATCGGCGATCTCCGCTATCTCGCCGATACCAAGCTGAACAACCTCGCGACCCCGATCGCGAAGTCGCAGCTCGCGGCGGCGCTCGCTCTCGTCGGCGACCGCAACCGCGCCGAGCGGGTCTATGGCGCGGCGCTGGACAGCCTTGCGCCCAAACCCGCGCTGGAATTCGGCCGCACCGACTACGGCTCGCAGCTGCGCGATGCCGCAGCATTGGTGTCGCTCGCCAGCGAAGGCAACGCGCCGAGGGCGACGCTGACGCAGGCGGTGTCGCGGGTCGAGACCGCCCGCGGACTGACGCCCTACACCTCGACGCAGGAGAATGCGTGGCTGGTGCTGGCGGCGCGAGCGCTCGCCAAGGAGAACCTCTCGATCGAGGTCGACGGCCAACCGGTCAAGACCGCCTTGTATCGCAGCTACAAGGCGGACACGTTGAGCGGCAAGCCGCTGAAGATCACCAACACCGGCGATGCGCCGGTGCAGGCGGTCGTCTCGGTGTCGGGCTCGCCGGTGACGCCGGAGCCGGCGGCGTCCAACGGCTTCAAGATCGAGCGCAGCTACTACACGCTCGACGGCAAGCCCGCGGACATCAGCAAGGTCAAGCAGAACCAGCGCTTTGCGGTGGTGCTGAAGATCACCGAGGCCAAACCCGAGTACGGCCACATCATGGTGTCCGACTATCTGCCGGCGGGCCTGGAGATCGACAATCCGAAGCTGGTCTCGTCGGGCGACAGCGGGACGCTGGACTGGATCGAGGACGGCGAGGAGCCTGAAGACACCGAGTTCCGCGACGACCGCTTCACCGCGGCCGTCGACCGGGCCTCGGACTCCAAGTCGGTCTTCACCGTCGCCTATGTCGTGCGTGCGGTCTCGCCCGGCAAATACGTGCTGCCGCAGGCCTATGTCGAGGACATGTACAATCCCTCGCGCTATGGGCGGACCGGCACTGGCAGTGTCGAGGTGCGGGCGGCGAAGTGAGTGGTGGTGGGATGAGTAACGCAGCGCTTCCACATACACAGTCGTCATGCCCGGGCTTGGCCCGGGCATCCACGGACTTTGGCGCCGCGGCTCAGAACGTGGATGGCCGGGACAAGCCCGGCCATGACGCGCGGAAAGGGCGGATTGCCTTCCGTCTTATCTCGGCGGCTGCTCATATGCTCATCCTCACCATCATCGGCTTCGTCGCCTGGGTCTACTCCCTCGGCCCGCTCCCGCTCGACGAAGCCCGCCAGGTCTCCACCACCATCGTCGATCGCAACGGCAAGCTGCTGCGCGCCTATGCCATGGCGGATGGGCGCTGGCGGTTGCCGGTCGATGCCAGGACCAACGTCGATCCGACCTACCTGAAACTGCTGTTCGCCTATGAGGACCAGCGCTTCTACGCCCATGACGGCATCGATCCGCTGGCGCTGGGGCGCGCTGCCTTGCAGCTGGGAACGCGCGGTCACATCGTTTCGGGCGGCTCGACCATCACGATGCAGCTCGCCCGCCTGATGGAGCCGCGACGGCAGCGTTCGCTCTATGCAAAGCTGCGGCAGATCGTGCGTGCGATCGAGATCGAGCGCAGCATGAGCAAGGAAGAGATCCTCGATCTCTATCTGGCGCTCGCGCCCTATGGCGGCAATCTCGAAGGAATCCGCGCGGCGTCGATCGCCTATCTCGGCAAGGAGCCGAAGCGGCTGTCGCTGGCGGAGGCCGCGCTGCTGGTCGCGCTGCCGCAGTCGCCGGAGACGCGCCGGCTGGACCGCTATCCTGAGGCGGCGCGAAAGGCGCGCGACCGCGTGCTCGACCGCATGGTCGAGGAGCACGTGGTTAGTGCCGACGACGCGGCGCAGGCCAAGGCTGTGGCGGTGCCGAACCTGCGCAAGCCGATGCCGATCCTGGCGCCGCATGCCTCCGACTCTGCGATGTCGACGGTCAAGGACACGCCGATCATCAAGCTGACGCTCGATGCGAACCTGCAGAAGATGCTGGAGCCGCTGGCGCGCGACCGCGCCATCGCGCTGGGTCCGAACATCTCGGTTGGCATCATCGTGATCGACAATGAGAGCGGCGACGTGCTCGCGCGCGTCGGCTCGGCCGATTATTTCGACGAGAGCCGGGCAGGGCAGGTCGACATGACCCGCGCAGTCCGCTCGCCCGGCTCGACACTGAAGCCTTTCATCTACGGACTCGCCTTCGAGGACGGCTTCGTCCATCCCGACAGCCTGATCGACGACCGGCCGGTCCGCTTCGGCTCCTATGCGCCGGAAAATTTCGACATGACCTTCCAGGGCACGGTGCCGGTGAGGAAGGCGCTGCAATTGTCGTTGAACGTGCCGGCCATCGTGCTGCTCGACCGCGTCGGCTCGAGCCGGCTCGCCTCGCGGCTGCGGCAGGCCGGCGGCAACCTCATCCTGCCCAAGGACGAAGCGCCCGGTCTTGCCATGGGCCTCGGCGGCATCGGCGTGACGCTCCAGGACCTCGCCCAGCTCTATGCCGGCTTCGCCCGGCTCGGAACCACCAAGCCGCTCCGCGAGATCGTGACGGCCAAGGACGATCGCGAGCCGCTCCGGCTGCTGGATCAGGTCGCAGCCTGGCAGGTCGGCAACGTCCTGCTCGGCACGCCCCCGCCGGAGAACGCCGCCCACAACCGCGTCGCCTTCAAGACCGGCACCTCCTATGGCTATCGCGATGCCTGGTCGGTCGGCTTCGACGGCCGCATGACTATCGGCGTCTGGGTCGGCCGTCCGGATGGGGCGCCGGTTCCCGGCCTGATCGGACGCGTCGCGGCTGCGCCCATCCTGTTCGACGCCTTCGCTCGCAGCGGCAAGACGCTGACCCCCTTGCCGAAGCCCCCCAAGGGAACCCTGGTCGCAAGCAACGCGAAGCTGCCGCTGCCCTTGAAGCGGTTCCGCCCGGTCGGCGAACTGGTGCGAAGCGGGGGTGAGCAGGCGCTGCACATCCAGTTTCCCCTGAACGGCTCGCGGATCGACGTCGATCGATCAGGTGGCCGGGAGAGCGCAGCCATGCCGGTCAAGGTCGCCGGCGGCGTGCTGCCCATGACGGTCATGGTTAACGGCACCGCGCTCGGCGAGATCGACGGCCGCCGGCAACGGCTGATCGATCCGCCCGGCCCGGGCTTTGCACGGCTCACCGTGATCGACGCCACGGGCGCCGCGGACACAGTCGTCATTCGAATTCAATGACCCTGCCTTAAGCGGTTGTGGCCATGGCGGTTTCAGCGTAAGCGGAACCAATGGCCGAGACCTACCCAAGCCCCCGTTTTGGAGCCCCCCGCGAGTCGAAATCGCCCGCAAATCCGGGCAGCGGGCTCGTGCGCATGCTTGACATCGTCACCGCCAGCCACGCGCGCGCGGTCGGCTTCCTGGTGCTGTGCGCGCTGCTGCTGTTCCTGCCGGGCTTCTTCACCATTCCGCCGATCGATCGCGATGAGGCACGGTTTGCCCAGGCCACCAAGCAGATGGTCGAGAGCGGCGACTACGTCGATATCCGCTTTCAGGAGGACGTCCGCTACAAGAAGCCGGTCGGCATCTACTGGTTGCAATCGGCGACCGTCGAAGCCGCCACGATGCTCAAGCTGCCGAAGGCCGAATTGCGCATCTGGGTCTACCGGCTGCCGTCGCTGATGGGCGCGATCGGCGCCGTGCTCATGACCTATTGGGCCGCGCTCGGCTTCGTCACGCGGCGCGCCGCGGTGCTGGCGGCGCTGATGATGTGCGCCTCCGTGCTGCTCGGTGTCGAAGCGCGCCTGGCGAAGACCGATGCGATGCTGCTGCTTTGCGTCGTCTCCGCGATGGGCGCGATGGCGCGGGCCTATTTGTCCTGGCAGCGCGCCGAGGACGAGACGCATCCGCCGTGGAGCTGGCCCGCGATTTTCTGGACCGCGCTCGCGGTGGGCATCCTGATCAAGGGCCCGCTGATCCTGATGTTTGCAGGCCTGACCATCGTCGCGCTCGCGATCCAGGATCGCGACGCCTCCTGGCTGTGCAAGCTGCGGCCGGTCTGGGGCCTGATGTGGATGCTGGTGCTGGTGCTGCCGTGGTTCGTCGCGATCTTCTGGCGCGCGGGCGAAACCTTCTTCGCTGACTCCGTCGGCGGTGACATGCTGAGCAAGATCGGGGCCCAGGAATCCCACGGCGCGCCGCCCGGACTGTACCTGGCGCTGTTCTGGATCACGTTCTGGCCGGGCGCGCCGCTGGCGGCGATGGCGGCGCCTGCGGTCTGGCGGGCCCGGCGCGAGCCCGGCGCGCAGTTCCTGCTGGCCTGGCTGATCCCGTCCTGGATCGTGTTCGAGGCCGTGCTGACCAAGCTGCCGCATTACGTGCTGCCGCTGTATCCAGCGATCGCGATCCTCACCGCCGGCGCGGTGGAGCGGCGCGTGCTGTCGCGCTCCTGGCTCATGCGCGGGTCGGCCTGGTGGTTCGCGATCCCCGCCGCCGCCTCGATCATTGCGGTGGTCGGGGCGGTGATGCTGACGCGGCAGCCCGCCTTCGTGGCCTGGCCGTTCATCGCGGCCGCGCTGATCTTCGGCCTGTTCGCCTGGTGGCTGTTCGATACCAACCGCGCCGAGCGCTCACTGCTAAACGCGCTGGTCGCAGCCCTGATGCTCGCCGTGACAATTTACGGCATCGTCCTGCCGTCGCTGACGCCGCTATTTCCCAGCATCGAGATCGCGCGCGCGCTTCGCAACGTCACCTGCGTCGGACCAAAGGCGGCTGCGGCCGGTTATCACGAGCCGAGCCTCGTCTTCCTGGCGGGCACCCGGACCTTGCTCACCGACGGCTCCGGCGCGGCGGACTTCCTGCGGCAGGGCAGCTGCCGCTTCGCGCTGATCGAGCAGCGCTCGGAGCGCAGCTTCGTGCAGCGCGCCGAGGCGATCGGGCTGCGCTACAAGGTCGGCGCGCGCATCGACGGTTATAATTTCTCGCAAGGACGAGCCATCTCGATCTCGATCTTCCGCTCGGAAGGTACCGAATAGGATGCAGGCGCCGACCGATATTGCGCCGCATGCCGGTTACCCCGCGCAATTGCTCGCCGTGTCCTGGCGCGCGCTGGCGCAGCTCGTGCGGTCGCCCTCGCATTCGTGCCGCGCCGAGGCCGCCCGGAAGCTGGCGCGGCATTCACTATGGCTTGCCATGGCGGGTGCAGCCCTGGTCATCGTGCTGATGGTCGCGTTCGATCAGACCGAGATCCTGCTGATGCCGCCGCGCGGCACGCCGAGCCTGTGGCCGATCCGGATCCTGACCGATTTCGGCAAGGACGAGTATATCCTCTCGGTGCTTGGGGCTGCGCTGGTGGTGCTGGCGCTCGTCGCGGCCGGGCTGCGCGGGAGCCGCCGCGCGCTGCTGCTGGGCTTCGGCACACGGCTGCAATTCATGTTTCTGTCGGTTGCCGTGTCTGCCTTCGTCGCCGAGATCCTGAAATATCTCATCGGCCGCGGACGCCCCTTCGTCGGGGGCACGGCCAATCCGTTCAACTTCGTTCCGTTCGAGGGGACGGGAGCTTATGCCAGCCTGCCGTCGGGCCATGCCGTGGCTGCGTTCGCCCTGGCGTTTGCCGTGTCCGCATTGTGGCCGCGCCTGCGCGTCTTCATGTTCACTTACGCAATCGTGATCCTGCTGACGCGCCTCGTGCTGCTGGCGCATCACCCGAGCGACGTCGTGGCCGGCGCTCTGGTCGGAACGGTCGGCGCCCTGGCCGTCCGCTACTGGTTCGCGGCTCGAAAACTCGGCTTTGCCATCCGCGCCGACGGCACCATCGTGCCGCTTTCAGGGACGGTTTCCGACCGCCTCAAAAGGGTTGCCCACCGGGCATCCGCCCCATAAAAGCGGCTGCCTGCCGGGATCACCGGTTCCCTTGGGCAGGTCAATTCCAACCACGAGCCTCGATTTGTCGACGTCCCAGCCATCGGTTTCCATCGTCGTTCCCGTGCGCAACGAAGCCGACAACATCGCGCCACTGATCGCGGAGATCGGCGCGGCGCTCGATGGCCGCTGGCCCTATGAGATCATCTACGTCAACGATGGCTCCACCGACGCCACCGGCGAGCGGCTTGCCGCCATCATGAAACAACGGAGCAATCTGCGTCAGCTTCGCCATGCAAGATCGGGCGGCCAGTCCGCGGCCGTGCGCAGCGGCGTGCGCGCGGCGCGCGGAGAGATCGTGGCGACGCTCGACGGCGACGGCCAGAACAATCCGGCCTTCCTGCCCGACCTGATCGCGGCGGTCGAGAAGGGAGCAGGGCGCGTCGGGCTCGCTGCCGGCCAGCGCGTCGGGCGCAAGGACACCGGTTTCAAGAAATTCCAGTCGCGCGTGGCCAATGGGGTTCGCAATGCCATCCTGAAGGACGGCACGCGCGACACCGGCTGCGGGCTGAAGGCGTTTCGCCGCGACGTCTTCCTGATGCTGCCCTATTTCGACGGGCTGCATCGCTTCCTCCCCGCGTTGGTCCGCCGCGAAGGCTACGACATCGCCTATGTCGACGTGATCGACCGGCCGCGCCATTCCGGCGTGTCCAACTATGGCTTCTTCGATCGGCTGTGGATCGGCATCATGGATCTCGCAGGCGTGTGGTGGCTGATCCGCCGCAAGAAGCCGACGCCAGAAGTGACCGAGGTGAACGCATGATCATTCAATACGGTCAGGCGCTGAGCAATTATCTCTATGACGTCTTCGTCGCCAAGTTCGATTTCTGGCTGGCGTTCGGCCTCGTCGCGCAATTGTTCTTCACCGCGCGCTTCCTGGTGCAGTGGATCGCGAGCGAGCGCGCCGGCAACAGCGTGGTGCCGATGGCGTTCTGGTTCTGCTCGATGGGCGGCGGGCTGATGACGCTGGTCTATGGCGTCGTGAAGCGCGAGCCCGTGATCATCCTCGGACAGTCGCTGGCGACGATCATCTACATCCGCAACATCATGCTGATCTGGAAGAACCGCGGCACCGCCTCGAAGACGCTGGACCGCTGATACGACGTGTTTATCGCGGCAGCGCCGACGCCGCGCCTGAGGCGGGCAGGGTGGCCGTCTCCGTCTCGGTTCTGCGGTAGGGCTCGCCGGCGGCATCGAGCACGGGATACGCGACCGAGCAGATATGCGAATGGATGCGCCTGAGGTCGCGCAGCACGTCGAGATGCAGCGAGGTCGTTTCGATGGTCTCGGAGCGGCCCTCGCGCAGGCGGTCGAGATGACGCTCGACGGCGGCAAGCTCGGCGTTCTTCAGCATGGTCTTTTCAACCAGCAGCTTGCGCGCCTCGTTGGCGTCGCCCGACATGAAGACGCCGAAGGCGATGCGCAGCGAATCCATCGTGCGCTTGTGGAAGGCGGCGAGCTCCTCGGCCCCCTCGGCCGAGAACTGGAAGCGGCGCTTGATCTTCTTGGTGGCGAGTTCGCTCAGGCTCTTGTCGATGATGTCGCCGATATGCTCGAGGTTGATGGCGAAGGAGATGATCTCCATCGCGCGCCGCCCTTCGCTCTCGTCGAGGCTGCCGCGCATCAATTTCGTCACGTAGAGCTTGATGGCCTCGTCCAGACCGTCGACGAGATTGTCCATCTTGGAGACCTGGTCGACCAGCGCACGGTCGCCGGTCATCATCGCGGCCATCACCTTGCGCAGCATCACCTCGACGAAGTCGCCCATGCGCAAGGTCTCGCGGGCGGCGTCGGCGAGCGCAAGCGAGGGCGTCTCCAGCGCGGTCTCGTCGAGATAGCGCGGCCGGGCCGGGTCGGCCTCCTGCACCCGATCGGGCAGCAGCCACGTGAGCAGGCGCGACAAGGTGTCGAGCAGGCCGATGAAGAGGACGGCCGTGCCGACGTTGAAGGCGATGTGGAAGGCCGCCGTCATCTTCGCGAGATCCGGCTGCCAGGCATGCATGTGCCCGGCGATGACGCCGAGGAAGGGCAGCACGAGCGCGATCCCGATCACGCGGTTGACGAGATTGCCGACCGGCAGGCGATAGCTCGCGGGATCGTCGCGCCTGGCGCCTTCGAACACCGGATTGATGGCGCTGCCGAGATTGGCACCCAGCACCAGCGCCAGCGCCGCTTCCGGCGTGATGAACTGCGAATAGGCCAGCGACATGATCAGAAGCACGCTGGCGACGCTCGAATGTACCGCCCAGGTGACGAGCGCGGCGATGACGATGCAGAGCACGGGATCGCCGGTGACGGCCGACATCACGAGGCGCATGCCGGGTGCGTTCTCCGCCGGCGCCATCGTGTCGAGCAGGATGTGCAGCGACAGCAGCATCAGGCCGAGGCCGATGCAGACGCGGCCAATGTCCTTGATCCGGGAGCGCGGTCCCGAGCGGAAGGCGACGAGGCCGAGCACGAACAGCACCGGCGCGACGGCTGCGATGTTGAATGACAGCACCTGCACGATCAGCGTCGTGCCGACATTGGCTCCCAGCATGATGGCGAGCGCTGCGGCGAGACTGACGAGGCCCTCGGCCGCGAACGACGAGGTGATCAGCGCCGTCGCCGTGCTGCTCTGGAGCAGCGCCGTGAGCGAGATCCCGGCCGCGAAGGCGCTGGCGCGGTTGCTCAGCGCCTTGCCGAGCAGGCGCCTGAGGTCGGGGCCGAAGGCGCGCAAGATCCCGCTGTGGACCATGTGCAGGCCCCACAGCAACAGCGCAACGCCGCCCATGAGATCGAGCAGAACCAACGTTCCCATGCTCCGTGTCCGGATTGGAAGTCAATTGGTGAGGCTAGCGCCAAATGCTTGAGGATCAAACCATTTGTTGGCGCATCGGCGTTAACGTTTACGGCACGAGCACGTTCCCGCGGCGCGCATTGGCGCGTCCGCAGGCGCGATGCCTTGCGCGCAGGCTCACATTGCCGCTTTGAGGGCAGCGAAGCCGCGATCGAGATCGGCCTTGAGATCGTCGGTGCTCTCGAGCCCGATGTGGAGACGCAGCGTCGGGCCGCCGGGCGCCCATTTGGTCGCGGTCCGATAGGCGTCGCAATCAAAGGGAATCGCGAGGCTTTCGAATCCGCCCCAGGAGAAGCCCATGCCGAACAGCTTGAGCGTGTTGAGCATGGTGTCGACCGCCTTCTGCGGCGCCGGCTTCAGCACGATGCTGAACAGGCCCGAGGCGCCGCTGAAGTCGCGCTTCCAGATCGCATGACCGGGATCGGTCTCAAGCCCGGGATGCAGCACGCGCGCGACCTCAGGCCTCGCCGCCAGCCAGCGCGCCATCTCGAGCCCGGAGCGATGATGTTGCGCGAGCCGCACCGACAGGGTGCGCAGGCCGCGCAGCGCCAGGAAGACGTCGTCGGGGCCGGCGCAGACGCCGAGCAGGCGGATGCCTTCGGCGATCATCGGCCAGGCCTTGGCGTTGGCCGAGATGGTGCCGAACATGATGTCGGAATGGCCGCCGATATATTTGGTGGCGGCCTGCATGCTGATGTCGACGCCCTGTTCCAGCGAGCGGTGATAGAGCGGCGTCGCCCAGGTGTTGTCGTCGATGACGAGCGCGCCGCGCCCATGCGCGACGTCGGCGATGACGCGGATGTCGGGCATCTCGAACGACTGCGAGCCCGGCGCCTCCACCAGAACGGCCCGGGTGTTGGGCTTGAACAGCTTGTCGATGCCGGCGCCGATCAGCGGATCGAAATAGGTGGTCTCGACGCCGTAGCGCGTCAGCATGCCGTTGCAGAAATTGCGCGTGGGCCGATAGACGTTGTCGACCACCAGGATGTGGTCGCCGGCCTTCAGCACCGAGAGCAGGGTGGTGGAGATCGCCGACAGCCCGGACGGCACGATGCCGACGCCGGCGCATTGCGGACCCTCCAGCGCCATCAGCGTCTCCTGGAACGCCTTGGTGGTCGGGGAACCGTGACGGCCATAGGTGAACTCGCCGCGATGGGCGTGCAGGTCCTCGGCGGTCGGATAGAGCACGGTCGAGCCGTGGAAGACCGGCGGATTGACGAACCCCTTCTGCGCCTTGGTGTCGCGGCCGGAGGTGACCAGCCGGGTTTCGGCGTGCTGCTCTTGGGGGTGCGAAGAATCCATGCGTCTGCTTTCAAAACCGCGTTTTCCACCGGACGCATCGCGCCCCTGGGCCGGCCGGAAGGCCGCGGTCGTTAATAACAGAACACAGAAGAGTCCCGTCAACCCCTTGACCCGGCTCGCCAGTCGTTCTGTGATGCGCAGGTGCTATTCAGTCGCCGCATGTTGAGGGGCCTGCCGCGACCTTCGATCCATTGCCTGACCGGACTTCGCGTCACAGCCAACGAGATGGCGGGCGCCAGCGGCGGGGATGAAGGTATGGCCTCCCGAGATCGGCGAGTGTTCGGCAGGGTTTTCCAGCATGACTCTTGCAAAGGCCAGTTAGAAGACCTGGCCTGGCAGAGACGAACCTAACGACAACATTCCTGACCTTGAGACGACCTTGAAAGGCCCAAAGCCCATGAAACGCGTAACCCTGGCTCTCACCCTTGCTCTCGCCGCCGGCCTCACCGCCCAAGCCGCCGATGCGCAAACGCTCAAGACCGTCAAGGACCGGGGCATGGTATCCTGCGGCGTCAGCCAGGGCCTGCCGGGCTTCTCCTCGCCCGACGACAAGGGCAACTGGACCGGCATCGACGTCGACGTCTGCCGCGCCATTGCCGGCGCGATCTTCAACGATCCGACCAAGGTCAAGTTCGTGCCGCTGTCCGCCAAGGACCGCTTCACCGCGCTGCAATCCGGCGAGATCGACGTGCTCTCGCGCAACACCACCTGGACCATCTCGCGCGACACCTCGCTCGGCGCCAATTTCACCGGAGTGACCTATTACGACGGGCAGGGCTTCATGGTGAAGAAGTCGCTGAAGGTGAATTCGGCGCTCGAGCTCAACAGCGCGTCGGTCTGCGTGCAGACCGGCACCACCACCGAGCAGAATCTCGCCGACTACTTCAAGGCCAACAACATGAAGTACGAGGTGATCGCGTTCGCCACCAACGACGAAACCGTCAAGGCCTATGAAGCCGGCCGCTGCGACGTCTTCACCACCGACCAGTCGGGCCTGTACGCCAATCGCCTCAAGCTCGCCAATCCCAACGAGCATATGGTGCTGCCCGAGATCATCTCGAAGGAGCCGCTCGGCCCGATGGTGCGCCACGGCGACGACCAGTGGTTCGACATCGTGAAATGGACGCTGTTTGCGATGCTCACCGCCGAAGAGCTCGGCGTCAGCTCGAAGAACGTCGACGAGAAGGCGAAGCTGGAAAATCCCGAGCTGAAGCGCGTGCTCGGCAGCGACGGCAATTTCGGCGAACAGCTCGGCCTGACCAAGGATTGGGTGGTGCGGATCGTGAAGACCGTCGGCAATTACGGCGAGGTGTTCGATCGCAACGTCGGTGCCGGCTCGCCGCTCGGCATCAATCGCGGCGTCAACAATCTCTGGAACAAGGGCGGTCTTCAGTACGCGCCGCCGATCCGCTGATCAGCCCCGATCGGCCGGCAGCGGCATGAGCACCGAGGCTCGAAAACCGCCGCCCCAGATCGCGCTGAAGATCCGGCGCATTCTGGGCGGCAAGGCAGGCTGGAACGGCGTTGCCGTCCAGTTTGCCTTCGCGGCGATCCTGGGCTGGATCGGCTACGAGATCGTCTCCAATGCGCGGGCCAATCTCGAGAACCAGCACATCGCCGCCGGCTTCGGCTTCCTCAGGAACAATGCCGGCTTCGACGTCAACCAGACCCTGATCTCCTATACCGGCTCGGACACGTTCCTGCGCGTGTTCGTGGTCGGGCTGTTGAACACGCTCGTGGTCTCCGTGGTGGGCATCTTCTTCGCCACGGTGATCGGCTTCATCGTCGCGCTGTGCCGGCTGTCGCCCAATTGGCTGCTGTCGCGCGTCGGCGAGATCTATGTCGAGGTCATCCGCAACCTGCCGCTGCTGTTCCAGATCCTGTTCTGGTATCTGGCGGTGCTCGCGGCCTTGCCCAATCCGCGGCAGAGCATTTCCCTGCTCGGCGTCGCCTTCATCAGCAATCGCGGCCTCGTCGTTCCGAGCCCGATCGGCGAGAGCGGTCTCGAGCCATTCCTGGCGGTGCTGGCGCTCGGCATCGTCGCCGCGCTGGCGCTGCGCTTCTACGCCAGGCGAGCGCTGTTTCAGCGCGGGCAGGTGATCCACATCTGGCCTTACGTGCTGGCCCTGCTGTTCGGGCTTCCGCTCGCCACGATGCTGGTATTCGGTCTGCCCTTCACCTTCGAGCTGCCCCAGCTGAAGGGGTTCAACTTCGCCGGCGGCTCACGCATCATCCCGGAATTCGTGGCGCTGACGGTGGCGCTGTCGACCTATACCGCCGCCTTCATCGCCGAGATCGTGCGCGCCGGCATCCTGTCCGTTCACAAGGGGCAGATGGAGGCGGGATCTTCGCTCGGCCTCAGCCGCGGCGCCACGCTCCGCCTCATCGTGGTGCCGCAGGCCATGCGCGTCATCGTGCCGCCGCTGACCAACCAGTACCTCAATCTCACCAAGAACTCGTCGCTGGCGGTCGCGATCGGCTATCCTGACCTGGTGTCGGTGTTCGCCGGCACGTCGCTGAGCCAGACCGGGCAGGCGATCGAGATCATCGCCATGACGATGGGTGTTTATCTCCTGATCTCGCTCCTCACCAGCGCGATCATGAGCGTCTACGGTTGGCGCGTCAGCCGGAGCCTCGGCGCATGAGGGATGTCATGTCATCCAACTTCGTCCGCCAGGACCTGCTCGCCGAGCGTCCGGCGCCGGTGAAGACGACGGGCTTCATCGGCCTGATGCGCACGCGCCTGTTCAACTCGCCGACCAACATCCTGCTGACGATCCTGGGCGCCTTGCTGCTCTGGTTCACCATCATTCCCTCCGTCAAGTTCCTGATGGTCGATGCGGTCTGGAGCGGCAAGGACCGCGCCGCGTGCCTCGCCGAGAACGCCGGCTTCGCGGTCGGCGCCTGCTGGCCCTACATCCAGGCGAAGCTCCCGCAACTGATCTACGGCTTCTATCCCGAGGCCGAGCGCTGGCGGGTGAACCTGACGCTGTTGCTCGCAGCCGTCCTGCTGTTGCCGCTGCTCGTTCCGCGGCTGCCGGCA
Source organism: Bradyrhizobium sp. NC92 (assembly GCF_025200865.1). Taxonomy (NCBI): domain Bacteria; kingdom Pseudomonadati; phylum Pseudomonadota; class Alphaproteobacteria; order Hyphomicrobiales; family Nitrobacteraceae; genus Bradyrhizobium; species Bradyrhizobium sp. NC92. The sequence goes on from NZ_CP104171.1 coordinate 4,163,973, forward strand.
AAGAGCCTGAATGCCGGCCTGTTCTTCGTCGCCTTTCCGGTGGTGGCCTTCTTCCTGCTGCACGGCGGCGGCATCAAGGGCTTTGGGCTGAGCTGGACCGCTGGCCTGCTGCAATTGTTCGACGAGAGCATCGTCGGTGCCGGACAGGCGCTGCTCACCTCGAGCAGGACCTCTGCGGTCGGCCCGCTGCTCTGGGCCGTCGGCAGCCTCATCGTTCTGCTGGGCACGGTGATCCATTGGCTGATCGTTCCGCTCACCTGGCTGCGCGACTATATCCAGGGCACGGGCCAGTCGGTCTGGACGGATTTCGCCATCACAGCCGCGATCGTCTGCCTGATCGCCTTCGTTCTCGGCGGCGGTGTTCGCACCGGCGGGCGGGCTCTGGCATCGAGCATCGCCACCTTCATTGCCATCGCCATCGTGATCAAGCTGATGGATCTCGACCACGGCGGATTGCCGGTCGTGACGACGAACCTGTGGGGCGGCCTCCTGGTGACGCTGGTGGTCTCCGTCACCGGCATCGTCACCTCACTGCCGATCGGCATTGCGCTCGCGCTCGGCCGCCGCTCGACGATTCCCCTGATCCGGATCTTCTCGATCGCCTTCATCGAGTTCTGGCGCGGCGTGCCGCTGATCACCGTGCTGTTCTTCGCAACCTACATGCTGCCCCTGTTCCTGCCCGGAAATTTCACCGTCGATGGCCTGGTGCGTGCGCTGATCGGCATCGCGCTGTTCACCGGTGCCTATCAGGCCGAGAACGTCCGCGGCGGGCTCGCGGCGATCCCGCGCGGTCAAAGCGAGGCGGCCGCCGCCCTCGGGCTGTCCTGGTGGAAGACGACCTCGCTGATCGTGCTGCCGCAGGCGCTGCGGCACGTCATTCCGAACCTCGTCAACAGCTTCATCTCGCTGTTCAAGGACACCTCGCTGGTCTCGATCGTGGCGCTGTTCGATCTGCTCGGCTCGCTGCGCGCCTCGTTCGCGGATCCGAAATGGTCGACGCCGTCGACGGCGTTCACCGGCTTCGCCTTCGCCGGGATCATCTACTTCATGTTCTGCTTTGGAATGTCGCGCTATTCGTTGTTCGTCGAGCGGCGCCTCAACGCCCACCGCCGCAACTGATCGAGGCCACCATGTCCGCCCCCATCGTCAAGATTTCCGGCCTGAACAAATGGTACGGCGATTTCCACGTCCTGCGCGACGTCGACCTCGAGGTGCAGAAGGGCGAGCGCATCGTGATCTGCGGCCCCTCGGGCTCGGGCAAGTCCACGCTGATCCGCTGCATCAACGCGCTGGAGGAATTCCAGGAGGGCGAGATCGTCGTCGACGGCATCGAGCTCGGGCCGAACCTCAAGCACATCGACGCGGTTCGCCGTGAAGTCGGCATGGTGTTCCAAAGCTTCAATCTGTTCCCGCATCTGACCGTGCTCGACAATTGCACGTTGGCGCCGATCTGGGTCCGCAACATCCCCAAGAAGGACGCCGAGGCGACTGCGATGAAGTTCCTGGAGCGGGTCAAGATCCCGCACCAGGCCAACAAGTTTCCGGGCCAGATGTCCGGCGGCCAGCAGCAGCGTGTCGCGATTGCCCGGGCCCTGACCATGAACCCGAAGGTGATGCTGTTCGACGAGCCGACTTCGGCGCTCGACCCCGAGATGGTCAAGGAGGTGCTCGACACCATGGTCGACCTCGCTGAAGAAGGCATGACCATGCTGGTCGTCACCCACGAGATGGGCTTTGCCCGCGAGGTTGCCAATCGCGTCGTGTTCATGGACGCCGGGCAGATCATCGAGGCCAACACCCCGAACGAGTTCTTCGCCGCCCCGCAGCACGCGCGCACGAAGCTGTTCCTGAGCCAGATACTGCGCTGAGCCACGGCGCCGGCGGCCTCGCCGGCCTGACCGCAAGCCTGGCACCATCCGAATCGGCTTGCCTCTTCTCGGACCCATCCTCCGGAGAGAGACCTTGCAGAGCAGTGCCGGCGCGCGCGCATACCAGAATGCGCGACTGGAAAAGAAGCTGAAGAAGCAGGCGGACGCCGTCATGGCCTTCGCGATCGAGGCGCTCGGGCAGGGCAGGCTTGCCGAGGCCGAGATGCTCTGCCGCGAGATCTTGAAGGAAGTTCCCGATCATTTCCATGCCACGCACCTGCTCGGCCTGCGCGCGTTCGACGGCGGGCGGCTCGAGGAAGCGGAATTCCTGCTCGAGCGTGCGATTGCGCTCGATCCGCGCTCGCCCGACGCGCACGGCAATCTCGGGGCCGTCTATTTCGCGATGGAGAAATTCAAAGACGCCCGCGCCTGCCAGGAGAAGGCCATCGCGCTGAAGCCGAATTGTCCGATCACCCTGACCAATCTCGGCAATACGTTGCTGCACATCGGCCTTGGTGATGAGGCGATCGGGCTGCACGAGCGGGCGATCAGGCTGAAGCCGGATTATGCCGATGCGTTCTGCAACCGCGGCATGGCGGAATTGATGACCGGCCAGTTCGAGCGCGCCAAGGCGAGCTTCGAACGCGCCCTATCGTTTCAGCCATCTCACGCCGAGGCGATCGCGGGCGGGGGCATGGTCAGCCTCGAGCTCCGGCACTTCGCGGAGGCGGCTGCCGCCTTCGACGCAGCGCTCGCGATCAAGCCGGGTTCGCCGCGGATTCTGCTGCAGCGTGGACGGCTCAACCTCAGTCTGTCCCGGCTGGAGCAGGCGGCCGCGGATCTCGACGCGGCGCTGGCGCAATCGCCACGGCTCGAGCCAGCGCTGTGCTGGCGGGCGCAGATCGACATTCTCGCGCGAAACACCGCGCGGGCGATGGCGGGCGTCAAGACACTGCTCGAGGTCAATCCGCGATCCGAGATGGGGTTGGCGCTTCTGGCGGCCTGCCACGTGAACCAGGGAGACATCGGGACGGCGCTCGCGCATCTCGACGCGGCGCTCGAGATCGCACCGGACTTCCCGGAGGCGATCGGATACAAGATCTTCGTGTTGGACTACCTGCCGGAGGCCGATTTCGCCGCGCAGCAGGCCGCGCGAAGATACTGGTGGGATGCGATCGGTGCCAAGCTTCCGCAAAGGACGCTGGCGCCCCGATCGCTCGATCCGGACCGGCGGATCGTGATCGGATACGTCGCGTCCGAATTCAGGAATCACTCGGCGGCGTACTCGCTGTTGCCGGTGCTGCGCCATCATGATCACGCCAGGTTCAAGATCGTCTGCTATTCCTGCTGGCCGGTGCAGGACGACATGACGGAGAGGTTCAAGTCTCTCGCGGATGTCTTTGTCGACGCCGCACAATTGTCCGATGACGAGCTGGCCGACCGCATCCAGGCCGATGGGATCGACATTCTGATCGACGTGTCCGGGCACACGACCGGCAGCAGGCTTCATGTCTTCACCCTCAAGCCGGCGCCGATCCAGGTCACGGGCTTCGGGCACGCCACGGGGACCGGCCTTCGAACCATGGACTACGTGCTCGCGGACCCGATCTTCATCCCGCAATCGGCGCGCCATCTCCTGGCCGAGAAAGTCCATGACCTGCCGTGCCTGATCACGATCGATCCGATCCTGGACGTGCCGCCTTCGGAGCCTCCCATGCTCCGCAACGGCCATGTCACCTTCGGGGTGTTCAACCGCATCTTCAAGATTTCGGACGAGGCCATCCGGGTGTGGGCGAAAGTCATGCATGCGGTGAGGGGATCGAAGATCATCGTCAAGAACGGGCTGCTTGACGATCCATTGCTGCGCGATCGGCTGATCGCGCGGTTCACGGCGCAGGGCATCGCCGAAGAGAACGTCATCTGCATGGGCTCGACCTCGCGCCCCGAGCATCTGCGGGCCTTTGCGATGGTCGACATTTCCCTCGATACGTTCCCGCAGAATGGCGGCATCAGCACCTGGGAGTCCCTCTATGCCGGCGTTCCGGTCGTCGCCAAGCTCGGCAGCGGCGCTTCGTCGCGCGCCGGCGGCTCCATCGTCGCGGCCGTCGGCCTCGATGACTGGGTGGCCGAGGATGACGAGGGCTATGCCGCGATCGCGTGCAAATATGCGGCGCAGCCGGCCCATCTGGCAAAGTTGCGGGCGGATCTGCCGGCTCGGATCGCTGCCTCGCCCGCCGGCGACGTCGGACTTTACACGCGTGAGGTCGAGGCGGCCTATCGCCGGTTCTGGCGCGATCATTGTGCCGCCGCCTCGGAGCTGGTGTAGCAAGATCTTGCGCCGGGCCCCGTGAAATCCCGGAGGCGATGGAGTTCGGCTGACCGGCCGGCCAGGCTCGCGAATCAGTTAGACTCTGCCCAGGGCATCCTCCGGAGAGACACCTTGAAGAGCGGCGGCGGCGCGCGCGCGTTCCAGAATGCGCGATTGCAGAAGAAATTGATGAAGCAGGCCGACGCCGTGATTGCCGCCGCGGCGAACGCCTATAGCCAGGGCCGATATGCCGAGACCGAGGCGCTGTGCCGCGAGATCCTGAAAGCCCTTCCGGATCATGTCGATGCCCTTCACCTGCTCGGCATGTGCGCCCATGACGGCCGGCGCCTCGAGGAGGCAAGAGAGCTGCTGGAGCGCGTGATTGCGCTCGATCCGCGCCTGCACGATGCCCATAACAACCTCGCGACCGTGCATTTCGACCTCGGCAATTACGAGGAAGCGCGGCGGTGCCAGGAGAGGGCGATCGCGCAGAAGCCGAATTTCGCGGTGGCGCTGACCAATCTCGGCAACACGCTGATGCATCTGGGGCAGTACGAACAGGCGCTCGAGCTGCACGACCGCGCGATCAAGATCAAACCGGATTATGCCGATGCGTTCTGCAATCGCGGCATGGTCGAGATCGTGCTTGGGCAGATCATGCGTGCCAAGGAGAGCTTCGATCGCGCCCTGCTGTTTCAGCCGCGTCACGCCGAGGCCATCGTCGGCAGCGGCATGGTCAGCATGGAGCTGCGGCATCACGAGGAGGCGGCAGCCAAGTTTGCGACGGCGCTCGCGATCAAGCCCGGCGCGCCCAGGATCCTGGCCCAGCGCGGGCGGCTCAGCTACGAGCTGCAGCGCCTCGAGCCCGCGCTTGCGGATTTCGAAGCGGCGCTCGCGATCTCGCCCAAGCTCGAACTGGCGCTGCGCGGCAAGGCACAGGCCTGCCTCGTGATGGGAAAGACCGCGCAGGCGATGGCGGCCGCAGCGGCGTTGATCGAGCAAAATCCGCGCTCCGAGATGGGGCAGGCCCTTATGGGCTTCGCTTATTCGAACCAGGGAGACATGGACGCTGCGATCCACTATCTCGATCGCGCACTTGCTCTCCGGCCGGATTATGGAGATGCGATCAGGGGCAAGATCTTCTTGCTCGACTACCTCGCGGAGGCCGATTTCGCGGTCCAGCAGGCTGTGCGGAAGTCCTGGTGGGATGCGATCGGCTCGAAGATACCGCAAAGGACGCTGCCGAAGCGGCCGCTCGATCCGGAAAAGCGGATCGTGGTCGGCTATGTCGCCGCCGAATTCCGGCAGCACTCGGCGGGCCTCACCTTGCTGCCGGTGCTGCGCAACCACGATCACACCAAGTTCGAGATCGTCTGCTACTATTCCTGGCCGGGCGCGGACGAGTACACCGCCATGTTCAAATCATTGGCGGACGTCTGGGTGGATGCCTGGGGGCTTTCTGACGACGAGCTCGCCGATCGCATTCAGGCCGATAATGTCGACATCCTGATCGATGTGTCCGGCCACACGACCGGCAATAGGCTGCAGGTTTTCGCGCGGAAGCCGGTTCCGATCCAGGCCACCGGCTTCGGACACGCGACGGGCACAGGCATGCAGACCATGGATTATGTGCTCGCCGATCCCATCTTCATTCCGCCTTCGGCCCGGCATCTGTTTCCCGAGAAGATCCACGATCTGCCGTGCCTGATCACGATGGAGCCGGTCACCAATCTGCAGCCCTCCGAGCTGCCGATGCTCCGCAACGGCTACGTTACCTTCGGCGTGTTCAACCGCATCTACAAGATCTCGGATGATGCGATCCGTGTGTGGTCGCGCATCATGCGCGAGGTGCCGGGATCGAAGATCATCCTCAAGCACGGTCTGCTCGACGATACTCTGCTGCGCGATAGCCTGGTCGCACGTTTCATTGCGCAGGGCATTGCGGAGGAGGACATCACCTGTCTCGGCACCACCTCGCGCGACGATCACCTGATGGCCTTCGACAAGATCGATATTTCCCTCGACACGTTCCCGCAGAACGGCGGCATCAGCACCTGGGAATCCCTCTACAAGGGCGTTCCGGTCGTGGCCAAGCTCGGCATTGGGGCCTCCTCGCGTGCCGGCGCCTCCATCGTGGCGGCCGTCGGCCTCGGCGAATGGGTCGCGGAGGACGACGACGGCTATGTCGAGATCGCCCGCAAGTTTGCCTCGCAGCCCGAATATCTGGCGAAGTTGCGCGCGGGCTTGCCGGCCCAGATCGCAGCCTCGCCCGCCGGCAATGTCGAGATCTACACGCGTGAGCTCGAAGCGGGGTACCGCAAGTTCTGGCGCGACTATTGTGCCGCTGCCGGCGAGCGCGGCGACGCCGCGGTCAGCGAGGCGGACGCACCTGGCGGCTCCTGAGCCGCATCCTGCAGGCGAACCCCGGGATCTCCCGGACGGATTTCTGGTCCGGCAGTTCGGCCGGGCCGGGACGCGAATCAGTTAGACTCGGCCCTGGGCCATCTTCCGGAGAGACACCTTTGCAGAGCAGCGCCGGCGCGCGCGCATTCCAGAATGCGCGATTGCAGAAGAAATTGAAGAAGCAGGCCGACGCCATCATTCCCGCCGCGGCGAACGCCTATGGCCAGGGCAGGTATGCGGAGTGCGAGGCGCTCTGCCGCCAGATCGTGCAAGCCGTTCCGGATCATTTCGACGCCACGCACCTGCTCGGGCTGAGTGTGCAGCAGGGCGGACGCCTGGAGGAGGCGCAACAGCTGCTCGAGCGTGCGATCGCGATCGATCCGCGTTCGCACGAGGCGCAGAGCAATCTCGCGACCGTCTACGTCGTCCTTCAGAAATTGGAGGCGGCCCGCGCCTGTCAGGAGAGGGCGATCGCGCTGAAGCCGAATTTTACGCCGGCCCTTGTCGGCCTCGGCAACACCTTGCTCCAGATGAACCTGCCCGCACAGGCCATCGAGGTCTACGATCGCGCCATCAAGCTGAAGCCCGACTACGCCGACGCGCTTTGCAATCGTGGCGTGGCGGAGCTGGCGCTGTTCCGTTTTGACCGCGCCAGGGAGAGCTTTGATCGCGCGCTGTTGTTTCAGCCGCGCCACGTCGAAGCGCTCATCGGCAAGGGCATGGTCAGCATCGAGCTCAAGCGCTACGATGAGGCGGAAGCTGCGCTCGCGGCGGCGTTCGCGATCAAGCCCGATTCGGCGAAGATTCTGGCGCAGCGCGGACGCCTCAACTCGGCACTGTCGCGGCTGGAACAGGCTGCCGCGGACTTCGATGCGGCACTTGCACTTTCGCCGCGGTTCGAACTTGCCTTGCGGGGAAAGGCGGAGGTCTCGCTCAGCCTGGGGAACACCGCACAGGCGATCCTGGCCTGCACGACTTTGCTCGAGCAAAATCCACGTTCCACGATCGCATTGGCGTTGCTGAGCTCCTGCCTTGCAAATCAGGGAGAAATCGCCTCCGCGATCGAACATCTCGACGCGGCGCTGGCGATCTCGCCGGATCCGGACTTGATGGCGCGGAAGATCTACTTTCTGGACTTTCTTCCCGACGCAGATTTCACGATCCAGCAGGCGACACGAAGGTCCTGGGGCGAAGCGATCGGCGCCCGCGTGCCGCAAAGGAAGCTCGCCTCTCGGCAGCTCGATCCCGACAGGCGGATCGTGATCGGCTATGTCTCTGCCGAATTCTGGTATCACTCGGCGGCGTTCGGCCTGCTGCCGGTGCTGCGCCATCATGATCATGCGAGCTTCGAGGTCGTCTGTTATTCGTGTTCGCCGACAAAAGATGCGATCACGGCCGAATTCAGGTCGGCGGCAGACGTCTGGGTCGATGCCTGGCAGATGTTCGACGACGAATTGGCCGATCGTATCGAGGCCGACAAGGTCGATATCCTGATCGACGTCTCCGGGCATTCGTCGGGCAACAGGCTCCAGGTCTTCGCCCGCAAGCCGGCGCCCATTCAGGTCACGGGCTTCGGACACGCGACCGGTACGGGCCTTCGGACGATGGACTACGTGCTCGCGGATCCCGTCTTCATTCCGCAATCGGCCCGGCATCTGCTGACCGAAAAGGTCTATGACCTGCCGTGCCTGATCACGATCGATCCCATCCTGGATGTGCCGCCGTCGGAGCTTCCCATGCTCCGCAACGGCTACGTCACCTTCGGCGTGTTCAACCGCGTCAACAAGATCTCGGACGAGGCCATCCGCGTGTGGTCGAACGTGATGCGGGAGTTGGCCGGATCGAAGATCATCATCAAGCACACGCTGCTCGACGATCCCCTGGTGCGCGACGGCCTTCTCGCGCGGTTTGTCGCCCACGGGATTGCCGAAGAGAGGATCACTTGCCTCGGCTCGTCCGAGCGCGCCGATCATCTGCGAGCCTTCGCCTTGGTCGATATTTCGCTCGATCCATTTCCGCAGAACGGTGGCGTCAGCACCTGGGAATCCCTCTATGCGGGCGTTCCGGTCGTCGCCAAGCTCGGCCACGGCGCATCCTCGCGCGCCGGCGGCTCCATCGTGGCGGCCGTCGGTCTCGACGACTGGGTGGCCGAGGATGACGCGGGCTACGCCGCGATTGCGTGCCAATTTGCTGCCCAGCCCGCGCTTCTGGCAAAGTTGCGCGCGGAATTGCCGGCCCGGATCGCAGCTTCAGCCGCGGGCAATGTCGAAGCCTACACGCGCAGGGTCGAGGAGGGCTACCGCAAGTTCTGGCGCGACTATTGCGCCGCAGCCTCGGAAAGCGGGGAGGTCGCTTAAAGTCGAACTGCGCAGAGCTTGTCGACGTGCGCCCTCGGCCCGAGGACGCGCGTAACGATCACACGAACGGCGGCTTGATGTTGCTGCGCTTCTCCAGCCATTCCGGCACCGGCAGGTTCTTGGCGCGCATGAAGTCCGCGTTGAACAGTTTTGACTGGTAGCGGCTGCCGGAATCGCACAGCACGGTGACGATCGTCTTGCCGGGCCCGAGCTGCTTCGCAAGCCGCATCGCGCCGACGACATTGATGCCCGTCGAGCCGCCGAGGCACAGACCTTCGTGCTGGAGCAGCTCGTAGATCGCGCCGACGGCGTCGGTGTCGGGAATGAGATAGGCCTCGTCGACCTTGGCGGTCTCGACGATTGCGGTGGCGCGGTTGAGGCCGATGCCCTCGGTGATCGAGCCGCCGGGCGTCGCCTTGGGATCGCCGGTCCTGAAATATTCGTACATGCCGGCGCCATGCGGATCGGCGCAGGCGATGCGGATGTCCTTGTTCTTCTCCTTCAGATAGCGGCTGACGCCGGCCAGCGTGCCGCCGCTGCCGACCGAGCAGACGAAGCCGTCGACCTTGCCGCCGGTCTGCTCCCAGATCTCGGGCCCCGTGGATTCGTAATGTGCCTTGGCGTTGTCGAGGTTGTTCCACTGGTCGGCGAACAGCACGCCATTGGGCTCGGTCTTGCGCAGCTCGTCGGCGAGCCGCCGGCCGACATGCTGGTAGTTGTTGGGGTTGGCGTAGGGAAGGGCCGGCACCTCGATCAGCTCGGCGCCGCAAAGCTTCAGGAAGTCCTTCTTTTCCTGGCTCTGCGTCTCCGGGATCACGATCAGGGTGCGGTAGCCGCGCGCGCTCGCAACGACGGCAAGGCCGATGCCGGTATTGCCGGCGGTCGCTTCCACTACGAGCCCGCCGGGCTTCAGCTCGCCGCGCTTCTCGGCCTCCAGGATCATCCATTTGCCGGCGCGGTCCTTCACCGACTGACCGGGATTCATGAACTCGGCCTTGCCCAGGATGGTGCAGCCGGTCAATTCCGAAGCCCGCTTGAGCTTGATGAGGGGGGTGTTGCCGATGGCCTCGACAACGTCGTTGCGAATGGTCATGTCAGGGGAAATCACTACCAAGGGGTTGATTGGCCTTGGCCCGAACCTAGTGCTTGGCAGGCCAAAGGGGAAGGCTTTTGCGCTGCGGCGAACCCGAGCGAAACGCCCACGGAAACAGTGATATGCCCGAGAAGAGACCGGCGCTGATGCGCGGGGCCATGAGGCGGGATATGAGTAGGAGGAAACAGCCGAACCCCGACCAGGGCAAGAAACGATTGCGCTCCCGATGAGCGCTGTCGCGACCAATTCTTGCCACTGGCGAGACGGGCTTGCGACAGGACGCGTGGACTGCGGTGACAGCCCAGGAGATATCGGCGCGTTGGACGGCTTCGTTTTCGGCAAGATTGACGGTGTGGCGCGCCGCGCAGAGGATGGGACTGAGCTGAAGGCGCGTGGCGCGGTCCAAATGAAGAGCGAAGCTAAGGGTGTGGCCGCGATATCACATGAAATCTTGGTAAGCTTGCTTACGTTTCCCAATGTTTCACAGTAAAAGAAGTGACTGCGAGACAGGTACTTTTGGTATTTTCTTCAGCTCGCGCCCAGCTCATTGGCTTGGGCATCTCGCAACTGCGGCACTGTCCCGCCGTTCCGCGCCCGGCTAGTATGCATCGCAGGTTCCGCAGAAAGCATCACCGCTGTGAACGCGTTGTCCGAGACCACCCGACTGTCCCGCCGCGAATCGGTTAATCCGGCGGCGTTGCGGCGGCTTGATCTGCCCGGCGGGGGGTGGACGTGACACACCAAGTTCCAGCGATCGCCTCGCGGCGATCTCTCGGTTCTGCATTCAGGATGCGGCCCGCGGCCCGATGGATGGCGGTGCTGTGTCTCGCCGCCGCCTCGGGGGCCTGCGTGCTGACCCAGGATCTTCCCGATCCCGCGCTCGACGTTCCCGCGCATTACAAATATGCCGGCAAGGGCGATGCGCCGCCGTCGCTGGATTGGTGGCGCGGTTTCCGCTCTGCGGAGCTGACGCAGCTGATGGAGGAAACGCAGACCGTCAATCTCGACATCGCTGCCGCCGTGGCGCGTATCGTCCAGGCTGACGCCCAGGCGCGGCAGGCCGGCGCGGCGTTGCTGCCGAGTCTGTCTGGCACCGGCCAGGAGACCTATTCCCGCACCTCCGGCTCTTCGGCCTCGGGGCTCACCAACGGCGGCCGTGAGGTCGTCAACTATCAGGCTTCGCTCAGCGCGAGCTACCAGCTCGACTTCTGGGGCCAGAACCGCGATGCACTGCAGACGGCCGAGGAGACGGCGAACGCCAACCGCTTCGATCGCGACACGGTCGCGCTGACCACGCTCGCCGCCGTCGCCAACGCCTATTTCCAGGTGCTGGCCTCGCAGGATCGCATCAGGACCTCTCAGCGCAACATCGCGAGCGCGCAGCGCATCCTGGATGCGGTGAGGGACCGCCGCAAGGCCGGCACCGGCACCGATCTCGACGTCGCCCAGCAGGAGAGCGTGCTGGCGAACCAGAAGGCCCTGGTGCCGCCGCTGCGCCAGACACTCGATCAGAACGTCAACGCGCTCGCCGTGCTGGTCTCGCGCCCGCCGGAGAGCGTGCGCGTGCACGGCGGCTCCCTGGATCGGATCGCGATCCCGCGCGTGACGCCCGGCCTGCCGTCGGAGCTGCTGACGCAGCGGCCGGACATCCGCCGGCAGGAGGCGCAGCTCGCCTCGGCCACCGCCAACATCGGCAATGCCCGTGCGCAGTTCTTTCCGACCATCCAGCTCACCGGCAATGGCGGCTATCAGAGCGCGGCGCTGGTCTCGCTGTTCCAGCCGCATGCGGCCTTCTTCCAGCTCGTCGGCAGCGCGACGCAGCCGATCTTCGACGGCGGCAAGATCCTCGGCAATTTCGAATTGGCCAAGGCGCGGCAGGACGAGCTGCTGCAGACCTACCGCAAGACCATCGTCCAGGCTTTTGCCGACGTCGACAACGCGCTGTTCTCGATCAAGCAGACCACGATCAAGCTGCAATTGCAGCGCGACGTGGTCGCCGCCTCGCGTCGCGCTTTCGATCTCTCCGAGCAGCAATTGCGCGCCGGCACCGCCGACATCGTCACCGTGCTCAACACCCAACTGACCCTGTTCCAGGCGGAAGACGCGCTGTCGCAGGCCCAACTCGCACGGCTTCTGGCCATCGTCAGCCTGTACCAGGCGCTCGGCGGCGGCTGGGAGCCGCGAATGGAGAAACCGGTCAATGCTCTTTAAGCCCGACACCAAGCAGGGCGCGGGAGAGGGGACGGCGACGAGATCGCGCGGCCGCGGCTTCGTCATGACCCTGATCACGCTCGCGATTCTCGGCGGCCTGGGCTATGTCGGCTGGATCGTCATGCACCAGCAGCAGACGAACAACCGCAACCAGCGTCCCGATCTGCCTGTGCCGGTGCTGGCAGCGAGCCCGCGCATCCAGGACGTGCCGGTCTATCTCGACGGCGTCGGCGCGATCCGCGCACTCAACACCGTGACCGTGCGCTCGCAGGTCGACGGCAAGCTGATCGCGGTCAACTTCACGGAGGGCCAGGACGTCAAGAAGGGCGACGTGCTCGGCGAGATCGATCCGGCCATCTATCAGGCGCAGTACGACCAGGCGGTCGCCAAGAAGGCGCAGGATCAGGCCCAGCTCGCAAACCAGCGCATCGACCTGACACGCTACGAGCAGCTCGCCGCCTCCAACGCCGGCTCCAAGCAGCAGGCCGACACCCAGCGCGCGCTGGTCGCGCAGACCGAGGCGCTGGTCAAGGCCGATCAGGCTGCGATCGACAACGCTGCGGCGACGCTGAGCTACACCAAGATCGTGGCGCCGATCTCGGGTCGTGCCGGCCTGCGCCAGGTCGACCAGGGCAACATCATTCATGCCTCCGACACCACCGGCCTCGTGGTGATCACGCAATTGCAGCCGATCGCGGTGTGGTTCAGCCTGCCGCAGCAACAGATCATGCGGGTCAATGCGGCCGCGGCGAACGGTACGCTCGCGGTCGACGTGTTCGGCAATGACGGCATTACAGTGATCGATACCGGCAAGCTTACCGGCATCGACAACCAGGTCGACCAGACCACCGGTACGCTCAGGCTCAAGGCCGAATTTCCCAATGCCAATTACCAGCTCTGGCCGGGCCAGTTCGTCAACGTCCGCCTCAAGGTCGAGACCTTGACGCAGGCGCTGGTGGTGCCGACCTCGGCGGTGCAGCGCGGCCCGATCGGCACTTTCAGCTACGTCATCGGCGAGGGCAACATCGTCTCGGCCAAGCCCGTGACGGTGACCCAGCAGAACGAGCATGATGCCGTGATCGCCAGTGGCCTGTCGGCGGGCGACAGGGTCGTCACCACTGGCTTTGCCAATCTGTCCGACGGTTCCAAGGTGATCGTCGGCCGCGACGACCAGACGCCGTCGGCCGATCTCGCCCCGCGCAAGCGCTCGCGCGCACCGGACGCTCAGAGGCAGGACGGCGCCAAAGAAGGCCAGAAGGACGGGCAGGGCAAGGACAGCGAGTTGCGCGCCAAGCGCAAGAGCAGCGAAGGCGACCAGAAGGGGCAGACAGGACCGGCACCGGGGCCGGGGGCATCGGAAAGTGGAGCCAAGCAGCCATGATCCGACAACGGCCGCTTGCAGCGGCAGGCACAGCCCATGGGTGTCTCTGAACCCTTCATCCGCCGGCCGATCGCGACCTCGCTGCTCGGCATTGCGCTACTGATCGGCGGGCTGCTGGGCTATTTCGCGCTGCCGGTCTCGGCGTTGCCGCAAGTCGATTTCCCAACCGTGCAGGTGACGACGCAGCTGCCGGGCGCGAGCCCCGACGTTATCGCCTCGCTGATCACCGCGCCGCTGGAGCGGCAGCTCGGGCAGATCCCGTCGCTCTCGGCGATGAACTCGACGAGCTCGTTCGGCGTCAGCCAGATCTCGCTGCAGTTCGACCTCAACCGCGACATCGACGGGGCAACGCAGGACGTGCAGGCCGCGATCAATGCCGCGGCCGGCGTGCTGCCCAAAACGCTGCCTTACCCGCCGACCTACGCGAAGGTGAATCCGGCGGATGCGCCGGTGATGACGCTCGCGCTGCGCTCGGACACGATCTCGCTGCGCGCAATGAGCGACATCGCCGATACCATTCTGGCGCAACGTTTGAGCCAGATCTCCGGCGTCGGGCGCGTTTCCGTGCTGGGCGGGCTGAAGCCGGCCGTGCGCATCCAGGCCGATCTTGCGCGCCTTGCAGCCTATGGCATCGCGATGGAAGACCTGCGCACGGCGATCGCCAATGCCAATGTCTCGGGCCCGAAGGGCTCGCTCGACGGCGCACAGCAATCCTACGTCATCGCCGCCAACGACCAGATCGCCGTGGCCGAGGCCTACAAGCCCGTCATCATCGCCTACCGCAACGGCTCGCCGGTGACCATTGCCGACGTCGCCCAGATCGTCGACGGCCTCGAGAACGACCGCACCGGTGGCTGGTACCAGGGCACGCCGGCCGTGATCATCGACATCCAGCGCCAGCCCGGTGCCAACGTCATCGACGTCGTCAGCCAGATCCGCGCCGAAATTCCCAAGGTCCAGCGCGCGATTCCGGCCGGGGTGAACCTCACCATCGTCTCCGACCGCACCGTCACCATCCGCGCCTCGGTGCGCGACGTGCAGTTCACGCTGGTCCTTGCCGTCGTGCTGGTGACGCTGGTCGTGCTGTTGTTCCTGCGTTCGTTGCGCGCGACCGTGATCGCGGGCGTCGCGCTGCCGTTGTCGCTGATCACGAGCTTCGGCATCATGTATTTTGCCGGCTTCAGCCTCGACAATCTGTCGCTGATGGCGCTGACGATCGGCACCGGATTCGTCGTCGACGACGCCATCGTCATGATCGAGAACATCGTGCGCCACATGGAGAATGGCGACGGCGCGATGGAAGCCTCGCTCAAGGGCGCCAGCGAGATCGGCTTCACCGTGATATCGCTGACGGTCTCGCTGATCGCGGTGTTCATCCCGCTCCTGTTCATGTCGGGCCTGGTCGGGCGCATGTTCCGCGAGTTCGCGCTGACCCTGACCATCGCGGTCGTGACCTCGGCAGTGGTCTCGCTGACCCTGACGCCGATGATGTGCTCGCGGCTGCTCAAGCACGCGCACGAGGAGCTGGCCGTGCCGGGACTGGCCGCGATCAGCCGCTTCATCGACCGCACGGTCCATGCCTATCACCGATCGCTGTTGTGGGTGCTGGAGCGCCAGCGCGCCACGCTGGTCGTGACCTTCGCCACGCTGATCGCGACCCTGGTGCTCTATGCCGTCGCGCCCAAGGGCTTCCTGCCGCTGCAGGACACCGCCTCGATCACCGCGGTGACGGAGGCGGGGCCCGACGTGTCGTTTGCGGAGATGAAGAGGCGGCAGGCCGAGGCGGCGGACGCCATCAGGGCCGATCCTGATGTGGTCGGCGTGGTCTCGGTGATCGGTGCGGGCTCCGTCAACCCGACCACCAATGTCGGCCGCCTCGTCATGAGCTTGCGGCCGCGCGGCGAGCGCCGTGACGATGTCAGCGTGGTCGTGACCCGGCTGAAGGAGAGGGTCTCCGACATCCCCGGCATGACCGTCTATTTCCAGCCCGTGCAGGACGTGCAGATCTCGACCCAGTCGAGCCGCTCGCAATACCAGTACACGTTGACCGGCACCGATGCGACGCTGGTCTCGGAATGGGCGCGAAAGCTGGTTGCGGAGATGCGGCGCGATCCCCTGTTCCGCGACGTCTCCTCGGAGGCGCAGGAGGGCGGCCTGCGGGCGCAGCTCGACGTCGACCGCACCCGGGCCGGCCAGCTCGGCGTGAGCCTGCAAGGAATCACCGACACGCTGAACGATGCCTTCGCACAGCGGCAGATCTCGACGATCTACGGCCAGGCCAACCAGTACCGCGTGGTGCTGGAGGCGCTGCCGATGTACCAGCGCGATCCCTCGATCCTGTCCAAGCTCTATCTGCCGGGCGCGGCGAGCGCCACCGCCGGCGCGCCCAATGCCCAGGTGCCGCTGTCGGCCGTGGCGACGCTGAAGCGGACCACGGCGCCGCTCGCGATCTCGCACCAGGCGCAATTCCCGTCGGTGTCGCTCAGCTTCAACCTCGCGCCGGGCGCGGCGCTCGGCGATGCCGTCGAAGCCGTGAAGGTGATCGAGACCCGCATCGAAATGCCGGGCAGCATCGTCGGCATTTATGCCGGCGATGCCGCCGAGTTCGCCAAGGCGCTGGCCGGCCAGCCGTGGCTGCTGCTCGCCGCCGTGATCACGATCTACATCGTGTTAGGGGTGCTCTACGAGAGCTACATCCACCCGATCACGATCCTTTCGACGCTACCCTCGGCCGGCGTCGGCGCCATCCTGGCACTGATGTTGTGCGGACAGGACCTCTCGGTGATCGGCCTGATCGGCATCATCCTCCTGATGGGCATCGTCAAGAAGAACGCGATCATGATGATCGACTTTGCGCTCGAGGCCGAGCGCGGGCAGGGCATGTCGCCCCATGAAGCGATCGTGCAGGCGTGTCTCTTGCGCTTCCGCCCGATCATGATGACGACGCTGGCGGC
Organism: Bradyrhizobium sp. NC92; assembly: GCF_025200865.1. Taxonomy (NCBI): domain Bacteria; kingdom Pseudomonadati; phylum Pseudomonadota; class Alphaproteobacteria; order Hyphomicrobiales; family Nitrobacteraceae; genus Bradyrhizobium; species Bradyrhizobium sp. NC92. Next base: position 4,180,548 of record NZ_CP104171.1, read on the forward strand.
GCTGTTCGGGGCGCTGCCGCTCGCGATCGAGAGCGGCACCGGCGCCGAGCTGCGCTTTCCGCTCGGCATCTCCATCATCGGCGGCCTTCTGCTCAGCCAGCTACTGACACTTTACACGACGCCCGTGATCTATCTGGCGCTCGATCGCATCAACCGCCGTCTCGAGCGGGCGCTGCCGCCGACCGAACCCGGCGGCCCGCCGGTCGCCGGCGCGACCGAGGGGATGCAGTGATGGCGTCGATCTCGGAGCCCTTCATCCGCCGTCCGGTCGCGACCACGCTGCTCTCGATCGGGCTGTTCCTGCTGGGGGTCGTCGCCTACGAGTTTCTGCCCGTCGCCTCGGTCCCGAACGTCGACTTCCCCGCCATCTTCGTCTCCGCCAGCCGGCCCGGCGCCGATCCATCCGTGATGGCGGCGACGGTGGCATCACCCTTGGAGCGGCGTCTCGGCGAGATCGCCGGTATCAACCAGATCACCTCGACCTCGAGCCTCGGCACGACCAGCATCCAGCTCCAGTTCGACATCGGCCGCAACATCGACAAGGCTGCGCGCGACGTGCAGGCGGCCATCAACGCCGCGATGGTCGACCTGCCGAGCGACCTGCCGACGTTGCCGCGTTTCCGCAAGGCGAACACGGCCGGCGCACCCATCTTCGTGCTGGCGCTGACCTCCAAGACGATCTCTCCGTCGGCGATCTACGACGTCGCCGACAGCGTGCTGGCGCAACGCATCTCACAGGTACCTGGCGTCGGCAACGTGTCGATCTCCGGCGCCGACCAGCCGGCCGTGCGCGTGCAGCTCAACCCGGTCGCACTGTCCAATGCTGGAATAGCGACCGACGACGTGCGCACCGCGATCATCGGCGCCAACGCGCTCGGCCCCGTCGGCATCTTCGAAGGCGAACGTCAAAGCGAGACGCTTTCGCTGAACAAGCAGATGCGCACGGCGAAGGAGTTCCGCGACATCGTCATCAAGAGCTCGGGCAGCAATTTCGTGCGGCTGTCCGATGTCGCCGACATCGAGGATTCCGTCCGCAACGTCCGGTCGATCGCCTGGTTCAACAGGCAACCGGCGGTTCTGATCCAGATCACCAAGCAGGGCGATGCCAACGTCATCGACACCGTCGACAGGGTCAAGGCGCTGATCCCCGAGCTGAAGCAGTGGATCCCCGCCGGGGTCGAAATCTCCACCCTGGTCGATCGGACCGGCACGATCCGCGCCAGCGTGCTGGATATGCAATGGACGCTGCTGGCGACGGCCGTCCTGGTGATGGTCGTCGTATTCCTGTTCCTGCGGCGGATCACGCCGACCATCGCGGCCGGCATCTCGGTGCCGCTGGCACTCGCCGGGACCTGCGCCGGCATGTGGGTCGCGGGCTTCTCCATCGACAATCTGTCGCTGATGGCGCTCGCCATCTCCGTCGGCTTCGTCGTGGACGATGCCATCGTCATGATCGAGAACATGTTCCGCAATCTCGAGCACGGCATGCCCCCGTTCCGGGCGGCGCAGGAGGGCGCCAAGCAGATCGGCTTCACCGTGGTTTCGATCAGCCTGTCGCTGATCGCGGCCTTCACGCCGCTGATCTTCATGGACGGCGTCGTCGGCCGGCTCTTACGCGAATTCTCCCTGACGCTGACCTTCGCCATCCTGGTCTCGACGCTGGTGTCGCTGACGGTCACGCCGATGATCTGCGCCCATTACATCCGGCAGACCACCTCCGGCACGGCAACGCTGTTCGACCGCATCATCGAAGGCACGCTGTCGCGCACCATCGTGTTCTACGCTCGCAGCCTGCGCACAGTGCTGGAATTCCCGCTGCTGACGTTGCTGGTGTTCTTCGCCACCATCGCGCTCACGGTGACGCTATACGTCAAGATCCCCAAAGGCTACTTCCCGACGGACGATTCCGGCTTGATCATCGGCGCGACGCGCGCCTCGGCCGATATCTCGTTCCAGTCGATGCTCGGCCTGCAGCAGCGGCTCGCCGAGATCGTGATGAAGGATCCGGCCGTGGCCGGCATCGGATCGACCGTCGGCAGCGGAGGCGGGGGCCCGGGGCCGGCGACCTCGAACCGCGGCACCATGTTCATCAGCCTGAAACCGCCGGAGGAGCGCGCGCACGTGTCGACGGAGGTCGTGATCGACCGGCTCAGGCGGGCGCTGTATCCCGTGCCCGGCATCCGCCTCTTCATGTTCGCCGCCCAGGACGTGCGCGCCGGCGGGCGGCAGAGCGATTCCGATTACCAATATACGCTCACCAGCACCGATCTCGGCCTGCTGCAGACATGGGCGCCGATCGTGGCCAAGCGCATGGAGAGCGTGGAGGGCATCACCGACATCTCCAGCGATCGCGACCCCGGCGGCCTGCAGCTGACGCTCTCCATCGACCGCCAGAAGGCGTCCGCGCTCGGCGTCAGGGTTCAGGACATCGACAACGCGCTGAACAACGCGTTCGCACAGCGGCAGATCTCCATCATCTACACCCAGCGCAACCAGTACATGACCGTGCTGGAGATCGACCCGAAGTTCCAGGTCGACCCCTCCAATCTCGATCGCATCTACGTCGCCGGCGCGGGAGATGCGCAGGTGCCGCTGTCGGCCGTGGTGCGCGCGACGCGCGGGCTCGCTGCGCTCGCCGTCTATCATTCGCAGTCGTTCCCATCGACTACGGTGTCCTTCAACCTGATGCCGGACGTGCCGCTTCAGGCGGCGACGCAGAACATCCAGCGCGCGGTCGATGAGTTGCACATGCCGGAAGGCATTCGCGGCAGCTTCGACGGCAATGCCGGCGACTTCGCCAGGACCAGCGGCCGCCAGCCGCTCTTGATCCTCGGCGCGTTGGTTGCGATGTATATCGTGCTCGGGGTGCTCTATGAGAGCCTCGCCCATCCGCTCACGATCATCTCGACGCTGCCCTCGGCCGGCTTAGGTGCGCTGCTCGCCTTGCAGCTCACCAACACGCCGCTGACGGTGATTGCCTTCGTCGGCATCATCCTCTTGATCGGCATCGTCAAGAAGAACGGGATCATGATGGTGGACTTCGCGCTCGACGCCGAGCGCCAGCGCGGCCTGTCCTCGGCCGAGGCGATCTTCGAGGCCTGCCAGGCGCGTTTCCGCCCGATCCTGATGACGACCATGGCGGCGCTGTTTGCCGGCATTCCGCTGGTGATCGCGACCGGCCCCGGCACGGAGCTGCGCCGCCCGCTCGGAATCACCATCATCGGCGGCCTGTTCGTCTCGCAGATCCTGACGCTGTACACGACGCCCGTGATCTACCTGCTGATCGACCGCATGCGGCGCCGCTCCGGGCCGCGGCCGCTGGCGGCACCGGCGGAATAGGTTGTTGACGCGCCGCTTCAAGCGTATAGCGGCGCCATGCCCAACCCGCCCGACACCGTCGCCGCGCCGGCCGAACTGATCCCTGAATGCCCGCATTGCCAGAAGCCGATGCCGCTCTGCATTTGCGACAGCGTCACGCCGATCGAGAACCGGCTCTCGCTCCTGATCCTCCAGCATCCGCAGGAGCAGGACAGAGCGCTCGGCACGGCGCGGCTGCTGGCCAGGCACTTCGGCGATGCCACCGTGCGGGTCGGCCTGTCCTGGCCGAGCCTGTCCAAGGCGCTGGGACGGCCGGTCGAGAATGCCTCGCGCTGGGCCGTGCTCTATCTCGGCTCGGCGCGCGCGGCCGATCTCGATGCTGAAGGCGAGATCGTCGCGCTCAACCGCAAGGGCGAGGTCGCGGAGAACCAGCGCGCGCTCCTCGGCAAGCTCGAAGGCGTGGTGCTGCTCGACGGCACCTGGAGCCAGGCCAAGGCGCTGTGGTGGCGCAATCCCTGGATGCTGAAATGCCAGCGCGTGATCCTCAATCCGTCACGCCCCTCGCGCTACGGACGCCTGCGCAAGGAGCCGCGCCGCGACGGTCTCTCGACCATCGAAGCGGCGGCGACGATTCTGGCCGGCCTCGAGCGGCGTTCCGACATCGCCGAGACGTTGCTTACCAGTTTCGAACGGATGCTGGCGCGCTACCGCGAGGTCCAGGCAGAGATGCCGGAACTCGCGCCCAAACCCGCGCCGAAGAGCCGTCGGCGCGACTTCCGGCGCGGCAAGCGCGCCTGACTTTGGTCCACATTGGAAAAGGCTAGTGCCGTCAAAGTCGGACGAAGGCGGTTGCCTCGGCCATTGATCCCCTATATTGCTCCGCCCCTACGGGGCCACGTGGCGGAGTGGTTACGCAACGGTCTGCAAAACCGTGTACACCAGTTCAATTCTGGTCGTGGCCTCCATTACAAGCTCCTGATTTTTCAGCAAAAATGCGAACTCGCCGCGGCTTTCACGGCAGTGCCGGCAAGGCCTGCATTGCCGCGCCCACCGGGTTTGTCCGGGGCTTGGCGGAAACCCGCGATTCAGTCCCATGGCACAGACTTCGCATGTGCGAAGCGATGCATGTTCCCATCAACTGAGCGCTGGAGAGCACGTGGGCGAAATCGTCCGATTTGTCTCGAAATCCGAGCTGGAGCGGGCTCGTCTCATTCGTGAGGCGCGCGCGATCTATGACAGCATCTTCCCACCGGCCGTACCCGAGCGGGCGCCGCAGGACGGCGACGAGCGCGCCAAGAATTGATCGTCGTGACGCTGGGCGTGGGGGCTCGGTGGTGGGCCGCCCGCGAGGCGAGCCGCATCCGCTGACGTGAAGTCGGCCTCAGCAGGCCGCGTACCAGCCGTCGGGAAAGGGCAAGAGGGGCCAGGCGCCCTCGTTGTCATTGGCTGCCTTGGGCGTCGCGTCGAAGCTCCACGAGCGAGGCACGAATTCCTCCACCGGCACAGGCGCGAAATCTTCAAAGACCATGGCGTCCCGGACAGCATCCAGCAGCAAATTGAATTCGGCTTCGCTCATCACACCCTCGCAGAACGCGGATGGCGCAATGTCGCAAAGCCGGTTTGTTTCCGGATTGACCCGATCGTTCGCATTTTAACGATGCGGCGATCGGGATCCGAATGGTTAGCGAATCCTGAAAATCCCCGGGCAACCCTAAGCGCCGCCGCCTCGCGGCGGGTGTGAATGAAGTCACATTCTCAGCGGTTTATTTCTCCTACCCCTTTGCACCATGCCGGCCAATGCAGGCCGGAGCGGGCAGGGCAGAGCGGGAGACTGGTCATGAAGGCGAGATTCTTGCGGTTTGCGGGCGTGAAAAGCCGGGCGCGGGGCGCCTCGACGGGCGGGCTGTTCCTGACGCTGTTTGCCTCCGCCGCCCATGCACAGGGAACAGCGGAGCAGCGGCGGGCCTGTACCCCCGACGTCTACCGGCTGTGCGCCGGCGAGATCCCCAACGTCCGCGCCATCACCACCTGCCTGCGCCGCAACCGCGCCAGCCTCAGCGAGGCCTGCCGATCCGTGTTCGACCAGGCGGGTGGCTGAACGGCCCCGCTTGTGGGTTTGTGCGCAGCAAGGGCATCGCACGGGCTCGCGAATCCGCCACAGTCACCCAGTGGATATGCTGTGGATTTGCTGCGGATACCGGACGTGGATGCTTCGCTCTCTCGTCGCATCCTGGTCGGCAATCGTCATAGCTCTGTCAAATGAGCTCACCGAATGATTCGTAAACGCGAAGAAGTTGCGGCGCCGGCCGATATCAGTTGGTTTCCAGCATTCGAAGCCCCATTGATGGACCACGGCCTGCCGAACCGTCCCCGCATTTCGCCTCAAATTGCAACCGGCGCGTGCAAGAAGTCTTGATCGGCCGTGAGCTAGGGGTGATCAGGCCGCCTTGAACGCGGGCCCGGAGCGCCGCGACTAACCGACAGAGTGCATAGGGATCAGCGGAACGTGATCGAGCTTCCTCTTCCGAAAGCACCAAAATGGTGCTTTAGTGCTTTCCATGAGCCAATCGCCCCGACATGCGCCGTCTGCGCTGCGTTACAGGCTTGCCCCTGACCCGGCCGCCAAGGCCGCCATCGAGGCGACGTTTCAGGCTTATGAGCGCATGATGGAGATCCTCGACGAGGTGGCGCGGGCTCACAATGTGGGTTCCAACGTGGTCCTGCTCCACGCCCATGCCTACGAGCCGATCCGCAAACAGACCGCGCTGCCCTCGCGGCTGGTGACGCTCGGCCTGCGCGACCGCACGGAGTATCGCGCCGCCCAAGGACGCCGCCTGCCGCTCGACGACAAGCTCGCCAAGATCAAAGGGCCCGCCACCATTTCGATCGCGACCGTGCAGGGGCGCTTCAGCGTGCCCTTCGACTACGCCGGCTATGCCGAGGGCTGGGGGCAGAGCGTGCCGGCGCGCCTCATCCGCACCGACGACGGTTTCGAAGTTCACTACGGCGTCACGCCGAACAGCCTGCCAGAGGAGGAGAACGCCATGGATACCATCGCTGCCGCTCCCGACAACTTCCTGTCCCGTGTCGGGCGCCTGATCGCCGGGATCGCGTATGATGCGATCGAGCAGGCGGAAGGCAAGAACAAGCTGAAGGTGGTTGGCCAAGCCATCCGCGAGATCGAGCGTGCCGAGAACGAGGCGCGTGATGCGCTCGCCGCCGCGCGGGCCGAGGAATATCGTCTCAATGCGCGCCGCAGCGAGATCGAACGGGCGATGACCGATCTGACCGCCAAGATCGAGGGCGCGATCGCCGATGGCCGCGACGATCTCGCTCGCGCCGGCATCGCGCGGCAGATGGATCTGGAGGCGCAGTTCGAGGTGCTCTCGCGGGCCATCGACGAGAACAACGAGAAGATCGAGCAATGCGTCACCTCGCTGCGCGCGGTGCTGTCGGCGCTCCAGGATGCCGAGCAGCGCCGCGCCGATCTCGAAAAGAGCGAGGCACATGCCAGCCCACAGGCAACAACGTCGTCGCGGAAATCCGGCGGCACCTCCGCTGCCGCGAAGGCGTTGCGCGCGGGCAGGGCGGTGGCGCGAGCCACCGGCGTGCCTCCGGGCATCCCTTATTCGAGCGACATCGACGAGCTCAGCACGTTGCATCGCGACAAGGAAATTGCAGCGCGGCTGGCCCGGTTGAAGTCGGGCTCCTGAGTGCCGTGTCATGAGCGCTCTGCTCGAACACGTCATGTCGCCGGAAGTCAGGCCGTTCGCTATCGCGGCGGCCATGATCGTCATCGTCGGCTCGATCGAGGTGGTCTCCATGCTGGTGGGGGCCTCGCTCAGCGAGATGCTCGGCACCAACATCGATTTCGCCCATCCCAGCGACAACGGCGTGCTCAATGCCATCTCCTGGGTCAATGTCGGTGGCGTGCCGCTCTTGATCTTCCTGTTGTTGCTGCTCGGCGCCTTCTCCATCACCGGCTTCCTGATCCAGGACCTCGCGCGGATGGTTGCAGGTCCCTTGCCGGCGACGGTCGCCTCTGCCGCCGCCGTCGTGGTGTCGGTTCCGCTGGTCCGCTCCGCCAGCCGGGCTATCGCGCGGATCATTCCCAAGGACGAAAGCTACGTCGTCGGCTTGGGCGATCTCGTCGGCCGCATCGGGGAGGTCGTCGTCGGCCCGCTCGACCAGGGGCCGCCGGGCCGCGTCAGCGTCGCCGACGTCCACGGCAACCGTCATTTCGTCTCGGCGGTCGCGGCGCCGTCATCGGGGCCTTTGCCGCAGGGAACCATGGTCCTCCTGGTCGACCGCGATGGCACCCGTTTCGTCGCGGTGAAGGCCGACGATGAACTCAAGCCGTCCAAGCCCACTCTAAGCAGTTAGCAAGTCCCACAGCGGAGAAAGCCATGTTCGACATCGCAGTCCCGGCCGTGATTGGCGTCGCGCTGATCGTCGTCCTGGGGATCGTCTTTACCATTCTCTACAAGCGCGCCACCCGCGACGAGGCCTTCGTGCGCACCGGGCTCGGCGGCAAGAAGGTGGTGCTCGACGGCGGCGCCATGATCCTGCCGATCTTCCACTCCTACGCCAGCGTCAATCTGAAGACGCTGCGGCTCACCGTCGAGCGCAAGGAGCGGGAATCCCTCATCACCAAGGACCGGCTGCGCGTCGACATCGTCGCCGAGTTCTATGTGCGCGTCCGCCCGGATGAGGAAAGCATCGCGCTCGCGAGCCAGACGCTGGGCGCGTTGACCAACGATGCCGAAGCGCTACGCAACCAGGTCGAAGCGAAATTCGTCGACGGCCTGCGCTCGGTCGCGGCGACCATGAGCATCCTGGAGCTTCAGGAGAAGCGCTCGGACTTCGTCAAGCACGTGCAGTCGACGGTCGAGTCCGACGTGAAATCGAACGGGCTCGAGCTGGAATCGGTGTCGCTGACCAAGCTCGACCAGACCGACGTCAAGTTCTTCAACCCGGAGAATTTCTTCGACGCCGAAGGTCTCACCCAGTTGAAGACGGTCACCGAGACCCGCCGCCGTGATCGCAACGCCATCGTGCGCGACAACGAGGTGGCGATCGCGCAAAAGGACCTCGAGGCGCGGCAGCAGACTCTCGGGATCGAGCGGACCAAGAAGGAAGCCGAGCTCTCCCAGGAGCGCGACATCGCCAACAAGACCGCGAGCACCCGCGCCGAGGTCGCAACCGCGACGCAGACCGCGCGCCTGACCGAGGAGAATGCCCGCATCGACACCGACAGGGCGGTTGCCGAGAAGGAGGCCGGCGCAAAGCAGGTCAAGGAAACCGCGGTCATCGAGTCGGACCTCGCGATCAACAAGCGCAAGACCGACGCCCAGCGCGAGATCCAGATCGCGACGCAGGAGAACGAGATCCAGATCGCAGCGAAGAGCAAGCAGACTTCGGAAGCCGTTGCCGAGGCCAAGGCCGCCGAAGCGCTCGCCGTCTCGGCCGAAGAAAAGGTCGTGACTGCACGCGCGGTCGAGGTCGCCGATCGCGCCCGTCTCACCCAGGTGCTCGCCGCCCGGACCGAGGCCGAGCGCAAGTCGACCGAATTGATCGTTGCGGCCGAAGCCGAGAAGAAGGCCTCGCTCGACCGCGCCGAGGCCGTCAAGACGCTGGCCACGGCGGAAGCCGAATCCAACAAGATCAAGGCAGTCGGCGTGCGCAATATCGGCGAGGCGGAAGCTGCCGTCATCACCATGAAGAACGAGGCGCAGAACAAGCTCGGCAGCAACGTGATCGATTTCGAGATCGCCAAGAAGCGGATCGAGACCATGCCCTCGGCCCTGGCCGAGATGGTGAAGCCGATCGCGAACCTCAAGGACGTCCGCATCCTGCACACGGGTGGCGCGTTCGGCGGCAACGGCGCTGGCGCAGGCAATGTCGGCTTCGGCGAGGGTCTCGCCGGCGAGCTGCTCAAGGTGCACGCGCTGCGTCCGATGATCGACGAGATCCTGCGACAGAGTGGCTTTGCGCCGGGCGACGATCCCGTCAAGGCGCTGGTCGGCGCCGTGACGGGAAAGAGCAACGGCGCGGCCGTGCCGGCGCCGGTGCCGGAGAAAACAAGCCCTGCCGAACTATGAATGCCCGTTCATTGCTGCGGAGAATTCCAACCGATAAACAGGCTGGGCGCGTCTCGCGTCGCGCAAACGTTTGGAAGTGCAGACCGATCGTCTCTTGAATCGTTCGATCTCGCTCCGGACTTGTCTTGAGGCAACGTTTTGTTTGCCGCAGCGCCTGCGTCGATCGACGTCGGGCGCTGAGACCTGTTTCGATCGGAGAATTTCACATGAAGCAATTTCTGTCTGGACTGATCGCCGTCAGTCTTTCGATCGCCGCTGCGCCGTCGCTTGCGGCCGATGCCCGCAACGTCACGGTCGTCAACGAGACCGGCTATGCCATCAAGTTCCTCGGATTCAACGCGCCGGATGACGGGCTGGACGAATGGGAGAACGAACTCGACAAGGTGTTGCAGAACCAGGCCAGCACCTATGTCGAGTTCGACGACGACGACGAGGGCTGCGTCTGGAACATTCGCGTCGATTGGCAGAACTATGACGAGTCGGTGCTGTGGAAGAACGTCAATCTCTGCAAGTTCACCGCGCTCCGCTTGCGTTACGACCCCGGCACCAAGACCACCTCGTTCCTCGCCGAATAGTCTTTGCCCGGCAGGGCCGGAGGAGAGGGCATTCCAGGCCCCTCCCGAGCGCGTTGCGGATGATGACGAATTCGTCCTTTGCAAGCGCAAGCGGCTTTGTTATACGCAGCCGCGCGCGAACGAATGGTTCGCCTTTTCCTCGGTAGCTCAGCGGTAGAGCATCCGACTGTTAATCGGATGGTCGCTGGTTCGAATCCAGCCCGGGGAGCCAAATCTTTCAGATATTTCAATGATTTGTGTCCGCCTCCTAACGCGGCGCGCGATCTGCTTTCCCTGATCTTTGAACATTGCACCCGTGGTCCGGCGCGGAATCGGGGTCAAACAGATGTGTTTGCGTCGGTCGTCGTCTCGCCATTGGGACGACTCAATTCACGTCGAGCGTGGATTTGCCGGACATTTGCGGAGCTGATTCCCATGCCAGAGATCCAGGTCGACCGTTCGGATATCGCCCCCTCGATTCTGCCGGCCGGCATTCCCGAGCTCAGCGACGATCAATGCCTCGCTTGTCTCGCGCGCGCAGTCGAGGCGCCGGATTCGGCTAGGCTGGACGAGGTCGCTGCCCTGATCGGCCGCCTGGCGGTCGCCATCGAATAGGGCTGGTCGGGCCCCATCAGGCGGGCAGCGGTGCGCCACCGCCAACGGCCATGTTGCGTTTTGACCGAGCATGCTCCAAAGATGCCGCGATTTTTCTCCGCGGCATCGTCCGCATTGCAGGGTCCGCAAATGTCCGGTTTTTCGACCGCGCGCCAAAAAATGGTCGATGGCCAGGTGCGCACCAATGACGTCACCGACCGTCGTGTTCTCGATGCCATGCTCACGGTGCCGCGCGAAGCCTTTGTGCCGGCCGGCAGGCAGGCGCTGGCCTACCTCGATCTCGATCTCGACGTGAGCGAAGGCACCGCCAAGCGGTTTTTGATCAAGCCGGCGCTGACCGGCAAGCTGCTTCAGGCCGCCGAAATCGGCGAGGGTGACAACGTGCTGGTCGTCGGCTGCGCCACCGGCTATCTCGCCGCACTGGCCGCCAAGCTGGCGCGGCAGGTCACGGCGACCGAGTGCGATTCGGCTTTGGCCGCCAAGGCCGGGGACGCCTTCACCGCCCAGGGGCTGGCCAATGTCGCCTGCAAGGCGGCGGCCTGTACCGACGGGGATCCCGCTGCCGCCCCCTATGACGTGATTGTCCTCAACGGGGCGGCCGAAGTGCTGCCGGAAGCTCTGCTCGGGCAGCTGAAGGAGGGTGGGCGCCTGGTGGGGGTGTCGGCCGAATCGAGGCCGCCGCGTGCCGTAATTGTGACCCGTACTCACGGCGAATTCGGCCATCGGGCGCTGTTCGACGCCGCCGCCCCGGTCCTTCCCGGGCTGGAGCGCGTGGCCGCCTTTGTCTTCTGACGGCCCCAAAGCCGCCCCAAATCCCGTTCTGAATCAGAAGTGTGGCCGGGATGCTGCACGTGAAGAGTTTCCACTGAGAACTACCCTCGGGTAGTTCCGTCGCGCTTGGCCGCGTCCTATGTTGCGGCGGGGCAACGACTCCACTGATACGGTAACCCAGCTCGCGGGCACGAGTCGGGCGTTAGAATGAACGGAATTTCACGGATGCATGGGGTGAAGCTCTTCACCGGAGCTGCGGTTTCGGTCCTGCTGCTGGCGCTTGCCGGGCCGACGCCTGCCTTGGCGGATACGATCGATGGCGCGCTGGTGCGCGCCTATCAGAACAATCCGCAGCTCAACGCGCAGCGTGCCCAGGTGCGCTCGACCGACGAAAACGTGCCGCAGGCCTTGTCTGGCTATCGTCCTCGGGTGTCGATGACCGCGAGCGGTGGCTATCAATACCAGGATCTGCAGAGCGGCGTCGGCACTAACTCAATCCACGGAACCACCTTACCTCGCAGCGCTGGAATTACCGCTTCGCAGACACTCTACAATGGCAATCAGACCGCTAACAGAACGCGGGCGGCGGAGAGCCAGGTGTCCGGTGCTCGCGAAGCGCTGCGCAGCCTCGATCAAAGTGTGCTGCTTCAGGCTGCGACGACCTACATGGACTATCTGCGCGATGCGGCCACGCTTGAAGTCCAGCGCAGTAACGTGCGCGTGCTCGAGCAGACGTTGAAGCAAACCCGCGATCGCTTCAACGTCGGCGAAGTGACTCGCACAGACGTTGCGCAATCGGAAGCACAGCTGGCCGCCGGCAGGACGCAGGCCCTTACCGCAGAAGCAAATCTCACCACCACGCGCGCAAACTTCCGCCGCATCATCGGCAACGAGCCGGCAAATCTTGCACCCGGATCACCTGTCGATCGTTTCCTCCCCTCAACGCTTGCCGCAGCGATCGAGCTTGGCCTGATCGAGCATCCCAACGTCACGGCTGCGATGTTCGGCATCGACGTCAATTACCTGCAGGTCAAGGTCGCCGAAGGTGCGTTGCTGCCCACGATGACGATCCAGGCATCGGCCACACAGGCCAACGAACAGTCCTTGATTTCGTTGCGCTCGTTCAACGCATCCGCGATCGCGCAGCTCTCGGTGCCGATCTATCAGGGCGGCAGTGAATACGCGCTGATCCGCCAGTCCAAGGAAAACCTGGCGCAGCAGCGACTCAACCTCGAAACGACCCGCGACCAGACCCGTGCGACGGTTGTGCAATGGTGGGGCTCGCTGCAGGCCACCAAGGCCCAGGTCCAGTCGGCCCAGGCGCAGGTGGCGGCATCCGAGATCGCCCTGAACGGCGTACGTGAGGAGGCCAAGGCCGGCCAGCGCACCACGCTGGACGTGCTCAACGCGCAGCAGGCGCTGGTGAATGCGCGCGTTGCGTTGGTGACCGCGCAGCACGATCGCGTCGTTGCATCCTATAACGTCCTCGCTGCGGTCGGGCGTCTCTCGCCGCAAGTCCTCGGCCTTGCGACCACGGTCTACGACCCCAGCGTTCACTACCATCAGGTCCGCGACAGCTGGGCCGGCGTGCGCACGCCTGACGGGCGCTGATCCCGCAATCATCCGGTCGATCTCGCCAACGGCCGAGGTCGACCGGTGCTTTGCTTGCAATCATCAAATTCCCTGACATAGCCTTGCCAAGATGATGCGGGTCGATTCGCCCCGCGTTGATGTCGTGTGCGTAACGCTTCGGTGCCGGGGGCAGGGGCACGCCGCTGCACGTTGAGCCGTGATCTGGGGACAAGTCGGGCTGCGGCGACGAAAATGACGGGCCTGTCGTTGCGGAACCGGCCAATCCTGCCGTGCTTGGTGTAAAACAACGCATGCGAGGGCGTTGATGATGTGGAGTCGGAGATGACGCAGCCTGCAAAGGTCACAGAACCCTCCATGGAGGAGATTCTGGCCTCGATCCGGCGCATCATTGCCGACGATGAGGCAAAGCCCCCGCCGGCCGAGGCCGCCAAGCCCGAGAAGGCGGCGGCGCCCGCCGCGCCGGCGAAGCCGCAGGCGATGAACGACATTCCGCCATCCAAGGTCGCTCCACCCAAACCCGCTGCCGAGAAGCCCGCTGCACCGCCGCCGGCCGCAAAGCCGGCGCCGCCACCTGCGCCGGCGCCCGCGGCGGACGCATCCAACAGCCAGGACGATATCGACGCGTTGCTGGCTGGCCTCGATGCGGCCACACCTGCGCCCGAGGTCCGCGCGCCCGAACCAGAGCCAGAGCCCGAGCCGGACGTGCTCGAGCTGACCGACGACATGGCGATGGACCCGACGCCGCCTCCGCCGCCGCCGAGCTTCCGCAAGGTCGAGCCGCGCGACGATCTCGAATTCGCCGAACCGCCGCGGCCCGCTCCGCCGCCGTCCTACGCGCCGGTGGACTTCGACGCGCCGCCGCTGCCCCCGCAGCAGCCGATCCTCGCGCAATCGACGGTCTCCGCGGTCGAATCCGCCTTCAACTCCCTGGCCCATACGGTGCTCAGCAGCAACGCGCGCACGCTGGAGGACCTGGTCAAGGAGATGCTGCGGCCGATGCTGAAGTCCTGGCTCGACGACAACCTGCCCGGCCTCGTTGAACGCATCGTGAAGGCCGAAATCGAGCGGGTCTCGCGCGGCGGCCGCTGAGGGCGGCCGACAGGCCCTCATAAAGCCCGGCTTGGGTGTCATATCCGCGCCCTGACCGGGCCGGAAAGCGCCGTTGCCGCCTCGTTTTTCCCTGACCTTTTCGTTGACTTGGCCCCCTCCCGCGGCTTTCTAGCAGCCCCATGATCGAGAAAAATTACCAGCCCGCCGATATCGAAACCCGCATGTCCGTGGTGTGGGAGGACAGCCTTGCGTTCAAGGCTGGCCGGCCCGACCGCCGTGATGCCGTGCCCTTCACCATCGTGATCCCGCCGCCGAACGTGACGGGCTCGCTGCACATGGGCCACGCGCTCAACAACACGCTGCAGGACATCCTGTGCCGGTTCGAGCGCATGCGCGGCCGCGACGTGCTGTGGCAGCCCGGCACCGACCATGCCGGCATCGCCACCCAGATGGTGGTCGAGCGGCAGCTGATGGAGCGCCAGCAGCCCGGCCGCCGCGAGATGGGGCGCGAGAAGTTTCTGGAGCGGGTCTGGCAGTGGAAGGCCGAGAGCGGCGACACCATCATCAACCAGCTCAAGCGGCTCGGTGCGTCCTGCGACTGGTCGCGCGAGCGCTTCACGATGGACGAGGGGCTGTCGAAGGCCGTCATCAAGGTGTTCGTCGAACTGCACCGCGAGGGCCTGATCTACAAGGACAAGCGGCTGGTGAATTGGGACACCAAGCTGCTCACTGCGATCTCGGATCTCGAGGTGCAGCAGACCGAGGTCAAGGGCAGCCTCTGGTATCTGCGCTATCCGATCGAGGGCAAGACCTTCAGCCCCGAGGATCCCTCGAGTTTCATCGTCGTCGCCACCACGCGGCCCGAGACCATGCTCGGCGACACCGGCGTGGCCGTGCATCCGGAGGATGAGCGCTATCAGAAGCTGATCGGCAAGAACGTCGTCCTGCCGCTGGTCGGCCGCAAGATCCAGATCGTCGCCGACGAGTACTCCGATCCCGAGAAGGGCTCGGGCGCGGTGAAGGTGACGCCGGCGCACGACTTCAACGATTTCGAGGTCGGCAATCGCCACGGCCTGCGTCGCATCAGCGTGCTCGACAGGGAAGGCTGCCTCGATCTCCTCGACAATGAGGACTATCTGCGCGACCTGCCCGAAGGCGCCGCGCAATTCGCCGAGGAGTTCCACAAGGTCGACCGCTTCGCCGCGCGCAAGCGCATCGTCGAGCGGCTGGAATCGTTCGGCTTCGTCGAGCGAATCGAGCCGCACACCCACATGGTGCCGCACGGCGATCGTTCTGGCAGCGTGATCGAGCCCTACCTGACCGACCAGTGGTACGTCGACGCCAAGACACTCGCAAAACCCGCGATCGCGGCGGTGCGTTCGGGCGAAACGACGTTCGTGCCGAAGAATTGGGAAAAGACCTATTTCGACTGGATGGAGAACATCCAGCCCTGGTGCATCTCGCGCCAGCTCTGGTGGGGCCACCAGATCCCGGCCTGGTACGGGCCGGACGGCAAGGTGTTCGTCGCCGAGACCGAGGAGGAGGCCGTCAGCCACGCGCTCGGCTATTACGTCGAGCAGGAGGTCATCACGGCCGAGCAGGGCCGCGAGATGGCGCTCGACCGCAACAAGCGCGAAGGCTTCATCACGCGCGACGAGGACGTGCTCGACACCTGGTTCTCCTCGGCGCTGTGGCCGTTCTCGACTCTCGGCTGGCCCGACGACACACCCGAGGTGCAGCGCTACTACCCGACCAATGCGCTGGTGACCGGCTTCGACATCATCTTCTTCTGGGTCGCCCGCATGATGATGATGGGCCTGCACTTCATGAAGGAGGTGCCGTTCTCGACCGTCTACATCCACGCCCTCGTCCGCGACGAGAAGGGCGCCAAGATGTCGAAGTCGAAGGGCAACGTCATCGATCCCCTCCACCTGATCGACGAATACGGCGCGGACGCGCTGCGCTTCACGCTGGCGGCGATGGCAGCGCAGGGCCGCGACATCAAGCTCGCCACCAGCCGCGTCGAAGGCTATCGCAATTTCGCGACCAAGCTCTGGAACGCGTGCCGCTTCGCGGAGATGAACCACTGCGCCGTGCCGGAAGGCTTCGAGCCGGCGAAGGCCAAGGAGACGCTGAACCGCTGGATCGCGCATGAGACCGCGCACACCACGCGCGAGGTGACCGAGGCGATCGAGGCCTATCGCTTCAACGATGCCGCCGGCAGCATCTACCGCTTCGTCTGGAACGTCTATTGCGACTGGTATGTCGAACTCGCCAAGCCCGTGCTGCTCGGTCCGGACAGCCCTGCCAAGGACGAGACCCGCGCCATGGTCGCCTGGGCGCGCGACGAGATCCTGAAGCTGCTGCATCCCTTCATGCCCTTCATCACCGAAGAGCTGTGGGAGGTGACGGCCAAGCGCGACGGCCTGCTCGCGCTGGCACCGTGGCCGCTGAGGCCGGTCGAGCCGACGCCGGAGCAGCTCGCGATGCTCGCGGTGACCACGGGACCGACCGATGCGCTCGTCTCGCCGGCCTGGGTGCTGCCGATCTTCGATCATGCCGACTTTGCCGATCCCAAGGCCGAGGCCGAGATCGGCTGGGTCATCGACCTCGTCACGCAGATCCGCTCGGTGCGCGCCGAGATGAACATCGCGCCGGCAACGCTGACGGCGCTGGTGCTTGCCGGCGCCTCCGCCGAGACGAAGGAGCGCGCGCCGCGCTGGACCGATGTCATCAAGCGCATGGCGCGGCTGTCGGATATCTCGTTCGCCGACCGCGCGCCTGATGGCGCGGTCCAGCTGCTGGTGCGCGGTGAAGTCGCCGCGCTGCCGCTCAAGGGCGTGATCGACGTCGCCGCCGAGCGCACGCGTCTCGACAAGGAGATCGCCAAGGCCGAGGCCGACATCAAGCGTGCCGAGTCCAAGCTGGCCAACGAAAAGTTCGTCGCCAACGCGGCCGAGGAGGTCGTCGAGGAGGAGCGCGAAAAGCGCGAGGCGGCGCTGGCCCGCAAGGCCAAGCTGCTGGAGGCGCTGGAGCGGCTGAAGCAGGCGTCTTAGGGCTACTTCGGAAACGGCTTGCTCAGAAACTTCGAGCCCCTGACGCCGTAGCGCCAGGGCAGCTCGACCGCCTTGGTGATGCCGATGCGGATGCCGGTTGCGACCTCCATCTCCTCCGTCCGCGCATGCAGTGAGATCGGCGGCCGATCCAGCGGCAGGGCGTTGTGCGCGATGGTGATGCCGAGTGCCTCGGTCAGCTTGCCCGGGCCCGAGCATAGCGCATGCACGTCCTGCAGGTGCCGGCGTCGGCGCATCGCAGCCAGGCCATGCGTCGGCTCCAGCGCACGGATCAGCACGGCGCTGGCCGAGCCTTCCTCCTCGCAAACGAAGTTCACGCACCAATGGATGCCGTAGGAGCGGTAGACATAGGCAAAGCCGGGCGGGCCAAACATGACCTGGTTCCGCGGCGTCGCCCCGCGGTAGGAGTGCGCGGCCGGGTCGGTATGATGATAGGCCTCGACCTCGACGATGATGCCGCCGACACCATCGACCAGCATGGTGGCACCGATCAGGTCGGGTGCGACCTCGTGCACGCTGCGTCCGAAGAAGGCGCGCTTCAGGGGCTTGCCGAGCCGCGGTGGAGAAGACTTCGAGATTGGAGCCATTCGAGGTGAGAATCGCCTGAGAACAGAGCAGGATATTGCCCATATCTGCCATGTTCCCTGAAGCGGGGCGAGCCGGGTTGCGATGCCGGGCCAGACCGACTAGGTAGGACCTGAACAGACCGGACACCCCATGGTCGTTATTGTCGATACCATCGCGAACCCGCTGCGCCCACGCCACCCCGAAAAGGTGAACCGCCCCGATTCCGCTTCGCCGCCGAAGCCGGACTGGATCCGCGTGCGCGCACCCAACACCCGCGGCTACGCCGACACCCGCAACATCGTGCGCGCGAACGGCCTGCATACGGTGTGCGAGGAGGCGGGCTGCCCGAATATCGGCGAGTGCTGGGACAAAAAGCACGCGACCTTCATGATCATGGGTGACACCTGCACCCGAGCCTGCGCTTTCTGCAACGTCAAGACCGGCCTGCCGAACGCACTGGATGCGGCCGAGCCGCAGAACGTCGCCGAGGCCGTGGCCAAGCTCGGCCTCGCCCACGTCGTCATCACCTCGGTCGACCGTGACGACCTCGCTGATGGCGGCGCCGAGCATTTCGCAGAGACCATCCGCGCCATCAGGGCCGCGTGTCCCTCGACGACGATCGAGATCCTGACGCCCGACTTCCTGCGTAAGGAGGGGGCACTCGAAATCGTCGTTGCGGCGAAGCCTGACGTGTTCAACCACAATCTCGAGACCGTGCCGTCGCGCTATCTCACGGTGCGGCCCGGCGCGCGCTATTTCCACTCGATCCGGCTGCTGCAGCGGGTCAAGGAGCTCGATCCCACCATCTTCACTAAGTCCGGCATCATGGTCGGCCTCGGCGAGGAGCGCCACGAGGTGCAGCAGGTGATGGACGATCTGCGTTCGGCCGACGTCGATTTCCTGACCATCGGGCAATATTTGCAACCGACCCGCAAGCATCACGCGGTGATGCGCTACGTGCCGCCGGACGAGTTCTCGTCCTACGAAAAGATCGCCTACACCAAGGGCTTCCTGACGGTGTCGGCGAGCCCGCTCACCCGCTCGTCGCATCATGCCGGCGAGGATTTCGCGAGACTGAAGGCTGCGCGGGCAGCTCACGCCAGCTGACGTACCATGCATCGAGTTTCGAGCAAGCACCGTGTCAACCACAGCGCGTCCGAGATGTTCGATCTGGTCGCCGATGTCGAGCGCTACCCGGAATTCGTGCCGCTGTGCAGCGCGCTGAAGGTGCGCCAGCGCATGGCGAAGCCCGACGGCACTGAGGTGCTGGTCGCCGACATGACGGTGTCGTTCAAGCTGGTCAAGGAATCCTTCACCAGCCGCGTGACGCTCGACCGCGCCAACCTGAAAATCCTCGTCGAGTACCTGCAAGGTCCGTTCAGGAATCTGGAAAATCGTTGGACGTTCGAGCCCAAGGGAGAGGGCGTCTGCGACGTCGGCTTCTTCCTCGCCTACGAATTCAAGAGCCGCATGCTGGCGATGCTGATGGGCTCGATGTTCGACGCCGCATTTGCGCGGTTCTCGACGGCGTTCGAGAAACGGGCAGACGCGATCTACGGTCGGCCGAAGGTGGCATCGACGTAGGCACACTCTTTCCGCCGTCATTGCGAGGAGCCCTTGCGACGAAGCAATCCAGAATCCCTCCGCGGAAAAGATTCTGGATTGCTTCGCTTCGCTCGCAATGACAGTGAGGCTCAATCCACCGCCTTCACCACATCCGGCGGCTGCGAGGCGTAATACGCCGCCGCCTGCTCGATATCCTGCGGCGTCATCGCGCGCGCGATGTTGCGCATCTGCTGGCTGATGTCGTTGCGGCGCTCGCCTGACGCGAAGGCCTGGAGCTGCGCCTTCATGTACGTCTCCGATTGTCCTTCGAGCCATGGGCTACCGGTCTTGTTGTCGAGGCTGCCATGGCAGGAGCCGCAGGGCGCGATCCCGCGCATCGGCGCGCCATAGATGACGATGTTGGGCTTCGGCAGTTGCGGCGTCGGATGATAGGCCGGCAGCCGCGGCAGATAGGCATAATAGTGAGAGAGATCGGCGATCTCCTGGTCGGTCAGATTGACCGCAAACGGCGACATCACGGCATTGGTGCGCGCGCCCGAGCGGAAGTCGTGCAGCTGCTTGTAGATGACCGCGGCATACTGGCCCGCAAGGTTGGGGGAGTCCGCGCGACTGATGCCGGTCGGGCCGTGACAGATGGCGCAACGCTGTGCCAGCGTCGCGCCGCGGCCGATCGCCTCCTGGCTCGGCCGTGAGAGCGTATTCGAGGTGAGCACGACCTCGGACAGACGCTTGGTCTGCTCGGGCGCCGTGACGGTTGCCGCTCGCTGTGGCAGGCCGGCGGCACTACAGATCGCATCCCAGACATTGGCGAACTGGACCCAGGGCTGCGCGAACGGCAGCACGATGAAGCCGCCGATCGCGGTCACGATGAGGATCGCGGCGGTGATGCCGACAGCCGTCGTAAAATGCGGGTTACGGAAGCTGAAGAGGTCGCGCGCACTCATCACTGCGCTCCCACATAGACGGCCGGCACCGAGGTGCCTTCGTTCAGCGCCAGCGTCAGGATCGGGTAACCGTAATTGGTGAGGGTGAGCGCGATCATCAGCCCGACCCACAGGGCGTAGGTGTTGAGCGCGACCGGCACGGTCGCCGGCTGGTGCACGGCCAGCGCAAACCGATAGGGCCCGGCGTCAGCCTGCGGCGCGCGCATGCCGCGCGCAAGAATGACCAGGAACAGAACCCCCGAGGCCAACAGGATGAATCCGCCGATCGCCGAAAGGGTCACGGACAGCGCCTGCGGCGAGATCGCTGGATCGGCGAAGTCGAAATAGGCCATGCGGCGCGGCATGCCCAGAATGCCGACCCAGTGCCACGGGAAGGTGGTGACCATCATGCCGACGAACCAGAGCCAGAGCTGGGTCCGGATCCGGCGGAGATCGATCAGCTCGCGGCCGGTCAGATGCGGCCACAGATCATAGGCGATCGCGAAATACATGATCACGATGGCGCCGCCGAAGATCAGGTGGAAATGGCCGGTGATCCACTGCGTATTGTGGATGGACGCATCGAGCTGGTAGCTCATGTTGATCAGGCCGCCGGCGCCGCCGAAGCCGAGCATGACGAACGAGAAGGCCAGCGCCAGCATCATCGGATTGTCCCAGGGCAGGGCCCTGATCCAGCCGAACAGGCCGCGCCCGCCGCGCAGCCGCGCAGCGATCTCGACCGAGGCGCAGATCGTGAACACGGTCAGCAGCGTCGGCAGCGCGACCAACGCGGTGAAGGCCGAATGGATGAACTTGAAGCCGGCGCCGACCTGCGGATCGGCAAAGGTATGGTGCATGCCGATCGGCATCGCGACCACCAGGAACAGGATGAAGGAGATGCGAGCCATGGTGTCGGAATAGACCCGCCCGCCGATCGCGCGCGGCACGATGGTGTAATAGGCAATGTAGGTCGGCATCAGCCAGAAATAGACGATGGCGTGAAGCGTCCAGGAGAAGAACACGCGGGCAAGGCCGGCATCGATTGTGCTCTTCAGGCCCGCCGCGACGGGAATGATCTGGAGCAGCAGCTCGAGCGCGGCGCCGACTGCGGTCCAGGCCCATAAATAGGAGCCTGCGACATTGGCGAACATGGCGAGCGGCACCGGCGCGCCGGGATGGGCCTTGCGCCAGACGCGCAAATTGATCGACATCAGCGCGACCCAGACCCACGAGCCGACCACGACCAGCACGACGCCGAGATAGTAGAACACGTTGCCGATCAGCGGCGGATAGAAAGTGTAGAGCACCGAGGCGCGGCCGAGCGCGATCGGGATCACCGCCATGATGCTGCCGGCGACGATCAGCCAGAACCCGGTCCAGGCCCAGCGCACCCCGACCAGGCGCTGCTCCAGCGCGGACTCGGCTATGGCATAGCCAAAACCCATCGCGACCAGCGTCGGGAAAACGTAGCCCATCACCGTGCCATGCGCGGTCAGCGAGCGGTAGTACAGTTCGGGATTGGACAGCCAGGTGCCGATCGGACTGCGGATGAACATCTGCCAGGCGCCGAGCGCGAGCGCGATGCCGAACACGGCAAAAGCGAGCCAGAAATGAGCTAGGATGAGCTTCCTATTGGCCAACACAGCTCAGCCTCCCGCCACCCTTCGCACGACCGGCGAATTCGGCCTTGTCGATCACCTTGACCTTGCCCCACATGCCTTCGTGGCCGAAGCTGCAAAACTCCTGGCAGGGCATCAGATAATCGCCGGTCTTCGTGAAACGCATGAGCTGTTCGGAGATGTAGCCCGGCACCAGCATGGCGTTGACGTTGGTGCCCTGGATCAGGATGCCGTGCACGACGTCGGCGCTGGTGGCGCGCAAGGTGATCGGCGTGTCCGCAGGAACCAGGATGCAGGCCGGTGTGAAGGAATATTGCTGGCCGATCGCGCGCACGGTCACATTGCCGTTCGCCTCGAGCACGCTGCCGAGATTGCTCTCGACGAATTCGCCTGAGAGATGCAGCCGGGATGGATCGGTCGTTTCGACGCGCGGCTGGGGCATGGTCGCGCGATGGATACCGGCGAATGCCGCGAGCAGCGCCATCATCACGATGATGATCACGGCAATGGTCGCCCAGCGCCGCTCGACGCGGGCCGCGACCTCGGCGCTGGCGCTGGCGTGAGTGTCCTGGGCGCTCATTGCAGCGGTCCGCGCGGCAGGAAGACGAACAGGTAGAAGGCAAACCACATTGCGACGACGCAGGCCGTGGCGATGCCGGCAAGCACGATCGCCCCGGACGGGCCTTGGGCGACGACCTCGTCGATCGCCTGGTCGGCGGCGGCTGGGCTGGTCGGCGGGTCGGAATTGATCATGACGGATCTCTGGGTCTCAGTTCAGCGGTGCGGAGCGCAGCTCGTTGGCCTCGCGCGCCGAGACCGGCGTGCCGCGATTGCCCCAGGCGGTGCGGATGTAGGAGACGACGGCAGCGATCTCGTTATCGGACAGAAGCCCCGCAAACGGCGGCATGCCGTAGGGCATCGGGTTGCCCTTGGTGCCCGGCGGATAGCCGCCATTGAGCACCATGCGGATCGGATTGACCGCCGACTGCATCTCGATCGACTGGTTGTTGGCGAGCGGCGGCCAGTGCGGCGGCTTGCCTTCGCCCTGAACGCCGTGACAGCTCGCGCAGTGCTTGTCGTAAACGGTCTTGCCGAGGCTGATCAAGAGGCTGCTCTCGCTGGTCGGCAGTGTCGAGCTTGCCGGCGGCGACGGCGAGGGCTCCGCAATGCTCTTGAGGTACACCGCCATGGCGCGCGTGTCCTCGTCGCTGAGATATTGCAGGCTGTTGTGCACGACCTCGGCCATCGGGCCGTAAACGACGCCGCGCATGGAGACGCCGGTCTGGAGCAGGTCGGTGATGTCCTTGATGCTCCAGTCGCCGAGCCCCGCTTCGCGATTTGAGGTGAGGGACGGCGCGTACCAGTTTTGCATCGGGATCAGGCCGCCCTTGAAGGCGTCCGATTGCGAGGTGCCGCCGAGCGCGTTGATCGGCGAATGGCACATGCCGCAATGGCCGAGGCCCTCGACGAGGTAGGCGCCGCGATTCCATTCCGCCGATTTCTTCGGATCCGGCTTGAACTCGCCCTCGGTGAAGAACAACGTGCGCCAGCCGAGGATGAGCTGGCGATTATCGTAGGGGAAGCGCAGCTCGTGCGGCTTGTTCTTCTGGTTCACAGGCTGAATCGAGCGCAGATAGGCGTAGATCGCGTCGCTGTCGGCGCGCGTGACCTTGGTGTAGGAGGCGAACGGCATCGCTGGATAGATCAGCCCGTCGTCCGGGAAGCGGCCGCTGTGCATGGTCTTGTAGAAATCGTCGGCGCTCCATTTGCCGATCCCCGTGTCGGGATCCGGCGTGATGTTGGAGGTGTAAAGCGTGCCGAACGGGGTCGGCATAGGCCGGCCGCCGGCGAACAGGCGTCCCTCGGGTGCAGTGTGGCACGCCGTGCAATCGCCGGCGCGGGCGAGATATTCGCCGCGCGCGACGACATCGCTGCTCTTGTCTTGCGCGTGCGCAATTGTCGTGAGCGCGACGATGGCAAAGAGCGTGATCGACAGTTTCGAGACCATCATCCGCCTCGTCAGTTGGGCTGGCTGCCGCAGCCGAAGGGCAGGGCGTAGGTGCCTCTCGGGAGGGGGGCCGGGTTGGCGGGCGCAGGCCGCGTCGCGAGCCAGGCGGCCACGGCCGTCACGTCGGCCTCGGTGAGATGACCGGCGACGAGCTGCATGCAGTCCGGCGACTTGGCCGTACGGGTGCCGTAACGCCAGGCGCCGAGCTGTGCGCTGATATAGGCGGCGCGCAAGCCCAACAGGCCGGGGATGCCTGGCTGCATGCCGGTCAGGTCGGGGCCGTGGCAGCTCACGCATGCCGGAATGTTGCGATTGGCATCGCCGCTGGTGGCGAGCTGTTCGCCCTGTGCGAGGACGTCCTTGCTGACCTCGCTCGGCGTCGGCTGCGGCAATGGCGGATGCTCGTTGGCAAAATACTCCGCCATTGCCTGAAGATACGGATCAGGCAGAAACTCCAGGAGATAGTTCATCGGCGGATATTTGCGCCGGCCGCTGCGGAAGGCCAGAAGCTGGTTGTAGAGATAGCCGGCCGGCTTGCCCGCGAGGCGCGGGAAATAGACGTCGCTGGTGCCTTCGCCCTTGTTGCCATGGCAGGGCGTGCACGCCTCCACCCGCGCTGCCATCGTGTCCGGCGGCTGGTTGGCCATTTGCGCGGACGCACCATCAATGGCGGCCAAAGTGATGATCACGGCGGCCGAGGCCGCGACGCGAGCGAACAATTGCGTCGCCCTCCACGATGCTGGTCCGGTTGATTCCGGAGCACAGCCTAAGTCGGCATTATTGCGCCAATATTTTTCCGTGCAAGATCGGACACCAGCGATGAGGTTTGGTCGCGCCGGTCGCATGGGCGTTCCGATCGGAATCGACGAATTTGCGTGCTTTCTGAAAACGGAACATAACGCTGCAGCCTCGCGACAGTTCCTGCCCGAGCTTTGCGTTGTCATGACGCCCTCAAATGTCAGAAGGCGCAGGGAAGACCGGGTGCCGGCCGGGCACCCACGGTCCACTGTGCGAAGGTTGCGCTACAAGAGGCTGCACAGCGGCATACAGGTGAAGCCCAACAACCGGCCTTCCCTGCGCAGTGGTTTGACGGCTTATGCCGAGTTCTCCCCGGGGAGCGATGCACTATTGCCCCCGTCGCCTTGCCGATAGCTGACGCGCGCGTCCGGTTGGACCGCCACATCACCGCAAGACTTGGCGCACAGACCCCGGGCGCCAGGACGACACGGTTTTGCCGTACGCAAATCACACCGGTCGTGTGCGCGACGGTTTTCGCTCACGGTTGCCCGCCCTGCGAACCCTTCGCGCCGATGTGACATGCGTCCACCGCAGCTCACCCCGCGTTCGTGACGATCGCGATGCGCCCCTCTGACCGGGATGAGGTGCAACGAGAATGCGACAAATCGGAAATTCTGTAAAGGCGAATCTTTTCGCGCACGCGGATTGACCAGCCGATCGGGTGTTTTGCCCGTCGGGCAACGCAAGATCTCGTTAGGGTGGATGAGCCGAAGGCGTAATCCACCGTGACTGCCGCCGCGGGGACAGACGAGGTGGATTACGCCGACCAGATGCGCGTGGCGCATCTGGTCGACTAATCCATCCTACCAAGAGTTTCCTCCCGTGTTCCGCCTCAGCCGTCGCGGGGATCATTTCGCATTGCGGCGCGTTCTCAACCGACGAGTCCGGGTTGGAGCCGCCATGACCATCAATTTCGACACGCTGAAAGCGTCGCTCGTCCTGTACGGCCTGAACGCGATCTACGCGATCCTGTTGCTCGCGGTCGGCTGGTATCTGTCCGGCGCCATGCAGCGTTTCGTCACGCGAGTCCTCAGCGTCACGCACCGCGTCGACCCGCTGGTGACGCTGTTCGTGGGCAGCCTTGCGCGCTATGGCGTCCTCGCGGTCGTCGGCATCGCCGTGCTGCAGCTCTTCGGCATCCAGACGGCGAGCCTGGTCGCCGTGCTGGGCGCGACCTCGCTCGCCATTGGTCTCGCCTTGCAGGGCACGTTGTCCAATCTCGCCGCCGGCGTGATGCTGCTCTTGTTCCGGCCCTTTCACATCGGCGACGATGTCGAGGTCGCCGGCAAGGCCGGCAAGGTGAGGTCGTTGTCGCTGTTCATGACCGAGCTGGTCGCGCCCGACAACACGCAGATCCTGTTGCCGAATGGACAGGTCTGGGGCGCGGCCATCATCAACCATAGCGCCTATCCCGGCACGGGTGAGGTCAAGGTGACGTTTCCGGTCCCCGCCGGCGCGGCCAATACGCTGGCCGATCGCATCCTGAAGGAATTGCGCAACGACTCCCGCATGGACGAGCAGGCTGCGCCTGCCGTCTCCGTCACCAAGGTTCTCGATGTCGCCAATCCCGCGGCACCGATCCTGGAATTGACGGTTCGCGCAAAGGCGAAGCCGTCTGAAGCCGACGCGGTCAAGCAGTGCGTGCTCGATCATGCGAGCGCGTTGCTTGCGGCGGCGGCCTGAGGCGTTTTATCCCCGCGGCGAACGTGGCGGCCGGCGCTTCACCACATGCCGGCGCGGCGAGCGGGTCACGCGCGGGCGCAGACGGCTTGCCGCGGCTCGTTGCGGCTTGGCCGCGACTTGCGGGCCGCGGGCCAGATCCATCAGCATGCGCAGCGCCTCGACGACCGAGCGGGCGCGCACCGCGCTGCGGCCGATGGCGCCGAAGCGGTGCTCGCGGTGGATGATGCGGCCGTCGCGCGCGGCGGCGGCGAAGTGCACGAGACCGACCGGCTTGCCGGGCGTGGCGCCGCCCGGGCCGGCGATGCCGGTGATGGCGACGGCGAGATCGACATCGGCGCGCTCCAGCGCACCGATCGCCATCGCGGTCGCGGTCTCCTTGCTCACCGCACCGAAATTCGCAAGCGTGCTCGCCTCGACGCCAAGCATCGCGCGCTTGGCCTCGTTGGAATAGGTGACGAAGCCGCGGTCGATGACATCCGACGAGCCGGGGATGTCGGTCAGCGCGCCCGCAACGAGACCGCCGGTGCAGGATTCGGCGGTCGCGATCGTCAGCTTGCGCATCCGACACAGATCGAGCAGCGAGCGGGAGAGGGCGCGTGCGTCGCTGCCGCCCATGGCCTTACACGCCCCAGGGCAGGCGGATGGTGGCGCTCGCGGTGGCCGCGATGCCTTCCTCACGGCCGGTGAAGCCGAGCCGCTCGCTGGTGGTCGCCTTTACCGCGACGCGCGAGATCTCGACGCCGGAGATCTCGGCGATGCGCGCGCGCATGGTGTCGCGCAATGGACCGATCTTCGGCCGCTCGCAGATCAGCGTCACCTCGAGATTGGCGACGCGGCCGCCGCGCGCTGCGACGCGCTCGATGGCATATTTCAGGAACTGGTCGGAGGAGGCGCCCTTCCATTTCGCATCGCTCGGCGGAAAGTGCGAGCCGATGTCGCCGTCGGCGAGCGCGCCGAGAATGGCGTCGACCAGCGCATGCAGGCCGACGTCGCCGTCGGAATGAGCCAAAAAGCCCTTGGTGTGCGGCACGCGCACGCCGCAGATCATGACATGGTCGCCTTCGCCGAAGGCGTGCACGTCGTAGCCGGTGCCGATCCTGATGTCGCCAAGCTGGGCGGCCAGGCGCGCTTCCTCGCGCACGAAATCCTCGGGAGTGGTGAGCTTCATGTTGGCAACATCGCCTTCAAAGGTTGCGACCGTCAATCCCGCCCATTCGGCAATCGCGGCATCGTCGGTGAAATCCGAGCGTCCATCCCTTGCCGCGCGACGATGCGCCTCGAGGATGACGTCGAAACGAAAGGATTGCGGCGTCTGTGCGATTCGCAAGGAAGCGCGGTCCGGCGTGGCCTCGACGTTGCCGCTCTCGCCGGTGACCTTGATGGTGTCGGTGACGGGAACAACGGGGATCGCAGCACCAGTGCGGCCCGCCGCCTCGATCGCGCGCGAGATTACGCCTTCCGAAACGAAGGGCCGCGCGGCGTCGTGGATCAGCACGATGTCCGGCTTGTGCTTGGCCAGGGCCTCGAGGCCGGCGAGCACCGAAGCCTGCCGCGTCGCGCCGCCATTGGCCGGCGGCTCATGCCTCAGCCCTGCGACCGCTGCCGTGAACATGGCGCTGTCGTCGGGGTTCACCACCGGCTGCACCGCAAACACATCGGCGTGGCGGCTGAAGGCTTCCATCGCGCGATAAATCACGGGCACGCCGCCGATCTCGCGATATTGCTTCGGCCCGCCGGCGCCGGCGCGCAATCCACGCCCGGCTGCGACGAGGACGACCGCGGTGCGCTGTGATTTCGCCATAGGACTCAAATACTCAGTTGCCAATGAAAGAGCAGGGGTGATTTGCCGGCATGCCTCTAGCACGGCAGGCCCGCAAAAAAAGGGGGTTTCCCTGGATTGTGGGAAACAGCATTTTGCTGCACTGCACTTGAAAGATCTACAGAACTGTCTAAACTGTAGGCATGACGCTTGACTGCACAAGAATTGTGCGCAAGATAGATCATGGCAGGCGCGATGAGGCCCTGCCCAGTCAACGAGACCCCCGTGACCGGCTCGGCAGTATCAGGCTCTAAGCCGTTGAAAATAGGCGATATTGAAGTCGCCGCCCCGGTCTTCCTGGCACCGATGTCGGGTGTGACTGACTCGCCCGTCCGCCGGCTGGCTGCCGAGCTTGGGGCTGGTCTGGTCGTGTCTGAAATGACCGCGAGCGATGAGCTCGCCAATGGCCACCGGATGTCCCGGTTGCGCTGCGAAGCCACCGGCATCGGCCCGCACGTGGTCCAGCTCGCCGGCTGCGAGACGCACTGGATGGCCGAAGGCGCCCGGATCGCCGAAGCGGAAGGCGCCGATATCATCGACATCAACATGGGCTGTCCCGCCCGCCACGTCACCGGCGGCCAGTCCGGCTCGGCCTTGATGCGCGACCTCGACCATGCCGTCAGCCTGATCGAGGCGACGATCGCGGCGGTGAAGGTGCCGGTGACGCTGAAGATGCGGCTCGGCTGGGACGACCGCAGCCGCAACGCGTCGGAGCTGGCGCGGCGCGCGCAGGCCGCCGGGGTCAAGCTCGTCACCGTGCACGGCCGCACCCGCTGCCAGTTCTACAAGGGCGAGGCCGATTGGGATGCGATCCGCGCCGTGCGCGAGGCCGTCTCCATTCCGCTCGTCGTCAACGGCGACATCACCTCCTACGAGAAGGCGCTCGCGGCATTGGACGCCTCGGGCGCCGACGCCGTGATGATCGGCCGCGGCGCGCAGGGCCAGCCCTGGCTGCCGGGCCAGATCGGCCGCCGCCTGAAGGGCGGGGCCGAGGAAGCCGCGCCCTCGCTCGAAACGCAGCTGCATTATGTCCGCACGCTCTATGACGGCGTTTGTGCGCTCTATGGTCTGCGCATCGGGCTGAGGCACGCCCGCAAGCATCTGGGCTGGGCGCTCGACGTCGCAGCGCAGGCGAGCCGTGCGCCGGCCGAGAAGCTGAAATCCTGGCGGCAGAAAATCCTGGTCTCGGAGGATCCGCGCCTCGTTCACGATTCACTGCAAGACGCCTTCGACGACTTCGCATGGAGCGCTGCTGCATGAGCTCAGCCGCTGAACATCGTCGGCCGCTTCAGTCCGACAGCGACGCCATCCTGGATGCCTTGCCCAACCCCGTGCTCATGATCGGGCCGGACGGCAAGATCGTCGCCGCCAACATCGCCACCGAAGCCTTCTTCGAGATCTCGACGCAATTCCTGAAGCGGCAGTCGTTGAAGGAGCTGGTGCCGTTCGGAAGTCCGTTGCTGGCGCTGATCGACCAGGTGCGCTCGTCGAACTCGCCGGTCAACGAATACAAGGTCGATCTCGGTACGCCGCGCATGGGCGGCGACCGCCAGGTCGACCTGCATGTCGCGCCGCTCACCGAGCGGCCCGGCCATATCGTCGTGATGCTGCAGGAGCGCACCATCGCCGACAAGATGGATCGGCAGCTCACTCACCGCAGCGCAGCGCGCTCGGTGATAGCGCTAGCAGCGATGCTCGCGCACGAAATCAAGAATCCGCTTTCGGGCATTCGCGGCGCAGCACAGCTACTGGAGCAGCAGGCCTCGTCCGAGGACCGCATGCTGACGCGGCTGATCTGCGACGAGGCCGACCGCATCGTGACGCTGGTGGACCGCATGGAGGTGTTCGGCGACGAGCGCCCCGTGGTGCGCGGCCCCGTCAACATCCATTCGGTGCTCGATCACGTGAAGCGGCTGGCGCAGTCGGGCTTTGCCCGCAACATCCGCTTCATCGAGGACTACGATCCCTCGCTGCCGCCGGTGCTGGCGAACCAGGACCAGCTGATCCAGGTGTTCCTCAATCTCGTGAAGAACGCCGCCGAAGCGTTGATCGACGTGCCCGACGCCGAGATCCAGCTCACCACCGCGTTCCGTCCCGGTGTGCGCCTGTCAGTCCCCGGTCAAAAATCCCGGGTATCCCTTCCGCTCGAATTCTGCGTGAAGGACAACGGACCCGGCGTGCCCGACGATCTTCTGCCCAACCTGTTCGACCCCTTCGTGACCACCAAGCAGACCGGCTCGGGTCTCGGCCTGGCGCTGGTTGCCAAGATCGTCGGCGATCACGGGGGCATCATCGAATGCGAATCTCAGCCGCGCAAGACCACCTTCCGCGTGCTGATGCCGATGTATTCCACATCGGTGAAACACGCCGATCAAAGCAGTCGCGACGGCTCTGCCGGGAAGTCGTCGCCTGCGTCACAGGGGGCAAAATGAGGATTAACAATGCCCGCAGGTAGCATTCTCGTAGCCGATGACGATACCGCCATCCGCACCGTTCTCAATCAGGCACTGTCCCGCGCCGGTTACGAAGTGCGGCTGACCGGCAATGCCGCGACGCTGTGGCGCTGGGTCAGCCAGGGCGAGGGCGATCTCGTCATCACCGACGTGGTGATGCCGGACGAAAACGCCTTCGACCTGTTGCCGCGGATCAAGAAGATGCGGCCGAACCTGCCCGTCATCGTCATGAGCGCGCAGAACACCTTCATGACGGCGATCCGCGCCTCCGAGCGCGGGGCTTACGAATATCTGCCGAAGCCCTTCGACCTCAAGGAGCTGATTGCCATCGTCGGCCGCGCGCTCGCCGAGCCGAAGGAGCGAACCTCGACGCCGGACGAGGACGCCGAGATGGAGGCGATCCCACTGGTCGGCCGTTCGCCGGCGATGCAGGAAATCTACCGCGTTCTGGCGCGCCTGATGCAGACCGACCTCACCGTGATGATCACGGGCGAGTCCGGCACCGGCAAGGAGCTGGTGGCGCGGGCGCTGCACGATTACGGCAAGCGCCGCAACGGCCCGTTCGTCGCGGTCAACATGGCGGCGATCCCGCGCGATCTCATCGAGTCCGAATTGTTCGGCCACGAGCGCGGTGCCTTCACCGGCGCCAACACCCGCGCCTCCGGCCGCTTCGAGCAGGCCGAGGGCGGCACGCTGTTCCTGGATGAGATCGGCGACATGCCGATGGAGGCGCAGACCCGCCTGCTGCGCGTATTGCAGCAGGGCGAATACACCACCGTCGGCGGCCGCACCCCGATCAAGACCGACGTGCGCATCGTCGCGGCCTCCAACAAGGATCTGCGCGTCCTGATCCAGCAGGGCCTGTTCCGGGAAGACCTGTTCTTCCGCCTCAATGTCGTGCCGCTGCGGCTGCCGCCGTTGCGCGAACGCATCGAGGACCTGCCGGATCTCGTGCGGCACTTCTTCACGCTGGCCGAGAAGGACGGACTGCCGCCGAAGAAACTGGATACGCTGGCGCTGGAGCGGCTGAAGCAGCACCGCTGGCCCGGCAACGTGCGCGAGCTAGAAAACCTCGCCCGACGCCTCGCCGCGCTCTATCCGCAGGACGTGATCACGTCCTCCGTCATCGATGGCGAGCTCGCACCGCCCTCGGTCAGCCCGGGCGCCGCGGTCCAGCAGGGCGTCGACAATCTCGGCGGCGCCGTGGAGGCGTATCTGTCCTCGCACTTCCAGGGCTTCCCGAACGGCGTGCCGCCGCCGGGCCTCTATCACCGCATCCTCAAGGAGATCGAGGTGCCGTTGCTGACGGCGGCGCTCGCCGCCACCCGCGGCAACCAGATCCGCGCCGCGGACCTGCTCGGTCTCAACCGCAACACGCTGCGGAAGAAGATCCGGGACCTCGACATCCAGGTGTATCGGAGCGGGGGCTAGTCTCTCGAAGCGGACGGTGGCTCAGCTCCCCCTACCAAGGCAGAGCTGAGCCTGTCCGGATCGCGCTGGCCGTTGTGGCTGACGCGGTGAGCAGAAGTCCGCGCTGGGCCCAAATGTTCCGGTCGCCCATTTAAATTTGTTAGGCCGCAGCGCGCGGCATCACATCTATCTGACCAGCCGCCCAGATGCCGGCATCACGCTGGCGAGAGTCACCGGGTCCTGCTTATGGCCGAGGCCGTTGACCAGGAGGTCGGAGGCCACGATCAGCAGCAGAACGGCCGAAACCATCGTCGCGAGACAGATCTTATCCATGCTGATCAAGCCGGAATGGCGGGAATCCGTTCCCGTCCCTCCGGCATGTGCCTGTGGATTGCGCGGGGCGGCCGCGGCCAAGGCGCCGCGGAATTGTCGCAATTCGGCAACAATGTGGTACGAATACATCAGTATCCGCGCGTCCGCGGACCCGTTTTCAGCACCACCATTGCCGGAATGACCAGCGCAGAGACCTCGGCCGCACACTTTGACACGGCCCCAGCGGAAGAGCCCCGGCGTTGGTCGGTGCGACGCTGGCTGGCGCCCTTTGCCGTCGCGCTGGCGCTGCTGTCGGCCTTCCTGACCTTCCTGGTCCTGACCGGTCTGAGCACGATCGAGCCGACGCCCGGGGTGGTCCGCACATTCTATCTGATCAATGCCGCCACGATCCTGCTGCTGGTCGGGATCATCGTCCGGGAACTCTGGCAGCTGATCCTGGCGCGGCGGCGGGGCAGGGCGGCGGCGCGTCTTCACGTCCAGATCGTCAGCCTGTTCTCGATCGTCGCGGTGCTGCCGGCGGTGCTGGTCGCCGTCGTCGCCAATGTCACCATCGAGCGCGGCCTCGACCGGCTTTTCTCCGGGCCGACCAAGCAGGTCATCCAGAACTCGCTGACGATCGCGCGGGCCTATATGCAGGACCATGCGCAGCTGATCCGCGGCGACATTCTCGGCATGGCCAACGACATCGCCCATGCCCGGCCGCTCTATGACCAGGACCGCCGCACGTTTCGCGAGATGCTGACGGCGAGCGCCGCGTCCCGCAACCTGCCGGGCGCGATGATCATCGACAAGAACACCAACATTCTGGAATCCGCCGACACCGGCATGCGGCTCGCTTATTCGCCGCCCGCGCCCGACTTTCTCAGCAACGTCAACGAGGCCGAGCCCGAGATCGCGGTGCTCCCCGATGCGAGCTTCGTCGCCGCGGTGATCCGCCTGCGTGCCTTCAACGACACCTTCCTCTATGTCGCCCGGCCGCTTGATCCGAATGTCGTCAATCAGCTCAAGCAGACCGAGGTCAGCGTCGCCGAATACGCCCAGATCGAATCGCGCCGGCTCGGTATCCAGGTCGCCTTCGCGCTGATGTTCGCGGTGATCGCGTTGACCATCTTGATGGCTTCGGTGCTGATCGGTCTCAATTTCGCCAACTCGCTGGTCTCGCCGATCCGGCGGCTGATGAATGCGGCCCACACGGTCTCGACCGGCGACCTGCACGTCCAGGTGCCCGTGCACCAGTCGGAAGGCGACCTCGCCCAGCTTGGCGAGACCTTCAACAAGATGACGCAGGAGTTGCGCAGCCAGCGCGACGAGCTCGTGAGCGCCAGCGACCTCATCGACAGCCGCCGCCGCTTCATCGAAGCGGTGCTGTCTTCGGCGAGCGCCGGCATCATCGGCGTCGACGCGTCCGGCAGCGTCGGCATCCTCAACCGCTCCGCCGAGAAGCTGATCGGGCATTCCGAAGCCGAGACGCTCGGCCACCCGCTCTCCGACGTGCTGCCCGAGCTGGACGAGATGATGAAGACCGCGCGGGAAGGGACCCAGCGCCTGGTGCAGGGCCAGATCACGATCACCCGCGACGGCACCGAGCGCAACCTCTCGGTCCGCGTCAGCGCCGAGAAGAACCAGCCGCACGACAGCTACATCATCACGCTCGACGACATCACCGAGCTGGTCTCGGCGCAGCGCACCTCGGCCTGGGGCGACGTCGCGCGCCGCATCGCCCACGAGATCAAGAACCCGCTGACCCCGATCCAGCTCTCGGCCGAGCGCATCCGCCGCAAGTTCGGCAAGACCATCACCGAGGACAAGGACAAGCAGATCTTCGATCAGTGCACCGACACCATTGTGCGCCAGGTCGACGACATCAGGCGCATGGTCGACGAGTTCTCGCGCTTTGCGCGGATGCCCAAGCCCGTGATGGAGGGTGAGGACGTCGCCGACACCGTGCGCCAGGCGGTGTTCCTGATGAAGGTCGCCCATCCCGAGATCGACATCGAGGCTGAGTTCAAGCAGGATCCGCTGCGCGCCCAGTTCGACCGGCGCCTGATCTCGCAGGCGGTCACCAACATCGTCAAGAACGCCACCGAGGCGATCGAGCAGGTCCCGCCCGAGGAGCTCGGCAAGGACGATGGCAAGGGCCGTATCGACGTCGTGGTGTCGCGCGAGGGCGACGACGTGCTGATCGACGTCATCGACAACGGCATCGGCCTGCCCAAGGTCGCGCGCTCGCGCCTGCTCGAGCCGTACGTCACCACGCGCGCCAAGGGCACCGGGCTCGGGCTCGCCATCGTCGGCCGCGTGCTGGAAGACCATGGCGGGCGGATCGAGCTGAAGGATGCCTCCGACTTCCGTGCAGGCCAGCGCGGCGCCTGGATGCGCATGCGCTTTGCCGTCTCAGGGCAACCCGCGAAAACGGAGCACGTGCCGGCGGCCAACGCCGCGACCGAGACGACCTCCAAAGCCGACATCACGCAAACGGTGACGGAATCCGTCGAGAACCGGGAAACAAAAGAGCCGGCCGCCGGAACCAAAGAGCCGGCTGAAAAGACCAATGATTCAACCAAAATCGAAGCCTCAACAGGCAGCTGACAAGACAGGCGCGATCCATGGCAAGTGAAATTCTGATTGTCGATGATGAGGCCGATATTCGGGATCTCGTTGCGGGCATTCTCGAAGACGAGGGATTCGTCACAAGGACCGCACGCGACAGCGACTCGGCGCTTGCCGAGATCGCCAATCGTCGGCCGCACCTGGTATTCCTCGACATCTGGCTGCAGGGCTCCAAGCTCGACGGCCTGCAGCTCCTGGAGCAGGTCAAGAAGGACAATGCCGATCTGCCCGTCGTGATGATCTCCGGCCACGGCAACATCGAGACCGCGGTCGCCGCGATCAAGCGTGGCGCCTACGATTTCATCGAGAAGCCGTTCAAGGCCGACCGCCTCATCCTGGTCGCGACCAGAGCGCTGGAGAACTCGCGGCTCAAGCGCGAGGTCAAGGAGCTGAAGCAGCTCGCGCCGAGCGCCAGCCAGCTGGTCGGCCGCTCGCCCAGCATGAACCAGCTGCGCCAGACCATCGAGCGGGCGGCCAAGGCCAACAGCCGCATCCTGATCGTCGGCCCCGCCGGCGCCGGCAAGGAGCTGACCGCGCGCACGCTGCATGCCGCCTCGGGCCGCGCCGACGGCCCCTTCGTCGTCATCAACGCCGCCGCGATCACACCCGAGCGGATGGAGCATGAGCTGTTCGGCGTCGAGCAGTCCAATGGCGAGCAGCCGCGCAAGCCTGGCGCGCTCGAAGAAGCGCATGGCGGCACGCTGTTCATCGACGAGATCGCGGACATGCCGCGCGAGACCCAGAACAAGATCCTGCGCGTGCTGGTGGAGCAGTCGTTCCAGCGCGTCGGCGGTACCGCCAAGGTGCAGGTCGACGTGCGCATCATCTCATCGACCGCCCGCAATCTCGAAGAGGAGATCACGGCCGGCCGCTTCCGCGAGGATCTCTACCACCGGCTCTCGGTGGTGCCGATCCGCGTGCCTGCACTGTCGGAGCGGCGCGAGGACATTCCGGAATTGATCGACTATTTCATGGAGCAGATCTCGGCGGGCAGCGGCCTGCCCAGGCGCCAGATCGGTCAGGACGCGATGGCGGTGCTGCAATCGCATGTCTGGCCCGGCAATGTGCGTCAGCTCCGCAATAATGTTGAAAGAGTCATGATTCTGGCCGCCGGTGGGCCGGAGGTCATCATCACCGCCGACATGCTGCCGCAGGACGTCGGCTCGATGGTGCCGGCGATGCCGACCAGCAACAATGGCGAGCACATCATGGGCCTGCCGCTGCGCGAGGCACGCGAAGTGTTCGAGCGCGACTATTTGATTGCACAGATCAGCCGTTTCTCAGGAAATATTTCCCGAACGGCCGAGTTCGTTGGCATGGAACGTTCGGCCTTGCACCGGAAGTTGAAAGCGCTCGGCGTCGGCTAAGGCTGCGACGCCGCGGCGGCATCTCGACAATAGGCGAAGAAAATCATCGATTTCCGTAATTTTTCGGGGCAATAGGGCCGGGCCTGCCGCTTGAAGCGGCTTGCCTAATATCCCGACCTGTCCTCTAATCGAACCGCTGTTCCTTCCGAGGGGGATCTCATGAGGGACGGCAACCGGAGGAGGCCCCGAACTCCACAAAGAGGGCCGCATCCGGCGCAATAAAAAGAAACTCAAAGCGAGAAAAAAACAATGGCGGCAGACCGCGCACAAAACCTACAGGACACCTTCCTAAATCACGTTCGCAAAACCAAGACGCCACTGACGATCTTTCTGGTCAACGGAGTGAAGCTCCAGGGCATCGTGACCTGGTTCGACAATTTCTGTTTGCTGCTTCGGCGCGACGGTCATTCGCAGCTCGTCTACAAGCATGCGATCTCGACCATCATGCCGGGCGCTCCGATTCAGCTGTTCGAAGGCGGCGAGGACCAGCCGGCTTGAGAGTGATCTGATTGGAACCCCGGAATTTCGACGGGGATGCCGACCGTCCACGGTCGGCAGGGGCTACGCAGACGGGGCGGGTGCTTGTCATCGGTCCCTACTTGCGCGTGCGCGCGGGCGGTGCCGACGCGCAATCGGAGACTCATGCCTTGCGAGACACCGAGGCCCGGCTCGATGAAGCCGCGGGCCTTGCGCGCGCGATCGATCTCGTCATTGCCGACGCCACCGTCGCCCCGGTCAGCCAGATCCGGCCCGCGACCTATATCGGCAAGGGCAAGGTCGAGGAGATCGCCGGGCTGATCAAGACCCTCGAGGTCGAGCTCGTGGTGATGGATTGCGCGCTGTCGCCGATCCAGCAGCGCAACCTCGAGAAGGAATGGCACGCCAAGGTGCTCGACCGAACCGGGCTCATCCTCGAAATCTTCGGCCGTCGCGCCAAGACCAGGGAAGGCTCGCTGCAGGTCGAGCTTGCGCATCTCAACTACCAGCGCTCGCGCCTGGTGCGCTCCTGGACCCATCTCGAACGCCAGCGCGGCGGTTTCGGCTTCATGGGCGGTCCCGGCGAGACCCAGATCGAGGCCGACCGTCGCCTGATCCAGGAGCGCATCTCCAAGCTGGAGAGCGAGCTGAAAAAGGTGCAGGCGACGCGGCGGCTGCATCGCGCCGGCCGCCAACGCGTGCCGTATCGCGTCGTCGCGCTGGTCGGTTACACCAATGCCGGCAAGTCGACGCTGTTCAATCGCCTGACCCGCGCCGACGTGCAGGCGGCCGACATGCTGTTTGCGACGCTCGATCCCACCTTGCGGGCGCTCAACCTGCCGCATGGCGGCAAGGCGATGCTGTCGGACACCGTCGGCTTCATCTCCAACCTGCCGACGCAGCTCGTCGCCGCCTTCCGCGCCACGCTGGAGGAGGTGCTGGAGGCCGACGTCATCCTGCATGTCCGCGACATCTCGCATGAAGACGCCGAGGCGCAGCAGAGCGACGTTGACGCGGTGCTGCGCCAGCTCGGCATCAACCCCGACGATTCCGGCCGCATCATCGAGGTCTGGAACAAGATCGACCGTTTCGATCCCGAGCAACGTGAAGAGCTGCTCAACATCGCCGCGCGCAGGCCGGAGGATCATCCGGCGATGCTGGTCTCAGCCGTGTCGGGCGAGGGCATCGATGCTCTGCTCGCCGCGATCGAGCAACGCCTGGCCGCCAAGCGCACCACGCTCGATCTCTCGATCGACGCCGCCGACGGCGCCGGCATCAGCTGGCTGCACCGCAATGCCGAGGTGCTGTCGAAGGAGCTGCACGACGGCCGCTTCGATATGACGGTGCGGGTGGACGAGACCAAGCGGGATATCGTGGTGAACAGGTTCGACGCCGTGCCGCATCACGCCACATAACGGCGCGATGCCATTGGTGCGCGGCATCGATCGCATCTGGCGACGAGAGATCACACGCGGCATGGATCTATACACCCTCGTGCGCTCTGCGCACGGGGCACGGGGCACGGACGGCAGCCGACCTGGCGGCGTGCTGACGCTGGTCGGTTGCGGGCTTGATCAGCACATCAGAACGGAATTGTCAGGCCCGGATGTTTGGCTTGCGCCCTGGTATAGGCGACGCCGTGAACCTTGATACCACGCGTGTCCAGCAGCGAGATAATGCCGCCCTGGTTCGACAATTCCATCGGCTTCTCCACGACGACGGCGAGCGTTCCTCCGGCTGCGATCGTCCCCGACAGCGTCATCTTCTTCTTCTGCTTGTCGGCCAGCTTCCAGCCGGTGAGATCGATGTCGCGATCGGCCGTGTTGAGCAGTGTGACGACTTCGCGCTCCGGCGTCTTCACGGCGTTGACGATTGCCGCAATGATCCGCACGAGCCCATCCGGCATTTCCTCTGTCGGAGGGGCCGTCGGATCCAGCGGCGCTGTCGGCGTGCCGCCGCCGAGATCAATCGGATGACCGGTCTCGTCGTCAGTGTGCCAGGCCTGCGTCTGGAATTTGAGAAGGACTGCCGTCCATAAATTTTGCTCCGGGAATTCGAACACGAGCCCGCCGTCCTGCCACGGCCCGTTGTCGCCCGAGAACCTTCCGATGGGATTTCCCTGGTTCATATGGATGTCGTGAATGCCGCGTCCCGGCCTGAAGCCGAAATAATTGTCCGCCTTGGTCTCGGGGCCCCATGTCTCGCCGAACGCGTAGACCATCGCGCTTTCGTCCGAGAGTGCGCGCTGGACGAACTGGTCGAGCTTCTCGTTGAGGTCGTTGTCCGGCCCAGGTACGGACAGCGGTAGCGGCACCATCTCCTGGGGCTGCATCAGATTACCGCGGATGAAGTCCAGCGCGATGCTGTTGGGCTGGGGGGCCTGCGGGTGCAGCCCCTCCGGGAGTGCCGCGAGTCGTTCGGTGATCGGATGGACGAAACGAGATCGCACCAGGAATTCGACCTCGCTTCCGTCGGCCGACTGCACGTTGACGGCAATACGGAAATCTTCACCGCCGGCGACGATATGGACTTGATAGTGCGGCGACCTGCCGGTGCCGAAACGCATCGCAATCGGGCGTCCCTTGAGGACTGAATAATGTTTCAATGGCATCGCGCTTCACCTGCCGTAGGGGGGGGTGGCTGCGTCAGAACTATACAACTTTAGACTGTCTGCGGTGACAATTTCATGGCGGCGGCTTGACGCATCTTTCCGTGCGAGCCGCTGGGGGCGGTCAATCGGGGTACATTGCTGACCGATCGGCGGTGGATGGTGTTGCCGGATCTCTCTGCCACCGCACCCGGCTAAGTGGCGGTCTTCGCCGCATTCCACAGCGCGTCCATCTCCGCCAGCGAGGCCTGCTCGAGCGTGCGGCCCTGCGCCGCCAGCGCCCGCTCGATATAGGCAAAGCGCCGCTCGAATTTGGCGTTGGTCGCGCGCAGCGCGGCTTCCGGATCGGCGTCGACGTGGCGGGCGAGATTGACGAGGGCGAACATCAGGTCGCCGGTCTCTTCCGCCAGGCCCGCGCGGTCGTTGCGGTCCAGCGCGGCTTCGATCTCGTCGGCTTCCTCGCGGATCTTCTGCAGGACCGCGCGCGGGTCGTTCCAGTCGAAGCCGACGGTGGAGGCCTTGCGCTGCAGCTCCATCGCGCGCGTCAACGCCGGCTGGCCGGCCTTCACGCCCGACAGCAGCGACTTGTGCGTCGGCGTCGCTTCCGGCGGCCGGCGCGCGGCGCGTTCGGCCTTTTCCTCGGCCTTGATGCGGTCCCAGACCTCCTTGACGTGGTGCGGGGCGAGATTGCCGTCCTTGTCGGCGAAGACGTGGGGATGGCGGCGGATCATCTTGCGGGTGATGGCCTCGACCACGTCACCAAAATCGAACGCGTTCTGCTCTGAGGCCATCTGCGCGTGGAACACAACCTGAAGGAGGAGATCGCCGAGCTCCTCTCTGAGATCGTCGAGATCGCCGCGGGTGATGGCGTCGACCACCTCATAGGCTTCCTCGATCGTGTAGGGCGCAATCGTCGCAAAGTCCTGCTCGAGGTCCCAAGGGCAGCCGGTCACCGGGGTGCGCAGTGCCGCCATGATCTCGATCAGGCGGGAGATATCGCGGGAGGGGGTCATTGCCGGGCAGTCTCCTGGGGTCCAGAGCCTTATGCCAAAAGCGGACCCCCGATCCCAGCGCAAGGCGGCGGAACAGGCCGATTTCCACCGATTGGCGAGCAAGTCGCGCAATGCTAAAGCGCGGGCCATGAGCGACGCATTTTCTTCCGAAACCGCGCTGGTGCTGTTCTCCGGCGGCCAGGATTCCACCACCTGCCTCGCCTGGGCTTTGAGCCGCTTCGCCCGCGTGGAGACGCTGGGGTTCGAGTACGGCCAGCGCCACGCCATCGAGCTTGACTGCCGCGACCGCCTGCTCGACGGCATCAAGGGCCTGCGCGCCGATTGGGCCGCAAAGCTGGGCGAGAGCCACACGCTGTCGATCCCGACGCTGGCGGCCGTCTCCGAGACGGCGCTAACCCGCGACGTCGCGATCGCGATGGGCGCGGACGGCCTGCCCAACACCTTCGTGCCGGGCCGCAACCTCGTGTTCCTGACCTTCGCCGCAGCGCTCGCTTACCGGCGCGGCATCCGCCACATCGTCGGCGGCATGTGCGAGACCGACTATTCCGGCTATCCCGATTGCCG
This sequence comes from Bradyrhizobium sp. NC92, assembly GCF_025200865.1. NCBI lineage: Bacteria > Pseudomonadati > Pseudomonadota > Alphaproteobacteria > Hyphomicrobiales > Nitrobacteraceae > Bradyrhizobium > Bradyrhizobium sp. NC92. The sequence goes on from NZ_CP104171.1 coordinate 4,221,442, forward strand.
CGACGAGACCATCCGCGCCGTGCAGGCCGCGCTCTCGCTTGGCATGGCGAGGCCCTTCGAGCTGCACACGCCATTGATGTGGATCGATAAGGCCGCGACCTGGAAGCTGGCGCACGATCTCGGCGGCGAGGGGCTGGTCGATTTGATCCGTGAGCAATCGCACACCTGCTATCTCGGCGAACGCGGCGCGCGGCACGAATGGGGTTATGGCTGCGGCGAGTGCCCGGCCTGCAGTTTGCGGGCGAGGGGGTGGAACGAGTACGTGGCAGGGCGGTAGGGTCGCTCCGCCGTCATTGCGAGGAGCTCGCGACAAAATTGCGCAGCAATTTTGCGCTGATGCGACGAAGCAATCCAGACTGCCGCCGCGGAGGATTCTGGATTGCTTCGCTTCGCTCGCAGTGACGAACTCAGCGATCAGCTACTGAAAATCCTCGTCCCGCAGCTCAATCGGCTTGCCGTGCGGCGTGCGATCGGCGGCGTGGTCCCAGGCATCGCGGTAGCGGTGCAGCGTCTCCAGCGAGGCGACGCCCTTGCGCGCGACGAGGCCTTCCAGCGTGGCGAGCCAGTGCAGATAGTAGGTCTCGCCGGTGTCAGGGTCGCCCGCGGCCTGGGCACGCTTGATCTCGGAGGCCAAGGCTGCGGCCCATTCCGGCCAGGTGAACACGCCGCGCTCGTGCAGGCTCAAGGCCATCGCGAACGCATGCGCCTCCCAGGGTGCGCGGAACACCGGGCCGTCATCGTCGCGCGGAATGCTCGGGATTGCCGCCGTCGCCGCGGCCGCAAGTGCGCCGCTCATCACGCCGGATCCAGATAGGGCTCGAACGCGTCGATCGAGACCTTCAGCGTGGGATCGCCGTCCTCGCCCCAGAGATCGCGGCCCTCGAACACCACGGTATAGAGCCATTGCGGGTTCTCGCCGCGCTCCATCGCCGCCGTATCCGGAAACACGTGACAGCCGTGATTCAGCTCGACGACACCGACATGGCCGCGGACATAGCGAGGCAGCCGCGTGTGGGTCGCAGGATGGATGTTCTTCGCCCGCACGCGATCGCCGATCTTGAATTTCGCCGGAGCCGGGGCAGGGCGGTCGAACTTGCCGCGCACCATCACGCGCTCGACATTGGCGCGGTCGAACGTGCCGTGCTTGAGCGCCTTTGCGGGCTGCATCGCATGGCCGGCAGCAACCTCCTCGCGGGTGAGATAGCCCTTGTCGATCAGCATCTGCTCGAGCCCGAGAAACCATTTCTTGTAATAGGAGCTCGACAGATAGACCTGCGGCGGCAAGGTCTCGCGATAGAAGCGCGAGGTGTCGATGTTGAAGGCGCCGGCCGCGCCCATCGCGCGCACCATGGCCAGCACGCGCGATTCCCATTCCCAGTGAAACATCGGCTCGTTCGGCTCGGGCTCGACCTTGCCGAACCCGTCCATGCCGCCCATGTCGTGCACGCCGTTCACGACGGGGCTCCCGGCGTCTTGGGAAAACCAGTGCCGATCATGGAATCGCGCGTCACGAGCTCGGCGAGCTGCTCCTCGCTCCAGCCTTCCGTGCCGGCGGGCCGCATCGGCAGTACCAGGAAGCGTGTCTCGGCGGTGGAATCCCAGACACGAACCTCGATGTCCTTGGGCAGCGCGACCCCGAAATCGGCGAGCACGCCGCGCGGATCCTTCACCGCGCGCGAGCGGTAGGGCGCAGCCTTGTACCAGACCGGCGGCAGCCCCAGCATTTCCCAGGGGTAGCAGGAGCACAGCGTGCACACGACCATGTTGTGTCGCTGCGGCGTGTTCTCGACCACGACGAGATGATCGCCGACCCGGCTGACATGGCCGAGCGTGCCGATGGCCTTGGAGCCATCCTCCAGCAGCGCCTTCTTGAACGCCGGATCGGTCCAGGCCTTGGCGACGACGCGCGCGCCATTGTGCGGGCCGATCTTGGTCTCATAGGCCTGGATGATGGCATCGAGCGCAGCCGGCTCGACATAGCCCTTCTCGGTCAGGATCGTCTCGAGCGCGCGCACGCGCAGCTCGGTCTCGGACAGCTCGGAATGGTCGTGATCGTGGTGATGGTCGTGATCGTGGCTCATGGCGCGAAGATAGGCGCAAGGGTCCGTTTCTGTCGAGCGTTCGTTGCAGCCCAATCAGGCCACGTGTTCGTGACGCTGTTGTGCGCTGACATTGCTGTCGGCAACCTGGCGAAGCCATCGCAAAAGATGGTCCAGACGGCCATTGATTGCACCGAGGACAATCCGTATACGCGGCGCAAAGACAAAAGGGCTCCGTCAGGCCGGAACGACGCGACGGCAATCGAGGGATCTACTTCGCATGCCACCGCAGTGCTGCCGGTGGGTGCTGGCGGTCGGCTCGGGCATCGCCGACCTACCAGTCACGACGCTGGCCATGCTTTACATGTATTCGCTCGGCCTGATGGCGTGATCTCGCTTCTTACGCACCGGACCTGCGCCGGTGTATTTCGGCAGCGGCTATATCCGGAAGGGCAGTTCTGGGCCTTCGGACTGCTCTATTTCGCGGGCACCTGCTGATCGTGCTGCCCTGGCTGAGGGTCTACCGAGCCAGTGTGGAGGCTGATGCGGCGGAGGAATTTTCTGCTTCAGGGAGTGATAGGGAAATCTTCGTCCAACTCCTGCCAAATATCTGAAATTGCAAGAAAGACTGGAAAAGGCGATGGTGCGTGCTGCGGTGCAGCGCGTTCGTTCCGGATCCTCGCCGCTGTCTTTCTCCCGTCGCGCGATGCGACTTGGTTCCCGAGCGCGCAACCGGGAACGCGAACTATTGTGCATGAAGGCTGCCTCCATGAATGCCCACCAATCGCTCGCGATCGGACAACCGATCGAAACGCTTGAAGCGATTTCACCCGCGCCGGCCGAGCCCGACGCGATGGTCCGTTTCGCCGGTATCTCGAAGACCTATCCGGCCTATCGCGGCAAGCCCGGCGTCGACGCGCTGCAAGACATCGACTTCGCGATACCGCGCGGTTCCATCACAGGCGTGATCGGCCGCTCCGGCGCCGGCAAATCGAGCCTGGTCCGGCTCATCAACGGGCTGGAGAAGCCGACCACGGGCCGCGCGATCGTGGACAACAGGGATATCTCGGCGCTCGCCGGCCGCGAGCTGCGGCTGGCGCAGCGCTCGATCGGCATGATCTTCCAGCATTTCAATCTGCTGTCCTCGCGCACTGCCGCCGACAACATCGCGCTGCCGCTGGAGATCGCCGGCTGGGCCAAGGCCGACATCAAGGCCCGCGTCGCCGAGCTGCTCACACTGGTCGGTATCGCCGACAAGCACGATCGCTATCCTTCAGAACTATCGGGCGGCCAGAAGCAGCGCGTCGGCATCGCCCGCGCGCTGGCGACGCGGCCGAGCGTGCTGTTGTCGGATGAAGCGACCTCGGCGCTCGATCCGCAGACCACGCGGGCGATCCTCGATCTGCTTGCGAGCATCAACCGCGAGCTCGGGGTGACCATCGTGCTGATCACGCATGAGATGTCCGTGGTGCGCCAACTCGCCAAGGAGGTGGTGGTGTTAGACGCCGGCCGCGTCGTCGAGAGCGGCCACGTCGCCGACATCTTCACGCATCCCAAACATCCGATTACGCAGTCCTTCCTGGCCGAGGTGATCGGCGACAGCCTGCCGGTGTCGCTGGCGAGCCGGATCGTTTCGGAGCAGCCTGCCGGCGGGCAGGCCGTGATCCGGGTCCAGGTGCGCGGGGCAGGGGCCGGCGACACATTGGTAGCCCGGCTCGCGCGCGAGCTCGGGCTCGACGTCGCGCTGCTGTCGGCGCGCATCGACGAGATCGGCGGCCAGCATGTGGGCTCGCTCACGCTCGGACTTCCCGGCGGCGAGGACGCGGTGACGCGGACGCTCGCCTGGCTCTCTCAATATCAACTCTCGGCGGAGCGTCTCGGCTATGTCGCCTGAACTCATCAACCTGATCATCCAGGCCACCTTCGAAAGCCTGTACATGGTCGGCATCGCCGCGCTGCTCGGCACCGCCTTCGGCCTGCCGCTCGGCGTGTTCCTGGCCACCAGCCGCAAAGGCGAGCTGTTCGCGGCACCCATCGTCAATCGCGTGCTCGGCATCGTCGTCAATGCGACGCGCTCGACGCCCTTCATCATCCTGGTCGTTGCCATCATCCCGTTCACGCGCCTCGTTGCCGGCACCTCGATCGGCTCGACGGCGGCGATCGTGCCGCTGACGATTGCCTCGACGCCTTTCATCGCGCGCCTCGTCGAGGCTGCGATCCGCGAGGTCGACGGCGGCCTGATCGAGACCGCGTCCTCGTTCGGCGCTTCGCCGCTCCAGATCGTGTTCAAGGTGCTGATACCGGAGGCGCTGCCGGGACTGCTGCTGGCGCTGACGCTCGCCGTCGTCAGCCTGCTCGGCTACTCCGCGATGGTCGGCGCGGTGGGCGGCGGGGGCCTTGGCGATCTCGGCATCCGCTACGGCTATCAGCGCTTCATGCCGGAGATGATGCTGGCCGTCGTGGTCGTGCTGATCGCCCTGGTGCAGATCGTCCAGAGCGCGGGCGATTACCTGGCACGCCGGGTCAATCGCCGGCTGCGGCATCGCTGAAACATTTCCCGATGTTTCAGACAGGGCGATTCTGCTTCTGCCTGGAAACATTCCAAACTGCGAAGCGCGCCTGAGCGCATTCGTCGCAGGTGCGGCGCACACGTCTGGAGAAATTCTAACGCGGTTCCTATCGCACTCGAAAACCGGCTGAGCTAGGGCGGGGCATCAAAAACGGTACCGGCGAAGCCGGCAGTGCGTGGGGCCTCGAAAGACGTGAGCGACTTTCAATTTTCTTCGCGTGGCGACACGCGTCGTCGACAGATTCAGGTGCTTTTCCTCGGGGCGGTCAGCACATTCTCTCTCGTCATTCCCTTCGCTACCGTGGAGGCGCAGACGCAAATTCCCGCGGTCACCGTCGAAGCGCCGGCGCAGCGCGCCCGTCCTGCGGCCATTGCGTCCTCGCGACGGGCGGCGGCGGCGCGAACCGCACGCGCCAATCGCAGCGGCCCGGCGCAGCAGGCTGCGCCAACGCAGTCGGCGTCATCGAATGGCGCCACAGGCGAACGCGCCAATGGTCCGGTACGCGGTTTTGTCGCCACGCGCAGCGGTACCGCGACCAAGACCGACACACCCCTGATCGAAACGCCGCAGTCGGTGTCCGTCATCACCACCGACCAGGTCAGGAACCAGGGCGCGGTCTCGATCGGCGAGGCCCTGCGCTACACCGCCGGCGTCAGCGGCGACGTCAATGGCGGCTCCGACACCCGCTTCGGCGGCCTCCAGATCCGCGGCTTCGACATGACCATGCCGGGCCTCTACGTCGACGGCTTGCGGATTCCCTCCAGCAATTACGTGCATTTCAACGGCCTCGATCCCTATGGGGCGGAGCGGCTCGAGGTGCTCAAGGGCCCGTCCTCCGCGATGTATGGCGGCAGCGGCACCGGGGGCATCCTCAATTACGTGACCAAGCTGCCGACCGCGCAGCAGTTCGGCGAGGTCTCGATCTCCGGCGGCAGCTTCAACCGCTATCAGGGCCAGTTCGACATGGGCGGCCCCGCCAACAATGAAGGCACCGTGCTGTGGCGCCTGACCGGCGTCGTGCGCGACGGCGAAACCCAGGTCGACTTCAGCAAGGACAATCGCGTCTTCATCGCGCCCGCCGTCACCTTCAAGCCGAACGAGGACACCACCATCACCTTGCTCGCCAACTACCAGAGGGATCGGGCAGGGTGGGGCCTCCAGTTCCTGCCGGCCTCGGGCACGGTGTGGCCGAACAACGGCCGCACCATCCCGGTCTCGTTCTTCGCAGGCGTGCCGAGCTTCGACGCGTTCAACACCGAGATCGCAACAATCGGCTACCAGCTCTCGCACGATTTCACCGACTACCTCACGTTCCGGCAGAACCTGCGCTACGCCTATCAGCACAACGAGGAAAAGGTGTTCTACGGCGGCGGCTATGCCGATGAAGCCGCAGGGCAGCTCGCGCGCTATGGCAGCTACAGCAACTCCTACATCAATTCCTTCGCCGTCGATAATCAGCTCCAGGGCAAGTTCACCACCGGCATTCTCAGCCACACCACGCTGGTCGGCGTCGACTACCGCAACACGTCGTTCCGCGACACCGCCTATGGCGTGACGACCTCGTCTCCGACGATCAACGTCTTCAATCCGGTGTACAGCTACGACTATGCCGTGGACGGCCTGCCGAGCGACAAGACCGGCGTCAAGCAGTCGCAGGTGGGAGTTTACGCGCAGGATCAGATCAAGCTCGGCCGGCTCTCGTTCCAGCTCGGCGGCCGCCAGGATTTCGTGACGACGCAGGTCGACAACGGCATCTTCAACACCACGGTCGCGAAGGACGCCTCGGCCTTCACCGGCCGCGCCGCCGTGATGTACAATTTCGACAACGGCATCGCGCCCTATTTCAGCTACTCGGAATCGTTTTTGCCCCTGCTCGCGACCGGATTTGGCGGACAGATGCTCAATCCCGAGACCGGCGTCCAGTACGAGGTCGGCGTCAAGTACCAGCCGATCGGCTGGAACGCGCTGCTCACCTTCGCCGCGTTCGACCTGACGCGCGACAACCTCGCTGTGTACGTGCCTGCAGCCACCTTTTACGAACAGATCGGGCAGGTGAAGTCGCGCGGCATCGAGCTCGAAGGCACGATGTCGCTCGCCGACGGCTGGAACCTGCGCGCGGCCTATGCCTATGTCGACGCCATGGTCACGCAGGATCCGGTCAACGTCGGCAAGGCGCCGGTCACCGTGCCGCTCAACCGCGCTTCGCTGTGGAGCGACTACACGCTGCAGAACGGGCCGCTCGCGGGCCTGCAGTTCGGCGGCGGCATCCGCTATGTCGGCGCGACCTGGGGCGACGACGCCAACACCTTCAAGGTGGGCGCCTCGACCGTGCTGGACGCGCTGCTGGCCTACACCCATGACAATTGGCGCCTGTCGCTGAACGTGACCAACCTTGCCGACACGCGCTACGTCGCTGCGTGCTACAGCCTCGCGGGCTGCTTCTATGCCGAGGGACGCAAGGCGATCGGCAAGCTGACTTATCGCTGGTGAAATCAAAGACGGTCCGGCACCCGGGGGCCGGACCCGCTGGATGAGAGTGGAAGACGATGAGAGCGATATTCGGCAGGCTGCATCGCTGGGCTGGACTGCTCACGGCCGGATTCCTGTTCTTCTCCGGCATCACCGGCGCGATCATCTCCTGGGATCACGAGATCGACGACGTCCTGAACAGCCATCTGTTCGATGTCTCGACGAAGGGGCCGGCCATTCCCTCGCTCGAGCTCGCCAAGATGATCGAGCAGCGTGATCCCCGCGCGCGCGTCGTCTACCTCTTCATGACGCCGGAGCAGGGCCACTCGCTGTGGTTCTTCGTCATGCCGCGGATCGATCCCGCGACGGGCAAGCGCTACCCGCTCAACTACAATCAGGTCTTCCTCGATCCCAACACCGGCGCGGAGCTTGGCCGGCGCTATTGGGGGGCGGTGTGGCCCGTCACGCGGGAAAATTTCGTCTCGTTTCTCTACAAGCTGCACTACACGATGCACATTCCGGAATTCTGGGGCAGCGACCGCTGGGGCATGCGCGTGCTCGGCATCATTGCCATCATCTGGACCATCGATTGCTTCGTCGGCTTCTACCTGACACTACCTTCGCGCCGGCGCGCCAAGGCGGCGCGGGCGCCCGAGGTCGCGCGCCAGCTCGAGCGCGGCTTCTGGGCGCGCTGGGCGCCGGCCTGGACCATCAAGACCTCAGGGAGCGCCTACCGGATCAACTTCGACATTCACCGCGCGTTCAGCCTGTGGACCTGGGGCGTGCTGTTCATCATCGCCTTCACGGCGTTCTCGCTGAACCTCTATTTTGAGGTGTTCTCGCCGCTGATGAAGATGGTGTCGAACTACACCCCGACTCCCTATGAGCAGCGGCCGTATCGCGATCTCGACGATCCCATCGAGCCCAAGGTCACCTTCGCCGACATCGCCGCGCGCGCCGCGGCCGACGGCAAGGCGCGTGGATGGACGGTCCCGGTCGGGTCGATCAATTACGGCCCGGCCCATGGCGTCTATGCCGCCGCCTTCTTCCACCCCGGCGACGATCACGGCGCCGGCGGCGTCGGCCCGGCGCAGCTCTATTACGACAGCGAGGACGGCCGTCCCATCGGCGAGCGACTGCCCTGGGTCGGCACCGCCGCCGACATCTTCGTGCAGGCGCAGTTTCCGCTGCATTCGGGCCGCATCGTCGGATTGTTCGGGCGCATCCTGATCTCGGTGATGGGCCTCGTGGTCGCCGCGCTCTCGGTCACCGGCGTCGTGATCTGGTGGCGCAAGCGCCGCGCCCGGGTTCGCGTGCGCGAGACCGCGGCCCTGCGGCTGAACCGGCAGCAACTCACGCCGGCAGAGTAGGGCACCCGCGTTCTGCCAGCGGATGAACCTTCGCACCCGGCGTCGGCACAAAGATGGGAAATCGCTCTCCAGTCTTCCGGAATTGCAATGAGATTGCTTGCCTTGCTCTGCCTGCTCGTCCTGGCCGCGCCTGCCCGTGCTGCCGCGCCCGAGCAGCACTATCTCGACCTGCGCGACCGCTACATCGCAAAATTCTCCAGCGCCAAGGAGAGCGACGAGATCTACAAGCAGCATGATGCGGCCCTGAAGGAGCTGGCCGGCGTGCTGCGCGGCCTGGTCGGTCCGGTCGCGATCAAGGGACTGCCGGCCGAGGGCAAGTCGAACGTCGATACGCTGTTCAAGAGCGACATCGGCTTCGGCCATCTCGACGGGCTGAGCTTCGCTTCCGAAGGCGACAAGATGCAGGCCGTGGTGACCACGACCGGGCTGCTCAGGCACTGGCTGGGCGAGCATCGCGAGGACGGCATGCCGCAGGAGAGCGGCGCAGCGTTGAAATCCGACCGCTTCTATTATTATGCGATCCAGGACGCCGCCTTCGCGATCTATGCGGAGCTGCCGATCACCAGGCCGGCAAAGGCAAGCGCCGCAGCCGCTGTGCTCGGCGTGCGCGGCAATGGCGACCTCAAGGGTCCCCCGGACGAAATCGACGTCGTCGCGATCCAGGGCGACAAGGTCTATTTCCTCGCGGCAAGGGAGGTCGTGAAGACCGCCCCGATTCCGGCCTGCGAGAAGGTCTGGAAGCAGATGATGGCAAAGCCCGTCGACAAGAAGGATCCGCGCGGCGAGATGACCCGCGAAGACAAGGCGATGACCGCCTTCACTTCGTGCTTCGCCAAGGAAGCCCCGAGCCAGAGCTGGTATGCGGCCGCCGTCAAGAAGGCGCAGAGCCAGTTGGAGCGGCTGCCGCTTCCCTAGAACGCCAGCTCAAGATCCTCCACCTTGATACTCCGCCTTGGCCTGTGCCGGCGAGGCGGCCGACGCGCCGTCCGGCAAAGGGCAAGACATGAGATTTTTGAGCAAGTTAGACCGATAAGCGCCGTGTTCTGCGGATGCAATCCGCGAGCTTCCACTTGCGGGTTAGGCGAGATACTATGGCCTTTTGTCATACTTGCTGCATCCGGTCTGGCACCAGCTGGGGACCGTTCTTGCGGTTCGTCAACGATTTGGCTGCGATTGACGATGAGTACGCAAACCCGCGATCCAAAAGGCGAACGTCATCGATTGACGGTGCTGTTCTCTGACCTTGTGGGGTCCACGGCCCTGGGCAGAGATGTCGAGTCCGAGCACCTTTCCGAGCTCCTCAGCCAATTGCGGCAGATCTGGCATCGCGCGGTGGCGAAGCACGGCGGTCACATCATCAGAACACAGGGAGACGGTGCCCTCGCTATTTTCGGCCATCCCCAGTCGGGCGAGGACGACGGTCGTCGTGCTGCGGAAGCAGCGCTCGATATTCACCAATGGGTCGGGCAGCTGCGCCACGATGGCGTGTCGCCGGCGCTGATGCCGCTGCGAATGCATTCGGGTATCCATGCCGGCACCGTGCTCCTGACCCAAGGCGACATCGAGTCCGGCCGGTATGACCTGATCGGCGATGTCGTAAACACGGCGGCGCACCTGTCGCGTCACGCCGGTCCGGATCAGATCCTCGCCAGCCTCGATGCCCTTGGGCCGCACGCCAACTTCTTCGAGCTCGGTGCCCACCTCCCATCGGGAGGGATTTCCGGAATGCCGCAGGCGAGGCTGGTGCTGAGACGAAGCACGGCGACCCGACGCTTCGAGGCAACCTCGCGCCGCGGCTTGACACCCTTCATCGGTCGCAACGAGGTATTCGGCTTCCTGACACGCTTTCTGAGCGAGGCACCTCCGCCCGCGCAACGCTGCACGGTCGTCGTGGGCGGCCCCGGCCTCGGCAAGACACGCCTTCTGGAAGAAGTGCTGGAGCACGTCGGCACCGAGCGCTTCAGGCTGCTGCGGGGCAGTTGCGAGAGTTATGTCGGTGCCGAGGTTCTGCAACCGTTCCTGCAAATGCTGCGCTCCGCACTCGGAATAGGCCCGGATGCTTCCATCGTTGAGGCCAAGGAGACCGCGCGCACGGCTCTGGAGCCATGGGCCGCCCAGCTCGGCCCGCATGCAGAATCGATCCTCGCTCTGGCGTCGGCCGGCGCCGATGCGCGCGGCGGCCGCATCACCGTCGACGGCGTCGTCGGCGATCTCCTCGCGTTCTTCACCGGCGTGTCGGCGCAAGGCCCGCTGGTGCTGGTGATCGACGATTGGCAATGGTCCGACGATGCAAGCCGCCAATTGCTCCAGGCCTTGCTGGAATTGCCCAACGGACCTCGTGTCATCCTCGCCAGCCGGCCGCGCGAGGACGGCACCGAATGGATTTCAGGCGCGCCGCACCTGCTCCTCGAACCGTTTCAGGGGCCGGAAACCGACCTTGCCGTACGCCGCTGGGTGCCGCAGGCCGATCCGTTCCTCGTCGCCCGCATCCACGCCTACGCGGGCGGAGTGCCGTTGTTCATCGAAGAGCTCTGCCATTCCGTCGCCGCCAACGATCCTGCTTCATTCGAAGCGCGCAGCAAACAGGGCTGGATCGCAACACTGGTCGCCTCGCGCCTGGCACGCCTGCCGTCCGATGAGGCAAAGGTGGTCCGCGCCGCGGCCGTCATCGGCAACACCGTGCCGCACCGCTTGCTGGTTTCGGCCTGCGGCAGCGAACCCGACCCGGCCATCGTGCGGGCATTGGCCGATGCGGACTTTCTCTATGCCGATCCAGGGGGCGACGTCCTGCGCTTCAAGCACGGCATCACGCGCGACGCGGTCTACGACAGCATTAGCCTGCACGAGCGTCAGGCATTGCACAAGCGGATCGAAGCCACCTTGCTGGCGCGGTCCGAGCAGGCTGATCGCGAGGATGCGATGGAAGCTCTGGCCTACCATTCGCGAGGCGCAGGTCATTGGGAAAGCGCAGCCCGCTATGCCGAACGCGCCGGCGACAAGGCCATGGCTGCATTCGCGCTCGATCGTGCCAGTGCGCAGTATCAGGTTGCCATGCAAGCGCTGGATCGCGTGCCGGATCGCTCGCGCGAGCAATCGCTGCGCTGGTGCTTGCTGGCCAACAAGCTGGGTATGGCCAACATCTTCGACCCGCTGTCGCTGACCGACGATACCTCCGTGTTCGAACGCGCGGTTGCGATCGCGTCCTCCCTCGGCGAGACCGCCGCGATGGCCAGCGCCTATGAATGGCTCGGCTACATGTGCTACGGGTTCGGCCGTTTCCGGGAAGCTGTGACGCACACGCGGACGGCACTGGAATTGGCGCGCAAGCTCGGTGATCATCGCTTGATCGCCCAGATCGAAGCAACGCTCGGGCAGATTCTGGCCGCAAGCTGTCAGTACGACGAAGCCATCGCCCTGATCGACGCTGCCATTTCGACCAAGCAGCAGCGCACCCGGCGGCACGGCGCGATATCCTTCGGAGCGGCCTACGCGCTGTCGTGCAAGGGCGGCATCCTCGCCGATCGCGGCGATTTCGACGGCGCCCACGCATGTTTCCGCGAAGCCATGGCTCTGGTCGAAGGCTCGACCCATCCGGTCGTCAATTCCGTACGCAACTGGATTGCGGTCGCGCTGAACTGGCAGGGCCGCTGGCGCGAGGCGGAGCAGCTTGCCGTCGAAGGCGCGCGCATCGCCGAGAACACCCGCAGTCTGCTGCTGCTGGCGGATTGCCGGGCCGCCTCCGGATTTGCCCGCTGGTCGGCGACCGCCGACGCCGATGGCTTGCTGCAGCTGCGCAACGCCGCGGAATGGATGGAGCGGCGCAACTTTCAATTCTACACGTCGGTTCAATATAGCTGGCTCGTCGAGGCGGCGACGGCCGAAGGCGACGTCGAGACGGCACGGCGGTATGCCGCCCATGTCCTGCGCCGGGCGCGCGAAGGCGAGCGGCTGGGCGAGGCGGCGGCGTGCCGCTCGCTGGCGAGGCTCGCAGCCCGGCGCCAGGATCTCGGCCTCAGCGAACGCTGGTTGCAGCGGGCCGAGGCCTCCGCAGGCTGGCGCGGTTCGCTGCGCGATGCGGCCCTGAACCTGGCCCTGCGCGGCGAGCTTCTCGCGGGGCAGGGGCAGGGCGAGGCGGCCCGCCAGACCATTATGGAGGCCGCCGAGAAACTGCAGGCGCTCGGCATGCACTGGCATGCGGAGCAGACGATCCGGCTCTTCATCGGCACACCCGTCGTCTACGCCAACGATCAACTCGGTCGTGCTCAGCCTTGCGCCGTCTAGTCGCTGCGCCGCCTGTCCTGAAACGGCTCTAGCGCGGAGCTGGACTCGGCGGCGCGGGAACCCTTCCGTCCATCGTCAGGCTCATTGGAATGGGGCCGGCCCGCAAGGGTAGCGGCGTCTCCACCAATGCGCTGAAGAAACCCAGCATCACTGCCAATGCCGGATCTGCCCCGGGACATGAATGCGTGGGATGCCCCGCGACCCTGCGGTTGCCGCCGAAGGCGTGATAGAGATCCTGACGACCTTCGGCGAGATTTTGCTGGGTGGCGGAGACCGCGCCCGCGACGATGACGTCTCCCGGCCTGACCTCGACACCTCCGATGGTTTGCGAAACGACGGCTGTCCGCCAGATCAGTTCGGGCACCGCGCGAAGCTGCATCGCGGGGATGAAGTCGTCTCTCAGCCGGTTGAGGGCGTCCATGTAGTTCTTTGCCTCCGTGCCGGCATAGCGAGCGCGCAACGCCCACAGCGTTCCTTCGCGCAGCCATTCGTTCAGTATCCTGCGCAGGTTGCCGTCGACGGTCGGAATGAAGCCCATCATGGCGCCGGCGATGGTACGTGCCACGAACGGAATGTCGCCGGTGCCTCGCGGCGAATTATAAACCGCCTTCGTCACGGGTCCGCTCGTCGGCCCGAACTGCGTCAGGAAACTCTCCATGGCGCGGCGCGCAGCGTCGCCATGTGCCGCGCCGATCGCCTCCACCGTCGTGTTCGGGTGGGGCTGGAAGATGTAGCGCGAAGGGGAGAGGAAATGGCCGGGATAACCGGGCGGCTCGCCTGGCTTCCAATCCCAGCGATAGCCGATGCGGCGGAAATGCCCCCCGTCTTCGCTCAACCCGAACCACGCTTCGCAGAAGGCGGCGAGCAGCGGATCCACCAATTCGTGCACGTCGACGGTCAGTTCCCAGCTCGCTTCGCCGTCGCTAGCGGCATAGTCAATCATCTGCTTGACCATGAAGCCCAGCACCTTCTGTGTGATTGCGCGCGCCAGCTCGAATGCGGCGGGTTGGTCGAGGGCCATGATCGCAGCGTTGCAGGCTGCGGATTCCTGCTCATAGACCTGGTCGGGCTGTCCGGCGTCGCGGCCAAGATAGAGGATGCCGAACGACCGCAGCATGCGGGGAAGGTAGCCGGTGATGGTCAGCTTGGTGTCGGAATCGGCAAAGACCTGGTAGACCATGTCGCGGTCGGCGACCAAGACACCGAAGGGCGTGCGGAGCGCGCCGCCGTGGCGCTCGCGGATCGCAGCCCAGATCGACGCGTTGACGAAATGCGAGGCCGAATCCGGATCTTCGAGCGCCGTCTTCCATGCGGCCATCGCCGCGGCTTCGCCCTGCCGGCTCTCGATCAGGCGTAGACGCGCGATCTCCTTTTCCCCCTGATCGACGCTCCACGTCACCACCGGTTTGTGCCCCTGGCTCGCCGCCCATTGCTGAAGATCGGCAAGCGCCTTCTTGGATGGCGCGAAGAAATACGCTCCCCATTCCAGACGCACGAACGGACGGGGTTCGTCGTGGAGCCGGTCCGAGCCGTCCAGCGCCACGCGAATGGTTTGGCCTCCATGCTCGAAACGGAAATGTCGGAGCCGGCCAGGCTCGGCGAGGCCGAGGAAAGGATCGCTTACCCCCGAGGACGACCCCGAGCTGTTGCCGCCGGCCAGCCAGCTCTGCACCACCTCGAACTGCTCACCGAGGCTGGCATTGTAGGCCATGAAGACCAGGCCGCGTTCTGGTTGCGGAGCGGATTTGGCGGCTTGCGCGTCGACGGGCGGACCGTAGGACATGCCGCGTCTGACGATCCGTGGGGGCCTGGCGCCGGCATCCGCCTTGGTGATCGAGAGGCGCGGATTGGCGCGCCGTATGTGCGCGTGAAATGGGCACAGTTGGGCCTGCGGATCGGCGTCGTAGTTGAAGTCGTTGTAGCCTTTGTCAGGGGGCGGAGTAGGGGTCAGGGGTTGGCCGGCCTGGGGATGGCCCGTCGGCCAGCGTCCCATCATCTTGGCCATCAACATCTCGCGCGTCAGGGCAGGTGCGTCCGGTCCGGCCGTCTCGGTCGCCTGTCGCGTCGCGCGGCACAGGACGTCCTCGAGCTGCTCGACATCCTGTCGCAGCTTGCGCAGCGCCATGAAGCTGCCGTCGCGGAGCATTGCGTGAGCACGATTGGTGGCGTCGCCGAGCGGCGCGGTCTCGTCGGCGAGGTTGGGGTAGCCGCACAGAATCTCGCCAAGATGCACCCGATTGGAATAGACCTCGCCGGCCTCGCTCGCGTCCAGCACCGGGTTCGAACTGCCATCGGCGAAACCAAAATGGTCCTTCATGTTCTCAGAGGACCCAACACGTTGCCGCTGCATCCACTGAATCGACAGCGGCCTGACGCCTGGATCCACCTCGACCAGGCGGTTCATTTCGGCCATCAACGGTTTTCTCGCATCCGCCGCCGTCTGCGGGTCCTTGTTCGGGTCCTTGGTCAGCAGGCGAAGCTGAAGGACGGCATGGACGGAGCTCATGCTGATGCGCGGCGCCGGGGCGCCTTCGGGCAGGTCCGGCGCGTTGATCCCGAGCGCCCAGTTGCTGGCCGGAAGGCGCCATCGCTGGGGATGATTCCAGCGCACGTCGCCGAGCAGGCCGGCGCGTCTTTCCATGCCCTGCACAAACTCTTCCGGCAGTGTGCGCACCTCTTCGTCCGACAGGCCGGCCTGACGCAGCCCCTCGACCGTGAATGCGATGTTGGTGACGATCTGCCCCGGTGTCAGAACGTCGGCTGCGGACGTCACCTGCAGGACGTCGAGAAACGCCGCCAGCGCGGCCGGATTGGCGAACTGCAACAGCAGCAGGCAGCCGTGATCCGAAGCGGGGTAGGCCGAGAGAATCCCGCCTTGCACGTTGCAGCGATCCTGCAACGGCGATTGGGGCGGCAGGGCGAGCGGCAGCTTTTGTCGCACCGGCGCCACGTCGGGTGGGGTCATCAACCAGTGCAGCGCTTCTTCATAGCGCCGGCTGGCGCGCTTGACGCCTTCCGCATAGGCGGGGGTGTTGATCATGGTGACGAATTCCGGCAGCAGCTCGTGGGCGGCCCGATGCAGAACCACTCCGTCGTGCGTGCCCGGCGGATAGAAGTCGGCCAGACGGTAGAGCCCCGCCAGCGCAAGGATGCCGTGGCGAAAGGCGGGCCGGCCGGCCGCTTCGGGAGTGAGCGTTTCGCTGAAGCCGGCATTGGTCGGATCGACGCCCTGGAATACCGAGCCTCGCGCGATCTCTTCCGGCGACGGAATCCTCATCCGCGTGACGATCTGATCGGCACCTGCGCCCGAGGCGCGCCGATAGACCCGCTCCTCCATGCGCAGGAAGCGCGTGTCGTCCACGGTCAGGTCGGGGGTGGCATAAAGGAAATAGGCTTCGGTCTGCCTGCTCTTGAGCCAGATACCCCAGTTCTCGTAGGTGTTCTCGTGCCCGAGCACGTAGCCCTCGGTATTGCAGAAGATGAGGTCGAGCAGCCGGGCGGCCTTCTGCCAGATGACGCGGACATAGGCTTCCCAGGAGCCGTCGAACGTCGCGGTCAGCAGCACGTAGTCCACGGCATCGACGGAATCGTCCTCGGGTTCGAGCACGGCGATGCCTACCGAGTGGATCCGTCCGACGCGATCCACGGAATCGGACAGCACGCGGGCGAGCTCGCATTCATACGCGTTGGCGCGTCCGCTATTCAGCGCCCGCAATACATATTTGACCCGGGTCTTGTACGTGGTCGCATCCAGGGAGGGCACGAACCCCTTCTTGATCGGAGCCATCACCCTGAAATCGGACGTGCCGGCCATGCTGCCGGTCTTGATGGTCAAATCACGACGCATGTCTCTGGCTCCCCCGGGTCGCACGCGGGCTGGAGGCGCCTTCGCGCCTGGGCCCGGCAACCGAAACGTGTTTCGTTATGCAACGCTATTAGGAATAGTGCGGCTCTCGGCCGTTCAATTGTATGAACTGGCCCACACTCTTCGAACTTTCGGGCGCGGCGCGCAGGCGGAAGTTTCGCCGGGGCAATGCGATCAGCTAGCCTGCGAGAGCGGCATAGGTTTGAGCCCGGGAAGGGGCCGCAATCGCTCGCGCGCGAGCTAGCGGTGCAGCTCACAGGCCGTGCAGACAGCGGTCGGCATCCATATCCCTGATTCGCATAAGGTATATTATGGAATATTTTTATCTACAATCCGATCAATAGTTTAGCCAAAACTCCTCCAACGGTATCTCCACTTGAGCGCTGGTTGCGGCCTGCGCCTCGACCGTCGCCTGAGCTCGTGTCGGCTACTGTGCATGGGGGTTGTTTTTGCAGATTTGAAATCGGGTCTCCTGTGCCGAAAGCCGATATTGCCGTGACCTTGTCCGGCTGCAATAAGCGAGGCTTCCGCGAGATCGCAGATGACCTTAGGGCGACCGTCCGTATAGGTTTGCATCTCAGAACAACAACAAACCTTCCGAGGAAGCAGACCCATGGTCTTTTCGACGCGCTTTTCCCGACGCACGCTTCTCAAGGCCTCCGCCGCGACCGCGGTCCTGGGCGGCATCGGTGCGCCCCATGTGGCCCGTGCCCAGAGCGCCGAGTTCACCTACAAGTACGCCAATAACCTGCCCGACACCCATCCGCTCAACGTCCGCGCCAAGGAGATGGCGGCGGCGATCAAGACCGAGACAGGTGGCAAGTTCGACCTGCAGATCTTCCCGAACAACCAGCTCGGCTCGGACACCGACATGCTGAGCCAGATCCGCTCCGGCGGCGTCGAGTTCTTCACGCTGTCGGGCCTGATCCTGTCGACCCTGGTGCCGGCAGCGTCGATCAACGGCATCGGCTTCGCGTTCCCGGACTACGATACGGTCTGGAAGGCCATGGACGGCGATCTCGGCGCCCATGTCCGCGGCGAGATCAAGAAGGCCGGTCTCGAGGTCATGGACAAGATCTGGGACAACGGCTTCCGCCAGACCACGTCCTCGACCAAGCCGATCACCGGGCCTGACGACCTCAAGGGCTTCAAGATCCGGGTGCCGGTGTCGCCGCTGTGGACCTCGATGTTCAAGGCGTTCGATGCCGCACCGGCCTCGATCAATTTCAGCGAAGTCTATTCGGCGCTGCAGACCAAGATCGTCGAGGGCCAGGAGAACCCGCTGGCCATCATCTCGACCGCCAAGCTCTACGAGGTGCAGAAATACTGCTCGCTGACCAACCACATGTGGGACGGCTTCTGGTTCCTGGCCAACCGCAGAGCCTGGGAAAAGCTGCCGCAGGACGTGCGCACCGTGGTCGCCAAGAACATCAATGCCGCCGCGGTCAAGGAGCGCGAGGATACCGCCAAGCTCAACGCCAACCTGCAGCAGGAGCTCGCCGGCAAGGGCCTGGCGTTCAACCAGCCGGCCGTGGCGCCGTTCCGCGACAAGCTGCGCTCTGCCGGCTTCTATGCCGAATGGAAAGGCAAGTATGGCGATCAGGCCTGGGAGCTCCTGGAGAAGGCCGTCGGCAAGCTGTCGTAACGCGTTGGGTCCGTTATGGCTCACGTCGAGATCGAGGTGACCGAAGTGGTGGGCGAGGTGACGTTGCAGTCCCCTCGCCGACCTTCGCTGCTGACTTCGCTCGAGCGCGTGCTCGGTCTCGTCGTCGAAATCCCGGCGGCGACCCTGGTCGTCGCCGAGATCGTGATCCTGTTTGCCGGTGTGGTCGCGCGCTACGGCCTGCACCGGCCGCTGATCTGGTCGGACGAGCTCGCCTCGATCCTGTTCCTGTGGCTCGCGATGCTCGGCGCGGCGGTCGCATTCCGCCGCTCCGAGCATATGCGCATGACCGCGATCGTCGCCAGCGCCAGGCCGGCGATGCGGGCCTATCTCGATCTGGTCGCGACCTCGGCCGCGCTGGCATTCCTGGCGCTGATCGTCTGGCCGTCCTGCGACTATGCCTACGAAGAGAGCTACATCACCACGCCGGCGCTGCAGATCTCCAACATGTGGCGCGCCGCGGCGCTGCCGGCCGGCATCGGGCTGATGGCGGCCTTTGCCTTGCTGCGGCTGCTGCGCGCCGCCGACCACCGTGTGGTGGCAGCCGCCGTGCTGTCGGTTGCGATCGTGATCGGCCTGTTCTGGCTGGCGGAGCCGCTCCTGCGCCCGCTCGGCAATCTCAACCTCGTCATCTTCTTCGTCGGCGTCGCCGGCTTCTGCGTTTTTGCCGGCGTTCCCATTGCGTTCGGCTTTGGCCTCGCGATCTTCGGCTATCTCGCGCTGACCACGCGCACGCCCGTCATGGTGCTGATCGGGCGGATGGACGAGGGCATGAGCCACCTCATCCTGCTTTCCGTGCCGCTGTTCGTGTTCCTCGGGCTGCTGATCGAGATGACCGGCATGGCGCGGGCCATGGTGGCGTTCCTGGCGAGCCTGCTCGGCCACATCAGGGGCGGCCTGCATTACGTGCTGGTCGGCGCGATGTACCTGGTCTCAGGCATTTCCGGCGCCAAGGCGGCCGACATGGCCGCTGTCGCGCCCGTGCTGTTTCCCGAGATGAAGCAGCGTGGCGCCAAGCCCGGCGACCTCGTCGCGCTGCTGGCGGCGACGGGCGCCCAGACCGAGACGATTCCGCCGAGCCTCGTACTGATCACGATCGGCTCGGTCACGGGTGTGTCGATCGCCGCCCTCTTCACCGGCGGCCTCCTGCCCGGCGTCGTGCTCGCGGTCACGCTCTGCATGCTGGTGTGGTGGCGCTACCGCCACGAGGACATGAGCCATGTCCGCCGTGCCACGGGATCCGAGATCGGCAAGACCTTCGTCATCGCCCTACCCGCGCTCGCGCTGCCCTTCGTGATCCGCTATGCCGTGGTCGAGGGCATCGCGACCGCCACCGAGGTCTCGACCATCGGCATCGTCTATGGCGCGCTCGTCGGCCTCCTGGTCTACCGCCGCTTCGACTGGCGGCGGCTGTTTCCGATGCTGGTCGAGACCGCCGCACTGTCGGGCGCGATCCTCCTGATCATCGGCACGGCGACCGGCATGGCCTGGGGCCTGACGCAGTCCGGCTTCTCGCGCTCGCTGGCTGCGGCCATGACGGGTTTGCCGGGTGGAGCTGCGACCTTCATTGCCGTGTCCATCCTGGCCTTCACCGTCCTCGGCAGCGTGCTGGAGGGCATTCCGGCCATCGTGCTGTTCGGGCCGCTGTTGTTCCCGATCGCCCGCGCCGTCGGCGTGCACGAGGTGCACTATGCCATGGTGATCATTCTGGCCATGGGTATCGGGCTATTCGCCCCGCCGTTCGGTGTCGGCTATTATGCCGCCTGCGCCATCGGACGCGTCGATCCGGCCGAAGGCATCAAGCCGATCTGGGGCTATCTGCTGGCGCTGCTGGTGGGATTGATCATCGTCGCGATCTTCCCCTGGATCTCGATCGGATTTCTTTGACGCGGTTTAAGGAGGGTGTCGATGAGTGAGCGACCGAACCCGTACAATATCGGCCTCGACAAGACGCAAGCCAATTATGTGCCGCTGAGCCCGCTCAGCTTCCTCGCGCGCAGCGCCGCCGTCTATCCCGATCACGTCAGCACGGTCTATGAAGGCCGCAGCTTCACCTGGGCGCAGACCTATGAGCGCTGCCGGCGCTTTGCGTCCTGGCTCGCAGGCAAGGGCATCGGCGTCGGCGACACGGTCGCGGCGATGCTGCCGAACATTCCCGCGATGAACGAGGCGCACTTCGCCGTGCCCATGACGGGCGCGGCGCTCAACGCGCTCAACATCCGCCTCGATGCGCCTTCGATCGCGTTCCAGCTCGACCATGGCGGCGCGAAAATCATCCTGGTCGATCCCGAGTTTTCAGGCGTCATCAGCGACGCGCTGGCGAAGATGACCGGCCCCACGCCGTTGGTGATCGACGTCGACGATGCATCGTTCAAGGGCGGCAAGCGCATCGGCGAGATCGAATATGAGACGGCGGTCGCCGAAGGCGATCCAGGCTTCGCGCCGATCACGCCACGCGATGAATGGGACGCGATCGCACTGAGCTACACCTCGGGCACGACGGGCAATCCCAAGGGCGTCGTCACCCACCATCGCGGCGCCTATCTGAACGCCGTCAGCAACATCCTCGCAGGCAATCTCGGCCAGCATCCGGTCTATCTCTGGACCCTGCCGATGTTCCACTGCAACGGCTGGTGCTTTCCGTGGACCATCGCGGCCGCCGCCGGCATCAATGTCTGCCTGCGCAAGGTCGAGCCGACAAAGATATTCGAGCTGATCAAGAGCCAGGGCGTGACCCATATGTGCGGCGCGCCGATCGTCTACAACACGCTGATCAACGCCCCCGATGCGCCCAAAGGCAATGCCGCCCGCCGCGTCGTCGGCCTGATCGCGGGCGCTGCGCCGCCGGTCGCCGTGCTGGAAGGCGCCGAAAGCATCGGCATCAAGCTGACGCATGTCTACGGCCTGACCGAGGTCTACGGCCCCGCCTCCGTCTGCGCCGAGCAGCCGGGCTGGGACGAGCTCCCTCCCGCCGAGCGCGCCCGCATGAAGCGCCGGCAGGGCGTGCCCTACCCGCTCGAGGAAGCCGTCACTGTGATCAATCCGCAGACCATGCTGGAGGTGCCGCGCGACGGCGAGACCATCGGCGAGGTCATGTTCCGCGGCAACATCGTGATGAAGGGTTACCTCAAGAACGAGAAGGCGACCAAGGAAGCATTCGAAGGCGGCTGGTTTCACACCGGCGATCTCGGCGTGCTCGACGAGCACGGCTACGTCATCATCAAGGACCGCTCCAAGGACATCATCATCTCCGGCGGCGAGAACATCTCCTCCGTCGAGGTCGAGGACGTCCTCTACAAGCACCCGGCGGTGCTGTTCGCCGCCGTGGTGGCAAAGCCCGATCCGAAATGGGGTGAAGTACCTTGCGCCTTCGTCGAGCTGAAGGACGGCGCGAGCGCAACCGAGGCCGAGATCATTGCGTTCTGCCGAACGCACATGAGCGGCTTCAAGACGCCGAAGGCGGTCGTGTTTGGGCCGATCCCGAAGACGTCCACCGGCAAGATCCAGAAATTCCTGCTGCGTAACCAGGTGGACTCCGCGAAGGCGATCTCAGCGTGAGCTTCTCGCGGCCTCACAAAGGGATCTGAAAGTCTCCGCCCGCGCGATGATTGTGCGCAGGACACGTCGGAGACGCATTCCCGCCGCAGCCCGAGGCAGGCTTCGACCGCCTCGGGTAGCATCCTTATCGACAGCCACACCAGGGCTCCCGCTTGCAAGTGAGCCTGACGACTGAAACGCGTGTAGCGGAGGAACCTCCCGCATGCGGGACCATTGGTGTTCGACCTTTCCCGAACCACGCTCGGAATGCACGTTGCCAAAGGCTGAGAACGACGGCGAACAATCTGAAGCTCCCTCCCCAAACCCGAAGCGACGTGGTCTCGCGCGCTCGCTCGGGCTAGGTGTGGTCACCGGAGCCGCTGACGACGATTGCTCGGCCATAGGAACCTATGCGAGCGCCGGAGCGCAATTTGGAACATCGCTGTTGTGGACTGCCCCCATCACGTTTCCAATGATGTTCGCGGTCGTCTACCTCTCCTCCAAGCTCGGGCAGGTCAGCGGCAAGGGGCTGTTTCACGTCATCAAAGATCACTATTCAAGCTGGGTCCTCTGGCCGACGCTGATAGGTGTGCTGGTTGGGAACACCATCGAAGCGGCCGCGGATCTCGGAGGCATGGCAGCAGCGCTCGGACTGTTCGTTCCGTTGCCTGCTCCGGTCATCGTGTCCGGCGTCGCCCTCGCGATTCTCGCGCTTCAGGTTTGGGGTTCGTACGAGACCATCCGCAACATTTTCAGATGGCTCGCCCTGGTGCTGTTTGCCTATGTCGGTTCGGCCCTTCTCGCCAAGCCGGACCCGTGGGAGGTGCTGCGCGGCACCTTGGTTCCGACCGTGCAATTCTCAGGCGAATTTCTCTCGATCCTCGTTGCGATTATCGGCACGAGCCTGTCGGCGTACCTCTACACCTGGCAATCCAATGTCGAGGTCGAGGAGAAGATTCAGCAGGGACGCACCACGCTGGAGGAGCGGCGCGGAACGACGCAGGGCGATTTGCGCCGATCGCGCAATGATATCCTGACCGGAATGCTGTTCTCCAACATCATCATGTATTTCATCATCCTTTCGACCGGCGCCACCCTTCACAAGGCGGGCCAAACCAATATCGACACGGCGGCACAGGCCGCCGAAGCCTTGCGCCCGATCGCCGGGGACACAGCAGGCATCCTGTTCGCGGTCGGAATTATCGCAGTCGGCTTCCTCGCTGTGCCGATCATGACCACCGGCGCGGCCTACGATCTCTGTCAGGTGATAGGCTGGAAGAGCAGCCTGCACGCGCGTCCCAAGGAGGCCAAGAAATTCTATGCAGTGATCGCCGGTTTTACGCTGGTTGCGGTTGTCCTGAATTTTCTTGGCTTCAATCCCATGCGCGCGCTGGTCTATTCCGGGATCGTACAGGGCTTTTCGACCCCACCGCTGCTGTTGTTCATCCTGTTGATGACAAACAACCGCAAGATCATGGGTGATAAAGTCAACACCCTGCCGCTCAACATCCTCTCGTGGATCACGGTGGGCGCAATCTTCGCGGCGACGGCGGGCCTCGTCGCTTCCTGGTTCATCTAGTCTGGGCTAAGCGCGATCGGATCGGGATGGATCCTTACCGCGCCTTACCTCATGGCTCGCGCATGGTCGTTTCGTAAATCGCTGCACCCTTGCCCGGATCATGCTTTAACGTTTCACTGACCAGAATTCTTGCTCGCCTCAGTGCGTCTCCAGCCGCAGCCCGTCATAGGCCGGCACCACGCCAGGGGGCAGCGACTGCCGGATGACCTCGTAGTCGACATCGGCGGTCATGTTGGTGATGACCGCACGCTTCGGCTTGAAGCGCTCGATCCAGGACAGCGCATCGTTGATGCTGAAATGGCTGACATGGCTGGTATAGCGCAGGCCGTCGACGATCCAGAGATCGAGATTCTCCAGCGCGCCCCAGCTCTCGCGCGGGATATCATTGAGATCCGGCGTATAGGCCGCATTCCCGATGCGGTAGCCGAGCGCGGGAATGTTGCCGTGCTGCACCAGAAACGCAGTCATCGTCACGGCGCCGCCCTTCCCCAGAATGGTCTGGCTTTCGCCCGCCTCGATCGAATGCCGGGTCAGGATCGGCGGATAATCGCTGCCCTCGGGCGAGATGAAGCAATACGAGAACCGCGACAGGATGTCCTTGGCGGTCGACTGGTTGAAATAGGTCGGAATGCGCCGGCGCATGTGCATGACGACCGACCGCAGATCATCCATGCCGTGAGTCTGGTCGGCATGCTCGTGCGTCAGGAACACCGCATCGATGTGGTCGACATTGGTCGAGAGCAATTGCTCGCGCAGGTCCGGCGAGGTGTCGATCACGATGCGTGTCGTGCCGTGCTCGGACGTCCGTTCGACCAGCAGCGAGCAGCGGCGACGGCGGTTCTTGGGATTGTTGGGATCACAGGCGCCCCAGCCGAGCGCCGGGCGCGGCACGCCGGCGGAGGAGCCGCAGCCCAGAATCGTCAGCGTCAGCGTCATGCGGCTCCCAGTCTCAAGCTTTCACCTTCGAGAACAGGCGGAAGAAATTTTCGCTGGTCTGGCGCGCAACCTCGTCAAGCGACACGCCGCGCGTCTCGGCGAGTACTTTTGCGACCTCGACCACGTAGGCCGGCTCATTGCGCTTGCCCCGAAACTTGCCGGGCGCAAGATAGGGCGAGTCTGTTTCAACCAGAATACGGTCGGGCGGCAGTTCGGCTGCGAGCGCGCGCAATGCCTCCGATTTTTTGAAGGTCAGGATTCCCGTGAAACCGATATAGAGCCCGAGCGACACCGCCTTCAGCGCCAGCTCGCGCCCGCCCGTGTAACAATGCAGCACGGCGCGAAACGATCCCTTTGCCGCCTCCTCTTCCAGAATGCGCGCGCAGTCCTCGTCGGCCTCGCGGGTATGGATCACCAGCGGCAGGCCGGTGGCACGGGCGGCGGCGATGTGGGCGCGAAAGCCCCTCGCCTGCGCTTCCGGCGAGCCGTTGTCGTAGAAATAATCGAGCCCGGCTTCACCGAGCGCGACGACCTTGGGATGCTGGGTCAACGCAATCAGCTCGTCCGGCGCGATGCCGTCCTCCTCGTCCGCATGATGCGGATGGGTGCCGACCGAGCAATAGACGTCGTCATAGCGCTCGGCGATGGCGAGCAAGTCCTTTAGCCGCCGCACCCGCGTCGAGATCGTGACCATGCGTGCGATGCCGGCGGCTCGCGCCCGCGACACGATCCCGTCGAGATCTTCCGCAAAGTCCGGAAAATCCAGATGGCAATGACTGTCGACCAGCATCGTGCGAGCGCCTTCAGGCCGCCGGCTCAATGTAGCGCGGAAACGCCGGCGTCGGCGCCGGCAGCGTCGAATCGGGCGCGATGCGCTTTGCGCCGCCGAGCATGGCGAAGTTGCGCTCGGCTTCGGGGATACCGAGGCTGTCGAGCAGCTTGCCGGAGGCGGTCGGCATCGCTGGCTGAGCCAGGATCGCGATCTGGCGCACGACTTCGGCGGTGACGTAGAGCACCGTCTTCTGCCTGGCGGGATCGGTCTTGGCGAGCGCCCACGGCGCCTCGCCCGCAAAATAGCGGTTGGCCTCCGCGACCACGGCCCAGACGGCGTTGAGCCATTGATGGATCTGCTGCGTCGCCATGGCCTCGCGGGACGCTGCAATCATGCCGTCGGCCATCGAAAGGATCGCCTTGTCGTTGTCGCTGAACTCGCCCGGCTCAGGCAGCACGCCGCCGAGCTGCTTTGCGATCATCGACAGCGAGCGCTGTGCGAGGTTGCCGAGATCGTTGGCGAGATCGGCATTGATGCGCGCCACGATGGCCTCGTGATTGTAGTTGCCGTCCTGGCCGAACGGCACCTCGCGCAGGAAGAAGTAGCGCATCTGGTCGACGCCGTACTGCTCGGCCAGGTTGAAGGGATCGACGACGTTGCCGACCGACTTCGACATCTTCTCGCCCCTGTTGAACAGGAAGCCGTGGGCATAGACCCGCTTCGGCAGCGGAATGCCGGCCGAGAGCAGGAAGGCGGGCCAGTACACCGCATGGAAGCGGATGATGTCCTTGCCGATGATGTGCACATCGGCCGGCCAGTAGCGCCAGTTCTTGTCGCTCTCGTCGGGGAAGCCGACGCCGGTGATGTAGTTGGTCAGCGCGTCGACCCAGACATACATCACATGCTCTTCGTCGCCGGGCACCTTCACGCCCCAATCGAACGTGGTGCGCGAGATCGAGAGATCGCGCAGGCCGCCCTTGACGAAGCTCACCACCTCGTTCTTGCGGGAATCCGGCCCGATGAAATCGGGGTGGTCCGCATAGAGCTTGAGCAGCTTGTCCTGGTAGGCCGACAGGCGGAAGAAATAGCTCTTCTCCTCCACCCATTCCACCGGCGTGCCCTGTGGTCCGAGCCGCACGCCGTCGTCGTTCACGCGCGTCTCGTCCTCGGCGTAATAGGCCTCGTCGCGGACCGAGTACCAGCCCGAATAGGTGTCGGCGTAGATGTCGCCGCTCGCTTCCATGCGCCGCCAGATCTCCTGGCTGGAGCGATGGTGCTGCTCCTCGGTGGTGCGAATGAAGCGGTCGAACGACACGTCCAGGCGCTCGTCCATCTCCTTGAAGCGGCCGGCATTACGCGTCGCGAGCGCGGCAGCGGACATGCCTTCGTTCGCCGCCGTCTGGATCATCTTCTGACCGTGCTCGTCGGTGCCGGTCAGGAAGAACACATCCTTGCCGTCGAGGCGCGCAAAGCGCGCCAGCGTGTCGGTCGCAATCGCCTCATAGGCATGGCCGATATGCGGGCTGCCGTTGGGATAAGCGATCGCGGTTGTGATGTAGAAGACGTTGTCGCGCGCGACCGCGGGCGCGGCAACTTGCGGCGAAGTGACGGGCTTTGGCGCACGCGGGGCCTTTGGCTTCGTCGGCTTTGGCTTCACAGGCGTGACGACGGGAGCCGGCGCGGCGGCCACGGCAGGCGCAGTCGCCTCTTTCGCGACCTTCTTCGCCGGAGCCTTGGCCGGCCGCTTGGCAGCCTTCTTTACCGCCTTCTTGGCGACGACCTGCTTCTTCGCGGCCTTCTTGCCCGCCTTCTTTGCTGCGCCCTTCTTCACGCTCTTCTTGACGGCACCCTTCTTGGTCTTTTTGACCTTCTTGGCGGCTTTGCTCGCGCGCGCCTTCACGGCCTTTTTCGCGGCTTTCTTGACGGCCTTCTTCGTAGACTTCTTGCCGCTCTTGCGTTTGACGGATTTCTTAGCTCGCGTTGCCACCACGAATTCCTTTACCGGCTTCTCGAATTTTGGAAACGGCTCGGCGCTTAGCGCGTTGCGTCCGCCAGCCAGCCAAACACCGAGAAAACCAAGGGCTTGCGCTCCAGATTGTAGGTTTCGGTGTCGCGCGCGGCGCGGACGATCTTTTCCCATACCTCAGCTAGCCGCGCAAGGCGCGGCAGGTTCTGGTTGGCATTGGCCTCATCCGCATGCAGGCGCTCCGCAATCCAGCGGTCGATGCCGTCGATGAAGGCCGCAAGCGCCACGCGGTCGCTGGTGCCAAGCGAATCGCCGAGCGTGTGCAATTCGCGCGGGTCGACCTGCGGCAGGCGCGCGAGCAGCGCCGCCGTGCGCTGCTGAAGTTTCAGGGCGTCGCCACCGAGCAACGTCAGCGCCCGTGCGACGCTGCCCTCGGAGGCCTCGGCCGCCTCGCGCAGCGCGGCATCGTTCGGATCGAGCCCGGCCGCTGAAGCCGCAGCGTCGATCACCTCGTTCGTGGCGAGCGGCCGCAGGCGCAGCTTGCGGCAGCGCGACTGAATCGTGGC
Source organism: Bradyrhizobium sp. NC92 (assembly GCF_025200865.1). Taxonomy (NCBI): domain Bacteria; kingdom Pseudomonadati; phylum Pseudomonadota; class Alphaproteobacteria; order Hyphomicrobiales; family Nitrobacteraceae; genus Bradyrhizobium; species Bradyrhizobium sp. NC92. The sequence goes on from NZ_CP104171.1 coordinate 4,249,055, forward strand.
GAGCACCCGCGCGGGCGCGTGGCTGACCAGCAGGAACAGTGATTGCTGCGGCGGCTCCTCGAGAATTTTCAGAAGCGCGTTGGCCGCGTTTGGATTGAGTTCGTCGACGGTGTCGACGATGCAAACGCGCCAGCCTTCGGCCGCCGCGGTCGATCCGAAGAAACCGATCGTCTCGCGCGTCTCGTCCACGGTGATCACGGTGCGCATCACGCCGCGCTCGTTGGCGGTGCGCTCGAGCGTCAGCAGGCCACCATGTGAGCCGGCCGCCACCTGCCGCGCCACGGCGTCGTCGGGACCGATCGCAAGGCTCTCGGCGCGCTGCACGGCCGGCGCCAACGGCTGCGCATGGGCGAGCACGAAGCGCGCCATCCGATAAGCCAGCGTGGCCTTGCCGATCCCCTGCGGCCCGCCGATCAGCCAGGCATGCGGAATGCGCCCGCTGCGATAGGCATCGAGCAGCGCAGCCTCCGCCTCGCGATGGCCGAACAGCTGCGAGGTCTCGCGCGGATGCGGTATGGCGGTTTCCCGCTCGGCCTGACGCGGACTCATACCGACACCACTGACGCAGGCGTTGGCAGCAGACGCTCCCGCAGCGCTGTCCAGACCCGCGCGGCAACCGTGTCCGGATCGGAATTGGCGTCGATCAGCACGCAGCGCGCCGGATCCTCCGCCGCGATCCTGCGATAGGCCTCGCGCAAGTCCTCGTGGAAGCTGAGCTTCTCGGCCTCGAACCGGTCAGGCGTACTGCTGCCGCGGCGCGCGGCGGCGCGTTGCAAGCCAATCTCGACCGGCAAGTCGAGGATGATGGTGAGGTCCGGCTTGAGATCGCCGATGGTGACCCGCTGCATGGCGTTGATCAGGCCCTCAGGTACGCGGCCCAGGCTGCCCTGATAGGCCCGCGTCGAGTCGGCGAAGCGGTCGCACAGCACCCAGACGCCCTGGCTCAATGCCGGCTGAATCACGGTGTGGACATGATCATCGCGCGCGGCGGCAAACAGCAGCGTCTCGGCTTCGGGACCGAGCAGCTTGCCCATGCCCGACAGCACCAGATGGCGCATGATCTCGGCGCCCGGCGAGCCGCCCGGCTCACGCGTGACCCGGATGCGAAGCTTGGCCGCCGTGAGGCGATCGGCGAGCTTCTTGATCTGGGTCGACTTGCCCGTGCCCTCGCCGCCTTCAAAGGTGACGAAGCGTCCCCGTCCGGACGGCCGCTGTGCAGCACTCTCACTCATGATCAGAGCTTCTCGGCACCTGCGCGGAACATGCCGATCACGAGCTCGCTGGCGCCGTCGATCGCGCGGCGCATGGTCGAGCCGGTGCTGATCGCCTCGGCGGCATAGACCGGCGTCTCGACCGCGATGTTGCCGCTGCGCCAGACCCTGACCACGCCGACCCGCTGGCCGGCCTCCACCGGCGCGCGCACCGGGCCGCTGTAGACGATGCGCGCAATCAGCTTGTCGCTGCCGTTCTTGTGCACCATCACCTTCACCGGCGTCTTGGCGACGAGCTTGACCGACCGGCTCTCGCCGCCGAACACCTTGGCGTAGCCGACGGGCTGCTCGGCCGCGATCAGGGTGCGGGTCTCGAAATTGCGAAAACCCCATTCCAGCATCTTCTTGGCTTCCGTGGCGCGGTCCTCGGGATCTTCGAGTCCGTTGACGACGACGATCAGCCGCGTGCCGTTCTGCACGGCAGAGCCGACCATGCCGTAGCCGCCTTCCTTGGTGTAGCCGGTCTTCAGACCGTCAGCGCCTTCCATCGAATTGAGCAGCGGATTGCGGTTGGGCTGGCGGATCTTGTTCCAGGTGAACTCCTTCTCGCCGAACAGTTTGTAGAATTCCGGGAAGTCCAGGATGATGTGCCGGGCGAGCATGCCGAGCTCGCGCACCGTCATCTTGTTGCCGGGATCGGGCAGACCGTTGGAATTGGCGAAGGTCGACTTGGTCATGCCAAGCTCGCGGGCGCGCTTGGTCATGAAGTCGGCGGCAAAAATCCGCTCGTTGCCCGCCATGGCTTCGGCAAGCGCGATGCAGGCGTCGTTGCCGCTTTGGATGATCGCGCCGCGCAGCAGATCGTCGACCGAGACCTTGCTGTTGATGGCGGCGAACATGGTCGAGCCGCCCGAGGGGGCGCCGCCTCTGCGCCAGGCGTTCTCGCTGATCCGGTACTCGTCGGCCAGCTTGATGTCGCCCTTCTTGACCGCGTTGAAAACGACCTCCGCCGTCATCAGCTTCATCATGCTCGAAGGCGCGCGCAGCTCGTCGGCGTTCTTCTCGAACAGCACGCTGCCTGATGAGGCTTCGATCAGGATCGCGGTCGGGGCATCGCCATCGAAGCCGGCGTCTTCCGCTTTCTTGGCGCCCTGGACGCTCTGGTTGGCCGCATAGAGCGCCCCACCCCAGCCGATGCCAGCCACCAAAACCGTCGCGATCAGCCCGCGCGCCAGCGTTCCGGCGGTGAGCCAGTTGCGACCAAGCAAAGGAAGACGAAGTGCCATGGCGAAGCCCTGAGGAAGGCGTTCTAACAGCTGGAACAGATGCGAACAACACGCGGTTGGACGCTGTCCCTGAGATTGCACGATTCTCGCCGCGCCCCTATCGTGGCGCCTCATGTTTTTCGACCAAACCCCTGAAACAAGGCGGAAAAGCGAATGTCCTCAACCCGCATGATCAAGACCAACGGGGTCGAGCTGTTCGTCCGCGAAGCCGGCCAGGGACCGCTGGTGGTGCTGTGCCATGGCTGGCCGGAACTGTCGTACTCCTGGCGCCACCAGATCCCCGCACTTGCCGCAGCCGGGTTTCACGTCGTCGCCCCTGATATGCGCGGGTACGGCCAGAGCGCGGCGCCGCTCGATGTGAACGCCTACTCGATCTTCGATACGGTCGGGGACGTGGTCGGCCTCGTCCAGGCGCTCGGCGAGAGCAAGGCGATGGTGGTCGGCCACGATTGGGGCGCACCGGTCGCCTGGCACGCAGCGCTGTTCCGGCCCGATATCTTCACGGCCGTCGCGGGGCTGAGCGTGCCGCCGCCGTTCCGCGGCCGCGGCAAGCCGCTCGACCTGTTGCGCCAGGGCGGCGTCACCAATTTCTACTGGCAGTATTTCCAGACGCCCGGCGTCGCCGAGGCCGAACTCGAGCGGGACGTCGCACGCACCATGCGCATCGTCCTCGGCGGACGGGGCCTCGCCGATCCCACCGCGGCCATGTTCGTGCAGGAGGGCAAGGGCTTTCTCGGCCATGCGACCGCCGAGGAGCCGCTGCCTGGCTGGCTCAGCGAGGCCGACCTCGCCTATTTCACCGAAAGCTTCCGCAAGTCCGGCTTCCGCGGCGGGCTGAACTGGTACCGGAATATCGACCGCAATTGGGAGCTGACCGCGCCCTGGCAGGACGCGCAGATCCGCCAGCCTTCCCTCTTCATCGCAGGCTCGAAAGACGCGGTGATCACCGGCCTGATCGGGGCCAAGCGCGTCAACGAGCTCGAGCGCGTGCTGCCCAATCTGACGCGCAAGCTGATCCTCGATGGCGCTGGCCATTGGGTGCAACAGGAGCGGCACGACGAGGTGAACGCGGCCCTCGTCACGTTCTTGAAGGAGAGCACGGCTCAGTAGAGGCCGCGGCCGCTCAGGATGCTGCGGGCCTCGGCGGCGCCGTCCGTCGCGCTCTCGCTCGCGTAGCGGCCGTCCTGGTCATAGGACACCGCGCGGGCGTTCTGGAGCGTCCGGCCCCGGCTGCGGCTCGAGGCCGACATTTCCGAGGTGGCATTGAGCGAGGCCATGTCGGCCGAGCTGCTGCCGAGATTGTACGGTCGTCCCTCCGGCATCGGGACCTCGCCGCGAAGGGCGCCGCGGGTCGAGGACGGCAGCTCCGGCACGAACGGCTTGGCCGAGGCGACGCGGACCATCGAGGGCGATGGCGCTGGAACGCCGGTGCGCAGCGTCGCGAGAAGCTGACGGTCGTCGGAGCCTTCGAGCGGCGCCCGGCCGACATATTCGACCCGGACCTTGGCGACGCCATTGCCTTTGAATTCAAGGAGTTCGGCCGCCTTGTTCGAGACATCGATGAGGCGGTTGCCGTGATAGGGCCCACGGTCATTGACGCGCACGATCAGCGACTTGCCGTTGGAGACGTTGGTGACCCGGGCGTAGGACGGCATCGGCAGGGTCGGATGCGCCGCGGTCAGCGAGGTCATGTCGAACACCTCGCCATTGGCCGTCAGGCGGCCGTGGAAATCATCGCCGTACCAGGACGCCATGCCCTCGGCGCGGTAGTTGACGTCCTCCTCCGGCACGTAGGTCTTGCCCGCCACAACATAGGGCTTGCCGACGCGGTAGGTGCCGCCGCCCTTCGGGACCGGATCGCCCCAGGCCACGACGCGCGGGCTCGAGGATACGCCGTATTTCGGATCGACGCGGCTGGCGAACTTGTTCGAGGAAGCGCAATTGGCGAGCGCAAGGCAGGTCGCGACCGCCGCAACACCGCGCGCGGCCCGCAAAACCGAATCTGACCGACGGATCCCCATGCGCCCCAAATACCACTTCGCCGGAGGCGTACCCAACCCGCTTTGGTGACGGGGAGCGCTGTCCGGTCCTTCAACTTCCGAGGCGGCCCACCACCGCATCGGACGTGGTAAGGATAACGCAACCCGAACGCGGCGGAAATGGGGAGCCCACGGCGATCACGCCGGGATGGTAAACGGGACGTTCGCATTTTTCCGTTGTTCTACGGGACGATGGCGCCCGGGCTGTGCCAGTGCTGGACATTCTGTTGCGCCAAATCCTCACTCCACCCCCATTGTCGCGCCGCTCACCGAAATTCTTTTGACTGTGCAAGGCCGCACGCGTTCTCTCGGACGCAAGGGCGGGATTTGGAATTTAACGATGATCGAGACGGTTTCGGCACTGATGGGTCTGGTAAGCGCGGGGATATTCCTGGCCCATGCGTTCGAAGGTTACCGCACGAGGGCCTGAAGGCACTCGCGCGGGCGGCAAGCATCACCTCTTTCAAAGCAGCGCGTTCGGACGGTCTTAGTCGAGCCGATCGCGCATCGAACACGAGAGCGGCAGGTGTCCCATGCGTAACCATGACCTCGTATCCGATGGCTTCCTGGCCTTGACTGCCGGCGGCTTGGTGCTGCTCTGCTCGAGTCTCGTCGCGCTGGCGTTTGCCTGAGGCGCACGTCCTCCTTTCCAATCCGCTCGTTTCTGACGCGGCTCCATTGCGGCGCAGCAAACAGGCCCGTGCTCCGCTCCCATTCAGTTGATTGAATTATTGCGTGCGGCGCCTCGACCTATTGCAAGAGGCCATCACCAACGAGGGTGACGCAAATGCTTGCCGAGAAATTCTTCCTGGTCCTGGAATCCCTGATCCGCGGCGACCGCACCTATCCGGATGGAAGTCCCCGGGTCATCAGCACCTCCCCGCACGTGCCGGTCAGGCCGACACCGCCGAAATAGCCGACGCATCCGCCAGCCGGCCACACGCGCCGCTCAGCGCAAACCCAACAGCGAGCGGCGGTAGAAGCTGCCGCGGGCCTCGTTCTGGCAGACGAAGCTGCCATCGAAGCCCTGGCCGTAACGCTTCTGCCCCTTGCGGTAGTAGACGCCCTTCCTGAAGTCGAGCCAGACCACCTTGTCGCGCGGGCAATGACGCTGGGCCTGCGCCTCATAACGAAACGGCGTCAGCGGCGTCGCCGAGACCTCGGCGCCGCCTGCACCGACCAGCATGGCGCCAGCGCATGCGATTGCGCCGGACCATTTGCCAAAGCCGCTCCGAGACACGCCCCACCTCCCGCTCGCCGCCGTCCCCGACGGCCGGTTGGTACGCTAGCACGAAACGGCCCAACCTGCGGCAGGCAAGCGCGCGTCACGTCTTCCGCCAGCCATCTTGTCGGGGTACATGACGGCGAGATCGTCTCGATGCGAGGGTGCTGCCCGAATGTCGGTTGAGCCTGAGACAACAACTGGTCCCCGCCCGCCCTCGCCGCAGCTCGGCCTGTTGCCGATGATCATCTTCGGCTCGCGCTGGCTGCAGCTGCCGCTCTATCTCGGACTGATCGTGGCGCAGTGCGTCTACATCGCGCTGTTCGTCAAGGAGCTCTGGCATCTCTCCTGGCACGCCCTCGACCTCACCGAGCAGCAGATCATGATGAGCGTACTGGCGCTGATCGACGTCGTGATGATCTCCAATCTGCTCGTGATGGTGATCGTCGGCGGTTACGAGACGTTCGTCTCGCGGCTCGACCTCCAGGGCCATCCCGACGAGCCGGAATGGCTCGGCCACGTCAATGCGAGCGTCCTGAAGATCAAGCTCGCCATGGCCATCATCGGCATCTCCTCCATCGCGCTGCTGCGCACCTTCATCGAGGCCGGCAATCTCGGCTCCAACCGCGCCGGCTTCACCGAGACCGGCGTGATGTGGCAGGTGCTGATCCACATCACGTTCATCGTCTCGGCGCTCGGCATCGCCTATGTTGACAAGCTCAGCGAGTCCGGAATGCGCAAGCGCGCCGAATGAAGCGCTGCTGCAGGTTCAGGGCCGGTCCGCTTCCAGCTGCGCCAATGCCTGATGCAGACATTCCTGAAGCCTCGCGGCGACCTGCTCGCGCGCGATCCCCTTGCCGGCGAGATCGCCCGACACCTTGCTGACCACATCGTCCATCGTCCGGCTCTCCAGATGGTCCGTCACCAGCGCCGCTGCGTAGCTTGCCGCGGCATCGCCACTGAGCCCGAGCTGGCCTGCGGCCCACAGCCCGAGCAGCTTGTTGGACCGCGCCGTGGCCTTGAACATGAATTCCTCGTCGTGGGCGAATTTGGCTTCAAAGCCCTGCTCGCGCTTGTCGAACGTGGTCATGGTCAGCTCCATTCTGATTCGCTGATGAGGATCGGACTTGCTGGGAGCGAACGTCTCCGTGGTTCAGGTCAGTTTAGGATCATTTGAAGCTTCCTCCCGGAAGCCGAACGGCGTCAAGCCTGCCGAAGCGCCCGCCAGGCCGGTGCACAGGCGGCGCGAGCCCCGCGCCAGCCAGCTCGGCCAAGTTGAGAATGTTTACCATTCGTTAAGCAGACTCAGCGTCGGATGACGACAGAGACATCGAGAGCTGACGCATGAACAGAGAGCTGCGGGAGTTTCGACGGCTTGAACGGGTCTGCCTGGAGCAGGCCGCCCTCTCCCCCATGGACCTGACGCGAAGCGGACTGCTGAAGGTCGCCGACGATTGTCGGATCGCGGCCGAAGCGATCGAGGCCCAATTGCCTCGCGGGGTCTTTGCGGACGCCGTCCAGGCGTTCAAGCTGGCCTTGAGCGCAAAGGCCAAGCGGCACTAAATCGGCCGCCGCGGGAGAAGCGATTTGGGAGCTTGGGCGGCGAAGCGCGTTCGCTCAGCCTTTCGCCGCCGCCGCTTCACGCGCCAGCCGCTCGGCCTTCAGCCGTTCCTTGTTGGCGTAGAACGCCTTCTGCGCCGCTTCGTGGTCGCGCATGGCCTTTTCGGCCTCGATCCGGCGCGCCGCATCGCGGGCGTGGCGTTGTTCGGGGGTCAGGGGTTTGCGTCGGAAGGAAAGGTCTTCAGTCATGCCAAGTGAACGTGGCTGCCAGGAAAAAGTTCCGGCCGAGACGGTCGGCCGGTCATGACGTTCCGCGAAAACAACCCCATGCACAGTAGCTAAGCTCCTCTTCTGCAACGCTTTTTTCTCAGCGACGCAAGAGTCCACTTGCCGACGGGCAAACAGCGGCATCTGCGAGCCGCGAACGACGTTCAGCTCGCCGGAACCATCAGATCGCGATGTCCGCAATCACAGGCAAATGGTCCGAATAGGCGCGCGCTTCCTCGTCGGTCCAGACTTTCCCGAACCGGCTGTCCCGCGTTGCATAGATGCGGTCGAGCCGAAGCAAGGGCAGATGCGCCGGAAAGGTGCGCAGCCGCGTCCGGTTCGGGCAGACCTGCGCGAGCACGCGCCGCACCGATTTCACCCAGAACCAGTCGTTGAAATCGCCGAGCACGACGGTTCTTTCGGGCTTCACCAGGCTCACCAGGGCCTGAGCCTGCTCGTAACGCTCGTGGATGCTCAGGCCGAGATGCGTGGCAACCACGCGGAATTCGCCGAAAGGCGTCTGCAATCCCGTGGCAATCGCCCTGCGCGGCTCTCGTTCCCGATAGGACACGTCGACGATCTCGGGCACGCCGGAGAACGGAAAGCGGCTCATGAGCATCTGCCCGTAGTCACCGTCCTCCGTGACGATCGACTTGGCATGAACGCGATGATCGCCGACGACCCGCGCCAGCTTCGCAAACGGATCGTCCGACCGCGATCGGGAATCCACCTCCTGAAGCGCGACGACGTCCGGCGACCATTTGCGAATGATCGAGCAAACCCCCTCCAGATCGAACGTCGGATTGAGATTGAAGGTGCCGTGCACATTCCACGTCATGAAACGCACCGGCATCAACGTCTCCCGGCAAGCCAGGTCGCGACGAACTGTGCGCCCGCGCAGATCCCGAGCCAGCTCAGGAACGCCAGTGCCAGCAGCGCGATGTTGCTCCAGGACGCGTTCCTGGCCAGATCTGCGATCTGCGCTCCCAGAACGGCCATGGCGAGAATACCGGGCATCATGCCCAGCAGCGTTCCAACCATGAAGTCACGGAGCGGCAGCGTGCTCGCGCCAGCCGCGACGTTCACCAGCGAGAACGGTGCGATCGGAATCATGCGGATGACGACGACGGCCAAAATTCCCTTGCCGACAACCCGTTCCTGGATGCGCGCGGCACGGCGTCCCAGCAAGCGCTGAAGACGTTCTCGGCCCAGGAACCGTCCGACCGCAAAAAGCATGAGCGCGCTGAGCAAGACGCCCGCCATGGCGGTGACGAAACCCAGCCATGGCCCAAGTGCGGCAGCAGTCGCAGCGATGAGCACGAGAACCGGAAAGATCACCAGCCCGCCGAGGACGAAGGCCGCGATCGCGAATGGCGGTCCCCAGCCGGACTGCGCATAGGCAGACAGGAACGACGAGAGATGGCCCGCATCGGCGTAATCGCTCAAGGACGTGTACGACCAGGCCAGCGCCAGTCCAAGAAGCGCCAGCGCGATCGAGGCGATCCCGATGATCGTCTTCGTGCTCCACATGCGAGATGCCGCGCGTTCCAGATGAAGCGGCAGCTCAGGGTCCGCCACCGGCTGAACCAGGGTAGCCAGCGTGCTGGTCAGGACCGAGGACTCCACTTTTCGCAGCGTCTTCGCCCCACCCGTTTTCGACACCTGGTCCAGCAGAGCGAACAGCCGATGCTCGTTCTGCGTGACGGCCTGCTCGTCGAGACCACAGAAATGAGCGATGAGACGACGGCGGACGGACGCGATGAAATCCCGATGCTCCTCGGATTCAGCTTCAAAAATCAGGTCGCATTCGCTGTCGGCGCCCATGGAACGATTGTTCAAATTGGCCGAGCCGATCCGCAGGATCCTGTCATCGACGACCATGAGCTTGCTGTGCACCATCACGGCGGCTTCCTTATTGCCGCTGCGGGAGACCGGATAGACGAAGCGGATGCGATCGGCCACGCCAGCCGCGCTGAAACAGTCGATGAAGGCGCCACGGCCGTTCTGCATGGCCTGGGATTCCAGCCACGAGGAATGCAGTTTCGGCGCGACGACCAGAACCCGAAGCGACGGCACGCGACGCATCTGCTCCGCCAGTTCGCTCGCCATCCTGGTCGCGCTGGTGAACTGATTTTCGATGTACACGAAGCTCGTTGCCGACCGGATCGCCGCAATGAAGGAGCGTTCGACCTCCCTGATGGTCGAGCCTGCCGGACAGACCACCTCGGTCCTGGCGATCCCGACCGGCAAATGCTCGGCCTCGACAGGCACGCTCGCCGGCCAGCGGCCATTCCTCAGCGCGCGCCGTTCATCGACCTGTTGGCCTGCCGCACGCCAGCGTTGCTCCGCGAGGGCGAACAGCTGCTCCGCGGCCTCGCCGTCGACGAGGCACTGAACATCGTGAAACGGCGGATACGGCTTGCGCTGAGGGTCGCAGCGCATGGCGTTGTCGGCGCGGTGGTCACTCGTGTCCCAGCGCCTGATCGTCAGATCGAGGCCGCCGACGAACGCCAGTGATCCGTCGACACAGACGATCTTCTGGTGTTGCGCCGAACCAAACGGAAGCGTGGCGTCCAGATGAAACCGGACTCGGCCGTCGGTGTCGGCGATGAATTTCGCCGCGGAATTCCACTCCCTCTCGGAGGCGTAAAACGAGACGAAGTCCCAGACGAGAATATTGATGCGCAAGGCGGGCCGGCGCTGCACCAGGGCGCGCAGGAAGGGACCAAGCTCCTCAGGCAGGCCATCATCCGCACGTCCCGCGGCTCCGACCAGGCGCGTCCTGCTATGGATATCCCATCCGATGATGTAGACGAGATCCTGCGCCTCCAGCAGGGCCTCCCGCAGGGCTGCGAAATAGGCGGCGGCATCGTTCAGAACCGCCACGCGCCGCGCCCTGCACCGTCGCCAGACGGTGTCGCCGGGAGTCAGTGTCGATGCTCTCTGAAGCAGGTGGACCTCGCAATTCGCGTTTGCGTCTAAACGCGCTGGAGGCTCAAGGGGTTCCACGCCGTCAACGGCTGCGGTTCGATGCAAATGCCGGACGTCCGGCGGTCACTGGGCCCATCGCACAATTCGTCATTTGGTGCGGACAAACTTCGCACCGGCGCTCCTCAACACTTCCACAATTTTCTCAGGGGCGTCGCCGTGAAAATCGACGGAAACCTCGATCAGGCCTTCCAGCTTCTGCCGCCCCTCCGGCGCGGGCGCAGTCTTGACGTCGGGACCTGCCGGGCCTGTTCCCACCGTATTCGCATCGCCGACGGGCTGGACGAAGACGTCGCCTCGCGGCACGCCGCACTCCTGCACGACATGCTCAACCGCAAGCTCGGCGCCGCGGCGCGTGTCGAATTCTCCAATGATGGTGCTTTCCAAGGCTGCTCTCCGTGTGGTCTCGCGTGCGGACAACAGGCGAGCCGGGGCCAGGTTCCTGAGGGAGCACGATCGAAGGCGGAGAGGATGGTTGGATCCCACGCGGTGAAGATCAGAACCGAACTACTCCGAGCAGGAAGAGCAGCGCCACCGTGACCAGGCCGGAGATCAGCAGTGAGCCGAGACATCCCAACCGGTTCGAGAAAAAGAAGAACATGCGTTGCCCGCTTTGAAGCGTCCTGTTGGGCTAATCTCTCGGAGTCAGTAGCGTTCCTGCGCAGTTTCGACCGTTCGTGGCCCGAGCACGCAGCGCTTCCTTCCATAGCGTCATTGAGACAGGTCAATACAAGCAGGCCGAGGCTCTGGAAAACTGACCTCGGCAAATCAACGGGGACCGCCATGTCACAGCAGAGCAGCATGCATTTCTATCTCAACTGGGCCAAGGAGCGGATCGACGAAATGGATGCCGCGTTGGCCTCGTTCGAGGTCAAGGCAGGCCAGGCCAAGGCCGAGTCCAAGGTCAAGACCGATCAGCTCCTGTCCGATCTGACCAAGCGCCGCGACGAGTTTCAGGCGCTGCTCAAGGCCAAGGCGCAGGCGGGTGAAGCGGCGTGGGTGGATGCCAAGGCCGAGTTGGAACGGCAATGGGCTGGTTTCGAAGCCCAGATGAAGACCTACTTCGAAGGCGCAGGCAAACAGCTCGAGCAGCAGCAGGCCACGTTCAGAGATCTTGCGGCTGCGCAGGCCAAGGCCTGGGGCGAAGCCGCAGAGAAATTCCGCGAGGCCGCAGGGAAGGTCACTGCTGCCCGCACCGTCGACATCGACGCCGCGCTCAAGCAGATGAAGTCCGACGCCTCCGAAGCCGAAGCGCGCCTGCAGAAGCTGAAGCAGGCGGGCAGCGAGTCCTGGTCGGTGATGAGCGCCGCCCTCGCCGAATCCCGCAAGGCATTCGATCAAGCGAACAAGGCGGCGTGGGACGCGCTGAAGGGCGGTGATGCGAAGAGGTGAAGGTGGGCTTCAGTTGATGCCCCGGGCTTTCCAGCGCAGGCTAGTGCAACACCCGTCCGGCTTCGGCGCGCCGGACCCTTTCTCGCAGCTCCTCGAGCTCTTCGATCGAGTCCAACAATCTCACCAGCTCGCGGGCAATATGTGTCAAACCGGACTTGGATTGCTTTAAGATACGAACTCGCTGTGCCATCGGTGCACGCCTCCATGCTTGGGCAAGTCCAATTGGCAAGGAGCGTGCCACCCCATGAAGGGAACTTAGGGCGATTTATGGCGGAAGGGGTGGGACCGCCTACCGCCCTGCCCAAGGCTTTGATCTATTGGCGAAAAATATCGAGGATCGAACGCGCACCGTAGCAGCTTTCCGTAGCACCGTCGAGGCAACGACGAGTGCTGGCCTCTATCAGGTGGAGCCCCACCGGTGGATTTGATCGGAGCGGTCAGACTTGCACTCAGGTATCCACGCTGCCTGATCGGGCGTCATCCATGCTGTTTTCACTTCGTACTCCGTGGCCAAGGGCGTCCACCTCCACATGCGAGGATTGTTCGGTTCATTCTCGTTGGCCGCCCATCTTGGTACTTCAAGGAACTGACCGCCCGACCTTAGCTGGTCCTCGCAAACCCACACCTTCGTAGATGGAAGCGCTATTGCCTGCACGATGTTGCGAGAGTTCATGGCGCCTCCTCGAAGGCTCAAGTCATCTGAGATTGATCTTGAGAAACGATCGCCAAGCTGATCCACGAGGTTTCGAGTAGCACGCTCGCCGACTTGCGGAGAAAGCCAGTATTGAGCTCTGAGGCCATCTCTCCCATTATGCAAAAGATCGCCCGTGTCGGACGTGACTGCGAAGCGGAAGGCCACTCGTAACGTATTCTCAGGAGCTGCGCGGTCATGCGCGGGCTCTACCTGAGCTGAGACCAACGTCGCCTCGCTGACAACCCGCGTTGCAATTGTATCAAACACAACGCTCTCAAGGACGGCACGACGAGCGGAAGGCATCAGACCGAAACACCAGTCTTCTGGGGGTACAAACTGCTGACAACCTCGCATTACCGCCCGCCTCCCGTTGCCGCTGCCCATCTCCGACGCTAAAGACCTGCTTCTGGGGTGGAATTGTTCGCCGCGAGGCGCGCTTCTCGAAGTCCAGCCGGTTCAACCTGATCCTTGAGCGCCAACAGCCGATCAGCGAGATCCCGCCGCTCGACCCAGTGTGCTTTCGGTCCTGAGTGATCAAGCACTTGCCACATCACGGACAGTCGATCTGACAAGCCGGTGGGCATGATGTGAGTTCGAGCGGGATCGTCTTTGTCGTAGACAGAGAAATCGCTGTCGTCCCCGTTTAGAGGAAACGACTGCATAGTAAGCGAGGATTTCATTTTGCGTTCCCCCGCCAACTCGTACTTCGCCATTGGCACACGGAGTAGCTCAAGATCGGTGAACGCCCGTTTGAAATCGGCGAGGTTTGACACGTCATCTGGAGCAGGCGTTGTCCCTTTGCTACGCGCTGCATTGGCAGCTTCAGTTTCCCGTTGGCGCACCGCTCGCAGTATCTCGTACGCCGCGACGGTCCATGTCTCTGAGAACATCATCTGATAGTGGAACGCGAAGCCGCCGGCCGTTTGTGCACCCTTGTTCCTAGCATCCAAGGCTTCGTCCTCCATCGCTCTCAAGGTCAGATCGAGGCTGCCTATCCGCTGCAGATTGGCCATCATGGGCGCGATGGACACTCGCCCGGCGAGGCGTACGGAAAGCTCGATCCAAGCTGTATGCTCAGCCCGGTATTTGGTCGAGGCAATTGAGAAAGCTGCCTCAACAAGAGAGCTAACGGTAGGTACTTGCTGCACGGCTGGCATTTAGACTTCCCTTCTGTTGCTTTCGCCTGCCGCTACCGTCGCGTGCACCCCGAGAGCTATCACGTATCGAAGGGCTCATAACGAAGGAACGAAATGCTGCGCCCTCCACTAAGACCCGTCGCGCTGACGTATCACGCGGCCCAAGCTGGTCGGGGATGGCCGACACTCATCACATGCCCCAATTGATCAGAGAGGCCTCCGCAGCGGCTCGTTCGTCCCGAATACGATAGATGGCCTGTCGGCTCAGTCCAGTCGCAGCAGCAACCGCACTGATACTTGCAGATTGAGCCAGCAAGGCAACGGTGTTGTCAAACTGAGCGCGGCTGTAGCTGGGCTTCCGTCCTTTGTACTTCAGTTCGCTCTCGTTGGCCTTCGCAAGGGCGATGCCGCCGCGCTGCGCTTCTTTGATGGCTTCTGCAGTGGACTGAGCGGCCGCCGCCAAGAAGCCGATGAGCGCGTCTCGCACGGCTTGCTGCATAGGGTCTTTAGTCGCACCATCGAACGTCAGGTTGTTGATCACGGTACGCACGACAACGCCGCGCCGCATGAACTCTTGAATGGTGTCGCGCACATCGCTGTAGTTTCTGCCGAGACGATCTACCCAGCGCACAAGCAACGTGTCGCCCTCGCGAAGGATGTCGAAGAGCCGTTTCCCGTTCGGACGATCTGCGAAGCGCGTGCTCACGCCGGATACCCCGTGATCGGCCACTACGCGGTCGATCTTGAAGCCTGCGCTCTCAGCCTGCGCTTGCTGGTGTTCGAGGTTCTGATCAACGGTCGAGACCCGTGCGTAGAAAATGGTAGCCAACATCAACTCCTTTGTCGGTTAGAGTGTTGTTGGTTAGAAATCACGTCGGTTAAGCGAAGTCAACCCTAACCGACGCGTTCTCGCGGCCTTTTCGCGTGTCGGACGTTTTGTTCCGTGTGAAGTCGAGAACTAGAACCGGACGGCGTAATGTTCAGTTGGGCATTCCGTAACCGGCAGGCCGAGAGACCGGTTCGCACTCGCGCCTGCACAAGTAAGGAGCACCAAGTACGGGAGCTGCGCCATGTTGACGGCATCGTTTCAAGCAAACCAGCACACTTGAAGAACGGCTCGCGGCCGAAGCGAAGCGCATTCGCGAACTAGCCGACCATGCGACGCCCAGCGAGCGAGAGCGGCTAATCCGCTAGGCTCGCCAAGCCGAAACAACAGCCCATTTGACCAAGTGGATCAACTCTCCCGGCCTGCAGCCTCCGAAAGGATAGGCGCTACGTGAGGTTCGAGGTTCGCTTCCACGTGAGCCAAGGCCCCCGGCATGGGGGTGTTGGCGCTGATGGCCCCCTCGAAGCACGGTCTCACATTTTTCCACCAACTATCCGCTAGTTGACCTGTGGACTACGGGCCGGATCGGTTGCTACCTCAGATTGGTTCGCTTCGGTCGTGCTATACAGATCGGATCGCTGGCTTTCATTTGGTGATTTGATGTCTGTAAAGCTGCCTTACATGGTCACGCCCGGCGTCATTCCGAAAGTGCTCACGAAAATCCGTGAAGCGCGACGACCGGAACGCTTCACTCAGGATTACCTCGAGACAATGCTCGGCATACGCGGCGGTAACGCTCGCGCCGTGCTTCCGTTGCTCAAGCGCATGACCTTCCTCAATGGCGATGGAACGCCCACTCCGCTCTACGATCGCTTCCGAAACGATGACACACGGGCCGTCGCGCAAGCTGAGGGTGTCAGAAGAGCCTACGAGGATGTGTTCAACAGAAACCAGTTTGCCTACAACTTGCCCCGAGACAAGTTCACGTCGTTAGTGACTGAGATGACCGGGCTGGCAAAGGACAGTCCCGTGTCGCGAGCAACGGTCGGTACTTTTTTTACGTTGAAGGATGGCGCCGACTTTGAGGGGACGTTAGGTGACGAGCAATCACCGGCAGCGAACAATGGAGCGCAGATGGCCGACCCCTTGCAGGTGCAGTCTCCCACGCCAACTCCTCCAGCGCCGCCCAACACAGTGCCTCCACAACACTTCCAGCCCGCGTCCCAGCAACAGGATGGTGTAGAGTTTCGAGTGGGCTACACCATCAATCTGAACCTCCCTGAGACGACCAATCCCGACGTGTTCAATGCGATTTTTCGGTCTCTGAAAGAGCACCTGCTGAGGAATTGATGTGAAGCGGCTCGACGCAGTCCGACTTTTCGGCATGAACAATCTCGCTATTGAGGCTGACATCCGTCGATTGGAAAAAGAACAGCGGATTGACCTGGGTCATGTCCAACCGGAGAAGCGCCCCGAAGAAGAGTTCTATGCGCAATTCTCTCAAAAGCTCCGATCAGAAGCTGACATGATGCAGCGGCACTATGCCGTGTTCTACTGCCTTGAGAACTCGATCCGCGAGCTGATCATAGAAAGGCTCTTAGAGTTGCACGGTGCGAATTGGTGGGATGAGCGCGTCCCGCAAAACGTCCGCGAGAACTGCAAGAAGAACAGAGACAAGGAGGTTGGAGCCGGGTTTACGCCGCGCTCGGACCAGATGATTGACTACTCTACCTTCGGAGAACTTGGTGAGATTTTCAAGGCGAACGCAGACACCTTTGGTGAGATGTTCAGAGACCTGACTGCTGTTGGTCGCATCTTGTCGAACCTAAACACGCTGCGCGGTCCCATCGCTCACTGCAAGCCGCTCGCTGGAGATGAGGTAACTCGGCTTTATCTTGGCATGAGCGATTGGTTTAGACAGATGAGTTAGATCGCCGTTTCGAGAAGCGCCGACGAACTGCAAGATGTCTTGGAGCTGCGCGTCGGTTGGTCATGCCGAGAGTTTCGGTCGCTGCTTTCACGTATCGCTCCGTCACCAACTCTGCAGCCTGCTCGATGTCTTCGCCGAGGCGACGCAGGACATTGCCTCGGGACGCCGGGTAGACATGCAGCTCGGTGGTCTTGCCGCCGCCCTGCGGCCAGCTTTTGTGACTTCCCGAAGCGAGCCGGTGAACGATCTTCGCGGCTTGCACTCGCTTGAACTCACCCTTGGTCTCAGACTGAGGATCGGCGGCGGTCTTCGCTTCGACGGCGAGCCATGCCGCGACCACCATGCGAGGGTCTACTTCGTGCTGCCGGAGACGCGCCCACGCGGCCTTCGCTCGTTCTTTAGGGGACATGCCACGGAGCCGAAACGCCTCGACGTACGGTCCAGCTTGGTCGTAGAGGCGGCGGACACGCAGGAGCGCATTCGCGACCACTCGGTCGCCCTCGTTGACCACGAGCCATTCCACCGCTGCGCGACGAAAGGGATTGATCTCGCTGGCCTTGAAGCTGGCGTGATAGGGACTGCCGTGCCGCGCGTAGTGGTCTGCATGCGACCTGCAGAAGCGCGTATCGAGGCCGTCGCCGGTCCCCGCCCGCGCCGTCTTCTTGCAGCCGACCACTCGGCACATCTTGAACATGTGACTGGGCTCTTGGGCCCGGCCCTTGACCTCGGACTTGCGAGCGGCGCGACGTTTCCACCGGGCGATGTCAGTCATCATCGTCCCCGAAGTAGTAGCGGTACGGGTGCCAGAAGCCCGGCGGCTGGTCGTCAACGTCGGTTGTCTCCCTAATGCCGTATGCCGCCAAGGCTGCGCGGAAGCCCTTGTGGCCACGCACGTTCTTGAAGTTGTCCTTCGTGACGCGGAGGTGGCGATAGACATCGGCTGGTGGAATGACCTCGGAGGCGTCGGCCTCGACCCGGCTAACGATGTAGTCGAAGGCGGCTTCTGCGTGCCCCTTGAGCGGCTTTGGGATCGGAAGCCATTCGCCGATGGACGCATCGGGGAAGACATTCCCCAACAGCGCAGGAATGCCCGACCCTCTGTGCGCGATGATGAATGCTCGGCTGGCAGGACAGCAACCATTCTGGAGATGCCGTACTGAGCCCCTACAAAGGGCCTGTAGAATGCCATGCGCGTGTTCGCCGCGTCGGACCTCGTCAATCCACTCGAACGCGCCAGACGCGGACGGCAGCGCCGCAGAAGCCCTTCCGGTGGCCTCGTAGGCTGGCTCGGGCTTGAACAGCACACCCGCCAAAATGACGTTCGGGACGTGCGCGAAGTCGTTTGTGGCGTCATGCCGCCCCCATGTCACGAACTTCACGTTGCCCGCGTCGGCGGATAGACGCTGCTTGACCAGCTTCTCGAAGTCGAAGCTCGCAGTGGCCTTGTGGTGAACCACAAGCCAGTCCTCATTGGGCCTCGTCATGATCGTCTTGGCGACACCATCCGCGATGGTCGGTCCGTCGTAAGAGAAGGCATCCTTACCGCCGCCGCGATCCCAGATGCCGATGGTCAGTCCGGCGTAGCTCTTCGTCGCAGAAGGCAACCGCTGTATGCCGCCTCGGTGCCGCTCCCAGAGATCGTAGGTGGCCCGGACACGGGCCGACGCATCCAGCACCATGACCGGCTGTAAGTCCGCTGGGAGGCTCTCTCGATAGTCGAGGATCGAGACCGGTGGCGACGCCGCACGGTGACGGTGCGCCCGAACAACGGCCAGACCGCCTCGACGGCCTTCGCAGCCCGTCCCGTGGTCATCCTCAGAACTTCCCGCTCGGTGACCTCATGAATGCGCGGGAGGCTCGGCAGTTCGATGCGATCCCCCTCCTCTGCCTGGACGATCTGACTGATCACCTTGTCGAGGTCTGCCGTGAACCCGGGACGAGGCCCGCGCAGCTCGGCCGGGATCGTGTGGAGATCGTCGAGGGTGACGGCTATCGGCTCTCCCGGCAGCATCGCCTCGTCCCAGATGCGGACCTTCCTCGGACGGCCATCGTAGTGGAACGCGGACACGGCCTCGAAGCTGTTCGAGTTTCGACAGCGCGCCTCGACCATCTGGTGGGTCGTGAACAGGATGCGAGCTTCGTTCGGATCAGCGGTGGCTATTCCGTTGAGATCGTCGTCTCTGGTCAGCACGGCGAACTGATCAAGACCAGCTTCCGTCGCAATGGCCCGGATTTGGTCCTTGCGATTGGCGCAGATGATTGCCGACGCTCCGCGATGGTCGGGAGACTTCAGCAACTCTCGCAAGAAGTGAACGAGGAGCTGGGTCTTGCCGACACCGGGATCTAGGCTGGAAACATACACCGACTTGGGGCAGTTGCCGCTCGCCATCGTTTCCAACACGCCAGCAACAGCAGCGAGCCCATTCCACATCTCCCGTGTGAGTGAGTGCCCGAAACCAGCGAAGGAACCCTGCAGTGCCTTCAGGGTGGCACCGGCAAGGCCGTCTTCGGTGAGCCCCAAGGGGGTGAAAACCTCACTAAGAGAAGTGGAATTATCACCCCCTCCAAGAGCCATAGGTTGGGCGTCGGCAGAGCCGAAGGTGTCACGGATAAGCATGTTTGGGGGTCTATTCGTCAGTTTCGTTGGTCGTGGGAGCTGCCGATGTTGCGGCAGGCTGCACATTCTCGACACCCCGCGTCTGCAGACGGCGAAGGATGGAGAACTTCAAGGTGGGGTAGATCGCGAGGATGAACAGGACGTTCCCCTTCTCGACCAGATCGGCTTCGATGTCGGTCAGCGGGAGGTGTGAGAAACCGAAGCCGAAGTGTGCCGCCCTCATGTCGCGGATTGCTCGGTCGGGGTCGGTCCAATCCCAGAGCCGTGCGGAACTGACGAGGGCCTTTAGATGGTGCTCGCCGGTATCGGCGGCCTTCCTGATGCGACGCCTACCGTTCTTGACCTCGACTTCCACATCGGCGGGATCGAAGGTCTCTCCAAGCTGCTCGGCGATTTGCCTTCGAGCAGCGATCAAGGCGTGGCGAGCGGACTTCACCTTGCCCAGTCGGTCCTGTTCGCGAGCATAGCTGATCAGCCGATAGATGGGCTCGGCTTGCTTCTTGAGAGCTTCGGGCAACTGCTCTGTCATCACGCCACCGCTCTGGCCGGAGGGGTCGAAACGTGAAGGTGCTGCAGGTTCAAGCCCTCGTAGGACACCTTCGCGACAGCCTCGGCCAATACCGAGACGAACGCTTCCAGATCACCGCCATAGTCATCGTCCACGCCATCGCTGGCCCAACCACCTAACGCTCGGATCACGTCACGAGACAGCCTCGCGCGGCTCAGGGCGTCACGATAGTTGTGTCTGAGCGAATGGAAGGTCACGCGGGGCTGCTTCACACCAGCCTTGGCCAAGAACCGCCCGAACCACTTCGACATTGTCGAGAAGTAGCCGTAGCTGTCGCGTTCCAGCTCCGGGAATAGACGAACGCCATTGCAGCTCCGAACGAAATCAAGGAACCCCATCGCGATCAACTCGGCGTGGAGTGGCACGAACCGCTCACCGGCTTCGGTCTTGATCCGCTTCCTGTCTTCGACTTCCATCTCGGCGGGGTCCCCTTCGGAGAGCATGAGACACCAGACGTTCCCGACCTGCCGAACGTCCGTCTTGTGGAGTTGACATGCTTCGCCTTGCCGCAGTCCGTGAAAGAGCGCCAATAGTGGCACCCAGAAGCGGCCTCGCCTTGGGTGGTTTGGGCCAGACTTCGCGTAACCGTTCTCGTCGTCCACACAGCCCGTATAGAGAGGCATCTGGAACAGCTTCGGCAGATCGCCCAATGGCACTGGCTTTCGCTTATTCTTGTCCTTGACCGGGTCGGCCAACTGCAGATCCGCGGCTGGGTTGCGATCTGCATGTTCCTCTTTGACTGCCCAGTTGAAGAGCGACGACAGGTTGATCAGATACGAGTTGATCGTTCCGACAGACATGAGCGGCTTGCCATCGATCTTGGCCAGTCGAGCGGCTTCCTGCAGGGACTTGCCGGGGTAGACCTTCCGGGCGTTCTTAGGGATCGTCTGCAGCAGAGACCGAACTCGCTTGCAGTCCGCTCGGATCACATCTCGAACCAGCTTGTCCGGACCCACGAGTTCCTCGATGGCGTCGAACACGATGCGGTAACTGAGCAAGGTCTTCTCGCCGCGCGTGACGCTCGGATCGGCCAAGTAGTCGTCCATGAGCTGCCGCAGGCTCAGACCTCCAGCGGGCCTCTTGAGCGCCTCTCCAAACCTCTGCACGAGATGGTCGGTGCCATAGTCGTTGTTGGCTCGACGCAGGAGGGTAGTGGCCGCGTCCCGGATGGTGTCGCGCAAGGCAGGCAGGAACCGAGCCCTTGTATCCTCGTCGATCTTCCCCACCGTCGAGGAGCGACTGAGCAGCTCGGCAAGGTGAGGACCGATCTCAGCTTCCAGCTCAGTCGGGCTCTCCGTCCGCACCATCTTGTCGATGAACTTCTCGTAGATGACGGGACCGCCGGGCCGGGCTCCCCATTGCCGAATGGCAAACTCGTAAGCCTTGCCGCACAGCCGAACGATCTCTTGCTGAGATAGGTTCGCTGGTGGACCTACGTCGGTTGCCCGGAGGCGGTCCATCTCGGCATCGAAAGCTGAACTGGCCGCACGGACCCTCCGGACTGCTTCGCGGTAGTCAGAGGTCCCAAGGGACTTCCACCGTTCCTTGCCCTTGAACAGATGCTGCAGATCGGCGGGGTACGAGGCGCGGAGGTAGTAGGTGTTTTTACGCTTGTGTAGTCGAGGATGAGGCACGTCTTCCATGGGCTCGCTGTAGCAGCTCACCGTAGCACCCATCAACTGGAAGCCATTGGAACTGCAGAGTTTTTGGAAGATCAACGACTTGAAGGGGAACTGGCGGAAGGGGTGGGATTCGAACCCACGGTACCCTTGCGGGCACGCCGGTTTTCAAGACCGGTGCCTTAAACCACTCGGCCACCCTTCCTGAGCCTGGACTGGCTGTCGCTTAACCCAGTCGCCCGCCCAAGGCAACGCGAAGTTGGCCTGCCCTCGCGTGCGGCCTGTTGTCAGGCAAGCGTCAGCCTGTTCGCTTAGGCTGCACCTTCGGCAAATCCGCGGACACCGGCGACATCTCCCAGGGCGTCGCTGGTGGCGAGGCCCGGCCGGATTGGTCTCCATACCCGGGCCTCGTTTTGCGCTTCGCCAAAAGCAAACGGCGCCCCCTGGGGAGCGCCGCTCGAAATCGGTTCTCTTGCGTGGGCGTCAGTAGCCGCACGATGCGCAGTTCATCTGCACCGGGGCGTAATAGGAATAGCCGGGCGAGACCATCTCGACGCGCTGGCGGGTGGCGTATTGCGGCGGGATGCGCTCGTACTGGACGCCCGGCGGCGCCACCATCACGGTCTGCGGCACCATCACGGTGCGATACTGCGCCGGCGTGCGATGCGCGACGACGGAGCCAGGCGAGACCATCACGGTCTCGTCGACGGTGCGGTATTGCGGCGGCACGTATTGCTGCTGGTAGCAGGTCGTGCACGGCGGCGGCGTGTAGCAATTGTAGCAGCCGGCGGAGGCTGCGCCCGTCATGGAAATCGCGGCGACGGCCGTGGAGAAGACAACGGCGAGAGTACGAGACATTGCGGTGGTGCCCCAGTTGCCCGAAATGGATTTGCGAAGGTGGCCGCGAGTATACGCCGCAAAATCCAGAGCTGCTGAAGTTCATCAAGGCATCCTTAATGCGAATGGCACGCTTTCGCCGGACGTTCAGAACTCATTGACCATCGCGCGAAGGACAGATGACGCGGCGCCTTCAGAACGCGCAAAGGCGATCTCGGATCGGCATCGCGGCGCGCGCGCCGTCCGCATCGGGCCGAATGACGGGCCGCCCGTCCGCGTGGCTCTGGGATCACACCCGCCGAAAATCCGTCAATCCTCGCGGTTGATGACCGCAACTTGTGCATCTATCTCGCCCAGGTTGCGGCTCAACCTGCTGACCCGCGCGGCCGGATCTGACATGATCCGCCGCAAAGAATCGTCGGCCGGCATCTTAGGATTGCCGAGCTGTCGGCAGGGGTTGGCGGATGCATCTTTGGTCAGTGTCGCGGCGCGACCGGTGCGCCTTGGGCGGCAAGCTCTCATCTGGTAACAAGTCTGCCCTGCTTGCGGTCTTCGCGGCCGCATCCATCGCCGTCGTCGCCGCGCATCCCGGCAGCGCCCTCGCCGCCTGCGCCGTGACGGCTGGTCCCAACACGGTCACCTGCAACAGCACGGTCACGACGAACACGGTCAATACGAACGCGGCAAGCGCCTCATCGACCGACCGGACCCAGGCGTTCAGCACGGGTTCGGTGAGCGCCACCATCAATGCCGGCCAGACGGTCAGTGGCTATGGGCTCGCCATCGCCGCGAGCGGGGGCGACGTCAACGTCGTCAACAACGGCGCCCTGACCACCAATCAGCCGGCGAGTGCGCTGGCCGTCAGCACCAGCGCCGGCAGCATCACCTATTCCGGCAACGGCAGCGCCAGCAACCTGGCTGGCAATTCGCCCGGTCTCACCTTCCTCGCCTCCGGCAGCATCACCATCGGGACTAGCGGGACGCCCGTGACACCGAATTTCCAGGGGTCGACCGCCATTGTCGCGTCCGCGTCGAACGCGATCAACCTGGCCCTGAACGGCGGGTCGCTGACGACGCTGTGGCCGGGCGGCGGCGGCGCGCTGCTCAGCGGCGGTGACGTGTCCGTGGCATGGACCGGCAACGGCGCCATCATCAACGCGAGCGGCGCCACCGCCAACAGAGGCCTCGACATCTTCGGGACCGGAGCCCTGACTGTCAGTTCGAATGCCACGATCGGCGGCGCCAGCGCCGCCACGTCGTTCCAGACCGGCATCCTGGCGTCCGCCTTCGGTGCCACGGGCAATGGGGACGTCAACGTCAACCAGACCGGCGGCACAATCTTCGCGACCAACCGGGGCATCATCGCAAGCATCGGCCCGACGGGATCAGGGACTGTCGCGGTCAACACGGCATCCACCAGCGCGATCACGCTCACCGACCCGGCAGCCTACGGCATCCAGGCCGACACGAGCGGCACCGGAGCCGTGACCGTGCAGCAGGCGGGTGCGATCACCGGAGGTGACATCGGCATCAATGCGGTGATCTCCAATGCCGCAAATTCCCGCGATATCACCATCACCAGCAGCGGCACTATCGATGTCGCATCGACGGGCATCAACGCAGCCACGGCCGGAAGCGGCAACATCAACATCACCACATCCGGCAACATCCAAGGACCCTTCGGCGGCGGTATCATCGCCAATGCCGTCGATGGCCGCATCACCGTCAACGTGAATGCCGGCACCGTCCTCGGCAGCGCCGGCGGTTTCACCACCCCGGGCATCGGCGCGACTGCATCCGGCAGCGGCGGCGCGACCATCAACATCGCCGCGGGCGCGACCGTCGCCGCATCCCAGTTCATCGGCATCACGGTCAACGGCACGAACAACATCATCAACAATTTCGGCACCATCAGCGGGGACGGAGGTGTCCGTGCCTTCGGCGCCACGACCATCGTCAATGCCGGCACGATCGCGGCGTTTTTCGAGGCGGTGCGGTTCGACAACGCCGGAAGCACGCTGGAGATGCAGGGCCCCGGCGCCACGCTCACCGGCCTGGTCGTCGGCAGCGGCGCCGATACGATCCGCTTCTCCGGCACGGGGGCGAACACGTTCAATGCAAGCCAGATCGACACCGGCTGGGGGCTGATCGATAAGACAGGCTCCTCGAACTGGGCGCTCACGGGAACGTCGACGACGACCGCATTCGTGACGATCAATGGCGGTACCTTGTCGGTGAACGGCGACATGACCTCGACCGGCGGCTTCACGGTGAATGCCGGCGGCACGCTCGGCGGCACCGGCATGGTGTCGTCGACCATCATCAACGCCGGCGGCTCGCTCGCGCCAGGCAACTCGATCGGCACGATGACGGTGAGTGGCAATCTCACCTTCACCGGTGGCAGCAATTACGTCGTCGAGGTCTCGCCGGCCACGGCGGACCGCACCAATGTGACCGGTAACGCGACCCTCGCCGGCACGCTGCGCGCCATCGGCACCGGCGGGGCCTATACGGCGGGCACGCATTACACCGTGCTCAACGCCGCGGGCACACTCGGCGGGACCTTCGGAGCGCTGACCGTTTCGGGCAATTTCGGCGCCACGCGGCCGCATATCGAGTACGACGCGAATAACGTCTATCTCGTGCTCGACCAGGCGCTCGTCTCGCCGTTTTTGGTCAACGGCACCCGCAACCAGATCGCGACCGCAGGCGCGGTCGATTCCGCCTTTCTCGGCGGCAGCAGCGCATTCTCGGCGCTGATCGGATTGACTTCGCCGCAGCTCAACGCC
Organism: Bradyrhizobium sp. NC92; assembly: GCF_025200865.1. Classification (NCBI taxonomy): domain Bacteria; kingdom Pseudomonadati; phylum Pseudomonadota; class Alphaproteobacteria; order Hyphomicrobiales; family Nitrobacteraceae; genus Bradyrhizobium; species Bradyrhizobium sp. NC92. The sequence continues at coordinate 4,274,036 of NZ_CP104171.1, forward strand.
GCGCTGGATCAATTGTCGGGCGAGGTGCACGCCTCCACGGTCGGGACTCTGGCGAACGACAGCCTGGCAATGCGCGGCGCGATCCTCGGCCGCTTGCGGCAGGCCTCGTATGGCGGTGACATGGACTCCATGGGCGCGTTCTCGCTTGGCGGCCCCCAGACCGCGTTCGCCGCCTACGCCATGGAGACCGCCCTCGCCTACGGCAAATCGCCTGTGGCGACCAAAGCGCCGATGGCGCCGCCGCGGCCGATCTCCGACACCGTGTTCTGGGCTCAGGGCCTGGGCGCCTGGGGCACGTTCAGCGGCGACGGCAATGCAACCGGCGTGCGGCGTGATCTCGCCGGCTTCATCACTGGCTTCGATACGCGCGTCGGCGGCGCCGGCCGTCTCGGCCTGGCCGCAGGCTATACCGGCACCAAGAACTTGCTCGACGGTCGCGGCTCTTCGAACGTCGATACCGCCCACATCGCCGGCTATGGCGGCTGGCGCTTCGGCAACATCAATCTGCGGGCAGGCGGCGCCTATGCATTCCACAAGATCGATACCGATCGGATGGTGAACATCGTCGGCTTGGCCGATCGCCTGACCTCGCGGACTGACGGCAGCACCGGGCAGATCTTCGGCGAGCTCGGCTACGGCGTCGCATTCGGCAAGGTGGCGTTTGAGCCCTTTGCTGGGGCCGCGTGGGTGCGCGTGCATACCGATGCGATCGCCGAGCTCGGCGGTCCGGCGGCACTGAACGTTGCGGTGCAGACCTTCGAAACCGGCTATGCGACGCTCGGCGCGCGCGCCGCCACTTTCGTGCCGCTGGCGCCCGACATGACGCTGATCCCGAGGGCGACCGTCGCCTGGCAGCATGCCTTCAACAACGTGACCCCGGCCGCCGTGATGGCGTTCCAGGTCGCGCCGGCATCGTTCACGATCGCCGGTGCGCCGATCGCGCGCGATTCGCTGCTCACCGAAGCGGGCTTCGACCTTTCGTTCGGCCGACATATCACGGTCGGCCTCTCCTATGTGGGCCAGATCGGCAACACCGTCACCGATCACGCTGCCAAGGGCAAATTCTCCTGGGCGTTCTAGCTTACTTCGCGCGCCGCTGGTGCTGAGCGAGGCCTGGCCTGCAGCGCCGTCGCGACGGCCCTCGACAATCGAGCTTCAACGCCTCGCTGCTCTTTCCAGGAACTCCAGCAGCGAGGGATCGGTCTCCTCGAGCTCGACGAAGCGGCGGCGCAGCTCATCGGCGATTTCGGCGGTGGCATCCCGCGACCATCCCTCCGCGGTATTGAAGGCCACGATACGTGTGGGATGGAGATACTGCCCCTCGGCGAGATGCCTGAGCAGGGTCGCGCGATTGGCGTCCTCCTCGGCCGTCTCACACCAGGCCCGGCCCAGCCGGCGGCCGAAGTCATCGAGCACGAGATAGACGTCCCGGTCTGTCGTGATTTGCGGCACGAGTGAGGGAGAATGACTCATGGCTAACTCCGCTACTGGAAATCCGGACTTGTGCGGACGGATCTCGATACGGCGACCGCCTCGGCCGAATTCGGAAAAAGGGATTTTGACGATTTTTCACAATGGCACAATTAAATAACAAATAAAAATAAAATTAATAGAAATTAAATAGCGAAATGTGGACAAATGCACTAAGTTGACGGTGCCTGGCGGGCGAGCCCGCACGTCGGGTGCCCACTGCGCAAACGGCTCCCGCTCCCCACCCAACCAGCCCACGCCCCCCGGGGAGGCGGGAGCCGTTCTTTCCGAATCTCCGCTTCGGCTTCGCGTTTCCTGCAACGGCGCATGCGCGTGCTCGCGCGGAGCCGCGCGTCGTTCCGAAGATCTTCGATCCAGCCTTTTGGTGCCGATCAGGCGCTTACTTGCCGCGCCGCTTCACCTCGCGCACCGCGCCGCGCGCGGCGCTGGTAGTGAGCGCGGCGTAAGCCTGCAGCGCGGTGGAGACGTTGCGCTTGCGGTTGGTCGGCTGCCAGGCGGCATCGCCCTTCGCCTCCTCCGCAGCGCGGCGCTTGGCGAGCTCCTCGTCGGAGACCTCGAGGCTGATGCTGCGGTTCGGGATGTCGATGGCGATGCGGTCGCCGTCGCGCACGAGGCCGATGTTGCCGCCTTCGGCGGCTTCCGGCGACAGATGGCCGATGGACAGGCCGGACGAGCCGCCGGAGAAGCGACCGTCGGTGACGAGCGCGCAAGCCTTGCCGAGGCCCATCGATTTCAGATAGCTGGTCGGATACAGCATCTCCTGCATGCCGGGGCCGCCGCGCGGGCCTTCATAGCGCACCACGACGACCTCGCCGGCGACGACCTTGCCGCCCAGAATGCCTTCAACCGCCGCGTCCTGGCTTTCGAACACGCGCGCGGGGCCGGAGAATTTCAGGATCGAGGCATCGACACCGGCGGTCTTCACGATGCAGCCGTCCTGCGCGAGGTTGCCGTAGAGCACGGCGAGACCGCCGTCCTTGCTGAAGGCGTGTTCGAGGTCGCGCACGACGCCCTTCTCGCGATCGGCATCGAGCTCGTCGTAGCGGCGCTCCTGGCTGAAGGCGACTTGCGTCGGGATGCCGCCCGGCGAGGCGCGATAGAAGGTGCGCACCGTCTCGCTCTTGGTGCGCTTGATGTCCCAACGCTCCAGCGCCTCGTTCATGGTCGGCGCGTGCACGGTCGTAACAGAGGTGTCGATCAGCCCGGCGCGATCGAGCTCGCCGAGAATGCCCATGATGCCGCCGGCGCGGTGCACGTCCTCGACATGCACGTCGGCGACCGACGGGGCGACCTTGCAGAGCACGGGCACGCGGCGCGACAGCCGGTCGATGTCGCGCATGGTGAACTCGACCTGCCCTTCATGGGCGGCGGCGAGCAGATGCAGCACGGTGTTGGTCGAGCCGCCCATGGCGATGTCGAGCGTCATCGCATTCTCGAACGCCCTAGAGTTGGCGATGTTGCGCGGGAGCACGGATGCATCGTCCTGCTCGTAATAGCGGCGGACCAGATCGACGATGGTGTGGCCGGCCTCGACGAACAGGCGCTTGCGGTCGGCATGGGTTGCGACCACCGAGCCATTGCCGGGCAGCGCGAGGCCGAGCGCCTCGGTCAGGCAGTTCATGGAATTGGCGGTGAACATGCCCGAGCAGGAGCCGCAGGTCGGGCATGCCGAGCGCTCGATCACCTTGACGTCGTCGTCGCTGACCTTGCTATCGGCCGCCGCCACCATGGCGTCGATGAGGTCGACGGCCTTGGTCTTGCCGGCCAGCTTGACCTTGCCGGCCTCCATCGGCCCGCCCGAGACGAACACGGCGGGGATGTTGAGCCTGAGCGCTGCCATCAGCATGCCCGGCGTGATCTTGTCGCAATTGGAAATGCAGACGAGGCCGTCGGCGCAGTGCGCGTTGGCCATGTACTCGACGCTGTCGGCGATCAGTTCGCGCGACGGCAGGCTGTAGAGCATGCCGTCATGGCCCATCGCGATGCCGTCATCGACCGCGATGGTGTTGAACTCCTTGGCCACGCCGCCGGCCTGCTCGATCTCGCGGGCGACCAGCTGGCCGAGATCCTTGAGGTGGACGTGGCCGGGCACGAATTGGGTGAAGGAATTGACCACCGCGATGATCGGCTTGCCGAAATCGGCGTCCTTCATGCCGGTCGCGCGCCAGAGGCCGCGGGCACCCGCCATGTTGCGGCCGTGGGTGGTGGTGCGGGAGCGATAGGCTGGCATGGCGGTTTCCGTCCTCGGGTTTGCGGGCCGGGCGGGAAAATGTGGAGCCGCCTCAGGCCTTTCCGGCCGGATAGCGCACGGACCCGGCGGGCGCAACGGGAACTTGGGCTGGACAGGGCTCCTCTGCTCCCGGCGCGGGGGCACGCACGTGCCCCGGACGCAGCGCAGCGTTAGCCCGGCGATGCGAAGCATCGTCCGGCGCGACGATGCGCTGCAGAGCCGGGGCCCATGTGGCCTGCTGGGTCCCGGCTCGCGCTTCGCGCGTCCGGGACACGAGATATGAGCCCCTATTGCAGCGTCGGATCCAGCCGGTCGCGCAGCCAGTCGCCGATGACGGAGACGGCCAGTGTGGTCACGACGATGGTGGTCGCCGGCGCCAGCATGATCCAGGGCGCGCGGGTCAGATATTCGCGGCCGTAGCCGACCATGTTGCCGAGGCTGGTCATCGGCGGCTGCACGCCGAGGCCGAGGAAGGACAGGCCGGATTCCATCAGGATCACCTCGGGGAAGACCAGGGTCGTCGAGACGATCAGGGTCGAGGCGATGTTGGGCAGGATGTGCCGGAGGTAGATCCGCGACGGCGTCGCGCCCAACTGGCGGACCGCCGCGGCGTAGCCTTGCGCATTGGCGGAGATGGCAAGGCCGCGTGCGATGCGGGCATAGCGTTCCCAGCCGAACAGGCCCATCAGGCCGATCAAGAGCGGCAGCGAATTGCCGAAGAAGGCGAGCACGGCCAGCGCCATGATCAGGAACGGCATGCTGGCCTGGAAGTCGGACAGCATCAGCACGAGCTGCTCGACGGCCCCGCGGAAATGCGCGGCGAGGAAGCCGAGCGTGGTGCCTGCTACGGCCGAGATCGCGGTGGCGTCGAAGGCGATCAGCAGCGAGATGCGGATGGAAACGAGCAGCCGCGACAGCACGTCCCGGCCGAGCTCGTCGGTGCCGAGCCAGTGCGCGGCGTTGCCGGGCGCAGCGAGCCGGTTGCGCAGGTCGAGCTGGGTGAAGCCGTAAGGCGCGATCTTCTCCGCGAAGGCCGCGATCAGGAGCATCGCGACGATCCAGCTGACCGCCAGCGCAACCGAGACCGGAATGGCCGGCAGGCTGATGCGGCGGCGGACAGACGTATCCTTCAGCGTCGCGTCGGTCATGCATGGGCTCCCTTGCTGCGCAGGCGCGGATCGAGGAAGCCGTAGAGGAAATCGACGATCAGGTTGGACGTCACCATGGTCATCGCAACCAGCAGCAGGATGCACTGCACGACCGCGAGGTCGCGATTGGCAACCGCAACGACGAGCAGGCGCCCTACTCCCGGCCAGGCGAACACGCTCTCGACCACGACGGCACCGGCGATCAGCGTGCCCACCATGAAGCCGAGAATGGTCACGGTCGGGATCGCCGCGTTCGGCAGCGCATGCGAGGTCACCACCTTGCGCCACGGCACGCCTTTTGCGGAGGCCGTGCGGATATAGGGCTGGCCCAGCACCTCCAGCATGGCGCTGCGGGTGAAGCGCGCCAGCACCGCCGCGCCGCCGAGGCTGAGCGTTGCGATCGGCAGGATGGCGTGGCGCCAGCTGTCCTGTCCGCCCGAAGGCAGCCAGCCGAGCTGCACGGCGAAGACGAGCACCAGCAGCAGCGCGAGCACGAAGCTTGGGACGGTGAAGCCGGCGACCGCCGTCATCATCACGGCGCGGTCGATCCCCGAGCCCCGATGCAGCGCCGCGTAGATCCCGGCGGGAATGCCGAGTGCGACCTTGAAAAAGAACGCCGGCAGCGTCAGCGCCAGCGTGGCCGGGATGCGTTCGAGCACGAGCTCGATCGCGGGCCGGCCATCGCGCATGGAGCGGCCGAGCTCACCTTTGGCGATGGCGCCGAAATAATCGAAATATTGGGCCCAGATCGGATCATCGAGGCCCCAGGCCTTGCGAAACGCCGCGAGCACCTCAGGCGGCGCCTCCGGCCCCAGGATCATCAGCGCGGGATCGCCCGACAGCCGCAACACGATGAAGGCGAAGGTGACGACGAGCACAATCGTGAGCGCGGCGCGGCTAATGCGGATGGCGAAATAGCGTCCCATCACGCGGCATCCCGTGTCGCAGCGCCGGTGACGAGATGGCAGGCGACCTGCCGGTCGCCGCCGACGGCGGACAGCGCCGGCACCTCGCTCGCACAGCGTGCGATCGCCCGCGGGCAGCGCGGATGGAAGGCGCAGCCTGTGGGGCGCGCGGCCGGGTTCGGCGGATCGCCTGCCAAAACGATGCGGCCCGCGCTGCGGCGGCCCGGCGCTGGCGAGGCCGAGACCAGCGCCTGGGTGTAGGGATGCTCGGGACGCGCGAACAGATCGTCGGCGCTGCCGATCTCGACGATGCGGCCGAGATACATCACGGCGACGACGTTGCTGATCTGCCTGACGACGCGCAGATCGTGGCTGATGAACAGCAGCGTCAGCGCCAGCTGCGCCTGGAGATCGCAGAGCAGGTTCACCACCTGCGCCTGGATCGAGACGTCGAGCGCGCTGACCGGCTCGTCGCAAACCAGGAAATCCGGCTTCGTGGCGAGCGCCCGGGCCAGCACGATGCGCTGCCGCTGGCCGCCGGAGAGCGCGCCCGGATAACGCGCGCCATGCGCCGGCGTGAGCTCGACGGCGCGCAGCAGCTCGCGAACGCGCTCCTCGCGCATCGCGGGCGTGCCGAGGCCGTGAACGTCGAGCGGCTCGCGGATCTGCGTTGCGACCGGCAGCCGCCGGTCGAGCGCGCCGAGCGGATCCTGGAAGATCATCTGCACCCGCGCGCGCTGCGCGCGCCACGCCGTCGTCCCAGGCGCGGCCATCGGCTTGCCGTCGAACCGCACCTCGCCGCTGTCGGGCGGCTCGAGGCCGAGCACGATGCGCCCCGTGGTGGATTTTCCTGAACCGGATTCGCCGACGAGACCCAGCGTCTGGCCTCTGGCAATCCTCAGCGACACGCCGTCGACGGCATGCACGGCCGCAGCTCGCCCGAACATTCCGGACCGCATCGCATAGGTGCGCGAGATCGCGGAGACCTCGACGAGCGGCGGGCTCATTCGGCGGCAATCCCGAGCAGCGCGCGGCGCGAGGCCTCGGCGCGGATGCAGGCGACGCTGCGATCATCGGCGATCGGCGCCAGGCTCGGCGCCGCAAGGCCGCATGATTCCGCGACCAGCGCGCAACGCGGCGCGAAGGCGCAACCGCCGGGCATGTGCGCGGGATCAGGCACGGTACCGGGGATGGCGGTGAGGCGCCGCCGCGGACCATCGAGCGGGGGCAGCGCGCCGATCAACCCTTGCGCATAGGGATGCACGGGATCGGCGAACAGCTGGTTGCTCGGGGCCTGCTCGACGATGCAGCCGGCATACATCACCGCGACGCGGTCGCAATTCTCTGCGACGACGCCGAGGTCGTGACTGATCAGCACCATCGCCATGCCGAGCTCGCGCCGGACCGTGGAAAGCAGCTCCAGGATCTGCGCCTGGATGGTGGCATCGAGCGCCGTGGTCGGCTCGTCCGCGATCAGGAGATCGGGATTGCCGGCCAGCGCCATCGCAATCATGATGCGCTGGACCTGGCCGCCCGAGAATTCATGCGGATAGGCCTCCAGCCGGCGGCTCGCATCGGGAATGCCGACGAGGTCGAGCAGCCGCCGCGCTTCCGCCTTCACGGCGTTGCCGGAGAGATTGCGATGAAGCGCCAGCGCTTCGCAGAGCTGCTTGCGGATGGTCAGCACCGGGTTGAGCGCGCTCGCCGGATCCTGGAAGATCATGGCGATGCGGCCGCCCCTGACCTGGTCGAGCTCGGCGGCCGGAGCGCCGAGAATCTGGCGCCCGTCGAGCCGCACCGAGCCCGAGACCTGCGCATGCCGCGGCAACAGGCCGAGCGCGGCCAGCCACGTCACCGACTTGCCGGAGCCGGACTCGCCGACGAGGCCGATGGCCTCGCCCTTTTGCAAGGTAATATCGACGCCGCGCAGGACCGGCACGCCATTGAAGGCGACGCGCAAGTCCTCGATGCTGACCAGCGGCGGCACCGTCAGACCTCGAAATTGCCGGCGCGGAAATCCATCGCGAAGGCGGGCGCCGCCTTCCATTTGATCGATTTCGGCTTGGCCGTGAAGGTCGCGTTCTGGTGCAGCACCGTGTAGGCGGGATCTTCGCGCTCGGCGATCTCCAGCATGCGGCGGAACGCCTTCTTGCGTGCCGCGCGGTCGGTCGACGTCTCCAGGAATTCGGAGAGCGTGTTCAGCTCGACATTGGTCCATTCGCCGATCTGCTGCTGCTGGCCGTTCGGCCCGTGCTGGGCGACCAGCGAGGACACCGGATCGTTGAACGCGGCCGAGTTCGACCAGTCGCGCACGGCGCGGGTCGGTGCGCGCTCCATGATCTGCGACCAGTTCTCCTTGGTCTCGATCTGCACGTTGAGGCCGACCGACTTCCACATCTCGACCAGGATCTGCGCGGTGGCGACCTGGTTGGTGTAGTAATTGTTGAGCAGGCGGTACGGGATCGGGTCGCCCTTGTAATTGGCTTGCTTGAGCAGATCCTGCGCCAGCTTGGGATCATAAGCCGGTACGCTCCAGTCGGCGTTGAACATGTCGCCGTAGAATTCCCATTGCAGGCCCTTCGGCACGCGGGTGCGGCCGGCCCACAGGCTGTCGACAATCGCCTGGCGGTCGATCGCATGGGTGAAGGCGCGCCTGACGAGTGGATTGGCGAGGACGGCGTGGTTCTTGTCGAACACGGTGAGGCGGTGATTCTGAATCGTGCCGCCCTGCACCTCGAACGCGGCATTCTTCTCGATGCCGGCGATCTGGTCCGGCGGGATGTCGCAGGCGAACTGATATTCGCCCGAGAGCAGCCCGTTGATGCGGCTTGCGACTTCGGGCACTTCGAGGAAGCGGATGCGCTTGAGCGGCGGACGGCCGCCCCAATACTCATCATGGGCTTCCAGCGTCAGCGACACGTCGGGCTTGAGCTCGACGACCTTGTAGGGGCCGGTCGTCACCGGCTTGCGGGCCCAGTCGAGATAGCTTGCCGCCTCTTCCCAGGCACGGCGGTTCATGATGTCCGAGCCGTAGCGCGACAGCCGGCCCTCGATGGTGACGTCGGGCGTCGCGTTGTAGAAGCGCACCGTGTACTTGTCGACGGCATCGACGCGCACCAGGTCCGGCCAGATGCGGCGGGCGACCGCGGGGACGTCCGGCGGCAACTCCTTGCCCGGGCGCGGCGTCGGGATCTTCTCGAACGCCTTGATGGTGGAGCGGTTCTTGGCCTCGGTCTCGCCGAACATGCGCTCGCGGCTGAAGGTGAACACGACGTCTTCCGCCGTCAGCTCGTCGCCGTTGTGGAACTTGACGCCCTGGCGCAGCTTCACCTCGACCGTCTGGTCGTCGATGCGGCGCCATTCGGTGGCAAGGCCCGGCACGACTTCAAGCTTGCCGCGCCAGTTCTTCGAGATTAGGCCTTCCCAGATCGAGGAGAAGAACACCCGCTCGCCGACATTGGACTGCTCGCGCAGCACGTCGAGAACGTTCGCATTGGTGACCTTCTGCACCGCGATCGTCACTGATGGACGGTTGTCTGCTTGCGCGATCGCAAAGCGCGGCAGCAGCAAGGTGCTTGCGGCGGCGCCGCCGGACTTCAGGATGGTGCGACGGGTGAGCTTGCTCATGAGGAGGACCCCTGCCCTTTGGTGATATCTGTTATTCGGCGAGACCGAGCGCGGCGAGATGCGCCGCGCCCTTGCGGACGTCGTCGTGATTGCGGAGTTCGAGGATCAGCCGTGGATTTGAAGTCAGCCGGCCAAGTGCGCGGAACACGGCAACCCAGGGAATGTTGCCTTCGCCCGGCGCCCAGTGCCGGTCGGCAAAGCCGTCGGTGTCCTGCAGGTGCACATGCGTCAGCATGTCGCCGGCGGTCTCGACGTAATAATCGACTGGCGGCGCGCCGGTCGAGATGTGGGCATAGTTGGCGTGTCCGGTGTCGAGCGAGACGCGGACCTTGCTGCTTTCCAGCGCCTTGGCGAGCCGCACGCGGTCGCGCGGGTCCTTGTCCTCGATGTTCTCGATGACGATCTCGCAGCCGATCGTCTCGGCACGCGCGATCACCTCGGCCAGCGTCGCCTTGACGCGCTCGACAATATTGGCGCGGTTGTCCGGATAGAGATCGAGATTGTTGTGGTCCCAGGTCGTGAACGGCGAGTGGATCACCATCTGCGTGGCGCCGAGGAACTCGGCGGCCTCCAGCCCCTGGAGCAGACGCTTGGTCACGGCCTGGCGGATCATCGGATCGTGGCTGTCGATCTTGAAGCCCCAGAACGGGCCGTGGATGCCGAGCCGGCCGGTGTGACCGGAAAGCATCTGCTTGATCTCGCCGGCGGTTGCGCGCCAGTCGCTATCGAGCAGATCGGCGCGGAAGAAGTCCTGGATTTCCAGATCGCGCTGCTTTTCGAGAAGCCAGTCGCGATGCGCAGGGATCGATTTGATGGACAATGCGGCGCCCAGCACCGGCTTCGACATGGCATGCTCCTTCGTCGTCAGCGATGACGGAGAGCAGCGCTAGACCAGTTCAATGACAGGCCGGTGAAATCCGTCTTCGGCAGCGCGGACGAGATGTGGACATCTCCTGCCCGCGCGCGTTGCGAGTCAGGCAGCGGCGATCGCTGCGAGAGATGCCGAACGGGCACATGGCAAGCGCTATCGTGTCCGTAGTGATCCGGAATGGAATCCTAACCGACCTTCGCGTACATCGCGGGACATCGATCGGCGCACTTCCACGGGCATCACCCTCTGATCGCGCTACATGGGGTTGGGGGACCACATGGGGCGGGGGATTGAAGGCTGGGGCAAGGTGACGAGGTCCGGACTCCTAGGCACTCCGGACCTCGAAACTTTTTAGATTGAACGCAGCAACGCGCCGTCCGGTGGGGCATCCGGGCGGCGCGTTGTCGTTTCAGCGCCTTTTTTGTTTCGGCGCTTAGCGCGTCTGCGGCTCGATCGTCACCGTGCAGTCGCCCTGCCCTTGCGTCGCGACCACGATATTCCCCGCGGCAGTGCCGAGCGCAATTGGCGCGGACGAGCCGCCGCCGGGCATCTGAACCGTCACGCTCAGGGAATCCGTGCGCGCGGTCGAGCCAACGGTCGAAGGCTCCGCCTGGGCGACATTGCCCGAGGCATCACGCCGCATGATCTGGCAGTTCACATTGCTTCCGCCGGCTGCCGCCATGCTCGACGACGCGCTGCCGCCCATCTGCGCGCGGGCGCGCGACGGATCGCGCGGCACCTGGCTGACGATGCGATGGGTGCGCGGCTCCACGATGACGACGTCGTCCTCCGTGGCAAAGTACTCGTAGTCCCGATATTGCGGCTCGATCGAGACGATCTCGGGCGGAAGCCGATGGAGACGTACGCGCGAGGGAATGGTCTCGCCGACCCGGATCGAGATGTTCAGATTGCGCTCCGGCTGCGCGAGGCGCGCGCGGCTCACGGTTTCGGAGATCCGCACCTGCCTCTCGGTCGTCATCTGGGCCTGCTGATTGACCTGCGTGTTGGTCTGCGTGGTCTGGTTGGCCTGATTGGTTTGCGTGCCCGTGGAGCCGGGCGCGGTCTGTGCATTGTTGGTCGGAGCCGTGCGGCTGGTATCCGTCGCGGTGGCCGGCCGGTTGTTCTGTTGCGCCGGCGGCTGCTGCTCGGCGGCATTGCGCGGCGGCTGGCTCTGGTTGCGCTCGTTCTGGTTGGCTGTCGCTCCCGCCCGCTCGTTCTGCTGGCCAGCCGCGCCCGCCGGCCCCGTCTTGGATTTCTCGGACTCTGCGGTTGATTTCTGCGGCGCAGACTTGTCCTGCTTGGTATCGGCGCTGCTCTTGCTGTCGCGTCCCGGCTTGGTGCTCTCCGCCTCCCGGTTGCGATCACGCGAAGGTTCGCGAGATTCTTGTGCCTGATCCTTCCCCTTCGGCTGATTGCGCTCGGCAGAACTGGCCGGCTGGCGCTTGTCGTCGTTCGCCTCCTGCTTGGCAGCGCCGCCCTTCTCTTCGCGGCCCGCGCCCTGCAGTCGTTCTTGAGCGCCCTGCGCGCGCTCCTGAACACGTTCCTGGGCTCCGCCGCGCTGCGGACCGGCGCCCTTGGCCGGTTCCTCGGTCCGTTTCGGCTCGTCCCTGCGCTCAGCCGGCGCCTGGGCGTAGGCAAGGCCGGACGCAAGCATGAGTCCGACGGCCGCAGTCGATAACATCAAATGTTGACGCATGGTCCCTCTCCTCGACAATTCGCAACGACAAACGCGAACGTTCTGTCCGTGCGAAGGTTCCTGAGCAGGAACGCAGTCGTGGAAGTGAACCAATCAAGTCGCCATCACATCGCATCCTTCAGCGTCAGTCGCGCCGTGAATGTCACCGTGGTTTTGCCGACCAGCGCCATGCCTTCGACTTCCGCACCCCCGGGAAAATAGACGCCGGAAAAGCCGCAGGTGACCTCCCGGCCGCCGAATGCGAGCGTCCTGCCGACCGCCTCGGTGTGCTGGTTGACGATCATGTCGCCCCGCCACTTGCCGTTACGGAAGGTGTAGCTGCCGGTGTAGTAGAAGTAGCTGTCGCCGCCCATGATGCGGCCGTCGCAGAGCACGACCACGCCCCTGGCCTGCCCACGCTTGCCGTCCCGCATCTCGATGTCGAAGATGTAGAGGCCGTTGACGACCCGGGCCTCCTCACCCGCTTCCGCCTCATCGCCAGCCGTCATCCGATCATCCCACCCGATCCGCTGCTCCGATCAGTTCGGTACGTTCCGCTCGAGATCCTCGAGCCATGCCGCCGCGCTCGAATCCGAGGGCGCGCGCCAGTCGCCGCGTGGCGACAGCGAGCCGCCGGCCGAGACCTTCGGTCCGTTCGGCATGGCCGAGCGCTTGAACTGGCTGAAGGCGAAGAAACGGCGCAGGAACACGTCCAGCCAGCGGCGGATCTCCGGCAGATCATAGGCCTTGCGCCGGTCGCTGGGGAATGCCGGCGGCCATTCCCCCTTGGCAACGTCCTTCCACGCCTGGAGCGCCATGAAGGCGATCTTGGACGGCCGCATGCCGAAGCGCAGCGTATAGAACAGGTTGAAATCCTGCAGCTCGTAAGGTCCGACGGACGCTTCCGTGCTCTGCGGCTTCTGGCCGGCCTCGACCGGCACGAGCTCGGGCGAGATTTCGGCCGCCAGGATCGATCCGAGCGTCCGGTTGACGTCGTCGCTGAATTGTTTCGAGGAGATCACCCAGCGGATCAGATGCTGGATCAGCGTCTTCGGCACGCCGGCGTTGACGTTGTAGTGCGCCATCTGGTCGCCGACACCATAGGTGCACCAGCCGAGCGCAAGCTCGGAGAGATCGCCGGTCCCGATCACGATGCCGCCGTGATGGTTGGCGAGCCGGAACAGATAGTCCGTGCGCAGGCCCGCCTGCACGTTCTCGAAGGTGACGTCGTAGACCTTCTCGCCCTTGCCGAAGGGATGGCCGATATCCTTTAGCATCTGCGTCGCCGTGGTGCGGATGTCGAGCTCCTGCCAGCTCGTCTGCAGCGCCTTCATCAGCGCGAGCGCGTTGGTCTTGCTCTCGCTGCCGGTCGCAAAGCCCGGCATGGTGTAGGCCAGGATGTTGTCGCGCGGCAGGCCGAGCAGGTCGATCGCCTTGGCGGCAACGATCAGGGCATGGGTGGAATCGAGCCCGCCCGAGACGCCGATCACGACGCGCTTGGTGCCGGTGGCGCGCATGCGCTGCACCAGCCCGGCGACCTGGATGTTGTAGGCCTCGTAGCAGTCCTGCTCGAGCAGGCTCTCATCGCTCGGCACGAACGGAAAGCGCTCGACCTTGCGCAGGAAGCCGATATCAGCCGCCGGCGGCTTCAGGGCAAATGTCACCTTGCGGAAAAATGCCTCGCGCTGCCGCCTGTTGTCGTCGAACGTTCCCATCAGCGCGCGTTCCTGCCTGAGCAGGTCGAGATCGACGTCGGCCAGCGTGATCTGGCCGCCCTGGCGGAACCGCTCGCCCTCAGCCAGGAGCACGCCGTTCTCGTAGATCGAGGTCTGGCCGTCCCAGGCGAGATCGGTGGTGGATTCCCCGGCCCCGGCTGCGGAATAGACGTAAGCTGCGAGGCAGCGCGCCGAGGTCGATTGGCACAGCAGCGCGCGCGAGCGCGCCCGGCCGATCGTGATCGGACTGCCCGAGAGGTTGATCAGCACGCTCGCGCCCGCAAGCGCGAGCTCCGAGGCCGGCGTCACCGGGATCCACATGTCCTCGCAGATCTCGACGCCGATGGTGAGGCCTGGAACGTCCTCGGCCGCGAACAGGAGATCCACGCCGAACGGCGCGTGCATGCCGCCAAAGGCGACGGTCTCGCCGGCGATGCCGGCACCGGAGGCGAAATGCCGACCCTCGTAGAACTCGCGATAGGTCGGCAAGTAAGATTTCGGCACGACGCCGAGGACGTTGCCGCGATGAATGACGACGGCGCAGTTGTAGATGCGATTGCCAAAGCGCAGCGGCGCCCCGACGATCAGGACCGTCATCAGCTCCGCAGAGGCCTCAACGATCCCTGCCAGCCCGCGCTCGACCGCATCGAGCAGCGGATCCTGCTTCACCAGGTCCTCGATGGCATAACCGGACAGGCACAGCTCGGGAAACACGGCAACCGCGACCGACTGCTCATGGCAGGCATTGGCCGCCGCCACGACGGCTTTCGCGTTGGCCGTGGGATCGGCGACGTGGGAGGTGGTCACGCAGGCCGCCACGCGCGCAAATCCATGGGCGTAAATCGAGTGGAAAGTCATCGAGCGCAGCACCCTTAAGTCTCTTGCCGGCGGCCGTCGCCGTCAGCTCCGGTCATATGTAGCCCATCGATCTGGCCCCGTGCAGGCCATCCGGCATCATGCATAACGGATTTGCGCCTCGGCCGGTCCTATGCCGGCGAGCTCAGGCGCTGCGGGCCAGCACGCCAGGCAGATCGCTGCGCAGCCACCCGGCGATCCGGGGCCAGGCGTGCGCATGGGTGCGCGCGCCCATGAACAGGCCGAGATGGTTGCTGGGCTCGGACGCTGCCGCGATGAAGGCTGGTGGCGTGCCGACGAGACCGGCGGTGGCGAGCGCTTGCGTCGCCGGCACCACATCGTCGTCGAGCCCGGCGAGCAGGAAGATCGGCGCCCTGACGTCCTTCAGGTCGATCGGGCGGCCGAGCGCGACGAAACTGCCCTCGGCGATCCGGTTCTTCCGGAAAATCGCGTTGACGATCTCGAGATAATAAGTGCCCGGCAGGTTGAGCGTCTCGGCGTTCCAATGGTCGAACCGCGCCAGCAGCTCAGTGCCCTGCTCGTCCGAGAGATCCCGCTGCAATGCCGCCACGATAGCGTCGTGGTCAGGCGCTTTGGACCAGAAGCGCAGCATCTCCTCGCCGCTGACATTGCCGCCGCCGCGCGCGACGAGCTGGTCATAGACCAGCTCGGGTGCGTTACGGGCGAGCCGGGACAGCGAGGACTCGATCGACAGGTCCACGGGAGCACCGACGAGAACCAGCCGCCGCACCTTGGCTGGAAAGCGCGCGGCATAGAGCAGCGACAGCCATCCGCCCTGGCACAGCCCGACGAGATCGACCGGAGCGCCGATCTCGTCGATGGCGACGTTGAGATCGCCGAGATAGCTGTCGATCGAGAGATAGCGCATGTCCGGTGTCGCCGACCGCCAGTCGGTGAGATAGACCCGGTCGATGCCGCCATTCTGCAGCGACTGCACCACGCTGTGGCCTGGGGCGAAATCGGCGATCAGGGCCCGGTGCAGCGCATAGGGCGCGCAGACCAGCGCCGGCTGGCCGGACCGGGTCTGCGAGCAATCGCGCAAGCGCACAGTTGCGAGCTCCAGCGCAACGCGGCTCGGCGTCGTCCATGGCAGGCTGCTGTCACCCTGTTTCTCGGGTGCCCGCTCCAGCCACCAGAAGCAGGCATCCATGGCGAGCTGCGCCGCGGCAAACGGCCAGAGCCGCGGATCATCGGGAGCCTGCCCTGGCCCGCGTGGCGGTTTGGCGGTCTTGTCCACCATGGCTACCTCGACATCCTCACAAAAACGCCTCGAGGCTCACGACAGCAATGCCGAGGTCCCGAAAACTCCGATGGGTCGCCGCGACCGAGCCGTCGAGATCAATGCCGCGACAGGCATCCTCGATGACGGCGACTTCCAGCCCCGCCTTGCGCGCATCTTCCGCCGAGAAGCGGACGCAGAAGTCCAGCGCCAGGCCGGCGACAAAGACGGTCTTCAGCTCGCGTTCGCGCAAATAACCCAGCAGTCCGGTCGGTGTCCGATGGTCGTTCTCGAACAACGCCGAATAGGAATCGATGCCGCGGCGAAAGCCCTTGCGCACGACGAGGCTCGCCCGCGTCACGTCGAGATCGCGATGAAATTCCGCGCCGGCCGTGCCCTGCACGCAATGCGTCGGCCAGAGCACCTGCGGTCCGTAGTCGAGTTCGATGGTCTGGAACGGCTGCTTGCCGGCATGGTTCGGCGCGAACGAGGCGTGGTCGCTCGGATGCCAGTCCTGCGTCAGCACCACATTGGCGAATTTTTGGGCGATCCTGTTGATGGCGGGGACGACCTTCTCGCCACCGGGAACGGCGAGCGCCCCACCGGTGCAGAAGTCGTTCTGTACGTCGATCACCAGCAGCACGTCGCGGTCGGAAATCTTCATCGCCGTCCCATTCGATCTGCCGGGCGCGAGGGCACCGGGCGAGCCAGCTCAGTGTCGGCCTTCCCGCGCTGCTTCGCAACCACTGGCGCGCGCGGCAGCTGCGCGAATTGGTCAGTGCAAGCCGCCACGATGCAACGGTTTGACCTCGTCCGTGTTGACTAGGCGCACCCAAGGGCAGATTCTCGCACCGCCCGCGCCAGGCGGATCGGGTCGAAGGAGCGGAGGACAGGGCTGCCAGGGCCTGAAGGTCGTGGCGGCGATGAGGCCATGAATATCGGCAAGACCGGAAAAATTCTTCTCGCCGATATCGGCGGCACCAATGCGCGCTTCGCGCTGAGCCCGAGCGGTCAGACCAGACCGATCGACTATGTCAAGGTCGCGGACTTCCCGACCGTCCGCGAAGCCATCGCGGACGTGCTGGCGCGCCGGTCGAACGGCGAGCAGCCCCATCGCGCGGTGCTGGCCGTGGCAGGTCCCGTCACCAACAATCGCTGCGTCATGACCAACAGCCCCTGGGTCATCGACGGCAACGAGCTGCAGGGCGCGCTCGGCTTCGACAGCGTCCATGTGCTGAACGATTTCGAGGTGGTGGCCTGGTCCCTGCCCGCCTTGGAGTCTTCCGACCTGGTCCCGCTCGGCGGCGGCGACGGCTTGCCCGGAGAGCCGTTGCTGGTCGTGGGGCCCGGAACCGGATTTGGTGTCTCCTGCCTGGTCGACCGCCATGGTTCGCGATTGGCCGTCGTCACTGAGGCCGGACATGCGACCCTGCCGGCCGAGAACGAGCGCGAGGAGCGCGTGATCGCCTGCTTGCGCCGGCGCCTCGGCCATGTCTCCATCGAGCGCGGCGCCCTCTCGGGTTCCGGGCTGCAGAACCTCTACGAGGCGCTGGCCGAGATTGACGGCGTTCAGGTGCCGCATCGCGATGCCGCCGCGATCACCAAGGCTGCGCTGGAGAACAGCTGTCCGGTCAGCCGCGCGACGCTGGAGATGTTTTGCGCCATCCTCGGCTCGGTCGCCGGCAATCTCGCGGTGACTTTCGGCGCCCGCGGCGGCGTCTATATTGCCGGCGGAATCGTGCCGCGCTTCCGCGAGTTCCTCGCCGCCTCCGCGTTCCGGGCGCGCTTTGAAGCCAAGGGACGGTTTCAGGACTATTTGCGCAATATCCCGACCAGGCTCGTGATCAAGCCGGATGCGAGCTTCCTCGGCCTGACGATGTTTGCCGAGCACAATCCCGGCTGAGGGCGACCTCCGCGCGGCGAGTTCCCGTCATGCACAGCTGATTCAGCCTACCGGCGGTTCCACGCAGGTTCGTGCTTGCCTGCATGTTCCCGATGAGAAACAATCTCCCCGTGTGTGGCGTAGTTGCGGGGGCGTGACATGCGTAAGCAGGATCCGGGTTTCGACTATCATCGCTATCACCGCCTGTTGCGCGAAGCGGACAGCGAAGACAAGCGGCTGGCGCTCATCAAGCTCCTGATCGAGGAAAAGGCACGCGACCAGCTGGCTGCCCAGCGCGCTTCGGACCGCGCGGCCATGACGGCTCACACCATTGCCAGGGTGCTGAGGAACGGCCGCACCCCTGCCGGTTGAGCCCCTCTCCGGCCATGCGCCAAAGGCGCGATCGGTCAGCTCGGGATTTTGGCTGACGGCTCGGGAAACATCGAATCGATCATTGCCTTGAGCTGATCCATCGCGATCGGCTTGCGCAGGATCGGCCTGCGCCGGAGCAAGGACGGCAGCAGTTCCGGACCGTAGCCTGTGGCGAACAGAAACGGCTTTCCGCGACGTTCGATCAGGTCGGCGACGGGATCGACATAGACGCCCATCAGATTGATGTCGAGGATGGCCAGATCGTACTGCGCGGTCATGGCAAAGGCGCTGGCGTCGCGCACATTGTCTGCCTCCGCAACGACGTGGTGGCCGAGCTCCTCCACCATGTCGGCGATCATCATCCGGATCAACGCCTCGTCTTCGACCAGGAAAACGGAGAGTCCGTCCGCCATATCAACCCCGCAATCAGCCTTGCGAAGCTAAGCATAACCGAATTGCGCTGTGGATACACGAATTCGTGGCGGGCGCCGTTAATTCAGACGCGCCCGAACCGATTCAACTTGATCAATCCAGCCCACGCTCGTGGCTGAGGTGCACCATCTCCTGGATGAACACCTGCTTCTGCTTGTCGTCGAGGCTCGAAAAGAGCGGCTCGGCGGCGTCGGCGACGTTGCGCTGATCGGCGGCGCGATCGATCAGGAACTGGGCCTCGTTGCGCATCTGCTCGATGATGTCGTCGGGCGGATCGCGCTTGGCGCGCGCAATCCGCAGGTTGAGCCGCTCTGCGCCATTATGCCCGAGGTAGTGCATCGCGCTCGAGAATCCGTACCAGTGCTTTTCCTGATCCGGCGTGAGGTTCAGCTGGCTCTTGATCCGCTCGATGTAGGAATCGCTGTTGGCGACGATCTGCTCGGCGGTCAGCTGCGGCGCGCCGGGCTGAGTCAGAACCGTGACTTCCTTGTTGTCCTTGCCCTTGTTGTCCTGCGGCGCGTTCTTCGCCTCCTTGGTCGCCTTGGCGCCCTTGCCCTTGGCGCTCTTGGCGTCCTTGTCCTTGGCCCCGCCCGGCTGCTTGGAATCCTTGGCCGTGTCCTTGCCGGCCTCCTTGGGCGGCGGCGCCTGATTGCTATTGTTGCCGACGCCGAGCACGCCGGTGAAGACGCCGACCACGCCGCCGATGGCGCCGCCGAGCACGCCACCGACCGGACCTGCCGCCTTGTTTCCGGCCGCTGCGCCTTCCTGAACGCCCTTGACGAGACCTTGCGCATTCGCCACCGCGGCTGCCCCGAGCAACAGCGCGAGCACGGATCCCAGCGCAAGGCATCGCCGCAGGTGAAGCCGCGCGGGTAGCGCCGGTTTGATCATTCTCGTCTCCATCATCGATCTGGCCTGTCAGCGGGAGTCAGCCACTAGGCGCAACTCTATCGTTTCCGCCGCTTCGAGGTCCAGACGCGGCCGATTGCTGTCCACGCCCGAAAAGTCTTTCACGCGAAGCGTTTATCCAAACTGCGGCGTAAATGCGCACGACAGCGTTTGAGACCGTTTGGCGCGAAGTGTGCGTCGCAAAAAACACCGTGCGCCGCGCCTGCAGCCGCGTCGCTCGCCACGCATTGCGACGTTTCCGGGCACACCATTAGTTTTAGACGCGAAGCCATTCGGCTTTCTCGACAGATGCGATCAATCATGATCTGATCGCGCTACCAATTTGCCGCGACCTGCGTGAATTGCCTCACGCCTGCCGACGGCACCAACAAGAAAATCGAGCAACAAGAACTCAAGAAAGAAGTCTCAGAGGAAACTCCAACAACAACACCCAAGCGAGGAAACGAGATGTCACGCAAGACACTGACGCGACGTCAATTTGTGGCTGCCACTGCAATGTCCTCCGCGGCGCTGATCTCGGCGCCCTATGTCCGGGGCGCTTACGCCGCCGGCAAGCTCTCGATCGGCTTCTGGGACCATTGGGTGCCGAATGCCAACGACGCCTCCACCGCCATGGTCAAAGCATGGGGCGAAAAGGAGAAGGTCGACGTCTCGATCGACTACATCACCAGCAACAACAACAAGATCCAGCTCACGGTCGCTGCCGAGGCACAGGCGAAATCCGGCCACGACATCCTGCAGATGCCGACCTGGTGGCCGCACGCCTACTCTGAAAATCTAGAGCCGGTGAACGACGTCATGGAGCCGCTCATCAAGCAGAACGGCGAGGTCAACGGCACCGTCAAATATCTCGGCCAGGCCGGCGGCAAGTGGCTCGCCGTTCCCGCAATCCCGGGAAGCCAGATCAAGGGGCCCTGCTCACGCATCGATCTGATGAAGAAGCATGCCGGCATCGACGTGCAGGAATTGTACCCTGCCGGCGCGCCCGCAAAGGCGGACAATTGGACGTTGGAGACCTTCCTCAAGGCGGCCGAGGCCTGCCACAAGGGCGGCGTGCCATTCGGGATCGGCCTCGGCGAAACCACTGACAGCGTCGACACCGCAGGCGCGATCTTCCAGTCGTTCGGTGCCGAGCTCGTCAACGCCAAGGGCGACGTCACGGTGAAGACCGATGCCGTTCGTCAGGCGCTCGAATATTACAAGAAGCTGATCGCCTTCCTGCCGCCGGACGCTCCGTCCTGGGACGATGCCTCCAACAACAAATGGCTGATCTCGGGCCGCGGCGCGATGATCCTGAATCCGCCGAGCGCCTGGGCGGTCGCCAGGCGCGACGCGCCGCAAATCGCCGAGCAGTGCTGGACCCACGGCATGCCGTCCGGGCCCAAGGGCCGCTTCGCGCCCTACCTGCCGTACTTCTGGGGCCTCTGGAGCTTCAGCAAGAACAAGGAAGCGGCCAAGAGCCTCCTCACCTACCTGTCGCAGCCGTCGTCGATCGAAAAGTTCGTCGCGGCGAGCGGCGGCTACGATCTGCCCGCCTACGCCAACATGACGACGCTGAAGACCTGGGCCGAGGAAGCGCCGCCGAAGGGGACGCTGTATCACTATCCGAATCCCAACAATCATCAGACGCTGTCGATCGCGGCGTCTCCGGCGCCGCCCAAGATCGCGCAGCAGATCTACTTCCAGGCGACGTTGACCAAGATGGCGCTGCGCTATGCGCAGGGCGAAAAGATGGAGGCCACGCTCGCCTGGGCCGAAGGCGAGTGCGAGGGCTTCATGCGGAGTTGATGCCGGGCGTGTGCCAGGCGGTTCACGCTCGAGGCGTGAGCCGCCACGCATCGCGCGCCGCCAATCGAGGAAGCCGGCCGATCGGGCCGGCTTCGCCAGTCGACAATTTCCGAGAAAGCTACGCCATGGCCGATGTCGTCGTTGAGCAAGGTCAAGCGGTCCGTGCGGCGCGCGCGCGCAAGCCGGCCAGCCTTCGCAATGTCCTGGGACGAAAATCGACGGTCGCGTTCTTCCTGACGCTGCCGCTGATCCTGCTGATAGCGCTTCTGGTGCTCTATCCCGCCGTCTACTCCGTCCATCTCGCGACGCTGAACAAGTCGATGCAGAAGTTCGTCGGCTTCGGCAACTTCCTGTTCCTGTTCAAGCGCGACACCTTTTGGATGGTGGTGAAGCAATCCTGCATCTTTGCCGTCACGGCCGTGTTCTTCAAGGCGCTGATCGGATTCATCGTCGCCCATTTCGTGCACAACATTCCGGCCAAGGGGCAGCGCAAATGGCGCGGCATGCTGCTGGTGCCCTGGGTGATCCCGCCGGCGATGAGCACGCTGGCCTGGCTGTGGCTGTTCGACCCCTCCTACAGCGCCTTCAACTACACGCTCTCGTTCTTCGGCATCGGCCCGATCAACTGGCTCGGCGACAATGTGTGGGCGCGCTTTTCCGTCATCCTCGTCAACATCTGGTACGGCGCGCCGTTCTTCATGATCATGTATCTGGCCGCGCTGAAATCGGTGCCGGACCAGCTCTACGAGGCCGCGGCGATCGACGGCGCCAATTGGTGGCAGAAGATCTGGTACATCACGCTGCCGATGATGCGGAACATCATCGCGATCACGGCGCTGTTCTCGCTGATCGTGACCTTCGCCAATTTCGACATCGTCCGCATCCTGACCTCGGGCGGCCCGCTCGACCAGACGCATATCTTCGCCACCTGGGCCTTCAAGGTCGGCATCGAAGGCAGCGACATTCCGCTCGGCGCCAGCGTCTCGCTGTTCATGGTGCCGATCCTCGCCATCGCAGCGATTTTCATCCTGCGCGATGTCTCCAAACGCGGGAATGAAGCCTGATGAGCACGCTTGCAATCGACAAGGCCGGACCGTCGCGCAAGGTCAAGTATGGCAGCATGAGCCGGGACCGCGCCTGGGCGCTGCGCTGGTCCTATTTCTTCCTGGTGCTGTTCGCGATCTTCTTCCTGACGCCGCCGATCTACATGCTGATCACCTCGCTCAAGAGCAGCGCGGAGATATCGGCGGCGACCAATCCCTGGTGGGTGTTTCACCCCACCTTGTCGAACTATGTCGAGCTCCTGACCTCCAACCAGTTCCTGCGCTTCTTCTGGAATTCGTCGATCGTCTCGCTCGCCGTCGTCCTCGTGACCATGCTGATCAGCGTTCCCGCGGCATTCGCGCTGGCACGCATGAAGTTCTGGGGCTCGACGACGCTGGCAACCGGCGTCTTCCTCACCTACCTCATCCCGGACAGCCTGTTGTTCATCCCGCTGTTCAAGATGCTGGCGTTGGTCCAGGACTACACCGGCATCACGCTGCTCAACAGATGGTACGTGCTGCTGTTCATCTATCCGACCCTGACGGTGCCGTTCTGCACCTGGATCATGATCGGCTATTTCGCCTCGATCCCGAAGGAGCTCGATGAAGCCGCGCTGATCGACGGCGCCTCCTGGCTGCAGACGCTGACACGGATCTTCATCCCGGTGGCGCTGCCCGGGCTGATCGCCGCGACCATCTTCGCCTTCACGGTGTCCTGGGCGCAGTTCCTCTATCCCCTGGTGTTCACGACGTCGGTCGACCAGCTCGTGCTGCCGGTGGGCATCACCACCACCCTGATCAAGGGCGACGTCTTCAACTGGGGACAGATCATGACCGGCGCGCTGCTCGGCGCCGCGCCGCCGCTGATCATCTACGCATTCCTGATGGACTACTACATTGCCGGCCTGACCGCCGGCGCGACAAAGGGTTGATGACGAGGAGCTGAAGTTCGATGGCTGACGTTGCTTTGCGGAAGGTTGTCAAGCGTTACGACGATGTCGAAGCCGTGCGCGGCATCGACCTCGACATCGCCGACCATGAGTTCATCGTGCTGGTCGGCCCCTCCGGCTGCGGCAAGTCGACCACGCTGCGCATGATCGCGGGCCTCGAGGACATCAGCGACGGCGACATCATGATCGGCGGCGACGTCGTCAACGACGTGCCGCCGAAGGACCGCGACATCGCCATGGTGTTCCAGAACTACGCGCTGTATCCGCACATGACGGTCGCCGAGAACATGTCGTTCGGGCTGCGCCTCAAGCACTATCCCAAGGCCGAGATCAAGGCCCGGGTGACCGAAGCCGCCCGGCTTCTCGACATCACCGACCTGATCGACCGCAAGCCGAAGCAGCTCTCCGGCGGCCAGCGCCAGCGCGTCGCCATGGGCCGCGCCATCGTGCGCAATCCCAAGGTCTTCCTGTTCGACGAGCCGCTGTCCAACCTCGACGCCAAGCTGCGCGTTCAGATGCGGATCGAGATCAAGAAGGTGCACCAGAAGGTGCGCACCACCACGGTCTACGTCACCCACGACCAGGTCGAGGCGATGACGCTGGCCGATCGCGTCGTCGTCATGAACAAGGGCAAGATCGAGCAGATCGGCACGCCAAACGAGCTCTATCACAAGCCGGCGACGCGCTTCGTGGCGGGCTTCATCGGCTCGCCCGCGATGAACTTCATTCCGTGCCGGCTCGAGGATGTCGCCGGCACGCTTCAGCTGCGCCTCACCGACCGCATCGCCTTCGCGCTGCCGCCGGCCCGCGCCGCGCGCTACAACGCGTTGCCGCGCACCGACAAGCTGCTGCTCGGCATCCGGCCCGAGCATCTCACCGAGTCGCATGCGCATCTTGCGCCGGGGGTCGAGACGTTCGACACCGTGCTCGACGTTACCGAGCCGATGGGGATGGAGACGCTGGTCTATTTCGGGCTCGACGGCACGCCGGTCTGCGGCCGCGTCGATCCCAATGCCGGCGCCAAGGACGGGGCACCCATGCGCCTGGCGATGGACCTCAACAACATGCACCTGCTAAATGAGGAGACCGGCGTCGTGCTGTGACGCCGCCTCAAAAAGCGCAGGCAGGGGAGCGATGGCGACCAACAAGAAGAAGATTTTCGTTACACAGACTTTGTCGCAAGGGGCACGTGCCCTCCTCACC
The DNA here is from genome assembly GCF_025200865.1 of Bradyrhizobium sp. NC92. Taxonomy (NCBI): domain Bacteria; kingdom Pseudomonadati; phylum Pseudomonadota; class Alphaproteobacteria; order Hyphomicrobiales; family Nitrobacteraceae; genus Bradyrhizobium; species Bradyrhizobium sp. NC92. The sequence goes on from NZ_CP104171.1 coordinate 4,298,372, forward strand.
CAGCGGGATGATATCGAGCTCGTCGAGTTTCCGAACCTGATCTCGGCGAGGGATTTCGAGGCCTTGCTAAAGAGCCATGCGCCGGTTCATGGCGTGGCACTCGGCGCCACCGCCTTCGGCGAGACCGAGCTCGAGGCCGCCCGCGACATGAAGGTGGTGACCCGCATCGGCGTCGGCTACGACGCCGTCGACGTGCCCGCCCTCTCCCGCCGCAAGGTGCCGCTGATGGTCGCCGGCAGCGCCAACTCGCCCTCGGTTGCGGAGGCGGCGCTGTTCATGATGCTGACGCTGGCCAAGCGCGCACAGGAGCTGCATTCCTGCGTCAAGGAGGGCACCTGGGCTGATCGCCTCGGCATGCTGCCGTTCGACCTCTACGGCAAGACCGTGCTGATCATCGGCTTCGGCCGCATCGGCAGCCGCACCGCCAAGCGCTGTCTGGCGTTCGAGATGAAGGTGCAGGTCTATGATCCCTACAAGGCAGCCGCCGACATCAAGGCCGCCGGATGCGAGCCGGTCACCGACCTCGACGCCGCGCTGCCTCACGCCGACTTCGTCACCATCCACTGCCCGAAGACGGCGGAGACCGTCGGCCTGTTCGATGCCGACAGGATCGGCCGCATGAAGCATAGATCCTACCTCATCAATACCGCGCGCGGCGGCATCGTGAAGGAAACGGCGCTCTATGACGCACTGAAATCCGGAAAGATCGCCGGCGCCGGCATCGACGTGTTCGAGGTGGAGCCGCCGCCGGTCAGCAACGCGCTGTTCGCGTTGCCCAACGTCATCATGGCCCCGCACGTCGCCGGCGTCACGGTCGAAGCGGTGAGCCGCATGAGCGAGCAGACCGCGCGCAATATCCTGAGCGTGCTGGACGGCGATCCTATCAGGCAGAACGTCATCAACCAGGATGTGCTGGGCTGACGTCGCGATGGCGGGCGGCTCACCCGCCCGCCTTCGGAACGCCAGAAAGCGTCCCATTTTGGTGCAGATCGGGCCCCAACTCAGCCTTAATCAAACGCGCGTAATGGGCTTGAAACGCGGCGGCGGTGGGACAGACTGGCCGGCGCGGCGAGCTGGAGGATGGACCCTTGTCAGAGATCGACCCGACCGACCACGCGTTGGCGACCATCGCCAGCATTCTGGAGAACCCCGAGCCCGTTCTCGTCATTCGCCAGACCGAGACCGAAATCGTGGTCGCCGGAGAGCGTGAGCACGTCGCCTCTGACGAGCCGCCGATCGTGGACGAGCATCCGGTGATCGACGAGCATCCCGTGGTCGAGGAGCAGCCGCTGGTGCCCGAGCACACCGATGCCGACGGCTACAGCAAGGTCGGTCCGGGACCCATGGTCGCGATCCGTCTGAAGTGGACGGTCCATCGCGGCGATGACGGGCAGTACTACGTCCACGAGACCATCGGCGAGCAGTCCGCGCCCGTGGTCAGCGGTCCCATGACAAGCGAGGCCGCGGTGCGTTTCGTCGACACCCAGCAAGATGAGGCGAACAGTCGCTTCGAGCTGCTGCGCAGCGAGATCGCCGGCCGCAGCTCGCTTGCCGACTACGAGCGCAAGGGCGAAGCGTAGGCCAGCTGGCTTTCACACCAGGTCTCTCTTCACCTCTCCCGTGGGGAGAGGTCGGAGCGCATCGAAGATGCGATCCGGGTGAGGGGTTAAGGTCTTACTGTGCATTGCGGCCCCTCACCCGGATTGCTTACGCAATCCGACCTCTCCCCGCTGGGGAGAGGTGGACATCGAGCCTGCCGCTACTTCCTCCCCAGATAATCCTTCTTCACGAGCTCGACGCCGGCGTGCCGCAAAAGGTCGTAGGCGGTGGTGACGTGGAAGAAGAATTGCGGGACGCTGAACGTCAGCAGCAGCGTCCGCCCGGTGAAGGGCAGCTCGGTGCCGTTCTTTAGCCTGAAGAAGACATTCCGTTCCGCCGCCGCATCGATCTCCGCGGGCGGCAGGCTCTCGATGAACTCGATGGACGTTGCGATGCGCGCCTGCAGCCCGGCCATGTCGTGCTCCAGCGCCGGCAGCGCCACCGGCTCGCACTGCGCCAGCAGAGCCGGCGCGACCGTGGCATGGCGGCAGGCCTCGCCGACCTGCTGCGCCAGATCGTACATGTTGGGCGCAAGGCGCATGCCGAGCAGAATCGCCGGATTGAACTTGCGGGCCTGAGCATAAGCGACGCCCTTGTCGAGCAGTGCCGACAGGTTGCGCAAATTGGGCACGAACAGGCCGACGGAGACCTCGTACATCGAAATCGTCACCTCAAGGATTCCCTTCGATTTCTGCCTCGCCAGCGACGGGCATCTGGTCTAAATCCACGTCCGACGGCTGTACAATGACAGCTCGCGCAGGGGTGGAAAAGAGATGATGGTCCGAATATCCGTTCGAGTCTTGGCGGCCTTGGCCGTGATGTTGCTGGCGAGCCTTTCGGCCCAAGCGCAGCAGGCGCCCTCGCGTCTCGACGAGATCGTCAAGCGCGGCAGCTTGCGCGTCGGCATGACCGGCGACTACAAGCCGTTCACCTATCTGGACAAGACCACGCAGCGTTTCTCCGGCTTCGACGTCGACATGGCGGAAGCGCTCGGCAAGGCGCTCGGGGTCAAGGTCGAATTCGTGCCGACGGCCTGGCCGAAGCTGATGAAGGATTTCGAATCCGACCAGTTCGACATCGCCATGGGCGGCGTGTCGGTGACGCTCGATCGCCAGAAGAAAGGCCTCTTCTCCACTCCGATCATGCGCGAGGGCAAGACGCCGATCGCGCGCTGCGCCGATGTCGGCAAGTACCAGACGCTGCCCGACATCGACAAGAAGGGCACCCGCATCATCGTCAATCCCGGCGGCACCAACGAACGCTTCGCCCGCGCCAACATCAAGGAGGCCGAGATCACCGTCTTCCCCGACAATACCGTGATCTTCGACGAGATCGCCAAGGGCAATGCCGATCTGATGATGACGGACGCCTCCGAGACACGCTACCAGCAGAAGCAGCACGCCGGCGTGCTCTGCGCGGTGCATCCGGAAAAGCCGTTCGATTTTTCGGAGAAGGCCTATTGGATCCAGCGCGACATGGCGCTCAAGGCCTTCGTCGACCAGTGGCTGCACATTGCGATGGAAGACGGCACCTACAAGAAGATCTACGCGGCCTGGTTCGATTAGGCGCGTCCTCCTGTCGCTTGCCCGGCCAAACTTTGGACCCGCTCCGGGCCTATTGAACCCGGAACCGCCGGAAGACGACTCACAGCAACGACAGTGATCTAGATCACTTTTTGCAAGCGAGCCGGCGCGTAAGCGTCGGTGCGGGACCACCTGTTCAGGAGACGGAAATGAGGAAGCTGTTGGCCACGGCCGCATTCCTTTTGGCGAGCACCGCCGCGCAGGCACAGTACACGTTCGAATATGGCGGGCACACCATCCGCATCGATCCCGATCGCGGCACGGTGCAGATCCCCGGCGTCTACGACAACACCGGCCAGAGCAAGCCCAAGAAGGCCAAGAAGAACGAGACGGCGCCGCAGCAGGCCACGGTCGACCCGCAAGCGCCGGCTGCTCCGGCACCAGCTCCCGCTCCTGCTGCGCCGCCCGCAGCCATACAGGCGCCCGCCTCTGCCGCCGTCGCACCGCCTCCTGCCCCGCCGGCTCCCCCGCCGGCCGCGACCGCGGCCACCACGCCGGCCCAAACCGCCGTTGCGCCGCCGCCTGCCCCGCCTCCGGCCCCTGCTCCGGCCGAGCAGCAGGCCGCGCCCGCCGTGGCCCCGCCGCCCGCCCCGACCGTGGCTGCCGCTCCGCCGGCGCCGCCTCCGCCGCCCGCCGTGGCGCCTGCCCCCGCTCCCGTTCAGGCTGCCGTCGCGCCCCCTGCTCCGACGGCTGCGCCGACGCGCGACCTCAATTCGCCGGTCGGCATGTGGCTTACCGAGGAGAAGGAAGGCAAGGTCCGCATCGAGCAATGCGGCACCAACCTCTGCGGCTATTCGGTCGACAGCAAGTCGAACCAGAACGGCGAGCAGGTGCTGATCAACATGAAGCCCGGCAAGGACCAGAAATGGTCCGGCCGCATCCTCGATCCCAACTCGGGCTCGACCTACGATTCGACGATTGCCATGAAGGGCACCGACCGTCTGCGCGTTCAGGGCTGCGCCTTCGGCGGCATGTTCTGCGGCGGCCAGACCTGGACGCGGGTGAACTGAGTTCGGCTCCGGCGCGCCGACCAAAAAAAGGGGCCCGCGATCCGGGCCCCTTTGCTTTGTCCGCGGCGACGTGCGCTATCTCACAGAGCCTGCTGCTCGCGTGACAGCCCTCACATCGCCGGTTCCTCGTCGATGTCACGATCCCCGCATCATCAATCGCAGGGGCGTGTCATGACGGGATTTCGCAAGGGCCTCTTCGCTACCATTGTCGCCATCGTCTTCCCGCTCACGCAGGCAGGCGCTGCGACGAGCAGCTTCGACGGCGCATGGAATGTCCGCATTGTCTCATCGAGCCAGGCTTGCGGCAACGGCGCGACGGTCGCGATCGGGATCAACAACGGTCAGATCGCATCGAGCAGCGCCGCAGTATCGGCGTCGGGCCGCGTCGCCGAGGCCGGCAACGTCAACGTCACCTTGAGCACCGGCATCAAGCGCGCCGTCGGCTTCGGCCGACTCAGCGGCGCGTCCGGCTCGGGCACCTGGCGCGGCGCCATGTGCACGGGCACCTGGACTGCGGAGCGCATGTGAGCATCCGTGTCCCGGACGCGGTGCAGCGTGTAACGCTGCGCCGCTGAGCCGGGACCCAGCATCTCAGTCGCTGAAAGACTCTGGGCCCCGGCTCGGCGCCGCATCGCCTTGGGCGATGCGTCTTGTCCGGGACACGAGAGCGTCAGCCGATAGCCGCGCCGTACTCCGCGTCCGTGACCGGCTCCAGCCAGGTCGAATAGACGCCGTCGAGCGCTTCCTGCATGGCGATGTGGCACATGCCGTTGGTCGGCGAGGCGCCGTGCCAGTGCACTTCACCCGGCGGAATCCAGACGGTGTCGCCGGGACGGATTTCCTGGACCGGGCCGCCCTTGGTCTGAACGCGGCCGACGCCCGAGATGACGTAGAGCGTCTGCCCGAGCGGATGGTGGTGCCAGTTGGTGCGTGCGCCCGGCTCGAATGCGACGCGCGAGACGTTCAGCCGCGCAGGCGCCGGGGCCGTGTTGATGGGGTCCTGCCACACGGTGCCGGTGAAGTTTTCCTTGGGCGCGCGGCGGGTCGGCCGCGTGCCGGCGAGCGTGATGTCCATGAGAGTCCTCGTTTCCTTGTCCGTTACTTCTTGCTGGCGGCGTAGCGCGCCTTGGTTTCGGCGTTCATGGGATAGAGGCCGGGCAGCACCGCGCCGTTGTTCACCTCATTCACGATCCAGGCTTCCATCCGCTCCTGCTCGACGCCCTCATTGAGGACGTGTTCGAGCATCGCCTGCGGGATCAGCACGCAGCCGTCCTGGTCGGCGACCACGATGTCGTTCGGGAAAACGGCAACGCCGCCGCAGCCGATCGGCTCGCCCCAGCCGACGAAGGTGAGGCCCGCAACCGATGGCGGCGCGGCATAGCCGTCGCACCACACCGGCAAATTGGTGCCGAGCACGCCCTCGACGTCGCGCACCACGCCGTCGGTGACGAGCGCGGTGACGCCGCGCTTGACCATGCGGGCGCACAAGATGTCGCCGAAGATGCCGGCATCGGTGATGCCCATGGCATCGACCACGGCGATGCAGCCCTCCGGCATCGCCTCGATCGCGGTGCGGGTCGAGATCGGCGACGACCAGGATTCCGGCGTCGCCAGATCCTCGCGCGCCGGCACGAAGCGCAGCGTGAAGGCCGGTCCCACCAGCCGCGGCAAACCGGGGCGCAGCGGACGCGCGCCGCGCATCCACACATTGCGCAAGCCCTTCTTCAGCAGGACCGTGGTGATGGTGGCGGTGGTGATGCCGGCGAGGGTCTTGCGGGCTTCGGGGGACAGCGACATGGACGAGAACGAGCTCCGAGGTGCGGGAAAGAACGCGCGCATCTTGCGAGCCGCGAGCTTTGCGTCAAGGGCCAAGAGGCTGGCAATTACGCAAGGCGCGCCGAGCTGTTATGCGACGCGATAACAAGGGTTTATCGCGCGCCCTTGGATTAATTTATTGGACTTGCGGGCACATTTACGCGAAGCAGGGACAAGCGGAACTCAAGGTCGAGCCCGCGTTCCTGAGAAGCCCGATACCGACAGCGCACTGACAGCTCAATGGCCGCGACGCTTCCCCCGCCCCGCCTTCTGCCCAGTGGCGACAGTGCCGTCACGGTCGAGTTCAGCCGCACCATCGACGACGATGCCAACCAGCGCGTCCTGGCGCTCGACAAGGCCCTGCTAGCTGCGCCCATCGACGGCATCACCGAGACCGTACCGACCTATCGCTCGCTGCTGATCCATTACGATCCCGGCAAGATCGGCTTCGATGCGCTTGGCGAAAAGATCCTCCCCATCGCCACCCGGCCGCTGCCGCCGGTCACCAAAGCGCGCCGCTGGCGCGTGCCCGTCGCCTATGGCGGCGAGCACGGCATCGACCTCGAGGACGTCGCCAAGACGCTGGGCACCACGCCGGATGACATCGTCATCAGGCATTCGGGCGGCGATTACAAGGTTGCCATGATCGGCTTCACGCCGGGCTGGTCCTATCTCAGCGGCCTCGACAAATTCCTGCACATGTCGCGGCGGCAGTCGCCGCGGCTGCTGACGCCGGCCGGCACGATCTCGATCGGCGGCATCCAGGCCGGCATCCAGTGCCTCGCCGCCCCGAGCGGCTGGCACCTGCTCGGCCGCACCCCGGTCCGAACCTATCAGCTCCACCGCGATCCGACCTTCCTCACCGAGCCCGGTGACCGCGTCACGTTCTACGCCATCGACCACAAGACGTTCGAGGACATGGACCGCGCCGCGGAAGCCGGCGAGATCGTCGCCGAGCAGGTGGACGCATGAGCCGGCTCGTCGTTGCCAGCATCGGCCCTGCCAGCTCGGTCCAGGACGGCGGTCGCCACGGCGCGCAGCGCTATGGCTTGACGGTGAGCGGGGCGATGGACCGGCTGTCGCTTGCGGCGGCGAACACGCTAGTCGGCAACGAGCCGTTCGCGGCCGCAATCGAGATCGGCCCGTTCGGCGCCTCCTTCACCGCCCGCGACGGCGCCGTGCGCTTGGCGATATCGGGCGCGCAGCGCAATGCGGACGTCGCCGGCAGCCCGGTCGCGATGGACACCTCGGTGACACTGAAGGACGGCCAGACGCTGACGCTCGGCTTTGCCCGCGGCGGCGCCTTCACCTATCTCGCGATCGAAGGCGCCATCAGAGGCGAGGAGGTGTTCGGCAGTCTCGCGGTGAACGCCCGCGCCGGCCTCGGCAGCCCCTACCCGCGCCCACTCCAGGCCGGCGACGAATTCACTGTCGATGCCGCGAGCGGTGCAGCGGAGCTGCGCATCGAGCTGCCGCAGCCGGCGGCAGGTCCGATCCGCGTGCTGCTGGGTCCTCAGGACGACGAGTTCGACGACGCCAACAAGGCGCTGTTCTTAAGTAGCGAGTGGAAGATCTCGGCGACGTCAGACCGCATGGGCTACCGGCTCGAGGGCCCAGCGATCAAGCATCTGCACGGCCACAACATCGTCTCCGACGGCACGGTGAACGGCAGCATCCAGGTGCCCGGCAACGGCGCGCCGATCGCGCTGATGATGGATCGCGGCACCTCCGGCGGCTATCCGAAGATCGCCACCGTGATCACGGCCGACATCGGCCGCCTCGCCCAGACCTCGGCAGGAACCGCGTTCCGCTTCAAGGCGGTCAGCATGGCCGAAGCGCAGGACGAGGCGCGCAAATTCGTGCAAGCGATCCGCAGCCTGCCCGATCGCCTGCGCTCCTCCGACACCGTTGCGCTCAACATCGAGGCGCTCAGCGATGCTAACGTGGCCGGCTATGCGGTCAGCGCGGTCGATGCAGGGACGTGGCAGGTCACGGCGGAGCCGTAAGCGACAACAAGACCAGAGGCGGAGAGCAACCCATGAAGACAGTCGATCTGAATTGCGACCTCGGCGAAGGTTTTGGCGCGTGGGAGATGGGCAACGACGCCGCCATGATCGAGCTTGCAAGCTCGGTCAACGTCGCCTGCGGCTTCCACGCCGGCGACCCCGACATCATGCGCCGGACGGTGGAACTGGCGAAGGCGCGCGGCGTCTCGGTCGGCGCGCATCCCGGCTATCGCGACCTGCACGGCTTCGGCCGGCATCCGATCGCAGGGCTCAAGGCCTCCGAGATCGAGAACCTCGTCGCCTACCAGATCGGCGCGCTGCAGGCGATCGCGACCGTGGCCGGCCACAAGGTCACCCACGTGAAGGCGCACGGCGCGCTCTCCAACGTCGCCTGCGAGGACGACATGACGGCGAAGGCGATCGCCGCCGGCATCAAGGCGGTGGATCCCAGCCTGATCTTCGTCGTGCTCGCCAATTCGAAGCTGGTGAAGGCCGGCGAAGAGGCCAACCTGCCGATGGTGCACGAGGTGTTCGCCGATCGCGCCTATGAGGACGACGGCAACCTGGTCTCTCGCAAGAAGCCCGGCGCGGTGCTGCACGACGCCAAGGCGATCGCCGAGCGCGTGGTGCGCATGGTGCAGGACGGCGCGGTGGTGTCGGTGTCCGGCAAGGTCATCAAGATGCGCACGGACACGGTCTGCATCCACGGCGATACGCCCGGCGCGGTCGAGATCGCGCGCGGTGTGCGTCAGGCGTTGAAGGCTGCGGGGATCGAGGTGGCGCCGTTCAAGCGTGGCGCGTGAGGCACGAAAGGTGCCGTAGGTACTGTAGGGTGGGCAAAGCGAAGCGTGCCCACCACCTATCACGATAGGAAGAGATGGTGGGCACGGCGCTACGCGCCTTTGCCCACCCTACGAGACCTTCAAAACGGATGCACCGAGAGCGTCCCGAACACGATCGCCGCGATCACCGCAAACGCGCTGTACATCGCAAGGTGGTGCATGCTCGCCCCGGTCCGGCGCGAGAGCGAGCGCGCGTAGAAGTGCAGCCTGGCTTCCGCCGATAGTTCGCGCATGGTCGATCTCCAACGCCCCATTTGCGGGAGTATGAAGGATCAACCAGGGCGGGAGGCAAGATGGCGGCGGAAATAGCGATGCGGGTCCTCTGGAGGCCCCCCGTCGCAGTTGCAAATTCTGTTCACCGCCGGGTTCGGAGAATCTTATTCGTTAAGATCCGAGCCAGTTGGAACCGGCTGGGTGACGCTGGGATGACAGCTCTCGTAGGGTGGGCAAAGCGAAGCGTGCCCACCACTTAGGGACGGTGGGCACGGCGCGCGAAGGGCGCGCCTTTGCCCACCCTACAGAACCGAGCAAATCGAAACGAATTTCCTCGTCCCGGTCTAGCTGAAGCTCAGTACACGTCGGCCTGGAAGCGGCCGCTCTTCTTGAGCTCGGCGACGAAACTGACGGCCTCATCGGTCGAACGTGCCCCGAACTGGGCGACGATGTCGACCAGCGCGCGCTCGACATCCTTGGCCATGCGCTTGGCATCGCCGCAGATATAGAGATGTGCGCCCTCGGCGAGCCAGGTCCACAATTCGCGACCGACTTCGCGCATGCGGTCCTGGACGTAGAACTTCTTCTCGCCGTCGCGCGACCAGGCCAGCGACAGTCGCGTCAGCAGACCCGAGGTCTTCATGGCGTTGAGCTCGTCCTGGTAGAAGAAGTCGCAATCGCTGCGCTGATGGCCGAAGAACAGCCAGTTCTTGCCGGGCGCGCCGGTCGCCTTGCGGTCGAACAGGAAGGCGCGGAACGGCGCGATGCCGGTGCCGGGACCGACCATGATGATCGGCGTCTTCGGATCCTGCGGCAGGCCGAAATTGTGCGCCTTCTGCACATAGACCTTGAGCTTCTCGCCCTCGTTGATCCGCTCGCCGAGGAAGGTCGAGGCGACGCCGAGCCGCTTGCGCTTGCCGATGACGTAGCGCACCGAGTCCACCGTGAGTGACAGCTTTCCCGGCGTCGCATTGTGCGAGGACGAGATCGAGTAGAGCCGCGGCTGCAGCGGCTCCAGCGCCTCGACGAAGGCCTCGGGATGCGGCCGCGTGCCGGAAAACTTCTGCAGCGCCGCCATCACGTCGAGGGTCGCGGAATCGCCATCGGGATCCTCGCCTTGCGCCAGCGCCCGCGCCTTCTCGCGGGCCGCGCCGCCGGTGATGAAGGAGATCAGCTCGAACAGCGTGTCGGGCGCCGGCGACAGCGAGACGTCGTCGATCAGCACCTCGCGCAGCGTCTTGCCATTGACTTTGGTCGTGTGGGAGGCACCGAGCAGCGCGATGACCTGGTCGACGAGGCCGACGTCGTTGCGCGGGAACACGCCGAAGGAATCACCGACCACATAGTCGAGCTTGCTCTCGGAGAGATCGAACTCGATGTGATAGGTCTCCTTCTCCGACTTGCCCTTGTTGAGAAGACGGCGCGACAGGAAGGTCGCCTGGATCGGATTGTCGCGCGAGCGGCCGGGCTCTGCGATCGTCACGGTCACGGCCGGCGCCGGAGCATCGGGCTTGTCGGCGGTTTTGGCGGCAGGCGCCTTGTCGAGCTCCTCGTACAGCGACTTCAGCATCCGCGCGGTTTCCTTGCCGCCGGGGACGCAGAGATTGAGCCGCGCTTCGCTGCGGCTCGCGATCGCCTCGGAATAATCGTGGCAATTGTAGCCGCACTGGCCGCAATCCTGCTGTGCCATCGCCGCCATCATCTTGCGGCGCAGGGGACGGCCTTCGGCAAGCTTCATCCGCTCGGCGATCGGCATGGTCTGGTCGTGCCACGGCGCTTCGCCGTCGTCGCCGTCGCCGGCCGGCATGACCGCGGCGCCCTGCTCTGCCGACAGCGGCGTCGCGACATCAGGCGAGAGCAGTCCGGCAAAGAAGCCGTTGAGCCAGGAGCGCTGCGCGTCGGAGAACGGCGCGCTGGCGGGAATGATGTCCAGTTTCGGCGGAGGCGTGATCTGGTTCATGCGGACACCTGTGCATCGGCAAGCTTGCGCAGCGTTTCGCCGTCGTGGCGGCGCGCGAAGGCGAGGAAGGTTTCATCGGGCGAGGCGCGATGGGCGAGATAGGCCTTGAGCAACGCCTCGACCGTCTTCGGCGCGTCCTCGGCCTTGAGGTCGTGATAGACCTCCTGCCCGACATCTGCGTCAGGGCCGAACCCGCCGCCGGTGAAGAGGTGATAGCCCTCGACCGTGTCCTCCTCGTTCACGGGCACGCGTGCGCCGATCAGGCCGATGTCGCTGATGTAATGCTGCGCGCAGGAATGATGGCAGCCGGTCAAATGGATGTTGACCGGCTTGTCCATGGCGACCCGCGGCTCGCACCAGTCACCGATCTCGGCGGCATTGCGCTTGGTGTTGGAGGCCGCGAAACGGCAGCCGGCATTGCCGGTGCACGCAATCAGGCCGGCGCGGATGTGCGAGGCCTCGACCGCGAGCCCGATCTGCTTGATGGCGGCAATGGCGAGCTCGACATTTCCGTCGCGCACGCCTGATATCAAGAGGTTCTGCCAGACCGTGAGCCGGATCTCGCCGTCACCGAGATCCTGCGCGACCTTGGCGAGGCCCCGCATCTGATCGGAGGTGAGCTTGCCGAGCGTCAGCGATACGCCGATCCAGTTGAGGCCGTCCTGCTTCTGCTTGTGCACGCCGATATGGGCCATGCGGTCCGCGGCAGGGCGCGGCGCGAAAGCCTCTTCCGGCACGCGCGTGAATGGCGTCTTCAACCGCTCCTCGACCAGTTTGAGGAAGCCGTCATGGCCCATGACGTCGAGCACATATTTCAGCCGTGCCTTGTTGCGGTTGGTGCGGTCGCCATGCTCGATGAACACGCGCACGATGGCGTCGGCAATTGCGGTCGCCTGCTCCGGCCTGACGATGATGCCGGAATATTTCGCAAAATCCTTGTGGCCGGTGATGCCGCCGAGGCCGAGCCGAAACCAGACGCCCGGCTCGACGCCGAAGCCGTCCTTCACCTCATAGGCCGTGAAGGCGATATCGTTGGTCTCTTCCAGCACCGCGATCCTGCCGGCGCCGTCGAAGGCGACGTTGAACTTGCGCGGCAGGCCGTAGAGCGAGCGATCGTTGAGGATGTGGTAGTGCCACTCGCGGGCATAGGACCGCGTGTCGATGATCTCCTGCGGATCGATGCCGGCGGTCGGCGTTCCCGTCACGTTGCGGATGTTGTCGGCGCCGGAGCCGCGCGAGCACAGGCCGAGCTCCTGGATGCCCTCGATCATTCTGATCGCGTGCTTCGGCGGAATCTCGCGCAGCTGGAGATTGGCGCGCGTCGTGACGTGGCTGTAGGGGCCGCAGAGCTCGTCGGCGAGATCGGCAAGGCCCGACAGCTGCCAATGCTTCATGATCCCGTTCGGGATGCGCAGGCGGCACATGTAGGAGTCCTGCGTCGGGGCAACGTAGAAGATGCCGTAATAGCGCCAGCGGAAATTGTCCGCCGGGCTCGGCGGGGTGTTGTCGAGGGCCTGCTGGCGCAGCCGCGGATAGGCATCGAAGGGATGCTCGTCGCGCTTGAACTTCTCCTGGTCGGCGAGCTTCTTGCCCGACGCGATGACCTTGTCCTGCGCCTTGAGGGGCGCGGCATCCGGACCAACAGGCTCGGCATTCGCCTTGCCGCTGCCGCCGCCCAGGCCGCGGCCGACGCGGCTGATTTGCAGGCCGGTCGTGAAGCCTTCGAGATAGCGTTTCTGCTCGTCGGTAAAGTCGACTGAGAGCGTATCGATTTTCATGGTCGGTAACGAAGCTCCTGCGGCCACCCTCGGTGGCTTCGACGGATTGCGCGACCCGCGAGGAACGTCAGGCTGGCTCAGGAGCCGGCTTCGTCACCCACGGTCCGATCAGCTTCGTTGCTGCGGGACTTGGCTCAGCAGGCGCCTATGACAAGCTGGCCGCAGTGCAACATTCAAGTTGCGTGCCAGCTTGGCGGAAATCGAAAATCATGAATTTTCAGATGGTTATAACGAGGGACGGCAAATGCCGGCGCGGGAACTCACCCGAAATTCGAGCACTCAGCTCAAACATTAGCCAACCAACTCACATGCTCAAAACCGAAGCAATTCGAATCAGGCTTTCCAGCGTCCGACCCCGAAGGCCTCGAGATGTCCGCGGATATCGGCCGGGTCGAAAGTCGGCCCGGCGAAGGCGCCGAACGCTGCGGGAGCCTCGGCCGGCGCCTTGTTGCCGAGCGCCGCGTCGTAGAGATCGGGCCTGAACACCGCCATCGCCGTCTTGACGCCGTCGGGGGTGAGCGCCGTCTGGCCCCAGCGCACCATCTGCGCATAGAGCCAGGCGGCCTGGACCGGATCGGGCCGCCCTGCGCCTTCGCGTCCGACAAGCAGGTAGCGGCTGCTTTCGCGGAAGGTGCCATCGGGCGAGATCTTCAGGCGCCCGGTGAGAGTGCGCTGGATGACCTCGGCGTCGACGCCGATCCGTTCCGGCTGCGCCAGGATTTGCGCGGTCTCGGTCCGGTTCTCGGGATGCTCGATGAACTCGGCGGCCTTCACGGCGGCCCGCACCAAGGCTGCAACCACCTCCGGGTTCTTGTCGGCCCAGGTCTGGCGGACCGCCAGCACCTTCTCCGCTGCCCGGACCAGGATGTCGGAGACGAAGTGCAGGATGTGGCCGATGCCGAGATCGACCGCGACCGAGTTCCAGGGCGCGCCGACGCAGAACGCATCGACATGGCCGTTCTTGAGACTGTCGACCATATAGGGCGGCGGCAGCACCACGAGGCGCACATCCTCGTCGGGATCGACGCCCGCCGCAGCCATCCAGAACCGCAATTGATAATTGTGGGTGGAGAACGGGAAGGTCATGCCGAAGGTCAGCGGCTCCGCACCGGCCTTGCGGCGCTTGGCAACGACCTTCGCCAGCGCTTTCGCCGTCGCCATCGGGTCGAAGCGATCGCCGTCGATCTCTTCCATCAGCGCGGCATGAAGCGCAGGCGACACCGTGATGGCGTTGCCGTTGATGCCGAGATTGAAGGGTGCGGCGATCGGCACCTTGACGTGACCGAGCCCGAGCGAGGACGCGATCGCGACCGGCGCCAGCAGATGCGCCGCATCGAACAGGCCGATATTGAGCTTGTCGCGGACGTTCGACCAGGAGACCTCGCGCACCAGCTCGACATCAAGCCCTTCAGTGGCGGCAAAGCCCTTGTCGACGGCGACGATCAGCGCGGCAGCATCGACCAGCGGAATGAACCCGATGCGGAGGGTAGCAGTCATTTCAGCATCTCCGACGCGGTGATGATCGACTGCGCGATCTCGCCGATTTTCTTCTTCTCGCGCATCGCGGTGGAACGCAGCAGCACATAGGCCTCGTCCTCGGTCAGGCCCTTCACCTTCATCAGGATGCCCTTGGCGCGTTCAATGATCTTGCGGTCCTCGAGTTGCGATTTGGTGCGCTCCAGCTCCTCCTGGAGCTTGGCGAAGGCGTTGAAGCGGGACACGCAGAGGTCGAGGATCGGCTTGATGCGCTCCTTCTTCAGCCCGTCGACGATATAGGCCGACACCCCCGCCTCGACCGAGGCCTGGATCGAGGCTGAATCGCTCTGGTCGACGAACATCGCGACCGGCCGCTTCACCGCGCGGCTGACCTGGAACATCGCCTCCAGCACGTCGCGGCTGGGGTTTTCGAGATCGATCACGATGATGTCGGGGTCCGCCGCATAAATACGGGCCAAGAGGCTCTGCATCTCGCTGATATGGACGACCTGGGTGAATCCGGCTTCGCGCAACCCCTCCTCCAGGATCGCGGCGCGGATCGGGCTTTCGTCGACGATCACGATTTTGGGCGACTGTTCGGCGCTCATGGCTCACTCACGGCAGGTGATTCATCCATAGCACGCCCGCGAACCATGCAAAGGGTTGTAATTATGGGCAATTGGAACTAGCACAGGCCGGTCAATCAGGCAGATCAGATAGGATCAGACGGCTGCGCCCAAGGTCAGCTTCGTGTCACTCGGGTGCGCGTGAGGCAACGAATGCAAACTTTCGAGGCCGCCGACTCCCGCCCGACGGCAGCTGCCATCTCCGCTTACGCTCTCACGGAATCTTCGCGCCAGCGATCATCTTTTCGATAAGTGGCACGGCGGCCAGCACCGCCGTCTCGTTGCGGCCGGAGACCGCTAGCCGCACGACGTAGGAATTGCCGTCCTGGTCGAGATCGGCGTAATGCGCGATCACTTCAACCGGCTGGTCCTTCAGGGACGGATTGTCGTAGCGGTTGATGATGACCTTGGGGTTGACCGAGGGAAGCGTGGCGATCTTGGCATTCTTGCCGGATGTCGTCGCCCAATCCTTATCGCTCGTTGCGACCCATTGAACCAATTCGGTCTGCTCCTTGTTGTAGCGGCCTTCGGCATAGATGATCACTTCGGCCTTGCCGAAAGTCTTCCCGTTGGGCACGAACATCGAGGCGCCGTACTTGAGGCTCGCGGCCTCGTCCCTCCTCCACCCATCGGGGACCTTCACGCGTGGCCTGAATTCCGGGCAAAATCGTTCTTGCCGATCGCAGACATGGATGATCTTGTCGACTTCAGCTCGCGCCGGGAACATCGCACAATAGGAAACGGTAACGAATGCCATGCCGAGGATGAAACGACGCATCGCGGTTAAGCTCCGTGAAATCAAGCAAGAAACAGAATAACAACCAAAACGGGCGCGTTCGAGCAATTCACCTCGGATCTACCACTCGCTCGATCCGAATGAGCTTCCAGCCTAGGAACCCTTGGTCAGTCCATACCTTCCCTGGTGACTGGCCGATCACGCCAAATACGCGCGAGGACCTGCTTTAGCAGCGCGCCGCATACGTTAGTTATTGAATTTCGCCATCGGTTCAATTACTTGGATCGCAAATCCAGACAATTCAGATAGGCTCCAGGCGATTACATGGACAGAGCGCCGCGCATTTCATTCACGTCACTCGGCTGCCCCAAGGCCTTGGTGGATTCCGAGCGCATCATTACGCGCCTGCGCGCGGAGGGCTACGAGCTCGCCCGCAAGCATGACGGGGCGGACATCGTCATCGTCAACACCTGCGGCTTCCTCGACAGCGCCAAGCACGAATCCCTCTCGGCGATCGGCGAGGCCATGGCCGAGAACGGCAGGGTGATCGTGACAGGTTGCATGGGCGCGGAACCGGAAGCGATCGAGCAGGCCTATCCGGGGGTGCTCTCCATCACCGGCCCGCAGCAATATGAGAGCGTGCTCGATGCCGTGCACCGCGCGCTGCCGCCGGCGCACAATCCGCATCTGGACCTGGTGCCGCCGCAGGGCATCAAGCTGACGCCGCGCCACTACGCGTACCTGAAGATCTCCGAGGGCTGCAACAACCGCTGCACCTTCTGCATCATCCCGAAGCTGCGCGGCGACCTGGTCTCGCGCCCCGCCAACGACGTGCTGCGCGAGGCCGAGCGGCTGGTCGGCGCCGGCGTCAAGGAGCTGCTGGTGATCTCGCAGGACACCTCGGCCTACGGCGTCGATCTGAAATACGCCGAGAGCCCATGGAAGGACCGCCAGGTCCGCGCCAAATTTCTCGACCTCGCGCGCGAGCTCGGCGAGTTGGGAGCCTGGGTCCGGCTGCAATATGTTTATCCCTACCCGCATGTCGACGAGGTCATCGCGCTGATGAACGAGGGCAAGGTGCTGCCCTATCTCGACATCCCGTTCCAGCATGCGAGCCCCGAGGTGCTGAAGGCGATGAAGCGTCCGGCCGCGCAGGACAAGACGCTGGCGCGGATCAAGCGCTGGCGCGAGGAATGTCCCGATCTCGCCTTGCGCTCGACCTTCATCGTCGGCTTCCCCGGCGAGACCGATGCCGACTTCACCTATCTGCTGGACTGGCTCGATGAGGCCGAGATCGACCGCGTTGGCTGCTTCAAATACGAGCCGGTCGCCGGCGCCACCTCGAACGCGATCGAGAACCCGGTACCGGAAGAGGTCAAGCAGGAGCGCTACAACGCGCTGATGGCCCGGCAGCAGAAGATCTCGGCGCGCCGGCTGAAGCGCAAGGTCGGCACGCGCCAGCAGATCATCATCGACGAGGTTGGTCCGACCGTAGCGAAGGGCCGCTCCAAGGCCGATGCGCCCGAGATCGACGGTGCCGTCTATCTCTCCAGCCGCCGCCCGCTCCGTGTCGGCGAGATCGTCACCGCGAAAATCGAGCGGGCGGATCAGTACGACCTGCACGGCAGCGTCGCGGGGTTCTGACTCTTCCGTCATTGCGAGCGCAGCGAAGCAATCCTGAATCCCTCCGCGGAGACAGTCTGGATTGCTTCGCTACGCTCGCAATGACGATAGGGATGCAGTCAGGCCTCACGCGCGGAAAACACCTCCTTGGCTGCGAACAGCCCGTTCACAGCCGCCGGGAAGCCCGCATAGACGGCCATCTGCATGATGATCTCCACGATCTCGTCGCGAGACAGCCCGACGTTCAGGCCCGCCTCGATGTGCACTTTGAGCTGAGGCGCGGCATTTCCGAGCGTCGTCAGCGCGGCGATCGTTGCGATCTCCCGATCGCGCAGTCCGAGGTCCGGGCGGCTGTAAATGTCGCCGAAGGGAAACTCGATCACGTATCGTGCGAAATCCGGAGCGATGTCGGCGAGTGAGGCGACCACCTTCTCGCCGGCTCTGCCGTCAATGCGCGACAGGGCCCGCTGGCCTCGATCGAAGCGGCTTTCGGCCTGTGTTTGGGCGTGCGTCATTTTGCTTCGTCCTCTGTTCATCGCTGGCATAGCCGGCGATCTTGGTATCAAGGACGAGCAGGCATTCCCTGAGTTCGGCAAGCTGCGTGCGAACCCGTTCCCGGTGGATTTCCAGCATCTGCCGTCGGGCTGCCCCGGTGGCTTCGCCTTCATCACGAAGCGCCGCATAGCGCAACATGTCCCGGATCGGCATTCCCGTGGTCTTGAGCCGACCGATGAATGTGATCCATGTGAGGATCGATGCGTCAAAGTCACGCTGGCCGGAACGATCCCGGTCTGCGTATGGCAGCAGCCCGATGCGCTCGTAATAGCGCAACGTGTGAGCCGACAGGCCGGTTCGCTTTGCGAGATCGCCGATCTTCATGTGTGCCCGTTCTCGTACTGACGCACGTACAAATACCCCTTCGAGCGCACTCTAAGTCAAGGGGATCGCAATCGAGATCGAAAGGTGCCATTCCTGCGAGGTCGGCATGGCACGACAGGAGAAGATTTCGGGGCGCCGGCTGGGCACAATAACACTCGGATCCCGAGCTTCAGGATTCCGTCAGCCATTTCGGCACCCAGCGCTCCGGGCGCGGAGCGCGGGCGAGATCGGCCTGAGCCTCGGACAATTTCGCAGGTTCGCCGGCGACTGTCGGGCGTGCATCGTATTCGAAGCTCGGCATGACGCGACCATCGGCGTAGAGTCCGAACCTCATCGCATACCATAACCCGAGCTCAGGCTGAGCCTTCCACATCTGTTCGCGCAGCTCGCGCAGCAGAGATTCGATCGATGTGGCTTCCTCGAACGGCTGCGCCCCCTGCTTGAGGATTCGCGCCTGGTATTGCTTGCCGACGATCGCGACCTCGAAACGCGTATTATCCCAGGCATTCTTGCCCTTGGGCAGATGGGCAGCCAGCCGCCAGCCGAGTTCGGCCATCATGCGATGGTTAGCCCAATAGTCCTCGCGGTCCCGGCTCCATTTTTCCATGAAGCCGCGGAAGTCGGGCAGCTCCGATGCATCCTCGTCCGGCGCAGCCGCCTCGCCCGTCGGCCGTTCGGCGAGCCATTGCGCCAGCTCGACGGTCTGGCACTCGACCTCGTCGTGCGGCTTGAGATCGCGCCAGGCCTTGTCGAAAGCTTGCGACGTCAGCTTGGCAAGCAGCCCGTCGAGGCTTGGCGCCAGCAATTCGTAATCGCCCTCGGATCCCAGTCCGACGATCGGCGGGTTGTCACGGTCAAGGCCGGCGCCGTACCAGCCGCCGACGGCCGAGCCGTCCGGCAGCCGCATGAACAGCGAAAACCTTTCGCGCAAGGGACTGCCGTCGACGATCGGCGCGGAATCCGAGAATTGGCCCTGCAGCGAGAAGCAGCCGACGCTGCCCCAGGGACGCCCCTTGAGCCAGGCCGCAAAGTCGACCAGCAGCGGCGGCGCCTCGATGCCAGGCGGAAACGCGCCGCGGATGCTGTCGAGGTCGATCGGATAGGGCGTATCGGACAAGGCTTTGAGCTATCTGGTTGGTCCCGCCTTCTTGGTCTGGGCCGTGGTGCATTCGGTTCGAACCAAGTCGCGTCCTTCGATCACAAACACGCTAGAGGCGCAATGGTTTCGACGCAGGAAACAATGAAACACGATGAAACGTCGGGGATTTTCCTCAAGCTGTCCGCAATCGTCCTGACGATGGCCCTGCTCGCGCTGCCGGCCCCCGCCAACGCGCGATCGCCATCGCCCGCGCAGGCCCGCCAGTGGTGCTTCGCCGACGATGGCGGAGGCAGCGACGAGCGGCGCTTCGCCGGCTGCTCGGCCCTGCTCAAGGCCAATCCAGACGATGTGCATGCGCTCGCCAATCGCGGCGAAATGTTTCGGCGACGTGGCGAGGCCGAGCGCGCCGTGGCCGACTTCAGCCGCGCCATCGACCTCGATGCCAGGGATCCCGACCTCCTGTACAATCGCGGCATCGCCTATGACGATCTCGGCGACGCCGACCGCGCCATCGCCGACTATACGCGCGCCATTCGGCTGAACGCCCGCGACCCGCTCTATTTCAACAACCGCGGCAACTCCCACATTCACAAGAAGGCCTACGAGCTCGCGATGGCCGACTACGATCAGGCTATCAAGCTCGATCCGAAATTCGCGCTCGCCTATTTCAATCGCGGCACCGCCTTCAGCAACCACGGCGACGATGCGAGAGCACTTGCGGACTTCGATCTGTCGATCAAGTTCGACCCGAACTACGGGCCAGCCTACGGCAACCGCGCCCGCATCTATCGCGACCGCGGCGACCGCCCCCGAGCGCTGGCCGATTTCGCCAGATCGATCGATCTCAGTCCGAACAACGACCGCGACTTCTATGCGCGCGCGAACATGTATTTCGATACGCACGATTATGCGCTGGCGCTCGACGATTACGACCGCTCCATCAGAGCGAATGCGAACCGTGCGGACGTGTTCAATTCGCGCTGCTTCACCCGCGCGATCGTCGGCCGCCTGCAGGAGGCGCTGGCCGATTGCGAACAGTCGCTGAAGATGGCTCCCAACGATGCCGAGACGCTGGACAGCCGCGCCCTCGCCCATCTCAAGCTCGGCAACATCGACGCGGCGATTGCCGACTACGACGCCGCGCTGAGCATCAAGCCGCGACTCGATGGCTCGCTCTACGGCCGCGGACTGGCGAAGCGCAAGAAGGGTGACAGTGAGGGCGCCGAGCGCGACATCGCGGCCGCAAGGGCAATCAACGCCGGCATCGCCGATGTGTTCTCGCATTACGGCGTCGAGTAAGCGTCACGCAGGAATGTGACACTATAATGCATTCACGCAGGGGCACCGCGATTGCGGACGCGCATTGGGGCGACGACGAGGCCGAGGAAGCCGCGCACCCGACCTGACCGATGCACGCTCGGCGTGCATCCTGCAAAAAGCCTGCTTGACAAGTCCTGCCGTTAGGCTGTACGGACGCGCCCCATGATCAACGCCCGGACCAGCCAGCGCACCGAAATGCTCCGCCGTCGCTCCCGCGACGACGAGAGGGTGCGCCATGTCCGAGGACGCCGCTGAACCACTGAATTCAGCCAGTTTTCGAGAAAGGCCGCACCCGCAAGGTGCGGCCTTTCTGCTTTTTGCGCCCCTTTTTCCACCCGCCTCCAGAGGAGTACGACATGACCACGCATCCGTATGACGCGCTGATGGACATCACCGCACGGCTCAAGGCCGTGTTCGTCCGCGGCGCCGGCTCCTACCTCTGGGACGACGGCCGCAAGCGCTATCTCGATTTCGTGCAGGGCTGGGCCGTGAACTGCCTCGGCCACTCCCCGCCCACGATCGCCGATGCGCTCGCCGCTCAAGCCAAGCGGCTGCTGACGCCGAGCCCGGCCTTCTACAACGAGCCGAGCCTCAAGCTTGCGCAGGCGCTGGTCGAGAACAGTGCCTTCGATCAAGTGTTCTTCGCCAATTCCGGCGCGGAAGCCAATGAGGGTGCGATCAAGCTCGCGCGCAAATATGGCAGCCTGCACAAAGGCGGCGCGTTCGAGATCATCAGCTTCGAAGGCGGCTTCCACGGAAGGACGCTGGCGACGATGTCGGCCTCGGGCAAGAAGGCGTTCGAGCCGCTGTTCGAGCCGAAGGTCGCAGGCTTCAAGAAGGCGAAGCTGAACGACATCGCCTCGGTCGAGAAGCTGATCAACGCCAACACCGTCGCCGTGATGCTCGAGCCGATCCAGGGGGAATCCGGCGTATGGCCCGCGACCGATCGGTTCCTGCAGCAGCTGCGCGCGCTGACCGAGGCGCATGGCCTCTTGCTCATTTTCGACGAGATCCAGACCGGCATGGGCCGGACCGGAAAGCTCTTCCACTACGAGCATACAGGCATCGCGCCCGACATCATGACGCTCGGCAAGGGCATCGGCGGCGGCGTGCCGCTCGCCGCCCTGCTCGCGACCGAACGCGCGTCATGCTTCGAGCATGGCGACCAGGGCGGCACGTTCAACGGCAATCCGATCATGTGCGCGGCGGGGCTTGCAGTGCTCGAGGAGGTCAATAAGCCCCACTTCCTGAAGGCGGTCACCGAGGCCGGCCTCCTGCTCGAAAGCGAGCTGCAGAAGGTCTCGGCCCGGCATGGGCTCGGCGGCGTCCGGGGACGCGGCCTGTTGCTCGCGCTCGATCTCAAGCTGCCGATCGCACCGGGCATCGTCGCGCAGGCGTTCGAGGCCGGCGTGCTGCTCAACGCCCCGCAAGTCGACAGCTTGCGCTTCATGCCGGCGCTGAACGTCACGAGGAGCGAGATCGCCGAGATGATCGAATGTCTCGACGCGATCTTGAACAAGGCCGGCGCGGCAAGACGGGTGGCGTAGGTGCCGTAGGGTGGGCAAAGCGAAGCGTGCCCACCATTTCTCACCGCAAAGAAAAATGGTGGGCACGGCGCTCCGCGCCTTTGCCCACCCTACGAACCGTCGATTCCGAAAGAGCTACGGCTTCAAGATCGACGCGCCCGTGGTCTTGCGGCTTTCGAGATCGACATGCGCCTTGGCGGCGTCCTTGAGCGCGTAGGCGTGGTTGATCGGCACGTGCAGCTTGCCGTTGATGACCGCGGCGAACAGCGTGTCGGCACCTTCGAGCAGTTCCTTGCGCGTGCCGACATAATCGTTGAGCTTCGGCCGCGTCGCGAACAGCGAGCCGTGATTGTTGAGCTCGGCGATCGCGAACGGCGGCACGGGGCCCGAGGCATTGCCGAACGAGACGAACATGCCGCGCGGCTTCAGGCAGGACAGCGAGCCCGGGAACGTCGCCTTGCCAACGCCGTCATAGACGACGTCGCAACCCTCGTTGCGGCTGATCTGCTTCACGCGCGCGACGAAATCCTCCTCGTTGTAGAGGATGACGTGATCGCAGCCATTGGCCTCCGCAAGCTCGGCCTTCTCGCGCGAGCCGACGGTGCCGATGACATGCGCGCCGAGCGCCCTCGCCCATTGGCAGGCGAGCAGGCCGATGCCGCCGGCCGCGGCATGGACCAGCACGCGATGATGCGGCTCGACCTTGAAGGTCTTGTGCAGCAGGTACCAGACCGTCAGCCCCTTCAACATCAGCACGGCGCCCTGCTCGTAGGTGATGTGATCGGGCAGCTTGACCAGCTTCTCCCAGGGCAGGTTGCGCTCGCCGGTATAGGCCCCGAGATTGTGGTAGTAGGCAACGCGGTCGCCGGGATGAAAATGCGTAACGCCAGGCCCGACCGCGACAACCTCGCCCGAAGCCTCGTTGCCGGCGATGAAGGGCAATCCCGGCGCCTTGTAGAGGCCGGTGCGGTAATAGACGTCGATGAAGTTGAGGCCCACCGCATGCTGGCGGATGCGCACCTCGCCCGGCCCGGGCGCCGGCACATCGACGCTCTCATAGACCAGGGCTTCGGGGCCTCCGACCTTGTGCACACGGATGGCTTTGGTCATCACCTGACCTCCTCTTCTTGCGGCTGAGCGAAAGCCATCGCGCCCGCCTTGTCAACTCGACGCCCGCAGGACCCGCTAGACCGACGGCTTGCTCGCCTTCTTGCGGTTGCGCTTGGCCAGCACGTTGAAGAACTCCACCGCCGCCGAGAACGCAATTGCGAAATAGATGTAGCCGCGCGGAATGTGGAAGTGGAATCCGTCCGCGACCAGCGCGACGCCGATCAGCACCAGGAAGGCCAGTGCCAGCATCTTGGTGGTCGGATGCTCCGCGACGAATCGCGACACCGGCCCCGACGAAATGTACATGATCAGGCAGGCGATCACGACTGCCGCGACCATGATCTCGATGTCCTGGGCCATGCCGATCGCGGTGATGATCGAGTCCAGCGAGAACACGATGTCGATGATCACGATCTGGACGATCACCCAGAAGAAGGCGTTGCCCGCGGACTTCTCCTCGCCCTCGCCCTCATCGGCTTCGACCTCGCCGTGAATCTCGTGCGTCGCCTTGGCGATCAGGAACAGTCCACCGCCGATCAGGATCAGGTCGCGCCAGGAGAAGTCGAACCCCGCAAACGAAAACACCGGTGCGGTCAGGCCGATCAGCCAGACCAGCACGCTGAGCAGGATGATGCGGAAGACCAGCGCCAGCGCCAGCCCGATCTGGCGGGCGCGATGCGCCTGCTGCTTGGGGATGCGTGCGACGATCACCGAGATGAAGATGACGTTGTCGATCCCGAGCACGATCTCGAGCGCCGTCAAGGTGAGCAGCGCGGCCCAGGCTTCCGGGCTGGTCAACAGGTGCATCACACCAAGGATCTCGCCAGGGATCTTGCCAGGCGGATCAAGGCGTCGCTGAAGCTGATCCAGAGCGCGATGGCGCAGAGCACGAGGGTCACCCCGGCGCCGACGCGAAAATCCATCTGCAGCGTGTAGAAGGCGAGCACCGCCCAGATCGCGATCAGCGACATCGTCAGCCAGCGCAGCCGTACGACGCGGACCGGATGCAGCACATGGAACGGCACGAACGTCAGCACGACCAGCGCGGCGACCAGCAGCGTCGCCCACAGCGGCGGCCAATGCAGCAGGAACAGATAGAACGCGGCCGCATTCCACAGCGCCGGGAAGCCGCGGAAATGATTGTCGTCGGCCTTCATGCGCTGGTCGGCGAAATACAACGCGCTGGTGACGATGATGGCAATGCCCAGCAAGGGAGCCGCGACCGGCAGCAACATGCCGCTGGCGACGATCGCATAGGCCGGCACGAACACATAGGTGACGAAGTCGACCACGAGATCGAGCACGTCACCCGACCAGTTGGGCTGCACGTTCTTGACGTCGAGCCGGCGCGCGATCGGCCCGTCGACCGCATCGATGATCAGCGCGACGCCCAGCCATTGAAACATCGCCGCCCAGTGCTCGCGCACGGCCTCCAGCATCGCCAGGAGCGCGATCGCCGCGCCGAACGCGGTGAAGATGTGCACGGAGAAGGCCGCGGCGCGGATCGCCGGTCTCGGCTTCAGGGAATCCTGCTGAATATCCATGGCTTCTGCTACCAGAATGCGACCGGTTTGCACATCCGCCATTGCGGCGCACGATCGCACAATTCGCCATAAAATCAGGGAAATATAGGTGGGCTTGAATTTGCCGCCCGGCGTGTCAAATGTCGCTCCATGACAGATGCATCGACACTCCATGACGCGGCCGTGGTCGGCGGCGGACCGGCCGGACTTGCCGCGGCGATCGCCCTGGCGCAGGCGGGTGCCCGGACCGCACTGGTGGCGCGCCGCGTTCCCTATGCCGACAATCGCACCACCGCATTGCTCGGTGCCTCCATCGATCTATTGGAAAGCCTCGACGTCTGGTCGCGCTGCCGGGACAAGGCTGCTGCGCTGGAAGTCATGCGCCTCGTCGACGACACCGGCCGGCTGTTCCGCGCGCCGGAGGTGCGCTTCTCCTGTCATGAAATCGGCCTCGACGCGTTCGGCTACAACATCGACAACCGCGCGCTGATGCTGGCGCTGGAAGCGCGCGCAGCCGAGCTGCCCAATCTGGTCCGCTTCGACGACGAGGCCGAAAGCGTGGTCATCGAAGCCGACGACGTCGCATTGCGCACGGCGTCCGGACAGTTTCTCTCGGCTCGCCTCGTGGTCGGCGCCGACGGCCGGCACTCGCTGTGCCGCGAGGCCGCCGGCATCGAGGTGACGCGGCGCGAGCTGAGCCAGACCGCGCTGACCTTCAACGTCGGTCATAGCAGGCCCCACCGCAACGTCTCGACCGAGTTCCACACGCCGCACGGGCCTTGCGTGTTCGTGCCTCTGCCCGGCGACCGTTCGAGCATCGTCTGGGTCTCGGCGCCAGCAGAGGCCGAACGGCTGCGCGGCCTGAGCGACGAGGAGCTGTCGGCGGCGATCGAGAAGCAGTCGCATTCGATCCTGGGACGCATGAATGTCGAGGCCGGGCGCAACCTGTTCCCGCTCGCGATCGAGCGTCCGAAATCCTTCGGTCGCGACCGTATCGGGCTGGTCGGCGAAGCCGCCCATGTGGTGCCGCCGATCGGCGCGCAGGGCCTCAATCTCGGCCTGCGCGATTCCGCGGACATCGCCCGGCTCGCGGGCGATGCCATCGCCGCGGGACGGGATCCCGGCGCGGACGACGTGCTCAAGCGCTATGATCGCGCCCGCCGGCCGGACATCTTGAGCCGCACCTTTGCGATCGACATCGCCAACCGCTCCTTGCTCAACGACTTCCTGCCGCTCCAGCCCGTCCGCGCAGTCGGCATGCACCTCCTCGGTGCCATCGGCCCGCTCCGGCGCTTTGCGATGCGCGAAGGCCTGACGCCGACCTGGCGGCGGTAGGATTGGCGGCGGCCAAGCCCGCTTACGGAAACGCCAGCCGTCCCGTCTGGATCGCCCACATCACGCTGGTCAGCGTGACCACCGACGCGAAGGTGCCAAGCAGCACTGCGACGGAGGCGGATTCGATCCAGGCATCGTTCTGCCGGGCGATGACGAACACGTTGAGCGCCGGCGGCAGCGAGGCCATCAGCACGGCGGTGGCGGCCCAGGGCTGCGCGAACGGGCCGAACGCCAGCATCAGGGCGAACGCCGCGAGCGGATGGATCAGCAGCTTGACCGCGATCACGCCCGGCACCTCCCACGGCACCCGATCGAACGGACGGAGCGCCACGGTCACGCCGAGCACGAACAGCGCGGTCGGCGCGGCCGCGTTCTGCAGGAATGTGATGGTGCGGTCGAGCGCGACCGGCAGCTCGATATGCAATGCGGCCACCGCCGCGCCGAAGCACGCTGACATGATCAGCGGATTGAGCACGATCTGCTTGAGCACGACGCCGAAGGCGTGGACGAACGAGGGATGGTCGCGGTCGGACAGCTCGATCAAGAGCGGCACGATCGTGAACAGGAAGATGCTGTCGCAGCAGAAGATCAGCGCGGTCGGCGCGGCCGCCTTCGGCCCGAGCACCGCGAGCGCGAGGCCCGGGCCCATATAGCCGATATTGCCGTAGCCGCCGGAGAGGCCCGCAAGCGTCGCTTCGCGCAGCGTCAGCCGTCCGAAGAGCTTGCCGACAACCAGCGCCAGCGTGAATGCCGCAACCGTCGACAGCGTCGTCGCCACCAGGAACGGCGGATTGTTCAATTCCGAAAACGGCGTCTTCGACATGATCGCAAACAGCAGCGCCGGCAGCGACACGTAGAGCAGGAAGAAGTTCATCCAGGCGAGCCCCGATTCCGGGATGGACTTGACCTTGCCGCAGGCGAAACCGACGAAGATCAAGCCGAAATAAGGTAGCGCCAGATTGAGGATATCGACCATTGCTGAAGTTTTTTCTGAAGGCTTGGGGGCTATCCGTCCCGGAAACGAAGGTTAATTCCGGCTAAGGGCACTAGCATCGGCCACAATCCTGGTCTATCGACGGGGAATGATTAAAGCGCGGACCGCCAAATTCCAGATCGGACAGGTCGTTCGCCACCGGATCTTCTCGTTCCGGGGGGTGATCTTCGACATCGATCCGGAATTCAACAACACCGAGGAGTGGTGGCTGTCGATTCCCGAGGAGGTGCGGCCCCACAAGGACCAGCCGTTCTACCATCTGCTCGCGGAGAACGCTGAATCCGAATACGTCGCCTATGTCTCTGAGCAGAACCTGTTGCCGGATGATTCCGGCGAGCCGGTCCGGCATTCCCAGGTTGCGGAGATCTTCATCAAGGACAAGGCCGGCGGCTATCGCCCGCGCAATCCCTCGCTGAACTGATCGTCGCCGATCGGCGGCCAGCAAAAAAGGCGCTCGAACCGAGCGCCTTTTTCACGTCCGGATTTGCTCCCGATTACTTCTGACCAGTCGGAGCCGCGCCGGGCGCGCCACCACCCTGCTGCTCGAGCTTCTTGCGCTGCTCGTCGGCCTTCTTCTGAAGCTCTTCCTGGAGCTTCTTCTGGGTTTCCTCGAACACCTTCGGATCGGTCGGCGGACCGTCATAGGCCTTCTGGAATTCGCCGGTGAGCGGCAGCGGCAAGGTCAGCGGCGCGCCGTTGGCGTTGATCGCCTGGACAACGAGATTCTGGCCCTTCTTCATGTTGTTGATGAGCTCGGGCGTGGCCTCGTAGTCGGACATGCAGCCGTTCTGGAAGCAGATCACATAGGGCTGCTGCAGCGGCGCGTTGCTGTCGACGATGATGCGGGTGCCGTGGACGAGCTGCATGCCGAGCGGCAGCGTCACGCGCAGGATCTTCTTCGGCTCGCCTTCCGGCTCGATGATCACGGCCGCGATGACCGGCTGGCCCGATTCGATGCGGCCGTCCTTGCCGGTGAAGCAGACCTGCTTGGCATTGGCGTCCTGGCCCTTGAGGCAGAACTTGGTCCAGGGCGCATAGATCAGCTGGATCTGCTGATCGGCGGGCTGGGCTGCGCCCTGCTGCGGGGCGCCTTGCTGCGCGGGAGCCTGCGGCGATGCTGCGGGCGCCGGAGCCTTGGGAGCTGCCTTGGGAGCCGCCTTCGGAGCCGGGGCCGGGGAGGCCTTGGGCGCAGCGGGTGCGCCGGGGGCCGGCGCAGGGGTCTGGGCCTCGGCGGCAAACGGAACGGCCAACGCCGTCGCCGTCAACAGGGCGAGAAGTCGCCCGCGCGGCCGGACGGACGCGGCCAAGTAACGGAAATTCATTGCGGAAAACCCTTTCTGAACGGGAAGTGCCCGAACCGCTCCGAAGCGCCGAACCTGGCCGCCTTGGGCGCGGCTCTCTTCCCGTCAATTGAGGCGGATAAGTGACGGGCTCGACGCTCTTGCGCGATTGGGTGCCTTCTTAACGTGGCCGACGAAAAGATCAATGCCGACAAGCGTCTTTGGCCGGTCTGGTGCAAAAGCCCCATCAAATTCCCTGTGATAAGATTCGGGCCCGCCGGTCCTCGAATCACCGTGTGCCGATGTTCATGTTCCAGCGCCTCTTCGAGGGCCCCGGCCTCCGCCTCTGTGCGCTTGCCCTTGCGCTTGGCGGGGTGCTGTCGGCCGGCGCCGCCGCGGCCGAGGAGGCCCATGCGATCGCCATGCACGGCAAGCCGGCGAAGCCTGCCGATTTCAGCCACATGCCCTATGCCAACCCCGATGCCCCCAGGGGCGGCCGCCTGACCTGGGGTATTCTCGGCACCTTCGACAGCCTCAATCCCTTCATCGTTAGGGGATTGGCGGTGCAGCCGGTCCGCAACTACGTGGTCGAGAGCCTGCTGGCGCGCGGGCAGGACGAGCCGTTCACGCTTTACGGCCTGCTCGCCAGAACGGTCGAAACCAATGACGAGCGAAGCTTCGTCACCTTCCGTCTCGATCCCCGCGCCCGCTTCTCCGACGGCAAGCCGGTCACGGCCGAGGACGTGCTGTTCTCGTGGCTGCTGCTGCGCGACCGCGGCCGTCCCAATCACCGGCAGTATTACAGCAAGGTTGCGAAGGCCGAAGCGCCCGATCCTCTCACCGTCCGATTCGACTTAACCGGCGCCAACGACCGCGAGCTGCCGCTGATTCTCGGCCTGATGCCGATCCTGCCCAAGCACGCGATCGACGTTGCGACCTTCGAGGAAACGACGCTGACGGCGCCGCTCGGCTCGGGCCCCTATCGGGTCACGGCGGTGAAGCCGGGCGCCAGCGTGACGCTCACGCGCAATCCCGATTATTGGGGCCGCGACCTCGCCATCAATCGCGGGCTCTACAATTTCGACGAGATCAGGCTCGACTATTTTCGCGAGGCGAACGGCCAGTTCGAGGCATTCAAGCGCGGCCTCTACGATTTCCGCGTCGAGCACGAGCCCTTGCGCTGGCACGACGGCTATGACTTTCCGGCCGCCAGAAGCGGCGAGGTGATCCGCGACACCGTCAAGCCCGGCATGCCGCAGCCGTCCGAATTCCTGGTGTTCAACACCCGCCGTCCGATCTTCGCCGACATCCGCGTGCGGCAGGCCCTGACGCTGCTGTTCGATTTCGAGCTGGTCAACCGCAGCTATTTCTTCGGGCTCTATTCGCGCGTGGCCGGCTATTTCGCCGGCTCGGAGCTGTCGGCCTATGGCAGGCCTGCCGATGCGCGCGAGCGCGAGCTGCTCAAACCGTTCGCCGCGCAGATCCCGCCCGACATCCTCGAGGGCAGCTACCGCCTGCCGGTCACCGACGGATCAGGCCGCGACCGCACCACGCTGCGCGCCGCGCTGAAGCTGCTGTCTGAGGCCGGCTACGATCTCGACGGCACCGCGCTGCGCAACCGCGCGACCAAGGCCCCCTTCACCTTCGAGATCATGGTCACGACGCGCGACCAGGAGCGCATCGCGCTCGCCTTCCAGCGCGACCTCAGGCGCGCCGGCATCGAGGCCAGCGTGCGCTCGGTCGATCCCGTGCAATTTGACCAGCGCCGGCTCGCCTTTGAGTTCGACATGATCCAGAACCGCTGGGACCAGTCGCTGTCGCCCGGCAACGAGCAGTATTTCTATTGGGGCAGCGCGGCCGCGGACAATCCGGGCACGCGCAACTACATGGGCGCCAGGGATCCCGCCGTCGATGCCATGATCGCCGCCCTGCTCGAGGCCCGTGAACATACGGACTTCGTTTCGGCGGTGCGCGCGCTCGACCGCGTCCTGATCGCGGGCGTCTACACAATCCCGCTGTTTAACGTATCGGAGCAATGGATCGCGCGCTGGAATCGGATAGAACGGCCCAAGACCACCTCGCTCTCGGGCTATTTGCCGGAGACTTGGTGGTCGAAGGGGCAGCCGCAAGCTCATCAAGCGAAGTGACGCCGTGAACCAGCCAGCCGTATCGCCGACGCTCGACACATTGTTTCAGCGCACGCTGACGCGGCAGCCGCGGGCGACCGCCCTGCTCGATCCGCTCAACAAGGCGCGCGTCACGGGGCACCAGCCGCGGCGGATGACCTATGCCGAGGCCGATACCGCCATCGAGGCGCTGTCGGCGCATTTCGTCGAATCGGGCCTGCCGGCCAATTCGGTCATCGCGATCCAGTTGCCCAACACGGTCGAGTTCGTGCTGACCGTGCTCGCCGCCCATCGCGCCGGCCTCGTCGTCGCGGTGCTGCCGCTGCTGTGGCGCCATGCGGAACTGACCGCCGCGCTCAACCGCACCGCCGCGCGGGCCATCGTCACCATGAGCACGGTCGATGGCGTCAGCTATGCCGAGCTCGCCATGCACGCCGCGGCCGAGGCGTTCTCGATCCGGCACGTCTACGGCTTCGGAACCGACCTGCCCGAAGGCATGGCTTCGCTCGACGACGTCCTGGCGCGCCCGCCCGGCACCACGCGCGCCGTGATCCAGGACGGCCGCAAGGCGGCCATGATCTCCTTCGATGTCACGGCTGAGGGCTTCCGGCCGGTGCCGCGCCCGCATTTCAGCCTGATCGCGGGCGGCCTTGCGATGTCGCTCGAAGCCGACATCAAGCAGGGCGCGACGGTGATGGCGGCATTCACGCCGATGTCGTTCGCAGGGCTCGCCTCCTCGCTCGCGGTGTGGTTGCTCTCGGGCGGCACCCTGGCGCTGCATCATCCGTTCGAGAACGATGTGCTGGAGCAGCAGATCAACGAGCACGAATGCGAGGTGCTGATCGCGCCGGCGCAGCTCGCGCTGCGGCTCGGCGATGCCGACCTCGCGGCGCGGATGCCCACTTTGCGCAACGTCATCGGCCTGTGGCGCGCGCCCGAGCAGGTGGCGGCGAGCGATGCCTGGATCGCGCCGCACGCGCCGCTGACCGACGTCTATCTGTTCGGCGAGGCCGGTTTGTTCGGCGCCCGCCGCGGCGAGGACGGCATGCCGGTGCCGGTGATGCCGGGGCCGCACGGCGCCCCGCGCGAGCAGTCCGGCTCCTCCATCGCCGGCGAGATCCTGCTGACGCCGAAGGGCACGCTCGGCCTGCGCGGCGCGATGGTGCCGATTGCAGCCTACGCCCCGCCGCAGCCGGTCGGCGAGACGCTGACGGCGCAGCCGCCGCGCGACTATGTCGACACCGGCTATGCCGCGCGGCTCGACCGCCCGAGCGGCGCGATCTGCATCACCGCGCCGCCCTCCGGCATCATGGCCGTCGGCGGCTATCGCTTCCTGTCCAACGACCTGCAGGAATGGGCGCGCCGGCTCGGCCAGGGTGCCCTGCTCACGGCGCTGCCCGACCGGCTCTCGGGCCACCGGCTCGCCGGGCGCGCCCAGGACAATGCCCGTGCCCGCGAGGCGCTCAGCGAGCTCGGGCTTAACCCCCTGATGGTCGAGGCTTTTCGGGACCGCTCCGGGGCGGCCTAGGCGCGGTTTCAGCGCTTGCGTTGACGCAGCATTAAGGCGGCCAAACTAGATTGCGCGGCATCTGTTGCGTGATCTTGAGTGACTCGATGTCCCAGGCGGGCCCGATCCTGTTTGTGTCCGATGCCGAACGTCCCGCCTTCGTGGCGGCGCTGGACGAGGCCCGGCTCTTTCCCGTCGTCGACACCGACTGGACCAGCGCATCGCGCGCGGTCGACGAGGTGCAGCCGGCCGCGGTTCTCGCTGCGGTCCATGCCGGACACGAGCCGCATGTAACGCGGCTTGCTAAGAAGATCGCCGATCAATCGCCTTACCTGCCCTTCGTGGCCCTGGATGCGGCGGGCACGCTGCCGCTCAACGCCCTGCCCTTCTCCTCGCGCGGCGGCAATCCTGACCGGCTGATCGCGCGGCTCCGGGCTGCGCTGCGCGTGCGTACATTGCACGCAACGGTTCTGCGCCGGCTGCCCGAAGTGAAGTTCGCGCTGCCGCAAGGCGATCCCGCACGCGACGCCACCGTGCTCCTGATCGGCCGCGGCGCGGCCTATCCCGCGCTCTCCGTCGCGCTCGGCGAACGCATCGGCGTGGTCGGCGCGCTCTCGATCGAGGCCGCCGCAAAACACCTCAACACCCGCGATCTCGACGGCGTCGTGCTCGCCGAAGGTTTTACCGCGCGCGTGACCGATGCCTTCCTCACGGTGCTTACGGAGGACGCTCGATTTCGCAACCTGCCTGTGGTCGTCACCGCCCACCAGCTCACCCAAAGCTACGACTTGCCCAATCTCGAGCTGATCGCGGGCGAGCCGGCGAGGATCGCGGCTAACGCGCTGCCCCTGATCCACCAGCACGCCATGGAAGCGCAGCTGAGCCGCACCTTGCGCTCGATCGATGCCGGCGGCTGGCTCGATCCGCGCAGCGGCCTGCTCACGGTGGAAGCCTTCGCCCGTGATTTCGCCAAGGCAGTGGAGCAGACGCTCGCCCGCGGCGGCGGCCTCTCCGTCGCCCGCTTCGCCTTCGACCCCAACAATTCCCGCGCCCAGCTCGACGCCGCGCGCATTTTGAGCCGCCTGATGCGGCAGATGGATTTTGGCGCGGCGCAGAAGGACGGCTCGGTGATCGTGGTGTTCGCCGAGACCGACTTCCGCACCGCGCATATGATCGCCCGCCGCCTGTCGGCGGTGATGCGGCACACCTCGAACGGCAAGCACGAGATGCGCAGCGATCCCGTGGTCAGCGTGGACTCGCTGTCGCCGTCCGATACGGCAAGGTCCTTGCTGGCGCGGCTGTCGGCGGACGCGTCACGGGCGGCGTCGTAGTTTTTCGCGAGCTGCCAGCAACAACCACCGTCATTGCGAGCGCAGCGAAGCAATCCAGACTCTCTCCGCGGAGAGACTCTGGATTGCTTCGTCGCAAGGGCTCCTCGCAATGACGTGGTGAGAGCCGGGCCTACGCCGCTTTCTTGCTTTCCGCGAGCTGCGCCAGCTGCCGCATGATCTCCGTCGTGCCGGCGAGGCGCTCTTCCGGCGTTTCCCAGTCCTGCAGGAACACCACCTTCATGTCGGGCCGCACCTTGGCGGCCTGGCCGTGGCTGCGGATGAAGGTGACGAGGCGATCGGGATGGGCGAAGGAATTGTCGCGGAAGACGATGACGGCGCCCTTCGGGCCGGCGTCGATCTTCTCGACATTGGCCCGGCGGCAGAACGCCTTGATCGCGGCGACCTTGAACAGGTAGCGGACTTCGTCCGGCAGCACGCCGAAGCGGTCGCGCATCTCGGCGCCGAAATTCTCGATCTCCTCCTCGGTGTCGAGATCGGCGAGGCGCCGGTACAGCGACAACCGCACCGAGAGGTCGCTGACATAGTCCTCCGGGATGAGCACGGGCATGCCGATGGTGATCGACGGCGACCAGCGGTCGGCGGCGGGCTCGGACACGCCGGCCTTGAGATTGACGATCGCCTCCTCCAGCATCGATTGATAGAGCTCGAAGCCGACCTCCTTGATGTGGCCGGACTGCTCCTCGCCCAAGAGATTGCCGGCGCCGCGAATGTCGAGGTCGTGCGAGGCGAGCTGGAAGCCGGCGCCGAGCGTCTCCAGCGATTGCAGCACGGTGAGCCGGCGCTCGGCCTGCGCCGTGATCTTCTGCTGCGCCGGCAGCGTGAACAGCGCGTAGGCCCTCAGCTTGGAGCGGCCGACGCGGCCGCGCAGCTGGTAGAGCTGGGCAAGGCCGAACATGTCGGCGCGATGCACGATCAGCGTGTTGGCGTTGGGAATGTCGAGGCCGGACTCGACGATCGTGGTCGACAACAGAATGTCGAACTTGCCGTCGTAGAACGCGGTCATGATGTCCTCGATCACGGCGGGCGGCATCTGGCCGTGCGCGACCGCGACCTTCATCTCGGGCACGTTCTTGTCGAGGAAGTCCTTGACCTCGGCGAGATCGTCGATGCGCGGCACCACGTAGAACGCCTGGCCGCCGCGATAACGCTCGCGCAAGAGCGCCTCGCGGATCATCAAGGGATCGTGCGGGGCGACGAAGGTGCGCACCGCCAGGCGATCCACCGGGGGCGAGGCAATGATCGAGAGCTCGCGGACGCCGGTGAGCGCCAATTGCAGCGTGCGCGGGATCGGGGTTGCCGACAGCGTCAGCACGTGGACCTCGGCACGGAGCGCCTTCAACCGCTCCTTGTGGCTGACGCCGAAATGCTGCTCTTCGTCGACGATGAGCAGGCCAAGGTCGCGGAACTTGATCGTCTTGCCGAGCAGCGCATGGGTGCCGACGACGATGTCGACCGAGCCGTCGGCGATACCCTTCTTGACCTCGTTGAGCTGCTTGGTCGGGATCAGGCGCGAGGCTTGCGCGACGTTGACAGGGAAGCCTTTGAAGCGCTCGGTGAAGGTCCGATAGTGCTGGCGCGCCAAGAGCGTGGTCGGCACCACGACCGCGACCTGCTTGCCGTCGAGCGCGACGGCAAAGGCGGCGCGTAGCGCTACCTCGGTCTTGCCGAAGCCGACGTCGCCGCAGATCAGGCGATCCATCGGGCGGCCCTTTTCGAGATCCTTCAGCGTGGACTCGATGGCGCCGAGCTGGTCCTCGGTCTCGTCATAGGGGAAGCGCGCGCAGAACTCGTCGTAGACGCCCTGCTGCACCGGCAGCTTTGGCGCCTCGTGCAGCATGCGTTCGGCCGCGATCTTGATCAGCTCGCCCGCGATCTCGCGGATGCGGTTCTTGAGCTTCGCCTTGCGTGTCTGCCACCCCGAGCCGCCGAGCTTATCCAGCTCGACCGTGGTTTGATCGGAGCCGTAACGCGACAGCAGCTCGATGTTCTCGACCGGAAGGAACAGCTTGGTCTCGGCCGCATAGTGCAGCTCGAGACAGTCATGCGGCGCGCCGGCAACGTCCAGCGTCTGCAGGCCGATGAACCGGCCGATGCCGTGATCGACGTGGACGACGATGTCCCCGGCGGTGAGGCTCGTCACCTCCGAGATGAAATTGTCGAGCTTGCGGCTGGCCTTGCGCGGCCGCACCAGGCGGTCGCCGAGAATATCCTGCTCGCTGATGACGGCGATCTCGTCGGTCTCGAAGCCGCTTTCGAGGCCGAGCACGGCGAGCATGGTCTCGTTGCGCGGCGTCGCCTGCACCGTCCGCCAGGAGTTGACGCTGGTGGTGTGGGTGAGCTTGTGGTCGCGCAGCATCGAATTCATGCGGTCGCGCGAGCCCTCCGTCCACAGCGCGATCACGACCTTCTTGCGCTGCGCCTGCAGCGCCATGACGTGGCTGACCACGGTTTCGAACACGTTGACATTGCTGTCGTTGCGCTCCGGCGCAAAGTCGCGGCCCTTGCGCGCGCCGGCATCGACGACTCCGGTGCCGTCGGTCGGCACCGAGAACGGCGTCAGCCGCGCCAGCGGGATCTCGCCGAGGCGCTTGCCCCATTCCTCCTCGGTCAGATACAGCCGGTCGGGCGGCAGCGGCTTGTAGATGGCGCCGCCGCCGGGATGCTCCATCGCCTCGCGCCTGGCCTCGTAATAATCGAGGATCTGCTTGAAGCGCTCGCGCACGGCGTCCTCGGCCTGCGGCTCGATTGCGACGGATGCGCCTTGCAGGTAGTCGAACAGCGTATCCATCCGGTCCTGGAACAGCGGCAGCCAGTGCTCCATGCCGGGATGGCGACGGCCCTCGCTGACCGCTTCATACAGCGCATCGTCGCGCTCGGGCGCGCCGAACTCGGCGACATAGCCCATGCGGAATCTGCGGATGGTGTCGGTGACGAGCTGGAACTCCGAGACCGGCACGAGGTCGAGCGAGCGCATGTCGAGCAGCGTGCGCTGGGTCTCGGCGTCGAAAGAGCGGATCGATTCCAGGCTGTCGCCGAAAAAGTCGAAACGCACCGGCTGCTCGAGGCCGGCCGGAAACAGATCCAGAATGCCGCCGCGCACGGCGTATTCGCCGGGCTCGCGCACGGTGGAGGAACGGTTGTAGCCGTTGTGCTCGAGCCAGGCCACGACGGTGTCCATCGGCACGACGTTGCCCGGCGCGACCGAGAGCGCCTGCGCCGCGACGAGCTCGCGCGCGGGCACGCGCTGCACCACCGCGTTCACCGTGGTCAGCACGATCAGCGGCTTGTCGCTACCGGTGAGCGAGGCCAGCCGCGCCAGCGTGGTCAGGCGCTGCGCGAGAATGCCGCCATGTGGCGAGACACGGTCATAGGGTTGGCAATCCCAGGCGGGGAAGGTCAGCACCGGCAGATCGGGCGCGAAGAACCGCAGGGCCCGCTCGAGCGACTGCATGCGCCCGCCGTCGCGGCAGATGACCGCAAGGCTGACGGCCGGCTTCTTCGGCCGCGCCGCGATGGCACGGGCGAGATCGGAGACGACGAGGCCTTCGGCGCCCTCGGCGACATTGGCAAGCGTCAGCGCGCGGCCGGGCGCGAGCAGCTCGGCCGGAGATTTCATCCCCTGCTTCATGCGTTGCCGTCCGCGATCGGAAACCCCTTGATGCGGGCAAACAGCGCGCCGGTGACGTCGGTCGGCAGCACCTTGTCGCCGGTGATGGCGGCGTAGAGATCGGGATCGTTGACCTCGAGCAGGCGCTCGAGCTCGCCGAGCTCGGCGTCGGACAAATTGCCGATCTCGGCATCCGCGAAGCGGCCGAGGATCAGGTCCATCTCGCGCGTGCCGCGATGCCAGCAGCGGAACAGAAGCCGCTTGCGGCGGTCATCCAGCCCGCTGCTCGATCGTGTCGTTCCCGTCATGTCTCAAATCCAGTCAAACGCAGAAAGCCCGGACGTGCCGGGCGGGGGTGATATAGGCCCTGCCCCCTGGAAAGTCAGCAGTCTTCCCCGCGAGGATCCGTGCAAAAATGCCGGGTGTGGCCTGCAGGTCCGATCGCCGGACCCACCCGCAACGGGAAGAGCCGCGCCACCGCCACCCAGCAACTGTGACTTGCGGCCTTGCAATTTCGCCGCTATGTCTGTCGCCCGATCCGGCGCCCTTCTGGCGCGATCATCTCTGGGAGAAGGCTCGATGACGATCATGTCTCGCCGCCCCGTCGAGGGCATCGCCTAAACCGCGCGAGCGTTGGCCGCGCCGTTAGGGAAACCACGCGCGCCTCGCGCGTGTCGACGATCCCTATCTCCTGAAAGCTTTCAATGGGCACTTTTCCCAACGTGGACGGCCGCGCGCCGATCCACCTCTTCGCCTCGTCCAAATCGTGGATCGAAGGCAACGCAACACTGCAACTGGAACAGGTCGCGGGTCTCGCCGGAGTGCGCGCGGTCGCGGCTATGCCCGATCTGCATCCCGGCAAGTATGGCCCCGTCGGCTGCGCCATTCTGTCCGAGCGTATCCACCCGCAACTGGTCGGCTCCGACATCGGCTGCGGCATGGGCCTGTTCGAGCTCGACGTCGCAGCGCGCAAACTGCGGCTCGATCATCTTGCCGAGCGCATGCACGCGCTCGACCAGCCCTGGGACGGCGGCGTCGAGACCGCGCTTGCCGACGCTGAGCTCGGCGCCACCGCCTTCGATGCCGCGCTCGGCAGCATCGGCGGCGGCAATCATTTCTGCGAGCTCCAGGCCCTCGATGAGATCCTGGCGCCGGACGCAGCTGCACGCGCCGGCCTCGACCGGAACCTGGCCTATGTCCTGGTTCACTCGGGCTCGCGGGGTCTCGGTTTCTCGATCCTGGAGCGGGCCTTGCAGGGCGGACAGGGGTCGCTGTCCATTGGCAGCGACGCGGCAAATGCCTATCTGGCGGACCACGATCACGCGGTGCGATGGGCGAAGCTCAATCGCCGCATCATTGCAGAGCGGACCGGAGTTGCCGCGCGCGCCGGTCTGCGTCCGGTGAGCGACCTCGCGCACAACATGGTCGAGTGCCGGCATGACGCCGCCGGTGACGTCCTGGCGCTGCATCGCAAGGGAGCGGCGGCCGCCGATCGCGGACTGGTGCCGGTGCCGGGGTCGCGCGGAACGCTGTCGTATCTGGTCGAGCCTTTGGCGGACATGCAGGCCGAGGCGCTTGCATCGCTCGCGCACGGGGCGGGGCGCAAATACGACCGCGCGTCCATGCATGGCCGCGTCCGGGTCAAGAAGTCGGACGTCGCAAAGTTGGAACGCAACCCGTTCGGCGGCATCGTCGTCTGCGGCGATCGCGGCCTGCTCGCGGAGGAAGCGCCGGACGCCTACAAGAGCATCGAGCGCGTCATCGCCGATCTCGTGGAGTTCGGTCTCGTGCGCGTGGTGGCCACGTTCCGGCCGCTGCTGACCTTCAAGAAGAGCCAGTCCACCGCCGCGGCGAGCGGCAAGCGCGACAGGAGCTGGAAGGAGGATCGCCGATGATCCGGCTCCTGTTCACCAGCGGACGCGGTCCGGCGGAATGCCGGATCGCGGTCGCGAACGCCGTTGCAGCGCTCATCACCGAAGCGACCGCGCTCGGCTTCGATACCGACCATCTCGAAGGCCCCCGCCCCGACAAGCA
Source organism: Bradyrhizobium sp. NC92 (assembly GCF_025200865.1). Lineage (NCBI taxonomy): Bacteria > Pseudomonadati > Pseudomonadota > Alphaproteobacteria > Hyphomicrobiales > Nitrobacteraceae > Bradyrhizobium > Bradyrhizobium sp. NC92. The sequence continues at coordinate 4,337,331 of NZ_CP104171.1, forward strand.
CGGTCCGGCATCGGCGGTCGTTGTCGTCCATGGCGATGGCGCGGCTGCCTTTGCGCGGCCGTGGATCGGCGCGATCCAATGGACGGCGCAGAGCCCGCTTAGGCCGCATCACAAGCGCAAGAACTGGTTCATCGGAATTGTCGAGCTTCCCGCGCTGCCGGACGCGCCGAAGGCGATCAGCGCCGGGGACGTTCGCTTTGAAGCTTTCCGTGCCGGCGGCCCGGGCGGCCAGCACCAGAACAAGACCGAAAGCGCCGTGCGGGCCGTCCACCTTCTGAGCGGGCTTGCGGTCGTGGCGCGCGAAGAACGTTCGCAGCATCGGAACAAGGCGCTGGCACTGGACCGGGTGGCGGCCTTGCTCAGGCTGCAAGGCGAGCTGGCCGCGATCGCCGCCCGGACCGAGGCGCACGCGGCACACGACCAGCTCGAGCGCGGCCGGCCGGTCAAGCGGTTCAAAGGCGCGGCGTTTCACGCCGCGTAGCATGATCGCGCCTGGACCGGCAGCATTCCGCCGGTCCAGGCAGGCCCGTCATGGCTAGGCCGGAATAAAGCCGTGGACGTCCCGCACAAAACTGGCCATCACGACAGCGAACGGTTCTGGATTCCACGAATGCGCCCCAGCCTGCTCAATCCGCTGTTTGCTCCCGTGACCAGCCTGCCCGGCGTCGGTCCGAAGCAGGACAAGCTGCTGCAGTACCTGCTCAGCCGCAGCGAGACGCCGCGGCTGGTCGATCTGCTTTTGCATCTGCCGAGCCAGGTCATCGACCGCCGCGCCCGGCCGAAGATCCGAGACGCGGCCGTTGGAACCATGGTGACGCTGGAGGTCACCGTCGATCGCCACCGCCCGCCACCGCCGCGCAACGCGCGCGCGCCGTATCTGGTCTATGCCAGCGACGATACCGGCGACGTGGTGCTGACCTTCTTTCGCGCCAAGCCGGGCTATGTCGAGAAGCTGCTGCCGATGGGCGCGAAGCGCTACGTCTCCGGCACGCTGCAGATGTATGACGGCATCCCGCAGATCGTGCATCCCGACCGCGTGCTCGACGAGGAGGCGATCTCGAAGTTGTCGGGGATCGACCCGGTCTATCCGCTGACGGAAGGGCTCGCGCTGGGCTCGCTCCGCCGCGCGATCGCGCAGGCGCTGCAAAAGCTTCCCGCTTTGCCGGAATGGATCAGCCCGGAGGTGCTGCGCCGCTGCGACTTCCCGCCGATCGCGGAAGCGCTCAATCGCGTGCACCAGCCGGTCGAGCTGACCGACATCTTGCCCGACCGGCCGTTCTGGTCGCGCCTCGCCTTCGACGAGCTGCTGGCCGGCCAGCTCGCGCTTGCCCTGATCCGCGCGCAGCTGCGCCGCCCCGCCGGCGTGCGCAATGCCGGCGACGGGCATCTGCGCAACAAGATCATCGACGCCCTGCCTTACGCGCTGACACCATCCCAGCGCAGCGCTGCGGCGGCGATCGCCGAAGACCTGAAGCAGCCGGTGCGCATGCTGCGCCTGCTGCAGGGTGACGTCGGCTCCGGCAAGACCGTGGTGGCGCTGCTCGCTGCCGCCGCGGTCGCCGAGGTCGGCAAGCAGGCCGCGCTGATGGCCCCGACCGAAATCCTGGCGCGCCAGCACATCAAGACCATCGCCCCGCTTGCGGAGCGCGCGGGATTGCGCGTTGCCATTCTCACCGGCCGCGAGAAGGGCAAGGAACGGCGCGAGATCATCACTGAGCTCGCCGCGGGCGAGATCGACCTGCTCGTCGGCACCCATGCGCTGATCCAGGACGATGTCATCTTCAGGGATCTCGCGCTCGCCATCGTCGACGAGCAGCACCGTTTCGGCGTGCGCGAGCGCCTCGCGCTGACGTCCAAGGGCGAGGCCGTCGACGTGCTGGTGCTGAGCGCCACCCCGATCCCGCGCACGCTGGTGCTGACCTATTTCGGCGACATGGACATCTCCGAGCTGCGTGAAAAGCCGGCCGGCCGCCAGCCGATCGACACCCGCGCCGTGCCGATGAGCCGGATCAGCGAGGTCATGGAGGGTATCGGCCGCGCGCTCGAAGCCGGCAAGCTGGTCTACTGGATCTGCCCGCTGGTCGAGGAATCCGAGGCCGAGGGCACCGAGCATCTCACCAACGCGACCAAGCGGTTCGAGACCTTGCAAAAACGTTTCGGCGACCGCGTCGGCCTCGTCCACGGCCAGATGAAGGGCACCGAGAAGGACCGCGTCATGAGCCAGTTCGCCGCCCACGAGATCGGCCTCCTGGTCGCCACCACCGTGGTCGAGGTCGGCGTCGACGTTCCGGCCGCGACCATCATGGTGATCGAGAACGCCGAACGCTTCGGTCTTGCCCAGCTGCACCAGCTCCGCGGCCGCATCGGACGCGGCTCGGAGGCGTCAACTTGCATCCTGCTCTATGGCGAGCCGCTCGGCGAGATGTCGAAGGCGCGCCTGAAAGTGATCCGCGAGACCACCGACGGCTTCCGCATCGCCGAGGAAGATTTGAAGCTGCGCGGCGAAGGCGACGTGCTGGGCGTGCGCCAGAGCGGCCTGCCCGGCTACCGCATCGCGCGCCCGGAGGTGCACGGCCAGCTGATCGCCCAAGCCAGAGACGAGGCGCTTCGGATCCTCAAAGAGGATCCGAAGCTGAAGGGCGAGCGCGGCGAGGCGCTGCGCTGCCTGTTGTATCTGTACGAACGGGACGAAGCGATCCCGTTGATCGGGGCGGGATAGGCGATGAAGCCTTGAGCCCGGCCGATGCGCACATGCTCGGCCGAGGCGACGGCGATCCAGCTCCGCGGGCTCACGCGGCCTCCGGCGCGAATACGCGCAAGCGGTGACCATCCGGATCGAGCGCGACGAAGGTCGTGCCGAAGTCCATCCGGGTCGGCGCGTGGGCGATCGCAAGTCCGCCCCTTTTCCAGGCCGTGTGTGTTTCCTCCACGGCGGCCGCGTCGCTGACCGTAAACGCCACCTCGCTGCTGCCGGGCTGCCCGGCGGTCTTCGGTTCGACGGTGGCGCGCGACCACAATCCGAGCATCACGCCGTCACGCAACGGCAGCATGGCAAATGTCGGCGACTGCTCGATGATCGGGATACCCAATAGCTCGTTGTAGAACTTGGCGCTTGCCGCCGGGCTTTCGACATGGAGCAGCAGGAAGCTGAAGTCTGGCATGTGAGGTCTCCTCGTTCGGCGCTCGGTGACGTGAGCGCGACGCAGAGACCTATAGCTCGGCATGCTGTCAGTTTATGTCAGCAGCGTCGAGGCCATCACTGCTCCGGCACGCCCTCCAGAGCGCGCCATTCCTTCAACAGCGCGGCGCGCCGTCGTGGATAGCGTTTGGCCGTCGATTTCAGTGCCGTGATGCGGTCCGTTCGGAAGTGCCGGTAGCCGTCACGAAGCTCGCACCAGGCGACGACGACGCGCACGCGATCGAAAAAGGCCAGAGCGAACGGCCAGATCGTGCGCCGCGATGGACTTCCCTTGCCGTCGGCATAGGCGATCTGCATCTTGCGCTCGGCACGGATCGCGTCGCGGATCGATGCGAGTTCGATATCCCCGGCCGCGAGCGCTTCACCCGGGCCGATCAGCAAGCTCGACGCATCGAGGCCAGCGCGCAAGTCGTCCGGAAGCACCGCTCCGATCTTGGCGAGCGCGTTGCGGGCGGCGTCGCCGAGTGGCTGATCGGCGCGTTCCGCCACCCACCGTGAGCCGAGCACCAGCGCCTCGATCTCCTCCTCGCTGAACATCAGTGGCGGCAGCATGAAGCCGGGCCGCAGCACGTAGCCGACCCCGGCCTCGCCGTCGATGTGCGCGCCTTGCGCCTTCAAGGTCTCGATGTCGCGGTAGAGCGTGCGGAGCGACACGCCGACCTCGTCGGCGAGCGCGGCGCCCGCGACCGGCCGTCGATGCCGGCGCAGCACCTGAATCAGATCGAGCAGTCGTTGCGAGCGGGACATGGGCGAGCCTCATGCGAGGCATATTACGTCATGCTGCCAAGACATGGCAGCATGAGAACGCGGCCTAGGTCTTCTTCCGCGCGATGCTCGCCGCGAAGGCCTTCATCAACGCGGCGTCCGCCGCCTCCCCCTTCGCATCCTCGGCGAGATGCTCGAACCATCTCGCAAAACCCTCGTAGATCTGGCTGGCCGGATGATCGGGCCCGAGGAATCCGGAAATCTCCCGCATCTCGGCAACCCAGCGGTAGGCCTTCGGGATCATGTCGGGCAGTGCGACTTCGAGCCGGGCCAAAATGGCGGGCTGGCTCAGCGCGAGTTCGTCGCGCAGCGCATCGGCCGCGCCCGCCTTCGTGGCCGCGATCACCATCGCCGAGCCGATGCCGGCAAGACCCTTGACGATGCCGGCATAGGACATTTTCAACGCCGACGCCGCGCCGACCGGGCCTTCGACGATCCGCACGTCGAGGCCAAGATCCCCAAGCGCGGCGACGTCCTTGGCGTGCTCGCCGGACATGTAGAAGGCCGGGCTCTTGCCCCCTCGCTGCGGCGGAAAGCCGATGATGCCGGCATCGACGAACGGCGCCTGCGCCGAGCCGATGATCTCCTCGATTCTTTGCACGGTATCGACATTGACGGCGTTGCAATCGACCACGATCGGCTTCTTCTCGCGCCTGACGATCAGCGCGGCCAGCCGTTCGGCCAGCGCGACGGCTTCGCCCGGCGGCACGATCGAGAGGATGATGTCGGCGTCCGCGATCGCGTCGTCCTCGGCGCCGATCATGCCGGCATCCGCCGCGCGTTTCAGCGTCGCCTCGCTCCGCCCCTTCAAGGACGTCAGCACGCGCGCACCGTTTTCGCTGAGACGGCGGGCCACGGCGCTTCCCATGGCGCCGGGGGCGAGGATCGCAATGGTTTTGGACATCATGCACTCCAGCTCGAACGCCGAGCGGCACGCCCGGTCGACCTGAGACTAGCAGAGGACGAATGCGCCGACGTGAACGCGACCATCCCGCGGCGGAATGGCCCTACTCCGCCTTCGCAGGCTCGGGCCGGAGCGTGGAGGAGGCATTGGCGATACGCGCGGCATTCGCCATGCCCGCAAGCGCGGCCGCCTTCTTCGGATCGGGCGCCGAGCCCGGCTGCACCACGCCGGCCGACATGATCAGCGTCGCGGCGTCTTCGGCGGTGAGATCGACCTCGATGATCTTGCTCTTGGGGACATAGAAGAAGAAGCCGGTGGTCGGGTTCGGCGAGCACGGCAGGAATACCGAGACATGCTCCTCCTGCCCCGGCAGGCTGCGCGAGATGTCCTCGTTCGGCGATTGCGAGATCAGCACGATCGACCACATGCCCGGCGAAGGAAACTCGACAAGGCCGACTTTCCGGAAGCTCGAGCCCTTGCCCGAGAACAGCGTCTCGAACACCTGCTTCAGGCCGCGATAGATCGCGCGCACCGCCGGGATCCGGCCGAGAAAGGTCTCGCCGACATCGACCAGCGTGCGGCCGATCAGATTGGCCGCGAGGAAGCCGACCAGCGTCAGCGTGAAGAATGCGACAATCAGTCCCCAGCCGGGAACGACGTAAGGGAGATAGGTTTCCGGGCGATAGGCCAGCGGCACGAACGGCCGCACCACGCCGTCGACCCAGGTGACGAACCACCAGACCAGATAGAGGGTGATCGCAATCGGCCCCGTCACCACGAGGCCGGTCAGGAAATAATTGCGGAAGCGGCCCATCAGGCCGGTATGCGGTTCCGGGAGGGGATCAAGAGGCGCAGGCGCGTCGTCGCGGGGGGTCATTCGGGTTCCAGGTCGGTCGCTACCAACAAGCTAGGGTCTTCTAGCAGGTTTTGGAAGACTGCGGCCGACCGATATCCCGATTGCCTATTCGACAGTCACTGATTTGGCGAGATTGCGCGGCTGATCGACATCGGTCCCCATCACGACGGCCGTGTGATAGGCGAGCAGCTGCACCGGGACGGCATAGACCATCGGCGTGAAGGCTGCCGCCATGTCGGGCATGACGATGGTGACGAGCGATTCGACGGTCGCCTCCGCCGCGCCCTTGGCGTCGGTCATCAGGATGATGTTGCCGCCGCGCGCGGCGACCTCCTGCATGTTGGAGACGGTCTTCTCGAACACGCGGTCGTGGGGTGCGATGACGACGACCGGCATGGTCTCGTCGATCAGCGCGATCGGGCCGTGCTTGAGCTCGCCGGCGGCATAGCCCTCGGCGTGGATGTAGGAGATCTCCTTCAGCTTCAGCGCACCTTCGAGCGCCAGCGGGAAGCTGGTGCCGCGGCCGAGATAGAGCACGTCGCGCGACTTGGCGATCCGGTATGCGAGCTTCTCGATCTGGAGTTCGGTGGTGAGCGCGTCCGCCATCAATCGCGGGACCTCGACGAGCCCGTGGACGAGCTTGGTCTCGTCCTCATCCGACAATTCGCCGCGCGCCTTGCCGGCCGCGATCGCAAGGTTTGCCAGCACCATGAGCTGGCACGTGAAGGCCTTGGTCGACGCGACGCCGATCTCCGGTCCCGCCAGCGTCTGCAGCACGGTCTCGCTCTCGCGCGCGATCGTCGAGGTCGGCACGTTGACGACGGCGATCGTGTGCACACCCTCGGCCTTGGCATAGCGCAGCGCCGCCAGCGTGTCGGCAGTCTCGCCGGACTGCGAGATGAAGATGGCGAGATCGCCCTTGCGCAAGGGTGCCTCGCGGTAGCGGAATTCGGAGGCGACATCGACCTCGACCGGCACGCGCGCAAAGCGCTCGAACCAGTATTTTGCGACGAAGCCGGCATAGCTCGCGGTGCCGCAGGCGGTGATATTGATGCGCTGGATATTCTTGAAATCGAACGGCAGCTTGACCGGCAGCGCGACGCGCTCGGTCGCCATATCGACGTAGCGCGCCAGGGTGTGGCCGACCACCTCCGGCTGCTCGTGGATCTCCTTGGCCATGAAGTGGCGGTAATTGGCCTTGTCGACCAGCGAGGTCGAGGCGGCGTGCCTGATCTTGTCGCGCTGGACGGCATGGCCGTCCTTGTCGAAGATCGTCGCACTCTTGCGGGTCAGCACGGCCCAGTCGCCGTCCTCGAGATAGCTGATCGTGTCGGTGAACGGGCCGAGCGCGATGGCGTCCGAGCCGAGATACATCTCGCCGTCGCCATAGCCGATCGCCAGCGGCGGGCCGTTGCGGGCGCCGATCATGAGGTCGTTGTCGCCGGCGAAGATGAAGCCGAGCGCGAAGGCGCCGCGCAGGCGCGCCAGCGTCAGCTTCACCGCTTCCACGGGTTTGTTGCCGCGCGTGAGCAAATCGTCGACGAGATGCAGCACGATCTCGGTGTCGGTCTCGGTGTGGAACACCGTGCCCTTCGCCTCGAGCTCCTCGCGCAGCTCGCGGAAATTCTCGATGATGCCGTTGTGGACCACGGCGACGCGCTCGGTCGCGTGCGGATGGGCGTTGTTGACGGTCGGCTTGCCGTGGGTAGCCCAGCGGGTGTGACCGATGCCGGTGGTGCCCTTGAGCGGCTCGGCCTCCAGCCGCTTCTCCAGGTTCTTCAGCTTGCCCTCGGCGCGGCGGCGCTCGAGGTGCTTGCCTTCGAGCGTGGCGACGCCCGCGGAATCGTAGCCGCGATATTCGAGACGTTTGAGCGAATCCACCAATTGCTCTGCAACCGGCTCGCGCCCGAGAATGCCGACAATCCCGCACATGCGGACCACTATCCCCCAAATCGTCGAAAAATCGCCTAAACGACGCGCTCGGTTTTTAGCGAAAATCCCAGGGAACCAGATACTCAATAATTATTGCTGATTGAGACAGCACTGGCCCGCGACCTCTGCTTTCGCCTGCGTCGAATTGGCCGGCCTTAAACCGCGCAGATTAACCTCTTGTCAACGAATTTGGCCAACGATTTCCGTCCAGGAGAGTAAAAGTCATGAAGGGCTCGTCCGACCGCAAAGGTTTGTCGTCGACGTATCTGCGCGCCAGCGAGACCACGGGCACGCACCTTGCGCATTGGCCGCCGCCGCTGCGCGGCAAAGAGAACAAGCCCCTTTTCATCAAACATCCCGAAGGCGAGCCGGCGAAGCGCGCCAAGCCGCGCGGCTGGCGCCTGACCCGCGCGATCTTCTCCGAATTCGCCGACGACGAATAGCCTCTCGCAGCGTCCCGTGCATCGCCTGCTTGATCACCGTCCAACGGTGATGACGACTTTGCCAAACGGGCCCTGGGCGAAAACATCGAGGGCTGAGAGGAAGTCGGCGAACTCGAACTCGGCTTCGATCACCGGCTTCAGGCCGATCCGGTCAACCGCGCGCACCAAGTCCTGGAGCCCGCGCCGATGTCCCACGTAAATGGCCTGGATCGTCGCCTGCGCCAAGATGGCGGGCACTGAGGGAAAGCTGGAGTTGAAGCTGTCAATCACGCCAATCAAGGAGATGCGGCCTCCCGGCGCGATGGCCCTCACCGAATTTGCGAGGTTGTCGCCGCCAGCCATCTCCAGAATATGGTCGGCGCCCCGTCCGCCTGTGAGCTCCAACACTGCCGCGGCCCAGTCCGGACTCGTGGTTCGGTTTATTCCGTGCCGCGCCCCAAGTGCCTTGGCCCGCGCGAGCTTGGCGTCGCTGCTCGAAGTGACGATCACCTCTGCACCGGCGGCTGCGGCGAGTTGGATCGCGAAGATCGACATGCCACCCGTACCCTGAACCACCACGATCTCGCCAGGCCGTATTCGCCCAAGCTCCACAAGGCTGGTCCATGCGGTGAGCCCGCAGCACGGCAGGGTGCTCGCCTCTGCGTACGACAAGCTCTCGGGCGCCTTGACCAGCCAAGCCTCGGGGACGACCACGTACTCAGCCAGCACACCCGGCACCGGTCCCCCGAAGCTCGCCACCACGCCGGCGATGCGCGGGGGCGGACCGTCCATCCAGTCCGTGTTGAAATTGTTGATCACCCGCTCGCCCATGGTGAAGCGCGACACGCCAGCGCCCAAGGCCTCGATTTCTCCGGCAAGATCGGAGCAAGGCGTGAACGGCAGGCCGTAGCTCGCATAGCCGTTGTTGTCGATCGAGAGGCGATCTCGATAATTGAGTGACACAGCGTGCACGCGCACCAACACCTCGCCAGTACCGGGCGACGGCCGGGGGATCTCTGCAAGCTTCAGACAATCGCGTCCAGGCCCTCGAACCTGCCAAGTCTTCATCGCGCTCTCCAACCTGTCGCACGCTCCGAAGGTGATCTATATTGGGGTTCAGACGTCCGCATTGGCGGTCATTTGTCCGTTCAATGGCGATAGATCTTCTCCTGAGGCAGCCATGGTCGATCGTTTGAGCGGAATTTCCGTTTTCGTGCAGGTCGCGGATTCCGGCAGTTTCGCGCGCGCCTCTGAACAACTCGGTCTCACCAGATCAGCGGTCGGCAAGACGATCGCCCGCCTGGAGGAGCGGCTGGGCGTCCGCCTCTTCAACCGTACAACCCGCGCGCAAAGCCTGACCGACGAGGGCCAGAGCTTCTATGAGCGCTGCCAACGCATTCTGGCCGATATCCAAGCGGCCGAAGCGGCGTTGGGTGGCAGTGATCGCTCGCCAACAGGGGTGCTCCGCGTTAGCGCTCCAGTCTTGCTGGGTCGGCTCTGCGTCGCGCCCATCCTGGTCGGGCTGACCCGTCGGCACCCCTCCATGGAGCTTGATCTCCGGTTCGCCGACCATCTTGTCGATCTCGTCGAAGAACGGATCGATTTGGCCGTGCGGATCGGGCCTTTGCCCGACCGTGCCGGACTGATCGCGCGCAGCCTCGACGCATTCGACATGGCGGTGTGCGCAGCGCCGACCTACCTCGCGACGCGGGGCTGCCCATCCGATCTAAGCGAGCTCCCAAGCCACGATTGTCTACCCTATGCCCGTCGTGGCGGGCGCGCCGAGCCCTGGCGGTTCGCGACGAAGGACGGTGCCGTGATCGAATTTGCCGTCGGCGGCCGTATTCGGCTGGACGACCTGGAGGCCGTGGCCGAGGCTGCGGTGGATGGCGCTGGGATCGCTTGCCTTCCGACCTGGTTGGTCGACAGCCGGCTCCAATCAGGTCAACTCGTGAGGGTTCTCAATGGCCACCGAGCTCTCGGCAACTCTGTCTACGCCGTGTGGTCCCAGACGGCACATGCGCCTTCAAGAGTCCGCTTGGCGGTGAACGAGCTGAGACAGTGCATGCCGGCCAGGCTAGCTCGGCCGGATGCAGCGCACTGAGCAGATCAAGCGCTCCTTGCAGTTCCGTGATCCAGCCCGCATTCCCTTAGTTAGGGCTACGCCTTGACGAGGATCACTTCTCCGGCTTCTTGCCGCCGGTCTTCAGCTCGCGATAGCGCGCCGCGCCGCCTTCGCGGATGGTCTGCTGGTTGCGCTCCAGCGCCATCGCGTCGTCGGGTACGTCCTTCGTGATCACCGAGCCCGAGCCGATATAGGCGCCCTTGCCGATCGTCACCGGAGCGACCAGCGAGGAGTTGGTGCCGACGAAGGCGCCCTGCCCGATCACCGTCTTGTGCTTCTTGAAGCCGTCGTAGTTGCAGGTGATGGTGCCGGCACCGATGTTGGAATTGGCGCCGACGGTGGCGTCGCCGATATAGGAGAGATGGTTGACCTTGACGCCGGCCTCCAGCGTCGCCGCCTTGGTCTCCACGAAATTGCCGATGCGCGCGCCGTCGCCGAGCGAGGTGCCGGGCCGCAATCGTGCATAGGGACCGATCGAGACCTTCTTGCCGAGCGTGGTCTCGACGATATGCGAGAACGAATGGATCACCGTGCCGTCCGCGATCGACACGCCGGGGCCGATCACCACGAACGGCTCGATGGTAACGTCCTTGCCGAACACGGTGTCAGTGGACAGATACACCGTCTCCGGCGCGATCAGCGTGACGCCGGCCTCCATCGCCGCCTTGCGCAAGCGCGCCTGCATCACGCTTTCCGCTTCCGCGAGCTGCGCCTTGGTGTTGATGCCGCGCACTTCGTCCTCGCTGGTCTCGATCACCACGGCCTCCCATCCCTGCCTGCGGACGATTTCGACCGCATCCGTCAGATAATATTCGCCCTTGGAATTCGCATTGCCGATCTGCCCGAGAATGTCGAGCGCACGGCGGCCGTCGATCGCCATCACGCCGGCATTGCACAAATCGATCTTGCGCTCGTCCGCGCTGGCGTCGGCCTGCTCGCGGATCGCAACCAGGCGGTCGCCCTCGACGATGAAGCGGCCGTAGCCGGCCGGATCGGCGGCGCGAAAGCCGAGCGCGGCAATCGCGGCGCCGCGGGCGAGCGGCGCGCGCAGCCGCGCAAAGGTCTCGGCCGAGATCAGCGGCGTGTCGCCGAACGCGATCAGGAGATCGTCGACGCCGCGCCCGATCGCCTCGCGCGCCGCCAGCACCGCATGCGCGGTGCCGAGCCGTTCGGCCTGCACGAAGGTCAGCGCGTCGGGGCGGATACGCTTGGCCTCGTCGGCGACTGCCTGATGATCGGGGCCGATCACGACCGCGAGCGAGGTGCCGGTTCCCTTGGGTGCGGCGGCGAGCACATGGGCGAGCAAACTCTGGTGAGCGACCGGATGCAGCACCTTCGGCAGGCTCGATCGCATGCGCGTGCCTTCGCCGGCGGCGAGCACGATCGTAAGGCTGGAACGGGCGGTCATTGAAATCCTGACAGCTATTGGCCGAATCAAAATTGGTGCGGACGGGCGGCGAGGCCCTCGGAAGCTATCGCCTAGCTACCCCCGCAAACGCCCGGAATTCAAGTGCGGCGCGCTTTTCCTGTTAATGTTCCCTGATTGATTCGGGGAAGCCGGACAGGGCTGGGCGCTTAACATTCATGGCAAAGGATTCCGACCCACTGGCGGATGCCTTCTCCACCAAGGAGACCGGCGGGCTGTTCTCCGGACTTTTGGCCGAGGAAAGCGCCTTCGACCGGCGCCTGATGTGGCGGCTGGGCTCGTGGGGCGTGGCGGCCGTCGGCGCCGTCGTCGTTGCCGTGATGGCCAACCAGGCCCAGCTCGGCTGGCGGCGCGACCAGGTTGCATCCGCCGATCTCGTGCGCCAGGCCGACCGGCTGCAGCTGCTGACCAAGGAAAGCCAGAACGAAGCGCGCCGGCTCGCCGCCGCCATCGAGACGCTGAACAGCGACCGCGACCGGCTGTATTCGCGCGTCACGGTGCTGGAGCAAGGGCTCGATTCCGTCACCGGCGCCATTGCCAAACAGGCCGCCACACCGCCGGGCGCGAAGCCGCAGGACGCAGCACCAGCGCCCAGCATCGCGCCGGTCGCCTCGACGCCGGCGCCGGCGGGCGAGAAGCCGCGCACCGAAGCCGCCAAGGATGCTCAGAAGGACACGCCGAAGGAAGCGCTGAAGGAGCCGCCGAGCATGCCGCCGCAGACCGCGGCCGCTGCCTCGCTCGTGCAGCAGAATCCAGTCACGAATTCGGCGCTGCCGACCATTCCGCTGGTGCCCGCCAAGTCGCTCATGGCCCCGCCGGATCCGGCCGCATCGAAACTGATTCAACCCGAGCCGGCTGAGAAGGCCGCCGAGAAGAAGACCGAGCCGGCACCCGCCGCGGCCGAAATCGTCGTGGCAACAACGAAAGCGCCGGACGCAGCCGAGACCGAAGCCCCTGCCATCGCGGTTCAGCAGACGCGCTTTGCGATCGATCTCGGCGGCGCCAATTCGATCGACGGCCTGCGCGCGCTCTGGCGCGGCGTGACCAAGTCCAACCCGGAAATCGCAGCGCTGCGGCCGATCATCATGATCAAGGAAGGCACCACCGGCCTCGGCATGCAGCTCCGCCTCGGTGCCGGCCCTCTGGTCAACGCCGCCGCCGCCGCAAAATTCTGCGCGAGCCTCGCCGAGAGCAGCGACCGTCACTGCGAGACCACCGTGTTCGACGGCCAGCGCCTGTCGATGCGCGGCTCGGAGAAGACGCCGGACAAGGGACCAGAGAAGTCCCAAGACAGGGTTCAGGACAAGAACTCCGAGAAGAACCAGGACGCCGCTCCGCAAGCCGAAACCGCGCCGGCGCCGAGTGCAAAGCCCGAGAAGCCGGACAAGCGCCGCCGCAGCTATTCGTCAAAGCGCTCCTCGAAGCGCGAGGAGCCCGCGCCCCCACCCGCGGCGCAGCCGGCGCCGGCCAAGCCGGAGACCGCGTCGGCGACATCGACGCTGTCGTCGTTCTTCAGGCGCTAGAACGCCCCGTCCGCGACGGAAGCCGCTTGCATGCGGCGATCGGACGCTGGCCTTTTGCAACGGGTTTGCGTTCTTTCACGGCGCCCCGCCTTTCCTAGCTTTGCGGAATTCGATGAACGAACTTGATGATGTGCTGAGGCTGCTCGTCGCCGCAGGTACGGGCCTCCTGATCGGCATCGACCGTGACATGAACGACAAGCCGGTGGGAATGCGAACCCTCGCGCTGGTCGCTCTCGGCTCCGCCCTGGTGTCGATCTCCGTGATCGAGTTCCAGAATTTGCGCGACCACCCGGATGCGATCTCCAGGGTCATCCAGGGCGTCGTTGCCGGCGTATTGACCGGTGTCGGCTTCATCGGCGCAGGCGTCATCCTGCACGACAGCAAGGCGAAGACGGTTCACGGCCTCACCACGGCCGCAACCGTGTGGATTGCGGCCGGCCTCGGCATCGCCTGCGCACTCGGCGCGTGGCTGCTGGTCGGCGCCGCGATCGCGGTGACGCTGCTCGTGCTGTTCGCTCTCGGCTGGGTCGAGCGCCGGCTGGGCTTGAAATAGGGCGCCAGGGACATGCCGGAACATACCAAATGATACGGAGGAGGTTCGCGTAAGAAGGCACTATCCGCGGCGAATTCGATTCGGAGCGGAGATGACGGACGCGAACTTTCTGCGGGAGCAACTCGCGTTGATCCGCGAACTGGCCGACCGCGCCGACCCCCACATCAGGAAGCGACTGCTCGCATTGGCTGAAAAATACGAGCGCCGGCTGGCGGAGCAGAGCCGGAACACGCAAGGTCGCAGCTGATTGCCCTTGATCGCGCTTGATCGCTTTGGCGCAGGCGATGACTTATTCCATCCGCGCCTTTTCCTTCAGATCGCGGATGCGCATCTCCGCCTCGTCCTTGGACTGGACGATTTCCGACCAATCCTCCACCCGCGCCTCCTTGCTGAGCCTCTTCAGCTCGCTCAGCTGCTGCTGCGTCGGCTTGTCCATGCCTCACTCCTCGACGGCAATTGCGTTGGGCGACACCATGTTCAGAACCGGCGGGATGCTCGCGTGTTCCTGGACGATGCGCGGGCCCGCCGGATCAACAGAAACATCGCCTGCCCTGTTGCCTGCCCGCGCCTTCCCGACCATATTGCCGCCATGACAAAGAAGCCCTTCCGCCTCACGCCCTACCAGGTGCAGTTCCTGCTCGTGGTCGGATTCGTCACCGTCGGCTGCGCGCTCTACGTGCGCTATCTCGCGATCGAGCTTTCGCAGGTCGCGCTCGCCTGCGACGCCGGGCTTCAGACGCTGGTCTGCAAGTCGCGGTCGGTCGCGACCGTTCTGTTCAAGAATTCGGTGTTCGGCATCGTCGCGCTCGTGGTCGCAACGCTGAACCTGATGCGGCCCTCGATCGTGCTGCTCACGGTCGGCCTCATCGCGGCCGGCCTTGGCATCGTGCTTTACAATGTCGTGCTGTCGGGCCTTGCGATCGGCCTGCTCATTCTTGGCTTTGCTCGGCCCGCGCCCGCCACAGCGTGAGGGCGAACAACAGATAGATCGCGCAGGTCCACAGCGACTGCCAATTGTCGCGGCCTTCGTTGAACAGCACGTACACGGCCGACAGCGCCAGCACCCCCGCGAACACCGCTTCGGCGATCGGACGCTGGCCGATCTGCGGCCGGTTCAACATCAAAAGCGCGAACGGCACCACCGCCATCGTCAGCGCGGCGTAGGGAAAATCCTTGTAGCGCGGGTCGAACACGAAGCCGAGCGCGGTCGCGGCCGCGATCACCGCCGTCACCGCCAGCGTCAGGCCGAGCACGGCGGTGAGCTTCGACCATTTCCGGCCCTCGCGCGGGCCGAGCAGGTCGAGGAAGGTCGGCAGGCTGCGGCCGATCACCATCGCCTGCGCGCAGAAGATCGGTGACAGGATGCCGGCCAGCAGCAATGCGCCCCAGAGCAGCCAGCCGCCGATCCCGTAGCTCTCGTAATACATCTTGTCGACGCCGATCCCGAGCAGGCTCCCCGCCGTCGTCGCCGAGATGCCGACGCCGAGCCAGGCCGGGAAGCGCGGCGTCCACGGCCGCCGGCGCAGCGTGATCACCGCGACCGCGAACACCAGCACGGAAAGGCCCATGCCCGCGCCCATGTACCATTTCCAGTACGGGAAATTGCTGATCGGGTCGCCCGGCGGATATTTCAGGCTGCGGCGCACCGAGTCATACAGCCCCCAATAGCCGCCGACGGTGCCTTCCAGCCTGCGCTTCCACGGCTGGTCGTAGGACTCGATCAGGTTGACGCGGAACTTCTGTGCCTTCGCAAGGCTCAGGATTTCCGAGACGACACGCGCCTGGTTGGCGCGCGAGGGCAGCGCGCCGTCGCGCATGCGCCCCGCGCTCGGCCAGCCGGTTTCGCCGATCAGGATCTCCTTGCCGGGAAACGCCACCGCCATGCGCTCGCGGATCGCCTCGACATGGGCGGAGGCGAACTTCGCCTTGATGGGGAAGTCTTCCCAATAAGGCAGGATGTGGATCGTGACGAAATCGACCGCGTCATAGACCTCGCGGTTCTTCAGCCAATATTCCCAGACATCGGCATAGGTGACGGGCACGCTGACCTGGGTCTTGACCAGGCGGATGAGGGAGACGAGGTCTGCCGTCGTCATCTCACCGCGCAGCAGCACCTCGTTGCCGACGATGACGGCGGTGATGATTTCGGGGAATTGCTTGATGAGGCGGATGGCGAGCCCGGCCTGCTCGAAATTCTTGGTGCGGTTGCTGGAGAGCCAGATGCCCTGCAGCACTTTCAGCCCGCCGACCCTGGCGGCGATCGCCGGCACCTGGTCGAGCCCGTTCTCCATCGAATAGGTGCGGACGCAGTCGGTGATCTCTTTGAGCTGGCGCAGGTCCTGCTCGATCTGGTCAGCCTCGATATGGGTCCATGCGTCCAGCGGCGACTGCTCGCCGCGGAACGGCGCGTAGGAGACGCATTGAACCTTGTCGGCGGGGTCGATCGGGGCGCGCGCGAGCGTGATCGGCGTGGCAAGCCACCACCACACGGCAGCGATCGCACCCAGTGAGACGAGCAGAAGCGCCAGTGGCGTACGAAGAGAAATCGGTTCCGTCCTCCGCGAAGGGCCGTCGATTACCTTCTCGCACGCCGTCTGCCAAGGGGGCACCCCCAGTGGACCCCTTCGCGCCCCCAAAGGAATTTACCTGCGGCCGTTCGACCGTGATCTAGGATCGTGACTTTGCTGGACAAAATTCGAAATACAGGTCATGGACTCCGAAAGACTTTTCCGCCGCATTGGAGACCCATTTGGACGCCATCAGCTGGCGCGTCCGCGGGGCTCCTGACGCGGACGGCCAGCGGATACATTGGGGAATTCATGCGGCAACGGGTGTTCGAGTCACGAAATGCGGTCCTGCGGCAGTTCGCCGCCACCTTGGCCGTATCCTGCCTGCTCGTTCTGATCGGTGTTGGCGGCGCCTCCGCCCAGAGCGGCACGCCGGCCCCCGACCAGGGCAAGGCGGCCGCCCAGCCCGCCGACGCCGCCAAGGACGCCGCCCAGAATCAGCGCCGCACCGACGAGTTCGCGGAAGCCGCCCAGGTCATCAACGGCCCGGCCGGCAATCCCGAATGCGTCTGGCTCGGCCGGCGCGTGGTGCGGCTGATGTGGCGGGATGACCTCGATACCGCGTTTCGCCATCTCGACCTCTACGACCGCTTCGGCTGTCCCGGCGGCCACATCCAGGCCGCGTTCCGCTGCCTGACCCGCTTCGGCGGCCAGATCGATCCCAAGGTGGCCGAGACCCTGGACAGCCGCGTGCACGCCTGCTGGATCAACCCGGCCGCCCAGCCGCAGCAGGCGGCGGCCGCGGCCTCCCAGCCGGCAGCGCCAGCCGCCAATGCGCAGCCGCAGCAGGCGGCGAGCCCCTCGCCTGCGGCCAGCCCGTCCCCGGCGCCGGCGAAATAGCCCGAGCTCTTAAATAGCTCTGGTCGTTTCAGCTGCCGTTCAGGAACGATCGGCCATAGACACGGTTGGCACTGCCGCGCGTCGTTCGAAAAGGCATGCCCTCATAAGGACATGAGGCCATGACAGTTGTGAAACCGCGCGGCAGAGGTATGCTTCCTTTGCCGCGGACACGGTCGGATCTCGGGGTCAGATCCGCTTCCCTGCCACCTCAGCCCCTATTGGTTTAGCCGCGATGCGCGTTGTCGCCGCCGTTCTGTTGCTCGTGTCTGCGCTCCATGCAGGCGTGTGGGGAGCCCTGCGCGACAGGGAACCTGCGCCGGACTTCAAAGGCCTGTTGCCCAGCGTCTCCTACGCGCCGTTCGAAGGCTCGGCCCACCCCGACATCGACAACATCCCGACGGTCGAGAAAATCCGTGCCGACCTGAAGACGCTGTCGACCATGACGCGCGCGATCCGCCTCTATTCGTCCACGGGCGGCGTCGAGCTGGTGCCGCCGATCGCGGCCGAGTTCGGCCTCAAGGTCACCGTCGGCGCCTGGATCGACAAGGACAAGGATCGCAACGAGCGCGAGATCAAGGCCGCCATCGAGCTCGCCCGCAAGAACAGCAACGTCGCCGGCGTCGTCGTCGGCAACGAGGTGATCTACCGCGGCGAGCAGAAGGTCGAAGACCTCATCGACATGATCAAGAAGGTGAAGGGCTCGGTCCGCGTGCCCGTCACCACCGGCGAGATCTGGAACATCTGGCGCGACAATCCCGAGCTCGCCTCCAGTGTCGATTTCATCGCCGCGCACGTGCTGCCCTATTGGGAAAACTTCCGCTCGGACCAGGCGGTCGACCAGGCCGTCGACCGCTACAACCTGCTGCGCAACCTGTTCCCCGGCAAGCGCATCGTGATCGCCGAGTTCGGCTGGCCGAGCCAGGGCTACAATCTGCGCAACGCCGATCCCGGCCCGTTCCAGCAGGCGCTGGTGCTGCGCAACTTCGTCAGCCGCGCCGAAGCCATCGGCATGGAATACAACATCGTCGAAGCCATCGATCAGCCCTGGAAATTCTTCGAAGGCGGCGTCGGTCCGTATTGGGGCGTCCTCAATGCCAGCCGCGAGCCGAAATTCGCCTGGACCGGCCCAGTGGAGAATCCCGACTATTGGAAGCTGATGGGCATCGCGCTGTTGGTCGGCGTGCTGCTGTCGCTGCCGATCCTGCGGATCGAGAAAGCGACCGCCAGGCAGGCCTTCCTGCTGTCGGCGACCGCCAATGGCGTCGGCGCCTGGGCCGCGACCGTGTTCGCGTTCTGGAACAGCCACTACTTCATCTTCGGTTCGGCCTTCGCGCTGACGCTCGGCATGATCCTCCTTGTTCCGCTCGTCCTCATCGCGATGGCGCGCATCGACGAGATCGCCGCGGTCGCCTTCGGCCGGCCGCCGCAGCGGCTGATCACGAAGGACAAGCCGGTCGAGAACGTGCCCGAGAATTACTGCCCCAAGGTCTCGATCCATATCCCGGCCTATTTCGAGCCGGTCGAGATGCTGAAGCAGACGCTGGATGCGCTGTCGCGGCTGAACTATCCGAACTACGAATGCGTGGTCATCATCAACAACACGCCGGACCCCGCCTTCTGGCAGCCGATCCAGGACCATTGCCGCGCGCTCGGTGAACGCTTCAAGTTCATCAACGCCGAGAAGGTGCAAGGCTTCAAGGCCGGCGCACTGCGCATCGCGATGGACCGCACCGCGGCCGATGCCGAGATCATCGGCATCCTCGATGCCGATTACGTCGTCGAGCCCGACTGGCTGAAGGACCTCGTGCCCGCCTTCGCCGACCCGCGCGTCGGCCTCGTGCAGGCGCCGCAGGAGCATCGCGACGGCGATCTGTCGATCATGCACTACATCATGAACGGCGAATATGCCGGCTTCTTCGACATCGGCATGGTCCAGCGCAACGAGCTCAACGCCGTCATCGTGCACGGCACGATGTGCCTGATCCGCCGCGCCGCGATGGACATGGCCGGCGGCTGGTCGAGCGACACGATCTGCGAGGATAGCGATCTCGGCCTTGCGATCCAGGAGCTCGGCTGGACCACCCACTACACCAACACCCGCTACGGCGCGGGCCTCTTGCCCGACACCTACGAGGCCTTCAAGAAGCAGCGGCACCGCTGGGCCTATGGCGGCCTGCAGATCGTCAAGAAGCACTGGCGCCGCTTCCTGCCCGGTGCGAGCCGGCTGACGCCCGACCAGAAGCGCGAATATGGCCTGGGTTGGCTGAACTGGCTGGGCGCCGAAAGCCTCGGCGTGGTCGTGGCGCTGCTCAACCTCGTCTGGGTGCCGATCGTCGCCTTCGCCGACATCGCCATCCCCGACAAGATCCTGACGCTGCCGATCATCGGCGCCTTCGTCGTCTCGCTGGTGCATTTCCTGTCGATGTACCGCGCCCGCGTCGCCATCAAGCCCGGCCAGATGCTGGGTGCCATGATCGCGGCGATGAGCGTGCAATGGACGGTGTCGCGCGCGGTGGCGCAGGGCCTGATCACCGAGCACATCGCCTTCGCCCGCACCTCGAAGGGCGGCCTTAGCAGGATGTCGATCGAGTTCCAGGCCTTCTGGGAGGCCGTGATCGGCATCCTGCTCATCGTTGGCGCCGGCGTCCTGGTCGCTTCCAACAGCTTCCGCCAGATCACCGAGATCTACATCTTCGCCGGCGTCCTGGTGCTGCAGAGCCTGCCGTTCCTGGCCGCCGTCGCGATCGCCATCCTCGAGCTCAGCCGCATCAACTCGTTCCAGTTCTGGCGCGATAGCGCGATCCGCACCGCCGAGCTGATCGGCCTGCGCCCGGTCGCGCTGCCCCACCCGACCGGCACGCCGCAGCCTGTGCCGAGCGAGGTGCGGCGGGAGACGAACTGATCCGGCTCCACGCCGGTCTTCGGACCTCGTGCTTAGAAGTCACGTGGTCTTCGGCGTGGATGACCGGCCGCCAATTGAGGTGAGAATTTTGGCCTAAGCGACGGATAGCCCAATCAAATCCCAGCTCCTGCCGCGATCTTCGGCAGCCACCCGCACTATTGACCTCCGCTGCCACTCCCCCTACACAGCCCGTGCCGAAGGCATGATCCGGAAACAACCGGTTTTCCCCGCAACGCGATTTTCAGCGAAGCGGCAAGACATGCTTCTCGAATGTCCGAACACGATGGCGATCTCTTATCTTAGCCATCAGCGGCCATGGGAGCGCGTAGCTCAGCCGGTAGAGCACGTGACTTTTAATCACGGGGTCCTGGGTTCGAGCCCCAGCGCGCTCACCAAACTTAGCCGCAATTTAAAGCTTGTCGCGTTCGCTGGTCAGGTCGCCGTCGCCGCCGTGTTGTTCATTGTCATCTGCTGGAGCGCGCGCGTGAAGCGACGCCGTTCGCAATCAAATGAAGAAGGGCCGTCGTCGTGACGGCACTTCTTCACAGCCACGACAGCAAGTAGCGCGAGGTGGGGATTGCGCCGTGTGCTGGTCTACCGGCTTCTGGTTCAGCGCATTCACGGCCGCGTGTACGAAGCCATTTTAGGCGCCCAACGAAGCGAAACTGAAACAATGCAGTCCGATGCTGTGATTGTAACGCCCGTTCAGGGAGAGTGGAATGCGTAGCCTGATTATCGGTGCGGCACTCCTCGCGCTGGCAACCATCGGATGTTCCACGTTTATCTCGGCCGCCCTTTCCGCAGCACGGGATGCAAAGGCCGCAACATTCTCGGAACGGTTCGCGCCGGCAGTGACGGTTCTCCCGAGCGGCTAGCCGCCAGCGTGAACCGGCGAGCCGATGGCGACGGCCTCAATGGGGAGCTTTGCCTTCGCGGTTAAGGAGCTGTAGTCGTCGTTCTAGCTCTTGCTTCTTCGCCGCAAGCCTCTCCGCCAGAACATCGTTGACCAGGGTGTGCAGTCGCCACAGCTCTTCGAGACACATGCTCTCAATGGGCTTCCGATCCATGAATCCCCCGACTCACGTATCGCGCAAGGTTAGCGCCAAGAAAGAGACGGTGCCACTTTTTCCCGAAACGATTCACATATGCGATTGAAGCTACAAAGATGAATGCCGCTCCTGTGAGTGCTGAGCAAACCGGGAGCATGCTTCATTGACTGACGAGGTTCCGTCGCAAAGCCGATTTTTCATTCGAATGGGAGGCAAAGGTTGGATGGTCTACGATCGAGAACGCAAGGGCCCAGCACTGATCGGGACCGACATGGCGGCTAATCTGACCAAGGAGCGAGCTGAGCAATTGCTACGTCTGCTGATGCCCTCGCGCGTCGAGAGGCCACCTGCGACGAATGACAGTGGCCCGCCAGCGTGAACCGGCGGTCCCAATCGTTGCGGTCTCCTTTCTCGCCAGCCGCAATCGAACGTGTTCACCGGCCGTCGTTCGCGTTGCCGCACCTGAGGCCCTCCTGGATCCATCCCGTTCTTCGCATTCGAGTTGGGGCTGGTTCTGCACCCCTAGGAAATTTAATTTCTGGTCGGTATCTTTTGAGACACCCCGCTCGAATGTTTGAGCAGACGATATCCCCCGGCGTGCCAGACTGAATGGTGCGTCGGGCGGCCCCGGTGTGTCCGCAGCCAGCCCCGCGACGCTCGGGGCCGTTCCTTTGGATTCACATTTGTTGATGCAGGAACATCCTCCAGGACGAACCATGTCGTTACCGGGGCTGGCAAATTTTATCTCGGATCTATTGTAACCCGGTAGGGCCGCTGTTCCAGAGCAGCGGCCCTTGTTCTTGAAGCGTGAACCGGGGGGCCGCGCCTAGCGCCTCTTCGGTCGATCGGTTTCTGCTGATCGCGATTTAGGTTTGGCACTCTTGCGAATCGTCGGGGGCGGCTTGCCCTCGGGACTTTGCCTCTCTTGCTTTTGCTCGGCCGCGAATACGCGCGAGCGCAGATCTTGCAATTCGGAAAGCCCGGAAGCGAGCTCGTCGAAACGCTGTTTCAGAACAGCGGTGCGATCGTAAGTGCTCATAGTACGCCCCCTCCGTCACCCCGAGCCGACCGAGATAACAGGGAAAACCATGCAATCGAAAAATGCACTCGCGAGCAGCCAGTTCCAGTGGAAAGTGTTGCGCGGTTGTCGCAGGTCGCGCGATGCGAATTGCTTGGAGACACGGGCTTTGCGCGTGGGATCTAGATCGGGCGTAGCGCCCCATGACGGCCCCGACCGTGGGGGCTTTTGGGGTGTGGAGGCCGGGGCCGCTGGAGGTGCTTGACCTTTTTAGGGAAGGCCAAAGCCAGCGAAGACTAGGAAAGTTTGGCAATCACGTCTGTTCGCTTTCGAACATTGGCTGTACGTTCCGTTTGCGCAGAACGGAGCGAATTGCCGATGAAGGATTATCTGGCGCAGATCGAGAAACTCCGCAAAGATGCGGCCGAATGCGCCCTGATTCGCGACTTGGCTACCGATCCAGCCAAGCGCGAAGTGTTCGACCGGCTTGCGCGCCACCTCACGGTCCTTGCTGACCAGGTTGAAATGGCGCTGCTTGAGCGGAAGACCGGGACTAACCCGTCTTCACCTTAGAGGCGCGCGCCGCTGATCCCGTGCCAGACTGGCGCAGTCATGGCCAAGTGATTCATGGCCAAGAGATTTATGGCCAAGTGATTTGGTGCCTCCAGCCTTCGGAGTTGCAGTTGCAGTCGGCATGCTGAGCTAAGCTCCAAACGTTGCCATTGCACCGCTGATCCAGCTGAGCATAGGAACGTTTCGACCGGCGGTGAGTCCTACAAGCGCAATCCATCCCGCTTCCTCGTGGATCGAACGATGGAAAAAGCACTCGCCTATGCCATCTCGGCGGCCCTCGTGGGCTTCGGTCTCTTGATCTTTTTCGCCGGTCTATCTTCCAGTTCGCCCGCTTTATGGACAATCGTCGCGCTGGTCCCGATCACGATCGGGATCGTGAGCGCCTTTGGTCCTGTGTGACTGGATGTGGAAATCGGTCGTTTAGGTCAGCGCGTCTGTATTTTCCGAATCGGCAACTCGTGTTCGCTCTCTCGTAGTTCCCAACCGCTGGTGACGCGCGTGAGCCATTTCGTCTCGATGCTTCTGCTTGCGACGGCCCTGATCTTGACGTTGTGCTTCGGAGTGGCAGCCTGGCGCCTCTCGGCAGACAAAGAGGCCGACATCACCGCCACGATTTCGCATCAGGAATACGGCTGGAGGCCAAGGCCCAGCAACTGAAACTTCGATTGCGACGACAGTCCACCAATCCAATCGCGCTCACCGTTGTTACCTGGCTGCGCGCGTCCACCTCGGCGCTATAAGCCCGTCAGCGTGAACTTCGGATCAAGTTACCGCGCTACCTCCCAACTGCTTTGCTTGACGTGCCTTCAGCTTTCCGGCGCCGCCACCACGGCCGGCATGCTCAACGGCACCCCTCCGACCGAAACCGGCCCCAGAGACTTCAGCTCCCGCATCTAGGGATTCATCCAAACCTCATCGCGCTTTAGGCTGCTGCAGAGCCACGAATCCGGCCGTCGCCGTGGCAGCACTCATTCCGAGGGTGCTTCAACGACGATAAAATCGGTCTTCCCAAAATATCTGGCGACGCATCCCTTGTTCACCATCACGTCGGCTATCAGCAAGAGGGTCGGTTTCCATCTGTGCTGAGCCACGATCACGACCGAGTCAGGTGTCGTGGAGAGGCGTTTGTGGCGCGCGACCGTCTCACGCCAGTAGGGATAGAGGCTCGATGCCTCGGCATATACCAGACGGCCCGTCCTGCCGAGCAGG
The DNA here is from genome assembly GCF_025200865.1 of Bradyrhizobium sp. NC92. Classification (NCBI taxonomy): domain Bacteria; kingdom Pseudomonadati; phylum Pseudomonadota; class Alphaproteobacteria; order Hyphomicrobiales; family Nitrobacteraceae; genus Bradyrhizobium; species Bradyrhizobium sp. NC92. The sequence continues at coordinate 4,361,194 of NZ_CP104171.1, forward strand.
AGCGAGGCCGCCACGACGACGGCCAGGGTAAGCGGCAACGCCGTCGAATTGAGCGGTAGAAGCACGCCCCTCTTGGAAAGCAATTGCTCGAGCTCTTGGCGATAGGTCCGGACCAACAGTGAAACGCTCAGTCCCGAACCGAAGAGCAGCAGAATCAGCGCCTGATTTTGCGCTCGCTCGACCAGGCGAATACCTGTCGAGTAGTAGTGAACAAAATACTCGAAATAGCAGCATCCAAGACAGAGGATCATCAGGCCGGGCGCCAGCACCCGCGCGCGGGGATGATCGGGCCGGTCCGGTAGGGGGGCAGCAAGCGTCAATGCGCCGACGGCAACCAGCCAGGCGATCACCCCGGGGTCGCGCAGGAATCGCCCCAGCTGCGCAAGACCAAAGCGGAACGCCTCGAGCAGCGAATGGCCGAACAGGCCGGCATTTGTCATCTGCGACATGCGGGAGCCATTGCCGCTTGCCGTCACGACAATTGTCCAACCTGCCAAGGCGGCGACAGCGATGAGCAGATGGCAACCGATCTGCATTCTCCGCTCCAACATGCGACGCGCGAACGCGGAGCCGATGAGAATGGCGACGATCCACGGGGTCGTAAACTCGTTGCACAATCCCGCAATGAAGGCCCCGGCAGCCATCCAGATGGTCGCAGTCGCCGAAAAATCGGCCTCGTTGTCCAGTGCGCGAACGCATTCCCCGAGGATCAGGATGCAGATGATCGCCGGCGGAACGTAACACGCGACCCCCGGAAGCCAGTAGAGCAGTTCGCTTACACTCGGCGAAGCACCGATGATTGCGGCGGCGAAGGCGATGCCGAGAAATAGCGAGGGCAACCCGCGAAGTCGCGGCCACGCGCGCCAAATGGCGATCATGCAGCCGATGACGAACAGGATCACGCCTGTCATCATTGTCAGGGAGTATGCAAAAAGGAGGCTTACGCCCGTCGCCTGCGCGATGATCGCGGGCACTTCGATGAGAACATAGGGGAGGACGCGTCCGCCCAACTCCCCATATAATCGCATCAGCGAAACGTACAGCCCCTCTTCAACATATCGGTATGAGAAACAGAAGTCGTCGTGTTGCGGGTCCGCAAATGCGCCCAGCGCTATGAAAAAGAGCACGAAAAGCATGGGGACGACGCCGGCAACGACCCATGGCCAACGAACCCGATCACGTAGCCGCCCCATAATCGCTCCCAAGTTCGACCCAAATTTACCGAAGAATTGCAGTCATCGCTAGATGCAACGTCCAGGGTGAGCAAGCGGCTGTCATGACCGCGGCCTCAGCACGTGGGATGGGTTGAGCCCTTTGCGAAACCCATCGCTCGTGACTGCTGGGCGTTTCTGCGAGATTGAGACCAGATGGGCGAGCGTGCGCACTACAAGATCATCATCGAGCCGCTGTCGGAGGAAGACGGCGGCGGCATTGTTGCGACCGTGCCCGACCTTCCGGCTGCATGTCCGACGGTGCCACCGAAAATTCGAAGCGGTGCAGAAGGTGCAGGATGCAATCGCGTGTTGGATTGAAGCTGCCGAGGAAGATCATCGCCCGATCCCCGTCCCTTCACATTTGCGACGCGCGGCGGCCGGTTAGTTCCTATGAAAAACGCATCTGCGGGAAGCTGCGCCCTGCCAGTACGAGCCTCACAAAACCCGCTGACAACCCGCCGGAAACGTGTACGCTCCCCAAAACCGGAGGAACGGCATGTTTGAAATCAACGGTTTCGACACGGCGGGCGTCGTCAGTCTCAAGCGGTCGTCACTTGCCGCCGCGCTCAAGAAGGCCAGGGAACTGGTCGAGGACGGGTGCTGGGACGTTCAGGTCGTCGATCCCACAGGCCTGGTCTACACCTCGTTCGAGGAGCAAGCCGCCTAGCGCGACCAGTCCTCAGCTCTCCGGAGCCGCCACCGCAGCCGGCACGCTCAACGGCGCCCCTCCGATCGACACCGGCCCCAGAGGCTTCGGCTCCCGCACCATCCGTTTGCGCATCGCGGCGGAGAGTCCGTAGCGCGCATTCGCTCGTCGAATGGACGACGTGACGTCCGACATCATCACATTCTGCAGGGAGTCGACCTTGGCGATCAGCGTCGACAGCTGCGACGAGATCTTCTTCACGTCGACCCGCTCGTCCGTGATGCTCTGCCGCAGCGACAACAGCACCAGTGAATCCTGCTGCAACAAGGCCGCATTCTGCTGCAGGGCCTGGTTGTTCTCCTGCAGCGAAGCCGTGTGCTGCTGCTGCGCCGACTGGATCTCTCGCAAGACGGCAACGACCGGATCCGGCTTCGGCGCCGGCGCCTCCTGCCGCGGCAGCAGTTCAGCGAGGCTGGCAACATTCAGTGACGGCAGGCCGGAGGGCGACGTATAGATCGCCGCTGCGCCGTTGATGGCCAGGGCACATACCGCGAGCGGCAGGACCGTTTGGCGGCGGGGCCTGATCGGCGGCGTTGGCGCTTCCGGGCCTGCTTGTTCATGCGCGCCTGCTGCGGCTGCAAGGGCGACGGCGTCGAGCTCTTCGGCGAAGCTTGGCGTTTCGAAGGACGTGGTCACGTTCTTGACCTCAATGAGCGAGCGACAGGAAGCCGTCGCCGGAACGTCCTCGCGACGCCTCCCTTACGCAGCACCCATCGACACAACTGTCTAAAATTGTGAGCTTTTCGGATTAATTCCACGTTAGCGGCCCGGCCGGAGACGGCCCGGCGCCCCGGCCGATTACGGATCTGTGCACGGTGCCCGTACGACCACCGCCCATCGCCAATCGAGCAGGAGCAACGCGGCGGCCAGACCGCACAACGGATTTTCCGAAGTTGGCGTACTACCACTGTTTTGCCCGACGGGTCAAACGGAGGCACGTCGTCGAGACACGCGGCGTGACGTAGAGCCGCCCCACTGGTCGCGTTCCGCCGATGCAGAGCCGAGCCTTATGGTAGAAGCACTTAGCTACTGTGCATGGGGTTGTTTTCGCATTTTGAGGCGCTCTCCGCCTCGTCCAGCCCTCCGAACAGCTCCTCCATCCGCCCAACGGCGCTTCGCGCACCGCGCTGTGGTCGGGCGCGATGCGCCGAGCCTGTCTGTTCGCCCTTCGCTCGCAGATTACAAACCCGGCCCTGTCGGGCTCGTAACGCGTTTGGGCGACACGGTCGTTCGTCGCTCGACCCGGGCCTTGGCATCCAGCACCTTGTCTCCAGCCCGTGCGGCTCGCGGCCGATTGACCTGGTCCGAAAGGCTCGAGCCTCGCCCTGACAGACCAACTGCATTGGCGCTTCCTTGAGCCTGTGTTGCCGGCCGGAATCTGTTTTGGGACAACGCCGAACCAGTGGCCTTTTGATCCTCATTGCTCGTGCCGCTCCCGATCGCGCCGATCGGCAGGCCATTTTGAGCGTGACCAGCCCCGGCATTTCTCGCGGCCTGAGCTGCCGCCCGCGACTTCGCGGGCGTTGCCGGCTGAACGTTCGGATTGGTCGGCTCGCTGTTGGTGCCCAGATCTCCGGGCGCGGTGTCCTTCGTCCCCATCCCTGGAGGCGCTGAGGGACCGGCATTGCCCGCACTCGTCCCCATTCCAGAAGGTGCCGAGCCGCCAGTGCTACCTGGTCCCGTTCCCATGCCCGCTCCTGCGGGCCCGGCATTTGCGCCGCCCGCTTGCGCCAGAGCCAACAGACATGAGCTTGCGACAATCGCGACAATGACCGGAGGAATGGCATGTGACATCGGACAATCTCCTTCGCCACGCCCAAATCAACTATAATGGTGGAACAGGGCTTCCGCTACGAATTCGCAGCTGTCCGCGCTGACGAACGCGCGAGCCCCTCACCCCTCGTCCAGCAGCTCGAACAGCTCCTCCACCCGCTCGAACGGCGCCTCCTGCGTTTTGGCGTGATAAACGACGCGGTCGCCATCCCGCTGCAGCGACTTGCCCCGCGACTTCCGCAAGCGTCCTGGCAGGAACGTCGCGGCCGCAGCTTCTGGGCCGACGTCGAGGCGGATGATGCCGCGTCGTTTGCATTCGATCCTGAGCTTGGCCGCGGCGAAGAAGTCGCGAGCCACTTTCGGCAAAGGTCCGAAGCGGCGGGAGGTCTCCTCCTCGAGGTCGTCGAGATCGTCCTCGTCGTTGCATCGTGCGGCGCGGGCATAGAGCTCGAGCCGCACCGGCTCGGACTGCACATAGCTCTCGGGCAGCATGTCCCCGACCGGCAGGTTGAGGTCGGGCACCCACAGTGCAGCCTGCTGCTCGTCGGTCTTCTCCGAAGCCATTTTCAGGAGGTGGCTGTAGAGCACCGGCCCGAATACCTGGACGTGGCCGGATTGCTGTTCAGAGAACAAGTCGCCCGCGCCTCGCAGATCGAGGTCGCGCTCGCTGATGGCAAAGCCCGCGCCCGGCCGGCTGAACTCCTCGAGCACGGCGAGGCGCTTCTCGGATTGTCCGGACTCCGTCTCGGTCAACAGATGCGCGAAGGCGCGGATGCCGCCGCGGCCGACGCGTCCGCGCAGCTGGTGCAGCTGGGCAAGGCCGAACTTTTCCGGCCAGCACACCACGATGGTGTTGGCGCGGGGAATGTCGAGGCCGCTCTCGACGATGTTGGTCGCGAGCAGGACGTCGGCATGGCCTTCGACGAAGCTCATCATGCGGTCGTCGATCTCGTCGGCCGCCAGCCTGCCATGCAGGCAGACGATGCGAAGGTCCGGTGCGACGGCCCGCACCCGCGCCAGCATGGGATCGAGATCCTGGATGCGCGGGCAGATCAGGAAGCTTTGGCCGTGGCGGCGTTGCTCGCGCAGCAGCGCCGAGGCGATGGCCGCATCCGACAGCGGCGCGATCCGGGTCGCCACCGGAAGCCGGTGCACCGGAGGCGAGGCGATCACGCTGAGATCGCGGAAGCCGGCAAGACCGGCGGCCAGCGTGCGCGGGATCGGCGTCGCGCTCATCATCAGCACGTGGACGTTCTTGGCGAGCCCTGCGAGCTTGGCCTTCTCAGCTGCGCCAAAATGCTGCTCCTCGTCGACGATGACGAGGCCGAGATCGTCGAACCTGACGTCCTTGCCGGTGAGCGCCTGCGTACCGATCACGACCTTGATCCGGCCGCTGCGCAGGCCCTCCTTGGTCTCCCGCAGCGCCGCGCCCGAGGTCGCGCGCGACAGGTTGCCGACCTCGATGCCGAAAGGCGCAAAGCGCTTCTGGAACGTTGCGACGTGCTGGCGGGCCAGCACCGTCGTCGGCACCGCGACCGCCACCTGCTTGCCCGACAGCACCACGGCGGCCGCGGCGCGCAGCGCGACCTCGGTCTTGCCGAAGCCGACGTCGCCGCAGATCACCCGGTCCATCGGATGGCCGGACGCGAGATCGTCCAGCACGTCCCGGATCGCCTGGGCCTGGTCGATGGTCGTGAAGTAAGGGAAACGCGCGACGAACTTCTCGTAGGCCGATCCCGGCGGCACCAGCTTTTCGCCGCGCCTCCGCCGACGCTGGCTGATGTGCTTGGCGAGCGCCTTGCCCGCGATCTGGATCTCGCGCTCGGCCTCGCTGCGGCGCGCCCACCATGTGCTGCCGTCCGCCTTGTCGAGCGAAAGCCTGCCGAGCTCGGCCGCGTAGGGCCACATCAAGGCAAGATCGGGCGGCGGCACCAGCACCGCATTGTCGCCGGCGAACTTCAGGCGGATCATCTCGCGCATGGCGCCGCCGCCGGTGTTGACCGTCTGCAGGCCGTCGAGCACGGCAAGGCCGCGCTGGAGATGAACGACCACCGTGCCCTGCTCCGGCGCATCGGCATGGTCGAAGGCCGCGCTCCAGGCGCGCGCCATCGGCTGCGGATGATGCGCGCGGCTGCCGAGCACGTCGGACGCCGTCACCACGACCAGAGGCTTCTTCCCCGGCACGACGAAGCCGGCATCGAGATCGGCGAGCAGCGCCGCCTCGCCGCCCCGCCCGCGCGCGGCCTCCTCCCAGTCTTCGCAGCGCTCCGCCTTGACGCCGCTCATCCGCTCCATCACGCGCAGATCGTCCTCGTGCGCAGCGATCAGGATCAGCCGCGACCCGGCCCGGCGCGTCTCCTCGACGAAGCCGCGCAACGCCTTCCGGGAGGATGTCAGCTTCGAAAACTCCGGGACGCCCTGGAACGGCGCCGTCCGCGGCAGCACCTTCATCCCCTTGGAGAGCCGTTTCCAATCGCTCCGCCCGAGATATTCGCGCTGCCGCTCGCTGCGGGGCGCGGCCTCCTCGATCGTATCGAGCCATCCGTCGGCGTGCGAGGGGACGCTTGCATCGGCGATCCATTTGGCGCCCGCGCAATAGTCGAACAGGCTCGCGCGCTTGCCGCCTTTGCCGGCAAGGCCGAGCCGCTCCGACATGGGATCGACCAGCAGCTCCCTGGTCTCGAAGATGATCCTGTGCTCATGCGGGTCGAACGCCACGATCCGTTTGATCGTGTGCTGGGAATGCTCGATCCGGAACGGCCCCAGCGCGCCCGCCGGAAATATCTCGAAGGTCTGGCCGTGGAATAGCGCCCCGCCCGGATAGTCCGGCTCATCGTCGAGATCGTAACCGAGGGATTCGAGGCGGGACTCGAGGTCGTGCTCGGAGAAGGTGCCGCCCACCTTCAAGCTCAGGCTCAGGCGCGACAGGCTGGCCGGCGGCGGCATGCGCTCCATCACCGCTTCCGCCGTCGATACGAGAAACACCGGCTTCTTGGATTTCGCGAGGCGCCTGAGCACGGAGGCTCTGCGCCCCGCAAGCTCATGCGACGGCTCCAGCTGATCGAACGGCAACGTGTTCAGGCGCGGAAACACCAGCACCTCGCAGGAGGGCTCGAGTGCGTGAATGACGCTGCCGAGCCGCTCCGCCCTGTTCTCGCTCTCGGCGAGAAAGACGATGCCGCTGCGTCCGGACTGCTTCCATTGCGCAAGCAGATGAAGGGCCATCATGCCGAGAGGCGACGAAGACGAGATCGTGGCGCGCTGCGATCCTTTGCTCCTCTTCGGCGGCTTCTTGGTCACGCCTGCCTTCTTGGAAAGCCTCACTTGATCCCGCTTCTGCTCTTGAATCGCCGCAAACTGAACGCGAGCCGCCTTGATCCTCGAATCGGCAGCTCGCCGCCATGCATATGGGATTTGCCCTGCGAGCGCACCCCTCCCCGGCAACGTTCGAGGCGGCGGCCCGATCCCGACGATCTGGCCCTGGTCGCGAGAATGGAGGCACGAAAAAGCCCCAGCGCTTGGAGCCACGCTGGGGCGTTCGTTCAAAATGAATCGGTTAAGCAATGACGTCTTCATAGCAGCGGTTTCGCCGCGCGCTTGTGAACTGGTTCACACGCCCATGAGAGTTCCAAGACCGGCCGATCAGACCACTCCGACCTTCCGGAACGGGCTACCGCGTCGCCCGGTTTGAGCGCGCGCCCGCCGCGCGCTAGGATGTCCGCTTTGACGGAGGCTCATTTGAAACCATTGATTTTCATCAGCGCCGTCGCGCTGCTCGCGACGTTCCCCGCCCACGCACAGCCGCTGGTCGATCCGAACAAGGTCGCTCCCGAATACCGCGAGGCAGCCGAGAAGCGCCGGGCCGAGCAGCTGCGTCAGCGCGAATGCGCGTTGAAGGCCGATCTCGAGAAGGTGCTGCCGAGAGATCGCACCGCCTTTCTCAACCATTGCCTGGAGACGATGGCGGCCAAGCAATAACGGCTGGCCAACTGTTCCAACCGGCGTCGTCCGCGACAGGCAAATGGCTGCCGGCCACAACGGCATTCAAGCTTTCTTCAGACATTTCGGGTCAGCTGACGATCCATCTTCAAAGTGATTGTCATCCGCGCATGAGTTCAGTCCAGATTCAGTGCACGCGGTGCAAGAACGTGTTTCGCGATCGCGCCGGGCGGTTGCAGGACGGCTATTCCAGGCAATGTCCGAGCTGCGAAGTCGTGCTGTTCTTCGCCGAGGATTCTCAACATCCCTTCATCAAGCGGGCGATGCGCAGTGCGCGCCAGGTCCGCAAGGAGATGCGTGAGCTCCAGGCCGCGAAGCTGACGGCCCCCGAGCCGCAGGTGGCGCAGTCGCGGAGATTCGCCGGGCGGACGCGATCGGCGACGCGCGAGGACTAGCAGCTCAGCTTCGCCGCCGCTTGCGGGGAAACAGGCGGTCGCGGATGTAGCGCGAGGTCGCCGTCAGGCGGATGCCGCGGGGCTTCTGCCAGGCGGCGCGGTCGATCTCCTTCTTGTCGCCGATCGCCAGCCTGCCCTTGGCGGACTTGGCGATGAAGATCGCGTCGCTCATCTTGCGGCCGGAGCGCTTGTTCCTCGTCTTCACTTCCTTCCAGAGGCTGATCCTGCCGAGCTTCAGCTTGGGCAGTTCCTCCTTGATCTCCCGCCGCAGGCAGTCCTTCTCCGACTCGCGCGCACGCTTGCGGCCGCCCGGAAACATCCACAGGCCGTCCGACCGGCGTCTGACCAACAATACCTTGCCGCGCCTGGCGGCGACCAGCTTGGAAGACTTCGCCATTGCTGCCGTTGTCGAAAACAGAATCGACCCAATGGTAACTTGTCTAGTCGAACAGACAAGTTAGCGGCGCGCCTTGATCACAGGCCGCGAGCTATCTGGCGGGGCGAGATCAACCCTTCCCCGGCTCCGCCCGGTCCTCGGTCCTGATCCAGGCCATCATCATTTCCCATGCCACCGACAGGATGATCGGTCCGATGAACAGTCCGACGATGCCGTGGGCCAGCGTGCCGCCGATGACGCCGACGAAGATCACGATGGTCGGGGTGGTCAGGCCACGGCCCATGACGAGCGGCTTCAGCATGGTGTCGATGAAGCCGACCAGCACGAAGAACACGGTGAGCAGCAGCGCCGTGGTGACGTCCTTGGCGGTCCAGATCCAGATGATGACAGGCAGCAGCACCAGGAAAGCACCGATCTGCACGATCGAGAGCAGCAGCACGATGAAGGCAAGAAGGCCTGCGCTCGGCACCGAGGCGAGCTTGAAGCCGATGCCGGCGAGCAGCGCCTGCACGATCGCGACGCCGATCACGCCCTGCGCCACGGCGCGGATGGTCGCACCGGCCAGCGAGAGGAAATGCTCGCTCTGCTCCGGCACGATCCGAAACAGGAAGCCGCGGCCGGCGGCGACCAGGCGCGGCCCATGCGGAAACAGGAAGCCCGCCACGAACACCGAGACGAGAAACTGGAGCGTGCCGACGCCGGCATCGCCCGCGAGCGAGAGCAGCGGGCCGGCCAGCGGCTGGAGATACGGCGCCACCTCGCGCACCACCGCCCGAACGTTGTTGTAGGCCTGGTCCCAGAGCTCGTAGAGCCAGGGGCCGACCAGCGGCCAGGACTTGAGCTGCTCCGGGGCCGATTGGAGCACGAGGTCGCCGGTGCCGAGCTGGTGCGCCAGCTCACGCACGCCGTCCACCGCGCTGATGCCGAGCCAGGTCGCCGGACCGATGACGATGCCCAGCGTGATCAGGGTCAGGATCGCGGCTGCGGTCTTGGGCCGGCCGCCCAGGATCTTGGCAACCCAGCTGAACGCCGGATAGAACGCGACCGCCAGCACGCCGCTCCAGGCCAGGATCGGCACGAACGGGCGGATGATCAGGAAGGTCCAGATGATCAGCAGGGCCAGCAGGCCGAGCCGGATCACGAGCTGGATGACGTCCTCTCCCGTCAGCAGCTGACGGAGGCTTTTCACGGGCACAGCTTTCCTTGCGGCATGAACGCAACTTCCGCGGTTGCGGGCTCAGCCGTTATTGCCAGCAACGCATCTGGCGTCAAGACGACTGGCTGCCGGATACCGCATCGGCCGCACTCCAACCGGCCTTGGCTAACGTCCATTAACCGGATTTCCCGGCGCCGGTTTACGCCGCTGCAAACGCTGGTGACTACCTTCCATTCGCAGTCACCGAAACGCATTCCGGACCATGGCCAACAGCATCTGGACGACCGAAGAATTCACCTGTGCGAGTTGCGGCATGAACTACACCGCGACCAAAGAGGAGCATAGTGAGGCCCACAGCGGCAGCTTCAAATGCGGCATCTGCAACGGCGTCGTGCACGCCTGGTCCGGCAAGCATCATTTCTTCGGCTGGCAGGCCGTGAAGACGAAGCCGCCCGTGTTCGGAAGGCGCTGGGCCGGCATCGAGTGGTAAGCCGCCCGCGGTGAGCTGGATCGGCCGAATTGCACCGGCGCCGTTTGGACTCCGTTCACCGATCGCGGCTAGATCAGGACGGACCCCTCCGCTTCGGACACCATGGCCGACCTCAACGCCGTCCTGATCAGGCTCAACGACCGTCTGCTCCGCCTCGAGGGCGAGCTGTTCGTGCTGCGCTCGCTGGCGCGCGCGACCTTGACCGCGGGCGACGACCATGCGGCACGCATGCGCAAGCTGGTCGAGGCCGCAAAAGTCGCGCTCGACGACGAGGCCAAGCGCCCTCTCGACAAGCCCACGCGCAAATATGTCGATGCGGCGACCGCACTGGTGGAGGAGCTGTTGGTCGAGCCGACGCCGGCGCGGCCGCTGTTCACGGTCATCGATGGTGGCCGGCGCGACTAAGCTCGCCCCCCTTACCAGGGCGATGGATTACCGGCCGTACAAGCCAGGCGCGTGGGCGTTGTTCGGGAAGCATTGTCCGCGCGAATAGTTGTAATCGAAGCCGGGCGGGCAAAGTTCGCCGCGTCGTCCGTAGTGTTCGGGAGCGCCATAAGCACCGGGCGCATGCGCCCCGTTTGGATAGCAATGGCCGTTCGTGTAATTGTAATCGTAGCCGCGCGGACAGAGCTCGCCGCCGTAACGGGGCCCGGGATCGCGGGTATAGACACCCGGCGCGTGATGCTCGTTGGGATAGCAGCGGCCGTTCGAGTGGTTGAAATCATAGCCGCGCGGACATTGTCCGCCGGGACCGCCTCTGAATTGAACTTGCTCCACCGTGGGCACCGTCGATGCCGCAGGCACGGTTGCGAATGCAAGCAGGCCGGCCAGCGCAAGCTCGATCATGACGATTCCTCCAAATCACTGGGACAAGGCTCTCAGGTTCACGTCCCACGAAACGACTTGGCCATTGAGACTTGGCCGGCCTGAACCCTGCATGAACCGGGCTCGGGCTGCGACAATGCGTCAGCGCCGAATCCAGTGCACGATGCAGACTTTCTAGCTCGTGGAATTCTCCGCCTTGAGCCGGCTGAGCCCCGCCTCGATGATCGCGATCTCCTCGTTGATCTGGCCGATCGGCAGGCTGAAATCATAGCCGGACCGGCTCTTCAGATCGACTGCGAGCCGCTGCCTGTGCATCATCAGCTCGTCGAGTCCACGACGGTTCTTCAGACGCACATAGGCGTCGACGATCTGCTCGATCGCGTTCGGCATGAAATCTGTCCCGGCGAAACGGCCCGGCGGCGCGCCCACGCCGGCGGACGATTTCAGTGTCGCGGTACGCAATACAAATCCGCGACGGATTCGTCGATACGCCAAGCTGGTTGAGATCGTGTTACCGTTCGATGATTTCGTGATGCGTGGCATGAAAAGGCCGCCGGCGGTGACGCCAGCGGCCAAAGCCGGGTTCGAAAACGGATGCGGGTTGAAATGTCGCCAGCCCCGGTTGGCGCACTTTATCAGCCAATCCGAGATATCTCTGTTAAGAACGAAACACAGGAACCCGTCACGTGCTCTCGTCGATGACGCAGAAATAGGTGCGGGGCAATTTTCGATAGGCCCGGTAACGATAGTACGGCCGGTAGGCGTAGCCGCGATAGAGCGCAGGCGGCTCCTCGCCGTAATAGGCGCCATGATAGAAATTGATCACTGGACCCTGCGCGCAACGGTAGGCGTCCCAAGCCGGCCCTATTGATGGCGCGACCCCGGTCTCGGGCGGGACCGCCGGGTAAGGCCCGCCAGCTTGGGCCGAAGTGGCCGCCATCAGTGTCGCGACGACGAAAAAACCGATGCTGCGCATGCGCTCGCTCCCGAGCCGGTGTCATGCCCGGATGGAAGCACCGGACAGCTCGACCGCGCAATCCCAGAGTTCACGCAACCGGCGCCTGGCGCATTGTTGATAACCCTCGCAAACGTTGCGCGGGTGGTGACAGGGCGTGCGGACGTGTTATCGGGGGATGTACGCAGTTGCGAGACGGATCGGACACCCATGCGCATTACCCTCGTCGGCTCCCGCCATTTCGGCGTGACCACCCTGAACATGCTCCGGGAGCACAGCGTCTCGGTCGTCCGGGTCGTGGTGGCCGATGCCGACGACCGCCTCGCCGCGGCGGCCAAGGCCGCGGGCATCGAGGTGGAGGTGCAAGCCAATCCCAAGCTGGTGGTCGCCTCCGAGATCGCGCCGGACACCGATCTGATCATCACCGCACACAGCCATGCCAGGATCGGCAAGGATGCGCTCGCCGCCGCCAGGTTCGGCGGGATCGGCTATCATCCCTCGCTGCTGCCGCGCCACCGCGGCAAGGCCGCGGTGGAATGGACCATCAAGGAAGGCGACCCGATCGCCGGCGGCACGATCTACCATCTCGCCGACCGCATGGACGCCGGTGCGATCGCCGCCCAGGACTGGTGCTTCGTCAAGAAGGGCGAGACCGCACGGGAGCTTTGGGAGCGCGCGCTGGCGCCGCTCGGGCTCAAGCTGCTGGCCGACGTGATCGACTACGCCAAGGTCCACAAAGCGCTGCCCGCCAAGGCCCAGGACGAGCAGTTCGCGACCTCCGCGCCGAGCCTCTCCTAGGCCAAGCTCCCTGAGTCAGGTTTTCCCGAGTCGTCCTGACGTTTACCCTTAACGTGAGGGGCCTTTGATTCCACTTCGGAAATCGAAGCCAAAAGGGCAAATAAACCATTGTTCCCACAGGAACAATTTTCGTTTTGGCATCGCAACAAATTTCCGTCACATTTCGTCCGAATAAGCGTCAGGATCTCAGACACGTTCAAGGACGAATTCATGCGTTTTGGTCGCATTGCGGTGTTCTGTGCCGCCTCAGTTTTCGCCGGCACCCTCGCCGCCCCCGCCTTCGCCCAGAATCCCTATGACGGCAATTGGCAGGTCACCATCGTGACCAAGAGCGGTTCGTGCGAGCCGACCGCAAGCTCCATGCTGACGGTTGCCGACGGCAAGATCACCGCGCCCGGCGCTAACGTTTCCGGCACCATCGGCAGTGGGGGACTTGTGAAAGTTTCGATCAATGGTGCATATGCCAACGGTCAACTCAGCGGCAACGCCGGATCGGGGAAGTGGAATGGAGCATCTGCAGGCATACCGTGCAGCGGGCGGTGGGAAGCATCGCGCCAATAAGTCAATTGAGGCTCGCGCCCGGAACCGGCGGCTGCTGATCGCGGCCGCCGTTTTGTTTGCGGCAGGGATCGCCAATACCCAAAGCAAGGCCCAGTCCGGCCCGTTCGCCCCGCTGGCGGGCAGCTGGAGCGGCGCTGGTACGGTCACGCTGGATGACGGCTCCACCGAGCGGATCCGCTGCCGGGCCAAATACGCCCCGATCGGACCGACCATGGAGATGTCGCTGACCTGCGCCAGCGATGCCTACAAGTTCAATCTCGGCGCCAACGTGAAGGCCGAAGGCGGCGCCATTGCAGGGAGCTGGTCCGAGACCAGCCGCAATATCTCCGGTTCGCTTCAGGGCCGCGGCGCCGGCGGAAATTACGAGCTGGTGGCCTCCACCGCCGGCTTCAACGCCAACATCTCTCTGAAGACGTCCGGCAACAAGCAGAACGTCACGATGCGCGCGGACAGCCAGTTCCGCGGGGCCAGCATCTCGATGTCTAAGTAAGACGCCGGGTGATGCGACGATCGATCCGGCGACCCCGCCGGGTCGAAATTTATGTGCCGGGCACGAACGCCGTGACCTCGATCTCGACCTTGGCACGCTCGTCCACGAGGCCTCCGATATAGAGCAGCGTCGAGGGCGGAAAATTGCGCCCGAGCGTTTCCTTCCAAGCCGCGCCGATGCCGGCACCTGCCGCTTCGTACTCGGCGCGGCTGGTCAGGTACCAGGTCAGGCGGACGATGTGCTCGGGGCCGGCGCCGGCCTCGCCCAGCAGCTTGACGAGCCGCTTCAGTGCAGTCGCGACCTGGGCCGCCATGTCGGGCGCGTAATTGCCCGCCTCGTCGCCGCCGGTTTGGCCGGCCAGAACCACCCACCGGCCCGGCCCTTCCACCACGACGCCATGGGAAAAGCCGCGCGGTTTTTTCCACTCGGCCGGCTGCAGGATGCGCATGGGCAATCTCTCCCGATGTTCTCGTTGTTGTTCGTTGATGCCTTAACACGCCGCCCTGCATCGCTGCATCCGCAGATTTGGCCGTTGCAAACGGCGGCAATGTCGCCGATACCGGCCGCCCCTTCGTATTCCACCCGCCGCAAATGAGCACCACACCGTCGAAAATGATGGCTGCACTGTGGATGGCCGGTTGGCTGTCACTGATGCTGGTCATGGCGGTGGCCGGGCGCGAGACCACGCGCGAGCTGAATGTTTTTCAGATCATGGAAGTGAGGTCGCTGGCCGGCTTCGTGTTGCTGTCACCGATCATCTACCGCGCCGGCGGCTTGAAGGTGCTCAAGACGTCGCGCCTGCCGCAGCATGTCGCCCGCAATCTGGTGCACTATGTTGCGCAGCTCGGCTGGTTCTTCGCACTGACGCTGATCCCGATCGGCCAAGTGGTGGCCATCGAGTTCACCATGCCGATCTGGACGGCCCTCCTCGCGGCAAGCTTCCTGTCCGAGCGGATGACACCGTGGAAGATCGCCGCCATCGTGCTCGGCCTCGTCGGCGTCATCGTCATTGTCCGACCGGCGGCCGGGGAGATCAATCCGGGCCAGCTCATCGCGCTTGGCGCGGCCATGGGATTCGGCGTCTCGATGGCGCAGGTCAAATCGCTGACCCGCACCGAGAGCGCGCTCTCGATCCTGTTCTGGATGCTGGTGGTGCAGTCGGTCGCAGGCTTCGTTCCGACGCTTTTCGTCTGGACCTGGCCATCGCTCTATGTCTGGGCCTGGGTCGGCGTGATCGCCGTCTGCGGCACGTTCTCACATTATTGCCTCGCAAGCGCGATGCGCTACGCCGACGCGACGATCGTGGTTCCCATGGACTTCCTGCGGGTTCCACTGACCGCAACCGCTGGTTGGCTGCTGTATTCCGAACGGCTCGATGCCTGGACCGTGTTCGGCGCCGCGCTGATCCTGTTCGGCAATCTCCTTAACTTGAAGCCGGCTTCGCCGGTTCCCGCCCGCGCACGGTGAACCTGGCGCCGCCCCGCGCGACAAAACCAAGTGGCCATGTGATTTGGATCACGCTGGAGCGACACTCCATCGTGCACATTCGGCCACACAGCAGCGGGTTGCCGCAACGGACTGCCGTTTTGGTGGCGCGAAGTCGGGCACTTCGTGTAGGTTCGTTGCCAATTTGTTGCTGCCTGCAATTCGATTCTGGGGATTTCAGAATGCGCTATCTCACCCTCCTCGCTTCGCTGATGTGCGTGGCACTGTCGGTCAGTGCCGCCAAGGCCGACCGCCGCGTCGCCTTCGTGGTCGGCAACGGCTCCTACAAGAACGTCGCGCAATTGCCGAACCCGCCGATCGACGCCAAGGCGATGGCTTCGACGCTGCGCAATGTCGGCTTCGAGGTGATCGAAGGCTCCAATCTCAGCCGCGACCAGATGACGGAGAAGCTGCTCGATTTCGGCCGCAAGGCGCAGGGCTCCGACATCGCGCTGTTCTACTATGCCGGTCACGGCATCGCCGTCAGCGGCACCAACTACCTGCTGCCCGTCGACGCCGACATCAAGTCGGAGATGGACGTCAAGCTGGGCGCCGCCATCAACATCGACCTGACGCTCGAGCAGACCATGGGCGATGCCAAGGTCAAGCTCGTCTTCCTCGATGCCTGCCGCGACAATCCGTTCGCCGCCAAGATCAAGTCGAATTCGGCGACCCGCAGCGTCAACGTCCAGAGCGGCCTTGCCGAGATGAAGTCCGGCGAAGGCACGCTGATCGCGTTCGCCACCGGCCCGGGCCAGACCGCGCTCGACGGCCAGGAGGGCAATAACAGCCCGTTCACGCGTGCGCTGATCGACAACATCACCAAGCCCGGCGTCGAGATCCAGCAGGCGATGACGTCGGTGCGCGCTCAGGTCAATGAGGAGACGCGCAAGGGCCAGCTGCCCTGGGGCCACACCAACCTGACCGGCTCCGTCTACCTCAATCAGGCCCCGACCACCCAGGTTGCCGCCGCGGCCCCGACCGCGACCGGCATCATGCCGGCGGCGACCGGAGGCTCGGACGGCGTCGAGCTGGAATATTGGCGCTCGGTCAAGGAGTCCAACAAGCCCGAGGAGCTCAACGCCTACCTCACCGCCTACCCGAACGGCCAGTTCAAGGCGCTGGCGCTGGCACGGCTTGCGGCGATCAAGAGCGGCCCCTCGACCGCGACCCGCACGCTCAACGCCGGCGTCGATCCTGCGACCTTCACCGACGAGGCCACCCAAGTCACCGAGGACCAGATCGGCCTCGACAAGAACAAGCGCCGCGACGTGCAGCGTCGGCTCACGGCGCTCGGCTTCGACATCAACCAGACCGGCACATTCAACGACGAGACCCGGTCGGTGCTCAAGCGTTGGCAGACGGCGCGCGGCTATCCCTCATCGGGTTACCTCAACAAGCTTCAGCATAAAGCTCTGCTCTCGGAAGTCGTGGCTGCCCCGGCGACGGCGAGCGACACCAGCCAGAAGGCCGCCCGCCGCGCTGCTACCGCCCCGGCTCAGAGCAGCGCGCCCGCACCGGCTCCCCAGCCACGCAGCAATCCCGGCGATGCGGCCGGCGCGGCCTTCGTCGGCGGCGTCGTCGGCGGCATGATGGGCGGCATGTTCCGCCGCTGAGACGGACGCCGATCTCAGAAGACAAAAGCCCGGCTCGCGCCGGGCTTTTTCGTTGGTATGGACGGTGTTGCAGCATATTCCGTCATTGCGAGCGCAGCGAAGCAATCCAGAATCTTTCCGCGGAACAAGTCTGGATTGCTTCGTCGCAAGAGCTCCTCGCAATGACGAGGATAGGGATGCGCGCCAAGCGGATGTCACAGTCCGCGGAGAGACGCCGCTGGTCCGACATGCCGGGTCGGAGCCTATTTCCCCGCCGCCTTGCGCAGCGCCTCGTTGATGCGGTCCTGCCAGCCGGGACCGCCCTCCTGGAAGAACTCCAGCACGTCCTGGTCGATCCGCAGCGTGACCTGCTCCTTGATGCCGGGAACGGCGTTTTGCTTGGGCGGCGGCGCGGCGACCTTCGCCGTCACTTTCTTGAACGCCGCCTCGGCTTCCGTTCTGGCATCGCCAAGCGTGCGCGGCCGCCTCGGTTGATCTGCCATGTCTCAGATCCCCTCAAACAGAGCCGTTGAAAGATACCGCTCGGAGAAGGACGGCACGATGGCGAGGATGGTTTTTCCTGCAGCTTCCGGCCGCTTGCCGATCTCGAGCGCGGCGGCGATCGCGGCGCCCGAGGAGATACCGCCCGGAATGCCCTCATGCCGCGCCAGCGCGCGCGAGGTCTCGATGGCCGTGGTCGAGTTGATCTTCACGATCTCGTCGATCACGGCGCGGTCGAGGATGTCGGGGACGAAGCCGGCGCCGATGCCCTGGATCTTGTGCGGGGTATGCTGTCCTCCCGACAGAATCGGGCTCTCCTCCGGCTCGACCGCGACAACACGCAAGCCGGGCTTGCGCGGCTTGAGCACCTGGCCGACGCCGGTGATCGTGCCGCCGGTGCCGACGCCGGCCACGAAGAAGTCGATGCTGCCGCCGGTGTCGTTCCAGATCTCCTCCGCGGTGGTACGGCGGTGCACCTCGGGATTGGCGAGGTTCTTGAACTGCTGCGGCATCACCGAGTTCGGCGTCGTCCTCAAGAGCTCCTCGGCCGCCGCGATCGCGCCCTTCATGCCTTGCGCCGCCGGCGTCAGCACCAGCTCGGCGCCGAGAAAGGCCAGCATCTTGCGTCGCTCGATCGACATCGATTCCGGCATCACCAGCTTGAGCCGGTAGCCGCGCGAGGCCGCCACGAAGGCGAGCGCAATGCCGGTATTGCCGGAGGTCGGCTCGATCAGCACGGTGTCGGGCTTGACGATGCCCGCCTTCTCCATCGCGATGATCATGGCCGCACCGATGCGGTCCTTCACGCTCGCGGCAGGATTGAAATATTCAAGTTTTGCCAAAATGGTCGCGTTCACGCCGTGCATGCCGGGCAGCCGGCGCAAGCGCACGATCGGCGTGTTGCCGAAGGCATCGACGATCGAGTCGTAGATCCGGCCACGGCCGGGTTGGTGCGCTGCACCCGTGTTGGACGATGCGTCCATGATGAACTCCCTGAGGCGACGATCTGCACGTCGCGGCCTTGCGCAGTTACGGACAGCTTGCGGCGACACGCAAGCGGCAATGCAGCACATGTTAAATACGCTGCATCGCAAAATCACGTGAGCTCTAATTAGCAGAAAACCAACGCATTTGTGTTGCGACCTCGTCAACTGATTCTGCTTATGTTAGACTTAGGTCTTAAAACAGGGAGGTCAGCACGATGTCAGCAGTTGCTGAAGTGATGTCGACCGTAACGCTAAGGCGTGATCCGCGTTGCAGTGAGTTGCCGACCTGTCCCGTCTGCGCCGACTCCATGGTCGCCGCTGAAGCATCTGCCTACGTCTCGGACCACATGATCAGCTATCTCTGGACTTGCGACAATTGCGGCTACGGCTTCGTGACCAAGCATGCCGTGAAGCGGCGGATCGTGTGCAACTGAGTTTGGACCGTTGATCTAGCGCGGGGCGATATCGCCCCTCGCCCAGTCCGTGCGCGTGCGCTGATAGAACTCCTCGAAATTTCCGTGTGCGATCGCGTCCCTGATGCCCTGCATCAGGAACTGGTAGTATGCGACATTGATCTCGGACAGCAGCATCGCCCCCAGCGTCTC
The DNA here is from genome assembly GCF_025200865.1 of Bradyrhizobium sp. NC92. NCBI lineage: Bacteria > Pseudomonadati > Pseudomonadota > Alphaproteobacteria > Hyphomicrobiales > Nitrobacteraceae > Bradyrhizobium > Bradyrhizobium sp. NC92. Next base: position 4,380,125 of record NZ_CP104171.1, read on the forward strand.
GCCCGCCTTGACGAGATGATGGAGATAGGCGCGCGCGCAGTTGCGCGTCGACGGCCATGAGCTCTCTTCATCGAGCGGGCGCGGATCGTCGGCATGGCGCGCATTGCGCAAATTCACCTGGCCGTAGCGCGTGAACGCGACGCCGTGCCGGCCATTGCGCGTCGGCATCACGCAATCGAACATGTCGATGCCGCGCTTCACCGCTTCGAGGATGTCGTCGGGCGTGCCGACGCCCATCAGATAGCGCGGCCGCTCCTTCGGCAGCAGCGGCGCGGTCTCGTCGATCATCGCCAGCATCACCGCCTGCGGCTCGCCGACGGCAAGCCCGCCGATCGCATAGCCATGGAAGCCAATCCCGACCAGGCCTCTCGCGCTCGCATGACGAAGCTCGGGCACGTCGCCGCCCTGCACGATGCCGAACAGCATGTAGCCGTCCGGGGCGGTCTCGAAGGCGCGCTCGCTTCTCTCGGCCCAGCGCAGCGACAATTGCATCGCGCGCTCGATATCGGCGCGCTCGGCGGGCAGCCGCACGCATTCATCCATCTGCATGGCGATGTCGGAGCCGAGCAAACGCTGCACCTCGATCGAGCGCTCCGGCGACAGTTCGACCTTGGCGCCATCGATATGCGAGCGGAAGGTGACGGCGTGCTCGCTGACCTTGCGCAAATCCGCCAGCGACATCACCTGGAAGCCGCCGGAATCGGTCAGCATTGGTCCGTTCCACCCGGTGAACTTCTGCAGGCCCCCGAGCGCCGCGATCCGCTCGGCGCTCGGACGCAGCATCAGATGATAGGTGTTGCCGAGCACGATGTCGGCGCCGGCATCGCGCACCTCGCGCCAGTGCATGCCCTTCATGGCACCGGCGGTGCCGACCGGCATGAAGGCCGGGGTGCGCACCACGCCATGCGGAGTGGTCAGCCGCCCGGTGCGTGCGGCCCCGTCGGTGGCGAGCAACTCAAAGTGATTGGGAAGGTCATTGTCGGGATTCATGGCGGTGCTTATTGCGTGTCGGAGGAAGCCGATCAACCCGCCAAGCGGCGCTAAAGCCCGGTTGGTGCTTCAGACTGGGACACCGTCCAACGCACGGAATGTGTTCCGCATACTTGTCAAACAAAACGATACAGTGTAGTTTTATCCTTGGGGGCTGGACGAGATGCCGCGGCGTAACTTGCCGGCGGCGGTAGATGCGTGATCGCCAGCCACCGACAATGCCGTACCCTTCGTGTTCGACCGACGCATCCGCCTCCTCGCGTGACCGGATCAGGCAGATTGGCCTCGGCCTGATCGGATTGGTGGTCCTGATCTGCAGCCTGTCACTCGGCGCCTGCACCTCCCTGCCCCGCACGCCCTACACGGCCACTGAGGCCAGCGTCTCGCGCGTGCTGAATATCGACGGGCTCAGGCGCTACGCCGACGAGCCGGTTACCAGGTTCAGCTTCGAGAAGGACTACAGCACCGCGACGAGAACCTATCTCGCCCTCTCTGGCGGCGGCGCTGACGGCGCCTATGGCGTCGGCGTGCTCAACGGTTGGACCGCAGCGAGAACCCGCCCCACCTTCTCGGTCGTCTCGGGCGTCAGCACCGGCGGCCTGATCGCGCCGTTTGCGTTTCTCGGACCGCAATATGACGACACGCTGAAGGAGGTCTACACCAGCGGCATCGCGGAGAGCCTCCTGAACGACCCCAGCATCATGCGCGTGCTGTTCGGATCCGGCCTGTTCGGCAACACCCGGCTGCGCGAGCTCGTCGCGCGCTACGTGGGGCCCGAGATCATGGCGCAGGTCGCGCGCGAGCACGCCAAGGGCCGCAAGCTGCTCGTGGTGACAACCGACCTCGACACGCAGCGCACCGCGATCTGGGACATGGGCAAGATCGCCGCGGTCGGAACGCCCGAGGCGCTCAAGCTGTTTCGCGACGTGATGGCGGCCTCCGCCAGCATTCCCCTGGTGTTTCCGCCCATCATGATCGATGCCGAAGGCCAGGGCCGCAAGTTTCAGGAGATGCATGTCGACGGCGGCGTGACGGCGCCGGTGCTGACCCTGCCGGAAGCTCTGCTGTTCCAGAGCGGCCGTTTGCCGGGCAATGCGAAGATGGACATCTACATCCTCGTCAACAAGAAGATCGAACGCAATTTCGAGCTGGTGTCCAACGGCACCATCGACGTCGCCTCACGCAGCCTGTCGGCGATCACCCAATCGCAGACCCGCTCGATCATCTTCTCGACCTACGATTTCGCCAAGCGCAACCGCCTCGGCTTCCATCTCTCCTATATCGCGCGCGACTATCCCGCCCCGCCGTCGGAAGGGTTCGATACCGCCTATATGCGGGCGCTGTATCAGTACGGATACGAGAAGGCTGCAACCGGCCAGGCCTGGACCTCGACGCTGCCGTAGGCCGGCACGAGGGAACGAGGCCCTATCGAGACCGTTGACGATACGGCCATTTCGGCCAGATTCGCGATGACGCCCCGGTTGCTGCGCGTTATAGAGCAAAGACGACCGTCAGAAACGCGCAGGAATCATTGGGCATGGGATTGACTGCGACCAAGGCAAGACCGGCAGCGCCACGGCGCGAGGTGCCGAAATCGCGCGGCGGCCGGCCGACCAAGACCGCCGCGATCGAGCGCGATCAGCGGCTGATCGAGGTCGCCACCCGCCTGTTCCTGGACCGCGGCTTCGATGCGACCTCGCTCGATGCGGTCGCGGAAGCGGCGCGGGTCAGCAAGCCCACCGTCTATTCCCGCTATGGCGACAAGCGCGGCCTGTTCGCCGCCGTGCTGAGGCGCGAGATCGAGCGCTGGCTTGCGCCGCTGTCGGCGGCGGCGGAGACGCAGCTCTCCAGCGCCTCGAACATTCCGGTCGAGCAGCGGCTGGTCGAGATCGGGCGCGAGATGCTGACCTTCACCTGCGGCCCCGATGCCGTCGCCTTCAGCCGCATGATGACGGCGCAGGCCATCAACTTTCCCGACGTCGCCAAGCTCGGCAAGGAGGAAGGCTGGCTCAAGGCCGTCGCCACCACGGCGCGCTTCTTCGACCATCTGGTGGCGCAAGGCGCGCTCGATGTCGAGGACACCACCATCGCAGCCGAGGTGTTCCTCGACGTCGTCGTCGGCCACACCCACCGCATGGCGACGTTCGGAACGGCGCTCGAGATGAAGTCCGCCGAGAAGCGCATGCGCGCGGCGATCAAGCTGTTCCTGGCGGGCGCGCTGGGACCTGCCGACCGCGTCCAGGGCGGCCCGAAACTCACGCCGCGGCGCCGCTCCGCCCGCTGACAATTCCGTGAGCTTGCGGACTTTCCCCGAGGCGGATGGCGTGGCGTCATTGACCGAAACAAAACGATACGGTATGGTTTAATTATAAGTCGGTACGGGCCGCTTTTTCACCAGCCCCAAAGAGGTCCGGACCGCTTCGATCGCCATTGCGGGTACAGTACAGCCTGCCGCGGCGCTCGGCGGCCGGCCGATGCCCAAGGCCGGCCGCGAATTCTTTACGATCATCCGGCACACTCGCTGGCCGAGGGTTTCGAGCATGACCACTGCCAAACGATGGACCTCGTACCTGCTTGCGGTCGCAATGCCCGCGCTGCTCTTCGCCGCGCCGGTACAGGCCGTCGTGACCGCGAGCACGCCGACCGCGCTTCACAGCGACACAGATGGTGATGCCGAAGCGGACCGCCAGGCAGTCAGCCGCGAAATAGAGCGATTCCGCGGCTCGTCGATCACGATCAGCCAGGCCATGGCGATTGCCGAAGCCCGCCATGCCGGCGCCACCACCGCCGATGTGAGCTTCGACGGCGGCTCGGGCGTGCCGGTCTACCGGGTAAAGACCCTGCACAACGACCGGATCTGGCGCCACACCATCAATGCCGCGACGGGCGAATTCGTCGGCGGGGAAGCCGCCCTCCCCCTTACCGAGCTCGACCGCGAGGACCGCAGCAACCTCGCAGCGCTAGGTGCGATCAGGCACCGCCTCTCCGATGCCGTGCGCGTCGCCGAGCGCGCCGCTGCGGGCAAGGCGATCAGCGGCGGGCTGGTCCGCGAACGCGGCCGGCTGAACTTCTCGATCGTCGTCGTCAGCGGCGACGATCTCAAGGAGGTCACCCTGGAGCCGCCGGGAGCCAAGGCGAAATAGCGGGTGCGAAATAGCGGGTGCCGAATAGCGGCACGCCGCCCGCGGCATCGACCGGGCCGAAAAGCCATTGACGGGGGCAAGACTCTCCCGCATAAGTCGCCGCCATGTTCACGACCACCAAACGCACGACCAAAACCACCACGGCCGAAGGGGCCCGGGGAGGCGTGCGCGCGTAGGTCGTCGACTTAAACGCATCAGCTCTACGGCAAGCCCCGCCCTCGATGGTCCGGGGCTTTTTTGTTGTCTAAAACTCAATGGAGGACAAAGTGAATAACGATCCCGTCGTCGCGATTGTCGGCGTCACCGGTGCGGTGGGCGCCGAATTCATCGCCACCATGGACAAGCGTGGTTTCCGCGTCGGCAAGCTCAAGGCACTGGCGAGCGCACGCTCGGCCGGCAAGACGGTGTCGTTCCGCGGGCACAGTGTGGTCATCGAGGAGTTGACCGAGCGTTCTTTCGACGGCGTCGACATCGCGCTGTTCTCCGCCGGCGGCAGTATCTCCAGGAAGTATGCGCCGATCGCGGTCAAGGCCGGTGCCGTCGTGGTCGACAACTCCTCCGCCTTCCGCATGGACCCCAACGTGCCGCTGGTGATCCCTGAGATCAACGCCAGCCGCATCCGTGACCACAAGGGCATCATTGCCAACCCGAACTGCGCCGCGATCACCGCCCTGGTGCCGCTCTGGCCGATCCACCAGAAGAACCGCATCAAGCGCGTGATCATCTCGACGTATCAGGCGGCAAGCGGCGCCGGCGCCGCCGCGATGGAGGAGCTCGTCGAATCCACCCGCGCCAATCTCAACGGGCAGGTCTATACGCCCAAGGTGATGCCGCACCCCTACGCCTTCAACCTGTTCAACCACAACACCGCGATCGACCCCGAGACCGGCTACAACGACGAAGAGACCAAGGTCATCAAGGAGACCCGCAAGATCTTCGAGGACGAGAGCATCGCCGTCGGCGTCACCTGCGTGCGCGTGCCGGTGCTGCGCGCCCATTGCGAAGCCATCACCTTCGAATGCGAGAAGCCGATCAGCGAGGACCAGGTCCGTGCCATCATGGCGCAGGCCCCCGGCGTCAAGGTAGTCGACGACCGCGCCAAGAACTACTTCCCGATGCCGATCGACGCCTCGGGCCAGGACGACGTCCTGGTCGGCCGCATCCGCAAGGATCTCAGCGACGCTAGCGGCCATTCGATCTCGATGTTCGTGGCGGCGGATCAGCTGCTCAAGGGCGCCGCGCTGAACGCAGTGCAGATCGCCGAGCTCCTGCCGCAGCGGGTGATGGCGTAGCAGCGAGATGTGCAGGTGGGCAAAGGCGCGCAAGCGCCGTGCCCACCATTTCGCTCCGGCATTTAAAGGACGGTGGGCATGCTTCCGCCTTCGCTCTTCGAGCTACCGCGGGCAAAGTCGCGGCGGCTTACCATGCCGTCAGCTCAACGCCGCCACGATATCTGTCTTGGCAAAATCGGCTCCTTTGAAGAGCAGCGGTTCCGAACGTAGTTTGGCAAGAGCGTAGACCGTACAATCGACGATATTGAGCTGTGCCGAATGTCCTCCACCCTTGCCAAACCGTTGAAACGCTTCGAACGCAGCTTTGGCCATCTCGGCGTCGAACGGCACGACGACAATTCCCGCGGTCCAGTAACTCGTCGAAAAACGCCACAGCCGCTGCTCCGAAGCGAGCAGAGAGAACTATCTTGGCTTCCAGGACCGCGACTGCCGACATCGACAGGATGTCGGCATCCAGCATCGCTGTCCGGTAGAGTTGTCCATCCGGCTCATTGGTTACGGTCGCGATGATCGCAGACGTATCCACTACCATCAGGACGGTAGCCCGAAACGATCGTAGCCCAGAATTTCGTCAGCAGATCGGGAATCCAGAACCGGCAAGCCAGCGGTCCGCTCGAAGAACGAGGTCAGAGCGGCCCTTCTATCTGTCGTCGGCGTGCCGACACGAGACAAGCGCTCCTCAATAGCGCGCTCCAGCGCCGTCTCGATGTCTTCCCCCGTCAGACGGGCGAGGCGCTGGGCAAGCTCATCGACTTTCGCGGAACGGATGTTCATCGGCCACTCGATCCTTGCAACGGCGTGAACAGCATACCACACGGATGCCGCCGGGTCACTCCCGAGCCCGAAACAGCAAACACGCATCCCCATACGAATAGAACCGGTACCCGCGCGCGATCGCATGCGCATAGGCCTGCTTCATCGTCGCGAGCCCGGAGAAGGCCGACACCAGCATGAACAGGGTCGACTTCGGCAGATGGAAATTCGTCATCAGGACATCGACCGCGCGGAAGCGATAGCCGGGCGTGATGAAGATCGACGTCTCGGCGGCGAATGGCTGGATCGTGCCGTCCTCGCTCGCGGCGCTTTCGAGCAGCCGCAATGACGTGGTGCCGACCGCAACGATGCGGCCGCCGCTCTTCCGCGCCGCGTTGAGGCGCTCCGCCGTCTCGGCCGAGATCGTGCCCCATTCGGCATGCATCTTGTGGGCTTCGGTGTCGTCGACCTTCACCGGCAGGAACGTCCCCGCCCCGACATGCAGCGTCACGCGGTTGATGCCGACGTCGCGGTCGCGCAGCGCCTGCTCCAGCGCCGGCGTGAAATGCAGCCCCGCGGTAGGCGCTGCAACCGCGCCTTCATTGGCCGCGAACATGGTCTGGTAATCCGCAAGATCCTGATCGTCGGGCGTGCGCTTGGAGGCGATGTAGGGCGGCAGCGGCGGGCTGCCGAGATCGGCGATGGCCTGGTCCAGCGCCGGGCCGTGGAACGAGAACGACAGCGTCACCTCGCCCTCGGTGCCCTTGGCCTCCACCTCTGCGTCGAGATGGCCGAGCAGGCAGACCTTGCCCTCGTTGCCGAAGCGGATGCGATCGCCGGGGACGAGCTTCTTCGCCGGCTTCACCAGCGCCTGCCAGCGCGAGCCGTCGAGCCGCTTGATCAGCGTCGCCTCGATCTTCGGCTCGGTCTCGCGGCCAATGCGGCGGCCCTTCAATTGCGCCGCAATCACCTTGGTGTCGTTGACGACGAGCTGGTCGCCGGGCCTCAGCCATTGCGGCAGGTCGGCGATGGTCTGATCGCGCAGCGCGCCGTTCTCGACGACCAGCATCTTCGCGGAATCGCGCGGGCTCGCCGGGCGCAAGGCGATGCGCTCGGCGGGCAGGTCGAAATCGAAGAGGTCGGTGCGCATGAGCGAGCTTGGTCGGTGTCATGCCCCGCGAAGGCGGGGCATCCAGTAACCGCCAGTGGTAGTTACGACAACGATCGTGAGTACTGGATCGCCCGCCTGCTCGGGCGATGACAGGACCGCGCTTACTCCTTGTCCGCGGCCATCCGCGCCTTGACGATCTTGTCGGGGTTCTGCACCGGCTCGCCGCGCTTGATCTTGTCGACGTTCTCCATGCCCTCGGTGACCTTGCCCCACACCGTGTACTGGTTGTCGAGGAAGCGGGCGTCGTCGAAGCAGATGAAGAACTGGCTGTCGCCGGAATCGGGATTGGCGGCGCGGGCCATCGAGGCGGTGCCGCGCACATGCGGCTCCTTGTTGAACTCGGCCTTCAGCTTCTTGCCCGAGCCGCCGGTGCCGGTGCCGTGCGGGCAGCCGGTCTGCGCCATGAAGCCCTCGATCACGCGGTGGAACACGATGCCGTCGTAAAAACCCTCGCGGACCAGCTCCTTGATGCGCGCGACGTGGCCCGGCGCGAGGTCGGGCCGCATCTCGATGGTGACGGGGCCCTGCGTGGTCTCGAGGATCAGGGTGTTTTCGGTGACGCTCATGCTCGTCTCTCTTGCGTTGGGGGTGAAGTCTTGTCGGGTGACGTTTTGCGGCTGCGGAACTGGATCGCGAATGGTCGTCCCGCGGCGGCGCCGGCCATTGCATCGGTAAATGGCACCGGCGTGCAGCGTTGCAACGCCTCCATCACCGCGATCCGGTATTGCAGCCGGTCATTGTCGGGGGCCTCCGCGGATTCATAGGTAATCCTCGGATGGCCCAGAATGTTTCCGGCCCGGTTAAAGCTCACGACGACGGTGATGTCGAGGGGGCGCGCCCTGGCCGGCGACGGCGGTCTCCAGCAGGTGCGCAGGTGCCGGAAGATGTCCTGGATCGTGTCGACCTGAGCGGCCTCCACGGCGGCACGGGAGGTGCCGAGCAGCAGCATCGCGGCAATCAGCAGGAGCTTTCCGCCGCGGCGCGCCATGGCCGCGCCTATTTGATGTCGGAGGCGACCTGCACCTTCACCATCTTGTCGGGATCGGTGACGGAGCCGCCGGGCGAGCCGGGGGGCGCCTTCTTCAGCTTGTCGACGACGTCCATGCCCTGCACGACCTCGCCGATCACGGTGTACTGGCCGTCGAGGCTGCCGCCGTCGGCGAACATGATGAAGAACTGCGAGTTGGCGCTGTCGACGCTGTCGCCGCGCCGGGCCATGCCGACGATGCCGCGGGCAAAATGCACCTTGGAGAATTCCTGCTTCAGGTTCGCATATTTCGAGCCGCCGGTGCCGTTGCCGTTCTGGCCATCGCCCGTCTGCGCCATGAAGCCATCCATGACGCGGTGGAACGGCACGTTGTTGTAGAAGCCTTCGCGCGCGAGCTGCTTGATGCGCTCGGCATGCTGGGGCGCGATGTCGGTCCTGAGCTTGATGACGATGCGGCCCTTGGTGCTGTCGATGACGATGGCGTTGGCCTTGTCGAGATTTGCCGGCAATTGCTGTGCCGCCGCCGGCACCGCGAACAGAAGCGCGGCAAGAACTGCGAGAATTCGGATCATGACAACTCCGGATCAGAAAGAGGAAGCGCGCCGTTATCCGGCGAATTTGGCCTTGAGCTGTGCCGCGACCTGCGGCGGGACGAAGGCCGAGACGTCCCCGCCCATGCCGGCGATCTGGCGCACCAAAGTGGCGGTGATCGGGCGGACCATGGGAGAGGCCGGCAGGAAGACCGTATGCACCTCGGGCGCCATGGCCTCGTTCATGCCGGCGAGCTGCATTTCGTAGTCGAGGTCGCTGCCATCGCGCAGGCCTCGGATCATGATGGTTGCGCCGTGCTTGCGCGCCGCGGTGACCGACAGATCGTCAAACGTCGTCGCCTCGAGCACGCAGCCGGCCTGGGCCGCGATCGGGCCGCAGACGTCCTCGAGCATCTTCAACCGCTCCTCGGTCGAGAACAGCGGCTTCTTGCCGGGGTGGACCCCGATTGCGACCACAAGCCTGTCGCACAAGGAAACGCTGTGCCGGACCACGTCCAGATGGCCGTTGGTGATGGGGTCGAAGGAACCTGGGTAGAAGGCAATGCGCGGCATGGCCCCGTCCTACCGCGCCCCGCCCGGGCCGGCAAGCCGGGCAGGTTCCTTGTCCGTTTCCGGTCCAGTCACATGTAGATGTCTCCCCAGACGTCGGCAACGGCCGGTTTGTTTCGTCCTGCGGGTAGCCACGGAACAAAACGGACCGCGAACGAAACCATTTCCGGCGCCCGCGAAGACGTCCGGAAACTGGCCATGGTTACTAATCCGGCCAACGAACGACGGGTCGCATGCTGGGCGCAGGCGGCCGCATCACAGGGGACTGTCAATGATCAAGGCTCTTTCAGCGATCGCTCTGTCTGCGTGTGTTGCCGCGGCCCTCACCCTCCTGCCCGGCTTTGCCCCGACGGTCGAAGCCAGCGTGCCGCAGCCGCTGGCCAAGAGCGACCGGCTCGATATCCGCACCGTCGGCCGTGACTGCTCGCAGCAGGCCTGGCCGAATTTCGAGGCGTCCTGCCTGCGCCGCGCCGGCAGCAAGGCCAATGTCCGGGAGGCGCGCCTCGTGACCGCCGACCGCACGCCGTAGTCGGATCTGTCAGTTTCGCGTCAGGAAGGTCCCTCAAGATAAACCCCAAGATAAATCCCATGGCTATTTGCGACGTCTCGTCGCAGACTGCGTCATGCTCGCGCCCGTCGGAATGGCCCGCCGGGCGCGATTCCATTGGGGGATTTGCCGTTGTCCAGCACACCTGCAGTTGCCTCCGGCCACCACCCTGATGCACTGCCGGTTGCCATGACCATGGGCGCCCTCGGCGTGGTCTACGGCGATATCGGCACCAGTCCCCTCTACGCCCTGAAGGAAGCCGCCAAGGCGGCTGCCCATGGCGGTACACTCACGCACGACGCTGTCCTGGGGGTTGCCTCGCTGATCCTGTGGGCGCTGCTCCTGATCATCTCGCTGAAATATGCGCTGCTGATCCTGCGCGCGGACAACCGCGGCGAAGGCGGCATCGTCGCCCTCCTGGCTCTGCTCCACGCGCGTAACGCGCAAGCCGGCACCTGGCGTGCGCATCTCCTCGTCGTCGGTCTCGTCGGCGCGGCCCTGCTCTATGGCGACGGCGCGATCACACCGGCGATCTCCGTGCTCAGCGCCATCGAGGGCCTCAAGGTCGATGCCCCCTCGCTCGCACCGGTGGTCGTGCCCGTCACCGTCGCCATCCTGATCGGGCTGTTCATGATGCAGAAGCAGGGCACCGGCTTCATCGGCCGCATCTTCGGCCCGGTGATGCTGGCCTGGTTCGTCGTGCTCGCCGCGCTCGGCATCCACGGCATCGTCAAGGCACCGGCGGTGCTGGCCGCGCTCAGCCCGTTTTATGCGTTCAATTTCCTGATCCACCAGGATTTTCACGTCTCCTTCGCCATCCTCGGCGCCGCCTTTCTCGCGGTGACCGGGGGCGAGGCCATGTATGCCGACATGGGCCATTTCGGCCGCTTGCCGATCCGGCTCGCCTGGTTCGCGATCTGCCTGCCCGCGCTGGTGCTGAACTATTTCGGCCAGGCCGCGCTCTTGATCACCGATCCCACCATGATCGAGAATCCGTTCTTCCAGCTTTGCCCGGACGCCCTGCACTATCCGCTGGTCGCCTTCTCGGCGGTCGCGACCGTGATCGCCTCGCAGGCGATCATCTCCGGCGTGTTCTCGCTGACCCAGCAGTCGATCCAGCTCGGCTTCCTGCCGCGCATGCAGATCCGCCACACCACCAGCGACGCGATCGGCCAGATCTACGTGCCGCTGGTGAACTGGCTGCTCGCTGCGGCAACCCTCGGGGCGGTGCTGAGCTTCGGCACCTCGGACGCGCTCGCCGGCGCCTATGGCATCGCCGTGTCGCTGCTGATGGCCATCACGACGCTGCTCGCCGCGCTGGTGGCGATCCAGTGGGGCTATTCGCCCTGGCTGGTGGCCGGCGTGAACGGGGCATTCTTCGTCATCGACCTGATCTTCTTCTCGGCCAATTCGATCAAGCTGTTCGAGGGCGGCTGGTTTCCATTGCTGCTCGCCGGCCTCGTCGCCTTCCTGATGCTGACCTGGCGCGCCGGCGTGAGGCTGGTCGAAGCCGCGCGCGGCCAGCTGCGCCAGCCCGAGGAGGATCTGATCGAGACCGCGGTCAACAGGTGCCATGCGAGGCTGCCCGGGACCGCCGTGTTCCTAGCCTCGGCGCCGCGCGGCGTGCCGCTCGCGCTCACCCAGTTCGTCAAGCACAACCGCGTGCTGCACGAGCGCGTGCTGCTGGTCACCGTCCTGATCGAGGAATCCCCGCACATTCCCGACGACGAACGCGCCGAGGTGATCGAGATCATTCCCGGCATCACCCGCGCAATCCTGCATTACGGCTTCATGCAGAACCCGACGATCTACGATGGACTGAAGCTCGTTTGCCAGCAGGGCAAGCTGCCCGGCATCGACCTCTCCGAGATCACCTATTACGTCGGCCGCGAAACCATCATCCCGCGCGAGGACGTCCCGGGCATGTGGGTCTGGCGCGAAGGCGTGTTCGCCTTCCTGCAGCGCAACGCCGAACGCTCGGCCGCGTTCTTCGGCGTGCCGACCAAGCAGGTGGTGGAGTTCGGGACGGAGCTGGAGATTTAGGGAAGCTCGCCAGGCTGCATGAGACAGGTGCGAAATGTTCAACGAGCCGCCTCTGCAGCTGAAGCCTCGGCTGACGATCTCGGTCGATCAGGTGCAGTCAATCGTCCGTCGGATGTCTCCGCACGCGTCGGTGCTGGACGTCACCGAACTGCATGGCGGCGAGATCGGTACTGTCCTTGAGGTCGCGCTGGCGGATTCGCCAGCCTGCATCCTCAAGGCCTACCCTGCATCGCTGCAGTGGAAGATGGCAAAGGAAGTCTACGTTCTTGGGCTTCTCCGTGACCTTGACATAACCGTTCCCAGCGTACTGTTCGCCGACAACACGCGATCGGTGATCGACCTCAACTACGTCCTGATGACCAAGCTTGACGGCACGGTGCTCGGCCGGCGAGAGGCGGTGCTGACAGACGCACAGCTGTTCGAAATCTACGCCGAGATGGGCGCGGCGCTCCGCAGGATCAATGACATTGCCCTCGACAGTTTTGGCTATATCGGCCCCGACGGGGTGTGGACGGCATATCCGAGCAATCATGCCTACATGTCCGCGCAACTCGAAAGGAAGCTGAAAGTGTTCTGCGTGCGGGGCGGTGATCCCGCACTTGCCGAGCGGCTCCGGGATAGCGTTGTGGCTCGCCAGCATCTGTTGAAGGCGGCAGTTGTCCCTCGCCTGTGCCATTACGACTTCCACGCCGGAAATATCCTGGTGACGTCGCAGGGCGATCCGCACCTGTCCGGCATCGTCGATTTCGAGAATGCGACGTCCGGTGATCCGCTGATGGATATCGCGAAGGCGATCTATTATTTCACAGCGAAGGACGCGCCGAAGCGAGAAGGATTGCTCGCGGGCTATGGCAAGATCGAACGTCCCGACTGGCAGGAGACGCTTCGTCTCTACCGCATGTACTGCACGCTGGAGCTATGGTGCTGGATGGCACAGATCGGCAAGCACGAGGCGCTTGCCGATCTTACCAAGGAGCTCGCGAGCGCTGCATAGAACAGGGCGTCACGCCCCATTGCCGTTCTCGCCGTTGCCGCTCTCGGCCTCTTCCGTGATGTGCTCGACCGAGACGACGTGCTCGTCCTCGGCGGTGTCGAACACGATCACGCCTTGCGTGGAGCGGCCGGCGATGCGGATGCCTTCGACCGGACAGCGGATCAGCTGGCCCTTGTCGGTGACCAGCATGATTTGATCCGCCTCCTCCACCGGGAACGAGGCGACGAGATTGCCGTTGCGGTTGTTGACGCTCATGGCGACGATGCCTTTGCCGCCGCGGCCGGTGGTGCGGTACTCGTAGGACGAGGTCCGCTTGCCGTAGCCGTTGACGGAGACGGTCAGCACGACCTGCTCCTGCGCCGACATCTCGACATAGCGTTCCTGCGGGAGCTGGAAGCTGCCCGAGGTCTCCTCGGCCTCGGCATCGGCCGGCGCCTCGTCCGCGGCGGCTTCGCCCGCGACCGCGCGGCGCATCTTCAAATAGGCCGAGCGCTCGTCCGAGGTGGTGTCGACGTGGCGCAGGATCGCCAGCGAAATCACCTTGTCGCCTTCGCCGAGCGCGATGCCGCGCACGCCCATCGAGGTGCGCCCAGTGAACACGCGCACGTCGGTTACGGGGAAGCGGATGCACTGGCCGCCGGCAGCGGTCAGCAGCACGTCGTCGCGCTCGGTGCAGATCTGCACGTCGACGATCGCTTCGTTGTCGTCGAGCTTCATCGCGATGATGCCGGAGCGGCGCACGTCGACGAAGTCGGACAGCTTGTTGCGCCGGACGTTGCCGCCCGTGGTCGCGAACATCACGTCGAGCTGGCCCCAGGTCGATTCATCCTCGGGCAGCGGCATGATGGTGGTGATGCGCTCGCCCTGCTCCAGCGGCAGGATGTTGATCATGGCCTTGCCGCGCGCGTTCGGCGCGGCCATCGGCAGCCGCCAGACCTTTTCCTTGTAGACCTGGCCGCGCGAGGAGAAGAACAGCACCGGAGTATGCGTCGACGCGACAAAGAGCCGGCTGACGAAGTCCTCGTCGCGGGTCTGCATGCCGGAGCGGCCCTTGCCGCCGCGGCGCTGGGCGCGATAGGCCGACAGCGGCACGCGCTTGACGTAGCCGGCATGCGAGACGGTGACGACCATGTCCTCGCGCTGGATCAGGTCCTCGTCCTCGACCTCGCCCTCCTGCTCCATGATCACGGTGCGGCGCGGCGTTGCGAACTCCGCCTTCACCTCGGCAAGCTCGGTCTTGATGATGTCGAGGATGCGCGCGCGCGAGCGCAGGATGTCGAGATAATCGCTGATCTCGCCGGCGAGCTTGGACAGCTCCTCGCCGATCTCGTCGCGGCCGAGCGCCGTGAGGCGCGCCAGGCGCAGCTCGAGGATCGCCCTCGCCTGCTCCAGCGAGAGGCGGATCGTCCCGTCTTCGTTGATGCGGTGACGGGGATCGTCGATCAGCGTGATGATGTCCTCGACGTCGCGCGCGGCCCAGTCGCGCGTCATCAGGGTCTCGCGCGCCGCAGCCGGCGTCGGCGAGTGCCGGATCACCTTGATGATCTCGTCGATGTTGGCGACGGCGATGGCCAGGCCGACCTGCTCGTGCGCGCGCTCGCGCGCCTTGCGCAGCTTGTATTTGGTCCGGCGCGTGACCACCTGCTCGCGGAAGCCGACGAAGATCGTCAGCATGTCCTTCAAGTTCATGGTCTGCGGACGGCCGCTATCGAGCGCGACGGCGTTGACGCCGAAGCTCGTCTGCAGCGGCGTGAACTTGTAGAGCTGGTTCAGCACCACATCGGGAACCGCATCGCGCTTGAGCTCGACGACGACGCGGTAGCCGTCGCGGTCGGACTCGTCGCGCAGGTCGGAGATGCCCTCGATCTTCTTTTCCTTGTAGAGCTCGGCGATGCGCTCGACCATCGTCGCCTTGTTCACCTGATACGGGATCTCGGTGATGACGATCGCCTCGCGCTCTTTCCGGATCGTCTCGAAGGTGACCTTGCCGCGCATCACGATGGAGCCGCGGCCGAGATGATAGGCGCTGCGGATGCCCTGGCGGCCGAGGATGATGCCGCCGGTCGGGAAATCCGGGCCCGGGATGATGGCATTGAGCTCGTCGATCGTCAGAGCCGGATTGTCGATCAGCGCGACGCAGGCATCGATCACCTCGCCGAGATTGTGCGGCGGGATGTTGGTGGCCATGCCGACCGCGATGCCGCCGGCGCCGTTGACCAGCAGGTTCGGGAACCGCGCCGGCAGAACCACCGGCTCCTTTTCGGAGCCGTCGTAATTGTCCTGGAAGTCGACCGTGTCGTCGTCGATGTCCTCGAGCAGCTTCAGCGCGATCTTGGTCAGGCGGGACTCGGTGTAGCGCATGGCCGCCGGCGGATCGCCGTCGACCGAGCCGAAATTGCCCTGGCCGTCGATCAAGGGCGCGCGCATCGAGAAGTCCTGCGCCATGCGCACCAAGGCGTCGTAGATCGCCTGGTCGCCATGGGGGTGGTACTTACCCATGACCTCGCCGACGGCACCGGCGGACTTCTTGTGCTTCTTGTCCGGGGTGTCGCCGCGATTGTTCATCGCGAACAGGATGCGGCGGTGCACCGGCTTCAACCCGTCGCGCGCATCGGGCAGCGCACGCGCCACGATCACGCTCATGGCGTAATCGAGGTAGGACTTCTTCATCTCCTCGTAGATGGAAACGGGGCGAATGTCCGAGGGGTGCGCCGGCTGGTCGCCGGGCTTGTTGTCGTCGTCAGCCAAGGGGGAATCCGGTGAGGTTTTGTCTGGGAATCATATAGCGCATCCGGGGTCGGATAACCACCCTGGCAGCCCCTCGGAAAGCGCTTTTTCCGCTTATTTTTCCAATAACTTACGGCCTCAGAGCCGCGCCCTGGTCGGCCACGGAATCGACCCTCCAGAACCACCCGCAACGCCGGCCTGAACACCAGGGAAGCGGCGCCCCGTCAGCCAGCTTTCCGCTGCGCAACGGACCTCACCCCAAACATGAAGCGGGCCCGGAAAATCCGAGCCCGCCCAGCCAATTAGTAAGGTTTGCTGACCCGATGCGGGAAGCGCGATCGAAATCGCCGCCTCACCGGGCCGAGCGGTCCGCCCGCTCAGAACGGGATGTCGTCGTCCATGTCGCTGTTGCGACCGCCGCCAGCGGCAACCGGACGGCGCGGCGCGCTGCTCACGGGTCCGGAGGAGCCGAAATCGCCGCCCGGCTCGTCGGCGAAGCTGCCGCCTCCGCCGCCGCCACCGCGGCCGTCCAGCATCGTCAGCGTCGAGTTGAAGCCCTGGAGCACGACCTCCGTCGAGTACTTCTCGACGCCGCTCTGGTCGGTCCATTTGCGGGTCTGCAGCGCGCCCTCGATGTAAACCTTCGCGCCCTTCTTCAGATACTGTTCGACGACCTTGCAAAGCGGCTCAGAGAAGATCACGACGCGATGCCACTCGGTCTTCTCCTTGCGCTCGCCGGTGTTCTTGTCGCGCCAGGTCTCCGACGTCGCGATGCTCAAATTCGCGATCGGCCGCCCGTCCTGGGTGCGGCGGATTTCGGGATCCTTGCCGAGATTTCCAACCAGAATGACCTTGTTGACACTTCCCGCCATCGCCGCTCTCCACTCCGAATGCCACTGAATTTCAAAAGAGGGCCAATCCCGCTGCCCGCGTTTCTCTGCGCCCGTCGAGGCGACCCTATACGCTTGCGGGCACCGCTCAGCCTGCCACCCCCAGGGTTATCCCCACATATAGCATCGCACTCAGATTTGTTCCAGATTTGTTCTTTATAGCGGTAGAGCAAACATTCGGCCGGCCGCCAACGAAAAGAGCAGCACTCCGATGGAACTTTTTTGGGTTCCCGTGAACGACGAAAACCGCTTAACATTCATCAAGTTGTTCCACCTCAGTTGAGCCGCGAGTGTGGCATTCCGGAGACGGACTCTGCCCTTTCCTTAGGCTACCTTTGCCTCGGAATTAGTTCATATGGGCGTCGCGCCTGATCAGCCGCTTCGGGGACTTTCGTGAAGCGGACGTAACTGGGGAGACTGCAATGAATAAGGTTCTATTTGGCGCAATCAGTGTACTGGCATTGGGGCTGTCGGCTCCGGCAAGCGCGGCAGATCTTGCCGCGCGGCCCTACACCAAGGCTCCCGCTCCGGCGGTCGCTGCGATTTACGACTGGAGCGGCTTCTACATCGGCATCAACGGCGGCGGCGGCACGAGCCACAAGTGCTGGGACTTCCTCGACACCACCGGCGTCGTCACCGGCGTTCCCGGTACCTTCGTCGGTGAAGGATGCCACAACGCGACCGGTGGCACGGTCGGTGGCCAGATCGGCTATCGCTGGCAGTCGGCCAGTTGGGTGTTCGGCGTCGAAGGCCAGGGTAACTGGGCTGACTTCTCGGGCGACAACGTCAGCACCGTCTTCCCTGGAAGCGCTTTGGTCACCGGTGACCGCAACCGCTCGCGCATCGATGCTTTCGGCCTGATCACCGGCCAGGTCGGTTACGCCTGGAACAACGTCTTGTTCTATGTGAAGGGCGGCGGCGCCGTGGTCGGGGACAAGTACGACGTTTATGCCGCGGCCGGCACGCCGGGCGCCGGCACGCTGCTGGCGTCGGCTCGCGAGACCCGCTGGGGCGGCACCGTTGGCGCCGGCCTGGAATTCGGATTTGCTCCGAACTGGACGCTCGGCGTCGAGTACAACCACATCTTCCTCGGCGACCGCACAATCGGTTTCACGACGCCTGCGGGCGCCGTGTTCGGGAGCGATCGCATCAGCCAGGATGTCGATATCGGCCTGGTCCGGTTGAATTATCGCTTCGGCGGCCCGCTGATCGCGAGGTACTGATATCCCTCTGATTTTGTGAGTGAATGCAAGGGCCGGCCCGCTGCGCCGGCCCTTCTTTTTTGCGGCACGATGCCTGGACGTAGATGAGTCAGCAACCATCACCTTTTCGACTGTTGTGGCTTTTCGGAGACACAACTTGCGGCTTTGGTGGTGTAAAGACGGCGTCAGTTGGGCCGTTGAGTCCGATGCCCTTCCGCGACGGAAGGCAACAACAGAAACTGGGACTGGGATTAAGTTGAAAATGAAAAAGGTTTTGTTGGCTTCGGCCTGTGTATTCGCTCTTGCGGCCCCCGCTTCGGCTGCTGATCTGGCAGCCCGCCCCTACACCAAGGCTCCGGTGGCTGTGGCCTCGGTCTATAACTGGACCGGCTTCTACCTCGGTATCGTCGGCGGCGGCGCTTGGGAGAACGGTTCCGGCGACCCGCGGATGAAGGGTGGCTTCGTCGGCGGCACCGGCGGCTATAACTGGCAGACCGGCAACGTCGTGTTCGGCGTGGAAGCCGACGGCTCGTGGGCTGATGTCAATGCTTCGGTGACCACCCCTGTTCTCTTTGGCGGCGCTATCGTTCCCGTGACCACGAGCTCGCGCATTGATGCGCTCGGCACTGTGCGCGGCCGTATCGGTTGGGCCGTCAACAACGTGCTGTTCTACGCTACGGGCGGCTACGCCTGGATCGACAACAAGATCACCGTCAGCTCGCCCTTCGCAAGCGTCTCGGACAGCAAGTGGCATTCCGGTTGGACGGTCGGCGCTGGCGTCGAGGCATTCTTCGCGCCGCAGTGGTCAGTCAAGGGCGAGTATCTCTATCGCAGCCTGGGCGGCGAGACCTACTTCTCGGGTATCGGCGCTCCGGTGAACACCGGCACGCTCAACCTTCACACCGTGCAGGTCGGCGTGAACTATCACTTCGGTGGCCCGGTCGTCGCGAAGTACTAAGCTTCGTCTCTGACGCACCCGCGTTACGAAAGGCCGGCCTCGCGCCGGCCTTTTTGTATTTGTTGCGGCCGCCCCGTTCGTTCGCGTTTTCGGACGGATGTGGCGGCCGGGTGACACAACTTTTGGCTTCAATGGTGTAAAGCAATGACGTTACTTGAGTCATGAGGTCCGCTGCTCTTCCGCTCTCCGGAAGACCGGAATGAGAAACGGAAGTGGGGAATGGATATGAAGAAGCTTTTGCTGGCTTCGGCCAGTTTGTTCGCACTCAGCGCGTTGGCACCGGCCTCGGCGGCCGATTTGGCGGCCCGCCCCTACGCCAAGGCTCCGGTGGCGCCGATCGCGGTGTACAACTGGAGCGGCTTCTACCTCGGCATCAACGGCGGCGGTGCATCGAGCCGCAATTGCTGGGATCTCAATGCCGTGCTCGGTGTGGCAATCCCGGTCGTGTCCGAAGGCTGTCACAACGCGACCGGCGGTCTCGTCGGCGGCCAGGTCGGTTATCGTTGGCAGTCGGCTAACTGGGTGTTCGGCCTTGAAGCCCAAGGCGACTGGGCCAACCTGAAGGGATCGAACGCGAGCCCGCTCGCCGCTTTCGCACCCGTGGTCAATCAGACCAGAATCGATGCCCTCGGCCTGTTCACCGGCCAGGTCGGCTACGCCTGGAATAACGTGCTCTGGTACGTGAAGGGCGGCGCCGCGGTCACGCACGCCAAGTATGACGGCCTTCTCGGCGGCGTGGTCTTCGATAGCGCGAGCGAGACGCGCTGGGGCGGCGCAGTCGGCACCGGCATCGAATTCGGTTTCGCACCGAACTGGTCCGTTGCGATCGAATACGACCACTTGTTCATGGGCGGCCGCAACGTCAATTTCACGGTGCTTGGCATCAACGACCGGACCGACCGCATCAAGCAGGATGTCGACATGGGCACCGTTCGCCTCAACTACACCTTCGGCGGCCCGGTGGTCGCGAAGTACTGATCTTCCCTGCCGAAGTCACATCGTCACGAAAGGCCGGCCTCGCGCCGGCCTTTTGCTTTGGGCGGGCTGTTCCGAGCGGTTCCGCGCGCTCCTGCTGCCAGATGCCGCCAGCGCGCCAACAATCCGTTGACGATTCGCAAGTCCCACTGGAAATCCGCCGCCGTTCTTCCTACGTTCGCTGCCATACCCATCGGCGCCGATCCCGGTTCCGGGCGAAGCGCGCCTTTTGCATTGGCGCGATCGCGCGTCTTTGGATTCCTCGAGGACCTCTGGGATGGACGAAGTGATCAGGGCGAAGCGCCAACAACAGAACGCGGGCTCCAGCCTGCGCGCAATTACGATCCGCGGCGCGCGCGAGCACAACCTCAAGAATATCGACGTCGAGATTCCCCGCGACAAGCTGGTGGTGTTCACCGGGCTATCCGGCTCCGGCAAATCCTCGCTAGCCTTCGACACCATCTATGCCGAGGGCCAGCGCCGCTACGTCGAATCGCTGTCGGCCTATGCCCGCCAGTTCCTGGAGATGATGCAGAAGCCCGACGTCGACCAGATCGACGGCCTCTCGCCTGCGATCTCCATCGAGCAGAAGACGACGTCGAAGAACCCGCGCTCCACCGTCGGCACCGTCACCGAGATCTACGACTACATGCGCCTGCTTTGGGCCCGCGTCGGCGTGCCCTATTCGCCGGCCACGGGCCTGCCGATCGAGAGCCAGACCGTCTCGCAGATGGTCGACCGCGTGCTGGCGCTGCCCGAGGGCACCCGCCTCTATCTGCTCGCCCCCGTCGTGCGCGGCCGCAAGGGCGAGTACAAGAAGGAGCTCGCCGAGTGGCTCAAGAAGGGCTTTCAGCGCGTCAAGATCGACGGCACCTTCCATGAGCTGGCGGAAGCCCCTAACCTCGACAAGAAGTTCCCGCACGACATCGATGTCGTCGTCGACCGCATCGTGGTGCGCGCCGATATCGGCCAGCGCCTCGCCGAGAGCTTTGAGACCGCGTTGAAGCTCGCCGAAGGCCTCGCCGTCGTCGAGTTCGCCGACGCTCCCGCGGCGGCCGTCCCCGCAGAAGAGAAGAAGAAGACCGCAAAGATCCACGACAAGAGCGGCCCCGAGCGCATTCTGTTCTCGGAAAAGTTCGCCTGCCCGGTCTCCGGCTTCACCATCCCCGAGATCGAGCCGCGCCTGTTCTCCTTCAACAATCCCTACGGCGCCTGCCCCGCCTGCGGCGGCCTCGGCGTCGAGCAGCATGTCGACGAGGACCTCGTCATCCCCGAGAAGGATCTGACGCTGCGCAAGGGCGCGATCGCGCCCTGGGCCAAATCGTCATCGCCCTATTACGTGCAGACGCTGACCGCGCTCGGCAAGCATTACAAATTCACACTCGACACCAAGTGGAAGGACCTGCCGAAGAAGACGCAAAACGCGATCCTCTACGGCTCGGGCGAGGACGAGATCAAGTTCTCCTACGAGGACGGGGTGCGCTCCTACGACACCAAGAAGCCGTTCGAGGGCGTCATCACCAACATCAACCGCCGCTACCGCGAGACCGAAAGCGAGTGGGCGCGCGAGGAGCTGGCGAAATATTTCCACGACGTGCCCTGCGAGGGTTGCAAAGGCTTTCGACTCAAGCCCGAGGCGCTCTGCGTCAAGGTCGGCGGCAAGCATATCGGCGAAATCTCGGAGCTGTCCGTGAAGGGCGCCGGCGCATGGTTCGAGACCGTGCCGGAGGCGCTGAACGCGCAGCAGAACGAGATCGCGGGCCGCATCCTGAAGGAGATCCGCGAGCGCCTCACCTTCCTGCTCGACGTCGGCCTCAATTATCTGACGCTATCCCGCTCCTCCGGTACGCTGTCCGGCGGCGAAAGCCAGCGCATCCGCCTGGCCTCGCAGATCGGCTCGGGGCTCACGGGCGTGCTCTACGTGCTGGACGAGCCCTCGATCGGCCTGCATCAGCGCGATAATGCCCGCCTGCTCGATACGCTGAAGCGGCTGCGCGACCTCGGCAACACCGTGGTCGTGGTCGAGCATGACGAGGACGCCATTCGGCTCGCCGACTACGTGCTCGACATCGGCCCCGGCGCCGGCATGCATGGCGGCAACATCGTCGCCGAAGGCACGCCCGCCGAGATCATGCGCAACCCGAAATCGCTGACCGGCAAGTACCTCACCGGCGAGCTCGAGGTCGAGGTGCCGGAGCGGCGTCCGCCGAACCACCGCCGCACCATCAAGGTGGTGAACGCGCGCGGCAATAACCTCAAGAACGTCACGGCGGAGATTCCGCTCGGCCTGTTCACCTGCGTCACCGGCGTCTCCGGCGGCGGCAAGTCGACGCTGCTGATCGATACGCTCTACCGCGCCATCGCCCGCAAGCTCAACAACGCCAGCGAGGGCGCTGCCCCGCACGACCGCATCGAGGGCCTCGAGCACATCGACAAGATCATCGACATCGACCAGTCGCCGATCGGCCGCACCCCGCGCTCGAATCCTGCGACCTACACCGGCGCCTTCACGCCGATCCGCGAATGGTTCGCCGGCCTGCCGGAAGCGAAGGCGCGCGGCTACGAGCCCGGCCGCTTCTCCTTCAACGTCAAGGGCGGCCGCTGCGAAGCCTGCCAGGGCGACGGCGTCATCAAGATCGAGATGCACTTCCTGCCCGACGTCTACGTCACCTGCGACGTCTGCAAGGGCAAGCGCTACAACCGCGAGACGCTGGAGGTGCTGTTCAAGGGCAAGAGCATCGCCGACGTGCTCGACATGACCGTCGAGGAAGCCGCCGAGTTCTTCAAGGCGGTGCCGCGCGTCCGCGAGACTTTTCAGACATTGCACCGCGTCGGGCTCGATTACATCCATGTCGGCCAGCAGGCGACGACCCTCTCGGGCGGTGAAGCGCAGCGCGTCAAGCTGGCAAAGGAATTGTCAAAACGCGCCACCGGCCGCACGCTCTACATCCTGGACGAGCCCACCACCGGCCTGCACTTCCACGACGTCAAGAAGCTCCTGGAGGTGCTGCACGAGCTGGTCGCGCAGGGCAACACGGTCGTCGTCATCGAGCACAATCTCGAAGTCATCAAGACCGCCGACTGGGTCATCGACTTGGGCCCCGAAGGCGGCGACGGCGGCGGCGAGATCGTCGCCTGGGGCCCGCCGGAAGATATTGCGAAGGCGCCGCGGAGCTATACGGGGAAATTCCTGGCCCCGGTGCTGGAGAAGGCGCGAAAGCCGAAGCGGAGGCGTGCGGCGAGCGAGGCGGCGGAGTAGGTTGCGCGTCCGGAATGTGACGACGCACATGTCTGAGGGAGAAATGAACTTTGCCTGCCGGACTTGTGCAAACCTTTCGCGCGTTCGCTCATAACAATGCCTGGGCAAACCATCGGCTGCTCACGGCTTGCGCTGCTCTGTCTCAGGTTGACTTCGAAGCCCACCGAACCGGCTTCTTTCCAAGCCTGCAGCGTACGCTGAACCACATCCATGTCATTGATCTCTTCTACATCGATGCACTTGAAGGTGGCTGGCTCGGACCGGCAGCCTGGGAGAACGAGGTGCCGTACCCTTCCCTCGTCACGCTCAAGCCGGCGCAAGCCGCAGTCGACGAGCGCTTGATTGCTGCCTGCGATGCACTGACGCCCGAGAGTCTCAATACCGTCGTGAGTATCAACCGCGACACGACCGTGCAGGCCGAACGCCGCGACCGGCTGCTCATGCATCTCTTCCAGCATCAAATTCATCATCGCGGACAGGCGCATGCCATGCTGTCCGAAACAAGCGTCGCACCGCCTCAGCTTGACGAGTTCTTTGCAGAGGGAGAAGCGTCGCTCCGCGCCAGCGAATTCGCCGAACTTGGTTGGACCGAAAGCACTGTGTGGAAATCCTAGTTCAATAACTGGATGATCGAACGGCATCCCTTTCACGTGCCCTATTCCCTCGCCATCTTCGACCTCGACGGCACGCTCGCCGACAGCTTCCCCTGGTTCCTGCGCACCATCAACGATGTCGCCGACCGCTTCGACTTTCGCCGCGTAAAGGATGAGGATGTCGAGGAGCTGCGGCATGCATCGAGCCGCGAGATCCTCGCCCGGCTCGAAGTGCCCTTGTGGAAGCTGCCGGCGATCGCGCGGCATGCGCGGCGGCTGAAGGCGGAGGCCGCTTCCGAGATCTCGCTGTTTTCGGGCGTCGAGACGATGCTGCGGACGCTGGCCGAGCACGGCGTGCAATTGGCGCTGGTGACTTCCGACAGCGAGGCCAATGCCCGCGAGAAGCTTGGGCCTGCCGCGGCGTTGTTCGCGCATTTCGACTGCTCTGCATCGCTGTTCGGCAAGGCTGCGAAATTCCGCCGCGTCATCCGCCGTGCGGGTGTCGAGCCCAGCAAGGTGATTTCGATCGGCGACGAGGTTCGCGACATCGAGGCGGCGCGCGCCGTGGGAATTGCCTGCGGCGCCGTGTGCTGGGGCTATGCGGCACCGGCGGCATTGCGGGCGCTGGGGCCGGATCATGTGTTCAACCGGATGGATGAGATTGCGGATGTGTTGTGCCGGATCCGTAGGGTGGGTTAGCCTTGCGGACTGCGCGAAGCGCAGACCGCTTGGCGTAACCCACCACTTCGGTCACCGCGGACACCAAAGAGGTGGGTTACGCTGACGCTAACCCACCCTACGCGACCACACCTACTCCGTCCTGCGCAAGAACGCCCCGAACGCGCGCGGGCCGTCGCCGGTCCTGATCTTGCCGATCACCTTCAGCTCGGCCGCATCGATGATGCTTAAGGTGTTGCTCTCCCAGCAGGCGACGATGACGCGCTTGCCGTCGGCGGTTGCCGCGATGCCTTCGGGATAATCGCCGACATTGATGCGCTTGAACGGCTTGAGGCTCGCCAGATCGAACACGCTGACGGTGCCGCCATATTGGTCGCTGACGAAACCGCGCCCTGGCGTCAGCGCCACCGCATACGGGCGCATGCCGGCCGGCACGCGGCCGATCTCTCGAGCCTCTGCGATATCGATCACGGAGACATCGTCGGAGCCGACATTTGCCGTGTAAGCGCGCTTGCCCTCGGCATCGATGGTGACGCCGAACGGGCGGGTGCCGACCTTGATCACCGCCTTACGCTGGCGCGTCGCCGTGTCCACCACGGAGACGCTGTCGTCGTCGCGGTCGGCCGAGAGCAGCAGCTTTCCGTCGGGCGTCACCGCAAGGCCCGACGGCGAGGCGCCGACCGCGATGCTGGCGACAACGCTGCGCGAGGCCGTATCAATCACCCGCACCGCGGCGGCGTACCAATCGGCGACATAGACCGTCTTGCCGTCGGGCGCGACCGCAATGCCGAGCGGCCCGCCGCCGACCTCGACGCGGCCGGCGACCTGCCGCGTCGCCGCGTCGACCACCGTGACCGCCTTGGCATCCGGGCTCGTGACATAGGCAAAGCGCCCGTCCGCGCTGACGGCGATACCTGCCGGCTTGCCGCCGATCGGGATGGTCGCGACGCTGCGCGCGCCAGCGAGGTCCACGACCATCAGATCGTCGCTGAGCTGGTTGGTGACGAACGCCTCCTCGGCGGCTGCGCCGCCGAACCCGGCATGACAAAGGCTGGCGGCGAGCGCCGCCAGAACCAGCGCCCTCACGATCAGCTGCCGCTCTCGATCTTCTTCTTGAGCGCCTCGAGCCCGGCCTTGTACAGCCCGCTCACGGCCTTGATCGCGGCCTCGTCGCTCAACTCCGGCGGCGGGTCGTTGTTGGGATAGCCGCGATAGAACGCGGCGGCCCATTCCAGCTTCGCCTTGCCGTCCGGCGCGGGCGAGACCGTCAGGGTCGAGGAATAATTGGTCACCGGCAGCACCTTCACGTCCACCCTGGTGATCCGATAGGAATAGCTCTGCATGTCGGGCTCGTATTTGTAGAGCTCCTCCTCGACCGTGGCGCCGCCCGTCAAGGTGAGTTTCCGCGTCGCGCCGATCTCGTTGCCCTTCTCGCCTTCGGTCTTGGTGACCGGCTGAAGCCAGCTCATGTCCTGGAAATTGCCGATCATCGCCCACACCTTGGCCGGGGCCGCGTTGATCTCGATGGATTCCCGCACCTTCTGCCGCGTCGGCCCGTGGGCCCGGGCCGGCTCGAAAGCGGTGATCAGAGCCATCCCCGCTACCCCCAGCGCCGCCACCCCGGCGAGCGCCGCTCCGCTTCTCATCCTCATGTCGTTTCCTCGTTTCTCAACCTGCGCGACTTGGAACGCGCGCTGAATTCATCGTAACGCATTTTTGGACCGTGGGGAGACCTGTTCGTGGCGCGGCTGTGGCATGCGCAACGCACACCATTGATTGGGTGGCCGGAGGGGCAAAACACCAGACCGGGGTCAACATGGCCATGCGGAAATAATTCGCTTTACTCGAATTCGGAATTGTCGCATGTTGGCCCCACCTCAACCCGGGCCGAGGGGCGCATCGCGATCGTCACGAACGCGGGATGGGAGGCGGTGGACGCAGGCAGCGTCGCGCGCAGGTGGTTTGCAGGGCGGGTCACTCCGTGAGCAGGCGATGCGCGCACACGACGGGCGCAGTCTGCGTACGGCAAAATCGTGTGGTCCTGGCGCCCGGGGTCTGTGCGCCAAGGTTTGCGGTGACGTTGCGGCCCGACCGGGCTCGCACCGTCAGTCATCCGCAAGGCGACGGGGGCAATAGTGCATCGCTCCCCGGGGAGAGCACGACATAAGCCGTCAACCCACTGCGCAGGGAAGGCCGGATGTTTGGCTTCACCTGTATGCCGCTGTGCAGCTTTTTCAAGCACACGCTTCGCACAGTGGACCGCGGGTGCCAGCCGGCACCCGGCCTTCCCTGCGCCCTCGGTCTCTTGAGGGTGGTGAATGAACAAAGCTCGGGCGGAATCTGCCGCGAGGATGCGAGCCTGTGTCCGGTATAAAGACGATTTTGAGTTCGATGCAGGCCCCTCCTCTCCGTCATTGCGAGCGTAGCGAAGCAATCCAGACTCATTACGCGGAAAGACTCTGGATTGCTTCGTCGCAAGAGCTCCTCGCAATGACGATGGAGAGAGCGCAGGCCCCTTCACCACTCCCCCAGCGTCGCCGCCTCCACGAACCCGCGCGGATCATCGCAGAACTCGCGCATGAGCCGGTAGTGATCGGTCTGCTCCACCGTAACAGGCTCCAGCCCGTACTTCCCGAGCCGCAGCAGCTGCGCGTTGGGATAGGCCATCAGCATCGGCGAATGGGTCGCCATGATGACTTGGCATATGCTGGACTCGTCCATGCGTCGCAGCAACTTGAGGAATTCGATCTGGCGCGCCGGCGACAGCGCCGATTCCGGCTCGTCGAATATGAAGATGCCCTGGCGCTGGCACCGCTCCTCGAAGAAGCGCAGGAAGCCCTCACCATGGGAGTGGGACAGGAAGTCCGGGCCGACCTGACCGGCGTCGCGGGCGGCCTTGTCGAGATACCGCGCAACCGAGAAAAAGCTTTCGGCGCGGAAGAACCAGCCATTGGTGATCTTCGGCAGCCAGCTCGCGCGCAACGCGCTGGAAAGCTGTCCGCCCATCTTCTCCCGCGCTTCGGTGTGGTCGACAGGCATGTACCCCTTCCCACCACCGGCGTCGTCATAGCCGGCGAGCGCCGCGATCCCCTCGAGAATCGTCGATTTGCCGGTGCCATTCTCTCCCACGATGATCGTGATGGGCGCGTCGAAATTGAGCTCGAAATCATCCGGAAAGATCGGCAGGCAAAACGGATAGACCTCTCGATCGTGGACGCGCGAGAAGTCGAGCCAAACCCGCTTCAGATATGGCGCCGGCAGGTTGACCGTTCGACTGCCCCTTCGGCTCATGCCCAGCTGCCCCCATTCCGATCCATTCACGCAATCGGAACATACCAGGAACACAACCCTCGCGAAAGCTGCATTTGAGACACGTCCAGACACAAATAGAAATACAAGCGCCGTGCGAAACTACGATAAGGCCTACCACTTAAAGCTGTGTCACGGAATCCGCTCGGGACCACAGCTTGAGACAGTCTGCTGACCATGAGGCCAGCGCCCACCTCGCTACCCAGCAATGATTGACGGAGGTCCGGGACCGCCAAGCCGTGAGGAATGCGCGATGGTATCAACGTATTTCAGCTACAATTACATTTCGCGCCATCTCAAGCAGTCCCTGACGCGGGTCGAACAGCAGCCCGACGTCTCGCGAGAGGCCGCCTATTACAAAGCCAACATCGGCAAGGTGAAGACGGTCGACGATCTCATGAAGGATTATCGCCTGTACCACTTTGCCATGAAGGCATACGGCCTGGAAGACATGGCCTATGCCAAGGCGTTCATGAGAAAGGTCCTGGAGAGCGACCTCTCCGACGCCAACAGCTTCGTCAACAAGCTGGTCGACAAGCGCTACCGGGAGTTTGCCGCGGCATTCTCGTTCAACGGCAGCGCAACGCCTGTTGCGCAATCGGCGGACCAGACCGACGAGATGATCGGCCTGTACACGGCGACCAAGAAGAGCCAGGTCGACGCACTTGCCGACGACACCAATTACTACAGCGCCCAGATCGGCAACATCACCAGTGCTGACCAGCTCCTGAACAACGATCGTCTCCGCAACTACGTCTATTCGGCATTCGGGATCGATCAGAGCAAATGGCCGCGCGACACCATAAGCCAGGTCCTGCGCAGCGATCCATCCGATCCAAACAGCTACGTCAACACCACCTTCGCGTCCCAGTTGACCGGCCTGAACGCCCAGCTCGCTCAAGCCAAATCGGATGTGAGCGCCACCAATACAAAGATCGCCGACTACACGGCCCAACTGTCGCAACCAGGCGCTGACGTGACCCAGTTGAAGGTCCAGATCCTGGTCGAAAAATATCACCTGGACTCATACACAAAGAGCATTTCCAGTCTCAATGACCAGATCGCGACGATCGGCGATTTCGTCGACCTGGCCGGCGCATTCGAGTTTGCGCCTGATGGGTCACTTCCGGCGGGCGTGCCCGCGCAAACTGCTGCAAACGTCACGCTCACCGCAAAGCGGTTCGACGACAGCAAGTCCGCCGTCTATGCGGCGGCGAGCCCGCTGAACGAAGCCTTTGCAATCAGGCAGTTCAGAACGGCTGTCCTCACCGTCGATTCGCTCGAGGCGTTCATATCGAAGCCGGACGTGTACAATTTCGCGCTGGGTGCCGTTGGCCTCGATCCCAAGGACGTCTCGCAGGCCACCATCAAGGCCGTTCTCGAAAGCGATCTCAGCAACCCCAAGAGCTTCGTCTATACCCTCAAGGACGATCGCTACGTTCAGCTCGCGCGTGCCTTCAACTTCGACGCAAAGGGCAATCTGACCACACCGCTGGTAGCCCAGGACCCGAGCGAGGTCCTGCAGATTGCGAAGGACTATGTCACCGCAATGATCAAGCAGGCAAGCCCTCAGGAGCAAGCTGCGGTTCGGGCACAAGCCGCGAAAGACGCGACATCCTATCGGGAAGCCGTCGCAGACATCGACAGCGTTTCCGACCTGCTTGCGAACCGGAAGATGGTCGATTTCATTCTCGTCGCCAAGGGTTTGGACCCCAAGAAGGTCAGCACCGACTATCTGAAGAAGATCTTCGCGTCAGATCTGAACGATCCCAAGAGCTTCGCGAACACGGAGAGCGATCCGCGCTTTGCTGAAATCGCGGCCTCGTTCAATTTCGACAGCAAGGGCAACGTCGCGCGCTTGTCGCTGATGGGTCCTCAGAAGCAAGATCAATTCCGCGAAACCCAGGCCAGCTATATCAGGCAAAGCCTGGAGCAGCAGCAAGGCGACACGAACCCCGGCGTCCGCCTTGCCCTCTATTTCCAGCGCAAGGCGGGGGAAATCACGTCCGCATACGACATCCTTGCCGACAAGGCGCTGTCGGAGGTGTTCAGGACCACGTTCAACCTGCCTGATTCGATGGCTGCGATGCCGATCGATCAGCAAGCCAAGTTCGTGGACCGCTTCATGAAGATCAAGGATCTGTCCGATCCCGCGAAGGTTGAAAAGCTGCTGGGCCGTTTCTCCGCCATGTATGACGTCAAGAACAGCCAGAGCACCGGTCAGGCTCAATCCCCCTTGCTCGACCTCTTCCAGGGATCGAGCTCAGGGATAAGCCAATCGACGTTCCTGGCCATTGCCAAGCTGCGCGCTCATTGAGCGCTCGCCGCGACTAGCCCAGCACCTCCAGCACCAGCTCCATCGTCATCAGCACGGGATTGTCGCCACGGATCAGACGGCCCTCCGCAACGCCGCCAGTGTAGTCGATCAGCGCGACATCGAGCGCAACTTCCAGCGCGCCGGACGTGCTGGGCGCGATTGTCCCTGCTGTGATCGCCAGCTCCGTCGCAAACGGCTCGGTCACGCCGCCATGGGTGAAGCGCGCGCCGATGGTCGAGCCGACGCCGCCATGAATCTTCGCGCGGGCAATGCCGTGCGCGCGGCAGAATTCTTCGAGGCAGCCCGCAAAATCCTGGTTCGGGCGCAGGCGGAGCGCGAAGGCGCGGCTCGTCGTCTGCGCGCCGGTGCGCGCGGCCGCGACCGGTCCGAACAGCTTGAAATTGGTCTCGGGATCGGGCTCGGCAGTGAATATCGCACCGTCGAGACCGAAGGCCTCGACCTCGAACGGCTCGGCAACGACGGTCTCGTCCGGCAGCATGTGGCCCCCGCTCGTCTTGCCGTCGGCCTCGGTCCACAGGCCGTGGCAATGAAAGAACGGCGCACCGTCGCGCGTGCCGAGCGTCATGCTGCCGAGCCTTGGGCGCGTCACGCCGTCGGGCCGGAACGTGTCGCTGTAGAACGCCGCGTTTTCGCCGGTCTTCGACAGCGCCGGCATGACATAGGCGAACGGCCCCAACGCGCCGCGGCGAAAGTTCAGCACGCCGCCGGCAAAGCCCTCCGCGGCAAAGCCGCGCCGCGCGGCCTCCAGCAGCGGCAGACCGGCCTCAAGCGTGAAGGCAAAGGCGCGCCCCCTCGCCTCCACCCATTGGATGCGTTCCGGAGGTGGCGGGCCCGGCTGCTTGATGCTCCGCATCTGGTGCGCTCAGCCCGTCTTCTTGTCGAGGTCGAGCAGCCCGCGCGCCTCGAGCTCGTCGCGCACCATGCGCTTCGGCACCTTGCCGTAGCCGGATTTCGGCAGCGCATCCCAGAAGAAGAAGCGCTTCGGCATCTTGTAGCGCGGCACCTTCGGCGACAGGAACGCCGCCATCTCCGCTTCGCTCACCGCCTTCGCGCCTTCACGAACGACGCAGACAGCGACACCGACCTCGCCCCAGGTCGCGTCGGGCACGCCGAGCACGGCCACTTCGCCCACCGCGGGATGGGTCAAGATCTTCTCCTCGATCTCGCGCGGATAGATATTGGAGCCGCCGGAGATGTACATGTCGGAGGCACGTCCCGTGATGTACACAAAGCCCTCCTCGTCCATGTGGCCGAGGTCGCCGGTGCGGAACCAGCCGTTGCGGAACGCCTTCGCATTGGCTTCGGGGTTGTCGTAATAGCCGGCGAACACCGCAGGCCCGATCACGCAGATCTCGCCGCTCTGGTTGGCCTTGAGCTCGCGGCCCTCGTCGTCCTGAATCGAGACCTGCATGCCGGTGCGCTCGAAGCCGCAGGTGCCGATCTTGGCGTGCGGGCCGTCCTCCGGATCGTGCAACGCCGCCGGCAGCACGGTGATGTTGCCGGTGACTTCGCCAAGGCCGAAATACTGCACGATCACCTTGCCGAGCTTCTTCAGCGCCGCCTTCTGGTCCTCGCGATACATCGGCGCGCCCGCATAGATGACGTAGCGCAGCGAGGAATGGTCGTATTTGTCGGCGGCGGGATGCTCGACCATCATCTTCAGGATGGTGGGCACGGTGAAGAGATTGCTGACACGATGCGCCTCGATCAGGCGGAACGCCTCGTTGATGTCGAATTTTTCGGTCGGCAGCAGCACGGTTCGCGCGCCGCGCGCGGTCTGCATCAATTGGTGCACGCCGGCGCCGTGCGACAACGGTGCCACCACCAGCGAGGCATCCTGCTCGGTCGTGCCGGGCGTCAGATCGGCGAGGTGATTGGTGACGACGAAGCCCATCTGGCCGTGGGTCAGCACCGCCGCCTTGGAGCGTCCGGTGGTGCCGGAGGTGAAGAAGAACCAGCAGGGATCGTCGTGCTCGACCGCGACATTCGCGACGTTCGCGCCGGCCTGCGAGGCGATGGCATCGGCGACCGAGCGCTCGCCGAACGCGGCCTTGCCGTCGATGCTCCAGGTGAATTCGATTGCGCCGCCCTTCACGGCCGCGGCGTGCTCGGGGAAATCGACGTGACACAGAAACGCCTTTGCGCCGGAGGCTTGCGCAAGATAACTGACCTCATCCGGCATCAGGCGGAAATTGGTGGGCACCCAGACCGCACCGAGCCGGAACGCGGCGAACATCGAAAAGAACATCTCGTCGCCATTCTTGGAATGGACGAGGATGCGGTCCCCCTTGGCAATGCCTCGCGCGGCGAGCGCCGTGGCCAGGGCCGAGACCTGCGCATCGATCTCGCGCCAGGTCCAGGATTTTTCACCCCAGACGAAACCAGGACGCGCACCATGCCGCCGCGCATTCTGAGTCAGCATATAGGCGAGATTCATGACGCGGCGGGACATGCGCAGGGGCTGCATCGGGCTTCCTCTTCGGCGACGGGCGGCACGCGAGCCGTCCGTTCATTGCAGCCCATTTATCGCCAACGCCGGCGGCCCTGCAAGGCCGGCTGCCGCGGACCTGCCCTACGGCTGCTTGAATGCAAATGGCGTCGCCGTGATGGTCCTGGTCTTCCAGCAGGCCTGCGCACCAAAGCCGCCGCAGAAGCTGCCATGCAGATCGAAGCGGATGGTGCGCGCGGCGCCGCGCTTTACCGGTGGGGCCATGACCTTGTAGCGGAGGACGTAGCCGTCGAACACCTCGCGCACGCTGCCGTCCGGCAGCGTCACCAGGATCTTCATGACGCAGCCGCCGGTTCCGCAATAGGTCGTCTCGCGATCGCCGCATTTAGTGTCCTGGAAATCGACGATGTAGTCCTCGCGACCATCGCCGGTCAGGTCGATCTTGCGCACGGTGTTGGGCGCGAAGGTCACCGCGCCACACTCCTGGCTCTCGCATTCCTCATTGGCGTAGCGCAGCGCCTTCTGCACACCTGGCGGATAGTCGGCCGGATTGAACGGCTTTGCGTCGTCGGCGCGCGCAGCCGAGGCGAACAGAGCGAGCATGAGGATGAGATAGCGCATGCGCGTTTGTCGCCAGCGCAGCAATTATCGTTCAGGGAATTTTAAACATGATCGGCGCAACGTTCATCGATTGTCGCGTACAGAGTGCCCCATCATGGTCAAAGCGCCCGCCCTCCTCCTGTTGTCGCTGGCGCTCGCCGGATGTGCCGCTTCTCCGCAAGCGCATCTAGCGTCCGATCCCGCCTTCAAGCCTGCGCGCTATGCCTGGGATGGCGCCGGCAAGGATCCCAATCGGCCGCGCGCCGCCTCACAGCCAACCCGGACTGCCGCCCGCTCCGAGCGCAACAGGGCGCAAGCCGAGGCGCAGGACGGCATCGATGCCGAACAGGACGCCAGGGTCAACCGATCCCTGGTCATCTGCCAGGGCTGCCTTCGCCCGCCGCCACAGGCCGAAGAGTCCAGGCTGGCCAAAGCGACCGATTGAACCGAACGGCTTCGGATCGGAAACCGCCGGCCGGACCGCGCGTTACGATCCCGTGCGCGGGGGCCGGCAGCTGCAAGGCAACGATATGAGCGACGTCATCAACAACAAGGACCATCACCGCTATGAGCTCGAGGTGGAGGGTCACCTTGCGACCGAGCACTACAAGCTCGACGGCGATGTCATCACCTTCGAGCATACCGACGTGCCGAAGGAGCTTGGCGGCAAGGGCATCGGCTCGAAGCTGGTGCAAGGCGCGCTCGACCAGGTCCGGGCGAACGGATTGAAGCTGATCCCGCAATGCCCGTTCGTGAAGGCATGGATCGACAAGCACCCGGACTATGCGGATCTCGTGACACGGTGAGTGCACAGGCCCGCCGCCAGTGGCCGGCAGGCCTGTCGTTGACTTACGGCCCTATTGTCCGTGCTTGAGCAAGTCCTGGTCGTTCATATCCCAGTCCTGCCACAGCTGGAGAACGCCGAGCAGCACCACCACCGCACCAAGGCTCGTGTGATAGATGCGGAGGAAGCCCTCGCCTGAATAGCCGAGCGCGTAGGGCGAGGCGATGAGCCACAGTCCGACCAGGATCGTCGTCACCTCTTGCCAGCGCTGCAAAGCGACGTATTCGAGCTGGCTGATGCCAAACACGACCAGGCCGATCGCAACCGTGTTCAGGATCGCCGTCTGGTGACCGGCGATCGCCTGATCCTGGATCGGAAACCACGGCGAGGCCACGATCACCGCACCCAGCAGCATCCCGCACCAGTCTTCCCACGTTCGATGAGTATTAAAGAAACCAGAGTCCGACATCGTACCCTCCCTGCAAAAGAGGCATACGTCTGCGGCTGGCGATCATGACACTCCGAATGTCTAGCGACCCTGCCGGCCGCATTCGGGCGTATGTCCTTTCCAGGACGTGGAAACCGAAGTGCGGCTTGCAAGAGCGGCATCAGGGATTTTTTTTGCGGGTCGCGGGACCCGTGCTCGCGGCGCGCCAGGTCCATACTGCAATGCGGTGACGGCGGCGCGCATTTGCAGATATCTCCTCTGCGCCGATCTCCCTTGGTCTCATCTTGGCAAGGGCCGTGTCAGGCTCCTAGATCAGGAAGCAATCTGCAGCTTGGAAGGATCCCGCATGGCGGCTTCGGTACGCGACAACAAGGACAGGAGGCGCTTCGAGCTCGATGTCGGCAACGACATGGCCTTCGCCAATTACCGGCTGACGCCATCGGCCGTGATCATCACCCACACCGAAACGCCGCGCGCGCTGCGCGGGCGCGGCATCGGCTCCGAGCTGGTCAAGGGCGCGCTCGAGCTGATCCGGCGCGACGGCAAGAAGGTGATCGCCGGCTGCGGCTTCGTCGTCGACTATCTCGACCGGCATCCGGAGGATGCGGACCTCGTCGCCTGAACGCAAAAGGGCCCGCGCGATCGCGGGCCCTTTCGGCACGACCGACGCCGGGTCAGTGCTTGATCTCAGGCGGCAGCTTGCCGCCATTGGCGGCAAGCTTGGACATCACCTGCTTGTGCAGCCAGACGTTCATGCTGGCGGAGTCGTTCATGTCCCCGCTATAGCCGAGCTCCTTGGCGAGGTCCTTGCGCGCGGCCAGGCTGGAATCGATGTCGAGTGCCTTCATGAGGTCGACGATCGAGGTACGCCATTCCAGCTTCTCGCCCTTGTGCGCGGCGACGGCCTTGTCGACGATGGCAGCGACGTCGACGGCCGCCATGGGCGCTGATGCCGGCGCCGATGCGCCCGGCGCGGTCCCAGCGGGGGCACTGCCCGGCGCTGCGCCACCGGCCGGCGCGGCGGAAGCCGGCTGGCTGCCGAAGATCGCGCTCATGATTTTCCCGAAAATGCTCATGTCTGCTTCCCCGAAAAGGATCCATTGGAAGGGCCTTGAGTGGCCCCTTATAGACGAAGTCACTGCGTTGCGCCCGCGGAGTTCTGCGAACCAACAGGCAGCATGAGCTTATCTGCGGCGAAATGACGACCGAATGACATCATCGAGGTTGCACTGCGGCATCGAATTTCACCCAGGCGTGAGGGACAGGACTCGGAATTGGGAGTAGCCTTTACGTTCAACTCGCGATCCCGTCCGGAATTCGCGTCTGGTTGGAATCGCGAAACTCAGAGAAGAGCGGCCGCTTGCGCCGTTTGCCGGCGCCGAGTGCGGCTGCCCGGCAAGGGAGCTAGCGACCATGGCGACACTCTACCAGGGCAATGTACCCACGATGGCCCAGCCCGCGGATGCGGCTGGACCTGTGATCCGAACCATCCAACTGTCTGATCTGCACGAGGCGCTCCGGCGCGGCTGGGAGGATTTCAAGGCGGTTCCGAGCCACGCCATCATCCTTTGCGTCATCTATCCCGTGCTGGGCCTCGTGCTCGCCCGCGTGGTGATGGGCTATTCCGTATTGCCGCTGCTGTTTCCGCTGGCCGCGGGCTTCGCCCTGATCGGCCCGTTCGCAGCCCTCGGCCTCTACGAACTCTCCAGCCGACGTGAACGCTACGAGGAAGCCAGCGCCTGGGATGCCATGGAGGTGCTGCGCTCGCCTTCGTTCGGTGCGATGCTCGGTCTCGGCACGTTGCTGCTCGCCCTGTTCGTCACCTGGGTGGCAACCGCACAAGCGATTTACGTCGCGGCGTTCGGCTACGAGGGCGTCACCGGATTCTCGGATTTCATCAGGCGCGTGCTGACGACGCAGCAAGGCTGGTGGCTGATCGTGGTGGGCTGCGGCACCGGCTTCCTATTCGCGCTCGCCGCACTCTGTCTCAGTGCCGTGTCGTTCCCCTTGATGCTGGACCGCCATGCCGGTGCGTTCGAGGCGATGAGCACTTCGCTGCGCGTGGTCGCGAGAAACCCGGTGCCGATGGCGGCCTGGGGCCTGATCGTGGCGGTGCTGCTCGCGCTCGGCACGATCCCGGCCTTCCTCGGCCTTGCCGTTGTGGTCCCCCTGCTTGGGCACGCCACGTGGCACCTCTATCGCAAGGTGATCGTGTCGGATCCGGGCGCACGCCCTGTGCCGCCTCCGCCGCATCGGCCGCGCAAGCCGGCCGCCGACTTCCCGGCAAACCTCTTCCCGTGGCGGAATCGGACGGACGCCTGACAATCTCGTGACGTGCGGCCCTGCCCCGTTTCGGACAGGGCCGCACGCCTTGCTTTGGCCGCGGTTACAGCCGAGATTATGCTGCCGGTCAGATCA
Organism: Bradyrhizobium sp. NC92; assembly: GCF_025200865.1. Classification (NCBI taxonomy): domain Bacteria; kingdom Pseudomonadati; phylum Pseudomonadota; class Alphaproteobacteria; order Hyphomicrobiales; family Nitrobacteraceae; genus Bradyrhizobium; species Bradyrhizobium sp. NC92. The sequence goes on from NZ_CP104171.1 coordinate 4,416,774, forward strand.
ATTCACGGAAATCCATTTCATCTGATGACTCCGACGATTTCTCGTCTTGCTCTCGCAGCCTTCATCGTCTCCGCGTCCCTTCTCTCAGTCCAGCCAGCGCCCGCCGCGGTTGCCTGCGGCTCGGGCAATTTCGACGCCTGGCTGGCTGATTTCAAAACCGACGCTGCGGCGAAAGGCATCTCGCAGCAGGCCATCACCGCCGGGCTTGCCGGCGTCACGCTCGATCCGAGCGTGCTCAACCGCGACCGCTCGCAAAAGGTCTTCACCCAAACCTTCGAGGAGTTCTCCGGCCGCATGGTGCCGCCGCGCTTGGAGCGCGGCGCCAACAGGATGAAGCAATACGGCTCGGTGCTGTCACGCATCGAGCAGGCCTATGGCGTGCCCGGCGAGGTCCTGGTCGCGATCTGGGGTCTGGAGACCGATTTCGGCGTCAACACGGGCAAGTTCGCAACGATCCGCTCGCTTGCAACGCTCGCTTACGATTGCCGTCGCTCCGAGCAGTTTCGCGCCGAGCTGCTGGATGCGCTGCGCATCGTCCAGCGCGGCGATCTTGCGCCTGCCGACATGAAAGGCGCCTGGGCCGGCGAGCTCGGCCAGACCCAGTTCATGCCGTCATCCTGGATGAAATATGCCGTCGACTTCGACGGCAACGGCAAGCGCGATCTGCTGCATAACGCGCCCGACGTACTCGCCTCCACCGCCAATTATCTGGCCGGCTATGGCTGGCAGAAGGGCAAGGATTGGCAGCCGGGCAGTCCGAACTTTGAGGTGCTCAAGCAGTGGAACAAGAGCGAGGTCTACTCCAAGACCGTCGCCTATTTTGCCGCCCAGCTTGCACGCGCTCCCTGAAATAACACGCGACAAAATGCATGGGCCGATCGCGAGCGACCGGCCCTCGCTTGGGTGCGTTTACTTGCCCATGGTGGCGAGCATTGCCTTGTTCAGATGCGCGCCGCACGCACCCATCTTGCCGTTGAGCAGGGAGTCCTGAGCCGCAGCGATCTCCTTCTGCGCGACAAACTTGCTGTCACCGTCGGCCATGTTTTCGATCGCCGTCTCCGTTTTCTCCAGATTGGCCCCGCTGCAGCCGCCCATGGCGTGCTTGGCGGCCTGGGCCGGCGCGACGGCGAGTGCAACAGCGGCGACTGCGATAACCCCGAGTAACTTCGTCATGATGTTACTTTCCTTCTCTTGTTCTTGGGCCAGAACCGGCGACATTGCCGGAATCTGCGACATGACTTTCCTCCGGTTGCGGCAACTTGCCGCAATAAATTCCCCGCGAGAATTGCGTGATGCTGCGCGCCGCGCAGAGCCGCATGCGAAATTTCTGATTTTCATTACAACTTCGTAATGGAGGCCCTAACGCATCGCGTGTGTACACGGCACCAACAGCGCAACAGAGAGCCTCAGGATCAATGGCGATCCAATTCCTCGATACATGAATATAGATTCACTTTTTCTTCGAGCAGATCATGCGATTCGCGCATGCGAGACTTGGGTCCAGACGCTATCCCATCCTGTTGCGGATCACGGGAACGCGACATACTTCGACCCCCGTCGGCACCGCAAATCCAAACATAAGCCCGTGATTTCACGGACGTTTGCTGTGAAAAGCGATTACTCCCGCCCAGCTGTTGGGCGGGAGTGCCAAGAGGTTAATCGCTTCTTACCGCTGCTATGCGCCCTTCGCTTAGCTGCATCGCAACATCGGAACTTTCGCACTGCACCACTCTCACCTATATTCATTTCAACGATGAGGCTCGAAGCAAGAGCTGAATCGAACTACAGGAGACTACCAATGCTGCTCTCGCTCATCCGCATGATCCAGGCCTTCCGGGACTATCAGCGCAATGTTGCCGAGCTGTCCCAGCTCAGCGACCGCGAACTGGCCGACATCGGCCTCGATCGCTCGGACATCCCGCGCGTTGCCGCCGGTCAGTACCAGGGCTGATATCGTTCAGCCCTTTTACCGGAACGGACCGATAGCGCCCGCCTCGTGCGGGCGTTGTCGTTTCTGATGGCAGAAAACTCGATCTCGGCGATTCCACTCTCCGCCGAAAAGCGCTACCTGTCCGCCCCATGACAGGACCCCAATCCAACATCGTGCACGTGATCGGTGCCGGCCTCGCCGGTTCCGAAGCCGCCTGGCAGGTTGCGAAGTCCGGCGTGCCCGTGGTGCTGCACGAGATGCGGCCGACCCGCATGACCGAGGCGCACCGCACCGACGGGCTCGCCGAGCTCGTCTGCTCCAACTCGTTTCGCTCGGATGACGCCGCCAACAACGCCGTCGGCTTGCTGCATGCGGAAATGCGGCGGCTCGACTCGCTGATCATGCGCGCCGCCGATGCCAACCAGGTGCCCGCCGGCGGCGCACTCGCAGTCGATCGCGACGGCTTCTCCGCTGCCGTCACCAAGGCGCTCAACGACCATCCCCTGATCGAGATCGCCCGTGGCGAGGTTTCAGGCCTGCCGCCGGCCGAGTGGAGCAATGTCATCGTTGCCACCGGCCCCCTCACCTCCGCGCCACTGGCTGACGCCATCCGCGAGCTCACGGATGAGAGCGCGCTAGCCTTCTTCGACGCGATCGCGCCGATCGTGCACCGCGAATCCATCGACATGTCGGTGGCCTGGTTCCAGTCGCGCTACGACAAGGTCGGCCCCGGCGGCAACGGCGCCGACTACATCAACTGCCCGATGACCAAGGAGCAGTATGACGGCTTCGTCGCCGCGCTCATCGCCGGCGAGAAGACCGAGTTCAAGGAGTGGGAGACCAACACGCCCTATTTCGACGGCTGCCTGCCGATCGAGGTGATGGCGGAGCGCGGCCCCGAGACGCTGCGCCACGGTCCGATGAAGCCGGTCGGCCTCACCAATCCGCACGATCCCACGACCAAGGCCTACGCAATCGTGCAGCTGCGTCAGGACAACAAGCTCGGCACGCTCTACAACATCGTCGGGTTCCAGACGAAGCTGAAATACGGCGAGCAACAACGCATCTTCCGCACCATTCCGGGGCTGGAGAACGCCGAATTCGCCCGCCTCGGCGGCCTGCATCGCAACACCTTCCTGAACTCGCCAAAGCTGCTCGACGGCCAGTTGCGCCTGCGTGCGCAGCCGCGGCTGCGTTTCGCCGGCCAGATGACCGGCTGCGAGGGCTATGTGGAATCCGCCAGCGTCGGCTTGATCGCTGGTCTCTACGCAGCCGCGGACGCACGTGGCGAGGCGCTTGTCAGCCCACCGGGCACGACCGCGCTCGGGTCACTGCTCGGCCACATCACTGGCGGCCATATCGAGACCATCGAGCCGGGCACGCGCTCGTTCCAGCCGATGAACATCAATTTCGGCCTGTTCCCGCCGCTCGCGACCGTGCCGACCAAGAAGCCCGACGGCACACGGCTGCGCGGCAACGAGAAGACGGTGGCCAAGAAGCAGGCGCTGAGCGCACGGGCGCTCGCCGATCTCGATCGCTGGATCGCCGATCACCTGCGCATTGCCGCCGCCGCGTGAGTTTGCGATGAGCCTGCCCAAAGACGACGCAGAGCTGTCGGCGCGCTGGACCGAAGGCGTGCTGCTCAAGCGCGACGTGTTCTCGACCGTCGAGCGCGGCCGCTTCCGCAGCGAGAGCGGCGAGATCGATGCGGTATTGCGCCGGCTGGACGAGGTGCCCTGGTGGTCGTTCCTGCTGGCACGCCACCTGTTCGCCCGCGAGAAGCATGCCCTGGTGCGCGCCAAAGGCCTCGACGTCGGTCCCGAACTGCTATGGGCAGGGCGCCGCGCTCTGGTGCGCGGCTTCGTCGACGGCGTCGCGCTGCATCTGGCAAAGCCCCATGGCGATCTCGCCTATTTCCGCTCGGCCAAGGCCGCACTGCGCCGGCTGCGCCGCGCCGGCATCTGCCACAACGATCTCGCCAAGGAGCAGAACTGGCTGGTCGGCCGCGACGGCCGCGCCTATGTGACCGACTTCCAGCTCGCCGCGTGCTTCAAGCGCCGCGGCCGGCTCTATCGCATCCTCGCCTATGAAGATCTCCGGCATCTGCTCAAGCACAAGCGCTCCTACGCGCCGGAGGCGCTGACGCCGCGCGAGCGAAAGATCCTGGCGAGGAAGTCGTTCGCCGCGAGCCTGTGGCTCGCCACCGGCAAGAAGGTCTATCGCGCCATCACCCGCGGCCTGTTCAATTTCACCGACCGCGAGGGCGGCGGCCGCCGGCTCGTCAACGACGCGCCGGTGCTGGCCGAGCTGATCCGCCGCAATCCCGCCGTGCGCGACGCCGCCATCGTCGCCTTTGCCGACCGCCGCTCCGGCGTCGGGCTTTATGCCTTCGTCGAAGCCGATCAGGCCGCGCTCGAAGGCCAGCTCCGCAGCGAGCTTGCCGCCGCCAAGGGGCCGAAGCCGCCCGAGCACATCCAGGTCGTGCACGCCCTGCCACGCAACAGCAGCGGCAAGCCGCGCACCGAGGTCTTGCAGCTGGTCGCCATGAACCAGCTCGACCTGATCGAGCCGATGATGAAGAACGAGCAGGACCGCGCCTTCCTCAAGGACATCCTGGAGCAGCGCAAGAACCTGCGCGACCGCTTCAATTTCGAAGCGAAGCTCCCAACGAGCTAGCGCGGGATCTGCGCCTTGAAGCCTCCACAATGGCGACCGAGAAGCGCTTGGATCACGCAGGGCTCGCAGAGATCATGGGCGGTCGGGGGACGATGATGCATGGTGTGGTTGGCGGGATCATCGCTGGCCTTGTGCTGCTGGCGGGCGCGCCCGCGCTGGCGGACTCTCCGGCCGAGCTGATCTCCAGCTTCCGTCTCAAGCATGGTGAGGCCCGCGTCGTCCGCGACGCCACCCTCGATCGCATCGCCATGGATCAGGCCCGCGCGATGGCAGCGAAGGACGACCTCAGCCACGACGCGCTCGGCCCGTTCAATCGCCGGGTCGCACCGGCCGGTGCGGGCCGCGCCGCCGAGAACATCGCCTACGGCTACGACAATTTCGAGAAGACGCTGGGCCAGTGGATCGACTCGTCCGGGCACCGCAAGAACCTGTTGCTGCACAATGCCTCCCGCGTCGGCATTGCCAGCGCCAAGAATGCGAGTGGCAAGCGCATCTATTGGGCCATGGTCATCGCCGGCGATTACGAGCCGAAGGGCAAAGGCAAGAAAAAGGACAAGGAGCCCGTCGTTGCCGTGAAGCGCGAAGTCGCTCCGGCCAGCAAGCCAAAGCCCAGCAATTGTCACGTCAAGCTGCTCGGCCTCTGCATCTGAGGCGCGCCAGCCCATCTTGCTCGCGCGCGGCAACGCGCCTAATTCATGGGATCGCAAGAAGCGGAGGGCGTGAGTGATCGACCTCGACCGAATACGTGCCGATACCCCAGCCACCAGCCGGCTCGCCTATCTCCACAACGCCGGCGCGGCGCTCATGCCGACCCCCGTTGTCGCCGCAATGAAGCAGCATATCGACCTCGAAAGCCAGATCGGAGGCTATGCCGCCGCTGACCGCGAAGCCCCGCGGTTAGATGCGGTCTACGGCTCGGTCGCGCGCCTGCTGAATGCCGCGCCCGACGAGATCGCGCTCGTGGAGAATGCGACGGTTGCGTGGCAGATGGCGTTCTATTCGCTTCCGTTTCGGAAGGGCGACCGGATCCTGACCGCCGAAGCGGAATACGCGGCGAATTATGTCGCCTTCCTTCAGGTCGCCAAGCGAACCGGCGCGGTCATCGACGTGGTGCCGAGCGATGCCAGCGGTGAGCTCGACCTCCACGCGCTCGAACGGATGATCGAAAAGCGGGTGAAACTGATCGCCATCACCTGGGTTCCGACCAATGGCGGGCTGGTCAATCCGGCAGAGGCAATCGGCAGGATCGCGCGGGCGCATGGCATTCCCTATCTGCTCGACGCCTGCCAGGCGGTCGGGCAGATGACAGTTGATGTCGAAGCCATCGGCTGCGACATGTTGTCGGCCACGGGCCGCAAATTCCTGCGCGGCCCCCGCGGCACTGGCTTTCTCTACATCCGCCGCGCGCTGCTGCAGCAGCTCGAGCCGCCGATGATCGACCATTTTGCAGCGCCCTGGGTCTCGCGCGATGAATATCGGCTCCGCGACGATGCCCGCCGTTTCGAGACATGGGAGAATAATTACGCGGCCCGGCTTGGGCTGGGCGCGGCTGTCGATTATGCCCTCGAGATCGGCATCGATCGGATCGAGCAGCGCTGCCGCCCGCTCGCCGGCCGCCTGCGAAGCGGCCTCGCCGCCCTTCCTGGCATCACCATTCGCGACCTCGGGCGTGCGCCGGGTGCGATCGTCAGCTTCACGATGGACGGGCACGAGGCGGACGACATTGTCGCCAGCGCCGCTGCAGCCGGCATCACGATCGGTGCTTCGGACCCGTCGAGCACGCGCATCGATGCCGAACTTCGCTCGCTGCCGCATCTCGTGCGGGCATCACCGCATTATTACAACACGGAAGCCGAGGTCGATCGGCTGCTCGCGCATCTGGCGGACCTGACGTCACGATAGCAAAAGAGCCGGCGCGACCGGGCCGACCGTGAGGTCGGTCCACCATCGCGCGACCTATCAAGCTCTTGTCGTCAATGCCGAGAGTTGGTCGGTATCGAAGCGGGCGCGTAAGGCGCTGATGGCTTTCGCATCCGGCGGCCCACTCGCCGTCAGCTTGGCCAGCTCCTCGAAATAATGCTCGTGTCCCGGTGGGGAGACGGTCATGAGCACGCGCGCGGGCTTCTCGCTCACATTGGTGATGTTGTGAGCTACGCCCGGAGGAATGAAGAGAAAGGTCCCGGGGGTTGCGCGGACGACCTCATCCCCAACGTGCCATTCACACTCGCCTTCGAGCATGTAGAACGTCTCTTCCTGAACACGATGCACGTGCCGGCCCGTGGCGAATCCTGCCGGAATTGTCCAGTCGAACATGCTCGTGTGCCTGGTGTCCTCGCCGGTCACCAGGAAGCCCATCGGTTGGCCGCGCAGCACGACCCCTTCGGTCTCGCCGGGCCTGCGGATCACGTGTTTCGCGGTCATGTAACCCTCCATCGCTTGTTGCAGCGCTCCTCACGGCTGGAGCGATAGTGATCCAGGCGAGCCCGAAAGTGGTGAAGCCGTTCGGAAAACGTTGCAAAAAACCTGCGAAATGTGCCCTTCTTCGGCATGGCCGCGATCCTTGAATTTGGTCCCTTTCGGCTCGATGTCGAGGCGGGGATCCTGTTCCACGGTGCCGAGCCGACCGGACTCGGCCGGCGCGCCGTGCTGCTCCTCGCCCTCCTCGTCCGGAAAGCTGGAGCGCCGGTTTCGAAAGATGCCTTGATCGAGGCGGCCTGGCCCGCCCAGGCCGTTGAGGACAGCAATCTGACCGTCCAGATCGCGGCGGTGCGGCGCACGCTGGCAGACATTTCCGGCGAGACGCATTGGATCGAAACGCTGCCGCGCCGCGGCTATCGCTATGTCGGCCCCACCGTGACGCCGTCCGATCCGGATCACGCTCAGGCGACGCCGCAAGCGCCGCCGCTGGCATTGCCCGACAGGCCGTCGATCGCAGTGTTGCCTTTCACGAACTTGAGCGGTGATGCGGACGAGGACTATTTTGCCGATGGGATGGTCGATGACATCATCACCGGGCTCTCACGCATCAACTGGCTGTTCGTGATCGCGCGGAATTCCACGTTCGCCTACAAGGGCCGCGCGGTGGACGTGAAGCAGGTCGGCCGCGAGCTTGGTGTACGCTACGTCCTTGAAGGCAGCGTCCGCAGAACAGGCACGCTGGTCCGCATCACCGGCCAGTTGATCGATGCGGCGAGCGGAATGCACGTATGGGCCGAGCGATTTGACCGCCGGTCCGAAGACGTCTTCGCGCTCCAAGATGACATCGCTTTGTCGACCGTCGGTGCCATCGCACCCAGCCTGCGGCGTGCCGAGATCAACAGGGTCAAGCGAAAGCGGCCGGACAGCCTGGATGCCTATGATCTCGTCCTGCGCGCCCAGCCGGACGTCGATTCCGGCATGCCCGCCCAGGTGACCCAGGCGCTCGTGCTGCTCGAACGTGCGATCGCGCTCGAACCTGCGTATGCGCTCGCGCATGGCAATGCGGCGATGTGCCATCATTGCTTGTTTCTCCGGGCCGGCTTGCAGGAAGCCAATCGCGAGGCTTCGATCCACCACGCGCGCTCGGCCATCGCCCAGGGCCAGGATGACGCGCTTGCGCTCACGCTCGCGGGTTTTTCGATCGGCATGGACGGGCACGATCGCGCCGCGGCCTTCACCGCGTTCGAGGCCGCGCTCGCCATCAGCCCATCATCGGCGCTGACCTACATTCTCGGCAGTGTCGTGCTCGGCTGGGGCGGAGATTCCGACCGCGCCATCGAGTGGAGCGAGCAAGGCCTGCGGCTCAGCCCGTTCGATTCCTGGGCTTTCGCGGCATTCGACGCCCAGGCGCTTGGGCACTTCCATCGCGGCCGATATGAGGAGGCGTGCCGCGCCGCTTACCGCTCGGTTCAGGCCAACCCTCGCCACAGCATCACCTACGTGCAATTGGCCGCAGCGCTGGCAAAGCTGGGACGATTGCAGGAGGCGAAAGCCGCGGCTGCGCGGGTGCTGGAGCTACACCCGACCTTCCGCTATGGCCGTCAATTTCAGGGCGTCAACTGCGCGCCGGCGCTGGCCTCTTCGCTGGGCGACGCCCTCCGCGCTGCAGGCCTTCCCGAGTAGCGCTCGGCTCGGCCTCGCGTGGCGCTCACGTGCAGCGCGCGCTCAGCCCGGATGCGCTGAGCCTGGCCATGACCTCGTCGAGATGCGCGGCATCGCGGGTCTCGATGACGAGCTGCAGCAGCGTCGCCTTGGCCGGCAGATCGGAGAAGGTCCGCTGGTGCGAGACCTCGATGATGTTGGCACCCGCCTCGGCCAGCAGCCCCGCCACCGCGGCGAGCTGCCCCGGCCTGTCGGGGATATCGAGCGACAATTGCGTCAGCCGCCCCTCGCGCGCCAGCTCGCGGGTGAGCACGGAAGCGATCAGCCGCGTGTCGATATTGCCTCCGCTCAGCACGAGGCCGACCTTCTCGCCGGCAAAGCGAGACGGATCGGACATCAGGGCGGCGAGGCCGGCGGCGCCGGCGCCCTCGACCACGGTCTTCTCGATCGAGATCAGGGTCGCGACCGCACGCTCGAGCTCGGCTTCGTTGACGAGGGCAATGTCGTCGACGAGGCGTCGGACGATTTCGGTGGTGATCCTGCCCGGTGATTTCACCGCAATGCCCTCGGCGAGCGTATCGCCGCGCGCCGGCAGATTGCCGTCATGGATGGCGTTGTACATCGAGGGATACAGCCAGGCCTCGACGCCCAATATCCGCAGCGACGGCTTGATCGACTTCGCGGCAATGGCAATCCCGCTGATCAGACCGCCGCCGCCGATCGGGACGACGAGCGTGTCGAGCTCCGGGACCGCCTTCAGCACTTCCAGTCCGATCGTGCCCTGCCCAGCGATGACGAGCGGATCGTCGTAAGGATGGACGAAGACCATGCCGTGCGCTTCACCGTGGCTTCGCGCAAAAGCGGCCGCCTCTTCCAGCGTCGCGCCCGTGACCACCACCTCGGCGCCGTGATGCCTGGTGTTCTCGATCTTCACCATGGGCGTGCCGATCGGCATCACGATGGTGGCGGGAATGGCGAGCCGCTTGGCGTGGTAGGCAACGCCTTGCGCGTGGTTGCCCGCGGACATCGCGATCACGCCCCGCACGCGCTCTTCCGGCGTCAGCGCGGTGAGCCGGTTGAGCGCGCCGCGCTCCTTGAACGAGGAGGTGAACTGGAGGTTCTCGAATTTCAGCCAGATGTCGCAGCCGCAGATGCTGCTCAGCGTGCGGCTGTAGCTGCAGGGCGTCTCGACGACGGCGCCTTGGATGGTCTTGGCGGCGGCGTGAATGTCTTCCGGTGCGACCGGAAGGCCGCTGAGTTCGGACGTGCTTTGGGACATGTCAGCCATAGGACAGCATAGAGCATTTGGCCCGGCCAGGCGATAAGCCGGCGCCTATTTGGTAAATTCACGCGATCGCGAGGCGCGCCACAGCGTCCAGAGCGTGCGCAACCGCGAGGTCGGCTGCAATGTAAACGGATTGCGTCCCGGGCGCGACAGGCGCGCGAGATCGACCTGCGCCTGCCGCAGCAGCAGAAATGCCGGCCGCACCGGCGGCGCCAGCTGCGCCAGCAGCGATGAAGCCGCGGTCATATGCTGCCGGGCTTCACCCGCGAGTTGCTCCAGCGCCGCATGGAGATTGGGTGTCTCCTTGCCGGCGAACACATCCTCCATGCTGCAATTGTGCTTCTCCAGCACCTGCTGCGGCACGAACAATTGCCGGTGCGCGGCATCGCGCGGCAGATTGGCGATGACCTGCACGATCCCCTGCGCCAGACCGGCATGGCGGGCGAGATGCTCGGCCGCCTCCGACGGCGGTCCCAACACCTGCGCCGCCAGGGCGAACAGCGCCGATGAGGTCGCCGCCAGGTAACCTTCCAGCGCGGCCATGGTCGGCATCGGGTCGTTGTAGAGATCGAACTGGTGTTCCTCCGCAAGCAGCGACAGCGGCTCGACCGGCAGGTCGAAATCGCGGATCGCGCGGAGCAGCTCGGCCGCCACCGGATTGCCCTCGGCGCTGCCGTGGACCTGGCCCGACAGCATGTCGGTCCACCATTGCAGGCGGATCTCGCCGGGCAAGGGCTGGCTCACCTGGTCGCGAACGCGGACGATCTCGACGTTGAAGGCGTAGAGTGCCAGCAACGCGCGGCGCTCGGCGGCTGGCGCGAACAGGGTCGCAGCGTAGCGCGGAAAGTCATGGCTGCGCACGAGATCGGCGCAAAAGACAACTGAGTCGGGCGGCGGCGGGGGGGTGCTCATGGCACGGCGATCAGCGCGGCGGCAACCCGCCGCCGTTCACCGATCATGATGTTGTAGGTGCGCACGGCCGGGCCGGTCTGCATCGTGTCCAGCACCACCCTCACCGCCTTGAGCGCCTGACGCAGCTCGGGCGGCGGCAGCCACAGCCCGGTTCCGGTGCCGACCAGCAGCGTGTCGATGCTGTTGGCCGCCACGAACACCCGATCCAGCGAATAGCGGTCGATCTTCGCAGGGTCGGTCACGTCCCAGGCCCAGATCGCGTCGGGCAGGCAGAGCAGCGAGCCCCGATGCGACATGCCGGCAAAGGCGAAGCCGCCCTTGCCATAGGCATCGATCGGCGCCGAGCGCGGGAAATGCGGAGCGTTGGGATCGCCGGCCATGAGCTTCGTCCGAATGGGCTTACTGCCCTCGCAAACGCCAGCGAGGGCATGAGGTTCGGATCATGCCTTGCTTTTCTTCGCCGGCGTCGCCGTATCGGGCGCATCTTCGCGATGCTCGCCGACGCCGAGATAGATCAGGATCGGCGCCGCAATGAAGATCGATGTGTAGGTGCCGACCAGCACCACGCCGAACATCATCACCGCGGTGAAGCTGTGGATGGCATGGCCGCCGAACAGCAGCAGCGCAAGCAGTGCCAGCGTCACGGTGACGTGGGTGATGATCGAGCGCGACAGCGTCGAGTTGATTGACTCGTTGAGCAGCTGCGGCATCGGCATCTTCTTGTAGCGCCGCAGCATTTCACGGATGCGGTCGTAGATGACGACGGTATCGTTGAGCGAATAGCCGAGAATCGTCAGCAGCGCCGCGATGCTGGTCAGGTCGAAATCGACCTGGCTGATCGACATGAAGCCGATCGTCAGCACGATGTCGTGCACGTTGGCGATCATGGCGCCCAGCGCGAACTGCCATTCGAAGCGGAACCAGAGATAGATCAGGATCGCGATGATCGCGAGCATCAGGCCGAGCATGCCGTAGGCCAGGAGCTCGCCGGCGACGCGAGGACCGAGCACCTCGGTGCGCTGAATGTCGACGCTGTTGCCGAGCGCGCCGCGAAGCTTCTGCAAGGCTGCCTGCTGGGCGGCGTCGCCGCCCGGCTGCTCCGCAACCCGGATCAGCACGTTCTCGGGACCGCCGAACTGCTGCAGCTGGACCTCGCCAAGGCCCAGGGCGTCGAGCGAGGTGCGCATCGCCGCGATGTCGGCGGTGCCGGACTTCGCCTTCACCTCCAGCAGCGTGCCGCCCTTGAAGTCGATACCGAGGTTCAGGCCGTGGGTGAAGAACAGCGTGATCGCGACGATCGACAGCGCGGCCGAGATCGGGAAACTGATGCGGCGGAATCGCGTGAAGTCGAAATGCGTCTCGTCCGGAACGATGCGCAGCGACGGCAACAGGCCGAGGGCCGCGACCACGGTGAGGATGGCAATGAGGACGCCGAGCCCGATGAGAACGGTGTAAGTCACGATCAGGCTCCTAGATCGGCACGCTCTGCGGCCGCTTCCACCGCACCCACCATGCCACGATCAGTCGGGTCAGGGTAAAGGCGGTGAACACCGTGGTGATGATGCCGATGCCGAGCGTCACGGCAAAGCCGCGCACCGGACCGGTGCCGATGTAGAACAGCACCGCGGCGGCAATGAAGGTGGTGATGTTGGAATCGAGGATGGTCGCGAGCGCCCGCTTGAACCCGGCATCGATCGCCGAGATCGCGTTGCGGCCGCCGCGCAGCTCCTCGCGGATGCGCTCGTAGATCAGCACGTTGGAGTCGACCGCGATGCCGACGGTGAGCACGATGCCGGCGATGCCGGGCAGCGTCAGCGTGGCATTGAGCAGCGACAGCAGGCCGAAGATCATGGCGACGTTGATGGCCACCGCGATGTTGGCGAACACGCCGAACAGCCGGTAGGTCACGAGCATGAAGATGATAACGAGGATCGAGCCGACATAGGCGGCGAGCTCGCCCTTCTCGATCGAGTCCTGGCCGAGGCCCGGGCCGACGGTGCGCTCCTCGACGACCGTGAGCGGCGCCGGTAGCGCGCCGGCGCGCAGGAGAATCGCGAGATCGTTGGCCGATTGCACGGTGAAATTGCCGGAGATCTGGCCCTGGCCGCCGGTGATGGGCTCGCGAATGACCGGCGCCGAGATCACCTTGTTGTCGAGCACGATCGCAAACGGCAGTCCGACGTTCTCGGTGGTAGCCTGCGAGAACTTGCGGGCGCCCGACGTGTTGAACTTGAAGCTGACGACCGGTTCGCCCGTGCGCTGGTCGAAGCTCGCCTGGGCGTCGGTCAGGTCGCCGCCGGCGACCAGCACCTGCTTCTTGACCACATAGGGCGTGGGCGGCGGCGATGCGCTCGTCAGCAGCTCGGATTCCGGCGGCAACCTGCCCGCTTGCGCCTGATCCGGCGGCACCGAGGTGTCGACCATGCGGAATTCCATCTTCGCGGTCTTGCCCAGCAGCTCCTTCAGGCGGGTGGGATCCTGGAGACCGGGGACCTGCACCAGGATGCGGTCGTTGCCCTGGCGCTGGATCACGGGCTCGACGGTGCCGAGCTCGTTGACGCGGCGTTCGACGATCTGGATCGACTGCTCGATGGTCTTGCGCATGCGGTCGAGCATCGCGGCCTGCGGGACGCCAAGGCGGATCACACCGCCGCCGGCATCAGCCACCTCGAGGTCGCGCTGACCGCTGGATCCCATGAGGCCGCCCAGCGGCTGGGACAGCTCGCGCAGCTTGGCGAGCGCCGGCTGCACGTCGGTTTCCTTGGTGATGCGAACCTCGACCGCGTCGTTGCGCACCGTGACGCCGCCGGTAAAGCCGATCTTGGCGTCACGCAGCGTCCGGCGAACGTCGTCGCGGATCTGGTCCAGCCGTTCTTTCTTCACGTAGTTGGAATCAACCTCGAGCAAGAGATAGGAGCCGCCCTGGAGGTCGAGGCCGAGCACGAGCCGGCGCTGCGCCCAGGCGGGCCAGGTCTTGACTTGGGCCTCGGGGAAGAAGTTCGGGACCGCGCAGAGGCACACGATCAGCGCCGTCAGGATGATCCCGAGCGCCTTCCACCGCGTGAAATACAACATCGACTGGACCTGTCAGATCAGGAGACTTGAGACTCGCGGTGAAGCGCTCACTTCGCCGCGCTGTCGTCCTTGGCGCTTTCCTTCGAGCTTTCTTTCGCCGGCTCGCCCTTGGCGCGAACGCCCGAGATCATCTGGCGCATCTGCCGCACACGCACGCCGTCGGAAATCTCGAACTCGATCTGATCATCGTCGACCACCTTGGTGACCTTGCCGACGAGGCCGCCCGAGGTCACGACGGTGTCGCCGCGGCGGATGTTCTTCACGAGCTCGGCGTGGTCGCGGACCTTCTTCTGTTGCGGGCGCAGAATCAGGAAGTACATGATCACGAAGATCAGGGCGAACGGCAGCAGCGACATCAACATGCTGTTGGTGTCGCCGGCGCCCGCGGCCTGGGCATACGCAGGGGTAATCAGCATTCGGACGATCCTCGTGAGAACGGGGGAAAGCCGGTCGGGCCCTCAAGGGCGACCGGTTCGGTCAAATTCGCGCGGACTATAGCGGCCATTGCCCCAATTGCAACGCTGGCAGACCGCCCTTTTGGGCCACCTTGCGGCGGCCCCTGAGGCCCGATAAGGCTGCGTTCTCAGGAACTTCGGACATGCCCAAGAAACCAGACAAAAGCCCGGCCGGCAAAGGCCCCCGCACCCCTGCCAACAAGCCCGCCCGCGTCGCGGCAAAACGCCCCACGGCGGCGATCGCCGAGACAGGCCCCAACCTTGCCCAGGAGCGCATCGTCCGCGCCCTGGAGACCATTGCGGCGCACCTTTCCGCCCGGGGCACGCCGGCCGTCGAGCCCGAGTCGTTCAAGCGGGCCGATGCCTATGTCTGGCACCCTGACGGACGCCTCTCGGCGGTGCCGCGAGTCAGTCGCGTCGAGCTGTTCCTGCTCAAGGGCGTCGACCGGATGCGCGACATCCTGATGGAGAACACCGAGCGCTTCGCCAACGGCCTGCCGGCCAACAACGCCCTGCTCTGGGGCGCACGCGGCATGGGCAAGTCGTCGCTGGTGAAGGCGACGCATGCCAGCATCAACGCGGAGCGCAAACCGGTCGACAAGCTCAAGCTGATCGAGATCCACCGTGAGGACATCGAGACCCTGCCGGCACTGATGGAGCAGCTGCGCGCCTCCGCCTTCCGCTTCATCGTGTTCTGCGACGACCTCTCCTTCGACGGCAACGATGCCTCCTACAAGTCGCTCAAGGCGGTGCTCGAAGGGGGGATCGAGGGCCGGCCCGAGAACGTCATCCTCTATGCCACCTCCAACCGCCGCCATCTGCTGGCACGCGACATGATCGAGAACGAGCGCTCGACGGCGATCAATCCGGGCGAAGCGGTCGAGGAGAAGGTGTCGCTGTCGGATCGTTTCGGCCTCTGGCTCGGCTTTCACCGCTGCAGCCAGGACGAATATCTCGCCATGGTGCGCGGCTATTGCAGCCATTTCGGCATCAAGATCGACGACGAGGCGCTGGAGCGCGAAGCGCTGGAATGGTCGACGACGCGCGGCTCCCGCTCGGGCCGCGTCGCCTGGCAGTTCGTGCAGGAGCTGGCGGGACGGCTCGGTGTGAAGCTGACGGCGCAGTAGCGAACAGCGTCGCCTCACCCACAACTGTCATTCCCCGCGCAGGCGGGGAATCCAGTACGCCGCAGCTAATCGGCTCAACAATAACTGTCTCTGGAATACTGGATCGCCCGGTCAAGCCGGGCGACGACAGTGTGCTTGTGGTGATCGCGTGCCCTGCTCCGGGCCCGCGCCTCACGCCCCGTTCAGGAATTGAAGCGGGTCAACCGGGCTCGACCCCTTGCGGATCTCGAAGTGGAGCTGCGGCGACGCCACTTCCCCGGATTGACCCGACTTGGCAATGACCTGGCCGCGCTTGATGGTATCGCCGCGCTTCACCAACAGCTCACTCGCATGGGCATATGCGGTGACGTAGCCGTTGGAGTGCCGAACCAGAACCAGATTGCCGTAACCCTTCAGCTCGTTGCCGGAATAGGCGACGACGCCGTCTTCGGCTGCCTTGACCGGCGTCCCCTCGGGCACCGCGAGATTGATGCCGTCATTGGATTTGCCATTGGTCTTGGCGCCGTAGGTCGTGACCACCTTGCCGCGGACGGGCCAGCGGAAGGTCGGCAGCGCGCCGGTGGCCTCCGCAGCCTTCGCCGGCGTCTCAACGGGCTTCTCTTCGACATTGCTGGTGGCCTGGGCGAGGCGCGCGCTCTGCACGGGCGCGGCGGCAGTGGCCATTTTGGTCGTGGGCGCCGGAGCTGCCGCGACGGGCTGGAGCGTTCCGGCCACCGGTGTGGCCGCGACCGGAGCCGCAGCAACCGGCGCCGCAACGGCGGCGGTCTTGGCGCCGGGCACGGTCAGCTTGGTACCGAGCTTGAGCTTTGCCGACGGATCGAGGCCGTTGGCACGGGCGAGCTCTGCCGCCGAGACGTGGTTCTTGCGCGCGATGCTGGCGAGCGTGTCGCCGCGGTTGACGAAGTGCGTGCTCGGCGGTGCGGCGATGGCCGCAACCGGCTTGGCTGCCGGGGCTGCCGCGACGGGAGCCATTGCGGGCGCCGGTGCAGCTGCCGTCGCCGGAGACGGAATGATCAGCTGCTGGCCGGGCGAGAGCGCCCGCGGACCCTTGTAGCCGTTGGCGGCCAGGATCGCCTGCGGCGTGACGTGATAGCGCTTGGCGAGCACGTCGAGCGTATCGCTGGTGCCGACGATGATCTTGGTCCCGCCGACCGGCTGGGCGGCCGCGACCGACCGCGGCGGCACGGTAGCCGTGGTCTCCAGGTGCGGTTGCGCCGGAGGCGCATATGAGCTGACGCCGCGTCCGCCGCCAGATACGCCGCTGCCGGAGGCAACGGGATAGGATTGCGGGGCGGACACCGCGGGCGGAGGCAAAGCCTGCGACTGGTAGTAACCGGGCTGCGTCTGCGGCCGCGCATATTGCGGCAGTTCACGCTGCGGCGGCGGTGGCTGCTGCACCGAACCGGTCTGCTCGGAGGCGAAGGGATTGGAGAAGTTCGACTGGGACAGCCGCGACGACATGTCGGCGCTGCACCCTGCAAAGCTGAAGGAGATCAGCGCCAGCACCGCGACCTGCGGCACGCGGCGCGAGTAAAGCAACTCGGCGACAGCGGACATGGTTACTCACTCGTACGCAACAGAACTGGTGTTTTAAGTAAACACGCGCCGAGTAAATAACGGCTTAACCCTCACAATAAGATGTTGGCGGCACTGCCGATCCGGGATTCTACAGCTCCCGCGCCACACCGGGCAGGGCCGGCACGAAGCGGACCTCGACGAGTTCCTTGCGCTCGATCCCGGTTTCGGTCCGGGCCAGGCGGGTCAGCGTCTGCACGCCCTGATGCGGGCCGACGGGGGCGATCAGGATGCCCCCGACCTCCAGCCGCTCGACCAGGTTCTCCGGAATCTGCTCCATCGCGGCGGTGGCGATGATGCGGTCGAACGGGCCGATGTTGGGAGGCAGATTGAGACCGTCCCCGAGCATCACCTCGACATTGTGACAATCGAGCTTCTCAAGCCGGGCGCGTGCCGCCTCGGCCAGCTTGCGATAGCGCTCGACGGTTAGCACCTGGCCGGCGAGCCGCGACAGCACGGCGGCCTGGTAGCCCGAGCCAGTGCCGATTTCCAGCACCCGATGCTGCTTCTGGAGCTGGAGCTGCTCGGTCATGTAGGCAACGACGAAGGGCTGGCTGATGGTCTGCCCGCAGGCGATCGGCAGCGCGCTGTCGCGATAGGCGCCGTCGCGATCGGCCTCGTCGACGAAAAGCTCGCGCGGCACCTCTTCCATGGTCCGCAGCACGGCCTGATCACTGATGCCACGACGCCTCAGCGTGAGCTGAAACATCATCTTTTCCGGCGGCTGCTGGTCGGGCGTCATTGCTGCTATTGCTCATCTCGTCTGGCGGATCGCCGTACTGCACCGCAAGAACCCGAGACGAGAATCTTGTTCCGGCTCAGGAACTCATGATAGCCTTTCGGCGCAGCATTTGACCACAACAGGCATTCAAAGCGCTAAGCCATTTGTGGGGTTTGCGTTCGCCGAAACGCGCATTGCGTCGCCTATCGTTATCTGCGAACGTTTACGAGAATGGGCAAGGACTCAACCATGACTGCGACAGGGCTTTCGGGCCGCTCTGTTTTCCTCGTCGAGGACGAGGTCATGATCAGAATGATGGTCGCGGATATGCTGGAGGAGCTCGGCTACAAGGTAGCCGCCGAGGCGGGTGACATCACCGAGGCCATGCGGCTTGCGCAATCCACCGATTTCGACCTCGCCATTCTGGACGTCAACGTCAACGGCAAGGTCATCTCGCCCGTCGCCGATGTCATCATGGCCAAGGGCTGCCCGTTTATCTTCGCCACCGGTTACGGCTCCTCCGGCCTGCCCGAGCAATATCGCGACCGGCCGGCGCTGCAAAAGCCGTTTCAGCTCGACGCGCTCGGCAAGACCATCGAGGCCGCGCTTCGCGGCGGCTAGCCTTTATTTCAGGGTGACGCCCAGCTGCTCCGAAAACGCTTCGTCGGTACGGTCGAGCCGGAGCGGGGTGACCGAGACGTAGCGCTCGCGCAGCGCCGCGAGATCGGTGCCGTCGGCGGGCATGTCGAGCATCGCGGTGCGCTCGAAGCCGATCCAGAAATAGGGATTGCCGCGGCCGTCCCTGCGCTCGTCGATCCTGAGGAAGCCGAGATTGCGCTTGCCTTGCCGCGTGACCCGGATGCCCAGCACATCCTCCGGCGCGCAGGACGGGAAGTTGATGTTGATAACGGTGTCCTTCGGAACGCCGGCGGCGATCACCTTGCGCAGGATATCCGGTCCGAATTTGCGCGCCGTATCCCAAGGCGGCCGTTCGCGCGTCTCGACGCTGAACTCCTGCGACAGCGCGAACGACGGCAATCCCAGGATGGTGCCTTCCAACGCGCCGGCAATGGTGCCGGAATAGACGACATCCTCGGCGACGTTGCGGCCCTTGTTGACCCCGGACAGCACGACATCGGGCAGCTTGGCACCCAGGATATGGCGGGCCCCCATGATGACGCAGTCCGTCGGCGTGCCGCGCACGGCGAAGTGCCGCGGGCCGACCTCGCGCAGACGCAAGGGATCGTTCAGCGACAGCGAATGCGACACGCCGGACTGGTCGAGCTCGGGCGCCACCACCCAGACATCATCGGACAAGGCGCGCGCGATCTCCTCCACGACCTTGAGGCCGGGAGCGTGGATGCCGTCGTCATTGGTGCAGAGAATGCGCATGCGGAAGGTTCGATTCCTGAAAGCGGGTCTGAGCCGTCTTATCCGGCCAGGGCCGATCAGGCAAACCGGACGATTGCGGTCCGGCGGCTGGTTCCCTGGCTGGTCCCGCTAGCGGCGAATGCGCCATTGCGGCAGGAAGCGCGCGAGCCGGCCTTCCGCACGTAGTTGCATCGTCGGCACGACCTGGTTCACGACGGAAGCCTCAATGACGCCGAGCGCCTTCAGCTGCGCTACGAAGGGGTCAGACGTCGGCTCCTGCGGAAAGCGTTCGCGTGCCACGGTCAGCGCCTTGTCGAAATCCGCTGCATTGACCCCGGGCTTGGCCCGCCGGCTCTGCACGAGATCGTCGTCCCAGAGCCGCGCGATCTCGATGTCGAGAACGCCGCGGAGGCGCTGATCGACGGCCTGGATCCCGGCCCCTGTCACCGCCCATTGTCGGCCGACCCAGAAGATGTCGCGGTGCAAGGCCATGAACGGAGGGGTTCGCGTGGACGGGCCGGCAGGATAGCCGGCCGCCCGATCTTCGCAACGCGATTCTCGTCATGCCGCGTTTCGGACGCGAACCGGCGACCCACTTCGCGGGAAACGCTTTAGTCGCGTGCGATCACCTTCAGCCCGCCCATATAGGGCTGGAGCACGTCCGGGACCGCGATCGAGCCGTCCTCCTGCTGATAGGTTTCCATCACGGCGATCAGCGCGCGGCCGAGCGCGGTGCCGGAGCCGTTCAGCGTGTGCACGAAGCGCGGCTTGCCGTCGGGCCCGCGCGAGCGCGCATCCATGCGGCGGGCCTGGAAGTCGCCGCAGACCGAGCAGCTCGAGATCTCGCGGAACGCCCCGCCCTCGCCCTGCCCGGGCATCCAGACCTCGATGTCGTAGGTTTTTTGCGACGAAAAACCCATATCTCCGGTGCACAGCGTCATGACGCGGTAGTGCAAGCCGAGCCGCCGCAGCACCTCCTCGGCACAGGCGAGCATACGTTCGTGCTCATCCTTGCTGGTCTCCGGCGTCGTGATCGACACCAGCTCGACCTTGGTGAACTGGTGCTGGCGGATCATCCCGCGCGTGTCCCGCCCCGCCGCACCCGCCTCGGCGCGGAAGCACGCCGTCAGCGCCGTGAGACGCATCGGCAGCTGCTTCTCGTCAACGATGGATTCGCGGACCAGGTTGGTGAGCGCTACCTCCGCCGTCGGAATGATGCCGAGACGTTCAGTCTGCAGCCGCTCATATTCGGGCGCGGCGAGCAACTCGCCCTTGATCGCCCAGAACTGGTCGTCCTCGAATTTCGGCAACTGTCCGGTACCGAACATGATCTCGTTGCGCACCAGCAGCGGCGGATTGATCTCGGTATAGCCATGCTCGTCGACATGCAGGTTCAGCATGAACTGACCGAGCGCGCGCTCGAGCCGCGCAAGCCCCTTCTTCAGCACGACGAAGCGCGCGCCGGAGAGCTTTGCCGCCGTCTCGAAATCCATGTCACCGAGCGCGCCGCCGAGATCGTCGTGGGGTTTGGGCGCGAACGCGTAGTTGCGCCTGTTGCCGAAGACATGGCGCTGCACGTTGCCATGCTCGTCGGCGCCATCGGGTACCTCGCCGAGCGGCAGATTTGGGATTGCCGACAGCTCCCTGGCGAGCTCATCGTCAGCGGCTTTCGCGGCCGCTTCGAGCTCCGGCATCGTGGTCTTGAGCTCGGCGACTTCGGCCATCAGCTTCGCCGCGCGCACCTCGTCCTTGGCCTTCTTGGCGTCGCCGATCTCCTTTGAGGCTGCGTTGCGCCGCGCCTGCGCCTGCTCCGAGGCCAGAATCGCCGCACGCCGCTTCTCGTCGATCGCAAGCAGCGAGGCCGACATCGGCTTCAGGCCGCGCCGGGCAAGACCGGCGTCGAAGGCTTGCGGATTGTCGCGGATCGCTTTGATGTCGTGCATGGCTGTCTTCCCGTCATGGCCGGGCTTGTCCCGGCCATCCACGTGTCTGCCGCCTTAGATCAAGTCGTGGATGCCCGGGTCAAGCCCGGGCATGACGAATCATGGGCTGAGCAGCGACATGATAGTGCGAAAGTGCCCTACTCCGCCGGCTTGGCCGGCGTCGACACGTCGGTGCCGGTGGCTTGCGACGAGGCCGCCGCCTTCTTCTCCACCATCGCCACCGCGATGATCGAGCCCTCGTAGAGCGCCATCAGGGGGATCGCGAGCGAGCACTGGCTGAGCACGTCGGGCGGTGTCAACACGGCCGCGATCACGAAGGCCATCACGATGAAATAGCGCCGCTTCTCGCGCAGCATCTTCGAGGTGACGATGCCGATCCGTCCGAGCAGCGTCAGGATCACCGGCAGCTGGAAGGCGATGCCGAAGGCGAAGATCAGCGACATCATCAGCGACAGATATTCGCCGACCTTGGGCAACAGCTGGATCTGCGCGGTCTCGTCGCCGCCGGCCTGCTGCATGCCGAGCGAGAAGCGCACCAGCATCGGCAGCACGACGAAATAGACCAGCGCCGCACCGAGCACAAAGAAGAACGGGGTCGCGACCAGATACGGCAGGAAGGCCTGCTTCTCGTGCTTGTAGAGTCCGGGCGCGACGAATTTGTAGATCTGCGTCGCCACGATCGGGAACGAGATGAAGCCTGCGCCGAACAGGGCGAGCTTGAGTTGGGTGATGAAATATTCCAGCAGCGCCGTGTAGATGAATTTCGAGTTCTCGGGACCCGCGATCCACACGAACGGCCAGACCAGCACGTTGTAGATCTGCTTGGCGAAGAAGAAGCAGAAGATGAAGGCCACGCCAAAGCCGAGCAGCGCCTTGATCAGCCGCGAGCGCAGCTCGATCAGGTGGTCCATCAGCGGGGCTTTGCTGGCCTCGATATCGGCGTCGGTCATGACGCTTTGGCGTCCTTGATCGCTTCGGATGGCGCGGTGTCCTGCGCAACCGTCGCCTGTTCGACCTCACGGGTGATCGCGAGCGGCTCGTTCGCGGCCGCATGCGCTTCGGCTTCCATGAAGGTCGAAGGCGTTGGGCTCTCCGGTGTCGTGGGCGTGACGGGCGGATCGACCGCCGTGGCGGCCGACGGCTCGGCCGGCTTGTCCAGCGCATCGACGCGAAGCGCGTCGCTCACGTCCTTCTGGAGCGAGGTCAGTGGATTGAATCCCGTGGCGGCTTCCTTGACCTCGTCGAAGCTCTTCTTGAGGTCGGCCATCTCGGCCTCGCGCATCGCCTCCTGGAATTGGCCCTGGAATTCGGCGGCCATCTTGCGCGCCTTGCCCATCCATTGCCCGACCATGCGCAGCACGCCCGGCAGCTCTTTCGGGCCGATGGCGATCAGGGCCACGACCCCGATGAGGACCAGTTCACTCCACCCGATGTCGAACATGAGGTCTTCCGTTCACGCGAAGCCGGAGCCGGCCCAATCCCTTGCGCGCAGGATCGGGGCCGCTACCCGCGTCTCGCGTGCTGCTTCCGGCTCAGACGGCCTTGCTGCCGACGTCGGACCGTGCCGCGGTCGGCGCCGCATTGTGCTCGATCGACTTGGCCGGCTCGGGCTTCTCGGCAGGCTTGTCGTCGTCCTGCATGCCCTTCTTGAACGCCTTGATGCCCTGCGCCACGTCGCCCATCAGATCCGAAATCTTGCCGCGGCCGAACAGCAGCAGGACCACTGCGATCACCAAGATCCAGTGCCAAATGCTGAGTGAACCCATCCTGCAACCCTCCAAACGCGCATGGCCGGGGACCCGGCCGATCTTCACCGAAACCTAGGCTTGGCAGGTCTCAAAAACAAGGACCAAGGCGGCGCCAATTCGCTGTCGGCGCTACGCAATCTTGCTAGTGTTAACTGTCGCAGGGGCCCGTATTTCGCCGGGGCGTCACTCTTCGGTGCCGCCCTCGCCGCCCCCCTCATTGCCGCCATCCGGCGGGCTCTCGGGCTCGACCGCAGGCGCGAGCGCGAGATCGAGGTCATCGCCCGGTTCCAGCGGATCCTCGTTCTCACGCAGGGCCGGATCATCCGACGGCGTCGGCACGCTGAAGCCGGTCGGCAGGCGCGAATCCAGGAGGCCAGTGCCCTTGAGCTCTTCCAGGCCCGGCAGATCGCCGAGCTGCTCCAGGGTGAACTGCGACAGGAACTCCTCCGTGGTTCCGAAGGTGAGCGGACGGCCGGGCGTCTTGCGACGGCCGCGCGGCTTGATCCAGCCGGTCTCCAGCAGCACGTCGAGCGTGCCCTTCGACGTGACGACGCCGCGGATCTCCTCGATCTCGGCCCGCGTCACCGGCTGGTGATAGGCGATGATCGCCAGCACCTCGATCGCGGCACGCGACAGGCGCCGGGTCTCGGTGCTCTCGCGCGTCATCAGCCAGGCCAGATCGCCGGCGGTGCGGAACGTCCATTTGTTTGCGACGCGGACGAGGTTGACGCCGCGCGAGGCATAATCGGCCTGCAATTGCTCGAGCGCAGCCTTGACGTCGACGCCTTCGGGCATGCGCTTGGCCAACGTCGCGGTGTCCAGCGGTTCACTCGAGGCGAACAGCAGCGCCTCCAGCAGCCGCAATTCCTCGGGGCGCGCCTGGGATTCGTTCTCCATCGGCTCGGCCTCTTCTACCCGCACTTCAGCCAGGCTTGCCATGGCAGATTCTCCTTCTTGCACTTAAGCGACCGGCGCATCAGGCGCAGGAGCTGCGTCCGGAACCGGTTTTGGGCGCCCCTTCCGGAAATAGATCGGCGCAAACGCTTCCTTCTGGTTCAGCTCGAGCTGACCTTCGCGCACCAATTCGAGCGC
Organism: Bradyrhizobium sp. NC92; assembly: GCF_025200865.1. Taxonomy (NCBI): domain Bacteria; kingdom Pseudomonadati; phylum Pseudomonadota; class Alphaproteobacteria; order Hyphomicrobiales; family Nitrobacteraceae; genus Bradyrhizobium; species Bradyrhizobium sp. NC92. The sequence continues at coordinate 4,440,764 of NZ_CP104171.1, forward strand.
GGCGGCAAAGCTCGAGGCGAACACCGTTGCGCGCTGCGTCGGGTCGGCGACATGCCGGATCAGGAAGTCGTCGAGAACACCCCAATCGTCCTGCTCGGTGATGCTGCCGACCAGCCGCTCCAGCGTGGCGCGTGCCTCGGCGAGCGACCACACCGTGCGCTTGGCCAAATGCACGCTCGCCAGCACACGCGACTGGCGCTGCGCGGCATAGGCGGTGAGCAGGTCGTAGAGCGTGGCCGTGTATTTCGGATGCTTGATCTCGGCGATGTGCTCGGGCTCGCCGCGCGGGAAGATGTCGCGCTGCAATTGCGGCCTGTTCATGAGCCGGTTGGCGGCTTCGCGAATGGCTTCCAGCCGGCGCAGGCGGTTGGCGAGCGCCGTCGCCATCTGCTCGGCGCTCGGGCCTTCCGCGCTCGGCGGCTCCGGCAGCAGCAGACGCGACTTCAGGAAGGCGAGCCATGCGGCCATCACCAGATAGTCCGCGGCGAGCTCCAGCCGGATCTTTCGCGCGGCTTCGATGAAATGGAGGTACTGGTCGGCGAGCGCCAGGATCGAGATCTTGGCGAGGTCGACCTTCTGCTGTCGCGCCAGCGCGAGCAACAAATCGAGCGGGCCCTCATAGCCCTCGACGTCCACCACCAACGCCGGCTCACCCTCGGCGAGCTCTGCGGGCCGCCCGGTTTCGAACGATAGGATTTCTGCGGTCATGCCGATGCCGTGTTTGCCCGTGCGATCAATGCGTCCAGCTCAGTGCGTGCGGCCACGCGGTCGAACGGCTGCGGCGGCTTGCGTGCGGCGAGCGCGGCTTTCGCCCGCTCCAACGCCCGGCCGGCCAGTTCAGGAGTCTGACTGGCGACGTCGCGCATCTCCTCGATGCTGCCGTTGCAATGCAGGGCCACGTCGCAGCCGGCCGCGAAGATCGCGCGGGTCCGCTCGGCGATATTCCCCGACAGCGCGTTCATCGACACGTCATCACTCATTAACAAACCCTGGAACCCGATTGCGCCGCGAATCACGTCAGCAATCATTGTCGCAGATGTCGTCGCCGGATGGGCGGGGTCGAAGGCGCTAAACACAACATGTGCAGTCATGGCCATCGGCAGATCAGCCAGCGGCTTGAACGCGGCGAAATCGGTCCGCTCCAGCTCGTCCAGGGGCGTGTCGACGGTTGGCAGCTTGAAATGGGTATCGGCGGTGGCGCGGCCATGCCCGGGAATGTGCTTGAGCACCGGGAGCACGCCGCCCTGCTCCAGGCCCTCGGTGACTGCGCGGGCAATCGCCGCGACTTTGCCCGGCTCCGTGCCGTAGGCCCGGTTGCCGATGACCGCGTCAGCGCCCGGCACCGGCACGTCCGCCAGCGGCAGGCAATCCACGGTGATGCCGAGATCAACGAGATCGGCTGCGATCAGCCGCGCACTGAGGCGCGCCGCGGCGAGCCCGAGGGCCGAATCAGTGTCGTACAAATTCGCGAAAACGGCTCCCGGCGGATAAACCGGCCAGTGCGGCGGCCCCAGCCGCTGCACCCGTCCGCCCTCCTGGTCGATCAGGACCGGCGCCTCGGGGGCATTCGCGACTGAACGCAATTCCGCAACCAACGCAGCAACTTGCGCCGGTGTCGCGACATTGCGCTTGAACAAGATGAAGCCCCATGGGCGTTCGGCACGGATAAACTCCCGCTCGGCGGCGGTCAGTTCCGTTCCGGATACGCCGGTAATGAAGGCCCGCGTGCTCATAACGGCCGATTAACCCTGCCCCGTCAGGGGGTCAAGGAAACCGCCGTTAATTCCTCTGGACGAAGCAGTCGGACAGCCCTGCGGCCTTCAGATTGTTGCAAGCCTGCGTCGCTTCCTGGACCGAGCCATAGGGTCCGGCGAAGGCGCGGTAGACGATCCCCTTGCCCTTATCGGTCAGATCGACCCGCTTGATCACCGGCGAGCGGGATCCGAGCACGCTGCCGTACTTGCCCTGAAGCACCCGGTAGGACGCGGCGGCGCTGTCCTCGCTCTGCTGCGAGGAGACTTGCACGATGTAGCCGCCGCCGCTGCTGGTGGGCGCAATCTGCGTCGGGTTGGTGGCCGCCATCCGCTGCGGCTGCTCGGCCGCCGGTGCCGATTGCGGCGCGAGCGACATCGGCTGGTTGGCACTGGCATTGGCCGAGGTCGGCGGATTGCGCGGCGCGGCGGGCGCAACTGGCGCGGCAACAGGCTTCGGCGCGGCGGCCGTCGGCTTGGCGGCAGCCGATTGCGGCACGGCGCTATCGGTCTGGTCACCCTTCACCGCCACGGTCCTGATCGGGCGCGGCGAATTGTTCGGCATGGTGCCGTTGCTTGGAGTCGGGCCCGCGCTCGGCGGCGGCACGGTGGACGGCGACACGCTCGCCACCGACGGCGGGTTCGCATTCTGGTTCAGCGGCGGGAACACCACGCGCGGCCCGCCCGCCTTGGCGTTGACGTCGACGGGCGCCTCCTCGCGCGGCACGATCTTTTCAGTGCCGTCACCGCTGACCATGCGGTCCGGCACCTTGGCCGCGGAGTCCGTCGGCGCCGGCACGATCTTGGTCGGCGTGTTGTCGGCCTTGATGATCGGCGGCTCGCCGCTGCGAGGCGAACCGATATAGGTCTTGTAGGCGAACGCGGCGCCGGTGCCGACCACGGCAAGCGCCAGGATCGCCGCAACCGTCATCATGCCGCCGCGCTGCTTCTTCGGCTCCTCGACCTCGTCCTCGGGAAAGTCGCTTTGGTAGGCATAAGGGTCGTCGGGATAGGCCGGCTCGCGCTGAAAGTCCTGCTCGCCCGTCTCCAGCCGACCATAGAGCGCATCGTCGTAGCGCGACGGATCGGGCTGCGCATACGGCTCCTGATACGACTGCTCCTGGTGGGCCTGACCGTGCTGCTGATAGGCCTGCTCCTGATAAGTCTGATCTTGATAGGAGTGGTCCTGGTAGGCCTGAGGCTGATGAACGACAGGCTCGGGCGCGGCAGGCTTGGCCGTGTAGCGATGCAGCGGGTGAACCGGGCTTACCGAAACGGGATAGTCAGGCTCCGGCTCCGGCGCCGGCTGCGGTTGCACATTGGCGCGCCGCATCCATGAGGGCGGCCCGGGCGGCGGCACCTGCTGGGCGTAATCCTGCTGATCATCGACCTGGCGGTAATCGTCGTCCTGATAGCTCTGAGAGGGCGCTGCCGGCGGACGTGCCGTCGGCCGCGACTGCGCGGCGAACGGATCGGTCTGCCCGATCAGACGGGCGAGCTCGGCCAAGGGATCGCTTTCCGCCTTCCCATGCTGATCGCCACCGCGACCATGGTCATCGGAAGGAAACGGTCTGTCCTGATATCGTTCGGCCATCGTGATGATGCGTCCCTTCGGGAAAGCCGCGCGCCCCTCGACCAAGGCACGGCTTTCGACCCACAAGGCTTTCAACCAAGTCTAAGCGAGCCGGCTTCTGCCGGTTACCCCCGAATTCCCCTTAAGTAGTTCGCCCCAAACTACCGCATCTCGTCCGGGGCATGGACGCCGAGGATGGCGAGGCCCGATGCCAGGACCGAGACGACGCCCTGGACCATTGCCAATCGCGCCTTTGTAAGATCTGCATCATTATTGATAATGAAGCGTAAATAGGGCAAATCGCGCCCTTTCGTCCAAAGTGCGTGAAATTCGCTCGCTAAGTCATAGAGATAGAAGGCAATTCGGTGTGGCTCATGGGCCGCGGCGGCAGCCTCGAGCATGCGCGGATAAATTGCGAGGCGCTTAAGAAGATCGAGCTCGACCGGGTCCGACAGCCGCTCCACCGCCGACTCAGTGAGCCATGCGATCCGCGCGCCGGTATCCCCCGGGAGTTCCGGGAACACCTCGGCGCGGGCGTTGCGGAAGATCGAGTGGCCGCGGGCGTGGCCGTATTGGACGTAGAACACCGGGTTGTCGCGCGACTGTTCCATGACCTTGGCGAGGTCGAAATCGAGCACCGCGTCGTTCTTCCGGTACAGCATCATGAAGCGGACGGCGTCCTGGCCGACTTCATCCACCACCTCACGCAAGGTGACGAAGTCCCCGCTTCGCTTGGACATCTTCACCGGCTCGCCGTTGCGCAAGAGCTTCACGAGCTGGACGATCTTGACGTCGAGTGATCCCTTGCCCGAGGTCGTCGCTTTCACGGCGGCCTGCATGCGCTTGATGTAGCCGCCATGGTCGGCGCCCCAGACGTCGATCATCTCGGCAAAGCCGCGGTCGAACTTGTTCTTGTGATAGGCAATGTCGGAGGCGAAGTAGGTGTAGGAATTGTCCGACTTGATCAGCGGACGATCGACGTCGTCGCCGTAGGCGGTCGCCCTGAACAGCAGCTGCTCGCGGTCTTCCCAATCCTCGACCGGCGCGCCCTTCGGCGGCGGCAGGCGTCCCTCATAGATGTCGCCCTTGGCGCGCAGGAAGTCGATGGTCTCGGCAACCTTGTTGTTGCCGGTCTCGATCAGCGAGCGCTCGGAGAAGAACACGTCGTGGCGGATGTTGAGCGCGGCGAGATCGTCCTTGATCTCGTCCATCATCATCGCGATCGCCTTGGCGCGCACGATCGGCAGCCACTCGGCCTCACTTCTGGCGAGCAGCTTGTCGCCGTGCTCTTTCGCCAGCGCCTCGCCGACCGGCTTCAGATAGTCGCCGGGATAGAGCCCTTCCGGAATGGCCCCGATGTCCTCGCCGAGCGCCTCGCGATACCTCAGGAAGGCCGAGCGCGCGAGCACGTCGACCTGGGCGCCGGCATCGTTGATGTAATATTCGCGCGTGACGTCGTGGCCGGCGAACTGGAGCAGGCTCGCCAGCGCGTCGCCGAACACGGCGCCGCGGCAATGGCCGACATGCATCGGTCCGGTCGGATTGGCCGAGACGTATTCGACATTGACCTTGGAGCCGCCGTGGATGCGGCCGTAATCGGCACCTTCGCGCAGCACGGTACGCAGCGCCTCGGCCCAGGCAGCCGGCTTCAGCGTCAGATTGATGAAGCCGGGACCGGCGACATCGACCTTGGCGATCAGCGCGTCGGAACGCAGCCGTTCGGCAATCTGCTCGGCGAGATCGCGCGGCTTTGCCTTTGCCTCTTTCGCAAGCACCATGGCGGCATTGGTCGCCATGTCGCCATGGGAGGCATCGCGCGGCGGCTCGACCACGACGCGGGAGAAATCGATGCCCTCGGGCCAGTTGGCGTCTGCCGCAAGCGCGCGGCAGGCAGCGTGCACGCGTGCGAGCACGTCGGCGAACAGATGCAGCGATGAGGATGTCTGGGGCATGACCGCCGCCTAACGCAAATCCGGGGTCGAGTCAAAGAGCCGCTGGTGCTCGGTCAGGGCGAAGCGATCGGTCATTCCGGCAATGAAATTGCCGATCCGGCGGGCCCGGTCGCCCTCGTCGTCCGCCTCCGACCCCAGCAGCCATTCCGGCGGCAGCTCGCTGGGGGACTTCAGGTATTTCGCGAACAGATCGAACAGGATCTGCTCGGCCTCCCCCATCACCCGCATCACCCGCTCGTGGCGGTACATGTGCTGGTACAGGAAGGCCTTGATGGCGGCCTCTTCCTCCGCCACCTCGGCGGGAAACGCGACCAGCGACTGGCTTTGCCGGCGGACATCTTGGGCCGATTGCGGCTTCACGGCAGCGAGTTTCTTCCCTGTCTCCCCGAACACCGCGCCGATCAGGTGCGAGATCAGCTCGCGCACCAGCTCGGCACCGCGGCGGACGTCTTCAAGATCGGGATAATGTGCCGCAGTCTCGGCGATGATCTCCGCCGTCAGCGGCATTACCTTGAGGTCGTCGAGATGGAACAGGCCGGCGCGCAGACCGTCGTCGATGTCGTGGGCGTCATAGGCGATGTCGTCGGCGATCGCGGCGACCTGCGCCTCCAGCGAGGCAAAGCTCCACAATTCGAGATCGTAGGTCTTGATGTACTCGGCAATCCCGACGGGAACGCCATGCTCGCGGTAGCGCCCGACCGGGGCGCCGCTGCGGTCGGTCAGCGGACCGTTGTGCTTGACGATGCCTTCCAGCGATTCCCAGGTGAGGTTGAGCCCGTCGAATTCGGGATAGCGGTGCTCGAGCGAAGCCACGACGCGCAGCGTCTGGGCATTGTGGTCGAAGCCCCCGAACTCCTTCAGGCAGGCGTCCAGGGCCCGCTCCCCGGCATGCCCGAACGGCGGATGACCGAGGTCGTGCGCCAAGGCCAATGTCTCGGTGAGGTCCTCGTCGAGGCCAAGCTGACGGGCCAGCGCGCGGGCGATCTGGGCCACCTCCAGCGAATGAGTCAGCCGGGTGCGGTAGTGGTCGCCCTCGTGGAACACGAACACCTGGGTCTTGTACTTCAGGCGGCGGAACGCGGTGGAATGGATCACCCGGTCGCAATCTCGCCGAAACGGGCTGCGGGTCCGGCTCGGGGGCTCGGCGACCAGCCGGCCGCGGCTGCGGTCGGGGTCGCAGGCATAGGGCGCGCGGGGGGCTGCCATTCCGACGGACACGGCGAATTTAGTCCCTATCCATTTGATTCTGCGTATGGGGGCACTTAACTATGTCGGGCGCGGGATACCAAATGAATTGGGCAAGTGAACTTGGTATGACCGCGGGACGATCGGAGACCTGCAATGACGACTGCCGTGACCATTAGCGACCGGGCCGCACGCCGGATTGGGGAGATCCTCAAGGGTGAAGGCTCTGGCGCGATGCTGCGCATCTCGGTCGAGGGCGGCGGCTGCTCCGGCTTCCAGTACAAGTTCGACATCGACCGGGCCCGCACTGACGACGATCTCGTGATCGAGCAGGACAATGCGGTGGTGCTGGTCGATTCCGCCTCGCAGCCGTTCCTGGCGGGATCGCAGGTCGATTTCGTCGACGACCTGATCGGCGCCTCGTTCCGCGTCAACAATCCCAATGCGACGGCGTCCTGCGGTTGCGGGACGAGCTTCTCGGTCTAGCGCGCTTACGCGCCCGTTATCTGCCTTTCCTCGTCCGTCCACGCCACCTCGGTCGGCATCAACTCCGGCTGGAGCGGTGCGTCCTCCGACATGACGTGGCCGTCCAGCGCACGCAGGAGTGCTCCGATCAGCGCCGGCTTGCGTAGCGGCTTGGCCAGGAAGTCCGACATGCCGGCTTCGCGGCAGATCTTGATGTCCTCGGGGAAGGCATTGGCGGTCAGCGCGATGATCGGCAAGGTTTCGAAGCGCCCGCCTTGCGCGCGGATCGCGCGGGTGGCGGCGAGCCCGTCCATGTCGGGCATGCGCACGTCCATCAGCACGACATCGTAATTGCCTTCGCAGGCTGCCGCGACGGCTTCGGTCCCGTCCGTGACGACACGCAGCTCGACGTCGAAAGCCCCCAGCATCTTGCTCACGACCATGCGGTTGACCGCATCGTCTTCCGCGACCAGCACCTTCAGCGGCCGGTCGAGGCCGGCGATCCGGGCCTTGAGCTCGTCGGCTTGGTCGCGCCCGCCAGCCTGATCGGAGGCCTGCGCCTGGCTCCAGGGCAGCACCAGCGTGAAGCGGAAGGTCGAGCCCTCGCCCGGCGTCGAAGTGACGCCGATGGTGCCGCCCATCTGCTCGATGATCCGCCTGCTGATCGCAAGGCCGAGGCCAGTGCCGCCGAAGCGGCGGCTGATCGAGGCATCGGCCTGGGCGAAATCGCTGAACAGCAGGCCGAGCTTGTCGGGCGCGATGCCGATGCCGCTGTCGGTCACCGTCCATTCGACGGTCGCCAGCAGGTCACGCCGCGCCTGGCAGGTCGCCGATATCGTCACCTCGCCTTCGTCGGTGAACTTCACAGCGTTGGAGGCGAGATTGAGCAGCACCTGGCGGATGCGCGCGACGTCGCCGCGGAGCGTCGGCGGCAGGTTCGGATCGAGCTCGACCTTGACCTTGAGCCCCTTGCTCTTGGCGCTGGCGCGCACCACGGTCGCAACCGTCTCGGCCAGCGCCTGCGGCGCGAAGTCGATCGCCTCGAACTGGAAGCGGCCGGCTTCCAGCTTGGAGAGGTCGAGAATGTCGTTGAGGATGCGCTGGAGATTGTCGCCGGACTCGCGGATCGTGGTGACGGCCTCGCGCTGCTCCGGATCGAGCTCGGTTTCGAGCAGCATGCTGGCGAGACCAAGCACGCCGTTCATGGGTGTGCGGATCTCGTGGCTCATTACAGCGAGGAAGTCGGACTTGGCGCGGCTTTCGGCCTCGGCCTTTTCCGCGCGCCAGCGCTCGGTGACGTCGCGTCCGAAGCCGCGATAGCCGAGGAAATGGCCTTCACGGTCATGGGCCGGCTTCGCCGTCAGCGACCACAGCCGCGCCTCGCCGCCTGCGACGACCTTGAGATTCATCTCGTGCAGCGGCTCGGCCTGCTCCATCAGGCCGACGACGTTGTAGGCGGCGCTCTTGTCCTCGGGGCAGAGCATGTCGAGCACGTCGGCGAAATGCGAGCCTTTGAGCAGCGGAAGCGGCAGCTGCGCGACGTCGGCGAAGCGTTGCGGCACGTCGACGAGGCGTCCCTCGGCATCGGTCTGCCAGAGCCAGTCGCTGGCGTTCTCCTGGAAGTCCTTCAGCAGCAGCGAGATGATCTCGGTCTGGCGCTCGAGCTCGAGTTGGGCCTTGAGATTGCCGAGGAAAAGGTTGCCCTGCGAGACGATGTTGCGCGCCATGAAGAACGCGAACAGCAGCAGGAACACCGCGGTCACCAGATATGGCCCGGTGCCGCACAAGAGCAGCGCGCCGGCGCAGGCGATCGTCATGGTGGCGAGATAGACGAGGCCCGCGCGCGGGAAGGTCGAAAGCGTGAAGGCGCCGCCTGACATCATGCCGACCATCAGGCAGGCCAGGATCAATTGACTGGTCGGCTCGATGCGGCTGAACAGAGCGAGCGGCAGCGCGCCCCAGATCGCGGCGAGAAAAAACGCCTGCCGCAGCATCTGCCGCGCCGCGCGCGGCGATGCTTCCTGCGGCGGGTTCTGATGCGACTTGTGCCATGCGCGCACCGCGAGCGACGCGGTGGCGGCGAGCGTCAGGCCCCAGATCGCAAGGAAGTCGTTCCAGCCCCTGCCCCAGAACAGGATCAGCACGATGGCGACGTTCAGCATCGTCACGGCCATCGTCACGGGGATCAGCTGGGTGACCGCGTCGATCTGCTTGGCGCGGATGCGGCGGATCTCGCGCTCGCTGAGATCGGCCGTCAGACCGTCCTCGATTTCGAAGCCGCCGAGCCAATACAGGAACGCGCCGAGCAGGCCGTCACGCGGCTGAGTTCGCTTCATCGCCTTGTCCGGCCATCCATCCGAGGAACCTCTTGACGATCAATGGCCTGCGGCCGGCTTAAGCCGGGTTAATTTTGTGGGAGATTTTGCGGCCGTCTTGACGGGCACGTTTGCATTTTGTTCTAACCAAGCCCCCTGCCCGGAGCCCTCCCAATGCCTATCAGAGTAGCCACCTGGAACGTGAACTCGGTCCGGCAGCGGATCGATCTGCTCCTGACCTGGCTGAAAGAGTGCCAGCCGGACATCGTCTGCCTGCAGGAGATCAAATGTGTCGACGAGGCCTTCCCGCGGCTGGAGATCGAGGCGCTCGGCTACAACGTGGTGACGCACGGGCAGAAGACGTTCAACGGCGTCGCCCTGCTATCCAAGCTCCGGTTCGACGAGACCAAGTCGGGCCTCGCCGGCGACGACGAGGATACCCATGCCCGCTTCCTTGAGGGCGTGGTGACGCTCAAGTCCGGCGTGCTGCGCATCGCCTGCCTCTATCTGCCCAATGGCAATCCGGTCGGGACCGACAAATATCCCTACAAGCTCAAATGGATGTCGCGACTTCTTGATTATTCGAAGGAGCGACTCAAGGAGGAGGTCCCGCTGATCCTGGCCGGCGACTTCAACGTCATCCCGCATGCCCGCGACGTGCACAATCCGGCTGCCTGGACCGAGGACGCGCTGTTCAAGACCGAGACGCGCGAGAGCTTCCAGTCCCTGCTCGGCCTCGGCCTCACCGACGCCTTGCGCGCCGTCAGCGACGAGGGCGGGCTCTACACCTTCTGGGACTACCAAGCCGGGGCCTGGCAGAAGAACCAGGGGCTGCGGATCGATCATCTGCTGCTGTCGCCGCAGGCCAGCGACAGGCTCGCCAATGTCGGCATCGACAGCTACGTGCGCGGCTGGGAGAAGCCCTCGGACCACGTGCCGATGTGGGCGGATCTGGATCTGGAGGCGGCCTAGGCCTTCGCAGAGTCGGTGGGAGCCAGCGGCAGTCGCAACTGCCGGTAGAGTGGGCTAAGCGAAGCGTGCCCACCATTCGCAATGGCGGAGAGAGATCGTGGGCACGGCGCCGAGGCGCCTTTGCCCACCCTGCTACGAGACCGTGCCTACTCCCTACGCCCCTGCACCCACTGCTCCAGCATTTGCAGGGCCATGGCGCGGTCGTCGTCGGAGGCCTTCGCGAAGGCGCGGTTGTAGCTTTCCTTGATCCAGACCTCGTCGGCGCCGGCGCTGTCGCGCGCCAGCGTCAGCCACATCAGGCCGCGCGCGGCCTGCCGCGGCAGGCGGTCGCCGTTGAACAGCATCTGGCCGAGCAGCGCCTGGGCCTGGTGCTGGCCCTTCTGCGCGGCGAGGCCAAGCCAGCGCGCGCCATAGCGGTAGTCCTCCCGCGAGGCGTCCGGGGTCTTCAGGTACAGACGAGCGAGGTCGTACTGCGCGTCCGCATTGCCGAAATAGGATGCGGCATAGGAAAACATCTCCCGGGCGCGGTCCGGATCGGCCTTGACCTTCGAATTCGGGATGCCGGCCAGATAGTAGCGGCCGAGCGCGACGAAGGCGTTGGCCACGATCTGCGCCTGCGGCGCCGACGGGCTGTCCTCGGCATGCGCGTTGGCGATCCGGCTGAAATATTCGAAGGCACGCAGATCGTCCTGGGCGACGCCGTCGCCGTTGGCGTACATGCGGCCGAGCTTCCACTGCGCGATCGGGTGGCCGCCCTCGGCAGCATATTGCAAGGCGCTGAGCGAGGTTTCCTGGGTCGCGACCGCAGGCGGAACCTTGGTGCGCACCGCACCCGCAGCGCCGGGCAAGGTCGTCACGACCGGGATGGTGGCGTCCTTCGGGTTGACCGGCGCACCGTCGAAGGCGAACGCCGGCGCGGCCAGCGCGGCCGCCCCCAACACAAACGCAACTGTGGCACGCCTAAATGTCCGCATAGCACTGTTTCTCGTGCGCGCCGCCCGGGTGGGTCACTGCCCCTCCGATCGCCGGTCCAACCTGCTGAGCATATTTCCAGAGCGCACCCGACGTGTGGTTAGTCGCGCGGGCGCTCCATTTGGTTCTGCGCTGGGCGAGCTCGGCGTCGCTCAATTTTACGTCAAGGGTCCCATTGACCGCGTCGATCTCGATGATGTCGCCGTCCTCGAGCAGCCCGATCGGGCCGCCGACCGCCGCCTCCGGCCCGACATGGCCGATGCAGAAGCCGCGGGTGGCACCGGAGAAGCGGCCGTCGGTGATGAGCGCGATCTTGCCGCCCATGCCCTGGCCGGTCAGCGCTGCCGTGGTCTGGAGCATTTCCCGCATGCCGGGACCGCCCTTCGGCCCCTCGTAGCGGATAACGATGACTTCGCCTTCGCGATAGGTGCGGTTCTGGACCGCCTCGAACGCGTCCTCCTCACGGTCGAAGCACCTGGCCGGACCAGTAAACCTGAGGTTGGACATTCCCGCGACTTTCACGATCGCACCTTCTGGCGCCAAATTGCCCTTCAGACCGACCACACCGCCTGTCACGGTGATGGGCTTGTCCGCCGGATGCACCACGTCCTGGTGCGGATTCCATTTCACGCTCTTGAGGTTTTCAGCGATCGTGCGGCCCGTGACGGTAAGGCAATCACCGTGCAGGAAGCCGTTGTCGAGCAGCGTCTTCATCAGAAGCGGGATACCACCTACTTCAAACATGTCTTTGGCGACATAACGGCCGCCCGGCTTCAAATCCGCGACATATGGTGTCTTTTTGAAGATTTCGGCGACGTCGAACAGGTCGAACTTGATGCCGACCTCGTGCGCGATCGCCGGCAGGTGCAGCGCAGCATTGGTCGAGCCGCCGGACGCCGCGACTACGGCGGCGGCATTCTCCAGCGCCTTGCGGGTGACGATGTCGCGCGGCCGGATGTTCTGGGCAATCAGGTCCATCACCTTCTCGCCCGCGGTCATGCAGAAGGCGTCGCGGATCTCGTACGGCGCCGGGGCACCGGCCGAGTACGGCAGCGCCAGCCCGATCGCCTCCGAGACGGTCGCCATGGTGTTGGCAGTGAACTGCGCGCCACAGGCACCGGCCGAGGGGCAAGCGACGCGCTCGATCTCGTCGAGGTCCTCGTCCGACATGGCCCCGACCGAGTGCTTGCCGACCGCCTCGAACATGTCCTGCACGGTGACCTGCTGCCCGCGGAAATTGCCGGGCAGGATCGAGCCGCCATAGATGAAGATCGAGGGCACGTTGAGGCGGACCATCGCCATCATCATGCCCGGCAGCGACTTGTCGCAGCCGGCGAGCCCGACCAGGGCGTCATAGGCGTGGCCGCGCACGGTCAGCTCGACCGAATCGGCAATGCACTCGCGCGACGGCAACGAGGAGCGCATGCCGTCGTGCCCCATGGCGATGCCGTCGGTCACGGTGATGGTGCAGAATTCACGAGGTGTACCGCCGGCCGATGCCACGCCCTTCTTCACCGCCTGTGCCTGGCGCATCAGGGCGATGTTGCAGGGAGCGGCTTCATTCCAGCACGAGGCGACGCCGACGAAGGGCTGGTGGATCTGCTCGGTGGTCAGACCCATCGCGTAGAAATAGGACCGATGCGGCGCGCGCGCAGGGCCTTCCGTCACGTGACGGCTCGGCAGCCTCTGCTTGTCGATCTTCGCGCCCATCGCAACCAGTTTCCCCGGCCAACCCTTTCAGACCCGAAAAATCAGAGCCAAGATTTGAATCGACCTTGGGATTTTCTCGTCGCCTTCGAAGACCGCCGTTGCCCTTAGAAATTTAGAGCGATTTTATTCATGGTCGGGTGTGGCCAAAAAGCGGCGGCGATGCGAACCGCCGGTGATGAGGGTTAAATCCGGGATCGGTGTTGCACAGGCAGCACAATCGTTACCGGGAAGACACGGGTATGCTTACCATAATACTCTCGTCCAAACGGCAAGCTACAACCTCTAATTTCGCAATGCGTGGTGCGCGCCTATGCTCCGGCTCGGCGATGACATGGGCGCACGTGAGTCGGTCCCTTCTTGCCACCTCTCGCGTCCGCGCCGGAGCCCTTCTGCTGCTACGAGGCGAGCCGCTCAGGCCGACATCGCGCCTCTGCGCCCGAACGGATCGACCAGACGGACGATCTCGCAGGCGGCAACGAGCCCGGCGAGCCAGGCGGCGCTGGTCAACCCGAGACGCGCAACGACGGCGGCGGTGAACGCGTCCTCCCCACCGAGGAACGGCGTTGCCGCCAGCAGCGCGATCTCATAGGCCGCGTAGGCGGCGATGAGCGTGACCGCAAGCATCAGGGGCGTGCGGCGCTGCGGCAGCATGCGGAGCACCGCGGACGCTGCCGCAGTGGACAGGAGCGCTGCGGCGCCGATCACAAGGCCCCAGGCGATGGTGTTGCCGTCAACGGGATAGTGCAAGGCTCCGAAACCGATGCCCTGGTTCACGAGCCAGGCACCGGCGATGACGAGCAGCGCGTTGCGCAATGGCAGCATCGCGGCCGCGACGACTGCAAACGCCGCGAACGGCGTTGCGCAGGCGAGCGCGAAGCTTGCAAGCGCGCATGACAATGTCAGCAGCGCAAAGCACAACACCGGCGCAAGGCGTGGTGCCACCGGATCAAGCCGCAGATGGTCCGCGTGAGGCGGCACGATGCCGAGCGCCATGGATGATCTCCTTCCCATCCAATTCTAGTTCGTTTGCGGGCTTGTGACAGCCCCATCGGCATCAAAACGTGGCCCGGCTCTGACGGGTAGCTGCGACCGGGCGGCGGAACGTTCGGAAAGTGCTTGCGACGGCCGCAGCTATCGCCGCGAGCCGGGCACCGGCGCCCCGAGGATCGCAATCATCAGGACCGTCCGCGCAAGCGTTGCGCCTGGGCCCAGGCGACTGCAACGTCGCGTGGCGGAACATCGACGCGCTTGATGGGCGTCAATTCGCCGGAGGCCGAAACGATCGCCGTCTCTTCGCGTCGGCAGCGCGTGCAGACGAAGCGGACCTCGTGCGGGGACGCCGACCAGGTCGACCGCTTCACATTGGCCGCCATCGGCCAGGCATCGCAATGCGAGCACGACACCAGAAAACGACCGGGATCGAGCATACCCATTCCATCGGACTCCGAATCCTGCCGCTTCCTTCAATGATTAATCCATGTGAATCGTTCCGGTGTCCAAGCACCGCCGGCCTTGCCTTGGGCCGCTACGGGTTCCGCGCAACCGCAGAGCGTCGGATGGCGGATTGCGTTGCGACGCTCACCGTGGCGTCGCGGGATTGCGATCCCCTGCCAGTGCCCCGCTCAGCGAGCCCCCTTGAGGGTGCAGGAGGTCGTGCAGGTGACGGTCGTGCCGCGGTCGCATGCTTTGCAAGCGCTGACACACTGGTTCATGTCGCGCGGATTGTAGCTGTAGTTTCGCAACGGACAGGCCGGCGTCGTCGAACCGGTGATGTCCTGCTCCTGATCGCAGGCCGCCGTCATGAGCGCGAATATGATCACTGCAGCGAGGCGCATGGGATTGCCCTGTCAAGCATGGCAAATCACACTCACGGGACGCGCTGCATTGCAGCGAACCCCGGCCTTCCCATCACGAGCGTCGCCAATCAGCGATACTCGCTTGCTGCAAGGATGCGCGCCAAACGTTAAGAACGGATTTCAGCCCGGCTCAGGCCGCAGCCGTCGTCGCGATCGCCTGCCGGATATCGACGGCTAGCTGACGGTACTGTTCCCCGAGCTTCAAATAGAACTCGCGCTTGCTGCTTTCGGTGGCGAGCTTGGCGATCAGCTCGCATTCGGCGGTGAGCGTCTCGAACCGTTCCAGCCTGTCCTCAAGATGTGTCATCGGCGTGTCCCCATCAGACGCCTCAGGGACATCCAACCTAAGCCCGGGAAATAGGTCACGGCGAACATCGTTATGGAGTAGCATCTTTTTTTCCGGCGCGGCGTGCCGGACGCAAGGCATCGCTATTTCTGCTCCAGCCGCCACACGCCGTCCCAATTGGGATCCGGCGGGCTGGCCGTAAACTGCGCGATGCGGACGAGCATCGTGCGCGAGGGGCCGTCGCCTGGGACCGCCTCGAGCGCCGCATTGAAGGCGGCGCGCGCCTCCTCGAAGCGCCGGCCGCGATAGGCGGCGAGACCATCGGCATAATGGGTGCGCAACGTCACTTGCGCCTCGGTGAATGCGCCCGCTCTCGCCATCACCTCGAAGATCGCCTGCGGCGCGCTTTGGCCTGCGACCGCCAGACGATCGATCTCGCGCAATTCGAGCCGCGATCCGACCCCGTCCGCGGTCGCCTGCGAGATCAGGATGCGGGTGCCGTAGACCTTGTTGACGGCCTCCAGCCGCGAGGCGAGGTTCACAGCATCGCCCATCACGGTGAAGCTCATCATCAGCTCGGACCCGATGCTGCCGGTCAGGACCTCGCCGGTGGCGATGCCAATGCGCAGATCGCACGGCGCCGGCATGGCGCGGATGCCGAGCAGATCCGGCAGCTGCTTCTGCAGCGCAGGCACCTGACCGGCCATCTCGACGGCGGCAAGCCCGGCGAGCAGACCCTGCTCATCCTCCTCGATGAAGGGAGGTCCCCAATAGGACATGATGGCGTCGCCGATATATTTGTCGATGATGCCGCGATTGTTTCTGATCGGAGCGGACATCACGGTGAAGTAGTGGTTCATCACCTTGACGAGACCGCGGGGGGTCATGCCCTCGCTCATCGAGGTGAAGCCGCTCATGTCGGAGAACATGATGGTCATCACCCGGCGCTCGCCGTCGATGGCGACCTCCGGCCGGTCGATCAGGCCCTGCACCACTTTCGGGTCGATGTAACGGCCGAAGGTCTCGCGAATGCGCTCGTTGTGCCTGAGCTGCTCGATCATGCGGTTGAAGGCGGCAGCAAGCTCGCCGATCTCGTCCTGCGTCGAGACGGTGATGGGCTTGTCGAACCGGCCCGCCTCGACCTCGCGGGCGCCGGCCAGCAGCAGCCGCACCGGGCGCGTGATGCCACTGCTCACCAGCAGCGCAAAGACAAAGCCGACGATCGCCGCGAGCAGGGTCACGACGCCCGAAACGATGATCGCCTGATGCTGGCGGCCGATCACCTGCGACGTCGAGAAATAGACCTGCGCCAGCATGTCGGCGCGGATCGCATCAATCTTCCGGTTGAACGCATCGCGCAGCGTGTCGAGGTGCTCCAGCGTGCCGCGGGCCGCAACCATATCCTTGACCTCGACCTGCTTGAGCAGTTTCGCATTGCCCTCGTCCAGATCGCGCCGCAGCTCGGTGACGGAGCTTTCGATCCGGACGTCGAGCCGTGCCAGCGCGGCGTTGTCGGAATACGTCCTGGGGTCGTCG
The DNA here is from genome assembly GCF_025200865.1 of Bradyrhizobium sp. NC92. Classification (NCBI taxonomy): domain Bacteria; kingdom Pseudomonadati; phylum Pseudomonadota; class Alphaproteobacteria; order Hyphomicrobiales; family Nitrobacteraceae; genus Bradyrhizobium; species Bradyrhizobium sp. NC92. Next base: position 4,457,337 of record NZ_CP104171.1, read on the forward strand.
ATGATCGCGTTGATGAGCTTGCGTGCGGCCTCGGCCTCCTGCTCGAACTTGCGGTCCAGCGCCTCGAAGTCGCGAAGGCGCGCCACATAGGCCTCCTCGTCCGACGGCGCCTCCATCCTGCTCATCACCATCCGCCGCAGTGCTAGGGCCCGCTCCAGCGAGCGGATGTTCGCACGCGCCAGATGGCTATAGGCGGGGATGTAGCGGTTGGTCAGTTCGTCGAGCAAAATGCCGACCTGGCTGGACATCACCATCGACAGGATCGAGGTGACCAGCATCAGGACGATCAATCCGAGAGCGATGCCGACGATCTTGCGCCGGATCGATTGGTTGAAAATCGGCATAGGTGCAGGGCAAACGCTGAAAGGATGAAGCGAGGGAACTCATACACCGGATTTGGCCGAGGGAACACGCGCAATCTGGCTGTTGTGACGTCCTGCGCCGTGCGTAATCGTCGCGCGAGCCCAATCGTTAACAAAGGTTAAAACCACTGCCTCTTCCGCCGTTTCGGAAGTTCCCGAGTTCCAATCCGTATTTTGCCGCATTGTTGCGACAGCTTGAGGGTGCGACACGATGCCGGCGCATCGTTCGATGCTTTGATTCGCAAGCCGCATGTGCGGACCTTGGTTTGTAGTGGTTTTCGCAGGGGGGACCATCGAATGAACCAGTGCCTACGCTCGCTCGCGTGTGTCGTTGCCGTGGCCGCAATGGCCCTCCTTCCCACCGAGCTGGCGGCGAAGAGCAATCACAAATCATCCGCGCTGAAGAAGACGCACGAGGCCAAAGCCGGCAAGCACCGCCACGCCGCCGCCGGCAAAGCGCGTCATGGCAAGCACGCCGAAGCCAAGCGCAAATCGAAGAAGACGGTCGACGAGCCCACGGACAAGCCCGCGCCGACGCCGCTGACCGGCGATCTCGCCGCGCTGAAGGACGCCATCGATCTGACGCGCAAGGGCAAGACCGAGGATGCGAGCGCTGCGCGCGACCGCATTGCCGATCCCGCGGGACAGAAGCTCGCCGACTGGTTCATGCTGCGCCATTCCGAGAGCACCGCGAATTTCAAGCGCTACGCCGCCTTCCTCGCGGCCAATCCCGATTGGCCGAGTAGCGCCCTGCTCCGCCGCCGCGCCGAGGCGCGGCTGTGGCAGGAGAAGGCCGACACGGCCATCGTGCACAAGTTCACGATGGATCGGCCGACCAGCGCCAAGGGCAGGTTTGCGCTCGCGCGCGTGCTGCTCGCCGAAGGCGAGACCGACAGGGCCGCTCGGCTGGTCCGGGAAACCTGGCGCGCGGAGGAATTGTCCGAGCGCAGCGAAGAGGATTCTTACGAAGCCTTCCGTGATCTGCTCACAGCGGACGATCATCGTGCCCGCATGGACAAGCGTCTCGGCGCCAAGGATTACGCAGGCGCGCGGCGCGCGGCCAAGCGGCTCGGCGAGGATGCGCTCGCGATCGTCAAGGCATGCGCCGCCGTCACCGGCAAGGCCAACAAGGCGAAGGACTATCTCGAGGACGTCCCGGCCGAAGCACGCCGCGATCTCGGCTACGTGCTGTGCCGCGTCCAATGGCACCTGCAGAAGGACCGCATCGACGATGCCGCCGAGGTGATCCTCGCCGCCGCGCCGGACACCATGGCGGCCCAGGACGCCGACGCGTGGTGGCGCGAGCGCCGCCTGCTCGCGCGCAAGCTGCTCGACCAGGGCAAGTCCAGGACCGCCTACGACGTGGTGCGTATGGCCGCGGTGCCGGAAAAGGAAGTCTATCGCGTCGACCATCACTTCATGTGCGGCTGGATCGCGCTGCGCTTTCTGAACGATCCCAGGACGGCGATGATGCACTTCGTCGCGATCGACGAAGGCTCCGCCAATCCGATCGCGCTGTCCCGGGCCCATTACTGGCGCGGCCGCGCCGCCGAAGCCATGGGCGCGACGGCCGATGCGCGCATGAGCTATCGGGCTGCGGCGCGCTATCAGACCGCCTATTACGGCCAGCTCGCCCGCGCCAAGCTGGGCCTCGATGGAATCGAGCTGCGCCCGCCCTCGCCCGTGCTGGCTTCGGCCGAGACGCAGCTAGCGGACGAGCGCGTGCGCGCCGCCGATATGCTCTACGGCATCGGCGAGCGCGACATGGTGTTCTACTACGCCGAGGATTTCGCCAAGGAGAGCACCGATGTCACCGCGCTCGAAGCGCTCGCCGAGCTCGCCGGCCGGCGCAACGATGCGCGCGTGATGCTGGAGGTCGGCAAGACCGCGCTGGCGCGCGGGCTCGCGCTCGACCATTACGCCTTCCCGACCATCGGCATTCCCGAGCACAAGCAGGTTGCGCCTGCGATCGAGACCAGCGTGATCTATTCGGTGGCGCGCACCGAGAGCTCGTTCGATCAGCGCGACAAGTCGCCGGCCAACGCGGTCGGGCTGATGCAGGTGACGCCGGAAGCGGGCCGCGACACCGCCAAGCGCTTCGGCCTGAACTATGACTGGGACAGGATGGTGTCCGATCCCGTCTACAACACCCAGATGGGCGCGGCCGAGCTCAGCGCGCTGCTGTCGGAATATCGCGGCAACCAGATCATGACCTTCGCCGGCTACAATGCCGGCCGCGGCCGCGTGCGCGAGTGGGTGCAGGCGCGCGGCGATCCACGCGATCCCAATGTCGATCCGGTCGACTGGGTCGAGCGCATCCCGCTGTCGGAGACACGCAACTACGTCCAGCGCGTGATGGAGAACGTGCTGGTCTACCGCGCAAGATTCGAAGGCAGCGGCATGATCGCCGGCAAGAGCGACCAGCGCGTGGTGACGCACGAGGCCGGCGCAACGGCGCCAGTGGCGACCGCAGCACCCGCTCCCTGATCGACGCCGCCGGGGCTGGACGCGACGCCTGCAAGGATACGGTGCTGCGGCTCCCACGCGAGTGCAGTCGCGCAGCTAGGTGTCACCTCCTTCCATCGTGATCAGATCGCAACTGTCCAAACATGCGCCGGTCAAGGCTCTCGCGACGGTCCAGGCGCTGATCGTGCAGCTCCAGCACCAGACGGCACTCATGACCGTCAGTATCTCGATCATGCTGCCAGCGGCGAGCTCGACGTTCCCTAGGGCCGGTTCTGTCCGCTCAGGCACCGGCCATTGCATGAACAGCGTGGAGAATTCGCCGCGCCGATAACAATTGTCGTCGCAGTAACGGCGCTGCATCCGCGCATGGCGGACATAGCCGGAGCGCAAGGGACGCGAGCATGTGCTGCACGTGGCCGCGTGCAACGGCGGCTCGTGATTGACCACCACGAATTTCATGAAGCGGCTCTCACACCATCTTTCGCGAGCGTCTCGCAGAACAGCGCGTAGCACTGATGATCGCAGTAAGGCAGACGGGTCGCGATCTCGCGCAGATAGCTGCCGCTGATCGGCTCGCAGCACTGCATGCACCAGGTCTGCCGGAACGGGGTCCGGCCGTTGACCAGCACGAACGCGATTCTCATGTGGCACCTCCCAAAGCGAAGCAGTAAACGCTGTCGAGCGGAGACAGTGCTGGCGGTGGAGCGCACAGATGGTTTCGGCCGTCCGGATTATCCCTGTTTCGCTCCACCTTTTGCGGTGGGATCAGAATGTATCTCCCGTCCTCCCGGCGCCGCGCATAGATCTGGCCCTCGATGTACTTGATGTCGGTCGGATAACAGTCCGCGCTGTTGCAACAACTGACGCTCGGGTTGTCCGGCATGTGCCAGGTGGAATAGAATTTCTCGTGCAGCGCCTGGTCCTGAGGTGGGTGCGGGCGATGAACGGCACCGTGTCCCGTCTCCTGTGCCTGGAGGGCCGCGATGGGGGTGATGAGAACGATCCAGCAGAAGAGCTTGCATGAGCGGTTCAACGACACAGCCTCCCGGATCAGTTCTCCAATGCAGCCTTATGCGACCTGAGCCCGAAACAACCACTGCCGGTCGCGTTCGCTTCGCGTGCGGAAACGATCAACGCACTTCTTTGAGCAGAGCGCCGTGCGCCAGGAGTAGTAGCGGATCAGGCCAAACTTGCCGCCGCAAACTGCACATCCGCTGAGCGAGGAGCAACTTTCGGACTCCGATCGGTGACGCTCAGGAAGTACCGACATATCGCACATTGTTGTCTCCCTCTGTTGCTTGCGCTTTTCTCAGTTGTTCCCTTCGACACTCTCGATGGTCGAGAGGCTAGTCCGCCGGGCACGAAGCGCTCAATTGTACGGAGGTAAAATGGCCGACATGACTAGGAATGGAGGAGCTATACCTAGGTTTGCCCCGTATTCGACCGGGGGGCCCACGCGGCTCGAGTTCAACGAGACGGCGCACGACGCTTCGGCTGCACGGTCACCGTGAAAACTTGGCCGGCACGGTGTCCTTGATGCGCCACAATGGACCCGGCGGCGAGCGGACGGTCCAAAGGCGAATGTCATGACCGCCGATCCGACTTTGGCTGGAATTGCTCCTCTCGCCGCAACGTGCTCTACTCATCTTCACGCAGAGAGTGCCGGGAGCGTCTGCGATGAAGCCTGGCCGGGCAGCGACGTTCGGGAAGTCAGCCGCGCAATTCCTCGTCGGCTGCCTGAGGCAAACTGTTCCCGCCAAGTCGCGTACCGATTCCAATGCCGCCGACTTGCTCGAGGCGGTCAAGCAGTGGCAGCAGGTCTTCGAGCACACGCCGGTCATGTACTTCATGGTCGATCCGGCCGGTACCGTGATCAACGTGAACACGTTCGGCGCCGAGCAGCTGGGCTACACGCCGGCCGAGTTGATCGGCCGATCCGTGCTGGATGTCTTCCTCGCGGAAGATCGCGCCACTGTCCGCGCCTGTGTCGCGTTGTGCCTCAAGACCCTTGATCAGTCACACACCTGGGAAATCCGGAAGGTTCGCAAGGACGGCTCGATGTTATGGGTCCGCGAGAACGCCAAGGCCATGCTGCGGGCCAATGGCGGACCAATCGTGCTTGTCGCCTGCGAGAACATCACCGAGCGCAAGGAGGCAGAGAACGCGCTGCGACAGAGCGAGGCTTACCTCGCCCAGGCGCAGGAATTGAGCCACACCGGTAGTTTCGGCTGGAAAGCCGCAACCCGCGAGATCACCTGGTCCAAGGAGACCTATCGCATCTTCGAATGCGAAGAGGGGACGAAGCCCGCGATCCCATTCATGCTTCAGCGGATCCATCCGGAGGACCGGCTCGCTGTGAAGCAGACGACGGGCCAGGCGGCGCGCGAAGGGAAAGACTATGATCACGAATACCGGCTGGTGATGCCCGACGGTTCCATCAAATACGTTAGAGCGGTGGCACGAGCAACGCGAGATTCCAACGGTTGCGTGGAGTTCGTCGGATCGGTGACCGACATCACGGCGACCAAAGAGGCGGAGCGTAGGCTTCGTGACAGCGAGCAGCGCTTTCGAGATTATGCCGAAACCGCGTCTGACTGGTTCTGGGAAACCGGCCCAGACCATCGCGTCACCCAGATATCGGAACACTCCGATACCAACACCGTCCCCGCGGGCCTGATCGGGCTCACACGCTGGGACATTGCTCCTGACGCTGCTCTCGAGCCCGAAAAATGGCGGCAACATCGAGCGGCGCTCGACGCCCACGTCCCGTTCCGCGACTTGGTGTATCGCAGCAGAGACCGCGATGGACGGCCAATCTACGTCCGGACCAGCGGCAAGCCGTTCTTCGACGCCGACGGCGCTTTCCTGGGCTACCGTGGCGTTTGCTCAGACGTGACCGCGGCCATCCGGGCCAATCAAGCCGAAGACGCGCTGCGCAAGGCCCAGGCCGAACTCGCCCATGTGACACGTGTCACGACACTGGGTGAGCTGACCGCTTCGATTGCCCACGAAATCAATCAGCCGCTCGCCGCGGTGATCGCAAACGCCGACGCCTGCCTCGCCTGGCTGCAGCGCAGTCCGCCGGATATCAAAGCGGCCCGCCGCTCCGTGGAGTGGATCATCGAGGACGGCAGGCGTGCCGGCGACGTGATCCGTCACGTTCGGGCGCTCGCCAAGGGGTCTGACATCGAGATGGTTCCGCTCGATGCCAATGCGGTCGTGCGGGAGGCCGTCGCACTCGTTCAGCGCGAAATGGCCAGCCACGCCGTGTCCGTCCGCATGGAGCTGTCGTCGGCGCTGCCGAGGATCTTTGGCGATCGCATTCAATTGCAGCAGGTCCTGATCAACCTCATCATGAACGGGATCGAGGCCATGGGAGACGTCCACGATCGCCCGCGCGAGCTGGCGATCCGTTCAGAGGCGAGCGGCGATGGCGCGATGCAAATGAGCGTTTCCGACCGCGGAGTCGGCATCAGCGAACAGGCGATGGACCGCCTGTTCACGCCGTTCTTTACCACGAAGTCCTCCGGCATGGGCATGGGTCTGTCGATCTGTCGATCGATCATCGAGGCCCATGGCGGACGACTTTACGCCGTGCCAAATCAGGAGCGCGGCGCGACTTTTCAGATTACCTTGCCCCTCCATCGAGAGGAAGCATCGTGACCGAGCGCGCGGACTCTTCGCCGCCACAGAAGGACGGCGATCAGCCCATTGTCCTCATCGTCGACGACGACGCGTCCATGCGCCGTGCGCTCACCAATCTGTTCGAGTCGGTCGGTCTCAAGGTCGAGGCATTCGGCTCGGCGCCGCAGCTCCTCCAGGCCAAGCCGCCAGACGTCCCAAGCTGCCTGGTGCTCGACATCCGCCTGCCCGGAACGAGCGGCCTCGAGCTGCAGACCGATCTTGCCAAGGCAAATATCCACACGCCTATCATCTTCATTACCGGTCACGGCGATATTCCCATGACGGTTCGGGCCATGAAGAGCGGGGCGATCGACTTCTTGACCAAGCCGGTCCGCGATCAGGACATTCTCGACGCAGTCCAGGCCGCGATCGAGCGAGACCGCAAGCGCCGCGACCTCAACAGGACGGTCTCGACCGTCAGATCACGCTTCGAGTCACTGTCCTCGCGGGAGCGAGACGTATTGTCACTGGTGACGTCCGGCCTGATGAACAAGCAGGTGGCCGCCCAGCTCGGATTGGCCGAAATCACCGTTAAAATCTACCGCGGCCAGATCATGCGGAAAATGGGCGCGAAGTCGCTGGCCGACCTGGTGAGAATGAGCGAGGCGCTCGGGATTGGCCCGAACAAGTCCGATGCACAAACCTAAGTATGAGTTTCCAATCGTGACCGGCAGGTCCACCTTACGCCTTTATGTTGTAGCCGTGGGCGACGGCAAGCGTAATTCCCGGCGAGGAGCGGACGTCTTGTCAGTGGCTTCGGTCATCTCGGTGCTTGACGACGACCCCTACGTTCGGGCCGCGATCAACAATCTCTTGGAATCGCGCGGATACAACGTCCACACATTCGCCTCGGCGGAAGAGTTCTTGAGCTCGACCGATTCGAGCGACACCTCGTGCGTCATCGCCGACGTGCAGATGCCGCTGATGAGCGGAATCGATCTGTTGACGCAGATGCGGGCGCAGGGTTCGGCCACGCCGTTCATATTCATCACAGCTTTCCCGGATGACGGCGTGCGTGTGCGGGCACTCAATGCGGGCGCAATCTGTTTTCTCGGTAAGCCGTTCGCTGCCTCGGATCTGATGCAATGCCTGGACCGTGCGCTGGCACCCGATCACCAAACCACGTCGTGAGCGCCCGCGGCCCACAAACGCGGCAGTGACCGAGATCGCCGCGCTGGCGGCCTACTCAGAAAATTCGCGGAACTTCGCCACACCGCGAGGCCTGCGCCGACCGTCTCAATCTACCTTGATGTTCGCCGCCTTGATGATCGGCCACCATTTCGCGATCTCGGCCTTTTGCCGCGTGGCGAGCGCTTCGGGCGTGAGCTGATCCTTGGGCGTCATCTCCAGGCCCTGGCTTTCGAGCTGCTTCCTCACCGCAGGATCGTTCAGTGCTTCCACGGCCGCGGCATTGAGCTTTGCGACGATCTCCTTCGGCGTGCCCTTCGGCACCCACATGCCCGACCACAGCGTCATGTTGAAGCCTTTGAGGCCCGCCTCCTCCGCGGTCGGGATCTCGGGCGCCGAGGCGAGGCGCTTGTCGTCGGTGACGGCGTAGGCGCGGATGGTGCCGGCGCGGACCTGGCTGATGGAGTTGGAGGTCTGGTCGACGATGATGTCGATCTGGCCGGCGATCAGGTCGTTCAATGCGGGCGCCGTGCCGCGATACGGCACGTATTGCAGCTTGATGCCGGAGACGCTCTCGAAATAGACGCCGGCGATGTGGCTGCCGGAGCCTGCGCCGGCCGTGCCGGCGGTCGGCGGCGACGGCCGCGACTTCAGCCAGTCCAATAGCTCCTTCAGCGAGGTCGCGGGCGCCGCGTTCTTGCTGACCACGATCATCGGATTGCTCGGCAGCAGCACCACCGGCTCGAGGTCGGCGACGAGGTCGTATTTGAGCTTGTAGACGGCGCCGTTGGCGACGTGGGTGCCGAGATGGCCGAACGAGATGGTGTAGCCGTCGGGCGGCGATTGCACGGCACGGCCGACCCCGATCGAGCCGCCTGCTCCGGTCACGTTCTCGACCACCAGGGGCTGGCCGAGCGAGACGCGCATCCGCTCGGCAAGCACGCGCGCCATCGCATCCGACGGCCCGCCGGCCGCGAACGGCACGATGATGGTGATGGGACGGGAGGGATAATCGTCGGCGCGCGCGACGCCTGCGACAGCGAGAACAGCAATCAGCGCAGCCCAGACGGCCTTCGTCATTGTCTTCTCCCCAGCGATGTCGATATTGTTCTTGCTCTTCCCGCGTACGGGAAGAGGGATCATTCGTGGCGTATTGCCGCGCTAGAACTGGGAATAGTCGATCGGCTTGTGACGATCGAGCGTACGGGTGACCGGCGGCAGCGGGTATTTCAGGCCGGTCGCGCAGTTGAACAGCATGACGCGGTCGGTCTTGCTGACGCGGCCGTCGGCGAGGCTCTCCTTGTAGGCGGCGTAGGTTGCGGCGCCCTCGGGACAGAGCAGCAGCCCCTCCTCGCGCGCGACCTCGTTCAGCGCCGCCGAGATCTTGTCGTCGTCGACCGCAATGGCAAAGCCCTTGCTCTCGCGCACCGCGCGCAGAATGAGAAAATCGCCGATCGCCTGCGGCACGCGGATGCCCGAGGCGATGGTGTGGGCGTCCTCCCAGCGCGTCGCGTGCTCGGTGCCGGCCTCATAGGCCCGCACCATCGGCGCGCAGCCCGAGGCCTGCACCGCAACCATGCGCGGGCGCTTTGATCCGATGAAGCCGATCTTCTCCAGCTCGTCGAAGGCCTTCCACATGCCGATCAGGCCGGTGCCGCCGCCGGTCGGATAGAAGATCACGTCGGGCACGTCCCAGCCAAGCTGCTCGGCGAGCTCCAGGCCCATCGTCTTCTTGCCTTCGATGCGGTACGGCTCCTTCAAGGTCGAGGTGTCGAACCAGCCGACCTTGGCCTTGCCCTCGCCGACGATCTTGCCGCAATCGTCGATATAGCCGTTGACGCGGTAGACGGTCGCGCCCTGGAGCTCGATCTCGCTGACGTTCACTTCAGGCGTATCCGCCGGGCAGAAGATCGTGGTCTTGATGCCGCAGGAGGTCGCATAGGCCGCCAGCGCCGCGCCGGCATTGCCGTTGGTCGGCATCGCCATGTGCTTGATGCCGAGCGCCTTGCCCATCGACACCGCCATGACCAGTCCGCGCGCCTTGAACGAGCCGGTCGGCAGGCGTCCCTCGTCCTTGACGATGATCTCGCCGCCGCCAAGCTTCTTGCCGAGCTTGGGCAGCCGGATCAGAGGCGTCGTGACTTCACCGAGCGAGACGATGTCCTTGCATTTGCGCACCGGCAGCAGCTCGCGATAGCGCCACATGTCGCCGGGGCGTTGGGCGAGTGCGTCCTTGGTCAGCGCCTTCTTCACGCCCGCGAGATCGTAGCGCACCAGAAGCGGCTTGCCGGCCTTGGAGAGGTTGTGGACCTGGTCGGCGGCGTAATGGTCGCCTTCCATGGCACATTCGAGATGGGTGACGAAGGTCGGGCGCTCGATGGTGAGGTTGTCATTGTCGTGCATGGGATGATTTCCTTCTTGTTCTGCAAACGGCTCTCTCTGCTCGTCATTGCGAGCGGAGCGAAGCAATCCAGAGTCTTTCCGCAGAGGCAGTCTGGATTGCTTCGCTGCGCTCGCAATGACGGCGGTCGGCGGCGATGCCAACCATCAAATATTCAATACCCGTCCATACGCATCCAGCACGGCTTCCTTCATCATCTCCGACAGCGTCGGATGCGGGAACACCGTGTGCATCAACTCTTCTTCCGTGGTCTCCAGGTTCATGGCGACGACGTAGCCCTGGATCAGCTCGGTGACCTCGGCGCCGACCATGTGTGCCCCTAACAGCTGGCCGGTCTTCTTGTCGAAGATCACCTTGACCAGGCCCTGATCCTCCCCGAGCGCGATCGCCTTGCCGTTGCCGACGAAGGGGAAGCGGCCGACGCGGATCTCGCGGCCGCTCTCCTTGGCCTTGGTTTCGGTCAAACCGACGGAGGCCACCTGCGGATGGCAATAGGTGCAGCCCGGGATCATGTTCTTGTCCATGGGATGCGGGTGCAGGCCCTTGATCGCCTCGACGCAGATCACGCCTTCATGTTCGGCCTTGTGCGCGAGCATCGGAGGACCGGAGACGTCGCCGATGGCATAGATGCCGGGAACGTTGGTCTTGCCGTAGCCGTCGACCACGATGATGCCGCGATCGGTTTTGACACCGACCTTTTCCAGGCCGAGATTCTCGATATTGCCGACGACGCCGACCGCCGAGATTACGCGCTCGAACTCGGTCGTGACGGGCTTGCCCTTGCCGTCGTCGATGGTGGCGACGACGCTGTCGGCCTTCTTCTCCAGCTTTGTCACCTTGGTGGAGGACATGATCTTGATGCCCTGCTTCTCCAGCCGCTTGCGGGCGAAGCCTGCGATCTCGGCGTCCTCGACAGGCAGGATCTGCGGCAGCACTTCCACCACGGTCACGTCGGAGCCCATGGTGTGGAAGAACGAGGCGAACTCGATGCCGATCGCGCCGGAGCCGACCACCAGCAGCGACTTCGGCATCCGCTCCGGCACCATTGCTTCAAAGTAGGTCCAGATCAGCTTCTTGTCGGGCTCGAGGCCGGGCAGCACGCGCGGCCGTGCGCCGGTCGCGACGATGATGTGCTTGGCCTGATAGGTCCCCTCGCCCAGCGCGCCCTTCGGGCCCTCGACGTCGGACTTCTTCACGGTGACCTTGCCGGGCGCATCGATCGAGGCGGCGCCCCAGATCACGCTCACCTTGTTCTTCTTCATCAGGAAGCCGACGCCGTCGTTCAGCCGCTTGGAGACGCCGCGCGAGCGCTGCACCACGGCCTTCGGATCGAACGAGACCTTCTCCGCCGACAGGCCGTAGTCTTTGGCGTGCTGCATGTAGTGGTAGATCTCGGCCGAGCGTAAGAGTGCCTTGGTCGGGATGCAGCCCCAGTTCAGGCAGATGCCGCCGAGATAGGACTTTTCGACGATCGCGGTCTTGAAGCCGAGCTGCGCGGCGCGGATCGCGGTGACATAGCCGCCGGGGCCGGAGCCGATGATGATGACGTCGAAGGATGTATCGGCCATGGCGGCTCCCGTTCAACTCAAGACGTGACGCCGCGTGCGCGGCGCTTGAAGACAACAAACCTGACCAGCCATTCGATGATCCCGACCAGGACCAGAATGGCCAGCGCGCTCAACACAATGGGTTGAGCGATGTTCCGCGACAATTGCTCGCCCGACAGGAAGGCGGACTGAAGAAAATCGAGCCCGATCGGGTTGAGCGCGACGATGGCTCCGAGTAGCAGCGATATCCATGGCCAGCGGGTCCGGACATGCAAGGTTGCCCCCTCTGCCGCCGCGTCAGACCATCATCATCACAGGGTTTTCGATCAGCTGCTTGAACGCGCCGATCAGCTCGGCGCCGAGGGCGCCGTCGATGGCGCGGTGATCGCAGGACAAGGTCACGCTCATCATGTTCGCGATCTCGATCTTGCCGCCGCGCACCACGGGACGCTCCTCGCTGGTGCCGACCGCGAGAATCGTCGCATGCGGCGGGTTGATCACGGCGGTGAAGTGGCTGATGCCATACATGCCGAGGTTGGAGACGGCGGTGGTGCCGCCCTGATACTCCTCGGGCTTCAATTTGCGGGAACGTGCGCGCGCCGCAAAGTCCTTCATCTCGTTGGAGATGGTCGAGAGCGTCTTGGTCTCGGCCTTGCGGATGATCGGCGTGATCAGGCCGCCGGGCATCGCAACGGCAACGCCGACGTCGGAATGATGGTGCTTGACCATGCCGCTTTCGGTCCAGCTCACGTTGCAGTTCGGGATCTTCTGCAGCGCCACCGCCATCGCCTTGATGACGAAGTCGTTGACCGAGATCTTGTAGAGCGGCTTCTTCTCCTTGTCCTTGGGTGCAGCCGCATTGATCTCCTCGCGCGCGGCGAGCAGCTTGCCGATGTCGCAGTCGATGGTGAGATAGAAATGCGGGACGTTCTGGATCGACGCAGTCAGGCGCTGCGCGATGGTGCGGCGCATGCCGTCATGCGGGACAATGTCGTACGAGCCTGGCTCGAACAGCGACAGGATCTGCTTGTCCGACATGGTCGGCGCGATCGCCGGCGCGCCTGACGGCGCCGCGGCGGGTGCCTTGAGGCCCTTGCCGGATTTGGCCTGCTCGACGTCACGCGCGACCACGCGGCCGTGCGGGCCGGTGCCGGTGACCATGCCGACATCGATGCCGGCTTCCTTGGCGAGGCGCCGCGCCAGCGGCGATGAGAACACGCGACCGCCATGGCCATTGGCCTGGGCGGCCGGAGCTGCGGGCTGCGGCGCGGGTGCTGCGGGCGGCGGCGCGGCCTTGGGCGCAGCAGGCGCTGGCGCGGCAGCCGGTGCGGCCGCTGGGGCTTCGGCGGCCTTCGGCGGCGCGGCCGAAGCGCTGGGCTTGGCACTCCCTGCGGCTTTCACGTCCTCGCCCTCACCGGCGAGCACGGCGATCACGTCGTTGACCGGAACGTCCTGCGTGCCCTCGGGCACCAGGATCTTGGCGATCGTGCCCTCGTCGATCGCCTCGACCTCCATGGTCGCCTTGTCGGTCTCGATCTCGGCAATGACGTCGCCGGATTTGACCTTGTCGCCTTCCTTCTTCAGCCACTTGGCGAGGTTGCCCTTCTCCATCGTCGGCGAGAGAGCGGGCATCAGGATGTTGATGGGCATGCTGACCTCAAGAAGAACTTTGCAAAACGTCGTCTCCGACAGCGGCGACGAACAGACCAGGTTTAGTTGCCGATGTCGCCCTGCCACAGGCGCTCATTGGCAGGGATGGAACGCCAATTCTTCATCATGGTGATGGAGCGATCGTCGGCAAGGTCGATCCAGGGGATGCCGAACTTGTCGAGGATATCCTTGGAGCCGGGGAACGTGATGGACTCTCCGATCACCACCAGCTTGACCTTGAACAGCGCGAGCGCGCCGGCGCACATCGAGCATGGCGACAGCGTCGTGTACATGACGGTATCGTGGAACGAGATCGCGCCGGCCTCGCGCAGGCAGCTCATCTCGCCGTGCAGGATGGGATTGTTCTCCTGGACGCGGTTGTTGTGGCCGCGGGCGATGATCTTGTTGTCGCGCGTCAGCACCGCGCCGATCGGCAGGCCGCCCTGCGCGATCGAGGCTTCGGCCTCGCGGATCGCCTCCAGCATGAAATCGTAATGATAGGATTCGATCGCCATGATCAGTGCCCCTTGCCGCGCGGCGTCGTGGTGCCGGTGTCGGTGGGACGCTCGATCTCGGCCTGGAACATGTCGAGGATCCGGTTCAGCGCGTCCTCCTCGGTGTATTCGCTCTCGCGCGCGTAGGCGCGCGCGGCGTGGCGGGCGAGATCGACGAGCAATAGCCCCCACATGTCGGGCTCCTCGAAGGCGCGCTGGAACGCCATCGACAGCCCGCCATCCAGCACGAAGACGCGCAGGATCTCGACCGCGTCGTCGCGGGTCATGACGTCGGGCGGCAGTGGCTGCTCCTTGGGGCCGCTCATTGCGACGAACTCGATGCGTCCTGGAGGACAAGAACCTTCCCGTCAAACTCTACTCCAATCGCTCGCTTCAGCATGGACCGGAGCGCAAGGAAACCAACGGCGAAAAACAAACCAGCCAAAACGACCGGCTGGAAGATCATCGCGTTGACGACGGTCGTGGCAGTGGCCGCAAATTCCGGATAGCCCAGCATGCGCGACAGGATCGCCACCAAAAGCATCACCGGAAACTCAACGACCATGACCACGAGCGGAATAGCCGCCGTAAAAGCCAGAGCTGCCAATATCCAGCGCCAGTAGATATGCCAGGTTAGCTTATACATGGTTGCCTATTCTACCTGTAGCAGACGGCTTTGGCGGCCTCGACCACCTCCGCCGCCGAGGGCAGCGCGAGCTTCTCCAGGTTCGCGGCATAGGGCATCGGCACGTCCTTGCCGGACACGCGCGTCACCGGCGCGTCGAGATAGTCGAAGGCGTTCTCCATGATGCGCGCGGCAATCTCGGCGCCGACGCCGCTCTGGGCCCAACCCTCTTCCACCGTCACGGCGCGGCCCGTCTTCTTGACCGAGTTGACGATGGTCTCGGTGTCCATCGGCCGCAACGTGCGCAGATCGATCACCTCGGCCTCGATGCCGTCCTTGGCAAGCTCGTCGGCGGCCTTCAGCGCATAGGTCATGCCGTTCGACCAGGAGATGATGGTGACGTGGCTGCCGGCGCGGACGATGCGCGCCTTGCCGATCGGGATGATGAAATCATCGAGCTTCGGCACTTCGCCGGTGTGGCCGTACAGCACCTCGTTCTCGAGGAAGATCACCGGATTGGGATCGCGGATCGCAGCCTTGAGCAGGCCCTTGGCATCGGCCGCCGAATAAGGGGCGACGACCTTGAGGCCCGGAACGTGCGAGTACCAGGCCGAGTAGTCCTGGCTATGCTGGGCGGCGACGCGCGCAGCCGCACCGTTCGGTCCGCGGAACACGATCGAGCAGCCCATCTGGCCGCCGGACATGTAGAGCGTCTTGGCCGCCGAGTTGATGATCTGGTCGATCGCCTGCATGGCGAAGTTGAAGGTCATGAACTCGACGATCGGCTTGAGGCCGGTCATCGCCGCACCGACGCCGACGCCGGCAAAGCCGTGCTCGGTGATCGGGGTGTCGATCACGCGCTTGGCACCGAACTCCTGCAGTAGCCCCTGGGTCACCTTGTAGGCGCCCTGATATTCGGCGACCTCTTCGCCCATCACGAACACGTCCGCGTCGCGCCGCATCTCTTCGGCCATGGCGTCGCGCAGCGCTTCGCGGATGGTCTGCGTCACCATTTCGGTGCCGGCGGGGACTTCCGGATCGGGCTCGGCGACGGCCTGCGGAGCAGGCGCAGCTTTCGGCGCAGGCGCCTCGGCCTTTGCTGCGGCTGGCGGCGCGGACTCCGCAGCCTTCGCGGCCGCTGCAGGTGCTTTGGCGAGATCGGCTGCGCTCTCGCCGTCGGCGAGGATGGTCGCGATCGGGGTGTTCACCGCGACGTCGGCGGTGCCCTCGGGGATCAGGATCTTGCCGAGCGTACCCTCGTCGGTCGCCTCGACCTCCATGGTCGCCTTGTCGGTCTCGATCTCGGCGATCACGTCGCCGGACTTGATCGTCTCGCCCTCTTTCTTCAGCCATTTGGCGAGGTTGCCCTTCTCCATCGTGGGCGACAACGCGGGCATCAGCACTTGAATTGGCATGTCTTCTCCAAGGAAAGCTTGCGCGCGTTTAGCGGTACACGTCGGTCCAGAGCTCGGCGGCATCCGGCTCGGGATCATGCTGGGCGAAATCGGCGGACGCATTGACGATGTCGCGCACCTCGGCGTCGATCGCCTTCAGATCGGCCTCGCTGACCTTGGCGGCGAGCAGGCGGTTGCGCACCTGCTCGATCGGGTCCTGGTCGTGGCGAACCTTCTCGACCTCCTCGCGCGTGCGATATTTTGCAGGATCGGACATCGAATGGCCGCGATAGCGGTAGGTCTGCATCTCCAGAATGAAGGGACCCTTGCCGGCGCGGCACCAGACCGCCGCCTCCTCGCCCGCCGCCTTCACGGCGCGGACGTCCATGCCGTCGACCTGCTTGCCGGGAATGTTGAAGGACGCGCCGCGCTTGGAAAAATCCTGCTGCGCCGAGGCGCGTGAGACCGAGGTGCCCATGGCGTAGCGGTTGTTCTCGATGACAAAGATCACCGGCAGCTTCCAGAGCTCCGCCATGTTGAAGCTCTCATAGACCTGGCCCTGGTTAGCCGCGCCGTCGCCGAAATAGGTGACGCTGACGTTACCGTTGCCGCGATAGTGATTGGCGAAGGCGAGGCCTGTGCCGAGCGAGACCTGCGCGCCGACGATGCCGTGACCGCCGTAAAAGTGCTTCTCCTTGCTGAACATATGCATGGAGCCGCCCTTGCCCTTGGAATAGCCGCCGCGGCGTCCTGTCAGCTCGGCCATCACGCCGTTGGCGTCCATGCCGGTCGCAAGCATGTGACCGTGGTCGCGATAGCCGGTGATGACCTGATCGCCCTCTTTGAGCGCCATCTGCATGCCGACCACCACGGCCTCCTGGCCGATATAAAGGTGGCAGAAGCCGCCGATGGCGCCCATGCCGTAGAGCTGGCCGGCCTTTTCCTCGAACCGCCGGATCAGGAGCATGTCGCGGAGCGCCTTGAGCTCCTGCTCCCTGGTGAATTCCGGGGGCGAACCGCCGTCGGACTTGTCCTGTGGAGCGCTTGCGGCGGCTTTCTTGGGTGCGGCCATGGGAATTCCGGGTCAGAGAAAACTTTCGCCCTCTCTAACCCAAGTCAAACGCCCTTGGAAAGCACCGCGGCGGCATGGCACGACTTTCATTATGCCGCACTGCAGCGCGATCGAAATATTGGAAAATCTTTGGCGCTGATCAGGCAACAAATCTATGCACGCCATGGCGTGCGCAGATTCGTGACCGGATCAAGAACGGTGCGTGCGCCAATCCCGACATTCGGAGCGGGCGGCGCCGAAGCGGCGCCGCCCTTCCGACCCGATCAGAAGAAGCCGAGCTTCTTCGGGCTGTAGCTGACCAGGAGGTTCTTGGTCTGTTGGTAGTGATCGAGCATCATCTTGTGGGTCTCGCGCCCGACACCCGACTGCTTGTAGCCGCCGAACGCCGCATGGGCGGGATAGGCGTGGTAGCAGTTGGTCCAGACCCGGCCGGCCTGGATCTCCCGGCCGAAGCGGTAGCAGCGATTGGCGTCGCGGCTCCAGACACCGGCACCCAAGCCGTAGAGCGTGTCGTTGGCGATCGCGAGCGCCTCTTCGTCGGTCTTGAAGGTCGTGACCGAGACGACGGGGCCGAAAATCTCCTCCTGGAAGATTCGCATCTTGTTGTGGCCCTCGAACACGGTCGGCTGGACGTAGAAGCCGCCGGTGAGATCGCCGCCGAGATCGGCGCGTCCGCCGCCGGCCAGCACCTTGGCGCCCTCCTGCTTGCCGATGTCGATATAGGAGAGGATCTTGCTGAGCTGCTCGCTGGAGGCCTGCGCGCCGATCATGGTGGCGGCATCACGCGGGTCGCCCTGCTTGATCGCGGCGACGCGCTTGAGCGCCCGCTCCATGAAACGGTCGTAGATGTCGGCGTGGACCAGCGCCCGGCTCGGACAGGTGCAGACCTCGCCCTGGTTCAGCGCGAACATGACGAAGCCCTCGATCGCCTTGTCGAAGAAATCGTCGTCCTCGGCGGTGACGTCCTTGAAGAAGATGTTCGGCGACTTGCCGCCGAGTTCCAGCGTCACCGGGATGAGATTCTGGCTGGCATATTGCATGATCAGCCGGCCCGTCGTGGTCTCGCCGGTGAAGGCGATCTTGGCGATGCGCGGGCTCGACGCCAGCGGCTTGCCGGCCTCGAGGCCAAAGCCGTTGACGATGTTGAGCACGCCCGGCGGCAGCAGGTCGGCGATGATCTCGGCCCAGACCATGATCGAGGCCGGGGTCTGCTCGGCGGGCTTGAGCACCACGCAATTGCCGGCGGCGAGCGCCGGCGCGAGCTTCCAGCAGGCCATCAGAAGCGGGAAGTTCCAGGGAATGATCTGGCCGACCACGCCGAGCGGCTCGTGGAAATGGTAGGCGATGGTGTCGTGGTCGATCTCGCCGATCGAGCCTTCCTGGGCACGCACCACGCCGGCGAAATAGCGGAAATGGTCGATCGCGAGCGGCAGGTCGGCGGCGCGCGTCTCGCGGATCGGCTTGCCGTTGTCCCAGGTCTCGGCAATCGCCAGGCGCTCGAGGTTTTCTTCCATGCGGTCGGCGATCCGGTTCAGGATCGCGGCGCGCTCGGCGACGCTGGTGCGGCCCCAGGCGGCCTTGGCGGCATGCGCCGCATCGAGTGCCGCCTCGACGTCCTGCGCGTCGGACCGCGCGATCTTGCAGACGACCTGGCCGGTCAGGGGCGAGGCATTATCGAAATATTTCCCGGAGATCGGCGCGACGAACTTGCCGCCGATGAAATTGTCGTAGCGTTCGGCAAAGGGAACTTTGGTGACGCTGAGGAATTCCACCTTGTTCATTGATCACTCCCGATGTTGCTGTTTGCGCTTGTCGTCGCCTGTTCGCGACTTGCGCAGACGATGATGCGGGAGGCGTTTTCTGTCAGCCCGGGCGGACGCGATCGCGGAGCGGACCTGTCGCAGTTCTGCGACAGTTGTACTCGCCCGTCAGAAGCAAGGAGCAATTGGCGCACCAGCGGCTTCCACCGTCATTGCGAGCTGCGCTCGCAATGACGATTGAGGAATAGCGCGGCCTAGTGGTTCAGCTCGAACCGCTTGAGCTTCCGGTGCAGCGTGGCGCGGCTGACGCCGAGGGCCTTGGCGGCGGCGGAAACGTTGCCGCCGGCGCGCAGCAGCGCGCGTTGCAGCACCGCACGCTGGCCTCCGGCAAGATGATCGTGCGCGGCATCACCGCCGAGAAGATCGGCCGCGGGCATCGGCCGCAACGCACCGCCGGTCGCGATGCCGAGCGCCAGCCGGGCGGAGCGCGTTGCGCCGATCACCAGATCGTCCACATCGACCGCAACGAGGCCGCCGCAGCTTCCGTCCGCCGCCTGCGTCAGCACGATGCGGGCATGGGCGAAGACCTTGCGAAACAGGTCGGCTTCGATCCGCTTGGCCGCCTCGCCCGCCGCGAGCGCGATCAGGCTGGCGAAGGCGTCGGTGCGGTCGGCGCGGCAGGAGGAGACGTCGAGCACGCCCGCGAGCGCCGCCTCGTGGTCGTAGATCGGAACGGCGGTGCAGCTCAGAAGCGTGTTGCGGGCAAAGAAGTGCTGGTCGCGATCGATGGTCAGCGGACGCTGCTCGACGAGGCAGGTGCCGATGCCGTTGGTGCCCTCATGCTCCTCGCTCCAGAGCGCGCCCGTCCACAGGCCCCAGGACTGAAACGTCGCATCGTCCGCCGCCGTGCCGCGGCGATCGACCGGCACGCCCTCGCGATCGGCGAGCAGCACACAGCAGCCCGCAGCGCCGACGGCCTGATATAGCCGGTCCATCGCGCCCTGCGCGGCCGCCAGAAGCGGCGCGATGCGCTCTCGCGCCTGCTGCAGCTCGGCTTCGGTCAGTCGCATCGGCGCGGCGCGACCGCTGGGATCAAGGTGATGCAATCGGGAGGAACGGCGCCACGAGGCCACGAGCGCGGAGCGAGCCGCCTGGCCTGACGCGATGGCGGCCTCGACACGGGCCGCGTGATGCCGGGGCATTGTCCCATTCATCACAGTTTCCTCCGGATAGCAGTGTAGGACGTGCCGGTGCTGTCCGGTTGATCTGCGTCAACTTCAGCGAGCGCCACCAAAGGCATGAGCCCGCCGCGGCGCCGCCGTCAAGGCAACCGCGCGGTTCCGGAGTTACGACCTTCGCAGGAGGCAAAAGGATAGAGTGGTCGGATTTCAGCAGCGACTTTCGCTGCGACTTTCAGAAGCTGCTGATGGCTAGTTCGCCGGGATCATCCGAACGAGATCGCGCGGATGGACATAGTCGAGCTGGAAGCGCGCCCGCTCGTCCAGCATGTCCGGGTCGATCTTCTCCGACCGCAGCAGCGACACCCGTTGCTCGCTCCTGGCCCGCTCGCGCTTGAGCTGAGCCAGCTCGCTCGTCAACGCGATGATCTCCTGATCCAGTTCCTGGCGGGCGTTGAGACCGTATTTGCCGGTATAGGCGTTGACGCCGAAATAGCCGACGATCGCCGCCGCCATCGCATAGAGGGCAAGGCCGGTCAGGATCGACTTCAGGCGCGCGCGTGAGACCATCTTCGGAAGATGGGACAGGTTGGTTAAGGGAGTGCTAATTGCCTCTCTCAATACGCCAATCGTCATGCCCCGGCTTGTCCCGGGCATCCACGTTCTTCAGTGAGGTCGGCAAAGACGTGGATGGCCGGGACAAGGCCCGGCCATGACGGAGAGAGCGAGAACTCAGCCCTGATTCTTCGCCACATGCGCGGCGAAGGCCTCGATGTATTGCTGCAGCACCGTCTTGAGGGAGTCCTTGGTCAGGTTGCCGTCAGCATCGAAGGCATCGCCGACGCCATTGAGATAGATTTCCGGCTGCTGAAGGATCGGACCGGAAATGCCAGGCAGGATGGTCTGCAGATGCTTGGCCGCACTGACGCCGCCGAGCGGACCCGGCGAGTTGGAGATGATGCCTACCGGCTTGCCGAGGAACGAGCTCTTGCCATAGGGCCGCGAGGCGACGTCGATGGCGTTCTTCAGGACGCCCGGGATCGAGCGGTTGTATTCGGGCGTGACGAACAGGACGCCGTTCGAACTCTTGAGCTTCTCGCGGAAGGCGAGCCAGTCCGCGGGCGGCGCGCCCTCGAGGTCCTGGTTGAAGAACGAGATGCCCGCCGGCGTGATCACCTCGAGCTTGAGCGAGGCAGGCGCGAGCTTGGCGAGCGCATTTGCGATCTTGAGCGAGAAGCCGTCCTTGCGCAGGCTGCCAGCGATCGTGACGATGTTGTAGGCCATTGGGTGTCCTTGAAGGCTTGAGCGGGAATGCCGGGAGGGCACTTAAGCCATCCGGGCCGATCGATGCAAGTGCATGAACTGGTCGGAATTGGAAACGCTGCGTTTCCGGAAATGGGTCCGCTTGCGCTCCACCCGGGCCACGATCAAAAGCAATCAGGCCGCCAAGCGCGGCCTGATGTGTCTCGATAACCGACCGAACCGATCACTTGTTCGGGTTGATGAGGAATTTTTCGCCGGTGGCGCGCTTGGCATAGACCCCGATATTGGCGAGATCGAGCGCCTCGGCGAGCGACACCACCTTGGTGTAATGGCTGGCGAAGGTGGTCTTGAGCTCGGATGCCACGCGCTGGCGCAGGCGGCCGATCTCGGCCGGGCCGATGTTCTGAAGGAATGGCGTGAGCAGCCAGCCGCCGACGCCCCAGCTGAGGCCGAACGAGCGGTTCAGCTCCGTCGGCCGCGTGTCGAGGCTGCCATAGATGTAGACCTGCTTGTACACGTTGGAGCCGTAGCGGCTGTATTCCTTCGCGGTCTTGTTGGCCGCGATCTCCATCGCGGTCAGGATCTGGCTCGCCAGCTTGCCGCCGCCGATGGCGTCGAAGGCGATGGTGGCGCCGGTCTCGACCAGCGCGTTGGTGAGATCGTCCATGAAGCTCGGTACGCTGGAATCCACGACGTATTTGGCGCCGATCTTGTGCAGGATGTCGGCCTGCTCCTTGTTCCTGACGATGTTGACGAGACCGATGCCGTCCTTGATGCAGATCTTGTTGAGCATCTGGCCGAGATTGGATGCGGCCGCCGTGTGCACGAGCGCCTTGTGGCCCTCCCGCCGCATCGTCTCGGTCATGCCGAGTGCGGTCAGCGGATTGACGAACCAGGAGGCGCCGTCCGCCGCCGTGGTGCCCGGCGGCAGCTCCATGACGTCGCGGACCTTCAGCACGCGGTACTGCGTGTACATCGCGCCGCCGATCATCGACACCGTCTTGCCCATCAGGGCCTTCGCTGCGTCCGACGATCCAGTCCGGATCACCGTGCCGGCGCCCTCATTGCCGACCGGCAGCGACTGATCGAATCTCGCCGCCATCATCCGCATCGCCGCCTCCGGCATCGTCGCGGTGATGACCGGCATCTCCTTGGTGCCGGAGGCCTTGGCGGCCGACATGTCGGCCGCCCCGATCAGCAGCCCGAGGTCTGACGGGTTGATCGGGGTCGCCTCGACGCGAACCACGACCTCATCGTCGGCCGGCTCCGGCGTCGGGACCGTCACGAGAGACAATTCCAGCTCGCCGCTTTTCTTGAGCAGCGAACGCAATTCCAGTCCGGTCTTGCCGTCACTCATGTCGATCCTCCCCTGTCCTTCTCTTCGCGCGGATCGAGACGCCGGCTTATGCCAGCGCCTTCAGTGCCGCCTTGCCGCCATAAAGCGCCTGCTTGCCGAGCTGCTGCTCGATGCGCAGGAGCTGATTGTATTTGGCGGTGCGGTCGGACCGCGCAAGGGAGCCGGTCTTGATCTGACCGCAATTGGTGGCGACCGCGAGGTCGGCGATGGTGGAATCCTCGGTCTCGCCGGAGCGGTGCGACATCACCGAGGTGTAGCCGGCCTTGTGCGCCATTTCGACGGCGGCGAGCGTCTCGGTCAGCGTGCCGATCTGGTTGACCTTGATCAGGATCGAGTTGGCGCGGCCGGTCTTGATGCCTTCGGCGAGGCGCTTGACGTTGGTGACGAAGAGGTCGTCGCCGACCAGCTGGCACTTCTTGCCGATCAGGTCGGTGAGCTCCTTCCAGCCGTCCATGTCGTCCTCCGACATGCCGTCCTCGATCGTCACGATCGGATAGCGCGAGACGAGGTCTGCAAGATATTTCGCCTGCTCGGAGATCGAGCGGGTCTTGCCCTCGCCTTCGTAGACGTATTTGCCGTCCTTGAAGAACTCGGTCGAGGCGCAGTCGAGGCCGAGCATGATGTCGGTGCCCGCCTTGAAGCCGGCCTTGCCGATCGCGTTCATGACGAAGTCGAGCGCGGCGTCGGCCGACGGCAGGTTAGGGGCGAAGCCGCCCTCGTCGCCGACATTGGTGTTGTGGCCGGCCTTCTTCAATTCGGACTTCAGCGTGTGGAAGACTTCCGCGCCGTAGCGCAAACCTTCGGCGAACGAGGATGCGCCGACCGGCAGGATCATGAATTCCTGGAAGTCGATCGGGTTGTCGGCGTGCACGCCGCCATTGATGATGTTCATCATCGGCACCGGCAGCAGGCGCGCCGAGGTGCCGCCGACATAGCGGTAGAGCGGCATGTCTAGCGAGTTCGCGGCCGCCTTGGCGCATGCCAGCGAGACGCCGAGAATGGCGTTGGCCCCGAGCCGGCTTTTGTTCGGCGTGCCGTCGAGGTCGATCATGATCTGGTCGATCTGGGCCTGCTGCTCGACGTCGAGGCCGCTGAGGGCCTCGAAGATCTCGCCGTTGACGGCGCCGACCGCCTTGGTCACGCCCTTGCCGAGATAGCGGGTCTTGTCGCCGTCGCGCAGTTCCACGGCCTCATGGGCGCCGGTGGAGGCGCCGGACGGAACCGCGGCGCGGCCGAGCGCGCCGTCCTCCAGCACGACATCGACCTCGACGGTGGGATTGCCCCGGCTATCGAGAATTTCGCGGCCGATGATGTCGATGATGGCGGTCATGATGTCCACTTCCGTTCGTTGGGGCTGATCGGTGCCGCGGGTCTTACACGGGCCGCAAGCAAATGTGAACGCTTGGACGCACTGCTCTGACTGACGCGTGAGGTGCCTCAGACTATGCTCCGCCGCACCTGGTCCGCGTGCCCAACCTCAATCTCAAACAGTCGGGGTAACGCCATGAATCGCCGCCAGTTTCTTGCTTCGAGCACCGCGCTGCTTGCCGCCCGCCCAGGTTTTGCGCAGGAAGGCCCGTTCCGGACGAGATACTATCCCATCAGCCCGGGCATCGGCCTGCATGATCTCACCCCCGCAGCCGACGGCACCATCTGGTTCACGGCGCAGGGCAAGGGCCTGCTCGGCAGACTCGATCCACGCGATGGCCGTTTCAAGACGGTCAGCCTCGGCCAGGGCGCGGCCCCACACGGCGTGACGATCGGCCCCGACGGCGCGCCCTGGATCACCGAGGGCGGCCAGAACGCGATCGCGCGGGTCAACCCTTCCGATCTCAGCGTCACGCTGTTCCGCCTGCCGGAAAGGTTCGCCTCAGCCAATCTCAACACCGGCGTGTTCGACAAGGACGGCACCTATTGGTTCACCGGGCAATCCGGCTATTACGGCCGGCTGTCTCCGAAGACCGGCGAGATGAATGTGTTCAAGGCGCCGAAGGGGGTCGGCCCCTACGGCATCACGGTAACCCCCAAGGGCGATGTCTGGTACGCCTCCCTCGCCGGCAGCCATATCGCGAAGATCGACCGCGCGGGCGGCAATGCGACCGTGGTCGAGCCGCCGACCCCGAACCAGGGCTCGCGGCGCGTCTGGTCGGATTCGAAAGGCCGGATCTGGGTCAGCGAGTGGAACAGCGGCCATGTCTCGGTGCATGATCCCGATGACGGCTCGTGGAAGACCTGGAAGCTGCCGGGCGAACGTCCCCGCGCCTATGCCGTGTATGTCGATGACAAGGACAAGGTCTGGCTGACCGATTTCTCCGCCAACGCCATCGTCCGCTTCGATCCCGCCACCGAGAAGTTCAACGTGTTCGTGAGCGACAAGGCCAACGCCAATGTCCGCCAGCTCGACGGCCGTCCGGGCGAGCTGTGGGGCTGCGAGTCCGGCAACGACCGCATCGTCATGATCCAGACGATCGCCGCCGGTTGACGACGGCCGCGATTGCGTCCATCCCGACATCCGTAAAAGGATGTGACGACGATGGCGAAAAAATCCCTCCAACTCGGCCGCGCGGTCGAGTGGCCGCACACGCCGGAAGAAGCCCAGCTCGACCGCGTGCCCAATCCGCAGAAAGGCACGGACTATCTGGTCCGCTTCACCGTGCCGGAATTCACCTCGCTCTGCCCGGTCACGGGCCAGCCGGATTTTGCGCATCTGATGATCGACTACGCGCCGGGGGCGTGGCTGCTGGAATCGAAATCGCTCAAGCTCTACATCGCGAGCTTCCGCAATCACGGCGCCTTCCACGAGGACTGCACCGTGATGATCGGCAAGCGCATCGCTTCCGAGATCAAGCCGAAATTCTTGCGCATCGGCGGCTATTGGTATCCGCGTGGCGGCATCCCGATCGACGTGTTCTGGCAGACCGGCCGCGTGCCGAAGGGCCTGTGGGTGCCTGAGCAAGGCGTCGCGCCCTATCGCGGACGGGGCTAGTTGGAGACGACGACGATGACATCAATCTCCGCAACATTCCGTAACTTTGCGCTAGGCGTCCTCGGCGTCCTCTTGCTGACCGGCACATCGGATGCCGCTGAGGTGCGGGTGATGATCTCCGGCGGACTGACGGCCGCCTACAAGGCGCTCGTGCCGGAATTCGAGAAGGCCACGGGCAACAAGGTGCTCACGGAATACGGGCCGTCGATGGGAACGACCGCCAACGCGATTCCCGTCCGGCTCGAGCGCGGCGAGCCGGCCGACGTCCTGATCATGGTGGGTTATGCCCTGAGCGACCTCGCGAGCAAAGGCAAGGTCGTCGCCGGCAGCGAGGTCGATCTCACGAGGTCGCCGATCGGAATCGCGGTGAAATCGGGCGCGCCGAAGCCGGACATCAGCTCGGCCGATGCCGTCAAGCGCGCGCTGCTGGCGGCGAAGACGATAGCCTATTCCGACAGCGCCAGCGGCGTCTACGTCTCGACCGAGATGTTCGACAAGCTCGGCATTGCCGACGTCATGAAGGACAAGGCCCGCAAGATTCCGGCAACGCCGGTCGGCGAGATCGTCGCGCATGGCGAGGCCGAGCTCGGCTTTCAGCAGATCAGCGAATTGAAGCCCGTCAAGGGCATCGACATCGTCGGACCGCTGCCGGACGAATTGCAGAAGATTACGATCTTCTCGGCTGGGATTGCGACGGGAGCGAAGGAGCCGGACGCTGGCCGCGCCTTGATAAACTTCCTCGCCTCCCTCGCCGCGCGCGACGCGATCATCGCGAGCGGGATGGAGCCGATTCCGGCGGCTGACGGGGCGAAGTGAGACAACCCGGCCCGTGTCCGGACGCGGTGCAGCGTGAAACGCTGCGCCGCTGGCGCGGACCCGGCGCGACGAATTTCTGGACCCCATAGCAGATCGACGTTGCGCGCGTGGCTTACCTCTGCGAGTCAGTATATCTAGCCCAATCTAGGAACGCTTAGCTATGCTCACCGTCTATGGCGAAGGTCGTGGCTTCCGTGTTGTTTGGCTGCTTGAGGAATTGGGGTTGGCTTATCGGCTGCGCCCGGTCGATCTGCTGGCAGCCGAGGTTGATCGCGATTTCCTCGCGATCAACCCCGCCGGCTTCATTCCCGCACTGCAGGACGGCGAGACGATCATGGTCGAGTCGATCGCGATTCTTGAGTACCTGCTCGCCCGCCATCGCTCAGATTCGCTGGCCGTCGCCCCGGACGATCCCGCGTTCGCTTCCTATCTGCAATTTCTCCACTTGGGCGAGGCCGGGCTCGCCGGACCGATGAACGCCGTCTTGGTCGGTCGCCAACTGGCACCCGAAGCCGAGCGAAATGCCCGGGTTACTTGCTGGGCGCTCGAGACCTTCGAGAGCCGCCTGGGGTTGGTGATCCGCCGCCTCGCGGAGTGCCCCTATCTCGCTGGCGACCGATTCACTGCTGCCGATATCTCGGTGAGCTACGCCCTCCTGCTCGGCCTGCGAACTGGCAACTACGTCCCCGGTTCTACCGAGCGGGACTATCTCGCTCGCACGACGGCACGCCCTGCCTACGCCCGAGCGATGGAAAGCTGCCAGGCCACCAAGGCTTGGGCGGCGAGATCACCGGGATTGTAGTGCTCGAGCCCGCTCCTGCCCAACAAGCTTACGAGTTGACGGCCTAATACGCGCTCAGGAGATCGACCTTCGCATTCGCCAGCACCAGCCGCCGCGCCAGGATCGCGGCGAGGTTGCGCATGATCTTCAACGACGTTTCGGGGTGCAACCGGCGGTAATCGGCAAAGCTGTCGAGCGGCAGTTCGAGGCAGGTGACGGGCGTGTCGGCCAAGACGTCGGCGCTGCGGCTTTGCTCCAGGATCGCCATCTCGCCGAATTCCATGCCGGGGCCGAGGGAAGCGAGCCTCACGCCGCTGCGCAGCTTCACGCTGACCATGCCGCTCTGGAGAAAGAACAGCGAATTGGCGGGCTCGCCTGCCGCGATGATGCGCTGGCCGGCCGCGTAATGCCGCGTGGTCGACAGCTTGATGATCGCGGCGATCTCCTCGGCGTCGAGCTCGGCCAGCAGCGCCTGCTCGCCGAGATGCGCGCTCTCCTTGAGATCGGTGAAGCCGCCGAAGCGGTAGATCACCTGGTCTTCGGCCCATTCGATGGCATCGTCGAGCAGTGCGAAGCGGCGCAGCCGACGCGGCTCGGCGGTGCGCGCGGCGATCGCGCGCCACACCGCGGAGGTGCCCTCGAAGCCGGACAGAATGGTCGTGGCGCCGGCATTGCCGAGCGCAGTCAGCGTCTCGCCGAACAGCTCGGCGCCGGCCGCGGTGATGTCGGGGACGCGGCGGAAATCGATGATCAGCAGCGGTGCGTTCGGCGGCTCGCTGGTGAGCCGTCGGGTGACGTAGTCGATCGTGGCGAAATTCATCGCACCGACCAGCTCGAGCACGCGGATGTCGCTGTGTCGTTCGTCGAGGATCTGCTGCTCGTGTGGCTGGCGGCTGCGACGCGAGGAGATGCCGTAGACGTCGTAATCCGCCATGATGCTGGTGCGGACGTCGGCGTTGCGATTGAGCATGTGCAGGTCGAACCGCGCCGACAGCGCCTCGCAGACCTTCAGGCCGCGCACGCTGTTGAAATGGTTGTCGAGCAGCGGCGAGAACGTGCCGAGCCCGAGCTGCGAGGGCAGCGCCGCGACGATGCCGCCGCCGACGCCGCTCTTGGCGGGAATGCCGACGCGATAGGTCCACTCACCGGCATAGTCGTACATGCCTGAGCTCGTCATCACCGAGAGCGTGCGCGCGACGATATGCGGCGTGATCACCTGCACGCCCGTCACCGGATTGATGCCCCGATTGGCGAGCGTTGCCGCCATCACCGCGAGGTCGCGCGCGGTGACCAGGATCGCGCATTGGCGGAAATAGACGTCGAGCACGGCATCGACGTCGTCGGGCAGCACCGCGTAATTCCGCAGCAGCCACGCAATTGCCCGATTGCGATTGCCGGTCGCGGTCTCCGACGCGTGTACGGCCTCGTCGACGCCGAGCTCGCGGCCGGCGAACGCGCTGAGCTTGGCGCGGACGCGCTCGAAGGCGCCCTTCCCTTCGACCTCATAGATCAGGCCCGAGCACGCGATCGCGCCGGCATTGACCATAGGGTTGAAGGGACGGTTGTCGTTGGTGAGCCGGATCGAGTTGAAGGCCTCGCCGCTCGGCTCGACGCCGATCGTGGCCGAGACGCGCGCCTCGCCGACCATCTCCAGCGCCAGCGCGAAGACGAAGGCTTTAGACACCGACTGGATCGTGAACGGCACCTCGCTGTCGCCGACCTCGTAGACATGGCCGTCGATGGTGACGAGCGCGATGCCGAAATGATCGGGATTGGCGCGCTTCAGCTCGGGAATGTAGTCGGCAAGCTCGCCGGAATTGTCGGTCCGGAATTCGGCGTGGCAATCGGTGAGGAAGCGCCGCAGCGGCGGCTTGGTGGGATATCCGGTCGAGCGGGCTGGACCGGCTGCGCTGGCCGAATGACTGGTCTGGACGTCCACGGTCTCACACCTCGATTTGCCCAGAATCGAAGCAATTCGTGTGCCATGTATACCGGGCCGATGGTGTCGTGGTGGGGAGCGACGGCCCCTGGAGCCGCCGAATCGACGTTAACGCGCATCCGCCGGCGCGCGCGATCTGAGGAAGCGCGCGCAGGCGAGGCCCAGCACCACCATGATCGCGGCGCTTGCGAGCAATGTCGGCACCTTGCCGCCATGCTGGAGCCCGAAGCCATAGGCGAGCGGTCCCACCGTCTGCCCCATGAAGAAGAAGAACGAATGCAGCGACATCGCTGTCGCGCGCGCACCGATCGACAGCTCGCTGGCGAACACCTGCAGGCAGCCATGGATCATGTAGAAGCCCCAGCCCATCGCCAGCATGCTGACGAATTGCAGCTTCCAGCCGGGACCGAAGGCGAGCGCGCCGAGCTGCAACGCCACGAGGCTCGCGCCCGCGATCATCATGCCCTTGACGCCGAGCCGCGGCAGCATGCGCGAGACGGTGAGCGTGTAGAGCAACCCGCCGACCGCGAATCCCGCGATCACGATGCCCGCGATCGAGAGGGATTTCTCGCCGAGATCGAACAGGAACGCGGCGATGAAGGGAAACAAGCCGAACACGCAGCAGCCTTCGACGAACACGGCCGAATAGCTGTAGCGCGTGTTGGGATTGGAGAAGATCGTGCGGTAGCCCTGCCGCAACGTCCTGAAATCCGTCTTCGGCGGCGCCGTCAGCGCGGCCCCGCGAAATCCTGCCGCAACCGCCACGGCCGCGATCAGCCCGAGCGCGCCGAGGATCACGAGCACGCCGCGCCAGCCGATGAAATCGCCGATGATTCCGCTGGCGGACGAGCCGAGCAGATTGCCGGTCATCGAGCCCGCCATCGTGCGCCCGATCGCAACCTGCCGCTTGGCCGGCGCGACGAGATCGGCGGTGAGGCCGAGCGCGACGGGGAACACGCCGCCCGCGGCAATTCCGGCCAGGATGCGGCTTGCGAACAATCCGGAGAAGGAGGTGGCGAGCGCGCCGAGGATGCAGGCGACGCCGAGCAGCGCCAGGCATGCCGTCATCAATCGCGCCTTGCCGAACAGATCGGCGGCCGCTCCGATCGCCGGCTGAACCAGCGCGTAGATCAGGGCAAAGCCGGCCGCGATGCTGGCGGCCGTCGTGATGCTGATGGCGAAATCATCCGCGACATGCGGCAGGACGGGATCGAGCGCGCGCGTCGACAGTGCGGCTGAGAAGCCGGCGAGCGCAATGATGTTGATCGCGGGCGGAAACTTCTGATCGGACGACGGCCTGGTCCCAGGCTGGTGCATCAGCGCCTGGTGCCCTTTGACGTACTTTTGGCCAGCGCATCGAACGCCATCAATCGCACGACCAGCCCCTCGAACTCGCGCAGCGGCACCATGTTCGGACCGTCCGAAGGCGCGCGATCGGGATCGGGATGGGTCTCGATGAAGACGCCGGCAACGCCGACCGCGACAGCTGCACGCGCCAGCACCGGCACGAATTCGCGCTCGCCGCCCGAGGACGTCCCCTTCCCGCCCGGCTGCTGCACCGAATGGGTGGCGTCGAATATGACGGGCGCGCCGGTGGTGCGCGCAAGGATCGGCAGCGCGCGCATGTCGGACACGAGCGTGTTGTAGCCGAACGAGGCGCCGCGCTCGGTGACGAGCACGTTCGGATTGTTCGCGCTGGTGATCTTGGCGACGACATTGGCCATATCCCAGGGCGCCAGGAACTGGCCCTTCTTGACGTTGACGACCTTGCCGGTCGCAGCCGCCGCCAGCAGCAGATCGGTCTGCCGGCACAGGAAGGCCGGAATTTGCAGGATGTCCACCGCCTGCGCCACCTCGGCACATTGGGTGGCTTCGTGCACGTCGGTCAGCACAGGCAAGCCGAGCGAGGATCGGATCTCCGCGAAGATCGGCAGCGACTGCGCAAGGCCCAGCCCGCGCGCCGCCGCCGCGCTGGTGCGGTTGGCCTTGTCGAACGAGGTCTTGTAGACGAGGCCGATGTTCAGCCGCGCCGCGATCTCCTTCAGCGCGGAGGCGACCTCCAGCGCATGCTCGCGGCTCTCCAGCTGGCAGGGCCCAGCAATGACCGAGATCGGCAGATCATTGCCGAATTTGACCCTGCCGACGGTGACGACCGGCGCTGCTGACGTCGAAGAGCTCAAGGCAAATCCCTCGTTTCGGCGCGACCATAGCCGCCATGAGGGTCGGATCAACCCTCTTCCGCCCGGGCGGTCCGAATATCAGGGTTGCGCCAGGGTCTC
The DNA here is from genome assembly GCF_025200865.1 of Bradyrhizobium sp. NC92. Classification (NCBI taxonomy): domain Bacteria; kingdom Pseudomonadati; phylum Pseudomonadota; class Alphaproteobacteria; order Hyphomicrobiales; family Nitrobacteraceae; genus Bradyrhizobium; species Bradyrhizobium sp. NC92. The sequence goes on from NZ_CP104171.1 coordinate 4,488,519, forward strand.
CCAGCCGCGCTGGCGTTGGCTATTTCACCGCCGAGAAAGCGGTCGGCGCCAGGATCTGGCTGACGATATTGGCAACGATCTGGCCGTCGGATTCGCTCTCGGCGCGGGCCTTCATCCAGTCCGGATCGGTCATGAACGCGGCCCACTTCTTCTCGCGCTCGGCGAGGGAGTCCCAAGCGAGGAAATAGGTCAGCTCCTGGTTGGATTCACCGATCACGGTCGTGAAGAACCCCGCCTGCTTGATGCCGTGCTTCTCCCAGATCTTCAGCGTGGCAGCCTCGAACCGCTTGAGCAATGCCGGCAGGCGGCCGGGCAGGCAGCGATAGACGCGCATTTCGTAGATCATTCATGGTCCTCCCTGACAGGAGCGGCGGTTATACCCGCTGGCCACAACTCTGTCTTGAGCCTCGCCCGGGCGCCCCTCATGGCGTTTCGTGCATAGCTCGATAGCAGGGGGCCGGCGCTCTTGATAATGTACGCTCGGTCCTGGCGTATCAGCCGCCGACGGCCCGAGAGCAATCGGCGAAACGACCGAAGCGATCAAAGGAGGCAGAGGCAATGACCTATTTTGATCTCGGACCGTACAGCCGCAAAATCACCACGACTTCGCCTGATGCGCAGCTCTGGTTTGACCGAGGGCTCAACTGGGTGTTCGGATTCAACCACGGCGAGGCGATCAAATGTTTTCGCAAGGCGCTCGAGTTCGATAACAGCTGCGCCATGGCGCACTGGGGCATCGGCTACGCCGCGGGTCCCAACTACAACCTGCCCTGGGTCCGCTATGACGCACAAGGCCGTCAATTGGCGCTCGCTGCATCATACGATGCGACGCAGGACGCGCTCGCGCAGGCGGACAAGGCGAGCCCGGTCGAGCAAGCGCTGATCCGCGCCCTGTCTGCGCGCTATCCGCAGCGTGAAGCGATCGAGGACATGGCGCCGTGGGACAAGGCCTTCACGCGAGAGATGCGAAAGGTCTTCGCCACGTATCCCGACGATCTCGAGGTCCGAGCCATCTTTGCCGAATCGATCATGAACGAGACGCCGTGGCTGATGTGGGACCTTGAGTCTGGAGAACCCACCAAGGGCGCCGGCACCGAGGAATGCAGGGCCGTGCTCGAACAAGCTTTCGATCGATGGCCGGCTGCGTGGAATCATCCGGGACTGCTTCATCTCTACGTCCATCTCATGGAGATGTCGCCCTTCCCGCAACGGGCGATGCGGGCCGGCGACCGGCTGCGCGCGATCGTCCCCGATAGCGGCCATCTGATCCACATGCCGACGCATCTCGACGTGCTGTGCGGGCAGTACAACGACGTCCTGCTCTACAATCAGAAGGCGCTGACGACCGACCGCAGGTTCCTCGCTTATTCGGACGATCCGGGTGTCTACCTGGTCTATGTCATCCACAACTTCCACTTCGCCATCTACGGCGCGATGTTCCTGGGTCAATACGCCCCCGCTATCGCAGCGGCCGAGGAACTCATCGCCACCGTCCCCGAGCCGGTGCTGCGCATTCAATCGCCCCCCATGGCGGACTTCCTGGAAGGCTATTTGACGATGAAGCAGCACGTTCTCGTGCGTTTCGGCAAATGGCACGACATCATTGCCCAAAAGCTGCCGGGGGATCGCGAGCTATACTGCTCGGTGACCGCGATGATCCACTACGCCAAGGCGGTGGCTCATTCGGCGCTTGGCCACGTCGCCGACGCCGAAACTGAGAAAGCGTTGTTCGCACAGGCGAAGACGCGCGTGCCGGAGAGCCGGCTCGTGCACAACAACAATGTCGTCGCCCTGCTCGGCGTGGCCGAAGCCATGTTGAATGGCGAACTGGAATATCGCAAAGCCAACTACGACTTTGCGTTCGCTGAGCTGCGTAGATCCGTCGCGCTCAGCGACGCCCTGCCCTATGACGAGCCGTGGGGATGGATGCAGCCACCGCGTCACGCACTCGGCGCGCTGCTCCTGGAACAGGGACGGATCGAGGAAGCCGAGGCGGTGTACCGTTCCGATCTCGGCCTCGATGGAAAGCTGAGCCGGGCCTGCCAGCATCCCGACAATCTGTGGTCGCTTCACGGCTTGCACGAATGTCTCATGCGGCGTGGCGACAAGACCGAAAGGCCGCTGATCAAGCAGCGACTTGACCTCGCCCAGTCGCGGGCGGAGGTGCCGATCAAGGCATCTTGCTTCTGCCGCAGGATGGACATCGCGGCCGCGTAGCCGGACGTGCGAGCAAGACTTCGTCAGGGAAGACCGAGCCGGCTACACCAGCCGGCTCTGCACCATCGCCGCCTGAATGAACGAGGCGAACAGCGGATGCGGCTCGAACGGCCGCGACTTCAGCTCGGGGTGGAACTGGACGCCGATGAACCAGGGATGATCCTCGTATTCGACGATTTCAGGCAGCACGCCGTCGGGCGAGAGCCCTGAGAATTTCAGGCCGTGCTGCTCGAGGCGGTCCTTGTAGGCGGTGTTGACCTCGTAGCGATGGCGGTGACGCTCGGAGATTTCGGTCGCGCCGCCATAGACCTGCGAGACGCGGCTGCCGCGGTTGAGCGCTGCCGGATAGGCGCCAAGCCGCATCGTGCCGCCGAGGTCGCCCGCCTGCGAGCGCTTCTCGAGCTCGTTGCCGCGCAGCCACTCCGTCATCAGGCCGACCAGGGGCTCCTTGGTCGGGCCGAACTCGGTGGAGTTGGCGTCCTCGATGCCGACCAGGTTTCGCGCGGCCTCGATTACCGCCATCTGCATGCCGAAGCAGATGCCGAAATACGGCACGTCGCGCTCGCGCGCGAACTGCGCCGCCTTGATCTTGCCTTCGGCGCCGCGCTGGCCGAAGCCGCCGGGCACCAGGATGCCGTTGACGTGCTCGAGGAACGGCGCCGGATCTTCCTTCTCGAAGATCTCGCTCTCGATCCAGTCGAGATTGACCTTCACCTTGTTGGCGATGCCGCCATGCGAGAGCGCCTCGATCAGCGACTTATACGCATCCTTCATGCCGGTGTACTTGCCGACGATGGCGATGGTGACGTTGCCTTCGGGGTTGCGGATGCGCTCGTTGATCTGCTGCCAGCTGCGCAGCTCCGGCGGAATCCGCGAGGCGATGCCGAAGGCGGCGAGCACTTCGTCGTCGAGGCCCGCATTGTGATAGGCCTCGGGGACCGCGTAGATATTGTCGACGTCGCGCGCCTCGATCACGGCGCTTTCGCGCACGTTGCAGAACAGCCCGAGCTTGCGCCGCTCCTCCTTCGGGATCTCGCGGTCGGTGCGGCAGAGCAGGATGTCCGGCTGGATGCCGATGGAGCGCAGCTCCTTCACCGAGTGCTGCGTCGGCTTCGTCTTCAATTCGCCGGCGCTCGGAATATAGGGCAGCAGCGTCAGATGGATGTAGACGGCATGGTCGCGCGGCAGCTCGTTCTTGAGCTGGCGGATCGCCTCGAAGAACGGCAGGCCCTCGATGTCGCCGACGGTGCCGCCGATCTCGACCAGCACGAAGTCGTATTCGTCATTGCCGTCGAGAACGAATTCCTTGATGGCGTTGGTGACGTGCGGAACCACCTGGATGGTCGCGCCGAGATAATCGCCGCGGCGCTCCTTGGAGATGATGTCCTGGTAGATGCGTCCCGTGGTGATGTTGTCGGCCTTGGTCGCCGGCCGGCCGGTGAAGCGCTCGTAGTGACCGAGATCGAGATCGGTCTCCGCGCCGTCGTCGGTCACGAACACTTCGCCGTGCTGATACGGCGACATCGTTCCGGGATCGAGGTTGAGATAGGGGTCGAGCTTGCGGAGGCGGACCTTGTAGCCCCGGGCCTGCAGCAGGGCACCCAGTGCCGCCGAAGCCAAACCCTTGCCGAGCGAAGAAACCACGCCGCCGGTGATGAATATGTACCGCGCCATGGGACTTAACCTCTAATCCCTCGAATTCGATTCGCCAAAGCGATTCGTATTCCGCCCCAAAGATTTTGCGGGCCTGTGGGTGATCCAGAACTGAGAGTGGTGACAGTGCCTTGATGGGGATTGTTGATGCAGGACGGTAGCCATCGCCCTGCATGGCCCCCCTGCTTTATTGCGAGCGTGGCACCTGAGGACCGGTCGGGGCCGGTGCTTGCTGCTGCTCGTCGGCCTTCTTCAGCGAATCCAGGATGCCGCCCGAGGTCGGCGGCGCGATCGGCGATCCGCCGGCCGGCTGGGTCTGCGCGGGCTGGCCGATGATCGACGACGGCTTGCGGTCGTAACCGGCATACCAGGACAGGAACAGGCTGGTGAGGAAGAAGCCGACCGCCAGGATCGCCGTGGTCCGAGTCAGCAGGTTCGCCGTGCCGCGGCTGGACATGAAGCCCGCGCCGCCGCCCATGCCGAGCCCGCCGCCTTCCGACTTCTGGAGCAGGACGGCACCGATCATGACGGCGACGATCATGAGGTGGATGACGATGACAACGGTCTGCATGATATCCTTCCGTCACAAGCGGGCGGCGCCTGACGGCGGCCGATCGCGCTTCGCGGGTTTTCCTGAAGTTGCGCGGTGTTACACGATCGGACGTGGCAATGCCACCCCCGATCGGGCCCGGACCCACGGTTCGGGTTGACAGCGCTTAGTTGGGGCAGCCCTTGGCAATGGCAAGGAAATCAGCCGCTTTCAGGCTCGCGCCGCCGACCAGGGCACCGTTGACGTTTTTCACCGCCATCAGTTCGGCTGCGTTCGAGGGCTTGACCGAGCCGCCGTAGAGAATCCGCATCCCGGCCCCCTCGCCCTTGAACCTGGAGATCAGGAGCTCCCGGATAAAGCCATGAATCTGCTCGACATCCTGGGCCGTGGGGGTCAGGCCCGTGCCGATCGCCCAGACCGGCTCATAGGCCACGACCAGATTGGCGGCGGTGGAGGCATCTGGGAGCGAGCCCTGGAGCTGGCCGCGCAGGATATCCAGGGTCTGACCCGCATCGCGCTGGCCCTGCGTTTCGCCGATGCAGACGATCGCAATGGCCCCGGCGCGCCAGGCCGCCTCGGCCTTCTGCCGGATCAGCGCATCGCCCTCGCCGTGGTCGGCGCGGCGCTCGGAATGCCCGACAATAACGGCCGTTGCGCCTGCATCCACGAGCATTTCGGCAGCGATATCGCCGGTATGGGCGCCGGAGGCCTTGGGATGGCAGTCCTGGGCCCCGACCGCAACCTTCTTGCCGCGCGCCTTCTCGGCAAACGCCGCAATCAGGGTCGCCGGCGGGCAGACCAGCAGGTCGGCCTTGCCAGCCACGTCTGCCGCGCCGTTGAGCATGGCGTCGAATTCGGCAGCCTGGGCCTTCAGGCCGTTCATTTTCCAATTGCCGGCGATCAGCGGTCGGATGGCGTCGGTCATGTCAGTTTCCAGCGATACGGGTTTGTTCATGCGCTAGCAGAGGACCTGCCGCAGTTCCAGATTCTTGTTTTGACGCGCTTTCGTGGCGCGAACCGGGCTCCGCTTCGCTTGAAAACGCTTTGGGACTCCTAACCGCAGCTTCTCGCCGTCGCATGAGGCGAGGTTGCGGGGGGAAAGCCGCCACTTTATGATGATCTATCAATTTGGTGACGCGCTTTTGCGGAATCTGCATTAAGACGCGCTCCGTTCCCCTCCTGATCAAACAAGTTGGACCAAATGCTCCGAGGAATGCGTAAGGCCTCATCGAACTGGCTCGGCAAGACCATTATGGCCGTGGTGATGGGCGTGTTGATCGTCAGTTTCGGCATTTGGGGCATCGCCGACATCTTCAAGGGCTTCGGGCAGTCCACGGTGGCCAAGATCGGCCGCACCGAGATTTCGCTCAACGAGTTCCGTCAGATCTACACCGACCGCCTGCAGCAGATCAGCCGCCAGTTCGGCCGTCCGCTGACGCCCGACCAGGCGCGCGCCTTCGGCCTGGATCGCCAAGTGTTGCAGCAGACCATTGCCGAGGCCGCCCTCGACGAAGAGGCGCGCCGGCTCGGACTTGGCCAGTCCGACGAGCAGATCCGCCAGCTCATCATGAACGATCCCAACTTCAAGGGCGTCGGCGGCAATTTCGACGCGAACCGCTTTCAGGCCTTGATCCGCAACTTCGGCTACACCGAGCAGCGCTATGTCGCCGAGCAGCGCAAGGTGTCGCTGCGCCGGCAGATCACCGGCACGGTCGGTGCCGGCCTCAAGCCGCCCAAGGCCATGATCGACGTGCTGACGCGGTTCCAGAACGAGCAGCGCGCCATTGAATTCGTCAAGCTTGATGCTGCGCAGGCCGGCACCATCGAGGCGCCCTCACCCGAAGCTCTCGCGACCTATTTCGAGGACCACAAGGTCCAGTTCCGCGCGCCCGAATATCGCAAGATCGCCTTCGTCGTGATCTCGCCGGAAGAAATCGGCAAATGGACCGAGGTCTCCGATGAGGACGCCAAGAAGATGTTCGAGCAGCGCAAGGACCGGCTCGGCACGCCGGAGAAGCGCCAGATCCACCAGATCGTGTTTCCCAACGAGGCCGAGGCCAAGGCGGCACGCGAGCGCCTCGCCGGCGGCATGTCGTTCGAGGACCTCGGCAAGGAGCGCGGTCTCAGCGCTTCCGACGTCGATCTTGGACTGGTGACCAAGTCGGCGCTCGATCCTGCGGTCGGGACTGCTGCATTCGCGCTTCAGGCCGGTGAGATCAGCCAGCCGATTCAGGGCGCCCTCGGCACCTCGATCGTCAAGGTCGACAAGATCGAGCCGGGCGTGGAGGCCGATTACGCCAAGCTCGCCGGCGACATCAAGCGCGAGATCGCGACTGAGCGCGCGCGGCTCAAGGTCGCCGATCTCCGCGACAAGATGGAAGACGAGCGCGGCGGCGGCTCCAGCGTCATCGACGCGGCGCAGAAGCTCGGCCTCACTGCCGTGACCATCGAAGCCGTCGACCGCTCCGGCCGCGCCCCGAACGGCCAGCCGATCGCCAACATCCCGCAAGGCCTCGACGTGGTGTCGCAGGCCTTCAACACCGACGTCGGCGTCGACAACGACGCGATCTCGTTCAAGGGTGGTTATGTCTGGTACGACGTGCTCGCCATCACCCCCTCGCGCGACCGCAATCTCGACGAGGTCCGCGACCAGGTCGAGGCGCGCTGGCGCCAGGACCAGATCGCGACCAAGCTGAAGGCCAAGGCGACCGAGATGGTGCAGAAGCTCGAAGCGGGCGGCAAGCTCGCCGACGAGGCCGCCGCGATCGGCGCCAAGGTCGAGACCGCGACCGGCTTCAAGCGCGACGACTCGCCCGCCGGCGTGCCCGGCACCGTCGTGGCGGCGGCCTTCCGCACCGCCAAGGACGGCATCGGACAGACGGCCGTGAGCGGCGGCAGCGAGTTGATCGTCTTTCGCGTCACCGAGATCATCGATCCCGCGGTCGACTTTGCCTCGGACGCGGTCAAGAAGCTGAAGGAGAGCCTCGACCGCGCTCAGACCGAAGAGCAGGTCGCTTCCTACGTCAACAAGCTTGAAACCGACATCGGGACCACCATTAATCAGGCCGCCTTCGCGCAGGTGACCGGCGCGAACCAGTGAGTTGAAAGCACGCGATGGACGACCTGAAATCTATCATTGGAAAAGTGGCGACCGGCGCCAGCCTGTCGCGTGACGAAGCCGCTTCCGCCTTCGATGCCATGATGAGCGGCGAGGCCACGCCCTCGCAGATGGGCGGGCTTCTGATGGCGCTGCGGGTGCGCGGCGAGACCGTGGACGAGATCACCGGCGCGGTCGCGGCGATGCGCTCGAAGATGCTGACCGTGCAGGCGCCGCCCGAGGCGGTCGACATCGTCGGCACAGGCGGCGACGGCTCCGGCTCGGTCAACGTCTCGACCTGCGCGTCCTTCATCGTCTCGGGCGCCGGCGTGCCGGTGGCCAAGCACGGCAACCGCGCGCTGTCGTCGCGCTCGGGCGCCGCCGACGTGCTGGCCTCGCTCGGGGTGAAGATCGATCTCAAGCCGGGGCAGGTCGGCCGCTGCGTGCGCGAATGCGGCATCGGCTTCATGTTCGCCCCCGCCCACCATCCCGCCATGAAGAACGTCGGCCCGACCCGCGTCGAGCTTGCCACGCGTACGATCTTCAACCTGCTCGGCCCCCTGTCCAACCCGGCCGGCGTGAAGCGGCAGATGGTCGGCGTGTTCTCCAGGCAATGGGTGCAGCCGCTGGCGCAGGTGCTCAAGAACCTCGGCTCCGACTCCGCCTGGGTGGTGCACGGCTCCGACGGACTTGACGAGATCACCCTCACCGGTCCGACCTTCGTCTCCGCGCTCCACAACGGCGAAATCCGGAATTTCGAGGTGACGCCGGAGGAAGCCGGGCTCCCGCGTTGCGAGGCCGGTGCGCTCAAAGGCGGTGACGCCGACGCCAATGCGATCGCGTTGCAGAGCGTGCTCGACGGCAAGCAGAGCCCCTATCGCGACGTGGCGCTGATCAACGCCGCCGCCGCGCTGGTCGTGGCCGGCCGCGCCAAGGACCTCAAGGAAGGCGTCGCGATCGGCGTCCGCTCGATCGACAGCGGCGCGGCCAACGCGAAGCTGAAGCACCTGGTCGCGGTCTCCAACAGCTGAACTCCCGCATGTCTGACATCCTGACCAAGATCGAGACCTACAAGCGCGAGGAGATCGCGGCGGCGAAGCGCGCGCGTCCGCTCTCCACGGTCGAGGCGCAAGCCAAGGCCGCCTCCGAGCCGCGCGGTTTCCTGCGCGCGATCAAGGCCAAGCACGCCAAGGGCGGCTACGCGCTGATCGCCGAGATCAAGAAGGCCTCGCCCTCCAAGGGTCTCATTCGCGCCGATTTCGACCCGCCGGCACTCGCAAAGGCCTATGAGGCGGGCGGCGCAGCCTGCCTGTCGGTGTTGACCGATACGCCCTCGTTCCAGGGCCATCTCGACTTCATGGTGGCCGCGCGCGAAGCAACCTCGCTCCCCGTGCTGCGCAAGGATTTCTTGTTCGATCCCTACCAGGTGGTCGAGGCGCGCGCACACGGCGCCGACTGCATCCTGATCATCATGGCGGCGCTCGATGACGCCGCCGCCAGGGAGCTCGAGGACGCCGCCATCGCCCATGGCATGGACGTCTTGATTGAGATCCACGACCGTACCGAGCTCGACCGGGCGCTGAAGTTGCGGTCGCCGATGATCGGCGTCAACAACCGCAATTTGCGTACCTTCGAGACCACGCTGGCGACCAGCGAGGCGCTGGCGCCGCTGATCCCCGCGGATCGGCTGATGGTAGGCGAGAGTGGTATCTTCACGCAAGAAGACCTCGCCCGGCTGGAGCGCGTCGGCATGTCGACGTTCCTGGTCGGCGAGAGCCTGATGCGGCAGGCCGACGTCACGGCGGCGACGCGCGCGCTGCTCGCGCGCGAGGCGACGGCGCGCGCGGCGGGCACGCGCTGAGATGGCGCGCAAGCCAGCAAAGACCAGGTCAGCCAAGACGAAGCAGGCCAAAGCCAAGGCCGGCCCCGCCCTCACCCATATCGGCGCCTCCGGCGAGGCGCGGATGGTCGACGTCTCGGACAAGCCCGCGACAGAGCGGCTTGCGGTCGCCGAGGGACGCGTCGTCATGACCAGGACGACGCTCGATCTGATCGTGTCCGGCAACGCCAAGAAAGGCGACGTGCTCGGCACCGCGCGCATCGCCGGCATCATGGCCGCCAAGCGCACCTCGGAGCTGATCCCGCTCTGTCATCCGCTCGCGCTGTCGAAGGTCATTGTCGACATCGAGCCTGACGCAAAGCTGCCGGGCTGCGTGGTGCGGGCCAGCGTGAAGGTGACGGGACCGACCGGCGTCGAGATGGAGGCGCTCACGGCGGTGTCGGTCGCCTGCCTCACCATCTACGACATGATCAAGGCGGTCGAGCGCGGCGTGCGCATCGAGGGCATCCATCTCGTCGAGAAGCTCGGCGGCAAATCGGGCCATTACCGCGTCTGAAGCGGGCTTGCTTTAACGCGCCGCGCGCATGGATTGCTTTTGCGCGCGACCGTTCACGTCTCGTTAACCGCGCTTCCTAACTTAACCTCCACACCGTCCCCGTAAACCAACGGGTGTTCTCAGGCTCATGAATTGATCCTGACGTGTGCGCGGCAACGATCAAGCATGAAGATGAAATTCGGCAGTCGTCTCTTTGACCAGGTCTTCGTGCGCAGCGGACCGATCCGCTGGCTGGTGGTGGGCGGCACGCTGCTGATCGCGGCAATCGCCATAGGCTCGGTGCTGATGGCGCAGAACTTCCGGGAGCGGGCGCTGCGCAATTCCAGCCGCGAGCTGGAAAACACCGTGCTGCTGCTCGCTCATCATTTCGATCAGCAATTGCAGGACTTCGCGGTCATCCAGAAGGATTTCGTCGACCACGTCCGCACCACCGGAATTGCGACCGGAGAGGACTATCGCAAGCGCCTCTCCGGCGAGGACGTGCACCGGATGCTGCGGTCGAAGATCGAGGCGCTGCCCTATATGGGCGGCGTCAACATCATCGATGCCGAAGGCAATCTGATCAATTCGTCGACGGCATGGCCGGCCCCAAAGGTGAATGTTGCCGATCGCGCCTACTTCCGCACCTTCAAGTACGATCCCTATGCGCCTGATGTCCTGATCGAGCCGCTGCACAGCCGCATCTCCGGCGCATGGACCATTCTGGTGGCGCGGAGGGTCGTCGGACCACGCGGCGAGTTCCTCGGTATGGTCGGACGCGGCATCGAGCCCGCCAATTTCGAGAAATTCTTCGCCTCCGTCGTGCTCGGCGAAGGCGCGACGATCTCGATGCTGCATCGCGACGGCACGCTGCTCGCCCGCTATCCGCATTCCGGCGAATTGATGGGACGAAACTTCAAGACCGGTCTTTTCGAGCATCAGAGGGTGTTCGGCCTCGATCATTTCGCCGGCCGCGTCAACAGCCCCATCGACGGTGAGGACCGGCTGATCTCCTCCCATGCCCTGCCCCACTTCCCGATCCTGATGATGGCCACCACCACGCGCGCGGCGGCCCTGGCGGATTGGCGCGAGCAGATCGGCATTCTGATCTCGGTCGCGGCCTCTTCCGCGCTCGCGATTGCAGGCGTGCTGATTGCCGTCGTGCGCAAGCTGCTGGAGCAGCACCGCCTTTCGCGCGAACGGCTGACGCTGGAAAAGCAGCGGCTGGACCGCGCCGTCAACAACATGACGCAGGGCCTCCTGCTGTTCGACGCCGGGCAGCGGCTCATCGTCTGCAACCAGCGCTACATCGAGATGTACGGTTTGTCGGCCGAGGTCGTGAAGCCCGGCTCAAGCTTCCGCGACATCATCGCCCATCGCAAGACAACCGGCTCGTTCACCGGCGACGTCGACGGCTACGTCGCGCGCGTCCTGAAGGACATCCATCTTCGCAACTCCATGGTGGTCGATACCGCCGATGGCCGCTCGATCCACATCCTCAACGAACCGCTCGCGGATGGCGGCTGGGTGGTGACCCATGAGGACGTCACGGAGCGCCGTCGCATCGAGGAGCGCATCACCCACCTCGCCCATTACGACGCGCTGACCGACCTGCCCAACCGCGCCATGTTCCACGAGCATCTGCGGCAAGAGCTGGCCGCGGTCGGCGACGGCGAGCAGATCGCGGTCCATTACATCGACATCGACGAGTTCAAGGGCGTCAACGACGCGCTCGGCCATCTCGTCGGCGACGAGCTGTTGAAATCGATCGCGGCGAACCTCCGCCGCTGTGCGGGTCCGGAGGACTTCGTGGCACGACTCGGCGGCGACGAATTTGCCATCGTGCAGGGCGCGGTGACGTCGTTGGATCAGGTCAACGAGCTCGTCGCGCGCGTCTTCGACACCATCCGCACACCTTTCGACTGCATGGGCCATCATCTCACCAGCGACGCCAGCATCGGTATCGCGCTCGCGCCGGAGCACGGCACGGCGCTCGACCAGATCCTGAAGAATGCGGACATGGCAATGTACGCGGCCAAGTCCGCCGGACGCCACACCTACCGCTTCTTCGAGCCGGACATGGACGCCAAGGTCCGCGAACGCCGCCAGCTCGAGGGCGACCTGCGCCACGCCATCGCGCAAGGAGGTCGCGAAGGCGGGCTCGAGGTCTATTACCAGCCCTGCCTCGGCCTGAAGGACGACCGCATCACCGGCTGCGAGGCGTTGGTGCGCTGGCGCCATCCCGAGCGCGGCTGGGTCTCACCGGCCGATTTCATCCCGATCGCCGAAGACACCGGCCTGATCAACGAGATCGGCGAATGGGTGCTGGCGACCGCGTGCCGGGATGCGGCAAGCTGGCCCGACGACATCCGCCTCGCCGTCAACGTCTCGCCGGTGCAGTTCAAGAGCGGCACGCTGGCGCTGAAGATCATGGCGGCGCTCGCCGCGTCGAACCTGCCGGCGAGCCGGCTCGAGCTCGAGATCACCGAGGCGGTCCTGATCCGCGACGACGATGCCGCGCTCGCGATCCTGCACCAGCTCCGCGCCATCGGCATACGCATCGCACTCGACGATTTCGGCACCGGCTACTCGTCGCTGAGCTATCTGCACCGCTTCCCGTTCGACAAGATCAAGATCGACCGCTGCTTCGTCGAGGACATCGCCCGCCCCGACGGCTCCGCCAGCATCGTTCAGGCTGTCGTCAACCTGGCGACCGCCCGCCGCATGACCACGACGGCCGAGGGCGTCGAGACCGAGGAGCAGCAGCGTCTGCTGCGCACGCTCGGCTGCTCCGAGATGCAGGGCTACCTGTTCAGCGCCGCCAAGCCCGCCGGCAAGATGCTGGAGCTGTTCGCGCTGCACCGCAGCCGGCTCGCCCAGCGCGAAGGCAGCGAGAGCCGCCGCCGCGAGGTCGGCTAGGTCTTCGAAACGGCCTCCAAACGAAATCGCCCGGAAGCGGTCATCCGCTTCCGGGCAATCATGATCCGGAGCTCGTAAGGTCTAGTTCGGCACTGCAGCCTTGGTCGCAGGCTTGGCGGCGACGGCATTTGCGGTGACGCCATGGAGGAAATCGTAGGCCGCGTGCAGGGCCTTGTCGTCCTTCTCTTCCGGCGGAACGTAGGACTGCGATCCGGTCTGCTCGCTGCCGTCGGCGGCCGACAGATGGCCGCGCATCTGGGACTCCGCCATGGTGTCCATCCGTCCCTTCAGCTCGGGCGGCACGTCCTGCAGGATCTCGATGTCGGGCGCGATGCCCTGGGCCTGGATCGAGCGGCCCGACGGCGTGTAGTAGCGCGCCGTGGTCAGCGCCAGCGCGCCGTGGTCGGCGCCGAGCGGAATGATGGTCTGCACCGAGCCCTTGCCGAACGAGCGCGTGCCAATGATCGTCGCGCGCTTGTGATCATGCAGTGCGCCAGCGACGATCTCGGAGGCCGAGGCCGAGCCGCCGTTGACCAGCACCACCAGCGGCTTGCCCTTGGTGAGGTCGCCGCCATGGGCGGTGAAGCGCTGCGTCTCTTCCGGAGAGCGGCCGCGGGTCGAGACGACCTCGCCGCGCTGCAGGAAGGCGCTCGACACCGACACGGCCTGGTCGAGCAGGCCGCCCGGATTGTTGCGCAGGTCCACCACATAGCCGGCGAGTTTCTCCTGCGGGACCTGCTTGGAGACCGAGGCGATCGCCTTCTTCAGACCGTCGGTGGTCTGCTCGTTGAACGAGGTGATGCGGATATAGCCGATATCGCCGTTCTCGACGTGGAAGCGCACCGGGCGCACATGGATGATCTCACGCGTGATCGCGACGTCGAGCGGCGCATCCGCGCCCTTGCGGATGATGGTGAGCTTGGTCTTGGTGTCGACCGGTCCCTTCATCTTGTTGACCGCCTGCTCGAGCGTCATGCCCTGCACGGCCTCGCCGTCGATCTTGCTGATGAGGTCGCCGGACATGATGCCGGCCTTCGAAGCCGGCGTGTCGTCGATCGGCGAGACGACCTTGACGAGGCCATCCTCCATCGTGACCTCGATACCAAGGCCGCCGAACTCGCCGGAGGTGGTCTCCTGCATCTCGGTCCAGGCCTTGGCATTCATGTAGCGCGAATGCGGGTCGAGCGAGGTCACCATGCCGGTGATCGCACCCTCGATCAGCTTGGCATTGTCGGGCTTCTCGACATAGCTGGCCTTGACCCGCTCGAACACCGCGCCGAACAGATTGAGTTGGGCATAGGCATCATCCGCGCTCACTGCCGCCCGCGCCGCCCATACGCCGCCCTGCGGGCTGGCTACCAGAAGGGTCAGACACGCTCCGGTGAGCGCGCCCAGGGGGAACAGCAGGGATTTCCGCATGGATGAGGGTGCCTTTTGCTGGGCGGTTCTCTTGAGGCTGGGACGCACCATGCAAATGGCGATCCAGCCCATCTCTCACAATACCATTCTGGTTTCTTCAAGGCCGGGACGCCACACAGGCGGGTCGACCGAAGAAATCCCTTCGCCTTGGCCTAAACTTTTGGCAACGTTCCGAAACTGTTTCGACGCAAGACGACAGCGGTCGGGCCGCCCACGCCTCGCAGCTATGCGATTTTAGGATGGTTTTGGAGGGCCGGACGCGATAGGCGATGGCGATAAGACTTCAAATTCTCGGGAGGACAACAATGAATGAAGCGCCCCGCATCCGGCCGGAACGGAACGTCGAGCTCGGTGCCAGCGACGAGCCGTTCCAGAACCTGCACGAGTTCGTCCGGAAGGCGCGCGCCAACCTCAACCAGAATGCCTGGGACTACATCGTCGGCGCCGCCGAGACCGAGACCACGATGCGGCGCAACCGCATGGCGCTCGACGAGATCGCCTTCCGCCCGCGCGTGCTGCGCGACGTGCGCAAGGTCGATGGCAGCGTCGAGCAGTTCGGCCGCAAGGTGCGGCTGCCGGTGGTGCTGGCTCCCGTCGGCGCACTCGAGATCTTCGATCCGGACGGCGCGGCGAGCGTCGCGCGCGCTGCAGGCACGTTCGGCGCGGCGCACATGCTGAGCTCGGTGTCCGAGCCCGGTCTCGAGAAGACCGCCGAGGCTGCCCCTGATGCACTGCGTCTCTATCAGCTCTATGTCCGCGGCGACGATGCCTTCGTCGCCGACGTCGTCAGCCGGGCCGAGAAGAACGCTTATGCCGCCTTCTGCCTGACCGTCGACACCGCCCATTACAGCCGTCGTGAACGTGACATCGCCAAGCGCTACGTTCGCGAAAGCCGCCTGCGCGCCACCGGCGGCGATTTCCAGAAGGGCCTGGAGTGGCGGACCGTGAAGATGATCAAGGACAAGTTCAAAATTCCGCTGATCCTCAAGGGCATCGCCACCGCCGAGGACGCACAGATCGCGCTCGATCACGGCGTCGAATGGATCTACGTCTCCAATCATGGCGGCCGCCAGCTCGACCACGGCCGCGGTGCCATGCACGTCCTGCCGGAGATCGTCGACGCCGTGAAGGGCCGCGCGAAGATCATGGTCGACGGCGGCTTCTGCCGGGGCACCGACATCGTCAAGGCGATCGCGGCGGGCGCCGACCTCGTCGGCATCGGCCGGCTGCAATGCTGGGCGCTGGCCGCAGCTGGCGAAGCCGGTGTCGCGCGGATGCTGGAGCTGCTCGAAGACGAGGTGCTGCGCTGCCTCGGCCTCCTGGGCGCCACCTCATTCGCCGAGATCGACAAGTCCTGCCTGCATCCGGCGACCGCCACCAACGCGCCCAGCGTGTTCAGCGCGTTCCCGCTGTTCGACCACGATCCCTATCGTTACTGAGCATACTGAAGTGAAAAGGACGCAATGACATCGCTCTCTCCCGGCAGCGCGGATGCGCTGCTGTTCGACCTCGGGCGCGTGGTGCTCGACATCGACTTCTCGAAGGCGATCGCCTGCTGGGCGGGACATGCCGGCTGCCAGCCCGAGGCCATCATCGCGCGCTATGTGCGCGACGAGGCCTACCGCCTGCACGAGATGGGCAAGATCAGCGACGCGGACTATTTCGCCTCGCTCCGATCCTCGCTCGGGATCGGTATCTCGGATGCGCAGTTCCTGGAAGGCTGGAACGCGATCTTCGCCGGTGAGATGCCCGATATCGCCGAACTGTTGCCGCGCGCGGCGAAGCGGATGCCGCTCTACGCCTTCTCCAACACCAATCGGCCGCACGTCGACTATTTCTCGAAGGAATATGCCGGTCTGCTCGGCCATTTCCGCGAGCTGTATCTGTCCTCCAGCATCGGCCTGCGCAAGCCGGATGCCGAGGCCTTCGACCATGTCGTCACGGCGATCGGCGCGCCGGCCGAGCGCATCGTCTTCTTCGATGACCTCGCCGAGAACGTCGAGGGAGCGCGGGCACGTGGCTTGACCGCCGTGCATGTCACCTCGCCGCGTGACGTCGGGAACGCATTGAAAGCGCTGGGGATCTGAGCCGCAGGAAGCCCGGAGCGTGCTCAGTTCCAGGCGCTAAATCTGCAGGGAATGAGGAACCCAATCACTTTGTGCATTTTTATACAGAGTTCCGGGAACGGAATGCCACCCTTCGGACTCATGAGTCCGTTGGGCCTTCTACATTGGACTGATCGACGTGCTGGGCAAGACCTATCTCACCAAGCAGGCTTCTCTCCTGCTCGAATTCGCCAGAACCACCTCGGATTCTGACCTCTCCGCCAAACTGATCAGCAAGGCCGCCGACCTGAAATCCCAGGCCGATCCGCTGCCCGACAAGGATCAGGGCCCCAAGGCGCCCGACGTCGCGGATTTCAGTCCGGGCGATCCGACGGAGCGTTGACCGATGTTGGCCGTGGCGCTCGTCATTCTCGTCCTCGCCATGGCTATCCTCGTTCCGGTCTGCCTCGTCTTCCGCATCATGCCGCGGCGGAGTTGAGCCAGCTCAAATATCCGAGTGTTCGCGTTCCTGCGCGGGATGCTTGATCGCGAGAATGACGATTTCGCCAGCCTCTACTTCCAGCCGGTAGTAGACCAGATAAGGGTACCGCCGCGTTACCAGCTTGCGTACGCCCTCGACCTTCTGCGGTCTTCCAAGCCGTGGAAAGCGAACGAGATTTTGAAGCGATTCAAGAATCGCAGCGCGCACGCGCAATGCACCTTGCGGGCTGTGCTCCCTGACGTAGTCGGCAATCTCAATCAGATCCTTGGCCGCGCGTTGCGTAAATCTGAGCCTCATCGCTCGAAGCGGCGAAAGGCTGCTTCGATCTCGGCGTCAGACGCAAATTGCCGGAGGTTCGCTTGTGTAAGCCCCTCCAGGACCGCCGCAAGGTGGCCGGGATCCATTTCCTCAGCCTCCTCTCCGCCGTCGCTCAAAGCCAACATGGCGCGCGCGATCTCGTCCTGGCTATCCGCAGGAAGCTGCCGCACGGCCTTGAGCGCCTTTTCGAGCAGTTTTGTCATGGACAGAAGATAAGCCGACCCGAGACCGAAAGGAAGTGTGGCTTCTTGCTGGCCAGGGAGGCCTTTTTGCTTCAGTCCCTCCGCTCAGCTAGAACTTGCCGACCGAGTCCTGATTTGTTGCGGAGTTCGCCCGTGGCCCTGATGCCGGTTTCTGACGCACTCGCCGCGGTGCTAGCCGGCGCCGAGCCGCTGGCTGAAGAGATGGTTTGCCTCGACGAGGCCCACCATCGTGTGCTCGCACGCGATGTCGCGGCGCGGCGCACGCAGCCGCCGGAGGCGATGTCGGCGATGGACGGCTATGCCGTGCGCGCGTCCGACGCGGCCATCGAGTCCAGGCTGACCGTCGTCGGTGAGGTCGCGGCGGGTCGGCCGTTCGCGGGAAGGGTCGGCCCCGGCGAAGCCGTGCGGATCTTCACCGGCGGCGTCGTTCCCGACGGCGCCGATGCCGTCGTGATCCAGGAGGACACAATTGCCGACGGCACGCATGTCACGATCAAGGAAGCCGCAATTTGCGGCCGGCACATCCGCCCTGCGGGGGTGGACTTCCGCGAAGGCGACGTGCTGCTGCGCAAGGGAATCCGTCTCACCGAGCGCGATCTCGCCCTCGCCGCCGGAATGAATCATCCTCATCTCGGCGTTATCCGCCGCCCGAGAGTCGCGATTCTCGCCACCGGCGACGAGCTGGTCATGCCGGGCACCGCGCCTGGTCCCGGTCAGATCGTCTATTCCAATGGCTATGCCCTGCACGCCCTTGCCCGCAGCGAGGGCGCCGAGACCATCGACCTCGGAATTGCCGCCGATACGCTGGAGTCCACGTCCGCCGGCATACGCCGCGCGCGCGAGAGCGGTGCCGACATCCTGGTCACGACCGGCGGTGCGTCGGTCGGCGACCACGATCTG
Organism: Bradyrhizobium sp. NC92; assembly: GCF_025200865.1. Classification (NCBI taxonomy): domain Bacteria; kingdom Pseudomonadati; phylum Pseudomonadota; class Alphaproteobacteria; order Hyphomicrobiales; family Nitrobacteraceae; genus Bradyrhizobium; species Bradyrhizobium sp. NC92. Next base: position 4,506,717 of record NZ_CP104171.1, read on the forward strand.
GTCCAGCAGGCGCTCAAGGGCGAAGGCATCGCGATGGCGTTCTGGAAGATCGCGATCCGGCCCGGCAAGCCGATGATGCATGGTCGCCTCGGCGCGATGCGCGTGATCGGCCTGCCCGGCAATCCCGTGTCGTCATACGTGTGCGCCTTCCTGTTCATGGTGCCCTTGATTCGGGCCCTGTCGGGCGGTTCAGTGATTCATCATCAGCGCGAGCGCGCCGTGCTGGGCCGCGACCTCGGCGCCAACGATCAGCGCGAGGATTATCTGCGTGCGCGGCTGGAGGTGCGCGACGACGGCACGCGCGTCGCCCTTCCCGTCAGCCACCAGGACTCCTCCCTGCTTGCGAATCTCGCTGCGGCACAGGTACTTCTCGTGCGCGCACCGTTCGCGCCGAAGGCCGAGGCCGGCACGCCTTGCGAGGTGCTGCGGCTGCCCGTCTGAGCTGCCGAGCCACACGCATTCCGCGAGTTTGGCCGCGTTCACTATAAATTAAGCAGTTGCGGAACACATATCGAACATATAGTGTCCGTTCATGATTTGTTTCGAGGATGTAGCGGCTTATTGCCGACTTCATCGTCTCGGAATCGAACGACATCAACCGGGGGACTTTGGTCGAGATGTTGACGCGCAAACAATACGAGCTTCTGCGGTTCATCAGCGAACGTCTGAAGGAAAGCGGCGTGCCGCCGTCCTTCGACGAGATGAAGGATGCGCTCGACCTGCGCTCGAAGTCAGGCATTCATCGCCTGATCACTGCGCTCGAGGAGCGCGGCTTCATTCGCCGCCTGCCCAACCGCGCCCGTGCCATCGAGGTGATCAAGCTGCCCGAGCTCCAGGCCGCAGCCGGCAATCGCCGCGGCTTCACCCCGAGCGTCATCGAGGGCAATCTCGGCAAGGTGCGCGCGAGCTCCAGCCCGCCCGCGGATGAGGGCGAGCGCCCCGTCGCGGTGCCCGTGATGGGCCGCATCGCGGCCGGCACGCCGATCGAGGCGCTGCAGACCCGCAGCCACACCATCAGCGTCCCGCCGGACATGCTCGGCTCCGGCGAGCACTACGCGCTCGAGGTGCGCGGCGATTCGATGGTCGAGGCCGGCATCCTCGACGGCGACATGGCGCTGATCCAGCGCAACGAGACCGCCAATACCGGCGACATCGTGGTGGCGCTGATCGATGACGAGGAGGCCACGCTCAAGCGCTTCCGCCGCCGCGGCGCCTCGATCGCGCTCGAGCCCGCCAATGCCGCCTACGAGGTCCGCATTCTTCCGCCGAACCGCGTGAAGATCCAGGGCAAGCTGATCGGGCTTTACCGGAAGTACTGATACCGGAAGTAAGCGCTACGCGCGCTTCGATCGTCGATCCAAGATTGGAGCGGATACTTGTCCGCTCCGGCTGGATGGTCTTTCTGGTTCTGCGCTGACTGTTCGGCGCCTCTTCCCGCGCGACACTCGCCCATGCGGACACGCGGCCATTTCGCTCCGCCGGTAGAGTTGTGCCGACAGCGCCGATAGTGCGGGCCAAATGCAAGGACGCGAGGTTTGTTCCTATCGAATCCGGGAAAGATAATGTGATCGCGTGCTGCGGATGCGAGCCGCAGATTTGCCCATAACCGAGCAGAGCGTTGGAGGCTTCCACTCTGATAGAGGCCTGCGCCTCGAAAGAGACGCGGGTCGCTATCCCAGTATGAGGAGCACCCGATGTGTGACTATAGCCTGCATGCCGTCGCGACGCGCCCCGCCGAAGTTGGCGAGACGATCGTCACGACAACCTTCCGCGGCACCTCGACGCGCGGCTTCGCCTCCGAAGCCGATCTCTCCGTCGCGGTCTGTCTGCTGCCGGGAACGGAGCTCGCTTTCGCCGATAACGTCCGCTATGACAACCGCTGGATCTGGACGCGAACCGTCAACTCCCGCGTCGGCAAGTTCGGCAAGATCGACCCGCACATTCCCGATCGCCATCATGACGCGATCGAATTTCCGGACGGCAAGTACGTGCTGGTGACGCAGCTCGTCGAAGGCCAGCGCGCGACCGTGCTGCAATTGCCGGTGACGCAGCAAGCCATCGAGCGCGAGCACAAGCCGCAGATCGTCGCCGACACGCGGCCCACGATCACGCGCCTGCCGATCGGCTGACGCCGTCGGCCCCGACCGAAAAGTCGAGGGCCAAATTCAAATGCCATCGCCGGCCGCGGCCGGCGAGATGGTATGGTTTGCGTCCTGCGGGATCCCGTCGGACCGATTTTCCCCGCATCGATCTTCAATCGTCGGCCTGCAAGTCGGCCTCCGATGGCGTTGCGTCCCGGTTGCGAGGCACGGCCGTCTTCGGCACGAGGCTGCCGTCGAAATCCCCCTCGCCGGCGCCGGCCGGCAGCCAAGGACGGCTTGCCCCTCTCGCCCTCACCGCCTGCACCGAAAAACCCTCTCCGCTTCGCGTCAGAGCCAGCGCGCCCTGACTGGCAAGACGCGCCCGATCGACGACCATCGCCGCGCAGTCGGGCGGCGCGGGCCGCGCCGTCACCACCAGCGCGGCGCGGCTGCAATCATCGGCCAGCGCGTCGATGCGCGTCGCCAACGCGATCAGCCGTCCGTCCGCGAGCGGCGCCACGCAACCGGACTCGTCACATGACGCGCTGCTCGCCAACGAGGCGTTGCCGGCATCACGCGGATCGGCATCGGCGGCCAGCCACTCCTTCAGCAGGAAGCTGTCCTTGCTGGCGCGGATCACTTGCAAGCGCCCATCCGCGCCCCGGACCGCGACGCTCGCACCATCCCCGGCAATCAGGACATCAGGCTGGCGCACCGACAGCCCCCAGAGGATCGCCGCCAGCAGCACCAGGGCGCCGGACCAGCGCAAGGGCGTGCGCAACAGGCCCATCACGATGAGCCCGAGGCTCGCCGCGATCAGCGGCGCGATCCCGAACGCCGGAATGCGGCCGACGGCGCCCGGCAGGGCCGCCACCCAGCGCGCGACCAGGACCATCCACTCGATGCCGATTCCCATCAACCACCAGAACACGCCGTCGAGCCCGAAAGGCGCTGCGAGCAGTCCGAGCAGCCCGGCCGGCATCACCAGCGCCGACACCACCGGCATGGCGCCGAGATTGGCGATGACGCCGTATGGCGTCACGCGATGGAAGTGGAAGGCGGCATATGGCGTGGTCGCGAGCCCCGCGATCAGCGAGGCCAGGAACAGCATCGCGATCTCGCGGCCGCCCCACAGCGCGATCCGCGCCGTCGCGGAATGATCGGGTGAGGCGAGCAGCTTCGGCATGCCGATCTGCACCAGCGCGACCAGCCCGAGCGTTGCCGCAAACGACATCTGGAAGCTCGGATGCACCAGCGCCTCCGGCGCGACCGCGAGCACGATCAGCGCCGCCACCGCCAGCGTGCGGAAGGTGATGGCGCGGCGATCGACCATGACGGCGATCAACACCACTGCCGTCATGAAGAACGATCGTTGCGTCGCGACTTCCGCGCCCGACAGCAACAGGTAGAACGCCGCCGCGACCAGCGCAGCGGCCGCCGACCATTTCTTGATGGCAAAGCCGGCCGCCAGCCCCGGGATCAAGGCCAGCAGCGCGCGCACCGCGAAGAAGACGACGCCGGCGACGACCGCCATGTGGTAGCCGGAGATCGACAGCACATGGCCGAGCCCCGAGACGAACATGGCATCGTTGACCGGCGCGGTGATCGCATCGCGCCGCCCCGTGAGCAGCGCCGTTGCGATCGCCCGGTTGTCGCCTTCGAGCGTTGCGCGGATGCGCGCGTCGATCGCATCGCGCAGGCCCTGCATGAAGGCGGCATAGCGCAGCCGCAGGCCGCCGGCATCCGGCGGCCTGGACGCCGTGATCGCGCCCATTACGAAGCCGGAGGCACCGATGCTCTGGAAGAACATGTCGCGCGAGAAATCATAGCTGCCGGGCCGCACGGGCGAGATCGGCGGCAGCAGCCGCGCCTTCAATTGCACGAAGCTGCCGACTTCGGGCGCCGTGCCCTTGCGCACCGAGAGGCGGACGCGCTCGAGCTTGACGTCGCTGCGCTGCGCCTCCATCGCGCTGACGCGCAGCACGAAGCGATCGGTACGCTCGCGGATGTCGCGCGCTTCCACGAAGCCCGACAGCGACACCGAATAAAGCGGCTTGGCGAGCACGGGATGGGCGACGCGCGCCGTCTTCCAGGTCGCCATGGCAAATCCGGCGGCGACTGCGGCGATCATGATGGCAGGCGCAAACAGCCGGCGCCGCCGGAGCAGCACCGCGCCGAGCATCAGCGCGATGGCCGTCGCGGCAACCACCCACAGCACCGGCTCATGATCGGCGGCGAAGTAGAGCGCGATGCCGCCGCCAAAGGCGACGGGCACCCACGGCAACAGCCGGCCTGGCCCGGCCTCGGCGCGCGCCCACTGGCGCAGCGTTTCGACGATGGCCGGCCAGATGCCAAACCCCGCCGGCGCAAAGCCGCCGGCCGGGGCGGCGCGGCCGACCGGCCACGTCCCGGCAACTCCCTGGGAGCGTCCTGGCCGCCCCGGCTCCGCCATTCCCCTGCACCTTGCGATACGCGACGGGTGCGGAGGCTACCGGACCGTGCGGCTGCGCGAATAGCGGTACAGATCGGGAACGGGCGACGGAGCGCCCTACTTTTCCTCTTCCATCGTCACGGCGACGTCCGCCTTGGCGGACAGCCGCACCTTGTTGCCTTCAACATCGGCAACGAGGCCCTTGTCGATGAAATGATGGTGGCCCTTGTGGCTGCCCTCGCCGCTGTCCTTCCTGGTCAGCTTGATGCGGTTGCCCTCTACCCTGTCGACGGTGCCGACATGGACACCGTCGGCGCCGATGACTTCCATATGCTCTGCGATGTTCTGCATGGCGGGATCCTTGGTTGGGATCGCGGCCAACGCGGCAGGCGCGCGTTCGTTTCAATCGTCATTCCGGGGCGCGACGAAGTCGCGAGCTATGATGCGCAATTGCGCATCTGAGATTCCATAACCACCATCGTGAGTATGGATTCCGGGCTCGCGCCGAGTGGCGCGCCCCGGAATGACGACACTGATGGAACGACCGTTAAATCAGCGGCGCCTGCGACGAGGCGTGGTGATTGACGATCTTCCAGTCGCCTTCCTCGCGGATGATGACCCAGCTCATCTTGACGACGAGATCGTCCCGCTCGCCGGCGAGATCGAACGTGATGATCGCGGCCATGTTGATCAGGTCAGGGCCGGCCTGCGCGGCGTACACGTCGGAGAAGGTCGCGCTCGGCCTGCGCCAGCGCGGCAGGCCGTTGAAATAATCGGCAACGCCGTCCCTGCCCCGATAGAGTTTTGGGTTCGAGCCGAAGAAGAACGCGTTCCTCGCATAGAGCGAGGACAGCGCGGCCGCATCGAGCGTCGCGAAGCCGGCGCACCATTTCGCGATGATGGCGGAAACGATGGCGTCGGCTTCGCTGCTCATGCCCTCGCCTCAGCCCTTCGCGACTTCCTTGGCGAACGTATCGCGCAAGCCGATCGTGCGCGAGAACACCGGCTTGCCCGGCGTCGAGTCCTTGTCGCGGACGAAATAGCCCTGGCGCTCGAACTGCATCGGCTCGGTCGAATTGCTCTCCGCAACGGACGCCTCGACCCGCGCATCGGCGAGGATCTCGAGCGAGTTCGGGTTGAGATCGGCCGCGAAGTTCGAAGCGTCCGGGCTCGGATTGGCGAACAGCTGGTTGTAGATGCGGATCTCCGCCGGCTTGGACGTCGCCGCCGGCAGCCAGTGCATGGTCGCCTTGACCTTGCGGCCGTCGGGCGCGTTGCCGCCCTTGGTCGCGGGATCATAGGTGCAGCGCAGCTCCACCACCTCGCCCTGGTCGTTCTTGATCACGCCGGTGCACTTGACGAAATAGGCGTAGCGCAGCCGCACCTCGTTGCCCGGCGACAGGCGGAAGAACTTCTTCGGCGGGTTCTCCATGAAATCGTCCTGCTCGATATAGAGCTCGCGGCCGAACGTGATCTTGCGCGTGCCGGCGCTAGCGTCGTCCGGATGATTGATCGCCTCGAGCTCCTCGGTCTGTCCTTCCGGATAATTCTCGATCACGACCTTGAGCGGCCTCAAGACTGCCATGCGCCGCTGCGCCGTGCGGTTCAGCTCCTCGCGGATGCAGAACTCCAGCATGCCGACATCGACGACGCTGTTTGCCTTGGCGACGCCGATGCGCTTGACGAATTCGCGCAATGCGGCCGGCGGCACGCCGCGGCGGCGCATGCCCGCCATGGTCGGCATGCGCGGATCGTCCCAGCCGGCGACATGACCCTCGCGGACGAGCTGCGTCAGCACGCGCTTGGACAGCAGCGTGTAGGTCAGGTTGAGGCGCGCGAACTCGTACTGGTGCGGCTTGGACGGCACCGGCAGCTTCTCGATGAACCAGTCGTAGAGCGGCCGGTGGTCCTCGAACTCCAGCGTGCAGATCGAATGCGTGATGCCTTCAATCGCGTCCGACTGGCCGTGGGCATAGTCGTAGCTCGGATAAATGCACCATGCGTTGCCGGTGCGCGGATGGTGCGCATGCAGGATGCGGTACAGCACGGGGTCGCGCAGGTTGATGTTGCCCGCGGCCATGTCGATCTTGGCCCGCAGCACACGCGCGCCGTTGGGGAATTCGCCGGCCTTCATGCGGCGGAACAGGTCGAGATTCTCCTCCACCGAGCGGTCGCGGAACGGCGAGTTCTTGCCGGGCTCGGTCAGCGTGCCGCGCGAGAGGCGGATCTCCTCCTGGGTCTGGTCATCGACATAAGCGAGGCCGTCGCGGATCAGCTGCTCCGCCCATTCATACAGGCGGTCGAAATAGTCCGAGGCGAAAAAGAGGTTCTTGCCCCAGTCGAAGCCGAGCCAGCGCACGTCGGCCTGGATGGAATCGATATATTCCTGCTCTTCCTTGACCGGATTGGTGTCGTCGAAGCGCAGGTGGCAGCGGCCCGGAAACTCCTGGGCGATGCCGAAGTTGAGTGCGATCGACTTGGCGTGGCCGATATGCAAATAGCCGTTCGGCTCCGGCGGGAACCGGGTCACGATCTCCTTGTATTTGCCCTGGTCGAGGTCGGCCTGGATGATGTCACGAATGAAATCGCGCCCAACCTCAGCTGCCACCGGTTCTGTCATTACGAAAATCCTGTAGGGAAATCAGCGGTTCTTCTGCCAAATTCGCGTGGCCGCGCCAAGAGCTTAAGCAAGGCCTGTCAGGTCCGCCGTCGCCCTTTAGTTATGTCCCGTTCCTGCTATACACCACCGCCTCCAATGCATAGGCCCTGCCAAGAATGTCCGATTCCGTCGTCACGCGCTTCGCTCCCTCGCCGACCGGCTTCCTCCATATCGGGGGCGCCCGCACGGCGCTGTTCAACTGGCTCTTTGCCAAGAAGCACGGCGGCAAGATGCTGCTGCGGATCGAGGACACCGATCGCGAACGCTCCACGGAGGCGGCAATCGGCGCCATTCTCGACGGGCTGAAGTGGCTCGAGCTCGGCTGGGACGGCGAGGTCATCTACCAGTTCGCCCGCGCCGCCCGGCACCGCGAGGTCGCCGAGCAGCTGCTGGCCGACGGCAAGGCCTACCGCTGCTACGCCACCGCCGAGGAGCTCGCCGCCATGCGCGAGAAGGCGCGGGCGGAAGGGCGCACCCGCCTCTATGACGGCATGTGGCGCGACCGCGACCCCGCGGCGGCTCCGAGCGACGTCAAGCCCACCATCCGTCTGCGCGCGCCGCAGACCGGCGAGACCGTGATCGAGGACCAGGTCCAGGGCCGCGTGGTCTGGCAGAACGAGAACCTCGACGATCTCGTCCTGCTGCGCGGCGACGGCAACCCGACCTATATGCTCGCGGTGGTGGTCGACGACCACGACATGGGCGTCACCCACGTGATCCGCGGCGACGACCACCTGATCAACGCCGCCCGGCAGAAGCAGATCTACGATGCGATGGGCTGGGCGCTGCCGAGCATGTCCCACATCCCCCTGATCCACGGCCCGGACGGCTCGAAACTGTCCAAGCGGCACGGCGCGCTCGGCGTCGATGCCTACCGCGCCATGGGCTACCTGCCGGCTGCGCTGCGCAACTACCTCGTCCGGCTCGGCTGGAGCCACGGCGACCAGGAGATTTTCTCGACCGAGGAGATGATCGAAGCGTTCGATCTCGCCAGCGTCGGCCGCGCCGCCGCCCGCTTCGATTTCGCCAAGCTGGAAAACCTCAACGGCCATTACATCCGTCACGCCGACGATCAATCACTCGTGAAGATGTTCGAAGACGTGCTCGACCACATCGTGCCGAGCCGCGACGAGATTAAGGCCAAATTAAACGACACCACGCGCGCGCAGCTGCTCAAGGCCATGCCGGCCCTCAAGGAGCGTGCCAAGACGTTGATCGAGCTGATCGACGGCGCCCATTTCATCTTCGCCGACCGGCCGCTGGCGCTCGATCCCAAGGCGGAGGCGCTGCTGACGCCCGAGAACCGCAAGCTGATCGGCCAGCTTCATTCCGCGCTGGAGAAAGTCGAGACGTGGAGCGGCGCCACCACCGAGGCCGCGCTACGCGCCTTTGCGGAGGAAAATAGTCTCAAGCTCGGCGCGGTCGCCCAGCCGCTCAGGGCGGCGCTCACCGGGCGGACGACGTCGCCCGGCATATTTGAGGTTTTGGACGTGCTGGGCCGCCAGGAAAGCCTCGCCCGGCTCAAGGATCAGGCTACGACGTAAGTCGACCATGCGTGCGGCGATCTTGCAGCGCACATAGCAATAATATACCCATCTCCCCCACATTCTGGAACATCCGGCCTGCCCCCATGGTCGCCCTGGGGGCCTCCGGCTCCGGCCCGTTTCACCACACATCGGGGACCTCTGATGGACGCAAAACCAAGCCCAAAGACCGCGACGCTGACGGTCGGAAACAACAATTTCGATCTCCCGATCCTCAGCGGCAGCGTCGGGCCTGACGTCATCGATATCGGCAAGCTTTACGGCCAGTCCGGCCTGTTCACCTACGATCCGGGCTTCACCTCGACCGCGAGCTGCCAGTCCAAGATCACCTATATCGACGGCGACGCGGGCGTGCTGGAATACCGCGGCTACCCGATCGAGCAGCTTGCCGAGCACGGCGACTTCCTGGAGACCTGCTACCTCCTGCTCTACGGCGACCTGCCGACCCCCGCGCAGAAAAAGGACTTCGACTACCGCGTGACCCATCACACGATGGTGCACGAGCAGATGGCCCGCTTCTTCCAGGGCTTCCGCCGCGACGCCCATCCGATGGCGATCATGGTTGCGGCCGTCGGCGCCCTCGCCGCGTTCTATCACGACTCCACCGACATCAACGATCCGAAGCAGCGCATGATCGCCTCCATGCGCATGATCGCGAAGATCCCGACGCTGGCGGCGATGGCCTACAAATACACCGTCGGCCAGCCCTTCGTTTATCCCAAGAACTCGCTCGGCTTTGCCGAGAACTTCCTGAACATGTGCTTCGCGGTGCCCTGCGAAGACTACAAGGTCAGCCCGGTGCTCGCCGACGCGCTGGAGAAGATCTTCATCCTGCACGCCGATCACGAGCAGAACGCCTCGACCTCGACGGTGCGCATCGCCGGCTCCTCGGGCGCCAACCCGTTCGCCTGCATCGCGGCCGGCATCGCCTGCCTCTGGGGCCCCGCACATGGCGGCGCCAACGAGGCCGCGCTGAACATGCTCTATCAGATCGGCACGGTCGACAAGATCCCCGAGTTCATCGCCAAGGTGAAGGACAAGAACTCTGAAGTCCGCCTGATGGGCTTCGGCCACCGGGTCTACAAGAACTACGATCCGCGCGCCAAGATCATGCAGAAGATGTGTCATGCCGTGCTCAAGGAGACCGGCCATGGCGACGATCCGATGCTGAAGGTGGCGATGGAGCTCGAGAAGATCGCGCTCAGCGACCAGTACTTCATCGACCGCAAGCTCTACCCGAACGTCGACTTCTATTCGGGCATCACGCTGAAGGCGATGGGCTTCCCGGTCTCGATGTTCACGGTGCTGTTCGCGGTCGCCCGCACCGTCGGCTGGATCAGCCAGTGGAGCGAGATGATCGAGGATCCCCAGCAGAAGATCGGTCGCCCGCGCCAGCTCTACACCGGCGTCACCAAGCGCGATTACGTTCCGATCGACAAGCGCTAACAGGGCCATCACGGGCTTTCGAAGCGGCGCCATCGCAAGATGGCGCCGTTTTCGTTTGCGCTCTTCGTGCTGCCACGCACAACAACAAGTCGGATCATCGCGCTCGCCAGCGCTTGACAGCCGAAACGCTTCGCGCGCAAATTCTTACACTAAGTAAGAATGACGACAGGGATGGAAATGCCGGAGCAGCCGAGAAGTCGGCGGCAGACGCGCGCTGCCATTTTGACTCATCTGCTTCAGTCGGGCGGCTCGTTTCGTCCGCCGCTGGCGAAGGCCGTGCGCCTGTCGGAAGCGAGCCTGTCGCGCATCCTGCTCGACCTGAAGGCCGAAGGCCTGATCGAGGAAGTGCGGCGCCCTGCCCCTTACGTGGGCGGCCCGACCGGCCTCGTGTCGCTCGACAGCGCGGTGGCGCTTGGGGCTCTGGAGCTGACTGGTCAATGGCTCAGCGTCGGCGTTGGCAGTCTGTCCGGCGAGCTGCATTACACCGAGCGCGTGCCGCTACCGAAGAAGCCGACGATCGACTCCGTTGGCGATGTCTTTCGCGAGGCGCTGGCCCTGCTGCACGGCTGGACACGGCGCCGCCGCATCAGGCTCGCGCAGATCGGCGTAACCGTTCCGGGCCTCGGTCGTCTCAGCGTATCAGGCAATCCGATCATTCCCTGTGACGTCGAACGCATCAGCGGCATGTTCGGCGAGATGTTCGCCGGCGTGCCCGTTGCGTTCACCAATTCGGTGGTGGCCCACGCCGCCTTTCATCGTTGCCGTAACGAGGACTATCCGTTCAGCGATCCACATCTATTCGTGTTCGTCGGCCAGGGCGTCGCTGGCGCCTGGGTCGATGATCCCAGCGACGATGACGCGCTCGACCCTGTCGAGCTCGGCCACATGGTGTTCGGAACCGACGGCCCCCGCTGCCGCTGCGGCCATCATGGCTGCGTCGAAGCCTATACGTCGCTGCCGGCGCTGGCCGAGCTGCTGCATATGACCGAAGCCGAATTGATTCAGCTCGGCCCTGATTGGGCGACCGCAATTCCTCTCACGTCCAGGGTGCGTCAGGAATTGCGCCAGCGATTGTTCCGGCTCGGCCTCGCCATCGGCAACACATTGAACGTCAAACCATGCCGCGGCGTCGTCGTCAGCGGCTGGCCATCGCTGCTCGCCGAGGAGGAGCGAAAGGCGGTGATCGACGGGATCGACGCCTGCCTGCTGGGCGGACGCAAATTGGCGCAGGTCTCGCTCGCCTTTGTGCCGCCCTCGACGGGCAACGACCCGCAGGCCGCCCTCGCCTTCGCTGCGTTCTGCCTGGCGAGATCTGGCGGCATGCCATCCGCATCGACGGAGGCCGCCTGAATGACTAAAGCCGCGTGCGGCTCGCGCACGCCAACAACGGCGCCAAAGTTGCGCAAACGACTTCACACCGGGAGGAACTGCCATGCCGATCACAACAACAAGGCGTCGTCTGCTCGCTGGATCTGCGGCCGCGCTCGCATTTCCGCACCTTGCCCGCGCGCAAGGCGCCGCCAAGCCGCGACTGACCGCGATCTCGCAATGGTCCGCCGGCAGCGATGGGGCGGCCATCACGGCGCTCGGCAAGAAATTCGAGGAGAAGGGTGGCGTCTGGCAGCACTCGCCCGTCCCCGGCTTCACCACGGACATGATGAACAAGCTGCGGGCGCAGATCATCGCCGGCGATCCGCCGGCCTGTTCGCAACTCAAGGGCCCCGAGATCGCGGCCTGGTCGAAGATCGCGCCAACCGTCGATCTCGACGCCGTGGTCGCGGCTGCCGGCTACGAGAAGGTGGTCGCGCCGGACCTTGCAAAGCTGCACAAGCCGACCGGCAAGTGGATTGCTCTGCCGCTCCAGATCTACAGCACCAACATGCTGTTTCTCTCCAAGCGCGGGATGGACAGGGCCAAGGCCGACAAGGTCCCGGTCACCTGGGCTGACTTCAACGACCTCGCCGAGAAAATGAAGTCGGCCGGCATGGCCTACCCCCTCGCCAACGGCGGCACCCGCGCCGACGACGGGCAGAAATTCGAAGCGTCCCTGGCCGGCATCAGCCCGACGGCATACCGCGCCGCCTGCATGAATCTCGACAAGAAGGCACTGCAGGGACCCGAGATGAAGGCGGCCTTCGCGCAGACGCGCAAGATCTCCGAATGGTGTGATCCCAATGTCGGCGTCCAACCCTATGCCAACAATTTGAAGCGCTTCGTCGAGGGCGACATGGGCATGCTGATCATGGGCGGCTGGGCCCAGGGCGTGTTGAAAAACGCCGGCTTCAAGTTCGACGACTACGTCATCACCCCCGGCCCCAGCGACAACGGCAAGCCTGTCTTCCTGTTGAATGCCGACGCCTTCATCTTTTGGCAGCGCAAGGAGGCCGATCTCCAGGCCGGCCAGATGCTGATGGCACAGCTCGTAATGGATCCCGCAATCCAGACCATGTATTCGCAAATCACGGGATCGATTCCCGTGCGTACCGATGTCGACCTGTCCGGCGAGGGCTGGTCGGATGGTCAACGGACAACCGCGGCCGCGCTGAAGAACGCGATGGGCAACAATCAGGCCGTCCTGAGCCTCGCGCACAACATGGCCCAGGAAAACGGCCTGACCGCCGCGATCATCGACGTCATCACCGAATATGTGAAGAACAAGACGATCAAGCCGGATGAGGCCGTCAGCCGCCTCGCCGACGCCGTCGAGGGCGCACGTTGACCGACGCCGTCTCGACAGCAACACGGCCGGGCCGGTCGGCGACCTCCGAGATGGTGCGCCGGCTGCCCGAATTTCTGGTAATCTGGGTGCCGCTGCTGCTGTCAGCAGCGCACCTCATCTCGTTTTCGATCTGGACGATCTGGATTTCGTTTACGCCCTCCACCCTCGTCCCCGTGACGGGCTGGGTGGGCTTGCGCAACTACAATTCTGTCCTGGCGTCGCGGAACTGGCAGATTGCCTTCGACAATCTGCTGCTGTTCGGCATCGCTTTCGTGCTGCTGAGCCTGGTGACCGGCCTGCTGCTCGCGATCCTACTCGATCAGCGCATTCGCGGCGAGAACGTGCTGCGATCCATCTTCCTCTATCCCCTGGCGGTGTCGTTCGTCGTGACAGGTACGGTCTGGAGCTGGCTGCTCAACCCCGGCATCGGGATCGAGAAGCTCGCTCATGACCTCGGCTGGATGAGCTTCAAGTTCGATTGGCTGGTCAACCGCGACATGGCGATCTGGACCATCGTCATCGCCGCGATCTGGCAATCCTCGGGCTTCGCCATGGCGCTCTTTCTGGCCGGCCTTCGCTCTGTCGATTCCGAGATCATCAAGGCGGCACAGATCGATGGTGCCGGGCCGATCCGAACCTATCGGCGCGTCATTCTGCCGACGCTTTGGCCGATCACCATCACCGTCGTCGTTGTCCAGTTGCAGTTCGCGATCTCGACCTTCGACCTCGTCCGCGCCCTCACCAACGGGGGGCCAGGAATCGCGACCCAGCTGCCGGCGCTTGTTGTCTATGATTTGATGTTCCAGCGCAGCCAGCTCGGCCGTGGTGCGGCAGCGGCGGTGCTGATGTTGCTCATCCTTCTTGCCGTGCTGCTCCCCTATGCGGCGTGGCGCTATGTCCGGCGACGGCGGGCATCCCATGCGTGACCGAAGCTTCACCCCAAGCCGGGCTCTGATCTATCTGATCGTGACCTTGTTCGCGGCCGCCTACCTTGCGCCGCTGGTCGTTGTCGTCCTGAACTCGCTCCGGACCAATGAGGAGATTGCGCAGGGCTCGATGATCGGGTGGCCGCAACACTGGGCGTTTGGCAATTATGCCCTGGCCTGGAGCGGCTTTTGCGTTGCCGAGACCTGCGCCGGCATCCGGCCGTACATGCTGAACTCCGCGCTGGTCACGATCCCGGCAACGATCTTCTCGACCCTGCTCGGTGCTGTCGCCGGTTACGCCGTGTCGCTCTGGCGCTTTCGCGGCGACAACTGGATCTACGGCATTGTCACCCTCGGCCTCTTCCTGCCCCAGCAGATGCGCCTGTTGCCCTGGACCATCGTGTTGCGGGACATCGGGCTGATCAACACGCTGACGGGCCTCGTGCTGATTCACACGATTCAGGGGCTGTCCTTCACGGTCCTGTTCTGCCGCAATTACTATGTCGCCATTCCGCACGAGCTGATCCGGGCCGCACGCATCGATGGCGCCGGCTTCTTTCGTATCTTCTGGCGCATCATCCTGCCGCTCTCGGCGCCCATCCTGATCGTCACCGTGATCTGGCAGTTCACCCATATCTGGAACGAATTCCTCTATGGCGTCACCTTCACGACCGGCCAGCAGCAGCCCGTGACGGCCGCGCTCATCGCACTGTCCACCCCGGTCGCAGATATCCCCAAGCATGGCGTGCAGAGCGCCGCGGTGATCATCGCAGCCCTGCCCACGCTGTTGATCTACCTTCTCGGCGGCAAGTACTTCGTCCGCGGCCTGACTGCCGGGGCCGTGAAATGATGGAGTTGTCATGGCTGCACTGAGCATTCGCGCCCTGTCCAAGCGTTACGCCAATCTGGAGGTATTGAAGGACATCGCGCTCGACATCGAGAGCGGCGAATTCACCGTGCTGGTCGGGCCGTCCGGCTGCGGCAAGTCCACCCTGCTCAACATCGTCGCCGGGCTCGACCGCCCGAGCGCGGGGACGATCGAGATCGGCGGGCGCGTCGTCAACGACGTCGCGCCGAAGGATCGCGACATCGCCATGGTGTTCCAATCCTACGCGCTCTATCCCTCCATGACGGTGCGCCAGAACATCACCTTCGGCATGGAATGCCGTCACGTTCCCAGGGCCGAGCAGGACGCTGCGGTCGCGAATGTCGCAAAACTGCTCCAGATCGAGCCGCTGCTCGGCCGCAAGCCGTCGCAATTGTCCGGCGGCCAGCGCCAGCGCGTGGCGATGGGGCGCGCGCTGGTGCGCAATCCCCTGCTCTTCCTGTTCGACGAGCCGCTCTCCAATCTCGACGCCAAGCTGCGCGTCGAGATGCGGATGGAGATCAAGCGCCTGCACCAGCGCATCGGCGCCACCATCGTCTATGTCACCCACGACCAGATCGAGGCGATGACGATGGCGACGCGGATCGCCGTGATGCATCAGGGCAGCGTGCAGCAATTCGCCGACCCCGACACCGTGTACCGCTATCCGGCCAATCTGTTCGTCGCACGCTTCATGGGCTCGCCGCCGATGAACACCATGCCGGCGCGGCTCGAGGCCGGAAATGACGGGCCGGTCGTCGTGATCGGCGCGGGGCGGCCGGACGAGCTTCGTCTGCGCCTGACGGGATATGACGCCGCAGCACCCTTTGTCGGGCGCAAGGTGGTGTTCGGAATCAGGCCGGAATGCATCGCCGAGGGCAGCCGCACGTTTTCCAGCGAAGCGCCTGTCCTCGTCGAGGCGCCGGTGGAGCTGGTCGAGCCGACAGGTGCCGAGACCATGGTGTTGCTGCGGCTCGGGGGCGAGCCCGCGATGGCGCGGGTCTCGCCGGATATCCGCCCCGCGCCCGGCACGTCCGCCGCCTTCGCGCTCGACACCCGCCGCATTTGCCTGTTCGACCCCGAGACGGAGCGCCTGATCGCATGACGAAGACGACCTATTCCAGCCTTGCCGGCTGCGTGGTGTTGATCACCGGAGGCGCCAGCGGCATCGGCGCCGCCTTCGTCCGGGCCTTCGCAGGCCAAGGCGCCCGGGTCGCCTTCCTCGACATCGACAAGGACGCCGGCGAAGCCCTGGTGCGGGAGATCGCGGCCTCGTCCGGGACCGCGCCGCTGTTCGTGCCCTGCGATCTCCTCGACATCGATTCCCTGCGCAGCGCGATGGCGGAGGCGCACCGTTCGCTTGGCGACGCCGCCGTTCTCGTCAACAACGCCGCCAACGATCAGCGCCAGGTTCTCGCCGAGGTGACGCCGGCCGAGTTCGACTGGATGATCGGCGTCAATCTCAAGCACGTCTTCTTCGCAGCGCAAGCGGTCGTGCCGCAGATGCAGGCGCGCGGCGGCGGCTCGATCATCAACATGTCGTCGATCGCCTGGATGCGCGGCGCGCCGGCGCTGCCGGTCTATGCCGCGGCGAAAGCGGCGATCGTCGGCATCACGAACTCGCTGGCGCGGTCGGTCGGTCCCGACCGCATTCGGGTCAACGCGATCGCGCCGGGCATGGTGATCACCGAACGCCAGCGCCGGCTGTGGTATCCGGACGATCGGGTCATCGCCGAGATCCGCTCGCGCCAGGCCGTTCCGGATGCGGTGACGCCCGAGGACATCGCCAACATGGCGCTATTCCTCGCCTCCGACGAAAGCCAGCGCATCACCAGCCAGTGTTTTCGGGTCGACGGCGGACTTGCCTAGGGCGTGTGCTCATAAAAATCGTTTCGGGTCCGCATTGCTGTCCGAGTGAGACGTCAAACACACACGTCAATGCATGCCGCTGGGCCAATCGGCGCCTTGAGCGCAGCCCACCTGATCGCAAGATGTGATTTTCGACAATGCGATTGGAGAGCTAGGAAACCTTGGGGAGTTCGCGCGTTTAGGGGCCGGAGCAAGCGATGGAGGAGAACCATGCGAACAGCAATTCTCGCCTTGATTGTAGTTGCCGGGAGCGCAATTGCCTTCCAAGCAACGGCCCAACAGCAAAAGGCTGCACCCAGTGAGCAAACCAAGGAGGAGATGAACCGCGATGTAGACCAAGGGCTCAAGGCTGGCCAGCCCAACGAGCAGATGCAGCGCGATGCCGACAAAGGGATCAAGACCCGCAACTCCGGAGAGTCCGGATACGTTGCCGATCAAGACAAGCCGGCCGCTTCTGCGCATCCTCCGGGCCGACCGGGAAGTGAGCAGACCACGGGTTCGGGTGGCCAGACCAGCACTCCGAAATAGAATACCTGGTGATGGCGAGTGGCGGCCGGAAATGGCCATCTCACCATTCGCATTCGGGTCCTGGACTTAGCGTGTCGATCGGCCGCCGACCAAATCGCCTTCCGGGTCACCAGCGGCGGTCCGCCGCTCGACGCGTCAGGTCCGGTTCTCCCCAGGGAGCGGCCCCTTTCCACTGCTCAAGGCAGTTCGGTTGGGGCCATCAATAGCAAATTATTCGATCACCTCGTCGGCGCGGGCAAGCAGCGCCGGGGGAAGGGTCATGGCGAATGCTTTTGCCGTCTTCATATTGATTAGAAGTTCAAATCTGGTCGCCTGATAAATCGGAATGTCACCCGGTTTGGCTCCTTTCAGGACTTTGTGCACGTCATCGGCCAACTGCCTGAACAGCTCCGCGAGATTGAGAGCATAACCCATCAGTACGCCGGCTTCGACGTAATCGCGGTACGGACATATCGTCGGCAGGCGTTTTTTCATGGCGAGCTCGGCGATGAGCTGGCGGTTGGCGTAAAGATCACCCTCTCCGCTCACCAGCACGGCATCCGGCCGTTGCTCCGATATCGCATCGAAGACACGCTCAATCTCCGACGGCTTCCCCTCCTGCGGGAAGACAAAAGCCAGTGAGATTCCCAGACGCGCGGAGGCATTTCGCAAGACTTGGCCGACAGACCCTTCCCATCCGCCGCGCATCCCCAGAAATACGGCCTTCTGCATCGAAGGAATGGCTTCTTTCAAGAACTCCAGCCGCTTGCCCCAGATCTCGATGCCGGCATCAAGCGTGATGCCGGTGAGGTTGCCGCCGGGCCGCTGCAGATTGGTCACCAGCCCCGCCTGCAGCGGGTCCAGCATGAAAGCAACAATCGGTATCGTACTGGTTGCCGCCTTGAACATGGTTACGACGGGATTCGTTCCGGTGACGATGACATGCGGATTGCGAGCCACGATTTCACGGACCACGTCGGCATAACGGTCGTGGCGCCCCTCGGCCCAGTAGCGCTCGATGATCAGATTTTGTCCTTCTACGTAACCCAAACGGCGCAACTCACCGAAAAAGGCACGCCATGCGCTGCCCCCGCCCGTTTCAGTCAGAAGCGTCGGGGGGATTGCCGGATGGAACATCGCCAGCAGCGGCGGTCTCGCCGCTTGCTGCGCGCGCGCCGCCAGCGGCGAGACCGCCGCGCCGCACAGCAGAGTAATGAGCTCGCGTCGCCTCACTGCCATGCCTCCGCACGCTGACCAAAATGATAGCACACCTCGACAAGGCGGGAGACTGCTGCGCTGCGGAATTCCGGCCCCAGCTTAGGCCTGCACTGGTTACAAGCGCCCTTCGGCGAGCGCGGTCCCGCGTCACATCGCTATACAGAAGCCCTGTATACGGGAGTATAGTCGCCAAAGGCATGTTCCTGATCAATCTTGGGCAACTCTGGGACGGGACGCAATCCGGTACGACAATCGGTCGATTAATTCATCACGCGTGAGCAAGAGATGATCATGCAACATGCGATTCAAGCGCCGCCGGTCGCGCTCGATGTCGAGTGAGCGCAAGCGCCCCGAGGAGGCACTGCGCGAGAGCGAGGAGCGCTTTCGCACGCTGGTGCAATTCTCCTTTGATGTGTACTGGGAAACGGACGCGCAGCATCGCTTCATCCGCCAGGAGTTCGCCGAGACGCTTCCCGAGCCGCCGGTCTCCGAGATCGGCAGGACACGATGGGAGGTCCCGTATCTCGAACCTGACGCAGATGGCTGGCGCAAACACCGGGAGATACTCGACGCTCACCTCCCGTTTCGCGATTTCGAGCTCGCGCGGCCGACGCCCGACGGCGGCAAGCGCTATATTTCGGTCTCTGGGCTGCCCATCTTCGACGAGACAGGGAACTTCGTGGGTTACCGCGGTGTGGGGCGCCACATCACGGAGCGCAAGCGCGCCGAACAGGCGCTGATCGAGAGCGAGGCCCGTTTCCGTACCTTCGTGGACCACGCGGCCGATACGTTCATGCTGCACAGTGAAGATGGTCGCGTTCTCGATGTAAATCGGAATGCCTGCGAAAGTCTCGGCTACAGCCGGACCGAACTGGTTGGGGCAAGTGCGGCCTTGTTCGATCTTGAGATGGATGAAACGATTTGGCGTCGCAACCGCGAGCGTCTCAAGACCGGCGGCATCGCTACGCTCGAGAGGCGCTATTTCCGAAGGGACGGCACTGTGTTTCCCGTCGAAGTTCGTATGCGGGAATTCTGCGTAGGCGGACAGTCCCGAATCATTTGCCTGAGCCGCGACATCACCGAACGCAAGCGAACCGCCGAGGCGTTGCGCGAGATGCAGGCTGAACTGACACACGCCAATCGCGCCGCGGCAATGGGCCAGGTCACGGCTTCGGTGACACACGAATTAAGCCAACCAATCACCGCGGTGCTCTGCGACGCAGAGGCCGCACTGAACTGGCTGGGAACACAATCTCCGAATTTCGAAAAGGCACAGCAGGCGCTCATATCCATTGTTGCAGAAGCCAAGCGAGGCGGCGAGATCATCAGTTGGATCCGTTCCTTGATCAAGAAAGCTCCGGCGCCGAAGGAGAGCGTCGATGTCAATGGTGCAATCCTGGACGTGATCACCATAGCCCGTAGCGAGCTGATCAAACATGATGTCTCGATCCAGACCGACCTCGCTTCGGGCTTGCCGCTCGTGAAGGGCTATCGCGTTCAGCTGCAACAGGTGGTTCTCAATTTGATCCTCAACGCGATCGAGGCAATGAACTGCGTCGACGTTGGCGGACGAGAGCTGCGGATCAGCACGGCCGCAAATGCATCAAATCTCGTCGTTGTCGGCATACGGGATACCGGACCTGGACTTGACGTCGCAATCGTTGACCGCGTGTTCGAGCCCTTCTACACCACCAAGCCGGACGGGACCGGCATGGGCTTGTCGATTTGCCGATCGATCATCGAGGCGCACGGAGGTCGACTTTGGACCGGTGCGAATGAACCACGGGGGGCCGTGTTTCACTTTAGTCTGCCTTCGGAAGAGCCGCCGGTCGCGGCCAAGCCGAATGACTTCCGTTGAGCCGTCGCAAGTCGGCGGCGCGGCGCATCCGTCAGCAGTGCACAGAGCGCCGGCGCCAGCTTCTCCGGTGTGCACGCAGGGCTCTCACCCACATCTGCCGAGAGGAGCCGGATTGGCATCGACCGTACCGTGACTTACGCGCCATAGGCCGGTGCCGTTTTTGCCGACATACACGGGATCTGCCTCGACCGTTGTTCACGGGCTGGTTGCGAAAACGAGGATTGATCCAGTTGCGCGAAAACAACCGCGGCTTGTGAAACCTGGAAAAACAGGCTTAGCTAAGGGAACAGCGTCCAAGCGGCGGCACGGACCCACGCATCAGAGTGACCACGGATACACCATGGCCTTCCCCCGTGAACCCGATGCCAGCCCAAGACCCGACCCGCTTGTAGGGCCGGACGCCTCGCGAGAGGTTATTCCTGGTCAGCGCAAGCTGGTGGCCGTGCTCGCGGCCGACATCGTGGGTTATAGCCGATTAATGGAAGCGGACGAGGAAGATACCCACAAGCGGGTCCTCTTGCTGCGCGCAACCACTATCGACCCGACGATCGCGAAGTACAGGGGCCAGGTGATCAAGAACACCGGAGACGGTTTTCTTGCGGTTTTTGACAGCGCAAATGACGCCTCCCAATGTGCGCTTGCAATTCAGCACGGCGCCAATGCGATGTCGGCGGAAGAACCGGAACATCGGTTCATCAGTCTCCGGATGGGGATCAACGTTGCCGACGCGATCTTTGAACGCGAAGATATTTATGGCGATGGGGTGAACATCGCCGCTCGGCTTCAGACCTACTCCGAGCCCGGCGGCATCGTCGTCTCAGGTGCCGTCGCGGATCAGATCAGTGAGCAGGCCGGCGTCTCCGTCGTCGACTTCGGCGATCTGCATCTGCGAAATCTGTCGCGCCCCGTCAAAGCGTTCGGGCTGCGCATCGATCGTTCACCGCATCCGGTGGCAGATAGTCCGGTCAGAGCGCAGGGACGTCCATCGATTGTCGTTCTGCCATTCCGCAATCTTGCCAGTCAGGATGATGCCTATTTTGCCGAAGGGATTGTCGACGAAATCATTCACGCGCTCTCCGCGCTGAAGGAGCTGTTCGTGATATCGCGCGGGTCGACGCTGGGTTATGGCAGCGAGATCATCGATGTCCGCGCCATCGGTCGCGAGCTGGGCGTGCGCTATGTGCTCTACGGCAGCGTTCGCCGCTCCGGCGGGCGGCTGCGTATCAATACCGAGCTCAATGACACCGAGTCGGGCAACATCATCTACTCCGATCGTCATGAAGGCGAGCTCAGCGAGCTGTTCGCACTGCAGGAGCAAATCTCGACGCGCGTGGTCACGACCATCGCTCCACATGTTCGCGAGTGGGAGCGTGCACGGGCTCTGCGCAAGCATCCGCAGAATTTGACGGCCTACGATCTGGTTCTCCAGGCGTTGAGCTATCTATACCGTATGGACTACGACTCGTTCTCGCGGGCGCGCGGATTGCTGCAGCAGGCCGTCACGCATGACCCCAACTATGCGCCGGCCTATTCATACCTCGCGTACTGGTACATGTTCAGGGTCGGCCAGGGCTGGTCCACCGATGCCGCTGCCGATAGCATGGAGGCGTCGCGCAATGCGTCCAGGGCAATCGAGCGCGATGGCAACGATGCGCTCGCTCTGGCAATCGATGGTCACGTGCATTCGTATCTGTTCAAGGATTTCGAGACAGCAACCCGCCTGTTGGACCGGGCGATCACGGTCGGTCCCAATTCGGCCATGGCGTGGACGATGAGCAGTGCGACCTGCGGCTATCTCGGCGAGGGCCCAACCGCGGTCTTGCGCGCCGAACACGGCCTGCGCTTGTCGCCCCTGGATTCACACGTGTTCTGGCACGAGCACCTGCTTTCCCAGGCGCACTACATCAACGGCAATTTCGATGAAGCGGCCGCCTGCGGTTGGCGAGCGGCGAAGCATAATGAGCGTTTCACCTCGAACTTCCGCATCCTCGCAGCCAGCCTGGTGGCCATCGGAAAGTTTGTGGACGCGCGCCAGATCGCGGAACGCCATATGCTGATCGATCCGAATTTCCATTTACAGGCCTGGGCGGACCGCACGCCGCTCAACGCGGCCACCCGCGACAATCTTCGACAGCGGCTCAAGGCGGCAGGATTTCCAGACTGAGTTTTAAGCAAGCGATAGGCGGCAAATCATTGGGAGGCTGCGATGGCAGGCAACGCCGGAAATGCGGGAAACGCAGGTAACGCTGGGAATGCGGGAAACGTCGCCAATGCAGGCTCGGGCGGCGGCGGTTGGATCTTTCCGGATCGCGTGGACCTGCCGTTCATTACGGAAACGGGCGTCAGCACCAACCGCACCACCGTCACCGAGTTTCCGGACCGGAGCTGGACCCCGGACTGGTACGCTTGGCGGCTGCTGGCCGAATTCGCCATTCATGGCGGGTGGAGCTCGATCACGGTCGCCGCACCCAATGCAAACACAGCAGCCGAGATCGACACGCTCGTAACAATGGCCAAAGACGAGCGGGCGGATGCGCTCGGCGAGATTTTTGCGCAGAACGAGGAGTTTCTGAGCTACTTCATGGCGCTTCTCAACGTCACGCCGAACTCGCATCCAAACACCTGTCGCGTGATAGCGACCGCAAGCCTGATCGCGCTCCAGGTCGCGATGCATTGGAAAGGCTACCACAAACGGCCACGGCCATCGCAAATCTGCCCTGCGCTGTTGCCGCCGATTCAGGTTCCCGGCCACGCGTCCTATCCCAGCGGGCACGCGACTCAAGCGCATTTGATCGCGCGCTGCCTGAAGTTGGTCCTACCAGCGTCGGTGCAGCCGATGGCGGATGATCTCACCGTGCTCGCCGGTCGGATTGCGCGAAACCGCCAGATCGCCGGTCTCCACTACCAGAGTGACACGGACGCCGGCGTGGGATTGGCCGGCGACATCTACACGATCTTGATCAACAAGACCTCCGTGCCGAGTTTTGATGCCTTGATCACGGCCGCGCAGGGAGAGTGGCCATGATCCTGCGCGCGAGTGATGTCCAGCAACACACGCTTCCGTCGCGGGACGATTTGAACGCGGGTCTGCGTCGGCAGATATTGCTGCCACCGCCGCCACCGCCCAAGGACTTCGACGCGCTGAATGCCGATGCGCGGGAGCTCGAATTCTTCCGGCTTCCGCCCAGGCCGCCCCTGGTCGCGGGACGCCGGGCCGAGACGTTGTGGGCCAGACTTCTTTCCAAGCCTATCGAAGTTCTGCCCATGATCTACCCGGGCTCCGCGACCGACTTTCGTGTCAACCGCGGCCGTTTGGGCTCAGGCCATCCCGGCCGACACGAAACCAGCTTCAATTGGTCGGGCGCATGTATTGCGGCGATGGAGGGCACCCAGTTCACACAGGTGTGGGGGGCCTGGGAGGTCCCTACGCCCAGTGCTCACTCGTTTCCGCCGGGCGATTATCGCTGCTCGACCTGGATCGGGATCGATGGCCATCGGCGATTCGATACTTCGCTGCCGCAGATCGGGACGACGCAAAAGATCGTGGTCGCCAACGACGGCAGCGTCGGGACGCCGACCGCGGAAGCATGGGTTCAATGGTGGTTTCGCGGTGACCGCGATACGGGTCCGTGGACACTTCCCAACTTTCCGGTGGAACCGGGGGACCACGTCAGATGTGTTCTGACCGTCATGGCGCAGGACCACGTCCGTTTTTTCATCAAGAATGAATCGAAAAACGGAAAGTCGCTTTCGGTCGATCTCCTTGCGCCGACGATTCCACTTCCCGGCCCGATCGGAATTCCGATCGAATTTCCGGCGCGGGGCCGTACGGCGGAGTGGGTCACGGAGCGCCCCACCGTCTTGCATGCGACGGACCTCTATCGCTTGCCCAAGTATGGCGTGACGAAGTTCGTGGATTGCTTCGCGCTCGCGGGCACCGGCGGGATCGGCTTTCAGCCTCAAGATCTGGAGAATGCCAGGCTGATCAAGATGATCGAGATCCGCGACAATCCGCATCGGACCGCGCCATTGTCAAAACCGGAAAAACTGGACCAGCAAACCGTACAAACCAGGTTTGTGGGCTGAGGATTTTTTAGCTCGTTCGCCGGCCCTGGCGCATCGTCGCGAGCACGATGTCGGTGGCGAGCACGCTCGGCGATGTGTTGCCGGTCGACATGATCTGATCGAGCTTGGCGAAGGCCTCGACCTGCACGCGGCGGAGCGGCGAATCCGTCAGCAGCGCGGCGAGCGCAGGCGCCAGCTGCTCCGGCGTGCACGCCTCCTGCAAATATTCCGGAATGACATCCTTGCCGATCACGAGATTGGCGAGGATCACCGAGGAGACGCGGATAGCGCGGCGCAGGATGAAGGCCTCGATGGCACCGACGCGATAGGCCGTCACCATCGGAATGCCTGACAGCGCGAGCTCGAGCGTCACCGTGCCGGACTTCGCCAGCGCGGCGTGGGCGATGCGGAAGGCAGCTCGCCTCTCGTTCTCGCCGATTACGATTTGCGGCTTAACCGGCCAGTTCGCGACGCCCTCGCGGATGGTGGCTTCGAGATGCGGCATGGTCGGCAGCATCAATTCGAACGCGCAGCCCTCACCCCTTAAGCGGCCGAGAGTTGCGCCGAATACGTCGAGATGATGCCTGACCTCGCTGCGGCGGCTGCCGGGCAGCACCAGCAGCACCGGCGGCTTACCCTCGCGACGCTTCTGCTCCTCCGCGCTCGGACGCAGCGAGCTCAATTGCTCGATCAGGGGATGGCCGACATAGCTGCAGGGCGGCCCGCCGAGCTTGCGGTATTCCTCCGGCTCGAACGGCAGCAGGCCGAGCACATGGTCGACATAGCCGAGCATGGTCCGCGCCCGTCCCGGCCTCCAGGCCCAGAGCTGCGGCGAGACGTAATCGACGATCGGGATCGCCGGACTGCGCGAGCGCACGCGGCGGGCGACGCGATGCGTAAAGTCCGGGCTGTCGATGATGACGAGCACGTCGGGCGCGGCCGCGGTCACGGCATCGGCCGTCTCGCGGATCAGCCGCAGGATCTTCGGCAATTGCTGCACCACCGCGGCAAACCCGACGATCGACAGCTCCTCGATGGGAAACAGCGATTCCAGGCCCTCGCGCGCCATGGTGCGGCCGCCGACCCCGACGAACTGCACGCCGTCGCCGAGGCGCTGGCGCAGCACCTTCATCAAGGCGCTGCCGAGCCGGTCGCCGGATTCCTCCGTCGCGATCAGGAAGATTTTGCGCTTGGGATCACGCGACATCACGCGGGCAAGCCGATGACGAAGAGATATTTGGCATCGGCAAGCGCGATCATTGCCTGCGGCTCGGCGGCGATGGTGTTGCCCGCGATGACCGCGATGCCGGCAAGGCCGGCGGCCGCGACGCCCTCGATGGTGCGCGGACCGATCGTCGGCAGGTCGAAGCGCAGATCCTGGCCGCTCTTCGGCGCCTTCACCAGCACGCCGCGTCCGGTGGCGGCGCGGATGCGGCCCTCCTCGCGCAGCCGCGCGACGCGTGCGAGCAGCGCGTCGGTGCCCTCGATGTCCTCGACCGCCACCACATGCCCGTCGATCACGACCGCAGCCTGGCCGATGTCGAACGGACCGAGCGCGGTCAGCACCGCCCGACCGCGCGCGATGTCGGTCTTGCTGGCCTCGCTCGGCCAGGCGCGGCCGATGCAGCCCTCGGGCATCAAGAGATCCGGCGCGACGTCCTTGATGCCGACCATGCGGAAGCCGTCCTGCTCGAGGATGCGCCCGACACCCGACAGCAGATGATCGTCGCCGCCGCGGAAAGCGCGGATGACGTTGCCGAGCAGGCGCAGCGTCTTGATGTCGAACCGGATCTCGGACAGCGACGGCCGCACCAATGTGCCGATGAAGATCAGGTCGCGGCAGCCTTCCTCGCGGAACAGCCGCATCGCGCGGCCGAGCTGGCCGACCGAGATCCAGCGATGGCGGAACTTCTCCACGCGCTGGGGATCGCAGGCCCCGCGCAGCGGAAACAGCACCGGCGTGATGCCGTGCGCGGCGAGCGACTCGGCGACCGCGAACGGCATGGCGCCGCCGCCGGCGACGATGCCGACCGGTGACGAAACCTGCAAAGCCGCCGATGTCGTGCCCGCGGCCATCCCAAGATCACTCCAAGATCACTTCGCGATGACGGGAAGACAGAGCGGGCGCTTGCCTTTGCCGATGAAGTCGAGGATTTCGGCGATCGCGGGGTCTTCGCCCGCGAGCGGCCGCGCCGCCTCCAGCCGCTCGGCGAAGGTGCCGGGGCCATGGAAGAGCTTCTGGTAGAACGCGCGCACGGTGGCGAGCCGCTGCTTGGTGAACTTGCGACGCTTCATGCCGATCAGATTGAGGCCTTCGAGAGCGGCATATTGGCCGTTGACGAGACCGAACGGAATGATGTCGTCGCGCACGCCGCACACACCGCCGACCATGACCTGCGCCCCGATGCGGGTGAACTGATGCACGGCGGACAGCCCGCCGATAAACACGAAGTCGCCGATCTCGCAATGGCCGCCGAGCGTTGCCGAGGTCGCGAAGATCACGTCGTTGCCGACATGGCAGTCGTGGCCGACGTGGCTGCAGTTCATGAAATAGCCGCGGTCGCCAACCGAGGTGACGCCCCCGCCGACAACGGTCCCCGCGTTCATGGTCACGGATTCGCGGATGGTGCAGCCGGAGCCGATCCTGAGCTGCGTCAGCTCGCCACGATAGCTGAGCGACTGCGGCGGCGTGCCCAGCGAAGCGAACGGATAGATGGTGCAGCCGTCGCCGATCGTGGTCTGCGCCGTGACGTGCACATGCCCGATCAGCTTGCAGTTCGCGCCGATGACGACGTTCGGGCCGATGATGCAATAAGGTCCGATCTCGGTGCCCGCGCCGATCACGGCGCCGTCCGCGATCCGTGCGGTGGGATCAATCTTGCTCATCAAGCCAATCTTACTCGTCAAGAAGGTCTGGTTATATATTGAAGTCGCTCGGTTTTCGGCTGGTTAGCGCGACTATGCCCGATCTGTCCAGTGACGTATCATCTCGCCGTGTTTCAAGTGCCGGATGGGCGGCCTTGCCGTCCCGTCGCCAGGTTCATGCGGAGCTTCAACGATCGTGGTCAGGACCCTGATCCTTCTACTGGCACAGCTCGCGAGCACACCGATCGTGTCCGAGGCGGTCGAGACCGGCGAACACCGCCTGGTCGATCTCCAGACTTTCGAGTGCCGGGACATCACCCGCAGCACGGTGCTTCAGCGGGTCTGTTACGATCGTGCGCAGCAGGACCTGATCGTCGCGAGCAACGGCGCCTATCACCGCTATTGCGGCGTGACGGCCGACACGGTGGAGCGCCTCCTCGGCGCGCCGTCCATGGGCCAGTTCTTCAACCGGAATATCAGGCGCGAGATGGCCGGCAGCCGCTACGATTGCACCTGAGGCGGACGCCCGGCTCCGCTCAATCGGTCAGCATGGCGCCGACGTCGGCTTCGGCGACGACCTGCCCGTTGACCTTGGCGTCGCCGTGAAACCACCACATGGCCTTGCGGCGGCCGAGCGAGCGCATGTGATACTCGATCGTGTCGCCCGGCAGCACGGGCTTGCGAAACTTGCACTTGTCGATTGTGAGGAAATAGACCGCCCGCGGCTTCTCGGTGCCCTCGACCGACTTGATGCCGATCACGCCCGCGGTCTGCGCCATCGCCTCGATCATCATGACGCCGGGATAGACCGGACGCTCGGGGAAATGCCCCTGGAACGCCGGCTCGTTGAAGGTGACGTTCTTGATGCCGATGCCGCTGTAATCGGCGCGGATGTTGATCACGCGGTCGATCAGCAGCATCGGAAAGCGGTGCGGCAGCGTCTGGAGGATCGCATTGATGTCCACCAGCTCGAACTTAACAGGTGATTCCGCCGTCATTCCCGTCCCTCGTCCTTCGGATCGGCCTTGCTGTCGCGCACCAGGCGCTCCACCGCGATGATCTCCTTGAACCATTGCTTGGTCGGCTTGGCAAAGAGGCCACCCCAACGGCCATTCGGCGGGATGTCGTCCTTGACCCCGCTCATCGCGGTAACCTGGGCGCCATCACCGATCTTGAGGTGATTGTTGATGCCAACCTTTGCTCCCAGCGCCACGTTGTCGCCGATCGTCAGGCTGCCCGCGAGGCCGATCTGAGCCGCCAGCAGGCAATTCCGGCCGATCGTCACATTGTGGCCGATCTGGACCTGATTGTCGATTTTGGTGCCCTCCCCGATCACGGTGTCGCGCAGGGAGCCGCGGTCGATGGTGGTGCCGGCGCCGACCTCCACATTGTTCTGGATCAGCACGCGGCCGGTCTGGGGGACCTTCAGATGCCCCTCGGGGCCGAAGAAGATGAATCCGTAGCCGTCCTGGCCGATCGAGCAGCCGGGATGGATCAGCACGTCGTTGCCGATCAGGGCGCATTGGATGGCCGTGCGGGCGCCGACATTGCAGTCCCGGCCGATCTTGACGCCGGGGCCGATGACCGCGCCGGCGCCGATCACCGTGCCGCTCCCGATCTCGACGTCCGGGCCGATGACCGCCAGGGGCTCGACGATGACGTCGTCCTCGAGCCGGGCCGAGGGATCGATGATGGCGGACGGTGCAATACCCTCGATGCCGAACCAGGATTGCGGCCGCAGCGCATCGGCGTGCCATTCCCGCGCGATCCGGACGAAGGCGCGGAACGGCTGCGCCACCCGCAGCACGGCCACGTGGGCAGGCACCTGGGCCTCGAAGCGTGGGCTTACCAGGCATGCCCCGGCGCGGGTCGCTTTGAGTTCCTCGAGATATTTGAGGTTGTCGAAAAAGGCCAAATGCATCGGGCCCGCTTCATCGAGCGAAGCAAGGCCCGTGATGACGTGGCCGCCCCTCGCCGGGTCGACCAGCTGCGCCTTGGTCAGCGTGGCGATGTCGGCCAACGCTGCGGCAGGCGGCTTTGTGAAGAAGGTCGGCTGCGCCATTCCACCCCGTCGCGGTCCGGCTTCGGCATGAAGCGGTCAGGCCGCATCATGCCTCATGTCTTTGATCGGCACGATCCCTTTCGGAAACCGGCTCCGGCGATCCGGATCGTGCCGTGCTGATCGAACTAGAACGTGGTGCCGCCGCCGAACCGGAACTCCTGCGTGCGGTCGTACTTGCCCTTGCTGAGCGGCACGGCGTAGTCGAAGCGCAGCGGTCCGAACGGCGACTGCCAGATCACGCCGACACCGACCGACGAGCGAACGACCTTGCTGTCGTCATATACGAGACCGGTGCAGGTCCCGGTGCTGTTCGGATTGATGGTCGACGGGATGCAGCCCGGCACGTTGACCTCGTTGGTGGCGGTCCAGCTCGTCGGTCCCTTGTAGTCGTAGAGGCCGCCGGCGTCGGCATAGACCGCGCCCTTCAGACCCACTTCCTTGGGCAGGAACCAGAACGGCATCTGCAATTCGAGCGAAGCACCCCAATACTTGGTGCCGCCGAGCGCATCCTGCGTGCCGAAGGGGTTCAAGTCGCGCGGACCGATGCCGTTCGGGGCAAAGCCACGAACGAGGTTCGGGCCCATCTGGAAGTGGTCGAGCATGCGCAGATCGTTGCCGATCTTGTTCAGCATGCCGCCTTGCAGGCGGACGAGGCCGACGATGTCGGAGACGAGCGGCGTGTAGTACTTCGCGTCGACCACCGACTTCAGATAGGAGACGTCGCCGCCGACGCCAGCGAAGTCCTGCCGGAAGTCGACGAGCAGACCATCGGTCGGGTTCTTGTTGTTGTCCAGCGTGTTGTAGGTCAGCGTGTAGCCGAGCGCCGAGGTCAGAGTCTTGCCGTTGGCCAACTCCTTGCGGACCGGCAGCGAGGCTTCGCCATCGTTGTAGCAGCCGAGGCCGTTGGTGGATGCAGCCAAGGGCGTACCCGTCGCCGCCGAGTAGGCCGGACTGGGGTTGAATGCCGATGACAGCGGGTCGTTGTTACAGTTGGCCAAGTAGCTCGGCAGCGTGATCTCTTGCCGATAGATCGAGTAGCGCACCTGGAGCGAGAGATCTTCACGCAAGGAGAAGCCGAGTCGCGGCGAGAAGCCGAGCGTCCTGGTGCCGTAAGAGATGTAGCTGTTGGACTTCTGCTCACGCTGATAGAGGTCGAGGCCGAGCGCGACGCGGTAGTCGAGCAGATACGGCTCGACGAACGACAGCGAGTAGCCGCGGGCATACTGGCCATAGGTCACCGACGCCTTGGCGAACAGGCCGCGACCGAGCAGGTTGCGCTCCGAGATCGAGACTTCGGCCAGCGCGCCGTCGGTGGTTGAGTAACCGCCCGAGACCGAGAAGTCGCCGGTCGATTTCTCTTCCATGTCGACGATCAGGATGACGCGGTCGCTGGACGAGCCCGGCTCGGTCGTGATCTTCACGGTTTTGAAATAGTCGAGGTTCTTCAGGCGCCGCTCGGCACGGTCGACCAGCGCGCGGTTGTAGGCGTCGCCTTCCGAGATGTCGAACTCGCGGCGGATCACGTAGTCGCGCGTGCGGGTGTTGCCGCGCAGGTTGATGCGCTCGATATAGGTGCGCGGGCCCTCGTCGACGTTGAACACGACGGACACGGTGTGCGCTTCGAAGTTGCGGTCGCCGCCGGGCCGCACCACGGCGAAGGCATAGCCGCGCCGGGAGGCCTCGATCTGCATCTCCTCGACCGACTTCTCGACCAATTCGACGTTGTAGAGCGAGCCGACATTGATGCGCGAATAGCCGCGCATCGAGCTCGGATCGAAGTTCGGAATGCTGGTGCGGAAATCGACCGAGCCGACGCGGTATTGCTGACCTTCCTCGATCTTGAAGGTGACGTTGAAGCCCTTCTTCTCCGGATCGTACTCGGTGAGCGCCGCGACGACCTGCACGTCGGCGAAGCCGTTCTTGAGATAGAATCGGCGGATCAGATCGCGATCGGCTTCGACGCGATCGGGATCATAGACGTCACCGCTGCCGAGAAAGCTCAGCAGATTCGTTTCGCGCGTCTTGATCACGTCGCGAAGGCGGTAGGACGAGAAGGCATTGTTGCCGACGAACTCGATCGACCGGACGCCGGTCTTGACGCCCTCCTCGACCGTGAAGATCAGGTCGACGCGATTGTTCGGCTGCTCGATGATCTCGGGCGTGACGCGCACGTCGTAGCGGCCGGAGCGGCGATAGATTTCGGCGATTCGGAGCGTGTCCGACTGCACCATGGCGCGGGAGAAGGTGCCGCGTGCCTTGGACTGCACTTCAGCGGTGAGCTGCTCGTCCTTGATCTTCTTGTTGCCCTCGAAGGCGATGCGGCCGATCACCGGGTTTTCCACCACGGAGACGATCAGCTGGCCGCCGGAACCGCGGTTGATCCTGACGTCCTGGAACAGGCCGGTCTCGATCAACGCCTTGAGGCCGTCGTCGATGGCGGCCTGATCCAGCCGGCCGCCCGGGCCCGGCTTGAAATAGGAGCGGATCGTCTCCACCTCGACGCGGCGATTCCCTTCGACGGAAATCGACTGAACGGTCTGAGCGAGCGCAGACGAAGACACGAAAACAGCCCCAACCGGGGCAACCACCGGCGCGCCGAACAAGATCAGGGTCGCGATCAAGCCCCCCCGGAGTCGCAGTCCAAACTTCATCGCGCAACGCGCCCTTATCATTCCGTGCCAGACCCAACCCCAACGCCGGTCCGGAGATTCCCCAAGTTCAGGCCGCTTGTAGCCAATTTCGCCGACGCCGCAAACGGCCGAAAGCGCCGTAATTTCAATTTCATTCCAAGACGTTGCTCAACAGCAACGCCACAAAAAAGCCCCTATCAGGAAGCCGCCATCCGCAGGATGTCGTTGTAGGTCGCGAACACCATCAACATCAGCACGAGGCCAAGGCCGATTCGGAACCCCATTTCCTGGGTCCGCTCGGACAGGGGCCGACCCCGAACCACCTCGGCCGCATAGAACATCAGGTGGCCGCCATCGAGCAGCGGGATCGGGAACAGATTCAAAAGGCCGATCGAGACCGACAGCACCGCGCAGAGATTGATCACGAACTGGAACCCGGCGCTGGCCGCCTGCCCCGACATTTTCGCGATTCCCAGGACTCCGCTGACCTCGTTCGGATTGCCCTGGCCGACGAAGAGGGAGCCCAGGAACTTGAAGGTGCTGGTGATGATGAACCAGACCTGCTCGACGCCGATCTTGAGCGCTTCACCGACGCCGACCGGGGTGGTCGAGGCCTCCCCGGCCTGCGACTTGTGCTCGACGCCGAGAACGCCGAGACGGTGGCTGTTGCCGAACGGGTCCTTGCGCTCCAGCAGCGCCGGGGTCGCGGTCAGCGAGACGATGGCACCGTCGCGCTTCACCTGGAAGGTAAGCGCCGAACCGGCGTTCATCGCAACGATTCGCTGCATGTCGGCAAAGCTCTCGATCGGCTTGCCGTCGATCTGGACGACGACGTCGCCGACCTTGAAGCCGGCCGCAGCCGCCGCGCCGTCGGCGACGACACCGTCGACCCGGGCGATCGTGCTCGGCTTGCCGTAATAGAGGGCCATTCCGGCGAAGATCAGCGCGCCCAGGATGAAATTGGCGATCGGCCCGGCCGCAACGATCGCCGCCCGGGGGCCGACCTTCTTGTGGTGGAAGCTGCCGGCGCGCTCCTCGGCCGTCATGGCCGCCAGCGTCTGGGCCGACGGGGTCGAGGCCTCGCTCTCGTCGCCGAAGAACTTGACGTAGCCGCCGAGCGGGATCGCCGAAATCTTCCAGCGGGTGCCATGACGGTCGTTGAAGCCGACCAGCTCGGGGCCAAAACCGAGCGAAAAGGTTAACACGCGCACGCCGGCCCAGCGCGCGACCAGGAAATGGCCGAGCTCGTGGAAGAACACGACGATGGTCAGGACGAACAGGAAGGGAACCGCGTAGCCGAGGAGCCCATGGCTCAACGTATTGAAACTATGGACGAAAAAGTCGATCATCGAATTCCCTCACCCAGCGCCGCAAGGCCCTGGTCCCGAACCAACTAGGATGCCTTTAAGGCAATTTGAGGCAATAGGGCGGCGGCCCTATTTCGCGCAACATGGTCAACAGAGATTGCATCGTCCGCCGACATCAGGGGCGCCTGGTTGCCGCCCTTGATCCAATCCTCGAGCGTCGCCTCGACCAGCCGGGCAATCGCGCCGAACCGGATCTTGCCGGCAATGAAGGCGGCGACCGCAACCTCGTTGGCGGCGTTGTAGACGGTTGTCGCGCCCTTCCCGGTCCGGAGCGATTCGTAGGCCAGCCGCAATCCGGGGAAGCGCTCGAAGTCCGGCGCCTCGAAGGTCAGCTGGCCGATCTTGGCAAGGTCGAGCTTGGCGGCCGGGCCCTTGATGCGATCGGGCCAGCCGAGGCAATGGGCGATCGGCGTCCTCATGTCGGGCGCGCCGAGCTGGGCCACGACCGAGCAGTCGGAAAACTCGACCATGCCGTGGATGATCGACTGCGGATGAACCAGCACGTCGATCTCGTCCGGCGAGAGCGCAAACAAATAGGACGCCTCGATCACTTCAAGGCCCTTGTTCATCATCGAGGCCGAATCGATCGTGATCTTCTGGCCCATGCTCCAGTTCGGATGCTTCAGGGCCTGCTCGAGCGTCGCCTGCTCGATGTCCGCAGGCTTCCAGGTCCGGAACGGACCGCCGGAGGCCGTGATGATGACGCGGACGAGCTCGTCGCGATTGCCTGAGCTCAATGCCTGGAACAGCGCGTTGTGCTCGGAATCGGCCGGCAGGATGCAGGCGCCCGCTTTTGCCGCGCGCTGCATGAAGAAGTCGCCGGCGCAGACCAGGCACTCCTTGTTGGCGAGCGCGACATGCGCGCCGCGATCGACCGCGGCAAGCGCCGGCTTCAGCCCGGCAGCGCCGCTCACCGCCGCCATCACCCAGTCCGCCGGGCGCGCGCCGGCCTCGATCACCGCACTTTCGCCGGCGCCGCATTCGGTGCTGGTGCCCGCCAGCGCGTCCTTGAGCTCGGCGAGCTTGGAGGTGTCGGCAATCGCGACATAGCGCGCGTTGAATTCCTTGGCGAGCTTGGCCAGCGCTGCGACATTGCCGTTCGCCGTCAGCGCCTCGACACGGTAGCGCTCGGGCGAGGCGCGCAAGAGGTCCATCGTGCTGTCGCCGATCGAGCCGGTGGCACCGAGGACTGTGACGCTGCGAATGTCAGACGCAGCAAGCCTGTTGTTACGCAAGGGAACGGCGCTCATATCCTCACCAAACCATAAGACCGCTTCCGGCGCTATGCACACCATGGCGGAGAAAGCCGATAATCCATGCCGCCAGGATGGCGGCGATAAAACCGTCCAGGCGGTCCAGTAGTCCGCCATGGCCGGGAATTAAGTGACTGGAATCCTTGACACCGAAGCGCCGCTTCACGGCGGATTCGAAGAGATCGCCGAGCTGCGACACCACCGACAGGACGGCGCCGACGAGCAGCAGTGGAACCGCTTTTCCGATCCCGCAGGCGGCAAAGCCGGCGGCGACCGCAAGGCTCGCCGCAAAACCGCCGAGCGCGCCGGCCCAGGTCTTTTTCGGGCTCACGCGCGGCCATAATTTCGGACCGCCAATGCTGCGTCCGGCGAAATAGCCGCCGATGTCGGTCGCCCAGACCACCAGCAGCACGAACATCAGCGCGGAGAAGCCGTTGACGAGATCTTTGCGCAGCAGGATCGAGGCCAGCAGCGCCGCCGCCGCATAGGCAAATCCGCTGGCCGCCCACAAGAACTTGCCCCGCGCGATCAGCGTCACGAGCGCGCCGCCGATCAGGCCGGTGACGACGGAGGTCTTGAGCGCGCCGAAAGCGACGGAGGCTCCCATCATGGCGATCACGACCGTCCCCGCCCCGGTCAGTGCGGCCGATCCTGCGCCCACCACCATCAGCCATTCGGCAAACAGCCCGATCGAGACCAGGGTGACGAAAAGCGCCCACAGCCAGCCGCCGGCATAGGCGATCGCAATGGCCAGCGGCGCCAGCACCAGCGCCGCGAGGACCCGCATCACCAGATTGCTCGGGGCAGGCTTGGCGCCCACCGGTGCAGAATCGGGTTCGTTCACGAGGCGGTCTTCGCAACCAGGCCGCCGAAACGGCGCTCGCGCCTGGCAAATTCGGCAATCGCGCTTTCCAGCGCCGCCTTGTCGAAGTCGGGCCAATGGATCGGCGCGAACACGAGCTCGCTATAGGCGGCCTGCCACATCAGGAAGTTCGACAGGCGCTGCTCGCCGCTCGTGCGGATGATGAGATCGGGATCGGGGATGTCGGGCGCGTCGAGATGCGCGCCAAGCGTCTCGGCGTCGATCGTGGCAGGATCCCGCCTGCCCTCCGCGACCTCGCGGGCGAGCTTCCGCGCCGCCTTCGCGATCTCCTGCCGCGAGCCGTAATTGAAGGCGACGACGAGCGTCAGTCGCGTATTGTCGCGCGTCAGCTCCTCGGCCTCGTTCAGCAAAGCGCAGATGTCGCTCTCGAGCCCCTCGCGCTCGCCGATGATGCGGACCTTGACGCCGTCGCGATGCAGGCTCGCCAGATCGTTGCGGATGAAGCGCCGCAGCAGGCCGAACAGGTCGCCGATCTCGCTCGCCGGACGCGACCAGTTCTCCGAAGAGAACGAGAAGATGGTGAGATAGCGGATGCCGAGCTCGTGCGAGGCGCGCACCACACGGCGCAATGCGTCCACGCCGCGACGATGCCCTTCCGCGCGCGGCAGACCGCGCGCGGCCGCCCAACGCCCGTTGCCGTCCATGATGATGGCGACATGCGCAGGCGCCTCGGACCGGTCGGGTCCTTCCGTTGCGGGCGCGGCGGCGTTGGACATGAAGGCGATGCCTTAAACGGTGAGGATTTCTTTTTCCTTGGCGGCCAGCAACTGGTCGATCTCGGCGATGGTGCCGTCGGTCGCCTTCTGCACCTCGTCGGCGTGACGCTTCTGATCGTCCTCCGACATCTCGTGATTCTTCTCGAGCTTCTTGAGCACGTCGAGACCGTCGCGGCGGACATGGCGCGCGGCGACCTTGGCGGCTTCGGCATATTTGTGCGCGACCTTCACCAGCTCCTTGCGGCGCTCCTCGTTAAGCTCGGGAATGCGCAGGCGCAGCACCTGGCCCTCGGTCGCCGGCGACAGGCCGAGATTGGAATCGACGATCGCCTTCTCGACGGCCTTGACCATCGACTTGTCCCAGACCTGAACCGAGATCAGCCGCGGCTCCGGCACGCTGACGGTGGCGAGCTGATTGAGCGGCATGTGGCTGCCATAGGCCTCGACCTGCACCGGATCGAGCATCGAGGCCGAGGCGCGTCCCGTGCGCAGGCCGCCGAGCTCGTGCTTGAGCGAGGCGACGGCGCCCTGCATGCGGCGCTTCACTTCGTTGAGGTCGAAATTACCCGTGGCCATCACGTTTTCTCCTTCAAAATCCCGGCGACCGCTCCGCGCCGTTCCCTTTCGGGCGCGCCAGTTGAGCCGTCAGCCGGCGACGATGGTTCCGTGGCCGACGCCACGCAGAATCGCGCCGATCGAGCCCGGCTCCGCGATCGAGAATACGATGATAGGCAGCGATGTCTCGCGGGCAAGCGCGAAGGCGGTCGCATCCATCACCTTGTAGCCGCCCTCGATCGCCTGCGAATGCGTCAGGCGGTCGAACCGCGTGGCGGTCGGATCCTTCTTCGGATCGGCCGAGTAGACCCCGTCGACATTGGTGGCCTTCAGGACCGCCTGCGCGCCGATCTCGGCGGCCCGCAGCACCGCCGTCGTGTCGGTGGTGAAGAACGGATTGCCGGTCCCGCCGCCGAGCAGCACGATGCGGCCCTCGGCCAGGTATCTGTGTGCCGCGGTGCGGGTGAACAGCTCGGAAATCTCGGGCATGACGAAGGCCGACAGCGTCCGAGCCGGCGTGCCCTTGCGCTCGATCGCCGCTTCCAGCGCGAGGCAGTTCATCATGGTGGCGAGCATGCCCATGGTGTCGCCGGTGGTGCGCGACACCCCGCGGGATGAGACCTCGACGCCGCGGACCATGTTGCCGCCGCCGATTACGACCGCGACCTCGGTGCCGAGATGGCGGGCCGCGATCAGATCGTCCGCAACCCGGTCGACGGTCGGCTGATCGATGCCAAAGCCTTGCTGTCCCGCGAGATATTCGCCGGACAGCTTGATCACGACGCGACGATAGACCGGATCAGTCATGAGCACTTTCCTTGTCCGGGCGCCGCTTCCGGCGGCACGCCGGAAGGAACGTTCCGGCGCTTACTTCTTGCCGCTGGCCGCGGCGACCTCGGCCGCGAAGTCGCTTTCCTGCTTCTCGATTCCCTCGCCGAGAGCATAGCGCACAAAGCCGGCGATCTTCACAGCGCCGCCGACCTTGCCCTCGGCCTCCTTCACCGCCTGCGCCACCGACTTGCCGGTGTCGTGGATGAAGGCCTGCTCGAGCAGGCAGACTTCCTTGTAGTAGGTCTTGAGGCCGGACTCGACGATCTTCTCGATCACGTTCTCCGGCTTGCCCTGCTGACGGTACTTGTCGGCCAGCACGTCCTTCTCGCGCTTGACCACGGCCGGATCGAGGCCGGAGGGATCGAGCGCCAGGGGGTTGGCAGCGGCGACGTGCATCGCGATCTGACGGCCGAGCGCTGCGAGCTCGTCAGCCTTGCCCGGCGATTCCAGCGCCACGATCACGCCCATCTTGCCGGCGCCCTCGATGACGGCCCCGTGAACATAGTGCGAGACAACGCCCTGGCTCACCTCGAGCTGGGCGGCGCGGCGCAGCGTCATGTTCTCGCCGATGGTGGCGATCGCATCATTGATGGCGGTTTCGATCGTGACGTCGCCGACCTTGGCGGCCTTGATCTTCTCGACGTCGGCGCCGACGTCGAACGCGACCTGCGCGATCATCTTGACCAGGCCCTGGAACTGGCCGTTGCGGGCGACGAAGTCGGTCTCTGAATTGACCTCGACCACGACGCCCTTGGTGCCCTTGGTGAGTGCGCCGATCAGGCCCTCGGCCGCGACGCGGCCCGACTTCTTGGCGGCCTTGGACAGACCCTTCTTGCGCAGCCAGTCCTGCGCAGCTTCCATGTTGCCGTCGTTTTCGGTGAGCGCTGCCTTGCAGTCCATCATGCCTGCGCCGGTCGATTCGCGCAGGTCCTTGACCATCGCAGCTGTGATCGTTGCCATCGTTGAAAATCCTTTGTGCCTGCTGGTTTGCCGCGGCGCGGCATCAAATCGCCCCGCCGCGGTCCATCTCAGGAAGTCGCGTCAACTGAAATGGTGGCCGGATCCTATCCGGCCAACCCATCGCTCTTTTTGACTATTCCGCTTCCGCGGTCAGCGCCTTGGCCTTGGCCACCCAGGCATCCGCGCGGCTCGGCAGACCGACTTCTTCGCCGATCGTGTGCGCGGTGTCGTGGTCGAGCTCGGCGAGCTGCCAGTAGTGGAAGATGCCGAGATCGTTGAACTTCTTCTCAATCGCACCCGACACGCCCGGGAGCTTCTTGAGGTCGTCGGCGGTGCCGCGGGGACCCGCAAGGCCCTGGAAACCGCTCGAGGACGCTGCCGGCAGCTCTTCGGCGAGCGGCTTGGCCGACGCTCCGATGTCGACGCCCGAATCACCCTGCGCACGCGAGATGCCGTCGATCGCCGCACGCGCGATCAGATCGCAGTACAGCGAGATGGCACGGCCGGCGTCGTCATTGCCCGGCACCACATAGGTGATGCCCTTGGGGTCCGAATTGGTGTCGACGATCGCGGCGACCGGGATGTTGAGCCGCTGGGCCTCCTGGATCGCGATGTCTTCCTTGTTGGTGTCGATCACGAAGATCAGGTCGGGCAGACCGCCCATGTCCTTGATGCCGCCGAGCGAGCGGTCGAGCTTGTCGCGCTCGCGCTGCAGCGTCAGGCGCTCCTTCTTCGTGTAGGAATTGGCTTCGCCGCCCGAGAGCACGTCGTCGAGGTGACGCAGGCGCTTGATCGAGGCCGAGATCGTCTTCCAGTTAGTCAGCGTGCCGCCGAGCCAGCGCGAATTGACGAAATACTGCGCGCAGCGCTTGGCCGCGTCGGCAACGCCGTCCTGGGCCTGGCGCTTGGTGCCGACGAACAGGATGCGGCCGCCCTTGGCCACCGTGTCGCTGACGGCCTGGAGGGCCTGGTGCAGCATCGGCACGGTCTGGGCGAGGTCGACGATGTGGATGTTGTTGCGGGTGCCGAAAATGAACGGAGCCATTTTCGGATTCCAGCGGTGAGATTGGTGACCAAAGTGCACGCCAGCTTCCAGCAGCTGACGCATAGTGAAATCGGGTAGTGCCATCGTTCTAGTTCTCCGGTTGGTTCCTCCGGAAACGTGTGAGCAAAACGGAGCGTTCTCGCCCCGGCTGCCACCGGACGGCCTTGTGAGCCATGTTTCCGTGTGAGATGGCGCGCTATATAGCGCCATTTCGGCCAGAAGCAAGGAAATAACGGGCCTTTGGGGACGCCTCTAGGCTGCGCTCGCTTCCGAGCGTCCCCTGCCCCTTGAGCCTCCTAACACTTTGGCTGGCCCGGCGGGCAGCTCTTCGGTGGCGGGCCGGCCGGCCGCGGAGGCGGATGCGGCGCTGCGGCCATCGGCGGCGGCGCCGGTCGGGCGACCGGAGGTGGTGGCGGCGGCGCTGGCCGTGCGACAGGCGGCGGAGGTGGTGCCGGCCGCGCCATCGCGGGCGGAGGCGGCGCCGGCCGGGCAACAGGTGGCGGCGGTGGCGCCGGCCGCGCCACGGCGACGGGCGGAGGCGCGGCCCGCGGCGGCGGGGGTGGCGCAACCCGCGGCGGAGGCGGCGGCGCCGGCCTTGCCAGAGCCTGAGGATGCGGAGGCGCAGCGGCGGGCCTGCCGGCCTGCGGCGGCGGTGGCGCTGGTGCGGGCCGACGATCCTGAACTCCGGACGGTGTCCGCGCCGCCACGGGTGGCGGCGGAGGTGTCACGGGTTTGACCGCCGTCGGGGCGGCGGGCTTGCCGGTGGCCGCGCTCGGCGGCGGCAAAGCGCCCGGCTGAGGCCCGCCCGGCCTGCCGCGCAGGTCTGGCACAGGCGGGGTCGTTGTCCCCGGCCTGGGCAGGGCCGTGGACGGATTCGTCGCGTTTCCGGAAGCCGGTGGGTGATTGGGCGTCGTAGCCGCGTTCGGCTGCGGCGGTGGGACGTTGCCGCTCGGCGCCGTGGCGGTCGCGGCGGGCTTGCCTGGGGATGGGACAGTCCCGGGCGCGGCCCCTGCTCCGGCCGGCGGCGGCCCGCCGGGGGTGCCGGGCACTGGCAGCGTATTGGCCTGCGGCAGCTTGGTCGGCGCCAGCGCTTGCGGGGGTGTAGCGGCGCTGCCGGCGGGCGCGGTCGCGGTCGGACTGGGTGTGCCGCCCGGCGTCCCAGCTCCGGGCGCCGCTCCGGCCGGCGGGCTGCCGGGCGCTCCCGGCGCCGGCACCGTATTGGCCTGCGGGAGCTTGGCGCCTGCGGGCGGCGGCGCCGTCGTGCCAGGCGCAACATTGGCCGGAGCCGGTGCCGCGAGACCCGGCTTCGCCGTCGGCTGGATCGTCGCGCTCGGCGGCATCGGCGCCTTGCCCTGCTGGATCAGAGCGGCGCGCTGGACCACCGCCTGCGGCACGGCCGGACCTGCCGGCGTGGCGCGGCCGGCAACCGCCGGCGCCAGATTGCCCGGTCCGGGCGCCGGCCCCGCGGCCGGCGGCGGTGCCGGCGGGCGGTTGATCACGGTGTTGATGACCGTCGTGTTGTGGATGTTCTGATAGATGATGTTGTTCGGCGGCGGCGCGACATAGACCGGCGGCCTGACGAATACCGGGATCGGCACGAACACCGGCTGCGGCAGCACGAACAGGCCGACCACGGGCAGTGGCGGCGGCAGCACGACGAAATCCGGCGGCGGCGGCGGCAGGTAATAGACCGGCGGCGGCGGTGGCGGCGCGAAACCGAAATCGGGATCGCTGAAATACAGCACGGGACGGTCGACATAGACCACCTCCTCCGGCGGCGGTGGCGGCACGTCGTAGTCGATCATCGCGAAGCTCGGCGGCGGCTCGGGCGGCGCGGTGAGGATCGCAAGGCGGCGCCGTGCGTCTGCCGCATGCGGCCCGCGCGGATAGCGGCGCAGATACGACCAATAGGCCTCCGGCGTGTCGGTCCGGTAGGTCCGCCGCCAGGTGATGGCTTCGCGACGCGCGGCAACGATCGCCATCACGCGCTTGGCGAGCGGGTCGTTCGGATAGGCCGCGAGAAACTCCTCATAGGCCGGCAGCGTGTCGCGCTCGAGCGCGGCGGCATAGGCATCCTGCACGCCGAGATCGCGGATCGGCTTGCTCCGGATCGCGGCGACCTGGTCGGGCGCAGCCGCCGGCGGCGGCGCATCGGGCGCGCGCTCGAAGAACGAGAATGGCGCCGAGATCTTCTGCTCGTTCCAGGGCACCTGCGCGCCCTTGGAGGCCTCGTTGACGCGCAGGCGGACGCGGTCGAACACCTCGGGCAGCGGCAGGCCGCCGGTACGGATCATCTCGGCGAGCGACTGCGCATAGATGCCGTAGGGCCCCGGCTCCTCCGGCGCCACCGTGCCGGGCGCGGCGTTGAAGGCGATCAGCATGTTCGGCTCCGGCTCGACCAGCGCCAAACCGCTCGCGATCGGCTGTCCGCCCTCGATGAAGGGCTGCGCCCGGGCCGCGTCGAGCACCACGACATTGGCCTTGAGCGGAATCGAGGCGAGCTGGCGCGCATAGTCACTGATGCGCAAGGCCTCGGTCGGTATGTCGGTGTCGCGGCTGATGTTGGAATCGACCGTGATGAAATAGTTCTCGCCGGCCAGCTGCACGCCGTAGCCGGCAAGATAGATCATCGCGACGGTGCCCGGCCCCGACGCCTGGGCCTTCTGGATGAAATCGCGCAAGCTCTTGCGCAGCGTGTCGCCGTCGAGATCGCGCGCGCCGACCACGTCGAAGCCCGCCGCCTGCAGCGTTTGTGCGATCAGGCCGGCGTCGTTCGCGGTGGTCGCCAGCGGCGATTTGGCATAGGCGCCGTTGCCGACCACGAGCGCGATGCGCTTTTCCTGCTGCTGGGCACGCGCCTGTTGCGGCAAGCCCACGGCAAGGACCGCCAGGAGAAGGCAGAGTAAGACTTTGAGCGTCCCGCGCATGGCTGTGCCCGCTTTTGTTGTTGAGGTGGCCACCGCGTATCAGGCGCGCGGCCAGCTGAATGGCACTTGAACGAGATGCCCGGATTGGGGCGGTGGCATGGCGCCGCCACCCAAGTCAACTCCACGTCGAACCTGCACGTCGGGCGCAAGCCTCGCCACCGCACTGCGGCGCGAGGCTCCTCGGCCCGTTCAGCCCTGGGCGATCAGATCGACCGTGCCCGTCGTTAGCCGGTAGATGCCGCCGACGACCTTCACCTTGCCCTGCTCCACGGCGGCATTGAGGATGGGCGCCGCCGTCTTCAGCTTGGCGATGT
Source organism: Bradyrhizobium sp. NC92 (assembly GCF_025200865.1). NCBI lineage: Bacteria > Pseudomonadati > Pseudomonadota > Alphaproteobacteria > Hyphomicrobiales > Nitrobacteraceae > Bradyrhizobium > Bradyrhizobium sp. NC92. The sequence continues at coordinate 4,549,313 of NZ_CP104171.1, forward strand.
TGTCGACCACGTTCTGCCGGATCGCCTTGTTGAGCACGTCCCCGCCCTGCTGCATCGCCGCCTTTGCGGCGGGCGCGATCGCATCGACCAGCGAGGGAATGTGCCCCGGCGGCGACGTATTGTCCTTGATCGCCTTCAGCGTCGCATCCACCGCGCCGCAGGCATCATGGCCGAGCACGAGGATCAGCGGCGTGTTCAGCACCGCCACCGCATATTCCATGCTGGCGATGGTCTCGGTGCCGGCAAAGTTTCCGGCGACGCGACAGACGAACAGGTCGCCGCGACCCGTGTCGAAAGCGTATTCCGGCGCGATGCGCGAGTCGGCGCAGCTCAGCACGGCCGCGAACGGGTTCTGCCCGCCGGCCAGCGCCTCGCGCTCGTGCTTGAAATCGTGGCGCCGCGACACGCCGGCGACGTAGCGCCCATTGCCCTCCATCAGCCGCTTCAGCGACGCGTCGGGCGACAGCACATTCTGCGGCTTCGGCGGCTGCTTGGCGTCCTTGGCCAAGGCGCCACTGGCGAAAGCTCCACCGGCGAAAGCCATGCCGAACGCGGCGGCGCCAAACAGCATCGCCGATCGCCGCGACGGCGCGATGTCTTGAGGCAGAGTTTCGTGATGAAGAGCGTCAGAGCACTTGTCGCACATGTGACATTTCCTCCGGGTCAGTGGACGATGAAGCGTCGCGAAGATAGGTGCGCCGATATGAAGAAATAACAAATGTAAATTGATGCAACCGATGATTGCTGCACCGCGCTATGCTGCAAGCCGAAACGCGTGGCCCATCGCGCCCGACGATTGCACCGACCTGCGTCCGCCTGCAGGCATTCGAGATCAGCCCGCCAAAGAGTGATCCAAAAAAATTGCGACAATTCCTTTTCTCGACGAATGCGGCACGCATTCACGCGCAGATCGTGCTCAAGCAACGATCCAGATCACGGCGATGCTTCGTCAAGATCTCTTCGCGCTCCAGAGCTGCTGCGCGCCCACAGCCCCGTGCCCGGCGCGATCAGAGGCACGTCATCGTACCGCGCGCCCTACTCGACGGCTTCCAGCTCCGCGAGTTTCGTGCGCGCGGTTGCCTCATCCAGAGCAACGAGCTCGCCCGGCCCGAGATTGGCCTCGCCCGCCGTCGCGACGGACACGACCGCAAGTCCGGCCAAACCGCCGAGCACGGCGCCCCCCATGGCGGCATCGTGCCTGGCGCTGCTCTTGATCAGGTAGAAATGTGTCCGGCCTGCCTCCATGACGATCTCGCGCTTGGTCTCGCCCGGAAACATCAGCTCAGTCACCAGCACGTCGTGACGTCCGGCAGGCCGGTCGGCATAGGCATATTTCCCGGCCACGATTTTTCCGAGCGGCGCACCGTCGAGTTTCACCTCGCAGGCGCAAATAGCCATGCTCAGGCCGTTCCTCTTGTCCTGCAGGAACACCACACGCGCGTGCCCCGCGCGCGGAGGACCGACCTTTTTAGACACCGACGCAAAGTCCGTTCCAACCTGATTGCTGACGCACCCCGTCAGCATGGCACAAACGGCCAACAACAACGCACCCTGTCGCAGCATCACACGCCCCATTCCATTCCCCCGGGCACATGCTAGTCGGAATCAGCGCTGGGTTGCAACCGATGCAGTACGACAACTTTGTAAAAACCGGAACGCGCGGCGGAGAAGCTAAAGCTGTTGCACGTCCACCACGCCCGCGACCGCCTTGATCGCGCCGGCGATCTGCGGCGAGACCTTGAAGCGCCCGGGCAGCTTCATCTCCACCTCGGTCTCGAGGTCGAGCATCATCACCAGCGAGACCTCGCCGTCGCCGCTTCCGCGCGGTGCGATGCCGGGACTGCCGACCTTCGGCGCACCGCCGTTGGTAGCCGCCATATCGGGCCCGGCGAGACGCTTGGCGATCGAGTCCAGCGGTTTGGTGTCGCGCAGGAAGATGCGCAGGCCCTTCTGCGTCTTGGCCGCGGCGTCATCGAGCGGCTCGGCATGCAGCACGCGGGCGCGGACGTCCTCGCCCTGGAGCTCGGCGCCTAACTGCAGCAGCACGGCCGCGCCGGGCTCCAGCACGTCGCGATATTGCGCGAGGCCTTCCGAGAACAGCACCGCCTCGAAATGGCCGGTGGGATCGGACAGGCCCATGATGCCCATCTTGTTGCCGGTCTTGGTGCGCCGCTCCATGCGCGAGACAACGGTCGCGGCGACCTTGCCGGCGGTGGCGCCGGTCTTCACCGCGCGCGAGAACTCGGCCCAGCTCTGCACCCGCAGCCGCTTCAGCACGGTCGCGTAATCGTCGAGCGGATGTCCCGACAGGAAGAAGCCGATCGCGTCGTATTCGCGGCGCAGCCGCTCGGCCGGCAGCCACGGCTCGACTTGCGGCAGCATGATGGTCGGCGCATCCGCCGACATGCCGAACATGTCGTTCTGGCCGATGGTCGCAGCTTCATGCGCCCGCTGGCAGGCGGCGAGGATCGCGTCCGCACCGGCAAAGACGCGCGCCCGGTTCGGCTCCAGAGTGTCGAAGGCGCCGGCAGCGGCGAGGCTTTCGATGATGCGCTTGTTGATCGCGCGCGGCGAGACGCGCGCGGCGAAATCGGCGAGCGAGGTGAACAGGCCGCCAAGGGTGCGCTCCGCGATGATCTGCTCGATCGCCTGGATGCCGACGCCCTTGAGCGCGGCGAGCGCGTAGTAGATCGTGTTCTCGCCGACCTCGAAGGTCGCGCCCGAGCGGTTGATGTTCGGCGGCTCGACCTTGATGCCGAGGCGCTGCGCCTCGGAGCGAAATTCGGAGAGCTTGTCGGTGTTGTTCAGATCGAGCGTCATGGACGCTGCGATGAACTCCACCGGATAATGCGCCTTCATGTAGGCGGTGTGGTAGGACACCAGTGCATAGGCCGCCGCGTGGCTCTTGTTGAAGCCGTAGTCGGCGAACTTTGCGAGCAGCTCGAAGATGGTCTCGGCCTGCCCCTTCGGCACGCCATTCTTAACCGCGCCCGCAACGAAGATGTCGCGCTGCTTGTCCATCTCGGCGCGGATCTTCTTGCCCATGGCGCGGCGCAGCAGGTCGGCGTCGCCGAGCGAATAGCCCGACATCACCTGCGCGATCTGCATCACCTGCTCCTGGTAGATGATGACGCCGAAGGTCTCCTTCAGGATCGGCTCCAGGACGGGATGCAGATATTCCGGCTCCTCGTCGCCGTGCTTGCGCGCGCAATAGGTCGGGATGTTCGCCATCGGACCCGGCCGATACAGCGCGACCAGCGCGATGATGTCCTCGAAACGGTCGGGGCGCATGTCGATCAGCGCCCGTCGCATGCCCTGGCTTTCAACCTGGAACACGCCGACCACGTCGCCGCGCGCCAGCATCTGGTAACTCTCGGCATCGTCGATCGGCAGCGTGGCGAGATCGACGTGGATGCCGCGCGGCTTCAGCAGCTTGCAGGCGACGTCGAGCACGGTGAGCGTCTTCAGGCCGAGGAAGTCGAACTTGACGAGCCCCGCGGGCTCGACCCACTTCATGTTGAACTGGGTCACCGGCATGTCGGATTTGGGATCGCGGTAGAGCGGCACGAGCTCGCTCAGAGGACGATCGCCGATCACGATGCCGGCCGCGTGGGTCGAGGCGTGGCGGGTCAGGCCTTCGAGACGCTGGGCGATGTCGAAGGCGCGCGCCACCACCGGGTCTTCGTCGCGGAACGCCTGCAGTTTGGGCTCGCTCTCGATCGCGGCGGCCAGCGTCACCGGCGCCGCCGGATTCTGCGGCACCAGTTTGGTCAGCTTGTCGACCTGGCCATAGGGCATCTGCAGTACGCGGCCGACATCGCGCAGCACGCCGCGCGCCTGCAGCGTACCGAAGGTGATGATCTGCGCGACCTGATCGCGGCCGTAGCGCTGCTGCACGTAACTGATCACCTCGCCGCGGCGGTCCTGGCAGAAGTCGATGTCGAAGTCCGGCATCGAGACGCGTTCCGGATTGAGGAAGCGCTCGAACAGCAGGCCGAACCTGATCGGATCCAGGTCGGTGATGGTGAGCGCCCACGCCACCAGCGAGCCCGCGCCGGAGCCGCGGCCCGGCCCGACGGGAATGCCCTGGCTCTTCGCCCATTTGATGAAGTCGGACACGATCAGGAAGTAGCCCGCGTATTTCATGCGGGTGATGACGTCGAGCTCGAAGGCGAGCCGCTTGGCGTAGGTCTCCTCCGTCGTGCCCTGCGACAGGCCGTGGACGCTGAGGCGCTTGGCCAGCCCCTCCTCCGCCTGGCGCTTCAGTTCGGCGGCCTCGACTGCGGCGGCATCCGAGCTCTGCGCCGCACCCACGGTGAAGAACGGCAGGATTGGCTTGCGCGTCATCGGCCGGAACGAGCAGCGCTCGGCGATCTCCACCGTCGAGGCCAGCGCCTCCGGAATGTCGGCGAACAGCACCGCCATCTCGGCGCGCGTCTTGAAGCGATGATCCGGCGTCAGCTGCATGCGGTCGGTCTCGGCGATCAGCCGGCCGCCGGCAATGCAGAGCAGCGCATCATGCGCTTCGTAATCGTCGGTGGTCGCGAAATACGGCTCGTTGGTCGCAACAAGCGGCAGCCCCTTGGCGTAGGCGATGTCGATCAAGCCGCCTTCGACGCGCCGCTCCTTCTCGGCGTTGTGGCGCTGCAATTCGATGTAGAGGCGGTCGCCGAACAGAGCAGCGAGACGCTCGCACCGCACGCCGGCGAGTTCGGCCATGCCACCGGCGAGCGCCAGCGAGATCGGGCCGTCCGGCCCGCCCGTCAGCGCGATCAGGCCCTCGGTCTCGTCCTCGAGCCAGTCGAGCTTGATGAACGGAGCATGGCTGTCCGGCGATTCCAGGAACGCGCGCGAGTTCAGCCGCATCAGGCTGCGATAGCCGCGCTCCTGCGCGGCCAGCAGCACCACGCGCGACGGCCCCATCGCGTTGCGCGCGTTGGGATCCTGATCGCCGAAATCGATGGCCAGTTCGCAGCCGACGATCGGCTGGATGCCGGAGCCCGCCATCTTGTCGGAGAACTCCAGCGCGCCGAACAGATTGTCGGTGTCGGTCAGCGCCAGCGCGGGCTGGTGGTCCTTCTTGGCAAGCTCGGCGAGCTTGGCGATCTTGATCGAGCCCTTGAGCAGCGAATAGGCCGAGTGAACGTGAAGGTGGACAAATCCGGCGCTCGGCATGGTCGCGTGACGGCCTCTTGCAGATGAGATGGAGCGGTCGCCGGCTCCTCAAGGCATCATGCACTCGCGCGGCCGACTCGGCATCGCAATGGTGGGGTCTCGCGCCGCCAGAGTCCACGCCGGAGCGGCCGCTTCGCCGCGTCGTCCCGCTTTTCCCCAACCGGGCCTGCCCCGGAACCGCGGGGACAAAGCTGCGGGATGCTCAAAGCTGCGGGATAACCTGGGCCCAGATCGCGATCATCCCGACGAACAGCGTGATGGACGCCAGCGCAGCCGCCTCTTCCACGAAAATCCTGAACATGGTCTCGCTCCCTCGCTAGAACGTATGAAGAACATTGTTCTCATTTCGTTCTCAGGAGTCAAGCCTAACCCGAGATCTCGCAGCGCGATGGTTAACTCGCTGAATTCACGCAAAAAAAGCCCCGGCCGAGGCCGGGGCTTTCGTCGGCCGCTCGCGTGGAGCGGGTCGGTTTTAGTAGCGACCCAACATCGGGCCGCCGAACTTGTAGTTCAGGCGGACGAGGCCCATGTCGACGTCCTGACGGATGCGCTCGGTACCTGCAAAGCCGGCGAAGGTGACGTCCTTGTCGGCCAGGAAGATGTGGTTGTACTCGACGCCAACCGACCAGTTCGGCGCAAAGCCGTACTCGAGGCCGGCACCGACAGTGCCGCCCCAACGGGTGTCGCTGGTCGACGCCAGCAGCGGACCACCGAGGCCGTAGATCTCGTACTTGTCGCTGACCACAGCCGCACCACCCTTCACGTAGAGCAGCACGTTGTTCCAGGCATAGCCGACCTGGCCGGTGATCAGACCGAACGCGTCGATCTTGGTGCGGTTGCGGGTGGCGAACAGCGCGCTGACGTTGTCGCCCGAGAAGTCAGCCCAGTTGCCCTGGCCTTCCAGGCCGAACACGAACTGCCCGGACTGCCAGCGATAGCCGACTTGGCCACCGACCGTGGCGCCGGTCGCGTCGTGCGAACCTTCACGACCGAGACCAACGAAGTCCCAGGTCGCGTGCGACGAACCACCGCCTCCGTTGATACCGATGTAGAAGCCGCTCCAGTCGTAAACAGCAGCGATCGCCGCCGGCGGCGCCTTGGTGTAGGGCCGTGCCGCGAGATCGGCAGCCAGCGCCGGCGCAGCCGCGCTGAGCGCGACAAGGCTGACAGCGGCGAGCAACAACTTCTTCTTCATTTGATTCCCGTTCCAGTTTCTTCAGAGGCCCCCGGGCCGTGGCGTGGTCATAACAGCGATCGACGGAATTGCTGTAACCGCGACGCCACAGTGCAATCCAAAGGACGCTGCTCATTAACGAATGTTAATCGCAGGTGCGCGAAACCCTTTGAAACAAGGGGTTTTCAGCAGTTCCAACGTCGAGAGACGAGATCAACTGCATGCGGGCGTAACATCGTCGCGCGCACATTCGCGTGATGGGAGAGTCGAAAATCGCGATGGAGTTACTCATCCCATTGTCGCCATATTTTCGCTCGCATTCATCACATTCGCACTCGCACCAATCGCGAGTTCGCTCGCGCACGTTCGGCAAGGATCATTCCTTCTATCTCACGGCGATGAATGGCCGAGACTGAGCAATTGCAGGTTCGAGATCCGGCGCGCTGAGCTCGCCGCGCCGCACTCCTGCTCGCCCTCACCGGCATGCTCCCGCCAAGCGGAGCTGCGCGCGCGCAAACTTTTAATCCGCGCAATCCGATCTGCACCGCCGCCCGGGCCGCGCTGCGGCGAGCGGCGGATGATCGAGTTCGCCGCGGCGACGTGCGAACCGCGAGGCGCCGGAACGTCTCGCACACATTTGCCGGATGTCTGTCCGAAATGAATGCGCACGGCGCAGGCGGCCGCAAGTTGTGACCGCGCCAGTCATCGTATAGCGTCCGTCCAGCTGTCCTTCGCGCAGTCGATCCTGCCATGCTCGCCCGTATCCTGCTCCTCCTGGCCTCGCTCTTGCTCCCGGGCACTTTGCGTGCCGAAGCAGCGCCGACCGAGAAAGCCGGATTTGCCTCCAGGCTGACGATCTATCTCGCCAAGGGGCCACCCGATGCATGCGGCCCGGGCTGCGATCGCTGGATCGCCATCGAAGGCGAGATCGATCGGGAGGCTGCGCTGCGCATTCGCCGCTTCCTCGCCGCGGTCAAAGACCTGCAGCGTCCGATCTACCTGCATTCGCCCGGCGGCAACGTCGAGCAGTCCTATGCGATCGGGCGGTTGCTGCGCGGCCGCAAGGCGATTGCCAGCGTCGGCCGGACGATCGCGACCGCCTGCGCTGCGGGCACGCAGGTGGACGCCGCGTGCCTGAAGCTCAAGAACGCAAGCGGCGAGGTCGAGGCCGAGCTCACCACGCACCGTGCCATGTGCAACTCGGCCTGCGGATACGTGTTTCTCGGGGCGACGTCGCGCGAGGTCGCCCCCGATGCCGCAATGGCGGTGCATAATTCGAGGCTGGTGCTCGCCTTTGACGGACGGCCCGATCCGGCGGCCGTCGCGGAATACAGGCGTCGCCGGCTCTTGGCGGCCGATCGCGATCGCGCCACGTTCATCGCGGCGATGGGCGTCAGTCGCGAGCTCGACTCCCTCATCCGGACGGTGAAGTTCGAAAGCCTGCACGTGCTGACGCGATCCGAGCTCTACGGTTTCGGCATCGACACGCGACCTTTTGCCGAAACGAACTGGACGCTGGAGAAAGAGGCCCGGCCGTTCGTCCGCAAGATCGCGACCGCAAAGAAGGAGAGCGCCGCCACGTTCCGAACGATGGAGCTGCGCCTGTCTTGCGAAAGCAGCAAGGGCGCGCCGCTGACGTTTGCGGCCGAGGTCGACGAAACGGCCGCCGGCAAGAGCACGATCCTGATCACGGCGGATGCCGCCAAGGACAAGGCGGCCGGAGGATCTCCGCTACGGACCGGCAAGTACGAGGTCTGGCGCGGCAATATCGACGCCGACATGGTCGAGGCAATAATGGCCTCCCGCTCCCTGCAGGTCCGCGAAACCACGCCGATAGCGGACGACAAGACGGACATCACGAGGTTCGAGCTCGACCTGGCGGGCCTGCCGTCACAGTGGGCCCGGCTCAAGGCATCCTGCGCGTTGCCGACGACGGGCCCGACAAGCTCCTGGCCGACGACGCCTGGGCAAGCGGCTCCCTGGCAGGCAGCTCCTTGGCCCGAGAGCCCGTGGACGCCTGCGCCTCAACCGACCGTCAGCACAAACTCTCCGCGCGCTCTGGCGCCTTGAAAGGCCGTCGGCCATCGCCCCGGGGCGATTCAACTCGTAACATCATTCAACCTTCGTCGAGCAGGTAGCGGACCTTGGCGGCCAAGTCTTCGATCGCAAAGGGCTTGGACAGCAAATGCTTGCCGGCATCGAGCACGCCATTATGGACGATCGCGTTGCGCGTGTAGCCGGTCGTGAACAGCACTTTCAGGTCCGGGTATCGTCTTGACAGTTCGGCCGCGAGTTCGGCACCGGTCATATCTGGCATGACAACATCGGTGAACAGCAGATCTGGAATGAAACCGCTTTCGATTTTCCCGATCGCCTCCCTGGCGTTCGCGGCCTCGACAACGGTGTAGCCAAGCTCGCGCAGGCTTTCGGATGAGATGCTGCGGACCCGCTCGTCGTCCTCGACGACGAGGATGGTCTCGCTCTGCAGGCTTGCACCGGGATGTGGCACCCCTTGAGACGGCGTTGTGATAGTCTCCTCGCCCGCGAAGCGTGGAAGATAGATCTTCACGGTCGTGCCGACGTCCACCTCCGAATAGATTTTGACATGGCCGCCCGACTGCCGCACGAAGCCGTAGACCTGGCTGAGGCCAAGTCCAGTCCCCTTGCCCACGACCTTGGTCGTGAAGAACGGATCGAAGACCTTTCCCAGCACGTCCGCCGCAATGCCCGTGCCATTGTCCGTCACCGCAATGAGAACGTACTGCCCCGGCTGCAGCGCGTATTCACGGGCATATTTTCGATCTATCGAGGCATTGGCGGTTTCGATCGTCAGCCTGCCACCCTTCGGCATGGCATCGCGTGCATTGACTGCCAGATTGATGAGAGCGCTTTCGAGCTGGGCAGGGTCTGCCTTGACGCGCCATAGGCCAGCCGCCAGGACCGTCTCGAGACGGACGAGCTCGCCGAGCGAGCGCTCGAGCAGCTCACTCATCTCACCGACCATCCTGTTGATGTCCATGACCTCAGGCGCAAGAGGCTGCTGTCGCGAGAACGCCAACAATCTTTGCGTCAACGTCGCGGCACGGTTTGCACCATCCATGGCGCTCTCAAGGAAGCGGTCAATGTTGGGCTCTCCCTTGCCGAGCCGCCGTTTGGCGAGATTCAGGTTGCCGAGGATCACGGCCAGCATGTTGTTGAAGTCGTGGGCGATCCCTCCGGTCAATTGCCCGACGGCTTCCATCTTCTGCGATTGCCGCAATTGCTCCTCGGCCTTCATGCGCTCGGCGATCTCGTCGGAGACACGTTGCTCGAGTTCGGCATTGAGCGCTTCGAGCCTGGTCAGCAGCCGGGCGTTGTCGATTGCCGTCGCGGCGTGGCCGGCAATGCCGAGCAATGCGGCCTCGTGCTCTTTGTGGAATCGACCGACCTCCGCATGACCGAAGAAAAGCCCACCGAGCACTTCGCCGCTTCGCGAGATCACCGGGACTGCCAGGTAGGACCGGACCGGAAGATGGCCCTCGGGCATGCCTTTCCCCGGCGCATTCTTGCCATAGCGCGGATCTTGCAGGATGTCGTCCGACCTCACCACGCCCGTGCCCTGGAAGGTCGGCTCGAACACGGCGGTGTTGCGTGGCATTGGGAAGTTTTCGAAAGCGGATCGCGGCACGCCGGACAGCGAGTACAGCATGTAGCTGCCGCCGTCCGCGGCCACGACGTTATAAAAGAAGGCTCCGAACTGCGCGCCCGTCAGCTCGACGCCGGCATCCGTCACGATCTGGACGATCCTGTCGAGATCGCGTTCGCGGGCAACCGATGCTCCCGTGTCGTTGAGGATCCTCAGATGACGTTCGGTCTTCTTTTGCGCGGAGATATCCAGCACGGTCCCGATAAATCGGGTAGCCAGGCCATCGGAAAAGATCGTATGACCCGTTGCGGCGATCCAGCGCTCGAGGCCATCCTCGATGCCGACGGTCCGGTATTCGATGTTGTAACTTCTCGGAGAATGGGGTTGTAACGCGGCCGAGACGGCCTCATGGGTGCGCTGCTTATCGTCGGGATGGATGCCCTTCAGGAATGAGCCCTCATAGCTGACCTCGGCATCCGGTGAGAGACCGAACACCTCCTTGCAGCGGCTATCCCATCGAAGAATATCGTTGACCGGATCGTAGTCCCAGGTGCCGATTCCGGCAGCCTTGTTGGCGAGGACCAGCCGCTCGGCAGCTTCGCGCGCCGCCTGCTCCGATCGGACGCGCTCGATATGCGCCCATGATCGCTCCGTCACCTCGGTAAGCAAGGCAAGTTCGCGCGCCGTCCAAAGATGCGGCCCGCGATGATGAATGGCCATCAAGGCAGTAAGTCGCCCTTCCTTCACCAAGGGCATGCAGATCGTCGAACCTATCCCAATACCCTGGAAAGTGGCGGCTTCGTTGGGGGCGATCTCCTTCAGATTGTCGTTGATGATGAGGGGGCGGCCGGCGCCCAGCTCTCGCACCGCCTTTTCGCCGAAGTCGGCCAGGCTGTAGTGCCCCAATATGTGCATCGCACCGGGGGCGGCCCAGTCCCCGCGGATGGTGAAGCCGTCCTGATCAGGATCCATGTCGGCATAGGCGCAGTTGGAGACGCCGAGATACTCACCGACCATTCTCGTCGTCACCGCCATGACGCCGTCCGCATCGCGCGTCTTGGCCGTTTCCTTGTTGAGAGCGTCCAGAAAGAGGAGCCGCGCTTCGTTCTCGCGCACCGCGCTCTCGGCACGGCGACGTTCGACGGCGGTGCGGGTGCGTTCGGCAACCTCGCGGATGAGCTCCAGCTCCGTGGGGCTCCATTCGCGCGGTGTGGCATTGTTGAGGTACAGCAGCGCAACAACCCCGTCGGGCTCGGAGATTGGCATGTTGACCAATGCGCGGGCCGAGATTGCCTCGAGAGCTCGGGCGCGGTCGCCGACGCGAGGGTCCTTTTCGGCATCGGCGCAGATGACCGTCTCCCCCCGTTTCAAGTCCTCGATATAACTGCCGTAGTCGCGAAATCGCAGCACGCCGGCCAGGCTCGAGATCCCAGGCGCATTCCAGTCGCGCGCGATGGTGATGGTCTCGGCTGAGGTATCGACGGTGCCGTAACCTGCCCGGCTGACATTGAGGCTGCGGCCCAGCAGCTCCGCCGCCGCATAGGCGAGATCGTCGGGGTTGCCGATCTCCCGAATATGATCGCCGAGGGTGGCTAAGACGGCGTTGCGGTCGGCCGAGGGTCCCCCGGTCGCTGTCGTCATCGGTCAACCCCGAACACGTCCCTCGCTCCACCTGCACACCGATGAAACAGTAACCGCAGGGGGAGCCCTAGGTTCCCGGCAAGGGGGGCGGCTAGGCATCAAGACGCCTGCTGCCAAGGCGAGTGATGATCAAGCCGCTTCAACAACGACCGGCTTACACCGGCGTATAGATCACGAGCTTCAACGCGGGATCGTCGTTGGCCTGGAAGCTGGTGTGCTCGAAGTGCAGCACGCCCTTGGTCGGATGGTTCATGGTCTTGCGCCCCGAGATGGTGCTGCGGATGTCGTGTGCCTCCCACCATTCGACGAATTCCGGACTGCCCTCGCGCAGTCGCGTCAGCAGCTCCGTGAAGGCGGGATCGCCGGCCCAGACGTCGTGATTGGCGCGAAACATCGCCACCATGGCCTTGGCGACGTTCTCCCAACCGGCGCCGTAGGATTTTCGCGCCTGCTTGTTGGTCATCATCAGGAGCAGCGTGTTGCGATCCTGCTCCGGTAATCGCCCGAAGCCGAAGATCTCCTCGGCCGCATCGTTCCAAGCCAGCACGTCCCAGCGCCGGCCGGTGATGTAGGCCGGCTGGTGCAGGCTCTCGATCATCCGCCGAATGGGCGGTGGCACGATTTCGCGCGTGAACGGGCTTCTTGCGCGCTCGCGCGCCAGCGCCTTGAGGTGCGCGTGCTCGGCCCTGCTGAGACGGAGGGCCCGGGCCAGCGCATCCACGGTGGTGACGGACGGGCTCACCGTGCGGCCCTGTTCGAGGCGGATGTACCAGTCGACGCCGATGCCGGCGAGCTGCGCGACCTCCTCGCGGCGCAGCCCCGCGGTGCGACGCCGGCTACCCGCGGGCAGTCCCACCGTTTTCGGCGACAGCTTTTCGCGACGGGACCTCAGGAAGTCGCCGAATTCGACGCGGCGGGGGTCGGCCATGGACGTGCTCCGTGGGGAGGGACAAGGCAATACTAGGATAATACCAGGCCTTCCTGCCGCGCGACAGTCCTCGCATATTCCGTGCACCTCACAATGAGGTGCGAACGAAGGTCGACATCATGAAGGCTGCTGTACTCAAATCTTTCGGATCCCCGCTCGTCATCGAGGACGTCCCCGAACCCGTGCTCGGCACCGGCGAAGTCATCGTGGATGTCGTCGCCACCCGCGTGCTGTCCTATTCCAAGGAAGTGTTCAGCGGTGAACGCAAGTACGCGTTGGACTTGCCCGTCATTCCCGGAGCCGGCGGGGTCGGCCGCGTGCGCGCGATCGGCCCGGACGCAACAAAATTGTCCGTGGGCGACTGGGTGCTCTGCGATCCGACAGTGCGCTCGCGCGACGACGCGATCGCTCCGGACATTCACCTGCAGGGTGTGAGCGCGCGCGGCGAAGGCGGCATGCAGCTACAGAAATATTTTCACCACGGCTCCTTCGCCGAGCGGATGAGGGTGCCGACGGAGAACGTGACGCGGCTCGGCGGACTCAGCGAAGCGGAGGCCGCGAGATGGAGCGTGCTCGGCACCATGCTCGTGCCCTATGGCGGCTTCCTTGCCGCAAAGCTGCAGCCCGGCGAGACCGTGCTCGTGAGCGGCGCGACCGGCAATTTCGGCAGCGCCGCCGTGGCCGTGGCGCTCGCAATGGGAGCGGCCTGGGTCGTGGCGCCGGGCCGCAACGAGAAGATGCTCGCCGAACTCGTGCGTCGCTATGGCGCGCGCGTCAGGCCGGTGAAGCTGACCGGCAACGAGAATGACGACCGCGAGCTGATGAAGCGCGCAGTGCCTGCCCCGATCGATTGCGCGTTCGATATCATGCCGCCCTCCGTCGCCACGACGGTGGTGCGCGCCGCGATCATGACGGTGCGGCCCAATGGCCGCGTCGTGCTGATGGGCGGCGTCAACATGCAGGGCGGTCCAGGCCTGGAGCTGCCCTACAACTGGATCATGCGCGAATGCATCACGATCCATGGCGTCTGGATGTATCCGCGCGATTCCGCGGCTCGCCTGATCGCGCTGGTGCGCGCGGGACTGCTCAAGCTGGAGGAGTACGAGACCACGGCCTTCGATCTCGACCACGCCAATGAAGCCGTGGCGCACGCCGCGGCCAATGGCGGGCCGTTCAAAATCACGGTGATCAGGCCCTGAGCCTGAGGCGGCGGGGGGAGCGCCGTCGTCGATTGTTTTTGGAAGCCCCACCAAGCACTTGGCTACTGTGCATGGGGTTGTTTTCGAAGGTTCTTAGTCGAGTTCGACCACCTGGCCGTGCGACAGCGACACTCGCCGGTCCATGCGGCCGGCGAGTTCCATGTTGTGGGTCGCGATCAGCATCGACACGTGCGTCGCCTTGACCAGCTGCATCAGGGCCTGGAACACGTGCTCGGCGGTCCCGGGGTCGAGATTGCCGGTCGGCTCGTCCGCAAACAGCACGCGCGGCGCATTGGCCACTGCACGGGCGATCGCAACACGCTGCTGCTCGCCGCCGGACAACTCGGCGGGGCGGTGGGTGATGCGGTCGCCGAGCCCGAGATAGCCGAGGATCTCCTTGGCGCGCTTGACGCTCTCGGACTTCTTCAGGCCGCGGATCATCTGCGGCAGCATGACATTCTCGAGCGCCGAGAACTCCGGCAGCAGCCGGTGCGATTGATAGACGAAGCCGATATCGGTGCGGCGCAGCTGCGTGCGCTCGATGTCGGGCAGCTGCGAGGTCGGCGCGCCCGAGACATAGACCTCGCCGGAATCGGGCGCTTCCAACAGCCCCGCGATGTGCAGCAGCGTCGACTTGCCCGAGCCCGACGGCGCCACCAGGGCGACGGACTGGCCAGCCCACAGCGCCAGCTTGGCGCCGTCGAGGATCGTCAGCGGCACCTCGCCCTGCAAGTACTGCCGCTTTATCTCGTGGAGATAAATGACCGGGACATCTTCCGCCCCCTGCTGCTGCTCCATCAGCCCCTCACTCGTACCGGAGCGCTTCGACGGGATCGAGGCGCGCGGCGCGCCACGACGGATAGAGCGTCGCCAGGAACGACAGCGTCAGCGCCATGATGACGACGGCCGTGGTCTCGCCGACGTCGATCTCGGCGGGCAGCTTCGACAGGAAATAGAGCTCAGGCGAGAACAGCTCGGTCGAGGTCAGCCAGGACAGGAATTGCCTGATGGACTCGATGTTGAGGCAGATCACGAGGCCGACGCAGAAGCCGACCAGCGTGCCGACCACGCCGATCGAAGCGCCCGTGATCAGGAAGATCCGCATGATCGATCCCTGCGAGGCGCCCATGGTACGCAGGATCGCGATGTCGCTGCCCTTGTCCTTCACCAGCATGATCAGGCCGGAGACGATGTTGAGCGCCGCCACCAGCACGATCATGGTCAGGATCAGGAACATCACGTTGCGCTCGACCTGGAGCGCGTTGAAGAAGGTCGAGTTGCGCTGCCGCCAGTCGACCAGGAAGACCGGCCGGCCCGCCGCCTCCGTCACCGCCTTGCGGAAGGCGTCGATCCTGTCGGGGTTGGTGGTGAACACCTCGATCGAGGTGACGTCGTTGCTGCGGTTGAAATAGGCCTGCGCTTCGGCGAGCGGCATGAACACGAAGCCGAGATCGTATTCGGACATGCCGATCTCGAACACCGCGACGATCTTGTACGGCTTGATCCGCGGCGTCGTGCCCATCGGCGTGACCGCGCCCTTCGGCGCCACCAGCGTGATGCTGTCACCGGCATGCAGCGAAAGCTGGTCGGCGAGGCGGCGGCCGATCGCGACGCCCTGCCCTTCGTCAAACCCCTCGAGCGAGCCCTGCTTGATGTTCTTGGCGATCGAGGTGAGGTTGTTGAGATCGTCGGAGCGGATGCCGCGCACGAGGACGCCGGAGGCGTTCCATGGCGATGACGCCAGCGCCTGACCGTCCACCACGGGCGCGGCAAGACGAATGCCCCCGACCTGGCTGACGCGCTCGGCGACGTCCTTCCAGTCGGTCAGCGGCGATTCCAGCGGCTGGACCAGGATATGGCCGTTGAGGCCCAGGATCTTGTCGAGCAGCTCTTTGCGGAAGCCGTTCATCACGGCCATGACGATGATCAGCGTCGCGACGCCGAGCATGATGCCGAGAAAGGAGAACCCGGCAATGACCGAGATGAATCCTTCCTTGCGGCGCGCCCGCAAATAGCGCGCCGACAGCATCCACTCGAATGGCGCGAAAGGCGCGGTTTGCACGGTTTCGGTCATGGTCTCATCCATCGCTCGATAATCCCATGATTCGGGGTCAATTGTGGCCGGATTGGCGGCCGCGAAATCGCGCGATGAACAATATTCAGCCGACCAGCCTTCTCAGCCCACAAGTCTTGCGACCGCGTCGGCAGGAGACATGGTCTCGCGCGCGCCGTCGCTGCGCCGCTTGATCTCGACCTTGCCGTCGGCGAGCCCCTTCGGCCCGATCATGATCTGCCAGGGGATGCCGATCAGGTCGGCAGCGGCGAATTTGGCGCCGGCACGCTGGTCGGTATCGTCGTAGAGCACGTCGACGCCCTTGGCGGTGAGCTCGGCATAGAGCTTCTCGCAGGCCGCATCGACCGCGGCATCGCCCTGCTTCAGGTTGAGGATCGAGACGCGGAACGGCGCCACCGCCTCCGGCCACTTGATGCCGGCATCATCATGGCAGGCTTCGATGATGGCACCAAGCAGGCGCGAGACACCGACGCCGTACGAGCCGCCATGGATCGGCACGTCGACACCATCAGGCCCCGCCACCAGCGCCTTCATCGGCTCGGAATATTTGGTGCCGAAATAGAAGATCTGGCCGACCTCGATGCCGCGGGTGTTCACCCGCTTGTCCCCGGGCACCTCCTGCTCGAAGCGCGCGGCGTCGTGGACGTCCTCGGTCGCTGCGTAGAGCGAGGTCCACTGCTTGATGATCGGCGTCAGGTCGCTCTCATAATCGACGTCCTCGCCCGGCACCGGCAGGTCCAGCACGTCGCGATTGATGAACACGCCGGATTCGCCGGTCTCGGCAAGCACGATGAACTCGTGGCTGAGATCGCCGCCGATCGGGCCGGTCTCGGCGCGCATCGGGATTGCCTTCAGTCCCATCCGTGCGAAGGTGCGCAAGTACGCGACGAACATCTTGTTGTAGGCGACGCGCGCCGCCGCCTCGTTGAGATCGAACGAATAGGCGTCCTTCATCAGGAACTCGCGGCCGCGCATCACGCCGAAACGCGGACGCTGCTCGTCGCGGAATTTCCATTGGATATGATAGAGATTCAGCGGCAGGTTCTTGTAGGACTTCACATAGGCGCGGAAGATCTCGGTGATCATTTCCTCGTTGGTCGGCCCGTACAGCAGCTCTCGCTTGTGGCGGTCAGCGATTCGCAGCATCTCCGGACCATAGGCATCGTAGCGGCCGCTCTCGCGCCAGAGATCGGCGAGCTGAAGCGTCGGCATCAAGACCTCGATCGCGCCGGAGCGGTTCTGCTCCTCGCGCACGATCTGCTCGATTTTCTTCAGCACGCGGAAGCCGAGCGGCAGCCAGGCATAGATGCCGGCCGCCTCCTGCCGGATCATGCCGGCGCGCAGCATGAGCCGATGCGAGACAATCTCCGCCTCTTTCGGATTTTCCTTCAGGATGGGCAGAAAGAACCGCGACAACCGCATGGTAATACTCTGGGAATCAGTGATCGCCTGCAGTGAAACCGGATTGGGAGCGAAAACACAAGACCGGGAATGAGGAAAAGCCGCTAACGCGGCGAAATTCCTGTCATTTTTCCGTTGCCTTCAGGTTTGACTCGAGGAGCATCATGTTCTGCAAAGCCGGCGAGCCTAGGGCGGCGGCACCTCGAGTTCATCCGCGAGCGTGATCTTCTCGAAATCGCTCACGAGCGCCTCGATCCGGACGCGCCAGCGGCCGGCGAAGGGCAACTCGACCTTGCGCACATGCCAGTAGCCGTCCGGCCCGAGCGAGGCGCCCCGGTCCATCGGCTCGATACCGCGCTCGGGCAGGCTGAGCGTCAACGTCACCTCTTTGGCTGCCAGGGGCGTCCCCTCACCGGTCATGAGCTGGAGCACGAAATCGTCCTTGCCGACCATTCCAGGAGACACCAGCACCTGGAACATCGCCTTGTCGCTGTGGATGTGGATTGCCAAAGGCGTCTCCGGAACAATCGTTCGCGGCGGCGGCGTGAAGCGCCAGCCGGCGACGACGGCGAGGATGGCGAGGGCGACAGCACATTCGAGAAGGATCGAGCGCTCGAGGATGGCCCGGGCTCCGCGATCGCGCGCGAGTGCCGGGGTGAAGCGGAAGCGGTTGAGCGCCGCAAGTACGAGCAGCATGAGGACCAGCGCGAGCTTGGTCGAGAGGATGAGGCCATAGCGGGTCTCGACCAGCGCCGAAGCCTTTTCGAGCTGAACAATGGCAAGGGCAAGCCCCGACAATGCCAGCACGCCGACGGCCGGCATGGCGATCGCCGAGAAGCGGTTCACGACGGCAAATGTCGCTGGTGTCGGCTTCGACAGTAAAGCCGCCAGCGGAGCAAGAGCGCCGATCCACAGCGCAACGCACAGGCCGTGAAGAAACATCGCCGGTCGCATCATCATCTGAGGCGGCGCCGTTGCGGCGTGCCCGCTCATGGCGAGCGACAAGCCCACACCGACCACCGCCATCATCGCAAGAGCCCGCGAAGGCCAGGCGCTGCGCAGCGCCAGCCGAGCGAACAGCATCGCGGCGGTGGCAACAAGAAACGCGCGGCCGGCACTGGTCGCGAACGCGACCTTCCAAGGCGCGGCCGTCGCGAGCGCCGCCGGCGGCAGGCCGAGGAGATCGAGACCAAGCGCACCGAGGGAGACCACGGCGCTCGGAAGGCCGACCGCGAGCGCCACGCGCGGCACGGTCGTGCCAGTCAACGACCGTGATATCCAGCGCGCGAAACACACACCGCCGACACCAACGAACAGTCCGAGGTAGAGGCCAACGCGCGCCAGCCAGATCAGCGCGCCCAACCCGTTGCCCGTACTCGCCGGCGGCTTCGTGTCCGACGGCGTGCCGACCGAAAACATCACCGATCCGACCACCGGATGGCCATCCTGCGAGATCACGCGATAGCTGATGACCGCGGTTCCCTCAGGTAGATCCGCCGGCATCGCCACGGAAATCGTTTCGCCCGACGCACTGACACGCGAATCGTCCCGCGCCCTGCCCGCCCCGTCGATCAGCCGGATCGCGCCCGGCGTCACCGGCTCGTTGAACCGCAGCTCCACCACCTTGGGCGCGGTCGCGAGCCTGCTGCCGCTCGCCGGCTCCACCGAGATCAGCGCCGCATGCGCGAGCGCACCGCTCGCAAAGCCCGCAGCGAAGAGCAGCGTCGCGAGCGCGGCGAGGAGGCGCATCAGGGTTTGGGCAGGAGCTTCACGCCAGGCGCCGGCGACTTGCCCTCATGAGAATGCCCTGCCCCCTCGGTTGGGATTTCGATCCAGCGGCTGACGCCGGTCTCGCATTCCTGAACCACGGGGAAGTACAAGGTCGTGTTGGCCTTGAGCTTGTCGGTGAGCACCGTGTGCATGATGAACTCGTCATAGTTCTTGTCCAGCAGCTTGCCGCCGGACCACGCCACCTCCTTGACGCCGGACGAGAGCTTATTGCCGTGATAGTCGTATTCCCCGGCATATTTTCCCTCGACGACGTCGATGGTCCAGCCGGCCTTCGGCATCGGCTTCACCGCAATCACCCCTTCCGGAATCTGCACGCGGAGCTTCACCGTCGGCGAGCCCCCGCAGCCATGCGGCACGGTGAAGACCGCCTTGTAGGACGCGCCGATGGTGGCCTGCTTGGTCTCCAGCGAGACATGCGCGCTTGCGGGCACGGCTGCCAACAGGCATGCAGCCGTCGTGGTGGCGTAAATCGAACCTATTCGCATTGGAGCCTCACTTGTTCATAGATGCATTGCGGCACCGGCCGCCTTGGCTGCAGATTCTGCTTCGCGAATTAGGTCCTGCCGCCGCTTCAAGACATCGCCCACCAGCGCAGGACCGGCACGCTCGGGTGATCCGGAATCGAACGGCGGCTTTGGATCGTACTCGATCACGAGCTGAATTCGTCGTGCAACCTCTTCGCCCGCCAACCGAGCGGCGATCGCGAGCGCAAAATCGATGCCGGCCGTCACGCCGCCACCCGTCACTCGGTTGCGATCCTCGACGACGCGATCGGTCCGCACCACCGCACCCATCTGCGCGAGCAGATCGCGAACATACCAGTGCGACGTGGCCTGATAGCCCCTCAGCAGCCCGGCGGCGCCAAGCAAGAGCGAACCGGTACAAACGCTAGTGACGAGGCGCGCCGATCCACCCTGCTGCTTGAGGAATTCGATAGTTTCACGGTCCTGCATCGCAGCGACCGTTCCCTTCAGACCTCCAGGCACGAACAACACATCGAACATCTGCGGGGCGCTCTGGAAGGTCGCCGTCGGCGCAACCGGCAAGCGGACATCGGTTGTGACCGGCTGCTCTGTTTTGGCTATCAGATGGACATCAGCCTGCATAATGCTGAACACGGTGAGCGGACCGGCCAAATCAAGCAGGATCATGTCCGAATGGATCAACAGGCCCACGCGCGGTCGTGTCGGCGACGCCAGCTGCGCAAGTGCAGGCGGCGCGACGAAGTTGAGCAAGGATACAGCGGCAAGCGTCGCGTTGAACTCTCTTCGATCCATGCTGTTGCTCCACCAGTTATGAGCAGATCATGCCCATCACTTCTTCATTCCCGAATGATCCGGCATTTTCTTCATGTCCATGTGACCCGAGTGCCCGCCATCGCCCGGGGCCTGCGCGCCGACGCCCTGGACGTCGAGGGCGACAGTGATCTTTCCGGCCTTCTCGAACTGAAGCGTCACCGGCACCTTGTCGCCCTGCTTGAACGGCCCCTTCAGCTCCTGAAGCATCAAATGATTGCCGCCGGGCGCGAGCTTCACGGTCTTGCCTGGATCGATCGCGAGTCCCTTGTCGAGCGCGCGCATCTTCATCACGCCGTTGTCCATCGCCATCTCGTGAATCTCGGCCTTGCCTGCGATGTCGGCGGACACGCTGACCAGCCTGTCGGCCGCGTTGCCCTTGTTTTCGATCGTCAGATAGCCGCCGGCGACCTTGGCGCCGCCCGGCGTTGCCCGGCTCCAGGCCTGCGAGATGACGAGATCGCCGGCCTTGACGTCCTCGGCTGCAACCGCCGCGCTGGTGCCGAGCAGCATGGCGACGGCGAGAAGCGAAAGCTTGATCCTGTTCATTTGGTTCCCTCGGTTTTGATCTGATCGAGCACGGTCGGTCGTGGTGGTCTCGGAAGCCTCAGTGCGCTTACCATCGATACCTTATTCCGGTGTAGACCGCCCGGCCGGCGCCTGGCTCGAACAACGCCGACGTCGCGGTGGCGCGATCGATGATACTGGCGCTTGCAATGTAGGTCTTGTTGGTGAGGTTTCGACCCTCGATATAGGCGGAGAACGGCCCGCCATTGTCGAAGCCCGCTTTCAATCCGAGCAGTGCGTACGGCTCCGTCGTCAACGTGTTCATACTGTCGACAAAATAGGCTTGCGGCACCCATTCGACGTTCGGACCGGCATAGAACCCGGTCGGATGCTTGTAGAGCAATTCGGCGCGCAAATAGTGACGCGGCGCACCGGGCAGCTGGTTGTTGCCGAACGTCGGGTCGCTATCGAAGCGAAAATCGTTATAAGTATAGGCAAGGTTGAGCCAAACTTTGTCGGGCGCTCCTCCTTTCACGAAGATGTCGCGGAAGATTGCTGCCCCTGCCCCAGCCTCCACGCCCTGATGGACGGTTCGGTCGGCATTGGTCACGTTGCAATTGCCGAAGGCGCTGTAGAGGCACAGCAGCTCATCGCGGATATTGGCGCGATAGGCGGTCAACTCCCACGAATAGTCGGGCCGTCGCATGCGCGTCCCGATCTCGTAGGTCGTCGCAATCTGCGGACGGATACTGGTGAACGGAATCGTCGGAATGCCAGGACCGCGCGCGCTCTCGCCGAAGCTCGGCACTTCGGCGCTCCGCGAAACGTTGGCGAAGGCCTGCCACGTCGGGTCGATCTGCCACAGCAGGCCCGTCTTCGGCGACCAAAGATCAAAGCGGGTTGCTCCCGACTGGTCGCCGTCGCTAAGAAACCGGTCCCGCCGACTGCGCGTCGCATGCAAAAATTGAGTGCCGGCAATCGCGGCGACGTTCGGCAGAAAGTAGAAGCTGTCCTCAACGTAAACCGAGGTGTTCTCCGAGCGATCGACCGACGACGACAGCAATGCCCCCTTCTGTCCGGCAATGTTGGCAAATTGCTGGTTGTCGATGCTGCCATTCAACAAGTTGACGCCCGCGACAAGCCTGTTGCGGTAACCGCCGATAATGCGGTCGTCCGTAACTTTCGCGAAGCCGCCGTAATCCTTGTAGCGATAATCGAGCCACTGGAAGATCGGATGCATGAGGTGCCGGTCGACGCCGAAGGCACCGAACTCGAACCTGGTGTCGTCGAATCGGATCGTCGTTTTGTTTGCCAGCCTGACCGTGTCGATGTTGCGCTGCTGGTCCATGGCAACGTTCGCCGGAGCCGCGGCCTCCGGATTGGTCAAGGCAGACACCTTGGTGACGGTTCCTGGAATGCGTTGCCGCACCTCGTTGGCGTTGAGATAGAATCGCGTCTCGAAATCCGGCGAGAACTGGTAGCCGACATTGCCGCTCACGCGGTTGCCCGAGCCGAAGCTGTGATCGCGGAAGCCGTCCGTGACCTGCGTCGATGCGGTGACGAAACCATCCCATGGCCCGTTGGCGCCCCCTGCATTGGCCTGCAGTCGCCTGAAGCCGAAGGCTCCCACGTCGAGCGAGACGCCATTCGGAAATCGGTCGCGTCCCGATGCAGTCACGAAGTTGACGGCGCCTCCCAGCGAATTGGCTCCGAACTGCAGCGCATTCCCGCCCTTGTACACCTCGACGTATTTGTAGGCGGTCGGGTCGATCTCCTGGAAATCGCCGTAGCCGTCGGCCGTGTTGATCGGGATGCCGTCCATGTAAAGCTGCACGCCACGCAGATGGAAATTGCGCGACAGGCCGGATCCGCGAATCGAAAGCCGGGTATCGTCGCCCCATTTCGGCTGCGCAAACACGCCGGGCACGTAGTCCAGGACATCCTTGATCGTGCTGGCAGGAGTCGAATTCCGGTAGGCCTCCGCTGTGACCAGCGCTACGCCGCCCGGTGTCTGGTTGATCTCGCTCAGCGCCTGCTGGGCGGTGAGAACCGTCAGGGCACCGGGGCCGGGGCCCCCTTCGGAAGCTGCCGTCGGTTGTGCAGGCGCAGTTGCAGGCGCGCGGGCCCGCGTTGATCGCGCGGCAGCTCGCTGTGCGCGGGCTGGTGAGGCCCGTTTCTCCCGCGGCGCGTCGACCGTGACGGGAGGAAGCTCGCCTCGGTTTTCCTCCGCAATCGCATTGGACGGCACAACGAGGGCAGAAGCTGAGGCAAGCAGAATTCCGGGTGCAGAAAGCAGTCGAAAAAAGCCTGAACGAGGCATGAGGTCATTCCTGATGCCGGCAGAGAGCCGGTGCATTGCGATCCCGGCACGGCCGAAGCCGGCTCGGAGCTGAAGGTTTCGCGGATCAGGAAATGCGAGGGGGAGCGCGTGCCCGGGCGCTCGAACCGTCGACGGCGGCGAGGACGGGCGCGTTCGCCACATGCCAGACGATGCGGGCGATGGGGCGGACGGGAGTTGAGAACGCCGCATGGGGCGGCTCGTCGAGCGAGGCGCCAGCGTGCGCGAGGCAGCAAAGCGCACATGCGCCGGCTTTTGCGGCCGGCGTCCCGGTCTCGTCTACCGGGCCGCCCTGCTCAGTTGCACCGTGGCAGATGATGGCGGCAGAGAGCGGATCGGCAACGGCCTGGCCCGCCGCGAGACAGGCGGCGATCGGCGCCAGCACCTGCATCACCAGGGCGAGCAGGACCAGAGGCAGGAATTTTTGCAGGCGTGCGCGCATCCGGCGAACCATTCGTTCGTGCGCTAACTAAACACCGCGCCGGCCCGCGAGTCGAGGTCGGTTCCGCCGGCTACTTGGCACACCGCAAATTTCGCTAAAAACTGGGGCCGGAGCCCCCCTCCTGCGGCTGGCGTCCGGCATTTGAGGCAGCCGCCCCGCCCCCGCCCATCCACAGATTTCTTATATTTGTCATGCGCTTAGGCGGCTAAAAGCCCGATCATTTCGTCAGCTGCTGTTATTTTGAACATTCGTTGCTGAAAATGATGACAAGTGAGAAAAGTTGATCTAGCATCCTCTTGCTCAGGCGCTGACCGCGAGGTCGAGGCCTGGTGGTCCAAGTCTCGGGAGGAGCCCCTGGCGCGCAAAACGCAGCGTCGCCCCGTCAATCAAGATCAAATCTTAAGATCGGGGATAATAGGGTCGACACAATTTTTGAGCGGGGCCAGGGCCCCGCTCTTTTTTTGCCCGCGCGGCTGAACTGTCGATGAACGCGGCCTCTCATCCCATCGAAGACAGCTTCGAACGCGCCGCCTCCCGCTGCGCCGATCTCACGTCCCTGGTCTACCAACGTCTGTTCGATTAGCATCCGGAAACGCAGGCGATGTTCCGCTCGGACGGCGGCGACCTCGTGAAGGGATCGATGCTGGCGCTGACGATCGAGGCGATTCTCGATTTCGCCGGCGAGCGCCGCGGACATTTCCGGCTGATCGCCTGCGAGCTCGCCTCGCACGATGCCTATGGCACGCCGCGCGAGCTGTTCGTCGCGTTCTTCGCCGTCATCAGGGATGCGCTCCGCGATCTGCTCGGCGATGAATGGACGCCGGCGATCGCGCAGGCCTGGGATACATTGCTCGCCGAGATCGATGCATTCGCCGCCGCGCCCACTTGACGCTTTGCGCTGCACCAACATGCGGGCGCGACGACGCTGCGGCTGATTGCGGATTGAGTGCGAACAACTCTTGTGAGAGACTTTCGGACATCGGTAGCGCTACCAATGACGCGCCGACGACAAATATATATGGGAGCGAGCGATGTCCGGGACGAAAGATTTCTCGACGACGAGGCGCGATCTTCTTCAGGCGGCTGCGACCGCCGGCGCCGGGGCTGCCCTGTTCGGCAGCATGGGCATAAACCCCGCACTGGCCGCCGAGGTCGGACGCAGCGAGAAGCCGCTGAAGGCGGCCTTCTCCAATGCCGGTCTTCAGGCCACCTGGTGCGCGCAAGGCAAGCAGGCCGCGGAATTCTGGGGCAAGCTGTTCAATGTCGAGGTCACCTGGTTCGACGGCCAGCTCGATGCAGTGAAGCAGCGCGCGGCGATCGACAACATGGCCTCGCAGAAATGGGACTTCGTGGCGATCCAAGCCTTCGGCATCGGCACCCTCACCCAGCCGGTGCAGAAGATGATCGACGCCGGCACGCCCGTGATCGACATGGACACGCTGATCGCGCCACTCGACCAGATCAACGTCCACTCCTTCCTCGCCCCCGACAACGAGTTCATGGGCGCATCGGTGACGCAGGCGCTGTGCAACGCCATGGGCGGCAAGGGCAAGATCATCATGACGCAGGGCGCGCTCGGCCATACCGGCGCGCAAGGACGGGCGAAGGGCTTCAACTCGGTCGTCAAGCAATTCCCCGGCATCGAGGTGCTCGACACCCAACCGGCCGATTGGGACGTGTCGAAGACCGCACGTCTCTGGGAGACCTATCTGACAAAATACCCGCAGATCGACGCGGCGTTCTTCCACAATGACGACATGGCGCTGGCCGCCGCCAACATCATGAAGGCGCGCAATCGCACCAACATCCTGATCGGCGGCGTCGACGCCATGCCACCGGCGATCCAGGCGGTGAGCGAAGGCCGCATGTTCGCGACCGTCCGCAATCCCTCCTGCCGCATCCATGGCGGCGCCATCATCGCGGGCGTCTCGGCCGTGGTCGGCGGCGAGAAGAGCGGACAGGGCATTCCGAAGAACGTCGTGACCGATGGCCCTGTCGTGACCAAGGCCAACGCCGCCGGGATGCAGTGGATGCAGGACCACTTCCTGATCTGAGCCTCAGATCTGAACTTTCATGATCGTGGGACAACAGCCCATCCTGGAACTGCAGGGCATCACGAAGAGCTTCGGCGGCGTCGAAGCGCTTCGTGGTGTCGACTTCGCGCTCTATCCCGGCGAGATCCATGGTCTCGTCGGCGAGAACGGCGCCGGCAAAAGCACGCTGATGAAGATCATCGCCGGCGTGCACACCGAGTTCTCAGGCCGCTTCCTGGTCGACGGCCGGGACATGCATTTTCGCTCGGCGCGCGATGCGCACGCCGCCGGCATCGCCATGGTGCACCAGGAGCTCAGCGTCGCGCCCGACTTGACGGTGGCGGAGAACGTCTTCCTCGGCAATCAGCCGACCAACGCCCTCGGCCTCGTGCAATGGCGGCGGATGGCGCGCGAGGCGGGCGAGCAGCTCGCCCGCTTCGGCATCGACGTCGACCCGATGGCGCGGCTCGGGGATCTCCCGATCGGGCTGCAGCAGCTGATCGAGATCGCGCGCGTGCTGTTCTCCGGCGCACGGATCGTCATTCTGGACGAGCCGACCTCCGCCCTCTCCCCGCCCGAGGTCGAGCGGCTGTTCACAACGCTCCGGCGACTGCGCGAGGAAGGCACCGCCATCGTCTTCATCTCGCATTTCATCGAGGACATCCTGCTGGTGTCCGACACGGTGACCGTGTTCCGCAACGGCCGGAAGGTCGCGGAGACGGCGAGCGCGGCGACCAGCAAGGGCGCGCTGATCGAGGCGATGATCGGCCGCGGCGGCGAGGCGCTCGAGCATAGCTACACCGACGACCTGATGCTGCCGCAGCCGAGCGACCGCAAGGTCGTTCTCAAGGCCGACCAGCTGTCGCTGTCCCGCAGCCTTCAAGACGTATCGTTCGAGGCCCGCGCCGGCGAGGTGCTCGGCATCTACGGCTTCATGGGCTGCGGCCAGCAGGAGCTGTCGCGCATCCTGTTCGGCAAGCTGAAGCCGGACAGCGGCACGCTTGCAGTCGAAGGCGTGCCGAAAACTTTCGCCAGCACGGCTGCGGCGCGCCGCGCCGGCGTGGCGCTGGTGCCGGAGAGCCGGCGCGACATGCTGTTTCACCAGGAGCCGGTCTACAAGAACATCTCGATCAGCATCCTCGACCGCATCTCCTCGCTGCTGCTCAAGCCGGCGCAGGAGCGCGACATCGCGAGGCGCCAGGTCGAGCAGCTGCAGATCAGGCCGCCGGTGGTCGGCCTCGACCTCGGCATGCTCTCGGGCGGCAACCAGCAGAAGGTTGCCCTCGCAAAATGGCTGACCTACCCGCCCAAGCTGCTGGTGCTGTGCGAGCCGACCCGCGGCATGGATGTCGGCGCCAAGAACGACGTCATCAACATCGTCCGCGATCTCCGCGCCAAGGGACTTGCCATCATCGTGCTGTCGACCGAGCCGGAAACGGTGCTGTCGCTGGCCGACCGTATCCTCGTGCTCAAGCGCGGCGCATTGGTACGAGAATTCAAGAACGAGCCGGTCAGCAAGGACCGCCTGCTGGAAGCGGCGTGACGGAGAAGCATATGAGCAGCGAGACGGCTTTGGCGACAGGACAACGGGCGCGGGGCCTTGCGCCCTTCCTGCGCTCGCAGATGCGCAACATCGCCCCGTTCCTGACGCTGATCTTCCTCACCGCCTTCTTCGCCTTCGCCAGCCCCTCCTTCGCGACGATCGACAATCTCGGCAACATCCTGACGCAGGTGTCGGTGACGGGCATCATCGCCGTCGGCCTCACCTTCGTGATCCTCTGCGCCGAGATCGATCTGTCGATCGCCAGCATCGCCAACGTCACCGGCATTGCGGTCGCCTACTTCACGCTGCAGGAATCCTACGTCAACATCGCCAACATTCCCCTGCCCGGCGCGGTCGCGATCATCCTGTCGCTCCTGCTCTGCGCCCTGCTCGGTCTCGTCAACGCGCTCGGGCTGACCGTGATCGGCATCCCCTCCTTCATCATGACGCTTGCGATGATGCAAATCGCCGCCGGCATCTCGGCGCTCCTGGTGCGCGGCCAGATCGCCTACAAGGTGCCGAGCCTGATCACGACGCTCGGCTCCGGCTCAATCGGCGGCATCCCCTGGATCGTCATCGTCGCGGCCATCATGCTGCTCGGCGGCCATCTGGTGCTGACCTACACGCGCTTCGGCCGCTACGTCTACATGGTCGGCGGCAATCGCGAGGCGGCCGAATATTCAGGTCTGAACGTCAAGCTGATCCTCGGCGCGGTCATGGTGATCTCGGCGGTGTGCTCTGGTATCGGCGGCATGCTCGGCGTCGCCCATTTCGGCAGCGCGCAGCAGAACGAGTTCGACACCTACCTGCTCGATTCCATCGCCGCCGTCGTGGTCGGCGGCACCAGCCTGTTCGGCGGCCGCGGCGGCATCGGCAACACCATCGTCGGGCTGTTCGTCCTCGGCGTGCTCAACAACGGTCTCGACCACGTCAACATCGACAGCTTCCTGAAGATCCTGATCCGCGGCCTGATCCTGTTGGCGGCGCTGGTCATCAACGTCTATGCGCAGCGCTTGAGGGAGAAAGCGGCGGAGTAGACGGCCGGCAAAACAAAAAGTGCGAAAACAACCCCATGCACAGTAGGCGAGGCCAGCGGAATCAATGACTTGCCGGCGGGTGTCGTGAACTTGCGGATTTTACGAAGCCGATTTGCTCCGTCGGGCAAAACAGGGGTATGATGTCATCATCGGCAGCCGCCTCGAAGACCCGTGGCTTACCCCGTCATTGCGAGCGCAGCGAAGCAATCCAGAGTCCCTCCGCGGAAAGATGCTGGATTGCTTCGCTGCGCTCGCAATGACGAGGTGGCGGCAGAACGGCGGTCCGGGATCACCGTTATCGCGGGGTCAGCGGGTGCGGTCTAATCGCGAGAAGCGGAAATTGCAGTGGCTGGCGCCGCCCGCCAGCGTCTGGGTCCGTTCCAGGCGGATGCCTCGCGTGGCGTAGGCGTCGAAGTCGAGGCCGCAGATGTTCGGCAGGATCTCCTTGTCGCCGTGGCGCGCCGCGAGCTTGCAGAAGCCGCAGGTCTTGTAGTCGATGCCGAACTCGAAGCTGTCTTGCGGGCCCGGCTCGACGAAATCGTAGACGAAATCTTCCGGAAACTCTGCTTGGTGAGCTTCTGTAAGGCTTCTTGCCGCCTGTTCGCGCATCAAGGCTTGGTTCTCCGGTGACATGAATTGATGCCCCGCGGCGAGGCGCTCGGCTTCGGGAATCGTCAGCAGCTGCGCCTTGTAGGTTTCCCGCTCGATCTCGCCGATCACGGGCACCGGCACGCCGTGGCGCCGCAGCACCCGGCTGATCGCCATGAAGCCGGTCAGGCGCATGAAAAAATCACTCATGCGGCTTGCGGCGCCGCCGACATAGGGCATCTGGGTGAGGACGATCGCGAATTCGTCCATCACCTCCCACCTGATTGCGTCGATGTCGGAGAGATGCGCGCGCTCGCGAAGCATCGCTTCGGCAAGGTCTAGTCGCTCGCGCATGGCGGCTTCCATCGCGCGGCGGTGCGTCTGGTAGAACGGATGGATCTCAGCCATTGGACACCTGATATGATTGGCTCATTGCAACATCGACGCCGCCGCCTCATTCCGCGGCGATCGCCTCGATCTCCAGCAGCCATTTGCTGTCGACGGTCTCGACGACCACGACGGTCAGTGCCGGCTGGTGCTCCCCAAGCATGGCGCGGCGAATGGCGCGGTTGGGGACGACCTGACTGCGGTCGGTCAGGAACGTGGTGACCTTGACCAGGTGCTCGACGCCAAGACCTGCCGCGGCGAGCACTTCCCTGACGTTGCGCCAGGCCTGCTCGCATTGCGCCTCGAAGCCGTCAGGCACGGTGCCGTCGGACTTTTCAGGGACCTGGCCGCTGATGAACAGCAGGCGGCGATGCTGCTTCAGCTCGAGCCCCATGCAGTAGCCGCCGACGGGTGGGTGAACCGTTGCGGGATTGTGGCTGACGAAGTGAGTTTGGGGCATGGGTTTTCTCCGGGTTTGCGCGTCAAGCGTATCCGGCGGCATCATCCTTTCGCAAAGCATCATTGCTGCGGTTCAGCGCAAGAAAATCTATTGCAGGGACGCGGCCCATCGGTGTCAAATGCAGTTGCGATGACATACGCCCTGCCCCCGCTCAACGCGCTCCGCGCCTTCGAGGCCGCCGCGCGCCATCTCAGCTTCAAGCTGGCCGCGCACGAACTGCACGTCACGCCCGCGGCCGTCGGGCAGCAGGTGAAAGCGCTGGAGGCGCGCCTCGGCGTGCAGCTGTTCGAGCGGCTGCACAAGCAGCTCATCCTCACGGAGGCCGGCCAGGCCTATCTGCCCGGGATCTCCGAAGGCTTCCGCCACATTGCCGAGGCGACCACGCAATTGAAGCCGTCAGGCACCGTGCTGCTGCAGTTGGGCGTCCACGGCAGCTACGACCTGCGCCGCCTCGAACTTGCGGCGTTTCGCAGCGCATATGCGGAGATCGGCTTGCGTGTGCTGCAGCCCGCCGGCCTGCACGAGCTCGTCGAGGGCAAGGTCGACCTCCTGATCGCCCGCGGCGTGAGCCACCATCCGGGCTATCGCTGCGAACGGATCAACGAGGGATCAGGCGCGGGTGATTGGCTGGTAGCGCCGGAAGGCACGGCGGATTGTCCGGAGATCGTGAGTTTTCGGGCATGGCTGCGCGCGCTGCCCGCGGCAAAGCCGCTTGCAAATCGCCGCCCGCGTCTGGTCGGCGGCGTCGGGAGTTGACCGGGCTAAAGGTTGCGGGCCGAGGCCCTGGCTCCCCGTTCAGCTCAACGCACCCTTACCCGTATAGAGAAAAATCGCGGTGGCCGCCTAGCGCGCGTCGTCATAGACCCGCGCCGCAGTTGGAACGCGGATAAGGTCCGCTGTGCTCCTGATAGCCGCCCAGAAGCCGGCGTCACCAGACGTCAGAGTTGGGCCAACGGCGATCATGGCGCCCGACCGCATGGCAGGCTAGTTGTTATAGAGTCCTCGCCTTAGGGGCAGCTTGGAGAATTGCACGTTGACACGATCCAGAAGGTCGATCGTCGCTTTAGGTATCTTTCTGGCGTCGGTGGGCGCCGTGGTGCTCGGGCGTATGGCCTATGTCGAGGCGTTCGGCAGCGATGAGATGGATTACCGCGGCGAGAAGATCCGGCTGTCAAAGAAGTATGTCGATTACGACGACTACAAGAACGATCCCGCCAACCTTGCAGCATCGGAAATTCCGCGCGTCGAGAAGCTAATGACAGATGCGAAGGTTGGCCCGCTTTTCGCGGACTGGCACGACGTCGCGCGTCAGCTCAGCAATATCAAGGTTCCGGGCTACGGCATGGGAAGCGCTGACGACGTGGTCGCCGTTGGACGAGAGTTTGCCGTCCGCTTTATGGAAATCCCGCAAGTCGCCAAGGAACGCTATTTCGTTCTGGAAAAGCTGGAAGGGGGGAGGTTTCGTCTGGCTGATGATTTTGTGGCGCCGCGCGACCCTGGGTCGGCCTTTGCGCGGATATCCTCCATTCGCCTCGCTGACGACAGACTGATTTATGCCGACCGCAATGGCAGGGTTGTCCGCGAGACGCCCGTGGCACGCTAAGGCGCCGACTTTCATTCCATCTGCCGCTCACCAGGACTAGAGTCCGCTTAGGGTCAATCGCGAGGTTTTGGCCCGGTTTACGTTAGGTCCGATCTACCCCTTACAGCCGACATATCCTCGGCCGTGGGGATGCGGCAGCGATGGGCCAACAGCCGACATCGCGCCGGTGTCGGAATTACGAAAGAGGCCGCCCGATTGAGGTGGCCTTTTTTATGCTTCGGCGTTCGTTTTTACTTCTTGCGCGGATCGTCGGCTGGATCGATGAACACGATGCCCCCCGGCCCGGTGAATACAATTTGGACCATCGTTTCTTCGTTTGTCGTCCATACATAATGGGGGTGCTTTGCCGGCAGCGCGAAGACGGAGCCCGGCTTCAATATCTCGCCTTTCGAGGGATCAAACCTTTCCCCCATGGCGTTCCCAAAGCTGCCACTCATCACGGTGACGACCTCGGCATAGGGATGAGTATGCGGCGGAACTTTATAATTCGGCGGGAATTTCACCCGCTGGACTATCGTCTCGGCCTTTGTTGGGTCACCGATCAAGATGGCGGTTTGCACGCCCCTGAAGACCGGATGCTCTATCCACGTCACCCCATCGGGCTTGACCACCTTCATCGCATCTTGAGCCATCGCAGAACTTGCCAACGCGATCAAAGTAGCAGCGACAAAGGACTTGTTCATCCTAACCTCCTCCCATATTGCGGAGCTGGAAGGCCCAATAGGATACAGCAAAAATACTCAGACTGAACCGCATAAAATTCATTTTTGCATGGGCTTGAATCGTCCATCGCAAACCAAGTCCGAATTGGGTCTTGGCTGTGTGCAAACGGATGGTCGGCACGCGGCCGTGGGTCGCCAATCATTGCAGGCGGCCGATGTTCTCGCGTCGGATCGTCCAATGACCGGCCAAAGTAGGTATCGCGACGCGGTATTGCGCTTTTGGACGCACTTTCCGGGCTTCAGGCGGCGCGGATGGCTGCAATCAGGCGCGGTTTGCCGACGATGTTCATCACCCGTGTGAGGTTATAGGCGAGAACATGCAGCGCCATTTCGGCGGCGACGTTCCGTAGGCGCTTCATCAGGAAGTGGGTCGCCCCCATACGGGCCTTGATCGTGCCGAAGGGATGCTCGACCGTCTCGCGCCGCCTCCGCATGGCGTCGGGGTCGGAATCGAGCCGTCTCTGGACCTCCTCGACCACATGCTCATGCTCCCAGCGTGTGATGCGGCGCTCCTTGGACGGCGTACATTGGCTCTTGATTGCGCAGCCTTGGCACGCTGCTGTCGACCAGTAACGGCGCAGCGTCATTCCATGCTCGATGTTGGTATAGCGATAGGGCAGCACCTGGCCGGACGGGCAGCGGTAGACGTCCTCGTCAGGTAGATAGGCGAAGTCCTGTTTGCCGAACCGACCCTCCGCCTTGGCGTTCGACGTCATGGGCTTGGGCAGCGTGACTGCAACGCCAGCCTCTTTGCAGGCCAATATCTCCTCTCCGTCGAAGTAGCCACGGTCGGCGACCGCCTCGAGTTTGTCCACTTCGAGCACTTCTTTGGCTTGCTTCGACATCCGAGCAAGCTGCCCACGGTCATTGCCGACGTTTATGACCTCATGCGTAACAATCAGATGGTGTTCGGTGTCCACCGCGACCTGGACATTGTAGCCGACGACACCCGATCCGCGTCCACTGGTGGCCATCGAACGGGCATCCGGATCGGTCAGCGATATCTGTTGATCCGGCGTCTTGCGCATCTGCGCATCGAGCACTTCCAGGCGGCCCATCTCCTGCTTCAGTCGAGCGATCTTTTCCTTAATCCTCGTTGGTCTTGATGCTGATCGCTTCCGATGGCTCCTGCCGATCGGCGCTATCCAGTTGACGCAGATATCGCCCGACGCTTTCCTCGATCTGCGCCATCCGCCTCGCCATCTTGGCATGTGTGAAGTTGCGATCGCGGTTGTTCACTGCCTTGAACTTGCTGCCATCGATTGCGACGCTTGGGGTCTGCAACAGGCCCATTTGCCGGCATAGCGCAACGAACTTCGCACAAACCTTCCGAAGCGCCGCACCATTGTCCTTCCGGAAATCGGCGATCGTCTTATGATCGGGAGCCAGGCGGCCGATCAGCCACATCACCTCGATATTGCGGCACGCCTCACGTTCCAGGCGGCGACTGGATTGCACCCGATTGAGATAACCGTAGATGTAAAGCTTCAGAAGGACTGCCGGATGATAGGAAGGCCGGCCCGTCTCCTTGGCGATCACACGCTCAAATCCCATTCCATGCAGGTCGAGCGCCTCGACAAACACGTCGATCACATGGACCGCGTTGCCCTCGTCTACCCAATCCTCCAGACATTCCGGCAAGAGCGTCAGCTGGGATCTGTCCGCGCCTTCAACGAAGCGTCCCATCCGTATCCCCCCATTAGGAAACGGAGGAATCGTAACCGACTCGCGGCTTTTCACACAGCCAGGGTCACAAGCAGCGGTCATGGCGGGCACGGCCCTGCGACCGGTCTGCCGCCGATAGCCAACGCGGCAAAGGCCCGCCACTTTGCTCGGAACGGGCCAGAAGCTGAAGCCGCGTCCTCGCGCAAGTTGGTTAGTTGGATCATGATTAGTTTAGTATGCAGGACCTCAAAAGGTCGCGGCGATCGCAGGCTCCGTACTCAGAACCGTAAACCGGGAAGAAATTGCTCGTTTCCATGCTGAGCTCGGTCTGAGCGCGAACGAGCATCAACACGGGCGCGCATTCGCGCTCTTTCCATGTCCCAGACAAACCTCGGTCAGTCCGGCTGACGGGTTTCAATTTAGCGGCAACGAATGTTAGAGCTCAGTTTGGCGCTGCGGTCTGATCCATTGTAGAATATGGTGGGTTGGTGGGCCGTGGTGCGGCATGGTGCACGAGCGGGTCCGAGTCGAGCGTAGATTATCGGCGATCTTGGCCGCCGACGTGGCTGGCTATTCTCGGCTCATGCATAATGACGAAGAGGCGACCCACGCCAAGCTGACAGCACTCTTCGCCGGAGGTGTTGAGCCCGCAATTGCGGAGCACGGCGGCCGCATCGTGAAGAACACCGGCGACGGGTTTTTGGCGGAGTTTCCAAGTGCGGTCGAAGCGGTGCGGGCTGCCATGCAATTCCAGTCCCGCATCAACGAACTTACCAGCGACGATGCAGAGGACAGGCGCATTCTCTTCCGTGTGGGGCTCAATATCGGCGACATCATCGTCGAATCCCATGACATCTTTGGGGACGGCGTCAACATCGCGGCACGGCTCGAGAGCATCGCCGAACCCGGCGGCATCTGCATCTCTCAGACGGTCTTCAATCACGCGCGCGACAAGGTGTCTTTCGACGTCGAGGAAGCGGGCGAGAAAACTCTCAAGAACATCGCCCGGCCCGTCCACGTTTACCGCATCATCATCGACCCAGGCCCGCGGACCGCAACGCTCAAACGCGGGGTTCCGGCGCTCGCGTTGCCTGACAAACCCTCTGTCGCCGTGCTGCCGCTGACCAATATGAGCGGCGACCCCGAACAGGAATTCGTTTCCGACGGTATTGCCGAAGATGTGATCACGGCGCTATCGCGCTATCCCTCGTTGTTCGTCATCGCTCGGAACTCGTCGTTCACTTACAAAGGGCGAGCGGTTGATGTGAGACAGGTCGGGCGCGAGCTTGGCGTCCGCTACGTGCTCGAAGGTAGTGTGCGCAAGGCCGGCAGCCGGATCCGCGTGACCGCGCAGCTCATAGAGGCGGCGACCAGCAATCATGTCTGGGCCGAGCGCTACGACCGCGACCTCGCTGATGTTTTCGCCGTGCAGGATGAGCTTACCGAAGCGGTGACGACTGCGATCGCCCCCGCCATTGCGGACGCCGAACTCCGACGCGCCATGCGCAGGCCGCCGGGGAGCCTTGATGCCTGGGCAGCCTATCAGCGCGGCCTGTGGCATCTGAGCAAAGCGACCGCAGACGACGATGAGATCGCGGAGAACTTCTTCAGACAGGCGATCGATCTCGACCCGACCTTCGGCGGCAGCTACAGCGCGCTCGGTCTCTACCAGCTGCAAGCGGCCGCGCTTTACCAGAAGATGGAACTGCGGGATGCGCAACGCTCGGCGGAGGCCTTGGCCCGCCGGGCGGTCGCGCTGGATGGCGCCGATGCGGAGGCCCGTTCGTGCCTTGGCTGGGCCTTGCAAGCCCGCGGCGAGGCTGAAGATGCGTTGGCGGAGATCGAGCGAGCTCTCTCCATGAGTCCAAATCTCGCGATCGCGCATGGCCATCGAGGCGCGACATTGATCTTTGCCGGCCGGCCCAAGGAGGGGGTCATGGCTCTCAACGCGTGTATCAGGCTCGATCCCCGCGACCCCTATCTGGCAGTCCGCTTGTTGCACATTGCATGCGGTTTATATTTCTGCGGCGAATACGAGGCTTCGATTGAGGCAGCAAAACGTCTGATCCGGTCGTATCCCGATTTTCCGATGATCTACCGCTGGACCGCGGCGGCGCTGGGCCAGCTTGGCCGCGCGGCGGAAGCGAAGGAAGAACTGGAAAAGGCCATCTCGCGCGCACCGGGAGCATTCGACATGTATGTCCGCAACAGAGCTCCGTGGTTTCGGCCAGAAGACCACGCGCATCTCGTCGACGGTTTGCGTAAGGCCGGCTGGAGGCAATGGGAGAACAAGGGACGATGAATGTCGCCTCGGGGTCACGAGCGCTAGTCTGGACCTGAGCCGACGAC
Source organism: Bradyrhizobium sp. NC92 (assembly GCF_025200865.1). Classification (NCBI taxonomy): domain Bacteria; kingdom Pseudomonadati; phylum Pseudomonadota; class Alphaproteobacteria; order Hyphomicrobiales; family Nitrobacteraceae; genus Bradyrhizobium; species Bradyrhizobium sp. NC92. The sequence goes on from NZ_CP104171.1 coordinate 4,585,290, forward strand.
TTCCGGTTCAGCCCTGTCTCCGGACGTGCCCCATGCCGCGCAAACCGTCGCGAACGGCCACAAGCCGAACCCAAGTCGATAACATGCGGTCACCGCTTTCACGACGGTAATCTATTCATAACTGGGGCAGGCGCCCGGCAGGGGACGAACAATTGCGACATGGGGCCAACCGAGACTCGTCACTTAATCGTGTTGGCGCGAGTGCTGTACGTAATCCGACCTTCGGCGTCGGCTGGAAGGCGACTCCGCAACCGCGCCTTGACTATTTCGATGCTGTCCGCTGACAGCAGCAGGCCTAAGCAGCGTCGAGGTTTGGTTCTCACACAGCCTGGGCCCTGCCAACTTGGTGGCGTGAATTTGTGATGTTCGCTATTCCGGCTGTCACGACCACAGGAATTTTAGCTGTCCTTTGACGAGCGAACGCCCCAAAACTCCAATTGCAATGGCGTTCGCTGCCTCTTACCCTTGTCAAGAAAACAACCGGGGAGGATACACCATGGAAATCCAGGCCTTCGGTTATCTCGGCGTCGGCGCGTCGAACCTCGATGATTGGGCCGCATTCGCCGCATCAAACATTGGCATGCAGGCGGTGGACCGCGCCAGCTCGATGCGTGCCTTCCGTATGGACGACCGCAAACAGCGCCTGTTCATCGACCGAACCATTGAGCCGGGCGCCCAGGTCTTCGGCTGGGAAGTCGCCAATGCCGCGACTCTCGACTCACTCGCTGCCCGCCTCGAAACCGCTGGCGTCGCCGTGAAGCGCGAACCCGCAGGGCTGGCGGACCAGCGCTGTGTGACGGAGCTGATCTCCTTTGCTGATCCCGCCGGCAATCGTTTGGAAGCTTTCCACGGCGCCCAGGTAGCTGACACAGTCTTTAAGCCTGGCCGCGACGTCTCCGGCTTTCGTACGGGCCCACTAGGCATGGGCCACACCCTTCTGACATTCCCAGACATCGATGTCGCCCTGGCCTTCTACAAGGACCTGCTGGGGTTTCGCATTAGCGACTTCATGGTTGCTCCGCTGAAGGCTTACTTCATGCATGTCAACGCACGCCACCACAGCGTGGCTCTCGTGGCCGCGCCAGTGCGCAGCATGCATCACCTGCTTGTCGAATATTATCTGCTCGACGACGTCGGTCAGGGGTATGACCTGCTACAGGGCAGCTCGCAGAAAGTTGTCGCCACTCTCGGCCGCCACCCGAATGATCTCATGACGTCGTATTACATGCGCACTCCGTCAGAGATCTACGTGGAGTGCGGCTGGGGCGGCAAGGAGGTCGATGACACAACGCCGCCGGTGGAGATGACCAGCGTGGGTAGCTTCTGGGGCCACAAGGGCCTATTTGAAGATATTGGCGCGCCTCCCTCGGCCGCGCCGGAGATCGGTCCACGTCGCGCCCCTGTTCAGGTGATGGAAGGCAACTACGAACGCATGGCGGGCACCTGTCCGTGGTGGGATGCGATACGCGGGAAGACCCGCTAATTTCGTGCCCGGTGTTGAAAGCATTGCGGACCTCGATGTCTCAGTCGGGTCAAAATGCGAAGAACTCAGGTCAGCAAATCTGGTCCGCTCTGGGTCAACGAGCGGACTACCGACCGCCAAGGCGCAACTTCGCCGATGGGCCACAAGGACATTCGAAAGGATGAGGGTCTCTAGCTGATGCGGCGTTACTCGTGAAGCTACGCCGATCTGACCGTCCTTTCGCCAAACAATTATGGCAGCGCATAGCTGCCGCGCCGAGCGGACCTTCGACAGACGCGACGCAACTTCGAAGATGCGCCCGAAGCTATCGTCAACTACTGGACTTTACTTCTGCAATCGCTTCAAGCAATCGCTCCGCTTCCGCGACGCTCTCCAGCTGCGCCGCCGTCCGGAGATAAGTGCGAGCGATGATGGTCAGTGTTTGGCGACGGGCCGCCGTCACCGCGAGTTCAGCCAATTGTTCTGCCTCGGCAGCCTTGTCGCGGTATCGCTTTGCTTCGGCAATGCATTGATCCGATCGTCCTGCCGAAGCAAGTTCGCCGGTTATTAGGCATACACGACCCCGGCCTTCGGAGGTGGTAATTGCGCTGCTAGCAAGTGAGGTCGAAAGCAAGGCTGTGATCTTCGGAGGTGTTACGGAAGCGAACCTGCCGCAGGAACTTAAAAACTCGCGCCGATCGTCTTCTTCTGGAGAGGACATTGCGGCTCCTATGATTTTTTTGAAATATTTGTTGGTCGATTAGAGAGTTAAGCAGCTCAATCAAGAAATGTAACTATATCCCATGTCGTATCGGAGACCCGCCGCCGCGGGCATTGAAATTTTGACGAGGTCCGGTGCGAGTCATAAGCGGTGGTCGAAATGAGCACGGCGGCGCGTCCGGTTTCCCCCGGACAGCGGCCAACAGTGGGCATGCTAAATTTCTTCGACGACCTTGGCATCGAATTGCCTACCGCCACAGCAAACCGTTATCACGTCGCCCATGACGGCCGCAGCACCTGGGAAATAGTTTGCATCCCGACCAAGTTCTTCGGTCACGATCTCCCCTGATTTGAGGAGAATTCGCTTGACCCAATATGGCAACTGGCAGTCCTCGCTTACGGCATCTATTGAGAGACCGAACAGACGAATACGCAAGATCAGCTTCGGTCACGCCCCGGTCGAGACTAACCCCGTCCGCCCCGCAATCTCCTCGCTCCGCCAGCATCGCACCGCATGCCCATCGGGTCGCGTCTCCAGCGTTGGCCCTGGCTCGCTCCGGCACACCGCCTCCGCGTAGCGGCAGCGTGGGCTGAAGGCGCAGCCGTTCGGCGGGTTGAGCGGGTTGGGCAGGTCGCCGCCTGTCGTTGCCAGCGGGGCGTGGCGCAGCGGATCGGGGATGGCCGCGATCAGGGCCTGCGTGTAGGGGTGCGCGGGACGTTCGAAGATCTCGCGCCAATGGCCGTTCTCGACGATGCGGCCGAGATACATCACGGCGACGCGGTCGCTCATGTGCTCGACAACGCCGAGGTCGTGGCTGATCATGATGTAGGACAGGCCGAGCGTGTCCTTCAGCTCCAGCAGCAGATTGATGATCTGGGCGCGGATCGAGACGTCGAGCGCCGAGACCGGCTCGTCACAGATGACGATTTTGGGATTGAGGATCAGGGCGCGCGCGATGCCGATGCGCTGGCGCTGGCCGCCGGAGAATTCATGCGGATAGCGGTCGGCCTGCTCGGGGCGCAGGCCGACATGTTTGAGCATGGTCGCGACGCGGTCCTCGATCTCGCTCTTCGCGGTGACCCCGTGCACACGCAGGGGATCTTCAAGCGTGCGGCGAACGGTCTGGCGCGGATTGAGAGAGGCGTAGGGATCCTGGAACACGATCTGCACGATGCGGGCGAGCGCCTTGCGGTCGCCGGATTGCCGGTTCGTGACGACCTGCCCGTCCAGCACGATGCGGCCGCGCGTCGGCGCCAACAGGCCGAGGATCGAGAGCGCGACCGTCGACTTGCCCGAGCCGGATTCGCCGACGAGGCCGAGGCATTCGCCGCGCTTCAGTTTGAGGTCGACGCCGTCGACGGCGCGGAGCAGCCGACGGCCGCGGCCCAGCAGGCCGCCCCCGAGCGGAAAATGAACGGCGAGATCCTCCACGCTGAGGATCACATCGTCATCCGCTCTCCCCCGCGGTTCATGCATGGTGGTGACACCGGACGAAACCGCCCGCCTCCAGCCCATCCGTCTGCGGCGCGGTGGTTCGGCAAATTTCCGTCGCCTGCGCGCAACGCGGATTGAACCGGCAGCCATCCGGGAAACGCGTGATCGCCGGCACGACGCCCGCGATCTCCTTCAGGCGGCTGCGGCCGAGCGCAGCGCGGCTGCCAAGCCGCGGCAGCGAGTCGACCAGGCCCTGCGTATAGGGATGGGACGGCGCGCGGAAGATGTCGGCGGAGCCGCGCTCCTCGACGATGCGGCCGGCATACATGACGGCGACGCGGCGGCAGACATTGGCGACGAGGCCGAGATCGTGGCTTATCATCAGGATCGCCGTGCCGCGCTCGGCGCACAGATTGCGCATCAGCTCGATGATTTCCGCCTGCACGGTGACGTCGAGGGCCGTGGTCGGCTCGTCAGCGATCAAGAGGTCAGGACCGCAGGCGAGCGCAATCGCGATCATCACGCGCTGGCGCATGCCGCCGGACAGCTGATGCGGATAGTCCTTGACGCGCCGCTCCGGCTCGGGGACGCGGACGCTCGCGAGCGCCTCGACCGCCAGCTGGTTGGCCTCCCGCCAGCTCTTGCCCTTGTGCAGCACGAACATCTCGGCGATCTGCCGTCCCACCGGCGAGACCGGATTCAGGGCCGTCATCGGCTCCTGGAAGATCATGGCGATGCGATCGCCGCGCAGCTGCCGTTGCCTCGCCGCGGACAGATGCTGGATTTCCCGTCCCTCGAACCGGATGACGCCGCCGCCGATCGACAAGGGCGGCCGCAGCAGGCCGATCAAGGCAAGCGCGGTAATGCTCTTGCCGCAGCCGGACTCGCCGACGAGGCCGAACGTCTCGCCGCGATCGATGCGGAATGAAATGCCTTCGGCCGCCGCAACGCGCCTCGATCCGTCATCGAGATCGATGCGGAGATTCTCGACCTCGAGCAGCGGGCTGCCTGTCATGTGCGCCGGCTCCGCGATTGCGGATCGAGGATGTCGCGCAGGCCATCGCCGAGCAGATTGAGACCGAGCACGGTCAGGAAGATCGCAAGGCCGGGGAAAATCGAAAGCCACGGCGCCGTCGTGATCTGCTCCCGGGCTTCCGACAGCATGCTGCCCCAGCTCGGAAACGGCGGGCGGACGCCAAGGCCGAGGAACGACAAGGCCGCTTCGGACAGGACAGCGCTGCCCATGCCCAGCGTGCCGATGACGACGATCGGCCCCAGCATGTTCGGCAACAGCTGCGTGATCATGATGCGCACATCACCGTAGCCGAGCACGGTGGCCGCCTGCACATAGCCCTGGCTCCGCAGCGACAGCGCCGAAGCCCGCGCGAGGCGGCAGGTGAACGACCAGTTGGTCAGCCCGAGCGCGATCAGGAGGCTGGTCAGGCCGGGACCGAGCACCGCCATGATGGCGAGCGCGAAAATCAGCGAGGGGATCGCGAGCATGAGATTGGTCAGGCCGTTGACGAAATCGTCCCACCAGCCGCCGAAATAGCCGGCGCTGAGGCCGAGCGCCACGCCGATGACGCTGTTGATGAGCTGGGAGACGATGCCGACCGTCAGCGAGACGCGCGCGCCGTAGAGGACGCGGGAATAGATGTCGCGGCCCTGCGCGTCGGTGCCGAACCACCAGGTCCAGCTCGGGGGCTCCTCCGCATTCATGAGGTTGGCGTCCATGACGGGATCGGTGTGTGCTAGCCACGGCGCGAGCAGGCCGACGACGATCGCCAGCGCGAACAACGCTCCCCCGATGACGAGATTGGCGCGGAGCTTCATGCGTATCTGATCCTGGGATCGATCACGCCGTAGAGCACGTCGATCAGGAGATTGATCGCCAGAAAGAACAGCACCACGACCAGGATGGAGCCCTGGACGGCGGGAATGTCGCGCTGCAGCACGCTGTCGACCAGCAGCGAGCCGATGCCCGGCCAGGAGAACAATTTCTCGACCACGACCGCCTGCCCCATCAGCGCGCCGAATTGCAGGCCCATGGTCGTGAGGATGAGCACCAGCGCGTTCCGCATCACGTGCCACTTGACGACCCTGGTCTCGCTCATGCCCTTGGACCGCGCGGTGCGGACGAAGTCGGCGGTCATGATCTCGAGCACCGCCGCGCGCGTCGTCCGCGCCAGCAGCGCCATCGGCGAGACGCCGAGGGCCAGTGCCGGCAGGACCAGATATTTCAATCCGCCATCACCATAGCCGAAGCTCGGCAGCCAGCCGAGCTTCAACGCGAAAAGATACATCAGCATCAGTCCGAGCCAGAACTTCGCGATCGAAAGGCCCGACACCGCGACGATCATTGCCAGCGTGTCGACGAGGCCGCCGGGCCGCAGAGCCGCGACGAAGCCGAGGGGAACGCCGACCACGACCGCAAACGCCATCGACGCGAAGATCAGCTGCAGCGTCGGCCATGCCCGCTTGGCGATCATGGTCGTGACAGGCTCGCGCGTCCGGAACGAGGTTCCGAAATCGCCGGTCGCGAGCTGGGCGATGTAAGTGCCGAAACGCATATAGACGGGCTGGTCGAGGCCGAGCTGCTTCTTCAGGCGCAGCTCGATCTGCGGATCGCTGTCGTCGCTCATGGTCGAGACGATGCTGCCGGGAACGACGCTGAACAGCACGAACACCAGCAGCACGACGGCGAGCACGGTCGGAATGGTCTGCAGGACGCGGCGGATCAGGAACGAGAGCATCTCAACTTTTCCCCGCTCCCTCCCTCGCCGGTCGCGCTGGAGGGAGCGCGCGTGTCACTTCGCGGGCGAGGTCTCGTCGACCCAGAGGTCCTCGACGTTCTGGTGGGTCAGCTCGGTTGCGTTCAACTGAATGCCCTTCAGCCACGGCTGCACCGCCACGACCGCCTTGTTGTAGTTGAAGAACCAGACCGGCGCCTCCTCGTAGAGCAGCGCATTGGCCTTCTGCAGCAGCTGGATGCGCTTTGCGGGATCGTCGGCCTGGCCGGCCTCGTCGATGATCTTGTCGAGCTCGGCATTCTTGAAGGTCGTGTAGTTACAGGCCGACTGCGGCGTCGCCGAATGGAAGCATTTCAGCGCGGCTTGCGGATCCGGGCCGCTTGCCTGCGAATAGATGAAAGCCTGGTAATCGCCGGTGCGAACCACCTCTGCCAGCACCGCGGTCTCGACCTGCTTGACCTTGGCCTTGATGCCGACCTTGTCCAGCATCGGGATGACGGCCGAGACGATCGGCAGGCCCCAGCTCTCATTCTGGCTGGTGGTCCATTCGAACTCGAAGCCGGATGCGTAGCCGGCCTCTGTGAGCAGCTGCTTGGCCTTGGCGGGATCGTAGGGGTAAGGCTTCATCGCCTTGTCGTAGCCCGGCGCGGTCAGCGGCAGCCAGCTGGTGGCGCGATAGGCCTTGCCCTTGACCAGCTTGTTGATGATCAAGTCAGTGTCGATCGCGTAGTTGATCGCCTGCCTCACGCGCTTGTCGGAGAACGGCTTGAAATTGGGATTCATCCCCATATAGCGCGTAAAGACCTCGGCGACCTCGACGATGGTGCCCTTCAGGTCGGCGTCGGACTGGTAGGCGACGTATTGCGCAGGTCCCAGCACCGAGGTGTCGATCTCCTTGTTGCGGAAGGCGACGTCGCGCGCCGCGGCCTCGCCCATGACCGACACGACGATCTTGTCGGCATAGGGCTTGCCCGGCTTGTAGAACCTGTCCCAGCGCTCCAGGACGATGCGCGATCCCGGCACGTGCTCGACGAACTTGAAGGGCCCGAGACCGATCGGCTTCTGGATGAAGCTTTCCTTGGCCGCCTCGTCGGCGGGATAGATCGAGGTCAGCGCGGTGAAGAAATAGAAGCCTGGATCGACCTTCTCGGTCAGCTTCATCTCGATGGTGAAGTCGTCGATCTTCTTCAGGCCGGAGATCTCCTTGGCCTGCCCCTTCTCGACTGCGGCCGCCCCCTCGATGACACGGACGTAACGCGCGCCGGGATAGGCTTTGCTGCCGTCCATGATGCGGTTGTAGGACCAGATGACGTCGTCGGCCGTCATCTTGCGGCCGCTGTGGAAATAGGCGTCATCGCGCAGCTTGAAGGTGTGAACGAGGCCTCCGCCCGACACCACGTCCTCCTTGGCGAGCTCCAGCACCGGCTTTCCTTCCGCCGAATTCCAGATGTAGAGCGAACGGTGCAGGGCCTTGGCGTAGATCTCGTCCTGGGCACGCTGCGTGGTGTGGATGTCGAGGCTGGTGAAGCTGGAGCCGTAGGGCGCCGTCATGCGGATGGTTCCGCCCTTGCGCGGCGTCTGCGCCTCCGCCGTGGTGCTGAGCGCCAGTCCCAAACCGGCAACGATCGCGATGGTCTTGAACATCATGTGTCCCCCCGGCAACGCAGGCGTATTCCGACACCAGATTTGATCACTCGTCGGCTACCGAAGGCAAGCTTCGTTTTGACGGCAAGAGATGCCGGTTCCTGAGGCAGTCCTGGGCGGGGGTATTGACGCGGTGCGTCATCGCGCCACCGGGATCGATGAACATCTTTCGTGATCGACGCGACCAAGCTCAGGATCGCCATCTCAGACCCGAGGACCGTGGAAAAAATGAATCGCCGAATGCTGGGTGCACTGCTCGCCGGCAGTCTGGTCGTCGCGACGGCCGCGATGGCGATCCCCGTTACGCCTGACCCGGCCCGGGACGGCGCCACCGGCACGGTCCAAGCCGGCTGGTCCCATATCTCGCGGTGGAACGAGGACGTTTCCGATGTCTGGTGGACGATGAGGGACGGTTGCTCTCCGGACTATCTCGGTGAGCGGCTGCTCTGCGACGCCATCAGGAGGCTGGCGCAGTCGGCAATTCGGACCTTTGAGAGCAAAATGTCCGCAGACGTGGGCCTGCCGCTGCCCAGCGGCTGGGCTCTCATGACCGCGAACAACTCGCCCTTCATCCGGTCGGCTCATGTCGAGATGCCGCTCGATCTTAAGACCGTGCTCACCTTCTATCGCGCCGCCCTCGCCGAAAGCGGATGGACGGAGGCCGAGTACGCGGTGATCGAGGCCGACAGGGCCGTGATTGCCTTCACCACTTCGGATGGGCCGGCCTCGCTCCGACTGATCCAACAGGACGGCAAGACGATTGCGGACCTGTCGCAGCGCAAGCGCCGTGTCGCGGCATCAGGGTTCTTGCCAAAGCCGGAGCACGGACGGCTGATGCTCGGCAACAGAACGGACGACGCGGCCGTCGTCACCGTCAACGACCGGATCGTCAAGCTGGCCGCGCACGCCGGAGAGAGCCTGGCGGACTCGGACAAGGCAGCCGGCGAGCTGCTTGACAACCAAAGGCTCGATCTGTCGCCAGGAACGTACAAGATCACCCTGACGGTGAACGGCAAAGAGACACGCAGCAGGGCATTCGAGGTCACGGCCAACGAGACCTGGGGTCTGCTGGTCGAGGAGCATGGCGTGCTGCTGCCGGTGCATCTATATTAGAGTTCGACTAGGTCTTCAGCCTGACAAGTCCGGCATCCAGTCGCGCAATTTTCGCGCGGCGCCGGTGACGTCGGCAATGGTCCGGAATGTCCCCGTCTCCACCATCATCGCCCGCGCCAGCCGCACCGCACGCGCTTCGCTGACAGCGCGCGTCTTCGCATTTTCGATCAGCTCGAAGTCGATGTTGTGGGCGAGACCGAAGATGCGGCGGATGATTTTCGCGGCGGCGAACCCGACCACATCGGTGAACAGGCGCTGCATGTAGGCCTCCCGCTCGGCCTCCAGCCGCGCGGCGCCCTTCTCGCCCGGAAAGAGCGACGGCGGATAGGCATCACCGGCCGCGCCGGCGCGCCAGAGGTCGAGGAACTTTCGGGCAAACTGGTTCCAGACCTGCTCGACCGTCTCCAGCACCCAGGCCTCGAATGCCGCCCGTTCGCCCGGCGCGCGCTCGTGGCCGGCAGAGGCGAAAAAGGCCATCAGGAGATTGGCCAGCACGGCGCCGACGTCGAAGCCCATGGGACCGTAGAATGCGAATTCCGGGTCGATCACCCGGGTCTGGCTGTCCGTGACCATGATCGAGCCGGTGTGGAGGTCGCCATGGATCAGCGCTTCCGGGCTCGCCATGAATTTCAGCTTCAGCCGGGAGACGGCGACGTGCAGGTCCATGTCGTCGCGCAAGCTCGCGGCGAGGCCGTCGAGATAGGGCGCGGTCCAGCGGTTCTGCTCGGCGATGCGGTAGGCATCGGTGAAGATCAGGTCCTCGGTGATCTTGCACAGGGCGTGGTTGCCGGCAAAGGCGGCGATGGCCTCCTTCTTCTCGGCCGCCGTGAGCGCGAGGTCGGAAGTAAAGAACAGCGTCCGCGCCATGAAGGTCGTGATGTCGTCCACGAAACGCGGATAGCGCGTTCCCGCGACCAGCCCCTTGCGCATGATGATGTGGGGCTCGAGCAGCTCCATCGCGGTCAGCGCCAGGCCGTCGTTGTGATGCAGCACGGCCGGCACGAGGCCGGGCGCGAGCTGGGCCTGGCGGGACAGCGCGAGATATTCGTAATGGGCCCGCGACAGCGGCAGCGGCCAGCTCTCCCCGACGAGGCGGACATAAGGCAGCGCCTGCTTCGCGGCGATGCCGCCGCTTGTGCCCTTGACGATGAAGACGAGGTTGAGGTTGCCGTCGCCGACTTCGGTGATCGCCCACCCGGCCGGCTCGCCGCCGAGCAGTCCCTTCAGGTCCGGCAGGCCCGCGAGATAGGCCCGCAAATCGGCCTCATGCAGAATCCGGTAGTCCCCCTGCCCCTGCGCCATGACGATCCACCCCATCTCTGTGGGCCGGACCGTTACTCCCGCTCCAGGAAGCTCGAGCCGATCTCGGCCTTTCTTTTGATGGGATCGTAATCACAATAGACGCTGTCCGCCACCAGCGTGTAGCTGGCGCTGACGGTGTATTTGTCCAGCTTGACCGAGTTCAGGCCGATCACGGAGGTGCTCTTGCCGCCGTTCCATTTGAACGGCGTCGAGCTCTTGGCCTGCTCGCAGGCCATGACGGCTTCGTTGAAGACGTAGCCCTCGACGAAGGCCTTGAGCGTGCGGGCCTGAACGGCGATCTTCCATTCGAAATAGCCGATGGCGCCGATCCCGGCCACGATCAGCACCAGAAGCGCAATGACGATACGCTGAAAAGTCATTCATTTCCCCCGAACAATCGAACAAGCGCAAAATTTCAAGCGAGAGCGCGCGCACGCCTCGTCCTTCGAGACGACCGCTTCGCGGTCTCCTCAGGATGAGGCTAACGGACATTGGTGCCCGTTGAAACTGCTGCCGCGCACTCTGCCCTCATCCTGGGGAGCCCGCCAAAGCGGGCGTCTCGAAGGATGTGCCGCACTAAGAACCTAGAACGGCATTCCCATCATTTTGGACAGCCGCTCGATCGAGAGATAGCCGGCGTGATAGGCCGCGATGCCGGCGCCGTAGATCACCGCCGAGATGATCGTGGTCCAGATCAGCTTGCGGCCCATCCGCGTCAGGATCGGCGCGCCGGGGTCGGTGCCGGGGGCGCCGACGCCGTCCTCGTGCTGGCTGCGCACGCCGAACGGCAGCGTCAGGAACAGCGCGACCCACCAGATGACGAAGTAGATCGCGATCGCGGTCGAGATCTGGATGGCCATGGGACGGCCTTATGCCTGCTCGATCTCGACCAGGGCGCCGGAAAAATCCTTGGGGTGCAGGAACAGCACCGGCTTGCCGTGGGCACCGATCTTGGGCACGCCGTCGCCGAGCACCCTTGCGCCCTCCTTCACCAGCGTGTCACGCGAGGCGATGATGTCGACGACCTCGTAGCAGACGTGATGGATGCCGCCGTCGGGGTTACGTTCGACGAATTTTGCGATCGGCGAGGCCTCGCCCAGCGGCTCGATGAACTCGATCTTGGTATTGGGCAGCGTCGCGAACACGGTGATGACGCCGTGCTCGGGCAGCGGCACGGCCTCCGAGATCTGGGCGCCGAACGCGGTGCCGTAGATCTTCGCGGCCTTGACGGCGTCCTTGGTCGCGATCGCGACATGGTTGAGCCGGCCCAGCATGTTTCTTCTCCCTCAGAGCGTGATCCGGAGACCACGCCTAATCTACACCGTCAGGACATGTACCAGACAGGGGGGCTTTTTGCCCCAATGTTCGTTGATCACGGCCCGGACAGCGCGTCGCACCGACTCGGCCAGAGCGTCCGGATCGCGGCGGCGCGCCCTCGGCAGGCCCTCGATGGTCGACATCACGGCATCAAAGACGATGTCGTCGAAGGTCTCGCCGGCCCTGTTCTTCTCGGGGATGCCGACCAGATCGACCTCGGGTTCGTCGACCAGCTCCCCCTGGGCGGTCATGGCGATGGCGACGAAGGCGCAGCCGGAGAACGCCATGCGCCGGCGCTCGATCACGGCGCGCGACTTGGAATCCTCCAGGATCGTGCCGTCCTTGTAGAGACGGCCCGATGGCACCTCGCCGACGATGCCGGGATCGCCGGGTCCGAGCTTGACGAGGTCGCCGTTGCGGCAGACCAGCACGCGCGGCACGCCGGCGGCGCGGGCGAGCTTGGCGTGCTCGTGCAGATGCAGGGCCTCGCCGTGGACGGGGATCAGGAGCTGCGGCTTCACCCAGGAGATCAAATCGCGCAGCTCGTCGCGGCGGGGATGGCCGGAGACGTGGACCAGCGCATCGCGGTCGGTGATGACCTCGACGCCCTGCAGCACCAGATTGTTGATGATCGAGCCGACCGCCTTCTCGTTGCCGGGAATGGTGCGCGAGGAGAAGATGACGCTGTCGCCGCGGTTCAGCGTGATCTCGGGATGGTCGTCATTGGCGATGCGGGCCAGCGCGGCGCGCGGCTCGCCCTGGCTTCCGGTGCACAGCGCCAGCACCTTGTCCTGCGGCAGATGGCCGTAGACCTCGGGCGAGCGGAAGTTCTGCACGCCGTCGAGATAGCCGGTCTCGCGCGCGACCTGCACCACGCGCTCCATGGCCCGGCCGACCACGACCACCTCGCGGTCCGCGGCTTTCGCCGCGTCAGCCACCGCTTTGACGCGGGCGACGTTGGAGGCGAACGTCGTCACCGCGACGCGGCCCTTGGCGGATTTCACGAGGTCGATGATGGTTCTGGCGACCTCGGCCTCCGAGGGCGAACGGCCGTCGCGCACCGCATTGGTGGAATCGCCGATCAAAGCGAGCACGCCCTGCTCGCCCAATTCGCGCAGCCGCTTCTCGTCGGTCGGGGCTCCCAGCGTCGGGGTCGGGTCGATCTTCCAGTCGCCGGTGTGCAGCACGATGCCGGCGTCGGTGTGGATCGCGAGCGCATGCGCCTCCGGAATCGAATGCGCGACGGGAATGAACTCGACGTTGAACGGCCCGATATCGACGCGGCCGCCCGACGGCACCACAGTGACCGGAATCTCGGGCGCATTGCGCTCGGCGGCGCATTTGGCCTCGAACAGCGCGGCGCTGAACCTGGTGGCATAGATCGGGCATTTCAGCTTCGGCCAGAGGTCGATGATGGCGCCGAAATGGTCCTCATGGGCGTGCGTCAGAACCAGGCCCATCAGGTTCTTGCGCTCCTTCTCCAGGAAGGAGATGTCGGGCATGATCAGGTCGATGCCCGGCAGATGCTCCTCGTCGCCGAAGGAGACGCCGAGATCGACCGCGAGCCAGGCGCGCTGGTGACGGTTGCCGAGGCCGTAGATCGACAGGTTCATGCCGATCTCGCCGACGCCGCCGAGCGGCGCAAACACCAATTCGTCGGGCCTTGCCATCACGCAGCTCCCACCGAGGCGACGGGGCCGAAGAACACCTCGCCCGCCGCCACCGGCACAAGGCGGCCCTCCGCGGTGCGGACGATCAGGCAGCCGGTGTCGTCGATGGTGTCAAAAACACCTTCCAGCGTCGTGGTTCCCGTGTGGATCGCAACCTTCTCGCCGAGGCCGGCGGCGCGCTCCAGCCAGAGCTTGCGGATCTCGGCAAAGCCGCGGCCATTGTCCCAGATGCCGCGAAACTCGACCCAGGCGTCGGAGAGGGCCGCGAACAGCTCCTCGGCGCTGATCTGGACGCCGAGGCCCGCCAGCGACACCGCGGGCGTCGGGGTGCCCTCGGGCGCGGCGACCACATTGGTGCCGATGCCAACGACGACGGCGAGGCCGCTACCGACGGCCTCGGCCTCGAGGCCAATGCCGACCAGCTTCTTGCCGCCGGCGAGCACGTCATTCGGCCATTTCAGCGCGTAGCGGGGGCGGCCTTCGCCGAGACGGAGCGCCGCCTCGAGGCTCACCTTCTGCAGGGCGGCCTCCTCGGCCAGCCCTGCGGCAAAGCCGAGCGTGGCGGCGACGGCCGGGGCGACGTCCATGACTTCGAGGATGCTGGCGGCGAGATTGCCGCGCGGCGCGATCCAGGCGCGCTGGCGCCGGCCGCGGCCGGCGGTCTGCTCGGAGGTCACGAACCACATCGGGCCGCGTTCGCCGGCGCGGGCGTGCTCGATCGCCTCGGTGTTGGTCGAGCCGGTCCGCTCGAACGCCGCGAGCTTGTAGCCCGCGGCCGATGCGCGAGGACCGAGCGCGAAGGCCATCCTAGAACAGCGACTTTGCCGCGGCGGAGGCGACGCTCACCACGGGCCCCGCGAACAGGGCAAACAGCAGGTTGAACAGACCCGCGACCGCCAGCACCGTCCGCACCTCGATGCGCACCGGATCGACCTGGCCGGCCGGCTCGTCGAAATACATCGTCTTGACGATGGCGAGATAATAGTAGGCGCCGACGACGCTGGTCAGCACGCCGATCACGGCAAGCGTGAACAGGTTCGCCTTGATCGCGGCGACGAAGACGTACCATTTGGCGAAGAAGCCGGCGAGCGGGGGGATGCCGGCGAGCGAGAACAGCAGCATCGCGAACATGAAGGCGAGCAGCGGATTGGTGCGCGACAGGCCGGCGAAATCGCTGATCTGCTCGACGGCCTGGCCGTTGCGCTTCATGGCGAGGATGATGGAGAACGAGCCGAGCGTCATCGCGACATAGATCACGATGTACATCAAGACGCCCTGCGCGCCCTCAACCGTGCCGGAGGCGAGGCCGACCAGGGCGAAGCCCATGTGGCCGATCGAGGAATAGGCCATCAGGCGCTTGATGTTGCTCTGGCCGATCGCGGCGAAGGAGCCGAGCGCCATCGAGGCGATCGACACGAACACCAGGATCTGCTGCCACTGCGAGACGATGCCGGGGAATGCGGTCAGCGTGACGCGGGTGAAGACGGCAAGCGCGGCGACCTTCGGCGCCGAGGCGAAGAAGGCGGTGACCGGGGTCGGCGCGCCCTCGTAGACGTCAGGCGTCCACATATGGAACGGCACGGCCGAAACCTTGAAGCAGAGGCCGACGAGCAGGAAGACGAGGCCGAACACCAGGCCGACATTCGAGACCGTCGCGGCCGCGGCGATGCCGGTGAAGCTCACGGTGCCGGTAAAGCCATAGACCAGCGATGCCCCGTACAGCAGCATGCCCGAGGACAGCGCGCCGAGCACGAAGTACTTCAGGCCGGCCTCGGTCGACTTGGCGTTGTCGCGGTTCGAGGCCGCAACGACATAGAGCGCCAGCGACATCAGTTCGAGACCGAGATAGAGCGAGATCAAGTCGCCGGCCGAGATCAGCACCATCATGCCGAGCGTCGAGAGCAGCACGAGGATGGCGTATTCGAAGATGCGGCGCGACGGGTCGGACAGGAACTCGGTCGACAGGATCAGCGTCACGGCCGAGCCGATCAGGGCCAGGATCTTCATGAAGCGGGCGAAGTCGTCGACGATGAAGCTGCCGCCGAACGTCACCTGCTTGCCCGCGGGCTGCATGTAGACGAGCGCACCCACCACGATCAGGAGCACCACCGCCAGCGACGTGACGGTCCTGGTCGTCTCCTGCCCGCGATAGGCCCCGAGCATCAGAAGCGCCATGGCGCCGACCGCGAGCACGAGCTCGGGCAGCACCGGCGCCAGTTGATAACCTGCAGTCGAAAAGCTCATGGCGATATCCTGACCTGCCCGATCACTGGAGCAGTGCGGCGGCCTTCACGGCCGTCACGGCGGTATTGTAATTGTTGACGAGTTGCTGGACCGAGGCGGCCGACATGTCGAGCACCGGCTTCGGATAGACGCCGAACAGGATCGTCAGCGCGATCATCGGGAATAGAATGACGCACTCCCGCAAGGTGAGGTCCTTCATGCTCGCCAGCGACGGCTTGGTCAGCGCCCCGAACACGACCTTGCGGTAGAGCCACAGCGCGTAGCCTGCCGAGAGGATCACGCCGAAGGTGGCGAAGAACGCGGTCGGGATCGAGACCTTGAACGTGCCGAGCAGCGTCATGAACTCGCCGACGAAGCCGCTGGTGCCAGGCAGACCGACATTGGCCATGGTGAACACCATGAAGGTCATCGCATAGAGCGGCATCCGGTTGACGAGGCCGCCATAGGCCGCGATCTCGCGGGTGTGCAGGCGGTCGTAGACGACGCCGACGCAGAGGAACAGCGCGCCGGAGACGATGCCGTGCGAGATCATCTGGAACACGCCACCGGCGACGCCCTGCATGGTGCCGGCGAAGATGCCCATGGTGACGAAGCCCATATGCGCGACCGAGGAGTACGCGATCAGCTTCTTCATGTCCTCCTGCATCAGGGCCACCAGCGAGGTGTAGATGATGGCGATGGCCGAGAGCGTGAAGATCAGCGGCGCGAAGTCGTGCGAGGCCAGCGGGAACATCGGCAGCGAGAAGCGGAGGAAGCCGTAGCCGCCCATCTTCAGCAGGATCGCGGCGAGGACCACCGAGCCCGCGGTCGGCGCCTCGACGTGGGCGTCGGGAAGCCAGGTGTGCACCGGCCACATCGGCATCTTCACTGCGAACGAGGCGAAGAAGGCCAGCCACGCCCAGGTCTGCAACGACCGCGGCACGGCGGTGTGCATCAGGGTCGGGATGTCGGTGGTGCCGCCGTTCCAGTACAGCGCCATGATGGCGAGCAGCATCAGGACCGAGCCGAGCAGCGTGTAGAGGAAGAACTTGAACGAGGCATAGACCCGGCGCGGACCGCCCCAGACGCCGATGATCAGGAACATCGGGATCAGGCCGCCCTCGAAGAAGAGGTAGAACAGCACCAGATCGAGCGCCGAGAAGGTGCCGATCATCAGCGTTTCCAGGATCAGGAACGCCATCATGTATTCGCGGACGCGACTCGTGATCGCCTTCCAGCTCGCGATGATGCAGAACGGCATCACGGCGGTGGTCAGGATCACCAGCGGCAGCGAGATGCCGTCGACGCCCATGTGGTAGGTGATGCCGGTGGCGAGCCAGTTCGCCTTCTCGACGAACTGGAAGTCGGGATTGGCGGGGTCGAAGCGCATGACCAGGATCACCGACACCGCGAAGGTGATCAGCGTGGTCCAGAGCGCGATCCAGCGCGAATTGCGCCGCGCCGCCTCGTCATCACCGCGGCTGAAATAGACGATCAGCGCGCCGACCAGCGGCAGGAACGTCGTGACCGAAAGAATGGGCCAGGTTGTCATTTACTGGCCTCCAAAGCCGAACATGAACCAGGTGATCAGGCCGGCGGCGCCGATCAGCATGGCGAATGCGTAGTGATAGAGATAGCCGGTCTGGATTTTCACGACGTTGCGGGTGACGTCCAGCACGCGGGCGGAGACGCCGTCGGGGCCGAAGCCGTCGATGATGAAGCCGTCGCCCTTCTTCCAGAGCTGGTAGCCGATCCACTTCGCCGGACGGACGAAGATGAGGTCATAGAGCTCGTCGAAGTACCATTTGTTGAGCAGGAACTGGTACAGCATCGGCTGCTCTTGAGCGAGCCGAACCGGGATGTAGGGCCGCCGGATGTAGAACAGGTACGAGACGAGGAAGCCCAGCACCATCATCACCGTCGGCAGGAAGGCGATGGTCTGCGGGATGTGGTGCATCTCCTCGATGATGTGCGGGTTCATCTTCACGGACTCGCGGAAGAATTCCTCGACGCCGTGGCCGGCGAACAGCTCCTTGAACGGCAGGCCTGCGACGAACGAGCCGACCGCGAGCACGCCGATCGGGATCAGGATCCAGAGCGGAGCCTCATGCGCGGCCTCGTAATGATGCTCGTCATGCGGCTCGCCGTGGAAGGTCTTGAAGATCAGGCGCCAAGAGTAGAACGAGGTCAGGCCGGCGGCGATCACCGTCATCAGGAAGCCGTACACCCCGAACGGATTGTGCGAAGCGTAGGCGGACTCGATGATCGCGTCCTTGGAGAAATAGCCGGCGGTGAGCGGGAAGCCGGTCAGCGCCAGCGTGCCGACCACCATCACCGCATAGGTGTAGGGGATCTTCCTCCAGAGGCCGCCCATGTTGCGGATGTCCTGCTCGTGGTGCATCGCGTAGATCACCGAACCGGAGCCCAGGAACAGCAGCGCCTTGAAGAAGGCGTGGGTGAACAGGTGGAACATGCCGACCGAATAGGCCCCCGCCCCCATCGCCACGAACATGTAGCCGAGCTGCGAACAGGTCGAGTAGGCGACGATGCGCTTGATGTCGTTCTGGACGAGACCGATCGTGGCGGCGAAGAACGCCGTGGTCGCGCCGAAGAACATCACGACGGCCTGGGCGGTCGGCGCGAGTTCGAACAGCGGCGACAGGCGCGCCACCATGAAGACGCCCGCGGTGACCATGGTCGCGGCGTGGATCAGCGCCGACACCGGGGTCGGACCTTCCATCGCGTCCGGCAACCAGGTGTGCAGCAGGAACTGCGCCGACTTGCCCATCGCGCCCATGAACAGCAACAGGCAGGTCAGGGTCAGGGCGTCGGCGTGCCAGCCGAGGAAGTTGATGGTCTTGCCGGTGAGGCCGGGCGCGGCGTGGAAGATGGTCTCGAAATCGGTCGAGCCGACCAGCATGAAGATCGCGAAGATGCCGAGGGCAAAGCCGAAGTCGCCGACGCGGTTGACCACGAAGGCCTTGATGGCGGCGGCGTTCGCCGAGGGCTTCTGGTACCAGAAGCCGATCAGCAGGTAGCTGGCCAGACCCACGCCTTCCCAGCCGAAGAACAGCTGCACCAGATTGTCCGCGGTCACCAGCATCAGCATGGCGAAGGTGAACAGCGAGAGATAGCCGAAGAAGCGCGGCCGGTACGGGTCCTCGTCCATGTAGCCGATGGAATAGAGGTGCACGAGCGAGGACACGGTCGTGACCACCACCAGCATCACCGCCGTGAGCGTGTCGACGCGCAGCGTCCACCAGACCTGGAGGTCGCCGGAGAAGATGAAAGGCAGCAGCTGGATCCGGTAGTCGTGATGCATGAAACCGACGTCGACCAGCGTCATCCAGGACAGCGCGGCCGAGACGAACAGCAGCCCGGTGGTGATCAGCTCGGCAGCGCGCGAGCCCGCCGCCGGCGGCTCGGTCGGTCCGTGGCCGTGATCGTCGTGCCCGTCGCCGGGCTCGTGATGGGTCTCGTGGATGACGGAGGCGTCCTCGTTGATCGTGGCGGACGCATGAGCGTGCGCGTGACCATGGTCGCCGTGATGCTCGACCTCGTCGCCCGAGGGGTTGCGGGCATGCGCGCCCACAAGCGCGATCAGGCCGGCCAGAATGGCGCCCAGCAGAGGCAGGAAAACGATCGCCTGAACCATTTGAGAGCTCAGCCCTTCATCAGATTGACGTCCTCAACCGCGATCGAGCCACGGTTGCGGAAATAGACCACCAGGATGGCGAGACCGATCGCAGCTTCCGCAGCCGCGACCGTCAGCACCAGCAGCGCGAAGACCTGCCCGACGATGTCGCCGAGGAAGGTCGAGAACGCCACGAGGTTGATGTTGACCGAGAGCAGGATCAGCTCGATCGACATCAGGATGACGATGATGTTCTTGCGGTTCAGGAAGATGCCGAGGATGCCGAGCGTGAACAGGATCGCGCCGACCGCCAGATAATGTCCGAGCCCGATCGTCATTTCACCCACTCCGCGGCATCTGCGTCCGAGAGCCCCTGCCCCGGCGCCACCTTGCGCATCGCCATCGCCATGTCGGGCGTGCGTGCGTTCTGAACGTTGATGTCCTGCCGCTTGACCTTCGCCTTATGGCGCAGCGTCAGCACGATGGCGCCGATCATCGCGACCAGCAGCACCATGCCGGCGAGCTGGAAGTAGTGGATGTACTTCGTATAGAGCACGAGCCCGAGCGCCTCGGTGTTGGAGACGTTGGCCGGGATCGCCGCCGTGATCGTCTTGGAGACGCCGGGGTTGATGACCCAGAAGCCGACGGTGAGCAGCAGCTCGAACAGGAAGATGCCGCCGATCACGAGGCCGACCGGCAGGTACTCGATGAAGCCCTCGCGCAGCTCGAGGAAGTCGACGTCGAGCATCATGATCACGAACAGGAACAGCACCGCGACCGCGCCGACATAGACGACGATCAGCATCATGCCGAGGAACTCGGCGCCCATCAGCACGAACAGGCCGGAAGCGTTGACGAAGGCCAGGATCAGGTACAGCACGGAGTGCACGGGATTGCGCGAGACAATCACCATCACCGCCGAGGCGACGCAGATGCCGGCGAACAGATAGAAGAACAGCGCGGGAAGGATCATGCCCTCACCTCACCGGTACGGCGCGTCGAGCTCGATCGCCTTCGCGATCTCGCGTTCCCAGCGGTCGCCGTTGGCGAGCAGCTTGGCCTTGTCATAATAAAGTTCCTCGCGGGTCTCGGTCGCGAACTCGAAGTTCGGGCCTTCGACGATGGCATCGACCGGACAGGCCTCCTGGCACAGGCCGCAATAGATGCACTTCACCATGTCGATGTCGTAGCGCACGGTGCGGCGGGTGCCGTCGTTGCGGCGCGGGCCGGCCTCGATGGTGATCGCCTGCGCCGGGCAGATCGCTTCGCACAGCTTGCAGGCGATGCAGCGTTCTTCGCCGTTCGGATAGCGGCGCAATGCGTGCTCGCCGCGGAAGCGGGGCGAGATCGGGCCCTTCTCGAACGGATAGTTCAGGGTCGGCTTCGGCTGGAAGAAATAGCGCATGGCGAGAAAGAACGCCGAGACGAATTCCGACAGCAGAAGCGAGCGTGCAGTGGCGTTGACGTTGATACCCATGACGGCCCTCACTTCGGCGCGATGCCGGCGAAATGCAGCACGCCGGCCACCACGATCACCATCGCCAGCGACAGCGGCAGGAACACCTTCCAGCCGAGACGCATCAATTGATCGTAGCGGTAGCGCGGCACGATCGCCTTCGCCATCGCGAACAGGAAGAACATGAAGAACAGTTTCAGCGAGAACCAGATGATCCCCGGCACCCAGTTGAAGGGCGGCAGGTCCACCGGAGGCAGCCAGCCTCCGAGGAACAGGATCGTGGCCAACGCGCACATCGTGACGATCGCGACATACTCGCCGAGCATGAACAAGAGGTATGGCGTCGAGCCGTACTCGACCATGAAGCCGGCGACGAGCTCGGACTCCGCTTCGACGAGGTCGAAGGGCGGACGGTTGGTTTCCGCCAGCGCCGAGACGTAGAACACCACGAACATCGGGAACAGCGGCCAGACATACCAGTTCAGGATGGTCAGCTGCGGCAGCCCGATCAGGCTGGCAAGGCCGCGGGCATGCTGGGCCTCGACCACGGCCGAGAGGTTCAGCGTGCCGGCGCAGAGCAGCACGGTGATGATGACGAAGCCGATCGAGACTTCGTAGGAGACCATCTGCGCCGCCGAGCGCAGCGCGGCCAGGAACGGGTACTTCGAGTTCGACGACCAGCCGGCCATGATGATGCCGTAGATCGACAGCGACGAGATCGCGAAGATGAAGAGGACGCCGACATTGATGTCGGAGATCACCCAGCCGAGATTGGTCGGGATCACCGCCCAGGCCGCGAGCGCGAGCACGCACGACACCAGCGGCGCCAGCAGGAACACGCCCTTGTTGGCGCCGGCCGGAATGATCGGCTCCTTCAGCACGAACTTGAGCAGGTCGGCGAAGGATTGCAGCAGGCCCCAGGGACCGACCACGTTCGGGCCACGGCGGATCTGCACCGCCGCCCAGATCTTGCGGTCGGCGAGCAGGATGTAGGCGATCGCCACCAAGAGGACGACGAGCACCAGGACGCTCTGGGCGACCATGATGATCAGCGGCCAGAGGAACCCGGTCCAGAATGCGCTTTCGAAGAATTCCATCAGATCACGCTCACTCTGCTGCGGTCAGCATGTGCCCGGAGGCGAGGCGCGAGCATTCCGCCATCACGGCGGACGCACGCGCGATTGGGTTGGTCAAATAGAAGTCCTCGACCAGGGGCTTGAACGGCGCCTTCTCGGGCGAGCCGCCCTTCCCCGCCAGCTTCTTGATCTGCTCGGCGGAGCCGGCCTCGATCTGGTCGAGACGGATCAGATGCGGCACGGCCTTGAACACCGCTTGGCGCAGCGCCGAGAGCGAGTCATAGCCGAGCTTCTTGCCGAGCGCTTCCGACAGCGCGCGGACGATCGCCCAGTCCTCGCGGGCTTCGCCCGGCGGGAACGCGGCGCGACCGGTCATCTGCACCCGGCCTTCGGTGTTGACGTAGATCGCGGACTTCTCGGTGTAGGCGGCCGCCGGCAGGATGACGTCGGCGCGGTGCGCGCCGCGATCACCATGGGTGCCGATATAGACGACGAAGGTGCCATCCGGCGCCTTGATCTCGTCGGCGCCGAGCAGGAACAGCAAGTCGAGCGTGCCGAAGGTCGTCATCTGCGCCGCATTCAGGCCGCCTGAGGTTGCGGCGAAGCCGATGTCGAGCGCGCCGACGCGCGAGGCGGTCTCGTGCAGCACGCCAAAACCGTTCCAGCCGTCCTTCACCGCGCCGACGTCGAGCGCGAGCTTGGCGGCGGCGGCGAGGATGGCGGCACCGTCGTGACGGGCGGCCGCGCCCGCACCGACCAGGATGATCGGGTGCTTGGCGTTCTTCAGCACGTCCATGAAGGAGTGCTTGCCGGCCGCGAGCTCACCCAGCGTCTCGGTGCCGGCACCGAGGTGGTCGTAATCATAGGTCAGGTCGGGCTTGGCACCGATCACGCCGACCTTGAAGCCACCGGCGCGCCAGCGCTTGCGGATGCGGGCGTTGAACACGGCCGCCTCTTTCCGCGGGTTCGCGCCGATGATGAGCAGCGCATCGGCCTGCTCGACGCCGGCAAGCGTCGGATTGAAGATGTAGGAGCCGCGGCCGAGCGCGGGGTCGAAGGCATCGCCGCCCTGCACCGCCAGATTGCTCGAGCCGTACTTGGCCAGCAGGTCCTTCAGCGCGAACATCTCCTCGACGCCGGCGAGATCGCCTGCGATCGCACCGATGCGCTTGCCGTCGGTGCGCGCCGCCTTGGCGGCGATCGCGGCGAAGGCCTCGGTCCAGCTTGCCGCGCGCAGCTTGCCCGCCTCGCGGATATAGGGGCGGTCGAGGCGCTGGGTACGCAGGCCGTCGACGACGTGGCGGGTCTTGTCCGAGATCCACTCCTCGTTCACGGCCTCGTTGATGCGCGGCAGGATCCGCATCACCTCACGGCCGCGGGTGTCGACGCGGATCGCAGAACCAAGACCGTCCATGACGTCGATCGACTGGGTCTTGCCGAGCTCCCACGGGCGCGCCGCGAAGGCATAGGGCTTCGAGGTCAGCGCGCCGACCGGGCAGATGTCGACGAGGTTGCCCTGCAGTTCCGACGTCAGGGCGTGCTCGAGATAGGTCGTGATCTCCATGTCCTCGCCGCGCCCCGTCGCGCCCATCTCGGGCGCGCCGGCGACTTCCGCCGAGAAGCGGACGCAGCGCGTGCACTGGATGCAGCGGTTCATCGAGGTCTTGACCAGCGCGCCGAGATACTTGTCCTCGACCGCGCGCTTGTTCTCGGCGAAACGGCTAGTGTCGACACCATAGCCCATTGCCTGGTCCTGCAGGTCGCACTCGCCGCCCTGGTCGCAGATCGGACAATCCAAGGGATGGTTGATCAGAAGAAATTCCATCACGCCTTCGCGCGCCTTCTTCACCATCGGCGAACGCGTGGAAATCTCCGGCGGCTCGCCCTTGGGGCCTGGACGGCAGTCGCGCACGCCCCAGGCGCAGCTCGCGACCGGCTTCGGGCCGCCCTTCACCTCGACGAGGCACATCCGGCAATTGCCGGCGATCGACAGCCGCTCGTGATAGCAGAAGCGCGGAATCTCGGCGCCGGCCGCCTCGCACGCCTGAAGCAGCGTGTACTCGGCGGGGACATCGATCTCTTTGCCGTCGATGATGAGCTTGGTCATGTCTCTTACTCCGCCGCGACCATGTTCACGGGATCGCGGACGCCGATATCGTCGACATCGGCCTTGTGCGAATACTGGTCGATGCGCGCTTCGATCTCGTGACGGAAATGCGCGATCAGGCCCTGGATCGGCCAGGCCGCCGCGTCGCCGAGCGCGCAGATGGTGTGGCCTTCGACCTGCTTCGTCACCTCGAGCAGCATGTCGATCTCGCGCTTGTGGGCGCGGCCTTCGGCCATGCGGGTGAGGACGCGCCACATCCAGCCCGTGCCCTCGCGGCACGGCGTGCACTGGCCGCAGCTCTCATGCTTGTAGAAATAGGAGATGCGGGCAATCGCACGGATCAGGTCGGTCGACTTGTCCATCACGATCACGGCGGCGGTGCCGAGGCCCGAGCGCAGCTTGCTTAAGGAGTCGAAATCCATCGGCGTGTCGATGATCTGCTCGGCAGGCACCATGCGCACCGACGAGCCGCCGGGGATCACGGCCTTGAGGTTGTCCCAGCCGCCGCGAATGCCGCCGCAATGCTTGTCGATCAGCTCACGGAACGGGATGCCCATGGCCTCTTCGACGTTGCAGGGCCGCTCGACATGGCCGGAGATGCAGAACAGCTTGGTGCCGACATTGTTCGGGCGGCCGATGCCGGCGAACCACGCCGCGCCGCGGCGCAGGATGTCGGGTGCAACGGCGATGGACTCGACGTTGTTGACGGTGGTCGGGCAGCCGAACAGACCGACGTTGGCCGGGAACGGCGGCTTCAGGCGCGGCTGGCCCTTCTTGCCTTCGAGGCTTTCGAGCAGCGCGGTCTCCTCGCCGCAGATATAGGCGCCGGCGCCGTGGGCGACGTAGATGTCGAACGGCCAGCCGTTGACGTTGTCCTTGCCGACCAGCTTGGCCTCATAGGCCTGGTCGATCGCGGCCTGCAGATGCTCGCGCTCGCGGATGAACTCGCCGCGGACATAGATGTAGCAGGCATGCGCGTTCATCGCGCAGCTCGCGATCAGGCAGCCTTCGATCAAGAGATGCGGATCGTGCCGCATGATCTCGCGGTCCTTGCAGGTGCCGGGCTCGGACTCATCGGCGTTGACGACGAGATAGCTCGGCCGGCCGTCGGTCGATTCCTTCGGCATGAAGGACCATTTCAGACCGGTCGGGAAGCCGGCGCCGCCGCGGCCGCGCAGGCCCGACGCCTTCATCTCGTTGATGATCCAGTCGCGGCCCTTGTCGATGATGTTCTTGGTGCCATCCCAGGCGCCGCGGCGCCGCGCACCCTCGAGCCCCCAATCGTGGAGGCCGTAGAGGTTCTTGAAGATGCGGTCCTTGTCCTCGAGCATATCAGTGCTTTCCGATCAACGATTGGACTGCTTGTAGGCAAGTCCGGCGGCGCAGATGCCAAACGTCAGCGCCCAGAGCGAAGCCGATTCCAGCGATGCGTTCAGGCCGAAGCGCTGCAGCAGGAAGATGAAGGCGGCCGCCACCACGGCGTGCATCGCGATGAAGCCCCACTTCTTCATGCCAACGCTCCCCTGCGCTATCGACGAAGCGAGATCACGCATCAGGTGATCTCCTTCAGCGTGGTCGGCCCGGTGATCGGCGCCGAGAACTGGCGGCCGTTCTGCGGACCGGGCTTCGGCGGATTGCCCGAAGCGAAGCCGTCGAGCACCTTGCCGAAGCTTTCCTTGGTCAGGTCCTCATAGGTGTCCTTGCCGATCAGCACCATCGGCGCGTTCACGCAGGCGCCCAGGCACTCCACCTCCTCCCAGCTGAAATTGCCGTCCTTGGAGAGATGGAAGGGCTCGTGATGGATGCGGTGCTCGCAGACGTGGATCAGATCCTCGGCGCCGCGCAGCCGGCACGGCGTGGTGCCGCAGACCTGGACGTGAGCCTTCTTGCCGACGGGGGCGAGCTGGAACATGGTGTAGAAGGTCGCGACCTCCAGCACGCGGATATAGGGCATGTCGAGCATGTCGGCGATGACGCGGATCGCAGCTTCCGACACCCAGCCCTCGTTCTGCTCCTGCGCGCGCCAGAGGATGGCGATGACAGCGGAGGCCTGACGTCCGGCCGGATATTTCGCGATCTGCTGCCGGGCGAATGCGAGGTTCTCCTCCGTGAACGCAAAGCTCGCGGGCTGGACTTCCTTCGGTGCTAATCGGCGAACGGACATAGCTCAATCTCTCACTGCATGCGGCGCGCGGATTTCGCATTCAGGTTCTTGGCGTTGAGGGCTTCGATCCTGTCCTGCCAGAATGCGCTTGCGGTGCCGAAAACGTTGTAGCCGACGTGGGTCGAGACCTTGATGCGGTCGAGGATCGACAGCTCGGTCACGGTCTCCATGCGGTTGCTGCGCGGATCGAACACGATCAGCTTCAGCGGGGTCTGTTCGAGGATGAAGCGCGACACGGCGTGCGAGCGGTCGCTGCCGTGCTCCTCGCACATGATGACGCTGTCGGCCTCAAGCAGGCGGACGCCGCCCTTGATCGCCTCGATCTCGACGCCCTCGACGTCGAGCTTGATCAGGTACTTGCCGCTCGCGGCGATCTTGCCGTCGTCGATCAGGTTGTCGAGCGCGATCACCGGCACCTCCTCCCCGCCCGCCGACTGATCGCCGGCGATGCTGAAGGCCTCGTGCTTGGTGCCCGATAGACGCGCGGTGCCGCGCGCCGCGCCGATCGCGCACTTCATCGTCTCGAAGCGGCCAGCGTTGACGCGCGCATTGTTGGCGAGCTTCGGGTAGTTCTGGCCCGACGGCTCGAT
This sequence comes from Bradyrhizobium sp. NC92, assembly GCF_025200865.1. Classification (NCBI taxonomy): domain Bacteria; kingdom Pseudomonadati; phylum Pseudomonadota; class Alphaproteobacteria; order Hyphomicrobiales; family Nitrobacteraceae; genus Bradyrhizobium; species Bradyrhizobium sp. NC92. Next base: position 4,611,953 of record NZ_CP104171.1, read on the forward strand.
CGCAATCGCCTTGTGCGCGCCGAACGGCTTGCTCGAGACCAGCACCGACCAATAGCCGTAATTGGCGCCGCAATCGAGCAGCGTGTAGTCGACGTCGATGGAATCGGCGAACAGCAGCTCGAGCTCGTCTTCATAGTTGTACGAGCGGTTGAGCAGCTTGCTCCAATAGCCGTCGCCGTAGGGAAATTCGAACACCGCGTCGGAATTGAGCCTGATCGCGATGTTGCGCTCGGGCAGCGTCTTGCGCAGCAAATTCGCGCAGGCGATGTAGCCCATGTGCGAGAAGTGCGAGGAGATCTTCGATCCCGTCACCAGCGCCAAGGCAGCCGTCCGCTCCCACAGGTTGGCCCCTTCAAGGGCCCCCGAGGCGCGGTCAAACTGGATTGGCGCCTGCGCCATCACCGATCGACCTCTCCGAACACGATGTCGAGCGAGCCCAGGATCGCCGAGACGTCGGCGAGCAGATGGCCGCGGCAGATGTGGTCCATGGCCTGCAGATGCGCAAAGCCCGGCGCGCGGATCTTGCACTTGTAGGGCTTGTTGGTGCCATCGGCGACAAGATAGACGCCGAACTCGCCCTTGGGCGCCTCGACCGCGGCATAGATCTCGCCGGCCGGCACGTGGACGCCTTCGGTGTAGAGCTTGAAGTGGTGGATCAGCGCTTCCATCGAGCGCTTCATCTCGCCGCGACGCGGCGGCGCGACCTTGTTGTCGGCGACGACGACCGGGCCCTTGCCGTCCGGCGCGTTCAGCTTCTGGATGCACTGCTTCATGATGCGCACGGACTGGCGCATCTCTTCCATGCGGATCAGATAGCGGTCGTAGCAGTCGCCGTTCTTGCCGATCGGGATGTCGAAATCCATCTCGGCGTAGCACTCATAAGGCTGTGACTTGCGCAGGTCCCAGGCCGCGCCCGAGCCGCGCACCATCACGCCCGAGAAACCCCACTCCCAGGCTTCCTTCAGCGGCACCACGCCGATGTCGACGTTGCGCTGCTTGAAGATGCGGTTGGCGGTGAGCAGGCGATCGAGATCGTCCACCACCTTGAGGAACGGATCGCACCAGGCCTCGATGTCGTCGACCAACTTCTGCGGCAGATCCTGGTGCACGCCGCCGATCCGGAAGTAAGCCGCATGCATGCGGCTGCCCGAGGCGCGCTCGTAGAACACCATCAGCTTCTCGCGCTCTTCGAAGCCCCACAGCGGCGGGGTCAGCGCGCCGACGTCCATCGCCTGCGTGGTGACGTTGAGCAGATGCGACAGGATGCGGCCGATCTCGCAATAGAGCACGCGGATCAGCTGGCCGCGGCGCGGCACCTCGATGCCGAGCAGCTTTTCGGCGGCCATGCAGAAGGCGTGCTCCTGGTTCATCGGCGCGACGTAGTCGAGCCGGTCGAAATAAGGGATCGCCTGCAGATAGGTTTTCTGCTCGATCAGCTTCTCGGTGCCGCGGTGAAGCAGGCCGATATGGGGATCGACGCGCTCGACCACTTCGCCGTCGAGCTCCAGCACGAGGCGCAACACGCCGTGCGCCGCCGGATGCTGCGGTCCGAAATTGATTGTAAAGTTGCGAAGCTGTTCAGATTGCTCGTTCATGATCAGACCTTCGGCCCCGCTTTTTCATCGCCCGGAAGCACCGGATAGTCGGCACCTTCCCAAGGAGACAAAAAGTCGAACTTGCGGAATTCCTGGTTGAGCCGGACCGGCTCGTACACCACCCGCTTCTCCTGGTCGTCGTAGCGGACCTCGACGAAGCCGGTGAGCGGGAAATCCTTGCGCAGCGGATGGCCCTCGAAGCCGTAGTCCGTGAGGATGCGGCGCATGTCGGGATGGCCGACGAAGAACACGCCGTAGAGGTCGTAGGCTTCGCGCTCGAACCAGTCAGCGCCGGGGAAGATTTCGATCAGCGACGGCACCTGCGTGGTCTCGTCGGCTTGCGCCTTGAGCCGGATGCGCGCGTTAAGGGTCGGCGACAGGAAATGATAGATCACGTCGAAGCGCTTCTCGCGATCCGGGTAGTCCACGGCGGTGATGTCGGTGATGTTGACGAAACGGCAGCTCGGGTCGTCGCGGAGGTACTTGACCACCTCGACGATCCTGGCGGCCTCGACGTCCACGGTGAGCTGATTGAAGGCCACCGAGTGACCGGTCGCGGCGCCCGGAAGCGCGCTAACGATCGTCTGCCCCAGGGCGTCGAGCTTGGCGTCGTCCATGACGTAAAACCTTAGCGTTCGATGGTGCCGGTGCGCCGGATCTTCTTCTGCAGCAGCAGCACGCCGTAGAGCAGCGCTTCCGCCGTGGGCGGGCAGCCCGGCACGTAGATGTCGATCGGCACGATGCGGTCGCAGCCGCGCACGACCGAATAGGAATAGTGATAGTAGCCGCCGCCATTGGCGCAGGAGCCCATCGAGATGACGTAGCGCGGCTCGGGCATCTGGTCGTAGACCTTGCGCAGCGCCGGCGCCATCTTGTTGGTCAGCGTTCCCGCAACGATCATCACGTCGGACTGGCGCGGCGAGGCACGCGGGGCAAAGCCGAAGCGCTCGACGTCGTAGCGCGGCATCGAGACCTGCATCATCTCGACCGCGCAGCAGGCAAGACCGAAGGTCATCCACATCAAGGAGCCGGTGCGCGCCCAAGTGATGAGGTCGTCGGTCGCGGCCACGAAGAAGCCCTTGTCGGACAGCTCGGAATTGACCTCGAGGAAGAACGGATCATTGGCCCCGACCGGCTTGCCGGTGGACGGGTCCAGAATGCCCTTGGGGGCCGGCGCGATCACCGGACCCGCGGACTGCGTAGCTGGGTTCAATCCCATTCGAGGGCTCCTTTCTTCCATTCATAGGCGAACCCGACCGTCAGCACGGCGAGGAACACCACCATGGACCAGAAGCCGGTCGCGCCAAGCTTGCCGAACGCCACCGCCCAGGGAAACAGAAACGCCACCTCGAGGTCGAAGATGATGAAGAGGATGGCGACCAGATAGAAGCGAACGTCGAACTTCATGCGGGCGTCGTCGAACGCGTTGAAACCGCACTCGTAGGCCGACAGCTTTTCCGGGTCCGGCTGCTGGAAGGCCACGATGAAGGGCGCGATCAGCAGCACGAGGCCGATGAGGCCCGCTACCCCTATGAAGACGACAAGTGGAAGATAGTTCTGCAGAATGCCGCTCATTGGCGAGCCCTTTTTCCCGCAGCCTCGGGACAGCCACGGATTCGTCCGATTTGGAATTATTCTGAGCCTTAGCGCAGTGCACCAATGGGCGCAAGACACGCTCTTTTCAGGCCCTTAGCCGCCCCCAGAACCGTGAAAATCCCGGAATCACCCCGCGGCTGGTATGGAGCAGATCGCCATGGCCAGCAAGGGCTGCCACGGCCTCGCAGGTCAGCCGTTCGGAGATTGCGGCGCTCGGGCCGAGCCAGTTATTTGCTGTGCGATGACCGACCAAAATGCTCAGGTTTTTGGTGCGGCAGCGCACTCCAGCCCCGGCAATCGCCGCCGCGGGGGCACCCCCGTCGTTCCGGCGACGCTATTTTGCCGGTGGCCAGCGCGGCCAGGACGCCAATGATGATGCCGCCGCATCAGGTGCAGGAAAGACACCTTTCCACAGCCGTGAGTGATCAAAACAGCCATGCCGCACGACGGGACCGCTGGTCTGACGAATGCGCCGGCGGTCGGCTTTAAGCCGACCGCGAGCGCGGCGGCGGCGACCTACTGGTCGCGCGCCGCGCTCGGATGAGCTTCGGGCCGGGGGGCATGGCCCGCGGGCTCATCGTGACGGCGGATCAGCGGTCGTCCGGGCGGAGGCGAACGAACATCACGATCAATTGCTCCAGCCCCGGAGCCTTCCGGCCCTGCCCTCGCCCGTCCTCACCATTTGTAGGAGACGCTGGCGGTGACGCGGCGACGGTCTCCGTAGAAGCAGGACGTGGCCGACGCGCAGCTTGCGACATAGATCTTGTCGGTCAGGTTGATCACGTTCAGCGCCGTGCGCCAGTTCTGCCACTCGTAATGGAGCGCGAGATCGCCGAGCACGACCGCGGGAACCTCGAGCGTGTTGGCCTGGTCGGCCCAGGACGAGCCGATATAACGCACACCGCCGCCGAAGCCGAACCCTGCGAGCGGTCCGTCCTTGAAGGTGTAGTCCGCCCACCCCGACACCAGGAGTTCGGGCGTGTTGGTCGGTGTCTTGCCGACCAGCGCCGGATCCAGGTCCTTGCTGTTGAAGAGATGATAGGCCGTGAAGGCGCCGATGAATTTCAGCTCCTTCGTGGCATTGGCCACCGCTTCCAGCTCGATGCCGCGCGACGTCACCTCTCCGGTCTGGTTCTGCAGCACCGGGACGATGCCCGCGCCGGTGGTTGTCGTCACGTTCTGGCGAACGAGATCGAAGACCGAGACGGTGAAATAGCCGTCAAATCCGACAGGCGCGACCTTCACGCCGATTTCGGCCTGCTTGCCGGTCTCCGGCAGGAACAGCTGGTTCGCCGCATTGAGGCCGATGATCGGGTTGTAGCTCGTCGAGTAGGAGACGTAGGGCGCGATGCCGTTGTCGAAATTGTAGATCAGCCCGGCGCGACCGCTGAACCTGCTGTCGTCGCGGCTGGCGACGGTCGCCCCGGTGTCACGGGCTTCCTGCGTCGTCTCGACCCAATCATTGCGGCCGCTTAGCACCAGCGTGAAATTGCCGAGCTTCATCTGGTCCTGAAGATAGGTGCCGGCCTGCTTCTGCGTGATCAGGAAGTTCCGGAACGGCGAGCCCGGCAACGGAACCTCAGCTCCCCCATAGGCCGGATTGAAGACGTTGATCGAGGGCACACCGAACCCGAAGGCCTGATAATCGTCGATCTGATAGCCCCGCAGATCGACACCGAACAGCATCGTGTGCCTGACTGGACCGGTGTTGAAGCGATACTCGAGCTGATTATCGAGATTGGCCTGATTGGCCGTGTTCTTCGCGTACCAATTGTAGCGATTGAGCGTGGCCGTATTGATGTTGGCCCAATCGTTGCCGACATAGCCGCGGTAGCTGATGTCGACATGCGCGAAGCGAGCGTTCTGACGGAACGTCACATCGTCGGTGAGATGGCGCTCGAACTGATAGCCGAGCATCTCCTGCTCGCGCGTGAACTTGTCGACGCTGGGATCGCCGGCGAAGAAGCTGGTCGGGATCTTACCGAACGGCGCGCTGGTCACCGTTCCCTGATAGGGCAGGAAGTTGATGCCGCGGGTATCCTGCTTCGAGGCCGAGGCCAACACCGTGAAGGTGGTGTCGGCATCCGGCTTCCACGTGAATGACGGCGCAATGAAGTAGTTGTTGTCAGGTGTGAAGTTCACCTGCGTGCCGCCGTTCTGGACCTGGCCGACAACGCGCGCGAACAGCTTGCCGTTCTCAGGACTGGTCGCGACCGGGCCGCCCATGTCGAAGCTGACATAGGCGTTGCCGAAATTGTTGACGCCGGCCTCGATGTAGCGGATCGGCTCTGCCGGAGGCATCTTGCTGATGACGTTGACGATGCCGCTCGGGCTCGATCCGCCGTAAAGCACGGCTGACGGACCGCGCAACACCTCGACCCGCTCCATGTTGGGAGTCTGCAGCTTCCAACTGGCATAGGACGTGTAGAACAGCTGCATGCCGTCGAGGAACAGACCGATATCCTCGGACTTGAAGCCGCGGATCAGCCACCAATCGTTCCGGGTGTCCGTGCCGAAAGTCCCTGCCCGGACGCCGGCGGTGTAGCGCAGGACCTCGTCGAGCTTGTTCGGCTTCTGGTCGCGGATCTGCTCGGCACCGATGACGGACACCGCCTGAGGTGTCTCCATGATCGGCGTGTTGGTCTTGGTGCCCGATGAGCTGCGACCGGCGACATAGCCGTTCACCGGCCCGCGCGGCGTCTCCACGAAGCCGACTTCGCGCCGTGGCTGCGGCTTGTTGCGCTCGGCGGTCTGCACCGACGATCGCGTCGCGCGGCGCTGTGGGGCCGCGGCAGCACGTCTGCGTGTTTCCGGCGCGGTGACGGTGACCGAGGGCAGATTTTGCGCGCCACTCTGCGCGGAAGATTGTGCAAGCGATGCCTGCGGCATCAAGACCCAAGCGGATGCGGTCGCCAACACGGCCGACCGCAGCATTCCAAGACTGTTCAACGCGCCACCCCAAAGCTGCATGTTCGATGCGTCATGCCGCCTGTCCCGGAACGGCATGCGCTTGGGGTGACGCTTATGTGAGGGCGCGCGATTTCCCTAATTGAAAGCTTCTTAGAACGGGTCTTAGAAGCGATCCACAAATCGGCAGGTGCGAATGAGCTTAGCTTCCTCCGGTCGCATTCGGATTTCCCGAGCTTGCGCCACTGGTCGTCGCAATGGCCCCTGCCGGCTCACCGGGCTCCGCGCCAATCCGGATCGACATCCTCGTCTTGGAAAGGCCGGCCGCCTCCACTCCCTCCAAAGGGGAGATGAAACCATTTTGCGGAACCCGCGAAACCATCCGGAAACAGATGGCCCCTAGAAGATGAGCCCATAGACGGCGGCAAAGCCCGCCCGGAGGCTCAGATGAACCACTCAATTCATTCTGCTGATCGTGCGACCCACCTGAAGATCGTGGTGGTGGCGCTGGTAGCCGGCATTGCCGTGGCCGGCTTCGGGATCGCGGCCCGCACCAATGCCGATTACAGCCAGACCGCCCAGTCCACCCATGTGATCAAGGCCGGCAAGCCGGTGGTGGTGACCAGCGCGGGCACGTCCGAGATTCGCTGATATCTGACCTTTTGGGCTGACCATAGGCCGCCGCCGGGCGGCCTTTTCGTTTTCCAGAGCAATGCTTAGCGGGGACGCCCGGGGGAAGCGCAACGTCCTTGACTTCACCATGTCCCCCCTTTAAGTCCCCCCTCGTTCCGCGCGCGTTCAGCGAACCACGCGGGAGTAGCTCAGTTGGTTAGAGCGCCGGCCTGTCACGCCGGAGGTCGCGGGTTCGAGCCCCGTCTCTCGCGCCATTTTTGGCAATCCCCTCATAAGCTTAGCCCGAACTTCTCGACGCTTTTCGCGGCTCTGCGCGCAATTTCAGGCGGCTGCCGGGAACTCTCGGCATAGTCAGCCCGCGTCCGAATCGTCTACGCCTAGAAGGGCTTGGAGGGACCCCACATATTCTCGGCTTTTTTCGGGACTCCCTGTCATTGGACGATGAGGAGGCCAGACATGGCTAAGAAGGATCCGGCTAAGAGGGATTCGGCGAAGAAGACAGCCGCGCCCGCCACGATCACGCTCAAGCACCTCGCTGCCGACATTGCCGACCGCCAGGATGTCTCCAAAAAGCACGCCGAGGCGGTCCTGACCGACATGGTCGATCTGATCGCCAAGCACCTCAAGAAGGGCGACCGGGTCCGCATCGTCGGCCTTGGCATCCTCCAGGTCCGCAAGCGCGCCGCCCGCACCGGCCGCAATCCGACCACCGGCGAAGCGATCCACATCAAGGCCAGCAGGAAGGTCGCGTTTCGCCCGGTAAAGGAACTGAAGGAGGCGATCTGAGGCCATTTTTCGTTAAGCCTGGTCGTTAGGCCTGGCCCGAGCCCGTTCCGGCCGCTTCACGGCCCGCTTTTCTGATATACCGCCTGCTTCCCGAACTCGGCGGTTTGACCAGAAATGTCCTCCCTCTCCTTTTCGCATACCGTGACCGAGCGCTTCCTGCGCTACGTCACCATCGACACCCAGTCCGATCCGGCATCGCCTCACTCGCCCTCGACCGAGAAGCAGAAAGATCTCGGCCGCGTGCTCGCTGCCGAGCTGAAGGCCATGGGCGTTGCGGACGCGCATCTCGACGAATACGGCTACGTCTACGCAACGATCCCGGCCAACACCGACAAGAAGGTGCCGGTGATCTGCTTCTGCTCGCACATGGACACCTCGCCCGACGTCACCGGCAAGGGCGTCAAGCCGCAAGTCGTGAAGAACTATCGCGGCGGCGACATCATCCTGCCCGGCGACACCAGCCAGGTGATCCGCTTCAATGAGCACCCCGCGCTGAAGAACCAGATCGGCAACGACATCATCACCACCGACGGCACGACGCTGTTGGGGGCCGACAACAAGGCCGGCGTTGCCGAGATCATGGATGCCGCGCATTTCTTCCTCAACAACCCCGACGTGAAGCACGGTACCATCAAGATCCTGTTCACGCCGGACGAGGAGATCGGCCGCGGCGTCGACAATGTCGACCTGAGGAAGCTGGGGGCCGATTTCGGCTACACCATGGACGGCGAGAGCGCCGGCTGTGTCGAGGACGAGACCTTCTCGGCCGATGGTGCCACCATCACCATCAACGGCGTCAGCGCCCATCCCGGGTACGCCAAGGGCAAGATGGAGCACGCGATCAAGATCGCCGCCGCCATCGTCGAGCGTCTGCCGAAGGAGGGCTGCTCGCCCGAGACCACCTCGGGCAAGCAAGGCTTTCTGCATCCGATCGGCATTGAGGGCGCGCTGGAGCAGGCGACGCTCTCCTTCATCGTCCGCGACTTCACCGAGGAAGGGCTGAAGGAGAAGGAGGCGCTGCTCGAGGACATCGTCAAGGATGTGATGAAGGACTATCCGCGCTCGACCTACGCGTTCGAGGTCAAGGAGCAGTATCGCAACATGAAGCAGGTGATCGATCGTCACCCGCACGTGCTCGAATACGCCATCGAGGCGATCCGTCGCGCCGGCCTGCGGCCGATGCGCACCGCGATCCGCGGCGGCACCGACGGCTCGCGCCTGTCATTCATGGGCCTGCCCTGCCCCAACATCTTCGCCGGCGAGCACGCGTTTCATTCGCGGCTCGAATGGGTCAGCCGGCAGGATATGGAAAAGGCGGTGGAGACCATCGTGCATCTGGCGATGATCTGGGAAGAGAAGGCCTGAGCCTTCCTGCAGACGTCGACGATGGCCGGGCTTGCGCCCGGCCATCGATTGAGAGCCTACGGCACCGGCATTGCGCGCGGATTGCGATGGAAGCGGTTGGCGCTCGCCATCCAGCTCGGCAACGGTGCGCCGTCACGATGCCGGCCGCCGGCAACGGCTGCAGCCCAGGCCACTGCGGCGCCGATCAGGGTCGCGGCTGCGACCGAGAACGCCACGATGATCGAGTTGCGTCGCGCGCGGTTGATGGCCGTCTTCGAGTCTGCAATCAGCGCATCGACCCGGCGCTCGGATTCGGGGGCCGCCAGTCCCGTCGCCGCGGCGACCAGTTGCACGAGGTAGGCCCGATCGTCGGTGCTGACGCCGCTATGGCTGGACGAGGTCATCAGGATACGTCCGGCTTCGGCGCGCGGTTCCCTCAGGTCAGCGTTCGGCGCGCGGCGCGGCGCGCGGAACAGCTTGTCGAGCTCATAGCTCAACAAGGGCTCGGCCGCCGAGGTGTTGCTCGCCGAGCTGCGCATCGGCGAACGGTCGATCGCGGCAGCGCCGAGGAGCGCGAGCAGAGCTGCGCCGGCCAGGACCGCCAGCGCCCAGGCGGTCAGGCCATGGAGTCCATCCCGCCGCTCGCCGTCATCCTCGATCGTTGCAAGCACGGGCTCGGGCCGGGTCGTCCGGCCGGCGATGTAGCCGCCGAAGCCGAAGCTGACGATCGCCTGGATGATCAGATAGAGCCCGGAGAGTAGCGCCAGCGCTGCCGAGGCATCGCGCCAGGTCGGCGAGGCCGAACTGACACCGAGACCGACCGCGACACCAAAACCGATCAGGATGAACGACATTGCGCTCGCAGCAAGCGCGCCCGCGAACACCGAGCTCCACTGGATCGTTCGAGGCGCCTCGACTGCCAGGCCGCTTTCCATGACCTCTTCCCGCATGAGAGTTTCTACGGTCATTGCCGCGCTCTCAGCGCAGGCCGAAGAACGACAGGATCGCCATGATGACGACGATCAAGCCGATCAGATAAATCAATCCGTCCATTGTCCGTCCTCCTCAGTTCTTCTCACCGCTAATCGCGAGGTATGAGGAACGTTCCTAATTGGACAGATCGGATGGAACGAACGTGGAAGATGCGGGTTGTCTGTCCAAGTCCTAGGGATAGAGATTGTGAGCACATGAGGCCTCAGCCGGTTCGTCCGGCTGGGGCCTTTCCGCGTTGCGGCCGGCGCGTCTCCTCCTGTCGTATGTTAACGACGCCGGGGCCGGGATCATCAATGATGCGATCAGGCGGAACCTGCAGATCAGGAGAGGCGCGTGGACCGCAGAACGGCGTGCCTGCATCAGGCGAATGCATTCCGGGAGAAAGCCCTCGCCGATCCCGAGCACCACGACCAATGGATCGACGAGGCCATCAACTGGCTGGAACGCGCGATGGAAGCGAGCTGTCGGGCCGCCATCACCATGGAAGGTGACGACGGCAGCGGAGCTCCGGCCCCCACGATCGAAGCCATGGTGCCACTTCGGCGCGCCATCGTTCGCCAGTGAGAGGCGCTGGCACCGCATGCGCTGCTGCGGCAATTGTTCCAGGGACGTAACAATGTTGCGGGTCGACACTGTTCCCGCGCCCATGCTAGGCCGAGCACAGACCGCAACCAGAGTGACGTCGTGCTCGCAAACCGCCAGCCCTCAGGATCCTGCCGCTCGCGCGCCCGGCGCGGGCTGCTGTCCGTGCTGATCGCGGCTGTCTATCTGCTCGCGGGCGTGCTGCACGGCGCACACGATATCGACGTCACCACGCCCCGCGGCGGCTCGGAGATCGCCGCGGTCCTCGATGGCGCCGGCGGCCATAGCGACCACAAGGCCATCGGCGGACATCATTGCCACGGCTGCTTCTCGCTGACCGTGGCACAGCCGATGCCATCGACGGCAGCGACCGCGCTTGCGTCGGCGCCGAGCCCGCAACGGGCCTCCCGGCTCGCCGGAATTGTTCCCGATACCGACTCTCCCCCTCCCAGACCTATTGCCTGAACGGATTGGTCGGGCGCCCCGCGCCCATTAGCTTCATCCTTCACAGGTCGGTTTCATGTTTCGCAGGGGAATGGCCGCGCGCCTGGCGTGCGCGGCGGCGTGTCTGATTGCAGCATCGGCGCTTGCACCATCGCACGCCCAGACTTTGACGATGCGGAGCGCCCTGGCGCGCGCGCTGGCGGCGAGCCCGCGGCTGACGGCGGCGGAGCGCGACGTCGGCATCGCCACGGGCCAGCGCATCCAGGCGGGCGCCCTGCTCAATCCGGAGCTGTCCTATGAACAGGACGATTCATTCGGCTCCGGCAGATATCGCGGAACGCGCTCGGCCGAGACCACGCTGCAGATCAGCCAGGCCTTCGAGCTGTTCGGCAAGCGCGAGGCGCGGATTGCCGCAGGCGCAGCCGGCGTCGAGGTCGCCGCGATCCAGCGCAAAGCCGTCAGGCTGGAGGTGCTGTCGGAGACCGCGATCGCCTTTCTCAGCGTGCTCGGCGCGCAGCGGCGCATCCAGATCCTCGATGAGCAGATTGCCGCGATCGACCGGCTGACACCGCTCCTGCGCCGCCGTGTCGAAGCCGGCGCCTCGTCGCCGGCCGAGACCGGCCGCGCCGAGGTCGCCTCCGCCCTGGTGAAGGCCGACCGCGAGCGGTTCAAGGCGACCTTGGCGAGCGCCCGGCGCGAGCTTGCAGTGCTGATGGGCGATGCGTCCGCAAAATTCGGCGAGGTCTCCGGCCGGCTCGAGACCACCGGGCGCCCGCCGACGTTCCAGGCGGTTGTCGCCGCCATCGACGCCAATCCGCAGCTGGTGCGCTGGACCGCGATCTATGCCCAGCGCAATGCCGAGCTCTTGCTGGCGCGGCTCAAGCCCTATCCGGACGTGCGGATCGCGGCCGGATGGCGTCACTATAACGAGACCAATGACGACGCGGTGCGTCTGTCCATCTCGGTGCCGATCCCCGTGTTCGACCAGAACCAGGGCAACATCCTTTCGGCCCAGGAAAGCCTCGCCAAGACCAGAGCCGAGCGCGAGGCCAACCGCAACGCGCTGATCGTGATCGCCGGCCGCGCCTATGACTCGCTCCAGGGCTCGCTGCGCGAGCTCGCGGTGCTGCGCGAGACCGCGATCCCCAAGGCCGTCGAAGCGTCCGAGGCGATCTCGCAAGGCTACGGCCAGGGCCGCTTCACCCTGCTCGAAGTGCTGGACGCCCAGGCCAGCGTGACCCAGGCGCGGCTGCGCGAGCAGGAGGCGCTGCAGAATTTCCACGCGGGCGTCGCGACCATCGAAGGCCTCGTCGGCAATCCCTTCACGCTGGCGCGGGAGAGCGCACGATGAAAACGTCCTCGACCATCCTGATAGCCATCGTTGCCGCTGCGCTCGGCGCTTACGGCTATTCCCTGCTCGCCCCCGGCAAGGTCGCGCCGGCCGAGCACGCTGCGCATTCCGAGCCGAAGAAGCCGAACGACCATGTCGAGCAGGACGAGCACGGCGCCGACCGCATCCGCATCTCCGACGTGAAGCTGGCCGCCGCGGGCGTCACCCTGGCGGAAGCCGCGAGCGCCACACTGACCGACACGCTCGCCTTCAACGGCATCCTGCGCGCCAACCAGGAAGCCGTGGTGCAGGTGACGCCGCGCTTTCCGGGCCTCGCCAAATCCATCCATAAGCGGATCGGCGACAAGGTGGGCAAGGACGATCTGCTCGCCGCGATCGAAAGCAACCAGAGCCTCACCGTCTATGAACTGAAGGCCCCGATTGCCGGCACCATCATCGAGCGGCAGATCTCGCTCGGCGAATACGCCTCCGAGCAGAAGCCGGCCTTCGTCGTCGCCGATCTCTCCACCATCTGGGTCGACCTGTCGATCTACCGCCAGGACTTAAGGCGCGTCCGCATCAATGACGAAGTGCTGATCGATCCCGACGACGGCCGCGGCGAGATCAAGGGCACGATCTCCTACATGGCGCCGATCGGCAGTAGCGAGACCCAGACCGCGCTGGCGCGCGTGGTGCTGCCCAATCCGGACGGACGCCTGCGGCCCGGCCTGTTCGTCACGGCGCGGCTGATCCTCGCGGCGCGCAATGTCGCGGTTGCGGTGCGCCGCAGCGCGATCCAGACGCTGGAGAACAAGACCATCGTGTTCGTGCGCGAGGACGGCGACAAGATCGAAGCCCGCCCCGTCGAGCTTGGCGATTCCGATCCGCGTCACGTCGAGATCAAGGCGGGCCTTTCGCCCGGCGAGCATTACGTGGCCGAGAACAGCTTCGTCGTGAAGGCGGAGATGGGCAAGGGCGAGGCCGAGCATGATTGAGCGCCTCATCGCCGTCTCGCTGCAGCAACGCTGGCTGGTCCTCCTGCTCGCACTCGGCGCCGTCGCCTTCGGCACCTGGAATTTCCAGCGCCTGCCGATCGACGCGGTGCCTGACATCACCAACGTCCAGGTCCAGATCAACACCCGCGCCCCCGGCTATTCGCCGCTCGAGACCGAGCAGCGCATCACCTTCCCGGTCGAGACCGCGATGGGCGGCCTGCCCAAGCTCGACTACACCCGCTCGCTGTCGCGCTACGGCCTCAGCCAGGTGACGATCGTGTTCAAGGATGGCACCGACATCTACTTCGCCCGGCAGCTCGTCGGCGAACGCATCCAGCAGGTGAAGGACCAGCTGCCGGCGGGCGTCGAGGTCGCGATGGGTCCGGTCTCGACCGGCCTCGGCGAGATCTTCATGTACACCGTGGAGACCAAGGCAGGCGCAAAGACGCAGGGCGGCCGCGACTATTCGCTGACCGATCTACGCACGGTGCAGGACTGGATCATCCGGCCGCAGCTTCGCAACGTGCCTGGTGTGATCGAGGTCAACACGATCGGCGGCTTCGAGCGGCAATTCCACGTGCTGCCCGACCCCGGCAAGCTGATGGCCTATCGGCTCGGCTTTCGCGACGTGATGACGGCGCTCGCCGCCAACAATGCCAATGTCGGGGCCGGCTATATCGAACGCAACGGCGAGCAATATCTGGTTCGCTCGCCGGGCCAGGTCGGCAATATCGGCGAGATCCAGGACATCGTGATCGGCTCGCGCGGCGGCAATCCCGTCAGGATCAGGGATGTCGCGACCGTTACCGAGGGTCGCGATCTGCGCACGGGTGCCGCGACACGCAACGGCGAGGAGACCGTGCTCGGCACCGCCATGCTGCTGATCGGCGAGAACAGCCGCAGCGTCGCCCGCCGCGTCGGGGCCCGTCTCGAGGAGATCGCAAAATCGCTGCCCGAAGGCGTCGTGACGCGGACCGTCTACGACCGCACCGACCTGGTCGAAGCCACCATCGGCACCGTCAAGAACAACCTGCTTGAAGGCGCGGCGCTGGTGGTGGCCGTGCTGTTCCTCATCCTCGGCAACATCCGCGCCGCGCTGGTCACGGCCTGCGTCATTCCGCTGTCGATGGCGATGACGATCACCGGCATGGTCGAGACCAAGGTCAGCGGCAACCTGATGTCACTTGGTGCGATCGACTTCGGCATCATCGTCGATGGTGCCGTCATCATCGTCGAAAATTGCCTGCGCATGCTGGCGGCGGCCCAGCGCGAGAAAGGCGGCCTGCTCACGACCGCCGAACGGCTGCGCGCGATTCTGCGCGGGTCGAGCGAGGTCATCAAGCCGAGCCTGTTCGGAACGCTGATCATCGCCGTGGTCTACCTGCCCGTGCTGACGCTGACCGGCGTCGAGGGCAAGATGTTCACGCCGATGACGCTGACGGTGCTGATGGCGCTCGGCGCGGCCGTGCTGTTCTCCATCACCTTCGTGCCGGCAGCCGTTGCCATCTTCGTCACCGGCAAGGTGTCCGAACATGAGAACCTGTTCATGCGGGCGGCAAAGCGCGGCTATCTCCCCCTGCTCCGTTTTGCCATCGACAATCCGGCCGCGGTCGCGATCATGGCCGTGGTCATCGTGGTCGCGAGCGGCATCGCCGCTTCGCGGATGGGCGGCGAGTTCATTCCGAGCCTCGACGAAGGCGACGTCGCGCTGGCTTCGATCCGGATTCCCGGCACCAGCCTCACCCAGTCGCTGGACCTTCAGAAGGCGCTGGAAAAACGCATCAAGCAGGTTCCGGAGGTGAAGGAGTTCTTCACCCGCATCGGCACCGCGGAGATCGCCACCGATCCGATGTCGCCGGCGCAGACCGATGGCTACGTCATGCTGAAGCCGCGTGCCGAATGGCCCGACCCGGGCAAGTCGAAATCGGAGGTGGTCGAGGCCATCGAGCATGCTGCAGACGAGATTCCCGGCAGCGCCTATGAAATCTCCCAGCCGATCCAGTTCCGCGTCAACGAGCTGATCTCCGGCGTGCGCACGGACGTCGGCGTCAAAATCTTCGGCGACGATCTCGACATCCTGCAAGGCGCCGCCAGGCAGGTGGAGGCCGCGATCCGCGGCATCCGCGGCGCCAGCGACGTCAAGATAGAGCAGGTCGCGGGCCTGCCGATCCTCACCGTCCGCCTCGATCGCCAGGCGCTCGCCCGCTATGGCCTCAGCGTCGCCGAAGTGCAGGGCATCGTCGAGATCGCAGTCGGCGGCAAGTCAGCGGGCAAGCTGTTCGAAGGCGATCGGCGCTTCGACATCGTGGTGCGCCTGCCCGAGCATTTGCGCGGCAATCTCGAGGCGATCCGCGCGATCCCGATTCCGCTGCCGCCCGCCGAGGACGCCGGCTCCGGCACGGCCGTTCGTACCGCGCTGGCCAGCTCTTCCCTCGCCCAGATGCGCTACGTGCCGCTCTCGTCGATCGCCACCGTCGATACGACGCCGGGGCCGAACCAGATCAGCCGCGAGAACGGCAAGCGGCGGATCGTCGTCACCGCCAATGTCCGCGCGCGCGACCTCGGCTCCTTCGTGGCCGAGGCCGAGGCGGCAGTGGCGGAGAAGGTCAAGCTGCCGGCGGGTTACTTCATCGGCTGGGGCGGCCAGTTCGAGCAGCTTGTCTCGGCCACCAAGCGGCTGACGATCGTGGTGCCGGTAGCGCTGCTGCTGGTGTTCCTGCTGCTGTTCATGGGCATGGGATCGGCGGCCGATGCGGCGCTGGTGTTTTCGGGCGTGCCGCTGGCGCTGACCGGTGGCGTCGCCGCGCTGCTGCTGCGCGACATTCCCTTGTCGATCAGCGCCGGCGTCGGCTTCATCGCACTGTCGGGCGTCGCCGTTCTCAATGGCCTCGTCATCATCGCCTTCATCGATCGTCTGCGCAGCGAGGGGCGCTCGGTCGCGGAGGCCGTGCGCGAAGGTGCGCTGACGCGGCTGCGCCCGGTGCTGATGACCGCGCTCGTCGCCTCGCTCGGCTTCGTGCCGATGGCGCTCGCCACCGGCGCCGGCGCCGAGGTGCAGCGGCCGCTCGCGACCGTGGTGATCGGGGGCATCATCTCCTCGACCATCCTGACGCTGCTGGTGCTGCCGGCGCTCTACGTGCTGTTCCGCCGTGACGTGGCAAATGAAAGGCCTACAATGGCGTCTGATTTGGCGGAGTCCGCGGAGCGCTAGAATTGGGCAGCCACGACCACCACGGTCATCACCACCATGATCATGCGGGCCACTCGCATGCGCATGGCCACGATCACGGTCACGCGCACGGCCATGTCCATGCGCCCGCCAATTTCGGCAAGGCGTTCGCGCTCGGCATTACGCTCAACACCGCGCTCGTCGTGGCCGAGGCGATTTACGGCTATGTCGGCAACTCCACCGCCCTGCTCGCCGATGCCGGCCATAACCTGTCCGACGTGCTCGGCCTCGTCATTGCCTGGGGCGCCTCGATCGCAGCCCGCCGCGCGCCCAGCGGCCGCTTCACCTACGGTTTTCGCGCCTCCACCATCCTGGCGGCGCTGGCCAATGCGGTGTTCCTGCTGGTCGCAACCGGCGCCATCGGCTGGGAGGCGATCCTGCGCCTGCGCGAGCCGGAGCCGGTCGCAGGTCTCACCGTGATGGTGGTTGCGGGCATCGGCATCCTCATCAACGGTTTTACCGCCCTGCTGTTCGCGAGCGGCCGCAAGGACGACATCAACATCGAAGGCGCCTATCTGCACATGGCCGCCGACGCCGCGGTCTCGCTCGGCGTCGTGGTCTCGGCGGCGCTGATCATCTGGACCGGCTGGCTCTGGCTCGACCCCATCACCAGCCTCGTCATCTGCGCCACCATCCTCTGGAGCACGACCAGCCTCTTGCGCGGCTCCATCGACATGTCGATGGCGGCCGCGCCCAAGGGAACCGACCTCGCCGCAATCAGGGCGTTCCTGCTGGCGCGGCCGGGCGTCTCAGGGATTCACGATCTCCACGTCTGGCCGATCTCGACCACCGAGACGGCGCTGACCTGCCATCTCGTGATGCCGGCCGGCAGCGACGACGCATTCCTGATGCAGACGACGCAGCTCCTCAAGACATCCTTCCGCATCGGCCACACCACGCTTCAGGTCGAGACGCATCCCGACAATGGCTGCGCGCTCGCGCCGGATGATGTGGTGTAGGAGTCCCCCGCACCATCCGCGTCATTGCGAGCGCAGCGAAGCAATCCAGACTTCCTCCGCAGAGACAGTCTGGATTGCTTCGTCGCCAGCGCAAAATTGCTTCGCAATTTTGTCGCGGGCTCCTCGCAATGAGGGCGGAGGAACGGCGCCTACGCAGCCTTCGCCGTCACGATCCAGATCGCGCCCTGCAACTTCACGCTCTGTCCCTTCAAGAACGGCGCGAGCATTTCGCGGATCGAGGCCTTGGCGGCCTCGTAGGTCTCCGGCGGATGGCCCTGCAGCGCGCGGCTGGCCGGGCCGATCTGCAGCGCGCCGTCCACGGCTGCATCGAGCCCGCCGCCGATCGCGATATCCATCGCAAGATTGTGCGGCTGCATTGCCACATCGACGAAGCCCGCGCCTTTCAGGATGCGCGTCACGCGCTCTTCCGAAGCGAAGGCGAACGGGCCCGGCTCTTCGGGACCAACCGGCGGCATTTTCGGCACGTACTTGTAGACCGCCATCAGCGGCGCCATCATCCACGGGTTTTCCTTCGGCTCGCGCCAGCAGGTGAAGGCGAGCCGGCCAGTCGGCTTCAGCGCGCGCCGCAGATTGGCGAAGGACGCGATCGGGTCGGCGAAGAACATCACGCCGAAGCGCGAGGCCAAGAGATCGAAGCTCGCCTGCTCGAGCGGATAAATGGTCGCATCCGCCAGCACGAAATCGAGCGGCAGCCCCTGCGGCGCGAGCGCGCGCGCCTGCGACAGCATCGGCTCGGAGACGTCGAGGCCGAGCGCAAAGCCATCAGGCGCCACCGCCTTCGCGAAGGCGAACGTCGTCGCGCCGGAGCCGCAGCCGACATCGAGGACGCGCTCGCCCGGTCGGGGCTTGACACGCTCGATCAGCACGTCGGCGATGGGGCCGAGCAGTTTCTCCTGCGCCGCGTGACGATCGGCCCAGCGCTGCCCGCTCGGCCCGTTCCAATAGGCGATCTGGTCGGCGTTTTGCTCGTGCCCAGGCTGTTGCATCACATTTTCCTTCCGACCTCGCCGACTGTCCCCCCCCCCAGCGAAGACGCTTATCCGCATGCAGCTCCCGGACACAAGAGCGATTCAGGCGAGACCATCTGACGGCAGTCGCAGTCGCGCATCAGTCGCAAGCAGAATCGCACAGCATCGACGTGCGCAAGGGGCTCCAGAGTTGACACAATGGGAAGCCACTGTTCTAACTCCAGAAACGCGAGGAAACGTTTTGAAATCCGAACGATCAGTCGGCATCGATTGCCTGCGCGCCATCTCCATCATCTGGGTGCTGCTGTACCACTTCGTCCCGCTTCAGGCTTTCAACCGGGGCACGTTCGGCGTCCTGCTGTTTTTCATCATCAGCGGCTATTGTATCGCATTCAGTGCCGAGACGTCGCAAACCGCCTGGCACTTCTATGCCAAGCGGCTCGGCCGCCTGCTTCCCGCCCTGATCGTCTGCGGCTTCCTGACCACGCTGTTCAAGATTCTCGCGCCCGAATTGGTCGAGCCTGGCCGCGGGCTGAAATGGGTCCACTACGTCTATACGCTGATCGCGCTTCCCACGCTCAACGTCCTGCAGGTGAACTATAACCTGCCCGACGGTGCCTATTGGTCGTTACAGATCGAGTTTCAATTCTACTTCTTCTGCTTCCTGATGATGGTGCTGGGCTTCAAGCAACGGCTGCTGGCATTGCTGTGCGCCGTGACCATCTTCCGGACGGTGACCACGAGCACGGATTACTACACCTCCAACGATTTCTTTCCGTTCTTCATCGCCGGAATGAGCGTGGCTTCCCTCGTCAGGGGACGCACTAGGGAGGCGATCGTCGGAATCGTCGTGGCGTTCTCCGTCGAGCTCTACCATCTGAAGATGGGCGTCAAGCAGCCCTCGGTCCCGATCGAGATGTACCGGTCGCTGCTGCTGTGGTTTGGCACGGCGGCCGTCTATCTTGCCGCGCGGTATGACCACCTCCTGCCGCGCTGGTCGAGCGCCCTCGCCTTCATCGGCGCCATCAGCTATCCGCTCTATTTGATTCATCAGGACGTCGGCATGATGATCCTGCACTGGGCCCATGTGGGGCGCGACTCGGCGGGCGACATGCTGATCCGCGCATTCGTCCTTCCCGCATTCCTCGCTGCCGTTGCCTGGCTGGTCTACGTCCTGGTCGAAAAACCCACCATCAAGCCGCTGACCGGCTTTCTGGCCAATCCGCTCGTCTGGCTTGGGCAGCGGCAGCCGGCAATGGCGCGACGCGAGTACCCCGCCACCGAGCGCAGTGTCGACGTCGCACGCCAGGACTTGCCGATTGGGTGACCCGACGCGCCGGGTGAAGGCTGGTGGGCGGTCACGGATTCGAACCGCGGACCCTCTCGGTGTAAACGAGATGCTCTAACCAGCTGAGCTAACCGCCCTCGCCGCCTCTTTAGCCCTACGGGCCCCGGACGGGCAAGACCCCAGCCTAACGACTTCGACCGACTTGGACCGACTTGGGCCTCAATCCTGCGGCCGCCCCGGCAGCAGCGGCACGGCGTCGATCCACACCGCCGCCGACTGGCACCAGATCTGTCGCGTGGGCCTCAGCGCATCGCGCTGGCGGATCGAGCCCCAGCGGATGCCCCAATCGTCGGCCTGGTCGCCCTCGCCGCTGGTGAACAGCGGGGAACCGCAGTCGGCGCAGAAATGCTGGAAACGCATCCGGCCGTTGTCGCCGCGCTTGCCGTAGATTTTGGGCGTACCGAGGGTCAGGCGGACATCAGCCTTGGTGCAGATGGCTGTCACACGGAACGGCGAGCCGGTCAGCGACTGGCAATCGGTGCAGTGACAGACCGAGATTGCCTCAGGATCGATCTCGGCCTCGAAGGTGATCGCCCCGCAATGGCATTGCCCATCGATGTGCATTGCCTCCTCCCTATCCCCCCAAACAAAAACGGCGCCCGAAGGCGCCGTTTTATCATCATTCCGAGCCGCACACTCAGTGAGCGGTCAGGCCGCCGGCGGCTTCGTCGCCGTCCGGCTTCACCGTCACCTTGGTGTCCTCTTCCCAGACGATCGGCACCGGCTTCTTCACCAGCGCCTTGGCGACGACGTCGTCGAGGCGGGAAACCGGGATGATCTCCATGCCGCCCTTGATCGCATCGGAAATCTCCGTGAGATCCTTGGCGTTGTCCTCGGGGATCAGCACCGTCTTGATGCCGCCGCGGGCCGCAGCCAGCAGCTTCTCCTTCAGGCCGCCGATCGGCAGCACGCGGCCGCGCAGCGTGATCTCGCCGGTCATCGCGACATCATGGCGGACCGGAATGCCGGTCATGACCGAGATGATCGCGGTGGCCATCGCAACGCCTGCGGACGGACCATCCTTCGGCGTCGCGCCCTCCGGCACGTGCACGTGGATGTCGCGCTTGTCGAACAGCGGCGGCTCGACGCCGTAGTTGATCGCGCGCGAGCGGACGTAGGACGCCGCCGCGGAGATCGACTCCTTCATGACGTCGCGCAGATTGCCCGTGACCGTCATCTTGCCCTTGCCGGGCATCATGACGCCTTCGATCGTCAGCAGCTCGCCGCCGACATCGGTCCAGGCAAGGCCGGTGACGATGCCGACCTGCGGCTCGCTCTCGATCTCGCCGAAGCGGTACTTCGGCACGCCGAGCAGCTCTTCCAGAGTCTTCTCGGTGACCTTGACCGACTTCTTCTTGGAGATCATCAGCTCCTTCACCGCCTTGCGGGCAAGTGTAGAGAGCTCACGCTCCAAATTGCGCACGCCCGCTTCGCGGGTGTAGCGGCGGATCAGAAGCAGCAGCGCCTCGTCGTCGATCGAGAACTCCTTGGAGTCCAGGCCGTGCTTGGACACCGCGTTCGGGATCAGGTGCTTGCGCGAGATCTCGACCTTCTCGTTCTCGGTGTAGCCCGCGATCCGGATGATCTCCATGCGGTCCATCAACGGCCCCGGAATATTGAGCGTATTCGCGGTGGTGATGAACATCACGTTGGACAGATCGTAGTCGACCTCGAGATAGTGGTCGTTGAAGGTCCCGTTCTGCTCGGGGTCGAGCACCTCGAGCAAGGCCGAGGACGGATCGCCGCGGAAATCGGCGCCCATCTTGTCGATCTCGTCCAGGAGGAACAGCGGATTGGACGACTTGGCCTTGCGCATCGACTGGATGATCTTGCCGGGCATCGAGCCGATATAGGTGCGGCGGTGACCGCGGATCTCGGCCTCGTCGCGCACGCCGCCGAGCGAGACGCGCACGAATTCGCGCCCCGTCGCCTTCGCGATCGACTTGCCGAGCGAGGTCTTGCCGACGCCGGGAGGCCCGACGAGGCACAGGATCGGCCCGGTCAGCTTGTTGGCGCGCGACTGCACCGCGAGGTACTCGACGATGCGTTCCTTGACCTTCTCGAGCCCATAGTGATCGGAGTCCAGGATGGCTTGCGCCTGCTCCAGGTCCTTCTTCACCTTGGACTTCTTGTTCCACGGGATCGACAGCAGCCAATCCAGATAGTTGCGCACGACGGTCGCTTCCGCGGACATCGGCGACATCTGGCGCAGCTTCTTCAATTCATGCTGCGCCTTCTCGCGCGCTTCCTTGGAGAGCTTGGTCTTGGAGATCTTCTCTTCGAGGTCGGCGAGCTCGTCGCGACCATCGTCGTCGCCGAGTTCCTTCTGGATCGCCTTCATCTGCTCGTTGAGGTAATACTCGCGCTGGGTCTTCTCCATCTGGCGCTTGACGCGCGAGCGGATGCGCTTCTCGACCTGCAGCACCGAGATCTCGCTCTCCATCAGGCCCAGCACCTTCTCCAGGCGCGTGGTGACGGACAGCGTCTCCAGGATGCCCTGGCGATCGGCGATCTTGACGGCGAGATGCGAGGCAACGGTGTCGGCGAGCTTGGCGAAATCGGTGATCGCCTGCACGACGCCGACGACCTCGGCCGAGATCTTCTTGTTGAGCTTCACATAGCTCTCGAAGTCGGACACGACCGAGCGCGCCAGGGCTTCCGCCTCGACCGATTTCGCATCGGTGTCGGCGAGCGCGACGGCGGTCGCCTCGTAATAGTCGGCGCGATCGGTGTACTTCGCCACGCGCGCACGCTCGAGCCCTTCGACCAGCACCTTCACGGTGCCGTCGGGGAGCTTCAAGAGCTGGAGCACGCTGGCAAGCGTCCCGGTCTCGTAAATGGCATCGGGCGCCGGATCATCGTCGGACGCGTTCTTCTGCGTCGCGAGCATGATCAGCGCGTCGTTCTTCATCACCTCTTCGAGCGCGCGGATCGACTTCTCACGACCGACGAAGAGCGGAACGATCATGTGCGGGAAGACGACGATGTCGCGCAGCGGCAGCACGGGATAAGCGTGCGCTTCGCCATGGACGATGGTTGGCCGGGGTTTGGGATTGGTCATGGCCTTTTCCTTTTGCTTTGCCCCCTTGCACGCAGCCCGCTGATCATGCGCAACCGCCACAAGGTGCCGAGGTGATCCGCAGAACCGGTCGGTCCTCTACAAGGTGGACCGGCTCGCCGGAACGGAACAGAGGCGAATCTTGAAGAGAATTTTCGCTCGCCGCCGACATTAGGTGGCTATCGACCCGGGGGGTGTCAAGTCATTGAAAGACGCGCGCCATCAGGCGCTTACGCACGCAATAAGCGATGCAACACCGGCTGCGGAAATATCAGTTCCGCAGCCCACTTTGAGAAGACGATTGGAGCGTTCCAGCGCCGTCAGATCAGGCGCTGGCGTTCTCGACGGCGCGATCGGACCGATCAGCGTAGATGTAGAGCGGACGCGCCGTTCCTTCCACGACCTCGCGGGAAATCACGACCTCTTCCACACCTTCCAGACCCGGCAGGTCGAACATGGTCTCGAGCAGGATCGCCTCGAGGATCGAACGCAGGCCCCGCGCGCCGGTCTTGCGCTCGATCGCCTTGCGGGCGACCGCGCCAAGCGCCTCGTCGGCGAAGGTCAGCTCGATGTTCTCCATCTCGAACAGCCGCTGGTACTGTTTCACCAGCGCGTTCTTCGGCTCGGTCAGGATCTTCTTCAGCGAGGTCTCGTCGAGGTCCTCGAGCGTCGCCACGACCGGCAGACGGCCGACGAACTCGGGGATGAGGCCGTACTTCAGGAGGTCCTCAGGCTCGACGTGACGGAAGATCTCGCCGGTCCGGCGATCCTCCGGCGCGAGCACCTGGGCGCCGAAGCCGATCGAGGTCGACCGACCGCGTGCCGAGATGATCTTCTCGAGGCCGGCGAACGCGCCGCCGCAGATGAACAGGATGTTGGTGGTATCCACCTGCAGGAACTCCTGCTGCGGATGCTTGCGGCCGCCTTGCGGCGGGACCGAAGCCACCGTGCCTTCCATGATCTTGAGCAGCGCCTGCTGCACGCCCTCACCCGACACATCACGCGTGATCGAGGGGTTGTCGGACTTGCGGCTGATCTTGTCGATTTCGTCGATGTAGACGATGCCGCGCTGGGCGCGCTCGACGTTGTAATCGGCGGCCTGGAGCAGCTTCAGGATGATGTTCTCGACGTCCTCACCGACATAGCCGGCTTCGGTCAGCGTCGTCGCATCGGCCATCGTGAACGGCACGTCCAGAATGCGGGCGAGCGTCTGCGCGAGCAGCGTCTTGCCCGAGCCGGTCGGACCGATCAGCAGGATGTTCGACTTCGCGAGCTCGACGTCGTTGTGCTTGGTCTGATGGTTGAGGCGCTTGTAGTGATTGTGCACCGCGACCGACAGGACCTTCTTCGCATGGCTCTGGCCGATGACGTAATCGTCCAGCACCTTGCAGATTTCCTTCGGCGTCGGAATACCGTCGCGCGACTTGACCAGCGAGGACTTGTTCTCCTCGCGGATGATGTCCATGCAGAGCTCGACGCACTCGTCGCAGATGAAGACCGTGGGACCCGCGATCAGTTTGCGGACTTCGTGCTGGCTCTTGCCGCAGAACGAGCAATATAGCGTGTTCTTGGAGTCGCTCGTGCCGACCTTACTCATTCATGTCTCCGTCCGCGGTTCGATCCCGTTCCGCTCGATCGCTCCATTCCGACACGGTGGTCGGTATGAAGCTTAAGTAGAGCAAATTCCGTACCAAAAAAGACCCTACGCTTTACTACATCCCGTGCGAATCACGGTCACTCGATTCCCCCGCGATCATAGCCGATCAATCGTAGCCAACCATGCTGTCACCCGACTATCAAGAATTCGCTAATCGGGGGTCGCCGGCTACCCGTGACAATACCGTGATTTCCGGTCTTGGCACGAGCGAAGTGATCGAAAACACCCCGGCGTTGCTGGATTGCCACGAAAAACAAGCACGAAAGCGGAACTTTCTGCTTGCCGCAGGGCGCAAAACCGCGTTTTGCGCCGCGCGCACGCGCACCTAACGTGAACGCCGCCCTGACGGGTCCACGGCAAACTGAGGGGTCGTCTTGACGCCCCAGTAGTGCTACGGGGCCTTCGCCGGCGCCGGCTCCTCGGCGCGCTTGTCGATCACCTTGTCGACCAGGCCGAACTCCTTGGCGTCGTTCGCGGTCAGGAACTTGTCGCGTTCCAACGCATCCTCGATCGACTTGTAGGTCTGGCCGGTGTGCTTGACGTAGATCTCGTTGAGCCGCTTCTTCAGGTTCAGGATTTCCTGGGCGTGCAGCATGATGTCGGTGGCCTGGCCCTGGAAGCCGCCGGAGGGCTGGTGCACCATGATGCGTGCGTTCGGCAGCGAGAAGCGCATGTCCTTCTCGCCGGCGGCGAGCAGCAGCGAGCCCATCGAAGCCGCCTGGCCGGTGCACAGTGTCGACACCGGCGGGCGGATGAACTGCATGGTGTCGTAGATCGCAAGGCCCGACGTCACCACGCCGCCCGGCGAGTTGATGTACATCGAGATTTCCTTCTTCGGATTTTCCGCCTCGAGGAACAACAGCTGCGCGACGATCAGCGTCGACATGCCGTCCTCGACCGGGCCGGTCACGAAGATGATGCGCTCCTTCAAGAGGCGCGAGAAAATGTCGTAGGCGCGCTCGCCACGGTTGGTCTGCTCGACCACCATGGGCACGAGGTTCATGTAGGTTTCAACCGGATCGCGCATGAGTCACCTAGTGTTTCGGAGACGGACATCGCCGGGCAGGCTTGCCAGTTTGGCTGGATTTGCCGGGAGGCGAATGGACGTCCTGTGATGCAGGAACTTGGGTAAGAAGTAGAGGGCGTAGCGACAGATATAGCCCAATTCGCTTCTGACAAGTGCGGAGCGCATTAAGGCTTAACCCGAGGGGCAGTTGAAGCTGATTCGCGCAAAGAGGCCCAGCCGGCCATCTGGCTAGCTGGGCCTCTTCGCTGATCATCATTAATAGATGGCTGCCTCAAACCCTTCAGGCTGCGGTCTTTTCCGCCTCGTCGTCCTTGTAGAGGTCCTCGCGCGAGACCTTCTTCTCGGTCACGTTGGCGAGCTCGAGGATGAAGTCGACCACCTTGTCCTCATAGATCGGCGCACGAAGCTGGGCCAACGCCTGGGCGTTGTTGCGGTAAAAGTCCCAGACCTCCTTCTCGCGGCCAGGCATCGAGCGCGCGCGCTCGATCACGGCACGGCCGACCTCGTCGTCGGTCACGGTGATCTTGTTCTTCTCGCCGATCTCGGAGAGCACGAGGCCGAGCCGCACGCGGCGATCGGCGATCTTGCGATACTCCTCCTTCGCCTTGTCCTCGGTGGTGTCCTCGTCGGCAAAGGTCTTGCCGGCGGAGTCCATCTCGGCCTTGACCGAGTTCCACATCAGGCTGAACTCCTCGTCCACCAGCGAGGGCGGCGCCTCGAAGCGATGCGCCTCGTCGAGGCGGTCGAGCAGCGCGCGCTTGACGCGCTGGCGCGTGGCGGTGGCGAACTCGGCGGTCAGCCGCTCGCGTGCGGCCTCCTTCAGCTTGTCCAGCGATTCCAGGCCGAGCGACTTGGCGAACTCGTCGTCGATCGCGAGGTCCTGCGGCGCCTCGATCAGCGTCGCAGTGGTCTCGAACTCCGCCGGCTGGCCGGCGAGCTTGTCGTTCATGTAGTTCTTCGGGAACGACACTTTCAGCGTGCGCGTCTCACCCGCGCCGATGCCGATCAGCTGCTCCTCGAAGCCCGGGATGAAGGTGTTGGAGCCGATGACGACCTGGATGCCCTCGCCGGTGCCGCCCTCGAAGACTTCGCCGTTGATGGTGCCCTTGAAGTTGATGGTGACGCGGTCGCCCGACTCCGCCTTGGTGCCCTCGCCCTTGGCGGCATAGGTGCGGTTGGAATCGGCGATGCGCTTGATCGCCTCGTCGACGTCGGCGTCGGTGACCTCGGCAACGGGCTTCTCGACCTGGAAGGTCTTGAAGTCGGCGAGCGCGATCGCCGGCACCACCTCGATCGCGACCGTGTAGGTCAGATCCGTCTTGCCGCTCAGCAGCTCCTCGACGTCCTTCTGCTCCGTCGGCATGGTGATCTTCGGCTCGGTCGCCAGACGGAAGCCGCGCTCGGAGAACAGCTGCGTGTTGGTGTCTCGGATGGTCTGGTCGATGGTTTCGGCCATGACCGAGCGGCCATAGACCTTCTTCAGGTGCGAGACCGGCACCTTGCCCGGACGGAAGCCGTTGATGCGGACCTTGTCCTTGAGGTCGACGAGCTTGGCACCGGCC
The DNA here is from genome assembly GCF_025200865.1 of Bradyrhizobium sp. NC92. Taxonomy (NCBI): domain Bacteria; kingdom Pseudomonadati; phylum Pseudomonadota; class Alphaproteobacteria; order Hyphomicrobiales; family Nitrobacteraceae; genus Bradyrhizobium; species Bradyrhizobium sp. NC92. The sequence goes on from NZ_CP104171.1 coordinate 4,638,987, forward strand.
TTGGCGTCAAGATCAGACGCGGGAACGCTGATCTTGAACTCGTGCTTCAAACCTTCCGAGAGGGTTTCTGTGACCTGCATGGCGTCCAATCTTCTTTTCGTTCGGCCCCGGCACGTCGCGCGTCGGGACGCTGTCGTTAATCGATCCGGCGCGAGGCAAACGCCTCCACGCCGGTGGTTCATCGGACCCGTTCCAGGCGGATGATCATCCGCTTGGAAGCAGGCCTCGTAATCCGTGCAAACGCGATAAGCGCTTGGTGCGGGCGGAGGGACTCGAACCCCCACAACTTTCGTCACTGGAACCTAAATCCAGCGCGTCTACCAGTTCCGCCACGCCCGCGTGAATTTGCATCAAGACCGGCCGCGATGCCGCGGGCGGCCGGGCTTATAGCATGCGCCTGACTGTTCGCAGCAAAAAAATGGCCTGATGGAGGCAGGCTTCAAATAGGCACGACGGCTGGACTTATCCAGCACGGCGTGGTCCGGATCGTGCCATGACAATGCGGATTTCTGACCCTACCCGGCGCGAGGTTTTGGCAGGTCTCGGAGCCTCGGCAGCCGGGCTGATCGTAGGGGGTGCGGGCCCGTCCGTGACGGCCCAGCTCGCGCTGCAGGCGCGGCTGGCAACGCTGGCTCTGAGATCGGGTCAGCCGGCTACACCGATCTGGGAGTTGGCCGCCGTAAGCCACCTCGGGGACGTCCGTCTCAAGCGTTTTGACCGCTGCGAGGTGGTCTTCCGCAACGACCTGCCTGTGCCGCTTGCACCCGTCTGGTACGGCCTCCATGGCCCGGCCACTTCCGACCCGCTCCGAGGGCGCGCGCCGGCAGCGCCAGCTACGACAGAAATATCAAATATTTCAATGCCAAGCGCGGGGACCCTGCTGGCGGACTTCCGCCTCTTCGAGGGCAGCCTGAAGCATCCCGCGCGCCCGCTTCCGATTATTGCGGCCGAGACCAGCCACGTTGCCGTCGACCGTGACGAGATCCTGTTGATCGAGGAATGGCGCCTGCGGCCGGATGGCACCGCGGTCCCTGCGGGCCAGGACCCGAAGGACACGACGCCGCTCTACACCGTCAACGGCAAGACTTCATTCGAACTCTCAGCCGCGGCTCGTGAGCGGCTGCGGCTGCGCTTCATCAACGGCTCCCAACGTACTGTTCTGGCAATTAAATTGGAGAGCCACGAGGTCCGTGTGATGGCCCTGGACGGCCAACCGGCCGAGCCGTTTCCCGCGCGCAACGGCGCGTTGGTACTGGCGCCCGGCGCACGGGCCGACGCCTTCGTGGATGCGGCCGCCTCGGCCCCATTCCTGCTCCATGACGGCAAGGAGGCGCGCCAGGTCGGAACTCTGACCATCTCCGGGAAGCTGGAGCGCGCCCCGCCGTCGCCTCCCCAACCGCTCCCGTCGAACGATCTCCCCGAGAAGCTCGATCTGAGAGGCGCCCTGCGGTTCGATGTCGCGCTCGGCGCCGCCGATTCCGGCTGGGCACGGCCGGCGACATTCTCCACCGAATCTGCCCCCGCCTTCCGCGCCAAGACCGGCCGCACCGTGGTGCTGGCCCTGCAGAACCCCGCCCCGATCGCCACGGTGTTTCACCTGCACGGCCACCCGTTCCGCCTGCTCGACAAGCTCGACGACGGCTGGAAGCCCTATTGGCTCGACACGCTCGCGATCGAGCCCGGCCAGACCCAGCGCATCGCCTTCGCCGCCACCTCGCCCGGACGCTGGCTGATCGAATCCGTCGTGACCGACTGGGCCGCGCCGCGCCTGGTGCGCTGGTATGGGGTGGAGTGAGATTTTGTAGGCCGGGTAGAGCGCAGCGAAACCCATCGCCATCGCGCCCAGGCTTGAGATGATGGGTTTCGCTGCGCTCTACCCATCCTACCCCCGTAGCGAACAGCTCAAAACTCCACGCCGAGCGCATCGTAGATCCGCCGGTGCACGGCCGGCAGCGTCTCGGTCAGATCCTCTGCAATCAGGCCCGGCCCGGCTTCGCTTGCCGCCTCGCCATGCATCCAGACGCCGATGCTGGCGGCCTCGAACGCCGGCACGCCTTGCGCCAAGAGCCCCGCGATGATCCCGGACAGCACGTCGCCGGCGCCGGCCGTGGCGAGCCAGGGCGGCGCATTGGCGGCAATGGTGGCGCGGCCATCGGGCGCGGCGATTGTGGTGTCCGGCCCCTTCAGCAGCACGACGGCGCCGGAGCGCTCGGCGGCGGCGCGGACGCGCTCGAGCTTGGAGCGGCCGGGATGCTTGTTGCTGAGATCGGAGAACAGGCGCGGAAACTCGCCTTCATGCGGGGTCAGCACCACCGCATTGTCCTGCGAGGACTTGATCAACTCGAACAGGCGCTCGGGGGTTGCGGCAAAACTGGTCAGCGCATCCGCATCGAGCACCAGATGCCGCTGCGCGGCAAGCGCGGTATGGACGAAATCGCAAGTGCGTTCGCCGATGCCGGCACCGGGGCCGATGATGCAGGTGTTATAGCGCTTGTCGCCGAGCAGCTCGCCGAACTCGATCGCGCTGTCGACGGGGCGCACCATGACCGCGGTGAGCGCGCTCGCATTGATCGCGAGCGCATCGCGCGGGCTCGCCAGCGTCACGAGGCCCGCGCCGGCGCGCAGCGCGCCGCGCGCCGCGAGCCGTGCCGCGCCGGTCGCGGCCGCATCGCCCGAGACCGCGAGCACGTGCCCTCGCGCATATTTGTGGCCATCGATGCGCGGCACCGGAAACGCTGCGCCCCAGACATCGGGATCGTTTTCGAAAATCTGCGGCGCGATCTCGTCCAGCACCTGCGCATCGATGCCGATGTCGGCAACGCGGACGCGGCCACAATGCACACGTCCCGGCAGCAGCAGGTGCGCCGGTTTCTTGCGGAAGAAGGTGACGGTCTCGGTGGCGTTCACCGCCACGCCCATCACGGCCGCGCTGGTGCCGTTGATGCCGCTCGGCAGGTCGACCGCGAGCACCGGGGCGCCGTTGGCGTTGATCGCCTCGATCATCTCCCGCGCCTCGCCGTCCACGGTGCGGCTGAGGCCCGCACCGAACAGCGCATCGATGATCAGCGCAGGTCTGCCGATCGCCTGCGGGTTGAACGGCAGCACCGGATGCTTCCAGCCGCGCGCGGCGGAGGCGGCATCGCCCTGGAGCTGGTCGCGCTCGCACATCAGGATCACCGAGACCTCGCGCCCCTGTGCGGCGAGCTCGGCGGCGGCGACGAAACCGTCCCCGCCATTATTGCCGGGGCCGGCCACGATCAGGATCGGCCCCTCCTCTGCCAATCCCTGGGCGGCCTCGGCGACCGCCTGGCCGGCGCTGAGCATCAGCTTGAAACCGGGCGTGCCGGCCGCGATGGCGAGCTGGTCGGCGCGCTGCATTTCGGCGTTGGTCAGAACTTCCATGCCACTTCCTAGTACAATCGCCTCTTGAACAGGCATCTTTGGCGCCGATCCGGCGGCGGGAACGTCGATCTGCACACATATTGAACCGTTTGCCTATTTCGTAGTCTTCGGTATTTTGTGCAGGTCGGCACACCACTCAGAGATGCTCGTTAAAAGGCTGATAACGCTCCGATAATCAGGGCATTTGCAACTTGGCATAGACCCTGCTTTCGAGGAAGCCGCTTCGGTTCGTCGTGCTCACTGGCGTCTTCAAGGGTGTGGCTGGCCGTTGTTGCCGGACCGGTCAGGGATCCCGGCATAGAGAAGACAAGATCGTGCGTTGAGAAATGCGCGCCCTGACGAAGACGTTGCTATTGGATCGAAAGGCCGGGAGTCGCGCAGTGAAGAAAATCGAAGCCATCATCAAGCCATTCAAGCTCGACGAGGTGAAGGAAGCGCTTCAGGAAGTCGGTCTGCAGGGCATCACCGTCACCGAGGCCAAGGGCTTTGGCCGGCAGAAGGGTCACGCCGAGCTTTACCGCGGCGCAGAATACATCGTCGACTTCCTGCCGAAGGTCAAAATCGAGATCGTGATCGGCGACGATCTGGTCGAGCGCGCCATCGACGCGATCCGCCGCGCCGCGCAGACCGGCCGCATCGGCGACGGCAAGATTTTCGTCTCCAACATCGAAGAGGCGATCCGCATCCGAACCGGCGAATCCGGGCTGGACGCTATCTGAGCCGGGTGCTATCCCGCATTTTGCGACACTCTGACAAGAAATAAGGCTGCTTCGGCGGCCTGATTTCGTTTGTGCGGTCGCGCGCGAACTCGCCAAAAGCGAGAACAATCTTGCTCACCTGGAAACCGACCCGCAGAGCCATAAGGGGTATGCATGAAGACCGCCAAAGACGTCCTGAAATCGATCAAGGACAACGACGTGAAGTACGTCGACCTGCGCTTCACCGATCCGCGCGGCAAGTGGCAGCACGTCACGTTCGACGTCAGCATGATCGATGAAGACATCTTCGCCGAAGGGACGATGTTCGACGGCTCCTCGATCGCCGGCTGGAAGGCGATCAACGAGTCCGACATGTGCCTGATGCCCGATCCGGTGACCGCGACGATCGATCCGTTCTTCGCCGAGACCACCATGGTCATCACCTGCGACGTGCTCGAGCCGACCACCGGCGAGCCCTACAATCGCGACCCCCGCGGCATCGCCAAGAAGGCCGAGGCGATGGTGAAGTCGATGGGCGTGGGCGACGCCGTGTTCGTCGGCCCCGAAGCCGAGTTCTTCGTGTTCGACGACGTGCGCTTCTCCTCCTCCCCCTACAACACCGGCTTCCGCCTCGACTCCTCGGAACTGCCGACCAACACCGACACGGAATATGAAGGCGGCAACCTCGGCCACCGCATCCGCACCAAGGCCGGCTACTTCCCCGTCCCGCCGCAGGATTCCGTGCAGGACATGCGCTCCGAGATGTTAGGGGCCATGGCCAAGATGGGCGTCAAGGTCGAGAAGCATCACCACGAGGTCGCTTCCGCCCAGCACGAGCTCGGCATGAAGTTCGACACGCTGACGCTGATGGCCGACCACCTGCAGATCTACAAATACTGCATCCATCAGGTCGCCCACATCTACGGCAAGACCGCCACCTTCATGCCGAAGCCGGTCTACGGCGACAACGGCTCGGGCATGCACGTGCACCAGTCGATTTGGAAGGACGGCAAGCCGGTGTTCGCCGGCAACAAGTATGCCGACCTGTCGGAGACCTGCCTCCACTATATCGGCGGCATCATCAAGCACGCCAAGGCGATCAACGCCTTCACCAACCCGTCGACCAATTCGTACAAGCGTCTGGTCCCGGGCTATGAGGCCCCCGTGCTGCTCGCCTATTCCGCGCGCAACCGCTCGGCCTCCTGCCGCATCCCCTACACCGCTTCGCCCAAGGCCAAGCGCGTCGAGGTGCGCTTCCCCGATCCGCTCGCCAATCCCTATCTCGGCTTCGCCGCGATGCTGATGGCCGGCCTCGACGGCATCAAGAACAAGATCGATCCGGGTCCGGCGATGGACAAGGACCTCTACGATCTGCCGAAGGAAGAGCTGAAGCAGATCCCGACGGTGTGCGGCTCGCTTCGCGAGGCGCTCGAAAACCTCGACAAGGACCGCGCCTTCCTGAAGGCCGGCGGCGTGTTCGACGACGACTTCATCGACGCCTATATCGAGCTGAAGATGACCGAGGTCGAGCGCTTCGAGATGACCCCGCACCCGATCGAGTTCGACATGTACTATTCGGGCTGATCGGCCCGAACCGTCTGCGACAAGCTAAAGGCGCTTCCGGAAGGAGGCGCCTTTTCGTTTGCAACTGTAAGATCGTCCGCCCGCCTGCGGCTCACTTGCGCATGCGAATATCGGACGGGGACGCACCGTAAGCACGCCGAAAGCTGCGGTTGAAGTACGAGATGTCGTTGAACCCTGACTGGTGTGCGATTTCGCTGATCGAGCGGCCTGCAAGGCTTGGATCCGTCAGCATCTTGTAGGCAGAGGCCAGGCGCTGGTTGAGGACGAACTCCGTAAAGCTCGTGCCTTCGGCTTCGAAGAGCCTGCGGACGTAGGACTTCGAGATGCCCTGCTTGGCTGCGACGGAATCCAGGCTCAAGCCAGGATTACCGAACTGGGCGCAAATGTGGGTCTTGATGCTCCGCATTCGGGCGGCTGCAACGCCGCGCATGTTCGCCAGCTCGACGGCATCCGGAGTCGCGCCCAGGACCAGGGCGCCGAGATCGATCATGTGGTTCACAACCGCCCGCCGCATGGCGGCGTTCGCAAGCGTCTGTCTCTCATTGACGATGCCGAGATAATCCAGAAACAGCGAAAGCGCGGGATTGCCTCTGTCGAGTGGTCTGCCGATCGCGTCGTCGAAATTCCTGACCAAGGGCGCAATCAGGGCGCGGCTGATCCGCCAGGTGACGACACGCCTCGTCGTGGGATTGGTTGCCGTCCCCGGCAATCCATTCGTTGTCAAAACCGCCTCCCCAGGGCCGAGGCACGTCTCGTGACCATTTTGATTGTGGATCGCCGTACCATCGAGGTTGAACACGAGCACGGGATCGTCGTTGTCGATCATCGCTTCGGTGTGCCGACAGAAAATCGGAGAAGCGGTCGCGGCCGCGACGGACATTCCAGGCAACGCACGCAGCTTCATGTCGATCTGAAGCGCCGTATCGGGCAACGGCTCGATTTCCAGCTTGAGAATTTCGCGGCCGTAGATCTGGTGAAATGCTTCGGTCCTCTCGCGATCGGCAAATTCCGAGCTGGACAGCTCCAGTGCAATCAATTCGTCGCCAGTATCCAACACACCTCTCCATAAAAGTGAGATTGCCCGGCGCTCTTTTGTCGCAGGAAACTGGCGGCGTTCAAAGGCCTTTCATTGCAAGGTCCAACTCGGATCACACGCCACTTCAACTGCGGCTCGATACGACGTTGGCGCTGGACCAGCGCGCCGGCTGATGTGGCAATGCGATCACAGGTGATGGCAATCGCCAGATTTGTGGTGATCCGTCCAAGTAGGTGTGGCGCGTGCCCCAAGCCGAAGCAGCGCCGCTCCCAGTATAGCTACCTGACGTCGCTTTCGAATACGCGCGCCGGTTGCAGGGGGCTCAATGGCAATCACGGGAAGATTTCTTTCGACCGCTGCGTTCGGTCTTGCACTGACGCAGGCGGCCTCAGCCGCGGATCTGCCCGTCAAGGCAGTTGCGCTTGCGCCTGCCGCTGTCGACTGGAGCGGCGTCTATGTCGGCGTGCATGCCGGCTATGGTGGCGGCATGAAGGACTGGTGGGTCGGTAACGTGTTTGGACCGAACAATGATTATGCCGCGAGCGGCTTCCTCGCGGGCGGACAGATCGGCATCAACAAGCAGATCGCAAGTCTGGTTTTCGGTCTTGAGCTGGACGGGTCATGGGCCAATATCCGCGGCTCTCAGAACATGCGCGTTGAAGAGCCGTTCTTCATCGATACGACCGCCACGGTCACATCGAGGATCGAGGCATTGGCAACGGCGGCGGGCCGCGTCGGCTTGGCGGCCGACCGCTGGCTGGTGTTCGCAAAGGGTGGCATCGCCGGCACGTGGGAAAAGCACAGTAGCAATGCAGCGAGCAACGACTTCTTCGCCGGCACCGCGTCATCGAGCTTCAGCGGGAATGAATACCGTTGGGCACCGATGATCGGCCTTGGCGCCGAATATGCATTGGAGGGGAATTGGTCGGTCAAAGCCGAATACGACTACTTGCATTTCGGCACGCGGTCGGTGCGGATGAGCGGTAGCTCCACAGCTCTCCCGACTCCTTTCTCGGTTGATGTACCGATCACGCAGGATTCCATCCATCTGATCAAGGTGGGCGCGAACTACCGAATTGCTGATCCTGCGGTCGATCCCAAATATCCGCCCGTCAGGGCGGTGCCCGGCACGAACTGGACCGGCGGCTTTGTCGGCGTGCAGGGTGGCTATGGCTTTGGTCGCGAGTGGCGGAGCCAAGCTCCCGCACCCCTGCCGGGCAGTGGCAGTTTTGATGTCAGCGGATGGCTTGGAGGCTTTGACGGCGGCGTCAACGTTCAGTCCGGCGTGTTCGTGCTCGGCGTGGAAGGCGAATGGATGTGGACGGGTATCAAGGGCAGCCGATCCTCCACGTTCCCGTTGGGCGGATCGACGGTAACGTCCGGTCTGAACACCTCGACCGACTGGCTTGCGATCGCCAGCGGCCGCGCCGGCTTTGTCGTCGGCGATCGCCTGCTTGTCTATGGCAAGGCTGGTCTTGCGCTCGCCAATGAAAACCACGCAATGAATGGCGTAGAAGTCTTTGGAGCCCTCAGCGAATCTCTCGCAGCCAGCGGCAAGGCCCTACACTCAGGCGCCGTGATCGGAACCGGGCTTGAATATGCATTGGCGGGCAATTGGTCGGTCAAAGGCGAGTACAACTACATCCGCATGTTCAACCAGCAGACGAGTCAGAGCGGCACTTACAGTCAGCCCCTGTGGGCCCCGGCAGCGGCCGCTGTCAACAGCGCGATCACGCAGGATCTGCAGCTGTTCAAGCTAGGCGTGAACTATCACTTCAATCCGCTGCCCGGAGCCATCACCGCACGCTACTGACCCGATGACCGGGCTTCGATGCGGCCGTCAGCTTTCGTTCTGCGTCTGACTCCAATTCGTTCTCGAAGAACAAATCAGAGCCGCAAAAATCGCATCGGAGCAATTCCTACCGATTGGTTTATTCGGATCGAGATTTGGAATGCGCACGTCACTTGTCCGGAAAGTTGACGCCGATCTCGGTCACCATGGGCGCCCATTTCACCAGCGTCGCGTTGTCGGAGGCGATCTTCACGCCGTCACCGGAGAGCGACCTCGGCGCTCCGGCCTTCTTGCCGAAGCGGATGGTCACGGTGCAGCCGTCCCGCAAAGGCCCGGCCTCGACGCGCTCGCGATCAGCACCTCGCCGCCTTCCGTTACGGGTTGTTAGGTCGCGGCATCAAATGGTCGAGCAGGCCGGTGGGGAGCGGAAACACCACTGTCGACGAGCGTTCACCGGCGATGTCGTGCAGAGCCGCGAAGTAACGCAGCTGCATTGCCTGAGGCTCCTGCGCCAGTATCCGGCCGGCTTCGACGAGCTTTTCGGCGGCCTGCTGCTCGCCCATCGCATTGATCACCTTGGCCCGCCGCAGGCGCTCCGCCTCGGCCTGTTTGGCAATCGCGCGAACCATGGTTTCGTTGATATCGACGTCCTTGATCTCTATGCCGGTGACCTTGATGCCCCAGACGTCGGTCTGCTTGTCGAGGATCTCCTGGATATCGGCGTTCAACCTGTCGCGCTCGGCAAGCATCTCGTCGAGCTCGTGCTTGCCGAGCACCGAACGCAACGTGGTCTGGGCGAGCTGGCTGGTCGCCGCCATGTAGTCACCGACCTTGATGATGGCGCGCTCGGGGTCGACGATGCGGAAGTACAGGACGGCGTTGACCTTGACGGAGACGTTGTCGCGCGAAATTACGTCCTGCGGCGGCACCACCTGCACCATCACCCGCAGATCGACCTTGACGAGTTGCTGCACGATCGGGACGAGCAGGATGAGGCCTGGGCCCTTCACACCGGTAAAGCGGCCGAGCGTGAAGACGACGCCGCGCTCGTACTCGCGCAGGATTCGAATAGCCTGGGATAGAAACACGATGACAAGCAGCGCAAGCGCCGCATACGTCAGATATTCCAGCATCATGATGGACCTCCCTCGCCTGTCCGGGCGGGTGTGCGGCGTATCAGCAGCGTCAGGTCGACGACATTGGCGACCTCCACCGTCTCTCCGGGCTTGAAGGTTTCGGCGCCGCGCGCCTGCCAGCGCTCACCATGGGCGAAGACATGGCCTTCGTTCCCGTTCCAGTCGAGAACCTCGGCGGGCAAGCCGCGCATGGCCTGCGCGCCGACCAGCGCAGGAGCTTTGCGGACGCGCCGCAGCGAACCAAGCACGACCAGAGCAAAGCCGCTGAACACGACCGCAGTGACACCGATCACCCACCACGACAATTGGTATCCAGGCGCCTCGCTCCTGAACAGCATCATTGCTCCGAGCACGAAGGCGATGATCCCGCCGAAGCCGACCACCACGGTCGGGTTGAAGGCTTCGATGGTGAGAAGCACGAGTCCCACCAGCATCAGGGCGAGGCCGGCATAGTTGATCGGCAGCAAATTGAGCGCATAGAGGCCGATCAGCAGGCAGATCGCGCCGACGACTCCCGGGGCGACGGCTCCGGGAGACATGAACTCGAAGATCAGGCCGTAGATGCCGACCATCAGCAGAATGAACGCCACGTTGGGGTCGGTGATGACCGCCAGGAACCGGGATATCCGTCCGGGCTCGACCGCTTCGACGACAGCATCCTTTGTTGCGAGGCGTTGCGTCCTGCCGCCTGCGAGCTCCACCACGCGGCCATCAACCTGCCGCAGCAATTCAGCCTGATCGCGCGCGACGAGATCAATGGCATGTGCCTCCAGCGCGCCGTTGGCAGAGAGTGTTGCAGCCTCGCGGACCGCCTTCTCTGCCCAGTCCACATTGCGGTTGCGCAGCTCGGCGAGGCTTCGGATGAAGGCGACGGCATCGTTCGTGGCCTTCGCCGTCATCGCGTCCTTCGGCTCATGCTTCTTGTCTTTGCCATCCTTGTCGGGTGTGCCGCTCGGCAGGCCCGGAAGCGGCCCGCCAATCTGGACCGGCGTCGCCGCACCTATGTTGGTGCCTGGCGCCATCGCCGCGATGTGGGTCGCATAAAGGATATAGGTCCCCGCACTCGCCGCGTGGGCGCCGGAGGGAGCGACGTAGCCAATGACAGGGACGGGCGAGGCGAGCACATCCGCGATGATCTCGCGCATGCTGGAATTGAGCCCGCCGGGCGTGTTCATCCTCAGAAGCACGACCTCGGCGCGCCGTTCGCTCGCGCTGGCCAAGGCCTCCCGCACGTAGCTGGCTGACGCCGGGCCAATCGCCCCGTCGATCGAGACAACGAGGGCTACGCGCTTGCTCTCCTCCGCTGAGCTGGGAAGGAGGCAGCAGATCAAAGCCACGACGGTGATCGCCGCAACGAGGGCCGCCTTCATGGTCTGCACGGCACGGGCTCCCTTGCAGAGCATATGGTATTCTTCTCATGAAACCTCAATGCTGCGCATGGAGATCAACGTTCCGATTGTGCAACGCAATGGGAATGCCCATGCAGGATTGCCGACGCGCTCGCGGCGCGGCTCTATCCACTTTCTGCCTGGCCTAGCAGCGGCTTCAACCATTCGCGCGTCAGGCCCAATGTCGTCTTCCGTGATCGAATGCCCCGTCGGCAGCACGTGATGCGCTACGTCGGCGCCCATGTGCGCCAGCCGTTGTGCCAGACCAGCCCCGTCGCCGCGCAGCCGCCGCTCGTCATTGTCACCATCGACCAGGAGAGCCGGGACGCGCGAGAGGCGCGTGTCTGGAGCGACCGCGAACGGCGACAGCGGCCTGAAAAGAACGGCACCGGAGAGACAGCGAGGATAGAGCATGAGCAGCGCAGCGGCCATGATGGCGCCGTTCGAAAAGCCGATCGCGACCGGCGGCCTCGGGAAGCGATAGTTCTTCCCGATCCGGACCACCTCGCCGGCCAGCACATCGGCTCGGGCAAGTAGATCGCGTTCATCGATCGAGCGATCCTCGAACCGGCGAAAGAAAGCGAAGCCGGCCTCCCAGGCCACGGCGCCTCGAAGCGCGACGGCCATCGAGCCCGGGGCGAGCCGCCCAGCCAGCGGCACCATGTCCAGCTCCGTGCCGCTCGAACCGTGAAGCATCAGCAACGGGGTGTGATCCGGAGCGGCACCCTTGATGAAACAATGGTCATGAGCCGACAATGGCAATTCCTCACCTTCAACCGCGCAACTAAGATGGGATCTACCTCCACTATACCACGTCGCCGTGAAAGCCTTCTGCAGCTCGCAAGGCTTTCCGCAAGCCGATACTGATGTCAGATTTCGTTCTGCATCTGACTCCAGTTCGTTCTCAAAGAACAAATCAGAGCCGCGATTATCGCGGCGGACCAATTCCTACTGATTGGTTTATCGCGGGCGGAATTTCGAACGAACCATGATTGCATAACGCGGGTCGCGAGCACGCAACGTCAGGCCTCGGGCAAAAGCCGCCGGGAGATCGTCAACGCGTGCTTGCAAGTTGAGCTGAGAACTGGAGAATACCGGCAATGCCGCGTATTCCGTCATTGCGAGCGCAGCGAAGCAATCCAGACTGCCTCCGCTGGAAGATCCTGGATTGCTTCGTCGCACGGGCTCCTCGCAATGACGAGGACAGAGCGAGACTCGCGCCCGCGTGGCCTACGCCGCCGCCTTCTGCCGTGTCACCAGCGCTTCGCCGAAGGCCTCGAACAGCTTGCGGTTGATCGGATTGTGCTGCGGGTCGTACTCCGCGTGCCATTGCACGCCGAGAGCAAAGCTCGGGGCTTCGGCGATGCGGATCGCCTCGATGGTGCCGTCCTCGGCGATGCCTTCGATCAGCACGCGCTTGCCGGGATCGAGGATGCCCTGCCCGTGCAGCGAATTGACCCGGATCTTCTCGCAGCCGAGAATCGTCGCGAAGGCGCCGCCAGGCGTCAGGTCGACGTCGTGACGGTCGGCGAACACCACGGTCGGATCGGGATGGATATCGCCGTTCTCGAGCCTGGGCATGCGGTGGTTCATGCGGCCGGGGATCTCGCGGATCTCGGGATGCAGCGAGCCGCCGAAGGCGACGTTCATCTCCTGCAGGCCGCGGCAAATGCCGAACAGCGGAATGCCGCGGGCGACACAGGCGACCGAAAGGGCCAGCGCGACCTCGTCGCGGTGGATGTCGTAGGGCTCGTGCTTCTCGCAGGGATCGACGTTGAAGCGGGTCGGGTGAACGTTGGCCCGGGCGCCGGTCAGGATGATGCCATCCACGGTATCGAGCAGCGCCGGGATATCGGTAATGTCGGGCGAGCCCGCGAACATCAGCGGCAAGCCGCCGGAGACTTCGGCCACGGCGCGCAGGTTTCGCTCGCCAACCATCTGGACCTGAAATCGATTTTCGACGCGATAGGAATTCCCGATCACGCCGACGACCGGCTTTCTCATCTGTCGTTCCGCGCCTCCCGATAAGAAGATTCCCCAAACATGCCCCTCAGATGAAACAAATTCAACTGAAGGGATCGCGGGACGGCAATGCTATTTTCGCGCAAATGCCTCCCAGGCTTCCATCCCGCCGGCCACGGGGAGACCGGCCGCCTTCAGCGCAATTGCCGCTGTCTCGCCCGGCGCGTCCAGCCAGGGAAGCCTGGCCTCGATACCGCGCGTCACGGGCTGTCCGAGAGCGCCCCCGAAGTCGATCGGCCAGAACCCGTTGGGCACCACCTCGCCGGAGAAGCCGCGGATCGCGTAGCCGTCGCCCAGGATTGCCTCTGCATGGCCGCTGTCGACAAGGCGCGCGGTCTTGGGATCCCTAGGATCGCCGAAGCTCACGAGCACGGGAATGAGCTCCCCTTGCACCGGGACAACGCCGGTCTGCCGGCTCATGTCCTTGAACGACACCCGGCTGCCGCGCGCAATGCCATAGGCGCGGAGCGCCACATAGTTGATGTCGTCGAGGTCGAGCTTGGCGCCCTGCTGATGCGCCAGCAAGACCACGATGTTCTTGCCTTGGCCGAGATCGACGAACACAGCCTCCCCACGCATCGTGGTGCGGCCACTGCGGTTATAGTTGCGATCGGGCACGACAGCCAGAATGCCCGAGGCGGTCTTGATCCCAGCTGGCGTCGTCACCTCGACCGTCAGGCGGAATTTATGGTCCGGCCGGTTGATCCGGATCTGGTCGCCACCGACGAGCAAAGCCAAGAGCCCGAGCAGACCGGCCCACTTGCTGATAGTGCCCAAGCGCCCCTCACTTCTGTTTCCTCACCGCTCTGCACCTTTCGCGCGGGGGCGTCAAACGGGCGCGTTGCCGCTCTTGATCGGAGGCGCGTTTGTCGAAAGAGTGCCCCGATTGCAGCTACCAAAGACAGGATACGATGTGACCTTTCCTGCAGATGAACGACCCCGCGCCCGTGCCGACCTCGCGCGGGATCAGGCCTGGGCGACCGCGGTCGGCGGCATCGGCGTCGTGCTGTTCACCGCGCTGCTCGCCTTCACCTGGTTTTTTGCGACCACCGTACTGCTGATCTTCACCGGCATGCTGCTCGGCCTCGGTCTCAACGCGCTGGTCAATGCGCTCGGTCGACGGGTCCACCTGCCTCACACGATGCGGCTTGCAATCGTCTGCGTCGCGCTCGCTCTGCTGCTTGCGGGCGTCGCCTATCTCGGCGGCGCCACCATTGCCGAACAGGCCTCGCTCCTGAGCAAGACCATCAAGTCGCAGATCACCAATGTCAGGTCCTTGCTCGAGAACCACGGCATCGACACCAGCTTCTTCGATCTCGGCAACGCTGCGCCGGACTCCGCGACCAACGCGTCCTCGGAGACGACGCCCGCGCCGGCAACGCCCTCGCGCGCTCCCCTGCCTAGCGCCGGCGCGCTCGCCTCCAGCGGCGGCGCGATCGTGAGCCAGACCCTCAAGCTGCTGCTCGGCACCATTCACGGCGTGGGCAACATCTTCATCGTTCTGTTCCTGGGCCTTGCCTTCGCCGCCCAGCCCAAAGTCTATCATGACGGCCTGCTGTTCCTGGCACCGGCGCGGCACCGTACCCGTGTCGCCATCGTCATCGACCGCATCGCGGAGACGCTGGAGCGCTGGCTGATCGCCCAGATCATCGTCATGATCGCGGTCGGTGCCGTGACCTGGATCGGACTTGCCGTCATCGGCATCCCCGGCGCGTTCATCTTAGGGATTCAGGCGGGCCTGCTCGCCTTCATCCCCACGGTGGGAGCCATCATCGCCGGCGTCATCGTGGTGCTGGCGAGCCTCGCCTCGGGATGGATTCCCGCCTTGTCGGCGTTTCTGCTCTTCATGGGCGTGCACGCCATGGAAAGCTACGTGCTGACGCCGATCCTGCAGCGCCAAGCGCTCGACATCCCGCCGGCCACGCTGTTCGCGTTCCAGATCCTGCTCGGCGTCGTCTTCGGCATCTGGGGCCTCGCGCTGGCGCTCCCGCTGGTCGCCATCGCCAAGGTCATGATCGACCATGTCAAGACGTATGAGGCGCCGCCTCTGGCGGAGGCGGCCTGACACTCATTCCGTGGTCAGCACGGTCTCGGTGTGCTCGACCTCGGGGGGCGCGGCAAAATACTGGCCGACCAGGCCGCGCCATTCCGCGAAATTCTCCGAGCCGCGGAAGTCCACGGTGTGGTTCTCCAGCGTCGCCCATTTCACCATCAGCCGGTAACGCTGCGGCTTCTCGATCGACTTGTGCAGCTCGAAGCCGTGAAAGCCCTTGGAGCGGCCGAAAGCGGCCTTGGCCTTGGCGACGGCCGCCTCGAAATCCTTCTCGCTGCCCAGCTTGACGTCGATTTGCGCGATCTCGGTGATCATCGGCTTTCCACCCTGTTTGTTCGATGCCCGTGTCTAGCGTAGCCGGAGCCAAAGAAAAAGGCGCCGGAACGGCGCCCTGCCCCAGCCGAAATGCGGGTGCGTCAGGCGAACAGCAGAACGGTGCCGGTCACGATCAGCGCACACCCCGCGAACAGCACGAACGGCCAGTAGCTACGGTGCTGCGTGTAGCGTCCTTGCGCGCGGCGCTCGGTGATCAGCGCGCTCTCGTATTCGTCCGCAGTCGAGAACAGACAGGCGAAGCCGCCGCGGGCCGAGGCGGCCTCGGCTTCGAGCGACATCAGGGCGGCTTGCGGATTCTGTCGGCGGATCGATTCCATGACCACGATGGTAGGGATCGAATGGTAAACAGAGATTTACCGCAAGCCCGCCCTGCATTCTCACGCGGTGACCGGACGCGCCTGCGATCCGCCGATCCGCGCCGCGCTCTGGCGCCGCCAGTTCTCCAGCGACAGCGGCAGCTCCTCGGCCGCCTCGACGCGGTTGCGGCCGCCGCGCTTGGCCTGGTAGAGCGCGGTGTCGGCCGAGGCCAGCAGCACCTCGAGCTCGGTGCCGGCCGGACCGCCGGCGACGCCGATGCTGACGGTGGTGTCGACCGGGCCTTCGTCGACCACGACGCCGGAGGTCTCGAACGCCTCGCGCACGCGCTCGGCGACCAGCACGCCCTCCTCCAGCGCGCACGGCAACAGCGCGGCGAACTCCTCGCCGCCGATGCGGCCCGAAAGGTCGGAGATGCGCAAATTGCTGACCACGACGGTGGAGAACAGTTTGAGCATCTCGTCGCCGGCGGGATGGCCGAAACGGTCGTTGATCGACTTGAAGTGGTCGATGTCGAAGATCATCACGGTCACGGGCCGCCCGGCCTTGGCCTCGCGCTCGATCACGCGCGCACAGGCCTCCGAGAAGCCGCGGCGGTTGAGCATACCGGTCAAAGGATCGGTCGATGCCGCAGTCCGGTGCGCGGTGACGGTGCGCTCCGACACCAGCATGAAGATCACGAACACCGTACCGACGGCATAGAGGATGAGCTCGACCGCGAACACCGTAACCCAGATGCTCGAGGAGAAGCCGGCATCATGCGGACGCAGGACGCTGCCGATCACGATCGGCAGCATCAACACGCAGCCGTGCATCACCGGCATCACGAGGGCCGGCCAGCGCCGTTGCACGCTCTTGCGCCGTTCGGTCCAGAGCTCGCTCGCAGTCAGCGCCGCGTACACCGAGACGATGCCGGCACCGACGAGCATGCGCAGCATCGATGCCGTGGGATCGAGCAGCGTCGCAGCCGCGACCCAGGCGAGCGCGCCGAGCACGAGCCCGGGCCAGTTCGGCTTGCGTCCGTGGAAGACGCGCGCCGCGTTCCATACCATGCCGCAGGCGACGAAACCGACGGCGTTCAGCGCGAGGTACAAGTGCGGCCCCAGCCTGTCGCCCGCCGCGGTCCATAACGCGACGGAGGCGGCACCGAGCAGATAGGCGGTGCCCCACCATTTCAGCGCCGGGCTGTTCTCCTGCTTGCCGAAAAACACCATCATGGCGCCGAGCAGTGCGGCGACCATGGTGGCGACCAAATAGAGCGTGATGCTATCGAGCGACATCATGTCGGCCCCCTTTAGAAAATAGCAGTTACGCGATCGGCCCAGCCGATTTGCGCGCCCTTCCGAAGGCGACGCTAGGTCGCGCGGGTTCCATTCAGGTTTTCGCGGATCCCTAAGTTTTCGGGAAACACGCCATCAATTTGCATACAAACGAACAACAAAAAGGGCGCTGAAATCAGCGCCCTTTTGCATCTCATTGAAGCCGCTTTCGCGGCGAATGCGACCGAAGCGATTAACGCTTCGAGAACTGGAAGGACCGGCGGGCCTTGGCCTTGCCGTACTTCTTGCGCTCGACCACGCGCGAGTCGCGGGTGAGGAAGCCGCCCTTCTTGAGCACAGAGCGCAGCTCCGGCTCGAAATAGGTGAGCGCCTTGGAGATACCGTGACGGACCGCACCGGCCTGGCCGGACAGACCGCCGCCGGCGACGGTGCAGATCACGTCGTACTGGCCCGAACGCTGGGCCACCGAGAACGGCTGCTCGATCATCATGCGCAGCACGGGACGGGCGAAATAGACCTCGACCTCGCGCGAGTTGACGGTGACCTTGCCGGCGCCCGGCTTGATCCAGACGCGGGCGACCGCATCCTTGCGCTTGCCGGTCGCATAGGCGCGGTTGAACTTGTCGACCTTCTTCTCGTGCTTGGGCGCCTCGGGCGCGGCCGCCGTCTTGAGCTGCGAGAGCTGGTCGAGCGACTGAATGGATTCGGCCATGTTATGCGGCCCTCGTGTTCTTGCGGTTCAACTTGGCGATGTCGATCTTCTCGGGCTGCTGCGCCTCGTGCGGATGATCAGCCCCGCCGTAGACGCGGAGGTTGCCCATCTGGACGCGACCGAGCGGACCACGCGGGATCATGCGCTCGACGGCCTTCTCGAGCACGCGCTCGGGATGACGGCCCTCGAGGATCTGGCGCGCGGTGCGCTCCTTGACGTGGCCGACATAGCCGGTGTGCTTGTAATAGGTCTTCTGCTCGCGCTTGCGACCGGTGAGTACCGCATGCTGCGCATTGATGATGATGACGTTGTCGCCGCAATCGACGTGCGGGGTGTAGGTCGGGAGGTGCTTGCCGCGCAGGCGCATGGCGACAATGGTGGCGAGACGGCCGACGACCAGACCCTTGGCGTCGATCAGCACCCACTTCTTCGTCACCTCAGCCGGCTTTGCCGAAAAGGTTTTCATGTCGGAGTTTCCGTGGACGGGAGATATCAGCGCGAACATCGCGCCGGACTGCGCGGGTTTCTAGAGAAGAGAGGCGCAACGGTCAATGCCCCAGAGTGCAAATTAGCAACGTAAAATCAATGGCTTAAAAATATGGTGCGATATTACCTGCAAAAAGCTCAAACATTTGGAATGGAATAGGTCGAGGTGACGTGGGCGATCGGATCGGGTGAGGTCCCGGACAGGAGGTTCACCTCCCCCACAGCAAGGCGCTTGCCGAGCTTGAGCAGCCGGGCCTCGGCCAGCACGTCCTGCCCGGGCTGGCCCTTGCGCAGGAAGTTGATGTTGAGATTGGTGGTGACGGCGAGCCCGATCGGCCCGATCGCGGACAGCAGCACCACGTACATCGCGAAATCCGCGAGCGCCATCAGGGTCGGGCCCGACACGGTTCCGCCCGGCCGCAGCATCCGTTCGCTGTAGCGCTGGCGCAAGAGGCTGGTCTGGCCGTCCGCGCTCTCGATCGTGATGTCGTCACCGCTGAAGGCCTGGGGAAACTCGTCACGGAGGAACTGCTCCAGCTCCGCCACGCTCATTTTCGCTAACGCCATGCCGTCCCCACCCTCGCTTCGCCTGCCCTGTTACATTAAGTTATCGGTGTCATCCAATTGCAATCATTTAGGGGAAATCGCGTCAATGTCCTCCCAAGCCGCCCGCGCCCCCTCCCCGCAACCGCCGATCCTGCTGCGCGAGATCGTCGGCAGCGTCGCCGTGCTCACGCTGAACCGACCAGCCGCGCGCAACAGCCTTTCGGAGGCAATGATCGGACAGCTGCATGCGAGCCTCAATGCGATCGCGGAACACAAGCACATCCGTGCGGTCGTGATCGCAGCCAACGGCCCGGCTTTTTCCGCCGGCCACGACCTGAAGGAACTGACCGCGCGCCGCACCGATCCGGATCACGGCCGGGCTTATTTTGCGCAGATCATGACGGCATGCAGTGCCATGATGCAGGCGATCGTGCGCCTGCCCAAGCCCGTGGTCGCTGCCGTCCAAGGCATCGCCACCGCGGCGGGCTGCCAGCTGGTGGCAAGCTGCGATCTGGCGATCGCATCGGAGGCGGCGAAGTTCGCTACGCCCGGCATCGACATCGGACTGTTCTGCTCAACGCCGATGGTGGCGCTGTCGCGCAACGTGACGCGCAAGCAGGCCATGGAGATGCTGCTGACGGGCGAGCCTGTCACGGCCGACCGCGCCCGCGAGATCGGTCTCGTCAACCGCGTGGTGCCTGCCGGCACCGAGCTCGGCGCCGCGATCGAGCTCGCGCAACAGGTCGCGCTGAAATCCGCCTACACGATCAAGCTCGGCAAGGAGGCGTTCTACCGCCAGGCCGAGATGAGCCTTGCGGACGCCTATCGCTATGCCGCAGAGGTGATGACCGAGAACATGATGGCGCGCGACGCCGAGGAAGGCATCGGCGCCTTCATCGAGAAGCGCACGCCGACATGGCGGGATGAGTGAAATTCGTCATTGCGAGCGAAGCGAAGCAATCCAGGAATCCCTCCGCGGAAACAGCCTGAATTGCTTCGCCGCTTCGCTCCTCGCAATGACAAGAAAGAAGAACGACAAATGAACCACGACGCCTATCCCGACAATTACATCCGCGGCATCCTCAACGGCGTGAAGTCGATCGCGATGGTCGGCGCCTCGCCGGTCAATGTGCGGCCGAGCTATTTCGCGTTCAAATACCTGATGCAGCGCGGCTACGACATGATCCCGATCAATCCCGGCCATGTCGGCAAGGAGCTGCTCGGCAAGCCGTTCGTCGCGTCACTTTCGGACATCGGCCGTCCCGTCGACATGATCGACATCTTTCGCAACTCCAGCCACATCATGCCCGTCGTCGAGGAGGCGCTCACGCTCGACCCGCTGCCGAAGGTGATCTGGATGCAGCTCGGCGCGCGCGACGATGCCGCTGCGGCGAAAGCGGAATCAGTCGGTATCAAGGTGGTCATGAACCGTTGCCCGAAGATCGAATATGGCCGCCTGTCGTCCGAAATCTCCTGGATGGGCGTGAATTCGCGCACGCTCAGCTCCAAGCGCGCGCCGGCGCCGACGCAGGGCATGCGGCTATCCCTCAATCGGATGAGCGTCGGCGGTGGCAACACCGCCGCATCGGATCGTGCTGCGAAGAACAAGAGCGAGCAAAGCTGACGCACTTGCGAAGGCTTCGTTTCGCGAGCGCGACAATGCGTAGCACGATCATTCCCAAATGATCCTGATGTGAAGCGGCGCCTTGACGGCGGGCGCCCCGCCCATCAGCATGCCGCGCGATTTCAGACCACAAGAACAGGACGCCCTCAATGAGCGATCGCCTTCCGGGATTTTCAACGCTTGCCGTGCATGCCGGTGCACAGCCCGACCCCACCACCGGCGCGCGCGCGACTCCGATTTATCAAACGACCTCTTTCGTCTTCAACGATGCCGACCACGCCGCCTCGCTGTTCGGACTGCAGGCGTTCGGCAACATCTATACCCGCATCGGCAACCCCACCAATGCCGTGCTGGAAGAGCGCGTCGCCGCGCTCGAAGGCGGCACGGCCGCGCTCGCGGTGGCCTCGGGCCATGCCGCGCAGGTCGTGGTGCTGCAGCAGCTGCTTCAACCCGGCGACGAGTTCATCGCCGCGCGAAAACTCTATGGCGGCTCGATCAACCAGTTCACGCACGCCTTCAAGAGCTTTGGCTGGAACGTGGTGTGGGCCGATCCCGACGATATCGCAAGCTTCGAGCGCGCGGTGACGCCGCGCACGAAGGCGATCTTCATCGAGTCCATCGCCAACCCCGGCGGCAGCATCACCGACATCGAGGCGATCTCGACCGTGGCACGCAAGGCGGGCGTTCCGCTGATCGTCGACAACACGCTGGCCTCGCCCTATTTGATCCGTCCGATCGATCACGGCGCCGACATCGTCGTACACTCGTTGACGAAATTTTTGGGCGGCCACGGCAACTCGCTCGGCGGCATCATCGTCGATGCCGGCACCTTCGACTGGTCGACCGGCGGTAAATATCCGATGCTGTCGGAGCCGCGTCCGGAATATCACGGCATCCGCCTGCAGGAGACCTTCGGCAATTTCGCCTTCGCGATCGCCTGCCGCGTGCTCGGCCTGCGCGATCTCGGCCCGGCGCTGTCGCCGTTCAACGCCTTCATGATCCTGACCGGCATCGAGACGCTGCCGCTGCGCATGCAGAAGCACTGCGACAATGCCAAGGCCATTGCCGAATACCTCGCGGGACATCCTGCGGTGGCCTCGGTGAGCTATGCTGGCCTGCCGAACGACAAGTACAACCAGCTCGCGCGCAAATACGCGCCGCGGGGCGCGGGCGCGGTGTTCACCTTCAGCCTGAAGGGCGGCTATGATGCCGGCGTCAGCCTGGTGTCGAAGCTGCAGCTGTTCTCGCACCTCGCCAATGTCGGCGATACCCGCTCGCTGGTGATCCATCCGGCCTCGACCACGCACAGCCAGCTCGACGACGCCGCCAAGATCAAGTCCGGCGCCGGCCCCGACGTGGTCCGCCTCTCGATCGGCATCGAGGACAAGGAAGACCTGATCGCGGATCTGGAACAGGCGCTGGGGGCGTAGCGCCTGGGAACGACGGCGGCCCTTTCGGCCGCCGCCGGTTAACTCTCATTAACCATATCCGCCCCATACATCGTCCTTGGATCGCCCCTTTGATTCGGAGCCGACGATGCTGCGCTGGATGGTGCCCGCCCTGGCAGTGATGCTGACGGTCTCGGCTGCAATTGCCGCCGATCTGCCGGCGACGCCGAAGCGGCGCGCCGCCGTGCCGCAGGACCCGCCTCAGGTCTATGTCGAGACCGATCCGGATGCGCTGATCTCGCCGGCCTATGGCATCGGCAGCTATATCCGTAACCTGCCGGGCACGCCGCTGCTGCCGGGCTCGCACACGCTGCCCGGCTATTACGGCCGCCCGTGGAGCTACGATTATCAGGGCTCGTATTACGGCGGGAAGCAGGTCGATTATTTCTGGCGCCTGCCCTACGCGTGCGGCGTCTACGGCTATTGCTGATCAGCCGGGCTGGCTCACGGGAACTACGCGCGGCTGCGCCCGCGCAGACTGCCGTGATGCCAGCCGTTCCACCTGCATCATCGCCAGCGTCAACACCACGATCGCAACCGCCTGGTGCGTCAGTGCGAGACCGATCGGCACCTGGTTGAGCAGAGTGAGGATGCCGAGCACCGCCTGCACGCTCACCGCCGCGAACAGCCACAGCGCGCCGCTTGCTGCCGCGCCTGCGCGCAAACGCACCGCGTCGATCGCATGCAGCAGCGCGAGCACGAACAGCGCATAGGCGGTCATGCGGTGCTCGAACTGTACCGTCAGCACATTGTCGAACATGTTGCGCCACCACGGCGTCTCGAACCACAGCCGCTCCGCCGACGGGATGAGCGCCCCGTCGATCTCAGGCCAGGTGTTGTAGGCCCGCCCGGCACGCAGGCCCGCGACCAGTGCGCCGAAATAGATCTGCACGAACGTCACCACGAGCAGCAGCGCGCTCGTGAACCGCAGCCGCGCGGACACGGCAATGTGCGGCCGCTCCTTGAGCCGCCGCACCGTCCAGACGATGCCGGCGAAGATCAGGAGCGCGAGCGAAAGATGCGTCGCCAACCGATATTGCGACACCTCGACCCGCTCCGTGAGGCCCGAGGCCACCATCCACCAGCCGACCGCCCCCTGCAGCCCGCCGAGCGCGAACAGCAGCCACAGCCTGCGCTTCAGCTCACCCGACAACCCGCCGCGCCAGAGGAAGAACAGGAACGGCAAGAGATAGGCGACGCCGATGAAGCGGCCGAGCAGCCGGTGGCTCCATTCCCACCAGAAGATCTGCTTGAACTCGGACAGGCTCATGCCTGAATTGAGCTCGCGATATTGCGGGATCTTCTTGTAGGCCTCGAACGCCTCGGCCCACGCCGCCTCCGACAGCGGCGGAACACTGCCCGTGACCGGCTTCCATTCGACGATCGAAAGGCCGGATTCCGTCAGCCGTGTCGCACCGCCGACCAGCACCATCAGCGCGATCAGCACGGCCACGCAGATCAGCCACCAGCGCACGGCGCGATGCGGCTCGGATGGGGCGGAAATCGTCGTCATTTCAGAGATAAAACCAAGCCTGTGGCTAAGAGACTTGAACCGGATTGCGTGCCCCTTATAGTCCCCCGCTCCCGCAGCGCAAGTTACGCGAAAGCCTTAAAGTCCCGGCCATGACGATCCGCACCCGCAAGTTCCTCGGCGCCATCCTGCTCCTGGTGCTGGCCACCGTCTGGGCCCTGCTCGGCATGGCGGCGGCGCAGATGCCGTGGATCGCCGAATCCGGCTGGCGGCAGGCGATCTACTATGTGGTGGTCGGCATGGGCTGGGTGCTGCCGGCGATGCCGATCGTGAGCTGGATGCAGCGGCCCGATCGCGTCAAGTCTGGCTCGTAGCGCTCCCGGTCGGTCTCACCGGCGCAAAGGCGACGCCCGACACCAGCACGCGCAGCATCCGCAGCGAGCGCACGCGCCCGTCCCAGGGGATCCGCGGCAGCGCGCGCAAGTTTGTGCGTCCCTCCGCCTCAACGATGCCCGGGATCGTCGAGGCGGCGCTGGCGAAGCCCGCCTCCTCCGCCATCACGACGTGGCCGCGCCGGAACGAAGCGCGGTCGCCGAACGGAAAGGCGAAATGCCTGATCTCGCGCTGGAAAGCCGATTCCGCCACGGCCTTGCCCATCGTCATCTCGCGCAGCGCGGCTGCGTCCTTCAGGTTGGCCAGGACCGGATAGTTCACCGTTGCGCTGCCGATCGTCACGAGCGGGTCGGCGGCGAGCCTGGCAAGGTCTTCCCAATCCATCGAAGCCTCGCGGGAGAGCGCGGCGAGGTCGATCCGGTAGCGCGTGCAGAGATCGGCGATCGCGGCCGACAGATCCGCCGGCGGCAGCGAGCGCAGCCAGCTCTCCAGATACGAAAACAGCGCCTGTTTCCCGGCCTTGTCGGCGACGGTGAAGCGCTGCTCCTTCTCGCCCATCATCAGGCTGATGCGGCTCTCGCGTGCGATCACCTGCTCCAGCCCGAGCCACCAGGCCTCGCCGACGCCGTCGGGAAAAGCGGTCGGCACATAGACCGTGAATGGCACGGCGTGACGCGCCAGCACAGGATAGGCGAAGGTGATGAGATCCTTGGGCGCGCCATCGAAGGTCAGCGCCACGAAGCGCCGCTTCTCCGGCAGCGTCACCGCGCGCCGGCAGACCTCGTCCATGCCGAGGAAATCGTACTTCCACCGCTTCAGCGCGCGGATGGCGCGATCGAGGAATTGCGGCGTGACCTCGTGCTCGCGCAGCGGCTGAAATCCGCGCCGCCGCGGCCGCACGTGCTGAAAGCGCAGGATGGCGCCGGCACCGCGACTGCGCAGCATGGCCTGGCCGGTGAACCAGGCCAGCTCGAGGCGCAGCCGTTCCAGCCATCTGTCGTCGGAAGCCAAAATCCCACCCTTCGCGCGCGCCGGCGGTCCGTTCCCTCGCCCATTGTCATTACCCTTTGTTGACCTTTGTTTGCAAAGGTCGGCCACAGGCCGAAATACGTATTTTCGATTTCTCGACAGGTTTCGCGAATGACCATGGCTGCGGCGATGCAAAGCCGGACGGCAGAAGCGCCAGCGCGGTCGAAAGCGAGCCGTATTGCGCAGGTCGATATCGTCACCGATCTCGCCGAGGCCGAGGCGGTCTGGCGTGCCTTCGAGGAACACGGCCATCTCTTCACGCCCTACCAGCGCTTCGACCTGCTCAGTCCGTGGCAGCGACTGGTCGGCGCCCATGAAGGTGCGCGGCCGTTCATCGTGATCGCCTGCGACGCCGAGCGCCGGCCGCTCCTGCTGCTGCCGCTATCGCTGCGCGAGCGCCACGGCATGCGCACCGCCTGCTTCATGGGCGGCAAGCACACGACCTTCAATATGGGCCTGTGGAACGCCGAGTTCGCGGCAGAGGCCGCCGGCGCCGATCTCGATGCACTGCTTGCGCCGCTCGGTGAGCACGTCGACGTGCTCGCGCTGACGCAGCAGCCCGAGCGCTGGCACGACCAGCGGAACCCGTTTGCAGCCCTGCCGCGGCAGCGCGCGATCAACGCCTGTCCGCGGCTGCTGATGGAGCCGGGCGGTCCGCCGGCATCGCGGATCAGCAATTCCCTCCGCCGCCGCCTCAAGAGCAAGGAAAAGAAGCTTCAGTCCCTCGCCGGCTATCGCTATCACCTGGCGACGTCAGACGCAGACATCACCCGCCTGCTCGACTGGTTCTTCCGCGTCAAGCCGGCGCGGATGGCGGAGCAGAAGCTCCCGAACGTCTTTGCCGAACCCGGCGTCGAGCAGTTCGTCCGCAGCGCCTGCCTTGCACCGCGCGGTGAAGGTCATGTCATCGACATCCATGCGCTGGAATGCGACGAGGAGGTGATCGCGATCTTCGCCGGCGTCGCCGACGGGACGCGCTTCTCGATGATGTTCAACACCTACACGATGTCCGAGCACGCCCGCTACAGCCCCGGCCTGATCCTGATGCGCTACATCATCGACCGCTATGGCGAGCGCGGCTACCGCTCGCTCGACCTCGGCATCGGTTCGGACGATTACAAGCGGATGTTCTGCAAGGACGACGATGCGATTTTCGACAGCTTCGTCCCCCTGACCTCGCGCGGCAAGCTCGCGGCGATGGCGATGTCCTCGCTCAGCCACGGCAAGCGGCTGGTGAAGCAGAACCAGATGCTGTTCGACATGGCCCGCCGGCTGCGGCAGGCGTTCGGGTAAGATCTCTCCACAAACGCCCATTTCGTAGGGTGGGCAAAGCGACTTGTCCGCCGTAGCTCGAAGAGCGAAGGCGGAAGCGTGCCCACGTCTTCCGTTACCGCATTGGACAGGCGGTGGGCACGGCGCAAGGGCGCCTTTGTCCACCCTACGAGTTCTGTCTTCCCTTCTCCCCTTGTGGGAGAAGGTGGCGCGAAGCGCCGGATGAGGGGTTCTCTCGACTCGCCGGATTGTTCGTGAGGATAGAGACCCCTCACCCGGCTTCGCTACGCGAAGCCACCCTCTCCCACAAGGGGAGAGGGTAAGAACGCCTACGCCGCCACCACGCGCGGCGTCTCGGCGGCATCGGACGGCTGCACCGGCTTGCTCAGCATCGTCACCGCGCTGAAGCCGACGGCTCTCAGCTGCTCGCACATCTGCGTGCGCGCATCCGGGGCCATCGCGGCGTCAGGCACCACGACGGCGCGGGCATGCGCCGTCAACAGCTCGGCCGGAAGGTCGGAGGCGCTGCCGGCGTCGATCAGCACGTGATCGTAGGCCCGCAGCAGCGCGTCGATCGCGAGCGCCACGCGCGGCGATTGCAGCAGGCTGCGGTCGAAGCCGGGACGGCCGGCCATCACCAGATGCAGCCGCGACAGCTTGTCCCGGGTGATGACTTGCGCGAACGAGGCCTCGCCCTGCATCAGCTCGGCAAGGCCCGGCGACTGCGCATCGACGGAGACTGCGGCAATCGTCGGCGAGGATGCGGCGAGATCGACTACGACGACGCGGGCATCGCGCGCCAGGTTCCGCGCCAGCGTCAGCGTCGACAGCGTGATGGCTTCGCCCGGCGCGGTGCCGAGCACCGTCACCTTCTTGGCCGCGGCGCCCGCGGCACGCAGATCGTCGGCCAGACGTTCGATCTCGGTGAATTCGCCGGTGTCCAAATCGGCCGTCATTTCCGGCTGCAGCGGCGCGGGCTCCGCCAACACCGGATCCAATATTGGCTCGCCGGCCCTGTCGACCGCGGGCTCGATGGCCCGTTGAACGACCCGCTGCTCCTCACGCACCGGCGCGCGCGCAGGACCCGTCGCCGCGCGCGGCGCGGTCTGGCGCAGCAGCTCGCCGGTGACGACGACGCCGGACGAGAGCAGCAGCGTGGCGATCGTCGCGATCAGCACGATCGGCAGCTTCTTCGGATAGGCCGGCGTGTTCGAGACGATGGCGCGCGAGATGATGCGGCCATCGGTCGGCGCGGTGTCGATGGTCTCGCGGGTGTTGGCCTCGCGGTACTTGGCAAGATAAGTCTCGAGCAGATCGCGCTGCGCCTTGGCTTCGCGCTCGAGCGCGCGGAGCTGGACGTCCTGGCCGTTGGTGGACGCCGCCTGCTTCTTGAGCTGCTCGAGGCTCACGGTCAGGCCATCGACCCGGCCGCTGGCGATCCGGGCGTCGTTCTCGAGCGAGCGCGAGATCTTGGCAGCTTCGTCGCGAATCTGATTGTCGAGGTCGCCGAGCTGCGCCTTCAGCTCCTTGATCCGGGGATGATTGCCGAGCAGCGTCGAGGATTGTTCGGCAAGCTGCGCCCGCAGCGTCACCCTCTGCTCCGACAGCCGGCGCATCAATTCGGAGTTCACGACCTCGGATGCCTCGATCGGCTTGCCGCTCTGGAGCATCTCCTTGATCAGCCGTGCCTTGGATTCTGCATCCGCCTTCATCGAGCGCGCGTTGTTGAGCTGGGTGTTGACCTCGCCCATCTGCTGGTTCGACAGCGTGGTGTTGTTGGTGCCGACGAACAGGCTGGACTTGGAACGGAAGTCCTCGACCCTGGCTTCGGCCTCCGAGACCTTCTTGCGCAAACTCTCGATCTCGCCGGCCAGCCATTGGCTGGCGTTCTTGGCCTGTTCCTGGCGCGCCGCCTGCTGCAGCACGAGATAGCCGTCGGCGATCGAGTTGGCGACGCGCGCGGCAAGCTCGGGATCGGCGGACTGGAATTCGACCACGATCACGCGCGACTTGTCGACGGCGTAGGCCTGAAGGCGTTCATAATAGGAATCGAGCACGCGCTCTTCCGGCGTCATTGCGAAAGGATCGCGGCCGATGCCGACGAGCGCGGCAAGCGACTTCAGCGGCGAGATGCCCTGCAGGACGGGATCGAATTCCGGGCGCTCGGCGAGCTTGTTCTTCTTGATGATCTCGCGCGCGAGATCGCGCGACAGCACCAGCTGCACCTGGCTGGTGACGGCCTCGGCATCGAGCGCCTGCCGCTCCTCGGTGCGGTCGCTGTTCGGACGCAGGAACACGTTCTCGCGGCCGTCGATCAGGATGCGGGTTTCGGACTTGTAGCGCGGCGTGACGAGATTGACGATGGCGAGGGACGCAACGAGCGCCAGCACCGTCGGAACGATGACCCAGCCGCGCTTGCGCGCCAGGGCGGCACCGAGCGCATGCAGGTCGATATCGCCGGATTCGACTTGCCCCGGCTTCGCGCTGACGGACGCAGGCTTCGCTTCGATCTTGGCGTCGATCTTTTCGATGGTGGCTTCGATCTTGGGCGCAGCCTCGCCCTTGGACTTCGCGACGGCCCGCTCGATTACAGCCTTGTCCTTGCCGGCACGCCAGAACGCTAAACGCATCGAACACTCCCGCAGGGCAACGCTGCGACTCTACCTCAACCGGGGCGATTACACTCCATTAAGGTTGCCGCTGGGTTAATCGCGACAGCACGCGCCTGACGCGCGCGCGCCCGTCACCGTTTGTTAACCACGAGGCCCCTTAATCCATCGCGATTATTTCGTGACAATTGTTCGGCAGTCGCCGTCGAGCTGGTTTTGATCATGCCCCCCTCTCCCGACCGGCCGCTTCGCATCCTTCACGCCGTGCGCGCTCCGGTCGGCGGCATCTTCCGTCACATCCTGGACGTCGCCAACGGCCAGGTCGACCGCGGCCATCATGTCGGCATCCTCGCCGACAGCCTCACCGGCGGCGAGCGCGCCGACAAGGCGCTGACCGAGCTCGCGCCGCGCTTGAAGCTCGGCGTGCACCGTATGGCGATCCGCCGCGAACCGTCGCCGGACGACGTCCTGGTATGGCTCCGCATGCGGCGGCTCATCGCCGCACTCAAGCCCGACGTGATGCACGGCCACGGTGCCAAGGCAGGCGCCTTCATCCGCATGCGGCGACGCTCGGACAAGACGATCCGCATCTACACCCCGCACGGCGGCTCGCTGCACTACCCGCTCAACACCTTCAAGGGCGAGTTCTACGCGCGGCTCGAGCGTGCGCTGATGGATTCGACGGACCTGTTCCTGTTCGAGAGTGCCTTTGCGCGCGACACCTATCAGCGCATCGTCGGCACGCCCAAGGGCGTAGTGCATTGCGTCTTCAACGGCGTGACGCCGGAGGAATTCGAGCCGGTCATTACCGGCGAGGATGCGACCGACCTCTGCTATGTCGGCGAGTTCAGGCACATCAAAGGCGCCGACCTGCTGGTCGACGCCGTGGCGCGTCTGCACGAGGGCGGCAAGAAGGTCACGCTCACGCTCGGCGGTGACGGCGAGGAGACGGCCGCGCTGAAGGCACAGGTCGAGCGGCTCGGCCTCGGGAGCGCCATCCGCTTCATTGGTCACGTCAAGGCGCGCTACGGCTTCTCCAAGGGGCGGCTGCTCGTCGTCCCCTCGCGCGGCGATTCCATGCCTTACGTGGTGATCGAGGCCGGCGCCGCGGGCATTCCGATGATCGCATCCAAGATCGGCGGCATCCCCGAGATCCTGGGCGCCGACAGTCCGGCGCTGTTCGCGCCCAGCGATCCCGAAGCCATGGCAGAGGCGATCGCCGCAGCACTCGATGATCCGCACACCACCGCGCAACGCGCGGTCTCCTTGCGCGAGCGCATCTCGGCGCATTTCTCGCAGGCCGCGATGGTCGAGGGCGTGCTCGCCGGCTATCGCGACGCATTTGCCAATCATTAACCACCCTTAAGTCCGGCTTTAGAGAATCTTCCGATTTATCCGATAATCGAAGCGCCAGGGGATGCTTGCCCGGGCGCGCAAGGCCGTGCCGCGGGTTTTGGAATGGACGTGGACGCCCGTGGAACCGCTCAACGCACGCTCGATGTTCGATGCCGCGGCCAGCGCTGCGGCAAAGCCTGCTGACCAGCCCTTCGTGGAGCGCCGTCGCCGGCTCTCGCCTGCGGCGCTCGACGTCGTCAACCAGAAGGTCGCGCGTGCCTATTCGCCGATCGTGATCGCCGGTTTCGTGCGCCTTGCCGATTTCGCGCTGCTGAGCCTCGTCGGTATCGCGGTCTATCTCGGCTATGTCATGCCGCTCGCGGGGGCGTTCAGCTGGGTCTATCCAGCCGAGGTCATCGCCGTCGCCATCGCCGCCGTGGTCTGCTTCCAGGCCGCCGACATCTACCAGGTGCAGCTGTTCCGTGGTCAGCTCCGGCAGATGACGCGGATGATCTCGTCCTGGTCGTTCGTCTTCCTGCTCTTCATCGGCATTTCCTTCTTCGCCAAGTTCGGCAGCGAGGTCTCGCGGCTGTGGTTGGCGGCCTTCTACTTCCTCGGACTCGCGGCCCTGATGGCCGAGCGTCTGATGCTGCGCTCGCTGGTCCGCGCCTGGGCGCGAGAGGGCCGGCTCGACCGCCGCACCATCATCGTCGGCTCCGACAGCAACGGCGAGCAGCTGGTCGAGGCGCTGAAGGCGCAGGAAGATTCCGACATCCACGTGCTCGGCGTGTTCGACGACCGCAACGACAGTCGCGCGCTCGACACCTGCGCCGGCGCGCGCAAGCTCGGCAAGGTCGACGACATCGTCGAGTTCGCCCGCCGCACCCGCGTCGATCTCGTGCTGTTCGCGCTGCCGATCTCGGCGGAGACGCGCATCCTGGAGATGCTGAAGAAGCTCTGGGTGCTGCCGGTCGACATCCGCCTCTCCGCGCACACCAACAAGCTGCGCTTCCGGCCCCGCTCCTATTCCTATCTCGGCGAGGTGCCGACGCTGGACGTGTTCGAGGCGCCGATCACCGATTGGGACCTGGTGATGAAATGGCTGTTCGACCGCGTCGTCGGCAGCCTCGCGCTGCTCGCCGCCCTTCCGGTAATGGGACTGGTGGCGCTGGCGGTGAAGCTCGACAGCCCGGGCCCCGTGCTGTTCCGCCAGAAGCGCTTCGGCTTCAACAACGAGCGCATCGACGTCTACAAGTTCCGCTCGATGTATCACCATCAGGCCGATCCGACCGCCTCCAAGGTTGTGACCAAGAACGATCCGCGCGTCACCCGCGTCGGTCGCTTCATCCGCAAGACCAGCCTGGACGAGCTGCCGCAGCTCTTCAACGTGGTGTTTTCAGGCAATCTCTCGCTGGTCGGCCCGCGCCCGCATGCGGTGCAGGGCAAGCTCCAGAGCCGCCTTTTCGACGAAGCCGTGGACGGCTATTTCGCCCGCCACCGCGTCAAGCCGGGCATCACCGGCTGGGCCCAGATCAACGGCTGGCGCGGCGAGATCGACAACGAAGAGAAGATCCAGAAGCGCGTCGAGTTCGACCTCTATTACATCGAGAACTGGTCGGTGCTGTTCGACCTCGTCATTCTCCTGAAGACGCCGATCTCGCTGCTGACCA
This sequence comes from Bradyrhizobium sp. NC92, assembly GCF_025200865.1. Taxonomy (NCBI): domain Bacteria; kingdom Pseudomonadati; phylum Pseudomonadota; class Alphaproteobacteria; order Hyphomicrobiales; family Nitrobacteraceae; genus Bradyrhizobium; species Bradyrhizobium sp. NC92. The sequence continues at coordinate 4,670,624 of NZ_CP104171.1, forward strand.
AGAACGAGAACGCGTATTGAATTTCTCTGTCATGCCCCGGCTTGACCGGGGCATCCAGTACGCCGCGGCGCCAGTGATTTTCCGCAAATGGCCGCCGGGGCGTACTGGATCGCCCGGTCAAGCCGGGCGATGACAGCTGTATTTGTAGCGTTAAGAGTAGCGTAGAGCGTGTGATGACGTATGCGGCGACAGCCGGTGGAGTGAACGTAGCCGCACCGGCTGCGCCCGGCGTGCTGGCGCTGCAGCGCGCGATGGTGTGGCTGGTCGGCGCCTCCGGCGCGATCGTGTTCATCGAGCCGAGCCCCTACGAGATCGCGACGCTGCTCGCCACCGTCACCTTCTTCGCCACCGGCCTGCGGCTGAAGCTCGTGCTGATGCCGCTGGTGCTGCTGCTGGTCCTGCTCAATGTCGGTTACACCATCAGCGCGATTCCGCTGTTCGACAAGTCAGAGGTGGTGAGCTGGATCGCGACCTCCTGGTACATGGCGGTGACGGTGGTGTTCTTCGCGATGGTCGTCTCGGAGGACACGACGGCGCGGCTCGACATGCTGCGCCGAGGCCTCTTGGTCGGCGCGATGATCGCCTCGCTTTTGGCAGTCGCCGGTTACTTCCACCTGATCCCCGGGGGAAACGACCTGCTCACGCTCTACGGCCGCGCGCGCGGCACGTTCAAGGACCCGAACGTGCTCGGCGCCTTCCTGATCCTGCCGGCGCTGTTCGCGCTCCAGAGCGTGGTCTCCGACAAATTGGCCAAGGCCTTCCGCAACGTCATCGCCTTCGGCATCATGTCGCTGGCGATCCTGCTCGCCTTCTCGCGCGCCGCCTGGGGCGGCCTGGTGCTGACCTCCGCCTTCATGCTGGCGCTGATGGTGCTGACCAGCCGCACCAACGCGCAGCGCTCGCGCATCGTCATCATGGCGATCGTCGCCGCGGTGCTCGGCCTCGCGCTGATCGCCGTGCTGCTGTCGCTTGATGCCACCGCGGAGATGTTCAAGCAGCGCGCGAGCTTCGACCAGAGTTATGACGAAGGCCGCTTCGGTCGCTTCGGCCGCCACATCCTCGGCGCGGAGATGGCGCTCGACCTGCCGTTCGGCATCGGCCCATTGCAATTCCACCGCTACTTCCCCGAAGACACTCACAACTCCTACCTCAACGCCTTCATGTCCGGCGGCTGGCTGTCCGGCGTGTGCTATCCCGCGCTGGTCTTCACCACCGTCATCATGGGCTTCCGCCACGTCTTCATCCGTGTGCCGTGGCAGCGCGCATACCTCGCGGTGTTTTCCGCCTTCCTCGGCACCGTCGGCGAAAGCTTCGTGATCGACACCGACCACTGGCGGCACTTCTGGATGATGCTCGGCGCGGTGTGGGGCATGATCGCGGCCGCGCAACTCTATAAGGCTAGCGAAGCTTCTTCAGCTTGAGATCCGGACGCTTCTCCGGCGGCGTGTCGAGCAGCCCCTTCAGCGCTTCGGTTGCCGCGAGCACGCCCTTGTAACCCTCGTTGGCGAAGCGCAGCAGCAGGCGCAATTCCTCATCGGAATAGGCACCAAACACCTTCTCCATCGCCTGCTGCATCGGAACGTAGAGCTGGCCGATCTTCATGGCCATCTCCGGCACGACGGAAATAAAGACCTTGCGACGGTCCTTCTCGTCCCGCTCGCGGCGTACGAGGCCCGCCTTCTCGAGCCGGTCGACCACGCCGGTGATGGCACCAGTCGTCAGCCCCGTGACCTCGGCAAGCCTGCCCGCGGTGACGCGGCCCTCGAGGTAGAGAATGTCCATGCATTCGAGATCGGAATTGGCAATTCCGGCTACGTTCGCAACAGTTTGCCCATAGAGCACGCCCTGAGCGGACGACCGCCGCATCGCTTCTTCCAGTTGCTGCAACAACGCCGCGCGCGCCTTCGTCCTTGACAAGGCCGACCTCTTATCTTAGTCGATATATATCTTAGTCACTAAGAGATTTAGCGACCGTAATTTCTCCTAGCACCACGGAAACGTCGGGAGCAAGCCATGTCGAACCGTCCCCGCAAGGCCTTGATCATCGGCGCCGGGATCGCCGGGCCCGTCGCCGCGATCCTGCTCCGCCGCGCCGGTATCGAGTCCGCGATCTACGAGGCCTGGCCTTATTCGAAAGGCATCGGCGGCGGCCTGCAGATCGCGCCGAACGGCATGCATGTCCTGGACGAGATCGGCCTTGCGAACGAGCTGATCCGCCGTGGCTCGGTCGCCGAAGCCTTCGACTTCTATTCGCAGGGCGGCGAGAAGCTCGGCTCGATCAATCGCGACATGGCGCGGCGCTTCGGCCAGCCCGCCGTCAACGTCGCCCGCGCCACGCTGAACGAGATCCTGGTCGACAAGGCCTGGTGCGCCTGCGTCTCGCTGTATTTCGAGAAGCGCCTGATCAAGATCGAGGATCGCGGCGACCAGCCGATCATCGCCTACTTCGCCGACGGCACCACCGCCGAAGGCGACTTCCTGATCGGCGCCGACGGCGTGCACTCGGTGGTGCGCCGCCAGGTCGTGCCCGACGGCCCTCAGCCGTTCGACACCGGCCTGATCGGCTTCGGCGGCTTCGTGCCGCAGGCCGTGCTCGACGGCAGATCCATCGGCCAGCATGTCGAAACGACATTCGGCCAGAGCGGCTTCTTCGGCTACGGCTATTGCGGCCCCGATCCGACGGACGGCGTGATGTGGTGGAGCACGCAGCCGGCACACGGCATGGACGCGGCGATGTTCCGCGCGCTTGACCATGCGACGCTGAAGCAGCATCTGCGCGGTTTCCATCACGGCTGGCATGATCCGATTCCCGCCATCATCGAAGCGGCCGAGAACATTGTCGTCACCGACACGCTCGACGTCGCAACCCTGCCGACCTGGTCGCGCAAGCGTTCGCTCTTGATCGGCGATGCCGCACACGCGACCAGCCCCCATGCCGGCCAGGGCGCCTCGCTGGCGCTGGAGGACGCGATGCGACTCGCGCGGCTAATGCAGGAGGGCCAGGAACTCGGCGCCACCTTTAGGGCATTCGAGGCCGAGCGCCGCCCGCGCACCGAGAAGATCGTTGCCATCGCCCGCCGCAACGGCAACAACAAGCGCGAGTTCAGCGCCACCGGCGCCTGGATGCGCAATCGGATGCTGAAATGGCTGCTGCCGCTGGGCGCAAAGGGCATGGATTTCATGTACGCGTATGACGCAAGGGCGGCGTAGCGGCACGAGCGCTGCCGTAGGGTGGGCAAAGGCGCAACGCGCCGTGCCCACCATCTCTCCGTAATCGCGACAGAAGTGGTGGGCACGCTTTCGCTTTGCCCACCCTACGATACCGAGCTAGCCTTCCACCCCAAACGTCAGCCCCGCATTGTCCTGCAGCCGCTTGATCAGCTTGTGCTGCATCGCTGCGCCCGGCGTCCAGAAGCCGGCCGGGACATCCGTCGCGTCGCGCAACAGGCAGATCGCGCATTCGGAGATCATCTTGGAGGTCGAACCGTAGCCGGGATCGCGGTCGCCCGTGACGCCGGCGCGGACCATGCGGCCGTCGGGGGCGATCGCGACATAGAGCAGGTTGAACCGGCCGTTCTCCCGCTCCTCCTTCGACGGCCCCTCGCCCGGCTTCGGCGCGTTCGGCCCGGTCTTCTCGGCATTGGCCGCCATGACGCGCTTGGCGTTGGCCTCGCCCTTCTCGCCGGCGCCGGTCAGGACCATCTCGTCGTAGACAAAGTCCTGGCCGTAGGGAAAGCCCATCAGCATGTTGGAGCGGTGGACGTTGCGCGTGTTGATCAGCGCCATCATGAACGGCGCGGCCCAGGACTGCAGGTCCTCCTCAAAGACGGCCCTGTTGCCCTTCGGCTGCTTCGGGCCGGTGAAGCCGGGCGTCAGCGCGAAATGGTCGTTGAGGATGGCGACGAGGCTGAGGTCCTTGGCGACGGCATCGAAGGTCGCCTTCGCGCTCGCCGCGGTGCCGCCTGACAGCGTGCCGCGCATGTCGCGCACGCGGCCCTTCACGCGCGGTGCCGGCGCGCCGAACACGCGCTTTGCCTCCTCCTGCACGAAGAAGGTACCGAGCTCGAACGGCACGGAATCATAGCCGCAGGAGAACACGATGCGCGCGCCGCTCGGCTTGGCCGCCGCGTCGTACTTGTCGATCATCTGCCGCATCCACACCGGCTCGCCGCAGAGATCGAAATAATCCGCACCCGCAGCGACGCAGGCAGCTAACAGATCCTCGCCATAGAGCTGATACGGACCGACCGTCGTGATCACCGATTTGGTCTGCGCTACCATCGCCTTCAGCGACGCCGCGTCCGACGCGTCCGCGACGATCAGCGGCGTGTCGGCCGGCGCGCCGATCGTATCGCGCACCGATTTCAGCTTGTCGAGGCTGCGGCCCGCCATCGCCCATTTGAGCGCCTTGTCGTCCTTGTAATGCGCCGCCAGATATTCGGCGACGAGCTGGCCGGTGAAACCGGTCGCGCCGTAGACGACGATGTCGAATTTCGCAGAGCTCATGATCGGCCTTTACTTCTTCGCATAACTCACGCCCATGCCGGCACGGACGTCGCTTTGAATGCCATAGGGCGGGATCGGATAGCGCAGGCCGTTCTTCGCCAGCGCCTTCATGCCTTCAATTGCCTTGGCGAGATGCGAGGGCTTCAGCGCCATCAGCATCTCCTCGTCCGGCACGCCGCCATAGCGCCGTTCGGCATAGCATGGCAAGGACAGGCTGGGCTCCCCGGTCTTGAGCGCCCGCCCCCAGGAATCCGCACAGGCGGTCTCGCCGACCACACCCCATTCGAACTTCTTGTAGCCGGTATATTGCAGCCCGTTGATCAGGATGATCATCTGCCCGGGCGTTGCATAGACGAGGCAGATGTCGGGCGGATCGAGCCGGCCGCTCGCCAGCGGACTGACGACGAGCGCCTGATAGTGTCCGAACGGAACCACGTCCAGCGCCTCCTGGCGCTTGCGCGCGTCTTCCGCGGTGCCGTGCCAGACCCCGACATAGTTTTCGCCGGCGAGCCATTTCTCGTCCTGGGGGCTGAGACCGATCACCGCGCGGCATTGCGCGCCTACGAGATCGTCGGCGGTGATACCGACGGTCCAGCCCAGGCGCGCGGCCATGCTGACGATCTGGTCGGTGGTGTGAATTGCGTTCGGGCGGCGGATCTTCGGGATCGCCTCCATCCCCGCGACGCTCGCGAACAGCTTCATGCCGATCACATTCGTCTTCAGCCGCAAGAGGCTGTTGAGATCGGCGACGAGGCCGGCGAGATCGATCCTGTCCGCACTCTGCTGTTGCATGGCTTCCTCCGCGCCGGCGATCGCGCGCCGTGTTCTTGTGGCCTCGTTCTAGTCCTTGCCCGGTCCCGGAAGCAACTCGCCGGTCCTGCCCATCAGGCGGTAGGCCACGAGACCAATCCACTCGCGGATGGCGACTTCCGTTCGGCCGAGCCCGTCCGCGCCCATATTGGTGAAGGAGAACAGATCGTCGCGTCCTCCCATCCGCCAGTCCACCGGATAGGCCTCGACGTCAAATCCGGCCTTGCGGAAGATTCCCATCGAGCGCGGCATGTGGAAGGCCGACGTCACCAGGAGCCAGCGCTCGCCGGGCTTTGGCGAGACCAATTGCTTGGTGAAGATCGCATTCTCCCAGGTGTTGCGGGAGTGACGTTCGAGGATCAGGCGGTCCTTCGCGATGCCGAGATTCTCCAGGATCGGCGCGGAATAGTCGGCCTCCCTGGCCTCGGTCGACATCAGGTTCGCGGTGCCTCCGGTGAAGACGATGCGCGCATGGGGATAGCGGCGCGCAAGCTCGGCCGGCGCAAACAGGCGATCGGCCGCGCGCGCGACGACCGGCGTGCGATGCGCCGCCGATAGATCGGTGTCGACCGAGCCGCCGAGCACGATAATGCCGTCGGGCGCGCCGCGCGCGGCGTCCCAGGGCGGGAAGCGCGACTCCAGCGGATAGAGCAGGAGATTGCCGAGCGGCGAGAACGCCGCGAGCGCCAGCAGTACCAGCGTCGTTATCGCAAGCCTGCGGCCAAATGCGGCAAAGCGTGTCCCCATCAACACCACAGCCACAATTCCGAGCTCGACCAGGAGATTGATCGGCAGCAGCGCGGTGCCCAAGGTCTTGGAAAGAACGAAAAACAGGGGAGCCTCGCTGAAAATCACCTGGTCTGAATGACCGGCCTAAATGACCTGGCCGGTCTGTGCGGGGCTTGACCGGCCCCGCCATCTTCAGAAATCTTCTTGAAAGAGGATCGATCGCCGGGTCAAGCCCGCGCTGATGAAACGAAAGCGGACGCGGCACATGACCCATCATCACCTGCATTCCAGCCCCGAAACCTGCCATTGGGGCTTCTTCGAAGCCGCACTCAAGCCCGTCCTCACCGTTGCCAGCGGCGACGAGGTGACGGTCGACACCATCAGCGGGGGGCCTGATGTGCTGCCTGATCGGGACAAGTTTCACATTCCGCCCGAAATGCACCAGGTTCATGCCACAAGCGAGCGCATGCTGCCGGGCCACATCCTCACCGGTCCGATCGCGGTCGAAGGGGCCGAGCCCGGCGACGTGCTTGCGGTCGAGATCCTCGACGTGCAGCTCCGGCAGGATTGGGGCTGGAACTTGATCAAGCCGCTGTCCGGCACCCTGCCCGACGATTTTCACGAGACGCGGATCCTGAACATCCCGCTCGATCGCACGCGGATGGTCGGCCACATGCCGTGGGGCCTCGACCTGCCGCTCAAGCCGTTCTTCGGCGTGATGGGCGTGTCGCCGCCGCCGGCCTGGGGCCGCATCTCATCGCTGATCCCGCGCGCCATGGGCGGCAATCTCGACAACAAGGAGCTGGGCGCCGGTGCGACGCTGTACCTGCCGGTATTCGTGCCGGGGGCGATGTTCTCCTGCGGCGACGGCCATGGCGTGCAGGGCGACGGCGAGGTCTGCGTCACCGCGATCGAGACCGCGCTTAAGGGCCGCTTCCGCCTGACGCTGCGCAAGGACCTGAAGCTCGACTACCCGCGCGCCGAGACACCGACGCACTACATGACCATGGCGATGGACCCCGATCTCGACCAATGCGTGGTGCGCGCGCTGCGCGACATGATCGCGCTGCTCGGCGAGACGCGAAATCTGTCACGCGAGGATGCCTACACGCTGTGCAGCCTGGCCGCCGATCTCCGGGTGACCCAGACTGTCAACGGCGCCAAAGGCATCCATTGCATGATCGAAAAGGCGATCGTGCACGGCTGAGCCGGACCGCCCCTTCCCCGACCGATTGACGGCCCCCGCCGCCTGGTCTGCCACGCGGCGCGCTGAGTCGTGGGTAATTTCCCGTGCGATTCCAACATGCTGAGCGTCACGCACAGACCGCATTTGACTTCCACCCCCGAACCTAAATAGAGTCTTAATCGTTACTTTTATGTACCCGAGTAAGAGGCTAGCGTTCGGGCCATGGCCACCGAAAAAGCCGAGACTGACCGCATTCCCGTAACCTTGGCGCTCTCGACCATCACCTACCTGGAGAAGCTGGTGAGACAGGGCACCCACGGCACCAGCGTTCCCGGCGTCGCACGTACCTTGATCGAGGAAGGCATCCGTCTCGCCATCAAGGACGGACTGCTGTCGATTCGCGACAACGGCAGAACGTGAGCGCGCGCCGAACGTGAGGCGGACGGATCTCGGAAGGCGGATGGCCACATCTGCAACCTGGGACCGTGACACATGCCTGTTCTCTCACCCACCTGGACCGACGAACGAATTGAACTCCTGAAGCAGCACTTCGAGGCCGGCCTCTCCTGTCGCGAGATCGCCGCCGACATCGGCGTCAGCCGCAACGCGGTGATCGGCAAATTGTCGCGCCTGAATCTGACGCGCGGCCGGACGGTCGACGACCGCAAGGTTCAGGACAGAGGCCTGGCTCCGGCGCGGCTGCGCAAGGCCGTGCCGCGGCTCCAATATGAGATGCTCGCCACGATCTATGGCGAGACCGATGCGCCGGTACTTGCAGGCCCGATCGACGAGGCCAACCGCTGCTCGCTGCTGGAGCTGTCCGAGAATCGCTGCCGCTGGCCGATCTCGACGCCGGGCGCAGACGATTTCTGCTTCTGCGGCAACACGGCGCCGGACGGCCAGCCCTATTGCGCCGGCCATAGCCGCCTCGCCTACCGGCCGCCTGTGCGCGCCCGCGCGATACGCGGCTGACGTTGGCCGCATCTCAACGCAAAAAACCTCCGGCGGGGCATCGCCGGAGGTTTCTGGAGGCTTAGCATGAAGCTAAGAGCCGCAACTTTCGTATCTGGCTGAAAGCTATATAGCTTAGTAGCTCAAGTAAGTAAATAAGTTTGACGCCATCGAATCGCATGGCTCGCCTTCGTGTTCCGCAACGGCAATTCGATTTTTCAGAAGACAAATGCCCATGAAAAAACCCCGGCGGTTTCCCGCCGAGGTTCTCCGATCGATTGCGCGATCGATGATCAGAAGTTGCGCTGAGCGCGCAGCAGCATGCTGACCGAGTTCTGGTCCTTCAGCTCGTACACGGCCGCCGGCTTCGCAGCCGAGGCAATGCCCGGGCTGGCGATGGAGCCAGAGTACTTCTGGTCCAGACGCGACCAGCTCAAGTCGGCCGTGAACGCCAGGTTCTTGACGGGGGTCCACACGGTGTTGACACCGACCACCGCGAAGTTGAAGTCCGGATTGCAGGTCGCACCGGCCACGGCGATCGCAGCGAAGTTGGTGCAGATCAGGCCTTTGCCCGTCGTGCCGTACCTCAGCTGGGCATAACCACCGTACACTGCGCTCGCCCAGTTCGGGCTCCAGTTGTGGGTGTAGCCACCACGGACGCCCCAGGTCTTGACGGTATCGATGCCGGTAGCCGTTCCGAACACGCCGTCAGCCAGACCGGCGAACCCGGTGCTCTGATACGCGCCATTGCTGCTTCCGCTGAACATGAAGAAGCTCTGCGGGAACAGGCTCTGGAAGTTGTAGCGCGTCGCGCCGTCCGTGTAGACAGCCTGCAGGTTGATCACGTCACCCGCGCCGGTCGGGATGTTCTTGATCGACAAAGCGCCCTGCACGGCCCAGCCCCACTTGTCGGAGGGATGACCGGAGACTTCGGTCGCGCCGTAATAGGCTGCATGGAGCTCATGCGCGGCAACCGACAGCTGAGCCATGCCCCAGGCCTGGTCGACACGAACCTGACCGATGATTTCGGGCGAACGCGTGCCGCCCCAGGCGCTGGCGCCATAGACGCCGGTCACGAACTGAGCAGCCGTGCCCGAGGACACGTTCCAGAGGTTCGACTGACCATTATTCGCCGAGGTCTCGTCCTGCAGCGCAAACGAAGCAGTGATGCCCTGGCCGAAGTCAGCCGTGTAGGCAACCTGGTTCACGCCGTTGACGTGGTTGGAGCCGCCCGGAATGGTATCGGGGCCGCCAGCCGGATAGCTCTGCCAAGGAGCGTCGAAGATCGAGACCGTGCGGCCGAAGGTGAAGCCCGCGAACTGAATGAACGCATGGTAGAGGCCGAGCGAAGCCGAACTGGCCGAGAACGCCGAGGGATTGCTGCCGGTGACGTTCGTAGAGTCATAGCTGAAGACCGCGTCGGCGTAGGTGCGAACGACGCCGTATTCGGTCGCCGTGCGCGTGTCGACGTTGAAGTCGAAACGAGCGCGGCTGAAATAGTAGTTGGTCAGACGGTTGTTGGACCCGCCGTTCACAGTGCTCGAGCTGTTCCTGAAGCCATAGTCGCCGCCGCCGCCGAGAAGCATGTCAGCGCGGACGTAACCACCCAGCTTGATGCAGGTGTCGGTGCCCGGGATGTAGTAGAAACCTGCGCCGTACAGCGAGCAGATCTTCACGTATTCGACCGCCTTGGCCTTGACCGGAAGATCAGCCGCCTGAGCTCCACCGACGGCGATCAGGGTCGCCGCAGTGCCGAGCAAAAGGCTCTTCACCATTTTCATTTAAAACCTCCAAGTTGCTCATTTGACGGAGACCGGACCGTGCGGCCCCCCAGATCCCCGTCTCTTCATCAAATCCGCTCGGCCGCTTCGCGTTTTCGGACGTACCCGCATTCGCGAGGGACGTGAGCGAACCACCTGCAACGGGACGATCGAGAACCCCCCACCGTCACGGATCAATATGCCCGCACAGTTCCGTTAATCAAAATAGTTTATTAGATCAGCTTTGTGGTTTCACTAACCCTGTGTCTGCGGCGCAACACCGGTGCTGAGCGAAAAAGACTGACTGGGTCATATTTGTAGTTTTCGTGACACGATTACCCTGCTCTGCACTTGCATCAGAGCAGAGTTGCGTGGACTATGCCCACCCCATATGAGCCGTGGGAAAGAGAATCAGCTTGCGGGAGTGACGCTGTGTCCGCGACGAGGAAGGAAGGCGCGCGCCTGCGCACCATCGGCAACCTGGATATCATCAGGCGCTTCACCTGGGAGATATCGTCGATCAACATGTATCTTGAGGAGCTGCGTCAGTTCTGGGCGAGGACGCTCGGCATCAGCGGGCCGCAATGGCTGATCCTGATGGCGATTTCCGACCTCGACAAGGACGACGGCATTCCGGTCAACGTCGTGTCCAAGCTCCTTCACGTCGATCCCTCCTTCGTCACCACCCAGTCCAAGCTGCTGGAAAAGAAGGGCCTGCTGCGCCGCCGCCCCTCGCCGACCGACGCGCGCGTGGTCCGGCTCTCCCTGACCGAGAAGACGCAGAAGCACCTGGCGAGCCTCAACGAGCAGTACAAGACTATCAAGGAATTCGTCTTCCAGGAGTTCGACGAGGCCGAGCTCACCGAATTCACCACCAAGCTCGCGACGTTGAAGACCCGCCTGGAAAAGGCCTGCGTCCGCCTCACCCTGGACTTCTGACGGTCGCGCCGCCGCTAGATTCGCAGGCCGCCGCCGAGCCGCGATTCCAGCCAGTCGAAGATGTATTCGTTGGCAAGACTCGGATTGTCGGCATGGGCCTGCGCCGCGCCGGTCTCCGCCGCGGTGAACACTTTCAGCATCACATCCGAGCTGCCGAGCCGGGAGTCCCGGACGAGCTGACGCGCCCGGTCCGCCTTGAGCCAGCCGTCCTCGCCGAGCGTGATCAGCACCGGACAGTCGGCGCTGGAGGCCATCAGTGGCGCATGCGGCACCGGGACGATGCTGACGTCGCTCATCGCGAATCGGCTGGCGAAGAAGGCCCGCTCGTGCAGGTCCCACAGGCCGCCGTCGCAGACGGCGGCGGCAAGCCGCGGCTCCTGCAGCACCGCACGTGCGACGAAGGACGAGCCCCAGCCATCGGCGATGATCCCGACGCGGGCGAAGTCGACGTCCTGCCGCGTCTCCAGATAGTCCATGACGCCGGGAATCGCGCTCTCGAGATCCTGGCGCCGCAGCAGCGCATCGAGAAAATCGTCGCGCTGATCGCCGAACAGGTCGAGCGCCAGCATCGAGAAGCCGCGCTCGCGCGCATGCGGCACGAGCTTGAACAGAAATTCTTCCTTGCGGTGGCCGGGCTCCCCGATGCAGATCACGGTGGGCGCCGGCTCCTTCCCCGATGATGCAGGAAGGAAATAGCCCTGCAGCGAATGCCCGTCGAGCCAGGGTATCGTCACCACCTCTCCGGCGGGGCTGCGCGCGGCGAGATAGCGGCGCGCGCATTCTTGCATCGCCAGCACCGCGACCCAGCGGCGCTCATCGGAGGGGTCGAGCGGCATCGCCGCGGCACCATAATAGTTCATCGCGCGTAGCCAATTGCGCTGCGCGCTGGCCAGGTGTCCTTCCGCGAACGCGGTCTCCGCGCGCTGCCGATTGGTCTGCGCCAGCTTCTTCCACTCGCGATACCAGGAATTGTCGTCGGCGCCTTTCAGCCGCCGCGCGATCATCAGGCATTCCGCGATCGTGGCGCCGCCTTCTTGGGCTGCGGTGAGGAGCCGCGTGAACTCAGCCGAGATGTCCTCTCGTTCCGGGCAAAGGGTCCAGTCTTCGGAGAGGCATGCGGGGATCATCGGGAGCTACGTTCTATGTCGCCTTACACAGGACTGACTAAACCATTTCAGATCGCCGACCAAGCCGCCGCGCGCGCCATTACAGGCATTTGAGATCAACATCGCTTGAACATCGTCATGATGCATGCGTGACCTCCCCCACAGCTCATCGAGTGGGGCGAACGTTGGCAAGAGCTGGCACACAAAATTGTTCGAGCCTCTCTTGCCATGACGATCATCATACCCATATTGGCGCGCCCCCAAGGGCGGCCTCAACCAAGCCGCCAGCCGACCTCCTGCGTCAAACTTTCGTAGAAGGCGCGGTCGTAAGCCTGCTCCGGCGTGGCGCGCACGCGCTCGTCGAGGCGCTTGGCATCCTCGCCGACGAGGATGCGCCACCGCTCCGCCTTGACGCCGTCGAGAATGATCGTCGCCGCCTGCGCGGCCGTGGTCGGCGCGTCCTCCAGGAAGCTGCGGGCGCGCTCGGCGAACGCCGCCTGGATGTCCTCGTCCGACATCTTGTCGGCATCCGGCACACCGGCCGCGGCCATGCGCTTGCGGGACAGCGCCACCTCGTCGGCATTGAGCTTCTCCGAACCGTCGCCGCTCTGCACCTTGCGCGAATTGGAGACGATCGACGTGCCGATGTGGCCGGGCATCACCACCGAGCATTTGACGTGCGGGGCATGCAGGCGAAGATCGTTGATCAGCGCTTCGGTAAATCCCTTCACCGCGAACTTGGCTGCGCTGTAGGCGGTGTGCGCCTGGTTCATGCCGATCGAGGCCCAGAAGCCGTTGACGCTCGCGGTGTTGACGATGTGGGCCTCGTCCGCGGCGACCAGCATCGGCAGGAACGTGCGCACCCCGTGATAGACGCCGCCCCAGCAGATGTTGAAGGTGCGCTCCCATTGCTCGCGGGTGTTGGTGAACAGGCTGCCGCCGCCGCCGATGCCGGCATTGTTGAACAACAGATGGATCCTGTCCGTCTTCTGCTGCTCGGCGAGCTCGTCGCGAAAGCGCTTCAGGTGATCCTCGATCGCGACGTCGGCGACGTGCGTCGTGACGCGCAGGCCCTGCGGCAGCTTCTCGACTTCGCAGAGCCGCTTGGTCTCGGCCATGGCCGCTTCCGAGACGTCGCACATCGCGACGTTGCAGCCTTCGGCGACGAGCTGCCGCGCGAGCTCGCGCCCCATTCCCGTGCCGCCGCCGGTGATGACTGCGATCTTTCCAGCAAAATCCTTCATGGGACTTCGGTCCCTCCCCTTGTCGGTGTGTTTCTTGGTCACGGCGCCGCTGACCGCGGCGCGCGCAAAACTGTAGCAGCGCGACATCCACGGGTAAAAGCGTGCGCTGCCATCCTCGCCTTCGGTTATTTCGGCAGGCGGACTACGGGCGACGCTGTGCGGGCCTTGTGAAGTGGCTCATAGGCAACGCGGCCCGGACAATCGATCATTCCCGGGTATTTTCCTGCAGGTTCCCCGTATTTGTCCGGCTTCGGGTTAATGGCATTTTTTTTACAATCCGAATCGTCAAATGGGGGTGGACGCTGGGTTGAGTCGACTGGGCCAGCGTGTTGTTTGCGTGTCACAGGCTCTGGCACTCCGCTTGCATCCTCTTCGTGGTCAGAAACAACCGACGAGGTGATAGGAATGTTCGTGACCGTCGTTGCCGTGCTTTGCCGGCTTGGCGCAGCCAGCTCAGGCAGTTGCGTCGAGGAAATCGTGACCGACAGCAACATGACGCCCGAGATTTCGCTGATGCAGTGCGCGATCGGCGCACAAGCGCCTCTTGCGAAGTGGATGGGCGAGCATCCGATCTATCACGCGAACTGGCGTCTCGAGCGCTACAAATGCGTGCCGGGTCACTATGAGATCAAGGGCCACGCCTAAGGCCCCGCAAAACTACTGGTGCCAAGACCACGGATACCAGGACGACCGAGCCAAGAGGAAACGCCCCGGGGGCCGCTTATCCCTCCGTGCGGACAGTGCCAGCGCCAGACCGATCGCGGCAGGCGCTCTGTGACAATGATCACGCCCTCCTTCTAAGCCACCTCACGCAAGATGATAGCACGCGCCCGCCGCCCTTCCGGCGTCGGCATCAGCGCGAAGTTGTGCGGTTGCTCGCGCACGAGATGCAGCTCGACCGGCACGCCCACCGCCCTCGCCCTCGCGGCAAGATCGACGCTGTCGGGATACAGAAGATCGCGCGTGCCCGAAAAGATCGTCATCGGCGCCAGCGCGCGGAAGGAGCCGTTGAGCGGGCTGACGAAGGGATGGCCGACATCGAGCTCGCCGGCATAAAGACGTGCCGCCTCGACGATGCCCGGAATGTCCTGGATCGGATCGAGCGCCGCGATCGCAACCTGCTCCGGACGGCTGATAGAGGCATCGGCCGCAGGCGAGATCAGCAGCATCCGGCTCGGCTGCCGATGACCGCGATCGCGCAGCCATTGGCAGGCGGCGAGCGCAAGGCCAGCGCCCGCCGAATTGCCGACGACTGTCACCTTTGCGTCGCCCGCGTCTTCCAGCAGCATGCGCAGCAGCTCGGCCGTCGCCGGCACGACGTCCTTGGCGGTCGCCCGCGGCGCCAGCGGATAGATCGGCACGACGCAGCAGACGCGCGCCTTGCGCGTCATCTCGCCGACGAAGCGCCAATGCGCCGGCACGATCTCGTTGATGTAGCCGCCGCCATGCAGGAACATGACGTAGTTGCAGCCCTCGTGGCCTGACGCCGGCGCGGTGTAATAGACCGGCCAGCCGCCCATCTTGGTCAGGGTCACCTCGACGCCGCCGCCAAGTCCCGTCGGCTCGAACGAGGCCGGATCCAATGCGAGCTTCTGCACGTGTGCCTGCACGACCTCGGCTGATGCCAGCTGCTTCTTGAATGGCAGCAGCCGCAGCAGCAGGTTGAAGGCCCGGCTTTGCAGGCTTGGTGCTGGATCGCGCGGTGCCCGCGCGCCGAATACGCAGCCGCCCGGACAGAATTGAAGGGCCGATACAAGTCTCGCAACGCTCATCGCCACATCCCCATCCGGCTGTTTCGACCCGGCGACAAAGAGGCTTGCCGACCCGCCGCCACTTGCCGATATAATGCGAGCATTCGCTCGCTTTTCCTACTCGCATTCAGATCACAAGACCGTGGCCCGCAAACCGCCCACAAAACCCCGGAAAAACGCCTCGCAGGAGCGATCCCGCGCCACCGTCGACGCGCTGGTCGAGGCAACTGCTCGCATTCTGGTCAAGGAAGGCTTCGAGAAGGCCAGCACCAACCGCATCGCCGAGATCGCCGGGGTCAGCGTCGGCTCGCTCTATCAATATTTTCCAAGCAAGGAAGCCCTCGTCGCCGCCGTGATCGACCGCCACAACGATGCGATCATGACGGTCGTGCGCGCCGCCTTCGCGGAGGTCGCCGACCTGCCGATCGAGAAGGCCGTGCGCCGCCTCGTCACGGTCGCGATCGAGGCCCATCACATCGATCCGAACCTGCACCGCGTCCTCGCCGAGCAGATCCCCCGCTCCGGCCACCTCGCGGAGGTCGAAGCCTACAGCCACGAGATCCACGCCCTCGTGGGCACCTATCTCGAACGCCACCGCAAGGAGATGCGCAAGATCGATCCCGCGCTCGCAGCGTTCATGTGCGTGAGCACGATCGAAGCCATCGCGCACAACACGGTGCTGAACGGCGCCGAGATGCTGTCGGAGAAGATGGTGAAGGTGCTGGTGGACGAGACGACCCGGATGGTGGTGGGGTATTTGAGGTAGGTGGGCGCCGAGCCAGGGCACTTGCGATCTAGCTACGCACGACGCTTCTAGCTTCGCACCTGGCCTGATGAAGATCGCTCTCCCTGCCTCCGAAGCTGATCGGATCGCGCGCCCCACCTCCGCCCGGACGCGACCACCTCGTTGATTTAAATATTTAAATATATTTAATTCCGGAAAATAAATGCCTTATTATTTGAGGTTGGAGAGCGGGACCGCGGTCAATCTCAGTCAGGTGCTCCGCGGTGTCGGTATGCCATCACCGTTCTGCGCTTGTTAGGAACGCGACCTCGGGAGCTTGCATTGTCGGCTTGATCTTCAATCGTTCATGAGGTCGACAATGCATCTTCTCATCAGAATGGCGGCGATTGCGACATTCCCTGCTTGGATCGGATTGAACGCGAACGGCGCTGCGGCACAGGATTTCAAGGACCGATGGTCCATCATTCCGAGCGCGCAGGCAGAGCCGGCGCCTGCTGGAGTCGAACAGACGAAGAAGGATCAGATTGAGGCGCCACCTCCAACCGCACAAGAGCCATCGGCTGATCGCTCGGGCATGCGATCGTTCAATCGAGTCTTTTCGGGAAAGGCCTCCTATTATTCGTATTCCAAAGGCAAGACAGCGAGCGGTTCGTCATTCAATCGGAATCACCTCACGGCAGCGCATCGCAGCCTGCCGTTTGGCACCAAGGTCCGCGTGACCCATGGAGAAAGCAGCGTCATCGTCACCATCAATGACAGAGGCCCGTTCATTCGTGGCCGCGTCCTCGATCTCTCGCTCGCTGCCGCGCGCAGCTTGGGGATTACGAATCGCGGCGTAGCTCAGGTTCGTGCCGAGGTGTTGTAGCGGATGACATTTGAAGGGCGGTGACATTAAATAACCCGACGCGCTTGTGGATATAACCCTTCCAGTACTCGCCGCCTTCATCGCGTCAGCGCGATAAAGGCGGTCGCGCACAATACCGTGCTGGCGTGATGGCCACGGAGATGGTGCGGACGCTGGTGGACGAGACGACGCGGGTATTTGAGGTAGGTGGCCCTTACAGATAGAACGATGTGGTGACTGGAAAACATTCCGGCGAGGCTTGCGCGACCGATTGCCGGAGGTCCCTATCATTCCGAGGGCACGATCTGCTCCAAAGGTCAAAAATGATAGTTCACGCCGACTCGGGCGACGTGGAAATCCGCCCGGCCGAAATTTGCGGTGTATCTGGACAGGTTCGGACCGATGCCCGTTGCGAGTGCGTTGACTGCCACCGACGATTTGCCGAGGTCAACGTAGAGATATTCGGCCTTGAAGCTCCAACGAGGCGCAAAGCGCCATTCGCCGCCTCCACCGACCGTCCAGCCAGTCTGAATGCGGGAATCGGTCCCCGTGAAGCAAGTCGATCCGATCGTACAGTTGAATGAAGTGCCGGCGACGGAGATATCGAAAGCGCCACCCGGTCCGTTCGCGATGTAGTCGTCAAATGTCGCTACTCGACCAAAAGCAAAGCCGCCGGTCCCATACAAAAGAACGCTAGGCGTGACCAGCGCCCCCAGACGCCCACGAATGCTCCCCCACCAGTCAATCTTTTGCTCAGCCGAGATGGTCTGTGCGAAAGCTGGGGGTAGAAGCGGCGTTGTTTCACGACCGCCGCCGCGCAAGCTGGATGCGCTCAAGTCACCTTCTACGCCGACCAGCCATTTGCTATCGAGTTGCCAATTGTAGCCCGCTTGCAGCCCTCCCGTTACACCACTCATCGAAAAATCGTGAGGGCTGGGAGCAACCTGCCCCGCAAACGGAGGCAAAAGCGGGACTCCAGGATTGAAGATGAAAGCGGAGGCCGCGTCACTCGTGAAATTCACCGACCGGTCTGCCCATGCGCCGCCAACGTTGCCGCCAGCGTAAAATCCCGTCCAGCTTGGGTTGGAGTCAGCCGGGCGCGCCTTCGTCAAAAGTGCAGGGCTTTGGTCAGCAGCTTCCGCCCCCGACGCGACGCTCGCCAAGACTGCTATAGCAGCCAGTCCTCTTCTCACGGCACGCCCCCTCCGCGATTCCAAAGTGCCCGAAATTCATAAATCATGTTGACGCTGGACGCTGTGACGCGAGGGCAACACCTGCGGGACGTTGCAAAATCAACCGCAAACGGCCGGCCCGCGGTAAACCGACGGCCGGAAAGGAATTCGATTCTTGATGAGCGGCCCGAGACATAGGTGACAAATCGTACCGGACACATGGGTTACACTTTCCGCTTTTGTTCTGCGGGAGGTGTGGATGCCGTGGAAAGCGAGTTCGGTAATGGAAGAGCGCCTGCGATTTGTCGCCCGGCTTCTAGATGGGGAAGCCATGACCGAGGTGTGCCGGGAGTTCGGCATCTCCCGCAAAACCGGCTACAAGATTTTCGACCGCTACAAGGAGCACGGGCTGGAGGCGTTGAGCGACCGCTCCAGGCGGCCGATACGCTATGCCAACCAGCTCCCGCAGCAGCTCGAGACCCTGATCGTCCGGCTGAAGAGCGAGAAGCCGCACTGGGGCGCCCGCAAGATCCGCGAACTGCTGGTGCGCCGGCTCGATGGCGAGGTCAGGGTTCCCGCCAAGAGCACCATTCATGCGGTGCTCGATCGCCATGGCCTAGTCAAGCGCGGCGGCGGGTCGCGCCACCGCGCGCGCGGCACGCCGCTGTCGCAGGGCACGCTTCCCAATGATCTGTGGTGTGCCGACTTCAAGGGCGAGTTCAGGCTCGGCAATGGCCAGTACTGTTACCCACTGACCGTCAGCGATCATGCCTCGCGCTTCCTGCTGCTCTGTGAAGCGCTGGACTCAACGCGCGAAGACCCTGCCATTACCGCCTTCGAGCGGCTGTTCCGCGAACGCGGTCTGCCGCTGGCCATCCGCTCCGACAATGGCGTGCCCTTTGCCAGCCCCAACGCCTTGTTCCATCTCTCCAAGCTGTCGGTGTGGTGGCTTCGGCTGGGCATTGCCATCGAGCGGATCAAGCCAGGCCATCCACAACAGAACGGCCGTCATGAGCGCATGCATCTCACGCTCAAAAAGGAAGCGACTAGACCGCCTGGGTTCAACAGCCTCCAGCAGCAGGATCGCTTTGACAGCTTCCTGCACGAGTTCAATGAGGAACGTCCCCACGAGGCGCTCGACATGAAGTGCCCTGCCGAGCTCTACACCGCTTCAGCGCGCCACTACGATGGCCTGCCCGAACTGTCCTATCCCTTCCACGATCGCGACGTCATCATCACATCCTGCGGCCGCCTTTGCCTGCATCGCAAGAAAATCAACATCTCCATCGTGCTGGCCGGCCAGAAGCTCGGTATCAAGGAAGTCGACGACGGCATTTGGCTCGTCAGCTTCATGCACTACGACCTGGGATACTTCGACCTGGAGCAAAAGACCTTGCAGCCCCTCGACAACCCGTTTGGTCCGAGGCCTGTCACCGATGTCTCGGGTACGACATCGTCTCTCTGACCGAGATAGGCACTCTTGCTCATTCTTGGCATGGCAGCCACTTGCTTGGCCGCACTGAGCAGTCAACCCCCGAAGCCCGCAGGGGCGCGCCCCTTGGCGCGCGGGGTTGACGGCGAATGTGCGGGCCGAGCAATAGTGGTCCGCGCCATGAGTGCGTGGAGTGACCCCGCAACCCTCGACACCCGTTCGGCACGAGGTTGTCACCCATGTCTCAGGTACGTTCTGTTACCTATGTGTCCGGGCTGGACATGAAGAATTTGGTCGGAGCGAGAGGATTTGAACCTCCGACCCCTAGTCTCCCAGACTAGTGCGCTAACCGGGCTGCGCCACGCTCCGAATGTCGTTCCATTAGCTAGGATCGCCGCTTTGCGCAAGGCGAGGCCGCAGCATTTTGGTGTATCCGCCCAAGCGGGCCGGAACTGCCCCGGAAAGCCGGCCGGCCCGCCCCTAGCCGTCCTTGAGGGCCTGGTCCAGCATTTCCCGGCAGGCGACGAGGTCGCCGAGCACCCGCTCCAGCCGCTCCCGGTCGAGCGCGCTGGGGCCGGCGGGCGCGGCGGCGGCACCACCCTTGCGGAAGGTGGTGAGAATCTCCTCGTCGTCGATCTCGGTGAAGCGGAAGTCGATGCCTTCCTCTTCGTCGCCCTGGAAGTCATCATCGTCAGTGTCGGTGACGCCCTTGATGGGCGCCTCCTCGTCCTCGGGCTCCATCAGGCTCGCGCCGATGGCGTCCTCGATGGCGCCGAAAGAGACCGCGGCCGCGCTGTCGGCGAGGCCCTGCACCGATTTGACGCCGTGCTCTTTGAGGATCCGCTGCACCCCGCGGATGGTGTAGCCCTCGCCGTAGAGCAGCCGGCGGATGCCCTTGAGCAGGTCGACGTCGTCGGGGCGGTAATAGCGGCGGCCGCCGCTGCGCTTCATCGGCTTGATCTGGGAGAAGCGGGTCTCCCAGAACCGCAGCACGTGCTGCGGAATGTCGAGTTCCTGCGCTACTTCGCTGATGGTTCGGAACGCATCCGGCGCCTTATCCAAATGCCAGTCCTTTCCGAAAGGCGGTTACGCCTCTTCCTGAGCCTGGGTGGCGTCGCCGTTGGTACGGTGCTGGGCGTTGATCCGCTGCTTCAGGATCGCCGAGGGCTTGAACACCATGACGCGGCGCGGCGAGATCGGCACCTCGGTGCCGGTCTTCGGGTTGCGGCCGATGCGCTGGCCCTTCTTGCGCACCATAAAGGAGCCGAACGAGGACAATTTCACCGTCTCGCCCTTCTCCAGGCAGTCGGTGATCTCCTTCAGCACGAGTTCCACGAAGGCGGACGATTCCGTGCGCGACAGGCCCACCTTCTGGTAGACGGCTTCGCACAGATCGACACGCGTTACGGTTTTGCTGGTCTCGCTCATCGCCCTGCCCCACCTCACGGCGAACAATTCTCGTCTGAAATTATGAGCTTACGATACGGCGGTCAACACCGCACATCAATGCAGACCTAGCGATAATCGGCGTGGATTCCGGCAAAATTTTATCGGTGTGGCTTACCAGCGCACCAGCGCGGAGCCCCAGGTGAAGCCGCCGCCCATGGCCTCCAGAAGGACCATGTCGCCCTTCTTGATGCGGCCGTCCCTGCGCGCCACGGAGAGCGCCAGCGGGATCGAGGCCGCGGAGGTGTTGCCGTGGCGGTCCACCGTCAGCACTACCTTCTCGGGCGCGATGTGCAGCTTGTGCGCGGAAGCGTCGATGATTCGCTTGTTGGCCTGGTGCGGCACGAACCAGTCGATGCCGTCGGCATTGAGCCCGGTCGCCTTGAAGGCATCGACGATCACGTCGGTGATCATGCCGACCGCATGCTTGAAGACCTCGCGGCCCTCCATGCGCAGATGACCGACGGTCTGGGTCGAGGACGGCCCGCCGTCGACGAACAGCTTGGCCTTGTGGCGGCCGTCGGAGCGCAGATGCGTCGTGACGATGCCGCGGTCGGTCGCGGCATTGCCGGGCTGCTCCTGCGCCTCCAGCACCACGGCGCCGGCGCCGTCGCCGAACAGCACGCAGGTGCCGCGATCATTCCAATCGAGGATGCGCGAGAAGGTCTCCGCGCCGATCACCAGCGCGCGCTTGTAGGCGCCGGTGCGCAGGAAATTGTCGGCGGTGGCCAGCGCAAACACGAAGCCCGAGCACACCGCCTGGAGATCGAAGGCCGCGCCATGATTGATGCCGAGCCCGTGCTGCACGGCAACCGCGGTTGCAGGGAAGGTGTTGTCGGGCGTCGAAGTCGCCAGCACGATCAGCTCGATCGACTGCGCGTCCACGCCGGCGTCGCGGAGCGCCGCCTGTGCCGCCTTGATGGCGAGGTGCGAGGTGAACTCGCCCTCGGCCGCGATGTGCCGCTCGCGAATGCCGGTGCGCTGCACGATCCACTCGTCGGAGGTGTCGATGCGCGCCGCCAATTGGGCGTTGGTCACCACCTGCTCCGGCAGATAAGAGCCGCAGCCGAGCACGACCGAACGAATCTGAGTCACGAAACATCCTCCGGCGCGGGCTGCACGGATTTGAGTGCACCACCCTCGCGGTTGAGCATCTGATTGATCTTGTTCAGGAGATCGTAGTGAGCCATCTCATAGCCAACTTCGATCGCATAGGCAAAGCCTTCGGCGTTGGTTCCGCCGTGGCTCTTGACCACTACCCCGTTCAGTCCCAGCAGCACGCCGCCATTGGACTTATTGGGGTCCATCTTGTTACGCAGGGCCTGAAAGGCGCTGCGGGCGAAGAGATAGCCGAGCTTGGACGTCCAGCTCCGCTGCATCTCGTTACGGAGCAATTCCGCCATCTGCCGTGCGGTTCCCTCGGCCGCCTTCAGCGCGATGTTGCCGCTGAAGCCTTCGGTGACGATCACGTCGGCCAGTCCCTTGCCGATGCCGTCGCCCTCGACGAAGCCGATATAGTCGAGCTCCGGCAGGTTCCGCGCCCGCAGGATCTCGCTGGCCTCGCGGATCTCCTCGTGGCCCTTGATCTCCTCGGCGCCGATATTGAGCAGCCCGACCGTGGGCCGGGTCTTGTTGAACAGCACGCTCGCCTTGGCCGCGCCCATCACCGCCATCGAAACCAGGTGGTGGGCATCGCCGCCGAGGGTGGCGCCGAGGTCGAGCACGACGGACTCCCCGCGCAGGGTCGGCCAGATCGCCGAGATCGCAGGGCGGTCGATGCCCGGCAGGGTGCGCAGGTGGAAGCGGGCCATCGCCATCAGCGCGCCGGTATTGCCGGCGGAGATCGCGACATCCGCCTCGCCTTTCTTGACCGCATCGATCGCGAGCCACATCGAGGAGGTCTTGCGGCCGCGCCGCAGCGCCTGGCTCGGCTTGTCCTCCATGCTGACGGCGACGTCGGTATGGACGATTTTGGAGGCGGCTTTCAGCTTCGGGTGCTTGTCGAGCTCGGGCTCGATCCGGGCGCGGTCGCCGACCAGCAGGAACTCGGTGTCGCGATGCCGGCCAAGCGAGATGGCGGCGCCCGGAATAACCACTGCGGGGCCGACATCGCCCCCCATGGCGTCCAGCGCGATGCGAACCTTGCTTGGCATGAAAGTCCTGGAAACCTGGTCTGGTGCAGTCTGAGCTAGCGGGGCCGCAAAATGGGTTTGCCACCGAGATGGCGACCGGCCAAGCGCCACGCCGCACCCGAACCGGGGCGCGACAATAGCGTTTTGTGCCCCCGAAACAACCTCTTGCCCCCAGCCTTTTGCATCCGAGGCGATCCGGCCGCCGGCCGCGGATTTCGCAGGAAACACATTGAAATCAGACGGATAAACGGCTGTCTCAAACCATCGAGGCAAATGGCTCGCGTGCCCGGCAAGGCGGCCGCGAGCGGAAAATGCCCCTCACTGTTCCTTCTTCTTGTCCTGCAATGCCTTCAGCACGGCGAAGGGATGGTCCTCGGGGTCGGGAGCGGTGACCTCCACCTCGAACACGGCGCCCTCCTTGCGCGGATAGGGATCGATCGCCAGGAACAGGACGTCGGTGGCGAGCCGGCCGAGATCGATGATGCCGCCCGTGATCGGCTCGGGCGGGTCGGCGACTTCGGGCGGCGCCTCATCGTCCTGCCCCTCCTCGATCAGGTCGGCCAGGCGGCGCGCCTCGGCCTCGGGGGCGAACATCAGGTCCACCTCCTCCTCGATCTCGGTCTCGATCGGGTCGAGCGTGACGACGCAGGTCTGGCCGATGCGGCCGCGGACGAGGCCCGTGACCTGGACCCGCCCGCCGCTTTTCGGCACGACATCGAAGCTGGCATGAGCGGACAGGATCTCGCGCAGGCCCGCGACCTCCGCCATCGCCTGCCGCTCGGCCGCCGATGCTTCGAGCTCGCGATGCAGCCCGGCGTCCGGGATCTGGGCAACGATGACGGGCGCCCGCCACGGATCGGGTGCGGAATCTGGTCGGCTCATGGCGTGACACCCTCTGGCAACGCCGGGGGAAACGTGAAGGACGCGCGCAGCAGCGCAGCCTCTTCGGCCCGGCCGAGATCGGCCTCGCTGGCCCGCGCATAGACCGCGAGCCGCCTGGCCTGGTCGAAACCGGTCCCATTCAAGATATTCTTGCAGATCGCCGATGCCAGAGCCTCGCCGCCGGCTTCCATCGCCTGGTCATAGGCCTGGACGCGGCCGTAGAAGGCCTCGCCGAAGGCCCGCATCCGCTTCGGCACGGTCTGGTCGCCCACCCCCATCTCGCGCAGATTGTCGTCCATGTCCTCGCAGAAGCGATCGAACAGCGCCTGGGACAGCTCCGTGGCGCCCTGAACCGCGCGCAGGCGGCGCAGCAGCAGCCACAGATGCAGCAGCAACAGGTCGAAACGCCCGTTAACCGTGTCGGGTACGCCCAAGTCCCGGTAAAATATGGGTTCTCGCGCCTGCGTCACGATCATGCCATAGATGGCCTCAATGGTGCCTGGCGGGGTTCGCCGGGGTTTCCTGAAGTGATTGAACGGCCAAAGCATTGTGGTTTCCGCAAGCGGGCGCGCGCGAGTTGCATTCAGACGCCCAGCCCGGTACTTCAGCGCCACGCGCGACGCAAGGGGACGGAATCAGTTCCGCTATGACGACAACGAACCAGATCAGCCCGCGCGCGGACGTGCGGCGCGGCCTTCATGCCTGCTGGCGCGGCTTGCGCATGCTCGCGGCGACCGCAATGGTCGGCGTGGCCCTTGCGGCCTGCACCGGCGAGCAGTTCCAGAAGGGCTACATCCTGCCGCCCGGCGCGCTCGAGCAGATTCCGATCGGTGCGAGCCAGGACCAGGTGCTGATCGTGATGGGTACGCCCTCGACGGTCGCGACCCTCGACGGTGAAGTGTTCTACTACATCTCGCAGCGCTCGGAGCGCCCGGTCGCCTTCATGAACCAGAAGGTGGTCGATCAGCGCGTCATCGCGGTCTATTTCGACAAGAACCGGCGCGTGCGCAGGCTGGCGAATTACGGTCTCCAGGATGGCAAGATCTTCGACTTCATCAGCCGCACCACGCCGACGTCGGGTCAGGAGATGAGCTACCTCACACCGCTGTTCAAGCTGCTGAGCTTCAACTGAAGCCGCCGAAGGTTTCGATCGAAGCGCTTGTCGCTTCGCGTCGAACCAGCCTTCGGAGCCGGCTAATTCCATCGGAAGGTAAATGGCTTCGCGCCTGCGTCGTCGTGCCGCCCTCTGCGCGGCACTTGTCGTCGCGCGCGACTTGCGGTCGCACGTAGCGTTCCCTACGCTTCCTGCAAAGCAAGAAGCAGGAGTGGATTCGTGCCCAAGAAATTTCAAAACACTTTATTGTCGCGCCGTCGTGTGCTGGCCGGTGCTGCCGGCCTTTCGGCCGCAGCTTTTCTGCCGCGATCGAGCCTTGCCGACTGGAAGCCCACAGAAAACGTTCGGCTCATCGTGCCGGCCGCGGCCGGCGGTTCGACCGACGTGATGGGCCGGCTCCTGGCTGCGCATCTGCAAGCCGCCTGGGGCCAGTCGGCCGTGGTGGAAAACCGCTCCGGCGGCGGCGGCACCATCGGCACGGCCGAGGCCGTGCGCGCCAAGCCGGATGGTCACACCATCCTGGTCGGCAATCCGGGCCCGAACGCGATCGCCTACAGCATCTTCAAGAACCTCAGCTACAAGCCGGAGCAGCTTCAGCCGGTCTCGAACATGATCCGGATTCCGAACATCGTCTCGGCGCATCCGAAGACCGGCATCAAGTCGATTCCCGAGCTGATCGCGTTCCTGAAGGCCAATCCGGACAAGCTCAGCTACGCCTCTTCAGGCGTCGGCCAGAGCCCTCACCTCACCGGCGCCTGGTTCCTCCAGCTCACCGGCCTGAAGATGACGCACATCCCGTTCCGTGGGGCCGGACCCGCGTTGCAGGCGGCGCTCGCCGGCGACATCCAGATCCTGTTCGACAACCTCTATCCGAGCCTGCCGCAGGTGCAGAACGGCACGCTCAACGGCCTGTGCGTCACCACGCCCGAGCGCAGCGAGCTCGCGAAAGACCTGCCGACCATGCGCGAGAGCGCACCGGAGCTCGCGAACTTCGACATCTCCTCCTGGTTCTCCGTGTTCCTGCCGAAGGGCGTCTCGCCCGAGGTGCTCAATGCGCTCAATCTCCAGGTCAAGGCGATGCTGGAGCGCGACGACGTCAAGAAGCAGATCGCCGCCATGGGCGCCCGTGCCGACTACGGCACGCCGGAGCAGTTCGCCGCCTTCGTGGACGCCGAGACGAAGAAGTTCGCCGGCATCATCCAGAAGGAAGGCCTGCAGATGGACGTGCAGTAGGTCTCTCCCTCGTCATTGCGAGCGAAGCGAAGCAATCCAGAATCTCTCCGCGGAATGACCCTGGATTGCTTCGTCGCAAGAGCTCCTCGCAATGACGTGGTGAGTGCGGCGGATCAAAAAACAAAAACCCCGCGGTTTGCACCGCGGGGTTTTGTCTTTCACCAGCGCCGCTCAGTGCGCCAGGATCGCCAGCAGCAGCAGGGCCACGATGTTGGTGATCTTGATCATCGGGTTCACCGCAGGTCCCGCCGTGTCCTTGTAGGGATCGCCGACGGTGTCGCCGGTCACCGCGGACTTGTGGGCATCAGAGCCCTTGCCGCCGAAATGACCGTCCTCGATGTACTTCTTGGCGTTGTCCCAGGCGCCGCCGCCCGAGGTCATGGAGATCGCGACGAACAAACCCGTCACGATCACACCGAGCAGCATCGCGCCGACGGCCGAGAACGCCGCCGACTTGCCGGCCGCGCCGCCGCCCGCGATCGCATAAATCAGGAAGTAGACGACGATCGGCGAGAGCACCGGCAGCAGCGAGGGGATGATCATCTCCTTGATCGCCGCGCGGGTCAGCAGGTCGACCGCCTTGCCATAGTCAGGCTTGTCGGTGCCCTGCATGATGCCCGGCTTCTCGCGGAACTGGCGACGAACCTCCTCGACGATCGCGCCGGCCGCACGGCCGACCGCGGTCATGCCCATCGCGCCGAACAGGTACGGCAGGAGGCCACCGAACAGCAGGCCCACCACCACGTAGGGATTGTTCAGCGAGAAATCCGGATTGACGCCGGCGAAGTAGGGATGCTGCGCGGAGCGGGCCACGAAGAACTTGAGGTCCTCGTTGTAGGCCGCGAATAGCACCAGTGCACCCAGACCGGCCGAGCCGATCGCGTAGCCTTTGGTGACCGCCTTGGTGGTGTTGCCGACCGCATCGAGCGCGTCGGTCGACTTGCGCACCTCCTTCGGCAGCCCCGCCATTTCGGCAATGCCGCCGGCATTGTCGGTGACGGGGCCGAAGGCGTCGAGGGCGACGATCATGCCGGCCAGCGCCAGCATGGTGGCGGTCGCGATCGCGATGCCGAACAGCCCGGCGAGGCTGTAGGTGACCAGGATGCCGGCGATGATCACGATCGCAGGCAACGCGGTCGCTTCCATCGAGATGGCGAGGCCCTGGATCACGTTGGTGCCGTGGCCGGTGACCGAGGACTGGGCGATCGACTTCACCGGACGATAGTCGGTCCCGGTATAGTATTCGGTGATCCAGATGATCAGCGCGGTGACGACGAGACCGACCACGCCGCACTCGAACAGCGCCATGCCGGTGTAGTTGACGCCGTCGAGCTTGCCGAAGCCGATCAGGTAGTAGATCACCAGGGCGATGCCGATCAGCGAAAGGATGCCGGTCGCGATCAGGCCCTTGTAGAGCGCGCCCATGATCGACTGGCTCGGCCCGAGCTTGACGAAGAAGGTGCCGATGATCGAGGTGATGATGCAGATGCCGCCGATCGCGAGCGGCAGCGTCATCATGTTGGCGAGGATCGGCGTCTTGGCGAAGAAGATCGCCGCCAGGACCATGGTGGCGACCGCGGTCACCGCATAGGTCTCGAACAGGTCGGCGGCCATGCCGGCGCAGTCGCCCACGTTGTCACCGACGTTGTCTGCGATGGTCGCGGGGTTGCGCGGATCGTCCTCGGGAATGCCGGCCTCGACCTTGCCGACGAGGTCGCCGCCGACGTCCGCACCCTTGGTGAAGATGCCGCCGCCGAGACGGGCGAAGATCGAGATCAGCGAGGCGCCAAAGCCGAGCGCCACCAGGGCGTCGACGACGACACGGCTATCGGGCGCGAGCTTCAGCGAGTGGACCAGGAAGCCGAAATAGAGGGTCACACCCAGCAGCGCGAGACCGGCCACCAGAAGTCCGGTGATGGCGCCCGCCTTGAAGGCGAGCTCCAGGCCGCCGGCGAGCGACGTCGTCGCAGCCTGGGCGGTGCGCACATTGGCGCGCACCGAGACGTTCATGCCGATGAAGCCCGCAGCGCCGGACAGGATCGCGCCGATGGCGAAACCAATCGCGACATAGAGCCCGAGGAAATAGGCAAGCAGCACGAAGATGACGATGCCGACGATACCAATCGTGGTGTACTGGCGCCGGAGATACGCCTGTGCGCCTTCGCGCACGGCCCCTGCGATCTCCTGCATGCGCGGCGACCCCGCATCCGCGCCCAACACCGAAGACGTCGCCCAAATCGCGTAGGCGACGGAAAGCGCTCCGCAGAGCACTATCAACCATAATGCTGTCATGTGATTTTTGCCTCAGATTCCTTGATGTACCCCCGGCGCCTTTTGTGTTCCGTCGTGCGGTGCGGCGCCTTGATTTTGAACAAAGCCGCCCCCTTGCCCTTAAGGGGCGGCTCCAGTCGGCCGCGAGCTTGCCAAAATCAAATTGAGGGTGCAACGCCGGATAAGGCCGAAAAGGCCGATCTCGGCAGGTATTTAGGACCAAGTGCTGAGAACTAAGATGCCGGGTTGGAGCAATTGCTAGAAGTGGCTGTAGGACAGCCGCGTCAAAAGCAGGTCCTGGCCCTGACCATCCAGGAAGCGCGGCGGCTTCTGCCCTTCCGTGATCGTACCGATCGCGGTCACGGCAACGCCCAGGGCCCGCCCCGAGGCAATCAGCGCGTCACACTGTGCCGGCGGAGCGGTGCACAGCACCTCGTAGTCATCGCCTCCCGCAAGCAGCGTCTCGACAGACCCGACGTTGCGGGCGCGCAGGCCGGCCGCCGCGGCCGAGAGTGGCACGCTCGTCACGTCGACCGAGGCCGAGACCCCGGACGCGGCGCAGAGCTTGGTCAGATCGCCGGCGAGGCCATCGGAGATGTCCATCGCTGCGGTGGCATGGTCGCGCACCGCCCGCGCCAGCACGTTGCGCGGCTGCGGCACCCGATAGCGCGAGACCAGAAAATCCCGTGCCGCGGGATCGGATGCCAGCGCGGCGGCCACAGCGCCGCCTTTGAGCACGTCGAGGCCGAGCGCGGCATCGCCGATCGTCCCCGTCACCAGGATGCGGTCGCCCGGCGTTGCGCCGGTCCGGCCGACCATCCGCCCCCGAGGCACACGGCCAAAGGCGGTGATCGAGATCATCTGCGGGCCCGGCGTCGACACCGTGTCGCCGCCGAGCAGAGGACAAGCGAAGGTCTTGGCGTCCTCGCCCAGCGCGTCCGCAAAGGGGCGCAGCCAGGCATCCTCCTTGCTGCGCAACGCCAGCGTCAGCACGAAGCCTGCTGGGGTTGCTCCCTTCGCCGCGAGATCGGACAGGTTCACCCGCAACGCCTTGCGCGCGATGGTGTCAGGCGGATCACCGGCAAGATAATGCACGCCCTCGACGATAGCGTCGGTGGTGACGACGACGTCCTCGCCGGACGAGGACAGGACCGCAGCGTCGTCGACCAGCCCGAACGCGCCGGGATCGGTCGCCAGCGGCTTGAAATAGCGGGCGATGAGGGAGTCTTCGCCGGAGGGATCCTGTGCGTTCGTCATCGGCGCCAACTCCACCCTCCGCTGTCATCGCCCGGCTTGACCGGGCGATCCAGTACGCCGAGAAGCCGATCTCAATAACCGCTGCCGCGGCGTACTGGATCACCCGCTTACGCGGGTGATGACAGCGGAATGTGTGACTACCCCCGCCCGAACTCGTCGCCGCGAAACTGCCGGCCGATCTGGTCGAGCACGGCGTTGACCATGCCGGTCTCCTCGCGATCGACGAAGGCGTTGGCGACGTCGACATATTCGGAGACCACCACCCGGCCGGGCACGTCCTTGCGGTGCTGGAGCTCATAGGCTCCGGCCCGCAGCACCGCCCGCAGGATCGCCTCGATCCGCTTGAGCGGCCAGCCCTTCGACAGCGCCTCGTCGATCAGGGGATCGAGCTTCTTCTGGTCGCGTACGACGCCCGAGACGACGTCGCGGAAAAAGGCAGCTTCCGCCGGCAGATAGGTGTCGCCCTCGACCTCGTTGCCGAGCCAATGGCTTTCGAACTCGGCAAAGATATCGTTGATGCCCGCGCCGGCGATGTCCATCTGGTACAGCGCCTGCACGGCCGCGAGCCGCGCCGCACCGCGCCGGTTCGCCTTCTTCTCCGGAACGCCCGCCGGTTTCTTGATCTCAGCCATGGCTTCAGGCCTGCGCCAGGCGGCGTTTGATGCGCAGCATCGCAAGCGCGGCGCGCGCGGCATCGCCGCCCTTGTTGAGCTCGCTGGCGCGCGCCCGCGCCCAGGCCTGCGCCTCGGTGTTGACGGTGAGGATGCCGTTGCCGAGCGGCAGCTTTCGCGCCACCGCGAGGTCCATCAGCGCGCGCGAGGATTCCTGCGAGACGATCTCGAAATGGATGGTGTCGCCGCGGATCACGCAGCCGAGCGCGATCACCGCGTCATACGGCTTGCCGTTCGCCGCGGCGGCATCGACCGCGATGGCCACTGCCGCTGGGATCTCCAGCGCACCGGGAACCGTGATGACGTCATGCGTCAGGCCGGCTGCCTTCAGCTCGGCGACTGCGCCGTCCAGCAGCGCATCCTGGAGATCGTCATAGAACCTTGCCTCGACTACAAGCGCGCGCGCGCCGGAAATGTCGGTCTGGTCCTTCAGGGGTGCGCGCCGCGCGTCTGCCATCGTTCAATCCGTTTCGAATGGGGTCGGCGCTATGTAGTCGCCGGCAGCATGTAAGCCAAGTTCTAAGAGACCGTCATTTCCGTCAGCCGCGCCGCATACCGGGCCATCAAATCGACCTCGATATTGACCTCGGAGCCCGCCTTCCAGCTGCCGATCGTCGTGACATCAAGCGTGTGCGGAATGATGAGCACCGAAAAGGTCACGTCTGCAACCGTATTGATCGTCAGCGAGACGCCGTCGAGCGTGATCGAGCCCTTGGTGGCGATGAATCGTGCCAGCTCCCGCGTCGTCGAGAGCACGAACCGCGCCATATCCGGCAAGTCCTCGCGGCTGACGATGGTTGCAATGCCATCGGCGTGGCCAGCGACGATATGGCCGCCGAGCTCATCGCCGATCTTCAGCGCGCGCTCGAGGTTGAGCTTCGTCCCGACCTTCCAGTGCTTGGCCGTCGTCAGCGCCAGCGTCTCGGCCGCGGTATCGACCTCGAACCAGGTCCTTTGCTTAGAGTCCCTGCCGTCCGCAACGCCCGAGGCGACCACGGTCAGGCAGACGCCGTTGCAGGCGATCGAGGCGCCGTCCGCAATCGTGCTCTGATCGTAGCGGCAGGCGATGCGGAGCCGGTGCAGCTGGCCCTGCGCCGTTGGCGTGAAGCTGACGATCTCGCCGATATCGGTGACAATGCCGGTGAACATTACGCGCGCTCGTAGATGGTGAGAGTATCCTTGCCGTAGGTCTCGCTAGCATGAACCTTGTAGGCCGGCGACTGCGTGATTTTCGACAGGGGCAATGCATCGAGCGCATCGACGCCGCCGTCGCCGACCGCTTCCGCGCCGCGGAACAGCCAGATCTCGTCGACGAGATCGGCCGCGACGAAGGACGCCGCAACGCGGCTGCCGCCCTCGACCAGCAGCCGCGTGATGCCCTTCTCTCCCAGCGCATGCAGCACGGCCGAAAGATCGAGCCCGGATGCACTCCCCGCAGGCATGCGCATGATTTGCGCACCGGCCGCGCCAAGGCGTGTCGCGGCGGCCGCTTCCGCAAGCTCGGACGCGATCACCCAAAGCGGCGTCTCGCGCGCGGATCGAACCAGCTGGCTCGATGCGGGTATGCGCAGGCTGCGGTCGAGCACCACACGCACCGGCGAGCGCTCCGCCATGCCCGGCAGGCGGCAGTTGAGCTGCGGATCATCCGCCAGCACCGTGCCGATGCCGACCAGGATGGCGTCGCTTTGCGCGCGGAGCAGATGCACGCGATTGCGTGCCGCCTCGCCCGTGATCGCAAGCGGCTTGCCGCCGGCCGCACCGATCTTGCCGTCGGGCGAGACCGCGAGCTTCAGGATCACATGCGGACGCTTTTCCCGGATGCGGCGGAAATGGCCGGCATGGTCGAACGCGGCCTCCGCCGCGCAAAGACCGACATCCACCGTGATGCCGGCAGCGCGTAAGCGCGCATGGCCCTGCCCCGCCACTTCCGGATTGGGGTCCTCGATCGCCGCCACCACCCGCTTGATGCCGGCGGCGATCACCGCATCGGCGCAAGGCGGCGACTTGCCGAAATGCGAGCACGGCTCCAGCGTGACATAGAGCGTGGCGCCCCGCGCAGCCTCGCCGGCGCGCCGCAACGCTTCGGGCTCGCCATGCGGCCGTCCGCCCGGCTGCGTCCAGCCGCGGCCGACGATGACGCCATCCTTGACGATGACGGCGCCCACGGCCGGATTGGGCCAGGTCCGCCCCTGCCCGCGCCTGCCCAGCGCGAGCGCCAGCTCCATGAAACGGCGATCAGCATCCTTGGCCTCGCGGGCCTTCTGCGCGAACTGGTCTTCCAGGATGCGGAAGATCATTTGCGGATCGCGGCGAGCCGCGCTTCCTCCTCACCGGAGAGCTCGCCGAGTACGTCGGCGAAATCCTTGGCCTCGCGGAAATTGCGGTAGACCGAGGCAAAGCGAACATAGGCGACGTCGTCGAGTGTGCGCAGATGCTCCATCACGGTCTCGCCGATCACCTCCGAGGAGATCTCGGCCTCACCTCCGGTCTCAAGCTCGCGCACGATGGTGGAGACCATCTTCTCGACCCGCTCCGGCTCGACCTGCCGCTTGCGAAGTGAGATCTGGACCGAGCGCATCAGCTTGTCGCGGTCGAACGGCACGCGGCGGCCGTTGCGCTTGATCACCGTGAGCTCGCGCAGCTGCACGCGCTCGAAGGTGGTGAAGCGGAAATTGCAGGCGACGCACACGCGCCGCCTGCGGATCACGGACGAATCCTCGGTCGGACGCGAGTCCTTTACCTGCGTATCGAGACTGTTGCAGTTCGGGCAGCGCATCCGTGTACCTTGAAAGGTTTTCTTGGACCTTACTGATAGATCGGGAACCGGTCGGTGAGCGCCTTGACCCGTTCCTTGATCGCAGCCTCCACCAGCGGCGCCTTGCCGTCGGAGGATTGCGCGATCGCGTTGAGGACCTCGGCGATCATGCCGCCGACCTGCTGGAATTCGGCGACGCCGAACCCGCGGCTGGTCGCAGCCGGCGTGCCAAGCCGAATGCCCGACGTGACGAAGGGCGATTCCGGATCGAACGGAATGCCGTTCTTGTTGCAGGTGATGGCCGCGCGGACCAGCGCCTTCTCCGAGACGTTGCCCTTCAGGCCCTTCGGCCTGAGATCGACCAGCATCAGATGATTGTCGGTGCCGCCGGAGACGATGTCGAGACCATGACCCTTCAGGGTCTCGGCCAAGGCCTTGGCGTTCTCGACGATGTTCTTGGCGTAGACCTTGAAGTCCGGACGCAGCGCCTCGCCGAAGGCGACCGCCTTCGCCGCAATCACGTGCATCAGGGGACCGCCCTGCAGCCCCGGGAAGATCGCCGAGTTGAGCTTCTTGGTCAGCGTCTCGTCATTCCACAGCATGAGGCCGCCGCGCGGACCGCGCAGCGACTTGTGCGTCGTGGTGGTGGTGACATGCGCATACGGCACGGGCGAGGCATGCACGCCGCCGGCGACGAGCCCGGCGAAATGCGCCATGTCGACCAGGAGGTAGGCGCCGACGCTGTCGGCGATCTCGCGGAAGCGCTTGAAATCCCAGGCGCGCGAATAGGCGGAGCCGCCGGCGATGATCAGCTTCGGCTTGACCTGCTCGGCCTGCTTGGCCACTGCGTCCATGTCGATGATCTGGTCCTCGCGGCGCACCGTGTAGTGCGCGGCCTTGAACCATTTGCCGCTCATGTTGACGGGCGAGCCATGGGTGAGATGGCCGCCGGCGGCGAGATCGAGACCCATGAAGGTGTCGCCTGGCTGCAGCAGCGCCAGGAACACCGCCTGGTTCATCTGGCTGCCGGAGTTCGGCTGCACGTTGGCGAAATTGGCGCCGAACAGCTTCTTGGCGCGATCGATCGCAAGGTTCTCGGCGACGTCGACCCACTCACAACCGCCATAGTAGCGCGCGCCTGGATAACCTTCCGCGTATTTGTTGGTCATGACCGAACCCTGCGCTTCCAGCACGGCCCGACTGACGATGTTCTCGGAGGCGATCAACTCGACCTCGTGGCGCTGCCGGCCGAGCTCGCCCTTGATGGCGGCGGCGATTTCCGGATCGGCCTGCTCGAGCGGGGCGGTGAAAAACGAATCGGGCGCGGAGGCGGTTTTTGCGAGGGTCATCTTGCGAATATCTCCACCGCCGCAGCCTTTTGGCGGGCTACGGGCGGGTCTGGTGTGGCGGTCGGAAGCACGCGCGATCTACCACATCGCCCGCAACAGGCCAAGCATTTGCGGGTCGGGCCTGATATTTATGCAAGATATGGTGGGATTGGGGGGGTCAGCCCGGGAGCGGTTTTGCAAGACCCCTGCCCATCAATATTCGGGTGGGGCCGCTTTGGGCCTCATCCTTTGC
Organism: Bradyrhizobium sp. NC92; assembly: GCF_025200865.1. Classification (NCBI taxonomy): domain Bacteria; kingdom Pseudomonadati; phylum Pseudomonadota; class Alphaproteobacteria; order Hyphomicrobiales; family Nitrobacteraceae; genus Bradyrhizobium; species Bradyrhizobium sp. NC92. Next base: position 4,705,141 of record NZ_CP104171.1, read on the forward strand.
CAGCTGCCATCGGGCGCAGCCGGCGCCCCTCCTCACAGCCCCGTATACCCCGCTTTCACCGGGTCGACGCTGCCGTCGAGCTGGCGCAGATAGGTCAGGCCGCAGACGGTCAACCTGTGGGTGTCGGTCTCGCCGGCCTCCATCAGGATATTGAGGTAATTCGTGACCTTTTCACGCGCCTCGGCGCTGGCCGCCGCGGTGCGGTTGGCGAGCAGGTCATAGGTCTGCATGATGCGGTCGATGGCGGCTTCCATGGCATCCTCTGGTTCGTCGGGATCTTGGGGGTTTTGATCAGGCAACCGCTCTAGCCTCGGTCTGCGCCTGGAACCGGGCGATGGCCTTGTTGGCCAGCCTGATCTTGTTGAATTCGCCCTGTTGAAGCAGCTTGACGACCAGGCCGAGCAGGCGTTCATCGGTGACGAGAGTGTCCGGGATCGCCCCGGAGCGGCGAAGGTAGTTTGCGGCGATGGCATAGGCCTCGCTGACGAGTTCCACGTTCATCACCTGAAGCCCGCGCTCGACCAGCATCGACGTTTCTCCGATCCGAAGGAGATAAGCGCCGAGCCGGGAACTGGTTCCTGGCAGCCAGGGATTTTTTCGCAGGTGCAAAAACATCAACGCACCGGTCCGGGGGCAACTCCGGACCGGCGCGCTTGGGGAAGTCAGGCACGTTCGGGAGGGCTGCCGGTCTTGTTGCGGGCCGGCTTCGCCCTGATCCCATTAAAACTCAGAGGCGATAGAGGATCTGGTCGGTCCAGAACCGCTCGAGACGGTGCAGCGACTTGTTGAGGGTCGCGAACTCGTCGCCGGAGATGCCGCCGACCTGCTCCACCGTCTTGACGTGCTTCTGGTAGAGCGCGTCGACGATGCGACGGACTTCCTGGCCCTGCGGGGTCAGGCGGATGCGCACCGAGCGGCGATCGACGCGCGAGCGCTGATGATCGAGGAAGCCGAGCTCGACGAGCTTCTTCAGATTGTAGGAGACGTTGGAGCCGAGATAGTAACCGCGCGTGCGCAATTCGCCCGCGGTCAGCTCCTTGTCGCCGATGTTGTAGAGCAAGAGCGCCTGGACCGAGTTGATGTCCGCACGGCCGCGGCGATCGAATTCGTCCTTGATCACGTCGAGGAGCCGGCGATGCAGCCGCTCCACCAGAGTCAAAGCTTCCAGATAGAGCGACTGCACCGAACCCTGCTGGCCGGAGACGCGCTCTGCGGTATCTGCCGCAGTTGCGACGGCTTTCATCATGACACTTCCCCTGTTGTCGTTTTTATCGACACTTATTCGACGAAACTTGTGTCCCGTCTGATAGCTGCAACTTAAGGGGCGCGTTTGAAGATCGGCTTAAATAAGAGAATAAAGAGATCATGAATTTAAGACAGTGAATTGCGCATTAAGCCTGTGCCACAAGCACTTTTCGAAAGCCTCTGTTGACCTTCGCAAGGTCCTGTTCACCCTCCGTCCGCCCCTGTTGTCGCATTCCAGAACAGCCCCGCCCTGTTTCGAAACGCATGCGTAAGAGCTGTGGCGGAACCGGCTGGTCAATGAAAACTTACCGCGAATTTTAGGCAACCAGCGGTCAACCAAACGCGCACAACTCCGCTCGTGTCCCGGACGAGCGAAGCGAAGATCCGGGACCCAAAGCCACAAACGAGATGTCGGAGAGATGGGCCCCGGCTCTGCAACGCATCACGCCGCAAGCGCGGCGCGCTGCGTCCGGGGCACGAGAGCATCTATCCAAGCCGTTGCCGCGCTACGGCGGTCGCTCGCGCGCGGCCATCCAGGCGAGCGCGAGATATGCGGCGAGCATGAAGACCTCGACGCCGACCACGACGAGGCTGCCGCCGTAGATCCCCGGGAACATCAGCTCGATCACGGCCATCGACACCACGGTCGTCAGCCACACCACCGCGCCCCATGGCGTTGCCAGCCAGAGGCCGACGGCGGCGACGAGCTCGATCACGGCGAAGTAGACGGTCGCGGCCTGCCAGGCCATCGACTGGTTCTCGAACGCCTCATCCTCGCCGCCGACGAAGCCCGTGACCTGCGCCCAGTGATAGAGGCCTTTGAGGATCGAGAGCAGCGCCATCACCCGCAGGAAAAGCACCAGCCGGCGGGTCCAGACATTGTCGTCGGACTCCGAGCGCTCCGAGGAGATCGCCTCGACTGAGAGTGCACTCTCTCGGGCAGCGTCCCTGGCATTGACGCCGCCCTGGGCCGTATCGCGGGTGGAGATCTCGGACATGGCCCCTTCTGGCTGCTTCGGCCCGCAAAATCAATCGCCTGCCATCCCTTGCGGCAGGTCAAGCCGCAGTGACGGGAACCGTGCGAGCTGGTATAAGAATAATTCCAGCCGGAGGAAGAGTAATGGCGATCAAATACGGACGTCCGATCGAATTGCGCGACGTTTCGCGCCGGGACAGCACGGCGGTGCCGCATGCCCTCGACCTGACCGTCCGTCCGCGCCGCAACCGCAAGGCCGAGTGGGCCCGGCGAATGGTGCGCGAGAACGTCCTCACCACCGACGATCTGATCTGGCCGCTGTTCCTGATCGACGGCACCAACAAGCGCGAGCAGGTCGCCTCGATGCCCGGCGTCGACCGCCTCAGCGTCGACCAGGCCGTGCGCGAGGCCGAGCGCGCCATGAAGCTGACCATCCCCTGCATCGCGCTGTTTCCCTACACCGATCCCTCCCTGCGCGACGAGGAAGGCTCCGAAGCCACCAACCCGAACAACCTGGTCTGCCAGGCCGTGCGCGCGATCAAGAAGGAGTTTCCGGAGATCGGAATCCTCTGCGACGTCGCGCTCGATCCCTTCACCAGCCACGGCCATGACGGCCTGATCTCCGACGGCAAGATTTTGAACGACGAGACGGTCGCCGTGCTGGTGCGCCAGGCGCTGGTGCAGGCCGAAGCCGGCTGCGACATCATCGCGCCCTCCGACATGATGGACGGCCGCGTCGCCGCGATCCGCGAGGGGCTGGACCGCGCCGGCCTGCTCGACGTGCAGATCATGGCCTATGCGGCCAAATACGCCTCCGCCTTTTATGGCCCGTTCCGCGACGCCATCGGCTCGGCCAAGACGCTCACCGGCGACAAGCGTACCTATCAGATGGACAGCGCCAACACCGATGAAGCGCTGCGCGAGGTCGAGCTCGACATCGCCGAGGGCGCCGACATGGTGATGGTGAAGCCCGGCATGCCTTATCTCGACGTGGTCCGCCGCGTGAAGGACACGTTCGCGATGCCGACCTTCGCCTATCAGGTCTCCGGCGAATACGCGATGATCGCCGCGGCCGCGAACAACGGCTGGCTCGACGGCGACCGCGCCATGATGGAAAGCCTGCTCGCCTTCAAGCGCGCCGGCGCCGACGGCGTGCTGAGCTATTTTGCGCCGAAGGCCGCGGAGAAGCTGCGGGCCCAGGCTTGATCCCACTTGCGGGCGTCCGGGTCCCGGCTCTGCGCGGCGCTTGTCGGGACGCGAGGGCAGAGTTACCCGCACCTTACCGCTGCAACACTCAACCCGCCGCTTGCGCGTTCGGCTGAGGCCCGCACAACGGACGCAGCGCCTCGCGCTGCTCGCGCGACAGCACGGTGATTGGATAGATCGGCTCGCGCGTCGCCCGCTTGAAGAACGGATGCGGCGATGCCTTCCCCCGCAGCTTCCATGCCAGCACCTTGCCGATGGCGCGCAGGATGAGAGAAAGATTAAGTCCCGTCGCGCCCGCTGGTGGCTCGCCGACCGCGTACTTGCCGAGAATGGCGCCGATCGGCGCTCCCGCGACTTCGTCGACCGCCGGCGTGCCACCCTCGAACGCCTGCGCGATGATGCCGACGAAGGGAATGCTCGGCGAAAGGGTGTTGCCGACCGGTGTGTTGCAGCAGCTTGCATACCATCGATAAAGGCCTTTCGGGGTCAGCCGCACCCCCGCGATCCGGTCCTGCCCCTGCACGAATGTAAGCGTCGATGGCGCGACCTGGACAATGTCGCTGCCGCCTTTCGCATTCAACAGATCGGCGCGACCGAGCTGGTGTGCAAAGGCCTGGCAGTCGTCGCAGTAGCAGACCACGCGATTGACGGTCTGCCGCGACACGCCCGTGACGACAGCGCAGACCCCGCCACAGCGGCAACGCAATTCGATCTGACGATCCATTGAAAATCGTTCCTGTGAGGGATCACCCCGCCCCAGCATGGTGCAAATCACGGACCGCGCAAGCGGCCACGGCCGCCGAATCGCCGGAATATTTTGCGGTGGTACTGGGCCGACAGCCTTGGCGTGCGGCCTGGCTGTTCCCATGTGCTGCGGTGAGATATCCAAAAGCGGAAGGGGAAGCTCGTGTCATATTCTGGTTCGCCAAATGACGGCGGCGCCTGGCGCAATGACGGCGCCATGCAACCGCACGCCTACGACCCCGACCTGCATCCGGACCTGTTCCGGGGCGTCGCGACGCGGCGGGTGTTCGCCTTCCTGATCGACATGGTCGTGATCTCGGTCCCGGTGATCCTCGGCTACATCTTCATCGCCTTGTTCGGCGTGGTCACCCTCGGCATCGGCTGGGCGCTGTTCTGGATCGCCTGGCCGGCCTCCGTGATCTGGGCCATCGTCTATTACGGCGCCAGCATCGGCGGTCCGTCCTCCGCCACGGTCGGCATGCGCCTGATGGACCTGGAGCTGCGTACCTGGTACGGCGCGCCTGGCTATTTCGTGCTCGGCGCCACCCATGCCGTGCTGTTCTGGGTGACGGTCTCGTTCCTGTCGCCATTCGTGGTGCTGGTCGGCCTGTTCAACGGCCGCCGTCGCCTGCTGCACGACTTCGTGCTGGGAACGGTCGTAATCAACAATTCGGTTCGCATACCCGCACCCCAGGCGGCGCGGACGTGGTGAGCTAATCGATTGACCGGGGGCTTCTGGAGCGCGATGCTGATGCCTGTTTTGGAGGCCCACGACGTCCCTTGACCCAGCACTCGCGCGACACCCCACAATTTTACCTCACGGCGCCCTCCCCCTGCCCGTATTTGCCGGGCCGGCATGAGCGCAAGGTGTTCACGCACCTCGTGGGGGACCGCGCCGGTGATCTCAACGACCTGCTGACCCATGGCGGCTTCCGCCGCAGCCAGTCGATCGCCTACCGGCCGGCCTGCGACCAGTGCCGGGCCTGCGTCTCGGTCCGGGTCCTCGCCAACGAGTTCCGCCCCTCGCGCAACTTCCGCAAGGTGATGGCCCGCAACGCCGACATCATCGGCGAGCAGCGCAGCGCAGTGCCGACCTCCGAGCAATATTCGGTGTTCCGCGCCTATCTCGACGCCCGCCACCGCCACGGCGGCATGGCCGACATGACCGTGCTCGACTACGCCATGATGGTCGAGGACAGCCATGTCGAGACCCGCATCATCGAATACCGCAAGCGCGGTCCCGACAGCGGCATCACCGGCCGCGGCGAGGAGCTGATCGCGGTAGCCCTCACGGACGTCCTCAGCGACGGCCTGTCGATGGTCTATTCGTTCTTCGATCCTGGCCAGGTCAGCCGCTCGATGGGCACCTTCATGATCCTCGACCACATCGCGCGCGCGCGACGTCAGGGCCTGCCTTACGTCTATCTCGGCTACTGGATCGAGGGCTCCAAGAAGATGGACTACAAGGCCCGCTTCCTGCCGCAGCAGCGCCTTGCCCCGTCAGGCTGGCTTCGGGTCGATGCTCAGGGCGATACGGCATCCGAGCCGCAGGACTAAGCTCAGCTAACGCGCACTCGCTCTCCGTCATGCCCCGCGAAGGCGGGGCATCCAGCACGCCGCAGCTTCTCGGTTCTATCGCAGGCCTCACGGAGTACTGGATCGCCCGCCTTCGCGGGCGATGACAGCAACGTGGCGGCGCCACTCAGCCGAACAGCGTATCGGCCAGCAGCTTCACGTTCAAAATCACGATAACGCCGGCGACGATCCAGGCGACCGCGGCGACCGATGTCGGTATCGCAAACTGGCCCATCTTGCGGCGGTCGGAGACGAAGCGGACCAGCGGGATCACCGCAAAAGGCAGCTGCATTGACAGCACGACCTGGCTGAACACCAGCAAATCCGCCGTGCCGCGCTCGCCATAGATCGCCGTGACGATGATCACGGGGACAATGGCAATGCCGCGCGTGAGCAGGCGGCGCGCCCAGCTGGGCAGGCGCAGGTTGAGAAAGCCCTCCATCACGATCTGGCCGGCGAGCGTCGCGGTGACCGTCGAATTGAGGCCCGAGGCGAGCAGCGCCACCGCGAATAGCGTCGAGGCGATGCCGAGCCCGAGCAACGGCGACAACAGCTCGAAGGCCTGTCCGATCTCGGCGACGTCGGAATGACCGTTTTTGTGGAAGGTCGCGGCGGCCACGACGAGGATCGCTGCGTTGATGAACAGCGCCAGCATCAGTGCGATAGTCGAGTCCGTCGTCGCCCATTTGATCGCTTCGCGCCGGCCGGTGTCGTTGCGCTCATAGGCGCGCGTCTGCACGATCGAGGAGTGCAGGTAGAGGTTATGCGGCATCACGGTGGCGCCGATGATGCCGATCGCGATGTAGAGCATGTCGGAATTGGTGAAGATCTCGCTCTTCGGCACGAAGCCGCGCAAGACCTCCGCCACCGGCGGAGCGGCCGCCGCGATCTGAACCACGAAGCAGACCGCGATCACCGCCAGCAGCGCGATGACGAAAGCCTCCAGGAAGCGGAAACCACGGTTCATCAGCAGCAGCAGGAGGAAAGCGTCGAGGGCTGCGAGCAATGCGCCGCCGATCAGCGGAATGCCGAACAGCAGCTTCAGCGCGATCGCCGTGCCGATCACCTCGGCGAGATCGCAGGCGATGATCGCCGCCTCGCAGGCGAGCCAGAGCAGGAAGTTCACCGCCGGCGAATAGGTGGCGCGGCAGGCCTGGGCGAGATCGCGGTCGGTGACAATGCCGAGCCGCGCCGCCAGCGACTGGAGCAGGATCGCCATCAAATTCGAGAGCAGGATGACGGAGAGCAGCGTGTAGCCGAACTTCGACCCGCCGGCGAGGTCGGTCGCCCAATTGCCGGGGTCCATGTAGCCGACCGAGACGAGGTAGCCCGGCCCGACGAAGGCCAGCAGCCGCCGCCACCATCGGCCCGCGGCGGGAATGGCGACCGTGGAATTGACCTCAGCGAGGCTCTTGGTGGTGGGCGCATCAGTGCGCCAGCCGGCGACGTCAGGCGTCATGTGGGGTGATCGGGCATCCATATCGGCAGAATACCCAACTTCGTTCTTATTGCAACTCATTTGCAACTGCATCTAGCGGCAAACGTTACCGCCTCGGACCCGTGGGAAATCGCCTCTTGTCGGGAAGCGGGTGGGTTTGGTGGTCGTCGGGGGCCAACATTGGCGCAAATTCGCCCTAGCAGGATATGCGCCATGTCAACGCCGCCTCGCCTCCCTGACACCTTCAACCGCCTTGCCTGGTCCAATCTCGCGGCGCAGTCGGCCGAGCAGATTGCGCTCGCGGCGGCGCCCATCGTGGCCGTGCTGACGCTGGGAGTAGCCGAAGGGCAGACCGGCCTGCTCCAGACCGCGCTCACCCTGCCCTTCGTCCTGTTCGCCATCCCCGCCGGCGTGCTCGCCGACCGCATCTCCCGCCGCAGGCTGATGGCGAGCGCCGAGGCGCTGCGGGCCGTGGCGCTCGCAACCGTCGTGCTCCTGCTCGCGCTGGGGGCGCTCAATCTGCCGCTGCTGGCCCTGCTCGGCTTCGCCGCCGTGTGCGGCACCGTCGTCTACAGCGTGGCGGCGCCGGCGCTGGTGCCGTCGCTGGTGAGCTCCGACCTGCTGCCGGCAGCGAATGCGCGCATCGAGCTGGCGCGCACCATCGCCTTCGCCAGCGGCCCCGCACTCGGCGGTGCGCTGGTGGGATGGTGGGGCGCGAGCCCGGCGTTCGGCTTTGCCGCGGCGCTCTCGGCCATTGCCGTCGTGCTGCTGTCCGGCATCTACGAGCCCGCGCGTGCGCCGGCGCCGCGGCGGCATCCGCTCCAGGACGTCCGCGAAGGCGCGGCCTTCGTGTTTCACCATCCGCTGCTGCGACCGGTGTTCATCACCCAGTTCATCTTCAACACCGGCTGGTTCCTGCAGATCGCGGTGTTCGTGCCCTACGCCGTGCGCCATCTCGGCCTGAGCGCTGCTGGTGTCGGCACGGTGCTGACGATGTACGGCGTCGGCATGGTGATCGGCGCGCTCCTTGCCACGCGCGTGATGCAGCGCATCGCCTTTGGCACCGTGGTCGGGCTCGGCCCCGTCACCGGCTTCGTCGCCGCCCTGGTGATGGCATCGACGGTGCTGTTCCCCTCGCCCTGGCTCGCGGGCTTGAGCTTCTTCCTGCTCGGCGTCGGCCCGATCCTGTGGGTGATCTCGACCACGACGCTGCGCCAGTCCGTGACGCCGCCGCGCCTGCTCGGCCGCGTCTCCGCCATCAACATCATGAGCTACGGCGCCCGCCCGCTCGGCTCGGCGCTGGGCGCGATCGTCGGCGGCTTCTGGAGCGCGGAAGCGTGCCTCTATCTCGCCGCCGCCGTGTTCGGCGTGCAGGCGCTGGTGATCCTGCTGTCACCGGCGGTGGGACTGGACCGGCAGCCGGCCATGGTGGGAGATGAAGCGGCGGCGCGGTGTTAGCCACAGCCGTCGTTGCGAAGAGCGTAGCGACGAAGCAATGCAGGGTCCTCCGTCGGACGAATCTGGATTGCTTCGCTGCGCTCGGAATGACGGCGTATGTTGAGACCGCGGAGACTAACCCGCCAGATAGCGCTCGTAACTTCCCCTCACCGGCTCGCTCGCATCGACTTCCGGATCAAGCGTATAGAGATCCTGCGCGCGGCCGATGCCGCGCAGCGCGTAGCGGCCGGTGGAGACGAGGTAGCGGCGACCGGCGGCGTCGAGGCCCTTGTAGAACTCCGACGAAGCCAGCAGCTCGCGATCGACAGAGCGGCTCATCGAAGCGATGCGGCTGACCTCGTTGACGGTCGGGCCGACCACGGTGAAATCAAGCCGGTCCTCGCTGCCGATATTGCCGTAGAAGACCTCGCCGACATGCAGGCCGATATAGGCCGACGTGGTCGGACGGCCCTCCGCTGCCCGCCGCTCGTTCAGCGCGGCGACGTTCTTGCGGAACAGGTGCTCGGCGCGGAGCGCCGCACGCCGCGCATCCGCCATGTCCTCGCCCCAGAACATCGCGAGCACGCCGTCGCCGATCAGCTTCAGCACGTCGCCGCCGGCTTCGTGAATCGGATCGATCACGGCCTGCGCATAGTCGTTGAGGAATGGAATGATCTCGTCGGGCCCGATGCTCTCGCTGATCCCCGTCGAGCCGCGCAAATCCGAATACCACAGCACGGCGTTGATGCGCTCGGTGACGCCGCGCGAGATGCGCCCGCGCAGCACCTGCTCGGAGGCGTCACGGCCGAGATAGACCCGGCCGAGCGTGCGCGCGATGTCGACCTGCTGCGCTGACTTGATCGCAAGCCCCAGCACCGGAACCAGATCGCGCAGCGCTTCCAGCTCCAGTCCGGAGAAACCGCTCTCGCGGCGGGTGGTCCAGCAGGAATAGAGGCAATCCATCAGGCCGAGCGCGCCGTTCTCGCCGAAGCGGTGGACGAAGGCGAGATAGTGCTTGTGGCCCTTCTCGGCGAGCTCGCCGATCTGCGAGAAATCCATCGACGGCGCATCGGCGAGATCGATCACCATCTCGTCGTCGCCATTCTCGAGCATGTGGAAGAACACCGAGCGGCGCCAGCTCTTGGCGGCGTCGCCGTCTGCGGTCGAGCCGTATTCGAAGGCATCGCTCTCGTTGCTGGGACGATCGCTCCAGCGGAAGCCGCGGCCCTCATAGATCGGATGCAGCGTGTCGATGACGACGAGGCCACGCGACAGTTCCAGCCCCTCGGCGCAGCAGCGCTCGCAGAAGCCGCGGAGCAGTTCATTTTCAGGCAGGCCCGTGAGCCCCTGGCCGGTCAGCCAGTTCATCAGCGAAAGGCGCGAGGTCAATTGCATGCGCCATTATGGCGTGCATTCGTGACGGGCGAAAGGCGCAAGCCACGCGTAAGCCGAGCGCGAGGTTCCCCCTCCCGCGCAGGTCGAATATGCCGCAGCCCCGGTTGACGCACTCGCCGCGCGGGCGGCAAATGCTCATGATGATGACGTTGCCGGCCAGAATCGGAAGCATGCGCAGATGAGCCAGCGCCAGCTTCCGATCATCCTGGCGCTCGGCACCACGCAGACCCTGGCCTGGGCCTCCAGCTATTATCTGCCGGCGCTGCTCGCCGACCCCATGGGGCGCGATCTCGGTGTCTCCTCCAACTGGATCTTCGGCGCGTTCTCGGCCGCGCTGGTGATCTCCGCGATGCTCGGCCCGCGCATCGGACGGCAGATCGATCTCGTCGGCGGCCGTCAGGTGCTGTCGGCCTCCAACCTGACCATTGCCGCCGGCCTCGTGCTGCTCGGCCTCTCGCAGTCCGTGACGGTGATGGCGATCGCCTGGCTGGTGCTCGGCATCGGCATGGCGATGGGCCTCTACGATGCCGCCTTCGCCGCTCTGGGGCGCATCTACGGCACCGAGGCGCGCCGGTCGATCACCGGCATCACGCTGATGGCGGGCTTCGCCTCCACCGTCGGCTGGCCGCTCACCGCCTGGGGCCTCGCCCATATCGGCTGGCGCGAGACCTGTTTTGCCTGGGCCGCTGCCAACATTCTGATCGGCCTGCCGCTCAACTTCTTCATGCTGCCGGCGATCAAGGGCGCCAAGCAGGCGGCGGCCACGGCCGAGAAGCCGCATGTGCCGCTCGACCGCACCATGATCTTGCTTGCCTTCATCTTCGCGGCGGTCTGGACCGTCACCGGCGCGATGGCCGCGCATTTCCCGCGCATCCTGGAGACGACGGGGGCCACGCCGGCCGAGGCGATCGCGGCCGGCGCATTGATCGGCCCGGCGCAAGTCGGTGCCCGCATGCTGGAAGCCGGCTTTCTCAGCCGCTTCCATCCGCTGTGGTCGACGCGGCTCGCCTGCCTCACCCACCCGGTCGGTGCCGTGATCGTCGCGATCTTCGGCGGCGCTGCGGCGAGCGCGTTCGCGTTGTTCCACGGCTCCGGCAACGGCATTCTGACCATCGCGCGCGGCACGCTGCCGCTGTCGATCTTCGGCCCGAAGGATTTCGGCTACCGCCTCGGCATCATCGGCGCACCGGCACGGATGGCGCAGGCGGTGGCGCCGCTCGCCTTCGGCCTGCTCATCGACCTCATGGGCGCCAAGGTGCTGATCGTCTCATCCGCGCTCAGCCTCTCAGCACTGGCAGCGCTGTTCCTGATCCGCGCCGGCCGGCGGCCGGATTGACCGCACCAATGGTTTCGCGCACAAGCGGTCCATGAGCGACGACAACAGCCCGCCACGCACCTTCAAGGGCCTCTTGCGCTGGGCGACCACGCCGCCACAGGCCTGGGGCGTCTATCTGCTCGCCGTCCTGCTGGTCTGGCTGCTCTCGTTCTACGCCGGCACGCTGAAGCCGAAGAAGACGCCGGAGACGAGCCCGCCGATGGCGACCGCGCCGAAGAGCTAGGCCGGCTTCGCTTCGCTGGTCGCAATCCAGATCCCCGCGAACACCGCAACCAGCCCGATCAAGAGGTTTGCCGTGATCGGCTCGCCGATCAGCAGCGCGGCCAGCACTGTGGCGGCGATCGGATTGACCGTCATGGTGTTGGCGACCCGGGTCGGCGTCGCCCGCGCCAGCGCCATGACCCAGAGGATGAAGGCGAGCGCGCCGCCGCCGGCGCCGAGATAGATGCCGGCCATCCACTGCCCCGTGGTGAAATGATCGAGCGCCGCAAAGCTGCCCTTCACGAAACCCGCTAGCACCAGCACCGCAGCGCCCGAGCCCATGCCGACCGTGAGGAAGCCGAGCGCGCTGGAACGCTGCATCAAAGGGCGCGACAGTACATTGTAGAACGCCATGCAGAACACGGCCGCGGTCATGATCAGCTCGCCGCGCCACGCGCCCGGCGGACTTTGCGCGAGGCCCGCGGCGAGCGCCGCCGCGACGCCGAGCACGGCGATGCCCACGCCCGTCATCTTCCGCACCGTCAATTGCTCCACGCCGAGGATTGCGCCAACCACCATGGTGTGGAGCGGCAGCGTCGCCAGCGCGAGACTTGCGCGCGCCGCCGTCGTGTAGGACACCGCGATATTGTAGAGGATGAAGAACAGGCCGAAGAAGCAGATGCCGAGCAGCATGACTGCCGGCCAGTCGGATCGCTGCGGCCAGCGCACGCGAAGCAGCAGCGCGCATGGCAGCAGGCAGAGGAAGCCGATCCCCCAGCGCAGGATCGCCAGCAGAACCGGATCGGCCCCGCCGACGAGATAGCGGGTGATCGCCGCCGCGGTGCCCCCTAAGCTGCTCGAGACAAGCGCGATCGCAACCCCGAGCCACTCCCCCACGCATCGTCTCCCATTCCGGAGCTTTTGCGGGCAGTTAACACACCCCTGCTGCCACCGATGCGGCAACAGCAGCGCCCGAGCGCTAGTCGTAAAACTCCGGCGCCATCTTCTGGCTGTCGCGCTGGGCCTTGTCGTGGTTGATCCAGAGCTGCGCCTTCTCCTTGGCCAGCGTGTCGGCGATCTTCTGCATCGAGGCCGCGCTCTGGTCCTTGTCGACGTTCATGCTGGGCACGCGGCGGTTGTCCCAATTATCCCTGAAATGCACGGCATCGCCCGACAGCACCACCGCGCCGGTCTTCGGCAATTTCACCAATAGCGACTGGTGCCCGGGAGTGTGGCCGGGCGTCGACAGGATGGTCACGCTGCCGTCGCCAAAGACATCCTTGTCGCCCGTGAGCAGCTCGGCCGGGTGCGAGGGCTTGAAGCGCGGCGTGTTGTTGGCGCCGGGCCAATCATATTCCGCCTTCTGTACGTAGAGCACAGCCTGCGGGAACAGCTCGACATTGCCGGTATGGTCGGGATGCGTGTGCGAGACCGCCATGGCCTTGACGTCGTCGGGCTTGATGCCGAGCTGCTCGAGCTGGGCTGCAAGGGTCTTCGGCCGGCGCCAGGTGACGGCCTTGGGATCGGCCGGTACCAGGCCGTTCGGCATGGCCGCGACGGCATCGGCGATGCCGGTGTCCCACAGGAACCAGCCCTTGGCGTGCTTGATCAGATAGCAGGTGTCGACGAAGTCCATCGCCTTGCCTTCGTTCAGGCCGGGCGTCCAGCGCGAGATGTCACCCGCGGTGCCCTCCCCGCAATTGAGCACGTAGAGTTTCTCGACGCCGGTCTTGTCCGATTGCGCCAGCGCCGCAGGGTTTGATAGCGCCAGTGCAGCCATGGCAAGAGCGAGCCTGGTCATGCGCATCATCGGTCCTCCCATACTGCCATGCTGGCTGCGATCGAGTATCAACCCCGGCTGCGCAGCAGAATTCCGGCCCCTGTCAATGCGGACAGGTCTCGACCTCGACCGTGACGTGGCTGAGTCCCTTCAACCCCGCCAGCCGCCGCTTGTAGATGGCCGGCTGCTTCGGCTTGTCCGACACGACCGAGAGCAGCACGGCGCAGTGGCCGGGTCCGACCTGCCAGAGATGCAGGTCGGTGACGCGATCCTCGCCGACCTCCATGCGGGCGCGGATCACCCGCTCCAGCTTCTCGTCGGCGCGCGCGTCGAGCAGCACCGCACCGGATGACTTGATCAGGCCGAATGCCCAGCTTCCGATCACAATGCTGCCGATCAGGCCCACCGCCGGATCGGCCCAGACCCAGCCCGAATACATGGCGACGGCAAGCGCAGCGATCGCCAGCACGGACGTTGCGGCATCCGTCATGACATGGACGTAAGCCGCGCGGAGATTGTTGTCGTGGTGATGATGATGATGGTGGTGATCATGGTCGTGGCCATGATCGTCGTGGTCATCATGCGCATGGCCATGACCGTGATGGTGATGATCGTGGCTGTCGCGCAGCAGCCAAACACTGGCGAGGTTGACGCACAGCCCGAGAGCGGCCACCGCGATCGCCTCACCATAGACGATCGGCACCGGGTTGATCAGCCGCAGCACGCTCTCGCAGGCGATCTCGACCGCGATCAGGCCCAGGATGATCGCGCTGGCGAAGGCGGCAAGATCGCCGAACTTGCCGGTGCCGAAGGTGAAATGCGCATTGCCCAGATGCCGCCGCGCGAAGCGATAGGCGAAGGCGGCAATGCCGAGCGCCGCCGCATGCGTGCCCATGTGCCAGCCGTCGGCGAGCAGCGCCATCGAACCGAACAGCGAGCCGGCGACGATCTCGCCGACCATCATGACCAACGTCAGCACCACCACGAACCAGGTGCGCCGCTCGTTCTCGTCGTGCTTCTCGCCCAGGAAGGCGTGGTCATGGGTCCATTGTTCGATGGAATGGGAATGCATCGAATTCTCCAGAAAATTCAGGTCCGTTGGCCTGCAATATAGACGGCAGGCAGCAATTTTCTAAGGTCCAATCGTCCCGCGGATTGACAGTGCTTCTTAGTTTCGCTGTAATCTGTGCCATGGGGATTTGAGCGATCTCCCCACGAGGCGACAGGCCCAAGCATCGCGTCCCGTTTAGTTCTTGCGAGGACGCATCATGTCTACATTCACGACCATATCATCCGACAAAATGGCACGCCTGATCGGCACGGCGAACGCGCCTGTTCTGATCGATGTGCGCACCGAGCAGGATTTTGCCGCCGACCGGCGGCTGATTCCCGGCTCCCTCAAGCTCAGCCACGACAACGTGACGGACTGGGGCGGCGCCTTCGCCGGCCGCCGCGCCGTGGTCTCCTGCCTCCGCGGCGAGAAGCTCGCGCAAGGCACCGCGGCCTGGTTGCGCCAGCTCGGCGCGCAGGCCGAGACGCTGGAGGGCGGCTTCGAGGGCTGGAAGGCCGCCAAGCTGCCGCTGGTCGACGCCCGCAAGCTGCCGCCGCGCGATGCCAAGGGGCGCACCGTCTGGGTGACGCGGGCGCGGCCGAAAGTCGACCGCATCGCCTGCCCGTGGCTGATCCGCCGCTTCGTCGATCCGGGCGCAGTGTTCCTCTATGTCGCGCCGTCCGAGGTGGTCGCCGTCGGCGAGCGCTTTGGCGCAGCGCCCTTCGACATCGAGAACGTGTTCTGGAGCCACCGCGGCGAGCTCTGCACCTTCGACGTGATGATCGAGGAGTTCGGCATCGCGACGCCGCCCCTGCTGCGCCTCGCGACGCTGGTGCGCGGCGCCGACACCGCGCGACCCGACCTGGCGCCAGAGGCGCCCGGCCTGCTCGCAGCCTCGCTCGGGCTGTCGCGCATGTATGACGACGACCTCGAGCAGCTCGAGGCCGGCATGCTGCTCTATGATGCCTTCTACCGCTGGTGCCGCGACGCCACCACCGAGACGCACAACTGGCCGACCAACAAGGTGAAGGCGTAATGGACGTTCGCGCCGATCAAACGGGAGCTGATGCCGGTCACGGCATCAGCTTCAACGAAGCGTTTCGCGTCTGGCTTCGTGTCGCCTGCCTGAGCTTTGGCGGGCCCGCGGGCCAGATCGCGGTGATGCACCGCATCCTGGTCGAGGAGAAGAAATGGATCTCCGAGGGCAGGTTCCTGCACGCGCTGAACTACTGCATGCTGCTGCCGGGACCTGAGGCACAGCAGCTCGCGACCTATGTCGGCTGGCTGATGCATCGTACCGCCGGCGGGCTGATGGCGGGCGGACTGTTCATCCTGCCCGGCATCATCGCCATCATGGGCCTCAGCTACATCTATGCCGCCTTCGGCAATGTCAGCTTCGTCGAGGCGCTGTTCTTCGGGCTCAAGGCCGCCGTGCTCGCCATCGTCGTCGAGGCCGTGGTCCGCGTCGGCAAGCGCGCGCTGAAGAACCGCATCATGGTCGCGCTCGCGGCCGCGGCCTTCGTCGCGATCTTCTTCTTCGCGGTGCCCTTCCCGATCATCATCATCGCCGCCGGCCTCATCGGCTATGCCGGCGCCCGAAGCGGCCGTCCGGAATTCGCGCCGGCCGGCCACGGTCATGGCGGCAGCGGCGCCGCGATCGACAGCATGCTCGGCGAGGCCGCGCCCGATCACATCCGCCCCAACACCGCGCGCACGATCCGCGTCGGTGCAGTATGGCTGGCGCTTTGGCTGGTGCCGGTTATCGCGCTGCTCGTCGCCTTCGGCCAGGCCAACGTGTTCAGCCAGATCGCGCTGTTCTTCTCGAAAATGGCGCTGGTGACGTTCGGCGGCGCCTACGCCGTGCTGGCCTATGTCGCCCAGCAGGCGGTCGAGCATTATCATTGGCTGAAGCCGCACGAGATGCTCGACGGTCTCGGCATGGCCGAGACCACCCCCGGCCCGCTGATCATGGTGCTGCAATTCGTGGGCTTCATGGCGGCCTATCGCGACCCGGGCGGACTGTCGCCGATGCTGGCGGCAACCTACGGCGGCCTGCTCGCGACCTGGGTCACCTTCACGCCCTGCTTCCTCTGGATCTTCGTCGGCGCGCCCTATATCGAGCGCCTGCGTGGCAACACCGGCCTCGCCGGCGCGCTCAGCGCGATTACAGCTGCCGTGGTCGGCGTGATCCTCAACCTCTCGATCTGGTTCGCGCTGCACACCCTGTTCCGCGAGACCGTGCCGGTGCATGCGTTTCCGCTGAACTTCGACATGCCGGTGCTGAGAAGCGTCGATGTGCCGGCGCTGGTGCTGGCAATCGCGGCGGCCACCGCGATCTTCCGCTTCAAGCTCGGCATGCTGACGGTGCTCGCGGGCAGCTGCGCGGCGGGCGTGGCGCTGCGGCTAGCGGGAGTCATCTGATGCCAGGGATGTGACCAATCGTGAGGCCAGAATGGGTTGGAACGCCGCGGCCGAACGCCAGCTAAGCAGGTGGGGCGTTTGGAGACACAGCGATGCGTTTCATTCTGGCTTTAAGTCTTCTGATCACCTTGGGTGGCGTTGCCGACGCGGCACAGGTGCATCACACACACCGGCGGCACGCGACCGTTCATTCCGGTCAGGGCATGATCCCGCCAGGTGCCGCTTCAGGTTTTGCCTACGCGCCGCCTCCATCGGCGCCCCACGGCGCCACTGAGCCGTATTTTGGCGCCTCTCAAGGTTACGCGCCCGGCGAAAAGGAGCGGTTTCTCCACAGCGTGTTCAGTCCATAAAGAGGCCGTACCACCTTGGGCGGGCCCGTTGTGCGACGGACGCCGTGGGAAAGCTGCTGAGTTGAACCCGCAGCTTCCCGTTCTTGAAGTCACCCGGCGAGGATGTTGTTACTTTCGGGTTGGATCGTTGGAGCTGCCGGGACGGATGGTCTGAGGGCCGCCCTGGCCGGTACCCGCGCCATTGCCACTGCTGGTACCTGCGCTGGATCCCGTCCCGGTGCCGGCGCCAACACTGCCCGCCCCTGTTCCACCCGCCGCGCCGCTCGTTCCGCTCCCCGAGCCGCCGCTGGTTCCTCCAGCTCCGGCGCTGGCGCCCGCACCTGCGCCGCCCGCTCCACCTGCGCCTCCCGCGCCTCCTCCTGCCTGCGCATGAGCGAACCCGATCGACGCGCCGGCAAGCAACGCACACATGGCCACTGAGAAGATTGTCTTTCGCATTGTTCAAAACTCCGATTGACGATGACATGCCAATCAAAGCGGCGCGCAAACGTTCCTGAGGACCTTCGTCCCAAGCTTTCGACATTCGTAGGAACGATGTTGCGCAACGTTGAATTAATTCCAGTCCCGCGGCCACTCCACGCACCCTTCCGCGAAGCGCGCGTGACTCATCCCAATGCGGCTTGAATTCTGACCGCCGACTACCGCATCATCATCCGCGCGATCGCTTCCCCGATCACCACCGTGGTGAAGTGCGTGTTGGCGCGGCAATCGGACGGCATGATCGAGGCATCGGCGACGCGCAGGCCGCTGATTCCTTTCACGTTGCCGTCGGGGTTGACCACGCCATCCGCGTCGCCCACGCCGCTCATGCGGCAGCTGCCGGCAGCATGCTGGATGTCGCCGGTCTCACGGCGCAGCACGGAGTCGAGCTCGTGATCGGGCAGGCCGGCGGCCTGCGGCAGCGTCAAATCCGTGTCGGCGAGCCTGATCCAGTCGGCAATCCCTGACAGGGCCGGCTGCGAGGTGATGACGGCGAGGCGTTTCACCGCATCCATCATGCGCAGCATGTCGCGGGGATCGGCCAGCATGTTCTCCTCGACGACGGGATCGATTGCAGGATCGGTCGAGGCCAGCTTGAGCGTTCCACGCGAATAGGCGTTGAACAGCCCGGCGCCGATCGCGCCGGGCACGCCGATGCCGCGATGATTGAACGCAATCAGAATCATGTCGCGCTTGCCGCCGTTGGCGAGGCCCGAGGAATAGGTCACGCAGCAATTGGTGTGGCGCGTATTTGCATCGGTGGGACGAAGCTCCTCCCGCAGCTGGATCGTGGCGCGAAACAGCGGATGGTCGAAGAAATGGCGGCCGACCGGCAGATCGCGTTCGACCTTAATCCCCATCGCCTTCAATTCCTCGGCCGGGCCGATGCCCGAGCGCAGCAGGATCGCCGGACTGTGGATGGCGCCGGCGCACAGCACGATCTGGCGTGCGCTGATCTCGTGGGTGCCCTGCCCCTCGATATGAACGCGGACGCCGGTCGCCCGTCCGTCGCTGATCAGCACTCGATCGACCAGCGCATGCCCGCGGATCTCCAGATTGGCGCGCCCGCGCGCGGGCTCGAGATAGCCCTCGTTGGTGGTGATGCGGCGCAAGTTGCGGCTGTTGATGGGGTAGCACGCAACGCCCTCGCCGTCCGGACCATTGACGTCGGCGCACCAGGGATAGCCGCTCGCCAGCGCCGCATCGCGCAAGCCCCGGTCGATCGGGCCCCATGTCTTCCGGCGGCGCGCGATAGACCGGCAACGGCCCGCCGCGTCCGTGTCCCTCGGCGTCACCGAACTCCAGATCGTCCTCGATCACCGAGAACAGCGGCATCACCTCTTTCGCCGACCAGCCGGTGCAGCCATTGGCCGCCCATTCGTCGAAGGCATCGGCAACACCGCGGATCGCGATCTGGCCGTTCATCATCGACGAGCCGCCAAGGCCCTTGCCGCGCCAGTAGAAGCGTGGCTCCTGCCCCGCGACGCGGCGCGTCAGCAGATCGGGCCACTGCCATTTCTCCTGGTACTCGCGCTTGTGGATGATCGGGATCGGATTCGGCGTCCTCACCTCCCAGGGTGCCTCGTCAGCGCGCCAGTCGCGCCCCGCCTCTAGCAGCAGCACGCGCCGTGCCGGATCCTCGGAGAGCCGCGCGGCAACGGCGGCGCCAGCGGAGCCACCGCCGACAACAATGACATCGTACATCGCCTTACTTCTCAACATTCCAGAACACCGGGATGGCGGACGGTATCAGACCGCGCAAAGTCGCGCGATAGGCGGCCGGCTGGGCGAACTGCCCCCACGGGATTCCGGGCGCCTGGTCGTACATGACGGCCTGGATCTCGCCCGCGATCTTCTTCCGGTCCTCCTCGGCCGGCGCCTTGGCGAAGGCTTCCATCAGCGGCGTGATGCGCGCATCGCATTGCCAGCCGGTGAAGTCGGCGCAGTTGAAGGCGACCATGACATTGGTCAGCGGCGAGCCCAGATCGAAGCCGCCGGCGTGGACGCCGTAGACGCTCCAGCCCTCCTTCTTGGCGCGGCGCGCCAGCACGCTCGCCCAGTCCATCACCTGCAGATCGACGTTGAAGCCGGCAGCCTTCAGCCGCTCGGCGAGCACCTGCGCCGAAACGCGCGGGGCTTCGAGGTCGTTGGCCTGCATCACGACGACGGGCTCGCCGGCATATTTGGTCGCCTTCAGCGCAGCCTTCGCTGCTTCTATCGAGGGCTTGGCCGCCACTTCCGTGCCGGCCTTGCTCTCGTAGGTGGTGCCGCAGGTGAAGTAAGTCGCGCAAGGCGTGGCGTACTTGGCGTCGAGCCCGAGCGCATCCAGCACTTCGCGCTGGTCGACCAGCTTCCACAGCACGCGGCGGATTTCCGGATCATCGAACGGCTTCGAGGCGGCGTTGAGACGATAGGCACCGGCGAACATGTTGCCGCCGGTGAAGTTGACGAGCTTGACGCGCGTGTTCTTCTCAAGCTGCGGCAACAGATCGAACGGCGCGTACTGCATGAAATCGACTTCGCCGGCCTGCAGCGCAGAGGCGGCGGTCGCACCATCGGGAATGACGCGGATCTCGAGTGTGTCGACATTGACGCGCTTGCCGCCGGCCAGGAAGTCCGCGGGCTCGGGGCGCGGCACATAGTCGCCGAACTTCTTCAGGATCATGCGGTCGCCGGTGCGGTGCTCGGCCTTGCTGTAGACGAACGGTCCGGAGCCGATGATCTCGGCAATACGCTGGTCGCCCGGCGTCTTCGCGATGCGCTCGGGCATCATGAACGCGACCGGGCTGACGGGATTACCGAGTGCGTCGATGACGAGGCCGGACGGCTCCTTCAGCGTCAGCACGAAGGTTGTCGCATCGATCGGCTCGAGGGAAGCCGTGATCGCGAAGATGCGGCGGCCGAGCGCGCTGCGCGTGCCCCAGCGACGCAGCGAGGCCACGCAATCGGCTGATGTGACCGGCTGGCCGTCATGCCATTTCAGGCCTTCGCGCAGCGTGAACGTATAGGTCAACCCGTCGGGCGAGACCTTCCAGTCCTGCACCATTTGCGGCTTGATGTCGCCCTTGGAATCCTTCGCAAACAGCGTGTCGAACACCATGTAGCCGAACGTGCGCGAAATATAGGCCGTGGAGAAATGCGGATCGAGCGTGACGATCTCCGCCTCGAGCACCGCGACGAGATTGCCCGCCGCATGCGCAGGCGCCGCCACCAGCGCGAGGCCGAACAGCGCCGGAATGAAAGCCTTCAGTTTGAGCATTGGGATGTTTTTGCCTTTCGACCAGCCGTTTGCAGTCGCCAGGAAAAAGCAATGTTCGTGCCCGCACGTATGCGCTCACGGCTAGCTGCCACGCGTTTGCGGGGTACTCAATGTCAGTTGGAGAACAGCGCTATCGCCTCTCGTCATTGCGAGCGCAGCGAAGCAATCCAGAGTCTTTCCGCGGTGGGATTCTGGATTGCTTCGCTGCGCTCGCAATGACGATGTGGGGACAGATGCGCGCCACACCCTCGTGCCCCGGACCAGCGCAGCGTCACTTCGACGGTGCGCTGCTGAGCCGGGGCCCATGTCTCCCAGAAATCCGTGCAGCGTGGGTCCCGGCTCTGCGCAGCAACGCAAGATGCGTTGCAGCGCGTCCGGGACACCAGATCGCCCTACCCGATCACCCGGCCGAACTTGTTCGACTTCGGAAAACCCTTGGGCGGCAGGCGGCCGGCGTCGGCGCGGGTGCCTTGCCACTCCGCGAGCTCCTTCATGGTCGCGGAGAATTCGCGTCCTGCGGAGTCCTTCCAGATCAGGCCCGCCTTGGAGTCGAATACCGCAACGTCGGAGAGACCGCCGTCCTTGTACTTCTGCAGCCGCACGCCGCGGCCGCGCGCCATTTCCGGCACCTGGTCGAGCGGGAAGACCAGCATCTTGCGGTTCTCGCCGATGACGGCGACGGTGTCGCCCGTCACCTCGGTGATCGCGCGCGCCTCGTTCGGCATGTCGACGTTGAGGACCTGCTTGCCCTTCTTGGTGGTGCCGACGCAATCGTCCTCGTTGACCACAAAGCCCTGGC
Organism: Bradyrhizobium sp. NC92; assembly: GCF_025200865.1. Lineage (NCBI taxonomy): Bacteria > Pseudomonadati > Pseudomonadota > Alphaproteobacteria > Hyphomicrobiales > Nitrobacteraceae > Bradyrhizobium > Bradyrhizobium sp. NC92. The sequence goes on from NZ_CP104171.1 coordinate 4,726,834, forward strand.
CCTCATGGCTCGCGACCAGGAATTTGCGGCCACCCTTGTTGACGAACAGCGCGACGGGCGCGGCCTCCTGCTCCAGATCGATGAACAGTCGGATCGGCTCGCCATGGCCGCGGCCGCCCGGCAGCTTCGCAACGTCGAGCGAGTAGAACTTGCCGTTGGTGGCGAACAGCAGCAGCTTCGAGGTCGTCTCGGCAAAGAACGCGAAGCCGAGCTTGTCATCCTGCTTGAAGGCGAGGCCCGAGAGATCCTCGACATGGCCCTTCATGGTGCGGATCCAGCCCTTGTCGGAGACGACGACGGTGACTGGCTCGCGCTCGACGAAGGCCTCCTCGATCGCGGCGAGGTCGTGCTCCGGCGCATCCGCAAAGGTGGTGCGGCGCTTGCCGAGCGGCGTCTTCGGCCCGAACATGTCGCGGACCTTGCCGACCTGCTCGCCGACCTTCTTCCACTGCTCGGACTCGGAGGCCAGCAGGGCCTGGATGCCCTTCAGCTCCTTGCGCAGATCCTTGTCCTCGGTGCGGATCTCCATTTCCTCGAGCTTGCGCAGATTGCGCAGCCGCATGTTGAGAATGGAGTCGGCCTGCAGGTCGGTGAGCTTGAACGCCTTCATCAAGGCCGGCTTCGGCTCGTCCTCGTTGCGGATGATCCGGATCACCTCGTCGATGTTGAGATAGGCGATCAGCAGACCGCCGAGGATTTCGAGCCGGTGCTCGATCTCGCCCTTGCGGTAATTGGTGCGACGGATCAGGACGTCGCGCAGATGATCGAGCCATTCGCGCAAGCACTCCGCGAGCCCCACGACCTTGGGAATGCGGCCCTTGATCAGCACGTTGAGGTTCAGCGGAATCTTGTTTTCGAGCTCGGTGAGCCGGAACAGCGATTCCATCATCAGCGCCGGATCGACGTTCTTCGACTTCGGCTCGATCACGATGCGGACGTCTTCGGCCGACTCGTCCCTGATGTCGCCGACCAGCGGCAGCTTCTTCTGGTCCAGCAGCTCGGCGACCTTCTCGATCAGGCGCGACTTCTGCACCAGGAATGGAATCTCGGTAACGACGACGACCCAGGTGCCGCGCGCACCCTCCTCCTGCGTCCACCGCGCACGGACGCGGAACGAGCCGCGGCCGGTGGTGTAGGCCTCCGCAATCGCCTGCTTGGAATCGACGATGATACCGCCGGTCGGAAAATCCGGGCCCTTCACCCACTTCAAGAGCGCCTTCGACTTCGCGTCGGGCTTCTCGATCAGATGCAGCGCGGCATCGCACAGCTCGGCGGCATTGTGCGGCGGGATCGAGGTCGCCATGCCGACGGCGATGCCCTGTGCGCCGTTGGCGAGCAGGTTCGGGAAACCGCCCGGCAGCACGACGGGTTCTTTCGACTGGCCGTCGTAATTGGCGCGGAACTCGACGCCGTCCTCGTCGATGCCCTCGAGCAGAAGCCGCGCGACGTCGGTCATGCGCGCTTCGGTGTAGCGGTAGGCGGCGGGGTTATCGCCGTCGATATTGCCGAAATTGCCTTGGCCGTCGACCAGCGGATAGCGCGAGGAGAAATCCTGCGCGAGACGGACCATGGCGTCGTAGATCGCCTGGTCGCCATGCGGATGGAACGAGCCCATCACGTCGCCGACGATCTTGGCGGACTTCTTGAAGGCCGTGCCGGGGTCGAGCCGAAGCAGGCGCATGCCGTAGAGGATGCGCCGGTGCACCGGCTTCAGGCCGTCGCGCGCGTCCGGCAGCGCACGGTGCATGATGGTGGAGAGGGCATAAGCGAGATAGCGCTCTTCCAGCGCCTCACGCAGCGGCACCTCGTGGATTTCAGCCGGTTCTTCCGGCGGAACGATTCGTTTTCCCATGCCGCCCGGTTAAACCGTGGAAGCGAATCGGGCAAGGATCGAATGGTTCCCTGTGGGCGGCCTACTGGCCCGCCCAGCCGGCGGTGACCGTCTGGGTTTTGGCCGCACCCGGCGCTTGAGCGGGCGCCGGCACATTGACCAGGCAACGCCGGGCGGTCTCGATCTCGGCCTCGGTGGCGCCATGGGACCGCGCCCATGTCTCTGCCGCGGCAGCGGAATATTTCGCGACGTAGTATCGCACCACCGTGCACGAGGCCCGGCGAAATACCCCGGGCTGCGGCTCGCCGGCCATGGCGTCGGGCGCGAAGGCAAGCAGCGTTGCGGACAAGGCGAATCCCTTGATCAACATTTGGGCTGTCCCCCGATGTGGAACCTCGGGCCCAATTCAGCTCGGGCCGATTTGGTTCCCCGGAACCAAATGCCAATGTGCAAGTCTGGGCAGCCGTTACGTCATGGCGCCGGGATCGCCGCCCTCGCCTGCTGCCGCATCAAGGCGTTGATGAAGCCGGCCCGCGCGTCGGAATGGCCCTGGCCGCGCGGCTCCAGCACGTGGCGGAGCAGAAACAGGCCGGTGAGCCGAAAGCCATCCTGGAGATCCTGCTCGGTAAGATCGCTCGCGGTTTCACCCTGGCGCAGGAACGGCGGCAGGCGCAACAGCCGGTCGCGCCACGGCTCGCCCGCGCCGCGCGATACCGCGCCGCCGGATTTCGGCGAGACATAGATCAGGTCCGTGGTCTCGCCGGTCACCGTACAATTGTCCAGCGCCAGACCGAAACCCAGCTCGGCGAGCATCGCCAGCTCGAAATGGATCAGGTGCACGGCCGCGCTGCCGATGTCGTCGAAATCGTCGAGCGAATGTTCGAGCAGCGCAAAGATGTCTTCATGCGGATCGCGCTCCGGCAAGAGCCGCGCGATCGAGGCGAGATGGGTGACGCCATAGACGCCATGGGATGACCCCAGCAGCGTCGCCGCGCGCAGCTTCAGTCCCTCGATCGTATAAGTGCCCAGATGCTCGTCGAGCCGCGCCCGCCACACCGCACTGACGCTATTCCCCGGCTGCAGCAGCGGCCGCATCCGCGCGCCGGCGCCGCCGCGGACCAGCCCGAGATGCCGGCCATGCGCGCGCGTCAACAGCTCGACGATGGCGCTAGACTCGCCATGCCGCCGAACCCCCAGCACGATGCCTTCATCGGACCATTCCATGTGGGAATCTTATCGCATTTCGAGCTGTCGTAGGACCTCCTACCCTTGGTCAAGGGGAACGTCCTTATAGGGCAATATGGTAGCGCCGTGCTCGATGCAGTCCAGGACGCTGCGCGCCGGCTTTGCCGGTGCCTTCGGCATCCTGGACAGCATCTGCGGGCGGCGCTCTGGCGCTCGGCAGGTCGGGACGAAGGAATGGTCGCCCGGCCGAACAAAGGAATGGGGCTCACCCGTTCGCGGAGTTCTTTGTGCCGTTATGGTCCGCATCGTATGGGGTCTGTCGCTTGAGCGTCGTGCACAGGGCAAAAAGCAAGCGATCTCCCACGCTGCGCAGAGCCCGCGCGTGACCGTGTCCTTTTCTGCGCAAGGCATCATACCGTCGCCTGCTGGCAGCGTCGTGTTGGATGGCGACACGCGACCAGTGATGGACGGCGCTCTGTAGCCGCCTGTTGCAGGCGAGGCGGCGGATCACGAAGCGTTGTTTGCCGCTTTGCCGCGTCACCGGCGCAGCCCCTGCCAAGGCGCGCAGAGCATGGTAATCTCGTCTGCGCAGGGGCTCTGCGGCCTCGGCGAGCAGTGTGGCGAGATTGATCCTGCCGATTCCTGGCCAGGAGCGTAGGATCGTCACGTCGCACTGCTCCGAGCTCTGCCCCGACGGCTTCTCCTCTCCTTCGAACTCGGCACATAGCCGGTCCAGGTTCTGATGAGCCTCTTTGATCTGCCGATTGACCAGGTGCAGACGTGCCGCCAGGCTGCGGATGTGAGCGCAGGCTGCCTCCGTCGTGCCGGGGCTACGAACAGCGGTGCCTCGCGCAAAGTCCCGAGCACCGTCGCCGCATTGAGACGGCGGATACGATAGTCCCTGAGAACACCTGCGATGGCCTTCTCGCTGGCCTTGACCGCACTGGCGGGGGTCGGCACCTTCTGCCAAAGCGCCAGGAACCATTCGTCGGCGACATCGTCGGTCAACTTGGTGGCCTGGGGATAATATCGCCACAACTGCTGACGCAAGCGGTTGGCAAGCCGCGTGCGTTCCTGCTGCAGTTCGTCCGCCAGGCGCGACCACTCCCGCAGCTCAATCATCGCCGCATCGTCTGCCACAAGCCGACGGAAAGCAGCACGGTCAGTGCGCAGCGAGGCGCCGAGCACATGAGCATCGCGGCGGTCGTCCTTGGCACCGGCCACCGTGAAGCGATCGCGGAAGCGATCCAGTTGCTTGGGATTGATGGCAAACACCGCAAACCCGTGCTCGAGCAGCATCTCCACCACCGGGCCGTGCGGCATCTCGATCGCCACGGCGATCTGTCCCGGTGCGGCCTTGGTCTTCTCCAGCAGCCAGTCACGCAACTCCGTCAGCCCGGCGCCGCCATGGTCGAACTCGTGCTGCGCAACCTGTCTTCCCGCGGCATCCAGCAGGCAAACGCTATGGCTCCGCGTTGCCCAGTCGATCCCGACGAACCAGCGTACATCTTCGATCATTGTTGAGACCTCCTTGCTCGCAAGGCGGGCCACCACGATCCTGATCAGTCCCTGTACCGGCGCTCTTGGCGCGACCTCCTACCGGATCTCGATCGCGGTCGCTCCGCCGGGGCGCGGTTCCTACGTCGGTGCTCGAGGCACAGGTGGACAAGGCTGCTCCCGGCGGATCGGCCCGGACGGCCAGTCTACATCCGAAGGCCGCCACGAACCCCACAAGGGTACAGGGTGGGCAAAGCGAAGCGTGCCCACCAATTTTCTGCGACCAGGATGAGATGGTGGGCACGGCGCGCAAGGCGCGCCTTTGCCCACCCTACAGCACCGCACAAAATCTCACGCGTTGAACCAGCCCTGCGCGTCGCCGCTGAAGGAGAAATAGAGGCCGATCGTCGTCAGCGCGCAGGAGACGATCTCGATGGCGCTGTCGAGCTCCAGTCCCTTCGCGCCGATGATCTGGCCGAGCGAGATCACCGACAGCACGAGGGCCGCCGCCAGCACCCAGCGCGGCCAGTTCTTGCGATGATGCGCAGCCAGCCGGACGAAATAGAGCAGCAGGAGGATCATGCCCCCGGCGAGCAACGTCCCGGTCATGATCATCTGCTCGGTCACCTCGGCAGTAGGCGTGCGGTCCTGCACGGCCACCGAGACGGCATCCAGCATCAACGATGCATAGAGCAGCGCTTCGAAGCGCTGGACGTTGACGGGTAGGCTCATCGAATGCCGATCTTTTCTTGGTTATTCTTTCGGGAAGTCCAGACCCATCTCGCGGTAGCGATCGGGATCGTCGCCCCAGTTCTCGCGCACCTTGACGAACAGGAACAGGTGCACCGGCACGTCCAGGATCTGCATCAGCTCCTTGCGCGAGTCGGCGCCGATCGACTTGATGGTGGCGCCGCCCTTGCCGAGCACGATCTTGCGCTGGCTTTCGCGCTCGACATAGATCGTCTGCTCGATCCGCACCGACTTGTCCTTGCGCTCCTCCCACTTGTCGGTCTCGACCGTGGACTGGTACGGCAATTCCTGGTGCAGCTTCTGATAGATCTTCTCGCGCGTGATCTCCGCCGCCAGCTGCCGCATCGGCGCGTCCGACATCTGGTCCTCAGGATAGAGGAACGGGCCCGGCGGCACCATGTCCGCGAGCGTCTTGCGGATGTCGTCGACGCCGTCGCCCGAGATCGCCGAGATCATGAACGTCCGCACGAAGCTCATGCGCTCGTTCGCGGCCTGCGCCAGGGCCAACAGCTTCTCGCGCTGGACCAGATCGACCTTGTTGATGACGAGGATCTTGTCGTGATTGACGCTGGCTGCCTTGGCGAGGATCGCCTCCGCCTCCTCGTCGATCCCGGTCTTGGCATCGAGCAGCACGCAGACGAGATCGGCATCGTGGGCCCCGCTCCAGGCGGTCGAGACCATGGCGCGGTCGAGCCGGCGCTTGGGCGAGAAGATGCCGGGCGTGTCGACCAGGATGATTTGCGCGTTGTTCTCGATGACGATGCCGCGGATCAGCGCGCGCGTGGTCTGCACCTTGCGCGAGACGATCGTGACCTTGGCGCCGACCAGCGCGTTGACGAGCGTGGACTTGCCGACATTCGGCGCGCCGATCAGCGCGACGAAACCGCAGCGCGTCGCGCTGGGTGCCTCGCCGCTTGCTTCAACCATCATTGCCGCCGCCGACGCCTTCGCGTTCGATCATTACTGAGGCTGCCACCTTCTCTGCCGCGCGCTTGCTGCCGCCGATGCCCTCGGCCGGCGCCAGGCCCGGCAGATCGACGGCGACGCGGAACTGCGGATCGTGATGCGGGCCGGTACGCTCGACCTCGCGATAAACCGGCGTCGGCAGTCCCTTGCCTTGCGCCCATTCCTGCAGCACGGTCTTGGGATCGCGCAACGGACGGCGCGGCTTGTGCATACGCTCGGTCCAGTTACGCTTGACGAATTCGGCTGCCGCCGCGTGGCCGCCGTCGAGGTAGACGGCGCCGATCACGGCCTCGCAGATGTCGCCGAGAATGGATTTGCGCAGGCGGGCATCGGCACTGGAGCCGACCGAGCCCAGCTTGATGTCGTCGACGAGACCGAGCGACTTGGCGACGTCCGCGCAGCTCTCCTTGCGCACGAGCTCGGCAAGACGCTTCGATAGCTCGCCTTCGTCGGCGTTCGGGAAGGCGTGATAGAGCATGTCGGAGACGACGAGGCCGAGCACGTGGTCGCCGAGGAATTCCAGCCGCTGATAACTGTCGCCGCGCTTGCGCCCGGACTTCAGGGCCGAGACATGCGTGATCGCCTGCATCAAGAGGTTCGGGTCAGTGAAGCTGTGGCCGATGCGCGCTTCGACCGCCGCATTCGCGTCCGTGCCCTTGGCCTTGCTGCTCCGCGCCCGCTTCTTCTTTGCAGGCGCCTTGTCTGCAGATGTCTTGTCGGCCGATGTTTTGTTTGCGGGCGACTTGGTCGCGGCTTCCCCTTCGGGGCCCGCCTGCGCCTCGATTGGTTGGGTCGCGATGTCCTTTGCTTCGTCTTTCATCGGACGATTTTGAAGAAGCGATTCCAGCGCACCGCCCACGGCCAGCGCCAGAACATCCAGGCATGCTCGCCTTCAGCGATCGAGAAGAAGATCATCTGGGCGCGGCCGATCAAGTTCTCCTGCGGGACATAGCCGACCTGGCCGAGAAAGCGGCTATCGGTGGAATTGTCGCGGTTGTCACCCATCATGAAGAAGCGGCCGGCCGGCACGGTGTAGACGTTGGTGTTGTCCATGTAGCCGTTGTCGGCGCAGTCCAGCGTCTCATAGGACACGCCGTTCGGCAGCGTCTCCTTCCAGCGCTTCACCCGGGAGATGCCGCCGCCCTCCGAGCCGCAAGGGTCCTCGCCGACATATTCGCTCATGCGCTGCCGCTCGACAGGCACATCGTTGATGTAGAGCAGCCCGTCCCGCATCTGGATGCGGTCGCCGGGAAGCCCGATCACGCGCTTGATGTAGTCGGTGGAATCGTCCTTCGGCAGGCGGAACACGACGATGTCGCCGCGGGCCGGGTCCGAGCCCCAGATCCGTCCCGAGAACAGCGGCGGCGAGAACGGAATCGAAAAATGGCTGTAGCCGTAGGAATATTTCGAGACGAACAGATAGTCGCCGACCAGCAACGTCGCCTTCATCGAGCCGGACGGGATGTTGAAGGGCTGAAACAGGAAGGTGCGGATCACGAGCGCGATCAGGAGAGCATGAATGACGACCCGGATCGTTTCGCCGACGCCGCTCTCAGTTTTCGTTCCTGAAGTCACGCTCATTGCTCTCTCAATTCCGGCCGGCGGTCACAGAGCGCCCTCCTGGCGCGAACAGCCCATCGCTTCGCGGCCCATGGAGATTGTCCTGATTCTGATAGTGGGGGCCAATTCCGGCATAAAGCCGAATTCGCCCAAGCTGGTTTGCGTCGGCGGACTTTTAGACGGTTGTCGGAGGCCACGCAATCAAGGATCGCATCAAAACTGAATAAGACATTGATTCCAAATACGAATTATAAAATCGACCGGATCGCATCAGGGCTTCGCCAGCGGCACGGCCGAAATGATGACGAAGGCCTGCGCCAGCGGCCAGTCGTCGGTGATCGAAAGGTCGATCCGCGCCTCGAAGCCCTCCGGCGTCAGGGCCTGGAGCCGGGCCAGGGCGCCGCCGGTCAGCTGCATGGTCGGCCGCCCGCTCGGCAGGTTGACCACCCCCATGTCGCGCCACCAGACGCCGCGCCTGATGCCGGTGCCGAGCGCCTTGGAGCAGGCCTCCTTGGCGGCGAAGCGCTTGGCGTAGGTCGCCACCACCATCTTCTCGTTCTTGGCCCGCCGCTCCGCCTTGGCCCGCTCGGCAGCGGTGAAAATGCGGTCGAGGAACCGCTCACCATGGCGCTCGATCACCCTGGCCACGCGGGTGATGTCGATCAAGTCGGAGCCGATGCCGATGATCATGCCCGGCTCCGGCCCCGGTCCATCGCCGCGCGCATGCTGCGCACGGTCTCGGCCAGCCCCACGAACAGCGCCTCGCCGATCATGTAATAGCCGATGTTCAGCTCCATGATTTCCCGCAAGCCGGCGATCTTCTCCGCCGTCGCATAGTCCAGCCCGTGACCGGCGTGAACCTCAAGCCCCGCGTCCTTGGCCAGCTTCACCCCCGCCACGATCCGCCGCCATTCGGCCTCGGCCTTGTCGCTGTGGCCGTCGGTGACGGCATCGCACCAGGCGCCGGTGTGGATCTCGATCACGGGCGCGCGTAGCCGCGCCGCCATCTCGATCTGGGCGGGGTCGGCCGCAATGAACAGCGACACGCGGATGCCGGCCTCGTTCAACCGCGCGATATAGGGCGCGAGCGCGTCGCGCTGGCCGACCACATCCAACCCGCCTTCGGTCGTCACCTCCTGGCGCCGCTCCGGCACGAGGCACACCGCGTGCGGCTTGGTGGCGAGCGAGATCCGCATCATGTCGTCCGTTGCGGCCATCTCGAAATTGAGCGGCTTGGAGATCTCCGCCTTCAGGCGCGCCATGTCCTCGTCGCGGATGTGCCGGCGGTCCTCGCGCAAATGTGCGGTGATGCCGTCGGCGCCGGCCTCGATCGCGAGCAGCGCCGCGCGCACCGGATCGGGATGGCGGCCGCCGCGCGCGTTGCGCACGGTTGCAACGTGATCGATGTTGACGCCGAGGCGGAGCTTCGAAGCGGGCATTTCAGGACTCGCGAAATCAGAGTGAACGGCGCATGCGAGATGCGCCTATCCATTAACACGTTCGACTTTGGCGACCACCGCCTTCGCGCGCAGCTGGGCCAGGATCGCGCTCAGGTGCTTCAAATCGTAGACTTCGAGATCGATCGTCGTCTCCGTGAAATCGGGCGAGCGGCGCTGCATGCTGATGTTGTCGATGTTGCCGTCGTGCTCGGCGATCACGGTCGCGATCTGCGCCAGCGCGCCGGGCTCGTTGACGTTCTCGACCTTGATGCGGGCGGGGAAGCGCTGCGGCGCGGAGTCCTCGATGTCCCAGCGGACGTCGAGCCAGCGCTCCGGCTCCTCCTCGAAATCCTTCAGGGCCGGTGCCTGGATCGGATAGATCGTGATGCCCTCGCCCGGCGTGACGATGCCGACGATGCGATCGCCGGGGACGGCGCCGCCGTTCGGCGCGAACTTCACCGGAAGGTCGGAATTGATGCCGCGGATGGGGATCGCAACCGGGCTGCGCGCCGGTTCGGAGACCCCCTTCTCCTTGAGCTTGGCGGCAAGCCCCTTCTTGACGCCGTAGCGCGCGATGCGCTCCTCCTTGTAATCGGGGTACATCGCACGTGCGACATGGGAGGCCTTGATCTCCCCTCGCCCCACCGCCGCCATGACGTCCTCGATCGAAGTGCGCGCGAGCCGCGGCAGCGCGCCTTTGAGCTTGTCGTCGGCGTATTCGATCTTGGCGCGCTCGAACAGGCGCTCGACGATGCGCCGGCCGAGCCCGACATATTGATCGCGCACCGCGGTACGGGTGGCGCGGCGGATCGCGGCGCGCGCCTTGCCGGTGACGGCCAGCGTCTCCCAGGCCGAGGGCGGCGCCGACTGCGCCTCCGAGGTCAGCACCTCGACCTCGTCGCCGTTCTGAAGCTCCGAGGACAGCGGCGCGAACTTGCCGTTGATCTTGCAGCCGACCGCGCTGTTGCCGACGTCGGTATGCACGGCATAGGCAAAGTCGATCACGTTAGCATGGCGCGGCAGCGCGATCAGCTTGCCCTTGGGGGTGAAGCAGAACACCTGGTCGTGGAACAGCTCGAGCTTGGTGTGCTCGAGGAATTCCTCCGGGTTCGCGCTTTCCGAGAGGATGCCGATGGTGTGGCGCAACCAGGCGAAGGCGTTGGACTCGCGCTTGAGGAATTCGGTCGGCGAACCCACACCCTCCTTGTAGAAGACGTGCGCGGCGATGCCGCGCTCGGCGATCTGGTCCATCGCCTCGGTGCGGATCTGGAGCTCGACGCGCTGATTGCCGGGGCCGATCACGGTGGTGTGGATCGAGCGATAGTCGTTCTGCTTCGGCGTCGAGATGTAGTCCTTGAAGCGCCCCGGCACGACCGGCCAGGTGGTGTGGACGATCCCGAGCGCGCGATAGCAGGCCTCGATGTCGCTGACGACGAGGCGGAAGCCGAAGATGTCGGACAATTGCTCGAAGCCGACGGACTTGCGCTCCATCTTGGTCCAGATCGAGAACGGCTTCTTGCGCCGGCCATAGACCCGCGCCCCCAGACCCCGATGGCGCAGATTGTTGGAGAGCTGGTCCTCGATCTCGCCGATCAGGTTGCGGTTGCGCTCGGCGAGCGCATCGAGCCGCTGCATCACCACCGAATAGGCTTCGGGATCGAGGGTGCGGAAGGACAGGTCCTCCAGCTCCTCGCGCATCTCCTGCATGCCCATGCGGCCCGCCAGCGGCGCGTAGATGTCGAGCGTCTCCTCGGCGATGCGCCGGCGCGATTCCGTGGGCACGAAATCCAGCGTGCGCATGTTGTGCAGGCGGTCGGCGAGCTTGACCAGAAGCACGCGGACATCGTCGGCAATGGCCAGCAACAATTTGCGCAAGTTCTCGGCCTGCTTGGCTTCGCGCGAGACCAGCTCGAGCCGCTTCAGCTTGGTCAGCCCCTCGACCAGCGCCCCGATTTCGGATCCGAAGATCTGGTCGATCTCGGCCCGCGTCGCCTCGGTGTCCTCGATCGTGTCGTGCAGCAGCGCGGCCACGATGGTGGCGTCGTCGAGCTTGAGGTCGGTGAGAATCGCCGCCACTTCGAGCGGGTGCGAGAAATACGGATCGCCCGAGGCGCGGGTCTGCGAGCCGTGCGCCTTCATGGCGTAGACGTAGGCCCGGTTCAGCAGGTCTTCGTTGGTGTTGGGATTGTAGGACCTGACGCGCTCGACGAGGTCATATTGACGCATCATGCGGGCGCGGGGCCTGGCCGGGCGCGCGACCGGCGCAGTCGGGGCCACGGCAACCGATTCGGTTGCGGCCTGCATCTGCGTGGATCTGCGGCGCCGATATACCATGCCGTCCTGCCTTCAAACGGGCTCGAACCGGCCCGCTGCATACATCCTAACTCCGATCGCGCTCGTGTCCGATCAATTCAGTGACAGGGCAAAGCGCCAACCGCAGCGCTATGGTAACCACGAAAAGGTCAACAAAAGCAAAGGCCCGAACAGCGGTTCGGGCCTTTGATATGATCACAAGAAGAAGATGATCGCGATGGAGGAATTACTCGTCTTCCTCGGGCTGCTCCTCGGGGGGCGCGAGGCCTTCCAGGCCCTTCAGCAGCTCCTCTTCGGTCATGCGCTCCACCGCGACCTCGGTGTCGTCGGCATCGACGCTTGCGCCCGCGGAACCGATCAGCGGCACCGTATCCGGCTCGGGCTCATCCACCTCGACGAACTTCTGGAGCGAGTGGACCAGCTCCTCGCGGAGGTCCTCCGGCGAGATCGTCGTCTCGGCAATTTCACGCAAAGACACAACAGGGTTCTTGTCGTTATCGCGGTCAACCGTTAGTTGTGAACCGGACGAGATCATGCGGGCACGGTGGGCGGCCAGCAGGACCAAGTCAAACCGGTTGTCGACCTTGTCGATACAATCTTCTACGGTGACGCGAGCCATGGACTGTCGCTCCGTTGTGGGTGGGACGAAATATGTGGATGATTGGGGCTAGTTATAGGGGCCGGGACGGTTTCGCAAGGCCATTTTGTGATTTGGCCTCGCCAAACCGCTCTGCTACCCCCACATTGGGGCTGGGACGGGTGGTTTTCCGGGCTGCCGTTGGGGGCGGCGCCGGGTGTATGCAAGTCCGCCATAACTATACCTTGATTGCCCCGACTTCTCCGGATTTGCGGTTTCGACGGATCTCTGCGGCACTCTAGAACTGCGCGGCCCACTGTCGCCGCGCCAACAAAAAACGATCAATCACGAACGCTACGCGAGCAAACTGAATGTCACCTTCTCCTACCAACAAGATCGCGCTCTTCATCGACGGGGCCAATCTCTACGCGACGGCGAAAACCCTCGGCTTCGACATCGACTACAAGCGCCTGCTGAAGGAGTTTCAGAGCCGCGGTACGTTGTTGCGGGCGTTCTATTACACCGCCATCATCGAAGACCAGGAATACTCCTCGATCCGCCCGCTGATCGACTGGCTGGACTATAACGGCTACACCGTCGTCACCAAGGCGACCAAGGAATTCATCGACGCCTCCGGCCGCCGCAAGGTGAAGGGCAACATGGACATCGAGCTCGCCGTGGACGCCATGGAGCTCGCCGAGCACATCGACCAGATGGTGCTGTTCTCGGGTGACGGCGACTTCCGCTCGCTGGTCGAGGCCGTCCAGCGCCGCGGCGTGCGGGTCACGGTGGTCTCCACCATTGCCAGCCAGCCGCCGATGATCGCCGACGAGCTGCGCCGCCAGGCCGACGTCTTCACCGATCTCGTCGAGCTGCAATCCAAGCTCGGCCGCGATCCGTCCGAGCGCCCCGCCCCGCGTGACCGCGGCGAGCGTGGCGAACGTCATCACGCCCCGCAATTCCTCCAGCGCGCGACCACGATGGCGCCGAGGGGCGATGACGACTTCGAGGAGTGAGGCGGCACGGTCCAGCCGCCAGCCTCTCACCGTCGTTCCCGACCGTGACTGCCCGCTCTGTCCGCGCCTGGTCGCCTTTCGCGAGGCGAACCGCGCGCGCGAGCCATCGTGGCACAATGCGCCTGTTGCGCCCTTCGGCGACATCAAGGCCCGCCTCCTGATCGTGGGCCTCGCGCCGGGAATGCAGGGCGCCAACCGCACGGGGCGGCCGTTCACGGGCGACTATGCCGGCGACCTGCTCTACGCCACGCTGATCGAATACGGCTTTGCCAGGGGCACCTATCAGGCGCGCCCGGACGACGGCCTGAAACTCGTCGATTGCCGGATCGCCAATGCCGTGCATTGCGTGCCGCCGCAGAACAAGCCGCTGCCGATCGAGATCAACACCTGCCGCCAGTTCCTCGTGGCCAATCTAGCGACGATGCCGAACCTGCGCGCGATCGTCGCGCTCGGGCGGATTGCGCACGACAGCGTGCTCAAGCCGCTGAACCTGAAGGCCTCACAAGCCCCCTTCGGTCATGGCGCGGTGCATCAGGCCGGCGCGTTCAGGCTCTACGACAGCTATCACTGCTCCCGCTACAACACGAATACCGGCGTGCTGACCCCGGACATGTTCAGATCGGTGTTCGCGAAGGTGAAGGCGGATCTCGACTAGCTATTGGCGGGATTCGCCTTGAGCCAGGCCAGCACGTCGCCGGCGTTCCGATCGGGCGGAAACACGGGATAGAACACGTGTGTGATCCTGGCGTCGTCGATAACAAGCGCGAGGCGCTTGATCAGCGTCAGGCCCGCGACCTCCATGGTCGGCAAGTTCAAGGCGCGCGTCAGCGCCAGCTTCTCGTCCGAGAGCACCGGGAACGGCAGATGCAGGCGCGAAGCCATCTCGATCTGGTAGTCGTTGCTCTGGGTCGAGAGGCCGAACACGTGCGAGGCGCCGGCGGCTTTCAGCTCGGCGTAGAGATCGCGGAATGCGCAGGTCTGGGGCGTGCAGCCGCGCGCTCCCGGGATCATGTCCCAATCGTCGACCAGCGCAATCTTGCCGGGCTCTCCGGTGCGGGGATAGGCGAACACCACGGTTCGGCCGCGCAGCGCCGACAGCGTGACCGACGTATCGTCGGTCGCAAGCAGGCCGATCGGCGGCAACGTCATGCCCTCTAGATGGGCAGCGGCGCCGTCGTCGGAAGGCGCGGGAATCTGGCTCCAGTCGACCTCGAGCAGGTTCCGTTGATTCATCTCGTCATCCCCTCGCCCGCAGCAGCCGGCCCTTCTCCCGGCTCCAGTCGCGCTTCTTCTCGGATTCGCGCTTGTCGTGCAGCTTCTTGCCCTTCGCAACCGCCAGCTGCAGCTTGGCCCGGCCGCGCTCGTTGAAGTAAAGCTTGAGCGGGATCAGCGTCATGCCCTCGCGGTCGACCGCCCCGATCAGCTTGTTGATCTGCCGGCGGTGGAGCAGCAGCTTTCGCGGCCGCTTGGGCTCGTGGTTGAAGCGGTTGCCTTGCAGATATTCGGGAATGGTGGCGTTGATCAGCCAGATCTCGCCGTTCTTGGAATCGGCATAGGATTCCGCGATCGTGCTCTTGCCGTTGCGGATCGACTTGACCTCGGTGCCGGTCAGCGCAATGCCCGCCTCGATCGTGTCCTCGATGGCGTAGTTGAAACGCGCCTTGCGATTTTCCGCCATGACCTTGATCGGACGTTCGTTCTTATCGGCCATGACCTACAAAACCTGACGGGCAAACCTGATCGAGATGCGCTCTGATTCTAACAGTTCGGATGAAGTGGGCGCGTCACTTCTTGAGGAGATCGCGGATCTCGGTCAGCAACTCGACTTCGGCCGACGGCTTTGGCGGAGCGGCGGGCGCCGCCTCCTCCTTGCGCTTCAAGGTGTTCATGGCGCGGATCACCAGGAACAGCACGAAGGCGACGATGATGAAGTTGATCGTCAGCGTCAGGAAGCTGCCGTAAGCAAGGACGGCGCCTTGCTTTTTCGCATCCGCTAAGTTGGTGGCGGTGACCGCCTTCGACAAGGGGATGAAGTAGTTCGAGAAGTCGAGGCCGCCGGTGACGGCGCCGATGATCGGCATGATGACGTCACCGACCAGCGAGGTGACGATGGCGCCGAAGGCTGCGCCGATGATGACGCCGACCGCGAGATCGACGACGTTGCCCTTCATGGCGAACTCACGGAACTCCTTGAGCATACGCGCGCCCTTTTCGTCCACGCTCATGAAAGGCCCCCCGAACGGCTATTGCGTCAGTTGATCAGGCCGGCGTGAACCATCGCGCTGCGCACGGCAACGCGGGTCGGCTCGGACACCGGAACCATCGGCAGCCGCAACGTCTCGTCCAGCTTGCCGAGCAGTGACATCGCGTACTTGATCGGCGCCGGATTGCTCTCGATGAAGAGGTTGTTGTGCAGCGGCATCAGCTTGTCGTGGATCGCGAGCGCCGCCTTGGTGTCGCCCTTCTGCCAGGCGGCGTGGAACTCCGAGCACAGGCGCGGCGCGACGTTCGAGGTCACCGAGATGCAGCCATGGCCGCCATGGGCCATGTAGCCGATGATGGTGGCGTCCTCGCCGGAGAGCTGGTTGAAATCCTCGCCCATTGCCGCGCGCTGCTGCGACACACGGACCATGCTGGCGGTGGCATCCTTGACGCCGGCGATGTTCTTCAGCTCCCACAGCCGCTTCATGGTGTCGACCGACATGTCGATCACCGAGCGCGGCGGGATGTTGTAGATGATGATCGGAATCCCGATCGCATCGTTGATCGCCTTGAAGTGCTGGTACATCCCTTCTTGGGTCGGCTTGTTGTAATAGGGCGTGACGATCAGCACGGCGTCCGCGCCCGCCTTTTCGGCGTGCTGCGAGAGCTCGATCGCCTCCTTGGTCGAGTTGGAGCCGGCCCCCGCGATGACGGGCACGCGGCCCTTGGCTTCAGCGATGCACCATTCCACGACTTTCTTGTGCTCGTCGTGGCTGAGCGTCGGGCTCTCGCCGGTGGTGCCGACCGGAACGAGGCCATTGGTGCCCTCGGAGATCTGCCAGTTGACCAGGGAGCGAAACGCCGCCTCGTCCAGCGCGCCGTTCTTGAACGGGGTGACCAAGGCGGTGAACGACCCTCGGAATTTCGTCTTGGCTGCCATGGACTTCCTCCGTACGCGGCTTTCTTGAGCAAGCCCCTTTCATATCGGGTCTATCCCGCCGGTAAAAGGCCCGCGGTCTGTGCAAGGCTGGGTTTAGGCCGCGATTTTGCCGCGGTGCTGGTGCAAATCGGCCCGAGGTAAGCGGCTGTTGGTATTTTCTCCGCATATTCAAGCAAATTCAGCTAGGTCTTGAGCCACTTCACTGATTCGGGGCGACGAAACGCCGTGACCTCCTTTGCTTCTGCCGCATGGCGATCCCTGGGTATGGCCGTGTGCCTGATGGCTGGGCTGTCGATGGGCTGCGCCGCCCTCGCCAAGTCCAACGAGACGGCCGCGGAAACCAAGGATCCCGCCAAGCCGGCCGCCAAGGACGCGGCGAAGGGCGCGACCAAGGGATCGACGCAGGGATCGACCAAGGAAACAGCGAAGGACACAGCCAAGGGAACCGGCAAGGACGCCGCGAAAGCCGCGAGCAAGGGTGCGCCTGGCACCCCCGCCAAGGACGCCGCGAAGAAGCCCGACGCCGGCAAGAACGCCAGCAAGGAACCGGCGAAGGACAAGCCCAACGACAAACCCAAGCCTGCGGCCGCAGCCCCTGCAGCCGCGCCAAAGGCGGCGCCGACTGTGAGCGGCGCGCCGCCCAAGGCAGCCCCCGCCCCGGCCGTGACGGCCACCATCAAACCGACTGCGCCAGCCCCCGCGAGGCCGGCCGCAGCTCCCATGCTGGCGCCTGCAACCCGCCAGCATGCAACGCCGCGCAAGCCGGTCATCCCGGCTGCCGTCGCGGCGACATCGTCGACGTCGCAGTCCGACAAGGACACGCTGGAGAGCGTCATCGAGCTCGTGCGCAAGCGCAAGGCCGGCGACGCCACCAATGCCGCGGCCGGTATCTCCGATCCGGTCGCGCGAAAGCTCGCCGAATGGATCATCCTGCGCAGCGACGACAATGGCGTGACCGTGGAACGCTATCGCGCCTTCCTCTCCGCCAATCCGAGCTGGCCGTCGCAGACCTTCCTGCGCCGGCGCCTCGAGGCCGCGATGTGGGACGACAGGCGCGACGAGACGGTCGCGTGGTCGTGGTTCGAGAACGAGTCGCCCATTTCCGCCAAGGGCCGCTTCACGCTCGCCAAGGCGATGCTCGCCCGCGGCGACCGCGCCAATGCCGAGCGGCTGGTGCGCGAGGCCTGGCGCGGCGACCCGATGTCGGAGGATACCGAGAACAACGCGCTGGACCAGTTCGGCGCCCTGCTCACGCCGGGCGACCAGAAGGCGCGGATGGACAACCTGCTCTACGGCAGCGAGAACGAGGCGGCGCTGCGCGCCGCCAAGCGCCTCGGCGCCGGCTATGTCGCGCTCGCCAAGGCCCGCATCGCCGCGGTCAAGAAGGCGCCGAACGCGCGGGCACTGCTCGATGCGGTGCCGCGCGAGCTGCACAGCGATCCCGGCTTCGTCTTCAGCAAGATCCAGCTCCTGCGTCGCGAGGAGAAGTTCACTGAAGCCGCCCAGCTGATGCTGTCCGCGCCGAAGGATCCGGGTCGCCTCCACAATCTCGACGAATGGTGGATCGAGCGGCGCCTCTTGGCGCGCAAGATGATCGACACCGAGGAATTCCGCAGCGCCTATCTGATCGCGCGCGACGCCGCCCTGCCCTCGCGCGACATCTACAAGACCGAGCAGGAGTTCACCGCCGGGTGGATCGCGCTGCGCTTCCTCAACGACCCCACGACAGCCGCCCAGCACTTCGCGCGCATCGGCGTCGGCAGCGTCAATCCGACCACGCTGGCGCGTGCCGGCTATTGGCAGGGCCGCGCTGCCGAGGCGATGGGCCGCCAGCAGGAAGCGCGCAACGCCTATGCGCGGGCGGCCGAGCAATCGACCAGCTATTACGGCCAGCTCGCGCGCGCAAAGCTCGGCCTGCCGCAGATCGAGCTCAACAACCAGCCGCGCGGGCGCGGCGCCGAGCGGCTCGAGATCGTGCGCGCGGCGCAACTGCTCTACGAGCTCGATGAGCGCGAGCTCGCGGTGCCCATGCTCGCCGACATGGGCGAGAACGGCGATCCCGAGGCGCTTGCCGGCCTCGGCGAGCTGACGCAGCGCTATAGCGATGCGCGCGGCATGCTGCTGCTCGGCAAGGCCGCACTCAACCGCGGCCTGCCGTTCGATTTCTATGCCTACCCCGTCAACGGCATTCCTCAGTTCACGCCGATCGGCCCCGAGGTCGAGCGCAGCATCGTCTATGCGATCGCGCGGCAGGAAAGCGCATTCAACCCGTCGGTGGTGTCGCCGGCGCAGGCCTACGGGCTGATGCAGGTGACGCCCGACGCCGCCCGCTACGTCTGCAAGCGCCATGGCGCAACCTATGACCTGGGACGGCTGAAGAACGATTCGGTCTACAACGCCACGCTCGGCTCGGCGGAGCTGGGCGGACTGCTCGAGGATTATCGCGGCTCCTACATCATGACCTTCGCCGCTTACAATGCCGGCCGCGGCAGCGTGAAGAAGTGGGTCGAGCGTTACGGCGATCCGCGCGACCCCAAGGTCGACGCCGTCGACTGGGTCGAGCTGATTCCGTTCTCCGAGACGCGCAACTACGTGCAGCGAATCATGGAGAACCTTCAGGTCTACCGCGCCCGCTTCGGCGGCGGCACCCGCCTGCAGATCGAGGCCGATCTGCGCCGCGGCGCCGGAAGCGTGGAATAGCCGCGCTTCCTGCGGCTTGAACCCAACCTACACCTTCCAGGAGTGGAACGGTCCGAGATGGTAGTCTAGCCCGTTCTCGTGCGGTTATCTCTGCTGCCGGAAGATCCGAAGCCGGCCCCGGGCACACGCGGGCAATTCACCACGTCCTGGTCATCGGGGCGGGGCGCCGGAGGGACCGGATTGGCCCGGCTGCGACCAATATGGATTAGCCAGGCACATCGCAGATAGTCCCATAGCCGCGGCCCTGCAGTCCTCCCAAGACAGGAAGCTACAGTAAGTCCTGCTGCTGCCACCCCACTCCCATTTCTGGAGGCAGACCGGGTACCGGGGATCGAGGGGTTCGGCAGCTGCAGGCGCAACAAGTGCGATGACCGTCGCAATCATCGATGCCGCTGTCATGGCCAACATCCGTCCGGTCAAAACCTTCACGCGCTGAAGCTCCAATAGATGCACCCCACCGCAGCTTCTAGATCACTCTAGAATCCACGCAAAGAAAAACCCCGGCAGTTTCCTGCCGGGGTTCGCTGATCAATTCGAAGATCGATCTTAGAAGGTGCGCTGAGCGCGAAGCAGAAGCTGCAGGTTGCCCTGATCCTTCAGCTCGTAGGTGGCTGCCGGCTTCGCAACCGCGGCGTTCGCCGTGGCAGCGCCCGCGATCGTGCCCGAGTACTTCTGGTCGAGCCAGACATAGCTCAGGTCCGCGGTGAAGGCGAGGTTCTTGACCGGGGTCCAGACCACGTTACCGCCGATAACCGCGAGGTTGAAGTCGGGGTTACACGTGGCAGTGGCGGCACCGTAGGCTGCGACGAAGTTCGCGCAGATCAGAGCCTTGCCCGTGTTGCCATAGCGAAGCGATGCATAGGCACCGTAGATGGCCGACACCCAGTTCGGCGACCAGTTGTGGGTGTAACCACCGCGGAAGCCCCAGGTCTTGACCGTGTCGATCCCGGTACCGGTGCCGAACACGCCATCAGCAATACCAGCAAAGCCGAGGCTCTGGTAGGCACCGATGCCACTGCCGCCGTAGATGTAGATGTTCTGCGGGAACAGGCTCTGGAAGTTGTAGCGCGATGCACCATCGGTGTAGACCGCCTGCAAGTTGATCGAGTCACCCGCACCGGTCGGGATGTTCTTGATCGACAAGGCGCCCTGCACGGCCCAGCCCCACTTGTCGTCGGGATGGCCAGTGGGTTCCGTCGTGCCGTAGTAGGCCGTGTGGAGTTCGTGCGCCGCTACCGAGAACTGGGCGAGACCCCAAGCCTGGTCGACACGAACCGCACCGACGATGTCGGGCATACGCGTGCCACCCCAATCGTTGGTGCCGTAGATGCCCTGGATGAAGGCAGCGCCGGCGGCCGAAGCCGAAGTGAAGCCACTGAGACCACCAGCAGTGATGCTGGCGTTATAGAGGTTGGTCTGGCCACCTGCGGCGGTCGTCAGGTCCTGCAACGCCACCGAAGCGGTGATGCCCTGGCCGAAATCAGCCGTATAAGCGATCTGGTTCACACCGGTGACGTTGTTGGAGCCGCCCGGAAGGAAGTCGGGACCGCCAGCCGGATAGCTCTGCCACGGTGTGTCGAAGATCGAGACCGTGCGGCCGAAGGTGAAACCAGCGAACTGAATGAACGCATGGTAGAGGCCGAGCGAAGCCGAACCGGTCGAGAACGTCGACGGGTTGCTGCCGGTGACCGCGGTCGTATCCCAGGAGAAAATCGTATCGGCGTAGGTGCGGACCACGCCATACTCGGTCGCCGTGCGGGTATCGACGTTGAAGTCGAAACGAGCGCGGGTCTGATAGTAGTTGTCCAGACGGTTGTTAGCGCCGCCGGGAGCACCCTGACCGATGCCGTAGTCGCTGTTGGTGTTGGCCAGCACGTCGGCGCGAACATAGCCGCCGAGCTTGATGCAGGTGTCGGTACCCGGAATATAGTAGAATCCGGCACCGTACAGGGAGCAGATCTTCACGTATTCGACCGCCTTGGCCTTCACGGGAAGATCGGCTGCCTGAGCTCCGCCAACGGCGAGCAGACCCGCCGCCGAACCGAGCAAAAGGCTCTTAAACTTCATGTTAAACCTCCAAGTTTGCTCTATAGGGAAGGTTCCGGATCCGCTGGGTGACGACACCCTAAGGTTGGTTCCCTTGTCCCTTGTAACCACCGCTTAGCCGCTTCGCGTTTTCGGACACACCCGCTGAAACGCGAGGGACTTAAGCGAACCACCTAGAACGGGACGACCTCGGGATGCCCCCCTCCGTCGCTCAGTCACAATTACTGAAGGTCCTTGCACACACAACAAAAGAACGCTTCGGACCGGGCCTCAAACGCTTGTTTTCCGATGGGTGTTGCACAAATAACACGCAGTTGTGATCAAAGCGCCCGGGCAAGCACTTGAAAACTCAGAGGAATTTTTTGGGGTTCCGTTTGCCTTGAAAAATCCCCGGTTCGAACAACGCAGCCCCTCGGCGTCCCTACAACGTCGACTCGCTCCGAACCGGGCGCGCGAATCTTTCGAATCTGGTCCGCGCTCGGTGGGTTGGGGACAATCGGCTGGTCAGTCCGGCCGATGACTTATTCGCTGATAAAGAGCGCGGAACCTGCCGCGGGAACTTCTATGTGACCCGGCGCCAATCCGGCGCGGTACCGCCGGACCATGGCTTCGAAAGCTTCTTCGAGGCTTCGGGTAAGCAAAGGCGTATTGAAGAGCGGCGACGTGAGACGACGCTCTTCCAGAGTTTCTCGAATGCCGCGGAGCCGCTCATGATCGCGAGCCAATTCGATCGCGCGCCCCTCATATTCATCACGAGAATGCGTGATCAGCTCGGGAAGATCGAGGGCATGCAGCAAGCTGGCCGCGACCCGTCCCGCGAAGGCGTCTCCGGCCAGCGTCAGCAGCGGCAGTCCGGCCCAGAGCGCGTCGCTTGCGGTGGTATGGGCGTTATAGGGCACCGTGTCCAAAAACAGATCCGCCAGGCGGTGTCTCGCCAGATGGTCCGCAGTGGAGGCGACGCGCGTTGCAAAGACCAGGCGCTGGGGATCGACGCCGCTCGCCTCGGCCTCTCTTCGCAAATTGGATTTTGCGACATCCTGGAGATCGGAAAGCCAGACGACGGAGCCATCCACCTCCTTCAGGATTCGCATCCAGCTCTGAAACGTCGGCGGATTCAGTTTGTAGGCGTTGTTGAAGCCGCAGAAGACGAAGCCCTCGGCCGGCAATCCCTGCTCTCGCCTGTCGAGCCCGACACGCGAGATTTCACGCCCCTTGGCATCGTGGGGCATGAAGCAGTGCGGCAGCCAGACGACCATCTCCGAAAAGTGCTTGCGATGCTCGGCAGGGATGCTGCTCTCGTCGGCGATCACATAGTCCAGTAACGCCCCGCCGACGGTGCCGGCGAAGCCGAGATAGCCCGCAAGAACGGGGGCGGGCCGCTGCGCGAGAACACCGAGCCGCGCCCCGAGCGTATGCCCCATCAGATCCACGAGGATGTCGATGTTGGCCGCCTTGATGAAGCCGACAATGTCATCATCGCTCCGCCCGTGGAGATCGACGAATTGATCGAAACTTCGCTCCAATCTTGCGCGCAGATCGCTGTCCTCGGCCGGGCCGATCGAGAAAGCGTGCGTTTCAAACCTAGTGCGATCGTGGGCCTCGAAAAGACCTGCGGCCAGATAGCTCACCGGGTGGGTCCGAAAATCCGCCGACAAGTAACCGACGCGGATCTTGTCAGCCTGCGCCGGGACGCCGTCGATGGCCTTGCGCCCGGCAAGGTTAAGCAGCCTTTCGATCCAGAAATCGGCGCTTCGTCGCTGGTCCTCGGCCAATGCCGCAATCGACAGCAGCGCGAACGGCTGGCAGCCCCCCTTGCCCGCACGAATGGATTCGATAAGGCGCCTTGTCTCAGCCTCTAGTTCTGTCCAGTCGCAGCAATTCAGCTTGGAATAGAGCCTCGCGCCCTCTACTCCGGGCAGGTCGCGATCGAGCGTGAGCGCTCTGTCGAACGCCGCGAACGCCTCGTCATGGCGCCGAAGGTCGGCGAAGATATTCCCTCGCCCGAACCAGGCCTCCGCCAGGTCGGACCTGATGGATAGCGCCTTGTCGTAGGCCTCGAGCGCTTCCGCGTGGCGCTTGACGTCCCCGAACACGTTCCCCCGACCGAGCCAAGCTTCGGCGAGGTCCGGCGCGGTGGAGAGCGCCTTGTCGAAGGCGGCGAGCGCCTCATCGCGACGCCGCAGATCCAGAAAGACACTGCCGCGGCCGAGCCAGGCTTCGGCCGAATTGGGCTTGATCGAAAGCGCCGCGTCATAAAGCGCCAGAGCATCATCGCGGCGCTTAAGGCCCGCGAAGACGTTGCCGCGACCAATCATGGCTTCAATCGAATCCGGCTTGATCGTGAGTGCCTTGTCGTAGGCTGCAAGCGCTTCGTCATAGCGCTTGAGATCAGCGTACGCATTACCCCTGCCAAGCCAGGCGGCCGCGGCTCGCGGCGCACTATCGAGCGCGCGGTCGTAGGATGCGAAGGCATCCGCGTGACGCCTCAGTCCGTACAGGACATTGCCCCGGCCTATCCAGGCCTCCGCCAGATCTGCCCTGATGGAGAGCGCCTTGTCATAGGCATCAAGAGCCTCATCGCGGCGGCTGGATCGAGCCAGTACCGTGCCGCGGCCGAGCCAGGCTTCCGCCAGGTCGGGCCTGACCGACAGCGCCCGGTCGTAGGAGGTCAACGCCTCGGCGTGCCGTCCGATCTCGAGCAGCGACTTGCCCTTGTTCGCATGGGCGTCGGCGTAGTTCGGGTCCAGGGCAATCGCTCTGTCGAAGTCGGATATCGCCGCCTCGTATTGCTCGAGCACGTTGCAAACCGCGCCGCGGTTATTCCAGCTCTCTCTCACATTGGGATTGAGGCGCAGGGCTCTGGTGAATTGCTCGTGCGCCAGCGCTGGCTTGCCGAGCTGCTTGGCGATCAGCCCGTAATTATAGAAGGAGACATCTGATCCTTGATTGAGCTTGACGGCGCGCGCGATGAACGGCTCGGCCTCGGCAAACCGGTTTGTGTTCATGAGAACGATGGTCAGCAGGTTGAGCGCCGGAACATGCGACGGCTCGAACTTGATGACGCGTCTGAAGCCCTCTTCGGCCATCCTGAGATCGCGCCCATTCAGGGCCGCGAGAGCCTCATTGAATATTGCTGCGATGTTCCTCATCGACGGAATAGACCCTTTCGCGACGCCCCTCACACCGATGGACCGGCGCCGCGTTCAGCATCGAACCGTGCACATTGCCAATCCTGCGGAAGGACGGTGTGACGTACTCCACGCCGGCCGGGTTGAACATATGCTCGGCAGCATGATTTCAGCGGGAGGACTCGGATAGGCCCCTCTTCCGGGGTTTGCCACAATCGAGAACAGCGGATTCGAGCTTGTGAGGAGGCTTCCTTGTGTCGATTCGCCAGGCTGCGAGACCGGTTGCCATGGACCATTGTGTAGCGGCGCGATGATCGGCCTGCTTTCGGCGACCCTCCGACCCCGAAGCGAGCGCCTCACACTGGAAAATACCTGCTATTTCAATGGGATATACCTGGCGGAGACGGAGGGATTCGAACCCTCGATAGGCCTTTACAAGCCTATAACGGTTTAGCAAACCGCCGCCTTCAGCCACTCGGCCACGTCTCCAATACGCCGGGTATGCCCGACACGGAGGCGGGCCGCAAGCGGCAGAATTGGGGCGAGCGGGTTTCTTTGCACCTGAAACGCTTTGAGAGCGACAGATATAAGGGACGGATCGGGAATGCGACGTCCGAGGCGCGTCACGCCATCGTCCCGCCTGCGCTGTATTTCCACCAGCTGGCCTGCATCCTCGCACGCCAATCTGGCAACAAGCTGATCGTTACCTGCCCTGAAACAGCGAGCCGTTGTTCTCTCCGACAAAGGCGATTAGTGTTTTTTGCACCTCTTCGCCAGAGCACGGACCCGACATCGGGGTCGAGATACCCAATCACATGCCGCAACAAGGCCGCAACAAGGGAGCTTCGGCCCCCTCCTCACTCCATCCGTCCACTATTCTGGACCAGGCAATTGCAGCGCACCGCTCGGGCAATCTGCCGGATGCGGAACGGGCCTACACGGCCATCCTGAAGGCGAGCAGAACGCATGCCGTCGCGCTCCACATGCTGGGGCTGTTGCACGCCCAGCGCGGCCAATTTGCGGACGCCGAGCCTTTGCTGAAGAAGGCTGCACGCGTCGACCCCGGCAATCCCGACGTTCTTTTCAACTATGCCAACGTGCTGCGTGCGCTGAACAAGCCGGATGATGCGCTCGCCTGGCTTGCGAAAGTGATCGCCCTGTCCCCGAACTTCGCGGACGCGCATCTCAATCGCGGAGCGATTCTCATTGCACGGCAGCAGCTTCGCGACGCCATAGCCGAGTTTGATCGCGCCATAGTGATCGCACCGTCGAGCGCCGCGTTCGCCAACCGAGGCAGCGCGTTGCAGCAGCTTGGTCGACTCGAGGAAGCGCGTGACAGCTACGGCCGCGCCATCGAGCTTGCACCGGCCGACCCCCAGAACCATTTCGCGTTGTCTGAGGTTCTTGGCCAGCTGGGGCGCGACGACGAAGCGATCGCGGCGCTGGAACGAACGGTCGCACTTGATAAGGCGTTCCCGTTTGCGCTGAGC
Source organism: Bradyrhizobium sp. NC92 (assembly GCF_025200865.1). Taxonomy (NCBI): domain Bacteria; kingdom Pseudomonadati; phylum Pseudomonadota; class Alphaproteobacteria; order Hyphomicrobiales; family Nitrobacteraceae; genus Bradyrhizobium; species Bradyrhizobium sp. NC92. The sequence goes on from NZ_CP104171.1 coordinate 4,752,474, forward strand.
AACCTCGTTGCCTGCAGGCGCAAGCGCGCCGACTGGAGCAGTTTCGAACGTGAACAGGCCGCCATGGACGAGGCTGTCGAGGCGGACGTGCCGATCGACCCCTTCACCTTCTTTCATGTCTCCTCATCGCCTGCACGCCAATTGACCTGCGCGAAGACCTATGTCGCCAAGGTGGCCCCCGACGGACGCGCCGTCAGGCCAGGAACGCCGAGCCCGGCGTCCCGGCTCCGGGTCGCATACATGTCGGCCGATTTTCGCAATCATGCCACCGCGTATTTGATGGCCGGAGTCTTCGAGGCGCACGACCGCGAGCGCTTCGACATCACCGCCATCTCCTACGGGCCCGACGACGATAGCCAGATGCGCAACCGCCTGAAGGCCGCATTCGAACGCTTTGAAGATGTCAGCCATCTCGCCGACGAGGACGTCGTCAAGCTGATCCGCCAGCTCGAGATCGAGGTTCTCGTCGATCTCGGCGGCTTCACCGCCGGTGCGCGTCCGAACATCATTGCGCGCCGGCCGGCTCCTATCCAGGTCAGCTATCTCGGCTTTCCCGGCACGATGGGTGCCCCCTATGTCGACTACCTCATGGCCGACCGGATCGTCATCCCCGAAACGGAGCAGCTTTATTACGCCGAGAAGGTGATCTATCTTCCGAATAGCTACCAGGCGACCGACGCGAAGCGAGCGCTCCCGTCAAATCCACCAAGCCGCACCGAGCTCGGATTGGCGGACGATGCGTTGGTCTACTGCGCGTTCAACAGAAACCCCAAGATCACGCCCCCGCTGTTCGGCGTCTGGATGCGGCTGCTCGACAGGACCCCCGGAAGCGTCCTTTGGCTGCTGGATGGAGACCCGGTCGCCACGGAGAATCTGAAGCGTGAAGCCGTTGCGCGCGGGATTGCCGCCGAGAGAATCGTGTTCGCTCCGCGCGTCCCTGCTGACGAGCATCTGGCGCGCCACCAGGTCGCCGATCTGTTCCTGGACACATTGCCTTACAACGCCCACACCGGGGCCAGCGACGCCCTCTGGGCTGGCTTGCCGGTTCTGACGTGCCTTGGCACCACCTTTGCCGGACGCGTTGCAGCCAGTCTCCTGAACGCCGTCGGCCTTCCCGAGCTGGTGACGCGATCGCTGGACGAATACGAGGCCTTGGCACTGCGGATCGCCCACGATCCCGAGCTTCGGGTCGCGCTCAGGAGCAAGCTGGCGACGCGCCGGACCACTTGGCCGCTTTTCGATACTGTCCGCATGACGCGACATATCGAAGAGGCATTGAGCGAAATCTGGCGCAGGCATTGCGCCGGCGAAGCGCCGGCCTCGTTTGCCGTGCAAACCTTACCATGAGGCCCGCCTCGGCGCGATGGTGCCGGCCGGTCGAGGTCGGTTCCCAAGCGAAGTGAACCGCTCAGTGCGCACAGACCCAGGCCCTCGCCTCGCGCTGCGCGACCGAGATCTCGGCGTCCGACATCTGCCCGGCGACTTCCTGGCGCAGCGCCACGGCGTCCTTGCGGCCCTTCAGCGCCGCGAGATTGAACCATTTGTGCGCGGCAACGAGATCGACGATCCCGGAGCGGCCGCTCGCCCAATAGATCCCGCGCTCGAACAGCACGTCCGACAGCGCGCTCGCATCGACCGGCGTTGCCGTCTCCAGATCGAATGTACCCTGAAACATCACGCATCCCCTTTGTTCTTATGCCGCCTCGTCCCCCGAGCGCGGCTCCCGTCCAACTCTGATGTGCATGACCCTTCCCGGGATCGTGCACTGTTCAACTCTTCCCCATCGCCGTTTGCCGGCTTGTTGGAGGCGATGATGGCGGGCAAATTTGAATGGCAGTTTAAGTATCGCGATGAAGCAGACGTAAACGGGGGCGCGCGGCGCGTGCGCGGAGGATTCAAGAAGTCCCTGATTTGCAGGCACTTCTACGATTCGTCAGATTTGGTTTACCCTGGGATTTCAGGACATCGATAACCATCGCGCGCGGTGGCGCGGGTCGTGTGGTTGGAATGTGAAGGGCGGATCACTGTCGTGGCCGCACCCCGTGCCGTCATTCCCCGCGCAGGCGGGGAATCCAGTACGCCGCAGCTTATCGATTCAATCGCTGCCGTCTCGGAGTACTGGATCGCCCGGTCCCGGCTCCGCCAAGGCTACGCCGAGGCTTACACGGGTGCTCGGCGCGCCGAAGCTTCAGCGAAGGCGGCAAGCCGGGCGATGACACCGCGAACGGAGAAGCGGCGTGCGAACAGCGTGCATCAGGCCGCAGCCCGGGCGTGCCCCAAGGCAGTTCGAGCAAGGGCGCGATGAGGTCGCGCGTTTCAGATCAGCAATGTCGGGGAAAAGGAATGCCGGCAATGCCCCGGCTTCAAGGGAACGAGGGCGTCGGCGAACACGTCAGGACCAGATTCCACTTTGGCCCGAAGGCCTGTCGTGAAATTGCGGAGCCCGTTTGAGGAGAACCGCACCGAACGAAGAAAACTCGTTTCTTCTGCCGGACCGCGAAAGAGAACGGTCCGACCGTTGACCTGATGTCTCGCCGACACCCTCTATCGTCGACCAGAACCTGTAGGAGGCGCTGATGACGTGCCGGCTATCTGGAGCCGGCAACTTCAGAAGCGAAGTTACTTCTTCTTCTTCGCGACCTTGCGGGTCTTCTTCGCAGTCTTCTTCACTGCGCTCTTCGCCTTCTTCGCCTTCTTCGCTTTCTTGGCCATGTTGCCCTCCGATGTGTGAGATGGCTTTAATCGCTGCGTGCACTCGGGGATCGAATGCACTCACCCCGAATACACCAACACGAAGAAAAAAACAGCTTCTCGCTTAAAGAAGTGTTGACGCAGCAAGGCGCGTGCGCTTGGCGGGCGCGACGCAGGCGCTTCGTTCGACGTGCACTTGCGATCATGCAGAGCGCTCGCATCATCGACGTTCGCGAACGATGCGATTGCACGAAAACACTATGCAACAAGTATTTTTTCGCACGCGCGCATCGCGCGCGATCAACGCCACGATGCGCATCGGCAATCGCGCGATCGCCTCGCGAAGGCGTTTCGCGGACTCTGAGTCGCGATTTTTGGCAACGAAAATATTTTCATGCTTAACGGCGCGGGCGCTCGCCGGAGCGCGTTCAAGCCGCCGTTTCGGGCGAATCGCGCGGCGGCGATTCGGCCGCCGCATCGCCGTCGATCGGGATGGAGTTGCCGTTCGCGGATGCGCGCGAGCGTCGCAGCGAGAACCGAAAGCGAGGTGACGACGCGTCTCCGTCACCTCGTTCGAACGTGAGGCTCAGACGCCGAGCTTGGACTTGAGCAGGTCGTTGACGCTCTGCGGGTTGGCCTTGCCGCCGGACGCCTTCATCACCTGGCCGACGAACCAGCCGAGCGATTGCGGCTTGTCCTTCACCTGCGCCGCCTTGTCGGGATTGGCCGCGATGATGTCGTCGACCACCTTTTCGATCGCGGAAAGATCCGTGACCTGCTTCATGCCGCGGCTTTCGACCAGCGCGCGGGGATCGCCGCCCTCCTGCCAGACGATCTCGAACAGATCCTTGGCGATCTTGCCCGAGATCGTGCCGTCGCCGATCAGGTCGATGATCGCAGCCAGCTGCGCGGCATTGACGGGCGAGGCCGTAATATCCCGGCCTTCCTTGTTGAGACGGCCGAACAGCTCGTTGATCACCCAGTTCGCCGCCATCTTGCCGTCGCGGGCACGGCTGGCGAGCTTGTCGAGCACGGTCTCGTAGAACACCGCGCTCTCGCGCTCGGCGACCAGCACGCTCGCATCATAGGCCGAGAGGCCGAAATCGGCGACGAAGCGCGCCTTCTTCTGGTCCGGCAGCTCCGGCAGCTTCGCCTTCAGCTCGTCGACGAATTCCTGGCTGAACTCCAGCGGCAACAGGTCGGGGTCGGGGAAGTAGCGATAGTCGTGCGCCTCTTCCTTCGACCGCATCGAGCGCGTCTCGCCCCTGCTGGGATCGAACCGGCGCGTCTCCTGCTCGATCTCGCCCCCGTCCTCGAGGATCTCGATCTGGCGCCGCGCTTCATACTCGATCGCCTGGCCGATGAAGGCGATCGAATTCATGTTCTTGATCTCGCAGCGGGTGCCGAGCGGCGCGCCGGGCCTGCGCACGGAGACGTTGACGTCGGCGCGCAAGGATCCCTTCTCCATGTCGCCGTCGCAGGTGCCGAGATAGCGCATGATCGAGCGCAGCTTGGTCACATAGGCCTTGGCCTGCTCGGCGTCGCGGATATCCGGCTTCGAGACGATCTCCATCAGCGCCACGCCAGAACGATTGAAATCGATGTAGGAGAGCGACGGCGACCGGTCGTGCAGCATCTTGCCGGGATCCTGCTCCAGATGCAGCCGCTCGATACCGATGGTGGCGGTCTTGCCGCCGTCGAGATCGATGATCACCTCGCCCTCGCCGACGACGGGCGATTTGTACTGGCTGATCTGGTAGCCCTGCGCCAGGTCGGGATAGAAATAGTTCTTGCGGTCGAACACCGAGCGCAGGTTGATCTGCGCGTTGAGGCCGAGCCCGGTCCGGACAGCCTGCCTGACGCATTCCTCGTTGATCACGGGCAGCATGCCCGGCATCGCGACGTCGACCAGCGACACGTGGCTGTTCGGCTCGCCGCCGAACGCGGTGGACGCGCCCGAGAACAGTTTGGCGTTCGAGGTCACTTGGGCATGGATCTCCATGCCGATGACCATCTCCCACTCACCGGTTGAACCCTTGAGAAGCTTGTGAGGTGTCGCGTCAGCGTTCATGGAGAAGATGTCGTTCTGCGTTGGAGGATAAGCCCCGATCAGGCTGCGATCGTGCGAGGGGCTGCTGCGATCGACTAATTAAGCCGATGCAGGAGGCGATGCAACCTCGCCACCGTCTCTAGCTCCGGCGGAATTGGGCGTGAAATCGCACCCGAACCGTGTCATGACAAGGCGCAAGGGATCAAATGCCAGAGGGAAGATGGGCGAGCTCACGCTTCGGATGGTCGATGGGACGCAGATCGTCGTGACGGCCTCCCTCGAGGCCATCACCACCTACGTCATCCTCGAGCAGGAGACGTGGTTCGAGAAGGAGACGGCGTTCCTCGCAAGCTGGCTGAAGCCGGGCATGTCCGCGCTCGACATCGGGGCCAATCTCGGCGTCTACAGCCTGCCAATGGCGCGGCGGCTCGCCCCCCATGGGCAGGTGTTCGCCTATGAACCGGCCAGCGAGCCACGACGGCTACTCGCGCTCGGAAAGGCGAAGAACGAGGCCGCCAACCTGCATATCATCGCCGCGGCGCTGTCGGATGGCGAGCGCGAGGGCCGTCTGGTGCTGGGCGCCTCCAGCGAGCTCAACTCGCTGCAAGGCAGCGGTCCCACCGAAAGCATTCAGATCACCTCGCTCGATGCCGAACAGAGATCCAGGCATTGGGGCCCGATCGACTTCGTCAAGATGGACGCGGAAGGCGAGGAGGAGCGAATCCTGGCCGGCGCGAAGGGCTTTCTCTCCGAGCGCTCCCCCCTCGTCATGTTCGAGATAAAAGCCGGTGACAAACAGAACGATCGTCTGCCGGCCGCTTTCGCCAGCATGGGCTTCGACATCTATCGGCTGATCGGCGGAGCGCCGGTTCTGGTGCCGGTGAAGCTCGGCGAGCCGCTCGATCCCTATGAGCTGAACCTCTTCGCAGCCAAGCGCGATCGCGCCAGAGCGCTCGCCCAAGAGGGCTTCTTGATCGAGACCATCCCGTCATGGGAGCCTGACGACACGGTGCGGGACTGGGCACTCACCCAGTTCGAAGCCCAACCCTTCGCGCACATTTTCGCGGCCCTGTCGGGCGGCGCCGCGGCGCAGGACCCGGTTTACCGCGACGCCCTCGCCGCCTATGCGACCTGGCGCTCCGAGGAACTCGCCTTGCCCAAGCGTTATGCGGCGCTGAAATTCGCCTGCGATACACTCGGCTCGCTGTGTCAGAACCAGGCCTCGCTGTCGCGCCTTTCAACGCTTGCCCGCATCGCCTCGGATATCGGCAGCCGCGCCATCGCCGTCAACGCATTGCGGTACGTGGCGGATGTACTCAAGGGCGGCAAAGGCCGAATCCTGGAGCCATTCTGGCCCGCAAGCCCGAGATTCGACCATCTCGAGCCCGGGACCAATCCCGTCGGCTGGTTCGTGGTCGCAGCACTCGAGCGGCTCGAGCAGATGGCATCGTTCTCCTCCTGCTTTGCTCCCTCCCTCGTCGATCTCGACTGGCTTGCCAGCCAGCCGCTGGTTGGTGCCGAGATCGAACGCCGGCGCATTCTTCAGCGGGCGCGCGCGGGCCAACGGGTCGAGGTCTCACCGCGCCTGCGCGTGACGGCACCCGACCACGTTAATGACGCGATTTGGCGTGCCGGCGCAGTTCCCAACACGCGCGTGTGAGCGGGCCGGCCCCGTCAAGCCCCGAGCAGCGTGGCAGCGATCCGCTCCCACTCCGCTTCCAATGAATCTTTTGCCGCCGGCTGGCCGGCCTGGCGATACCAATAGCCGGCATTGCCGAGATCGCCTTCGACACGGTGCAAATAAGCATGCACCCAGGCGGCCTCACGGCTGCTCTCGTCCTGAACGATTGTGTGCGCGCGGTCCCAGTCGCCTTTCGCCGCCCACCAGAGGCCGGCGAGCGGCGCGCTCAAGTCCGGCGCGGGCGCCGCGCCGCCGAGGCTCGCGATGAAATCGGCGACATTCACCACCACCTCGCGGGCGTGAAGCGGCCGGCGGCCTGCTCGATCACCTCGCCGAGCGAGAACAGCGTCTCCTCATCGAACGGACGGCCGATCAATTGCAGGCCGAGCGGCAGGCCCTGTGCATCCTTGCCGGCTGGCACCGCGATTCCGGGCAGGCCCGCCATGTTCACGGTCACCGTGAAGATGTCGTTGAGATACATCTCGACCGGGTCGGCGCCGCCCTTCTCGCCGATGCCGAAGGCCGCCGACGGCGTCGCAGGCGTCAGGATCGCGTCGACGCCCCTCGCGAAGCAATCCTCGAAGTCCTTCTTGATCAGCGTGCGCACCTTCTGCGCGCGCAAATAATAAGCGTCGTAATAGCCGGCCGACAGCACGTAGGTGCCGATCATGACACGGCGGCGCACCTCTGCGCCAAACCCGGCCGCGCGGGTGTTCTCGTAGAGCTCGATGATGTTCTTGCCCTGCTCGCGCAGGCCGTAGCGCACGCCGTCATAGCGCGCGAGGTTTGAGGACGCCTCCGCCGGTGCCACGATGTAATAGGCCGGCAGCGCGTATTTGGTGTGCGGCAGCGACACCTCGACCAGCTCGGCGCCGGCGCTCCTGAGCCACGCCGCGCCCTCGCTCCAGAGCTTCTCGATCTCGGCCGGCATGCCGTCGAGGCGATACTCCTTGGGAATGCCGATCTTCATGCCCTTCACGGACTTGCCGATCGCTGCCTCGTAATCCGGCACAGGGATATCGACCGACGTCGTGTCCTTGGGATCGTGTCCGGCCATCGAGCGCAGCAGCATCGCGGCGTCGCGGACGCTGCGCGCGATCGGACCTGCCTGGTCGAGCGAGGACGCAAAGGCGACGATGCCCCAGCGCGAGCAGCGGCCATAGGTCGGCTTGATGCCGACGGTCGCGGTGAACGCGGCCGGCTGGCGGATCGAGCCGCCGGTGTCGGTCGCAGTCGCGCCCATGCACAGCAGCGCCGCCACCGCCGAGGCCGAGCCGCCGGACGAGCCGCCCGGCACCAGCGTCGTGTTGCTGCCCTCGCGCCGCCAGGGATTGCCGACGGGACCGAAGCACGAGGTCTCGTTGGCCGAGCCCATCGCGAACTCGTCATTGTTGAGCTTGCCGAGCATCACCGCGCCGTCGCGCCAGAGCTGCGAGGTGACGGTGGACTCATACGTCGGCACGAAATTGCCGAGGATCTTTGAGCACGCCGTGGTGCGCACGCCCTTGGTCGCAAAGAGATCCTTGATTCCGAGCGGAATGCCGGCAAGCGGGCCGCCTTCGCCCTTGGCGATCTTCGCGTCCACGGCCTTCGCCATGTCGCGCGCGCGATCGGGCGTCTCCATCACGAAGGCGTTGAGCACGCGCGCGGCTTCGATCGCGGAAAGATGCGCGTCGGTCAGCTCGAGCGACGTGAAAGTTTTTGCCGCGAGACCCTTGCGGGCCTCGGCGAGCGTCAGCGATGTCAAATCGGTCATTTATTGATCGGGCTGCAGAAGAACGGAGACAGGGTCTTGTCGTTGGCCGGGTCGTCTTTTTTGGCGGCGGCTTTCGCGGCCGCCTCGATCTCGTCGAGCACGGCATTGACGGCGACGTTGGGATCGGCAGCCTTGCCCTGCCGCTCCATCTTGTCGAGGTAATTCATGTAGGCCTGATAGGCCTTCTCATCGTCGCAAAGCAGGCACATCGGACCTAACCTGTTTATTCAACGACCTTCGGCACCAGGAAGAAGTGACCTTCAGTCGCGGGCGCGTTGGCAACGATATCGTCGGCGATCTCGCCGTCATCGACCACGTCCTGCCGCTTCTTCATCTGCATCGGGGTGACCGAGGTCATCGGCTCCACGCCCTCGACATTGACCTCCGAGAGCTGCTCGACGAAAGCCAGCATGGCGTTGAGCTCGCCCTGCAGATGCGGAACCTCGTCCTCGGAAACCGCAATGCGCGCCAGATGCGCGATGCGGCGGACGGTAGCGGCGTCAACAGACATTATATAGGGCCTCTCACGGCAAAACCTATGTGCCGTATAGCAGAGGCCGCTTTTGCGCCGCAACCGGCGCTTCCCCCTATCCGGCGAGGGCCTTCAGGCGCCCGAGCGCCGATTTGGCGAGATCCCGGGTCAATTCGGCGGCGGGGACCTCGCGGCCCAGCGCAACGGCCTGTCCCGCCCAGAGATTGGTGAAATCCACCCTGCCCTGCTTTTCGGCAGCCGCCTTCAGCGGCCCCAGCGCGGTCGCGGCGTGGGGAAAAGGCGGCGCATCCGGCGAGATCGGGCCAGCCTCGCGCATCAGCCGGTTCTGCACCCCGCGCGCAGGCCGGCCGGTCATGACGTTGGTGATGACGGTGGAATCGTCCCGCGCCTCGGCGAGCGCCTCGCGGCCGCCTGCGCTGACCTTGGATTCCGGGCAGCGCAGATAGGCGCTGCCGATCTGCACGCCCGAGGCGCCGAGCGCGAAGGCTGCGGCAATGCCGCGTCCGTCCGCGATGCCGCCCGCCGCGATCACCGGCACCTTCACGGCGTCGACGACCTGCGGCACCAGCGCGAAGGTCCCGGGCTGCTCGGCGGCCTTGTCGGTCAGGAACATGCCGCGATGGCCGCCGGCCTCGGCCCCTTGCGCGATCACGGCATCGACGCCGCGTTCTTCCAGCCAGACCGCCTCCTTCACCGTCGTCGCGGACGAGATGACGAGGCAACCCGCCGCCTTCACGCGCCTCAGCAGCGCTTGCTCCGGCAGGCCGAAATGGAAGCTGACGATCTCCGGCTTCAGCTCCTCGACCACCTCGCAGAACGCCGCATCGAACGGCGCGCGGTTCGCAGCCGCGATCGGCGCTGAGGGATCGAGACCGTGCTCGGCGTAGTAGCCCGCGAGCCGCTGCTTCCACCGCGCCTCCGCTTCGCGCGTCAGCTCGACCGGCGTATGGCAGAAGAAGTTCATGTTGACCGGGGCCTTGACGCGCTGGCGGATCAGACCGACCTGCTCGCGCGCCTTCTCCGGCGAGATCATCACACTTGGCAGCGAGCCGAGCCCACCGCCCTGCGCCACGGCAATCACCAGCTCCGCATCCATCACGCCCGCCATCGGCGCCAGCACGATCGGGAATTCGGTCTTGAACAGGTCGATCAGTCGACGGTCAGGCCACATGGTTGTTCTCTCTCGTTCTTTCTTACCCTCCCCTGGAGGGGGAGGGTCGGTTCGCATGTCGCGAAGCGAAATGCGAAGCGGGGTGGGGTGATCTCTCAACACGGGCACCGCCTCAATGGAGAGACTGTCACCCCACCCCGCTCGCGCTTCGCGCGATCGACCCTCCCCCTCCAGGGGAGGGTAGGAAGTCTACGCCGCTGTCAGCGAGTTTCTCCGCCCGGCGATCAACTGCTCCGCCTCCACTGCAATCCGCTCGACGATCTCCGCCGCCGGTGGAATATCATGGATTAGCCCGACCGCCTCGCCGGCGATCACCGCGGCGATGTCGAAATTGCCCGCCGCCCTTGCTGCCGCATACTCGGCCGCGACTGCGGCAACATTCTGCATCAGCTCGACCTCGCGGCCGATCCAGCGCTTCGCATGATCGTTGACCAGGCACCGTCCCGTGAACGGCGCCGGCCAGACATTGTTGCGGGAGAGATCGAAGATGATGCCGCGCACGGTCGAACCCGAGTTCGCCGCGCAGATGCGTCGCTTGGCCTCCTCCGCGCCGTCGGCCTCCTGGCTGGCATAGAAGCGCGTGCCGAGCAGCACGCCGCTCGCGCCGAGCATCAGCATGGCAGCGAGGCCGCGCCCGTCCGCGATGCCGCCGGCCGCCACCACGGGAACGCGCCCCGCGGCGAGATCGACGACAGCAGGCACGAGATCGACGGTGGTGCGCGACGCGCCATGACCGCCCGCCTCCGTTCCCTGCGCGATCAGGATGTCGGCACCGGCATCGAGCGCCTGCTGTGCCATCGCTTCATCCTGCACCTGGCAGATCAGGCGCGCGCCGGTGGATTTGATCCTGGGCGCGAACGGCGCGGGATCGCCGAACGACAACATGATCGCAGCTGGTTTTGCAGCGAGCGCGAGATCGAGAAGCTCGGGCCGCTTGGCAAGGCTCCAGGTGATGAAGCCGATCCCGAACGGTGCACTGAGGTCGGCGAGCGTCGCCGTCTCCTGCTCCAGCCACGCCCGCTCGCCATAGCCGCCGCCGAGAATGCCGAACCCGCCGGCGCGGCTCACCGCCGCGACCAGACGGCTGCCGGCGATGACATCCATCGGCGCCAGCAGGATGGGATGCTTGATCCTAAGCAGCGTGGTCAGCGGCGTCGTCATCGGCATGGCTCCTTCCCCGGTCTGGACAGCGAGACTAGGCGCGACTAGCATTCTCGAAAAATGAATTGTTGCGAACGCTGCAATCTCAAAAGCGAAACGACGCCATGGAACTCAGCGATATCAAGACCTTCGCCGCGGTCGCCCGCACCGGCGGCATCACCCGCGCCGCCGAAGAGCTCAACACCGTGCAGTCGAACGTCACCCAGCGCGTGAAGGCACTGGAGGCGGAGATCGGCACGCCGCTGTTCGAGCGGCACTCACGCGGCATGACGCTGACGGGTGCCGGCAAGCGCCTTCTCCCCTACGCGCAAAAGATGGCGGCGCTCTCGCGCGAAGCCTTGCTCGCCGCGCGCGACGATGGCGAGCCGAAGGGTCCGCTCGCGATCGGCTCGATGGAGACCACGGCCGCGGTGCGGCTGCCGCCGCTGCTCGCCGATTTCCACCGCCGCTTCCCGGCTGTGCGCCTTTCCTTGCGCACCGCGCCGACCGCCGACCTCGTCGCCAGCGTGCTCGACGGCACGCTCGACGGCGCCTTCGTCGCAGGACCCATCACCCATGACGATCTCGCCGCGACGAGCGCATTCCGCGAAGAGCTGGTGCTCGTCAGCGCGCGGCGCTGGACTTCGCTCGCCGAGCTGCGCGCCGGCACGGCGGAGTCGGGCCCGACCGCGCTGGTGTTCCGCACCGGCTGCACCTATCGCCAGCGGCTCGAACAGATCTTCGTCGAATTCGGCTGGCCGTCGGCGGCGCGCTTTGAGCTCGGCACGCTCGACGGCATGATCGGCTGCGTTGCCGCCGACATGGGTGTGACGCTGCTGCCACGCGCCGTCGTGGAACGCAGCGCGATGAATGGCGCGGTCGCCATCCACACGCTGAGCCCGTCACACGCACGTGTCGAGACACTCTTCATCCGGCGCAGCACCGGACATCAGTACAGCGCGCTGCACGGTTTCATCGCCTGCCTGACCAAGAATGACGACGTCATCGCGGCCTGATCGACCACCGTCGCAGCGCTACGACGGCCCAGATGGCTTCGACGAGACCGAACGGCCAGGCGCCCTGAAGGAAGCCGTAGGCCGAGCCGAGGGCGCAGGACACCGCAAACAGCAGCACGAACCAATGGCTGCGGGCTTCCAAGGCGTAAGTGACCAGCATCGCCGTGACGGCGAACAGGCCGAATAATGTCAGCGCATCCACGTTCCGGGTTCACTCTGCAGCGCGACGCATGATATGCGCTAAATCCATGCCGGCTCTTATCCTCACCTTGGTCGATGCTGCAACCCACTGGCCCGAACGCGGCGCGCTGGTCGGGCTCGACTTGGGCACCAAGACCATCGGCGTTGCCGTGTCCGACCCCGACCGCCGCTTGGCCACTGGCGTCGAAACGATCCAGCGCAAGCAGTTCAAGCAGGACGCCGCCAGGCTGCTTGCCATCGCCGCCGAGCGCAAGGCGGTCGGCTTCGTGCTCGGCCTGCCCATCAACATGGACGGCAGCGAGGGACCGCGCGCGCAATCGACCCGCGCCTTCGCGCGCAATCTGGCCGGACTGACCGCCCTGCCCATCGGTCTCTGGGACGAGCGCCTCTCGACCGCGGCAGTCGAACGCGAGCTGGTCGGGATGGACGTGAGCCGCGCCAAGCGCGCCGAGGTCATCGACGAGCACGCCGCGATCTTCATCCTGCAAGGCGCGCTCGATCGCCTGGCAAACCTGCGCAAGGAACCCGGCTGATCCCATGGCGGTCGTCGTCGCGGCGCTGCTGCCGGTCTTCATCCTCCTCGTGCTCGGCGTCGTGCTGAAGCGCAGCCTGATGCGGCTGGACACGCAATGGCACGGGCTGGAGCGGCTGACCTATTTCGTGCTGTTTCCGATGCTGCTGATCCAGACGCTGGTGAAGGCGGACCTCACGAAGGTTCCGGTCGCCGGCGTCGGCGGCGCGCTGCTGCTGTCGGCGCTGGCGATGTCGCTGCTCTGCCTCGCATTGCGCCCGGCCCTGTCCCGGCTCGACATCGACGGCCCCGCCTTCACCTCGATCTTTCAGGGCGCGACGCGCTGGCAGACCTTCGTCGGGCTGTCGGTCGCCGCCAACATGTTCGGCGACCTCGGGCTGGCCCTCGCTTCCGTGGCGATGGTCGCGATCATTCCCCTGGTCAACGTGTTCAGCGTCGCCGTGCTCGCGCACTATGCTTCGCCCGAAAAGAAGTCCGCCCGCACGATCGTCATAACGGTGATCCGCAATCCGCTGATCTGGGCTTGCGCTATCGGCCTCTTGATCAACGTCACTCACCTGCCGCTGCCAAAGCTCTGGCATGAGGTTGCCGACGCGCTCAGCCGATCCTCGCTCGCCATCGGCCTGCTCGTCACCGGCGCGGGACTGCATCTGGAAGGCCTGCTGCGCCCGAGCGCTGCCGCGGCGATCGGCGTCGGTTTCAAGCTAGTGCTGATGCCTGCACTCGCGCTCGCGCTTGCCGTCTGGTTCGGACTAACCGGCGACAGCCTGGCGATCGTTGCGATCTGCTCGGCGGTCCCGACCTCGTCGAGCGCCTATGTGCTGGCCCGCCAGATGGGCGGCGACGCGCCGCTGCTCGCACAGATCATCACGCTGCAGACGATTTTGGCGGCGATCACGATGCCGATCGCCATCGCGCTGGTGGCCTAGCATGCGTCATTAAGAGCGCAACTCTCTCCGCCGTCATTGCGAGCGAAGCGAAGCAATCCAGAATCCCTCCGCGGAGACACTCTGGATTGCTTCGTCGCAAGGGCTCCTCGCAATGACGGAGTATGAAGCCCTAGCTCCCCAGCCACATCGTCAGCACCACCGCGGTGAGATTGTTCAACGCATGCAGCGCGATGGTGAGCCACAGCGAGCCGGAGCGGTAGCGCATGTAGCCGAACCATAATCCGATGCAGAAGACTTCGGCCAGGAAGTACATGTCGTATTGCAGGTGGACCACCGTCCAGACCAGCGACGACAGCAGGATGGCGCCGGGCGCGCGCAAGAAGCTCGCCGACCAGCCGCGGTAGAGGAAGCCTCGCGCCAGAACCTCTTCCGACATCGGCGCCGCCACTGCGAATGCGGCGAGCAGCAGCAGCGCCGCGCCCTTGTCGCGGCCCGATTTCAACAGATCGGTCATGAAGCCCGGCGTCGCCTCGCGGCCAAGCGCGCGCGACATCGTTTCCCAGAGCAGTACGATCAGGATGAGGCCGATCGCGCCGAACAGCAGCTGCTTCCATGACGGCCAATGCAGCGCGAGATAGTCGACGAAGGAGACCTTCTTGATGCGAATGGCGAGCCAGACCGCAAGCAGCGTCGCCGGCAGCCCCATGATGACCGAGAGCGCGAGAGTCTGGGGCTCATGGCCGACAAGCTGAAGCGAAGAAAGGTCCATGGGAAGACCACGTAGCGCTGCCAGCACAATTACGGCACCGATCTGCCCGACGAACATCGCGACGAAGATGAAGAGGCCCCACAGCGCCGTGCCCCAGAACTTCCAGACGCGCGGCGTCGTCGGCGTCTCGGTCAGCGGCGGATGATCGGGATTGAGGGAGTCCATCGGAAGGCTTTCGTTTTGGAGACTCACGGCAGCGCCCGCTCCAGCAGCGCGCGCACGTCGCCGCTCTCCAGCTCGACAGCGCCGTACATGCTAGCGTGATTGGCCGCAAGACGGGTGCTCGCGAACAATTCGGCATGGTGTGGCGACACGCCATTGAGCGCCGCAGCCGCAGCCAGCAGCGAAAGCTTCTCGACGGCAAGCCGCGCGACGCGCTCGCCGTCGGCGCGCCGGAAAGTCTTGCCGATGAAGCTGACCGCCTCCCCCGCCCCGGTCAGGCCCTTGGTCTCGACCGCCAGCGCCTGAAGCACCGCCATCGCGGGCTCCGGCTCGCGCGAGAGCGCGCGGAGCACGTCGAGGCACATCACGTTGCCCGAACCTTCCCAGATCGCGTTGACCGGCGACTCGCGATAATGGCGCGCCAAAATGCCGTCCTCGACATAGCCGTTGCCGCCGAGGCACTCCATCGCCTCAAAAAGGAACGGCGGCGCGCTCTTGCAGGTCCAGTATTTGATCGCGGGCGTGAGCAGCCGCATATAGGCCGCTTCCGCCGCATCGTGCGGCGTGAGGTCGAAGGCGCGGCAGAGCCGCATCACCAGCGCCGTGCTCGCCTCCACATGCAGCGCCATGTCCGACAGCACGGCCTGCATCAAGGGCTGATCGGCCAGATGCTTCTGGAACACGCTGCGGTGGCGGGCGTGGTGCAGCGCATGCGCAAGCCCCGAGCGCATCAGGCCGACGGAGGCGATCGCGCAATCCTGTCGCGTCAGCTGCACCATCTGGATGATGGTGCGGATGCCCTTGCCCTCCTCGCCGACCCTTTCGGCGTAGGCGCCGACGAACTCGACCTCGGACGAGGCATTGGAGCGGTTGCCAAGCTTGTCCTTCAGCCGCTGGAACTGGATGGCGTTGACCGAACCATCCGGCGCGAAGCGCGGCATGAAGAAACAGGTCAGCCCGCCCTCGGCCTGCGCCAGCACGAGGAACGCATCGCACATCGGCGCCGACATGAACCATTTGTGTCCGGTGATGCGATAGCCGTCCCCGTCGCGCACCGCGCGCGTCATGTTGGCGCGCACGTCCGTGCCGCCCTGCTTCTCGGTCATCCCCATGCCGAGCGTCATGCCGCGCTTGCCCCACCACGGTGCAAAGCCCGGGTCGTAGCTCTTCGTCGACAGCACGGGCATTACCCCCGCGAGCAAGTCGGGCTGCATCGCCAGGGCACCGACGGAAGCGCGCGTCATCGTGATCGGGCAGAGGTGGCCGGTTTCAACCTGGGCTGCCATGTAGAACTTTGCGGCGCGAATGACCTCGGCGCCAGCGCCCGCCGGCTTACCATCCGCGGTCCAGGTGGAATTGTGCACGCCGGCATGCGCACTGTGCGCCATCAGCTCGTGATAGGCGGGATGAAACTCGACCTGGTCGCGGCGGTTGCCCTTGGCATCGAAGCTGCGCAGCTTCGGCGTATTCTCGTTCGCCACGCGCCCGCGATCGGCCATCGCAGCCGAGCCCCAATGCCGGCCGAACTCGGAGAGCTCACGCTCCGCCGCCGCGCCGCCATTGGCCCTGACCGCCTCGACCAGCGGCCGGTCCACGGCGAAAAGATCAACGTCCTCGAATGGTGGCGACTGGTTGAAGACCTCGTGGGTGGCAAATGCGGGCTGGGTCATTGTGCTTCCATCGAATCTATCTCGGCTCGGGCAGTGCCACCTCTCCCGGCGGGAGAGGTCGCGCCGCAGGCGCGGGTGAGGGGTTACGGTCTACCGAGGGAGTTGATCCCCTCACCCGGCGCTTCGCGCCGACCTCTCCCCTTGGCTCGCGGCTGCATCCGCTTCAATCAAACTCTACCTTCTTCGCGGCTGGATCGGGAAATCATAGGCCGCCCCGCCCGCCCCCGGCAGCGAAAAATGCCACCACTCCTTCGAATAGTTCACAAAGCCTTGCCTGGCCATCGCAGCCACCAGCCGCTTGCGCCAGGCACGCTGCTCGGGATTGATCGAGGTCGCGGCGGTATGGCCCTTCGCGTCGGTACAGTCGTAGCCTGTGCCCATGTCGACGCTGCCCTCCGGCGCCCGCGCATCGACCGGCGCCGTGCAATCCGCATAGGTCTTCGCTGGATCAAATTTGCCGGAATTATCCGCCTTCAAATCGACCAGCGTGAGATCGAGCGCCGCACCGGTCGAATGCTGCGAACGGCTCGCAATGTAGCCGAGACGGAACAGCTCGGTCTTCGGGATCTTCGGGTTGTAGCGCCGCTCCGCAGCGGTCTCGTGGCCGTTCTGCGACCACTTGACCATGTCGAGCGAGGCCCGCGCCGGCCGATAGCAGTCGAACATCTTGAGCGAGAGATTTTGCGCCGCCAGCTCCTGCTGCACCGCCTTCAGCCGCAGCCCCACCTCGCGCTTCACCACGCATTCGCCGGCATTGTAGCCGGCGAGCGGACGCCCGACGAAATTGTTCGACGTGGCGTAGCGGATGTCCTGGATGATGCTGGGATCGATGTCGCGCAGATAGACGAAGTCGCCGGGCAAGGTTTGCGCCTGCACAGGGGCGAGAAACGATAGTGCAAGCAGCGCGACAAGCGCTGCGCGCGCCTCGGTTTCGGTCCTCGCGATCATTGCACCGGATCCGAGCTGACCAGAAGCTTCGTGATGGCGGTGTCCGTATATTTGTTGCCGGCCCAGACGTCGTCGATGATGAATTGCATCCAATAGGCTGTAATCGGCGTCCGCAATGTCAGCAATTGCGCCGACAGCTCATCGTTGAGGATGAATATCCGCGACTCGCCGCCCGAGAACAGCACGCGGAGCTGGCGGACCCTGTTGTTCTTGGCGAAGATGTCGGGGCTTTTCTGGTAGCCGTTCTGCACGTGGATCGATTTGACCCGCCGCACGGTTTCGAACTCGATGGTGATCCATTCGCCGATGCCGTTGCCCGAGGCGCCCTCGACCCAGGCCGTCCCTGTCGAGGCGTCGAACAAATTCGCTGCGCCGTATGAATTGCCGAATTGCGGCTTCAGCATCGAGCTGACGCAATAAGTCTCGAAGCCGCTGCGGGCGCAGCTTTCGCCTGCCGCGGAGGGACGCGGCGGACGCATGGTGGCGCGCTCCGCGACCGCAGGCTTTGCCGGCGGCTTCACCAGCATGCCCGCCACTTTCGGCGCCCCGTTCGACGCTCCCGCATTCCAGAGAAAGATGCGCCCGCCGAGCGTCTGGTCGTAATAGGCGGGCGTCTGATCGTGCGGTGCCGGCTGTCCGCCGGCATCCGTCGCCGTCAGGGCCAGCGCCGCCACGCGCTCGCGCACCTCGACCGCGAGATCGCCAAGATGCAGCTCGGGCCGCTTGAGCTGCTCGACGAAGATCCGCGTGAACACCGAGTTGTGCGCCGTATCGTTGCTGCTGAGCTGGTCGAGCGCGGTCTGGCCGATGCCTGCGGAATAGAGCGTGAAGATCCCGCGTGCGGGCCGGGCGTCGGCGAGCCCGCGCGTGTTCCCGATCGAACGCCCTGCGGCGCGCGGAAACGGATTGTCACGGCAGGCATCGATGACGACGAAGGCGACCCGCACCGCCTTGGCTTGAAGCTCCGCAATCACGTCGGGCTCGGCGATCGAGGCGCCGCGCACCCGCGCTTCGGCGCCCTCATTGACGGTGGGAACGTCGCTCGGCACGAGGTAGTTCACCCCCGCGATCGCAACGCCATGTCCGGCATAGAACAATGCGGCGGTATCGCCCGGCTCGAGCCGCGCCGTGAAGTCCGCGAGCCGGTCGATCATGCCCTGGCGACCAAGATTGGTCCCGAGCACGATGTCGAACCCCAGCGACCTCAGCGCGTCGGCCACGGTCGTCGCGTCATTGCCGGCCTTCTTCAATTGCCGGTCGGCCGGCAGGTTCGGATAGAGATCGTTGCCGATCACGAGTGCGACGCGTTTTTCGGCCCAAGCCGGTGTCGCTAGGCCCGCCATGCACGCGGTCGCGAGCGCAGCAACATTGCGCGCCAGTCGATTAAAATACCGCATGCTCGTCATGATCCAGCCCGTGACGCAACGAACGGCACGAGTCTAGCGCAAAGCGGCTGCCCCGAACACAGGCGGGACGGCGCCCGTCCCGGCGGCAAAGCGCCGTGGATAAGTCCTGCGGCGGGATTTGAAGCTTGCTCCCCCAGCCGTCCGCCCCTATAGCTCTGCTTTTAATGACATCGAAATCGACCTTCGTCCTCGGCCACCGGCATTTGCTGGGCATCGAGGGCCTTTCCGCGGCCGACATCAGCGGCCTCCTCGACCTGTCCGAAGAATACGTCGAGCTCAACCGCCAGGTTGACAAGAAGCGCACCGTCCTGCGCGGACGGACGCAGGTGAACCTCTTCTTCGAGGCCTCCACCCGGACCCAATCCTCGTTCGAGCTCGCCGGCAAGCGGCTGGGTGCCGACGTCATGAACATGTCGGTCGCCTCCTCGTCCATCAAGAAGGGCGAGACGCTGATCGACACCGCGATGACGCTCAATGCGATGCACCCGGACATCCTGGTGATGCGCCATCACGCCTCCGGCGCGGTGGAGCTGCTGGCGCGCAAGGTCGACGGTTCCGTGATCAATGCCGGCGACGGCGCGCATGAGCATCCGACCCAGGCGCTTCTCGACGCACTCACCATCCGGCGCAACAAGGGCCGGATCGAGGGCCTCGTGGTCGCGATCTGCGGCGACGTGCTGCATTCGCGCGTCGCCCGCTCCAACATCATCCTGCTCAACACGATGGGCGCGCGCGTTCGCGTCGTCGGTCCGTCCACGCTCTTGCCGCCCGGCATCGAACGGATGGGCGTCGAGGTCGCGCGCGACATGCGCGAGGGTCTCAACGGCGCCGACATCGTCATGATGCTGCGGCTGCAGCGCGAGCGCATGAACGGCTCCTTCGTGCCGTCGTCGAGCGAATACTTCCACTATTTCGGGCTCGACCAGAAGAAGCTCGCCTACGCCAAGCCGGACGCGCTCGTGATGCATCCCGGCCCCATGAACCGCGGCGTCGAAATCGACACCGCGGTCGCCGACGGTGCGCAATCCCTGATCCGCGAGCAGGTGGAGATGGGCGTCGCCGTGCGCATGGCGGTGCTGGAAGCGCTCGCCCGTAACCTGCCGAACGCGTGATGCCGATGTTGACCGATCGCCGCCCCATCCTGCTCGCCAATGCCCGCGTCGTCGATCCCTCCAGGGATTTCGACGGGGTCGGCGACGTCCTGATCGCCGACGGCACCATCCGCGAGACCCGCCGCGGCATTGGCGCTGCCGGCGTCCCCGAGGGCACCGACATCGTCAACTGCGCCGGGAAGATCGTCGCCCCCGGCCTGATCGACATGCGCGCCTTTGTCGGCGAGCCCGGCTTCAGCCACCGCGAGACCTTCGCCTCGGCGAGCCAGGCGGCCGCAACCGGCGGCATCACCACCATCATCTGCCAGCCCGACACCTCGCCGGTGATCGACAATTCGGCGACGGTCGATTTCGTGATGCGCCGCGCCCGCGACACCGCGATCGTCAACATCCAGCCGATGGCCGCCCTCACCAAGGGCATGCACGGCCAGGAGATGACCGAGTTCGGCCTGCTCAAGGCCGCGGGCGCCGTCGCCTTCGGCGATGGCGCCAGAAGCGTGATCAATGCGCAGGTGATGCGCCGCGCGCTGACCTATGCGCGCGATTTCGACGCGCTGATCGTGCATTACACCGAGGACCCCGATCTGGTCGGCGAGGGCGTCATGAACGAGGGCGAGTTTGCCTCGCGGCTCGGCCTGATGGGCATCCCCAATGCCGCCGAAGCCGTGATGCTGGAGCGCGATCTGCGCCTCGTCGCCCTCACCGGCGGCCGCTACCACGCGGCGTCGCTGACCTGCATCGATTCCCTCGACATCCTCCAGCGCGCCCGCGATGCCGGGCTCGCCGTCAGCGCTTCGGTCTCGATCAACCATCTGGCACTGAACGAGAACGACATCGGTCCTTACCGTTCGTTCCTGAAGCTGTCGCCGCCGCTGCGCACCGAGGACGACCGCCGCGCCCTGGTGGCGGCGATCGGCTCCGGCCTGCTCGACGTCATCATGTCCGACCACAATCCGCAGGACGTCGAGGGCAAGCGCCTGCCGTTCGCGGAAGCCGCCCCCGGCGCCATCGGGCTCGAGACCATGCTGCCGGCCGGCCTGCGGCTGGTGCATAATGGCGAGATCGAGCTGAAGACGCTGATCCGCGCGATGTCGACCCGCCCCGCCGAGCTGCTCGGCCTGTCGGGCGGAACCCTGCGTGCCGGCAGCCCGGCCGACGTCATCGTGATCGACCCCGACGTGCCCTGGGTGGTCGATCCCGCCGACCTCAAGTCGCCCTGCAAGAACACCCCGTTCGACGAAGCCCGCTTTACAGGCCGGGTGGTGCGCACCATTGTCGGCGGACGAACGGTGTATGAGCATGTCTGAGCTGCGGATTCGTTCGACCTGGATGGGCCTTTGGAGACGCCGCCATGGGGCTTGAACCGTTTCTGCCGGTGGCTTTCGTCATCGGCTATCTGCTCGGCTCGATTCCATTCGGGCTGATCCTGACCAGGCTCGCGGGCACCCAGGACATCCGCTCGATCGGCTCCGGCAGCATCGGCGCCACCAATGTGCTGCGCACCGGACGCAAGAGCCTTGCCGCGGGCACCCTGCTGTTCGACGCGCTCAAGGGCACCGCGGCGGTGATGATCGCCGGCTACATCGCAGGCCCCAATGCCGCGATGGTGGCGGGGCTCGGCGCGTTCCTCGGCCATCTCTTCCCGGTCTGGCTCAAGTTCAAAGGCGGCAAGGGCGTGGCGGTCTATATCGGCATCCTGCTCGGGCTGTTCTGGCCGGGCGCCGTCGTGTTCTGCCTGCTCTGGCTGGCGACCGCCTTCACCACCCGCTATTCCTCGCTGTCGGCGCTGGTGGCGGCATTCATCACGCCGATATTCCTGTGGTGGTTCGGTCACCTCGCATTGTCGGCGCTGGCAGCGGTGCTGACGCTGCTGTTGTTCTACGCGCATCGCGAGAACATCAAGCGGTTGCAAGCAGGCAAGGAAAGCCGGATCGGCGAGAAGGCCTAGAGCGTTTTCGAGCGAAGTGGATGCCGGTTCGCGTCAAGAGAACGCGTCAAACGAGAATCTGAAGCCGGAAAAAGTACGGATACCGCCGCACCTCTTCCGCATTATATGCGAATTCCTGTTCGCAATTGTCCTGCGAGTCACGGCAGGCTGTAGCGAACGGGTTCCATGCCTGTCATCCTGACACGGGAAACGGCATTAGGCGGTTGCTCAGAATGAGCGAGAAGATTGTCGGCGCGAATGACGGGATCGGTTCGCTCGGTGCTTCCGGCACCGCGGCAAGCCGGCTGCTCTCGGCGACCAATATCTGGTCCGACGCGCCCACTCCTGTCCCTACTTCACGGCCAGCGCCGCAGCCGGAGCTCGCCGTTAAACCCCACGCTCCGCTCGATGTCGTCGTCACCAAGGCTGCACCGGTCGCGCCCGCGCAGGCGCGTTCCGACCAATGGCCGCCGCGAAGACTTTCGCTGGCGCTGCAGGGCGGCGGCACCTTTGCCGCCTTCACCTGGGGCGTGCTGGAGCGGCTGCTGGAAGAGACTGATATCGAGATCGACACCATCAGCGGCGCCAGCGCCGGCGCGATCAACGCGCTGCTGCTTGCTTGCGGCCTGGCCGAAGGCGGCCGCGAAGGCGCCCGGTCGCGACTGAGCCGGTTCTGGGTCCGGCTGATGCACGAGGCCTCGTTCCGCTCGCTGATGCTGATCGGCGGCTTTTCCCCGGCGGGAAGCTCGGTCGCATTCGGCCCGACCCTGCGCTCCGGCCAGTTCGATCCGTTCGATCTCGATCCGCTGCGGCAGGCGGTCTGCCGCGACATCAACTTTTCCGTCCTGCGCGCTACGCGGTGCCCGAAGCTGCTGATCGCGGCGACGCGGATCCGCGACGGGCAGCAGCAGGTTTTTGGCAACGAGGCCATCACCGCCGACGTCGCGCTGGCCTCGACCTGCCCGCCCCTGGTCCATTGTGCGGTCGAGATCGACGGCGAAGCCTATTGGGACGGCGGCTTTGGCGGCAATCCGCCGCTGCTGCGGCTGGTGCAGCACACGGCGGCAACGGATCTGCTGCTGGTCCAGGTCACGCCGACGCGCGACAGCTACGTGCCGATCACGCTCGCCGCGATCGACCGCCGGCTCGACCAGATCGCGGCCAACGCCGCGCTCAATGCCGAGATCGCCGCGATCGAATGGGCGCAGGCCCATGCCGCGCCGTCGCTGCGGCTCTCCAGGATCGCGGCGGAAGACTCCGTTGACGGCCTGGCGCAACGCTCATCCACCGATCTCGGCCGCGGCTTCATTCGCCTCCTGCACCGGAGCGGCCGCGAAGCCGCCGAGCGCTGGCTCGGGCAAGGTGCAAGAGCCGGCGCAGCGCCCTCCGCGCCCGTTCAGGCCCCTGCTCGTTCCGAACCCGCGCTAGCCTGATTTCGCCAGCGCGTCCTCCAGGAACCAGGCCGATGTCAACGCCACAGGATCATTACCGAACCGCGCGATCACCTGCACACCGACAGGCAGGCCGCCAACCTTCAGCACCGGCACGTTGACGCAAGGATTGCCCATCAGCGTCCACAGCCGGTTGTAGCGGGGCGAGCCGGTCGAGGCGAGCTCCTTGGCCGGCGCTGTGCCCGGCGCCGAATAGGTCAGCAGCACATCGAACCCTTCGAACAGCTCGCCGAGCTCGCGACGGCCACGGCGGGCGATGCGGCGCGCATCGTCGTATTCCTTCGGTGTCAGTCCGACCGTCTCATCGAGGCTGGCGCGCAGCAGCGGCGCGATCTCGTCGTGACGCTCGGAAAACTCCCAGGCCAGCGCGCGATGCGCCTCGAAGTTCTGGATGACGGGGTGGATGCGCCAGGCTTCCTTGACCGCCTCGGGCAGATCGATGGTCTGCACCCGGGCGCCGGCCTTCTCGGCCGCCTTGATCGCAGCCTGCAAGCCCTCCTCTGCCGCCGGCTCCACGGCTTCGGCAAACTCCTGCCTGACCACGCCGATGCGCGGTGCCTTGGCTGGACCGATGCCGTCGAATTCAGTGCGGCCGGTGATCGCCAGCAATCCGCGCGCGAGATCTTCCGCGCGGCTGCCGAACAGGCCGACCGTGTCGAGTGCCCACGAATAACACTTCACGCCGATCGTCGGCAGCATCCGGAACGACGGTTTGATCGCGGCAGCGCCGCAATAGGCCGCCGGCCGGATCACCGAGCCGCCGGTCTGGGTGCCCAGCGCCAGCGGGATCATGCCGGCGCCGACGGCCGCCGCCGAACCCGAGGACGAGCCGCCGGGCGTGTGGCCGGGATTGTGCGGATTGAGCGTCGGGGTCGGATCGCTCGAGGCGAACGCAGTCGTGGTGGTCTTGCCGATGATGGTGGCCCCGGCCCGCTTCAGCATCATCACGACCGGTGCATCAGCGCGCGGCTGCCAGCCGCGATAGATCTCCGAGCCCATCTCGGTCGGCATATCGGCGGTGTCGATGATGTCCTTGATCCCGACCGCGATGCCACGCAGCGGGCCCGAGGCTTGCGCCCTCGCGGATTTGTCATGCCGGACGAAGGCGCGGACGTCCTTCTCCCTGGCTTCGATCGCCGCATGCGACTGGGCGATGGCGTCATCGGGCGAAAGCTCCCCCGCTTCGATGCGGCGCTGGAGGTCGGCAAGTGAGAGCATGGCAACATCCTTCTTATTGCGACCGCTTTTAGCATCGCAGCGAGGTCGTGCAAGCGCACGTCACTGTTGCGCAACGCCCTCAGGTTGTTCCATGCTGTCCCTACAAGGAGACGCCGTGGACGCCATCAATCCGAGCATAGAGCTGACCGAGACTGAGCGGATCGACCGCCTGCGGCTGATCCGTTCCGACAATGTCGGGCCGCGCACCTTCCGCTCGCTGGTCGATCATTTCGGCAGCCCGCGCGCCGCGCTGGAACGGCTGCCTGATCTCGCCCGCCGCGGCGGCGCGGCGCGATCGGCGCGCATCTGCAGTACGGATGAAGCGAAGGCCGAGCTCGCCGCGAGCCGCAAGTTCGGCATCGCCTGGCGTGCGCCCGGCGAGGACGGCTATCCGGCGCGGCTGGCGATGATCGACGATGCGCCGGCGCTGCTCGCCGTGCGCGGCGACACCAAATCCCTGATGCGGCCTATGATCGCGATCGTCGGCTCGCGCAACGCTTCCGGCGCCGGCCTGAAATTCGCCGGCCAGCTCGCGCGCGAGCTCGGCGAGGCCGGCTTCGTCGTCATCTCCGGGCTTGCCCGCGGCGTCGACCAGGCCGCGCATCGCACCAGCATCGAGAGCGGCACGATCGCCGTGCTCGCCGGCGGCCATGACTGCATCTATCCGCCCGAGCATGGCGACCTGCTCGCCGCGATCCTCGACCACCAGGGCGCAGCGATCTCCGAGATGCCGCTCGGCCACGAGCCGCGCGCCCGCGACTTTCCCCGTCGCAACCGGCTGATCTCGGGCGCTTCGCTCGGCGTCGTCGTGATCGAGGCGGCGCACCGCTCGGGCTCGCTGATCACAGCACGCATGGCGGCCGAACAGGGACGCGAGGTGTTCGCCGTTCCGGGCTCGCCGCTCGATCCGCGCGCCGCCGGCACCAACGACCTGATCAAGCAGGGCGCAACGCTCGTCACCGAGGCCGCCGACATCGTCAACGCGGTTCAGCCGATCATGGAGCGGCCGCTGATGCATCCCGCAGGCGAGCCGGACAGCGAGCCATTCGAAAGCGATCCGCAAGGCCATGATCGCGACCAGATCACCGGCCTGCTCGGCCCGGCCCCGATCTCGATCGACGACCTCGTCCGGATGTCCGGTGCCTCGCCCGCGATCGTGCGCACCGTGCTGCTGGAGCTCGAGCTCGCAGGCAAGCTCGAGCGTCACGGCGGCGGATTGGTGTCGCTGCTTTAGAGCATGATCCGAAAAAGTGTGCAGCGGTTTTTCGAAAAGATCATGCTCAAAAAAAGAGGCCAAAGCGCGATGAATATCGCGCTTTAGCCCTCGTTGCGCTGGTCGAATTTCGTGCGCGCGGCCTCGATCCGATCCAGATGGTCCTTCGCCCATTTGCCGAGCGCCTCGACGGGGCGCGACAGGCCGTGGCCAAGCTCGGTCAGCTCATAATCCACCCGCGGCGGGATGGTCGGGAAGATCGTGCGCGTGACGAGGCCGTCGCGCTCGAGGCCGCGCAGCGTCAGGGTCAACATCCGCTGCGAGATGCCGTTGATCATGCGCTTGAGCTCGTTGAAGCGCTTTGGCCCGTCGCTCAGCATCATGATGACGAACACGCTCCATTTGTCGCCGACGCGCGACAGCACGGAGGCGACCCCACGGCAGTCCGCATGGTTGGGATCCGGCATGGGCCTTGGATCCGGCCTTGGATCCGGCCTCGGATTTGGCCGCGGCGGAGCAGGCATTTCGATGTTCGCAGGTTTCAATGATGTGCCCATGGCTCAAAAAAGTGCGTTCTTGCGGAGATCTCGACAGTCACTCATGTAGCGCTGGTTACAAACTTATACCAGGGTGACCCCACATGAAACTCCTTCACATCGACTCCAGCGTGCTCGGCCCCCACTCCGTCAGCCGGCAGGTTTCCGCCGCCATCGTCGATCGTCTCCGGCAGGCGACGCCCTCGCTCGAGGTCGTCTACCGCGACCTGACCGAGACCCCGCTCGCCCACCTCTCCGGCTCGCATCTCGCCGCCGCGCAAGGCGCGCCTGCGCCGGCGGAACTCGGACCGGACCTTGCCGCAAGCGCGGCCGCGCTGGACGAGTTCCTGGCTGCCGACATCGTCGTGATCGGCGCGCCCATGTACAATTTCACCATCCCGAGCCAGCTCAAGGCCTGGATCGACCGCATCCTTGTAGCGGGGAAGACCTTTAAGTATGGCGCGGCCGGGCCGGAGGGGCTCGCCGGCGGCAAGCGCGTGATCGTCGCGATCTCGCGCGGCGGCTATTACGGCGCGGGCTCACCCGCCGCAGCGCTGGAGCACCTCGAAAGCTATCTGCGCGGTGTGTTCGGCTTCATGGGCATCCACAATGCCGAGTTCATCATCGCCGACGGCATCCAGGTCGGACCGGATCACCGCGAGAAAGCACTTGCGGGCGCGCTTCAGGCAGCCACCAGCCTGCACGCGGCCTGACGCCGTGCCGAAATCGGCCGCCGCCGGATTGCGCGGCGGCTGACGGCGGCACGATCCGCAACGCTAAGACCAGACGCCCTGCATGCCCAGGATCACGGCAACGAGCGAAACGAACAGGCCGATCCCGGAGAACAACGCGATGGCCACGAACTCGGCCGTGTCGGAACGCTTGGCCGGAACGGCGGGTCGTTCGGTGAAGACGCGCGGTGATGAAATCGACGCGAAAATGCGGGCCGCTTTTGTCATGATCGACCCTCCTTAGATAGTGAGTCTGTCCCCTGCCCGTAAAAAGTCTTTGCAGCTTGCGCGAAGGTTCAACGCCTCGTCAATGCATCTCAAGACGTAGGAACCGGCAGGCGCAGCCGCACTGCGCCGGCCGATTCAATTTGCGCTTGGTTTGATCAGCCGCGATAGATCGGCGCGCCGCTCGGCGAGGCCACCGCGCCGCCGTCGACGAAGATTTCCTGGCCCTGCACATGCGCGGCATCATCGGAGGCGAGGAACAGCACCGTCTTCGCAACGTGATCGGTTTCACCGATGCGGCCGAGCGGCGTCGACAGCGCAATCCGCTTCTCGAACGCCTTCTCGGCTTCGGGCGTCGCGGTCGCGGGCCCCCAGATCGGCGTGCGGATCGCGCCGGGCGCAACGACATTGACGCGGATGCCGCGCGGCGACAGTTCTGAAGCCATGATCCGCGCCATCGCGCGCACGCCGGCCTTCGCCGCGCCATAGGCCGAGTAGCCGGGAATGCCGAGCACTGAGATCACCGAGCCGTTGAGGATGATCGAGGCGTTGTCGTTGAGATGGGGTAACGCGGATTGAACGGTGAAGAACACGCCGGTCAGATTGGTGCTGATCACCTTCTCGAACACCTCTGGTGTCGCCGATCCCAGCGGCGTGCCGCCGGCGATGCCGGCATTGGCGAACACGATGTCGAACTTGCTGAATTTCTCCGCGCCCTGCTTGATCGCAGCTTCCGTCGCCGCGATGTCCGTCGCGTCGGCGGGCAGCGCGAGCGCGTTCGGCCCAAGCTCCTTCGCGGCCGCCGCCAGCGTCTCCTTGTTGCGCCCGGTGATCACCACCTTGGCGCCCTCGGCCACGAACAGTTTTGCCGTTGCCAGCCCGATGCCGCTATTGCCGCCGGTGATCAGGGCCGTCTTGTCCTTCAGTCTCACGCTCGCCTCCAGTAGTTGCATTATGAAACTACATTGCCATCTAGGGCATTCGGTTTTATAATGCAACCACACAAGCGCGTGATCCGCGCTGGCGCCGTGCGAACGCGACAGGACGGACGAAATGGTGAAACGGACGAGCTTTGCCGGCGATGCCTGCCCGATCGCGCGGTCGCTGGATGCGCTCGGCGACTGGTGGTCGCTCTTGATCATCCGCGAGGCGCTGTTCGGCGTCCGCCGCTTCGGCGAGTTTCAGAACAAGCTCGGCATGGCCAAGAACATTCTGGCGACGCGGCTGCGGTCGCTGGTCGATCACGGCATTCTGGAAACCGCCCCCGCCTCCGACGGCAGCGCCTATCAGGAATATGTGCTGACGCCGAAGGGCCGCGGCACCTTCCCGATCCTGGTCGCGCTGCGGCAATGGAGCGAGGAGTTCGATGACCGCCCTGAGGAGATCGCGACCATCCTGGTCGATCGCGAGAAGGGCCGTCCAGTGAAGAAGCTCGAAATGCACGCCGAGGACGGCCGCCTGCTCAACCCTGCCGACACCACGCTGAAGCCGCGGCCGGCGCCGCGACGAAAGTCGGCGTGATAGTCCCAAGTGGTCCTGCACCGTCATTGCGAGGAGCCCTTGCGACGAAGCAATCCAGAATCCCTCTGCGGAAAGACTCTGGATTGCTTCGCTGCGCTCGCATGACGACGTCGTGCGACTTGTACAAAGCATAAAGGGCGTCGAAGATGGCTAAATTCCCGAAAGTGGCCGCCATGCCCCTGCTCGCCATCATTTATTTCTCCATCACCGGTACCACTGAGAAGCTGGCGCATGCGGTGGCGCGCGGAGCGGATGGCATAGCGGACGTCGCGCGTTGCCGCATTACGGGCAACGACATCATGTCAGGCCGCTTCCAGAACGAGAGCTTCCTGGAAACGATCGACCACGCCAGCGCGGTCGCGTTTGGCAGTCCGACCTACATGGGCGGACCAGCGGCGCAATTCAAAGCCTTCGCAGACGCTTCAAGTGACCGATGGAGTCAGCAGCGATGGGCCAACAAGATCGCGGCCGGATTCACCACGGGCGCCTGTGTGAGCGGCGATCAGCTCCACACGCTGACCTACTTTACCATCCTGGCTGCTCTGCACGGCATGCTCTGGTGCGGTCTGGACGTCCCGGGAGGAGAGGACCCGACCGGCCGCAATCGTCTGGGCAGCCAGCTTGGACTGGCAACAAACATCATCGACGGTGCATTGCCCCACAGCGACTTGACCACCGCCGAATATCTCGGCCAGCGATTGGCCAAATTGGCAAAGAGCAACGGCTAACCACACCCGTCATTGCGAGCGCAGCGAAGCAATCCAGAGTCTTGCCGAGGTGAGATTCTGGATTGCTTCGCTGCGCTCGCAATGACGGGGTTAGAGCAGCGCGCTCGATACTATCACCGTCACCCTGAGGTGGCCGCTTCTTCAGCGGCCCCTCGAAGGGCGACGGCCCGGCTGCATCAGCGGGGCCGCTCATCCTTCGAGGCTCGGCTTGCGATGCATTCGTATCTCAAGCCTCACACCTCAGGATGACGGGAACGAAGGCCCCACCCTCACGACAGCTTGCGCCTGGTCCGTAGCCGCAGATGCTCGTCGGCCTCGAGCTGAGTCATGCCTAAGAGATAATGCAGCACATCCAGCTTGTGGCGCTCGGCCAGCTTGCGCAGGGCGCCGGTCTGCTCGGCGATGAAGGCCACGGCCTCGTCCGCGCCGCCCTCCCCCGGTTCCTCGTTGCGCGAGCCCCCCGGCGCGCCCGATCCAGCGCGCGCCCGTTTCTTTCCTGGCCTAGTCACCAGACCCCACCCGAATCCATGCCCCGACAGGACATTACGACCACATCAACCGCAACTCCAAGGTGGTATTTTGCAACTTTCTCGATATGAAACTTTTCCCATCGCGGCGGCTTTCAACACCCCACGATTTGACAGCGACCGCCTCACCACCCATGTTCGGGTCGAAACGGCCGACCCGAATCCTTTCGTTTTCGGCCCAAGATTTTCCCGTAAGTTACTGGAACTACATGAATATCGTTATCGTGGAGTCGCCGGCGAAAGCCAAGACGATCAACAAGTATTTGGGCTCGTCCTACGAGGTTCTGGCCTCGTTCGGCCATGTCCGCGATCTCCCGGCGAAGAACGGTTCCGTCGATCCCGACGCCAATTTCAAGATGATCTGGGAGGTCGACCCCAAGGCGGCCGGCCGGCTCAATGATATCGCCAAGTCGCTGAAGGGCGCCGACCGCCTGATTCTCGCGACCGACCCCGATCGCGAGGGCGAAGCCATCTCCTGGCACGTGCTGGAGGTG
This sequence comes from Bradyrhizobium sp. NC92, assembly GCF_025200865.1. Lineage (NCBI taxonomy): Bacteria > Pseudomonadati > Pseudomonadota > Alphaproteobacteria > Hyphomicrobiales > Nitrobacteraceae > Bradyrhizobium > Bradyrhizobium sp. NC92. The sequence goes on from NZ_CP104171.1 coordinate 4,782,733, forward strand.
ATGAAGGAGAAGCGCGCGCTGAAGGATCAGAAGATCGAGCGCGTCGTGTTCAACGCCATCACCAAGCAGGCGGTCTCGGAGGCAATGAAGCATCCGCGCGAGATCGACGGCGCGCTGGTCGACGCCTATATGGCTCGCCGCGCCCTCGATTACCTCGTCGGCTTCACCCTCTCCCCCGTGTTGTGGCGCAAGCTGCCCGGCGCCCGCTCGGCCGGCCGCGTGCAGTCGGTGGCGCTGCGTCTCGTCTGCGACCGCGAGCTCGAGATCGAGAAGTTCGTGCCGCGCGAATATTGGTCGCTGATCGCGACCCTGCTCACCCCGCGGGGCGATGCCTTCGAGGCACGCCTCGTTGGCGCCGACGGCAAGAAGATCCAGCGCCTCGACATCGGCACCGGCGCGGAAGCCGAAGACTTCAAGAAGGCGCTGGAAGCAGCGACCTACGCCGTCACCGCGGTCGACGCCAAGCCGGCCCGGCGCAATCCGCAGGCGCCCTTCACCACCTCGACGCTGCAGCAGGAAGCCAGCCGGAAATACGGCTTTGCGCCGGCGCACACCATGCGCATCGCCCAGCGTCTTTATGAGGGCATCGACATCGGCGGCGAGACCACCGGACTCATTACTTATATGCGTACCGACGGCGTGCAGATCGCCCCCGAAGCGATCACCCAGGCGCGCAAGGTGATCGGCGAGGATTACGGCAACGCCTATGTGCCGGATACCCCGCGTCAGTACCAGGCCAAGGCCAAGAACGCCCAGGAAGCGCACGAAGCGATCCGCCCGACCGACCTCTCCCGCCGCCCCGACAGCATGAGCCGCAAGCTCGATGCCGATCAGGCGAAGCTCTATGAGTTGATCTGGAAGCGCACCATCGCGAGCCAGATGGAATCCGCCGAGCTCGAGCGCACCACCGTCGACATCACGGCGAAGGCAGGTGGCCGCACGCTGGAGCTGCGTGCCACCGGCCAGGTCGTGAAGTTCGACGGCTTCCTCGCGCTCTACCAGGAAGGCCGCGACGACGAAGAGGACGAGGATTCCCGCCGCCTGCCCGCGATGAGCCAGGGCGAGGCCGTGAAGCGGCAGAGCCTGTCGGTCACCCAGCACTTCACCGAGCCGCCGCCGCGCTTCTCCGAGGCTTCGCTGGTCAAGCGCATGGAAGAGCTCGGCATCGGCCGTCCCTCGACCTACGCCTCGATCCTGCAGGTCCTGAAGGACCGCGGCTACGTCAAGCTGGAGAAGAAGCGCCTGCACGGCGAGGACAAGGGCCGCGTCGTGGTCGCGTTCCTGGAAAGCTTCTTTGCCCGCTACGTCGAATACGATTTCACGGCCAGCCTCGAAGAGCAGCTCGACCGCATCTCAAACAACGAGATCTCCTGGCAGCAGGTGCTGAAGGATTTCTGGACCGGCTTCATCGGCGCCGTCGACGACATCAAGGATCTGCGCGTCGCGCAGGTGCTCGACGTACTCGACGACATGCTGGGCCAGCACATCTATCCGCCCCGCGCCGATGGCGGCGATATCAGGCAATGCCCGAACTGCGGCACCGGCCGGCTGAACCTGAAGGCCGGCAAGTTCGGCGCCTTCGTCGGCTGCTCGAACTATCCGGAATGCCGCTACACCCGTCAGCTCGCCGCCGACGGCGAAACGACCGCGGACCGCTCGCTCGGCCAGGACCCCGAGACGGGTCGCGACGTCTGGGTCAAGGCCGGCCGCTTCGGCCCCTATATCCAGCTCGGCGAGCAGAAGGATTACGAGGAAGGCGAGAAGCCCAAGCGCGCGGGCATCCCCAAGGGCACATCGCCCAGCGACGTCGACCTCGAGCTTGCGCTGAAACTCTTGTCGCTGCCGCGCGAGATCGGCAAGCATCCGGAAACCGGCCAGCCGATCATCGCCGGCCTCGGCCGCTTCGGACCGTTCGTGAAGCACGAGAAGACCTATGCGAGCTTAGAGGCCGGCGACGAGGTGTTCGACATCGGCCTCAACCGCGCGGTGACGCTGATCGCCGAGAAGGTCGCCAAGGGCCCGAGCCGCCGCTTCGGCGCCGATCCCGGCAAGGCGCTCGGCGATCATCCGACGCTCGGCACCGTCACCGTGAAGAGCGGCCGCTACGGCGCCTATGTCACGGCCAGCGGCGTCAACGCGACCATTCCGGCCGAGTTCGAGAAGGACACGATCACGCTGCCGCAGGCGATCGCGCTGATCGACGAGCGCGCGGCCAAAGGTGGCGGCAAGGCCAAGAAGGCTGCAAAGCCCGCCAAGACCAAGAAGGCTGCGGACGGCGAGGACGCCGCACCGAAGCCGAAGAAGCCGGCTGCGAAAAAAGCCGCGGCCAAATCCAAATCCGAATCCACCAGCAAGGCGCGCGCTCCCGTGCCGTCGACCGCCAAGACTTCTGCTACAAAGACGTCGCCGACCAAGGCAGCCGCGACCAAGGCTCCGGCCAAGAAGAGTGCCGGCAAGAATTAGAGGTTAAGTGAAACCAAAGAAAGACCGTGGCTTTCCCGACAGGCAAGCCATCGTCGCCTTCATCAAGGCAAATCCAGGAAAGGTCGGGACTCGCGAAATTGCGCGCGAGTTCGGCCTGAAGAACGCCGATCGCGCCGAGCTCAGGCGCATGCTGCGCGAGCTCGCCGACGACGGCATCATCAAGAAGAAGCGCCACAAGGTCTCCGAGCCGGACGCGCTGCCGCCGACGCTGCTGGCCGACATCACCGGCCGAGACTCCGATGGCGAGCTGATCGCCTCCCCCGCCGAATGGGACGAGGTCGAGAACGGCGAGCCGCCAAAGATCCTCATCGAGATGCCGCGTCGGCCCAAGCCCGGCACCGCCGCCGGCGTCGGCGACCGCGCGCTGCTGCGCGTCGAGCGCAGCGATGATGACGAAGGTCCCGCCTATCGCGGCCGCATCATCAAGGTGATCGACAAGGCCAAGAGCCGCATCCTCGGCGTGTTCCGCAGCCTGCCCGAGGGCGGCGGGCGGCTGGTCCCGGTCGACAAGAAGTTCGCCGACCGCGAGCTGAACATCGCCAGGACCGACACCGGCGGCGCCGAGGATGGCGACCTCGTCAGCGTCGACATCGTCCGCACCCGCGGCTTCGGCCTCGCCTCCGGCCGGGTCAAAGAGAAGCTCGGCTCGGTCAAGTCCGAGAAGGCGATCAGCCTGATCGCGATCTACGCCCACGATATTCCCTTGCGGTTCTCCTCCGCTGCGGAGCGCGAGGCGGAAGCTGCAGAGCCCGCCAACCTGAAGGGCCGCGAAGATTGGCGCGACGTCCCGCTCGTCACCATCGATCCGCCCGACGCCAAGGATCATGACGACGCGGTGCATGCCGAGCCGGATCCTGATCCCAACAACAAGGGCGGCTTCATCGTCAACGTCGCCATCGCCGACGTCAGCTTCTACGTGCGCCCTGGCACGGCACTCGACCGCGACGCGCTCGACCGCGGCAATTCGGTCTATTTCCCCGACTGCGTCGTGCCGATGCTGCCCGAGCGCATCTCCAACAATCTCTGCTCGCTGGTGCCGGGCGAGCCGCGCGGCGCGCTGGCGGTGCGCATGGTGCTCGGCCCCGACGGTCGCAAGCGCTCGCACAGTTTTCATCGCATCCTGATGCGCTCGGCGGCAAAGCTCGCTTACGCGCAGGCGCAGGCCGCGATCGACGGCCGGCCTGATGACACCACCGGCCCCCTGCTCGATCCGATCCTGAGGCCGCTCTATGCGGCTTACGCCTGCGCCAAGCGCGCGCGCGACGAGCGCGATCCGCTCAACCTCGACCTGCCCGAGCGCAAGATCCTCTTGAAGAGCGACGGCACGGTCGATCGCGTCGTGGTCCCCGAGCGTCTCGATGCGCACAAGCTGATCGAGGAGTTCATGATCCTCGCCAATGTCGCCGCGGCGGAGACATTGGAGAAGAAATCGCTCCCGCTGATCTACCGCGTGCACGACGAGCCGACATTGGAAAAGGTCCACGCGCTCGCGGAATTCCTGGAGACGCTGGACGTTCCCTTCGCCAAATCGGGCGCGCTCCGCCCCACCACGTTCAACCGCGTGCTGGCTCAGCTCGAAGGCCATGACTACTATCCGCTGGTGAGCGAAGTCGTGCTGCGCGCCCAGGCGCAGGCCGAGTACTCATCCGAGAACTACGGCCATTTCGGCCTGAACCTGCGCCGCTATGCGCATTTCACCTCGCCGATCCGCCGCTATGCCGACCTCGTCGTGCACCGCGCGCTGGTCCGTGCACTCGGGCTCGGCGAAGGCGCCCTGCCCGACAGCGAGACGCCGGAAAGCTTGAGCGAAGTCGCCGCGCATATCTCGCTGACCGAGCGGCGCGCGATGAAGGCGGAGCGCGAGACCGTCGACCGCCTGATCGCCCATCACCTCGCCGACCGCATCGGGGCCAGCTTCCAGGGCCGCGTCTCCGGCGTCACCCGCGCCGGCCTGTTCGTCAAGCTCTCCGAGACCGGCGCCGACGGCTTGATCCCGATCCGATCCCTCGGCACGGAATATTTCAACTATGACGAGGGCCGCCATGCACTGGTCGGCACACGCAGCGGCACCATGTACCAGCTGGGCGACGTCGTCGACGTCCGCCTGATCGAGGCCGCTCCGATCGCGGGCGCGCTGCGCTTCGAGCTGCTGTCGTCGGAGAGCGACAGCGGCACGCGCCAGCGCAGGCCGTTGCGTCCGCAGCGCAAGTCGTCCAAAGCGCATCCCGGACGCAGCCCGGAGAGAAAACGCAAGCCGGAGAAGCAAAAGTCCGGCAAGGGAAAGAAGGTCAAAGCAAAGAACAAGGGTAAGGGCAAGAAGGGCAAGGCGTGGTGACGATGAGGACGGCCCCAAAGATCTGGACGCGCGAGAGCGGGCTCGTCGAGAAGCGCGATGTCATGACGGCAATGAAGCGCGGCTTTCGCGGCCGCTGCCCGCGCTGCGGGCAAGGCAAGCTGTTCCGCGCCTTCCTGAAGACCGCCGATCATTGCGGCAAATGCGGCCTCGACTTCACCCCGCATCGCGCCGACGATCTGCCGGCCTATCTCGTCATCGTCATTGTCGGCCACGTCGTCGTGCCGGCCGTTTTGTGGATCGAGACCAATTACACCACGCCGGTCTGGATCAGCTTCGCGGCCTATCTGCCCTTCACATTCTTTGCCTCGCTCGCGCTTTTGCAGCCCGTGAAGGGAGCTGTGGTCGGCTTGCAATGGGCTCTGCGCATGCACGGGTTTGACGACAACCCTCCGGATGGTATTCCGCCGGTATAGGCAAAATAAGCAAGAAGAGTTCGGGTGAGGACATGACGGATATTGCGCAGGTTGCGGAAAAGGCAAAGGTCCACGAGGAAAAGGAAGCCGACCACCATCCCTATTTCCGTCCCCGGGATGCGGCGACGCTGATCCTCGTCGACCGCAGCGGCGCCATTCCGAAAGTGCTGGTCGGCAAGCGCCACGACAAGGTGGTGTTCATGCCCGGGAAATTCGTCTTCCCCGGCGGGCGCGTCGACAAGGCCGATTATCGCGTGCCCTGCGCTGCGCCCATCACTGCGGAGCTGGAAGCCAATCTCGCCAAGGGCAGCCCGAAGACGCCGGCCTCGCGCGCGAAATCGCTCGCCATTGCCGCGATCCGCGAAGCCTGCGAGGAGACCGGCCTCTGCCTCGGCCGCAAGGCCGAAGGCAAGGTGCCGAAGCTCGACGGCCCCTGGAAGCCGTTCGCGGATGCCGGCCTGCTGCCCGATCCCTCCGGCCTGTTCCTGATCGCCCGCGCGATCACCCCGCCCGGCCGCGTCAAGCGCTTCGACACGCGCTTCTTCACCGCCGATGCCTCCGCGATCACCCACCGCGTCGAGGGCGTGATCCATGCCGATGCCGAGCTGGTCGAGCTGGTCTGGGTCGAGCTCGGCTCGAAGCCGCTCGCCGATCTGCATCCGATGACGCGTAACGTGCTCAACGAGCTCGACACCCGTCTTGCCACCGGCCCGCTCCGCCACGACGCGCCGGTGCCGTTTTTCCATTTCTACGGCGGCAAGATGCAGAAGGATGTCTTGAGCTAGTTGGCGCGCTGCGTCGTAGTTCGAAGTCCGAGTTCTATCCTCCGTCATTCCGGGGCGCGCGAAGCGCGAACCCGGAATCCATCGCTCGGCAGTCTTTGCGGCCCAATGGATTCCGGGTTCGCCGCTTTGCGGCGCCCCAGAATGACGTGCTGAAAGATCTGCAAAAAACAAAAAATTCTTCCCGCCTCCCCCAATGGCGGAGTTCCCGCCCGCACCTATGTCTTTCCGAACGACAATGAAGAAGGACAGCGGGCGATGGCACAACGGCAACTCAAGCTTGGCGCGTTCATGCGCCCGATCAGCATCCACACCGGCGCCTGGCGCTATCCCGGGGCCTGGCCCGACGCCAATTTCAACTTCTCGCACATCAAGACGCTGATCCAAAAGCTCGAGGCCGGCAAGTTCGACGCCTTCTTCATGGCCGATCACTTGGCCGTGCTGAACATGCCGATCAACGCGCTCAAGCGCAGCCACACCGTGACCTCGTTCGAGCCGTTCACGCTGCTGTCGGCGCTCTCGGCGGTGACCGAGCGCATCGGCCTGATCGCGACCGGCTCGACCACGTTCGACGAGCCCTATCACGTCGCGCGCCGCTTCGCCTCGCTCGACCATCTCAGCGGCGGCCGTGCGGGGTGGAATATCGTCACCACCTCGAACCCGGATGCGGCGCTGAATTTCGGCCTCGACGACCACATGGAGCACGCCGAGCGCTACAAGCGTGCCCGCGAATTCTACGATGTCGTCACCGGCCTCTGGGATTCCTTCGCCGACGATGCCTTCGTGCGCGACGTCGGGAGCGGCCTGTTCTTCGATCCCGCCCGGATGCACACGCTCGACCACAAGGGCAAATACTTCAAAGTGCGTGGCCCCCTCAACATCGCCCGCCCCGTGCAGGGCTGGCCGTTGATCGTGCAGGCCGGCGCCTCCGAAGACGGCAAGCAGCTCGCCGCCGAGACTGCGGAAGCCGTGTTCACCGGCGGCGGCAGCCTCGCCGACGGCCAAAAACTCTATGCCGACATCAAGGGCCGCATGGAGAAGATCGGCCGCGACCCCGAGCACCTGAAGATTCTCCCTGGCGCATTCGTCGTCGTGGGCGACAGCGTCGATGAAGCCAAGGAGAAGCGCGCTCTGCTCGACAGCCGCGTGCACTACGACAGCGCCATCGCCTCGCTCTCCGTCATCCTCGGCACCGACGCTTCCGGCTTCGATCCCGATGGCCCCCTGCCCGAGATCCCCGAGACCAATGCCAGCAAGAGCGGCCGGCAGCGCCTGGTCGACCTCGCCACCCGCGAGAAGCTCACCGTGCGCCAGCTCGCCCAGCGCGTCGGCGGCTATGGCGGGCTGTCCTTCGTCGGCACGGCCAAGACCATCGCCGACCAGATGGAGGAATGGCTGGTCGGGCGCGGCTCCGACGGCTTCAACATCATGTTCCCGTTCCTGCCCGCCGGCCTCGACGATTTCGTCGACAAGGTGGTCCCGGAGCTGCAGCGGCGCGGGATTTTCCGCAAAGACTATGAAGGGCCCACCTTGAGGGAGAATCTGGGCCTGCCGCGGCCGAAAAACCGGTTCTTTGAGGCCTGATGGGCCCGATTTGAGCGGTTTCTGCCCCCTGAAACCTTGACTTCCCGCCGTTTCTGGCTAGGTTGCCGGCCAACGCGGGCCGTTTGGCCGGCTCCAGATTCCCCCTGATATTCTGAGGTTCAGAACATGGCCAAAGCGGTCACCATCAAGGTCAAGCTCGTGTCCTCGGCCGACACCGGCTTCTACTACGTCGCCAAGAAGAATTCGCGCACCATGACCGACAAGCTGGTCAAGAAGAAGTACGACCCGGTCGCGCGCAAGCATGTCGAATTCCGCGAAGCCAAGATCAAGTAAGATCGGCGCAGCGCCAAGGATTTTTACGGGGCCCTTGCGGGCCCCGTTGCTGTTTTGGCGCGCGTGTTCGCGTGTCCCTGGGCCAGCTACCAAGCCCTGCGGACGTTCCTAAGCACCGGCGACAAGCCGTCGAACGTTGGCAGGAACGATGCAGTGCGACACGGAATTGTTGCCTGCGCCTCTAACCAGCTTAGGCCATTATTCTTGAGCCACGATCATCAAGCGGCTATTTTTCGAAGGCGAACCTCTGGCGTTGCCGCTCAGCTGACATGATGGAGATCGCATGCGCATCGCTCTACTGATTGTCCTCATGGTCATCGGATTTTCTCCCGCAGCAAACGCTGAGCGCGACTATCCCTGGTGCGTGGTCGGCGGACACCTCGGTTTTCCGGGCGAATGCATGTATTCGACGCGAGAGCAATGCCTGGCGTCGGCGTCCGGGCGATGGAACACCTATTGCGATGTGAACCCGCGCGTGAGGTTCAAGCAGCCGCCTTCGCCCCGGCCGCGCTGATCATGATGCGCGCGCTTGCCTGTCTCCTCTTGGTCTTGATCACCATGTCCGCGCCCAGTCCAGCCGCAGCACAGCGGTTCGGCGGCAACTATCCGGTATGCATGCAGAGATGGGAATGGGGCGGCGTCACCTGGATTTCCTGCCAGTATCGTTCATGGGACGAGTGTAGAGCGAGCGCTGCAGGCCTTTCGGCCATGTGCATGGATAACCCTTATGCGCAACGGCCGCTCCATCCAGAGCGCAGCCCGCGGTCCCGATAAGGCTAGAGCATGACCCGGCCCGGAACGAGCGCCGATCCAGTCATCATTCCGTGGCTTCCTGCCTGCCCCGCGACGCCAGCCTTCTCGGTTGAATCCTCTACATGAAACCCGGATTGCGCGGGAGGTAGCTGCCCCAATCTCCGAACGGTCTGTTCGACATCAGCAGCATCGGAAACGTCAGACGCATCCCGTGGTCGGTCGCGGCCTTGAGCGCTGGCTCGCTCGCGCCCGGCACAAAGGCCGAAATGGTCGGACAATCGCTCTGTGCCGCGAACGACAACGCAGTGGCAAGAGCGGCGTCAACGAGATCTGGCCTGCGGACTGCAAGCGGACCAATGTGTCCACCCGAAATATAGACATACCCGACGCACTCATTGCCGGCGTGGATGGTGAATCCGCGAATCGTGCTGTCGCCCAGGAGAAATCGATGATGCTTCTCCCTGGAAACGCCGACAGCACTGATATCGATCGCCGCCAGCTCGTGGTATGCGATTGCGTCGGCAGTGAGAGATTCAAGACGGAGCCGCGGCGCAGCCAATCGTGGCGCCAGGCGGTCGCGAGGGACGCTGACCATGTAGATCGGAAAGCGCGGGAACAGTCCATGGCGGATGTAGAGGCCTTGAGATACGTTGTTGAACGTGAAGGTGATCAGTGCCTTGACGGGTGCTCCGCGCATGTCCGCATGCGCGAATGCCTTGTTGATGAGTTGATTGCCAATGCCATCGCTCTGACGATCAGGCGCGACGAACAATTGAGCCAAGAACCAAAGCTCGCCACAGACCCAACTCCACGCGAAGCCGACAATCTCTCCGTCGTCATCGGCCACCCATAAGCCTTCGGGATCATCCGCCAGCGAGAAGGCCTGAAAATTCGGCGGGCGAGAGGATGCCATCTTCCCGAACCCCCGCCGTTCAGTGAGCTCGTTGATGCTGGCGACGACGAGGTCATCGGCCTGCTTCAAGTCGTCGATGCGAGCGGGCCTGCACACGACCGCCATTCTCAAGTCCCTCCCGGGCATCAGCTCGCCCCACCCACTTTGGATCAGGTCGCGGCTTGGTTTCTACTCACATCCTGACGAGAGCGAGGAATCGTCAGCCGGCAATCAAGCGAGCGGCCGGATGTTCTGGTTCATCCGGAAGAAGTTCGTAGGGTCGTATTTCGCTTTGATCTGCTGCAGGCGGCGGTAATTCCGCCCATAGGCAGCGGCAACGGGATCGCCTGTCTCGTCATCATCGAGATAATTGACATAGCGTCCGGACGCAAAGAAGGGTCGCATCTTTTCATAGGTTGCGCGTGCCCACGAGATGCAGCGGCTGCTATCGCTGGCCTGCGTCCATTGCGCGAGGATCAGGAAATTGTAGCCCTCCTGCCGATGCACGAATGCCGTATCCCCGGCATCCACGCGGGCCGCGGCACCGTGGATATGCTCGAGCAGCAGCTGCCCCATGGGAGTCGGGCAGCGGGCGAAACATTCGATCATCGTCGCAATCGCACCATCGCTCAGCTCCACGAGGAAGTTCGACTTCCAATAGTTGAAGGCGCCTTTCGGATAGTTGGCGTCGAGCATCCGGTTGAGCTCGCAATAGGTCATCGGTCCGACTGCATCCAGAATCGGAGTTCCGAACTGTTTCAGCGGCTGTATCGCTCGTTCGGCCTCGGCAACTTCACCGCAGTGGCTGGTGACCAGGGCCGCGACCTCCCTGCCGGACCCGTCCGGCGCATGGGTCAGGGATGCGAACAGCATGTGCTCGTCCGTGAGCGATCGCGTGCTGGTCCGGAAAAATTCCAGCACGTCGCGGGAGCGCTCGATTGGGTGGACGATCGGGCCGCCGGTGATGACCGGCCCTACCTTATGGAGGTCGTATTCGAGGCTGGTGGCGATCCCGAAGTTTCCGCCGCCGCCGCGCACGGCCCAAAACAGATCGGGCTGCTCTTGCTTGCTGGCCCGCAGAACCTTGCCATCGGCCGTGACGAGTTCGACAGCCCGCAGATTATCCAATGCGAGGCCGTACTTGCCCATCAGCCAGCCCAGCCCTCCGCCGAGCGTCAGGCCCGCGATGCCGGTGGTCGAGACCACGCCGCCGGTCACCGCAAGTCCGTGAAGCTGCGTTTCTCGATTGAGCTCGCCCCAGGTGACCCCGCCCTGCGCCCATACGGTCTTGCCGATGGCGTCGACTCGAATCCCCTTCATGGGTGAGAGGTCGATCATGATCCCGCCGTCGATGGTTGCGCGCCCCGCCACATTGTGGCCGCCGCCGCGAACCGCGACCTCGAGGCCGAGCTTGGTCGCAAGTGTCACCGCGTCCACGACATCGGCCGCACTGCGGCACCTGGCAATCAATGCTGGCCGTTTGTCGACCAGCCCGTTGTGGACCTTGCGCGCCTCGTCGTAGCCCTCGTCTGCTGGCTTGAGCAGTTCTCCTCCGAAGGAGGCGCTAAGTTCGGCGGCAGCGCTGGCAACAGATGCGATGGACATGACATGGGCTCCTCAGCTTGACCCGCCATATCCTCGATCCTGGGCTGTCTCAGAGCAAATCCGAAGAATTCAGGTGACGATGAACTGATTTCACCTAGACTGACCGCGCATGCACAAGCTGCCTCCCCTGATCGAGCTCCGCGCTTTCGAAGCTGCCGCCCGTCATCTGAGCTTCAAGAAAGCCGCGGCAGAACTCGGCGTCACGCCAACCGCGATCAGCCACCAGATCGGCTTGCTCGAGCAGTATTGCGGCCGCGCCTTGTTCCGGCGCAGACCACGTCCGCTTTCGTTGACCGAGGCCGGCGCGCGGCTGTTTCCGGCCATTCGCGGCGGGCTCGAGGCGTTTGCCGCTGCCATTGCGTCCGTCAAGGAGGAAGGTGACCAGCAGCCGCTCCGGGTGACGACGACCAATGCCTTCGCCAGCCGCTGGCTCGTGCCCCGCCTGCCCCTGTGGCGGAAGTTGCATCCCGACGTGCCGCTGGAAGTGATCGGCACTGACACGGTGCTCGATCTGCAGGCCGGAGATAGTGACGTTGCCATTCGCTATGCGACCAGCCGCGTACCGCCGACAGACGGGATCGTCGATGAGCTCTTCAGCGATACGTTCTGGCCGGTCTGCAGTCCGGATTTGCTTTCAACGGGACGCCTGAAGAGACCAGTCGACCTCGCAAAGCATGTTCTGATCCACTCCTATTGGTCGCCGGCCGATCGCGAGCCACCGACGTGGCAGAGATGGCTCGGTGCGGCCCAGCGCAGGTGGGGCGAGGTGCCTCCATACAAGGACCTGCAGCATTTGAGTTTCCGGGAAGAACTGCACGCCATCGAGGCGGTGATCAGCGGACAGGGCGTCGGGATCTTCAGTGATGTGCTCGTGGCGCACGACCTCGCCACCGGCACGCTCGTGAAGGCATTCTCGTTGAGCCTGCCCGGCTATGGCTTCTATGTGGTCAGCAGGCCAAGCCATCCGCGCGCGCGGACCATTCGGGTCTTTTCGCAGTGGTTGCGGTCGAGTACCTGATCCGGGTTCGGAAGGGATGCGGATGGCAGGGCAAGCTCTCGCGATGGCCGACCCTCAGGGCTTGAATGCCGTCGCCCTCATTGGCAAGACCTCGCCCGGCACGGCCGGCCAATGGCGCTACGGCTGCCGAGGCGTGCTACCGAGTGACGATGCACCGGTCGTGATCTTTAGCCGGTCATCCCTGGTGGTATTGCCGAAGGCGTGGGTGAACGGCACGAAACCTCACGGCTCCTGCCGTGGACAGCCGTATTGCCGTTGAACATTCCGGCGTTTGCCTTCCTCGTCGGCAGCACAGGGAGTCGCCAAACCCGAGAGCGCTTCGGAGCTCCAATGGAGCGCGCTGACGATAAGTTCCACGTGTCACACTCAGAGTTCTTCCAGCAGCGCCTTGCTTTCCTTCAAGTCGCGGGTATCGAAGCCCTCGTCGAACCAACCGTAGACCGGCGCGAGAAGACCGCGTGCTTCATCACCCCTGTCCTGATCACGCCAGAGCCGGGCGAGACTGACGGCGGAGCGAAGTTCCCAGAGTTTCGCCTCCTGCTGGTGAGCAATCGCAATGGCGTGGCGAAACTCGGTCTCCGCATCGGCCTCGGCGCCTGGCCGAGCCCTCAGCATCAACTCGCCTCGGCGCCGATGCAGCTCGGCCTCGAACCACCGCACCCCCGATTTCTGGGTGAGTGCCAAGGCGTCGGAGAGTTGGCCGAGCCCGGTTTCAAATCGTGCTGCCTTTGCCTCGGCTGCTGCGAGCTGCGCAAGGTAGAACGGAAGAGTCCACGCTGCGCCGGACGCCTGGAATCCCTCGATGCCGCGCCGCAGCAAGTCCACCCCGGCCTCGGGGTCGCCGGCTTCGGCCAGCGTCCAGCCGCGATATGCCGTCCCCATCGCGAGGAAGAAGGCAAAGCGCTGCTCGGTGGTGAGCGCAACCAGCTCGTCCGCCCGTTGCCCAACCATGCCCGCGTCTTCGAGCACGAAATGCAATCGGCAGGCAACGCTCAGCGCGAATGCGAGGCTGATCGGGTGCGACGAATCGCGGGCCTCTGCCAGGGCGTCACTGCTCTGCACGCGCGCCTGATCGGCGAAGCCAAGAAGGCCACATGTCAGCGAGAGGAACGAAAGCATCGCCACGCGGGCGTTTTCTGCGAACAGGGCCGTAAGAGAGCGCTGCTGCGCCGGATCGTAAAGTGCGAGCCCCCGCTCGAGATGGCTGCGCGCCAAGGCCAATTGTCCGCGATGAAGCCAGCTATCGCCCACTGCCCGATGACCGGCGACAAGAATGGCCGCATCGTTCTGTCGTCCGGCCAAATCGAGCAGATTCTCGGCGATGCGATGCGATCGGTCCGTTTCACCACGGACGTGATAATGCACGAACTCGCCCCAGAGTGCCTTGAGCAGGTTCGGCGTGTCGTTGAGTGCCTCGCAGAGGCAACGCGCCCGGGCGTAGGCCCTGCCGGTCTCTTCGGCCGCGTGGCCCTTCGCGGCGATCAGTGCACCGCCGAGCGCGAGTTGAAGGTCAGTTTCGGTGCGCTGGCGCGCGGGAGTATCCGGCAGTTGGGATAGCAGATCGAGCGCCTTTCGCATCTGCGCGATTGCTTCTGTCATTGCCGATCGAGCCTTTGAACGCTCACCAGCCTCCTGCCAATAGGAAACCGCCTTTTCGGCCAGGCCCGCATGTCCGCAGTGGTGGGCGAGGATTTCCGGCTGCTCTTGGATGCCCCTGGCAAGCTTCTCCTCCAGTGCGCCAGCGATCCGCGCGTGCAGCTCGCGGCGTTGGCCGCGCAACATTGTGCCGTATGCCGCATCCTGGACCAGTGCATGTTTGAACAAGAAATTGGCGTCGGGCGGCTCGACACTCCCAAACACGAGGCCGGTGTTGATCAGCCGGTCGAGCGCCGCCCGCAACTCGTTGTCGCACCGCTGTGCGACCGAGGCCAGCAGATCGTAGGAGAACTCGCGGCCGATAGCCGCGCCGATTTGTGCCACCTCCTTGGCGATCGGACCAATCCGGTCGAGCCGCGCCATCAACGAAGCATGTAGCGTGGCCGGTACGGCAAGTCCGGGCAGCGGCGCGAAGGAGATCGCTCGCGCGATACCCTCGGGGCTCGTTTCGAGCACCGCTTTGGTCAACTCCTCAACGAACAGCGGCACGCCATCCGTTCGTTCGGCAATTTCATTGACGATTTCGGTCGGCAGCGTCTGGCCACCTGCCACGCTCCGGATCAGCGCAGCGCCCGCTTTCTGGTCAAGCCGGTTCAGCACGAGCAAGCTGACATGCGGCTTTCCGGTCCATACCAACTGGAACTCGGGGCGGTAGGTGATCAAGACCAAAATCGGTAGGCTTGCTACGCGATCGACGGTTCGGTCCAGCAGCTCGCGCGAGCTTGGATCGATCCATTGCATGTCCTCGAACACGATCATGATTGGACATTTTTGCGCGAGAGCTTCAAGCTGGCGAACCAGAGCGGCGAAGCTTCTCTCCTTCTTTTGTTGCGGCGTACTCGTAACCGGCAAGTATAGATTATCGTTCGGGATCGACAGCAACTCGGCCAGGATCGCCACGTCCTCGTCGGGCGGCAATGCAGGCGATAGGAGCGCTCGAAGTTTGTCGAGCTTGGTCATCGGTGTGTCCTCACGATCGAAGCCTGCCGCCCGCTGGAGTTGTGCGGTGAAGGGGTAAAGCGCGCTTTCCTGATGATGAGGCGAGCAGAAGTAGCGCAAGCAGGTGTGCGGCTCCCGCTGGATACGCTCCTGAAGAGCCGCAACGAGGCGCGACTTGCCGATCCCCGCCTCGCCGACGAGCAGCATGACTTGACCGGTGCCCGCCCGCGCATGGCTCCAGCTCCGCTCCAACCGCGCGAGTTCTTCCTCACGCCCAACCAGCGGGGCGAGGACCGAAGGGTGCAACGCCTCGAAGCGGCTTTCCGCTGTTCCCTCATGAAGCACCCGCCAGGCTTGCACCGGTGCGGCGAAACCCTTCAGCGTCACGGCGCCGAGATTCTCGTAGTCAAAGAGCCCGCCGATGAGCCGCCGCGTGTCCTCAGCGATGACGACCCCATCCGGTTCGGCGAGCGCTTGCAGTCGAGCGGCAAGGTTCGGCGTCTCGCCAAGGACTGCCTGCGCCTCCGCCGCTTCGCTGCCGATAAGGTCACCTACGACGACGAGGCCAGTCGCGAGCCCAAGGCGAACCCGCAGCTCGAGCTCGGGTGGGGCTCCCGGCGCGTGCCTGGTCGCGGCGATCTCAAGCGCAGCGCGCACTGCGCGTTCGGCATCGTCCTCATGCGCTGAAGGATGACCGAATAGGATGAGCATGCCATCGCCGATGTAACGGCTGACGGTGCCACCGTACTTGCGGACGACCGCCGCTACGCTATCGCGGTACTCAGCAATGATGTCCCGTAGATCTTCCGGGTCGAGCTTTGTCGCCAGTGCCGTCGAGCCGACGAGATCGCAGAACATCACTGTGAGCTGACGACGCTCGGCGGAAGAACTTGGTGCGGCTAACAAGCCTGCGCGCTCCGCGACCGGTGCCACGATGGACGTCGATGCGCCGGCCCCTGTCGTCACTTGCGGCGATACGGTCGGCGTGAGCGCGGCACCGCAGTCGCCACAGAAGTTCTTGCCCGTCGGATTGTCGCCCCCGCACGCAGGGCAGCGAACGAACAGCGGCGCGCCGCAATCGCCGCAGACCTTCGTTCCCTCCGGGTTGACTCTGCCGCAATTCGCGCAATCCATGGCCGCACCCGATCGAATTCCGACCGACATGAGTTCGCGTCGGTCTGTGGGCGAATCTTCAGAGCGCGCTCTTTCAAGATTCTCTTCGTCAGCCGCCTACCAAGCGCCAAGCATGATCAAACTCACAATGGCCAGGAAGCAGACACAGGCGATAGTCGCAGGGAAAATGAGCCAGCCGGGTGTCATCGTTGCCTCCCGAGCGGTTGTCTCGAAAAGCTTAAGCTGGCCGGCGCGATTAGGATTATGAACTGGCTAACACTCTGCAACTCAAGCCCATTTTCAATCTGAGAAGGCTGACCACAGCCTGGCACGACCCAAACGCGAAATTAGGCAGCCCACTAACGACCGCCTGCCGAGTCGACGCCGAGATCGTGAGTCGTTCGGCACAAGACTTCACACCGTCATTGGACGCCGGGTTGGGCGATCAGGGCCTGGCTCGATCGGAACCAGCGCAGCGCCCGGTCGGCATGGTCGTCTACCGGGAGCGATACCATTGAGCTAGATCAAGACTCCCCGGTCTGAGCGGTCCAGCCTTTCAGAAAATCTCAGGGATGGACGTGTTCGGGCAAGACGCGTTTGAAGCAGCCGCAGCGCTTCAGCCATGTCTTCGCGCATCGCGCGTCAGTACGACACATGCGGCAATTGGATCTGCCCGCAGCAGATTCCCTCCTATCCTCATCGACTGGCATGGACGCAAAGCGAGGTCGGTTATGGCCGGAACGGACAAGCTCTCGGTCGAGAAAGCTCTCGAAAAGCTGCGCCAGGACGATCAGCCCAAATCGAGCAGCGAACGGCGCGACGAGAAGAGTGAAGATCTCAGTCGAGAGATCAAGCGAATGAAGGCGCAGCGATTGCGGCTCGACCGCAAGCCCTAGCGTCCGCTCTGCCTGCTACAGCAGCCCTATGCGGCTTCCCGAACCTCTCCTCGCCTTCGGGGCCACAAGCGGAATTGCCCGGCACGGGTTGGTACTCGCCTTGGGATCGATCGCGACCTGGTCGATCGAAAGGGCGATGACGTTGCTGCTAACGGGCAAGCGTATCTTTGTAGATAATTCCATCTTTCATGATGATCTTGAAATTGTTGGCGGGGTCGGCAAGAAGGCCGATATTGTCCAGGGGATTTCCGTCGACGAGCAGCAAATCCGCGAGTGCGCCTTGTTCCACGACGCCAAGTTTGCCGGGATAAGGATTCCGCTTGCCCGATAGCGCCAGCAGTTCGGCATTCGTCGATGTCGCCATGGTCAGCGCTTCGGCGGGCGTGTACCAGCGAGCGAGTGAGGCCAGGATGGCCCCCTGTTGGCGCGCGAGCGCTGCAGAGAACAGGACGTCGGTGCCCCACGCCGTCTTGATCTTGTACT